>OZ245817.1:0-1367500 GCA_965228475.1 Myxococcota bacterium
ATCCTCAAAGGCTTCTTCGCCGGGACGGCCCTGCTGTTCTCGGCTTCCGTCCTCGCCGCCCCGGTCATCCGGGTCGACCTGCATGCCCCGACCGGCCCGCTCAACACGATCGACAGCGATAGCTCCATCCAGAAGATCTTCGAACGCGACACGGCCATTCCCTACCCGGCGCTCCAGGCCCTGATCGCCGCGGAGGTCGCGAAGGAGGCCGACGCCCGGGGCGACGTCGTGCAGGACTTCAAGGCGGACTACATCGACTACCACATGCAGGTCGACTCCTCGGCGAGCTTCGCCTTCACCGAGACGAACGCGCCGACCCTGACGGTGCTTTCGAAGACCAGAACAAGATCCGCGTGAAGCTCACGACGAAGGCCAAGGTCGACTTCAGCGCCGTGGCCTCCGCCACGACCGAGGATCACCTCATCGCTCCGCCCTTCACCCAGTTCCCGGACTTCGACGGCTCGCTCGCGATCGGCGCGCTGTTCACGGTAAACGCCACGGCGGATCTCGCGCTCTGGCCGACCGTCGTCGCCGAGAACGTTTCGGTGAAGCTCGAGAACGACGTGCCCGAGGTGACGGTCGAAGGGCTCCAGGGCGACATGCAGGAGTTCGCCGTGGTGGTCGGGACGACGCTCGGCTTCACGCCGGTCGGCGCCCTGCTCGGCGGCCCGCCGGCGATGGGGATCGCGGCCCTGCTCGGCAGCAACGCCGCCTACGACGCGGCCGTGACGGCGATCCGCGACGAGATCGTGAAGGGCCTCGAGGAGGCCGTGAAGGAAGCGAACACCGAGCTGAAGGATCAGCTCGAGGCCGTGCTCGTGCCGGCGGTCGCCTCGGCCAACGCCGTGAAGGACCAGGCGCTCGCGACGAGCATCCCCGGCCTCGGTGGCAGCGTGAACCAGCTCCAGTCCCAGGCGGGCGTGAGCCTCGACGTCCGGACCGACAGCTACATGGGCGGCGGGACGCGCACCGTGGTCACCGTGCGCTTCGACGGGCAGCCGCGCTCGGGCCGGATCTCGGGCACCATGCGGCTTCCCAAGAGCAAGTGCAGCAAGACGAACAAGAAGATGGCCGGCATGACGGTCACGACGGGCCTGCTCGTCCCCCACAACGAAGACCTCTCCCAGGGGATGTCCTGCTCGGCGGTGCTCGGCAGCACGATCGGCAAGGACGTCTTCCTCGGCGGCCGGCCGCCCGGAACGTCGCTCGCGAAGTGGAAGAACGCGGGCGGGCAGCTCCTCGGCAAGGGCTCGGTGCAGGACGTCTCGACGGGCGCGAACTCCGGCTACTACGAGTGCGGCTTCGAGGTGACCGGCCTGCCCAAGGGGGCCCTCTCCTTCGAGAGCACGGGCGCGCTCGCCAACCGCCTCGGGGACTACGCGTTCGTGAACGAACGGCGCTGGGTGCTGCTCTCGGGCATCGGCCAGCCCTGGGAGCTCGGCGGGGAAGGCGTGTGCGGCGGCGTCGGCGTGAGCGGTGGGCTCACGCCCAACAAGGCCGAGCGCATGAAGGGCCGCTTCGACCCCGTCTTGAATCCGGCCCAGGAGCGGGGCGGCATCCAGATGCAGCGCAACCCCGCGGCGACCCTCCAGCAGCGCGGCGCCGGCGCGATCCAGAAGAACCCCGCCGCGACGACACCGGTGCTCGAGAAGGAGGCCGAGGGCGTGATGCAGCGCGGGAAGTCGAAGATGAAGGCGCCGGCCGGGCTAAAGGAGAACGTCCCCCAGCTCCGCTAGGGCTCGGGGACGGGCGCGCCGGCTAGCGCAGGGAGATCGATCCGTTCGAGGTGCGCAGGCGGATCGCGACGCCGCCGCGTCCGAGGCGCCCGCGCACGCGGCCGAGCCGGTCGCCCGAGGCGCCTTCGAGATCGCGGTGGTTGCGGATCACGCCGTTGTCGACGCGCAGGTCCACGTCCGCGTCGACCTTCTCCGGGAGCTCGACGACGATGCGGCCGTTGCTCGTCGCGAGCAGCAGCCCCTCGCTGCCGAGGGCTTCGAGGGAGGCGTGGATCAGCCCGTTCGAGGTCATCGCGTCGACGGAGCCCGCGTGCTCGCTGATCTCGATCTTCCGGTTGCTCGAGCGGGCGACGAGCCGCCCGTGCGTTCCGGTGCAGCAGACCTTGCCGTTCGAGGTCTGGACGTCGATGTCGCCTTCCACGTCTTCGATGCAGATCGATCCGTTGCTCGAGCGGCTCGTCACCGGGGAGCGCAGGCCGCCGATGTGGATCGATCCGTTCGAGGAGAAGACCTCCACCGGGAAGTCGCGCGGGATGCGCACCTCGATGTTCGCGCTGCCGTGCCGGTTCCAGCGCTTCGGTACGACGACCTCGAGGGAGAGGCGCGGGCCGCTTTCCTCGGCGTCGACGGTGATGGTGTCGACGAGCCGCGCCGCGGCGTCCTCGGATTCGGCCCGGGCGGACTTCGCGACGACCACCTGAACGTCCGTGCGCTCTTCGCCGATGATCCGCGTCTTGCCGTTCGAGTTTTCGACGCGCAGGCGGCGGCCGGCCGGCGCGGGAAGGGTCAGGGTCTCCTCGCCCTCCGCGCGGTCGCTCCAGGGCAGGCCCGAGAGGATGCTCCGCAGGAACCCGCCGAGGCCGCCACCCTCGTGGCCGGACTCGTGGCAGTCTTCGTCGTGTCGTCGGCGAAGGCTCATGGGCGGACCTCGGCGCGCACGTGTTCGAGCAGCCGCGGGAGCACCCCGCCGCCGGTCCCTTCGAGGGTCGTCGTCGCGGCCGGGGTGAGCTCGCTCGGCAGCGGGTTCACCTCGATGACGGCGCCGCCGCTGCGCAGCACCTCCATCGGGAAGTCCGCTGCAGGAAAGACCGTGGCCGAGGTGCCGGCGACGATCATCACGTCGCAGCGGGCCACGTTCTCGAAGCAGCGGCGCAGGACGTCCTGGGGGATCGGCTCGCCGAACTGGACCGTGTCGCCCTTCACGAGACCGCCGCAGCTGGGACAGAGGGGCGGCAGGCTCTCGCGGTCGACCGGGATCTCGTCGGGGTCGAAGCGGGCCGTGCAGCCGAGGCAGCGCAGCAGCCGGTGGCTGCCGTGGATCTCGAGCACCTCGCGCGAGCCGGCGTCCGAGTGAAGGCCGTCGATGTTCTGGGTGATCGTGCAGGCCAGGCGGCCGTCGGTTTCGAGTTCGGCCAGGGCGCGGTGGCCATCGTTCGGCTTGGCGGCGGCGAGGGTGTCGGAGAGTCCCTGGAGCCAGGGTTCCTTCACCGGGTCGAGCCGCTTGCGCCAGGCCTCGGCCGGGTCCGCCAGGAAGCGCTGGTAGCCGTCCATCGGCGGCTCGCCGTACTTCGTCCACAGGCCGCCGGGCCCGCGGAAGGGCGGGATCCCGCTTTCGACCGAGAGTCCGGCCCCGGTGAGGGCCACGACGTGCGCCGCGTCGCGAACGAGCCGGGCCGCTTCCGCGATGCGCGCATCGAGTTCCGGCGTCAGCTCGAATCGGATGGGAGCTTCGGACATGCCTTCCGCCTCAGTGCATCCGGTCGCCGGGGCCGCGGCCCTGGTCGCGCCGGCGCTGCTCTTCCCAGCGGCGGTCGTCGTCGCGCACGGCCTGGAGGTTCCGCCGCATCTTCCAGCGCCGGTAGCGGTACTTGAGCTTGTTCACGGAGAGCACGCCCTGGGTGCGCCCGTCCCGAGAGAGCAGGATCCATCCGACGATCACGCCGCCCAGGTGGCCGATGTGGCTCACGTTGCTCGGGCCCGCGGCGTACTCCATGAAGAGGATGAAGGGGATGAAGTAGATCGCCTTGATCGGGATCGGCGGGAAGATCAGCATGATGTAGCGGTCGGGCCAGGTCAGCGAGTACGCGAGCAGCACGCCGAAGACCGCGCCCGAAGCGCCGAGGGTCGAGTGGCCGAGGATGTTGCTCGGCTGGATGCCGAGCCCGACTGCGACGTAGGGCCAGGCCGCGATGATGAAGCCCGCGCCGACGCCGCAGATCAGGTAGAAGCGCAGGAACTTCTTCTCGCCCCAGGCCATCGCGATCTGCGTGCCGAACATCCACAGGGCGAACATGTTGAAGGCGACGTGCATGAGGCCGCCGTGCAGCCACATGTAGGTGAAGGGCTGCCAGAGCCAGCCTTCCTGGAAGACCCGGTAGGGGACCACCGCGCCGAAGCTCGTGATGCCGAGCTGGGGCATCACGACCTGGAGCACGAAGACGACGGCGTTCGCGATGATCAGCTGCTTGATCACCGGGGGGGTGACCGGCGGCCCGAAGGACATTCCGCCACCGCCGTATCCGTATCCGCGTCCTTGCACCCGTATTCCTGCCTTTCCCGGTCGGTTCCGTTCACGCACCGGTCGTCCGACCGGCGTCACACGTCAGTGCGTCACCCGGGGGCGGGCTCCGCTGCGTGGTTCCTGGAAAAGCCTAACCGAGGTTGGCGGGAAGGGCGCAGGTTCCCGCGGGTTCGAATCGAGGCTAAGTCCTCGATTCCTCGGGGTCAACGCCGCCTGAGGGCTCGCCCGCCGCGCGAGGCGGCGGGGCCGGGGAGGCGCGTCATGAGGCCGCCACGGGCGCCAGGGCCTCCATCACCTGCCGGCTCGCTTCCGCCTCGAGTCCCGTCAGATCGAGGATCGGCAGGTCGATTCCCAGGCCCTCCCGGATCTCGGCGAGGCGGTCCCGGCAGGCAGCGGCCTCGCCGGCGACGAGCCCTTCGCCGAGCTCCTCGGAGGCGATCTCCGCGAACCAGGGGTTGATCCGGCGGAACTCGGCCTCGAGGGCTGCGTCATTTCGCGTCATGACGATGCGGGTAAAGATCCATTGGCTGCGGCGGACCTCGGCCGGGTCGCGGCCCTCCGCCTCGCAGGCTTCCGCCAGCCACCCCGCTGCCCCGAGAACGCGGCGCCGGATCGGCGGCCAGTTCACGTCCCAGGAATCGCCGTGACGCGCGACCACGCCGAGCAGGCGCCGGCCCCGGCCCGCGATCTCGATCGGGATGCGGCCACCCGGCGGGGCCGGCCGGATGCGTGCGTCATCGAGCGTCACGAAACGCCCCGCCCGCGAGACGCTCTCGCCGCGCCAGAGCGCCCGGACGGCTTCGAGGGTCTCGTCGAGGCGTTCGACGCGCTCGGCGCCGCTGCCGTAGGGCAGGCCGAAGCGGCGGTCGATGGGCTGGGCGCCAGCCGTGGCACAGAAGCGGAAGCGCCCGCCGAAGATCCGCACCGCGGTCGCGGCGGCCTGGGCGAGGCGAGCGGCGTTCCAGTGGTGGGGGAGCCGCAGGGAGCCGATCGCGATGCGCGACGTCTCGGCGAGGAGCGCGAGCTGGGTCGTGAAGCCATCGAGGGTCTCGGCCTCGGTCCGCTTCGCGAGCATGGAGACGTCGCCGTCGACGTGGGCGACCTCGTAGCCGCAATCCTCCGCATGACGCACCAGGGCGAGCAGGGTCTCGAACGCGTGGGTGTGGGCCCCGAGCGCGACCCCGAGCCTCACTTCGGGCCGAGCCTTCCCAGGCGGTGGGCCGCGTGGATCAGCGCCAGGGCCGACTTGCCGTCGCGGATGCGGCCGTCGAAGACCATGGCGAGGGCTTCGTCGAAGGGAGTCGGGACGACGCGGATCACTTCGTCGGGCTCGAGCCGCTGCTCGGTGGGCTCGAGGTCGTGGGCGGCGAAGAGGTGGATCACCTCGTCGGTGAAGCCCGGCGTCGTGAAGATCGAGGCCAGGTGCTCGAGCCGGCCGGCCCGGTAGCCCGCCTCTTCTTCGAGCTCGCGCGCGGCGCAGCGCTCGGGTGCTTCCTTCGCGTCGAGCTTGCCGGCCGGGATCTCCCAGATGTGGCCGTCCGCGGCCGCCCGGAACTGCTCGATCAAGAGCACTTCGTCCGGGGTGCGGAAGGGGACGATCGCCGAGGCGCCCGGGTGGCGGATGATCTCGAGCTCGACGTTCCGGCCCCCGGGAAGCGCCACGTCGGCGAGGCCCACCTTCACCACCCGCCCGTCGTAGACGATGCGCTCGCTCACGAGCGACGCGCCCCGGTCTTCTTGCGAACCGTCTTCGCGCGCGGCGCCTTGCGCACGGCCTTGCCGGTGGCGGCCTTGCGGGCCGCCGGCGAGCCCGGCCAGGGGCACTCCTCGCGCACCGGGCAGCGCTCGCACTGGGGCTTGCGTGCGTCACAGCACTCGCGCCCGTGGTGGATGACGCGGTGGGAGTACCAGGTCCAGTCCGCCTCCGGGATCAGCTCCATCAGGTCGCGCTCGATCTTCACCGGGTCGTCCTGGCGCGTCAGGCCGAGGCGGCCGTTGATCCGCTTCATGTGGGTATCGACGGTGAGGCCGGGAACGCCGAAGGCGTTGCCGAGCACCACGTTCGCGGTCTTGCGCGCGGCGCCGCGCAGGGTGACGAGCTCCTCGAGGGTGCGCGGCACCTCGCCGTCGAACTTCTCGACGATGTCCTGCGACGTGTTCAGGAGCGACTTCGCCTTCTGGCGGTAGAAGCCCGTGCGGCGAACCAGCTCCTCGAGGTGGCTGAGCTTCGCCTCGGCCATCGAGTGCGGGTCCGGGTAGTGGGCGAAGAGATCCTTCGTCACGAGGTTCACCATCTTGTCGGTGCACTGGGCCGAGAGGATGGTCGCGATCAGGAGCTGGAAGGGCGTCTCGTACTCGAGGGCGCAGTCCGCGTCGGGGTAGGCGCGCTCGAGCTTCCGGTGGATGCGCAGGGCGCGCTTCTTGCGGTCGGCCTGGCTTTCGCGGGGCATGGCGCGGCCGAGGGTAGCGCGGCAATCTCCTGCGCCATGGGTGTCTCCGAAGAACGCGCCGTCCCGATCCCCGTGCCGGCCACGCCGGGCCTGGTGCTCGACGGCCTCTACGTCGCCGTCCACGACGCGGAGGCCGCCGGTGCGGTGTTGGCCGCGCCGCATCCGCTCTACGGCGGGAGCATGGACTCCCCGGTCGTGAACGAGCTGGCCCAGGCCTGCGACGTCTCCGGCATCGCGAGCCTCCGCTTCAACTGGCGGGGCGTGGGCGCGAGCGGCGGGGACCCGAGCGGCGAGCCCGGCCACGCGGACGCGGATTTCGAGGCCGCCCTCGAGCAGATGGGCGAGACCGTCACCGGGCCGCTCGTCGCCTGCGGCTACTCCTTCGGGGCCGCGACGGCGGTGCGCTGCGCCGCCCGGAACGCGCGCGTCATGCGGCGCGTGCTCGTCGCGCCGCCGCCCGCCCTGCTCGACGCGGACCTGCTCGAGAAGTTCCCCGGCAAGACCCTGATCGTCGGCGGCGAGAACGACGAGCTCGCTCCCGTGGATGCGCTCTCGCAGTGGGCCGCGGAGAACGATCGCATCGACTTCGCGATGGTTCCCGAGGCCGATCACTTCTTCGCCTTCGGCCTGGCGGACCTCGGCCGCAGCGTCCGGGCGTTCCTCGGCTAGCTCGCCCCGGTGCCGCCCGCGAGCGGCCAGGCGAGGGCCATGCGGGTTCCGCCCTCGCGGCGCGCTTCGGCGCGGATCGTTCCGCCGGAGGCCAGCACCATCCGGCGTGCGATCGCGAGCCCGAGGCCGCCCGGGCGGTCCGTTTTCGTCGAAAAGAAAGGTTCGAAGATCCGCTCGCGCAGGGCTTCGGGGATGCCGGGCCCGTCATCGTCGCAGGCCACCCGCGCGGCTCCTTCGGCCGCCACGGCGACGAGCCGGACGACGCCGCCCGGGGGCGTGGCGTCGATGGCGTTCAGGGCCAGGTTCAATACCACCTGGTGAAGCCCGTCGCGATCCATCGGGACGGGAGCGGCCGCGGCCGCCCGCACCTCGAGGCTCACGCCGCGTTCCTGGGCGCGGTGGCTCAGCAGCCCCGCGACGTCCTCGAGCACCCGCGCCGGCTCGGTCTCCTGGCCGGCGCCCCCGGGCGCGGGCTGCGCCTGGTCGAGGATCTGGCCGAGCAGTCGCTCGATGCGGCGCACCTCCTCGCCGACGACCTCGAGGAAGCGGGTCTGGAACTCGGCGTCCCCCGAGCGTTGGGGGAGAAGCTCGAGGAAGGTCTTCACGGAGACGAGCGGGTTGCGGATTTCGTGGACGATCTCGGAGACGAGCTCGCCGAGGCCCGCCAGCGAGTCGAGCCGGCGGACGCTCTCGTCGAGGGCGGCGAGCCGCCCCGCAGCGCGCTGCACGTCGACGGCGCTTCCGAGCCGGGCGGCCTCGGCGTCGAGGGCAGCGAGCGTCTCGGCGCGCACGGCGCCGGCCGGGTCGCGCGGCCCGCCGAGGACGAGCACCGGTGCGCCTTCGCCGGCGCGGCCCAGGGCGACGCCGGCGCCGAAGCCCGTCCGAAGCGCCTCGTCCCGTGCGGGCGTCTCGCCGAGGTCGACGGCCCGCGCCCGGTTCGCGAGTTCGTCGAGCAGGGCCGGGTTGGCCGGGTGCGGCCCGGTGGCCTCCGGGGTGGCGGCGACGATGCGCGCGCCGCCCTCGGCGTCGCCCTGCCAGACCGCGACGCGCGGGCAGCCCGTGGCCTGCGCGAGCCGCGCGGCCGCCGCCCGGAGGACGGTCGCGACGTCGCGCTCGACGGCCGCCGGAGCTTGCCCGGGCGCGCCGCTCGTCGGCTGGAAGGTCTCGCTCACGACCGGTTGCTAACCCGTCGCCGGCGCCGCTGTCAATTCGGCGACTGCGTCGCGCCACCTTGCCAGGGCGTCCGCCCTGTTCGAATCTTCGCGCCGTGGAACCCCTCGACGCCCTGCTCTTCGATCTCGACGGCGTGATCGCCGATTCCCGCTACGCCATCACGCGCTCGATGAACCACGCCCTGCGCGTTCATGGCATTCCGGAGCAGCCCGAGGAGGAGCTCGTCGGCCTGATCGGCCCGCCGCTCCTGCACGCCTTCGAGGTCGTGCTCGGGCGCATCGGGGCCGACCTCCGTTTCGCGGAGGGCTGCGTCGGGGCGTACCGCGAGCGCTACGCCGAGGCGTGCCTCGTCGAGACGCTGCCCTACCCGGGCGTCGACCGGCTGGTCGAGACGCTCGCCGGGCGCATGCCGCTCGTGGTGGCGACGTCGAAGCCCACCCACTTCGCCGAGCCGATCCTCGAGGAACTCGGCCTGCGCAGCTCGTTCCGGGCGGTGGTCGGGCCGGAGCTCTCGGCCCGCGCGGAGACGAAGAGCGAGACCGTCGCGCGCGCCGTCGAGACCCTCGGGCGCCCAAAGCGCGCGGCGATCATCGGCGACCGCCACTTCGACGTGAACGCCGGCCGCGAGCACGGCCTCGCCACGATCGGCGTGACCTGGGGGTTCGGGAGCCGCGAGGAACTCGAAGAAGCCGGCGCGGACCACGTCTTCGATACGCCCGAGGCGCTGCTCGAGAGTCTCGTCGAGTCCTAGAGGCGCTCCTCGAGAGTCTCGTCGAGTCCTAGAACTGGTCGAGCCGCAGGAGACGGCCGCGCTCGGTGCCGCGCGTCGCGGCCTTGGCGGTCTGCGTGGGTTCGGTGCCCTCGACGAAGCCCTGCAGGTAGGTGTCTTCGCTGCCGGCGTCGGCGAGCATGCCGGTCTCGCGCTCGACCCGGGCGAACACGATGCCCGAGGGAACCGGGAAGTCCCGCTTCGGGAACCCGGCGAGCGCGGCCTTCATGTAGTCGCGCCAGATCGGGAGCGCCGTGCTGCCGCCCGTCTCGCCCTTGCCGAGCACCCGCTTCTCGTCGTAGCCGACCCACACGCCGGTCACGACGTCCGGCGAGTAGCCGATGAACCAGACGTCGCCGCCGAAGTTCGTGGTGCCGGTCTTGCCGCCGACGGGCCGTCCGAGCTCGCGCGCGCCGCGGCCCGTGCCCTGCACGTCGAAGACGGCGGCGCGCAGGAGGTCCGTCGTGAGGTAGGCGAGTTGGGGCGAGATGATCTGCTTGCGCCGCGTCCCCGGCTCCGCGGCATCGCCGCCCTCGAGGTTCTCGACGATGCGGGCGAGCTCGGCGTCCTCCGGCGACGAAGGCCGCCACTCCGGCACCTCGGGGATGTTCCCGAGCACCTGGGTGCCGAGGATCTTGTTTCCTTCGCGGTCGAAGACGGCGGTGATGAAGGTCGGCAGGACCTGACGCCCGCCCGAGGCGAAGACGGCGTAGGCGCGCGTGTTCTCGAGCAGGGTCACGCCCGAGGAGCCGAGCGCGAGGGAGAGATCCTTCGCCAGCGGCGATTGGATGCCGAGCCGGCGCGCGTAGTCGATCACGTAGTTCACGCGCAGGTCGCGGAAGAGATGGATCGTCGCGTTGTTCACCGAGCGGGCCAGGGCCTCGCGCATGGGCAGGCGGCCGAGGAACTTCCGGCTGTAGTTCTGCGGGCGCCAGACGAACCCCGACTCCGGGTCTTCGTAGACCACGGGGCGGTCGACGAGGATCGACGCCGGGGTGTAGTCCTTGTCGAGGGCGGCGGAGTAGATGATCGGCTTGAAGGAGGAGCCGGCCTGGCGGCGCGCCTGGGTGGCGCGGTCGAACTCGCTGCGGCTGTAGTCGTAGCCGCCGACGAGGGCCCGCACGGCGCCCGTCGCCACGTCGAAGGAGAGCAGCGCGCCCTCGACGATCGGCGTCTGGTGGATCACCGCCTCGAGCCGGCGGCCCGGGCGCACGAGCCCTTCCTCGTCGCCCTCGGCGGGCTTGATCTGGAACCGGGCGATCTGGCCGGCCTGGAAGATGCTCTCGATGTGGCGGACGGAGCGCGGCTTCTGCTTCGGGTCCGGTTTGCGCGCCCACTTCACGTCGGCGAGGGAGACGGTGGCCACCTGATCCGGCGCGAAGGCGACCCGGGCCGTGTCCTTCTTCGGCGAAACCTCGACCACGACGCCCTTCAGCGGCACGTTGTTCCGCAGGCCCGGCGCCTCCGTGGGTTCGCCGTCGTCGTCGACGCCCGGGACGAGGCCGTTCTCTTCCGCGACCTTGGCGACGGCGACCTCGAGCGCATCCGGCGTGCCCACCTCGATCGGCCCGCGCCAGCCCTGGCGGCGGTCGAGCTGTTCGAGCCGGCCGCGGATCGAGGCCGTCGCCTCCTTCTGGAGCTCGAGGTCGAGGGTGGTCTCGATGGTCAGACCGCCGCGCAGAACGAGCTCGCTCCCGACGGTTTCGTAGAGGCGCCGCCGGACTTCTTCGACGAAGTACGCCCCGACCTGGGCCTTCGTGCGCTCGGAGACCGGGACGAACTCCGGCTGTTCGTCGAGGGCCGCGCGGAAGGTCTCCTCGTCGATGAACTCTTCGACGCGCATGCGCTGGAGCACGTAGCGCCGGCGCCGCTCGGCGGCCTTCGGGTTCGACGTCGGCGAATAGGCGCTCGGCCGCTGGGGCAGCCCGGCCAGCAGCGCGGACTCGGAAACGGTGAGCTCCGAGACGTGCTTCCCGTAGTAGGTGCGCGCGGCCTCGCCGATGCCCCAGGCGCCCTGCCCGAAGTAGATCTGGTTCAGGTAGAGGAAGAGGATGTCTTCCTTCGAGAGTTTCTGTTCGAGGCGCTGGGCGAGCACCATCTCCTTGATCTTGCGCTGGATCTTGCGCTCGGGGGTGAGCAGCAGGCCCTTCACCGTCTGCTGGGTGATGGTGCTGCCGCCCTGCTTCACCTCGCCGCCGGCGGCGAGGTTCACCCACGCCGCGCGCAGGATGCCCATGTAGTCGAGGCCCGTGTGCCGGAAGAAGGCCGCGTCCTCGCCGGCGACGAAGGCCAGCACCGTGTGCCGGGGCACGGCCTCGTAGGGCACGAGCATGCGGCGCTCGTCGTAGAACTCGCCGATCAGCTCGCCGTTGCGGTCGAGGACCCGGCTCGTCACCGGGGGCGCGTACTCGGCGACGCTGTCCATCTCGGGGAGATCGCGCAGCAGCGTGAAATAGATCACGCCGGCGCCGGCGACGGCGCCCACCACGGAAAGGGCGAGCAGGACGAGGAGGATCCGGACCCCGGAGGATCGCAGGCTGGGCATGGGCGCTCCGCTGGCCGCGACCGTAGCCGACGGGCCGCTTCCTGCGCTACCTCGTCGGCGCGCCGGGCGGTTCTCTGGATTCCGATCTCCTCGGCCCGCCGGGCGGTTCCCTGAATCCCGCCGCCGGAGGTTCTTCCCATGGCCCGGACCCGATGACGCCGCTGCGCCACGCCTTCGTGATGGACCCGATGGCGGCCATCGACATCGAGAAGGACACGACCTTCCTGTTCATGTGGGAGGCCCAGCGGCGCGGGCACCGGATCTGGCACGTCGATCCGGCCGATCTGGGCATCGTCGACCGCCGCCCCGCCGCCCGGGCCCACCCGGTGGTGCTCCGCCGGGACCCGGCCGACCCCTACGATCTCGGCCCCCCGGAGACCCTCCTCCTCGACGACGACGTGGACGTGGCCTGGCAGCGCAAGGATCCGCCCGTCGACGCCGAATTCGTCACGGCCACCCAGATCCTGGGCCTGTGCCGCCGCGCCCTCGTCCTGAACCGCCCGGAGGGCATCCTCGCCCACAACGAAAAGCTGTTCGCCCTCGAGTTCCCGGACTGGATGCCGGAAACGCAGGTGACCCGGAGCATTCCGGAGCTGCTCGATTTCATGGAGAAGGTCGGGGGCGACATGGTCGTGAAGCCCCTCGACGGCAAGGGCGGCGAGGGCATCTTCCGCGTCACCGCCGACGACCGGAACCTCCACTCCATTCTCGAGACCTCGACGGCCTTCGGCGCCCGCCGCTGCATGGCCCAGCGCTATCTGCCCGCCGTCCGGGAGGGCGACAAGCGGATCCTGCTCCTCGACGGCGAGCCCCTGGGTGCCCTCCTCCGCGTCCCCGCCGAGGGGGAGACGCGCAGCAACCTCCACGTGGGCGGCAAACCCCGCGCCGGCGTCCTCGACGAGGGCGACCGCGCCCTCGTCGCCGCCCTCGGGCCGCGGCTGCGCGCCGAGGGCCTGTTCTTCGTCGGGATCGACGTGATCGGCGGCAAGCTCACCGAGATCAACGTCACCAGCCCGACCGGCGTGCAGGAGATCAACGCCATCGAGGGGGTGACCCTCGAAAGTGACGTTCTCGACGCTGCCGAGCGCCTGGCCGCGGCCCGCAGCGACGGCTGACGCGCCCACCGAAGGGCCTCCACCGACGGGAAACCGCCCTCGGACCGACGCATAAAAGCGTTGACACCGACGGGAGAAGGGGAATCTTCGAAACGAGATCGTGGCCTACCCCTCCGCGGTCAACTGGCTCCTCCGACGAAAAGGAGACTCCGATGGCAACGGTCGTTGCAAAGACGGGAGTGAAGCGGGAGTCCGGGTGGCTCTACTTCCTCGACAAGAAGGGCCACGTGAGCCGGACGCGCATGGCGCGCGGCGGTGGCAAGGTCCGCAAGACGAAGCCGCAGGTCGTGGCGAAGGCCGGTGTGAAGCGCGAGGACGGGTTCCTCTACTTCATCGACAAGAACGGCCACGTGGCCAAGGTGAAGATGGCCCGGCCGGGGAGCCGCAAGCGGAAGAGCGCCGCGAAGCGGAAGACGGCTCGGCGCAAGACGGCCAAGCGCAAGACGGCGAAGAAGAAGACCGCGAAGCGCAAGACCGCCAAGCGCAAGACGACCAAGCGGAAGACCGCAAAGCGCAAGACGGCGAAGAAGAAGACCGCCCGCAAGAAGACGGCACGCCGGAAGACCACCGCGAAGCGGAAGACCGCCAAGCGGAAGACGGCACGCCGCCGCTAGCGTCTTCGTGCCGGACGGCGGCCCGGGCGCTGGCCCGGGTTCCGTTCGGATCGACGCGGAAGGGCCGGTTCTCGCCTCCGGGCGAAGCCGGCCCTTCGTCTTTTCCATCCTGCTAACTTCTCCGGGATGAGTTCCGGCTCTTCCATCGCGATCGAGGCGCCGCTGCGCCCCGATGGCAGCCGTTACCACCTGCTCGTGGTGGACGACGAAGAGGCCATCCGCGAGACCCTCGAGTTCCTCTTCCAGGACCACTACGAAGTGCACCTGGCGGAGAGCGGGGAGCAGGGTCTCGAGATCCTCGCCCGGGAGCCGGTCGCGGTGATCCTGGCGGACCAGCGCATGCCCGGCATGGACGGCGCGGATTTTCTCGAGCGTGCGGTCGAGGTCCGGCCCGAAGCGGTGCGCATGATGATCACCGGCTACGCCGACCTCGACGCCGTGATCCACGCGGTGAACGAAGGCCGCATCCACCGCTACATCAAGAAGCCCTGGGAGAACCCCGAGCTCCAGCTCTCGGTGCGCCACGCCATCGACGCGCACCAGCTCACCCACGAAAAGGCGCAGCTCGCCGACGCCCTGCGGGAGGCGAACGAACGCCTGCGCCGCGAGAACCTCTACCTGCGCCGCGAGGTCGAGACGCGGTACGCCTTCGCCGAGATCATCGGCGAAGCCCCGCCGATGAAGCGCGTGTTCGACGTGCTCGAGAAGGTCGTCGAGACCGACGCGACGGTGCTGCTCACCGGCGAGACCGGAACGGGCAAGGATCTCGTCGCCCGCGCCGTCCACTACGAAGGCCCGCGCAAGAAGCACCGCTTCGTCGCGCAGAACTGCGGCGCCCTGCCCGAGACGCTGCTCGAGAGCGAGCTCTTCGGTCACAAGCGCGGCGCCTTCACCGGTGCCCACGCGGACAAGAAAGGCCTGTTCGAGATCGCCGACGGCGGCACGATCTTCCTCGACGAGATCGGGGAGACCACCCCGGGCATGCAGGTGCGCCTGCTGCGCGTGCTCCAGGACGGGGAGATCCGTCCCCTCGGAACGGCCGACACCCGCAAGGTCGACGTCCGCATCGTGACGGCCACCAACCGGGACCTGCGCAAGGAGGTCGAAGAGGGCCGCTTCCGAGAGGATCTCTACTACCGGCTGCGCGTGGTCGAGGTCCACCTGCCGCCCCTGCGGGAACGGCGCACGGACATCCCCGCGCTGGCACATCATTTTCTCGATCAGGCCAACAAGAAGATGGGCAAGAGCCTCCAGGGCTTCTCGAACGACGCCATGGAGAAGCTCATGCGGGCGCCCTGGACGGGCAACGTGCGCGAGCTCGGCAACGAGATCGAGCGCGCCGTCGCGCTCTCGGGCGATACGCCGCGCATCACCGCGGAGATGCTCTCCGAGGATCTGCGCGGCCCGGCGCGCGCGGGCGCGGCGGGCGACGGCTTCGTTCCGAACGACCCGGACCTGAACCGCTCCGTCGACGATCTCAAGCGCTACATGATCCGCGAGGCGATCGAAGAGACCGGCAGCAAGAGCAAGGCGGCCGAGCGCCTCGGCATCCCGCGCCAGTCGCTCCAGAAGATGATGAAGCGCCTCGGCATCTAGCGCCGCCCTTCCGCACCCCACGTTCCGATCGAGATGGCGTTCGACGTCCGATTCCGGCGGGTTCGCGAGGTTCGGAATGTTAGAGTGAAGATCGTATGGAGATCGTACACACCGTCACGATGGATTCGGAGATCGGAACCCTGAAGCTCGCTTCCACCGAGAAGGGGCTTTGTTGGGTCGACCTGCCCGGCTTCGGCGGGCGGGGCTTCTCCGGATGGCTCCGCACCCACGTTCCCGACGCCCAGGTCGTCGAGGAAGCTTCCGAGTTCACGGACTCGGCGCGCGAGCAGCTTCTCGAGTACCTCTCCGGCGAGCGCATCCACTTCGAGCTGAAGCTCGACCTGCGCGCCACGCCGTTCCAGCAGAGTGTCTACGACGAACTCCTCGCGATTCCCTACGGCGAGACCCGTTCCTACGCGGAGGTCGCCGCGGCGGTCGGCAAGCCCAAGGCGGTCCGCGCCACCGGCACCGCCAACGGGGCCAACCCGATCCCGCTCGTCGTGCCGTGCCACCGCGTGATCGCGAGCGGCGGCGGGCTCGGAGGGTACGGCGGCGGCCTGCCGCTCAAGCGCCGCCTGCTCGCCATGGAGCAGTCACGCGTCCGCGCCGGCGGGTTGCTCTAGCCGCGCCTTCTCCAGGGCGAGGAAGGTTCCCCACAGGAAGATCGCGCTCGTGCAGTGCCAGACCGCGTGGCCCTGGTAGAGCCAGCCCGCCGGGTCGCAGCCGATCCGCGCGCGGTCCATCGCGTGCAGTGCGTAGCCGGTGAAGAACACCAGCGGCGGGCCGAACACGAAGACCCAGGGCAAGGCGCCGGCGCGTGCGCGCCGCACGAGAACCGTCAGCGCGACGAGCCCCTGGGCGGCGAGGATCGGGATCGTCGGCAGCCTCCACTTGAACACGCCGAGGACGACGTCGAGGAGCAGGAACGCCGGCAGCGAGCGGCGGAAGGCGACCGTTCCGTTCACTTCGAGGGCGAGACCGACGAGCACGTTCAAGCTCGCGTACATCGCGACGACGTCGAGCCACTGCCCTTCGCGCGTCATCGACGCGTGGAACCAACCGCTGCCGATGCAGAGAAGGGCCATCGCGGCGCCGAAGGAGAGGCCGGCGGCATCGCGGCGCCGGAAGACGACGAGCAACCCGACGAACAGGTAGGCGAGGTTCGAGATCGTGTTGAGCGGCTGCTGGATCGCAGGGCGTTCCGCGTGGTCGCCGCAGCGATGACTGCCCTCGCAGTACTCGGTGCAGTCGGCGGGTTCGAATCGCTCCCACAAACGCCCGTCGGGTTCGAGGGCGAGGGGAACGAGCGAGACGAGCCCGAAGACCAGCGTCACCGCGAAGGCCTTCGCCCGGGTTCCGCTCACCGTCCGGTCCCTCGGCAGGGGGTCGCGATCATCGGTGGGCGGGGTGGTCCACGTAGATCGGGGAAGACCAGGCGCGCGCGTTGCCCGGGGAGAGACAATCGTCGTCCTCGGCGCCTTCGACGAGCCCGGCTTCGCAGCGGTCGACACTCGTGCAGCGGCCCGACGCGTCGCGCGTGCAGCCGAAGCCCACCGAGTTGATCTGCGGGGTTTCCTCCTGGATGGCGCGCACGTAGTAGACGGCGTCGCGCCCGGCGCTCCGGAAGTCCGGGTCTTCGAAGGTGACCTCGCAGCCCTCGCCTCCCGCCGGGCAGTCGAGCGTGCGCCAGGGGTCGTCGATCAGCCAGGCGACGCGCTCGCCCGCGTGGCGCTGGGGCCGCACGCGAACGACCTCGATGCGCTCGATGGCGTGGCGGACGTCCGAGGGGTTGTGGCACTCGCCGTTGCACAGCCGCAGGAGCCGCTCGGCGGTGAGGCCACGGTGGGAATCGTCCGGGCAGCCGGGCTGCTGTTCGAAGGCGCCGAGGGCCCGCACCCGGAAGCGCGGCGCGCGCGCCATCTCGACCTCGCCGCCCATCGGGACGACGGCGTCGTTTCCGCCCGGGTCCACGCCGTTCAGCAGGTCGAACCACAGAAGGATGCGCGGGCCGCTCGTTCCATAGACCTCGCGCCGGTCGAAGGCGTCCCAGAGCGCGTGGCGGTCGCGCGCCGAGGCGTGGGCCGCGACGAGGCCCCCCGTGTAGTAGTAGGACGCGCTGCGGTCGACGTCGCCGCCCGGCAGGATGAGCAGCTCGGAGGTGTCGACGCGAACCGCCCGCCCGCCCGGCTTGCCGGGCTCCGGCTCGATCGTCGCGCGTCGCTGCGCGGCGAGGGCGCTCCACGCATCCGTCATGCCGATCGGAGAGAACTCCTTGTAGCCGGTGCCGGGCCGCGCGGTGTGGTTGTCGCTCGAGGCGATGAAGCCGAAGCGGAAGCGGCGCTCCTTGCGGTCGCCCTCGCCCTCGCCGGTGAGCGCCAGGGCGTACTGGCTGGATCCGCCGGTGCGGTAGTCGAAGGCGGGCTGGAAGCAGTCGGAACACTGGCCCGCCTCGAGCCAGTCGTCCGGCGTGGTGCCCGGGATGGCGTACAGGCCCTCGCCGCGGGGGCCCGCTTCGACGTAGAGCTGGCGCGCTTCGGCTGCACGCTCGGCACAGGTCTCGGCCTCTTCGCCGAGCTCGAGGCACTGGGCTTCGATGATCTCGCCCGCCCGCTGGCACGGGGGCTGGAAGCCGGGAACGGGCTCGGGGCACGTGATCGTGCCGTCTTCGGCGACGTCGACGTGCCGCCAATCGCGGAACTCCTCGGAGTTCCCGTGGCCGGAGTACACCTCGATCAGGGTCTGGCGCTTCGGGTCGTGGTTGCCGTCGGCGAGCTGCTTGTCCCAGGAGATGCCGGCGGGGGTCGTGTGCCCCCAGGCGTTTCCGTGCGGGATGACCATCGCCGGGAAGCCCCACTGGTCGAGCTTCTCGAAGAGCTCACGCGGCGTGGCGACGGCTTCGGCGCAGTCTTCCGGGAGATCGCGCACGTCGACGCCGGCTTCGCACAGCGGGAGCGCCCGGAGGCTGCTGCGCTTCTCGGCGAAGTCGTAGTAGATCCGCCGGTTGCCGAAATCGAGCAGCGTCGCCGCGAGCATCGGGACCCTCGCGCCGCTCTGGCGCATGGCATCGAAGGAGTAGCCCGAAGCGGCGATCGGGCGGGTCGGGACGTCGGCGTCGGCGGTATCGCGCAGCACGACGTTCTTGTGGCCGTAGTGGTCGTCCGGCCCGTTGCCGATCTGCGTCCACTCCCAGCCGAGGAAGGCGACGAGGTCCGGGTCTTCGCTGCCGGAGATCTCGTTGCACTGGCGTACGGCCTCTCGCGTCTGGCGCCAGAGGTCCGGCGTGAGCGACTCCGCGTGGTCGTTCAGGGAGAAGAAGTCGAGGGCGGAGCAGTAGCGGGCGAAGTCGCAGGCGTCGGCGGGCGGGCGGGCGCCCGCGCCGCCGATCAGCGGAAGGCTGCGCAGGCTCGCGTCGAGCGACCAGGTCGTGTGGACGTGGAAATCGCCGAAGAGGATCTGCTTGTCGGCCTCGGGCGCGATGCGGGCGCGGTCGGCCCGTTGGATCTCGTCGTGCCCGCGCACGGCTTCGGCGCTCCGCCGCACGGCGCTCGGCTCGCCGTCGCGCTCGAGTTCGCCGAACGCGCCGAACCAGGCGGCCGCCAGGTACGCGATGCCGCACAGGAGCAAGACGGCCAGGACGGAAAGGATGCGGCGCACGGGACCTCCTCGGAGCGGCAGGGCGCCCGCAAGCTACCACCGGAGACGCCAGCCGAGGCGCCCGACGCCCGCTGGAAAGCGACTTTCCGGCCGTGACGCGAAGCGGCGTTCCCTTGCCGGCGGCTTGCCGCAGAACGAGCCCGGCGCCCGTTCCGGGTTCGGAGCCCAAGCGCTTGCCCCGGAAGGGTTTTTTCCTGCGGCTGCCGCCCGGCTGCCCGTCCTGTCGGGGGTGGGTATGGGGTTTGCACCTCACCTCTGCCATGGAGAGGAAGACGAGAACCATGAAGAACCACACCCTACAGAGTCTCTGGATCGCCGCGCTCTTCGCGGCCTTCGCTTCGGCCCCGGGCGCCCAGGCCGCACCCATCGTGAGCTGGGACCTCGCCGGCGCGACCGGCCAGCAGGCCGCGGTGCTCTTCACCGCCGCCAACGTGACGGCCAGCAGCATCGACGAGGTCGGTGTGAACGAGTGGACCAGCACGGCCCGCACCGGCCTGGTCGCCGCCCGCGATTGGCCGAGCTCCCTGACCTACGACCCGGGCCGCTACTACCAGTGGACGGTGACCGCCGCCGCCGGCTTCCAGGTCGCCTACGACACGATCGACCTGGCGCTCTTCCGCGGCATCTGGGGCGGAGGCCACGGCGCCGACCAGTGGGACCTGCGCGCGAGCAACGACGGCTTCGGCGGTGGCTCGAACGTCGGGCTCGGCACCTTCGACATCTCGGCCAGCGGCATCGACGAGCAGACCCAGTTCGTCGGCCACGACATCAGCGCCCTCGGCGCCCAGACCGGCACCGTGACGTTTCGCCTCTACGGCTACAACCAGACCCAGGCCGGCGACTACTCGGGCCTCGGCAACAGCAGCGGCTGGGTGATCACCGGCACGGGCCTCGACCCGGTGATCTCGGGAACCGCCTCGGCCGTGTCCGGGCCCGCCTCCGTTCCGGAGCCGCCGCCGGGTCTGCTCGCCGCGTTCGGTCTGCTCGGCCTGCTGGCCGGGGGCACGCGCCGCTCGTAGCGCTCGGGCCCGCTCGTAGCGCATCCATTGCATCCGCGGAGCCACGGACGGCTCCGCGTTTCCCGCGTTCGGCGCCCGCGGCGCGCGAGCCCCGCTAGTCTCCCTCCCATGCACGACACCCTCGCCGCGGGACCGCGATGCCCGAGCGCCTGACGCCGGCCGAAGCGGCGGCCCTCGTCCGTCCGCGGGACTGCATCGGCATGCCGCTCGGACCCGGCCAGCCCTCCGCGTTCCTGCACGCCCTCGGCGCACGGGACGACTACGAAGACCTCGTCGTCTTCGGCGCGCTCCTCGTCGATCTCTTCCCGGTCTTTACACGCAAGGGCGTCTCCCTGCGCAGCGGCTTCTTCGGCCCGGTGGAGCGCGGCCTCGCCGGGGCGGGCTACGCCGTCGAGTTCGTGCCCTCGGACTTTCGGCGCTTCGAGGACATCGCGCGCACGATGGCGCCGCGCGTGATGACGACCGCCGCGGCCATGCCCTCGAGCGACGGCACCGTGAGCCTCTCCCTCCACGCAGGGGCGACCGTCGACGAGCTCGTGCGCGCCGGGCGCGACCCGGAGCGGCTCCTCGTCGTGGAGGTGAACCCGGCCCTTCCGCGGACTCTCGGCCTTCCGCCGGAACACCCCCACGCGCTCTCGCTCGACGAGATCGACGTCCTCGTCGAGAGCGATCGCCCGCCGCTCGTGCTCGCCGATCCGCCGCCGAGCGAAATCGAACGGGCGATCGCCGGGTACGCCCGCGCCTACGTGCCCGACGGCTCGACGCTCCAGACCGGAATCGGTGCCATCCCGAGCGAGATCGTGGAGCTCCTCGCGTCGGAGCCGGGCGGCGACTACGGCATCCACAGCGAGATGTTCACCGACGGCCTGATGAAGCTCCATCTGGCCGGCAAGGTCAGCAACCGCAAGGGCCACTTCGACGGCTACTCGATCACGACCTTCGCCGCCGGCTCCCAGGAACTCTACGATTGGCTCGACGGCAACGAGGAGGTCCGCTTCCTCCCGGTCGACCGCGTGAATTCCGAAGCCGACATTGCCCGCAACCGCCAGATGGTCTCGATCAACGGCGCGCTCTCGATCGATCTCACGGGCCAGGTCGCGGCGGACACGATGTCCGGGCGGCAGTACTCGGGCATCGGCGGACACATGGACTTCACCGCGTCGTCGACGCGGTCGGCAGGCGGGCGCTCGCTCCTCTGTCTGCCCGCGACGGCGGCGCCCGGCGGGCAGGCGGTCTCGCGCATCGTCGGCCGCATGCCGGAGGACCGCTACGTGACGACGCCTCGGCACGAGGTCGACGTCGTGATCACCGAGCACGGCGCCGCGGAGCTCGCGGGGCGGACCGTTCGCGAGCGCGCGGAGGCGCTGATCGAAATCGCTGCCCCGGGGTTCCGCGATGCGCTGCGCGAAGAATGGGACCGGATGAACCGGAGGGAGGAAGCGAAGTGAGCGAGCCCGAAGCCCGTTCGGGGCAGGACGCGTACCCCGAGACCGAAGCGCGCATCGTCGAGATGGTCTTCCCGAACCACACGAACAGCCAGGATCAGCTCTTCGGTGGCTACGCCCTCTCGTTGATGGACAAGCTCGCCTTCATCGTTTCGTCGCGCTTCTCGCGGCTCCCGATGGTGACCGCCTCTTCCGAGAAGGTCGATTTCCTCTCGCCCGTGATGGAGGGCGATCTCGTCGAGTTCGTCGGGCGCGTGGTTCGCGTGGGGCGGACCTCCGTGCGCATCGGGATCGAGATGTTCTCCGAGAACCTGAGCACCGGGGAACGGAAGCTCTGCACGCGGGGCGAGTTCGTGATGGTCGCGGTCGACCGCGAAGGCTCGCCGATCCCGGTGCGGCCCGAAGCGAAGGGCTAGGTGCCCAGGTCGAGCCCGTTCGAGGCGATGACGCGCTCGAGCCGTGCGAGCCGCGTGCCCTCGGGCCCATCGATCTTCCGCAGCCAGTCGCGCACGTAGTCCCAGTCGAGCGGATCGTCGCTCGCGTAGACGACGCTCGCGATGTCGTTCCAGTCCTTCGCGCGATCGAAGGTCGCCTTGTAGGTGACGAGATCTTCCGCGCTCAGGATGTGGATCGGGTCCCCGTAGAAGTCGACGCGCCGCCGCCGCTTCATCGAGCTCTGGTGAAGCGGGTCGTAGGCGAAGAAGAGATCGATCGGCGTGCCGTCCCAGAGGATGCGCACCTGTTCGTCGCGAGCCACGAGGGTGCGCAGGCCCGGGTCGTGGGTGGCGGCGCCGAGCCCGGCCAGGACGCCGAACACGCGCTCGGCTTCGTCGGCGGAGAGGAACACGTTCACGTCGATGTCGTGCGTGGCGCGGACGCTCCCGTAATAGGCGAGCGCCTGGGCTCCGCCGAAGGCGTGCGGGATCCTGGCGCCGACGAAGGCGGCCTCGATCGCGACGATCTGTTCGTCGAGCAGCATCGTCTCGGTCCGCCTAGGACGCGACGCGCTCGGCGCCTTCCGAGCTGAAGCGCGGGAAGGCCTGCTTCGGGAGCGTTCGCTTCCGGCCGCGCGAGCGGAGGGCGCGGCCGGCGGTCCGCAGGAGTCCGCGCAGGGCCTTGCCGCGAGCCGCCTCACCGCGCCCGATCCAGTCGACCACGTCGGCGAGATGCTCCGGCACGGGGCGGGTCTCGGCCCCTGCGAGGGCTTCGCGAAGCAGTCCGGCCAGGCTCGGGTCGAGCCGGTGCCCGGCGCGGAGTTCGGCCAGCAGCTTGCGGGCGGCTGCGCTGCGCCGGTGCGGCGTGACCGGAATGCCCTGGCGCCGCGCGGCGGCCACGAGCTTCCGGGCGTCGAAGGGGCGCCGGGCCCGGCGGGCGGCCTCGTCCAGGATCTCGGGCGTCAGGACCCCGCTGAAGCGGGCGAGCGTGAACTGGCGCGGGCCCCGCTCGGTCGAGCGGCACTCGCGGATCTCGGTCTGATCTCCTCGGCGGCGAAGGGAGGCCATATAGTTCCTTTCGTCACTACTCCAGTCCACTTTAGCACTGAGCGGGCCGCTCCGCCGGGTGGATCCCGTAAGTATCCGACCAAAAAGGCTATTTACCCGGCCCGACGGGGAGCACCATCAGCTGGTAGAGCGACTCCCGGGCCTCGCTCTCGATCACGAAGCCCATTCGTCGGTAGAGCCGGGCCGCGGGATTGCTCGGCTCGACGTGGAGCCGAACGGGCAGCCCGGCCTCGCGGGCCTCCTCGACCACCCTCCCGAGCAGCTGGCTCCCGAGGCCCGCGCCGCGATGCTCCGGGAGCAGCGCCACGTCGATCACGCGGATCTCGTCCGCACGCCGCTCGACGTAGAGCCTCCCGATCGCGCGGCCCTCGAGCTCGACGACGTCGAAGCGCGCGCCGGCGAACTGCTCCTGGTAGGAGCGGTGCTGCGCTTCGAACTGCATGGAGAGGAACGCGTCCTTCTGCTCCTGGGGCCACGGGACGACCGCGAGCTCCTCGGTTCGCGTGCTCGCGTAGAGCCTCGCGAGGAACGGACGGTCGCTCTCGCGGATCGGGCGCAACGAGAGGCCCGACGCGTCCGGCACGCTTCGGGTCAGCTGCGCGATGGGAACAGGCCCTGCACCGCGATGATGAAGGTCATCGCCAGATAGGGCTGGAGGTTCGAGTGGGCCTGACTGCCGCCGGTCGAGCCGAGGGTCTCCGGGTCGAGAGCGGCGAGATCGGTGGCCGGGCCGTACGTATTCGACCCGGGCGTCCCCAGGGCAACGGCATTCGAGGGGGTGCCCGTCGTTGCCTCCGCGCTGGCCTGCATGGCGTGATCGTGGGAGGGGATCTCCGCAGTGGACAGCACCACGCTGGCGCTGCCCAGCCGCTCGCCGAGCCGGCGCGGCGTCAGGCCAGCGCCGTTTCCCGGGTGTATCGGGTGCCGGCCCCGGAGGTCCGGCAGCCCGAGGGTCGTTCGCCCATCCCCGCCGTAGGTGGTGCCCAGGATGGAGAACAAGGCCGTATTCTGGGCAATCGGGAGGGTCTGACCGTCGCAAAGGGCCCAGCCGCGAGGAGCGAAGTTCCCCGCGAAGATCCGGATTTCAGCGATGAAGGGTTCGGACACGATGGACTCCGTTTCAGGTCGACGGGTAGATGCCGACGAGCGCGATGATGAAGTTGACGCCCAGGCTCGGGCCCATGTTCGTGTGCGGACGGCTGCTGCCCGTGTTCGCGACCGCCGCGTCCGAGAGCGCGACGGCCGGGTCCGGGCCGTAGGGGCTCGCGGCGGCGGCATCGGCCGTCAGGTTCCCCCCCGGCCCTGCAGCATTGGTCGCGGCATCCGTGGACGCCCGGTGGGCGTGCGTATGGGCCGGAAGCTCACTCACCTGGAGCGCGACGGCCTCGACCCCGGCTCGCTCACCGAGCCGGACGGTGTCGAGGCCCGGACCCGAGCCCGGGTGGACCGGGATGCGGCCGCGCAGGTCGGGCAAGCCGAACGTCGTGCGGCCGTCGCCTCCGTAGATCGTGCCGAGCAAGCTGAAGAGCGCGTCGGCAGAGTTGATCGACAAGAGCTGGCCGTCGCAGAGGGCCCAGCCGCGGGGTGCGAAGTTCCCACCGAACATGCGGATCTCACCGACGAAGGGTTCGGACATGGCGGTCTCCTCAAGATCTCGGGGGAAAGAGGCCCACGAGGGCGATCACGAAGTTCACCGCGAGGTAGGGCTGCTGGTTCTGGTGGTCCTGGCCGCCGCCTGTCGTGGTGACGGCGCCGGATTCGAGCGCCGTGAGGTTGTTCGCCTCGGCGTACAGATCCGGAGCGAAGCGTGGGCGCTTGGCAAGGACGGCATCCGCAGGGTCCGTCTCGATCGCGGGTTCGGTCGATGCAAGCGCGCTGTGCCGGTGCGCGGGCATCTCGGCAACGCTGAGCGCAACGCGCTGCTCGCCGCCCCGGTTCCCCAGGTTCACCGTATGCGCGCCGGCCACGCCCGCGCCGGCGTGCATCGGAGCGCGTCCCCGGAGGTCCGGAAGCGCGAAATCGGTTCGCCCGTTTCCGCCGTAGGTGGTTCCGAGCACGGAATAGAGCGACTGGTTCTGGTTGATCGGCAGGAGCTGGCCGTCACAGAGAGCCCAACCGCGCGGCGCGAAGTTGAAGCCCACGATCCGAACTTCGCCGAGGTACGGTTCCGACATTCGTCTATCCGATCGAAGCGCCGGAGCAGCCGGGCGCGCTGAGGACGTTCAAGGCGAAGGCCGCGGCGTAGTAGCTGCCGTCGCCATCCGAACCGGCCGGGGAGAGGTGCAGGTCCATGAAGGCGCCGCCCTCCGGCGTGAGCCGGTGGATCGCCTCTTCGAGGCCGGCATCCGGATCGCCGCGGAAGATCAGGGTGAACTGCTCGAGCCCGGCAGCGACGGGGCCGTCGGTGATCTCGGCGAGCACCAGGGTGGGGTGCGCGCCGTCGTCCACGTAGAAGCGCTGATCGACGAGCGCTTCGAAGGTGGCCCGGGTGTAGGCCGGGCCCGCGGCGTGGACCGGACCGCTGAAGAAGGCGATCGGCCCAGCGCCCGCGGCGACGAGGGAGACGGCCGCGCCCTTGAGCACGGTGCGGCGGTGGATCATCGGGAGCTCCTTCATGCGAAGACGGCCTCGTAGCGGCGGCCGTCCGGGTCCGGTGCGATCGGAACGAGGAAGATGTCGAGGCGGCCGACGGCCGGGTTCTCGAGGGGGTAGGTCCCCTGCGCGAGGGGAGCTTCGTCCGGTCCGCGGAAGACGAGTGCGAAACCCGGACGCGCGGCGCCGGAAGGCCCGCTCGGGCTCGCCTCGGTCAGCGTGAGCTCGATCTCGTCCGTCCGAAAGGTCTCGCCCACCCGCGGCGCGAAGGTCTCGAGGGTCGCCGCGTGCTCCGGCATGGATGCGGCGGTGCTCATCGACGCATCCGGGCGCCGAGGGCAGCGAGTGCGAACAGGCAGAGGAACGCGGCTCCGGGTTCCGGGACGGCGGTGGTGAAGTCCAGGATGATCGTGCCGAAGTCGATGCCGGTCTGGTCGCCGATGAGGGCGTCGTCGATGAAGACCTCGACGCGCACCTTGTTCGAGAGGATGCTGACCCCCGAGATGTTCTCGTAGGAAGGCGTGAGGGTGTCGATGCCGAGGCCCGTGCCCGCGTAGAGGTCGTTGAAGACGAACCGGGCGTTGTTGGCATAGCCGGTCGAGCCGCCCGGGAGCCCCTCCTCGATCCGTAGCGTGATCCGGTCGACGGAAAGGTCGATGAACTCCGTCGAGAGCAGGACGCTTCCGATCTCGGAGCCGTCGCCGGGGGCGATCTCCGGCCCCATCCCGACGACGACGTCGTCCAGGAGCAGGATCCCGTCACCGGGAGAAACGAGCTCGAGCCCGACGGTCGAGCCCGCGACCACCGCGCGGGCGGGCCCAGCCGCCAGGAAGGCGGCACCCAGGAGAAACAGCAAGAGGGGGCGCTTCATGCGGGTGGGTGGTGACCCGCCCGGACATGTGGCGAAAGGAACCGGGAAAACTAGGCGTTCAGGGCCTGTTCCAGGTCCGCGATCAGGTCCGCCGGCTCTTCGATCCCCACCGAGAAGCGCACGAGGGAGTCGGTCATGCCGAGGGCCTGCCGCTCTTCGCTGGTGCGGTCCCAGAAGGACATGATGGCCGGCATCTCGATCAGGGATTCGACCCCGCCGAGGCTCGGCGCCAGGTACGGGATCTCGCACGCGTCGACGAAGCGCACGGTGCCGTCGAGGTCCGCGTCGAGCTCGAAGGTCACGACGCCGCCGAAGCCCTTCATGGTCCGGCGCGCCACGTCGTGGTCCGGGTGGCTCTCGAGGCCCGGGTACCAGACGCGCCGGATGCGCGGGTGGGCTTCGAGCCAGCGGGCGATCTCGAGCGCACCGGCGTTGTGGCGTTCGACGCGCAGGCCGAGGGTCTTCATGCCGCGCAGCAGCAGGTAGGCGGTGTTCGCATCCGTCACGCCGCCGAGGATGCCGACGGCCTTGCGCAGCTCGTCGATCATGGCCTTCGGGCCCGCGGCCGCGCCGGCGAGCAGGTCGTTGTGGCCGCCCAGGTACTTCGTGGCGCTGTGCAGGACGAGGTCCGCGCCCGAGGCCAGGGCCTGCTGATTCACCGGCGTCGCGAAGGTCGAATCGATCACCACCTTGGCGCCGCGGGCGTGGGCCACGCGGGCCGCCTCGGCGATGTCGATCACCCGCAGGTACGGGTTGGTCGGCGACTCCGTGAAGAAGAGCACGGTGTCGTCGCGCAGGGCATCGGCGAGCTTCTTCGGGTCCGCCGGCTCGATGACCGTCGTCTCGACGTCCATCTTCACCAGATACTCTTCGATGAACTGCCGCGTGCGGCGGTAGCACTCGCTCGTCACCACGATGTGGCCGCCCTGCGGAATCATCGAGAAGAATGCCGTCGTCGCGGCGCACATGCCCGAGGCGAAGAGCACCGCATCGTCCGCGCCCTCGAGCTCCGCGAGCTTGCGCTCGGCGGCGCGCCAGGTCGGGTTGCCGTAGCGCCCGTACTCGTCGCGCGCGAGGCGGCCCTCCTGGTAGGCCTTCAGCTCCTCGCTGTCGCGGAACCAGTAGGTCGCGGTCTGGTAGATGGGCGTGGTGATGGCATCGCTCTCGGGGGCGCTGCGCTGGCCCGCATGGACCGCGCGCGTCGAATCCCCCTGGTCGGGACGTCTCGCCATGATGACTCTCTTGTCGGTGGGGCTTAGCAGTGTCGGGTGAGGAACCCTTGGGGAGGTCCCAGGCCTGCAAGCCCCGGAAATCGCCTGATTTTTCGAACCCCGAACGCCGTTAGGGTCGCTCGGGTACGGGGGGGCTGTCAACCCGCGCCTCGCCGAGGAGGCGGGGGATGGGAGGAGGGCCTGCGGGACCCGCCGTGGGGCTGTCGGGTGGTTTCGGGGGGTGGGGGGAGTCGGGACGGTCCCGCAGGCCCTCCTCCCATCCCCCTACTCGGTGGGTTCGTCGCCGCAGCTCTCGACGTAGCCGAGGACTCGCAGTTTCTCGCACTCTTCTCGTGAGACGACGGCGTCGCCGCCGCCTTCTACGGCGTTGCCCTCGGCGAAGAGGGTCCAGCCTTCGATGGCGTTGTCGAGGGCGTCGACGATGAGCGGTGCGGCGGTGTCGATCAGGTTCTCGGCCTGGACGCGGTCGTTCTGCATGTCGAAGAGCTCCGCGGGCGGAAGGCCGCGCGGGTTGCCTTCGTTGGCGCGGATGAGCTTCCAGTCGTCCGTGCGGATCGCCACCAGCACGTTGCCCTCGTGGTCCTCTTCGGCGAAGTGGACGGCATCGCGCTCGGGGAGTTCGCCGTGGCGCGCGCGGAGGTCGGTGCCCTGCATGCCGGTCGGCGCGTCGACGCCCGCCAGCGCGATCAGCGTCGGCGCGACGTCGATCAGCCGCGCGATCGGTGAATCGACGATCGGGGCGGCGCGCTCGGCGCCTTCGGGCCACTTCACGAGCAGCGGAACGTGGATCTGCTCTTCGTACAGGGTGAGGCCGTGCCACCAGCCCTGGTGTTCGTGGAACTCCTCGCCGTGGTCCGAGACCAGCACGATCACGGTGTTCTCGTAGAGGTCGTGCTCGCGGAGCTTCGCGAGGAGCTTGCCGAAGTTTCCGTCGAGGTACTCGATCTCCTCGAGGTACAGGCGCTTCATCTCGCCGGCGAGGCTCGGCTCCGGGTGCGGGTTCGAGACGCGCGCGATGCCGTTCCCGTCGTAGGGGTGCTCGAAGTACGGATCGTGCGGATCCATGTAGTGGAGGAAGAGGAAGAAGCGGCTGTCGGCGTGGCGGTCGAGCCAGTCGAAGGCGACGCCGTTCACCACCTCGGAGTCCTGGTAGAAGTCGCCGAAGCGCAGACCCGGCTTCACGCGGAACCAGACCTGCCGCGCGAGTTGGTAGAGGATCAGCTTCGAGGAGCTTTCCTCGGCGCCGGCGATGTAGTCGGGGCCCAGGTAGTGGTACTCGTCGTAGCCCTGCTCGAAGCCGAAGCTCTGGGCGAGGTTGATGTTCGAGACGATGCCGCCCGTCGCGTAGCCGGCGTCTTGCAGCACCTCCGAGACCAGGTCGATGTCCGGCGAGAGCGTCGAGGGCTTCGACATCGCCTGGTGCGTGCTCGGCACCGTCGACGTGAGCAGGCTCGCGGTGGCGGGCTTGGTCCAGGAGGCGTGGCTGAAGCCCTGGTAGCGCGTGCCGTCCGCGCCGAGCTGGCAGAGGTTCGGCGTCTTCACCGTCGGGTGGCCGTAGCAGTCGAGGTGGTCCGCGCGCAGGGTGTCGACCATCACGAGCAGCACGTTCGGCCTGTCCGCCAGGGCGGGCGGAACGGGCGGGGCCTGCGTGAGTTCGACGGGCTCCGGGGTTTCGGCGCGAGCCCAGAGCATGCCGCCGCCGACGGCGAGGCCGAGCAGGACGAGTGCCGGGATCGGGCGGAAGAGCCGGCCGAGGGCGCCACCGAAGATCACGCGCCCTCCGAAGAAGAAGAGCAGCGCGATGGCGGCCCAGACGGCGACCGCACCGAGCAGGACGGGGAGCGGCGGCATCTGCTCGTGGTAGACGTCGCGGAAGAGGCGGAAGACCGTCACGAACAGGCCGAAGGGCACGAGCGTTCCGACCATGCCGAGGGAGGGCGTCCAGCCGTTGGCCTCTTCGCGGTCCATGGGGAGGACGCCGAGGAAGATCCCGCCGAGGATCGCGAGCCCGCCGAGCACCGCCGCCCAGGCGAGCGGACCGAACCAGAGCACCTGCGCCTCCGCGCCGAAGCCGCCCGAGCGGATCACGAGCGCCTCCGCCCAGCCGATCAGGAGGCCCGCGATGATGCCCGTCGCCATGCCGAGCCCGGCGTTGTGGAGCATGCGCGAGGGGAGCGAGGGGAGCTCGCTCGCGCCGTGGGTGGCTTCGCGCTTCGCCTTCTCTTCTTCGGTCTCGAGGGCGACGGCGGCCTTGGCGGCTTCGTCGTAGTCGACCTGTTCGCCGTTCACGCGGCAGTAGGCCGGGCGGTAATCGTCGCCGCGGATCATCCAGAAGAGGAAGCCGAAGAGCGTCGGCACCTCACCGACCCAGAAGCCGAGCGTGGCGGAGAGGATGGAGGCGCCCGGGCCGAGGATGGAACCGAGGAGCAAGAGTTGGGCGGCCTCGCGGACGCCCATGCCGCCGATCGTCGGCCCGATCACCGTGGCGAAGATCTGTATCGAAGAGCCGAAGACGATCGGCCAGAAGGCTGCCTTGGCACCGGCGCCGACGGCGATCGCCATGAAGTAGTACATGGCCGCGGTCGTGAAGTGGACTGCAAAACTCATGAAGAGCATGCCGAGGACGAGCAGCTTCTTGTCCCGGTAGGCAGCGGTGGCACTCGAGAGCCGCAGGACGATGCCTTCGAGTCGGGCTTTGCCCGGAATCGGCAGCCGTTCGAGGAGCCATTGCACCAACCCCGGGAACCAGAGCACGGCGAGCAGCGCAGTGATGATGCCACCGGCCATCGGGACGGTGATCGCTGCCACGGTGTTTGCATTCTCGCCGAAGATCGAGATCCCGAAAGGAAGCGCGACCAGGAACGTGATGAAGATGCCGGTGATGCCGAGCACTTTCTCGAGCACGGTGCCGGCGGTCACCTCGACCGTCCGTCCGCTGAAGCGGGCGGCGTCGTAGAGCTTGTAGCCGTCGAGGCCGGCCGTGCTGGGCAGGAAGAAGCCGATCGCGCGTCCGATCAGGAACGCGCCGAAGACGTGCCGGAAGGGAAACTCGATTCCCTGTCCGAGCAGCACGAGATGCCATCGCACCATCGAAGCGACCACGCCGAGGAAACGGACGAACGCGCCGATCGCCGCGAAGGTCAGGAAGGTGCCGGCGTCGATGTTGCGGAAGACGTCGAGCACGAGCTGCCAGGCCGGGACGATCTCGCCGCCCTCGGTCTTCATCGGCCAGGCGAGGAGCAGCCACACCATCCGCACGGTGAGGTACGCCTTCAGCACGTTGAAGAAGCGGCCTCGCCACGGCTGCGGCGCGACGCGGCCCATGACGAGAGCGACGATCGCGACGATGAGAATCTCGAGCAGAATCATGGGCGCCTTTCTCCGCAGCGGGTCCAGCCTTCATCGGCAGGCACCGGTCTGAGGAAAACGCGAGACCATAGGAAAGGTTCGGGGGATTGGCCGGGTGCGCAGGTCATGCGCAGTGGACTGGCAACGGCGGGCTGGGGGGAGGGCCTCCGGGACCGTCCCGACTCTCCAATCTCACGATTCCCAGCACCCAGCCCCCCGGCGGGTCCCGGAGGCCCTCCCCCCAGCCCGCCTCCTCGGCGGTGCGGGGGGCCTTCGTCCGTGGCCTATTCGTCGGGCTCGGAGAGGATCTTGCGGCGTTGGGCCATGTATTCGGCTTCGCCGATGGAGCCGGCCTGGCGGGCTTCCTCTAGGTCGGCGAGGGCTCGGAGCTTGGCCGGGGAGACCTTGCTGAGGTCGAGGGTGTCTTCGGGGGCGACGGCGGGGGCGACCTCTTCCGGCTCTTCCATGAGAACGGTGCGGCGTTCGACGCGGCCGCCGGAGCGGATGCGGATGGCGTCGGCGCGGCGGAAGGAATCCCGCCGCCAATCGACCGCGACGACCTGGCGGGCGATCGGCACGATGCCGTTGCTCGGAAGGACCTTGAAGGATTGGAACTCCTTCTTGACGTCGATCTCGCGGACGCGCTCGTTCGGGTTCTTCGGCACGGCCCAGTCGACGCGCCCGACGTGGATGCGCAGCTGATCGTTCTTCATCGACGCGGCGATGCTCGTCATGCGCTCGGAGGTGAAGAGCTTGAGTGAGCGCGTGTGGCGGGAGGCGTCGATCACGACGTCCTGGGTCGGGTCGGCCTTGGCCAGCGCCCGCGCGAGCTGCTCGCCGAGCGGGTAGATCAGCTCCACCGGAATCGCATGGGTGCGCGCGTTCTTCGTCTCGTTCTCGTCGAAGCGCACGTCGATGCTCGCGAGGATGTGGGCGAGCCGCACGGCGGAGATCGTCGTCGGGTGCTCGTAGCCCGGGTTCACGTCGGTGCGGGCGCGCAGGACGACGCGGAAGTCGCCCCCTTCGTAGAACGTGTCGCGCGAGTAGCGCGGCCCGCCGCAGGCGGCGAGGAGGAGCGAGGCGGCACACAGGGCGACGGCGATGCGGGAAGTCTTCATGGGAGGTTCCTCGGGGGCGAGCTTACGCGGGCGGGCCGGTCGCCGCGAGCACGGCGCGATAGGTCAGGAAGCTCGCGCCGTAGGCCAGGGCGAGCAGGTAGCCGAAGGCGAAGGCCGGCCAGCGCCAGGAGGCCGTCTCGCGCCGCATGATGGCGAGGGTCGACATGCACTGGAGCGCGAAGACGAAGAACACGAGGAGCGATGCGACCGCCGCGGGCGTGAAGACCTTCTGGCCGGTCCGCGGGTCGACGTCGGCGCGGATCGCCTCGCGCAGGCTCGCCTCCTCGTCGGTGGCCGCGTAGATCTGGGCCAGCGTCGCGACGATCACCTCGCGCGCCGCCAGGCTCGCGACGAGCCCGACGCCGATCTTCCAATCGAAGCCGAGCGGCGCGATGGCCGGCTCGATGGCGTGGCCGAGCCGCCCCGCGGCGCTCTGCTCGAGGGCGTAGCGCGCGGCCTCGGCCTCGCTGGCTCCGGCCGGCGCCTCGACGCGCGGGAAGGTCAGGAGCACCCAGAGCACCATGGTCACGAGCAGGATGATCGTCCCCGCCCGGCGCAGGAAAGCCCAGGCGCGGTCCCAGACCTGCCAGAGGACGAGCCGGACGGTCGGCACGCGATAGGGCGGGAGCTCCATGTAGAACGGCAGGCCGTCGCTCGGCGCGACCGTCTTCTTGAGCAGGGCGGCGACGGCGAAGGCCGAGAGCGAGCCGAGCAGGTACAGGCCGAAGAGCACCAGCCCCTGGAGTCCGAAGGGCCCGACCTGGCTCGCGGGTACGAAGGCCGCGATCAGCAGCGCGTAGACCGGGAGCCGTGCCGAGCAGGTCATGAGCGGGGAGACGAGGATCGTGACGAGGCGGTCGCGCGCGGAGGGCACGCTGCGCGTGGCCATGATGCCCGGGATCGCGCAGGCGAACGAGGAGAGCAGCGCCACGAAGGAGCGCCCTTCGAGCCCGATGCGTCCCATGGCGCGGTCGACGACGAAGGCGGCGCGCGCCATGTAGCCCAGGTTCTCGAGCGTCGAGAGCAGCACGAACAGCAGCATGATCTGCGGCAGGAAGATCACGACGCCGCCGACCCCGGCGATCAGGCCGTCGACGAGGAAGTCCCGGAGGAGGCCTTCCGGGAGCGCGCCGCCGACCGCCTCGCCGAGGCTCCCGACGCCCGCGTCGATGGCGTCCATGGCCGGCGCGGCCCAGGCGAAGATCGCCTGGAAGAAGAGGATCATCACCGCGATGAACAGGAGCGTCCCGCCGACGGGGTGGAGGACGACGCGGTCGATGGCTTCGGTCAGGGCGTGCTGGCCGGGCCGCTCCTCGAGCACGCTCGCGAGGATCGAATCCACCCAGGCCGCGCGCTCCTCGACGCTGCGGGGCGCCGGGACGACCGGGCGCTCCCAGCTCTCGGGCTCCCCGATCCGGGCCCGGAGCGCATCGAGGCCGACGCCGCGGTGCCCGACCACGGGCACGACCGGGATGCCGAGGGCGGCTTCGAGCCGCTCGCGGTCGAGGCGGCCGCCCCGGGCCGCGAGCTCGTCGATCATGGTGAGTACGAGGCAGGTCGGCCGGCCGAGGGCGAGCACCTCGCCGACCAGGAGCAGCGAGCGCTCGAGGGCGCAGGCGTCGGCCACCACCATGAGGGCGTCGGGGGCCGGGACGTCCGGGACGTCCCCCGCCAGGGAGGCGGCCACGACGGCCTCGTCGGGGCTTACCGGAGAGAGGCCGTAGGTCCCGGGGAGATCGACGACGCGGATGCGCCGGCCCCCGGACTCGGTCTCCCCTTCCCGGTGCTCGACGGTCACGCCGGGGTAGTTCCCGACCTTCGCCCGCAGGCCGGTCAGGGCGTTGAACAGCGTGGTCTTGCCGCAGTTCGGGCTGCCGACCAGCCCGACGCGGATCTCCGCCGCATCCGCCGCCGCAGTCACGAAGCGTGCACCTCGACGAGGCTCGCTTCGCCCCGCCGGAGCGCGATCCGATAGCCCCGCAGCTCGTAGAGGGTCGGGTCGCCGAGCGGCGCCCGCCGCACGACCCGGACCTCGGTGCCGGGGCAGAAGCCCAGGTCCGCGAGCCGGGTGGCCAGGGGTTCGGCGGCCGCGATCGCGCGGACGCGCGCGGCAGCGCCGGGCTCGAGCCGGTCGAGACTCATGGCATCGCTCTTCAAGGACGGGGGCCTCCGCGGGCGGGCGGCGGAGCGTAATTGAAAATCGTTTTCAAAACCAGGGGTTCCCGCCTATGGGAACGCGTTCGCAAACCGCGGCCGGTGGGGCGCAAGTGACCGACGTTGCTCACGTTCCGTCGAAGTCGTGCTCCGTGGTCAGCTGCCGTGTCATGAGCAGGCTGCGCGCCTGCTCCGGCCGGACCTCGCCGTCGAGCAGGGCCCGGACCATCTGGGTGATGGGCATGTCGACGCCGAGCGCATTGGCCAGGCCGCAGGCGGCGCGGGTCGTGCGGATGCCCTCGGCCACCTCGTTCATGTCCGCGACGATCTCCGCGAGCGATCGGCCGCGGCCGAGCTCGAGCCCGACCTTCCGGTTGCGGGAGAGGTCGCCGGTGCAGGTGAGGACCAGGTCGCCCATGCCCGAGAGGCCCAGGAAGGTGGTCGGTTTGGCGCCCATCCGGGTGCCGAGGCGGGTGATCTCGTTCAAGCCGCGGGTCATCAGCCCGGCCCGCGCGTTCAGTCCGAGTTCGAGGCCGTCGCAGATGCCGACGGCGATGGCGACGACGTTCTTGAGCGCCCCGCCGAGCTCCACGCCCACCACGTCGTCGTGGGAGTAGCAGCGGAACCAGTCGCAGGAGAGCGTGGTCTGGACCGCGATGGCGTAGGCCTCCTCCTCGCAGGCCAGGGTCACCGAGGTCGGCTTGCCGTCGGCGATCTCGCGGGCGAAGGACGGCCCGGAGAGGAACACCAGCCGGGCGTGATGCTCCTCGGGCAGGCAATCGCGCAGGACCTCGTCCATGCGCGCGCCGGTCTCGACCTCGATCCCCTTCACGGTGGAGACGAGGATGGCGTCCTCGGGCAGGAGCGGCGCGGCGCGCTTCATCAGCTCCCGGACGCCGTGGCTCGGGACGGCGAGGATCACCATCTCGCGGCCCGCGAGGGCCGTGGCGAGATCCGCGGTGGCGCGGACGTTCTCCGAGAGCGGGACGTCGCTCAGATAGTTCGGGTTGTGACGGTCGCGCTCGATGGCCTCGGCCGTTGCCGGGTCGCGCGCCCAGAGCGTCACGTCGTGCTCGCGTGCGGCGAGCATCGCCAGGCAGGTGCCGAAACTGCCGGCGCCGAGCACCGCGACGGGAGTGGTCACGGCGGGCAGTGTATCAGCCTGGCACGAAGCATCGGGCCGCTCGTGCCCCCGGGGGCCGCGAATCGGGTGCGGTCGCCCGGCCCGTGGAGGGAGTCAATTCGACGACTGTACGCCCGCGTTGCTCCCGGGGTAGTCTCAGCAGGCTCGTGCTGAGCTTGGAGCAAGGATGGAATGTTCAGGAGGGTCGTGCAGAACGTCGGCATCATGATCGCGACGGCTGCACTCGTGGCCGGATGGGGGCTCCTGGATCGGGAGTCAGGCCTCGAGAGCTGGTTCGAGCTACGCGAGCAAGTGAGAACCGCGACCGAGAATCTCGATCGCTACAAGCTCGAGGCAAGAAGTCTTGACCGAGAGTCGAGAGGGCCCTGACCCTGGCGCGCAGTTCCCCTTCAGATGCCGCTCGAGTCTTCATCTCTTCCACGTCCGAGGATCTTCGCGAGGACCGCGCCAGTACGATCCGGATGCTCCGGCAGCTCGGGTGCAATCCTATTGCGATGGAGGATTTTGCGCCGGGTGGTTCGCCCCCACTACAGCGTTGTGTCCAGGAAGTCCGCGCGTGTGATGCCTACGTCGGGATATTCGCCTGGCGTTACGGCTACGTGCCAGAGGGGCACGAGAAGAGTATCACCGAGCTCGAGTACGAGGCCGCTCTCGCGGCAGGGCTGGAAGTGTTTATCTTCCTCATCGACGAAGATTCTCATAGCCCAGACGATGAGATCGGCACGCGCTTCGAGGCTGTTAGAGACCTCCGTGCCAAGCTGATGAAGAATCACGTTGTCGCTTTCTTTCGGGGTGCCAACGACTTGGCGCCCAAGGTAGTTACGTCGGTTGCGAAGTGGTTGGCCGGGTCCCGGCGCGAAGATCGCTCGCCGAGTGTTCCTGGCCTGCTCCCCTACCTGAGCGACAGAGATCGGCAAGTCCTCGAGGTCTTTAGGCTCTTGGAGCAGCGCTCAGCGGGTCAACGCCGCCCCACCTTCATCCTGATGCATGGTGGTTTGGAGCAAGCACACGACACGTTCGTGGATCGACTCATTCATCAGGAGCTACCACGGCTTCTCAGGCTGGACCCCACGACCGAGCGAGTGACGCACTTGCCATTGCGATGGCGCGGGGGCGGCACGAGAACAGATCGGCTCGATTCGCTGGAGCTGCAGCTTGCGCAGGCGCTGGCGAGTCCTTCGCTGGAAGTCCAAGCGCCGAGCACCCTCGGATCGGAGTGGCGGGAGATCGCTTCCGCCGGGTCCGGGGTACTACTGATCACTTCGATGATCGGTAGCCACGAGTGGCACCACGACGAGGAGGATCTCATCGACTCTTGGATGGGACTCTGGCGAGGCTTCCCCGATTTGGCACCGGCGAGGTACATCGTTGTGATTGTTGGGGTCCAGTACCGTTCCTCCCCCGAATCTGGGTGGTTGTTTCGAAGAAGGAGCCGTCGTCAACACGCTGAGATTCGTCGCAGCCTTCGGGCCCTGACTGCCCGAGGGATGGATCGACTTGTCGTCGGCCTGCTGCCGGAACTCTCCAGCGTGACCGAAGGGGATGTCGAGGAGTGGATGAAGGATCGGGTCCCAGAATTCTGTGAAGCAACTGGGCGTGACCCCGTGTTGATTCGGGAGCATCTGCTTCCCAAGGTGAGGGATCTGTTTCGTGATACCCGGGCTCCGATCCCGATGGCGACATTGGGCCCGCAGCTTCGTATGTTGCTCGCGGAAGAGGGCAAGAAGATATGAACAGACGGATCTTCACGACCGCTGACTCGCCGGATGGTTCTTGGGGCTCGTCGATCGATCGTCGACCTCTGGTAGCGCCTGAGGGATACCAAGCTGACGATCGACTAAGGGATGCGGTCAGCGTATCCCTTCATCTCGGCCAGCCGCTTCTATTGACCGGAGAACCGGGAACCGGGAAGACGCAGCTGGCCTTCTCACTCGCTTGGGAGCTTGGCCTTGGGACTCCGCTGGGGTTTGATACGAAATCAACCAGCACGTCACGAGATCTATTCTACTCCTACGATTCTTTGGGTCGCTTTCACGCTGCTCAGGCCGGGGGTGGAACCGCGAATCCGATCGACTATCTCCACTTCAACGCCCTCGGTCTCGCTGTCCTTCGCGCGACGCCACCCGAGAGCTACTCCGATCTCAAGGATGCCCTGGGCGAGACTGCGCATCGGAAGCGGTCGGTGGTTTTGATCGACGAGATCGATAAGGCGCCCCGTGATTTCTCGAATGATCTCCTCGCCGAACTCGAGGAGATGTATTTTAGGATTCCCGAACTGGCGAATCTCGTGGTCGCGGCAGACCCGGAGTATCGCCCCATCGTTGTCGTCACTAGCAACTCCGAGCGAAATCTTCCGGACGCGTTCCTGCGTCGCTGCGCCTACCACCACATCGAGTTCCCGGATCGAGATCGCATGCAGAGAATCGTCGCAGCTCGCCTCGGTGAACGAGTCGCTAAGGACCGGGAGTCGCTGGATCTAGCTCTTGATTTCTTTGAGGCCCTACGTGACCCAGCAACGACGCTCGCAAAGAAGCCCTCGACCGGCGAGTTCCTAGTTTGGTTGCGAATTCTGTCGGACCGAGGCGTTGGGCGAAACCCGCGGGAATGGGGGGCGACCCTGAGCGCCCTCGTGAAGACATCCGATGATTCGAGGCGGGCTCTGGGCCTTCTAGCCCGTTTCCGCACCCTGTCCGAGTAGATTCCTTGCTCCCGTCCGAAGAGTCACTCTTCGACCTGCTCGACGAGCTGCGCTCCGCGGGACTTGGGATCGGGACAGAACACTACATTCAGGCGCAAGAGCTGCGTGTCTCCTTCGAGCAAGGCGCGCGATCGCAGAGCGACTTGTTGTCGTGGCTTGCACCTTTGTTGTGCTCGAGCCCTTCCGATCTGGAGACATTCTCAGAGGTTGCGGAATCCTGGAGCTCTCGAAGCGTCAATCGTGGCCGTCGCGAGTTTCCGTGGAGCCTCGGCCTCGGAAAGCTCCGTCGAGGGTTCTACGGCTGGCTAGGTCGCTGCCTCGGGAGATCGATTGGGCGTTGGTCGGGTGGCGCCCGCCTACTTACCGAGCTCAGGAAGCCAGACCGTCTTGGGGCCGTCACCGTAGGGTTGGTCGTTGGGGGCCTGGGCGTTCTCTTCGTCAGGAACGAGATCCTCGATCTCCGCTACGAGCTAGGCGAGATCTCCCAACAGGTCCTGGCGTTGGACGCCGAGGTTCGAAGTGTTCGAGGGCTGACGGGCGGGGACGTCGTGCTTGATTCACCAGACCCGAGTTCCGTTTCCGTGACCGGCGTGATTGTCGACGAGGATGGACAGCCACTAGAAGGCGCGCAGGTCGAGATCCTAGGCGCACTCGGGGAGACTCGGTCTCTCGAACTCCATCTCGGCCCGCCCTTGGGGGTCGGTTTTCAGGGAAGCAACATCGTTGCGGTGGGCTCCGAAGAGGGGCGCCCGAAGGTGGTTCGCTGGAACCCAGAGCGTGCAGAGCCAGAGACTTGGTACCTGGAAGCTGATGCACCGAGGCATGCGGAGCTCTTTCCCGACGCCAGCTCGGTCATTCTGTCGTCTGAGCAGGGAGAGATTTCTCTCTTCGACATCGGGTCCAGCCAAAGCCGTTGGCGAAAGGTGATCCGGGGACAAGTGCTTCGAGTGGCATCGTCTCCCCTCTCGACCGGCAGAGCATTCCTTGTTGTGTCCTGGAATCGAGGAATTCTCAGTGCCGAATGGTTCACGATCAACGGCAACGGAGAGTCAGCGTCCCTCGTACGGACCATCGAGTCGGATCTCCCAAAGCTGATCGAGACCGAAGTATCCGAGGTCGACTTCCGAGTTCTCGCTTTGGTCGAGAGTTCCTCAGAGGTCATTGCCTTGGGAATGAGCCGGGCGGGTTCAGAACGGTGGTCACTGCCGGTGGTGGGGGCAGTGGACCTGGGAATGTCGGGTCAACGCTGGGTGGTCGCTCGAGAGGACTCGATCGAGCTCTACTCGCGAGGGTCGTTGGTCTTGGAGCTCGACGAGGTTGCCGGCGTCAGTGACGTCGACCTGCGCGAGGACGCTCTGGTCATCGAGACGTCCGAAAGGAGCCTAGCAGTCGTTGATCCGGAGTCTGGAACTCTGAACGTGGATTCTCGAGGGCCCCCGGACGGCCCGGTCGCGTGGCTCATAACCCAAACGACGATGCATGGTGAAGACCCAGTCTTGCGACGATGGGTTCACGGTCGTCCGACAGAAGCGACGCTTTCGATCAACAGTCAGAGCGGCGGCCCGAGCCCCGGGAGAGACGGTCACGGCGCGCAGTATCAAGTCGCCCCTGTGACCGCGCTGACTTCCGCGGTCCGACCCGATGGGCTCGGGGTTGCGACTCTCGGCCTTGGCGGGGTCCTTAGATTTCATGGAGTGCCCCTCGTGAGGACGACGAATCCTCTCGGGCGTTTCCGTGCCAAGTATCGTTCTCTTGGCGCCTTGACGTTGGTGCGAGCCGAGGCTGCGCCGTACGAATCGCGGACACTTCTGCTACCCGTCGAATCGTCGAGGGCAGACGTTCAGATTTCCCTCGACGTCGCACAGGTCTCCTCCGGGAAGCCGCTGGTAGAGTCGGTCTTCCTCGGTGTAGCTGTTGCGGTTGCAACGACGCTGGGCGTCTTCCTGTTGGCTCTGGGACGCCCGCGGGCCGTTGCTGAGCGGGCAGACTCTACGGCGCAGGACGATGCTCCTTCGCTCGCCCTGGCTCAGGGCGGAGAAAGGGAGCTGATCGATCCGCATGTGATCGACCGAATCAGCCAAGTAGGGGGCGTAGGCGGATCGTCGTTGCAGGCTCGCCTGGACGTTGAAGCGACGGTCAGGGCAACGGCTGAAGCAGCGGGCCACTTCAAGCCCATCCACGAGGAGATCAGTAGCGATGAGAGGTACCTCGCGCTCATAGATGCGCGCGGGGCGGGAGACCATCAAGCGCTACTGGTCCTCCATCTGCTCGAGACGCTCGCGAGCCGAGGCTTCCAGGCCACGTGTTTCACATTCCACTCCGATCCGAGGGTCTGTCGATCGGTTGATTCAGAATCGGATCTTTGGTCGTTGAGTCGCCTTGCCGCGAAGTACTCTGAGCATTCGCTGCTGATCTTTTGCAATCCGGAACAGTGCTGCGATCTCACGGCTGGAGGCTTGCAGCCCTGGGTTAAGGGGCTGGAGAGTTTCCGCTCCCGCGCAATCCTCGATCCACAGCCGGGAATGCTCTCTGGGGAGCTGGTGGACTCCCTCACCTCCGCGAACATCTCGGTCGTTCCCTCAACGCCGGAGGGCGTCGAGAGGTTGCTAGCAGGGGCTCGGCATCCGGAACGGGAGCCTCGCGAACCTCACTCCCCCATCCTTCTGGAACGGCCCCTTCGATGGCTCGACGAAGCCCCTCCACCCGAAGCCGATCAGGACCGTCTCTGTGTGGAGCTCATTGCGAGCCTTGGCTTCGATGACTTCAATCTGCTTGCAGCATGCGCCGTTTACCCGATCCTCGACTGGCCCCTCACGATCCTGCTTCTGAGGGCACTCGACGCCTCGAAGCCCCTGGAGGCGCGTTTTGGGCAGCTACTCAGGTTCTCCCGGCTCCCTTGGTTTCGTGTGGGTTGGATGCCGGACTGGTTGCGCAGTCGGCTCCTCCGGGAGCTCCCCGTAGAAACGGAGCGGTCGATCCGTTCGGCCCTGCGGCTTCACATTGGAGCTGCAGGCGACGACGCCCTGAGAGCGACGGTTCGGCCACGAGGATTGCGTTGGCGGGCAGCAGGGTCTGGGGTGAGCCGGGAGATCGGAGAGGACCGGGTCTTTGTCGGTTTCATGATGGGGAGCCGCGGTCGTGGCCTCGACGTCGAGCTGAGGAGCGCTCCAGTGTTGCGCTTGATGCTAGGAGCGGGCGTCCAGAGGCTATTCGGGATCTGGCGGGTCCTCCGCGGGAGAGCGGTGCGGCTGATCGACGTCAGGGTAGGTCGCCTGCGCGACAAGGCGCTGGCTCCGGGCATCTCGTTGATGAGCAGCGCAACGGATCGACGAACGTTGTCCCGGGTGTATGCCCTGGGCCTGCTAGGCGTTGCGATAGCCGCCGTTCTGGGGGGGCGAGCGATCTATCTGGCTCAGCCTCGCCAAGGTCGCGACAACGTTCGGGCCTCGACGATAGTTGTACCGCCGGTAAGGGGAGAGATTCTGGATCGCGATGGTCGTCGTCTCGCGGTTTCCGTAGAGGCGCCCTCTGTCTACATAGACAGCGGCTTCGAAGAATCATCGATTCTATCGCTTTCTCGGGCGCTCGAGCTGGACGAGGGCTTCGTGCGCGGTCGGTTCGAGTCGATGAAGAACTTCAGTTTCATCCAGCGGTGGGCGTCCGAGGAGGCGGCTGAGCGGGTGCAGAGTCTCGGTATCCCTGGTGTTGGGGTTCTGCGGGAGCCGAGGAGAATGTACCCGGAAGGGACTCTGGCTGGTTCACTGGTCGGTTTCGCGAACATCGATGGCGATGGAGTTCGTGGTATCGAACAGGCAGAGGACAATTGGCTCAGGGGCAGAGAAAGACGAGTCCTGTTTGAACGCGACGCTCGAGGCAAAGTCATGGCCGACGAGATGCTCGACCCCCGCCAGTGGGCCGGCGGAGACGTGCAGCTGACACTTGACCTCGCGACACAACGCCGCGTGGTCGGCGAGTTGTCCAAGCTTCTCACCTCTACTCGATCCGGCGGGGCGGTCGGTGTGGTCTTGGGCAGTCGGAGCGAGGTTACGGCACTCGCGCAGGCTCCCTCGTTCGATCCGAACCGCTTCCGATCGACCTCCTTTGCGGATACTCGGGCGAAGCCGTTCCTCGACTCTCACCAACCGGGGATGTCGCTTCTCCCGGTATTCCTGGCGATTGGACTGGAGAAGGGCGTGCTAGGCATCGATGCCTTGGAATCGTTCGACCCGGAGGATCCGAGAACCCGCAGCACTGCGAGAGTATTGGCGAGAAGGCTCGGTCCGCGCGGGACTTCCGAAGGCCTTCGTGAGGCCGGGTTCGGGCGGGTGTCAGGAAGCGGCTTCCCTGGTGAGTCCGCGGGAATTCTGCGGCCCTGGGAACAGTGGCGTCCGATCGACCTCGACGCGATCTCGGCTGGATTCGGGATCAACGTGACTCCGATCCAGCTCGCATCCGCGCTCTCGGCCCTTGTGGGCGGCGGAGTCCAGAGGTCGCCCGAACTCGTGCTCACACGCCGAAGGCCTGGAGGGCAATGGCAGGCCCTTCCTCAATCAGATTCTCGACGCGTCGTCTCTGAGGGTACGTCTCAAGCGATCACCCGCTGGTTCGAGTCGCGCTCCATTGAGCTGATCGGAGGACGATATTCGAGCTTCGAGGTCCGGGCCGAAGCGTTGAGTTCCAGTACGGGCGAGTTCGACGATCAGATCTTCTGGAGCCTCGGCGTGGTATTTGGGCCGAGTCCTACCGTGATCGTTCTCCAAGTAACGGACCCAGGTACCGGCGTAGAAGACGCTCTCGGAGCGGCCTTCCGGGGAGTCGCCTCTAGGATCCTCGAGTCTTCTCCATGAGGAACTCCGCACCCATCGCTCCGTGCCTATTGCTGTCTGGTCTCGGCATCTTGATGGCATATAGCCTCGGCGCTCCACACGGCGTTGAAAGAGAGCGGTTGCTCGCGCAGCTAGCGGGAGTCGTGGCGGGTGCCATCGCGGGTTTCTTGGTGTACAGGGTGCCGATACGTCTCCTGCACGACGCCAGCCCGCTCCTGCTCGTAGTGAGCATCTCTCTTACCATCGCAGGGCTGTTGTTTGGCCGTGAGGTGAACGGTGCCAACCTCTATCTCCATCTGTACGTGTCAGACCTCGGATTCGGAATCCGGCACGGGTACCTCAGTGTCCTCCTTGCAATGGTATGGATTGCTAGGAGCGTTCGTGACGCTCGCACAGGCCCCGGGATTCCGTGGCCCCTCTTGCTCGTCCTCTTCCCGGGAGGAGCAATGCTCGCTGCTGGGGACCGAGTGTCGTTTGTACTCCTCACTACGATCGTGGTTCTCGCCCTGTTCGTGACCGGAGTTCGGATTCGTTGGCTCGTAGGGGCAATGACGATCTCGCTCTCGGTGATGGCTCTCTGGTTGGCGAACAACCCCTATCTTTGGACCCGCTTTGCTGGGTTTCTTGCACCGTGGGATCGTCGAGAGTACGAGGCCTACTCCCTGGTGCAATCGTTCGTTGCATTCGAGCGTGGAGGCCTCTTGGGGGTTGGCTTGGGAGACAGTCGCCAGAAACTGTTCTATCTCCCCGAAGCCCACTCTGATTTCGTGCTGGCTGTCTTGGCCGAGGAGCTAGGTGCGGTGGCCGTCTTGGTGGTGATCCTCTGTTTCGTGTGGATCGGGAGGTATGGATGGCAGGCAGCGATCCGATCGCACACGCTTTTTTCGAGGGCTCTTGCCACAATCACCACCGCTTTCCTCGTGGTCCCTGTCACGTTGCACGCCGCGTCCGTTATGGGATTGATCCCGACGTCGACTTTTCCTTTGCCACTGGTCTCCTACGGCCGCAACCATCTGCTTGTCTTTGGCGCCGCCATGGGAGTCCTTTGCCGCATCGACAGAGAATCGGCCCGAATGGACGGAATGGACGAGTAGGGTCCTATGTGCCCTGCGCAATAAGCCGTCTTCGTGTCGCAGCGGCTTGCCTACTGGGCGGCTCGATGCGTTGACGGGCATTTTGCTCGCGGCTAGCTTCCCCGAGATCCCTAGATCTATCGCGGAGTTCCGCCACAGTCCGCACACCAGTCCGCACGCGTCTTGGCGCGCCTTCGCCGCCCGCCAGAAGCTGGAGGGGCTCCTCGATGCTGGCCGAGTTCACCGGCGTGCTGCTGATGCTTGGGGTCGCCCTGGCCGTGGCCGGCGGCATGCTGCTCGTGCAGCAGCTCCTCTCGCCCCGCCGCGAATTCCCCGAGAAGCAGGAACCCTTCGAGTGCGGCGAGAGCCCCGTCGTCTCCCCCCGCCAGCGCTTCAGCGTGAAGTTCTATCTCGTCGCGATGCTCTTCCTCGTGTTCGATCTCGAGGCGGTGTTCTTCTACCCCTGGGCCGCGCTCTTCACGGACCTCGGCTGGTACGGCTACGGGATCATGACGGTCTTCGCCGTGCCGCTGGTCGTGGGCCTCGCCTACGAGTGGATGAAGGGCGCGCTCGAGTGGTGATCTCCGAGGCCACCCGCTCGGCCATCGACGCACAGGTCGCGCGCTACCCGAGGCCGCGCGGCGCGCTGCTGCCGGCCCTGCACCTCGTCCAGAAGGAGCACGGCCACGTCTCGCCCGACGCGGCGCGCGAGCTCGCGGAGATCTTCGCGCTCGAGCCCATCGAAGTGTTCGAGGTGATCTCCTTCTACAACATGTTCCGCAGCCGGCCCGAGGGCCGCCACCACGTCTACGTCTGCACGAATCTGCCCTGCTCCCTGCGCGGCGCGCGGGGCCTGCTCGGCCAGCTCGAGGCACACCTCGGCATCCGGGCCGGGGAGACCACGGAGGACGGACGCATCACCCTCGGCCACGAGGAATGCCTCGGCGCCTGCGGCTACGCCTCGATGCTGCGCGTCGACGAGACCTATCACGAAGACCTCGACCCGGCCCGCGCCAAGGAGATCCTCGACGCCCTCGAATAGGGCGCCCACGCTCGCATGCCGCTCACCGCTCCCTTCACGACGGGCTACCTGACCGAACACTTCGCCGACGACGCCTTCGTCACGCTCGAGGGCTACCGCGCGCGCGGCGGGTACGAGGCGGCGAAGCGGGCCATCACCTCGATGTCTCCGGCCGAGGTGATCGAACTCGTGAAGGCTTCCGGGCTCCAGGGCCGCGGCGGCGCCGGCTTCTCGACGGGCATGAAGTGGTCCTTCATGCCCGAGGGCGGCGACGCGCCGAAGTACCTCGTCTGCAACGCGGACGAGTCCGAGCCGGGCTCCTTCAAGGACCGCATCCTGCTCGAGCGCGGCAGCCACAAGATGCTCGAAGGGATCTTGATCGCGGCCTTCGCCACCGGCGCGAGCCAGACCTTCGTCTACGTGCGCGGAGAGTACGCCCATCCGGCCGACGTGCTCGAGCGCTGCGTCGCGGAGGCCTACGAGGCGGGGCTCCTCGGCGAGAAGATCTTCGGCACCGGCTTCCGCCACGACGTGATCGTGCACCGCGGCGCGGGCGCCTACATCTGCGGCGAGGAGACGGGGCTCCTCGAATCCCTCGAAGGCAAGAAGGGGCAGCCGCGCAAGAAGCCGCCCTTCCCGGCCCAGTTCGGCGCCTTCGGCATGCCGACGACGGTGAACAACGTCGAGACCTTCTGCCACGTTCCCCACATCGTCGCGAACGGCGCCGACTGGTTTCGCGGCTTCGGGACCGAGCAGAGCCCGGGGACGACGATCTTCGGCGTCTCCGGCCACGTCGCCCGCCCCGGGCTCTACGAGCTGCCGCTCGGGACGCCTCTCGACGAGCTCGTCTTCGAACACGCCCAGGGCGTTCCCGAAGGCCGCAAGGTGAAGGGCGTCATCCCCGGCGGCCTCTCCATGCCGATCCTGCCCGCCGGCCAGCTCGACGTGCCGATGGCGAACGAGTCCCTGCGCGAGCGGCAGACGATGCTCGGCACCGGCGGCGTCATCGTGATGGACGATCGGACCTGCATGGTGCGCGCGGCGATCGTCACCACGTACTTCTTCCGGGACGAGTCCTGCGGCCAGTGCACCCAGTGCCGCGAGGGTACGGGCTGGATGAACAAGATCGTCGAACGCATCGAACGCGGTGCGGGCGAGGAGAGCGACCTCGGCCTGCTGCTCGACGTCGCCGGCAAGATGGAAGAGAAGACGATCTGTGCCTTCGCCGACGCCGCGGCCTGGCCGGTGCAGGGCTATCTGCGCCACTTCCGCGAAGACTTCGAAGCGCACGTGCGCGAGAAGAAGTGCCCCTTCAACGAGAGCTTCGAGCTCTAGGCGGGGCGATGGCGAAGATCACCGTCGACGGCACCGTGTACGAGGTGAAGGCAGGCCGGACGATCCTCCAGGCGCTCGACGAACTCGGCGTGCTCGGCCGGGACGTCGAGGTTCCCCACTACTGCTGGCACCCGAAGCTCTCGATCGACGGCTCGTGCCGGCTGTGCCAGGTCGAGGTCGAGGGTTTTCCGAAGCTCCAGATCGCGTGCAACACCCCGGTGAAGGACGGGATGGAGATCCGCACCCGGACGGAGGCGGTGCAGAGTGCGCGCGAGGGCGTGATGGAGCTCCTGCTCGTGAACCATCCGCTCGACTGCCCGATCTGCGACCAGGCCGGTGAGTGCAAGCTCCAGGACTACGCCTTCGAGTACGGCGTCGAACACGCGCGGACGCGCGAGCCGCGCCGGGCCGCCAAGAAGAACGTGAGCCTCGGCCCGACCATCGTCTTCGACCAGGAGCGCTGCATCCTGTGCCGGCGCTGCGTCCGCTTCTGCCGGGAAGTACCCGGCACCGGGGAGCTCGGCGTCGTCGGCCGCGGCGATCACTCCCTGATCGAGACCTTTCCCGGCATGGAGCTCGACAACCCGTACTCGATGAACGTCGCCGACATCTGTCCCGTCGGCGCGCTCACGACGAAGGACTTCCGCTTCAAGATCCGCGTCTGGTTCCTCGAGGACGTGCCCGGCGTCTGCACCGGTTGCGCCAAGGGCTGCAACGTCTGGATGGGGACGTCGAAGGGAGAGGTCCATCGCTACACGCCCCGCCGCAACGACGAGGTGAACGAGACCTGGCTCTGCGACGCCGGGCGCATGACGTACAAGGAGATCGGCTCGCCCGCGCGGCTCGGGCATGCGCTCGTGCGCGGCGAGCTCGGCGTTCCGGAGACGGCGCCGACGAAGACCGCGCTCGCCGCGGCCGCCGAGCGCCTGACCGCCCTCGCTGCGGCCAAGGGCCCCGGGGTGATCGGCGCGGTCGCCTCCGGCCACGGGACCAACGAGGACCTCGCGGCCTTCGCGCGCTGGCTCGATGCCGCGGGGATCGAGAACCGCGGGCTGGCCACCGCCGCGGGCGAGAGCGACGACCTGCTCGTCCAGGCCGAGAAGGCGGCCAACGGAGAGGGCGCGCGCCAGGCGGGCTTCGGCCCGGTCGCGCCGCTGCTCGACCGCCTGCGCGGCGGCGGGCTCGAGGCGCTCGTCGTCTGGGGCCACGATCTGCTCGCGCCCGAGCATCTCGGAGGCATCGAGCCGCTCGCGGGTCTCGAGACGCTCGTCGTCTTCGACACGCATCACTCGGCCCTCGAACGGCTGGCCCACGTCGTCGTCCCGACGCGCCACCTCGCCGAGAAATCCGGCCACGTCACCAACCACGAGGGCATCGTCCAGGCGGTCTCGCGCGCCGTGCCGGCGCCGGGCGATGCCATCGACGACGCCGAAGCCTTCGACGCGCTCGCCGCCGCGATGCGGAGCGAAGCGCCGTGACCTTCGAGGTCGTCGCGAAGGCGCTCTTCATCCTGCTCGTCGTGATGGCGGGTTTCCTCCCGATCATCACGTGGATCGAGCGCAAGCAGTCGGCCGTGATGCAGGACCGCATCGGGGCGAACCGCGCCGACATCGCCGGCATCACCGTGCTCGGCCTGCTCCATCCGCTGACCGACGTGCTGAAGCTCTTCGCCAAGGAGGACTTCGTCCCCGAAGGCGCGAACCGGTTCATGCACCTGCTCGCGCCGGTGATCTCGCTCGTACCCGCGATCATGATGCTCGCGGTCGTCCCCTTCGGCGGCGTCTACGACTTCGGCGGCGAGCGTCCGCTCTCCCTCGTCGTGGCGGACATCGATTGGGGCATGCTCTTCGTCTTCGCCGTCGGCTCAATCGCGGCCTATGGCTCGGTCATCTCCGGCTGGGCGAGCAACAACAACTGGGCGTTGCTCGGGAGCCTGCGCGCCTCGGCCCAGATCATCTCCTACGAAGTCACGATGGGGCTCTCCATCGCGGGCATCTTCATGTGCTTCCAGACGCTCTCGCTCCAGGAGATGGCCCTCGCCCAGGACCAGAGCTTCCGCGTGTTCGGGTTCCTCGAACACCTGGGCCTCGTCGCCACGCTGCCCGCGGCCCTCGCCTGGGTGAAGCTCCCTCTCTGGGGGATCTTCCTGCAGCCGCTCGGCTTCGTGCTCTTCCTCACCTGCATCATGGCCGAGAACAAGCGCCCGCCCTTCGGCCTGCCCGAAGGCGAGACCGAGATCGTCGCCGGCTACCACCTCGAGTACTCGGGCATGCGCTGGGGCCTCTTCTACACTGCCGAGTTTCTCGAAGTTCCGGTGATCGGCTGCATCGTCACCGCCGCCTTCCTCGGCGGCTGGACGATCCCGTTCCTCGACACCCAGACGCTCGTCGGCGCGGTCGCGCCCTTCTTCGGCGAAGGCTTCGCGAACGGCGTCGCCATGGTGGCGCAAGTGACGGCCTTCTTCGCCAAGGTCGTCTTCATGATCTGGCTCCAGATGCTGATCCGCTGGAGCCTTCCGCAGTTCCGCTACGACCAGGTCATGGACCTGTGCTGGAAGATCATGCTCCCGCTCTCGCTCGCGAACATCTTCGTGACGGGGCTCGTGATCCTCTGGCTGAAGGACCTCGGCGTATGAGACTCCGGGACCTCGACGTATGAGCGCCGAACTCGTCCTCTTCTACGTGTTCGCAGCGCTCACGGGTGGCTCCGCGCTGGCGATGGTGCTCTCGGCGCGCAACACCGTCGCCGCAGCGATGTTCCTCGTGGTGACGATGGTCTCGCTGGCGGCGATCTACGTCCTGCTCGAGGCCTACCTGATCGCGGTGCTGCAGATCATGGTGTACGGCGGCGCGATCGTCGTGCTGTTCGTCTTCGTCGTGATGCTCCTGAACCTGCGTCAGGACGAGTTCCCGCCCGCGAAGCAGTGGCTCGCCAAGGGCGCCGGAATCCTGCTGGCCGGATTCGCCCTGGTGAAGTTCGTGATGGTGCTCCCCGCAGCCCTGCCCGAAGCGGCGGCGACCCTGCCCGAGGGGTTCGGGGGCTACCGCCAGGTCGGAACGGCGCTCTTCACGCGCTACGTGCTCGCCTTCGAGGCGACGTCGCTCGTGCTGCTCGCGGCGCTCGTCGGCGCCGTGGTCCTCGCCAAGCGGAGGATCGACTGATGCCGGCCCGGGGGATCGTCTGATGTCCGCCATCCCGATCGACCTGGTGATCGCCCTTTCGGCGTTCCTGTTCGCCGTCGGCGTCGTCGGGGCGCTCGTGCGCCGGAACATCATCGTGATCCTGATGTCGATCGAGCTGATGCTGAACGCCGTGAACCTGGCCTTCGTCGGCTTCGCCCGGCTGCACGGCAACACGGATGGGCACGTCTTCGCCCTGATGGTCACCACGGTCGCCGCGGCCGAGGTGGCCGTCGGCCTCGGGATCGTGATCGCCCTGTTCCGCAACCGCGACACCGTGAACATCGACGACGTGAGCCTGCTGAAATGGTGAGCGGCGAGGCGGGCGCGCGATGCTGAACGGCGACGGACAGTCGAGCGAGCTGCTGCGCTGGATCCCGGCCCTGCCGCTGCTGGGTGCGCTGGTCCACGGCGTCTCCCTCGCCGTGCTGCGGCGCCCGCTCCCGCGCGCGGGAGTGATCGGCGTCTCCTGCGGCGTCGTGCTGCTCTCCTTCCTGGCCTCGGTGCTGGCCGTGGCCGAGCTGCTCGCCCATCCGGCCGAGAGCCGCGTTCTCACGGACGGCCTCTTCACCTGGATCGGCGCGGGCCGCTTCCATGCGGAAGCCGCGCTGCTCCTCGACCCCCTCTCGGCGACGATGATCCTCATCGTCACCGGCGTCGGCTTCCTGATCCACGTCTACTCGATCGGGTACATGGACGAGGACCATCGCGACGACGCCGGCTTCCAGCGCTTCTTCGCCTACCTGAACCTGTTCACCTTCTCGATGCTCGTGCTGGTGCTCGGCGACAACCTGCTCCTGCTCTTCCTCGGCTGGGAAGGCGTGGGCCTCTGTTCCTACCTGTTGATCGGGTTCTGGTACGCCGACCGCTACAACGCCTACTGCGGGAGCAAGGCCTTCCTCGTGAACCGCGTGGGCGACTTCGGCTTCCTCGTCGGGATCTTCCTGCTGTTCGCGTCGCTCGCGGAGGCCGGCCAGGCGACGGTGGCCTTCCGCGACATCGGCGCCCAGATCGGCCTGCTCGCGGACCGCACCGTCGCCGTCCCCTTCTTCGGGGAGTGGAAGCTCCTGACGGTGATCGGCCTGTGCTTCTTCGTCGGCGCGATGGGCAAGAGCGCCCAGCTCCCGCTCTACGTCTGGCTGCCCGACGCGATGGCGGGCCCGACGCCCGTCTCGGCCCTCATCCACGCCGCGACGATGGTGACCGCCGGCGTCTACATGATCTGCCGGATGAGCTTCCTCTACGCCGAGGCGCCGGGCGCCTCCGCGGTGATCGCCTGGACGGGAGCGCTGACGGCGCTGTTCGCGGCGACGATCGCCGTGGTCCAGACCGACATCAAGAAGGTCCTCGCCTACTCGACGGTGAGCCAGCTCGGGTACATGTTCCTCGCGGCCGGCTGCGGCGGCTACGCGGCCGCGGTCTTCCACCTCGGGACCCACGCCTTCTTCAAGGCGCTGCTCTTCCTCGGCGCCGGCGCCGTGATCCTCGCCCTGCACCACGAGCAGGACACGGACAAGATGGGCGGTCTGAAGAGCTACCTGCCGAGGACCCAGGCCCTGTTCGGCGTCGGCGTGCTCGCGATCGCGGGGTTCCCGTTCCTTTCGGGCTTCTTCTCGAAGGACGAGGTCCTGCTCTCGGTGTTCGCCGCCGAGCACATTCCGGGCCACGGTGTGCTCTACGGCATCGGCCTCGGCACCGCCGTTCTGACCGCCTTCTACATGTTCCGGCTCCACCTGCGAACGTTCTACGGGCGGTGCCGCGCGAGCTACGAGGTCCGTTCGAAGATCGAGGAGCCCGGCGAGACCGTGCTCTACCCGCTCTACGTGCTGGCCTTCCTGTCCCTCGTGGCGGGAGCGCTCTCCCCGCCGCAGCTCTGGGGCGACCTGCTCGGCGTCGAGAACTCGAACAGCCTGCACCACTTCCTCGAGCCCGTCCTCGCCCACGCCCCGGCCCACGCGGTGAGCCACGCGACCGAGTGGCTGCTCGTCCTGGCCGCCGTCACGGCCTTCGCGCTCGGCGCCGGCGCCGCCGTCCACCTCTACCACCAGCATCCCGAGCGGCCGGCCCGCATCCGCGCCCGCCTCGCCGGGCTCCACCGCCTCGTCGTGAACAAGTACTGGGTGGACGAGCTCTACGACGCGGTGCTCGTGCGCCCGCTCGTCGCCGTCTCGGACCGCGTGCTCTTCCGCATCGTCGACGTGCGCGGCATCGACGGCCTCGCGAACGGCAGCGCCGCCTTCCTGCGCGGGCTCGCCGCACGCGGCTTGAAGCACGCCCAGGGCGGCTTTGCCCAGGGCTACCTCTTCCTCATGATCGCGGGCACGCTCGCGGTCCTCGGCTACCTGGCGGGCTCCTGATGCATCTCGACGCCCACCTGCTCGCCCTCGTGACCTTCCTGCCCCTCGGCGTCGGGCTCGCGATGATGGCGCTCTCGGCGTTCCTGCACGTGCCGGCGGAGCTCTGGCGCGCGGCGGGCCTCTCGGTGACCGTGCTCGTCTTCCTGCTCTCGCTCCGCCTCTGGGTGCTCTTCGATCCCACCGAGACGGGCTACCAGTTCGTCGAGTACTTCCCGTGGCTCCCGGATCTCGGCATCCACTACTTCGTCGGGCTCGATGGGATCAGCCTGCTGCTGGTCCTGCTGACGACCTTCCTGATGCCGATCGTCCTGCTCGCCTCCTGGAACGACGTCCAGAAGTCGACTCCGGCCTTCGTCTTCCACAACCTGTTCCTGCAGACCGGGATGATCGGCGCCTTCGTCTCGCTGAACCTCTTCCAGTTCTATCTGTTCTGGGAGCTGATGCTCGTCCCGATGTACTTCATCATCGGCGTGTGGGGCGGCCCGCGGCGCGTCTACGCGGCCGTGAAGTTCTTCCTCTTCACCATGGCGGGCTCGCTCTTGATGCTCGTGGCGGCGCTGGTGCTCTACGCGCTCCACGCCGAGCAGTTCGGCAGCCCGAACCTCGACCTCGTCGCAATCCCGGGGGTGAACGACGGCGTTCCGGGCCTGCTCGACGTCGCGGTGCCCCTGGCCGGCGAGGCCGTCTGGTGGAAGACCCAGCCCTGGCTGTTCGGCGCCTTCGCCCTGGCCTTCGCGGTGAAGGTGCCGATCTGGCCGTTCCATACCTGGCTGCCCGATGCCCACGTCGAAGCGCCGACGGCCGGCTCGGCGATCCTCGCCGGCGTTCTCCTCAAGATGGGGATCTACGGGTTCCTGCGTTTCGCCCTGCCGCTCTTCCCGGTGGCGGCGGTCTCCTTCGTTCCGGTGTTCTTCGCCCTCGCGATCGTCGGCGTCGTCTACGGCTCGCTCGTGGCGATGGTGCAGCAAGACGTGAAGAAGCTCGTCGCCTACTCCTCGGTGGCCCATCTCGGCTTCGTCGTGCTCGGGACCTTCGCGCTGAACCTCGAGGGTCTCGAGGGCGCGGTGCTCCAGATGGTGAACCACGGGCTCTCGACCGGCGCCCTCTTCCTGCTGATCGGGATGCTCTACGAGCGCCGGCACACGCGGCAGATCGCGGACTTCGGCGGACTCACCCAGGTGATGCCGGTCTTCGCCGCGGCCTTCGTGCTGGTGACGATGTCGAGCATCGGCCTGCCGATGCTGAACGGGTTCGTCGGCGAGTTCCTGATCCTGCTCGGCGTCTTCCTCGCCGACCCGTGGGTCGCCGTGGTGGCCGCGAGCGGCGTCGTGCTCGCGGCGGCCTACATGCTCTGGATGGTTCGCCGGGTCTTCTTCGGTCCGCTCGAGAATCCGGAGAACCGGGCGCTCTCGGACCTCAGCCTGCGCGAGAGCTTCATCGCCCTCGCGCTCATCGTTCCGATCGTGTGGATCGGCGTCCAGCCGGGTCCGTTCCTGCGGCGCCTCGACGCCTCGGTGATCGAGCTCGTGCGCACGATGGAGGTGCGTGGCGCAGACCTGGCCTCGCGCAACGGCGGCTTCAGCGCGCTCCGCCCGGCCGGGGACGGCGCCGAGGAAAGCCCCGCCCCTCTGCCTTCCTCGCCTGCGGTGCGCCTGGCCGCGGAGCCGCCGCGATGATCGAAGCCCCGAACCTGCGGCTCGACGCCCTCGCTCCGCTGGCCTTCATCGGCTTCGGAGCCCTGGCCGTGCTCATCGGAGAGGTCCTCCTCACCCGCGCGAAGTCCGTGCGCGAGCGCTCCTCGCCGGAGGTCTTCGTCGGCACGATGCTCTCCCTCGGAGCGGCGGCGACCCTGGCCTTGACCCTCGTCGTCGCGGCCCAGGCGTTCATGTCGAACACCGCGTGGTCCTTCAACCTCGACCACCCCATGCTCCAGTTCGACCGCTTCGCGAACTTCGGCATCGGGCTCCTCGCCATGGCCGGCATCCTGATCTGTTCGATCTCCGCGGACTACCTGAACGGCCTCCGCATCCACCACGGCGAGTACTATGCCTTCCTGCTGATCGCCCTGGCCGGGATGGTGATCATGATCGCGGCCGTCGATCTGATGACCGTCTTCCTCGGCCTCGAGATCATGAGCCTGCCCGTCTACGTGCTCGCCGGCTTCGACCGCCGAAAGCTCCGCAGCAACGAGTCTTCGCTCAAGTACTTCGTGATCGGCGCCTTCGCCTCGGGCCTCTTGCTGTACGGGATGGCGCTGCTCTACGGCGCGACGGGCAGCACCCAGTTCGATCTGATCCGCGCCCGCTTCGATCCGGAGAGCCCCCTGGCCATGGCGGGGCTCGGTCTCCTGGTGGTGGGCTTCGCCTTCAAGATCGCCTCGGTCCCGTTCCACCAGTGGGCGCCCGACGTCTACGAAGGCGCGCCCACCTCGGTGACGGCGTTCATGGCCGTGGCCGTGAAGGTGGCCGCGTTCATGACGCTCACGCGCATGCTGCTCACGGCCTTCGAGTCCGTCGCGGGGCTCGAGAACGTGCTCCTGGCGATGGCGGCCGCGAGCATGATCGTCGGGAACCTGATGGCGGTGATCCAGGAGAACGTGAAGCGGATGCTCGCCTACTCGAGCGTCGCCCACACCGGATACCTGCTGATCGGCTTCGTCGCGGCGACGACCGAGGCCCACGCCGCGCTCCTCTTCTACCTCTTCGTCTACGTCTTCATGACGCTCGGCGCCTTCACCGCGATCATCGTGCTGGCCCAGCGCGGCCGGGAGGCCGAGACCTTCGACGACTTCGCCGGCCTGGCCCAGCAGCGGCCGGCGCTCGCCTGGGCCATGGTGCTCTTCATGCTCTCCCTGGCGGGAATCCCGGGGACGGCCGGGTTCATGGCGAAGTTCAGCCTCTTCAGCGCGGCGGCCGCCGCGGGCCAGGTGCCCCTCGTCCTGCTGGCGGTCTTCGCGAGCCTCGTCTCGGTCTTCTACTACCTGCGCCTGCCGGTGGTGATGTTCATGCGCGAGCCCGCCGAGGAGCCGCGCCAGTCGACCGCGAGCGGCGAGGGGTTCGCCCTCTTCGTGTGCGTCGCGCTGGTTCTGGTGCTCGGCTTCTTCCCGAGCGGCGGACCCTTCTGGCTCGAGCATCTGCGCGTCCTCGACTGGGCGCGCGAGTCGGTGGCTTTCCTGCCCTAGGGCGCGGAGGTGTCGAACTCTTCCGCCGGCACGGCCTCGACCGCGACGCCGTCCTCGACCCGATCCGAGGGGAAGACCACCACTTCTTCGCCCGCTTCCGCCCCGCCGAGAAGCTCCGCCCGCTCGGCACCGCAGGCACCGATCTCGACCCGCGCGAGCCGGGCGGCGCCGTCCCGCACGACGAAGCTCGACCAGCCCGGGCCGCGCCGGAAGAGCGCACTCGTCGGGATCGTCAGAACGTCCTCGCTCCGCCAGACGACGATCGCGACCTCGACGCGGAATTCGGCGCCGAGCGAGGGCGGCGGGTCGGCGAGGTCGATGATCACGTTCACGCGCTGCTCTTCCACGCCCAGGGCCGAGAGCTCGGTGAAGCCCTTGGGCTCGACGTGGCGCACCGTGCCCTCGAGTTCGACGCCGCCGCCCCAGCCCGTGATGCGCACGCGGTCTCCGGAGGAGACGCGGACCGCCTGCTCGGTGACGAGATCCGCGACGATCTCGAGCCCCGCGGAATCGCTCAGCTCGAACAGCGGCGTGCCGGCCGGAACCACGCGCTCGCTCTCTTCGAAGACCGAGAGCACCGTGCCCGAGGCCGGCGCGCGGACGGGCTCCTCGCGCCCGGAGCCCTCCGCCCCGGCGCCGCTCTCGGACAGGCGCGCCGCGACCCGTTCGATCTCGGCCTGGGCCGCGCGCACCGAGGCGCGCACGGCGCCGAGGTGGGCGCTCGCCGCTCGGGCGGCCTGCTCGTAGCGCTCGAGCGTTTCCGTGCTGACCGCTCCGCGCTCGAACAGTTCGCGCCTCCGCTCGGCTTCCCGCTTCGCCCGGGCGTTCGCGCTGCGTGCCTCGCCGAGCGTCGCCTCGGCTTCCTTCTCGCGCGCTTCGGCCACGGCGAGCTCGGCGCGTAGCGAGGCGAGCTCGCGCGGATCCACCGGGGGCGGGAGCATCATCGCGAGGACGTCTCCGGCCGAAACGCGGTGCCCTTCCTCCACTCCGGTGCGCAGGAGCCGCCCCGTGATCGGTGCGGCGACGACGAAGCGCTCGCGGGCCCGGGTCCGGCCCTGCTCCTCCACCGTCACTTCGAGCGCCTGGCGGCGCACCGGCGCGGTCTCCACGGGCACGCGTTCGGGCCGAAGCGCCTGGAACACGAAGGCCGCGAGCACGAGGAGCCCGATGGCGATGAACACACGTCGTCTGCCTTGGCCCACGGCGTTTCACTCCCGCGTCTTCAAGACCGCGATCAGGTCGAGGTGGTCGATGCGGCGGCGCACGATCCAGGCGCTCGCTGCGGCAGCGACCACGATCGCCGCTGCGGAGAACGCATAGGTCCGCCCGCTCACCAGGAGCGGCACGCGGAAGGCTTCCGTCGCCATGGCCTCGACGACCGCGAAGGAAAGGGCATAGCCGATGAGCCAGCCGAGCGGAATCGCCGCGAGGGTCACGACGGCCTGCTCGCCGAGCAGTAGCGCGGAGACCTCGCTCCTCCGGAAGCCGATCACGCGCAGGCTCGCGAGCTCCCGGCCGCGCTCCGAGAGGGCGATCCGCGCCCCGTTGTAGACCACCGCCACGGCGATCACCCCCGCAAAGCCGAGCAGGAAGGCGACGGAGACGAACAGGCTCTCGGCCATCTGCTTCTCGAAGGTCGCGAGCATCGATGCGGGGGCGGCCACCGACGCGACGGCCGGGACTTCCTTCAGCGAATGGCTGAGGGCCGCCCTTCGTTCGTCTTCGACGAGCAGGTGTGCGCCCGTGACGCGGCCGGGCTCGCGGGAGAGGCGTTCGAGCGCGTCCCGGTTCATCGTGGCGGAGAGCCCCATGAAGTCGTCGACGGTTCCGGCCACCCGGACCGTGCCGTGTTCGCGGCGGCCCTCGAGCAGCTCGACGATCAGCTCGTCGCCCGGCCCGACGGCGAGCTTCTCCGCGAGGTAACTCGAGAGCACGACGCCCTCGCTCGGGAGCGGGTGCACGCGGCGGTCCAGGGAAACGATCCGGCGCAGGCGGCCCTCCGGCTCACGGCCCTCGAGGCCGACCTCGCGCTCGCGGTGCCCGGAGCGGAGCCGCGCCGGAATCACGCGGAACGTCTCGACCCGCGTCACGCCCTCCATGCGCCGCAGGTCGTTGTGGACGCGCGAGGGCCGGTCCTGCTCGAAGGTCACGGTCATGTCTTCCCGTTGGATCTCGTTGAACTGGAGATCCATCATGTAGGCCACGCCGTCGAACATGAAGAACCCGATCAGCAGGATGGCGACGGAGAAGGCCACGCCCACCGAGGAAAGGATGGCGCGCACCGGACGCCGCTCGAAGTTCCGCAGGGTCATGCGGCTCGCGGGGGAGAGCCAGCCGCCGGCGCCGAGGCGCTCGAGCGGGCCGGCGTGGAAGCGGGCCGGGGGTTCCGGGCGCATGGCTTCGGCCGGCGGCAGGTTCACGGCCTTGCGGACCGCGCCGAGCGCCCCGCCCACCGCCGCGAGCAGGCTGACCGCGGTGGCCCCCGCCAGGAGCGAAGGGCTCAGCCGGTACACGAGGCTCGGGAAGTCGAAGTACTGGCCGTAGAAGCCGAGGTAGCCGCGGCCGAGCCACGCGCCTCCGGCCGCGCCGAGCACCACGCCCGCGACGACGGCCACCAGGGCGAAGCTCAGGTAGTGGAAGCCGACCTGTCGGTCCGTGTACCCGAACGCCTTCAGCACGGCGATCTCCGAACGCTGGGTTGCGATCAAACGGCCGAGCACGAGGTTCAGGAGGAAGGCCGCGATCCCGAGGAACACGGCGGGGATCACGCTTCCCGTCACGCGGTTCTGATCGAGTTCGCCTTCGAGGATGCGGTGGGAGGGCTGGTCCGCGCGGTCGTAGGCGCCGAGCCCGCCGTAGGGCGCGAGCAGATCGTCGACGCGATCGATCACGGCGTTCGGGTCCGCGCCGGGGCTGATCCGCAGGAGCGCTTCGTTGAAGGCGCCGTCCATGTCGTAGGCCGGGCCGAGGTCCGCGCGGCTCATCCACAGCACGCCGTAGCGGTCGTCCTCCGGGAGGAGCCCGCCGGGCGGGGTGGCGTAGGCGTGCTCCGGCGAGAGGGCGATCCCCACGATGGAAAGCTCCCGGGCACGGCCGTTGATCACGGCGCGGACCGTATCTCCGGGTTCGTAGCCCCGGGCGTCGGCGAACTTCTTGCTCACGAGGACTTCGTCGCGCGCGCCCGGCGCGAGGTAGCGTCCGCGGGAGACGTGGACGTCGTTCAGGACGGCGCGCCCGCGCTCCGGCAGCGAGACGAACTGGCCCTGGGCGGGGACGTCGAGCCCCGGCAGGTCGAGCGTCGCGAGCAGCGTCACGCGCGTGTCGACCGCGGCGACGCCCGGCAGCCGGGCCAGCTTCTCGCGCACGGATTCCGGCGCGCGCTTGAGCGGCGCCCACACGTCCGCGAAGCGCATGTCCCGGTAGTAGGCCTGCTGCGTCTCGACCAGACACTCGTAGCTGCCGCGCATGGTGGCGACGGTCATGATGCCGCTCGCCACCACGAGCCCGATCGAGATCATCTGGCTGCGCAGCCGCCAGAGCTCGCGGAAGAGCTTCCGGTCTAGCGCCCGCACGCCGTCCGCCCGGTTCGGCTCACCACGCGATCTCCTCGATGCCGGCGCGGCGTTCGTTGCGGGTGCGTTCGGCGATCTCACCGCTTCGCATGCGCAGGACCGAGTCTCCGAGCCCGGCGATGGCGGCGTTGTGGGTGATGATCGCGGTGGTGGTTCCCGTTTCCCGGTTCACGCGCTCGAGCACGGAGAGGACGAGCTTTCCGGTCTCGGCGTCGAGCGCCCCGGTGGGCTCGTCGCACAGCAGGACGTCGGGCTGCTTCGCCACGGCGCGAGCGATGGCGACGCGCTGCTGCTCGCCGCCCGAGAGCTGCGCGGGGAAATGGTTCAGACGCTCTTCGAGGCCGACCATGGCGAGCGCTTCTTCGGGCGGCATCGGCCGCGGGGCGACGTCGGTCACCAGGGCGACGTTCTCCCGGGCCGTGAGGCTCGGGATCAGGTTGTAGAACTGGAAGACGAAGCCCACGTGCTGGCGGCGGTACTCGGTCAAGCCGTCGTCGTCGAGGGCGGAGAGTTCTTCGTCGCGGTAGTGGAGGGTGCCGCTCGTCGGGAGGTCGAGGCCGCCGAGGATGTTCAGCAGGGTCGACTTGCCGCTCCCGGAGGCGCCGAGCAGGACGAGGAGTTCGCCGGCGAAGAGGTCGACGTCGACGGAGCGCAGGGCGTGCACCGTGACTTCGCCCATTTCGTAGATCTTCGAGACGCCGCGCGCCCGGAGGACGGACGGGCCGGACGGCTCTCGGCTCGGCTCGGACATCGTCACACCGGGAAGGTACCGAAAGGGGTCTGCGCGCGTCGGGTCAGGGCTTGCGCAGGACGCGCACGTCGCCGCGCCGCGCGGTCAGCTTCTCTTCGTCGAAGAGTTCCATCAGCGGGACGACGTGCTTGCGGGTCGCCCCGATCAGGCCCTTGTAGGTGGCGGTGTCGATCTCGCCCGTCTCGGCGAGATGGGCCCGCACGCGGTCGCGCAGGCCGTCGACGGCGCCGGCATGGAAGAAGAGGTCCCCGGGCGCGCGCACGATCTCGCCCGTGCGTTCGAGCCAGGCCAGGAGGTCGCGCAGGCGCGGTTCCGCGATGCCGAGCTGCTCGCACCAATCCCGGAGGGTCGGCGGAGTGAGCGCCGTCGCCTCCATCTGCTGGCGAAGTGTGGCAACGAGTCCCTCGTCTTCGGTCGAGAGCTGCGGCTCGTGGGAGGCGAGCCGAACGAGCTTGCCTTCGAGACGAACCCGATCGGCTTCGGCGAGCCGGGCGAGCGCCGCGTCGGCGACCTCCGGTGGGACGTTCTCGGGGAGCGCGCCGCGCAGCGAAGCGAGCGGCATGCCGGGGAGCAGCGGCTCTGCTTCGTGAAAGCGCGCGAGCACCGACTCGAGGATCGGCGCGAGCTTCTCGGGGACGCTCTCCGAGAGCCAAAGGGCACCGCGCGTGCGCGTGGCACCGGGGAGGGTCTCGAGTTCGGCTTCGACCGTCTTGGCGTCGAGCCCGGTCCGGTGCGCGAGGGTCTCGGCGGCGACCCCCGCGAGGCCGGCGCGTTCGACCTGGAGCCGAAGCGTCTCCGCGGGAATTCCCTTCCTGAGGATGGCGAGCTCTTCCGCGAGCCGCGGCGAGGAGAGCCGGCGGTGGGGCGGTGCGACGTCGAGCACCTCGCCGCCGCCGAGCGTGCGCCCGCCGTCGGCGCCGGGCGAGAAGCCCCGAAGGACGAAGCGGTCGCCCGGCAGGAGCGGAAGCCCGGTGTGCTCGAGATGGATCCGGACGAAGCCGTCGCCGCCCGCGGCGATCCCGCCGCCGACCGGGGCGATGCGGGCGGCGCGTTCCGCCGTTCCGGCGAGGAAGAGCACGGAGGTCGGCCCGTCGAGCGCGGGCGCCTCCCGCAGCCAGGCGACGTGGGCGTCGATCACCCGGGTCACGCCGACGCGGCCGGACGGTGCGACGGTGGCGCCGCGCGGCGCATCGGCGAGCTCGATGCCCTGGAGGTTCAGCGCGCAGCGCACGCCCGGCTCCGTGCGCGCGACGGATTCGCTGTGACACTCGATGCCGCGGATACGGCCGCGGGCTCCCCCCGGCAGGACCTCGACGGCGTCGCCCTCGGCGACCGCGCCCCCGACGAGGGTCCCCGTCACGACCGTGCCGAAGCCCTTCATGACGAAGCTCCGGTCGATGGCGAGGCGTGGCGTTCCGCTGCGGACCGTTCGCGCGGGCGCCGCGTCCACCGCGGCGAGGAGCTCGGCGCGAAGCGCGTCGATCCCGAGCCCGGACGTCGAGGACGTGTGGACGATCGGCGCGTCGGCGAGCGCGCTGCCGGCCAGGAGGTCGCGGGCCTCTTCCTCGGCGAGCTCGGCGGTTTCCTCGTCCGCGGCGTCGCACTTGGTGAGGGCGACCACGCCCGAGGTGATGCCGAGCAGCCGCGCGATGGCGGCGTGCTCGCGGGTCTGGGGCATCACGCCTTCGTCGGCCGCGACCACGAGCAGGAGCACGTCGATCCCCATGGCGCCCGCGACCATGGTGCGCACGAGCCCTTCGTGGCCCGGGACGTCGATCACCGAGAGCCGGGTGCCGTCCCCGAGGTCGAGCGGTGCGAAGCCGAGCTCGACCGTGATCCCGCGCTCCTTCTCCTCGGGCAGGCGATCGCAGTCGATCCCGGTGAGCGCGCGCACGAGCGCGGTCTTCCCGTGGTCGATGTGGCCGGCGGTGCCGAGGATTCGGTGGCGATGGGGGGCGGGCATGCCGCGGCCGCTAGCGGAGCGGTTCGAACGCCTCGCGTCCGACGTAGGGCTGGAGGGCCTTCGGCACGGCGATGCTGCCGTCGGCGCGCTGGTGGTTCTCGAGCAGCGCGATCAGCCCGCGGGAGTTCGCGACGGCGGTCCCGTTCAGCATGTGGACGATCTCGTTCTTCCCGTTGTCGCTTCGGCGGTAGCGCACGCGCAGGCGGCGGGCCTGGTAGTCCGTGCAGTTCGAGGCGCTCGTCACCTCGCCCCACTCGCCGCCATCGCCGCGCCCGGGCATCCAGGCTTCGATGTCGAACTTGCGGTACGCCGGCGCGCCGAGGTCGCCCGAGGCCACGTCGATCACGCGGTAGGGAATCTCGAGCCCCTGGAAGATCTTCTCTTCGATGCCAAGCAGGTGCTCGTGCATGGCGTCCGATTCGTCGGGCCGCACGAGCGCGAACATCTCGACCTTCGTGAATTGATGCACGCGGTAGAGGCCCTTGCTCTCGCGTCCGTGAGAACCGGCCTCGGTCCGGAAGCAGTGGGAGATGCCGGCGAGTTTCAGCGGGAGCTCTTCCTCGGGGATGATCTGGTCTGCGTAGAGACCGCCGAGCGTGATCTCGGCGGTGCCGACGAGGCACAGGTCCGCGTTCGCGATCGAGTAGATCTGGGTCTCCGGGCCGCGGGGCGCGTAGCCGAGGCCGGCGACGATCTCCGGCCGCGCGACGTCCGGCGTGATGAAGGGCGTGAAGCCGTCGGCGAGCAGGACGTCGAGGGCGTAGCGCTGGAGTCCGAGCTCGAGCAGCACCGCGGCGTTCTTCAGGTAGTAGAACTTCTGGCCGGCCACGCGCGCGCCCGCTTCGAAGTCGATGCAGTCGTGGCGCTCGGCCAGGCCGAGGTGGTCGAGGGCGTCGAAGCCGAACTGCGCCGGCTCGCCGACGCGCCGGATCTCGCGGAAGTCCTCCTCGCCGCCGACGGGAACCTCCGGGTGGATGAAGTTCGGCAGGCCGTCCATGCGTTCTTCGAGCTCGGCGCGGGCCGTGTCGAGCGCGGCTTCGAGCCGCGCCACCTCGTCCTTCAGGCGGCGACCCTCGGCGGTGTGGGCCTCGCGCTCTTCGGGCTCCATCTTCCGCTTGCCACCCTTCTGGTGGTCGTTGCGGGCGCGGTTGGCCTCGTTCACCGCGGTCTGGGCGCTGGCCAGCGCCTCCTGGGCGGCGATCGCCGCATCGACGTCGGCATCGACGCCGCGGCGGCGGCAGCTCTCGAGGATGTCCTCGCGGCGTTCCTTCAGATGGCGGGCGTCGAGCATGGGGCGCCAAGCATAGCGGGCCGTTCCGCGCCCGGGGCGGGCTCCGGCGGCACCCGGGCGGCCCAGCCGGGCTAGCGCCCGACCAGCCCCCGGCCCGTGATCATGGGCAGGTCGAGCGCCGTCAGGAACCCGGGCCCGGCCTCGCACACCGCCGGGATCGCGTTCACGATCTTCGTCGCGGTGAGCAGCACGCCGCCGACGGCGTGGTCGCCGTGTTCGTCCGCCATGTCGAGGGACACCTCGAGCTGGGGGACGCCCTTCATGATGACCTTGTAGCCGCCCTCGCTCTGGGGCCAGTCCGGCGCGATGTCGTCGTGGAGCCGGGTCACGTGCTCGACCACGATGCGGGCCACGCCGTCGACCCTACCGCGCACCTCGAAGCGCAGGCCGGCCATGGTGCCCTCGGGCACGTGGCCGATCGGCACGTCGAAGGCCTTCTCGGCGGGCCGGCGCTCGTGCCAGGCCTCGATGCCGTCGAGCTCCAGGCCGAGACCTTCGGCGATCAGCCGGACCGATCCGCCCCAGGCCATCTCGAGGATGCCGGGGGTCAGCAGCATGGGCGTCGTATCGAGCGGCTTGCCGAAGCCCATGGTTTCGAAGACCACTTCGGGTTGGTTGTACGTGGCGTAGTTCACGATCTCCTGGACGCGGATCTCGTCGCAGCGTTCGGCGAGGCCCGAGAGCACGAGCGGCAGCACGTCGTTCGCGAAGCCCGGGTCGATCCCGTTGGTGAGGAAGGAGGCGTCGCCCTCGCGGCAGGCGTCTTCGATCTTGCGACGGATCTCCGGCCCCATCCCGTCCGGGTGGACGAGGCTCACGATCGAGGAGGCCACGACGTTCTTGCCCGCGCGCAGGATGCGGCAGACGTCCTCGATCGCCTCCATGATGCGGAGGTCCGCGGTGGCCGTGTAGACGACGCAGTCGGCGTCGCTCGCGAGGAGGGCGTCCGCATCGTTCGTCGCGGCGACGCCGCAGGGCTCGAGCCCGGCCAGCTCGCCGGCATCGCGCCCGGCCTTCTTCTCCGAGTGGACCCAGAGCCCCGCGAGCTCGAGCTCGGGGTGTCCGAGAATGCAGCGAAGGGCGTAGTGCCCGACGTTTCCGGTACTCCACTGAATCACACGAAGCGGCACGAGTTCTCCTGTCCCATCGGGGGGTAGGGGTTCGGGCAACAAGGTGGCACGCAGCCGCCAGGTGACAAGGAGTGCCGCCCAGGGCGGCCGTCACGCCCCGCCTTCGCGCGCAAAACGCCCGCGGCCTTAGGGTAGAATGGCCGCCACGAGGAGACCCCATGGCCATCGACTTCAGCTTCACCCCGGAAATCGAGCAGGTCCGCCACCAGGTCCAGCGCTTCTGCGCCGAGGTGGTGCGGCCGGCCGAGGCCGCCATCGCCGAGAAGGAAGGCGACCGCGAGACGCTGGTGGAGCAGGTGATCAAGATGCGAAAGGCCGCGCTCGAGTGGGGGCTCTGGCTGCCGCACATGCCCGAGGAGTGGGGCGGCATGGGGCTCGGCCACGTGGCCATGGCCGCCGTCTCCGCGGAAGCGGCGAAGACGCGTTTCGGCCCGTTTGCGCTGAACGCCCAGGCGCCCGACGAGGGCAACATGCACACGCTCCTGCACTGGGCGACGGACGACCAGAAGGAGCGTTACCTGAAGCCGCTCTGCCAGGGCAAGGCGCGCTCATGCTTCGCGATGACGGAGCCCGAGGTCGCGGGCTCGGACCCGACGCTCATCCAGACCAAGGCCACCGAGCGCGACGACCACTGGGAGATCCACGGCCACAAGTGGTTCATCTCGGGCGCCAAGGGCGCACAGTTCGCGATCCTGATCGCGCGCACCGAGGACGATCCGGATCTTCCCCAGGCCGCGAACTCCGCCTTCCTCGTCGACCTGCCGTCCGAAGGGTGGGAGATCGTGCGCGACGTGCACACGATGAGCGGCAGCCACAACCACTGCGAGATCAAGATCGACGGCCTGAAGGTGCCGAAGGAGAACATGCTCGGCGGCCGCGGCCAGGGGCACCTGCTCGGCCAGGCGCGGCTCGGGCCGGCGCGCCTCGCCCACTGCATGCGTTGGGTCGGTCAGGCGGAGGTCGCCCTCGAGATGATGGTCGACCGCGCCCAGAAGCGGTACGCGCACGGCTCCTACCTCGCGGAGAAGCAGGGCATCCAGTGGATGATCGCCGACAGCTCCATGGAGCTCTACCAGTGCAAGCTGATGATCCTCCACGCCGCCTACAAGATCGATCGCAAGGAGGACTTCAAGAGCGAGGTCTCCATGGCGAAGCACTTCGTGGCGAACTCGCTGAACCGCATCATCGACCGTGCGATCCAGGTGCACGGGGCGCTCGGCTACAGCACGGACACGCCGCTCGCGGACATGCTGAAGCAGGCGCGCTGGGCCCGCTTCGCCGACGGCGCCGACGAGGTGCACCAGTGGCGCATCGCCATGCGCACGATCGAGGCCTACACCAAGACCGGAAGCGTGAACGCCGCGACCGGCGGACTCCCTCTCTAGGATGGGCGACGAAGAAGTCACGCTGGAAGGTGAAGTCGGTACGCCCTACGCCTCGGCCGAGACGCCCGAGGGCGGGGGCTTCGACTTCATCGTGTTCGGCCTGATCGTCGCGGTCGTCGTCCTCGTCGCGATCCAGAACGTGTGGCTACGGCGCAAGGCCGAGCGCGAGAACACCGAGGGCTCGGACTGAGCCCGTCCCTGCACCCGTGATGCAAGAGTCCCCGTGATCCAGGAGTCCGAGACCCCGCCATGACCCAGCGCGCCCCCGAGATGTCCTTCGAAGAAGCCTGCGCCGCGGCCTGCGGGCCCGACGGCATGTTCCCGATCGTCGAGCACGAGGTGCGCGGGAACGTCGTGCCCGTCTTCAAGAACGCGCCGCCCTCGCTGCGGCACCTGTTCGGCGTGGCGCGCACGCGGCCGGACGAGGATTTCCTCGTCTACGAGGACGAGCGCTGGACCTTCGGCGACGCCATGGCCAAGGTCGACGCGACGGCGGCGATGCTCGTCGAGCGCTACGGGATCGAGCGCGGGGACCGCGTGGCGATCGCCATGCGGAACTATCCGGAGTTCATCACCACCTTCGCGGCCGTCACCTCCGTCGGCGGCATCGCCGTCCTGATGAACGCGTGGTGGACGCCCGAGGAGATGGCCTACGGCCTCGAAGACTCCGGCGCGAAGCTGCTCGTCGCGGACGCGGAGCGCATCGCGCGCGCCCTGCCCTGCCAGGCGAAGCTCGGCTTCCGGATCGTGGCCGTTCGTGCGGAGGAGCCCCAGGAGGGGATCGATCGCCTCGAGGAGACCTGGCAGCTCGGCGCGGTGCTTCCCGAGGTGGAGGTCGGCCCCGAGGACGACGCGACCATCCTCTATACCTCGGGAACCACGGGCTTCCCCAAGGGCGCCGTCTCGACCCACCGCGCCGTGGTGAACTCGCTTGCCGGCTTCGCCGCGCGCACCGCCATCAACCGCATGATGTTCCCGCCGAGCGAGGCCCCGGCCCACCCGACGAGCTTCATCCTGGTCGTGCCGCTCTTCCACGTGACCGGGCTCGTACCCGTGATGATGAGCTGCTTCGCCGGCGGCTACAAACTCGTGATGATGTATAAGTGGAACGCCGAGCGCGCCCTCGAGCTGATCGAGCGCGAGCGCGTCACGCAGTTCGTCGGCGTCCCGACCCAGAGCTTCGACCTGCTCGAATCGCCGAACTTCGCGAAACACGACACGTCGAGCCTCACCAACGTCGGCGGCGGCGGTGCGCCCGCGCCGCCCGAGCTCGTGCGCAAGATCGACAAGGGCTTCAAGCGCGGCGCGCCCGGCATCGGCTACGGCATGACCGAGACCAACGCCTACGGCCCCGGCAACACCGGCGCCGAGTACCTGGCCAAGCCCCGCAGCACCGGCCGCACCATCCCGATCATGCGCATCGAGGTGCGCGACGAAGCCGGCAAGGAAGTGCCGCGCGGGGAGATTGGGGAGATCTGGTTCTACGGCCCGATGCTGATCCGCGGCTACTGGAACAAGCCCGAAGCCACGGCCGAGACCATCGTCGACGGCTGGCTGCGCAGCGGCGACCTCGGCCGCATGGACGAGGAGGGCTTCCTGTTCGTGGAAGACCGCGCGAAGGACATGGTCCTGCGCGGCGGCGAGAACATCTACTGCGCCGAGGTCGAGGCGGCCATCTACGAGTTCCCCGCCGTGCACGAAGCGGCCGTCTTCGGCATGCCCCACGACCGTCTCGGCGAAGAGGTCGCCTGCGCCCTCGTCGCCAAGCGCGGCGAGACGATCGACGTGAACGCCCTCGGCACCCACCTGAAGGAGCACATCGCCGGCTTCAAGATCCCCACGATCTGGGAAGTCCGCGACGAGCCCCTGCCGAGAAACGCCTCCGGCAAGATCCTGAAGCGCGACCTCCGCGACGAGCTTCTGGCCCGGGAGGGCTAGGGGTGGGCCTCCAGGTTTCTCTCACGGATGGCGTTTCTCGAGCCGTGATTCTTCAGCCACTCGGCCACCGTCGAAGGGTCTTCAGGAGCAGGGTCGAGGTCGCCTCAGGGGGGCTCTTCTCGGCACGCAAGAGGGCGAGCTTCCTCAAAATCCACCATGGTTTGCGGGGATACTTGCGAGTAGGCCGTGGGGAACGTTACGCTCGGCTTCGCCGGAGCGTAACGTTCCCCACGGCCTGGGCGCGGGCAAACGCTACCTGCCGGGGTTGACAAATCGTCGGATGCTCTAAGAATGACCCAGCCCTCGCACTCGCTACCCCCCTCCGGGGTATTGCTCTAGTGGCTCGGGGGCGAGCTTCATCGGATCGGGCTTCCCCCCCCATCCGTTCGGCTGGGGCAGGGGGAGGAATGATGGCGCATAGCGTGTCTTTGCGAGCGACTACCAAGAAGGCTCCTGCCTACAAGCTTCCTTCTGAGACTCTGAGGCAGATCGTTAGTAGGTATGCCCGAGGCAATGTGCGTTTGAAGCTGCGTCGGTATGTGACTGAGGCGGAGCTAAGGGCGCGCCGAGAGAAAGTGCTAGCAGAAGACTTCTAGCACTGCCTTGACGACTCCGGGCTCGATGAATATGAAGACTGCATGTCGCCCGAAGAGACCCTCGAAAAGCTTGCTGACCTAAAAGCGGACTACGCAGCGGCAGAAGAGATCGCCAAGAAGTGCGAGACGTACTTTGGTGAGGCGGTGATTCCTGCGTTCAATGAGTTGCGCTACGCGGGTTTTCACTCACTTCAAGCCGCAGACGCCGCAAGGCTCGGCGATGGGGGCAAGACCGATGAGCAACTCGGCAAGGCCGCATCTCATTGCCACCGTGCGAGATACGATGCCGCTGAGGCGGGGGTAGTTTGTTGTATCGAGGCTTTCAACCAGTTTCGCGCTGACTACGACCTCATCCCGATCACCGACATCGTCGCGAACTATCCGCACTCGATGTCGGCATTCCGAGACGCAAAGGCACTCATCGCTACGGCCCGCCGAGATGATGAGACACGAGAAGAGTATGCGGAGAGGTGCGAGAAGCTATTCGATCAGCTCTACGCCATCCTGCAGGGTCTTAACGACCACCGCGAGGAGCTCAACAAGCGAGTTCGGAGTACCAAAGAAGAAGAGGCTCGCCGCGAGGCGAGCAGGCAGCGGTGGCAGCTCGCAACGGGTATCGCAGTTTGGGGAGCAATCGTCTCTACGATCGCTCTAGGGTTCTCTCTAGGGGCTGGCTGATCTTGCTGGTTGTAGCTGAAGCAGGCCGCCCCAGTCCGAACGAATGAACGTTACGAGTCGGGGACTCTCTTAGCCGGACAACGTATCCCGCAACATCCGGCATCTGATCTTGGCCGAAGTCGGGTAAGACCGTCCCGTTCCCCGACTGGCCGTCCCCGCAGGCCCGGCTAGATGTACGGTTCCAGCCAGCGGGAGCGTGCCGTATGGGCCGATTGATCGAAGGGGTCTGGAGCGAGGAGTGGTACGACACGAAGTCGTCCGGTGGCCGCTTCGTTCGCAAGGACAGTAGTTTCCGCGAGCACGTCCGGGCCGACGGCTCGACGCCGTTCAAGCCCGAGGCCGGGCGCTACCACCTCTACGTCTCCCTGGCCTGCCCCTGGGCGCATCGGACGCTGATCCTGCGCCGCCTGAAGGGGCTCGAGGCGGCGATCTCGCTCTCGGTCGTGGATCCGTTCATGGGGAAGAACGGCTGGGAGTTCGGGGAGAGCCCGGGCTGCATTCCGGACCCGATCCACGGCGCCGAGTTCCTGCACCAGGTCTACACGCAGGCGGATCCGAAGTACACGGGGCGCGTGACGGTGCCGGTGCTCTGGGATCGCGAGCGGGCGACGATCGTGAACAACGAGTCTTCGGACATCCTGCGCATGTTCAACGCGGAGTTCGCTGCGATCGCGGAGCATCCGGAGCCGGACTACTACCCGGAGGCGCTGCGGGCGGCGATCGACGAGGCCAATGCGCTCGTCTATCCGAACGTGAACAACGGCGTCTATCGCTGCGGCTTCGCGACGACCCAGGAGGCCTACGAGGAGGCGTTCGCCGAGCTCTTCGGGACGCTCGACACCCTCGAGAAGCGGCTCGGGCGCCAGCGCTACCTGGTCGGGGATGCGATCACCGAAGCGGACTGGCGGCTCTTCACGACCCTCGTTCGCTTCGACGCCGTCTACGTCGGCCACTTCAAGTGCAACCTGCGCCGCATCGCGGACATGCCGAACCTGCACGGCTACCTGCGCGAGCTCTACCAGGTGCCCGGCGTCGCGGAGACCGTCGACATGACCCACATCAAGCGCCACTACTACGAGAGCCACGGGACGATCAATCCGACGGGCGTGGTCCCCGTCGGCCCCGCGCTCGAACTCGACGCGCCCCACGGACGAGAGGGAGTTTCCTCATGAGCCTCCGAGAAAACGTGCAGGCCGTGATCGACGGCATCCTCGCCGGGGACGTCCTCGGCACCTTCGATGCCTGGTACGCGGACGACGTGGTGATGAGCGAGAACGGCACGGACGAGCGTGTCGGGAAGGCGGCGAACCGCGCCTACGAGGAGGCCTTCGTGAACGGCGTCGAGTTCCACGGCGCCGAAGTCGGCGCCGTGATCGTCGATGGGGACCAGGCCGCCGTCGAGTGGACCTTCGATCTGACGCCGAAGGGCGGCGAGCGCATGCTGCAGCGGCAGGTGGCCGTCCAGACCTGGCGCGACGGCCGCGTCGTGCGCGAGGTCTTCTACCACGGCTGAGCCGCGGCCTAGTCCTCGCCTTCGATCTCGCTCCGGTCGAAGGTCACGGTCCAGAACTTCCAGAACATGTAGATCTGGGCGCCGAGCCCGGTGAGGGCGCCGCCCAGTGCGAGCAGGGTCAGCGGAGAGCCCGGCCCGGCCCAGGCCGAGAGCGGCGTGGCGATGACGAGCCACACGACCGTGAGCGCCGAGGGCAGATAGCCGTCGTCGACGTTCGAGAGCTGGTCCTGTCCGTCGATCTGATGGGCGAGGACCGCCCGGTAGATCCCGAAGTTCGTCCCCGCGGCGACCACGAACAGCACCGCCAGCAGCCCGAGGAACCACGGCACGCGATCCGGGCCGAGCGTGCTGATCAGGCCGAACTCGAGCAGCCCGATCACGAAGGGTGCGACGAGGTCCTGGAAGCGCGGCACCCAGCTGAAGCGCAGCACGAGCGACGCGTACATCAGCCAGATGACGACGATGCCGAGGAAGACGGCGGCGATCTGGACGAGCCCCGCAGCCCGCGCGCCGAAGGCGTCCCAGCGCCCGAGGCCGCCAACGCCCTGGTTCCAGAGGAGCTCGAGCACCAGGGCCTGCAGGATGCCGAGGACGCCGAGCAGCACCTGCGGGAGCTGCTCCCGCGCCCGTTCGTGTTGGCTGCGCACGCCGCGACGTTATCGACCCGGCGCGGCGGGCGCCCGCTTCTTCGGCGCTAGCCCGTCGACTCGATCCACTCGTCGAGGTTCTCCGGGAACTGGACGTGGAGGTCGAGCTGCCTCGCTCGCTCCTCGCCGAGGTTCGCCTCGAACATCTCCCGGAAGTGGCCCTCGATCCGCTCGCTGAACAGGCCGATCTTGCGCAGCGTCGGGATCACGAAGCCGCGCACGGGGCCGCTCGTCCCGCCCTGCTTCGCCATCGCTTCCATGACGGCGCTGCGTTCGGTGAGGATCTGCTGGAAGGCTTCCTCCGGGTCGAGGCCGGCCTCGCGCCAGATGCCGAGGGCGCTCTGGCGCATGGTCTTGCCCGCGCGCGAATCGATCAGCAGGCGCGCGGCCTCGAAGGCGAAGTCCTCGAGCTCGGCCTTCTTCTCGTCGCTCTGCTCGGCCACGACGTGGCCCAGGTACTTCACGCCGAAACCCGTGTGGCGCGCTTCATCGCGCGAGACGTAGGTGAGGAGCTGCTTCAGCAGCGGCTCGCTCGTGGTGTTGCGCATGTCGCGGAAGGTGAAGAGTGCGAGGCCCTCGATCACGATGTTCATGCCGACGGCTTTGTGCATCCAGTCGTCGTGGCCGAGGGTCTGGTCGAGGATGTCCTTCAGCGCGGGCATGATCGGGTAGACGTCGTCGATCTGCTTGATGAAGGTGGCGAAGACCTCGACGTGGCGCGCTTCGTCCAGGGTCTGGGTCGAGGCGTAGAACTTGCCGTCCATGTGGGGGACGGCGTTCACGAGCTGCGAGGCGACCATCAGCGCGCCCTGCTCGCCGTGCAGGAAGTTCGAGAGCATGAAGGCGGCGGTGCGGCGGGAGACCTCCCAGCGCGTGTCGTCGTCGAGTCCCTTCCAGAAGTTCGTCTCCTGGATGGGGAAACCGGCCAGCGAGAAGGTCTTCGCGAACTTCTCCTTGTCGACGCCCTGCTCCCAGTCGAGGTCGCGCATGGCGATCCACTGGCGGTCGAGGGCGTTCGCGTAGAGCGTGCGTAGCTCGTCGATCTCGGGCTCGTAGTTCCAGTTGTAGACGGCGTCCATCGCGGCGTGGGTCGCGTCGCTCTGGGGGTGGGAAACGGGAAGCGGGTGGGCCATGGGTCTGCTCCGTGGGCGCGGGAGTTCGTTCGTTATTTCGTTCGCGCGCGTCGGGCTTCGACGCGCTTCAAGAAGACTTCGCGGCCGGCCCGCACGAAGCGGCGCACGGCGTCGACGGCCGCGTCGACGTCGCGGGCGTCGAGGGCGGTGCGGAGATCCTTGGCGATCGGGATGACGGCCTCGCGCGGCGGGCGCAGGCGTCCGCGCCGCCCGCGTCGGCCGACGTCGTTCTGGATCGATCGCAGGCCGTTTCGCATGAGGCGCAGCACGAGGTGACCGCTCGCCTCGGCCATGAGCTGCACGAGCGCCTCGGTGGCGTCGAAGAACTGGTCGTCGCCGCCGGCCGGGTCGGTCATGCGGTCGAGCAGTTCGTGGGCGCGCGCGAGCTCCTCGCCCGTGGCGCGCTCGACGGCGAAGCGCAGCAGCGAGATCAGGAGCAGCTCGTGGACGTCCATGAACTCGGAGAGGAGCTCGAGGTCCGGCTCCTCCTTCAACACCAGGAGGTGTCGCAGCACGTCGAGGTTCGCGTCCTCGACGGGGCGGACGGTCGCGCCACCGCCGTGGACGATGGAGACGAGCCCGAGCTGGGCGAGCTTCGCCACCGCCTCGCGCACGGTGCTCCGGCCGACGCCAAGCTTCGCCGCCAGCTCGCGCTCCGCCGGCAGGCGCTCCCCGGCCGTGAAGTCGCCGCGCAGGATCGCGTCGCGCAGATCGTCGGCGACGCTGGCCGATCGGGTTTTTTCCAGAGGCGGGACGGGCATTTGCGGCTCGGACTCCAGCCGGGCTCTTCCGGCAGATTGGTCAGACCAATCCTGATTGGACGGACCATTAGCTCCGATCTCGCCAAGCCGCAACCCGGGCCCGCTCGGGCCGCCCCTGCGGCGGGCCGTGCCGTAGAATCGGGCCTCCGCGGCCAAGGAGACGCCATGATCCCCCTCGATGAACTCGGTATGGGCCCGCGCCCGTTCCTCGACGCCCGCCGCCGCGCGCTGGCCGAGCTTCGCTTCGAGCATTTCCGCGTCCGACCGCTCGCGCCGGTGATCGGCGGCGAGGTCTCGGGCGTCGATCTCGGCGGCCCGCTCTCGGACGCGGTCGTCGAGGAGCTCACCCGCGCCCTCGAAGAGTTCAAGGTGATCTTCTTCCGCGATCAGGAGCTCTCGCGCGAGCAGCACCGCGCCTTCGCCGCGCGCTTCGGCGAGCTCGAAGAGCACCCGTTCCTGCCCTCGCCCGACGGCGAGCCCGAGGTGATCCGCTTCGCCAAGGACGATCAGGTCGCCGGCGTCGAGAACATCTGGCACAGCGACGTCTCCTGGCGCGAGCTGCCCTCCCTCGGCTCGGTGCTGCGCGCCCACGAAGTCCCGCCCGTCGGCGGCGACACGCTCTGGGCCGACATGGAGTCCGCCTACGAAGGCCTCGGCGACGAACTGAAGGCGAAGATCGAAGGCCGCGTCGCCATCCACGACTTCGTGAACAGCTTCGGTCTCGCCATGCCGGCGGAGAAGCGCGAGGAGATGCGCGCGAAGTTCCCGCCCGCGGAACACCCCCTCGTGCGCACCCACCCGAAGACGGGCCGCCGCTGCATCTACGTGAACGGCATCTTCACGAGCCACGTGAAGGGGCTCTCGCCCGAGGAGAGCGACGACCTCCTGCGCCAGCTCTACCGCCAGGCGGCGGTGCCCGAATACCAAGTGCGCTTCACCTGGCAGCCGAACTCCGTGGCCTTCTGGGACAACCGCTCGACCCAGCACTACGCCTCGAACGACTACTGGCCCCAGAACCGCGTCATGGATCGCGTCACGATCATCGGCGACCGGCCCCACTGAACGTGGCGTCGCCCTCCGCGCAGCGCCGCGAACAGATCGCGCTCTACGGCGTCGGCTTCTTCGTTCTTGCGAGCGTCTTTCTCGCGCTGCTCGTGCGGCTGCCCGAGGGCGCCGGGTTCGGCTTCTCGCTCGCGCTCCACGGGCCGCGTCTGCTGCTAGGGCTGGCCGCCGGGGCGGGCCTTGGCGTGGCCGGCGCCTTCCAGACGGCCGCGGACGATACGGGCCGCGGCCACCCGCTGCTGTTCGCCGTGGCGACGGGCCTCGCCCTCGGCGGCGCGCGCGGCTCGCACTACTTCGACCTGGCGGCGCCCTCGAGCCACGTGCTCGGCGCCTTCGAGTGCGCGCTCTTCTTCACGGTGCTGGTCCTCGGCGCGCGCCGGCTGCGCGGTTTCTCGCGCCTCGCGACCGGGCTGGTCCTGCTCTTCGCCCTCGGCGCGGGGCTCGCGGCCGGGCTCGAGGGCAAGGGCGACCCGACGGGCCTGCGCCCCTGGGTCTTCTGGCTGCTCGGCGATCTCGGCTGGGCGACCTGGACGACGGCGATTCCCGCCGCCGCGGTGATCCTCGTCTTCGCGGCCGTGCTCGCGCGCCGCGTTCCGGCCGGCCGCGATCTCGCGAGCCTGTCCGAGGACGAACGCGGCGCACTGCTCGGCCTGGCTTCGCTGCTTTTCGGCTTCTGCCTCGGCGCCGTCGGCATCGTGGCGTTCTTCTCGCTGATGGTCGCCATCGCCGCGCGCTGGCTGCTCGGGCACGCTTCGCTGCGTGCCTGGGCCGGCGTGTCGGCCGTGCTCGGAGCCCTCGCCATGGTGTGGGCCGATGCGTTGCCCCGCGCGCTGTTCGGGGGGCTCGCGCCGCCGCTCGGCTTCGGGGTGATGGCCCTCGCGGTGCCGTGGTTCCTGCTGCGCAACGATGGCCGGTCGCCGCGCATCGCCCGCGCGGCGGAGGTGCTCCTCGGGCTCGCCCTCGGGATCGGGGTCGTCGGGGTCGCGATCGTCCTGAACGTCCTGGCCGGGCAGCTCGGCTAGCCACCGCGTGGGCGCGCCGTCGCAAGGGCGCTAGCCGAAGAGCGCGAGCCCCTTCCGGAAGTACGCTTCGTAGACGCCGCGCGTGCGCAGGCCGGTGCTCTCGACGTTCTCGGGCTCGCCGAAGTGCTCCGGGTCGCCGGTGAAGGTCGAGGGCATGGCGATGCGGTAGATGCGCTCGGCCTCGACGGGTTCGCCCTGGCGCTCCACCGCCGCGCGCATCGGCGCCTTCATCCGGTCGCCGCGGATCTCGAGCACGCCGACGTCCGAGTCGAAGGGGTCGAGGTTCCACACGAGGCTCGTGGTGATCGGGCCCGGGACGAAGCGCGCCTGGATCGCATCGGAGTGGTACGCGAGGCGCAGGCCCGTCGCCTGGCGGAGGGCCTCTTCGACGAGCGGGCGGAGCTCCGCGTCCTCCAGGAGCTTCGGCGTCCGCCCGAGCGCCGTTCCGACGTGCTGGTTCGCGCCGCCGTCGTCCGCGAGGTGGATGGCGGCGTGGACGTGGGGCCAGCCGCGGAAGTGCAGGAGCGTGCCCGGCCCCTCGACGCGCCAGATGTGCCAGTAGGGAGCGCCGCGGCGCGAAGCGTCCTCCGCGTCGAGGGAGTCGAGCGACGCCCCGTCGTCGTAGATGCCGCCCTTGCGCCAGGCCGCGACGTGGAGCGATTCGACGCCGCCGTTGCGGCGCAGCGTTCCCCAGGCCGCCTCGCGATCCGCTTCGTCGTAGCAGGAGAGGACCGTATCGACGAGGGCGGCCAGCTGCGCGCGCTCCGCTTCGCCGAGGGTGTTCGCGGCAAGGCCACGGAAGGTCCCGCCCGGGCCCTGGAGCTGGACGGCCGTCTCGCTCGGCGGCCTTCCCGCGACCGTGGCGGCCTCGCGCGCTTCGGGCGAGAGCCCCGCCAGGAACTCGTTCAGCGCGTCGCCGTGGTAGGCGAAGGCGTTGCCCGGGAGGCGCGGCGCGCCGTTTCCGATCTGGTGGCCGTAGGCGATCGGCCCGCCGAAGGCGGAGCCGCCCCGCGTCATGCCGCCGCCGCGGATCAGGAGGTGTCCGCCGGAGATCGCGACCTGGAAGTCCGCGGTGTCCGGGTCGCCGTACATCAGGAAGGCGCACGGATCGAGGCCGCCGCCCTCGAGGGCGACGAGCCGGCCGAACTGCCGCCGCCGCTCCTCGGAGGTCATCGTGTCGTAGAGCCGGTTCACGAGCCGGCGCTGCCCCGCCGTGAGCGCGCTGGCCACGCGCGGCGCGGAGTCCATGCAGGCGACGTGGGTGAGGAGTCCCCGGGAAGGATGGTCCCAGGGAAGCAGCAGGTGGCTGCGCTGGAGGGGGGTGAGGCTCGCGACGAGTGCGCGGGCGGCACTGCGGAAGTCGCCGGTCACGGCCTCGGGGGTCACGAGGCGGTCGAGCCCGCGGGTGGCGAGCGCGCCGGCGGCGAGGCCTCCCAGCGCCAGGAAGCTCCGCCGGTCCATTCCTCCGGAGTTGCCTTCGCTCACCTCGTCCTCCACCTCTGCCTCGGAAGCGCCGGGCTTCGGCCCGCGCGGCAAACCGCCATTCTAGCGCCACCGGCGGCCCCGGGCGCAGCCCCTATACTCGGGCCGACGCCGGCGCCCTGGCGTCCTACCCGGGTCTCCTCATGAGTTCTCCCAACGAGCTGCCGCCTTCCGCGGCCCAGCCGCTCGAACGCGCTGCGGCCACGCCCCCGGGCCGGGGCGGACTGCGCCAGCGCCTGCTCGCCCGCCTCGAGGGGGGCGGCCGCTATCCGCAGTGGGTGCTCTTCGCGGCGCTGGCCGGGATGTTCGCGACGACCTTCCCGATCACGATCCTGACGATCGCGCTGAAGCAGATCGCCACCGAGTTCGCCGTCCGCGAGACGACCATCGCCTGGGTCATCACGGCGCCGATGCTGTGCTCCGCGGTGACCCTGCCCCTGCTGGGAAAGCTCGGGGACCTCTACGGCCACCGGCGGATCTTCCTGCTCGGCTTCGGCCTGGCTTCGCTGACGGCGGCGGCCACCGCCCTCGCCTGGGACGCCCCTTCCCTGATCGGCCTGCGCACGATCGCCGCCGTCGTCGGGGGGGCGACCGGCCCGACCTCCATGGCGCTCATCTTCAGCGTCTACGCCCAGGAAGATCGCGTCCGCGCCATGGGCTGGTGGTCGATGACGGGCGCCGCGGCGCCGGCGCTCGGCTTGATCCTCGGCGGGCCGCTGGTCGACCTGCTCGGCTGGCGCGTCGTGTTCCTCCTGCAGGCCGTCCTCTCGCTCGGTGCCCTCGCGCTGGCCGCGCTCGTGCTGCGCGAGACCGAGAAGCAGAAGGTCCGCTTCGATCTCGCTGGGGCCGGGGCGCTCATGCTCGTGGTCGCCGGCTTCATGGTCGCCCTCGCGCGGGTTCGGGACGTGGCCTTCCTCTCGTTCGACGTCGCCGGCGCGCTGGCCGTCGGGGTGCTCGCGATTCCGCTCTTCGTCCGCATCGAGCGCCGCACGGTGGAGCCGCTCCTGGCCCTCGAGTTCTTCGCGCGCCCGAACTTCACGGCGCCGATGATCGCCAACGCCTTCCAGGGTGCGGCCTACATGGGTGCCTTCGTGCTGGCGCCGCTGGTGCTGATCAACCTGTTCGGCTTCAGCGCGTCGAAGACGGCCGGGATCATGCTGCTGCGCACCGCGACCCTCACCATGGCCTCGCCCCTCGGCGCACGGCTCGGCATGCGCGTCGGCGAGCGGAATGCGGCGACCCTCGGCTCGGTCCTGCTCACGGCGTCGCTCGTGGTGATCGCCTTCTCCGCCTCGAGCGTGCACCTGCTCGGCTTCTGCGCGGGGCTGGTCCTCCAGGGCCTCGGGCACGGCCTGGCCCTGCCTTCGCTCTCCTCGGCCGTGGCCAACGCCGTCCCGGAAAAGGATCTCGGCATCGCCTCGGCCGGAAGCCGATTGATGGGAACCGTCGGCACGGCCTTCGGCATCACCGTCCTCACCCTGGTGTACGGTGGCGACAACACGGGCCCGGCCTTCCTGGTGGCCTACGGCGTGGGGGCGATCTTCGCCGCGCTCTCCACCCTGGCCGCCTTCTACATGTCCGGCCCGGTGTGGGAGGAGAGTGCGTCATGACCGGGAGCCGAGCCTTGGAGGGTGCGTCATGAGCCGCCGCGACCAGATCCGCATGAGCGAGGACGAGCTGCGCGAGTTCCTCGCCGGCGCCCAGACGATCATCCTGAACTCGATCGACGCGGAGGGCGTCCCCCACCCGATGCCGATGTGGTTCGGCGTCGAAGAGGACGGCGCGATCGTGATGACGACCTTTCGCAAGAGCCAGAAGATCCAGAACCTGCGCCGTGACCCGCGCGTTTCGATGCTGGTCGAGGACGGCGAGGTCTACGCCGAGCTGCGCGGGGCCGTACTCTACGGCAAGGCCGAGCTGATCGACGACACCGAGCGCGTCATCGACATCCTCTCCGCCGTGGCCACCGCCAACCAGCCCCTCGACGACGAAGCGAAGCAGGGCATGCGGACGGTCCTCGCGAAGACCGCCCCCAAGCGCATTGGCATCCGGGTGGCGCCCGAGCGCGTCGTCTCCTGGGACCACCGCAAGCTCGGCGGGAAGTACTGAGCCGTGGCCGACGAGCTCGCCAAGCGCCGCCGCGGGCGGCCGCCGATCCCCGAGGAGGTGCAGCGCCGCCGCCTGCTGCGCGCGGCAATCGAGGTCTTCACCACGCGGAGCTACGCCGGGGCGCGCATCTCGGACATCGTGCGCGAGGCGGGCATGTCCTCGCGCTCCTTCTACGAGTTCTTCGAGTCGAAGGAAGACCTGGTCGTGGCGGTGATCCACGAGGTGGTCGGAACCTTCGTCACCCGTCTCGAGGCGATCTTCTCGGCGACGGACGATCCGATCGAGCGGATCGACCGCGGCCTCTCCGCCGCGCTCGAGATCTTCGCCGGGGCCGGGCTCGACGTGACGCGGCTCTCCGGCGCGGCCGGGAGCAGCGCCCTCGAGGTGCGCACCCACTACGTGCGGCGGATCTCGGCCATGATCACGACGGAGCTCGAGGCGGTCCACGCGTCCGGCCGGATCCCCGCCCCGCCGGACCCGGCGGCCGTGGAGCTGGTGATCACCGGCGTGGAAGGGATGGGGCTCCGGTTCATGGCCGAGGGGCGCGGGGCGGAGTTGCGGCGCCTTCACCCCGTCCTGATGGACCTCCTGGTGCGCGCTTTCGTCGGCGAACCGGCAAGTTCGGTGTAACCAGCTGGAATCAAAAACGAAACCTCGGGTCCCGTTTTTGAAATTCCCCTTTTACTTAATTCTTCCCTTTCCGTCCTTTCTCCATTAAAAGGGGAGGACTCCGGCGCGGGTGCCGGGACACAGGGGGAAGGACGACCCATGCGAACCAAGAACTACGTGAAGCTGGGGCTGATCGTGCTGCTCGGAAGTGGCGGCGTCGGCTGCGGCGACATCGACATCCCGCTCGACCTCGCGCTGGTCGGGGACAACACGATTTCCATCGAGCAGGAAGGCCAGGCGCCGCTCGCGACCACGCTGGTCGGCGGCGTCGAGACGACGATCACCGCGTCGATCGGCCTGTTCAGCCTGCTCAACCCCAACGGCATCGCCGCGGCGATCTCGGTGGACGACCTCCTGATCGCCGGCGACAGCATCGCGATCCTCGGCGGCATCGTGAACACCGGCACGCTGTGCATCGAGCAGAACACGGAGAACCCGGGCGGCGGCCTCGCGGCGCTCAAGATCTTCAAGGGCGAGGCGGACTTCATGCTCGCGCTCAACACCTTGATCCGCGGAACCGACCCGGGCTTCGTGGCGCTGCTCGAGCTCTCGGGCATCGACAGCCTGCCCTTCGACACCGAGGTGAACACGACCGTGCCGCTCGGCTTCGCCGACCTGTTCGGGCTGTTCCTCGGCGGCGGGGGCGGCGGCGGCCTCGAGCTCTCCCAGGACATCGAGACGACCCTGCCGGCGGACATCCCGTTCTTCGGTGGCGCCACGGTCGCCGCGTCCCTGACGCTCGCGACGGTCGACGAGATTCCGGCGGATCCGCTCCTCGTCGACTGCGTCATGCCCTAGGGGCGCATGATCGACCCGCGCGACATTCCGAGTGGCGAGCCCCGCTGGGCTCTCGCTCTCGTGCTGCTGCTCCTGCTCTGGGGCTCGCCCTCGGTGTTCGCGCAAAACCAGCCCGATTTCTTCGGGCTGGGAGACCTCCCGGGAGGCGCCGTGGCGAGCGGCGCCAACGCCATCTCCGCCGACGGCGCCGTCGTCGTCGGCGATTCGGAGTCCGGGTCGGGGACGGAAGCCTTCCGCTGGACCTCCGGCGGCGGGATGACCGGGCTCGGCACGCTTTCGGGCGGCGACTTCTTCAGCACCGCGAACGGGGTCTCCTCGAACGGCAGCGTCGTCGCGGGGACCGCCTCGAACTCCGACGGCGGCACCGCCTTCCGCTGGACCTCCGGCGGTGGGATGACGGGGCTCGACCAGCTCGGCTGCTCGCCCCTCTGCCCGGACCCGGCCCTCGGGGCGGGCATCTCGCCCGATGGTCAGACGGTCGTCGGGGCGGGGCTCCACAAGACGCTCTTCGGGGACCCGCACGGCGACGGCGTGCGCTGGGCTGGGGGCGGCACGAGCGATTCGCGCCTGGCGACGCCCGGAACCGGCAGCCACGCCGAGGCCGCCCAGGGCAACGACGCCAACACGGCTGGAACGATTCTCGTCGGCGAGTCTTCGGCGGGCGGGCCGATCCAGGCGGTCGTGTGGACGAGCAGCGGGAGCACCGCTTCGGTTCTCCCGGCACCTGCGGGTGCGGTCCTGAACTCGACCGCCCTCGCGATCTCCGCCGATGGCAGCACGATCGTCGGCGGCACGAACACGAGCCCGAGCATGTCGACGAGCATCGAAGCCGCGATGTGGACCGGCGGCGGCTACGGCACGCTGACCCTGCTCGGCGATCTCGGCGCGAGTTCGCCCCGCAGCCGCGCCTGGGACGTGACCTCCGACGGCGGGATCGTCGTCGGGACCGCCCGCAACGCCGAGGGCGACGACCGCGCCTTCATCTGGGACGCGGTCCACGGCATGCAGGATCTGGCCGCGGTCCTGCTCGACGACTACGGCGTCGACGTCGGCGGCTGGCAGCTCTTGGAAGCCCGCGGCGTCTCGGACCCGAACGGCCAGGGCGAGTTCGCCGTGGTCGGCCGCGGCATCAACCCGAGCGGCGACGACGAAGCCTGGTACGCCTTTCTCTCCCCCGTCGCGTGCAACGACGGCGTCGACAACGACAGCGACACGGACACCGACTTCCCCGCCGATTCCGGCTGCAACCGGAAGTCGGACCGCTCCGAGACCGCCGACTGTGGCGACGGCCTCGACAACGACGGCGACGGCCAGACCGACACCGCCGACGGCGGCTGCAACGATGCTGCCGACCCGACCGAGGAGCCCGACTGCGGCGACGGCATCGACAACGACGGGGACGGTCTCGTCGACTTCCCGGCGGACCCGGGCTGCCGGAGCGCCACCCAGGCGATCGAGAACCCGGCCTGCAACGACGGCATCGACAACGAGCCCGACGGCCAGACGGACTTCCCGGCGGACCCCGGCTGCCTCGCCGCCGACGACTTCTCCGAGGGGCGCGACTGCAACGACGGCATCGACAACGATGGGGACGGCCTCGTCGACTACCCCGCCGACCCGGACTGCACCGGCATCAACGACCCCGCCGAAGACCCCCAGTGCAACGACCGCGTCGACAACGACGGGGATCTCGCGACGGACTACCCCGCGGCCTACCCGGCCTGCACCTCGGCGCTCGACACCGTGGAAGCGCCGGCCTGCAGCGACGGCACCGACAACGATTCCGACGCCGCGACGGATCACCCGGCCGACGTCGATTGCCTCGCCGAAGACTTCCTCTCCGAGGCTCCGGTCTACCTCGCCACGGGCAGCCTGCTCGCGCTCGACGAGGGTAGCGGAACCTTCTTCCGCCTCGACACGGGCACCGGGACCCAGACGGTCCTGAGCCAGTCGGCCTCCCTCACCGCGCCCCAGGGCCTCGCCCAGCGCGCCACCGGCGAGTGGCTCGTCGCGGACCCGAGCGGGCTCTACGACGTCGTGCCGGTCGTCGGAACGCAGCAGAGTCTCGCCGGCCCCCTCACCGCAGGCGACTCCCTCCAGCTCGTGGTCGACGCCGCGGGCGACGTGCTCGTGCTCGAGAAGGAGGAGATCTCCGGCATCGACGGCACCGGCACCAAGACCACGCGCGTGGCCATGCCCGTCGACGCCATCCTCGCCGTCTTCCGCGGCGACTCGCTCGTGCAGGAGAGCGACGGGCGGCTGCTCGTCACGGCCTTCGGCTTCCTCGGCGAGGGCATCTTCCGCATCGACCCGAGCCAGAACCCCGTGACCTACGAGATGGTCTCGCCGCAGCTCTCGACCGATCAGTTCGAGGACCTCGCCCTCGAAGCGAACGGCACGATCCTCGCCGTCGGCACGCGCATCTCGACCGGCGAGACCGGCGTCTTCCGCGTCGTCCCGAGCGGCGGCAGCATGGGCAGCACGACCACGCTCTCGAACGACCCGGCGTGGACGGCGCCGGTCGCGGTGGCCGTCGCGGGGAACGGGGACATCTTCGTGCTCGACGAGGGCACCTGCACCGCCGGGAGCTGCACCGGCGCGGAGATCGTCCGGGTCGACCCGGTGAGCGGCGCGCGCCTGAACGTCTTCAGCGGCGGCGCGATCACCGGCCCGGGCGACCTGGCCTTCGTCGCCAGCCTGCCCGAGTGCCAGGACGGGGACGACGACGACGGCGACAGTTTCGTCGACTTCGCGGCCGACCCCGACTGCCGCCATCCCTGGGACCCGAGCGAGGCGCCGGATTGCAGCGACGGCCTCGACAACGATGGCGACGGCCTCGTCGACTTCCCCGCCGACCCGGGCTGCACCGACGCCATGAGCCAGGTCGAAAACCCCGAGTGCAACGACGGTCTCGACAACGACGGCGACGGCCTCGTCGATTTCGGCAGCGATCCGAACTGCCTGACCGCCGACGACGACCGCGAGCTCCAGAAGACGGGCTGCGGCCTGACGGGCGCCGAGGCGTTGCTCCTGCTCTGCCTGCTGCGCCGCCGCGGCCGCCTCGCTTCCGGGATCCGCCGCCGAGCCGGTTCGCTCCCCGCCTAGCCCCCTTCAAGGCCGGAGCGCATCGTTCCGATGAGGCCCCACGGGCATTGGACGCCCGAGGGGCGCCCCGTTGGAGTTTCGTCGTGTCCTGCGGGTGGTGCTCGCCGCAGCCTGTACCGCGGCCTTGATCGAGCTGCTCGCGGAGTCCCTTCGGGGCGGCGGCCAACGCAGCCTCTACTTCCTCGTTTCCTTCGCGATCAGTCTCGGCGTCGGCGTTCTCGTGGCCACGCTGGCGGCGGCACTGCGGCGTCCGCCGAACCAGGCCGTCGCGGCGTGGGTGGGCGTGGCGAGTGCGATCGTCTTCGGCCCGTGGACCGGGATCGCCCTCGGAGCGGTCACCCTTGCGGCCGGTTCGCACCCGATGGCGGCGAGCCTCCGGCCGACGCGCTTCGGGCTCGTCGCGGGAGCTGCCTTCGCAGGCTCGGCGATCCCCGTGCTCTGGTTCGCGCCGAAGCTCCCGGCGCTCCCCGGGCCGGGCTGGCTGGCCCTTCCGGCCTTCGCGTCCACCCTGGTCTTGATGGTCCTGCTCGCGGGACGTTTCTTCGGGGCCTGGCGAACGTGGCGCTTCATCGCCCCGGCGCTCGCGATCGTCGTCCTGGTCGATGCGGTGCAGGCGGTCCGTGTGGTCGAGGCGCCGGCCCATCGCAGCCGCGGCCCGCACGTCTTCGTGCTCGTCCTCGATACGGTGCGGGCAGACGCGCTCTCGGTCTACGGCTACGCGCGCGATACGACGCCGAACCTCGCGCGTCGGGTCGCCGAGCACCCCGGCGCGTTCGTGCACCCGTGGGCGTTCTCGAACGGCGCCTGGACCGCGCCGAGCCACGCCACCCTGCTGACGGGCCGGCTTCCCTCCGAGCACGACGTCCATCTCGGAACGGACACGGCGCGCACGATGGATTGGTCCATGCCGACGCGTTTCACGCTGCGCGCCGGCCGCACGCTGGCCGAGCGCTTCCAGGCGGCGGGCTACGCCACCCTCGCCGTCTTCGCGAACCCGTGGCTCTCGCGGATCGACGGCCTCGAGCGTGGCTTCGACCACTACGAAGAAGTGAGTCAGGCCCCGGGGCTACCGCTCGTCGCCGAGCGTCTGCGGTCCCGCTTCACGCCTTCGCTCTTCCTCGACGAGGTCGACTTCACCGCCCGGGCGCCGGCGATCGTCGAACGGCTCCTCGGCGAAGTCGATGCACGGATCGACCGCCCCGTCTTCGTGCTCGCGAACTTCCTCGACGCTCATGCCCCCTACCGACCCCCTCGCTGGGCGCGCGGACGCTATGCGCCCTGGAGCCCCTTCGAAGGGCCCCAGGACCTCTCGATCGATCTCTCCGCGCAAGAGCTCGAACGGCTGCGCGCGCGCTACGACGAGTCGATCCACGCCCTCGACGCCGAGCTCGAGGACTTCTTCGAGGGGCTCGAAGCCCGGGAGATGCTCGGGGACTCCTGGGTCTTCGTGACCTCGGACCACGGTGAGGCCTTCGCGGAGCACGGCGTGACGGACCACGGCACCGGGGTCTACAACGAGGCCGTCCGCGTCCCGCTCGTCGTCTTCCCGCCGCGGGGCGTCGAAGCCGCGCCGGCCGAGGGCCCGGCGAGCCTCGCGAGCGTCGCGGCCATGCTCGCGGAGATCGCGGGGGAGCCGATCGAGGGGGTGGCCGGATTCCAGGGCCCGCAGGGCACGCCCCATCGCGCGATCGTCCAGTTCTACTCGGACCCGGGGAAGGCGCGCCACAACGGGAAGCTCGGCGAGGCCCCGGCGCAGGTGATGGTCGACGGAAAGCGGAAGCTCATCCTCTACGAGACGCACCGCGAACTCTACGACCTCGCGCAGGACCCCGGCGAACGGCGGGACCTCGCCGCGTCCGAAGCCGCCGAGGCCGAGCGTCTGGCCAGGGCGCTCCCCGAGATCGATTTCTCGCGCGCCGCCTCGGCACGCGCGGAGGACGACGACGCCCTCCGCGCACGCCTCGAGGCGCTCGGCTACGTGGAATAGCCCCGGCTAGGGCCGGATCGGAGCCAGGCAGACGTCCTCGACGGTGGCGGGGAATCCCGCCCGCGTGCCTTCGCAGACGTCGAGCACGGCGCCGTTCGTCTTCAGGAACTCCGACTTCTGGATGCGCGCGAGCGGCTGGCGCCGCGGGCACTCGTGCGGGTCTCCCCCGAAGCGCGAAGCGCACGCCGAGAGCTCCGGGTTGCCGCCGCCGGGCGTGAGGTTCGCGTTCGGCGACTGCAGGTTGCCCGAGTCCCAGACGATCATCGCCGAGCCGTCGAAGCGGTAGTCCGGGTTCGTGACGCCCGGCACCGGCGGCCCCGGGTCGCTCGCCGGAATGCCCGGGATGTTCCAGTACGGGTCGTCGCTCTGCCAGAACGGGCGCGGGTCGCCCGCGGGGTTCTGGTCCGCATACGCGGCCGGGTCGAAGCCCACGCGGTGCATCGAGGCGCCGATCGTGCGCGCCTCGACCGCGGCGGACATGTCGGAGACCTGGAAGTCACCGAAGGCCACGTGCAGCAGGATCTTCTTGGCCGGCGTGCCCGGGTAGGGGTCCCGCGTCAGGTGGTTCGCGTGGCCGTTGGTCTCGCCGCGATCCCACAGCATCTGGGCCAGGCCGAACAGGATCGGGTGCTGGCGCGCGTCCGGGTAGGCGAAGTCGAGCAGGATCAGGAAGCTGTCGAAGTCGACGCTCCGGTAGAGCAGCGTGCTGTAGTTCATGCCCGGCACGCCGAGCACGGCCCGGGTGTAGTCCTGGGCGAACGCGGCGAGCGCGCCGCCGGCGATGGCGCCCTGGCTGTTGCCGTCGTAGAAGAGCTCGGAGCCGTCGATCACGGAGTTCCCGAACTCGTCCTGGAAGGCCTCGTGGGAGCCCAGGCCGTCCGGGTGGATCATCGCGCGGCCGAGGAACAGGAAGTTCAACAGGCCCTGGTGCATGCGGTCCGCGAGGGTCGGGAAGCGCGAGAAGTCGTTCAGGATCGCGGCGACCGAGAGCTGGTCGTCCGAGCCCATGCCGATCCAGCGCGCGCCGCAGAAGACGAAGTTGTGCTCGAAGGCCATGTCTTCGACGTGGCTGGCGGTCGTTTCGCCCTGGCTCCCGAGCAGGCCGTGGCCGTAGAGGGAGGGTCGTGCCGGGTTGGCCGTGCCGTCGCCGGCGACGGTGGTGGCCGGCACCGTGCAGCGGAAGTCCGCCCAGTACGTCGGCGAATCGACGGGCGAGTCGCCCTCCTCGCAGGGCTTCTCGACGCCTTCGGCCGTTTCGCAGCGCAGGCGGGCCTGCTGCGGCAGCTCGTTGCCCTGGCAGGCGCGCGGCTGCCCGGCTTCGTCCTCGCAGTAGAGCCGCGTCAGGTCGCGGCCCGGCGGCACCGGGCCGGGCCCCGTGAGGAAGCTCTCGGCGTTGTTGTTCAGGTAGTTCGGGACCTCGATGCGGCCGTTGATGCGGAAGCGGATCTCCGGGTCCGAATCGCGCGGCTCGACGGAGTCGATCACGAAGTTCGGGGCGGCGGCGCCGAGCTTGGCGAAGGCGTCGTCCCGCATGGCGAGCATGCGCTCGGACATGTTGCGCTTGCTGATGACGGTGAAGTCCCAGGCCAGGTAGAGATCGTCTCGCGCGACGCCGTGGCGCTCGAGCGTGTCGAAGATCTCCTCCATCTTCTCGCGGCGGGCTTCGATCTCCGGCACGAAGGTCGGCGTGCCTTCCCGGTAGAGCTCGAAGGCGCGGTTCGGCGGGATCACCTCGCCCGCGCCGTTGCGCAGGTTGCGGAGCGCCACGACGTAGCGCTTGCCGCTCGCGAAGTTCACGGCCGGCCGGATCAGGAGCTGTCCGATCGAGGCGTCGATCCGGGAGTTGAGCTCGGCCCAGTGGGGGACACGCTCGCCGGTCTCGGCATCGAGGATCACGATGTTGGCCGCCGGGTCGAGGGAGGCGGCGAGGTCCCACTCGGGCGAATGGCCCGCGGCGGGCGTCGGCGGATCGAGCGGGTTCGCCGAGGGCGTCTGCAGGACGACGCCGGGGACGAGCACCTGGAGCGCCTGACCGGGGCTCCAGCCGTCGTTGCGGTTCCACTCGCTCGGGTCGACCTGACTCCCGAGCAGGTTCCGCGGCATGGCGGCTTCGTCCAGGAGGATGCGCCGGCCGGTGTCGGTCGTTTCATCCGCCTGGGTGAAATGGTCGTTCGGGAAGGGGTAGATGCAGATCCCCGGGTCGAGGAAGTCGCAGCCCTCCGCGATCTCGAGATCCGGTTCCCAGGAGAAGCTCGAGGAGACGATCGCCTCGGGCTCGGAATCGCCGTCGCTGCTCACCGCGGCGAAGAGCGTGTTGCGGCCGGGGCCGAGCAGGCCCGGGTCGATCTCGCCCGTCGCCGTCGTGCCCGCGACGCCGAACTCGGCCGTCACGTCCGTGATGCTGCCGGGCGGGGAGTCGATTCCCGCGAGCAGCGTGACCCGGAAGCTCGACTCGTCGCCGTAGCCGGCGCCGAGCTCGATCGAAACGGGAACCCCGCCGACGGCGGGCGTCTGGACGACGCTCCCGTCGGCGGGGTCGAGGATCATGGGCCGAGGCGTGCAAGAAGCCGACGCACCCAACAGCAAAAGGAGACTCAGCAGGCGCGTCGGTCGGTTCATGCTCGGCGGCGTCCCATTCCAGCAAGGCCCAGCAGGGCAAAGCCCAGCATGGCCACTACGCCCGGTTCGGGCAGGATGAATTTCACGGAGTCGGCGAAGAAGAGACCCTCATCGTCGGCCACGCAGTCGGCACCGTTGCACGGACCGTCCGCCACGAACAAGCGGATTTCGTCGAAGCCCACGACGTCCTTGATCAGGAGCCGCACGGCGTCGGTCTCGGGCAGCGGGTCGCCCGCGGTCGAGAGGATCGTCTCGAGCAGGACGCCGTCCCGGAAGCCCTGGACCACGACCGGGTTGTTGCCCGGCAGGCTCAGCACGTCCACGCGGAAGAGCGTCACGTCCGTGCTGAAGTCGAGCTCGATCACCGGCACGAGGTTGTTCACGATCCCCTGGTCTCCGGTGGAGGCCCAGAAGGTCGTGTCCAGCCCGAAGGCCGTCGCGGCGTCCGCCTCCGAGAAGATCGTGGCATCGATGATGTCCACGAACGGGTAGGCCTGGGCCGAGGTCGCGGTCAGCGACAACTGATCATCGAAACAGACGAAGTAGGCACCGATCCCGGGGTCGTTGGCCGGGCAGTCCGGCGCGGTGCCCGGATCGGTGATGGCGGCCGCGGGGCCGGCCAACAAGAGAGCGGCTCCGAGCGCAGGCAACGTTGCCCGCACGGAGCGGAGAGAAAAGAGCATGGGTCACACCTCCAGCTAGAGGTGGAGTGGGCGGCCGGATCAAGAAATGGCAGCGCGGGAGCAAGTTTTTTTGAGATTTTCCGCGCCGGGCGGGTACGCGGAGGAGACAAGGGCTGTCGGCCCGGCGGGTTGGGCCGGTTTTTGCCGGTTTGCCCCCGCGGGGAATTCACTGAACGCCGGGAAAATTATTGATTCCCGGGCCCCTGGAGTTCATCCTGACGCGTCCCGTGGAGGTTCCCCTCCGTCCCGATTGGGCGGAGCGGTGCCCCTGCGCACGCACGAACACAGCTACCCCCCGAGAGGTTGCCATGCCGTCGATGTCGTTCACCCGTTGGTTCCTGGTCCTGACTGCCATGTTGTTCACGGCGAGCGCGCAAGCGCAGTCGTTCCACGCTTTCGAGAGCGGGCCGGTGCGGCCGATGGCGCTCTCGCCCGACAGCGCGCGCCTCTACGTGGTGAACACGCCGGACAACCGGCTCGAGATCTTCAACGTCGGAAACGGCGGGATCTTCCACGCCGGTTCGGTCCCTGTAGGGATGGAGCCCGTCGCGGTCGCGGCGCGAACCAACAACGAAGTCTGGGTCGTGAACCACCTCTCGGACAGCATCAGCATCGTCGATGACGACCGCTCGAACCCGAAGGTGGGCCGCACGCTGCTCACCGGCGACGAGCCGCGCGACATCGTCTTCTCGGGCAACGGCCGCGCGTTCGTCACGACGGCGCATCGCGGTCAGCAGCGCATGCACGGCTCGATCTCCGGCGTGACGGGCGCCGGAGACCCGCAGATCACGACGGAAGGCGTCGGCCGCGCCGACGTCTGGGTGTTCGATCCGGCGAGCCTCGGCGCGACGGTCGGCGGCACGCCGCTCGAGATCATCACCCTCTTCGGCGATACGCCGCGCGCGCTCGCCGTCTCACCGGACGGCAACACCGTCTACGCTGGCGTCTTCCACTCGGGCAACCAGACGGCGGTCGTGCTCGAGACGGCGGTCTGCAACGGCTTCGCGGGTGCGGGCGCGTGCGGCGGCGACGGGATCGTCTCGCCGAACGGCCTTGCCGGCGGCAACCTGCCCGGCGGCAACCCCGGCCCGAGCGCCATCGCCACCGGCCCCGACGCCGGCGTGACCGCGCCGGAGACCGGGTTGATCGTCCAGTACGACAACGCCTCCGGCGAGTGGCGCGACGAGCTCGGCCGCAACTGGAGCAACGGCATCCGCTTCAACCTGCCGGACCACGACGTGTTCGCCATCAACGCGACCACGCTGAACCAGACCGACGACTACGAGCACGTCGGCACGATCCTCTTCAACATGGTGACCAACCCGGTGTCCGGGAAGGTCTACGTCACGAACACCGACGCCCAGAACCTGACCCGCTTCGAGGGTCCGGGCGGCGGTGGCAGCACGGTGCAGGGCAACCTGGCCCAGAGCCGGATCACGGTGATCACGCCGGGTTCGGGCCTCGTGGAGCCGCGGCACCTGAACAAGCACATCAACTACGGCGTGACGCCGGCGCCCGCGGGCACCGAGAACCACAGCCTCGCGACGCCCCTCGAGATGGCGATCAACTCGGCCGGCACCACGCTCTACGTGGCGGCCTTCGGTTCGAGCAAGGTCGGCGTCTTCGACACGGCCACCCTCGAGAACGACACCTTCGACCCGACCGTCCAGAGCGCGAGCTACGTGGACATCACGGGCGGCGGCCCCGGCGGCCTGGTGCTCGACGAGGCGCGCAACCGGCTCTACGTCTTCACGCGCTTCGACAACGGCGTCTCCGTCGTGAACACCACGACGGGCACCGAGGTCTACCACCTGAACTTCCCGAACCCGGAGCCCGCCTCGATCACGGACGGCCGCTTCATGCTCTACGACGCGCTGGCGACGTCGAGCAACGGCGAGGCCTCCTGCTCGAGCTGCCACATCTTCGGCGACTTCGACAGCCTGGCCTGGGACCTCGGCGATCCGGACGGCGAGATCGGTTCCAACCCGAACACGATCAACCTGAACATCGCCGCGGGCGACCAGAACGGCGGCGCGGACAACGACGAGTTCCACCCCATGAAGGGGCCGATGACGACCCAGACTCTCCGCGGCATGGCCAACTCGGGCCACATGCACTGGCGCGGCGACCGGGCCGACGGCTTCTTCGGCAACGACACGGCGAACAACAACGACGAGGACCTCTCGTTCCGCAACTTCATCGTGGCGTTCGAGGGGCTCGTCGGCGACGACGTGCCGGCGACCAACGCCCAGCGGCAGGCCGACATGCAGGCGTTCGCGGACTTCCAGCTCCAGGTGCTGCTGCCGCCGAACCCGCTGCGCAACCTCGACAACGCGGATGCCAGCGATCAGCTGCCGGGGACGGACATCGGCTTCGCCCGTCAGATCTACGTCGGCAACGGGCCGAACGACTGCTCGGACGGCGTCTGCACCTTCCCGTTCCTGATCGGCGTCACGGGCTTCACCTGTGAGGGCTGCCACACGCTGAACCCGTCCCAGGGCTTCTTCGGGACGGACGGCACGATGTCCTTCGAGAACGAGGTGCAGATCTTCAAGATTCCGCACACGCGGAACATGTATCAGAAGGTCGGCATGTTCGGTCTGCCGGACGGCAGCTTCTTCGACATCGCCGACAACCAGCACACGGGCGACCAGGTCCGCGGCACGGGCTTCCTGCACGACGGCAGCGTGGACACGATCTTCCACTTCTTCCGGGCGGACGTGTTCGCCAACAGCGGCGGGAACAACTCCGGCTTCCAGAACGACTCGCAGCGGCGCGACATGGAGGCCTTCATGCTGGCCTTCGATACCGACCTCGCGCCGGTCGTCGGGCAGCAGGTGACCCTGAACTCGACGACGCTGCCGCTCGGCGACACGACGACGCGGCTCACCCTGCTCGAGACGCGCGCGGGGGCGGCCTTCGCCTCGCAGGTGCTCGGCGGTTCGACCACCGAGTGTGACCTGGTCGTGAAGGGTCTGGTCGGCGGCGTGATGCGCGGCTGGCTCTACGATCCGGTGGCCAACAGCTACGAGCCGGACTCGACGGGCGAGCCGGACGTGAGCCGCGCTTCCCTCGAGACCCTGGCGAACACGGCCGGCCAGGAGCTCACCTTCACCTGCGTGCCTCCGGGCGCCGGTGTCCGCGTGGCCCTCGACCGCGACGAAGACGGCGTGCTCGACTTCGACGAGCTCGCGGCGCTGACGGACCCGAACAACCCGGGCAGCGTCGCCGGCGCCTGCAACGATGGCATCGACAACGATGGGGACGGCGCCACCGACCTCGCCGATGGCGGCTGCGAGAACGCGGCCTCGAACATCGAGAACCCGCAGTGCGACGACGGCGTCAACAACGACACCGACGGCCTGGTGGACTTCGGGGGCGACCCGGACTGCATCTCGTCCTTCGACAACATGGAAGCCGCGAGCTCGGGCTGCGGCCTCATGGGCGTCGAGGCCCTGCCGCTGCTCGGCCTGCTCGGCTGGCGCCGGCGCCGGGCGCGCCGCGCCTAGGGCGGAGCCGCAAAGGAAGAACGGGGCGTCGGTCGAAAGACCGGCGCCCCGTTTCGTTTCAGGCGTTGGGGATGCTGGCCCGCGGCTAGTCGCGGCGGCCGAGCAGGCCGAGCCGCGATGCCCAGTAGAGCAGGGTCATCAGCGACGTGGCGAAGGCGGCGACGTAGGTCATGGCCGCCGCGTTCAGCACCTTCCTCGCACCGTCGTGCTCCTCCTCCGTGACGTAGCGGCCGTCGAGCGCCACCAGGGCCCGGCGGCTCGCGTCGAACTCGACGGGCAGGGTGACGAGCGTGAAGAGGGTCGTGGTGGCGAACAGGCCCACGCCGGCGATGGCGAGGGTCCCGCCGAGGGCGGTCTCCATGCCGCCCATGAAGAAGGCGGCGATGATCACGAAGATCGAGATGTTGCCGCCGGTGCTGGCGACCGGAACCCAGGCCGAGCGGAAGCGCAGCGGGGCGTAGCCCCGCGCGTGCTGGATGGCGTGGCCGACCTCGTGGGCCGCGACGCCGAAGGCCGCCATGCTGCGGCCCCCGTACACCGGCTCCGAGAGCCGGAGCATCTTGTTGCGCGGGTCGTAGTGGTCCGAGAGCTGTCCGGGGACGGGCTCGACGGTGACGTCGTGGATGTCGTTGTCGCGCAGGATCGCGCGGGCCACCTCCGCTCCGGTCATCTGGGAGCGGGTGCCGAGCTGGCTGTACTTGGCGAAGCGGCTCTTCACGAGCCAGTTCGCGCCGAGGGAGAGCACCATGCCGGCGCCCATGACGAGCAGGTAGAGCGGGTCGAAAATCATGCCGCGAAATATGGAGCGATCCCGGGGCGTGTCAAATCGCCCCGGGAGGGGGGCGTCAGGCGCCCTGGGGGGCCGGCTCGAGCAGGAGGGTCGCCACGCCGTGGGTCGGTTCGCGCACGGTCAGCACGCGGGTTCCGGGCTTTCGCCCGGTTCTCACCTCCGAGACGTCGAAGCCGGCATCGAGGAGCCGCGTGCGGGCCGCGTCGAGGTCCCGGACGCGCCAGGAGAGTCCCCAGAAGAAGTCGGCCTCGGGGCGGGTCTTCGGGTCGAGGGGCGCGGCGACCTCCACGGTCACGCCGCCGACGCGGAAGAAGAGCAGGCGCATGCCCCACTGCTCGAAGGTCCGGTCGAGCGCCAGGCGCAGGCCGAGGGCCTCGCCGTAGAGCGCGATCATCGCCTCGGGGTCCGTGGTCTGGACGACGGCGTGGTCGAGCCCGAAGACCGTGGCGGCCTCCTCGCCGCCGGGCGCGGCTGGGGGGAGGATCTCGGGCGGCGAGAGGTGCTGGATCGGGAAGAGCAGCACGCCGCGCGTCCGCGAGAGCGGAAGGGGAACCCGGAGCCACTCGCGGAAGGCGCCGGACTCGACGTCCCGGCCGAGGCCCTTCTCGATGGCTTCGGGCTCGAGCCCGCGTGCTTCCAGGGTCTTCCTTGCCTCTTCCGCGTCGTCGGTGCCGAAGGCGAGCCCGATCGGGCCGTCGCCGCGGGCCTCGAGCACGGCCCGCAGCGCCTCGCCCGTCGGCCCCGCCCCCTCGGGCGCGAGCAGCTCGAGGTAGGTGTTCTCGAGGCGGAAGAGCGTGTTGGCCGTTCCCTCGCCGGCGTGTTCGCCGCGCCAGGAGGGCCGCCGGCCGAGTAGACTGGCGTAGCAGCGGGTGGCGGCTTCGAGGTCCGAGACCGCGACGATGACGTGGTCGAGACTCGTCAGCATGTGCGGAGCATCGCACGCCGAACACCCGTCGCGCTACGCCCGGCCACCCACCCGAGGAGGAATCGATGATCTCTGCCGAGGAACGCTACGAGAAGAAGTTCGTCACCGTGAAGGGCAAGCGCATGGCGTACGTCGAGGTCGGCGAGGGCGCGCCGATCGTGTTCCTGCACGGGAATCCGACTTCTTCTTATCTGTGGCGCAACGTGATCCCGCACCTCGCGGACCAGGGGCGCTGCATCGCGCCGGACCTGATCGGCATGGGGGATTCCGAGAAGCTCGAGGACAGCGGCCCCGACCGCTACCGCTTCGTCGAGCACCGCGAGTACCTGGACGGTCTGCTCGAGGCCGTCGGCGTCAGCGCGGACGTGACCCTCGTGGTCCACGATTGGGGCTCGGCCCTCGGCTTCGACTGGGCCAACCGGCACCGCGACGCCGTGCGCGGCATCGCCTACATGGAAGGGATCGTGCGCCCGGTCTCGTGGTCCCAGTGGCCCGACGCCGCCCGCGACATCTTCCAGGCCTTCCGCTCCCCGGCCGGCGAAGAGATGGTGCTCGAGAACAACGTGTTCGTGGACCGCGTCCTTCCCGGCTCGGTCCTGCGCGGGCTGACGGACGAGGAGCAGGCGGTCTACCGGCGCCCCTTCGCGGAGCCCGGCGAGAGCCGCCGTCCGACGCTCACCTGGCCGCGCCAGATCCCCATCGACGGCGAGCCGGCGGACGTGGTGAAGATCGTCTCGGACTACGCCGAGTGGCTCGCCGAGGCTCCGGTGCCGAAGCTCTTCATCAACGCCGAGCCCGGCGCGATCCTGATCGGCGAGCAGCGCGAGTTCTGCCGCTCCTGGCCGAACCAGACCGAGGTGACGGTGCCCGGCATCCACTTCATCCAGGAAGATTCGCCCGACGAGATCGGCCAGGCGATCGCGAGCTGGCGGAAGGGCCTCTAGACGGCCGGCTCTGGACTAGGCGAGCGCCTCGCCGAGGGCGGCGACGAGGTCTGCGACGTCCTCGGCCCGCTCGGCCACGCCGAACACGAGGTTGTCCGGCCGCGTCACGAAGGCGTGGATCCCCTGCGCCTCGAAGAAGGACTTGGCGCGCCCTTCCGCATCGACGAGCCGCCGGGCTCCGGCCGGCGCGCCACCGGTCTCGTCGCTCCACACGGCGACGGTTCCCTCGAACCCGCGCAAGGCTTCGGGTGGGACGCTCTCGTCGCGCAGGATCAGCCGGAAGCCGCCGCCCGTGGCGTCGTCCATCAGGGTCTCGCCTCCCTCGTCGCGGACGCGGTACTGCGGCGCGAGCCGTCCGACGAGCGCGTGGCTGCCCGCGCGGAAGCAGCCGGGTCCGGCGGGGGGAAGGGAGGTGTCGGGCCGCTCGCCCCGCTCCTTCTGGGCGAGCATCTGTTCGTCGCGGACGGCGGCCAGGGCCGGGTCCTGGGTGCAGATGATCTTCCCGGCCTCGACGGCGCGTTCGATGTACTCGCGCACGTGGGGCTCGCGCTCGCTGCCGTAGGCTTCGAGCAGGGCCGCGCTCGAGCGGCCGGCGAGCACGCGGTCGAGCTTCCAGGCGAGGTTCGCCGCGTCGCGGATGCCCGCGCACATGCCCTGGCCGAGGAAGGGCGGCGTCTGGTGCGCGGCGTCGCCGGCGAGCGCGACGCGTCCGCGCAGCCAGTCGCGCGCGACGATGGCGTGGAAGCGGTAGACGGCCGAGCGGATGATCTCCACGGAGTCCGGGTCGAGCCAGTTCTCGAGCAGGGCGCGCAGGGTCTCCGGCCGCCGCATCTCGTCGTCGTGCTCGTCCTCGCGGAGCATGAACTCGAAGCGGTAGAAGTCGAGCGCTCCGGGGACGAGGGTCGTCGGCCGGGCCGGGTCGCAGTGCTGGACGGCGAAGTCGGGCAGGCCGCGTGCGCCGCGGAGGTCGACGACCATCCACGGCTCGTCGAAGCCGAGGTCCTCGAGTTCCATGCCGAGCTGCGTGCGCACGCGGCTCGCGGCGCCGTCGCAGCCGACGGCGTAGCGGGCGCGCACCTCGCTGCCGTCGGCGAGGGTGAGGCTCACGCCTTCCTCGTCCGGGCGGATCGTCTCGAGGCCCGCGTAGCGGACCTCGACGCCATCGTGCTCGAGGGCCGCGGTGCGGAGCTCCTTCTCGAGACTCGGCTGGTGGAACATGTAGTCGCTGGCCCAGCCCTGATCGTTGTCGGTGTCCATGGAGAGGTTCAGGAGGATCCGGCGGTCCGCCGTCCAGAACTCGCAGCGGCGCGGGACCCGGGTGAAGGGGAGGAGCCGCTCGGTGAGACCCATCCCCTGGAAGATGCGCATGACCTCGCAGTCGAAGTGGACCGCGCGGGGGAGCTGGTAGACCTCCTCCTCGCGCTCGAGGACCAGGATGCGGTGGCCGGCCTGGCCCAGGAGGCCCGCCAGGGCGGCTCCGGTGGGCCCGAAGCCGACGATCGCGACGTCGTAGGGTTGGGTCATGGCAGTCGCCCTCCTGGGCCGGTCTGGGGGTTGCGCCGGCCGTTGGTCAGATGTATAACCTGTTTGGTCGAACGAGTAAACCCCGGAGCCGCGATGCCGTCCCGAGCCCGAGCCCACCAGAGCGAAGAAGACCAGCGCGAGAGCCGGGAGCGCATCCTGGCGGCCGCCCTCGAGGCGTTCTCCGAGCGCGGCTTCGACGGGGCCACCACCCGCGACATCGCCCAGCGCGCGGACGTCAACCTGGGCCTCATCCAATACTACTTCGAGGGCAAGGAGAACCTCTGGCACGCCGCCGTCGAGCGGGCCTTCGCCGATCTCCACCTCGGCCTCGACCGGGTGCTCGCCGAGGACAGCGATCTGGACGCCCGCGAACGCGCGCGCCGCATGATCCGCACCTTCGTCCGGTTCGTGGCCGGGAAGCCCGAGTTCGTCCGCATCATGCACGACGAAGGCAAGCGCGACGGACCGCGCATGCGCTGGCTCGTCGATCACTACGTGCGCGACTTCTACGAGCGGGTCCAGGCGCTGCTCGCCGGCGTCGGTGGCCCGGCCGACGGCCCTGCCATGACGAGCCTCCACTACGCGCTCGTCGGCTCCATGGTGCTGATGTTCCACCAGGCCGCCGAGTGCCGGTACCTGACCGGCCTCGATCCTTCCGACCCCGAGATGGTCGAAACCCATGTCCGCACCCTCGAGCAGCTCCTCCTGGGTGCCCTGAACGAGGAGACCCCGCAATGAAGCTGGCCACCTTCACCCACGCCGGGGCGACGCGCATCGGCGTCGTCGACGGCGAAGAGATCGTCGACCTCTCCGCCGCCGCGCCCGACCTGCCGCGCGAGATGGTCGCCTTCCTCGAGGCCGGCGATCCGGCGCTCGCCGCCGCGCGCGACGCCTCCGGCGCCCGCCTCCCGCTCGCCGAGGTGAAGCTCGAGGCGCCGGTGCTGCGCCCGCCGAAGTTCCTCGCGATCGGCCTGAACTATGCGGACCACGTGGCGGAGTCCGGCCTCGAGACGCCCGTGCATCCGATGGTCTTCAACAAGCAGTCGACCTGCGTGACCGGCCCCACCGATCCGGTGCACCTGCCCCGCGCGAGCCACGTGCTCGACTACGAGGCGGAGCTCGGCTTCGTGATCGGGAAGCGCTGCCGCCACGTCTCCCGGGAGGACGCCGCCGACGTGATCGCCGGCTACACGGTCGTGAACGACGTCAGCGTGCGCGACTGGCAGCTCCGCGTCCCGACCTGGACGATGGGGAAGTCCTTCGACACGCACGGCCCGATCGGCCCCTGGCTCGTCACGCCCGACGAGATCGGTGACCCGCACGCGCTCGGCCTGCGCGCCGTGGTGAACGGAGAGGTCCGACAGCAGTCGAACACCAAGGAGCTGATCTTCGACTGCTTCGCCCTCGTCGAGCACCTCTCGACGGCCTTCACCCTCGAGCCCGGGGACGTCGTCGCGACCGGAACGCCGGGCGGCGTCGGCATCGGCATGAAGCCGCCGAAGCTGCTCGTGGCAGGCGACGTCATGCGGATCGAGATCGAGGGCCTCGGTGCGCTCGAGAACACCGTGATCGAGGAGCCGGCCGCCACGGCCCACATCGAGCGGAAGTCCTAGCGCGATGAGACCCCCGTACCCCGAATGCACGCCGTTCCCCGGCAGCACCAACCGCCACGGCGAGGTCGAGAAGCTCGAAGACGTCGAGGTCACGCACTGGTTCGTCGCGGCCAAGCGCAGCCGGTACCACTTCGTCACGGCGGGGGACCCCGAGGCGCCGGCGGTGGTCCTGCTGCACGGGCTCCCGGAGAGCTGGTACGCCTGGCACCACCAGATCGCCGAGCTCGCGCGCGACCGCCACGTGATTGCGGTCGATCTCAAGGGCTACGGCCAGTCCGAGAAGCGCCTGGACCTCGCCTACGACTTCCCGACCTGCGCCTTCGAGATGGCGGCGCTGCTCGAGAAGATCGGCTGTGAGCGGTTCGACCTCGTCGGGCACGACCGCGGCTCGGTGCTGGCGGACCACCTGTTCGGCATCCCGGGGAACTTCGCGGATCGCATCCGGAGCTATGCGCGGCTCCAGCAGAGCTTCCCGAAGGCCCACGCCGAGCCGCGCCCGCCCCACGCCTTGATGGGGTCGCCCGAAGGGGTCGAGCTCTTCCTCTCGCCGGCGTTCCCGCGCCTGATCTACGCCCAGGTGGCGCCCCCGGGCCTCTACCAGGTCACCTGGAACGAAATCCCCGAGCCGGTGCTCGCGCGGATCGAGCAGGAGTGGCGGCACCCGGGGGTGGCCCAGGCGGTTCCGCTCTGCTTCCGCCACACGAACTTCGACAAGGAGATGGAGGACCGGCTCGAGCTGATCCCCCGCATGCGCTGCCCGGTGCACCTGATCCAGGCGGAACTCGACCCGGGCCAGCCGCGTTCGGACTACGAAGGGCTCGAAGCCCTCGGCCCGAACTTCAGCATCGAATGGATCGAGGGCGCCGGCCACTTCAGTCACCTCGAGAAGCCGCGCGCCGTGAGCTCGGCCCTGCGCGAGTTCTTCGATCGAACCCTGCAAGCGTCCGCGTCCAAGGGAGGACCGTCATGATCAAAGTCACCGACATCGCCTACGTCCGTTTCGCCGCTCCGGACCTCGACCGGATGGAGACCTTCACCCGGGACTTCGGCCTCGAGACCGTCTCCCGCGACGAGGAGCGGCTGTTCGTCCGCGGGACCGACCCCGAGCCCTACGTGCACGTGACCGAGCGCGGCGATCCCGCCTTCCTGGGCGTGGCGTTCGAGGCGGCCTCCGCCGAGGACCTCGCGAAGCTCGCGAGCGTGGACGGTGCCTCCGCCGTCGAGAAGATCGACGCGCCGGGCGGCGGCAGCGTCGTGCGGCTGACGGACCCGGACGGTTTCACCGTCGAGGTGGTCCACGGGCGCGAGACGCTCCCCCCGCTCGAGGTCCGCGGCGCTTCGCCGCTCAACCGCGGCAGCGAGCGGGCCCGCTTCAACGAGCTCCAGCGCGTCCAGGCCGGGCCGGCCCAGGTGAAGCGCCTCGGGCACATGGTGCTCAAGGTCTCGGACTTCGCCCGGAGCCGGGATTGGTACCGCGGGCACCTCGGGCTGATCCCCTCGGACAACATCCACCTCGGTGACCCGAGGAACCCGATCGCGGAGTTCTGGCGCTGCGACCGCGGCGACGTCCCCGTCGACCACCATACGTTCCTGTGTGTCGCCGCGCCGGAGATCGGCTTCGACCACGCCGCCTTCGAGGTGGAGGACTTCGACGCGGTGATGCTCGGCCACGATCACCTGAAGTCCGCCGGCTACGAGCACCACGCCGGCATCGGCCGCCACGTGCTCGGCTCCCAGGTGTTCGACTACTGGCGCGACCCCTGGGGCCGCGTCGTCGAGCACTTCACCGACGGCGACCTGCTCGACGCGAGCGTCCCGCCCGGGGAGAACACCGCCCAGGTCGCCCTCGGCACCCAGTGGGGCTCGTTCGGGTAGGCCATGGGTTACTACGAAAGCGATCGTCCCGACGTGGCGGAGATGAAGGGGCTGCACCTCTTCCATTTCATGCTGTCCAACTGTTCCCAGCGGGTTCGCCTGGCGCTCGAGGAGAAGGGGCTCGCCTGGACCAGCCACCACATGAACCTGCCCGCGAACGAACACCTCGACCCGGAGTACCTGCGTCTGAACCCGAACGGCGTGGTCCCGACGCTCGTGGACGACGGGCAGGTCGTGCTCGAGTCGAACGACATCCTCGATCATCTCGAACAGCGCTTCCCCGAGCCGGCGCTCGTGCCGGCGGACGGTGCCGCTCGCGAGCGGATGGCGCGCTGCATGGAGCGCGCCTCCGAGGCCCAGGGGACGATCAAGGTGCTCTCGCACGAGCTCCTCTTCCGCCCGTTTCGTCCAATGGGCGAAGCCGAGGTCCGGCTCTTCGAGGAGAAACATCCGGACGCCTCGCTCCAGGCGTTCGTCCGGGACTACGCGGAGAACGGCGGCGCCTGGAAGGCTCGGGTCGATGCCGCCCAGGACGAGATGACGGGCTTCCTCGACGGTCTCGAAGCGATCCTCGAAGCCTCGCCGTGGCTCTCGGGCGATGCCTTCGGCCTGGCCGACATCTCGTGGATCGTGAACGCCCACCGGCTCCACCAGGCGAGCTACCCGCTCGAGCGCTGGCCGAAGCTCCGGGCCTGGTACGAGAAGGCCGCCGCCCGCCCGGCCTTCGACCGGGCGATCGCCTCCTACCGACCTTCCTGAGGCATCCCGGCCGCTCCTGCTGCCCGGAAGCGCCGCCCCGGCGCGCACGAGTTGCCGGTCCGGCGGATCTCGCGTTCAGACCGGCTCGGCGTCCTGCCGATCCGCTCTCTCGGCGTTCTGCGGCCCGTGGCTCGCGGAACGCCGGCCCGTAGCTCCCGGCGACGCGATATCGTTGCGAGGGCTCGGCCTCGGTGATAGAAAGCCCGGCTGGCGCGGCACCCGGTCCGCGCAGGGAGATCGTGTGCGGCAGCTGATCCAGTCCTATCGAAGCGGCGAGATGGAGATCGTCGACGTCCCGCCGCCCACCGCGCGCGAGGGCGGCCTCGTCGTCCGCACGGTCCGCTCCCTGGTCTCCGCCGGCACCGAGAAGATGGTCGTCGATCTCGCGCGCAAGAGCCTCCTCGGGAAGGCGCGCGCGCGCCCGGACCTCGTGCGCAAGGTGATCGACACCGCGCGCAAGCAGGGCGTCCTGAACACGCTGAAGAAGGTGCAGACGAAGCTCGAGACGCCGATCCCGCTCGGCTACTCGAGCGCCGGCGTGATCGTCGAGGTCGGCGAGGGCGTTCCGGACCACCGCGTCGGGGATCGCGTCGCCTGCGGCGGCGCCGGCTACGCCAACCACGCGGACTACGCGTACGTTCCGCGGAACCTCGTCGCCCGCATCCCCGACGGCGTCAGCATGGAAGAGGCGAGCTTCGCCACCGTCGGCTCGATCGCGCTCCAGGGCGTTCGCCAGACCGAGCCGACCCTCGGCGAGCGCGTCGCGGTGCTCGGGCTCGGCCTGATCGGCCAGCTCACGGTGCAGCTCCTCCGGGCCAACGGCTGTCAGGTGCTCGGCTTCGACCCGAACCCGCAGCGCGCCGCCCTCGCGAAGGAGCTCGGCGCTCACGTGACGGTGAGCGAAGACCTCGAGGCGGCGGCCGAAGGGTTCAGCCAGGGCCGCGGCATGGACGCGGTGGTGGTGGCGGCTTCGGCGCCCTCCGCCGAGCCGCTCGCCCAGGCCGGCGCGATCTCCCGCATGCGCGGCCGCGTCGTCGTCGTCGGGCTCGTGAAGATGGAGATCGATCGCTCCACCTACTACCGCAAGGAGCTCGACCTGCGGATGTCCATGTCCTACGGCCCCGGCCGCTACGACCCGGACTTCGAGGAGCGCGGGTTCGACTACCCGATCGCCCACGTGCGCTGGACGGAGCAGCGCAACCTCGAGGCGTTTCTCGAGCTCGTGGCCGACGGCCGCCTGAAGCTCGACCCGCTGATCACCCACCGCTACGAGATCCAGAACGCGCTCGACGCCTACTCGCTGATCTCCGAGGGCAAGGAGCCGTTTCTCGGGGTCCTGCTCTCCTACGGCGCGGACGACGAGGCTCCGGTGCGCGCACCGGTCTCCGAGAGTCTCGCGAGCCAGCCCCTCGCGAGCGACAAGGTCCGCGTCGGGATGATCGGCGCGGGGAGCTTCGGGCAATCCGTGCTGCTGCCCGCGATCAAGTCCACGGGCGCCGCGGACTTCTCGATGATCGCCTCCGCGGGCGGAACGACCGCGCGGCGGATCGGCGAGCAGTACGGCTTCCGTACCGCGACGTCGAGCGCCGAGTCCGTGATCGAGAGTGCGGACGTCGACGCGGTGCTCGTGCTGACCCGCCACGACCTCCACGCCCGCTACGTCGTCCAGGCGCTCGAAGCCGGCAAGCACGTCTTCACCGAGAAGCCGCTCGCCCTCACGCTCGAGGAGCTCGAGTCCGTCGCGAAAGCCCACGCGAGCAACCCGGGCGGCGTCATGGTGGGCTTCAACCGCCGCTTCGCGCCGCTCGTCAAGGAGATCGAGAAGCACTTCGCGAGCCGCTCGCACCCGCTGGTGATGCACTACCGCGTGAACGCCGGCTTCATCCCGCCCGACCACTGGGTGCACGATCCGAAGGAAGGCGGCGGCCGGATCCTCGGCGAAGGGTGTCACTTCATCGATCTCTGCCATCACCTGGCCGGAGCCCCGCCGACCCGGGTCTTCGCCGAGAGCATCGCCGGAGATTCTCGCTACCGCGGGGATGACAACGTCTCGATCACCCTCCGCTTCGCCGACGGTTCGATCGCGACCGTGCTCTACACCGCGATGGGTGATTCGAGCCAGAGCAAGGAGTACCTCGAGGTCTTCGGCGAAGGCCGGCAGGCGGTGCTCGAGGACTACCGGACGCTCGACCTGACGGCCAACCGCCGCACCGAGCGCAAGAAGTCCGCGAACCAGGACAAGGGATTCGAGGAGGAGATGCGCGGCTTCCTGGCCGCCGCTCGCAGCGGCGGGCCGATGCCGATCTCCTTCGAGGGCCTGCTCGGCACGAGCCGCGCGACGCTCGGAGCCGTCGAGTCCCTGCGGACCGGCGCGCCGGTGGACCTGGCCTAGGGCGCGAACCGCCTCCCTCCCCGGCACCTGCCGGTCGCTTGCCGCCCGCCGAAGGCGTGTGGGCGCCCGCGATCTTTTGGTCAACCGGGGGCCTCGCGAGGCCGCTATCCTCTCTGGTTCCCCGACGGAAGCCCGCTTCCGCCGACAACCTCCGAGGCGCCCTTTCTTCGATGTGCGGAATCGCCGGATACGCCGGAACCCATCGGCCCGATCTGCTCGAGCCGATGTGCACGGCCATGGCCCACCGCGGCCCCGACGACGCGGGGACCTGGCACGACGCCGAGGCCCAGGTCGGTCTCGGCCACCGCCGCCTCTCCATCATCGACCTCTCGGCCGCCGGGCACCAGCCGATGCAGAGCGCCGACGGCCGAACGTGGATCGCCTACAACGGCGAGATCTACAACTTCCAGGAGCACCGCGACCGGCTCGAGAAGAACGGCTACCCGTTCCGCAGCCAGTCCGACACCGAGGTGCTGCTCGCGCTCTACCAGGAGCGCGGCCTCGATTTCCTCCAGGAGCTGAACGGCATCTTCGCCTTCGCGCTCTGGGACGGCGCCGAGCGCCGCCTCCTGCTCGCCCGGGACCACGCCGGGGTGAAGCCGCTCTACTACTGGCTCGACGGGCCGCGCATCTACTTCGCGAGCGAGATGAAGTCGCTGCTCAAGATCCCCGAGATCCCGCGCAAGCTCCACCTCGACAGCGTCGCCGACTACCTGACCTACCTCTGGGTGCCCGGCGAGCACACGCTGCTCGAGAGCGTGAAGAAGCTCGAGCCGGGACACCGCATCGTCTGGAAGGACGGCGAGGTGGACATGCGGCGGTGGTTCCAGATCGACTACACGCCGGACCCGAAACCGAGCGAGCAGGATTGGATCGAAGACGTCCACGACACCTTCGTGCGCACCACGCAGCGCCAGATGGTCTCGGACGTTCCGCTCGGGGCGTTCCTCTCCGGGGGGCTCGACTCCTCCGGCATCGTGGCGTGCATGCGGCAGGCCTTCCCGAGCCGCGAGATCACGACCTACACCGTCCGTTTCGACGCCGGCGACATGGCGCGGGAGCAGGGCGTCGACGACTACCCCTTCGCCCGGCGCGTCGCCCGGGAGCTCGACGTCCGGCTGAAGAGCATCCAGATCGATCCGGACGTCGTCGGCCTGCTGCCGAAGATGATCTATCACCTCGACGAAGCGGACGCGGACCCCGCAGCGTTTCCGTCCTACCTGATCTCGAAGCTCGCGCGTGAGGACGGCACGACCGTGCTGCTCTCCGGGACGGGCGGCGACGAACTCTTCTTCGGGTACCGCAGCCATCGTGCCTACGAGCTCTACGAACGGTTCGCCTGGGCCGGCCGCCCGCCCTTCTCCTGGGCCGCGTTGCTGGCGGAGAAGACGTCGCGCTCGCTGCTGGGAGCGCAGCACCTCTACTCCCGCCGCATCGAGAAGTTCCGGCGTGGGATCGACAAGAAGGGTCTCGAGCGTCACGTCGCCCTGGCCGCCTGGTCGAGCGCCGCGACGCGCGAGGCGCTCTTCTCTCGGGAGCTCGGCGAGAGCCTTCGGACGAGCGAGCCCCCGGCGTGCATGCAGCGCTACTACGACGAGTTCCAGGGCGAGGGTGAGCTCAACCGCCACTCCCACCTGCTGAACGAGACGTTCCTCGCCGCGCACAACTTCAACTACACCGACAAGACGAGCATGGCGGTCTCGCTCGAGGCGCGCGTCCCGTTCATGGACGTCGAACTGATGCGGCTCGCCGCGCGGATCCCCGAGGAGTACAAGCTCAACGGCGGCGTCACGAAGTGGGTGCTGAAGAAGGCGATGGAGCGCTACCTGCCCCACGACCTGATCTACCGCGGAAAGACCGGCTTCGGTGCGCCGCTCCGCAAGTGGGTGCAGTCCGATCTCCACGAGGTGATCGAGTACCTGCTCGGCCCGAGCCATCTCGAATCGCGCGGCATCTTCGACGTGCAGTACGTCCAGCATCTGCTCGACGAGAACGCCGCCGGCCGTTCCGACCACAGCTATCTGATCTATGCGCTGCTGACCCTCGAGCTCTGGATGCAGACGTTCCTGGACCATCCCGCCGAAGAGGTGCGGCTTTGAACGCCACGGCCGCCGAGCTCCACCCGGCCGCCGAGACCGAGGAGATCTCCCTCGAGATCACCGGCCGGTTCCCGGGCCGGATCGTGCTCTCGGAGCCCGACGGAACGCTCTGGCTCGGGCGGAACTACGACATCCATCGCAGCGACGACTGCGGCCGCTCGTGGCAGCACGTGACGTCGATGCCGCGGGACCCGCTGCGCCGGATCGCGAACCCCTCTCGCCTCCTGTGCCGGCTCATCCGCCAGGAGGTCCGTGCACTCTTCCGCACGCGGGAGGGGAACCTCGTCGCGGCGAACCGCCAGGGCGTCTGGGTCGCGAAGCCCGGCGAGGAGGTCATGCGCCGGTCCCGCGTGGAGCATGGCGATCTCGCCTTGATGCCGCCCATGCGGATCTCCGAGGGCCCGAACGGGGAGATCCTCTGGGGAGAGTACGGCTCGCCCAAGGAGCAGCGCCCGGCCCGCCTCTTCGCGTCGCGTGACGGCGGCGAGAGCTTCCAGTGCATCCGCACCATCGACGACATCCTCCACGTCCACAACGTCGTCTGGGATCCGCGCGAGCGACACTACTGGGTGTTGACCGGCGACTTCGACCCGCAGCCCGGCTTCGCCCGGCTCTCGGAGGATCTCGAGCGCTTCGATTGGTTCGTGCGGGGCGAGCAGCGCTTCCGGGCCGTCGAGATCTTCGACCTGGGCGACCGGCTCGTCTACGCCACGGACACCCAGCTCGAACCGAACGCCGTCCTCAGCCTCGACAAGCGCAGCGGCCAGGTCGAGCCGATCCAGCCCCTCGGCGGCAGCTGCATCTACGCCGCGCGCTTCGGCGGGATCTACGCGCTCTCGACCTCGGTCGAGCCCTCGGCCGTGAACGCGAGCGAGGACGCCGAACTCTGGGTCTCTCGGGACGCGGAACACTGGAAGCGCGCGTACCGCGGACGGAAGGACTTCTGGAACCCGGACTACCTGCAGTTCGGGTCGATCGTGCTGCCCTCCGGGCGCACGGATCGTGAGCTCGTCGTCTTCAGCGGACAGGCCCTGCGCGGGATCGACGGGCAGACCCTGGTCGCCCGGCTTCCCGCGGAGGCGGAGCTCTAGGCGCTCTCCATCATCTCGCCGTAGACGGCTTCGAGCTGCTCGATCACGGCCTCCATGGAGAAGACCTCGACGGCGCGTGCGCGCCCGCTCGCACCCATGCGCAGCCGGAGGTCCCGGTCTTCGACGAGACGCCGGAGCGCTTCGGTCAGGGCGGCGGCGTCTTCCACCGGAACCAAGAACCCGTCCTCGCCCTCCCGCACCGCGTCCGGAATGGCGCCCACCGGGGTGGACACGACCGGCAGCCCCGCGCCCATCGCCTCGAGCACGACGTTCGGGAAGCCCTCCCGCCAGGTCGGCAGCACGAACACGTCCGCCTCGTGGTAGAGCTCGAGCACGTCGGCTCGCGGTCGCGGCGGAAGGCGCTTCACGTGGCCCGCCAGCGCTTCGAGCTCCGGCGTGATCTCCGCGACGAAGTCGGGGTCCTCGGCGCCGATCAGGGTGAAGTCCGCCTGGGGAAGCGCCCGCGCGGCGGCAAGGAGCTCGCGCACGCCCTTGGCTTCGAGCATCCAGCCGACGAAGAGGATTTTCACGCGCCCCTCGCGCCGCTGGCTGCGGTCCGGGATCTCCCCGAGGTCCTGGAGCTTGATGAAGTTCGGGACGTAGCGGATGCGATCCTCGTCCGTGATCTCCCGGAAGAGCGCCTCGTTCGGCCGGGTGAGCGCGATGCAGCGGGTCGCGCGCCGGACGGTGGCGTCGATGAAGAAGCGGAGCCAGCGCGGCGCCCCTTCGACGAAGTCCGGAAAGTCGCCGCCGCGCGGGTGGAGCGCCGTCTTCGCGCCGGCGAGGCTCGCGAGCCAGATGGCCAGGCCGTCGCGCAGGAACGCCCAGTAGTAGGGCGTGTTCACGTGGACGACGTCGGGCCGGAAGGTCACGAGCTGGTAGATCCAGCGCGACAGCGTGCGGATCGCGTCGACGGCGCGGTCTCCGCGAAAGCGGCTCTCGCCGCTCACCGCCTCGAAGTTCGTGGGGGCGCTGTCGACGATGCGCAGCTCGAAGTGCTCGGCGAGCTCGCTGTTGCGGAGGCCGACGGTCCAGGTCGGAATCCCGCCCGTCGAGGGCGGGAGCGTGCTCATCATCAGCAGCTTCGGTCGCTTGGCGCGGGGCATGGCGGCCGGATCGTAGCGGAGGGCCGGCCCGGGCGGCCTACTCTCCGCCATCCCAGTAGCGGGACATCAGCTCCCCGGCCCAGGCCGGCTGGTGGACCGGCCCGCGCGGCAGGAACTCCTCGAGCACGGGCTTGATGTCGAGGATCGGGGTCCCCGCGACGGCGTCGAGCTCCGCCACGCGCAGCGTGCGGCCCTCGCGGCCGAGGATCCGGACGACGGTGCTCCCGATCCGGTTCGGCCGGTTCTTCCCGCGCTGGGCGAAGATGCCGACCGCGGGCCAGTCTTCGCGGTTTCTCGGGTGGCGCGCACCGACGGTGATCTTCTCCGGATCGACCCGGTCGAAGTGGAAGAGGACCTCCGCGTGGGAGAACGTCTCGATGCCGTCGAGCGCGTCCTCGGGAAACCGGGCATCGAGCTCGATGCGGGCCTCCGTGCCGCCCCAATCGTCGTCCCGAACCTGTTCGCGGCCGCCTCGGACATGGCCGATCGCCTGCATCGAGATCGTCTCACTCATGACGCGGGAGGATGCCACAGGCGCGGGGCGCCTAGCCCGGGCGCTCCAGGTATTCTCGGAGGGCGGTCGCGTTGTTCAACTCGGTCTCCTTCGAGCCGAAGAGCAGCGTGTTCGTGCCGCGGCCGAAGGCCGCGCGGAGTGCGGCGACGCCGCCGGGGTTCGCGTCCAGCTCGGCAAAGTAGCGGCGCCGGAACTCTGGCCACTTCTCGGGGGCGTGCCCGTACCATCGCCGCAGATCCGAAGAGGGCGCGATGTCCTTCGCCCAGTAGTCGATCGCCGCGTCCGCCTTGGAGAGGCCGCGCGGCCAGAGCCGGTCGATCAGGATCCGCCGGCCGTCGGTGCGGGCGGGGGCTTCGTAGACGCGTCGGGTCCGGATGCGCACGGGCGGCCTCCACCCGTTCGATGCCACGGCCCGAGGGAGGGTTCAGCGGGCGCTCGAACGCTCGAAGCGCGACTCGCGAACCGGCTCCAGGATCTGGAGCGTGTAGCTCTCGTAGAAGCGCTCCCGGCCGAGGCGCTGGGCCGCCGCGTGCTCCGAGTGCTCCCGCCAGGCAGCCAGGTGTTCGTGGCTCTCGAACTCGATCAGGCTGCAGCGCTCCCCGTCCTCCGCCACGTACACGCGATAGGACACGAACCCTGGCATCGCCTCGGCCAGCGTCTGCATGCGGTCCGCCAGCCCATGGAACGCCGGGTCGTGCTCGTCGCGCAGGCGGGAGCGGAACACGATCGTGACCATCAGGGGTCTCCTCCGCCGCCCGTCGCGGGCGTGTGCACGACTTCGAGCTTCACGCCGTCCGGGTCGGCGAAGAACGCGGCGTAGTAGCCGTCGGAGTAGGCGGCGTGGCCCGTGTAGTCGGCCGGCGCGTCGAGGACGTCGCCTCCGGCGTCGCGGACGGCTGCGTGGATCGCATCGACGGCGGCCCGGCTCTCTGCGCGGAAGGCCAGGTGGTGGAGACCCGGGGCGTACCGATCGACGGCACGGTTTCGCTCGGCGCCCGAGGCGGGACGGACCTCGATCGCGAAGCCCGGCGCCTTCGGAGGGCCGATGGCCCACGCGGCTCGCTCGGGCCGGGCCCCCGTGAATCCAGCCAACTCCACGCGCTGCCGCCGGTAGCCGAGTGCGCGCAGGAAGACGTCGTAGAACGGGATCGATCGGCCGGGGTCCGAGACCGAGAGGTCGATGTGGGAGAGCGGGCCTCCGGTGCTCATCCGGCGGCCCCCTCGGCGATCACGTAGTGTTCGACCACGGGGAACGGGTCGTAGAAGTGGTGGAGGAGCTCCCTCCAGCGGCCGTACCCGGACGAGCCCCGGAAGCCTTCCGTGTGGTCCTCGAGCGTGTCCCACCAGACGAGCAGCAGATAGCGGTCTTCCGCCTCGAGGCAGCGGCGCAGTTCGTGGCGCTGGTACCCGGCCATGCCGGCGATGATCGCCTGCGCTTCACGGAACGCGGCTTCGAACTCCGCGGACGTGCCGGGCCGCAGCGGAAGGATCGCGACTTCGAGAACCATCCTGGCCTCCGTCGCGCGATCCTACCGAATCCGGCTTGCCCTCGACGCTTCCGCCGGGTGATCCTCACGCCGGGAGGGATCATGTCGGCGCGCTTTGCTTTTCCGTTGCTCGAGGATCCGGGCGAACTCTCCGCCTACGAAGGGTGGAGCCGAGAGACCTACGAGGATCTCATGGCCGTCGCCGCGGGCCGGATGACGCGCGAGGCCTTCGATGCCAGACACCTCGGCCGCGGGGCGGTCCTCGTCCTCGACGTCACGGGCTTCACCGCGTCGACGCTCGAGGGCGGCGCGATCTCGAGCTTCCTGAGGATCCTCGACACCCACAAGATCTGCTTCCCGATCCTGCGCGAGAAGGGCGCGAGCTTCATCCGGGCCTTCGCCGACGACCTGGTCGCCCTGTTCGACGATTGCGCGATCGCCCTCGACGCAGCGCTCGAGATCCACGAGCGGATGAGCGCCTTCGAGACGACCGAGCACGGCCACCGCTACCCGCCGGAGTGTTGCATCGGCATCGGCTACGGCGACATCTATCGGATCGGTCCGAACCATGCGATGGGCGACGAGATGAACCAGGCCAGCGTGCTCGGGGAAGACATCGCGCGCGGCGGCGAGACCCTCGTCACCGAAGGCGCACGGAGCGCGCTCACCCACCGGTCCGACGTCCACTTCGCGCCGCAGACCCACGACGATCTGCTCTTCCCCTACTCGCGCGTCGAGCGCGTCTGACCCTCCCGGTCGAGCAGCAGGGCGCCGACGAGCGCGGTCGACGCCGCGAGGTCCACGAAGACGATGCGTTCGAGCGCTTCGCCGTAGCCGCCGACGAGCCACGTGACGACGACGAAGGAGAGCATGCTCACGAGGCCCGCCGCCGCGGCGAGGGACCGCAGCGCCGGGCGCACGGTCGCGGCGAGCAGCAGGCCTCCGACGATGCCGAAGAGCACGGCCCGATGCCGCAGCAGGATCTCGAGATCCGCACTCGCGACGGAGACGCCGTAGAGCGCTTCCAGGCGTGCGGCGGAGACGACCCCGACCAGGGGCGCCAGGTTCACCAAGGCCACCAGGGCGAAGAGGACTCTGGCGATGTTCTCATGCATCGGATTCGGAAGAGTCCGCTTCGACCGGCTGTGCAAAGGCCCAGCGGTGGCCACCCGGGTCGCTCGCCACGTACTGCCGGTTGCCGCCGAAGTGGACGCCGAACTCCGCGCGGATCTCCGCGCCTTCGGCCTTCGCGCGCGCGTAGTGGGACTCGACGTCCTCGACGAAGACGTAGGTCATGCACGAAACGAAATCCGGATCCGGAACCGCCCGGGTTCCGAAACCTTCCATCCCGGGCCCGACCAGAATCACCCCATCTCCGATGCGAACTCGCGCGGTGAGGACCGAATCATCCGAGGGGTTCCGCAGCGCGAACTCGACGGTGAACCCAAAGGCGCGCTCCATGAAGGCAATCGCCGCGCCGGCGTCCGGGTAGTAGAGGTAGGGGACGATCTGTGTCATGTCCGCGGGCGGGTTCGTCGACATCATCACCTCCTCGGGCTCGGCCTTGGTCGAAGCCCGGCTTCTACTCGTCCATCTTTTCGAGGAGGCGTTTCGGCGCGACCTGCCGGTAGCCTTCCTCGAGGAGTGCCGCCACGAGCTTCCAATCGGGTTTGCGGTCGAGGCGGATGCCCACCCAGCCGCTCGGGCCGACGTAGGGCGGCACGAAGAAGCGTTCCGGATCGGACTCGACGAGATCCATCTGCTGGTCGTGCAGGGCCTTGCACCACGCGGCGATCCGTCCGTCGCCGTGGTGGTTGTTCCGGTAGTGGGCGAAGAGTTTGCCGCGCACGCGGAACGTCGGAGCGCCCCAGGCCTCCTTCTCGTGGGCTTCGGGCAGCGCGAGGCAGAGCCGTCGAAGGCGTGCGAGGTGCGGGTTGCCGGCCATCCGCGGATTCTATCAGCGTGGGCGCGGCGGGCGGGAAGGAAGCGACCCTTCAGAGATCGAGCTCGAAATGAATGTCCTCGGGCTCGAGGGCGTAGAGGGCGGGGTCCGGTTCCGCCGCGAGCCGGCATCCGAGATGGCGATAGAAGCCGACGGTGTTCTCCGAGGGCGTGGCGGAGACGTAGAGCCGTTTCGCGCCGAGGGCGCGCGCCTCGGCGGAGGCCAGCTCGAAGAGCGTCCGCCCGAGGCCCGTGCCGCGCTGCGAACGCCCGGCGTGGAGGAACTTCAAGTGGAGCTGGTCGCTCGCGCGGCCCATGAAGCGGCCATCGAGAACCACGACGCCGACCATCGCGTCGTCTTCGAAAGCGCCGAGGAAGGTTCCGCCGCGGTCGAGACAGTCGCGTAGGATCGGGCCGTACCGCGCCTCCTCGCCTTCGGGCCATCCGTCGAGGACGTGCCGCTCCGCGTGCCGGACGAGCTCGCCGCCCTCGACGCGGAACACCGCTTCGATCACCTCGGAGCGGTCGATCGTCCAGATCCGATCGATCTCGTCGCGGGTGAGATCGCGAATCGCCGGGGCGCTCATCCGGCGTCGTCCGCGGGCAGCTCGGCCGAGAAGCTCAGCACATGGCCGTCGCAGTCCTCGATGACGAACTGCCGGAGCCCCCAGGGCCGATCCATGGGCTCTTCCAGAATCCGGACGCCGCGACTTCGATAGCGTTCGAAGAGCAGGTCGAGCTCCTTCCCGACGTGGAGCCACAGGTAGGTCGACGTTTCGATCGCGGCACCGGGCTCGAGCGGCTCGAAGCGGATGTGGATCGTCGGCGAGGCGTACGTCGGGTCGGCGCAGACGCGCGCGTGGAGCGGCGGGTCGCCCTCGATGAAATCGACGTGGAAGCCGAGCGTGTCCCGGTAGAAGGCCACCGTGCGGTGGATGTCCGGGACGACCAGGACGGGCTGCATGCCGTGAAGCTCGAAGGGGGTCAGCTCGCCGGGTTCCATCGCGCGCTCCTCGGGGGCCGCGAGAGGCTAGCAATCCGGCCTGGTGGCGGGCCGGGGTGCTTCGCCCGCCACGCTATCCTCTTCGCCGCGGGAGAGGTGGCCGAGTGGTCGAAGGCGGCGGTCTTGAAAACCGCTAGGGCGCAAGCCCTCGTGGGTTCGAATCCCACCCTCTCCGCCAGTGACTCAGATGATCTGCCAGTGCCTCTCCACGAGGGACTCAGATGATCTGCCAGTGACGCGCCGCGAAGAAGAAAAGCGCGGTGAGCCCCCACAGAACGCCGACGGCGACGCACAGGGGGCCGGGTCGCCCCGTCTGCCGGATCTCGGCGACGCCCGCCGTTCCCGTCAGCCAGAACAGTCCGAAGGCGCCCGCGAGGCCGACCACCCGGCCTTCCTGGACCGCGAGGACGAGCGACCAGGCGCCGAACGCCGCGAAGTGGGCGAGGGCTACGAGCCAGATCGGCCCGAGGGTCGGTTCGCGCAGGAGGGGGGCGATGCGGTCTGCGATGAAGGAGCCGGTCTTGCCCTCGCCGAGCTCCGGGTAGGTCTCCTCGTCCGACCGTCGCGCGCCGGTGTCGGGGGGGTCGATGTCGTGGGGTCCGTTCATCGGAAGGCCTCCAGGGGCACGATAGCCCCCGATGGGCCGTCGGGGGCGCTAGTCTCCGGCGCCGTGCCCCCCTACTTCCAACGCCGTCCCGTCTCCATCCTCCTCCCCCTTCTCTGCGCGCTCGGCATGACGTCTCCGGCCGCCGCCGGCGAGCTGTTCGCCGGGCAGGTGACCGCCGAAGACGCAGCCCGCGTCCTGCCCGGCGGCCCCGACGGCGTCGGCGGAATCGGCGACTACGCCCTCGGGAACGGCACGCTTTGCGCGGTGATCTCGCACCCCTCCCAGGGCACCGACGTCTCGCCCCAGGGCGGCTTCCTGCTCGACCTCGGCCACTGCGGCGCGGGGAACGATCAGCTCGGGAATCTCATTCCGATGCTGAACGTGAGCCGCGAGAACATCCCGGTCGTGGATACGGTCGAGACGAGCGTCGCTGCGGGCGAGGCGCGCGTCGTGACGCACGCGCGCTGGGAAGGGTTTGCCGTCGAGACCGTCTACGCGCTCGACCTCGCGGCCCCGGAACGGCTGCGCATGGAAACGCGCGTCCGCCGGGTCGGCTCGGGCGGCCGGCTCTCCGTCCTCGGCCTGCTCTCGGTCCACCCGAACGCGACGCTCCGTGCGTTCACCTTCGATACCGAACACGCGGAGCTCGCCAGCGGCTTCTCACACCCGCCGACGCCCGACGAGAACCTCCGCGCACTGCTCGCCGGCCTCGGCCGCGCGAACGTCCAGGTGCTCGTCTCCGACGACGGCACGACCGAGGGCATCGCCTACGGCATCCGGGTTGCCGAGGCCTCCCGCATCGATGAAGACGGGGAAGCCCGGCCCCTGCCCGCGGTCGCGCTGAACGGGGCGCCGTTCACCCTGCTCGGGGTCTTCTCGCGTCCGTTCTGGTTCGGCGGCGGCCTGCGCATCGGACTGGTCGAGCTGCTCCAGGCGCTCTTCATGAACCTGCCCGAGGAAGAGTCGCTGCGCGTCGTGCACGAGATCCACGTCGGCAGCCGCGGCGACGTGGCCTCGGTGACCGATCAGCTCTGGCCCGAGGGCCCGCGCGTCGAGGGCGTGCTCGACGACGCGAAGGCGCGCATCCACGTTCGCGCCGAGGGCCTGCCCGTCACCCAGGTTCGCCCGGGCGCCGACGGGCGCTTCGCCTTCCACGTCCCGGCCGTCGGCGCCTACGAGCTGCGGGCCGTGGCCGCGGGCGGGCGGGAGATCCGCCTGCCCGTCGACGTCGCGGCCGAAGGCGTGGCGCTCGGCCGGGTCTCGCTCGGTGAGAAGGCCCGCCTGCGGCTCCCGCGCGGCCACGCCATGCGCCTCGTCTTCGAGGGCCTCGACGGAACGCCGGCGCCGCGCTTCGGGGACGATCTCCTCGGCGTGCGCTTCGGCGAGGACGAGCCGCCCGCGAGCTCCCTCGCGAGCTACGTCTCCCTCGCCGGCACGGCCGACCACCCGGCCTTCGTGACGCTCCGCCCGGGCCGCTACCGCATCTACGCCACGCGCGGCCTCGAGTGGAGCGTCGAGCAGACCGAGGTCTCCGTCCGTGCGGGCGAAGACACGTCGCTCGCGATCGGTCTGCCCCGGCACCTCGTGCCGACGCCCGGCTGGATCCTCGCGGACCTCCACGTCCACGCCGGCGGGAGCTTCGATTCGACCCTGCCCTACCGCGAGCGCCTGCGGAGCTTCGTCGCCCAGGGCGGCGAGGTGCTCGTCGCGACCGAGCACGACCACGTCGTCGACTACCGGCCGCTGGTCGGCGAGATGGGTCTCGCGGAGCGGCTGCGCGTGATCCCGGGCCTCGAGGCGACGAGCATCAGCCGCACCGAAGCGGTGCCCTTCTCCGCGGGCCACGCGAACGTCTTGCCGCTCGAGCCGACGCCCTTCGCGCACCGCGGCGGCGCGCTCCGCAGCCAGGGCGTGCGCCCGCGCGACATGATCTCCGAGCTGCGCGAGCGCGGCGGGCGCAGGCTCTACCAGCTGAACCACCCGCGCATGCGCGGCCCCGAGGCGAACGACGAAGCCTTCTTCACACACCAGGGCGTCGCCGGCGCGCCCCACGACCCGACCCAGCCGCTCGATTCCCTCGCGAACCGGAACCTCATCGACCCGGATCCGCAGACCGGCGTGCGCGACATCGACTTCGACGCCGTCGAGCTCCTGAACGGGCGCAACGGCCCCGCGCTCGCCTACTTCAAGCAGACCCGCGCGGACTGGCTTTCGCTCATGCTCCAGGGCGAGCGGCGCACCGCGACCGCCAACAGCGACTCCCACAAGTACCGCCAGCTCGTGGCGATCCCCGCGAACTACGTGCGCGTCGAAGAAGACCGCGCCGCGCGGCTCGACGAGGGCGCCTTCGTCGAAGCGCTCTTCGCCGGCGCCGTGGTCGGGACGACGGGGCCCTTTCTCGACGTCTCCCTCGCGGGCGTCGGGCCCGGGGGTACGTTCCGCGGTGCGGAAGCGGAGCTCGAGGTCACCGTTCGCGCGGCGGACTGGATCCCGGTGAACGAGCTCCGTGTCTACGTCGACGGGCGCCTCGAAACCCGCCAGCCCGTTCGCGCCGGGGAGACCGCGCGCATCCCCCTGGCCTTCGAGGCGGATGCCTTCGTCACCGTGGAGGTCCAGGGCAACGCCCGTGGCGACGGCGGCGAGCGCTACCGTGCCGTCGCTCCGGGCTTCATCCCCTTCGCCTTCAGCAACCCGGTCTTCGTGGACGCCGACGGCGACGGGCACTTTCTAGCGCCGGGCCTCGTCGAGCCCCTACCGCCGACCCTGACCGACCCGCTCGGCTCCTAGCCGGCCCGCCGGCGGGCCCGAGCGCGTCCGCGGCGAAATCGCTGCCGCCCCGAAGTCCCTGGAATGGATCGAGAAAAGCGCCGCCCGGCCCGCCCCCGCCGCGCCCGCCTTGGTGTATGTTTCCGGCGCGCGGAGAGGTGGCCGAGTGGCTGAAGGCGCGCCCCTGCTAAGGGTGTATAGGCTTATCCCCTATCGAGGGTTCGAATCCCTCCCTCTCCGCCAGGCCTTCGCATTGGCCTCGTGCCGCCCCGACGCGGCCGCACGAGGACCCCGGAGAGGTGGCCGAGCGGCTTAAGGCGCACGCTTGGAAAGCGTGTGTACGGCAACGTACCGTGGGTTCGAATCCCACCCTCTCCGCCAACCCGTCTGCGGTTGCAGTGCCCCGTCGCTAGCGCGAAAGGGCGAAGCGGACCGGGAGCTGGACGCGCCCGAAGACCCACGGCAGCGGCTTCGAATCGTTCACGGCGTCGCGCGCGGCCCGGTCGAGGCCGCGGTAGCCGCTCGAGTGGTTGACCTCGACGTCGATCGGATTGCCCTGGGGGTCGATCTCGAAGGAGACGACCGATTCGCCCTCGTGCCCCTTCGAGCGGGCGCGCGGGGGGTAGACGACGGCGGCCTGGACACGGTCGCGGATCTGGATCAGCCGGCTCTCGACCGACGGGGTCGGCGGGAGCGCGTCGACGAGCCAGACGCCGCGGCTGCGCTGCGGCGATTCGGCCTCGGCGGGCGGGTCTTCCGCACGGGCGCCGCCGGCGAGCACGGCGATCAGGAGGGCAAGGGGCACGGTCCGGAGCATGGGCGCCAGTCTAGCCACGAAGCCCGCTCCGCAGCCACCGCGGCGATCGGGGCCCCACCCAGCCCTCGTGAAAGGCGAACTCCCACCGAAGAGGCCGAGGCCCGTCCGCTGAGAGGCTCGCGCATGGCGGAGCTCGATTGGCACGCCCGGCAGTATGAGATAATCAGCCTTCTTCACGGGCCCGCGCGCGAGCGCAGGTGCCCCCGAGTGTCGGCGCCGCGGCCCATGCGGTGCGACGGAGAATCGAGATGTCTGGGATTCTGGGTCATCGCCGGGCGGCCGCGCCCCGCTGCGTCCATTCCGCCATGCTCCGAAGCTGCCTGTGCAGCGCCTTCCTCGCCTGCCTGGTGACCTGGCCGGCCGCGCCCTCCTTTGCGGAGGAGCCTGCGGAGGAGGAGAAGAAGGAGCAGCAGCAGCCGCCGAAGCAGACGCTGAAGCTCGATCCCGTCATCGTCACGGCGAGCCCCATCGCCGAACGGGCCGACGAGCTCGCGACGCCCGTCGTCCGGGTCGAGCGGGACGAGATCGTCGAGAACCTCGGGTCGACGCTCGGCGAAACCGTCGGGCAGCTCCCCGGCGTCTCGACGACGGGCTTCACCGCGGGCGCCAGCCGGCCCGTCATCCGCGGCCAGGACGCCTTCCGCACGGAGGTCCTCGAGGATGGGCTCGCGACCCAGGACGTCTCCCAGCTCAGCCCCGACCACGCGGTCCCGGTGAACCCGATCAACGCCACGGCGATCGAGGTGGTTCGCGGCCCGGGCATCCTGCGCTACGGCGGCGGGGCCTCGGCGGGCGTCGTCAACACGATCACGCAGCGCATCCCGACCGAGCGGATCGAGGATCCGATCGAGGTGGACGTGGTCGGCTCCTACCAGAGCAACGGCGACGGCGGTGACTTCGGGACCGTGCTGCGCGGAGGCATCGGCAACTTCGCCTGGCACCTCGACGGCTTCTATCGCGACACCGACGATTACGAGACGGGCGCCGGCCGGACCCAGAACGGCACCTTCATCGACGACACCTGGGGCGCGGCCGGGGGCGGCGCCTGGATCTTCGACGCCGGCCGGCTCGGCTTCGCGTTCAACCGCTTCGACGCCAAGTACGGCATCCCCGAGGACGAGCCCGTCGCGATCCACCTGCGGACGAACCGCTACCGCTTCGAGGGCGACTGGGAGAACCCGTTCCGGGGCATCCGCGAGATCAACGTCAGCGGCGTCTACTCGGACTACGAGCACACCGAGCGCGTCGAGGGCGTGACCGGCCAGCTCTACGACAACGAAGCGTTCGACGGCCGCCTCGAAGCGCACCATGGCGAGTTCCTGGGGTTCACCGGCGCCATCGGCTTTCACGGCAGGAATCAAGAGTTCGAAGGCGGAGGCGAGGCAGCCGAGTTCCTCGCGCCCAGCGAGACCTCGACCATCGCAGCCTACCTCTTCGAGGAACTCCCCCTGCTGGACTCGCTCGATTTCCAGACCGGCCTCCGGATCGAACGCACCTGGGTGAACGGGACACCGATCACCGACGATCGCAAGGATCGGACGTTCTTCCCCTTGAGCGGCTCCGTCGCCCTGGTCTCGCGCCCGACCGAACAGCTCACCCTCGCCGGAACGTTCACGGCGGGGCAACGTGCACCCAGCCAGATCGAGCTCTTCGCCCGCGGCCCCCACGAGGCGACGGCCACCTTCGAGCTCGGGGACCCCGACATCGACGAGGAAACCTCGTACAGCGGCGATCTCCGGTTCGCCGGCGATTTCGATTGCTTCCGCTTCGAGGCCAGCACGTTCGCGACCCACTACGACGGCTTCATCTTCGGTTCCCTCACCGGGCGCATGTTGGACGAGGACGGGATGCCCGGGGGCGATCTCGAAGAGCTCCTCTACCTCGAGCGCGACGCCACGTTCTACGGCGGCGAGGTCACGTTGGGCGTCGATCTGTTCGAGCTCTTCGGAGGGACCGTCGGCACGAAGTGGCAGGCCGACTACGTCCGTGCCCGCTTCACCGAGGGCGGCGGCGACCGGGACGTCCCGCGCATCACGCCGGTTCGCTGGGGCGGGGCGATCACCTACGAGCACGACCGCGTCTCGGGGACCCTGCGGTTCCTGCGGAACGAGAACCAGCGGGACGTGGCGGCGAACGAGTTCGCGACCGACGAGTTCACGATGCTCGACCTGATCCTCCACTACCAGCTTCCGCTGGGCGATGGCCGAGTTCAGGCGAACATCGACCTCGTTGCCCGCAACCTGCTCGACGAAAAGGCGCGCAACGCGGTCTCCTTCACCAAGGACGAGGTCCTGCTCCCGGGCCGGAACTTCCGGGTGAACGTCCGCATCGCCTACTGACCCGGGTGGATCGGGGCCCGGCTGGCCGGCCGCGGACGGCCACCTCCCGGGGATGTCGGCTGGGCACCACGATGCGTTACCGTCCAGCGTCTTCCCCGAGGGCCCCATGTTCCACCGCACCGACGACCTGCGCATCGACGAGCTGCGCCCCCTGATCCCCCCCGCCATCCTGATGGAGGAGCTGCCCCTCACCGAGCAGGTCTCCACCCTGGTGTCCGAGAGTCGGCGCGAGGTCGCCCGGGCCCTTGCCGGCGAAGACGATCGGCTCGTCGTGGTGGTGGGCCCCTGCTCGGTGCACGACCCGGAGGCCGCGCTCGAGTACGCCGGGCGCCTGGCCGAGCAGGCGAAGGCCTTCGCCCGGGACCTCCTGGTGGTGATGCGCGTCTACTTCGAGAAGCCGCGGACCACGGTCGGCTGGAAGGGGCTGATCAACGACCCCCACCTGGACGGCAGCTTCGTGATCAACGAGGGCCTGCGCAGGGCGCGGCGCTTCCTGCTCGACGTGATCGGCCTCGGGCTGCCGGCGGGCACCGAGTTCCTCGACCCGATCTCGCCGCAGTTCATCGCCGACCTCGTGTCCTGGGGCGCGATCGGCGCGCGCACCTCCGAGAGCCAGGTGCACCGCGAGCTGGCGTCGGGCCTCTCGATGCCGGTCGGCTTCAAGAACGGCACCTCCGGCGACCTGCAGATGGCGATCGACGGCATCGGCTCGGCGGCCCACCCGCACCACTTCCTCTCGGTCACGAAACAGGGCGTCGCCGCGATCGTCTCGACCCGCGGCAACACCGACTGCCACGCGATCCTGCGCGGCGGCAGCGACGGCCCGAACTACGCGGCCTACGACGTGGCCCGCGCCGTCGAGGGCCTGGAGCGTGCGGGGCTGCGCGGCCGGCTGATGGTGGACTGCAGCCACGCCAACAGCGGCAAGGACCATACGAAGCAGCCCGACGTGGTGGCCGACGTGGCGGGCCAGCTGCGGGACGGCAACGAATCCATCTTCGGCGTGATGCTCGAGAGCTTCCTGGAAGACGGCAACCAGAATCACGAGAAGAGCGACACGCTGGTCTACGGCCAGAGCATCACCGACAAGTGCATGAGCTGGGAACGCACCGAGCCGCTCTTCACGGAGCTGGCGGAGGCGATCCAGGCACGCCGGGGCTAGCTCCCGGCGAGCCGGAAGCGCGGGATCGCGAGGTCGGCGCTCATGTCTTCCCAGACCAGTTCGACCGGGGCGCCGATCGTGACGTCTTCGGGTTCGGTCTCGACGAGGTTCGAGATCATCCGCAGGCCGCCCGAGTCCTCGAGCGCGATCACGGCGATGACCGTGGGGACCGGCTGGCCGGCCGCGATCGGGCGGTGTGCCACCGTATAGGTGTAGACCTCGCCGCGGCCCGAGAGCGTCATCCACTCCGACTCCGTGGACTGGCACTCGGCGCATACGGGGGAAGGAGGATGCCGCGTCGCTCCGCACGCGGTGCAACGCTGCACGACGAGACGGTGCTCGGCTGCGGCCTCCCAGAACGGGAGCGTGATCGCGTCCGCCAGGGGGCCCGGCATCGCATCGGGAAAGAAGCGTTCGCTCATCGTCGCCCCAACAGCAGCGCGCTCGACGGGACGCACGCCGCGCTCGTGACCAGACAGACCTCGGCGCCTTCCACCGGGCTCGTGGACTCTCCGCGCAGCGTGCGCACGCCCTCCACCACGTGGTTCAGGCCATGGATGTACGCCTCGGAGAGGCTTCCGCCGTGGGTGTTCGTCGGCAGGCTTCCGCCCTTCCACGCGAGCGCGCCGCTCTCGACGAACGGGCCGCCCTCGCCGCGCGCGCAGAAGCCGTAGTCCTCGAGCTGGAGGAGGACGCAGCCCGTGAAGTGGTCGTAGATCTGGGCCACGTCCACGTCGCTCGGGCCGAGGCCGGCCTTGCCGTAGAGGCGCCCGGCGAGTTCTTCGGTTCCGCCCGTGGCGTAGAGTTCGTCGGCGATGTTGGCGTTGGTGAAGTGGCCGAAGGCGTAGCCCCTCGGCGCACCCTGCTCGCTCGCGAGGATCTCGACCGAAGGCTTCGCGAGATCCCGCGCGCGCTCGGCCGTCGTCACGACCACCGCGCACGCCCCGTCGCTCTCGAGGCAGCAATCGAACAGGCGGTGCGGGTCGGCGATCATGGGCGAGGCCTGGTGGTCTTCGAGGGTCATCGCGCGGCCGCCCATCACGGCGCGCGGGTTGCGGCTCGCGTGCTCGCGGAAGGTCACCGCGATGTGGCCGAGCTGCTCGCTCGTGGTGCCGTAGAGGTGCATGTGCCGGCGGGTCGGCAGCGCGTAGGCCGCCGCCGCCATCAACAGGCCGAAGGGCATCGCGAAGCCCATCGAGGCGAGCATCGGCGTGGTGGCCTGCTGGACGGTCGGCGGGGGCGGGTCGGCGGCCGGCGCATCGGAGGCGATCGGGCTGCCGAAGCGGAAGAACTGCCCCTGGCACAGGGCGCGGTAGACCACGACGACCTCCGCCTGGCCGGTCTCCACGGCCATGGCGGCGTTGCCGATGGCGGCGCAGCCGCCGCCTCCGCCGGGCATCCACACCATGTTGCCGAAGCGCAGGGTCGGCAGGCCGAGCTCCGCAGCGAGGAAGACCGCTTCGTTGCGATCCTCGGCGAAGGAGGCGAGGCCGTCCACGTCGTTCATGGAAAGGCCCGCGTCGGCGACGGCGCGCGCGATGGCCTCACACGCGAGCGCGTGCTCCGAGACGTCGCCGATCTTGCCCCAGCGCGTGTATCGGGTCTCTCCCACGCCGACGAGGTGGGCTCGGTTGCGACTCATGCGGGCGAACTCAGAGCGGCAGCGAGAGCGCGACGGTCCCGCTCGCATGGTCGCCGAGGTCGTTGGCGGCGCGCACCTCCACGTCGATCGCCCGCTCGCCGTCCTCCTCGCACACCCCGAGCACCCGCCCGGTGAAGCGCAGCGTCTGGTTGGGCACCGCCGGAACGCCGAGCCGGATCTTCACGTGACGCAGCATCGCTTCGGGCCCCGCCCAGTCGGTGACGAAGCGCGCCACGTAGCCGTTGGTGGTGAGGATGTTCATGAACATGTCCGAAGCACCCTGCGCCCGGGCGTATTCGGCGTCGTGGTGGACGGGCATGAAATCGCGGGAGGCGATGGCTCCGGCGACGATGACCGTCGACGTCACGGGGAGTTCGAAGGTCGGCAGCTCGTCGCCGGCCGCGATGTTCGTGGGTGTGGATGCCATGGTCGCTACCTCCCCAGCTTGCTCGGATCGATCGTGGCCGGGTCGAACTTGAACACGCGGAAGAGCTGACGGCCGACGACCTCCCCGCTCTCGGTCGTGTACGTCGTCACCCAGGTCACGAAGTAACCCTGGCCGAGCGCCGTGGTCTTGAGAGCGGAGATGGACTCGATCTCGCTCTCGAGCCGGAGGTGGTCGCCGGGTTTCAGGTAGCGCACGAACTCGAGCTCCGAGTTCGTGGCCACGACGCCGAGGTAGCCCGCCTCGTCGAGCACGTTGAGCGGGTTGTCGAAGGTGAGATCGTCCGGAGCGCCGCGCCGCTCCGCGATGCCCTCGATCTTCGGGCGCGGCATGCCCCAGACCTGCAGCATGGCGGGCGGCGCCACGACTCCATCGAACCTGCTGGAGCCTGGGTTGGACGCATCGCCCGATTCGTACGCAGGGTTGCGGTCGTCCAGCGCATCGACCCAGTGCCGGATCATGGGCCCGTTGACGGGTTCCGGCGCGATGGACGGGGGCCCCATCGGCTTGCCGACGTAGGCCTGGAGTCGTTCTTCCAGCGTTTCGCTCTCGCTCTGCATCGATCTCGTCTCGGTGTGGCCTGGGTGTCTCGGCTGGCCCAGGGATTCGGGCACGGCTCGCGACGCATCATACTCGCACGCGACGCTCGTACAACCGAATTCGATCGCGGGTCGAACGCGGATCGAGCGCTACGCCGTCGGACGTTCGAGCTCCTTCATGATGGCCTCGCGCTTGATCCGGAGAAGCGAGCGGACGCCTTCGCTCGCCTTCTCGGGATCGCGGTGGAGGAGCCCATCGCGGATCGCTTCGATCGAGGGCGCGAGCGTCGCCGCCGACGGGCGCGAGCGCCGGAGCAGCGGCACGACCGCCCCCAGCACCACGTGCAGGCTGTTGCCAACCATGTGGAGGACGAGGTTCTGGCTGCCGCGGGCCACGAGCTGCAGGAGCTCGACGAGCGCTGCGACGTATTCCTCCTCGCCGTTGCTTCGCCGCACGAGTTCCGGGAGCAGCTCGAGCGCGCGGGCAAGGTCCGCGTCGCTGGCGCGCTCGACGGCCAGGCGGGCCGCGCCGACGAGCAGCAGCTCGTGGACGTCGAGCAGCTGACCCACGAGGGCGGGGTCGGGCGTGTCGGACACCCGCAGCACGTGCCCCAGCACCTCGAGCCTGGCCTGGTGAAGCGGCGCGACGCGCGAGCCGCCCGGCTGGACGTCGACCAGGCCTTCGTTGGCAAGGATCTTCAACGCCTCGCGCGCGGAGCCGCGGTTCACGCCGGCCTGTTCGGCCAGCTCGCGCTCCGAAGGCAGCCGCTCGCCCGGCCGATAGCGGCCCGCCAGGATCTGCGTCCGGACCCGGTCGGCGATCGCCTCGGGCCGCGAGGCCTGGCCGGTCAAGCGCCTGCACCTTGCTTGGCGAAGGGGCCGAGGCCGCGCCGTTCGAGCTCCTCGGTCATCTGCTCTCGGAACACCGCGTTGCGCGCCAGGACGAGCGGGAACATCGCGATGTAGCCGCGCGGCAGGACTGGCGCCTCCTCGTGGACGCGCAGCTTCTGGTAGGGGCGTGTGGCGTAGGCGTGGTGGTCGGCGTGGCGCGTCAGGCCGGTGAGCGCGTAGTAGGTGAAGCGCGAGTGCGTGTCCCAGGAGTCGACGGGGCGCACGCGCGGGCCCGTTCGCTCGAGGCCCCAGTGTTCGAAGTAGTTCACCACCTCGAGGGCGCGGGACGCGAAGACGGCCTGGAGCAGGAAGCCCGCGAACGCCGCGATGCCCGCGAAGACGCCGATCGCGAGCGCGAGGCTCCACTCGGCGATGACGCCGTGTAGGACGCGGTTGCCGAGCTGGCGGCGGTCGAAGATCGGCATGTCCACGTCGCCGAGCCGCTTCGTTTCGAGCCGCCAGGCGCTGCGGAACTGCGCCGGTACGGTGCGCACGTAGAACTGGGTGAAGGTTTCGCCGAAGCGCGCGGTGGCCGGGTCTTCGGGCGTACCGACCCGCACGTGATGGCCGCGCACGTGCTCGGTGTAGAAGTGTTCGTACATCACCGTGCAGAGCAGCGCGCGCCCGAGCGTCTGCATGCTGCGGTTCGGGCGGTGGATGAGCTCGTGGGCGACCACGATGCCCGAGTAGCCCGAGCTCGCGCCCACGAGCAGGACGCCCGCGAGCGTCCCGAGCGAGAAGAAGGCCTGCAGCTCGAAGAACCGCACGAACAGCGCGACGTTCGCGAGCTGGATCACGAACAGCACGAGGAGCAGGCCGTCGAAGGGCCACGCGGGAAGATCCTCGCGCGGGGCGTGGAGCTGCTTGCCGGTCTTGCGGTCGGCGATCTGCATCGCGAGGCCGGGGACGAGCACCCAGAGCAGGGCTTCCCAGCGGCCGTGGGGCACAGCCAGCAGGAAGCTCAGGGCCACCAGCGGCAGGAAGAGCGCCGCGAGGTGCGGCGCGAAGATCCGCAGGGTGGAGGTGAGCGGGAGCCGCTGAGTCGGCTCGGAGGTGGAAAGGGAGGGGGAGGCGTGGTCGGTCATGGGTGCTCCGGGCGCTGATTGGTCCAACCAAGATGGTCGGACCAATTGTACCCGAGCCGCCGCTTCCGGCAATCCCGCGCCCGCTCAGGCCGCCGGCTTCACCCGGTAGCGCATCGGGAGCTTCTTCAGGCCGACGACGAAGGCCGAGTGGATCTGCTCGGGCTCGCCCGCGAACTCCGCCCACTCGAGGCGCTTCGCCATCTCCTGGAGGAGCGCGCGCTGGGAGCGGCGCGCGAGGTTCGCGCCGAGGCAGAAGTGCTGGCCGATCCCGAAGCCGAGGTGCGGGTTCGGCTTGCGGTCGATGCGGAAGGTGAAGGGGTCGGCCCAGACCTCTTCGTCGCGGTTGGCCGAGGCGTAGAACATGACGAGCCAGTCGCCGGCGCGGAGCTGCTGGCCGCGCAGCTCGTAGTCCTCCATCACCAGACGTTTCATGTGGTTCACCGGGGAGGTCCAGCGCACGACTTCTTCGACCGCGGAGTCGAGCAGCGCGGGGTCGCCCCGGAGCTTCTGGAACTGTTCCGGGTTCTCGAGGAAGGCCCGCATGCCGCCGACGAGCGCGTTCTTCGTGGTGTCGTGGCCGGCGGTGAAGGTGATCAGGAAGTAGCCGAGGGTCTCCATCGGGCCCATGGGCTCGCCGTCGACCTTGCCGTTCGCCAGCACGGTCGCGAGATCGTCCCGCGGGTTCGCCCGGCGGTCCTGGATGATCTTGTCGAAGAGCTGGTAGAGCTCCATGCCGAGCTCGAGCATGGCCTTCTGGCGATCCTCGCCCTCGCGCTGGAGGTCGGGGTCGTCGTTGGCGAAGAGCTGGTTGGTCAGGCGCAGGATGTCCGGCTCGTTCTCGCGCGGCACGCCGAGCATGGTCGAGAGGATGCGCAGCGGGTGGGCCGCGGCGACGTCGTTCGCAAAGTCGCACTCGCCCTCGCCGGTCTCCCCGGCGAGCCGGTCGACGATGTCGCGCGCGCTCTGCTGGATCACGTCGTCGAGCGCCTTCACGGCCCGCGGCGTGAAGACCGGGCTCGCGATCTTGCGGATGCCGCGGTGCTCGGGCGGATCCATCTCGATGATGACCCGCATCGCGCCGAAGCCCTGGTTCTGCTCGCGGATGATCTCCTCGTCGGACTCCCGGACCATGGCGATGCCCTTGGCCGAGGAGAACTTCCCGGGCTGCTTCGAGATCTCGCAGATGTCCGCGTGCTTGGTGATCGCCCAGAACGGGGAGAAACCCTTCGGCGTGCAGTGATGCACGGGCGACTCCGCGCGCAGGCGGGTCCAGAGATCGTGGGGCACGCCCTTCTCGGCGTAGGCGTGCGAGCTGATGAGTTCGTGTCCGTCGGTGATCGACATGGGTTGGCTCCTCGGCCTAGACGCGTTCGATGATGATGGCCGGGGCCATGCCGCCGCCCGCGCACATCGTGATGAGTCCGACCTGCTTATCCCGGCGTTCGAGCTCATCCAGCGCGGTCCCGACGAGGATCGCGCCGGTCGCGCCGATCGGATGGCCGAGCGCCATGGCGCCGCCGTTCACGTTGACCTTGTCGCGGTCGAGCTCGAGGTCGCGCTGAAACTTCTCCGAGACGACGGCGAAGGCCTCGTTCACCTCGAAGAGGTCGATGTCCGAGAGCTCCATACCCGCGCGCTTGAGCACCTTGCGCGCCGCCGGGACCGGCGCGTTCAGCATCAGCGTCGGGCAGTCGCCCATGTTGGCCGTGGCGACGACCCGCGCGCGCGGCGTGAGGCCGTGCTCTTTGGCGTACTTCTCGCTCGCGATGAGGATCGCCGCCGAGCCGTCGACGACGCCCGAGGAGTTCCCCGCGTGATGCACGTGCTCGATCTGGAGATCCGGGAACTTCTGGTTCACGAGCTCGCGGAAGGTCGGGTGCCCCTCGGCCCGGTAGTCCGCGACCTTCTCGAAGCTCGGCGGGAGCTTCGCGAGCGACTCCGCCGTGGTGCCCGGCCGCGGGAACTCCTCGCGGTCGAGGGCGAGCGAGCCGTCGAGGTTGTGCACGGGCACGAGCGCCCTGTCGAAACGCCCTTCTTCGATGGCGACGGCCGCGCGGCGCTGGGATTCCGCGGCGTGGGCGTCGAGCGCCTCGCGCGGGATGCCTTCGAGCGTGGCGATCGAGTCCGCGCAAACGCCCTGGTGCGGCTGCGGGTGGAGCTCGCGCAGGTGCTCGTTCCCGGCGCCCATCACCATCATCCCCTTCTTGGGGAGCGACATCATCTCCGTGCCGCCGGCGATCACGAGTTCTTCCATCCCGGACATCACGGAGTTGGCCGCGATGTTGGTGGCGGTGATGCCCGAGCCGCAGAAGCGGTCGAGGGTGACGCCGCTGGCCTTCACGTCGTAGCCCGCGTCGAGGGCCGACATGCGGCCGATGTCGCCCGACTGCTCGCTCACCTGGGAACTCGTGCCCCAGACGACGTCGTCGACGTCGGCGGTCTCGAGGCCGTTGCGGTCGCGCAGCGCGCGCAGGACGGTCGATCCGAGGTGTTGCGGGTGGAGGTGCGCGAGCGCGCCCTTCCCCTGCTTGCCGATGCCGCGGGGGGTCCGGCAGGCGTCGATGATGAAGGCGTCGGGCATCGGGGCTCCTTTTCGGCGCAGGCGCTGGCCGAGTCTAACTGAATTTATGGAAATCCACTCAAGAAAGTGGAATCCTCCCGCCCATGGCCAAACCGTCCACCCCGCGCCCCCCGGCCCGAGGCCGCCCCCCGCGCGTCACCACCGAGCGCCTCGGGCAGGCCATCCTCGAGATCGAGGGCGAGGTGCCGACCATGGCCGGCCTCGCCCGGGCTCTCGGCGTGAGCCAGGCCACCCTCTACAACCACGTCCGCGGCCAGGAAGAGCTCCGCCGCCTCTCCGTCGACGTCGTCTTCGACGCCTGGGTGCTGCCGGAGGCGCCCGAGGGCATCCATTGGTCCCATTGGCTTCTCGCCTTCGCGCGCGACGCCCGCCGCATGGTCGAGCGCTACCCCGCCGTCCGCATCGCGCGGCCCCTGGCCGGCGGCCCGCTGCGCTACGTCGAGCGCATCCTGGCCCAGCTCACCGCCCTCGGTCTCTCGAGCAGCGAGGCCGCCCATACCTTCATCCAGATCGCGCTGCTGATCCTCGGCGTGGGCGTGCAGATCGAAGCGACGCGGACCGCCCAGGCCGAGGCCGGTCTCGATGAATGGGGCCTCTTCCGCGACGCGCTCGCGAACCATCCGGGTGAGCTGCCGGTCCTCGGCGGGCTCGAGCACGGCGGCCTGCCCAGCCTGAACGCCGCCTTCGACGAGCTCGTCTGGTTCACGCTGACCGGCATCGCGCGCCGCCGCGGCGAGGTCCTGCCGACCCGGCTTCCCAGCGCTTCGTGAAGATCGTCTGCGAGCAGGTCTACGACTGCGAGCCCGAGGCCTTCTGGGCGCATCATCTGGACGAGGCGTCGCGGCGGGCGAAGGAGGTCGAGGGCTGCGGCGCCGTCGCCTTCCGCGTGCTTTCGAAGGAGCGGGAGGGCAAGGCCTGGGTCGTGCGCTCGGAGCTGGTCGAGGCGCCCGACCTTCCGGGGCCGGTGCGGCGTCTGTTCGGCGAGAGCCTTCGCGCCGAGGAGACCCTGCGGTGGGAGGAACGCTCGAACACCGCGACCTTCGAACACACGCCGGAGACGCTGCCCGACCGCGTGAAGCTCTCGGGCCGGCTCACCACCGAGCCCCTGGGCGGAGGCCGCTGCCGAGTCCGGCTCGAGGCGGAGCTCACCGTGAAACTCTTCGGGATCGCGGGCGCCCTCGAGCGCCTGGCCGCCCGGGAGCTTCCGCTGCGCCAGGACAAAGCCATGGCGTGGTTCAACGCGAACCTCGGCTCGCGCTGAACCGCGCGGAGTAGAATGGGCCCATGATGAAACGTGTATTCGTCGGTGTGGCCGTCGTCGGCCTCCTCTTCCTCGGATTGCTCGCCCTGCTCGGAAGCGGTGTGCTCGGCCAGCGCTGGGGAGCCGGCGAGGTGCAGGGCACCGCCTTGCCCGCGGACGAGGTGACGGCGCGCGCCGTGCGCCAGGCCATCGGCGGCGCAGGCGTCGGCCGAAGCGACGCGAAGCAGATCCTGTTCGGCGACCTGCACGTTCACAGCACCTTTTCGCTCGACGCCTTCCTGATGGCGCTTCCGATGGCCGGCGGCGAGGGCGCCCACCCCGTCGCCGCCGCCTGCGACTTCGCGCGCTTCTGCGCGCAGATCGATTTCTGGTCCATCAACGATCACGCCGTCGCCCACAGCCCCGAGACCTGGGCCGAGACCGTCGAGTCGATCCGGCAGTGCGACGCCACCGCCGACCCCGCGAACCCGGACGTCGTCCCCTTCCTCGGCTGGGAGTGGACGCAGATGGGGACGCGCCCGGAGAACCACTACGGGCACAAGAACGTCGTGCTGAAGGATCTCGAGGAGGTTCCGACGCGCTCGATCGCCGCGCGGCCGCCGGCCGACGCGGCCGACCGCCAGCGCGACGCGCTGCCGGGAACGCTCACCATGGGCCTGCTCGGCGTCGCCCGGCCGGGTCAGGACTCCCTCGACACGATCCGGTACTTCCGCGAGATGATCGAGGCGCCCGACTGCCCCGACGGCGTGCCGGTGCGCGAGCTCCCCCTCGCGTGCAAGGAAGCGGCGGAGACGCCTGCGGATCTCTACGCGAAGCTCGACGATTGGGGTTTCGACGCGATGGTGATCCCGCACGGCACGACCTGGGGCTACTACACGCCCCTCGGTTCGTCCTGGGACAAGCAGCTCACGCCCGAGCAGCACGACCCGGGGTATCAGGGGCTGATCGAGGTCTTCTCCGGCCACGGCAACTCCGAGGAGTACCGCGATTGGGAGGAAGTCGTCCTCCACGACGACGGCACGCGCTCGTGCCCGGAGCCGCGCGAGGACTTCCTCCCCTCGTGCTGGCGCGCCGGCGAGCTCATCGCCGAACGCTGCCGGGCCGCGGGCGAGGGTGGAGAGGAGTGCGAAGAGCGGGCCGCCCTGGCGCGCCAGCACTACGTGGATGCCGACGTCGCGGGTCACCTCACGGTGCCGGGCTCCCGGGCCGGCGACTGGCTCGACTCGGGCCAGTGTCGCGACTGCTTCCAGCCGAGCTTCAACTACCGGCCGAAGAGCTCGGTCCAATACATCATGGCCCTCGGGCGGCCCGATGCACCCGAAGGCGCGCGCCGCTTCGACTTCGGTTTCATCGCCGCGAGCGACGTGCACAGCGCGCGGCCCGGCACCGGGTACAAGGAGTACGGCCGGACCGAGATGACCGAGGCACGCCTGCCCATCGCCGGCGCGGCGATCCTTCCGCTGCGCGAGGAAGCCCCGGAGCCGAACTCGCAGCCCTTCGACGCCGAGAACCCCGGCGGCAGCTTCTTCAATCTGCGGGAGGCGGAGCGCGCCGCGTCCTTCTTCCTGACGGGCGGGCTCGCCGCCGTGCACGCCGAAGGCCGCACGCGCGACGCCATCTGGGATGCGTTCCAGCGCAAGGAGGTCTACGGAACGAGCGGCCCGCGCATCTTGCTCTGGTTCGACCTGCTGAACCCGCCCGGCTCGCGCGGCGCGTCGCTGCCCATGGGCGGGAGCGCCCGCATCGCCGAGAGCCCGATCTTCCAGGTACGCGCCGTGGGTTCGCTCGAGCAGAAGCCCGGCTGCCCCGAGGCTTCGGTGCGCGGCCTCGAACCCGAGCGGCTCGAGCGACTGTGCAAGGGCGAGTGCTTCCACCCCGCCGAGCAGCGCCGTCTCATCACGCGCATCGAGGTGGTCCGCATCCGCCCGCAGATGCGCGCAGGCGAAGCGATCGCCGGCCTCGTCGAGGACCCCTGGAAGGTGATCCCCTGCGACGCCGACCCCGCCGGCTGCGTCGCCACCTTCACGGACGCGGAGCTCGGCGTCTCCGCGCGCGACGCCCTCTACTACGTGCGCGCCATCGAGGAGCCGAGCCAGGCCGTCGCCGCCGACCCCCTCGGCTGCACCCGCGATGCGAGCGGGCGCTGCACCGAAGTGGACGCCTGCATCGACCGCCCGGACGACGACGACTGCCTGGCGCCGACCGAGGAGCGGGCGTGGTCCTCCCCCATCTTCGTCGAGTGGGGCGGCGACGCGGAGGGTTGAGCTCCAGTCAGGGGCGAGGGTGCCGCGCCCGACCGCCCCGCAGGCTCCGATGGGGCGAATTCGCGGCCGTTTCTCGGGAAACGACGCCTCTGGGAGTCCTGGACCGGGCCTCCCGGACTGTCTGGAGCGCCAGGTTCAGCTAGACTCCGCCGCTCAGATTTCGCGCCCGTAGCTCAGTTGGATAGAGCACTAGCTTGCGGAGCTAGGGGTCGCACGTTCGAGTCGTGCCGGGCGCGCCAGAACAGACGAAGGCGATTCAGCGGGAAGCTGGGTCGCCTTCGGCCTTTGTGGTGGATGATCTCAAACGTTCACCCGCCGGGGTCCCGCCGCGATGAAGGCGAGCGCCACCCCGATGGCGGTCGGCACCACGAGCTCGGCCAACACCAGTCGCTCCTCTTGGGCTTTTCGGCGGAGAATCGCGTCGCGCGCCCGCGGCGTCGGCCGTCCGTTGGCGCGCTCCCGGGCCGGATCGAGGGCGTAGGCTCGCGCCGTTGCCCGCTGAGCACCGACAGCGTCCCCCGCCGCGGCGTAGAGCTGTGCCGCCTGCTGGAGTGCGTCGGGATCGTTGAGAGAAGCGCGCTCGAGATCGACGAGCCGCCGGTGAGCTTCGGCGCGCTGGCCGGTTCCCAGCAGCATGGTGATGGCCAGCAGCGGCTCTTCCTCGGCCTCGGGGGAACGAGTCTGAAACGCTCCCCACTCGCGAAGCGCCAGGTCCGGCCTGCGGATCGCAATGAAGAAGCGGAGCCGATGAATGACCCGGCTCCGCGCGCGCTTGGTGTCGGAAGGCAACGGCGGGAAGAGGGACGGCGCCTCGACATCGAGGCCCGCCGAGACCGGCCCGGATCGATAGAAGAGAGCCGCCGTCTCATCGACATAGACGAGCTGCCACGCGGGGTCGTGGTAGAGGGCGCCGATCAGCGGCTCGTAGAAGTTGACGTGGTAGTTGAGCAGGGCCGTCCCGAAGCCGTACTGATCGTCGAGCTTCCGGAACCCGGCCGGATCGCCCCGATTCAAGCGCGCGAACTCCTCGGCGCCGAAGACTTCGAGCCGCCCATCGATCATCACCTTTCGTTCCGGGTAGAGGTGCCAGATCAGGAATCCACCGTCCGCCATGTGGTGGTAGATCGGTCCTTCCGGTGCGTCGCTGAGGATGCGGTCCACGGCGCCCGCGGAATGGAGCTGTCGATCGAGGCCGAAGCCGGACCGGCGGGGGTCGCCCAGCGCTTCGAAGAGATCCCCCGTGATCGCGCCAGCGCTTCCAGCAAGCAGGGCGCCGCAGAGTGTGGCTGCTCCGAGCCGCCCAGCCCAGGCGGGCAGCGGGTGGGCGTCGAGCAGGTCGTGGAGGTTGCGGACGAGAATCGTCGCACACGCCACCGAGAACAGCGCCTGGTTGCGATGCGCGCTCAGGGTGAGGAAGAGCAGCGCGCCCCAGATCAACGGGTCGGCCACCCGCAGGCGCTTCCAGTTGAGCACCATCACGGCCAGGGTGAGCAGAGCCGCTCCGAGGGTGACGCCGATGCGCAGCGCCGGAACGCCGCCCTCCGCGAGCAAGCGTCCGATCTCGGTGACCCACGGAGCTTGCGCCCCGGCATCGACCGTGATCATGCGGAGCTGTTCGAGGGGGAAGAGCACCGCGTCGAGGCCGTTCGGCGTGAGGAACGAAACGGCTGCGGCGAGGAGCGCGACGCCTCCCAGTCGATAGGACTCGGCCCAATCGACTCGACCCGCGCGAAGCCCGCGAAGCAGTTCGGCGGCCAGGTGGATGCCACACACGGCGACGCCGAGCGCGAAGAGTCCGTGAACGTTCGCCCAGAGGAGTTGGATCGGGACGACGCAATAGAGGGCTCGCCGGTCGCCCGTCCGTTGGTGGCGATCGAAACACCAGAGCATCGCGGCCAGCAGGATCATGCTCATCGGTTCCGGGCGCGGCATGAACCGCTGACAGGAGAGCAGGAGGACGAGGCTCACGCCGAGGGCCGTGACTCCTGGCCGGTCGCAGCGAGAGCCGGTCGCTCCCACGATGCCGACGAGCAGCAGGACGGAGAGCCACTGGGCAAGAGCGACGCCGGAGTGACCGCCCAGCCACCAAACCCCATAGAGCATGCACTGGAAGAACCAATGCGTGTCGATCCAGCGCGCTCCGGGAACGGTGTAGGTGTACGTGTCGAAGAGGGGAACGAGCCCCGATTCGAGAATCAGCTGACCCGTTCGCAGGTGCCACCAGTAGTCGAGGGAGCGGATCTCGGTGAGCGAGAGCGCTGATGCGAAGATGAAGACACAAAGCCCCAGCGCGGTCTCGGTGGCCGCTCTGCCGCGTTGGTGGGAAGGCAGGCTGCGATTCGGTGAGAGGTGTTCCACGAGCTGTCTGTGCGGATCGAGCCGTTCGCAAGACGGTACTCGATTCGAGGATCGCGGACGAAGACGCGTCGTCGGCCCCTACCAGAGAACGAAGAAGGCGACCCAGCGTATGCTGGGCCGCCTTCTTTCCTTCTGGCCTCGTGTCTCGTGCCCTCCCCTGGGAATGGACGTTCGAAGCGAGAGTTCCGGGTGCCTGCCGCGGACCCCCCAGCGCAGAATGGTTCGGTTCTCAGGGCGACGTGGCCACGTCGCTCCCGCGGAGCTGAAGGCCGGTTCGTCCGAGGGCCGCTTCGAGTTCGCTGCGGCATCCCGGGCAAAGTGCGTGACTGACCGGGGCGCCGGCGACGCGCGCACTCTGTAGAAGACGTTCACACCAGGCGCAGATTCGTCCCATCGGAGGCTCCTTCTCGGTTGGGCGCTGGGCTGGTTCCCTCGGACCGGCTTCGTCTCGAGGGAGTTGCATCTTCCGTGCCGGGCGATTTTCCGTTGTCTCGAACCCACGACCTGAGCCAGCGACGACACGGAACCGCTTGGCTACGCCCGGCGGCGCGCCTCTTTCCGACCGTTCTTCGGGCACGGTCTGCCGCGACCTTGGGCATTGCCCCGGGCGCCGGGACGGGAGAAGATCCCGCCATGCCGAAGGCGAACACCCCCGGAAACGATGGCGTCGAGATCCACTACGAGCTGCGTGGCGATGCCGCCGGGCCGCCCCTGCTCCTGGTCATGGGGCTCGGCAGCCAGCTCGTGCGTTGGCCGGAGAAGTTCCTCGCCGAGTTCGAGCGCCGCGGCTTCCGGCTCGTGCTGTTCGACAACCGCGACGTCGGCCTGAGCACGCATCTCCATGAAGCCGGCATGCCGAACCTGATCGAGGTCCTGCAGGCGACGGGGGCCGGCAAACCCGCCGACGTCGCCTACACCCTCGACGAGATGGCCACCGACTCGGTCGCCGTACTCGACGCCGTCGGCATCGATCGCGCCCACGTGCTCGGTGTTTCGATGGGCGGCATGGTCGTCCAGACGATGGCGATCCGGCACGCGGACCGGCTCGCGAGCATGACCTCCATCATGTCCACCACGGGCAATCCGGAGGTTCCGCCGCCGGCGCCCGAAGTGGCGGCCGGCCTGCTGAACCCGCCGGTCGAGACGCGCGAGGCCTTCATCGAGCAGGCGCTCGAGACCGACCGGCTGATCGGGACGAAGGTCTTTCCCTTCGAGGAGGACGTCTTCCGCGAGCGCGCCGGCAAGGCCTGGGACCGTGGCTACGACCCGGCCGGCGTCGCCCGTCAGGTCGCGGCCATCGCGGCCCACGGGAACCGGCGCGACGCGCTCACGCGCGTGCGCGTGCCGTCGCTGGTCGTGCACGGCACCGACGATCTGCTCGTCCGGATCGAAGGCGGCCGCGATACCGCGGCGGCGATTCCGGGGGCGGAGCTCGTCGAGATCGAAGGCATGGCCCACGATCTCCCGGCGCCGGTCCAGGGGCGGATCGCCGAAGCGGTCGAGAAGCTCGTCGAGCGCTCCCGCTAGCCGAGCAGCCGCTCGCGGAGTGCTTCGCGGTCGGCGTCGGCCAGGCCTGCGCCGCGCGCCCACTCGGCGAAGGAACCGTGCTCCCCGCGCACCCGTTCGAGGAAGCGTTCCATGGCCGCCGGGTCCGCATCCCAGGCGCCGTCCGGGAGCTCCTCCATCCATCTCGAGTACGCCTCGCTCGAGCCGAGCCGCGAGTTGATGGCGTCGATGTTCCGGCGGCTCAGGGCGTAGTCGGCGACGATCGTCTCTTCGGGGACGTCGAGCAGCGAGAGCAGCAGCGCCGAGATCACGCCGGTCCGATCCTTCCCGGCGGCGCAGTGGAAGACGGCCGGGGCGTCCGCCGCGGCGAGCAGTTCCACCACGCGCAGGATCGGGCCGGCCGCCGCCTGGAGCATCACGTAGTAGAGGTCGCCCATGTTGCCGTCGCGGAGGCTCGCGGCGATCTCGCCGCTGGCAGAGCTGCGAGTCTGCTCGAACAGCGGAACCGGCTCGATCCGCGCGCGGCCGGCGATGGCACCCGTGCCGTGGGTCTCGACCTCGGCGCTCGAGCGCAGGTCGATCACCAGGCCGAGGCCGAGGGGGCCGCACAGGTGGTCGAGGTCGCGCGCGGTGAGTTCCTGGAGGCCGTCGGAGCGGTAGACGCGGCCGGGCTGCATGCGGCGGCCGTCGCGGGTCGCATAGCTCCCGAGGTCGCGGAAGTTGAAGCAGCCTTCGAGGGTCACCCAGCTCGCGAGCTCGTCCATCGAACCTCCGTCCGGTCTCTCACACCCGTCGAGTGCGTGCGAGGGAATAGCACGCTCGCCGCACACCCGTTGCCGGCGCACGGAGGGTCGCTGCGCATGGCCGCGATTCCCTTCCACTTTGGCCACAAGGCCCCGGCGCATCCGTTCGAAACGTAGGAACAGGGCATCTGCCCTGCTCTCGAGGGGGGAGCCATGTCTTCCGGCATCCACGCCGACGTCGCCCTGGCCGTGATCGATCGCCTCTCCGAGGGCGTCATCGTGATCGATGCCCGCGGGATCATCACGTCCCTGAACGCCGCCGCCGAGACCATCTTCGGACGCCGTACGGTGGAGCTCGTCGGGAAGCACGTCTCCGAGCTCATGCCCGAGCCGCACCGCTCGAACCACGATCAGTACATGAAGCGCTACCTCCAGGGGGGCGCCCCGCGCGCTCTCGGGGCTTCGCGCGAGGTCGAAGGCCTGCGGGCCGACGGCACGCCCTTCCCGATGGAGATCTCGGTCGAGGAGATCGAGGTCGAGGGGCAGACGCGCTTCGCCGGGGTCGTCCGCGACGTGAGCGAACGGGTCGCCGCCGAGAATCTCCTGGCGATCCGCGGCCGCGTCGCCCAGGCCGTGAACCAGATCCTGCGCGGCTTCATCACGGCGACGCTGTGGTCGCGCAAGGAGCTCTTCGAGGAGGCGCTCGAGAACCTGCTCGGGCTGACCGGCAGCGAGTGCGGCTTCATCGGCGAGATCTTCGAGGACGCCGAGGGCAAGCCGGGCCTGCGCACCCATGCCATCAGCGACATCTCGTGGAACGCCGGCTCCCGCCAGGTCTTCCGCGAGCAGTCGGGCCCGGGGCTCGAGTTCCGGAATCCGAACACTCTGATCGGTGCGACCTTGCGAACCGGCGAGGTCGTCATCGCGAACGAGCCGCGCACGGACCTGCGGAGCGCCGGACCGCCGCCGGGGCACCCGGGCTTCCAGTCCTACCTGGGCCTGCCGATTCACGCGGGCGGCCGGCTGATCGGCATGGTCGGCGTCGCGAACCGGCCCGGCGGCTACGACGACGAGATGGCCTACGGCCTGAAGCCTTTCCTCGGCGCCATCGGCACGGTGATCGCCGGCTTCCAGGACCTCCAGGTGCGCCGCCGCGCCGAGCAGGACCTCTACCGCGCGCAGCAGCGCCTGCGCATCCTGGCCACGCAGGACGCCCTGACCGGCATTCCGAACCGGCACTCCCTGGTCGACGCCGTCGACGACGCCTTCGCGCGCTCCCAGGAACTCGGCATTCCGTTCTCCGTCGTGTTCGTCGACGTCGACCATCTGAAGCGCATCAACGACCGCTACGGACACCGCGCGGGCGATTGCGTGCTGCGGCACCTGGCCCGGATCCTGCGCGAGACGACCCGGCCGGCCGACATCATCGGGCGCTGGGGGAGCGAACAGTTCGTGCTCGCCTTCCTCGAGTGCGACGAGCCCCACGCGCGCATGGTGGCCGAGCGCCTGCGCCTCCGGATCGAGGGCGAGCCCTTCCCGGTGGACGAGGACGGGCCGAATACGATCCCGGTGACGGTGAGCGCCGGCGTTGCGGCCTGGAACGAGGGCGTCTCGAACGCGAGCGAGCTGATCGACCGCGCGGAGCTCTCGGCCTGCGAAGCGAAGCAGGCGGGCCGCAACCAGGTGCGCGTCCACGGCACGGACGATCCGAGCGGCTGAGGCGCGCGAGCCGCTAGCGTGGGTGGGTGCCGATGGCCCGCTTCCTCGCGACGACCTTGCTTCTTTCCGCGCTCGCCTGCGCACCGCCTCCGGGGTTCGTGGTTCCGGAGGGCGTCGAGCCCGTCGAACCCGTTGAACCGCTTCGCCTGTTCTCCCACGCCGACGATCCCCGGGAGCTGCTCGTGCTTGCCGGGTCGAGCGGAGCCGAGCTGGCCCGCGCGCTCGACTCGGTCAACGCGGAAGAGCTCGCGGCGGGCCGCTCCGCGATCCGGCTCGCGTGGATCGAACGCTCGCGCGCCACCGTCGCGCCGCCCGAGACGCCACACACGCCGGTCGCGCGCGTTGCGACCCGCGCGCGTTTCGGCGCGTGGCTTCAGGACGTCTTCGAGTTCGTCGAACACCGGGGGCGCCTCGCCGTGCTCGACCTGCGGCGCAGCGCCGAAGGCACCTCTCGCCTGCTGGCACCGCTCGTCATGCGCGGGGACGCCGCCTGGCTCGCGCCCCCGCCCGAGACCGGGCCGGCCGCGAACGGCGGCGGAAACCTCGAGGGCCTCCCCGACGGAACGCTCCTGCTCGGTGCGAACGCCGGCCCGGCGCTCGCCGAGTTCCTGCTCGCCCGCGGACACCGGAGCCGCCACGTCCGCGTCGAGACGGGCTTCCTCGCCGTCGGTCACGTGGACGAGCTGTTCTCCCACGTCGTCACGGGGCCGGGGCCCTGCGATTTCGCGCTCGTGGTGGCGTCGCCGGAACTCGGGCTCCGCTTCGAGGGCGGGCGCGATGGGGAGGATGCGGAGTTCGTGCGCACGCAGCGTACGCTCGAAGCGCGCATCGCGGCCTCGGCGGCGCGCATCGTCGAGACCGCCTGCGCCGCGGATCGCATCCGCCTCCCCGTGACCTTCTCGTGCGCCGGCCCGGCGGAGGCTCCGCGAGGCTGCGTGGCGGCCCATCCGAACCCGGTCAACCTGATCGCCCTGCGCCGCCATCTCCTGATCTCGGACCCGGGCGACCCGCCCCGTCGGCGGGCGATCACGCAGGCGCTCCGCGGCCACGGCCAGAAGCCTCGCTTCGTGCGCGCAAGCGCCGCCCACGACCGCGGCGGCGGGCTGCACTGCGCGGCCCAGGTGCGCCGCGCCCCCTCGCGCCAGGGCGCGGCTACAATGGCCGAATGAAATTCGGACTCACCTACTTCCCGACGGACTACGCCATGCCCCCCGCCGACTTCGCGCGCGCTGCCGAGGCGCGGGGCTTCGAATCCGTCTGGTTCGCCGAGCACTCCCACATCCCGGAATCGCCCGCCACGCCCGGGCCGCCCGAGCCCGGCCAGCCCGGCCTGCCGCGCGAGTACTACACCGTGGCCGACCCCTTCGTCTCGCTCTCCATGGCCGCCGCAGCGACGAAGACCCTGCGCGTAGCGACCGGCATCTGCCTCGTGCCCCAGCGCGACGTGTTCCAGCTCGCGAAGGAGGTCGCCACGCTCGACGCCTTCTCCGGCGGCCGTTTCCTGTTCGGGGTCGGCGGCGGATGGAACCGGCCGGAGATCGAGAACCACGGCACGGATCCGGACGTCCGCTTCGCGGTCATGCGGGAGAAGATCGAAGCCATGAAACAGCTGTGGACGGAGGAAAGGGCCGAGTACCACGGCAAGTACGTCGACTTCGGCCCGAGCTACGCCTGGCCGAAACCCACGCAGGCGCCCCACCCGCCGGTCCACGTCGGCGGCGCCGGACGCCGCGCGATCCGCCGCGCCGTGCGCTACGGCAACGGCTGGGTGCCGCTCATGGGCGGCGGCGAGGACGACCCGGTGGCGCTCCTGCCCGCCGTGCGCGAGGCCCTCGAGGAAGCCGGCCGCAGCGCCGACCCCTTCGAGGTGACGATCTACTTCTGTCCGCCGTACCCGGCCGTGGTCGAGCGCTGTGCCGTCGCCGGGATCGACCGCGTGCTCTTCCCGATGCCCTCGGCCGACGCCGCGGGGGTGGAGACCCTGCTCGACCAGTGGGCCGAGACCCTCGTCTCCTCCAGCTGAGGCGTCCGGCGGCTCCCGGCCGCGCCCGCGGCGTGATACAGTCCGCCGCCATGCAGAGAAACCACGCGAATGCGCGCACGAGACTCCTGGCCCTCGCCGGCTGTCTGACCCTCTCGGTCGCCGCCGCATGCACGCCCCCGCAAGAAGAGCAGGAGACCCCGACCATGTCCGGAAGTGACGCCACCCTGTCTGGCAGCGACGCCCTCGCCGCGATCGACGGATTCATCGAACAGGCCGGGATCGACAAGAGCAACGCCCGCTGGAAGACGAGCCTTCCGCAGCCGCCGAAGGCGGAGTTCGCGGCGGGGACCGACTACTTCTGGAACCTCGAGACCAGCGTCGGCAACCTCAAGGTGAAGCTCTGGCCCGACACGGCGCCCATGCACGTGACGAGCACGATCTACCTGACGCGCCTCGGCTTCTACGACGGCACCGCCTTCCACCGCGTGATCACGGACTTCATGGCCCAGGGCGGCGACCCGCTCGGCAACGGCACCGGCGGCCCGGGCTACGACTACGACGGCGAGTTCGACGGCGGAAAGCGCCACGACCGCCCCGGCCTGCTCAGCATGGCGAACCGCGGCCCCGGCACCGACGGGAGCCAGTTCTTCCTGACCTTCGTCCCGACGCCCTGGCTCGACGGCAAGCACACGCTGTTCGGCGAGGTCGTGGAGGGCGAGGACACGCTGAAGGCGCTCGAAGCGCGCGGCAGCCAGAGCGGCCGCACGAGCGAGCCGCTCGAGATCGTCAAGGCGACGATCAGCACCGAGTAGTCTTCCGTCGATCGCGTCCGGCTAGCTCGCCGCCTCGAGGGCGCTCCGCAGCCGGTCTGCGTGGTCGCAGTAGACGCCGTCGAAGCCCCGGGCGATCAGGTCGGCGAGCCGCGCCGGCTCCTGGACGTCCCAGGCGAAGACGCGCCGTCCGCGCTGCTGATAGACGGCGACCCACTCGGGTTGCCAGTGACTCCAGTGCAGGTTGATGGCGTCGATGCCGACCTCCACCATGCGGGCCGCGCGCGGCTCCGGCGGCGTCCGCATGTGCTCGATGCTGGTGGAGTCGACGAGGTGGATCTCCGGGGAGAGCGGCCGCCAGCCCGCGACCACCCGCCAGTTCCAGTGACACAGCCAGAGCGCGGCCTCTGCGCCGTGGGCCCGGGCGGTTTCGATCACCGTCGGCGCGGCCGCCTCGTCCTTCACGTCGAGGGAGAGGGGCACTTCCGGGCCGCAGGCCTCGTAGAGCTCGACGAGGGTGGGAACGTGGGGAGGGAGGGCGCGGCGCTCGAGCTCGCGGATCGGCCGGCCGTCGAACTCGCCGTCGTGGTCGAGCACGGCGACGCCGTCCCGTGTGATCCAGACGTCGGATTCGAGCGCGTTCGCGCCCATCTCGAGGGCGAGCCGGAACGCTTCGAGGGTGTTCTCGGGCGCGTGCGCCCGGGCGCCGCGGTGCGCGAAGCCGAAGAACACTAGGCCTCGACGACCACCGTCTTGATGTTGACGAACTCGCGGATGCCGAAGTCGGCGAGCTCGCGTCCGTAGCCCGAGAGCTTGACCCCGCCGAAGGGCAGGCGCGGGTCGCTCTTGACCATGCCGTTCACGAAGACGCAGCCGCTCTCGATGCGCGGGGCGAGGGCCTCCGCGCGCGCGGAGTCTCCCGACCAGACGCTTGCGCCGAGCCCGAACTCCGAGCCGTTCGCGATCTCGACGGCGTGGTCTTCGCTCTTCGCGACGAGGAGCGCGGCCACCGGGCCGAAGGTCTCCTCGCAGGCCACGGCGGTTTCGGGCGTCAGGTCGGCGAGCAGGGTCGGTTCGTAGAAGCAGCCGGCGTCGCCGATCCGCTTGCCGCCCGTCACCAGCCGCGCGCCCTGCTCGAGACTCTTCGCGACCTGGCGCTCGAGGTCGTCGACGAGATCCGGGCGCGCCAGCGGGCCGAGGTCCGTTCCCTCGGCGAGCGGGTTCCCGACCACGAGCTTCTCGAGCTCGTCCCGGAACGCCGCTTCGAAGGCGTCGGCGATGCCCTCCATCACGATGAAGCGCTTGGCGGCGATGCAGCTCTGCCCCGTGTTGATCGTCCGCGCCAGGGCGGCGTGGCGCGCGACCTCCGCCGCGTCCACGTCGTCGAGCACGATGAACGGGTCGCTCCCGCCGAGTTCGAGCACGCTCTTCTTGATGCGTTGCCCGGCGCGGGAGGCGACGGCGGCCCCCGCGCCCTCGCTCCCGGTGAGCGTCACGGCGCGGACCGCGGGGTGATCGATCACCGAAGCGACGGCGCCCGAGCCGATGACGAGCGTGCGGAAGGCGCCTTCCGGGAGCCCGGCCCGCCGAAGCAGATCTTCGATCGCGAGGGCCGAGCCCGTGACGTTCGAGGCATGCTTGAGCAGTCCGACGTTGCCCGCCATGAGGGCCGGAGCCGCGAAGCGGAAGACCTGCCACAGGGGGAAGTTCCACGGCATCACCGCCAGCACCGGGCCGATCGGATCGAAGCGCACGTAGCTCTTCACCGCGTCCGAGGCGACGGTCTCCGGCGCGAGGAAGCGTTCCGCGTGGTCGGCGTAGAAGCGGCAGACCCAGGCGCACTTCTGGACCTCCGCCACGCCCTGGGCGACCGGCTTGCCCATCTCGCGCGCCATGCGCTCGGCATGGGTCCGCTCCTCGTCCTTCAGCAGGTCCGCGGCGCGCCGCAGGATGCCCGCGCGCTCGGCGAAGCCGGTTTCGCGCCAGCCCGCGAAGGCGGTGGCGGACGCTTCGATGGCCGCGGCGACCGCCTTCGCGTCCATCTCTTCGAAGGTTTCGAAGACTTTCCCGGTCGCCGGATCGATCGATGCGAGCGCCACGCTAAGCCCCCCGTCCCTTGGATTCCGCACCGACGACGAGAATCACGTACTGGCCCCAGGGGTCGCCCTCCGGCTGGGTGTGGGAGACGCCGATCGCGATCTCGATCGTATTGCTCTCGAGCATGCCGGGCGGGAATTCGACGCGTTCCGGGTGGGTTGCGTAGAGCACCCATCCGTTGACGGGACGGCGAAGGACCGTCGACGCCTGCTGCAGGAGGTCTCCGAGCACGTCCTTCGGTTTCTCTCCCGCCTGGACGCGCTGGGCCGAGAGCCGAGCCAACGAAGCGACGTCGACGAGATGCCGCACCGGCCGCTTCCCGGACGCGGCGCGCATGCCGTCGAGCTTCTCGAGAACCGCACCCGCGGCTTCGTCGTGGCGCGTCTCGTCGAACAGCGTGTAGGCCGAGAAGATGCTGGCGAGGAACGCACCCTCCTTGTGGACGATCGTACCGATCGCCAGCCGCTCGAAGGCCGGGCCAAGGAGCGTCTGTCGGCCGCTCGGGTATTGCAGGGCCGTCGCGATGAGGCGGTCGAGATCCTTGGCCCCGGTGCTCCAGGCGGAGACGAAGTCCGCGTCCTGGACGACGCCCTCGACCCCCCAGCCCGCGAGAATGCCGAGGACGACGAGGTCGCCGGACTGCGGGGGTTCCTTTCCGAAGACGGAGGCGAAGTACATCGGCGCGAGGTCCCGAGCGGCTTCGCTCTGTGCCTCCTCGAGGACGAGCGGCTGGCGGCCGGCCCGCTTGCGAACGGCATTGATCCGTTCGAGGAGGGCGGCCTCGATGTCGGTGTCCTCGTCGACGAGGATCGGTTCGCCGTAGCGCTGTCGGCGCCAATCGTCGCTGGGCTTTCCGGAGGGCCAGAGCACGGCGTTGAGGGCGTTGCGCGCGAGGAGGCGTCCGGGCGGCGTCGCGAAGACGGTGAGCCAGGACCGGGCGTCGACGCGATCGACCTTGCACTCGAGTTCGAAGCGCGGGAGAGCGACGTCCGGGCGGGTGTCGCAATCCATGGAATCGAACTCTCCGCGGTTGACCGCTCCGCTGATGCCCTCGGCGGGGATCAGGACCTCCCCTCGGACGACGAACGTGCCGTCGCCCTCCTCGAAGACCGTGGGGATCGGGTCGACCCGCAGGAGTCGTTCGCCGAAGGAGACCGTCACCACCGCGCGGCCTTCCTTTCGGCCGAACCAGATCCCGGCGGTCAGGGGGCCTCCGACGAAGTGGTCTGCCATCATGGCGTCGACCGCGCCGCGCCAGCTCTCGAAGACCTCCGCGTCCGAGGCGGCCTCGGGGATCCCGCCGGTGAAGTGGAAGTAGCGGACCGAGGGGGAGACCGTGGTGCAGCGGGCGCTCAGGTATCGGAGCAGGTCCGGTCCGGGCGGCGCCTCGTGCTCCAGGAAGAAGCGGCCCCACTCCCGCGCGGCGCAGTGCATGGGCTCGGTTCCGACGACCAGGCCCGCGCGGCGCTGGGCCGCGACCTCGAGCAGGGCACCCCAGTCCGAAGGGGCCCGGTAGGGAACGGCGGCGACGACGTTCGGGAACGGGCCTGCGAACGCCCACTCGTCGACGATCTCCATCGGGCGCTCGAACCCCTCCTCGGGCAGGGGCTTGTCCGCCAGGTCTTCGAGCTTCTTCGGCGACGGAAAGCGGCCTTCGGACTTCTCCGGCGCGGCACCCAGGAGGAGCGCCGCCAGCGCGAGAGTCGCGAGCCGTTGCACGGGACGATGCACGTCGAAGGCGCCGGGGGCTACCAGGGAAGCAGCGTGAAGGTGCGCGTGTCCTTGACCTTCTCGCCGGGCTCGGCGTTCGCGATCTTCACCCACTGCTTCGCCCATTCCTGGACGATCTTGTGGGCCTCGCCGTACCAGGTGGCCCGGCGAAGGTTGATCGGCCCGAACTTGCCCGCCTCACGGTCGGCCCACTGGGCGACGATTCGTCCGGTCTCCTGGTCGCGAAGCCGGCCTTCGATCGCCACGGAGCCCTTGGCGGATTCCTTGGCGGCGATCGAGGCGCCAACGGGGGCGGCCACGACCGAAGCCGCGAGGCCGAGCGCGCCGAGGGTGGCCTTGTTCGGCACGACGTCCACGAGCGCGAGTTCCATCACGAGGGAATCGCTCCGCGGGGTGTCGAGGACCTCGAAGCGTTCCTTCTTGTCCTTTCGGAACGCCTTCTGGAACTCCTCCTGGGTGTACGTCGCGAGGTTCGCGAGGTCCTCCTCCATCTTGCTGCCCTTGAGGTTGGCCTTGCTCCACCAGCCCGCGGCCTTCACGTAGGAGGTGTTGACCGGGGCGATCACGATGGAGCGCTTCTCCGCGCCGTTCCAGCCGGGCTCGAACCAGGCCTTGTGGAACGGATAGATCTCCTGCTTCTCGAGCTGCGTGTTCTCCTGCAGGAAGCCCGAGGGCTCCTTGGCCGGCTTGGCCTTGCAGGCGCCCACGAACGCCACCGTCGCGATCAGCATCCAGAAGAGGGGCCCGTTGGTCTTGAGGGTTCGGTTCGTCACGCTCGGTCTCCTGAGAGTTGGCTCGGCCGGCTCGGTGCGCGGCTAGTTCGAAGAGTTCGAAGGACAGGTGAGCGACGTCGCCTCGGGCACGCGCTGCCACCCGCGTTTTTCCATGCAATGCCGGAACAGGTCCCGGGCGTACTCGCCGCTGCGCCCGGACGGGTCACTGAGCCCCGCGGCCTCGACGCCGCAGGCGTCGCGGTCGGCGCTGCGCTGGGCGTCGGTTCCGCACGGGCGCTTCCAGACGTACGACTCCCCGAACTGTGCCGACGCGCAGGAGAGCGCGAGAGCCCCGAGGGCGGCGATACACGGAAGGGAGCGCTTCACGGGCGGGTCTCCAGGGGCCGCATCGACGGGCCCGGTTGGGTTAGCCTACCACGCCTGCCGACGGCCAGAACGGCTCGAGACCGATCGAATCCGACGGCCGCCGACGGCCCCGGGCCCGCATGAACACTCCCGCCCACGTCATCGCGAATCTCGTTCTCCAGACCGCGGAAGACCGGCGCGAGTGGACGGTGCCCGTGGTCTGGGGCGCATTGATCCCGGACCTGCCGATGCTGTTCTTCTTCCTCTGGGAGCGGCTCGTGCTCGGGACGCCCGACGCCGTCGTCTGGGGCGAGCGCTACTTCGCCGCCCACTGGCAGGACTTCTTCGACGTCTTCAACTCGATCCCGCTGGCGCTGCTCGGCCTGGCCGCGGCCTGGCGCTGGGGGACGCCCGCCGGGTGTGCGCTCTTCGTGAGCATGCTGCTCCACCACGCCCTCGATCTGCCGCTTCACAACGACGACGCTCACCGCCACTTCTGGCCGCTCTCGGACTACCGCTTCGCGAGCCCGGTCTCGTACTGGGACCCGCGCTTCTTCGGCGCGTGGGCAGCGCTGGCGGAGACGGTGCTCGTCGCCGTGGGCGCGTTCGTTCTGCTGGGGCGTGGCTTTCGCGGCTTCGCGCGGGTGGCGCTGGTGGCGGCGCCGCTGCTCTACGCGGCGGTGTGGCTCGGGATCTACGGGTTCGGCCACTACCCTTCCTGATAGGTCGTGTGGCTCGGCCGCCCGGCGAGGATGTTCTCCTTGCCCCAGTTCGTGACCTTCTTGAAGGCGTCCGACGCGATGAACGCGTCGAAGGCCCCCTGGTCGTTCCAGCGGGAAACGATCAGGTAGTCCGAGTTCGGGCCGCCGCCGACGCCCTTGTAGAGGCGCGAGGCGTCGTGCCCCTCGGCCGCCTCGATCGCCTCGAGCACGCGGGCGAAGGCGGCCTCGAACACGGACTCCTTGCCCGCGAGCACGTCGTAGTTCATTCCGATCGTCACCATGGTCTCGTCTCTCCGCTCATCGTCCGGTGGCACCGTCGTCCGGCTTCGGGGCCCCGCGCGCACCGGCGAGCCGCTCGACGGTGCGCCGGACGCCCTCTTCCAGGCCGGTGAACCCGGCGTCGAACCCTTCGGCGCGCAGCCGGCTCATGCCGGCCTGGGTGAAGTACTGGTAGTTGTCGCGAATCGCCTCGGGGGTCGGCACCCAGTCGATCGCTTCCTCGCGGCCGAGCGCCGCGAAGACGGCGCGCACGAGGTCGCGAAAGCTCCGCGCCTGGCCGGTCCCGAGGTTGAAGATCCCGCGGCGAATGGGCGCCGCCAGGGCGAAGTGCAGCACGTCGATGACGTCGCCGACGAAGACGAAGTCGCGGCTCTGTTCGCCGTCGGCGACGCCTTCGCGATGGCTCTGGAAGAGCGTCACGCGGCCGCGTTCGGCGATCTGATCGAAGGCGTGCACGACGACGCTCGCCTGGCCGCCCTTGTGCCGCTCCCCGTAGCCGTAGACGTTGAAGAACTTGAAGCCGGCCCAGGCCGGGGGCGTCTTGCCCTCACGCTCCTGCTCGAGCACCCAGAGGTCGAACTCGAGCTTCGAGCGGCCGTAGGGGTTCAGGGGTTCGAGCTTCGGCGCGAGGCTCTCGTCGTCCTCGAAGCCGAAGCGGCCGTCGCCGTAGGTGGCGGCGCTGCTCGCATAGACCATCGGGATGCGGCGCTCGCAGGCGAACCGCCAGAGTTTCTTCGAGTATTCGACGTTGACCTCGGCGAGGTAGTCGAGCCGGGTCTCGGTCGTGCTGCTGCAGGCGCCGAGGTGGACGATGGCGGCGATCTCCGGGGCGGCTTCGTCGAGCCAGCCGAACAGCTCCGTGCGATCGACGAGGGTGCCGAAGTCGAGGCCGCCGAGCTCGGTGCGCTGCTCGAAGTGCTCGCGGAGGTCGACGGAGACGACCGGCGTGCCGCGCTCGTTGCACGACTCGACGAACCGGGCGCCGATGAAGCCGGCCGCGCCGGTCACGAGCAGGGGAGCTGTCGACATGGCCGCAAACTCTACCCCAGGCCGCCGGAGACGAGAGGTCCCGATGGCCGGCTAACGCAGGCGGAGGCGCCGCTCGCTCCACGTCCCGGCACGGCCGCGGAAGATCAGCAGCCGGACCGACGTCGTGAGCGTGGCGGTGCCGGAGGAGAGGTTCAGGTTCTCGACGGTCTCGCCCACCCGGAGGGGGATCTCGAAGAACCCCCCGGAGAAGGGCGAGATGGCGAGCGCCCGGCGGTCGGTCACCGCCACGGCGAGGTTCGCGGAGACCCCGGTCTCGAGGACCCGCTCGCGCGGGCCGAGGCTCGCCTCGAGCAGGTTGTTGCTGCCCCCGTCGAAGCCGAGCAGCCGGCGGTCCGTGGTGACGAGGGCGACCCGGTCGCCGAGCTCCGCGCCGTGGGGGCGTGATTCGCCGCGCAGGTAGCGGGCGCCCTGCCAGGCCCCCGACCGCACGCCGACGGCCAGCACGCGCTGGTCCGTCAGGACGACCCCCACACGGCCCCGGTTGGCGCTGAAGAGCACCTGCTCCCGGAGGTTCAGCCGCTCCGGGGTCTCCCCTCCCCCTTCGGCGTCGATCGCCAGCAGCTCGCGGGAGGTCACGACCACCGTCAGGAGGTCTTCGAGGGGGAAGTCGCCGTAGAAGCGGGCGGAGGCGGGCGGGGCCACCAGCAGGGCGGCCAGGAGCAGCCCTGCAGCCCGGGCGCTGCAGCTCCGACGCTGCAGGTGAAGCCCTGCGCCTGCGTTTCGGGGCCCGCTCATGACCCTCTAAGTAGCTGATTTTGCTTGATTCCGCTTTTCGGCATGGCCCTTGCTCTATCCGGGGGCAGGCGGCCCTTCGCGGGCCGCGCCGCCCGGAGGAGACACCCTTGGAGACGACCCACGACGCCTATGAATTCGACCGCGAGGAGCGCCGGGAGCGCCACCGAGCCAAGCGCGAAGATTGCCGGGCGCAGCGCCGCGAACGCCGCGCGCGCCGCCGGGCCGCCCGCCGCACGGACGAGCGGGTCCGCTTCGCCGATCAGATCCTGCGCTACGTGCTCGTGACCACCCTGCTGGTCGTGCTGGTCCGGCCGATCGGCGTGATCGTCGGCCTCGTCTGGGGCTTCAAGCTGGTCCGGCGGGCCTACCGGTTCGACGTCGAGCCGAAGCTTCGCCGCCGCGTCATGCGCAAGGAGCTCCGCCGCGCGCGCCGCGGGCCCGAGGGCCGGGCTGCCACGCGCGAGGAACGGCTCGCCGAGCGGATGGGCGACGACCCGGACGGCCGCGACTCCCGCGACTGGGCGCGCGGCGCCCTCGCCGAGCTCGACGAAGCGGAGGCGCCGACCGGCCGCGAGCGGGCGACGCGCGTCTCCGACCTCGTGGACGAGGTGGTCGATGCCTTCGAGGCCCGGGCCGATCGCAGCGGCGTGAGCTTCCGCGTCGACATCGACGCCGAGGGGCGCGTCCACGCGGACCCGGAACGCCTGCGCGCCCTGCTGCTCGACCTCGTCGGAGAATCCGTGCGCGCGCTCTCCCGGGAAGGCGCCCAGGGCCCGGCTCGCATCCACGTCGAGATGGGCGAGAACCTGGCGGGCTCCGAAGTCTGGGTCCGCATCCGCGACGACCGCGCGGGCGCGGGCGACGGCGCACGGGGTGCCTGGGGCTCGCGGCCCGTCGCCGGGGTCGCCGGCGCGATGCTCGAAACCCAGGCGAGCCCGGACGAGGGCGTCGAGCGTGTGCTCACCCTGCAGAAGCAGCCCGCGGGCCTCGCGACGGGTCGCGACGAAACCGAACGCAACGGCGAACGCAACGGACCGGACGCGGCCTAGGCCGCGCAACGCGCCGCGCCCTGCGGCGCGAGGAGAACCGAGATGACTGCGCGAATCCTGGTAGTGGAAGACGAGAAGGCGATCCGCCTGGCCCTCTCGGGGCTGCTTCGCCGGACCGGCTACGAGGTCGAGATCGCCGAGGACGGCCTCCTGGCGACCGAGCGGATCGAAGAAGACTCCTTCGATCTCGTGATCACGGACCTCGCCCTCGGCGACGGCCGCGACGGCATGGACGTCCTCGAAGCCGTGCAGGAGTACCAGCCCGAGACCGCCGTCGTGATGATCACGGCCCACGGCAACGAGAAGATCGCCGTCGAGGCCATCAAACGCGGCGCCGACGACTACGTGCCGAAGCCCTTCTGCAACGACGAACTCCGGCTCGTCGTCGAGCGCGTGCTCGAGAAGACGCGGCTCGCGCGCGAATACCGCATGCTGCTCGACCGCGTCCGCCGCGACTACGGCCTCGACGGCCTGATCGGCTCGGGGCCCGGTATGCGCGCCGTCTTCGAGGGGATCCACAAGGTCGCCGAGACGGACCTCACCGTGCTCGTGCGCGGCGAGAGCGGAACGGGCAAGGAGCTCGTCGCCCAGGCGCTCCACCTGCGCAGCGGGCGCGCGCACCGGCCCTTCGTCGCGGTCAACTGTGCCGCGATCAACGCCGAGCTGGTCGAGAGCGAACTCTTCGGCCACGAGAAGGGCGCCTTCACCGGCGCGGACGCCCGCCGGATCGGCCGCTTCGAGATGGCCGACGGCGGCACGATCTTCCTCGACGAGATCGGCGACATGCCCCTCGACACCCAGGCCAAGGTCCTGCGCGTGCTCGAGGAGCGGAGCCTCGAGCGCGTCGGCGGGACGCGCGCGCTGCCCGTGGACGTGCGCGTCGTCGCCGCGACCCACCGGGATCTCGAGAAGGACGTGCGCGAGGGCCGCTTCCGCGAGGACCTCTACTTCCGCCTGTGCGTCGTGCAGATCGAGGTGCCGCCCCTGCGGGAGCGCCTCGAGGACATCCCCGCCCTGGCCGGCCGCTTCCTCGAGCAGCTGGCCGAGCGCGCGCCCCACGCGTGCCGTGCGATCTCGGGCGATGCACTCGCCCGGATGGCCCAGCACGACTGGCCGGGGAACGTGCGCGAGCTGCGCAACGTGATCGAGCAGGCGGCGATCCTCGCGGCGGGTCACCCGCTCGTCGAGTCCGAGGACCTGGGGCTCGATCGGGACGACCCCGAACGTCTGCTCCCGCGCTTCGACCCGGGCGACGTCCCGTTCAGCGACGCCAAGCGCAAGCTCGTGCGCGCCTTCGAGCGCGCGTACCTGCTCGGGGCCCTGCGCAAGAACGCCGGGAACGTTTCACGCACGGCGCGGAGCATCGGAATGGTGCGCCAGAGCCTGCAGCAGAAGATTCGAGAACACGACCTGCGGTCCGAAGACTGGGCGCAGGCGTCCTAGCCAGAAGGAGGCAACAGACCATGTCGAACCATCAACCCCGAGGTTTCTTCGCCCGCTTCAAGGCCCTCCTCCGTGGCACCTTCGGTGTCTGGGTGCGGGACAAGGAGCGGGAGAACCCCCAGGCCGTCTACGAACAGGCGATCCAGGAGCGCACGCGCCAGTACCGGGATCTGAAGGGCGCCGTCGCGGGGATCCTCTACATGCGCAACAAGATCCAGGCGGATCTCGCCGAGCGGCGCGCCGAGGTGACCCAGCTTCGCGAAGACATCCGCCGCAGCGTCGAGCGCGGCGAGGACGATCTGGCGCTCGCGCTGATCGGCCAGCGCCAGGCCGTCGACGAGGAGATCGAGCGCGCGGAAGAGGAGCTGAAGGCGGTGCACCACGAGGCCAGCGAGGCCAAGGGCAACCTGCAGCGCTTCCGTGAGGAGATCCGCAGCCTCGAGCGCGAGAAGGTGCGCACGCTCGCGACCCTCGCCAACGCGCGCGCGCGGCGCCGCATCCAGGAGGCCTTCGAGGGGCTCTCGGTCGAGGCCGACATGCGGGCCCTCGAGGGCGTCCGCGAGTACGTGGCGCGGATGTCGACGGAGGGCCGCCTGACCCAGGAGCTCGAGGAGGACGGCGACATGCGGCGGCGCGTGAAGGAGATCCGGCGCGAGGCGACGACCGAGGCGCACCGCGCCGAGCTCGAAGCGCTCAAGCGCAAGCTCCGCCCCGAGCTCCCGGCCGGAACGGGAACGCCGATCCCGGTGGAGGAGCGCCAGGCCGTCCTGGCCTAGCCATCGGGTCCTGCCGAGGGGGTCATCCCCTCGGCAGGACTACTTCTCTTCGAAGGCGTAGATGCCGTCCCAGGTGGGCGGCGGATCCTTGCGCAGCCGCTCGATGCGCTCGAGCATGAGCTCGCAGGCCACGTCCTCGCCGCCGCGAAGCTCGAGGCAGCGGCGGAAGGCGGCCTCCGCCTCGTCCCAGCGCCCGGCCTTGTAGGCCGACAGGCCCTCGCCGTAGGCGTCGAGCCAGGCCCGCTGCTCCGGCGTCGCCTCGCCGCGCACGAGGATCTCGAACAGCCGCACGCCCTCCGTCTTGCCCTTCACCTTGATCTCGTCGAGCTCGCGGACGAGGAAGCCCTCGGGCAGGCGGTCGACGAGATCGCCGCTCGCGAGCACGCCGGCGCCGTACTTCTTGGTGAGGGATTCGATCCGGGCGCAGAGGTTCACGCCGTCGCCGATCACGGTGTAGTCGACGCGGCGCACGCTCCCCATGTTGCCGACCGAGACCTCGGCGCTGTGGATGCCGATGCCGATCTTCAGGCGATCCATCCCGGGCACCTTGCCGCCGAGCGTCTCGCGCAGCCGCGCGGTCTCCACCTGCATGGCGAGTGCGGCTTCCGCGGCCACGAGCGGGTGGTTCTCGACGGGCAGCGGCGCTCCCCAGAACGCCATGACCGCGTCGCCGATGTATTTGTCGAGGGTGCCGCCGCCCTTGAAGACGATCTCGGTCATCGGCGTCAGGTATTCCTGGAGCATGGTCACGACGTTCTCGGCGCCGATCTCCTCGCTGATGGTCGTGAAGCTCCGGATGTCGCTGAAGAGGATCGAGAGGTCGCGGCGCTCGCCGCCGAGCTGGAACGCGTCCGGCGTCTCCGTCATCTGTTCGACCACGTCCGGCGAGACGTAGGTCGCGAACTGTTTGCGGATCTGCCGGCTCTTCGCTTCGACCGTCATGCTCTGGCTGAGCGCGACGGCGAGGTAGGTGGAGAGAACCGTCATGCCTGGGTAGGCGAGGTTGACCCACCAGTAGCGTTCGACGAAGACGTAGAGGCAGAAGCCGACGATTCCGGCGAGCAGCACCAGGCTGAACACCGCGCCGACCGCCGCGCCGCCCATGCGCGGCGCGAGTAGGGCGATCAGCAGCCCCGCGGCGAGCATCATGAAGACTTCGAGCACCTCGAAGTCCCCGCTCTTGCGCAGCACCTCCCCGGTCAGGAGGTTGTCGACGATGGTGGTGTGGACCTCGACCCCGGGGAACGCCGCGGAGAACGGGCTGCCGTAGACGTCCTGGATGCCGACCTCGGTCGGGCCGACCACGACGATGGCGCCCTTCCCGCGCAGCTCCTCGTCGTGCTTGCCCGCCAGGATGTCGACGATCGAGAGGTGCGGGAAGGTGCGGGTCGGTCCGCGGTAGTTCACGAGGATCTGTCCGCCCGAATCGCTCGCGATCATCTTGTCGCCGAGCCGGAACTGCTCGATCCCCGGGGCCTCGCTCTCGACGAAGCCGATCGCCTCGGCCTGGGTGCCGAGAGCGAGCTCCGCGATGGCGAGATCGAGGCTCACGAAGAGCTCCTCGGCGCAGCGGATCACGAGCGAGGAGCGGCGCACCACGCCGTCGATGTCGGTGTAGGTCGAGAAGAAGCCCATGCGCCGGGGCGCGCGGTGGAAGCGCTCGATGTTCGGCTCGACGTCCACGCAGGTGAGGAAGGGGGTCTCGTCCTCGCGCACGACGCGCGTCTTCACCTTCAGCTTGCTGCGCTTCACGAGGGGGAGGTCGCGTTCGAGGTTGATCTCGCTCCCGCCGTCGAGCTCGGAATCCCGCTCCGTGCGGAAGAAGTACCCCATGGTCACGATGTCCCGGGCGCCGCGGATGGCGGCCTCGAGCTGGTCGTCGGTGCTCGCGCGCTCGATCGCCTCGTCCACCATGGAGAGTGCGGGGCCGCCGCCGCCGAGCTTCGCCAGGCCGTCTCGTGCCTCGCGGAGCGGCAGCAGCTCCGGCGGCTCCTCCGGTTCGCTGAACACGATGTCGAGCCCGATCGAGGAGGCGCCGAGCTCCTGGAGCTTCGTGATGAGGTCCGCCATCACGGAGCGGCGCCAGGGCCAGCGCCCGAGCTCGTCCACGCTCTTCGCGTCGATGGCGGCGATGTAGATCGGGTACTGCGGCTCGATGGGGCCCCGCACGCGGAACCGCGTGTCGAGCAGCATGGCCTCGAAGCGCCGCATCGGAGCCGGGTCCGCGGCCTTCAGGGCGAGCATGAGGAGCAGGGCGGCGAGCCCCGCCAGGGTGATGCGGACGCTCGGGCTCATGGCGACGGGGCTCCTCGGGTCATGGAAGACCTCGGCTCATGGGGAAGGATTCTCCGCAAAAGAAAGGCCCGCGCCAACCCCGAAGGGTGGGCGCGGGCCGAAGCTTCGCCGGAAGCGGAACCGGGCTAGAAGATGCCCGTGTTCATTTCCTGGGTGGGCGGGTCCATGGTCGGCGGCTGCATCATCGGAGGCGGCATCACCGGCGGCGTGGTCGTGCCCGGGCCGACGTCGGTCGGGGGCGGGTTCCCGCCCGGCGGGTCGATGTCGATGTCGGGGCCACCCGGGCCGGCACCGACGTCCGGGCCCACCGGCGTGATGAAGTCCGGCTGGGTGAAGTTCGGCGTGGTGAAGGCCACGGAGAACGGGTTCGCCGGGTTCACGAGCTGCTCACTGACCGCGCCCGTATCGCCGTAGGTGTAGACGCAGTTGCCAGGGGCCGGGATGCCGACGCCGTTGGCCGCGCGCACCGTGATCTTCCCGTCCACCAGGCAGAAGAGCCACTGACCCTTCTCCTTGTCGTTGCCCGTGATGCGGGATTCGGTGTCGAGCTCGGAGGTGAAGTCCGTGCCCTTCACGCCGACGACGGCCGTCGGGGTGTGGACCTCCATCCGGGTCTGCCCGCCGAAGGCCGAGCCCACCACCGTGCGCAGGCGGCCGCGCGTCTGGCGGATGATCGAGCGGTCGCGCGTGGCGGCCGTCCCGACGTGGAGGCTCTGGATCGTGATCTCGGTGTCTTCGTCGATCGAGAGCGTCGTGTCGTCGGCGAGGATGATCTTCGCCAGCGAGTCGAAGCCCGTCTTGATCGTGTCACCGACCGCGATCTCCGAGTCCTGGACGGCGACCTTGAAGGTCTGGGTGCCGCGTTCCTGGACCTGGACGTCGCCCGTGGCGACCGCAATGAAACCGACCGACTCGGCCGAGGCCGTACCCGCCGCGGCGAAGATCACCGTCGCGAGAGCCGAGAGCGCGAACGCGCTTGCCTTGGAAACCATCATGTTGAACTCCTTCCAACGGCGGGGCCGGCCTTGGGGGGAACCGACCCTAACGCCTGAAAGTGGCAGCAAAACCGACGATGTGTCGGTCGAAATCGAATTCCTGGGTCTGGGATTCCCAGTCCACCCAGCGGTAGAAGGTCTCGAGCGTCACGTGGTTGCCGATGTTCTTCCGCAGCCTGACGCGTGCTTGCGTAATGCGGTCGAGACGCGAGTTGGTGTTGCAAGTGCCCAGATTCTCGAAGAACGGCGTACCCGTGCTCGGGTCCGCGAAGACGATCTGGCACTCGCCCGCGGTGCCGTTGCCGTTGAAGACCGGGGCGGCGCGGACGGCCCCTTCGCCGGATGCCTCCCGGAAGGCCTCGAAGAAGCTCTCCCGTGCGTAGGCCCTGCGCTCCCAGGACGCATCCACCGAGATGTCCATGTCCCAGGGCAGGGAGAAGCCGATCGTGGCGAGCGGCTTGTGGCTCCGCGAATCGAAGTGGTGCCCGTCGGAGGCCTCGACCCGGTACCGGTAGCCGAGGCGCAGGTACGCCAGCCCCTCGGAGAACGGGTTCGGGATGGGGAAGTACTGGTCGATGCCCAGCCGGCGCACCTGGCCGTCGCGGTCCCGCGTCGGGATCGACTCGAAGGCGTCCAGGTAGTTGCGGTCTTCCCACTCGCCGAAGATCCGCGTCAGGTAGCCCTTGGCGGGCATGATGCGGATGGCCGGCTGAACGAAGTTCGCGGCCTTGAAGCTGTGGTAGTTGCGCCAGACGCGCTCGTGGGTGAGCCGCACGTCGAAGGCGAGCTGCTGGAGCGGCTGGTAGGAGAGCGACGTCCAGGGCCGGATCTGCTGGATGTCGAACGAGTGCTCCTTGTTGTGATAGGAGACGTAGCCCGTGAAACCCGTGCGCAGGGACAGGCCGTTCCATTCGAATACGCGCGCGTTGAGACCGGTCTCGAGCACGGCGCGGTAGCCGTCGACGCTGCTCTGGTCGACCTGATCGTCCGCGCCCGCGATGGTGAGGTTCGAGTCGTAGGCCGCGCCGAGCCGGGCCCAGAGCGAGATGCGCTGCGGCTGGCGCTTGCGCAGCTCCTGCAGGTAGCGCTCGGCCGAGCGCGCGAGCTCGGAATCCGGGTCGATCTCGCGCACCTCTTCGAAGAAGCGCTCGGCGTCGCGGAGTTCGCTGCGCTGCAGGTGGAGCAGCCCCAGCCGATAGGCGGCCGGGCCCTGGAACTCCGGATCGAGGCGGGCGGCCTCCTGGAGCTCGATCTCCGCGTTCTGATCCTCGCCCAGCTCCTGGTAGGCGCGGCCGAGGTAGAGGCGCACGCGGGCGTCCTGCGGCGCCGCCGCGCGCGCGGCTTCGAGGTGTCCGCGCGCGGCGATCCAGTCCTGCTGGCGGTAGGCGGTCAGCGCGAGGAGGAAGTGGACGTCCGGGTCGTTCGGGTTGCTGCGCCGCAGCCGCTGCGTGACCTGCTCGGCTTCCGCCGGCCGGCCCGATTCCAGCAGGGCGCGGGCGTAGAGCGCCAGGGTCTCGGGGTGATCCGGGCGAAGCTGCAGCGACTCGTAGAGCTTGAGGAGCGCCGCCTCCGTGTCGCCGGTGCGCAGGGCGTGAGCGCCCCGCTGCTGGAGGATCTCGGCGCGAGCCGCATCGTCCAAGGCCGCGCTGGCCGGGCCCGCGGCCAACAGCGTGGCTGCAACCAGGGCCGAGAAACCAGCGACAATTCGACGTTCTTTACCCAGCAGCCGGGTGAATCCCATGGGGCTCGTGCCTCGCATCTAGAGTGAGTGCTCGCGACCGGGCCACGCGTTGCGGTCCGGGCGCATTCAAACCGAATTGCAGGCCCCGATCCTATCACCTGCCCCGCCCTGCGGGGTAGGGGGCGAGGAATCGCCCTGAAATGGGTCCTTTTGGACACGATCCGCTCTTTGAAGTTTTCCACGCGATTTTCGGCCTCGGCCGACCACTGACTCACGAAAGACGACCCCCGCGGGCACGAGGCCCGCGCCAGGGGGCACTAACGAGCAGTACCGGTGGAAATCATGGCGCTCACGAATGCTCTCAACCTCAATCTTCCGGCCTGGGTCCGCCCGGGCTGGCTGGCGATCGCAGCGGTCCTGTTGCTCGCGCCCGGGGCCGCCCAGGCGATGCCGATCCAGGTCGGCGAGAACGACGACACGGATTGTCTGACCCGCCAGACCGTCGACGGCCGCGCGGTCCACGACCCGGTGAACGGGAACTTCTGGGCCCGCCACGACACCTTCACGATCATCGGTGGCGACAGCTGCTTCAGCGCCAGCTTCGACGGCCTGAGCATCGTGGTGAAGACGCCTTTCCAGCTCGACGGGCCGGACGACATCGACGGCTTCGCCGAGTACGCCGTCCTCGACGCCGAGCTCGAAGGCCTCTACCCGAACTTCCACGAGAACTTCGGCGCCAACTTCGGCATGGACACGGGCGCCAACGACCCGCCGCTGATCGGCCCCGAGGGCGCCTTCGAGTCCGTTTTTGCCTGCGTCGACGCGGCGAGCATCGACGACTGCCTGAACAACGGCCCCCTGATCGAGCTCTTCGACGTCGGCGGTGGCTTCATGGTGTTCTCGATCGGAGGCCTGCAGAGCCGCTTCATCTGCGACCCGGGCGAGTGCACCAACAACTTCTCGTTCACCATCACGTCGATCGTCCACAGCAACATCTTCGACGCCCCGGGCGCTCCGCCGCTCGACCAGGTGCCGATCCCGGAGATGATGATCGGCTGGCGCTTCACCCAGGTCGTGCCGGAGCCGAGCCTGCTGGCCCTGCTCGCGCCCATGCTCGGCGCGGTGGCCCTGCGGCGGCGCCGCTAGACCCAAGGGCGGGGGCCAACGCCCCCTGCACCCCAGCTCGAAGAGCGGGTGAGGCTTCGGCCCCACCCGCTTTTTCGTTCAGTGTTCTCGAAGGTTTCCGTTGCGGCGACGAACGGTGTTCGTCAAATTGCCGATCCCCCAGGTAACCCGATGGTTGCACTCGTGAGCACCCCGCTCGCAGCGCGCCGCCGGGTGGCGGGGGTTCCTCTTTGTCTCAGGTCGTATCGTCCACGGTTGCCAGCGCGGCTCGTGAGCTCGTCGCTGCGCGGCGGGTGCTGTGGGTCGGGGAGCCGCCGGTCTGGCAGGCGGCTCCGGCGCGCGGGGGCGTCGCCGACTCGGCAGCCCTGGATCTCGTCGTGGTCGACTTCGCCGGCGCGGAGGCCGGCCTCGACGCGGGCTTCGGCCTCGCGGTCGCGAATCTCTCGCGCGACGCGGAGGCGCGGCTCGAGGGCGTGCGCCGCTGGCGCCGGACCCACCCCCAGGTTGCCTGGCTGGCTCTCGTCGGCGAGGAGCCGATGGTCTCCGAGGAGCTCATGCTGCGCGCCGGGGTCGAGGAGATCCTCTTCGAGGACGAAGTCGCTCGCGGGCTCGGCCGGGCGGTCCGCCGCGCCCTGGCGCGCGCCGAGGCCCGGCCCGTCGCACGCCCCCTCGATTGGGAGAGCCTGCCGCTGAAGGCGACCCGTCTGACGTCGCTCGGCACGGTCGCCGCCGGCGTCGCCCACGAGATCAACAACCCGCTGGCCTACATCCGCTCGAACCTCGAGTACATCCGCGAAGAGTTCTCGGGGATCGAGGAGCGCTTCGCCCGGCTGGTGAAGCGCTTCCCGAACGTCGCGGCCTCGGCCACGGGCTTCCCGAATCTGACGGAGCAGCTCGCCGAGCTGCGCACCGCCATGGACGAGGCCAACGAGGGCGTGACCCGCGTGACGGACGTCGTCGGCGGCCTGAAGCACTTCTCGAGCCGCCCGCAGACCCGGGTGGCCGAACTTTGCCCGGCGGAGGTCGCTCGCTCGTCTCTGCGCATCGCATCGCGAACGGTCTCCGACCGGGCTCACTTCGAAACGCGCCTCGGCCCGGTGCCCGCCGTGCGCGGCAGCGAGGCGTACCTCGGCCAGGTGGTCCTGAACCTCCTGGTGAACGCCGCCCAGGCCATCCCCGAGGACGCGGCGGACGACGCGGCCTACCGGGTCTCACTCGCCACCTACCGCGCCTGCGACGGTCACGCCGTGATCGAGGTCAGCGACACCGGGCCGGGCATGAGTGCCGAGGTCTCCGAGAAGATCTTCGAGCCCTTCTTCACGACCAAGCCGGACGGCACGGGCCTCGGCCTCGCCGTCTCGCGCCAGGTCGTCGAGGCGTTCGGCGGAGAGCTGACGGTCGAGTCCGAACTCGGGGCCGGCAGCACGTTCCGCGTGAAGCTCCCGCCGGCGTAGCCGAGAGCGGCGCCGCGCGACCGTTCCGCTATCTCCTCCCCATGGAAGTCTCGAGCGTTCGCAGCCTGTTCGCGTCCGGCGCCGAAGGGGCCGAGGTGGTCATCGAAGGGTGGCTCCGGACCGCGCGCCATGGGAAGGAAGTCACCTTCCTCGCCGTCTCCGACGGTTCGTGCTTCGACCCGATCCAGGTCGTCGTGGCACCCGAGGTGTTCGAGGCCGATCCCTCGATCCGGGAGCTCGGGAACGGCTGCGCGGTGCGCGTGGAGGGCACGCTCGTCGCGTCGCCCGGCAAGGGGCAGGCCGTCGAGATCCAGGCCAGCCGGGTGGAGACCGTCGGCGGCGTCGACGACGACTACCCGCTCCAGAAGAAGCGACACTCCTTCGAGTACCTGCGCACCATCGCCCATCTCCGGCCGCGCACGAACACCTTCGGCGCGGTCTTCCGCGTGCGCAACGCGGCGGCGCGCGCGATCCACGGCTTCTTCCAGGAGCGCGGCTTCCAGTGGCTGCACTCGCCGATCATCACGCTCTCGGATGCCGAGGGCGCCGGGCAGATGTTCCGCGTGACGAGCCTCCCGGCCGACGACCCGCCGCGCAGCGAGGACGGCGGCGTCGATTTCGGCCAGGATTTCTTCGGCGCGGAGTCCCACCTGACGGTGTCGGGCCAGCTCGAGGCCGAGATCGGCGCGCTCGCGCTCTCGAAGGTCTACACGTTCGGGCCGACCTTCCGCGCCGAGAACTCGAACACGAGCCGCCACCTCGCCGAGTTCTGGATGGTCGAGCCGGAGATGGCCTTCTGCGATCTCACCGGCGACATGGATCTCGCCGAGGCGTTCCTGAAGCACGTGCTCTCGGCGGTGCTCGCCGATTGCCCGGACGACATGGCCTTCTTCGACCAGCGCATCGCCAAGGGTATCCGCGAGACGCTCGAGCACGTCGTCGCCTCACCCTTCGAGCGCCTCACCTACACCGAAGCCGTCGCGATCCTCGAGAAGAGCGGGCGCGACTTCGAGTTCCCGGTCTCCTGGGGCGTCGACCTCCAGAGCGAGCACGAGCGCTACCTGACCGAGGAGCACGTCGGCCGTCCGGTGATCCTCTCGGACTACCCGAGCGCGATCAAAGCCTTCTACATGTACGCGAACGACGACGGGAAGACCGTCGCGGCGATGGACGTGCTCGTGCCGCGCATCGGGGAGATCGTCGGCGGCTCCCAGCGAGAGCACCGCGAGGACGTCCTGCGGCGCCGCATTCGCGAGCACGGGCTCCCCGAGGAGGACTACGGCTGGTACCTGGATCTCCGCCGTTTCGGCAGCGTGCCCCACGCCGGCTTCGGCCTGGGCTTCGAGCGGCTCGTCCAGTTCATGACGGGGATGGCGAACATCCGCGACGTGATCCCCTTCCCCCGCACCCCGGGCAACGCCGAGTTCTAGGACGCTTCGAGAGCTGCGCGGACGAGGGGGAGCCGGTCGTTTCCGAAGTACATGTCGGCGCCGTCGACGAACATCGTCGGTGAGCCGAAGCCGCCGCGGGCGATCAGCTCGTCGGTGTTCGCGCGGAGCCGCTGCTTGATCTCCGGCGTGGCGATGGCGGCCAAGGTCTCCGCCGGGTCGAGCCCGACCCGCTCGGCGAGCGCCGCGATCTCCGCATCCTGGGAGACGTCGCGGTCCTCGCCCCAGTACGCCTCGAAGGCGGCGCGCGACCACGCGACGAGCTTGCCGTGGGGCTCCGCGGCGAGCGCGCCGCGCATGACCTTCACGCTGTTCACGGGGAAGACGCTCGGCCAGCCGATCTCGAGGCCGTAGCGCCGCGCCCAGTCCTGCAGGTCCTTGGCGTGGTACGCGAGCTTCGCCGGGACCGGCGCCGAGCGCTGCTCGTAGACGCTCCCGTTCACGGCGTTGAAGACGCCGCCGACGAGGATCGGCTTCCAGGCGAACTCTGCCCCGGTCTCCCGGGCGAGGCCTTCGATCCGATCGAATGCGAGGTAGGTCCAGGGGCTGCCGCAGTCGTAGAAGAACTCGAGCGTCGCCACGCGGCGCCCGGGCTACTTCTTGGCGCGGCTGCCGTAGCGGCGCTTGAAGCGGTCGATCTTCCCGTCCGCATCGAGCGAGCGCATCTTGCCCGTCCAGAACGGGTGGCTCTCGGCGGAGATCTCGAGCTTGATCACCGGCAGCGTCTCGCCGTCGACCTCACGCGTCTCGGCCGAGGTGAGCGTCGAGCGCGAAACCCACTCGTTGCCCGTCGCCGAATCGACGTAGAGCACCTTGTGGTAATCGGGGTGGATGCCTTCCTTCATGGTGGGCTCCCTACCAGCTCGACTTGCGCACGCCGGGCAGGTGCCCCTTGTGCGCGAGTTCGCGCATCTTGATGCGCGAGATGCCGTACTTGCGGTACACGCCGCGGGCGCGCCCGGTGAGCTCGCAGCGGCGCGTGATGCGCGTGGAGCAGGAGTTGCGCGGCAGCTTGGCAAAGCCTTCCTGGGCCGCGAGTTTCTCGTCGATCGACGTGTTCGGGTCGCGCAGGATGCGGCGCAGCGCGGCGCGCTTCTCCGCATACTTGTCGACGAGCTTCCGACGGCGCAGATCGCGCTGTACCTGACTGGTCTTCGCCATGGACTGGGCTCCGGGCGGGCGAAGTGCCCGCGGGAAGGCGCTTTATAGTCCAGCGGCCGCCCGGCTGCAACGCGATTCCCCGCGGGGACAGCCGCCTCGGTTGGTCTCAGGCGGTGTGGAAGAGCTCCATCAGCCTCGGGTCGACGGTGGCCGAGCGGGCGCGGTGCTTGGCCCAGTCCCGAAGCTCCTTGATGCGCTCCTCGTAGGTCTCGTAGAGGGGCACGGTCTCGGTGATGGCGTTGGCGAGGTCCGCATCCGTGAGGTCCCGGCTCTCGGCGAAGGCCTTGTAGAGGGCCGCGCTCACCACCTGCTCGAGCTCCGCGCCCGAGAGGCGCTCGGCCGAGTCCGCCAGCTCGTCGAGCATGAAGTGGTTCGGGTCGCGGCCCGCGCGGCGGAGGTGGATGGCGAGGATCTCGAGGCGCTCGAGCTCGTTCGGGAGGTCGACGAAGAAGAGCTCGTCGAAGCGGCCGCGGCGCAGGAGTTCCGGCGGCAGGTGCGTGACGTCGTTGGCCGTGGCGGCGACGAAGACCGGTGCCTTCTTCTCCGCGAGCCAGGTGAGGAAGGAGCCGAACACGCGGCTGGCCGTCGCGTCCTCGCCCGAGGCGGCGAAGCCCTTCTCGATCTCGTCGATCCAGAGGATCACCGGGGCGAGCGATTCGGCCACGGCGGTCGCGGTGCGGATGACGACCTCGGGGCTCTGGCTCGGGTCGCCGAAGGCGGCGGCGAGGTCGAGCCGGAGCAGCGGGAACTGCCACTCGCGGGCGACGGCCTTGGCCGAGAGCGACTTGCCGCAGCCCTGAACGCCGAGCAGCAGCAGCCCGCGCGGCGTGGGCAGGCCGAACTGGCGCGCGTCCTCGTCGAAGGCGCGGCGGCGCTCGCGCAGCCAGTGCTTGAGCTCGCCGAGGCCGCCGACGTCGTCGAGGCCCCCGTCGGGCTCGTGGAAGGTCAACGCCGGCGTTCGCCGCAGCGTGTTGCCCTTCTCCTTCACGATGCGCCGGATCGCGTTCTCGTCGAGGCCGCGGGCTTCGAGGCAGGCCATGTTGAAGATGCGCACGGCCTCGCTCGCGGTCAGGCCGAGCGCGGCGCGAACGGCGGCGCCGAAGAGCGATTCGTCCGCGACCGGGAGCTTTCGCTGCTCGGCGACCTTGCGGAAGAGCGGCTCGAGCTCACGCGCGGTCGGGAGCGGGAGCGAGACGCGGGCGGCCTCGCGGTCGATCTCGAGCGGCAGTTCGACGACCGGGCCGAGCAGCACGACGGCCTGGCGCCGCTTGCCGAGCAGCGGAAGCGAATCGCGCAGGCGCCGCACGGCGGAAGCCTCCGCGAGCACGCGGTGCGCGTCGAGGACCACGAGGATGGCTGCGGCGTCCTGCTGGGCGAAGTGCTTCAGGCCTTCGTCGAGGGAGCCCGCGCCCGCGCCGCTTCCGTCGACGCCCCCGGCGAGGGACCAGGTCTGCACCGCGCGTTCGCTGGCGGTGGCCGCCGCCTGGACGGTCCGCAGGGCGCGCTCTTCCTCGACGGACTCGACGGCGATCAGCCGCCAGCCCGACTTCACGAGCAGTTCGATTTCGCGGGCGATTTCCTGGCTCACTGCGCGTCCGCCGTCACGGGGTCGAGATTCTTTCGGCTCACTGCGCGTCCGCCGTCACGCGAACCACCTCTTCGAAGGTCGTGACGCCTTCGGCGAGCTTGCGCACGGCCGCTTCGCGGAGCGTCTCCATGCCCTCGATGCGGGCGCCTTCGGTGATCTCGTTCGCATCCTTGCCGGCGTTGATCAGGGCGCGCACGCGGCGCCCGACGTCGAGCATCTCGAAGACGCCGCTTCGGCCGAACAGGCCCGTGTGGCGGCAATCGACGCAGCCTTCGCCCCACTTCACGCGCAGCCGGTCGCGCCGCTCGACGGGCACCTTGATGCCGAGGGCGTTCACCTGGTCGGGGTTCAGCGTTCCCTCGACGCCGCACCGCGGACAGACCTTGCGGACGAGCCGCTGGGCGAGGATGCCGCGCAGCACGCTCGAGAGCAGGAACCGCTCGACGCCGAGGTCGAGGAGCCGCGTCACCGCGCCCGCCGAATCCCGCGTGTGGACGGTCGAGAAGACGAGGTGGCCCGTCAGCGCGGCCTGCACCGCCATCTGCGCGGTCTCGGCATCGCGGATCTCGCCGACCATGATCACGTCGGGGTCCTGGCGCAGCATGGAGCGCAGGGCGCTCGCGAAGGTGATGTCGATCTGGGCGTTCACCTGCACCTGCGAGAGCCGCGGGTCCACCATCTCGATCGGATCCTCGATGGTGGTGATGTTGGTGTCCGGGCCCGAGAGGTAGCGGAGCGTCGAGTAGAGCGTCGTCGTCTTGCCGCTTCCGGTCGGGCCGGTCACGAGGATGAGACCCGAAGGCGAGGTCACCCAGCGCTCGAACTGTTCGCGGTCGTGGGTGGTGAAGCCCAGGTCTTCGAGGTCGCTCAGCAGGATGGTCGGGTCGAAGATGCGAATGACGAGCTTCTCGCCGAAGGCCGTCGGCAGGCTCGCCACGCGCAGCTCGACTTCGCGGTCGCCGCGGAAGGTCTTGATGCGTCCGTCCTGGGGGCGGCGCCGCTCGGCGATGTTCATGCGGGCCATGACCTTCACGCGCGAGGAGATCGCGGCGAGCACGCTGTAGGGCACGGTCTCGATCTCGTGGAGCACGCCGTCGATCCGGAAGCGGATGAGGGCGTCTTCCTCGCGGGGCTCGAGGTGGATGTCCGAGGCGCGCTGGTCGAAGGCGTAGTTCAGCAGGTAGTCGACGGCCGCGACGACGTACTCGTCGTCCTTGCCGTCGAGCTCGTCGTTGCTCCGGACCTCGACGAGGGCGACGAGCGCATCCGAACGGCCGGACTCGCCGAGTTCGCCGCGTGCGAGGTCGACCGACTTCCGGAAGCCGTAGACGCGGTCGATCGTGGCGAGGATGTCGCGCTTCGAGGAGACGACGTACTCGATCGGCGCCGAGACCGCCTGGCGAAGGTTCTCCCGAAGGCCCGAATCCATCGGGTCCGCCACGGCGAGGGTCACGGTCTCCCCGCGCTTGCCGACGGGCACGACGACGTGCCGCCGCGCGAACGGGCGCGAGAGCGTCTTCGAGATCAGCTCGTTGTCGAGCTGGAGCGGGTCGATCTTCAGGTACGGGAGTGAGGCTGCGCCGGCGAGGGCCTCGGCGATCAGGTCTTCGTCGATGGCGCGGTCCGGCCATTTCGGGTGCGGCGCGCCCGCGGCCGCGACGATCTCGGCCGGAGAGACGTCGTAGCGCGCGGCGGCCGGGGAGCGGACGGAGCCGATGCGGTCGCGCAGGACCCGGCTGCGCAGGGTCGCCGAGCGGACCTCGATGTCCTTGGCCTGGTCCGCGGAGAGGAGTTCGTGGGTCGTGAGGATCCCGAGCAGGTCGAGCAGGCCGAGCGGCGGCCGGAGGTCGGGGACGTTCGGGACTTCTGCAGCTCGCGGCTGAGTTTCGGCGCTGCGAGGCTGGGCCTCGACGCTCGCGGCCTGGGCGGGCCGCGCCTTCGGGGTGGCATCTTCCATGGAGGCCGTATCGGTCGGCCTGGGGCAAAACCTGCGGCCCGGGTGGGGCCGATTCGGCTGCCGTTCAGCGCCGGGGGGCCCGGATCCGGGCCGCTCCTGGCGGCGCCCCGGCCTCGGGGATCTGCCGGTGGGCTGCTCACGCGTTGCCGCCTCGCGTGCCAACCGCCAATCTCCGGGCCCATGGCGCTGCGATTGATCGAAGCCTTCGTCCCCGAGCACCTGTGCGACGACGCCGAGGCGACCCTCCGGGAGGTGGGCGCCCACGCGGTCTGGCAGGAGCCGGGCCACCACGGCGATGCCGTGCTCCGGGCGGTGGTCGGCAGGAGCCGGAGCGGCAAGGCGCTCGATGCCCTGCACGACCGCTTCCACACGAACCCGCACTTCCGGGTGTTGGTCCTCCCCCTCGAAGCCACCCTGCCCCGGCCTCGGGCCAGCGACAGTTCGAAGGACCGCAAGGCCGTGGCCTCGGCCGCCGGCGTCTCGCGCGAGGAGATCTACGCGAAGATCAGCGACGGCGCCGTCCTCTCGACGGACTTCCTGGCCATGACCCTGCTCTCGACGATCGTGGCCGCCATCGGGCTGGTCACCAACAACGTCGCCGCGGTGATCGGCGCGATGGTGGTGGCGCCGCTGCTCGGTCCGAACGTGGCCCTCGCCCTCGGCCTCACGCTCGGCGACCGCGAGCTCACCCGGGCGGCGATGCGCACGAACCTCGCGGGGGTCACCCTCGCGTTCGGTACCGCCTTCCTGGCCGGCTTCTTCTTCACGGTCGACCCGAACGTCCCGGAGCTCGCCGCGCGGACGCGCGTCGGCCTGCTCGACCTCCTGCTCGCCCTCGCCGCCGGCTGCGCCGGCGCTCTCGCCTACACGAGCGGCGCGCCCACCTATCTGATCGGCGTGATGGTCGCCGTCGCGATCCTGCCCCCCACCGTCGCGAGCGGCCTGTTCTTCGGCAACGGCCTGTGGCGCGAAGGGACGGGGGCGATCGCGCTCGTCGCGGCGAACGTCGCCGGCCTGAACCTCGTCAGCATGGCGACGCTGATCGCCAAGGGCATGCGGCCGCGGTACTGGTGGCAGGCCGAACGCGCCAAGGCGAGCGCGCGCCGCGGCCTCGTCGGCTGGCTGGTCCTGCTCGTCCTGTTGGTCGCGGCGGTGCTGCTCTCGCGCCGCTTTGGCTGAGTTCGGCTGAGCTGCTTCAGACCGCCGGTGCGATCTGCGCTCGCGCTTCGAGCCGCTTGAGTCGTCCGAGCAGGGACTGCGTGTGCCCCGGGACGTCCTCGATCCGCAGGGCGTGGAGCTCCGTCGGCAGGATGCCCTTCACCACGCCGCGCATCTGACGCGGGCTCACGGACTCGGAGTCGAAGCCCGCTTCCTTCAACGCGAGCCGCACCGTTCCCCGCGCCGCGCGCCGGTCCAGTCCCGTCGAGCGTTCCAGGTGATCACAGACGAGTGTGAAGGCTGCTGCGTCGCTCACCACGTCTCCAAGCGTCCGACCAGAATGGGTCTGCGCCCGGCTGGGTTCCTCCTGTGCGTTCGGTCACGCGGCGCTGTAGCTTGAGGCCCTCGGGTGTTCCCCCGAGCCCGATCCGGATCCCATGAGTCAGCCTGCCACGGTCCATGCACTCTCCGACGTCCCTTCCTTCGCGGACGAGGCCGACGTCGTGGTGGTCGGCCTCGGCTGTGCCGGAGCGAGTGCCGCGCTCGAAGCGGCCCAGGCCGGCCGTCGCGTGCTCGTGCTCGAGCGCGCGGGCGCCGGGGGCGGCACCTCGGCGCTCTCGGGGGGCCTGATCTACCTCGGCGGAGGGACGCGCGTGCAGCGAGCGTGCGGCTTCGAGGACGACGCCGAGAGTCTCGCGCGCTTCCTGCAGGCGGCCTGCGGGCCCGCTCCGGACGAAGCCAAGATCGCGGACTTCGCGGAGGGCGCGGTCGCGCACTTCGACTGGCTCGTCGCGCGCGGCGTCCCCTTCCGCGAGAGCTTCTACCCGGGGACGGGGATCGAGCCGCCGACCGACGACGGCTTGATCTACTCGGGCGGCGAGGACGCGGAGCCCTTTCGCCGCATCGCGCGGCCCGCGCCGCGCGGCCACTGTCCGGCGCGCCCCGGGGCCGCCGGCGGGCTCCTGATGGAGTGCCTGCTCGCGGCGGTTTCGGCGGCCGCGATCCCGGTCGCGAGCGATTCCCGCGTCGTGGGGCTCGTGCAGGCCGACGACGGCCGCGTCGTCGGGGTCGCGCTGCGCCGCGCCGGCGAGACCTTCTTCCTGCGCGCCCGGGGCGGCGTCGTGCTCGCGGCGGGCGGCTTCATCCAGAACCGCGCGATGATCGAGCGCCACGCGCCCGAGCTGCTGCGCTGCAAGGTGCGGATCGGCTGCGAGGGCGACGACGGCAGCGGCATCGAGCTCGGCGCGGCCGCGGGCGGCGCCACGAAACGCATGGATGCCGGCTCGATCTCCCTGCCCTACTACCCGCCCGAGGGGCTCAAGCGCGGCGTGCTCGTGAACGCCGCCGGCCAGCGCTTCATCAACGAGGATGCGTACTACGGCCGGGTCGGCGAGCAGGCGCTGCTCCGCCAGGAGGGCCGTGTCCATCTGATCGTCGACGACGCCGTCCACGAGCGTCCGATGGCCGGCATGCCCGTCGTGGCGACGGGGGAGACGCCGGCGGAGCTCGCGCGGGAGCTCGGCATCGCCCCGGCCGCGCTCGAAGCGACGCTCGGCTTCTACGATGCCCACGCGGCGCGCGGAGAGGATCCGCTGTTCGGAAAGCGCGCCGACTATCTGGTGCCGCTGCGCTCGCCGCCGCTCGGAGCGCTCGACTGCACCGTCGAGGGCGCGATCTACGCGGCCTTCACCCTCGGCGGCCTGTGCACGGACGTCGAAGGGCGCGTGCTCGACGAGGCGGGCACGCCGGTGCCGGGCCTCTACGCCGCGGGGCGTTCGGTCTCGGGCCTGCCTGCGCAGGGCTACGTGAGCGGTCTTTCCCTCGCCGACGGAACGTACTTCGGCCGCCGCGCGGGCCGCGCCGCGAGCCTGGCCGTCTAGAGACCGGCTCTAGGAGGCGTCGGCCTCGCTCCCGCCCGCGAGCTCTTCTTCGATGAGCTCGACGAAGTCTTCGACCGGTCGTGCGCCCGAGAGCCGGATCCCGTTCACGAAGAAGGCCGGGGTACCCGTCACGCCGAGGGCCCGGGCATCGGCCATGTCGCGGTCGACCACGCTCGCCGCGCGGCCGGCTGCGAGGCAGGCGTCGAAGGCCGCGAGGTCGAGTCCGGCGGTTTCGGCGGTGGCGCGGATCGTGGCGTCGTCCATGGCCCGGCCGTCGGCGAAGACCTGATCGTGGAAGGGCCAGAAGAGGTGCTGCTCGTCGGCGCACACGGAGGCCTCGGCGATGGGCCGCGCGCGCGGGTGCATGGCGAGGGGCATGTGGCGGAACACGATGCGTACCTGCTCGGGGTAGCGCTCGCGCAGGGTCTTGATCGTCGGCAGGACGCGCTGGCAGAAGGGGCAGTTGAAGTCGCTGAACTCGACGATGGTGACCGGCGCGTCCGTGGGCCCGAGGGCCGGGCCGACCGCGGCGACTTCGGCGCGCGGCGCCACGAGGGTGACCTCGACGCTCGCCGCCTCGCGCAGGCCCGCGACGTACTTCTGCCAGGCCTGCCCCCGCGTCTGCTGTGCGAGGAACTCGCGGATGCGCGGCCCGATCGTCTCGAGCGTCTGCGAGCCCATGCGCTCCTTGTTGGTTTCGAAGAAGGTCTCGACCTCGGCGTCGCTGATCGAGATCTCGCCGACGATCTCTCGCTGAAGGCCTTCGAGGTCCGTTCCACGAGCCTCGAGCTCGGCGGCGATGAGCTGGTCGTCGATCATGCGGTCGAGGGATTCGCTCTGGAACTCGAAGAGCGCGCTTTCGTCCTTGTCCGCGGTCGCGTTCGCGTACAGCTCGTCGCGGATCCACTCCTCGAGGTCGGCCTCGCGGATCTCCCGTCCGTTCAGGGTGGCGAGGACGGCGCCCGAATCGTCGCCGGCCTCCGCTTGCTCCGAGGGTTCCGGCGGGCTGCAGGCCGCGAGGGCGACGCAGGCGAGGCTGGCGAGCAGGGTCCGAGCGAAGGGCATGGGTTCCTCCAGGTGGCGGCGATGGGCCCCCAACCGCCGGGAATTATTCGAGAATTCCTGAGAAGGGCAAATGTTGCGTTTTCACCTCAAGTCGCCGGGCGCGACTTCCGCAAAGGAATCTGGATCGAGCAGGTGCGCATGATTCCGTGCGGCCGTCTCGTGAGGTCCGCATGAGCCACCCCCTCCGTCGCCCCGGCGCGCCCCCGGCGCAGCTGCGGCGCCAACCCATCGCTTTTTCGACTCCGCCCGGAGGTCCCGTCGGGGCCGCCGCGCGGAGTGACGCGCGCGCTCGCCACGGCCGGGCGCGGGGATCGGCAGCGCGCGCATAGAGGGAGCGCGACGTAGCACCCCCAGGCCCGCATCGGGGGTGTGCGCGCGACCGTGTTGGGGAGGGGTGGCGTCGGCTGAAAACGGCGTGGGACGGTGAGGAATTCCGGGAGGGGGAGACCGAACCATCTGGCCGGCTGGCGCTACCCCATTCCCCGATCCATCCGGATCCATCCCTGCCATCCGCAGGCAGACCCCCCAAGCCTTCGATCCGCAAGCGATCCGATCGAGTGTCGGCCGCGCAGGCCCACCGCCGCGCGATGCGGAAGCGTCATCGATCGGCGCGCGTAGTTCTCCCATTCCTCGTCCGCGAGGTTCATACTCTCGGGGTCCATCGGTGGCGAGGGCCGGGTCGTTCGGGCGGCCGGCGAGAGCCCTGAGCCCCCCGTCCGGCCGCGTCGAAGCCGGACCCCGGGAACCCAGCGTCGCGGTGCGGCGCCGGAAGCCCGCGGGATCGCCGCGCGGTTCGGAGTGAGCAGGGGCCTCCGCTCGATTGCCTCGCCTGGACTCGCTGCCGATGGACCTTCGCTTCCCGCGAGAGCCCCGTCCCGTCTAGTCCGGGCGCAGCTCCGCGAACCAACGCCGCACGAAGTAGAAGGTCAGGATCCAGAAGATCCCGGCGAGGAGCGTCGGCAGCGCGACGCCTTCCGGTGCGGGCAGCATGCCCTTCACCAGCCAGGCGGAGACCGTCGCGACCGCGAACGCCATGAAGCTCGGCATGCCGACAGAATCGGACGGCGCGCGAAAGGGCTTGAGAGGGCTTCGGTCAGCCCTCCCGGCTCGGGAGCCGGATCTCTTCGACCAGGGCCTGCACCTCCCGCGGCGGGGGCGGCGTGAAGCGCGTGATCGTGAGAGTGACGGCGAAGTTCAGAAGCATGCCGAGGGTCCCGATGCCCTCCGGGCTGATGCCGAACCACCAGTCTTCGGGACCCCCGCGGCCGAGGATCTTGAACCAGACGATGTAGCCCGCGGTGAAGCCGATGCCGGCGACCATGCCGGCGATCGCGCCTTCCTTGGTGACGCGCTTGCTGAACACGCCGAGCACGAGCACCGGGAAGAAGCTCGCCGCCGCGAGGCCGAAGGCGAAGGCCACGACCGCGGCCACGTAGTCTGGTGGGTGGATGCCGAACCAGCCCGCCACGAGCACCGCGGCGCCGGCGGCCGCGCGGGCGTAGAAGAGCTCGCGCGCCTCGCTCATGCCCTGATTGAAGATCGACTTCATGAGGTCGTGGGAGACCGAGGAAGAGATCACGAGCAGGAGGCCTGCGGCGGTCGAGAGTGCCGCGGCGAGCCCGCCGGCCGCGACGAGGGCGACGACCCAGGCCGGGAGCTCGGCGATCTCCGGGTTCGCGAGCACCATGATGTCGCGGTCGATCTCGAGCTCGCGCGTCGCCGGGTCTTCGCCGTACTGGATCAGCCCGTCGCCGTTGCGGTCCGTGAAGGTGATCAGCCCGGTGGCTTCCCAGTTGCGGAACCACTCCGGGGCTTCCTCGACGGGCCGTTCGTGGAGCGTCTGGATCAGGTTGACCCGCGCGAAGGCCGCCACGGCCGGCGCCGTCGTGTAGAGCAGGGCGATGAACAGCAGCGCCCACATGACGCTCCAGCGCGCGAGCCGCGCCGACTTCACCGTGTAGAAGCGGATCAGCACGTGGGGCAGCCCCGCCGTCCCGACCATCAGCGCCACGGTGATCGCCAGCATGTCGACCATCGACTTCTTGCCGGCGACGAAGGCGCCCGTGTACTCGGGGAGGCCGAGATCGCGGTGGATGCCGTCGATCGCCTCGAGCAGGAACACGCCGGCCCGCTCGCCCTCGACGAGCTCCGAGCCGAAGCCGAGCTGCGGGATCGGGTTGCCCGTCATCTTCATGGAGATCGCGACGGCCGGGATCCAGTAGGCCACGATCAACACGCAGTACTGGGCCACCTGGGTGTAGGTGATCCCGCGCATGCCGCCGAGGGTCGCGTAGAGGAAGACGAGGGCCATCCCGATGTAGACGCCGGTGTCGATGTCCACTTCGAGGAAGCGCGAGAACACGACGCCGACGCCGCGCATCTGGCCCGCGACGTAGGTGAAGGAGATGAAGATCGCGCAGACCACGGCGACGACGCGCGCGGCCTGGGAGTAGTAGCGGTCGCCGACGAACTCCGGGACGGTGAAGCGCCCGTACTTGCGCAGGTAGGGCGCGAGCAGCAGCGCGAGCAGGACGTAGCCGCCGGTCCAGCCGAGCAGATAGATCGTCCCGTCGTAGCCCATGAACGAGATCAGGCCGGCCATCGAGATGAACGAGGCCGCGCTCATCCAATCGGCGCCGGTGGCGAGGCCGTTCGCGATGGCCGGCACGCCCTGGCCCGCGACGTAGAACCCGCGCGTCGTCTGCACCCGGCTCCAGATGGCGATGCCGATGTAGAGGGCGAAGGTCGCGCCGACGATCAGGTAGGTCCAGCTCTGGATGTCCACGCGGCTAGTCGTCCCACCGGCGCTTGGGCGCTTCCGGCGGCGGCGGCATGCGCCGCTCGAGCCGGTCCATCCACACCGCGTAGATCAGGACGAGCACCACGAAGATGACGATCGCGCCCTGTTGGGCGAACCAGAAGCCGAGCGGAAAACCGCCGAGCTGGAACTCGTTCAAGGGGCGGACCCAGAGAATCCCGAGTCCGAAGGAAGAGACGAACCAGACCACGAGCAGCGAAAGCAGCAGTCGCAGGTTGGCGCGCCAGTAGGATCTGGCGGCGCGGTCGTGCTTCGCGTCGCTCATGGGCGCTTGCGGAAGGGAAGCGAGGAGCCCGCGCGGAACTGGACCGTTCTCTCGAACGGACCGTTCTCGCGCGGGCGATCCTTGGATCGCTAGTTGCGGCGCTTCTCGAGAGCCGGGTTCACGCGCAGCGGGCGTCCGCCGTAGTCGCGGCCGTCCAGCTCGGCGATGGCCTTGTCGACGCCAGCGTCGTCGAGCTCGACGAAGCCGAAGCCGCGGGATCGACCCGTCTCACGGTCGGTAATGACGGAGGCCGAAGCCACCTCACCGTAGGTCGCGAACAACTCCTTCAAGTCCGCGTCCGTGGTGGCCCAGGGGAGGTTGCCGACATAGATCTTCTTCACAAACAGACTCCGCCCGAGGCGTTCATCCTGCGGGCTTTCGGTTGGTGCGCACCCGCTTCGAGCGAACGCAACACCGACGATCGAACCGCACGAGCCCCGTGCTCGTGCAGCGCACTCTGGAACCGGACCGTCTGGATGGAGGTTGACTCGACCGGAGCAGGCAGTTTCCTGAGGGCTCGGGAAAGGCTAGGGCAACGCCCTGCGCACTGCCAACGAGGGGGTGCGCGGGGAACTGACCCACCAATCAATAAGGGCTCTTCGCCGGGGGCCGGCCGTGCGCACCGGCCCCGGTGAGGTGCGGCCGGTGCGCCAAAACGGCTCGGTGGGTCTCCGGGTCCGCCTAGGTGAGCCGGCGGTAGCCGAACAGGAGCAGCAGCGCGCCCCCGACGGAGATCGCGACGCTTCCGACGTTGAAGCCGGTCACGGTGCCGATCCCGAGGAAGGAAGCCAGGAACCCGCCAACGAAGGCCCCGGCCACGCCGATCAGCATGGTCACGACGAGGCCGCCCGGGTCCTTGCCCGGCATGATCCACTTGGCGAGGGCGCCGACCAGAAGCCCCATCAGAATCCAGGAAATGATGCCCATCTCGTCCTCCGAAAACGCTGCGCGCTACGGCGTGCCGTGACGCAGCGGGAAAATTGCACCCGGACTAGCCGTGGCGGCGAACCACCATCACCTCGTAGCGGCCCTTCGGGCCCACGGTCCAGGAGGCGAACCAGCCGGTGACGCCGACGATCAGCGAGGCGATGAGCGCCGAGCCGAGGCCCGCGATCCGGAAGTCCTCGAGCAGCCACGCCACCAGGCCCAGCATGCCCGCGTTCACGACCCAGAGGAAGAGGCCGAGCGTGAGCAGCGTGATCGGTAGCGTCAGGAAGATGGCGATCGGCCGCACGAAGGCGTTCACGAAGCCGAGCAGCAGGGCGGCGAGGGCCAGGGTGCGCGCGTCGGCGATCTCGACGCCGGGGACGAGGCGCGCGGCCAGCCACAGGCCGGCGGCCGTGATGGCCATGCGCAGCAGGAATCCGAGCATGGGGCGTCTCCTTCCTAGCCGAGTGCGAGGGGTGCCAGCAGGGTGAGCCCGATCGCGGCCTCGAAGGCGATGCCCCCGAAGTTCTTGGCTTCGCGGCTCGCGTCGACGACGGCCGAGAAGGCCCGGCCGGCCGCGGCGCCGAGCCACGCCAGCCCTAATACGGTCCAGACGGCCGGTTGGTTCATCGCGAGCCCGCAGGCTCCGAGGGCGACGAAGAAGCCTCCGTAGGTCGCGCGGATCTCCGAGCGGCCGACGAGGCCCACGGGGGCCATGCTCGTGAAGGCCGCGGCCTGGTCCGGCCGGAGGAGCCCCAGCAGGCCGAGTCCGAGGGTGAGGACCGAACCGAGGATGGGGAGCGTCTCGATCATGCTGCCTCCCGTGCGAGCTGGCGCCAGGCGACGGCGCCGAGGGCGAATCCGCCGAGTTCGGCGGCGTGAAGGGCCAGGCCGAGCGGGGCCGGGACCCCGACGATGAAGCCACTGACGAAACGAGCGAGGGCGAGCCCGCCGAAGGTCAGGAGCTGGAGCGCGAGGGCGGGCCGGTACCACGCGGGCCGTCCGGCCGAGATCACGAGGAACGCCGCGACGCCGAGCTGGAGGCCGCCGTAGACCGCGCGCACGTCGTTGTCCGCGGTCGCGCCGGCGAGGGAAACGTCGACGTGGGCGGCCATGGCGCTCGGCGCCAGCAGGAAGGCGAACCCGATCCCGCCGAAGGCCAGCGCCGAGCCGAGCAGGACGAAACGCGTCAATCGCTCAGCCGGCGAAGGCACCGCAGATCGCACCCATCAGCACGAGATAGATCGCCCGGTAGCTCATCTGGATGACGTAGAGCGTCCGGCTCCAGCCGGAGAAGAGGGCGTCGGAGAGCATGGTCATCGCGACGATGCCGAAGCCGAGCAGCGCGCCGAGGGCCGCGCCCGCCAAGGCGGTGGTGGTTCCGGTCGCGACGACGAGCAGGTCGACCGCGACGGCGGCGACGAAGCACGAGAAGATGCTTCCTCCCATCGCGGTGCCCGAAGGCGCGAGCGTCTCTTCCGTCTCGCCGAGTTCGGCCATCCAGGCGGGGCCGAACAGGGCCGGGGAGTACCACGCGGCGCCGAGGCCGCCGGCCACGACGGTCGAGATCAGGATCGCCAGGGGGTGCAGATTCGACAGGTCGAACATGGGGCCTCCGTTCGGCCCGGATGGGCTTGCGTTCGGCCCGGGCACCGTATCACGGAGGTGGCGCGGGGGTCTCGGGCGGGCTTCGCCGGAGGCCGAGGGCCAGCAGGCCGATCCCCGCGAAGATCAGGACGTCGGCGAGGTTGAAGTACCCCGTGCGGAGGATGCCGTACCCGACGCTCACGAAGTCCGTGACCGCGCCGTGGATCACGCGGTCGAGCCAGTTCCCGATTCCGCCGCCGGCGACCAGGCCGAGCCCGACGGCCATGCGCGGGGTGGTGAGGGGGTCGCGCAGCATCCAGAAGCACACCAGGGCGAGGGAGCACGGCACGGCCACGGCGAAGATCCAGAACCGCGCGTCCTCGGGGAGGCCCGCGCCGAAGCTCATGAAGCCGCCCGGGTTCGGGACGAGCGCGATGCGAACGAAGTCGGAGAGCCAGGCCATCGGCGGCGACCCCTCGAGCCAGCGGATCGCCGCGAGCTTGGTGGCCTGGTCGGCGACCGCGGCGGCGGCGAGCGCCGCTCCGAAGCCGCCGAGGAGCGGGGGCCTTTCGGGAAGGGGAGCCTCCGCCACCGGCTAGCCCTCCGCCGGTTCCTTGACGATGGCGTCGCCGACCCGGATGGCGCCCCCGCGCAGCACGCGCGTGTTCACGCCGCGAAGCCGCATCGCCATCCCCTCCGTCGAGTTGACGAAGCGCATGGCGTCCTTGCCGAAGCGCCGGACGAACTTGATGCAGCCGGCGTGGGGTTCGGGGGTGACCTCGACCTGCGCCGGTCCGATCGTGAGTCGGGTTCCGGGCGGCAGGTGCTCGCTCGAGAGGTCGAAGTCCACGTAGAGCTGATCCCCCGCCAGGGGCCAGTGCGCCTCTTCGCCGGCGATCAGGGCCGCCGCGCGCGCGTTCATCAGGGTGAGCTGCGTCTCGGGGTGGGCCTGGCCGTCCGGGCGCTTCGGGTTGCCGCGCCGCTTCCAGCAATCCCCGACCAGGCCGACCTCCGCATCGAGCTCGGCCGCTTCGACGACCTCGCGCGCTTCGGGCTCCGGCCGCCGCACGATCAGGCGCAGCGTGCCCTCGGCGCGCGGCGAGCGCCGGACCTCTTCGAGCCCCGCTTCGAGCTCCGCGGTCGGCCGCGGGCGGGGGAGCGTGGACTCGTTCGGCATGCTCGGTTCTCCCGTGCGCTCCGCGACGTAGCGGATGAAAGCAGCGACTTCCTCGGCCGGCGCCGGATCGATCGTATCGTCGGTGCGCCAGCTTCGCGACCGATCTGCGAGGGCGCGCCACGCAGCGGGTAGGTTCTCTCGTGCCCACGCGACCGCGTCGGGTTTCGTCGCGAGCGTTCCCGTCTCGGCGGTGTGGAGTGCGCGACAGAGCGTCTCGAAGACGTAGGCCTGATGGCGCCGCCGCCCTCCGAACACCTGCGGATCGTCCGGGTGCCGGCTCCAGACGAGCCACTCCCTCGCGCGCTGTCGCGCAGCTCGTGCGAGTTCGTCGGGGGGTAGGGGCGGAAACCACACCGTGGCTGGCGGGCCGAGCAGGGCGCGTCCGTGTGTGTGCAGCGTCGCACGCTCGAAGATCCAGTTCGCTTCGTGCGGGAGCCACGCGAGGGGCTCGCCCCGAGCCCGGGTTGCGTGGAGTTCGCCGGGTGTGAAGGTGCGCGCTGCTTCTCGGTCGAAGTAGACGCACTCGAGGTGCCAGCCCCAGGGTCGGTGTTCTCGGGAGAGGTCTTCGTGCCAGACGGAGAGCGCTTCGAACTCCGCTTCGTCGATGCGCCGCTGCGTCACGCATGCGAGGTCGATGTCGCTCGTTGCCGGATCGAACCCGCCGGTTGCCAGGGAGCCGCGCAGGTAGAGGCCGAGGACGTTCTTGCCGAGCCTGCGCTGTACGCCCTCGATGCAGCTCGAGAGAAGCGCTTCGACCTCAGGGGGAACGTGCACGGTCAGCCCTCTTCTTCGAGGTGGCTTCCCGAGAAGTCGTCGCCGCCGGCAGCGAGCCAGGCTTCTTCCTCGGCGGTGGCCTCGCGGCCGAGCGGGCCGTTGCGATGGGGGAAGCGGCCGAAGCGCGTGATCACCGCGCGGTGTCGCTCGGCGTAGCCGACGAAGTCCGAAAACTGCGGCCGGAGCGCTTCGCTCGCCCGCGGGACGAGCCGTTCGAAGCAGGCGACCGAGCGGTCCTGGAGCGCGAGGTCTTCGGCGTGCTCGAAGGGGAGGTAGAGGAAGGCGGCGAGCGCCGGGGAGACGCGCTCGTCGAAGCCGCGTGCGATGGCGCGCTCCGCCACCTCGGCCGCTCGGGCGTCGCAGGCGAAGGCCTCGCCGCTTCCGCGCCGCAGGTTCCGTGGCAGCTGATCGAGGGCGATCACCAGGGCGACCGCCGAGCGCGGGGCTTCCTCCCACGCCGCGAGTTCTCCGGACATCGCGAGTTCGGGGAGGTGCGCGAAGCGCCGGGCGAGGGCGCGGTCGAGCTCCGCGCTGCCGCCGAACCAGAGCCTCACGCGCTCCCCGAAGGCCTCGGCCGAGTGTTCGCAGGCTCCGAACCAGAAGGAGAGCAACGCCTCGGGGTTCGTCTCCGAAAGGTCGAGCGCCATGTGGGTCTCCGAGGCCGAGCCGCCTCCGGCGCGTAGGGCGTCGGGCTCGGTCCCCCAGGCCTCGAAGCCGGCACGCTCGTAGAGTCGCCGCGCCGTGACCGCCGTCGAGGCGACGGAGAGGTGGAGCCAGTCGACGCCCTCCATCCCGCGCGCCGCTTCGATCGCCGCCTCGACCAGCGCCGCGCCGACGCCCGCGCCGCGCGCGCCCGGCCGGACCCAGGCGCCCCAGACGATCGCCTTGTGGCGGGCCTTCAGGGCGTCCTCGCGCCGGACGCCCATCATTCCGCACGGGCTGCCGTCCGCGTCGATCGCCGCGAAGACCTTCGCGTCCGCGTTCGCCGCGAGGCGTTCGCGGGCAACGTCCGGGTCGAGCCCGGCGTCCTGCTCGGGCGAGCTCAGGAACGCGAGGGGGGCGTCTTCGAGGGCCTCACGGCGAAGGGCGCAGAACGCCTCGGCGTCCTCGGGCCCGAGCAGGCGAACCTTCGGAGCGGTCATCGGGGTTTCCTCGGTGCGTCGGGCTCGCGCGGGTACCGCCGCGCGGCGTTCAGCCCGGGACGCGGTCGAAGGTGGCGATGCCTTCCGGGACCTGATGGAAGGGCTGCTTGTCGCACAGGTAGATCGCCATCTGCGGCTGGCCGAAGACGCTCGGATCGTCGAGGGTGCCGACCTTCAGGATCACGGTGCCGCCCATGCTCGGCGGGCGGCTCGCGATCTGGGTTCCGCAGTCGCCGCAGAACTCCCGGGCGACGGGCGAGTCGAGGTCCGCACGCTGGTAGACCTTCGGCGTGCCCTTCGTGTAGCGGAAGCCCGCGTCCGCCATGCCGAGCGCCATGTTCGGGGCGCCGCCCGAGACGTACTGGCACTCGCGGCAGTGGCACTGGCCCTTGAAGACGGGGTCGCCTTCGACTTCGTACTCGAGGTTCCCGCAATAGCACCGGCCGGTCATGGACATCGCACGTTCCTCCTGGCATTCGGGGCGATGGGCCGATCATACCACCCGGCCGTTCGCGGAGGCGCGGCCCTTTCAGTCGAGCCAGGCCTGGAGTTCGACCACGTTGCCCTCCGGGTCGCGCAGGTAGCACCACTGGACGCGCCTCCCATCGCTCGAGACCGAGGTCACGACCTCGCCGATGGCACGGCCGCCGGCGGCGAGCACCTCCTCGCGCGCGGCCGGAACGGAGGGGACGGCGAAGGCGATGTGGCCGTAGCCGTGCCGGTTCGGGGCGTCGTCGCCGGAGGGCTGGTCCGGTTCGTACTGGAAGATCTCGAGGGTCGGGCCGTCCGGGCCGCCGCCCGGAAGCCGGAGGTGCAGACCACGCAGGCGCGCCCCGGAGATCGCGGTCGCCGCGTCGAGATCCGCGCCCGTGTAGTCGCGTTCGGGCGGGACGGGCTCGCAGCCGAACACGTCCTGGTAGAAGCGGGCCAGCCGATGGAAGTCCGCGGCGATCAGGTTGGTGTGGACGTAGCGGGCGCCGGCGATCATCTCGGACCCGAGGAGACGGCCCGCGCGGGCCAGAGCGTCGCGATGCTCGCGCGTCCGCGTTCGTCGACGGTGCAGTGGTCGAGCACGGTGGCACCGATCTCCCGGGGGCTCGCGTCGTCGTAGCGGTAGACGAGATCGATCACGCGAAACCAGTGGGCGAGGCCGGCCTTGGACTTGGCGGCCTCCCGGGCGACCGCCCGCTGCGCTTCGAGCGTGGCCCCGCGCTCCCGCTGGCTCGCGATGAGCACGAAGGAGTTCGCGATCTGGCTGCACGCGCGCGGCACGCGAGGGACTTCCGGCTGCCCGCAGGCGGCGAGCAGGAGCGGGAGAAGGAGGAGCGGAGTGCGGGTCACCCCTCGGCCCGCGGTCTAGATGCCGAGCCGCGCGAGCGCGTCGGCCACGGCGCCGACGGCGGCCGTCAGGTTCGGATGCGACTCCTCGAACTGGAGGCCCGCTTCGCGAACCCGCTCGACCAGGGAGTCCTCTTCGTCGGAGTCCGGACGCTCCGCTTCGAGCCGGCCTTCGACCTCCTCGAGCACGGCGTCGAGGCGCGCCCGCTGCTCCGGGGTCAGCGGCTCGCCTCGCTCGAGCGTTTCGTGGACGTCCTTGACGCGGGCGCGAAGGGATTCGGGTGACATGCCGAGACGCTAGCGGGCTCCGAGGGCGCCGCCACGGCCCCGGCACTCCGGCCGAGCGCGATCCCGCACCCTGCTAGAGTGCCGCCATGCTGCGACTCCTCCTCGTGTTCCTGGTTTCCCTCGTCGTCGCGGGAGGTTTCTTCTACCGCGCGCTCATGCCGCCGGCGCCGTTGGCCCTGCCGGAGCAGGGCGCACTTCTCCGAAACGTCACGGTCATCCAGCCCGGTGAGGGGCGTGTCCCCAACCAGCGGATCGCGATCGAAGGAGGCCGCATCGTCTCGCTCGAGCGTTCGACGGGCGCCGTGATCAACGACCCCTACGACGCGGCCTACGTCCTGCCCGGTCTGATCGACATGCACGTCCACTTCCCGCCCGACACGGGACTGCGTCAGGTGGAGATCGCCGCCTTCCTCTTCCTCTACCACGGCGTGACGACCGTGCGCGACGCCGGCGATACCGACGGGACGAGCTCGACGCCCGTGCGGGAGGGCGTAGCCGGCGGCGCCTACCCCGGCCCCCGGAGCTTTGCCTGCGGACCGTTCTTCGACGGGCCCGAACCGATCTGGCCGAACTCGCGCGTCGTGACGACGCCCGAAGAAGCCACCGCCGCCGTCGTCGAGGTGGCCACCGCGGGTTGGGATTGCATCAAGGTCTACGACCGGCTGTCGCCCGAGGTGCTCGAAGCGATCCAGGCCGCAGCCAACCGTCACGGCCTCCCGGTGATCGGCCACGTTCCCCGTGCCGTTCCTTTCGAAGAGGCCCGCCTCGACGACGTGCAGCACATGACCGGCGTCCAGGACGTCGCGGGCAGCATGGAACCCTATCCCGAGATCCTCGCGGCCTGGGAAGACTTCGACGAGGAGCGCGCGGCGCGGATCGAGGCCGCTGCGCTCGAGCACGACATCGCCTTCACGCCGACGCTCGTCACGACGGAACGGGGCATCGCCTACGACGACTACGAAGCGCTGCGAGCGGGGCCCGACGCGTCGCTGCTTCCGCGCTTCTATGCCGACGTGGTCTGGAGCCCGACCGAAGGCCTTCCGTTCCTTCGCGAGCGGACCCCTGCCGGGACGGCGTTGATGCGGGCGGCCTACCCGAAGGTGGCGTCCTTCGTCGGCCGCCTCGTGGAGGCGGGCGCGACCGTTCACGCCGGAACGGACACCCAGATCGCCTTCATCGTGCCGGGCATCGCCTTGCACCGGGAGATCCGGCTGCTGGCCGAAGACGCCGGCCTCGGGCCCGAGGCGGCCCTCGCCGCCGCGACGACCGTTCCGGGGGAATCCCTGCCCGTCGCCCAGCTCGGGCGCATCGAGCCGGGCGCCCCCGCCGACCTCGTCGTCTTCCGCCGCGACCCGACCTTCGACCTCGCGGGCCTCGACGACATCCTCGCCGTGGTGGCGGACGGGCGGCTCTACACCCGGGCGGATCTCGACGCCCAGCTCGCGCGCTACCGCGAGTACTACGAGAACCCGGTCTTCGATCGCGTCTCGAAGTTCCTCGTGCGCCGGGTGATGGCGAGCCTCTTCGACGAGGGCTCCTAGGAGGCAAGCGTGCGAATCATGAGGATCGGCCTGATCGTGCTCGCGGTGGCCGCCGCCGTCAGTGCGAGCATCTACTCCTACCTGACCGGGCGCGAGGCCGTCCCCGTCCGCAGCGCCTACGCCCTCGACATCGCCGAGATCCGCCGCCTGGCGGAGTCGATCCCGGGGCCGAAGCCGGTGCGGATCCGCTCGGAGCTCGTCGCCGAGGCGACGCTCCCGCGCGGCGCGCTCTACGCGGGCGACTCCCTGCGCGAGAAGCACCGCATGGTCCACCAGGCGTACCAGGTCGTCTTCCCCGACCGCTTCCTCGTCCTCGACGCCGCCTTCGATGCGGCGATGCACGCGGAGATGGATGCCGAGGGCCTGCCCTTCCACGAAGACGCCTTTGCCCGGGTGCAGGCCGCCCTGCCCCGGGCCGACGCGATCTTCATCACCCACGAGCACGGCGACCACATCCGGGGCATCGCCGTCCATCCCGAGCCCGAAGCCCTGGCCGGCCGGCTGCGGCTCACGAAGGAGCAGCTCGCGAACACCGCGCGCCTCGACGCCGTGGATCTGCCCGAAGTGCTGCGCGCCGGCGATCCCCTCGACTACGAGCCGTACCTCGCCTTCGCACCGGGGGTCGTGCTGGTGAAGGCCGCGGGGCACACGCCGGGAAGCCAGCTCCTCTACGTGGCCCTCGCCGACGGCAACGAGTTCCTCTTCATCGGCGACGTCGCCTGGCACATGGACGCGATCCGCCGGCTCCACTACCGCCCGCGCCTCGTGACCGACCACTTCCTGAACGAAGACCGCCGGGCGGTGCTCGCCCAGTTCCGGGCGCTGCACGATCTCGACAAGGCCCACCCGGAGGTCCAGATCGTGGTCTCCCACGATCCCGCCCAGCGCAAGCGGCTCCAGACGGAAGGCCGGATCGGCGCCCGCTTCGAGTAGGCACGCAGGTCTCCCGCACTTCCTGCGCACCCCACGGGGAAGAAACGTCACCCCCTTTACAGTCGAGCCCACTCTCTAGTACGGTGCCGACCCTACTTACCGAACGTTAAGCTCCGGTCTGGGCCATTCGGCCCCAGTCCGTGCTGGCGAACGCAACGACCTCCTGCTGCGAAGGCGACGACCCATGCTCCAGAAGAACCGGAATCTCACCAGGACCCTGCTCGCGATGTTCTTGTCCATCGCCGTCTCGGGCTGCATCCCGGAGCACGAGCTGGCCTTCAAGTGGCCCCTCGACGGGGGCGTGCTCGGCGCGACCGACGCGACCTTCGTGATCAAGCTCCCCGGCACCGAGGACCCGACGATCTACCTCGACGGCGAACTCGTCGACCCGTCCCAGTGGACCCGCTTCCAGCAGCGCGTCGAGGGTTCCCTCGCCGGCATCGAGCCGGGCCCGCACACCCTGCGCGTGACCTACCCGATCGCCGGGCCGCTCCGCAGCGAGGCCGAGACGAGCTTCGAGATCTACGGCGCTGCGAGCTTCAAGGTGCGCGGCAGCCTCGAGCAGGTCTTCGTGACGGGCGCCGAGCCCGGCCAGGCCCTCGTGCTGTACGACACGCTCGGCGGACATACCGCCGAGGCCACCGCCGACTACCAGGGCAGCCACATCTTCCGCGAAGTGAAGCCCTTCGACGGCTACGCCGTCGCGAGCGGCGACGGCTCGGAGATCTCCCCCGCGGTCGAGGTGCGGGCCGTCGAAGGCAGCGTGCCGCCCCAGGAGTTCTACGAGGCCCAGACCCTCGAGCCCGGCTTCGGCTACCTCACCATGCGCGACCGCACGAAGCTCTCGGTCTACGTGCAGCTCCCGGGCCCGGTGGAAGACGGCCCCTACCCGACGCTCGTGAACTACTCGGGCTACTCGCCCTCGGAGCCGGCCGGGTCGCTCCCGATCTCGGGCATCGACGTCACCCCCTTCTGCGGCGACTTCCCGGTGCTGTGCGACCCGCCGAACCACCCCTCGGGCATCATCGCCGGCGTCTTCGGCTACGCGACGGTCGGCGTGAACATGCGCGGCACGGGCTGCTCGGGCGGCGCCTACGACTTCTTCGAGCCGCTCCAGGTCACCGACGGCTACGACATCATCGAGGCCGTGGCGGCCCAGGATTGGGTGCGGCACAACGAGGTCGGCATGATCGGGATCTCCTTCCCGGGCATCAGCCAGCTCTTCACCGCCCAGGCGAACCCGCCGAGCCTCGCCGCGATCACGCCGCTTTCGGTGATCTCCGGCGCCGACACGACCCTCGGGCCGGGCGGCATCATCAACGACGGCTTCGCCGTCGAATGGGCGACGCAGGTGCTGAACCGGGCCGACCCCTACGGCCAGGGCTGGGAACAGGGCCAGGTCGACGGGGGTGACACGATCTGCGAGGAGAACCAGCTCCTGCACTCCCAGAAGGTCGACATCATCGAGAAGGCCTTCGAGAATCAGTTCTACACGCCCGAGATCTACGACCCGTTGAACCCGCGCTCGTTCGTCGACCGCATCGACGTGCCGGTCTTCACGGTGGGTCAGTGGCAGGACGAGCAGACCGGCGGCCACTTCCCGGACCTCTGGAACCGCTTCGAGAACGCGCCGCTCCTGCGCTTCACCGGCCTGAACGGCGCGCACGCCGACGGCTTTTCGCCGGTCGTGCTCGCGGAGTGGAAGAACTTCCTCGACTTCTACGTCGCGAAGGAGGTGCGGCCGACGCCGTTCCTGATCCAGATCTTCGCGCCGCTCCTGTTCGACGCGATCTTCGGGGCGCCGGTGGCGGTGCCGCCGGACCGCTTCACGGGCATGAGCTACGCGGACGCACTCGCCGCCTACGAGGCCGAGCCCCAGGGCCGGATCCTCCTCGAGATGGGCGGCGGCGATGCGGCGCCGGGTGCCCCGGAGCCGCGCTTCGAGTTCGACGTCAGCGAGTGGCCGCCGCCCTCGACCGTCGCCGAGCGCTGGTACCTGCAGGAGGACGGCTCGCTCTCGCCGGTCGCGCCGGCCGTCGCGGAATCCGCCTCGACCTTCCAGCACGACAACGAGAAGGGCCAGGAGACCTACGACGTGAACGGCTCCTTCGAGCGGGCACTCACGGACATCCAGTGGCTGCCCTGGCAGGAAGGCCGCCAGGCGGTCTGGCTGTCCGAGCCGCTGCTCGCGGACAAGGTGCTGCTCGGCCACGCGAGCGCGGACCTCTGGATCCAGTCGACGGCGGAGGATGCCGACCTCGAGGTGATGCTTTCGGAGGTCCGCCCCGATGGCCAGGAGAGCTACATCACGAGCGGCTGGCTGCGGGCGAGCCGGCGCAAGCTCGACGCCGCCGAGTCGACGGAGCTCAAGCCGAAGCAGACCCACCTCGAAGCGGACCAGGCGCCGCTTCCGGCCGGCCAGTGGGAGCTCGTGCGGGTGGAGATCTATCCCTTCGCCCACGTGCTGCGCGCCGGTTCGCAGCTGCGCATGTCGGTCGCGACGCCGGGAAGCAACAAGGGCCGCTGGAAGTTCGACGTGCTGCAGTTCGAGGAGGACGTGACCCACTCGGTTTCGCACTCGGCGGCGTATCCCTCGAGCGTGGTCCTGCCGGTGATCCCCGGCGTGGCGGTACCGGGCGGCCTCTCGGCGTGCCCGGGTCTTCGCGGGCAGTACTGCCGGGACTACGTGCCGCACACGAACGCGCTGGCCGACTAGCGCCGGCCGCCGCGCGAACGTTCGCGAAGCCCCCGGATCCGCTGCGGTCCGGGGGCTTCTTCGTTCGGGGCGTTCCTTCGCCCTACAGGTGCCGGAGGAAGGCCTCGGGCCGGTTCAGGAAGTCGCGCGTGAGCCGCACGTGCTCGAGGCTCTCGTAGTCGACCTCGCGCACCGGCGATTCGTCGAAGGACAGGATGCGCGCACCCGGCAGGGCCATCAGGATCGGGGAGTGGGTCGCGATCAGGAACTGGCTTCCGTCTTCGCGGCTGGCCTCGATCAGGAGCGAGAGCAGGGTGAGCTGGCGCGCCGGGGAGAGCGGCACTTCGGGTTCGTCGAGCAGGTAGAGCCCCTCGGGCACGAGCCGGTCCTGGAAGAAGGCGAGGAACTGCTCGCCGTGGGAGCGCGCGTCCATGTCTTCGCCGTAGCGTGAGCCGAGGGCGCCGGCCGAGTTCGTGAAGGGGCTCGCGATGCGGCGTTGCTCGCCTTCGGGCTTTTCCGCGTTGTCCGCGAAGACCCGCGCCGCTTCGCGCTCGTGCCATGCCTTCTCCTGGCCGACCCGCTTCACGTATCCGAAGAAGTCCTCCGCGCGCAGGAAGAAGCCCCGGTGGCTGCGGCGGTGGAAGACGGGCCGCAGCGCTTCGCCGAGCGGGCGGACGTGCTCGAGGGTGGCGTCGGCCTCCACGCCCTCGCTGCCGGCCGTCACCATGCGCAGGGCCCAGGCGAGCGCTTCGAGGAAGGTGCTCTTCCCCGAGCCGTTCTCGCCCACGAGGAACGTCACGGGCGTCGGGAAGTCGAGGCTGCCGAGGCCGCGCAGGGCCGGGATCGTGAAGGGGAAGGCGTCGGCTTCGACGGCGTCGAGCCGGACGGAGCGAAGCGCGGGCTCTCCGCCGGACATCTAGCCGCCGGAGACCGCGTCCGCCGCTTCGAGCTCGGCAGCCGGCGGCGTCGCGTCGTCGAGGTCGTCGAGGTAGCCCTCGGGCAGGGTCACCTTCTGTTTGCGCCCGCGCTTTCCGCGGCGCGCGCGCATGGCCGCCGGCGGGAAGGGCTCCATGGCGTCCGGCTCGGCGAGCACGGCGTCGAGTTCGTCGAGGGAATCGATGCGGATCAGGCGGTCGCGCAGCCGCGCGCTGCCCGGGAAACCCTTCGTGTACCAGGTGGCGTGTTTGCGGAAGTCCCGCGCGCCCCAGGGGTGCCCCATCCAGTCGACCAGCCGCTTGGCGTGGTCCCGCATCACGGCGGCGATCTCGCCGAAGCGCGGCGGGTCCGCCGGCTCGCGGCCTGCGAAGACGTCGGCCAGATCCCGGAAGAGCCACGGCCGTCCGAGGCAGCCGCGGCCGACCACGACGCCGTCGCAGCCGGTCGTGCGCATCATGCGCAGGGCGTCGTAGGCCTCCCAGATGTCGCCGTTGCCGAGCACCGGGATCGTGCGCACGGCCTCCTTGAGCCGGGCGATAGTGTTCCAATCGGCTTCGCCCTCGTAGAGCTGGGCGGCGGTGCGCCCGTGGAGCGCCACGGCGGCGCAGCCCTCGCCCTCGGCGATGCGGCCGGTCTCGAGGAAAGTGTGCAGACGTTCGTCGATGCCGACGCGGAACTTGATGGTGACGGGGATGTCGCCCGCCGCGCCCACCGCCGCCTCGATGATCGAGCGCAGCAGGTTCGGCTTCACCGGGATCGCGGCGCCGCCGCCGCGCCGGGTCACCTTGCGCACCGGGCAGCCGAAGTTCAGGTCGATGTGGTCGACGTGGCCTTCGCCGACGAGGAAGCGCACGGCCTCGCGCGTGTAGTGGGCATCGACGGCGTAGAGCTGGAGGCTCCGCGGCGATTCGCTCGGATCGAACCCGGCCAGGCGCAGGGTCTTCGCGCTGCCTTCGACGAGGGCCCGCGCGGCGATCATCTCGCTCACGTAGAGGCCGCCCCCGAAGCCGCGGCAGAGCGTCCGGAACGGTGGGTTCGTGATGCCTGCCATCGGCGCGAGCACGACGGGCTGCGGCAACTCGAGGGGTCCGATGCGCAGCGGTGCGAACTCCCCCGGCCGAGCGGGCGGGACGTCGCGGTTCGCTTCGCCGACGTAGATCGGGTCCACTAGAGAAGCTCGTCGATCCGGATCGGCCGGCCTTCCGCGGCCGACCGCTCGGCGGCGGCCCCCATGGCCACGGCCATCAGCCCGTCGTGGGCGGTCACTGCGGCGGAGCCGCCTTCGAGGACCGCGGCGCGGAAGGCCAGGTGCGCGGCGAAGGTGCTGCCGTGGTGGGCTCCGGCCGCAAGGACGTCGGAGTCGACGTCGATCGTCTCGGTCTTCACCTCTCGCGGGTGGCGGCGGCCGACGACGAGGGTCGACTCCGGGATGAAGCACTCGACCTTGCCGACGTCGCCCGTGGCGGCGATCTCCTGCTCGTTGCGGGAGCCCTCGGCGAACATGCAGAGGTCGAGCAGCCCGCGCGCGCCGCTCGCGAAGTCGACGGTGACGAAGCCGTTGTCGAGGATGTCGGGCCGCTCGCCTTCGTACTCTTCCTCGAGATGGTTCACGTCCATTCCGGCCGAGGCGTAGACGCGCACCGGCTCGGAGCCGGTGATGAGCCGCATGAGGTCGAAGAAGTGGCAGCACTTCTCGACGAAGGTGCCGCCGGTGTTGCGGGAGAAGCGGTTCCAATCGCCGATCTTCGGCAGGAACGGGTAGCGGTGCTCGCGGATGGCCACCATGCGCAGCGTGCCGATCGTACCGGCGCGCACCTCTTCGACGAGGCGCGCGATGGGCGCCATGTAGCGGTACTCCATGCCGACCCAGAACACGCCCGGGTGTTTCTCGGCGAGCTCGACCACGCGCTTCGCGTCCTCGACCGTGGTGCAGAGCGGTTTCTCGCAGAGCACGTGCTTGCCGCTGGCGAAGACGTCCGCGAGCACGTCGGCGTGGGTGTGGTTCGGGCTCGCCACGACCACCGCGTCGACGCCTTCGTCCGCGAGCAGCTCGCGGTGATCCTCGTAGGCGCGGGCGGCTTCGCCGACGAGCTGCTCGGTCCACCAGCGCTGCTCGCTCGAAGGGTCGGAGTACGCGACGACGTCGGCGCCCGGGACGAGCGCGAGGTTGCGGGCGTGCTCGTGCCCCATCATGCCGGTCCCGATGATCCCGTAGCGGACGGTGCGCTCGCTCACGCCGAGGCTCCCGGCGTGAGCGGGCCGTGGTCGAGATGCGGCAGCACGTGGCGGGCGAACAGGTCGCACTCCGCCGCGTGCGGGTAGCCCGAGAGGATGAAGGCTTCGATGCCGAGGGCCTGGTAGGCCTGGAGCTTCGCGAGCACCTGGTCCGGGTCGCCGACGATGGCCGCGCCGCAGCCCGAGCGCGCGCGGCCGACGCCGGTCCAGAGGTTCGGTTCGGCGTAGCCGTCGTCGCTCGCGCCCTCGCGCAGCTCGGCCTGGCGCGCCACGCCCGCGGAACCCGAATCGAGGGACTTCTTGCGGATCGCCTCGCCGGTCGGGTCGTCGAGCTTCGAGACGAGGCGGTCGGCGGCGGCCCGTGCCTCGGCCTCGGTCTCCCGCACGATCACGTGGGCGCGGTAGCCGAAGCGGAGCGTCCGGCCGTGCTTCTCGGCCCGCGCACGCATGTCGGCGAGGGTCGCCTCGACCGCGGGCAGGGTGTCCGGCCACATCAAGAAGACGTCGGCCCCGGCGGCAGCGACTTCGCGGGCCGGTTCCGACATGCCGCCGAAGTAGAAGGGCGGGCAGCGCCCGGAGACCGTGCCCACGGCCGGCGGGTCGAGGGAGACGTCGATGAACTCGCCGTGGAAGTCGACGGGCTTGCCGTCGAGCAGCGTCCGGAGCACCTGCATGATCTCGAGGGTGCGGGCGTAGCGCGGGGCACTCTCGAGGGTCTGCCCCGGCAGGTCCGAGGAGATGATGTTGATGGTGAGCCGCCCGCGAAGCATCTGGTCGAGGGTGGCGAGCTGCCGGGCGAGCTGCGGCGGCCAGAGCTCTCCGCAGCGCACGGCAACGAGCAGCTGGATCTGACGCAAGAGCGGTGCGACCCCGCCGGCAAAGGCGATCGAGTCGATGCCGAGGCCGTAGCCCGAGGGCAGCAGGATGTTGTCGTAGCCGTGGCGGTCCGCCGTGAGCACGATGTTCCTGCAGTGCTCGTAGCTCGAGCGCAGTGCGGGGTCGGGCACACCGAGGAACTCGTAGTCGTCGTCGCAGAGCGCGGAAAACCAGCTCACTTCCACCGGTCCACTCATGGCAGGGGGACTCCTTCGGACGCCTGCACGACGGCGTAGACGTCCTCGCGTTCGAGCCGCACTTCGAGGGCGCGGGGCGCGCCGGCGATGCGGCCGAGATCCATGGATCCGAGGATCGCGACGGGCGCGGCCGGGTGGGCCAGGACGAAGGCCACGCAGAGCGTCGCGCGGTCCGTGCCCTCGCGCTCGGCGAGCCGGTCGAGCGTCGAGACGAGCTCGTGGGTGAAGCCTTCGCCGGTGACGAGCCGCCCGCCGGCCAGGGGGCTCCAGGCGAGCGCCGCGATGCCGTGGGCCATGCACTGGTCGAAGGTGCCGTCGCGCATCGGCGCGAGATGCCCCGCGGAGAATTCGGGTTGGTTCGAGACGATCGGGAAGGGGAGGTGCGCCCGGAGGGCCTCCACCTGCGCGGGCGTATGATTCGAGACGCCGACGCAGGCGATCTTGCCCGCGCTGCGTAGCTTCTCGAGCGCGCCGGCCAACTCCGCCGGGTGGGCGTAGAGGTCCGGCCGGTGGATCTGGTAGAGGTCGATGCGCTCGGTGCCGAGCCGCTTGAGCGAGGCTTCGCAGGCGGCCAGCAGCCCGGCTTCGCTCGAGTCGTAGGGGACCGGCGGGCGGATGCCGCCCTTGCTCGCGAGGACCATCCGTTCGCGCAGCTCCGGGGCGTCGGCGAGCACCCGGCCGAGCAGCTCCTCCGCCGCGCCGAAGCCCGAGCCGCCCCAGTCGAGCCCGTACACGTCCGCGGTGTCGACGAGGTTCATGCCGGCGTCCAGCGCCGCTTCCACGCGCGCGCGGGCGTCCGCCGGGGACATGTCGACGAGCCGCCAGCAGCCGAAGCCGAGGGGGCCCACCTGGAAGTCGGGCCCGAGGGAGCGCGGGGCCGTGCGCACGAGGGATTCCGTCATGGCCGGATCGTACCTGATATGGGGGCGCCCGATCGGGCCGGCTGCCCGGCCCCGGCTAGCTCGCCAGGGCCAGGACCTCGTCGAGACCCTCTTCGAGGCAGCTCGCCAGCCGGTCCGCGTCGGTGACGGCCGCCGCGTCGCTGGTGATGCCGACGTGGGCCGCGCCGTCGTAGCTGAAGAGGGTGATGTTGGTCGCCGCACCGCTCGGCGGGCCGAAGGGGATCATGGAGAGGATCTTCGCGCCCGCCACGTAGACCGGGAAGTTCGGCCCCGGGACGTTGCTCGTCACGAAGTCGACGGCCTTCATCATCGAGCCGAAGGCGCTCGTGGCGGCGGGCGCCGGCAGCCGGTTCAGGGCGCCGGCGATGACGTCGAGGGCGGGGAGCGAGGGCTCCGCGCGCTCCCGGGCGACCCGGGCGTGAATCTCCCGCATCCGTTCGAGGGGGTCGCGCAGGCCGACGGGAATGGCGAAGCGGACCGGGGCGAACTGGTTCCCGGCCTTCCGTGCGTTCTCTCCGTGGCGGAGGTTCACCGGCATGCTCATGCGCAGCTCGGTCACGCTCTGGCCGAGCGCTTCGTGGTAGCGTCGCAGGCCGCCGGCCACGCCCGCGACGAAGGCGTCGTTCACCGTGCCGTCGACGCGTTTGCCTGCGGCCTTCAGCAGGGAGAGCGGGCGCGAGAACATGTGAAGGCGGCGGGTGAGGCCGCGCCCGGTCATGACCGGGCTCATCGGCTCCGAGACCGGGGCGAGCAGGCGCCCCGCCGAGCCCGCGAGCTCCGCCGCGTTCTGGATCGAGCTCCTCGGGTGGCGCACCAGGCTCGAGAGCCCCTGCACCACGGCTGCGGCGGCGGTCTTGCCCTGTTCGAGCCGCCGCGACGCCTGGAAGCGCAGCGCGTCGAGGGTTTCGTCGATCGGGCTCCAGGGTTCGGGCACCGGCTCGACCGGAACCTCGGGCGCGTTCGGCGAAGCGGCTTCGGGTTCGCGGCTGCGCTCGATCAGGTGCGCGGTCATGCGGACCAGCCCGACGCCGTCGGACATGGCGTGGTGGATCTTCAAGAGCGCCCCGGCCTGGCCGCCCTCGAGCCCCTCGACCAGGACGAGTTCCCAGAGCGGGCGGTCCGTGTCGAAGGCCTGCATGGCGATGGGTTCCGCCACGTCGAGGAAGTCGCGCACGGTGCCTTTGCCCGGAGCGCCAACGCGGCGCACGTGGTAGGCGAGATCGAAGTAGGGGTCCTCTTCCCAGCGCGGCGGGGCGACGCCGAGCGGATCGGTCGCGACGCGCTGCCGTAGGCGCGGGATCAGACGGGCGGTGTGTTCGACCTTGGCGCGCGCCCGGTCGAGATCCGGCGCGCGGTCGAGCAGCCAGGCGCTCACGATGGTGGAACGCAGGAGCGGGTCGCGCTCGATCGTCCAGGTCAGGGCATCGCTGTCGCCCATCCGCTCTTCGTAGACGGTCTCCGCCACGCTCGGCCTCCGGATCCCCCGCCCGGCATCATACCCCGCGCCGGGGCTCCGGGTGGGCCGCGCGTCCCGCAGGGCCTGCGAGCTATCCTGCCGGGATGCGATACCTGCACACGATGGTCCGCGTGAGCGACCTGGACGCTTCCCTCGACTTCTACTGCAACCAGCTCGGCCTCTCGGAGGTCCGCCGCATCGACGTGGAGGCGGGGCGATTCACCCTGGTCTTCCTCGGCGCGCCCGGAAACCCCGAGGTCCACGTCGAGCTCACCCACAACTGGGACCCGGAGGAGTACGGCGGCGGGCGCAACTTCGGCCACCTGGCCTACGCCGTGGACGACATCTACGCCCTCTGCCAGAAGCTCATGGACGCGGGCGTCACCATCAACCGGCCGCCGCGGGACGGCCACATGGCCTTCGTCCGCTCCCCGGACGGCATCTCGATCGAGCTGCTCCAGGATGGCGATGCGCTCCCGCCGAAGGAGCCCTGGGCGTCGATGCCGAACACCGGCGAGTGGTAGGCGCTTTTCGCGTGCGCGGCCGCGGCGTTTCGGCCCGCTAGAGCGCCGCTGCGACGGCGTCGGGCACGGCGTAGGCGCGCTTGAACGCTTCGGGCATGCGCCGCGGCCGGCCGGTCTCGAGGCAGATGCAGGCGTAGACGAAGTCCCCGCGGAAGACGGTCGTACCGTCCCGGGCCCGGACGATCTGGAAGCGCCGCGTGGCGCGCAGGCGCTCGTCGTTCCCGACCATCCAGACGGCGACCCGCAGCACGTCGCCCTCGTGGCACGCGGCGCTGTAGTGGAGCGTGGCGCGGTGCACGGCCATGGCACGTCCGAGCTTCTGCCACTCCGGAAAGCCGCAGCCGAGCACCTCGGTGTGGGCCCAGCCGGCGTCCTCGCACCAGCGCAGGTATGCGGCGTTGTTCGCGTGGCCGAGCCGGTCGATGTCCTCGGGCGCGACCGTGCGCTCCCGCACGAAGGGCTCCGGGAGGTCGTACGCGGGCGCCGCGCTCATGCCTCGAGCGAGAGCCAGAGGCGCAGGAGATGGCGGCGCAGGGCCGGGTCCGGGTCGTCCTCGTACTCGGTCCGCGCGTGGAGGACGACGTGGTTCGAGAGCCACTGGACGTCGCCGGGCGCGAGGTCCATGTCGAGGTAGAACTCGGGGCTCGCGGCGATGGCCTCGTAGCGGTCGAGCAGCGCGGCTTCCTCGGCGGTGAACTCCGGCACGTCGTCGAAGCGCTGCACGGAGCGGAAGTAGTCGCTGTGATAGAAGGTGCGGAGGCGGCCCGCCGCGTGGCGACAGGGCGGGATCGGCAGGTAGCGCAGCTCGCCCTTCGAATCCTCGTTGCGCACGTCGAGCAGGAACGGTTCGTAGAGGCGGGCCACGGCGTCGGGCCGCTCGGCGAGCAGGGCGTTGTAGACCGAGACGGAGCTCACGATCCGGCTCGCGCCGCCGCTGCGTGCCGCCCGCAGGCAGAGCAGCCCGACGACGTCCGCCGCGTCGCAGTGGTAGGCGATGTTCGACTTCGTGCGGTAGAGGCGCACGAACGGGTCGCTCGCATCGTCGCCGGTGTCGACGACGTGGCCGAGCAGGTCGCCCTGGGGGTTCTGGGCACCCGGCCGTCCCATGTGGAGCCCGATGCACCAGAACATGCGCTCGGCGTCTTCCTGGGAGAGGGCGTCGACGGGGAAACCCGAAACGACCTGGAAGCCGCGCCCGTCCTGGATCTCGGCGCGCCATCGCGCGATCTGCGCGGCGAGGCTCGGCAGCGGGAAGTCCTCCCGCGTGAGCTCGCCGGTCGGCTTGCCGGTCCCGGCGGCGTGCTCGAGGGCGGCGTGCAGCTCGGCCCGGTGGTTCTCGGACAGGGAGTCGCGCCAGGCGTCGCTCGCCGCGAGCTCCGGTCCGCGCCAGGCGGCCGGGGTCTCGAGAGGCTCGTGCAGAACGGACTCGTGGGGCCGTCCGAAGTAGTGGGCGGCCTGCTCGGCGTAGCTCTTGTAGGACTCCACGCCCCGAGTCTAGCAGCGACCCGCCCCGGTCCGTTCAGACGTTGGCGCGCTCGCGCATGGCGATCACGTCGTCCGCGTTCCCCGCGACGATCAGGAGATCGCCGGGCTGGAGGACCTCCGTTCCGCGCGGAGGGATCAGTACGTCCTTCCCCGGCCGTTCGAGGGAGACGAAGGACATGCGCGCGTCGTCCCGGCGGCCGTAGGTCTGGAGGGCGACGCCGGCGAGAGCCGAGCCCTCCTTGATGGTCACCTCTCCGAGGACGACGTTGCTCTGGGAGGAGCCCCGGCTCGCGAGCAGGTCGGCGACCTTCGGGTTCAGGATGGCGGTCGCCACTTCCGAGCCGCCGCTCTGGAAGGGAGAGACCGTGCGGGTCGCGCCGGCGCGCCGGAGCTTGCGGACCTGCTCGTCGTTCTCCGCGCGCGCGAGGATCTGGAGGTCGGGCCGCAGCTCCCGCGCGGTGAGCGTCACGACGATGTTCTCGAGCTCTTCGTCCACGGCGGAGACGAGGTGGGTCGCCCGTGCGATCCCCGCACGCTCGAGCACGTCGTCCGAGCTCGCCTGGCCCTGCACGCAGTGGAGGCCGCGCTCGCACGCGCTCATGAACGCGTCCTCGTCGTCCTCGACCACGACGACCTGGCGGCCGGCGGCGATGAGCTGATCCACGATGGTCGAGCCCATGCGGCCGTACCCGCAGACGATGATGTGGTTCTCCATGTGGCGAATGCGTCGCTCCATCTTCTTTCTCCAGGCGAGTTGCGCAGCGAGGGCGCTCTCCATGACGATGGCCATCGCGTAGGAGGCGACGCCGATGCCGCCGACGAGCAGCGCGATGGCGACCATGCGTCCTTCGTCGGAGATGCCTTCGTCGCCGTAGCCGACCGTGGTGATCGTGATCAGGGTGAAGAAGAGGGCTTTCTGAAGGGTCCAGCCCTCGAGCCAGGCGAGCGCGATCGTCCCGGTGGCGATCACCGCCACCAGGGCCGCGGCGGCATTGCGGAGCCGCTGCCGTCGTTCGCGAATCTCGTGATGGGCGTTCACGCCTTCCTCCCCGCCCTGCCTATCGGCTGCGCGGGACGTTCCGGCACACCGGCGAAGTCCGCAGTTTCGCTCCGGGGGAGCCACGAGCCGGACCTCCGGAGAAGGCCAGACGTGCGACACTGCGCGGCGCGCCCGCCCGTTTCATTTCGAAACGTCTTCGAGCTGGCGCCCGAGGAGAAGCCATGCCCCGCCTGCGACAAGTCCCCCTCGCCGAAGCCCACGAGACGGCGAAGATCGTCTACAAGATGCTCTTCGGAGAGCGCGACCCCGTCGCGGAGCCGGGCACCGAGACCGGCTCCCCGGGCGATTGGTGGACGGTCTTCGCCGGCGTGCCGGATTGTTTCGACCACGCGGTCGCGGGCTTCCAGTTCTACCGGAGCCCGAACCGCCAGCTCGACCCGAAGCTGCGCGAGCTCGGTCAGACGCGCGCCGGTTTCGCCCGGGGCAGCCGTTTCGTCTTCTCCCAGCACTGCAAGGCGTCGCGCTCGGTGGGGCTCAGCGAAGAGCAGATCCAGGCGATCCCCTCCTGGGGCGTCGCGGATTGCTTCTCGCCGCTCGAGCGCGCCGTGCTGGCCTACACGGACTGCCTCGTGCTCGACGGCGGGCGCGTTCCCGACGAGGTCTTCGCCGCGCTGAAAGCCGAACTCTCGGACGCGGAGATCCTAGAGCTCACCTACGTGACCTGCCTCTACGAGATGCACGCCACGATGTGCCGCGCGCTGCGCCTCGAGTTCGACGACGTCGACGAGCGCATCACCGAGGTGCCGGCGCCGAGCGGTCAGGCGGGTCTCGACGTGATGGCCATGGTGGATCGCGAAGACGGATAGGCCGCGCTAGCGGGGCCGCTCGTTCAGGCAGTCGATGCTGCGCTCGCCGCTGCGCGCCGCCGCGTAGCGGTGGATGCTCGCGTAGTCCGGCTCGAAGAAGAGCCGCGGCTCGAGGCCGAGCACGTGGGCGGTGAAGACGTTGATCACCCCGCCGTGGCACACCACCGCGACGTGCTCGCCCGCGTGGCGGGCGATGATCTCCTCGAGCGCGCCGATCGCCTCCCGGCAGAACGCGGTGAAGTCGACGCCGTCGCCGTAGCCGCCCCGGGCGAAGGCGCGCCAGGCTTCCGGGTCTTCGGCCTTCAACTGTTCGAGCGGGATGTAGGTATCGGACTCGCGGTCGTACTCCGCGACGCGGGCCTCGGCGACGGGCTCGATCCCGAGCCGCTCGGCCAGCGGCGCGGCGGTCTGCCGGGCGCGCAGGAGCGGGCTCGCGTAGAGCGCGTCGATGGTCTCGCCGGCGAGCCAGCGCGCGGTTCGAAGGGCCTGCTCGTGGCCGCCGGCGTCGAGGGGCGGGTCCGCGGGGCTGCCGTCCTTCGTCTGCTTGCGCTCCGGCCGCGCGTGTCGGATCAGGGTCAGACGCACGGTCAGTCCTCGTAGCGCGGCGCCCGCTTCGCCTTGCGGGCGCGTACCGCCTCTTCGAAGTTCTTCGTCGTGAGCCGCGCGTAGAGCTGGGTCACGCCCTCGTGGGTCATGTGGGAGCGGAGGCTTCCGGCTTCGAGGCCGGCCCACATCATCTGCTTGGTGAGTTCGATGCCGAGCTGGCTCCAGCCCGCGATGCGCTCCGCCGTGTCGAAGCAGGTGGCCAGCAGCGCGTCGCCCGGGACGGCCTCGGAGACGAGTCCGATGCGCGCCGCCTCCTCGGCGCCGACGTCCCGGCCCGTCAGCATGATCTCGAAGGCGCGTGAGCTTCCGATCGCGCGGGGCAGGAGGTAGGAGAGCCCGAGCTCCATGGCGGTGAGCCCGTTGTTGATGCCGGCGGCGCGGAAGACCGCCTCCGTGGAGGCGATGCGCACGTCCGCCGCGAGCGCGAGGCAGAGCCCCCCGCCGATGGCCGGCCCGTTCACGGCGGCGATCACCGGCTGGTGCATTTCGCGCAGCGTGAGGATCACGTCCTCGAGGCAGCGCATCGCGCGCCGGGCGATCTTCGGAACCGTCAGGCCTTCGATGCCGGGAAGGAAGCCCGGGTCTTCGAGGTCGGCGCCGGCGCAGAAGGCCGAGCCCGCGCCCGTCAGGACCACCGCGCGGCAGTCGTTCTCCGCGCTCACGGTCTCCAGGGCTTCGCGCAGGGGAATCATCAGATCGAAGGCCATGGCGTTCTTGCGCTCGGGCCGGTTCAGGGTGATGCGCGCCGTGTGAGGGCGCGGGCGGTCGATCTCGACGAAAGGCATGGCGGGACTCTACCGCGTCCTTCGCGGCTCCTTCCCGCGGTTTCCCGGAATCCCTTGACGCCGCCCCGTGCGCCGGTGGAGGATCCCGGAACGCGCCCGGAGGTCTGCCATGGTTGCCCGCCATCCCGACGAATCCCCGGAATACCGGAAGCTCCGCGACGAGCTTCGCGAGGCCGAGATCGCCCTGCGCGATCAGCGCGAGCGCGTCGCCGAACTCCGGCGGAGCCTGCCCCTCGACACCGTCGTCCCGGACGAGACCTTCCGCCGCGTTCGTGACGGTCAGGCCGAAGACGTGAAGCTCTCGGAGCTCTTCGATCGCCCGGACCAGCCGCTCCTGCTCCTCCACTTCATGTTCGGGAAGGCCCAGAAGAGCCCGTGCCCGATGTGCACCTCCTGGGCGGACGGCTACGACGGCATCCTTCCCCACCTCGAGCAGCGCGCGAACTTCCGCGTCTTCGTCGCGGGGGACCCGGCCGAGTTCGAGGCCTACGCCCGCTCGCGCGGCTGGAAGAACCTCGAGGTCGTTTCCGCCGGCGATTCGGCGCTCAAGCGCACGCTCGGTTTCGAGAACGGCGAGGGCGCCCAGGAACCCGGGCTTTCGGTCTTCACGCGCCGGGCCGACGGCTCCCTCGTCCATTTCTACTCCGTCTCGGCGAACCTCGAGGAAGCGGGCTTCCGCGGCATGGACCTCTTCAACCCGCTCTGGCACTTCTTCGACACCACGCCCGAAGGCCGCGGAGAGTTCTTCCCGAGCAAGCGCTACGGCGACTGAGTTCGACGGGCAGCGGCTCTGGTAGACTCCGGCCGCGGCCATTCATTCTTCCCCTGCGGGTTCCACCGAGAGGAACGTTCCATGAAGTACAGCGAGCCGGTCTACGCCGAGATCACCCCCGAGCTGAAAGAGCGTCTCGAGAAGTTCCGCGACGAGCACGAAGGTGCGGCGCTCGGCGGCGTCGGGACGACGGTTCTCTTCGAAGACGACGACGTGCGCATCTGGGAGCTGAAGCTCGAGCCCGGGCAGGCGAGCGACCTCCATCACCACGAGCACGACTACATCCTGATCATCATGAGCGGCGATCTCGTGGCCGGCGTCATGCCCAAGGGCGGGCCGATGGATTTCTTCGTCGGCAAGATCCCGCCGGAGGGGAACACGGTCCGCGTGCCGAAGGGCAACACCGAGTGGGCGGTGAACGTCGGCAACGAGACGTACCACGAGTTCCTGGTCGAGCTGAAGTCGACCTGATCGGGGCTCGCCGCGGTCAGTCTCCCGACTGTCCGAGGATCCGCCGGATGTGCGTCGTGAAGTTGGGCTGGCCGGTGTGGACCGTGATCCCGCCGTCGACGACGAGGCAGTGCCCGGTCACGTAGCGCGCGTCGTCGCTCGCGAGGAAGGTGACGGTGGTCGCCACTTCGTCCGCGGTTCCGGGGCGTCCCATCGGGATGCGCTCGGCGTAGTCTTCGACCACGGCCGGCTGGTCGAGCAGGATCTTCGAGAGTGCCGTCTCGATCAGGCCCGGGCACACCGCGTTCACGCGGATGTTCTCCCGCGCGTGGTCGATGGCCAGGGTCTTCGTGTAGTTGGTGACGGCGCCCTTGGCGGCGTTGTAGGCGGCGAAGCCGTAGTCCGCCGCGACGCCGGAGATCGAGGCCGTGTTCACGATCGCGCCGCCCCCGCGGGCGCGCAGGTGCGGGATCGCCGCGCGGCATCCGTAGAAGACCGAGTGCAGGTCCGTCGCGATCACCTTGTGCCACTGCTCGGGGTCGATGTCCGGGGTTTCGCCGAAGCTGCCGATCCCGGCGTTGTTGAAGAGCACGTCGAGGCCGCCGAGCTGCTCCACCGTCGCCTCGACCAGCGCGTTCACCTGCTCGAGGTCCGAGACGTCCGCCGTCTGGAAGACGCCGCCGATCTCGCTCGCGATCTCCTTGCCGGCGGCTTCGTCGAGGTCCGCGACCATCACCCGCGCGCCCTCCGCGGCGAAGCGGCGCGCGCTCGCCGCGCCGATCCCCGATGCCCCGCCCGTCACCAGAACCACCTTGTCCTCGAATCGCATGCCGTCCTCCCGTCGAGCCCCACGATAACCAACCGAGGGGACTGACGAGGGGGACGTTCCTGCCTAGCTGCCCAAGGGGCCATTCCTCAGGCCGAGTGGGTCCCTGGGCAGCTAGGCAGGAACGTCCCCCTCGTCAGTCGGGGCGGGCCGTGGCAGGATGCTTCCTGAACCACCCCGAGGGCGACGACATGTCCGATGCGTTCGATCTCTCCGGCCGCGTGGCCGTGGTGACCGGTGGCAGCCGGGGCCTCGGCCGCGAGATGGTGCGCGCCTTCGCGCGCCACGGTGCGGACGTCGTCATCGCGAGCCGCAAGGCGGACTCCTGCGAGGCTCTCGCGGAGGAGGTCACGAAGGAGACCGGCCGCCGCGCGCTCGCCGTCGGCTGCCACGTTGGACGCTGGGCGGATTGCGATGCCCTCGTCGAGCGGTGCTACGAGGCCTTCGGCCGCGCCGACGTGCTCGTGAACAACGCCGGCATGTCGCCGCGCTACGCGTCGCTCCCCGAGGTCTCGGAGGAGCTCTTCGACAAGGTCATCGGCGTGAACCTGCGCGGCCCCTTCCGGCTGACCTCGCTGTTCGCGACGCGCATGGCCGAAGCCGGTGGCGGCGTGGTGCTGAACGTGAGCAGCACCGCGGCCGTCCAGCCGACGCCGATCGAGATCCCCTACGCCGCGGCGAAGGCGGGCATCCACTCGCTCACGGTCTCCATGGCGCGGGCCTTCGCGCCCAAGGTGCGCGTGAACGCGATCATGCCCGGCCCCTTCCGGACGGACATCAGCAACGCGTGGCCGCCGGAGATGGTGAAGGCCATCGAGTCGACCGTACCGATGGCTCGCCTCGGGGAAGCGGAGGAGATCGTCGGCGCCGCGCTCTACCTCGCGAGCGACGCCTCGAGCTACACCACCGGTGCCGTCATCAAGATCGATGGCGGCATGGCCTTCTCCCCGGCGTAGCCCGATGCCCGCCTGGCGAAACTGGTCCGGGAAGAAGTCGGCGGAGCCCGTCCGCATCGTCCGGCCGCTGACCGAGGAGGCGGCCGTAGCCGCCGTCGCGGCCGCGGCCAGGGACGGCGCGCGGCTCCGGGTGGTCGGTGCCGGGCACAGTCACAGCCCGCTCGCCGCGACGGAGGGCCACCTGCTCGATCTGGAGAGCCTCACCGGGATCGTCTCGGTGGACGCGCCGGCCCGCCGCGCCGTCCTGCGCGGCGGCACCCGGATCCACCAGCTCGGCGCGCCGCTGCTCGCCGCCGGGCTCGGCCTCGTGAACCAGGGCGACATCGACCGCCAGGCCATCGCGGGCGCGATCGCCACGGGGACCCACGGAACGGGAGAACGCCTCGGGAATTTTTCTACCGCCGTACGGGGTCTCCGACTCGCCCTGGCGGACGGCAGCGTCGTCGACTGCGACGCCGACCGGGAGCCCGAGCTCTTCGAGGCGGCACGGCTCGGCCTCGGCGCCCTCGGCGTGGTGCTGCGGGTCGACCTCGCGGTACGCGACGCCTACCGCCTGCGCGAGCGAATCTACCTGGAGGACCTCGACGCCGTGCTCGGGAAGCTCCCCGAACTCACCGCCGCGCACCGGCACTTCGAGTTCTTCTGGTACCCGGGCCGCGACCGCGCCGTCTGCAAGGCGATCGACGAGACCGACGACCCGCCCGAGTACCCGCTGGCCGACGAGGGCGCCCGCTGCGCCTGGAGCTTCGAGGTGCTCGCGAACCACCGCCCGGACCTCCACACCGAGATGGAGTACTCGGTCCCGGTCGAGCGCGGCCCCGCCTGCTTCCAGGAGATCCGAACGCTCCTGCGCGAGCGCTTCCCGGACGTCGCCTGGCCCCTCGAGTACCGCACCGTCGCGAGCGACGACCTCGGGCTCTCCATGGCCCACGGCCGCGCCACCGCCACGATCTCCGTCCACCAGGACATCGCGAGCGACGACGAGCCGGCTTTCCGCGCGTGCGAGGAGATCTTCCTCGCCCACGAAGGCCGCCCGCACTGGGGCAAGGTCCACTACCTGGATGGCCGGACTCTCGCCCGTCGCTACCCGCGCTACGCGGATTGGTGGCGCATCCGCGACCGCTTCGATCCGGACGGACGCTTCCTGAACGCCCACCTCGAGGGCCTTCGCCCCTAGAGCACTTCCTCCGCCACGAGCTCGAGCGCCTCGCGCTGGGGCGTGTTCACGTTCAGCGTGTGGATGTGCTTCTTCTTGCCGGCTTCCTTCCAGGCGCCCAGCCGCTCGCGGATGCGCTCCGCCGGGCCGAGCAGGCTCACGGAGTCGACGAGCTCGTCGGGCACCGCGGCCATGGCCTCCTTCTTCTTCCCGTCGAGGAAGAGGTCCTGGATCTTCACCGCGGCGTCCTCGTAGCCCATGCGCTTGGCGAGGTCGTTGTAGAAGTTCTTTCCCCGAGCACCCATGCCGCCGATGTAGAGCGCGAGGTTCCCCTTCACGGGCCCGCGCACGCGCTCGAGATCGTCCGAGATGATCACGGTCGTTGCGGCGATGATCGCGAAGTCGTCGAGGCTCTTGCCGCCGCCAGCCTTGGCGAAGCCTTCTTCGATGTGCGGCAGGTAGACCTCATCGACCCTCTCCGGGTCCGTCATCATCGGGAACACGCCGTCGGCGACCTCGCCCGCGCAGCGCAGGCCGTTCGGGCTGATCGATGCGGTGTAGATCGGGATCGTCGGGTCGCCGTGCAGGATGCTCTTCAACGGCTTGCCGAGCCCCGTTCCGCCCGCGCACGGGATGTCGTAGATCTCCCCGTGGAACTCGACGGGCTTCTCGCGCGCGAGGATCTGCCGGATGATCTGGATGTACTCGCGCGTCCGCGTCAGCGGCTTGCCGTAGGGCACGCCGTGCCAGCCTTCGGAAACCTGGGGCCCGGACGGGCCGAGGCCGAGGCGGAAGCGTCCGCCCGAGAGGTGATCGAGGGTCATGGCCGTCATCGCGGTCATGGCGGGCGTGCGCGCGGGCATCTGCATGATCGCCGTCCCGACCTTGAGCTTCGTCGTCTGGGCGAGCACCCAGGCGGCGGTCGAGACCGCGTCGTTGCCGTAGGCCTCGGCCGTCCAGGCGACGTCGTAGCCGAGGGTCTCGGCATGCTTCAGCATGTCCATGTCGATGTTGGCCTTCGGCCCAAAGCCGATGGCACCCGTTCCGAGCTTCATGGGGTCTCCTACTTCTCGAAGGGCGCTTTGCAGCCGGTGGCTTCGAGCACGCCGTCGAGGGCGCTCGTGTCGCCGACGGCGGCATACTTGTCGCGGAGGGCCGCGAGGGACTTGGCGTGATACTTCTGGGGCTTCTGCGTGAACGTCCCGGTCGGGAGTTCGACGCTGAACTCTTCTTCGCCGGCGGCGACGCAGGCTTCGTTCGCGAGCGTCCACGGCACGAACAGGCCGCCGACCTGCTCGCGCAGGAAGGGCTCGAGGGTCGGCGCCAGGGTGTCCCAGCGCTCGAAGGGTCCCTCCACCCGGGGCCAGGTCATGCGGTGGATCCAGGCTAGGAGATTCGGGCAGCCGTTCACGAGGCCGGCCGGCGTCGGGTCCGTCCAGGCGTTGTAGAGCTGGCCCCAGAGTCCGAAGTCGCCGTAGGCGGGGCGCTCGCCGAAGAGGTACGGCCGCTCCGCCAGGTGCGCCTCGAGCTGGGCGAGGGCGCTGCGAAAGGAGCTCTCGATCTGCGGCGCGGTCCCTTCGTTCGAGCCCACGAACCACACGCGGTCGACCATGCGGTTCTTGACGCCCTCGGCCATGCCGGCGTGCTGTTCGTCGCTTGCCTCGGGCATGAAGTTCCGGGCGATGCGCGCGCCCGCGGAGTCCTGGTCGGCGGGGCGCGCCCAGCGGTAGTGGAACATCCACTTGTTGCCCCACTCGTCGCCGAACTCTTCGAGTAGCGCGGAGAGGAAGCCGACGACCGGGTCCTCCGGGTGCACCGAGGGCTCCGGGTGCTCCGCTTCGAAGCGGTCGAGGATGGGCGTCGAGTCCTGGATCCCTTCGCCCTCGGGCGTCACGACGAGGGGCACGATCGGGATGCGCGCGTACTTCTTGTACTCCTCTTCCGAAGCCGGCCCGCGCACGACCCAGCGGTGCGGGATGCCCTTGTATCGGAAGTAGGAGCGCACCTTCACCGAGTACGGCGAGAGCTCGATCCCGAAGATGCGATTCACGTCGTCGGCCATGGGTCCTCCGAGGGGCGCGGGGCGACATACTGACACGCCGGAGGCACCGGGACTAGCCGAAGAGCGCCTCGCAGCCCGTTCCGGCCAGTAGCGCGTCGACGTCGCTCCGGTCGTACGGTTCGAGGGCGGTGTACGCCTCGCGCAGGGCGAGGAGGCACTTGCCCTGGTACGGGAAGGGACGCTGCACCCACGGCTGGCCGTCGATCTCGGCCTCGACCCGCTCGGCGCCGGTCTCGAGTGCCGCGGCGTTCGCGAGCAGGAAGGGGGCGTAGACGCGCCCGACCTCGCCGAGCAGGCCGCCGACGGCCGGACCGAGGCCGTCCCGCGGCATCCAGTCCGCGCCGTCCGGCGCGACGCCCGAGAGATCGTCGACGAGGTCCACCCAGGCGGCGACGCGGGGCGCCTCCGCGAGCGCGATCGCCGAGGGGGTCGGGTCGAAGCCGACGAGCTGGGTGAGCTGCCCGTAGAGCGCGAAGTCGCAGCTCGCGGGGCGGGCGCCGAGCACGAAGCGCGACGTTTCGAGCCGGGCGGAGAGCAGGCCGAGCAGTCGCCGATAGCTCGCTTCGATGACCGGCCCCGTGGTTTCGTTCGAGCCGACGACCCAGAGCCGCTCGATCTGGCGCGCCGCGAACTGTTCGCCCGCGCGGACGGCCGCGTCCTCCGGGGCGTCGAGGGCGAACCAGCGCGGCAGGATCCGCGCGGCCTTGTCGATGTCGTCCCGATAGGCCCAGCGGTAGTGGAACATCGCCTTGGTGAGCCACTCGTCGGCGTAGTCTTCGAGCAGGAGGTCGACGAAGGCGAGCACCGGGTCTCCGGGCACCGCCGAGCGCTCCGGAAAGTTCGCTTCGAGTTCCCGGATGAGCGGCGTGGTGTCCGTGCGCGCTTCGAGTTCGCCCGCCGCGTTCGGGAGCAGAAGCTGCGGGAGCAGCTCGACGCGGGGCTTCGGAAGCCCCCGGCTCTCCGGCGTTCCCCGCGTGATCCAGCGGTGGGGGATGCGCCGGTAGCGCAGGAGCGCCACGAGCTTTCGGCTGTAGGGAGATCCGGGTGCGCCGACGATGCCGATGGGTTCCAAGGCGTCCTCCTGCCCGCCAGTATCGAGCGGCGCCCTCCCCCACCGCAACCGCCGTGGGACGCGGGCCCGAGGTTCGCTCGGGCCTTCGACGGGGTACGCTCGGGCGATGGCGCAGCCCCCCCTCGATCTCTCGAGCGTCTTCGAGCTCGAAGCCCACGGTCCGGACACCTTCATCGGGGAAAGCCCGCCCTATTCCTGGGGCCGGATCTACGGAGGGCTCGTCGTCGCCCAGGCGCTCTGGGCCGCGATGCAGACCGTGCGCGAGGAGCACGCCGCCCACTCCCTCCACGCGTACTTCATCCTCGGAGGCGAGCTCGGCGAGCCGGTGCGCTACGAGGTCGACCGGGTGCGCAACGGGCGCTCCTTCAGCACGCGCCGCGTGGTCGCGCGCCAGAGTGCCGGCGCGATCCTGACGCTCGCCTGCTCGTTCCAGGCGGACGAGGACGGGCCCGAGTCGCAGCCCGCCGAGTTCCCGGAGGACGTGCCGGCGCCCGGCGACTGCGCGGAGGAGTGGGACGCCGGAGTCCCGACGCGCATCGTGAAACCCGCCACCGGCAGCACGGAGCCGCGCTCGCGCATCTGGGCGCGGTACCCGGAGCCGCTCGGCGACGATCCGCGCCTGCAGGCCTGCGCCCTGGCCTACCTCTCGGACCTGAACCCGATGGGCGCGGTCAACGCCTCTCATCCCGGAGGCAGCAAGGCGCTCGACTGGGAGAACATCATGGCGGTGAGCCTCGATCACGCCGTCTGGTTCCAGCGCGGCGGCCGCGCCGACGATTGGGTCCTCTTCGATCTCGCGGGCCACGGCCTCGTGCGCACGCGGGGCCTGGCGACCGGCGAGGCCTACGCTGCCGACGGAACGCACCTGGCCACCGTCGCCCAGGAATGCCTGGTCCGGCAGCGCCGCGGCCCGAAGAAGGGCGCGTAGGATGGCCCTCCCGGGAGACGCCGCCCGGGAGTGACACCGCGCGCCTCCCGCCGGCTACTCACCCTTCGAGGACCCGATGCGCATCCCCCGACTCCTCCTGCTTTCGACCTGCTTCTTCCTTGCCGCTCCGGAGGGCTTCGCCGCGTCCGAGCCGGCAGGGGCCGAACCGGTGGCGTCGGCCGAAGACGCCGAGCTCGCCGCCTGGCTCGAGGCGTTGCGCACCGAGGCGCTCGAGCGCGGGATCGGCGCCGAGACCCTCAACGCGGCGCTCGCCAACGTGGCGCCGCGCCCGGTGGTGCTGAGGCGCGACCGCAGCCAGCCGCGCGCGCCCGGCGATTTCTGCGGGTACCTGGCCAAACGCCTGACCCCGACGCGCATCGCCCGCGGCCAGCGCGCCCTCGAGGAAAACGAAGAGCTGATGCGCGCCGTCACCGCCGAGTACGGCGTCCCGGCGCGCTACCTGGTCGCGCTGTGGGGCCTCGAATCGAACTTCGGCGACTACCAGGGCGACCACCCGATCTTCGACGCCCTCGTCACCCTCGCGCGCGACCCGCGGCGCGCCACCTTCTTCCGCAAGCAGATCTTCGCCGCCCTGGAGATCATCGAGGCCGGCCATCCCCACGAGGAGATGCGGGGCTCCTGGGCGGGGGCGATGGGTCAGGTCCAGTTCATGCCGACCACGTATCAGCGCTACGCCGTCGACTTCGACGGCGACGGCCGGAAGGACATCTGGCAGAGCCTGCCGGACGCCATGGCCTCGGCGGCGAACTACCTGCGCGCCGAAGGCTGGCGCAGCGGCGAGACCTGGGGCCGGCAGGTGAAGCTCCCCGCCGGCGCGGACGCGAAGGCCCTGCGCGGCCGGCGAAGCCTCGCCGCCTGGCGCGACCTCGGCGTCCAGCAGAGCAACGGCCAGAGCCTCCCGGAGGGCAACCTGTTCGCCCGCCTCGTGCATCCGCGCCGTGCGCCCGAGCCTTCGTTCCTGGTCTACTCGAACTACGAGCGCTTCATGGACTGGAATCGCTCGACGTTCTTCGCCATCTCGGTGGGCACGCTGGCCGACAAGCTCGCCAAGCGCAGCACCCTGCGCGCCTGCCACGGCAAACTTCCGCGCACTTCGAGCTAGGCTCCGCCCATGGCAAGCCTGCTCCCCTCCCTGCCGAACCCGCTCGCCGGCCTGAGCGCCGAGATCGAGGAGCGCCTGGCGAAGGCCGACGTCGAGTTGAACGAGTTCGGCTACGACCCGTACGGCTTCCACCCCGCCTCGATGCAGCGCTACGTCCTGCCTTCGGTCTGGCTCTACCGCAACTACTTCCGCGTCGAGACCTTCGACATCGAGAACGTTCCGCGCGGGCCGATGATGCTCGTCGCCAACCACTCGGGACAGTTCGCCTGGGACGGCATGATGCTGACCGTCGCGATGCTCATGGCCGCGAACCCGCCGCGCATCTGCCGGGGCATGGGCGAGTACTTCCTGTTCCGCATGCCGTGGGTGGCGCCGACGGGCGCGCGCGCCGGCATGATGGTCGGCACGCCGGACAACTGCGTGCACATGCTCCAGAACGACCAGTGCGTGATGGTCTTCCCGGAAGGAGCGAGCGGCGCCAACAAGCCCTTCCACAAGCGCTATCAGCTGCAGGACTTCGGCCAGGGCTTCCTGCGCCTGGCCCTCGAGGCCGACGCGCCGATCGTGCCCGTCGGCATCGTGGGCGCCGAGGAACAGCAGCCCGGGCTCGCGAACTTCGAGGGCTTCGGGCGTTCGATCGGATTGCCCTCGTTCCCGATCACGCTGACGATGCCGTGGTTCGGCCTGCTCGGCCCGGCCATGGCGCTTCCCGTGAAGTACCGGATCTACTTCGGCGAGCCGATCCGCTTCGACGGCAGCCCGAACGACGAGGACGCGGTCATCGACGGCAGCGTCGACGTCGTGAAGGCCCGCATCCGGGGCCTCCTGGCCCGGGGCCTGCGCGAGCGCGAAGCCGTCTTCTGGTAGTTGGCCGGGTCTCGATCGGCCGAAATCGGCACGAAGGCTGGAACCCCGGAACCCCGGAACGGCGGTCCGCGCGGCGCGAGCGGGCTAACGTCCGTCCGCCGGCACGAGACCGGCGACAACCCCCGAATTGGAGTCCGTCGATGCTTCTGCGCCCCGTTCGAGTCCTCCTGACCCTGCTTGCAGCCTTCGCGATCGGCTGTGCGAGGCCGCTTCCCGAGCTGCCGCCCATCCAGACCGGCCCGGTTTCGATCGGCGCCGGCGAGTGGCGCGTGACGAACCAGGTGATCGTGCTGACGGACGCCTCGGGCACGCAGTACGACAACGGCACCTTCCCGGAGGCGAAGTCGCTCACGCGGAGCTTCGTCGCGGTGATGCCGGCGAACGACGCGCCGGCCAAGGACCGCGGCGGCTACGAAGCCGGCCTCGTCGGCTTCGGCGGCGAGGAGCGCAGCAGCGCTCCGCTCGCGCCCTTCGACCGCGGTGCGCTCGCATCGGTCGCCGCCGGGCTCATGCCCCTCGGCTCGATCGACGGCATGGGCGGCTACACGCCGATCCACCACGTGCTCACGGAGACGAAGGCCCAGCTCGAAGGCGGCCGCACGCCCGGCGCGCTCGTGGTGTTCTCCGACGGACTCCCGGACGATGCGGACTGGGCGCTCGCCAACGGCGGCAAGCTCGTCGAAGCGCGGCCGGACCTCTGCATCCACACCGTGCAGACCGGCGACGACCCGGCGGGCACCGCGTTCCTCACGGCGCTCTCGGGCCTGAGCGCCTGCGGCAGCCATCGCAGCGGTTCGAGCCTCTCGAGCGCCGGTGCGCTGCAGTCCTTCGCGAAGACGGTCTTCGTCGGCCCGGCCGACGCGCCGCCGCCTCCGCCGCCCCCGGTGGCGAAGCCCGTCCCCGCGCCGCCTCCGCCGCCGGACCCGTGCAAGAGCGTCGTGCGGCTGCGCGGCATCGAGTTCGAGTTCGACAAGGCCGAGATCCTGCCCGTCTCGCGGCCGACCCTCGACGTGGTGGCGGATCAGCTCCGCCAGTGCCCGGCGATCCGCGTGAGCGTCGACGGCCACACGGACGCGATCGGGAGCGACGCCTACAACCAGGCGCTCTCGCTCCGCCGCGCCCAGGCGACGCGCAACTACCTCGTCGAGGTCGGCATCGACGCCGGGCGGCTGAGCACCCAGGGCTTCGGGGAGTCCCGCCCCGTGGACACGAACGACACGCCGAGCGGGCGCGCCCGCAACCGGCGCGTCGAGCTCTCGCCGCTGCCCTAGCCCGGCACCGGCGCTGCCGCGGCGGGGACGCGCCCCACTTGGGGTAACGTCCCCGCCGTGCAGCTCCCGGTGACCGGCCATCCGCTCCATACCCGCTCCCTGACCCTGGTCGTCTCCCAGCGCGAGGACGGGCGCCTGCGCGCGCGCGGCGACGTCGTCGACCTGCGCAAGTGTGGGTTCGTTCCGATGACCTCGGGCATCCAGCCCGCGGGAACGATCCACCAGATGTGGATCGAGCTCGTCGTGGATCCGGACACCCGTCGCATCGATTCCGTCGCGACGGGGCAGCCCTTCGTCGCCGTCGAACCCGCTCCGGCGACGGGCGGCGAGTGCTGCCGCGACCCCGCCCCGCGGCTCGAGGCCCTGGCGGGCGAGGTCCTCGACGGCGGCTTCAACAAGCGGCTCTCCACGGTGTTCGGGGGCCCCCTCGGCTGCTCGCATCTGCTCTCGCTCTTCCAGCTGATGGCGACGGCGATGCCGCGCGCCCTCGACCGCGAGGCGGCCGTGCTCGAATCGACCCCGGCGCGGCGCCGGCCCGACGAGCGCCTCTTCTGGCGGAGCCTCTTCCTCGACGGCTTCGAGGCCGCGGACGGCGCGCTCGAGCTGGCGGTGCAGTTCCACGACTTCCACGGCCACCCGGACGAAGGCGTCGAGAACCCCCTCGACCGCTTCGTGCGTCAGGACGAGCTGCGCATCTTCGCGCGCGTCGAGACGCCGAGCCTCGCGATGACCGACCTGCGCGCCTTCGAGCGCATCCGCGAACGCGACACGCTGATGACCGCGGATTGGGAGGATCGCGCTGCGGCGATCGCCGAGCTCGTCGGCAAGCCGATCATCCCGGGCCTTGCCGGCCGGATCTTCAAGACCCTCCCGGCCACGCCGGAGAACGCCGTCCTGCGCGACGCGCTCCTCCAGCTCGCCCCCGGCCAGATCCAGGTGATGGCCGCCATGACCGACCGCTGGTTCTCCCGCGCGAGCGACGCCGAGGTGAGCGACTCGGCCTCGCGCGACCGCGGCCCCCAGGTCGCCTCCATCGGGGGGATGGCCGACTCCTGCTACATGTGGCGGGCGGGCGGGGCACTCGCGAAGGCTCGCTGGGACTCCTAGCTCTTGGTCGGTAGATGGCCGGGGAGGGGGTGTCGTTGCTCCGGGTGGCTGGCCGTTGTAGCGGCTCGCGGCGTCGGCCGTCCTTGCCCAAGAAACAGGCCGCGGGGTCGTCTGGGATTCCCGGCCCTCGATGTAGTACCGGCCGTGGTTCGAGCGGCGTTTCGGCCGTGTTGGCCTCCCTGCGCAACGACACCCCCTCCCCGGCCCTTCGGGACTTGGGGGGTCGCAGGCCTTCGCGCGCGCCCCTGTGGTTTGAAGTCGGGGGAGGGGTGTCCCGCGGGAGCGCAGCGCAACCCGGCCCCGCAGTGGCGTACTGATGAACCGGAACGTCATCGAGGGTGCGGCGTTCAGTCGGATCGAACGCCCGCAAACGAGCAGGGAGCACCACGCTCCGAACCGAGAAGCCGTGAGCGAAGCGGAGCGGGACACCCCTCCCCCGACTCGGCCCCGCAGTTCTAACGAGACCGGAACACCACCCTACCCGGCTTCGTTCTCGGCGCCCGCAGGCCGGCGTGTGAGCCCGCGGTAGGCGTCCTCCGGCGAGTGCCCCTCGTAGAGCACCCCGTACACCTCGCGCGCGATCGGCATGTCGACCCCGTGGCGCTCCGCCAGCTCCATCACGACCTTCGTCGTCTTCACCCCCTCGGCGACCATGTGCATGTCGTCGAGGATCTCCTGGAGCTTCTTCCCCTGGCCGAGCTGGAAGCCCACCGTGCGGTTGCGGCTCTGGGGGCTGATGCAGGTCGCGATCAGGTCGCCCATGCCGGCGAGGCCCGAGAACGTCTGCGGCTGTCCGCCCATCGCCATGCCGAGCCGCGTGAGCTCCGCGAGGCCGCGCGTGATCACCGCCGAGCGCGTGTTGTCGCCGACGCCGAGGCCGTCGCCCATGCCGCTCGCGATGGCGATCACGTTCTTCAGCGCTCCGCCGAGTTCGCAGCCGATCACGTCGGGGTTCGTGTAGACGCGGAAGAGGCCCGAGTGGAAGACGCTCTGGAGCTGGGTCGCCGTCATCGGGTCTTCGATGGCGACGACGCTCGCGGCGGCGAAGCCGGCCATGATCTCCTTGGCGAGGTTCGGGCCGGAGAGCACCGCGGCGCGATGCTCGGGGAGCATCTCGCGGATCACCTCCGTCATGCGCAGGTGCGTCCCCTGCTCGAGGCCCTTGGCGAGGCTCACGACCGGGACCCACGGGCGCAGACAGGTCGAGAGCTCCTCGAGCACGCCGCGGAAGCCGTGGGAGGGAACGCCCATCACCACGAGGTCCGCGGTGGAGATCGCCTCTTCGAGGGAGTCCGTGGCGCGCAGCGCCTCCGGGAGCGCGAAGTCCGCCAGGTAGCGGTGGTTGCGGTGCTCCCGGTTGATCTCGTCGGCCTGGTCCGAGCGGCGGGTCCAGAGCGTGACGGGAGCGTTCTTCGTCGCGAGGCTCGCGACCGTCGTCCCGAAGGAACCCCCACCGAGCACCGCTACGCGAAGATCCATGCAGGCCTCCTTGCCCCAGGGCGCCATTGTTCCTGCGCGCCGCCCGCCGAGTCAAGCGATGGCGTACACTCTCGCCATGGCCGGCCCGCGGATCGTCATCATCGGCACCGGGTTCTCCGGGCTCTGTCTCGGCATCCAGCTCAAGCGTGCCGGCTTCGAGGACTTCACGATCCTCGAGAAGGCCGACCACCTCGGCGGCACCTGGCGCGAGAACACCTACCCGGGCGTCGCCTGCGACCTCATGTCCTTCGCCTACTGCTTCTCCTTCGAGCAGAAGACGGACTGGACGCGGAAGTGGTCGCCCCAGCCCGAGATCCTCGCGTACATGGAGCACTGCGCGCAGAAGTACGGGCTCCTGCCGCACATCCGCTTCGGCGCCGAGGTCGTCGGCGCGCGCTTCGAGGAAGAGCGCGGCGTGTGGCGCGTCCGCACGCGCGAAGGCGGCGTCGAGGGCGACGAGTTCGAGGCCGAGGTGCTGGTCTCCGGCGTCGGCCAGCTCCACAAGCCGGTGTATCCGGACCTCCCGGGCCGTGAGAGCTTCGCCGGCCCCTCCTTCCACTCCGCCGCCTGGGACGCGAGCGTGCCGCTCGAGGGCAAGCGCATCGGCGTGATCGGCAGCGCCGCGAGCGCCATCCAGTTCATTCCCGAGATCGCGAAGCAGGCCAGCTCGCTCACGGTCTTCCAGCGGACGCCGAACTGGATCATCCCGCGTGGGGATCGCGCGTACACCGAGAACGAGAAGCGCTGGCTCGGACGTTCCCGTCTGCTGGCGAAGGCCTACCGAAGCTTCATCTGGGCGCGGCAGGAGCTGATGTTCCCGCTCATCGTCGGGAAGATGCAGAAGCGCTGGCGCGAGATGGCGCTCGGCAACCTCGAAGAGCACATCCAGGACCCGGAGCTCCGCAAGAAGCTCACGCCGAACTACCCGGTGGGCGGCAAGCGCGTCCTCATCCACGACGACTACTTCCCGGCCCTGGCGCGGGAGAACGTGGAGCTCGTGACCGAGGCGATCGAGCGCATCGACGCGAGCGGCGTCGTCACCGCCGACGGCGAGCACCACGCCTTCGACGTCCTCGTCTACGGCACCGGCTTCGACACGACCCACTTCATGGCGCCCATGGAGATCGAGGGCCGCGACGGCCACGTCCTGGAATCGCAGTGGAAGGACGGCGCCGAGGCGTACCTGGGGCTCACCGTCGCGGGCTTCCCGAACTTCTTCATGATGTACGGCCCGAACACCAACCTCGGGCACAACTCGATCATCTTCATGATCGAGTGCCAGGCGAACTACATCGTGCGGTGTGTGGAGCGGATCAGGAACGAGGGCCTTCGCTACCTCGACCTCAGCCCGGAGGCCATGAAGGCCTTCAACGTCCAGCTCCAGGCGAAGCTCGACCAGACCGTCTGGGCCCGCACCCCGCGAAGCTGGTACAAGAACGCCGCCGGCAAGATCACCAACAACTGGTCGGGCACCACCACGGCCTACTGGTGGCAGACGCGCCGGCCGAAGTTCACCGACTATCGCGAGATCCGATAGGGCCGCGGCCCGTTGCCGCTGGCGTTCCGAGTGGCCCCTACCGCTCCGAGCGGCGGAGGCCGACGAGCGCCAGGCCCGCGCCGAGCATCAGCAGGCCCGCCGAAGGCTCAGGGACCAGCGTGAACGTGAGCGCGTAGCTCACGACGGTGTCCGCGGTCTCCTGGAGCCAGAAGGAGTGGGTGCCGACGCCGTAGGGCCCGCCGAGGCTGGCCGTGATGTCGCCGGATGCGGCGTTGAACAGCAGGAAGTCGTCGACGTTGCCCGCGCCCTGGCCCGCGAAGCCGAGACCGTTCACGTAGCCGGCGAAGCTCGAGCCCGGGTTGGAGGGCGCGAAGGTGTAGGAGTCCACCGTGAGGGAGGTGACGGTCGCGCCGGCCGGGACCGTGAAATAGAAGTAGTCGGCGTCCTGGCCGCCGACCGCGCCGGTGTTCCCGTTGTTGCCGATCGTGCCGATGACGGTGTTGGTGCCGGCCGCGAGGGTCAACTCGGTCGGGGCGGCCCCGACGCCGGAGAGGTCGCCGTCGATGCTCTCGTCCCAGATCGTGGCGGCGGAGGCCAGGCCCGGGGCGGTGAGGAGAAGGGTCGCGAGAAGGAGTCGGCGCATGGGAAGGTCCTCGGAGCGTCCGCTGGCAGCGGAGCGGGCCCTTCCCTGGCTGGGAGTTTTGTACCACGTCGGCGGCCGGGTGCCCAGCCCCGGGGCCCACAACTGCCCGGAAAACCTCGAAACGGGCCTCTCAAGGCCCTCCCCGGGCCGGACGAACAGTCCGCCATGGCCCTTCGCCCGCTAGAGCCCCGGTCCGCCCAGCGGACCACCCGCCACACGAGCTGCGAGCTCGAGATCGCCGGCAAGAGCTACACCGGCGTGATCGTCGACCACTCGGCCACGGGCATGTTCGTCCGCACGAACGTGCAGCCGGTCGAGGGCGCGCCGGTGTCCGTTCTCGTGCGCCGGCCCGGCGGCGAGGTCTGGGAGATCGCCGCCCGGGTAGCCCGCACGGCCACGCGCCCGAAGCAGCCGACCCCGCGCCGCGGCGTCGGCCTCGTGATCGAAGAAGCGCCCCACGCCTACCACGTCTTCGTCAGCACGATCCCGAAGTGACGCCGCCTCAACCGTTCCTACTAGCGCGGGAAGGCTAGGTGCGGGATCGCGCTTGAGCGCGAGCTCTGAGCAACGCGCGAACCTGCGAATACAGCTGAACCTCAGCCTCGGATTGGTCTTCGATGACGATCACAAGCGCGTAGGGCTCCTCCGTGTCATCGCTCGCCCAATCTGTTTGCTGACTAGTAACGACAACAAAATAGGGCTTCTGATCAGCGCCTCGGTTCACTTGCTTCAGTCGCTTGGAAGCCGCTTGCACCGTTCCACCCTTCCGGTAGTTCGGGCTGGGAAAGAAACCCTGCGTCTCGGGGATCGGCTCTTCGACTTCGTTCTTCTTGAGTCGCCGATACGCTTGTGTCACATCTTCGATGCTCTGTGCCCTGACTATTCGAAACTGAAGCGCGGTCTCCTTGTAGTCGATTCTAGTCCTTCGGACTCTGGGCATGTGTGAGAGCGCGACGGATATTCTCCGTTGTCTGCGTGCAGGCGCCGCGAAGAAGTCGTCTGGCATCGGGACTTCGTAGAAGTGGTGACGTTCAGCCCCGATTCGTTCCTCTGCGACCATCGTGACCCGATTCTCCGACGAGAAGCGACTCTCCTCCAGCCTAGGCACGCCGTATCCGACTAGTCTCGTGACCTTCTTCGGATCGCCAGACAACAGGCCAAGAGTCGCTTCAGGAACCTCGGCGTGTGCAACGAGAAGCGCTCGAAGGAGGTTCGCAGATGCGGTCGGATACTCCGCAAGCAGTCGGCCTGCGAGGTTCGACACTTTACCGGCCGCCTGACTCGTCCCGAGGTCGACCGCGAAGAGATTCCCGGTCGCAAACTCAAAGGACGTGCTCACCTCTCCAAGTTCCGTGCCTGGGCTTCGAACATCGGGAGACTGGCGCGTGTCAACGTAGAAGTTTCCACCATACTCAACGAGTTCAGGCTTGATTGCCCCGCGAGGGCCGGGGCCGGAGCGAGAGAAGGGCGACGGCTCTCCCCGCCGGGCTACCGGTTGATAGGCTGGGTCTTTCGGGTACCGAATCGCCATGTGGGAGCCCTCGTGCCGCGCGAGGCTTCCGATGGTGAGGGCATTCAGGGCCGGCGCAGGGTCAATCAACCGGGCGGAATCCCGCAGAAGGTATTCGGGGTAGTCGCCTCTCCATCGTTTGGGCTCACTGTCCGTGCCCCTGAAGTTCCCGGCGGACACGATGAAGAGCACCCCGTACTCCCGGGACAGTGCATCGAGTGTCGCAGCCAGCCTGTCGACGTGGCCGTCCTGATAGACTCGACTCTCGTCGCCGAAAGACAGATTGAATACCCGACATCCATAGTTCTCGGTGAAATAGACGACGGCTTCCTCGATCCGCTTCTCGAGGAGGCTCGAAGGATCTCCGAGCGGCGAGTCCGAAATCCTCCCGCTGAAGAGCCAGCACTCGGCCGAGAGGGAACTCGCTGCGAGCCCTTCTTCGATGCTCCCATAGAGAGCAAGACCCCCAATATGGGTCCCATGCCCCGTGAAGTCTTCCGCGTCGCCGGAATCGGAGAAGCCTTGGGCGTCGCCGATCGAGTTCTCGAATAGGGGATGGTTGGTAGCGATCCCTGAATCGAGAAGGACGACTCCCGGTGCGCCGTCTGCGGGCGGTTCGGGGCTGGGAAGCTCCGAGCTGTCAATTCGGAGGAGCGTGAAGTCGAGTTGGTAGCGCGGTGGCAGGTCTACAGTTCGGACGTCCCGCATCTTCAGGACCCGGGCCAGGCCTTCGGTGCGGAGCTGAACTCGGAGCAGGACGATGGCGGAGTTGTTTACTTCATCGAGGATATTGATCGCTTCTGTTCGGCACCACTCCCGAAAATTCTCGAGCATACGAGTTCGTTCGGGGATCAGATCGAGGGGCCACAGCTCGACGTCTACTGAGAACGCCTCGTCTTTGGGGGGTGAGAACGACGTGAGGGCCGGGCCTGTTCGGTCCTCCGGGCTGACATCATCAAAGCGCTGAATCGCCCATAGGATCTCCTTTCGGGTAGCCCCTCCTGTCGCTGCCACCTGATCCAGTCTCTTCTTGAACTCAGCGAGCCCGTCCGCCGTCGCAAAGAGGATGGTGATTTTCTTTCCAGACTCTTCACTGACCACCTTGAGACCAGGGATCTTCTCGAGATCCTGGGGTTGGATTCCTTCGATGGTCAGTTTAAGGAGTCGGCGTGGGTCGAATCCCGGAATCTCTTCTTCGCTAGGGTTGGTCTTTTCTTCGAGTTCTCTAGCTAGCCGCTTCCCGTGTGCCTTCGGGTCCGAAGGCGGTCCTCCGCCAAAGCCTCGTGGTCGTCGCCGCTCGTTCGTCCGCTCAGCACGGGCGATGTCGAGATGTTGGAATCGCTCGGCCACCCTTAGTCGACCTCATCCGTCTTGCGTGACCGATCCAACCAACTCTCGGCGCTTCTCCTCGCGGGCAAGCGCCGACTCGAGATGCGCTGCGAGAAGGAAGTCGCGCCCGGCCAGTGCCATCGACTTTATGCCTCGAACCAAGACGCGTTCGATGTCAGCATGAGCCATGCCCGAGAACCCTGAAGCAACATCTTCGACCTCGAAATCCCTCCGCACTCCACGAAGCTTGACTTCAAGGAGGCGTCGAATCTCTTCGCCATCTGGTCGCTCGAAGAAGACTACTTCGTCGAAGCGCCGCCAAAGGGCGCGGTCGAGCATTCCCTCATGATTAGACGCTGCAAGGAGAAGGCTCGCGCCGTGGTAGCTGTCGAGCATCTGAAGAAACGAACTCACGACGCGGCGCAGCTCACCATGTTCCGTTGCATCCTCTCGCTCTTTGCCGATGGCATCGAACTCGTCGAAGAGGGCGACATATCGACCGCGCTCTAGATAGTCGAAGACCTTCCGGAGATTTGACGCCGTTTCTCCCAGGAACGAGGAAACCACGGCATCGAAGCGGATTACTACAAGCGGAAGGCCAAGTTCCGTGGCAATCACCTCGCCGGCGAGCGTCTTTCCGCACCCCGGTGGTCCACAGAAGAGCACCCTTGAAATCGGGCGGAGCCCCCAAGTTCCTAGCTGATCGCGCCGGCTCTGCTCAAGCAAGATCTCTTGAAGCAAGGCGCTGTTGGTCTCAGAAAGGACAACGTCTTCTGCGCCGCGAACCGGAGCACGAACCTCAAGAAGCGGAAGCTTTCGCTCGCCGTCGGTCGGGACAGCTGGGAGATGGTCCTCAAGGGCACCGCTGCGTGAAACGCCGTAGAGGATGCGCTCAAGGTCGTTTGCTAGCAGGTGGTGATTCTTGGCCCGCTCTTCTTCGATTACCTTTTCTGCCACTTGACGGAACTCAACGCCACTGTTGTCGGCACCTGCTTTGATGAGTTGTCGTAGCAGTCTTCCGTGGGCCACTTGCTCGCCTCTAGTGCGTAGTATCGCCCCGTCGTGACAGTCACGGTCACGAGCCAAGTTCGGTAAACCTTGAGTAGCTTCGAATACTCGCTGGGATCCGTCAAATGATGATTCTTGCCACTACGTCGGAGTTGCGAGCTACCGCAGGCTGCGAAAGCAGTCGCGGATCTCCTTCACATAGAGCTCCGGCTGCTCGAAGGCGGCGAAGTGGCCGCCGCGGTCGAGCTCGTTCCAGTGAAGGAGCTCGCCGCCGAAACGCTTCTCGGCCCAGCGCTGCGAGGTGCGGAAGATCTCCTTCGGGTAGATCGAGCAGCCGACGGGAACGTTCACCGGGTCGAAGGGCGGGGTGCGGAAGCTCTCCCAGTAGAGACGCGCCGAAGACACGGCCGTTCCGGGGAGCCAGTACATCATCACGTTGTCGAGCAGTTCGTCGCGGGAGAGGACGTTCTCGGGGTGGCCGTTGCAGTCGGTCCAGGCCCAGAACTTCTCGAGCACCCAGGCGGCCTGGCCGCTCGGGGAATCCGTGAGCCCGTAGCCGACGGTCTGGGGCCGCGTGCTCTGCTGCTTCGAGTAGCCCGAGTCCCAATCCTGGTAGTGCTGGATCCCGGCGAGGGCGGACTGCTCCTGCTCGGTGAGGTCGCCCATCGTCTCCGGGTCCGGCGGCGCGATCGGCATGTTCAGGTGGATGGCGGCGCAGCCCTCGGGCGCCTGGGCGCCGATCAGCGTCGTCACCATCGCGCCCCAGTCGCCGCCCTGGGCGACCCAGCGCTCGTAGCCGAGCCGCTTCATCAGGACGCCCCAGGCGGCGGCCATGCGTCCGCAGCCCCAGCCGGTCTCCTTGGGCTTGCTCGAGTAGCCGTAGCCCGGCAGCGAGGGGCAGACGACGTGGAAGGCGTCGCTCGCGCTGCCGCCGTGGGCGGTCGGGTCCGTGAGCGGCTCGATCACCTTCTGGAACTCGACGATCGAGCCGGGCCAGCCGTGGGTGATCACGATCGGCAGCGCGTCCTCGTGCTTCGAGCGCACGTGGACGAAGTGCACGTCGATGCCGTCGATGGGCGTCTTGAACTGGGGGAAGCGGTTGAGCGCGGTCTCGCGCGCGCGCCAATCGTACTTCTCGGCCCAGTAGGCGCAGACCTCCTGGACGTAGGCGAGCGGGATGCCCTGGGACCAGTCGTCGACGAGCTCGGCCTCGGGCCAGCGCGTGTTCGCGAGGCGGCGCTGCAGGTCGTCGAGCGCTTCGTCGCTCGCGTGGATCGCAAAGGGGGTGATGGCTTCGGACATGGCTCCTCCCGGGATGGCGCGCGCGCAGGTTGCCCTCGGGCGCGCAGGGCGCCCAAGGGCGCGCGGGAGCAGCTTACACCGACTCCCCGGCCAGGTAGCCCTCGATCGCCGCCTCCCATTCCGCCGGGCGGAAGAACATCGGCCCGAGCCCGCCCTTGTACGCGACGCGACCGTCGCGCCCGACGAGGTAGAGCCGCTCGGGCATCGCCGCGTAAGCCCGTGCGACCGCGTCGTCCATCTCGTCGACTACCGCCGGGATCTCGAGGGCGAGCTTCACCATGCAGGCCTGGCCGACCTCCATGCGCTCGTCCATGGAGCGGTGCTGGGCGACGAGCACGGCGTCCTGCTCGTTCTCCTTCACCTGCCAGCCGTCGGTCGGGTGGATCTCCTTGATGTAGACGACGTAGAAGTCGACCTCCGCGCGGAAGCGCCGGTAGATCCGGTTCAGGGACCCAGCCTGGGCCCGGAAGGGCGGTCAGGTGTAGCTGCCGAAGACGAGCGCGACGGGCCGCTTGCCGAAGTGGTCGGATAAACGGACGCCCTCGCTGCCGTCGCCCTGGCCGGGCAGCCAGGGGAGGTCGAAGTCCGGGGCCGGCTCGCCGGCCTGGACGGAGCTCGCCTCGAGCGGCATCAGCTCCGCCACGGTCTCGGCCGCGCCCGGGGCCTCCATGGCGTCCCGGAGATCCTCGAGGGAGAGGCCGTCCATCTTCTCGGCGCTCGCCTCGAGCTGGGCGAGCATGCCCTGGATCATCTGGCGGGTGGCTTCGTCGGCCATGGGACCTCCTCGGGCGCGCCCCCGAGCATACGCCCGGGCGCGCGCCGGGAGCCCGAAGTCTGCGGCCTCGGGGCGGAATTCCGCCCGCCGCCGCCCGGCAACCGCGACGCAGTGCGCAACGCCCCCGCCGCCGGAATACCGAGCGTTGTCGGGGCCTTGTATTGGCCTGCCCACCCTGTCACACTGGCCTCACGCGTCATTCGCGAGCCCTCCGGGGCGCAGTTTCAACCCTGGACCGTCCAGGCCGCGATCCCGCCCAAGACCCCGAAGCCGGGGCCGGACGCGGACCCGACGGGCGGAAACCGAGACGAGGACATGTCGAATACTCCCCCCAGCGCCGCCGACGTCCGGCGTCTGCTCGAAAGCCGCAAGATCGAGAAGGTCGTCGTGCTCGGTGCCAACGGCACCATGGGTTACGGCAGCGCCGCCCTGTTCACCCAGGCCGTTCCGGAAGTGACCTTCCTGGCGCGCACGAAGGAGAAGGCCGACGAGGGCCTGGCCGCCGCGATCAAGCAGGTGCGCTCGCCCACGGTGGCCTCCCGCTCGAACACGGGCTCCTACGACGCGGATCTCGAGCGCACCGTCGCCGAGGCCGACATCATCTTCGAAGCCCTGACCGAGGACTTCGCGATCAAGCGCGAGATGTTCGACAAGGTCGAGAAGCACCGCCGCGACGATTCGATCATCGCGACGGTCACCTCGGGCCTCTCGATCAACCAGCTCTGCGAGGGGCGCAGCGAGTCGTTCCGCAAGAACTTCCTCGGGCTGCACTTCTTCAACCCGCCGAACGTGATCGTCGGAACCGAGCTCATCGCCGGCAACGAGACCGACGCCGAGGTGCTCGACTTCATCGAGGCGTTCTCCCGCGTGAAGCTCGGGCGCGAGATGATCCGCACCGCGGACACCCCGGCCTTCGCCGGCAACCGCGTCGGCTTCAAGCTGCTGAACGAGGCGGCCCAGCTCGCGGAGACGATGAGCCCGGCGCTCGTCGACCGGCTGATCGGGCCCTACACCGGCCGGGCGCTCACGCCGCTCGCGACCATCGACCTCGTCGGCTGGGACATCCACCGCGCGATCGTCGACAACGTCTACGAGAACACGAGCGACGAAGCGCACGAGACGAACAAGCTCCCGGACTTCATGGCGAAGCTCATGGAGAAGGGCGTGCTCGGGAACAAGAGCGGTGGCGGCTTCTTCCAGCGCGGCAAGGACAAGACCCGCCTCGTGCTCGACGTCGCGACGGGCGACTACAAGCCCGAGGGCGAGATCGCGCTGCCGGACCTCGGCTACATCGACGACGTCTCGAGCCTCTACGCCGAGGGCCGCTACAAGGAAGGCATGCAGATCTTCCTGGGCGCCCAGGGCGACGAGGCGGCCATCGCCCGCAAGGTGATCGCGGGGTACATCAGCTACGCGTTCCACCGCGTGGGCGAGGTGACCGAGACCATCGACGGGATCGACCGCATCATGGGCATGGGCTTCAACTGGGCCCCGCCGAGCGTGCTGGTCGACACGATGGGCGGTGCCAAGGAAGCCGTGGCGATGATCGAGAAGGCCGGCGTGCCGGTGCCCTCGATCCTGGCCGAGGCGGCGCGCACGGGCGAGCCCAAGCGCTTCTTCACCAACCCGCTGATCAACACGGGCAAGTTCTTCGTCGCGGGTTAGTCCCGGACTTTTCTGCTCCGGGCTCCGCCCGGCCCTTCCCTTCTAGGAGGATCTCATGGCTGCTGGTTCCGAAGTCTACGTCCTGGGTGGCTATCAGACGGACTTCTCGCGCAACTGGACGAAGGAGAGCAAGCACTTCTCCGCGCTGATGCGCGAGGGCGTGCTCGGCGCGCTCGAGGCGACGGACATCGCTCCCGAGGAGATCGAGAGCGCGCACGTCGGCAACTTCGCCGCGGAGCTCTACTGCATGCAGGGCCACCTCGGCGCGTTCTTCACCGAGGTGCACCCGGCCTTCAGCGGCCTTCCGACGGGGCGCCACGAGGCGGCCTGCGCTTCGGGCAGCATCGCGCTGCTCGCCGCGTCCGCCGAGATCGAGGCCGGCCGCTACGACCTCCAGGCCGTGGTCGGCATCGAGCAGATGAAGACCGTGTCGCCGGCCGTCGGAGGCAGCTACCTCGGCACCGCCGCCTGGTACGAGCAGGAGGCGGAGGGCATCGAGTTCCCCTTCCCGAAGCTCTTCGGCAAGCTCGGCGACGAGTACGACAAGCGCTATGGCCTGAAGGACGAGCACCTGGCCGAGATCAGCCGGCTCAACTACGACAACGCCAAGCTGAATCCGAATGCCCAGACGCGCACCTGGTACATGAACAAGGAGCACGCGCTCTGCCGCACGGACGACAACGCCGAGGTCGGCGGGCGCATCCGCATCGCGGACTGCTCCCAGGTGACCGACGGCGCGGTGTGCGTCTTCCTGGCGTCGCGGGATTACGCCGAGAAGTACGCCAAGGGCACCGGGCAGAAGCTCGAGGACATCCCGCGCATCAAGGGCTGGGGCCACAACACGGCGCGCCTGCGCTTCGTGGACAAGGTGGCCGAGAGCGCCGGTGACCAGTACGTCCTGCCCCACGTGCGCAGCACGGTGATGTCGGCCATGAAGCGCGCCGGCATCGAGGACGTGAACGGCGTCGACGGCATCGAGACCCACGACTGCTTCACGACCTCCGAGTACATGGCCATCGACCACTTCGGCATCACGCCCCCGGGCGAGAGCTGGAAGGCCGTCGAAGAGGGCTGGCTCGAGATCGACGGCAAGCACCCGATCAATCCGAGCGGCGGGCTGATCGGCGCCGGCCACCCGGTGGGCGCCACGGGCTGCCGCCAGCTGCTCGACGCCTACAAGCAGGTGACGGGCACCGCCGGCGACTACCAGGTTTCGGGAGCCAAGAACTTCCAGACCCTGAACATCGGCGGCAGCGGCACGACGAGCGTGAGCTTCGTCGTCGGTCGCTGAGGCCCGCCGAAGGCGGAATCAGAAAGGTCGGCGGCGCTCCTGCGCCGCCTCTCCAAGAAAAGCGCCCGGTAGGTACCTGCCGGGCGCTTTCTGCATGAGGAGCCCCCATGAAGATCGGTCTCATTCCCATCAACGTCGGTCCGACGAGCGCGGAGCTCGTGGTGGCCATGGCGCAGAAGTCCGAGGAGGTCGGGCTCGAATCGGTCTGGACCTTCGAGCACGCGATCGTGCCCGTCGACTACCAGTCGAAGTACCCCTACAGCGCCGACGGCAAGATGGGCGTGACGCCCGAGACGAACTTCATCGATCCGCTGATCGCGCTCACGCTGGCGGCGGCGAAGACCGAGCGCATCCGGCTCGGGACCGGCGTGAACATCCTCTCCCAGACCAACCCGCTTCTGCTCGCGAAGCAGGCGGCGAGCCTCGACCTCGTCTCCGGCGGACGCTTCGAGCTGGGCGTCGGCATCGGCTGGCTGAAGGAGGAGTTCGAGGCCATGGGAACGCCCTTCGAGCGTCGCGGCGCCCGCTTCGACGACTACATCGCCGCCATGCGCAAGGTGTGGTCCGGCAACGTGGTCGATCACGAGAGCGACTTCCTCACGTGGAAGGGTTTCAAGAGCCACCCGACGCCGGTGCAGGACCCCTTCCCCGTGGTGATCGGTGGCAGCAAGGGGAAGGCCTTCGAGCGCATCGCGAAGTACGGCCAGGGCTGGTTCGCGCCGACGCCCTCGCCCGACGCCCTGGCCGAGATGCGCAAGCCCCTCGGCGAGGCGTGCGCGGCCGAGGGCCGGGACGTCGCCTCCGTCGAGATCAGCTGCATGTGGGTGCCCGCGATGGGGCTCGACACGCTGCGCCGCTTCGAGGATCAGGGCGTCTCGCGCCTGATCGTCCCGCTCCAGGCGCTCGGCGTGAAGGATCCGCTCGAGGGCATCGAGAAGCTCGGCAGCGAGGTCGTGGCCCAGATCGCCTGATCCACCGAATGTGGCGTCGGCTCGCGACGGTGGCCGAAGGGAAGCCGACCGGAGCCGTCGTTCAACGCGCGCGCGCGCCGCGCTCTTCGAGGCGCGCGAAGAGCCAGCTCCGCCGCATTCGGTCCGATTCGGCGACCTGGACGCGGCCGAGAGCTTCCGCGGCAGTCACGAGCTGTTCAGGACTGGCGTCGGGCCGCAGGACGAGTTCCCGGATGGCGGCCAGAGCCGTTGCAGGATCCTCGGCGGCGACGGCTGCCCGCACGCGGAGCGTGAGATCCGAAGTCTGGGGCCAGGCTGCGAGCAGCGGCGCCACCAGGCGGAGTGCAGTCTGGGCTCGTTCGGGCTCGCCCGATTCGATTCGCCAGGCGATCCGGAGCCGCGCGGCCGCGTCGTGGAGCGGGTCGCGAACGTCGAAGCCCGCGAGCTCTGCATCGAGTTCGCGCAGGGCCGCGAAGCGGCCCTCCCGTGCGAGACCCGCGGCATCGAGATAGAGCTGTTCCTGCCGGCGGCGCGCGGTCGGAGGCGGGCCCGTCCCGGCCGCGGCGCGGATCAGGGCGACGGCGCGCAGCTCCGGGTCATTGGGGTGGTCTGCCAAGGCTCGTTCCAACGCCTCTGGTCCGACCTGGCCGGCGAGCGCGCGAACGAGCAGCGCGCTGCGAGTCGTGACCCGGACGTCCGGATGGGCCGAAGCCAGGCGCAGCGCCCGCTCGGCCTGTTGCTCGAGCACCAGCCGGCGAATCGCGTACGAGAAGTCTTCGTCCGATGCGAGCTGTGAAAGCGGGTCGTGGCGGAGCAGCGCCGCGAGGAGCGCCGCCTGGTTCTCCCGGTATCGCGCGAGTACGCGGGGAGAGCGCATCTGAAGGAGGTTGTGGTCATCCGTGTTGATGGTGGCGCCCTCCGAGAACCGGCGCGCGTTCTCTTCATCGAACATCAGCGCCGTGCGGACATCGTCCGCGCTGCGCAGTCCGATCGATTCGAAGATCTCGGGAGAGTCTGCCAGGGCCTGCTGCGACGTGGACTCGATGTCCAGGGGGCCCTCGGAGGCAACGAACAGCACCGCCCACGGGGGGAGGGGGCTGTAGACACGCACGTGAGGGAAGACCGATCGCAGCGTGGCGACGAGGGTCTGCAGCAGCTCGACGTCGATGAACTGCGAGCCCATCCACTGGACGAACACGCCATCTTCGGTGAGCCGGGACCGAACGAGTTCGAAGAAGTCGCGCGTATAGAGATGGGCAGCACCTGCGACCCAGGGGTGGGAGGGCTGGGAGATGATCCCGTCGTAGCGTTGATCGGTGAGCAGAAGTGTGGCCCGCGCATCGTTGACGGCGACGTTGACACGCGGATCGGCCAGGGGATCCGATCTTCGCAGGGGGCCGACGTTTCGGTTCGCATCGACGACCCGGGGTTCGAGTTCCACGACGTCGATTCGTTCGAGCCCTTTCGGAAGGTCTTCGATGGCCACGCCGCCGCCCAGGCCGATCGAGAACAGGCTGCGCGCGTCCGGCCGAGCCAGGACGGGCATCAGGCCCAGCCAATGCGATGCCTCGTCGATGGCGGCTCGCTCCCCCCGGCGGAGGATCTCGGCTTCGGTCAGCCCATTCGTCCGCAGCTGGAACCCGTGAGGCTGCTCCAGAGTCAGGACCGTCGCGCTCCGGCCGACTGCGTAGTCGATGACCTGGCCCGCCTCCGAGGTGCTCCCGCCAATGCTCGAGAGCAATACGCCCCAGGGCGGTTGGACACGCACCAGGACCATCAGGACCGCCATCGCTCCCGCGGCCACCCAGACCCGCCGCGAGACGCCGGGAAGCAGCCAGACGGATCCGGCCGCCAGAGCCAGATTCAACGCGACGGCCAGCGAGAGGGAGAGCGCATAGCCGAGCGCCGGGATCGCGAAGAAGCCGGCGCCCAGAGCCCCGACGATGGCGCCGACGGTGTTCCAGGCGTAGACCCGCGCGCTCACGGGTGCCGCGTCGGTTTCGCGCTCCGCCAGGACTCGAACTGCCAGGGGGAACGTCGCTCCGATGCAGATCGTCGAGGGGAGGAGCACCAGTCCGGCGACGATCGCGTCTCCCGTCGAGTTGGTGCCGATCCCGGCCGACAGGTTCCGCACGAGAGCCGGAAGCCAGTCCACCCCGACGTAAGCGGCGACGGAGAGCACCGCGGTGCCGAACTGGGCCCAGCCGAACGCGGTCGCGGCGCGTACCGGCGTCGAAGCGAAGCGTCCTGCAGCGAGGGCACCGAGCGCGATGCCCGAGAGGAACGTGGCCAGCATGATCGCGAACGCGTAGACGCTGCCTCCGAGGACGTGGGCGAGGAGGCGGGTCCAGAGCACTTCGTAGGTGAAGGAGCAGACGCCCGAGAGAAGGATTGCCGGAAGGATCCACCGTCGCGAGCCCGCGAGCGCCGGAACGGTGGCGTCCTCTCCTGCCGTGGGCGCTTCGACTCCCCGCGACAGCGCCACGGCCGCGACGAAGACGAGCACGTTCACGGCGACCGCAATCCAGACCGTGGTCTGCAGGCCGAGCGTCGGCAGCAGGGCGAATCCGGCCAGGAGCGTTCCTGCAACGGCACCAACGGTGTTCGCGCCGTAGAGGACGCTCACGCGCGCACCGATCTCTTCCCGCCTCCTGACCGCGTGCCGGATCAACAGCGGAAGAGTCGCTCCCATGAGCGCGGTCGGAACGATCAGGATGATGAGCGAGCAGAGGAGATAGAACGAGGTGAAGGCCGTTCCGGTGGACTCGACCATCCCCGCCGCGGAGAAGAGCGCGACGTAGAGGTCCATGGAGAGCTCGATGGCAAGCGGAACGGCGAGGGCGGTGACGGCTACGCCCAGCTCGAGCAGGGCGTAGGCGAGAATCGGGCGCTCGATGCGAGGGGCGAGCTTCGCTCCGACCGCCGCTCCGAGGGCAAGGCCCGCCATGTACGCGGCGAGTACGGTGGCGACCGCGAGTTCGGAGGTGCCGAAGACGAAGGCGAACTGGCGTGTCCAGGCCGTCTGGTAGATCAGCGCGGCGAGACCCGAGAGGAAGAAGCAGATCAGGAGGAGGATCAGGGTGGATCGTTCTCGCATGGGCTCCAAGAGGTAGCGGAAGAACGAACCTCGGGCACGACTCGCCAGCGGTACTCGGGACCGGCATTTCGCGTGCAGCCCGGTGCGATTCCGCAGGCGAATCCCGATCCATGACAGGGGTTTCCATGGCGCCTAAGATCCGCCTGTCCCCGGGTTCCAAGGGCGGACGATTCGATGAGCGACGGTCTCGCGCGCTGTTTTTCTCCGGCCCGGCTGGGCGGGCTCGAGCTGCGCAACCGGCTGATCAAGGCGGCGACCTTCGAGGGCAAGTCGCGCGGCGGGCGGGTGAGCGACGAACTCGTCCAGCTCCATCGCCGCATGGGCGAGGGCGGCGTCGCCATGACCACGCTCGCCTACTGCGCGGCCGAAGCGGACGGCCGTCTCCACGAGCACATGCTCTACATGGACGAGGTCGCGCGGCCCGGTCTCGAGCGGCTCATCGCGGCGGTGCGAGAGACCGGAGCGAAGGTCTCGGGGCAGCTCGGCCACTGCGGGAACTTCACCAAGAACCGGGAGTTCCGCGGCAAGCGCCCGCTCGGACCCTCGCGCGGGATCAACTCCTTCGGGCTGACCCACGGCCTGCCCTTCGCCGGGTCGCTCAGCCAAAGCCAGATCCAGGAGCGCGTGCGGGCCTTCGCGCGCGCCGCGCGCTTCATGGTGGATACGGGTTTCGACGCCATCGAGATCCACTTCGGCCACGGCTACGGCATCAGTCAGTTCATCAGCCCGCGCACCAACCGCCGGACCGACGAATACGGCGGCACGCTCGCGAACCGCATGCGCTTCGGGCTCGAGGTCCTCGAAGCCGTGCGCGCCGAGGTGGGGAGCGGCTTTCCGCTCCTCGCGAAGATCAGCATGAGCGACGGCGTGAAGGGCGGGGTCCGCTACGAGGACTCCGTCGAGATCGCCGCCATGCTCGAGGCGGGCGGCATCGACGCCATCATCTGCAGCGGCGGGACGAGCAGCATGAATCCGATGCTGCTCTTCCGCGGCGACAGCCTCGCGCCGGGGCTGATCGAGCAGGAAACCAACCCGATCATGAAACTCGGGATGAAGCTTGCGGGGCCGCGGCTCTTCCGGGAGTACCCCTACGAGGAGACGTACTTCCTCGAACAAGCCCGGCGCATCCGCGACCGCGTGCAGTGCGGCGTCTGCTACATCGGCGGCGTGGCGACTTCCGAGAGCATCGCCCGCGTGATGGACGCCGGCTTCGACTTCATCCAGCTCGGGCGCAGCCTGATCTACGACCCGGACTTCCCGAAGAGCGCCCAGGCCGACGCCGCGCACGAGAACGGCTGCACCCACTGCAACCGCTGCGCGACGCTGATCGACGCGCCGGCGGGGATCCACTGCGTACTCCGCCCGAACTCCTTCGCTTCGCGGAGTGCCGAGGCCTAGGGGGCGCCGAGCCTCGCGCATTCGAGGCCGCCGGGCGCCGCGCCGCAGACGTCGGCCCGGCCGTCGCCATCGACGTCCCCGAGGCGGACGGTCATGCCGCGCTCCGTGGCGCCCCAGCCTCCCGCGTTCCCGAAGTGGCGCGAGACGTGATGCACCAGTCGCGAGAACCGGCCGTCCACCGAGAACAGACAGAGCAGTCCCGCGCCGCCGCGGCCGCAGAGATCGGCGCGGCCGTCGCCGGTGACGTCGCCGAGCTGGACGGTACGCCAGTAGGCCTCGAGCCCGGACCAGCCCGCGCCGTCGGAGAAGTCGCCCTGGGAGCGCATGGCCGGGTCGCGGAAGGCGCTGGCCCCCGGCTCGGCGAGGGCGCAGTGGACGCCGTCGCCGCCGCGTTCGCAGAGGTCGGCGTCCCCGTCGGCGTCGAGATCCCCGAGGCGGAGCGTGCGTCCGGCCTGCGCGGCGGGAAGCCCGAGCGCGGTTCCCCATTCGTTCCCGATCCAGGTCGTGCCCGGCCCGAAGCTCGTGCCGTCGCTCCGGTGGCAGGTGACGCCGTCGCCCGCGCGGGCGCACAGGTCGCTGCGGCCGTCGCCATCGACGTCGCCGAGCCGCAGGGATCCGAAGACCTCCGGGGCCGTCCCCCCGGCGGCGTCGGCGTAGGCCGAGGTCCAGAGGGCACGCGAGACGAAGGCGCCGCCGTTCGACTGCACGCACCAGACGCCGGCCGAGCCGCGCGCGCAGAGATCGGCGAGCCCGTCGCCCGTGACGTCGCCGAGCATCACCGTCGAGCCGTACATCTCGGCGCCCCAACCGAGGGCGTCGCTGAAGTCGTCGTGCCAGCGGGTCGGCGCGGCGAAGCTCCCGTCGCCCGCGGCGAGCGCGCACCAGGGGCCGTCGGCCCGGCGCGCGCAGGCGTCGTCGTCGCCGTCGCCATCGAGGTCCGCGAGCCCGAGGCTTCGATAGCGCGAGGGGTCGGATCCGAACTCGGCGGAGGAGAAGTCCCCGGCGGTCGCGGCGGCGGCGGGAGCGGCGGCGAGCTCCCAGTTGCGGGCCAGCACGTCGCAGGCCACGACGCCCGGCCCACCCGGCCCCGAGCCGACGCAGAGCCCGCCGCTGCCACGCAGCAGCCCATCACTGAGGAGCGTCAGCCGTTGCGCTTCGACGTCGGCGCAGGTGTCGAGAAGCAGGGACGCGCCGAGGGTCCACGCGGACGCCGCCACGCAGAGCCCCGAGCCGTGTTCGAGGGTTCCTTCGCCGGCGACGCGGAAGCGCTGCTCCGGCGCGCCCGAGCACGGTGCGAACGCGAGCGCCGCGCCGACGGTGGGCGAAGCCGCCGCGAGGCAATCGCTGCCCCAGGCGAGCGCGCCCGCCGCCGGCGTCATCCCCGCGCGGGCGATCTCGCGGTCGTTCCAGGCGTTCGGTCCGGCGCCCGCGTCGAAGCCGTGGTAGACGGACTGGATCGCCCGGCTCTCGGTCTGCTCGTCCGGCGAGAGGTTCACGGGTTCCGAGCTCGTGTTGTAGGTCCGGTAGGAGCGCAGCACGCGCCCGCCGCCCGCGGCGAGGTGGGCGTCGAAGGCGAAGCGCGCGCCGTAGATGTGGTCCGAGTGATCGCTCCCGTGGTAGTCGCTCGCGTCCATGATGCGGAGCGTGCGGGGGCGGTGGGTCGCGATGAGGGCGCGCAGGACCTCGACGAGCTCCGGGCCCGTGTACTGCTGCGCGCCGTCGATCGAGTCGATCGTGGTGCCGGGCCCGCCGGTGCGCAGGATCTCGAGGCTCTGGAAGCCGGTGGCCGGGTACCCGCTTCCGCCCGGGTTCCCGTCGGGCAGGCGCAGGTAGACCAGGGTCACCGGGGCGCCGACGAGCCGGCGCGCCACGAGCGAGCGCCCGGCGACGGAAAGAACGCGCGGCTCCCAGACGTCCGGCACGCCGGCCATGGCCGCGTAGGCGGCCTGCACGCCGAGCTCGCGGTTCTGCCAGTGGCCGTTGGTCAGGCTGCCGGCGTCGCCCGCGGTCAGGTAGACCGTCCAGGATTCGCCGCCGCCCTGGACCCCGCGCAGCACCGCGGGGTTCATGAAGTAGGTGTCGTCGTCCTGGTGGGCGACGATCTGCATCTGCTCGATCGAGGCGGGCTTGCAGCCTGGTGCGAGCTGGGTCGCAGCCAGCCCGGCGAGCAGCCACAGGCGAAGGGAGAGGCGAGGACGGAGCGTGGAGCGGGGGAGCATGGACACCTCGATCCCGTGTTCTACCACGGATCGAGGCCCCGGCGGCGGTGCGAGGCCGGCCCCGGCGGGCAGGGCCGGCCCGAGGCCCGGCGCTAGCCCATCCGGTAGAGGTACTCCTCCTGGACGATCTTGCCGGCCTTCAGCGTGTAGAGCCCGACCTCGCTCATCTGCTGCCGCTCGCCCGAGGCCTTCGGCGTGACGTCGAGATCGAACTGGACGACGAACTGATCCTCGCGGTGGCCGCAGAAGGGCCCGGTGGCCTGGGTCGCGTGGACCTCGTGGTTGTCGAACCACCAGGCGTGCTTGCCCCGGATGGCGGCGATGCCTTCCATGCGGCCGGGCATCTCCTCGGAGTCCTGGCCTTCGATGCTCACGATGTTCTCGTCGTAGTACTTGTCGAGGATCTCGGCTTCCTTGTCCTTGTTGACGAGGCGGACGAACTCGGTTCCGATTTCGACGGCTTGGCTCATGACGTTTCCTCCCTTGGGACGCGGCACGTTAGACTACCCTGGGCGGCGCGCCGTGCGGCGCGTGCCCAGCCGGTCTGCTGACGCCATGCTGTCAGGAGACCCTCGCGAAAGGAAGCCCGTTCATGGCCGAAGACACCGCCGACGTCCTGGTCATCGGCGCAGGCGCCGCAGGCGCTGCCTTCTCCTGGGCCATGGCCGAGACGCGCATGAAGATCGTGTGTCTCGAGCAGGGCGGCTGGATGGACCCGGGTCAGTATCCCACCACGGGCATGGACTGGGAGATGCAGCGCTTCGGCGCCTTCGGCTTCAGCCCGAACGCCCGCGGCCGCCGCGAAGACTACCCCGTCAACGACACGGACTCGCCGATCAAGATCTCGAACTTCAACGCGGTCGGCGGGAGCACCGTCCTCTACGCCGCGCACTTCCCGCGCTTCCATCCGTCGGACTTCCGCGTGAAGAGCCTCGACGGCGTCGGGGACGACTGGCCGATCGACTACGAGACGCTCGCGCCGTACTACGACGAGAACGCGCGCATGATGGGCGTGGCGGGCCTCGCCGGGGACCCGGCGTACCCGCCGAAGGAGCCGACGCTGCCGCCGGTGCCGCTCGGCAAGCTCGGCGAAACCCTCGGCCGCGGCTTCAACCGCCTGGGCTGGCACTGGTGGCCGTCCGACAGCGCCATCGCCACGGCGGAGCACGGCGGCCGCGCGCCCTGCATCAACCTCGGCCCCTGCATCATGGGCTGCGCCCAGGGAGCGAAGGGCAGCACCGACGTCACCTACTGGCCCGTGGCGGTGCGCGAGGGCGTCGAGCTGCGAACGCACAGCCGGGTCGCCGAGATCACCGTCGGAGCGGACGGCCTGGCCGACGGCGCCGTCTACTTCGACGCGGAGGGGAACGAGCGGCGCGTGAAGGCCGAGATCGTCGTCGTGGCGTGCAACGGCGTCGGGACGCCGCGGCTGCTCCTGAACTCGGCGTCCAAGGCCTTTCCGGACGGCCTCGCCAACCGCAGCGGCCTCGTCGGCAAGAACCTCATGTTCCATCCCTACGGGATGATCACCGGGGTCTTCGAGGAACCCCTCGAAGGCTACAAGGGCCCGACGGGCTGCTGCCTGATCAGCCAGGAGTTCTACGAGACGGACGCGTCGCGCGACTTCGTGCGCGGCTACACGTTCGAGACCCTGCGCGGCATGGGACCGGTGGAGACGGCGATGCTCGGTCTCTCGACCGGACGGGTCCCGATGGGCCGCGAGCACCATGAAGCGTATGCCGCGCTCTGGAACCGCACGGCCGGCATGGTCGCGATCTGCGAGGACCTTCCGGAAGAGTCGAACACCGTGACGATCGACCCGGAGCTGCGTGACGCGGACGGCATCCCCTGTCCCAAGATCGACTACACCCTCTCGCAGAACAGCCGCGACATGCTCGACCACGCCGTCGCGCGCGGCGTCGAGATCCTCGAAGCCGCGGGCGCGAAGGACACGATGCACACGGCGCCGCTCCCGCCCGCCGGCTGGCACCTCATGGGCACGGCCCGCATGGGCGAAGACCCCGAGCGCTCCGTCGTCGATGGCTTCGGCCGGAGCCACGACGTGAAGAACCTGTTCGTGATCGACGGCAGCGTGTTCGTGACCTCGGCGGCGGTGAACCCGACCAACACGCTCCAGGCGCTGGCGCTCCGCACCGCCGACTACATCAAGCAGAACCTCACCACCCTCTTCGACTGAGAAACCCCATGCCGTTCTCCCCGCAAGACACCGCCACGCTTTCGGCCGTCCTCGACGAGATCATTCCGCCCAGCGAGGATGGCCGCATGCCCGGCGCCGGCGAAGTCGGCCTCGCCGCCTACATCGAGGAGGTCATCGGGCGTTCGCCGGAGCTCGGGCCGGCGGTCGAACAGGGGCTCTCGGCGCTCGACGCTGCGGCACGAGAGGCGGGCGGCGCCTTCGCCGAGCTCGATGCGGCGACCCGCGAGGCGGTCCTGAACGGCATCGCGGGGGAGCAGCCGGCCTTCTTGCCGGGGCTCGCCTTCCAGACCTTCACCGGGTACTACCAGCAGCCGCGCGTGCTCGAGGGCCTCGGCCTCGAAGGGCGCCCGCCGCACCCGAAGGGCTTCCCGCTCGAGGAGGGCGACCTCGGCCTGCTCGACCCGGTGCGCGAACGCGGGCAGCGCTACCGCGAGGCCTGAACGGAGCGAGGCTCGAGCAGCGGTCAGGGCGCCGGGTCGAGCCGGACCGCCAGCGAGCGCGAAGCGTCCACGAACATCCCGACCCAGCGGTCCCGCCAGCCGTAGCGGGCGCGCAGGGCGGCGCGCACGTCGCCGGAGCGGCCGGGAACCGTCTGCGCGCGAAACTCGCGCGCGGCCGCGCCCTCGAACTCGAGCCGCAGCCGCGGGTCTTCGAGCACGTCGCGGTACCAGGCGTTCTCCGGCGTCCCGGCTTCGAGCCATGGATCCCCGTCGAGCTCGGCGACCCAGACGTGGGTCGTGCGCGGTTCGCCGCCCGCCGGGTACGTCGTGATGCGGGCGACCTCGGAGGATTCGAGCGCCCAGTAGGTGACGAGAAGAAAGGCCGCGAGCAGCACCGCTCCGAGGAGCAGCAGCCTGCGTGCCACTAGGCGAGGATCTCCTCGAGGATCCCCTCGCACTCGGGCTGGCTCATGTAGCGGGGCACCGGGTAGTTGAGATGCGCCTCGGCCAGGGCCTGCTTCGCGATCGCGGGGATGTCCTCGCGCTTCAGGGCCTCGAGCTGGTAGGGGATGCCGATCTCCGCCATCAGCTTGCGGACGGCGCCGATGAACGCCTCGGCCTTGTCCGCCTGGCTCGCGCCCGGCAGGCCGACGAGGTCCGCGAGCTCGGCCAGCCGGGCCTCGGCCTCCGAGCGCGAGAAGTCGAGCACGTGGGGCAGCGCGATCGCGTTCGCCATGCCGTGGGGCGTCCCGTAGTACGCGCCGAAGGTGTGCGCGATCGCGTGGACGTAGCCGACGCTCGTGCGCGTGAAGGCCAGGCCGGCGTAGTAGGAGGCCAGTGCCATTCCCTTGCGCGCGTCGAGGTCCGCGCCCTCGGCGCAGGCCCGGGGAAGGTTCTCGAAGATCAGCTTCACCGCGGCCCTGGCCCAGCGTTCGGTCTGGGCGGTGCTCGTGTTCGCGACGAAGGACTCGACGGCGTGGGTGAGGGCGTCCATGCCGGTGGCCGCGGTGATCGGCTGCGGCAGCCCCGCCATCAGCGACGGGTCGAGGGCCGCCATCGAAGGCAGGAGCTTCGGGTCGATGAAGAACTTCTTGGTGTGGGTCTTCGGGTCGGAGACCACGGCCGCGACGGTCACCTCCGAGCCCGTGCCCGCCGTGGTCGGGATGGCGTAGAGCGGGAGCGGCGCGTTGCGCACCTTCATCATGCCTTCGAGCTTGTGGGCGTCGCCGCCGTTGGTCGCCATGCCGCTGATCACCTTGGCGGCGTCCATGGGCGAGCCGCCGCCGAGGGCGAGAATCGCGTCGCAGCCTTCGCGTTCGAGCTGCGCGTGCCCGGCGTCGACCTGGTCGAAGTTCGGGTCGGGCTCGACGCCGTCGTAGACCGCGAAGTCGAGGCCCGCGCCCGAGAGGTTCTCGGTCACGCGGGCGACGATGCCGACCTTCGTGAGCCCGGCGTCGGTCACCACGAGCACCTTCTTGGCGCCGGTCTGGGCGATGGATTCGCAGAGCTGGGCGGTCGCGTTCTCGCCGATGAAGGTCATCGGCACGCGGTCCGGCAGGAGCTTCGAGAGCGGCTTGGCGACGGCGAGGCCGGCGCCGTGGAGGGCTTTCTTGAGGGTGAACATGGCGGTTTCTCCTCGAGGGGTTGCCGAGAGCGCGCGCTCGGCCCCGAAGCGGCCGGGCGAGCCCCGATGCTACTCGACGTAGCCCAGTTCGCGAAGGCGCTCGCGCAGCGCCGGGTCGAGCTCGACGTTCTCCTTCGAGCGCCAGTCGAGGCCCCCGGCGTGCCGGCGGACGGCGGCCTCGCGCGCGTCGAGCAGGGCGCGGCGTCCGGCCGAGAGCGGGCGGGGGGATTGCTCGTTCGGATCGCTCTCGAGGTCGAACTCCGCCGCGGCGCCCGTCTTCCGGTTGACGAGGGCCTTCCAGCCGTCTCCGCGCAGGGCGGCCTGGGAGCGGAGCGTCAGGAGCTTGGCTCCGCCCGAGGGCGGCGGCCCTCCCGCGAGGTGGGGCGAGAGGTCCCGGCCGAGCGCCTCGGGCAGGGGCGGCAGGCCGGCCAGGCCGAGGAGCGTCGGCGCGACGTCGTCGAGCCCGATGACGGCGTCCGAACGCGAACCCTCCGGGATCACCCCGGGCTGCACCCACACGAACGGCACGCGGACCGACGTCTCGAAGAGGTTCCGGAAGTGACCCTTCTGTCCGTGCTCGAAGAACTCGTCGCCGTGGTCGGACACCAGGGCGAGGACGGTCGCGCTTCCCTGGGCTTCGATCACCTGGAGGAGCGGGGCGAGCTGCTCGTCGAGCCAGCGGATCTCGCCGTCGTAGCGTGCCCGGAGGTGTTCCAGATCGCGCGGGTCCATGTCGGCCGAGATCGCGTCGTTGTGCTCGAAGTTCGTGACGTCGAGGTCGCCGTCGTAGTCCGGGTCGAACATCCGGTCGTAGGGGGCCGGCGGAACGTAGTCGTAGTGGACGTCCCAGAGATGGACGAACAGGAAGTACGGGCGTGCATCGCCCGCGCCCGCTTCGAGCCAGGCGAGGGCGTTCCCGACGACCTGGGGCGCGGTCTCGTCGGCGTGGGAGTCCGCGTGGGCATCGAGGGTCGGCGGGAAGCTCGCGCCCCCGCCCTGGTAGTTCTCGTAGCGCTCGAAGCCCCGGTCGAAGCCGTAGGCGCGGTGCAGGAACGGGGCGGAGACGAACCCCGCCGTCCGGTAGCCCGCTTCCCGGAGGTGCTCCGCCAGGAGCTGCCGCTCCGGATCGATCCGGTCCGACGGCGTCGCGACGCGGTGGCCCGGAATCGGCAGGCCCGTCATCAGGGTCACGTGGCTCGGGAGCGTCCAGGACGTCGGCGAGACGGCCTGGGTGAAGACCATGCCGCGTTCGCAGAGCCCGTCGATGGCGGGGCTCGTCGGACGTTCTGCGCCGTAGCAGCCGAGGCCGTCGGCGCGCAGGCTGTCGATCGAGATGAGGACGAGGTTCGGGCCCGAAGGCACGGGTTCCGCCGTGCAGGCGAGGAGCGCGAGCAGTGACAGGGGCACGAGCGAGGCGAAGCGAGCGCGGAGGAACACGCGAAGAAGACTATCAGAGCCCGGCTCGGAAGTTGTGCTTTGGCCCCCGGCCTGGTCCGGGCTAGAAGCTCGCGCGTTCGTACTCGCTGGGCCGGAAGCGGCGCGCGCGCAGCACGTACTCGCTCGCGAGCCCCGGGAAGAGTGCGTGGTTCCCGCCGCCGTCCGCCAGGTACCAGCTGTTGCAGCCCGACGCCCAGCTCGTGTGCGGCATGCGCTTCTGGAGGCTCTCGTTGTAGGCGTCCTGGACGTCCTGTTTCACGTCGAAGTACTTCACGCCTTCGCGCAGCAGACGCCGGATGGCCTGGAGCGCGTAGCCGATCTGGGCCTCGGTGTAGACGAGCACCGAAGTGTGTCCCGGCCCGGTGTTCGGCCCCATCATGATGAACCAGTTCGGGAAGCCCGAGACCGTCATGCCCTTGTAGGCGACGGCGCCGCCCTGCCAGGCCTCGTCGAGGGTGCGGCCGCCTCGCCCGAACACGGGGAAGGGTGCGCTCGTGATGCCGAGCTCGAAGCCCGTCGCCAGCACGATCGCGTCGAGGTTCCGCTCCTTCCCGTCCTCCGTGCGGATGCCGCGCTCGGTCACGGTCTCGATGCCCTCGGTCACGAGCTCGACGTTCTCGCGCTCGAAGCAGGGCCAGTAGTCGTTCGAGATCAGGATGCGCTTGCAGCCGAACTGGAAGCTCGGACGGAGCTTCTTGCGAAGCTCCGGGTCCTTCACGCTCTCTTTCAGATGGCGGAGCGAGCCAGCCTCGCCGATGCCCGAGAGCCGCTTCGAGTTCGAGATCACGAGGGGCCCCATCATCTCGGAGAGCCCGAACAGGAGCCATCGATAGGCGCGCTGGAGCGCCGGGAAGCGGCGGAAGCGCGCCTTCATCTTCTCGCTGAGGGAGAAGTTCCGCTTGGGCAGGACCCACGCGGCCGTGCGTTGGAAGACCGAGAGCGAGCCGACCTCCGAGGCGATGCCCGGCACGACCTGGACGGCGCTCGCCCCCGTTCCGATCACGCCGACGTCCTTGCCCGAGAGGTCGTACTCGTGGTTCCAGCGCGCCGTGTGGAAGAGTTCGCCGCCGAAGTCCTCGAGGCCCGGGATGTTCGGGTAGGCCGGGTCGACGAGCCCGCCGACACCGGAGATCACCGCCCGCGCGCGCAGGGTCTCGCCGTCGTTCGTCCGAAGCGCCCAGGTGCCCGTCTCTTCTTCGAAGCGCGCCTCGACGATCTCGGTCTTCATGCGCAGGTGCGGTCCGAGGCCGTACTTCTCGGCGCAGTGGACGAGGTAGGCCTGGATCTCGCGCGAGCCCGAGAACGACTGCGACCAGTTCGGGTTGAGCTCGAAGGAGAAGGAGTAGACGTGGGAGGGCACGTCGCAGGCCGCGCCCGGGTAGGTGTTGTCGCGCCAGGTGCCGCCGACTTCCTCGGCGCGTTCGATCACGACGAAGTCGTCGATGCCGGCCTTCTTCAGCTGGATGCCGGCACCGATGCCGGCGAAGCCGGCGCCGATCACGATGACGGAGTACGGGGAGGCCGGGCTCGGCGAGGACTCGGCGGGGGGCGTTGTCGGGCTCACGGGGGCTCCAAGGGCGCGCTCGGCACTCTATCCGCTCTCGTGGTTCGCTGCCGCCGTTTTCTCCCCGCGAGCGTTCAGGGCGCGCCCGAGGGCCCGGCATCCTGAGATAGGCTTCGGCATGGCCGAAGCCCCGAGCGAGAGTGAATCCCCGAGCGAAGCCGAACCCGTCCGCTGGGCCGAGCCGGTCGCCGCCTCCCGCGACGACGCGGAGGTGCTCACGGAAGCCTCCGTCGCGAGCTGGCGCGAGGCGGGCTTCACGCTCGTCGATGGCGTCCTCCCGCGGAGCCTGCTCGAGGAACTCGCGGCCGAAGCGGCGCGGCGCTACCCGGAAGCCGGCACGCCCGAAGCCGATGCGCGCCGCGATTTCGGAAGCGGCGGGGCCCTGGTCTTCCCGTCCGAGTGCGACGCGCTGAACGCGGTGACGCTCCATCCCCGCCTGCTGCGGGCGGTTGCGCGCCTGCTCGGCACGACGCCTCGCGAGCTTCGCCTCACCCAATCGGACCTCTGGCCGAAGTACGGCTACGCTCGCAGCGGGTCGCACCGCGACAACGCCGACCAGCGCATCCACGTCGACTACCCGAACCATACGCTCGTCCACCCGCCGCCCTGGCACGCGCCGGAAGCGGTCGAGATCATCCTCTACCTGAGCGACGTCGAGGCGTGCGGGGGCGCGACGGCGGTAGTTCCGCGCCGCGGAGACGGCGATCCGGCGTACCCCTGGCCCATCGTGAAGACGCCGGGGGTCGGCCGTCTGCTCTATCGCAACGATCGGGCTTCCGCCGAGGCCTACCTCGAGGCGGAGGACCCGGCCGCGGCGGCGTTTCGCCGCGAGCACCTCTACCCGCGCGAGCGGCGCGCGCGCTTCGGGTTCGGGAGCGTCCTCTTCTACCGTCACGATACCTGGCACCGCGGGACGCCCCTGCGTCCGGGAACGCGCCGGTTCGCCCAGAACCTGACCTTCCGCAGGGCCGGGAGCGAGTGGATCAGCACGCTCCACTCGGGCTGGGCCTGGAGCATGTATCGCGAGAGTCAGCGCATGGAGCGGCTCGTCGCCGCGGCGACGGTCGACCAGCGCTGCGTGCTCGGCTTCCCTCCGCCCGGCCATGCCTACTGGACGCCCGAAACGCTCGACGCCGTCGAAGCGCGCTACGGACCGCTCGGGATGGACATGGAGCCGTATCGGAAGGCGTCCTCGTTCTAGACGTGATTGCGGAGCATGAGCTCCTTCGGATGGGGCTCGAGGTAGGTCTGCCCGGCGAGGTACTCGACGCCGAGCTTGCGCGCGTAGTGTCCGACGAGGCTCACGGGAACGACGAGCGGGATGATGCCGTCGTGATAGTCCCGGATCAGGCCGGCGATCTCCTCGCGCGAGGGCGCGTCGAGGCCGTCGCGGAAGTACCCGAGCATGTGCTCGAGCACGTTGCGGTTGCGGCCGGGGGTCGCGCGCTTCGCGAGGGCGTTCATGAAGGTCGTCTCGTAGGTCTCGCGCAGCTCGGCACGCGGCGTGGTCTTGGCGGCGGCGACGATCCGCCCGAGCTCGCGATAGGCCGCGGGCGAGTGGGCCATGAGCTGGAGCTTGTGGGCCGTGTGGAAGGCCACGAGCCGCCCCGTCGTCCAGCGTCCGGCGAACAGGTCGCGCAGGCGGCGGTAGGCGAAGATGCGCTCGATGAAGTTCTCGCGCAGCGGCGGATCGTTCAGGCGCCCCTCTTCTTCGACCGGCAGGAGCGGGAGCCGGCGCATCAGGGCCGCCGCGAACAGGCCGCGGCCGTCGCGTTTCGCCATGCCGCCCTTTCCGTAGACCCGGACGCGCGCCATGCCGCAGGAGGGCGAGTCCTTCTTCAGCACGTACCCGCACAGGTCGAGCTTCGCGAGGGCCGCCGTGCGCGGGCCGCTGAAGCGCTCCATCGCGCGGGTGTGGTCCTCGCCGCTCTTCGTGCCGACGAGCCGCGGTGCCTCCGGGTCGCCCGCCAGGCGGATCGGTTCGCGGGGAATGCTCATGCCCGCTTCGACCTCGGGACACACGGGCACCCACTCGACGAAGCGTCCGAAGGTTCCGGTCAGGAAACGGTCGTGCTTGTGGCCCCCGTCCCAGCGGACTTCCTGTCCGAGCAGGCAGGAGGAGATGCCGACGAGGATCGGGGCGCTCACCGGGCGCCCTTCGCTCGCGCGGCTTCGTAGCGCTCGAGCGCGAGGCCGCGGCGTTCGGCGTGGTCGACGAGGGGCGGGGGGTAGTCCGGCGCGAGCATCGGAGCCTTCCAGGGTTCGTGGACGCCCTTGCCTTCGAAGTTGCCGAGCTCCGGCACCCAGCGCCGCACGTATTCTCCCTCGGGATCGTAGCGCTGGCCCTGGAGCGTCGGGTTGAAGATCCGGAAGTAGGGCTGGGCGTCGGTGCCGGTCGAGGCGGCCCACTGCCAGCCGCCGTTGTTGTTCGCCGGATCGCCGTCGACGAGCTGCCGGAAGAAGAAGCGCTCGCCTTCGCGCCAGTCGACGAGCAGGTCCTTGGTCAGGAAGCTCGCCACGATCATCCGCACGCGATTGTGCATCCAGCCCGTGGCCGCGAGCTGCCGCATGCCCGCGTCGACGATCGGAAACCCCGTCCGTCCCTCGCACCAGGCGCGAAAACCCTCGGCATCGTCTTCCCAGACGAGCGCGTCGTACTCTCGCCGATGGTTGTGCCGCAGCACGTGGGGGTGGCTCGCGAGGATCGCGTGGTAGAAATCCCGCCAGACGATCTGGTCGATCCACTTGTAGAGATGCGGCCCCGCATCGCGATGCTCGCGGATCGCCTCCTTCGCCGCGGCGACGCACGTGCGCGGCGAGAGCACGCCGAATCGCAGGTAGGGAGAGAGCCGGGAGGTGCCGTCCTCGGCCGGCGCATCCCGTCCCTCGCCGTAGCGCCGGCCGGGGCCGTCGAGGAAGCGCACGAGCCGGCGCTGGGCCGCCGTCTCTCCTCCGGTCGGTAGCTCCTTCGGCCCCTCGGCCGGTGCCTTCGCCGCGAGCTGCCGGGCATCGACCGCCCCGGGAACCTTGCCGCGGAAGCCCGGCAGCCGCGGTCGGCGGCTCGGGTCCGGCGAGTCGGCGAGCCGTTCGTACCAGGACTTCCGGAACGGGGTGTACACCGAGTAGGGCTTGCCACTCCCCGTGCGCAGCTCGTCGGCGTCGAAGACGACGCGGTCCTTGGTCCGGCGGACGTCGATGCCGGTCTTCCCGAGCCGCCGCTCGACCTCCGCGTCGCGTGCCTTCGAGAACGGGGCGTAGTCCTCGTTCCAGAAGACGCGGTTCGCGCCGAGCTGCTCCGCAATGCGCGGCACGACCTCCCGCGCCTCGCCCTCGAACAGGGCGAGCCGGGATCCGGCCTCGCGCAGGTCTTCCGCCAGACGGCCGAGACAATCGATCAGGAGACGCGTGCGCGCCGGACTCGAGTGCGGCCCCGAGAGCAGCCGCGGTTCGAGCACGAAGACGCAGAGCAGCTCCTCCGCGCTGCGCGCCGCGGCGGCCAGGGCCGTGTTGTCGCGCAGCCGGAGATCGTTCCGGAACCAATGGATCGCTCGCACGCCCGTAGGCTAGCTCGCGCGCCCGGGCCGTCCCCTGCGCCGCACCGTCCGCACGGCCGGCCTACCAGGTGTCGACGTGGGTGACCTTCTCGAGCGGTTGCCGCCGCGCCGGCCGGAAATCCGTCCCCCGCGTGTACGCGCAGGGGATCAGGGCGACCTGCATGACCTCGTCGTAGGGGATGCCGAGGAGTTCGGCGACGGTCTTCTCGTGGATCAGGTGGAGGGTCGTCCAGGCGGTGCCGATGCCGCGCTCGCGGGCCGCGAGCATGAAGCTCCACGCCGCCGGGATGATCGATGCGTAGACGCTCGCCTGGGCGATGTTCGCCATCGGGCCCGTCACCGAGTCCGTCCGGCCTTCGACGCAGGGAATGAGGAAGACCGGCGCGCGGCGCAGGTTCTGCGCCAGGTACTCGGCCGAATCGATCACCCGCTCCTGCTGCGCGCGCTCGGCGTCGCTGCGTCCTTCGGCGATGGCGTGCGCGGACTGGGGCATCTTGCGGTAGACGTCGAAGGCGGCCTCGTAGAGATCCGCGATCTTGCCGCGCTTCTCCGCATCGGTGACGAGTACGAAGTGCCAGCCCTGGGCGTTCGACCCGGTCGGGGCCTGGAGCGCGAGCTGGAGGCACTCGTTCACGACGTCGAGCTCGAGGGGCCGGTCGAAGTCGAGCCGCTTGCGCACGGCGCGGGTCGTGGCGAGCACCTGGTCTGCACTGAGTCCGAGTTTCATGGGGTCCTCTCGGTTCGTCGTTTCCCGTTCGGGGCCTAGCCTACAATCGCGGGTCGCGATGAGCATCCGGATTCGACGCCTGCCCGGCAATCCGATCCTCCGGCCCGGCATGGACGCCCGCATGGGGGAGAACCTGAACGGACCCTCCCTGGTGCGCGTGCCCGACTGGGTCGAAGGCCGCCTCGGCCGCTACTACCTCTACTTCGCCGATCACCAGGGAACCTACATCCGACTCGCCTTCGCGGACCGGATCGAAGGGCCGTGGACCGTGCACGAACCGGGGACGCTGCGCCTCGAGGACTCGCTCTTCCCGGCGAGCCGCGCGGCGCTGACCGGCGGCGACGCGGATCTCGAGCGGCTCTACGAGGCCGGCTTCCTCTATTGCCACATCGCCTCGCCCGACGTCCACGTCGACGAAGAGGCCCGGCGCTTTCGCATGTACTACCACGGTTGGCACGAGGATCGGCGTCAGCTCACCCGGGTGGCGCTCTCCCGCGACGGGCTCCACTTCGAGGCGCGGCCCGAGATCCTCGGCAATCCGTACTGGCGTGGCTTCCACCACCGGGGCGCTCACTACGGCATGGTGATGCCGGGCTGGATCCTGCGCTCACAGGATCCGCTCGGCGGCTACGAGCTCGGGCTGCAGCTCTTCCCGGACGAAATGCGCCACGCCGCCCTGCGCGTCGAGGGCGACGAACTCCAGGTGTTCTGGACGCGCGTCGGGGATGCGCCCGAACGGATCCTGCTCTCACGGGTGACGCTCGAGGGCGATTGGCGAACCTGGTGCGCGGGCGCCGAGGAGCCGGTCCTTCGTCCCGAGACGGAGTGGGAGGGGGCACACCTGCCGAACGAACCCTCGGTGCGCGGCTTCGCGCCGACGCCCGCGAACCAGCTGCGCGATCCGGCCCTGTTCGAAGAGGAAGGTCGCCTCTGGCTGCTCTACTCGGTCGCGGGCGAACGCGGCATCGCGATCGCGGAGATCGAGTCGCTCTAGCGCGCGCCTAGCGGCGGCGTCGCAGGCCGGCGGCGAGGAGGCCCGAGGCCGCGAGCCACGCGAGCGCCGGTTCCGGCACGGGCCGGAAGGCCGATTCGAAGATCTCGATCGAGACGTCGACGGGGCCTTCGGCGATCTGGAGATCGAGGTAGCCGCGGTAGGGGCTGCCGTCCGGGATCTCGAAGAAGAAGCCCGCGAAGCCGCGGTCCACGAAGGCGGTGTAGCCGTCCTCGCTCCAGAGCAGTGAGCTCCCGGGCGCCGCGACGGTCGGGGCGGCGGCGCCGAGCACGCCGTCGGCGTCGGCGAAGAAGCTCACGGCGCCGGGGGTGCCGAGGACTTCGTTGTTCATGCCGGCGACGGTCTGGGGCGTCAGGCGCAGCTCCCCGCCGTAGCCGATGCCGAGGTCGAAGCCCTCGAGGACGAGATCGGTCAGACCGTCGCCGTCGATGTCGAGCCCGACGCCGGCTTCGAGATCGTTCCGGTCGAAGACGCCGCTCTCCTGGCCGACCGTCCAGCCGGCGGGCGCCGCACCGGCGCTCCCCGCGCAGAGGGCGATGGCTCCGGCTGCGAGGGCCGTTCGGCGGAGCTTCCCGAGGAAGCGGCGGGTCTTTCGGTCGGATCTTCGGCGCATGACGGCTCCTGCAAGCGGTTCGTGTGCAGCTTCGGCTTCGAGGCAATTGGCGCCCGGCTTCCGGGCAATTGGCGCAGCTCCGCCTCTGGGCGATGCTCCGGAGGTGAGTGGGGGCCGGGGCGCGCTTGTGGCAAAGGGAAAGCGCAAGGGGCGGATCGTGTTCGCCTGGGAGCTCGGCGGCGGCCTCGGCCACCTGGCGCGCATCGCGCCGGTCGCAAGCGGCCTCCTGGCGGAGGGCCATGAGGTCGCCGCGTTCGTCCCGGACCCCGGCCGTGCGGAGCCCTTCCTTCCCGGCGTCGAGCGGATCGCCGCCCCTCCCCTGCCTGCGCGGGCCGAGCGCGCACCCGCGGCGAACTTCGCCGAGGTTCTCGCAGAGGCGGGCTTTGCCGAGCCGCACGTCCTGGCGGGGCGCGCCGACGCCTGGCGCGCGGCGCTCTCCCTCGCGGCGCCCGACGTCCTGGTCTTCGACCACGCGCCGACCGCCCTCCTGGCCTCCCGGGGCCTCGAGATCCCTCGCGTCCTGCTCACGACGGGGTTCGCGCTGCCGCCCGACACGAGCCCCCTGCCTTCCCTGCTTCCGGACGTGCCGACACCCGCGGAGCCCTCGGCCGCCGAGACGCGCGCCCTCGCGGCCGCGAACGCCTGGGCGGAAGCCCGGGGCGTTCCGGAGCTGCCCCGCCTCGCGTCCCTCTTCGCCGAGGTCGAAGCCGCCTTCGTCGCCGGCTGGCCCGAGCTCGACCACTACGGCGCCCGGCCGAGCCTCGAATACCTCGGCCCCTGGCCCGGTCCGGCCGCGCCGGCCCCCGACTGGCCCGCGGGTTCGGGGGTGAACGTCTTCGCCTACCTGAAGCCCTTCCCGCGGCTCCCGGCGTTGATCGAGATCCTGCATCGCTCGGGGCTGCCGAGCCTGGTGGTGGTCGAAGGCGCCGAGGAAGCGCTGGCGCGTGAGCTCTCGCGCGGCAGCGTGAAGGTCGGGAACGCCGCGGTCGCGATCGAGGCCGCCGCGCGCGAGGCGTCCGTCGCCGTCACCCACGCGGGCCATGGCACGACCGGCGCGCTCCTGCGCTGCGGGACGCCGATCCTCGCCATCCCCCTGGTGGTCGAGCAGCTCCTCGTCGCCCGGCGGATCGTCGCGTTGCACGCGGGGCTGGTCGCATCGGCCGACGCGCCCCAGCAGATGATCGACGGCCTGAAGCGGCTGATCGAGGTTCCGCGCTTCAGCGCCGCGGCGCGGCGGTTCGCGGGCCGGCGCGCCGCGGAAGAGCCGGCGGAATCCGTCGCGAAGGTGGTTGCCCGAATCGGCGCTCTCGCGTCGCCGAGACCGAACCGGCTTCTCAGCTGATCCCGAAGACGCCCTTCAGGTGGTCGTTCAGGAAGCGTCGCTTCGGGTCGAGCCCTTCCCGGACCTCGAGGAAATCCCGCCAGCGCGGGTAGCGCGCCGCGAGCGCGTCGGCGGTCATGGTGTGGAGCTTCCCCCAGTGCGGTCGCCCCTCGTACTTCCAGAAGATCGGCTCGATCGCGTCGAAGTACGGGCGGTAATCCTGGTCGTGGAACTGGTGGATCGAGATCGTGCAGCCGTCGCGGCCGCTGAACATGGAGAGCCATACGTCGTCGGCCTTCACGTAGCGGTACTCGATCGGGAACACGATCGGGATGTTGCGCGCCTCGATCGTGTCGAGGATCTCGCGCAGACATTCCGGCCCGGCTTCGGCCGGCACCGTGTACTCCATCTCGCGGAAGCGGGTGAGACGGGTGTGGGTGAGGACGCGGTAGGAGGGGCCCGTGCGCCGCGTCTCGCCCGGGTCCGCGAGGCGTACCGCCGCGTCGAACAGGCGGCTCCCGACGGCGGGGATGCCGCCGAGCCAGCGGTAGACATCGCGCAGGATCTCCGGGCCGGCCTCCTCTTCGGGCGCCTCGTCCGGAGCGCCCGGCTCGGCCGGGTCCGTCGCGACGGTGAGGGCCATGCGCGAGTGCGGCAGCGCGAAGAACTCGAAGTGGCGGTGCTTTCGCGCGAGGGCCGGCGCCTCTTCGAGCAGGTCCTCGATCCGCGCCGCGCGCGTTACCTCCGTCAGCCGGAAGGGCGCCTGATTCTGGAGCGTCATGCGCAGCGTCATCCCGAGGGCACCGAGGGAGCAGCGCGCCGCGTGGAAGACCTCGGCGTTGCGCTCGCGGTCGCAAACGATGCGTTCGCCTTCCGGCGTGGCGAGTTCGAGCGCGACGATCTGGCTCGAGAGCGAACCGAAGGCGGTGCCGGTCCCGTGGGTCGACGTGGCGACGGCGCCGGCCAGGGTCTGGTAGTCGATGTCCGGGAGGTTCGGCATCGCCAGGCCGTGCCCGGCCAGGGCCGGGCCGAGCTGGTGCAGACGGGTGCCGCCGTGGACCTCGGCGCGCAGGGTTCGCGCGTCCGCCCGGACGACGCCGGTCAGCCCGTCGGCGGAGAGGAGTGTGCCCTCGCTCGGCACCAGGGCGCTGAAGGAGTGGCCCGCCCCCACCGGGCGGATCGGAGCCGGTGCCGTGGCGAGGGCTTCGAGTAGGGACGCCTCGTCGCGCGGGGCGAGTCGGGCCTCCGGCCGGCAGCCCTGGTTCGCGCCCCAGTTGCGCCAGGGCAGGCGCTCCCCGGCCTCGTAGGCCGGGAGCTCCTCCGAGGCGGGTCCGAGGTCGGTGGGCTTGCAGCCGGGCAGGAGCCCGGCCGCCGCGGCGGTCAGGCCGGCCTGCAGGATCTCGCGGCGGGTGAGTCGCATCCGCGTGGGCCTCTCCCTACCGGGCCGGGCCCGTCGCAGGGTTCGTCGGGTTGGCCCCGTCCCCGGGCTCCGGGACGGGAAGGCCCGCGAGGACCGCGATCAGCCGGCGAAGCTCGGTTTCGGTGCAGGCGCCGCAGGTTCCGAGGGGCGGCATGCCCCGGTAGCCGTTCACGGTGTTGCGCAGGAGGGTCTCCATCCCCTTCTCCCGGCGAGGCGCCCAGGCCTTTAGATCGCCGATCTGGGGCACGGCGCCGCCGGGCAGGGAGTGGCAGGAGGCGCAGATCCCCTGGAGGACCTGGGTCTCGGCCGGCCCGAGCTCTCCGCCCCGGGCCGGGAGCGCCAGCAGCAGGCAGGCCGCCAGGGCGGGCAGCAAAGGGGGGTGCGCGGCCTTCATGACCCGGACGGTTAGCGTTCCCGAGGGCTTCGGCAAGGCAAGGACGGCGACCGAGGGGCGAGCTAGCCTCGGGCGCCAGGGCCACAGGCCCTTCGGAGGAACCCAAGCCGATGGATCCGGTCGCACATGCCTTAGTGATCGCCGTTTGTCTCCTGCTGTCCGCCTTCTTCTCGAGCAGCGAGACGGCCCTGCTCCGCCTACGCGACGACGAGGTGGAGCGCGACGTCCAGGCGGCCCATGGGCCCGCGGTCCTCGCCGCCCAGCGCCTCCTGCGCTCGACCTCGCGCCTGCTCGTGACGATCCTGCTCGGGAACAACGTGGTCAACATCCTCGCTGCGTCGGTTTCCTCCGCGCTCGCGATCCACTACCTCGGGGAGCGCGTCGGCATCGCCGCCTCGACCCTGGCGTTGACGCTGACGGTCCTGATCTTCTGCGAGGTCATGCCCAAGGCGCTCGCCGCCCGGAACCCGCGCGGCGTCTCCTACGCGCTGGCCCTGCCGCTCTACCTGCTGCATCAGCTCCTGCGCCCGGTGCATCTGCTCTTCGACCGCGTCGTCGACCCCTTCGTCGAAGCGGTGACCGGCGGCCACGGCCACGAGGACGACGGCAGCGCCTACAGTGAAGAGGTGCTGCGCATGGCGCGGCGCCTGCGTCAGGGGCAGCCCGACGGCTCGGCGCTGGCGATCATCCGCGCCGCGGCCGACGCCGCGGACACCACGGTGGAGACCGTGATGGTTCCCGCCACGGAGATCGTCGCCTTCGACGAAGGCACGGCGCCGGAGGAGCTGCTCGAGAAGATGCTCGCGAGCCGCTTCACGCGCGTCCCGATCCAGCGCGAAACCGTCGACGACATCGTCGGCAACGTGCACCTGAAGGACGTGATCCGGCTCGTGCGTGCGGGCCGGAGCGATCTCAGCGCGGCGATCCGGCCGGTCCTGCGCGTTCCGCCGCGCAAGCCGATCCTCGACCTGCTCTCGGACATGCAGCGTGCCTTCATCCACTGCGCCATGGTGAAGGACGAGTTCGGCCGCACCCTCGGCCTGCTGACCCAGGAGGACGTGCTCGAGGAACTCGTCGGAGAGATCCGCGACGAGTTCGACCGCGAAGAACTCCTGACGGTGCGCCGGGTGTCGGACAGCTCCTACCGGGCCCTCGGGCGCGTCAAGGTGGCCGACTTCAACCGCGAGACGGGCTGGGAGGTTCCGGCCGAGCCCGGAGACTCGCTCTCGGGCCTGCTCTTCAACGCGCTCGGCCATCCGCCTCGCGAAGGCGATACCGCCGACTTCCCCGGCTACCAGCTCGAGGTCATCTCGGTCTCCGGAACGCGGGTGACCGAGATCGGCGTCGAGAAGGTCGAGGTCGAGGCCTAGGAGCGCTCGAGCCAGCCGAGTTCGCGCAGGCGCTCGGCGAGCGCCTCGCCGGCCACGCGGTGTCCCTCGGCGTTCCAGTGACGGTCGCGTCGGTAGTAGAAGTCCTCGCCGCGTCCGCGCATCCGCGGCAGCAGGTCGAGGCACTCGAGCTCGAGTTCGGCGCAGAGCGCCGCGAGCCTGCGGTTCGGTTTCTCGAGGTCGTAGGCGTCCGGGTCGTAGCCGTACCTTCGAGCGGTCGTCTCGTAGTAGCTCGGCCAGGTCTGGTAGAGGTCCGGGATCACGACCACCAGCACGCGGGCGCCCGCCTCCGCCGCGAACTCCTGGAACTTGGCGAAGGTGGCTCCGAGCAGCTTCCAGGCGTACTGGATGTCCTCGGGGTCCTCCTCCTCGCACAGTCGAAGGAGCGGGAACGCGCGGGACTTGGTCTCGCGGCCACGCCAGCCGTCGATCCGGGCACGCAGCACCGAGCCCTTCCAGATCTCGCCGCCGTAGTCGCGGGCGTTCTCGATGAGCGTCCACGTGTGGAGGTGCTGGCGGATGAAGTTGCCGAAGCGCTTGCCCTGCTGCTTCTCCCACTTGCGGGCCCAGCGCTCCTCGGACTCGCGCCGCAGCCGGGCGACCTCCTCCTCCGAGACCTGCTTCCCGATCAGCACGAACTCGCCGTTCTCGTCGAAGCCCCAGCGCGGCGGCGTGTGCTCGGGCCGCGGCACGCGTGTCACCAGGTCGTTGCCCATGTAGAAGCCGATGACCAGCACGTCGTGCTCGTAGCGCAAGCCGTGCTTCATGTAGACCTTCAGCTCCCCGGGCGGATCCCCGGCGGGCGCGCCGAGGTTGATGGCTTCGACGCCGTCCACCTCGCGCTCGAGGACTTTCATGAAGATCTCGTCGTTCTCGACGCCGTGGCCCCAGGTGAAACTGTCGCCGACGGTCACGATGCGGGTGCGGTCGTCTTCCCGGGCGAAGCCGTGTTCGCCGTCGCGGAAGCCCCGGGAGTTGTGGATCAGCGTCGTCTTGAAGGAGCTGTTCGCGAAGATGCCGCGCTTGTTCGGGATCCCCTCGGCACCGAGGAAGGGTTCGTACCGGAAGAACAGATCCCGCTTGCGCAGGTCGGACTGGGGGCTGATCTCGCGCACCGCCAGCTCGGTCAGGGCCAGGCAGACGAGGAACGTCATGCTGAACATCACGAAGCCGAACAGCACGCGCTTGAACAGGGAAGTGCGCCTTCGGGTCGCCATCGAGACCTCCTCCCCCTCCGGAGGTGGCTTCCGGGCGGGCGCCGGAGCTTAGCGGACGGGGCGCTCGGGCAGCGCGGCGAGCCCCGGCTCGGGCTGCACGCCGAGCGTGTTGAGTGCCATCGAGACGAGGTTGTACTGGCCGACCGCGAAGACGAGGTCCATGCGCTGCTTTACGGAGAGCTCCGCGAGCCGCTCCCAGGTGGCGTCCGAGATGAACGAGTCGGCATGGAGTTCGTCGGTGGCGTCGAGCAGCGCGGCGTCGAGGGCGTTCCAGCCGGGCGCCTGCGAGCCATCCGGGATGCGATCGATCTCCTCCTGGGTCAGACCCGAAGCGAGACCGATGGCCGCATGCTGACCCCATTCGTAGCCGGCACGGCAGAGCCAGCCGATGCGCAGGATCACGAGCTCGCGCTCCCGGGCCGGCAGCGTCGACTTCGCCAGCACGTGGTTGCCGAAGACGAGCCAGCGCTTCAGCAGCCCCGGGTGGTGCGCGAGCGTGCGGAAGATGTTCAGCATCGGCGCGCCGTCGGCGACGCCGAAGCGTTCGCGGACCTCGGGCGGAAGCTCTTCGTCCGAGAGCGGGGTGAGACGCGGGCGGGAAAGGCGCATGGGATCCTCCTCGCCCGACGATACACGAGCGAGGGTCCGGGAAGGCGCCCGCGGCCGACCTAGGGGCCGGCGCGTGCCCGCCGCCGCCGCGCGAGCCAGGGCAGGAGAAGCGCGATCTCCCCGCCGAGCCCGCAGCCGCTTCCGGTCTCGGCGTCGCGATGGGGCTTGTTCACGCACTGCGGGTCCGGCCCGGCCGGGTCGCCGTTTCCGACGCCGAGGATCGACTCCCCGCCGTCGAAGTCCGTTCCGACGGCGCCGTCGTTGTCGATGCCGTCCTGGCACTGCGGGTCTTCGATCAGCGTCTCCGCGGTGAGGCAGCCCGGGTCGGCCGGGAAGTCCGTGAAGCCGTCGCCATCGTCGTCGAAGCCGTTGCGGCACTGGGGAATCGGGTCGGCGGCGGCGGCGACGCCGCCGGTGGTGTGGCCCTGGACGCCCGTCGAGGTCGTCACCTCCCAGGTGGTCGGGTCGATGGCATCGTAGAGCTTGCGGGTGTCGGCGGACTGGTTGCCGACCAGGTAGAGGCGTCCGTTCGTCGCGGAGTAGGCGAGCCCCGAGTCCGTCCGCGGCAGGTCGACCTGGGTGACGGCGGTGACGTTGCACAGGCCGGGCGGACAGCTGTTCGGGTCGATCGTGTAGAGGCCACCGCCGGAAGAGGCGTAGAGCACGCCCGCGGCGCTGTCGTAGGCGAGGCCGGTGAAGCCCGAGGAGAAGCCGAGGTTCAGCCCGCCGAGGTTCGTCACCGTGGCGTCGTCCGGGTCGATCGAGAGCAGGTCTTCGAAGGCGGAGGCGTCGTCGTCGAGCGCGAGCAGCCGATCGTCGGCGAGGTCGTCGGTCGGGCCCGGGTCGAAGGCCAGGGCGATCACGTCCTGGATGCCCGTGAGCGTTCCGACGGTTCCGATGACGGCGCCGGTCGTCGCGTCGAGCGTGAGGAGCTGGTCGTCGCCGGCCGTCGGGGTGACGGCGAAGATGACGCCTCGCCCCGGGGCGAGCCCGCGCGGTTCGGCGCCGCTGCCGATGGCCCCGCCGTTCGTCCAACCGCCCGTGGCGCCGGAGGTGATGAGCGCGTCGTCGGGCGTGGCGCCGGTCAGCGCCTCCGGCCCGCCGGCGATCACGAGCTTCACGTTCGCGTCCGACGGCAGGCCCTCGCAGAGGCCGCCCGAGCAGGCGCCGGTGGTGGCGCCTTCGGTGCAGACCGTCCCGTCGGCCTCGTAGTTCGATGCGTCCACGTGGCAGTCACAGCTCCCGCCGGTTCCGGTGCGCCCGTCCTGGTAGTGGCCGCACTCCGTCGCGTCGAGGCACCCGCCGCCGCCGCCCGGCTGCATGATCTGGCAGCTGTCGGCCGTCACGTGGTTCAGGCAGGCGTTGTGCCCGCGTTCGTGGGCGAGGGTCTGGTCGAGCGAGTCGAAGAGCTCGTGCGCTTCGAGGGTGACGACGGAGACGAGGAACGGGTCGTCGTTGGGGTTCCCCGTACAGAAGGGGGTGTCGCCGCAGCCGATGGCCGTGGTGGTCGGCACGCCGCACCAGCCGAGGCTGTCGACGAAGAAGACGTTCGAACCGCTGAACCCCGCGACGGCATCGAGGGCGGCGAAGTCCGCGGCGCTGCTCGGCACATCGAGGCCGTCCCCGGTCGTCCCGAACACGCTGACGGAAACGGTGCCGAGCTCGACGCAGCACGGGCCTTCGAAGGGGCCCTGGTTGCCCTTCAGGAGCCGGGAGGCATCCGCCGTCGCCTCGGCGATCAGGCCCTCGAAGTAGGAAAGGGGCTGCGTGCCCGCGCCCTGGTCGGTGAGGTCGATGTGCACGAACCAGGTGAGGTCGTGGAGATCGACGGTCTCCGCGGCCCGCGCGCCGGAGGGAGCCGTCGCGAAGAAGGCAAAGGCGAACGCGAGAGCGAGCGTGGCGCGGCTCATCGGTTCACCTCCCGGCCGCGCTGGGCATCGAGGGCGGCTTCGCCCTCGCGGGCGACGGCGCGCATCAGCGCCAGCCCTTCGCTCGCCTCCGCTGCGACGCTCGGGTCCGCCGTGAGCTCGGTCAGCCGGGCGGCGGCTTCGGGACGGCCGGAGGTCGCGAGGGCGCCGAGGGCACGGCGGCGCTCGTCCCGGGCGAGCCGTGCACCCTGGTGGTGCCGGAAGTGCCAGGCGGGGGAGGCGCTGCGCGCGCCCGGGCCACCCGTCCGGGCGAGGAGCCAGGCCAGCGCGCGATCGTCCGTGGAGGCCAGATGCCCCATGGCCGAACTCGTCGCGCGCAGCGCGCGGAAGGTGGCGCGGTCGACCTCGCCCGGGCCCGCGCTCGCGGCGTAGGCGGCGAGCGCTTCGTAGCCCCCGGCGCAGCCGATCAGGCCGATCGCTTCGATCGCGTTCCCGCGCTTCGCGCCGGCTTCCGGGTCGCCGAGCCACGCGAGCAGCTCCGGGCAGGCTTCCCCGCCGAGGGACAGGGCGACATCGCGGGGCACGCCTTCGTAGAAGGGGGTCGCGACGAAAGTGGCGACCTCTTCCGCCGTCGCCGCGCGAGCCTCGGGGGCGGCGGCCACGAGGACGGGAGCGAGCATCCAAAGCAGGGCGAGCGGGGCGCGTCTGGGCACGGCGTTCTCCGGGTCCGGTTGGACCGGGAGTTTCGGCCACACGCCCGGGTCTGTCACGCGGGGGGCGGGAACGTCCGCTCGCGGGCCCGTTTCCCGGCTCAGACGGGCTCGCGCATCGTCACGAATTCCTCGGCGGCGGTCGGGTGGATTCCCACCGTGGCGTCGAACTGCGCCTTGGTTGCGCCCGCCTTGAGTGCCACTGCGAAGCCCTGGGTGATCTCACCCGCGTCCGGGCCGACCATGTGGAGGCCGAGCACGCGGTCGCTCGCGCGGTCGACGATGAGCTTCATGAGCGTGCGCTCCTCGCCGCCCGTGAGGGTGTGCTTCAGCGCACGGAACTCGCTCCGATAGACGTCGATCTCGAAGCCTTCCTCGCGGGCCTGGGCCTCGGTCCGGCCGACGGTGCCGATCGGCGGCTGGCTGAACACCGCCGTCGGGACGTCGGTGTGGTCGGGCTCGGTCGGGTTGCCGCCGAAGACCGTCTCGGTGAAGGCCATGGCCTCCTTGATGGCGACCGGCGTGAGCTGCAGCCGGTTCGTGACGTCGCCGATCGCGTAGATGTGGGGAACGTTCGTGCGCGAGTACGCGTCGACGGGGATCGATCCGTCGGCCGCCGTCTCCACGCCGGCCTTGTCGAGGCCGAGGTTCGCGGTGTTCGGGTGTCGGCCCGTCGCGAACATCACCTGGTCGACGGTGAGCGAACTCCCGTCGGTGAGGTTCGCGCGGATCGCCTCGCCGCTCTGCTCGAGGCTCGTCACGTTCGTATCGAAGCGCAGGTCGATGCCCTTCTTGCGCATCTCGCCGGCCAGGTGGGTGCGCAGGTCTTCGTCGAAGCCGCGCAGGAAGAGCGGGCCCCGGTAGAGCTGGACCGTCTCGGCCCCGAGGCCGTGGAAGATCCCCGCGAACTCGACGGCGATGTAGCCCCCGCCGACGATGAGCACGCGCCCGGGCATCTCCGGCAGGTGGAACGCTTCGTTCGAGGTGATGCCGAGCTCCGCGCCCGGCAGATCCGGCAGCGTCGGCCAGCCGCCCGGAGCCACGAGCACGTGCTCGGCCCGAATGCAGCGCCCGCCGACGTCGAGGGTGTGTTCGTCGATGAAGGCGGCCCGGCCCTCGATCCGCTCGACGCCAGCACCGTCGAGGAGCCCGGCGTAGACGCCGTTCAGGCGCAGGATCTCCTGGTCCTTCTTCGCGATGAACTCGGCCCAGTCGAAGCGCGGCGCGCCGATGCGGAACCCGTAGCCGCGCTCGGCGTCCTCGATCTCCTCCCGCACGTGGGAGGCGTAGACGAGCAGCTTCTTCGGGATGCAGCCGACGTTCACGCAGGTGCCGCCGAGGGCGCTCTCCTCGGCGACGGCGACCCGCGCGCCCCGGGCCGCGGCGGTGCGCGCGGCGCGGGTGCCGCCGGAGCCGGCGCCGATCACGAAAAGGTCGTAGTCGAACTGGGACATGGTGCCTCCCTAGGTGCGGTTCCGATGCCGCGTGGCGGGCGGCGTCACAGCGCCCGGTCGACGGCGCCCCGGCCCGGTCGGCGGGTTCCCCGCGCAGACGAGCGCCCGCCGCCACGATGCCCTAACACAACGCCCAATGGCAGAGGCTCCTCGCAAGATCCCGGCGCTCGTGATCTCCGGCTTCCTCGGCGCGGGAAAGACCACCCTCGTCCAGGGGGTGCTGCGCCACGCCCTCGAGAACGGCATCCGCGTCGCCCTGGTCTCGAACGAGCTCGGTGCCCTCGGCATCGACCGGGCGCTCCTCGGGAGCGGCGGTGAGGCCTACGTCGAGCTCGAGGGCGGATGCGTCTGCTGCGAGCTCTCGGACGATCTGGTCGAGACGCTCGAGCGGCTGCACGAGGAGGTCGGCCCGGACCGGATCGTCGTCGAGACGTCGGGGGTCGCGCTGCCCTTCGATACGCAGCTCAACTTCTGGCGGGAGCCGGTCCGCCGCTGGATCGGCGACGACACGGCCGTGGTGGTCGTGGACGCCGAACAGGTGGCGTCGGGCCGCGACCTCGAGGGGACCTTCGAGGATCAGGTGAGCTCGGCGGACCTGATCGTGCTGAACAAGGTCGACCGGGTCGAAGAGGGCGACCTGCCAAAGATCGAGGCCCGGATCCGCGAGCTCGAGCCCGACGCGCCGATCCTGCACGCCGTGCGCGGGGCCATCGACCCCAGCGTGCTCTTCCCGCCCGAGCGCGGCGCCGTGGACCGCGCCGGAGAAGCGCCCGCCGCACGCCCGCACGACCACGAGCACTTCGCGACGGAGGAGATCCGCATCCCGCACGGGATCTCCGAGGCCGCGCTCCGGGAACGGCTCGACCGCCCGGAGCTGCTGCGCGCCAAGGGCTTCGTCGTCACCGACGCCGGCCCGCGCCTGCTCCAGCGGGTCGGTCCGAGGACGGAGTTCTCGGTGCCGGAGGTCGACGTCGCGGAGGATCTTCTCGGCCGGATCGTGCTGATCCGGCGAGCATGACGGGGAAGCCGATGTCTTGCGATCTCTTCGCCGCGGTGCGCGCCGCCGCAGTCCTGCTGGGTTCGATGGGGATGGCGTTGGGAGCGCCTCCGGAGGCACGGGCCTCCGAGACCGCGCGCGGCACCGTATTCGAAGACCTCGACCGCGACGGCCTGCGCGATTCCCACGAGCCCGGCCTCCCCGGTGTCCGCGTCTCGGACGGCCGCCACGTCACCACGACCGACGAGGAAGGCCGCTGGTCGCTCGAGATCGCCGACGAAGCCGTGCTCTTCGTGATCAAACCGGCCGGCTTCGCGCCGCCCGTCGACGGCAGGAAGATCCCGCGCTTCTTCTACCTGCACCGGCCCGCGGGTTCGCCGCCCGGCCTCCGCTACCCCGGCATCGCGCCGACGGGCCCGCTGCCCGAATCGATCGACTTCCCCCTCTTGCGCCAGGAGGAGCCCCGCCGCTTCTCCGTCCTCCTGTTCGCGGACACGCAGCCCCAGACGAGTGCCGAACTCGACTTCCTGCGCGACGACGTCGTCGCGGAGCTGATCGGAACGCCTGCTCGCTTCGGCATGACCCTCGGCGACATCGCCTACGACGACCTCTCCCTCCTGCCGCGCCTCGCGAGCGTCGTCGGCCAGATCGGCATCCCCTGGTACAACGTGCCCGGCAATCACGAACTGAACTTCCTGGCCGTCGACGATCGGCACTCGCTCGAGACCTACCAGCGGAACTTCGGCCCGCCCTACTACTCCTTCGACTACGGCGAGGCCCACTTCGTCGTGCTCGACAACATCGTCTACGAAGGGTTCGGCGAGGCCGATCCGGCGGACTACCGCCCGCGCGGGGGCTACGAGCCGCGCATCGACGAAGTGCAGCTCGCATGGCTCGAGCAGGACCTGGCCTTCGTGCCGAAGGACCGCCTCGTCGTGCTCGCGATGCACGCGCCGATGCGCACCGCATCGAGCAAGAAGGACACCCCGGCCGACAACCGTGCGAGCCGCCGCGACCTGTTCAAGCTGCTCTCGGGGCGCGAGAACCTCTACGCCATCGCCGGCCACACCCACACGACGGAGCATCACTACTTCGGCCCGGAGGACGGCTTCGAGGGGCCCGGCGAGCTGCATCACCACGTGCTCGCGACGGCTTCGGGGAGCTGGTGGAGCGGGCCGCTCGACGGCCGCGGGATCGCGACGGCGGAGCAGCGCGACGGCACGCCGAACGGCTGGCACGTCCTCGAGATCGACGGCGCTCGCTACACCACGCGCTACCGCGCCGCGGGCCACCCCGCGGAGTTCCAGATGCGCATCTCCATCGACAAGACGCACCACGGGTATCGCCCGGAGGCGATGCGCGACGTCCGCCCCGGCGCGCTGCTCGACGGCGGGATCTCCGAGGACGCCGTCGCGGCGGCGCGCGTCGTGGTGAACCTCTTCGACGGCGGCCCGCGCTCGAAGGTCGAGATGAGGATCGGCGACGGGCCCTCGACCCCGCTCGCGCGAACGCCGATCTTCGACCCCTACGTACGGGAGCTCTTCGCGCGCCACGCCGGCGTCGTGAAGCCCTGGGTCGAGGCCGTCCCCTCCACGCACGTCTTCGTCGCCGACCTCCCGGATGGGCTCGAGCCGGGGACCCACACGCTCACCGTCGAGGCCATCGACGAGTTCGGTCAGCGCCACGTCGGACACCGCATCGTCGAGGTCCACGGCAGCAGCGCCGCCGACGCGGACGCCATCGACTACGTCCGCTGATCGCGGTGAAAAGCCTCCGCTCGGAGCGTCCGGCGGCCCTCATCATCACATCAATGAAACGCAAAAGACGCTCTGTGAAGACGTAAAAGACATAGATTCGTGACAATGAGTACGAAATCGCACGAATCGAACACGTTGCTCGACACGATGGCCCTGGCGGGCATCGCGGTCGGGTTCGCCATGCTCGTTCCGGCCGCCTGGTCTCCGGACCTGCGCGCCCTGGCCTTCCCGGGCTACGCGATCCTGCTCCCGAGCCTGATCTACGGCCTTCGCTGAGGGCTGCCCGGATCCCGGGCCTTCCTAGAACGTGTAGGCGAAGCGGAGCTGCGGGTGCTTGCGTCCGCGCTCGTCCGAAGCCACCACCACGCCCCAGTGTTCGAGGCCCTTGTGGATCGGGTCGATCCACCAGTCCGCCTCCGCGCTGCTGCGCTGCTTCAAGCGGTAGCGGAGCTCGCCGAGCATCCAGCCGATGCCCGTCGTGAAGATCAGGTCCTGGGTGCTCGGATGCTCGGTCCAGGACTCGAACAGGTACTCCCAGGTCACCGAGGCGCCGAGGCTGAAGCCGAAGCTCCCGACCATTCCGAAGTTCGCCTCGCGCGCACGCAGGTACGTCTCCGAACCCCAGAGCGGGTGGAGCACGAAGTTGTAGAGCGCCGAGTCGTCGTCGCGCCGCGGGCCGTCGGAGAAGGCGCTCTTGAAGTTGCCGAGGCCCGGCCAGTCGTCCGCCTCGCCGGAGAGGACGAGCGCCGCGAACTGCAGGCTGAGGCCGCCTGCGGTGTAGAGGACGGGCTTCCGCCAATCGACCGGGCGTTCCGGGTCGCCGAAGAGCTCCCCCGCTCCGGCGGAGGCCGGCGTCGCGAGGGCGAGGAGGAGGGCGAGTGCGAGAGGCTTCATCTTCTTCATGAGCGGTTGGACGGTGCCAGGGGGCAGGAAATTCGCAGCCGATTCGTCGGACCGGCGCGGGCCCGGCGTCGGACGGACGCAGCGTCGGCGGAGAAACCGGATGATGACAGGGCAACAACGAGGTCGATCAGTCGACTAGTCTGCCCGATCTTCGCCCCGCGCCCCGGAGGACGCAATGCGCGACTACACCCGGCACGACGAGGCTCTCACCTGGCTCGCCCCCTACGGCCCGGATCTGGCCTGGGGTTTCACCAACCACCACCCGATGGTCGTCGAGGCGCTCGCCTCCCTCGGCCGCGGCGAAGCCGCCCTCCCCTGGCTCGAAGCCCATGCCGAGGGCCTCGTCGAACGGCCTGCGCCGCACGAGCCGATCGGGGACGATTGGCAGGAAGCGCTCGGCGTGCCGGCGCGCTTCGCCGACTGGGAGGCCCACTTCGCGCGAGCGCTCGAGGAGGTGCCCTGGCAGGAGGTCGTCGCGCGCTGGGCGCCGGCGCTCCTGCCTGGCCTGGCAGGCGCCGCCACCCACGGTGTGATCCGTGCCGCCCACGCGGCCCGCGCCCTGAGCGAGGCCGACACGGCCCTGCGTCGGGCGGAGCTCGCCGCCGGACTCGGCTACTGGGCGGCTACGTGGCAGACGCTTCCGTCGGCCGTTTTCGAGGGCTCGGCCCGGCCCGTGGCCCGGAGCGCCCGGGAGGCCCTCGCCGAGGTTCCGATGATCCGGGAGCTCCGGCCCGAGGCGGCCTCCATCGTCGCGGCGCTCGCCGCGCTCGACGAGCATCCTGCCTTCGCTCCGGTAATCGCCCTCTTCGACGTCGAGCGGGACCCGGCGCAGGCCGTCTCGGATCTGACCGCGACCTTCGCCCGGGTCCTGCTCGCGAGCAGCGAGGATCGGATCGACGCCATCGTCTTCACCCACGGCGTGACCAGCGCCGAGACGCTCCGCACGCTCCTTCCCCTGCTCGGCGAAGCGGGGCAGCGGCTCGCCCTGGCCCACGCGTGGCAGGCCGGCGCTGCGCTGCACGCGGCCTACGGCCGGGCCCTGCCGGGCGACGCCCCGCCGGCAGCCGCTCCCGACCCGCGGGAGCTCGTCGAGCAGGCGATCGCCTGCGGAGACGACCACGCGATCAAGCTCACCGCGGCCTGCCTCGGGGAGTACGGGAGGGAGGGCGATCCGGTCTACCTCGCGGCCGCCCGGCGAGGGATCGAGCGGCTCGGGGGCGCCTGAGCCATGGGGCCCGGGAGCGCCTGGGCGGCCGAAATCGGGCTTGATCAAAAGTGAGACTCAGTGTCATGATTTGACCATGCCCCCGTCCTCCCCCAGTCCGCGCGGGACGAACCGCGCCCCGGCCGCGCCGGGCCGCCGCGAGCGGAACAAGCGGCGTACCCGGCTGCGGCTCGCCGAGGCGGCCCTGCGTCTGGTCGAGGCGCGCGGCTTCCGGGAGGTGACGGCCGACGAGATCGCCGAGGCGGCCGGCGTCTCGCGCAGCACCTTCTTCCGCTACTTCGCCAGCAAGGAGGCGGCGCTCTTCGTCTGGCGGGAGGACGTGCTCGCGCTCTTCGAAGCGGAGCTCGCCCGCCGCGAGCCCGGTGAAGCACCGCTCGCCGCGGTGCGCCGGGCCTGCTTCGCCATGGCGCAGCGCTACGTCGCGGACCGTGCCTTCGTGCTTCGCCACGAGGCGCTCGTGAAGGTCTCGCCGGAGCTCGTGGCCTGCGAACTCGAGGTGGACCGCAGGGTCGAAGAAGCGATCGCCGCTGCACTCGTCGCCCGGAGCCCGAAGAGCGCGCGGGCCCGGCGCCACGCCCACTTTCTCGCCGGTGCGACCTTCGGCGTCCTTCGCGCCGCGATCCGCGAGTGGTTCGCCGCCGAAGCGCGGCCCGATCTCATCGCACTCGGCAATCAGGCCTTCGATCTGCTGGAGAACGAAACCGCCCTCGACGCGCCGTCGGGGAAGACAGGAGTGAAGAGATGAAGATTCCGAAGACCGGCCTTTCGCGAGACGAGATCTTCGAGCGCCTCGAGCGCTACCGCGAGCACGACACGCCCTGGCGGGAGGGTCGCACCTGGGCCTACGTCTACGACCCGGGCGCCGAGGCGGAGTCCGTGATCAAGGACGCCTTCTCGAGCTACCTCTCCGAGAACGGCCTCGATCCGACGGCGTTCCCGAGCGCGCTCCAGATCGAGAACGAAGTCATCGCCATGGCGGTCGGCCACCTGAACGGCGACGAGAACGTCGTCGGGAGCTTCACGAGCGGTGGCACCGAGAGCCTGATCCTCGCGGTGAAGGCCGCGCGCGACCACGCGCGCGAGAAGCGTCCCGAGGTGACAACGCCGGAGATGATCCTTCCGGAGACCGCGCACGCCTCGTTCCAGAAGGCGGCCCATTACCTGGGTGTGAAGCCGGTGATCGTGCCCGTCGACCCGGAGACCTTCCGCGCCGACGTCTCCGCCATCCGCGAAGCCATCACGGACCAGACGGTGCTGCTCGTCGGCTCGGCCATCTCCTATGCCCACGGCGTGGTCGACCCGATCCCCGAGCTCGGCCAGCTCGCACTCGAGAAGAACCTGCTCCTCCACGTCGACGGCTGCATGGGCGGCTTCATGCTGCAGTACTTCGAACGGCTCGGCGGGACGCACCCCCTCTTCGACTTCCGGGTGCCCGGCGTGACGTCGATCTCGATGGACCTGCACAAGTACGCCTTCGCGGCGAAGGGGGCCTCGGTGATCCTCTACCGCTCGAAGGACCTCCGGAAGTACCAGATGTACGCCTGCTCGAACTGGACGGGCTACACCGTGATCAACCCGACGGTGCAGAGCACGAAGTCCGCGGGTCCGGTCGCCGCCTCCTGGGCCGCGCTCAAGTTCATCGGCGACGACGGCTATCTCGAGTTCGCCCGCCAGGTGAAGGACGCGACGGAGCGCATCGCGAAGGCCGTCGACGAGATTCCGGAGCTGCGCATGCTCGGGGAACCCGAGATGAACCTCGTGGCCTTCACTTCGGAGACGGTGAGCGTCTTCCACATCGCGGACGAGATGAAGGAGCGCAACTGGTTCGTCCAGCCGCAGCTCGCCTATGGCTGCTCGCCGGAGAACATCCATCTCTCGATCAACCCGGGGAGCGTCCACTGGGTGGATTCGATGCTCTCGGACCTTCGCGAGAGCATCGAGAAGGCGAAGCTCCTGCCCTCGGGTGAGCTGGCGCCGAAGATCCAGGCGGCCTTCGGGGATCTCGCGCCCGAGGAGCTCGACGATTCGGTCTTCGAGAACCTGCTCGGGATGGCCGGCGTCTCCGGGACGAGCCTGCCCGGGCGCATGGCCGAGATCAACGAGGTGCTGAACGCGCTGCCCGTCCCGCTGCGGGAGCGGCTGCTCGTCGAATACCTGAACGTGCTCTACCAGCCGGAGGGCTCGGGTTCGTGAGCGACGACGGGCCCAAGAGCGACGGCGGGCTCGAGGCGCTCGACAAGGCCCACGTCTTCCATCCCTACACGTCGATCGCGCAGCAGCAGGAGCGCGGTTCCCGGCTCTGGGCAGAGGGCAAAGGCGTCTTCGTGCGCGACGCCGACGGGCGCGAGTACCTCGACGCGATGGCCGGACTCTGGTGCGTGGCGGCGGGCTACGGGCGCGAGGAGATCGCCGACGCCATGGCCGAGCAGGCGCGCCGCCTCGCCTACAGCCACGGCTTCCTCGCGAACGCCACGGAGCCGGCGGTGCGGCTCGCTTCGCGCATCGCCGCGCTGGCGCCGCCGGGGCTCGAGCACGTGTTCTTCTGCAACTCGGGCTCCGAGGCGAACGACACGATCGTGAAGCTCGTCTGGTACTACTGGAACCTGCGCGGGCGCACCGAGAAGAAGAAGATCATCTCGCGCCATGGCGCCTACCACGGCGTCACCCTCGCGGCGACCAGCCTCTCGGGCCTCCCCTACATGCATCCGCTGTTCGACGCGCCGATGCCCCGTTTCCTGCACGCGCGAAAGCCGCACCTCTATCGCGAGGGCGTGCCCGGCGAGAGCGAAGCCGCCTTCGCGGAACGGCTCGTCGACGAACTCGACGCGATGATTCGCGCCGAGGGGCCCGAGACCGTCGGCGCCTTCATCGGCGAACCGCTGATGGGTGCGGGGGGAGTGATTCCGCCGCCCGAGGGCTACTGGGAGGGCGTGCAGGAGGTGCTTCGCCGGCACGAGGTCCTGCTCGTCGCGGACGAGGTGATCTGCGGCTTCGGCCGTCTGGGCGTGCCCTTCGGCTCGCAGCGGTACGGGATCGCACCAGACATGATGACCATCGCCAAGGCGGTGACGAGCGCCTACTTCCCCGTGTCCGGCGCCGTGGTCAGCGATCGGGTCTGGGAGACCTTCGCCAAGGGCTCCGAGGAGCACGGGCCCGTCGCCCACGGGCATACGACGAGCCTCCATCCGGTGGGCGCGGCGGCCGCCCTCGCGAACCTCGATCTGCTCGAGGGCGAGGGCCTGCTGTCGCGGGCGAAGGACGTCGGCCCGGCCTTCCAGGCAAGGCTGCGCGAAGCCGTCGCCGGGCATCCCCACGTCGGCGAGGTCCGGGGGGAAGGGTTGATCGCGGCAGTCGAGTTCGTGGCCGACCGGGAGGCTCGCCGGCCCTTCGCCCCCGAACGCAAGACGGGCCTCCGTTTCCACGAGGCCCTGCTCGAAGAGGGATTGATCTGCCGCGCGCTCGGCGACAGCCTCGCCTTCTGTCCGCCCCTGGTGGCGAGCGAAGCCGAGCTCGGCGAGGCCGTCTCGCGCTTCGCGCAGGGCCTCGAGCGGTTCGACTTCGACGCTTGAGCAAGGGCGACGCCTGAGCGATGGCGTAGACCCCGCGATCCTGCGCACACCCTTCCGGTGAAGGAGCGCACGCGGCTCCCCTTGCCGGGTTCCGATGAGGATTCGTCCATCGTCGTCGGAGCCCCCCATGAAACGCTTTCCCTCGGTTCACGCGGTACTCGCCTTGCCGCTGCTTTGCGTGTCGGTTCCGGCGAGCGCCTCGCTCACGCAGATCGCTTCGGAGCTCTTCGCGAGCGGGCTCAACAACCCGATGTTCGCGACCGCGCCCGCCGGCGACCCGCGCCTGTTCGTGGTCGAGCGGGGCGGCTCCATCCAGGTGCTGCACGACGGCGTCCCGAACGCGACGCCGTTCCTGAGCCTCGTGGGCCAGGTCGGGCAATCCGGGGAGCAGGGCATGTTCGGCCTGGCCTTCGACCCGGACTACGAGACCAACGGCTTCTTCTTCGTGCTCTACAACGATCTCGCCGGCGACTCGGTCCTGGCTCGCTACTCGGTCAGCGCGGACCCGGACGTCGCCGATCCGAACGGCACCGTCCTCTTGACCATCTCCCAGCCCTTCAACAACCACAACGGGGGCACCGTCGCCTTCGGCGCGGACGGCTTCCTGTACTTTTCGGTCGGCGACGGCGGCTCGAGCAACGACCCGGGCGAGGTGGCGCAGGACCCGCAGTCGCTTCTCGGCAAGATGCTGCGCATCGACGTCGCGGTGCCGCCGGCGCCGGGCTCCCTCGAGCTGCTCGGACAGAACTACGCGATCCCGGGCGACAACCCCTTCGTGGGTGACGAGAACACGCGCCCCGAGATCTGGGCCTTCGGCTTGCGCAACCCGTACCGGTTCAGCTTCGACCGCCTGACGGGAGATCTGTGGATCGCCGACGTCGGTCAGAACGCGAGCGAGGAGATCGACTTCGAACCGGCCGGCGATCCGGGCGGCCGCAACTACGGGTGGGACGTCGTCGAAGGCACGCTCTGCAACCTCGTGGATCCGGCGCCGCCGCCGGCGCCCCAGTGTGGCGACCCGGCGCTCACGGATCCGGTCTTCGAGTACTTCCACACCCGCGGCAACTGTTCGATCACCGGCGGCTTCGTCCACCGCGGCACCGTCCCGGCGATCGGCGGTCAGTATCTCTACGGCGACTTCTGCACCGGGCGCATCTGGAGCCTCGACCCGCAGACCATGTTCGAGACGGACCGCACAGCCGAGCTCGGTGCAGCAGGCGGCGTGGGTTTCTCGCTGGTCGGCTTCGGTGAGGACGGCTTCGGCGAGAGCTACGTGGTGCTCCGCAACGGCAGCGTGCACCGGATCGTGGCGGCTCCGCCCGAGTGCAGCGACGGGATCGACAACGACGGCGACGGCCAGATCGACGTCGCCGATGCGGGCTGCCTCCACGCCGGCTGGCCCGAAGAGGACCCCGCCTGCGACAACGGCTTCGACGACGACGGGGACGGCTCCGCCGATCTCGAGGACGGCGGCTGCTTCAACCGGCCGTGGATGATCTCCGAGCGCGGCATGGCGGCCTGCGGGCTCCTCGGCGGCGAAGGCATGGCGCTGGTGTGCCTCGCGCTGGCGTTGCGCCACCGGCGCTGGCGCCTGCGCCCCTAGCCCCCGCGGCCGACTTGGGGAGCTAGTCGAGCCCGAGCTCCCGCCGCTTCTCGAGGACGAAGGCCTCGTACTCCGGGCCGTCCCAGGCACGGTGCTCTCCCGCGCGGTAGGCCGCGGCGTTGCGCTGGTAGAGCCATGCGTTCAGCCGATTCTCCGCCGCGCTGTCGCGCTCCTTGATCACCTTGCCCGGAACGCCGGCGACGATCGAGTGCGGCGGGATGACGGTCTTCTCCGTCACCACGGCGCCGGGCGCCACGATGGATCCGCGGCCCACCATCGCGCCGTCCATCACGACCGCGTTGATGCCGATCATGCAATCGTCTTCGATGGTGGCACCGTGCACCGTCGCGTGGTGCGTGATCGAGCAGAAGTCGCCGATGATCGTCGGCGCGCCGTAGCCGACGTGGATCATCACGAAGTCCTGGAGGTTCGTGTTCCGGCCGATGCGGACCTCGAGGGTCTCCGCCCGGATCACGCATTTCGGCCAGAGCGAAGAGCCGGCGCCGATCTCGATGCGTCCGTAGAGCTCGGCGCTCTCGGCGATGAAGACACTCGGGTCGATGTTCTGCACGGAGGCCTCGGGTCAGAAGGGTTTCGCGATCGCGATGACGAACAGCGCCGGAACCAGCACGATCACGACCGGTTCGGTCACGCGGAAGAAGAGCCAGTGGTACTCCATGTACCGCTCGTAGCGCGCCATGTCGCCCTGCTCCCGGAGCCGCGCCTTGTTCCCGCCGAGGTGCGAGAGGTGGATGTCGACGATCTCCATGGGAAGGATGACGAGGATCCCGATCCAGAGCTTCGCCGTGACGAAGCTCGCCGTGGTCAGGGAGAAGCCGCCGATCCAGAGCAGCAGGCCCGCCGTCACGACGAGCACCACGAAGGCCACGTGCTCGAGGGAGGCGCCGCGGTCGAAACGTTCCATCAGGTCGTCGCGCCGGGCGCGGGCCTCGGCGTCGTCGGGGTGGCGCTGTGCCCGGCGGAAGGCCGGCTTCAGGTAGTAGGCCCAGGCGACGGCGGTGCTGAACGCCCAGAGCGCGGCGGCCAGGACGTGAAGCGCCTTGACGTAGCCGTACCAGGGAAGGAGTCCGGTGCGAACCTCTTCGAGCATGTCGAGACCCTACCACTCCCCGCGTCGTCGCCGTGCCTCTAGAGCGGCGTTCCGTGGGCGCGGGCGAAGGGGAGGAACGCGTCGGCGATGGCGGTGAATACGGGCCGGTCGTGGGCCGCGCCGATCGGGGCGCCGTCGAGACTCGCCACCGGGACCACGCGGGCGCCGGTTCCCGTCAGGAAGACCTCGTCGGCCGAAAGCACGTCCATGCGTGAGAGCGGTTCTTCGGAGACGGGACGGCCCTGCGCGGCGGCGATCTCGAGCACGCTCGCTCGCGTGATGCCCTCGAGGCAGCCCTCGTTCGGCGGCGGCGTGCGCAGGGTACCCCCGCGCCAGACGAACAGGTTCGCGACGCTCGCCTCGGCGACGCGGCCCTCGGCGTTCAGCACGAGCGCTTCGTCGGCCCCGCGCAGGCGCGCTTCGCGCTTGGCGAGGACGCTGTTCAGGTAGTTCAGGCTCTTCACGCGCGGGTCGATCGCGTCGAGCGCCGGCTTGCGCACGCTCGCCGTCACGAGCTCGAGACCCTGGGCGCGCTTCTCCGGCGGATAGAGCCGCGCTTCGGCGGCGATGCAGAACACGCGGCCGGGTCCGCAGCGCGTCGGATCGACGCCGAGCTCGCCGTCGCCGCGCGTGACCACGAGCCGCAGGTAGGCGTCGTCGCGCCCGAGCGCGCGCGCGGATTCGAAGACGGCCTTCTCGAGCGTTTCGGCGCCGCCGGGCACTTCGAGCCCGATCCCACGGGCGCCCGCGAGCAGGCGAGCCAGGTGATCGCGCAGGCGGAACACCCTGCGCTCGTAGACGCGAATGCCCTCGAAGATGCCGTCGCCGTAGAGAAGCCCGTGATCCGTGACCGGGAGCTTCGCTTCCTTGGGGGGAAGGAGTTCACCGTCGAGCCATACGATTCCGTCGATCATCCGTCCGCTCCTGCCACCCCATCTGCCACCGTCGTTCCCTCGGCGCGTCCCAGCCTTTCGCTCACGCGCTTGGCGCCGGCGCAGAGCGTCTCGACGACGTGCCGTTCGCCGAGCCGTTCGAGTGCCGGGGCCGAAGCGGCCGCGATCAACGCACCCACCAGGCCGCCGCCCCCACCGAAGACCGGCGCCGCCACGACCGAGAGCCCTTCGATCCACTCGCCGCGGTTCGCCGCCCAGCCGAGTTCCCGCGCTCGCTCGACCTCGCGTGCGAGCGCTTCGCCCGATTGCGTGCGCTCCGTGAAGCGCGTCTCCGGTGCAGCGACCAGGCGCTCCGGCGCGAAGGCGCGGTAGAGCTTCCCGACGGCCGTGGCGTGGCTCGGGACCGCCGCGCCGACCTGCGGTGCCGCGCGCAGGAAGCCGTCGCCTTCCACCTTGTCGAGGACGACCAGGGCGCCGCCGCGCTCGGCGACGAGGAAGAAGGTCTCGCCGAGCTCGGCCGCGCTGGCTTCGAGCACCGGGCGGGCCGCGGAGATCAGGCCATCCGCCTGGACGACGGCGGCGCCGAGCCCGGCCAGGGCGAAGCCGAGCCGGTAGCGCCCTTCGGCGCGCTCGACGAAGCCGCGCCCGGCCAGGGTGCTCAAGAGGCGGTGGGTACTGGCTTTGGGGAGCGATACCCGGCGGGCGAGTTCGCTCACGCCGAGGGCGCCTTCGGCCCGGCCGAGCTCGAGCAGGATCAGGAGCGCGCGATCGACCGTCGCGGTGGCGGGCTCGGGCGTCGGGCGGGGGGAGGCCATCGGTTCCCTCTCGATGTTCCGATTAATGGAACATCTATCCGTCAGTTGAAACGATCCTACTCGCGCGCCCCCGTGGAGTCAACCGGGGATTCCGAGCCGCAGCAGCGCCTGGGCCGCGCGGGCTCCGTCGATGGCGGCGCTCATGATCCCGCCGGCGTATCCCGCCCCTTCGCCGCAGGGGAAGAGGTTGGCGAAGCCCTCGGCGGTGAAGTGCTCGGCGTGGCGGGGCATGCGGACGGGGCCGGAGCTGCGGGTCTCGACGCCGACGAGGATCCCTTCGGCGCCCGCGAAGCCCGGGATCTCGCGTTCGAAGGCGGCGAGCCCGCGGGCCACCGCCCGGTGCACCGGCTCCGGCAGCAGGCGGTCGAGCCGGGCCGGGCGGGTTCCGAAGCGGTAGCTCGTCCGGGCGAGTCCGGCGCTCGGCCGTCCGGCCAGGAAGTCCGGAACCGCCTGGGCCGGCGCCGTGTAGTCGCCGCCGCCGGCCGCGAAGGCGGCCCGTTCGAGTTCGGCCTGGAAGGCGACGCCCGCGAAGGGGCCAGCGCCGTACTCGCGCGGGCCGAGCGTGGTGACGACGGCCGCGTTGGCGAAGGGCGAAGAGTGGCGCGAGTTGCTCATGCCGTTGGTGCACAGCAGGCCGGGCTCGCTCACGCTGGCGACGATCTGCCCGCCCGGGCACATGCAGAAGGTATGGGCCGCGGGGCCGGCTTCGCCCGCGCGACACACGAGCGCGTAGGATGCTGCCCCGAGGAGGTCCGCCTCCGGCCCCTCGCCGTGGCGTCCGCGATCGACGAGTCGTTGAGGGTGCTCGACGCGCACGCCGAGCTGGAACGGCTTGGCCGAGAAGACGACGCCGTCCGCCGCCAGCTGCTCCCACGTGTCTCGCGCGCTGTGGCCCGGGGCGAAGACGACGGCGTCGCAGGCGATCTCGCCGTCGCTCGTTCGCAGGGCCGTCACGCGCTCGCGCGAACCCGGCGCGAGCACGAGTCCCTCGACCCGCACGCCGAAGCGGAAGCGGGCGCCGAGCGCTTCGATCCGCTCGCGCAGCCGGGGCAGGATGCGATGCAGGCGGTCCGTGCCGATGTGGGCGCGCGCGTCGAAGCCAATCGCTTCCGGCGCGCCGGCGGCGACGAGCTCCGCGAGGAGCGGTGCCTCGAGCGGGTCGGAGACGCGCGTGTAGAGCTTGCCGTCGGAGTAGGTCCCGGCGCCGCCTTCGCCGAACAGGAGGTTCCGCTCGGGGTCCGGCGTTCGCGTCCGGTCGAAGCGGGCGATGGCCCGGCCCCGCTCGCGCAGCCCCGGACCGCGGTCGAGAAGCGTCACGGCGACGCCGTGGCGGGCGAGGACGAGCGCGGCGAACAGACCGGCGGGCCCGGTTCCGACCACCGCGACCCGCGCACCCGCGATCCCAGGGCCGACCGCGTCGACCTCGAGGCCGACCGCCTCGGGCGTCGCCGTCACCCGGCCCGCGCGAAGCGCCCGCTCGAGTGCGCCGCTCGTGGTGCCTTCGGCGACGGTGACGTCCGCGTGGAGGACGAAGGCGAGCCGCCGGTGAGCGCCGCGCTTTCTTGCATCGAGGGACTTGCGAACGATCCGAAGGCTCCGGAGCGCCTCGCCGCCGAGCCCCGCCGCCGCCGCCACCTGCTCGCGGACGGCGTCCTCCGGGGCGTCGACGGCCACGCGGACTCCGAGCACCCGCAGGTGTCGGAGCTTCCCGGAAGGCTCATCCACCCCGTCGGGCGTTCGCTGGCCAGGCTCCTCTTCCACACCTTCTCCGTTCTGCAGCAGGCCGCTCGCGGGCCTCCGGCCGTGCTTCTCCCGGGATTCGGCCGTTTTTCGCCCAGCGGCTTCCCCGAAGGCGGTAGCATCGCACCGCTTTCACGATTCTCGATTGGGGGGAGAGACCATGCACGACCCGGCCACGAAACGCACCATCGCCCAGGCCGTCGGCCTGGCGTTCGCTCTCCTCCTCGCTCCCCAGACCGCCCGGGCCGAGTGGGTCGATTGGATCCTCGAGGCCTCCTTCGAGACGAAGTTCACCGACAACCTGAACCAGACCGCCTTCGACAACGACGAGGCGAGCGACTTCATCTTCTCGCCGAAGCTCGCGGCCGGCCGGATCTTCCAGCTCGGCGACCTCACCCGGCTCTCGGGAACGATCGACGTCGAGGGGACGACCCATGCCCGCTTCGATCGTCTGAACGCCGTCACCTACGGCGTCACCGTGGCCGCGCACCACAAGTTCGGACTCGGGCGCAACAAGCCCTGGGCGCGGGCGCACGCCTCGGGCGCGCGCTTCGACCTGCGCGAGCACGGCCGCGACAGCTGGCTGATCGGGACGGGGCTCGAGTTCGGCAAGCGCTTCACGCCGCGCTTCGACGTCTCGATCGGCTGGGGCTACGACGTTCGCGAGGCGGAGAGCGGCCGCGCCGCGGTGGTCGGATTCAACGACAACGTCTGGGATCAGGCGCGCCACCGCGTCACGGCCCAGGCAAACTTCCTCGTGACGGACCTGCTCCTCTTCACCGGCGGTCTCGAGTACCTGAACGGCGACTTCCTCTCGAGCTGCCCGAAGGTGAACACGGCCGCGGCCCTCGGCGTTGGTCCCGGGCCTGGCCCTGGACCCGGGCCCGGCCCCGGACCTGGCCCTGGACCGGGGCCCGGACCCGGCCCCGCGCCCGGCCCGGGCGTTGCCGCCGTGGCCGGCGGCGGAAGCCTGCTGCAGCGGGAGAGCCCGCAGTCCCTCGCCCTCGACGAAGTCTTCGGCAACGATCCGGGCGACTGCATCTATCGGATCGACGGAGAGATCTACGCCGCCTTCGTCTCGCTGAACTACCCCGTGACGGACCGGGTGAGCGTCGACCTCGGCTACCGCTTCCAGCACGGCGACGGCAAGATCCTGCACTACCAGACGAACTCGGCGAACCTGACGTTCACCTACCGCTACTAGCCGTGAAGCTCGCATTGTTCCTGGCCTGGGCGGTCGTTGCCGCGCTGCCGGCGTCGGCCGGCACCGTCACGGCGACGATCGTCGACAAGAAGGGCAAGCCGGTCGAGGACGCCGTGCTGCTGGCCTACCCCGCTTCGCCGGGGAAACGCGCGCGCAAGCCCGCCACGGTCGACGTCGACCAGGTCGACAAGGAGTTCAAGCCGCGGGTGTCCGCCGTCGCGGTCGGGACGCCGATCCGCTTCCCGAACTACGATCAGATCCGCCACCACGTCTACTCGTTCTCGCCCGCCAAGAACTTCGAGATTCCGCTCTACAAGGGCGTCCCCGCGGAGCCGATCGTCTTCGACCAGCCCGGTGTCGTGACCCTCGGCTGCAACATCCACGATTGGATGCAGGGCTGGGTGTTCGTGGCGGAGACGCCCTACTTCGTGGTGAGCGATGCGAGCGGCAAGGCGGAGCTGACGGGTCTTCCCGCGGGAGCGACGAGGCTCCGCGTCTGGCACCCCAACCTGAAGGGGAAGCCCGAGGCGACCGAGCAGGCCGTCGAGGTCGGCTCCGGGAGTCAGGCCGTGGCCTTCGAGATCGACCGCAAGAAGGGTTGGAAGACCCGCCGCGGCGGTCGCAGCCGCGACCGCTACTAGGCCCATCGCGAGAAGCGCTATTTGCCGAAGCCTTCCGGTGCGTCCGGCTGGTTCTCGGGCGCCGCGCGCTGGAACGCTTCCAGTTCGAGGCAGCGGTCTGCGATCCCCGTGAGGGTCGGGTAGGGCCCGAGGTCGATGCCACCGCGGCGCGCGTTCCCAACCTGGGGAACCACGCAGACGTCTGCGAGGGTCGGGGCCTCGCCGTGGCAGAAGGATCCGGTGGCGGGGTGATCCGCCAGGAGCGCTTCGAGCGCCGCGAGGCCGCGCTTCACCCAGTGCCGATACCAGTGGCCGCGGTCTTCGTCGCTGACGCCGACCTCGCCGAGGTGGACCAGCACCCCGGTGTTCTGGAGCGGCTGGACGTCGGCGACCACGGCCAGGGCGAGCTGGCGGACCCGGGCGCGCCCGGCGGCGTCCGCGGGCAGCAGCGGCGGCTGCGGAACCTTCTCTTCGAGGTACTCGAGGATCGCGAGGGCTTGGCTCAAACGGACGTCGCCATCGACGAGGAACGGGACCCGTCCCTCGGGGTTCAGCGCGAGGTATTCGCCCCCGAGCTGCGCCCCCTCGAAGAGGTTCACGAAGACCGGCTCGTAGGAGAGCCCCTTCCACTCGAGCGCGATCCGTACGCGGTAGCTCGCCGACGACAGAATGAACGTGTAGAGCTGCATTCCGCGAGTCTATCGGACCTGCCCGGGCACCGGCCTTGCGGCGCGGCCCGGTTGCTAGCCTCTTCGCATGGCTGCTCTCCCCCATCCTGCCGGGGCGGCGATTCGCCACGCTCCGCTCCGTGCGCCGCACCGCATGGCGATGGGCCTCGCGCTTCTCGGGGATCCCGCGCAGTGGCTCGTCCTCGATGCGGACCTCGAGCAGGACGCCGCGGAGAAGCGACGCCTCTTTGCCGAAGTGCCGTCGCAGGTGTTCGTCGAGCTCCCCGCTTCCCGGGCGGCGCAGCGTGAGACGCGGGACGTCCTCGCCGCGCACCTCGCCGCGCATCATCCGGACGCGCCCCGGCCGCTCCCGGCGGACGGGGAAGCGCCTCCGCTGCTCGCCGCGAGCTGGCGCGTCCAGGAAGATCTCTCTCTGCTCGAACGGGACGAGTCCTGCTGGCGGCTCACGGCGGCGAGCGTCTGCTTCCCGACGCGCTGGGATCTGCCTTCGAAGCTCGGCGACACGCTGACCGGGATCCACGACCCGGTTCCCGGCTACCGAGCGGCGCTCGGGGCGCCCGCGGAGCGCTTCTTCGACGGCCTCCGCCCGGGCCGGATCGCGGTGCGCGCGAACTGGTCCCTCGTCGACTCGCCGGAGCTCTTCCAGCCGCTCCACGGAAACCGCGACGCGGCGCGCCACGTCACCCATGAAAACGTGGCGGAGTCCGTCTGGCTTCGCACCGAGCGGCAGACCCTGTGCCGCATGCCCGAGACCGGTGCCGTGCTCTTCACGATCCGCGTGCTGCGCGATCCGCTCGCGGCGTTCGCGGAGGCCCCGGAGCGCGCGCGCCTGCTCGCGGAAGATCTGCGGACCCTTCCCGAGGATCTCGCCCGCTACAAGTCGATCCCTGATCTACGGCGCCCCGTCCTCGCCTGGCTCGATGCCGTTGCGCGTTGAACGCAGACGCTTCTCCATGAACACGCGGCCCGGCGAGCCCGTCACGCGTTCGTAGCCGCGCACGGTGCGCTCCGCCGTCACGGCAAGCCCCTCGCGCTCGTAGAGCCGGCGCGCCGGGTTCGACATCAGCGTGCTGAGTACCAGCCGCTCGCAACCGCGCTCCTTCGCCACGGCTTCCGCGCGTCGAAGCAACCGTGCGCCGAGCCCGCGGTTGCGCGCGTGCGGCGCGACGTGGAGTTCGACGACGTGCAGCGCCCGGCCCGGGAGCGGAAAGCTCAGCCGCGATCGCAGCCAGCCGCGATGGGCGAGCCCGGGGATCTGCCACGGACGGAACGTCGCGAGCACGGCCGGCAGGACCGACGCGCCCGCGACGCCCGTTTCACCTCCCGCGCTTCCCGTTTCCTCCACGGCGAGCACGCCGACGGGCGTCGCGCCCTCGAAGGCCGCGTGGAGCTCCAGGCTCGGGGCTGGGTGGGCGCCCGTCTCGAAGAGGCGCTCTCCCAGGCGACGGGCGAGCGTTTCGCTTCCGGCGATGCCGCTCATCTCGGGCCCCGGCGGTTCGTAGATCAGTCGCGCTGCGGCGGCGCGTTCGTCGGGGCGGACGGCACGGATGTCGAGCGCCTCACCCACCGAGTGAGACCAGACCGGAGACGAGAGCTGCGAAGAGCAGGGAGGACGGGCCGATCGCGAGGAGCGCGGTCCAGGCGAAGCGCCCAAACGGCACGCCCTTCATCGCGGCCGCGATGTTCACGGCGTGCGCGCCGTAGGGGACGTAGCGGCCGAAGATCAGGAACGCCGGGTGGTCGGCCGGAAGCCGCTTCAGGAATCCCGGAAGGCGTTCCAGGGTCTTCGGGTCCGCGTCGAGGTCGCGCACCATGAAGCGGACCAGGCCGTACTCGAGGAAGCTTCCGCCGACCCAGCCGAGCCAGCACAGGAAGGCGCCGAGCCAGAACCCGTAGACGCCGATGCTCACCGCGGCCACCAGTTCCCCGGGAACGGGGGACGCGGAGACCACGATCTGCGCCGGCACCAGGAACCACATGGCCGAGGTGCCGAAGCGCTCGCGGATGCCTTCGGCCCCGCCGAGGGCGTCGATGCCCTGGACGAGCAGCACGCCGCCGGCCACGACCGCGAGGAAGGCGAGGAACCCGCGCGAGCGGATCACGCGCCCGGCAAGGCTCGTTTCGGGTTCGAGCGGGTCGGTCAGGGTCTCGAGTTCGGCCGGTGCGTCCACGTCGTCCTCCATCCTGCGGGAGGGCATCGCAAGCCCCGTGCCGGGAGGCGGCCGTCTGGGGCCCGGTCCGCGGGTGCGGCCTGCCAGGGGCAGCCGACACCCGCAGCCTACGGAGCGCAGGAAAGCCTTGACATGGGAAAAAATCCCACGCATGATTCAGTTGAGTGGGAATATTTCCCATTCTATAAAACTCAATGAAATCGGAGACTTCACCATGCGAGCCCCCTTCCTCTTTGCCTTGGCTCCCCTCCTCCTGGCCCTCCCGGCCTCGGCCCAGGAGATCGCCGTCGATCTCGACGATCTGGGCGATTCGGTCGAGATCGTCCGCGAAGCCGAGATCGCGGACATCCTTCGCCCCGTCCCGGACCGCGACTCCGTGGATACGGCGATCGTCTTCACGAACAAGCGCGGTTCCCAGACGGCGGCCAAGTGCATCGGCCTCGATGCCAAGGGCAACGTCGTCGGGCGCGCCTACACGCGCGTCGCCGCCAACGGCCTCGCGATCCTGTTCGCCTCGGACCTGACGGACGACGCCGACGTGATCGGCAGCGCGCGCTGCGCTTCGCGTCCGGGCGTCGTCGCCTCGGCCTTCCTGCTCTCGCCCGGCAGCGTCACGGATCTCCCCGTGCAGCAGCGCCGAAGCCGCGGCGCGAAGCGGATCCTGGTCCCGGTGGTGGCCACCTACTAGGGAGGGGGACCGGGGGTGCCGCTCGTTCCCCAGGAGCGGCCCCCCGGTCAATCCGGTATCCCTCGGCCATGCCGCGTTGGCGTCGCGTTCGAGCAGGCTCGCTGGCGTTGCTGGGCGGGGTCGTTCTCGCCTGCCTTCTCGCTTCCCGGCCCGCCGGGGCGAGCGAGGAGGCCGTCTCCGCCAAGCCGTGGTGGGCCGGCGAGCTCGCGCTTCGGGTCGGCGCCGACTGGAGCAGCGGCGACTACGGCGGCGCCGAAGAGACGGACCTCTGGTTCGTGCCCGTCTCGCTCGGCTACACCTTCGACGGCTTCGCCCCGACGCCCTATGCCTGGGATCAGTTCGAACTCCGCGTGAGCAGTTCGTACCTGCGCATCCGCGGCCCCGGGGACTTCTTCACCGACGGCGCGGCCGGCGTCAGCGCGAACCGCCGCAGCGACGAAGGCGTCGGTGACACCTGGCTGCGCGGCATCTACGTCTTCCTGCCGAAGCCGACGATGCCGCTCCCGGTCTTCGAACTCGAAGGCAAGCTCAAGATCCCGACGGCCAGCAACACCCGGGACCTCGGCACCGGAAAGCTCGACGGCGCCCTCGAAGCGACGGTCTCGCGCAGCTTCGGCCCGGTGACGCCGCTGCTCTCGGTCGGCTGGCGCTTCCGCAAGGACCCGGCGGCCACCAACCTGCGGAGCCACGCCACCGCGAGCGCCGGCGCGAGCTTCCGGCTCCACGAACGCCTCAGCGCAGGCCTGCTCTACGACTGGCGCGATCGTTCCGCCGAGGGCCGCTCGCGCTCCCACGAGCTCGTCCCCCACCTGAGCTTCAAGCCGACGCCGCGGGTCGCGATCTCCCCCTACGCCGTCTGGGGGATCGCGGGCTACGTGCCGGACTACGCGTTCGGCGTGACGTTCCGCTACCAGATCCGGATCGACTGAGACGATCGGAGCGTCGCCGGCCGGCGCTCAGCGCACGTCGAAGATCTGGATGGCGTCCTGGGTCGGCGCGCGCTCGATCCGGTCCGGCCGCTCGAAGACCTCGGGCCGTTCGAGCTCCGGCCGCTCGGGGGTCTCGGGCCGCTCCGGCCGTTCGATCCGCTCCGGCTTCACCGGCCGATCGGGCCGCTCGACGGGCCCGACGGCGGCGCGTTCCGGTCGAACCCGGGTCGCTGCGCCCCCGCTCCGAGCGTCCGGGCGTTCCGGGGCCACGGGCTTCGGCAGCGCGCCTGGGCCGGGCCGTTCGGGCTTTTCGGGACGCGTCGGTGTTTCGCGAACCAGCACCCGCTCGGCGCGGACCGCGCGCTCGCGGAGCGGCCCCTCGGCGATGATCCGGCGGTCGCGCTCGGGCCGCGCCCCGGCTTCCGCCGGAAGCTCGAGCTCGATGCCCGGTAGCGCGACCGTGCCGGGGCGCTCGCCGGGCCGCGCGTAGCCCTCGATGGAGAGTCGTTCGAAGACGCGGCCCCCCGCGCGCCCGCTCGCGAGCTCCGCGCGGATCTCCGCGAACCGGGCGCGGCCGTCGGGCATCCGTGCATGCCGGACCACACGGGAGGCCACGAGTCTTCCATCGGCGCCGGGGAGCGCCGCAACTTCCAGGGCATCGCCGGGTTCGAGTCGTTGGAAGGTGAGCGGTGCCGCGTCGGAGCTCGAAACGATCGGGGTTCCGAACGGAACCTCCACCACGCGGCCTCCGACCACCAGGCGTCCGCGCGCGTCGTCGAGCGCGGCGATCACGCCGAGGACCGCGCTCACGACTTCGATGCGGTCGGTGAAGAGCCGGCCCGCGCGCGGCTCGGCGACGAGCCAGACCACCTGGCCCACCGCGAGGTCCCGTGTCGTGCCGACCGTTTCACCGCGGAGGAGCACCGTCGCTCCCGCGTCGTAGCCGATGCGGAGACCGTTCACGCAAAGGCTCCCGAAGCCCGTGACGGTGCCGAACACACCCGTCCCCCCGACGCCGCCCGCCGGCAGATGGCCCGTTCCTCCGACGCCGCCTTCGCGTTCGGGCGCGTTCCCGGTCCCCCCGACGCCGCCGCGGGGGGAGAGCCCGGTGCCGCCGACCCCGCCCGGGCTGTGCCCGGTTCCGCCGAGCCCCGAGCCCCCGGAGCCGGCGAGCAGGGTGGCGTCGGCCAGGGCGCACGGGCCGTCCGCCGCCGCGGGCGCGCCCGCGCAGGCCAGCGCGAGGGCGAGCAGGGCCCGCGTGGCGATGCGCGCCGGGCTAGCCATCGCTCTCGTCCTCATCCCCGAGGGCTTCGTAGAAGTAGATCCCGAAGTTGATGCGGCCCTCGGCGCCCTCGGCATCGCCGTCGCGGCGCTGCAGCGCGAGGGCGCGCTCGTTCACCGAGAGCAGCGCGTCCATCCCGAGCCGCTCGGAGAGCTCGCGCAGTTCGGCGACGGCCTCGGGGGTCAGGCCGTCGTAGTAGACGCTGCGATCGGGCAGGGTCGGCTCGCCGCCGCGCAGGTTGTGCGCGCCGGCGGCCGCATGGTCCGCGAGGTTCCGGCCGAAGAAGAAGGCCTTCTCGTCGAACCCCTTCTCGGGGACGAAGGCGCGCGTGTTCAACACGACGCGGTCCTGCGAATCGATCCCCGCCACGCCGAGCCGGAGCCACTCGTCGAGGACCGTGCGCGGCCGAACGTCCTTGCTGACGGACTCGACGAGCCCGTCGAAGGAAACGGCACCACCCTGGCTCGCGAGCCGCGGGAGCGGAAGCGGGCGGCCCCGCGCGTCGCGGTAGGCGGGCTCGCCGAGCCAACGTGAGACCAGCAGCGCGCCGAGCGACGCGGTCCGTCTCGCCTCCGGGTTGCCGCCTTCTTCCCGCAACCGCTTCACGTCCTTGCGGTGCACGCCGGTCAGCAGGTGCACGCGCGTGTTGGTCTGACGCCGGCCCTCGAGCGGGAAGTCCCGCTCGGCGACCTCGACGTAGATCTCCTTCAGCAAACCGGCGAGGACCGGAAAGGTCACGCGATGCTCGACGAGCAGGCGAACCAGGGGCCGGAGCAGTCGACGCAAGGCACCCAGCAGCGCGCGCGGCGGTGCGCCCGCGTCCTCCGGCTGGCCGCCGCTGGGCTTTGCGCTCATCGTGTCTCCGTCGTGTCCCCGGGGTGGGGAAGAGGTTCTCGCGAGCGTGGGAAAAAGTACCACAACAAGCGAGGCGCGCCTCTCGTGTGGATCGCGTTCTCTGACAAAAAGTTCAATTCAATCAATCCTTTGCGGGGGTTTCTGCCGGCCCGGTTCCGGCCATCGGGGTGGGGAAGCCGAGTCCCTCCCGGTACCGTCTGGACCATGACTTCCCGAGGCCATCGTCAGACTCCGCTCTCGCCCCGCCGCGCCGGTGCCATTCTCCTCACGCTGTTCGCCCTTGCCTGCGCGCCGGCACAGGAAGGCGGCGGCGAGGGCCCGCTCGTCGCCTTCGAAGAAGACCGCTTCGGACTCGTCGTGCAGGAGGTCGCCGCGGAGGGGAGCCGCGCGCTGCATACCCGGCTCACCCAGCGCGGCGAGTGGCACTTCAGTCTCGACTACCCGATCCGCATGGAGCTCGAGGCCGAAGGCCTCGCGCTGCAGCGGACCTGGCGCAAGGCCGAGGCGGTGGAAGTGGCCGAAGGTGCCGTGGCGTTCCAGGTCCCCTTCGAGGTCGCGAAGGAGGGCGGCGGTCGCGTGGCCGGGACGCTGCACTTCGGCGTGTGCCGGTCCGACGAGCTGTGCGAACCGGTCAGCGAAACGTTCGAGACGCGGCTGCGTTGACGTGGGGGCGGCCGGGGACGGCCTCGCTCAGGCGCTGACGGCGATCTGCGGCCGCGGAGCGACTCGCTGCGGCGCCCGCTCCCGGACGGGGTTCTGCAGGCGCTCGAGCCGCTCCTCGAGATCGAGGACGAGGTTCGCCGAGCGCCGCACGGAGATCGCGCTCTCCCCCGGTTCACCGGCGGCGATGCGGCGGCCGATCTCGTCGTACATCAGGCGATACGCGTCGAGCCGCGGGATCCGGCGCCGCCGCAGAACGCGGCTGCCGTTCTCGGCCTGGTAGCGCGACTGATCCTCGATCGTCACGGTGGCGCCGTTGGCGCGGAGCTCGACGTGGTCTCGGACCCCGAGGCGCCGGCTGCCCCGGTCGGTGAGGGCCATCGTGAAGAACGCACCGTTCTCGAGGGTGACGGAGGCGTTCAGCGACCCGTCCGGCGCAGCGGCGAGCTGCATGTCCGAGACCGCAGCGAACTCGTTCAGGTAGAGGAAGTGGTCGAGCCAGTGGCAGCCGTTCGAGAGCAGGCGGCTTCGCGAGTTGGGCCAGCGGTACCAGTGGAGGGCCGGGAGCGGCACCTCGAAGACGACCGCGTGGTAGGAAACCGGCTCCCCGGGCTCGACGCCGAGGTCCTCGCGGGCCATGGCGTTGAAGGGCAGATAGCGCCGCTGGTAGCCGCTGAAGACGGAGCCGTTGCCTTCGCGCATGGCGGCGAGAAGCTCGCGAAGCTGCGGGCGCGTCGTCGCGATGGGCTTCTCGATGAGCACCGCCGCGCCGCGCCGGAGCGCCTCGGCCGCCACGGGCGCGTGGGTGTGGTGGTAACCGGCGACGATGACGGCGTCGTGGGTCTGCTCGGAGAGGTGCGGGGAGCTGTCCCAGGTGACGCCGGCCGGGCGGCGGAGCGGGATCTGGGTCGGATCGATCTCGTGGATGCGGTCGACCGTCAGGTGGTTCCGGAGCGCCGGGAGGGCGACGGTCTTCGCGTAGTTGCCGTAGCCGAACAGGGCGGCGCGAGGCCGGCCGTCGATTCGATCCACCCGCGGAGCCGGCAGGACCGTGGCCGGCGCGGTCTCCGGCGCCGCGAAGGACTGTGCCTTCTTCCAATCCGCCTCGCGGACCGCGCGCCCGGCTTCCTTCATGAGGATCTCGAGCGCGGCGCTCGGAAGGTTCAGTCCGGCTTCCGCGTGCCATCCGCGGACCCCGACCCACCACGCGGCGCCATCGGAAGGTTGGAGCGCGAGATGGAGGAGCGTGTTCTTCGCCAGTTCGGGGACGGCGCCCGACTCCGCGGCCACCACGAGGCCTTCGGGTACGACGACGCCGTCGGTGCAGGCGGGACCTGCGGGAGACAGGAACACGACGCTCTCACCGGTGCGCAGCTTCCCGCTCCCGGGGCACTCGACGACGCGGCCGAAGCCGCAGGAGACGAACTTCGCGTTGCGATGGCGCTCGCTCGTCCGGGAGAGGACCTTGCGGGCCGTGGCCGTGGGGCCGATCTCGCGGAGGTAGTTCCAGACGAGCCGGGCGTTGCGCGGCTTGGTCGGGTAGAGCCCTTCGATGGCCTCGAGGTTCAGGAGGCCGCGGACCTGGATCCGGACCTCGTGCTCCCGGCGGTGGGGGTCGGCGAGACCCTCGACCCAGTCCTTTCCCAGCCGTGCGCGCACGCAACTCCTCCTACCGTGGAGTGGGAGGGAGCCGGTGTGTCGTGGCACAAGAAGTTGCGGCGCTCCGGAGAAAACCCGTAAATGGATGGATTTGCTATGGAAATTGTTCAGCGGGTGGGGCGGAAGCAGTCCACGAGCCGCTTCGCGTAGGCGACCACGTGCCCCACCTTGGCCGCCTCCGTGCGGCCCAGGCGCACGACCACGAGATCGAGCTTCGGGCTCATCAGGATGCGCTGGCCGAAGGCGCCGTTGCAGGAGAAGAGGCCGAGGCTCCCCGGGATCACCCAGAAGTGGGCGCCGTAGAGCCCGTCGGATTGGGGGCTCGGTGTGCGCACGTAGTCGACCCAGCCCTCGGGCAGGATCCGCCGGCCGTCGAAGACGCCGTCGCGCAGGTGGAGCAGGCCGAAGCGGGCGAAGTCCCGGGCCGAACAGTAACAGTGGCTTCCGCCGACGAAGGTCCCGGCTTCGTCGAAGCGCGGCTTGGCGGTCGTCATGCCGAGCGGTTCGAAGAGCTCTTTCGCCATGAAGGCGCGCATGCCGTCTTCACCGCCGCCGACGGTCTCCGAGACGAACCGCGAGAGCAGGTTGCTGGCGCCGCTGTTGTAGTTCCAGCGGGCCTCGGGCTCGGCGACCTTGGGCAGCGTCGCCGCGAAGCCGGCGACGTCGTCCTTGCCATGGCCGAACAGCATCGGGATGACGTCGGACTCCTCCTCCGGGTAGTAGCGGACGGATCCGTTGCCGAGATGCTCGGCTTCGCGGAAGCGCAGCCCGTCGACCATGCGGAGCATCTGATCGACGGTGATCGCGCGCCGCGGATCGCCCTCTCCCCACTCCTTCACGGGGATCGGCGCGTGGAGGTCGATGCGTCCTTCGCGCACGAGGATGCCGACGAGGGCGCAGGTGATGCTCTTGGCCATGGACCAGGAGAGGAACGTGTCGTCCGGCGAGACGTCCGGCGCGTAGCGTTCCGCCACGATCGCGCCGTGCTGGACGATCACGACGCCGTGCGTGCGTTCGAGATCGTCGGGTTCGGGCTGCGCGAAGGCGTGGTCGAGCAGGGCCTCGAGCGCGTCGCGGTCGACGGCCGGGTCGAGCGGCGCTTCGGGCCACGCGGTGGTGGGCCAGGGGGTCTCGGCAGGCTGGGTCGGGAGCGGGAGGAGGTCCGGCATGGCGGGAGCATACCATTCGGGTCTTTCCGACCTCGGCGGGGTCTCTCCGAACTCGGAGCAAGGTCTGCCCGCGGCCGATGGTTCTTGAAAAGGCTCATCCGTTCTCAGAGACTGTTCGGCCATGCGAAGACACAGCGCGTTCGGGGCCTTGGCTTCTCTTCTCCTGCTCACGGGGGCGGGCTGCGGCGGCAGCGAGCGGGACGCCGGCGTGATCGAGGGGCCGGGCCGCACGGCCGAGGCCATCGAGGCCGTCGAACGCGGACAGGAAGCGGGCCGGGCGGGCGTCGACGGCGTCGCGGGGGGAGCGCGCTCGGCGCCTCCGCGGCAGATCCTCTTCGGCGACCTCCACGTCCATACCACCTTCTCCCTGGACGCGTTCTTCTTCTCGCTGCCCGTCGTCGCGGGAGAGGGGGCGCATCCCCCGGCCGACGCCTGCGACTACGCGCGGCACTGTTCGCAGCTCGACTTCTTCGCCCTGACGGATCACGCGATGGGGATCTCGCGGGAGCACTGGGACGCGACGAAAGAAAGCCTTCGCCAGTGCCAGGCCCGCGCCGGCGATCCGGCGGACCCGGACATCGTGGCGCTCGCGGGCTGGGAGTGGACGCAGGTCGGCACGCGGCCGGACGATCACTGGGGACACAAGAACGTGATCTTCCCCGGGCTCGCGGACGAAGAGCTGCCCGCGCGTCCGATCAACTCCTTGACCGACGAGCAGGCCGAGCTGGCCGGTTCCGGAGGCGGAGGGCGCCGTTGGGCGGGCGTCGGGACCAAGGTGATCGGTGCCCTCGATCCCCTCGGCTGGAGCGAGTACGCGGACTACGGTGCCTACCTCGAGCAGCTCGCCGAGCGCGAGGTCTGCGAGCGCGGCGTCGACACGCGCGAGCTCCCGCCGGATTGCGCCGAGAACGCGCCGACCCCGGGCGTGCTCTTCGAGAAGCTCGCCCAGTGGGGCCACCCCGTGATGGTGATTCCGCACGGAACGACCTGGGGGCTCTACTCGCCGCCGGGGACCGAACTCGACAAGCAGCTCACCCGCTCGGAGCACGACCCGAAGGTGCAGGGGGTGATGGAGATCATGTCGGGCCACGGCAACTCGGAGGAGTACCGGAGCTTCCGCGCCGTCGAGCACGAAGGCGGGGAGGCGGTGTGCCCGGAGCCGAGCGAAGGCTTCATGCCGTGCTGCTGGCGGGCGGGCGAGATCATGCGCGAGCGCTGCGGCGAGCGGTCGAGCGAGGAGTGCGAAGAACTCGTCTCCCTCGCGCGACAGTACACGCTCGAAGCGGGGGTGAATCCGCAGCAGGTCTTTCCGGATACGCGCGGCGAGGATTGGCTCGACTGCGATCAGTGCCGCGACTGCTTCAAACCCTCCCTCGGCTACCGCCCGAAGGGTTCCGCCCAGTACGCCCTGGCGCTCGGGAACTTCGACGAACCGGACGACGCCGGTGACCCGATGCGCTTCCGGTTCCGCTTCATCGCTTCGAGCGACAACCACACCGCCCGCCCCGGCACGGGCTACAAGCAGTACGAGCGGCGCCGGATGACCGAGTCGACGGGGACGCGATCGGCCTTCTACGACCGGCTCTTCCGCTGGGCCCAGCAGCGTCCGCTCGGCGAGTGGGAGCCGGGGACGCCGACCGAGCCCCCGCCGCCCGGCCCGACGATCCGCGGTGCCGACACCGAGCGCGTGGCGAGCTTCCTCTACCCGGGCGGCCTCGCGGCCGTGCACGCTGACGGCCGCAGCCGCGAAGCGGTCTGGGACGCGCTCCAGCGCGGCGAGATCTACGGAACGAGCGGCCCCCGGATCCTGCTCTGGTTCGACCTCTTGAACGGGAGCGAGGGGCCCGTGCCCATGGGCAGCGAGGCCGAGCTCGCCTCGGCGCCGCGCTTCGAGGTGCGCGCGGTCGGATCCTTCGTCCAGCAGGAAGGCTGCTCCGAGGAGAGCACGAGCGCCCTCTCCGAGGAGCGGCTCGACTACCTCTGCCGCGGCGAGTGCTACCACCCGAGCGACGAGCGTCACCCGATCGCGGCCATCGAGGTCGTCCGCATCCGTCCGCAGATCCGGCCGGACGAGCCCATCGAAGATCTGATCGAGGATCCCTGGCGGCGCTTCGAGTGCGACCCGAACCGCGCCGAAGGCTGCGTCGTGCGGTTCGGCGACCCGGAGTTCGACCGCATCGCGCGCGACGCCGTCTACTACGTGCGCGCCATCCAGGAAGAGACCCCGGCGGTCAACGGCGCGAACCTGCGCACCGAGTTCGACGCCGAGGGCCGCCCGGTGAGCACCGAGCCCTGCTTCGGCGACTTCCGCACGCCCTTCGACGAGGACTGCCTCGCCCCCGTGCAGGAGCGCGCCTGGTCCTCGCCGATCTTCGTGGGCCACGCGGGGAGCTGATCCGCCGCGGAGCGCTGCGGAAGACTTCTACCCCCGTGCGAAGAATCTTGCGTTTTTCGCGTCACCCGGAGGGCCGGGGTGGGTACTCACGGGGGCCATGACGCTCGGCCAATGCGCAAACTGCATGATGAACGCGCCGCTCCTGCTTCGCCGCTTCAAGGGAGCTGCCTATCGCGCGTGGATCTGCGAAGACTGCGAGCGGTCGATCCCGCTCGACGAGCTGCGTCACCCGGAGCGCTCCGTGGCCCGCGCGGCCCCGGCCGCTCGAAGCGCGCCGCCGCCCCGCCAGCGCTAGCCGCGCCCGCCCTTCAATCCAGCCCGTAGAGCGCCGCGACGTTGCCGCCGAGCACGGCGCGCTTCTGCTCGCCGCTCATCCCCTCGGTCACCTCTTCCAGGATCCGCGCCGTGTGCGGGTACGTGCCGTCGCTGTGGGGGAAGTCGGTGGCCCAGAGCACGCGTTCGAGGTTCATGGCGCCGAGGACGTGCTTCACGCTGTAGTCGTCCTGGAAGGTCACGTAGACGTTCTCGTTCATGTACTCGCTCGGCATGCGCGAGAGGTCGCCGCCCGGCAGGTGGAAGCGGTGCCGCTCCCAGGCGTGGTCCATGCGGAAGTTGAAGTGAGGGACCCAGCCGGCGTCGGCTTCGACGCACACCACGCGCAGGTCCGGGTGACGCTCGAAGACGCCGCCGAGGATCATCATCATCATGATGTCCTGGTTCCCGCGCACGGTCACGATCTGGTAGACGAGCACCGGGCCGCGGATCTTGCCGCCGAGGTCGCCCTTGCTCGTCAGGATGTGGAAGGAGACCGGGAGCCCGAGCTCGACGCAGCGCTCCCAGATCGGGTCGTAGCAGGGGTGGTGGTAGTCCTCGAGGGTGGGCGTTCCGGGGAACATGACGCCGCGGAAGCCGGCGGCGGCCGCCGCTTCGATCTCGGCCAGGCCGTCCTCGATGGTGCGCAGGCTGACGAGTGGAATGCCGAGGAGACGCTTCGGCGCCGCTTCGCAGAAGGCCGCGAGCCAGCGGTTGTAGGCGTCGAAGCAGGCCTTCATGTAGTCCGGGTCGGGGTGGTTGCAGAGGGCCATGCCGACGCTCGGGTAGAGCACCTCGGCGGCGATGCCGTCCTCCTCCTGGATGGCGAGCCGCTCCTTGGCATCCCATCCCGAAGGGTGGAGCTCCTCCCAGCGCATCGGCTTGCCGAGGTCTTCCGGTGTGCGGCCGACGGTGCAGACCGTGCCGAGGGGGATGTTGATGCCGATGTCCGGGATCTCGAGGATGGCGGTGCCGCGCGCGTCGTAGCCCTTGCGCGGGCGGCGGTCCCGGAAGCGCGGGTCGATCTCCGCGTAGCAGTCCTCGGTTTCCGCGATGTGCGAATCGGCCGAGATGAGCGGATGGGGCTGTGCCACGGCGGCTCCTCGCGACGGTCGGCGCAAAGCATACCAGCCGGGCCCGGTCGGAGGGTCACGACTGCGGGGGGAGGGGCTCCTTGCCGAGGATCGCGTCGGCCGCCTTCTCGGCGATCATCATCACCGGGGCGTAGATGTTGGCGTTGGTGATCTTCGGCATCACCGAGGCGTCGACGACGCGCAGGCCCTCCGTGCCGTGGACGCGGAGGGAATCCGGGTCGACCACGGAGCCCTCGCCCGTTCCCATCTTGCAGGTGCACGAGGGGTGGAGGGCCGTCTCTCCTTCGTGGGCGACCCATTCGAGGATCTCCTTCTCGGTCTCGACCTCGGGCCCTGGCGAGAGCTCTCCGAGGTCGAACTCCCGGAAGGCCGCCTGGTCGAAGATGCGGCGCGCGCACTGGATCGCTTCGACCCATTCGCGGCGGTCCTGCTCGGTCGACAGGTAGTTGAAGCGCAGGCTCGGCTGCTCGCGCGGGTCGGCGGAGCGGATGCGGAGGGAGCCGCGCGCGTCCGAGAGCATGGGGCCGATGTGAAGCTGGTAGCCGTGTCCCGGCGTCGGGCGCGTGCCGTCGTAGCGGATGGCCAGCGGAAGGAAGTGGATCATCAGGTTCGGGTAGGGCTCGCGCGGGTTGCTGCGCACGAAGCCGCCGGCCTCGAAGTGGTTGCTCATGCCCGGCCCCGTCCCCGCGAGCCACTGCATGCCGATCCACGGCCGCCAGTGCCAGCGCACGCTCGGCGCCATCGAGACGGGCTGCGAGCAGGCGTGCTGCACGTAGACCTCGAGGTGATCCTGCAGGTTCGCACCGACGCCCGGCAGGTCGTGGCGCACGTCGATGCCGACGTCGCGCAGGAGCGCGGCGGGGCCGATGCCCGAGAGCTGGAGGAGCTGCGGCGAGTTGATCGCGCCCCCGGCGCAGATCACCTCGCCGGCGGCGACGCGCCGTATGCGTCCGCGGTGCAGGAACTCGACGCCCGTCGCGCGCCGGCCCTCGAAGAGGATGCGCGTCGCGAAGGCGCGGCTCTGGACGTGGAGGTTCGGCCGGGACTTCACCGGGTGAAGGTACGCGCGCGCGGCGCTCCGCCGCAGGCCGCGCCGGAGGTTCCGGTCGAATCGCCCGAAGCCTTCCTGGCACTCGCCGTTCACGTCGTCGGTGCGCGCATGGCCGGCCTGTTCGGCGGCGGCGAAGAAGGCATCGAAGAGCGGTCCTCGGGCGGGTCCTCGCTCGAGCGCCAGGGGGCCGGTGCGGCCGCGGTAGGCGTCGTCGCCGTGCTCGCAGCTTTCCATCCGCTTGAAGTAGGGGAGGCAGTGCGCGTAGCTCCAGCGCTCGAGCCCGGGTTCGCGCGCCCAGCCGTCGTAGTCGGCGCGGTTGCCGCGCTGGAAGATCATGCCGTTGATGCTGCTCGATCCGCCGAGGAGCTTGCCGCGCGCGTGGTAGATCTCGCGGCCCGCCATGTGGGGCTCCGGCTCGGAGCGGTAGCCCCAATCGTAGAAGCGGCTGCCGAGGGGGAGCATCAGGGCCGCGGGCATGTGGATCGCGACGTCCCACCAGGCGTCCGGACGGCCGGCCTCGAGGACGAGGACCCGGTGGTTCGGGTCCGCGCTCAAGCGGTTGGCGAGGGCGCAGCCCGCGGAGCCGCCGCCGACGATGACGAAGTCGTAGGTCTCTTCGCGACGCATGGCGGGTTCAGCCTCGGGTCATCTCGCGCAGCGCGCGGAGGGTGTCCGCGCCGAGTTCGCCTTCGAGCTGGGGCAGGCCGAGCAGGGCCGAGAGCCAGAGGCCGTCGGCGGCGAGGCGGACGAGGGTGGCGGTGGTCGGGTCGAGGCCGTCGTCGCGCAGCCGCTCGTGCCAGCGCTCGAAGCGTTTCCGGACCTCGGCCATGTGGGCCGAGTCCCGGCCGAGGGTGGCGAGGATGCCGGCCATGAGCTGCGCCGAGTTGTCGGCGGGCTTGCCCTCTTCGGTGACGGTCGTCGCGAGGTAGGCGCGGGTGAAAGCGCCGGGCGTCGGATCGTCGGCGCCGAGGGTGTCGAGCTGGTGGTCGAATCGCTCGAGCATGCGCTCGCACAGGCCCGCGACGAGGGCCTCCTTCGAGCCGAAGTGGTAGAGGAGCCCGCCCTTGCTGACCCCCGCCGCGGCGGCGATGGCGTCGAGGACGAGGCCGCCGGGGCCCTCGGTGAGGAGGCGCTCCTCGGCTGCGTTCAGGACTCGCTCGCGGGTGTCGCTCATGGGGTGGACTATACCGTCTGGACGGTATATTTCAAAACCTCCCGTTCTTCCTCGGGAATCCGTGCCATCATGTCTCTCCTTCCCATGGCGAACCCGGCTTGAAGCAGCTCCTGGCCCGCATCGGCCTCCCGAACCCCATCTCCTGGATCGCGGTCGCCGGCCTGCTCCTGTTCGTGTTCGGAGCCGTCGCCTCGATCGAGACCGCGAGCGCCGTTCTCACCGGCGCGAAGGACGGGGTCCTCGGGCGGTTCGACTGGCTCTTCGTCGGCGTCGCGAGCGCAGCGGTCGGGGTGGTGGCGTTCCTCTCGGTCTATCCGCGCGCGAACGTGCGGCTCGGGCCCGAGGGCGCGCGCCCCGAGTTCGGGAACCTGCCCTGGTTCGCGATGCTCTTCTCGGCGGGTCTCGCTTCGGGCCTGCTCTACTGGGCGGCGGCGGAGCCCATCCTCCACTTCGCGGAGAACCCGTTCCTCGCGGCCGCCGGCGGCGGGCCGGATGCCGCCGTCCGGACGGCGATGCGCATCACGGTCCTCCACTGGGGGCTCCACGGCTGGGCGTTCTACGTGCTCGCCGCGCTCGCGATCTCGGTCTACAGCTACCGCCACGGCCGCCCGCTGACCTTCCGCTCGGCGCTCTACCCGGTGCTCGGGCCCCGTTGGATCGATCGCTGGCCCGGGCACGCCGTGGATCTGCTCGCGCTGTTCGGGACGGTCTGCGGCGTCGCGACGTCGATCGGGATCTCCGCCGCCGGCATGAATGCGACCCTCGGCGCACTCCTCGGGCTCGACGTCGCGATCTCCAACCAGATGGGCATCGTGTTCTCCGTCTGCGCGCTCGGCATCCTCTCGGCGCTCTCCGGTCTGGCGCGGGGGATCCGGCGGCTCTCGGAGCTCAACGTCTGGGTGAGCGGCGCACTCCTGCTCGTCTTCGTCGCGCTCGGCCCGACGCTCTTCCTCGGCGAACTCCTCGCACGCACGACCCTCGACTACCTCGTGAACGTTCTCCCGGCCGGTGCCTGGCTCGGCACCGCCGAGCCCGACCGCGCGTGGCAAGGCGCCTGGACGGTCTTCTATTGGGGCTGGTGGCTCGCGTGGACGCCCTTCGTGAGCCTCTTCATCGCGCGCATCTCGCGCGGCCGGACCGTTCGCGAGTTCGCCGTCGCCGTGATGCTGGTGCCGACCGGCGTGATCCTCGTGTGGATGACGGTCTTCGGCGGGACGGCGCTCCACCAGGAGCTCTCGAGCGCCGGCGCCGTGAGCGCCGCGGTCGGCCGAGACTACAGCCTCGGCATCGTCGCCGTCGTCCAGAACCTCGGGGTTTCCGCGATCACGCCCGTCCTGCTGGCGACCGCTGCCTTCCTGCTCTTCACCTGGCTGATCACCTCGCTCGACTCCGCGACGCTCGTCGTGTGTCACCTGCTCGGCGCGGCGGAGTCGCGGGGGGCGAAGGTCTTCTGGGGCCTCGCGCTCGCCGCGGTGACCGCCGGGCTGCTTCGCGTGGGCGGCCTCCCGGCCCTGCAGGCGGCGTCGGTCGTGGTCGGCCTTCCCCTCGCGCTGCTGATGGTCCTGCTCGGCGGCGGCCTGCTCCGCGACGCGGTGCGCGGCCGCCTCTAGGGGCAGCGTCTCTTCAACGCTTTCGCCGGTAGATCGTCATCGCGACACCGCCCGGAGTCGCCCCGGTCTTGGCGAGCTCGAGCCCGGCCGGGACGGTCCCGTCGCGAAAGAGTCGCCGTCCCTGGCCGAGCACCGCGGGAAAGGTCCAGAGGCGGAACTCGTCGACGAGGTCGTGGGCGAGCAGGGTCTGGATGAGTTCGCCGCTGCCGTGGACCTGCAGGAGCGGCCCGTCCTTCGCCTTCAGCCGAGCGATCTCACCCGGAACATCGCCGGTCACGACGGTCGAGTTCTGCCAGCGGGCCCGGTACCCCGGCGAGCGCGTCACGACGTACTTCGTCGCTTCGGTCATGCGGCGGGCCATCGGGTCGCTCGGGTCCGCACCGTCGAAGCTCCCGGCAAAGATCTCGTAGGTCCGGCGTCCGAACAGCATGTCGTAGGGCTCGGCCATGGCTTCGGCTCGGACCTGCTGCATGACCTCTTCCCAGTAGGGCGCAGCCCAGCCGCCCTGCGTGAAGCCGCCGGAGGGGTCCTCCTCGGGGCCGCTCGGGCCCTGGAGGACTCCGTCCAGGGTCAGGAAGGTCAGCAGTGCGAGCGGTCTCATTCCGAGTTCCCCTTCACGCGCCGGTAGAGCGAGACGTAGCCGAGGGTGCCGATGATGCTGAGCACCGTCGAGATCCCCATCATGTGGGGGCCGATCCCGTCCCACGCCGGAAGCCAACTCGTCCCGGACCATCCCACGTAGAGCAACATACCGAGGAACGGTGCGAAGGCGCCGCGCACGCCGGTCAGGGTCACGTGCACGCCCATGTAGCGCGCCGCGCGTTCCGGGCTCGCGAAGTCGTTGTGGCCGATCTGCCAGGCGAGCAGCCCGCCGCCGCGCGCGATGCCGAGCATGGCGCGGCCGACGCCGATGAAGAGCAGCGAGCCCGCGATCGCACCGCCCCAGACGATCGCCTGGGAGAGCGCCCAGAGCCCGCTGTGCTTGGCGCGGAACTCGGCGATGTGAATGCGGTCCATCCACGGGGCCCAGAGAGGAAGCGAGACCATCGAGAACGAGAGCGGCAGCACGAGGGAGAGGGCGATGCTCACGCTGTAGGACGCGCCGAGGTCGCGCGAGACGAGCAGGATCAGCGGGCCCTCCATGATCATGTTCGCGCTGCCGATCACGAACTGCCAGAGCTGGTAGCGCGCGAAGAGCGGGTCGCTGCGCAGGAGCGCGAAGAGGCCGCGGCCCGGTTCCGCCGGCGGCTCCGGGAGCGAGGACTCCGGTGCGTTGGCGCCCTCGGGCCGCGGCAGCAGCGGTTCGCCGCGCTCGGCCGCGAGGTGTGCCTTCTCCCCGACGAGCTCGACCCGGGCGAAGGCGAGCAGGCCGATCGTCGCGATGGCGGCGCCGAGCGGATAGACCCAGCGGAACGAGTTCGGGTCCGCATCGAGGGCGAAGCCGGCGACGAGCGCGGTCAGCGTGATCGCGGCGGTGGTGTAGAGCGAGAGCCGCGCGGTGATGCGGCTCCGGACGTCGCCCGGGTAGTTGAGGGTCCAGACCGTGCTGCGCACCGTGAGGATCCCGCCGATCAGGAGACGCGCGAGCACGACCGCCACGGCGAGCAGCGGCCCACCCGAGGGGTCCGAAGGAAGGAAGGCCACCGCCGCGACGAGCCCGATGAACACGGTCTGCATCGCGGTGAGCAGCGGGACCTTGGGCCGCCCCTCGGCGACGCGTGCCCACAGCACGCTCGAGAGGTTCCCGAACATCGGGGCCGCGGAGATCAGCGCGAGCAGCGTCGGGTGCACGTCGTAGACCTTGTCCGCGATCACGCCGACGACGCCCGCTTCCATGAGCCCGCCCGCGGCCGGGAGGGTCCAATCGCGCACCCGCTCGCGGCGGTAGCTCGCGCGGGCGATGCCCTCGAGGCGCGGCAGGCCGAAGCGCCCGGAGCCGCCCCGGGGCCCGGGCTCGCTCGGGGCGCCCTGCTCCCCAGAAACGAAAAGCCCGGCCACCGGGGCCGGGCTCTTCGAGCGATCTCGGGCGCGCGATGTCCGGCTCCTATCCCCTGACATGGGGCGTCGTCTCCTTCGGCTGCGGGACGCAGAAGAAAGCGTGGGCGGGGCACCAGGCGTGGAGGATCGGGGCAGACATCGGCCCGGCCGAGTCTACACCAGGAGCCCTGGGTCGCTTGGCCGGGGCTTTTAGGCCTCAATCGGGTGATTCCGCGACACTTTTCCTTGACCGGGCCCACAAACCTGAGCAAGACTCACATTTTCTCGGGTTCTGGAACTCCCAGGCCCTCCGCCCAGGCGCCCCGCATGTCCTCAGCCGTTTCCCTCGAGCCCCGCCGAAGGCCGACGCAAGCCCGCTCCCGCGAGCGCGTCGAGCGCATCCTCGCCGCCGCGCGGGAGCTCTGCGAGGTCCAGCCCGCGGACTCCGTCACGACCTCGGCGATCGCCCGGCGGGCCGGCCTCTCGATCGGTTCGCTCTACCAGTACTTCCCGAACCGGCACGCCGTGCTGGCCGCGCTCGCGCGCAAGCTGCTCGGGGAGACGGATGCCCGCGCGATCGAGGAGCTCGAGGCTCTGCACGATCGGCCCTGGCGCGAAGCGGTCGATCGGGTGGTCGAGGTGCGGTTCGCGGAGCTCGCGAAGCGGCCGCGGGTCACGGCGGCGCTGCGGAGCCTCACGGCCAGCGCCGAGTACCTGGCGATCGACGCGGAGTCGAACGCGCGGCTCGTCGACGGGCTCGCCCGCCATCCCGCCATCGCGGCCCGCGGCACGGCCGCCGAACAGCTCCGCGTGGCGCGGATCGCCGTCGAAGCTGCGGCCGCCGTCGAGGCCTACGCCCTTCGCGCCGAGTCCGCCGAAGAGCGGGCCGCCTGCGCCGCCGAAATGAAGCGCCTGCTCGAAGCGTACCTGGCGCTGCACATCGAGGGCCCGGCCGTCGCGCCGGTGCCGTCCGAACCCCTTGCTCCTGGGTCCGCGGGCCCGTCCCTTCACGAGGAGTCCCGCGACTCCTTCGCTCCGAGGTGAATCCGATGTTCCGAACGTTCCCCGCTCTCGCGCTCGCCGTGGCGCTGTTCGTGTCCGGCTGCAACCTGCCGGTCTTCCCCGGCAGCCCGGTCATCTTCCTCGCGCCCGCCGTCGGCGAGAGCGCCGAGGATTTCGAGACGCGCGTGCGCCAGGCCTTCAGCCTCGCCCAGCCGGGGAGCGCCTTCGAGTTCGGCGCCGGCACCTTCACCTTCACGCGGGGCATCGTGATCACGGCGTCCCACATCACGGTCGTCGGCCAGGGCCACGCCGATACGATCCTCGACTTCTCGACCGCCAACGCCTCCGAGGCGATCCTGGCCTCGGGCGACGAGTTCCTGATCCGCGACATCGGCATCTTCGACCCGCCGGGCGACGGCGTGAAGACGGTCGGCTCCGACGGCGTGACCATGCAGCGCGTCTCGATCATCTGGCCGAACGAGGTCGACCCGACGAACGGGCCCTACGGCCTCTACCCCGTTCTCAGCCGGAACATCCTGATCGAAGGCTGCTACGTGAAGGGCGCCGAGGACGCCGGCATCTACGTCGGCCAGTCCGAGAACATCATCGTCCGCAACAACTGGGCGGAGATGAACGTCGCCGGCATCGAGATCGAGAACTCGATCAACGCCGACGTCCACTGGAACGTGGCCACGCAGAACACGGCCGGCATCCTGGTCTTCGACCTTCCGGGGCTCAGCCAGGCCGGCCACTCCGTCCGCGTCCACAACAACTGGTCCTTCGACAACAACACGGAGAACTTCGGCAGCGGCATCGTCGGCCTCGTCCCGCCGGGCACCGGCATGCTCATCCTCTCGACGGACGGCGTCGAGATCTTCGACAACGAGATCTACGGGAACCTCACCGCGGGCATCGCGATCTTCAGCTACGAGATCTCGCTGCTGCCCTACCCGGAGGACTTCGACGCCTTCCCGGAGCGGATCGAGGTCTACGGAAACCATCTCGACGACAACGGCCTCGTGCCCCAGGGCTTGATCGGACAGGTCATCGCCTTCCAGTTCGGCGCGGGCCAGCCCATCCCGGACATCATCTACGACCGCAACATGAACCCGGATCTCGTCCAGCCGGACGGTGAGCTGCCGGACGATCTCAAGATCTGCATCGGCGACAACGGCGAGGCGACCTTCGGCACCCTCGCGGTGCCGCCGAGCGGGGACCGCTTCGACACCTCCCTCTACGACTGCGATCACCCCGCGCTCACGGACGTCGCGCTGCGCGACCGCCTGCCGCTTCCGGAGGGCGCGGTGGAGCTCTCGCCCGAAGAGACCGCGGCCCTGTGCGGTGCCTCGCCGGCCGGCGTGAACTGGCCGGCCTTCGAGGCGAACTGCCCGGTGCTCTCGGACTACAACCTCTTCGTCGGCAACGACCCGCGCGGCGTGCCGGTCGAGCGGGGCGTCGGGTACGACCTCACGACGCCGCTCTTCTCGGACTTCACCCTGAAGGATCGCTACGCCTTCGTCCCGCCGGGCGAGGCCGCGGCCTACGATGCGTCGGCGGTGATGGACTTCCCGGTCGGGACGATCATCACCAAGACCTTCACCTTCGATACGCCGGGTGGGGAGGACGTGATCGAGACGCGGCTCCTGATCCGTCGCGAGTTCGGCTGGAAGGCGCTCGTCTACCTCTGGGACGAGACCGGCACGGAGGCCACGCTGACGCCCGAGGGGGCGATCGTGAACGTCACCTTCAACCACCCGGCCGGCGGCACCCAGAACATCGACTACGAGGTGCCGGACGTGAACCAGTGCGCGGGTTGCCACGCCGGCGTCGACGAGCCGATGGATCTCATCGGGCCCAAGGCGCGCTGGCTGAACAAGCCCGTGCCCTTCGATGCGAGCGGCACGAACCAGCTCGACTATTGGAGCGTGAACGGCTTGCTGACCGGTGCTCCGGACCCGGCCCTCGCACCGCGGCTCCCGGTCTGGGACGATCCGCTCGACGGCACGGTGGCCGAGCGCGCCCGGGCGTATCTCGAGATGAACTGCGCCCACTGCCACCGCGACGGCGGCCGGGCCGGGTTCACGAGCCTGTGGCTGAACGCGGACGAGCCGGACGGCATGATGACGGGCATCTGCAAGACGCCCATCGCCTCGGGCGTCGGGAGCCTCGAATACGACGTCGTGCCGGGTGACCCCGCCGCCTCGATCCTGGTCTTCCGCATGGATTCGGTGGTGCCCTCGGTGAAGATGCCGGAGCTCGCCAAGGTGACCATCCACGACGAGGGCGTGAGCCTCGTGAGCGATTGGGTCACCGGCCTCACGGGCACCTGTCCGTAGGCGCTCCGCGAGCTTGGGAGAGTCGCCGCCCCGGCTGTTTCGACAGCCGGGGCGGTTTCGTTTCGGGGCTCGAAGCGATTCCGTCAGTCCGAGATCGCGTCAGTCCGAGATCGGAAGCCCGAGCCGCTTCCGGTATTCCACCATCCCCGGGCCATCGAGCGGTCCGGCCTGGCGCAGCACCGTGAGGTAGCGGACGAGGCCCTCCACCTGGGCCGAGGTGAGAGATCGCCCGAAGCCGGGCATCTGGACGCGCTGCCGTTCGGTGAACCAGAGCGCGGGGCGAAGACGCCCGATCCCCTGGTGGAAGAAGCGCGGCACGCCCTCCCGGATCCATTCGCGAACGACCTCGGGGTCGTCGTTGCGCGTGAGCACGTCGTAGTCGCGTCCGAAGAAGCCCGGGACGTAGCCCTTGAGCGAGCCCGGGTTCGCGACGCCGCCCTGACCGAGATCGCCGTGGCAGGAGAAACACTGTCGGCGCGCGAGCCGTTCCGAGGCGACGAGTCCGCGCACGGGGCCCCGTGCGGCGGCCCGGTCGGCCTCGTACTGCACCAGCGCGATCCACGCCGTGAGGTCGGCGACGGCCCGCTCCGGAAGGCCTTCGGGGTGCTCGGGCACCTCGACGATTCGCGCCGCGATCCGCTCCGGGCTACGGCTTCCCTCGAAGAGTCCGCTCTCGTGGCAGGACCAGCAGCCGTGCTCGCCCGCGAGCACGCTTCCGCGCTCGGCCGGGGAGTGCTCGGGGATCCAGTGCGCGCGCGTGGCAAAGGCCAACGCGGCGAACGCGACGAGGAGTCCGGCCAACGCCAGTCCGAGCGTCTTAGCGGAAGGCACCGGGCGGCCGTCCCGTCCAGCGCTTGAAGGCGCGGTAGAAGTTCGGGGTCTCCGAGTACCCGAGCAGGTTCGCGATCTCGTCCACGCTCAGGGTCGAACGCTGTAGATAGTCGAGGGCCAGGCCCTTGCGGACGTCGACCTCGACGGCGTGGAAGCTCGTCCCGGCATCCTTCAGCCGGCGCCGGAGCGTGCGGCCGCTCATGCCGAGGGCGCGCGCCGTCTCCTCGAGCGACGGAATCCTTCCCGGGGCTCCGACGAGTTCCCGTCGGACCCGCGCGACGAGGCTCGGCGTCTCCCCGAGCCTTTCGAGCAGCTCCGCGCAGCGTTGCTCGCAGACCTCCGCCGTCTCGGCATCCGAGAACGCCAGCGGCAGGAGGAGGTCGCGAGCGCGGAAGCGAATCTCCGTGTGGGGTGCGTCGAAGCGGACCGGACAGCCGAGTTCGGCTTCGTAGAACGCATCGTCTCCACCCGGAAGGTCGAAGCGGGCTTCGAGCGGGCGCGTGGGAGGAGAGGTCAGCGCCAGGAGGTGTTCGACCAGGATCGTCGTGAGCTCCTCCCGCGCCATCCGGCCGGCCCTGCCGAGCGGAAAGATCTCCCGCGCGATCAGGCCTGCCTCGCCGCCGTCCTCGACGAGCTCGAGGGAGAGCAGGGGGCCCGCCGTCGCCATGTAGCGGAGGGCGATGCGGATCGCCTGGGCCAGGTTGGCGCTGCTCTGGATGGCGTAGCCGATCACGCCGTGGTCGCTGATGCGCTCCCGGTGTCCGAGCCGGAAGCCGAGGCCCGGCGTGCGGGTCCTCGCCACGGCATTTTCGTAGATCCGGAGCTGGGACGCGTGGCTGATGCGGTGCTCCTCGTCCGCGAGGTCCGCGAAGCGCAGCCCCGTCCCGGCGAGGGTGATCTCGGGTGCGATGCCCTCCTCCGCGAGGAGTTCCACGAGGTGGCGGCAGTAGCCGGCCCGGACGATGGGGCGCTCGAGGGCCGCGGGGTCGCGCAGATCGGCCAGCTCCATGCCCCGAGGATGCCCGATCGAAGCCGCCCTGTGGCCGGATCGGATAGAAAATTGGCCCCAGCGGAGACGGCGGCCCGGCCGGCTCCGTGGCTTCTTTCCCTGGGTCGGGGCGGCGGGGGCCTCCCTGCCACCGAATGGAACCCGCGGCCCGGAGCCGCTCAGGAGGAAGCCCATGGCCATCGTTCTCGTGACCGGCGCAAGCCGTGGCATCGGCGCCGAGACCTCGCGAACCCTCGCCCGGGCCGGGCACACGGTCTACGCCGGCATGCGGAAGCCCACGCCGTTCGAAGAGCCGGACGGTACGCGCAGCTCGGTACGGACCGTGCCCCTCGACGTGACGGCGCCCTCGGAGGTGCGCGAGGCCGTCACGCGAATCCTCGAGGAGGAAGGCCGCATCGACGCCCTGGTGAACAACGCCGGCGTCGCGTGGTTCGTCCCGGCGGAGGAGATGTCCGACGCGGTCCTGCGTTCGACCTTCGAGACGAACTTCTTCGGCGCCGTCCGCTGCACGCGCGCCGTCCTGCCCGTCATGCGCGAACAGGGGGCCGGTCGCATCGTCATGATGAGCACCCTCGCGGCGGCCACCGGCCTGCCGCTCGAGTCGGCCTACTGTGCATCGAAGAGTGCACTCGAAGCCTTCGCCGAGAGCGTTCGTCACGAGGTCGCGCCCTTCGGGATCGACCTCGCGGTGGTCGAGCCCGGCATCACCGAGGGCGGCCTTTCGACGAGCATCCCCGACCCGGGCGCTCCACGCGCGAGCGCCTACCGGCCGCTGCTCGATCACACCTTCGCCTACTACGAGGCGGCGCAGGCGGAGCTCGAGCCTGCGAGCCTCGTCGCGGAGACCGTGGAGGGGATCGTCAGCGGCCGCGTCGGCGGCTTCCGGCATCGGCTGGGGCGGCTCGGGCCGGTGATCGACGAAATCGCCCGGGCCGAGGAACCCCAGGCGACGGCGATGGTGCGCGAAGCGCTCGGGATCGAGGGTTGGTGCACCGGTGAGGGCGCGTTCGCGAAGGCGGGGGCGGGCGAATGACGCGGCAAGACTCCCTCTACGAGATCCTCTCCCCCGAGAGCCTCGAGTCCGCATCGCTGCCGCTCGAACGGGCGTCCACCCTGCCCGCGGCCGCCTTCACCTCCGAGCGCGTCTACGAGCTCGAGCAGGCGCGGATCTTCTCTCGAGAGTGGCTGTGCGCGGGGCGGGTCGATCAGGTTCCGGAGCCCGGCGATTTCTTCTGTCTCGACCTTCTCGACGACAAGCTCGTCGTGGTCCGCGGGCAGGATGGCCGGGTGCGGGTGCTCTCGCGGGCCTGCCGCCACCGCGCCGCCGAGGTCGTGACGGGTTCGGGGAACGCGCGCTCCTTCCAGTGCCCCTACCACGCCTGGACCTACCGGCTCGATGGAAGCCTCGCCGGTGCGCCGTTCATGGAGAACGTCGAGGGGTTCGACCGAAAGGCCTGCCGGCTGCCCGAGATCCGAAGCGAGGTCTGGGAGGGCTTCCTCTTCGTGAACTTCGACGCGTCGGCCGCGCCCCTCGCTCCCCGCCTCGAGCCGCTGCGCGAGCGGCTCGCCGGGTTCCGCATGGCGGACATGGTGGCCGTCGAGACCGCGACCTACGAGTCGCCCTTCAACTGGAAGGTGCTCGTCGACAACTTCATGGAAGCCTATCACCACATCGCGACGCATCGAGATACGCTCGAGCCGCTCTTCCCGGCCAAGCTGGCGGAGACCCCGGATGCCGAGGGGCCGTTCTCGGTGCTCGTGATGCCCGCGAAGGGTTCCGGTCCGGGCGAGGGCGGCGCGCCGACGGAGTCACTTCCCATCGACGCCGGGGAAGCGCTCGTGGCGGCCGTCGTCTTTCCCTTCCATCTCTTCGCGCCCGCGCACGGCTCGCTCGTCTGGTACCAGCTCCTGCCCGTCCGCAGCGACCACTTCGTGCTCCGCATCTACGGCTGCTTTCCCAAGGGCACCTTCGACGACCCGGCGGCGGCGGATGCCGCGCGTGAGGCGCAGGCGCTCGTGCGCGTCGTCCACGGCCAGGACATCGAGGCCTGCGAAGCGACCTGGTCCGGTCTCCAGGCACGCTCCTTCGAGTCCGGCCGGCTGAACGGTCTCGAGAAGTCGATCTGGCAGTTCAACCAATGGTGGCGAGCCTGCATGGAGGGAGAGGAGGACGCCGCGTGAGTCTGCTGCGCCGTCTCCTCGACTTCTCCGACGTCAAGGCCCACCCGCTCGACCGCATGCGGAAGCGAGTGCTCGCCTTCCTGGTCGTGCTCGGGATCCTCGGCGAAGCGGTGCTGTTCGTCATGGACCTCCGCTCCGGCCAGAACGCCACCAACAACCTCCTCGTTCTGGTCTGGCTCGTGGGGAGCCTGGTGCTGCTGCGGGGCGGAAGGGGAATCCTCGCGGCCCACGCCTACCTGCTCCCCTTCACGCTCGATTTCTTCCGAACCTTCGTGACGGGCGGGGGCGTCGCGACGCACGGCCTTCCGCTGCTCTTCCTGCTGATCGTCGTCTCGATCCTCCTGCTGCCGACGTCCCAGGCGGTCGGCTACGTCGCGATCCTGCTCCTCGGAGTGAACGGGATTCCCGTCGAGGAGCAGAGCCCGGTGACCGGCGAAGCTTCGGTCGAGAGCCTTCGGCGCAAACGGCTCATCATCGTGAACATCATCGCGGTCTCGATGACGACGGTCTTCACCGTCGTCTGGTACTGGCTCAAGCGGTATCTGGCGGAGCTGCTGAATCACGTCGAGCGGCTCGACGATCTCGTGCGGGTGCGGACGCGGGAGCTCGAGGTCGAGAAGGAGCGGAGCGAATCGCTCCTCAAGAACATCCTGCCCGAGAGCGTGGCCGAGCAGCTCAAGCGGGAGGAGTCGCGTCCGGTCGAACGCTTCTCCGACGCCTCCGTGGCGTTCATCGACCTCGTCGGCTTCACGGCCTTTGCCCGGGGTCGCTCTCCCGCGGATCTGGTCCAGTTTCTCGACGCGACCTTCGAGGTGCTCGACCGGCTCGCCGAGGAGCACGGTGTCGAGAAGATCAAGACGATCGGCGACGCCTACCTCGTGGCCTCCGGGATCCCCGAGGCGGATCCGCAGCACCTCCGGAAGATCGCCGACTTCGCTCTCGCCGCGCGCGAAGCGCTCGCCAGCGAGGCGCTGCGGGTGCGCATCGGGATCAGCGCCGGGCCGGTCGTTGCCGGGGTGATCGGCCGCAGAAAGTTCCACTACGACCTCTGGGGAGACACGGTCAACGTGGCGAGCCGGATGGAGTCGACGGGGGAAGTCGGGCGGATCCAGATTCCGTGCGAGGTCGCGAGGCAGCTCGAGGCCCACTACGCGATCGAGGCGCGCGGCGCCATCGACGTCACGGGAATCGGAAGCCTCGAGACCTGCTTCCTCGAAGGCGTGGCCCGGGCGTGAAGACCCGGGCCTAGGCCGCTTCGTCCCGGGCGCGTACCGGCCGCGGGCGGTCCGCCACCGGCGGCTCGGACCGGCGGAAGAGGCGCAGGACGTCCTCGAGCATGAGGTAGGTCGAGGGGACGAGGAAGAGCGTCACGAGGCTCGCGAACAGCACGCCGAAGGCGATCGAGACGGCCATCGGGATCATGAACTTCGCCTGCATGCTGGTTTCGAGCATGAGCGGGGTGAGTCCGGCGAAGGTCGTGAGCGTGGTCAGCAGGATCGGGCGGAAGCGCGCGGCCGCGGCCTGTTGCACGGCTTCGAACAGGGGAACGCCCGAGGCGACGAACTGGTTGATGCGGTCCGAGAGGACGAGGCTCGCGTTCACGACGACCCCCGAGAGCGCGACCAGTCCGAGCACGGAGTACATGGAGAAGGTGAAGCCGAGCAGGTAGTGCCCCCAGGCGGCGCCGACCAGCCCGAAGGGGATGGCCGCCATGATGATCAGCGGCTGGAAGTAGGAGCCGAGCGGAATCGCGAGCAGGCTGTAGATCACGAGCAGGGCGATCACGTAGCCGCGGCTCATGGCGGCGAGGAATTCGCGCTGTTCGGCCTGTTCGCCCTCGAAGCTGAACTGGACGCCCGGGTAGCGGGCGAGGATCTCGTCGAGGGCGCCCGAGCGCAGGACGCGCACGATCTCGTTGGCGTTGGCCGCCGCCTGGTCGACGTCGGCCGTGACGCTCACGACGCGGCGGCCATCGACGTGCCGGATGGCGGAGAAGCCCGTGCGAAGATCGGCGCGCGCGACGCTCGTGAAGGGGATCGTCGTTCCGTCGGCGCCGCGGATGCGCATGCGTTCGACGTCGCCGAGGGAGCGGCGCTCGCTCTCCGGGTAGCGGACCATGACCTTCACTTCGTCGCGCCCGCGCTGGATCGTCTGCGCTTCTTCCCCGTAGAAGCCCTGGCGGAGCTGGCGCGCGACGTCCTCGAGGGTGAGGCCCAGGGTCTCGGCGCTCGGGAGGATCTGGTACTCGAGCTCCTGCTTGCCGCCGCGGAAGGAGTCCGCGACGTCGAACACGCCGGGGTAGGTCTCGAGGTGGTGCTTCACGGCGTCGGCCGCCTCGCGCAGGGCGTCGAGGTCCGGTCCGTTGAGCTCGATCTCGATGGGCGCACCGGTCGTCACGAGGGAGTACTCGAACTGCAGCTGCTCGACCCCCGGGAAGTCGCCCGCGGCCTCCCGCCAGCGGCGGGTGAGTTCCGCGACGCCGATGTCCCGGCGGCGGAAGTCCACGATCTCGACCTGGACCTCGCCGACGTTGCTCCGCGCCGGGGCGCTTCCGTCCATCATCCGGTTCATCTGTTCGCGCCGCGCCTGCATGGGCTGCTCGCCGACGGACGACATCAGGTGGGTGAACACGGCCGGCCGGCCCGGGTTCTCGGCGCCGACCTCGTCGCGGACGAGCAGGGCCGCGGCCTCGAGCCGCTCGACAGCGCGCTGCGTGACGTGGAAGGGCGTTCCGGGGGAGAGGGTCAGGTCCGCCACGATGAAGTCCGCTTCGACGGGCTCCTGGAAGACGAACTTCAACCAGCCCCCGCCGAACAGGCCGACGGTGAAGAGCAGCAGCGAGAGAGCGACGGCCGAGGTCAGGTAGCGCCACTCGAGAGCGCGGCGGAGTGCCGGGAGGTAGAGCCCCTCGATCACGCGGTTCAGTCCGCGCGCGATCGCGGCCTGGAACCGCCGCCAGCCGCGCGAGACCGGGTTGCTCCCCTCGCCTTCGCTCTTCTTCCCGTGCCCGAGGTGGGCGGGGAGGATGAACATGGCTTCGAGGACGGAGAACACGAGGCAGGCGATCACCACCATCGGCAGCACGCGCGTCATCCGCCCCATCGGGCCCGGGAGGGTCGCGAGCGGGAAGAATGCCGCGATCGTCGTGAGCACGCCGAAGGCGACCGGCACGAGGATGGTCTGCGCGCCGAGGATCGCGCCGCGCAGGTGATTCCCCGTGCGGACCTGGTGGACGTGCGCGTTCTCGCCGACCACGATCGCGTCGTCCACGACGATGCCGAGCACGATGATGAAGCCGAGTAGCGAGATGAAGTTGATCGAGATGTCGAGCGCGGGGAGCAGGGCGACGGCGCCGAGGAACGAGATCGGAATGCCGAGGCTCACCCACAGCGCGAGCCGCAGGCGCAGGAAGAGCGAGAGGATGATCACGACCAGCAGGAAGCCGCCGCGGCCGTTGCGGAGCATCGTGTCGAGGCGGTCGGCCAGAACCCGGGAGTCGTCCTGCCAGACCGTGACGGCAATGCCTTCGGGGAGGCTCGTCTGGAGTCCGTCGACGTACTCCCGGACCTTCCGCGAGATGGCGAGGGCCTTCTGGTCGCCCTGCCGGAACACCTGGATCAGCAGGCTCGGCTCCCCGTCGAAGCGCGCGAGGCGATCGGCCTCGGCGAAGCCGTCCACGACCGTCGCGACGTCGCCGAGGGCGAGCCGCGTTCCGTCGCGCCGCGAGACGAGGGCGATCTGCTCGTACTCCTCGCCGTGGTAGGCCTGGCCCTTGGCGCGCAGCAGGATCTCGCCCGAATCGGTCTTCACGCCGCCGCCCGGCAGGTCGAGCGAGGACGTGCGCACGGCGCGCACGACGTCGTCGAAGCGGAGTCCGTGGCGCTCGAGGGACGATTCGGAGACCTCGACCGTGACCTCGTAGGGGCGCGCCATCATGAGGCGCGCATCGCTCACGTCGGGGAGCGCCGCGATGTCGTCGCGGATCTGCTGGGCGAGCCGCGTGAGGGTCCACTCGTCCACCTCGCCCGAGACGGCGAGGTTCAGCACGCGGCTCTCGACCTCGCTCTGCTGGACCGTCGGCTCCTCGGCGCCTTCCGGGAAGGTGTCGATGGCGTCGACCGAGGCGCGTACTTCGTCGAGGCGACGCCGGACGTCTTCGCCCCCGAGGAGCTCCACCGTCACGCTGGCTACGCCTTCCGAGGACGAGGAGCGGATCCGCTTGATGCCGGCTCCGCCCTGGAGCTTCTCCTCGATGCGGTTCGTGATCGAGGACTCGATCTCTCCCGGCGAGGCCCCCGGGTAGACGACGTTCACGGTGATCGCGTCGAGCGCGATCGACGGGATCAGCTCCTGGCGCAGGGTCGGCATGGTGCCGAGGCCGGCGACGAGGATCACCACCATCGTCAGGTTCGCGGCGACCGGGTTCTCGGCGCACCACGCGATGGCGCCCTTCACGAGGAGTGCGCTCCGGCGGGCTCCGCCGTCCGGGCCGCCGGCTCTTCGGCGGCGAGCGATTCCTCGGCTTCGCTCGGGCCGGCCTCGCGCCCCGGCCGGCCCTCGGGCGAGGCGACCGCATCGAGGACCCGAACCGTCATGCCCTCCGTCGCGATCTCGAGGGGCGAAGTCACGAGGCGCTCCCCCGGAAGCAGCCGCGCCCGGATCCAGCTCACGCCGCGAACGGAGCGCAGCACCTCGGCCTGCCGGATGCGGAGGCGATCCTCCGGGTCGACGAGCAGGATCGTGTCCGCGCGGCGGAGCGCCGAGCGCGGAATCTCGAACACGCCCTCGGCCGCGCGGCCGCGGATCGTCGCATCGACGAACAGGCCCATCGGCAGCGCTTCACGGCTCGCGTCGGTGAGGGCGAAGGGGTCGTCCACCCGGGCCACCACGTGCAGCATGCGCGTGCGCTCGTCGCGCACGCCTTCGCTGCGAACGAGGCGACCGGTCCAGCGGGCCTCGCGCCCCGCGACGCGGGCGGTGAGCTCGACCTCCGGCCCCGTGGGCTCGGAACCACCGCTCGCCGCGGGAATCTCCAGGTGGGCGAGGTCCGCGTCGAGGATCGGCAGGCGGACCTCTGCGAAGTCGACGGAGTAGAGGCGCGCGAGCGGCTGGCCGCGGTTCACGAACTGTCCGAGGTCGACGTGCTTCTCGCGCACGCGGCTCGCGAAGGGCGCGCGGATGCGGGTGCGGCCGAGGTCGAGCCGGGCGCGTTCCACGGCGACCTTGGCTTCGCGCTCGCCCGCGGCCGCGTTCGCCTGGGCGTGGAGCGCTTCATCGAGCCGCGCCTGGCTCGAGATGCCGCGCTCGCGCATGGAGCGCTGCCGGGCGAGCGTGGCCTCGGCGTTCGAGAGCGCGCTCTCGGCGCGCAGCAGCGCGGCGCGGGCGCCCTCGAGGGCGATCTGGTAGTCGCGCGCGTCGATGCGCGCGATCACGTCGCCCTCGTCGAAGGCGCCGCCGGTGGCGAGCTCCGGCGAGACCCAGACGATGCGCCCCGCGACCTCGGCCACGAGTTCGCTCTCGGTGACCGGCTCGACCGTGCCCTGGGCGACGACGTCGAGGGTGACGGTCTCAGGAACCAGAGCCACGGCCTCGACGACCAGGGCCGGGTCCGGCGGCCGCGCGGTCTCGACGGAAGTTCGCGACGAGACCATTGCGAACGTCACGAGCAGGGCCGCGCCGAGCACGCCGAGCGGAAGCAGCAGTTTGGCGGAACGTTTCACGGGTTCGTCTCCGAGTGGGCGCTCGGGGAGTCGTTCAAGAAGAGGCCGGTCAGGATGCCGAGACCTTCGGGCGTCGCAGCGCCCTCGGCATCGAGCAGACATCCGAAGAGGCTCGCGAGGTAGAGGCGCGGCGCGTACTGCGCGTCGAGCCCCGTGCGGAGCTCGCCGCGTTCGGCGGCTTCGAGGAAGCGCCGGTCGAGCACGTCCATGACGGGCTGGGGCTCGTCCTCGGGCTTCTCGGGGAGCGAGCGGGTCTGGGCGCGGAGCATCTCGGCGAAGACGTCGGGGCCGATCTCGTCGCGGAACTCGAGGATGCCCGCGACGAGCTCCGCGAGCGCGTCGCGCAGGGCGCCCTCACGGCCGGTGCTCTCCACGCGTTCCGCGAGCCGCCCCTGGATGCCGAGCAACACCTCCCGCAGCAGGTCCTGCTTCGTCGAGAAGTGGAAGTAGAAGCTCGGCCGCGAGACGCCGGCGTTCTTCGCGATGCGGGCGATGCTCGCGCGCTCGAAGCCGTTGGCGCGGAACTCCTCGAGCGCGGCCTCGACGAGGCGGGCGCGCGTGCGGTCCCCCCGGCGTTCCCGGGGGCGGAGGTTTTGGATGGCGGTGCTCACGGCGATGGAGTGTGGTTCGGATTTGACGCTTGTCAACTTTAGGAGACACCCGTCAGAAATCCCGATATCCCCGCGGGGAAGCCCTTCAGCGCGACCTTTCCGCCACCTCGGCCCGGAATCGGCTCGCCCGAGCCCCCGAGCGCGGCGGATACTCCACGCGATGGCCTCCTACCCGCCCTCGGCCGAAGCCGAGATCGCCGCGCCCATCGAGCGCGTGTTCGACGCCCTGCTCGACGGCTCGCGCTACCCCGAGTGGAACCCGCTGATCCTCTCCGAGGAGGGCGACTCCTTCGCGGTCGGAGCGCCGGTGACCATGCGGGTTCGGCTCGGCCCGGTGGTCGTGCGGCCCACCCGGGCCACGGTCCGCGTCACTCCGCCGGGCGAGACCGATGGCCGGCGCGCCGAGTGGGTTCACCGCTTCGCGTCCGGGCTCGCGAAGGTCGGGCTCGTGCAGTCCCAGCGTCATCACGAACTCGAGGCCCACGGCGGTGGCACCCGCTACGTCACTTACGAGCACTTCCGCGGACCGCTCTCGTGGCTGCTGCCCTACGGCGCGATCGACGCCGGCTTCAAGGCACAGGCCGCCGCCTTGAGGCGTACTGCGAGGGGGGTGCCCCTCGCTCCTGCGACCGCATCTGACGGCCTTCTCTCTGCACTGACACAAAACGAATCATGCGCCCACGAGACTTCGATGTCCGACCCACGGACAACGGAGGAGTCATGGATCTTCGTGTCGCTCGGTTTGCTTCGCTTGCCGTCGGTTGCATCGCGATCGGTGCCGCGGCCCCGGCCAGTGCGTTGTCATTGATCAGCAACACACGGATCGTTCTTGCGGACACCGTGTACGACGTCTTTCAGCTCGACGACGGAGGCGATCTCGACGCCGATTCGCGGATGGAGCCCGGTGCCTGGATCGGGGCCGCGGTCGCATCGTCCGGTCTGGGCAACGTCGCGCAAGCGACCGCCGAGGCCACCCAGGACTCGGTCGTCACCACGGAAGATCCACTGCTCGATCTGCTCGCGAGCGGGGGTGGTGCCGCCGGTGCCGCCTTCGACGTGAACGATCCGGGCTTTCCCTCGCGCGCGTCCGGCTTCGGGACGACGTCGCTCGAGGTCGTCTTCGACGTGACGGAGCCGACGGAGATCGCCCTGGCCGTCAGCCTCTTCGCAGCGCTCGAGGAGCTCATCGTCAACACGGGCCAGGGGCCTGTCGATTCCGAGGTCTTCGCCTTCTTCGGCCTCGTCGGCGCGAACGTCGGGCTCGTCTCGTCGGGAGAGGTCTCGGACGATGCCGGCGACGGGGCACCCGTCGAGGACGACTTCGTCTTCAGCGGTGTGATCGCGCCGGATACCTACGCCCTGACGATCGGCGCCCAGGTCGACGTCGCGGGCTTCGAGGATTCCTTCGGGAGCGGGATCGCGAGCTTCGGTTTCGAGCTTCGCGCGGTGCCGGAGCCTCCGCTCGCGGGGCTCCTGCTTCTCGGGCTCTGGGTGATTCAGCGAGCGCCGAGGCGGAAGAGGTAGGCCTCGTCGACGTTCTCGTTGCGCGGGCGGCGGCCGTACTTCACTTCGTAGGCGTCGGAGAAGCGGTCGAACTCCTCCTGGGTCTCGACGCGGGCGGCGGCGAGCTCGTAGATCGAGTCTTCGATCTTCATGCGCACCGCCGGGTCGGCTTCCATGTGTTCGACCCAGGTGGCGCGGCTCTCGCCGGCGTGCACGTAGAGATCCGGGCCGACGCCGGTCGCCCAGATGTTGACCGAGTAGGGATCGCTCGGCTGCGTCTCGAGCTGGACGGTGCCGGTGGCGTCGGAGAAGGCCCAGTCGCCCGGGACCGCGACCACCGGGCCTTCGAGCGCGCCGCCGGGGAGCAGGAGGAACGGGCCTCCGCAGGCGAGAGTGGCCGAAGCGAGCAGAGCCAGGGTGAAGCGTGCGAGGTGCGTTTTCATCATGGGGCGAGCATACCCTTCGGCGTGTCGTAGCCGCCAGCGCGCCGCGCCTCAGCCTTCGAGGGCGATGCCGTAGTAGTCGGTGTAGGGGCGCATCCGTTCCCGCAGCCGCGCCGGGTCGAAGCCCCACTCCTCTGCCGAGTAGCGGTGCTGGCCGAACTTCCCCTTCGGCTTGTCGGCCAGGTAGCGGCGGATCGCGTCCGCATGCTCGCCGAGGAAGGGCCGGCCCATCCGGCCGTAGAGGGCTTCCACGGCGCCGACGGCGTCGGCCATCAGGTCGGCGAAGTGCGAGTCGACGATCCGGTCCGGGAGTTCGCCGGCCTCGCGCCGCCGGGCGAGGAGCTTCATCAGCTCGCCGAGGCCGAGCCCCTCCGCCTCGGGCAGGGTGACCTCGTCGGTGCGTTCCCAGCGCACCGTCGCCAGGGTGCTGAGGCTCGAGGGCTCGGTCTTCAGCGGGTCGCGATGCGTGTGCACGACCCAGGCGTCCGGGTAGGTTTCGAAGACGAGATCGATGCACGTGAGGTAGAGCGGCGTCTTCACGACCCACGTCTTCGGCGGCCCGCCGTGCTGGAGCGTCTGCAGGAACGCCCGGTGGTAGGCCATCGTCGCCGGGAAGTCGGGGATCCACTCCGGGATCTCAGCGATCATCGACCAGTGCCCGCCGGAGAAGCCGGGGAGCGTGATCGTCACGCACTCGACCGGAAGGTCCGCGCGCAGCTCGTGGATCGCGGCGAACTCGGGCTGGACGTCGGCCCAGAACTCCTGCTCGCACTCCGCCATCGCGCGCCGCGCCTCCGCATCCGTTCCGGCCTGCGGGACGGGGTGGAGCGCCTCCCAGGCGAGGGGAGCGCGCGCGTTCGGGTCGAGGGCGAGCAGCTCGAACAGGATGGTCGTGCCCGAGCGCGGCGGGCCGGTGATGACGATCGGCGCCTCGACGTTTTCTTCCGCGATGGCCGGCGAGGCGGCACGAGCCTGGCTCAGCAGGAGCCGCGTGCACAGGCCGCGCAGGAGTTCCTGGCGGGTCATCAGCCGGCCGAGCGTGTTGAGGTTGCCCGCGGTCTCGAGCTGGCCGACGAGGGCTTCGAAGCGGCCCCGCCAATCGCCGTCGAAGTCGCCGAAGTCCGTGAGGCCTCCGGTCGCGCGGGTGGCGCTCTCGACGAGGTCGTGCGCATCGAGGGGAATCAGGTTCGCGGCGCCGCCGACGGAATCGCCCATGGCGTTGATGCGGCGCACCCAGTCGGGCCGGGTGTAGTGCTCGGAGAGGTTCTTGAAGCTCGGCACGGCGGGTTCAGGCGAGGGCGTCCACGGCGACGAGCTCCGTTTCGATCGGCGGCACTTCTTCCTCGGGAAGCAGGAAGCGCCAGAAGATCATGCCCGAGAGGATGCCGGCGGGGCTGATCCAGTTCGGGTGCCCCGGGTCCCGGTGCGCCACCACGACCTCGAAGCTGCCGTCGGGCCGGCACTGCATCTGGCGCCGATTCAGGGAGACGCGCCGGTAGCGGTACGGCGGCGTCTGGAGGCGATGGTTCCAGAGCACCACGTTCGCGAAGCGGCAGCGCGGGAATCGCCCGCGCAGGACGAGCGCCTCGTCCGGCGCGATCTCGTAGAGGGTCTGGCGGTAGTCGATGTCCTTGGCGGAGTAGCCGATCTCGGTGTTCGGACGTTCGGGGTCGCCTCCCGAGAAGCGGTTCACCTCGCGGGACACCCAGGCGGGCATGACCTCCGGCGGGAGGTCCGGGAAATCGATCGTCGCGCCGCGCACGAAGTTCACGACGCGGCGGATGCCCGCGGCGATCGCCGCGTCGTCCATGGGCGCTGCGGGGCCGGGCGCGTCGACGGGTTCGATCCAGATCGGGACGTGGAAGGTCGGGTCCGCCGCGGCACTGCGCTCCCACTCGAAGTAGTGCCGGGTGGTGATGCTGCCGGCCCCGGGCTCGAGCCGCAGCCAGTTGCGCGGCGCGCCCTCGGGCGGTTCCGCGCTCACGAGGATCTCGTAGCTGCCGTCGGGGGCGACGTCGAACTCCTTGTCGTTCAACGTCGAGACCACGCCCTTCGAAAGATGGCCTTCCTGGGCGCCCGTCTCGACGGTGAAGGAGGTGTACGCCGCGTTCGCGACGTTGCCGCGGATCCGGTAGCGGCCGCCCGGGTCGGTCACGGCGCCGTAGTACACGGCGTCCGGGTTGTCGCCGAGGAGCTTCTTCGTCGGCGAGAGCCAGCGGTGGAAGACCGGCCTCGCCGGGTCGCAGTCGAACCAGACCGAGAAGCCGTGCTGCAGTGCGTTGGCGACGAGGGAGCGTGCCGCGTCCTTCTGGGCCGGGGTGCCCATGTGGGTGCGGTCGCCGTTCACCCAATCCGCTTCGATCTCGCCGAGCGTCGCGGCGAGTTCGGCGAACGCCCGCGCCGCTTCTGAGCCCGAGGCGGCGGCCTTGGCGAGCGCCTCGAGACCCGCGGAGATCGATTCGCTCATCGTCGTTCCTCTCTGCGCGTGGACGGCCGATTCTACATCGCGTCCCGGGCCGGGTGGGGGCTGCTGACACGTCGCGCCTTCGGCCCCGGGTGGGGCTGCTGACACATCGCGCCGTCGGCCCCGGGTGGGGGCCGCTGACACATCGCGCCGTCGGCCGTTACCCACCTTCGATGAGGACTCGCGGACATCGGGGCTCGGCGCCCGGTAGGGCCCTTCTGCTGGCCCTGGCGGCCGGCCTGCTCGCGCCGCGGCTCGCGGCGGCCGCGCCCGTTCTCGAGTTCGTCTTTCTCGATTCCGGCCGGACGGTGTCGCCGACCGAATCCCTCGAGATGCGCGGGCGCGTCACCAACGTCGGCGACATGGCCCTGACCGGCGCGGTCGGTGGCGGCAGCGCAACGGTCCCGCCCTCGGTCCTCGATCAGTACTTCGACCCGGCGGTCCCCTCGCCCATCCCGTTCCCCGCCGGCGTCATCGACCTCGTTCCGGGGGAGAGCATCGAGTGGCTCATCGCGAGCCTCGTTCCCTTCCCGATCTCGGGGAACCTGGGAGATCCGGTCACACCCGGGGAGTACGTCTTCCCCCTCGCGAACCTGACGACCACGTTCTTCGTTCCAGCGGGACCCGCCTCGATGACCTTCACGGCGCAGACGACGAACGCCAGCGACTTCGTCTGGACGGTCGCCGTCCCCGAGCCTGCTGCGGGCCTGCTGCTTGCCGCGGCGGGTTGTGGTCTGTTCGCCCGAGGCCGCCGGCGCCGCTAGCGCCCGCTGCGCTTTCGTTCCCGATCCCGTGCGCGATGTGGTTTTCTATCGCGATGCGAATCCTCTTTGCCGCAGCGTGGCTCGTCTCGTTCCTGGCCGGCGCTCCCGCCGCGGAGGCGGCCGACCCGCTCGTGGTCGGCGTGAGCTGGGCGTACTTCCAGGAGGAGCGCTGGAAGACCGACGAAGCGGCGATCCGCACGGCGCTCGAGGCGGCCGGCGCACGCTACCTCGCCACCGACGCCCAGGGTTCGAGCGAGAAGCAGCTCGCGGACATCGAGAGCCTCGTCGCGCGCGGCGCGCAGGTGCTGATCGTCGTCGCCCACGACGCCGACGCGATGGCCCCCGCGCTGGCGCTCGCCCGCCAGGAAGGCATCCCGGTGCTCGCCTACGACCGGCTGATCGAAGCGCCCGGCGTGTTCTACCTCTCCTTCGACAACCGGGAGGTCGGCCGGCTCCAGGCCCGCGCCGTGGCCGCGCTCCGGCCCGCCGGCCGCTACGTCTTCATCAAGGGCGCGCCCACCGATCCCAACGCGGCCTTCGTCCACTCCGGCCAGGTCGACGTCCTGCAGGAAGCGATCGAGCGCGGGGAGATCGAGGTCGTCGGCGATCAGGCGATCGACGGCTGGCTCCCGGAGCTCGCCCAGCGCGTGATGGAGCAGATCCTCACCGCCACCGGCGATGGCGTCGATGCCGTGGTCTGCTCGAACGACGGCATGGCGGGGGGCGTCATCGCGGCGCTGCGCGCTCAAGGTCTGGTGGGCATCCCCGTCTCGGGCCAGGACGGCGACCACGCCGCCTTGAACCGCGTCGCGCGGGGCGAGCAGACCGTGAGCGTGTGGAAGGATGCGCGCGCGCTCGGCCGGCGGGCTGCGGCCGTGGCGCTGGCGCTCGGCAAGGGGGAGCCGGTGCCCGGTGCGAGCCGCTACGCCGAAGGGCCGCGCCGCATCGGGGTCGACGCGATCCTGCTCGAGCCGCTCCCGATCACCCGCGCCAACCTCGGCGTCGTGATCGACGCGGGCTGGGTGCCTCGGGCCACCGTCTGTCGCGGCGTTGGCGAAGACGCGCCACCGGCCTGCCGCTAGGACCCGCGCTTGGCCTCTCTTCGAGAGCGGATGCAGGACGTCCTTCGGCGAAGCGAGCTCGATCCCCGGCTGCTCGGGACGACGCTCGCGCTCGCATCGACCTGGATCGCACTCGACGTCGCGACCGGCGGCCTCTTCCTGACCGCGCGGAACCTCTACAACCTGGCCGTGCAGAGCAGCGTCGTCGGCGTGATGGCCTGCGGCATGGTGCTCGTGATCGTCGCGCGCCACATCGATCTGTCCGTCGGGTCGCTGCTCGGGCTGACCGGCATGTTCGTCGCCGTCCTCCAGGTGGAGGTGTTCCCCGCGGCGGCCTGGGCCTGGCCTCTCTCGGCCGTACTCGGGATCGCACTCGGTGCCGGGCTCGGTGCGGTGCAGGGGGCGTGGGTCGCCCGGGCGGGCCTGCCGGCCTTCGTCGTGACGCTGGCCGGATTGATGATCTTCCGCGGCGCCGCCTACCTGCTGACGGACGGCCGCACCGTGACCCCCCTCGCGCCCGGCTTCGAGCGCCTCGGGGGTGGCGTCGAAGGCGCCATCGGCGCTCCGGCGAGCTGGGCGCTCGGCGCGCTGGCCGCCGCGCTGCTGCTCGCCCGCGGGCTCCGCGCGCGCCGGGAGCGTCGACGCCACGGCATCCCGGCGCGGCCCGCCTGGAGCGAAGCGCTCCACCTGACCCTCGCGGTCTGCGCCCCGCTCGCGTTCGTCTGGGTGATGAACCTGCACACCCTGCCCCGCAGCGACGTGGCGCGCGGGCTTCCGGTGCCGGTGCTCGTCCTCGTCGCGACGGCGGCCGGCGTGCACGTTCTCGCCCGGTCGACACGCTTCGGACGCCACGTCTTCGCGATCGGCGGGAACCGCCGTGCGGCCGCCCGGGCGGGGGTCGACGTCGCGAGGGTGACCCTCGGGCTGTTCGCGGCGATGGGCGCGCTGGCCGGCGTGGCGGGCGTGCTCGCGACCGCGCGGCTCGGCGCCGGGACGTCCTCGCTCGGCACCCTCGCCGAGCTCGCGGTCATCGCGGCGGCGGTGATCGGGGGGACCCGGCTCTCGGGCGGTGCGGGAAGCGTGCCGGGCGCGATCCTCGGCGCCGTGCTCATGCAGAGTCTCGAGAACGGCATGGTGCTCCTCGGGGTTTCGAGCGCGGTGCGGCAGGTCGGGATCGGGGCGGTGCTGCTGCTCGCGGTCCACGCGGACGCGGTCTGGCAGCGCCGCTCGGGCGGGCCCGAGGAGGAGGCGGCATGAGCGAACCCCTGCTCGAGCTGCGCGGGGTCGCCAAGGCCTTCGGCGGCGTTCACGCCGTCGAACCGATCGACCTGCGCATCGAGGCGGGCGAGGTGCACGGCCTGCTCGGCCACAACGGTGCGGGCAAGTCGACCCTCGCGAAGCTCGTCTCCGGCGCGCACCGCATCGACGCGGGCGAAGTGCGCATCGGCGGGGAGCGCGTCGAGCTGCGCAACCCCCGCGATGCCCAGCGCCACGGCATCGAGATGATCTACCAGGACCTCTCCCTCGCGGACAACCTGGACGCCATCGCGAACCTCTTCCTCGGGCGCGAGCTCCGTGGGCGTTTCGGGCTGCTCGACGAACGCGCCATGGAGGCGCGGGCGCGCGAGATCTTCGCCGGTCTGAATCCGGCCTTCGCTCGCCTGCGGGAGCCCGTTGCGCGCCTGTCGGGCGGCGAGCGGCAGATGGTGGCCATCGCCCGGGCGCTCCTGTTCTCGGCCCGCATCCTCGTCATGGACGAGCCGACCGCGGCCCTCGGGCCCGCGGAGTCCCGCAACGTCGCGGCGCTCGTCCGCCGCCTCGCCGGCCAGGGCCTGGCGATCGTGCTCGTGAGCCACGATCTCTCGGACGTCTTCGCCCTCTCGGACCGCCTGACCATCCTGAAGGGTGGGCGCCACGTCGCGACGGCCCGGCGCGAGGCGCTGACGCCCGACCGGGCCCTCGAGATGATCATCGCCGGCGAGTGAGCCCGTGGCCATCCGGCGCCGGCCGTCTGGTAGGCTGCGGAATCATGACGAGCCCCGACGAGTTGGAAGAGGCCTTTCGCAGCTACTGGCAACGCGGCGCGGTGGGCGAGCGCTGGGAGGAGTGGGTCGACCGGTCCTTCACGCCCGACGCCGTCTACCACGAGCGGGTTCTCGGGAGCATGAACGGACGCGATGCCATCCGCGAGTGGATCGTTCCGATCATGGCCCGGTACGGCGAGATCTACACGGCGTACGAGTGGCACACGGTCGACGCCGAACTCGGGAAGGTCGTCGTCTACATGCAGAATCGGCGCGACCACCCGAGCGGAGAGGGCGTGATCGACTTCCCCGGCGTCACGATCCTCGACTACGCCGGCGACGGGCGGTTCCGGCAGGAAGAGGACTACTGGGCGCTGCCCCTGGCGCGCGAAGCGGCCGAGGCCTACCAGGCCGCCTGCGAGAAGCACGACCCCGAGCACGCCGCGAAGCGCACGCGGCGCGACTGGGGGAACGGCCCGTCCTGGACGCAGGGCGCGGCTTCCTACGACGAGCGCTAGCCGGACCCGCACGATGTATCACGCCTACCAGATCCCGACCGACGGCACCTTCGACCTGGGAGCTTCTCCGACGGCCCCTCCCGCCGATGCTCCGTCGAAGAAACAGCTCGAGAAGAAGCTCCGGAAGACGGTCAAGAAGATCGCCGAGCTGCAGCGCGCGCTCTACGCGGACGACCGCCACGCGCTCCTGCTGGTCTTCCAGGCCATGGACGCCGCGGGCAAGGACGGCACGATCCGCGCAGTCCTGAAGGGCGTGAACCCCGCGGGCTGCCAGGTGCATTCCTTCAAGCAGCCCTCGAAGGAGGAACTCGACCACGACTTCCTCTGGCGGACCTCCTGCCGTCTTCCCGAGCGCGGCCGGATCGGTGTCTTCAATCGCAGCTACTACGAAGAGCTGCTCGTGGTCCGGGTGCACCCGGAGTATCTCGATGCGCAGCGGCTTCCGAATCGCCCGCCCCTCGAGGAGCTCTGGCAGCGGCGGTTCGCCTCGATCCGTGAGCACGAGGCCCACCTCACCCGCACCGGGACGACGATCCTCAAATTCTGGCTGAACGTCTCGCGTGAGGAGCAGCGGCGCCGGTTCCTCGCGCGGCTCGACGAGCCCGAGAAGAACTGGAAGTTCTCGACGTCGGACGTGAAGGAGCGCGGCCACTGGGACGCCTACATGAAGGCCTACGAAGAGGCCCTGCGCGAGACGTCCCGGCCCGAAGCGCCGTGGTACGCGATCCCGGCCGACGACAAGCCCTTCATGCGCCTGGCGGTGGCGACGGCCGTCCTCGAGACCCTCGAGGGGCTCGGACTGCGCTACCCGGAGGCGGGCGAGAAGGAGCGCGCGCGGTTCGCCGAGATGCGTGCGCAGCTCGAGGCGGAAGCCTGACCTGGCCGGCCGCGCCCGCCGCTCCTAGATCGAATCGATGATTCCGTTGAAGGTGGCGCTCGGCCGCATGGCCGCGCTCGCGCGCTCCGGGTCCGGGCGGTAGTAGCCGCCGAGGTCCTGGGGCGGGCCCTGGGCTTCGTTCAGCTCGCCGACGATCGTGTCTTCGTTCGCGGCGAGGGCCTCGGCCACCGGGCCGAAGCGCCGGGCGAGGTCCGGATCGGTGGACTGCGCGGCCAGCGCCTGCGCCCAGTAGAGCGCCAGGTAGAACTGGCTGCCGCGGTTGTCGAGCTCGTGAACCTTGCGCGAGGGGGCCTTGCGGTTGTCGAGCAGCCGGCCCGTCGCCTCGTCGAGGGTCTCGCCGAGCAGCCGCGCCGCGGCGTTGTCGAAGTTCTCCCCGAGATGTTCGAGGGAGGCGGCGAGGGCGAGGAACTCGCCGAGGGAGTCCCAGCGCAGGTGGCCTTCCTGTTCGAACTGCTGGACGTGCTTCGGCGCCGAGCCGCCGGCGCCGGTCTCGAACAGGCCGCCTCCGTTCATCAGCGGAACGATCGAGAGCATCTTGGCGCTCGTTCCGATCTCGAGGATCGGGAAGAGGTCCGTCAGGTAGTCGCGCAGCACGTTTCCGGTGCAGGAGATGGTGTTCTCTCCGCGGCGGATGCGCTCGAGGCTCGCGCGCGTCGCCTCGACGGGCGAGAGGATCCGCAGGTCGAGCCCCTGCGTATCGTGATCTTCCCGGTAGCGCTCGACCTTGGCGATGAGCTGGGCGTCGTGGGCACGCTCGGCGTCGAGCCAGAAGATGGCGGGGTCGCCGGTGGCACGGGCGCGCGTGACCGCGAGCTTCACCCAATCCCGGATCGGCGCGTCCTTGGTCTGGCAGGCGCGCCAGACGTCGCCCGCCTCGACGGCGTGCTCGAGCAGCGTCGTGCCTTCGGCGTCGACGATGCGGACCCGGCCGTCGGCGGCGATCTCGAAGGTCTTGTCGTGGGAGCCGTACTCCTCCGCCTTCTGCGCCATGAGTCCGACGTTCGGGACCGAGCCCATGGTCGCCGGGTCGTAGGCGCCGTGGCGCTGGCAGTCTTCGACCACGGCCTGGTAGACGCCGGCGTAGCTCGAGTCCGGAATGACGGCCTTGCAATCCTGGAGCTCGCCGTCCGCGTTCCACATGCCGCCGGAGTCGCGGACCATCGGCGGCATCGAGGCGTCGATGATCACGTCGCTCGGGACGTGGAGGTTCGTGATGCCCTTGTCCGAGTTCACCATGGCGACCGGCGGGCCCTCTTCGTAGGCGCGCTCGATGTCCGCCTCGATGGCCTCACGCTCGGCGTCCGGCAGCTCCGCGATCTTGCCGAGGAGGTCGCCGAAGCCGTTGTTCACGTCGACACCGAGGCGGTCGAGCGTGGCGCCGTGCTTCTCGAAGACGTTCGCGAAGAAGACGCGCACCGCGTGGCCGAAGAGGATCGGGTCCGAGACCTTCATCATCGTGGCCTTGAGGTGCAGGGAGAAGAGGACGCCCTTCTCCTTCGCGTCTGCCACCTGCTCGCCGAGGAAGGCGACCAGCGCCTTGCGGCTCATGAAGCTCGCATCGAGGACCTCCCCCTCGAGGAGCGGGACGCCCTCCTTCAGAACGGTCGTCGTTCCGTCGCTCGCGACGTGCTCGATCCGGGCGGTCGTGGCGGCGGCGAGGGTGATGGACTTCTCGTTGTGCCGGAAGTCGCCGGCGCCCATGGTCGCCACGTGGGTCTTCGATCTGTCCGGCCAGGCGCCCATGCGGTGCGGGTTCTTGCGCGCGTACTCCTTCACCGCCTTCGGCGCGCGCCGGTCCGAGTTGCCCTCGCGCAGCACGGGGTTCACCGCGCTGCCCTTCACCTTGTCGTAGCGGGCCTTCACCTCGCGTTCTTCGTCGCTCGACGGCTCCTCGGGGTAGTCCGGCAGGGCGTAGCCCTGGGCCTGCAGCTCGGCGATGGCCGCCTTCATCTGGGGGACCGAGGCGCTGATGTTCGGGAGCTTGATGACGTTGGCTTCCGGGGTCTTCACGAGCTCGCCGAGCTCCGCGAGCCCGTCGGCTTCGCGCTGCTCCGCGGTCAGGCGGTCCGGGAAGACCGCGAGGATGCGGCCCGCGAGCGAGATGTCCCGCGTTTCGACCGGCACGCCGGTCGCGCCGGCGAAGGCGCGGATCACGGGCAGGAAGGCGTGGGTGGCGAGCGCGGGGGCTTCGTCCGTCCACGTGTAGATGATCGGCGGCGACTGGCTCATGGTCCCTCTCGGCGGTTGGGGGAGTCGAGGGTCTACCAGAATCGGGGTTCCCCCGCATCGTAGCTGGGGCCCGGGGAGGCGCCCGCGGAGCCCGCTGCGGCCGGCCGCCGACTGCGGTACAAGAGCGGCGTCGGCCGAGATCTCGGCGGGCCTTCCGGAGAGCAGCGTGGATCCCCAGACCGAGCAGGGGCTCGGGACGGACGGCACGGGCCGGACCGACCCGGCCGGTGACATCCGAGCGGAACGCGTCGGCCTGGCCTTCGCGGGCCTGTGCGTCGTGAACGGTGCGGTGTTCCCCGCCGTGGCGAAGCTCACGACCGATGGCGCGGATGCGCTCTTCGTCGCCACGGTGACGACCGGCTTCGGAGCGCTCGTGGCCTTCGCGTACCTCGCCGTGCGGGGGGGACTCGGCGCGTTCTTCGACCGCCGAGTGGGCCCGCGCCTCGCGTGGGTCGGGCTGCTCGGCAGCGCGGTCGCCTACGGATTCCTGTTCGAGGGCGCCCGCCGGAGCAGCGCCATCGACACGGTGCTGTGTCTGCAGGTCGAGCCGCTGTACGCCCTGATCATCGCGCGGATGTTCCTCGGCCACGGTCTGACCCTGCGGCGCATCGCCGCTGCGGGGGTGCTTGGCACGGGCATCGGGTTGGCCATCGTGGGCGGCGGAGATTCGGATCCGATCGGCATTGCCTTCCTGCTGGCGACGCCGCTCGCCTGGCAGGTTTCGCACCTGGTCGCGCTGCGAGGGCTCAGCGGCGTCTCTCCGATGGTGCTGACCGGTGCGCGCTACGTCCACGGCGGCCTGTGGCTCGGCCTGGCGTGGCTCGTCGCCGGAGCGCCGACGGGGATCGCGCCGGACGACAGCCTCACGGCGCGGCTGCCGCTGCTCGCCTTCCAGGGGATCGCCCTGAGCTTCATCGGAACCGCCTTCTGGTATCAGGCGATCGCGCGGCTCGACCTCGCGCGGGCGACGGCGATCGTCGTGCCGTCGATTCCGATGGTGTCGGTCCTCGCGACCTTCCTCCTGCTCGGGGACGTCCCGACGCTCCGCCAGTGGCTGGGCCTCGGCCTGACGGCCCTCGGCGTCCTCGCCTTCGTGACCGCACCGGCGGCCCGGGAGAAGCGCGAACGCATCCCCACCGCCACGGCCCCGATCGCCGCGCCGCGCGGAGACTAGCCAGGCGCAAGAGCGTTGCGCGCGATGAACTCGCGCAGGAGCGGGATCGCCTCGTCGGGGCAGTCCCGGTACGCACCGTGGCCGCAGGATGGGAAGCGGTGGAACTCGACCCACTCGGGAGGCAGCGCCTCCGCGATGTCCACCTGGTCCTCGATGGGCGTCGTTGGATCGTCTTCCCCGCCGAGCACCAGGACCGGACAGCGCACCCGGGAGAGTCCGGGGAGGAGGTCGCAGGAGAGGTACTCGTTCGCGAAGAAGTGGATCAGGACGTCGGCGTTGACGATCGTGCGGGTGAGGCCGTGCGGGTCCGAGAATCGCGTGTTGTAGTGCGGCATGCACTTGGTGATGAAGGGCCCGAGCGTCTCGAGGCTCGGGTCCTGGTAGAACGCCTCGGCTGCGTCGCGAACCTCCGGGCCGGCCAGGCGTTCGAAGACCGCGAGGTTGCGCTCCTTGCGGAAACGCCCGGCCGTGCTCGAGAAGACGAGCGCCGCGGGGTGGTCCGGGTGTCGCGCGGCGTAGACCTGCGCCACGAAGCCGCCAAAGGATTGCCCCATCACGATCGGCCGTTCGATGCCGAGTGCGTCGCAGAGGCCGCGAACGTCGTCGGCCCACTGGGCGAGATTCCAGGTCTCCGGGCTGGCGCGGTCGCTGCGGCCGTTGCCTCGATGATCGACGTAGACGAGCTGGGCCTGGTCGCTCAGGGCGCCGAGCTCGCGCTTGAAGGACGAGTGGTCGAGCCCGGGGCCGCCGTGCAGCAGCAGCACCGTAGGCCGCCGGACCATGGCCGGCCCCTGGGGCTGCCACTCGACGCCGTCTACGTCGACGAACAGCCGTACGCCGTTTACTTCGATCCGCATCGGGCTCCCTCCAAGCCGAGCAGCCTACCAGCGGTGTCGGGCGCCGGGGGGATTTCGGCGTCGCTCAACGAAGATCGGAGAGGCGCACGCGCTGGCGCCCCTCCGCGTCGAAGTTCTCCGGAGCGAGCCAGGCCTCGAAGCCGTGCCGGAGGGCCGGCCACTCGGCATCGGTGATCGAGAACCACGCCGTGTCGCGGTTGCGGCCCTTCATGATGACGTGGTTGCGGAAGGTTCCCTCGTAGCGGAAGCCGAGGCGCTCGGCGGCGGCTCGCGACGGCGCGTTGAGCGCATCGCACTTCCACTCGTAGCGGCGGTAGCCGAGGTCGTCGAAGGCGTGGCGCATCATCAGGAACATGGCCTCGGTCGCCGCCGGTGTTCGCTGGAGGGCCGGTGCGTAGGAGAGATGCCCGACCTCGAGGACGCCCATCTCGGGCTCGATGCGGAGGTAGCTCGCCACGCCGACGGGCCGGGCGTCCGTTCCGGTGCAGACGGCGAAGAAGAGCGGGTCGTCCTTGCCGAGCGTCTGCTCGACGAAGGCTTCGTACTCCGACGCGCTCGGGAAGGGGCCGTAGGGCAGGTAGGTCCAGTTTCTCCCGTCGTCCTCGGCGTAGGCGGCGTGGAGCGCTTCGGCGTGGGCCGTCGCGAGGGGCTCGAGCCGGCAGAAGCGCCCGGCGTGCACCTGGTGCCGGGGCCGCGGCCGTGCGGTGAATCCTTCGAGGCTCCTGCCGATGGGCTGACCCCACCGGTTGGTTCGTTCCATCCTTCCGTCTCCCCGATCGCGCCCCGGAGCTTACGGAAGGGTTCGGGCGACGGTGTGGCCTTTCGGTGGAATCCGGCACCTCGGGCCCGCTACTCGCCGGGCGGGAACCTGTGCCATGGTGGGGCATGGCCGCCGGCGAACGCACAGCGACCCCCGAGACCTACCCCTTCGCCGAGATCGAACCCCTCTGGGAGGAGCGGTGGGAGGCCGCGGATCTCTTCCGCGCCGGCGCGCACCCGGATCGGCCGAGCTGGTACGGCTACGAGTACCCGCCCTACCCGAACGGCAGCCTGCACATCGGGCACGCTCGCAACTACACCCTCGGCGACGTCTGCGCGCGGTTCCACCGCATGCGCGGCTTCGACGTGCTCTACACCCAGGGCTTCGACTCCTTCGGGCTGCCGAACGAGATCGCCGCGCGCGAGGAAGGATGCCACCCGCGCGAGGTCACCGAGCGCTCGATCGCCACGATCTCGGACCAGTTCCGCCGGCTCGGCCTCTCCTACGACCGCAGCCACTTCATCGCCTACCACGACCCGCACTACTACGTGCAGACCCAGCGGATCTTCCTGGCCCTCCTGGATGCCGATCTCGCCTACCGCGCGCGGGCGGCGGCCAACTGGTGCCCGACGTGCAGTACGACCCTCGCCGACGACCAGGCCCTCGAGGGGAACTGCTGGCGCTGCGGCCGGCCCGTCGAGACGCGGGTGCTCGACCAATGGTTCCTGCGGACGACGCGCTACGCCCAGGCACTGCTCGACGGCCTCGACACCGTCCGCGACTGGCCCGACCACGCCCTCGCCCGCCAGCGTGCGTGGATCGGCCGCACGCCCGGCGTCGACGTGCGCCTCGAGATCGCCGAGCGCCCCGGCCGGGAGCTCGTCGCCTTCACGACCCAGCCCGAGCTGATCTACGCGATGAACTTTCTCACGCTCGCGCTCGAGCACCCCTTCCTGCTCGAGCTCGAGGCGGATGGGGCCCTCGCGCAGGGCGTTCTCGACGAGGTCGAGGACATGCGGCGGCAGCTCCGCTTCCGGGCCCGGAGCGCCCTGCGCGGTGCGCCGCGTCCGCCGACGCGCACGGTGGCCCTCGGTCTCCACGTCGTGCATCCGCTGACGGGCGAGCGCCTGCCGCTCCTCGCCGGAAACTACGTCGAGATCTCCTTCGCCACGGGCGCGGTGCTCGGCGCGCCCGCCCACGATCACAAGGACGGCGAGGTCGCGCGCCAGGCCGGGATCGGCGAACGGGTGACCTTGCGTCCGCCGGACGGCGAAACGACCGGGGATCTCATCGCCTACGAAGAAGACTGGCGGCTCGTCGACGCCGGGGAGCTCACGGGCGCGACCGTCGCCGAATCGAGGAGCCGCGTCGCCGAGGCCCTCGCCCGCGTCGACGGAGGCGGCGCGGCGGTGCGCTTCCGTCTGCGCGACTGGCTGGTTTCGCGCCAGCGCTTCTGGGGCGTTCCGATTCCCATCGTGCACTGCGTGGATTGCGGTGCGGTGCCCGTGCCCGACGGGGAACTTCCCATCGAGCTGCCCGACGAAGTCGACCTCGAGGTGGCGGGGAACCCGCTCGAAGCCTGTACGGCCTTCGTCGAGGCGCCCTGCCCTCGCTGCGCGGAGCCCGCCCGGCGCGAGACCGACACCATGGACACCTTCGTCAACACGACCTGGTTCCCCTGGCGCCACTGCATCCCCGCCGACCGCCCCTTCGATCTGCACTGTGCCGAGGTCGAGGAGCGCATGCCCGCGGACGTGACGATCGGCGGCGTCGACGTGCTCGAAGGTGCCTTCTTCCACGAACGCTTCCTCGCTCAAGCGATGCACGAGCTCGGCTGGATCGACTACACCGAGCCCGTCCGGCGCGCGCTCACCCACGAGATGGTGATCCGCAACGGTCGGAAGATGAGCAAATCCCTCGGGAATACCGTCGACCTCGACGACGTGATCGAGCGCTTCGGCGCCGACAGCCTGCGCACCGCGATCGTGTTCATGGCCCCCTGGCAGCGTCGGGTGGACTGGCAGGAGTCGAAGCTCGTCGATTGCCACCGCTTCCTCGCCGCGGTCTTCGATCTGGCGGAGCGTTTCGCTTCGTCCCTCGAGACGCACCGCGAGCCGCGCGAACGCACGGACGTGCTGGGCGCGATCCATCGCGAGACCGCGGCGATCACCGAATCCTTCGAGGGCTACCGCATGCACGTCGCCGTCCACGGGCTCATGCGCCTGCGGCGCACCGTCGAGCGCGCGGCGGAGGAGGGAGCGCGGCCGGATGCCGTGGAAGGCCTGTCCCGGCTGGTGCGCATGCTCTCGCCGCTCGCCCCGCACCTTGCCGAGGAACTCTGGCGGCGGCTCGGCGGCGAGGGCTTCGTGAGCGTCGCCGCGTGGCCGGAGGTCGATGCGGCGCTCGCAGCGGAAGAGCGGCGGACCCTCCTCGTCCAGGTCGACGGCAAGAAGGTGGGTGCGATCGAAGTCTCACCCGATGCGGACGAGGCAGAGCTCGAAGCGCTCGCGCGGCCGATCGCAGAGCCGACACTCCAGGGTGTCGAGGTGCTGCGCACGATCTACGCCCAGCGCCGGAAGACCGACTGGATCAACTTCGTGACGAAGGCCCGCCGGGGCGGCGATTAGAGGCCAGGGGTTGGTGCCGAAGACGGGATTCGAACCCGCAGCAACGATCCATTCCGGAGCTTGATCCGAGCGCCGGATTGCAGGCTCTCCCGAGACGCCCTGCACCAGCGGGATCGACGACGGCCCGGGCTTTCCCGGGAATCTCCCCACGGGGGTAACCAATCCCCGCCTCAAGATTTCGCTCCGTTCAGTACGCCGCACGTGGCCCTCGACCACGCGTGAAGTTCCTGTTTCACTACTTCGGCCCGTCTCGATCGTACGGCCGGGCTCCCGCGCAGGTCAACCGGAGGGGCTTCCCGGCCTCGGTGCGGTCCGGTTCGGGCCGGGCTTGATTTAGTCGCTTGATCAAGGATATTGTTCGCCCGACTAAACCCCTCGCGCCCGAGGAGGGCCGCCGATGGCGCCCGAATCCCTTCCCTACGCACTCGAAATCTGGGACAACGCCGCCCGCCTGGCGCTCCCCATCTGGCTGAAGGCCTGGCTCGGCTTCCTGGCTCTGAGCTTCCTGGCCTCGCTGGCCTTTGTCCGCACGGAGCGAACCGCCCGCATCGTCCTCGCGAGCTTCGTGGCGAGCCACCTCGGGCTCGTCGTGCTCGGACTCGCCGGCGTGACGATCCGCACGGGGCTCGTCTCCCTGGCCCACATCGTCGCCTGGACGCCGGGGCTGATCGCCCTCCTGCGAACGATCCCGAAGACCGAGAGCGGCTCGCGCTTCGGCCTCTGGTGCCGGACGGTGGCCGCGGTCATCGTCGTCGCCTTCGTCTTCGATCTGCGCGACGCCGGCTCCTATCTCTATCACCACGCGGTCGGCCATCCGGTGCTCGAGGCCGGCGCGGCGGGCGAAGGGAGCGACGCATGAACCGCCGCCGAACCTCGCCTGCGCTGATCCTCACTGCCCTCCTGGCCGCGGGCTGCGGCGGGCCGATCCTCGTCTTCCCGGGCGGAGAACTCTCGGGGGAGGTCGTCGACGAGCCCGTCGAGGATTGGTCCTTCGTGACGTCGACCTTCATCGATCTCGAGACCCGGCCGGGCGACCCCTACTCCGTCGAGCTCAACTACGTGGTGAAGGACGGCAAGCTCTACATCGACCCGGCAGAGGGGAAGCGCTGGCTCGAACACATCCGCGCGGATCCGCGCGTGCGCGCCCGCTTCGACGGGAAGATCTATCCGCTCGAAGCCATCCTCGTCGGCAAGCCCGGGGAGCTTCCGGGCTTCGACGCGGACCGCTTCATCTACCGGCTGGATCCGCGCTCGCCAGCCGGCTGAGGGACGCGCCCCCTGGCTCGGTTGCATCTCGCCGCGAAGCCTGGGAAATTGTCCGCGATGGAGTTGTTCGGAAACGGCCGTCCAAGCGAGGTGCCGCGATGAAGGTCGAGCCGACCGGCCAGGCGTGCGGCGCGGTCGTCGAGGGCGTCGACCTGACGGCGCCGCTCTCGCCCGAGTGCGTGGCGGACCTCCGGGCCGCCTGGCTCGAACATCACGTGCTCGTCTTCCCGGACCAGCCGATGAGCGACGACGACCTCGAGCGCTTCACCCGCTACTTCGGCCCCTTCGGCGACGACCCGTTCTTCGGCCCGATCCCCGGCCGCGAGCACATCGCCGCGATCCGCCGGGACGCCGACGAGACCCTGCCCGTCTTCGCCGAGGTCTGGCACACGGACTGGAGCTTCCAGGAGCGCCCGCCCCAGGGTACGTGCCTGTTCGGGATCACCATCCCGCCGAAGGGCGGCGACACCCTCTTCGCGAACCAGCACCGCGCGCTCGAGGACATGCCGCGCGCGCTGCGCGAACGGCTCGAAGGGAAGCAGGCGATCCACAGCGCGAAGCTCGGCTACGGCCCGGATGGCGCGTACGGAGAAAAGGACCGGGCCGCCGGGCGCAGCATGGACATCCGCCCGTCGGAGGAAGCGCTCGCCGAGCAGCGTCACCCGATCCTGCGGGCGCACCCCGAGACCGGGCGGCTCGGTGTCTTCGGTGCGCTCGGCTACATCGTCGGCATCGACGGCATGCCGCAGGACGAGGCGTTCCCGCTCCTCCAGGAACTGTTGGCCTGGCAGACGCGCCCCGAGTTCCAGTACCGCCATGCCTGGCAGCCGAACATGCTCCTGCTCTGGGACAACCGGAGCGTTCTCCACTCCGCCTCGGGCGGGTACGACGGCCACGATCGTCTGCTCCATCGCACGACGATCGGCGCCGGCTGAGCCCTTGGACGAAGTCCGGCCGCGGAGATCCCCGTGAGCGAGAAAGCCGTCCCGGAGGGGCTCCGACGGGTGCTTCGCCCCGAGAGCGAGCGCCGCGTGATCCGGCGCGGGCACCCCGTCGGCGACATCCTCGAGGCCTACGAGTGGGAGGTGATGGAACGCGGCCTGGGCCACCTGCGCGTCGCGGCGCACCTGCCCGCGGCCGTGTGCAATCCGCGGGGACAGCTCTTCGGGGGCTTCACCGGGACCTACGTGGACTTCATGTCGCTCTTCACCTTCTGGGCGGGGCGCGAGCCGAGCGACGACGAGCCGCGCGCCTGGCTTGCCACCCTGAACATGCGCATCGATTACTTCCGCCCGGTCACGGGGCCGCGCTTCGAGATGGAAGGGCGCATCGTCCACCTGCGCGGCTCGACGGGCATGGTCGAGACGCGCTTCTTCGAGCCGGAGGCCGGGCCCGAGGCTTCGCCGCTCGTCTACGGCTACACGACGCTGAAGGCCACCGGGTGAGCGAGGAGTCGCCGTCTTCCTTCCACGCGCCCCGTGCGACGGCCGACCCGAAGCGTTTCGAACTCGCCGTCGAGCGGCACCTCTGCGTCGGCCCGCCCGAGCGCCAGTTCATGATGGGCGGCGTGGGGCTCGCTTCCGCCGTCTCGGCGATGGAGCGGGTGACCGGCCGCCCGCTCGTCTGGGCGACCGCGCAGTTCCTCGCGCCGGCGCTGCCCGGAGACGAGCTCGAGATCGAGGTGAGTGTCCCGGCCGCGGGCATCCAGGTGAGCCAGGCCCGCGCGACGGCGCGCAAGGGAGAGCGAGAGGTGATCGCGGTCGCCGCCGCGCTCGGCGCGCGCCAGGACGAGCGCGAGCGGCAGTTCGCCGAGATGCCCTCGGTTCCCGGGCCGGAAGCGTGCGACGAGGAGCTTCGCGAGGAGACGGACCTGCCCGACCTCTTCACGCGGCTCGAGCGGCGGCGCGTCGACGACCCGGAGGGGGAGGGCGCGGGCCGCGCGCGCATGTGGATGCGCACCCGTGAGGAAGAGCCGGTCACCGCCGGCCTGCTCGCGGTCTTCGCGGACTTCCTGCCCGGGGCGATCCCCGAGACGCGCGGCTCGAGCAGCCTCGACAACACGCTCCGGATCCACGGCCTGCGCCCGGCGCGCTGGTGCCTGCTCGACACCCGGATCCACGGCTTCGGCGCCGGGCTCTTCCACGGCGAGACCCGGATCTTCGCCGCGGACGGGGCCCTGCTCGCGACGGCCAGTCAGAGCGGAGCGGTCGCCCGCAGCCGCCCCGCCGCGCCCGGCCGCTAGCCGCCTGCTCCCCTCCTGCGCGCAGCCGTTGCGCAGGACGTCCTGCAAGGGCCCGCAGCACGGAGGCTGTTCGTTTCGAGGTGAAAAAACCTCAAGGGCTCCTGCGCGCTTCGACGAAAAGCAATGGTGATTCGACACAGTCCAGGGAAGGACTTGCCGTGATCCGCTTCACAACCGAGCCCGCCCCACGGACGTCCCGATGCCCTTCCTCCAGAAAAGCTCCCTGCGCCTCGCCGTTCTCCTCGCGCTGGCTGCCACCGTCTCGACGGCGGCCGAGGCGCTGACCCTGAACGTCTCCTTCACCCGCTCCACCTACGCGGTGCAGGCCGGCGATACCTACGCCGACCTCCTGGCCGAGCACAACGCCGGGCTCGTGCTCGGCGGCGGCGGGGTGACGAGCCTCGACGGCGTCTCGACCGCCGTCCACGCCCCGGGCAACACCAACGATTACAGCGTGCTGATGTCCGTGGATCTCGTGGCCGCCCAGTCCGGGAGCTACGAGTTCCAGGCCGGCGTCGACTGGGGCCGCGGGGGCATCGCGGCGGTCGTCAACAACACGACCTCGACCGTGATCTCGGAATACGTGCGCACCGACGACCTCTGGTGGGCCTACAACTGGAACCACGGCGACGTCTTCACGACCCAGGTGAACCTCGTCGCCGGCGAGTCCTACTCGATGGTCTGGATCGGTTTCGAGGGCTGCTGCGCCGGCTCGAGCACGATTCGCTTCGCCTTCGAAGGCGCGCCCTTCGCACCGATCACCGCAGCAGCCCTGGCGCCCCACGCGGCGGTGTCCGAGCCGGCCTTCGCCTGGTTCGTCGGGACGCTCGCCGTCCTCGCCGGGCCCGCCCGGCGGAAGATCCTGGCCCTCCGCCAGGGCTGAGCCGATCGCGCAAGAAACGCTTCAAACGTCTGACATTTCGAGCGCTCTGCCACCACATCCTCCTACCCAGCCCCGAGAGCGGGCCGGGAGGAGGAAACAGGAATGCGGATCCGGTCCCTGCTCGTCGCGCTAGCGCTTCTTTCGTCGATGACGGCGACGAGTGCGAAGGCCATGGTGATGTACGAGATCACCGGCGAGATGTTCGGCCAGTTCATTCCCGTCTCTTCGGACGCGGCGGCGGATCTGTTCGGCGTGCCGCGCGGCTCCGCCCTCGGCACCGTGGATGCGATCCTCCAGGTCGTCGTCGACCCGGCTTCGATCCCCTTCATCGAGACGAACACGAGCATCGGACAGGAGGTCACGTACTTCGACGCGATCCTGGCCGCGCGGGTCGACATCAACGGCGTGGTCTTCGAGACCACGCGCATGCCGACGGCCGGGACCCAGCAGAACGAGATCGAGGTGAACAACACGGTCGCGCCCAGTGGTCTCGACGCCGTCAACATCTTCTCGCAGAACGGATTGAGCGACCTCTGGACGACGGAGACGGTTCCGTTCAATCAGACCGTCGGCGGTGTCTTCCTCGAGGACGCGATCGTCACCATCGCGAACTTCCAGGCCCTCTTCACCGGCATCGGGACGGGTTGGCTCGACGGATTCGGCCTGCCGGAGACGACCGCCGACTTCGCCGACATCACGGGGCTCGTGGCGAATCTCCAGTTCGGAATCGACCTCGGCCCCGGCCTGAGCCAGGGGTTCCTGCAGCTGACGATGACCCAGGGCGAGGTCACCGCGAGCCCCGCGACGGTGCCGGAGCCGGCCTTCGCCGGGTTCCTGCTCTCGGGCTTGGGCGCGCTGGCCTTCGTGCGGCGGCGAGGCGTCCGGGCCTAGGCCGGATCAGCTCGGCTGGAAGATCTCGCCGCAGCGGCCGCAGTGGAAGGATTCCTCCCAGCGCCGCAGGGCCGGCTCGAAGACCTCCCGGTTGTATCGGCCGTGGCTCGCTGCGCGCCGGATCGCCAGGAAACCGAAGGCAGCCCAGGCGGCGACGGTCACCTGGCCGACGCTCGACGGCGACATCTCGGTCATCCCGCTCACGACCATCCCGAGGACGAAGCCCGCGAAGGCGGCGAGAAGCAGTCCGACGACGCCCGCCATGAAGGGGTCTTTCGGCTCGGGGGGCGCGAGCTTCTGCGCCAGCGTGGAGCTTCCCGTCGTCGCGGTGCGGCTCGTCCCGGTGACCCGGTCCGTCGAGTACGGGCGCTTCATCTCGATCTGCGAGGAGGAATCCTCCCGGTAGGTGCCTTCGTCGACCAGCAGGCTCACTCGCTTCGTGTTCTCGGAATCGCACTTCGGGCAGCGCACGGTGGGCTCCTCCCGGCGCACAGATTCCCCCAATCGAACGGGCCGAGCAAGCGCGAGAGCCCGTCGGGGCCCTTCCCATCGGTGGTATTCTCGGGCCGGTTCCTGAGAGCGAGGAGATCCGATGCCCGCGTTTCCGCGAGACGAGATGGAAGAGATGGTTCGCCGCTGGGTCGCCGCGAACGACGAATCGGGTCGCACCGGTGACTGGTCCAGGATGTCGCAGTTCTACACCGAGGACGCCGTCTACAGCTGGACGACCGGGCCGAACACGGAGTTCGTCGCGAAGGGCCGCAAGCAGATCCACGAGTGGGCCTTCGGGACGGAGATGGCCGGGCTCGAGCACTGGACCTACCCCTACGTCCGCACGCTGATCGACGATCAGAAGGGCGAGTTCCTCGGCTTCTGGCGCCAGGTCGCGCCGGTGAAGAACCCCGAGGGAGTCCCCTACGAGATCCGCGGCACGGGGGGCTCGTGGTTCCGCTACGCCGGCGATTTCAAGTGGAGCTGGCAGCGCGACTTCTTCGACCACGGCTGCGCGGGCGCCGTCTTCCTCGAGATGGCGAAGAACGGCCAGCTCACCGAAAAGATGACCGAGCGCATGAAGAAGGGCTCGAAGATGCCGGGCTGGGTCCGCGCGCACGAGTTCGACTGGTTCTCGACGATCGAAGACATCGAAGGCTGAGCCCCCGCGCGCGATGACCCTCCGCAGCGACTACGCGGGCCCCTTCGACCCGGATGTGAAGCTCGCGGACTTCTCGCGCGAGTTCCTCGTCGGGCTCGGCCACGAGTACCTGCTGATCGGCCATCTCTTCGACCGCGTCGCGCAGCCACTCGTGGCGATGGAGCACGGCGCGGAGGGCTACGTCCGCTCGGCGATCGAGGAGTGGATGGGCGCCAGCCCGGTCTACTCGAAGCGCATGCAGCGGCTGATGCACTTCGAAGGCGACGACGTCGAGACGGTCTTCAAGAATCTCCAGCTCGAGATCGGCTCGCCCCAGCAGTTCATGGACTTCCAGTTCCGGCTCGACTCGCCCCGCTACGGAGAGTTCTGGCTCAGCCACTGTGGGGCCCTCCTCGACGTGGAGCCCCACGGTGAGAAGGGCGTGCGCCTCATGTGTCACGACATCGAGGACCCGACCTTCGATGCGACGGCCGCGGCGACGCACCCGCAGATGGTCATGCGGCCGATCCATCGCCCGCCGCGTATCGAGGGCGCCGAGGGGAACGGGGCAGGCCGCTGGCCCCACTGCCGTTGGCAGGTCTTCATCGGCGAAGAGAACGCCGACTACGAGCAGCACCCGAACCTCGAACGCGTTCGCGCCTCCCGCCTCGCGGCGATCCCACTGGAGCTGCCCGAGGGCGATGCCGAGCCCGGCGGCTGGCCGGACTACGCCGGGCCCTTCGACCCGGGTTGCCAGCTCGCGGACTTCTCGCACCGTGCCCTCGTCGGGCTGCTGCAGGAGTTCGGCGTTCAGGCCCACCTGCTCGCGCGCTCCTACGCGATGAGCCAGCACGATCACTACGGTGCGGAGGCGGCGCGGGAGTTCGTCCGGCGGGCGTGGATCGGACATGCCGCACTCGCGGCCGAGCGCTTGCGGAAGTATCTCGGCGATCCCGGCGACGGGATCGAGGCGGTTGCCAAGCTGCTGCAGCTCCACCCGAACTTCCAGCCGCGAAGCTACGTGGATCTTCGCGTCGAGCTGCGCGGCGAGGAACGCGCCCGGGTCTCCATCGGCGAGTGCCCCGCCCTCGAGGAAGGGGACGATCTCGCCTGCTTCGCGCAGCTCGGAGCGGAACCCCACGCGGCGTTCGACGCGCTCGTCCAGCGGGTGAACCCGCGCGCCCGGTTCGAGCCCGCCGAAGACCGGGAGGGCCGCCGCCTCGCCTGGGACGTCGTGATCGCCCCGGACGCCGCGCCCGCCGCCGAGCCTCCGGAGCTCGCCCTCGCTGGCATGAGCCGCGGAATGACGTTCCGTTTCGAGAAGCGCCGGCTCCTTCGGGCCTGAGGCCCCGCTCGAACGGCGTTCATGGTAAGAAGGCAGCGCGCCCCGCAAGCCAAGGAGCCACGATGAGCGATCTCGGATACGAGGTCTTCGACTCGGACCACCACTACTACGAGGCGGAGGACGCTTTCACCCGCCACGTCGATCGGCGGATGCAGAGCCGTGCGATGCAGTGGGCCGAGGTCAACGGACGCAAACGCCTGCTCGTGGCGGGCAAGGTGAACCGCTTCATCCCGAACCCGACCTTCGATCCGGTGGCGCGGCCCGGCTGTCTCGACGAGTTCTTCCGGGGGCGAAACCCGGAGGGGAAGAGCGTCGCCGAGCTCTTCGGCTCCCTCGAGCCCCTGCCCCGGGAGTATCACGACCGCGACGCCCGCATCGCCCAGCTCGACGCCCAGAAGGTCGGTGGCGCGATGCTGTTCCCGACCCTCGGCGTCGGCATGCAGGAGAGTCTGCGCCACGACCCGGAGGCCGCCTGCGCGGCGTTCGGAGGCTTCAACCGCTGGCTCGAGGACGACTGGGGCTACGCCTACGAAGGAAGGCTCTTCGCCGCGCCGTATTTCTCGCTGATGGACCCCGCGTGGGCGGAGCGCGAACTCGAGCGGGTCCTCGCGGCCGGCGCCCGCGTGCTCTCGATGGTGCCGGGCCCCGTGCCCGAAGGGAGCGGAAGCCGTTCGCTCGGCGACCCGCGCTACGACGGTTTCTGGGCGCGCGTGGGCGAGGCGGGCGTTCCCGTGGCCTTCCATTCGGGCGACGCGGGCTATCGCATGTTCCTCGAGGCCTGGGGCGGCGAGCGGGAGTTCCGGGCCTTCGCCTTCGACAGTCTGCAGGGGTGCCTCTCCGCCGAACCCATCCACGATACGCTCGCGGCGCTCATCTGCCACGGGGTCTTCGAACGGCATCCGGGGGTGCGCGTGGCGACGATCGAGTGCGGGAGCGCCTGGGCCGAGGGCCTCGCGCGCAAGCTCCGCAAGGCCTACGGCCAGATGCCGATGGCCTTCGCAAAGGACCCCCTCGAGCAGCTCCGCGACCACGTCTCGATCGCGCCCTACTACGAGGACGACATCGCGGGCCTGCGGGACCTGATCGGCGCCGAACGCGTTCTGTTCGGTTCGGACTTTCCCCACGCCGAAGGTCTGCGGGCGCCCCTCGACTTCGTCGAGGACCTCGAAGGCTTCGCCGCTCCCGACGTGCGGCGCATCATGCACGACAACGGGTGGAGCCTCGTCGGTGAAGCTCCGGCCAGTGAAGGGGAGGGGGCGCGATGAAGCCGGTCTGTCTGGTACTCGGAGCCGGGGCGGGAATCGGTGGCACCGTGGGCCGGCGTTTCGCGAAGGAAGGCTATCACGCCGTTCTGTGCCGCCGGAGCGACCAGGAGGGTCTCGACGCCCTCGTCGGACAGATCGAGGCCGACGGCGGCTCGGCCACGGGCTTCCTGCTCGACGCCGCCCAGCCCGACACCATCGAAGACCGCATCGCCGACGTCGAAGCGGCGATCGGGCCGATCGAGGTGCTCGTCTTCAACCTGGGCGCGCAGATCGGTGACCGCAATCTCGCCTCGACTTCCTACAAGGCCTTCGAGCTGGGCTGGCGCCTCGCGACCTTCGCGCTCTTCCGGGCCGCATCGGCGCTCTGCCCCCGCATGGAGGAGCGCGGGAAGGGCACGATCCTCGTGACCTCCGCCACCGCCGCGGTGCGCGGCAACGCCGGTCAGCACTCCCACGCGGCGGCGATGGGGGGCCGTCGCATGCTCTGCCAGACGCTGAACGCGGAGTTCTCGCCGAAGGGCATCCACGTCGCGCACATCCTCGTCGACGGCGCCGTCGATGCGCCGGACACGCTCGGGAAGATGCTCGGCGCCGAGAACTTCCAGAAGCTTCGCGAAGCGCGCGGCCTCGAGAACGACGGCCTGCTGCTCCCCGAGAAGATGGCCGAGACCTACCTGCACCTCGCGCAGCAGCACCGCTCGGTCTGGACGCACGAACTCGATCTGCGTTCCTTCACCGACCGCCCGTGGTGGAACCACTGAGCCGGCGGCCGCGCTAGACGTACCGCCCGTACACCCCGACGCGTTCCTGGACGCGCTCGGCGTAGGCCTTCAGCCGGGGGTACTCCTCGGCGAGGGTCGTGATCCAGGTGGCCGGCTGGTTGTCGTAGAGCCCGGCCAGAAGCCCGGCAACGGCGAAGTCGTGGACGTTCGGTTCGCTGCCGAGCAGGAAACCGTCGCCCTCGGCCGCGGCCTGAAGCGCCGCGAGATCCCTCCGCGCGAAGCCGCGCTGCTCCTCGAGGGTGTGGCGCCCGAGGCCGTGGAGCTGGTAGGTCTGCCGGACCTGCCGCCGGGCCAGGCGCGTCACGAGGGGCCGGATTGGCGCCGGGAAGCCACCGAAGAATCCGTCGACGACGTTCGGCCACCATGCGTCGTCGAGCCAGCGGCTCGCGACCATCAGCCAATAGAGATGGTCTTCGGCGAGGCGCGTGTAGGCGAGCCCGCGCGCCTTCTGCTCTTCGCTCAGATCCTTGTACACCTGCCCCTGCGTGATGCCGTCGAGGTACTCGACGATGAGCTCCGAGTCCGGCATCCGCTCGCCGTCGACGATCAGGTACGGGAGTTTGCCCTTGGGCGCCTTGCGCGGGTCGCCCTCCTCGGCCATGTCGAACTCGAGGCCGAGGGAAGTCAGCAGCATCTCGATCTTCAGGCAGAACGGGCTGATGTTGCGCATGCCGAAGGCCGGCGGGAGCGTGACGAGACGAATCATGTCTTTCTCCTCGGTCGAAGGTTTCGGGCTGCGGGAGCATGCCACGCTCCTGCTGACAGCCTCGTGTCAGGAGCCATCCCGCCGGCGGCCGAGCATGACGGCGTGCCGCCGGCCGCCGCGCCCCGGCCGGAAGCGCGAGACCTCGAAGTGGGCCTTGCGCAGGCGGTTCTCGAAGGCGGCGTCCGGATCCTCGGCCCACACGGCGAAGACGCCGCCGGGCGCCAGGGCCGCCCGCGTGCGATGGATCGCTTCGCTTCCGTAGAAGGGGTCCTTGCGCGGTGTCTTCGCGTGGGGGCCTTCGTAGAGGTCGAGCAGGATCGCATCGAGGCCGCGGCTGGTTCCGATGGTGCGGGCGACGTCCTCCTGGCGGACCGTCGCGCGCGGGTCCTCGAGACAGGCGCCGTTCACCGCGGCGAGCGGCCCGCGGCACCACTCGACGACGACCGGGTTCAGCTCCGCGACCTCGACGCTCGCCGAGTCCGGGAGCGAGGCCAGGGCCGCCTGCAAGGTGATGCCCATGCCGAGGCCGCCGATCAGGACGCGCGGGGCCGGACGTTCGGCGACGGCCGCACAGCCGCGCTCGGCGAGCGCGCGCTCGGAGAGGCTGTTGTGGCTGTTCATGAGGATGCGGCCGCCGATGCAGATCAGATACTCGTCGCCGCGTTGGCGCAGTTCGAGCTCGCCGTCCGGGGTGGCACGGCGCTCGAGCACCTTCCAGGGGAGGGCCACGCTAGCGCGTCGCCTCGGCGGGCGTGCGGCCGGTCTCGACGGAAATCACCAGGGCCGCAGCGTGAAGCGCTTGTTGTCCTTCACCTTCTCGCCGGGCTCGGCGTTCACGACCTTCACCCACTGCTCGGACCATTCCCGGATCGATTTCTGCACCTCGCCGAAGGCCGTCGCCCGGGCCACGTTGATGGGTGCGAACTTGCCGCCCTCGCGGTCGGCGAACAGGGCGATCACCTCTCCGGTCTGGGCGTCCTTCATCCGCCCCTCGATGGCCACGCCGCCCTTGGCGCCCTCCTTGGCGAGAATCGCGACGCCGAAGGGCGCGGAGAGGATCGTCGCCGCGAGGCCGATCGCCCCGAGCGATTTCTTGTTCGGTTCGACGTCGACGATCGCGAGCTCGAAGATCACCGAGCCCGCCTGGGGTGAATCGAGCACGGCGAAGCGCCGTTCGTCGTCTTCCCGGAAGGCGTCCTGGAACTCCTCGCGCGTGAAGTCCGCGAGCTCCTGGAGATCCTCCGCGAGCTCGGCCGTCTTGCCCTTCTCGTGAGCCTTGCGCCACCAGCTCGTCTGCTTCACGAGCCGCGTGTCCACCGGCGCGATCACGATCGAAGTCCGCTCGGGCCCGTTCCAGCCGGGCGCGAACCAGGCCTTCTTGAAGGGGACCTTCTTCTGCTTCGTCATCTGCGAGGACTCGGAGAAGGCGCTCGGCGGATCCTCGGCGTGAACCCCACCCGGGAGCGCGACGAGGGAGACGACGAGGGCTCCGAGGACCGGCCAGTGGAAGCGGCGCATGGGGTTCCTCCTCGGGAAGGGGACCCGGCAAGAGTAGAGCCGATCGCCCGTTCGTGCAGGAGAAGTCCGCCGCGGACCCGGACGGGTGGCACGAGGCGTTTGGCTTCCCGCCCCCGCCTCTGAGAGAATCCCCGTGATGCTGTGGTGGATGGTTCTGCTCCTGTTCCTCTCGAGCGGAGATTGCAGTGGACCCTCGGGGTCGGGTGCTCCCGACCGGGTCGTCTGCGAAGTGCTCGAACCCCTCGCGGAAGACGCCTGCACCGTCGTGCCGGGCGGGGACGGCCTGCTGGTGCGGGGCGACGTCTTCGGCGTCGATGCGCTCTACGTCGGGGGCCAGCTCTGGGTCGACGGGTCCGGCGTGATCGGCTGTGTCGGCTGTGACTGTGCGGAGCAGGCCTCCGGGGCAACGGAGCTCGTCTGCCCCGAGGCGGCCGTTTCGCCCGGCTTGATCAATCTCCACGAGCATCTGAGCTTCCAGACGCCGCCCGTCCCCGATTCCGGCGAGCGCTACGAACACCGCCACGACTGGCGCATCGGGGCGAACGGGCATACGGCGATCTCCGTTTCGGGGCAGGCGAGCCTCGCCGAGCAGCAGTGGGGCGAGCTGCGACATCTCCTGGCGGGAACCACGTCGATCGTCGGGGCGTCGACGGTCCCAGGGTTGCTGCGCAATCTCGATGGCAGCGGTCAGGAAGGGCTCGATCAACCGGTGATCTTCCGGGAGACCTTCCCGCTCGGGGACGCCGCGGGGCAGCAGCTCGCCTCGGGTTGCGACTACCCGTCGATCCAGACCGCGTTCCTCGTTTCCTTCTTCGAGGCCTACGTTCCGCACCTCGGCGAAGGCATCGACGCGAACGCCCGGAACGAGTTTCTCTGCACCCGGGAGACCGTCGGCGGCGGGCAGGACCTGCTCGAGTCGCAAAGCGCCTACGTCCACGCCACGGGGCTCGAGGCTGCGGACTACGCCGAGATGGCGGCCGAGGGGACATCGCTGGTCTGGTCGCCGCGCTCGAACGTTCGTCTCTACGGAGACACCGCGTCCGTGGCGCTTGCAGATCGGCTCGGCGTGAACGTCGCGCTCGGAACCGATTGGCTCGCGACCGGCTCGATGAACCTCCAGCGCGAGCTGCGCTGTGCTTCGGAGTGGAACCGGCAGCGGCTGGATCGGCACTTCGGCGAGTACGAACTATGGAAGATGGTGACGGCGAACGCTGCCGAGGCGGTGGCCGTGGACGACGCGATCGGTTCCCTGGCCCCCGGGCTCGTGGCGGACGTCGCGATCTTCGACGGCGCGGGCCGGCGCGGATACCGTGCCGCCGTTTCGGCCGGGCCCGAACGCGTCTTGCTCGTGCTGCGCGGCGGGGAACCACTCTACGGTGAGGCCTCACTGCTCGCGGCCCTCTCGCCGGAGTCGTGCGACAGCCTTGCGGTCTGCGGCGCGGAGAAGGCGTTGTGCATCGCCGACGAGCTCGGCATGAGCCTGGCGGAGCTGGATGCCGCCGTCGGCGACGCGTACCCGCTCTTCTACTGCGGGACACCGGATGACGAGCCGACCTGCCACCCCGAGCGCGCCCATTCGGTCTCCGGCTCGACGCCATACACCGGAGAGCTTCGTTGGTTCGACTCCGACGGCGATGGCCTCGAGAACGACGAAGACCTGTGCCCCCGCGCTTTCGACCCGGTACGCCCCCTCGACGCAGGGGAACAGGCCGATGCGGATGGGGACGGTCTCGGCGACGTCTGTGACCCCGAGCCGCTGGGCGGAGCGGCGGAGGCCGACACCGGGGTCTCCTAGAGATCGTCCGCGAAGACGACCCCGTCGAAGGCCTCCGCCGGGAAGGGGAGGTCGAGGCGGCCGCGGCGCGGGTGGTGTTCGGCGTAGGGGTTCGGGCGCTTCGGAAAGCGCGTCGGGTAGTAGTTCGACTCGATGATGGCGCGACCGGCGCGCACCCCGAGGGGCTCGATGCGCGCGAGCTCCTCGCGGACCGAGGCCGTGCGGCAGCCCTCCACGAGCTCGCGGACGGCGGCCTCCGAGTAGACCGAAGGCTCGAAGGTCTCGTCCGGTTCGTTGCCACGCGCCGGTTCCGGCAGAGCCCCCGCCCGCCACAGGCTCGCTTCGCCGCCGTGGGGGAACGGGTCGACGGGCTCGCCGTTCAGCCAGGTGTTGAAGTGGACGTGGGGCACGCCGAACGGGAAGGTCACGAGCGAGTCGAGCCCGCTGTAGCCGGAGATGGCGATGGGCTCGCCGCGGGCCACGCGCTGCCCCACCCGGACGAGCGGGCGGGCCAGGTGGGCGCAGTTCGTCATCAGGCCCTCGCCGTGGTCGAGGAAGATCTTCAGCCCTCCCCGGTTGAACTCGCTCACCACGCGGACGACCTCGCCGGGTGCCGCCGCCAGGACCGTCGTGCCGACCGGGATCGAGAAGTCGGTTCCGTTGTGGCTGTCGTAGGTCAGCTCGCGCCCGCGGAAGTCTTCGATCTGGGTCTTCTCGACGGACCAGCCGAGTTCGATCGGCGTCTGCCGATGGTTGAAGAGGTTGGTCACGATCGCCCGGCGCGGGACGACGAACCGTCCGCGCCAGAGCGGCACGGCCATCCGGGGCCGGAGCTGTCGCAGGCTCGAGAGTCCGAACTTCGTCGGCGGGACGTCTTCCTGGCCGCGCAGGGCGATCAGGGTCTGGGCCAGGCGCTCGCGGAAGGGGTGGAGGCCCATGGCCTCGCGGAAGAGGCGGAGCTTCGGGGCGGTCTCGGGGGATGCGGTCATGGGGCGATCCTAGCGCCGGGTCCTCGCAGGACGGAGCCGGGCGTTCCAGGCTCCCCGCGGGGGCCTCTCGGGCCTCGGTTCCGGTTTCTGCTTCCGGACCGCCGGGCTGACGTGGTAGTCTCCCCGCGCTGCCTTGGGAAGGGCTCGCCGAGGTCTTCCCGTGTCAAGCTCCCGCTCCCATCGCATGCCGATCCTGGCGGCCTTCGCCGTCTCGCTGCTCGTTTTCGGTGCCGCCCCCGCGCAGGCCCTGACGTCCGCCGCGCAGACCTTCGACCTGACCTTCACCCTCGAGGACATCCGCTACGCGGACACCGGCCAGAGCGTCGATCCCTTCATCCTGGAAGACATCTTCATCGACGGCTTCTTCTTCGACGGCCCCTCGTCGTCCATGGAGACCGGCACCGGCAGCGTCGCTTCCACGACCACGCCGTCCTACAGCGGCGGCCCCTTCGACATGTTCGACAGCTTCGAGGGCATGGCCATCGGCGATTCGGTGAACACGGTGCAGATGCAGACCGCGACGGTGACGAGCCTCGGCGAGGCCCAGCTGTTCGAAGACTTCATGTGGTCCTTCGGGATCAGCAGCGACGCCGGCGAGGACCTCTTCTTCGATTGGAGCTGGAGCTACACGCGCGACATCACGCTGGTCGAGGAAGGCGACTTCGACGACGCCACGGCCTTCCTCGGAGACGACCTCGTCTTCTTCCTGGACGACAACGGCGACGAGGTCCTGGCGGAAGGATTCCTCGGAACGGACATCCTGAACTTCGGCACGCTTCCGCCGGGCGACGATCTCATGTTCACGGACTCCGGCTCCTTCACGGCCTTCCTCGACAGCAACGTCGGGAACTACCTCAGTGGCGACTTCTCCTGGAACCTCGGCGTCCGCGCCGTCGCGGAGGTCCCGGAGCCCCACGCCGCGCTCCTGCTGCTCGGAGGGATCGCCGCCGCGCTCCGCCGGAGGCGCTAGGCGCCGCGCGCTTTCCGTGCGAGGATCACGCCATGCGTAGGAGCGTCCGTCTCGTCCTGGTGTGGCTCTTCGCCGCGGCCCCTGCGTCGGCGGCACCGATCGTCAACGGAGATTTCGAGACCGGTGACTTCTCGCCCTGGGTCCTGACCGATTCGGGCGCCGTCGCCACCGCGAGCCTGTTCACGCCGTCCATCGCGCCCGCGGGAGGCGCGTACATGGGATACATCACGACCGGCCGGAACGAGCTGCCCTCGAACCTCTCGTTCCAGGATCTCGACGGGGACGGCTCTCCCGAGCGCGAGTACTCCTCGCTGGCGATCGACGTGACCACCGCGGGGCCCGCCGTGGTCGGCTTCGACCTGAACTTCCTGACCGCCGAGATCCAGCCGGGTGGCTCGCCGGACCTGCTCGGCGTCGCGCTCGGCGCCGTCGACGACCCGAGCCTCTACGCGCTGCTCTTCGCCGTCACCCAGGGCCCCTACACCGGCACGGCGACGCCTCTCACCGCGGCGGACTTCACCGCCGAGTTCATCCAGGACGCCGCCTTCGGCGTTCCGACCCTCGCAGACCAGAGCGTCTTCAACGGCCAGACCGGCTTCGCCCACTACGAGATCGCTCTCGCCGCGGGGAGCCACACCCTGACCTTCTTCGTCGCCGACAGCCATACGGACGGGGAAGCCACCGCCATGCTGATCGACAACGTCACGCTGAGCGAGGTGCCCGAGCCGACGGGCCTCCTCGGGTGGGTCTGCGCCCTGTTCGCCTCGGCACGTCTCCGCCGCCCCAGCTAGCGGCCTGCGCCCGCGCGAGATCCGGGGCCCGGACTTTTGCTATACGAGCCCGGGTTCCACCGATCTCCCATGAGAGGGGACAGCGATGCGCTCCCTACCGAAACTCTTCGAGAACAACCGCGCCTGGGCCGAGTCCGTCGAGCGCGAAGACCCGCACTTCTTCGAGGAGCTGGCGAGGGAACAGCACCCCGAGTGCCTGTGGATCGGTTGCTCGGACAGCCGGGTGCCGCCGAACCAGGTCGTGGGGCTGAAGCCCGGAGAGGCCTTCGTCCACCGCAACGTGGCGAACATCGTCGCCCATGCGGATCTGAACGGTCTCTCCGTGATGCAGTTCGCCGTCGAGGTGCTGAAGGTCAAGCACGTGATCGTGTGCGGGCACTACGGGTGCGGCGGCGTCGGCGCGGTGCTCAAGGGAGAGCGCCACGGCCTCGTCGACGAATGGCTCGGCCACGTGCACTCGGTCCTGGCGAAGCACGAGGCCCAGCTCGCGAGCGCGGGAGACACCGCGAAGCGCCACCAGCGGCTGTGCGAGCTCAACGTGGTCGAGCAGGTCGTGAACGCGAGCAAGACCACCGTCGTGCGCGACGCGTGGAGCCGCGGGCAGCCGCTGACCCTCCACGGCTGGATCTACGGCCTGAGTGACGGGCGGCTCCGGGACCTCTCGGTCACGTCGGACGACGCGGAGCAGCTGGCCGAGCTCTACGCGGAGGCGGTCCAGCCGCGCTGACCCGCGGGGATCGGATTCTCCAGGCGAAAAAACGACGCACGCGGGTGTAGAATGCTCCGATCTGCGGAGGTTCTCATGGGTGCTCGCAAGCCGATTCTCTTCGTCTCGATCGTCGTCTTCTCTGCCGGGCTGCTCGGCTCGTCCTGCCAGCACGTGATCCCGCCTCGCCACGACGAGGCCCCGCTGCGTGCGGCCGCGTGCGCGGTCGACATCACCCCCGTCGTCGGCGAGAACCACACCGATCCGATCTACATGGCGGGCTTCGGGAACGACCGGCACGCCACCTCCGTGAACGATCCGATCTGGGCGCGCGGCGTCGTGCTCGAATCCGGTGACACGAAGATCGCGATGGTCACGCTCGACCTGGTCGGGTACTTCAACAACGAGGTCCAGACGATCCGCAGCCTCGTCGACCCGGCGCGCGGCTTCGACTACGTCATGGTCTCGAGCACCCACAACCACGAGGGCCCGGACACGATGGGCCTGTGGGGCCCCGACGAAACCACCACCGGCGTCGACGAGGGCTACCTCGACTTCGTGAACGACGCCGTCGTCCAGTGCGTCGAGGAGGCGGACGATGCGCTCGTGCCGGCGGCGGTGAAGTTCGCCACCGGCGATACGAACGGGACGTCCCTCGGTGAGTGGCCCGACCTGGTCGCCGACGGCAAGATCCTCGAAGCGCAGACCATCGACCTCTCCTTCTTCGGGCTGGGCGTGTTCGACATCGAAGGGGACGACGGCCCGATCCTGAACACCTCGCTGCCCGTGATGCAGCTCCGCCGCTGGGTCTCTCCGCAGGACCGCTTCCGCGCGCTCCTGCGCTGGCTCTTCTGGCGGGGCCCCTTCCCGGATCTGCGGCCGCTGCGCGAGACGATCGCCACCGTGGTCAACTACGCGAGCCACCCGGAGGCGCTCGGCAGCGGGAATACGGCCATCACCTCGGACTTCCCGCACTACATGCGGGAGAAGCTCGAGGCCAAGTACGGCGGAGTGGCGATCTACGTGAGCGCGGACCTCGGCGTTCTGCAGGGCCCGCTCGACGTCGACGTGCCGGATGCCGAGACCGGCGACCCGGTGCCGCGCCGCACCTTCGAGTTCGCCGAGCGCATGGGAGAGATCCTGGCCGGGCGCGTGGCCGACGCCCTCGAGACCCACTTCTTCTGGCGCGCCGCGGCGCCCATCGACGTGGCGACCGACGCGTTCTTCCTCGAGGTCGAGAACCCCTACTTCGCGGTGCTCGGCGGCGAACTCGGCATCTTCGGCCGGCGGGAGCTGATCGAGGTGGACGGCATCCCGGTGGTCGAGACCGAGGTCGGCGTCGTCCGCGTCGGAGAGGCGAGCTTCGTGGTGACGCCGAACGAGGTCGACCCCCAGATCGCGAACCTCTACCGGGAGCAGCTCGGCGACGGGCCGCGCTTCACCGTGGGGCTCGGCAACGACGAGATCGGCTACCAGATGCCCGAGGCGAAGTACAACCCGACCTGCTTCGCCTGCGTCGTCTTCGTCCTGACCGGAAACGCGAACCTCTGCCCGGCCGCGGCGACCCTCGATTGCGGAACGACCATGCAGAACAATCTCGGACCGGCGGCGGACCCCGAGCTGCAGAGTCGGATCGGTGCGCTGATCGACGCCACCGCGCCGTAGGTCACGCCGGGCGTTGCTTCGCTTCCTCGTCTTCGGGCTGTGGCTCGCCTCGGCGCCGGCCGCGCTCGGGCACGTCGTGCTGTCCCGTGCCTCGCTGCGGCAGTACGTCCAGCACTCGGACGCTTGCATCCATGCCGCCTTCGAAACGGGGCCCGAGGTCTTCGAGGGCGGCGGCGACCGTCAGGAGTTCTTCCGCGTCGAGGTGCTGGCTCCCCTGTTCGGGCCCTTCGAAGCGGGACAGCGCGTCGAGTTCTTTCCCCATGCCGAGGGCATGCCGGACTTCGCACGGGGCGACCGCGCCGTCGTATGCCTCGAGCGGACTTCGGAGCGGACGGGGTTCGAGCGGCACACGGAGCGCTTCGCCTGGTTCACGGAGCAGGGGCCCGGAGACGAGTGGCACGTCGAGGGGGGCACGACGCTCTCGCTCGCGCGCGGCTGGCGGGCATGGGTCGAGGGCGGCGGGCAGGACGCGGAGGGCCTCGTCGATCTGATCGCCACCGGGCTCGCTTCCGGCAACGCTCGCCTGCAAGGGGACGCCCTCGGCGAGCTGGCCGGCGCGCGCACGATCCGCGGCGTGCTCGACGATCCCGGCCACGTCGCGCGTCTCGCCGCTTTCATCGCGGATCCCGGGCTCTCGATCGGGCGCCGAGCCCGCGTGCGACAGATCCTCGAAGGCGCGCCGGGCTTCGACGATGCGAAGCACACCGAAACCCTGCTCCGGGCCGCGACGGCGCCGGCCGATCGCATCGTGCTCGCCCGCGCCCTGGCCAGCTCGGCGCTTCCCGGGTTGGCCGAGTGGTACGACGCGCTCTCGAGGGATGTCGACCCGGGCGTCCGCCGCGCGGCGGTCCGCGCCCAGGCGAGCCGTGGCGCCCGCTCCGACCGGGCTCTTCTCGTGCGTGCCTCTGCGGATCCGGACGATGGCGTCGCGCGGGCCGCCATCGTCGCCCTGGGCGCGCTCGGCGACGCCGCGGCGGCGGTCCGCCTCTCGGAGTTGGCGAACGGGGACGACCCGCAGCGCGCGCGCTGGGCGGCGGCCGAACTCCGTCGGCTTCGGGCCCGCGAGAGGGCGTCCCTACCTGACGAGGGGCCGTGAAGGATCCACCCGACGGCCCATCCTGGGGGATTCCCTGCCGCATTTGCAGGGTTCACCCGACTCATTCCGAGTCAAGCCGAAAATCGGTCCTTCCGATAGCGACTTCGATCACACAGTGTCCGGATCGCGGAGATCCGTTGCGCTTGGGTGGAGGATCAGCCGGATGGAACGCAAGAGTCGGAATCAGGGTTTCACGATCGTCGAGATGGTGGTCGTCATGGTCATCGTCGGCATTCTCGCTTCGGTCGCGTTGCCGCGCTTCGTGAATCTGCAGAACGATGCCTACTCGGCCAGCACGGAGTCGACGGGCGGTGCCTTCGCCTCGGCGGTGAACCTCACGCACTCGGCCTGGCTGGTCGCGGGCGGAACCGCCACGGTGAACCAGGTCACGCTCGAGGGGGGCCAGACCGTCGGTGTGACCGACGCCGGCTATCCGGAGAACAACACCACCGGTGACAACACGGTGAGCGCCGCGGAGTGCGCGCAGCTCTGGAACGCGATCCTCACGCCGGGCTCGCCCCAGGCGGCGACCGGTGCCACCGAGGACTACCAGGCGACCTACGCGGATCCGACCTGCACCTTCACGCTCCGTGCCGCGGCCGGGCGCACCGTCGCCTACGACCACGATACGGGCGCGGTCACGATCACCGTTCCGTAGCGGTCCGCCGGCACGGGAGGGGCTGCGTGGCACTTCGCCCGCGGGACATGCGGCATCGCTCCGAGTTCGCACGGACCACGCCACGGGTTCGATCGGGTTTCACCGTGGTCGAGCTGGTCGCGACGCTCGTCGTGGCGGGCGTCCTCGCTGCGACGGCCCTTCCGCGCTTCGTCCGCGTCCAGGACTTCAGCGAGCGCTTCTTCTACGACGACGTCACTTCGGGCCTCCGCTACGCCCAGAAGCTCGCCATCGCCACGGGCTGTCCGGTCCAGTTCGACTTCACCGGCGGGGGCTACGCCGTGACCCAGCGGACGGGATGCACCGCCGGCGCATGGACCCAGCCCGTCCACCATCCTTCGACCGGTACCGTGGGTTTCTCCGAAACGACGCCGACGGGCGTGGCCGTCGCGAGCACCGTCGACCCCTTGATCTTCGACGCCCTCGGGCGGGCCGTCGACGGCGTCGGCACGCCCGTCGATGCGAACGTCACCGTCGGGGCGCGGAGCATCGCCGTCGTCGGCAACACCGGCTACGTGGACGGCGGATGAGCGCCCGCCGCGACCCGCAGCGCAGAAGCCGTGGCGTCACCCTGCCGGAGCTCGTGATCTCGATGGTGGTCGTGAGCGTGGCGCTCTCCGGGACGCTCTCGGTCATGAACTTCACGACGGTCCACAGTGCGGATCCGATGCTCGAGGCCCAGGGCCTCTCCGTGGCCGAGGCCTACCTCGAAGAGATCCTGCTCCGCTCCTTCGCGGACCCGGACACGGCGGCGGTCTGCGGCGCGGCCGAAGCCAGCCGCAGCCTCTACGACGACGTGTGCGACTACGCCGGTCTGGTCGACGTCGGGGCCGTCGACCAGGACGGGAACGCCGTCGCCGGGCTCGAGGCCTACACCGTGGCGGTCACCGTCGACACCACGGCAAATCTGAACGGCGTCACCGGCTCCGCCAACGTGCTGCGTGTCGACGTCAACGTCACCCATCCGACGGGCCTCGATCTGCGGATCTCGGGCTACCGGACGGCCTACTAGTGCGCGCGGAATTCGGGCAGCGCTCGGGATCCGGACGGCGCTCGGGCTTCACGCTGGTCGAGCTGGTCGCGGTGATGATCGTGGGCGGCATCGTTTCGGCGAGCGTGGGCGTCTTCATGACGCGCCCCATGGAGGGCTACAACGATCTCGCGCGCCGGACGATGCTCGTCGACTCCGCCGACCTCGCGGCCCGCCGCCTGGCCCGGGACGTCCAGCGTGCGCTGCCGAACTCGTTGCGCGTGGCCGGGGGTGGGACGGTCCTCGAGCTGCTCCACACCGTCGACGGGGTCCGCTACCGGGCCATCCCCGCCACGAACCCGAGCACCGAGGACCACACCGCGGCGAGCGACGTGATCTCCTTCTTCGGTGACACGAGCTGGAACGTCCTCGGCCGGTTCGCTTCGCTCTCCTTCGGCTACGGGACGCCGCTTGCCGCCGGCCACCGCCTGGCGATCTACACGACGAACCCGGCGCTCGTCTGGTCGGACGCGGCGACCGGCGCGAACCCGGGCCTCGTGACGCCCGCGACGACCACGATCACGGTCGCCAACGATGGTGACGAGGATCAGATCAACCTCTCCGCCGCACACCAGTTCCGCTTCTCGTCTCCGGGGCGCCGTCTCTACGTCGTCGACGAGCCCGTGAGCTACGTGTGCGACGCCGCCGCCGGCACCCTCACCCGCTACTCCGGCTACGCCCCGGCATCGGCACAGCCCACGAACCCGGCGGTGGCGCCCCTTTCGACGGCCACCTCCGGGCTCGTGACGCGCCGGGTCAGCGCCTGCAGCTTCACCTACCAGCCCGGCACGACCCAGCGCGCGGCGACCGTCTCGCTCGACCTGACCCTCACCGCCGACGGCGAGAACATCCGGCTGATGCGTCAGGTGCACGCGGGGAACGTGCCGTGAGCGCGCGGGGCAACCGGGGTTTCTCCCTCCTGAGCGCGATCTTCCTGCTGGTCGTGCTCGGAACCGCCGGCGTGTTCATGGCCAAGATGTCCGGTGTTCAGCAGCGCACGGGAAACCTGGCCCTCGGCGGCGTGCGCGCGTACTGGGCCGCCCAGTCGGGTCTCGAGTGGGGCATCCATCGGACGCTCACGGTGGGAAGCTGCCAATCCGGAGCGTTCACTCTCAGCGAAGGCGGGACCGGAGGCTTCTCCGTGAACGTCGGCTGCACGTCGACCCAGCACACGGAGGAGGCGGTCCGGACCGTCTATCGCCTCACCTCCGTCGCGACCCGCGGAAGCTTCGGCGACCGGGACTATGCTTCGCGCCGGATCGAAACCTCCGTGACGGACACACCGTGAGCCGCACGATCGCGAGAGTTTCCGTCGTCCTTCTGACGCTCTTCGCCGCAGCGACTTCCGCGAGCGCCGAAACGATGTGCCGCGATACGTCGTCGAGCGCGAGCTCGGGCACGTTGACGGACTCGGGCGGCGCTTCCGGGAACTACCGAAACCGGGAGAGCTGTCGATTCGACATCCGATCGTCCGGCGGCGACATCGAGCTGACGTTCTCTTCGTTCTCCTACGAGTCGTTCTACGACTACCTCTACGTCTACGACGGCGGAACGCAGATCGCCCGACTCACCGGAAGCAGCCTGCCTTCGAGCCTGCGCGCGACCTCCGGAACGATGACGCTCTACCACCGAACGGACCGTTCCGTGACCCGTGCCGGATTCGTTGCGAGCTGGAGCGAGGTGAAGGCGGGCTGCGCCACGGAAACGGTCGCGGACAACTTCCCCGGCGTCTCCTACTCCCAAAGCAGCGGAAGTCAGGGCTGGTCGACGAACTGGCTCGAGATCGGCGAGAGCGACGGGCCGTCCGCGGGAATCGCTCGGGTCCGTCGGGACCTCTGCACCAGCGGTAACTGTCTCCGCTTCGGGCGGCCTTCGGGGACCGGATCGGCAAGCTTCTCCGGCCGCGGCGTCCAGCGCGAGTTCGATCTGAGCGACGCGACGGACCCGGAGCTCTCCTTCGTCCACCGCCAGGGCGTGAACCGGGGCTCGTCGACGATCGTGCTCTCGGTCTCCGACGACGGCGGCAGCAGCTGGACGGAACTCGACCGCTGGACGATCTCCAGCACCAACACCTCTGCCGTCTCCGAGTCCTACGCTCTCTCGAGCTATGCGTCGGCGAACACCCGGATCCGCTTCATCGCCTCGGGCACCAACGCCGAGTCGGGCTTCTACGTCGACGACGTCCAGGTGAAGTACGTGAGCCGGAGCTGCGGGGCGGACGTCGACCACTTCGAGATCACCCACGATGGATCCGGGATCCACTGCGTGGGAGAGCGCGTCCGCGTGATCGCGGCGGACGCCACCGGGGACCCCGTGACGGACTACCAGGGGACGATCGAGCTCGACACCGGCTCCGGCAACGGCACCTGGACCTCCGCCGGCGCGAACGCCGGAACCTTCACGGACGCGACGGCGGACGACGGCCTCGCCCGCTACGAGTTCGCCGATGCCGACGATGGCGAGGCGAACTTCATCCTGAGCTACACGCAGGGAACGACGCCGATCGACATCGAGGTCGTGGACGTCGACGATTCGAGCGCCCGTGACGACGACTCCGAGGGGGCGCTCTCCTGGGGTGCGAGCGGCTTCACCGTCACCGCAAACCCGCTCTCGAATCCGCCGCCGGGCACGATCAACGACCCGGTCCCCAACCAGACGGCCGGGACGTCCTTCCCGCTCTATCTCACCGCCTACGGGACGACGCCCACCGACCCCGCCTGTGGCGTGATCGAGAGCTACACGGGGACCCAGCCGATCTCCTTCTGGCACGTCTGGTCCGACCCGAACTCCGGCACCGTGCGGCCGACGGTCGGGGGCAGCACCATCGCCGGGAGCGAGGGGGCCGCGGCCCCGCAGAACGTGACCTTCGTGAATGGCCAGGCGAGGGTGGCCGCCAAGTACAAGGACGTCGGGCGCATCCAGATCGGACTGAAGGATGCCAGCGTCGCCGATCCGGTGGGCGGAATCCGCGGTGCGACCAACCTCTTCGTGGTGTCACCGGCGGATTTCGTGATCACGAACGTCTCCCGGCCGGATCTCACCGCGAACCCCGGCGTCTCGACGCCGACGGGCGACGTGTTCGTCGCGGCGGGGGCGCCCTTCCGCGTCACCGTGGACGCGCGGGATTCCGAGGGCAGCGTGACGCCGAACTACGGCAACGAGGCGTCCGCGGAAGGGATCGTGCTCCGCGCCGACACCCTCGTCGCGCCGGCCGGCGGCCGCAACGGCTCGGCCAACGACGGCGCGATCGGGAACGGGACCGCCTTCAGCGTCACGGGGACCGCCGGGACCTTCCTGAACACCCAGGCCTCCTGGGACGAAGCCGGCGCCGTCACGCTCCAGGCGAGCGTGGCCGATGGCAGCTACCTCGGGGCAGGCGACGTCGTCGGCACCTCGAGCGGCACGGTCGGGCGCTTCCGACCCGACCACTTCGGTGTCGCCCTGAACGCGCCGACCTTCGACACGGCCTGCGGCGCCGGCGGCTTCGGCTACGTGGGGGAGCCGTTTGGCTTCATGACCGGCGGCCGCCCCGTCTTGACGGCGACGGCCCAGGCGGTGGGCAACACCACGACGCGGAACTACACCGGGGGCTGGATGCGCCTCACGAACGCCTCCCTCGCCAACCGAGCCTACGCCGCGGCGGCGGGCACGCTCGACACGACCGGTCTCCCGGCGACCACGGCCGACCCCACGATCGTCGACAACGGAGACGGAACCGCGACGCTGACCTTCTCCGCCGGAAGCGGCCTCTCCTTCGTGCGCGGTGTCGCGCCGACCGCACCCTTCGACGCCGACGTGGCGCTCTCCATCGACGTGGTCGATCTCGACGGCGCAGCCTACGCGGCGAACCCCGCGCGGTTCGGACAGGCGGCCGCGGGCCTCGGCATCTCCTTCGACGCCGGGAAGGAGATGCGCTGGGGACGGGTCGCCTTCGAGAACGCCCACGGCTCGGAGCTCCTGCCGCTGGCCGTTCCCCTGCGAGCCGAGTCCTTCCTGGCAGCGGGCTACTTCGCGGCCAATCTCCAGGACGCCTGCACGGTGCTCGGCGTCGCGAACCTGGTTCGGACGCCGACGCCGGGAAGCCTCGCGAGCACGCCGACCTTCGCCAACACTCCCCTCGCCGCCGGCGATGCCGGGCTCGCGCTCTCGGCCCCCGGCGCGGGAAACCAGGGAACGATCGACCTCCGTCAGGATCTCTCGGCGGCCGGCGACGACCTCGCGTGGCTGCGCTTCGACTGGGATCAGGACGGCGCCCACGACGACGACCCGACCGGCCGCGCCACCTTCGGCGTCTTCTCCGGCGACGGCGCCGTCATCTTCCAGCGCGAGGTCTACTAGGCCCAGCGCGAGGTCTACCGAGCCCTTCGGGCCTTTCCGACACTTTCGCCCCCGTCCCACCACTTTCCTCCGAACGTCCCGGCCGTCCGGCCGCGCCCGGAGGGAATTCCATGAGAGCCCTGCGTTTCCTCGCGGGAATCGCCTTCGCCCTCGCGGCGGCTCCGTCGGCTTCCGCCGTCACCTGGACCTTCACCCGCATCGTCGACGACGCGGGCGCCCTCGCGAACCTTCCCAACCAGGCCGCCATCAACGAGTCCGGCGTGGTGGCGTTCCGGGCGGACTTCGATGCCGGAGGGCGCGGCATCTTCACGGGCGACGGCACCGGAGCCGTGACGCCGGTGGCCGACACCTCCGGCGGCTACGACGATTTCAGCACGCCGACGATCAACGCCTCGGGCGACGTGGCCTTCGTCGGCATCCTCGATTCGGGCGGAAGCGGCGTCTACCGCATCGACGGCGGCGGCACGCAGACGATCGCGGAGAGCGGCGTGGTCTACACGGACTTCTCCGGCAGTCTCACCGCGACGCCCTCGATCAACGCCTCGGGCGACGTCGCCTTCACCGCGAACCTCGTCGCCGGCGGCCGCGGCATCTACGTGGGTGACGGCGCTGCACCCGTGCCGATCGTGGTCGAGCCCGGCCCCTTCCCGAACCTCAGCGCACCGTCCCTGAACGACCTCGGGCAGGTGGCATTCTGGGGTTCGAACGATCTCCAGCGCGGCAGCGGCGGCCCGCTCACCGACATGGCCGCTATCGGCGACCCCGCCGGAGGCTCGACGATCAGCACGCTCGTGAACCCGTTCGGGACCCTGAACGACCTCGGCCAGATCGCGTTCCAGGCCGGGCTCGCGAGTGGCCCGGGGGACGTCGGCATTTTCGTCTCCGACGGCACGACGATCACTTCGGTGCTCACGTCGGGCGCGGGCGGCATCTTCGGCCCCGCCGCCATCAACGACGCGGGCTGGGTGGCCTTCGAGACGATCTTCGACCTCTCGGTGAAGGCCTTCACCGGGGCGGGCGTGGATACGGTGCTCGCTCCGGGCGTAGCGCTCGATGGGAGCAGCGTCGTCTCCGCCCGTTTCTTCTCGCCCGAGGGCTTGAACGACGCGGGGCAGCTCGTCGTCTGGGCCGAGCTCGCCGACGGCCGCCGCGGCCTCTACCGCGCCGACCCGGTCCCCGAGCCCGCCGCGGTGCTCCTCGTGGTCAGCGCGCTGCTCCTCGGGCTCCGCCGAGGCCGGCGACCGGGAAGCTAGCTAGGGCAGGTCGAGGTCCTTCGCGGAGTGCCGCTCCGGCACGCGTTCCTCCTCCGGGCCCCACACGCGGTTCACGCGCCGGCCGCGCGCGACGGCGGGCCGCGCCTGGAACGCCTCGGCCCAGCGCACCACGTTCTCGTACGACGCCACCTCGAGGAACTCGCCCGCCTCGTAGAGGTGCCCCTGCACGAGCGCCCCGTACCAAGGTGCCGTCGCCATGTCGGCGATCGTGTAGGTGTCGCCGGCGAGCCACTCGCGTTCGGCGAGGTTCCTGTCGAGCACGTCGAGCTGGCGCTTCACCTCCATGGCGAAGCGGTTGATCGGATACTCGAACTTCTCGGGCGCGTAGGCATAGAAGTGGCCGAAGCCGCCGCCGAGGTACGGAGCACTGCCCATCTGCCAGAAGAGCCAGGAGAAGCACTCGGCCCGCTGGGCGGGGTCCTCGGGCAGGAAGGCGCCGAACTTCTCGGCGAGGTACGTGAGGATCGCGCCGGACTCGAAGACGCGCGTCGGCGGGGCCGAGCCGTGGTCGACGAGGGCGGGGATCTTCGAGTTCGGGTTCGCCGCGACGAAGCCGCTGCCGAACTGGTCGCCGTCCTGGATGTTGATCAGCCAGGCGTCGTACTCGGCGTCCTTGCCGAGGGCGAGGAGCTCCTCGAGCATCACCGTGACCTTGACGCCGTTCGGGGTCGCGAGCGAGTAGACCTGGAGCGGGTGCTCGCCCACCGGGAGGTCCTTCTCGTGCGTGGGTCCCGCGATGGGGCGGTTGATGTTCGCGAAGCGGCCGCCGCTCTCGGCATCCCACTTCCAGACCTTCGGCGGCGTGTATCCCTCGGATTCGCTCATGGCACCCTTCCTCGTCCCGCCCCGCGGTGTTGCGGGACGGGACGAGGGTAGCGGCTGGGCGCGATGGCGATCGGGGTCGCTCGGGAGTGCTAGCCCAGCTGCCGGAGTGCCTCGATCCGCTCGTCGAGCGGAGGATGGGTCGAGAAGAGCCGCGCGATCCCGCGGCCGCCGGAGATGCCCATGGAGGCCATGCCCTCGGGAAGGGGCTCGGGGTCGTCGCCTCGCTTCAGGCGCTCGAGGGCGGCGATCATCGGCTGGCGCCCGGTCAGGCGAGCGGCGCCGGCGTCGGCGCGGAACTCCCGCTGGCGGGAGAACCAGAAGACGATCGGGCTCGCGAGGATCCCGAACGCCACCTGGGCGACGAGCGACGTGATCAGGTAGGCGGGGCCGTGGCCCTCCTCCGTGCGGAAGACGATCCGGTCGACCGCGAAGCCGACGACGCGAGCCAGCGCGATCACGAACGTGTTCACGACGCCCTGGACCAGGGTCAGGGTGACCATGTCGCCGTTCGCCACGTGGCTGACCTCGTGGGCCAGCACGGCTTCGACCTCTTCGCGGGGCATCGAGTGGAGCAGGCCTTCGCTGACGGCGACGAGGGACTTGTCGCGGCGTGCTCCGGTGGCGAAGGCGTTCGGTTCGGCGGCGGGGAAGATCGCGACCTCGGGCATCCCGATCCCGGCGGCCGATGCCTGGTTCCGGACGGTCTCGACCAGCCACGCCTCGGTCGCGTTCGAGGGGTTCTCGAGGACGCGCGCGCCGGTGAGCCGCTTCGCGCTCCACTTGGAGATGGCCAGGGAGATGAAGCTGCCGCCCATGCCGATGACGGCGGACAGCACGAGCAGCGCGCCGACGTCGATGCCCACGCCCTGCTCGTCGAGGATCGAGTTGACGCCCAGGAGATGGAGGACGACCCCCAGGACCAGCAGGATGGCGATGTTGGTGACGATGAACAGTGCGATCCGTTTCATGGTGGAACTCCTACCGGAAGCCTCTTCCCCGCTTCGGGGCACGCATCGAGCGCGTGAAGCGTTCCCGATCGAGGCGGTGCTCCAGGCGCCAGATGGCTGCCGCGGCGGCAGACGGAGTGTCCTCCGCATGGTCCTCGATCGCCAGTCGGTCTCCCTGGCGGAGGCGCACGCGAATGCTGCACCTCCGAGTGGAGCCCCTGGCTTCGCTCGGCGAGACGGTCACGTCGGCGCGGTCGATGTCGGCCGAGTGCCGCCCGAGGGCCAGCCGGACCTTTCGCTCGATGGCCTCGCGCGCCTCCTCCGTCATCTCGATGTGGCGCCCACGAATTCGAAGCTGCACGAGCGCTCCCTTTCTACGCACTGCAAATTATGACCACGGCAATCCATCCACAAATAGGAAATGTATGCTTTCATCTTCGTGATTTTCGAAGAGGGAGATGGCCGTGGAATGGCTCAACTACCACCACCTGCTCTACTTCTACACGGTGGCCCGGGAGGGCAGCGTGACGAAGGCCTCCGAGGTGCTGCTGCTCGCGCAGCCGACGCTCTCGGGGCAGATCCGGAAACTCGAGGAGGCCCTCGACGAGAAGCTCTTCGTCCGGGAGGGGCGGAACCTCGCGCTGACCGACGTCGGGAAGATGGTCTACCGCTATGCCGAGGAGATCTTCACGCTCGGGCGGGAAATGCAGGACGCCCTGCGCGGCCGCCCCACGAACCGCCCGGCCAAGTTCCTCGTCGGGATCTCCGATGCCGTTCCCAAACTGATCTGTCATCGGCTGCTGAAGCGGGTCCTCGAGCTCGAGGACCCGGTCGAGCTCGTGCTGCACGAAGGCAAGACGAACGACCTGCTCGCCGCCCTCGCCGTCCAGGACTACGACATGGTCCTGACCGACGCGCCCCTCGGCCCGCCGGTCCGGGTGAAGGCGTTCAATCACTCGCTCGGGGGCTGCGGCGTCGGCTTCTTCGGAGAGCCGAGCCTCGCCCGCCGCTTCCGCAAGGGATTTCCGAAGAGCCTCGACGGCGCACCGATGATCCTGCCGACCTCGAACACCGCCATGCGGCACTCCCTCGATCTGTGGTTCGATTCGGTCGGCGTGCGTCCGATCCCGATCGCCGAGATCGAAGACTCGGCGCTTCTCAAGGTGTTCGGTCAGCACGGGACCGGCATCTTCGCGGCACCGATCGTCGTCGGCGACGAGATCCGGAAGCTGCACGGCGTCCACCTCGTCGGACAGACCGAAGAGGTTCGCGAAGAGTTCTTCGCCATCACCGTCGAGCGGCGCATCACCCACCCCGCCGTCGCCGCGATCGCGAAGGCCGCCCGCGACGGGATGCTCTCCTGAACCGAACTGCCGCGCGGCGACGGGTCGGCCGTCTCATCCGGCCGAGCCGCGCGGCTCGACGGGGCAGACGAACCCCGGCGGCTTCACGACGAGCACGGAACAGCGCACGGAGCGGATGATCGTTTCCGCGGTCTCGCCGATCAGCAGTCCGGCAATGCCGACGCGCCCGAGACTGCCCATCACGAGGAGGTCGAAGGCCTCTCGTTCGACGAGAGCCGGGAGGACATCGCGGGCCTCCCCGTTCACGACGTGGACGTTCTCGGCCGCGACCGGGTCGCCGACGCTCGAGAGCAGCCGTTCGAGTGCGCCCCGAGTCTCGTCGCGGACCGAGCCGACGTAGGCGTCGAGCTCTTCGAGGGGCATGCGGCTGCGCAGGAGGAGCTCGCCGTCCGCCCGCCAGGCGGTCGCGGTATGGAGCTCGCCCCTTTCGCCCGCCATGGAAGAAGCCAGGTTCACGACCCGCTTCGCGACCGCCGTGCGGACCTCGTCCTCGGAAGGATCGATCGCGGCGAGCACGCGCGGGGACCGGGTTGCGTCGACGCTCCCGACGATCCACACGGGGCACGGGCACTTGCGGATGAGATGCAGCGCGGTCGAGCCGAAGAAGAGTCCGCTCCCGCGCGCAGCCCCCTCCGCGGTCTTCACGACCAGGTCGTGGCCATCCTCGAGAACGGCGCTCACGAGTTCGTGCCATGGGCGCCCCCATCGGACGTCGACCCGGATCTCGAGCCCGGCTTCGCGCAGCGGCTCGGCCTGGCGTTCCAGGATGTTGCGATGATTCGTTTCGAGGAGCTCTCGCATCTCCGCCACTTCGCTTCCGGGCATCGCGCGACGCGTGAACCAGCCCTCGCCTTCGAGGATGCGGACCAGCGTGATCCGGGCCCCGTTCTCGCGCGCCAGGGACGCCGCCTGCTCGAGAGCGAGAAAGGCTTCGTCCTCGAGGGAGGCGTAGACGAGGATGTTCTCGAAGGGGTGCATGGCGGATCTCCTCGCTCGGGCGGATCGTCCCTAGTTCGGGCCCGTGGGGTCGAGGCCGAGGGCTTCGTGGATGCGGGCGATCGCGGTCCGCTCCGGCCCGGAGACCGAACCGAAGCCGAGCAGGCCCCCTGCAGCCATGGCGACTTCGTGGCTGCCCTCGACGACGCGCCGGACGCTCGAAGGGGGCGTCGAGCGAGTCAGGCCCGCCTGGGCGAACCGATACCAGGCGTCGAGAAGCTCGCGGGGCGGCGGCCGCGACAGCCACAGTTCGAGCTGCGCGTGGGCCGGCCGCCCGAGTTCGAGCCCGAAGGCCGTGGCGACCCGGAGCACGCGCCAGCGCTCCTCGGTGTGGACCTCTCCGTCGGCCCACGCCACCTCGACGAGCGGCAGCGCTTCGAAGGCGGGGGCGGTGTCCGGGGTGATGCCGAGGTCGATCAGCTCGTCGAGGATCGGGTCCTCGGACCGCATCTCGAGCTCGGCGGCGAGCTCGGTCCGGAGCTTCTGGCGCCCGCTCGGACCGGCTCGGCGCGAGGCGGCGCGGCCCGCCTGGCGAAGGTAGGCCTCCTCGCGGGCGGCGGTGCGATCCCGAAGCGAGTCCGAGCTCATGGCGTCTTCCTCCGTTCTTGGAGGAAGGCTAGAACGCGAGTCTCGATTCGAAAAATAGAAAATTGAGACCCATCGCATCGATTTTAACGATGCGTGAAAGGACGCTCAGGTCCAAAGGTTCAGGGGAGGCGTCCGCGTCATCGCCCGAAGGAGGTCGCCTCGAGAGACGATGCCCACGAGCTTGTCCTCGGCGGTGACGATCGGCATGGCCGTCATCTCGCGATCCACCATGACCCGGGCGATGCGCCGGACGTCGGTCACCGGCTCGGCCGTGACGACTTCGCGGTGCATCACCTGGGAGACGAGCCTGGCCTGCCCGTACTGGATCCGGTCCCGTTCGATGATGAGCTGCTCCAGCAGCTCCCGTTCCGAGAGCATGCCGAGGAGTTCGACCTCCGGGGTCTGCACGGGAACCTGCCGGATGCCGTGCTCGCGCAGCAGCAGCCAGGCGTCCCGAACGTCCGCATTCGCCGAGACGCTGACGACGGGATGACGCATCACCTGGTGCGCGTGGACGATGCGCTCCCGGGATCCGAGCTTCGTCGCGTTGCGGTAGGCGGCGATCGCAGCCTGGGAGAGCGTCTGGCTCGCGCCGCCTTCACCCGGCTCGGCGGTGGCACCGGAGGCGTCCCGTCCGCTCGCGCCCTCGTCTCCGTCCGCGTCCGGTGCGTCGCGCCCGGGCGCCGTCAGGGCCTCGACCCGCCGGGTCTCGTAGAGCCGCTCGAGCGTCCCCGAGAAGCTTCGCACGCCTTCTTCGTAGATGGTGAACACGGTTGCCTCCGCCTAGGGCTCCTCGGTCGTCGAAACACCCTGAAGATCGTCCCGCACCGTGCCCGACCAGCGCGGCACCCCGGCCTTGTACGCAGCGTGGCCGAGCCGGTGGGCCGCGACGGGTGCGGTAAGCAGGAAGAAGAGGACGATCAGCAGGGCCCGCATCGAGATGCCGAGCTCTCCGGAGTGGATGGCCAGCGCCGCCACCGTCAGGCTCACCCCGAGCGTCGCCGGCTTCGTGCTCGCGTGCATCCGGGTGTAGAGGTCCGGGAGGCGAACCAGTCCGATCGCCGCGACGAGCACGAGCACGGCGCCGAGCAGCACGAGGGCGGAGACGATCAGTTCGTTCATTCCGGGTCCCCCGGGCCTTCGGACCCTTCCGATCCTCCGGATTCGATCAGGTGCGCCAGGGCCACGGTGCCGAGGAACGTGACCAGCGCGATCGCCAGCGCCACGTCGACGAAGACCGCGAGCCCGGTCCGCAGCGCGTAGAGCACGGCCGCGACCACGATCGTCGCGGCGATCACGTCGAGGGCGAGGACGCGGTCCGCGAGGCTCGGCCCGCGCGCGAGCCGCGCGAAGGCCGTGCAGATCGCCAGGGTCAACAGGACCAGCGCGATTCCGACCGCGACGTCGAGGGTGCCGGTCATCGGAGAAGCTCCAGGACCCTGCGTTCGAATCCCTCCTTCACCTCGCGACGCACCTCTTCGACGTCGTCGAGGAACATCACGTGGACGAAGAGCGTCTTGCGATCGCCCGAGACGTCGAGGCTCACGCTCCCCGGCGTCAAGCTGACGAGGTTGGCCAGGAGCGTGATCTCGCCGTCGGTCTTCGCGTCGAGCGGGATGGCGACGATGCCCGGCTGGGCGAGGTGGCGCGGCGTCAGGACGTCCAGGGTCACGCGGACGCTCGAGAGCAGGAGCTGCCCGAAGAAGAACCCGATGAACTCGATCAGCCGCAGCGTCCTCAGGAAGTAACCGGATGAGCCGAACAGTTCGCTCGCGATGGCCAGGATCACGAAGCCGATCGCGAAGCCCGCCGCGAGGTTCCCGAGCGTGAACTCGCCGAGTACGGCAGCCCAGAGAAAGGCGAGGGCGAGGTTCCAACCGGTCACGGTCGTGCCTCCAGCACCAGGCCCAGGTAGGCGGTCGGCTCGCGCAGCTGCATCGCGGCCTCCTCCGCGACCGACCAGAGGCCCTCGGCGCCGAAGCCGAGGCTGACGGTCAGGAGGGCGAACGCGCCGCTCGCGCCCAGGGCCGGCCAGGGCAGGTCGCGCTCGCGCGCCTCGTTCCCGTCCGGTGCGGGCTTCCAGAACGCTTCGCTCCAGATCTTCGTCATCGAGAACAGCGTGAGCAGGCCCGCCCCCAGCGCGACGGCCACGGCCAGCCAGGCTTCGGCTTCGACGCCCGCGCGGAGCAGGAAGAGCTTCGCGAAGAACCCAGAGAGGGGCGGAACGCCCGCCAGCGAGAGGGCGGGCACGGCGAACAGGATGGCCAGGCCCGTCCGGCGCACGGCGAGCCCGCCGAGGCCCGAGAGCGCTTCGCCGCCGCCCGCGCGGGCGATGAGGCCGCCCACCAGAAAGAGGTTCGTCTTGGTCACGATGTGGTGGATCACGTAGAAGATGGCGCTCGCCAGGGCCAGGGGCGTCGCGAGTGCCAGGCCGAGGACCATGTATCCGATCTGGCTGACGATGTGGAAGGAGAGGATGCGCCGGACGTGGCCCTGGGACGCCGCGGCCAGGACGCCGCTCGCCATCGTCGCCGCCGCCACGGCGACGAGCATCGGCGCGAGCCCGTGGGCGTCGATCGGAAAGAGCAGCGTGAAGACGCGGATCAGGGCGTACACCCCGACCTTCGTGAGCAGCCCGGCGAAGAGGGCCGAGACGGCGAAACCCGCGGTCGGGTAGGCCGCCGGGAGCCAGAAGAAGACCGGGAAGAGGCCCGCCTTGATGCCGAAGGCGACCATCAACAGGACCGCGACGGGCTGCGCGGCTTCGGCGGCGCCCGGCGCCCGGAGCTTGTTCGCGAGGTCGGCGAAGTTCAGCGTGCCGAGCTGTCCGTAGAGGATCCCGACGGCGGCGAGGAAGAACGCCGAGGCCAGCAGGTTCAGCGTCACGTAGGTGATGCCGCTCTTGAGGGCGCCGTGCCCGCCCCGCAGGACGAGCAGGACGAAGGACGCGAGCAGCATGACCTCGAACCAGACGTACAGGTTGAAGAGGTCGCCGGTGAGGAACGCGCCGCAGACGCCGAGCAGCAGGACGTGGAAGAACGGGAAGAACCCGGTTTCGAGCGAGGTCTCGTCGACCTCGTGGGTCGCGTAGACGGCGACGGCGAGGCCGACGACCGCGGTGACGAGGATCATCAGCGCCGCGAGCAGATCCGCCACCAGCGTGATCCCGTAAGGCGCAGCCCAGCTTCCGACCTGGACGGCGACGATGCCCGCGCTCCGGACTTCGAGGAACAGGGCGATGGCGGCGAGCAAAAGGAGCCCCGCGCCGGCGACGCCGATCGTTCGCTGCAGCGCCGCGCGCCCCCAGCCGAAGGCCCCGAGCGTGGCCGTGGCGAGCGGGATCAGGAGCGGAGCGAGGAGGAGAAGATCGCTCATCCCCGCTCGCCCCCGTAGGCATCGAGGTCGTCGGTCTCGCCCGCCTCTCCGGCACACAGGCCGAGGACGAGGGCGAAGGCGAGGACGGCGAAGGCGATCACGATCGCGGTCAGCACGAGGGCCTGGGGGAGCGGGTCGGCGCTTCCTGCGAGCGGACCCGTCGCGCCCTCGGGTGCGAGCGGAGGCGCGCCGAGTACCAGGCCGGCGCCCGCGAAGATCAACAGGTGGACGCCGTGGCTCAGCAAGGCCAGGCCGAGCAGGAGCTGCCAGAGGCTCCCGCGCAGCAGGAGCAGCAGCGAAACGGCGTAGATCACGCCGACCGTGCACGCGACGAGGAACGTCACTGCGTTTCCTCCATCAGCGCGAGGAGCATCGCGAGGACGACGCCCATCACGGTCAGGTAGACCCCGAGGTCGAAGAGCAGGGGCGTACCGAGGGGCAGCACGGCATCGGCGGACTTCATCCACAGCCCGGTGAGGAACGGCTCGCTGCGCGTGAGGGCGAGGCAGCCGGCGGTGAGGCTCGTCGCGAGGCCGAAGGGGACGAGCCGGGTCGGCCGCACGCGGAGCACCTGACGCGCGATCGCGGGCCCCTGGGCCAGGGCGATCAGCACGAAGGCCGTGGCCGCGACGAGGCCGCCCACGAAGCCGCCGCCCGGCTCGTGATGACCGCGCCAGAGCAGGAAGAGCGAGAAGAGGAGGAGCAGCGGGACGAGCAGGCGTGTCGCCGTTCGCAGGATCAACGTGCTCACGAGGCGGCTCCCGGGTCGGCGGCGAGCCTTCGCCTCGTGAGGGCGAGCCTTCGCCTCGCGAGCAGGCCGAGCACGCCGAGCGCGGCGACCGCGAGCACCGTGATCTCGCCCAGCGTATCGAGGGCGCGGAAGTCGACGAGGATCACGTTCACGACGTTCCGGCCGTGAGCCGCCGGGACGCTCCACTCGTTGAAGAAGCCCGAGATCGGTTCCGCTGCCTGCAGGTGGAAGGTGAGGAGCGTCAGGGTGGTCATGGTGACGCCGGCCACCAGCGCGAGGGCCACCGCGCCCGGCCGGTGCTGCGTCCAGCGTGCGGGTGCCGAAGCCGGGAGTTTCCGCAGGACGAAGACGAACAGTACGACCGTCAGCACCTCGACCACGAGCTGGGTGAGCGCGAGGTCCGGCGCGCTGTAGACGAGGAAGAGCAGCGCGACGCCGAAGCCGACCGCGCCGAGCGCGGCGACCGCCACGAGCGGCGTCGAGGCGGTGAGCATCAGGAGCGCGCCTCCGATCACGAGGAAGCCCGACGCCACGCCGATGCTCGAGAGCGGCGGACCGTCGAACCACGACGCCACGTTCGGCGACGACGTCGCGAGCACCCAGACCGTGGCGAGGAATCCGGTCGTGAGCGTGATGGCCAGATAGCGGCGAAGGGAACCGTTCTGGAGCTCGCGCGCCTGCCAGGCCGCCATGCGGAGCAGGGCGGCGAAGCCGGCGTCCCAGGCCCGGTTGGGGCCGACGCGCCCTGCGGGCGCTGCCGAAGGCGCGCGTTCGAGAACGCGCCTCCGTCCGCGATAGAGCCCGACCCCGAAGAGCACGGTGAGCGCACTCAGGGCGAGGATCGGCGTGAAGCCGTGCCAGAGCGCGAGACCCGTGGGCGCCTGCTCCTGGAGGATCGCTGTGGCCACCGGCGCGATGATCCAGCGTTCCGCGGGGCCGACGAGGAGCCCCGCCAGGACGCCCGCCACGGCCAGGAGCGTCGGGCCGGTGCGCAACGCCGGCCCCGGATCGTGGGGCACCGACGGCAGCTCTCCCCGTTCGCCGCGGAACGGCTCGAACCCGACCCGCAGCGCCGCGAACACCAGACACACCGCGGTCGCGATCGTCGCGATGCCGAAGAACGCGGCCCAATGCGGCGCCTCGAGCGCGGCCTCGTAGGCCGTCTCCTTGGCGAGGAAGCCGAAGAGCGGCGGCGCTCCCGCCATGGAGATCCCGGCCGCGAGCGCGGCACCCGCCGTCCAGGGCATCGCCTTCCGCAGCCCGCCGAGCTTCGCGAGCGAACGGGTGCCCGTCGCATGATCGACGTTTCCGGCGACGAGGAAGAGCGTGCCCTTGTAGAGCGCGTGTGCGAGCAGCGTCACCGCGAAGGCGCGCGCCGCGATCGGGGTGCCGAGCCCGAGGAGCATCGTCAGAAGGCCGAGCACGCTGACGGTCGAGTAGGCGAGGAGCCGCTTCAGGTCGTCCTGGCCGAGAGCCATCACCGCGCCGGTCAGCATCGTGAGGGCCCCGATGCCGCCGAGCAGCCCGTACCAGAGCTCCGTTCCGCCGAGCGCGGGGGAGAAGCGCGCCAGCAGGAAGATGCCGGCCTTCACCATCGTCGAGGAGTGGAGGTAGGCGCTCACCGGCGTCGGTGCCTGCATGGCTCCGGGGAGCCAGAAGTGGAAGGGAACCTGCGCCGACTTCGTGAACGCCCCCGCGGCCACCAGGCCGAGGATCCAGGCGTAGTGCGGGTGGGCGCGGACGACGTCGCCCGCCCGGGTGATCTCGGAGATCGACGTCGTTCCCGCGGCGGAGGCCAGCAGGATCAGGCCCGTGAGGAGGGCGAGGCCGCCCGCCGCCGTCACGAGCAGCGACTGGCGCGCTGCGAGCCGCGCTTCCTCCCGGTCCTGCTGGAAGCCGATCAGCAGGAAGGAGGAGATGGTCGTCAGCTCCCAGAAGACGAACAGAAGGAAGAGGTCGTCCGCCGTGGCGAGGCCGAGCATGGCGGCCATGAACACGAAGAGCGTCGCGTAGAACCGGCCGAGCCGGGGGTGTCCGCGCAGGTAGCCCGAAGCGTAGACGACGATCAGCGCCCCGATCCCCGAGACGAGGAGGACCAGAAGGTTGGCGAGCCCGTCCGTTCGGAAGGCCCAGTCGATGCCGAGGCTCGGGATCCACGGAGCGCGGAAGACCGCGTAGTCGCCGACGGCGACGGAGAACTGAGCGGCGATCGCGTGCAGGAAGACGCCGGTCGGAACGAGCGCGAGCAAGAGGCCGGCGCGATCGGCGAGGAGCTTCGGGGCTGTCGGGGCCAGGACCGCCGTCGCGAGGACGATGGGAAGGATCCACTCCATCGACTACACGTACTTCTCACCGCGCACGACCGCGACGTCCTGCACGAAGACGACGATGGCGTAGTTCTCGAAGAAGCGTTCTGCGACCGCCGTCGTGATTGCGTCCGCCGTCTCCGCGGAGACCAGCGCCTCCAAGCGAACGTTCGCGCCCTCGACGTCGCCGACGCGCCGGCCGCGCGAGCCCTCGCCGCGGACTTCGCTCCGCGTGAAGCCGCTCGCGCCTCGAGTGCGGAGCTCTTTCACGAGCAGATCCTCGAGGACGGCCTCGGCGATGATCGTCACGAGCTTGACCTGGGTCATCAGCATGAAGGTCTCCTCAGGCCTGCCACCAGCGGGCGAAGGCGTGGAAGAGCGGAATGCCCACCGTCAGGTTGAAGGGGAACGTAACCGCCAGGACGGGCGGGAGGTACAGGCTCGGGTTGGCCTCGGGCAGCGCGAGACGGACGGCGGCCGGTGCCGCGATGTACGAGGCGCTCGCCGCGAGGAGACCGAGGGTGAAGGCGCCGCCCTCCGAGAGCCCGGTCGCGCTGCCGAGGATGATGCCGGCGAAGCCGTGCAGGATCGGCATGAGGACCGAGAACGCGAGCAGGAAGGCGCCCGAACTTCGCAGGTCTTCCAGTCGGCCCGCGGCCACCCGGCCCATCTCGAGCAGGAAGAGACAGAGCGCGCCCTGGAAGGGTTCGACGAAGAACGGCGCGACTTTCGCGAGGCCGGCCGGGCCCGAGAGCAGTCCGATCACGAGGCCGCCGGCGAGCAACACGACACTCCGGCCGGTCAGGGTCTCGTGCATTCCGTCGCGCAGGCTGCGCTCCTCGCTCTGTCCGGCCTGGGCCAGGAGCAGCGCGACGACGATCCCCGGGATCTCGAGCAGCGCGGCGAAGGCCGGCATGAATCCCTCGTAGGGCACGGAGATCGCGTCGAGGTACGCCGTTCCGGCGATGAAGGTGACGATCGAGATGGAACCGTAGTGCGCGGCCACCGCCGCCGAATCGGCGACGCCGAGGCCGCCCATGCGGCGCAGCAGGAAGTAACACCAGAGCGGGGTCGCCGAACCCAAGGCCAGGGCGGCCAGGGCTGGGACCGCCACCTCACCGAGGGAAGCCTGGGAGAGGGCCGCGCCGCCCTTGAGGCCGATCGCGAAGATCAGATAGATCGAGAGGCCCGAGTAGATGGCGTCGGGGAGCCGGAGGTCGCTTCCGACGCGGGCCGCCAAGGCCCCCAGAACGAACGCCAGCACCATCGGTGTCAGGAGGTTGTTCTGGACGAGTTCCACGGGCCGAGGCTCCCTTCGCTTTCGTCCAGCCGATCGCCCAGAACGGTTCCGGGCGGACGGCTACGGACGCGAGGGGGAGAATGGTCTTCGGCGGTGTATCCAACAAATAGAAAAGTTAGAGGCCACTCATTGGTCAGATCGATGGGTGGCCGAGCGGAATGCGACGAGCACGTCGCCCCACCACAGGCCCATCGAGCCGAGGAACGCCTCTTCGTCCTGGCCGTGGCGGACGGGATGTCCGGCCCCGAGCGCCTCGAAGCCCGTGTTCTCGATGGTCACCAGGGTGCCGCTCGGCGTCGCCTCGAAGCGCACCTCGACGTGGGTGAATTCTTCGGCCTCGAAGTCCCGGCCGCGCATCCCGAAGGCGAGGCGCCGCCCGGGCTCCCAGGCGCGCACGCGGCCGAGCTCGAAGTGGGTGCCGTCCGGATAGCGCTCGAGCAGGCGTCCGCCGTCCGCCGCCGGTTCGAAGCCGAGGACGCCCCGCTCGCCGTCGATCGCCGGGCGGAAGCGCGCGCCGTGACGCCACCAGGCATCGATCTCCTCGGTGAAGACGGCGAACGCCTCGTCCGGTGGGACGCGGACGAGCGTCCGGGCGCGCGCCATCAGCGGCCCGGTCATCGGCGCCGTTTGCCTTCGGTGTGGCGGCGGAAGGCGTCGAGCTGCAGCTCCCAGAACTCCTGGACCTCGACCACCCAGCCTTCGAGGTCCCGCAGGGGCTCGGGCCGGAGCCGGTAGACGCGGGCGCGGGCATCGAGCTCGTCCGCGTGTTCCTCGACGAGCCCGCAGGTCCGAAGCGTGCGCAGGTGACGGCTCATGGCGGGCCGGCTCATGCCGAAGGCGTCGGCGATCTCGCTCGCGCGGCGCGGCCCGCGGCCCAGCAGGCCGACGACCCGCCGGCGGGTCGGGTCCGAGAGGGCGGCGAAGGTCTCGTCGAGGCGCTCGGCGGCTCCCACGGCTATCCGCCCGCCCCGCCCGAGTCGATGATCTCCTGCATGGTTTCGGGAGAGACTTCGCGCTTCGGCTGCCAGAAGATCCAGCGCTGGCCTTCCGGGTCGATCGCCCGGTAGGAGCGGGCTCCGTGGAACTGGTCGGCCGGCTCCTCGGCGATGATCGCGCCTTCGTCGCGGGCCCGGGCGTGGTGGGCGTCGACGTCGTCGACCCGAACGTTCAGCGCGGCGTGCAACCCGGGCAGATCCTTCGCTGCCGACATCCCTCCGGCCTTCCACGTCGTCGCGAGCTGGAGCTGCCCCTCGCCGAGCTGGAGCTCGGCGTGGCCGACCGAGCCGTCGGGCATGCGCAGGCGGTACGCCTCGCGGAAGCCGAACGCGCGGCACAGGAACTCGATGGCGGCCGGGGCGTCGTCGTAGGCCAGCATCGGAACGATGGCGCCGCTCACGAGGAGGCCTTCACTTCGGCCTTGGCCCGCTCCCAGGCCGCGTCGTCGACGCGCTGGCCGAAGAACCAGGGGTGGCCTTCGCAGTCCCGGCAGCCGTAGGTGCGGTCGCCGTAGTGCTGGGTCTCGAGCTCGCGGGTGATCTCCGCGCCCGCCGCCTTGGCCCGTTCGTAGTGGGCATCGACGTCGGGGACGAACACGTAGAGCGATTGGGTGTAGGCGCCGTCGAGCGCGCGCGGGCTGGCGGAGCCGCCGGGCCCCTCCGCCGTCGCGACCTGGATGAGGGCTTCGCCCGCGACGAGCTCCGAGTGCATCACCTCGCCCTTCGGGCCATCGACCACGATGCGCGGCTCGAACCCGAAGGCGCGGCCCAGCCATTCGATGGCCGCGCGCGGGTCGTCGTAGAAGAGGGCGCTCGCGGTCGGGGTCCAGTCCTTGGGAACGTGGCTCATGGTCGGCCTCCGGGTTGGGGTCGCCCGAGTATCCGACGAAAATGGTTAACCGTCAAGTTAACCATTTGCGGAGGCGCGCATCAGCGGAGGGAGCCTTCTGCGAGCCGTTTCAGCGTCAGGAGCTGCTTGCGCATCATCACCCAATCGCCCCAGGCGAGCGCCGCGGTCGCGAGCCTCAGCAGCACGCCGCGGGGTTTCGGGACGCGCAGGCGCACCGCCAGCCGGCTGCCCGCCTCCCCGTGCGGTGTCACCCGGTAGGTGACGAGGAGACGTCCGAACAGGCGCGCTCCCCGGCCGCGCGTCGCGAGTGTCAGGTGGACGCCCGGCTCGAAGGCGACCAGCTCGAAGATCGACATCACGCTCTGTCCGACGGCGAGTTCTTCGAGGCCCGGGGTGAGCGAGCGCGGACTGCGGCGCCCGAGGTTGTCGATCCAGTCGTAGCTGTAGGGGGCGGCGCGCAATTGGCAGAGCCAGCGGAAGACCGTCGCCGGAGGCGCGTCGACGTCGACGGCGCGCACCCAGGTTTCCGCGTCCGCCGCGGCGTGCACCTCGCAGGCCCAGGGCGGCTCCTCGTCCTCGGGCCGGTCGCCCCAGCGGTACGGCAGCGCCACCTAGTACGTCGCTACCAGACTCGCGGCGACGATGACGAGGGCGCCGATGCTGGCGGCGGTGAAGGCGGCCGGGCCCGTGCGGCGCAGCGCCTCCCAGCGGGTCTCGAGCCCGACGGCGGTCATGCTGAGGATGAGCGCGAGCCGCGAGAGGGAGACCGCGAGCTCCTGGGTATCGAAGGCGCCCAGCCGCTCACCGAGAACGGAATCCGGCGGAAACCCGAACTGCACGCTCGGGAGCAGGCCGAACGAGGCGAGCCCCGTGAAGACGACGAGGCCCACGGCGAAGTTGGGGATCAAGGCCCAGGGCCGCCCGCCCGAACGCTCGCGATTCGCAGCGAAGCGCTTCCGGTAGGCGAGACCCGCCAGGAACACGATCGGAGCCAGCAGAGCGATGCGGACGAGCTTCACGACGGTGGCCGCTTCGCCCGCCTCCGGCCCGTGATTGAAGGCGGCCGCGATCACCTGTGGCGTCTGCTGGATCGCGAGACCACACCAGGTGCCGAAGGCGACGGGGTCCATCCCGAGGAGCCGGCCCAGGGGTGGCAGGGCGAGCATGGTGACCAGGCCGAGCAGCGCCACGGTCGACGTCGAAAGCGCGACCTGTTCCTCGTCCGCCTCGATCGTCGGCGCGAGGGCGACGATCGCGGAGCCACCGCAGATGCCGTTGCCGGCCGCGAGCAGGGCGGCGAGGCGCGGGTCGAGATCTCGCCAGCGGAAGAGCGCGTAGAGGACCGCGCCCGACAGCAGGATCACGCCGAGGGAAAGCGCGAGCCCGCGGAGGCCGACGCCGGCGAGCACGCTCCAATCCATCCGGGCGCCGAGCAGCATGATGCCGGCCGGCAGGACGACCCGCATGACCCAGCGCGCGCCGGACCGCCAGAGCGCCGGGTCGAGCCCGGTGTTGCCGAGGGCGATGCCGAGCAGCATGGCGATCATCGTGGCATCGAGCATCAGCGGCCCGGAGCTGCCGCCGAGTACGCGCTCCGCTGCGAGCGCGGCCGCCGCGAGCAGCGCGCAGAAGACGAGCCCGGTCCGTCGGGGCGATTCCGTCGAGTCGGGAGCGGCGGCGGCGAGCTCCGCGCCGGCCTCCATGTAGATCAGGTGCTCGCCCCAGCGCAGGTCGCGCTCGAGCGAAGGCCGCGGAGGCTTGGACCGGGCGACGGGCTGCGTCGGGTCGAGCGTCACGATCGCGAAGTTAGCAGCCGCATGGCGACGGTGGCCCGGGCGATGTCGGCTCCGGGCGCGCTACCAGGTATCCACTTCGTGGTGAAGCTCGGCGAGGCCGACCTCCTGGCAGAGTCTCCGCGTGTCGGCCAGCACGCTGCGCCGTCCGCGTTCGCCGAGGGCTTCGCGTTCGATGGCGAGGAACTGCAGCCGGACCGGCTCGATCCGCTCGACCGGAAGCTCGGCCAGGGCCGGGGAAAGGAGCTGGATCTCCTCGGCTGCGAGGTGGCTGCGAATGTGGTCGAGATAGATCACGACGACCCGGAACACCTTCTCCCAGTCTCCTTCGCCGACGCCGTCGCAGAGTTCCTGGGTGAGCTGGCCGAGGGCCCGGTGTGCGCGTTCCAATCCTTTCGAGTGCTCGGCGTCGACGAGCCCCCAGGCATGCAGCGCCGGGAAGAACGCTTCCTCTTCCTTTCGGCGATGCACGCGATGCACGAAGTTCCCGATCACGTCGACGACCGTCTGCCAGAAGTCGGGCCGGAGCGGTTCGCCGTGGGCGAGCCGGCGCGCCTCTTCGTCCATGGCGGCGATGGCCATCCCCATGACGTGATGTTCGGCGAGCAGCTCCTGCTCCGGCCGCGCGGGTGCGGCCACCGCCGCATCGCGCATCCAGAGATCGAAGGCCAGCGCTCTGGCGCGTCGTGCCTTGGCTTCGTCGGTCATGGCGCTTCTCCGCGTTGGGGCCTCCCCCAGGCAGTTGCAACCGGCGTGCCGCAAGAGCGCCGCGGTAGGCTCCGGAGCTGCGCAAGGAGTCCCAGGTGCACGGGGCCGCGAGGCGAAACGCCGCTCTCCGGCGCCTTCTGGCCGGCTCCGGCGTCGGCAGGAGAAGGAAACTGGCGGATTCGCCCCGTAGCCGCCGGGCCGGCCACCCGCTGTACTAGGTCGTGGGAAGGGTCCGGAGATCCGATGCGGTACCTCTTTGCGCTCTTCCTGATGTCGGTCGCCTGTCCGGCGGCCGCGACCACCCTGACCTTCGACGTGAATCCGCTGCCGGTCTCGAACGCGCAGCTGCTGCCCCAGGAGTACGGTGACCGGGTCGTCGACGCCACCACCGACGTGCTCGGGAGCGGCGCCGCGGCCGCCGGGAGCTACCTCGTCGGGAGCGAAGGCGCGACGCCGAACGTGACCGTCGAGCACGACTCGACGGGCGACGAGGTCCTCTGGACCACCGGCTACGGCGACCTCGTGAACGTCTCCTGGCGCGCCCAGTCGGTGATCTTCACCGCCGACACGGGCTTCTTCGTGACCTTCGATTCCTTCGACATCGCCTGCTTCGGTTGCAGCGACGGTTCCCTCGGGCCGACGGTCTCGCTCCTCGACGGTGGCGGAAACGAGCTCTGGTCGACGAACGGCAACATCACCTTCGCCGACGGCGGAGCGCACGAGACGATCACGCCGGTTCCGACGGTCACTGCGAGCGTCATCGAGCTGGTGTTCAACTACGCGGGGACCGAGGTCTCCGCGGACTTCGTCGGGATCGACAACCTGCGCTTCAGCCAGGAGGTGCCCGCACCGCCGTTGGCGCTGCTCGTGGGGCTGGCCGGTCTCGGCTTGCTGAGAGCTTCCCGGCGCGGCTAGGCCGGCGCCGTGCGGCGCATCCGGTCGCCGGGAGACCGGAGGGTCAGAGGAAGACCAGGGCGTTCACGGCCATGGCCCGCGCGACGGCCTCCGTGTTGCTGCGGGCGCCGAGTTTCGTGCGCGCGCTGCGGAGGTGGCCCGAGAGCGACCGGACCGTTCCGCCGAGCTGCTCGGCGGCCTGCTCGAGGGTGAGGCCCTGGGCCACGAGGGAGAGCGCGTCGCGCTCGCGCACCGTGAGGTCCGCCTCCCGTGCCAGGACGCCACGCGCGAACACCGAGCTCTGCGTCGACATCAGGGCCGACCGGAGGGTCGGGCCGAGCGTGGGAAGCTCGTCGCGAATCGCTTCGGCGCTTCGGCCTCGAAAGAACATCGAGGCGCCGACGAAGCCGCAGCCGAAGGGCGAGCCGAGGCTCACGCAAACCGGAAGCCGGTCTGCGTGGCACGCCTCGCGCAGGGCGTCGGGCACGGCCGGCTCGAGCGCAGGGCCGTTCCAGCAGCGGCCATCGGCATCCACCACGACTTCGCGGTCGGGCTCCGAGAAGATACGCAGGGCGACCGGGTTGCGGAGCAGTCCGCCGGAGGCGACGTGGGCCTCCATGGGGCCCGGCGCGCCCGCCCAGGCGAGGATCGCCTCGCCGCGCCGGAAGCTCACCGCGTTCAACGGCACGAAGCCGTAGCCGACCGCAGCGACCCCGAGCGGTGCGAGATGGTCGCGAAGCACGAATACGGCGGCCTCGACGTCCGCCGCTCCGGCGAGCCGCGTCGCGAGCTCCGCGTCGAGCCCGGAAGGAGTGTGCGCTTCGTGGTGGGGATTCGTTCCGAGCTGGGGCTCGCCCGCAGCCTGCACCACGGAGTGTCGCGCGAGGATGGCCGCGGCTTCCGTCGTGCTCTGCGCGCCGAGCTTGGTTCGCAGCGAAGCCAGGTGCTTCTCGGTCGTGGAGGGGGAGATGCCGAGATTTTCGGCGATGGCGGCGCGCGTGGCGCCGCGCGTGAGCAGTGCGGCGACGGCCGCCTCGCGGTCCGTCAGGCCGTGGGTCTCGCGCAGCGCGGAGTCGACCACGAGCTGGCCGTGCCGTGTTCCGTGCAGCGTTTCTTCCTGGCGGAGGCGTCGCATCGTCTCGCGAGGGTAGCTCCCGTCGGCGGGGCCACTCCGCGGAACCTGGAAGGAAACCGGAGGATTCCACCCACTCGCGGTGCGGATCTCGGCGCGTCCTCGCGCCGTCGACGCGCCTCAGCCTCGTCTCATGTACCCGGACAGGAACCCGGCCAGGGCCGCGCCGCTTCGGTAGGCGCACTCGACGCGGTCGCCGAGCAGCCAGTCGCCACAGACCGAGAGGCCCTTCGCCTCGTCGTGCAGGTAGGGTTGCCCGACGAAGCGCTCCGCTCGGGCCAGCAGCCAGCGGTGAACGTCGGTGGAGCGGACCGGCGGCAGGCGCCGACCCAGGCGTTCGGCAAACGCTTCGAGAAGCGCTTCCGCCAGGCTGGCCGGTTCTGCTTCGAGGTGAGCCTGGCTGAACGCCGGCGTCGAGTGGAGCACCCAGGCTTCTCCATCCGGGCGCCCGGGTTTGCTCCGGTTCCGCGCCGCCCAGGCGAGCCGTTCGTCCGCGACGAAGGCGCCGTCGAAGTCCGCGTCCACCGGCCGCTCGAAGCGGATCATGGCGGCGTGACAGGGCAGCATCGAGATTCCGGCGGCGATGGCTGCGAGTTCAGGGGAGCTCTCGAGGAGGGGAACCGCCTGCGGCGCCGGCGCCGCGACGACGACCTGGCTAAAGCCCTCGAAGCGCCGCTCGTCTTCCGCGACGAGGATCCAGCGCTTCGCGTCGCCGCGTTCGAGCCGCGTGATCCGCGTCGAGAGTTCGACGTCGAGTGCGGCCGCAAGCACCTTGGGCGCCGCGGTCATGCGCGGCGCGCCGACCCAGCGCACGGGCGGTTCGTTGGGCTCCCGAGCTCTGGGTGCTCCTCCGAGGTGCGCGATCGGAACGTCCCAGGCTTCGACGACGCCCTCTCCCTGCCACCGGGTCACCTGGGCGCGGAACTCCGGATCGCGTGCGGTGAAGTACTGGGCGCCATGGTCGAAGTCGTCGGGGAAACGCCGGCGCGTGGCGAGACGTCCGCCGACGCCGCGGGACTTGTCGAAGACGCGGACTTCATGTCCTCCGTCCGCGAGCCGGGAGGCGGCGGTCAGCCCGGCCAGTCCGGCTCCGATGACGGCGATGCGTTCGGTCTTCACGGGCGTGTTCCAGGTGAGGGTGTCGGCGCAGCAACGGAGTCTGCCCGGCAGCCCGCCCCTGGCAAGGCACGCTAGGGAAGCAGCGTCTCGAGGTAGGCGGCCTGCATGGCGATGAGCTCGTCGACCATGGCCTTGCCTTCCGCCCGCGATCCCTCGAAGGCCACGTCGAGCACCGCGGCGGCGCTCTCGACGAGGCAGCGCGCCGCGCGCCGGGCGCGGGCCGGGGAGAGCTCGGGGGCCAGGCGGCGAAGGCCCCGGGCGTGTGCGGCCGCGAGCCGGACGTTGTCGGCCTGGTCGATCGCGTGGAGTTCCGGGACCGCCCGCATGGCACGGCGGATCGCCGTGTAGCCGGGAACCCGCTCGAGTGCCTCGATCAGGCCGCGGGTGGCCGCTTCGTGCTCGGCGCGCCAGTCCCGGCCCGGGCCGGTGCCCATGCGTTCGAGCTCCGGGAGGGCGTGGGCCTCCCACTCGGCCATCACGCGCTCGGCCAGGGCGACGATCACCGCGGTCTTGTTCGGGAAGTAGCGGTACACGGTGCGCACCCGGACCCCGGCGCGCTCGGCCAGCCGGTTGGTGTTGAAGCCGTCGACGCCGACTTCGTCGAGCAGCTCTGCCGCCGTGTCGAGGATGTGGGCGACCGTCTCCCGGGCCCGCGCCTGGCGGGGGGCGACGCGGAGGTCGCTCGGCAGGGACGCTGCCGGGGTTTCGGGAAGGGGGTTGTCCGCCGCCATGAAGGGAGTATATACTCCCTTTTTGTGGATCGCGCCACGGCCCCACCGGCCGAAACAGGAGGAGCGCCATGAGCCTCGAGACCCTCGCCCCCGACGCCAAGGCCAGCGAGGTCGCCGCCGCCCTGCAGCGCGACGGCGCCTGCATCGTGCGCGACGTCCTTTCGCCCGAACAGCTCGACCGCATCGACGCGGACGTCACGCCCTGGATCGAACGCTCCCAGAAAGGGGCCGACGATTTCACCGGGCGCAACACGAAGCGCACGGGAGCTCTCGTCGCGCGCTGTCCGGAGATCCGGCCGGTCGTGACGCACCCGCTCGTGCTCGCGGCCGCGAACGAGTTCCTCGACCCGTGGTGCGAGAAGATCCAGCTGCACCTGACCCAGACGATCGACATCCTGCCCGGCCAGGGTGCGCAGATCCTCCACCGCGACCGGCTCGCCTGGGGCGGCTACATCCCGAAGCCGATCGAGCCGCAGTTCAACACCATCTGGGCGCTCACGGACTTCACCGAGGAGAACGGTGCGACGCACGTCATTCCGGGGAGCCAGGACTGGCCGCTCGATCGCAATCCGAAGTCGCCCGGCGAGAGCATCCAGGCCGAGATGTCCCGCGGCTCCGTGCTCTGCTACTCGGGGACCGTCATCCATGGCGGCGGCGAGAACCGCTCGGACGCCGCGCGCGTCGGGCTCAACATCACCTACTGCCTGGGCTGGCTTCGCCAGGAGGAAAACCAGTTCCTCTCGTGCCCGCCGCACATCGCGAAGGATCTCTCCCCCGAGCTGACCGATCTGCTCGGCTACACGATGGGCAACTACGCTCTCGGCTACTACTCGCAGCCCGAGATGGTGGAGGGGCTCCCCGACACGCTGCCGCCCGAGGTGGCGATCGGCCGCACGCCGGAATCGATCGGGGGCAACACGCTCATCTCCGGCAACGAGCCCGACGTGACGTGGGACGAGCTGGTGGCCGGCGCCGGGGAGCGCGGGCGCGAAGGGTCGGCTCCGCGCCGCTAGCGCCCGAGGGGCCGGGTCTCGACGATCCGGTCCAGGGCCTCGATCAGCTCGCCGGCGATCGCACCCGCCGGGCGGTCTCCGCACTCGAGCACGACGTCCGCGCCCTCGAGCCCCGGCGCCTGCGCTTCGAGCAGCGGGGCGAGCTCCTCGGCCGTGGCGGGCGTCGCGAGGGCGAACTCGTAGAGGCTTCCCGGCTGGCCCGCGAGCTGCGCGCGGATGCGCTGCAGGAGCGCTTCCGCCGGCCGGCGCAGGTAGACGACCCGACCGTTCTCCCGAGCGAGGCGCATCGCCTCGGGCTTGAGCGGTGCGCTCCCGCCCGCGATGACCGCGCAGGGGCGCCGCGCGAAGGCCCGCTCGAGCGCCGCGGCGCTGTGTGTCGCGAGGGCGGCGATGCCGTCGCGGCCGACGAGCTCCGGCAGCGAGCAGCCCGCGCTGTTCTCGACGTTGCGGTCGACGTCGACGAAGGGAAGGCCGGTCCGGGCTGCGATCGCGCGCGCGACGAGGCTCGTCCCCGCGCCGACCTGGCCGACGAGCAGGAGCGGCTCTCCGAGAAAGAGGCGCGGGTGGGGTGCGTAGTAGTCGTCCATGCCCGAACTCATGCCGCGGGCAACACGTCGCAGGTCCGCAGGGTCGGCTCCCACGCGGCCGCGTGGACGCGGAGGGCCGTTCGGTAGCGGGACCAGACGCCTTCGGGGGCGGTCGGGCTGAGTACCTGCTCGTGGTATCGGCGCACGTCTTCGTCGAGGGGGAGTCCGGCCTGCGAGCGTTCGTAGAGGATGGCGAGCGCTTCGAGCACGGAGCCGACGCCGCGGTCGATGCGCAAGGCGTCGGGCTGGACCCCCATGAGGTATTGCGTGCGGAAGGCGGCCGCGAGTCTTCCTTCGGTCGCGCCGCAGCCCCCGCGCCCATGAGCCGCGACGAGGGTGGAGACCGCGTCGAGCCCGCGGGTGAGGGTGTCGAGGCGCCGGAGCGCGAGGCCCAGAGGCTCGACGTGGCGCAGCTGCGCCAAGGCTTCCTCGAGCGAAACGGCGTCGCCGACCTCCCGCAACTCCCCGTCGACCAGGTGGGCGACCCGCAGCAGCGGCGGCTCGGCGTCCGCGAGCGCCACGCGCGCCATGGGGGCCTGCGTCGCGGTGAGGAGCGCCTCGACCTCCTCGGTGGTCCAGAGCGCGTTCCAGAGATGGCGCGGGAGGTCCTGCCGCTTGGCCGCGAGCATCGCCTCGAGCTTGGCGCGTCGGCTCTCCCCGGTTCCTTCGAGGCAGCGGTGGCCGACTTCGAGCACCTCGACCTCGTAGCGGAGGCGCCGGGTCGGCGGCATCACGCGGCCCATGGGGCTGTTGCGATAGCCGGCGAGCTCTCCGAGGCGGCAACCCTGGAGGGCGAGCAGGTCGAAGATTCCCATCGTCGGGCTCTCGACCTCGAAGCGGACGAGGCGACGGCGGGGCGGTGCGGTGTCGGCCGGAGGCGCCGGGGGCCCGGCGGTGCCTGCTCCGACGGCCTCGCGTACCGACGCGTGGTAGTCGGCGATGCGCTGCTCGAAGTCGGAGGTGCACCCGAGCGCGAGGCTGCCCGCGGCGACCAACACCAGGGTGGCGAGCGGGCGGGCTCCGGGCCCTTTCGGCGAGAACGGTTTCACCCTGGGAAGGTAAGCGGCAATCGTCGAGGTGCCCGTCGGGCACCGCGGCTGGCACATCGGCTCCGGGCGCCTAAGGTGCAAGCGCCGAAAGGAGCCCCATGATCGACGTCTACGTCGGCCCGACGCCGAACGGCCGCATTCCGCTGCTGGCGCTCGAGGAGACCGGGGAGCCCTACCGGCTTCACAAGGTCGCGCTCTTCGAGGGCGCCCAGTACCAGGCCGAGTTCCTCGCCAAGAACCCCGCCGCCCAGATTCCCGTGATCGTCGACGACGCGGCGGACGGCGGTTCGTCCGTGACGCTCTCCCAGACGACGGCGATCCTTCTCTATCTCGCCGAAAAGACGAGCCAGCTCCTGCCCCCGAGCCCGGCGGACCGGGCTCGCGCGTTCGAAGCGCTCGCCCTTCACGCGACCGATCTCGCCCCGAGCTTCTACCTCGCGTACCACCTCGAGCGTCTGCTCGGAACGGACGACGCGGCCGTCCGGGATCGCCTCCGGATGCGCGGCTGGAAGTACTACGTCGTGCTCGACGGCTGGCTGAAGGAGCGGCCCTACCTCGGCGGCGACGATTGCTCGATCGCCGATCTCGCCGCCTTCCCCTGGGCCGAGATGATGGACCGGGAATCGCTCGCCAAGCTCGAAGGCCTGGCCGCGTGGCGCGAGCGGCTGTCCGAGCGCCCGGCCGTGCAGCGGGCGATGGCCCTGGACATCGGCCCCCCGCTGGGCTCCAGGGCCTCCTAGCGCCCCGCGGGAGCCGGCTCCTGCGCTCCCGCCCGAGAAAGCGCAGAGCCGCTGCCATTTCTGGCCTCCGGGTGCGACCTATCTCCGGACCCGCGTTCCAGGCTCCGGAGGTTTCATGCGCACCCCCCTGCTCTCGCTCGCCCTGGCCGTCTTGCTGGCCACGCCGGCCTCGGCCATCACCCTCGGCACCTTCGAGTTCGACGACACCCGCTTCGGCAACTCGGTGGTCGAAAGCGACGGCGGCGCGTTCTCGGTCACGGGCTGGATGAACGCGAACGCCCCGGTCAACGCCGGGATGCCCGCTTCCCTGACGGGAGCCAACTTCGATACCGGCATCGCGAACATCGGGACCGGCGGTTTCGTGAGCTACACGATCGGCTACGACAACCCGATCGCCAACGACGCGGGCGACGACTTCGGCGTCGTGACCGCGCGCTTCAGCTTCGATGATTTCACCCTGGCCGTCTCGACCGACGGCGTCAACTTCACGGCGGATCAGATCCTGCCGTCCGCGAGCGGGATCAGCACGGGTGTGGGCCGCACGTACTACACGGAGTCGGGCGGTCCGTTCGCCTCGACCCTCTACGTGACGCCGATCGACCTCGATGCGTTCGGGATCGGGGCGGGCGAGGAGATCGTCGCCATCCGCGTGGGCGGCGACACGCAGCTCGACCTCGTTCGCGTCGCGGCCTTCGGCGTTCCGGAGCCCTCGGCGCTCGCCCTGCTCGCGACGGTGGCGGGCGCGTTCGGCGTCCTGCGACGACGCGCCTAGCGCCCCGAGCCCGCCCGGCCCGAACCGCCTAGACTCCGCGGCTCCACCGGCCCCGCGCCGCAGCCCGGAGACACGATGCTCAAGGTCAACGAGTACTTCGACGGCAACGTCAAATCGATCGGCTTCCAGGGCCAGCCGCTCCCGGCTTCGGTCGGCGTGATGGCGCCCGGCGAGTACGAATTCGGAACGAGCGAGAAAGAGACCATGACCGTCGTGTCCGGCGCAATGACGGTCCGGCTCCCGGGCGAGACGGAGTGGCGGCGCTTCGAAGCGGGCCAGCACTTCGAGGTCGAAGCGGGCGCCACCTTCCACCTGAAGATCGACGCCGACTGCGCGTACCTCTGCACCTACGGCTGAGCCGTGGAACTCGGACTCTCTCGAAGGACGGCGCTCGTCACCGGGAGCCATCGCGGCACGGGCCGGGCGATTGCTCGCGGTCTGGCCCGCGAGGGTGCGGACGTGGTCGTCCACGGTTTCGAGCCGGCCGCGGCGGAGGCCGTCGCCGAGGCGATCCGCGACGACGGAGGCCGCGCGCGCGCCGTGGCCGGGGAGCTCACGAGCGACGCCGGCGTCGAGGGGATCCGCGAAGCCGCCAGCCCCGTCGACGTGCTGGTCGCGAACTACGGCGTGGCAGAAGGCGGAGACTGGGAGAGTTCCTCGGCGGACTGGGTCGAGGCCTACGAGAAGAACGTGCTCTCCGCCGTGCGGGTGATCCACGCCTTCGTGCCCGGCATGCGCGAGCGGGGATTCGGGCGCGTCGTCTTGCTCGGCACCGTCGGCACGACCCGCCCCGCGGCGCGCATGCCGCACTACTACGCCGCCAAGTCGGCGCTTCCGAGCGTCTGCCTCAGTTTGGCCAAGGAGCTCACGGGGACCGGCGTCACCGTGAACCTCGTGAGTCCGGGCATCCTGGCCACCGAAGAAGTGCGCGCCGGGCTCACGGCCCGCGCCGAGCGCAAGGGCCGGAGCACGGCCTGGGAGGACGTCGAATGCGACGCCGCCGCGAACTGGATGCCGAACCTGGTCGGCCGCCTCGGCCGGCCCGAAGAGGTGGCGGACCTGGTCGCCTTCCTCGCGAGCGACCGCGCGGCCTTCCTGACCGGCGCCCAGTGGCGGATCGACGGCGGCGCCGCGGACGTGGCGTTCTAGGACCCGCCCGGCTCAAGGCGTCGGCCGTTCGGCGAGTTCCGCCTGCACCTGCTCCCACCAGCGCTGCTGCTGCCTCGGGTGATGACCCATCGACGTGTCTTCGTCGAAGCGGCGGCTGCGGAGAAGGACCCGCTCGCCGCCCTTCCGGACCTCCGCGTCGAGGAGCGCCTGCGCCGCCTGGGTCGCGGCGTGTGGATCGCCCGCTTCGGCGCTCAAGTGCGCCTCGATCCGGTTTCGCATGCCGTGGAGCCGCCGGGCCTCGAGCTCGAACAGCGCGAAGTGGATCTGCTCGTGCTGAAGGATGTACGCCTCGGGCACGCCGAGATCCTGCGGATTCCACCACGAGCAGCTCCGAAGCATCTGGGCTTCGAACCCGACGTTCTGCAGCGTGGCGCGGTAGCGCGTCGTTCCGCCCGGGCCCGCGATGGGAGTCGCGACGATCCGCGTCCTCGGGAGGGTCGTGATCACCGCGCAGGTGGCGGCGTTGAGCTGCGCGGCCGCAGCCGCGAACTCGGGCGGCGCCTCGGTTCCCCGGAAGTCGGCTCGCTCGAGCGTCCGGTACGGGATGGCCGCCGACCAGTCGATGCCGTGCAGGCCGGTGCCCGGATCTTCGGCGCGGCGTACTCGGGCAGCGTCGAGCACGAGAGCCACGCGAAGGCGAGGGGGAGGAGCAGGAGCGTTCGAGCGTTCATCGGCGAATGTCCTTCAGCCGAGGATCCGCGCGATCCAATGGATCCACGGCGGAAGCAGGAAGGCCCAGTAGCCGGCCATCCAGGTGAGGCCGATCACGCCGCCCCAGGATTCCGCGTCGGTCCTCCGGTTGCGTTCGTGCATCGCGCGGTGGAGATGATCCCGGACCTCGGCCCGCGTGACCGGGGCTTCGAAGGGTCTCGTCTTCGCGTCGACGAAGAGCGATCGCAGGTGCATCGCCTGCCAGGGCAGATAGCCGAGGCCGAAGAGCAGGTTCAGGGTGAGCAGGGTTCGACCGCCGTCGGGGCCGCCCTCCACGTTCCAGAGCAGCGCACTCGCCGCCGTGTTGGCGACGAAGATCACGAACCAGCCGAGTTCCTCCCAGACGTAGAGCACGAGCCGGCCCGTCACGATCGCCCCCCAGACGAAGCCCTGGGAGATCACCGCTTCGAGCACCATCAGCCAGGAGAGTGCGTCGACGACGGCCGACCCTTCCACGTTCAGCGTGCGGATCACGTGGGAGAACAGGTAGGCGTAGGAGATCTCCGAGAACGTCGCGAGCAGCCGCGTCACGAAGATCGAGGACGGCGGCGCGACGTGGAAGACGACGTTGTCCTTGTACCGGTCCGGCAGCAGGCAGCGGTAGGCCGAGACCGCGAAGAAGATCGCCGCCGGCACGACGACGTGCGGGTCCGAACCGCCGGAGCCGAGCCCCAGCGCGTGGGCGAGGAAGTAGAGGTTGAGCGGGACGCCCAGCTTGAGGAGCCAGAGGAAGACGGTGTAGTCGCGGTTCACGGGAAGGACCCTTCTCGGGAGTCGCTGTTCGTTGCAGCTACTGGATGTCGGCTGCGGTGATCTCGGTCTCGATGAAGGGCCAACCGTTGCCGGAGCTGTAGAAGAGCCGGACGTAGAGGGTTCGGCCGTCGGTCGGAAGCCCGTCGACGGACGTCTGGGTGGCGGTGCCGAGGGATCCACTGTCGTAGAGGTCGCTCGCGCCGGGCGTGGAGCCGACGTAGAGCCACCACTCGTCGACGGGGGTTCCGTTCGCGTTCCAGTTGAGGTCGAGTGTGGCCCCCTGAAGCGTGGCCGGCGCCGTCATCTCGGGGGTCGCGGGCTCGATGTCGGCTGCAACGACCTGGGCTTCGACGAAGGGCCATCCGTTGCCCGAGCTGTAGAAGAGCCGGAGGTAGAGGGTTCGGCCGTCGGTGGGAAGCCCGTAGACGACCGTTTGGGCGGCGGTGCCGAGGGAGCCGCTGTCATGGAGGTCGCTCGCGCCGGGCGTGGAGCCGACGTAGAGCCACCACTCGTCGACGGGCGTTCCGTTGTCGCTCCAACTGAGCCCGAGTGCCGGCCCCGGGATCATCGCGGGGGCTGTGATCTCGGGCTCCACGGGCTGGATGTCGGCGGCGGTGACCTGGGTCTCGACGTAGGGCCAACCGTTGCCGGAGGTGTAGAAGAGCCGGACGTAGAGGGTCCGTCCGTCGGTGGGGAGCCCGTCGACGATGGTCTGGGTGGCGGTGCCGAGGGAGCCGCTGTCATGGAGGTCGCTCGCGCCGGGCGTGGAGCCGACGTAGAGCCACCACTCGTCGACGGGCGTTCCGTTGTCGCTCCAACTGAGCCCGAGCGCCGGCCCCGGAATCATCGCAGGGGCCGTGATCTCGGGCTCCACGGGTTGGATGTCGGCGGCGGTGACCTGGGCATCGACGTAGGGCCACCCGTTGCCCGAGGTGTAGAAGAGCCGGACGTAGAGGATCCGCCCGTCGGTCGGGAGCCCCTCGACGGTGGTCTGGGTGGCGGTGCCGAGGGAGCCGCTGTCATGGAGGTCGCTCGCGCCGGGCGTGGAGCCGACGTAGAGCCACCACTCGTCGACGGGCGTTCCGTTGTCGCTCCAACTGAGCCCGAGCGCCGACCCCGGGATCGTCGCAGGGGCGGTGATCTCGGGGATCGCGGGTTGGATGTCGGCGGCGGTGACCTGGGCGTCGACGTAGGGCCATCCGTTGCCCGAGGTGTAGAAGAGCCGGACGTAGAGGGTCCGTCCGTCGGTCGGGAGCCCCTCGACGGTGGTCTCGGTGGCGGTGCCGAGGGATCCACTGTCGTACAGGTCGCTCGCGCCCGGGGAAGACCCGACGTAGAGCCACCACTCGTCGACCGGGAGTCCGTTGTCGCTCCAACTCATGGCCAGGGTCGAACCGGGGAGGGTCGGGGGCGCCGTGATCTCGGGGATCACGGGCTCGATGTCGGCGGCGGTGATCTGGGTCTCGACGTAGGGCCAGCCGTTCCCATTGCTGTAGAAGAGCCGGACGTAGAGGGTGCGCCCGTCGGTCGGGAGCCCTTGGACGGTGGTCTGGGTCGCGGTGCCGAGGGATCCACTGTCGTAGAGGTCGCTCGCGCCCGGCGTGGACCCGACGTAGAGCCACCACTCGCTCACGTTGTGCCCGATGCCCTCCCAGGTGACCGTGGTCGAATCGCTGACGAGTTCGGTGAGCGGCGCCGGGCTCGTGATTTCCGGCGGGTCGTCCGGCGTGAACTGCGCCGTGAGCGTGTAGATCCCGGTCTCACCTTCATAGTAGGAAGTGGCATCGATGAAGTAGGTGCCCGGCGCAACCGGGAGAGAGATGTAGGAGTTGGTTCCGCCGCCTCCGTCATCGTTTTCGACCCGGATGTTTTGGGGCCCGCCCGTGAGGATCAGGTACGTGTCGAGCTGCACGGACGACATGGAGATCGTCAGCTGCCCCGGCACCGGGATGGTGAACCGATAGGCATCGAACAAGGTGTCGTCGACGCCGGAGGCTTCCGAGTGGAAACAATCGGTCGCCGCGAGCGTTCCTTGGATCGACGAGTACGGCGAGATCGTCTGTTCCTCGGAGCAGCCCCCGTAGAGCGTGTCGACACCAACGATGTCGTCCCTCAGAGGGGCTTGGGTGTTCCCGATGAATGCCGCCATCAAGTTGGGAGCCGCGCTGTGCCCCAACCCCATGACGTGACCGAGCTCGTGAGCGGCGACGCGACGGAAGTCGATTGCGAACGAGGAGAGGGGGCCGTTGTAGACGTTCCAGTTCATGGTGGAGTTGCCGTTGAAGATGATGTCGCTCTCCACGATCTTCGCGCCCAGGGTCGAGGTCAGCGTCACGGCCAGGCCGTTCGCGCCGAAGGAACCCCCACACACCGTCAACTCGAAATCCACTCCGTTTCTCTCGTCGGAGAGGCTGCACGGGCTGGAGAAGTTCGTGGTGGTCGAGAACTCGAAGACCGTGCTCGTATTCCACGAGGCGGCGGCCTGAGCGAAGGCGTCGTTCCACGAAATCCCGTTCGGGCTGACGTAGCCGTCGAAGGCGTTGAAGATGTCGCCGTGGACGGTGGTCGCGCCTCCGGGCCAGCGGATGTCGTTCAGGACGAAGGCGGAGCCCTTCGGAGCGAGCAGCATGGACGCGACCCCGATGAAGGCCGCCAGCGCGATGGATGCGGAACGGATCTTCATGGTTTCGGTGCTGGGATCATCCGGCGAAGCTGCTGCTTGAAGTCTTCCAGGCGCAAGGCCTCCGCGGGTTCCTCGGAGCTCCCCGGGGTCAGCCCCTCGGCGATGCCGCGACTGAGCCCGGTGGCGGCGGCCACGTTCCGGACGCTCACGATCGGCTGGAGGTCACTGGCATAGACGCGCTTCTGACCCTGGCTGTCTTCGACGATCCGGAGATGCCCTTGCGCCCAACCGAACAAGGGGTGGATCAGCCGCTGAGCGAGTGATTCGACGAAGTAGACGCCGCGTTCACCCGTGGCCGGCATCGTCATGTCGGACACCTGGAGGCGGCGCTCGTCGATGCGGCCCCCGAGAAAGCGCAGCTCGATGGTCGGCTCGGACCAGCTCCCCTTCAGCACCTCGGAGACTTCGAACCTCACGAAGGTGTAGATCAGGCGATCGTTCTCTGGATCGCTCTGGGCTCTCGAGGAGAGGGCCCTCCCCTCGAAGACGAGCTCGGAGCCCGCGATCATCTCCACGATGCTGGTCGCCCGCACGCTCGAAGCGACCAGGCCCGGGAGGCAAAGGAGGAGCGCGAGGAGGAACCCCGCACGGCTCCGAGCGGCGGGACGCAGGCGAGAAGGGATGAGCGTGGGGGGGTGCAAAGAGTCCACCTCCGGAGGGAACTCTCTCCATTTTACGTTCGACCGCGTCGCTTGGGGGGCCTTTCGAGCGGGTCGCGTCAGGCGTGGCCGTAGGCCCGTGAAGGAGACTTTCCGTCGCACCCCCGCAGAACGTTCTTCCCGTCGAGCGATCGCGCCGCGGTGTCTAGGAGGCCCGCGCGCGCGCGAGGCCCAGGCCGAGGAGGACGAGCAGCGCCACCGACGGCTCCGGCACCGGGCCGCCCGAGGCGCCGAAGCCCCCGAACCCGCCGAAGCCCCCGCCGCTTCCGCCCGGCCCGGAGCACTCCGGGGCCGCGGTCGGCGATGCGCAGAGATCCATGTCCCACTGGAAGGCGCCGGCCACGTCGTAGGCGCCGGGCGCGCCCGTGTCGTTCAGGTCGAAGCTCGTGGTGATCTGCGTGAGGACGTTGCCCAGGGTGTCCGCGGTGTAGCCACTCGGGTTGTAGGCGCCGCGCTGCCCGCTGATGCCGCCGGTCCCCGCAATCTCGATCAGCGTCGCGGGGCCCGCGATCTGGCTGATCGTCGCTCCGTCCATCGTCGGGTCGTCGCCGACGTTGTAGTCGAAGACGTTGAACAGGCTGACCGAAAGAATCGGGAACGCGGAGAGCGGGTTCACGCCGCGGAAGAGCGATCCGTTCCAGGCGAGGTCGGGCAAACCATCGGGGCCGACGGCGGTGATCCCGTAGGTGAGGTTCAGCACGAAGGACTCGCCGAGGAAGTTGAAGGTCGACGTCAGGGAATCCTGGCTCGTTCCGTTCCCCAGGGAGGTGAAGTTCGTGAACTCGTGAATGATGCCGAAGTCCGCGAGGTAGAGGAGCCAACCCTCGTGGGGGTGACGGTTCTGGGTGAACAGCGGATGCGAGACGTCCGTGTTCTCGGTGGACGACGCGACGCTGATGGTCGTCTCCCAGTCGAGCGAACCCTGCCCGTCGACGAGGTCGACGAGGAGCGCGTGCGCCGGGCTCGAAACGAGAAGGGCCAGGGTGAAGACCGCGACGAGTCGACTCATGGTTCATCCGTCCATGGCAGTGGGATCCGAGGATCGACCCATCGACCCGCGCTCCCCAGGGACGCTCACCCTCTCAGGATCCCGGGTCGATCTCAAGCCGAAAGCCCGCGCCGTGCAGGAGAACGCCACATCAGCGAGATGGGGCTCGCTCCCCCGCAGGGCTAGTCTTTCGGCGATGGACGGCATGCACCCTCACCTGCCCGTCGGCGTCCCGTTCCGGCGGAACCGGTTCCTGCAGCGGCTGGCCCTCCTCTACCTCGCCTTCTGGGGATTTCTGGCGATCGCACCGCTCTCGCGGGAGACCTGGCTGCTCGAGAACCTGCTCGTCTTCGGCCTGGTCGGCGTGCTCGTCTGGACGCATCGCCGGTTCGTCTTCTCGAATCTCTCCTACGCCCTGATCGCGGCCTTCCTGATGCTCCACGCCGTCGGTTCGCACTACGCCTACTCGAACGTCCCGTTCGGCGAGTGGCTCGAGAGCGCCTTCGGCTTCGGCCGCAACCACTACGACCGCATCGTGCACTTCTCCTTCGGTCTCCTGCTCGGCTACCCCCTGCGCGAGATGACCCTGCGCATCACCCACGTCCACGGCGCATGGAGCTACGTGATCCCGGTGCTCGCCGTCCTCGCGACGAGCTCCTTCTACGAGATCCTCGAGTCCTGGGCCGCGCGCATCGTGGATCCGGACCTCGGGATCGCCTTCGTCGGCGCCCAGGGCGACGTGTGGGACGGCCAGAAGGACATGGCCCTGGCGCTCGGGGGCACGCTGGTGGCCCTCGCGCTCGGCGAGGTCTACCGGCGACGCCGTGGCCACGAAGCCTACGTCGGGCCGGAGCAGTGACGCCCGATCCCGCGCCCTCCCCGCACGACGAGACGACGGCCGAGCTGGCGCGGCTCTATCGGGAGAGCCCGGCCTGGCGCCAGGCCGCCTCGCGGATCTCCGACCGCTCGACGAGCGGCGTCTGGTTCAGCCACCGCCCCGGCGACCCGTGGCACCTCGCGCGCGCGGGCGGTGTCACCGAGCTGCTGCCGGGCCCCGCGGACGACCCGGACTTCATGTTCCGTTTCACGCCGGCCTCGGTGCGGGCGCTCCACGAGGTCGAGGGCGGTGTCGGCGACTTCGCCGTCCGGCTCTTCGAGCTGATGATCGACCCCGACCCCGAAGTCCGTGTGGGGTTCCGGATCGTCGCGTCCTTCGCACGGCTCGCCTACCGCGGCTACACCCGGCTGCTGCTCGAGAGCGGGCCCGCGCTCGCCGAGTTCGCGGCCTCCCACGGCGTCGTCGGCCTGGGCTCGCTGAGGCGGGTCATCGCGGCGCTGCGCGAGAGCGAGCCGGCGGAGTGGGAGGTCGTCTAGGACGCGGCCGCTCCCAAAAAAGAAGCGCGCGGAGCGAGTTCGCTCCGCGCGCCAACTGTCCCAAGGGACCGTCCATCCTGGCGAGGCGGGCGCGCCTCGCCAGGGTGGCGTTGTGTCGGACCCCTAGGCGGCCAGCTTCTCGTCGTCGTCGTAGCTGCCAGCCGTGGCGGGCTCGAGCGGCAGCACCGGGGCGCCATCGGCGGCCGGCACGGTGCGGAAGGACGGCACCCAATCGCTCACGTTGAAGCCACCGTAGGACTTGTAGGCACCGCGGATCGCCAGGCCGAGGGCGAGATGCTCGATGAACATCAGCGGCGGCGGGACCTGGGCCACGCCGGTCGAGACGATCACGGTCAGCAGGGTGCCGATTCCGGCCACCAGGGCGAGGGTGTATGCAGCAAAGATCTTGTCGTTGTCCAACGGAGTGTCTCCATGAGCGGGTCAAAAACGATATGCCCCGGGGAATTGCAGGGGGCGTGCCAGGGAAGCCCGCGGGGCGAAGAATTCTGGCGCCCGCCCGGTCGGTCGTCGGATCGCCCTCTAACCCACTGAAAACGTTCACCTAAAACGGCAGCCACCGGGCGGCGTGGGCGGGGTTGCCCGGCCCGGAGCCCACCCCTCCGTCACCCTGTGCCGATTCCGGCCCCCGGGGTGTGACACCGTTCCCCAGGGGCCCATGCCGCAGTGCGGCATGGCGCCCCAGCCCCTGGGCGGTCCGCTCTCCTCCGCCTAGACTCGATCCCACGGAGGCCATCATGAGGATTCGGTCCACCCTCGCCGTTCTGGCTCTCTTGCTGGCGGCGCCGGCCTACGCAGCCCCGGCCACCTACGTGCTCCAGACGCCTGGCGTCACCTGAGGCGGATCCTCTGCGAAGGCCCGTGCGGCCGTCGAGAGCGTCGAGCATGTGGAGGCCGTCTCCACCGACATGAACGAGCACACCGTGACCGTCACCTTCGATGACGAGAAGACGGGGCTTCCCGCCATCGTCGCGGCGTTGAACGACGCCGGGTACGTCGTGAAGGACCCGAAGAAGGTCGACTGAGGCGCGCCCCGAGCTCGCGCCACCGCCGGCCCCTCGATCTTCGGGCCGCCCGGCGCGGTGAGGCGCGTATGATCGCCGGGGAGGAAACGATGCACCCTGGCGCCCACGCGGAGAAGACCCCGGACAAGATCGCCTACGTCATGGCCGGCAGCGGCGAGGCCGTGACCTACCGCGAGCTCGACGAACGCTCGAGTCAGGCCGCAAATCTCCTGCGCTCGGTCGGCCTCCGGCCGGGCGACCACATCGCCCTGTGCATGGAGAACAACGCCTCCTACTTCCCGATCTGCTGGGCGGCGCAGCGGTCGGGCCTCTACTTCACCTGCATCAGCTCGCGGCTCACGGCCGAAGAGGTGGCCTACATCGTCGACGACTGCGACGCGAAGGTCTTCATCGGCTCGAAGGCGAAGCGGGACGTGACCGAAGGCCTCGCCGAAGCCTGCCCGAAACTCGTGGCGCGCTTCCTCGTCGGAGACGCGGGCGACGGCTACGAGAACTGGGAGGACGCCGTCGCCGCGCAGCCCGTCGCGCCGAGCGGCGAGGAGGTCGAGGGCGGCCAGATGCTCTACAGCTCGGGCACCACGGGACGGCCGAAGGGCGTGAAGCATCCCCTCACCATGGAGCCCCTCGGGACGCCGCCGCCCCTGGCGCTCGGGATCATGGGCATGTACGCGGGCAACGAGGAGAGCATCTACCTCTCGCCCGCACCGCTCTACCACGCCGCACCGCTCGGCTTCACGATGGCGTTCCTGCGACTCGGCGCGACGGTCATCGTGATGGAGCAGTTCGACGCGGTCGCTGCGCTCGGGCTGATCGAGAAGTACCGCGTGACCCACAGCCAATGGGTGCCCACGATGTTCGTGCGCATGCTGAAGCTGCCCGAGGCCGATCGCATGCGATCGGACGTCTCGAGCCTCACCCACGCCATCCACGCGGCGGCGCCGTGCCCCGTCCCCGTGAAGGAGGCGATGATCGAGTGGTGGGGCCCGGTGATCCACGAGTACTACGCCGGCACCGAAGGCAACGGCTTCTGCCGGATCGACAGCCACGAGTGGCTCGAGCACAAGGGCAGCGTCGGCAAGCCCATCAACGCGATCGTCCACATCCTCGACGAAGAGACCCAGGAAGAGCTGCCGCCGGGCGAGATCGGCGGGGTCTACTTCGAGAGCGGCGTCCGCTACGAGTATCACAAGGCCCCGGAAAAGACGGCCGACGCCAAGAGCAAGCAGGGCTACACGACGCTCGGCGACGTCGGCTACGTCGACGAGGACGGCTTCCTCTACCTGACCGACCGCAAGGCCTTCATGATCATCACCGGCGGCGTGAACGTCTACCCGCAGGAGACCGAGAACTGCCTCATCACCCACCCGAAGGTCACGGACGTCGCCGTCATCGGCGTTCCGAACGAGGACTTCGGCGAGGAGGTGAAGGCCGTCGTCCAACCGGCGAGCTTGGCCGACGCGACTCCCGAGCTGGCCGAAGAGCTCATCGCGTACTGCCAGGAGCGCATCGCCGACGTGAAGTGCCCGCGCTCCGTCGACTTCCTCGAAGAACTCCCCCGGCATCCGACGGGCAAGCTCTACAAGCGCCTGCTCAAGGACCGCTACTGGGGGAAGGCGGACTCGAAGATCGTCTAGCTCGCGGGCTTGCCCTCGACCCGGAAGCGCACGCTTCCGAGGACGATGCCGAGGGGCGTGCGGACCCGGACCTCCCAATCGCCCGCCGGGTTCTCCGGGAAGTTCTCCTTGTGGCTCCAGGCGCGGAAGCCTTCGCGGCGGCCGCCCGTGATCTCCATCGGAATGCGGTCGACCAGCGCGCCGTCCTGGCGCCACTCGTGGACGACGCCCTGGTTCAGGCCGAGCGGCGCGCGGATAGGCGTGTAGGCGTAGAGCCCGTCTTCGTCCCAGGCCTCCGCACGAAGGACCTCCGCCGCACCGAGGGGTCGCTTCTCTTCTTCGTCGAGGGCCGTCGTCACGACCGGCTCGACGACCCGGGCGCTCATCGGAGGCAGGAGGCTTCGCCCGGCGAAGAGCCCGCCGCAGATCGCCGCGACGATCGCCGTGCTCACGAGGAAGCGACGGCGGCGCCGGCCCTCGGCGACGCGGTAGAGGAGCGGCCAGGTCGAGATCATCGTGAAGGCCATGGAGTAGAGGAGCGCTTCGTCGAGCGGGGCCTGGAACGCGATCGGGAGTGCCATGAAGCCGCACAGGAACATCGTGACGGCGTGGAAGCCGAGCAGCGCCACGCGCGAGCGGGCGAGGGTCAGGTGGTAGAGCGGGTCGATCGAAGCGACCGCGGTGAGCAGGACGATCAGGCCGGTGAAGACGACCTGGCCGCTCTCCCAGGTCGTCGAGAGCAGGGCGAAGGTCACCACGAAGAAGAGCGATTCCTGGTGGATGGCCTGGAGCGTGACCTGGAAGAGTCCGGTGCCGGCGCGGCTCCACCGGCTGTCGGGCAGCGTCGAGAGCAGGAAGGCCTCGAGGAGCAGCAGCGCCCAGCCCGCGAGCGCGGCCATCGCGATGCCCGCGGCCAGCGCCGGCTGGCGGTCGATGAACCAGTAGCTCGCGAAGCCGCTCGCGAGCCCGAACAGCGCGATCGGGACCTGGTAGCGCTCGAGCCACACCGGGACCCCATCGACGAGCTTCGCCACCGCGCCCTGCCAGCGCGGGGCGACGGACGGCGCGGCTTCGGCGGCCTCGGTGGGTGCGGACTCGGACATGGGGCTCCCGGCGGGCGTCGGCCCGCGCGAAGCGCCGGAGGGTAGGGCAGCCCGGCGCTGGCTCGTGCCTGGGAAACCGAGGGCCGCCCGCGAGTTCTCGCGGACCGGACGAGGCCGCCGTCGAAAAGCTGGCCTCCGCCGAGCCCGCCGGAGTAGAATCCGAATCTAGATTCGGCTTCTGTCCGCTCCGGCGGCGGAGCCCCAGGCAGGAGCCCGGCGATGGAACGCTTCGATCACTTCTTCATCGGCGGCGAGCACGTGGCGCCCTCTTCGGACGAGCGCATCACGGTGATCTCGCCCGCCTCGGAGGACCCCATCGGCTCCGTCCCGGCGGCCGTCGCCGCGGACGTGGATGCCGCCGTGGCCGCGGCGCGGAAGGCCTTCGAAGAGGGTCCGTTCCCGAAGTGGTCCCCTGCCGAGCGCGCGGCGGCGATCCGCCGGCTCTCCGCCGCGATCCAGAAGCGCGGGCCGCAGTTCGCCGAGACCATCGGGCGGCAGAACGGCGCGCCGATCGCGACGGCCCTCGGCACCCAGGTGATCTCGGCGACGATGGCCCTCGACGCCTTCGCGGAGATCGCCGAGACCTACCCGTGGGAGAGCCGGCGCGCCGGCGGCCTCGGGCAACCGATCGACGTGCGCCAGGTTCCCGTCGGGGTCTGCGCGGCGATCGTCCCCTGGAACGTCCCGCTCTATCTCATGGCGACGAAGATCGGGCCGGCACTCGCCGCGGGTTGCACGCTCGTCGTGAAGCCCGCGCCGGAGACGGCCCTCGACCCGTACCTCCTGGCCGAGGCCATCGTGGAAGCCGAGATTCCGCCGGGCGTGATCAATATCGTGACGGCCGAGCGCGAAGCGAGCGAGAGCCTGGTCACGCACCCGGGCATCGACAAGGTGAGCTTCACCGGCAGTAGCGCCGCCGGTGCACGGGTGGCGAGCCTGTGCGGTGCCGAGCTCAAGCGCTGCACGCTCGAGCTCGGTGGCAAGTCCGCGGCCATCCTGCGCGAAGACTTCGACCCCGGGAAGATCGAGACGCTCGTCGGCGCCGGCTTCCTGAACAACGGCCAGGCCTGCCTCGCCCAGACCCGCATCCTCGCGCCGCGCGCGCGATACGACGAGATCGTCGCGGCGCTCGGCGATTGCATCGCTGCCAAGCGGCTCGGCGATCCGATGGATCCGGCCACCGAGATCGGCCCGCTGGTCGCGGAGCGTCAGCGGGCCCGCGCGGAGGATCTGATCGCCTCCGCCCGTGCCGAGGGCGCGCGTCTCGTCTGCGGGGGCGACCGCCCGAAGCAGCCCGAGCAGGGCTGGTACGTCGCGCCGACGCTCTTCGCCGACGTCCACAACGGGATGCGCATCGCCCGGGAAGAAGTGTTCGGCCCGGTCCTCGTGGCCATCCCCTACGACGACGACGCGGACGCCGTCCGCATCGCCAACGATTCGGACTTCGGCCTCGGCGGCGGCGTCTGGGGCGAAGACGCGGAGCGGGCCGCGGCCCTGGCCAAGCAGATCCGCACCGGCTCGGTGACCGTGAACAACGGCGTGCTGCTCGACTTCAAGAGCCCCTTCGGCGGCTTCAAGAAGTCGGGCATCGGCCGTGAGCTCGGGCCCGAGGGCGTCGGTGCCTACACCGAGTATCAGACCGTGATCTACGCGCCGGGCACGTAGGCGCGAAACACCGGATCGAGGAGGGGAGAATCGTGACGGATCAGAAGATCGCCGTGGTGACGGGCGCGAACGTCGGGCTCGGGTACGAGACCAGCCTGGCGCTCGCGCGCGAGGGGTACAGGGTCGTGATGGCCTGCCGGAGTGCGGAGAAGGCACGCCAGGCGAGCGAGCAGATCCGCAAGGCCGTTCCCGCGGCCGACCTCGACGCCATCCCCCTCGACCTGATCGATCGCGGGAGCATTTCGCAGTTCGCCAAGGCCTTCTCCGAGCGCTACGCGAAGCTCGATGCGCTCGTGAACAACGCGGGGGTGATGGGTCCGCCGCGCACGATCACGCAGAACGACGTCGAGCTGCAGTTCGACGCCAACCACCTCGGCCACTTCTACCTGACGTCGCTGCTGATGGACCGGCTCGAGGCGGCCGGCGACGCCCGGATCGTGAACGTCTCGAGCCTCGCCGCGAAGTACCCCAAGGCGGACATCTTCTTCGACAACCTGAACTTCGAGGGGAACTACGAGGAAGGGTTCGACTTCATGGGCCTGCCCGGCATGCTCGCCTACTCGCAGAGCAAGCTCGCCAACGTCCTGTTCACGATGGAGCTCAACGACCGCCTGGCGGCTGCCGGCAAGGACATCCGTGCGATCGCGGCGCACCCCGGGGCCTCCAACACCGATCTCTCGCGGAACATGAGCTGGTACATCCGGCTCCTCGCCCCGATCCTGGTGCGCTTCATGGACATCTCGAAGCCCGAGGAAGGCGCGCAATCGCTCGTGTACGCGGCCATCTCTCCGGACGCGAAGGCCGGCGACTTCATCGGGCCGACGGGGAAGGGCGAGGCCATCGGGCCTCCCGGGCACTGCGAGCTTCCCACCCAGGCCCACGACAAGGAACTCTGCCGCAGGCCCTGGGAGCTGTCTGAGCGGATGCTCGGGATCGAGTTCGCGATCTGAGGCGGCTCCCCGACGGGTAGGTGCATTCCGTGGAATGTGTTAACATTCCTTGGAATGCACTGAGGAGTCCCCATGAGCCCCCTTCGGCCCGCCCTCTTCGCCCTTCCTCTACTTCTTCTCTCCGCCGCCTGCGGCCCGATCGGACCGCTGGCCGGCGGCTCCCTCGGCGGGCCCGTCGCGCCGGCGCCGGGCGATTGGCAGGCCGTCGCCGAGGTGGAGCAGATCCAGCTCGAATCCCGGCCGGAGGACCCCCACTCGGTGAACACCTGGTGCGGCGTCGTCGACGGCGCGCTCTACGTGCCGAGTTCGCTGATCATGGGCCCGGACGATCCGGCCGAGCGCGGCTGGGTGCGCAACGTCGTGGCGGATCCGCGGGTGCGGCTGCGCATCGACGGCACGGTCTACGAGCTGCGCGCCGTGCGGGTCGAAGAGGAGGGCGAGCGGGAGCGCGTGCGCAGCGCGCTGATGGCCAAGTACGAGGTCGAGCCCGACGCACACTCCGCGGCAGCCTGGATCTTCCGCATGGAGCCGCGCTAGTTGCGCCCGAAGCGCCCGAAAGAGGAGCAGATCATCGTCTGGTGCGGCGTCGTCACCCAGCTCGTGCGGACGCGCTCGAACCGCATCCTGAAGGACGCGGAGCTGCCCTATCCGCTCTTCATCCTGCTCCGCCACTTCTGCCACGATCCGGACCGGGAGTGGACCGTCACCCAGCTCGCCGCGGCCTTCGAGACGAAGCAGCCGGGCATGACGAAGAAGGTCAAGCGGCTGCTCGACCTCGGCTACCTCGCCGCGCGGCCCGACGACGAGGACAAGCGGGTCCGCTGGCTGCGCGTCACGCCGCGAGGCGTTCGCCTGCGCGACGCCATGACGAACCGTCTCGCGCCGGACCAGGCCGGATACTTCGAAGGCTGGAAGCGTTCCGAGGTCACCGAGCTGCATCGTCACCTCGAGCGGCTCAAGACCTGGCTCGACGATCACCGGGACGACATCGTGCTCCCGGACACCCCGCGCCCGAGAAGGAGAACCCCGTGAAGAACCTTCGAACCCTCCCCGCGTGTTTCGCCGCCTTGCTCGGCCTGCTGGCCTCGGGTTGCGGCGGCCCGTTCGCGATCTTTCCCGGCGGAGCGCTCTCGGGGGAGGTCGTCGTCGAAACGCCCGCAGACTGGTCTCACGTGGAGACGGGCGCCTTTGCGCTCGAGACGCGGCCGAGTGATCCCTACTCGGTGAACGTGAACGTGATCTCCCGCGGCGGTTCGCTCTACATCGACCCGGCCCCCGAGCGTCGCTGGGCCGAGAACATCGCGGCCGACCCCCGGGTGCGGCTGCGCGTGGACGGCCGCGTGCATCCCCTGACCGCCACGCGCGTCACGGACGAAGCCGAGCTTGCGGGCTTCGACGCCGGGCGCACGGTCTACCGCCTCGATCCGCGGAGCCCCTGAGCGCGCACTTCGCCCATTCGGGGGATGCCTGTCGCGCGCCGCGGCGGGGTACCCTGGGGCCATGACGGACGCGAACGCGCAGCCGGCCTCGGTCTTCCTGGTCGAAGACGACGAAGCGACGCGTCGGCTCCTGGCCGGTGTGATCGAAGGGCATCCGCTCCTGGAACTCGCGGGCGAGGCGGATTCCTGCGCGGCGGCCCTCCCGCAGCTCGAAGAGCGGCCGCCCGACGTCCTGCTGACCGACCTCGGGCTTCCGGACGGCAGCGGCATCGCACTCATCCGCGCGCTGCGCGGCTGGCGCCAGGATGCCCTGGCGATGGTGATCACCGTGATTGGCGACGAGCAGACGGTGCTCGCGGCGATTGCCGCCGGGGCGAGCGGTTACCTCTTGAAGGGCGGGCCGGGCCCGCGCGTGGCCGAGGCGGTGCTCGAGCTCCTCGCGGGCGGGTCCCCGATGACGCCGACCATCGCACGCTCGGTGCTCCGCCTCGTCCGGGACACGACCGGCGACGACCCGTCGAAGGCCGACGCGCCGAAGCTCACCGAGCGCGAGCACGAGGTCCTCCGCCTCATCGCCAAGGGCTTCAAGTTCGGCGAGATCGCGAGCATGCTCTCGATCTCGGAGTACACCGTGAAGACCCACGTGCGGCACATCTACCGCAAGCTCGAGGTCGACTCGCGCGGCTCCGCGGTCTACGAGGCGCTCCAGTGGGGCCTCGTGAAGGCGGGCGACTAGGGCGCTGCCGGACCGCCTCCGGAGGGGATCCACAGCCGGACTTCGGTGCCCGTCGCGCTGCCCTCGACGTGCAGGCGCCCGCCGAGGGCTCGTGCGCGGGCCCGCATGTGCTCGAGCCCGCGCCCGGAGTGGGAGTCCGCGCCCGGCCCCGAGCCGTCGTCGCGGATCGAGAGCACCACGCCGCCCTCGCCCTCTTCCGTCGCCACGCGCACCGTGCTCGCCTGCGCGTGCTTCAGCACGTTGGTGATCGCCTCTTCGACGATGCGCAGCAGGTGCAGCGAAGCCTCCGGGGAGAGCGGCTGCTCGGGCAGGTCGCCCACCTTCCACTCGAGGGTGAGGGCGTGGCCCTCGAGCCGCGCGTCGATCCGCTCGCGGATGCCTCCGAGCAGCGCGCCGAGCTCGGCGTCCTCCGGGTCGAGGGATCGGATCAGCAGGCGCATGTCGTCGAGGGACTCGCGGAGCGTCCGGATCACGCGTTCGCCGTGCTCCGGGCCGGTCTCGAGCAGGGCGAGGCTCGAGACGATCTTGCCGCCCATGCCGTCGTGCACCTCGCGGACGATGCGCTCGCGCTCGAGCGAAAGCGCGCGTTCGCGTTCGAGCTGCGAGAGCCGGCCGTAGTTGCGTTCGAGCTCGGCCTGCTTGCTGCGCACGCGCTCCTCGAGCTCGGCGTTCAGGCTCTCGGCCAGGTCGTAGGCGCGGATGAAGCGCGCGCCGAGCGTGGTCGCGAAGGCCAGCAGGATGACCGGCCCGGCGAGGGGGAGCAGGCGCATCGCTTCCATCTCGACCCAGCCGGACTGGATCGCCAGGTCGTGGGCGGCGATTACGACGAACGTGGCTGCCGCCGCCAGGAACACCGGCAGCTCGCGCTGCTCGAGGAGCCGCCGGTGCCGGCCGATGGCGAACGCTCCATAGCCGACGACCAGCACGTGGGAGAGGCCCGCCCACTGGACGAAGTCCGTGAACGCCGCCTCGCGCAGCGTCAGGAAGAGCAGCAGAACGACGGCCCCCCAGGCGAGGAGCGCCGCCTCTACGCGCGGCCGCCGCATCCCGAGCAGGCGGTGCACCGCGAAGGCGCTCGAAACCGCGCCGATCGCAAAGCTCCCGTGCACGATTCGCTCCCACGTCCAGAACGAAACGGGGACCTCGCGGACGTGATAGTTGAAGCTGCCGACGACCCACGCCGCCGCGGTGAGGAGGAAGAACCCGTAGAGCGGGTCGCGCCGGGCGGCCAGCCAGATGATCCCGAGGAAGAGCGAGAGCGCGACGCCGACGCCGCTCGCGAGCTCGGCCAGGGTGACGTGCCAGAAGCGCTGCTGGCGGTGGCTCGGCGCGAGCGCGGCGGCCGGCCCGATGTACACGGGCTCGAGGCGATCCCACGAGCCGCGGTGCGCGAACAGGGCGACGTCGAGGCGGTTCTCGCCGGCCTCGAGCAGGCCGGCCGAGAACGGGAAGAAGAGCGGCCGGTTCGAGTTGAGGGTGACCGGCTCCTCCATGCGGCCGCCGTCCCCGACGAAGGCGCCGTTCACGAAGACCGCCGCGTTCGAGGCCACGCCGGGGAGGAAGACCGCCCATCGCTCGTCGGGCGTGGCATCGAGGGCGAAACGGAAGCGGTACCAGCCGCGGCCGTGGGCTTCGGGCCGGCTCTCCCGCCACACGTCGGTCAGGGTCACGGGCTCCCACGCTGCCGTCTCGGGCGGGGGTTTCTCGGCGGGGTCGAGCCGGAACCGGCCGCTCTCGAAGAGGTGCGTCTGCGAGCCAGGGTCCGGCGTCTCGAGGGCGCAACCGGCAGCCAGCACGCAGGAAACCAGGAGTCCGAGGCTCCATCGGAGGCGCTGCTTGCGGGCCGTCATGGTCCCATCGTACCCGGGCCTCCCACTTTCGGGGGATGCCGCTGCGCCCTCGATTCTGGCTGAATCGTCCCAGCGGATTGCGAGGGCTCGCAGGTGATGCTCCGGCAAGTGCAGCAACGAAGGTCTCCCTGGCAGGGGCCGGCCCTGGCCGTTCTCGCGGCGATGCTGGTCGGCGTCTCGTGCCAGCCCGCGCCCGGGGACCTCACGGTCGGTACGCCCGAGTGCAAGTCGAAGCCCGGCTCGGTCGTCGTGCTGTGGAAGGCCCCGGCCGGGGCTGCCTCCTACCGCGTCTTGCGCGGGCCGGCCGATGGCTCCGCGCCCCCCGCGCCGCTCGCCGAAGCCGTGATCCACGGCCCGAAGCCGGCCTACGTCGACGAGAGCGCGCCGGTCGGCGTCGAGCAGGCCTACGGCGTCGTGGCGCTCGGCGCCGACGGGAGCGCGGGGGCGCCGTCGCCGTACTGCGTCGCGGCTGCGAAGGATCCGGAGGAAGCGCTTCGCCCGTACTTCGTGACGGAGCCCGTGCTGACGGCGCTCGTCGGCCAGGCCTACCGGTACGATGCGGACGCCGAACACCCCGACCCCGCCGCGCGGCTCACCTACTCGCTCTTCATCTCGCCGGAGGACATGGTCATCGACCCGGAGACGGGGGTCGTCGCCTGGACGCCCGGCCCGGAGGACGTCGGCGCGCACCCGGTGAAGATCCTCGTCGAAGACGAGGCGGGCCGTTCGGCCAAGCAGTTCTACACGCTCGTCGTGAGCGACGGCGGCCCGCCGACGAACCTGCCGCCGGAGATCGTCTCGGATCCGGTGGGCTCCGCCGTCGCGGGGGAGGCCTACGTCTACCTCGTCGACGCCGAAGACCCGGACGGCGACGTGCTCGCGTTCTCGCTGGAGGTGGCTCCCGTCGGCATGACCGTCGACCCGGTCTCCGGGCGGATCGACTGGACGCCCACGGACGCGCAGGTCGGGACGGCGAGCGTCCGCGTTCGCGCGACGGACCCCGGCGGCCTCTTCGACGCCCAGGACTTCGGCATCATGGTCGCCTCGCCGCCCAACCGCGCGCCCGTGGTCCAGGCGCTGCTCTCCGATGCGGCCCGTCCCGCGCAGCGGTTCCAGACGTTCTTCGGCGAGGACGTGAACCGCACCGAGGACCCGGCGACGCCCACCGTCGACGACCCGGTCCGCCCCGCGGCGCTTCCGGCTTCGCAGGCCGCCCGCGACCGCTTCCTGCGGGAGCTCGCCACCGGCGTCGCTGTCGGAACCTTCGAGGATCTCTCGCCCGGCCCGACGCCGAACCTCCTCGAGATCGGTGAGGAGTCCGTCGCACTGCTCGGCCCGAGCGCGCTCATCGTCGATCGGCCCACCGGGACGAAGGCGGGCCGCTACCCGATCTCCGGCCGTCGCTTCCTCGAGGGCGAGACCCGCGGGTTCGAGTTCACGGTGCGCTTCGAGGCGCCCGTCGGCGCCTTCGGATTCTTCGCCACCGACGTCGCGGACGAAGCCAGCATCTCGGGGCAGCTCGTCCTCGACCTGCTCGACGCTGATGGAGGCGTCCGCTCCGTCGAGGTGCCTCACGCTCCGCCCCCCGAGATCGGAAGCAACAGCGGCAGCGCGCTCTTCTTCGGCGTGATCAGCACGGACCGCCCGATCACGGAGATCACCTTCCGCAACAGCGAGGACGTCGTCGACGCGATCGGCTTCGACGATCTCGTGATCGCGCGCCCGGACCAGGTGATCTCGGGGCTGCTCGAAGGCGAATCCGTAGCGCTCGCCCCGGCGACCTTCACGGACGCGGAGCCCGAGCAGACCCACGTGGCGAACGTTTCGTGGGGCGGTGTGCCGGATCCGGGCGCGGTGCTCATCGAGAGCGCCGGCGCGGGCACCGTCGCTTCGCGCCGCTCCTTCCCGGACGACGCCGACACCTCCGTCGAGGTCTGCGTCACGGACAGCGAAGGCGCCACGGGCTGCGACAGCGCGCCGGTCGAGGTGCAGAACCTGCCGCCCCGCATCGAGTGCTCGCTCGAGGGCTTCCGGCTGCTCGGAATCCTCGGGGACGGGACGCTGGTCGAGAACGACCCGCTCACCGGTGAACAGACGGTGCTGGCCGAAACCGGTTTGCCTTCGTGGGGTGGCCTCGACTGGCACCCGCAGCGTGGTGTGCTCTACGGCATCCCCGAACAATCCACCAATCCCCAGCTCGCCAGACTCGATCCCTTGACGGGAGAAGCCGAGATCATCGGCCCCATCACCCTCGATGGCGTGCAGGTCGGGTTGGCCGAAGGGATCGCCTTCGATCCTCACTCGGGAGGATTGCTCGCTGCGGTCGGAATCGACCTGCCGCCCAGGGACTTCACGTCGGAACTCCTGGTTTCGCTCGATCCCGACACCGGCGAGGCCACGCTCGTCGCGCCCTTCGGCGAAACGAGCGTCCTCACTTCGTCGCAACGCCCGCCCGGAGAGGGGGATGCCGACGACATCGAGTTCATCGGCGCTCAGCTGATGTTGGCCGACGTCAGCGGTCAGCCGCCCCTGGTCGCCGGGCTCGTGCGCGCTGATCATCGAACCGGGGAAACGGAGATCGTCTTCGAGGGCGAGCCGAACATCGCCACGCTCGCATACAGCGAAACCACCCAGCAGCTCTTCGCTGCTCAGGCGCTGCCGGAGCCGGCGCTCTACCGGATCGACCCGGCCAGCGGTGCGGCCACCCTCATCCAGGCGGGGACGGTTCCGGGCGTGCTGGCCGTCGTCCCGCCGCGATCGGTCCCGGTCACGATCGACTTCGATTCGCTGCCCGGCATGTTCAACTCCCCCGGGGATCTAGTTCCGGAACCGAGCCGCCTGGGCGACGCCTTTCTCTCGACCCTGGGTGTCTCGTTCCGGTCCGATGCCGACTACGTGGCGGTGTCGGAGCACGCGCCCTTCCCGACCGTCAGCCCGCCCAACGTGATCGGCGGCGTCACGGCCTCAGGCGAGTTGAGCTACGGCACCCCGATCGAGATCTCCTTCTTCGACCCGGCGAACCCGACGATCCAGCGTGTCACCGACTTCGTGACCATCCGCGGGGAGCAGGCGCCGATCGTCGGATCGACGGCCACCATGGAGGCCTTCGACGTCTTCGGGGCCTCGCTCGGTTCCGTCACAGCGGCCGACTCGGTGGACGGGCTCACCCTCCACCTGAACGTCCCCGGGATCCACTCCGTTCGCCTGACCCAGGATTCGCCGGGCTTTGGCTTCGATGGCACGATCGGCTTCGACGATCTCTCGTTCACGATCGACCCCGGCTGTTCGACGGGCGGGCTCTACGCGATCGTCGGCCCGCCGCAGCCGTCCCTGGAGGAACCCGCCGAAGGGCCACGGCGCCTCGTCCAGATCGATCTCGACTCGGGGCGGGCGCGGGAGATCGGCGACCTCACCGGCGACGAGTCGATGGGGCCCGACTCGCTGACGTACGATGCCGTCCGCGGCGCGCTCTTCGCCTCCTTCCGTGATCCGGCCGCGCTCGTGCGCATCGACCCCATTACGGGGACGTCGCTCGAGGTCGGTTCGTTCCCCGTCAGCACTGGGGAGAGCGCCACCGCCGTGTGTGGCCTCGACGTGAACCCGCGAGACGGAAGGCTCTACGCGATCTTCTCTGCCGAGCCGTCCCAGAACCCCTGCGACCGCATCGGGACCGTGGATCCCGAGACGAGCGAGATCACGCCGCTCGCGACGCTCTTCCAGGACGACCCGGTGGGTGACCACGACGAGCGGGTCGACGCGGACGCCATCGAGTGGGTCGACGGCGTGCTCTACGCGGTCGACGCCCACGCCGATGGTGACAACGCCACCGGCCGGACGCTCGCCTACCGGATCGATCCGGAGACCGGGTTCTCCGAACTGATCGGCGAGTTCGGCGAGGCCGGCGACTTCCTGTTCTTGTTCGGCCTCGCGTATGCGGAGCCTCTCGGAACGCTCTTCGGCGCTTCGAGCGTCGACGAACGGATCGTGAGCCTCGATCTCGAGGGGTTCCAGTTCGAGGAACGCTTCCGGCCGCGCGAGCGGACGTTCGACATCGCCTTCGCGGTCCCCCCGCCCTTCCGGGGAAGCACCTCGGTCGTGGAGGGCGAGGCCGCAAGCCTGACCCTGCGCTTCAGCGACCCGGGCGTCCTCGACACCCACGAAGGCGTGATCGACTGGGGCGACGGCTCGGTCGATTCGCCCCGAGCCATCAGCGACGACGGAACGGGCTTCGTCGGGGGAAGCCACGTCTACGTCCAGGACGGCACCTACGACGTGGAGGTCTGCGTACGAGACGACGACGGCGGCGAGGGCTGCACCACCGTCTCCGTCCAGGTCTTCAATGCGTCGCCCGAGATCGCGCCGATTCCCGACGCGGCCCTCGACGAAGGGGGCCTGCTCGAGATCGAGGCCGACTTCACGGATCCGGGCCGCGAGGACGTCCACGTCGCGAGGATCGATTGGGGCGATGGGTCGCCCGAAGATGCATTCCTCGTGACTCAGGGAGTGGAGGGCGGGATCGTCTCCGCCAGCCACGTCTACGTGGAGCGCGGCGAGTACGACGCACGGCTGTGCATCGACGACGGAAGCGACCTCGGCTGCCGGTCCTTCGTGGTCTCGGTCAACGGGGCACCGGCGATCGTCTCGTCGCCGCCGGTGAGTACGGTCCCCGGCGCGCCCTACGCCTACGCGGTCGCTGCGGAAGACGATCCCTCCGACGTGCTCGCGTTCGCACTCGACGAGGCACCCGCCGGCATGACCATCGACCCGGTGACGGGCCTCGTCCTCTGGACGCCGGTCGTGAGCCAGCTCGGCGACCACGACGTCTCCGTCCGCGCGACCGACTCCCGCGGCCTGTCCGACGTGCAGTCCTACACCGTCGCCGTGGCGCCCGACGTGACCCCGCCCGGCGTGACCGTGATCCTCGATACGCCGCGCATCGACCCGGGAGGCGAGGCCGTCCTCACCGTCACGGCAGAAGACGACGGGGCGCCCCCGGACGTCTCCGTCACCGTGAACGGCGTGCCCATTCCGCTCGACGACGACGGGCGTGCCACGATCCCCGGCACGGAGTCCGGCCCGATCGTGATCATCGTCGTGGTGACCGACGGCGCCGGCAACGAAACGACCGAGACCACCGTTCTCGCGGTGACCGACCCCGACGACGACACGCCGCCCGTGGCGCAGATCGACGCGCCCGCGGACCTCGCCGAGGTGACGTTCATCGAAGACCTCATCGGCACGGCGACCGACGAGAACCTCTTCCGCTACCAGGTCGGGCTGGCACGCGGGACGGATGCGCCCTTCGAGCTGCTCGAGGAAGGCTTCGCACCCGTCGTGAGCGATGTCCTGGCAACCCTCGACGCCACGCTCCTCGAGAACGGCCTCTACCGGGTCCGGCTCGTCGCCGAGGACGTGAACGGCGCCACGGCGGTGGCCGAGCGCGCCGTGCGCATCGCCGGTGATGCCAAGGTCGGCCGCTACCGCCTCACCTTCCTCGACCTCCACGTTCCTGTCTCGGGTGTCCCCGTGCGCATCGAGCGGGCCTACGACAGCCGTGATGGCAAGCGGGGCGATTTCGGCCTTGGCTGGCGACTGGAACTGCGGCGCGGGAGCTTCGACCACAACCGCTTGCCGGGTCGGGGATGGGACATTCGGGCCGGAGGCGGCTTCTTGGGGCTGCCGTGTCAGGTCGTGGTGGAAGACCAATCTCATCTGACGGAGGTCCGGCTCTCCGACAGCGAGTTCTATGCCTTCCGGCCCGTTCTTTCCGAGCCCTTCAGCATCGCCGGCGGGTGCGTGGCGGAGGCCTCTTACGAGTTCGTCGACGGATCCACGCGCGGAGCGGCCCTCGAGATCCTGGACGGGGCCACCGTCTTCCAGGCGAGTGGCTCGGCGGACGTGACCCGCTTCGACGATCCGACCGGGGAAACCTACGAGCCGCGTCGGGTTCGCCTGCGAACGCGAGACGGCCGGGTCGTGGATCTCGACGCCGACGCTGGCGGCGTGACGCGCATCGTCGACCCGAACGGCAACACGCTGACGATCGAGCCGGACGGCCTGCTTCATTCGACCGGCCTCGAGATCCTCTTCGTGCGGGATGCCGAGGGTCGCATCGCGCGAATCGAGGACCCCGAGGGACAGTCCCTCCTCTACTCGTACGACGCAGATGGAAATCTCGATGCCGCCGTCGATCGGTCGGGCAACGAAACACGCTTCACCTACGAGGCGCCGGGCCGGCTCTCGGAGATCCTCGATCCGCTCGGGCGCCCGTACGTTCGCAGCGAGTACGATGCCGACGGTCGACTGGTTGCAACGGTAGACGGAAACGGGAACCGCACGGAGTTCCAGCACGATCTCGCGGATCGGCGTGAGGTCCAGATCGACCGTCTCGGCAACGTCACCGTGCAGGAGTACGACCTGCGCGGGAACGTCGTGACGAGCACCGACCCGCTCGGACAGGTAACGACGACGACGTACGATGCAGACGACAATCGGACGTCCCGGACGGACCCGGAGGGGCGAGTCTCCCTTTGGAGCTACGATGCAGCCGGGGACGTGGTCTCCTGGACCGACTTCGACGGGAACACCACGCTCTCGACCTACGACTCCGCCGGAAGGCTTCTAGCCCAGGTCGACCCCGAGGGAGAGACGACGCAGTACGTCTACGACGCCTCGGGAAACCTGACCGAGATCCTCGACCCCGACGGAGGCGTCGCGCGGTTCGCCTACGACGACGCGGGCAACCCCGAGAGCGAGACCGACCCGCTCGGGAACGTTCGCACCTATACATACGATGAGCGCGGCAACCGGATGACCGAGACCGATCCGCTCGGGAACGTCCGCTCCTTCACCTGGGACGCGACCGGCAACATGCTCTCGGAGAGCGCCATCCGTACGCAGGGGGACGGCTCGGTTGAAACAGAGACGGTACGCTTTGCCTACGACGCGGACGGCAGGATCGTGCGCCGGACCGACGCCAGCGGTGCGGTTTCCACGCGCGAGTACGACGGGCTCGGCCGCGTGGTGCGTACGGAAGACGCCAACGGGAACGTCGTCCGCTTCTCGTACGACGGGATCGGGAACCTCGCCGAAGTCTCGTATCCCGATGGCTCGACGGCCCTGCGCGATCACGACGCCGAGGGGCGACTCGTCCGGTCCGTCGACCGGGATGGACGCGAGACCCGCTTCGAGTACGACGCGCTCGGGCGGCAGACGGAGACCCTTCACCCCGACGGCACCCGGACGACGCGGGCCTACGACGGAGCGGACCGCCTCGCCGCGCGCACCGACGAGCGGGGGAACGTGACCACCTTCGCGTACGGACAGAATCAGGTAAGCCGGACCGATCCTCTGGGCCACGTCTGGATCGAGGATCGGGACTCGGCGGGTCGCCTCGAGCGCCAGGTGGATCCCCTTGGGCGCGAGACCCGCTTCGAGCACGACGGCCGTGGCAACCTCGTGCGGACGGTTTTCGCAGACGGCACCGAGCGCCGAAGCGTGCATGACGCGGCGGGTCGGGTGATCGAAGAGATCGACGAGGCGGGTTTGGTGACCCGATTCGCCTACGACGGTCGAGGTCAGCTCGCGGCGGTCACGGACGCGCTCGGGAACGTGACGCGCTACGGCTACGACGAGCGGGGCAACCAGGTCTCGCGGACCGATGCGCTCGGCCGGGTGACGCGGATGGAGTACGACGCCGAGGGCCGCCTCGTCCGGCGAACCCTGCCGCTCGGTGAGTCGGAGCTCTTGACCTACGATCTCGTCGGGAACCGGACCTCCCAGACGGATTTCCGCGGTGAGACGACCACCTTCGAGTACGATGCCGATCGCCGCGAGGTCGCGCGCCGCTTCACCGACGGCTCGAGCATCGAGTCCTCCTGGTCGCCTGCCGGACTCCGTCTGACGGCTGGAGGCGACGCCTACCTCTACGATGCGCGCAGTCGACTCACCAGCGAAATCAAGGCCGACGGCTCGGTCCTCGCCTACGGCTACGATGCCGCAGGCAACCGCACCGAGGTTTCGATCGGCGCGGAGACCACGACCTACCTCTACGATGCGGCGAATCGGCTCGCCTCGGTCACCGACTCGGAGCTCGGCACCACGAGCTACGTCCGCGACGCCGTCGGCAATCGCGTCGCGGTGGTGTACCCGAACGGGACGATGGCGACGTTCTCCCATGACGCAAGGGACCGGGTCGAACAGGTTCGCCACGAGGGGCCGACCAGCCTCCTTCAGTCATTCGTCTACGACATCGGTCCCACCGGCCGGCGCCTGGGGGTCACGGAGGCGCCATCCGGGCGCCGCGTCGACTACGTCTACGACGACCTACACCGCTTGGTGGAGGAGCGGATCGACGAGGGAGGGGGCGTTCGGACCCTCGCCTATGCGTACGATGCGGTCGGCAACCGCGTGTCACGGGTCGACTCGCTCGAGGGCGCGACCGCCTACGTCTACGACGCCAACGACCGGTTGCTCGAAGAGCAGGGCCCCCTCGGGACGATCTTCCACGCGTACGATGCCAACGGAAGCCTCGTCTCGGTTGACGACGGGCTGGGTCTGGACGAGTACGGGTACGACGCCGAAGGCCGTCTCGTCGCCGCTTCGCTGGACGATGGGAGCGATCTCGTCGCAGTCGCGTTCGCGTACGACGCGGACGGCCTGCGCACGTCGGCGACCGTCGACGGCGTCGAGACGCGGTACCTGGTCGACAAGAACCGCGCCTACGGGCAGGTGATCTCGGAGGTGACGGACGGCGGGACCCGGCGATACGTCTACGGGGAAGCCCGGCTCGCCATGGACTCGGACGAGGGGGAGCGCTTCTTCCACCACGACGCCCAGCGCTCCACGCGGCTCCTCACCGATGGTACCGGCGCCGCGAGCGACACCTACGACTACGATGCCTTTGGCGTCGCCCTCTCGGAGAGTGGAAACAGTGCCAATCCCTATCGATACGCAGGCGAGCCGCTCGATGCGGCCACGGGCCTCTACTACCTCCGGGCCCGCTACTACCAGCCAGGCGTCGGACGCTTCACGGCGCGAGACCCATGGCGTGGCGACGTCTTCCAGCCGCTGACGCTCCATCCGTACGTGTACGTGCAGAACGACCCGATGAATCGCCTCGACCCTTCGGGAGCGATCGGCATCCTGTCCACCATCGGGAACGCGCTGAACTCGGCCTTCGTCCGATCGATCGGTTTCCTCTCTGCCGCCGGAACGCTCCTGACCCGGGGCCTCGACAGATCCCGATCCCTGCGCTTCAACACGAGCATCAATCTGCCGAAGATCTTCAACGCAGTGCAGAACAGGGGTGCCGCGGCAGGGTACCGCCGGGCGACCCAGCTCCTGAACGAGGCGATCAAGCCGAGCTTCCGCCGGGCTCAATGTTTCGCTCTGCGAAACGCGCTCGCCGTGGACCTCGCAGCCCGGGTTCTGAACGTCGAGGAGTCGGGCACCCTGTTCGTTCCGGACCCGAGGGACCTCCGCATCCTGAGGGTCAACGTTCTCGAGCCGTTGCGAGATACCCTCTGTCAGGGGATCGAGTGAGGGCATCGGCGGTTCCACCCGCTGCGCCTGGGTAGTCCCACCGGAGTCATTCTCTGGCACCATCGAGCCCACGGGCGAATTCCCCGCTCGCGTCCGCGTCCAACGCGGACCCAGACCGCCAGGGAGGAAGTCTCGTGAGCCGCAAGAACCAATGGACCGTCGGAGCCTGTGCGATCGGCCTGATCGGAATGATCTTCACCGCGATGCCGAGCGATGCCAACGAGCCCGTCATGGGCCGCACCGTCGGCTCACCCGCCGGCCAGATGAAGGCGCAGGAGGAGGCCGGCGAGGCCGAGCGGAAGACCCCGCGCACCGGCCCCATGAAGAAGGCGCCGCGCGGGCTGCAGGTGCGGCCGGGGGCGCCGCAGTCGCCGACCGGACCGACCGGCATCCAGAACACGCCGCACCACGGCGCGGGCCAGGCGAACCTCGTCGTCGAGCTGATCGTGCCGGTGAGCCATCCGGAAGGACTGCCCGGGACGGGGATGTGCGCCGAAGCGCCGCCCTCGGGAGGCCCGTCGACCCAGGTCCGCTTCCGCGCGCGGAACGCCGGCAGCGCCCCCGCGCCGCCCAGCACCACCGCGGTGCACTGGACCGGCCCGAACGGCTTCGCCTGGATGAGCATCGTGCAGCACCAGGAGATCCAGCCCGGAGGCGCACAGAACACCTACGTGAACCTACCGCCCGGCTGCTACGGGCTCGCGGCTCACGGAACCTGCCAGTTCCTCGTCGAGCTCGACCGCAACGACACGGTGGTCGAGTCGGAGGAGGACGCCGACAACAACCGCAGCGGCTCCTGCATGAAGGCGGGGACGTGAGGCTGACGCCTCGCGGCTACCGCCCGGTGTACGGCGGCGAGCCGGGCGCGCGGTAGCGGTCGAGCGGGCTGCGCCGGCCGTCGCTGCCGTAGTAGAGGCCGTTGCCCTCGAGTTCGCCGAAGAGCAGGTGCAACGGGCAGCGGGCTCCCTCGGCCGGCGTCTTCATCCCCATCTCGCTCGGGCTCCTCGCCCCCGCTTCCGTGCGGGGCACGGTGAGGTCGGTGGCGATGTAGCCGGGCGTGCAGGCGTTGATGGCGAGCCCAGGGTGCTCCCGCGCGAGGATCTGCGTGTAGGCGTTGGCACAGGCCTTGGAGAATCCGTAGGGGTTGACCTCGCCGAGGCCTTCGGCCTCGAAGTGGGCGGCGTCGGGTGCGGCCAGGCACGAATCGATGAAGGCCAGGAGTTCGGCCTCGTCGAGGCCGCGGTCGAGGAAGAAGCGCTGGCGTTCGGGGTTGCACCGCGCGACGAAGTTCGGGCCCGCCGCCGAGGTGACGTTCACGATGCGTCCCTGCTCCGCGTCGAGCAGCGGGAGGAACGCCTCGCACACGCGCCGCATGCCGAGGGTGTTGACCTCGACGACGGCCGCGAGGTCCGCATCGCCCAGGCCGATTCCGGCATTGTTCACTAATCCGTAGAGCGGCCGTACCTCGCCCGCGCATCGCTCGGCCACGCGCGACGCCGCGGCGCGCACGGAGGCGTCGTCCGCCACGTCGATCGGGAGGAATTCGAGCCGCGAGGCCCAGGCGGCTTCGTCGCCGGCCAGGGACGCACGGGCCGCTTCCCCTCGCGCGGCATCCCGCGCACCGAGGAACACGAACGTGTCGTCGTGCTCGGCGAGGATGCCTTCGACGATCGCCCGCCCGATGCCCTTGTTCGCGCCCGTGACCAGGATTCTCTTCATGCGTCCGGATCCTCTCCGATTGGAGTCGGTGCCACCTCGGCGAGGAACTCGCCGATGCGCTCGAAGTAGCGCGCGCCGCCCACCCCGACCGTATCGTTGTGGCCCGCGCCCACCAAGGTCTCGAAGGCCTTGGGCTCGCCCGCCCGCTCGAACAGCCGCAGCCCGAGTTCGTGGGGAACGATCCCGTCCCGGTCGCCGTGGAAGAAGAGCAGCGGGGCGCGAACGCGGCCGATCTTCTCCTCCGAGGCGAAGCGGTCTCCGGCGAAGAAGCCCCCGGCCGCGCCGTAGTAGTGGCGAGCCACGTCGGCCGCCGAGGAGAAGGTGCTTTCGAGGATCACGCCCGCGAGCGGCCGGTCCTGGGCGAGGTCGACCGCCACGGCGCCGCCGAGCGAGCGGCCGAAGACCACCACCCTGTCTTCGCGCACGCCCGTCTCCTCGAGGAGGCGTGCGAGTGCGGCACGGGCATCCCGGTAGACGCCCTCTTCACTCGGCCGGCCCTCGCTCCGGCCGTACCCGCGGTAGTTCAGAACCATCACGCTCGTGCCGAGCGCGCGCAGGCGGGCGGCGTTGGGCAGCCGATGAGAGGCGTTTCCAGCGTTCCCGTGCAGGAAGAGCAGGGCCCGGGCGCTGCCCGCTGCCGGGAGCAGGTAGGCGTGCAGGCGGATGCCGTCCCCGGCTTCGAAGGAGACGTCGCGAACTTCGCTGCCCAGGTCGCCCGGGCGCCGCTCTTCACCCGGGATCGGATGGAAGACCATCCGATCGACGAGCCAGCCGAGCGGGGAGAACCCCGCGACGAGCACCAGGCCGACCGCGACCGCGGCGAGGGTTGCGTGCACGCCGCCAGTGTACAGCGCGCTTGCGAGGATGCCGCGGTCGCCCGTCCGGTCTCGGCCGGGCTGGCTTCAGCCTTCCGCGGCGAGTGCGTCGAGGACGCTTCGCAAGAGGGGTTCGATGCCGTGCAGCGCATCACCCTCGCTCTGCGCGAGCCCCAGACGCACCAGTACCAGACCGGCCGAAGGAACGACGACCACGTACTGCCCGCTCATGCCGCGCGCCGCGAAGGTGTCCCGAGGAAGACTCGGCCACGGGCGACGGACCGGGTCGTCGGGTTCGCCGCCGTTCGTCCACCAGCCCGCGCCGTAGCGGCCTTCGGGGGCCGCCGGGGTCGGCGTGCGCGAGTAGGCCACGAAGCCTGGGGGCAGCAAACGGCGTCCGTCGACCACGCCGTCGTCGAGGAAGACCTGGCCGAAGCGGGCCCAATCGCGCGCGGTGGCGAACATCAACGAGGAGCCGACGAAGCTGCCCGAGGCGTCGGTCTCGAAGACCACGCGGCGCATGTGCGCCGGGTCGAAGAAGGCACGGCGGCTCCAGCGCACCATGGCTTCGACATCGTCCGAGAAGGCCTGCCGCAGGATGCGCGCGAGCAGGTTCGAAGTTCCGCTCGAGTAGGACCAGACGGAGTCGGGCTCGTGGGTGAGCGGGAAACTCGCGGCGAAGGCGCCGCCATCCGGCTCGACGAACAGCATGCGCGAGACGTCGTTCACTGCACCGTAGTGCTCGTCAAAGGCGAGGCCGCTCGACATGCGCAGCAGCTGGTCGACGGTGATCTCGGCGCGCGGGTCGCCGGCGCCGCGCCATTCGGGCACGGGCGCCGGCGCCTCGATCTCGATGCGGCCCTCGTGGGCGGCGACACCGACGAGTGCAGCGAGGACGCTCTTGGCAGCCGACCAGGAGAGCAGCGGGGTCTCCGCGTCGACGCCCGGCGCGTAGCGCTCGGCGATCAGCCGGCCCCGGTGGGCGACCACCACCGCGAGCGTCTGGCGTCGACGCCCCGGCACGTCCTCGGGCTCGGCGAAGGCCGTTTCGATGGCCGTCGCGATCGCGGCGGGCGGCGGCGCTGCGAGGGGCGCTTCGCCGCGGGGCCAGGGTACGTCCCGGGGAACCGGGTCGGCGTGAGGTGGGTCGCGGAAAGTGCGCAGGGTCGCTTCCTCGACGCCTCGCACGAGGACGCACCCGGTGCCGTCGCGGTGGACGGCCCGCACGCGTGCCATGCCGGCCGCCGTGGTTTCGATGGCCCGCGCCTCGCGCTGGACCTCGCTTCGAACCAGGGGGGCGAGCGGCCCGATCAGATGGGCGACGTAGTCACCTTCGACGAACGCCGGATCGAGCTCCGTGTTGTAGACGAGCCCGCAGGTCACGCGAGCTGCCAGGCCCGCTCCGACCTCGACGGCGACCCACGGGCGGAGCCGGACGACCCCGGCGACGAGGAGGGCGGCAACGACGAGTAGGACGAGCCTGCGCACGAGGGGACCGCGTTGCGGGTGCCCGCTACTTCCGGCTCACCACCACCGGCAGCCGCGTGTAGCCGTTCACGAAGGAGGAGAAGGTGCGCGTCGGCTCCTCCTGCACCTCGATGCGATCGAAGCGCTGGAGGATCTCCTCCCAGAGGACGCGCAGCTGCATCTCGGCCAGCCGGCTGCCCATGCAGAAGTGGATGCCGAATCCGAAGGAGAGGTGGCGCACGGCGTTCGGCCGCTCGATGTCGACGACGTCTGCGTTCTCGAAGACGTCCTCGTCGCGGTTGCCCGAGACGTACCACATGAGCAGCTGGTCGAACTGCCGGATCTTCTTGCCGCCGAGCTCGGTGTCGCGCGTGGCGGTGCGGCGCATGTAGTTGAGCGGCGTCTGCCAGCGGATGACCTCGGACACCATGTTCTTCATGAGGCCGGGGTCGGCGACCAGCTTGGCGAACTGGTCGGGGAACCGGTGGGCGAGCGTGTAGACGCTGGCGGACATCGTGTTGCGGGTCGTGTCGTTCCCGCCGACGATGAGCAGCAGCACGTTGCCGAGATGCTCTGCGGCCGAGAGATCGCGCGTGGCTTCGCCGTGGGCGAGCATCGAGATCAGGTCGTCACCGGGCTTCTCTCGTCGCTCGTCCCAGAGCCGCGAGAAGTACTGCATGCACTCGAAGAGCTCGGCGCGCTTCTGCTCCATCGATTCGACGACCCCACCGGGCTCCGGGATCGCGAAGACGATGTCCGACCAGCGCGTCAGCATGCGGCGATCCTCGAGCGGGAAGTCGAAGAGCGTCGCGAGCATCAGGGTGGTCAGCTCGATCGAGACCGTGTCGACCCAGTCGAAGGTCTCGCCTTCGGGAAGGGAGTCGAGCACCTGGCAGGTCCGCTCGCGGATCAGGGGCTCGAGCTTGGCGAGGTTCTTCGGCGCGACCGAGGGCCGCACCGTCTTGCGCTGCTCCGTCTGGGTGGGCGGGTCCTGGGAGATGAACGGGGGGCGCGTGCCGAGGAAGAACTGGGGCTCGGTGCCCGGCCGGAAGCCCAGCGAGATTCCCTTGGCGGACGAGAAGGTTTCCCAATCCGAGCTCACGGCCTTGATGTCGTCGTACTTCGTGACGGACCAGTACCGGCCGGCCGTCTCGATCTCGTTCAGGTGGATGGGATCCTCGCGGCGGAGCCGTTCGAAGTAGCCGTGCCAGCGGTTGTCGCGGAACAGGTGCGCGTTGAAGGGATTGATGTCTTCGAGGGCGAGCTGATCCGCCGGGGCGACGTCGCGGCCCTTCTCGGCCTGCTCCTGCTCGGGGGTTCGGTAGGTGGGCTGTACGGGCGGGCTCTCTTCCGTCGCCATCTCGCTCATCGGTACTCCTCCAGGGGCGGGGCGCGTTCCGGCGCTCGCGGCCCCGGCGCTCGGTCAGGGTACCTCACGGAGTGGGGATCGTCGTCGAAGAGGGGCGGCGGCGTGGGCCAACGGCACCCCCATCCGCCTCGGAGGCTGTCAGAATGTCCCGAGGCCGGCACCGGGAGGAACGTGGAAGAGCAATCGTTGATCGTACGGCTCGAGGAGGTCGGCCCGCTGCTGCTCGGCGCGATGGTCGTCTACATCGTCGCCGAAGTGCTCTTCCTGCGCTTTCGCCGCAAGCGCCTCGACACGCGCGTCGCGCGAATGGCGGGCCTCGGCATCCTCTCGGGCGGGGTGCTCGGCGCCGTGCTCGCGCGCGGTCTCGGCGCGGTCGGGATCCTGGCGGCGGCCACGGTCGGCGCGTCCTTTTCGCCGATCCAAAGCGACCTCTCCTGGCCGTGGTGGGTCTGGGCCTGGGTGGCGTACGAGTTCTGGTACTGGTTCATGCACTGGGCCGCCCACAAGGTCCGCTTCCTCTGGTGCATCCACTCACCCCATCACGCGCCGGGCCGGATCGACATGCTGATCGGCGCGAACCACCACTGCCTCGAGTCGGTCGTCTACTTCCCGATCTTCCTCGGGTTCATGCCGGCCCTGTGCGGCGTACCGCCGGTCCTCTGCCTCGGGATGAACCTCGTCGACGTCCTGTGGGGAAGCTTCCTTCACATCAGCGACGAGGTCGTGCCGCGCGGCCGCTACGGCTTTCTCGAGCGCTTCCTGCAGACCCCGTCCCACCACCGCGTCCACCACGCGAAGAACGTCCGCTACATGGACACCAACTACAACTCGATCACCCTTCTCTGGGATTATCTGATGGGGACGCTCCAGCCGCTTCGCGAGAAGGAGCCCGTGCGCTTCGGGATCACGCGGGAGGTCGACACCGGAAGCTTCTGGGACGTGCACTTCGGCGAGTTCCGCCTGCTCGCGCGGGACGTCGCCCGAGCGGAGACCTTCCGCGATCGTCTCGGCTACCTGCTCCGCCCTCCGGGCTGGTCGCCCGGGGACGACTCGAAGACCGCGGCCGCCCAGAAGCGCGCGGCGGGGCTTCTCGGAGCATGACGGATCGCCCCCGGCGCAGCGCGTTCGCGCGAGCGTTCAAGGGTGTTTCGACGGCGATCGGCTCCGCCCTGCTCGCCGTTCTGTTCCTGGGTGTCTTGCTCGGCGGGCTTCGCACGGCCTGGGTGCTCGCCTTCCCCGCGCATCCGGATGCGCCGCGCGCAGAGGAGAAGGAGCGCTACCTCGCGAGCCTCCCGGCACGGCCCGTCGCCGGTGCGCCGAACTTCATCGTCGTCTTCTTCGACGACCTCGGGTATGGCGACCTCTCGAGCTACGGGAACCGGCTCATCGAGACGCCGCGCATCGACGCGCTCGCCGAGGACGGTGTCCGGCTCACACACTTCTATGCGGCCGCGCCGGTCTGCACGCCCTCGCGCGCGGCGCTCCTCACGGGCCGCCATGCCTTCCGCTCGGGCTCCCACGTCCAGGTGTTCTTTCCCGAAGGGAGCTTCGTCGGGACGCTGCGGCGGGTGCTCGGCCTTCAGAACGAGATCGCTGCGGACGAGATCCTGCTGCCCGAGGCGCTCGGCCGGGCCGGCTATGCGACGGGAATGGTCGGCAAGTGGCACCTCGGCGAGCGGGAGGGGCATCGCCCAAACGATCTCGGCTTCGACTTCTTCTACGGCGTCCAATGGAGCAACGACATGCTCCCGCTCCACGTCTACCGGGATCGAGAGATCGAGGAGCGCGACACGACGGAGCTCGCCGTCTCCGCCTTCGGCTACCGGCACGAGGACATGCCCTTGGCCCGGAAGGGTGTGGACCAGGCGACGCTGACGGCGCGCTACACGGACGAAGCCATCGCGTTCATCGAGCGAACGCAGGACGCCCCCTTCTTCCTGTACTTCTCGCACACCTTCCCGCACGTTCCGCACTTCGCCTCGGCCGAGCAGGCGGGGCGCTCGCGGGGCGGCCTCTACGGCGACGTCGTCGTGGATCTCGATCGCAGCGTCGGGCGGCTCCTCGACGCCCTCGACCGGCTCGATCTGGCTGGGAACACCGTCGTTGTCATCACGAGCGACAACGGTCCGGACTACGGCGGGAGCGCCGGCGGTCTCCGCGGGCGGAAGACGGAGAGCTTCGAAGGCGGCCAGCGCGTCCCGTTCATCGTGCGCTGGCCCGCAGGGCTTCCGGTCGGAGTCACCCGCGATGCCATGGCGTCGAACCTCGACCTCTTCCCTACGTTCCTCGGCCTCGCGGGCCTGCCGTTGCCCGAGGATCGGAAGATCGACGGGCGCGGCCTCCTTCCGGTGCTCGAACGCAACGAGCCGACCCACGAGCACCTCTTCTACTTCTCCGGGATCCTGGGCGGCCTCGAGGCCGTGCGCGGTCCGCGGCTGAAGTGGCTCGCGAACACCGGCGACGTCGGCCGGGAGCGACCGCATCTGACGGACGTCACGAACGACCCCGAGAATCACGACCTCCACGAGCGCTTCCCGGAGGAAGCCCGCTCCCTCGAAGCCGCCTTCGAGGCCATGAAGCAGGAGATCGCCGAGAACCGCCGGGGCTGGCGGTAGGGGTCCGCCTGGCGCGGCTCTCCGTGGGCCCGACTCAAGCCATCCTCCGGTCGGGACGATCTCCAGGCAGGTTCGATCCGATTCGGGATTTAGGGCTTCGGAGGTCCGTGATGAAGGCGATATCGACCGCTCTGGCGCTGCTGGCCGTCGCCGCCGTAACGGTGGGCGCGAGCCACATCCACCTTCACAACCAGCTCGTCGCGCTCGACGTCGATGCCGAGGCGCAGTGGAAGCAGGTCGAGAACCAGCTCGCGCGCCAGCACGAGCTCCTGCCCAAGCTCGCGACCGTGGCCCAGCGCTATGTCGAGCACGAGCGGGAGGTCCTGGATTCGCTCTTCGCTGCCCGCAAGGACTACGCCGCAGGCGGCCCGCAAAGCCGGCCGGCGCTGGCGAGCGATCTCGATGGTGCGCTGGTGGAGGTGCTCGCCCTGGCCGAGGCCTATCCTTCGCTTCGCGCGGACGGCCAGTACCGTGATCTCGCCCACGAGATTGCGGGGACCAAGAACCGCATCGCGGTCGAGCGGAAGCGCTACAACGAAGCGGTCGCGAGCCTGAACGCGCGGCTGCGTCAGATGCCGTGGCGTCTGGCTGCCTCGGGGATCGAGCCGAGGGCGTTCTACGACGCGCCCGCCGAGCAGCTCGTCGAGCCCGAACTCACACTCTAGGCGTGCGACACCTCCTGCTGGTTGCGGCCTCGCTTGCCCTGATCGCGATCCTCGCGGATCGCATCTCATTGGTTCCGTCGTCCGAATCTCCGTCGTCCGAATCTCCGTCGTCCGAATCGCCATCATCCAGATCAGGAACGGGGATCGCGTCACCCTCGGGCGACATCGAGCAGCTCGCCGGCGAACCCGGCCGGGTCGTCGATCGCGCGAACGTCCTGGGAAACTACCTGGCCGCGCTCGAGTGGCAGACGGATTCCTGGCACGGCGATCTCGGAATCGACTTTCACGTGGTGACCGTCGCCGACTCGGGCAGGAGCGTCAGCGATCTGGCAGCGACGCTGCTGACCGCCCGCAACGTCGGGCGGGAGGCTCCGACTGGGGGGCTCCTGCTCCTGCTCGACCCCGTTCGACGCGAGGCGCACATCGAGGTCTCCTACGCTCTCGAAGGCGCGCTGCCCGACGCGCTCATCGGACGCCTCGCCGAAGACCAGCTCGCGCCCTACGCGGCCAGTGCGGCGATCGGAATGGCCGTCGCCGATACGCTGCACCTGCTGAAGGACGTCCTGATCCTCCAGGTTGCCAAGGGGCAGTTCGAGATCGACCCCGCGTACCGGGGGAGAGCCTCCTTCGCGGCACGGGAGAAGTTCCTCTCTGGCGGTGCGGGCGCGCACGTGGTGATCCCGGACGCGCAGACCCTGGCCGGTCGGAACCTGAAGGCTCGCGTCCCGGACGCCGAGCGCGGACGCTACGCCCCGTCGACGCAGCCGATTGGCTCCGTCGAACGATTCCTGGCCGTGGCACGCGATCTTGCCGGGGATCCGACGCTTCCCCTGTTCACGCCCGGCTCGCAGTGCATGAAGGCCTATTACCCCTTCGCACCCTACGAGCAGATCGAGCGCGCGGCGCGGCTCGACGCTTCGCGGCCGTGGCAGGTCGAGCAGCAGGGGGACCGCGCGGTGGTTCGATCCGCCGTGCCCGTGCAGGGAGCCGTTCCGGTCCTGCTTCACCGGATCGACGGCACCTGGCGCATCGACGAGGTCGAGACCTGGAAGAACCTCTTCTATGACGAACGGGGCGAGTACAACCTGAAGAACCGGAACATGCCCTACGCCTTCGGGTTTCCTGCCGCCCGTTCGGTCCGTTCACTCGACGTTGCAGCCCATCCGCTCGGAGGGGCACATCCCCAGCGCGTGGTGGACGCGCTCGTCGAATCGGGTGGCGCGCTCGAACGCTTCCTCGCCGGAGACATCCTCTTCCGCAACTGCTTCCTGCCCGACCCCGCGATCGCCCTCTACGAGCAGGCGATCGCCGCATCGGAGGCGCCGATGTTCCTCGAGACCCTCGCGGACCGAGCGGCCTATGTCGGGTTCCGGCAGGCGGCGATTCGCGCCTATCGGAAGCTCGGCCGTCAGGCCTATGCGAAGCTCGCCTGGCAGGAGCAGGCGGCCGGCCGCGGCGACGTCGCGGAGGCGGTGGCGAGGCGGGCCGTCGAGCAGAATCCCTTCGATCTGATTTCCCTCGCGACCCTGCAGCGCGCACTCGAGGTCGCGGGGAAGGCCTCCGAAGCCGCGGTCGCCGCGAGAGAGGTCGACCGCGCTCGACGGGATCCGCTGCGTCGGCACCTCGGTGTCGAGCTGAAGGTGTCGCCGGAGGCTCCGCGCTACGACATCGGTGAACCTACACGGGTCGGACGCACTCTCGTGTATGACCACGCTTACTTCGAGGTGCGCCTGACGAACCGGTCGCGCCGGCCCGTCACCGTGACCCGGCTCCGCCTCGGCACGGCCGGAACCGATTCCCGCAGTGGGCTCGGAGACATCCGTCACTACTTCGATTGGAGCGCCAGCGGCGGGCCGAACCGGCTCGGTCCGGGCGCTTCGGCTGCGGTCGAGCGCACCTGGGGCTTCACCGTCGATACCGCCCACGATCAGCTCAGCTACGTCTTCGATCTTTGTTGGCAGGGTGACGGCGACCCGGTGCAATGCCGCGTCGAGCGACTCGACCTGATCGCGCCCCCGGCTCTACGCCTGGCTTCCGACGGGAGCTAGGGCCGGCCTGAAGAGATCTGCCTAGCTGAGCTCCCCCACCGCACGCCAGGCCTCGTCGATGGCGGCGTCCATGTAGGCGCGGGCGGCCGCGTCGGAGTTGGCGATGTGGATGCGGCCGAAGGGCCGCCGGCCGACTTCGTGAGGGGCCTCGCCTTCCGCGTAATCCGGATCGAAGAGCGGGTTGTAGTCGTACGCGTAGCCGTGGGAGTGGCGGTTGACCGTGATGCCGAGGATGTCCTCCGCCGGGTCGAGGCCGCCGGGGCCGAGCATTCCGGCGAGGTGGGTTCGGGTGCGGCGCTCGATCGTCTCGAAGGAGGTCGCGAGGAGTGCGTAGCGCCCCGCCCGGTGCTGTTCGCGCGGCGGAAGGCCCGGTGCCGTCGGTACGTGGCCCATGGCGAGCATGATGGGTTGGTCGGGGTCGTTCGCGAATCGGTAGTCGCCCATGCTCACCGGGAAATCGACCAACACGTTCTGGTGCCAGCTGCCCGGACAGTGGGCCAGGCCGAGGCGCTGTTTCTTCAGCGCGCGCCAGTTGCGCAGCAGCACGTTCGTGTAGACGAGGGGCACCTTGCTCTGGGTCGCCAGGGCGGCCCGCTGGGCCTCGGGGAGCGAGGGGCAGAGGTGCGGAACGATCACGCCGTAGCAGGCGAGGATCACGTGCTTCGCGCGGACCTGTTCGGTCGTGCCGCTCCGTACGTAGGTGACGCCGACCTCCTTCGCCGAAGGCATCGGGCCTTCGTGCTCGACGCGCACCACGGTGCTGTTCAGCCGGATCCGCGTCGGCGCACCGGGTCGATCGAGCTTCGTGTAGTCGAAGTGCGCGGTCACGATGTCCTCGGCGCTGCTTCCGGTCGTCGCACCGGGGACGAGCCGACGCACCAGGAGCCGTGCGAGAGAAGCACCGCCGTCGGGGAAGTGACCCGTGTAGGGCTCGAGGAACAGGCCGATGCCGCGCCGCGCGATCCCTGCGAAGTGGCGCAGGCTCGTCAGGTTGGCCCCCGGCATCCCGAAGCCGATGCACCAGGAGGCGGGCAGGGCGTCGATACTGACCCCGAAGTAAGGTGCAGCCAGGTCCTGGAGAATCTTCAGGACCTGCTCGTTGGTCACGCCGGCGTGGCTCGTCAGGAATTCGCGATAGCTGATGCTTTCCAGAAAGGACGGCTCGGAGAAGATGCCGTGGTCCGGGAGCCGATCCTCCGACGCCGTGCTCAGCCGTAGAAGTTCGCGGCGCGCTTCCTCCGAGATCGGCATCCGGCCGACCGACTCCTCGAGGGAGATGCCGGCCGGCGCCGTGGGGAGGAAGTAGGAGGGGTCGAGGGCGGGGTAGGGAACCGTGCGGTCGGCGCCGAAGGTCTCCTCGTCGAAGAAGATCGCAGCGGTGAGGCCGTGCCGCCGGTAGAAATCGTGGTCGTAGTACTCGTCGTCGAAGCGGCCGAGGTCGATCGAGAGTTCCGCGAGCAACCCCTTGGCGACGTCGCTGTAGTCGCCGGGCTGTTCGAAGGACTGCGTGCCGCCGTAGCCGAGGACGGTCCGTCCGCCCACCTGGAACTCGTTGCGCTTGGCGTGGCCGCCGAAGTCGTCGTGGTTGTCGAGCAAGAGGACGCGCGCATCCGGGTGCTGCTGACGGTAGAAGTAGGCCGCGGAGAGGCCGCTGATGCCGCCGCCGACGACCACGAGATCGTAGACCCCGTCGTCCGGCGCGGAGGCGACGCCCCAATCGGTCTTGCCCTCGCGCGCCAGCGCGTGGGCGACCGGGTACGAACCTTCGTGGCTCCCGCGGAGCCCGGTGCGGATCGGCGGGTAGCCGGCCGCGTTCGGCGCGCTCTCGCGTGCGTAGCCGACCGGTCCGGGAGAGGGCGGGTCTGCGTGCGGCTCGTCGGGGCCGCAGCCGGTTCCGAGCAGGGCTGCGCCGGCGGCCGTGCCGGCGACCCCGTTCAGGAAGTCGCGCCGGGAGATCTTCCGGTCCATCCCGAGTTCGCGGTCGCGCCGGTTCATGCCAGCGCCTTATACCATGCGCGAAGGTCCGTGGGAGCGGGATGCCTGCCGGCGCGCCGCTACCCCATCATCGCGGTCGCTCGCGAGCGGCTTCGTGCGAGCTCGGCCGGCCGGCGAGGCGAACGAAGGCTACGCGGCATCGGCTCGCGGGTGTCGTGCTGCCGGGCCACTTCGCGAACCGCGGATTCGAGCAGGCGGGCCGCGCGGGTGACGGCGTCGAACCGATCGCCCGCCACGGCGCCGGAGGAGATCTCGCCCAGCGCAGCGCAAGAAGCCCGCATCGCGCAGTACACGACGCCGGGCGCGTCCTCGACCAGGTGGACCTCGAGCCCCCCGAGGTCGTACCAGGGGTGCCACACCGCGAACTCGATGTGGGTGCGGGCGAAGCGCGCGATCTCGGTGTCGGCGTCGAGCTGGATCTGCATGGGGCCGGTTCCTCCTGCCCTCCACTACGTCCCGGTTCCGACTCGGGTTTCATGAAATCGCGTGCGCCACGCTGCAGCGAGTGTTGCGCGCAACTCTTGCGAAAGCAGGCGAGCGATCGGATCTTGCCCGTGGCGCTACGGGCGGCTCAGGGGCAGGTCGTGTTGCCGTTGCAGAGGTTCGAGCCGAGCTCCACGCCGCCCGTGACCGTGCTCTGGGTGGGCGCGGCCCTGATCATGTTGCGACCGTAGGCCGCACTGAGGTTGGCCCCGAAGTCGAGCTGGGCCCCACCGTTGATGGCGAGAACTGAATCGACGACGAGCGCGCGTCCGATCTCGCCCGTGAGCTCGACGCCGTCGAGCTGGTTGAACTCGGCCCGCGTCGCATCGACCAGGCAGGTGCCGGAACAGGTGATGCCGTTGCCGTCGTTGTTGGAGGCGACCGAATTCACGATCGTCGCCGTTTCCGCTGCGATTCCACCCATCTGGTTGAAACGGCTCGACGTCCCGGAAACCGAGAGGGTGCTGACCGAAGTGACGCCCGCCCCTCCATTGAAGTGCGAGGCACTGCCCTCGACGGCACTCTCGAGCGCCTGGAAGGAAAGTCCGTGGCGACGGCAGTCCGTGACCCGTAGGTTCCGGACCGTCGCCGAGCGACTGGCCGAGAGGGCGATTCCGTCGTTCTGACAGCTCGCGACCTGGCCATCATGAACATCGACCGTTCGAACGCCGGCTCCGGACGACCGGATGCAATCGAAGGCCGCCGTGCCGCCTTGTCCGCGAACCGTGAAGCCGTTGAGGTCCAACACGACGGAGACTCCGGTGATCTCGATCCCGTGGGTGCCGGCCGGGAGGAGCAGGTTTCCCGTGAGCTGGTAGCTACCACTCGTGGAGATCGTGACCGGATAGCCGGCAGCGTCCCCGGCAAAGCAGCCGGTCGCCGCGCAGGCCTCATTGATCTCGAGCGTTCCGTCGAGTGCGTGTCCGCGGCCGGCAAGGACCAAGGTGAGAGAGAGGACGAGGAAGGCGTTGAAGGCGCGCACGGTCCGGCTTTCCGGCCCGGCTGCGGCAGGTAGGGGGGCAGCGCCGATCCTGCCGGACCGCTCTGGGACCGGGCGCCACTGGCGAGACCCTCCAGGGGGCGCCATGGCTTCATAGTACGGGGCGCGGGCGTCCCTGAGCGGGTTTTGTTCCTCGCTCTGTCCGTTCCCCGGTAGAATCGGAACGCATGCCGGCCTGCGTCACCTGCGAGTTCGAGAACCGCGAGACGGCAAAGTTCTGCGGAGGGTGCGGCCAGTCCCTCATGACGCCCCGCGTCTGCATCGCGTGCGGGCAGGAAAACGCCAGCGGTCAGCGTTTTTGCGACGAGTGCGGAGCGGCTTTGGATGCGCCGCAATCGCCGGCGCCCGCCGCCGCCGCCGCGGGTGAGCCCGAGATGCTGGCGGGCGGTCGCTACGAACTCCTCCGATTCCTGGGAGAGGGGGCGAAGAAGCGGGTCCATCTGGCCCGCGACACCCGTCTGGATCGCGAGGTCGCGATCGCATTCATCAAGAGCGAAGGCCTCGATCTGGTTCGCGTCCGCCGTGAAGCCGAGTCGATGGGGCGCCTCGGCGATCATCCCCACATCGTCACCGTGCACGACGTCGCCGAGGAAGGCGGACGGGTGTATCTCGTCTGTCAGTACATGGCGGGGGGCGACCTCGAGCGGCGGCTCGACGAAGCGGAGGGGCACCGGCTCCCGGTCGAGGAAGCGCTCTCGGTGACCGAGCAACTATGCGCCGCGCTCGAGCACGCACACGGACACGGCATCGTTCACCGTGATTTGAAACCGGAGAACATCTGGCTCTCGAAGAACGGCACCGTTCAGCTCGGCGACTTCGGCCTGGCCGTTGCACTCGATCGGACGCGCGTCACCCAGGAAGGCTCGATGGTCGGGACTGCCGCGTACATGCCGCCCGAGCAGGCCGTCGGTGGCGACGTGACGGCGAGTTCCGATCTCTATTCGCTAGGCGCGGTGCTCTACGAGATGCTCGTCGGGCGGCCGCCCTTCGTCGGCGACGACATGGTGGCGGTGATCAGCCAGCAGTTGAATACGCGGCCGGTCGCGCCTTCGTGGCACAACCCCGACGTGCGCCCCGAACTCGAAGCCCTGGTCCTCGAGCTGCTCGAGAAGACGCCCGGCTCCCGGCCGCCCGATGCGGCGACGGTCCGGGACCGGATCCAGGCGGTCCGCGATGCTCCCGAGATTCCCCAGGCGGCTCGTCCGGCCCCGGCGCCCGGCCGAAGCGCACCCCAAGCCTTCGTCGGGCGTACCCTCGAACTCGACCGCCTGAACCGAGCGGTCGACGAGGCGCTCGGTGGGCACGGCTCCCTCGTCATGCTGGCCGGCGAGCCGGGCATCGGCAAGACGCGCCTCGCCCAGCGTGCCGGCGAGTACGGCGGCCTGCGGGGGGCGCAGATGCTGCTCGGACAGTGTCACGAAACGCAGGGTGGCGTTCCGTACCTCCCATTCATCGAAGCGATCCGGCAACACGTGCAGGTCCGCGCGGACGAAGACCTGCGCGACCAACTCGGGAGCGTCGGGCCTGCGGTGGCGCGGGTCGTCTCCGAGGTGACGACTCGCCTGGAGATCGAGCCCGCGCCGGCGGGCGACCCCGAATCCGATCGCCAGAAGATCTTCGACGGTATCGCGACCTTCCTCGTGAACGTCTCCAAGGCCGACCCGGTGATCCTGGTGCTCGACGATCTCCACTGGGCGGACCGCCCGACCCTGATGCTGCTTCAGCACCTGGCCCGGCGCCTCGCCGGGAGTCGCGTGTTGGTGATCGGAACCTATCGGGACATGGAACTCGACCGGCGTCACCCGCTCTCGGAGGCACTCGGGAGCCTGCGCCGCGACCCGGGCTTCGAGCGCATCCTGATGCGCGGGCTGACCGCGGAGGACGTCTTCGCGCTCTTCCAGGCGCAAGCGCAGGGCGCCCGGATCGGTGACGCGGAACAGGCCGCGCAGCTCGCGGCGGCCGTCCACCGCGAGACCGAGGGCAACCCGTTCTTCATCGGGTCGGTGCTTCAGCATCTCATCGAGAGTGGCGCCGTCTTCGAGCGCGACGGGAAGTGGACCGCCGAGGTCAGCATCGACCGGATGGGAATTCCCGAGGGCGTGCGCGAGGCGGTCGGCCGCCGCCTGTCCGCACTCTCCGATCCGTGCGGCCAGGCGCTCTCCGATGCGGCGGTGCTCGGCCGCACGTTCGCCTTCGAAGCGCTTCGCCAGATGTCCGGCATGGATGACGATGCCCTGCTCGACGCGATCGACGAGGCCATCGAGAAGCATCTCGTCGAAGAGTACGAGCGCGGAGGCGCCGCCCACTATCGCTTCGTTCACGCGTTGGTTCGACAGACCCTGTACGACGAGCTCTCGCTCCCGCGTAAACAGCGAGCGCATCTCCGCGCCGGGGAGGCGCTCGAGGCCGCCTACGCGAACAAGATCGACTCCAACGTCACCGAGATCGCGATGCACTATCGAACGGCCGGCGCTGCGGCGGATTCGGGCAAGGTGCGCGACTACGCCGTCCGCGCAGGGCGCGCAGCGTCGCGCGCCGTGGCCTGGGAGGAAGCGATCACCCATTGGCAGTCGGCTCTCGACGCCTGGGGAGAAGAAGACCCGGCCGGTCGGGCGGCGCTCCTCGAGCGGATCGCCGAGGCCTACTACACCTCCGGCCTCGACCACGCCGCAGGAATCGCGGCCTGTGAGGAAGCCCTGCGAATCCAGAGGGAACTGGGGGACGAGATCGGCGAGGCGCGGATCCACGCGCGGATCGGCCGTGCGCTGGGAGGGCTGCCCGCAGACCTCGCGAACATTCCCAGGGCCATCGAGCACTGCACCCGCGGCCTGGAGATCTTCGAACGGCGGGGCGAGCTGATCCCGATGGCGGTGACGCTGATCGCCAGAGCAACGGCATTGGGCATGGGAGGGCGGCTCGAGGAAGCGAGCGCCGACCTCGAGCGAACGCAGGGGATCCTCGACGAGGTGGGGGTCGAGGCCTTGCAAGCGGGTGCCGACCTGATCGCGAATCTCGTGGCGCAGCCGGCCGGGCACTTTGCGTTGGCCGATGCGAAGGCGCGGAGCGCATTGGAGATCGCGGAACGCCAGGGACTGCGCTTCGTGACCACGCTCGCCAGCGCGTGCCAGGCAGTCTACTGGCGATTCCTCGATCCAGGCCCGAGCCTCGTCATCTTCGAGAAGGCCCTGGCAGAAGTAGGCACCGCGCAGGCGCCTTTCCAACGCGAGATCCTGACGAACACCCGCGCTTCGGCGTTGGTCCTGGCCGGGCGCCTGGAGGAGGCGCAAGAGGCTCTCGAGCAGGCCCCGACCCGCTGGATGAACACGGACTTCGTGCAGTTCTTCTTCGACTGGGATCTCGCGGCGGCGACCTCCGCCGCCAAGTTCGAGGACATGGAGGCCCGCGGGGTGCACGTGCTCGCCACCTCGCACTACGACATTCGCGCCCGGATCCGCGACGTGAAGGGCGACGACGAGGGCGCACGCGCGGCATACCTCGAGGTCATCGAGTACGCCGAGCCGCTCGGGTTCGTCGAGCAGCTCGACCGGCCCCGGATGGCGCTCGCCGTCCTCGAAGCCCGCTGCGGAAACCTCGAAGCCGCGGAGGAACACCTGGCGCGGGCCCGCGAACTGATCGAGGGGCCCGAGGACTATCGTGGCATGGTCGGCGTCTTCGAGCGGGCCCAGGGTGCCGTGGCCGCTGCCCGCGGCGATTGGAACGTCGCGCGCGGCGCCTTCGAGCGTTCGATCGAGATCCTGGACCGCTTCGGCGTTCCCTTCGAAGAGGCGGAGACGAACTTCGTCTGGGGCAATGTGCTCGCGAGGCGCGGCGATCGCCGCGGAGCGCTCGAACGGCTCGACCGTGCGCTCGAGATCTACCGCCGAATCGGCGCCGCGTCACAGTGGCTCGAGCGGGCCCTCGCCGCGAAGATGCGCGCGCAAGGCAGTCAGTCCACCGATGCCAAGGCAACCATCGCCGTCGTGGCGGCCTCGGTCGAGGCCAAGCGGCCGAGTATGTCGATCGCGGCCGGGTCCGACGGCACGGTCACCCTCATGTTCAGCGACATGCACGACTACACGGGCATGATGGAGCGGCTGGGCGATCGCGATGCGCTTCGCGTGGTCGAGGACCACAACCGCATCGTCCGGACCCAGTGTGATGCGCACGGAGGCTTCGAGGTGGAGCTGCGCGGCGACGGCTTCCTCGTCGCTTTTCCGACGCCGGCGGCGGGTGTCCGCTGCGCCATCGCGCTACATCGGGCCTTCGATGCCTACAACCGGGGCAACCCGGCCCAGCCCATCCGCATCCGGATCGGGCTCCATGCGGGCGAGGCGATCCGCGACGAGGACAAGTTCTTCGGCAAGACCGTGATTCACGCCTTCCGGATCGCGGACATGGCGGCCCGCGACGAGATCCTCGTCTCCGGCGAAGTCCAGTCGCAGGTGGCGCAGGAGGGCTTCCGCTTCAGTCGCGAGCGCGACGTGGCGTTGAAAGGCTTCTCGGGCAAGCACTCCATCGCCTGCATCGAGTGGGAGTAGGGCGCAGTCTCATCCGCTCTGCAGCAGGCGGTAGCAGAGCATCTTCGAAACGTTGAGGAGGAGCTGCGCCGCGACCTCCGAATCGCTGGCGATGGCCTTGCGCAGCGTTCCCTCGCTCAGGCTGAGGATGCGCCCCTCGGTGGCCGCGTCGACGTCGGCGGAGCGTGGCCGTTCGAGGAGGAAGGCCATCTCACCGAAGACATCGCCCGGTGAGAATACGCGCACGAGCTCGCCATTCACCCGCACCTCGAAAGTGCCTTCAAGCACCACGAACATGTTGCGGGCCACGCCGCCCTGTTTCAGGACGCGATCGCCGGGAGCGCAGCGGATGATGTTGCTCTTGCCCAGAACGCGCTCCGCTTCCTCCTCCGAGAGCCCGTCGAGGGCCGAGAGTCGATTCTCGGCCAGCTCGTCCAGCGAATCCTGGACTTCGTCGAGGTAGCGATCCGGGTTGCTCAGGCGCTGGCTCACGACGCCGCTCGCGTCGATCAAGCGCTCCACGCAGGTGGGGATACGGGCATCGTCACCATGATCTTTCGTGACGGCTGCCATTGGTGAGCCGATCCGCCGCAGATACTCGACGTCCTCGACGACCGTGACGATCGGGATCAGATAGCCCGATTCGGCGCTGTTGATGTGCTTCTTTGCGAACGTGCGGCTGCCCTGGCTCATGTACAGGCCGAGCAGGTGCGGCTCGCAGGCGCCGAAGATGAGTTGGATCCGCTCGCCCTGGATGAAGCTGGATGACTCCTGGCCGAGGCTGAAGAAGACGTCGCTACCGCGCAGGGCGGGTGTCACCATGCCGCGCTCGCCGACGGCGAGGGTTTCGGGCGGCAGCTCCTCCAGGAAGGGCGCGAGCTGGTAGTGGTCGATCAGTCGCTCGGTGAAGGGCGCGTCGCCGCCCCAGCTCATGCGTTGAGTTGCCACGACCGCTCCATCCTGCGCCGCGTACCAGATCCGGGCCGTCTCGTCTTCGGGCTCGACGAGACGCTGATTCTCGTGGTCGGCCGCCTCGCCGTAGCGCCCCATCTCCTCGACGTAGACGTCGTATCGGAAGCGGTAGACCGCCTCCTTCTCCTCCTCGGTCGTGGCCAGATGGAATCCGTCTCGAAGCATCGCGCCCGACGAGAGTGCCTCGGCGGCGGGCCGCGTGTCCAGAGCGAATGCTGCTCGGTGTCGAGTGTTGTGCGGGTCCTTGGAGGCGACGCCGAGAGGGCTGAAACGCGAAAATCGCCGCGGAGAGGTGGGGAGGGAGGAACCCTCGAGCCCGGGCGGCGTCTTACCCAGGTGGCCGGGCGGTTCCCGGACGGAGCGTGGCATGGGTTGGAGTTTCAGGCGTGGGGCCGCGGTGGCGGCGGGGCTGGTGATCGGAGTGCTGGCGTGCGGCAGCGAGGGCGCCAGCGACACCCCCGCGGCCGCCGGGGGCGGCGTCGAAGCTTCGGCTGCGGACGTTCGCCCGACCTCGCCCGAGGCGCTACGTGCGAAGCTCCCGAAGGCCCGGCCGCGGGTCTTTGCCGAGGCGCCCGCCGTTCCGAGCGGCCCGCTCGCGCCGGAGGTGGCCGCCGCCGTCGCGACCGCCTTCGGAGACAACCTCGCGAGCGGCGCCTGGGGGGAGGAGGAGGTCGAAGCCCTGCGCGCGATGGCCGGTTCGGGCGATCCGCGCCTCGCCTGGATCGTGGCCGACTTCATGCGGATCGTGCGCGACGCCACGCTCCAGGGCCTGCTCGCCGCCGCCGCGAGCCAGCTGCTCGGCGTCGACGTCGCGGCCGGCAGTCCGTGGAGCGACACGACGGATCACCTGATCGCCTGGGACGTGCCCGCACCGCCCGGCTACCTGGCCGTGAAGCGCCGCATCTACACGCTCATCGTCCCCGAATGGGAGCGGCTGTTCGTCGAGGGCGACATCGATTGGCGTCACGTCTCCTGGGGCGGGGTCCGCATCGACGACCGCCCCTTCGGGACGACGGACCAGCCCTGCAACTGCATCCCCGCCGCGGACGATCCCCCGGTGACCTCCGCGGCCGAGGCGGCCTGGCTCGCCGACGACGACATCGTGTTCGGGATCGTCTTGAACGGCGAAGCGCGCGCCTACCCGCGCCGCATCATGGAAGTGCGCGAGATGGTGAACGACACCCTCGGCGGCCGGCACCTCGGCATCCCCTACTGCACGCTTTGCGGCTCCGCCCAGGCCTACCTGACCGACGACGTCCCCGAAGGCGTCGCGCGGCCGGTGCTGCGGACCTCGGGCCTGCTGATCCGATCGAACAAGGTGATGTACGACCTGAACACGTACTCGGTGCTCGACACCTTCCGCGGGTTCGCCGCGACGGGGCCGCTCGCCGAGCGCGGGGTCAAGCTCCGCCAGGCCGGCGTGGTCACCACGACCTGGGGCAAGTGGAAGGCCGCCCATCCCGAGACGACCGTCCTGGCGGAGCGGCTCGCCCTCGGGCGCGACTTCGACTTCCGCAACACCCGCGACGCGAACGGCCCGATCTTCCCGATCGGCGACGCGGACCCGCGGCTTCCCGTGCAAGAAGACGTGCTCGGCGTGATCACCGCCTCGGGGAAGCCCGTGGCGTTCCACATCGAGACGGCGAGGGCCGCGCTCGAGCGGGGCGAGACCGTCGCCTTCGAGAACGTCCGGTTGGCGCTCGACGGCAGCGGCGTCCGCGCGCTCGGCGCCGAGGGCGAGGACCTCGGCGGCCACCAGGCCTTCTGGTTCGCGTGGTCCCAGTTCCATCCCGGGACGGCGCTCTGGCCGTAGGCCGCTTTCGTCACACTTTCCGGTGAAACGCTGCGGGCGGCCGAAGACTCCAACCGGCCATGGATGCAGCGGGCGTCACGGGGTTGCAGCGGCTGGCCGAAGCCGGTCTCGGGTTCTCGGCCCTGGTCTACGCGGGAGCGGTGCTGGCGGATCTCGCCGAACACTTCCGACTCGAGCGCCGCACCTCCGGACGCTGGTTCGGCTGGCGTGCGGTGACGCCCGGGGAGACCGCCGTTCATCTGGCGATCGGATCGCTGCTGTTCGGTCTCTTCTGGCTCGCGCGTCCGCTCCCCGCGGCACCCGTCCTGCGCGACGTCTTCGTCGTGGCCGCTCCGCTCGGAATCCTCGCGCTCGGCTGGCTCGACGAGCTCGGTTTCCATCGCCGCCGGGTCGAGCACCGCGAGCACCTGATGCACACCACGAGCCACCTGGCGCTCGGTTCGTGCGTGGTCTTCCTGCTCTGGGCGAGGGTCTACCCGTGGCCGTGACGCCCAGGCCCGTCGTCTGGGTCCTGGCCGCGCTGCTCGTGGCACCGCTTGCGCACGGGCAGCAGGACCAATCGAACTGGGAGTTCCTCGAAGAGAAAGCCGGCGTGCGCGTCGAGCGCTCGCCGGCCAAGGCGGGCCAGGTCGCCTATCGCGCCACCGCGCGCATCGAACAGCCCGCCGACGCCGTTCGCGAGGTCTTGAAGGACCTCGAGCGCTTCCCCGAGTGGGCCGACCGGCTGCACACCTGGGAGGTCCTGGCCCGCGAAGGCGATGCGACGCTCGTCTACGGGCGCCACGACGTCCCCTGGCCGATCGCGGACCGCGACTACGTCGTTCGCTATCGCTGCGGCGGTGGCGACGACGCCTTCTTTCTCGAAGCCCGCTCGGTCGAGTCTTCCGAACGTCCCGTCCCGGAAGGCGTGGTGCGCATCGCGGACCTCCATACGCTCTGGGAGGTGACCCCGGCGCCCGAACCCTCCGCCTCCGTCGTCCGGTACACGTACCGTGGCGGTCTCGGGGGCCGCGTGCCGGAATGGGTGCAGGAACTCGTGCGGGGCGGCTCGATGCGGAGCTCCTTCGAGCGGCTCGAGGCCCGGGTCGCGGCGGTTCGACAGCCGGAGGCCGGTCCATCCCGCCCTTCCCGATAGCTGGCTGCCGTTGCAAGTGGCTTGTCAACTGAATAACATGCCCTCATGGCGGCGAGCTCCCCCACCCAGCGGCAGATCCAGCGCGAGGCGACGCGCGAGCGGATCCTCGAGGCGGCGGTCGAAGCCTTTGCGGAGCAGGGCTTCCTCGGCGCGAGCACGCGCGAGATCGCGCGCCGGGCCGGCACGAACCAGGGGCTCATCACCTACCACTTCAAGAGCAAGGAAGAGCTGTGGCGCGCCGCCGCGGACAGCATCTTCGCGCGGCTCGGCGGGCAGCTGGCCGAGCGGCTCGCGGCGCCGGAGTTCGCGGATCCGCGCGAGCGCTCGCGCGAAGCGATCCGCGAGTACGTGCGCTTCGCCGCGGCCTACCCCGAACTCTTCCGCATCATGGTCGACGAGGGCCGCGTCGCCGGGGAGCGCCTCGAGTGGCTCGTCGACACCCACCTGCGGCCGCGCTTCGAGGAGATCTCGAAGGGGCTTCTCGAGGTGGTCGGCATCGACGAGGCGCTCGTCCCCCACGCCTTCTACGTGCTCGCCGGCGCCTCTTCCCTGATCTTCGCCGTGGCACCCGAGTGCCGGCGGCTCACGGGCCTCGACCCCCTGCGCGCCGAGGCCATCGAAACGCACGCGGACTACGTGGCGCAGCTGCTGGTCCCCTGAGAACAGCGCGGGCGCCCGAGCTCGCACCGGAGGAACGGAATGCGGCGGACTCTCGCCTGGGCAGTGCTGGTCTTCGCGATCGTCGCCCTCGTCGGTGGCTTCCTCGCCTTTCGCGGCGTCGGCGGGATGGACGGTCTCCAGCGCGCGGCCGCCCGGCGCGCCCTCGAACCGCGGCACGATGCGCTCTTCGAAGACGGGCGCCTCCACGTCTTCACCCTCGGCACCGGCTCTCCGCAGCTCGGGGGCGGCCGCATGCCCGTCGCGAACGCGGTGATCGCGGGCGGGGAGTTCCTGCTCATCGACGTCGGCGAGGGCGCGAGCCGTACGATGGGCGAGCTGGGCCTGCCGCTCGAGCGGATCACCGGCGCCTTCATCACCCACTGGCACTCGGACCACTTCGCCGGGCTCGGCCAGGTCTTGAACCAATCCTGGAACGCGGACCGCCCGCACGAGGTCGAGGTCCACGGCCCGCCTGGCATCGAGCGTGTCATGGACGGCCTCGAGCGGATGTACCGCGACGACATCGGCTACCGCTCGGCCGGGAAGGTCGAGGACAACGACCCGGCGCTGGCGCTCGGAAGACCCATCGCCGTCTCGATTCCGACCGGCGAGGCTTCGGCGATCGTCTTCGATCGCGGCGGCGTCCGGGTCCGCGCCTTCCACGTCGACCATGGGCACATCGAGCCGGCGTACGGCTACCGCGTCGAGTACAACGGCCGCTCGGCCGTCTTCAGCGGCGACACCGTCGCGTCCCCGCTCGTGGCGGAAGCGGCGCGCGGCGCCGACCTGTTGGTGCACGAAGCGGTGAACACGCGCCTCATGCGCAACGCGATCGCCGTGCTCCGCGAGATGGGCAACGAGGTGAACGCCCGCCGGGCGGAGGGCGTCATCGGCTACCACGCCGATACGATCGGGGTCGCCAAGGTGGCCGCGGAGGCGGGCGTCGGCCGCCTGGTCCTGGCCCATCTGATCCCCGCGATCCCGAACCCCCTGTTCCCGCGGCTCTTCGTGGCGGGAATGGCCGAGCACTACGACGGCCCGATCGTCGTGGCGGCCGACGGTCAGCACTTCGCCCTCTGATTCCAGGCCTGATTTATTCACTTGACAAGCGAGATCCCTGCTGGCATCATTCGCTTGTCAATCGAACAGTCAGAGATCGAACCCCAGGGAAAACCAAGAGAATCGGAGGAGAGGATGGAGACGCTTCGGACGGACGTACTGGTGGTCGGCGCGGGCCCCGCCGGCCTCACGGCGGCGAGCCTGCTCGCGCGGCTCGGGGTCGACGCCCTGACGCTCACGAAGTTCGGCACGGCGAACGCGCCCCGGGCCCACATCACGAACCAGCGGGCGGTCGAGATCCTGCGGGACCTCGGGATCGAGGAGGCCGCCAAGGCCCGGGCACTCCCCCACGAGCTCATGGCGAAGCAGGTCTTCGCGACGTCCTTCGCCGGGCGAGAGCTCTCGCGGATGATGACCTGGGGCACCGGCGACGATCGCATCGGCGAGTACCGCGCCGCGAGCCCCTGCGAGATGTGCAACGCACCGCAGCACGTGCTCGAGCCGATCCTGCTCGACCGCGCCCGGGAGCTCGGCGCGGACGTCCGCCAGCACCACGAAGTGGTCTCGCTCGAGGAGACGGAAGACCACGTCACCGCCCGCGTGCGTCCGGGCGACGGGGGCGCGGAGTTCGAGGTCGAAGCCCGCTACGTGCTCGGCTGCGACGGCGCCCGCACGGTGGTCGGCCGGGAAGGCGGCTTCGAGTTCGAAGGCGAGGCGGGCCTCGGCGATGCCGTGACGGTCTGGATCGAAGCCGATCTCTCCCGCTACACGAAGCACCGCTCGGGGGCGCTGTTCGTCACCGTGACGCCCGGGAGCCGGGACATGGTGAGCATCTGGACCTGCGTCGAGCCGTGGAACGAATGGAGCACGATCTTCATCCGCACCGACATGTCCCCGAACGATCTCGACGAGTCGGCCGTCACCGAGAGCGTTCGCGCCGCCATTGGCGACGACAGCGTCCCGTTCAAGATCAAGAAGATCAGCCCCTGGCAGTTCAACCACGTCGTCGCCTCGAACTACCGGCGCGGCCGGCTCTTCATCGCCGGGGACGCCGCGCACCGACATCCGCCCGCGAACGGCCTCGGCAGCAACACGTCGATGCAGGACAGCTACAACCTGGCGTGGAAGCTCGCGCTCGTCCTGCGGGGTCAGGCCGACGAGGGGCTGCTCGACACCTACAGTTCCGAGCGCCAGCCGGTGGGCCGCCAGATCATCGACCGCGCCATGCAGAGCGTGCACGAGATGCCCGGCTGGCTCGTGGCGCTCGGGATCCGCCCGGACATGACTCCCGAGGAGGCCGAAGCGCACCTCGACGAGGTGTACGGCCCGGAGGGCGAGGAGCAGCGCGCCGCGATGCTGGAGGCGCTCGACGTGATGAATGCCCAGTTCAACGCCCACGGGGTCGAGCTCGGGCAGCGCTACCGCTCGCGCGCCGTGGCGGTCGAAGCGTCGCCGCCGCCCGAGCCCACGCGCGACCCCGTGCTCCACCACGAGCCGTCCACGTACCCGGGAAGCCCGATCCCCCACGCCTGGCTCGCGCGCGGCGATCAGGACGTCTCCACTCTCGACCTCTGCGCCTACGACCGCTTCACCCTGGTCACCGGTGCGGGAGGCCAGGACTGGCTCGATGCCGCGGCGAAGGTCTCCGCCGAGCTCGGCGTCGAGATCGCCGGCGTGCAGGTCTCGCTCGGCCTCGAGACGAACGACGTCTACGGGGATTGGACCCGCCGCCGCGAGGTGGGCGACCGGGGCTGTGTGCTCGTTCGGCCGGACCGGATCGTCGCCTGGCGCTCCCCGGGTGCCGCCCGGGACGCGAAAGAAACCCTGCGAGACGTGATGTCTGGCATTCTGGGAACTGGAGGCTCGGTATGACGGCAACGAACCCGACGCCCCGGCTGACGCTGGGCCACAGCACCCTGGCCGCGCGGGATCTCGACACGCTCTCGGCCTTCTACCGCGACGTGCTCGGTTTCCACGTCACGAACCGCGGGACCGTGCCCGGCGGCGCCGACGTCGCCTTCCTGTGTCAGGATCCGAGCGCGCACCATCAGATCGCCATGGTCGGCGGCGGGGAGCCGCCGAACCCGGCCTTCGTCATGGTCGACCACCTCGCCTTCCGGACGGGCACCCTCGACGACCTCCGCGCGATCCGCGCGAAGCTCGAAGCCGCCGGCGTGGAGGGCGTGCTCCCGATCTGCCATGGCAACGCCTGGTCGCTCTACTTCAACGATTGCGAGGGCAACGGCCTCGAGTGCTTCGTCGACACCCCGTTCCACGTCGCCCAACCCTTCGCCACCGGCTACGACCTCGACCAGACCGACGAAGAGATCCTCGAAGCCACCCGCAAGCTCGTCGAGTCCGAGCCCGAGTTCCAGCCGTTCTCCGAGTGGCGCGAGGCGTTCGCGAAGCGGTTGGCGGAGGGCTGACGGCGCATGAAGTGGGCCGCCGGGACCCTCGCCGTGCTCGTCGTCCTCGGCGGGGTCGTGGCCGCGAACCTCGAGGAGATCGTGCTCGGGCTCGTCGGCTTCGCGATGGAGCGGCGGCTTCCGGTCGGGCCGAACCAGGACGTCGAGTGGGCCTCCGGGGCCGATCCGCTCGCACGCGGTCCGGGCGAGCGGCCGCCGAACGTCGTCCTGATCCTCGCCGACGATCTCGGTTGGAACGATCTCACGTTCGGGGGCGGCGGCGTCGCCGGGGGCACCGTCCCGACGCCGCACATCGATTCGATCGCCGCCGAGGGCGTGAACTTCACCAACGGCTACGCGGCGAACGGGACCTGTGCACCCTCGCGCGCGGCACTGATGTCCGGCCGCTACGGAACGCGCTTCGGCTTCGAGTTCACGCCGACGCCGCCGGCGATGATGCAGCTCGTCTCCTTCCGGTCCCAGCCGCCCGGCCGCCTGCGTCCGATTCTCACGAACGAGGGCGTCGAAGGGATTCCCTACGAAGAGATGGGCATGCCCGCCTCCGAGATCACGATCGCGGAGCTCCTCGCCGCGCAGGGCTACCACACGGTGCACATCGGCAAGTGGCACCTCGGCCGCACCCAGGGCATGGCGCCGGAGGATCAGGGCTTCGCCGAGAGCCTGCTCATGGCGAGCGGCCTCTATCTCCCGGAGGACCATCCCGATGTGGTCAACGCCAAGCAGGAGTTCGACCCGATCGACCGCTTCCTCTGGGCCGCGATGCGTTTCGCCGCGCAGTTCAACGGCGGGCCCGCCTTCGAGCCCGACGGCTATCTGACGGACTACTACACCCAGCAGGCGGTCGAGGTGATCGACGCCAACAAGGACCGGCCGTTCTTCTTGTACCTCGCCCACTGGGCGCCGCACACGCCGCTGCAGGCGACGCGCGAGGACTACGAGGCGCTCTCGCACATTCCACTCCACCGCGAGCGCGTCTACGCCGCGATGATCCGAAGCCTCGACCGCGGCGTCGGGCAGGTGCTCGAAGCGCTCGAGCGCAACGGGCTCGACGAGAACACGCTCGTGCTCTTCACCTCGGACAACGGCGGCGCGGGCTACATCGGCCTGCCGGAGGTGAACCATCCCTTCCGCGGCTGGAAGATCACGCTCTTCGAAGGCGGCATCCACGTGCCGTTCTTCGCGAAGTGGCCCGCGCGGATCGCGGCCGGGAGCGAGGTGAGCGCGCCCGTCCACCACTTCGACGTCTTCGCCACGGCCGCCGCCGCCGCGGGCGCGCCGCTGCCCACGGACCGCACGATCGACGGCGTCGATCTCACGCCCTTCGCGGCTGGCGAGGCCAGCGGCGTTCCCCACGAGGCGCTCTTCTGGCGCAGCGGCGCATCGCAATCCGCGCTCGTCGGGGGATGGAAGCTCAACGTGAGCGACCCGCCCGGCCGGAGCTGGCTCTTCGATCTGCGAGCCGATCCGAACGAACGGCACGATCTCTCGGCCGAGCGCCCGGAGAAGCTGGCGGAGCTGCGGGCCGCCCTCGCCGCACACAACGCGGAGCAGGCCGAGCCCGCCTGGGCGAGCCGGATCTCCGCACCGGTGAACGTCGACAAGGATCTCACCCAGCCCGACGCCCCGGACGACGAATACATCTACTGGTCGAACTGATTCTCGCCTGCCGCTCAGGCGCGCCCGCCGCCGGGTGCGATGCGGGCCAGGCTGCCGTGCTGCTCCTTCAGGCCTTGCACGCGCCCGAGCACGTGGGGCATGCCGACCTCGCTGGCGAGGCGGTGCGCTTCGGCGAGGTGCCCTGCGGCCTCGCGGCGTGACTCCGGATCGCCGAAGCGCAGCAGCAGCTCGCCGAGGCCGGCCTCGACGTGCGCGAGGCTCGGGCGTGCACCGAGCTGCTCTTCGCGCTCGCGTGCGAACTCGAAGTGCCGCAGCCCCGGCTCGAATCGCTCGAGCACGATGGCGAGCTCGCCCAGGTAGCGCGAAGCGCAGCTCACGTACGAGGTCGCCTGCCCGACCACCACGCTCTGGCGGGCGTAGGGGATGAGCGCGCGGTAGAGCACGTCCGCGGCGTCGCGGTCGCGCAGGCCGACGGCGACGTCGGAGAGCACGACGAGGGAGATCAGCCAGTTGATGTCCCGGCGGACGGCGGCGAGGTCGTTGCGAAGGCTCGCCTCGAGCCGGGCCCGCGCGGCGTCGGGTTCGCCCTTCAAGACGTGGATGTGGGCGAGGCCGTGACGCCAGGGCGATTCCGGATGACGCAGGGAGGCTTCGCGCACGAGCTCCTCGATCTCCGTCACACGGCCCTGGTCGCGTCGGAGGCCCCAGAGCTGGCAGAGGTACCAGATGGGCGCGAGCACGCCGCTCGTCTCGAGGCCGAGCGCGTAGCCACGCTCGATGGCCCGGTCGGCGCGGTCGAGCTCGCCGCGCAGGTGGAGGACCATCGCCTCGTGCATGGCGGCCCACCACTGGTGCTGCGGCTGGCGCAGCAGGTCGGCCTCGTGCCGATAGGTCTCGATCTCGACGAAGAGCCGGCCTGCGTCGCCCGCTTCCGTGAGGTCGTCGATCAGGGAGCCGCGGGCCGCGAGGCGCTCGAGGGGGTCGCCGAGCCGGTCGGATTCGATGAGGAGCTCTTCCACCAGGACGAGCCGCTCGTCCAGGTGGTCGGCGTCGAACACGGAGAAGTGTCGCCTGCGCAGGGCGAAGACGAGATCGGCGCGGTCGCCTTGCTCGCGGGCGAGCCGCACGGCTTCGAGGCTCAGCTCCCGAGCGCGTGCGCGGGTGCTGGCGAAGTAGAGCGCCTCCGAGAGCCGCGCCAGGAGGCGGATGCGCAAGGACGGCGAGCGGGCGCCGAGCGCTTCCAGGGCTTCCTCGAGCATGCCGATGCGCTTCGGGTCCGCATCGAGGGCCTCTCCCTCGGCGCAGTAGCCGAGCGCCGCGCGAGCGAGGCCCTCGGCGTCGCCCAGGCTGCGGGCGAGGTCACGCGCGCGGAGCAGGATGGGCTTCGCATCTCCGTAGTCGGCGTAGCCGTTCAGCGCCTCGCCGAGATCGAGTAGCAGGGCGAGGCGCTGCGGCGGTTCGAGGGAAGCGCGGGGGCTCACTTCGAGAGCACGGCGGTAGTGGGCCACGGCGTCCTCGAAGGCGAGAGCGTCCGAGGCGCGGGCGCCGGCCTGGATCGCGTAGTGGACCGCCTTCACCGCGTCCTCGGCCGCGGGGGCCAGGGCGTAGTGGCCGGCCAGCTCGGCGAAGCGCGCTTCTTCGACGGGGTCGACCGTTTCGATGGCGCGCGCCGTGCGCGCGTGGAGCGCCATGCGCTCGGCGGGGTCGAGCTGCTCGTAGAGCACCTCGGGGATCAAGCCGTGGCAGAACTCCCAGGCCGGCGTGTGATCCGCGAGCTGCGCAATGACGCCTGCCGCGACGGCCGGTGCCAGCCGTTCGGGCAACGCCTCGGGCGGCAACGACGTCACGTGGGCGAGCACCGCGAGTTCGAACTGCAGCCCCGTGGCCGATGCGGCGGTGAGGAGGCGGAGCGTTTCTTCGGGCAACGCTTCGAGGTGAAGGCCGATGGCCTCCCGGGTGCTCGCCGGCAACGCACTCGCCGGGCCGAAGGCCGCGCCGCTCGCCACGAGCTGGGTCAGGAAGAACGGGTTGCCGCCGCTTCGGCGGTGCAGCGCGTCGCTGAGCTCGGGCCCGGCGTGGCGCCCCGTCCGGAGCTCGAGGTATCGGCCGACGTCGGAGGGAGCGAGCCCTTCGAGCGTCTGGATGCGGACGCTCGGGCAGCGGCCGAGCGCGCCCAGCACGCGCGCGCGCTGCGGGTCGGCGCGCAGCTCGGCCTCGCGGCTCGTCGCGACGATCCAGACGCGCGCCTCCTCGATCTCGCGCGCGAGGAAGTCGAGCAGCAGGAGGGAAGGCAGGTCCGCGAGATGGAGATCGTCGAGCAGGATCGCGAGCGGCTGCCGGGCGGCTGCGGCGCGCAGGGCGTGGGCCAGGGCGTCGAAGAGGAGGAAGCGTTCGCCCTCCGGGCTGGCCGCGCTGGCCGGCGTCGCGCCGCTCGGCTCCGGGAGGAGCGAGGCGAGCTCGGGCATGGCATCGGCGACGAGGCTCGCGCGGTCGGCGGGTACCTCGAGCCGTTCGAGTGCGCCGAGGGCCCGCGTCCAGGGCCAGTAGGCCGGGGCCATGCCTTCCCCCGAGCAGCGCCCCGCGAGGGTGCGGGCGCCCCGTGCGGGGAGGCGCTTCAGCAGTTCCTGGGCGGTCCGCGTCTTCCCGATGCCGGCCTCGCCGGTGAGGATCAGGACCCGCCCGGTGCCGGCCTGGGCGGAGTCGGCGTCCGCCAGGGCAGCGCGCACCACGGCGTCGCGCCCCACGAACGGGTCCGCCACGGTCTCCCGCGGCTCCGCTTCGCCGAAGCGCGCTTCGGCGACGAATCGGTAGCCGCGCCCGCGCACCGTCTGCACCACGGCCTGGGCGGTGCCGTCGTCGCCCACCGCCTTGCGGACTTGTTTGACGGCCTGGGTCAGCGCGGACTCGCTCACCACCGAGCCCGACCACACCGCCTGGAAGAGCTCGCCCTTCTCGACCACGCGGTCCGCGTTCTCGATCAGAAAGCGCAGCAGGTCCATGGCGCGGCGCTGGAGCGCCACGGCCTCACCGCCCCGGCGAAGCTCCATGGCCTCGAGGTCGAACTCGACGTCGGCGAAGCGGACGACGCTCACGTGGCGGGGCTCCCATCGGAACAGGGTACGACGGATCGGTGCCGGTGCGTCAGTCTTCGATGCACCAGACCTGCGAGTTGGCGTTGCAGCTCGTGTGGTTCCGGTCGAAGATCGGGAAGCTCGGGTCCTCGAACCATCGAGGATTGAACGATGCTCTGCTCCCGTAGTCAGTGGAGGCGTCGCTCGACCAGTTCACGCAATTGGACCGGCCCGGTTGGTCGGGCAGGTTCCAGGGTTGGAAGCCGGTGCGGATCCAACCGGCCGCGGTCGCAGGAGGCCCGCTTCCGGAGTCGGGCACCTGGAACCCCCTCGAGAGGTCGTACTCGAGGTTGGACGGGTACGTGAGCTCGTAGAGGGAGGCCATGTGGAACCCCTCGTCGCAAGCCGTCAGGGCGAGATCGGCTCCCGCGACCGTATCCGCGGTCAGGTAGTAGCGCTTGCGCAGCACGGGCCGGCAGCGGCCATCGTCGCAGCGGTTGCCGCCGCCCTCGGTGATCCCGGCGGTGAAGGTCTGGTTGCCGACGAAGCTCACCTGGTTGTCGCGCGTGACGACGCGCTCCGCGCCCGCGCGCCGCGTGATGCCGTCGCCGCCGACCTCCCAGATCTGCACGCCCGCGACGACGGAGTCCGAGTCGACGGTGATCGCGTTGGTGCTGACGTCGGAGACGCGCACGTCTTCCACGCGCCCGAACTCGGCCAGGTCGATCCCGTTGCCGACGATGCCGTGCACGCCCCCGTTGCGGACGGTCGTGCCCTCGGCCTGGCTGATGATCGCGACACCGAAGCCGATCTGATTGCAGGAGACGTTGCCGCCCACGGCCGTGCAGTCGTTCAGACCCCGCACGTTGTAGCCCCCGAGGTCGATCGTCGTGAACGGGGCGTTCACCGTGATGGCGATCGGGTCCGCGAGGCCGAGGATCAGGTTGCTCGTGAGCTGGTAGCTCCCGGAGGAGAGGGCGGAGATCTCGACGGGGAAGCCCGGTGCGTCGCCCGGGAAGCAGCCGGCGATCGCGCAGGCCTGGTCGATGCGCCGCGGCCCGGGGATCTCGGGCTCGGGGACGGGCGGAACCGTCGTGCAGACCGCCCCGTCGCAGAGGTTGCCGTCCGCCTGGGTCACCGCTCCGTCGATGGGCTCGTCGCCCGCCTGGCTCACGTGGTTGCCCGCGGCGAGGACGCGCACGGCCGACGCGGCGCCCGTGATGCCGTCGCCGCCCACCTCCCAGACGCGGCTGTTGCGGACGGTCGAGTCCGAGCCCACCTGGATGCCGTCGCCGGAGGCGTCCGTCACGCGCACGGACTCGACGTTCGCGTGGTCGATCAGCGCGATCCCGTGGCTGCCCACACCGTGCACGCCGCCGTTGCGCACCGTGGTGCCGGTCGCGCGGCTCACGATCCCGATCGTCGCGTTCTGCACGTCACAGCGGACCGCGCCGGCGGTTCCGCTGCAGTCGTTCAGGCCGAGGATGTTGAACCCGTTCAGGTCGATCGTCACGAAGGGTGCGTCGACCTGGATGGCGCCCGGGTCGCCGGTGCCGAGCACGAGGTTGCTCGTGAGCCGGTAGCTCCCCGAGGAGAGGGCGCCGATCTCGACCGGGAAGCCCGGCCGGTCGCTCGGGAAGCAGCCCACGGCGACGCAGGACTGGTGGATCTCGCGGACGCCGTCGACGGCCCGGGCCGGTTGAGGGAGGAAGAGCAGCAGGCAGGCGAGAGCGATCCAGGGCATGGGCGGCTCCGGGCTGGGCCGCACCGCCCCCCAGGGCAAGCTCGGGCGCGGCCGGTTTCCAGCACGCTACGGCTCACGCTCCTGAGCTGCGTGAGTTCTCCGTGATCTCGGGGCTCGGACTCCACGGGACGCCGCGCCCGCTCGCCTCCGCCCGCCCGGAAAACGCCAAGGGCCGCGGCTTTCCTGACATTTCGCCGTGTCGGCTGCCACGCGCCGCCCGCCCGGGCCCACAGACCCTTTCGAAGCCCACCCTTCGAAGGAGGCCGCCGTGCTCGCTCACCCCCCGCTTCGCTCGCTGTTCCGCTCGCTTCTGGTCCTGGTCTGCCTCACCGTGCCTTTCCTGGCCCAGCCGGCATCCGCCTATTTCATTCGGCCCTTCATCACCTTCGGCCCCGGCCAGACCACCGACGGCCTGATCGTCGACGGCGCCACCTCGAGCGGCGTCCAGTTCAACGACGCGGCGCGCTCGGCGCGCTCCTTCGTGGATCTCGAGACCGGCGAGATGGCCCTCTACGCCGAGGGCAGCGGCTCCACCGTCTCGAGCTCCGGCCAGGGCGTCATGGGCGACACGCTGAACTTCCAGAACGGCATGGGAACCGAGGTGTTCTTCGGCTTCGAGCTCGAGGCCCTGATCGACGTCGAGGTGCTCGCGGACACGCCGGGGCGCAATTCCTTCGTCTCCTGGTTCGTCGCCATCGCGGTGTTCGAGGCCGGCCTGGTCGACCACACGAACTTCTTCGGCAACGCCCAGCAGGACGACCCCGAGGACATCGCCCCGCTCTTCTACGCCGAGGACGGCGGCGACTTCAACAACCCCTCCGAGGACATCTTCGGCGCCGACGTCTTCGCCTCCGTCGACGGGTCCATCCTCCTCGAGAGCAACAACGAGACCGTGGACGTCTTCTACCTCGCCCGCCTCTCCGGCATCTCGAACGAAGAGCTGAACTTCTACCTGCTGGACGGCGAGAACACCGCGGCCGCGTTCGTCGACGTCGACCCGGGCGTGGAGGTCGGCTCCGGCTCCGGCGTCTTCCTCGGCTTCCCGCACATCGTCCCGGAGCCCGGCCCGGCCGCACTGCTCGCGGGCGCCTGGCTGTTGGCGTTCGGGCTGGGGCGCCGCGGCGGGCGCTAGCGCGAGATCGCCGGGTCGACCGCGATCTGTTTCGCGACCAGCGCGTTCAGCATCTGCTGGAAGACCTGGGCATCCTGGTTGACGTCGCTTCCGCTCGAGGCACCGATCACCGTCGCCGGGACGTTCCGCTTGGCGTAGGCCTCGGCCCAGGCCCCGTGCACCTCGACCAGCGCATCGAGCTTCGGCTGGAGCGCATCGTCCGCTTCGATGGCCTTGCGGCGCTTGTAGGCGTCGGCGTCGGCGATGGTCTTGATGCGCGTGGCTTCGAGGCTCGCGGTCTGGACACGGATCTCCTCGGCCTGCTTCTCGAGGTCCGCCTGCTCGAGTTCCTTCTGGCGCGCGATCACGGCGATCTTCTTCTCGGTCTCGGCGGCGATCGTCTGCTGGGTTTGTTTGGCGGTCTCGGCCGCGCGGTTCTCCGCAACCTTCTTCTGGCCCTCGGCTTCGGCGGCCTCGGCCTCGAGCAGCGAAGCCCTGCGCAGGTTCTCGGCCAGGGCGGCGCGCGCCTCCGCGTCGCGCTGCTTGGCGATCAGATCGCGGACCTTCTTCTCCGGGTTCACGTAGGTGATGCGGGCCGTCACGATGTCGAGCTGGTAGCGCTCGACGTCCGGGAGGCCGAGGCGCACGATCGCTCCGCTCGCGTCGCGCTGGATCTCGACCGTTTCGATGATGGTTCGCCCCTGCGGGTCGATGCGTACGCGCCCTGCGAAGGACTGTGCGCCCTCCACCTGCATTCCCGTCGAGCCGGGTTCTTCGGGGGTGGCTCGCTCGACGATCTCTTCGCGCACGGCAGTCCGGTAGAGGCCCGCTCGGAGCTGATCCGCGAAGTAGTCCTCGAAGTCGCTCCCGCGCTTGGTGATGTACTCCTGGATGGACATGAGGCGAGCGGACGCCAGCGCCGAAGCGCGAAAGGAGCTTCGCAGGACGTTGTCGACCAGGGCCTCGTCGCTCCCGAACTCCCGGTGGATCCGCAGCATGCCCGTTTCGTCGAGCGGGAGCGCAACGCGAATGACGCCGTAGACCCTCGCCTTGGCCGCATCGTTGAAGCGCACCACCGGCGGGTGGATCGATCCCGTGACGGTCGTCCCGCTCCCGCGGTCTTCGACGGCCATCGTGCTGGCGTCGTCGGACTCCTCACGTCCCTGGTCCACGCGCTCCGAGACGAAAGCCGGGGTTGCGACGGCGACCACGCGATCATACTCGTAGACCCGGCCGAAGAGCTTGTTCGTGATTCCGGGTTCGGCCACGACGAGCAGGCGGCCGGTCGGCCACTGGACGACGTAGATCTTGTCGGCGTTCGCGATGAAGAACATGCCCGTGAGCATCACGTACCCGGCTATGGCGAACAGCATCGACGCGAGCAGGACGGACACGTAGGTCTTGCCCTCGGCCGTCTGGATGAAGCGGAACGGCTTGAACCAGATGAGCCCCAGGCCGATGAACACCGCGAGCGCGGAAACCATCAACGAACCCATGTGTCCCTCCCTACGGTTTCGCGCGATTCTACGCTCGCGCCGCCGCGGGGTGGGACTTTCCTTCGAGGCCGCTACGACGCGAGGCGACGCGCTCGGGCAGCGTCAGAGCCCGAGCTCGCTCCGCTTCCGCGGCTGTTCCTCCCGCGGTGCCTGGCTGTAGTCGCCGAAGGGTCCGTCGCGGCGGATGATGGCTTCGCGCACGCCCCCGCTCGCGGCGACGCGCACGAACTCGCGGCCCTCGGGCGTGTTGCGCATGATGCCGTCGAGGATCGGGCCGAGGGTCTGGGTGCTCTGGAGACCCATGTTGTCGTGGGCCTGGTTCACGATCAGCTTCATCGCGACGAGCTGGGTGAGCGGGATGGTCACGAGCTTCTCGGCGAGCTTCTGGACCTCGGCATCGAGTTCCTCGAGCGGGTACGAGAAGTTGATCAGCTCGATCGCGGCGGCCTCCTTGCCGCTCACCCATTCGCCCGTGAGCGCGTAGTACTTGGCCTTGGCGAGGCCGAGCCGCTGGATCCACATGCCGGTCAGGTGGCAGCCCCAGACGCGCGCATAGGGGGTTCCGATGCGCGCGCAGTCCGAGGCGATCACCAGGTCCGCGCAAAGGGCCATCTCGGAGCCGCCGCCCACGCAGTAGCCGTGGATCTTCGCGATCGTCGGCTTCCCGCCGCGCCAGAGGCCCATGAAGCTCCGGATGTAGGTCGTGTACTGGTTCGTCACCATGTCGACGTCGAGGCCCGGGTCGTAGCCCTCTTCCTGGAGGTTCCCGTAGTGCTCGAGGCCGCCCGAGAAATCGAAGCCGCCGCAGAAGTTGTCGCCGGCGCCTTCGAGGACGATGACCTTCACCTCGGGGTCGCGGTTCGCTTCGCTGAGCCGTGCGTCGAGGCCCTCGATCACCTCCATGCGCAGCGTGTTCGCCTTGGCCGGGCGGTTGAGCGTGATCGTGGCAATGCCCTGGTTCTTCGAGTAGAGGACGACGTCTTCGGACATGGGGTCTCCTTGGGAGTCAGGGGGTGAAGGGTTCGCGGGTGGGGAGGCCGAGGGCCCCTGCGATGAGGCCCCAGAGCTGGGCGGTGAGTACGCTCGCCTCCGGCGGCTTGTCCGACTGGAAGGCCTGGCGTGCCGCCTGGCTGATCGCGCCGATGATCGCGGCGGCCGCGACGCCGGCGTCGATCGTCTCGGCGATGTCGCCGGCCCTCTGGCCGAGTTCGATGTTGCGGCGCGCGAGGTCGATCAGCTCGTCCTGCCGCGCGCTCTCGAGCCCCGCGACCTGTACGGTCCGCCCCATGCGCCCCAGGACGATCGGCGCGAGCGGCTCTCCGTAGAGGAAGGCGAGCCAGGCCTGCAGGCGCTCGAACTCGCGCTCGGGCCAGGGGCGCGCGCCGTCGAGGGGGCGGTTCACGACCGCCGAGTAGCGGTCGTAGAAGTCGTCGATCACGGCGGAGAGCGCGCCGGCCTTCGAACCGAAGTAGTGGTACGGGAGGCCGTCCGAGACGCCCGCCCGCTGGGCCAGGGCACTCATCTCGAAGTCACCGCCGCCGGCGAGGAGGGCCTCGGTGGCCGCCTCGAGCAGGCGGCCGCGGGTCGCCTCGCTCTTCTTCGGCTTCGATTTCGTCCGTGCCGGGCTCAAGGCGGCTCCTCGTTGGGATGCGCCCTGTGTACCTCAATATTGAGTTGAGGTCAAATAAACATGAGCGAGGCCTCCAGAACGGGCCTAGGCTCCGGCCAACCGAGCCGCGCCCTACCAGGGGAGCCCATGTCCGTTTCGTTCTACGACCTTACCGTCGGCAGCTACCTCCAGATCGTCGAAGCCTTCGCGGGGGTGCTCCAGAAGGGCGCCGACCACTTCGCCGCCGAGGGCATCGACCTCGGCGAGGTCGTCGAGGCGCGGCTCATCCCGGACATGGCGAACTTCCACTTCCAGGCGACGAGCGTCACCCACCACTCCCTCGGCGCGGTGAACGCCTTCAAGACGGGCGAGTTCGGCCCGCCGAGCTTCGAACCCTGCGACTACGCCGCGCTCCAGGCGATGACGGCATCGACGCTCGACGAACTGAAGGCGCAGAAGCGCGACGAGATCGATGCGCTTGGCGAAGGCAGCGTCATCTTCAAGCTCGGCGGAAACGAGATCCCCTTCACCGCGCAGAACTTCGCGCTCTCCTTCTCCGTCCCGAACTTCTACTTCCACACGACCACGGCCTACGACATCCTCCGCATGAAGGGCGTCCCGATCGGGAAGCGCGACTACCTGGGCGCGATGAAGGTGGGGGCCTAGCGGCCCCCGACCGGGCACTGGTGCGATTCGCCCCATTGACGACGGCCCTCGGCGGCACGATGCCTTCCTCATGGGCGGCGCGCGTGTCGCCCGAGGAGGGCCGCATGGGTCGTGAAGTCCGTCTGTTCAAGAGCGAGGAGCGTAAGAGCCGCAAGGAGGTCGTGGCGTTCCTGCGCCAGATCGCCGACAAGCTCGACGGCGGGGAGCTGGTGCTGCGCCTCGGCGCGGAGGAGCTCCGCCTCGAGGTGCCGGAGGGTCTGGTTCTCGAACTCCAGGCCGAGGACGAGGACAAGGGCGAGCGTGGAACGCAGCACAGCCTCGAGATCGAGCTCAAGTGGTTCGACGGCGACGCGGGTGCCGCCACGGTGGAGATCGGCTGAGCCACGTCGCCGCCCGTCCGACGCGATGACGCCGGGGCCGCCCGGTATGATTCCCGGATGGGAACCGTCCGCCCGCGCGATTTTGGAGCCTTCCTCTCCCAGGTTCCGGGGTTCCTGGGCCGCTTCCACGCCCCGCCGCGCGAACTCGACGGCGCACCGCTCGACGGTGCCTTCTCGAACCGCGAGGGTGCCCCTCCCGACCTCTACGGCGCAGCCGATGCGGCCTATGCGCTGTGGATCCTCGGTGAACTCTCGGAGCGCACGGACCCGGCGAGCCGGAAGGTCTGGGCCGAGCGCATTCGAGAACACCAGAACCCGGAAACGGGTTGGTTCGACCGCTCGATCCTCGCGGGCCACGGTGCGCCCCATGCGACCGCTTTCGCGACCGGCGCGTTGGCCTTGCTCGGCGCGGAACCAGCCCATCCGCTGCGCTACGCGGAAGCCCTGTTCGGGAGCCGCGCGCGGATCGAGCGCTGGCTCGAAGGGTTCGGCTGGCAGCAGATCTGGACCGGCTCCCACGCGGCGGGTGCCGCGGCGGCACTGATCGACGCTCCGCGCGGCGTCGCCCTCGGCGGCGGTTGGCTCGGTGCGGTTCTCGACGCCCTCGAGGCGCGCATCGACCCCGCGACCGGGTTCTGGAAGCGCGCCTGGCACGACCGGCTCTGGCGAAGGCCGACGCCCCTCGACCTCGGAGGCGCGGCGCACTTCTGGTGGCTCCTCGAGCGCGGCGGCCGTCCGCTTCCTCACGCCGACCGGGTGCTCGACGGAATCCTCGGCCTGCAGCGAAGCGACGGGCTATGGGGAAGCCGCTGGTTCGGCGGCGCCTACCCGCACGGTCTCGACTTCGACGCCCTGCACGGGCTCCGGCGCGCCTGGCTCGACGCCACCCCCGCCGCGAGCGAGCCGCGGCGTGCGCGCCTGGCCGAATGCCTCGTGCGCTACGCGGATGCTGCGCACGCCTTCCTCACACCGCCGGGTGCCGTGGCGCGCTGGTTCCGCACGCCCCACAAACTCGTCGGCACCCTCGACGCCCTCGCAGAGCTCGAGCGCGCCGCCCGCGTCGTTCTCGGGTCTTCCCTCGTCACGACGCCGCGGCCCCTGCGAAGCGCGCTCGAACGGGTGAGCTGGCAGTAGGCAGTAGGGCGGAGTCGCCCGGGCGAGGCTCGGTTGCGGGCGAGCCCCGCCCGGACGAAGGGCGTGCGCGCTAGGCGCGGCGGCGGCCGATCGCGGCCGCTCCCACGAGCAGGAGCAGCGCCGTCGTGGGCTCCGGAACCACGTTCAGGCTCCACGAAGCGTGGATTCCGTCGTTCAGCGGGCTGCGGCCCCAGGTGCTGTAGTCGTCGCCGACCGTGCTGGAGAGGAAGCCGAAGAAGTCCATCACGTCGTCGACCCCGAAGAGACAGGCCGCCTCATCGCCGGAGTTGAAGATGCTGGTGCTCTCCGACCAGGCGTCGCAGTCGAGCTGGAAGCGGTAGGTCACCGTCTGGTCGCCCGTCCCCGACGTCGAGAACAGGGCGTCCGCGTCGATCACGGCCGAGTTCCCCGAGCCGACGAGGTTCCCGATGTTCAGCGTTGCAGCGTTGCCGATCCCGACCTCGTCCACCGTCAGGGCCGAGACGTCCGCCGTGCCCGAGCCGTTGTGGTTGTCGTGGACGCCGATCAAGCCGTCGATCTCGACGCTTCCGTCGAGCGTCCAGGCGGCGCCGCCCGTCCCCGCGATCGTGAGGGTGATGCTGTAGTCGAGCTCACCGCGCTCCCACTCGTCGTTCGCCAGGGCCGAATCCGCTGCCACGGCGAACTGCGAAACGAACGTGGCCGTCGTTCCGCTGGCGTTCGCTGAGTCGGTCATCTGGAACGCGTTGTTGTCGGCGAGGTTCCCCGCTTCGAAGCAGGGGTCGACGTTCTGGTTCCCGATGTAGGGGGCGTCGTTGTTGTTGGGGTCGTTGTTGTTGTTGCTCTGGTGGCAGATGCTGTTGTTGGTGACCGAGATGCCGAGCGTTGCCGCCCCGGCCGGCGTAGCGATCGCTGCAACCAGAACGATCGATCCAAACCATGCGAACCGTTTCATTGCGAATCCTTCCCTTTCCCAAGCCGGCGCGAAGCCGGCGAATCATGGGTGGATTTGCAATCAACATGCCGCGGACGAGGTTTCGGAGTCGCACGTTCCCATCGCGATCGCAGAGATGATTCGTTCGACGAAGCGACGCGTTGTATGGCGGATTGGACCGGGCGTTCTCGAAACGATCGCTTCGCGAACCGAAGTGCTGTGAGACGCGACGGAACGCGTCAACTCACTTCGAGAAAGGGATTTCCAAACCAGCATGACCGTTACGGTCTGTGAGGCGAACCGAAGGCTGGAACGAGAAGCGCCCCGGACCGTAGGGTCCGAGGCGCCTCGAGGGTCGCGTTCGCAACGACGGTCAGCGCTGGCGGCACCGTCGGACGGCGAGGCCGGCGACACAGCTCGCGACGAGCAGCGCCGTGCCGGGCTCCGGAACGGGGGTCCCGCCGGAGCCGTAGATCGTGCCGCCGGGGCCGGAGAGGACGACGAACAGCTGCGAGGCGAGGTCGATCGTCTCGAACAGGAACTGATCCCAGGTGTCTCCGCCGAGCAGCTCGCCATCGGCAGCGGTGTAGAAGTTCAGCACGTCGTCGCCCGGGTCGAGCACGTTCGAGATGTCGCCGAAGATGTCCTGCCCGCTGTTGCCGTCGAAGTCGATCGACTCGGTGTCCCAGTTCGAGCCATCCAGGTTCGACGCGAAGTAGCACCAGCTGCTGTCGGAGTCGGAGCCGCAGCCGAAGCTGTCCCCGAAGCTCTCGATCCAGGCGATGCTGAAGGAGTTCGAGATGCCGAAGGCGATCAGCCCGTAGTCGGCGCTGTTGTTGGTGACGGTGTAGCGGCCGCCGCCGGGGATCGCGGTTTCGGTGAAGTAGACGGCTTCGTTCGCACCGTCGAGCACGGCGGGTGCGGAAACCGTGTTGCCGGCCGCGTCCTGGAAGACGAGTACGGCGTGGGCGGGAGCGTTCGCGAGGAGCAGCAGGGTGGCGGCGAGCAGGGCGGTCGCCGTCTTCGGCAGGCGGAGCATCAGGGGGGTCCTTCCGGTCGGTTCCCGGCCGGGCCCTCGCAACCCATGGAGCCACTCTCAGGGCTGGACATAGAAAAGGAAGGTGCCCGACAGGCCCCTTCCCGTGGGGCGATTCTGCTACGGAGCGCGGGGTGTGGCAAGCCCTTCCGGGCCCCGTGCTCAACTTTGGCCCGAAGGAACCGCAGAGGAAAACCCCTGATCGAGAAGCGTTTTTCCGCGCGCCGTCCGGTCCGCTGCCGCCTCGCTTCCTGTCGCGCGCCTCACGGTGGTTCGACGAGGAAGACCTCGAGCTCGCCCTTCCCCTTGACCGGAACCGGGCCGAGCGAGGTGGCGGCAAACCGCCCTTCGATTGCCCGCCAGGCCTCGGCCGAGACCGCGATGCGGCCGTCGCGCGCGAGCCGCTCCATACGGGCCGCCGTGTTGACGGTATCGCCCCAGAGATCGAAGCTGAACTGGCGCTGACCCATGATGCCCGCGACGACGTCGCCGACGTGCACGCCGACGCGAACCTCCCAGGGTGGCTCCGCGCGGGCTCCCGCCGCCAACAGGTCGAAACCGCAGCGGACGGCGGCCTCCACCGGATTCGCGAGTGGGTCGAGCAAGCCGCCGGTCGCCATGAACGCGTCGCCGATGGTCTTGATCTTCTGGAGCCCGTGGCGTTCCGCGGCTCGCTCGAAGGCCTCGATCATCCGGCTCAGGCCGTCGACGACTTCTTCGGGCGTGCGCTTGTCGCACCACGCCGTGAAGCCCGCCAGATCGCAGAAGAGGATGGAGACATCGCGGTGCCGCATCGGCCGCGCGCTTCCTTCGCGCGTGAGCTCCTCGACGATCGGATCGGGCAGGATGCGCCGCAGCAGCCGGTCGGTGCGCTCGTTCGCCTCCCGGATCTCGCGCTCGGCGGCGCGGGCCCAGGTGACGTCGCGGTTGATGCTCTCGATGGCGACGGTCGCGCCGTCCGGGCCGAGGATCGGCGTGTCGCTGCACTCGATGATTCGCGTCGAGCCGTCCTTGTGCCGGATCTCGAGGTCGTAGGGCGGAGGCGTCATCCCGGCGCGCTCCTGCGCGAGGATCTCGTCCGCCCGGGCGTTCATCGCGTGCTCCGTCAGGAACGTCTTGAAGCTCCCGCCGATCTCCTCGCTCGTGTAGCCGAGGATCGCTTCCACGGACGGGCTCACGTAGCTCACCACGCCGTCGGGTTCGAGGGTGGCGAAGAAGTAGGCGCCCCCGAGCGCTTCCACGACGCGCCGGAACTTCGCCTCGCTGGCCGCGAGGCGCTCCTCCGTTTCGCGTCGCTTCGTGACGTCCCGGATGACGCTCGCCACGTGGAGGCCGCCCTCCATCGCGAGGGGCATCATGTTGATCTCGACGGGGAACTCGCTCCCGTCCTTGCGCAGGGCCATGAGGTCGAGCCCCGCGCCGAGCCGCCCGCCCGGCTTCACCTGGCTCGTGTCCATGGCGTCGAGAAGGGGACGGAACCGCTCGGGGATGAGCAGGTGGATGGTGCGGCCGAGGACCTCGTCGGACCGCCAGCCGTAGAGCCTCTCCGCGAAGCCGTTGAAGAAGACGATCTCGCGCTTCGCGTCGACGACGATGAACGCGTCGGGTGCGCGTTGCACCATCTCTTGAAAGAAGGCGTCGGACGGCTTCGCCACGGGGGGATCATACCAGCGCGGCCGGGAACGAATCCGCCGTTCGCCGCCCGGGCCCTCCGTGCTCAGCCCACCCGGACCGGCAGGCGCCCGGGGACCCGGAACAGCGAGCGGCCCCACTCGACGGTGTCGGACTCGAGCTCGAGCTTCTCGAACCGGCGCACGAGGCCGCCGATCGCCTCCTGTGCCTCCATGCGTGCGAGGTGATGCCCGAGGCACAGGTGCGCGCCGCCGCCGAACGAAAGGTGGGCGTTGTCCGGGCGCTCGATCCAGAAGCGGCCCGGGTCTTCGAAGCGGCGCGGGTCGCGGTTGGCGGCGGCGAGCAGCAGCCAGACCTCCGCGTCGCGCGGCAGGACGTAGTCGCCGATCCGCGCGTCCTCGTGCAGCACGCGCAGGGTCATCGAGATCGGCCCGTCGAAGCGCAGGCACTCCTCGACGGCCGGGCCGATGAGCTCCGGGTTCGCGCGCAGCCGCGCGAGCTCTTCGGGGTGGCGGATCAGCTGGCGGATGCCGTTGCCGATCAGCCCGATCGTGGTCTCGAAGCCCGCGATCAGCAGGCCGATGGCCTGGACGAGAAGTTCGCTCGGGGAGAGACGGTCGCCTTCCTCTTCGGCCCGGATGAGCTGCGAGAGCAGATCGTCCGAGAGCGCGCCGCGTCGCTCCGCGATGCGTTCCTGGAAGTAGCCGGCCAGGTGGATGGCGGCCGCCCGGGCGCGCGCCTGGACGTCGGCCGGTGCGCGCTCCCCGGCGAGGCCGTGGGTGGCGTCGGCGGTCCAGACCGTGAAGCGCTCGCGGTCCTCCACGGGAACGCCGAGCATCTCGCAGATCAGCGTCGAAGGGACGGGCAGGGCGAGGTCGGCGATCACGTCCATGGAGCCGCCGCGGGATTCGACGGCGTCGAGCAGTTCGTCGACGAGCTTCCGCGCCCGCGGGCGCCAGCTCTCCGTGGCGCGCGGCGTGAAGGCCTTGCTCACGAGCTTGCGCAGCCGCGTGTGGTTCGGCGGATCCTGCTCGAGCATGAACTCGGCCGGGCCTTGCGCCTCCTCCACCGCCGGCAACCGTCCGTCCGTGGTGCGCACGCCCGCCGGAAGCTCCCGCAGCACGCGCACCACGTCGTCGTAGCGGCTGACGCGCCAGAAACCCATCGGCGTCAGGTGGACCGGCGCCTCCTCGCGCACGCGGTCGAAGATCGGATACGGATCCTGGAGCTCGCCATCGCTCTCGAGCCCCATCCCGTGCCACGCGGGCTCGGGCGTCGGAAGGGCGGGGGATTCGGACATGGGGAGAGGGTAGCGGGTCGGCGGCGCGCGGCGTGTGCGACGGAGCGAGCCACTTTTCGTAGTCTCCTCTCATGGCGTTTCGGACCGTTGCCCGCCTCGAGGACGTCCCGGCAGGACGTGGCCTGCGCGTCCAGGCCGACGGCATCGACGTCGGACTGTTTCGCGCCGAAGGGCGAATCTGGGCGATGGAGAACCGCTGCCCGCACCAGGGGAGGCCGCTCTCGGAGGGCTGCCTCGAAGGTCCGATCGTCCGCTGCCCGGCCCACGGCTGGGAGTTCGACGTACGGACCGGCGAGCGGCCCGTCGACGCGGACGGCTTCCCGATCCCTTGCTTCCCGGTCGAGGTCCGGGGCGATGAGGTCCGCATCGATCTCGAGGCGCCGACGAACCTGCGGCGGCGGAAAAGGGGGAATGAATGAAGTCCGGGATCGTTCTCCCCATCGGCCTGGTCGCGGCGCTCGCCTGTGCTTCGCCTCGGGCCGAGACGGCGCACCTCGGCATCGAGATCCGGGGTAGCGAGCGATTCGTGCGCGAGACGCGGGAGGCATTGGATCTGCTTCGCACCCGGTGCCCCGCCGAGTTCGACAGCGTGCAGCGCTCGATCGGCCGGATCCGGGAGTCCCGGCGAAGCGGGATGGACGTGCATGCCTCTCCCCCGACCCTCGGGGTGAGCGAGCAGAGTTCGAGCTATTCGCCGACGTGGTACGCAAGCGTGATCGCGCACGACGCCCACCACGCCACCGCCTACTTCGACCATCTCTCCCGGAACGGACCCCCGGTGCCCGACGCCGTGTGGGTCGGAACGGAGGCGGAGGCCGCCGCGAACCGCTTCCAGTTGGGTGTGCTCGAAGCTCTCGGGGCCCCGCAGCACGAGATCGCCTACCTCGGTTCCCTCGACGGCTCACACCACGACGTCAACCGCGACGGCACCTACGACCAGCGGGACTACGACGCGCGCTCCTGGTAGCTCTTGCCAGGCTCGGTCTCGATCCGCCTGGCCACGCCCACCGCAGAGGCCGCCGCGCTTTCGAGCAGGGGGACGCCCGGGCGGGAGTAGGAGCCGCAGAGCCACAGCCGACGGTCCGGTTCCGCGTGCAGCGCCTCGATCCGGCGGACGGCCTCGGCGCTGCCCCGGTCGACGACGGGGCGATCGAAGGTGGCCTCGGCGAGGACGGTCTCGTCGGCGGGCTCGCGCAGCGGGTTCCACGTCTGGAAGGTCGGCGGCAGGCCCGGCTGGATCGGCAGCACGCGGTCGAGCCAGATCGTGGCCATCGGGCGGTCGGCGGCTTCGTCGACGAGGAAGTTCACCGGCGCCCAGGCGCGGCGGTCGGCGGGCGCGAGGGCCGGATCGCGGTGGACCAGCACCCGGCTGCGCTCGTAGCGGAACGCGGCCAGCGCTTCGCGCTCGGCGAGGCTCGCGTCGTCGAGCATCGCGAGTGCGCGGTTGGCCTGGGTGGCGAGCACGACGTGGTCGAAGGTGTCGCGGCTGTCGTCGTCGGCGGCGACGGTGACGCCCCGTGGTGTGCGCTGGATGCCCTGGATCGCGACGCCGCAGCGCGTCTTGGCCACGCGGCTCGAGAGGCGCTCCACGACGTGGGCGGCGCTTCGGTCCGTGCGGCGCACGCCGTCGAGCAGCACGCCTCGGGTCAGGTAGCCGACGATCACGTCGGCCGGGTATTCGCGCACGCTCTCGTAGCTGCAGGTGCCGATGCCCGCGAAGGCCGGCAGCAGGAAGAGATCGACGAAGGGGCGCGAGTAGCCCTTGCGCGCGAGGTAGGCGGCGATCGTCTCGCGCTCGAGGCCCCCGCGGCGAAGATCGGCCGAGGCGGTCGCATAGAAGCGGGCGAGGTCGCCGACGATGCGCCACGACGTCGCGCCGAGCAGCTCGCGGCCGAACACGTAGGGCAGGGAGCGCGAGCCGATCCGCCAGTTGCGATAGCGGAAGTAGGTGTCGCCGCCGAGGCGCCCGAACGAGGAGGCGTAGTCGACCGGGCGCGTCTCGATCCCGGCGTCGCGATAGAGCGCGACGAGGCTCGGGTAGTAGGCCTCGTAGATGACGCGGAGCGGGACGTCGACCCGGCGCGCGTGGTCGCCTTCGCCGATCTCGATGCCGTGGGCCGCCATGCCGAGGGAGGGCAGCCGTTCGTAGACGGTGACTTCGTGCTCGCGCCCCAGGTGCCAGGCCGAGGCGAGCCCGCCGATGCCGGTCCCGATGATCGCGATACGCATTCACACCGAGGCTGCCCGGCAGGCCCCTCCCTGTCAAACGACCTGTCGGGCCCGCGGCGGATCGGGTACCTCGGCGCGATGGACGCACTCGCGGTCGCACGCCACCTCCAGCCCGACGGGGCGAGCACCTGGGCCAACCTCGGCTTCTGGGGCGAGGCGCAGGAGGAGACGTCCTACCCGCGTGCGGCACGGGCGCTCGCCGAGGCGCTCGGACGGGCGGCGAACCTCGAGGGCGCCGAGGCCGTGCTCGACGTCGGGGTCGGAGCCGGCGACCAGCTCTCGGTGTGGGGCGAGGCGTTCGGCGTCGCACACGTCACGGCGCTCGAGCCCGAAGCGCGAGTGCACGCGGCCGCCCGGGCGCGGCTCGCCGCGGAAGGGATCGAGGGCGTCACCCTGAAGCACGCCGGTGCCGACGACGTCGCCGCACTGCCCGCCGCCGCCTTCGACCGCGTACTGGCGCTCGACTGCGCCTACCACTTCCCCTCGCGCGATCGCTTCTTCGCCGACGCCCGCGCCCGCCTTCGGCCCGGCGGTTGGCTCGGCCTGACCGATCTGGTCGCCGGGCCGCGCGCCGGCTTCGCGGCGAGCGCCCTGCGCAGCGTCTTCGGTGTTCGCCAAAGGCTCGACGACGTCGAGGCGTACCGTGCAAGGCTCGAGGCGGCGGGCTTCGGGGAGATCGCGATCACGAACTGGACCGCGCCGGTTCTCGGCGGCTTCGCACGCTGGGTCGCCAGGCATCCGCGCGCCTGGGCACGCCCGATGAAGTCCGCCCTGGCCGTTGGCGCCACAGCCCTCGCGGCGCGCACGCTCGGCGGGTGGGGCGTCGTCGACTACATCGGCGTGGCCGCTAGGACTCGCTAGACGCCCGTTCTCGGCGACACAACCCGCCTCGAGAAACCACTCAAAAGGTGCCGGGCCAGACCCTCGCGGTGTGGCCGGGCGCCAATCGTTGCCGCTGCTCTTGTCGAGGAATCATGCCCCACGCCACCCTCTGGATCGCCCTGGCCCTCCTGCTGCTGGCCCCGCCCGTCGGCGCCGACACCATCGAAGCCACCGCGTCGACCAGCGGCTCGGCCACCTTCGTCTCCTACCTCTCCACGCCCGGCCCCGGCTTCTCCGTCCAGTTCGCCCCCTTGCCGGGCGTCATCAACGACGGCGTCGACACCACCGGCAGCGGAACGGGCAGCACCGGTGGGTTCGCGACCCACGACGCGGTCGACCCGAACGACGTGCAGCCGGGCGAGAGCATCTCCTGGGAGACCTTCGCGATGGCATCGGCGGGCGCGGCCGTCGGAACGGCGGACGCCTTCTTCGACGTCGCGGGCGAGATCCTCTTCGTCAATTCCGACACGGCACCCGTCGACGTGCGGATCCGCTTCGACTACTCCGTGGCGGCCGACGCCACGGTCGATGGCCCGACGGCCTCGGGATTCACGTTCACCGACTTCCAGATCGTGAACCCGGACGTGTCCGACTTCTTCGTCTTTGCGGAGTTCGGCGAGGCGTTCTCGGACAGCCTCGTGCTCGACCTCACCGTTCCCGCGGCGGATCAGAGCACGAACGGCGTGCTCGGCGTTCCCTTCTTCTCGGGTTCGACTCTGCAGCTGGCCGTCCCCGAGCCGCGGGCGCCGACGTTGCTCGCGATCGGGCTCGTCGGCCTGCTCGGCCCCGTGCGGCGACGGCTCGCCGCCATCATCGCGCGGTAGATCGGCCAGATCGGCGTCCGACCTCGGGTTGGCCCAGCCGAACGCGTGAGGGCGTCGCCTCCCTTCCGGCCTGCAGGCCAGAGCCTGCACCTTCGCTCCGGCCGCGTCGGATACAATCTGTGGTGTACGCGATGGGAGGTCCGCCATGCGCGAGGACACCATGGACGAAGCGAAAATCGTGGACGAAGCGAACTCGGAGCAGCTCGAAGGCATCGACGGCTGGCTCATCTGGCCCGCGCTCTACCTGGTCGCCGTGCCCCTGTTCTGCCTGGGCGACCTGATCGATTCGCCGCTGCCGCGGCTCCGGCCCGAGGTGCTCGGCGGCAACGTCGCCCTCGTCGTGGCGTCCGTCGTAATGCTGGTGCTCTTCTACCAGAAGCGCAGCGTAGTGCCGGCCCTGATGGTCGGGTACTACGTGATGGTCGCGGCGGTGGCCGGGCTCGAGTACGCGGTGCTCGCGCTTCCGGCCGAGGACGTCGGCGCGGCCGTCGTCGCTGCCCACATCGACGAGGCACGCGGGGCGCTCGAATACACGGGCGCGACCGCCATCGTCTGGATCCCCTACTTCCTGGTCTCGAAGCGCGTCCGCAACACCTTCGTCGCAGGCTAGATCGGCGGAGAGCGCGTAGCCGCCCTTGCCTGGTTTCCGATGCGGCTGCCCGCGGCTCTACCGGGGCGAGTCGCGGCGGGCGGCGAGGATCGCCGAAAGCAGCAGCCAGCCGAGTGCGGGCTCGGGCAGAACGAAGGCGCCAGAAAGACACCTCCTGGTCTCCGCCAGCGTCGTCGAAGGGCGACCGGGGTAATCCAGGATACGCCGTCCAGGCTGTAGCGCCCGACGGCAGTGTCCGCGGCGTGGTCGACCTCGACTTCGAGCCATAGGCCGAGCGCGAGGTCTCGCTCGGCGAGGTCCGTGGAGAAGACCCGTTCCGTCGTCGCGACTGAGCCAGCCTCTGGAACGACCACGACCTCGCCGGGAAGGTTCAGTTCGAGACGAAACGGTCTCAGCGGGTCGGGACGACGGAGCGGAGAGACCGACTGCCTCATCCCCAGGATGAACGGGAGGTTGTTCCCCAGCCCTGCGACGAACGCTACCCCCGGGTCGATCGAGGGGGGCCGCAGTTGCCACGTCGCAACCGTACTCCCCGCGTCGTCATCCGGGGCCCGCACGACCAGGACGCCCAACGCCCTTGGATCGTCGAGCACGAGAGCACCGATCGAAGGACCGACGCCGATCGGTAGGATCAACGCGGTCGGCCCGATCTCGCGTTCACCGTCCTCGAAATCGTTGGAGAACTCGTGCTGGTATACTGCGTCGCATGGACCTCGTCTCGCTCCCCGATGAAGTGAAGGATCTCGTCCGAGCCCAGCTCGACGCCGGCCACTTCCAGTCCCGGACGGACGTTTACGGCGAGCCGGTCATCGACGCAGGCTCCACCGCCTCAAACTCGACGCGGGAGAGCACCTCGCGGCGCAGCCGTCCGGCAGCGAGCGCGGCGTCGACCTCGCGGAAGAGCGGCAGATGCGCACCGCGGATCCGCAGGCAGGGCGGCGCGCAGGTGTCGCCGGGCTCGGTGAACCACATGCCGAGGCGGTCCTGGATGGCGCTCGCGTAGTCGTGGTCCGCGAAGTCGGGAGGCGGGCCGGGCAGGGGTCTCGAGCCGAACGGCAGGCCGAGGCGCGCATCGAGCAGGTGGACTCGGCGCGCGCCGTGGACCGCGACGAGTCCCTGCGACGCCGAGACAGCGAGACCCGCGGGCACCGACTCGAACAGCCGATCGCGCGGCACTTCCCCGCTCGGCAGGTCCGTCTCCCAGAGCGGATTGCCCGACTCGATCTCGTAGGCCGCGACGCTGACCTCGCGGATCTCCTCGCCGTCCTCGCCCGGTGTGTAGAGCACAGCGACGACGGTCGAGTCGTCCACATATCGAACCGTGAGGAAGCGGCGGCTCGCAGGCGCCGCGATCCTCGCGATCCGCTCGTAGCCCTTCGGCTGCGTTTGCCGTGCGAGGACGACGACGAGCTGGCTCGTGGCGAGCACGACCTTCTCGCCGTGTCGCGTGATGTCGCCGCCCACGATGAACTGGTCGGGCAGACCGTAGAGCGTCGCCTCTACGAGCTCGGTCGCGTCGCCGTCCGTGACGTAGAGCTCGACGCCCTCTCGTAGCGACCCCCCGTTGAGGATCAGGATTGCATCACCCGCGGCGGAGGGGAGCGGCAGGCTCCGGTTGCCGAAGAAGATCTCGTTGGTCTGCGCGGTGAAGTACGCGCATCGGATCGGAGACGAGGCGCCCGCGACGCAGGCGAACTCACTGCGGCCCGCGTTCCCCATGCTCTCGAGACTGTGGATCAGGCGGGTTCCGTCTCTTCGGACGAACGGCGCCTCCACGCTGAGCCAGCCGAGCTCCCTCGATTCGAGCAGGTCCAGATCGGGCGTGATCAACGCGGGCTCGTCCTGCTCGCCGCCGTCGGCCATCCCTCGACGCCAGAGCATCCACTCGAGTGCCCGCGCCAGGAAGCCCGCGTCGTCGCGCGCCAGCTCGTCGGGATCCATCGCTCCGAACAGACGCACGCCGAGTGGATCCGGCGTCGCTTCGTCGAAGCGGCGGGCAGCCGGCGGGGCCGCGGCCCGAGCCGGGAAGCCGAGCTCCCGAACCGTCTCCGTGATCGAGCGAGGAACCAGGCGCGACGCGGCGGGCCACTCGATGCGCCACTCGTCGATGAAGTAGCCGTACAGCGACCAGTCGTCCTCGACGGACTCCCGGAGAGCCCCGAGGCCGACCGTCTCGTCCGCCCCGAGAGCCGCAGCCCCCTCCGACGTCAGGGGAACACTCCCGACGACCTCGTACGTGGAGCCGCCCGTCGGTCCCCCGTGCATCCCGACGAGAAGTGCGACGTCGCCATCCGCTGACGCGTAGAGGAACGGCTCCACGTTCACACTCGTATCGCTTCGATGGATGCGCCGATCGCCTTCCCAGACCGACAGCGTGCCGTCGCCCGAGATCAACAGGACGGAGCGGCCTTGGCCCGTCACCGCTTTGTGGACCGCAGCCCACGGCTCAAGTCGCTGGATGCCGTCGCCGCGGCGCCGGAACGTCTCTCCGCGCCACACGAACGGCTCACCGTCTTGCATCGAGGCGAGGACGGAAGAGAGGGGCTGGAGGACGTCGCTTACCGCGACGGCACGGCGTGCATGGAGCCCGACGTCGAGCCAGCCTTCCGTCGCGCCAGCTCGCGCGCCCTGCTCCGCTGCGAGGTCCCACGCCGCGAGCATGCTCCGCGTGGCGGCGGGCGCGTCGCCCGCACGGTCCTGCGCGGCGGCCTGGGTGGCGGTGGCCGTGATCGTGCGCAGCGCGAGTTCGTCGGCCCGGTCCTGCGCCTCGCTGCGCTGGATGAGGAACAGGATGGCGAGCGCTCCGGTCACCAGCGCGATGCCGATCGCCGCGGTCGCGGTGCCTCGCTGGCGGCGGGTGTGGCGTGCCCGGCTCTCGGCGATGTACACGAGCTGGAGCTCGGTCGGGGGCGGGGCCGTCTCGGGGTGCGCGTCGCGCCAGCTCTCCGCTGCCCGGATCGCGTCTTGCGACGTGAGAAGCCGGCGCGGCGGCCGGCCCTCCGTTTCCCAGATGCTCGCCAGCTCCTGGATCCGCGTCTTCTCGCGCTCCCAGGCCAGGTCGGTCGAGAGCGCCTGGGTGAGCGCGGCGAGCCCGGACAACCACTCCGACTCGCCGCGCAGGTACAGGAAGTTCAGCCTCCGCAGCCGACCGGGTATGCGATTCAGCTCCGTGTCGCGGATCACCACGGGCAGCACGCTCTTGCCCTGCCCCTCGGCGGTGTCGACCTCCCAGCCGCAGATCTCCGATGCGACCGAGGTCGGGCTGATCAGAAAGACGATCTTCTCGGCCGTCGCGATCAGGGCGCCGAGTCGGTCCTGCCAGGGCTCACCCGGCTGGATGTCGTGGACGTCGAGGAAGGCGTCGAAGCCAGCGGCGGTCAGCTCTTCCCGCAGCCGCTCTGCAATCGGGAGGTCGCGGCGCGCATACGAGATGAAGACCCGGGCCCCGTTCGACTCGCCGCGCGCCATGATCGGCTCCCTTCGCCGCACCCGGCCGGGCCACAGCCGGCTCGACCGTGGCTCATTCTGCACTCGCCGCGACAAAGCCCGCAACCGCCGGCCGCCCGGGCGCTACTTCCCGGGGAGATGCGCTGGTTCCCCCTGCTGCTGGCTGCATGGCTTGCCGCCGCCCCCGCCGCGGCCTCGACCATCGTTCCGCTGGCCTTCACGCGGACGCTCCAGGCCGGCTACGACGGCGATCGAGCGCGTTCATCGGCTCGGATCGAAGCAAGATCGCGCCCGCGAGTTCACTCCCAGTCAGCGATGGGGGTTCACGCGGGCAGCCAGCAGGCACGCCCAGCGCCGAATGGAAACCGTGGAAGGCAAGGACAAAGAGACCGGAGGTCGCGCGGGCTTCGCTCGCCGCGCCGCGCACTTGGTGGGTGATGGCGCGCTCCAAGGTGAGCCCTCGCGACGGCGATGCCCAGAGGGCGCTGCGCCGCAGCTACATCACGGGAGCGCTCGCCCGCGGCCGCAACCCGAAGCTCGCCGCGGCCGAGCTCGGCCACGCCACGAGCCACATGGTGGTCAGCAACTACGACTCGCTCCTCGACCCGAGGACCTGGCCGGAGGCCGAGGAGATCGAGAAGCTGCGCGCGATCTCCGGCCGGAAGGCCGTCGAAGACCGCTCCACCGTGGCACCCCATGGGCACCCGTCGGGTGTTAGTGACGATGTGTCCGCGGACGATCGTCCGGAGGTGAGCCGAACAATGAAGGATTCTGGCACGCCGGGAGGGATTCGAACCCCCGACCCCCAGGTTCGAAGCCTGGTGCTCTATCCAGCTGAGCTACCGGCGCGTGCCGTGGAGAGGGATACCCCGAGACCTGGCCCGGCGCCACAGCAAGATGCGTCAGGTCAGGTCGGGATCCATGGGGGGTGCCGCGTGCAGGGCAGGCCTTCTGCCAGTAGGCCCCATGATAGGATGCCGGTGTTTTGGCCGAGTTCCTGCGCGTCTACCTCCTCTGCCTGGCGACCTTCGGTTTGTATGGGCTCTATTGGGTCTACCGCAACGCTCGAGACGTTGCGCGGCGAGACCCTTCCGATGCGCTCGCGTGGGCGCTGGGCTTTCTCGCGGCGCCGATCGCATGCGCCATCCTCTTCGAGCTGCCCCGTGCCTCCCAGCGTCTAGAGAATCCGCGAGCGCGAGCCGGCTGGGCTTCCTGGGTGAGCGCCGGGCTCTACGGCGTGCTCTCGTCGCTCCTCCTCATCGGTCCTCTCTCGATGTTCTGGTCTCCGATCTGGCTGGTCCTGCCGATCCCTCTCGCGATCGTGGCGTGGCAGGTCGCGCGGAGTCCGCGGGTGGACCCAGGGCCGATGGACCGCTCCCGGCGCGGCGCCCGCATCGCCCAGGCCGCAGCCGTTCTGGTCGGCGTACCGATCGTCGCATGGGCTTCCTTCGAGATCGATGGCCCGAGCCTTCGCTACCTCCTGGCGTCCCAGCGCGTCGACGTGGTGGCTGGCTCCCATCTCCCGTACGAGTTCGAGGTCACCGACCGTTCGTGGCGGCGTGTCCCGCCCGGGACGATTGGCGACGAGACCGCCGACCTGGAACTCATCACGAGCGATCGGCAAAGCTGGTTCGTGGTCTACACCCACGGGCCAAAGGCCGACATCGATTCAGTCGTGGACGTGCGGCGCTCGATGATCGAAGCCGAGGGGCTCGAGTCGTTCGTGGAGCGCCGCTACATGGCTTCGGATGAAAGCCTGGTTCCCGTTTCCCTGGCGCAGTATCGGCTCGGAGCGACCCAGCTCGTCGAGACCGAGTTTCTGGTCCTGACTGCGAAACTGGAGGGCGGGATCGTCGAGGCCGTGGGCTTCACGGCGGCTCCGTCGGTTCACTCCGGCGCACTCCAGAACGTGGCCGAGGGGTTCCGGATCCGCCCCGACGTCAACTGGGACGCGCCGTGAGGCGGCTTTCCCCGTACCTGCTGGTCGCGGTCCTCGCTGCAGCCTCGCCGGGGGTTTCGGCACAGCCCGAGTGGTTGGCGATCGAGCAACGTCCGGGAGCGGAGAGCGCGCTGCTCGACCGGGGCCGTTCGCTATCGAGCGAGAGACGCGACCACCTCCAGGCCGAGGAGTACCCCTCGGTCGAACTGCTCCGTCGCACCGAAGTCGAGCTCCGTTCGGATGGGACGATCGTCGATCGGGAGGTCCTGGTCCGACACCTCTTGAACGATGCGGGCGTTCGGGAGCACGGCAATCTCGTCCGATACGTCCGCTCCGAGGTCGAACGGATCATCGTCGAGGAAGCCTGGGTCCTGCTGGCCAGGGGGGATGTCATCGATCTCGACCCCGCCTCCATCCAGGTCCTGAGCGACGACGTCGAGGATCTCTTCAGCGATGTCCAGAAACTGGTCTTCGCGTTCGGGAACCTGGAACCGGGGGCCACGATCGTTCTCGTGACCCGGACGGAGGCGCGGCTGCAGGACTGGCCGCTGTCCTGGACGCGGATCTACTACCCCCAGCTGCTCGTTCCCACGGAACGCTTCGAAGTCGAAGTGAGCTGGCAGCCCGGGCAACGGGCGCCACGCTGGACGACCGACGACCCACGGCTCGCCTGCAGCGAACTCGGGGGCAAGTTGAAGTGCTCGCGCGACCTGGTGGCTCCGGCGCCGTTCGATCAGCACGTCGCTTGGGGCGATCGCCTGCCGCACCTCGTGGTCGGCGAAGCGCACGAGTGGAAGGACCTGGTGGATCGCGAACGCGAGCTGGTGATGGAGTCCGCTCGTCCGAACGAGGAGATCGAATCCTTGGCCGCCTCGCTGGGGCTCCAGGACGGCTCGAAGCGAGAGCGCATGGAGAAGGCGCACCGTTTCGTGGCAGACCGGATTCGCTACGTCGGGTTCGAGCACGGTCAGCGGGCCGTGGTCCCCAGGGCAGCCTCCGAAACGCTCCGTCTGCGGTACGGGGACTGCAAGGACAAGGTGGCCCTGTTCATCGCGCTCGCGCGCAGTGCGGGGCTCGACGCCTATCCGGCCCTGGTCGGAACGGGGCGGTACGACCGCGACAAGCTCCTGCAGCCGAGTTGGCGCTACTTCGACCACATGATCGCATGCATCGGGAAAGGGAAGCCCGTGTGCGTGGACCTCACGGACCCCTATTCGCGAACCGGGCGCCTTCCGCTGGGCGTGGACGGCACGGTCGCGCTCAGCCTGCGCGAAGGCGTCGATGGGCCCCAGGTGCTGCCGGAGCGAGCCTTCGGATGGGACATTCGGATCGAAGGCCTCCATGAGATGGACTGCGAGGGGAAGCTCGAGGAGGAGGTGGTCCGTCGCTTTCGAGGGCTGGGTGCGGCGAGGCTCCGCGGCCATCTGCACGGGAAGAGTGCGGCAGACCGCAAGCGCTGGATCCTGGACGACTTCCGCGAGGTCACTGGAGCCGAGGCCGAGGCCGACGTCGGATTCTTCGGCCTCTCCGTCGACGAGGATGCGCTGGGCCTGTCGACCAAGGTGACCCATCCCGCATCGGCTCCAGTGGACAGCTACTCCTCCTGGTACCAGGCGTCCCATTGGCTGAACCACTACGGTGGAAGCTTCCGGACCGAGAACGCACATCATCCCTATCGCTCGAACGGTCTACGCGTTCTCGTTCGCAGTACCTTTCGGGTCTGCAGCCGGATGAGGACCCGATTCATGGGAGCCGAGCTCGACTTCCGTTCCCGGTTCGGCACGCTCCGTCGCAAGTACGACAGGAACGGCGAACAGGAGGTCGTCGTCCGGACGGAACTCGACCTGCCTGCACGGGAGATCCCCGTCGCGGAGATCGACGACTTCAACGGCTTCCTCGAAGCGTCTCTCGGCGAAACGAACGTCTGGTTCAGCATCGAGCCTGCCTCGGGGAGCCAGTCGCCATGAGCGTTGCACGCGAACCGGTCGATTGGCTGCTCCGCCCCGAGAGGTTCTTCCCGGAGGGTGCGCTCAGGGTTGCGACACCCGTCATCGTCGCTCTCGTCCTGCTCGTCGGAGCGGCGAGCGTGATCGATCGTATGGATTCGGCATCGCTGCGGAACCTCATCCAGCCTGACCGATTCAACCCTGTGGAGGATTGGCAGACGTATTGGCTCGCCGTCGTCGGGGGGGCAATCCTCGCAGGGCCGCTGCTCTATTACGTCGGTGGCGCTTGGTATTGGCTTCGCCTCCGATGGTCTGGGGCCAAGGCTCCGGACATGCTCCTTTCTCGTCGTATCAATCTCCTCACGAGTGCGATTCCCGCGGTGGCGATCCTGGTCGATTCGCTCCACCTGTTGGCAAGGTTCGACGATCCGTCGAGTGCATCGGTGAGTGGAGGCACGGCGGCCTCCGTCTTCATCGCGCCGTTCTACTCGGTCTTCGTGAGCTACCGGGCAGCGCGCTCGAGTTTCGACGTTCGCCGGGGGAGGGCGCTGTTCTGGTTCGCCATCCTGCCCACGACGCTGTTCGCCACGGTGATCGTGGTGGGATTCCTGCTGGCTTTCGGTTCACTCCCCTGAGGATCGCAGGCCGCCCCGGGGTCGGCGCATTCTGTGCGCTGCTGCTGTCGGTCGTGGGGTCGACTCCGGCGGAGGGCGCCGGCTACCTCCGGCCAAACGTGCGGGATGCGGATGGCACGCCCGGCTTCGTGCACGTCGAGCGGGCGCAGATGCCGCTGCGGGTCGCCATCCGGCGGCCGACGGTCTCCGCACGGGACGGGGGCACGCGAGACACCCGGGATGCAGCGATCGCCGGCATGCGCCGATGGGAGGAGGCGCTGAAGCCACACCTGCCCTGGTTTGCCCTCGAGTTCGTCGAGAAGGACCCCGACCCGGACGTGAAGGTCGTCTGGCGGGAGCTCAAGAGCGCGGGTGGGCATGCGGCCGGTCGCGGTGGGTTCGATTGGTTCAAGACGGCCGACGGCGTGCGCGTGCGAGGTTCCATGCGCCTGGCCGTGCAGCCCCACTACCCGGCGAGCGTGACCGCTCTCCGGCTCGATGAAGTCGAGCGGCTCGCGGCGCACGAGTTCGGCCACGTGCTGGGCCTCGGGCACTGCCTCGATTGCGACTCCATCATGAACTACTCGTGGAACACGCTCGAACGGCTGCTTGTGACGAAGCTCGACGTGCTCACGTTCATCCAGCTCTACGGCAAGCCGAACGGCACCCGCGTGGACGGCACGCCGTTGCGGGCCTCCGGGTCGCGCTGAGCCAGCGACCTATCGGCGACGAGACGGCCGTCGCAGCCGCGTCGCTCCCGCTGCCGCCAACAACAGCAGGTGCGTCGGGGCTTCTGGGACCGACAGAGGGACGCCATCGAGTACCAGTTCGGTCGTGCCGAGCGATTCTCCGACGGCATTCGCGAAGGAGATCGTGGACGTTCCGTCGAGATCGAGGGGCGGGTGTCCGAAGATCGGCCCAGGGCCCATCGAGCGGATCTCGATGGCCATGGTGCCTCCGGGCGAAGTGCAGATCCGACAGGCGACCTCGTGGGTCAGCTGCCAGGAGCCCGGGGTTGAAAGAATCTGGGCGCCGGCCAACTCGACGGCGATGAATCCGGCGATGCCGATATCGCCAAAGTCGACGACGAAACCCGTGGCCGAGGGGGTCGCGTCGTTCACGTTGATGACGGCCGTTCCGGTTCCACCCTCGAGAAACAGCGGGAAGCTGGATTCGACGATCTCGAAATCGATGAGGCGGTGGAATCGAAGCGCCTCCGCGGGGCGGGCGAGCCCGAGCGCCGCGAGAACCAGGCCGGCCGTCAGTGCGATCCTCATGAAGTGCCTGTGGCGATCCGGGCCCCCTAGGTGTCAGGGCGATCTGATTCTTCTGGGCACGAGCCCGGAGCGCGGAAGCGCGCCTCTCTGCGCCGTCCGGGTGGTACGCGGTACGCTTGGGTTCCGCACCGGGGAGGGCCTGAGGCGGGGTCTCGGGAAGCGGGGAGTTCATGGGCGAAGTGATCGATCTCGCGGAGAAGGCCTGGAGCGGGGCGCTGGCGGAGACGCAGGTGCACCCGGGCCGGGCGCTCGTGGCCTTCGAGCCGGTCGAGGACGGCATGGGCTTCATGTCGGCCTTCTCGAATGCGCTCGTGCTCGATACCGGCGAGGGGCTCGTCTTCATCGACACGAGCAGCCTCTTCCACGCCCAGGCGCTCTACGACGGCGTGCGGGCCTGGTCGCAGGCGCCGGTCCACACGGGCGTCTACACCCACGGCCACGTCGATCACGTCTTCGGGCTGCTGCGCTTCCAGGAGGAGGCGAAGGAGCAGGGCCGGCCGGCGCCGCGGATCGTCGCCCACGACGCGTGCCCGGCCCGCTTCGACCGCTACAAGCTGACCCGCGGCTACAACGGCCACATCAACATGCGCCAGTTCGGTTTCGACAAGCCGCTCTTCCCGGGCGAGTTCACCTACCCGGACGAGACGCTCGCGAGCGAGCGCGTGCTCGAGATCGGCGGCGAGCGCATCGATCTGCGGCACGATCGCGGCGAGACCGACGACCACGTCTGGGCCTGGCTCCCCGAACGCAAGGCGATCTACACGGGGGACCTTTTCATCTGGGCGTCGCCGAACTGCGGAAATCCGCAGAAGGCCCAGCGCTACCCGCGCGAGTGGGCGGAGGCGCTCCGAAAGATGGCGGCGCTCGGCGCGGAGACGCTCTTCCCCGGCCACGGTCCGCCGATCCTCGGCGCCGAACGCGTCCGCCAGGCGCTTGGCGAATCGGCGGAGCTGCTCGAGACGCTCTGCAGCCAGACGATCGCCCTGATGAACGACGGCGCGACGCTCGACGACGTGCTCCACGGCGTCGAGATTCCCCACGCGCTGCTCGAGCGGCCGTACCTGCGCCCGGTCTACGACCACCCGCTCTTCATCGTGCGAAACCTCTGGCGCCTCTACGGCGGGTGGTACGACGGGAACCCGGCGCACCTCGTGCCGCCGCAGACGGCGAAGCTCGGCCGCGCGGTCTCGCAGCTCGCGGGCGGTGCGGCGGAACTCGCTGCTGCCGCCGAGGGCGCCGCCGCGGAGGGGGAGCTCGCGGTGGCGTGCGAGCTGGTGGAGCTGGCCTACGCCGCAGCGCCGGAGGACGCCCGCGTGCGCGCGGCCCGGGCGGCGATCTACCGCGAGCGGCGCAAGTCCGCGACGAGCCTCATGGCCAAGGGCATATACGGGGCGGCGGAACGCGAATCGAGCTAGCGGCTGCGCCCTACGGCGTCGCGAGGAAGCCGTCGCAGGCGAGGGTGGAGAGCGCGCCGATCAGATCCGAGGCACCGAGCACCAGGACGAGGCCGTCGAACACGTCGAACTCCGCGGGTCCGGCGGCGACGATCGCGTTGACGTCGGCCTGGATGCCGAGAACCTCGTCCTGCACGCCCGAGGAGAAGAGCGCGAGGTCTCCGGCGATGGCGCGGTCGATGACGCTGCCGATCGCGACGGCGTCTTCGTAGGTGGCCTGCGAGGGCGGCTCGAGCGCGGGCACGGTCTCGACGTTCGCGAGCTCGATGGCGAGGAGCACCGCGGTCCGGGTCTGTTCGCCGAGCTTCCCGCGGTCGATGACGCTGAAGTCGTCGCCCGTCGTGTGGTAGCAGGGTCCGTCCGCGTCCGAGAAGAAGACGGCGGGGATGCCGGCGTCGAGGAAGGGCACGTGGTCGCTCCGGTCCTGGCCGAAGACGCGGGTCACGATCTGCAGGTCGAGGCTGCTCCCGGCGCTCGCGCTGCGCACGAGATCCTTCATCGCCTCGCCGCCGGATTCGGCCGCGACCGCGAAGGTGACCTCCCGCAGCGAGGGCAGCAGGTTCGCGCCCTGGATGTCGAAGTTGACGTAGGCGACGGTCTGCTCGAGCGGCACGAGCGGGGAGTCCACGTAGGCGCGGGAGCCGACGAGGCCGTCCTCCTCCGCATCCCACAGGGCCAGCACGACGGAGCGCCGCGGCGGCGTCGGCAGCGCAGCGACGGCCGTGCCGATGGCGAGCACGATCGAGACGCCCGTCGCGTTGTCCGTCGCCCCGTTGAAGACGGAAGAGCCCAGGGTGCCGATGTGGTCGTAGTGGGCGCCGACGATCACGTACTCGTCCGCGAGGTCCGAGCCCGGGATCACGGCGAGGAGGTTCGTGCCCGTCTCGCTGGTCGAGAAGGGCTGCCGGTAGGCGTCGCGGCCCGTGGCCGCGGTGTTGAGTCCGCTGCCGAGGGCGGAGAGTTCGTCGATCAGGAACTCCTGGGCCGCGAGCGATTCCGCGGATCCGTTCTCGCGGCCCTGCTGGGCGTCGGAGGAGAGCAGGGCGACGAGGTCGAGCTGGGGCGTGACGCAGCGGGAACCGGCGGCAGCCGAAGCGATCAGGGCGAGGGCGATCAGGGCCGCGCGTGCCGTCGGTCTAGCCAGGATCATCGAAGGCTCCTTCCCGTCAGCGCGAGATGCGCCGCCGTCGCGCCGCCGCGAGCAGCCCCAGCAGGGCGAGCTCCGGTCCGAGGCCGCAGTCGCGCTGGCCCCAGCGGATGACGCTCTCGGCGCCTTCTTCGCAGGTCGGATCGTCGGCGTCGATCAGGCCGTCGAGGTCGTCGTCGACCCCATCCTGACACGACCAGCCGCCGTGGATCACGACCTCGTCCGCCCGGCTCTCGGCGCCGTTCGCATCGGTGACGGTGAGGGCCAGGCGGTAGACGCCGGCGTGGGTGAGGGTGAGTTCCGGGTTCCAGGCGCCGGGCTCGGCGAGGCGCCAGACGTGCTGGGTCGGGGCCGAGAGGATCCTCCAGTGCGGCGTGAGCGCGTCGCCGTCGGCGTCGCAGCTCGCGCCGCCGTCGAGACGGAAGGTGAATCCGATCGGGAGGCGGAGGTCCGGTCCGGCGTCCGCGGCGGGGGCGGAGTTGCCGGCGCCCGGATGGAGAGCGAAGCGCCGCTCGCGGTTCAGTTCGACGCGGACGCTCCCGTCCGGCTGCGCCGCGAAGGCGCAGGCCCCGTCCGCTCGCAGCGGAACGAAGGGAAGGCCGCGCAGGGTGACCGCGTCGTCGGCGGTCTCGGCGAGGCCCGCGATGCGGTCCGCAGCCTCCGAGACGGCCAGCGTTCCAGCCGTTTCACTCGCGATGCGGACGACGCCGTCGTACTCGAGCGCGGTGGCCTCTTCGGCATAGGCGAGGCGAAGGCTCCCGTCTGCACGCGCGTCGAAGAGCGCGAGCGTTCCATCCGACGCCGTCTCGGCGAGTCCGGTCGCGGCGGGGTCGAGCCGCAGGGTGTCGCCGCTCGCCGCCCGGTGCCATGCGGCGATGCGCCGGTCGCCGTCCGCGTCCTCGAGCCGGAGTCCCGCTGCGCCCGGCACGGCGAGCTCGGCGAGCGTCGGTGCTGCATCCGCCGTGGGGCTCGGGTAGTTGAGCATCAAGCTCGTGAGCGCTTCGCCGTTGGCCGTGGCCTGCAGCGTCACGTGGCTCTCGTCGATGTCCTTCGTCACGGGCGATTCGTGGACGTTCAACTCGGTCGCGAAGCTGAAGCTGCCTCCCGCGAGGGCGAGGCCGGCATCGAGCCGCGCGTTCGTGCGCTCCCAGCGCCCGCCTGCGGCCGTGCTCGCGAAGGTTCCGTCGGGCCCGCCGTCGATGCCGATGCCGCCGCCGTGGCCGTGGAGCAGCCAGGTGAAGTCGTGCGGTGCGCCGTCCCGGCTCGTCACGCGGTCCGCGACGAGCAGGTAGCGGTCGTCGCCGAAGAGGAAGCGGCGTTCGAAGAGCGGCGCTTCCCCGAGCGGCCGCGCGAGGCCGAAGCCATAGCTCGAGGTCACGCGCGCAGCGTCGAGGAAGTCCGTGTCGAACGTGTCGCTCATGCGCGCGTGGCCGTCGACGGGCGGGCGGCCGTAGGGTTCGCTCCAGTCGAAGGTCGCCTGCAGGTAGCCGACGGGGCCCGCTCCATCCACGAGGATCAGGTTGTGGTGCTCCGGCCGGGAGACCTTGTCGCGCGTGCCGAACGTGAAGTACCCGGGGTCGAGGGCCAGGGCTTCGCCGAAGGCGTTCAAGAGGAAGGATCCGGGCTCCGGGTGCTCGTGGCCCTGGGGCGCGAGGCCGCGGCCGTCGCGATCGCGTCCGAACAGGGAAGACGTGTCGTACTCCGCGAGCGCCACGGCCATCACCGCTTCCTCGGACCAGTCGCTGCGGAAGATGGCGTTGCCGGCCTCCGGGTAGAAGGCGGTCGGCGAGCCGTCGGGCGGCGCCGGTGCGATCGCCGGGTCGTAGAGCACGAGCACGTCCGGGCCGAGGTTCACGTTGCCGTCGACGTCGAAGGACGACGGTGCGTTCGCCCAGCGCCAGTAGTAGGCCGGCGCATCCGGGAAGGACGTCGGCACCATCGCGAAGTAGTGCGAGCGGCCCGGGTTCCCGTCGTCGATGTGCACGAGGGCGCCGTCGGGCAGGGTCATGTCGAGCATCCAGCGCTGCATGCGCTCGTGGAGCGGGTGACGCCAGAGGTTCGGCACGACGAAGGGGCCGGCGGTGTAGTCGCTCCCACCGAGCAGCCGATCCCACACGCGCAGGAAGGGCACGAGGTTCTGCATCGTGAAGCGGAAGTAGAACGGGCCCTCGGCGTAGCCGCCGTCGCCGGAGTTCAGCGCCACGCGCAGGATCATGTCCGCCTGATCGACGCCGTAGTCGATCCAGTTCGCCGGGTCGCGCAGGCCCGCCGGGTCGCTCCCCGCCGGCGCTTCGTACTCCGCCAGGGCGATCCCCGCGAGCGCCAGGGAGGCGCCCGACTTCGAGCGGTGGTTGTTCTGGTGGAGCAGCGCGAAGTTGGTGGCGGTGAGCGGCTGCGTGTAGTTCAGGTAGAGCTCGGAGGCGATGTCCGCGATGCCCTCGACGATGGCCGCTTCGTCGCCGCCGAAGTCGTAGCCCGCGGCCTTCAAGGCGTCGTAGGCGCTCGCCCAGTTCAGGAGCTCTTCGGAGGTCGAGATGTCGCGGTCCCAGCCGCCGCCGAGCTGCGGAGAGACGGCGAGGCGCGAGCGGGGGAAGAGGTGGAGGAGGAGCTCCTTCGCGCGGTCGCCCACCGCCTGGCGTTCGGCGGCGTCCGCGAAGGGCGAGACCACGCCCGCTTCGTACTGCCGCTCGACCAGGTAGAAGAAAGCGAGGTTGCGCGCCGCGCGGCCAATGATGCGGTGCGTGTTGACGCTCGTGTCCTCGAGGTCCGCCCCGGCCGCGAGCTCGACGTGCTGCACCATGCGGTCGAGTACCGCCTCGGTCCACGCCGGCAGCGGCGTCGCGTCGAGCTTCGCCTGGACCTCGGGGATTTCCGCGGCGCTCATGAGCAGGCGCGGCCGCGTGAGATCGACGCCCGGCGGCGCCCAGACGGCCTGGGCGGCGGAAGGCAGCAGGAGCAGGGTCAGGAGGAGGAGCGTCTTCCGCGGCATCCGCGAGAGGGTACACGGGCGCGCGAGCCGGATCCAAGCCCGGCTCGGGCGGCTCAGCCCCGCGGGCGCAGGCGGAAGACCCGGATATCGCGATCCGTGCGGGAGCGATAGACGCGAAACTGCGGAACAACTGCGTCGAGCCGCGGCCACAGGGCAGGCATCTCTTCCTCCGGGACGCGCTCCGCGCGGATCTCGATGCGCCGCTCTCCGACGTGGATGGTGGCCTCCGGGTTCGCCTCGAGGTTGAGCGCCCAGGCCGGGTGGCGTTCGCCGCCGAAGTTCGAGGCGACCACGATGTGATCGTCCCCATCTTCGAGGCAGGCGACCTGGGCCGGGCGGGATTTTCCGCTCTTGCGCCCCACCGTGATCAGCACGAGCTGCGGAATGGTCGGCACGCCGGTCGAGGTGACGCGACCGCCGGTGACCCGATAGAGCCACGGGTCGATGCGCGAGGCCGTGTTGGGTGCGAGCCACGAGCCGAGCGGCGTACTCGAGAACCGGTTGACGGCGTCCTTGTATCCCATGGGCGGGAGTCTAGGACGTTCTTCGTCCTCTTCGCTGGCGCCGGAGCCAGGCCGGCACGGCCAGGAGCACGAGCTCCGGCCCGAGCCCGCAGCCCGTTTCGGGATCCAGGTAGGCCACGAAGCCTTCCCGGTTGCCTTCGGGGTTGATGGCTTCGCCGGCGACGTAGAGGCCGTTCGGCGAGATCCCGTTCACCTGGACCAGGGTCCAGCCCGTGAGGTCGATCCCGAGGTCGTTCTCGAGGATGTCGGCCAGCTCGCGCATGCCGTTCGTCGCGTCCCAGAGGAAGGCCGAGGACATCGAGGCGCCGAAGTTGCCGCCGACCGCCTTCGCGGCGGTGTGGTCGACGTCGAGGATCAGCTTCGGGATGCCCACGTTGAAGGAGTTCCCGAGGTAGACGTACCCGCCGGCCTCGGTCCACAGCCAGGAGTCGCCCTCCTCGATGCCGAAGACGGTTTCGCCGTCGCCGGAGACACCGCGCACGGCGCGCGGCACCTCCGTGAGCGGTCCGATCGAGTCCATGCCCACGCCGTCTTCCCAGCGGAAGCCGGGCGCGTTGTCGTAGTTGCGTGTCGTGCCGGCGGCGACGCTGCCGTCGGCCGAGACGCCCCAGGCCTGGCTCTGCGGGTTGGTGTGCGGGAGCGTGCCGAGGTCCTCGTGGCCGCCGGCGGCGCTCCAGCGGAAGGCCTCCTGGTAGCCGCCCGCCTCGTTGTAGCCGCGGCCGACGATCGTCGTGCCGTCCTCGGAGAGTTCGCGGGGCAGGTCGGTGATCGGGACCTGGACGGCGCCCCCGGCGAGGGTCCAGAGGTAGGTGTCGTAGGTGCCGCCGCCGGAGCTGCTCACGGGCTTCCAGCCGAGCACGGTCTCGCCGTCGGCGGAGATGTCGATCGAGTAGGGGACGTCGGTCGGCAGGAACTCGAACACGCCGGGCGGGCTCCAGCGTGCGGCGCGTTCGTCGTCGAGCACGAGCGGCGGGTAGCCCGGGATCTCGACGATCACCTCGCCGGTGGTGACGACGGCGGCGCGGCCGTCGTTCGAGACGGCGTAGGCGTTGCTGTCGAAGCTGCCCCCGGCGAGGTCCCCGATTCCCGAGAACCACGCGGCGTGGGCCACCGCAGGCAGCGCGGCAACGATTCCGAAGGCGAGAAGTGCGATGGATCGGTGGAAGACCGGCATGGTGGCGCCCTCCTGCTCACCCGCCCAGAGGGTACCCGAACCGCTCCGGAGTCGCCGGAGTCCCCCGGGGCCCCTAGTTCGCGATCAGCAGCCGGAGCCGGTTCCCCACGCGCTCGGCGTAGTCGGCGATGTCCGCGATCCACTCGATCATGTGCCACCAGAACAGCGTGGAGAGGCCGAGTTCGGACTCCATCTCGAAGACCTTGCGGGTCGCCTGCTCCTCGAGCAGGTCCGTTTCGGTCTCGACGCGCGAGAGCTCGTTGATCATGTCCTCGACCCGCGTCACCTCTGCTCCGCGGAAGCCCGTCTCGACCAGCTCGTCGAGCTCGTTCACGACGCGTTCGGCCTGCTCGCAGGCCGCGATGACCTGGCGGACGAGGTTGCCGAGCACCTCTTGCAGCGCCGGCGGAACGGTCATGCCGCGCTGATCCGCGAGCTCCGCGATGTCCTGGGCGGTGTCGGCCATGGAATCCTGGGCGTCGAGGATGTCGAGCATGTCGCGGCGCTCGAGCGCGAGCATCATCCGCGCCGGAAGGTGGCTGCGGATCTCGTTCTTGATGCGGTCCGCCTCGTGCTCGCGGCGGTCGATCTCTTCGCGGGCGGCGTGGATGGCCGCGAGGTCCCCCGCCGTCATGGCCTCGAGCAGCGGGACCAGTCCGCGCGCCGTTTCGACGGCGGCGCCGATGTGCTCTTGCATGGGCTTGACCGGCGATCGGCCGAACAGGTCCCCGATCAACGACATGTCGGATCCTCCGGGCGAGGGCGCGGCGCCCCCGGAAAGACTACGGCGAGAAGACGCCCTTGAAGAAGAAGTAGAAGAAAATCGAGAGTCCGGCCCCCGTCGGCAGCGTCACGATCCACGAGAGAATGATTCTCCCGACCACGCGCATGTCCAGGGCCCCGATGCCGCGCGCGAGGCCGACGCCGAGGACCGCCCCCACGAGCGTGTGCGTCGTCGAGACCGGGATGCCCGCCCGCGAAGCGATCACGATCGTGGTGGCGGCCGCGAGTTCCGCCGCGAACCCGCGGCTCGGCGTGAGCTCGGTGATCTTCTTCCCGATGGTCGCCATCACCTTGTAGCCGTAGGTCGCGAGCCCGATCACGATGCCGACGCCGCCGAGCCCGAGCATCCAGAGGGCCACTGGGGCCTTGCCGCCGATGTCCCCGCCCTGGGCGGCGTTGACGGCGGCCGCCAGCGGCCCGATCGAGTTGGCGACGTCGTTCGAGCCGTGGGCGAAGGCCACGGCGCACGCCGTCAGGATCTGGAGCGCGGCGAACACGCGCTCGACGTTCGAGAAGCGCTGCTTCTCGTCGGGCGGCGCGGCCTCGATCCGCCGGAGCAGGAAGAACCCGAAGACGGTGCCCGCCAGCCCGAGCAGCGCCGAATAGAGCAGGGCCTCCGGCAGGTCGAGGTCGAGCTTCAGGTTCTTCAGGCCCTTGAAGAGCGTGACCAGCCCGATCGTGAAGAAGACCCAGAAGAAGAAGAACGGCCCGATCCGTTTGGCCCGCACCATCGGATCGTCCTGATCGAGGATCGTGCGCCGCACGAGCACGAAGACGAGGAAGGCGATCACGCCGCTCATCACCGGCGACGTCACCCAGGAGGCGACGATCGTGCTCACCTTGGCCCACTGCACGGCTTCCGGTCCGATCGCGACCGCACCGAAGCCGACGATCGCACCGACGATCGAGTGGGTGGTCGAGACCGGCCAGCCCATGCGCGAAGCGAAGATCAGCCAGGTCCCCGCCGCGGCGAGGGAGGCGAGCATCCCCCAGATGAGCTCCTCGCGTTGGAGCGCCGAAGTATCGAGGATGCCCTTGCGGATCGTGTCGGTGACGTGCCCGCCCGCGAGGAAGGCGCCGCCGAACTCGAGCACGCCGGCCACGAGGATCGCGCCCCCGAGCGTCAGCGCTCCGGAGCCGACGCTCGTTCCCATGGCGTTGGCGACGTCGTTCGCACCGATGGCCCACGCCATGTAGAGGGCCAGCGCGCCTGCGACGATGACGGGCAGCGAGTAGCCGAATAGCGCCGATTCCACAGCGACCTCCCGCCGATGACCCTAGGGGTCCGTCTTCACTCTGTGAAGGAATCGTGTCGTTTGCGTGTGGATTTCTGGTGAGCAGCGGAGAAACCTCGTTTGATTTCGCTGAAAAGGCCCGAAACGGTCCCGTGATAAGCTCGCCGCGATGTGCGACACGCTGCTAGCCGCCGCCAGCGAGACCCGTGACGGGCACGTCGTCTTCGCCAAGAACAGCGACCGCAAGGACGGGGAATCCCAACCCTTCCTCCAGTTTCCCGCCGCGAGCCATCCGCCCGGCGCGCGCGTTCGCTGCACGCACATCGCCATTCCCCAGGTCGCCGAGACCTACGCCGTCATGGGCCATTCGCCGTGGTGGGTCTGGGGCTTCGAGCACGGGGTGAACGAGCAGCGCGTGGCGATCGGGAATCTCACCGTGTTCTCGCGCGAGCCCGTCGAGGAGACGCCCGGCCTGATCGGGATGGACCTCGTGCGCCTGGGCCTCGAGCGTGGCCGGACCGCGCGCGAGGCGCTCGAGGTGATCGCCTCGCTCGTCGAGACCCATGGCCAGGGGGGCGCAGCGCTCGCGCCCGACGCCTCGGGCTACCACAACGCCTTCGCCCTGGCGGACCCGGCGGGCTGTTGGCTGCTCGAGACCTCCGGCCGCCACTGGGCCGCGCGCGAGGTCACCCTCGAATCCCACTCGAACCACCTCTCCCTCGGCGACGACTGGGAGATCGCCTGCAGCACCCTCGAGGCCTACGCGCGCGCTTCGGGCTGGTGGCAGCGCGCCGAGCGCATCGACGTCGCCCGCGCCTACCGCAACCCCCACGTACCCGGCGTGATCTCCGAGGGGCGCCTGCGCCGCGCGCGCGAGCTGCTCCTGCGAAAGAGCGGGCGGATCGACGTCGCACACATGCAGGCGTCCCTGCGCGACCATCTCGAAGGCGGCCCCGCGCGCCAGGACGGAGCGACGCCGGAGGACGACGCCTACTACACCCTGTGCATGCACAGCGAGCCGATCGGGACGACGACGGCGAGCATGGTTGCCACGCTCGCGGAGCCCACCGAAGCGCCGGGGGCGCCGTGGCCGGTCTGGATCTCCTTCGGGACGCCCTGCACCGGCGTGTTCCTGCCCGTCTATCTCGGCGGCGTCATTCCGCCGGCGATGGCGGCGAACGAAGCGAACGGGGGCGGAGGCTCGGCGTGGTGGGTCTTCAAGCATCTGCAGGACGCTGCCGCGGTCGACTTCGCGGGTCGCACGCCCGAGCTCCGTGAGGCCTGGCGCCCCTTCGAGCGCGAGCTCGAGGAAGAGCGGGTTCGCGTCGAAGCCGAAGCCGCGGGGCACGCCGCATCGGAGGCGGAGGGGGCCGCACGGGCGTGCCTCTCGGCCTTCATGCAGCGAACGCTCGAGACGGCGCTCGAGCGCGCTCGGGAACTGACGATTCGATATTCCTGAAGGGTCGACCGGGCAAAGACCGGCCCGGTCGAAGCGTCCGTCGCCGAAGCGTCCGTCTGGTTACGCGCTGCGCGCCGAGGACTGGTTCGCGCCTTCGGCCGGTCGGCGAACGGCCTGCGCGCGCGGGAAGTACTCCTCGCGCAGCTCCCACGGAACACCGAGCGCCGCAAGCAATCGCCGTTTGGTCGATTGCCGACACGGCCTTCCCTTCTCGACCGCGTGCACGGTGCGCGGGGAGACGCCGGATTTGTCGGCCAGTTCGGTCTGGGTCCAGCCCACGGCCTGGCGTGCGGCTCGGATTCGGTTCATCGCTCGGAAACCTCGGTGAGCCGCCATTTTAGCTGCACCGGCTTCCGACTTGAAGCGCGCCGTGCGCCTCGGGCACACAGGATCGAGGAATCGGGGTGAAAACAGCCCGACCCGAGATTTTTCGCGGCTCCCTCTAGCGGAGGGTCATCGGGTAGTAGGCGGCGTCCGGCATCACCGAGGCCACCGTCGTCGAGGCGCCGAGGTCGCCGACCATGACCGAGCCCCACTCCGGGGCCGTCGCGGAGAGGGCCAGGACCAGGACCGCCATGGCGAGGGCGCTGGCTGCGGGCAGGGCGCCGTAGCCCGCGGCGGCGGGGCGCGGAGCGGGTTCCCGCCAGAGCGCGAGGGTGGAGAGCCGGCCCCGGGCGGCGTCGGCCGCCGCGGCCTCGAGCGGGAAGAGGGCGCGGGGCATGCGGGCGAGCATCCGCTCGGCCCGTTCGAGCCTCTCGAGCCGGCGCGCGCAGCGCGGGCAGCGCTCCACGTGCGCCGCCAAGCGGCTCGCAAGGCCTTGATTCAGCTCGGGTTCCAGCAGATCCGGGACCCGGCCCGCAATGCGAACGTGTTCCCAGAGATCCAGAATGGCGAGGCTCACGACCGGTCCTCCTCGAGCTCTTCCAGCATCGGTCCCATGGCCTTGGCGAGCTCGGCGCGCCCGCGCCGGAGCCACGTCCCGACGGTGGCGATGGGGATGTCTTCGCGGCGGGCGATCTCCGCATTCGAGAGGCCGTGGACGATCCGCATCACCAGCACGCGCCGGTGCTGGGGCTTCACGGCCAGCAGGGCCTTGGCGACGCCTCCCAGGATCTCGCCCTCGAGCACCTGGTGTTCGGGGTTGGCGGGGTTCGCGGCAGCCGCCGGGTGCGGGGCCTCGGGCTCGGCCAGAGCGGCGTCGGCGTGGAGGCGGTCCCGGCGCCGGCGCGCCCGCAGGACGTTGACCGAGGTGTTCACGGCGGCCCGGTAGAGATAGGTCCAGACCGAGGCATCCCCGCGGAAGCGGGCCTTGGGCAGGCGGAGGAAGACGCCCTGTACGACGTCCTCCGCGTCCGCCCGATTTCGGAGGATGCGGAAGGCGATGGCTTCGAGCCGGCGGCGGTAGCGCTCGTGGAGGGTGGCGAGCGAGGCCCCGCCGCCGAAGGTCCAGCCCTCGGGGGTGCTCTCGGCGTCCACGCGCCAGCTCGATTCGGCCGGAGGTCCCAACGTGCGGCTCCCCATCCTTTCCCCCTGACCCTTGAGACGCCGCCGACCCCTGCGGCGATTCAAAGGGGGGTCTTCCACCGATGGCCCGATGCGGGTCATATCATCCTATCTGCTGGAAATCGCGAGTCAAAATCGATCCATGGGGGTGGCGAATTTCCGGTCAGACCGGAACCCGGCCATTCCCTGAGCGGAAAATGACGCGTTCCCCGTCACCTCGTTGCAGGTCGGTTGCCGATTGCAGGCCTGTGGCTCGAGTGGTGAAGGGGCGCGTGGCCTGAATCAGGGAGTTCCTGTCAGGCCGGCGTGACTCGAAAGAGTGTCCCTCGCACGAATCAGGTTGATCGGATCTGGGTCGAGATGGAAGCGGCGCTGAACATGCGGATGATGGAACGGTCGCCGAGCAGAGCGGAAGCTGGATTCGTGCGAGGGGGCCCCGAGGCCCGCTGGGCCATGCCCGAGGCCACGGGGAAGCATGCGGGGACGGGCCCCGGCCCCCGCTTTGGTAGCTTTTGGGTCATGGGGGATGACGTCAAACGAGCTTGGCTGAACGAGCAGGCCCGGCAGATCTACGAAGCCGCGCCGCTCGGCGTCGCGCTCTGCGATGCCAAGCTCCACTGCCTCTTCGCGAACCACGCCCTCGGCGGCATCGTCGGCTACGCGCCCGAAGAACTCACGCGTCTCGGCCTGGTCGACCTCGCCCACCCCGAGGATGGGGAGCGGCTGCGGCGTGCCGCGGAGGGTCTCGAGCCGGCGCGCTCGCCGGCGCCCGTCGAGCACCGCTTCGTCCGCCGCGACGGCCGGGTCGTGTGGTGCCGGGTCAGTTTGTCCCAGGTCGAGGACGGTCCGCTGATCGCCATGATCGAGGACGTGACCGAGCAGCAGCGCGCGGAGCAGAAGCTGCGCGAGAGCGAACGTCTCGTCGCGGTCGGAACCCTGGCCGCCGGGATCGCGCACGAGATCAACAACCCGGTCGGGTCGATCCTCGCGAGCGCCCAGTACGCACAGATGGTCCGCGACGATGCCGACGGCGCCGAGAAGGTCGACGAGTCGCTCGCGAACATCGTCGCCGAGGCGCGGCGCTGCGGACAGATCGTGAAGAGCGTGCTGAAGTTCGCGCGCGAAGAGACGACCGAGCGCTGGCCGAGCGATCTGAACCGGGTGGTCGGTCAGACGCGCGACCACTCGATGGAGCTCGTCCGCCGCTACGGCGCGCGGCTCGAACTCGACCTGGCGGACCGCCTCCCGGAGGTGGTGATGAACCCGACCGAGATCGAGCAGCTCCTCGCGAACCTCGTCCGCAACGCGCTGCAGTCCGGCGGCTACGGGATCCACGTCCGCATCCGGACCGAGGACCGCGGGGGTCTCGTCGTGCTTTCGGTGCGCGACGATGGCCCGGGCATGCCGCCCGAGGTGCGCGAGCAGATCTTCGACCCCTTCTTCACCACCCGCGAGGCGAGCGGCGGCACGGGCCTCGGCCTTTCGATGGTGCACGGCATCGTCTCGGGGCACGGCGGAAAGGTCTCCGTGCACAGCGAGCCCGGCGAGGGCACGGACGTCGTCGTGGAGCTGCCGACGTTTCGCGCGGCGGGGGCTCGATAGCCATGGCGCGGGTGCTGCTCGTCGAAGACGAAGACCGCTATCGCGACATCGTGGCCCGCTACCTCTCGCTGGCCGGGCACGACGTGCTCGACACGGCGAGCGGCGAAGAGGCCGTGGCCCTCGGGCTCGCCCATCGGCCCGACGTGCTCGTGGCCGACTGGATGCTGCGCCACTCGGTGCACGGCCTGCACGTGGCCGAAGCCCTGCGCGCGGCCGACCCGGCCCTGCACACGGTGCTCGTCACGGGCTTCCCGGACAGCGACCTCACCATGGATCGGACGCGGGTCGGCATCGTCGACCTGCTCGAGAAGCCCTTCGACATGGAAGACCTCGGGAACGCCGTGGCGCGCGCCGTCGAGGCGCCCGAGGGCAAGGAAGAGGAGGGCGTCGCGGTGTTCGTGCTCGACGGACAGGGCGCCATCAAGGCGGCGAACCGCGCCGGCGGGCGGCTGCGCGCCGCAGCGGGGCAGGACGACGCGGGCCTCGACGCCGTGCTCTCCATGGATTCGCACGTGCGCCTCGGCCAGGCGGACGGGCGCTGGGTGCTGCTCGAGACCGCGGTGCGTCAGCCGCTCTGGGCCCGCACCCGGGAGCTGCCCGACGGTGGGCGGCTGCTCGTGCTCTGCCCTTCCGCGCAGGAGTGGCGCCGCGACGACCCGCGCGTCCGGGTCCTGCTCGGCCTGCCCCTCGGCCGCGCGAAGAAGGGCGGCTTCCGCGAGCCGCTGCTCCTCATCGACGACTCGGAGACGGTCTGCGACTCCTTCGTCGCGCAGCTCGCGAGCCGCGGCTGCGCGGCCCACGCCGCCTCCGACCACGCCCAGGGCATCGCCACGCTGCGGGCGGAGCCCGAGATCCGCGTCGTGGTTCTCGACTACGCCATGCCCGGCGAAGACCTGCGGGCGACCGTCGCACAGCTGCGTGAGGTCCGGCCCGGCGTTCGCTTGATCGGGACGAGCGGTGAAGACCGCAGCCCGGAGTTTTCGGAGTTGGGGATCGAAGAGTTCTTGCAGAAGCCGTGGACGGTGTCCGGCGATCTGTTGTCTCTGCTGGGAAGCGGAGTGCAACCGATTCCGGAGTCCATTCGTAGGGAGAGCTGAGGTGGAAGAAATGCCGCGATTGTTGTTGGTGGATGATGAAGAGGTCTTTGCGCAGTCGACGAGTCGGATGCTCGACAAGCGGGGGTACGAGGTCGAGACCGCGGGCGATGCGGCCCAGGCCAACGAGCTGCTCCGCAAGAAGCGCTACGACTGCGTGATCTCGGACGTGCGCATGCCCGGAAACTCGCGCTTCGAGTTCATCGAAGACCTGGCCGAGGCGAAGGACTCGCCGCCGGTGGTGGTCATCACGGCCTATCCCTCGGTGGATACGGCGGTGAAGTCCCTCGACCTGCGCATCTCGTCCTACCTGGTGAAGCCGGTCGAGATCGACGACCTGCTCTCGCGGGTCGAGAACGCAATCCGCGAGGTCCGGACGCGGCGTGCGGCCAATCAGATGATGAAGCGCAACGCCGAGGCCGCGGAGGCCGCGCCCGAGGCGCTGGTGCCGCCCGCGCGCAACGACGGGCCGGACCCGGACAAGCTCGCTTCGCTTTCGCCGCGGGAGACGGAGGTGCTGCGTCACCTGCTGGAGGGCTATCGCGTGAACACGATCGCGCGCAAGCTCTTCATCTCGCAGCACACGGTCCGCAACCACCTGAAGAAGATCTTCGCGAAGCTCGAAGTCCGCTCGCAGACCGAGCTGATGGAGAAGCTCAAGCCGTAGCGGCCGGGCGCCCTGCGCCGGGAAGGCTTCGCGTGGGCGGCCGGGTGCCGCCCGCGCGCAGGCCTGTCACAATGCCGCGATGACGACGGAACGGGTCTCCCGGCTGAACGAGTTCGCGAGCGATCGGCACCCCGGCATGGTGGGCGTCGAGATCCTGACCTGCGAGGCGCAGGAGGTGACCGGGCGCCTCGACGTGCGGGCGGAGCTCGTCGCCGGGACGGGCTTCCTCTGGGCCCCCGTCGTGGTCACCCTCGCCGATTGGCTGTGCGCCGCCGGGACGCCGCTCAACGCGCCCGAAGGCTCGAGCTTCACCACCATCGAGTTCAAGAGCAACTTCCTCGGCACCGTCCGGGAGGGCGGCGCCATCTTCGGCCGCGCGCGCCCGGTCCACACCGGCCGCACCACCCAGGTCTGGGACGTCGAGGTCTCCGACGAGAAGACCTTGCGCACGATCGCGCTCTTCCGGGCGACCCAGATGATCCTCCCCGGGCGCTGACCCGGCCCCAAGGACTTCCCCGGCCCGGCCTCCGCCCGGTGTATGCTGGTGGTTGCACATCCCCGTGACCGCTGCTTCAGCTGGAGGCTCCCATGCGATCCTGGCGCGCGACCCGCACGCACACCCTTCTCGTCCTCGTCTGCGCCGTCGGCCTCGGGGGTGTGAAGGCCGAGTGTCCCCCCGGCCCCTACTACGCCGCCAAGATCCAGCGCACGACCTACGGCATCCCGCACATCTACGCCGAAGACTGGGCCGGGCTCGGCTACGGCTACGGGTACGCCTTCGCCCAGGACAACCTCTGCGTGCTGGCGCGCGAGATCGTCGACGCGACGGCCGAGGCGTCGCGCTGGTTCGGCCCCGGCGGCGGCCGCCTGAACCGCGACCTCTTCTACGCCTACTGGTCGCGCGACGAGGTGGTCGAGGGTTTCTTCGAGGCGATCGACGAGGACCTGCAGGAGCTCGCCCGGGGCTATGCCGCCGGATACAACCGCCACCTGCGCGAGACGGGCGTCGACAACCTGCCCGAAGCGTGCCGCGGCGAAGGTTGGGTACGCGAGATCGACGAGATCGATCTGTTCAAGGTCTACTACAAGCTGATCGACCGGGCGGGGGCCTCGAACCTCGCGAGCCAGATCGTCGCGGCCGAGCCGCCGCCGGGGTTCGCTGCGGCGACGCCGGGCGAGCCCGGCATGGAGCCCGAAGCCGTCGCGGAGCGCCTCGCCGCGGACCGTAAGCGCCTCGCCGACGTCACGACGGAGCAGTTCCTCGCGAAGACCGAGCGCTGGCCCGAACTCCGCCCCGAAGACTTCGGCAGCAACATGGTCGCGGCTGGCCGCGATGCAACGACCACCGGCACCGGCATGCTGCTCGTGAACCCGCACTTCCCGTGGAACGGTGCGCTGCGCTTCTACCAGGTGCACGTGACGATTCCCGGCGAGATCGATTCCATGGGAGCGTCGCTGTTCGGTTCGCCGCTCCCGAACATCGCCTTCAACGAGAACGTCGCCTGGAGCCACACGGTGTCGACGGCCGACCGCTTCATCCTGCGCCAGGTCACGCCGGCGCCGGGCGACCCGCTCTCGTACCTCATCGACGGCGTGCCGGAGCCGATCGAATCGCACACGGTTTCGGTCCAGGTGCTGCAAGGGGATGGCAGCCTCGCCACCGAGACCCACACCTTCTACGAAACCCGCTTCGGCCCGATCATGGCGCTCCCGCCGTTCCTCACCTGGAACACCGCGGTCGCCGTGGCCGTCGAGGACCCCTCGCGGGGGAACTTCCGGATCTTCGACCAGTACCTGCGCATGAACCAGGCGAAGAACCTGGACGAGTTCATCGTGGCCGTGGAAGAGGAGGTGGCGCTGCCCTGGGTGAACACCGTCGCGACCGACCGCAGCGGCGAGGTCTACTACGGCGACGTCGGCACCGTGCCGCACGTGACGGCCCAGCAGCTCGAAGATTGCGCCACGCCGCTCTCGGTCTTCCTCGAAGGCTTCGGCGCCAAGCTGATCGACGGCTCGACCTCGGCGTGCCTCTCCGGGACCGACCCGGACTCGCCCCAGCCGGGCATCTTCGGCGCCTCGAACCTGCCGACGCTCCGGCGCACCGACTACGTCCAGAACTCGAACGACAGCTACTGGATCACGCACCCGGACGAACTGCTCGAGGGCTTCTCGCCGCTCATCGGGCGCGAGCGCTACCAGCAATCGCTGCGGACGCGCCTCGGCCTCGTGCAGATCGCCGAACGCCTGGCCGGCACCGACGGGCTCCCCGGCAACCGCTTCGACCTCGCGGCCATCCAGAACCTGATCACCGCGAATCGAAACCACTCCGCGGAGCTCGTGCTCGACGCGGTGCTCACGCTGTGCGCCGAGGAGTCGAACCTCGTCGACGTCGACGGGGAGGCCGTGGACATCGGGCCGGCCTGCACGGTGCTCGCCGGGTGGTCGCGGACGATGGACACCGACGCCGTCGGCGCGCTCCTCTGGCGCCGCGCCTGGTCGGGGATCAACGGGGTGGAGGGGCTCTTTGTCGTTCCCTTCGATGCGAACGACGCCACCAACACGCCGCGCGACGTCGCCCTCGGAGATCCGGCGGTTCGCGCGGGCGTGCTCGGCGCGCTGGCCGCGACCGTGGCCGGCCTCGCGAGCGACGGCCTGCCGATCGACGCGCCCTGGGGCGAGACCCATTTCATCACGCGCAACGGGACGGACATCCCGATTCCGGGCGGCCCGGGCGGCCACGGCGTCTACAACGCCATCGGCGGCCCCTACCGGCCGGCCGACGGCGGCTACACGCCGATCACAGGCGGCAGCAGCATCGTGATGGCGATCCTCTTCCCGAAGAAGGGCCTCGTCGAGGCGCGAGGCCTGTTGACCTACTCGCAGTCGACGGACCCGGACAGCCCGCACTACGCCGACCAGACGATGCTCTTCTCCGAGGAAGGCTGGAACGAGCTGCCCTTCTACCCGCACCAGATCCGCGCCGCGCGGATCTCCAAGGTGGAGATCGCGGAGCCGCGTTGACGGGCTCGCAAGAAGGGGAAAGGTGGGGTGAGCGAGGGGAATCGAACCCCCGACCTCCGGAACCACAACCCGGCGCTCTAACCAACTGAGCTACGCCCACCGCGTGAGGGCGCGAACCTAGTTGCGCGCTCCGGGGAAGTCAATCGGGCCGGGGCGAACCCATCAAGTATTTGGAAATATTGGGCTTTTTCTCGGTTGAAATTTTAGTTACTCCCGTTTACTTTTCTGGCCGTGAGCTACCGGATCCAGGATCAGCAGGGGCACAGCCCGCGCGTCGCCCGCAAGCGCCAGGAGCGCATGCGGGGCCTCGTGGCACGCGCGCTCTCGATCGTGCGGGAGGAGGGCGTCGAGGCGCTGACCCTCTCCCGGCTCGCCGCCTCGTTCGAGGTGACCGCCGCGTCCCTCTACCGCTACTTCCCTTCGAAGGACGCCCTCGTCGCGGAGCTCCAGCGTTCGGTCATCGCCTGGCTCGCGGAGGCGACCCGGGAAAGTGTCGGCCGGGCCCGCGAGGCGGCTGATTCCGCCGGGCTTGCCGGGGATGCCTCGCTGCTCGACGTCGTCATCACGGCCTTTTCCTTCGAGGCCTTCGCGCGCCGCTCGCCGGTCGAGTTCGGCCTGGTCTCGATGCACCTCTCGACGCCGGAGTTCGCGCTCTCCGATCGCGAAGCCGCCCGGGTCTTCGAGACGGCGTGGCAGAGCCTCTCGGAGCTGGCCGAACCCCTCGCGCGCGCGGAGGCGGGCGGAGCCCTCGCGCCGGGGAACGCGGAAGAACGAGCCGTCACGCTCTGGGCGAGCCTCCAGGGCGTCGTCCAGACCCGCAAGCTCGTCCGCAGCGCCAAGGAGCGCGTCGAGCCGACGGCCCTCGTGCGAAGCCTCGTGCCCGCGCTGCTCATCGGCTGGGGCGCGCGCCCGGAGGAGGTCGGCCGGCTCGTCGACTTCGTCACCACCCACGAACTCGCGGAGCCCACCGGCTCCGTCGACGACCTGCTCGCGGCCGACGCCGCCTAGCACCACCCCCTCATCCTGCGCACCGGCCTCGGCGCGCGCGGACACCTGCAAGGAGAACCCCATGAGCATCCACGATCTCGTCATTCGCAACGGAAACGTCGTCGATGGCACCGGCCGCGCCCCGATCCGCGCGGACGTCGCGATCGACCGCGGCACGATCTCCGCCGTCGGCGCGGTCGAAGGGAAGGGCCGGCGCGAGATCGACGCCGAGGGCAAGATCGTGACGCCCGGCTGGGTCGACATCCACACCCACTACGACGCCCAGGCCACCTGGGATCCCTACCTCTTGCCGTCGTCCTCCCACGGCGTGACGAGCGTCGTCATGGGGAACTGCGGCGTCGGCTTCGCCCCGGTGAAGCCCGAGCTGCGCGACGAGCTGATCGACCTCATGGAGGCCGTCGAGGACATCCCGGGCGCCGCCATGCACGAGGGCGTCCAGTGGGAGTGGGAGAGCTTCCCGGAGTACATGGACGCGCTCGAACGCAAGCAGCACGCCATCGACTACGGGCTCCAGGTGCCGCACTGCGCGCTGCGCGCCTTCGTGATGGGGAAGCGCGGCATCGAGAACGAGGACGCGACGCCCGAGGACATCGAGGCCATGCGCGACATCGTGCGCGAGGCGGTCTCCGCCGGTGCGCTCGGCTTCTCGACCTCCCGGACCGAGATGCACAACACGCTCGAGGGCAAGCCCGTCCCCGGGACCTTCGCGGCGAAGGAGGAGCTCTTCGGGATCGGCCAGGTCCTCGGCCAGCTCGGCGCCGGCGTCTTCCAGATGAGCCTCACCCACCGCGACGTACCGCGCGACATGGCGTGGATGAAGAAGCTCGCCCAGGAGACCGGGCGCAACGTCACCTTCAACCTGCAGCAGATCGACGAGAACCCGGACCTCTACAAGGAGGACCTGCGGCTTCTCGACGAGGCCCGCGCCGAGGGCATCACGAACCTGCGCGGCCAGTTCTCGGGGCGGCCGGTCGGCGTCCTCATGGGCTGGGAGACGAGCGTGCACCCCTTCATCGGGCACCCGGAGTACCGCGAGATCGGAAAGCTGCCGGTGCCCGAGCGGCTGCGCGAGCTGCGCAAGCCCGAGGTCCGCGCCCGGCTCACGGCGGGCGGAGAACTTCGCACGGACGGGCTGCCGCCGGACGCGCCGATCCCGGCCGTCTTCCTCGAGTTCCTCGTCCGCGGCACGCACAAGATGTGGGCCATGGGCTCGGGCCACAACTACGAGCCGCACCCGGACGACTCCATCCGCAGCCGTTCGGAGAAGACCGGCCGCAGCCAGGCCGAGCTCGTCTACGACGGGCTCATGGAGCAGGACGGCCGCGGCCTGCTCTACTTCCCGCTCTTCGGCTACGCCAACGGCAGCCTCGACGCGATCCTCGAGACCATGAAGCACCCGCAGACCGGGCTCTCCCTCGCCGACGGCGGCGCGCACTGCGGGGCCATCTGTGACGGCGGCACGCCGACCTTCATGCTCATGCACTGGGTGCGCGACCGCACGCGCGGTGAGCGCCTGCCGCTCGAGTTCATCGTGAGGCGGCAGACCTTCGACACGGCGAACCAGTACGGGCTCAACGACCGCGGCCTGATCGCGCCGCGCATGAAGGGCGACGTCAACGTGATCGATCTCGAGAAGCTCGGCCTCGAGCCGCCGGAGATGCGCTACGACCTGCCCGCCGGCGGTCGCCGCCTCTACCAGGGAGCGTTCGGGTACGACGCGACGATCGTCTCCGGCGTGCCGATCTTCGAGCACGGCGAGCCGACCGGGGAGCTGCCCGGCCGTCTGATCCGCGGCGCCCAGGGCGCCCCCGCGTGAGCGAGGTCTTCACGCCGGATCTCTCCTTCGCACTGCTCGCGCTGTGCGTGGGCATCGCCTACACGGCGGAGGCGGCGACGGGTTTCGGCAGCATCGTGATCGCGCTGACGCTCGGTGCGCAGCTCTACCCCGTGCCGGAGCTGCTGCCCTTGCTCGTCCCGCTCTCGGTGATGCTCACGACCTGGGTCGTGCTGCGGAACCGCGAGCACGTCGACCGCGAGCTCCTCTTCTCGCGCGTCCTGCCGCGAATGGGCGTCGGCCTCGTGCTCGGCTTCCTGATCTTCGTGAACCTCGACGCGGCGCTGCTCACGACGGGCCTCGGCGTGCTCGTCGTGGCGATGGCGGCGATCGAACTCTGGCGTGCGGCTTCGGGCGCGGCGGCCGTGGCGGCGCCGCTCGGTCCGGCGGGCTTCACGGGGGCGACCGTCGGCGCAGGGATCATGCAGGGCGCGGTCGCCTCGGGCGGCCCGATGCTCGTCTACGCGCTCGGCCGGCAGGGCCTTCCGAAGGCGCGTTTTCGCGCGACGCTCGCTTTCGTCTGGCTTGCGCTCAACACGGCGCTCGTCGCCTCCTACATCGCCACGGGCCGGCTCGATGCGAAGACGGCGCCCTACGTCGCGCTCCTCGTGCCCGTCGTCTTCGCCGCGCTCGCCTTCGGCAACTGGCTCCACCACCGCCTCGACGAAGCCGCCTTCAAGAAGGTCGTGCTCGCCCTGCTCGCCCTCGCCGGGGTCGCCCTGGTCGTCTGAGTTCTGGCGCCGCTTTCCTTCTTGCCGCTAGTGTCCCGTGCGAAGGGAGAGCGCGTGGCGTACCGAATTCTCTGCGGAGTCCTGGGCGTGCTCGGCGTGCTGCTTTCGCTGGGGCTCTTCGGGCTCTTCCTGCGGCTGCTCGGGCCGTCGGGCGTGATGCCGCCGCCCCTGTCTCCCATGGGCCCGAACGGTGCCTACTTCCTCGCCTTCACCGCGTGCGGCCTGCTCGGCTGGTCCGGTGGCTTGATCGCCGCCGCGCGGCACCCGGAGACGAGCCGGACCTTCGGCACCTTCACCGCGTGGGCCTTCGTGGCTATGGCGCTCTTCCGCTTCCTCGGCTGGTTCATGGGCGATTTCGCGCAACTCGGCGAGCTCCCGCGCATCGAAGCGTTGCTGTTCCTCGCGGTGGCGCTCGCCTTCGTCTGGCTCCGCCCGCCGCCGCTCGCCGAAGGGAGGCCGGCATGATGAAGTGGCTCGCGACCGTGGCGATCCTCGCCCTGATGGCGCTCGTCGTCGTGGCGCCGTCGCTCTCGATCGGCCGGCGCGGCAACGAGGCCCTGGCGCGGGCCGACGTGCCCACGGCCACGCTGGCCATCGGCGATGCGGTGCCGCGGCTCGCGCTGCAGCGCCTCGACGGCCAACCCTTCGATCTCGCGAGCCTGCGGGGCCACCGCGTGCTCCTGACCTTCGAGCGCAGCGTCGACTGGTGACCCTATACGAAGGCGCGGCTGGTCGAGCTGCGTGAGGCATTCGCCGAGCACCCGGACGTCCAGATCGTCTGGGTCATGGCCGACAACCAGATCACCGCGAAGGCGACGAACTACATCGACGGCATGGGCCTGCGCGGCCGTATCCACTTCGTGGTCGACCCGGGGAGCGCGGAGATCGATCGGCTCGGGATCCGCAAGGAAGACCCGGAGCCGATCGAAGCCGGCGTCCCCCACCCGGCGACGTACCTGATCGACCGCCAGGGCACCGTCCGCTTCGTCGACGTGCGCGAGGACTTCCACATCTGGCTGGACCCGGCCGCCGTGATCGAGGCGCTCGCCGCGGCGCCGTAGGCCGCCCCCGCGCCGAAAACGTCCCATGTCGGTTGCCCGATCCCGGTTAGAATCGGCGCATGCCCCCCGTCCGTCGATCGCTCGCCGCCGTCTCCCTGTGTCTTCTGGCGCTGGCGGCCTGCGGAGAGCCGGAGCCCGTTCCTCCGCCGCCCCCGAAGATCCCGGTGGTCGCGGTCCTCGAGCGGGATCAGCCGATCAAGCTCGACATGGTGGGCGAGACCCGCGGCTCGGTCGAGATTCCGATCCGCGCCCGCGTGGACGGCGTCCTCGAAGGGATGCACTTCGTCGAAGGCGAAGCGGTCGAGAAGGGAGCGCTCCTCTACACCATCGACCCCCGCCCGTTCCGGGCGAAGGTGGCGGAGATGCAGGGGCGCGTGGCCGAGGCGCAGACGGCCGTTGTGAAGGACCGCAGCCAGCTCGATCGCATCCGTCCGCTCGCGGAGATCCACGCCGTCAGCCAGCAGGATCTCGAAGCCGCGGTGGCCCAGTACGAAGCGGCGCTCGGTGCGCTGAAGGCCGCCGAGGCGCAGCTCGAGCAGGCGAGGATCCAGCTCGGGTACACGCGGGTCCATGCCCCGGCGGCGGGGCGGCTCGGCATCACGCGGATCCGCGTCGGGGAGTACGTGGGGGCGGGTTCCGACGCGCTCTTGAACCAGCTCTCCGAGACGGATCCGATCCGGGTGCGTTTCTCCATCGATGAGCGCAACTACCTGCGGCTCGCCCGGGAGTCGGCAGGAGAGGGGCCCGACCGTTCCGGGGAAGGCCCGGGCCTCGAGCTGTTCCTCACCGATGGCAGCCTGCACGAAGGCCGCGGTCAGCTCGTCGGCACCCAGGCTTCCATCGACCCTTCGACGGGGACGTTCACCCTCGAGGCCGACTTCCCGAACCCGAACGGGATCCTCGTCGCCGGACAGTTCGCGCGCGTTCGGGCCGTGATCGAAACGCGGCAGAACGCGCTGCTCGTTCCGGACCGCGCGCTGAGCGAGCTCCAGGGAAGCTACCGGGTGTTCGTCGTCGACGACGACGGCACGGTGGCGCTTCGCCCGGTGAAGGTCGGCCCTCGGGTGGACCGCCTGCGGATCGTGGAAGAAGGGCTCCGCGCCGGCGAGTCCATTGCGCTCGAGGGGCTCCAGCTCCTGCGGGAGGGCGCCGTCGTCGTGCCGCAGCCGACCGCCCTCGACGCCTCGGGCAACGTCGTCGAGGCGGCCGCCGCGCCGGCCGGCCCGCCCGGAGCCTGACGGTTGGCGGAGTTCTTCGTCCGGCGGCCGATCGTCGCGATCGTGCTCGCCATCGTCATCATCATCGTCGGCGTGGTGGCGCTCACCGGGCTGCCCGTCGCCCAGTATCCCGAGATCACGCCCCCCGTGGTCAACGTGAGCGCGCGCTACACCGGGGCGAACGCGGTGGCCGTCGAGCAATCCGTGGCGACGCCCATCGAGCAGCGGATGAACGGCGTCGAGGGCATGCTCTACATGCGCTCGGCCAACTCGAGCGACGGGCAGATGAGCCTGGACGTCTCCTTCGAGGTCGGCACGGACCTCGACCTCGCCAACGTCCTGGCCCAGAACCGCGTCGCCGAGGCGCAGGCCGGCCTGCCTTCGGAGGTGAAGCAGCAGGGCGTCGCGGTCAAGAAGAAGCTCGCCTTCCCGCTGCTGCTCGTCTCGATCGTCTCGCCCGGCGGGACCTACGACCAGAGCTTCCTCGCGAACTACGCCACGCTGAACGTCATCGACGAGATCGCGCGCATCCGCGGCGTCGGGCAGGCGCAGGTGCTCGCCGGGAGCACCAACGACTACGCCATGCGCGTCTGGGTCGAACCCGATCACCTCGCCAAGCTGAACCTGACGGTGCCGGACATCATCAACGCGATCCGCGCCCAGAACGTGCTGGTTCCCGCCGGCCAGATCGGCGGCCCCCCGGCGCCCGCGGGCACGGACTTCACCTACACCGTGAACACCGCGGGGCGCTTCGAGACGCCCGAAGAGTTCGGCGCCGTGGTCATCCGCTCGAACCCCGACGGCTCCCAGGTCCTGCTGAAGGACGTCGCGAAGATCGAGCTCGGCACCCAGAACTACGTGCTGCGCATGCGGCTCGATGGCCAGCCGACCGCGATCCTGCAGATCTTCCAGCTTCCGGACGCGAACGGGCTCGAGGTGGCGACGAAGGTCCGCGCCACCCTCGAGCGCCTGTCCGAGCGCTTCCCCGAGGACGTCGAGTACGTGGTCTCGCTCGACACGACCCGGCCCATCTCGGCCGGCATTCGCGAGATCATCATCACGCTCTTCCAGGCGGTCGGGCTCGTGATCCTGGTGGTCTACGTGTTCCTCCAGAACGCGCGCTCGACGCTGATCCCGACCCTCACCGTTCCCGTCTCGCTGATCGGAACGTTCGCGGCCTTCCCGCTGCTCGGGTTCTCGATCAACACGCTCTCCCTGCTCGGGCTCGTGCTCGCGATCGGGATCGTCGTGGACGATGCGATCGTCGTCGTCGAGTCCGTCGCGGCGAAGATGGAGGAAGGGCTCTCAGCGCGGGAGGCCACGATCGCTTCGATGCGCGAGGTCTCCGGCCCGATCGTCGCCACCTCGCTCTCGCTGATGGCGGTCTTCGTTCCCGTCGCCGCCATGGGCGGGATCACCGGGCGCCTCTACCAGCAGTTCGCGATCACGATCGCGATCTCCGTGGCGATCTCGTCGCTGAATGCCTTGACCCTGAGCCCCGCGCTCGCGGCCGTCCTGTTGAAACGCGGCGGCGGGCAGGGGCAGAACCGTTTCTTCCGCGGCTTCAACCGCGGCCTCGATGCGATCACCGCCCGCTTCATGACGTTCGCGGAGTTCCTGGCCCTCCGCCCCGCACGCGCCGGCCTGCTCCTCCTGGCGATGGTGGCGGCGGTCGGCCTGCTGTTCGTCACCGTCCCCGGCGGTTTCGTCCCGGAGGAGGATCAGGGGTACGTCATGGCGACGGCCCTCCTGCCCGATGCCGCCTCCCTCGAGCGGTCGGACGCCGTCCTCCGCGAAGTGGAAGCGATCGTCGCGGGCTTCGACGCCGTCGAGAACTCCACCGCGGTCGCCGGCTTCAGCATGCTCTCGGGAACGATGCAGTCGAACGCGCTGTTCGTCTTCATCCAGCTGAAGGAGTGGTCGGAACGGCCCGACCCCGAGGATCACGCCCGCAACGTGATCCGGCGATTGAACGGCGCGCTCTCCCGGATTCAGGGCGCCCGGGCCTTCGCCTTCGGGCCGCCGCCCATTCCGGGCCTCGGAACGGGCGCCGGTTTCTCGATGATGCTCCAGGATCGCAGCGGCGGGCCGCCGACCTACCTGGCCGAGCAGGTCCAGGCCTTCACCCTCGCGGCGAACGCCCGACCGGAGATCCAGGGCGCCTACAGCCTCTACCGGGCGAACACGCCCCAGATCTTCCTCGACATCGACCAGGCCAAGGCCCTGAAGCTCGGCATCCCCCTCGACCAGGTGCACACGACGCTCGGCGCGTTCCTCGGCGGCGCGTACGTCAACGACTTCAACCGCTTCGGACGCCTCTACAAGGTCTTCGTGCAGGCGGAGCCGGCCTACCGCACGGACCCGGAGGCCACGCGCTACTTCTTCGTCCGGAACGCGGACGGCGAGATGGTTCCGCTCTCGACGCTCGTGACGAGCCGCCGAAGCACCGGCCCCGAGTACACCAACCGCTTCAACCTCTTCCGCGCCGCGGAGTTCTCCGGCCAGGCCGCGCCGGGCTTCAGCTCGGCCCAGGCCCTCGACGCCCTCGAGGAGGTCGCCGCAGAGACGCTTCCCCAGGACATGTCCTTCGCCTGGAACGGAACGTCCTACCAGGAGAAGGAAGCGTCGGGCAGCGGCACCGTGGTCTTCGCCATGGCGATCCTGTTCGTGTTCCTGATCCTCGCCGCCCAGTACGAGAGCTGGTCGCTGCCGTTCTCGGTGCTGCTCGGCACGCCGATCGCGGTGCTCGGCGCGATCGGCTCGCTCTGGCTCGCCCGGCTCTTCTCCGAGAGCTACGAGAACAACGTCTTCGCGCAGATCGGCCTCGTGATGTTGATCGGCCTCGCCGCGAAGAACGCGATCCTGATCGTCGAGTTCGCCCGGGCGGAGCGCGAAGCCGGCAAGAGCCTGACGGAGGCGGCGCTCGAAGCGGCGCGGCAGCGCTTCCGGCCGATCCTCATGACGGCCTTCTCCTTCATCCTCGGCGTGCTGCCGCTGCTCATCGCGACGGGCGCCGGCGCCGAGGCCCGCAAGGTGATGGGCATGACCGTGTTCGGCGGCATGGTCGTCGCGACCGTCATCGGCGTGCTGTTCGTGCCGGCGCTGTTCGTACTCGTGGGACGGATCAGTGAGCGCAACGCGGGCGAACCGGAGGAGCCCCGTGTCGGCCCGTAGCGTCCTCCCGCTGCTCGCGCTGCTCACGTTCGGCTGTGCGCTGACGCCGGACTACGAACGGCCCGAGCTCGACCTTCCGCAGGCGTGGCTGGACGGGTCGCCCGCGGGCGACTCCGTCGCGAACCTGCCGTGGTGGGACCTCTTCGGCGATCCGCGGCTTCGGGAGCTGACGGAGATCGCCCTGGCCGAGAATAAGGATCTCGCCGTCGCGCTCGGGAGGATCGCCGAGCAGCGCGCCCAGGTGACGGCGACGCGCGCGAACCAGTTCCCTTTCATCGACCTCATGGGAGGTGCGGGCCGCGGCCGATCGAGCCAGCAGGTGAGCCCCGGCGCCGCGACCCGGGACAGCTTCGACTTCTCCGCGGGGCTCTCCTTCGACCTCGACGTCTGGCGCAAGTTCGATCGCGCCACCGAGGCCTCCCGCGCGGATCTCCTCGCGACCGAGGCCGCCTATCGCGACGTGACCATCAGCCTCGTCGCGAGCGTCGCGACCACGTACTTCTCGCTGCGCGATCTCGATCGGCGTCTGGCCATCTCCGAACGCACCGTCGAGGGGCGCCGCGAGAGCCTCGAGATCGTCGACGCACGCTTCCAGCGCGGCCTCGAAGCCCAGCTCGACGTGAACCAGGCCGAGGTCCAGCTCGCGATCGCCGAGGCCGCCGTCGCGAGCTTCGACCGCGCGGTCGCGCAGACGCAGAACGCCCTGCGGCTGCTGCTGGGCCGGAACCCGGGAACCATCGAGCGAGGCATGGGCCTCTCGGAGCAGCTCCTCCTTCCCGAGGTGCCGGCCGGCCTGCCCTACGAACTGCTCCAGCGCCGGCCGGACGTGGTCGAGGCCGAAGAGCGCCTGATCGCCGAGACGGCGCGCATCGGCGTCGCCGAGGCCAACCGCTACCCGTCGTTCCGGCTGACGGCGAGCTTCGGGACGGCGAGCACCACACTTTCGCAGCTCGGCTTCAACGAGGCCAAGGCGTGGAGTCTCGCGAGCGCCGTGCTGGCCCCCGTCTTCAACAGCGGGAAGCTGAAGGCGCTCGCCAAGGCCCAGCGCGCCAAGGCCGACCAGGCCGCGCGGCGCTACGAGGCCACCTTGCTCACGGCGTTCCGCGAGGTCGAGGACGCGCTCGTCGGCGTGCGGACGTTCCGCGCCGAACACGGCGCACGCTTGCGGCAGGTCGAGGCGGCGCGCAAGGCGGCGACGCTCTCCCGCGCCCGCTACGACGGCGGCGTCGTGAGCTATCTCGAGGTTCTCGATTCGGACCGCACGCTGTTCGAGGCCGAACTCCAGGAATCGCTCACCCAGCAACAGGCGCTCGCCGCGGTGGTCGAGCTCTACCGGGCGCTCGGCGGCGGCTGGACGACGCCCTAGAGTCAGGAGGAGAGAGGAGGTGCCCATGGATCCGTCTCTCTACGAGCACGTCCGCAGCGCGGTGGGGGAGGTCTCGGGCCGGGCGAGTCCGGTGCCCGAAGGGGAGCTGCTGACCGACGTCGCCTCGGGGATCGCCACCTTCACGCGCGGCGTGTCCGAACTCCTGCACTGGTGCCGCCTCAACGAGAACATGATCCTCGACCAGCCGCTCTCCGATGCGAAGGTCTACGTCGGCTTCGAGCAGGTCTCTCGTACACGCGGCGTCGCCGCCCGCTACGGCCGCATCTGCGAAGTGGCGGCGGAGGTGCACGTCTTCGGCGAGCCGGACGCGCAGGCGGCCTTCACGCCGACGTCGTTCCGGGCCGTCCACTCCGGGCCGCTGCTTCGCGAGTGGTTCCTCGTCATCGCGAGCGAGGGCTACAAGGCGCTGCTCTCGGCCGTGGAGCTCGGGCAGGGGCCGGCCAGCCGCGTCGGCAGCCGCAAGCTCGACGGCATCCTCTGCTACCACCCGAGGGTGGTCGAGAGCGCGTGCGAGCTGCTCGCGGAGATCGCGAGCTAGCGGGGCCGCGGCCTCGTCCGGCGCCTCTGGCAGGCCCATTCGCCCCCCGCCCGGCACGGTTGCTAGCTTCCCGGCACGCCCCGGTAGCTCAGCTGGATAGAGCAGCTGCCTTCTAAGCAGCGGGTCGCAGGTTCGAGCCCTGCCCGGGGCGCCAGTCCCCGCGAAGTGAGGCGAAACTGGAGGTCGATGTGCCGATCCCCGAAGCGCTTCGCGGCTCGATCCTTCTTCGTGTCACGGGTTGAGCCGACCCCCGATTCTCGCTACCGCACCGGCAGGGGGCCGCTGCCGGTTGACGTCGGATGACTCGGGATCCATCGCGCTGAACGCCGCATCGCTGTCGTACGCCCATGCTCCGGGTGGCCCGGCGCTCTTGACCTTTCCGGACGTCACGATCGGCCGGGGCGAGACCTGTGCGGTGGTGGGGCCGTCCGGGAGCGGCAAGACGACGCTGCTGCACCTGGTCGCGGGGCTGCTCACGCCTCGGGCCGGCTCGATCCACGTCGCAGGCCAGCGGATGGACACGGCCTCCCAGCGCGAACGGGACCGCCTGCGAGGGCGGCTGATCGGCATCGTCCTGCAGCAGCTGCGACTGGTCGCCTCACTCAGCGCGCTCGACAACCTGCTGCTCGCCCAAAGCCTGGCGGGGCATCCAGCGGACCGCGAGGCCGCTGTGGAGAAACTGGTCGGGCTGGGGCTCGGGCATCGCCTTCATCATCGGCCGCGGGAGCTCAGCCAGGGCGAGGCCCAGCGCGTGGCCATCGCGCGCGCGACGCTCGGGCGGCCGGCACTGCTGCTCGCCGACGAGCCGACGTCGAGCCTGGATGACGCCAACGCGGAGATCGTGCTGCAGCTGCTCACGGAGCAGGCGGTGGAACACGGTGCGGCGCTGCTCGTCGTGACCCACGATGCGCGCATCCGCGGCCGGCTGGGGCAGGAAGTCGAGCTCGAGCGGGTGGCCGCATGAGCCTCGTTCGGCTTGCATGGGCCAATCTGCGCGCCGCGCCCCTGACCAGTGCCCTGAACGTCGGGCTTCTGGCGCTTGGAACCGCGACCATCGTCGTGCTCTTGCTGCTGTCGCACCAGATCGGCGAGACGTTGACGCGCGACGCCCGGGGGATCGACCTGGTGCTCGGCGCCAAGGGCAGCCCCGTGCAGCTGGTGCTCTCGACCGTCTACCACGCCGACGTCCCGACCGGGAACATCCCCCTGGCCGAGGCCGAGCGCTGGGCCGAAGATCGGCGCGTCGCCCAGGCCATTCCCATGTCCCTGGGCGACAGCGCGCGCGGGTTCCGCATCGTCGGCACGACGCCCGACTACCCGGCCTTGTACGATGCCGGCCTCGCGGAGGGGAGGCTCTGGGGGGCCAGCCTGGAGGCGGTGCTGGGCGCCGAGGTGGCGCTGGCCACGGGCCTCGGGCCCGGCGACGTGCTGACCGGGTCGCACGGAATGAGTGGGATGGGTGACCACCACGCCGAATCGCCCTACCGCATCGTCGGGATCCTCGCGCCGACGGGCGCCGTCGTGGACCGGTTGATCCTGACCGGTCTCGAGAGCGTCTGGGACATCCACTCCGACGGGCATGCTCACGAAGAGGAGGGGGAGCATGAACACGAAGGCGAGGGCGAGCATGCTCACGCCGACGAGCATGCTCACGGCCACGGCGAAACGCCCGACACCGACGAAGGCCGCGAGATCACCGCGATGCTCTTCCGATACGCCTCACCGGTCGCTGCGGTCAGCCTGCCGCGCCAGATCAACACCCAATCCGATCTGCAGGCGGCGGCTCCGGCCTTCGAGCTCACGCGGTTGCTTCGGATCGTCGGCCTCGGGCTGGACGGCCTGCGGGCGTTCGCCGGGGTGCTGATCGCATCCGCGGCGTTCAGCGTGTTCGGCGCGATGTACGGCGCGTTGCAGACCCGTCGCGGCGAGCTGGCCATGATGCGTTGCCTCGGCGCGACCCGCGAGAAGCTCATGGCCAGCTTGCTGATCGAGGGGCTGCTCCTGGGGCTGGCGGGTGCATTGCTCGGTCTGGCGCTGGGTCACCTGACGCTCGAAGCGCTCGGTGCGGTGCTCGCCGATGGGGGCGCGCTCCCGCTCACGGGTCGGATCCTGCTCCCGGAAGAGCTGGCGCTGGCCGCGGCGCTCGTGCTCGTCGCGCTGCTCGCCGCCGCGCTGCCGGCCTGGCAGGCGTATCGCACCGATGTCTCCCGCGCGCTGGCGACTCACGGATGACCGGGCCGACGCGCCACGACCGAGCCCGAAAGGTGGTGTTCGTTCTCGTCGCCGCCCTCGCCGTCACGTCCTGCGGCGACGGGGGCGAGGCCGTGCCCAGCGAGCCCGCACCCTCCGGCGTCGCGGACCGGCCCTCGAGCCCGGCTGCGCCCCCGCCCTCGCTTCGGGCGGAGGGCGTGAGGATCGCTTCCGAAGCGGTCGACTTCAAAGATGCTCTCCGTCCCCTGCGCCTGGCGATGGGTTCGAGGACCTCCTACGAGGGCCCCGATGGCAGGCTGGTCCTGGACGTCCTGGAAGGCGACTTCGTTCGCGCGACGCTCCTGATCCTCGACGCGAAGGACCGCCCCGTACGCGGCCTGCGTCCGAAGATCACGCCCGAGGGAGACAGCCGCGTCATCGACGCCCCCCCGTTCTCGGACGAGTTGGGCCAGTACCGATTCGCGCTCATGGGCGGCACGATGGGCGAGGAGGAGGTCCAGATCTCGGCCGGCGATGCCGTCGGGTCGTTGATCCTGAACGTCATCAGCCAGCGCGCGGCCGGCTACGGCTGGCTCGCGGACATCGAGGGCATCCTCGGCTGGGATCTCCTTCTCGAGGCCGAGGTCGTCTGGGGCGAGGAAGAGCTCACCTCGAAGTTCCCGGAGGCGATTCGGGCGAAGGACGGGCAGACGGTGAAGCTCGCCGGGTTCTTGATGCCCCTCGAGGCGGCGCGCATGCAGCGCCACTTCGTCCTGACCTCGAACCCCCCGAGCTGCTTCTTCCACGTACCCGGTGGGCCGGCGGGTGCCATCGAGGTCTTCGCGAAGGAGCCGATCGAGGCAGGGTGGGACCCGATCCTGCTGGAGGGGCGTTTCGAGGCGGTCCCGGCGAGCGAAGACGGCGTGGTCTACCGCCTGCACGAAGCGCGCGCGCTTCCGCTGGAGCCTCCCGAGCCGGCTTCCTGAACTTCGTCGGGCGCGACGCCCAGCGGGAAAGGACCGGGCCGAAGCCCGGTCCTTCGGGTGGGTCTAGGGCTGGTAGGGCAGCGACGAATCCTGCAGGAAGATCAGGACGCGATCGTCCGGCGTCTTCACGTAGCCTTTCGTGTACTCGACCTTGGTCTCGGTGCCGTCCGGGCCGGTGAAGTAGTAGTGACCCATCGCGATGGCGAGGTTGCCCTGCATCTTCACGGTGTGGTTGTCGAAGCGGACCTTCGACCACGGCCGCAGGGCGAAGCCCTTGTCTTCCGCGTACTTCTCGTTGCCCGCGACGAAGTAGCTCAGCGCGCCTTCCAGGTCGGGGCGGAAGGGCTGCACCGAAGCCAGCGTCGGCTTGAACTGGATCGGTCCGAGGTCGAACGCGTAGGCGCCGCGAGCCGCCTTCTCGGCGACCTTCGCCGCCTTGCCCCCGGCCTTGCCGATCGCGACGACGGCATCGCCCCAGGCGGCCTGCGCAGCTTCGACGTCGGCCTGGGTGATCTGCGGACCGTCGGGCAGGAAGCTCACATGATCCGAGAACTTGTTGGCATGCGTGTCCGCTTGCGCCGCGGGTGCGGCGAGCAGCGCGGCAGCAAAAAGGGCGGGAACGAGAAGCCGCCGGCGGCGCGCGGCGACGGTCGTATCGGAAAAAGTCATGGCGATGGCCTCCTTGCGAAATCGTGACCCTCGTTTCTTAGGACGTCCCCACACCTCGGGCCATTAGAAAAGAAGCAAGAAGAACTTCGAAAAAATGGAATAGTAGGGAGCGGGCCGATCGGTGCGTTCGTCGCGGGGCCCGCCGAAGGGCCTAGTCGGTCGATCGATCGAGAAGTTCGTTCAGCTCGAGCACGGCCGGGTGGATCGTCGCCTGGCCCTCGCAGGTCGAGACGAAGTCGCGGTGGAACCATGCCCAGAGCCACTCCCAAAGTGTGGCGCCGCTGCGCAGGGTGTCCGGTTCGCCTCGTTCGGCACACCCATCCGTCCGGTCTTCGAAGAACGACAGCAGGAACCGCGCGTGGCCGGGCCGGTCCGTGAGTGCGCGCTTGTACGCGAAATGGGCCAGCCGCGTGAGCCACCGCCGCGCCGAAGGCCAGGCGAGATCCTCCGCGCCGAGTTCGGCCAACCCGTCCAGGAGTGCGCGGAACGCGAAACCGATGGACTGACTTCGAGAGGGTGTGAAGTAGGCAGCGAAGTCGATCGGGATCACGCCGCTCGGGGATCGGGAACCTTCACTGAAGTCGAGGGGATCCTCGCTCGCCGCGAAGGCCAGCATCCAGAGCTGTTCCCACTCGAGCAGGTCGTCGAAGCCGGGCGGCGGATCGCCCTCGAAGAGGTCGAGGAGGTACTGCTCGTAGTACGCCCGCTCCTCGGGCTCGTCGAGGTCGGGGTGTCCGAGGAGGAACCCGTCGGGGGCGGGGCCGTCCTTCAACACGAAGGGGATCAGTCCGAAGTAGACCTCTTCGTCCTCGATCCCGATCGCCTCCATGAAGTTCGCGCGCTGGTCGTAGACCAGGAAGATGCTCTCCACGAAGTGGTCGATCGTCGTCCGGCGGCGATCGAGGGTCGGTGAGTAGGTGTGGAAGCGGAGCTCGCCGGCGTCGAAGTCGAGCTCGTAGAGCCGGAGCCAGCCGTCGCCGCCGTTCCGGGCGTCCTGATAGTTGGAGAGGATCTGGACGATCGTCTGGGCCGCGTCGTTCTGCTCGTCGAGGCGCAGCCAGTCCGAGTGGACGTGCCCCGCGTGCACCATGAGGACGTTCGGGTGCCGGCGAACGAACTCGTGGAAGAACTCCTCGCCCGAGTGCGAGTCGACCACACGGCTCTGGATCCGGACCGGAAGCGTGATCGGGCCCAGCAGGGTGTCCACCTCTTCCCCAAAGCGCCCCGCGGCGAGCTTGAAGTCGGCGAGGTAGCGGTGGGTGCCGATGATGAAGATCGTGTCGGGGTTGGCGGAGACCAGATCCATCGCCCAATCGATCTCGGCTTGGGGGTGATCGAGGCTGAAGTTCAGGAAACCGAGCTTGTAGTGCTCGTGCTCGATCTGCTGGAAGTTCGCGCCTCCAGCGGGCGAGGACGCCGTGTACCACGGGCGCCCCGCGAAACGCTGGGGGCCGAAGTTGTCGAGGTAGTTGAAGCGGTAGTCCGGGCCGTGGCTTCGATCGTGGTTGCCCATGACGGTGCCGTGGGGGATGTCGGCTTCGAGGAGGAGCCCCATGGCGTCCTCGGCGAGCGCCCACTGATCGAGGTCGTCCCCTTTGTGAACGATGTCGCCGAGGTGGGCTACGTAGCCGATGCCGAGGGCGTCGGCCTGCTCGACCAGCCAGCGCGTCTGATCGTGGAAGATGGCGCCGGTCCCCCGTGGGTCCGTGATGGCGGGCGTTTCTTCGTGGCCGGGGAACCGGTCGTCCGCGTAGATCTGGGTGTCCGGGAGAGACGCAAAGACGAAGGGGGCCGCCTGGGCCGGAAGGGCCAGGAGCAGGGTCAGGGTCGCGCCGAGGTGGAACCCGCGGCGAAGCCTGCGGAGCTTCGGCGATTCGTGGCGATTCCGTTCCGGCATCCCTTGGCCTCCTCCAAGACCCCCGGGCGCGAGAAGGGGCTGGATTCGACGGCACTATATCATGCATAATTATACTATTACATTAGATATTCGGGCCTGCTCCCGGGAAGAGCAGCGCCTAAGCTCCGGCCGCCGCCGGGTCGGCCGAGGTGAGGGATGCAGCTGCGGGAGCGAAAGAAGCGGGAGACGCGGCAGGCCCTCTACCTCGCCGCGCGGGATCTGTTCGCGGCCCAGGGCTTCTCGGCGACCACGCTCAGCCAGATCGCCGAGACCGCGGATGTCTCCGTCCCGACCCTCCGCAACTACTTCGGCGACAAGGACGGCTTCCTCGCCCACCAGCTCCGACACGAGATTCGCAAGCAGTTCGAGGACAAGGGCGGGCTGATGGCCCAGCTCTTCCAGCGCGCCGCCGTCGACGGTTGGGCGGCCCCGGCCCATGCTGCGGCCGTGGCTCTCGAAGTTCTGGCCTCCACGCACGCGGAGTCGCGGGACCTGATCGCCAACCACATGCGTGTCGTCGTGAGCCGGACGGACGGTATCAAGCTGCTCGAGAGCTTGACGGTGGCGATTCGCGACGGGATCGACATCGGCCGCGGGAAGGGAGCCGTCCGCACCGACGTCCCGGCGGGAAGTCTCGCTCGAATGCTCGCGGCGATGATCCCCGGCGCGCTGATCAACTGGGTCCAGACGCCCGGCCTTCCTCCGCGGGCGAGCACGATGGTCGTCCTGGCCATGGTCCGGGACCTGGTCGCGCACTCGCCCGATCAAGCGTCGACCGCAGAGAGCGTGCGCGAGTTCGCCGACGAGATCGATGCGCTCGAGCCGCCTCCTGCCGACCCGCGGACGCCTCGAAAAGCGGGGACGCTCCGCTCGCGGATCTACGAGGGCGCCCGCCACAGGTTCGTCGAGCAGGGCGTCAAGGCCACTCGCATCTCGGATCTCGCGACGGACCTCTCGGTCAGTCCGCTGACCGTCCACTACCACTACGGGACGAAGGAGGGGCTGATCGCCGAACTCCTCCTCGAGGTGGCCGATGCGGCGACCGAGCTCACCGATCGCCTGCTCGCGGGCCGTGCCGATCCGGTCGCGCGGCGAGCAGCCGCGTTGGAGCGCCTGTCCGACGTCGCCGATACCGACCGCGAACTCGTCGCCGCCTTGCTCTGCGCTTCGTACGGGCACCCCGCCGGCATGCAGGCCACACGGATGCTGTTCGAATGCATGGTGCGTTGGGTCGAGGAAGGGCAGAGCGCTGGCTCGGTGCGCTCCGACTACTCCGCACGCGTCCTGGCCAGGATCGCGTTCGATCTGGTGCAAGGGCTCCTGATCCACTGGATCCAGGAACCGGGCCGTCCCCTCGACGAGGCCGCCAACGAGGCGCTCGACGCGGTGGCCCTCCTCACGGAGCCGCGCTAGCGGGCGCCGCCGGTGGCGACGCCCGCTTCGGGCCGAGTGCCTGCGCGACGGGTCAGCGATGGGCCGCGCGCCGCGAACCCGTCACCGCCAGCCCGATCATTCCCAATGTGGCGAGAGCGGCCGCGGTGGGTTCCGGCACGCTGGCCGGGACGTGGGCCGCGATGCCGCGGCGCTTGTTGGATCCCCAGTTCAGGTCGTCGTCGAGCAGGGTCGAGGTGTCCGCCGAGAGGTCGCGGAGATAGAGGCCCCCGTCGGTCGAGTAGAGGATCGTTCCGTTGTCGGCGGTGCCGTCGCCCGTGTAGGCGGCAATGCCCGCGTGCTCGCCGCTTCCGGACCAGTTCCGGTCGTCGTCGATGACGGTCGTGGAGTTCGTCAGGAGATCGATGAGGATGAGGTTTCCGCCGTTGGTGGTCGCGACGATCGTTCCGTCATCGGCCGTGCCATCCCCCGTGTAGGCCGCGATGCCGCGGTAGCCGTCGCCGGTCGTCCAGGTGATGTCGTTGTCGAGGGTGATTTCGTCCCCCGTCGAGAGGTCGACCAGGATGAGGTTGTTGTTGCCGATCGTGATGATCGAACCCGTGTCGGGGGAGCCGTCGCCCGAGTAGCTGGCGATCGAGCGGTACTCGCCGCTTCCGCCCTTCTGCCAATCGAAGTCGTCGTCGAGAACGGTGTTGGAGTCGGTGCCGATGTCACGGATCACGAGCTCATCGTTTCCGGTGACCGTGATCAGCGTCCCGTCGTCGGCGCCGATGATCACGGCCCGGGCGGCGCCGGGGAAGCTTGCGAGCAACAGTGCGATCACAGCAAGAAGAATGCGTTTCATGGTGTCGTTCCTTTCAGGGTGGGTTCGTTCCCGCCGTCTGGAGGGCGCGGTGGTCGTTCGAGAAGTCATTGGCTGCGCCGTCGGGCAGCGACCCCGACGAGAAGAGCCACGGAGGTGAGCAGGGCGACCGGCGACGTCTCCGGAAGGGTCGGGATCAGCGCGGAGCTCGTCGCCGCGACGCTGGTTTCGCCGAGGGTGATCGTCAGATCCTCGATGTCGACGTTCACGCCGTTGCAGAGCGGAATCGGACACGAGCCGATCTGATAGCGGAAGTCGTCGACCGGGAAGGCCAGGCCCGCGAGGTTCGGGACGGTGAGTTCGCTCCCGTCTTCGCTCCCCGCGGCGAACGTCCGCGCGAGGGTCATGATCCAGGGGGCGTCGTCGAGGGTGACCGACTCGACGACGCTCGTGTTGAAGTTGCCGAGCGTCCCGCTCAGCGAGAGGCCGATCCGGGCCTCGACCCCGAGGTCGACCGTGTCGAAGGCGAGCCACGAGTCGGCGCTTTCGTCGCCGAGGTTCGCGAGGAAGTCTTCTTCGAAGGTCAGGGTCAGCTCTTCGATCGTCACCGCCAGCACCAGGTTGAAGTTGACGCCGCGGACGCTGAAGCCGAGGTTGTCCTGGGTCCCGCCGAGGTTCTCGTACGAGATCTCGAAGTCACCCGCCGCGACCTCGAGCTGTTGGTCCCAGACGCCTGGGTCGAGCTGGGTTCGCGGGGTTCCCCAGTCGGCGACGATCGCTCCGCTGCCCTCACTCGAGAGCGGGACGTCCGTCAGACTTCCACCTCGGGAGGGGTTGCTGACGCCGCTGATCTTGAACGTGAACTGGTAGTCGCCGCTCAAGGTGGCGTTCAGGGGCGCGTCGACCACCGTGTACGTCACGGGAACGGCATGGGATGGGGCTGCCAGGGCAGAGCCGACGAGGACGGCGGCCAACCCGAGGAAGTGGCGAGGAGCGGTGCGAGAAAAGAGAGGCAAGGCGTTCTCCTGCGGAAGGGTTGCGATGGAGCCAACTGCACGCCGTGTGCCAGTTTCCGGGGATGAGGAAAGACAAGCGAAGTCAAATACTTAGAAAGTCAGCACCGTTCGAGCCGAGCCTAGCTCGTAAAAATAATTACTAAATAAGAGAAAATATTTTCTCTTATTTAGTCGAGTGTTCACAGCTCGAGGTTGGCTCCGGCCGCCTGCCGGGCCGCCCGGTCGACGGCCGACGTGCGACCCTCGTCGACAGTGGGCGTCGCTTCGAGCAGGTCTGCATCCGTACCGGCGATGGTGCTCGCGGTTCTCGTGGTCGTCCCGCTCGTGCTGTGGGCGGTGCTGGCTGGCGACGCCTTGGGTCCGCACTCCGTGCCGCTCTCAGGGGCTCGCCGCCCCAACGTCATCCTGATCCTCGTCGATACCCTGCGCGCGGACCATCTCGGCATGTACGGGTACGAACGCGACACCTCGCCGTTCCTCGATGCCTGGGCCACCGGCGCCGTCGTCTTCGATCAGGCCTATGCGCCGTCCTCCTGGACCCGGCCGAGTACGGTTTCGCTGCTCACCGGGCTCGACCCGATCCATCACCGGGTCGAGGATCGGCTCGACGTGATTCCACCGAGCCTGCCCCTGCTCGGCGAGCGGTTGCAGGTGGAGGGCTACGCGACCTTCGCCGCCATCACGAACCCGCACGTGTCTTCGGCCTGGGCCTTCGATCGGGGCTTCGACGTGTTCGACGATCTGGAGGCGCTCGGCCTGGGCACTGGAGCCGACGCCGTCGTCGACCACGTCGTCGCGCGGATCGATGCGCTGGCCGAGAGCGAGCCCTTCTTCCTCTACCTGCACCTGATCGATCCGCACACGCCCTTCGATCCGCCGCCCCCCTTCGATGCGCGCTTTCCCGCCGATCCGGAGGACGTCGGCGACTACGCGATCGCGGGCTACGACGGGGAGATCGCCTTCGTCGATTCACAGCTTCGGCGCCTGTTCGAGGCTCTTCGCGCGCGCGGGCTCGAGGACGGGACGATGGCGATCGTCACCTCCGACCACGGAGAGGAACTCCTCGAACGCGGGGGCATCGGCCACGGCGTCAACCTCTTCGAAGAGGTGCTGCGGGTTCCCCTGATCGTTCGTTTCCCCGACGGCGCGCACGCGGGTGCGCGCGTGGCGGAACGCGTCTCGCTGATCGACGTGGTGCCGACGATCCTCTCCGCCCTGCGCGACGTTCCAGCCGCGGGACTCGACGGCAGGGATCTGACGACGCTGCTCGGTGTCCGCGAGCGCCCGTGGGCCGCGCGCGAGCTGTTTCTCTCCCTGCGCACCACGGGACCCGACAGCCACCTGATGCGGGGTCTGCTCGCCGGACCGCACAAGTACCTGCGACGCTCCCGGCCGAGCGCGAGCGAAGCGCTCTTCGACCTCGAGCAGGATCCTTCGGAGATCGAGAATCTCGCGCGGGCGCGGGCCGGCACCCGCGAGCGCATGGCGGCGAGCCTCGATGCGTACCTCGGCCGGAGATCGAGCGGCATCCATCTCCGCATCGTGAGCGAGCCGGACGCGGACGCCGCCGGCTGCGAGGCGCACCTGGAAACGGAGGGGCGGTTCTCGGACGTCGCGGCGGTTCGTCTCGAGCCGGGCGACGGCTTCGAGCTGACGAACGACGGGCGAGCGCTTCGCCTCGCCTGCCGGCTCGAGAACCAGGTCCAGCCGACGAATGCGGGCAGCCGTCTGCTCCCGGACGAGGACGGCCTCTCGTTCCGGGTGCACCCGCCGGACGCGCCGATCGTGCTGAAGCGCGTCGGGCTCACGGGGGGCGGAACGCTTCCGCTCCGCTCCGCGTCAGGTCCGAAGATCGAGGACTTCCCCGCCGCGTGGACCGCCACGGCGGAACCCTGGGCCGTTCGCGACATGGGCGAGGCGATGAGCGCCGCCGGTCCGGTGCGGGAAGGCGAAGGCGCCCGTGCCTACCTGGGCGTGATCCCCGCTCCCGAACGGCACGAGGGCCTCTCCGCGGAGCTCCGCTCCCGGCTCGAAGCGCTCGGCTACACGACGGAGTCGGAGCCGCTTCGTTCGGACTGAACCGGCTGCCGGCCGGCCCGCCGCCCTACTTGCGGGTCGGAGGCTGGAGCTGCTTGCCGGCTTCCGGGGCCATCTCGGCCGCCTTCTTCTTGACCGGCGCGAGCTCCGGCGTCGCCTGCTTGATCTTCATGGCGTCCTTCGAGAGGTCCGGTTGGACCTTCTGGACGGCATCCTGCGTGACCGCCTTCACGGCACGGGCGGCCTCGGGCTCCACCACGGCATCTTCGGCCGAGGCGAGGCCCGGGCCGATCAGGAAACAGGCAGAGAACAGGGCAACGGTGCGAGACAGTCGGGTCATGGTCGGCGTTCTCCTTCGCGGCGGTTCGGCAGCGCGAAAGGGTTGAAATCGTTCGGAAAACTATCACAGTGCTCCATCCACGGGATGGGCCTGTTCGAGTCGGACGCCGGGGACCGCGAAAGAATTCGCCGCCTCGCCGGGAAGAAGCCCGCGCCTCGAACCCGAGATTCTCGTTGATGAAACCCCGCACCGGCCCTTAAGGTGGCCCGGCTCCAGGAGGAATCGGAACATGAGGAAGCGACTTGCCGTAGTGGCCATGGCCGCCGTCTTCGCGACGGGGCTCGGGTGTGATTCAGGGGTGGACCCGCAGGCGGGGCTCTGGGACGAGCTCGGCCTCCAGCTGCCGGCCGACGTGCCGCTCGATGCCCTCGACCTCGACGCCGACGCGCTGTTCGAACTCATCAACCTGGGCGGCGGCGAGATCGACCTCGGCGGTCTCGGGGAGAACGTCCCCGGCGCGATCCAGGATCTGATCGCCGCAGAGCTGGGCGACGCCGTCGATCTCGGCGGGCTGCTCGGCACGGGCGACGTCGCCGGACTGATCAGCGAGCTCGAGTCGCTTCTCGATCTGCTCTCCTCCGGTCTCGGCGGGCTCTTCTCCTTCCTCTTCGACCCGCTGCTCGACTTCTTCGGGCTCGGCTCCCTCGGTGAGCTCGAGGATCTGCTGAACGACGTCCTCGACTCTTCGGGTCTCCTCGCCGGCCTGCCGGATCTGCAGGGCCTGCTCGACGAGCTGAACGGCTTGCCCGGCACGATCCCCGCCGGCCACGACCTCGAGTGCAGCCTCTCGGGTAGCGGCATCGCCTGCGACACGCTGACCCACGTGATCGACGTGACGCCCGCCGCCGACGCGGTGATCGATCTCAGCATCGACGTCACCGGCGTCTTCGCCGGCCCGACCAGCGTGACGCTCCACGTGACCGTCGACGCCGCCTGCACCGGCGCGGACTGCGCCGAGGTGCTCGGCCTGACCGGGCTGACCTTCCCGTTCACCTACTCGGTGATGGGCGGGATCTAGCGAAGCCGAGCTCGGCCGCGTTTCTCGACGCCCCGGCGCCGCACGGTGTCGGGGCGTTTGCGTTCGTCCTCGCTACGATCCGCTCGCACCGGAAGGGGGGCGGCATGGACGGCGCTTCGGCGGAACGCATTCTCGAGCAGGTGATCGAACTCGGAACGACCTGGGGGCTCCAGGTCGTCGGCGGCATCGTGCTGCTCATCGTCGGGCGCATCGCGGCCTCGGCCCTGCGCGGCGCGGTGCGCAAGCGGCTCGAGCGGGCGGAGGCCGACGCCGCTCTCATCCCCTTCCTTTCTGGCCTCGTCTACTACGGCGTCATGGCTGCGGTGATCATCGCCGTGCTCGGGCTGTTCGGCATCCAGACGGCGTCGCTGATCGCCGTGCTCGGTGCCGCCGGTCTCGCGGTGGGCCTCGCGCTGCAGGGCACGCTCTCGCACTTCGCCTCGGGCGTCATGCTGCTCGTCTTTCGCCCGTTCCGGCCGGGAGACTTCGTCGAGGCGGGCGGAACGTCGGGCTCGGTGCAGGAGATCGGTCTGTTCTCGACGGTCCTCCACACCGGCGACAACGTGAAGGTCATCGTCCCGAACTCCGCACTCTGGGGCGACATCATCAAGAACTACTCGGCGAACGACACGCGCCGCAACGACCTCGTCGTCGGAATCTCCTACGACGACGACATCGGCCGCGCCAGCGAGGTGATCCGCGGCGTGCTCGCGGCCGATGCGCGGGTGCTCGCGGAGCCCGAAGCCGTCGTGGCGGTGGGCGAGCTCGCCGATTCGTCGGTGAACCTGCTCGTCCGGCCTTGGTGCGCGAAGGAGGACTACTGGGCCCTGCGCTGGGATCTCACGCGCCGGCTGAAGGAGGAGCTCGAGGCCGCGGGCTGCTCGATCCCGTACCCGCAGCACGACGTCCACCTCGATCCGAGTTCGCCGGGCGCCCCCGCAGCCTAGGGCCGCAGCGTGGCCGCAGCAGCGAGCCGAGCCCGGCCGTTTCCGTCCCGCGCTGGGTTCCCATAGCGGGTTTCGTGCTTACGTTGCTTCTCGCGGCCGTCGGGATCGCGGAGCGCCTGAACGCGGGCTGAGGCCCGCAGGCGAGGGGAGGATCGGCTCATGGTGTACGTCGCACTCGTTCTGGCCAGCGGGGTCGCCCTGTTGGGGGTGCTCGGCCTGGTCTCCCCGGTCCGGCTGCTCGGACTCTTCCGCCGGATCGAAACGCCCGGCGCACTCTACGCCGTTGCCGGCTTCCGTCTCCTGATGGGCGCCTCGCTCCTCCTCGCGGCGCCGGTCTCGAAGGCGCCGAACGGCGTCTTGGCGATCGGCGTGGTCGCGATCCTGTCCGGGCTCTTCACGTTCGGGTTCGGCGTGGATCGGACGCGCCGGTGGATCGACTGGTGGGCAGCGAAGCCGACGAGCTGGATCCGCGCCTGGGGCGCCGCCGCGCTCGCGATCGGTCTGCTTCTCGTGTGGGTTCTCTTGCCCTGAGGGCACCCCGGCGGCCCGGCCTGGCACCGATGCGGTCAGCTGCGGTCGGGAAACCGCGAGAGCCCCGCGAATTCCACGAACTCCGTCATGGATGACCACAGGTGGTCGCCATAGTGAAAGGGTTCGAAGGGCTTCGCCCCGGCGATCGGCATCGGCGCGATCTCCGCATCGACCCGTGGTTCGTAGAAGAATGGAATCGAGTGGCGGGCGCGGTCGTTCCCGAGCACGCGATGCTCGGTGGCCCGGATCCGGCCCCCGCTCCAGCGTTCGAGCAGCTTGCCGAAGTTTACGACGAGGGCGTCGTCGCGCGGTGAGACGTCGATCCAGTCACCCGCCGAAGAGCGGGCTTGCAGCCCGCCAACCGTGTCCTGCTGGAGGAGCGTCACGAGACCCGAATCGACGTGCTCACCTCCCATGTCGTAGCGGCGCGCTCCGCGGGTGGAGTCGACCAGGCGGGGCGTCCACCCGTGTGCGTCGGCGACCTCGGGCCAGGGCGGATACTCGATGATCCGCAGCGTCGAGTTCCCGTCGCGAAACGCCTCGTCGAACCACGCGTCGGGGAGGCCGAGCCCACGTGCCAGCGAACGCATGAGCGCACGGCCCACGCCCTCGAGCGAAGTGAACGCGCGGCGGACGCCGGCGCGCCAACCCGGGAGGATCGTTTCGTCCGGGAACGGTGTCGGCTCCGTGAGGGCATCCGGGCCGAGGGCTGCCACGGCCGGCGGCACCGGGTCCGGGCCGAGATCCACGCCTTCCTTGATGACGCCGGATTCGAGGGGGAAGTAGCCGCGGTAGACGTTCGGGTTCTCGGGAGCGGCGTTGCGTCGCCAGAGCCGGCGCTGGGTATGCGACGGCATCGAGAAGATGCGGAGCAGCTCGGTGCGGGCGGTGGAGCCGAGTGGGACGTCGCTCGGGAGGCCCGTGAGGACGAGGAACCCAACCTTCCCCGCGCTTCGTTGGATGGATTCGTCGACGCGTTGGCGCTCTGGGGAGTCAGGCCCGAACAGGGGAGCCACGTCGAGGGTCGGGATCTCCGCGCCTTCGTTCGGCTTCATCGGCGACTCCGTTCGATCCCGTTGCGGACGAGGTTCTCGAGCCTCTCCTGGCGGCCGGAGACCGGGCGGGGGTCGTCCTTCGAGGCGAGGGTGCGATCGTAGAGGCCGGCGAGATCGAGCCGCCCCTCGAGGACGTCGCGCCCGAAGGGTTCGGACCAGCCCGCATAGCGCTGCTCGCGTGCGCTCTCGAGCTGCCCTTCTTCGAGCAGGTGCGCGGCGGCGACGAGCGCGCGCGCCAGCGTGTCCATCCCGCCCACGTGGGCGTGGAAGAGGTCGATCGGGTCGAGGCTCTGGCGGCGAAGTTTGGCGTCGAAGTTGAAGCCGCCGGTGTCGAACCCGCCCCCGCGCAGGATTTCGTAGAGCGCGAGGGTCATCTCCTCGACGCTGTTCGGGAACTGGTCCGTGTCCCAGCCGTTCTGGGGGTCGCCGCGGTTCGCGTCGACGCTGCCGAAGATGCCGTTTGCCACCGCGTAGGCGATTTCGTGCTGGAAGCTGTGGCCGGCGAGGGTGGCGTGGTTCACCTCGATGTTGACCTTGATCTCCTTCTCGAGCCCGAAGCGCTGGAGGAACGCCAGGACGTGGGCCGAATCGTGGTCGTACTGGTGCTTCGTGGGTTCGTGCGGCTTCGGCTCGATCAGGATCGTCCCGCCGAAACCGATGCGATGCTTGTGCTCGACCACGAGCTGCATGAAACGGCCGAGCTGCTCCGCCTCCTGGCCGAGGTCGGTGTTCAGCAGGGTCTCGTAGCCTTCGCGCCCACCCCAGAGAACGTAGTTCGCACCGTCGAGCCGATGGGTGAGTTCGAGGCAGTGCTTCACCTGGGCGGCGGCGTGGGCGAAGACCTCGGGATCCGGGTTGGTGGCCGCACCGGCGGCGAAGCGGCGATGGCCGAAGAGGTTGGCCGTTCCCCAGAGGAGCCGGACGCCGGTTTCTTCCATGCGCCGTTCGATCCGTTCCGCGATGCGGTCGAGCCGCGCGCAGCTTTCGCGGAACGTGGCGGCTTCGGGCGCGACGTCGCGGTCGTGGAAGCAGAAGAAGGGGACGCCGAGCTTCGCGAAGAACTCGAAGGCGACGTCGGTCTTGTGCTCGGCCAGGGCCATGGCGTCGCCGTCGTCCGCGAGCCAGGGGCGTTCGAAGGTGCCCTCGCCGAAGACGTCGCTGCCCGGCCAGCAGAACGTGTGCCAGTAGCAGACGGCGAAGCGCAGGTGCTCCGCGAGGGTCTTGCCCGCGACGACGCGGCCGGCGTCGTAGTGGCGGAAGGAGAGTTCGCTCTCTGCGGCCGGGCCTTCGTATCGGACGGCATCGACTTCGGGGAAGATGGGCTTGCTCATGTTCGGGGCTCCTCGGAAGCGCTGGCTCGGAAGGTCGGACGCAGGGCGGTGTAGAGCGCCCGGAAACGCTCGAGCCGGGCGGCGTAGTGGGCGACGAGAGCGGGCTCGGGTTCCACCCGGAAGGCCTCGGGGAGCTCGGGGCACGCCTCGGCCGCGGATGCTCCGGTCGCACCCATGCGGGCGAGCCGCGCCGCGCCGCGGGCGGGGCCGACTTCGCCGCCCTGCCGGTAGACGAGCGGGCGTTCGAGGACGCTCGCGAGGATCTCTCCCCAGAGCCGGCTGCGCGCGCCGCCGCCGATCACCGAGACGTCTTCGATGGTGCTCCCAGCGTCGCGAAGCGCCGCTTCGGCGTCCGCGAAGGCGAAGGCCACGCCCTCGAGGACGGCGCGTCCGAGCTCGCCGCGGCCCGTCGTGGGGTCGAGCCCGACGAAGACGCCCGTCGCGTCCGGGTCGTTGTGGGGCGTGCGCTCTCCCGAGAGGTAGGGGAGGAAGAGCAGCCGCTCGCTCGGTTCCGTCTCCGCAGCGATTTCTTCGAGCAGCGCCGCCTCGTCGCGCGCGCCCGTCGCGCGTGTGATCCAGGTGAGGCAGCTCGCGGCCGCGAGCAGGACGGACATCTGGTGCCACGCCCCGGGCAGCGCGTGACAGAACGCGTGGACCGCGCGTTCGGGGTTCGGCCGGAATCGGTCTCCCGCGACGAAGTAGACCCCCGAAGTGCCGAGGGAGATCAGCGCGCGGCCCGGCACGACGACCCCCGCACCGACGGCACCCGCCGCCTGGTCCCCGCCTCCGGCGACGACCGGGACGGGCTCGCAGCCCCACTCGCGTGCGACCTCGGCGCGGAGCTGGCCCGTGGGTTCGGGCCCTTCGTGCAGCGTCGGCATCGCGCGCTCGTCGAGCCCGCACGCCGCGAGCATCGTCGCGGACCAGCGGCGGGCCGCGACGTCGAGCCAGAGCGTCCCCGAGGCGTCCGAGACGTCGGTGGCGGCGTCGCCGGTCAGGCGGAGACGCAGGTAATCCTTCGGCAGCAGGACCCGAGCGACGCGCGCGAAGATCTCGGGCTCGTGGCGGCGGACCCAGGCGAGCTTCGGCGCCGTGAAGCCTGGCATGGCGAGGTTGCCGGTGATGCGGCGCAGCTCCGGAACTTCGCGTTCGAGCGTTTCGCACTCCGCGGCGCTGCGGCCGTCGTTCCAGAGGATCGCCGGGCGAAGGGGGCGGCCGGCTTCGTCGAGCAGCGTCGCGCCGTGCATCTGGCCCGAGAGGCCGATCGCGCGGAGGCCCTGCAGCCCGCCGCTTCGTTCGGCCGCGAGCGTGCGGACGGCCGTGTCTGCCGCATGCCACCAGGCCTCCGGGTCCTGCTCGGACCAGAGCGGGCGAGGACGGCTGACGTCGAGGGGAGCGGAGGCTTCGCCGAGCACCCCATCCGCTTCGTCGAGGAGCAGTGCCTTCACGGCCGACGTCCCGAGGTCGATGCCTAGGAACACGGTGGGCCCGTCGAGGCGCGCTCGACCAACGAGGTCGGGAGCGTGGCGTGGGCCTCGGACGGTTCGTTCCCGTCGAGGGCGCCGATGAGCGTGCGGACGGCGAGGGCGGCGATCGCTTCCGTCGGTTGATGCACCGTCGTGAGCGGCGGCCACACCTGGTGGGCGAGGGCGACGTCGTCGAAGCCGGCGACCGAAATCCCGTCGGGGACGCGGACGCCGTGTTCGTGACAGGCCGAAAGGACGCCGGCGGCCATGTCGTCGTTGCTCGCGAAGATCGCGGTGGGGCGCCGCTCGAGGGCGAGGACCCGGCGGCCGATCTCGACGCCCGATTCGAAGGAGAAGTCACCGCGGAAGACGTGGTCCGAGCGCCAGCGGACGCCGGCCCCGGCGAGGGCTTCGCGGAATCCCTCCAGGCGATCCTGGCTCGAGCGCTGCTCGGCGCCGCCGGCAATGAAGGCGATCCGCCGATGCCCGAGCGCCACGAGGTGCTCTCCCATCTCGCGGGCGCCGCGGCGATCGTCGGCACTGACCGTGGGTCGGGGCCCGACGCGCCGGGTCGGTGCGATCCGCACGTAGGGGGTCGAACGCTTCTCGAGCGTGCGAACGACCGGCTCGAAGTCGCCGCAGGGCGGGGTGAGGACCAGCCCGTCCACGCTGCCCTGGCCGACGGTCTGGCCGAGGAGCGCCCGGTCCTCCGGTTCCTCGACGTTGCTCGGGTGCATCAGGATCTCGTAGCCGTGCCGGCGCGCTTCCTCGATGGCGCCCCGCTGGAAGTCGCTCAGCCAGTTCCAGCTCTTGTTCTGGTAGACGACACCCAGCACGAAGGAGCGTTGCCGAACGAGCCGGCGCGCCGCCACGCTCGGGACGTACCCGAGGGCCTGGACCGCGCGGTCGACCCGGGCGCGGGTGGCCTCGGTGACGCCCGGCTCGCCGTTCACGACCCGCGAGACGGTCTTGATCGAGACCCGGGCGCGGGTGGCGACGTCGCGGAGTGTTGCCATCGCGTTCAGGCTATGACAACGTTGTCATCATTGCAACCACGTATGGCGGGAGGCCGGGCCGATGGCGGAACGAACGGAGGACGAGCAGGGCCGCGAGGCGCGGATCGAGAAGATCGTGGCCGAGCTCTCGCTCGACGAGAAGATCTTCATGCTCTCGGGCCACGGCTTCATGGACTCGGTGACGGGAGAAGGCGGACGCTACTGCGGCGAGCCACACCACATCGGCGCCGGAAACGAACGGCTCGGCGTTCCGAAGCTCTTCTTCCTCGACGGCCCGCGCGGCGTCGCCGCCGGCGAGTCCACCTGTTTTCCCGTTCCGATGGCGCGGGGTGCAAGCTTCGACGTCGACCTCGAGGAGCGCATCGGCCAGGCGATCGGCCGCGAGATGCGCGCCCACGGCGCCAATCTCTTTGGCGGCGTCTGCATCAACCTGCTCCGGCACCCGGCCTGGGGGCGCGCCCAGGAGACCTACGGGGAGGATCCCCACCTGCTCGGAGAGATGGGCGCGGCCCTCGTGCGGGGCGTCCAGCGGCACGGCGTGGTGGCGACGCCGAAGCACTTCGCCGCCAACAGCATGGAGAACGCGCGTTTCACGGTGGACGTGAAGGCCGAGGAGCGGCCCCTCCGCGAGGTCTACCTGCCCCACTTCAAGCGCTGCATCGACGAGGGCGCGGGCGCCGTCATGTCGGCCTACAACCAGTTGAACGGAGCGTACTGTGGGCACAACCCGGAGCTGCTGACGCGGATCCTGAAGGAGGAGTGGGGCTTCGACGGTTTCGTCTACTCCGACTTCGTGCTCGGCTGCCGCGGGGCCGATGCCTGTGCCGCCGGGCTCGACGTGGAGGCCCCCGACACGATCCAGTTCGGAGAGAAGCTCCGCCTGGCGGTCGACGACGGCGTCGTGCCGCTGGCAAGGATCGACGACGCGGTGCGTCGCATCCTGCGGAGCCTCTTTCGAGCCCTCGAGACGCCCGCTCCCGAAACCTATGAGCCGAGCGTCGTCGCCTGCGCGGACCACGTCGCCCTGGCGCGCGAGGCGGCGCAGAAGAGCATCGTCCTGCTGAAGAACGAGAACGCACTCCCTTGGGACCCGGCCGCGGTGCGGCGTGTCCTCATCGTGGGCCGGCTCGCCGCCGAGCCGAATCTGGGCGACCACGGCTCGAGCCGGGTCTACCCGCCGCGGGTCTCGACACCGCTCGACGGCCTGCGCGCCGCCTGCCCGCCGGGCTGCGAGATCGTCCACGACGCGGGCGACGATCGCGAACGCGTGGCGCGCCTCGCGAGCGAAGCCGACGCCGTGCTGGTCGTCGCCGGCCACACGCACCTCGAGGAGGGCGAGTACATCCCCGCCCCGATGGCGGATCCGAACGACCCGACGCTGACGATCGGCGGGGACCGCCTCGATCTCACGCTCGGCAAGGCGCAGGACCAGCTCGTGCAGGCCGTCGCGGCCGCCAACGCGAAGACCGTCGTCGCCGTCATGGCGGGCTCCGCCGTGCTGATGGAGGCGTGGCGCGAGCAGGCCGCCGGGATCCTCCTGCTCTGGTACCCGGGGATGGAAGGGGGCGCCGCTCTGGCCGACGTCCTCTGGGGCGCGGTCGATCCCTCCGGGCGTCTGCCCTTCACGATCCCGAAGCGCCCGGAGGACCTCCCGTACTTCGATCGGGATGCGGCCGAGATCGAGTACGACCTCTGGCACGGCTACACGAAGCTCGAGCGCGACGGCATCGAACCGGCCTTCCCCTTCGGCTTCGGGCTTTCCTACTCGAGCTTCGAGCTTGCGGGCGCCGAAGCCTTGGTCGAGGAGGAGACGCTTCGCGTGGGCGTCGACGTGAGAAACGCGGGCGCGCGCGACGCGGAGACCGTCGTCCAGGTCTACGCCGGCTGGGCGCAGCCCGACGCCGACCAGCCGCGAAAGCGGCTGTGCGGTTTCGGCCGGGTTGCCGTGGCGGGGAACGGCGCCCGTCGCGCCGAGATCGAGATCCCCTTGAAGCGGCTCGCCTGGTTCGATCCGGAGGCGAAGGCGTGGCGCCTCGGCGCCCGCGACTGGCGGCTCCACGTCGGCACCAGCAGCGCCGAGGGGCTCACCGTCCCCCTCGCCCTCGAAGAGCGCACCTGGTCGATTCGCGAGCGGTAGGGCCATTTGCGCCCAGGCCGGCGAGCCACGATGCTCGGCCGTCTTCCTGCCTTCGGAGTTCGCCGCCGCCCGTGCCCCTCGAAACCCTCGGTCTCGTTCTGCTTTCCTCGCTGCTCCACGCCGCATGGACGGCGAGCATCAAGGGCAGCCGCGACCCGCTCGCCTTCAACCTGCTCCAGGCGGTGCCCTTCGTCCCGATCGTCGCGGGCATGCTCCTGGTGGTGGACCTCTCCGCCGTGCCCGCGCGCGCCTGGCAGATGTTCGCGGCCTCGTCGGTCGTTCACGCCGCCTACGTCTACTGGCTCTCGCGCGCGCTCGAGACCACGGACTTCTCCGTGGCCTATCCGATCATGCGCTCGACGCCGGCCTTCCTCCCGCTCGTCGCGGTCCCGCTGCTCGGCGAGCGCGTCTCGCTCGTCGGAGCGCTCGGGATCGGCGTGGTCGTCGCCGGCATGTGGCTCGTCCATACCCGCGGGAGCTTCCGCCTCGCGAACTTCGTCCAGCCGGGGACCGGTTTCGCCTACCTGGTCCTGCTCTCGACGGTGGCGTACTCGCTCACGGACAAGGCGGCCATGGTCGCGCTCACCGGGAACGGCTGGAGTCAGCCCGTGCCGGCTTCCCTCCTCTACTTCTATGGGATCGGCGTCGGCTACGCGGTCTGCATGGCCCCCTTCGCGCTGCGGCGCACCTCGCTCCGGGATCTCGCGACGGTCGGCCGCCGCGAGTGGCGCGCCATCCTCGCGGCCGGCGCGGGGAGCGCCGCGAGCTACTCGCTCATCCTCGAAGCCTTCCGCTCCGCGCCGGCGAGCTACGTCGTGACGGTGCGCCAGGCGTCGGTGCTCTTCGCCGTCGCCATCGCCGCCTTCTGGTTCCGCGAAGCGCCGGGCCGCGCCCGGGTCGCCGGCGCCCTGCTGACCGTGCTGGGCGTGGCGCTGGTGTCACTCGCCTAGGCCTGTGCGAGGGGCGCCAGGGCCTCGCGCGAGCGTCTCCCTCGACAGTCGAGCGCGCCGTGGCGTAGGCTGGGAGCACGTTCCTCGATCCAGGTCGGAGTTCCCATGGTCAGGCGGATCCCCGGACTCCTCGTCCTTCTCGGCATGCTCGTCGCGACCGACGGCCGCGCCGCCTGGGTCATCCCCGGCAACGACAACAGCGGCTTCTTCGGCGTCCGGCTCGAGGTGTTCGACGAGGACTCCGGAGCCCTCGTCGGCGAGCTCGCCCGGGAGTTCGGCCAACCCACCGCGATGGCGAACGATCCCGCAGGGAACGTCTGGATCGCGAACGCCTCCGAGCTGCGGCAGTACGACGGTTTCACCGGAGACGAACTCGCACGCTTCCCGGCGCCCGGTTCGGGCCCGCCGGAAGGCCTGCTCTTCCTCGCGAACGGCGAGCTGCTCGTTGCCGACAGCGGCGAAGACATCGTGCACCGCGTCGACCCCACGAGCGGAGCGGTGCTCGGCACCGCGATCTTCGGGAGCGCCGCAACCGGGCTCACCGCGCTTGCCGTGGGCCCGACGGGGGATCTCTTCGCCGCCGACCCGGCCCTCGGGCGGCTGTTCCGTTTCGATTCCACCTCCGGACGGCGGCTCGGCGCATTCCCCCTTTCGGTGACCCTCCCGCGTGGCATGGCCTTCGGTGCGGACGGGATGCTCTACGTCTCGAGCAACTCCGACGACACCGTCGTCCGGGTCGACCCGGCGACGGGCGCCACCCTTTCGACGTTCGCCTCGGGCGGCGGCCTGGATGCACCCGAGGGCGTCGCGTTCGGGAGCGACGGGCACCTCTACGTCGCGAGTTCCGGCAGCGATGAAATCCTCCGCTTCGACGGGGCGACCGGCGCGCCGCTCGGCGTGTTCGCGACCGGTGGCGGCCTGGCGACGCCGAGCGGGATCACCTTCGGCCCCGATGGCCATCTCTACGTGGCGAACCTCGGGAGCGGCGAGATCGTTCGCTTCGACGGGGCGACGGGCGCGTCGCTCGGCGTCTTCGCGACGCTCACGACGGCGGTCCATCGTGCCCTCGCCTTCGCCTCCAACGGGGATCTCGTGGCGACCGCCGATACGGGCCCGACCCAGCAGCTGCGGCGCTACGACGGAGCGACGGGCGCGATCGAGGGGTTCCGGTCGGCATCGGGTGCGGACGGGGTGGCCGCGGTCGCCGGGGAGCGGGTCTTCGTCGCGCGCACCGTTCAGGTCGATACCCACGACGTCTCGGCGGCATCGGGCGCCACGAACCTCGGCGTGCTGGCCGGCCCGGCGGAGCCCGCGGACCCGTCCCACCTGCAGCTCGGCCCCGATGGCTTCATCTACCTGACGGACGCCGGCGATCGCATCCTCGCCTACGACCCGGCGGACTTCCTCCCGACGGGCTTCGTCGCGGAAGGCGGTGCCGTGGCCGGCTTGCGGGGGTTCGATTTCGGGCCCGGCGGCGACCTCTACGTCGCGAGCGCCGGGACCGACGAGGTCTTCCGCTACGACGGAAGCACGGGTGCGCCCGTCGGGGCCTTCGCTTCGGACCCCGGGCTCGACGCCCCGCGCGACGTCCGGTTCGCCCCCGATGGCGATCTCCTCGTCGCCGGGACCGCGACGGGCGTGCGGCGCTATGACGGCACGACCGGCGCCTTCATCGACGTCTTCATCTCGCCGGTCTCCTTCTACATCCCCTATTTCCTCTCGCGCTCGACGGCCCCGGAGGTCCTCCCCGGACTCATGCCGGTGATCGACGGAACCGGCGACGGCACGAGCCCGCTCGTCGACCCGACGGATGCGGCCCTCGGGCCCGACGGTGCCGTCTACGTCGTGGGCCGCGGCTCGCAGAACGTGTTCCGCGTCGACGCCGACGGGACGGTCACGCTGCTGCTCGATGCTGCGGGCGGCGGAAGCGGCGTGCCGCTCTCGAACCCGTTCCGGATCGCCGTGGGTGCCGACGGCACGGTCGCCGTGGCGGGCGACAACGAGGCCGTGCACCGCATCAAGCCCGACGGCAGCGTGACGGCCGTCCGCGACGAGACCGACGGTGGATGGCTCGGCGCGCGCGACGTCGCCGTGGGACCGACCGGGAACGTCTACGCGACGGGCCCCTGGCCGAGCGTCTGGAAGATCACGCCCGACGACGTCGCCACCCAGATCATCACCCTGACCGGAGACGGACAGGGCAACGGATTGAACGACCCGACGAGCCTCTGGGTCGACGAGGACGAGTTCGTCGTGGTCGGCGCCGATGGGAGCGACAACGTCTTCGAGATCTCGCCGACCGGCGACATCGAGCTCCTCTACGCCTCGCCGAGCCCGGCCACCATCACCGACGTGGCCAAGGACGCACAGGGCAACGTCTACGTCGCGGCGGGCACCGTGCTTCAACTCCCGCCGGGCGGCGGCGTCGTGAGCGTCCTCGGCGGAGAGCGCCTGACCGTGGACGCGGATGGCGATCTGTTCGCACGAACGTCGAGCGGCGCCTATCTCCGCCGCACGCCCGGGGGAGACACGGCCGTCGTCGAAGCGCCGGCGACGGCCCTTGGCTTGATCGCCGCCGTGGCCGAGGACTTCGAGGCGGACGCGTCCGGTCTCCTCCTGCCGAGCCTCGTAGGGAACGCCGTCTACCGCGTGCCGCTTCCGCCCGAGTGCGGCGACGGTCTCGACAACGACGGGGACGGTCTCGTGGACTTCCCGGACGACCCCGGATGCCGCGACGTCGACTGGTTCGAAGCGCCGCCCTGCGACGACGGTCTCGACAACGACCTCGACGGCAGGATCGACTTCGCCGGCGGCCCGGGCGGCGAGCCGCCCGACGGCGTGTGCAAGGCACCCTGGGAACTGTTCGAGAAGTCGGGCTGCGGCCTCGGACCGGAGCTCGCGCCGCTGTTGGCCCTGCTGCTGGCGGGACGGCGAAGGACCGCTTGAGCTCCTAGCGCGTCCGCGGCGGTTTCCCCTCTGCTCGCCCGCGCCCCCCAGGGATTCGCTTCGCCGGGCGTTCGTGCGAACGAACCGCACACAAGGTGACGGCAGTCACGCCGCCCGGTGTAACCATCTGCAAAGTTAGGGAGGTGACGACCGAAGACACCCAGAATCGGCCGAGCCTCGCCGTGCTCGGCACGGTGGCCCTCGGTCTGCTCGGCGTTCTCGCGATCGCGATCACGGCCAACCGCCTCGCCTCGGATGCGCACGAACGCTCCGCCGAAGGTGCGGCGCGCTCCTACTCGGCGGCGCTCACCGCCGTTCGCGACCGCTACATCCAGGACATCGTGCAGAGCGCGGTCGTGCAGCACATGACCCCGGACGAGAAGCAGCATTTCACCTACGGAAGCTTCCCGGTCGCCTACGAACTCCTGAACGAGGTGAGCGAGGATCTTGCCGGCTCCGAGCGGGGCCGCTTCCGCATCTACAGCGACTTCCCGTGGCCGAGCCGAGAGAACGGCGGGCCGAGGACGACGACGGAGGTGGAGATCCTCCGGGCGATCCTCGACGGCCGCGAAGCCAGCGTCGTTCGAGAGGAGCGCCGAGGTTCCGAGCGATGGCTGGTCTTCGCGGAGCCGGTCGTCATGCGCGAATTCTGCGTCGACTGCCACAACGATCACGTGCAGAGTCCGAAGCGGGGGTGGAAGGCGGGGGACGTGCGCGGCGTGCAGCTCGTCGAGGTCGCGCTGCCGGCGGTCCCGTTGCTCCCGACCGAGGCGACCTGGAGCAGCCTCGGCACGATCGTCGCCTTCTCGGGCTTGACCCTGATGCTCTGCGGAGGCCTCCTGAGTCGCGTGCAGCGTGGCCAGCAGACCGCCCGGCGCGGCCGGCTCTTCCACGACCTCCTCCACCGGGCCGGAGACCCGATGATCTCGATCGACGAGGAAGGCAGGGTGACGACCTTCAACCTCGCCGCGGAGGAGCTGCTCGGGTATGGCGAGGCGGAAGTGCTCGGCCGAAGCGCGACGGTGTTCATGGATGCGAAGGACGCCCCGCGCCACGAGGCAGGCTTCCGCGCGGCGATCGCCCGGGGGCGTGCCCGCAGCGCCGAGCCCGCGGAGGTCGAGGCCGTCACCCGGGACGGCGAGAGGATCCCGGTCGGGATGGTCGTTGCCGTGGTCGACGGGCCCGAGGGAAAGCGGGTGATCGGGACGCTGCGCGACCTCCGCACGACGAAGCGGCTCGAGGCGCGCGTTCGTTCCGCGGAGACCGCCGAGGCGATCGGCCAGCTCACCGCCGGGATCGCGCACGACTTCAACAACATGCTCATGGTGATCGGCGCCAACGCCGAGGTCGTCCGGGAAGACCTCGAGGGGCGGATCGACCCCCAGCCGCTGACCGACATGGTCGAGGCGGTCGAACAGGCCGCGCAGCTCACGAACCATCTCCTGACGGTGACCGGGCAGCAGCGCTTGAGCCCCCAGCCGGTGTGGCTCGATCAAGAGCTTCCGCGAATGGTGAAGCTGTTGCGCCGGACGCTCGGGACCTCGATCCGGATCGAGCTCTCCCTGGGTAACGATTCCGAAGCCGTCCGGGTGGATCCGGGGCTCTTCGAAGCCGCCGTCATCAATCTCGCGATCAACGCCCGCGATGCCATGCCGGGTGGCGGGAATCTCTCGATCCGGGTCGACCGCGTCGAAGGGGCCGTTCCCTTCGAGGCGTCGCACGAAGCGGGCTTCGTACGGCTCACCTTCTCCGACACCGGCCAGGGGATTCCCCGAGAGCACCTCGAGCGCGTCTTCGAGCCGTTCTTCTCGACCAAGGAGACCTCGCGCAGCCGCGGGCTCGGCCTGAGCATGGTCCGCGGTTTCGCGCGCCAATCGGGCGGGGAGGTCGAACTCGAGAGCTCGGCCGAGGGCGGCACGAGCATCTTCCTCTTCCTCCCGCGCGCCGCGGAGGAAGCCGCGCTCGAAGGGGACGAGGCGCCGCCGATCAACGTGGCCGGAACCAGCGTGCTCGTCGTGGAGGACGAAGCGCCCGTTCGCGAGGCCCTGGTGCGCATCCTCGACCGGCTCGGCGTCAAGAGCAGCGAGGTCCACAACGCGGACGAGGCGCTCGCCCGGTTGACCCTGGGCGATCGGCCGGAGGTCGTGCTGACCGACGTGCTCATGCCCGGCGCACTCGACGGACACCAGCTCGCCCTCGAGATCGAGCGCCGCTTCCCCGAGGTCGGGGTCGTCGTCGTCTCCGGCTACAACGCCCACCCCGAGTGGCCGGCGTCCGTGCCCCATCTGCGCAAACCCGTTCGCAGCGAGGAGCTCGCCGCCGCAATCGATGAGGCCCGGCGGTCTCCCGCCGGGCCCTCGGTTGCGGACGAATCGTCCCTCGTCTGACCGCCCGCCTCCGATCGAGGTCCTGTCCCGCTTCGATCAGCGGCTCGCGAGCGCCGCCGCCGAGCCGTCCCGGACCTCGGGGGCGAGGTCGAAGCGGTCGAGGTGCATGACCTTGGCGAAGGCGGCCGCGAAATCCTCGGCGAATCTCTGCCGTGCGTCCGCGCTGGCGTAGACCTCCGCGAGAGCCCGCAGCTGGGAGTGCGACCCGAAGACCAGATCCACCGCGGTGGCGGTCCAGGTGATCTCCCCCGTCGAGCGGCTTCGTCCTTCGAAGACCCCTGCCTCGGTTTCGGACTTCTGCCACTCGGTCTCCATGTCGAGCAGGTTCACGAAGAAGTCGTTGGAGAGCGTGCCGGGCCGCGCCGTGAAGACGCCGTGGGCCGCGTTCTCGTGGTTCGCCCCGAGGACGCGCAGGCCCCCAACCAGGACGGTCATCTCCGGAGCCGTCAGCGTGAGCTGGTTGGCCCGGTCCACGAGGGACACCTCCGGCCGCCGGGCGTTGCCGCTCGCGACGAAGTTCCGGAAACCGTCGGCCTGCGGCTCGAGCACCTCGAAGGAGGCCGCGTCCGTCTGCTCGGCCGACGCATCGGTGCGGCCCGGCGTGAACGGGACGGTCACCGTGTGTCCGGCCTTCTCCGCCGCGGCCTCGACCGCCGCCGAGCCGGCCAGAACGATCAGGTCGGCGAGGGAGATCTTCTTCCCGCCCGTCTGCGAGCCGTTCCACTCCGAGCGGATGCGTTCGAGCTCGCCGATGACCTTCCCGATGCGCTCGGGCTCGTTGGCCTCCCAGCCCGACTGCGGCGCGAGCCGGATGCGCGCGCCGTTGGCGCCGCCCCGCTTGTCGCTGTCGCGGAAGGTCGAGGCCGAGGCCCAGGCCGTCGAGACGAGGTCGGCGATCGAGAGCCCGGAGTCGAGCACGGCGCGCTCGAGCGCCGCGACGTCCTGCTCGTCGACGAGCTCGTGGTCGACGGCGGGAACCGGGTCCTGCCAGATCTGGGGTTCCGGTACGTCACGGCCCAGGAGCCGGGAGGCCGGGCCCATGTCGCGGTGGGTCAGCTTGTACCAGGCGCGCGCGAAGGCCGCCTCGAACTCCTCCGGGTTCTCGTGGAAGCGCTTCGAGATCGGGCCGTAGATCGGATCCATCCGCAGCGCGAGGTCGGTCGTCAGCATCATCGGCGCGTGGACCTTCGAGGGGTCGTGCGCGTCCGGCACGAAGCGGGCGCCGTTCTCGGGCGTCCACTGCCAGGCGCCGGCGGGGCTCTTCGTGAGCTTCCACTCGAAGCCGAAGAGGTTCGCGAAGAACTGATTCGACCAGCGCGTGGGCGTGGACGTCCAGGCGCCTTCGAGGCCGCTCGTGATCGTGTCGCCCCCCTTGCCGGTGCCGTAGGAGCTCTTCCAGCCGAGCCCTTGCTCTTCGAGGCTCGCCCCTTCCGGCTCGGCGCCGACGTACTTCTCGGGCTTGGCGGCGCCGTGGGCCTTGCCGAGCGTGTGCCCGCCGGCGATCAGGGCCACCGTCTCCTCGTCGTCCATGGCCATGCGTCCGAACGCCTCGCGGATGTCGCGCGCGGCAGCGAGCGGGTCGGGCTTGCCGTTCGGGCCCTCCGGGTTGACGTAGATCAGGCCCATCTGCACCGCGGCCAGCGGGCGACGCAGCTCCCGGTCGCCGCTGTGGCGTTCGTCCGCCAGCCACTCGTTCTCCGGGCCCCAGTCGATGTCGTTCTGCGGTTCCCAGACGTCCTCGCGGCCGCCGGCGAACCCGAAGGTCTCGAACCCCATGGATTCGAGCGCGACGTTGCCGGCCAGGACCATGAGATCGGCCCAGGAGATCTGCTGTCCGTACTTCTGCTTGACCGGCCAGAGCAGGCGCCGGGCCTTGTCGAGGTTGGCGTTGTCGGGCCAGCTGTTGAGCGGCGCGAAGCGCTGGGTGCCGTCGGAGGCGCCGCCGCGGCCGTCGCCGACGCGGTAGGTGCCCGCGCTGTGCCAGGCCATCCGGATGAAGAGCGGCCCGTAGTGGCCCCAATCGGCGGGCCACCACGCCTGGGAGGTCGTCATGACCTCGGCGAGATCCTTCTTCAGGGCTTCGAGATCGAGCTGGGCGAACGCCTCGGCGTAGTCGAAGTCCGCTCCGAGCGGATCGCTCTTCTGGGAGTTCTGGTGGAGGATTCCCAGGTCCAGCTGGTTCGGCCACCAGTCTTGGTTCGTCATCTTGCTCCTCGCTTTCGCGTCGTGGGTTCCGGGTTCGTAGTGCGAAGGCTTCGCCGTCGCGGGGGTCGCGCCGCACAGGAGCGCGAAGGCCGCCGCTGCGCAGAGAATTCGGTGCTTGGAAGTCATGGTTCTCCTCGTCGGGAAGTCGCGCGTTCAAACCAGCATCGCCGCACCCGGGCCATCGGTCCAATTGATAATCATTCATGAAGCGATAGGATCAGGTGATGATCACTCCGACCCTTCGTCAGCTCGAATACGTCGTTGCGGTGGCGGACGAGCGCCACTTCGGCCGTGCCGCCGAGTCCTGCGCGGTGACCCAGCCCGCCCTGAGTGCCCAGGTGCGCGAGCTCGAATCCCTGCTCGACGTCCGCATCTTCGAGCGCGACCCGAAGGGGGTGCTCGTCACGGCGGCCGGGGCGGTGGTCGTCGAGCGGGCGCGGGAGATCCTGGTGAAGGCAGGCGAGCTCGTGGACGCCGCGCGCGTGGCGCAGCGGCCTCTCTGTGGGCGCCTCGACGTCGGGGTGATCCCGACCGTCGCGCCCTACCTGCTACCGCGCGTACTGCCCGCCGTGCGACGGAAGCACCGCGAGCTTCACCTGCGCCTGCGCGAGCTTCACACGAACCGACTCGTCGAGGATCTCGAGCAGGGGCGGCTCGATCTGCTCGTCCTGGCCCTCGAGGCCGATCTCGGCAACGCGGAGACGTTCCCGCTCTTCAAGGATCCGTTCTTCGCCGCCATGACGAAGGGCCACGAACTCGCCAAGAAGAAGACCGTTCGTGAGCACGATCTCGAGGGGAGGCAGGTCATGCTGCTCGAGGACGGGCACTGTCTGCGCGACCAGGCGCTCTCGGTCTGCGGTGCCACGGGAGCGGTGGAGATCGGCGACTTCTTCCGGGCCACCAGCCTGACCACGCTGATGCAGATGATCACCGAAGACGACGTGATGACGCTCCTGCCCGAGCTCGCCGTTCCCTTCGAGACGCGCGGACGGCGGGACCTCGTCGTGCGCCCGTTCCGGAGCCCGCCCCCTACCGGACCATCGGCCTCGCCTGGCGCAAGCACAGCCCCCGCGCCGACGAGTTCCGCACCCTCGGCGAGAGCCTGAGGGTCTAGGGCATATTATTCGATTGACAAGCCAAGTGAGCGCCCCTAGCCTGCCACTCTTCGCTGGTCGGACGACCGATCAGCCCGTTTCGCGCGCCCCGAGGAGAAGCCCGATGCTCGAACTCCACCACAACGCGTTTTCCACGTGTTCCCAGAAGGTCCGCCTGGTACTCGTCGAGAAGGGGCTCGAGTTCGAGTCCCGCGAGGTGAACCTGCTCACCGGCGAGCAGCACGATCCCGAGTACGTGAAGCTGAACCCGAATCACGTCGTCCCGACGCTCGTCCACGACGGCCGGGTCTTCGTCGAGTCGTCCCTGATCATCCAGTACCTCGACGACGCGTTCCCCGAGCCGGCCATGCGGCCGGCGGACGCGGCGGCCCGTTACGAGACCGACTTCTGGATCAAGCGGGCCGACGACGTGATCCACAAGGTCGCGCCCGTCGTCACCTTCGCCCTCGGGCCGCGCAAGGCCATCCTGGCCCAGCCCGAAGAGGTGCGGCGCGCAAACGTCGACTCGATCCCTGATCCGGCCAGGCGGGCCATCCGGCGAAGCGTGCTCGAGCACGGCGTGGCGGCGCCGGAGTTCGCGGGCGCGCTCGGGGTCTTCGTCGACATGCTGGTCGACCTGGAGAGCCTCCTCGCGGAACGCGCGTGGATCTCCGGCGATCGCTTCGGTCTCGCGGACGCGACGCTCCTGCCCTACGTGCTGCGGGTCGAGCATCTCGGCATGGACCCGCTGCTCGACGGCACCGTGCGGCCGGCGCTCCGTGGCTGGCTCGACCGCGTGAAGGCCCGGCCGAGCTTCGTACCGGCGGTCGAGGCCTGGGCGCCTCCGGCCCTGGTGGAGATGATGCGCACCAACGGCAAGGAAGAATGGTCCGAGATCGAGGCGTTGGTGGAGGCCAGGACCGCCTGAGCGGAGCGTTCGAGGCCCCTCGCGGGCCCTACTTCCGCGGCTCCGCCGGCATTCCGAGGCTCGCGTAGCGCGACGCCGCCTCGTCGCAGGCCTCGTCGAGGACGCCCACGATCTCGTCGGCCTCGGGGACGATGCCCTTCCACGATTCGTGGATGCAGTTGTCCGCGATCCACTCCGCCCGGTCTTCGGCGGGAAGTGCTGCGAGCTCGAGATCGCCCGCGAGGCAACACGCCAGCCGATCGGCCAGCTGCACGCAGACCAGGGTGGCGCGCGTGAACTCGGTATCGACGGGGATCTCGTCCGGGTCGTAGACGTGGTGGTGCTCGACGAGGTCGCACAGCGACGGCGGGAGGCCCCACTTGCGCATGGCCCGCGCGCCGAGCCGGGCGTGGTCGAGGCCGAAGAGGCCCGATTCCTTCTCGATCAGTTCCTCGGGCGTCCGCCAGCCCTTCTGCTCGACGGCGTCGAGCTCGTCGGGCGCGGTGTCGAGCATCAGGAAGCGGCCGAGGTCGTGGACGAGGCCGCCGAGGTAGGCCTCCTCGAGGCCGCCGTCCGGCTCGTTCGCGATCAGCTGCGTGATCTCCCGGGCGAGGACCGCCACGAGCAGGCTGTGTCGCCAGAGGTCGCATTCGCCGGCCGTCGACGGGACGAACACGCGGGAGACCGCGACCGAGGTCACGAGGTCCGCGATCGACTTCGCGCCGAGGCGCATGACGGCGTCGCGCAGCCCTTCGATGGGCTGGATGGGCGCCGAGTGCGCGGCGTTCGCGGCCTGGATCACCTTGGCGGCGAAGGGCGGGTCGTCGGTGCCGAGCTCGAGGACCTCGGCGAAGAACTCGTCCGAGCGCGGGTCGAGGGCGAGCAGCCGGGCGACGACCGAGGGGAGCATCGGGAGGTCGTCGAGCGCGCGCTCTCCTGCATCCCGCTCGATCCGATTTCGCTTCGATGCCAGGGACACTCGGGCCTCCGGGGCTGCGGGTTCTCGCGGACGCTGATGCCCTGAAATCGGCCAGCTCGGGGCCCGGCTTGAGCCGGCCCTTCGGTCGGATCGCGTCGAGCGACACGCGGGCGTGTACCAGTCGGTTCCATCTTCGGGAACACGACCCGAGCTGACGTGGTCCCGCGAAAGGGCGCTCTGAGGCGCCCTCCGCGCCCCGGGGTCAGTTGCAGCGCGAGGGTTCGAGGAACCCGCCGGCGACGCAGCTTCCGTTGCAGCAGTCCGAGTTCTCGTTGCACTCGTTGCCGGCTCCGAGGCACGCGCGGCAGGTGAAGAGGTCGCAGCGGTTGCTGCAGCAGTCGCCGTTCACGGCGCAGATGTTGCCGTTCGGCGCACAGCAATCGCCGCAGTCGAAGGCGCAGGTCGCGCAGGTCTCGCCGTTGTTGCAGCTGAAGTCGCCGCAGAAGGGGCAGACGCCGCAGTCGATGCCGCAGCTCGCGCAGTCCTCGCCGTTGTTGCAGGTGAGATCCCCGCAGAAGGGCTGCGCGGTGCAGAAGCCGAGGGAGCAGTTCCCGCTCTGACAGGCGGAGTCCTTCAGGCAGAGGGAACCGTTCGGCAGGGTGTCCTGGCAGAAGAAGAGGGCATCGCAAAAGCCGGTGCAGTCCTCGTCGATCGTGCAGCCGTAGTCCGTCGGGCAGGCTCCGCAGTCCGCCTGGCAGGTGGCGGTCGAGGAGGCGCGGCAGCTCTCGCCGGGCTCGCAGATGCCGTTGCCGCACAGGCTGCAGCGTCCGTTCGGTCCGCACTCGCCGCCGAAGCAGTCCTCGTCGACGACGCAGACGTCGCCCGGGCCGAGCTCGCCCGTGCAGTCCGCCGAGCAGGTCGTTCCGCTCTCGCCCTCGAGCGTCTCGCAGATGCCGTTGCCGCAGACGGGGCCGTTCCCATCGCAGGGGCACTCGCAGCCGCGCTTCTGGTTGGTCAGGTATCCGCCGGGACCGACCGCGGCGACGGCGCCCGCGTAGAGCGCGGCGATCGACCGGCACGAACCGGCGCAGGCCGCCTCCGCGACGGGGAGCGAATCACAGACCGCGAGCATGTTGGCGAGGAACGCCGCGTTGCACTGGCCGAAGCCCGTGCCGCAGGTGGTGAAGCACGCGTCGTGGAGGTCGCACGGCCCGGGGTTCGCCGGGTCGCCCGTGCCGAAGGCCGCGCTCGGGCAGGCGAGCAGGGGCGTGGCGGATTCGGTCGGGTTGTTCCGATCGTAGAGGGAGGGGAGCCCGGCTCCCGCGAGCAGGTCCGCGCTGCATCCATCCGTGGCCCGCGGATCGAGGCCGTTGGCGACACGGTCTTCGAAACAGACGCCCTCGGCGATGTCCTCCCCCTCGATGCTTCCGGTCACGACCCGTGCACCCGGGAAGACGCCGCCGTTCGCGTCGTTGCAGTCGCCGCCGTCGGCCGAGATGCCGTCGCCGTCTCCGTCGGGAGCGACGCCGGACGGCCCGGGCCGGCCGCTCGTGAAGCCCGGGACGAACAGCAGGAAGTCGTCGATGTTGACGAAGCCGTCGCCCGACATGTCGGTGCCGGTGCCCGAATCCGTACCCGCGACGAAGTCCGGCAGGAACTGCTGGAAGTCGTCGAGGTTGCAGAAGCCGTCGCCGTTGAAGTCGCAGTCGCAGGCGTTGCCGAAGCCGTCCGCATCGGTGTCGACCTGGGGCGGGGCGCCGTTCGGGACGTCGATGCAGGTGTCGACGGTGTCGGCCGCGCCATCGCCGTCCGAGCCGGCTCGCGCCGAGGAGGGCAGGGCGATCAGGACCACGGTGAGCAGGAGCTTGAGCGGCAACGACATGGGGTCTCCGCCGCCAGTGTGTCCGATCCCCCCGTGCATTGCTCCGCCTTTTTCGGCCTCTCCCCGCCTCCTGGCGGCTTGCGCATCGGTTGCCGGTCTCCGGCCGGCGGGAATCGGCCCATCGCCCGCCGCCGCCGGGTGCGTCGGCAGGAATGCCCGGGTCGGACTTTCCGAGCCCGGGCGGGCGGGCCTCCCTGCGCGTCCTGCGCGGTTGGCACGTTCGATGCTCTAGCTCCCGACAGGAGGTGAGTGTCATGAAGAAGCTGAACTCGAGAATCGCTGCGGCTCTCTTCGGAATGATCGTCCTGGCCACGGCCGGGGTCGCTCAGTCCGAGGCACCGGCCAACCCGATCGCCCGGCCGCTCACGGTGACGGGAATGATCGAGCCGGTCGCCGACCCGCTCTTCGGTGCGACGACGCCCGTGCAGATCGTCTCCGCGGACGCGGGGACGTTCCTCGTCGCGAACGAAGGCGTGGGGAAGGATCTTCGCGCCCACGTCGGCGTGAAGGTGACGGTGGTCGCGAAGCCCGAGGCCGACGTCGACGGCAAGCCGCTCCTGCGGGTTCTCCGCTACGAGCTGCACGAGAGCTGAGCCGGAGTTGAGCGTTCGGCTCCGTGGCGCGCTCGAAGGAGCCCGCCGCGGGGCCGATTCGCCAAGTTGCGGGGCATTCCGAAGCGAGCCACGTTCCACTCGCGTCAGGAGGCCCCATGACCGTCGCCGTCAACGGAATCGCGCACATCCAGCTCACCGTCGGGAACGCATCGCACTGCATTCCCTTCTGGGAATCGCTCTGCCACTTCCTCGACATGAAGACCCTGATCAAGAACGAGGAGGTCCTCTATTGCATCGGGAGCCGCACCGGCATCCTGATCCGCGGTGCACCGAAGGGAAAGGAGGACGTGCCCTTCGACCAGGAGACGCCCGGTCTGCACCACTTCTGTTTCCGCGCCCGCGCCCGGGAGGACGTCGACGCCGTCCATACCTTCGTCGACGAGACCCTCGGCGCGCGCATCATCCATGGTCCGGAGGAGGGCGCCTTCGCGCCCGGGTACTACTCGATCCTCTTCGAGGATCCCGACGGCATCCGCGTCGAGGTGAACCACGTCCCGGGCCGCGGCCACTTCGACCAGGGCGGACGGCTCGGCGAGGGCGGGCCCGGGGCCGCGAGTACCTACGGCGAAGACGGGATGGCCTGAGCCGGGAAAGCCGGCGCCTCCCGTCCGGGAAATCCGGTGCCTCCCGTCCGGGAAAGCCGGCGCCTCCCGTCGTTCCCGCGACACCCGCCGCCCGGGGACGTCCACTACTCCGTATGGTGTTCCGCAGCCGCCGGGTTCTCGTCTGTGCCGTGCTTGCCGGCGGGTGGCTTTGCGGAGGAGGCCCCGCTCGGGCGCTGGAGATCGTCGGCCGGTTCAACGGAGGCGACCTCCCGGCTCCTGCGCTGCTCGCGGGCGGCGGCTCGGTCGAGGAGGTCTTCGAAGCGGCCGCCTCGCTCTGGGAAACGCACATTCTCGATTCCCACACCCTCGAGATCCAGTACGCCTGGGTGGCCTTTCCCGACGATACGCTCGGCAACGCGTTCGGGTTCGCCGGCCCCGATGGCCGGGTGACGTCGGCCTTCATCACCCTCGACAACGACAGTCCCTGGTTCCTAGACCCGACACCCGGGGATTCCTCGGAATGGGCGAGCTTCCTCGAGCAGCGCTTCGATCTCGGCGCGGGCGAACTCGTCGTCGGGCGGGACTTCACGGATCCGCTGGGCGATGCCCAGCTCGGATGGGACCTCTTCACGGTCTTTCTCCACGAGATCGGCCACGCCCTCGGCATGGGCGTCGAGTACGCGCGCTACCGAGCCGAAACCGCGGACGGCGACGTCGACGTTGCATCGCCGCTGCCCTTCGCCGGGACGGAACTCCTCGTGACACCGTCCGGCGGCGCCCACCTGCTGTTGACGTCCGCCTTGCTCTTCCCCTCCGTGAGCCGGGACGCCCGCACGCTCCCCTCCGATGCCGACGTGCTCGCCGTGGCCCAGGCGGGAAACTTCCGCGAGGTGAGTCTCGCGGTTCCCGAGCCGAAGCTCGTGGGGCTGCTGCTCGCCGCCGGGCTCGGTGCCGCGTACTTCCGCCGCCCTCGCTAGAGGAGCGGTTCGAGCCGGAGTGTCTCTCCGCGCACCTCCTCGAAGTGCGCGGGCAGCGCATCGAGCTCGCCGCGGAGCCACGGCTCGATCTGGTCGTCGTAGTGCGGGTCGAAGGGGTGGCCGGCCTGGCCGCCCGGGAGGATCGCGCGGATGCGCATCGGGTCCCCCATCTCGACGACGGTGCGCATGGCGGCACCGGCTCGGACGCGCTCCGGACGGTCGTATCGGTAGCGGGCCCGTCCCACGCTCGCGTGGTCGCCGCCCCAGGGAAACGGTCCGCGGTCGAGCCAGCGGGAAAGCGGCGGGACGGCCGCCGCCAGCTCGTGCACGAGGTGGACGGCGTGGTTCGCTTCCCACCGCCAGCTCGCGTCGTTCGGATCGAAACCCTGGCTCGCCGTTTCGAGGGCGCCGCGGACGAGGGTCTGCCGCTCGCCCCGCCACCACGGGGACGCTTCCGTCGGGGCGAGGATCAGCCCATCGAGGGCGTGGTTCAGGACGTAGTTGTTCTTCAAGAGCCGTCGATGGAGCTCCGGCCCGAGACGCTCGGCAAAGACCGCCTCCGCCAGGGCGAGGTACCAGCGCAGGAAGATCGTCGGTGCGGTCGCCGCGGGTTCGTTGACGAGGCCGGGCTCGGCGGCCTGCCAGGCCTCGAGCTCCGTCCGCGCGCTCGCGGCGGCAGGCGAGAGCGCCCCGTCTCCCAGCAGCGTGAGCAGGTGCGGCAGGAGACGCGCCGCCTGTCCGTTGTGCCAGTCCATCTGGAGGGCGCGCATCGTCTCCGGCGTGTGATCCCGGCGGCCCGCGAGTACTTCCTGGATCCGGCCGATGCGGTAGCCCGGCGCGTTGTCCGCGGAGACGAGCGGGCCGGCGCCCGGCGGGTTCACCCGCGCGTTGGCCGCTGCGACGAACCCCTTGGGCGGGTCGATCTCCCGCGGCAGCTCCGCCATCGGGATGAAGCCCCGCCATCCCGCTTCCGCCTCGTGGCCCGGCTGCGGAAGGAGCCCCGTGCCCCGGCCGCGCACCGGCAGGAGCCCGACGCTCCGGAAGGCGATGCGGCCCTCGGCGTCCGCATAGGTGGCGTTGGCGCTCGGCGCGGCGAGCCGGTCGAGGGCGTCGCTCGCGGCGTCCCAGTCCTCTGCGAGGTTGAGTGCGAACAGCGCATCGATCCCGAAGCGGTGCTCGGCGGCGTGGTGGCCCGTCCAGGCGAGCGAGAGCGGCGGGTCCTCCTCGAGGAGCGGGCCGTGGCGCGTGTGGACGATCTCGAAGACCTCGTCCTCACTGCCGCGGACCCGGATCCGGGCTTCCTCGGTGCGCGCCTCGTACCAGCCGTCCGGCCCGAGGAAGCGCAGCGGGTCTTCGGGGTCGCGCGTCTCGAGGAAGAGGTCCTGGCTGTCGCCGATGTTCGTGAAGCCCCAGGCGAGCCGGTCGTTGATTCCGTTGATGACGCCCGGCAGCCCCGGCACCGACCAGCCGCGCAGGCTGCGTTCGCCGAAGAAGAGGTGGACTTCATAGTGGAGGTTCGGGAGGGCGAGCGCATCGTGGGAGTCGAAGGCGAACAGCGGCACGCCGGAAGCCGTTCGCGAGCCGGCGACCGCCCAGCCGTTGCTGCCCCGCGAGAGGCTCGGGAGCAGGGCCTGTTCGTAGGCGTCGAGGGCGTCGCGCCGGGCGAGCATGCGCCGCGCCGCGGCCGCATCCACGACGTAGGGGAAGTCCGGGACGCGGGATTCGTCCGGGAGGAACGCGGCGATCTCCTCGGGCGAGGTCGCGCTCGCGATGGCGTAGCGCAACAGCTCGTTGCCGGCGTTCCGTCCGGAGGCGTAGGCCATGGCCGCGCCGAGGGCGTAGACGTCGGCCGGTGTCCAGCGGCGAAGGGGAGTCCAGGTGAGGAGGAGTTCGGGCGGACGGGCATCGAGCCCTTCGAGCCCGGCGTTCACGCCGTCGACGTAGCGGCCGACCAGGGTCCGTGCTTTCGCATCGGCGTTGGCCTCGATCTCCGCGGCGAGCTGCGGCACGCCCATCTTCCAGAGTTCGCGGTCCGTCTCGAGCAGGGGAGGGCCGAGCAGCTCCGCGAGCCGCGCCTGGCCGGCGCGGCTGAGAAGCTCCATCTGCCAGAGCCGTTCGCGGGCGTGGAGCACACCCTGGGCGAAGAACGCGTCGCCGAGCGTCTCGGCGCGCACGTAGGGCCGAGCGCGTTCGTCGAAGCGGATCGTCACCGGCGCAGCGAGCCCGGGAAGCGCGAGCGTCCCGGTGCGCTCGATCCGGGAGGCGTGGACCCGCCAGCCGAAGACGAGTGCACCCGCCGCCAGTGCGAGGAGCAGGAGCCCGAGCGCCTGGCCGAGGCGCTTCACGCCGCCGCGTCGAGCCCCGCGCGCGCGCTCACGTCCTGGCAGGCCGCGACGAGGGCGGGTACGAAGACGTCCGCGCGAGCGACGCAGGCGGCGTGGTCCCCCTCCACCTCGAACACGCGTGCGCCGGGGATCGCCTCCGCGAGCCCGCGCTGGCGCCGCGGCGGGACGAGTTCGTCCTTCGTCGTGACGATCACGGCCGTCGGGACGTCGACCTCCCCGATCCACGCGTGCGAGGAGAAGCTGCCGACGGCGCCGGTCGCCTGGATCACGCTCGGACCGTCGTGGCCCGAGAGTTCCTCGGCGACCCGGCTGCGCATGCCCTCGTGCTGGATTCCCGAGAGCGTGCGTTCGAGCATGCGGCGCTGCACGAGACCGGGGACGAGCCGCGCGCCCGTGGCGACCCAGGGCATGAGCCACCGGGCGAAGGGGCTCGCGTGGCGTGTGCTGAAATGTCGCGCCGTCGCGGCGAGGACGAGGCCGGCGATGCTCTCGGGGTGGCGCCGCCAGGCGAGCGAGGCGATCGGTCCGCCCATCGAGTAGCCCACGGCGATGAGGCGTCTCGCTCCGAGATCGAAGGCCGCGTCGACGGCGTCGTCGGCGCAGTCTTCGAGCCGGAAGCGGCGCGTGCGCAGGCCGCGGCCGTGGCCGCGGTGGTCGATCGCCAACACGCGGAAGTGTTCGGAGAGCGGGCGGAACGCGGGGCCCCAGTTCAGCCGGGCGGTGGCGCCCAGGCCGTGGAGCAGCAGCACGGCAGGCGCGTCCGGGTGCGGCCCCGGGATGTCCCGCATGAAGACGTCGCCGCGTTCTTCGAGGGTGATGATGCGGTCGATCGGCCGCTCTTCTTCCTTTGCCGCCATGAATCTCCGTCCCGTCCTGCGCGTCCGAACCATGATGGCACGCCCCGCGCTTCTTGACCCCTCGGACGGTAGTTGGGACACTCGACGGGTGATGTCCGCCCGAAGCTCCCGCCCGGCATCGTGGAAGCGATGGCTCGGCGCCGCCGTTCTCGGTCTCGCCGCGTTTCAGATGAGCCTCCCCGCCCTGGCCATGGAGGGCCGCGGCCGCAGCATGGAAGGGCGCGGCCGGGGCCCGATCCGCATGCCCATGCCGCCGACCGGTCCGCCCCCGAGCCTGCCGCCCGGGACGATCCTGCCGGGCATGCCGCCGGGCGTGAGCCAGGCGATCCTGAACTCGCTCCGCCGCCGCTCGATTCCGCGCATGGGCCCGATCTCGGACGAGCAGCTCATCGCCGAGCTCAACGCGGAGCTGCGGCGCGCCCAGAACGATCTCAACAACCACCAGGGCTCGTACAACATCATCCGCGTGATCAAGTACGGAGGCGCGCTCGTCGCCGTACTCACCGGCACCGCCTTCTTCGGTCCGGCAGGGGGTCTCGCCGCAGGCGCGCTTTTCCGCGGCACGGAGGGGACGACCGAAGTGTTCGTCCGTTCGAGGGATTCCCAGCGGACCGGCCGGGAGGTCGTCTACCAGGGGCTCGGCGAGCTCGCCGGGGCGGCCACTGGGAATCCGGTCGTCGGATTCGTGGTTCGGGCCGGGACCAAGGAAGGCGCCCGCGCGATCGGCGAGGCCGATCTCACCTTCCTGTTCGAGAACGAGAAGAAGCGCGGCGGGGTGAAGACCTCGGGCGCCAACGCGCGAACGGAGAGCTCGCACCCCGGTTTCGGACCCTCCTCGCCGGCCGGCTGGCGGGGGCCGATCAAGTGACGGAGTTCCGCCGGCGGGGCGCCCGCCACGCTTTCTCCCTCGTGTTCGGTCTGCTCACTCTCTTCGTGGGGCTTCCCGCGGCCGGGGCCGAACCCGTCGACGACGCGGCCGTGGCCGCGGGCCTCGACTCGCTCCACGTGAGTCAGACGGTGGCCTGGGCGCTCGAGGGCGTGGCCCGGCCGGAGAAGATCGGCCGCGTGCGCTTCGCCGCAGAAGCCGCACGCCCCAGGCTGGACCCGGATGTCCATGCCGCCGGCATGCGCCTCGCCGACGTCACGATCGCGGGCGAGGAGGTCGCGCAGGAGGGAGGCCGGCGCGTGTTCGGCACGCTGACCCACGAGAGCCCTCTCGGCTTCCGGGCGATCAACGACTTCGCGGCCCGCTACCGCACCGAGAAGGGACGCTACGTCGTCGAGGAGAGTCACGCGCAGGCCCGCTTCCTCGAGGCGCCGCGGGTCGCGTTCGCCGCGGTCGAGGCGGCGAAGGTGCCCGCGGAGTTCCTCGGCGGCGCCTACGAGCCCCATCGGCTCGTTTCATTCCTGAGGAAGAACGGCGTCGACCCGACGCGGGTCGACGAGGCGCCGCGCGAGTACGTCGTGTTCGCCGTCCTGCTCGACCGCCTCCCGCCCGGGAAGGGGTTCTTCGTCTCCGACGAGACCAGGAAGAAGAAGAAGCCCAAGCGCACCGAAGCCGGGCTGACGGTGTTCTCGCGCGAGCGGTGGCACGCTGCCGCGCTGCGATCGACCTTCGCCTTCGGCGCGAAGAAGCCCCGCTACTTCCACGCCGCCGTCACGGACGAGCGGGGCCGTTCCAAGCGCGTCGGTCTGCTCGAAAGCGGCGGTCTCGTCCCCTTCGAGCCGGAGGGATGAGGCCGCTCGGGCGGCGGGCCCTTCTGAAGGGCGCGCTAGGCAGCGTGGCCCTCGGGCTCGCGGGGTCGCGTCTCGGGCGCGCGGAAGTTGCTCCCGCGAAGACCGCGACCTACTTCGTGCCCGGGTATGCACCGGATCGGGCCTACCACCGGGGGCGCCCCGTGCGCGAGGATCCGGCGCTCACTGCCGCGGTCCCGCGAGATTGGCAGGGCGCCCTCTCGCTCCTGACCCGGGTCGACGAAGGCGACGGCTCGGTCCGCCGCGCGCTCTTCCCCGTGGCCGGCCACGAGATCACGATCTCCCCGGACGGCCAACACGGCGTGTTCAACAGCCTGAACGACGGCCACTGCGTCGCGTTCTCGCCCGAAACGCTCGAGTCCCGCGGCATCCACTCCCACGGAGAGGGCTTCATCGGCGCGGGGCACGCCTTCTATCTGCCCGAAGGCGGCCCGCTCGTGATCGCGGAAAGGCGGGAGTGGCGGGCGTACACGGGCAAGCCCGAGGATCACCACGGCCGCATCACCCTGCGCGACCCGGAGACCTTCGCGCTGCTCGAAGCCTTCGATTGCCGCGGCATGGCGCCCCACGAGATCGGTCTCACCGCGGACGGCCGGCACGTCGCCGTGGCGAACTACGGCAAGACGCTCTGGCCCGACGGCACCTGGCGCGACGGGCTGCTCCATCGCGTCGCACCGAGCCTGACCGTGATCGAGCTCGCGAGCGGGCGGCTCGTCCACGAGGTCCGAAACCCGGACCCGCGCCACGAGGTCCGTCACCTCGCGGCCCACAGCCTCTCGCGCGTGTTCGCGATCTCGGCGCGGATGGAGAGCTTCGGAGAGGGGCAGAAGTCCATGCGCGACTGGGAGGAAGGCGTCTACGAAGCGGACGTCTACTCCGGCGGCGAAGAGATCGGGTACCTGCCTTCGCCGCTCCTGCGCTACGAGCTCACGGAGGGTCCCTCCCGGGCGACGGAGTCGTTCACCGAGGACCCGCTCTTCATGCGCTACGGCCAGAGCATCGTCTACGACCCGGCCCACGACGAAGTCATCGCGACCTATCCGACCCGGCACGCGGTGGTGGTCTTCTCGGGAGAGGACGGCGCCGTCCGTCGCGTCCTCCGCACGGATCGCCTGGGTCTGCGGCAGCCGCGCGGCGTGGTGCTGCACCCCGATGGCAGGCACTACGTCGTTTCGGGATGGTGGCAGGGCGCGCGGGCCTTTTCGCGGGGGGAACACGCGCCGGTGTCGCGCCTCGACCGGCACGAGGTCTGGTTCGGCCACAGTCACCTGGCGGTTGCGGCGGCCTGAACGTTCCCGGTCAGCGCCCCATTCGGCCCATGCCGCGCCCTTCGACGCGAGGCGGGGAGGGCGGCCGGCCGCGGCCTTCCATCGGCACCTTCGGCCCGGTTGCACCCGGCGTGACGATCGGGCTCCGCCCCGCGGCGCCGCGGCGGACGTTCTCGCGGGCGGCATCGCCGCCGGGCCCGCCGTTCTCCGTCGTCATGTCGTCGAAGTCGACGCCGAGGCGGTCCTCGGCGAGCTGGCGAAGGATCTCCCGCGCCCGCGGGTTGTCGATGCCCGTGATGAACTGCCAGAGCGAGTCGATGTCCTGCCGGTCGGCGTCGATCCGGTCGAGCATGCCCGAGAGTTCCTCGAGCCGGTCGTTCAGCCGGGTCGCCCCGCGTTCGATGCGCCGGCGGGTCCGGGCGACGCCGGTGCGGTCGATGTGGGCGTCGAGCCGTCCGCCGACCTCGGCGTCGAAGTATTCCTCGAGCAGCGCGCCGACCTCGCCGGTGCGGTCGAAGATCGGCCGCAGCGGGCGCTTGGCGATCTCGAGCACGCGGTTGCGGATGCGATCCACCTGTTCGAACACGTGACCGACCGGCCCGGAGACGTGGCGCGCGGCGTTGCGGACCTCGTTCTGGACACCCCGGGCCACCGTCGTCGCTCCGCGGACGGCGCCGTCTTCGCCGAACAGTCCGTGACCGACCTCGCGGACGAACACGACGAGCGGGAAGCCGCGGCTGCGCCGCCGGCGGGCCGCGCGCCGCGCCGCCAGCCGGGCGGCTTCCGCGGCCGCCGCCTGCCGCCGCTCCTCGTTCAGCTGGCCGAGGTTCCCGCCCCGCTCCTGGTCCGCCGCCGCACGCTGCTGACGCATCGTCTCGAGCGTGCTCTGCAGGCGCGAGACCGTCGGGGAGGTTCCCTCCGGGTTCGCGACCGCGTCGGGAGGGACGAAGGCGAGGAGCGCCACGACGAGCATGAAGCGCTTCATTGCAGCACCAGGGGGTTGGCGCGCACGTAGAAGAGGCCGCCGTCCTTGAACCCCACCGAGAGCTGCCCGGTGACGACGACCTCGCCGGCCTTCATCACCGCATCGGTGAGCTCCATGTACTGGTACTTCTCTTCGCGGATCAGCTGCGACATGTCGGCGAAGCGCATGCCGTTCAGGAACTGGTAGGGCCGGACGAGGGGCACGAGGGCTTCGACCTTGTCCGCCTTGAAGCGCTGCTCGTCGAAGAGGCGGCCCTCGACGAAGGTGAACTCGCGTCCGAGCCGGTGGTAGGTCCAGATCTCCGTCCGCACGACGAGCTTGGTCTTCGCCTTGTTGGCCGCGACGTAGATCGCGAAGTCATCGGGCATGCCGTGCTTCGCGATGACCTTGCGCTGGGCGGCGCTCGCTTCGTCGAGCGTCGCGAGGTTGGCGACGGCGGCGTCCGCCCAGGCACTCTCGGGTGCAGCGGACGCAGCGGCTTCGTAGTCCGCCCGGGCCTTGGCCCAGTTCCCCTGCCGCTCTCGCGCGAGCCCGCGGTGGTAGAGCGCGGCTGCGCTCTTCGGCTCCTTCGAGATCGCGTGGTCGAAGTCCTTGATGGCCTTGCCGACACGTCCACGCTGGAGGTGGTGCAGGCCCCGCGCGACGCGCACGTTCGTTTCGCCGGGCCGCTTCTTGACCTGCTGGTCGAGGAAGCGGGTCTTCAGACGGCCGATCTCCGGGCGCGGGTTCTGCGCGGCGGCTTCGGCATCCGCGGAGAGGTGCCACTCCTTCAGCCAGAGATCGACCTGCGAGAGGGCGGCGACGTCGGTCGCGAGCGGCGGCCAGGGCCCGGCCTCTGCCCGACCAGCTGCCAGGAGCAAGAGCATCGAGAGCGGGAGAAGGAGCCGGACACGAAGCGATACCATGGGTCCAGTCTATGCCAGCGCCCGCCGCGAAGGGAAGGCAGCAGATCCCTCGCTGCCGGCGGCTCAGCTCTCGGCGGCGTCCTTCGTCCGGTAGTCGCCGAAGGGCTGGTCGCGTTCCTGGAGTGTGGCGGTGAGTCCCTGTCTGGCGACCTTGGCCATGAACTCGTGCAGGCTCTTCTGGTGCGTGCCGAGGGCACAGAGTTCCGAGCCGGCGCGGATGCCCGTGTGAAGGCCCATGATCTCCATCTGGCGGTGCACGACGCGCTTGTTCAGCTGAACGAGATCCTCGGGAACGCCGACGATGCGCTTGGCGACGTCGAGCACGCGCGCCTCGAGCTCTTCGGCCGGGAAGGTGTCGTTCGCCCAGCCGAGCCGCTTGGCCTCGTGGCCGTCGATGGAGTCGCCGGTGAGCATCATCTCCATCGCCTTGCGCATGCCGACGAACCAGGCGTGGAAGTGGTTGTCCGGCACGCCGAAGCGCACGGCCGGATATCCCATCTGCGCATCGTGGGCCATGTAGACGAGGTCGCAGCAGGTCGCGAGCTCGCTGCCGCCCGCCAGGCAGTAGCCGTGGACCTGGGCGATCACGGGCTTCGCGAGCTCCCAGATGCTCATCCAGCCCTGGGTGACGTGGCGCGGCCAGTGGCCGTCGCCCCCCGCCGTGTACCACGGGAACTCCTGGCCGGCGCTTCCGCCGGCGAGGTCGTAGCCCGAGGAGAAGCATTTCCCCGCGCCGCGCACGATCATCACGCGCACCTCGGGGTCCGCGTCGGCTTCGCGGAGCGCTTCGAGGACGCCGCCGCGCAGGGCGTGGTCGAGAGCGTTGCGTTTCTCGGGCCGGTTCAGCGTGATGCGCCGGACGGCCGGGGCGGGTTCGTCGGTGAGTACGACGTCGGAGCTCATGGTTCCTCCGTGAAAGGGTCGCGCGCGCTTCGCGCTACGCTCGGGCTCGGGGGGATACGCGATGAGCATGATACGCGGATTGGTGCGCGGCGTGGGCTGGGTCTTCGTCCTCGGTGGCCTCGCGCTGGCCGGGGTTGCGGGCTACGGGCTGCTGCGCGCCCAGCTGGCCGACGAGATCCTGCGCGGGCGCCTCGACCTGCTGGCCGAGGACTACCGCGACCTGCACGGGCGCTACGAGGCGCTCGTGGCGCGAACGGCGGTGACCGAACTCGTGGTGCGCGACGGCAGCCTCTCCGTCGTGGTGCGGGGCGCACACGGCGAGCTGCGGGAGATCCCGACGCCCTACGACCCGACCTCGGAGATCTACGTCGACTACGCCCTGGTCGACGGCCGCCTCTTCGTCCGGCGGGTCTTCGCCGACGACGTGCCGCCGCGGGAGGGCGTGCTCGTCGACCCGGCGCTGCTCGCGATCGATTGGCAGGAGGCGAATGCCCAGTACGGCAAGGCGGCCTACCGGACCCTCGGCGAGGGCCGGTGGGTCGTGACGGTGACCGGCGGCGGTGCGCTCGGGCTCGCCCCGGCCGGGGCCGAGCCGACCGTGCTCGCTCCGCCGCCCGCGCTCCGGGAGTTCGAGCCCGTGGCGAGCCGCGTCGACGAACGCCTCGCGACGATCCAGCCGTCCGAGGTGTGGGCCGTCCTCCGCGCTAGAGTCCCCGCGGAGGTCCAGCCATGACGTTGTCCCAGATGATCCGCGGCGATGCCAAGATTCTCGAGATCGCCCAGCACCTCGATTCGCTCTCGCACGGGCAGCGCCTGACCGAGACCCAGGAGCTCTCGGCGAGCGATCAGAAGAAGCTCTTCCGGGCGGCGGCGGATTCGCCGCCCCTCGACTTCGAGTTCTTCGTGCCGGCCGCGAAGTCGGCGCTCGCCGAGGTGATCCACCACGGGAAGAACAGCCAGCCGGCCTTTCGCAACTTCCAGAAGCGCTGGTGCCGTCCGGCCGACCGCGGCGACGCCCTCTACGGCTACAACGAAACCGTCGTGCGGCCGCTGATCGGGCCGGGCTACTTCGTCGCGCACGAGACCGCGGACGGCGGGCGCGACCCGCGCGGCGCCATCGTGGTCGACTACTTCCAGGTGCCCGAGGGCGACGTCGCCACGGGCTGGCCGGCCGTGAAGCCGAACTCGAGCGGCCTGCAGCGCTTCGTCTACGACAAGACGCGCGACTACATGCGCCGCGTCTCGAACCACGTCTCGATCGGCGAAGCGCACAAGAACGAGAAGAACGTGCTCGGCTGGTTCATCCTCTGCCGCGAAGACTGAAGCCCGCCGGGCATTCCAGGCGCGTGGCAAACAACACGCAACGGTGACGGGCAAGGCGCGGAAAGGCCGGGTTCTCGTTTCCTGAGCCGTTCCGCGCCTGTGACGGCTTCCCGCCGGTCCGCATTGAACCTCCCAGAGATCGGAGGTTCCCATGGACCTGGAAATGCTCGTTCAAAGTCTCCAGGGCACGCTCGGCGCGACCCTGCCGGCGCTGCTCGGCGCCCTCGCCATCCTGGTGGTCGGCTGGTTCGTCGCGCTGCTCGTGCGCGCGGGCCTGCGCCGCTCCCTCGACGCGATCGGCCTCGACCGCCGCATCGAAGAGAGCGCGGGCCGCAACGTCGGTGCCCAGAACGTCGTCGCGCGGATCGGCTACTGGGTCGTCATGGCGATGACGGGCATCGCCTTCTTCAACGCCCTCGCGCTCCAGAACGTCTCGACGACGCTCCAGACCTTCGTCGACCAGTTCTTCGCGTTCCTGCCGAAGGGCATCGCGGCGGCCGCGATCCTGCTCGTGGCCTGGGTCGTGGCGACGGTCCTGCGCGCCGTCGCCGAACGCGCCCTCGCCGCGACCACCCTCGACGAGCGCCTGGCCCGCGAGGCGGATGCGGCGCCGCTCGCGATGAGCCTGGGGAACGTCCTCTACTGGCTCGTGATCCTGCTCTTCCTGCCGGCTGCCCTCGGCGCGCTCGAGCTGCGCGGGCTGCTCGCGCCGGTGGAGAACATGGTCGGCGAGGTGCTCGGGATGCTCCCGAACGTCTTCTCCGCCGCGGTCATCGGCGGCGTCGGCTACCTGCTGGCACGCATCCTGCGCGACGTCGTCCGGAGCCTGCTCGAGGCCACGGGCATCGACGCTGCGGGCGAGCGCGCCGGCCTCGCCGGCGACCAGCGCATCTCGGGCGTCGCGAGCCTGCTCGTCTACGTCTTCGTCCTGGTGCCCGCCCTCGTCGCGGCCCTCGACGCGCTGAAGATCGAAGCGATCTCGGGCCCGGCGACCCAGATGCTCGGCGAGTTCATGGCCGCGATCCCGCCGCTGTTCGGCGCCGCGGTGATCCTCACCGTCTCGTGGTACGTGGCGCAGTTCGTCGCGGAGCTGCTCTCGAGTCTGCTCGCGGGCTTCGGCTTCGACGCGCTGCCCGAGCGCATGGGCGTCGCCCAGATCGTCCCGGAAGGCGAGCGGCTCTCGCGCATCGCGGGCCGCGCCCTGGTGTTCTTCGTCATGCTCTTCGCGGTGACGGAAGCGGCAGGGCAGCTCGGCTTCGGGCAGGTCTCGGCCCTCGTCTCCCAGCTGATCGCCTTCGGCGCCCAGGTCCTGCTCGGCATCGTGATCATCTGCACGGGGATCTGGATCTCGAACGTCGCCGTCGACGCGACCGAGCGCATGGGCGGGGAAGGAGCCCAGGCCATGGCCCGGGTGGTCCGCTTCGGCATCCTCGGCATGGTCGTGGCGATGGGCCTGCGCGCCATGGGCCTCGCCAACGACATCGTCAATCTGGCCTTCGGGCTGACGCTCGGCGCCCTCGCCGTGGCGTTCGCGCTCTCCTTCGGCCTCGGCGGGCGGGAGGCGGCCGGCCGCCAGATGGACCACTGGCTCGCGAAGATGCGCGAGGAGTGACCTCCCGAGCCTCGCGCGACCTTCACCGGTGCTAGGTTGTGACCCGTCGAGCCGTCCGGCTCGGCGGGTCACGTCGTTTTCAAGGCAGGGGAAGGTCCATGGCCGAGTTCCAGTACCAGGAGTTGTTCGAGCTGTCCGAGGACGAGACGCAGTACCGCTCGCTCGGGAGCGAGGGCGTTTCCGTCGTCGAACTCGACGGCCGCGAGATCCTGAAGGTCGAGCCCGAGGCGCTCGAGCGCCTCACCCGCGCCGCCATCGAGGACGTTTCGCACCTGCTGCGCCCGGGGCATCTCGCGCAGCTTCGCCGCATCCTCGACGACCCTGAGGCCTCCCAGAACGACCGCTTCGTCGCGCTCGAGCTCCTGAAGAACGCGAACATCGCGGCGGGCCGCGTGCTGCCCGGCTGCCAGGACACCGGCACCGCGATCGTCATGGGCCACAAGGGCGAGAACGTCTTCACCGGCTGCGACGACGCCGAGTGGTTCTCCCGCGGCATCTTCCGCGCGTACCAGGAGCTGAACCTCCGCTTCTCCCAGATGGCGCCCCTCGACGTCTATCAGGAGAAGAACACCGGGACGAACCTCCCCGCCCAGATCGAGGTGTACGCCGAGCCCGGTGACGAGTACGAGCTGATGTTCATCACCAAGGGCGGCGGCTCGGCCAACAAGTCCTTCCTCTACCAGGAGACGAAGGCGCTCCTGAATCCCGAGTCCCTGCTGAACTTCGTCGCGGAGAAGATCCGCACGATCGGGACGTCGGCCTGTCCGCCGTACCACCTGGCGCTCGTGATCGGCGGCACCTCGGCGGAGTTCACCATGAAGACGGCGAAGCTCGCTTCGACGCGCTACCTCGACCGCCTGCCGACCACCGGGAACGCCATGGGGCGTGCCTTCCGGGACCTCGACCTCGAGGAGAAGGTGCTGAAGCTCTGCAACGAGACCGGCATCGGGGCCCAGTTCGGCGGGAAGTACTTCGCCCACGACGTGCGGGTGATCCGCCTGCCGCGTCACGGCGCCTCCTGCCCGGTCGGGCTCGGCGTTTCCTGCTCCGCGGACCGCCAGATCCTCGCGAAGATCACCCGGGAGGGGCTCTTCCTCGAGCAGCTCGAGGAGCAGCCCGCCAAGTACCTGCCCGAGGTGACCGAGGCCGAGCTCTCCGGGGAGATCGTCAAGATCGACCTGACGCGCCCCATGGACGAGATCCGTGCCGAGCTCTCGAAGCACGAAGTCACCACCCAGCTCTCGCTCACCGGTCCGATGATCGTCGCCCGCGACATCGCCCACGCGAAGCTGAAGGAGCGCCTCGACGCCGGCGAAGAGCTGCCCCAGTACTTCAAGGACCACTGCATCTACTACGCGGGCCCCGCGAAGACGCCCGAAGGTCTGGCCTCCGGCTCCTTCGGCCCGACCACGGCCGGGCGCATGGACTCCTACGTCGGCCTCTTCCAGGAGCAGGGCGGGAGCATGGTGATGCTCGCCAAGGGCAACCGGTCGAAGCAGGTCCGTGACGCCTGCAGGAAGTTCGGGGGCTTCTACCTCGGCTCGATCGGCGGCCCCGCCGCGCGCCTGGCCGAGCACTCGATCAAGAAAGTCGAGGTCCACGAGTTCCCGGAGCTCGGCATGGAGGCGATCTGGCGCATCGAGGTCGAGGACTTCCCCGCCTTCATCGTCGTCGACGACAAGGGCAACGACTTCTACGCGGACCTGATCGAGAAGCCGAGCCCGACGCTCCAGATCGGCGACTGACGATCTCCCCGGGGTTCGGCGACTGACGCTTCCTTCCCCCCGCCGGCCGGCGTAGGATGGAGCGCCAGCGAAGGAGGGAGCCATGCGCCTTTCGAATTTCGGCCAGGACATCGCCCACGTCGACCTCGCGGCCGGCCGTTTCGAGCGGCGTCCCGCGCCCCCGGAGTGGGTCGAGAAGTACATCGGCGCGCGTGGCCTGGGCGTTCGTTACGTGCTCGAGGCGGGCCCGGAGGTCGACCCGCTCGGCCCCGACAACGTCCTGTGCTTCATGAACGGCCCGCTCACCGGCTCGGAGGCGAGCATGAGCGGGCGCTGGGCGTGCGTGACGAAGTCGCCGCTCACCGGCACGGTGACCGACAGCCACCAGGGCGGATGGAGCGGTGCGCGCCTGCGCTGGGCGGGTTTCGACGGTCTGGTCTTCGAGGGGCGTTCGGCGCATCCGGTCTACGCCTTCATCGAGAACGGCGAGATCGAGCTGCGCGACGCTTCGGAGGTCTGGGGCCGCGGCATCCACGAGACCGTGGCGTTCTTCCAGAAGCGCTACGGGAAGAAGAACCTCTCGGTGAACGCGATCGGGCAGGCCGGGGAGCGCGGGAACCGCTTCGCGGCCTGGGTGAACGAGGACGATCGTGCCTTCGGGCGCGGCGGCACCGGCGCCGTCGGCGGCGCGAAGAACCTGAAGGCGATCGTGATCCGCGCGGGCCTCGCCAAGAGCGACGTCGACGATCCGGACCGCTGGAAGGCCGTCCGTCGCGAGGCGCTCGACACGATTCGCGACGAGGTCAACATCACGAGCCCCCGCAAGGGCGGGCTCTCGGTCTACGGCACGAACGTGCTGATGAACGTCACCAACCGCATCGGCGCCCTCGGGACCCGCAACAGCCAGACCACCTCCTTCGGCGACCGCGCCGAGGCGATCAGCGGCGAGCACGTGAAGGAGACCATCCTCACGAACGACCCGACCTGCCACGCCTGTCCGGTCGCGTGCAAGAAGGAGGTCGAGGTGAAGGAAGGGCCGTGGAAGGGGCTGCGCATGGAGAGCGTCGAGTACGAGCCCGCGTGGTCCCTGGGCTCGAACTGCGACAACGACGACGTCAACGCCATCGCGAAGCTGATCGACCAGAGCAACGACTACGGCTTCGATCCGATCGAACTCGGCAACGTCCTCTCGATGTACATGGAGGCGACCGAGCGCGGCTACGTGAAGGGCGACGGCCTCGCCTGGGGCGACACCGAAGCGATGGTGCGCCTCACGGACGCCATCGGTCTGTGCGAAGGCGAGGGCCAGCCGTTGGCGGAAGGGGTCGCCCGGGCCGCGGCCGCGCTCGGACACCCGGAGCTGGCGATGCACGCGAAGGGACAGTCCGTTCCGGCCTACGACCCGCGCGGCTTGAAGGGCATGGGCCTCGGCTACGCGACGAGCAACCGGGGGGCGTGTCACCTGCGGGCCTACGTCGCGGCCGCGGAGCTCGGCGTGGTACCCGGCGAAGCGGAGCCGCTCGACCCGCTCGAGTGGCGGGGGAAGGGGGAGCTCGTGAAGATCTTCCAGGATCTCCACGCCTTCTCGGACAGCCTCGATCTGTGCAAGTTCAGCGCCTTCGCCGAAGGCGCCGGGGAGTACGCGGACCAGTACGCCGTCGCGATGGGCCGGGCCTTCACGCCGGACGACGTGATGGCGGCCGGCGAACGGATCTACAACCTCGAGCGCCACTACAACAACCGGGCCGGCTTCCGCGAGGGCTCGGACACGCTTCCCGCGCGCTTCACCGAAGAGGCATCGACCGAGCCGGGGAGCAAGGGGCACGTCTCGGAGCTCGCGCCGATGCTCGAGGAGTACTACGCCGTGCGCGGCTGGCAGGACGGCGTCGTCCCGGACGCGAAGCTGCGCGAGCTCGGCGTGGTTTGAGCGAAGGGGAGGGTGGTCCGCGGGCGGGACGAGCCGTCCGCGTCCGCTTCTACGCGACGTTCCGGCCCATCGTGGGCGGCAAGGAGGCGGACGTCGAGGTCGCTTCCGAGGCGGACGCCGGCGCCCTGCTCGATGCCATCGTCGCGCGCTGGCCCGAGCTCCGCGAGCACCTGATCCGCCCCGATGGGGGTCTCTCGAAGCGGGCGAACCTCTTCATCGACGGACGTGCGGTGCGCTTCCTGCCCGAGGGCCTCGCGACGCCGCTCGAACCCGAAGCCGAGGTGGACTGCTTCCCGGCCGTCGCGGGAGGCTGACGGGTCGAACCCGGACGCGTCAGTGGAGCCGGCGCGGCTCGATGTCGAGCCAGCGGTGCGCCTCCGCGGTCGTCTCGAACAGTTCGACGTGGAAGCCGTGGGCGCTCGCGAGGTCCTGGAAGATGCGGGCCGCGCCGAGCCCGCAGCTCCCGACGAGCAGGGCGAAGCGGCTCGCGGCGCGCGGCAGGTGGGCGGCCGCCGTGGCGAGATCCATGGCTTCGTCGCTGCTCGGTTTCCAGCTCGAACCGCGCATGTCCACCAATACGTTGAAGCCCTCGCCGATGCGCTCGTCGTGGAACAGGCGATAGCCGGCGTCGAGGCTGCTTCGGAGGTCGATCGCGCCTTCGGCGCGCATGCAGGCCCGCCGAGCGACGCGTGAGATCTGAAAGGAGAAAGGCATCGTTCTCTGTTTTCCCATCCTTCCGGGTTCGACCCGGTGCACGAAGAAAGAGCAAGAGCCGTGCCCGGCCAGAGGGGGCTCAGGGGCCCGTTCCCAGGAGGTGCGGGCCGAACCCTGTCCGGTTTCGACGTAGTCGACCGCAGGAGGCCGGCAGCTCGCCGCGCAAAGTGGCCTCTCGAAACGACTCGGGAGGAGGGGAAACGTCGCGACCGGCAGCGGTGGCAGCGTTGCTTTCGAAGCTGCCGGCGGGTTGCGCGCGCATGAAGCGCGCGGCTCAGGGGTCGGCTTTGACTTCGTTCTCGATGGGTGGGAGCGAGCGGAGGTAGGTCGCCATCGCCAGGAGGTCTTCGGGCGGGAGGTGGGCGTAGCCGTGCTCGATGACCTCGGACATGAGTCCCTGCGTATCGTCGCCGTCGGGCTTGATGCCGGTCTCGAGGTACCAGGTGAGGTCGGCCTCGGACCAGTCGCCGATCCCGGTCTCCACGTGGGGCGTGATGTTCGGTGCGAGCTCGCCTTCGGGGCCGTCCTTCGAGCCGGCCAGGAAGAGGCTTCGGTCGAGCCCGCCGGTGAGGGTGCGCGGCGAGTGGCACTCGCCGCAGTGGGCCGGGCCGTTCACCAGGTACGCGCCCCGGTTCCAGGCGTCCGAGCGCGCCGGATCCGGCTCGAAGGGCCGCGGCCGGAAGTTCAGCAGCTTCCAGCCTGCGACGGTGAAGCGCCAGCGGAAGGGCGGCGGGGCGTCCGGCGGCCGGTTCGCGCGGCGCACGGCCGGGAGCGACATCAGGTAGGCGTGGAGATCTTCGAGGTCCCGCCGCGTCATCGAGGCGAAGGCGGGGTACGGGAAGACCGGGAAGTAGTGGGAGCCGTCCGGCGCCAGGCCTTCGGTCATCGCGCGGATGAAGGCCTCGACGCCGAGCTCGCCGATCCCGGTCTCCGCGTCCGGCGTCAGGTTGGTCGAGTAGAAGACGCCGAAGGGCGTCTCGAGCCCGCGGCCTCCCGCGAGCTCCGGTGCGTCTGCGCCCTCCCCCGGGTAGTTCGTGTGGCAGGTGCAGCCGCCCGTCGCGCGCAGGACCGCTTCGCCCCGGAGCGGGTCCGGAAGCTCGGACGCCCCCGCCGCGGCGGAGGCGAGCCACGCGGCGAGCGCCGCGGCGAAGCGAAGGCGGCCCGGCCTCACTTCTTCTTGTACGACTCTTCCTTGGGCTTGCGGAAGGGCTTGTGACAGCCGCCGCAGGACTTGCCGAGGTCCTTGAAGGCGGCCTTCACCGCCGCGGGATCGCCGTCGTCGGCGGCGTCTTCGAGGGCGTCGGCCGCGGCGGCGAAGTCGTCGATCGCCTGCTGGAACTCGCCGGGCTTCGTCCAGATCTCGGCCTTGGCGTCGGTGGCGAGGTCCGCCGTCTGCTTCTCGAAGGCGCTCGCCATGAGGGCGGCCGCGTCTTCCATGCGGTTCGCATGGAGGGCCACGTTCGCCGTGAACGGCAGCCCGTGTTTCAGGATGTCGCTGATGGCGCCCATGTCGGAGCCGACGCCGGACATCAGCTTCTGCCGGTACTCGATGTGGTTCTTGTCTTCTGCGGCCATCGCTTCCGGGGCCCCGACGAGAGCGGCTCCGGCGACCACGACGGCCATCCCTGTCATCCACGCGGACGAGATACGAATCACGCGACTCCCTCCTCTTGCGGACGATGCGCGCCCGCGCGCGGAAGGGTATCGCCTCGCTCGGCTCGCCGCTTGGCGCGCCGGGTCTCGTAGCGGCGGATCGAGACGTAGGCGCACGGCACGAAGACGAGGGCCAGCACCGAAGCCCCGAGCACGCCGCCCGCGATGGCGGTGGCCAGGGGCGGCCAGAAACGGCCCCCGAAGAGGATCAGCGGAAGGAAGCCGCCGATCGTGGTGAAGGTGGTGGCGAGGATGTGGCGCGAGGATTCGATCACCACGTCTCGCGTCGGGCCGATCTCCCCGTGCGCGGCGCGCGGGTCGCCCCGGAGCCCCGAGAGCACGACGATGCTGTCGTTGATGGCGAGCCCGACGAGGCCCATCGTCCCGACGATCGCGAGGAAGCCCATCGGGTAGCCGAAGGCCCAGACCCCGAGCATGGCGAGGCCGATCGAGAGGAAGGCCACGGCGAAGATCACGCCCGCCAGCCGGAAGGAGTTGAAGGAGAGGATGATCGTCCCGAGCATGATCACGAAGAGCGGCAGCGCGAAGGCCATGAGGTTCGCGAGCGCTTCGCTGCGCTGCTCGCTCTCACCGCCGAGCTCGATCCGGTAGCCGTCCGGGAGCACGAAGTCCGAAGCGTCGAGCCTTTGGCGGAAGTCGGCCAGGGATTCCGCGATCAGGGTATAGGGCTGCAGGAAGGCCTGGACCGTGTTCGAGCGCTCGCCGTTGCGGCGCGTGATCCCCGAGAGCTCCGGCACCAGTGCCACTTCGCCGACCGCGGCGAGGGGGACGCCGGCGATGCCGCGCGGATCCCCCGGCCGGCCCGCGGCGACGAGGGCGTCCCCGGCGATGTCGCCGAGCGAGGCGCGATGGTCGCCGCGCACCCGCACGCGGACGGGGATTTCCTCGGTCCGTTCGAGGATCGAGCCCCCGACGGCGCCTTCGAGGCTCGCGTTCAGCTGGCCCGCGATCTCGTCGAGCCGCAGGCCCGCGAGCCGGGCCTGCACTTCGTCGGCGCGCACGAGGAGCTTCGGTTCGCCGGCCGAGACCTTGGCGACGGTGTAGGTGACGTCGTCGGTCTGGGCGAGCACGCTGCGCACGTCGTCCCCGAGGCGGCGCAGCTCGGCGAGGTCCGGGCCGATGATGCGGATCTCGATCGGGGCGTCGAAGGGCGGACCCTGCTCGAAGGGAAGGGCCACGATGCGCGCCTCCGGGAAGGCCGCGATGAGTTCGCGCTGGAGCTCCGGCAGGAGCCCCTCCGTGGCGTCCGGCGACTTCGTCGTGACGAAGGCGGCCGCGGCGCTGCTCACGCCTTCCGACGAGCCGAGCATCGTGTAGAAGACCCGCGGCGGGGAGTCGCCGACGAACCAGTGACTCTCGAGGACCGCGTCGTGCGCGTGCACGATCTCCCGTGCGCGTAGCGCCTGGCGCCGGGTCTCCGCGATCGAGGCCTGGGAGGGCAGGGTCAGCTGGAGCTGGAACTGGTTGCGGTCGTTCGGCGGGAAGAACTGCTCCGGCAGCGTACGCGCGGCGAGGAAACCGGCGATCGGCATCACGACCGCGATCGCGAAGCCGAGCCAGGGGCGGGCGAGCACGACGTCGAGGAAGCGTCCCCAGGCCGCCGTCAGCCGGGCGCTCGTGAAGCCGTCCTTCCAGAAGGGCGCGCGCTCGCCTTCCTTGGCCCGGGCCACGGCGTTGGCGCTCGTCGTGAAGGCGGCGAGCGCCGGGATCAGGGTCATCGCGATCAGGAAGGAGCTCGCGACGGCGAGGCCGACGCCGATCGAGATCGGGCCGACGAACTCCCCGGCACCGCCGGGCATGAGAACGATCGGCAGGAAGGCGAGGATCGTCGTCAGGGTCGAGGCGAACAGCGGCACGCGCAGGTGCCCGACGGTCGCGGCCAGCGCCTGACCGCGCGTCACGCCGCGCCGGAGGCGGAGGTCGTACTCGTCCACCACGACGATCGCGTTGTCGATCAAGAGCCCGAGCGCGATGATGATGCCGGTGACCGAGGTCTGGTGGAGCGGGACGCCCAGCCAGTTCAGCTCGGCGAGCACCATGCAGACCGTCAGCGGAAGCGCCGAAGCCACGACGAGGGCGTTCCGCGCGCCCATCATGAAGAACAGGATCGCGACCACGAGTCCCGCCCCGAGGAGCAGGTTCCCGACCAGGGAGCCGAGACGCTCCTCGGTGTAGAAGCTCTGGTCGAACAGGACCTCGTAGCCGATGCCCGCCGGGACCTCGGGGCGGTACTCCTCGACGACCCCGTGGGCGGCGTCCGCCCAGAGGTCGACGCGCCGGTTCGACTCCATCGTGGCGCTCACCGCCACGCCGCGGGTGCCCGAGAGCCAGGCCTCGTCCCCGACCGGCTCGCGGACGGTCCGTTCGACCGTCGCCACGTCGCCGACGCGCAGGACCCGGCCGCTCGTCTCGAGCAGGGGGATCGAGCGGATGCGCGCGAGCGAGTCGAGTTCGCCCGCGACCTCGATCACGAGGTCGTTCGTATCGTGGCGGAGCTGCCCGGCCGGCACCTTCGCGTCCGCGGCCCGCACGGCGTTCGAGACCGCCGCCGCCGTCAGCCCGACGGAGGCCAGCACGTCCGGCGAGACCGTCACGCGGATCTCTTCCTCCGCCTCGCCGTAGAGCTTCGTCTCCTTGGTGCCGTCGAGGCTGCGCAGGCGGTTCTCGAGTTCGTCGGCGAGGCGGGTCATCAGGGCGAGCTGGGGCGGCCCGTCCCGCTCCCAGGTGAAGCCGACGAGCAGGGTGATCGCCGTCGAGGTCTGGTCCTCGAAGACCGGGGGACGCACGCCGTCGGGGAACTCGCCGCGTGCCTGCTCGACCCGGTCGCGCACCTTCGACCAGATTTCGTCGACGTCCTCCTCCTCGTACTGTTCGTCGAGTTCGAGGCGGATGAACGAGATGCCCGTGCGGGAGTCCGAGTCGATCTCCCGGATCTCGTGAAGTTCCTGGAGCTCGGCCTCGATCTTGTCCGTCACGAGGGTCTCGACGCGCAGCGCGCTCGCGCCCGGGAAATGGGTCGTGACCGTGCCGAAGCGGCGGGCGAGGGTCGGGTCCTCCTGGCGTGGGAGACTCTGGAGTGCGGCGAGGCCGGCGACGAGGATCAGACCGAGGGCCAGGACCGTGAGCCGGGGGTTGCGGTAGAAGAGGTCGTTCACGGCGTCATCCCGGCGGCGCGCGCTTCCGTCTCCTTCGCTTCCGACCTGGCTCGGCCTGGCTCGGGTTCGCCCTCGATCCGTCTCACCCGCTGGCCCGGCACGAGCCGGTGGAGCCCCGAAGCCACCACCCACTCCCCGTCCGTGAGCGTCCCGCGCACGAAGACGCGGTCGGCCTCGGCGTGGATGACCTCGAGCGTGCGCCGGGAGACGCGCAGGTTCCCGGGCCGGTCCCCTTCGAGGGCGAAGGCGGACCAGAGCCCGCGGCGGCTCTCCGTGAGCGCCGAGATCGGCAGCCAGAAGCCGCGGCCGGGGTGCTCGGTTTCGATGGCGACGCGCGCGAGCTCGCCGTCCCGCACGCCGGCCGGCCCGTCCTCGAAGCGGAAGACGGCGGTGACCGTGCGCGTGTCGGTCTCGACGGTTTCGAGCAGCGCGTGGAGCCGCGCCGGGTGCATCGCGCCGGCGACCTCCAGCTCGTGCACGGTCCCGGCCGAGAGCCCGGCGGCGACCTCGGGCGGCAGACCGACGCGCACCTCGAGGACGCCGTCCTCGACGAGGGTCAGGAGGTGCTGGCCCGGGGAGACCACCGTGCCCTCGTCGGCGCTGCGGGCGGTGATGCTTCCGGCGTAGGGGGCGACCAGGTTCGAGAGGTCGAGCGCCACGTCGACGCTCGTCCGGGCGCTCCGCGTGGCGGCGATGTCGGCGCGGGCCGCCGCGAGCTGGGCGGCGAGCGCCTCCTGCTCGAAGCGCGATTCGTCGAAGCGCTGGGCGGAGATGCTCTCGCGCGCGAGGAGTTCGCGACGCCGCTCGGTGGTGCGTTCGGCGAGGGAGAGCCGGGCCTCCATCTCCTTCACCCGGGCGCGGCTGGCGGCGACCTGGGCGTCGAGCTCGCGGCGGCGGGCCCGCAGCTCCCGGGCGTCGAGGCTCGCCAGGCGCTGGCCCGCTTCGACGCGGTCGCCTTCGTCGACCTCGACGGACAGCAGCCGCCCTCCGCGGTCGAAGCCGAGCTCGCTCCGGCGGCGGGCCACGATGCGGCCCGAGTAGCGCGTGGCCACGCGGTAGCCGTCGAGGGCCGAGACCTCGAGGCCCACCACCGGGAGCCGCAGGCTCCCGGCGTCTTCCTCGGTGGTCTCCGAGGGGACGGCGGCGGAGGGGCCACGCGCGGTCCACCAGAGCCCGGAGGCGGCGGCGACCGCGACGACGACGAGGCCGATGCGAAGCAGTTTCATCTGGATTCTCCTACAGCGAGCGACGTGGGCGCGGCGCCGCGCAGGAAGGCGAAGTACGTAGGGGCCGGGATCACCGGGATTCGGCTCCGGCGAGCGCCGTGGGTGCGGCGCCGCGCAGGACGACATCGATGGCCGGCTCGACGAGCTCGTCGAAGGACCGCCCGTTCTGGAGTTTGTTCGACAGATGCAGCGTGACCAGTCCGTGCAGGCCGACCCAGCACAGGTGGGCGATGGTCAGCGGGTCACCGACCAGGCTGCCCTCGCGCACGCAGCGTTCGGTGACCTCGAGGAGCGGCCGCCAGCAGCGGTCGAGGTTCTCGAGCCGGGCGGTCTCGTCGGACTCGAGATGGTCGATCTCGAACATGATCCGGTAGGCGTGCGGCTCCTTGACGGCGAAATCGAGGTAGCCCCGGCCGCCGGCGCGCAGCTGCTCGAGGGCCGGGAGCCCCTCGGTCGCCTCGTAGACGACCTGCATGTGGTCGCCAAAGCGGTCGAAGGCGGCCCGGCGGACGGCGGCGAAGATCTCGTCCTTGTTCTGGAAATAGCGGTAGGGGGTCATGGCGCTCACGCCGAGGGCCCGGGCCATCCCGCGCAGGGTCACGCCCTCGTAGCCGGACTCGGCGAACTGGCGGGTGGCGACGTCGCAGAGTTCGGTGCGGAAGCTCTCGATCTCGTCCTGGCTGAGGGTTCGCGGCATGGCTGTACATTACATCGTAAATTTACGGTGTCCACTGGAGGTAGAACACGTTCTAAAAAAGATGCAGCGCGGGGCCGTCTGACGCATGATGGGGCCATGCACGGGCTGCACAGAGCGTGAGGACGAGCCGGTCATGACCTGGCGCGTGATCCAGTGGGCGACCGGCGGCGTCGGCCGCGCCGCGATCGAGGGCGTGGCGGCCCACCCGGAGCTCGATCTCGTGGGCTGCTGGGTCCACTCGGAAGAGAAGGAAGGGCGCGACGCCGGGGAACTCGCCGGAATCGCGCCCCTCGGCGTGGCCGCCACCCGGGACGCCGACGCGCTCGTCGCCCTCGAAGCCGACTGCGTCGTCTACAGCCCGGTCCTCGCGAATCCCGAGGAGGTCTGCCGCCTGCTCGCCTCGGGCAAGAACGTCGTGACGCCGCTCGGCTGGTTCTTCCCGGCGGCGGGCCCGGACACGCGCGAGGTCGAGGCCGCCTGCCGCGCGGGCGGATCCACGCTGCACGGCACCGGCATCCACCCGGGCGGGATCACCGAGCGGTTCCCGCTGATGGCGTCGGCCCTCGCGCGCAACGTGCGGCACGTGCGCGCCGAGGAGTTTTCGGACCTGCGCAACTACCCCGCCGAGTTCGTCGTGCGCGAGGTCATGCAGTTCGGGAAGCCGCCCGAGCAGGCGGCGACGAGCCCCATGCTCGGCCTCCTCGGCGGGGGGTTCGGCCAGTCCATCGACATGGTGGCCGCGGGGCTCGGGATGAAGCTCGATGCCGAGAAGCGCACCCGCCACGAGATGGCGGTGGCGACCGAGCGGATCGAAACGCCCGTCGGGCCTCTCGAGCCCGGTACGGTCGCGGCCCAGCGCTTCACCTGGGAGGGCACGGTCGCGGGCCGGGCCGTCGTCACGGTGCGCACGAACTGGCTGATGGGCGAGGAGCACCTCGACCCGCCGTGGCGGCTCGGGGAGGAGCGCTTCGAGATCGAGCTCGATGCCGACCCGCCCGTCTCGCTGACGTTCCACGGCCTGCACCCGCCCGAGCTCGGCAAGGACCTCGACCGCAACCCGGGGATCGCGGCCACCGCCATGCACTGCGTGAACGCGGTGCCCTACGTGTGCGCGGCCGACCCCGGCATCAAGACCTACCTGGACCTGCCGCTCGTCTGCGGGCGCGCGGCGGCCGACTGAAAGGAACGACATGGCCCTGAGCCTCCTTCGCCTCGACATGCGCGCCCCGGACTTCTCCCCCGCGAGCGCCCGCGACCTCTACGCCGCCGCCCTCGAGATGTCGACGTACTGCGACCAGAACGGCTTCGACTCGATCGTGCTCTCGGAGCATCACGGGACGGACGACGGGTTCCTGCCGGCGCCGCTGGCCTTCGCGGGCTGCGTGCTCGGCCGCACCGAGCGGATCCGCGTCGGCATCGCGGCGCTCCTCCTGCCGCTCCACGATCCGATCCGGGTGGCCGAGGATCTCGCCGTGCTCGACCTCGCGAGCGGCGGCCGCATCGGCATCACCGCGGGCATGGGCTACCGCGAGGCCGAGTACGACATGTTCGGCAAGGATTGGAAGGGGCGCGGGAAGCTCTTCGACGAGTGCCTCGAAGCGCTCCAGGCGTGCTGGAGTGGCGAGCCCTTCGAGTGGCAGGGGCGCCAGGTGCGCCTCTCGCCGCGGCCGTTCACCGAGCCGCATCCGCCGGTCTTCGTCGGCGGCATGGCGAAGAACGCCGCGCGGCGGGCCGCCCGGTTCGGCTTGCCCTTCCAGCCCGGCTCGAACAACGAGGAAGCGAACGCGCTGTACAAGAGCGAGTGCGAACGGCTCGGGAAGATGCCGGTCCTGCTGCCGCCGGGGGAGACGGAGCTGCTCGTGGTGGCCGAGGACGTCGACGAGGCCTGGGAACGGGTCGGCCCGTACCTGCTCCACGACGCCGTGACCTACGCGTCCTGGCAGCCTTCGAGTCAGCGCTCCGCGGTCCACTCGGACGCGAAGACGATCGACGAGCTGCGGGCCGAGGGCCGCTACGTCGTGAAGTCGCCGGAAGAGTGCATCGAGTGGGGGCGGGAGAAGGGGGCCTTCGCGCCCTTCGTCCTCTACCCGCTCTGCGGTGGGACCCCGCCCGAAGAAGGCTGGAAGAGCCTGAAGCTCTACACCGAGAAGGTGCTGCCGAACGTTCCCTAGGCCTGGCTAGTCCCGGTACAGCTCGCCGGCGTTCACCATGAGCGTCTCGCCGGTGATCATGCGCGCGCGGTCCGAGCAGAAGAACACCACGGCCTCGGCGACGTCCTCGTCGGCCGGGATCTCGTCGAGGGCCATGTTGTCCGTGATCTCGCGCTTCACGACGTCGGCTTCGACGCCGCGCTCCTTCGCCTGCCAGTTCACGTAGAGCTCGACCATCGGGCCCCACATCCAGGTCGGGATCACCATGTTCACGCGGATCTTCTTCGGTCCGAGCTCTTCGGCCATGTGGTACATGCTGGAGAGCAGGGCGCCCTTGGCCGCCGCGTAGGCGATCTGCGGCATCTTCGGCGGAAGCCACATCGCCTGGGAGCCGATCAGGACGATCGAGCCGCCGCCGCGGGCGGCCAGGTGCGGTACCGCGGCACGGGCCACGCTCATCGTGCCGATCACGTTCATGTCGAGGGATCGCTTCCAGTCTTCGGGTTCGGTGGTCTCGAGCGTGCCGAAGATCGAATCGAGCGCGGCCACGTTCACCACGGCGTCGATCCCGCCGAAGCGCGCGACCGCGGCGTCCATCAGCGCTCCACAGCCAGTCGGGTCGGTGATGTCGATCGCCTTCGGCAGGATCCGTTCGCCCGTCGGGTCGAGGGCCTTCGCCGCCTCGGCGAGTTTGTCCTCGCTGCGCGCCGCGATGGCGACGTTCGCGCCGTCGCGCAGCGCGCAGGCCGCGATCTCACGCCCGAGACCCGGGCCCACTCCCGTCACCACCACCGTCTTGCCTTCGAGAATCACGCGCACTCCCTCTTGGATGGCGGCCATGATACCCGCCCCGCCGTTGGATCTTGCTAGCTTTCCGAGGTGCCCGCGGTCCCCGGCGCACAGCCCTGGGTCAAGCTTCCGGACGAGGCGCTGCTCGACTGGCGCCTCTGCGACCTCGGCCTGCAGGTCGCGGGAACCGCCCTCGAGGGGCGCATCGAACGGCTCTACCAGGAACTCGCGCGCGCCGGGCTGCGCTTCCGCCCGTACGTCTGGCTCTCCACGGACTGGTTCACGCCGGACGGCCACACGGGCTTCGCCGTTCCGTTCTACCTCGCCCATCCGCGCCTGGCGCACCTCGAGCGGAGGCAGATGTACGCCGTCGAGGGGGGCAACGCCGATGCCTGCATGCGGCTCCTCCGGCACGAGACCGGCCACGCGATCGACAACGCCTATCGACTGCACTGGCGAAAGCGCTGGCGGGAAACCTTCGGCCCCGCGAGCCAGCCCTACCGCTGGAGCTACGTCCCGGACCCGGAGAGCACCCGCCACGTGATCAACCTCGAGAACTGGTACGCCCAGAGCCATCCGATCGAGGACTTCGCCGAGACCTTCGCCATCTGGCTGCGGCCGGGCGAGCGCTGGAAGACCCGCTACGCGAAGTGGCCGGAGGCCCTGCGCAAGATCCACTTCGTCCGCGACCTGATGGGGACGATCTCCCGGGAGAAGCCGCGGCTTCGCACCCGCGCGAGGCCGGACTCGCTCGGCTCGCTCCGCCTCACGCTGCGCGAGTACTACCAGCAGAAGCAGGCCTTCTACGGCGACCACGACCGCTCGGTCTACGACCGCGAGCTTCTCCGTCTGTTCTCCGACGAGACGGCGCATCGAAAACGCCGGGCCGCCGCCGCGCTGCTGCGCGAGTACCGGACGGAGCTTCGCTCCCGCGTCACGGCCTGGACGGGGCAGTACGCCTTCGTCGTCGACGAAGTGCTCCAGCAGATGACCCTGCGGGCGCGCGAGCTGCGCCTGCGGGTCGCGTACTCGGAGCGCGAGACGGTCCAGGACGCGGCGATCGTGCTCACCGTCCACACGATGCGCCACATGCGGCGCGGCCATCAGGAGTACCAGCGTTGAAGCGTCGGCGGACCGTGTCGTGAAGAAGCTGCGGGTCGTTCTGCTCTGTCACGAGGATCTCGTTCCGCCGAACGAGGCGCCCGCGGACTACGCGGATGCCATCTACGACTGGCAGGCGGAGTTCGACGTCTCCGCCGCGCTGCGCGAGCTCGGCCACGAGGTCCAGGTCCTCGGCGTCTCCGACGACGTCCTGCCGATCCGTCAGTGCGTCTCGGGCTTCGAGCCCGACGCCGTCTTCAACCAGCTCGTCGAGCTGCGCGACGTCGGCGCCTTCGCCGTCCACGTGGTGAGCTACCTCGAGCTGCTCGGCGTTCCCTATACCGGCTGCAACCCCCAGGGCCTCCTGCTCGCCCGGGACAAGGCGCTCTGCAAGAAGATCCTCCGCTACCACCGCATCCCGACGCCGGCCTTCCGGGTCTTCCCGCTCGGCCGCCGCGTCCGGATCCCAGCGCGCCTGCCGTACCCGATGATCGTGAAGTCCCTCGACGAGGAGGCGTCCCGGGGGCTTTCCCAGGCCTCGATCGTGCACGACGAGGCGGCGCTGGCCGAACGCATCGCCTTCGTGCATCGCAACGTCGGGACGGCGGCGATCGCCGAGGAGTACGTGGAGGGCCGGGAGATCACCGTCGCGGTGCTCGGGAACGAACGGCTGAAGACCTTCCCGGTCTGGGAGATGAGCTTCGCCAACCTGCCCGAGGGAACCGAGCCGATCGCGACCGAACGCGTGAAGTGGGACCGCGCCTACCAGAAGAAGCTCGGCGTCACGATCGGCGCGGCGAAGATCCCCGAGGACGTCGCGAAGCGCATCGCCCGCATCGCACGGCGGAGCTACCGCGCGCTCCAGCTCTCGGGCTACGCCCGGCTCGATCTCCGCGTCACGCCGGACGGCCGGGTCTACGTGATCGAGGCGAACCCGAACCCGGACCTCTCGAACGACGAAGACTTCGCGCTTTCGGCGAAGCACGACGGGATTCCGTATCCGAAGCTGATCCAACGGATCGTGCGCCTGGGCCTCGGCTATCAGGCCCCCGGCCGGGTACGCTAGCGCCGTCGTGGCACGCTCCGTCACCATCCGCCGCAGCCTGCTGCTGAATCTCGGCCTGCTCGTCGTGGGCCTGTGCGCCGCGATCGTGGCCGTCACGGTCTATACGGGCCAGCAGATCGTCGGGGTCACCTCGCGCCGCCTGATCGACAGGACGCTCGACCGAGCCGTCTCGGAGCTCGGGATCTTCTTCGAGCCGGTCGAGCGGAACCTGCGCATGGGGCGTGGCTGGCTCGAAGCCGGAACGCTCGATCCCACCGACGACGCGAGCCTCGACGCCTTCTTCCGCCCCCTGCTCGAGGCGTACCCGCAGATCTCCTCGGTCAACCTAGGCGACGAAGCGGGCCGCAACTGGATGCTCCTGCGGACGGCGACGGGCTGGTACAGCCGACGGATCGATCCGCCCGCTTCCGGCGATCAGATCCGCTTCCGCGAGCGGGCGCAAGACGGCAGCCTTCTTCGCGAAGAACGGGTCGACCCTTCCGAGTCCGAACGCTACGACCCGCGTACGCGGGTCTGGTACCGCATGGCCTGGGACGGCGTGCCGAAGCCCGGCCCCGGCGTCACGCGGCCGGACGGCATCTACTGGACCGAGGCCTACGAGTTCTTCACGACGCGCGAGCCCGGCATCACGGCGACCGTGCACGTGGAGACCCCCTCCGGCCGCTGGCTGCTCGCCTTCGACATCCTGCTCCGTGACCTCTCCGCCTTCACCCAGGAGATCGAGGTGACGCCGAACGGTTTCGTCGGCGTCCTCTCGGCGGACCGCAAGCTGCTCGGGGTCCCCCGGCTGCCGCAGCTCGCCAATGCGGAGGCGGTCCGGGCCGCACAGCTCAAGCGCCCGGGTGATCTGGGGATCGCCGTGGTCGAAGACGCGATCGCGAACTACCAGCGTCTCGACGCGAGCCGCCGGGTCAACGTCGACCCGGTGGGTTCGCTCGAGCGCGGCTGGCTCGACGCGGGCGACTCGATCTTCGCCTTCGAGAGCGGCGGTGCGCGCTACTGGGCCGACGTGCGGATCATCGTCGTTCCGCCGGACCAGAAGATCCTGGTCGTCGCGAACATCCCGGAGCGGGATCTGCTCGGACCCATCCGGCAGCTCCGGGCGGGCGTGCTCGCCGTGACGGCGCTCGCCCTGCTCGCCGCCATCGCGAGCGCCTACCTCCTCGCGCGCCGCTACTCGCTTCCCCTTGCGGCCCTCGCCCGGAGTAGCGCGCGCATCCGCCGCCTCGATCTGCGCGCGGCGGATCGGGTCCAATCGGGCATCACCGAGATCTCCGAGCTCGCCGGTGCACAGGAGAGCATGCGCACCACCCTCGACGCCTTCTCCCGCTACGTGCCGACCGACGTCGTGCGGGAGCTGGTCGAGCTCGGCGAAGCCGCGCGCATCGGCGGGGAGCGCAAGGAGCTCACCGTGATGTTCAGCGACATCGAGGGCTTCACGAAGATCGCCGAGCGCAAGAGCCCCGAAGAGCTCACGCATCATCTCGCCGGCTACTTCGAGGCCATGCTTTCGATCCTCGACGAGATCGGAACGGTCGACAAGCTCGTCGGCGACGGGATCATGGCCTTCTGGGGCGCACCCCATCCGGACCCGCACCACGCGCGCCACGCACTCGAGGCCGTGCTCGACTGCGAAGCTCGCCTTGCCGAGCTGAACCGGGCCTGGCAGGCCGAGGGCGAGCCGCCGCTGCCGACCCGCTTCGGTCTGGCGAGCGGCCCCGCGCTCGTCGGAAACGTCGGCTCCGCGCGACGCCTGAGCTACACGGCCGTCGGCGACGTCGTGAACCTCGCGAGCCGGCTCGAGAGCCTGAACCGTGTCTACGGCACCCGGATCCTCGCGGCCGACGGCGTCCGGAAGCACGCGGGAGACCGCTTCGAGTGGCGGACGATCGACCGGGTGCGCGTGGTGGGCCGGGATCAATCGGTCGAGATCCACGAGCTCCTCGGCCGGCGCGACGCGGTCCCGGCTCGGCGCCGGCGTTTCGCCCAGGCCTACGAACGCGCGCTCGCCGCGTACCGGAAGCGGGAGTTCGCGCGGGCGGTCGAGCGGATCGACGCGCTCGAGGACGCTTGGCGTACCGATCTCTCGGTCGCGCGCCTGCGCACGAGCTGCATGGAGTGCCTCGAGGCCCCGCCGCCCGCCGACTGGGAGCCCATCACCCTGCTCACCCAGAAGTAGTCCCGCGGCCGGGGCAAAGCCGGATTGGTAGAATCCGGGAGATGGCGGCGGTCTCTCCCACCTCGGAAGCTGCAGGCGCGACGACTTCGGGTTCGATGGCCCAGGGCTCGCAGGCCCTGCTCGCGTGCCACGAATGCGACGGGCTCGTCCGCGAGCCGCGCCTCGAGGCGGGCACGTCGGCCCGCTGCGCCCGCTGCGGCGGCCTGCTCGCCCGCGCGCGGCAGGACAGCATCGACCGGACGCTGGCCTTCACCTTCGCCTCGCTCGTGCTGTTCACCCTGGCGAACGTCTACCCGTTCATGAGCTTCCAGCTCGAAGGCCGAACCCAGGTCTCGACCCTGGCCTCGGGGTCGGTCGAGCTGTGGCAGGCCGGCCTGCCCGAGCTCGGGGTGCTCGTCTTCGCGACGAGCATCGGCTTCCCGGCGCTCGAGCTCTTCGGCTTGCTCTACGTCCTCCTGCCGCTGCGCTTCGGCCAGCCCGCTCCCCGACACTACGGCCCCGTCTTCCGCTGGATCCAATCCGTCGGACCCTGGGCCATGCTCGAGGTCTACCTGCTCGGGGTGCTGGTCGCGATCGTGAAGCTCTCGGAGATGGCGACGCTCGTGCCGGGCATCGCCTTCTGGTCGTTCTGCGGGCTCATCGTGACCACGACCTGCGCCAACGCCACCCTCGACCCGGCGCTCGTCTGGCGGCGCCTCGGGGCCTCGCGATGAGCACCGCGGCGTCGCAGCCGGCGGAGGTCGCCCTGTCGTCCGCCAAGGACGTCGGGCTGATGAGCTGCCACGGCTGCAATCTCCTGCTTCGCGAGCGCCATGCGGCGCGCGGCGAAACCCTGCGCTGCCCCCGCTGCGAGGCTCCCGTCCACGGCCGCAAGCCCAACAGCCTGCAGCGCACCGCGGCCCTGGTGGTGACGGCCGCCATCCTCTACGTGCCGGCCAACCTCTTCCCGATCATGACCGTCGTCTCCTTCGGTCGGGGGCAGGCCGATACGATCCTCTCGGGCGTGATCCACCTCGCCGAAGCGGGTCTCTGGTCCCTTGCGCTGCTCGTCCTGTTCGCGAGTGTCGTGGTCCCGATGTTGAAGCTCGTGGGGTTGACCTTCCTGGTGTGGTCGGTCCATCGCCGATGGCGGTGGCGTCCGCGCGACCGTACGCTGCTCTACCGCGTGATCGAAGGCGTTGGGCGCTGGTCGATGATCGACATCTTCATGATTTCGATTCTCGTGGCCCTGGTGCAGCTCGGGAACGTCGCGACCATCGAGACCGGCCTCGGGGCCACGTGCTTCGCGGCGGTCGTGGTCGTGACGATGTTCGCGTCTATGAGCTTCGACCCCCGCTTGATCTGGGACGTCCTGGAGGAAGATCGATGAGCGAAGGTTCCGGGCCCCCGGTCGACCCGGTCGAAGCGGGGGAGGCCGAGGTCGTCAAGCGTGGCGGCTTCTCGATCATCTGGCTGATTCCGGTGCTCGCCCTGCTGATCGGCGGGACGATCTGGTGGCAGGCCGCCTCGAACCGTGGCCCGGTCGTGACGATCCTCTTCGACGAGGGCGGCGGCATCGAGCCCGGCAAGACCAAGGTGAAGTACCGCGGCCTCGAGGTCGGCGAGGTGCTCGAGGTCGGCATCCGGGACATTGACACCGTCGAGGTCCAGGCGCAGCTCGGCCCGGGAGCACGGCCCTTCATGACGAGCGAGACCCAGTTCTGGATCGAGAAGCCGCGCGTGGGCGTGGGAGGGATCTCGGGTCTCGACACGCTCGTCTCGGGCTCCTACATCGCGATCCTTCCCGGGGTCGACGAGGCCGGCGTCCCGATCGGGCAGCCGAAGACGGAGTTCCGGGGCCTGCTGCGGCCGCCGCTGACCGCCGTCTATCCGAACGCGCTGCGCATCGGGCTCGAGACCGACGACCTCCGCGGCCTCACCCGCGGCGCCGACCTCCGCTTCCGCGACATCCGCGTCGGCGAGGTCGAGCGCTACGAGATCCACGCGGACGGCCAGGGCGTTCGGGTCTGGGCGCTCATCGCCGAGGAGTACAAGGACCTCGTGCGCCCGAGCACCGAGTTCTGGAACGCCAGCGGGATCGTCGTCGAGGCGAAGTCCTCGGGGGTGAAGATCGAGGCCGAGTCCCTGGCGTCGATGCTCGGCGGCGGCATCGATTTCGAGACGCCTCCGGAGGCCTACATCGAGCGTCCCGTCGGCGACGGCGCCATCTTCCAGCTCCACCCGACGCGGAGCGCGGCCACCGAGGCCCTCGAGCAGGGCGTCGGCCTGCGCCTGTGGCTCGAGGCGCGGGAGGGCGGGTCGCTCTCCGATGGCGACGGCGTCTACTACCGCGACATGGAGATCGGCGCCGTCGGGGAGCCGGAGCTCTCCGAAGATGCCCTCACCGTTCGCTACCCGATCCACATCGCCGAGCGCTTTCGCCCGCTGGTCCGCCGGAACTCGCGCTTCTGGAAGCGCAGCGGCTTCGAGTTCAAGGCGAGCCTGCGCGGCGTCGAGACCAAGGTCGGCGGGCTGAACACGCTGATCTCGGGGGGCGTGGTGCTCGCCACGCCCGACCGCCCGAGCGACGAGGTCGAGGACGACTCGGTCTTCGTGCTGCACCCGAAGCCGCGCGAGGGCTGGACCGACTGGAGCCCGAAGATCGTGCTGCGCGAGGTGCACGAGGAGGACCGGCTCCCCCACGTCGTGCGGCTCTATGCCGAGCGGCCGACCGGGCTGCGCGTGGTGCTCGTCGCGCCGCGTCAGGGGTCGCTCTCGCCCGGAGCGCCGGTCTACTATCGCGACCGGCTGGTCGGAGAGCTCGGCGAGATCCGCTTCAGCGCGGACGCCCGGAACATCGAAGCCGATGCCTGGATCGACAAGCGCTACGCGACGCTGGTCCGGGGCAATACGCGCTTCTGGAACGCGAGCGGGATCACCGTCGACGCGGGCATCACCAAGGGCGTGAAGATCCGCACCCAATCCTTCGAGGCGATGATGACGGGCGGGGTTTCCTTCGCCACGCCCGACAAGGCCACGGCTCCCGCCGGCGCCGGGGCGCGGTTCACCCTCCACGAGGAGCCGAAGAAGGACTGGCTCAAGTGGTCGCCTTCCCTGCCGCTCCGCTAGGGCTCGATCGTCATCAGCAAAAGTGATCGATAAGATCAAGACAATCCATTGGACTGATCGATGGCCACGACCGATCCTTCCTTCGCAACCGAAGGAGGACCCCATGGCCGAAGATCGACGCGTCGAGGCGCTGTCCCGCCTGCTGGCCGACAGCTACACGCTCTACCTGAAGACCCACAACTACCACTGGAACGTGACGGGGCCGATGTTCACGACCCTGCACACCCTGTTCGAGACCCAGTACAACGACTTGGCGCTCGCGGTGGACGAGATCGCCGAGCGCATCCGCGCGATCGGCGCTCCGGCCCCCGGGAGCTACGCGGCCTTCGCCGCGCTCACCCGGATCGAGGAGGCGGGCGAGGGAGTGCGCGCCGTGGACATGGTGAAGGATCTCGTCGCGGATCAGGATGCGGTCACGCAGTCGGCCCGCGCCGTGCTCGAGGCCGCCCAGGCCACGGGCGACGAAGTGTCGGCGGACCTCGCCATCCAGCGCAGCCAGGTGCACGAGAAGAACGCCTGGATGCTGCGGAGCCACCTCGAGTAGAGGCGGCTCGGAGGCTAGCGGCCCTTCGAGAGCCGGCCGATGTCGATGTAGCGGCGGATCCGCCCCTTGCTGTCGAGGGGCGTTCCGTTGCTGTCCCAGAACTCGATGCGGTTGCCGGTGCCGGTCTGGACGTTCACGATGATGTCCGAGACCACGCGCAGGTCGCGCGGCTCCTCGACCTCCTTCCAGCCCGCGTAGTACTCCGGGTCGTCCTCACTCCAGCGCTTGTTGTGCCAGATGATCTTCCACAGCTCCTCCTTGCGGTCGTAGGCGAAGGAGTAGAGCGGCTTCAGGGTCTCCCGGTCGATGTAGATGTCCTTGTGGTGATACGGGTGATCCTCGTTCTTCGGGATCATCCGCACCTTCACGGCCTTGCGCAGCTCCCAGCGGTCGTTGGCGTAGGACAGGCCGTAGGGGCCGAAGTTCACGTCCTTGTTGTAGGGGTAGGCGCGGATCCGGCTGTTCATCGGCGCCAGGATCTCCATCTCGCCGAGGCATGCCCACTCGTACTGGGGGACGATGCCGGCGAAGCTCCGCAGGTCGTCGAAGGTGAAGTCGGTGCCGGAGATGGCGTCGGTCCGCTGGGCCGTCGAGATGCGCCGCACGCGGCGGAGCTGGGGGATGTAGACCCAGGTGTCGTCGTTCTTCGCCTCGGCGCGCGGCCCGTCGGCGCTCTTGTAGCGGTAGGTCATGAGGTTGATGCCGCGGGCGTCGAAGGGTGCGACCACCTCGATGCCGAAGGCGCCCTTGCGCTTCTCGCCGCGGAAGAGGTCGCCGTTCTGCTTCTCGATCAGGCTCGGCTCGACGCGGCTCGAGAGCTGGACCGCGCGCCCGGTCCCTTCGTAGTAGAGCGGGAGCTGCTCGCCGCGGTCCCAGTAGGAGTAGTAGAAGGAGGCCGCCCCGCCGTCGCCGCGCCAGGAGTAGTCGAAGTTCCACATGATCTTCAGGCCGGCTTCGGGGTCCGTCTTGCAGTCGAGGGTGTCCATGGGGAACGGTGCGCCCGCGGTGTAGTTCTCGAGGCTGCCGTCGGGGCCGATCCGGGCCTGGCCGCGAAAGCGCTCGGTGGCCGCGAGGTACGCCTCGGCCTGCCGGTAGTCCCGGTGCAGGGGGCCGATCTCGAGTTCCATTCCCTCGAAGAAGAAGAAGTCGCGGTTCGACCAGAACTCGGGCGGGAGGTAGCGCTGGAGGCGGGCCAGTTGGTCGAAGCCGATGACGTCGCCTTCCTGGAACGCGGGGCCGCCTTGGCCGGCATCTTCCTGCGCCCGGCTGGCGGGCGCGGCCCCGAACACGAGCATCGCGGCGGCGAGGACGCCGGAAACCAGGGGAGCGTACGATCGGGGCAAAGCGTCTCCTCGGGCGCACGGCGGGCCCCCGCCCCGCGCCATTCGCAGTATGATACGGATCTTCGCGGCTCCGGTCGCGGAGCAATCGCCTCACGGCTCCGGTCGTGCGGCCCCAGTTTCGATCCTTTGTTCGCGGGTTCCGGTGACGGAGGACACATGACCGCTTCCGGACCGGCCGAGAACCCGGCCCAGGCGGCCTCGGGCGCGGGGCGAACCGTCGTGGTGACCGGCGCTTCGGCCGGCATCGGCGTGGCGATCGCGCGCGCGCTCGGCGAGCTCGGCTTCACCGTGGCGCTCGGAGCCCGCCGCCGGGATCGACTCGAACAGGTGGCGAAGGAGGTCGAGGCGGCCGGGGGCCAGGCCTTCGTCCATGAGCTCGACGTCGCCGACGGGGCCTCGGTCGAGGCGTTCTTCACGGCGCTCGAGGCGGACTTCGGCGCGGCGGATGCCGTCGTGAACAACGCCGGCGTCGACAACCCGGGTGCATTTCACGAGACGGACCCCGCGGAGCTCGAACGCTCCGTCGCCGTGAACCTGCTCGGGCCCATGTACGTCTGCCGGCGCGCGCTTCCGGCCATGGTCGAGGCGGGGCAGGGCGACCTGGTCTTCATCTCCTCCCATGCGGCCCGGGAGTACCGCCCGGCCCAGGCGGCCTACGGGGCGACCAAGGCCGGCCTCGAGAACCTGGCCCGGACGCTCGGACTCGAGCTCGAGGGCACCGGCGTCCGCTCCACGATCGTGCAGGTCGGCGCCACCCAGAGCGAGTTCCACACGAACTGGACGCCCGACCAGATCACCCACCTCTTGAAATACTGGAAGAAGTTCGGCGTCCAGCGTCACCTCGCGATGATGCCGCCCGAGAGCGTCGCGCGCGCCGTGGTGCTCGCGCTGACCACGCCGAAGGGGACCCAGCTCGGGTGCATCGAGGTGCAGCCCGAGGCGCCGCTCGAGAAGCGGGAAGGAGCCGGATCGTGAGCGGCGGACTGAACCCGGAGGAGCGCAACCTGATCGATGGCCGGCTCGTCGGAGCGAGCTCCGGCGCGACCTTCGAGAACGTGAACCCCGCGACGGAAGAGGTGATCGGGGTCTGCGCCGACGGCACGAAGGAGGACATGCAGGCCGCCATCGCCGCGGCGCGGCGCGCCTTCGACGAGACGAGCTGGGCGACCGACGCCGCCTTCCGGGCGCACTGCCTGCGCCAGTTCCATGCGGCGCTCGAGGAGGCGAAGGAGGAGCTGCGGGCGATCGTCGTCGCCGAGGCCGGTTCGCCGGTGCTCCTGACCCACCACGTCCAGGTGAACGCCTTCATCGACGCGATGCCCTACTTCGCCGACCTCGCCGAGAACTACGAGTACGAGCGGGCGATGGAGCCGATCACGTTCATGGGCGCACCGCAGCGGCGCATCCTGCGCCGCGAGGCCGCCGGCGTCGTGGGTGCGATCACGCCCTGGAACTTCCCGCTCTACCTGAACCTGTGCAAGCTCGGCCCGGCGCTAGCGGCCGGCTGCACGGTCGTGTTGAAGCCGCCGCCGGACACACCCTGGAGCGCCACGAACCTCGGGCGGCTGCTCGCCGAGAAGACGGACATCCCGGCGGGCGTCGTCAACGTCGTGGCGAGCGCGGACCACGCGATCGGGGAGCTCCTGACGACGGACCCGCGGGTCGACCTCATCACCTTCACCGGCTCGACCGCGACCGGCCGGCGCATCATGGAGTGCGCCGCGCCGACGGTGAAGAAGGTCTTCCTCGAGCTCGGCGGCAAGAGCGCGAACATCGTGCTCGACGACGCGCCCTTCGGGCCGGCGATCGGAATGGCCGGCACCGTCTGTACCCACGGCGGCCAGGGCTGCGCGATCACCACCCGCATGCTGCTCCCTCGCTCCCGCTACGAAGAGGGCGTCGAGCTCGCGAAGCAGGCCTTCGAGAACGTGCCCTACGGCGACCCGACGGACCCCGGCAAGCTCCAGGGACCGCAGGTGAGCAAGCGGCAGCAGGAGCGCGTGCTCGCCTACATCGAGAAGGGCAAGCAGGAGGGAGCCCGCTGCATCGTCGGCGGCGGCGTGCCGGCGCACCTTCCGAAGGGCTACTACGTCGAGCCCACGCTCTTCGTCGACGTCGATCCGAAGTCGACGATCGCCCAGGAGGAGATCTTCGGGCCGGTCCTCTGCGTGATCCCCTACGAGGACGACGACGACGCCGTGCGCATCGCGAACGATTCGATCTACGGCCTCTCCGGCGCGGTCTCGAGCGCGGACGAAGAGCGCGCGCTCGCCGTCGCGCGCCGGATCCGCACCGGGACGCTCTCGGTGAACGGCGGCATGTGGTTCAACGAGGACACGCCCTTCGGGGGCTACAAGCAGAGCGGCGTCGGACGCGAGAACGGCGTGCTCGGCTTCGAGGAGTACCTCGAGACCAAGGCGATCGGCCTGCCGGGCTAGCGGGCCCCTTCCGTCAGTCGAGCCCGCCCGGGGCGGTGCGCCGCAGGTAGGTGCCGATGCGTTCGATCGCCTGGCGGCCTTCGGGGAGCAGATCCGCGAAGGCGTGCCAGACGTGCACCATGTCCTCCCAGACCTCGAGCTCGACGTCCGTCCCCGCCGCCTGGGCGCGCTCGGCGAAGCGCGTCGAATCGTCGAGCAGCACCTCGGCCGTCCCGACCTGGACGAGCAGGGGAGGGAGGCCGGCGAGGTCGGCGAACAGGGGCGAGGCGGTCGGGTGGTCGCGCCGCCCGCCCGCGTAGGCCTCGGCCATCATGGCGAGACCCTCGCGGCTGACCATCGGGTCCTCCTCGGCCTTGCTCGCGAAGGAGGCGCCCGAGAGCGTCAGGTCGAGCCACGGTGAGATGCAGACGCCCGCGGCGGGCAGCGCCGTCCCGGTGTCCCGCAGGGCGAGCAGTGCGGCGACGGTGAGCCCGCCGCCCGCGGAGTCGCCGGCCAGGGAGACGTTCTCGGCGGGGACGTCCGCCTCGAGCACGAATCGATACGCGGCGCAGGCATCCTCCACCGCCGCCGGGTGCGGGTGTTCGGGGCCGAGCCGGTAGTCCACCGAGAGCACGCGCGAGGCGGTCTCCCGGGCGAGGCGGGTCACGAGCGGGCGATGGCTCTGGATCGAGCCGATGGTGTAGCCGCCGCCGTGGAAGTAGACGAGCACGCGGTTCGGCCGCGATTCGGGTGCCACCGTCCACTCGGCCGGGACGCCTCCTGCATCGACGGGTTCGTAGCGGACGTCACCGGGCCGTTCGAAGCCCGCGGTGATGGCATCCATGCCGGCGCGCATCTCCGGGATCGTCTCGCCCTGGATGGGCGGGTTCGCTCGGAGCAGGTCGACCACGGTGGTGAGCTCGGGGCTGGGCATGCGTGCTCCACGGGCCGCTGCCGCGACCCTCGAAGGTTCAGAAGGAGAGGACGGTCCGGACGCCACGGCTCTGGCGCAGATCTTCGAGTGCCTCGTTGATCTCCTCGATCGGGCGGGTCCGGGTGAGAAGCGCTTCGAGGTCGATGCGGCCCTGCTGCCAGAGGGCGATGATGCGCGGGATCTCGCGCAGGGAGTTCGAGGATCCGAGCGTGCAGCCGAGGAGCTTCTTCTCCGAGATCGTGAAGCCGGCGGCGGGGGAGATCGTGATGCCTTGGTCGACCGGTGGCGCACCGACGGCGACGACCGTTCCGCCGTTCCGCACCGAGGCCAGGGCCGTCTCGACGAGCTTGGCGTGGCCGGCTGCCTCGAAGGCGTAGTCGGCGCCGACCCCCGTGAGCGCCATCGTGCGCTCGGTGACGTCTTCCTCCGTGGGGTCGATCAGGTCGGTTGCACCGAGCCGCTTCGCGAGTTCGCGCCGCTCGGGGACGGGGTCGCTCGCGATGATGCGCGCCGCGCTCGCCACGCGCGCACCCTGCACCACGGAGAGGCCGATTCCGCCGAGCCCGAGCACCAGCACCGTGGCGCCGGCTTCGACCTCGGCCGTGTTGAGCACCGCGCCGACGCCCGTCTGGACCGCGCAGCCGATCACACACACGACGTCGAGGGGGACGTCGGGCGCGACCTTCACCGCACCGGTCTCGGGCACGAGCACCTGCGCGCCGAAGGCCGCCAGGTTGATGCCGCGGAAGATCGTCTGCCCGGCCCGGGAAAGGTGCGTCTGGCCGTCGGGGAACGTGTTGGTCGCGATGCCCGCCATGTTGACGCAGAGGCTGGCTTCGTCGCGCACGCACCAGTAGCAGCGCCCGCAGGGCGGAACCGCCGTCAGCACGACGGGGTCCCCGGGCGCGAAGCCTTCGACGCCGTCGCCCACGGATTCCACGACGCCCGCCGCCTCGTGGCCGAGGATCACCGGGACCGCGGCGGGGAACGCGCCGTCGACGACCGAGAGGTCCGAGTGGCACAGGCCGCAGTAGGAGACGTCCACCCGGAGCTGGCCAGGGCCCGGCGCGTCGATCTCGACGTCGTCGCGCAGGACGAGGGGCTTTCCGACTTCTTCGAGAACCGCGGCCTTCATCGGACCTCCCGTGGTTTCCAGGTTTCGGCGCGGCGCCATGATACCGTTCCCGGAACGCGAGGAGTCGATCCATGGAAACCGAGAAGCTCCACCTCTTCGGCCTGCCGGCTGCGCTGTTCGGCGAGGCGAAGAAGGAGCACTTTCCGGGCCGTCGACTCGTGGGGCTCGAGGACGAAGCGGACTTCGCCGCGCGGATCGGCGAGATCGAGGTGCTCTTCGCCCTTCGCCCGCCGAGAGGCCACTGGGCCCGGGCCGAGCGCCTGCGCTTCGTCCAGATCATGGGGGCCGGCGTCGACGCGCTCCTGCCGGCGCCGGATCTGCCCGCTCACGTCCGCGTCGCCAACGGGCGCGGCATCTCGGGCGACGTGATGGCCGAGTACGCGCTGCACTGGATGCTGCACTTCGCCCGCCGCGCCGACCGCAACGCCGCGCAGCAGACCCGGAAGGAGTGGCGCATGTACGCTCCGTGGAGTCTCTCCGGGGCGACCTGCGGGATCCTCGGCATGGGTGCGATCGGGCAGGCCGTCGCCGAGCGCGCGAAGGCTTTCGGGATGCGCGTCCTGGCCACCCAGCGGAGCCCCAAGCCCTTCGCGGCGGCTGACGAGGTCCTCGCCAGCGAGGAGACCGAGCGCGTCCTGGCCGAGTCCGACTACGTCGTGGTGATCCTGCCGTTGACCCCCGAGACGAGGGGGAGCCTCGACGCGACACTGCTCTCGAAGATGAAGTCCGAGGCCGTCCTCATCAACATGGCGCGGGGCGAGATCGTCGACGAAGCGGCGCTGGCCGCGATGCTGCGCGAGGAGCGGCTGCGCGGCGCGGCCGTCGACGTCTTCGCGGAAGAGCCCCTGCCGGAGACGAGCCCGCTCTGGGAGGTGCCGAACCTGATCGTCACTCCCCACGTCGCGGGCTTCAGCCGGGACTACCTGCCCGTCTCGTTCGAGATCTTCGCCGAGAACGTGCGGCGCTTCGAAGCGGGCGAACCGCTCCGCAACGAGATCGACCCGGCCCGCGGCTACTAGCGCGGGCGGCCTCAGGGTCCGCGGCCGGCTAGCCGAGCACCGCCGCGGCGTTCGCCTGGACGAGTTCGAGGATGTGCTTCGGCGCGGTCTCCGGCGTGCCGCCGGCGAAGGGCGGCTTCGGATCGTACTGCAGCGCGAGCTGGACCATCTGTGCGTAGTCGTCCCCGGCGACCTCCGCCGCGAAGGCGAGGGCCATGTCGATGCCCGAGGTGACGCCGCCCGCCGTCCAGAGTTTGCCGTCGACGACCACGCGGTCCGAGCAGGCCTCGGCGCCGAACTGGGCGAGGGCTTCGAGGCCGAGCCAGTGGCACCCCGCCCGCTTGCCCTGCAGCACGCCGGCCGCGCCGAGGATCCAGGAGCCCGTGCAGACCGAGACCGTGTAGCGGGAGTGCTCGTGCATCTTCGCGACCCACTCGAGGGTCGGCGCGTCCTGCATGACGGCGCCGACCCCGCTGGCCGGGCCACCGCCGATGAGCAGTACGTCCGCGCGGTCGATCTCGGAGATGCCCGCCTCGGCCTGGATCGTGAGCATGCCCGTGTCGGCGGTGATGGGGCCCTTCTCGCGCGCCACGAAGCGGACCCGCGCGTCCGGTAAGCGGGAGAGCACCTCGTAGGGTCCGAGGGCATCGAGGGCGGTCATGTCCGGGTAGATCAAGATCGCGACGTCCATCGCTTCTCCTTCGCGCGCGGTTTCGGGGTATTCTGGCACGCCCGCCGGAGTATTCTGACACGCCCACCGATGAGCGCCGCACCCGTCTACGACCCCTACGACTACGACATCGACGAGGACCCGTACCCGGTCTATCGCCGGATGCAGGACGAGGCGCCGGTCTACTACAACGCCGAGCACGACTTCTACGCCCTGACCCGCTATCAGGACTGCCTCGAGGCCCTCGTCGACCACGAGACCTTCAGCTCGGCCTACGGCACGGTGCTCGAGCTGATGAACGGGGAGCCCTTCGAGGCGCCGCTCATCATCTTCATGGATCCGCCGCGGCAGACGCGCCTGCGAAACCTCGTCTCGAAGGCCTTCACCCCGCGCCGCATCGCCGAGCTCGAGCCGCGGATCCGCGCGATCGCCTGCGGCTACCTCGACGAGCTGGTGGGCGCGGGCGAGGCCGACTTCGTCGAGGCGTTCACCGCGAAGCTTCCGATGGACGTGATCAGCACACTGCTCGGGATCCCCGAGTCCGACCGGGATGCGGTGCGCCGCTGGTCGAACGCGATCCTGCATCGGGAGCCCGGGAACCCGATGCCGCCGGCCTCGGCCCTCGAAGCCCAGGGCGAGCTGATGAAGTACTTCCAGGCCGCCGTGGAGGAGCGCCGCGCGCGCCCGCGGGACGACATCATGACGCTCCTCGTCGAGGGCGAGACCCGCGAGGCGGAGCGGCTCGACGACGTCGAGGCCCGCTCGTTCTTCAACCTGCTTGCCACCGCCGGCAACGAGACGGTGACGAAGCTGCTGGCGACGGCCTTCTACTGGCTCTGGAAGTTCCCGGGCGAGCGGGCCCGCCTGCTGGCCGACCCCTCGGTGATTCCCGGCGCCGTCGAAGAGACCCTGCGGTTCGACCCGCCCTCCCACTACCAAGGCCGCACCACCACCCGGGACGTGACGCTCCACGGTGTGACGATCCCGAAGGGTGCCCGCGTCGCCATCGTGAACGGCGCCTCCGGGCGCGACCCGCGCAAGTTCCCGGACCCGGATCGCTTCGACGTCGGACGGGAGATCGATCTCCACCTGGGCTTCGGCCACGGCCGACACATCTGCCTCGGTGCGAGCCTCGCCCGCCTCGAATCCCGCATCGCCCTCGAGGAGTTCGGCCGCCGCTTCCCGGATTACGAAGTCACCGGCTTCGAACGGATGCACTCGAGCAACGTGCGGGGCTTCTCCGGACTCACCCTGCGGTACCCCTCGGCGTCGTGAACTGGCTCGACCTCGACGATCCGGCCGAACGCCTGCTCGGCCGCGCCCTGCGCCGCCAGGCCGAGACCCAAGGCGACGCGCCCTTCCTGATCACCGACGAAGGCACGCTCTCCTACGCAGCGGTCAACGACGGCGCGAATCGCTTCGCCGCCGGGCTGCGGGAACACGGCGCCGAGCCCGGCGCGCCCGTCGCCCTGCTGATGGAGTCGAGCCCCGAGTGCGTGCTCGCGGCCCTCGGCGCGAACAAGCTCGGCGCCTTCTGGATGCCCACCAACACGGACTACAAGGGCGTCTGGCTGCGCGAGACCTTCGAGGACGGTGGCGCACGGGTGCTCGTCGCCGACGGGGCGCTTCTGCCGCGCGTCGCCGAGCTCGGCCCGGGCCTTCCCTTCGAGCGGATCCTCGTCGTGGGCGAGGCGGCCTGCGAGGTTCCCGGCGTCGAGCTCGTCCCCGCCGCTTCGGTCCTCGACCGGCCCGCCGCGGAGCCCGACGACGCCGACTTCGACTACGGCGATACCGCCGCCGTCCTCTGGACCTCCGGAACGACGGGGCGGTCCAAGGGCGTCATGCAGAGCCACAACACCTGGCTCCGCGGCGCGACGAGCGGCGCACGTTCCTCGCGGCTCCGCGAAGGCGAGGTCCTCTACAACTGCCTGCCGATGTACAACTCGGCCGCCTGGGTGGCGAACGTCTTCCGCGCCCTCGTCACCGGCTCTCCCTGCGTGATGGACCGCCGCTTCTCGGCGAGCGAGTTCTGGGATCGCTGTCGCAAGTTCGACGTCACGATGGTCTTCACGCTCGGCGCGATGCACATCTTCCTGTGGAACGCGCCCGAGCGCGCCGACGACGCCGAGAACCCGGTGCGGAGTGCCACCATGATTCCCATGCCCGAGGACGTCCTCGGCCCCTTCAAGGAGCGCTTCGGCATCGAGGCGATCCACCAGGGCTACGGGCAAAGCGAGTGCCTCGGCCTGCTCGACCGCACCGACGACGGCCAGCCGAAGAAGCCGAACTCCCTCGGCCGGGTCTCGGGGGGCCTCGAGCTCGCGATCCTCGACGAGGAGGACCGTCCGGTGGAGGCCGGCGAGACCGGCGAGCTGTGCGCGCGCCCCACCGAGCCCCACGTTCTGATGAACGGCTACTACGACGCCCCCGAGGCGACCCTGCGCGCCTTCCGGAACCTCTGGTACCACACGGGCGATCTCGTGCGGCGTGACGAAGACGGGGACTGGTTCTTCGTCGACCGCAAGGCGGACTACATCCGCTACAAGGGGCGGAACCTCTCCTCCTTCGCGGTGGAGCACATGGTGAACGCCCACCCGGCGGTGGCGGACTCGGCGGCCCACGGCGTCCCCTCGGCGGAGCTCGAGAGCGAGGCCGAACTCAAGGTCTGCGTCGTCCTGAAGCCGGGCGAGGCGCTCGAACCCGAGGCGCTCGCCCGCTTCGTGAACGAGAACGCGCCGTACTTCTTCGTGCCGCGCTACGTCGAGTTCGTGGACGAACTGCCGCGCACGCCGACCGGGCGCGTCCAGAAGTTCAAGCTGCGCGAGCGCGGCGTGACGCCCGCGACCTGGGATGCACGCGCCGCGGGCTTCGAGGTCGTCCGGACTTGAAGATCCTCGTCACGGGGGGAACGGGCTTCGTGGGCTCGCACAGCGCGGCGGCGCTCGCGGCGGCGGGGCACGACGTCCGCCTGTTGGTCCGCAGCCGCGAGAAGACGAAGCGGGTCTACGAGGCCCTCGGCCTCGAGGCGCCGGAGGCCGTGGTCGGCGACATCACCGACGCCGCTTCGGTCGGCCGGGCCCTGGAAGGCTGCGAGGGCGTGCTCCACGCCGCGGCGGTCGTCGGCCTCGACCGGAGCCAGGCCCTGGAGGTCGAACGCACCAACCGCGCCGGGACGGAGAACGTGGTCGGCGAAGCCCACCGGCGCGGACTCGGCCCGATCGTCTACGTCTCGAGCGTCTCGGCCCTGTTCGACCCCGAGGGCGGCCCCATCACGCGAGACTCGAAGCCCACCTTCCAGGCCGGGAACGCCTACAGCGAGTCGAAGGCCCGCACCGAAACCTACGTGCGCGATCTGCAGGAGCAGGGCGCGCCGCTCGCGATCACCTACCCGACGGGCGTTCTCGGACCCGACTCGCCGACCCTGACCGAGTTCCACCGCGGCGTGCTCATGCAGCTCGACGTCGCCCTCGTCTCGGGCTCCGGGGGTGTCGCTGCCGTCGACGTCCGGGATCTCGCCCAGGTCCACGCGGCGCTCTTCGCCCGGCCACCGGCACCGGCCCGCTTCCTCGCGAGCAGCCGCGATCTCGATTGGCGGGAGGTCGCGGACATCATCGACGAAGTCACGGGCCGCAAGCTCCCGCGCGTCTACGTCCCCGGTTCCGCGCTGCGCGGCCTCGGGTGGTTCGTGGATCGCTTGCGCCGCTTCGTCCGGATCGAGACGCCCCTCAGCCAGGAGGGCATGGTGACGGCGACCCGCTGGCCGGGAACCGACGCGAGTGTCACGGAGCGCGAACTCGGCGTGGTCTTCCGCGACCCGCGCGAGACCTTCCGCGACACCCTGCGCTGGTTCGGCGAGCAGGGGCACGTCCCGCCCCGAAAGCTCGGCCGGCTCGCCGGCTAGGCCAAGCGCGACTCACTCCATGCCGAGGAGCTTCCCGATCCCGAAGCGGTGGCCCGCGGTGAAGCCGCCGTCGATCACGAGCGTGTGGCCCGTCACGAAGGAGGCCTCGTCGCTCGCGAGGAAGAGCGCCCCGTTCGCGATCTCCACCGGGCGGCCGAGCCGGCCGAGCATGTGGGCGTCCATGATGCGCTCGCGCACGACGCCCATCTCCGGGTTCCCCATCACTTCCTCGAGCAGTGGGGTCTCGATGAAGCCCGGGCAGATCGCGTTGGCGCGAATGCCCTTGCGCGCGTAGTCGATCGCGAGGTTCTTCGTGAGGATCACGACGCCGCCCTTGCTGGCGTTGTAGACGCTCGTGACCTCCATGCCTTCGATGCCCTCGACGCTCGCCAGGTTGATGATGCTGCCGCTTCCCTGCTCCATCATCGTGGGGAGCACCGCGCGGCAGAAGAGGAAGGTCCCCTTCAGGTTGATGTCGATCACCCGGTCCCACTCTTCGGGCTCGAGCATGTGGACGTAGCCGCCGGACCCGACGCCCGCGGAGTTCACCAGGGTGTCGATGCGGCCGAAGCGTTCCCGGGCGGCAGCGACGAAGGCGTCGATGCGTGCGGCCTCGCGGACGTCCCCCGTCTCGAACATCACGTCCGGTGCGAGCTCGGCGGCGCGCTTCCAGTCCGGCGACGCCGGCTCGTTCAGGTCGAACCCCGCCAGCGAGGCGCCCTCCTCGGCGAAGCGCAGGGCGCAGGCCGCGCCGATCCCCGAAGCGGCGCCCGTGATCACGGCGACCTTGCCTTCCATCCGTCCCATCGTCAGTCCTCTCGCGAGCGCTTCCTCATTCCGGAAGGGCGAAGGCGACCAGATGGTCGCCGGGTTTCGTTCCCAGGGTGCCATGCCCGCCCGCGGCGATCACGACGAACTGCCGCCCGTCGGGCCGCAGGCGGTACGTCATCGGCCCCGCCTGGCCGCCGGCCGGGAGCTGCGTGCGAAAGAGCTCCTCGCCGGTCGCGACGTCGTAGGCGCGCAGGTAGCCGTCCATGGCCGCGCCGATGAAGGCGAGGCCGCTCGCGGTCACGAGGGGCCCGCCCATGCTCGGCATGCCGAAGCGGATCCAGAACGGCCACGGCGCGCGGCCGCGCGTGGTGCCGAAGGGCACCTCCCAGAGCAGCTCGCCGCGGGCGAGGTCGACCGCGAGCAGCGTTCCCCAGGGCGGCTTCGTGCAGGGAATGCCGAGGGGCGAGACCAGGACGCCCTGTTCGAGGGCGTAGGGGGTGCCCGCCTGTTCGAAGAGGATGCGCATCGGCGGGTCGGCCTCGACGTCGGCGACCTCGGCGCGCGGAACCAGGCGGATCACGTTCGGCATCCGGGACAGGTTCACGACGGCGATCTGCCGCTCGGGATCGAAGGCGAGGCCGCCCCAGTTGAAGCCGCCCGCCACACCGGGGAACTGGATCGAACCCTCCAGGGTGGGCGGGGTGAAGATCCCGTCGGAGCGGAGGGCCTCGATGCGCCGCTCGCACCAGGCGCGGTCGAGGGGCGTCAGGCCGAAGGCGTCGTCGGGTGTGACCGTCGTCGCGTGGAGCGGGGGCGGGTGGGTCGGGTAGGGCTGGGTCGACGCGAGGCGTTCCCCGGGGACGCCGCCCTGGGGCGCAGGGCGCTCTTCGATCGGGTGGATCGGTAGGCCGGTCTCGCGGTGGAGCAGGAAGACGAAGCCGGCCTTCGTCGCCTGGGCGACGGCCGGCACGCGGCGGCCCTCGTGCTCGAGCTCGATCAGGGCGGGCGGGGCGGCGAGGTCGTAGTCCCAGAGGTCGTGATGTACGGTCTGGAAGTGCCAGGCGACCTCACCCGTTGCGGCGTGGAGCGCGACGACGGCGCTCCCGTAGTGGTCGAGCCCTTCGCGCACGCCCTCGCCGCGGTAGAAGTCCGGGCTCGGGTTTCCCATCGGCAGGAAGAGCAGGCGCCGCTCGAGGTCCGCCGAGAAGACGCCCCAGGCGTTCGGCGTGCCGGGGTGGTAGCGCGGCGTCCCCTCGGGCCCGTCGGGGAGCGCAGGCCAATCCGCGGGGACCGGATCGAAGGCCCAGCGCAGGGCGCCGGTGCGCAGGTCGTAGCCGCGGATGACGCCGCCCGGGACGTCGAGCCGGCGGCCGTCCGCGACGCTCGCGCCGACCGCCACGACGTCCCCGACCACGGTGGGGACCGAGGTCGGCTCGTACTCGCGCGGCGCGTGCGCGCCGAGGCCCGTGCGGAGATCGATCTCGCCGCCGCTGCCGAAGCCGCGGCATCGCTCGCCGGTCGCGGCGTCGACCGCGAGCAGGCGCGCATCCATCGTGCTCGTGAAGATCCGCCGGGCGCAGGGCTCTCCGGCCCGGGCGTCCGGATCGCGCCAGAGCGAGACGCCGCGGCAGCGCCGGAAGCCGCTCTCGCGGGCATCGACCTCCGGGTCGAAGCGCCAGCGTTCCTCGCCCGTCTCCGCGTCGACGGCGAAGACGCGGTTCAGGGGCGAGCAGTAGTAGAGCGTGTCGCCGTCGAGGATCGGCGTCGCCTGGTGCGCGGTCTTGCCTTCGCCCTTCGGGAGGACGTCGCCCGTGCGATGGGTCCAGGCGCGTTCGAGGTGGGCGACGTTCTCCGGGCCGATCTGGGTGAGCGGCGAGTAGCGGGTCGCGCCGGAGTCGCCGCCGAAGGTCGGCCAGCCGGCGACGGGGCCGCCGGTGTCGATCGGCGGCGCGGTCTCACCGCAGGCGAGCAGGGCCGCGGAGACGCACGCCCCGGCGAGGAGGCGCCAGGCGGACCGCTTCATTCCCCGGGCATTCCTCCCGCCCGGGCCGTCTGCGTGCCGCCGCCGTTCGCATCGAGGCGGATCACCTTGGGGACGCCGCCTTCGATCTGCCAGGCCGGAGAGTTCGAGTTCGAGGTCCACACCCGCCCGCGTTCGTCGAAGTCCACCTCGCGGGTGTAGGTGACCCGGGTCGGCAGCGGGTAGAGCGTGAAGCGCTCGTCGGACGGGCGGAAGCGGATCAGGGAATCGCTGTTCGTCCCGCAGACCCAGACGTCGTCGTTGCGACGGTCGACGTGAAGGGCGTAGGGCGTCTCGCCGAGGGCGCCCGGAACGTCGAGCGGGTACTCGCGGAAATCGCGCGTCTTCGGGTCGAAGCGGGCGATCAGGCTCTTCGAGAAGCTCGGGATCCAGAGCTGACCCTTCGAATCGAAGCGCAGCCGGCGCGGGGCGGGGAAGGGCGTCTCGACGATCTCGATCGAGAAGTCGTCGGGGTCGACGCGGCCGATCCGGTGCGCGTTGAGCTGGCTGAACCAGACGCTGCCGTCGGGCGCGACGTCGATGCCGTAGGGCACCGGCATGGTCGTCACTTCTTCGGTCTGGGCGGCGAGCGCGCGGATGTCCACGTGGCGCCCGACCCAGAGCAGGAACGGGAGGGCCCGCAGCGTCATCTCCTGGCCGAAGGAGGTGGCCGGCAGGCGGACCTCCCGGCTCTCTCCGCTCGCCGGGTCGTACATCCCGACGTGATTCGAGGCGGCGATCGTGTACCAGATGCGCCCTCGGGAATCGAAGCGCAGGGTGTGCGGGTAGTAGCCGTCCTCGAGGGCGTGCATGGTGAAGCGCTCGGTCTTCGGGTCGAAGCCCGCCAGACGATTGCCGCTCGCGAGCGTGATCCAGAGCCGCCCGTCCGGCGCGACCTGGATCGAATGGGGCCCGACGTGCTGGTTCGAGGTCGGGGGGATCGGGCGGCTGCGGCTGCGGAAGGCGCCGCCGAGGGGGAGCCCGCCCTCGTTCGGGATCGTCCAGGCCTCGCGCTTCCCGCCGCCGACGTCGGGGTCGAGCCGGTAGAGCTGGTCCTGATCCATGTCGACGGAGTAGAGCGCGCGTTCGCCGGGGTGGTACACGACGTCGTGTTGCATGGAGGCGCGGCCGCCGAGCTCCCATTCTTCGATGACGGCGCTCCGGACCTCGGCGGGCGGCGGCGGCGCGAAATCCGCTTCGCCCATTCCGGCCGTGAGCCTCGGCACGGCGTTCTCCGGCGCATAGACGCGGTTGTAGAGCGCGGGAATGGTCTCGCGCAGCTCGCGCCCGATCATGCCCCCCATGCGGCCCATGAGCGCGATCACCTTGCGCCACTCCTCGGGGTCGCGCGTGCGCCGCGTGGCCCAGTTGCCCTGCTGATGGCAGAACGTGCACTGGCGCTTCAGCTCTTCGCGGTTGGCCTCGTCCGGGATCTCTTCGAGCGCGAGGCTGTACCAGAAGTTCGCCGGGAGCTGGGCGGCGACGGCGGCCGCGTCGGTCTCCCGCTCGAGGGCGACGTCGAAGGCACCCGAAGGCTCGGGAACGTCCGTCCTGCGGAAGTCCTGCCAGCCGATGCGGCGCACGCGGACGACGAAGGGCCCTTCGCCGGGAAGCGCCGGCGTGCGGTAGCGGCCCTCGTGGTCGCTGAAGACCGTCGTGCCGTGGGCCGGGTCGCCGGCTTCGACGGTCACCATGGCGCCCACGATGGCGCGGCCCTCGCCGGAGACGCGCCCCTGGAACGTGGCCCCGGCCGCGGTGAGGGGCACGGAGACGCCCACGAGGGCGACCAGACAGAGGAGCCGGCGAAGCATGCGGTCATCCTACCCGACCGCGCTTTGCGCTTGCACGCCAACGGCTGCCTGCGGCCCTTGGCATGCCGGCCCGGACGGCGCGGGCCCGGTGGTATGATCCGCACGCGATGACCCCCGAGACACTGTCCGAAGCGATCGCAGATTGGGTCCAGCAGCAGCTCGAGGCGTTGGTCGCGCGGCACTTCCGCGGACTGGAGGTCCCGCGGGTCTTCGCGGGCCACCCCGTCGGCCCGGACGTCCGTGCGGACCTCGCCTTCACCCTCGGCCACCTCCACGGCGTCGGCCGGGGTGGCCTCGACGGTTCGCCGGCGCCCGAGGCGATCGCGCGCGTCCTGCGCCCGATCGACGGCGCAGCGACCCACACCTTCTTCTCCTACCGGGTCGCCGAGACGCTCGCAGTCTTCGGTGGCTTCGCGGACAACCCGCTGCTCGAAGGCTTCGACGAGGCGGAGCGGGAGAACGTCGCGGCCGCCTGCGACTCGACGAGCTTCGCCCCGCTCTGGCGGAAGAACCTGCTGCCCCGCAACTACGCGGCGGTCCTCGCCCGCTGCGAGCGCGGCCGGGAGCGGATCGGACTGCCCTTCGACGAGGAACTCCTGGCGCAGACCCTCGACGGCGCGCGCGAGATGCTCGCGAGCCATCCCGAGGGCTGGCTCGACGATTCGAACACCCGGATCGGCCGCCACGACATCTACAGCGCCGACGTCTACCTGTTCACCGAGCCCCTGGCCGACCGGCTCGGAGAAGCCTGGCAGACCGGCATGGCCAACGCGCTCCGGCTGGTCGAGAATACCGTGCATCGCGACGGCACCGCGATCTCCTGGGGCCGCTCGACGGGCGCCCTGGCCCAGTGCCTGACGCTCGAACTCGCGGCGCTCGTCGTCGGGCGCGGCGCGGCCAAGGACCCGGCGCGCTGGCTCGCCCTCGCCGGCGCCGCGTTCCGCTCCTTCCAGGGCTACATGAGCGAGGGCTTGATCAGTGCTCACCAGCACCGCTCGCCCTACGAGTACCGCGGCCCCGGGCGCCGCCTGCAGATGACCCTCGACGCGCTCGGCAAGCTCGCCTTCGCGGCCCTCGAGCTGCGCAGCGCCCCGTCCGGGCTCGAGGCGACGCCCGCGTCCGAGTGCTTCCCGCCGCGGGACGCCTACCTCTCCTTCTCGGACGACCCGCCGGCCGGAGTGTGGAGCTACCGCTCGAAGGATGCGGCCTTCGTGCTGCCCGTGGTCGGTGCGACGCGTTCGGACTATCTGCCGGCGCCGCGCAACCCGGGAACCTTCGAGGTGCCCGTGGATTCCGAGATCGCGACGGGCGTGCCCTACGTCGTGAACTACGGCGGCCGCTTCGCCGGTGCCGGCCGGCCGAAGCGCGTGCGGAAGATCCCGGACGGGCTCGAGCTCGAGTACGAGGATTTCGTTCCGACGGGTCGGCTCGAGCGGGAGAAGGACCCGAAGCCCGTCCCGGGCTCACGCCACGTGGTGTTCCGCGTCGAAGGCCGAAGCCTCACCGGGGAGGAGACGCTGCGCTTCCCCGCGCCGCCCCAGGGCGTCGCGCTCCAGTTCGCCGAGACCCGGAAGCGGCCGCTGCGGGTCGAGTTCGAGAGCGAGACGCCGCACCGCGTGGACGGGATCGACACCGACGGGCTCGCCGAGTACCGGAGCTTCTGGTCGGAGCTGCCGCGCGTGCACCAGGTCGACCTCGAGCCGGCGAAGGAGATCCGGATGCGCTGGCGCGTCACGCCGAAGATCCGCGTCACCACCACCGACCGCGACCACCACTACCACCGGAGCCTCTACGACACCCTCGCCGATCGCGTGTGCGACGTCGCCTTCGACCGAAGCTTCGTCGGGGCGCCGGACCGCGCGCGGAGCTTCCTGCGCGACGTCGACGTCTTCCACCTGCACTGGCCCGAGTGGATCTACGGACCGGATCTCGGCGTGCATCGTGCGCTCATCGAGACGCTGCGGGAGGAAGACGTTCGCATCGTCTGGACCCAGCACAACCGCGCGCCGCACCGGAAGGAGGCGGGCTACGAAGACGTCTACCAGCTCTGGGCGGAGCACTGCGACGCCGCGCTCCACCACAGCCGCTGGGGCGAGGCGTGGATGCGCGAGACCTTCCGCTACGGCGACCACACGCTGCACCGCCTCGTTCCCCACGGTCACTTCGGCAACCTCATGCCCGAGGTCGCCGCGATCGACCGCGCGGAGGCGGAGCGCGAGCTCGGCCTCTCGCCCTGCGCCGTCCGCATCGGCGTGATCGGCGCACCGCGCGCGGAGAAGAAGGTGCAGATGCTGATGGACGCCTTCGCCGCGGCGGCCCCCGGCGACTTCCAGCTCCTGGTGCTCGCCGCCGGGCCCGAGGACGTCCGCCCCGAGGACCCGCGCATCACCACGCTGCCCTTCGCACACGTTCCGCGCGACGTCTTCAACCGCCGGCTCGCCACCCTCGACTGCCTCGCGATGCCGATCGAAGGCGGCGACTACCTCACCACGGGGCAGTTCGCCGACGCCGTCGGCCTCGGACTGCCCGCGATCACCTCGGACTGGCCCTTTCTCGTGGAGATGCTCGGGGAGGCCGCCGTCGTCTACGGCCAGGGCCGCGAGGCCCTCGAGAGCTGCCTGCGAGGGCTCGACGCCGGCCGCCTGGACCGGGCCGCAGCCGCCTGCCGGAAGCTCCAGACGACGCTCGCTTGGGAGGCCATCGGCCCGCGGGTCGGCGACCTGCTGGAGGAGCTCGGCTCGAGCGGCCTCTAGGCGCCTTCCGAGGCCCGCCCGGCGCCCGCGCCCCATCCGTTCACAGCTGTGGTACGCTGATTCGAAATGAGCGACCGCGCCTTCCAGACCGACTTCTACTTTGCCTGGTTCCGACCGGGGCGAGGGAAGTCCGTCTAGCGCAGCGCGCCAACAAGAATTCCCGAAGCCCCGAGAGCACGACGCCTCTCGGGGCTTCGTGCTTTCGGGCACCCAAAGGAACCGTCATGCCCGAGGCCCTCGAGAACACCCATCTGGTCACCGTCGAACCCCTGACCCCGCCGGCGGAGGTCAAGCGTGCCCTGCCGAGCTCGCCGGCCGTGCGCGAGCGGGTCGTGGCGGCGCGCGCCGCCATCCGCGACGTCCTGCACGGCCGAGACTCCCGCCGCCTGGTGGCCGTGGTCGGGCCGTGCTCGATCCACGATCACGACGCCGCGCTCGAGTACGCCGCCCGCCTGCGGGCCGTGGCGGAGCGCACCGAGGACGCCCTCGTCGTCGTGATGCGGACCTACTTCGAGAAGCCGCGCACGACGATCGGCTGGAAGGGGCTGCTCAACGATCCGCGCCTCGACGGGAGCTGCGACGTCGCCGCCGGGATCGAGGAGGCGCGCCGCATCCTGCTCGACGTGAACGCCGCGGGCGTCCCCTGCGCGACCGAGGCCCTCGACCCGGTGACGCCCGACTACCTGGCGGACCTGCTCGCCTGGACGTCCATCGGCGCGCGCACGGTCGAGAGCCAGACCCACCGCCAGATGGCGAGCGGGCTCTCCATGCCCGTGGGGTTCAAGAACGGGACCGACGGCCACGTCGATGCGGCGGCGAACGCCATGGTCGCCGCCGCGGAGCCGCACAGTTTCCTCGGCATCTGCCCCGACGGCCGGAGTGCCATCGTGAAGACCGCGGGGAACCCGGATCGCCACGTGATCCTGCGCGGGGGCAAGAGCGGCCCGAACCACGGGCCGGACTCCGTCGCCGAGGCCCTCGCCGCCGTCGGCGACCAGGGCATCGCGCGCCCGGTCATGATCGATTGCTCCCACGGAAACTCCCGGAAGGACCCTGCGCGTCAGCCCGAGGTCTGCCGCGAGGTCCTGGCCCAGGTCCGGGCGGGCGAGACCGGCATCGCGGGTGTGATGATCGAGAGCAACCTCGTGGCGGGCGCGCAGACCTGGAAGCCCGGCGTCGCGCTCGCCCACGGCGTCTCCATCACCGATGCGTGCCTCGGCTGGGGCGACACGGAGCGGCTCCTCGACGAGATCGCGGAGACGGTGCGCGCCGGAGCCGCGGCGGCCTAGGGCGGGAGCCGCTAGCGCGCGGTCCAGCCGCCGTCGACGGGGAGCACGATGCCCGTGACGTAGCTGCTCGCGGGCGACGCCAGGAAGAGCAGCGCCGGGCCGAGCTCCGCGGGCCGGCCGAAGCGTCGCAGGGGAATGTTCGCGAGGAGCTTGTCCGCCACCTTCGGGTCGTCGACGGCGCCTTCCGTCATCTCCGTCGGGAAATAGCCGGGGGCGAGGGCGTTGGCCGTGATGCCGTCGCGCGCCCACTCGACGGCCTGGCTGCGGGCGAGCCCGACCACCGCGTGCTTCGCGACGGCGTAGGCGCCGAGACCGCTCACCACCGGCGCGCCGAGCCCATAGATCGAGGCGACGTGGACGACGCGGCCGGCGTCCGAGGCCGCGAGCTGGGGGTAGAGGGCCTTCGAGAGCCGCCACTGGGCGTGCAGGTTCAGCTCGAGATCCCGGTGGAAGTCCTCCGCCGCCATGCGCTCGATCCGCGCGATGCTCGAAGTGGCGGCGTTGGCGACGAGGACGTCGCAGCCGCCGAGGCGCTCCCGCGCGGCGTCGGCGAGGGCGTCGACCTCGTCGCCGACCGAGAGGTCCGCTGCGTGGGCGAGAACCCCGCCGGCTGCGCTCTCGCTCGCCACCTCGTCGGCGAGGGCCTCGAGCCGCTCGCGTCGGCGGGCCACCGCGAGCACTTCGAAGCCCGCGCGGGCCAGCACCCGGGTCATCTCGGCACCGAGCCCGGAGGAGGCGCCGGTCACCAGGGCGCGGCGGCCCTTGCCGCCGAAGGTGGATGCCAGGAAGTCGCGCGCGCTCATCGCGCGACTCTAGCAGCAGCTAAACGGCGCGCCGCGTACGTCTGGCGCGCCGCGCAGGCCTAACAGCAGCCGAACGACTCGCTCTTGGCGGGCGCCGGCGGCGTCTCGGCCTGGGTGGGCTCGGGCGCCTCTTCGCCGAAGGTCTCGCTGTCTTCGAGCACGCGATACCACTCCCAGCGCACGCCGTCGGGCTCCTGGGCCCAGACCTTGTCGGCCTTGGCGTAGCAGCAGGTGGTCTCGCCCTCGACGAGGGTCTCGAGCCCGCCGTCCTTCAAACGCTCGGTCGCGGCGGTCACGTCGGCTCCGTCGAAGACCTCGACGCCGAGATGGTTCAGCCGCTCGGCGGCGCCGGGCTCCTCGAACAGGACCAGCTTGAGCGGCGGCGAGTCGACCGCGAAGTTCGCGTAGCCGGGCTTCCGCTTGTTCGGCGCGACCCCGAACATCTTCGAGTAGAAGGCGACGGACGCTTCGAGGTCGTTCACGTTCAGGGCCAGTTGGATCCGCATGGGTTCTCCTTGGTTCGGGGCGCTTCGTTCGGTTCTCAACAGGATCCGGCGCAGCAGTTCTCGCCGAGGTAGGCGACGAGCGCCGTCATGTTCTCGAAGTCCGGGGCGTAGTGGATCTGGCGTCCTTCGCGCTCGGCGCGGAGCAGCCCGGCGCCGCGCAGCTCCTTCAGGTGGAAGGAAAGGGTGGGGGCGGGGACGCCGAGCCGGTGGGCCACGTCGCCGGCCGGCAGGCCCTCGGGGCCGGCCTGGACGAGCAGCCGGAACACGTCGAGGCGGGTCTCGTGGGCGAGGGCCGAGAGGGCAGCGAGGACGGTCTGCTTTTCCATATTTCCAATATTATAGAAATATAGAATCGGCGCAACCGGCCACCGAGCGGGGAAATTCCCTTTCATTTTCAAGGGGTCAGAAGAACCAGGCGGCCGCGAAGATCCCGAGCATCGTGAAGGTGATGGCCAGCTTGGCCGCCATCCCGAGGGCGAATCCGACCCACGTCCCGAAGCCGACCCGCCCGGCCTGGCCGAGATTCCGGCGGTAGGAGTACTCCCCGAGCACCGCGCCCGCGAAGGGGCCGAGCAGGATGCCCGGGAGCCCGAAGAACAGGCCGACGACGGTTCCGAGCGCCGCGCCGAGCACCGCCTGCCGGCTCGCTCCGAAGCGTTTCGCGCCGAGCAGGCTCGCTCCGAACTCGGCCGCATAGGCCAGGGCCGTGAGCGCGGCGAGGATCGAGATCGTCGTGCCGCTGACGCGCGCGAAGTCGTCGGCCCAGGCGCCGACCACGAGGCCGGCGAACACGAATGCGGTGCCCGGGAGCGCCGGCACCAACATGCCGGCCAGGCCGACCGCGACCAGCAGGAACGCCAGCACCCAGGCGAGGGTCGCTTCGGGGCTCACCTCGGTTCGCTCCGCTCGGTCCTCGCCCCGGTGCCCGGGTTCGGGGAGGCGACGGGCCAGGTCGTGATCATGTGCGTGCCGCCGTTCGGGCGGTTCTCGGCGCGCACCTCGCCGCCGAGCATCGAGACGATGCCGTAGACGATCGCGAGGCCGAGGCCCGTGCCCTGACCGACCGGCTTCGTGGTGAAGAACGGGTCGAAGATCCGCCCGCGGACCGCTTCGTCGATGCCCGGTCCGTCGTCGAGGACTTCGATGCTGACACGGTCCGGTGCGCTGCGGTGGGCGCGCACCTCGACCGAGCCGGCCGGGCCCGCGGCGGCGCGGGCGTTGTCGACGAGGTTGAAGACGACGCGCTCGAGGGAGATCGGGTCCGCGAGGATCGGCGGGAGCTCCGGCGCCACGACGGTGCGCGCGGGCGCCTCGGCGTGGGCGTCGCGGCGGACCATCCGGGGCAGGAGCGAGGCGACGTCGAGGGGCTCGGGACGCGGCGGGTTGCGCCGTGCGAAGTCGAGAACGTCCTTGGTCAGGGTCGCGCAGTAGTCGGCCGAGCCTTCGAGGTCGTCGAGGATCTCGGTCGCAGAGGGGTTGCCGGCGACGGCGTCGCGCAGGAGGGCCGTGTTCCCGAGCACCGACGTCAGCTGGTTGTTGAAGTCGTGGGCGACGCCGCCGGCGAAGCCCCCGAGCGTGTCGAGCCGGCGCGCGCGCTCGAGGCCTTCCTGGAGGCGGCGCTCCTCGGTGACGTCGATGAGCTGCCAGAGCTGGCCGAGCGGCCGGCCGGTCCCGGGCTCGAAGACCGGCCGGAGCGAGGAGAGCACGCGCTTGCCGTCCCGAAAGCGAAGCTCGCGGCTTTCCGGGGAGGCGTAGCGGAAGGGCTCGTCGAGGGGAGTCGGATCCTCCAGCTGGCCGCGGAGGCTCTCGAGGACGCCCGCGAGGCGCACCGGTCCGGTGGCGGCCTCGAGGGGAAGGAGCTTCTCGAAGGCCTGGTTCGTCGCCCGCAGCCTTCCATCGGGCTGAACGAGTACGAGCCCGACGGGCACGGCATCGAGGACGGCCGCGAGGTCGGCCCGCTGCTGCTCGGCGTCCTGGGCCACGCGGCCGAGCAGCGAGACGACCTGCACGCCCCCGACCACGGAGCCGGTCACCAGCCAGAGGAAGAGCGCGAGCTGCTCGTCGAGACCGGCGACCTTCACGTAGGCGAATACCCAGCTCGTGGCGACGACGACCGCCAGGCTCGAGGCGAGAACGATCTGCCAGTTCCGGCGCCCCATTTCTGCGGGCCGCAGGATCTGCCAGATCCCGCCCATCGCGCCCAGGGTGATGCCCAGCGAGCCGGTGATCTGGATGGTGGGCTCACCGACGTAGGGCACGACGCCGGCCCGGACGATCGCGACGGCGGCGGCGGTCGGCGCGAGCCAGCGAGGCACGTCCCGGCCCGCGAAGACGCATGCGCCGCTGAAGAGCAGCGCTGCGAAGCAGGTTCCGAGGATCGGGTAGAGCGGGGCGAGGGCCGGGTTCTCGGCCGAGACCGAGTTGATGGCCCCGGACGCCCACAGGCAGCACCAGGCGGCGGCCCAGTGCCAGCCGCCGGCGCCCCAGCCGAGCCGGATGAGCGAAAGCGTGATGACCACCAGGAAGGCGGCGCCAGCCCCCAGGATGGGCGCGTTGCTCAAACCGGACTCCTCGGCTCCGTTCCGCCGGGAAGGTACACGTCGGAGCGTCTCACCCAAAGTGGTTAGGCGGCGGGAACCGTGTGGTCCATGCATTCGACGCGCTGCGGCGCGCCGGGCCCGCCGGCGCCTTGGGGCCGGGCGCGTTCTGGGCGATTCTTCCGCCATGCAGTTCCAAGTGATCTACTGCCGGCCCTGCGGATACGCGGGCAAGGCCGAGGCGCTCGCGGAGGAGCTTCGCGAACGCTTCGGTGCGAGCGTCGAGGTCGAGGAAGGCAAGTTCGGTCAGTTCGACGTGCTGCTCGACGGACGCGTCATCGCCAGCCGGGGAGAGAGCGTCTGGCGGCGCTGGTTCACGCACGGTGCGCCGGAGGACGCGGAGATCTTCGAGGCGGTCGAGCGCCACGCGGCGGTCCAGGACGGCGAAGCCTGCGAGATCCCATGACCCGCCGCCCTTGATGACCGGGGGCGCGCCGCGCGCTTTTTCGAGCGCGCTGGGCGAACGCATGGGATAGGTTCGCCCTCCGGGTTTCGAGGAAGGCGGCGGATGTCCAAGCGTGGGGCTCGTGGGTTGCTTTGGTTGGCGCTTCTGTGCGCCGTGCCCGTCCCCATCCTGATCGCCGGGACCGGCTGGGTCCCGGTCCTGCGGCTTCTCATGATCTCGGCGCTGACCGTCGCCGTGATGTTGATCGAGAGCACGAAGGGCGCCGTCCCCCTGATGCTCCTCGTCTTCGGGCTCCAGGCACTCGTGTTCGGGCTCGGTCTCTGGCTGCTGGCGTGGCTCGTGACGCGGGTTCTACCGGCGCGTCTCTGCGTCGGCCTCGCCGTCGTGGTGGCGCTCGGCGGAGCCGTCGCGTGGTTCGGCGGCTTCTACGCCGACCCGTATCGCGCCCTGCCCGCGAGCGCGGTCAACTTCACCGATCACGCGAAGGAGCCGCGGGCGCCCTACGACCCGACGTACCGCTACACCGAGCCGGCCCCGGAACCGGCGCTGCCCTTCGAGCGGACCGAGACGCGCGAGCCCTGCGACGAGTACGACGTGCATCGCCGCCCGTTCTGGGGCGACACCCACATCCACACCGCTTTCTCCTTCGACGCCTGGGGGCAGGGCACGCGCAACCGCCCGCGCGAGGCGTACCGCTTCGCCCGCGGCGGGAAGGTCGGCCTTCAGCCCTTCGCGGAGGACGGGCGGCCGCTGCGCAGCGCGCAGCTCGAGCGGCCCCTCGACTTCACCATGCTGAGCGATCACTCCGAGATGCTCGGCGAGGTCCGCACCTGCCAGACCCCGGGGATGCCCGGCTACGACTCCTTCATCTGCCGGCTCGCGCGGCGCTGGCCCCTGCTCGGGTACGTCATCGTGAACAGCCAGAGCATGGATGAGGCGGATCCCGTCCGGTACAGCTTCTGCGGGCCCGGCGCGGACGACTGCCGCCGCGCGGCCCGGGCCGCCTGGCAGGAGATCCAGGACGCTGCCGAGGAAGCCTACGACCGAAGCGCCGCGTGCACCTTCACGAGCTTCGTCGGCTTCGAGTGGAGCGGGAACCCGGACTCGAACATGATCCACCGGAACGTCCTGTTCCGGAACGAGGACGTGCCCCAGACGCTCTCGAACTACATCGACGATCGCACCCAGGAGAAGTTCTGGGCCTGGCTCGACGAAGCGTGCCTCGAGGCGGGCGGCCGCTGCGACGTGCTCGCCATCCCGCACAACTCGAACATCTCGAACGGCGCGCTCTTCCCGCTCGCGCTGCCCGACGGTTCGCCGCTCTCCGCCGAGCACGCCGAGCTGCGGGCGCGCCTGGAAGTCCTGCTCGAGGTGACCCAGCACAAGGGCGATTCCGAATGCCGCTCACCGGCTCTCGGCGGAAGCGACGAAGCCTGTGCGTTCGAGACGCTTCCCTTCGCGCGGATGCGCGAGCAGGCGACCCCCTGGGAGCAGACCCGTCCGCCCCACATGAGCTACGCCCGCGAGATCCTGGGCGAAGGCCTCGTGCAGCACGCGAGGCTCGGGAAGAACCCGTTCCCCCTCGGTCTGATCGGCGCGACCGACACGCACCTCGGCACGCCGGGCCTCGTCTCCGAGCGGGATTTCCCCGGGCACGCCGCGGGCCTCGCGAGCTCGCGGCTCGAGGTTCCGCCGCTCGTCGACGACATCATCATGAACCCCGGCGGGCTCCAGGCCGTCTGGGCCGAAGAGAACTCCCGCGACGCGCTGTTCGCCGCGATGCGCCGGCGTGAGACCTACGGCACCACGGGCCCGCGCATGGTGGTGCGGACCTTCGGCGGGCTCGACCTCCCGCAGGACCTGTGCGAGCGCGGCGACTTCGCGGCGCGCGGCTACGCCCACGGCGTGCCGATGGGCTCGGAGTTGCGCGGCGCGCGCGAAGAGGAAGGCTTCTCGCTCGCCGTCTTCGCCCAGCGGGACCCGGGCACCGAGCGCTCCCCGAGCACGGCCCTCCAGAGGGTCCAGGTCGTGAAGATCTGGGAGGACGGCGGCGAAGCCCACGAGGCGGTCTTCGACGTCGCGGGGGACGCGGCGAACGGCGCGAGCGTCGACCTCGACACCTGCGAACCGCGCGGCGAGGGCTTCGATCAGCTCTGCACGGTCTGGCAGGACCCGGCCTTCGACCGCGAGGCCCACGCGCTCTACTACGTCCGGGTGCTCGAGAACCCGAGCTGCCGGTGGAGCACCTGGGCCTGCAACGCGCACCGTGTCACCTGCGAGGAGGGGGAGGACCTCCCGGGTGAGCTCGCCGCGTGCTGCGACCCCGAGGTCCCGAAGACGATCCAGGAGCGCGCCTGGACCTCGCCGATCTGGTTCACGCCCTAGCCGCGCCGGCGCTTCCCGCGCCGTCGACGTTGAATCCGGCGCGCCGTTTGAGGTAGAACGGAGCGGGTTCCCGAGGAGCGAAGATCATGGACGTGCTGGGGTATGCAGGCCGCAAGGTCGTCATCACGGGCGCCGCGTCGGGCATGGGCGCGGCGGCCGCGCGGATGCTCGTCGACCTCGGCGCCGAGGTCCACGCCCTCGACGTCGCCGCCGTCGAAGCGCCGGTGAAGCAATCCATCTCGGTCGACCTCGCGGACCCGGCTTCGATCGAGGCCGCCGCCGGGAAGCTTCCCGACCGCATCGACGTGCTCTTCCACTGCGCCGGGGTCCCCGGGCCGCCGCGCTTCGATGCGGTCACCACGATGCTCGTGAACTTCATCGGGCTCCGACATCTGACGGAAGCGGTGGTCGACCGGGTGGCGGATGCCGGTGCCATCGCGAGCATCACCTCCGTGGCCGGCATGGGCTGGCAGAAGAACCTCGAGAACGTGAAGGCGCTGATGGAGGTCACGGACTTCGAGGCCGCCCGGGCCTGGTGTGCGGAGCGCCCGGACGTCGCGAACGGATACCTCTTCTCGAAGCAGTGCATCATCTACTACACGAAGGCGCTCGCGGTCCGGCTCCTGCCGAGGGAGGTCCGCGTGAACTGCATCTCGCCTTCGCCGACGGACACGGCGATGCTCCCGGACTTCCACGCCCAGGCCGGACAGGAGTTCATCGACGAGCACTTCATGGCGCCGGTCGGCCGCAACGCGAGCCCCGAAGACATGGCGGGGCCGCTCGTCTTCCTCGGCAGCAAGCTGGCGGGGTTCATCTCCGGCCAGGATCTGACCGTCGACTACGGCTACAAGGCCTCGGTCGAAACGGGCGTGAAGGTCGGCCTGCTCTGAGGCGCTAGGGCACGCTCGCGTTCACCCGCGCCGTGGCGGCCAGCAGATCGCCGATCTCCCAGTAGTCCACCGTGATGAAGTTCGGGATCTGGCCGTGGAAGTCGCCGCACAGCATCGCGCGGTCGCCGAGCTCCGGTTCCGGGTTCACGAGGGCCGCTGCGACGGGCGTGCCCGCCGTCGCGGTGATGAAGTGGTTCAGGATGAAGAGGTCCGCACCCGGCGTGCCGCGGTTGTCCGCGCAGCCGGCCTCCGAGAGCAGGAGATCCACGAGGAACTCCATCGGGTGGTCGAAGAGACTGAAGTCGTAGTCCGTCTCGAAGGCGAAGCTCCAGACGTAGTGATGCCAGGGCAGGCTCGCGCCGCCGTCGTCGGTCAGCACGACGAGGCGGCGGCCGGCGCGGATCATCTCGCGCAGGGTCGGCCAGGGCTGGCCCGGGGTCTGGGCGTGGGCGTAGTCGGCAAGCCCGCTCGCGGCGAAGGCCGCGGCCGTGTCCGCTTCCGAGATGTAGGACTCGAAGATGATCGAGACCACGGCGCCGGGGTTCGCATCGAGGAAGGTCCGGATCGTCGTGAGCCCGGCGACGAGGTCGATCTGGCCGAGGTACTGGCCCCCGAGCTTGCAGAAGGAGTGGCAGAGCCAGATGCCACCCTCGAAGTAGTGGGTGTCGAGCATCAGGCCCCGCACGCCGGCCTCGAGCTGCTCCGTCATGCCTTCGGTGTGGTTCGCCACGAGCGGGTCGAAGCCGTCGTCGAGGGCCGAGAAGGCGTTGTGTGTCGTGGCGTAGGCGACCGCGTCGAAGGGGCGGTCGCACAGCGCGGCGTCCCCGTTGCAGGCGAGGTCCGGCTGGTAGGAGGCCGTGAAGTCGCGGTCGGCCAGGTCGATGTCGCCGTCCTGGTCCTGGTCGGCGGGGAGGCAGGGCAGGCCGAGGGCCGGGTCGATGCCGAGGCAGGACTCGACGAAGGCGACGTCGGCGGCGTTCACGTGGCCGTCGAGGTTGGCGTCGCCCGGCTTCGGGCCGCAGCCGGGCGCGGTCGCGATGAGCAGCGGGAGTGCAAGAAGGAGAGGGAGCCGGCGCATCCGGGGATCATACCCGACTGGGCGCCTCGGCCGAAGCGCGCCTTCAGGGGTCGTAGGACAGGCCTCCGGTGCGCTCTGCAACGCGATCGACGAAGCGGCCGAGGGAAGGGTACTTCGAGAGCATGGCGCGTCCCCCGCTGAAGGTGTCCGTGTGCAGGCCCAGGAGCGCGGAGAAGACCGAGAGGTCGGCCCGCGAGAGCTCGTCCGAATGGAAGAAGTTGCGGTCGCCGAGCATCGCCACGAGGTCCGAGAGCCTCCGCTCGAATTCCGGGTCCGTGTTGCGCGCTTGCAGGTCGAAGGCGGCGTCACCGAGGCTCCCGTCGTCGTCGATCACGCCGAGCCGGGCCAGCGGGCCCATGCGGTTGCCTTCGGCGTCGTGGGTCTCGGGCGTGCTCTCGGCCTGGCGCGCGAGCCCTCGCAGCAGGTAGAAGCGGAAGGTCTCTCCGACCCAGTCGGAGATGCGGCGCTGTTCCTTGGCGACCTTCGGATCGCGCGAGAGCAGGGGTGGCTCGGGAAAGCGCTCCTCGATCGCATCGAGAATCGCCTCCGAGTCACCGATCCGCTCGCCGTCGATCTCGAGGATCGGGAGGAGGCCCGTCTCGGGGCTCCACCGGCGAAGCTCCGCCGGGCTCCCGGGCTCGCGGAACTCGAAGGGGACCCCCTTCAGGCGCAGGGCACGGATCACCTTCTGGGTGAAGGGCGTGATGCGGAGTCCGAGCAGGACGAGGTGGGGATCGCTCAGGTTCGGCTCCTCGCCGGGGCGGTGGGTTCGGTTGCCGCGAAGAGGATAGCCGTGCCGTGCAGGGTGGCGACGACGTCCTGCGCGTCGAGGCGGTCGCGCGCCTGTTTCCACGGGCGGTCGAGCAGGCAGAGGTGCGCGGGGGCGCCGATCGCGATTCGGCGAGGGGAGGCGCCGGGTGCAGCGGCCGGGGTCGTGAAGAGCGCGAGCGCGCGCTCGGGAGGCAGCGCTTCGTCGGGAGCGAGGGCCGCACCCGCGGCGCTCCTCCGATCCACCGCCGCCTGCATCGCCCGCCAGGGGTCCGGGTCCCCGAACGGTGCATCGGTACCGCCTCCGAGCGCGACGCCGGCTTCGAGGAATCCCGCACACCGGTAGAGCCAGGGGAGCTCGCGGGCTTCCACTTCCTCGAGGTAGGCATCGCCCCGCTCGCGGATGAAGTTCGGCTGGGTGACGACGGCGACGCCGAGTGCGGCGAGCGTTCGAACCGCTTCGGGAGGAGCGATCGACGCGTGTTCGATGCGATCTCCCGAAAGCACGCCAGCGCCCTCGAGCGCCGCCGACGCGAACACCAGCTCCGTCCGGGTGACGCAATGGATCGCCACCGGCCGGCCGGCGGCGTGGCTCCGCGCGATCGCTCGCTCGAGCGCATCGAGGGTCGGGAGCCGCGACTCGCGCAGCAGGATCTTGAGCTCGCCGCGTTCGAGGCCCGGCGTGGTGGGCCGAGGCAGACCCTCGCTACCCATGATGCGGAGGGATTGCGTCAATGCACCCTTCGCGACGGCTTCGGCGAAATGCGCGAGCTCCTCGAGGCCATTGTGGGGCGTCGCGTCCGTGACGCCCGTGACGCCGAAGCCCGCGAGCTTGCGTCCGATGCGGGCGAGGTCCGGGAGGGCGCTCGATGGAAGTCGCTCTCGCAGCAGACCGTCGAGCCCGTGGAGGACGCCCGTCGGCCGGCCGCTCTCGTCGCGTTCGATTCCCTCGGCCGCAGTGTCTTCGTCTTCGAGACCGAGCGCGCGGAGCGCCGCGCCGTTCAGGAACCAGGCGGCGCCGCTCCGGTGTTGGATGCGCAGCGGGACCTCCGGCCGCAGCCGATCGAGCCGCCCCCGGTCGAGGCGCCCCGCCACGGACTCGTGGTAGCCGACGCCCCGAATCCAGCCTTCGATCGGCCTCGCCGCCGAGAGGCGGCGCTCGAGCTCCGCCGCGTCGTGCACGGCCGGCGGGCCGCAGGGAACGGACTCTTCCGCGCGAGCCCAGGCCAACAGATGCAGGTGGTGGTCGTGGAGGCCCGGGAGCAGCGCGCCGCCGCGGGCCTCGATCGTCGCGGCTTCGTCCGGGAGGTCCGTGCCGATCGCCGCGATGCGGCCGTCCGAGATCCGCACGTCGCGAATCTCTCCGGCGAGGTCCACGCCGCGAAGCAGAAGGGCATCGGTGCGGCTCATCGGATGCCGAACTCCCGAAGTACCGCGGCCGAGTCGGCGCCGAGGGCGCGGGCACGACCCCCGGCTTTCGGCGCTCGTGGCGGGCGCGCGGCGGGAACCGGCCCCGTGCGAACGGTTCCATCGAAGGCCCGCCGTGCCGCCCCGACGAGGGAGACGTCGACGCGGAGGCCACCGTCTCCTTCGAGGGCGCGGAGCGCTTCGTCCGCCGCTTCGAGCCCCGCCAGCGGGTCCGCGATCGCGTCGCCGCAGAAGATCGGGCCGCGGCTCCGGCCCGACGCCCACCCGAGCCCTGCGGCGATCGCCGCGTCGTCGCCGAAGGCGACCCAGTCCGCACCCGGTCCGCGGGCGCCGTGGCCGGTGATCGAGAGCCAGCTGAGCCCCGGATGCTCCGCGAGGATCGCTTCGTCGTGCAGTCCGAGCTGGCGGAGGGCCCGCGGCCGCGAAGACTCGACGACGAGGTCGGCACGCGCGACGAGCCGCCGCAGGGCCTCTCGTCCCCCTCGCCGGGTGAAATCGAGCGCGACCGACTCCTTGCCGGCGTGGAGCCGGTCGAAGAACGCCGCCGGTCCGCCCCGCGCCGCATCCGGACGCGCCGTGCTCTCGACCTTGATGACGCGCGCGCCGGCGCGCGAGAGCAGCTGGGTGCAGAGCGGACCGGCCCAGAGCGACGAGAGGTCGATCACCACGGGCCGGGCGGGCGGGGCCGATCGGGCCAGGCCGAGCCGCTGGCGCCACGGCGGCCCGGCCGCGCGCCAACCTTCCGCGGCCGCCACGGCGAGGCCCATCATCCGCCCGCGCGCGACGAGTTCTTGGCAGCTCCGGTCCCCGACGGCGCTCGCGACGAACGCCCAGGTGTCTCCGCGCGCTTCGGCTTCGAGCCAGGCCGGGAGCAGGCTCCGGTCGTCGGGCCGCGCGAGGTTCAGGGCGATCCAGCCGTCTCGCGTGGCCAGCAGGCGGCACGAGCCGCCCGGCGAGACGCGCCCGCGCCGCCGGAGCCCGAGCACCGCCGCGCGTTCGCCGAGCAGGGAGGGTCCGTCGAGGGGTGGGAGCGCGTTCCCGACGCACGCCGCGGATCGGTCCTCGACGCGACTTGCGAGTTCCGCCGCACGCAGGGCGATCGACGCCGGCCCCACGCACGCGGAGCCGTCCGCCGGCCCCGTAAGGATCATCGCGCCGGAGCGAGCCCAGGCGTGCGTCGCCGGGTCCGGGGTCGTCGTCGCGTCGGGAGCGGCCATCGCGGAAAGCATACTCGGAGCGCGCGGGGGTCGGATACAATCGGCCGCCATGAAGCTTCCCACCGGTGCCCGGTTCAAGAGCGCCGTCTGTGAGACCCAGGTGATGGTGATCGCTGCGCCCGAGGAGGACCTCGCGGTCACCTGCGGCGGGGCGCCGCTCCTGCCCCTCGACGCCGAGACGCCGGGCGACGCGACCCTCGACCCCTCCGCCGCCGACGGCTGCCAGATCGGCAAACGCTACGTCGACGCGTCCGGCGATCTCGAACTGCTGTGCACGAAAGCGGGCGCGGGCAGCCTCGCGCTCGCCGGCGAGCCGCTCGGGCTGAAGGGCGCAAAGCCCCTGCCGAGTTCGGACTGATCTCCACGCCATGAAGCGGATGCCGCGGCTCGAGCGCGAACCCGAGCTCGTGCCCGTCGGGCCGCCGCGGCGGAGTGCCTCGCGATGAACCTGATGATGCTGCTCGAGATGGCGAAGGAAAGCCACGCCGACCGGCGCGCCCTGACCTGTGGCGAGCGCTCCCACACCTACGGGGAGCTCTACGCTGCGGCCGGGCGGACGGCCGCAGCGCTGCGCAACCAGAGCCTCGCCCACGTCGCGCTGCTCGACGTTTCGACGCCCGCCGTTCCCTTCGCGCTGTTCGCGAGCGCCTGGGCCGGGCTCCCCTTCGTTCCGCTGAACTACCGCCTCGCCGACGAAGCCCTCGCCGGGCTCTTCGCGCGGATCGCTCCGGCTCGCCTCTTCGCCCACCCCGAGCGGAGCGCGCAGCTCGCCGCGCACGAAGGCCTCGACGTGACGGCGCGCGACGCACTGCTGGCAAGCGCCGAGGCCGGCGACGTGCCCGAGGCCGATTGGAGCATGGACCCCGAAGAGATCGCGATCCTGCTCTTCACGAGCGGGACCACCGGCGAGCCGAAGGCCGCGGTGCTCCGCCACAAGAATCTCGTCTCGTACGTGCTCGGGACCGTCGAGTTCGCCGGCGCGGCCGAGGAGGACGCCGCGCTCGTGTGCGTCCCGCCCTACCACATCGCCGGAATGGCCTCGGTCCTGACCTCGGTCTACGCCGGGCGCCGCATCGTCCAGCTCCCGGAGTTCGATCCGCACGCGTGGCTCCGCGTCGCCCGGGAGGAGTGCGTGACCAACGCCTTCGTCGTTCCGACCATGATGTCGCGCATCCTCGACGCGCTCGAGGGCTCCCCGGCGGAGCTTCCGCACCTGCGCGCCCTCAGCTACGGCGGCGGCAAGATGCCGCGCCCCGTGATCGAGCGCGCCATGGAAGCCTTCCCCGGCGTCGCCTTCGCCAATGCCTACGGCCTGACCGAGACGAGCTCGACGCTCTCGATCCTCACGCCCGAAGATCACCGCGAGGCGATGGCGAGCGAAGCGCCCGCCGTGCGCCGCCGCATCGCTTCGGTCGGGAAGCCGCTGCCGGGCCTCGAGGTCGAGATCCGCGACGAGGCCGGCCGTGCCGTGCCGCCGGGCGTCGTCGGCGAGATCCACGTTCGCGGAGAGCAGGTCGCCGGGGAGTACCTCGGACAGGGCAGCCGGTTCACGAGCGACGGCTTCTTCCCGACGCGCGACGGGGGCTTCCTCGACGACGCGGGCTACCTCTTCCTCGAGGGGCGCATCGACGACGTGATCGTGCGCGGGGGCGAGAACATGAGCCCCGGCGAGATCGAGGACGTGCTGCTCGGCCACGACGCCGTCGCCGACGTCTGCGTGGTCGGCACGGCCGACGAGCAATGGGGCGAGGCCGTCGCCGCGGTGGTGGTGCTGCGTTCCGGTACGGCGGAGGACGATGCCCTCCGGCAGGCGCTCCGCGAACACGTCCGTGCCGCGCTCCGCGGTTCGCGCGTCCCCGCACGGATCGACTTTCGCCCGGCGCTGCCCTACAACGAGACCGGGAAGCTCCTGCGGCGGGAGGTGCGGGCGTGGCTCACGACGAAAGCGAACTAGCGCACCGTTCCGAGCTGCTCGGGCTCGCCGAGGCGGCCGAGTGTCTCGCGTCCCCGTATGCGGAGGACGAGTACTCCGCGGCGAGCGGCGAGCCGTTGCTCGTGGTCGAACTCACCGGCGAGGCGCTTCCGAACGCGGAGGTCGCGCCGCTCGTCGATGCGCTCGCCGGCCTGGCCTGCGTGACCGTGGCGTTCGTGCCCGACGCGGCCGCGCCGGCCGCCGAAGGGCTCGCGGAGGCCTTCGACGTCCTCGTCGAGACCCCGGACGAGCTGGCGGCCCTCGACGAGCACGTCGGCCGCTCGCCCCTCGCCTCGACGGCCCTCGCTCAGCTGCTTCGCGGTACCGAGCGGCGCAGCCTCGAGCAGGGCCTCGTCGCGGAATCCGTCACCTACTCGATGCTCCAGGCCGGCCCCGAGTTCGCGGCGTGGCTCGCGGCGCGGCCGACGCTCCGGCCGGAGGTGCCGGAGCGACCGCCCGTGCAGCTCTCCCGAGATGGCGCGCGCCTCGACGTATTGCTCGACCACCCGGCCAAGCGCAACGCCTACTCCGCCGCGATGCGCGACCTCCTCTGCGAGGGCCTCGAGCTCGCCGCGAGCGACGAAGCCATCGAGGAGGTCGTGCTGCGCGGCGCGGGCCCGGCCTTCTGCTCGGGCGGGGACCTCGACGAGTTCGGCCTGCTCGCGGACCCGGCCACCGCCCATGCGATTCGCACCACGCGCAGCGCCGCGCGCTGGCTCGCGCGGCTCGCTCCCCGCGTTCGCGCCGAACTTCACGGCCCGTGCATCGGAGCGGGCATCGAACTCCCGGCCTTCGCGGGCACCGTCCTCGCGGCCGAAGACACGACGCTCCACCTTCCGGAGGTCGACATGGGGCTCATCCCGGGCGCCGGCGGAACCGTCAGCCTGCCGCGGCGCATCGGCCGCCAGCGCACGGCCTGGCTCGCGCTCACCGGAACCCGCCTCGACCGCGAGACGGCGAAGGCCTGGAACCTCGTCGACGGGGACCTCTAGCTCGGCCTCAGAGGATCGCGCCCGAGGCCTTGTACTCGAGCAGCCGCTCCATGTCGTAGCCGAGCTCCATCAGGACTTCGTCGGTCTGGGCGCCCATCTCGGGGCTCGTGCCGACGGGGACCGGACGCTCGTCGAACTGGACGGGGCTCGCGACGAGCCCGAACTCGATGCCGTCGCCGCGGTCGACTCGCGCGACGTAGCCGTTCTCGACGACCTGGGGGTCGTCGTGGAGTTCGGCGGCGCTCTGCATGGGCGCCCAGGGGCCTTCGAGCGTCACGAAGACCTCGCGCCACTCCTCGAGCGTCTTCTCCGCGAAGATCGCATCGAGGTCGGCGATGATCGCCTCGCGGTTCTTGAACCGCGCGCCGCCGTCCGCGCTCCTCGGATCGTCGATCCACTCGGGCCTGCCGACGTGGCGGCAGAAGTCCGGCCAGTGCTTGTCCGCCTGGAGCATCATCAGGAGCAGCCAGCGCTCGTCCTTCGTCTTGTAGGAGTTGCCGACGGGGTTCGGCGCGCCGCTCCGGCTGAAGGTCGGCGCGGCCCCCGGGCGGTCGATCAGCTTGCTCGCCACGATGTCGGGCGAGAGCACCCACATCGCGGTGTTCAGCAGCGACACGTCGACGATGCCGGCCACGCCGGTCCGTTCCCGGCGAAGGAGCGCCGCAGCGATGCCGCCCGCGATGGTCATCGCACCGATGCCGTCGCCGAAGGCGGCCCGCTGCATGGTCGGGTTCTCCTGGCCGGCCGGCGTCAGCGCATGGGCGATGCCGCCGCGGCTCCAGAAGGCCGTGGCGTCGTAGCCGCCCTTGCCCGCATCGGGGCCCTTCGGGCCGTGCCCCGTCCCGCGCACGTAGATGCAGTTCGGGTTCACCTTGCGGATGTCTTCCGGGTCGATCGCGAGGCGCGTCCGCGCGTCCGGCAGGAAGTTCGTGAGGAAGACGTCGGCGGTCTCGACCAGCCGGTAGAGCAGCTCGCGCCCGCCCTCGCTCGCGAGGTCGATGCCGACGCTGCGCTTCCCGCGGTTGCTCTGCTGCATCATGAAGTCGATGCCGCCCTCGGTGCTCTTGAAGCCGACGGCGGCGAGACCGCGCTGCCCGTCGCCCATCACCGGGTGCTCGATCTTGACGACGTCGGCGCCCCAATCCGCGCACACCGCGCCGGCGGCGGGAACGAACCACCACTGGGCCACCTCGACGATCCGGATCCCTTCCATGGCGCCCTGCATCGCGTGTCCTCCTCGGTTCCGTCGATCCTATCATGAACTTACAGTGTGCTATAAGAATCCCGCGGCCGGGGAGGAGTCCATGGGCGAGGCGCAGGCGGCTCCGGTCGGGCGGCGCGAGCAGCGCAAGCGAGAGGTCCGCGAGCGGATCCTCGCCGCCGCCGAGGCGCTGTTCCTCGAGCAGGGCTTCGAGGCGACGACGGTGGACCAGATCGTCGAGGCGGCCGAGGTCGCCCAGAAGACCTTCTTCAACCACTTCCGGACGAAGCAGGCCGTGCTCGAGGTCGTCGCGAGCGCGCGGCTCGGCGTCTTCGAGCGCGCCGTGGCGTCGGCGCGCCGGGGTCCCGGCGGGACGCGGGAGCGGCTCGAGCGCACCTTCGACCGGCTCTCCCGCCGCGCGTCCGAAACGAGCGGCCTCGTCCGCGACCTCACCCTGCACGGCCTGCGCACGGCTCGCCACGCCAAGGGGTTCGGGACGATGCAGGCGGCGATCGCGGACCTCCTGCGCGACGGTCAGCGGGCGGGCGACGTCCGCGAGGATCACGACCTCGAGTTCATGGCGGAGCTCGTCGTCGGCGCCTACAGCATGGTGATGATCCAGTGGGCGAAGGACGCCGACTACCCGGTCCGAGCGCGCCTGCGCGAGACGGCGCGCTTCCTCGGGGAAGCCGTGATGCCGAGGGAGGACGCATGAAGAATCTCGAAGGACGAACCGCCGTCGTAACGGGCGCGGCGAGCGGGATCGGCCTGGCGATGGTGCGTTGCTTCACCCGTGCCGGCATGCGCGTCGCCATGGCCGACGTCGAGCGGGGGGCGCTCGCGACCGCGGCGCGCGAGTTCGATCCGGCGGGCGTTCTCCCCGTCGTCACGGACGTGAGCGACGCCCGCGCCGTGACCGAGCTCGCGGACCGTGCCCAGGAGGCCTTCGGCGCCGTCCATCTGGTCTGCAACAACGCGGGCGTGTTCACGGGCGGCCTTTCCTGGGAGGCGCCCCAGGAAGACTGGGACTGGGTCTTCGGCGTGAACGTCCAGGGCGTCGTGAACGGCCTTCGGACCTTCGTGCCGCGCCTGCTCGAGCAGGGCGAGGGGCACGTGGTGAATACGGCGTCCATGGCCGGCGTCACCGCGACGCCGCTCACCGGCGTCTACAACGCGAGCAAGCACGCCGTCGTCTCCCTTTCGGAGACGCTCTACCTGGAGCTCGAGGCGCAGGACGCCGACGTCGGCGTCTCCGTCGTCTGCCCGGAGGCCGTGCGCACCGGCATCGCCCGCGCCGAACGCAACCGCCCCGACGGGCGCCGCATCCCCGAGACCGCCCTCAGCAAGGAGCGGCAGGTGGTGGGGCAGGCGATCACCGCGGCCGCGGAGGCGGGGCTCGACCCGGCCGTCATCGCCGAGCGCACGCTTCGCGCCGTCGAGGAAGGCCGCTTCTGGGTGCTCGCCGAAGACGAGTTCTGGCGCCAGGCCTGCCTGAACCGTCTCGAAGGGATCCGCCGCCAGGAGAACCCGGGCTTCCGGGCGCCGGAGGGCTACGAGGACTGAGCTCCGCCGGTGCCTAGGCGGGCGGACCCGCCCGGCGAAGCGCCTCGGTCGCCAGCCGTTCGAGGGCGAAGAGCCGGCGTCGAAGCCGGAGCACGACTTCGACGCCCGCGGCGTTGACCTCGAGGTCGTGCATCAGCACGGTGGCGACGCGAAGCTCCTCCGCTTCTTCGAGCAGGAGCTCCTCGGCCTCGAAGAGCCCCTCCTCGCGGAGCGATTCGATCACCCCGGCCCGCTCGACCCCGAGGTAGGCGAGCAGCTCGCGGACTCGGACGCGCTCCCGCCCACTCACGAGAGGAGATCCTTGCGCGGATCCTGCGGCCCCAGCTCGCCGGTCGCTTCGACGCGCTCGCGGCCGGCATCGTCCAGATCCTTCGGGACGCGGATGCGCACGGTCACGTAGAGGTCACCCGCGGCGCTTCGCCCCGCACCGGGAATCCCCTTGCCGCGCAGCCGGAGGCGCTGGCCGCCGTCGGTGCCGGCGGGGAGGGTGAGGGTCGCCGTGCCTTCGAGGGTCGGCACCTCGAGCTGCGCGCCGAGCGTCGCCTCCGCGAACGTCACGGGGACGTCGAGGTGGAGGTCGCGGCCTTCGCGCCGGAACATCGGATCCTTCGCCACGCGCAGCGTCGCGTACAGGTCTCCGGCGGGGCCGCCGCCGCGTCCTTCGGACCCCTTGCCCGGGATGCGGATGCGCGCGCCGTCGATCATGCCGCGCGGCACCTTCACGGTGATCGATTCGGTCGCCGAGGCCGGGCCGCCGCTGCGCGCGAGACTCAGGCGCCGCTCGCAGCCGAGCGCCGCTTCGCGCAGGGAGAGGTGGAGTTCGGCTTCGAGGTCGGCGCCGCGCCGCGGGCCCGCCGCACGCTGCTGGCCCATCATGCGGGCGATCAGGTCCTCGAGGTCGCCGCCGAACTGGAAGGATTCGGCCCCCTCGCCGAAGCCGCCGCTGCGGAACTCGCCTCCACCGAACCCGCCTCCACCAAACCCGCCTCCACCGAACTGGGAATGGAAGGCGCCCTGGGCGCGCCGGGCTGCTTCGGCGTCGAAGCCGCCCTCGAGGGAGACGTCGCCGAACTCGTCGTAGTCGCGCCGCTTGGCCTCGTCCGAGAGCACGGCATAGGCCTCGGAGACCTCCTTGAAGCGCGCTTCGGCGGCCTCGTCCCCCGGATTCACGTCCGGGTGGAGCTGGCGCGCGAGCTTGCGGTAGGCCTTCTTCAGGGCGTCCGCGTCGACGTCCGAGGGGACGCCCAGCACCTCGTAGAGATTCTTCCGGGCCATGGCCCAAGAACCTAAGCACCGCGGGCGCCGCGTCCAGCCCGGGCGCAGCTAGCTCCGGCGACGCTCGAGCAGCACCTGGAAGCGCTCCTTCCAGGCCTCGGAGAGCGGCTCGATCGCCAGGATCGCCTCCCGCTCGGCCTCGCCCCCGTGGAACATGGCGCGGCCGAGCTGCTGGAGGGTGAAGCCCTCGGGCCCGCGCGCGACGAGCTCGGCCGGCTCCCCGGCGGCGAGGGTGCCGGGCTCGATCACCCGGACGTACCAGCCGGAGCGGCCGCTTTCGATGATCCATTTCAGGAGCTGCGGGACACCCGCGTTCAGGCCGGGCTTGGCGCAGCGCTCCGTCGGCATGCTGACCTCGACGAGGGCCGTCCCGATCCGCAGGCGGTCGCCCGGCCGGGCCTCGGTCTCGTCGTAGCCCTCGAGGAGCACGTTCTCTCCGAAGGTCGAGGGTGGAAAGGCCTGCCCGGCGAGGGATTCGAAGTGCGCGTAGCTCTCCCGGGCGAAGACGTGCAGGGCCCGCTCGGGCCCGCCGTGGACGTGGCGCTCGTAGACCTCGTCGCCTTCGAGCCCCGTCGTCCCGAGTGCGGCGCCGCCGGAGAGTTCCGTCTTGCGGATCGCACTCGAGTCCGGATCGCCGCCGCCGGAAGGGAAGGGCGCGACGCGGCCGGTTCGCACGGAGAGGATGCGGATCATGCCGCCGAGTGTAGGGCGAGCCGCACGGGACTGCCCCGGGGCCGAAGCATTGCCCTAGGAAGTCTGCGGCGAGGTCGGGTCGAGGGAGGCCGCGAGGCCGGCGATGAGGTGCCGCGCTCCGTCGGCGAAGGTCTCGTCCGCTTCGCCCTTGGCGAAGTGCGGCAGGAGCTCCATCAGCTCCTGGATCTGTTCGGTCTCTGGGGAGCCGGCCGGCGGAAAGGCCGAGATCACGACGGCGCCCACCTCGACGCCCGGGTAGGCCTGGCGGGTGCGGATCTCGGTCATCGCGTAGCCGAACGTGAACCACATGATCTCGCGCGAGGCGCGCACCACGCTCGCATCGTCGAAGCCCGCGGAGCGCAGCACGACGAGCAGGGAGTTGATCGTGCGGAGAAAGGCCGGCGCATAGCGAGAGTGCGTGCGCAGGAGCGGGAGGACCGAGGGGTGCTCCCGCAGCTGGGAGCGCACGCCGTGCATCCAGGCGAGGGCGCGGACGGTCCAGTCGCCGTCCTCCGGCACTTCGAGATCCAGGCGGTCGAGGACGAGGCTCGTCACGCCATCGAGCAGGTCGTCCTTGTTCCGGATGTGGCGGTAGAGCGACATCGGAGCGGTGTCGAGGGCGCTCGCGAGCGCCCGCATGCTGACGCCGGCATCCACGTCGTCGCCGAGCAGCTCGAGCGCCTTCTCGAGGATGCGTTGGCGGGAGAGAGGTTCGCGGCGGGGGCGGGAGCGGGGCGTTCGGCCAGCGGCCGCGCGCGCCGCGGCTCCGGGCGAGTTCTTCGGCATGAGGGTCTCCGGCCGGCACTGGGCGGGGCGCCGGCGGCGTACGCCATAGCGTACATCGTACGCGGCCGGTTTCCAGTCCCGATCGGATCGCGGCGGGTCTTCTTCGAGGCTCGGAAGCCGGCGCCGCGACGCGGTCGCTTCGACGCATGGACGCGCCGCGTCGAACGGTGCGCGCCGCCGCTCGAAACCATTCCGGCACGCCGGGCGTCCCTGTCTTTGAAGGCGAGGCCCTGTGATAGGCTAGGCCGCCTTTCCGACCGGGCCGCGTCACGGCCGGCCGGTTCGGTTCGTCCACCGGGTTCCTTCTGGGGGAAGTCCTTCCGATGCATCGCACCCAAGCTGCTCGTCTCCTCACGTTCGCACTCGCATTCGCCTCGCTGGCGCTTCCCGGGAAGACGCTCGCCCAGGAGGACGCCACCGCGGCCGGTCCGGCGTTCAAGGAAGGCGACGTGCTCGGCTTCGAGCAGCTCGACCAGCTGAAGAAGTATCTCCCCGAGGAGTTCTGGGACAACCGGGACTTCTTCTTCTACGAAGGCATGACCCTCGAGATCGGTCCGGCCAACGCGGACTACTCCCCGGCGGAGGCCTTCCAGGAGGCTACGGAGAAGTTCAAGGGCACGGCGCGGATCGGCCCCGACGGAAGCCTCGAGAACTACACCGCCGGCACGCCCTTCCCGATGTCCGACTTCGACTGCAAGGGCGACCCCCAGGCCGGCTCGAAGTTCATGTGGAACTTCGAGCGCCGCTGGAGCGGCGGCGGCGGCGAGGCCCGCTTCTTCTACTCGTATTGGGACCGCGGCGAGCGCCTGCCGCTCTACTACGAGGGCACGGGCCGCGGGATTCCGCTCTCCTACCGCGTCGAGCCCCAATACCTCGAGAAGAACAACGGCGACCTCTTCCGCAACGAGAAGCGCCGCGTGGCGAGCGGCGCCGAGGTGACGGCGCCCTTCGATGCCCGCGGCATCAAGCTCCTCACCTACCGCTACAAGAGCAGCTACGGCCCGCTCGACGAAGCGAAGAACGACGACACCTGGGTCTACGTGCCGACGCTCCGCCGCGTGCGCCGCATCTCGGCCGCCCAGCGCACGGACGCGATCTCGGGCACGGACTTCACCTTCGACGATCTCTTCAGCTTCAACGGCATCGTCCCCCAGTACGAGTGGACCTGCCTCGGCGAGTTCGACTACATCGCCCCGGGGAACACCAAGATCAAGGGCTACCCCTACGTGAAGGACCAGAACTACGGCCCCTACGGCCTCTCGCTCGCGAGCGACCGCTGGGAGATGCGCAAGATGGTGAAGGTCCGGATGAAGCCGAAGAATCCCGACCATCCGTACTCGTACAAGGACATCTACGTCGACCGCGAGACCTTCGAGCCGCACTACTCCTTCGCGTACGACCAGAAGGACGAGCTCTGGAAGATCATCTGGCACGCGAAGCGCTGGAGTGAGGACACGAGCCTCGCCGGCACCTGGTACGAAGGCTGGGAAGGCGTCTCGGAGCCCCGCGACTTCCGGACCGTCGCCGACATCATCGTGAACGTGCAGACCGGAACCGGGAACCGCATCGAGTTCTTCGATGCCACGGGCGAGCCGCTGTCCTCGAAGGCGAAGATCCGTCGCTACATCGACACGGGCCGCCTCACGATGGGCCGCTAGCCGGACGAAGGCTACTCGGCGAGAGGCTTCAGCTTCTCGAGCAGCTCGGCCTGGGAGCCGACCTCGAGCTTCAGGAAGATCCGCTTCAGGTGGTTGCGGACCGTGTGCGGGCTGATGAACAGCCGGCGCGCGACCGTGGCCACGCGGTAGCCGTTCCGGATCAGCTCGAGCACCTCCTGCTCGCGCGGCGACAGCACCGAGAGATCGACGGTCGCCGGCACGGGGCCGGGCGGGCGCGCGACGGGGTCGAGCGGCGTGGGCTGCGCCGGCTCGAGCTGGCCGAGCTCGCGAAGCCCTTCTCGCAGGACGCGGGAGGTGCCGTCGACGAGCTGGTGGACGGCCGTGGCGTCGATCTCGGGCTGGGGCGTGCGGAACACCTCGTGGACCGTCTGCACGTCCTCGTGGAGCTGCGCGAGCCGGCTTCCGAGGGAGCTCATGCTGCGCCGGATGCGGACCTGCCGGACCGCCTCCGCCACGCGCTCCCGGAGCGTCTCGATCTCGATGGGTTTCACGAGGTAGGCGAACACCCGGAGGTCGAGGGAGCCCACCGCCGAATCCACCGAAGGGAAGCCCGTCACGACGATCACGGCCGGGCCGTCGTCCTGCTCGCAGAGGCGCTGCACGAATTCGAGCTGGTGGTTCCCCGGCATGCGGATGTCGGAGATCACCACGTCGAAGGGTTCTTTGTTCAGCCACTCCGTGGCTTCGGCGGCGCCCGGTGCCGTCCGGCACTCGTGGCCGAGGCGCGTCAGCATGTCCGAGGTGGGCTCGAGGAAGGCCTGCTCGTCGTCGACGAGCAACACGCGCCCTGCCTCGTCCACACGCCGCATCGGGCTCTCCCCCTCGGTCGTCGAGCCTACCATGGCGCTACCGGCCCTCCCCGCCGAAATTCGAGCCATCGCGGGGGATCGCGCGGTCGAGGGCCTCGATCAGCTCCGCCGAAGAGAACGGTTTGCGGACGAAGCCCGCGTGGCCGAGGCCGCCGGCGGTCTCGTGGAACTCGTTCTCGGCGAAGCCACTCATCAGCAGGACCGGGAGGCCGGGTGAGGTCTCTTGGAGCGCACGGAGGACGTCTTCCCCGGAGAGGCCCGGCATGGTCCAGTCGAGCAGGACGGCGCGAATCTCCGCGCCGCGTTCGGCGTGGATCTCGAGGGCTTCGCGGCCCGATGCGGCGCGGAGGGTGCGGTAGCCCGCGCCCTCCGCGATCCGGGCGACGAGCTTCAGCACCATGGGCTCGTCGTCGACGAGGAGCACGGTTCCCCGCTCGCGCTCTCCTTCGGGTGCGGCGTCCTCGAGGCGGGGGCGCGTCGCGTCGGTGTTCTCCGTCGAGCCTTCGGGATGGAAGACCGGCAGCAAGACGCGGAAGACGGTTCCGCGGCCGGGCTCGCTCTCGAGGAAGACCGCGCCGCCGTGGCCGCGAACGATGCCCAGCACCGCGGCCAGGCCGAGGCCCCGGCCGGTGAACTTGGTGCTGAAGAAGGGTTCGAAGATCTTGCGCTGGGTCTCGAGGGACATGCCGCAGCCGGAATCCTCGACCTGGAGGAAGACGTACTCTCCGGCCGGCGGCGTCTCTTCGAGGTAGCTCTCACGCAGGGTGTCGGCGTCGGCGTGGCACACCCCGACCCGCACGTGGATCTCGCCGGCTCCCCCTTCGACGGCCTCGGCCGCGTTGGTCATCAGGTTCAGGACGATCTGCCCGAGCTGGCTGGCATCGCCGCGGGTGTGCGGCAGATCCTCGCCGAAGGTATAGGTGGTCGCGATGCCGCGCAGCGAAGTGCGCAGGAGCGGGGCGATGCTGCGCACGACCTCGCCGAGATCCACCGGTTCGAGGGCGAGCTCGGCGCGTCCGGCGTAGGCCAGCATCTGGGTGCACAGGGCTGCCGCGCGCCGCGCGGCCTGGTCGATCTCCTGCACCATGCCTCGCAGGGGAGCGTCGGGGGGCACCTCCTCGAGGGCGAGGCTCGCGTTGCCGAGGACGCCGGTCAGCAGGTTGTTGAAGTCGTGGGCGATTCCGCCGGCGAGCACACCCAGGCTCTCGAGCTTCTGCGTCTGCTGAACGCGGGTTTGCAGGCGACGGTTCTCGGTGACGTCCTCCGTCCATCCCGCCGTGCGCACGATCGCACCGCTGGCGTCGCGGATCGCGAACCCGCGCGTCCGCGTCCACAGGACTTCGCCGTCCTCGCGGATGAGCCGGTAGTTCGACTCGAAGGAACCTTCCCGCGCCAGCTCGGCGATTCCCTGGGCGGCGATCTCCCGGTCTTCAGGGTGGACGTCGTCGAGCCAGGCCATCGGCGTCTCCTGGATCGTGTCGTCTTCGGGAAAGCCCTCGAGGCGGCGGGTCCGGTAGATCACCTCGCCGGTCTCCCAATCGCACAGCCAGAACATGCCGCCGACGTGCTCGGCGAGCTGCCGGAAGCGCGCTTCGCTCTCGCGCAGGGCTTCGTGGGCTCGCTTGGCCTCGGTCACGTCCTCGGCGATGCCGGCGATCCGGTAGACCTGGCCGGTCGCGTTGCGGATCGGGAAACCCCGGTCGTGGATCCAGCGGAGGTCGCCGTTGGGCCGCATGACGCGGTACTCGACGTCGAAGTCGCCGCGCGCGGCCTTCTCCTTGAACTCCCCCCAGACGCGCCGCCGGTCTTCGGGGTGGACCGAGTCGATCCAGTGGCGCGAATGGTCGTGAATGGCCTCGATGCCGTGTCCCCAGATCCGCTCGTAGGCGGGGCTGACGTAGACGACCTGGCGCGCGTCGACGTCGTAGAGCCAGAAGACCTGGTGGATGCTCTCGGCGAGCTGGCGGAAGCGCTCCTCGCTCTCGGCGAGGGCCGCCGCCGCCCGGCGCTGCTCGGTGACGTCACGGGAGACGGCGAGGATCTCGCGCGGATTTCCGTCGGCGTCTCGCAGCATGCGGCAGCTCGATTGGAGCCAGCGATCGCTTCCGTCCTGGTGCTTCACGCGGAACTCGAACGTGCGTGGCTCGGTCGAGCGGAAGAGCTCGCGCGCGTGCCGCGCCCAGTTCGCAAAGTCTTCGGGAAGGATCCAGTCGCGGGGGGGCTCGGTCAGGCTGTCGTGGGGTGAGTAGCCGAGGACGGCTTCGATCGAAGGCGATGCGTAGAGCACGCGGCCGTCGAGGGCGTGCCGGGAAATCAGGTCGCTCACGTTCTCCGCGACGATGCGGAACGTCTCGCGCTCCTCGCGGCTCACCCGCTCGGCTTCGTGCTGCTCCGTGACGTCCTCGCCGGTCCCGGCGAAGTGCGTCGTCGCTCCGCGCTCGTCGACGACGGGCCTCCCGCAAAGCCGCACCCAGCGCTCGCTGCCGTCTTCGCGGAAGACTCGCACGGTACGCTCGAAACGCTTCTCGGCCGCGAGATCCCGCCGCAGGGCCGGCCGGTGCGTCGGGTCGACGTTGTCCCACCAGGAGCGGGGTTTCTCCGCGAGGCTCGCACGGGAGCGTCCGGTCAGGGCTTCGTAGGCGGCGTTCACGTGAACGAGGCCGTTCTCGTAGTCGAACAGCCAGAGGAGGGCATCGACGTTCTCGGCCAGGAGCTGGCCGAGCGCGGGGCGGTCGGGGTGCGGTTCCGTTCCCTTCGTTCCGTTTCGGGGCGCCACGAAACTCCCTCGCGACGAGCATAACGTCTGGTTCGGCGTCGAATCCAGAAAACGATCGGCGGCGCGGCGTCCCGTGCGCCACTAGACTGCCGCCCGATGCGTGCGGACTTTTCTCCCTTCGAGGCCAAGATGCGAGCGGCGGACCTGCCGAGCCTCGCGATCGACACGTTTCGTGCCTACTACGAGCAGCTGGCCGCGGGAACGACCGGCCTGATCCCCGAGGCCGCGATCGAGCCCATCGAGCCGCTCCCTTCTTCCCAGGATCTCGTGCCCCACGGGGCGGCCGGCACGAGCGCGCTCGGCGCGACCGTCGTGATCAAGTTGAACGGCGGTCTGGGCACGGGGATGGGGATGCAGCGAGCGAAGTCGCTGCTGCCCGTGAAGGGCGAGCTCAGCTTTCTCGACGTGATCGCGCGGCAGGTGGGCGCCCTCCGCGAGCGTGCGGGCGCCCGCTTGCCCCTCGTCCTGATGAACAGCTTCGCGACGCGCGACGACTCGCTGGCGCATCTCGCGCGCTACGACGCGCTCTCCGCCGATCTGCCCGCGGACTTCCTGCAACACCGCGTGCCGCGCGTGCGGGTCGACGATCTCTCGCCGGTCGAGTGGCCCGCGGACCCGGAAGCCGAGTGGTGTCCGCCCGGCCATGGTGATCTCTACCCGGCGCTCGTCACCTCGGGCGCGCTCGAGCGGATGCTCTCGGCCGGCTACCACTACGCCTTCGTCTCGAACTCGGACAACCTCGGCGCCGTGCTCGACCCTTCGATCCTCGGTTTCCTCGTCGAGCGGGAGCTTCCGTTCCTGATGGAGGTGGCCGACCGGACCGAGGCCGATCGCAAGGGCGGGCATCTCGCGCGCGAGCGCGGGGGCGGGCTCCTGCTCCGCGAGTCGGCCCAGTGTCCCGACGAGGACCAGGACGCCTTCCAGGACGTCGGCCGGCACCGCTACTTCAACACCAACTCGCTCTGGGTCGATCTGCGTGCGCTCGCCGAGCGGCTCGAGGCGAGCGGCGGCGTGCTCGGGCTGCCGATGATCCGCAACGAGAAGCACGTCGTCGCGTCGGACCCCGCGACCCCGCGCGTGTACCAGCTCGAGACGGCGATGGGCGCGGCGCTCTCGGTGTTCCCGGGCGCGGCGGCGCTGCGCGTGCCGCGCCGGCGCTTCGCCCCGGTCAAGGCGACGAGCGATCTCCTGGTCGTGCGCTCCGATGCCTACGCCCTCGACGCGGGCGCCGAGCTCGTGCCCCAGTGTCCGCCCGAGGCGCTTCCCCGCGTCACGCTCGATGCCGGCTTCAAGTCCGTCGCGGACTTCGACGCGCGCTTCCCGGCGGGCCCGCCGTCGCTGCGGGCCTGCCGCACGCTCCGGGTCGAGGGGGACGTCGTGTTCGGGGAGGGCGTCGTCGTCGAGGGCGACGTCGCGGTCCGCGCCGAGCCGGGGGAGACCCATCGCGTGCCCGACGGAGCCCGGCTCCGCGGATAGCGTCGCGCGGGGTCAGTCCATGTCCCAGAAGAAGTCGGCGTTCGTGAGTTCGGCGCCCTTCTCGCCGCCGGCGGCGGGCGCCGCATCGTCGCCGCCACCCGGGGCCGCCTTGCCTTCGACCAGCTCGACCATCTCTTCGAGGTCGTTCGTCTCCTTCTGCCAGTAGTCCTCGCTGCCGAAGTGAGGGAAGGCGTCCGGGAACGCCGGGTCTTCCCAGTGGCGCGCGATCCACGCCGCGTAGTGGACGAAGCGCAGGGCCCGCAGCGGTTCGACGAGCTCGAGCCAGCGGTCCTCGAAGGGCCGGAACTCCCGATACGCCGCGATGAGCTGTTCGCGCTGGCGGGCGCCGTAGCCGTCGCGGCCGGGCGCGAGCATCCAGACGTCCTGCACCGCCGGGCCGCGCAGCATGTCGTCGAAGTCGAGGAAGAACCAGCCCTCGCCGCGGTTCAGCAGGTTTCCGAGGTGGCAATCGCCGTGGATGCGGTGGAGCGGAACGTCGGCGCTGCGCTCGCCGTAGACCCGGGCGACGTGGCGCGTGGCGGCCTGGTAGCGCGCGGCGCAGGAGGGCGGGAGGAAGGCCTCGAGCACGCGCAGGGGCTCCTCGGCGTAGGTCTCCCCCGAGAGCGTGATCCGCGCCGGAGCCGCGCCCGCCGCGCCGACGTTGTGGATGCGGGCGAGCAGCCGGCCGAGCACGGCGACGTTCTCGTCGGAGAGTTCGTCGAGGCTGCGTCCGCCCGTCCGGGGCCAGACGGCGTAGTGGATGCCCTCGACCTCGTGGAGGGTCTCCCCGTCGGCGAAGCGGACCGGGGCGCAGACCGGGATCTCCGCGTCCGCGAGCTCGAAGAGGAAACGATGTTCGGAAAGGATCGCCTCGCGGCTCCAGCGCCCCGGGCGGTAGAACTTGGCGACGACGTGGCTCTCGTCCTCGAGGCGCAGGTCGTAGACGCGGTTCGCGAGGCTGTTGAGCGCGATGCAGTGGCCGGTCGGCCGGAATCCGCCCGCCTCGACGGCACGAAGCACCCAATCGGGGGTCAGGCGGTAGAAGAATTGCGTCATCCCCGGGTACCATACGCCACTCGTCGACGGCATGTTCCGACGACGTCGTCAGCGAAGACTCAATCCTCGGGGGGAAGCGGGATGGGCATCGACGTCAAGCTTCTGGAAGAGCACTGCGCGCACACGTTGGAGAGCACGAACTTCACGGGCCTCGGCGAGCGCATCGAGGGGAAGGTCCGCGACAGCTATGTGAAGGACGGCCGGCGAACGATCGTTGTGACGGACCGCGTGAGCTGTTTCGACGTGGTCGTCGGCACGATCCCGTTCAAGGGGCAGATCCTGAACCAGGTCGCCGCCTTCTGGTTCGACCGCACCCGCGACATCGCCCGAAACCACGTGATCGAGGTCCCGGACCCGAACGTGACGGTCGGCAGGGAGTGCCGGATCGTTCCGGTGGAGTTCGTCTACCGCGGGTACCTGACGGGCGTCTCGAACACCTCGATCTGGACGGCCTACGAGCGGGGCGAGCGCGACTACTGCGGCCACCGCCTGCCCGACGGCATGACGAAGCACCAGCCGCTCCCCGAACCCCTGCTCACGCCGACCACCAAGGCCGAGCACGGCGGCCACGACGAGCCGATCTCGCGCGAGGGCCTGATCGAGTCCGGCGCCATCAGCGCCGAACTCTACGACCGGGCGGCCGAGCTGACGCGGCGCCTCTTCGAGGAAGGGCAGCGCTTCGCCGCCACCCGCGGCCTGATCCTGGCCGACACCAAGTACGAGCTCGGCCTCGACGAGGACGGGGAGCTGGTCGTCGCCGACGAGATCCACACGCCGGACTCCTCCCGCTACTGGTACCGGGACCTCTACGAGCAGGCGATGAGCAAGGGGGAGGACCCGGCGGCGCTCGACAAGGAGTACGTCCGCCGCTGGCTGGCGGAACAGGGCTACCGCGGCGACGGCGCGCCGCCGGAGCTTCCCCTCGCCGTTCGCTGCGAGGCGGCGCGCCGCTACATCGAGGCCTACGAGCGCGTGACCGGGCTCTCCTTCGAGCCCGATCTCTCGGCGCCGGCGGAGCGCGTGGCAGCCAATCTCGGCCTCTAGGGAAGGCGCGTCACGGAGGGCCGAGTCAGGTGTGGCCTTTTCGACTCATCCCCGGGCCAACGGTAAAAACCTGCCCAAGACCCTGGACAACGGGGGCCGAAATCCTCTAAACCGAACGCAAGCTTAGCGGGGGGAGCTGCCGTCGTGTTGCGGCTCCCCCACAGCAACGTCCCCCATCGAACCGTCTTTCGCGTTTTTCGATCAGGGAGAGGAACACAACGATGCATCGCCGAACTTCGATCCAGCTCTTGGCCGCCTGCGCGCTCGCGCTCCAGGTCACGCCCGCCGTCGCAGACGACATCGGCGGCAGTGGCTTCACCGTGCCGCCGACCCAGAGCGATTGGCTCTGGGGCGTCGAAGGCCTCGTCCGAACGCCGCTCGACGTCTCGATGGAGTTCGGCGCGATGTTCACGGGCTACGAGATGAACGCCCGCGTCACCCACGACGACCGCAACGGTGGCGCCGGCACCGTGAACGCCGTCAGCGACACGCTCGAGATCGAGCCCGAGGGCATCGAAGGCGGTTTCCGGTTCGCCGGCGGCATCGGCTACTGGAACTGCTGCGTGCTGATCGAGCCCGCCGTCTCCGTGCGCTGGAACCGCGCACTGGGCGACAACCGCACGGACGATTCGCCGCGCGCCTTCGACCCGAGCGACGCGAACGAGTTCTCCTTCGTCGAGGTCGAGTACCTCCACGGTTGGGACGTCGCCGTCGGTCCGCAGATGACCTGGATGGTCCAGGACTCGACGCCGCTCATCGGTGGCATCCTCGGCGGGCTTCCGCTGGTCTTCTTCCCCTACCTCGGTGTCACCCACACGAACTACGACGCGGAGTTCATCTTCCGCGACAACGGCGTGCTGGCCGGGGCCGTCGACCGGAACTTCGAAGACGACAACTTCATGGTCGGCTTCGACCTGGACATTCCGCTGCCCGGTTCCCACTGGAACTTCACCCACGCGCTCACCTTCGCCTTCCGCTGGAACAACGGCGGCGACTCGAGCGACCACGACTTCGGCGGCTTCGCGCCGGATACGCCGGGCATTCCGCCGGCGTTCCTGAACGTGGGCGGCACGGCGCGGGCGGACAGCTGCAACGGCAACTTCGGCAACGACCAGGTCTGCTTCAACCTCGACCGCGCGGACGGCTGGCGCATCGGCCTGCTCTACCGCGTGACCTGGAACGATTTCGAGGGCTTCTTCAAGCGGGTGGTGTTCGGCCCGGTGGAGTAAGCGCCGCCTCGATCGAATCGAAGACGCCCGGTGCGGGGTTCCGCACCGGGCGTCTTTCGTTTCCGGAGCCTCCTCCGAGTTGACACACCGTCAGATCCCAGGGGACACTGCCGCCACCCAGGAGGAACGATGGCGACGACGATCTACCACGATGCGGACGCGGATCTCGAAGAGCTCGCCGGCCAGACCCTGGCGGTCGTCGGCTACGGCAACCAGGGCCGCTCCCAGGCCCTGAACCTGCGGGATTCCGGCCTGGCGGTGATCGTCGGAAACGTCTCGGACGCCTCGGCCGAGCGGGCCCGCGAGGACGGCTTCGAGGTCTTCGAGATCTCCGAAGCCTGCCGCCGCGCCGACGTCGTGCTGCTCCTGATCCCCGACGAAGTCATGCCCGACGTCTACGGCAAGGAGATCGCCCAGAACCTCCGGCCCGGGGTGCTCGTGGACTTCGCGAGCGGCTACAACGTGGCATTCGGTCTGATCACTGTGGCGGAAGGTCTCGACGTCGGCATGGTGGCGCCCCGCATGATCGGCCCCGGCGTGCGCGACACCTACGTCCGGGGCCAGGGTTTCCCGAGCTTCGTCGGCGTACACCAGGATGCGACGGGCCGGGCCAAGCAGCGCATCCTCGCCCTCGCGAAGGGCCTCGGCTCGACCCGCGCCGGCTGCATCGAGCTGAGCCTGCACGACGAAGCGAGCCTCGACCTGTTCACGGAGCAGGGCTTCGGCCCGGCCTTCGGCCGGGTTCTCATGACGGCCGTCGACGTGCTCGTCGAGGCGGGCTACCCGCCCGAGGCGGTCCTGCTCGAGCTCTACATGTCCGGGGAGCTCGCCTACACCTTCGAGAAGATTCGCGAAGTCGGGCTCACGCAGCAGATGGACTACCACTCCCGCACGAGCCAGTACGGCTCGATCACGCGCGGAATCCGCTATCTCGATCTCGGCGAACCCGTCGCCGAACGGATGCGGCAGGTGCTCGCCGAGATCCAGGACGGCACCTTCGCGGAGGAGTGGTCGGGAGCCCAGGCGACGGCCGGAGAGACGCTCGAGAAGGTGAAGGCGGCTCGCGACGGCATGCCGATTGCAAAGTGGGAACAGGCGGCGCGGCGCGCCTTCGGGATCGGCCCGGAGGAAGACGCGCGGTAGCCGGACCCGAGGAGGGACCATGGCAGCGAAGAAGACCGCGAAGAAGAAGACGGCCAAGAAGAAGGCCACGAAGCGCAAGAAGTCGGCGATCGCGAAGCTCGAGGCGGAGCTTCCGAAGTCGGTTCAGGGCTACACCAAGCAGGTTCGCAAGCAGCTCACCCAGCTCGAGAAGGACGTCGCGAAGGCCCGGAAGAACGCGAGCCGGCGGGGCACCAAGCTGCTTCGCGAGGCCAGCGAGTTCGTCGGCGCCCTCGAGGCACGCGGGGAGAAGGAACTCCGCAAGGGCCGCACCGAGGCCGCGAAGGTTCTCCACCGGCTCGAGCGGGCCGTGAAGCCGAAGGCCAAGAAGCGCAAGAAGAAGAAGAGCTAGCCGGGCGTTCTCGCGGGAACGTGCCTGCCTTGCATGCCAAGGACCCGGTCGCGATCGAGCGCCTCCTGCCCGAAGACCATCCGGCGGCGGTCGAGCTGCTGACCGAGGTCTTCTGGGACGGGCCCCTCGATCGGGCCGTGGTCGGAGGCCGGCCGTCGCGCCGGCGCCGGGCCAGCCGGGCGAGCATGGAGGCGAATCTCGTCGCCGCCGAAGGCCGCGCGGATCTGCGCGCGCTCCGGGAAGGTGGCCAGCTTCGCGGCGTCCTCATCGCCGTGCCCCCGGGCCTCGGCCCGCTGCCCCCGCCGCCGCTGCGCGTCCAGCTCCGGACCTGGCTGCTCCAGGGGCCACGCGCCGCGAGCCGCTGGCGCGAGGTCTACGAGGCCTTCCAGGCCGAGCGCCCGAAAGGGCTGCACTGGTACCTCTCGCTGCTGGCGGTGGCGCCCGGCTCCCAGGGCCGGGGCCTCGGCTCCGCCCTGCTCGCCGCCTGGCTCGCGGACGTGGACGCCCGGTGGGAGTCCGCCTGGCTCGAGACCGGCCGGGAGGAAAACGTGCGGTTCTACGAGCGCCAGGGCTTCGAGGTCGCCGGTGAGCTGCGGGTCTTCGACCAGCCCGTCTGGCTGATGGGGAGGCCTCCGAGGCCCGCTCCCGGGTAGCAGGGTGACAAACCCCAGGATCGGGCTATTTTCCCCGCGGTTTATCCCACCAGGGAAGGGGATGGCGGTGGTGGCAGCTTCGCGCTGCCCGCCGCCGAGCCTTCTCCCCCTCGTCCATCGAATCCCGCCGCGTTTTGCCCCTGCCACCTCCGCCGGGCTTTGCGATCTTGTTCGCCTTGATGGAACCCCAACCCGGTCCCCAGAGCGGCCCTCGGACGCCGGCGCGCGGCAAGCTCCGCAAGGACGATGGCCGTCTCGTCCGGGGGCGGCGGAGCCGCGCGCGGATCCGTGCCGCGGCCCGCGAGCTCTTCGCCGAGCGGGGCTTCGACGGGGCGACGCTTCGGGCCATCGCCGAGCGCGCCGGGATGGGCGCGAGCTCGATCTATCGCCACGTGCGCTCGAAGGAGGAGCTTCTGGTGGCGGAGCTCGCCGACCTCCAGGAGGAGGCCTGGCTGCGCTTCCGCCAGGAGGACGACCGCCAGGCGCCGACCCGCGGCCGGCTCGAGAAGTTCCTCGACATGGAGCACGCGCTCCTCGCCGCCACGCCGGACCTCACCCTGATCGCCCTGCGCGCGACCACCCAGAGCGAGGCCCGGGTCGCGCGCCGCGCCCTGGCGCTGCAGGACCGCACGATCGGCCTGCTGGCCGAAATCCTCCAGCGCGGCCGGATGTCCGGGGAACTCGCCCGCGACGTCGATCTGCTGGCCGCCGCCCGAACGCTCCTGCACCTGACCCAGGGCTCCCGGATCGCCTGGGCGAACGGGCTCCAGAGCGCCGACGCCTGCCGGGATGCGATCCGCTCGGGCGTCGCCGTCCTCTACCAGGGTCTCTCGGCCCGCTAGGCCGGCGTCCCTCGCCGTCCGGCACGGTAGACTCCTCCGCTCACCGTCGGAGGAAGCATGCGAGCCATTGTCGTCGACCGTTGGATGGAGCCGAGCGAGATGTCGGTCTCGGAGGTGCCCGAGCCCGAGGTCGGGCCCGGCACCCTCAAGCTCGAGGTGAAGGCCGCCGGCTGCAACTTCTTCGACATCCTCATGGCCCAGGGCCAGTACCAGGTGAAGCCGCCGTTCCCCTTCATCCCGGGGGCGGAGGTCGGCGGGATCGTCGCCGAGGTCGGCGAGGGCGTGACGGGCTTCGAGCCCGGGGACCGCGTGCTGTCGTCCTGCGGCCTCGGCGCCTTCGCCGAGAAGGTCGTCGCGCCCGCGAAGGGGACGTACAAGCTTCCGGCCGGGATGAGCTTCGAGGAGGGCGCGGCGCTTCCGATCGTCTACCCGACCTCCTACGCCGGCCTCGTCTTCCGCGCGAACCTGCAGGCCGGCGAGAATCTGCTCGTGCACGCCGCGGCCGGCGGCGTCGGCGTGGCGGCGGTGCAGATCGGCAAGGCCCTCGGCGCGCGCGTCCTCGCGACGGCCGGCGGCGCGGACAAGCTCGAGATCGCGCGCGAGGCCGGGGCCGACGTGCTGATCGACTACCGCAAGGAAGACTTCGTCGCGCGCGTGAAGGAAGAGACCGGCGGCGCGGGCGCCGACGTGATCTACGACTCCGTCGGCGGCGACATCTTCGACCAATCGCTGAAGTGCATCGCCTGGAACGGACGCCTGCTCGTGATCGGTTTCGCCAGCGGACGGATTCCCGAGGTGAAGGCGAACCGGATCCTCTTGAAGAACATCGCGATCACGGGCCTGCACTGGGGCGCCCACGTGACGAGCGACCCGGAGAAGATCCCGCAGACCTTCGATGCGCTCTTCGATCTCTACGAGAAGGGGAAGATCAAGCCGGTGATCTACGGGAGCTACCCGCTCGACGAGGTGCCGGCGGCGCTCGGGGCGCTCGGCTCGCGCAAGACCCACGGCAAGGTCATCGTCGCGCCCTAGGCGCTCCCGGCGCTCGGGTTCGCGCTCAGGGCTTCCACTTGATGTTGCAGCCGATGCTCGGCGTCTGCTCGGGGGCCGGCTTCGCGCCCGCGAGCACCGCATCCGCCGCGGCGCGCAGGTCCGCGCCGTCCACCGGTGCGCCGTTGCCCGGGCGGGCGGCGTCGAGCTGGCCGCGGTAGGCGAGGGCGCCTTCGCCGTCGAACAGGAAGAAGTCCGGCGTGCAGGCGGCCTGGTAGGCCCGGGCGACGTCCTGGCTCTCGTCGAACAGGTAGGGGAAGGGGTAGCCCTCCTTTGCCATGAGCTCGGGGGCATCGTCCGGGTAGTTCTCGACGTCGTTCGACATGATCGCGACGACGCCGAGCCCGCGCTTTTCGTAGTCGTGACCGAAGCGGACGAGTTCGGCCTTCACGTGCTTCACGTAGGGGCAGTGGTTCGAGAGGAACGCCACGAGCAGTCCGCCCGGGGTCTGTACGTCGGCGAGGCGGACGGTGTTGCCGGTCGCCGGGTCGGGCAGGGCGAAGTCCGGCGCCTGCGTACCGAGCGGGAGCATCACGGAGGGGGTCGCGGCCATGGTCGTTCTCCTTCAAGGCCCTGGATCGTAGCGTTCCCAGTGCAGGCACTCGTCGACGGGGCGCCGGGGCGGCTGGCCGAAGCGTCCCGCTGGCCACCCGATCGGGAGCAGCGCGCTGCTCATGCAGCCCTCGGGCAGGCCGAGCCAGCCGTCGATCTCGTCGCCGTAGGCCCGGTGGACGGTCGTCAGGGAAGCGCCGAGCCCGACCGCACGGCAGGCGAGCAGGATGTTCTGGACGCACGGGAAGATCGCCTGGGCCTGCTCGGCTCCGCGCCGCTTCCAGCCCGCCACGAAGAGCAGCACGGGCGCCTCGTGCAGGTGGTCCGCGAGGTGGAGCGCGGCTTTCACGTTCCGGCGCTTGGCCTCCGGGAAGTCCGGCGCCTTCGCGGCTTCGAGCGCCGGGGCGATGTAGGCGTGGAAGGCCTCGCGGTAGCGCTCGGCCACGAACGCGCGCCGCTCCGGCTCCGTCACGGCGACGAAGATCCAGGGCTGCCGGTTCCCGCCGCTCGGGGCGAAAGTCCCGGCCTCGCAGACCTGGCGGATCAGCGCCGCGGGGACCGGGTCTGCGCGCAGCCTGCGCATGGCGCGCGTCGTGCGGATCCCTTCCAGGAGCGGGAGCGTTTCGCCGATGGCCTCGCTTTCGGGCGGAGCGCCTCTTCGGGTCGGAGCGTCGGGCATGGTCCTCCTCGTCGGAGGCGAGCCTAACCCGATCCGGGCGCCACGCCCGCTTGCACGGGCCTCCGCCGCAGGGAACACTCCCCCGCTCATCCAGAGGAGGCACCATGAAATCCGGACTCGCCATCGTCGCTGCGGCCCTCGCGAGCCTGCTCGTCGGCTACTACCTCGGCCAGAACAGCGCCGGCAGCGCTCCCTCCGGCGACGTCACCGCCCAGCTCGAGGCGATCCAGGCGGATCTGGCCGAGCTGAAGAAGGCGCGCCCCGCGGCCGCGCCCGAGCCGCGCCGCCGCGCCGGCCCGGACCCGAACAAGGTCCACCAGGTGAAGGTGGACGGCTCGCCGAGCAAGGGCGCCGCCGATGCGAAGGTCACGATCGTCGAGTTCTCGGACTTCCAGTGCCCCTACTGCAGCCGCGTCGGCCCGACGCTCGCCCGCCTGCTCGACGAGTACCCGGAAGACGTGCGCATCGTCTACAAGCACCTGCCGCTCTCGTTCCACAAACAGGCGCTGCCGGCGGCCAAGGCCAGCATGGCGGCGGACCGCCAGGGGAAGTTCTGGGAGTTCCACGACGAGCTCTTCAAGGTCCAGCGCCAGCTGACGGACGAGAAGTTCATGGAGATCGCCGGGCAGCTCGGTCTCGACATGAAGAAGTTCGAGCAGGACTACAAGTCTGCCGAGGTCGCGACCCAGGTCGCCCAGGACATGAGCGAAGCGCGCCGCCTCGGCGTGACCGGCACCCCCGGCTTCTTCGTGAACGGGCGCTTCCTGTCCGGCGCGCGGCCCTACGAGTCGTTCAAGGAGATGGTCGACGCGGCGCTCGCGGCCGACGCCTGATCCGAGCGCGCTTCGGCGCCCTTCGCGGGTGCCAGGCAGAACTCCGGGGTCCAGCCGTTGGGGATGGTCGGGCTCTCGACCGGTTCGTTGCGGAGCGCCGCCAGCATGCGAACGGGCTTGAGCACGCCCGCCTCGATCTTGTCGTCGTCGAGCCGCACCAGCCGGTCGACGAAGCGCCGGTCGCTGGCCTGGGTCGGGTCGAAGTTCGGGCCGAAGCTCGGACCGAAGAAGAGATCCCCGACGCCGCCGAAGGCCACGAACGTCTCGAACTCGAAGCCCGAGTCCAGCAGGGCCGGCAGCACGGCGGACGCGCGGGTCGGGCCGTCCGAGGAGCCGGCGTCGAGGGCGGTGTCGAGCTGACTCTTCGGCGCGCCGCTCACGTGGTCGTGCTTGTAGCGGCCGGGCATGACCTCGAAGATGCGCTGGGCCACGGTCGTCGCGGCCTCGCCGCGCCGCGCGCCGGCTTCGCCGATCGAGCTCGCCACCACGCAGACGCCGCCGGGTGAGAGCCAGCGCTTCCACGCTTCGATCCGTTCTTCGATGCGCGAGAGCCGGGCGATGTCGCCCGGGACGAAGACGACGTCGAACTGGGGCTCCGGCTGGGCTTCGCCCTGCGGGCTCGTTCCGACCCGAAGCTCGAGGTTGCCGGCGACGCCCTCCGCTTCGGCCGCCGTGCGCTCGCGCGCCGCGGCGGCTTCGCTGCCGACGAGGAGCCGGATCTTGAACTGCTTGCATCCACCGTCGACGAGGCGCCGCGCGAGCCGGACCTCGAAGTGCGGGACGCCGCCGATCGACAGGACGCGCACGGTGCGGTCGCCCTCCTGGCAGACGCGTTCGATGTGCCGCGCGAAGAACGAGATGCGGTCGCTGGCGCCGAGCGGGGCGAGCTTGTCGGAGAGGTGGCGCCCCTCCCAGTAGGTGTCGGCGGTGCTCGGCGGAAGCAGTTCGGCGACGAACGCTTCTTCGGCCGGGGGCTCCGGTTCCGTCGAGACCGGGGCCTCGGAAGCGGCGCTGCCGGCTTCACCCCACGCCGTCGACACTGCTTCGTCGGCGGAGACGACGGGCTGCGACCACCCTTCGGCGGCTTCGGAGGGTTCGCGGGTTTCCCCGGTTTCGGTGCGCACGGAGGTCCAGCCCTCGGCGGCCTCGCTCGGGCCTGCATTCGGCGCGGCCTCGGCCCGGCTCGCGGGATCCTCGATGGCCGTCTCCAGGGGCTCGGTCGCGGTGTCCACGGCGGCGGTGGCGTCCACTGCGGCCTCCGCCCCGACGTTCGCGATGATCCGCTGGACGGAAGCCAGGGAGGTCGCGAGCCGCTGCCGCTCGCGCTCGGATTCCGCGAGCTCCCGGGCGAGCGCCTCCTGCTCCTCGATGGCGATCGTCGCGGTGCGCCTGGCGTCGGTGGCGGTCTGCGTCTCGGCCTCGAGCCGCGCTTCGAGCTCCTGGGCCTCGAGCTCCTGGTCCGCGAGCCGCCCCTCGGCGACGCTCTGGATCCGCTGCAGCGCGGCGATCTCCTGGTCCCGGGCGTCGAGGGTTTCCTTCACCGCGGCCAGGGCATCCTGGCTGCGCCGCTGCTCCTCGGCGTGACGTTCCGCATCGGCGGCATGGGCATCGACGCGCTTGCGCAAAGCGTCCGCCTCGCTCTCCGCGACCTTGGCCGCGCGTTCGGCGGCGGCCAGGCCGTCGCGAAGGCGCGAGATCTGATCGTCGCGCGCGCCGAGGTCCTGGCGGAGCTCGTCGATCCGTCCGTTCGCCGTCGCGAGCTCGGCATCGCGGGCGGCCACGCTCTTCTGGGCGCGCGAAGCCGAGCCGCGCAGGATGACGATCTCCTCCTCGCGCATCCCGACGGTTTCCCGAGCGTTGGCGAGCTGCGCGCGCGTGGCGTCGAGCTCCCGCACGCGTTCCTCGAGCATGCGCTCGGTGGTCGCGAGACGGGCTTCGAGCCCGCTCGCCTGATCCTCCCGTTCGCGCAGGCTCTGGAGCGACTCCTTCAGCGTCTGGCGGACGAGATCGACGGAGCGTTCGAGGGCCTCGGCCGAGGGGCCGTCGTCCGCCTTCGGGCGTTCTTCGAGGGCGGCGATCCGCTGGCGGCTCTCGAGGAGCTGGTCTTCGAGGTCCGCGACGCGGCGGTCGCGCGAGGCGAGGTCGACCTGGAGGGTCTGAAGGGAGAGTCGGCCTTCGGAGGCGAGGGCCGAGTCGGCGCGGAGCCCCGCGAACTCGGTGCGCAGGGCGCCGAGCTCCGCCCGAAGCGCAGCGAGCTCCCGTTCCCGTTCCGCCAGCTCCCGCTCCCGCTCCGCGAGGGCCGTCCGGGCCCCTTCGAGATCGTGGTGCGCGGATTCGAGGGCGGTCTTCGAGGCGGCGATCTCGTTCGCGACGCTCTGCTTGAGGAAGCGGCCGCGCGCGTCTCGCTGGGGTGCGCCGGGCTTCGCGCTGGGCGTCGCAGGTTCGGTGCCGTCGGGCGTTCGGGGCATGGCTGGCCTCGTGGTGAAAGGGCTTCACGCGTTTCAGGTCATCCCTTCATTCGGCCAGTCCGGATTTTTCCTTGAGAGTCCGCTTGCTCCGGCGGTTCCTGCGCCGGAACGGGGGGAAGCTGCGCCTGGCGGGGCCCCGAAGCGCGATTCCCGCGCGTTTTCGTCAAGTCACGGGGATCCGTTGCCGCAGAAGGAGGGGTGAGGGCCCTCTACCGGCAGGTGATCGACGACCCCGCGGACGCCGCGGCCTGGCGAGACCTCGCCCGGGACTTCGCCCGCCGCGGGCGGGTCGCCCGCGCCGTGGCCTGCCTCGATGCCCTCGAGGCGGCGTCCCCGGCCGCGCTGCCTGGCGACGCCCTCGAGCTCCGCCGCAGGGCGGGCCGCGCGGCCATCGAGCGCCGCCGAACTCTTCGCGCCGCGCTGCCCGAAGGCGATGCGGCGCGCGTGAGCGTGTTGCTGCGGGGTCGAGCGGGCGACGCGCAGACCGAGAAGACGCGCGAGAGCATCGCCGCCCAGAGCCTCGGCGCCTCCGCCTGCGAGGTCTTCGTCGAGGACGACCCGTGCGCCGCGCTCGCCCACGCGCGCGGCCGCTACGTCGCCTGCGTCGACGCCGGGGACGAACTCTGGCCCGACCACCTCGAGATGCTCGCCGACCACCTCGACCGCACCGGCCGGGCCATGACCTACTCCCAGGCCCTTCGCCCCGGGCCCCGCGTGACCGAGGCGCAGCCCGTCCTACCCCGCGCGGCGGTGCGGGCGGAGTTCGCGCCCAATTCCTGCGTGTTGGTCCGCCGCAGCGCCCTGTTCGGACTCGGCGGGTTCGAGCCCGGGCTCGGCCGAGGCCAGGCCTGGCACCTGCAACGACGGCTCGTCGACCGCCTGACGGCCGACTCGGTGCCGGTGCTCTCGGCAAGGCTCGGGGACGAGGACGTCTCCACGGAGCGGCGCTTCGACCTCCTGCTCGTGCAGCGCGGAGCGTTGGCCCGGGCACGCCGTCTCCACCGCAAGGGTCTCCGGCATCTCACGCGCGGGGATCTGCGGCTCGCGGCACAGGATCTCGCGCGCGCCTGGAACCACGGGATCGAGGTGGCGCCCTACGTCGCCGCGATGGCCCGGGTGGCCGAGCATGCGCCTTCGTTGGCGGGAGACCTCGCGGCTCTGGCCGGCCGAGAGATCGAGGCGCACGTCCGCGGGGCGTTCCGCAAGATCGCCCGAGGGGCCGAGGCGCGGCGCGAGCTCGCCGTGCGCATCCACCGCAACGCCCTGCGCAAGCGCTACGGCGCGGCGGAACGCCGAGGCCGCGAACGCGCGCGCGCGCTCGGCTGGGTGGAAGCCGGGTTCTGAGCCCGAGCGGGTAGAACGGGCAGTTCGCGGCGCTCCTAGAACGGCGGCGGCGCGGGGGTGCCTCTTCGCCGTCCGCGCTTCGCGTTCGTTTCCTGCACATCGCCCTCGGAGGCGCGCCGCTGCCGGAGGCGTTCGCGCGTCGCCTCGGCCGCGAGGCGCGCACCGGTCGCCGACCAGTGGTACCAGCGGCCGTGGTGGGCCACGAGCCGCAGGCGGTTCGTGCGCGGGGCTTCGGGGGCGGCTTCGTCGAGGCCGCCCGGCGAGGAGGCCGGGAGGGGCTGCCGGTCCCCGGCGGCTTCGACCGCCGGCGCGTAGCGCACCCGCGACCGCGGCTGGTAGTGCACCTCCATGCCGACCTGCCGCGCCCGCGCGCTCCAGGCCACGTCGTGGAGATGGTCCCCGTAGCTTTCGTCCATGGCGCCGGCGCGGTCGAAGGCCTGATTGCGGACGAGCATGGCGACGGCCGTGGCGAACTCGGTCGGCCCCGGCCGGTCGAAGGCTTCGGGGTCGGCGGTGCCGCCCCCGCGTCGGAGCGCGCGCCCGCGCCACCAATCGATCCGTCCCCCCGCGTACCAGAGGCGTTCCGGGCTCCCGGGGAGCACGATCTTCGGCGACACCAGCGCGCAGCGCGGTCGCCACTTCATGACTTCGAGGAGCGGTTCGAGGAAGCCCGGCTCGGGGCGCGCATCCTCCGAGAGGACGAGAACGCAATCGTCGCCGGCGCCCGAGAACGCGCGGCGCAGGCCCCGGTTGTGGGCGGCTGCGAGGCCGTGGCCCGGGGGCACGGGCCAGACGTCGACGCCCGCGGGCGCTTCCGCCCGCGCACCGTCGCAAAGCAGCCGGAGCCGCGTTCCTTCGGGCAGGAGCGGGGCGACGTGTTCGAGGCACGCCTGCGCGGCTTCGGTGCCGCGCTGGCGGAAGACGTGGACGGAAACCTGCAAGGTCGAAACCTCCTCGAGATCGTCGCTCCCGCCCGGCTTGCCGGCGGGCGGCGGCACGCGCAAACTCCCGGCAGGGACCCTTCACGCGTACGCAACTGGCATCGGCAGAGCGGAGGCATCCCTGTAGGCGCAGACCGCGCCGGGAGCCCTCCATGTCCGAGGTTCTGACGATCGAGAAGAGCGACGGCGTGGCCGTCGTGACGCTCTCCCGCCCGGAGGCGATGAACGCGCTCTCCCGGGAGCTCCGGGGGGCCCTGGTCGAGGCCTTCGCGGCCCTGGCCGCCGACGGCGAGACCCGGGCCATCGTCCTCACCGGGGCCGGGCGCGCCTTCTGCGCAGGCCTCGATCTGAAGGAGCTTTCGGCGCCCGGGGGGCCGACCTCGGGCATGAGCGAAGTCGACGTGGTCGGCGCCGTCGAGCGCTTCCCCGGCCCGGTGATCGGGGCGATCAACGGCTTCGCCATCACCGGCGGTTTCGAGCTGGCCCTGGCCTGTGACGTGCTCGTGGCCTCCAGCGAGGCCCGCTTCGCCGATACCCACGCGCGGGTGGGCATCCTCCCCGGCTGGGGGCTCTCCCAGAAACTCTCGCGCGCCATTGGCATCTATCGGGCGAAAGAGATCTCGCTCTCGGGCAACTTCGTGGGCGCCGAGCAGGCCTGCGCGTGGGGCCTCGTGAATCGCGTGGTGGCGCCGGAGGCGCTCCTCGAGACCTGCCGCGCGCTCGCGAAGGACATGCTCTCCTGCGAGCCGACGGTCCTGCGGGAGTACAAGCGGGTGATCGACGAGGGCTACGCCATGGACTTCGCCGAGGGGCTCGCGCTCGAGGGCCGCGTGGCCCGGGAGCACGCGAAAGAGGTCTCCCCGGAGACGGTGGCCGAGCGCCGCCGCGGCGTGATGGCGCGAGGACGCGACCAGAGTTCGGGAGGGACATGAGCGAGATCATCCTCTACGGGCCTGCCATCGCTCCCTACACGGAGAAGGTCGCGCGGGGTCTCGGCCTGAAGAAGCTTCCGTTCCGCCACGTCGAGCCCCAGGGCCCCGAGGACTACAGGCGTTACAGCCCGGACACGGGGCTCCTGCCCGCGATCACCATCGACGGCGGGACGCCCATCCCGGACTCGACGGAGATCCTCCACGCCCTCGACGAGCGCTTCCCGGACCCGCCGCTGCTTTCGCGCGACCCGAGCGTCGCCTCGCGCCAGCGCGGGCTCGAGGACTGGGCCGACGAATCCTTCTTCTGGTACTGGAACCAGTGGCGGGCCATGCTCGAGGAGCGCGGAGACCTCGACGAGTCCGGCGAGCCCTACCGCTTCTCCTGGCTCGCGCCGCGCACCTGGTTCGAGGCGCTCGGGCGCCCCGCCGGCCTCGGCGTCGACCGCAGCCGCGAACGGTTCCTGCTGGGTGAGGTCGAGCATCGCATGGACGACCTGGTCGGCTGGCTCGGTCCGCGCCCGTACTTCTACGCCGACGAGCCGAGCATGGCGGACCTCGCCGTCTACGCGATGCTCGTGCGCATTCGCGAAGGCGCCTTCGGCCCTCCGGGCCGGCTGCTCGACCGGCGCCCCGCGCTCGTGAGCTTCATGCGCCGCATCGAGAAGGTCACGGCCCCCGTAGAGCCCGAGGCCTGAGGCCCTAGAGGCCGCCGAGCTTCCGGAGCGCCCGCCACTCCGCGGCGGTGACGGGCTGCACGGAGAGCCGGCTTCCCTTCCGCAGGAGTTCCATCTTCGCGAGGGCCTTCACCGTGCGAAGCTCCGCGAGGGGCAGCTCCCTCTTGAACGGCTTGCCGTACTTCACGTCGACGGCATCCCAGCGCGGGGCGTCGGGCTTCGACTTCGGGTCGAAGTAGTTCGATTTCTCGTCGAACTGGTAGGGGTCGGGGTACGCCTCGCGCACGATCCTGGCGGTCCCGACCGCGGCCGGCGGGTCGGCGCTCGAGTGGTAGAAGACGACCTCGTCGCCCTTCTTCATCTCGCGCATCAGGTTGCGCGCCTGGTAGTTCCGCACGCCTTCCCAGCAGGTGGTCTTCTTCGGGCTCTTCGCGAGGTCGTCGAAGGAGAACGTCCCCGGTTCGCTCTTCATGAGCCAGTAGCGCTTGGCCATCGGTGGTTGCTCCGAGAGGGTTCGATCGCGCGCTAGACGAGCGCGCGAAGGGTCAGGTAGCCGAGATAGATCGTCAGAAGCAGCGCCCCTTCGAATCGCAGGATGTGCTGGCCCTGGGTGACGGAGACGAGCCAGAGCAGCAGGGAGAGGGCGCCGAGCAGGAGGAGGTCGAAGGTCGCGCCGTCGGGGATGGGGATCGGCTGCACGAGCGAGGTGAGCCCGCCGACGAGCAGCAGGTTGAAGATGTTCGATCCGACGACGTTGCCGACGGCGAGGGCCGCCTCGTTGCGGACCATCGCGGTCACCGTGGCCGCGAGCTCCGGGAGGCTCGTGCCGATCGCGAGCACCGTCAGCCCGATGATCACCTCCGGCACCCCGAGGGCGCGCGCGAGGTCCGAGGCGCCTTCGACCGTGAGGTTCGCGCCGAAGGTCAAAAGGCCCAGCCCGATCCCGATCAGGGCGAAGTTCCAGAGCACCGTTCCCTCGGTCGCGTCCTTCGAGATCAGGTCGGATTCGATCGGGTCTTCGCGGCGGCGGAGGAAGTCGCCGAGGGTGTAGTAGATGAAGACGACGAAGAAGAGCAGCAGGATGAAGCCGTCGCCGCGGTCGAACCAGGTCGGGCGGCCCGAGAGCTGGTGATCGAAGGCCATGCCCATGGCGGCGGCCGTCGCGAGGATCATCATCGGGATCTCGCGCCGAACGACGACGTCCTGCACGGGGATCGGGCGGAAGAGCGCCGCCAGCCCGAAGATCAGGCCGATGTTGGCGAGGTTCGAGCCGACGATGTTGCCGAAGGAGAGGCCGCCGCTGCCGCGGACCGCGGCGAGCAGGTTCACCGCGAGCTCCGGCGCGCTCGTTCCGAAGGCGACGATGGTGAGGCCCACCGCGAGCGGCGACACGCCGAGCAGTCGCGCGAGCCGCGAGGCCCCGCGGACCAGGAGATCGCCGCCGCCGAGCAGCATCCCCATGCCCACGATGACCATGGCGAGATGGAGGGTCACGCTCCGGGCGCTCCCGTCCCGGCCGGCCGGGTGGGGAGCTTGATGCGAGGCTTCTCGGGGTGCGGGCGATAGAGGATCGCCGTGTGGCCGACGAGTCCACACAGCGCGGCCCCGGTGCCCTCGGAAAGCGTGCGCGCGATGGCCTTCTTGTCGTCGGGCTGGTGCATGCGCACCTTGACGAGTTCGTGATCCGCAAGCGCCTGATCGACGGCGGCGAGGACGGCTTCGGTCGGGCCTTCGGCGCCGACGAAGGCGATGGGGGAGAGCCCGTGCGCCTTTCCGCGCAGGGCACGCTTCTGGAAGCCCGCGAGGGCGGGGGCTTCGGCTCGCGCATCGGGTTCGCGCTGCTTCTCGGGCTGTCTGGGTTCGGCGTCGCTCACCACGGCTCCTGGGAGCGGAAGCGCCCCGGGGACCGGGCAGCGTAGTGCGAACGGGGAGCGCGGGCACGCCCGCGCCCCCCTAGCCGCCGCTCGAATCGCCCGGCCCGCCGCCGGAGCCCGATCGGCCCGGCAGCACGTGCTGGGTGATCGCCCCGTCCTGCTGGAAGCCCAGGTCGACGTAGACCGGATAGCCCTCGGCCGAGGCCTGGAGGACCGCCAGGGCGAAGCCTTCGTCCCGGGCCTCGAGCAGGGGGGCCTGGGCGATCGCCCGGCCGATGCCCCGCCCGCGGGCCGCCGGTACCAGCGCGAGGTTGTAGAGGCCCGCGACGCCCGCGCAGCGGAAGAGCGAGGCCGAGGCGACCGGCGTGCCGTCGAGGTAGCCGACCCAGTGCTCGAAGGGGACGTCCGGGCCGAAGCCGAACTGGATCATCGCCTCGGTGTAGATGGCGACCACCGGGTCCGGGAAGCCGAAGGCCACGCGGACCGCGCGGCTCCAGTCCGCCGCCAGGCTCCGGTTCCATACCCGTTCGATGCGGAAGCCGGGGATCCGCGGCGACTCCGGCTCGAAGCCGTCGAGCTCGAGCGACATGCAGGGCTGCGACGCCACGGAGAGGAGCCCCTGGCGCTCGAGCGCCTTGGCGAGGTTCGCCGGGCGGGTGCGCGGCCCCGTCCACCACATCATCGGGACGCCCCGGTCCACGTAGGGCGCGAGGATGCCGACGACGGTGGCGTCCACGTTCGCCTCGGCGAAGCTCGCGCCGAGGACGGAGTTGAACAGCGGGAAGGGGACGTCGGAGATCGAGCGCAGCGCGACGCCGTCCCGCCGCACCTGGATGCGCGAGTTGCCGACGAAGGACTCGAACAGGCCGAAGAGGTTCTCCTCGTTGGCCCGGATGCGTCCTTCACGGGACAGGTCTGTCGAGATCTCGAACATCGCGTTTCCGAAGTCTCGGGCTCTCCGTACGAGAGCGGTTCTGGGTCGACGGGGCCTGGGCCCCGAAAGCAATCGGCCCCCCGGTGGCGAGCACCGGGAGGCCGATTGCGAAAGAAGGGCTCTTCCTGGCCTAGGGTGCTCGGGTCTCCGCCGCGGGCGGGACGATGCGCGTCTTGCCGAAGTCGATGGCCGTGGCCCAGCCCCGCGAGAGGGCGGACGTGCCGACGACGCTCGCGAAACGCCCGAAGGCGCCGCCTGCAAGCCCGAAGGCGCCGCCTGCAAGCCCGAAGGCGCCGCCTGCGCAGTGCATCGAATTCGTGTTGTGGTGGATCGCGCCCATCGCTCCCCCTTGAAGCGCCGACCGTACCGGCTCCGGGACCCCATCGTCAAGCGGGCCTCCGGACTGTTACGTTTTCTTCGTCGAGGGAGCGCTCGGGGCCGAACGGGAGGCCAGCATGGGACTCGTGAAGAAGATCTTGGGGTGGGCGGTGGCGCTGGTCGTGGGCGTTCTCGTGCTCCAGCTCGTCGCCTCCGAGAGTGGCGAGGTCGTGACCCTGCGGACCTTCGGCCCGGACGGTGCCGCGGAGACCCGCCTCTGGGTGGCCGAGGACCGCGGCGCCGCGTGGCTGCGCGCGGGGCACCCGGGCTCGAGCTGGTACCAGCGGATCCTCGCGAACCCGGACATCGAAGTGGAGCGCGGCGGCGAGCTCTCCGAGTACAAGGCCTTCCCGGTCGAAGGCGGGCCCGCGCGCGACCGGATCAACGACCGGATGCGCGAGAAGTACGGCTGGGCGGACCAGGTCATCGACATGATGTTCGGCCGGACCGACGCGGTCCCGATCCGCCTCGACCCGCGCGGGACGCCCAACGTCCCACGCCTGCCGGGCGAGTCCTAGTCCGCGCTGCCGCGCACGCCTAGCGCCGAGCGCGCGGGCGGAAGGCGATGAAGGTGGTGTCGTCGGGCTTCGAGGGCTCTTCGTCGTCCTCGCCGGCCATGCGCTGGTGTGCGGTGTCGAGCAGGGAGGCCGCGGCGTCGGCCACCGGCCCCTTGCGGATCGTGTCGACGATCTCTTCCAGGTGGACGTTGTCGAGCAGGCCGTCGCTCGCGAGCACGACGGTGTCGTAGGCCGCGAGGGGCCGCGCGGAGCCGACCTCGATGCGCATGTCTTCAGCGCCGACCATGTTCGAAATCAGATGCAGCTCGTCGTGGTGGAGCGCGTCGCTCTCGTCGATCATGCCCGCTTCGACGCCGTAGCCGACCGGGGAGTGGGAGACGGTCTGGAGCTTTCGCCGCCCGCGCTGGCCGACGACGAGGATCATCGAGTCGCCCACGTGGTAGGTGCGCAGGCGGCCCGCCTCGATCTCGGCGACGACCAGGGTCGTGGCCGCGCCGACGCCGAGGGACTTCACCCGCTCGTTGGCGCGCTCGAAGGCGTCGAGGATCGCCGGGCGGAGGCTGCCCTCGCGCGCGTCGCTCGCCAGGACGGAGTCGACCAGGGTCTCGAGGGCGATGCGCGCGGCCTTGTCGCCCGAAGGCTGGCCGCCGGCGCCGTCGGCGACCGCCAGCACGCCGCGGCCGGGGCCGAGTTCGACGAGGGCGGCCCCGTCCTGGTTGCCGCCGCGCTCGCCGGGGCGGGGTGCCGTGAACACGGCGAGCTCGCCCCCCGCGAACGGGTGGCGCTCGGGCGCGTCCATGACGCGGTCCACGAGGATCCTCGCCGGCATGGACTTCTGTTAGGCGTTTTCTCGCCGGGCTTCAAACCCGATCGGCGCCGGGCTGCGGCGCCGCGCGTCAGCCTGCCAGCAGGGCCCGCCCGACGACCTTGAGCTCGAGGATCGGCTTCACGCCCTCGAAGATCGGCAGCACCGTCGCGTCCACGACGTAGCGGCTGATCGGGTACTCCTCGGCGTAGCCCCAGCCGCCGTGCATGAGCTGACCCTGCTGGGTCACCTCGACGGCGATGTCGCAGGCCAGGAGCTTCGCCTGGGCCGCGAGGGGCGCCGCCGCACGCTCGTCTTCGTCGAAGGCGACCGCCGCGGCGTAGGTGATGGCGCGTGCGCCGGCGAGCCGGGTGGCCATCCGCCCGAGGGTGTACTCCGTGAGCTGGAAATCGCCGATCGACTGGCCGAACTGGTTGCGGTCGACGACGTACTCGGCCGTCTTCTCGAGCGCCGCCTGGGCCAGGCCGCAGGCGCGGCCGCCGGTCTGGAGACGCCCGGCCGCGAAGCCCGCCATCTGGAGGTAGAAGCCGCGCCCTTCACCCTTCTCCATGCCGACGAGGTTCGCCGCCGGCACGAAGTAGTTCTCGAGGTTGAGCGTGAAGGAGTGCATGCCGCGGTAGCCCGGCGTGGCATCGGCCTTGCCGACCATGCGCCCGCCGCCCGGCTGCTTCATCTCGAAGTCGTGGCCGTCGAAGGAATCCTTCGGGACGATGAAGAGCGAGAGCCCCTTCTGCCCCTTGGCCGGGTCCGGGTCGGTTCGGGCGAGCAGCGCGAGGGCGTTCGCGCGCCCCGCGAAGGTGCACCAGGACTTCGGCCCGTTGATCACCCAGCCCTCTTCGCCGTCGACGGTGGCGCGTTCGGCGCGGCACTTGAGCGAGGCGACGTCGCTGCCGATGTCGGGCTCCGTCACGGAGACGCCGACCATGACTTCGCCGCCCGCGATGCGCGGGAGCCATTCCTTCTTCTGTTCTTCGGTGCCGCCCTGGAGGAGCGCCTTGGCGAGGATCTCGGGGCGCGTGATCAGGGAGCCCGCGGCGGCGAGGGAGGCGCGCGAAAGCTCCTCCGTCGTCAGGATCATCGCGAGGTTGCCCATCTCGAACCCGCCGTACTCCTCGGGCACCGAGAGCCCGAAGTACCCGAGCTCGGCCATCTTGGAGATGAAGCTCTCGGGGACGAGGTCGTCGTTCCGGTGGATGCGCTCGGCTTCGGGGTAGACCTCCGCGTCGCCGAATTCGCGCACGGAGTCGCGCACCTGCTCGTGCATTTCGTCGAGGGGCCAGTCGATCTTGCCGCGGGCGTCGATCACCTGGCGGCCGATGGCGCGCAGCACCGATTCGTGGGCCGCGCGGCGCACGCGCTTGCGGTCGGCGGCGGAGAAGGCGTTCTCGAGGTCGTCCTCGGAGAGGCCGAGGTCCTCGATCGACCAGGCCAGCCGGTCGCGCACGCTGCCGGCGAGGTTCGCGGCTTCCACCGCGGCGATGGTCTCGAGCAGTTCGTTCGAGCGGCCTTCCGCGCGGAGGCCTTCGACGTAGGCGACGAGATCCCGGGCCGCGCGCGCTTCCGTCGCGGCGTAGGCGACGCGCTCGACGAGCACCTGGTGGTCGTCGATCCCGCGGCCGCCTTCGGTGAGGGAGCCCGCCTTTTCGAGGGCGGAGGCGACGAGACGCTCGGCGGCTTCGACGAGAGAGGTGCCGTCGGCGAGGGTGGGGTGGGGGATGGCAGAGGCGCTCATGGGGTTCGAACCTCCTGGGGACCGGGCTTGCAAGTCTTCGGACTAGCTGATGTTTTGTGGCGTCCGCCCGGCGTGCCGTCGCGGATGCCGTTAGCATAGCGCGAGAGCCGTCGGCGTCCCCTTCCGGCGACGTTCCGTTTCGGCGACCCAGGAGGACTCATGGAACTCGCCCGGTACTGGATTCTCGTCGTCGCGGTGGTGGCAACCGGCTGTGGCAACCCCGCGCCGGCCCAGGCCAATGGCTTCGCGGACGACCGCAAGGTCATCCAGGTCACCTCGAGCAACGTGGAGGGGAAGAACATCTACATCCCCGGCACGATCGTCGTGACCGAGGGGAAGGGCCAGTCGCTGTCCATCTACAACACGACGGACGTGCCCCATGGCTTCTCGATCGCGGGGATCGGCGTGCAGGAGATCCTTCCCCCGAAGACCGAGCACGTGGTGGCGCTGCCGGACGTGAAGGGCGGCAACGTCTACCACATCCACTGCCACCTCCATCCGGCGCACCGGACGGGGACGCTGCTGGTCCTGCCGGGGAGCTAGACCTCAGGCGCTCGCTTCGAGGAAGTCCGCGAGGTGCTCGACGAGGGCCGGCGCGCCGAAGACGAGCCCGACCTTGCCGGGTTTCGGATACGCCAGCGTGACGCAGCTTCCGCCGGCCTCGGGGACGAGGACCTGGGTCGCCGCGGCATCCCACGGGTTCAGGCAGAGATCGACCATGGCATCGACGCCGCCCCCGAGCACCTGGGCGTGACCGAAGGCGTCCGTGTACCCGCGCAGGACCGGCAGCTCGCGCGCCATGCGCTCCCAGGCCGCGCGCTCGCCGCACAGATCGAAGGCGAAGGGGTCGCCGTGGGAGACCAGGGCGCGCTTCGGGTCGGTCGCCTGGGAGCAGCGCACGGGCTCGCCGTTGCGCAGGCACCCGCCCCCGCGGTGGCCGACGTAGCGTTCGTCGAGCATCGGCAGGTCGATCAGGCCGAGGATCGGTTCGCCGTCCTCGAGCAGGGCGATCAGCGTGGAGGCCAGGGGGATGCCCCGGGCGAAGCCGATCGTCCCGTCGATCGGGTCGATCAGCCAGGCCAGGCCTTCTTCGGCCGAGCCGTCCGCGCCGAACTCCTCGCCGACGCGTGAGATCTCCGGGAAGGCTTCCTGCAGGACGCCGCGGATCGCCCGTTCGGCGGCGCGGTCGGCCTCCGTCACCGGGGATCCGTCGGACTTGGTCTCGGTGGCGACGGATCGGAAGCGCGGCAGGATCTCCTTGCGCGCGGCGTCGGCGGCGGCGCCGGCGGCGCGGGCGGCCGCTTCGAGATCGAGGGGAGGCATCGGCGTAGGATATCATCGGCCGCCCGGGGCGCCGCGGACCGCCGGCTCCCGCGCAGTGGAGGTTCGATGACGACGCTGGCCGAACGCCTGGGCTTTTCTGCAACGGACACCCTCGCCGTCGTGCACGTCGACGATCTCGGCATGTGCCACGCCGCGAACGTGGGGGGGTTCGAAGCGCTCGAGAACGGGCCGGCCACGTGCGGCAGCATCATGGTGCCGTGTCCGTGGTTCCAGGAGGCCGCGGACCGCGCGCGGGCCAACCCGGGGCTCGACCTCGGCGTCCACCTCACCCTGAACGCCGAGTGGCCGCACTATCGCTGGGGTCCCGTGGCGGGCCGGCGCGCGGTCCCCTCCCTGCTCGACGACCAGGGCTTTCTGCCGCGCACCTCGCTCGAGACCGCCCAACGCGCGAAGCCCGAAGAGGTGGAGATCGAGCTGCGCGCCCAGATCGAGGCGGCGCTCGCGGCCGGCGTCGACGTGACCCACATCGATGCCCACATGGGCACGGCCTTCTTCCCGCCCTTCGTCGACATCTACGGGAAGCTCGCGTGCGAGTACCGGCTCGCGGTGTTCGCGGTGCGGCCTTCCGCCGCGGCCGTCGAGCGCGTGGGGGGCGGCCTCGGCAAGCTCATGGAGGTGCTCGACGAGGTCGAAGCGGCGGGGATCCCGATGCTCGACCACTTCTGTGCGGACTCGCTCGGTTTCGCCGAGGGGCGCGGACAGAGCCACAACGAGAAGCGGCTGGCCAAGCTCGAGACCGGTGTGAACTACGTGATCTGCCATCCCGCGGCCGGTGGGGAGGAGCTCACCGCCGTGACGCCGGACTCCGCCCATGCGCGCGAGTTCGAACGGACCTTCTACGGGGGCGACGCCGGGCGCAGCGCCCTCGAGCGGGCGGGCGTGAAGACGGTCGGCATGCGCGAGATCCGAGATCTCGTCCGCGCGGCCTAGCGCCGCAAAGCCATCGGATCGAGGTCGCCGGGTGCAGCCCGAACTCCACGTCGAAGTCCACGGCCAGGGGCCCGCGGTCGTCCTGGCCCACGGCTTCGGCGGCAGCGCGCGCAACTGGCGCCCGCAGATCCGCGCGTTGAAGGACGCGTACCGGGTGGTCGTCTACGACGCGGTCGGCCACGCCCGGAGCCAGGCGCCCGAGCATTCCGAGGCGTACCTCCCCGACGGCCTCGCCAAGGATCTCGGTCGCATCGCCCAGGAGCACGCGGGGGAGGGTCTCCCGGTCGTCGGAGGCCTTTCGATGGGAGCGGGTGCCGCCCTGCGCCACGCGCTCGGCTCGCCCGAGGCGGTCCGGGCGCTCGTGCTGATGGCCCCGCCTCCGGGCCGGAACCCCGAGGTCGAGCGCGGCTGGGCGCGGGACTTCGCCGCGGCGATCGAACACGACGGCCTCGACGCCGCCGGCGACCGCTACGCCTGGGGCGAGCGGGCCGGCGTCGACCCCGCGAGCGGCCGGCTGGTGCGCCAGGGTTTCCTCGAGCATCCACCCCACGCCCTCGTGCATCTCCTGCGCAACGTGCTCGACGCCTGGCCCTCCGCAGCGGATCGGGAAGCCGAGCTGCGTGCCTTCGACAAGCCGGTGCTGCTCGTGGTCGGCGAGCACGACCGGCTCTCGAGGGGCGAAGCGGAAGCCCTCGCGGCGCGCCTTCCGGACGCACGCCTCGAGGTCGCGCCGGGCGCGGGCCACGTCGTGAACCTCGCCGCCCGCGACTTCACCAACGACGCGTTGCGGAGCTTCCTCGACGGACTCGGCTAGGGCTCGTCGAGGACCTGGCTAGGACTCGCCGCGCAGGGGCGTCACGTGCCCCCGCTGCCACCAGGTCTGGCCCTGGATCCAGGCGTCGGCGCGCTGCTGCATCACGGGGCTCTCCGAGAGCAGCACGCGGAGCTCGAGGCTCGGGACGTCGACGAGGCACGACTCCACCCAGTTCTGATCGCACAGGCGCGCGTAGGCCTGGTGGAGGTCGGCGGGATTGCGGAATTTCATTCGGCGCGACATGAAGGCCCCTCATCGGTCGGTAGGCTCGAAAACCCAAGTGACGAGATCACGGCAGTCGTGAAGCTTTTTGGCGCCACGCGTCCTCCCGGTGTCACGGCTCGCCCGAGCGGACCGTGAGGAGCGAGATCTCCGGCACCACCCGGAATCGGACCGGCAGGATGCTCGTGCCGAGCCCCGGGCTCACGAAGAGATCGCGCCCCTGCTCGCGGACGTGGCCGATGGCGAAGCGCTCCCCGTAGGCCGAGGGCACGACGGGCCGCCCGAGCCCGGGGAGCGCCACCTGGCCGCCGTGGGTATGCCCCGCGATCACGAGCGTGATGCGCTCCGGGAGCTCCGGGAAGAGGTCCGGGTTGTGGGTGAAGGCGAGGATCGGGGCGTCCTCGGGGACGTCCGCGAGGGCCTTGGCGACGTCGTGGGGGCCTTCCTCGAAGTCGCTGATTCCGACCAGCCACAGGCCGCATTCCGGAGCGAGCAGCGTGCCCCGATCCTCGAGCAGAGGGATGCTCTCTGCTTCGAAGGCCGCCGTGACCGTCTCCGACCCGAGCCACCAGTCGTGGTTGCCGAGGACGGCGTGGATGCCGAGCGGCGCGCGGAGTCGCGCGAGCCTCTTCGCCACGTCCGCCGGAGCGACGAAGCGCCCGCCGAGCACCCCGTGGATCACGAAGTCTCCGGGCAGGAGCGTCACGTCCGGCCGGGCGGCGTTGGTCCGTTCGACGATGCGGTCGAGCTTGGCGAGCCCGTTCCAGGGCGAGCCGGTGTGGAGGTCCGCGAGCACGGCGATGCGCAGGCCGTCGCACGCCGCGGGCCAGCCCTCGACGGTGATCGTGTGCTCGACGACCTCGAGAGCCGCAGGCTCCCACGCGAAGGCGCGGACTGCGAGCGCGAAGCCGATCGCCGCGACGAGCCCCGCGGCGGCGAAGACGGTGCGCAGCCCTCGAGGCCGGCGTTCGCGCCTGCGCCTCGGTCGTGTTTCATCGAGTGAGATCACCGGGAATGGAAACCGGTGTGGCGGACCCGGTTCCGTGGGTTCAGGCGCCCCGGGCGGCGTCGGCCAGGCCGCGCAGCCGCTCGAAGGGGTAGATGCCGCTCTCGTGCCCGTCGCTCCAGGCGATCTGGATGGCGTAGCGGCCGACGGCTTCGATCTTCCGCGGGACGACGTCCTCGGGCACGCCCTTCGGGTCGAGCCGCTCCTCGCCCGTCCACTCGTCGACGCACACCGCGCATGCGCAGGCGAGACGCAGCGCGCGCACGTCGAAGACGGTTTCGCGCCCGTCCGCCCAGACGATGGCGAGCCCGCGCGGGCCTTCCTGGCGGATCTCGGTGGGGAGGAAGCGCTGGTCCTCGGCCATGGCGGGAGCATAGCCGCGCGTGGCACCCGAGGGGGTCAAGCGCCGAGGCCGCGCTACGCTGCCTCGCCATGAGCCAGAACCAAGACGCGATCTCCATTCTCGGCGGAACCGGCGACCAGGGCCTCGGCCTCGCGCTGCGCTTCGCGAAGGCCGGCCGTCCGGTCGTGATCGGCAGCCGCAAGGCCGACCGGGCCGAGCAGGCCGCCAAGGAAGTCCTCGAGAAGGTGCCGGGTGCCGACGTCACCGGCTTCGAGAACGCCGAGGCGACGAAGCGTGCCCCGGTCGTGATCCTCTCGGTGCCCTTCGAGCACACGGCGAGCACCGTGAAGGGGCTGAAGGACGTCCTCGAGGCGGGCCAGATCGTCGTCTCGATGGCGGTCCCCCTCGCGACGGCCGTCGGCGACGGACCGATGCGGATGGTCGGCGTGTGGCAGGGCTCCGCGGCGGAGATGGTGGAAGGCCTCGTCCCGGCCGGCGTCGGCGTCGTCTCGGCCTTCCAGAACGTTCCGGCGCACCGGCTGATGGAGCTCGACGAAGAGGTCGATTGCGACGTCGTCGTCTCCGGAAAGCCCAAGGATCGCGAGCCCGTGATCGCGCTCTGCGAACTCATCCCCGGCATCCGCGCGCTGAACGGCGGGCCGCTCGGGAACGCGCGCATCGTCGAGGCCATGACCGCGCTCATGATCGGCCTGAACGTCCGCTACAAGGTCCCCGAGGGCTGCGGCGTCCGCTTCACGGGCCTGCCTCGCTAGCGCGAGCATGGAGGCCCTGACGACGGAGGGCGGGCGGCGCTGCGCGGTATGCGAGCAGGGCGACTGCGAGCCGCACCTCGACCTGGCCGACTTCGTCCTCTTCCACTGCGGCGCGTGCGGGAGCTTCACAAGCGACGCGGAGCACCGCGGCGCCTCCACTTCCTTCGAGCCGACCGCCTACTTCGAGAACCCGCGCGCCGACGAGTGGCGCTGGAAGGACCTGCTCGCGCGCCGCGCGAAGGCCGGCCTCGCGACGCGCTCCGTCCTCGACGTCGGCTGCGGCAACGGCGCCTTCCTCGGCTTCGTGCGCGAGCAGCACCCCGACGCGAGCCGCGCCGGCATCGAGATCGATGCGGGCCGCGCCGACGAGGCCATGGCGCGCGATCCCGGGGCGCGCATCGCCACGGGGGATGCGCTGGGAGCCCTCTCGGAGATCGGAAGCGGCTTCGACCTCATCACCCTGTGGGACGTCTTCGAGCACGTCCGCGCGCCCGGGCGTCTGCTGACGGCGCTGGCCGAGCGGCTCGCACCCGGCGGATGGATCTACGTGCAGACCGTCCACGAGAACAGCCTCGTGCCCGCGGCTGGCCGCGCCGTCTATCGTGCTACGGGCGGCCGCGTCACCGCGGTGGCCCGCCGCACCCACGAGGCGCACCACCTTTCCTTCTTCTCGCGGCGGGCTCTCGACACGATCACGGCGAAGGCGGGCCTGCGGGCGCGCGAGCGCTGGTGGGGCCGGCTCGACCGGGCGCGCATGGACGGGCCGGCCTGGCTCACCGCCGCGACGGCGACGGTGCTCTGGGCGGAGAACCAGCTCGGCAACGGGCTGTTCGTGAATCTCGTCCTGGAGCGCGATCCGGGCCGCTGAATCCGCCAGCTAGTGCCGGTCGCGCAGGTGGTGCTTCCAGATCTCGATCGATTCCTGGTGCAGCTTCGCGATGGTGTCGAGGATCAGGCCCGCGGTCAGCGCGACGAGTGAGAGCACCGCGAGCGCGGCCGCCAGGATCGCCCGCGGCACGTGATACACGTACTGGTGTTCGACGTAGTCGAGCACCGGCGCGCTCCCGACGCTGAGCGAGGCGATCGCCAGCACCGCCGAGAGCAGCCCGAAGAACAGCAGCGGCTTGTAGTCCTTGAACAGCAGGAACATGCAGCGGAGGATCAGCAGGCTGTCGCTCGCCGTGTTGAGCTTCGATTCGCTTCCGGTCGGGCGGTCCCGGTAGGGCACGGGCATCTCGGCGACGGCGAGCCGCTTCGAGAGCGCCTGGAGCGTGAGCTCGGTTTCCACCTCGAAGCCGCGCGTGCGCAGGCGGACGATCCGCATGAGGTTGCGCGAGAGCACGCGGTAGCCCGAGAGGACGTCGTGGCAGTCCGCGCGGAAGACCCACCGGATCACGCCCGAGAGCAGATGGTTGCCGACCAGGTTGAAGGGGCGGAAGGAGTCGTCGGTGAAGTCGTCGAGCCGCGTTCCGACCAGCATGTCGAGGCGGTCCCGGTGGAAACGCTCGAGCAGGGCGGGGGCGGATTCGGCGGGGTAGGTGTCGTCGCCGTCCACCACGATGTAGACGTCGGCATCGACCGCGTCCGAGATGTGGCGCAGGACGTTGCCCTTGCCCCGCACCGGAGAGAGGACGACCTCGGCGCCGGCCTCGCGGGCGACCTCGGCGGTGCGGTCGGTCGAGGCATTGTCGAAGACGTAGACCGTCGCTTCGGGCAGGGCCGCGCGGAAGTCGCGGACGACCTTGCCGATGGTCACCTCCTCGTTCAGGCAGGGGACGACGACGGCGACGTGAGGGGACGCTTCGGCTTCCAGGGTGTCGCGTTGCAGGTTTCCGTGTTGCACGAATCACCCTTCGAGAAAGCACTCGAGACTCGGTCCCGGCGGCGAGGCCCGTCCGGTGCGGCGGCCAAGGTACCACGGGCCGGGCCCTCCGAGCCCGTGCCGGCGCTCCTTCGCCCGCCCGCCGCGCACCCCGAACGCAACCCTTCGGCAACCCCGAAGATCTCTTGACCCGGCCCTTCGGCTGGTGAACCGTAGCCCGCGCATGGAACGCCGAACCGAACGCGCCGCCGCCGCTCGACGGCCGGGGCTCCTTGCCGGGGCGGCACTCGTCCTGCTGGCCTTCGGGGTTCGCCTGATCAATCTCCCGGGGGTCTTTCGGGAGGGGATGACGCTCTTCGGGTCGGCCGACGCCTGGTATCACCTGCGGCGGATCGTCTACTCGGTGACGAACTTCCCGCAGACACTCGGCTTCGATTCCTACCTGAATCATCCGAACGGCGGCATCAGCAACTGGCCACAGACCTTCGACTGGCTGCTCGCCGCCTTCGCCCGGATCACGGTGGGCCCGGGCGACGTCCTCGCGATCGAGCGGGTCGTCTCCTTCGCACCTCCGCTCCTGGGCGCGGCCGCGGTGGGCGCCGTGTTCTGGCTCGGCGCGCGGGTGTTCTCCCCTGCGGTCGGGTTCTTCGGCGCGCTCTTCCTCGCGCTGCTCCCCGGCCACGTCCACTTCTCGAAGCTCGGCTTCGTGGATCACCACGTCGCGGTGATCCTGCTGCTGCTCGCGGCGATGATCGCGACCGCCGCGCTCGTCGCATCGCCAGCGGGGCCGCACGGGGCCGGACGCCTGCGCCGGGCGTGCGTCGTCGGTGTCCTGCTCTCGGCGATGCCGCTGCTCTGGCCCGGAGCGCTCCTGCACATCGGCTTGTTCCAGCTCTTCTTTGCCGCCTTCCTGCTCTCGCGGGAGCGCCGGGAGGATGCGGCGGCGTGGGCGGGCACCCTGGCCGCGACCCAGGGCGTCGCGGCGCTCCTCCTCCTGCCCTTCGCCCTGCGCGGGACGTGGGACGCCTTCGGGACGTTCTCGTTGATCGCGCTCTCGCGCTTCCACCCGCTCTGGCTCGGATCCGCGGCCGTGCTGTTCGGCGTGCTGGCCTTCCTCTGGCGCCGCTCCGAGGTCTTCGAGGGGCGCATGGCCCGCCTGGGCCTCGCCGGCGGGCTCGGCGTCGCGGGCGTCGGCCTGGCGCTGCTGGTTCCGGAGCTCCGGGCGAGCGTGGCCTCGGGGCTCGGCTGGTTCGGGACGGAGCAGCGCGCCGACTTCCAGCAGTTCGTCGCCGAGCTCCAGCCCCTGTTCGTGCGCGGCGGCCGCTTCGCGCCGGCCGAGGCGGAACTCGCGCTCTCCCGCGCGGTGTATCTCTACCCGCTGGCGTGGGGCGCGCTCGCGCTCCATGCCGTTCGCCACGGGCTCGGGCCCGGCGCCGGGCTCGTCGTGCTGTGGGGAGGCGTCGCGGGCGGGCTCGTCCTGCTGCAGAACCGCTTCCTCGGGTTCTTCTCGCCCGTCTACGCGCTGGTGCTCGGCTGGGGCGCCGTCGAGCTCGCGCGCTTCCTGCGCGACCGGCTGCAGGGGCGCTCCGCCGCGGTCCGTGCAGCCGTGACGCTGGCCGCGCTCGTCGGGGCGGGGTTCCTGGCCGCTCCCTCGGTGCCCTTCTACCGGGGAGCCCTCGGCGCACTCCTGGCAACGGCGACGCCGCCCCCGGCGGGCTTCGAGGCGCACCAGGCCCAGCTGATCGAGATCGGCCGCTGGATGCGAGCGCACACGCCCCCGACGCCGGGGTTCCTCGAGCCGGGCCCCCGTCCCGAGTACGGCGTCCTCGCGAACTGGTCCGATGGCCACGCCCTGCGCTACGCGGCCGAGCGTCCGATGCACCAGGACAACTACCTCGGCCACACGGCGCACGGGGGCCCCGAGATCTTCGAGGCGTGCGAGGCCTACTTCGGCGCGGCCACGGAAGCCGAGGCGCTCGAGGTCGGCCGCGCGCTCGAGACCCGCTACGTGCTGGCCGGCCCGGCCGGCTCGGGGCACAGCCTCGGGTACGGTCTCGAGAGCGTGTTCGTCTCGATGCACCGGCGCCTCGGGAGCTACGGCGAGCATCGCGCGGCCGGGCAGGTCTTCCGCTTCCCCGCGCTGCGTCACCATCGTTTGATCCGGCAGTGGATCCCGGGCGGTCAGCCGGCGGCGGCGCAGCGGCTCTTCGAGCGCGTGGCCGGAGCGCGGGTCGAAGGGAGCGCGGCTCCCGACGCGCTCGTCGAGGCGCGGCTCATGCTGCGCGTCGGCGCGGGGCGCTTCGAGTACGTTCAGCGCGACCGAGCGGATTCGTCGGGGCGCTACGCGCTCGTCCTGCCCTACGCGAACGAACCCTTCAGTCCGGACGTCGCAGCCATCGGCCCCTGGCGGATCGAGAGCGGCGGTCTGCGCAGCGAGCTCCGCGTGAGCGAGTCCGCGGTGCAGTCGGGCGGCCGGCTCGAGGGGCCCGGGTTCGCCGAGCCCTCATCGGGCTGAGAGGACGACTCATCGGGCTGAGAGGACGACCGGGAGATCGACCCAGCCGTTCATCAGGCTCGAGGGCAGGGCGACGGCCTCGCCGGCCGGCTCGACGTGGGGCAGGTGGGGGAGCAGCTCCTCGAACAGCACGCGGGCCTCGAGCCGCGCGAGGGAAGCGCCGAGGCAGAGGTGTTCGCCGAAGCCGAAGGCCAGGTGCTGGCGCGCCGTCGGCCGGTCGATGTGGAACTCCGCGGCGTCGGCGCCGAAGACCTCCTCGTCGCGATTCGCCGAGGCGTAGAACATCGCCACCCAGTCGCCTTCGCGGATCGTCCGCCCGCGCAGTTCGACGTCGCGCGTGGCGTTGCGGCAGAAGTTCCGCACCGGGCTCACCAGGCGCAGCATCTCTTCGATGGCGTTCGGCAGGAGCTCCGGTTCGCGCACGAGCCGGGCGAGCTGGTCCGGGTGCTCGAGTAGGAGCTGCGTGCCCCCCGAGATGAGGTTCCGCGTGGTCTCGTTCCCGGCGACGAGCAGCGTCACCAGGAACATCACCACCTCCGGGTCCGAGAGGCGGTCGCCGTCGACCTCCGCGGTGACGAGCCGGGAGAGCACGTCCTCGCGTGGCTCCTTCCTGCACTCGGTCACCCGCTCCCCGAGGTAGCCGAAGAGCTCGGTGAACGCGCGCGTGGTGTCTTCGTCGAAGATGCCGGCTCCTGCCCGGATGATCTGATCCGACCAGCGCCGGAAGTCGTCGCGGTCTTCCGACGGGACGCCGAGCATCTCCGCGATCACGAACATCGGGAGCGGGATGGAGACGGCGTCCACGAAGTTGATGCGTTCGCCGCGGGGCACGGCGGCCAGCGACTCGCGCGCGATCTCCCGGATGCGACCCTCGAGGGCGGCCGTCGCGCGCGGGGTGAAGGCGCCGATGGCGAGCTTGCGGTGCCGGTTGTGCTCGGGCGGGTCCATCATGATGATGTTCGGCGCCACCCGGTTCCAATCGATCGGCGCCGCGTCGGCGAGGCGCCGGTTCTCGTGGTCGAGGGCGATCTGGAAGATCTGCGAGCCTCGCGAGGAACAGAAATCCCGCGGCCGGCGCGAGATCTCCTGGACGTCGGCGTGGCGCGTGATGCACCAGAAGCGTCCGGCTTCGTACCAATGGACGGGGTCCTGCCTCCGCAACTCCGCAAAGGCGGCGTCGGGATCTTCGGTGTAGAAGTCGGCGGTCTCGGGAGCGAAGCTCATGGAGTCATCTCGGTTCCGGGCGTGAAGCCGTTCCTGCTCGTGCGTCCGATTCTGTCGCAGTCCCATTCTACGGTGTCGCTCTCGTGCTTCCCATTCGCGTAGAGTCTGCGCCGATGATGCCGAGCTCCGCCCGCAGCCGTGGTTCGATCCCGTTCGTGTGCCTGCTCCTGACGTTCTGCGGACCTGCGGTTCCGGCCCTCGCGGAACCCCCGGCATCCGAGCCGGGGAATCCCGACGGCGACGGCTTCGTCTTCGAGGACGCCTTCGCCGTTCCCTTCGAGATCCGCCCGCGGACGGTGACCGCGCCCCGGCGCGAGGCGCCCGAGGAGCGGACGCCGATCTCGATCGGCGTGTTTTCCGAGGAGGACCTCGAGGACGCCGGCGCGACGGACACGCGCGACCTCCAGCGGATCGAACCGAGCGTCCACTTCAAGACCAATACCGTGCTCGGGCAGCCCTCGATCCGCGGCGTCGGAAGCGACCTGATCAGCGTCGGCGCAGACCCGAGCGTCGCGACGTTCGTCGACGACGTCGTCCGCACCCGTCCGGCCGCCGCCATCCAGGACCTCTTCGACGTCGACCGCGTCGAGGTCGTGAAGGGGCCGCTCGGAACGCTCTTCGGGCGCAACGCCACCGGCGGCGCCATCCGCATCTTCAGCAAGCGGCCCGGGCCCGAGCGCGAACTCTCGACCCGGATCACACTCGGGAACTACGACACGCTGCGCGTGCAAGGGGCGCTGAACCTGCCCTTTCTCGAAGACGCGCTCCGCCTGCGCATCTCCGGCCTCTGGGCCGAGCGCGACGGCTACAGCCGCAACTTCTTCCGCCGTGATCCGCTCGACGACGAGCGCCTCGGCTCGACCCGCGTGCAGCTCCTCGCCCGCCCGAGCGAGACGCTCGAGTTCCTCCTGCGTGGCGAGCACTCGCGTCAGCGGGACAGCCGCGGGCTCGCGAACGACCCGGACCCGCGCTGCTGCGTGAACGGAGGCATCCTGGCGGGTGGCCTCCTCGACGCGGACGTCCGCCGTCTCGCCCAGGACGAGGACACCCACGCGGAGGTCGAGCGGTGGGGGACGAGCCTGCACGCACGCTGGGACGTCACGCCGACGCTGCGATTGACGTCGACGAGCGCCTTCCAGCACGACGACTTCCGTGAAGTGCTCGACCTCGACGGCACGAGCGCACCCTTCGCGAGCAACCGCGTGAGCGAGGCCTCCCGAACCACGACCCAGGAGCTCCAGCTCACCTACCGCGGCGAGGGCCGATTCTCCGGGCTCCTCGGGCTCTACTACCTGCACGAGGATGCGGCCCAGCGGCTGAACGTCTCGCTCGGGCTCGCGGGGACCCTCCATCAGCCGGGCGGAACCGCCCGGAGCGAGTCGGCTTCGATCTTCGGGGAGGGGCGCATCGAGCTCCTCCCGAGCCTCGCCCTGACCGCGGGCGTGCGTCTCTCCCGCGAATGGCGGAGCCTGCGCTTCGCCCAGCGCACGACGACCCCCGCGGCGACGGTGGACGTCGCCTCCCGCCAGCGCGAGCGCTGGAGCGTCTACACCCCGCGCGCCGTGCTCGAGTTCACCCCGAACGACGACCTGCTCCTCTACCTGTCCGTCGCGCGCGGGTTCAAGGCCGGCGGCTTCAACAGCAACGCGCTGCAATCCTCCTTCGACCCGGAGTTTCTCTGGTCCTACGAGGCGGGCTTCAAGGTGGCCCTGGCGGACGCGCGCGTGCGGCTCGCGACGACGGCCTTCTACTACGACTACGACGACCTCCAGATCCTGACGCTCGCGCCCGGTGCTCCCGTCGGCGCGTTTCCCGTGATCGAGAACGCGGCGGCAGCGACGCTCTACGGTGTCGAGACCGAGCTCCGCGTGCGCCCCCGGGCCGGGCTCGACTTCCGCGGAAGCGTCGCCTTCCTGCAGGCCCACTACGACTCGTTCGACAGCGTCGATCCGAACAACCCGACGGACGACCCGCGCCGCGACGGGGACCGCCTGCCCCAGGCGCCCAAGGCCAGCGGCTTCCTCGGCGTGACCTGGCGCCTTCCGCTGCCCCTCCCGAAACGCTTCGGCACCGTCGAGGCCCACGCGAACTGGTCGTTTCGCACGGAGGTCTACTACAACGCCTTCCAGGATCGCTTCGCACGCGAGGGCGCCTACGACGTCGCCGGGGCGCACCTGCGCTGGCGCGGGCCCGAGGGCCGCTTCGCCGTGACCCTCTTCGGCCGCAACCTCGGCGACGAGACCTACGCGACCACCGTCGTGCGCCAGGACCCGCTGGTGGGTTCGCTGCGCACGTTCGGAGCGCCGCGCACCTTCGGCGTGGAGATGGACGTCGGCCTCTAGAAGAGGCGGCGGGGCTACTCGCCTTCGCTGCGCCGCAGGGTGGCGGCGCTCGAGCCGACCAGCGCGACCAGTTCTCCCTGGCGGCGCGTGTTCGTCTTGGCGAAGACGCGCTTGAGCAGGGAGCGCCCGGTCTCGAGGGAGCGTTCGGTCCGCTCCGCGTACTCCGCGAGGGACATGCCCCGGCCGATCGCGACCGCCAGCCGGGCTTCCGCCGGTGTCAGGTCGTAGAGGCCCGCCAGGACGTCGGGCTCGGCCCGGGGGCGCTCCGCGGGGTCCGTGATGAAGACGAGCGCGTGGACCGCGGCGCTGCGCGGGTCGCTGAAGGCGACCCGCCGCCGCACCGGCGCGCACAGGAGCTGGTAGGCGGGCGCTCCCGAGGGCCGCGCGACCGCGACGGCCGGGACGTCCGGGCTTCCGGCAATCGCCCGCGCGAGGGCCTCGCGGAGCCTCCGGGCCGCCGCCGGGTGGGCCGCCTGGAGCTCGCCGTGCTCCGTGCCGAGCCCGTCGCCGGTGCGCAGGATCTCGTCGGCGCGCCGGTTGCTCGAGACCACGTTGCCGAGGGCGCCAACGAGCAGCAGGCCCGCCTCGGTCCGGTCGAGCGCGTCGAGGAACGCCTCGCGGTCTTCCTCGGTGCGCTTGAGCAGCGCGAGGGTCCGGGCGGCGCGGATGATGTGCCGGTCGAAGATCTCGATCAGGCGCATGTGCCGCGGCGTGAAGTCGCCCGAGCGCGCCGTCGGGTAGAAGGCCGTCCCGCCCGCCGGGCCCCGGGCATCGCCGAAGTGGAAGCTCCCGACCGCGCCCACACGGAGCCCCTGCGGGCGCATCCACTCTTCGTAGAAGCCGGTGCGCTGCACGACGGCGTCGCTCACGTGGTGGCGCGTGTCGATCAGCTTGCCCGGGTTCTCGAGGGCGATGTGGGGGTAGGGGTTCTGGGGGACCCAGTAGTCGGGCCGGGCCAGGTAGTCGGCGGCGAAGGATTCGTCGAAGCCCGCACCCACGTGGATCGGCTGGGGTGCCGTGACGTCGTCGTTGCCGGCGGCGACGGCCACCCCAGCACCGTCGAGCGCCTCGGACACGCCTTCGAGGGCCACCGGCCAGCACTCGGCGTCGGTCGCCGCAGCGTGGATTCCGTCGATCAGCGTGAGGACGCGAGCCTCGTCGAGTCGCTCCGTCTGGGCCACGCACCAGACGTAGAGCAGCGGGCGGGAGCCCGACTACTCCCATCTGGGGGGAGAGCCCCGGCTAGTCGCCCTTGGATGCCCGCAGGGGGCGGAAGTCCGGTTCGCGTTTTTCGATGAAGGCCGCGATCGCCTCGCGGTTCTCGGGGGAGCCGGCCTGCTCCATCATGGCGGCGTCCTCCACCTGGAAGGCGCGCTGGATGGCGTCGCCGTGGGCGGCGAGCAGGGTCCGCTTCGTGGCCTGGAGCGCCGAGACCGGCCAGCGGGCCATCTCGCGGGCCTTGCCGAGGGTGGCCTCGAGCAGCGCGTCGTCCGGAAGCGCGCGGGCGGCGATCCCGGTCTCGACGGCGCGCGCGGCGTCGATCCACTCCGCCGTGTAGAAAAGCTCCGCCGCGCGCTGGTTTCCGATCACGCGCGCGAGCAGGTAGCTGCTGGCGCCTTCCGGGACGAGCCCGAGGGAAACGAAGGGCAGGCGCAGGCGCACGCTCTCGCCGACGTAGACGACGTCGCAGTGGAAGAGGAAGGTCGCCCCGATCCCGACGCCGACCCCCTTGGCCGCGGCCAGCAGCGGCTTGTCGAAGGCGGCCAGGGCCTCCATGCAGCCGAAGTAGCCGCTGGGCTTGCCGTCGGCCCGGGGTTCGCCCGGGGAGCCGAAGGCCGAGAGGTCCTGCCCGGCGGAGAAGTCGCCGCCGGCGCCCGTCACGACCACCACGGCGGTGCGCGGATCCTCGCGCGCCTCGCGCAGCGCGTCGGCGAGGCCGTCCCACTGGGGGTCGTTGAAGGCGTTCTTGCGGCGGGGGCGGTTCAGGGTCAGGAGGAGGACGCCCTCCTCGTCGAGTTCCTTCAGAATCGGCGCGTCGCTCATGGGCGTGTGGTCTCCTCGGGAACCCGTTCCGGCGCGAGCTTAGCGGCGCACGGGGCCGGCGCCGCCGCCGGTGCGGCCCCGTGATCCCTTACATCAATGATTTCAATGGCTTATGAAACCGATCTGCGGATCAATCGCCGGTCCGCCCGTGGAACCCGATTTCGAGGGACTCTGTAACCCCCTGATACACAACCACTTGTGCCTGTCCGGTCAAGGAGCCCCCACATTTTGTGGAAAATTCGTTGACGGCTCCCGGGCACCGGAGTAAACCCATTCTCGGGATGCGACAGTCCTGAAGAGGCCTGGGGGGGTTCTTAGGCGGTCTCTTCAAGGACGGCGAGCTGGGAAGGGATGGAGGACCCGACCCGGTTCGGGGGCGCCGGATGGTTCTTTTCGGCGCCTCTCGCACCCCCCTTTTTGGCAAGGAGCCAATATCGCCGGCTTCACCGGCGTCAAACAGCACCGTGGTCGGCCGCAGGGCGCAAGCTCAAAGCGCAAAGCGCAAAGCTCAAAGCGGCATGGGAGATTCGGCAACAGGCGCTTTCGCAATCGAGAGCGCACCGGCACAGGCGTCGCTGCAGAACGACCACGGGCGCGACCAACGGATCAGCAAGAGCGAGAATCAGCGGGGGATTTCAGCGTGACTCAGATCGGTTCCAAGCGTGGGCGGAGTGAAGAGAAGACGAGCGGCGCGGCCATGGCACCGGGCAACTCGAAACGCGACGGCGTGACCATCGCGCGTTACTTCACGAAGGCTGGCGAGGATCCGATGGACAGTGTCGAGTGGGAGCTCCGCTCGGCCAAGATCGCCAACGAGAAGGGCGAGGTCGTCTTCGAGCAGAACGACGTCGAGATCCCCTCCGGCTGGTCCCAGCTCGCCACCAACGTCGTCGTCTCGAAGTACTTCCGCGGGCACATCGGAACGCCCGAGCGCGAGACCAGCGTGCGCCAGCTGATCGGCCGCGTCGTTGCGCGCATCCACGATTGGGGCGCCGGCTCGGGCTACTTCAAGACGCCCGAAGACGGGCAGGCCTTCGCGGACGAGCTCGCCTACCTGCTGCTCCACCAGAAGATGGCCTTCAACAGCCCGGTCTGGTTCAACCTCGGGGTGAAGGACACGCCGCAGCAGGCGAGCGCGTGCTTCATCAACTCGGTCGACGACACCATGGACTCCATCATGGACCTGGCGAAGACCGAGGCGCTGCTGTTCAAGGGCGGCTCGGGCACGGGCTCGAACCTCTCGCACATCCGCTCCTCGCGCGAGAAGCTCGCGGGCGGCGGCACGGCCTCGGGCCCCGTCTCCTTCATGCGCGGCTACGATGCCTTCGCCGGCGTCGTGAAGTCCGGCGGCAAGACGCGGCGCGCGGCCAAGATGGTGATCCTGAACGTGGACCACCCGGACATCCACGAGTTCATCCACTGCAAGGCCGACGAAGAGAAGAAGGCCTGGTCGCTGATCGATGCCGGCTACGACGGCGGCTTCAACGTCCCGGGCGGCGCCTACGACTCGATCTACTACCAGAACGCCAACCACTCGGTGCGCGTGACGGACGCCTTCATGCAGGCCGCCGAGCGCGAAGACCGCTGGCAGACCCGCGGCGTCCTCGACGGCAAGGCCATCGAGGACTACGACGCCAAGGAGCTGCTGCGCGAGATGGCCGACGCCGCCCACCTGTGCGGCGACCCGGGCATCCAGTACGACAGCACGATCAACCGCTGGAATCCGTGCAAGAACACGGGGCGCATCCACTCGAGCAACCCGTGCTCGGAGTACATGTTCCTCGACGACACGGCCTGCAACCTGGCCAGCCTGAACCTCATGGAGTTCCTGCGGGAGGACGGCAGCTTCGACGTCGAGGCCTACCGGCACGCCATCGCCATCACGATCACGGCGATGGAGATCATCGTGCCCCACGCCGACTACCCGACGGAGAAGATCAAGGCGAACAGCCACCTGTATCGCCCGCTCGGGCTCGGCTACGCGAACCTCGGCGCGCTGCTGATGGCCTTCGGCCTGCCCTACGACGGCGACGAGGGCCGCAACCTCGCGGCGGCGCTGACCTCGATCCTGTGCGGCCAGGCCTACCTGACCTCCGCGCAGCTGGCCGAGGCCATGGGGCCCTTCCCGGAGTACGCGGCCAACGAGGATTGCTTCCTCGACGTGATCCGCATGCACAAGGAGGCGGCCGAGTCCGTTCCGATGGAGGGCGTGCCCGAGGACGTCTACGCGGGCTCCCTCGACTCCTGGGCCTCGGCCCTCGAGGAGGGCAAACAGCACGGCTACAAGAACGCCCAGGCCACGGTGCTTGCCCCGACCGGCACGATCGCCTTCATGATGGATTGCGACACCACGGGCGTCGAGCCGGACATCGCGCTGGTCAAGTACAAGAAGCTCGTCGGTGGCGGCATGCTGAAGATCGTGAACGGCACGGTGCCGATGGCGCTCCGCAACCTCGGCTACGACGCCAGCCAGGTCACCGAGATCGTCGACTACGTCGACGAGCACGAGACCATCGAGGGGGCGCCGGGGCTCGCGGAGGAACACCTCGCCGTGTTCGACTGCGCCTTCCGCGCGCCGGCCGGCAGCCGCTCCATCCACTACATGGGCCACGTGAGGATGATGGCGGCGGTGCAGCCCTTCCTCTCGGGCGCCATCAGCAAGACGGTGAACCTGCCCCACGACGCCACGGTCGAGGACATCATGCAGGCCTACGTCGATGGCTGGAAGCACGGGCTGAAGGCCCTCGCCGTCTACCGCGACGGCTGCAAGCGCTCCCAGCCGCTGAACGCCGGCAAGACGGAAGAAGGGGACGGGGTCGTCATCCCGCTCGACGCCGCGCGCCCGGTGCGCCGCAAGCTCGACGACGAACGCCAGGCCTTCACCCACAAGTTCTCGATCGCGGGCCACGAGGGCTACCTCACGATCGGCCTCTACGAGGACGGTCAGCCCGGCGAGATCTTCCTGAAGATGGCGAAGGAGGGGAGCACCGTTTCGGGCCTGATGGACACCATCGCCACGATGACCTCCATCTCGCTCCAGTACGGCGTGCCGCTCAAGGCCCTGGTCGACAAGTTCAGCCATACGCGCTTCGAGCCGGCCGGCTTCACCAACAACCGCGAGATCCCGATCGCGAAGTCGGTGATGGACTACGTCTTCCGGTACCTGGGCAACAAGTTCCTGGCGGAGGAGGGCGTCGCGCCCGACGAGCAGGAGACCCAGAGCGAGACGACGGGCCTGGCCGCGGTGCCGAAGGTGGCCGTCGCCGGCGGCCGCGGCAGCGAGTCCGATTCCGGCTACGCCATGGTCAACCAGGCCGATGCGCCGTCCTGCATGGACTGCGGCTCGATCATGATCCGCAACGGCGCTTGCTACAAGTGCCCGAACTGCGGGAGCACCAGCGGCTGTAGCTGAACGCAGCGCACAGCCGAGGTTCCGGTCTCTTCACGGGGGTGAGAGACCACGGCACGCGGGGTCTCGAGTCCTTGTTACCGTTGGGGGGAACGGAGGGCTCGATGCCCCGCGTTCCTGTTTGGCCCCCGCTGCAAGGGATTCGATGAAGCCCCGTCACCTCGCATGCCTCGTTCTGCTCCCGTTGGCGGCCGCCTGCTCCTCGGGTGAGGTGCCTCCGGCCGAGGGAGGGGAGGCCCCGCCGAGCTACGTCGAGTGCGTCGTGCCCCGCCCCCAGGTCTGCCAGAAGACCTACCTTCCGGTCTGTGGGCTGCGGGACACCGGCGTCCGCTGCGTGACGACGCCGTGCCCGTCGTGGGAGACGAAGACCTACGCCAACGCGTGCGACGCCTGCGCGGACCCGGCCGTCTACGGCTGGAGGCCCGGCGAGTGCGAGACCGAGGGCGTGGTCGAGGGCTGAGACCCCCGCTGCCCCATTCTGGGCCCTCGGGCGCTCAAACCCTCCGGCCGTCGGACCGAAAAGGACCCCATGAGACGGCTTCTTCTCCTCACTTTCTGCGTGGCGCTGGGCTTCGGCTGCAGCCCCACCCCCCGAGACCAACTCGACCGCATGGGCGTGCCCTTTTCGGTGAAGGCGATGATGTCCGCGGCCGAGGCCGGGGATCGTCACGTCGTGGGCCTGCTGCTCGAAGCCGGCATGACGCCGAACGGGACGGATGCCCGGCGGCGAACCGTGCTCGCGGCGGCCGCGGCCGGCGGCTCGCCCGAGGTGCTGGAGATGCTGCTCGCGGCCGGGGCCGACCCGAGCCGGGCCGACGAGGACGCGCGCACGCCCCTGATGGAGGCCGTCTCGGCGGGCCACGCCGAGGCCACCCGGGTGCTCCTGCGCGGCGGCGCGAACCCGCGCGCCGTCCGGGCCGACGGCATGACCGTCCTCATGCAGGCCGCCGTCCATGGAAACCTCGAGGTGCTCGACGAACTCCTGCTGCGCGGACTCGAACTCGACGAGCGCGACCCCTTCGGGCGCACCGCCCTGCATCACGCCACCGCCGGGGGACATTCCGGTGTCGTCGGCCGACTGCTCGAGGAAGGCGCCTCGCCGAGCCTCCGCACGCGCGGAACCGGGGAGTTCGCTCTCGGGCTCGCCGCTGCCGCCGGCGACGCGAAGTCGCTGGCCCTGCTCGCCGCCGCCGGGGCCGACCTCGAACGCCGCGACTTCGAGAGCGAGGCGACCGCGCTGTGGATGGCTTCGGCCGCAGGCCACGCCGAAGCCGTCGCCGTGCTGCTCGAGAGTGGGGCCGACCCGACCGCGACGGATCGCAACGACGACCCGCCGCTGGTGGCCGCCGCGCGCGCCGGTCACACCGAGGCCATGGCGAGGCTGCTCGCCCACGGCGTCGACCCCGACGCGCCGGGCCAGCGCAGCGTCACCCCGCTCATGTTCGCGGCCGCGGAGGGGCACCTCGAAGCGGTGAGCCTCCTGCTCGAGAGCGGCGCGGACCCGTCCGTCGCCACCGAGGGCCGCTACTCCGCGCTCCGCGCTGCCCGCCGCGAGGGCCACGACGAGATCGCGATCAAGCTCGAAGCGGCCATCGAGCAGCGTCGGCGCGGGATCCCGGGCGCCCGTCGCTGGGCGCGCTTCGGCCGCTACGCCGACGCGTACCACACGCCGCCCGGGTGGAGCGCGATCGACCCGCTCACCAGCGATGCGCCGCTCGCCGAGGACTACTCGCTCCTCGGCGTCGACCCGGCCGAGGGCCTGCAGACGCGTCGCGCCCTGCTCGCCAGCGAGACCGGAGGGAGCCAGATCCTGCTCGTGCGCGGCGCCCGCGACGAATGGTCGGGCCGCCTCGCCGAAGGGGCCCGGCGGGCCGGACGCCGCGAGGTGCGGGGCGAGGGCCTGCGGACCGCGGACGGCGTCCCGATCGAGCTGCTCGCCCTCGAGCGTTCGGCGGCGGCGGGGGAGCCGGCCCGGCGCCACCTCCTGGCCATCATGGAGCTCCCGGACGAGGTGCTGATCGTGGACGCCGGCGGCCCTTCGGAGCGCTTCGACGCCACGCTGGTGGAAGACTTCCTGACCTCGCTGCGGGTCGAGCGCGGCGGCGACACCCTTCGCGCGGTGCGCGTCGATCCCGCGGAGCGTTCCGAGAGCGCTTCGCCGATCCCGCTTGCGACCGAGGCGGGTGCGCCCGCGGCCGAAGCGAGCCCGCCCGCGGCCCCCGCGGCGGTGCCGTGAGCCCGCCGGGCCTGCTCGAGATCGCCTTCGCGCTCTGCGCGGGAACCCTGCTCCTGATGATCGCTCCGGGCTTCTGGCTCTATCGCGGCGTGCTGAAGGACCTGCGCGAGAGGCACCCCGCGGCCTGGGCGGAGCTCGGCAGCCCGACGGTCGTCTACTACTCGTCCCAGGAGGCCCGGCGCGCGCTCGGCCGCTTTCTCTCGGGCGAAGAGGCGGTGGCCGCCCTCGGCGACGCCGAGTTCTCGCGGAGCGTCCGCCGCTACCAGGGCTACCTGCGCGTCTACGGCGCGGTCTTCGTCGGGCTGTGGATCTTGTTCGCGGCGATCGTCGCGAGCCGCCTGCTCGCCTCGCACTAGAACGCCGCTCGGGCTCGGGCTCGGGCTCGAGCTGGGCTAGGCCTGCTCGACGATCTCCGAGACCACGATCGCCGTGCCGTCGCCGTCTTCGGCGGCCGTCACCGGGGACCGGCTCATGAAGCGCGCGATCTGCTCACGGCCCTCTTCGCCGAGGTCCGCGAAGATCAGCACGAGGAACGCACCGTCCTCGCGGGCGACCGTGGCGTTCAGCATCAGCGGCGGCACGCCGTCCTCGCCGTAGAGCGCGAGCTTGAGCTCCGCGCCGACCTCGAGGCTCTCGTCGCGCATCACGCGCATGCCGCCCGAGGAGAGATCCTGTCCCATCAGGATGCGGCTCGAGCCGTCGCCCTTCACCAGGACGGGCTTGGCGTAGCGTCGGCGCGGCGACTGGCGGCGGTCGTTCTCGGCGTCGCGGCCCGGCTGGGTGGTCTCGTTCGCCTCGGGCTCGGACCGCGGGCGCTCGGGCGCCGCGGTGCGCGGCGCATCCTTCCAGGGTGCGGGCCCGGTGCCGTGCTGGGCGACCAGCTTCTTCACCTCGGACATCGCACCGCGCGACAGCGCTTCGAACTGGACCGCGACCTCGTGCCCCCGGGCGGCATCCTCGACCGCCGCAGCCGCGCTGCGTGCGACCCGCCCCTTGAGCTTCACCGCTCGCCCGCCCGTGAGTTCCGCCGGCAGGGTGAGGGAGAGGCGAGCGTCCGTCTTCACGAGCTGGTCGAGCTGGAGCCGGCAGCCGGTCGCCGAGAGCTCGAGCAGCATCGCATCGCGCGCGAACCCGAGCCGCGCCCGGACGCGCACGGGGGCGCCGATGCTCACGCGCGGAACCCGGCGCTTCTCCGGGCCGCGGTACCACGCGTGCAGGAGCAGGAGGCGCAGCGCGCCCGGGTGGACCGGGCGGCGCAGCAGGAAGTCGACGCGGGCCTGGGTCAGCCGCTTCGAGAGCGTGCGCGAGAAGCCGTCGCAGACGGCGATGTGGGAGGCGCCGTCCGCCACCCCGCGCGACGAGCGGAGTTCGAGAACGCGCTGCGGCGTCGCGACCACGACCCGCCACGGCCCGCCGTCCGAGGCCGAGCTCGGCGCGTGGGCGCGCTCCTCGTAGGGAATGCCGAGGTCGTCGAGCTGATTGCAGACGTCCGCCAGCTCCTGACGGTGCAGAACCAGAACGCGGCCTTTTTCGGGGGAAGCTTGCGACACGGACGACCTCGCAAGTTTGATCGGCGCACACCGGCGAGGGCTGGAGGAAGATGTGATTCAACCCACGCGAACGGGGCCGAAAGCGCAGCGCACCGGCAACGGCTGGGCAGGCGTCCGGCGGCCGGGCGGCGGCTGCGAGGGGAGGGGAGGCGGGCGCCGGCCTAGAGCGTCCAGCCCGGGCCCGCGACGTGGGCGACGAGCAGGTTCAGCAGGGAGAGGAGCAGCGCGCCGAACAGGGCCGGAAGGAACCCGTGGATCCGGAAGCCCGGGACGAGGGCGGCCGCGAGTTTCAACATCAGCGCGTTCACCACGATCAGGAAGAGCCCGAGCGTGAGGATCGTGATCGGCAGGGAGAGGATCACGAGCACCGGGCGCACGAAGCCGTTGGCCAAGCCGAGGACCAGGGCGCCGAGCAGCGCGCCCACGGGGCCGTCCACCTCGATGCCGCGGATCGCGTAGGCGACGACGAGGAGAAGCGCCGCCGAGACGATCAGGTGTGCGAGGAATTCGGTCACGGGCTCGGGCCGCTAGTAGGTCCAGCGCCCGTTGCGGAAGCTGAAGATCTCGGAGACCGGGACGGTCCGGGTCACGGTGCACTGCTGCGAGCCGTCGCGCAGGCACGTGTAGGTGTTCTCCGTGTAGCGGAGGATGCCGATGTAGGGCGCCTTCGCCTCGCCGGTGGGCTTCACCTGGGTCTCGAAGTCGTCGCCGTAGCCGTCGAAGCGGATCACGACCTCGTCGGCCATGCTGTAGACCGGCGCGGCGCTCCGGTTGCGCGCCTCGTTCTTCTCGAGGTCGGCCATCCAGCCGCGCGCGTGCTTCTGGAAGGCGGCGCGGGCGTGGTTGAGCTCGCTCTCGACGGCGAAGCCCTGCTTGCCCCCGACGTCATCGGCGCCGGCCGCAGCCGGGCCGAGCAGGAGGGCCGAGACCCCGAGCGTGAGGAGCGTGCGCCCGAGGGTGAGGAGCGTTCGAAAACTGCGCTGAGCCATGTCGTTCTCCCTAGGGGGGCTTTCCATGGGACGCCTCAAGATAGCCGTTTCTTCATCCGCGCGGAGCGGCGGTTCGGCTAGACTGCCGCCGCCGTTCGCTGGGGGGTCCGTCGTGACCGAAGCCGGGCCCGATGCATTCGTCGCCGATCTTCTGCCGGCGGTCCAGGAGGCCGCCGCCCGCGCGCGCGCACTCGAGGGCCACGTCGCGAACCATCCCAAGGCCGGGGAAGCGAGCGACGTGAAGGCGGCGCTCACCGAAGCGGATACCGCCGTCCAGGAAGCCCTCCTCGGCGCCCTTCTGCCGCGCTTCGCCGACGTCGAGCTCGAGGCCGAAGAGGACACCCCGAGCGTGAGGCGGTTCTCGGGCGCGCGCGCCGCCCGGGTCGTGCTCGATCCCATCGACGGCACGCTCCGCTCCTACCTGGCCGGCGAGGGCCCCTACGCCGTGATGATCGGCCTCGACCTGGAGGACCGCTTCGTCGGGTCGCTGGTGGGGCTGCCCCGGGAAGGCCACCTCTTCTACGCGACCGCCGGGGGCGGAGCCTTTCACGTGACGGGCGAGTCGGGCCCGGTCGCCGCTCGGCTCGAGGACGACGGGAAGGACGTGCTCGTCTCCTACGCGCTACCGGCGCCGGTCGAGGCCGCCCTGCGTGAGCGCGGCTACCGGCCGCGCGGCGCCTGCGGAGGGGCCATCGCCGTGGCGCCGCTCCTGCCGGGCGTGGTCGGAGGCCTGCGCATCCCGACGCCGCCCCCGGTGAGCCCGCGTGGGCGGATCGGCCTGCTGGTCGCGCGGGAGGCGGGGGCTCGGGTCGGCCTCGCCGAGGGTCCGGCGCCGAGCCGGCTGTCCGAGCCCATGCCCCACGTCGCCGTCGCGGCGACGGACGCCGTGCTCGCGGATCTTCAGGCCGCTCTCGCGGCGGCCTGAACTCCGCCCGCCGCCCGGGCGGCCCCTGGCCTACATCCGATCGTAGGACGGGCCCTCGCCGCCTTCCGGCGGCGTCCAGGTGATGACCTGGTAGGGGTCGGCGATGTCGCACGTCTTGCAGTGGACGCAGTTCTCGTGGTGGATCACGAGCTTCCGCTCCCCCGGGTTGTCGACGTCGTCGACCATCTCGTAGACCGCCGCGGGGCAGAAGCTCTCGCAGGGGTTGCCGTACTCCTCGGCGCACTGGGTCTTGCAGAGGTTCGTGTCGGCAACGACCAGGTGCGAGGGCTGGTCCGGCTCGTGGACGGCCCCGCTGTACTGCACCAGGTGCTCCTTGCTGAACGTGGTCTTCCCGTCGAACTCCATCGTTTCCTTGGTGCGCTTGCCGGCCGGAAGCTCCGAGAGCTTCTTCATGTGCCGGTGGCCCGCCTTGAACTTGATGTTGTCGATGAGACCGCGGCCGCCCGTGATCATGCGGACCGGCTGGTTCAGGAAGAAGAACAGCATGCCGATCTCCCACGACCCGTGGAAGTTGCGCACGGCGTAGTGCTCGTCGTAGGCCCAGCTCTGGCGGTAGCGCTCGGTGTAGCCGCCGAGGGTCTTCGTGGTGAAGTCCTGCTGGGCGAGGGCGTCGACGATCGTGTCCGCGGCCATCATCCCGGACTTCATCGCCATGTGGATGCCCGAGAGGTACTCGGCGTTGCAGAAGCCCGCCGAGTCGCCGACGAGCAGCGCGCCGTCGGTGTAGAGCTTCGGCTGGGAGTAGAGGCCGCCGACCGGGATCGTCTTCGCGCCGTACTTCACGAGCTCCGCGCCCTCGAGGATGTCCTGCATGAAGGCGTGGGTCTTGAACTTCTGCATCGCGAGATGCGGGTCGTTGAAGGGGCTGTCGCTGTCGAGCATCGGGACGTAGCCGATCGAGATGAGATCGTCGCCGAGATCGTAGAGCCACATGCCCGAGACCGGGTTGAAGTAGTTCGGCCAACCCATGCCGTGGATGACGCGCCCGGGCTGATGCTTCTCGGGCTTGATCTTCCAGATCTCCTTGATGCCGGTCTCGTAGACCTGCGGGTTCATCCCCTGGAGCTGCTTGTCCTGGATGAGCTGCTTCGAGAGCGTGCCGCGCACGCCTTCGCCGAGCACGGTGACCTTGGCGAAGATGTCCATGCCGGGCTGGAAGGTGCCCTTGGGGTTGCCCTCGCGGTCGATGCCCATGTCGCCGGTTCGCACGCCCACGACGCGGCCGTTCTCGTAGAGAATCTTGTCGCCGGCGAAGCCCGGGTAGATCTCGACGCCCGCGGCCTCGCACTTCTCGGCGAGCCACTTGGCGACGCGGTTCAGCGACACGACGTAGTACCCGTTCTTGTAGAACTGGGGCGGCGTGGCGAAGCTCGGGGCGGCCAGCGAGAGCGCCTTCGTCAGGAAGAAGCGCAGGATCGACTTCTTCACCTTGTGCTCGATCGGGAAGCCCTGCTCCTCGTGATCGGGGATGAGCTCCTTGATCGCCTTCGGGTTCATCACCGCGCCCGAGAGCATGTGGTCGCCCACCTCGGCGCCCTTCTCGATGACGAGGACGGTCGGCGGCTCGATCGGCACGCCGCCCTCCTTGGCGATCTGCTCGTTGCGCTCTTCGACGCCCTGCATGAGGCGCAGCGCGGAAGCCAGGGTGGCCGGGCCGGCGCCGACGAACAGGACGTCGACCTCCATGCTCTCGCGTTCGATTTCCTGGCTCATGGGGTGTCCTCCGGGGCGTTCTGGCGGGTGGATCCGAAGGGCCGCTTCGCGGCCGACCGGTCGCCTTGCAGGTTAGGTGAATGACGCGTCGGGTCAAGCGAGTGGGTCTTGCAATGGTCCCGTCGCAAAAGGGGAAATTGGATCCGTGGCGCGCGCCCGGCAAGGTGCGCTCAGCCGTCGCTCGGGACCACCAGGGTGTCCCGGAAACCGACGAACAGGGCGAGCCCCAGGAGGGTCAGCAGGCCGGCGATGAAGAAGGGCGAGCCCAGGGCGAACTCGTCCGCGGTGAGGCCGCCGACCGTCGCTCCCGCGGGCAGCCAGCCGAGTAGCCAGCCACCGATGCTGCCCATCGCGAAGCCGCTCCACAGCGGGCCGACGATCCGGCCGGTGGTGGCCATGGATTGGCTCTGACCGAGGAGTTCGCCTGCGTCGTCCTCGCCGCAGGCCTTCGAGTAGAGGCTCGCGAGCGCCGGGAAGGCCAGGCCGTTGCCCACGGCGACGAAGGGGGCGAGCACGTAGATCGCGGCGAGCGAAGGCATCCAGGGCATGGCCGCGAGGCCGAGGCCCATTACGAGCAGGCCCGCGACCACGAGGTTCGTCTCCCCGAACCGGTCCGAGAGCCGGCCGAGCGCGATCCCCTGGGTGACCGCGATCCAGAGCCCGATCCACATGAAGACCTGGCCGGCGGCCCACTCCTCGGCGCCGAAACGTTTGAAGAGGAACAGGGTGAACATCGCCTCGATGGCAGCGAAGGCCGTGAAGAGATGGAAGAACAGGTAGAGGTAGATGCCGATCCGGCGGTCGTGAACCATCGAGAGGAGGCGCAGCGGCGTCGGGATGAGGAGGCGCAGGATCTCGCCGAGGTTCCAGCGCCCGCCGTCCCCGGGGCGAGACTCCGGCAGGATGAAGATCGCCGCGATCATGTTCACGAAGGAGGCGAGCATCACGACGGCGAAGGGCAGCCGCGGGCCGACCATCTCGAAGAAACCCTGCAGGAGGGGAGGGAGGCCCGTCGAGGATTCGCCGAGCTCGCGGCCGACGGCGCCGAGCATCCCGCCGAGGGCCGGGCCGATCACGAAGCCGATGCCGAGCGCGGCGCCGAGCATGCCCATGCCGCGGGCGCGCCGTTCGGGCGGGGTCAGGTCGGTCACCATCGCCTGGGCGGTGCCGAGGCTCGCGGCGAAGAAGCCGGCGAGGAAGCGCGAGAGGTAGATCTCGAAGAGCGAATCCCCGACCACGAGGATCGCGTAGGCGACGGTCGTGCCCGCGAGGGAGCCGAGGATGGCGGGCCGTCGCCCGAGCCGGTCCGAGGCCCAGCCCCACATCGGAAGGAACAGGAGCTGGGTCAGGGCGTAGGTCGAGACGATCAGGCCGACGTCGAACGGTGTCGCGCCGAGCCGGTCCGCGAACAGCGGGAGCACCGGGACGAGCACGCTGAACCCCGCGAAGTCGATCAGCATCGTCACGAAGAGGATCGGCATCGCCCACCGCTCGCGGCGGGAACGCGCGTCGTCGTCGAGCGGCGGAGGCGTCGCTTCGGGGCCGTTCTCGTCGTGCTGCGGAGGCTCGGCAGGCGGGTTCATGGGGGCGCCGGAGCGTAGCACGGCGGCCATTCGTTCCGGTGGGCCGCTATGATGCAACGATGGGCATCGAAGGCTCGGGCCTGGTCGACATCGCGCGCGAGTTCCTGCTCGCCTACCGCCGCACCCGTGAGGTCGCGGCCCTCCACCGCTCGGGCGAACTGAGCTTCGACGTCGTCGAAGGCTGGGTGGGCGACGACGACTCGAGCGCGCTCTTCCGGCTGAAGGAACGCTGCCACGGCCTGATTCGCTACGAGGACGAAGCCGACGGCGGCGTCGAACGCGCCGGGCTCCTCGATCTCACCGTGGGCGCGCTCTTCCACGAGGCCATGTGTTTCCGGGAGAACTTCTATCAGAGCGAGGTCTACGGGCCGCGGGTGCGGCGCCTGCGCGGAGCGACCGAAGAAGAGACCGAGCTGATCCGCGAGTTCGATCGCATCCTCGCCGGGGTCTCCGACCGCCTCGACGAAGCCCTCGAGGAGACCGAGGCCCTGCTCGCGCAGACGCGCCGCCAGTTCAAGGGCCTCCTGCGCGCCCACGCCGACGACGGGCTGGTGGCCCGCCTGCTCGTCGAGAACGCCGGCTACGTGGCGCTGGTCTTCGAGGGCGGCCTCGACGTCCTGTTCGAAGAAATCCATGGCGGCGCCGCCGAAGGCTACGCCCTGGCCGCGCGCTCCTACCTGGATAGCGGCCATTTCTCCGAAGCAGCGGTCGGCCTCCGGGAGGCCCGTGCGCGTGGCGGAGAACAGACGGTCTGGCTCCGGCTCGGCGCCTACGCGGCCGCCATGGAAGCCTACCGCGACGGTCTCTACGTGGAAGCGGTGTCGGCCCTCTCGCGTTGGATCGATCAGGATCCGCCCGCGGACGAGAGGCCCTACGCGGCGCTCGCCGTCGATGCCCTCGCGCATCTCTCGAAGCTCGTGGAGCCCGAAGAAGAAGCGCAGGTGCTTCCGGCGGCCGAAGCGCTGGTGGGTCGGCTCACGGAGTTCGCCGCCGAGGGCGCCTAGCGGGAGCGCGTTCGGGCGCTACTCGGAGGAAGCGTCACCCGGCGTGTCGTCGTCGCGATCGACCAGCACCCCGTTCCTCACGAGATTCGCCGTCTCCTTGCGACGCCAGGCGACCTGGCTCGCGGTGAAGAGATCGTCGACGCCGAGCACGGCGGCGCCGAAGTCGCGCGACGCGTAGTGGAAGAACAGACCGCCGAACATGCTCATGAAGAAGTGCCGGGCCGAGTGGTTTCGGAACACGCCGGCATCGGCGCCTTCCCGATAGAACTTCAGGATGGGCGTGATCGTCCCGTTGATCAGCGGCCGGGCCTCCTCGAAGTCGAAGGGCGAGCGGTCCACGAACATGCGGAAGAGGATCTTCGAGTAGTTCGGCCGCTCGGCGAGCAGGTCGTTCATCGCGCCGAGCAGGTAGTCGAGGCGCTCCTCGTGGGTTCCCGGCCGTTCGAGCCCGCCGATGATCGTGTCCCGCAGGGCCTCGAGCATCGTCAGCAGGACCGAGTTGTAGAGCGCCGCCTTGCTCGGATAGTAGTAGTAGAGCGCCGTCTTCTGGACGCCGACCTGCTCGGCGATGGCCTGCAGGTGCGCGCCGGAGTAGCCGTAGGTCGCGAACTCGGTCTCCGAGATCTCGAGGATCTTGTTCCTCGTGTCGGCGCTGCGGGTTCGTTTCTCGCTCAAGAGGCGGCCTCGGCTGGCGGATCCCCCAGGAGCGGGGAGGAGTACGGGTTCTTCCGATAGTGCACCCAGAGGGCACCGCCCGACAAGAGCAGGGCGATGGCGATCACCTGGGGCTCGGTCAGGGGGCCGAGGATCGGCTCGTTCACGCGCCAGTGCTCGATCACGAGCCGCCCGGCACCGTTCCACATCATGTACTCGGCCCAGAGCGAGGGCGACTTCTTGCGCCGGCGCCACAGGACGGAGGCGCCGATGAAGAGCCAGACCATCTCGTAGAGCATGGTCGGGTGGACGGTGTCGAGCGTCGGCGGAGCGCCCTGCGGGAACGCCATGCCCCACGGAACGTCGGTCACCTTGCCGTAGTCGTCGCCGACGAGGAAGCAGCCGATCCGCCCGAGGGCCTGGCCCCAGAGCAGCACGACCGCGCAGCAATCCGTGAAGACCTTGAGCGGCACCTTGTGGATGACGCAGCCGAGCCAACCGAAGAGGAAGCCGCCGATCAGCCCGCCGTAGAAGGTGATGCCATCGCGCGAGAGCATCAGCGGCCAGAAGTCGAGGTCCTGACGGATGGAGACGTCCACGGCGAAGTAGAGCTTCGAGCCGAAGATGCCGCCGAACATCAGGTAGAGCAGGAAGACCGAGGAGAGCTCGCCGTCGAGCCCTTCCTCTTCCATGCGCTTCTGGCAGATCCAGGTTCCCGTGAGGAACGCGATGGCCAGCATCACGCCGAAGGAGCTGATCGGTGCGCCGAAGACTTCGAAGACGGTGGGGTACATGGCGGCGCCGACACTACCGCCCCCCGCCGGGCCCAACAAGCGCGGGACCCTGGTCCGTGGGTGACTTCGCCCGGCTCGTCCCGGCCGCTACTCGAGGGGGAGCGTCAGGTGGAAGGCGGCGCCCTGGCCCGGGTTGCCCTCGACCCAGACCCGCCCGCCCTGGCTCTGCACGATCTTCTTCACGATCGCCAGGCCGATGCCGGTCCCTCGGCGGCCGTCGGCGCGGGGGCCCGCGCTCTGGAAGAGCTCGAAGATGCGCTCGCGCTGGTCGACCTCGACCCCGCGGCCGTTGTCGCGCACCACGATGTGGTGCTCGCCGGGTTCTTCGAAGACGTCGATCCGGATCTCGGGCGAATCGACCGGGCCCATGTAGTCGAGGGCGTTGCCGATCAGGTTCGAGAACACCTGGTAGAGCCGCGTGCGGTCGCACACGACCACCGGCGGCTCCGCCGGCAGGGTGAGCCGGGCGCCCTGGCTCTCGAGGCGCGGCTTGAGCTCCGCCTGGAGCTGGTGCAGGACGTCGTTCACGTTGACGTGGACGTTGTACTGCTGGGTGCTCTCGATCCGGGAGAGCTCGAGGAGATCGTTGATCAACGTCTCCATCGTGTGGCCGGCCTTCTCGATGCGGTCGAGGAAGTGGCGCGCGGTCTCGTCGAAGCCCTCGCCGTACTCCTGCCGCAGCAGGCGCGAGAAACCGAGCAGCGAAACGAGCGGCGAGCGCAGATCGTGGGTGACGTTCTGGACGTAGTGCTCGAGCTCGCTGTTCTTGCGGCGGAGCTCGGCCTCCTTGCGCCCCAGCTCCTCGCGAATGCGGTGTTCTTCGGTCTGGTCGTGCAGGACCACGACGCTCCCGGACACCGACCCGTCGCCGAGGCGGAGTTCGCTGGCCGACACCACGACGTGACGGGCCGAGCCGTCCGCGTGCCGGAGCTCGGTTTCGTGCCCCCGTGCTTCGGGCGGGCCGACGATCGCGGCGGCGAGCCGTTCCGGGCTCGCGGCGAGCATGCCGACGGGCTTCTCGAGGAGTTCGTCGGACGAGAACCCGAGCAGCCGCCCGATGGCGGGGTTCACGTAGGTGATGAAGCCGCGCCGGTCGCAGGCGAGCACCGGCGCCGGTGAACTCGCGAGGACGCCCGAAAGGAAGGCCGCCGTTTCGCGCTGCTCGCGCGTGCGGTCTTCGCGCTCGGCCACCGGGCGAACGATTCCGACGAGGACGCCGTCGGCCTCCGCATCTCGAGCTTCCGCGTCGCGCGTCGGCAGCTTGACCGCGTCGATCTCGACCGGGACGACGGCGCCCTGGCAATCGAGCAGGTCGGCCAGCGCGGCATGGACGGCGCCGTCGCGCGCGAAGCGCTGGCGGATCTCTTCGAGCTGTTCGGGATGGGCGAAGTACTCGCGCGTCGGGCGCGCGGCGCGCCAGCCGGCCTCGTCCTCAACTCCCGTTTGAGAGGCGCCGACCCCGCGCAAGGCACCCAGCCCGTCGCTGATCCAGATCAAGCGCCCCTCGCCATCGGCGGCGAAGACCGCCCGGTGGAGCTTCGCCAGGCCTTCCAGAACGGAGAGCGCGGAGAGATCTTTCAGCGAGGACAGGACGTTGGGGCCTTCGAGCATCTTCTTCCGAGAACTCCTGATTCCGGCCGGAGGGGCATGCTATCAGACCCCCAATTCGGGGGTCAAAGGGTCGCTCGAGGCGTGCCGGAAGCTTCACGGCGCTGCTTCTTCGTGAGGGTGAACTGCCCGCGGGTTGCACGGAAACGTCGTTCGGCAGGGGCCGGGAGCTTTCGGCGGCGGGGCCCTCTCCCCGCTTGCGAGCTGCCGGTCCCGGCGACTAACCTGCGCCCCAACCGAACTTCACTGGCAGCACCGACGCAGGCACGCCCTTTTCCCCCGGGGGTGCATCACCTCCCCGGCCGTTCCCACCACTCACGGTCGAGCCGCGTCGCGCTCCAGGAGATCGTATGAGTCGCTGGCATCTCGTGTTCGTGGCCCTCTGGGCCCTGGGCCTGACGATGAGAGGGCCCGTTCTGGAGCCGACCCCCGCCGTTTCCGCGGGGGCCGAGAGCGCCGCCGTGGCGCCGCTCGATGCCGAGGGCGTCGCCCGGATCATGGGCGAGTGGAACCCGGGCCTCTCCCCGGTGGAGCGCGAGCGCATCGGCGATGCCGTCATGCGCTGCAACGAGCAGCACGGCCTCGACCCGACCCTGGTGACCGGCCTCATCTGGGTGGAGAGCCGCGGGCGGCCCTGGGCGCGCAGCAACAAGGGCGCGCTCGGCCTGATGCAGGTGATGCCGTACATGTCCGGGCCCATGGGCCTGGCCGGCAACTCCACCACGATCGAATCGAACGTCGCCGCCGGCTGCCGGATCCTCGCCGAGAACATCGAGCGCCTCGGCCTCGAGGACGGGGTCTCGGCGTACTTCTGGGGCGGCAACATCCGCAACGCGAACTACCTGAACAAGGTGATGAGCGCGCGCCAGCGGATCCTCGACGAGGTCTCGTCCTAGCGGGACGAGGTCTCGTCCTAGCGGGCCTTCCGCCTCCGGCGTAGCGCGACGCGAACCGCGTCGGTTAGCCTCGCCCCGTGTCCCAGCAAGCCGTGAAGCGCCGCGAGTCCCATCTCGAAGGAGCGGGGGGCGTGCGCCTGCACCGCCGTTCCTGGCGGCCGGAGGCCCCGCGCGCCGCTCTCCTCCTGGTCCACGGCTACGCCGAGCACTCGGCCCGCTACGACCACGTCGGCCACTGGTTCGCCGAGCGCGGCTTCGCCGTCCACGGTTACGACCACCGCGGCCACGGGCGCTCGGACGGCCCGGTCTGCCACGTCGACCGCTTCGACGAGTTCCTCGACGATCTCGCCCGCATGCTCGCCGCCGTCCGCGAAGAGGAGCCGGGCCGCCCGATCTTCCTCGTCGCCCACAGCATGGGCGGGCTCATCGCGAGCGCCTTCCTGCGGGAGCGCCAGCCGGACGTCGCCGGTGCGGTCCTCTCGGGGCCGGCCCTCGGGTTGAGCGACGAGATGCCGACCTGGCGCAAGGTCATCGTGAAGTTCCTCCGCCGCGTGACGCCGAAGCTCGCCCTGCCGAGCGGGCTCCCCGTCGACGGGATCTCTCGGGATCCGGAGGTCGTGCGGCGCTACCAGGCCGACCCGCTCGTGCACTCTACGATGACGAGCTCCTTCGCGGTCGAGATGGTGGCCGCCGTCGAGCGCACCGGCGCCGGGGGCGCGGACGTGCGCGTCCCGGTCCTGCTCCTCCACGGCGAGGCGGATCGACTCTGTCCGGTGGACGCGAGCCGCACCTTCGCCGCCGCGCTCGTGACCGAGGGCTCGGAGATCAAGACCTACCCCGAGCTCTACCACGAGATCTTCAACGAGCCCGAGCAGGAGGCCGTGTTCGCCGACGCCCTGGCCTGGCTCGAGAAACGTCTCGCCGGATGAGCCAGCGACTCACCCATCTCGATGAAGAAGGCCGCGCCCGCATGGTCGACGTCGGCGACAAGCCGGTCACCGCGCGCGAGTGCGTCGCCGACGGCCGCGTGCACATGGCGGCCGAGACCCTCGACGCCATCCGCGAGGGCCGGATCCTCAAGGGGGACGTCTTCGCCACGGCCCGGCTCGGCGCCATCCAGGCCGCCAAGCGGACCCACGAGTGGATCCCGCTTGCGCACCCGCTGCCGCTCGATTTCCTCGACGTCGAGCTCACGCCCGAGCCCGACGCGCCCGGCGGCCCGGCGGTGCGGATCGAGGCGACGGCGCGCGTGGCGGCCCGCACGGGGGTGGAAATGGAGGCCATGGTGGCGGTCTCCGCCGCGGGGCTCATCATCTACGACATGTGCAAGGCCATCGACCGCGGGATGACGATCGACGCCGTGGGGCTCCTCCGGAAACGCGGCGGCAAGAGCGGGAATTGGCAAAGGTCCGGATAAGCTCGGCCTTTTCCGAACTCCTGGCGGGGAGCCGGTGTCCGTAGGGGGATGAGCGGTAGCGTGGGGCAGGAAATCGTGGAGCGAGGCCCGGTTCGCCAATCCGGCGTGCGCGGCGTGGACCGAAATGAGGATCCGGACCGCGAGCTGGTCGCTCGCTGGCACGCGGGCGATCTGAACGCCTTCGAATCCCTGGTGCGGCGCTATCAGGACCGGGTCTACGGCCTGCTCTACCGCATGCTCGGGAGCGCGGCCGACGCCGAAGACGCCTCCCAGGAGACCTTCCTGAACCTCCATCGCCACGGGCATCGCTTCCGCGGCGACGCCCGCTTCTCGACCTTCGTCTACCGCGTGGCGGCCAACACCGCGCTGAACCGCCGCCGCTCCCTCGGCCGCTCGCGCACGCGCGTCGAGCGGCTCGCCGAGCACCAGGCGACGGGGCACGACCTCCCGCAGGCGCCGCCCGCGCCGGACCAGGCCACCTTCGGCCGCGAGCTCCGCGAACGCGTGCACGCCGCCCTCGGCGAGCTCCCCGAGAAGCTGCGCATGCCCCTCGTCCTGTTCGACATCGAGGGGCTGCCCTACGCCGAAGTTTCCGAGGTGCTCGGCCTGGCCGAAGGCACCGTCAAATCGAGAATCCACCGAGCCAGGCTTGCGCTCCGGGACCGGCTGGCGCCGGACCTGGAAGCGCTCCGAGGGGAGAGTGCTGAATCGCTCGGTGCGGAGAGAACGCGATGAACCATCAAGAAGTGCGGAAGCGGATGGGCGAGTACCTGCAAGGGGACTTGACCTTGAGCCAGCGCGCATTGTTCGACGCCCACCTCGACGGCTGCGAAGCCTGTTCCGGCGAGTTACGGGGCCTGCGCGACACCGTCGGGCTGTTACGCGAACTGCCCGGCCCGGAAGTGCCGCCGCACCTGGCGAACCGCGTGATCGCGCGGATCCAGGACGGGGAGGGCCGCGAGCGCTGGTGGGACGGCCTGGCCGCCTTCTGGGACACGATCGACCCGGCCCGCTACCTGCCGCCGCTCGCCGGGGCGGCCCTGACGACCGCCGTGGTGATCGTCGGCGTGCGCGACCTCGGCTGGGAGATCCCCGGGCTGTCGGCGCCGGAGCCGACGGGGGCGGAGGTGGCCTCGGTGTTACGGGCCGACGAGGCCGCGCGTTCGGACGCGGGACGTTCCGACGCGGCTGCCGTGCGGCGGTTCGCCCAGGCACCCGCGGCGGCGGCGCCGGCCGAGCGCCGGCTCGCGCCGGACCGCTCGCCCAACACGGTGGTGAGCCTGCCGAGCGAGTCGGGCCGGGTCCGGGTCGAGCCCAACCGGGTCCGCGTCGAACCGAACCGGGTGCGAGTCGAGTTCGGCGACGCCCCGCTGCGCTTGATCCAGCGCCCGCTCGGCGCCTCGGCCGCCGACGGCCCCGGCGTCGCCTCCCTGGCCGAGGCCTTGTCGCCGGACGATCATCTCGCCCTGGCGCTCGAGGCCCCGGTCGGCTTCCTGGAGCGGTTCCACGCGGTGGCGCCGGACGGCCGGGACGCCTGGCTCCAGGCGGTGGTCGACCGCGCGCGGGAGCGCGGGCAGGCGGCCGAAGTTGCCGCCGCGCTGCGCGCGACCGGCGGCGACGAGGCCCACGCCGTGGCCATCCACTTCGAGGCGGCGGCCCAGGCGGCAGCGCGCGAGCGGTAGCGGATCCGTCCGGGCCCGCAGCCGTCGTGATATCCTGCGCCCGCCCATGAAGCGCCCCACGAATTCCGTTCTCGCGGCTCTCGGGTTCGCCCTCGCCGCCTGCGTCGTCTCCGCCGCCGCGGGCCTCGCCGGGCGTGCGGCCGCGGGCGGCGAAGTCGTCCACCTGATGCCCGAGGACAAGGCCTCCTGGAGCCCCGGGCGCATGTTCGCCTTCCTGCGGCCGGGCCATAACTACGGCGAGCGCACCATCCAGATCGAGACGACCCCCTCGGATGCCGTCCTCGATCTCTACTACGTGCGCGCGGGCTTCCAGAAGCGCTACGAGCAGGCCGAAGCGCCGGCCACCGTGGTGCTTCCTCGCCGGGTCGAGGCCACCGGCCGCGACACCGTGACGATTCGCGCCTCGGCCGAGGGCTACAAGGCACGCGAGGTCACCCTGCGCGTGCGGGGGTCCGAGGACGAACTCCTGCTCGAGCTCGATCCGCTCGCGAACGTCCTGTACTCCGTCGAGCACAGCTACTTCGGCGGGCGCGGCTCGCTCTCGTTCCTGACGAAGGAAGCGCCCCAGGTCCGCATGCAGAAGGGCAAGCGCTCCTTCCAGGTCGCCCTCCACGAGACCGCGCGCGGCGAGACCCTCGAACGGGACTTCGGCCAGGTGAAGAGCCCGCTCGTCGGCGCCATGGCGAGCCAGCAGGCGGGCGACGACCTGATGGTGCGCGTCGCCTTCGCGAAGGAGAGCGACCCGAGCGCCTACGAGCTGCGCTCCCGGCAGAGCCACGACCCGATCTCCGACCAGTACCGCTACACGGTCGACTTCGTGCCCGCCGACGGCGGCGCCGAGGCGATCGAGCGGGCCAAGGGCGCCCTCGACCGCATCTCGCGCAAGGACGTCGGCGCGTGTGCCCTGGTGTTCGACGAGACCCTGCGCGGCGCGCTCGAGCCCGCGTCCCTCGCCCGCGCGCTCACGCCGCGCGGTGCCTTCACGGACCGCTTCCTGCGCGCCGCCATGAAGCGGCTCGGCCAGCTCGACGACGCCGGGCGCGTCCGTATGATCGACGGCTCGGAGTACGCGACGCACAACCCGCTCGAGCTCTCGGCGGCGATGAGCCAGGCGTCCCAGGCCCGCGGCTTCCTCGCGGTGCTGCGCGCCTTCGTGGCTGGCCTCGAGCCCGAGGGGCAGCGCGCGACGTCCCTGCGCAGCCTCGTGGCCCCGGACCTCGGCGCGGCGGAGTTCGCTGCGCTCGTCGAGGCCGCGGAAGCGAAGGAAGCCGCCTGCCGCTAGCGCGCCGCAGCGACGGGCTAGGGCGCCGTGGCAACGGGCCCTCGAAGCGAACGCCGCGTCACGCTCGCGACCGAAAGGTGCGAACCCGCGCGTCGCGCCGAAGCCCACGGCGCTAGACTCCCCGGACCCTGCCGGTCCCGGCGGAGTCTCCATGGAAAAGCCCGCCCTCGACGGCCCTCGCGAACGGCTGCAACGCGTCGGCGTCGAGGCCCTCTCGGACGCCGAGCTCGTCGCGCTGCTCCTGCGCACGGGCGCCGGGGGCACCGGAGCGCTCGCCGCCGCCGGCACGCTGCTCGCCGCCCGCGGAGGCCTGCGAGGGCTCCTCGCCCGCAATCTGCGCGAGCTGCAGAGCCAGCCGGGTCTCGGGCCCGCCAAGGCCGCGAGCATCGTCGCCGCCCTCGAGATCGGCCGCCGCGTGGCGACGCGGCGCCTCGAGCCCGGCACGAGCATCACCGGTCCGGCCGACGTCTTCCGCCACTTCCATCCGCGCCTGCGCGACGCCTCGCGCGAGCGCTTCCTCACGCTCCACCTCGACGGGCGGCACCGCGTGCTCGGGGAGGCAGAGGTCTCGCGCGGAACCCTGACGGCGAGCCTCGTCCACCCGCGCGAGGTCTTCCGCCCGGCCCTGCGCGCGGGAGCCGCGGCCCTGATCGTCGTCCACAACCATCCGAGCGGGGACCCGACGCCGAGCCTCGAGGACCACCGCGTCACCCAGCGCCTGTGCGAGGCCGGCGAGCTGCTCGGCATCCCGCTCCTCGACCACGTGGTCGTGGCCGAACGGGGCTACCGCAGCCTGAAGGACGCGGCTGGCCAGAGCGAGTCAGGCCGGCCGGAGGTGCGAGCTAGGGAGAACCCCTGAGGTGGCGAGAAACTAAGGAGCACCCCGGGTCCGGTCGATCAGGACGTCATGGACGACGGAGTCACGAGCCAGGGGGCCGAACGCCGCAAGGCACCGCGGACGGCCGCGGTGATCCCGGTGGACTACTCCACCGTGGACGAGTTCTTCTCCGAGTTCACGACGAACATCAACGAAGGCGGAATGTTCGTCGGCACCGAGAACCCGCACGAGATCGATACGGTCGTCACCCTGCGCTTCCAGCTGCCGGGCGCCGCCGAGCCGTGCGAGGTGCAGGGCCGCGTGGTCTGGATCCGCGAGCAGGCGGACGAAGAGGGCCCGCGCGGCATGGGCATCGAGTTCGAGCAGCTCGACGCCACGGCGAACTCGCGCATCAACGAGCTCGTCCGGTCTCTCCGAACGATCTGATCCCGAGGGCGGGATTTCCCTAGAAAGGGATGTCGTCGTCGGCCGGCGGCGGCGGCTCGTTGGAAGCGCCACCCGAGCGGGCACCCCCGCCGTCTCCACCCTTGCCACCGAGGAACTGGACCGTCTGCGCGACGACCTCGGTCGTGCGCTGCTTCTGGCCTTCCTTGTTCTCCCACTCGCGGGTCTGGAGACGGCCTTCGATGTAGACCGTGCGCCCCTTGGCGAGGTACTGGGAGCAGTTCTCTGCGGTGCGGCCCCAGACCACGATGCGGTGCCACTCGGTGCGCTCGTCGCGCGTGCCGTCCTTCTTGCTGAAGCTCTCGCTCGTCGCCAGCGAGAAGTTCGCGACCGCCTGGCCGCCCTGCGTGTAGCGGAGCTCGGGGTCGCGCCCGAGGTTGCCGACGAGGATCACCTTGTTGACGCCTGCTGCCATGGGGAGTCTCCATCCATTCGTTGGGGTCGAACGATGATCCCGCCGGCCCGGTGTGAAGTCAATGCGCCCACCGGCCTGGGGACCAACGAATAACTTCGTTTCGGGAACGCGAGCGCACGCATCCGACCGTCGGGAGAAACGACGTTCTCCGTCGCTGGCGCTCCCCGTCCGGCGCGCCGCGGGTGGTTGCGTTCAAACGGCGGATCACTACTCTCAAGGCTTGGACGTATTGCGTCCCCATGGGGGGTGGGACGTGACTCCGATGCAGATCTACACGAACGCGTTGCCGGGCCTTCGCCGTGGCTAAGGCCGCCGCCGCGCGTCGACGTCGAAGCGCAGCGTCCGCCGAGAGCGACGGGCCGTCGCTCGGGGTGTGGGCGGAGGTCAGTGGCGTCGGCCTGATCCTGCTCGCCATGCTGGCGGCGCTCGCCCTCTCGACCTACCAGCCGAACGACCCGCTCTTCATGCTCGGCGAGGTCGAGAACCGCGCGGGCGTGGTCGGCGCCCACATCGCGGCGCTCCTGCAGCGTGGCTTCGGCTGGGGCTCGCTCGTCCTCGTGGCGGGGGTCGGCGTGGTCGGCGTCCGGCTGCTGCTCGGGCGCGGCGTGGCCGGCGTCGCGAGCCGGACCTGGGTGGGGACGGCGCTCGCGGTCGTGGCCCTGGCGGCCCTGCCGCCGCTGGTCGAGGTCGTGCGCCCTGGGCTCGTGCCCCACGCCGACGGCGGAAGCGTCGGCACCTGGCTCGCCGCCGGCGAGCGGACTCTCTTCAGCGTCTGGGGTGCGCTCCTCCTGAACGGCGTGCTGCTGTTCGTCGGCCTGCTCTGCCTGCTCGGCATCGCGACCGGCTCGGCCGTCGAGGTCGTGGCGAAGGGGGTGGGCTGGCTCGGGGCCGGGCTCGGCATGCTGGCCGCGAGCCTGTGGGCCGGCGTCCTGGCCACGGGCGGCGTGCTCGCCGAGGGCTGGCGCGGGTTCCGGGCAGGCGTTCAGGAGCTTGCGGCGGCCCTTCGCCGTGGCGTCCAGGCCGGGGTGGTCTGGCGGGCGCGCCGGGCCCGCAAGGCCGAGCTCGCTCCGGCCGCCGGGCCGGCGCTCGAGGACGCCGAGTTCGAGGCGGGCGCCATCGACGTCGGCGCGGACCCGGCCAAGCTCGCGGTGCCGAAGGCCAAGCCGGCGCCGGTCGGCCGCCCGAAGGCCCCCGGCGAGCTCGAGATCGTCGACCACGACGCCGAGCGCGAATCGAAGAAGAAGCCCGAGCAGGAAGCCTTCACCTTCGCCGACCGCCCGACCAACCGGCCGTGGGTGGCGCCCGAGATCGACCTCTTCCACCCGCCGCCGTCCTCGCGGCGCAAGATCGATCCCGAGAGCCTGACGATGAACGCCAGGATCCTCGAGAAGAAGCTCTCGGACTTCGGCGTCTCCGGCAGCGTGCTCAAGGTGCACCCGGGCCCGGTCATCACGATGTACGAGTTCGAGCCGGCGTCCGGCGTGAAGGTCGGCAAGATCGTCGGGCTCTCGGACGATCTCGCCCTGGCGCTGCGCGCGCTCTCGGTGCGGATCATCGCGCCGCTGCCCGGCAAGAGCGTGGTCGGCATCGAGGTCTCGAACGCCGAGCGCGAGACCGTCTACCTGCGGGAGCTGCTCGAGAGCGAAGGCTTCCGCAACGCGGCCGGCCGGCTCACCCTGGCCCTCGGCAAGGACATCTTTGGCAACCCCGTCGAGGCGAACCTCGCCCGGATGCCGCACCTGCTCGTCGCGGGCGCCACGGGCACGGGCAAGAGCGTCTTCCTGAACTCGCTGCTCTGCTCGCTCCTCTTCCGCACTTCGCCGGACGACCTGAAGCTCCTCTTGATCGACCCGAAGCTCCTCGAACTCTCGATCTACGAAGGCATCCCCCACCTGATCGCCGACGTGGTGACGAACCCGAAGCGGGCGGCGGGCGCGCTCGCGGGCATCGTCCAGAAGATGATCGAGCGCTACGAGATGATGGCCGCGATCGGCGTGCGCAGCATCGACCAGTTCAACGAGCGCTCGGCCGAGGCGATCGCCGCCGGCGAGACCCACTTCAAGCTGAAGAAGAAGCCCGGCGAGGAAGAGCCGCGCGAAGCGGAGTGGACGCACCTGCCGTACATCGTGGTCGTCGTCGACGAGCTCGCGGACCTCATGGTCGTGTGCGCGCGCGACGTCGAGGAGGCGCTGCAGCGGCTCGCGCAGATGGCGCGTGCGGCCGGCATCCACCTCGTGCTCGCCACCCAGCGCCCGAGCGTCGACGTCCTCACCGGCGTGATCAAGGCGAACTTCCCGGCACGCATCAGCTTCCAGGTCTCCTCGCGGACGGACTCGCGCACCATCCTCGACCAGAACGGCGCGGACAACCTGCTCGGCAACGGTGACATGCTGTTCCTGCCGCCGGGGACGTCGAAGCTCCAGCGCGTGCACGGCGCCTTCGTCACCGAGAAGGAGGTGACGGCGCTCGTCGAGTCCCTGCGCGAACAGGGCGCGCCCGAGTTCGACGAGACGATCATCCGCATGAAGGAAGAGAGCGAGGCCGGCACGCTCGGCGGCGGCGGCGAGGAGGGCGCGAGCGACGGCGACGAGCTCTACGACCGCGGCGTTGCCATCGTCACCGAGACGCGCAACGCCTCGATCTCGTATCTCCAGCGCCGGCTCAAGATCGGTTACAACCGCGCGGCGCGGATGATCGAGGAGATGGAGGAGCAGGGCGTCGTCGGGCCGAACGAGGGCACGAAGGGCCGCCAGGTGCTCGTCCAGGGGATCCCGGCGGAGTGAACACCGCGCGAAGGCCGAGTGAAACGCGCGAATCCCCGGCCGAAGCCGGCGGATCCCCGGGGTCGAATCCTTTCCCGGGCCCGGGCGTCCAACAGTTGATGCGCAATTTCAAGACGACTCTCCTGCTGGCCGTCTTCGCCCTGGCGGTGCCGACCGTCGTGGCGGACGGCGTCGACGACGCCGGAGCCTTCGAGGTGCCGGCCGAGGCGCCCGCCGCCGATCCGATCGTCGAAGCTCCCGCGGCCGACCTGCCGGTGGCGGAGGAACCCGAGGCGGACGCTCCCCTCGAGACGGCTGCGGCGCAGCCGCCCGCCGAGACCGACTGCGCCGCGGACACGGCCCGGCAGGTCCAGGCCTACTACGAGTCCGTGAAGGATCTGCGTGCGGCCTTCCGCCAGACGCGTCAGAGCGCCGGCGGTGCCGAGCCCGCGCGCGAAGGCACCGTGGTGCTCGCGAAGCCCGGGCGCATGCGCTGGGCCTACGAGAAGCCCGAACCGAGCCTGCTCGTGACCGACGGCCGGGTGCTCTGGATGTACGACCCGCTGCTCGAGGAGGCCCAGCGCCTGCCCGACGCCGGCGGCGTCATGTCGGGCGCCGCGGTGGAGTTCCTGATGGGGCAGGGCGACCTGCTGGCGAGCTTCGAGGTCTCCGTCGACGATTGCGGGGCGAAGCCGCGGGTCCTGCGCATGCTGCCCCGCAAGGACGCGGGCTACGAGCGGCTCGCCCTCGAGGTCGACCCGGCCGACGGCCGCGTCGAGTCGAGCACCGTGACCGATCTCTTCGGCAACCGGACGCGCGTGGTCTTCGAAGGCGTCCGGACGAACACCGGGCCCGAGGCCGCGCTCTTCCGGTTCTCGCCTCCGGAGGGCGTCGAGGTCTTCGATCTGACGGTGCCCTCGGGCGCCCAGGGGACGGCTCCGTGAGCACCGGGCAGGCGATCCTGGCGGCGTGGGCCCGGCCGGGCTCCGGCTTCGCGAGGACCTCTCTCCTACGCAGAATGCCGCGTACCGGCTCCGCAAAAGCCGGGAATCTTCCCATTGAAGGCAAGCGGCTACCGAAGCTTCCCACGCCCCCGCGAATGCTGCTCCGGGCTGCCGCCCAGGGCGGCATCTCGCGCTCCGGCCACCCGTTTTCCGACGCGCCCGTCAGGCCTCCAGCGCCCTGCTGCACCCACGCCTCACGAGGCGGCACCCGGCCGGCAAGCTTCACGCAATGGCCACGCGACCTCGCCCCGCCTCGCGGACACAACCCCAAGCGGAGTGGCGCACGGGGCCGTCACGAAGGAAGTCGAGGCCGGCCGCCCGCTTCGGCCTCGAGCTGCCTGGCCGTGATGGTTGACACCGTTGCGTGCTGGGGTAGCTTGCCCCAGAGTTCCAAAACGGCCATGAATTCCGCTACTTGTGAGGGCATGACGCACGTGGAGGTGCCCCGGGGAAACGCTTCGGCGAGGACCCCCGGCGGCGGACGGCCCTCCCCGGGCAGCCCTGCGGACGCTCGGAGCTCCTTTCCCTCCCCTGGCCCCCGCGGCGCGCGCCTCGGCCGGAACGGCGACCGCTTCGTTGGTGTCATCCCAGAGGCAGAAGCCCCGCACTTGCGGGTCGTTGCCTCCGGGACGGTGCTGGCTGGCGCGAGTTCGTTGCGCGGCACGCGCTTTGCACTGTGTCCGGTGAAGAAGGTCCCCCGCAACGGCCAGCGAACTGCGAGTGAGGAGAGGGCGACATGAGCGAGCACGACTCCGAGAATGGACGCAGAGGTTTCGTCCGCGACGTGATGCGACGCATCACGCCGGCCAACCCGCGCGGAGAGGATTCTCCGGCGGAGGGCGGCGCGGAAGAAATCCAGGACGTGGAAGACGCGCGCTTCGCCGGCGCTGCGGGTTCGCGCCGCGACTACGCTCAAGAGGCCGATGACCTTCGGGACGCCATGCGCTTCTTCGGCAGCGACTCCGCCGAATTCCGACGCCGCCTCGACCGCCTGATGGCCGAGTTCGAAGCGCTGCGACGCCGCTACGAGCTCGCGCGCGATCAGCACACGGACGCCGAGCGCCAGAACGAGAAGCTCGTCGCCACGCTGCAGGAAGCGAAGCAGCAGATCGAGCTGCTCAAGGAAGAGGTCGACAAGCTGTGCGCACCGCCGAACAGCTACGGCGTCTTCCAGCGCGCGAACAAGGACGGCACGGCCGAGATCGTCGTCGACGGCAAGGCCATGCGCGTCAACGTGCACCCGAACCTCGATCCGCACCAGATCCTGGAAGGCCAGCTCTGCGTGCTGAACGAAGCCTTCAACATCGTGGAGCCCGCGGGCTATACCCAGCGCGGCGAGATCTCGACGATCTCGGAGCTCCTGGGCGACGGCCGCGCCGTCGTGCTCGGCCACACCGACGACGAGCGCGTCGTCACCCTGGCCGACCCGCTGCGCCACGAGAAGCTGAAGGTCGGCGACAACCTGCTCGTCGATCCGCGCACCCAGTACGCCTTCGAGAAGATGCCGAAGTCGGCCGTCGAAGAGGTGGTGCTGGAAGAAGTGCCGGACGTGACCTACGAGCGCATCGGTGGGCTCGAGGAGCAGATCGAGGTCCTGCGCGACTCCGTCGAGCTGCCCTACACGCACCCCGAGGTGTTCGCCGAGCACCAGCTCTCGCCGCCGAAGGGCATCCTGCTCTACGGGCCTCCCGGCTGCGGCAAGACGCTGATCGCCAAGGCGGTCGCCAACAGCCTCGCCAAGAGCATCGAGGCCCGCACGGGCCGTGCCACGCCGGCGTACTTCTTGAACGTGAAGGGGCCCGAGCTCCTGAACAAGTACGTGGGTGAGACCGAGCACAAGATCCGCGAGGTCTTCAAGAAGGCGCGGGAGAAGGCGAGCGAAGAGGTCCCGGTGGTGATCTTCTTCGACGAGATGGACTCGCTGTTCCGCATGCGCGGCTCGGGCGTCTCCTCGGACATGGAGGCCACGGTGGTGGCGCAGTTCCTGTCCGAGATCGACGGCGTCGAGTCCCTGAAGAACGTGATCGTGATCGGTGCCTCGAACCGTCAGGACCTGATCGACCCGGCCGTGCTGCGGCCTGGCCGGCTCGACCTGAAGGTCAAGGTGCAGCGGCCCGACGCCGAGGCGGCGCGCTCGATCTTCCAGAAGTACCTCACGGCGGACCTGCCCTTCCACGCGGAAGCGCAGGAACAGTACGGGAGCGACGCCCAGAAGATCGTCGATGGCGTGATCAACGAGACCGTCGATCGCATGTACAGCACCGAGGAGGAGAACAAGTTCCTCGAGGTGACGTACGCCAAGGGCGAGCGCGAGATCTTCTACTTCAAGGACTTCTCGAGCGGCGCGATGATCGAGAACATCGTGGCCCGCGCGAAGAAGATGGCCGTGAAGCGGATGATCGATCACGAGGAACGCGGCATCAAAGCCGAGGACCTGATCGAGGCCGTCAACGCGGAGTTCAAGGAGAACGAAGATCTCCCGAACACCACGAACCCGGACGACTGGGCCCGCATCTCGGGCAAGAAGGGCGAGCGCATCATCAACGTCCGCACGATGATGACCGGCATCAGCCGCAAGGAGCGCTCGATCGAGAACGTGAGTTCGGGTCAGTATCTCTAGCACGGCGTTTCGAACGCACCGGAAGACCGTGATGCACACGATCTTCCGGTGCGGCGCCGGCCGCCTCGGATGCGGCCTTGGGAAAAGGCACTATCCTCAAGGTCCGCGTTTCTCGACGGTTTTCGGGCGACTGGCGCGGACGCACGGGGGTTGAATGGCCATTCCGAAGGTCATGGGTACGGAGATCGAGTTCGGCATCACGGTCCAGAACGACCGCGATTTCGACCCCATCTCGAGCTGCGTCCTACTCGTCAACGCCTACCGCGAAGAGCACGACGCGAAGATCCTCTGGGACTACGACCAGGAGAACCCGCTCGCGGACGCGCGCGGCTTCCAGGTCGAGGGCGAGAAGTACACGCCCAACCAGCAGGAGAACATCGCGCGCAACAAGACCCTGGTGAACGGGGCGCGCTACTACGTCGACCACGCCCACCCCGAGTACTCCTGCCCGGAGGTGACGAACCCGCGCGACCTCGTCGTGCACGAGAAGGCCGGCGACATCGTCGTCGAGCGCAGCCGCAAGGAAGCGAACGCCCTGCTGCCCGAGGGCACGCAGATGCTGCTCCACAAGAACAACAGCGACGGCAAGGGCAACAGCTACGGCTCGCACGAGAACTACCTGATGGACCGTCGCACGTCCTTCAAGCAGATCGTCGAGCACCTGATGCCGTTCTTCGTGACGCGCCAGGTCTACACGGGAGCCGGCAAGGTCGGCAGCGAGAACCGCGCCCACCCCTGCGACTACCAGCTCGCCCAGCGCTCGGACTTCTTCGAGACCGAGGTGGCCCTCGACACGATGGTCAAGCGACCCATCATCAACACGCGCGACGAGCCCCACGCGGACCGCGAGAAGTACCGCCGCCTGCACGTGATCGTGGGCGACGCGAACATGCTCGAACCGACGATCTTCCTGCGCCAGGGCGCGACGGCGCTCGTGCTCTCGATGATCGAGGACGGCAAGGTGAAGCCCTCCTTCGCGCTGCGGGATCCGGTGCGCGCGATCAAGGACGTCTCCCACGACGTGGACCTCGGCCACGAGGTCCAGCTCGAGAACGGCAAGAAGTTCACGGCCATCCAGCTCCAGCGCGAATACTGCGACCTCGCGACGAGCTACGTCGCCCAGGCGAGCGACCTGCACCCGAGCTACAAGGACGTCGTCGAGATGTGGCAGCGCGTGCTCGAGACCCTCGAGCGCGACCCGATGGAGCTGGCCGACGAGATCGATTGGGTGGCGAAGAAGGCCCTCATCGAGAACTTCATGGAGCGCAAGGGCCTCGACTGGAGCTCGCCGCGCGTGCGGCTCCTCGACCTGCAGTTCCACGACCTGCGCCGGGAGAAGGGCCTCTACTACCTCCTCGAGCGTCAGGGCCGCGTCAAGCGCATCACCACGGACGAGGAGATCGAGGCCGCCGTCACCGAGCCGCCCGAGGACACGCGCGCCTACTTCCGGGGCCAGTGCCTGAAGCGCTACTCGGGCGAGGTGTTCGGCGTGAACTGGGACTCGCTTTCCTTCGGGATCGGCGACGAGCCCATCAAGCGCATCCTGATGGCGGAACCGCTGAAGGGAACCAAGGCTCACGTCGATGAGCTGTTGAACCAGTCGAAGGACGCGGCCTCGCTGGTGAAGGCACTGCGCGCCTAGCGGCAGGACGACGCGAGCGAACGGATTTCGAGCCCCGGCTCGGGAAGAGAGAGAACGATGGCACAAGAGCAAAAGCACAAGGGTGGCGGTGGTTCCGGCGACGATTCGTCGGGCAAGGACTCCGGCGGTCAGAAACTCGCCAAGAAGGGCGAGGAGCTGAAGGAAGAGATGGACGCGCTCGTCGACGAGATCGACGAGGTCCTGGAAGAAAACGCCGAGGAGTTCGTGAAGAACTACGTCCAGCGCGGCGGCGAATAGACAGCCAAGACGGGGTTGGCCGGTCTTGGCCGGCGCCATTCAGGTCTTGTAGAACGGATTCGGGGGGGATCGTGTTCTTTCGCAACGGCTACTCTGGTTTCCGGAGCGGCTACCAAGGTTCCAGTTTCTTCGATCTGGTCAACAGTGAAGCGCCGGCCCTCGCGCCGGACTTCGCGACGCTCGCGCGCGGGCTCCAGCTCGAGGACGTGCCCCACGGCACCACCGTCTGCTCCTTCAAGTTCGAAGGCGGCGTCGTCATGGCCGGCGACCGGCTCGCCACGGCCGGCATGCGCGTCGCTTCCCGCGAGGTGCAGAAGGTCTTCCCGACCGACACGCATTCGATGATCGCCATCGCCGGCGCCGCGGGCCCGGCCATCGAAATGGCGCGCCTGCTCTCGATCGAGCTCGAGCACTACGAGAAGATCGAAGGCGAGCGCCTGGAGCTCGACGGCAAGGCCAACAAGCTCTCCCAGATGATCCGCCAGAACCTGCCGGCCGCGATGCAGGGCCTCGCGGTCGTGCCGCTGTTCGCGGGCTACGACCTGCGGCGCCGCGTCGGGCGCCTGTGGAACTTCGACATCACGGGCGGCCGCTACGAAGAGGGTGAGTTCGAGTCCTCGGGCTCGGGCGGCCTCTACGCCGCGGAGTACATCAAGAAGGAGTGGCGCCAGGGCATGGACGCGCCCGCGGCCCTCGACCTCGCCGTTGCCGCGATCAGCGCGGCCGCCGACGAGGACCGGGCCACCGGCGGCGTCGATCTCGGCCGCGGGATCTTCCCGATCGTGAACGTCTGCACCGAAGCCGGCATCGTGCGCGCGACCGACGAAGAGGTCCGCGCCAGCTACGACCGCGTTCGAGGAGCCAACTAGCGATGTCGATGCCCTTCTACGTTTCGCCCGAACAGCTCATGCAGGACAAGGCCGAGTACGCCCGCAAGGGCATCTCGCGCGGCAAGTCCATCGTGACGCTCGAGTACGAAGGCGGGATCCTTCTGGTGGCCGAGAACCCCTCGACGAGCCTCTCGAAGATCGGCGAGATCTACGACCGCGTGGCCTTCGCCGGCGTCGGCAAGTTCAGCGAGTTCGATCAGCTCCGGAAGGTCGGCGTGCGCTACGCGGACACCCGCGGCTACGCCTACAGCCGGGACGACGTGCGCGGCAAGGCCCTGGCGAACGCCTACTCCCAGGTGATCGGCGAGACCTTCACGCGCGAGATGAAGCCCCTCGAGGTGGAGATCGTGGTCGCCGAGTGCGGAGACCCGCGCTTCGCCGGCCACGAGGAGGACGCCCTCTACCGCGTGCGCTTCGACGGCAGCATCACGGACGAGCAGAACTTCTGCGTGATCGGCGGCAACGCCGAGCCGCTCGAGAGCCACCTGCAGTCCCGGTACGAGAAGGGCGCCTCGCTCGCCGACGCCCTGCGGCTCGGCCGCGACGCCCTCGGCCGCGCCGAGAACGGCGATCCGGACCTCGGCGCACCGAACCTCGAGGTCTGCGTGCTCGAGCGCCAGCGCGAGGGCCGCAAGTTCCGGCGCCTCGAGAGCAGCGAGATCTCCACGCTCCTCGGCTAGGGAGGGAAGCCCGGGCCCCCGCGGGGCGCTCGGCAAAAGGTCTGCGCCCGGGCTGCCGATACCGGAAGGGCTATGGTGCCCTTCCAGGGCCGGGTGGGAGTCTCGTGCAGAAGCGCATCTTCGGGGTCGAGACGGAATACGGGATCATCTTCACGCCGGAAGGGCGGAAGACGCTGCCCGTCGAAAAGGCGATCCGCTTCCTCTTCGAGAAGCTGATCACCACCGAGCATTTCCTCAACGTCTTCCTCGAGAACGGCGCCCGCTTCTACCAGGACACGGGCTGCCACCCCGAGTACGCGACGCCCGAGTGCGCCTCGCCGCGCCAGCTCATCGTCTACGACAAGGCCGGCGAGCGGATCCTCGAAGATCTCCAGGACTACGCCGAGGAGAAGATCCGCGAAGAGCGCATCGCGGGCCGCCTCAGCATCTTCAAGAACAACACCGACTTCGTCGGGAACAGCTACGGCTGCCACGAGAACTACCTCGTCGATCGCGACGTGGACTTCTACTACCTGGCCGAGCAGCTGATCCCGTTCCTCGTGACGCGCCAGATCTACAGCGGCGCCGGCAAGGTCTTCCAGACCCAGGACGGCATCCACTACTGCATCAGCCAGCGCGCGCAGCACATCTACCAGAAGATCTCGGGCACCACGACGAACGACCGCTCGATCATCAACACGCGCGACGAGCCCCACGCGGACCGCGAGAAGTACCGCCGGCTGCACGTGATCGTGGGCGACTCGAACATGAGCGAGTACACGAACTTCCTGAAGGTCGCGGCCTGCACCGTCGTGCTCCAGATGATCGAGGACAACTACATCCAGAACGACTTCACCCTGCGCAACCCGGTGAAGGCGATCAAGGACATCTCCTACGACACGACGTGCAAGCGCAAGCTCCGCCTCGACAACGGGCGCGAGTACTCGCCGATCGAGATCCAGCGTGAGTACTGCGAGCTCGCGCAGAAGTACATCGAGCACTACCCGGTCTCCGACGAGCTGAAGGAAGGCGTGCGCATGTGGCAGCACGCCCTCGACGCCCTCGACACCGACCCGAACCAGCTCGCCGACAAGATCGACTGGGTGATCAAGCGGCGCCTGATCGAGAGCTACCTCGACAAGCGCGGCACGAGCTGGAACGACCCGCGGGTCTTCATGCTCGACCTCCAGTACCACGACATCCGGCTGAACCGCGGGCTCTACTACCTGCTCGAGCGCCAGGGTGCCGTCGAGCGCGTGCTCACCGACGAAGAGGTGATCAAGGCGAAGACCGAGCCGCCCCCGGACACGCGGGCGAAGATGCGCGGCGAGTTCATCAAGCTGGCCCGGCAGAACGCCATCCAGTACGACCTCGACTGGTCGAACATCCGCCTCGGCAACCTCCTGAACGTCCGGGTGATCTGCAACAACCCCTTCGAGACGGACACCGAGAAGGTCGCGGAGCTCGTGCGGACGATCCAGAAGACGAATCTCCGCAAGACCTCCCTCTCCAAGCTCGTCATTCAGAGTTAGCTCGGACCTCTCCGGCAGGGACTCCTCGGCGCTATGGTCCGCCCGTGGTGGCGGAGGAGCGATCGGAGCCAGCCAGGGACCCCACGGTAGGTCGGTGGGCCGTGGCCGCCTTCGTCTTCCTCACGGCCCTGATCGTCCGCGCCGTGCGGCATCCGCTGGTGTTCACGCCGTCCGGTGTGGACTTCCCGTTTCTGGGAGATCTCTACTACCACGTCCGCCGGATCTGGTTCACGGCAGCGAACTTCCCCGAGATCCTCTCTCACGATCCCTACGTGAGCTTCCCGGACGGGGCTCAGATCGTCTGGCCCGGCGCCTTCGATGGGTTGATCGGGGCGTTGGCCTGGCTTCTGGTCGGGGGCGAGAGTCAGGCACGAGTCGAGGAAGTTGCGGTGTGGGTGCCACCCGTCCTGGGAGCCGTCACCGCCGCGGCCGCTTCGTGGATCGCACAGCCCCGATACGGACGCCCGGCAGCGCTTCTCGCCGGAGGAATCTTCGCCTTTCTCCCGGCGAGCTTCGTCTTCTCGCAGCTTGGCCAGTTGGATCACCACGTCGGGGTGGCCTTGCTTGCCGCGGGCCTGCTCGGAGCCGGACTCGCCGTGATGGAAAAGCCCGGCCGGTCTACGGCGGTGGCCCTGGGTGTGATGATGGCCGGGATCATCGGGCTGTGGCCCGGTGCGTTGCTCCACGTCCTGGTCGTGGAGGTCGGGCTGGCGGTCTGGACATTCGGTGCCGCCGACGGGCGCTCGGCTGCTTCGAGGGCGGGTGTCCTCTCGGCGGCTCACGCCCTGGCGGCGCTGCTCCTCGCCCCCTTCTGCATTGGCCGTGTTTGGGAGGCTTTCGGCGCGTGGACGCCGTGGGCGCTCTCGAACTTCCAGCCCGTTTGGTTGGGAGCGGTCGCGGCGGCGCTCGCTGTCGCCGGGGCGGCTTTCCGTCGCACCTCGGCCGGTCGAAGCCCGGTGGCTCGCATGACCTTCGCTGCGGCGCTGGCGGTCGTTGCCTCGTCCGTCTCGCTCGTCCTGATCGCTCCCCTGCAGGATTCCCTCTCCGAGGCTTCGGGTTGGTTCGGACAGACGGAGGAGTTCCAGAGCCACGTCGCGGAGCTTCGACCTCTGCTCTACCCGAAGGGCCGGTTCGAACTCCGCTCGGTGGTCACGGACTTCGGCCTGGCGGGCCTCTTCTTTCCGTTGGCCTGGCTCGCGCTGTTCGTAACCGGTTGGCGACACCGCCGATCTTCCGACGGGCTCCTCCTCTGGTTCGCTGCAAGTTTCATGATTCTCACCTTGAACCAGCGTCGCTTCGAGAACACGCTCGCCGTACCCTACGCCCTGGTGTGGGGAGCGGTGCTCGGCGACCTTGCGCCCCGCGCGTGGCGCTCCCTGGCGGGCCATCGGCTCGCGAGAGGGCTCGTGGCCGCAGGGATGGTGCTGGGGCTCCTGCTCTCGGCCGGGTCGGTGGTGAACTACTACGTGCCGTTCCTCGGCCAGGCGCAGATGGCATCGGCGAGCTTCCCGCCACCGAGGAGCCCCGTCCGAACGCAGCAGCGCCTCTTCGAGCGTGCCGGGCGCTTTCTGGCCGCGAACTCTCCACCGACGCGGGGCTATCTCGACCCGAGCGTTCGGCCGGAGTACGGAGTGCTCTGCAACTGGGGCGTTGGCCACCTGCTTCGCTATCGCGCCGAGCGGCCAATGGTTCAAGACAACTTCGGCGTCTACGGAGGGCGCCGCACATTCGACCTCGCGTGGGCGTACTTCGCTGCGGAGGAAGAGAGCGAGGCCGTCGCCATCGCCCGTTCTCTCCGGGCTCGCTACGTCGTCGCCGATCCTCTCGGCGCCGGGTCCCGGAAGCCCTACGCGCCCCGGAGCCTGGCTCGCCGGCTGGCCCAGTTCTACGGGAGCGAGCACGACCTTCCCGGAGGTCGCGGGCGTGTCCCGGCCCTCGCGCACCACCGGCTGTTGTTCCACACGAGCGGGGACGACCGCGCCGAACTCGTCACGCAGCGCCGCGACCTCGCCGTTGCCGTCTTCGAGATCGTGGCCGGCGCTCGCATCGACGGTCTTGCCCGGCCGGCTTCGAACGTCGAGGTGAGCCTCCCGATCCGAACCGGCGAGGGCCGCCGCCATCGCTACCGGGTCACGACCGTGGCCGACGGAAAGGGGCGTTGGTCCGTGACGGTTCCGTATCCGACGGACGTCTCATGGAGTCCGGACCTCGCGGGCGGAGCGAGCTACCGCGCACGTTCCGCGGAGCGTGAGGCTGCGTTCGAGGTGCCCGAAGCCGCGGTTCGCGGCGGTGACACGGTTCCCGGTCCGAACCTGGGCGCCGGCGAATGACGGCTCGCTCTCCACTCATTCGGAGCTAGACTCTCTCTCCATCGTCGATCCCCTTTGCACGGAGTTCCCATGAGCGAGAGCACCCCCGAGACGAACGAATCCACCCGCAAGGCCCATCTCCAGTCCGTCCCCGCCAAGGAGTCGAGCGCGCCGGCGCCGGCCCAGAGCGGCCCCGTGCGGCAGTCCGGCGGCCACTTCACCGGCCTGCTGGCCCTGCTGCTGGCCGTGGCGGTGTTCGCCCTGCTGGCCCAGTTCTCCGCGAACCAGGGTCTCGAGGCCGAGAACGCCGAGCTGAAGACCCAGCTCGCCTCGACCCAGGCCGAGCTTGCGGCCAGCCAGGAGAACATGAGCACCGCGCGCGACGCGCTCGGCGGCCTGAAGGACGTGCTGGCCCGCGTCGAGGCGCTCCTGCTGCCGCCCGTCGCCGCCGAGGGCGGAGCCGAAGCGGCCCCCGAGGCTGTGAGCGCGGACACGCCCGAGGCGCTCCCGGCCGAGTAGCGCCGCCAAGAGCGAGGAATCGCGGGCCGGTCCGACGGGCCGGCCCGCTGACCCCGCGTCCGCTCCCACCCACACGCCCTTCACCCCAGGCCGATCCACTTTCGGCCATGCGTGTGCTTTTTCCGCTCAGGGGCCTCCCGGGTAACGCCGATGAGACTCGGTAGAACACCTCCCCCCCAACGGAGGTCCTCCCGTGGTCTTTGGTCCCATCGCCGCATTCCTGTCCGACGATCTCGCAATCGATCTCGGAACCGCCAACACGCTCGTCTACTCCCGGGGCAAGGGCATGATCTGCTCGGAGCCGTCGGTGGTGGCGGTGGCGCACGACGGACGCAGCCGCGTCGAACGCGTGCTGGCCGTCGGCCACGAAGCGAAGGAGATGGTCGGCCGCACCCCGGGCGGCGTCCGCGCGATTCGCCCGATCAAGGACGGCGTGATCGCCGACTTCGAGATCGCCGAGGCGATGCTCCGCTACTTCATCCAGCGCGCGCACAACCGCAGCAAGCTGGTCCGCCCGCGCATCGTCATCTGCGTGCCGCCCTGCATCACCAGCGTCGAGAAGCGCGCGGTGCGGGAATCGGCGCTCTCGGCCGGTGCGCGCGAAGTCTTCCTGATCGAGGAGCCCATGGCCGCGGCCATCGGTGCGGGCCTCGACGTCACCGCGCCGACGGGCAACATGGTCGTCGACATCGGCGGTGGCACGACCGACGTGGCCGTGATCTCGCTCTCGGGCATCGTCACCTCGCGCAGCGTCCGCTGCGGCGGCGACAAGATGGACGAGGCGATCATCAACTACGTCAAGCGCAAGTACAACATGCTGATCGGCGAGCGCACCGCCGAGCGCGTGAAGATGACCGTCGGCACGGCTTCGACCCACACGAAGACGAGCACGATGGAGATCAAGGGCCGCGACCTCGTGGCCGGAATTCCGAAGACGGTGATCACGAGCAGCGACGAGATCCGTGAAGCGCTGCTCGAGCCGATCAACGCGATCGTCGAGACGGTCCACCTGACGCTCGAGCGCACGCCGCCCGAGCTCGCGGCGGACATCGTCGACCGGGGCATCATGCTCGTCGGCGGCGGTTCGATGCTGATGGACCTGGATCACCTGCTCCGCGAGGAGACGAAGCTGCCGATCCTGCGCAGCGAGGATCCGTTCACGGCGGTGGCGACGGGGGCCAGCACGGCGCTCGAGAACATGTCGCTGCTGCGGGACGTCTGCTTGGACTGAGTTCTTTGCCCGGGCCTTGGGGCGTTGTCTCTGGGCCGGGGGATGGGGTGTTCGGCTCCGTGGGTGTGGCCGCGTTGGCTTCTACTCACGCTCGTAGAGCGCCCTGCGTTTCGTCGACTCCGGTCCGTTTTCAGGCAATAGATCACCACCCACTGCGCCGAACACCCCATCCCCCGGCCAAGTTGCGCGGGTGGCTCCGGGGTTGCTCGGGGTCTCGCGTTGCCGGACCGCGAGCATGCTAGTGAGCCACCGAGTGAGTCAGGCGGGGGAAGGGTATTTCGCAGCAGGCGGCTGGTGATCTCTTGCAACGACGGCGTTTCGCACCGCCGAGCCCACTCGAACGTCCAGAGAAGCCCCGAAGCCCCCAGGCGGCCACAGCCGCCGGAGGCGAAATACCCTTCCCCCGCCGTCCTCGTACCTCCTCTGCCTCAGGCCGCCCGAAGCCAAAGCCACGCATGGCTCAAGCTCGGGGTCAGCCGGAGCTGCGCGCCCCGGATCCGGCGCCGGTTCGGCCCGTCGCTGCGCTCCGCCAGCCCTTCGAGCCAGAGCGTCGCTTCCTCCTTCCGCCCCGAGCGCGCGAGCAGGCCCGCGAGATCGATCACGACCTCGGGCTCCCAGGGCGCGTAGGTGAGCGCTTCGCGAAGCAGGTAGACCGCCGCTGGGCGCTGGGCCCGGCGGCGCTGGTGTTTCCGTCCGCGCAGGAGTGCCTTCACCGCGGCCTTGGGCCGCCCCAGGCGGCGTTCGACGCGGGCGATGGCGAGCCAGGCGTCCATCTTGTCCGGGAGCCGCTCGGCGGCGTCGCGGAAGACGTCGAGGGCTTCGGCGTACTCGCCGGCGCGCTCGTGGCCGCGGGCGACCGCCCGGAAGGAGAGCCAGGCCTCGAAGGGCTGGCGGTCTTCGGCGAGGAGCGGCCCGAGCTCGCGGTGGACGTCGACGTTTCCGGGCTCGGCGACGAGCACCCGGCGGTAGAGCGCAATCGCCCGCCGGCGCCGCCCGCGCCCGGCTTCCCGTGCTGCGGCGGCCAGCGCCTCGCGCCGGTCGTAGCGTTCGCGACGAAACCACCCCATCCCCGAGACGATCGGCCCGCCGGGCCGCAGCCTCGGTGCTCGGGATCACCTACTCCGGGGAGAGCGCCGCCAGGGCGAGCTGCATGGCGATCTGGAGGTCGCCCGAGACGTCGAGCTGGCCGCTCATGAAGGCGTTCTGGGGGTCGAGGCGGCCCGCGCGGAGGTCGTCGTAGATCGCCGGGCCGACCTTGATCTCCATGTCCGGCCTCTCGGGTACCGGCGTCTCGCCGAAGTGCACGCGGAAGGCAAAGCCCTCGTCGCCGGTGACCTCGAAGCCGATGCAGCCGCCGACGCCGCGCACGTTTTCGAGCCGCGAGCGCGTGAGCTTGAAATCGCCGGCGAAGCCCGCGAGGCCGCCGAGCAGGCCGAGGGCGGAGTCGCCGGCCTCGGAGGCGATCCGCTCGAAGGCGCGGCGGTCCTGCAGCACCGTCATGAGCAGGGGCTCCGAGGGAGCGTCGCCCGCGGCCATGGCGCCGTCGGTGACGTTCAGGAAGAACGTGCCGCCGGAATCCCCGTCGACGTCGACCCGCAGCGTCGCGGACACGCCGCGCATTCCCTCGAGCACCTTCGCGGCTTCGTCGTCGCCCGCGGCGGCGGCCTCCTGCTCGGCCAGGGTCTCGTTCCACTGGGCGGGGACGGTCTTGGTATAGAACGTGCGCGGGTCGAGGCTCACGGCTTCCTCTACTTGGACGGGGACTTCTTGCGCCGCCCGCGGCGCTGGAAGCGATCGACGTTGCGGTCGTGCTCGGCGTAGGACTTCGAGAACACGTGCGTGCCGTCGTTGCGGGAGACGAAGAAAAGGTAGGAGGACTTCGCCGGCGCGACCACCGCGCGCAGGGCCTCGGCGCCGGGGTTCGCGATCGGGCCCGGCGGGAGCCCCGCAATCTTGTAGGTGTTGTACGGGTTCTCGCCGTTCTCGAGATCGCGGCGGCGCAGGTTGCCGTCGAAGTTCGGGATGCCGTAGATCGTGGTCGGGTCCGACTCGAGCCGCATGCCGCGCTCGAGCCGGTTGTGGAAGACCGACGCGATGAGCGGGCGCTCGACCGCGGCGCCGGTCTCCTTCTCGACGATGGAGGCGAGCGTCACGACTTCGCGCATGGAGAGGTCGCGGGCCTTGGCGGCGTCGGCGACTTCGCGCCAGGTATCGAGGAAGTGCTCGATCAGGACGCCGACGACGGCGTCCGTCGGCATGCCGCGCGGGAAGCGGTAGGTCTCCGGGTAGAGGTATCCCTCGAGGCCGGGGCCCTCGACGCCGAAGCGCTCGGCGCTCTCCGGCGCCTCCACCACGGCGAGGAAGGCGGCCGCCTGCGCGACCCCGGCGGCCTCCATGCGCGCCGCGATCTCGCGCGCCGTCAGGCCCTCGGGGATCGCGACTTCGTAGGTCTTGACGCGGCCCTCGACGAGCACCGCGAGGATCTCCTCGGCACCCTGCGAAGGCGCCAGGGCGTACTCGCCGACCTGGAGCTTCCCGGCCTCCTCCCGCCAGCGGGCGAGCCACTCGAAGGCGCGCGCGTCGCGGATCACGCCGCGGGCGGCGAGCGTGGCCGCCACGTTCTTCAGCGTCGCGCCGCGCGCGACTTCGAAATCCACCGTTTCCTCGCTCGCGGACGCCGGTTCGAGCGCTCCGCGGAACCACGAGAGGCCGGCCAGCGCCGCGCCGCCCGCGAGACCCGCGAGCAGGACCAGAGCGAGGAGCACGCGCTTCACGCCGACCGCTCCTCCGCGCGCACGGGCCGCTTCGCCTTGCGGCGCTCGAGGTGGGCGCGCAGCAGGATCGAGGCGGCCACCGCGTCGATCACGGCGCGCTGTTTCTTCCCCTTCCGGCCGGATTCCCGCAGGGCGCGCTCGGCTTCCACCGTCGTGAGCCGCTCGTCGAGGGTCGCGATCGGGAGGCCCGTGTTTTCGCCGAGAACCTTGGCGAACCGGCGCGCCCGCTCGGAGTCGTCGCCGCGCCGGCCGTCCATGTGCAGGGGCAGGCCCACCACGATCTCGCCGACCTCGTGGGTCTTCACCAGCTCCGCGACGGCCGCCGCGTCGCGCACGTCCCCGCTGCGCTCGAGGGTGGTGAGCGGGGAGGCGATCACGCCGTCGGGGTCCGAGAGGGCCACACCGATGCGGCGGCTGCCGAGGTCGATGCCGAGCACGCGCATGGGGCGAGACTAACGGAGTGGCGGTTCAGGAGCCCGCTTCGGGGCCGCCTTCGGGCGCGCCGCTCATGGCGCGGCGTGCGGCGACGGCGAGGCTCATGTCTTCGCCCGAGGCGACCTCGACGAGCGCCTCCCGGGCCGGTTCGCCGGGGAGCCGGCCGAGGGCAGCCACGGCCTGGAGCTTCAGCTCCTGGAGTTCCTGCCTTCGGAAGAAGCTCCGCTTGCGCAGGATGCGGCGGAGTTCGGGCACGGACTCTTCGCGGCCGAGCCGGCCGAGGGAGCGGATCACGGCGGTCGCCAGGCCGATGCGCCGCGCGCGGCGGGCGTCGCGCAGGGTGTCGGTGAGGGCGGTGGCCGCTTCCGCGCGGCCGGTGACGCCGAGGCAGTAGGCGCAGAGCGCCGCCACGTCTTCGCGGGAGCTCTCGAGGCCGTGGGTCAGCGCCGTCAGGGCCTTCTCGTTGCCGACGCGGGCCAGGGCGCGGGCCGCTTCCGAGCGCACGCCTTCGTCGCGGTGGTCGAGCAGGCGCGTGAGGGTGGGGACGGCGCGTTCGTCGCGGATCTCGCCGGCGATGCGCGCCGCGATGCGGGCCCGCTCCTCGGAGCTTCCCTCCATCGCGCGGCGGAGCGCCGGGGTCGCCGCGCGCCCGAGGGCGATGGTGATGCCGAGCAGCTCTTCGCGCTTCTGGCCGTCGTGCTGGACGTCGATCGCCGAAAGCAGGGCCGTGGCCACGTCGCCCGCGAGCTGGAGCAGGATCTCGGTGGCGCGGTGGTTCTCCTCGGCGTCGGCGCTGGTGGCGCGCGCGATCAGATCCGCCAGGCGCTTGCCGGTACAGATCTCGACGAGGGCCTCTCGAGCCTGCTTGCGCTGGGCCTCGCTCCGGTCGCCGCGTGCGCTGGCGTGGCGGGCGAGGGTGCGGAGGGTCTCGTCGGCGTGGCGCGTGGCGTCCGAAGCTTCCGGGGCGTCGGGCTCGGCATCGGGCCCCGCGTCGGCCTCGCGGGCGCGGTTCGCGGCATTCAGCTCGGCGACGACGGCCGTCAGGGCCTCCCCGTAGCGCTCGTCGTCCCGAGCGAGGCGCAGCCGCTCGAGGGCCGTGACCTCTCCTTCGAGGGCTTCGGCGGCGGGTTCGTGTGCCGGCGCCGCATCGTCTTCCTTCGCCTCGGGGTCGGCACCGATGGCGTCGCCGGCGGGCAGCGCGATCCCCACGCCGCGCTCGGGCAGGAAGCTCGCGGCCCCGCCGTGTTCGGCGACGGAGGCGGGGTCGCTCACGAGCAGCGAGACCAGCGCGCCGTAGGTCGGGGCATCGAGGCCGGGCTCGAAGCCGAGGCGGGGCAGTCCGCGTTCGCGCATGCGCCGGCCGAGCTCTTCGAGGCGGCCGCGTCCGAGGGGCGGGCCGTCGGCGGCCGCCCGCACGCCGGACTCGGCGGCGTGGAGTTCGAGGGCGCCATTGCGGTCGAGGTCCGTTCGCCAGGCGCGCCAGGCGCGGTCGACGGAGGGCGCCCGCCCGCCCGCGCCGCGCGTCTGGAAATCCTGCTCCCGCACCGCGCGCAGCAGCTCGACGCAAAGCGCCACGACATCATTGGGAGTGCGGGTCTGGCCCACGGTTCGATCGCGCTCCACGGCTGGGGCTCTCAAGGAGTCAGGAGAGTAGGAAGGTGGCAAATCCACCCCGAAACACCCCTGTGCGATCGGTCAGGCAGGGAGAAAGCTGTAACCCGGCCTGGTTTCGCCCTTGACGCCGGGCGCAGCCGACGGCTATCAAAATGGGGTCGTCCGGCCTCAATCCCTCCCTCCCCAGAGGCTGCACAGGCGACACCTCTGCGGTCCCGGGTGACAGCGTCATCGAACCGTCGGCTTGCCATCGCTGCGATTCCAAGAAGCCTCGGCCTGGAGTGTCCGAATGAGGCCGCTGGCCCTCATTCTGGCAACCGTCGGCGTCGGCTATCTGCCGGGCGCCCCGGGCACGTACGGGGCCCTCGTGGCGGTGGGCCTCGGCTGGGCGGCGCTGGCCGCCGGGATCTCCTGGCCCCTCTACCTGCTGGCCACTCTCGCGGTCTCCGCGGCCGGGGTCTGGGCCGCCACGGAGGCCTGCCGGGCCTGGGGCACCCACGACGACGGGCGCGTGGTGATCGACGAGGTCGCCGGCCAGCTCCTGGCGTTCCTCCCGCTCTTCTTGTTGCCGAAAAGCAGCAATTTTTTTCCGGCCCTCGTGACCGGATTCGTCCTGTTCAGGCTGTTTGATATCGCCAAGCCGGGCCCGGTGCGCTGGGCCGAGCGCCGCTTCCCGGACGGGGTGGGCGTCATGGCGGACGACCTGGTCGCCGGGCTGCTGGCGGCGGCGCTGCTCGGGGTGGGGATGGTCGCGTGGGGAGGGTCTTCATGAGGGGAACGGTCGCTTGAGCGCAGAAGTGGGCATGAGGGGAACAGTCGTTTGAGCGCAGAAGTGCTGACCATCGGGGACGAGCTGCTGCGCGGCGAGATCGTCGATTCGAACAAGTCGTTCCTCTCGGACCGGCTGCTCTCCCTCGACATCGAGACCCGCTTCCACGGCTCCGTGCGCGACGACCCGGAGGACATGACGGATGCCTTCCGGCGCGCCGCCGAGCGCAGCGAGATCGTGCTGGTCTCCGGCGGGCTCGGGCCCACCCGCGACGACCTCACCATCGAGATCCTCGCCCGGACCTTCGGGCGCGAGCTCGTGCTCGACGAAGCCTCCCTCGAGGCCATCCGCGCCTTCTTCGCGCGCTTCGGCCGCACCATGGCGAAGAACAACGAGAAGCAGGCCTGGCTGCCCGAGGGCGCCGAGGCCCTGCCGAACCCGGTCGGTACGGCGCCGGGCACCCACCTGCGCGTCGAGGGGACGTCCTTCTTCTGCATGCCGGGGATCCCGCGCGAGCTCCACTTGATGATGGACGAGCAGGTGCTGCCGCGCATCGCGGCCGGGCGCGAAGGCGGGCGCGTCGTGCGCTCCCGCTTCCTGCGCACCTTCGGCCTCGGCGAGTCGAACCTCGACGAGCTGCTCGCGGACATCGCCCAGGACGGCGACGTCACCCTCGGCTTCCGCACCGCGTTCCCGGACAACCACCTGCGCCCGCTCACGCGCGGCGCGAGCGCCGAGGATGCCGACGCGAAGCTCGAGCGGGTCGTGGCGGTCGTGCGCGAGCGGCTCGGCGTGATGGTCTACGGCGAGGGCGACGAGACCCTCGAGGAGGTCGTCGGTGGCCTGCTCGCCCGCGCGGGGCAGACCGTCGCGGTGGCCGAGAGCTGCACGGGGGGGCTGCTCGCCGAGCGGCTCACGCGCGTGCCGGGCAGCTCGGGCTGGTTCCTCGGCGGCGTGGTCTCCTACGCGAACTCGGCCAAGGCGGGCCTGCTCGGCGTCCCCGAGGCGATGCTCGAAGCGCACGGTGCGGTCTCCGAGCCGGTGGCCCAGGCCATGGCGGAGGGCGTTCGCGAGCGGCTCGGTACGGACTTCGGCGTCGCCACCACGGGCATCGCCGGGCCGGACGGCGGCAGCGAGGAGAAGCCCGTCGGCACCGTCTGGATCGCCGTGGCGGATGCTTCGGGCGCCGCCGCGGAGCGCTTCGTCTTCCCCTTCGACCGGGAGCGAAACCGCCAGGTCACGGCCCACGTCGCCCTCGACTGGGTGCGCCGCTCGCTGCTCGGCGAGCCGCTCGTGGCCCCGCGCTATCTGCGCACGGAAGGGGGCAACTAGTGGGTGACGTCCGTGCCTTCTTCGCCGTCGAGCTCGGCGCATCGCTCGACGAGGCGGCCCAGCGCGGCATCGAGACCCTGCGTGAGCGGGCGGGGGAGGGCGCCCGGGGCCTTCGCTTCGTGCGCACGGAGTCTCTGCACGTGACGCTGCGCTTCCTCGGCGACGTCTCCGTGGAGCGGCTCGGCGAGCTCGTCGCGGCGGTGCAGAAGGAACTCGCTTCGACGCCGGCGTTCCCGCTCTCGCTGGGCGGCCTGGTGGGCTTCCCGAACCCGCAGCGCCCCCGCGTACTGGCCTTCGAGGCGTTCCCGGCCAAGGCCCTCTCGCGCGCGGCGGCGGCGGTCGAGCGCGGCGTGGTCGCGGCGGGCCTCCCCGCCGAGGAGCGCCCCTTCCGGCCCCACCTCACGCTGGCGCGCGTGCGCGGCGGCGCGCCGTCGCTCGAGGGCATCGACGCCTCGGGCGCCGAGCCCTGTGAAGTCCGCGAGGTCGTCTTGCTGCAAAGCGAGCTCGGCCCCGAGGGCGCCCGGTACACCCCGCTCGAGCGATTGCCGCTCGGCGGACGCGATTCGAACGAACCCCGTCTCTAAAGGAGAATGATCATGGCCAAGTCCAAGCACGCTGGAGCAGACCGAAGCAACGTCACGAACCTGAGCAACAGCAACCCGGACATCCGCAAGAAAGCGATCGATCTGGCGGTGTCGACCATCGAGAAGCAGTTCGGCAAGGGCTCGATCCAGACCCTCGACGGCGACGGTGTGGACCGCGACGTCGATGCCATCTCGAGCGGCTCGCCGAGCCTCGACATCGCGCTCGGGATCGGCGGCTACCCGCGCGGGCGCGTGGTCGAGATCTACGGCCCGGAGTCGAGCGGCAAGACGACGCTGACGCTGCACGCGGTGGCGGAGTGCCAGAAGAAGGGCGGCGTGTGCGCCTTCGTGGATGCGGAGCACGCCCTCGACGTCGGCTACGCGCGCAAGCTCGGCGTGAACGTCGAAGACCTGCTGGTCTCCCAGCCGGACACCGGCGAGCAGGCCCTCGAGATCGCCGACGTGCTGCTGAAGAGCGGCGCCATCGATCTCGTCGTGATCGACTCGGTGGCGGCCCTCGTGCCGCGCGCGGAGATCGAGGGCGAGATGGGCGACACCCACGTCGGCCTGCAGGCGCGGCTCATGAGCCAGGCCCTGCGCAAGCTCACGGGCACGCTCGCGAAGTCGAACGCCACGATCATCTTCATCAACCAGATCCGCATGAAGATCGGTGTCATGTTCGGCAACCCGGAGACCACGAGCGGCGGCAACGCGCTCAAGTTCTACAGCTCCGTGCGGCTCGACGTGCGGCGCATCGGCGCGATCAAGGACGGCGATGCCGTGGTCGGCAACCGGACGCGCGTGAAGGTGGTGAAGAACAAGGTGGCGCCGCCCTTCCGCCAGGCCGAGTTCGACATCCTCTACAACGAGGGCGTCTCGCTCGAGGGCGACCTGCTCGACCTCGCCGTCGAGGCCGACATCGTCGAGAAGAGCGGCTCCTGGTTCTCCTACGGCAGCGAGCGCATCGGCCAGGGCCGCGAGAACGCCCGCCGCTTCCTGAAGGAGAACCCGGACATCTCCGCCACCATCGCCGAGAAGGTCTTCGCCGAGAAGGGCCTGAAGCGCCTGGTGCCGGCGGTGGAGGAGGGCGCCAAGGACGACGCGGAGCCCGCCGCCGCCGAGGCTTGATGCCGGCCGGTCCGGGGGGCGCAGCGGCCGCTCCCCGGGCCGGATCGGTCAGTCTTGCTCGGTCAGAATTTCCGAAACGCCGGCGCCGCCTCGCTGCGGGCCGCCGAGTGCTCCCTTTCGAGCCATGGCACGGCCCTTGCTCTTCCCACGACACAACTTTGTGGGAGGAGTGAGACATGAAGTGGACCCAGTGGAGCGGATTGTTGGTGGCCGGGCTGTTCGTGCCCGCCACGGTGATCGCCTGCTCGCCGCAGGACACGCACGAGGAATCGAGCGCCGTCCTCGAGGCGCCGGCGACGACCCTGGCGGATGCCGCCGAGGCCGCCGAGAAGAAGGCCGAGGAAGCCGCCGACGCCATGGAAGCGGCCGGCGAGCGGATCGAGCAGGCCGCCGAAGAGGCCGGTGAGGCCATCGAAGGCGCGGCGGACGAGGCGGCCGAAGCCGCCAAGGACGCCATGGACGAGACGCCCGACGTGGCGGCCCCGGCCTCCTAGCCGACGTCCCATCCTCCAGTGCCGACGGACACGACGCGTTCCCCAGAGCCGCGGTCCCGTCGGGGTGCCCCTGGAGGACGGCGAGCGCGGCGCCGGGATGTCGCCGCGCTCGCCCCATCTTTTCCGCCCGGCCCTAGGGGGTTCGCCCGAGGCGCGGGCGGAGACCGGCCTGATCCCGGGGCCCTCTCGCTGGAGCTGCCGCTCCGCGAGGCCCCCGGATCCGGTTCCCCTGACTCAAGAAACCGCGCCCATCGGTCGAAACGACCCGTGGAACCCTGGACTTCCGAGCTGGAGACGCAGGCGCGCGATGGCTTTCGACCTGAACGAGATCTTGAAGGTCGCCCTGAAGGGCGGCGCGTCGGACATCCACCTGAAGGCGGGCCTGCCGCCCATGTTCCGCGTGGACGGCATGCTCGTCCCGCTGAAGAACGGCGAGCGGCTGCCGCCCGGCGAGATCGAGAAGTGCGCCCTCGGGCTGATGAACCCGGTGCAGCGCGCGCGCTTCGACGAGTTCCACGAAGCGGACCTGGCCTACGGCCTGCCCGGCGCCGGGCGCTTCCGCGTGAACGTCTTCCAGCAGCGCGGCAGCATCGGCATCGTCTTCCGCGTGATCCCCTTCAACATCCAATCGATCGAGAACCTGCACCTGCCGAAGGTGGTCGAGTCGATCTCGATGGAGAATCGCGGCCTCATCCTGGTGACGGGAACGACCGGTTCGGGCAAGTCGACGACGCTTGCTTCCATGATCAATCACATCAACATGAACCGGACGTGTCACATCATCACGATCGAGGACCCGATCGAGTTCCTGATCAAGGACCGCCGCTCGATCGTGAACCAGCGCGAGATCGGCGTCGACACGAACACCTTCGCCCACGCCCTGCGCGCCGCCCTGCGCCAGGACCCGGACGTGATCCTCGTCGGCGAGATGCGCGATTTCGAGACCATCGAGACGGCCATCACCGCCGCCGAGACCGGCCACCTCGTCATGTCGACGCTGCACACGCTCGACGCGGTCGAGACGATCAACCGCATCATCTCCGTCTTCCCGCCGCATCAGCAGAAGCAGATCCGGCTGCAGCTCGCCTCGATCCTGAAGGCCGTGATCTCCCAGCGCCTCGTGCCCCGCGCCGACGGCAAGGGCCGCGTGCCCGCCCTCGAGGTGCTCGTCACCACCGCCCGCGTGCGCGAGTGCATCGGCGACAAGGACCGCACGAAGGAGCTGCACGACGCCATCGCCAAGGGCTTCACGACCTACGGCATGCAGAGCTTCGACCAGTCGCTCATGCACCTGGTGAAGCAGGACCTCGTCACCTACGAAGAGGCCCTCAAGCACGTCTCGAACCCCGACGACTTCGCGCTGCGCTTCCGCGGCATCTCCTCCACCTCCGACGGCAGCTGGGACGACTTCGACAAGGAAGCCGGCGAAGAGGAGAAGGCCGAGGAGAAGGCTCCCGAGGGCGGCGGCGGCGACGAGTTCGAGATCGATCGCTTCTGAGTCCGAGACCGTTCCGACGCCGATGCGCCGCTTCTAGCGAGCCCGCTCCCGGGCGCTACGCTCTCACCATGTTCCGGATTCCGGTCATCGCAGCCGTCCTGTTCGCGACGCTTCCCGCAGCGATCTGCGAAGCGGCCTGCACGCCGCCGGAGCCCGTGGCCCACGTGGCCTCGCTGCCCTGCCACGGCGCCCCGCCGATGGCAGAGCCGGAGCCCGGGCCGAGCCCGGCGCCCTCCAGCCACGATGCTGACTGTCCGAGCTGCGCCCTCGACCTCGTCGTTTCCGGTGGGCCCGCCGGAGCGTCTTCTGCCCAGGCGGTCGCCGCGCTGACCCTTTCCACGCCCCAGAGCGCATCGCATGCGCTCGGAGCCGCTCGCGCCGTTCGCCCGGAACGTCCACCGGACCGGCTCCACTCTCCCTACGCCCGAAGCAACGCACCCCTCCTCCTCTGATCGCGGCCACGTCCGCCGAGCGGCTCCAGTCGCAGGCACCCGTGCGCCGACTCCACCGATCCATGAGGAGACTCCCATGTTCCGAACGCTTCTATTGGCGATCGCCCTGGCGGCGGTCCCGTTTGCATCGGCCGCGTCCGACGACGACGGTCACGACCACGCTTCACCTGCGACCCACGAAACCCCCGTCCACGCCGAAGCCGGCGAGGTGGTGGTGGCCGTGAAGGGCCTCGTCTGTTCCTTCTGCGCCGTTGGCCTCGGCAAGCGCCTCGGCGAGCTCCCGGAGCTCGACCGCTCGCGCCACAACAAGGGCCTGCTCGTCGACGTCGACGCAGGGCTCGTACGCTTCGCGCTGCTCGAGGGGCAGCCTGCGCCCTTCCGGGCGATTGCCCGCGGCGTGAAGCGCGCCGGCTACGAAGCAAAGCGCTTCCACCTGCTCGTGGAGGGAAGCGCGTCGGAAGGCGGCGGCTTCGAGAGCGTCGTGCCGCCCCAGCGGTTCGTGCTGGCCGCCGCGCCTCCGCAGCCGCAGCCAGGTTCGTCGCTGCAGCTGAGGGTCGAGGCGGCGGACGTGGCAGAGCTCGACGACGGCGCCCCGGTGCCGGCGACCCCCGAGCCCCGAGCGGCGGCCCCCGATGCGAGGCCGTAGCCGGGTCCTGCTCCGGAACCTCGTCGCGATCGCCGGGCTGCTCGCCGCCGCCGCCGCCCAGGCGCACCAGCCCGTGATGGACATGGCGCCGCGCTGGGAGGACGGGTTCGGCATCCAGGTGCGTCACGAGTATCGCACGAGCGACACCCTGCTCGACGGCGACGACGAGGTCTCGAACCCCCTCGACCGCGAGCGCACCATCCACACGACCTGGGTCGAAGCGGTCTACACCCTACAGCGGGAGGTTCGCTTCACCCTGAAGGTGCCGATCCTCGACCAGGAGCGGATCTCGAACGTCGGAGGGCAAGCGGTGCGAACGCGCGGCACGGGCCTCGGGGACGTGATCCTCGCGATGCCGCTCAAGAAGTACTGGAACCTCGAAGGCTGGACGGCGAACCTCGGCCTCACTCCGAGTGTTCGTCTGCCGACCGGCTCCACGGCGGATCGCTTCCCGACCGGCGACGGCAGCGTCGACGGCGCCCTGGGCCTGTCCTTCGCGGCCGAGTCCTTCCGGTACTACATGTTGGCCGACCTCTTCTACTGGAGGAACGGCCGCGGTGGCCGGGGCATCCACCGGGGCGATCAGCTCGGCTTCGACCTGAACCTGGGCCTCCACCCCTGGCATCGCAACGCCGACAACGCCGGGGTCTTCGTGATGCTCGACTTCGAGGCCCGCCGGGAAGCCCGCGGTCGAGACGACACGGCTTCCCGGCTCGGTGGCGAGCGCGTGAGCGCCGGGCCGATCCTGGTCGGCTACCGCGGCAACTGGATGGCCCGGGCCGAGGTGAAGTTCCAGGTCTGGGAGCGCGTCCGGGGTGTGCAGGTGAGCCACGGGACGCACTTCAACGTCGGGATCGGCGTGACGTTCTAGGTGCGGAGGCCGGCGGCTCCCGGGGCATGCCCTGGGCAGCCGCCGGCCGGTTCGTCTTGTATATTCGCACCCTTACGGGCCTGCACGGCCCCGTGGAGGTTCGAGCATCGTGAGCGGCCCGACGAGCGGCAAAGAGATCCGGGAGGCGTTCCTCGCCTACTTCGAGCGCAACGGCCACCGGCGCGTGGCGAGCTCGTCGCTCATCCCCCAGGCCGATCCGACCCTGCTGTTCACCAACGCGGGCATGGTCCAGTTCAAGCGCGTCTTCCTCGGCGAGGAGTCGCGCGACTACGCGCGCGCGACGACCTCCCAGAAGGTCATGCGCGTCTCCGGAAAGCACAACGATCTCGAGAACGTCGGGCGCACGCCGCGGCACCACACTTTCTTCGAGATGCTCGGAAACTTCTCCTTCGGCGACTACTTCAAGCAGGAGGCGATCGACTTCGCCTGGGAGCTGGTGACGGAGGGGTTCGCGCTCGATCCGGCCCGCCTGGCGGTGAGCGTCTTCGAGGAGGACGACGAGGCCTTCGACCTCTGGCGCAACCGCATCGGCCTGCCCGAAGAGAAGGTCTACCGGCTCGGTGCCGAGGAGAACTTCTGGTCGATGGGCGACACCGGCCCGTGTGGGCCCTGCACCGAGATCCACATGGACTTCGGCCGCCCGGCGAGCTGCACCAACGACGCCTGCGACCCCTCCTGCGACTGCGGGCGCTGGCTCGAGTTCTGGAACCTCGTCTTCATGCAGTTCAACCGCGACGCGAGCGGGGAGAAGGCGCCGCTGCCGAAGCCCTCGGTGGATACCGGCCTCGGCCTCGAGCGCATCGCGCAGATCCTCCAGGGCGCCTCGACGAACTACGAGACGGACCTCTTCACGCCGATCCTCACCCGCATCCAGGACGTCGCGGGCAAGCGGCTCGGCGAAGACCCGGAGCTCGACGTCTCCATGCGCATCGTCGCGGACCACGCGCGGGCCTGCACCTTCCTGATCGGCGACGGCGTGCTGCCCTCGAACGAAGGCCGCGGCTACGTGCTGCGCCGCATCCTGCGCCGCGCGGCGCGCCAGGGCGCTGCCCTCGATCTCGACCGGCCGTTCCTCTACGAAGTCGCGGACACCGTCGTCGACGAGATGGAAGGCGCCTACCCGGACCTCTCCGAGCGCCGCGCCTACATCACCGGCCGCATCCGCAGCGAGGAGGAGCGCTTCCTCGAGACCCTGTGGAAGGGGCTCTCGCTGCTCGAAGACGAGATCCAGGGGCTCGGCGGCGAGCGACAGCTGCCGGGCGAGGTGGTCTTCAAGCTCTACGACACCTACGGCTTCCCGCTCGACCTGACCGAGGACATCCTCTCGGGGAAGGGGCTCTCTCTCGACCGGGCCGGCTTCCAGGAGGCGATGGAGGCCCAGCGCGCCCGCGCGCGGGCGGCCTGGAAGGGCAGCGGCGACACGCGAATCGACGAAGTCTACGGCGAGCTCGCCGGCGAGTTCGCGACCGCCTTCCGCGGATACGAGACCCTCGACGCCGCCTCGACCGTGCGCGCGCTCGTGGTCGGCGGCGCCCGCGCGGAGCGCGCGGAAGCGGGCGGCGAAGTCTCGATCGTCGTCGACGAGACCCCCTTCTACGCCGAGAGCGGCGGCCAGGTCGGCGACCGCGGCACGCTCACGACGCCGGGCGGCCGTGTCGAGATCCAGGACACCCAGCGTCCGACGGGCGACCTCGTCGTGCACGTCGGCAAGGTCGTCGAGGGGAGCATCGCCGTCGGCGAGCTCGCCGAGCTCACCGTCGACGGCGAAGCGCGCGGCGCCACCGTGCGAAACCACTCGGGCACCCACATCCTGCACGCGGCCCTGCGCGCGGTGCTCGGCCCCCAGGCGATGCAGAAGGGCTCGCTCGTCTCCCCCGAGCGCCTGCGCTTCGACTTCACCCACGACCAGCCGCTCACCGAGACGGAGCTGCGCCAGATCGAAGACCTCGCCAACCGCTGGATCGAAGAGAACCACGCCGCCGAGGTGCGCTTCCTGAGCTACGACGAAGCGGTCCAGAGCGGTGCCATCGCCCTGTTCGAGGAGAAGTACGGCGACGTCGTGCGCGTCGTGTCCTTCGGGCCGTCGACGGAGCTCTGCGGCGGCACCCACGCCGGCGCGAGCGGCGACATCGGCTTCCTGAAGGTGTTCTCCGAGACGGGCATCGCCGCCGGCGTGCGCCGGATCGAGGCGGTGACGGGCCTCGGGGCCCTGGCCCACGTTCGCGGCCAGGAGGATCTCCTGCGCGAGACCGCGAGCTTCCTGCGCGCGCCCGTCGCGGAGATCCCGACGCGCGTCGAGAAGCTGCTCGAAGAAAAGCGCCAGCTCGAGCGCGAGCTCGAAGCCGTGCGCGCCGAGAGCCGGGGCGCCGCTTCGGGCGAACTCGTCGAGCAGGCCCGCGAACTCGCCGGCGTGAAGGTCCTGGCCACGCGCTTCGACGACGTCAACCCGAAGGAGCTGCGCAACCTCGTCGACGACCTGCGCGGCCGCCTCGGGTCCGGCATCGTGCTCGTCGCGGCGCCCTCGGGCGGCAAGGTCCCGATCGCCCTCGGCATCACCCAGGACCTCGTCGGCCGCTTCAAGGCGGGCGACCTGATCCGCGAGGTCGCCGGCGTGCTCGGCGGGAAGGGCGGGGGCCGGCCCGATTTCGCCCAGGCCGGCGGCACCGACGTCGCCAAGCTCGACGAGGCCTTCGAGCGCCTCTACGCCCTCGTCGAGGGCGCCTAGCGCGGTGGCGGATCTGCTGCCCCCGGGGCCCTACGTCCGCTCGGAGCTCTCGCCGCGGCGTCGCGCGACCCGCGAGGTGCGCGTCGGAAACGTCGGCATCGGCGGCGAGAATCCGATCCGCATCCAGTCCATGACCACGACGAACACCCAGGACGTCGCGGCCACCGTCGAGCAGGCGGAACAGCTCGCCGCGGCCGGCTGCGAGATCGTCCGCATCACCGCCCCTTCGATCACCGACGCCGAGGCTCTCGGGGCGATCCGCGCCGAGCTCACGAAGCGCGGCGTCGACGTGCCGCTCGTCGCCGACATCCACTACACGCCGAACGCGGCGATGGCGGCCGCCGAGCACGTGGAGAAGATCCGCGTGAACCCCGGCAACTACGCCGACAAGAAGAAGTTCGCCGTGCGAGAGTACGGCGATGCCGAGTGGCGCGAGGAGGTCGAGCGGGTGGCCGAGCGCTTCCGGCCGCTCGTGCTGCGCTGCAAGGAGCTCGGGCGCGCGATGCGCATCGGCACGAACCACGGCTCCCTCGCCGACCGCATCATGAACCGCTACGGCGACACGCCCGAGGGCATGGTGCAATCCGCCCTCGAGTTCCTCGACGTGTGCGAAGCGGAGAACTACCGCGACGTCGTCTTCAGCATGAAGGCGAGCAACCCCCAGGTGGCGATCCAGGCCTATCGCCTGCTGGCGGCGCGGCTCGAGGCACGAGCGCCCGGCGAGCCCTCCTATCCCTTCCACGTCGGCGTCACCGAGGCGGGCTCCGGCGAGGACGGCCGCATCAAGAGCGCGATCGGTATCGGAGCCCTGCTCGAAGACGGCCTCGGCGAGACCGTGCGCGTCTCCCTGACGGAACATCCGGTGAAGGAGGTGCCCGTCGCCCGCGCGCTGGCGCGCCGATACGACGAGCGCGTCCTGCCGACCGATCCCGTCCCCGACCCGAGCGCCCCGTTCTGCACGGACCCGTACTCCCACGCGAGGCGCGAGACCGACGCCCTGGCGGGCCTCGGGGGAGACCAGCCCGTGCGCGCCGAGCTCGACCTCGGCCCCGCGCCCGAAGACCCGGCCGCGCTCGCGGCGAAACTCTCCGTCGCCTTCGCGGGCGTTCCGAACCTGGCCTGCGAGGGGCTCCACTGCACGGTGTCGGAGGCGCGGGACGTCGCCGCCCTCGAGCGCTTCGCCAAGGAGCTCGCGAGCCTCGCGATCGACGCGCCGCTCGTGGTCCGCGGGCCCGCGGCGCTCGCGATGCAGGTGGCCTCGGCGGCGCGGCGGATCGTGGCCGCGGACGACGCCTCGGGCGAGCTCTCCGGTGCCGTCGAGTTCGCGGTCGAGGCTCCGCTGCACGAGCTGCGCGGGGCGGTGGGCGTTGCTCTCGATCGGGCCCGGGCGTCGGGCCTTCGCCAGATGGCCTTCTCGGTCCGGTCGGCCTTCCCGGTGCACGCCGGTCGCGGGCTCGCCGCGCTGCTCCGGGCGGCGAGCCTCCGCCACCCGATCGTCCTGCACCACGAGCCGGCGTGCGGGGAGGGCCCGGAGGCGGACCTGCTCGCGGCGGCCAGCGAAACCGGCGCGCTCCTGTGCGACGGCATCGGCGACGCCATCGTGCTCCCCGCCGGCGACGATCCGGCCGCGGCGCTCTCGCTCGCCTACCGCATCCTCCAGGGCGCGCGGCAGCGCACGACCTGGACCGAGTTCATCTCCTGTCCGTCCTGCGGCCGGACGCTCTTCGACCTCGAAGAGGTCACCGCCCGCATCCAGGCCCGCACGGGCCACCTCGACGGCGTGAAGATCGCGATCATGGGCTGCATCGTGAACGGCCCCGGCGAGATGGCCGACGCCGACTTCGGCTACGTCGGCTCGGGGCCGGGCCGCATCAACCTCTACGTGGGCAAGGAGCTCGTCGAGCGCAACGTGCCCGAGGCCGAAGCCGACGATCGCCTCGTCGCGCTCATCCAGAAGAACGGCCGCTGGACGGACGCCGCCTAGCGCGGGCGACGCGCCCGCGGCCCAGGCTCAGCGCGGCGGCGGCGCGGCGACGTCGGCTCCGCCCGCCGCGCGGCGGGCTTCGTCGAGGGCGGCCAGGGCCTGGGAATCCGCGAAGACCGCGTGGTCGCGCCCCACGAGCGCGGTCCCGAGCCAGAGCAGGAGCCCCGCCACGAGCAGCCCCTCGGCCGTGCCGAGGATGCCCCCGCCGAGCCGGTCCGCCCAGCCGAGGCCCACCGCCCGCACGCCCTTGCGCAGCATGCGCCCGGCGAAGCCGACGCACACCATCACCGCCACGACCAGCAGGACGGCCGCGGTGACCTTCAGCGCGAAGGGACTCCAATCCAGGCTGAACTCGAGGGCGAGGCGCTCGGCCAGCGGGTCCATGAAGACGCGGACGGCGATCACCGCGCCGGCCAGGGCCGCGATCGAGAAGGACTCCCGGATCAGGCCGAGGAACAGGCCGCGCAGGAGTGCGATGGCCAGCACCGCCACCACGACCACGTCCACCGCTGAAAGCCCGCTCTCGCTCACGGCAGCATTCTAGTAAACGGGGCCGCCGGATGTCCCGGCGGCCCCGTCGTAGGTTCGATGTGCGGTTTCGCGGCTAGTTCGCGGCGGGCACGAACTCCCGAGCCGCCTCGGCGAACTCGGTGCCGTCGTAGTTGTTCAGGATCACCTCGAAGATGCGCGTGGCCTCGCTGTCGAGGTTCATCTTCGAGTAGCAGGTGCCGAGCTTGTAGAGCGCCTGCCCGTCGAGCCCGAGGCCCGGGAAGTCGTTCAGCACCTTGCGGAAGCGGTCGGCCGCGGACTGGAACTCTTCGCGATCCATGTAGAAGTCGCCGACGCCCATCTCGTGCTCGGCGAGCCGCATGCGCATCTCGCGCCAGAGAACCTCGGCCTCCTGGGCCTCCGGCGAGTACGGGTAACGCGCGAGCAGCTGCTCGAGGTGCTCGAGGGCGTTGTGCGTGTTCGTCTGGTCGCGGTTCGAGGCGAGAGCCTGGTGCTTGCGGCAGAGCGCCGAGCGCAGCACCGAGTAGGGGACTCGCTCGTGGGAGGGGTGGAGCTCCGCGAAGTCGCGGTAGTAGGAGAGCGCCTCTTCCCACTTGCCCTGGTCGTAGTAGGTGTCGGCGATCTTCAGCTCGGCGAGCACCGCGTAGTCGCTGTAGGGGTAGTTGTCGACGATGGTCTGGAAGATCTCGATGGCCTGCTCGTGGTCGGCCTTCGGGATGACGCCGAGCATCTTGCCGTCTTCGAGGGCTTCGATGCCCTGGCGGTAGAGCACGTCGGCCGTGGGGACTTCCTGGAACTCCGCGGCGTTGTCGGCGCAGCCGGCCGAGAGGGTGAGCGCCAGCGTGGCTGCGGCAACCCGGAGGGCGGTTCGGAAATGCCCCTTTACCATGGTGTCTCCCTTCAGAAACGGCGCCCGCGGCGAGCGGGAACCCAAGCCCACATGAAAGACCACGAGGGCCTCGAAAGCAAGCGAAAACGCTATCGAAACGCCCGACTTGCCGCCAACTCTGCTACGTTCCGCGCAAGCTCCCGGGCGGCCTCCGCCCGACGTGCCAGGAACCGCCCGGCGCCGGCTCGAGCGGGCCCGATCCGGGTGGCCCTGACGGGTCCGGGCGCCGGACCAACGAAGAATCGAGGGGGACTCTCGCATGATCGACCGCCACATCCGCGACTTGAGGCTCGACCGCCGGCTGCTCGACCGCCGTGGGTGGATCTCCGCCCACGATCTCGAGGAGGCGCTCTCCTCGCTCCCCGACGTGGCGGACAAGGGCGAGCTGGTGACCGACGAGGAGGCGTCCGCCCGCCCGGCCTCGAGCGACCCCCTCGCCACGCTCTGAGCGAGCGAGCTTTCTGACCCCAGGCACTGGAGGCACCCGCCGTGCTGAAGGCCAAGATCGGCAAGGCCGTCGACCCGGCGGTCCGCAAAGTCTTCCCCTTCCTGTTCAAGCGGCCCATCAACCCGAACCTGCTGACGGTCGTGGGGACGGTGATCTGCATGGCGTCGGCGGTGGCCTTCGCCTTCGACCCGTTCTGGGGCGCGGTCATCCTGTGCCTGGGCGGGCTGTTCGACCTCGTCGACGGCGTCGTGGCCCGGCACCACGGGACCGAGTCGAACTACGGCGCCTGGCTCGATTCCACCCTCGACCGCCTCGTCGACATGACGATCCTGCTCGGGCTGCTGATGTTCTACGCCCGGGCCGGAGAGCCCGGCCTCGTGCTGCTGGTCGGCTGGGTGCTCGTGGCGAGCGTGATGGTCTCTTACGCCAAGGCCCGCGCCGAGCGCTTCGTCGAGCGCTTCGAGGGCGGCATCATGGAGCGGGCCGAGCGCATGGGCCTCGTGGCCCTGGGCGCGCTCACGGGCTTCCTCCAGCCGCTCCTGTGGGTCGTGGCCATCGGGTCGACGATCACCGTCATCCAGCGCTTCGGCCTCGCCTACCGCCTGATGAACGCCCTCGAGAGGGGGCCGGAGGGCTCCGTCGGCGACCAGCCGACCACGAGCGTTTCCTGAGGCGCGCGATGGCCGACCCGACGCTGCCCAAGATCGATTTCTCGACCTTCATCCTCTCGCTCTCGACCTCGGCGCTCTACCACCTCGGCCTGGCCGAGGATCCGGCGACCGGCGAGAAGGGCGAGACGGACCTGCCCCTCGCGAGCCAGGTGATCGACACCCTCTCCCTGCTCCAGGAGAAGACCCGAGGCAACCTCGATCCCGAGGAGGAGCGCCTGCTCACGAGCCTGCTCTACGACCTGCGCATGCGCTACGTCGAAGTGGGGCAGGCGAAGTCCTAGTGGGCACGCGCCGGCTCTTGGCACCCGCCAAGCTGAACCTCGGTCTGCGCATCGTCGGCGTCCGGGCCGACGGCTACCACGAGCTCTCGAGCCTCTTCGTTCCGCTCGATCTGGCGGACGAGGTCACCGTCGAGGTGGCGCCCGCCGAGCGGGCCCGGGTGACGATCGAGGTCGAGGCGGCGGCCGGCGTCCCGGGGGACGTGCCCGCGGATTCGAGCAACCTCGCCGCCCGGGCCGCCCTGGCGTTCCTCGAGGCCGCGGGCCTCGCGGCCGCGGTCCACATCCGGCTCGAGAAGCGGATCCCGTCGCCCGGGGGCCTCGGGGGCGGGTCGAGCGACGCCGCGGCGGTTCTCCGGGCTCTGGCCGCCGAGTTCCCGGGAGCCCTGGCCGGGGAACGGCTGGAGAGCCTGGGCCTCGGCCTCGGGGCCGACGTGCCCTTCTTCCTGGGCCCCGGCGGCGAGGGGCCCGTGCCCGCCCGGGTCGAAGGCATCGGGGAGCGGGTCGCCCCGGCCCCCGGGGTCCCGAGCCTCGCCGCGGCCCTCGTCCACGCCGGCCCGCCGCTCGAAACCGCCCGCGTCTACGCGGAGTTCGACGCATCGGGGGCTTCGTTGACTGGCGAAAGGGCACCCACTACGATGCCGGCGCCCGCGGGCTGGCTCGCGGCGGACTGGCTCTCCACCTTGCTCGTGAACGATCTCGAGGCGCCCGCCACGCGGCTGGCTCCGGGAATCGCTCCGCTCCGGGAGGCCCTCGCCGCCGCCGGTGCTCGCGGGGTCGGGCTGAGCGGAAGCGGCCCGACGCTCTTCGGTATCTTCCCCGATGCGTCGTCCGCGTCGGAGGCGTTGTCGGGAGCGCGCTTGCGCGAAGAACTCGCCCGAACGGGAGCCGCGCAAGCCTTCACGGGCGTGGCCCGGACCGTCGCCTCGGGTGAGGCGCGGTAGGAAGCGGACGCGGCAGCGCACGGATTTCGGGCGTCGCCGAAGGGGCGACGCGCCTTGGGGCGTCGCCAAATGGTAAGGCAGCGGCCTTTGGAGCCGCCATTTGCAGGTTCGAGTCCTGCCGCCCCAACCATCAGGAAGACCGAACGATGCAGCAGCTCAAGCTCTTTGCCGGGAACTCGAACCCGGATCTCGCCCGCGCCATCGCGCGCGAGCTGGGCCAGGAGCTCGGCCACGCCGAAGTGACCCGCTTCAGCGACGGCGAGATCAGCGTCGAGATCGGCGACAACGTGCGCGGCATGGACTGCTTCGTCCTGCAGAGCACCTCGACGCCGGCCAACCGCCACCTGATGGAGCTGCTGATCATGACGGACGCGCTGCGCCGCGCGTCCGCCCGCCGCATCACCGCGGTGGTTCCCTACTACGGCTATTCGCGGCAGGATCGGAAGGTCTCGCCGCGCGCGCCCATCACCGCCAAGCTCGTTGCGGACCTCCTGACGGCGGCGGGCATCTCGCGCGTGCTGTGCCTCGACCTCCACGCGGGCCAGATCCAGGGCTTCTTCAACATCCCCGTCGACAACCTCTACGCGCGGCCGATCCTGCTCGACGCGATCGGCCGGCGCTTCCCGCAGGACGTCACGATCGTCTCGCCGGATGCCGGCGGCGTGGAGCGCGCCCGCGCCTACGCGAAGCGGCTCGACGCCCCGCTGGCGATCATCGACAAGCGGCGGGAGCGGGCGAACGTCTCCGAGGTCATGCACGTGATCGGCGAAGTCGGCGACCGCAACTGCGTGCTGGTCGACGACATGGTCGACACCGCCGGCACCCTGGCCCAGGCGGCGACGGCCCTCTCGAAGGAAGGCGCGCGCTCCGTGGTCGCGGCCATCACCCACCCGGTGCTCTCGGGGCCGGCCATCAAGCGCCTCGACGAGTCGCCCCTCGAGAAGCTCATCACCACCGATTCGATCCCCCTTCGCGACGACGCGAAGGAGTCTCAGAAGATCGAGGTCGTCTCCACCGCCAAGCTGCTGGCGGAGTCGATCCGGCGCATCAACAACGAAGAGAGCGTGAGCTCGCTCTTCGCCTGATCTTTCGAGTCGGCCGAGCCGACCCCAGGAGAACACCGTGTCCGATACCACCATCGAAGTCGAAGCCCGCGAGGGCGTGGGCAAGGGCGTCGCCCGCAAGCTGCGCGCCGCCGGGAAGATCCCCGCCGTGTTCTACGGCGGCGGCCGGGAGGCCGTGCCGGTCTCCCTCGACCCCGCGCGCCTGCAGAAGGTGCTCCATGCCAGCGAGACCGGGCTGAACACGCTGCTCGACCTCGCGGGTTCGGGCAACGCCGCCGTCGACGGCAAGACCGCGATGGTGCGCGAGCTCCAGCGCGACCCGATCAAGGGCACCTTCATCCATGCGGACCTCTACGAAGTCGACCTCAGCCAGAAGATCGAGGTCGAGGTCCCGCTCCACGTGACGGGGAAGGCCATCGGCGTCGAGAACGGCGGCGTGCTCGACCAGGCGCTGCGCGAGCTCGAGATCAAGTGTCTGCCCCGGGCCATCCCGGACGAGATCTCGGTCGACGTGACGAGCCTCGACATGGGCGACAACCTCCACGTGCGCGACATCGAGCTGCCGGACGGCGTCGAGCTGATCTCCGACGGCGACCTCTCGGTCGTGTCGGTCGTCGCGCCGGTGAAGGAAGAGGACCTCGTCGCCGACACGGGCGAAGAGGCCGACGCCGCAGCCGCCGCGCCGGACGCGGAAGCCGAGGGCGATGCCCCGGCCGCCGCCGAGGGCGAGGGAGAGAAGAAGGACGGCGAGTAGCATCGCCCGCCCCGACGTTCGCGTGCCCACGCCGTCCGCCCCGGCTTCGTCGTGGCCCGAGCGCGCGCGATGAAGGTGGTGGTCGGTCTCGGGAACCCCGGCGAGCGCTACGCCGCGACGCGCCACAACGCGGGTTTCTGGGTCCTCGACCGCCTCGCCGCGGCGCACGGCCTCGCCTTCGAGGCCCATGCGGACGCCCACGTCGCCCGTGGGCAGCTGCCCGACGGCTCCCCGTACGCCCTGGTCAAGCCCTGGACCTTCATGAACCGCTCCGGGGGGCCGGCGGCCGGCTGGTTCGAGGCGCTCGGGGCCGGGGACCCGGCGGTCGACCTGCTCGTCGTCTACGACGACCTCGATCTCCCGCCCGGCCAGCTACGGCTGCGCAAGAAGGGCGGCCACGGCGGCCACAACGGCCTTCGCGACGTCATCGCGGCCTTCGACGCCCGCGTCTTCCCCCGGCTCCGGTTCGGCATCGGGCGCCCGGACCCAGGCGTGAGCGTCCTCGACCACGTCCTCACGCTCTTCCCCGCCGCGGACCTGCCCGCGATCGAAGCCAGCGTCGACCGCGCGTCCGAGGCCGTGACCGTCTTCCTCGCCGAAGGCATGGACGCGGCGATGAACCGCTTCAACGCAAACCCGGAGCCGGCGGTGAAGGGTTCCCCCGGCGCCGGCGCGGGCCGGGCCTCCGAGGAAGAACCCGCTATAAAGTCGGCTACTTCGGCAGACGATTCAGCCACCATGGCGAGTCCGATCCGCGAACCCTCGAACCCGGAAGAACACTCCGGGCCCGATGACCGGGAAGCAACCAACGTCTACGATGCTGGCAACGTCCACGATGCTGGGGATGGGACACCCGGAATGAGCCTCGCCGCGCCGGGCGCTGCGCAGCCGAAGCTGGCCGAGCGCATCGCGCGGCCCTTCGTCCAATTCATGCAGCTCGAGACCGGCAGCGCCGTCCTGCTGCTGGTGATGTCGGGCGTCGCGCTCGCCTGGGCCAACTCGCCCTGGGCCGAGAGCTACGAACACCTGCTCCACGAGCCCGTGGCGTTCTCCTTCGGGACGCATGCGCTCTCGCTCTCCGTCCACCATTGGATCAACGACGGACTGATGGCGATCTTCTTCTTCCTGGTCGGGATGGAGATCAAGCGCGAGATGGTCATGGGCGACCTCTCGACGCCGACGCGCGCCATGATGCCGGTTCTCGCCGCGCTCGGCGGGATGGTCGTCCCGGCGGGCGTCTACGCGTTCCTGCTCTGGGGAGACCCGGCCGTCAAGGGCTGGGGGATCCCGATGGCGACGGACATCGCCTTCGCGGTCGCCGCGATGTCGGTGCTCGGCAAGCGCGTACCCCCCTCGCTGAAGGTCTTCCTGCTCGCCCTCGCCATCGCCGACGACCTCGGCGCCGTCATGGTGATCGCCGTCTTCTACACGGACACCATCCACGTGGGCGCGCTCGCTTGGGCGTTCGGCTTCCTCGCCATGATCTTCGGCATGAACCGGGCCGGCGTCCGCGCGTTCCTCCCCTACTGGGTGGTCGGCGCGGTCGTCTGGTTCTTCATGCACGAGTCCGGCGTCCACGCCACGATCGCCGGCGTGGCGCTCGGCCTGCTCACGCCGGCCCACCCGGACCCGCACCGGCAGAACAGCCTCGTCGAGCGCGGGCGGGATGCCCTCGATCACCTGCGGGAGTGGGTCACGCGCGACCACGAAGACCACGGCGGGCACAAGCGTCACCACGCCGTGCTGACGCTCCAGGACGCCTCGCGCGATTCCCTCTCGCCCCTCGACTACCTGACGAACCGCCTCGAACGCCCGGTCCTCTTCGTGGTGATGCCGCTGTTCGCGCTCGCGAACGCCGGCGTCGCCCTCGAGACGGAGACGCTCGGGAACCCGGTCTCGCGCCAGGTCGCCGTGGCCGTGATCGCCGGCCTCGTGCTCGGCAAGCCGATCGGGATCACCGTCTTCAGCTGGATCGCGGTGCGGCTCAAGCTCGCGGAGATGCCGCGCGGCGTGAACTTCGCCGCCATCTTCGCCACCGGCATGCTCGCCGGCATCGGCTTCACGGTGGCCCTCTTCATCGCCGCGCTGTCCTTCGACGATGCCGCCATCACGGCCGGCGCGAAGGTGGGCATCCTGATCGGTTCGGTGCTCGCGTGCGTGATCGGCCTGGCCGTGTTGGCGCGCGCGCTGCCCGCCGAGCCCCAGAGCTAGCGGCCGCAGCCGCGCCCCAGCTCTGTTGACCGCCGCTGCGCGCTAGAGCGATTGACCGCCGCTGCGCGCTAGCGCCGCCAGCGGACGTAGCCCCGCATCCCCGCGATCAGCACGACCGTCCCGAAGCCCGCCCAGTGGGTTCCGGCTTCGGCGACGCGTCCGCCGTAGGAGACCAGGTAGATCGCCCAGATGTACCAGCCTCCCAGCAGGTGGAGCCGCTTCCAGTTGCGCCCGAGGGCGCGAACGGCCGCGTCGTTCGAGGTGGCCGTCATCGCGGCGGCGAGCACGAAGCCGAAGCCGCCGAGCAGGTTCGAGACGTCCGGGTCGAGGGTGCGTTCCGTTCCGGCCATGACGGCAACGACGGCCGCCATGTGGATCATCTGCGAGACGCCGTAGGCAATGCCGACCGCGCGGCGGTTGCGCAGCAGCGTCCGGCTCACCGGGCTCCGCCAGAGCGCGTACAGGGACGAGGCGGCGAAGGCCAGGGCGAAGGGCACGAAGGCGATGCGTGCCGTGAAGCGCGCCGCCCGGTTCAGGCCGAGCTCCCCCGAGCCGAAGGCCAGCAGGGCGTAGGCCACGGCCAGGACCGAGACGGTGCCCGCGAGCACCGGCGCCCAGGGCAGCCAGGCGATCCGGTTCGCCCCTTTCGTCGAGGCCAGGCGGGCGGAGGCGTCTTGCTGGGTGGTCATGGAGAACTCCCGGGCGCCTGGCGACCCTACCGCTCCCGGGCCGATTTCGGCAAATCCCGACAAAATGTCCGGTCAAAAGGGGGTCAATAGGCCAGGATCTGCACGAATTGTGCGGATTGAAGCCTCTTTGTCCCCGGATTATCCTGCCCGCTCATGGAGTTCTCGATCGAGCGCAGATCCGTTTCCGGGCTGCCGGTCTACCGGCAGATCGCCGACCAGATCCGCAGGGCCGTCGTCGCCGGCGCGCTCGTGCGCGGCGACCGCCTGCCGACGATCCGGGCCCTCGCGGAAGAGCTCGGGGTGAACCGCGACACGGTCTCCCTCGCCTACGACACCCTCGCCCAGAACGGCGTGATCGAGTCCACCGTCGGGCGCGGGACCTTCGTCGCCGATCCGCCGGCCGTCGAATCCGAGCTGCCCGAGCCGCTCGGCGCGCCGCCGCCGCTCTCGCCGCTCGTCGACCGCCTGCTCGAGTTCGGCCGCACGCGGCCGAGCTACGCCTCCGGCGGCGGTGCGGTGCCGATGCATTCCCTGATCCCCGACCCGACGCTGTATCCCGTCGACGCCTTCCGCCGCTCGATGAACCGCGCGCTCGCCGAGGGCGGCTCGGACCTGCTCGTCTACGGCGGGCCGGACGGTCACGAGGGGCTGCGCGGCGTCATCGCCGAGCGCCTTCGCACCGAGGGCATCGAGGCCGCGAACGACGAGAACGTGATCCTGACCCAGGGCGCGAGCCAGGGCATCTCGCTCGCGCTGCGGCTGTTCGCCGCGCCCGGCGATTGGGTCGCCGTCGAAGAGCCGACGTATCACAACCTGCTCGCGGTGCTCGTCGGGCTGGGGCTCCGGCCGACGCCCGTTCCCATGACGCCCGAGGGGCCGGACCTCGAAGTGCTCTCGCGCGTGCTCGCCCGGCCCGAGGTGAAGGCCTTCTACACGATGCCGAGCTTCCACAACCCGATGGGGACGACGACGAGCCTCGCCCACCGCCGGCGCCTGCTCGACGTCGCGGCCCGGCGCGGCAAGCCCGTCGTGGAAGACGCCTTCGAGATGGACCTGCGCTTCGCCGGCCGCCCGGTGCCGCCGCTCGCCGCCCTCGACGACCACGGCCTCGTCGTGCACCTCTTCTCCTTCTCGAAGTCGCTCTTCCCGGGCGTGCGCGTCGGCTCCGTGATGGCGCGCGGCCGCGCCCTCGAGGGCCTGCGGGCCCTCAAGCGAACGATCGACCTCTCGGGCGCGCCGGTGCTCCAGGCCGCGGTGGCGGACTTCGTCGCCAGCGGCGCCTACGACCGGCACCTCGGCCGTCTGCGGAAGACCCTGCTCGAGCGCTGCGATGCCCTGCTCGAAGCCCTGGCCGACGAGATGCCCGAGGGCACGCGCTTCACGCGCCCCGAGGGCGGCTACCAGGTCTGGGTCGAGCTGCCCGGCGGCATCGACTCCGGCGAGCTGCTCGAAGACGCCCGCCGCGCCGGCGTGCTCTTCGCGCCGGGCTCGCTCTTCCACCACGACGGGCGCGTCTCGTCCGGCCTGCGGCTGACCTTCGCCCTGGCCGACGTGGACGAGATCCGCCGGGGCGTCGCGGCCCTGGCCGAGGTCACGCGCCAACACCTCGAGGCGGGGCCGCGTCGGCCCCGCGACCACGGAATCTACGTCTAGGGGCGGATCGACGCCCGGGAACAGGAGGGACGACGATGTCCACGAACACGAGCAACGGAAACGGAAAGAGCGACGCGCGCTCCTTCGAGATCAAGGTCGGCCTGGCCGAGATGATGAAGGGCGGCGTCATCATGGACGTGACGAACCCCGAGCAGGCGAAGATCGCCGAAGACTCGGGCGCCGCGGCCGTGATGGCCCTCGAGCGGGTGCCCTCGGACATCCGCAAGGACGGCGGCGTCGCGCGCATGTGCTCGATCGAGGTGATCGAGGGCATCCAGAAGCAGGTCTCGATCCCGGTAATGGCCAAGGTGCGGATCGGACACTTCATGGAGGCGAAGATCCTCGAGCAGCTCGGCGTCGACTTCATCGACGAGAGCGAGGTGCTGACGCCCGCGGACGAAGAGCACCACGTCGACAAGGCGGGCTTCCGCTCGCCCTTCGTGTGCGGTGCGCGCAACCTCGGCGAGGCGCTGCGGCGCATCGGCGAAGGCGCGGCCATGATCCGCACCAAGGGGGAGGCGGGCAGCGGCAACATCGTGGAAGCCGTGCGCCACCTGCGGACGGTGATGGGCGACATCCGCGCGCTCACGGTGCTGCCGCCGGAGGAGATCCCGGCCCGTGCCAAGGAGCTGCAGGCCCCGGTGGACCTCGTCCGCTACGTCGCCGAGAACGGGAAGCTCCCGGTGCCGAACTTCGCCGCCGGCGGCGTCGCCACGCCGGCCGACGCCGCGCTCTGCCGCGCCCTCGGCGCCGAGGCGGTGTTCGTCGGCTCGGGCATCTTCAAGGCGTCGGATCCGGAGAAGCGCGCGCGCGCCGTCGTCCAGGCCTGCACGCACTGGGACGACCCGGAGCAGCTGCTCGGCTCCTGCCGCGGCCTCGGCGAGGCCATGGTCGGCATCGAGATGGAGACGCTCAGCGAGAGCGAGCGCCTCGCCAACCGCGGCTGGTAGCGGACCCGGGCAGGGCGCTGCGATGAAAGTCGGCATCCTCGCCATCCAGGGCGACGTGGAGGCCCACGCGCGTGCGCTCGCGCGCGTGGGTGCCACGGCCGTTCCCGTGCTCGCCGAGAAGGACCTCGACGGCCTGCACGGGCTCATCCTGCCCGGCGGCGAGAGCACGACCATCTCGAAGGGGCTCGAGCGCCTCGATCTCTACGAGACCCTGCGCTTCTTCGTGCACTCGGGCCTGCCCGTGCTCGGCACCTGCGCGGGGGCGATCCTGCTGGCGCGCGAGGTCGAGAACCACCCGGTCGAGACGCTCCACGGCATCGACGCCGTGGCCGTGCGCAACGCCTACGGCACCCAGGTCGACTCCTTCGCCGCGGAGGTGGACGAGGGGGCCGCGCGCGGGCTCGAGGGGCTTCGCTGCGTCTTCATCCGCGCGCCGCGGCTGCGCGAGATCGGCGACGGCGTCGAGATCCTCGCGCGGGTCGACGGCGAGCCCGTCCTGATCCGCCACGGCAACGTCCTGGCCGCGACCTTCCACCCCGAGCTGACCGACGACCCGCGCGTCCATCGGCTGCTGGTGGAATCGGCCGGCTAGCTCCCGGCCAGCCAGGCGGTTCGGCGGCGGGTCCCCACACGAGCAAGCAGGGCGATGGCCATCCCGGCGCCCCCGCCTCCGCAGCCCGCGGGCTTCTCGCCGAGCGTCCAGGTCGCGTTCGTCGGGAGCGCGTGCCAGCCGATCACGCGGCCGGTCGCCGGCCAGGTCACCCGCACGCGGTCGACCCGTTCGATGCCCGGGCCGAGGCCGAAGTGGAGCTCGGGTTCGCTCTGGCCGAGAAAGTGGCTCGCGGCGCCGACTTCGCGGACCTGCGGCGGCCCGTCGTAGCGCGGCCAGACCTCGACCCGGGCGCCGAGGGCCTCGCGGCTGCTGCCGTCGCCCTCGATGCGGAGCCGCAGCCAGCGCGCGTCGCCCGCGAGATCGTTGCGGTAGAGGCGCGGCGCGCCGGCGTTGTTCACGACGAAGAGGTCGAGATCGCCGTCGCCGTCGTAGTCGAAGGTGAGGAGCCCCTTGCCCGACGCCGTGTCCGTGAGCCCCGCCGCCGCCGAGACCTCGGTCATCGCGCCGCTGCCGTCGTTCTCCCAGAGCCGCATCGGGTCGGCGTTGAAGGCGTCTTCGATTCCCGTGTGCGCGACGTCCATGCCGTTGGTCATGACGAGGTCGAGATCCCCGTCGTTGTCCATGTCGAAGAAGACGGTGCCCCAGCCCCAGCGGCCGTCGCGGACGCCGGCGTCGTCCGTGGCGTCGCGGAAGACGCGGCCGCCCTCGTTCTCGTACAGCCGGTTTCCGGTGTAGCCCCAGATGCAGTTGCCGCCGTCGCAGGAGGCGTCGGGGTCGAAGATGCTCGTCACGAACCAATCGAGGTCGCCGTCGCCGTCGTAGTCGCCGAAGGCCGAGCCCATGCCGTTCTCGTCGGTGCCGACGCCCGCGGCAACGGTGCCGTCCGTGAAGGTGCCGCCCTCGTTCCAGAAGAGCCGGCTCGTTCCGAAATCGCCGGCCACGGCGAGCTCCTGCCAGCCGTCCCCGTCGAGATCCACGAAGGTCGAGGCGAACCCGTTCACGCCGGCGAAGGAGAGCCCCACCGCTTCGGTCACGTCCTCGAAGTGGCCGGGCGCCGCGGCGCCGCGGTTGCGCAGCAGGCGGGAGTGGGCGCTCGCGAGCCACTCGGTCACGTGGAAGTCGACGAAGCCGTCGCGGTCGAAGTCGCCGAACGCGACCGACCAGGTGAGCCGCGGGTCGGTCGAGGCGAGGGCCGCGCCGCGGGCCACCGCCTCCTCCGTGAAGACCCCGCTCCCGTCGTTCACGAACAGGTAGTTGCGGTTCGACGGCCCGCTGCCGTTCCCCACCACGGTGACCAGGAGGTCCGGGTCGCCGTCGTTGTCGATGTCCGCGAAGGCCGCGCCGTTCGAGTGGAGGTCGAAGCCCGCGAGCCCCGCGGCGGCGGTGGCGTCCGTGAAGCCCCCCGCGCAGTCGTTGCGGAAGAGCAGGTCCGGGGCGTCGAGCCGGGTGGCGAAGAGGTCCGGGCAGCCGTCGCCGTCCACGTCCGCCACGGCCGCGCCGCCGGTCATGCGGTCGACGTCGCAGGCCAGGCTGCCGACGATGCAATCCGGCGGCTCCGGGGGAGCGTGCTGGAGGTAGGCGAGGCCGGCCTCGGCCGTCACGTCCGTGAAGGTCGTGCCGGCGTGGGCCGGAAGGGCCAGGAGGGCCATCGCCGGGAGCCAGGGCAGCAGGGCCGAGCGCAGCATCCGCCCAGTCTACCCCGGGGCACCCCGGTCCCCGCGGGTGAAAAGCGGCAATCGTCCAGGAATCCGAGGGTTTGCACCCGGCAGGCGGCGCCGCCCGGGCGGCCGTGCTACCCGTACGGCCCTTCGCGGGCCCGAGGCCCGTCCACCTTCGGTCCCGATTTCGGGGCCCGGGCCCAGGGCCCGTCCACGGGGGACACGACGTGCGCGAGTACGAAACCACCTTCATCGTCCAGCCCGAGATCACCGACGACGTGCGCGAGGCCTTCCTCGCCAAGCTCGACGGCCTGCTCGAGAGCGGCGGCGCCCTGCGCCTGATGCTCGACGATTGGGGGAAGCGCAAGCTTTCCTACGAGATCAACAACTTCCAGAAGGGTCACTACTACTCGCTCAAGTACCTCGACGAGGGCGGCGTGGTGATCGACCTCGAGCGCACGCTGAAGCTCGAGGAGTCCATCCTCCGCTATCTGACGGTGCGCGTGGCCGACGAGGTCGCCGACATCGAAGCCCGCCGCGCCGACGCCGCGGAGGAAGAGAAGAAGCTGCGCGAGCGCCTCGAAGCCGAGCGCGCCGCGCGGGAAGAAGAAGAGAAGGCCCGCCGCGAGGCCGAGGCCCGCGCCGCCGCCGAGGCCGCGGAAGCCGCTGCGGCCGCCGCCGCCGCGAGCGAAGCCGCGGAAGGGGCCGAAGGCGCGGGCGAGGGCGAAGCCGGCGAAGCGGCGCCCGCCGCCGACGTGGATGAAGCCGCCGAGGCGCCCGAAACGGTGGCCGAAACGGCGGCCGAAGAAGGCGAGGAGCGCTGAGCGATGGCCCAGATCGAACTCATCCTGAACGAGGACGTCGACAACCTCGGTGATGCGGGCGATCTCGTCCGTGTGAAGCCGGGCTTCGCGCGCAACTACCTGCTGCCCCAGGGCAAGGCCATCATCGCCACCAAGGCGAAGATCGCCGAGGTCGAGCACCACAAGCGGATCATCGCCGAGCGCGTCGCCAAGGAGATGAAGAATCTCGAGGCGACGAAGAAGGCGATCGAGAAACTCGAGCTCTCCGTCGAAATGCAGGCGGGGGAAGAGGGCAAGCTCTTCGGCTCGGTCACCTCGGCGGCGATCGCCGAGCTGCTGGCCGAGAAGGGCTTCGAGGTGGATCGCCGCAAGATCCAGCTGAAGGACCCGATCAAGGAACTCGGCGAGCACGAAGTGCCGCTGAAGCTGCGCGGCGAGCTCGTCGCCAACATCAAGCTCAGCGTCACCGCCTCCGAGTAACGCCGTTCGAGCGCATTCGTGCCCTCGGTTGCCGCCTCTGCGCCACCCCAGCGCCATCGGGTTGAGATAGAATCGGCCTCGAGAGGGGTGAGCGTTGGCGGAATCCTTTCCGACACCGCCGAGCGACCGCCGTGAACGCGCAGGGCGCGGAGCGCGCGGGAGCGAAACGGCCGCGGCCCGGGTGCCGCCGAACGACGTCGCTGCGGAGAAGGCCGTGTTGTCGAGCGTGTTGCTCGACAACACCGCGCTGAACGCCGTCTATCCCGAGCTGAAGCCCGAGGACTTCTACCACCCGGCGCATCAGCGGCTCTTCACCGCGATGATCGCGCTGTTCGATTCGAGCCAGCCCATCGACGTGCTGACGCTTGCGGACTACCTGACCGGGGAGAAGCTGCTCGAGGCGATCGGCGGCGCTTCCTTCCTGGCCGAGATCGCCGAGTACGAGGCGACCGCGGCCAACGTCGAGCACCACGCGAAGCTCGTGCGCTCGAAGGCGCTGCGGCGCCGGCTGATCGAGACCGCGACGGACATCGTGCGCACGGGCTACGACTGGACGGGGGGTGGCGAAGAGCTCCTCGAACAGGCCGAGTCGCGCATCTTCGAGCTCTCGCAGAAGCAGTCGTCGTCGAGCTTCCGCAGCATGCACGACGAGCTGCCCGACACCTTCAACTACGTCGACGAGATCATGCATCGCGCCGGCCAGCTCACGGGCTGCCCGACCGGCTACCACGACCTCGACGAGATGACGGGCGGTCTGCAGCCCGGCGAGCTGATCATCCTCGCGGCGCGCCCTTCGATGGGGAAGACGGCGCTCGCGCTGAACCTGATGCAGAACGCCTCGCTCGAGCACGGCAAGAAGTCGGCGATCTTCTCGCTCGAAATGACCCGCCGCTCCCTCGTGCTGCGCATGCTCGCGAGCGAGGCGCGGATCGACATGTCGACGCTCCGGCGGGGCTACCTCGCGCCGGTCGACTACCAGAAGCTCACCACCGCCGCCGGGCGGCTCTCCCACACGGACGTGTGGATCGACGACAGCGGCACCGTCACCATCCTCGAGATCAAGGCCAAGGCGCGGCGGCTCGCAGCGCAGCAGGGCCTCGACCTGCTCGTGATCGACTATCTCCAGCTCGCCCACGGCGACAAGGACGCCGCCTCGCGCAAGGACCTCGAGATCGCGCAGATCAGCCAGGGGCTGAAGGCGCTCGCGAAGGAGCTCGACATCCCGGTGATCGCGCTCTCGCAGCTGAACCGCGGCCCGGAACAGCGCGACCCGGACAAGCGCCGGCCGAACATGGGCGACCTGCGCGAGTCCGGTGCCATCGAGCAGGACGCCGACGTGATCGGCTTCATCTACCGCGACGTCGTCTACAACAAGGACACGGAGGATCCGAACCGGGCCGAGCTGATCATCGCGAAGCAGCGAAACGGCCCGACCGGCACCGTCGACCTCCACTTCGACGGGCGCTTCGCGCGCTTCTCGAGCCGGGTCCGCCAGGAGGTGGGCGACGACCTGCCCCCGCCCGCGCCGCCGCCAGGCTACGACGGCCCGGCCGGCGGGGATCTGCCGCCCGCTCCCGAAGACGATCTGGATTTCTAGGTGGCCGGCGTCGCCAAGCCGCACGCACTGCGTCCCGGCGGGACCGTCGGGCTGGCGGCGCCCGCCGGGCCGGTCGACCCGGAGCGCCTGGCGCGCGGCGTCGCCTGGCTCGAGGACGCGGGCTTCTCGGTCGTGCAGCGGGACGACCTGGTGGCCCGCCGCGGCTACCTCGCCGGAGACGACGAGCGGCGCGCGAAGGAGCTGATGGAGCTCGTCCGGGACGACCGCGTCGATGCGATCCTCTGCACGCGCGGCGGCTACGGCTGCCACCGCATCGTGGCGCGCCTCGACGCCGGGGCGGTGGCCGCGGCCCGCAAACCCCTGGTCGGCTTCAGCGACATCACGACCCTCCACCTCTGGCAGCTCCGCCGTGCGGGGCTCGCGAGCATCCACGGGCCGATGCCCGCCCGCGCCGCCGAGGGCGACGAGCCCGAGCGCGAGCGCCTCGTCCGCATGCTCTGCGGCGACGATGCGGGCGACCGCAGCATGGCCGGCCGGGCCTGCGGCGGCGGCGTGGCCGAGGGCCGCCTGGTGGGCGGGAACCTCGCCGTGCTCGTGGCGAGCCTCGCGTGCCCCTGGGAGATCGAAACCGAGGGCGCGATCCTGATGATCGAGGACGTCGGCGAGCGCCCCTTCCGCATCGACCGGCTGCTCGCCCAGCTCGGCGCGGCCGGCAAGCTCTCGGGCCTGGCCGGCGTGGCCGTCGGCGGCTTCGACGGCTGCGAGGACGAGCACTACCCGGTGCCCACCGCCTGCGACGTGCTCGAAGAGGCGCTCCGCCCGCTCGGCGTCCCGCTGGTGATGGACTTGCCCTTTGGCCACGGAGAGCGGAACGTTCCCTGGCCGCACGGCGTACCGGCGCGGATCGACGGGGACGCAGGGACCGTCGAGTGGCTTGAAGCAGCAGTGGAGACGGGAGCCTCGCAGGAATGAAGTGGAGTCTGATCAAGCGCAAGCTCGAACGGGTGGATCGTGCCCTCGCCAAGGCCGTCGAGAAGGGCGAGACCCCGGGCGTGGTCGTGCTGGCCTCGATGCCGCGGGAGGGCGAGCAGGTCTCCTACGAGGCCGTCTACGGGGACGCCGTCGTGCGCCCGCAGCGGGTCGCCATGCGGCGCGACACGATCTTCGATCTCGCGTCGCTGACGAAGCCCCTCGCGACCACGGGCGCCGTGCTGCTGCTCGTGCGCGACGGGCTCGTCGACCTCGACGACCCGGTCGCGAAGCACCTGCCCCACTTTGCGGAGCGCGACAAGGAAGAGGTCACGGTCCGTCACCTGCTCACGCACTCCGCGGGGCTTCGGCCGGTGCGCTTCTTCCACGAGGATCTGCTCGATCGCGAGCGCAAGAAGGGCGAGCGCTGGATCGGCGAGCCCGCCGCCCGGCCCTGGGTGATCGAGCGCATCTGCAAGTCGAAGCTCGTCCACGAGCCCGGCGAGGCCGCCGTCTACGGCGACCTCGACTTCATCGTGCTCGGCGCGCTCGTCGAGGCGGTCAGTCAGGAGCGGCTCGACGCGTTCTGCGCGCAGCGCATCTTCGAGCCGCTCGGCCTCGCCGATACCGGCTTCGGGAGCGTCGGACGCACCGGCCCGGAGGGCGCAGACCCGAAGTGGCTCGCGCGCACCGCGGCGACCGAGCAGTGCGAGTGGCGCGGCCGGATCCTCCGCGGCGAAGTCCACGACCCGAACGCCTCGGTGCTCGGCGGCGTCGCGGGGCACGCGGGCCTGTTCGGTACGGCCGACGACGTCGTCACCCTGGCCAAGGCCTGGCTCGACGCCTGGCACGGCCGCGAGAGCCTCTTTCCGCAGGAGCTCGTCCGTACCTTCTTCACCCGCCAGGAGCTGCCGCCGGGCTCGGACTGGGCGCTCGGCTGGGACACGCCGACGGAAGGGCAGTCCTCCTCGGGCCGCCACTTCGGCAAGCACTCCGTCGGCCACCTCGGCTTCACCGGCACGTCGCTCTGGATGGACCTCGAGCGCGAGCTCGTCGTCGTGATCCTCGCGAACCGCATCCATCCCCTGGTCCGCCGCGCCCGCTTCGGGCTCCGGCCGCTCGTCCACGACCTGCTCGTGGAGGGGATGACCGCGGAGTGAGCGTGGCGGCGCGCGGCGAGCACATCCACTTCATCGCCATCGCCGGCACGGGGATGGGCGCGCTGGCCGGGCTCCTGCGCGAGCGGGGCCACCGCGTGACGGGCTCCGACGAGGGTGTCTATCCGCCGATGAGCACGGCCCTCGAGAAGTGGGGCATCCCGGTCCATGAGGGGTTCTCCGCGGAGCACGTCGCCGGCCCGCGGCCCGATCGCGTCGTGATCGGCAACGTCGTGCGGCGCGAGAACCCCGAAGCGCGCGCGGCCATCGACGGCGGCATCCCGTATCTCTCCTTTCCCGATGCGCTCCACGAGTACGCGATCCGCGGGAAGCACTCGGTGGTCGTCTCGGGGACCCACGGAAAGACGACGACGACCTCGCTGCTCGCCGCGCTGCTGCTCGAGACCGGGCAGGATCCGTCCGTGCTCGTGGGCGGGATCGCCGCGAACCTCGACGGCAGTTTTCGCGACGGGGGCGGGCCGCACTTCCTGGTCGAAGGCGACGAGTACGACACCGCCTTCTTCGACAAGACCCCGAAGTTCCTCCACTACGGCGCCCGCACCGCGATCCTGACCTCGGTGGAGTTCGATCACGCGGACATCTACCGCGACCTCGACCACGTGAAGTCGGAGTTCCGCAAGTTCGTTGCGTCCCTGCCCGAGGACGGCGCGCTCATCGCGAACTTCGACGATGCGAACGTGCGCGACGTCGTCACCGGCGCTGCGTGCCGGGTCTACGGCTACGGGCTCGACGTGCACGAAGGCGCCTGGCACGCGGCCCTCGGCGAGGTCGGGCCGGAAGGCCAGGCCCTCGCGATCACGCTTCCCGGCGGGGTGCAGGTCGAGGCGTCCCTGCCGTTCCCGGGCCGCCACAACGCGGCCAACGCGCTGGCGGCCATCGCCTGCGCCGCGGAGCTCGGGATCCCGGCGGACGAGGCCGCGACCGCGCTGGCGGCCTATCGCGGCGTGAAGCGCCGGCAGGAGCTGCGCGGCGAGCCGCGCGGGATCGCCGTCCTCGACGACTTCGCGCACCACCCGACGGCCGTCCGCGAGACCCTCGCGGCGGTGAAGTCGCAGTACGCCGGCCGGCGGCTCGTCGCGATCTTCGAGCCGCGCAGCAACACCAGCCGGCGGGCCGTCTTCCAGGACGCCTACGCCGAAGCCTTCGACGCGGCAGACCGCGTGCTCATCGCCGAGGTTCCGGACACGCCGATCTACTCGAACACGGGCGAGGTCACCGAGCGCCTCTCCTCGGAGCGGCTGGCCGAAGCGCTGCGCGCCCGGGGAACCGACGCCACGTGTCCCGGCGCGGCCGATGCCATCCTCGCGGACCTGCTCGAAGCGAGCCGCCCGGGCGACGTCCTGCTCGTCATGAGCAACGGCAGCTTCGACGGGCTCTGCGCCCGTCTCGTCGAAGGCCTCGCGGCCTAGCGACTCCGCAGCGAGCGGCTCACGCCCGGCGCCGGGCGAACCCCCCGAGGCCGAGCAGCGCGAGGGTCGGCAGCCAGATCACCACGAACTCGTTGGCGAGGATGCGGAGGGCCGGGCCGGCGAAGAAGGCGGCCACGCCGGACGCCGAGGTCGCGATCGGCGAGGTCGAAAGCGGTCGCCAGGGCGCGAAGAAGCGAGCGTCGTCGAAGGGCAGGAAGAAGCCGACGCCGAGCCCGGCGTCCGTCATCGCGTCGAGCAGGCCGTGGGAGGCCGTCGCGCACGCGAGGAGCGCGGCGGTGGCGAACCAGCTTCGCCCCCTCGGCCGCGGGACCAGCCAGGTGGCGACGAGCGCACCCAGCGCGGCCGCGAATGCCAGCGAGTGCGTCGCGCCCCGGTGACCGAGCGGGTGCTCGTAGGGGATCCCGAGCGCGAAGGCCGCGACGTCGACGTCCGGCAGGGCGGCGCAGGCTGCGGCGGCGATGGCGAGCCTCCGCTTCGGTACCCCCGGCGAGCCGATGCGCGCGAGCGCGGCACCGAGAAAGGCATGGGTGAAGACCGTCGCCACGGGGTGGGGCGCTCACGGCCGTCCCAGGTGCCGCGCGAAGAAGGCGAGCACGCGCGCTTCGTACGCGGCCGGGGCGTGGGCGTGGAAGTTCTCGTGCCGGGCGTTCGGCAGGACCCAGAGCTCCTTGGGCTCCGGCGCCGCCGCGAACAGGGCCCGCGACTCCCCGAGGGTCGTTCGCCGGTCGGCGCCGCCCGCGATCAACAGGATCGGCGCGCGAGCCCCGGCGATCGTCTCGACCGGGTTCAGGGCGTGTGGGTCGAATCCGAGGCGAGGTGCGGCGGGGAGGAGAAGAAGGCGGGTGGCCAGCGGGGCGACCGTCCGGCCGAGCCGGAGGGCGATGCGGTTCTCGACGGCGGAGACGAGCTCCGGGTAGACGGCCTCGAGCACGAGGGCGGAGACGTCGAGGGGCTCCGGTCCGAGCAGCGCGGCGGCCCCGGCGAGGGACGGGCCGATGAATCCGATCGGCGCCGCGGGGCGGCCCTCCCGGACGAAGGCGACGACGGCCGCGGCGTCGCGCGCCTCGAGCCAGCCGAAGCTCATGCGATCGCCCGAACTCTCCCCGTGGGCCCGCGCGTCGTAGAGCAGGACGCCGTACCCCGCCCGCGCGAGGAAGAGGGCGCGCCCGAGGAGCTGGCGGCGGGAGCCCCGGACGCCGTGGGAGAGCACGACGGTCGGTGCGCCCGCCGCGGCCGGCGCGAACCACGCCGCGAGTTCCACGCCGCCGTCTCCCGGAATCCGGACGTCGCGCGCTCCGAGCTCGGGCGGAGGCGGGCCGGCCTCGGCGGGCACGGGCGCGCTCAGCCAGGACCCGGCCACCCACGCTGCCGCGAGCGCGGCCAGGGCCGCGGCCGCGAGGGCCGCCCCGGCCAGCCGTGCGGTCATGAAGTCGTCATCGGCGCGCTCCTTCGCCGTCGAAGATCGCTGCGAAAGCTATCACTCCGGCGGGGGCGGGTCCGCGATTGCTCGCCGCAGGTAGAGGTCGCCGTCCCTTCGCTCGTACGGGCGGAAGCCGTGTCGCTGGTAGAACGCGACGACCTCGCTCCAGGTCTCGGTGGTCTCGAGCATGGCCGTCCGAAAGCCGCGGCGGTGAGCGACGCCGAGGAGGTGGTCGAGCATCCGGGAGCCCAGCCCCTGGCGCCGCAGCCCTCGGGCGACCGACATGCGGTGGATCTGGACGGTCTCGGACGATACGGGAAGGAATGCGCCGGTGCCGACGAGGGCTTCGCCCTCGAAGGCGCAGGCGAAGTAGCCGGCGGCGTAGCTCCGGGCGATTTCCCGGAGGTCGGGGTTCAGGCTCTCGTCGATCGAGCCCCAGTGCTCGCCAAGCCCTTCGAGCACGAGCGCGCGCGCGGCAGCCTAATCGGCTGCCGCGAACGCTCGGAACGTGATCGGGGAGTCGGCCGGCGTCGCTGCGCCCCGCTCAGGCGCGGCGCCGACGGCGCAGGGCATGGGCCAGGCCGAGCAGGGCGAGCCCCTCGGCGCCCAGGAGACCGCAGGCCGCGCCAACCTCGTTGTCGTCGGACGCGTCGGTGCAGTCCAGGTCCGCGAGGTCGGTGGCGCCGTCGTTGTCCGTGTCGAAGCCGTCGTTGCACTCCGGGTTCTCGATGTTCGGCGTGCCGCCGCCGGTGCAGCCCGGGTCGGCCGCGTCGATCGTGCCGTCGCCGTCGTCGTCGATGCCGTTGCTGCAGGCGCCGACGATCGAGCCCGGGTTGCCCGGGTCCGTGCCCGCATCCCGCTCGTCGCCATCGAGCACGCCGTCTTCGTCGCGGTCGATGCCCACGCGCTGGCCCGAGCCCGGCGGGACGCAGGTGTAGGTGAGCTCCTGCCCGGCCGTCGCTGCCTGTGCGCGAAGGCCCGCATCGGTGATGGTCTCGCCCGCGCGGTCGCTCTGGAAGCTCCCGGCCAGGGGCTGCCAGAGCCAGCCGCGCGCTTCGCCCGCGACCTGGCCCTTCACCACGAGGTCGCACTCGGTGACCGTGCCGCCGAGGACGAGCGAGTCGAAGGCCGCGCCGGCCCGCTGGATCAGCAGGTCGATGCGGCCGTTCACGTCCGCGCTGCCCGCGCCGGCCAGGGTGACCTGCTGCCCGACGATGGGCGCCAGGTCGGTCGGGAATTCGAGCGCGAGCTGTTCGAGCTCGTCTTCCTGCGCGGGCGAGAGCGAGAAGACCGGCGAAGACAGGAAGGTCGTGACGGTGTCGATGCTGCCGTCGTGGAGGAAGCCGAAGCCCCGCACCTGGTCGCCGAGGTGCGCGCCGCCGCCGGACGTCCCGAACATGCCGACCTTCTGATAGGTGTTGCGCATGTGCGGGACCTTGAAGGTCTCGGGCAGCCCCTCGACGCTCTGGAATCCGCCGCTCCCGAAGAAGCCCTGGGACGGATCCGTCACGTGGCAGCCGTTGCAGTTGAGGATCAGGTCCGTGATCGGCCCGAAGAAGGTCGAGTTGCCGGCCTGGGCCGCGGCGCTCAGGGAGTTGTCGAGGGCGCGGATCGGGTTCGGGGGCAGCTGGACCTGGAGGATGAAGTCCGTGAAGGCCTGCATCTCGAGGGCCGTCGGCAGATGCTCGCGCCCGACGAGGCCCTCGAACGCCACGATGAAGTTGTTGAAGGAGAGCTCTTCGCTGCACGGCGCGCCGGTCGGCTCGGTGCACGGGTCGAGGCCGAAGAAGCCGTCCACGCGGTCGCCGCGCCAGTGCAGGGCGCCGTGGGTGGACATGCCCCGCAGCGTCTGGGTCGTCATCGGGCCCTTCATCGGGTGGAGGGTCGAGCCCGGGAGCACGCCGGGCTGGGTGTTCTGGCTGACGGCGCCGTCCGGGTCGCCGAGGTTCCAGGCGAGGCTGTCGAAGTCCGCGAAGATGTGACAGCTCGAGCAGGACGCTTCGCCGTTGCCGGAGGAGAAGTCCGCGTCGTAGAGGAACGGGCGTCCGGCCACGAGCGAATCGGGCTCCGGGTTGTGCAGCGGGATCCGGTTCGTCTCGCTCCCGCTGCCGAGGTCGATCACCGCGACCGAGTTGTCGAAGCGGGTGAGGACGTAGAGGCGGTCGTTCGCTTCGTCGAGGGCCAGGCCGGCGGGGCCGCCCGGGACGTCGAGGTACTGGCTGCTCTCGGTGGTCGGGTCGAAGTTCGTCTCGAAGGCGGGGTCTTCCACGTCGCTCGTGTCGAACACGCCCACCTTGCCCGAGCCGAAGGCCGCCACGTAGAGCGTGGCGCCGTCCGAAGAGACCACCGGCTGGAGCGGCGTCGCGAGGCTGTGGAGCTTCTGGGTCGGGTCGACGAGGTCCGGCACGTCCGTGTGGAGCCGCGAGTAGTCGATGTGCTGATTCAGGTGCTGCGGGTCGACGCCGCCGGTGCTCGGGTCGAGCACGGTGATGCGCGATTCCGAGAGGTGGCCCTGGACGGTGCTCCCGCCGTGGACGCCCGGGCCCTCGAAGCGCACGTGGTTCGGGAGCTCGGTGTTCGTGACGTAGACCTTCCCGTTCACCGGGTTCACGGCCATGTTGAACAGGATCGTGCCGACGTGGTCGTACTCGGGGACCGGCTGCGGCGCGAGCGTCGAGGCGTCGATCGCGAAGACGTCATGGTCCGGCAGGTCGAGGTTCACGACGGCGCTCCAGTCGCGGCCGACGGCGTCCCGCCAGGCGGCGCCGTCGAACTTCACGATCACGCCGCTCTCGGGGGCCGCGTCGCCGGCGGCATTGTCGTCGGGGCCCGGCACGCCGCCGGGCGCTCCGCCCGAGGGGCCGGCCGAGTCGAAGCCGTTCGGGACGACGCTCTCCGTGATCGCCGTGGTCTGGTTCCCGGAGTGGAAGGCGCCGACGTAGACGGCGTTGCCGTCGGCGCTCACGGCCAGTGCCCGGGGCGTGTCGGCGAAGAAGGTCAGGATCTCGACCGGCGTGCCGCCGAGGGTCGAGCCGAGGGCGCCCGCGTCGAACACCCAGACGTCCGCGCGTCCGATGCCTTCGGTGGTGAGCTGGGGGTCGCCGGCGCCGGGCACGGCGCTGATGGAGCCGTGTTCGCGGTGCTGGCCGCGGTGGGCGGTGGTGATGAAGGCGCGGTCGCCGCCCGGGTTCGCGAACACGATGTCGCGCGGCTCGTCGCCGACCAGGAGCGTCCGAACCACGCGCCGCGAGGGGATGTCCACGATGCTCACGCTGTCCGAGAGGTGGTTCACCACCCAGACCTCGGTGGCCGAGCGCGCGGCCACCGCCACCGGCTCCATGCCGACGGCCACGGAGAAGAGGTGGGAGATCCCGCTCCCGCCCACCGTGAAGACCTCGAGCGCGTTGTCCGGCGTGTTGGCGACGAAGAGGAGCTCGCCGCCCGGCGAGAGCGCGACCGGCCGGACGGGTCCGGACTCGAAGGCGACGAAGGAGGTCTGCGCCTCGCTTCCGGCAGACGAGAGGACGGCGAGGGAAAGAGAGGCCAGGAGAGCCAGGCGGAGCGAGCGCATTCGGAACCTCGGAAGGGTGGGCGGATGTGCCCGAAGGGAGACGAAGCCGAATTCTCTCACCTGCCAAGGCCGGTTGGCAAGCCTCGGCCCGGCAGCCGGAGAGGCCCTAGACCCAGCAGTCGATCCAGTCGAGCGCCATGTGGATCACCAGACCCAATCCGAAGAGGTGCACCCGGAGCCCCCACGGTTTCCATCCGTCGCCCTCGGAGCGCCGTCCGAGCCAGAGCGGCAGCAAGCAGGCAGCGGCATAGAGCGCGATCGGCACGGCCGTGTGCAGCGGATGGAAGCCGATCGAGCAGCGCTCGGGGTCGTAGATCGGGTCCGCGACCACGTGATCGAGATCGACCCCCATGGTCGCGACGAGGATCCCGAACGCCAGGTGCCAGCGGTCGCGATGGAAGACGAGGGCCACGGCCAGCGGGACGAGGAAGTGGAGCGCGAGGTGCATGGCGGCGCGGCCGGGGCCGCCTCAGTCCCGGTCTTCGTCCATGAAGGCGGCGAAGCGGTCCGCCCAGTCCGGGTGCCAGCGCGAAAGGGCGGGTCGGTTTTCCGTGAGGTCGCCGGCCGCCCACTCGATGCGGCGCCGGTCCATCTCCTCGGTGACCTCGTTGTCGGGACAGATCAGGTAGAAGTGGCCGCGGTCGAGCCCGGCGAGCAGGAAGTCCGCGACCTCCTCCGGGAGCCACGCGCTCGGCGGCTTCTCCTTCAGGAAGCGGCGCACCATCCCCGTGTACGTGAAGCCCGGGACGAGCAGGTGCGCCGTCACCTGGCAGCCTTCGGTGGCGCGCAGCTGGTGCGCGAGGCTCTCGGTCAGGCTCTTGATGCCCGCCTTCGAGACGTTGTACGCCGCGTCGCCCGGCGGGTTGGTGATGCCCTGCTTCGAGCCCGTGTTCACGATCGCGCAGGGCGTGCCCTGATCGATCATGGCTTGGGTGAAGGCCTGGAGGCCGTGGACCACCCCGAAGAGGTTCACCCCGATCACGCGGGTCCATCCTTCGGGGTTCTGCCAGGGGCCGCCGCCGCCGCCCGTCCCGGCGTTGTTCATGAGCACGGCCACTTCGCCGAAGCGCTCGAGGACGGCGTCGCGGAGCGCTTCGACGGACTCGAGGCGTGCGACGTTCGTCGCGGCGGTCAGCACGGCGTCCGCGCCGCCCGGGGCGGCCCGGGTGACGGCCTCGGCCGCGGCGGCGAGCGCTTCTTCGTCGAGGTCGGCGAGGCACACGTTCATGCCGCGCGCCGCGAGCTTCTCGGCGACGGAGAGGCCGATCCCGCTCGCACCCCCCGTGATGACGGCGGTGCGGCCGGAGGCCAGGGCCGGATGGGACATGTGGGCTCGCTCTAGTGGCAGTGGTAGTGGCCGAGCGCGCTGTGGCACCCGAACTCGTCGATGCCGCCGTGGTGGGACGGGGCGCCTTCCGTCACGCCGCCCTCGTGGCTGTGGCCGGGGTGGAACTCCACGGGTTCCGTCGTCGCGGTGCGGTTCAAGCCGGCGTAGGCCAGGGTCCCCACGGCGAAGAGGGCCGCGGCGGTCAGGATGCGAAGCTTCATGGGACGACTCCTTCCGGCGCGGGCCGGCGCGGCTCGCGACCGCCCGAGTGTACCGCTTCGCCCGCCGAAGTCGCGGACGTCCGCGGCCTCAGTCGGTTCCGGTCTCCGGCAGCAGGGAATCGACGAGCGAGGCGAAATCCTCTCGAAACCAGCGCCGGTTCATTCCCCACCAGACCGCGACGCCGGGCGGGGTCACGCTCAGGCGGATCGCCTCGCGCTGGGCCTTGAAGCTCTCTTCGTCGAGCATGCCCTTGCAGTACTGGTAGTAGTAGTTCTCGTAGCCCTTGAAGTTGCTCCGCATCCAGGCGTCGAACTGGAAGCGGACGGAGCCCTCGAGGCGCGACGGGTCGATCATGCCCTCGACGAAGCGCTCGGCCAGGACGTCGTCCCGGGCCAGGGTCATCAGGCGTCCGACGGAGGCGTCGGAGATGGTCTGGAACGTGTTGGCCTCGAGCGAGCGCGTGTTCTGGCGGATCTGCATCGCCAGGTAGATGAGCGACGCGATCACGCCGATGGCTCCGACGAGCTCGGCGATCGCACCGACGGCTTCCCAGTTCATGGCGCTCTCCCCTGCAAGGCGTTTCCTTTCATCGCGGCGCGCCGAGATCGAGGACGGGCGCGCCCTGCCCGATGGCCCGGGCGCCCGCGATGGCCGAAGCCACGAAGGCCTGGGCGCGGGCGGTCGCCTCGGGGACGCTCTTCCCGGCCGCCAGGCCCGCCGCGATCGCCGCCGAGAGTGCGCAGCCGGTTCCGTGGGGGCTCGGGCCGTCGATCCGCGGGGATTCGTGCCAGATCGTCCGGACCTCGCCGCGCAGGGCGAGCAGGTCCCGCGGTGCCCCGTCGCGGTGGCCGCCTTTGACGAGGACCGCCTGCGCCCCGGCCTGCTCGAGGAACCAGGCTGCGGCCCGCTCCGCCCCGGCGTCGCTGCTCGTGTCTTCGCCCGAGAGTTCCATCGCCTCCGGGCGGTTCGGCGTGACCAGGGCCGCCATGGGAAAGAGCCCGACGAGCGTCGGCCGGGCACGCCGCTCGAGAAGCTCCGCGCCGTTGCTGGCCGCGAGGATCGGGTCGATCACGATGGGGATCGATGCGTCGACCCCCGAGAGCGCGAGCGCCACGTTCCGGGCGACGTCGTCGCTCGCGAGCATGCCGAGCTTGATCGCCGCCGGGCGGACGTCCGCGAAGAGCGCGCGGAGCTGGTCGAGGACGACGCTCGGGAAGGTCGGCAGGACCTGCTTCACCCCGGTCGTGTCCTGGATGGTGAGCGCGGTCGGCACCGCGGCGCCGTGGAGCCCGTGGACGCGGAAGACCTGCACGTCCATCTGGAGACCGGCGCCGCCCGTCGGGTCCGAGCCAGCGATCGAGAGGGCGACTTTCATCCGCCGAAGGGTACACGGGTGCGGCCCGCCCGCTCGGGTCCCCGCGGATCGGGGGACTGGTAAGCTCCCCGCCATGCGCTCGCGCGCGCCGCTCGTTCCGGCGCTCTTCGGTCTCCTGCTCGCCTTCGCCCCCCTCGAGGTTCCCGCCGGCGAGGCCCCTCTCGAGGTTCCGGGCGAGCCGCCCTCGACCGTGGTCCTGATCTCCATGGACGGCGTCCGGCCCGCCGACCTGGAAGCCCAGGAGCTGCCCGCCCTCGGCCGCATGGCGCGCGAGGGCGCTCGCGCCGCGCGCATGGTGCCAGTTTTCCCGACCAACACGTTTCCGAACCACGTGACGCTCGTGACGGGCGTCTCGCCCGAGCGCCACGGCATCGTGAACAACACCTTCCTCGACCCGGAGCGCGGCGAGTTCTCCTACGGGAACGACCCGGCCTGGCTCGAAGCGGAGCCGCTCTGGGCGATCGCCGGCCGCCACGGTCTCGTCTCCGCGGCCTACTACTGGATCGGCTCCCAGGGGAAATGGAAGAACGGCCACGGCCCGCGCTACTGGAAGGCCTTCAACAGCCGCACCGGCGAGCCCGAGAAGGTCGATCAGATCCTCGCCTGGCTGGCCCTGCCGGAGGGCGAACGCCCGCAGCTCGTGACGGCCTGGTTCCACGGTGCCGACTACGCGGGGCATCGCCACGGCCCGGGTTCCCGCCAGGTCCTCGAGGCGATGCGGGAGCAGGACGCCGCCCTCGGGCGGCTGCTGGCCGGGCTCGATGCCCGGAAGGCCTGGCGGCACACGACCCTGATCGTCGTCTCGGACCACGGCATGCACGCGATCGAGGAGTCGATCCACCTCCAGGGCCTGCTCGACGACGCCGGCATCGCCGGCCGCGTCCGCGGGGGCGGCGGGTTCGTGACGGTCACCCTCGAGGATGCGGCGGATCTCCCGCGCGCCCTCGAGACGGCGCGCGGCGCGGGCCTCGAGGCCTGGGCGCGGGGGCAGGGGCCCGAGGGGCTCGCCACCGCCCACCCGAGGTTCGGGGACTTCGTCGCCCTCGCGCCGCCCGGCACGGCGATCCGGCGCTCGGGCGTGGTGAACCGGATCCGCGCGGCCTTCACCGGCGGAGGCCACGGCTATCGGCCGAGCGAACCGTCCATGGCCTCGATCTTCCTGGCGCTCGGCCGCAGGGCCGCGCCCGGACATTCCGTGAACTTCGTGCATGCCCGCGACGTCGCACCTACCGTACTGTCCCTGCTCGGGGTGCCCGTGCCGGAAACGATGGAGGGGAGCCCGATTCCCCTCGCACCCGTCCCATGAGGAAACGAATGCCCGCCCGCCCGATCCTGCTGATGTGGCTCCTCACCCTTCTGTTGCCGCTCCCGGCCCATGCCGAGGAGGAGACCTGGCACGCGGAGACGCTCTCGAGCAGCCCGCGCGGCGTCCACGTCACGCAGTATTGGGCGAAGAAGAACGACCGCCTGCGCGCGGAGACCGTGATCGCCGGCCACCGGCTCGTGACGATCATCAACGGCGACACCTACTACGCGATCGACGCGAACGAGGGCATCGCGATCGCGGTGAAGCGCAACGCCCGCGCGCGCAAGAACGACAAGAAGTTCCCCCGGCTGGTCGGCACCGAAGGGTTCGTCATCCGGGAGCGCGGCGGCGAGAAGGTGAAGACCGAGCGGCTGGCTGGCCAGAAGTGCGACGTGTGGCGGCTGACGGACCAGCGCGGCCGCCGCGCGGTCTGGGTCCAGCAGAGCGGCAAGGAAGAAATGCTGCCCCTGCGCGTCGAGGTCTACAACCGCCAGGCGGCGACGGAGATCCGCACCGACTACACCCAGTGGGCGAGCGGTCTCGAACTCCCCGACCGGCTGTTCGAGCCGGACCCGCGCTTCGACGTCAAGGAACTCAGCTACGAGGAATACGTGAAGCAGGCCGGCGAGGGCGCGCGCTTCCCGCCCGTCCTCCACGCGAACCTGCTCCACGGCGAGCGCTAGGACTCGGGGAAGAGCTTCGCGACGTCGAGGATCGGGCGCGTCGAGCGCCGCGCGCGCGCCAGGAGCAGCGCCCCCTCCATGGCCGAGAGCACGAGCCCGGCCCGCGTCCGGGCCTCGCGCCGCGCGACGCCGGCGCCTTCGAACACGCCCGCGATGACCTCCGCCCAGCCGTCGAGCGCGGCTTCCCCGGCCGCCGTGATGCCCGGGGAGCCCGGCGCGGTCTCGAGCAGGGTCGTGGCGATCGGACAGCCCGAGCGGAACTGCGACTCCTCCATCCAGCCGGCCATCGTCCGCGCGTAGGCGCGCAGGAAGGCCTGCGGGTCGCGGTGGCGGGTGGCGAGCTCCGTGAGCTTCTCGGTGAGCAGGCGGCCCGCGAGTTCGACGGCCGCCTCGCCGAGGCCCTCCTTGCCCGCCGGGAAGTAGTGGTAGAGCGAGCCCTTGGGGGCGCCGCTCTCCTCGACGATCTGCGCGAGGCCCGTCGAGGCGTAGCCCTGGCGGCGGAAGAGGCGCATGGCGGTCCGGACGAGGTTCGCCTTGTGCTGGCTGGCTTTGGGCACCGATCAGATTATAATGACTGGTCGACATAGTTCAAGCGCCCGGAGGACCCCATGTCCACACCCGCCACGATCGAGATCCGCGAAGGCATCGGCCGCGTCCGCATGGACGACGGCAAGGTGAACGCCATCAGTCACGCCATGCTCGAGGCCCTCGGGGCCGCCTTCGACCGGGCCGAGGCCGAGGGGGTCACGGCCGTGGTGATCGAAGGCCGCGACGAACTGTTCTCCGCGGGCTTCGATCTCAAGACCTTCGCCAAGGGCGGGACGGCCGGGCCCGAGCTCGTCTTCGCCGGGGCACGATTCTACGAGCGCATGCTCCGCTTCCCGCGCCCGATCGTCACCGTCTGCCGCGGCTACGCGTACCCGGCGGGGGCGTTCCTGCTGCTCGCCGCCGACGTCCGCTTCGCCGCGGCCGGCGCCTCGCCGATCGGGATGAACGAGGTCGCGATCGGTCTGACCGTCCCGCGCTTCGCGATCGAGCTCGCCCGCCACCGGCTGACCCCGGCCGGCTTCGCGGCCATCAGCACGGCCACCCTGTTCGGAACCGAAGAGGCCGCGAGGGCCGGCTACGTCGACCACGTCGTCGCACCCGAGGCGCTCGGCGCGGCGGTCGAGGCGGAGGTCGAGCGGCTGCGCGGGCTCGACGCGAACGCGTACGCGGGGACGAAGGCGCGGCTCAACGGCGAGGCGCTCGCGCGGATCGGCGCGGCGATCGACCAGGAGGCGAAGGAGGTGGGGATCGAGGTCTAGCGGGTCGTTCCGGGAGGCGTCGCCCACCCGGACGGGCCTGATTGAGAGTTCCCTGAGGGTTCGGGGCGTGCCGCGGTCCGCAGGTCCCCTGCCGGGGCGGAAACCGCCCACGCCGATCCTCGCCGGCCGTAGCTTCGGGCCATGGAACCGTTGGACCTGAAGCTCTGGGCCACCCTGCTCGTCGCCGTTGCCGTGGCCCTCGTTCGTGCCGCGCTGCCCGCTAGGAAGGGTCGGCGACCCAGGTGATGTTGGCGTCGGCGATGGGCGGCGACTGTGCCTCCATCACGGCGAGCTTGCGCACCACCGACCCGGCGACGTCGCGGATGCGTTCGGCGACGTCGCAGTCCGGCGAGAACTCGAGGATGGGTTTCCCGACGTCGCCGCCCTCGACCACGCGCGGGTCGATCGGCAGCTCGCCGAGGAAGTCGACACCGATCTCCTCGGCGGTCCGCTGGCCGCCGCCCTGGCCGAAGATGTAGTAGCGCTTGTCCGGCAGCTCGGGCGGCGTGAAGTAGGACATGTTCTCGACGATGCCGAGCACCGGCACGTTCACCTTCTCGAACATGGCGAGGCCCTTGCGCGCGTCGATCAGCGAGAGGTCGTTCGCCGTCGTCACGATCACCGCGCCCGAGAGCGGCGCCATCTGGGTGAGCGTGAGCGCGGCGTCGCCGGTGCCGGGCGGCAGGTCGATCACGAGGTAGTCGAGCTCGCCCCACTCGACGTCGCGCAGGAACTGGGTGATGAGCCCGTGCACCATCGGGCCGCGCCAGATCACGGGCGACTGGTCGTTCACGAAGAAGCCCATGCTCATGAGCTTCAGACCGTACTTTTCGTGGGGGACGATGCGCTTCTCGGTCGCCTCGGGCCGGCCGCTCACGCCCGTGAGCAGCGGGAGCGAGGGTCCGTAGACGTCCGCATCGAGCAGGCCGACCTTGGCGCCCATCTGATGCAGGGCCAGCGCGAGGTTGGTCGAGACCGTGCTCTTGCCGACGCCGCCCTTGCCGGAGGCGACGGCGATGGTGTTCTTCACGCCGGGGAGCAGGTCGCCCTTCGGCCCTTCGATCGGCCGCCGGCCGCGCTGCTGGGCGGTTATGTTGACGTCGACCTCGTCGACGCCGTCGAGCTGGCCCACGCGCTCGCGCGCCGCCTTCTCGAATTCGGCCTTCACCGGGCAGGCCGGCGTGGTGAGCTCGATGTCGAAGGCGACGCGGCCGCCCTGGATCGACACGTTCTTCACGAAGCCGAGCTCGACGATGCTCTTGCCGAAGTCGGGGTCGACGATGGGGCGCAGGGCGTCGAGAACCTGCGGCTCGGTCACGGGCATGGGGCCTCCGAGGGGGGCGCGTTGCGAGACGCGGGGACGCTAGCGCACGGCCCGGCGGGTGGCCTCGTGGCGCCGTGCCGGCCGCGCGCGCCGGGGCCCGGCTACTCGGCGCAGAGCTGCGCCGCCCGGAGCGCGGCGCTCCGCTTGGCGACGTCCTCGAAGTCCGTGTTCGGCGTCGTGCGCGCGGCCGCGAGCTGGGCCGCGGCGTCGTCCCGGCAGGCCTCGCACGCGGCGTCGCCGCCCGCGCAGGCGACCGCTGCGATCTCGGCCTCGGCGGTGTCGTCCACGCTCGCGATCAGCCGGTCCCGCAGCGGCGCCATCAGGCCCTCGAGCTCGTAGGGAAGCAGCAGGCTCACGAGGGCGAGGGCGAGGTCCGTCTGCGGAATGGGCTGCCCGGTGGCGAGCGACCCCGCGATGCGCCCCCGGACCCAGGGCAGGATCTGGCCGCCGAAGGTGTTGGCGAGCTCCGGGTGGGTCGCCGTCATCGCGTCGAGCTCCGCATCGAGGGAGTCGAGGGTCCAGAGCAGACGCTCCATGGGCGCGCGTGCCGCAGCCAGGGGGGAGACGTTCGATTCGTGATTCTGCGTGTTGCGCCGGTCGTGGCCGAAGCCCTGCCAGGGGATGCTCGTGGCGGTGGCCGGAGCCGGCGTGTCCCAGACGAAGAGGTCGCCCTCCCGGGTCCCGACCACGATCTCGACGAGGCCGTCGCCGTCGACGTCGCCCGCGAGCGGCGAGGTGATGATCCAACCCATCGTGAGCTTCGGCCAGCCGGCCGGCTGCACGGCGCTTCCGACGGGCACGCCCGCGGCGGCGGCCTCCGAGGCCTCGTCGAGGATCTCGAAGGCGCGCACGAGATAGGTGCCGCTGCCCTGGACGACCTCGGGCACGCCGTCGCCCGTCACGTCCGCGAGGCCCGGGCTCGCGATGAACTGCATGTCCTCCATCGGCTGCGGGAAGGCGGGGACGAGCTCGCCGAGGCTCGCCGGGTCCGCGTTCCAGGCGGCGATCTGGTGGTCGCCGCCGAACTGCTGCCCCGGGACGAGCACGTCGAGGAGCTTGCGGAAGCCGGCCGTCGGCGCGACCCACTCGGGCAGGCCGTCCTGGTCGATGTCGCCGAAGGCGCCGGAGCCGAGGGTGGGGAAGAAGGGGCCGTCCGCGGAGCCGGCTTCCGGCGGAACGCCCGGGAAGCCGCCGCCGGCGAAGTCGATGGCGAGGGAGCGCGGCAGGCCGTTGTGATCGCCGAGGATCGGCTCGCCCGCGCCGTTCACGACGAGCGCCGGCCCGGCGTAGCCGTGCACCACGGCCTCGAGGCTGCCGTTGCCGTCCGTGTCGGCGAGGGCGACGGAGGTCGAGGTGCCGGTCGCCACGCTCGGCAGGAGCTGGGAGATCAGCAGCGGGACCGCGACGGGCCAGCCGTCCACCATTTCGCCCGTGGCGTCGACGGCATAGATGCGGCTCGTCACGTCGAGGTCGAGCTCGTCCTCGAAGCCGAGGGTCGCGAGCAGGCCGAAGAGCGAGGAAGGCGCGCTCCACACCGTCGGGCTGTCGCCGTACTCCTCGGTGGTGCCGACGATGATCTCGGGCCGTCCGTCCCCGGTGAGGTCGCCCACCGCCGGTGAGCCGATGATCTTGCGCGCGCGCGACTTCGCGTCCGTGCCGGGGAGCGGCGTGCTGGCGCCGGTGTTCGGGTCGACGCTCACCAGCGACGTGTCGGCGAGCCGCACCGGGAAGCCGGTGACGAGGCTCCCGTCGGCGCGCCAGGCGTAGAGGTAGCCGTCCATGGCGCCGGCGATGATCTCGAGCGCCGGGTCCACGCCGGCCGGGTCGAGGTCCGCGAGGGTCGGCGCGCTGAACAGGCCGGGGTCCGCGTCGTTCAAGCGGTTGCGGTTTTCCGGCGCGGAGAAGGCCGGGTTCGTCTGGACGGGGAAGCCCGGGCGCGGGTTGCCCGTCTCGTCCCAGACGTAGATGCCGCCCTGGGTTCCGACGGCGACGATCTCGACGCCGCCGTCGCCGTCGAGGTCGTCGGCGGCCACCGCGCCGCCGATGGCTTCGCGAGGCAGGTCGACCGCGCCGCTCCCGAATCCGTTCTCGGGGCTCGCTTCGCCCGAGGGCAGGGTGGCCGTGAAGACCGGGAAGCCCGGCAGGTCGTCGCCCGTGGCGCCGTCGAACACGTGGACGCTGCCCGCGCCCGTCGCGTAGACGATGTCGAGCACGCCGTCGCGGTCGACGTCGGCGAGGGCCGGAGAGCTCTCGCCCGAGGCGCCGACGTGGCGCGTCCAGGCCTGGGTCGGGTCGTGGTGGATCGCGACGGCCCGCCGGTCTTCGCCGAGGTTGCCCTCGACGTCGGTGACCTGGAGCCGCAGGGTGACGGTGTGTTCGTCGGGCTCGCCGACCGGGGTCGCCGGATCGAACGCGCAGGCCTCGGCGATCAGGCCCGGGTCGAAGCTGCCGAGCACGGCGTCTTCGACGGCCGTCATCGAGAAGCCGCTTCCGATCTCGACGAAGTCCTCGTCGAGCCCCGCGTCCCAGCCGCAGCCGATCTGGAGGCTCCAATCGAAGCCCGTCGAGCGGACGGCGCGCGCGCTCCCGCGCACCTCGACGCTCGAGCTCGCCTCCGGGTCGACGATCTCGAACCAGCGCAGGCCGCCGGCGAGGTCGGCCTCGGGCGGGATGCGCACCGTCGTGCCGCCCATGCCGTCCGGCTCGACCAACTCGGCGAGCCGCGCGACGTCCGGGCGCCCGTAGCCCGTGATCGGGTCCCAGCCCGGCCCGGCCGGGAAGTGGGACGTCCCGAAGTCCATGCCCACCGCGGCGTTGCTCAGCACGAACTGCGCCACGAGGTCGAAGGTCGGCGTGAAGTTCAGGGCGAAGCCGTCCGGGGTGTGGTCGATGTCCTGGGTCATGAAGCGGAAGATCTGGCGGACCTCCTCCGCCGAGAACGGTGCGGCGTGGTCGCAATCGCCGGCGTCGTCGCAGTAGGACGAGAGGAGCCCCCGGTCGATCAGGTTCAGGCCGTGGGAGACGATCAGCGCCGCCACGCCGCCCGAGCGGCCCGTCGCTTCGGAGGAGCAGCCCGTCGAGGGGATCGCCGCGAAGGCGCGCGGCCCGAAGTTCGTGCAGCCGTTCAGGAGGTCGAAGCCCAGGTTCACGACGCTGCCGTCGCTCGCGACGTTGTTCGGCACGATCGAGCCGTCGCCGTTCTGGATCGAGTTCACCCAGATCGTGTGGTCGTAGTTAGCCGGGTAGTTGTGGTGCTGGGCCTGCTCGTCCGCCGCACTGGCGATGAGCGGGACCCCGCGTTCGTAGGCGTAGTCCACGGCCTGCTGGCCGACGGGGCCGACGGTAATCGTCCCGAGCGCCTCGGAGATCACGTCGACGGGCCAGTCGGTGGCGTAGACCGTGGCGCGCGCGAACTCGGTGCCGATCGCCACGAAGCTGTCGGCGACCTTCAGGGGCAGGTAGAGCTCGTTCGGGGCCGTTCCCGGGAAGCCGCCGCCGTTGTTCGCCTCGCCCGCCTGATCCTGGGCCTCGCCCGTGCCGTGGCCGTAGTCGACGTCGTCGAAGGGGTCGTTGTCGTCGTCGTGGAAGTCCCAGCCGGCGATGTCGTCGACGTAGCCGTTGCCATCGTTGCCGCCGCCGTAGCCGTCCTGGCCGTCGCTGCAGGCGCGGATCAGGTCCTGGCCGTCGAGCAGGGTCGGGCTTCCGCCGAGGGCGGCCGAGACCACCGTCGGGCCCGACAGGCCCTGGCAGGTGATGCCGTCGAAGTCCTCGACGGAGACGAGGCCGTCGCCGTTGCAGTCGTAGCCGGGGCCCGTGCAGGCGACGGGCGGGGAGGCGTCGGCCGGCATCGGAAGCTCTTCGAGGCGGAGGGCGACCTTGCGGGCGATGTCCGGCGAGCTCCAGCGGATCCCGCTGTCGAGCACGGCGACCACGACGTCGGGCCGCCCGGTCGTCGTCTGCCAGGCGCGGAGCAGGTTCAGTCCGGACACGAGGCCGTCGGCCGGGCCGCCTTCGATCTCGCCCTGGTACTTCCAGCCGCTGCCGGAGTCCGGGTTGTCCGGATCGAAGGCGTAGTCGTTCGGAGTTTCGTCGCTCTCGCCGGGTCCGGGGGCCGGGAGGAACAGGTACTCCGCGTAGTCGTCGGCGCCGATGCAGCTCGCGTCGCCGATCGGGCACTCCGGGTCGCAGGCGTTGTCCGCCCGCGAGCAGGCGGGGTAGGGGAACTCGGCGTGCGCCGCGGGGGCGCCGAGCAGGGCGAGTCCGAACGAGAGAGTCGCCGCCCGCAGCCAGGCGCCTCCGGATCGGACCGTCGAAACACCGCGCAGCATCACCATGGGAACCTCCACCGAACCACTCTTTTACCACGGGGCGTCCGCGGCTGAACAGTGGGTCGGTCGGGATTTCCCTCATCGGAACGCGGGTTTCGAGGCTTGGCGTGCATTTCCGGCGATGCCTGCGTGTGATCGCCGGTGGCTGTGGTACCCCTGCGCCACCTCGGAGAGGAGGCCGCCTTTGAACTGGGAAGACACACCCTTCTGGTTGGCATTCGGACTGCTCGGGAACGCGGCCTTCGCCTCGCGCTTCCTGGTGCAGTGGGTCGCCTCGGAGCGTGCCGGGGAGAGCGTCGTCCCGAAGGCGTTCTGGTACCTGTCGATCGTCGGCTCGGTGATCCTGCTGATCTACGCCATCCACCTCGAGAACCTGGTCTTCACCCTGGCGTACCTGCCGAACTGCGTCGTCTACGTGCGCAACCTGATGTTGATCCGCCGCAAGGAGGTCGCGACCTAGGCCCAGCCAGGGCCTACCAGGCGCCCGGGGCGAACATCCCGTCGAGGGCGTGCTGGCGCCGGCGGAGGATCTCCTTCTGTTCGGCGTGGGTCAGGATGTAGAGATCGTTGCGCTCGATCCCGCGCAGGACGCGCCGGACGACCTCGTCGACTTCGATCACGCCGTTCTGGCCGGCCGTGATCTCGGTCTGGGTGAGGAGTTCCGGGACCTCCTTCTTGATCGCCTCCGGCCGGAGCCGCGTCGCGTTCTGGTTGATCGGCGTCGCCACGATCATCGGGCAGAGCACCGAGACGCCGATGCCCTGGTCCGCGACGTCGCGCCGCAGCGCCTCCGAGAGGCCGACCACGGCGAACTTGCTCGCCGCGTAGACCCCGAGGCCGCGCATGCCGACGAGGCCGGCCATCGACGCCGTGTTGACCACGTGCCCTTCGCCCTGCTCGGCGAGGCGCGGCACGAAGGCCTCGACGCCGTGCACGACGCCCCAGAAGTTCACGTCCATCACGAAGCGCCACTCTTCCGGCGAGGCCCTGTGCAGCTCCCCGTAGGAGAAGACGCCGGCGTTGTTGCACACGACGTGGGCGGCGCCGAAGGCCTCGAAGGTGCGCTCGGCCAGGGCGAAGACGGCATCGCGGTTGGTCACGTCGGTGGGGACGGCGAGCACCTCCGCGCCCTCGGCGCGCAGCTCCTCGCCAGCCCGTTCGAGTGCCTCCTCGTCGCGGTCCGAAAGGACGAGCTTCGCCCCGCGCGCCGCGAAGCCTGCGGCCAGGCCGCGGCCGATGCCGCTCGCCGCGCCCGTCACCACGGCCACGCGTCCTTCGAAGGGGTCGCTCATCGTTCCATCGCCTTTCCCGCCCGCGGCCACGCATCGTCGTGGACCGGAATCGATCGTTCGGAGAGAACCGTCTCCGGCAGGGCCCGCTCGGTGCGCTCGCCGTGGAGCTTCACGATGCGCGCCGGGTTGCCGACGGCCGTCGCGTCCGCCGGGACGTCGTGCATGATCACGAACGAGTTGGCGCCGACCCGGGCGTTGCGCCCGACGCGGATCGGGCCGAGCAGCACCGCTCCGGTTCCGACGAACACGTTGTCCTCGAGGGTCGGGTGCCGCTTGCCGTGCTGCTTCCCCGTTCCGCCGAGGGTGACGTTGTGGAAGAGGGTGCAATCGTCGCCGATCTCGGCGGTCTCGCCGATCACGGTGCCCGTCCCGTGGTCGATGAAGAAGCCCCGGCCGATGCGCGCGGCCGGGTGGATCTCGATCCCGGTCCAGAAGCGCGCGATCGCCGCGATCAGGCGCGGAACGATGGGGACGCCGAGCCCGGCGTGCAGCCAGTGGGCGATGCGGTGCAGCCAGATGGCGTGCAGCGGGGTGTGGCACAGGAGCGTTTCCGCGAGGTTCCGCGCGGCGGGGTCGTTGCGCGCCACCGCATGCAGGTCGTCGAGCCAGGACACCGGGCCATCTTATAAGGTCCCGTTCTGCGGCGCGAACGGCCCGAATCATCGGCCCGTGAACCCGAAGCGTGCCCCGTGCGTAGGGTGGGTATGGTGGAGCGGCTCTTCCGGCTCGGATACAAGGCGGCCCGGCGCGTGGTCGTGGGCGTCGTGGGCGGCACGGTCGTCCTGCTCGGCTGCGCGATGCTGGTGCTCCCGGGCCCGGCCTTCATCGTGATTCCGGTGGGCCTGGGCATCCTCGGGCTCGAGTTCGCCTGGGCCCGCCGCTGGCTGCGCAAGCTCAAGGAGACGGCCGCCGCGACCGCCTCGAAGTTCCAGACGAACGCGAACGGCCCGGCAGATCCCGAGCCCGCGGTCTCCGAGACCTCGGAGCCGCCTGCTAGCCTCCGCGGATGAGCTACGACCCCTTCTCCCGAGGCCCGCACCCGGTGGGCGTGATCACCTTCCGGAGCCAGGACCCCGCGCGAAAGCGCGACCTGCCGCTCGAGATCTGGTACCCGGCCACCGCCGCCCACCGCGGGCAGGACCTCGCCGAGGCGAGCCAGGCGAACTACCAGCCGATGCCGATGGCGCCGCCGAGCCTCCAGGCCGCCGTGCGCGATGCCGAGGCGCTCGCGGGCCCGCACCCCGTCGTGGCGTTCTCGCACGGGTTCGCCGGGCACCGCTGCCAGTCGACGTTCCTGTGCACCCACCTCGCCAGCCACGGCTACCTCGTCGTCGCGCCGGACCACGTCGGCAACACCACGCTCGACGTCATGACCCAGGCGATGAAGCTCTATCAGGAGGGCGGCGGCATGCCCGGGCACGAGGACATGCTCGAGCCGATCCAGGAGATCGCGGCGCTGCGGCCGGGCGACGTCGGGCAGGCCCTCGACGCCGTCTTGAAGACCGGAGCGCCCGGTGCCCCGGAGGCCGACGCCTCCCGCGTCGGCGTCTCCGGCCACAGCTTCGGGGGTTGGACCACGCTGATGACCGCGGGTGCGGACGAGCGCATCCGGGCAGCCGTTCCCCTCGCGCCCGCCGGCGGTTCGACCGACCTCCCCGTGGACCCCTTCGCGGATTCCATGCAGCTCGACTGGAATCGGGAGGTACCGACGCTCTACATCGTCTCGGACCGCGATTCCGTGCTGCCCCTGCGCGGCATGCACGAGCTCTACGAGAAGACCCGGGAGCCGCGCCGCATGGTCGTGCTCGAGAACGCGGACCACCAGCACTTCTGCGACAACGCCGAGCAGATCCACGAGCTCATGCGGGCGATGCCGATGCCCGGGCTCTCGGCCGGGGACGTCGCCTTCGGAAAGGACATGGCCCCGTTCTCGGAGCTCACCCCGGCGGAGGCGGCGGCGGACGCCGTGCGCGGCCTGACCCTGGCGCACTTCGACGCCGTCCTGGGCGAGCGGGCCGAGGCCGGGGACTGGCTGGCCGAAGCGGTCGCGAGACTCGCGGACCGCGGGGTCGACGTCTCCGCGCACTAGCAGCACGTCGGGCGGGCCGGGCGTTCAGCCCCCTTCGCCCCGGACCTCGCTCGCGGGCAGCACGCGGGAGCGCAGCCGGAAGTACCAGCGGTCCTCGGACGGCTCCCAGCCCGGCTCGGGCTCCTCTTCCTGGTACTTGCGGTAGCCGGTCTTCGCCGCGTGAACACGCTCGCGCTCGTCCTCGATGCGCTCGATGGTGACCGGGTAGATCGTGTCGCCGATCCGGAGGCGGGCGCTCGGGTCCGCGGTGGCCCACTTCGTCCAGCGCTTGCTGTCCCCCATGATCGCCGGCACGTAGATCACGTCGCCGTCCGCGAAGCAGGAGGTCGTGACCGAGTGCGGATCCTCGGGCCGCACCTCGAGCACGCAGCGGGAATGGGCATCGCTGAAGGACCAGTCCGTGACGGGCTCGGTGTGGACGGAGCCTTCGAGCGCATCGCCCGGAATGGGTCCGCACGGCTGGTTGCCGAGCAGCGCGGTGAAGCTCGCGACGACGAGCAGGTGGGTTCGGCCCGCCGCCGGCCGGAGCGTACGCGGGCCCTTCATGACGCCGGCGGAACGATGAACTCGAGGATGTAGCCGTCCGGGTCCTGGACCCACATCTGGCCGCGCTCGGCGCTCGGCGCCAGAACGTCGAGTCCGTGGGAGGCGAGGTGCTCCCGGGTCTTCTCCCAGTCTTCGACGGCGAAGGCGAAGTGCGGCGCGACCGGGTTGTTGCCCGGCGGCCGCGAGCCCGTGTCGACACCCTCCGGCGTCACGATCAAGTGGAGCTCGGCGTTGCCGACCCCGTACCAGACGCCGCCGAGGCCCATCTCGGGCCGGGGGATCGTCTCGAGGCCGAGGACGCCCTCGTAGAAGGCGCGCGAGCGCTCGAGGTCGCTCACGGAGAGCGAAACGTGGTGGACGGCGGTGGGGGTCATCGGGTCTCCGGTGGCGCCCGCCCATGGGAGCGCAGCACCCTCGGGGCCGTCAAGCGGAATCGCGCGAGCGCGGGGGGATGTCGCCACGGTCGGCCCCGGATCCGCTTCATCCGAACGCATCGAATCCGGGAGAACGCCGAAAGAGGAAAACTTTTCGGCACCTTCGACCGATGTTCGGTAAAACAGGGCTGCGTCGCCGACGCACTCACTTTGACGCACCGGGAGGGGGAATCCGTGCGATTCATCAGCAAGCTCTTCACCATCACTCTGGTCCTGTCGCTCGGGATCTCCGGCGCGGCCACGGCCGACGACATGGGCGGGAGCGGTTTCACCGTCAACCCGTCGAGTCTGAGCAGCTCCGAGCTCGACGCACGCATCGCCTTCATCGAGGAGCGCCTCGATGCCCACCGCAAGCACGCCTACTACTGGCAGTGGGGATGGACGGGCTTCTACGGCGCCGGCCTGGTCGTCCAGTCGCTGCGCGCCGGGCTCTCCGAAGACAACGAGCACCAGGCGGACTACGTCGTCTCGGCCGTGAAGGCCGCCGGCGGCGTCGCCCGCATGCTGCTCTCGCCCCACCCGGGCCGCCAGGGTGCAGACCCGATTCGCGCCATGGGCGGGACCAGCCGCGAAGCCAAGGCGCGCAAGCTCGCCAAGGCCGAAGAGCTGCTGGTGGAGAACGCCAAGGCCGCGGATCGCCGCTGGTCGACGAAGGCCCACGCGGCCAACGTGCTCGTGAACCTCGCAGGCGGCGCCATCGTCTGGGGCCTCGGCGCTCCGAGCGACGCGCTCTCCGCCACGCTGCTCGGCATCGCCGTCGGTACGGCGAACATCATGTCCTCGCCGTGGTACGCGGACAAGGACTACGCCGAGTACCAGCAGCGCTTCGGCAACCGCACCAGCCGCAAGTGGGACTGGAAGCTCGTGCCCACCATGGGCGGCGCGGCGGTCCACGTCACGTTCTAGCTCGCGGCGGAGCCTGAAAAATGACGGGGCGTCCTCGAAAGAGGGCGCCCCGTTTTCGTTGGCGTGAGATTCCCGGCCTAGAAGAAGGCCCGCCCGTGCTCTTCGCTCGTGTGGGGGTTCGGGCCGTCGAGCCGCCGGTCCTTCGAGGCCGCGCGGGACAGCACCTCCCGGTAGCCGTGCGCGACGTTCGCCCCGTCGAGGGCGCCCCGGGCGCAGAGCAGCTCGTGCATCTCCCCGAGCTTGTAGTGGGGCACGGTCATGAGCAGATGGTGCTCGAGGTGATAGTTCACGCCGTTGGGCGCGATGAACAGCCGCTCGAGCCAGTTCGCCCGCGTCGTGCGCGTGTTCTGCAGCGGGCTGCTCGGGTCCGTCGTCATGCTGTGTTCGGCGATGGCGCGGATGCGCGTCACGAGCATGTTCGTCGTGAAGAACGCTGCCAGCCAGAGCAGGTAGAGCGCCGGGTGCCCCGCCGCCGCCAGCACGCCGAAGAGCACCAGATTGGTGAGGATCATCCCGCGGAAGGCCCGCGTCGTGCCGTGGGTGCGCTTCATCTTGCCCTGCCGGAGGCCGAGGTCGCGCAGGACCGTGTACTTCGCGCGCTTCCAGCCGGTCTGGCCGGAGAGGTCCCGCCAGATCTTGCGGCGCAGGCTCGCCCGCGTGACGGGGAACGGCTGCGCGAGGTTCAGGTCCGGATCCTCCCGCGTCCAGGTCTTGGCGTGGTGGGCCATGTGGTACTGGCGGTAGGAGACGAGATCCGTCCAGACCGGGAACGCGCAGAGCCACTCGGCGACCCAATCGTTCGTGCGCTTGTTCGAGAACAGCGAGAAGTGCGCGGCCTCGTGCATCATCACCGCCATGCCGAGCTGGCGCGCGCCGATCACGAACACCGCGAGCAGCACGGTGAGCGGATTCGGCCAGGCCGCGACGAGCGCCATCGAGGCGAAGACGAGGCCCCAGTTGACGGCCACCGAGAGCCAGGAGCGCCAGTCCTCCATCTCCCGAAGGCCGGCGAGCTCCTCCTTCGAGAGGTAGTCGCGCCAGGGCCAGGGCGAGAGCTTCTCGGCGGGTTCGGTCACGTAGACATCACTCATGCAGCTTCTCCGTGAGCGGCCGCGAGCGGCCGGTCGGTCATGCGGGTATCGAGGGGGGCGCGCTCGGAGAGCACGCCGTGGGCTTCCATGAAGCCGCGCCAGGCATCCCGGCCCAGGCGGTCGTAGCGCTTCATCGCGGCGACGAGGGCGCGGCGTTCGTCGCCGGGGACCAGCTCGTCGGGGAGCAGCGGGTCGAGGACGATGGCGCGCAGCGCGCGGCCGCCGACGCGGAAAGATTCGACCATCGCCTCGCCGTCCGGGAGGTCCGGCAGCCGATCGAGACCGGCTTCGATGCCCTCGCGGATTCCGCGAAGCTCCGCGGTCAGGGCTTCCGCACCCCAGAGGCTCCGGGCCCGGACGTCGCGCGCCTCGTCGAGGTCCGCGAGCCGCACGACCAGCGCCGACGGGTCGTGGCCGAGGTGGAGCAGGTCTTCGCGCAGCGCCGCGGCCCCGCCCGCCAGATTGTTCGGGCGCAGCTCGAGGCCCGCTTCGAAAGGAGCGAATCCGAGCAGCCGCCGCGCGCGTTCGTCGCGCCGTGCGCGCGCTCGCCCGCCGGGCCGGCTCGCGGCCGTCATCACGGCGACCCAGTCGCCCCGCCAGGGCACGATGCGCTGCTCGACGTCCCGCCAGCCCGAGACGCGCCGGTTCACGCCCTGGCCGGCAGCGCCGATCCGGTAGCGACCGCGCTCGTCGCGCTCGGCCTGCCCGGAGCGCAGCAGCCGCGCCAGGGCGACGCGCAGGTTGTTCTCCGGGATGCCGAAGCGCTCGCCCGCCGCGACCAGCGCGCGCACGGGCATGGCGCCCCGGCGGAGGGTCGAGAGGAGGTCGAGGATCAGGCTCTTGGGAGACGGCTCCATGGCGGCAGACATTACATCGGAAGGTCTGGTTCTGCCATTGATGTAATGTCTAGAGCCGCAGCTCCGGGCAGCCGGGTGAATTCTTGAGGAGCCCCCCGGGGAGCCGGTTTAGTGGAGCCAGCGCATTCCCGCCGAGGCCCCGACGCCCACGGCGTAGACCCAGAGCGGGATCTCGGTGAGGCCGCGGAAGGCGGCCGCGCTCGAGAAGGGCAGGAAGGAGGTCGCCTCGAGGTAGGCGCCGAACTCGGGGCCGCGGTCGGCCTTCATGCGCAGCTCCTGGTGCCGGCAGCCGACGATCGCGAACAGCGGCAGCCCCGCGAAGAAGGCGACGTCCGTCGCGCTCGCGTTGGCGACGAGGTGCCAGAGACCGATCCAGCCGAGGCCCATGAAGAGCGGGTGGCGGGTGATGCGGTGGACGCCGCGGACGTCCGGCGTCGCCCCGCCGGCGGTCATCGACATCGGGGAGGGCGAGACGATGCCCGCCACCATCAGGATCACCCCGACGGTCATGAGGGCGTAGAGCGCCCAGGTGAGGGCCGGGGTCATGGTGACGGTCCAGAGCCACGCGCCTTCGTGGCGGTGCCCGAGGTAGACCCAGACGAGAGGCACGAAGAAGAGGAACGAAACGATCGAGTAGAGGACCTGGAAGCCCATGTCGCCGAAGCGCGCCACGAGCAGCGGCCGCAGTCCGTGACTCGAGAGCCACATGTGGGTCCCGGCGAAGCCGAGCCAGAGCAGGACGATCGAGAGCACCGGGGACATGGCGAGCCTCCTGGGCGCAGGCCGATCATGCAGGCCCGGTCGACGCTCGCGCAAGGATGAATCGCAGGGCCGGGCGGCCGCGCCCGGGCGCGCTTCAGAACCAGGCGATCCCCGCCGCCACGAAGCTCGCGCCGATCACCAGGAGGAGCGCGGCCGCACCCGCGCGCGGCGCTTCGAAGGACCCGCGGCGGAGCCTCGCGACCAGGCCGCCCCCGAAGACGCCCGCCAGGAAGACCAGCGCCGTGTAGCCGACGGCGAAGGCGAGCATGGTGACGACCGAGAGGCCCGCCACGCCCTGGGCCGAGGATGCCGCGAGGACCCCGCCGAGGAGCGGGCTCTGGCACGGCGAGGTGAGCAGGGCGAAGGTCGCGCCCGCGCCGACGGGGCCGAGGCGGGAGTTTCCACCGAGCGCCTGGCCCGCGAAGGGCACCGGCACGAGCTCGAGCGAGGCCAGCCCGAGGTAGACGAGCAGTCCGCCGACGAGGACGAGCATCGGCCCGCGTTGGGAGATCAGCACGAAGCCCGCGAGGTCCGCCGCGAGGCCGAGCACGGCGAGCGCGAGGGCCGCTCCCAGGACGAAGCGCGCCGAGAGCAGCGCCGCCCGCGCCCCGCTCGCGTCCGCGGCCCCGATGTAGGCGACGTTCAGCGGGACGAGCGGAAGCACGCAGGGGGAGAGGCTCGCGAGCAGGCCGGCGGCGAGCCCCGCCGCGGGCAGCACGAACCATGCGGCGCTGGCGACGCTCTGCTCCGGAAGCAGGCGCGCCGCCGCGAACTCGAGATCCGTCAGCAGCGAGGCGAGCGGGGTCCACCAGAGCCCGGCCGTGGCCGCCGCCAGCGCGCTGGCGGCGAGCACGAACCCGAAGGCCCGGTGTCGCCAGAGCGGCAGGGGTGCAGAGACGTCGGCGACGGCCATGGCAGGGCTCCGCGGGCTCGACGCCCGCGTGGTTCAGGACGGGTTCGCGCGGGCCTCGGCCAGGGGTGCCTCGTAGCTCGCGGCGTCGGTCACGCCCTTCATCGCGGCGACCTTGCTGCGGTCGTCGCCGCGCAGCACCGCGACGGTGCCCGTGCGGGCCTTGTACTCGGCGAAGAAGGCGGCGATGCCGAGCCGGTCGGCCTCGGCCTGGGCCGCCTCGAGAGCCGGCTTGTCGGTCACGTCGAGGATCACGAGGCGGGCTTCACTGCCGACCGTCTCCTCGAGGGCCTCCCAGGTGGCGTTCAGCTTGGTGCAGGTCCCGCACCAATCCGCATGGATCTTCACGAGGAAGGGCTTGGTGGCGTCCGCTTTCGCCGAGACTTCGCCGGCGGAGGCCTGGCCGGCAGCGAGGGCCAGGACGGCCAGGGCGAGCATTCCGGTGCGCAAGGCGATTCGCATTCTTCGTTCCTTTCGATGGGTCCAGAGCGCTTTCGATGGGTCCAGAGCGTCAGGCCTGGATCGCCACCCCTTGTACGAACGAAGGCCGGGCCGGGTTACAGCGAGGGCGGCTAGAGGAGGAGGCCCGCCACGCAGCCCGTCATGAAGGTGGCGAGGGAGCCCGAGAGGATCGAGGTGAAGCCCATCCGGGCGATGTCGCTGCGGCGCCCCGGGGCGACGGATTCCATCGCCCCGATCAGGATCGCGAGCGAGCCGAAGTTGGCGAAGCCGCAAAGCGCGTAGGAGGCGATCACCGCGGTGCGCTCGGAGAGCAAGCCCTGCTCGATCATGCCGCCGAGCTGCTGGTAGGCGAGGAACTCGTTCAGCACCGTCTTCACTCCGAGGAGCGATCCCACCTGGGTGGCCTCGCTCCAGGGGATCCCCATGACGAAGGCGAGGGGGGCGAGCAGGACCCCGAGCACGCGCTCGAGGGTCAGCCCCTCGATGCCGACGACGCTCCCGGCCAGGCCGAGCGCTCCGTTCGCGAAGGCGACCAGGGCGACGAAGGCGATCAGCATGGCGCCGACGAAGGCGCCGAGCTTGAGCCCGTCGATGGCGCCCGAGGCCGCCGCGTCGATCACGTTGACGGTGGGCACCTCGACCGTGGTCTCCGCCCCGCCCGCGGTCTCCGGCACCTCGGTCTCGGGGACCATGACCTTCGCGAGCAGGATCGCGGCCGGCGCCGAGAGCAGGCTCGCCGTCACGAGGTGCCCGGCGAAGTCGCCGCCGCCGAGCATCGTCACGTAGGCGAAGAGCACCGAGCCCGCGACGGTGGCCATGCCCGTCGTCATCAGGGTGAAGAGCTCCGAGCGCGTCATGCCGTTCACGTAGGGGCGGACGAGCAGCGCGGATTCCGCCATGCCGACGAAGATGTTCGCGACGGCCGCGAGGCTCTCCGCGCCCGAGAGCCGCATCGTCCGCGAGAGCGCCCGGGCCATGGCGCGGATCAAGACCTGGATCACGCCCAGGTGATAGAGGACCCCGTAGAGGCTCCCCATGAAGATGATGATCGGGAAGACGGTCATCAGGAAGGACGGGCCGACGTCGTAGAGCGAGCCGAAGATGAAACGCGAACCCGCCTCGGTGACCGAGAGGATGGCCTCGGCGACGCCGTTCACCGCGGCGAAGAAGGCCCGCCCGACGGGCGTTCGCAGGAGCAGCAGCGCGAGACCGAGCTGCGCGCCGACGCCGAACAGCACCGTCTGCCACGGGAAGGCGCGCCGGTCGTTCGAGGCGAGCCAGGCGATGCCGATCATCACGAAGAGGCCGAAGCCGGAAAGGGCGCGCAGGCCGATCTCGTCCATGGAGACGGATTCTACTGATCGGGAGCGAAAGCCGCGGCGAGTTCTTGGACCGCGGCGGCGGGGTCGTCTGCCGCGGCGACCGCCGAGATCACCGCGGCGAAGCGGGCGCCTGCAGCCGCGACCGCGCCGACGTTCTCCCGGTCGATGCCGCCGATCGCGGCGAGCGGCCGCGGCGCCGCGGCGCGGACGGCTTCGGCCAGGGCGGTGAGCCCGCGCGCGCCGTAGGCGGAAGCCTTCGATTCGGTGCCGAAGACCGGACCGAAGGCGACGTAGTCGAGCGGGAGCCGCGCGGCCTCGGCCCAGTGGGCCGGCTCGTGGGTCGACGCGCCGAGGAGCAGGCGCTCGCGAGCGGCCGCCGGCAGGCGCTCGACGGGCAGGTCCCCGCGGCCGAGATGCACGCCGTCGGCTCCGGCCAGCAGGGCCAGATCGAAGCGGTCGTTCACGAAGAAGAGCACGCCGGCGCGCTCGGTCTCGCGGCGGATCGCCTCCGCGAAGCGGAGGCACTGACGGTCCGTCGCATGCTTCGCCCGCAGCTGGACGACGGCGGCGCCGCCCCGGCAGGCGGCCTCGGCCTGCTCGACCGGGTCCCACTTCCAGCGCGGGTCGTCGTCGGCCAGGACCATGAGCCCCCGGCGCTGCGCGAGGGAGGGCTTCAGGCCGCCCTCCTCAGTCCCGGCCCGGCAGCGTGATGCCGAGCTCGACGATCTTCTTGCGCAGCGTGTTGCGGTTGATTCCGAGCAGGGCCGCGGCGCGGATCTGGTTGCCTCCGGTGCGCTCGAGGGCCGCCGCGATGAGCGGGCGCTCGACGCTCTCGACGAGGCGCCGGTGCACGTCGCTCGTCCCTTCGGGCGCTTCGAGCGCCGCATCGAGGGCCTCGCCGATGAGGTCGTTCATCGAGCCCGGCTCCTCCGCCTCGACGACCGGCGCGTCGAGGAAGCCGAAGTCGTCCGGGGAGAGCACCTCCCCCGAGGCGAGCACGAGCGCGCGCTTCACGGCGTTCTCGAGCTCGCGCACGTTTCCCGGCCACGGGTGGTGGGCCAGGTGTTCGAGGGCCGCCTCGGACAGGAAGCGCGGCGCGCCCACGAGCTCCTCCGCGTAGAGGGTGGTGAAGTGCTCGGCGAGGCCGCGGACGTCGTCCTGGCGCTCGCGCAGGGCGGGCAGGTGGATCGGAACGATGCGCAGCCGGTAGAGGAGGTCTTCGCGGAAGCGTCCCTCCCGGACCATCTGGTCGAGGTCGCGGTGAGTCGCCGCGACGACGCGCACGTCGACGCGGTCCGCGCGCCGGCCGCCCACCGACGTGACCTCGCCGTTCTGGAGTACGCGCAGGAGCTTGGCCTGGAGGTCGATGGCCATGTCGCCGATCTCGTCGAGGAGCAGCGTGCCGCCCGATGCCTCGCGAAAGCGTCCGGGCCGGGCATCGACGGCGCCCGTGAAGGCGCCGCGTTCGTGGCCGAAGAGTTCGCTCTCGAGCAGCTCGCGCGGGATGGCCGCCGTGTTCACCGCGACGAAGCGCTCGCCGGCCCGGTCGCTCGCTTCGTGGATGGCGCGGGCGACGCGCTCCTTGCCCGTGCCCGTTTCGCCCGTCACGAGCACCGGGATGTCGCTGGCCGCGACCTTGCCCACGGTCTTGAACACCTCGAGCATGGCGTTGCAGCGCCCGATCAGCCGGTCGGTCACGGGGACGGAGCCGGCCTCGCGCCGCAGCAACCGCACCTCGCGCTCGAGGTCGCGGTTGCGCAGGGCCTTCGCGACGAGGAGGCTCGTTTCGGAGAGCGCGAACGGCTTGCGCAGGTAGTCGAGGGCGCCGAGCTTCATCGCCTCCATCGTGTTGTCGAAGGTGCTCTCGGCCGTCATCACGACGATCGCGGTCTGGCTGCCGAGCGTGCGCACGCGCTCGAGCACCTCGAGTCCCGTTGCGCCCGGCATGCGGATGTCGAGGAAGGCGACGTCGAAGTCCTGGCCCGCGAGCGCTTCGAAGGCGGCCTCGCCGTCGCTCACGGTCACGACCTCGTGGCCTTCGTCCGCCAGCCACTCCTGCATGTTCTCGAGGATCGAGGCTTCGTCGTCCGCGACGAGGACGCGGGCGCGCTCTCCGGGCGGGCTTTGCGTTCCGGGATCACTCATGGTCTTGCTCCGGCGAGCCAGGGCGTCGTTCGCTCACTCATAATCTTGCTCCGGCGAGCCAGGGCGTCGTTCGCTCGCTCATGTGGGTTCTCCGGCGGTTCGCAGGGGGAGGTGCACCCGGGCGCGCGTGCCCTTGCCGGGCTCGCCCTCGAGGGCGAGGCGCCCACCGTGGCCCGCGACCCAGTGCTGGGCGATCGCCAGGCCGAGGCCGGTGCCGGCCGCGCGCGTGGTGAAGAAGGGTTCGGTGATGCGGTCGCGCAGGTCGTCCGGAATCCCGGGCCCGCTGTCGCGGATGGAGATCTCGACGGCGGGGCCGCGCGACCGCTCGCCGGTGGCGAGCCGCAGCGCGAGGTCGATGCGCGTGCGGATCTCGAGGCGCGCGTTGCCCTGGGGTTCGCCCTCGTTCATCGCCTGGAGCGCGTTGCGCACGAGGTTGTGGAAGATCTGGGCGAGGCGGTCCCGGTCCGCCATCAGCTCGGGGATCGAGGGGTCGTAGAGCCGGACGATCTCGACGCCCTCCGAGAGCGGATCCAGGTCGTGGAGGTCGAGCACGTCGTCGAGCACGCGGTGGAGGTTCACGGCCCTCGGGCGCAGGCGTTCGTCGCGGGCGAGCTCCATGAAGTCGTCGAGCAGCGCGCTGATGCGGTCCGTCTCGCGCATCACGAGCTCGGCGGTCTTCTTGGCCCGCGGGTCGTCCGAGCGCCGGGCCAGGAGTTCACCGGCGCCGCGAATCCCGCCGAGCGGGTTCTTCACCTCGTGGGCGATGCCCGCGGCGATGCGTCCGAAGGAAGTCATGCGGTGGCGCTCGGATTCCGCGTCGAGCAGCTCCCGCTGGATGCTCCGGTCCCGGATCTCGAGGACCACGCCGTCGCCGCGCTCCTCGGCGTCCCGGAACGGCGAGACCGCGATCTCGACGAGCCGGTTGCCCGAGCCGGTCGCGTCGCCGACCCGCGGCTCGAGCAGGATCTCGTTCTCGACGAGGCCGCGGCCCTCGGCGAGGACCGTGCGCACGTAGCGGGAGAGCTCGCGGCCGAGCACCTGCTCGACCGGCCGCCGCCGCGCCGTCTCGGCCGAGGTCATGAGCAGCCGGCAGGCGGCGGTGTTCATCTCCCGCACCGTCCCGCCGGCGTCGATCACCACGACGCCAGAGAGCAGCGCGTCGATCACGAGAGCCAGGTTCTGCAATCCGGCCCCCTCGCTTCGCGCCGCCCCTCGGCCCGCGCAACCCACCGAAATCAAAGAAGATCGGCGGGTGAGTGCCTATTATTTGGGCAGGCTAGCCGCTCTGCCGCGCTGCGTCGAGCGGCCTTGGCCGAGGCGCGCGTGCGGGGTAGGGTCCGGCCATGAGGGAAGGGCTCAGCGTCGAAGAGGCCCGCCGTTTCGTGCTCGACGCGGCCGAGCCGCTCGGAGCGGAGACGGTGCCCGCCGCGGAAGCCCTCGGCCGGGTGCTCGCCGAGCCGGTGCGCTCCGGACGGACCCTCCCCCCGGAAGACAACTCCGCCATGGACGGATACGCCGTGCGCGCGGCGGACGTGGCGGCCCCCCCGGCGGAACTGCCGGTCGTCTACGAGGTGCCCGCCGGCGGGCACGCGCCGCGCCCCCTGGCTCCCGGCGAGGCGGCCCGCATCTTCACCGGCGCGCCCGTTCCGCCCGGGTCGGACGCCGTCGTCCGCCAGGAGGACACCGAGCGCACGGGGGATCGCGTCCGCATCGACGTCGGCGTGCCGGCCGGGGAGAACGTGCGCCGCGCGGGCGAGGACGTCGCGGCGGGGGACGAGGTCTTCGTCGCCGGCGAGCGCCTGCGCCCGGCGCATCTCGGGATGATCGCCTCCCTCGGCCGCACCCAGCTGGCCGTGCATCGGCGGCCCCGGGTGGCGCTGCTCTCGGGCGGCGACGAGCTGGTCGAACCGGACGGCGACGTCACCGGCGGCAAGATCGTCTCCTCGAACTCCTACACGCTGGCCGCCCAGTGCCGCGAGATCGGCGCCGAGCCGCGCTACCTCGGGATCGCCCGCGACGAGCCCGCGGACATCGAGCGCCGCCTGCGCGCCGGCCTCGCCTGCGACGCCCTCGTGAGCTCCGCGGGCGTCTCGGTCGGCGACCGCGACCACGTGCGCAGCGTGCTCGAGGCGCTCGGCTGCAAGCTCGAGTTCTGGGGCGTGCGCGTGAAGCCCGGCTACCCCTTCGTCTTCGGCCGCTTCGCCGACGGCCGCGGCCCGCTGGTCTTCGGCCTTCCCGGCAATCCGGTCTCCGCGATGGTGACCTTCGAGCTGCTCGTCCGGCCGGTGCTGTTGCGTCTCGCAGGCTGGAGCGCCCTTGACCGGCCGGTCCTCGACGTCGTCCTCGGCGAGACGCTCACCAAGAAGGCCGGCCGCGCGCACTACGTCCGCGTGCGTCTCGAGCGCCGCGAAGGCCGCGTCGTCGCGCGGACCACGGGGAACCAGAGCTCGGGGGTGCTCCGCTCGATGGCCCGCGCCCACGGCCTGCTCGTCTTCCCGGAAACGGCGACGCGCCTGGCCGAAGGCGACTGCGCCCGGGTGCTCCTGCTCGACGACGACTTCCTCGGTGGCGCACCGGACGATGCGGGCGCTCCGTGAGCGCGCCGCGCGATCCTCGGTGAGCGCTTCGCGGTTCCCGGTCCGCGCTTCGCTCGACGGCGCCGTCCTCCTGGGCGGTGCTTCCTCGCGCATGGGCACCGACAAGGCCACGCTCGAGTTCGCGGGCCTGCCGAGCGTGGAGCACGTCGCGCGGGCGGTCGCGAGGGTCTGCGAGACGCTCTACCTCGTCGGCGGCGCGCCGCCCGAGACCACCCGCGGCCATCGCATCCCCGACCCCGAAGGGCCCCAGTGCGCCCTGCGCGGCCTGGTCGCCGCGCTCGACGCTTCGCGAGCCGAGTACGTGCTGGTCCTCGCGACGGATCTCCCGCTCGTGACGCCGGACCTGTTGCGTGCGCTGGCCGTCGCGCCCGAGGCGGCGGCGGTGGTGCCGCGCGACGAAGGCGGAATCCACCCCCTGTGTGCGCGCTACCGGCGGGAGCCCGTGCTCTCCGCGGCCGCAGCGCGGCTGGCGTCGGGAAGCCTCGCCCTGCGCGGCGTGCTCGAGGACGTCGGGTTCCATCCCCTCGAAGGCGACGCTCTGCGCGCGGCGGACCCCGAAGGGCGGGCGCTGTGGAACGTGAATCGGCCGGAGGAGGCGAGGAAGGCGGCCGGCTGGCTCGAGGAGCGCGCGCAGCGCTCCGGGTGAACTCGGGTCAGCGCCCGAGGAGCCGTTCGATCTGCTCGCGGACGCGGTCCACGGAGAGTGGCCGCCGAAGCAACGCCGGCTCCGGGCTCTCTTCCGCCGAGGAGGAGAGCAGCACGAACGGCACGGTCGGGAAGCGGCGTTCGCAGAGGTGGCGCAAGAAGAGTCCGGCGCGCGCGCCTTCGAGCACGTCGTCGGCCACGATCAGGTCGTATCCGATCTCGGAGAGGCGTTCGACGGCGCTCGGAACGCTCGAGGTCGAGTCGATCTCGAAGGCGGGGTCGATGGCGCTGAGGCCTTCGCGCAGGACCGGGTCCGGCGCAGCGTGGGCTTCCACGATCAGGACGCGACGGGGCATGGGAGGGTTTCCGGTTACTGCGTGCTGAAGCGGTAGCCGATGCCCCGCACGGATTGGATGTAGTTCGAGCGCAGGCCGAGCTTCTTGCGCAGGTTCGAGAGGTGGCTGTCGATGGTGCGTTCGTAGACCACGACGTTGCCCCACACCGCGCTCATCAGTTCTTCCCGCGAGACGGGCTGGTTCTCCTCCCGAGCGAGCTGGAAGAGCAGTCGGAACTCGTGGGGCGTCAGGTCGAGCTCTTCCTCGCCTTCGCTCCCGTTCAGGAAGGCACGCTGGAGGGTCAGATCGAGGCGGAGGTCGCCGCGCTCGAAGTGTGCGCTCGACTCGCGCCGGCCCTGGAGCCGGCGCAGGCGAGCCATCACCCGCGCGTGGAGTTCGCGGCCATCGAGGGGCTGCTCGACGAAGTCGTCGGCGCCCACCGAGAAGGCGTGGATGCGGTCTTCGGTGTCGCTTCCCGAGGAAACGAAGACGATCGCCGTATCCGCGTGGCGTTCCTGCTGCTGGAGTTCACGGCAGAGGGCGAAGCCGTCCCCGTCCGGCAGGCGAACGTTCACGACGACGGCGTCGAAGCGGTCGGAGGCGATGCGCTGGCGCGCGGCCTCGATTGACGCCACGGAGGTCACGTCGAAGTCGTTGCCGAGGGCCGCAGCGACGATCTCTGCACATTCGATTGAGCTTTCGACCAGCAAGGCCTTCCACATCCGCACCCGCTCCTCCATGCGGAGGTATCGGAGCGTCCTGCGTTCCGCTTGAATGCCGTGGGGACATTGTGTCGTTCGATGCCGACGCCGTGCGAGCGTCCGCTAGCGACGGCGGCGGAAGAGCGCTCGGATCGCGTCGGCGTCGACGGCGTGTGCATCGCCCGCGAAGCGCGCGCGCTCGAGCGACGCGAGGGCGTCTTCGCATGCGGCCGGCGTCGCGTCGGGGAAAGCCTCTAGCGAAGGCTGGGTCCCATGCCCGTCCGCGCCGCGGCGAAACCCCGGCGGCGCGGCGTCGACGATGCTGCGGACGGCCCGTTCGAGCGCCGCCAGGCGGGCTTCCGGGCTCTCGGCGCTGTCCGCCTCACGCAGGGCGGCGCGAACCGTTCGCAGCGTGCCGTCACGAGCTCGTCGCGCTCTCACGGCGCGCACGGCCAGCACGGCGACGAACCCGAATGCGAGAACGACGGCGGCCATGCCCGGCCCGATCGCGCGGGCCGCGCCCGATGGGGAGGCGGCGGCGGGTTCCTGCGCCGACGCGGCGGGGGCTCCTCCCTGGGGAGCGGGCTCGCGTGCGCCGGGGCCCTCGTGGACGCGGACCTCCACTGGCTCGCTTTCGGCTACGGCATACCGTTCCGTCTCAGGGTCGAACCACGGGATGCGGAGCGCCGGGATGCGCAGGAGTCCGGGCGCCCGCGGGACGAGGTCGAAGCCCTGGGTGCGGACGGTCCGGAGGGCCTGGGTCCCCTGGAAGGTGAGGCGCGCCGGCCGCGGAAAGACCTCGGCCCGGGCGGGGTCGAGGGGGAGCTCCACCCGCGCGAGCGAGAGGTCCGCCCTTCCTTCGATGAACACGTGGAGCCGGGTGCTTTCCCCGAACCGGAGTTCCGGAGCGACCCGAACCGAAACCGCCGTCGGTCCGACGACGCCGGTGAACCCTTCGGGCCGTCCCGCCGCCGGGGGCGGGCGGGCCTCGAAGACGGCGGCCGGAAGCACCGCCTCCTGCTCGCCGCAGCGAATGCCGGCCGCCGGGAGCGTGAGCTCGCCCGCGCGGACCGGGAAGAGCCACACGCGCTCCTCGGTGCGGAGCGTCGAGCCCGAGGGGGACTCGACGCGCGACGTGGTCGATCGTGCCTCGAGCCGCTCGACGCGGAAGCCCGGGTAGCGGCGCGCCACGGTCCAGCGAAAGTCCGCCTCCGCCGGACGCACGGTGACCGTGCGCTGGAGGATCGGCTGTCCGACGAAGCCCGCCGAGGGTTCGAGGCGGGCGGAGACGAGGCACTCCGCTCCCGCGGAAGGGCCGGGAAGCACCAAGACGCTCGCAAGTAGCAGCGCACGGAGGACGAGCCTTCGACGCGCGGTCACCAGGGGGAACCCTCGGCGCGCGGGTCGTTCTCGCGAAGCCCGCGCAGCGCGCGCGTCGGGTCGTCGCGCGTGCGTTCGAGGAAACGCGCGACCTCTTCGGGGGTGAGTTCGGGCGGCGGGGGAAGGCGGGCACGCTCGGGTTCGGGGGTCTCGTCGCTCGAATCGTCGGGCGGCTCGGGGGACGAAGCGTCGGCTTCGGAAGGGCTCGGCTGCGGCGGAGGCGGCGGCGGATTCGCTTCGAGCGCCTGGAGCGTCCACTCGAGATTGAAGCGCGCCTCGAGATCCTCGGGCGCGAGCGCCACGGCCTCGAAGAAGGCGTCGCGCGCGGCCTCGAAGCGGCCCGCTTCCAGCGCGGCCACCCCGGCGCCGTAGTACGCTCGCGCGCTTCGCTCGGCTCGGGTACCGAGCAGGGCCGCGGCGCGGAAGGCGCGTTCGGCTTCTAGCCAATGCCCGGCGTCCGCCAGGGCCAACCCCCGCTCGAAGGCGCGCTGGTCGCGGGGGGCCGAGCCCGGAGCTGCGGCGACGAGACCCAGCGCGACGAGGATCCCGGCGCGCCCCGCGCTCGGGATGCGCAGCGTCGGCCAGGAAAACGTTCCGAACGATCCGGCGCGGCCGGGCCGGCCCGCGCCGCCCGGGCGGCGGAGCGCATCGAAGAGCAGGAGCGCCAGGGCGAGGGCCGCCACGGGCACCGTTCGGACGGCGGGGACGCGCCGCTCGATGAAGCCGGTCTCGGCCGCGAGGGCGGCGTCGCGGCGGACGGCCGCGAGCAGGGCGGCTTCGTCGACGGCGCCGAAGCGGTCCGTCGCGAGCAGCTCGCCGCCGGTGGCCGAGGCGAGGGCGAAGAGCCGCTCGGTGTCGAGCCGCGTTCGGACGGGGCGGCCGCGCCGGTCGCGCAGTTCGAGCCCCTGGTTCGGGATGGCGGCGCCCTCTTCGCTTCCGAAGCCGACCGCGACGACCCGCACACCGTCGCGCAGGAGTTCGGCCCGTCCGAGGTCGGGCGTGGCGTCGGCGTCTTCGCCGTCCGAGAGGACGACGAGCACGCGGGGCCGCTCACTGCCGGGGTCGAAGGCTTCGAGGGCGCGGGCGACGCCGGCGCCGAGGCGCGAGGCGCCGGGCCGCACGAGGGTCGTGTCGAGGGCGGGAAGCAATCCGGCGAGGGCGGCGTGGTCGTGACTGAGCGGCGCGACCAGCACGCCGCGCGCCGCGAAGGCGGCCAGTGCGGCGCGGTCGCCCGGCGCGAGGCCGGCGAGCAGTCCCTCGGCCGCGCGGCGCGCGCGGTCGAGCCGGCTCGGCGGGACGTCGCGCGCGTCCATGCTGCGCGAGACGTCGAGCAACACGACGACGTCGAGGCCCGAGGCCGAGACCCGTTCGACGCGCGTACCCGAGCGCGGCCCGAGGGCGGCGATCGCCACCGCGGCGAGCGCGGCAAGCAGGAGGAGTTCTCTCGCTCCGCCGGCGCCTCCGCGGGCCGAACTCCCGAACAGGAGCCGACGCCTCCGGGCGGCGCGCACGCGGGCCATCGCGACGGCGGCGGCGAGACCGAGCCACGCGAGCGCGAGCGCCGGGATCCACTCGGGACGGACGAAGAAGGCGGTCACGGGAGGCACTCCCAAGCGCTCACGAGAGGCACTCCCCCGGGCTCACGAGATCACCCGCCGCAGGACGGAGAACCCGAGCAGCTCGAGCGCGATGAAGCATCCGGCCGCGGCCAGGAAGGGTTCCGGGCGGGGCCGCTCGAGGCGCTCCCCCCGCGCCGGCCGCTCGACGCGTTCGAGGGCGTCGATGGCCTCGTAGACGGCGCCGAGATCCGCGCCGCTGCGCGCCCGGAAGAACCGGCCCCCGGTGTGCTGCGCGATCGCCTCGAGCGTTTCCGCGTCGAGGTCGTGGCGGCCGAAGCGCAGCCCGCGCGCGGCCGCACCCTCGGCGGCGCCCATCGCCACGCGGCCCTCCCCGCCGATGCCGACGGTGTGGACCCGCACCTGGCTCGCGCGCGCGAGCTCCATCGCCACGTCGACGGGGATCTCGCCCGTGGTGTTGCGGCCATCGGTCAAGAGCACGACGACACGGCCTTCGGGGGACGCGCCGCCGCGTGCGGTGACGCGCCGGACGGCGAGCGCGAGCGCCTCGCCGAGGGCCGTCTCGTTCCCGGCGACGCCCGGCCGCACGCGTTCGAGGGCGGCCGCGAGCAGGGCGCCGTCCTGGGTCAGGGGACACTGCGTGAACGCGTCGTCGCCGAAGACCACGAGCCCGACCCGGTCGCCCGCTTCGGCGCGGGTCCGGGCGAAGCGCGCGACGGTGCGCTGGGCGAGGGCCAGGCGGGTTCCCGGTTCGCCATCGATCTGCGCGTCGAGGGCCTGCATGCTCCCGGACGCGTCCACGACGAGCAGGAGGTCGAGCCCGAGCTCCGGGGGTGGCGCCGAGGGGCGCAGGCTCGTCGGACCGGCGAAGACGAGGGCCAGGGCCACGAGCGCGCCGGCGCGGAGGAAGGCGCGAACGAACCGCTCGAGGTCGCGGGTGCGAAGACCAGCGGTGCGCGCCTCGGCGAAGGCCGGCCAGCTCGCGCCGCGCGCGCGCCGCCGGAGCAGGGCGGCCGCCGCGAGGAGGCCGGCCCCGCACAGCAGGAACCACTCGGGATGCAGGAAGGTGAAGTCCGCGGGCACGGTCACGTCTCCCGCGGCCGCACCGAGCGGGCGACGAAGGCGAGGGCGTCCTGGAACCAGGCGCGCAGGGCTTCCCGCGAAGCCGGCTCGTCGACGCCGCCGGGGAAGCGCAGGGCGTCGAGCCGCCGCAGCAGCGCGACGAACTCGGGCCAGTGCGAGAGCAGGCGGCCCGGCGGCCGCCGCGCGGCGATCTCTTCGGTCGTGAGGCTTTCGAGAGGGCGTGCGCTGCGGATGGCGGCGTAGCGCCGGAGGGCCAGCGCCGCCGCGTCGGCGGCTTCACGCGGATCCGCCTCGGCTTCGGCCAGCGCCCGGCGCAGATCCCGCTCGGCTCGCTCCCACGCGGGCGTCGTATCTTCCGCTTCGCCGGCACCCGCGGCCCGGGCCCGGCGTCTCCGCAGGAAGCGCCAGCCCGCCAGCGCGATCAGGGTGGCGAGCGAGCCGGCGGCGGCCGAGCCCCAGGCGGGGAGCCGGCCGCGCGGCGCGGATTCCGGCGCGTCGCGGAGTCCGAAGGGCACGAGCTGGTCCGGCAGTGCGTCGGAAGCCGAGACGACGACGAAGGGACGCGCCTCGAGGCGGAGCGTGCTCGTTTCGCCCCCGGGCCCTTCGACGGCGATCTCGCGCGCCGGCCATTCGTATTCTCCCGGGACGTCGCGCACGCGGGCACGGACCTGCGTCGTGTGGGTCCAGCGCCCGCCGTCGCGTTGCACCGGTCGGCGCTCGGCGTCGAGCAGCCAGAGCGGCGGGATCTCCTTCGGGAACTCGATCGGCGGAAGGTGGTGATCCGGCGCGGTCACGACGACGACGTCGATCTTCACGAGCTCGCCCACGCGCAGGGCCGGCGGCTCGAAGACCACCGCGCCGTGGGTTGCGGACGGAGGCGGCGAGGGCTCGGGCGCTTCGCCGCAGGAAAGCAGAGCGCATCCAGCGAAGAGCGCGCCGAGCACGGTCCGGGCCCTCATGCCGCGCCCTCTCCGCGCGCACTCCGCTCGCGAACGAGCGCGAGCAGGGCGGTCAGCGGGTCCCGGTCGGTTCGCAGCCAGGTGCAGTCCGCCCCGAGGCTCCGCACCCGGCGGGTCACGTCGACGCGGCGCGCGCGCGCCGCGGCGGCATAGGCTTCGCGGACGCGCCGTCGCCCGGTCTGGAGAACGCCGGAGGGCCCGCCGCCGGCGGCATCGCGCAGCCGCACCGGCCCCGCCGCCGGGAGCGCGAGTTCGCGCGGATCCACGGGGAGGACGGTCACCAGATCCCGGTGCCGTGCGAGGCTCGCGAGGCCGGGGCCGACGCCGCCGCGCGGCGGCAGTGCGCCGTCGTCGCGCAGGTCCGAGAGCAGGACGAGGATGCCGCGCCGCGCCCGGCGCGCGTGGAGGTGGCGCGCGAGGCCTTCGACGTCCGCCGCGCCGGCGCAGGCGCTCGCATCGGCGACGGCGGTCTGGATCACCCGCCACGCGTGCCCCTCGCCGCGCCCGGCCGCGAGTTCGCTGCGGACGCCATCGGCGAAGGTCACCAGCGCGACGCGATCGCCCGCGTGGGTCGCGGCCGCGGCCAGCAGGGCCGCCGCGTCGGCAGCGGTCTGGGCCTTGCTCCGGCCGGTGGTGCCGAAACCCATGCCGGCCGAGACGTCGAGCAGCAGCGTCAGGGTCTGGTCGCGTTCTTCGCGGAAGCGCTTCACGTAGGGGTGACCGCGCCGGGCCGTCGCGTTCCAGTCGAGGCTGCGCACGTCGTCGCCCGGGGTGTAGGGGCGGAGTTCGTCGAACTCGATCCCGGCGCCGCGGAAGGCGCTCGCGTAGCCGCCGGCGTAGAGGCTCGCCGCCATGCGGCGGCTGCGCAGGGCCAGCACCCGTGCGGCGCGCGCGAGCTCCGGCATCGCGTCCGCCGAGGTCTGCCAACGGTCCCTGGGGTTTCCGGCTGCGTGCGCGGGGGCGGCCATGGAGGGGCGGTCAGGGGCTTTCGACGGCGGCCAGCACCGCGGTCACGACGTCGTCCGCCGTGATGCCGTCGGCCTCGGCCTCGTAGGACAGGACGAGGCGGTGGCGAAGGACCGCCGGGGCGATGCGCTTCACGTCGTGCGGAGTGACGAAGCGCCGGCCGTCGAGGAGGGCGCGGCCCTTGGCCGCGCGAACGAGGAAGACGCTCCCGCGCGGGGACGCGCCGAGGGCGACGGCCGCGCCGGCCGGTCGGCCCGCCAGGGTGGCACCGACGGCGTCGGGCGTCCGCGTCGCGCGCACCAGGCGCACGGCGTAGTCCGCGACGCTCGGCTCGACGTGGACGTCGGCGGCTTCCGCCTGGAGGCGCCGCACGCCCTCCGCGTCGAGCAGGCTCGCGAGGTCCGGGGCGGCCTCGCCGTCGCGCGCGACGATCCGGGCTTCTTCCTCGGCCTCGGGGTAGCCGACGAGGATCTTCAGCAGGAACCGGTCGAGCTCGGCTTCGGGGAGCGGGTAGGTGCCTTCGAGTTCGACCGGGTTCTGGGTCGCCATCACGAAGAACGGCGCGGGCAGGGGGATCGTGCGGTCGCCGATCGTCACCTGGCGCTCTTCCATCGCTTCGAGCAGCGCCGATTGCACCTTGGCCGGCGCGCGGTTGATTTCGTCGGCCAGCAGGACCGGCGTGAAGATCGGCCCTTCCTGGAGTTCGAAGCGGCCCTGCTCGTGCAGGTAGATCGGCGTGCCGAGCAGGTCGCCGGGCAGGAGATCCGGCGTGAACTGGACGCGTCGGAACCCGAGGCCCAGCACCTCGGCCAGGGTACGGACGGCCGTCGTCTTGGCCACGCCCGGGACGCCCTCGACCAGCACGTGGCCGCCGGCGAGCAGCCCGAGCAGCAGGCCTTCGACCATCTCGTGCTGGCCGACCACGACCCGCGCGACCTCTTCGAGGAGACGTTTGGTCCCGGCCTCGTCGCCGCTCATCCGTTCGATGTCGCTCTCGGAATCCATTCGGCGCCCCTCGGGCCGGGTTCGATCGGAGCCCAGGCCTAGTCTTTCCGACGCCTCACGGGGCGGCTCCGTTTCGGGCCCGCGGATTTCTCGACCAGCGTGGTCGTCCGGACCCCGGGAACTTCGCGCAGCCGCACCACACGTCCACCGGCCGCTTCGACCTCGGCACGCCCGACGATCTCGTCGAGGGCCCAGTCCCCGCCCTTGGCGAGTACGTCGGGCAGGACGGCGCGGATCACCGCGAGCGGGGTGTCGGCGCTGAAGCTCGTCACCCAGTCTACGCATTCGAGGCCCGCCAGGACCTCCATTCTTTGCCGCGCGGTCACGAGGGGGCGCGTCGGGCCCTTGAGCCGGCGCACGCTGGCGTCCGAGTTGACGGCGACGATCAGCCGGTCTCCGAGCGAGCGGGCCTGTTCGAGGCTCCGCACGTGGCCGACGTGGAGCCAGTCGAAGCAGCCGTTGGTGAAGACGACGCGTTCGCCGCGCGCCTGGGCGCGCCGGACGGCCGCCACCAGCCGCTCGCGGTTGAGCAGCTTCGAGCGCGCGCGGCGCGGCGTGGCGCCGGCGCGCGGTTTCCCGGGGGCGCTAGGAATCCTCACCTCGGGTCGGGGGCGCCGGAGGCGCCGCGACGTTGGGCGTCGAGAGATCCGGCGTCGAGCCTTCGTCGGCGGGGCTCTCGAAGGCGGACTGGATGGCGGTGATCGCGCGCCGCACGAAGCGCGGCACGCCCTCGACGGCCATGCTCGCCGGGCCGGTCGCGAGGGTCTTCAGCGGGACGAGGCTCGCATCGGGCGAGCGCCAGGGCCCCGTCACCTCGACGTAGGCGCCCATCAGGTTGTCGTCCTCGCCGAGGATCAGATCCGAGAGCACGGGGACCACCCCGATCACGCGGTCGATCGCCTTGAAGAAGAAGACGCCCACGACGGCCTCCACCGGGTGCGCCGGGTCGACGCCGTCGACGGTACCCGTCGCGAGCAGGCGGACGTCCGGCCCGTCGATGCGGAGCTCCTCCGCGTGCACGGTGCCGCGGTCGATGCGGAGCACGGCGTCGATGCTCGAGTAGCGCATCTCGTCGCGGCGCCGGAACGGATTGAACGTGTCCGTCGCCTTCGCGACGGCGAGCAGCACGGGCAGTTTGCGCAGGATCGCGCCGTCGCGCGCTTCGACGAGCAGCCGGCCTTCCATGCCCGCGATGACCCGGCGGCCCGGCCGCATCTCGCCGCGGAAGTTTCCGTCGAGCACGACGTCGCCCGTGGCTTCGTGGGGCTCGAGGCCGATCTTGTCGACGATGCCCGGTGCCTTCGCGCCCTCGACGCGCACCGTCGTCCAGTAGGGGAGCTCGTCCGGCTTCGAGAAATCGATCGTGCCCTCGCCGAGGCCGCGGCCCGCGATGCCGAGGTCGAGGTCGTAGCTCACGAGCCGGACGTTCTGGCCCTTGGCGTGGAAGCGGCCCGTGCTCTTCAGGACGCGCCAATCGCCGAGGTTGTGCGGGTCGAGGTGCCAGCGGCCGCGCGCCCAGACCGGGTCCGCGACGTCGAGCGGTTCGAGCCCGGCGATGGCCGGCCTCACGCCGACCTTCACGGAGACGCGCTCGACCTTGCGTTCGCCCTTCGACTGCTGGATCGCCCAGATGCCCTCCGCGCGGATCGGCACGCGGCCCCAGATGCCGTGCTCGACGAGGATGCGGATGCCGTCCTCGCCCGGGATGGCGCGCGCGAACAGGTTGCGCAGGGGCCAGAGCAGGGTCGGGTGCACGACGTGGTCGAGGTCGAGGAGCAGCGCGCCCGGCATCTCGCCCGGCGGGCGGTTCGGATCGACGACGATCTGGTACATCGGGCCGAGGCCGAGCATGAGCGGGGCGTTCGGGTCGTCGGGGATCTCGCGCAGGCCGCGGTTGCCGCCGAGGTTCGTGACGCCGTCGAGGGTGGCGTCGAGCGTCGGCATCCAGTGGCCGCCGCGGCGCCCGCGCACGCCGCGCAGCTCGAGGCGGTCGCCGCGGAAGGCGACACGGCCCGAGAGGTCCGTCAGGGTGTTGCCTTCGCCCGCGCGCACCGCGAAGCCGGCGAAGCGCGCCGAGGCTTCGACGGTCTCCGGCAGCAGGCCCACGATGTCGTCGTCGAAGGCGCGCCACCATTCGCCGAGGGTCGCGTCGCCCGAGACCTCGACGTCCTCGAGCCGCCCGGAGCGCAGCGGTTCGAGCACGCTTTCGACCGTCGCGAGCTGCCGCGGCGGGAGCAGCGCGATCAGGTGGCGGCGCTGCTCGAGGTCGTAGTGGTCGACGCCGACGCGCGCCATCGTGTGCGAGGGGAGGCCGAGGGGGCGGGCGATCTCGGCCGAGGCGGAGAGTTCGGTCTGCTCCGCGGCGACGAAGGCCCGTTCGATGCGCAGGCGTTCGGGGTCGATGTCGGCGTCGAGCCCGGCCCGTACGGTCTCGAGGTCGACCGGAACGGGCTCCGCATCCCCGAGCCGGGGCAGGGAGCCGGCGACCCGCTCGGCGTCGAGGCGCGCCGTGATCTCGAAGACGCCGGGCTGGGGCCGCGCGGCGCGCACGGCGAGCTGGCCGAGGCCGTCGATCTCGGCCGTCGGCAGGAAGCTGCGGAGCACCGGACCGGCGGAGGCGAGGGGCCACTCGCGCAGCCGCAGGTCGGCGGCCAGGGCGCCGCGGCGGTCGCGATCGAGGTCGAAGGCGAGGGCGGCGGATTCGGCGCCGGCGTCGAGCTTCGCCACCAGGGCGAGCTCGGCCTGGCCGCCGCGGCGCGAGCGCAGCGTGCCGCGGACGTCCTTCAGCCGGAGCGCCAGGGGCGGGCCCTCCGGGCCGAGGGGCGGCGCCTCGAGCAGGAGTTCCGAGCGCTCGAGGGAGATCTGCTGGCCGCGCAGGGGGCCCGCGAGGGCGGTCTCGAGCTGGCTCGCGATGGCTTCGAGGAAGCCGACGAGGGGCTCCGGCGGAGCGGCCTCCTCCGCGGCCACCTCCTCCTCGAGGGCTTCCGGCGAGCGGAGGATCGGGCCCGGCGGCGGCGCGGAGACGGCGGGGAGCGCCTCGCTCTGGCCCAGGCGGGCCCGCACGCCGTCCAGGGCGAGGGCGCGAAGGTGGACCTCGCCCCGCAGCAGGGCCAGGGGGGCGATCTCGGCCTGGAGCCGGTCGATGGAGAGGGCGGCGACGGCGCCGCCGTTTCCCGCGGTCTCGATCTCGCCGGCATCGAGCAGGACGCCCTTCATCCAGGCCAGCGCCCCGGCGCCGAAGAAGAGCCGGGCCGAGCCGACCGTGACCGGGGAGCCGAAACGCTCGGAGAGGGCGGTTTCGAGGCTCGCGCGCGTCCGTTCGGGGCCCCACTGCGAGGCGGCGAGCAGCCCCGCCCCCGCCGCGACGAGGAACAGGGCCAGACCGACGATGACGATGCGGACGGGCCGGACCAAGGCGCCTCCAGGGGTGGGCGCAATCTAGCATCCGGGGCCTTCCCGGGTGCGAAAGTCGCGTAAAAGCCGCGCCTTGGCGGCACTCTGCGCGTCAGGGGTATGTGCTCTTTATAGGACGAGAGGGTCACCGGAGGTGTTCGTCTCCAGGGCGCCCCGAGTCAAGTTCCCTCCATCCTGCGCCCTCACTTCCCCCTCACGAATGTGCGTTTTCGGCCCTAGGTGCCCGCCCGGTCAGGGCTGGCGGGCCCCCGCGTTTCCCCCGGGGCCGAAGCCCGGCGAACCGTCCAACTCCGCCTTTTTTCTCAAGAAATTCCCCTGCGGGCCGTTCAGGACCCAGAGCGATCGCGTCTGTTGGTCAACCACGTGAAGCAAGGGAGTGCGACGCGATGGACCATTTCGGGAACGGGAATGCAATCGATGGAGAGGCTTCCCGCCCGCTCCAGATGAATCGGGTTCGCGAACTCCGCGAAAACCGGTTGATGACGCAGGCACAACTTGCCCGGAAGGCAAGAGTGGCCCTGCGCACCATCCACAGTGTCGAGAAGGGCATGAACTGTCGCATGGATACCAAGCGGAAGATCTTGCTGGCTCTCGGGCTGCGATTCGAGGATCGGGACAAGGTCTTTCCGCCGGCCCACCAGCTCGACCCGAGCTTGAACTAGGGCCTCGGGCCCGCCTGGCGGGCCCGGAATCGGGTGCCAAGCAGCCCCGACGCGTCAGCCGAACCTGACGTGTCGGGGCCGCGGTAACATCGGCGACCAGGGGAGCACGAGGTCCCCGCCGGGAGTCTCGCTCCAGGAGGTCGTCATTTCGGACCGAGTCACGCTGCTCTCGGACGTCGCAGGGATCGTTTCGCGATCCCACGACCTGCCCGAGACGCTGAACAACGTCGTCGAACTGGTCGCGAAGCGGCTGGATGCCGACGTGTGCTCGATCTACCTGACCGACACCGACCTCCAGCACCTCACCCTCGCCGCGACGATCGGCCTGGCCCGCGAGGCCATCGGGAGCGTGCGGCTCGCCTTCGGCGAGGGCCTGGTCGGCTACGCCGTCGAGCGCAGCGAACCGATCGCCATCGAGAAGGCCCAGGCGCACCCGCGCTTCAAGTACTTCCCGGAGTCCGGGGAGGAGCTCTACCAATCGCTGATGGCCGCGCCGATGGTGGTGCGCGACAACTCGATCGGCGTGCTCGTGGTGCAGACCAAGGCGCCCCGCCGCTTCGACCGGCGCGACATCGAACTGCTCACGACCTGCGCACAGCTGATCGCTCCCGTCGTGCTGAACGCGCGGCTGCTCGACTTCGTGACGCGGCCCGAGCCGGAGAAGCTGAAGGTCGTCGAGGACCTCGTGCACGCCGGCGTTCCGTTCCAGGGCGCCCAGGGCGACGGCGGGGAAGGGGAGATCCACCTCACCGGCATCCCGACCTCCTCGGGCGTGGCGATCGGTCCGATCTACCGGCTCGAAGATCCGGTCGACCACTCGGATCTCGACTACGAGCCGAACGACGACCCGGCCCTCGAGTGGGCGGACCTCGAGGACGCCCTCGTCGAAGCGCGCCGGGAGCTCGAGAGCGTCCGCTCGGAGACCGGTGCGCGCTTCGGCCCCGAGTTCAGCGCGGTCTTCAACATCCACATCCAGATTCTCGAGGACAAGGGCCTGATCGATCGCCTGCGCGCGGCGACGGCGGCGGCGGGCAACGCCCTCGTTGCGTTGAAGCGCGTGCTCGACGACTACCGCCGGACCTTCGACCGCATCGAGAACGAGTTCTTCCGGGAGCGCGGCGCGGACATCCAGGACGTCGGCCAGCGCGTGATGGCGAAGCTCCTCGGCGTACGACACCAGAACGTGCCGCTGACCGAGGGTGCCATCGTCGTGACGCACCAGATCCTGCCCCACCACTTCGCCATGCTCGAGGTGGAGCGCATGGGCGCGATCGTCGCGGAGCACGGCGGGCCGACCTCCCACGGCGCGATCTTCGCGCGCTCGCTCGAGGTGCCGGCGGCCACGGGCGTCGAGGGCCTGCTCTCCCTCGCGCGGCCCGGGGATCTCGCGATCGTCGACGGCGTCTCCGGCCAGGTCCACCTGCGCCCGGACGATGCCCTCGTCGAGGAGTATCAGAAAGCGCGGCAGCGCCACACCGTCGCGGTGGAGCATCTCGATGCCCTGCGCGGCCGGCCCGCGGAATCCCGCGACGGGCGGCGCATCGCGCTGACGGCGAACGCCGGCCTGCTGAACGATCTCGTCCTCGCGGACCGCCACGGCGCCGAGGGCATCGGCCTGTTCCGCACCGAGCTCCTGGCCCTGGCCCAGCGCGGCTTTCCCGACGAGCGCGAGCAGGAATCGCTCTACCAGCGCGTCGCGCAGTCCGTGGCGCCGCGGCCGGTCACGATCCGCACCCTCGACGTCGGCGGCGACAAGGAGCTTCCGAACCTCTCGGGCGGGCCCGAGGAGAACCCCCAGCTCGGCTGGCGCTCGATCCGCCTGGCGCTCTCCCACCGCGACCAGTTCCTGGCCCAGCTGCGCGCCATCCTGCGGGCGAGCGCCTCGGGCAACGTGCGCATCCTCCTGCCGATGGTCTCCTGCCTCGGGGAGCTCGAGGAGGCGATGGCGCTGATCGACGAGGCGAAGGGTTCGCTTCGGGCCCAGGGCGTGGCCTTCGACGAGGACGTGCCCGTCGGGATCATGATCGAGGTGCCCGCCGCGGCGCTGACGGCGGAGATCCTGGCCGAGCGCTGCGCTTTCTTCAGCATCGGGACGAACGATCTCACCCAGTACACGCTCGCGGTGGACCGCGGCAACGAGCGCGTGGCCCACCTCTACGATCCGCTCCACCCCGCCGTGCTCAAGCTGATCGATCACACGGTGCGTGCGGCCGAGCGCGCCGGCATCCCGGTTTCGGTGTGCGGCGAGATGGCTGGCGACGCCCTCGCCGTGCCGCTGCTCGTCGGCCTCGGCATCTCGGAGCTCTCGGCGACGCCGAGCTCGGTGCCGGTCGTGAAGGAGATCGTGCGCGCCCTCGAGATGGAAGGGGTCGCCGGCGACGCGCGCGCCGCGCTCGGCGCCCGCACCGCCGAGGAAGTGCACCGGATCGCCGTGGCGCGCCTGCGCCGGGCCGGCCTGTTCGATCACCCGGACATCGGGCCCTGGCTGCGCGCCAGCTACCCGAACCGCGGTCACTAGCTCTCCCGGCCGCTCGGCCGTGCCCCGGGGGCCTCGTTCGTCGACCTCTGGGGCGGGTTGCGCTATCCCCTCCGCGTCCTCAATCGCGCCATCCCGTGCGAGGAGCCCCCTTCGGCGATGACCACCCTGGCCCAGAACGTGCGCTCGTACGTGGAGCTGACGAAGCCCCGCGTGCTGCTGCTCGTGATCTTCACGGGGTTGCCCGCCATGGCCCTGGCCGGGGGAGAATGGCCGGCGCCGCTGTTCGCGACGACCGTCCTGCTCGGGATCACCCTGGCGGCGGGCGCCGCCAACGCCCTCAACTGCTACATCGAGCGCGACCGCGACGTGCGCATGGAGCGCACCGCCGACCGGCCGCTGCCTTCGGGGCGCATGAAGGCGCGCAACGCGCTGATCTTCGGCGTCGTCCTCTCGGTCGTCGCGACGGGGGTCCTCTGGGCATCGGGCGGGGCGGTGGCTGCCGCTCTCGGCCTGGCGACCATCCTCTTCTACGTGTTCGTCTACACGGTCTGGCTGAAGCCCCGGTCGTCCTGGAACGCCGTGATCGGCGGGGCGGCCGGCGCGGCGGCGCCGCTGATCGCCGATGCGGCTGTGAACGGGAGCGTCGGCCCGGCCGGGCTCCTGCTCTTCGCCATCGTCTTCTTCTGGCAGCCGCCCCACGTCTGGGCCATCGCGCTCTTCCGCAAGGCGGACTATGCGGCGGCCGGCATCCCGATGCTTCCGAACGAGATCGGCGACCAGCCGACCCGCTGGCGCATGCTTGGGTACTCCCTGGCGCTGGTGCCGGTGACCCTCGCACCGCTGCCGCTCGGCCTGCTCGGCCCGCTCTACGGTGGGGTGGCCGCGGCCCTCGGGCTGTGGTTCGTCTGGCACAGCGTCCGCGTGATCCGGGAGCAGACCGACGCCGCCGCGCGCCGCATGTTCGGCGTCTCGCTCGTCTACCTCTTCGCGCTGTTCCTCGCGATGCTGGTCGACTTCGCCCTCTAGCCAGGGCCGTGGACCTCTCCTTCCTTCCGGCCGTCAACGCGAGCCTGAACGCCGTGGCGACGCTGCTCCTGCTCTGGGGCCGCTCGCTCGCCCGCCGTGGGGCGCTCGACACCCACCGCCGCGTCATGATCTCGGCCTTCGGGGTCTCCGCGCTCTTCCTCGTGTTCTACGTGGCGCACAAGATCTGGCGGGATTTCGAACACACGCCCTACCACGGCGTCGGCGCGGCCAAGGCCTTCTACCTCGCCCTGCTCGGGACGCACCTGGTCCTCGCGATGCTGGTTCCGGTGCTCGCGGTCGTCTTGATCCGCCGCGGCCTGCGCGACGACCGCGAGGCCCATCGCCGGCTCGCTCGCTGGGCCTGGCCCGTGTGGCTCTACGTGTCGCTCTCGGGCATCGCGATCTACGGCATGCTCTACCACTGGAACCCGCCGGCCGTCTGAAAAACAGGACCGTTTTCGGTCCCAATCCGGAGCGTTCCGTAGGGGCGCGCAGCGCCCGGAAACGTCGTGATTTCGCGGCTCTTGGTTGACGCGGCGCGACCGGATCAGCTACCAAGAGCCCCGCCGGAAAGCCCCCTCTCCTTGGCCTCCGATGCCCTCTTCCGAGGTGGTGCGCCGGCCAACCAAGACCCGCAGGAGTGCTTCCGACACGAAGCCACCTTCGATGGGATGGACGACCGAACGATGACCGAATCCATGACCGACCGCGCTGGCGGCACCCGCTTCGTCTTGGCGCTCGCCTGCGGAGTGTTGTTCCTGGCCGCTCCGGTCCGCGCGGACGAGGCGCCGGCAGGTGCCGAAGCCGAGATGGGCGACGTCGCCCGCGGCGAAGCCCTCTACGACCTCTGTGCCCAGTGCCACGGTGCCGACGGTGCCGGGAACCCGGACATCGAGGCGCCGGCCATCGCCGGGCTGCCCGGCTGGTACGTCTCCTCGACGCTGAAGAAGTTCAAGGCCGGCGGCCGCGGGACCCACCCGGACGATTACTCCGGCATGCGCATGCGCCCCATGTCGATGTCCCTGCGCGGCGAACAGGACATCCCGGACGTGACGGCCTACGTGGCCCAACTCGCGCCGGTCGACCCGGAGCCCACCCTCGAGGGCGGCGACGCGGCCCGGGGCGCTGCGCTCTACGCGCCCTGCATCGCGTGCCACATGCCCGACGGCGCCGGGAACGCCGCGCTCAGCGCGCCGCCGCTCATCTACGCGAACGATTGGTACATGTTCTCGCAGCTCAAGAAGTTCAAGGGCGGCGTGCGCGGCACGAACCCCCAGGACGCGATGGGCGCGCTGATGGTCGGGATGTCCCAGACGCTGGTCGACGACCAGGCGATCAAGGACGTCATCGCTCACATCATGACGCTCTCGAAATAGGAGCCCGGCAGCACCATGGGCAAGGCATATCCCGCAGACGAGTTGGCGAAGCGCATCTTCGTCGTATCCATGTTGGGCGTCGGCCTCTTCATCTCCGTCGTCTTCACCTTCATTCTCTAGGAAGCAAGCATGGTCGAGCGATACATCCTCCAGGCTTCCACCTTCGCCGCCGACATCGACTCGGTGATCAACCTGATCGGTTGGTTGGTCCTGTTCTGGGGTGGCCTGACGGCGGCGGTCTTCTTCTACCTCCTCTTCCGTTTCCGGAAGAAGGACGGCGTCGGCGCCGAGTACATCACCGGCGAAGAGAAGGAGCAGAAGCGCTTCATCTCCATTCCCCACTACCTGATCATGTTCTGCGACATCTTCATCATCGTCGCGGCCATCCAGGTCTGGGTGGACGTGAAGCAGCGCCTGCCCGAGGCGCCCCACGCGACGGTCCGGGTGATCGGCCAGCAGTGGGCCTGGAGCTTCGTCCACCCCGGTGCCGACGGTGCCCTCGACACGGCCGACGACATCCGCACGGTCGACGAGCTGCGCGTCGAGGTCGGCAAGCCCTACCTCTTCGAGCTGACTTCCCGGGACGTGCTGCACAACTTCTCGGTCCCGGTGTTCCGATTGAAGCAGGACGCGATCCCCGGGCGCACGATCACCGGCTGGTTCGAAGCGACCGAGACCGGGACGTACGACATCCAGTGCGCGGAGATCTGCGGCATCGGCCACGGCCTGATGCCGGCTCGCATCGTGATCGAATCGGCCGAGGACCACGCCGCCTGGGTCGCGAGTCAATCTTCCACCCAGCTCGCGGCCGTCGCGAAGTAGCTGGGACCACGGAGCCACCATGGCCGAGACCATCGAGCACCCTGCACACGGCGACGCCGGACACGACGCTCATCACCACCACGAGATGAGCTTCTGGCAGAAGTACGTGTTCTCCACCGACCACAAGATCATCGCCATGCAGTACATGTTCACGGGCATGGCGATGGCCCTGATCGGAGGGTTCTTCTCCTACGCCTTCCGCATGCAGCTGGCCTTCCCGGGCATGGAAGTCCCGGGCTTCGGCCTGGTCTCGCCGGCGGACTACAACGCGCTGGTGACGAACCACGGCACGATCATGATCTTCTGGGTCGCGATGCCCGTGTTGATCGCGGCCTTCGGGAACTACCTGATCCCGCTGATGGTCGGCTGCGACGACATGGTCTTCCCGAAGATCAACCGCCTCAGCTACCAGATCTTCCTGCTCTCGGCGATCGTGCTGTTGATCTCGCTCGTGGTGCCGAACGGCGGCTTCGGCGGGGCCTGGACGGCCTATCCGCCACTCTCCGCGAATCCCAACTACAGCCTCACCCCATTGGGCTCGAGCCTGTGGGTCGTGGCGGTCGCGCTCGAGTTCATCGCCTTCCTGCTCGGCGGCATCAACTTCATCACCACGGCCATGAACTCCCGCGCGCCCGGCATGAAGCTCTACGACGTGCCGATCGTGGTGTGGATGATCGTCGTGGCGAGCATCCTGTTCATGGCGTCCGTGGGGCCGCTGATCGCCGGCGCGATCATGCTCTTCATGGACCAGAACATCGGGACCCAGTTCTTCAACCCCGCCTACGGCGGCGACCCGATCCTCTGGCAGCACCTCTTCTGGTTCTTCGGCCACCCGGAGGTCTACGTCGTGCTGCTGCCCGCCATGGGCATCACCGCCGAGGTCATCACGGTCTTCGCCCGGAAGAAGCTCTTCGCCTACCGCACCGTGCTCTACACCGTGTTCGGGACCGGCGTGCTCTCCTTCACGGTGTGGGCGCACCATCAGTTCATCGCCGGCATCGATCCGCGCATGGCGAACGTCTTCACCATCACGACGCTGCTGATCTCCATCCCGCTGGCGGAGATGATGTTCGTCTACGTGGCCACGCTCTACGGCGGCTCGATCACGTTCTCGACGCCGATGCTCTGGGCGCTCGCGTTCCTCTTCGAGTTCCTGATCGGCGGCGTGACGGGCATCTTCCTGGGCGCGAGCGGTGCGGACATCTTCTTCCACGACACCTACTTCGTACTCGCCCACTTCCACTACACGTTCTTCCCAATCGCGATCATCGGGACGTTCGCGGGCGTCACGTTCTGGTTCCCGAAGATGTTCGGCAGGATGATGAACGAGGGGCTCGGCAAGCTCCATTTCTGGCTGACGATCATCCCGTTCAACTTCATCTTCATTCCGCTGTTCGTGCTCGGCGCGGCCGGCCAGCACCGCCGGATCTACAACTTCGAGAACTACCCGGAGCTGGCCCTGCCCTGGATGCAGGACCTCCGGCAGCTCGCGACGGTCTCGCTGGTGATCATGCTCGGCGCCCAGCTCATCTTCTTCTACAACTTCTTCATGAGCCTGGCGCGCGGCAAGAAGGCCGGGAAGAACCCGTGGAAGGCGAACACGCTCGAGTGGACGGCGGATTCGCCGCCGCCCCACGGCAACTGGCCCGAGGGCCTGCCGACGGTCTACCGCGGCCCCTACGAGTACAGCCATCCGGACCGCCAGGAAGACTACTGGCCGCAGAACGTCCCGAGCTAGGACGGGGAAGACATGAGACCGATCGCCAATACCCGCATCGCTTCCGGAGTCCCGACCGGCCGCCTCGCCGTCTGGTGGGTGCTCGCGTCGGAGATCGTGATCTTCGGCGGCGTGCTCGCCTCGTACCTGATGCACCGGCTGGGCAACCCGGACTGGGCCAGCCAGACGGCATACACCAACGAGTGGATCGGCGGCTTCAACACCTTCGTGCTGCTCACCTCGAGCCTCTCGGCGGTGCTCGCGCACTACGCGGCCGAGCACGAGCAGGACGGCAAGAAGGCGGCCCGGTACCTCTGGTACACGATCGGAGGCGGCGCGGTCTTCCTCTGCGTCAAGTCCTACGAGTGGTACGTCGAGATCAGCCACGGGTTCACGATCCAGTCCCACCCGTTCTGGTCGTTCTACTACACGGCGGCGGGCATCCACGCGTCGCACGTCATCGCCGGCATGATCCTCATGGCCTTCGTCGCCAAGGACGCCGCCAAGGGCCAGGACCTCCACCGCGTCGAGCTGGTGGGCATCTACTGGCACTTCGTCGACATCGTCTGGATCTTCCTCTTCCCGCTCCTCTACATCGCGAAGTAGAGCAAGGAGCCGAATCGATATGGCCGACCACGGCAGTCAGCACTACATCAAGATCTACTATTGGTTGCTCGCGCTCCTCGTCGTCAGCATCCTCGGGCCCCTGCTCGGGATCCAGTGGCTCACGCTCGTGACGGCCTTCGGGATCGCGTTCGTGAAGGCCTGGCTGGTCATCAAGCACTTCATGCACCTGACCGTGCAGCCGGCCTTCGTCGGCTACCTGCTCTCCAGCTGTCTCGTCTTCATGCTGCTCTTCTTCGCCGGAACCGCTCCCGACGTCATGAAGAAGGACGGGGACAACTGGGAGAAGGAGCACGTGGTCGTCGTCGGAACCGGCGGCCACCACGACGATCACGGCGAAGGTCACGGAGACGATCACGGCGGAGACGCCGCCCACTAGCGCCCCGGGGACGCCATGTCCGCACCCTCCCATCTCGAGCTGGTCGACGCCTCGCGCTCTCGCGCGCCGGTGGACAGCAACGTCGTCGGGATGCTCCTCTTCCTGATGGTCGAGGCGATGATGTTCGCCGGCCTGATCAGCGCCTTCATGATCGTGCGCTCCAACGCCATCGAGTGGCCGCCGCCCGGGCAGCCGCGGCTTCCGGTCGAGCGCACCCTGCTGAACACGGCGGCACTCCTGCTCTCCGGCGTCGTCCTGTTCTACGCCGGCCGGGTGTTCCTGCGCGATCGCGCTGCTGCGCTCCTGCCCATGGGTCTCGCCATGGGCCTGGGCGCCTTCTTCGTCGGCTTCCAGGGCTGGGAGTGGATCCAGCTCCTGCGCGAAGGCCTGACCCTGACCTCGAGCCAGCATGGCAGCTTCTTCTATCTGGTCGTCGGGATGCACGCGGCCCACGCCGTCGCGGCCCTGGCCGGCCTGGCCTGGGCCTGGCACCGGCTCTCGGGCCTCACGCTGAACCCGGGCCAGTTCAAGGCCGTCGCCATCTTCTGGTACTTCGTCGTGGTGCTGTGGCCGGTGCTCTACTGGCGGGTCTACCTGTGAGCGGCGTGAGGGTCGCCCTCGTGTTCGCGCTGCTCGCGGCCTGGCCGCGCGCCGCCGAGGCCTGCTCGGTCTGTTTCTCGACGACCGACGAGAACCGCGTGGCCTTCATCGTGACGACGATCTTCCTCTCCGCGGCGCCCCTCGCGATCCTCTTCGGGATCGGCTCCTGGCTGCGCCGCAGGATCCTGGCTTCCGAGCAGGCGCACGATGCCGCGCGGCAGGCCGGAGCCTCCTCCGCCGCCGAGCCCACGGCGCCCGTCGCACGCCGCGCCTGACCGGGCGGACCGCGCCAGGTGACCGTCGGCTACCACGTCGCGGGCGTCGTCAACCTCGTCTTCTACGCCATCGCCCTGGCCGGCACGGCGCACCAGCTGGCCGTGCTGCGCGGGGCCCGCGCCGCCGGCGACGCCCGCGCGATCGCCGTCGTCTCGCTGAACCAGCTCGCGGTCTCGTTCCTCGCCTACTACGCGTTCTTCGTCTACGGCTACTGCGTCCGGCCCTTCAACCACTACCTCGTGTGGCCGCGCCTGGTGGGGGTGCTCCTCGTGCTCGCGATCCTCATCGAGCTGGCGCGGGCCCGGCCCGACCGCCGAGCGCGCCTCGCCGCAACCCTCGCCGCGTGGCTGCTCCTCCCGGCGCTCGGGCTCCTCGTCTTCGCGCCGGAGCTCGCCCCGGAGGCGAAGCGCCTGCCCCAGGTCCTCTCCGTCGGCGCCGCGGTCCTGGTGGTCCAGGGCTACCTGCATCAGATCGCGCTGGTGCGCCGGGCGGGGGAGGGCGGCGCGGTCTCGTTCTGGATGCACCTCGGAACCTTCATCAAGGATTTCTCCCTGGCCGGCCTCGGCCTCGCGATGGGCCTCGCCGCCGGCTGGCCGCTCGTGCTGATGGGGGGCGCGAGCGTGGCGGTGAAGGCCGTCCTGATCGCCGAGCTGCTTCGTCGCCGACGAGGTGCTGGATAGTTCCGCCGAAGCGGCTCGGGACTTCCCCGGACCTCACCGCGGCTCGACCGAAGCGCCCTAACGGCGGAGCGCGTGCGGGTCGAAGAGTCCCGAATGGGAAGCGAATTCGACGGCTCGGCCTGGCCGAAGGGGACGGTGGTCTCCCTCTCGCGGCTCGCCGGCCGCGGCCAGGCGATGGCGCGGGCCCTCGGGCTGGGCGCGCTGGTCGACGGGGTCGACGTCGGCTGCACGCTGCGGGTGCGGCTCGACTCGGGGCGGGCGCTCGAGGTCAGCGCGATCGAAGGCATCGAAGTCGTCGACGATGCGACGCTGCGGATCGAGACGGCGAACCATCGCTACGAGATGCGTCGCGTCGCGGGCGGCGCCCCGTCGCCCGAAGGAACGCCCTCGATGTTCGACCGCTCCGGGCGCTCGGCGGACCCGGAGGCCACCGGGGTCATCCACTACGAGCCGGAGCTCGACGCCCGGCCCGGAGTCTTCGAGGAGGGTTCCCGCGTCCACGTCGTGCAGCTCGACCGCGACGAGCGCATCGACCTCGGTTCGTGCCGGCTCCTCGGCGGACTCGCGCCCGGTGAGCCCCTCGGCATCGCCACCCCGGGCGGGGTCGTCAGCACGAGTCCGGTGGCGAAGATCCGGCGCTGCGACGACGGCTCGGTCGAAGTGTCGACCGCGAACCGCAGCTACCGGCTGACCCTCGAGCCGGCCGAAGGCGGCGTCGGCGAGGGGGCCGAAGCGTGAGCGACGCCGCGCCCAACACGCCGACCGTTCGCGAGCTCGCCCGCGAGGCCGCCGCGCGCGTGCGCGCCGAGAACGCCGCGGCCGAGGCCTCGACGGCCCTCGGCCAGCTTCGCATCGTGCTCGAGGCGACGGCCGACCTCGTCGCGATCGAGGGCGGCGGCGGGCTCGACTACGCAAATCCCGCTGCACGTGGCTTCTTCGGGCTCGGCGCGGACGGGGAGGCCGAGGTCTCCCTGCGCAGCCTCGTCTCCAGCGGCGACCGGAGGGTCTTCGATCAGGCGCTGCAGTCCCTCGAAGACGCCGCGGTGTGGTCCGGCGAGCTGTCCTTCGAGCGCGCCGATGGCGCCGTGGTTCCGTTCTCGACGGTTCTGGTCGACGCCGGGGACGACTCCGGCGTGCTCCGGCCGGCAGCGCTGTGCCGCGACCTCTCGATCCAGAAGAGCTACGAGGCGGATCTCGAAGCCCGGCTCTACACGGACGACGTGACCCGTCTCCCGAACCGGAAGCGCTTCCTCGAGGATGCGGCCCAGGCCATCCGCAACGCGGGAGCGAGGCCCGAATCCGTCGGCCTGCTCGTCGTCGACCTCGACCGGTTCCGGCTCGTGAACGACACGCTCGGGCCGGAGGCCGGCGACCGGATCCTGAGCGCCGTCGCCGACCGCATCCAGGGCGTGGTCCGCCCGGAGGACGTCGTGGCGCGACTCGGCGCCGACGAGTTCGCGGTCCTGTGCGAAGGCATCGGCCCCGACACCCTGGCCCAGGTCGCCGAGCGGGTGCGCGGCTCCCTCGATCATGCCTTCACCGTCGACCGCCGCGATCTCTACATGACCGCGAGCGTCGGGATGGTGGCCGCCTCGGGCCGGCGCAACCGGCCCGAAACCCTGCTCCAGGACGCGAGCGCGGCCCTGCATCGTGCCAAGGACGGCGGCCGCAACCGCGCCGAGGCCTTCGACCCCGTGCGGCGGCTCGAGGCGCGCGCCCGGCTCGAGATCGAGCAGGAACTCCGCAGCGCCCTGCGCCGCGGCGAGTTGAAGCTCGTCTATCAGAAGGAAGTCTGGCTCGGCAGCGGGGATCTGGTCTGCCTCGAGGCCCTCCTGCGCTGGACCCATCCGAAGCTCGGGCCCGTCTCGCCCGAGGAGTTCGTTCCGATCGCCGAGTCGACCGGGCTCATGCTGCCGATCGGGGAGTGGGTCGTCGCGGAGGTCTGCCGGCAGATCCGCGAATGGGAGGCCGAGGGTCTGCAGGGGACGAGCGTCTCGGTCAACGTCTCGCCGCGGCAGCTCGCGAGCCCGCACTTCGTCGAGCGCGTCCGCGGCATCGTCGAGAGCAACGGCGTGAAGCCCGAGCAGATCAATCTCGAGGTGACGGAGTCGATGATGGTCGACCACTCGCGGACGGTGATCGGGCGCCTGCGCAGCCTTCGCGAGGCCGGCTTCACGCTGATCCTCGACGACTTCGGGACCGGCTACTCCTCCCTGAGCCAGCTGCGGAACCTGCCCTTCAGCGTGCTGAAGATCGACAAGTCCTTCGTGCTCGACCTGATCGAGAACCCGCGAGACCGCCCGCTCGTCGACGCGATGATCCGCATGGCCCACGCGCTCGGACGGATGGTCGTGGCGGAGGGCGTCGAGTCCCAGGCCCACGCGGACGTCCTGCGCGAGCTCTCGTGCGAGATGGCCCAGGGCTGGCACTTCGGGCGGCCGGCGAGCGGCGCCGAGATCACCGAGCTGCTCCTGCGCGAGGCCGCCAAGGAACGTTAGGGCGCTAGCCCACGATGTTGACGAGTCGCCCGGGGACCACGATCACCTTCTTCGGCGCGCGTCCCTCGAGGAACTTCTGCACGCGCTCCGAGGCGAGGGCGGCCGCTTCGACGGCGTCCTTCCCGGCCTCCGCGGGGACCTGGATCTCGTCGCGGCGCTTGCCGTTGACCTGAACCGCGAGGGTGATCGTGTCTTCCACCAGCATCGCCGGGTCCGCTTCGGGCCAGGGGGCGTAGGCGAGGGACTCGCCGTGGCCGAGCTTGCTCCACAGCTCCTCGGCGATGTGCGGCGCCATCGGCGCGAGCAGCAGGACGAACGCTTCGGCCGCCGCCCGCGGCACCGGGTCGCCGACGTCGCGCACGAAGATCATCAGCTTGGAGATGGCCGTGTTGAAGCTCATGGCCTCCATGTCGCGGGTCACGCCGTCGATCGTCCGGGCGAGGAGGCGCCGCTGCTCTTCACTCCCTTCGCCGTCGGGGAGCGCGCGCAGGGCGTCGCCCTCGTCCTCGTCGACGAGGAGCCGCCACGAGCGCTGGAGGAAGCGGTAGACGCCCTGGGTGCCGTCCGTCGACCACGGGGCGCCCTTCTCGAGCGGGCCCATGAACATCTCGTAGAGGCGCATGGCGTCGGCGCCGAGGTCGGCCACGACTTCGTCCGGCGAGATCACGTTGCCGCGGCTCTTCGACATCTTCTCGCTGACCTCCTCGAGCGGGAGGTCGTCGATGTCCGGGTGGAGCGGCGTGCCGTCTTCGTCACGGCGGACGTCGGCGAGGTTCACCCAGCGGGCCTTCACCTCGGTGTCGGTCGGGACGTGGATGGCGCGCTCCGCGCGAACACTCACCTGGGAGGCCGGAACGGCACGGGCTTCGAACGACGGGTCGTCGGCGAGGTTGTCGTCGTAGTAGCGGTAGCTGTAGCCCTGGACCATGCCCTGATTCACGAGGCGCTGGAACGGCTCCTTCGTGTGGACGAGGCCGAGGTCGTAGAAGACCTTGTGCCAGAAGCGCGCGTAGAGCAGATGGAGGACGGCGTGCTCGGCGCCGCCGACGTAGAGGTCGACCGGCATCCAGTAGCGCTCCGCCTCCTCGGACCAGGCGGCATCCGGGTTCTGCGCGTCGCAGAAGCGCAGGTAGTACCAGCAGCTCCCGGCCCACTGGGGCATGGTGTTCGCGTCGCGCTCGGCGGGCTGGCCCGTCGACGGGTCCGTCGTCTGGATCCAATCGTCGACCCGGGCGAGGGGGGAGCGGAAGTCGCCGCTCGGCTTGAAGTCGTCGAGCTCCGGGAGCAGGAGCGGGAGCTCCTCGAGCGGGAGAAGCTTCGTCGTGCCGTCCTCGCAGTGGATCAGCGGGAAGGGTTCACCCCAGTAGCGCTGTCGGCTGAAGAGCCAGTCGCGAAGCTTGTACGTCACCTCCGCTTCGCCGCGGCCGTGCTCGACGAGCCAGTCGATCATGCGGCGCTTGGCGTCGGGCGTGGCGAGCCCGTCGAGGAAGTCCGAGTTCACCGCGGAGCCCACGCCGGGGAAGGCGGCCTCCTCGACGTTGCCCCCGGAGACGACCTCCACGATCGGCAGGTCGAAGGTGCGGGCGAAGGCCCAGTCGCGCTCGTCGTGCCCGGGTACGGCCATGATGGCGCCGGTGCCGTAGGTGGCGAGGACGTAGTCCGCGATCCAGACCGGGATGCGCTCGCCGCTCACCGGGTGCACGGCGAAGGCGCCGGTATCGACGCCGGTCTTCTCGTCGGTGTCCGCCGTGCGGAGACGCTCGCTCTTGTGCTTCACGAGATCGACGTAGGCCGTGACGTCGGCGCGCCGGTCTTCGCGGGTGATCTTCTCGACGAGCGGGTGCTCCGGCGCGAGCACCATGTAGGTCGCACCGAAGAGCGTGTCCGGCCGCGTCGTGAAGACCTCGATCGTCTCGCCCGGGTGGTCGGCGAGATCGAAGGTGATGCGCGCGCCCTCGGACCGGCCGATCCAATCGCGCTGCATCTTCTTGATGGCCTCGGGCCAGTCCAGCCCTTCGAGGTCCTCGATCAGCCGGTCCGCGTAGGCGGTGATCTTCAGCATCCACTGGCGCATCGGCCGCCGCTCGACGGGGTGCCCGCCGACCTCGCTCTTGCCGTCGATCACCTCTTCGTTCGCGAGCACGGTGCCGAGCGCCGGGCACCAGTTCACCGGCACCTCCGCCTGGTAGGCGAGCCCGCGCTCGTGGAGCTTCGTGAAGATCCACTGGGTCCACTTCACGTAGCCCGGGTCCGTCGTGTCGACCTCGCGGGACCAGTCGTAGCTGAAGCCGAGCGAGCGGATCTGGCGCTTGAAGTTGGCGATGTTGCGCGCCGTGGTCTCACGCGGGTGCGTGCCGGTCTTGACCGCGTACTGTTCGGCCGGGAGGCCGAAGGCGTCCCAGCCCATGGGGTGCAGCACCGCGAAGCCGCGCATCCGCTTGTAGCGGGCGACGAAGTCCGTCGCCGTGTAGCCCTTCGGGTGGCCGACGTGCAGCCCGTCGCCGGAGGGGTAGGGGAACATGTCGAGGACGTAGTACTTGGGCTTGTCCGGGTCGATCTCCGCCCGGAACGTCTCGTGCTCTTCCCAATGGGCCTGCCAGCGGGCCTCGATGGACTTCGGATCGTACGGCATGGGCGGAGAGTGCCGGTGCCTCCGGTCCCAGTCAACGCCGTCGCGGCGGCTTCGAACGATGCTCACCGGCCGTCGAGGGCGGGCGCGCCGCCCCAACCCCGGGCCCCCCTGCTAGCCTGCCGTCCATGGGCACCAGCGCGAAACGCGACCGGCAGATCGTGGTCGTCTCCGACGGGACGGGAGACACGGCCGGCGCCCTCGTGCGCGCGGCGATGGCGCAATTCTCGACGCCGTGGCGGCTGCGCATCTTCGGCGGCGTCCGGCACAAGTCCCAGCTTCGCCGGCCCGTGGACCAGGCGGCGCAGGACGGCGCGCTGCTCGTCTTCACCCTCGTCGACCGGGAGGTCGCGCGCTCGCTGCTCGAGGCGGCCAAGCGCAACGGCCTCGCCGCCGTCGACCTGCTCGAGCCCGTCATGGGCAGCATCGCCTCCCACCTCTCGGCCGAGCCGCGCCGGGAGCCGGGCATCCTCCACGGCTTCAACGACGAGTACTTCCAACGGGTCGAGGCGGTGGAGTTCGCCGTCCGCCACGACGACGGCGCGAACCTCCGCACCCTGTTCCAGGCCGACCTCGTGCTGACCGGCCCCTCGCGCACGTCGAAGACGCCGCTCTCGATGTATCTGGCCCAACGGGGCTTCAAGACCGGGAACGTCCCGCTCGTCCCGGGCATCGAGCCGCCGAAGGAGCTGCTCGAGCTCGACCCGGGCAAGGTGATCGGGCTGCTCGCCCAGTCCGAGGTGCTCGAGACCGTCCGGCGCGCGCGCGTCCACCGGCTCGGGCGCTCTCCCTACTCGTCCTACTCCGAGTCCGAGGCCGTCGAGCAGGAGCTCGTCTTCGCGCGGCGGCTCTATCGCGAGCGTGGCTGGCGCAGCGTCGACATCACCGGCCGCGCCGTCGAGGAGAACGCGGCGCGCATCCTCGAAGTCAACGAGTAGGGCCGGACGAGAAGGGGCGGAGCTGCAAGCAGCCCCGCCCCTCGTGCGATCCAGCGAGCCGCAGGCTAGTCGTCCCGCATGCCCTTCTGCCGCTCGAGCTCCTTGTGGGCCTCGAGCGATTCCATCTGGTCCTCGGTCAGCAGCGCGGTGGCCACCTTCGGGCGCAGGATGGAGTAGAAGGCCGGCACGATCGTGAGCGCGCCGAGCATGTTGATGACCATGAGGATCACCAGCAGCTGGGCCATCTCGGCCTGGAAGCGCAGGTTCGAGAACATCCACAGGGCGATGCCGCCGACGATGGTGGTGGCCGTGAAGCTCACCGCCATGCCGGTGGTACGGACGCTCCGTCTCACCGCTTCGTCGATGTCTTCGGTATCGACCACCTCCTGTCGGATGCGGTCCACGATGTAGATCGCGTAGTCGACGCCGATGCCGACGCCCACCGACTGCACCGGCAGGGTGTTGATGTTCAGGCCGACGCCGCGCACGGCCATGTAGGCCAGGGAGAGCATCGTCGCCGTTGCGATCTGCAACAGGATGATGAAGCCCGACGGCACCGACTTGTACGTCACCGAGTGCAGCACGAAGATCACGAAGAAGATGAGCGAGATGTTCGCCACGTGGCTCCGCTCGACTTCGTCGTTGATCGCGGCCAGAACGCCCATCGTGCCGCCGGCCATCACGAACTGCATGCCGCGCGTCCAGCTGTTGGTGAGCTGGTAGGCCGGCTTGGAGTCGACCGCCTTCGTGTCCATCACGAGCAGGCGGTTCGTGTCCACCTCGACGGCGCGAATGCCGAGCTCGGTGCTCTCGAACCACTGACCGACGTCACCCTCTTCCCAGGTGCCGAGGATCTCGGGCCACGGGAAGTGCTCGTCTTCGGGCCAGTCCCAGAGCGTGTTCTCGTAGTCCTCGTGCGCCGCGGCCTGGAACTCCTCGAGCCACTCGGGCAGTCCGTCCTCGTCCGCCGTCTTCACGGGCAGGGATTCGTAGCTGCCGTCGTCCTGACGGACGCGCACGGTGAGCGTGTGGTGACGGGTGGGAAGCAGCGGGCCGAGCATGTAGTACCACATGTCCATCAGCTTCTCGGGGTCCGTGTAGCCCGCGTCCTGATGCGCTTCGTCGCGGTCGAGCCGCACCGAGACCTCACCCGTCGGGTGGTTCTTGATGTACTCCTCCGCGAAGTGCACCACCCGGACGATCGTCTCGCCCTTGTGGTCCGGATAGAAGAACGAGATGTTCGCGTCCTTGCCCTCGTCGGTCATGTAGGGGCGCAGGAAGCCGGGCGGACCGTTCGTCTGGAGCTGGAAGATGATCTGGCGCACCGTCGCCTGGTCGTCGGGCACGAAGCCCCACTTCGGGTCGCCGTAGTGGTTCATCTGCCAGGAGCCCGCGATGAAGGGCACGAGCGAGAGCGTCGCGCCGAGGTTCGTGCGCTCCTTCATGTAGCGCTCGAACTCCTCCATCCGGAGCACGGGCTTGGCGTCGCCGCTGGCGTTGGGGCGGTCGCCGGCCGAGTAGATCACGATCTGATCGACGCCGCCGAAGCGGTCTGCGATCTCGCCGGTGGCGACGTTGAACTCGTGATTCGGCCACAGGAGCGGTGAGCCCGGCGTGGCCTGGCCGACCTTCGAGTGGAAGAGCGCCATCCACGAACCCCAGATGAAGAGCACCACCGTGATGCCGCCCACGATGAACTTGCCGGGCGACGTGGTGGTGATGTTCCCGATGGCGCGTGTGAAGGCGACCATCGCTTGGGGCAGGAAGTGCTCGTGCTCCTTCGGGGCCGGCAGGTAGCAGATCATCACCGGGTGGAGGATCTCCACCGTGGCGAGAATCGAGAGCACCCAGAAGGCACCGAACTCGGCCAGGTCCCGCATCTGCGGGATCGTGGTCACCATGATCACGAGCAGGCCCGCGACGTCGGTGATGATGCCGAGCGTGCCCGGGACGACCAGCTCGCCCATGGCGATGGTGGCCGCTTCGACCTTCGCCTTCTCCGGATCCTCGTATTGGGGCGCGAGGATCTCGTAGTCCTCGAAGAACCGCTCGGCCATCTGCACGGTGTGCGAGATGGCGCGCGCGGTGATGATCATCGGGATCACGAGGACCAGCGGGTCGAAGGTGATGCCGCGCCAACCCGTGTAGCCCGTGCCCCAGATCACCGTCGCGACGGCGGCGATGAAGGGGATGAGCACGCCGTGGAGCCGCCGGAAGTAGGCGAGCAGCAGGGCGAAGATCATCAGGACCGTCAGCACGACGAACAGGCCGATCTCGTAGGCGTGCTTCAGGATCCAGCCGACGTGGACCGGTTCGCCCGAGACGAAGACCTGGAGATCGCAGCCGGCGGGCCATTGGCTCTCGGTGCTCGAGGTCGTGAACAGGCGGGTGACCGAGCTCGTGACGCGGCTCGCGAAGCGCGTGATCGCACCGCCGGACTCACCCGGATGGCAGGCGGGGTCCTCGAACTCGTACTTGATCCCCTGGATGTGGTCGAAGACGGACTGATAGACCTCGCGGCCCGAGAGCCGGTCGGTGACGAAGCCGGCGGTGATCAGCGCACCCTTCTCGTCCTTCGAAACCAGGCGACCGTAGATGAACGGCGGGTTCTGGAGAACGAGCTCCCGGAGCGCGTCGGCTTCCGCCTGGGTCTCCGGCAGCTTCTTCATGAGCAGGTCCGAGGTGATCGAGCCGTCGGGCTCGATCTGGATCACCCGCGTGCTGCGGTGGGAGACCGACCGGATCTGGTCGTGGTTGACCGGATAAGGGGGGAACTCCCGGTCGAGGATCTTGTTCAGCTCCGAGGTCTCGATGTCCTCGTTCGCTTCCTCGAGCTCTTCGCGTCGCGCTTCGCGCGCTTCGGTCTGGCTGTCGTAGCCGATGCCGTCGAGGCGCTGCGTGATCTTCTGGATCTTCTCGAGGCGCTCCGGCGTGAAGATCGTGCCGTCCCGCACGACGACCGCGACCGCGACGAGGGAGCCGCTGCCGAACTCCTTCGCGAACTTGTCCTGGGCGTGGATGAACGGGTGGTCCGGCCAGAGCGCCCGCGCCTCGGTGTCGACCCGGACGATGGGTCCGGGCAGGGGCGAGCCGAGGCCCGTCATGATGGCGTTCACCATCGGGTAGAGGAAGAACAGCGTTGCGAGAATCAGCGCAACCGCGATTCCAAAACGCTGGCGCACCACCCACCGCGCAAAACGAAGACTCCCGGTATCCCGAGCGTGGGAGACGGGTTCGTTGGACATGCTTCCCCCTGAGACGAGCCGATCATTTCCGGCCGTTCGAACGTTCTAACGACGCCGACGCCCCTCGGACCGATTCAGGTCGACCCGTCGCCGCGCGCACATACCCCGCCGTCAGCCACCCCTCCCGGGCCGGGAAAGCGCCAGCGCGCCGTCCCGACCCGTCCGTGGCCGGTCCGGTCCAAGGAAGATTTCCTGAGGGCCGAAGCGGAGGTGGGGGGGCCAATTGCGGCGGCCAGTATACGACGGCGAGCCGCGGTTTCGACGAAAAGTCACGCCAGCGAAACCATCTTGGCGCCCACCGGGTGCGGCCCGGCGGGGCCGGGTGCCCCCGAGACGGCCGATGGGGCGCGGTTTTCCGGCGTGCTACGCAGGGGCGATGGGGCTCCCCGAGGTCTTCGTCACCCGTGCCCTCCCGGCGGAGGTGCTGGCGCGGCTCGACGGCCGCGTCTCGTGGCGCTGCTGGCCGGGGGAGGGCGCCCCGTCGCGCGAGGCCCTGCTAGAGGGCGCCGCCCGCGCCGAGGGTCTCCTCTGCCTCCTGACGGACCCGATCGACGCCACCCTCCTCGACGCCGCCGCGAGCCTCCGGGTGATCTCGAGCTGCTCGGTGGGGCTCGACCACATCGACCTCGCCGCGGCCAGCGTCCGGGGCATCCCGGTGGGCCACACCCCCGGCGTCCTGGCCGAGACGACCGCGGACCTGACCCTGGCTCTCGCGCTGGCCGCCGCCCGGCGCATCCCCGAGGCCGATGCCTTCGTCCGTTCCGGGGGCTGGACGCCCGAGCGCCACTGGGCTCCGGACCTGATGCTCGGCCGGGACCTCCACGGCAGCACGGTCGGGCTGGTCGGCCTCGGGGCCATCGGCCAGGCCGTGGCCCGCCGGCTCGCGGGCTTCGGCTGCCGGGTCCTCGGCTGGACGCGGAGCGGCCGGGGCGTGCCCGGCGTAGAGGCCGTCTCGCTCGACGCGCTGCTTCGGGCCTCCGATTTCGTGAGCCTTCACGTGGCCTTGGCCGAGGAGACCCGAGGGCTGCTCGGGGCCGCGGAACTCGCCGCCATGAAGCCCGGCTCGATCCTCGTGAACACCGCCCGCGGCGGCCTCGTGGACGAGGCGGCGCTCGCCCGAGCGCTGGCCTCGGGTCACCTGGCGGCGGCCGCCCTCGACGTCTTCGAGGGGGAGCCGCTCGACCCGGCGAGCCCGCTCCTCGGGGCGCCGAACCTCGTCGTGGCGCCCCACATCGGGAGCGCCAGCGTCCGGACGCGGACCCGCATGGCCGAACTCGCCGTCGAGAACCTGCTGGCGGGCCTGGCCGGCGAACCGATGCCGGCCTGCGCCAACGCCGCGGACCTATCGCGGGCGAGCCGGCTCTAGAGCACCTGCCGACACCGCTCGGCGAAGCTCCGAGGCGAGACGATCTCTGCGCCGTGGTGCCGCGCTCGGTCCGCGAGCTTCCGGTCCGCCGTCACCACGGCCACGGCTCGCCCCCGGGGCGTGGACTTGACCTCCCGCACCAGCCACTCGTCCGCGGAAGGGGCGAAGACCTGTCGAACCCTCGAGGCTTCGGGCTGGGGTTCGCCCGGATCGTCCCCATCGAAGACCACCACGATCTCGGCGTCGACCTCCGGGAGCCCGGCCGCCAGCTCGAGAACGCGCTCCCGGGCGGGCCGGCGCCACCACTCGCTGCGCTCGCGCCCGGTCAGGACGGCGGCGTGCAACAGGTTGAAGCCATCGACGAGCCAGACCCGGCTCGATTCCGACTCTTCCGCGTGCGGGTCGGCCATGGCTAGAGAGTAGGGAGAGGCCCCGCCGGCCCCAAACCGGCTCGGCGGCTCCTCGAACAGGGCGGCCGCCCCGAGCCCCCCGGCCACGAAGAGGGCCACGATCACCAGCGCGCCGCCCGACTCGCTCCAGAACCCCGCCTCGTCCCGCTCCCCGCTGCCCTCGCCGTCCCGCTCCCCGCTGCCCTCTCTCGTTTCCTCGCGCATGGCCGCCCTCCGTCTTCGAGCCCCAGCATCCGCCGGCCGCGTGACAGGGGCGGTCACGGCCGGGAGTCGGGCCCGGAGCGCGGCAGGGGCGGTCGCGCCCGGGATGCGATAAACGGGCCTGCATGCCCGCAGTCGGCCTCGTCCAGATGCGTTGCAGCGAGCGCCCCGAGGAGAACCTCGAGCGGGCGGTGACGGGCATTCGCGAGGCCGCCCGCCAGGGCGCCGGCATCGTCTGCACCCAGGAGCTCTTCCGGAGCCGCTACTTCTGCCAGGCCGAGGACCCGGCCCGCTTCGACCTCGCGGAGCCGATCCCCGGGCCCTCGACGGAGGTGCTCGCCAAGGTCGCGGCCGAGAGCGGCGTCGTGCTCGTGGCATCGCTCTTCGAGCACCGGGCCGAGGGCCTCTACCACAACACCGCGGTGGTGATCGACGCGAGCGGTGAGCTCGTCGGCCGCTACCGCAAGATGCACATCCCGGACGACCCGCTCTACTACGAGAAGTTCTACTTCACGCCCGGCGACACGGGCTTCCAGGCCTTCCCGACGCGCGAGGCGAAGATCGGCACGCTCGTGTGCTGGGACCAGTGGTTCCCCGAGGCCGCGCGCCTCACAGCGCTCGCGGGCGCGCAGATCCTCTTCTACCCGACGGCGATCGGCTGGCAGTTCGACGAAGGCGATGACGTCGACGCCGCCCAGCACGACGCCTGGGAAACGAGCCAGCGCGCCCACGCCATCGCCAACGGCGTCTTCGTCGTGGCGGTGAACCGGGTGGGCGCGGAAGAGGGCATCCGCTTCTGGGGCCAGTCCTTCGTGGCCGACCCCTTCGGCCGGGTGATCGCCCGCGCACCGGCGGACGAGGAGAGCGTGCTCGTCGTCGAGTGCGACCTCGCGAAGATCGAGGACGTGCGGCGCAACTGGCCCTTCCTGCGCGACCGCCGCATCGACGCCTACGAAGACCTCACCCGCCGCTTCCGCGACTAGACCCGTGACTTCCTCGGAAACACCCGCCGCGCAGGGCTACCGCTGGCCGGCCGAGTGGGAGCCCCACGAAGCCACCTGGCTCGCCTGGCCCCACGATCGCGAGACCTGGCCCGGCTGCCTCGAGGCGGCCGAGCGCGCCTTCGTTGCGATGGCGCGCGTCCTCGCGCCGAACGAGCGCGTCTGCATCAACGTCGGCGACGCGGCCCTCGAAGCACGCGCCCGCCGCGCCCTCACCGAGGGCGGCGTCGACCCCGCCGCCGGCCGCGGCGTCGTCTTCCACCGCATCCCGAGCGACGACGCCTGGATCCGCGACCACGGCCCGAGCTTCCTCGTCCGCGAGCGGGAGGGCCTGCGGGAGCACGCGCTGCTCGACACCGGCTTCGATGCCTGGGGCGGGAAGTATCCGCCCTGGGATCAGGACGCCGCCGTCCCCGAAGCGATGGCGCGCACGCTCGGGCTGCCGCGCTTCTCCGTGCCCGGCGTGCTCGAGGGCGGCTCGATCGACGGCAACGGCGCCGGGACGATCCTCACGACCGAGGAGTGCCTGCTCCACGAAAACCGCGGCGGCCGGACGCGCGAAGCCTGCGAGGCGCTGCTCGCCGACTGGTTCGGCGCGCGCCAGGTCGTATGGCTCGGCCGCGGCATCGCCGGCGACGACACCGACGGCCACGTCGACGACGTCACGCGCTTCGTCGCCGAGGACACCGTGGTCACGGTGCTCCCGGAGGACGACACGCATCCCGACGCCCCCGCGCTCCGCGAGAACGAACGCCGCCTCCGCGCCGCGCGCTGCGCTGAAGGAAAGCCGCTCCGCGTCGTCCCGCTCCCGGCCGCCCCGATCCTGCACGGCCCCGAGGGACCCCTCCCCGCGAGCTACGCCAACTTCTACCTCGCGAACGGGGTCTGCCTCGTCCCGACCTTCGCCGCCCCGAGCGACGCCCGGGCCCTCGACGTGCTCGCCGAACTCCTCCCGGGCCGCGACGTCGTCGGCATCGATGCCCGCACGCTCGTCGTGGGCCTCGGCGCCGTCCACTGCCTGACGCAGCAGCAGCCGCGCTGAGGCCGGTTGTGAAGTAGTTCACAGTCCGCCCGGCCCTGTGAACTACTTCACTTCGCCGCCGGGGCCCCGTCCGTAGTCTCGTCTCGTACCAGCGATCCATGCTGGCGCGGAGACACCGATGCCGAACGTCGCCCGACTCGCCTCCCTCTTCATCCTGCTGTCATGCCTGAACAGTGCACCCGCGGAAGCCAGCGAACCCTACCGCCGTGACCTGAACGCCCCCGGAGACGAGCTCGTCACCTTCGACCCGGGAACCGGGCTCGAATGGCTCGACCCCTCGGTCACGGCGTGGCTCTCGTACGAAGACATCGTTGCTGGCGTCGGCGGCTTTGCTGCCGCCGGTTGGCGCCACGCGACGCTCTCCGAACTCTGCAACCTGCAGGCTTCCAGCGTGCTCTCGGTCCCGTGCGGTGAGGAGTTCACGATCACGGAGTACTCGACTTCGGAGATCGAGAGCTTCTCGTCCTGGTGGACCCTGCTCGGAGCCAGCGGGCCCTTCGGCTGCTCCCTGCAAACCGACGCCGCCTACGACGGTGGGGGCCCGGCCGAAGCGGGACGCTTTCGGATCAACCTTCCGTTCGGCCTCCCCAACGTCGCGCCCTGCGAGCTCGGTCCGTCTCCTCCGGACACCGTGACCACCGTCTTCGAGTTCGTCACCGTCGCCCGAAACGAACCGGTGGGCGGTCACCTCCTCGTGCGAACCGCCTGCAGCGACGGGCAGGACCAGGACGGTGACGGCCTGGTGGATCTCGCCGATCCCGACTGCGCCGACCCGAACGACGCGTCCGAATGGAGCCTCGCGGAGGGCGACATTCTCGTGGCCGATCTGCACCTGTACCGCGTGGATCCGGCGAGCGGCGCGACGACGCTGCTCGCGTCCTACGTCGAGGCGTCCGGGGTCGCGGCGGTCGCCGATGGAACCGTGTACTTCTTCGACGAGTTCCGGAGCCGGATCTACCGCATCGATCCCGACGGCCGCATGCCCGTCATCTACGTCGACCCGCCGAACAACTGGGATCAGCTGCTGACGTCGACCGCCGACGGGAGACTCGCCTTCGAGAGTGGTGGCACCCTTCGCCTGCTCGATCCGATCGCGGGGCCCATCGACGCGCTGGGCAGCACGGGCGGTCGCCCGGAGGGTCTCACCGTCACTCCGTCCGGCACGGTGGTCTGGGGGCACTGGGGCCTTCGCGAGAAGAACCCGGGCGCGGCCGGCTACGTGGAGCTGGCGGACGTCGAGAGCCTCGACGTCGGGCCGATGGACGTCGCGCCCGACGGAAGTCTCCTCTTCCTCGCCCGCAATACGGAGGAGCTCTACCGGGTTCCCTTGCCCTTCGGCACCGCCGAAGAGCCCGTTGCCCTGAGCGATGGTCTCGCGCCCGCCGACATGGACGTCCTCGCGGTCGAGTCGGATGGGTCGTGGCTCTTGAGCGCCGCCTGGCCCGAGAAGGCGATCCTCCGCTTCCCGGCCGGAGGAGGGTCTCCCGAGACCCTGTCCAGCGAAGGCCCGATCGTGAACCCGCAGCAGGTCGTCGTCTTCCGTCCCCCGGTCGATGGTCCCCAGTGCGCAAACGGCATCGACGACGACCACGACGGCCAGGCCGACGCCGTCGATCCGGACTGCTCCGATGCGTCGGACGACAGCGAGTGGCACCTGGTGGCGGGCGAGCCCCTGGCCATCGCGAACGGGGTCGTCGCGCGCGTGGATCCGCTCTCCGGCGCGGCGACCGTGCTGACCTCGGCCGGCCAGGTAGGGGGTGTCGGTCTCGGGATCGACGGCGCGCTGTACGTGACCGAGGACGGCGGCATCATGCGCCTCGATCCCGCCGACGGCTCGAAGGTCCGCGTTGCCTTCACCGAGGGCGCCCAACCCTTCGCCATCGACGGAGCCGGGGTGCTCTACCACGGCGGGCCGGACTACAACCCCTCGTTCCTCTACGTCGTCGATACGACTACGGGGAGTTGGAGCGGGTCGTCCTATCCCTTCTATGACGAACTCGGCGGCCTGGTCGTCGAGCCTGCTGGAACCCTGGTCGCGGTGGAGGGGCCGAGCCTCGCGCGTATCGATCCCGCGACGTTCAGCGTCACGACGCTGTGGTCGTCCTTCTCCCGCCCGATCGGAGGCATCGAACTCGAAGCCAGCGGCGATCTCCTGTTCATCAATCGGTACGTGTTCGGGCCCAACGAGATCCGTCGCTTCGATCTGCAGGGCGGAGGGTCATCGACCCTGCTCGAGACGCTTCCGGCCGGGCACGCCGGCGGCATCATCGTCGAGCCGGACGGCTCCTGGTTGGCTGCGAGCGAAGGGGGTCTGTACCGGTTCGCGAACGGGGTGGGGCCGGCGATTCTGCTGCGCTCGACGGCGCAAGATCTCGAGCTCTTCCAGGTCGAGCTGCCCAGCGGAGCGACCGGCCCCCCGGCGTGCGCCAACGGTCTCGACGACGACGGCGACGGCCTGGTGGACCTTGGTGACCCCCACTGCGCCGATGCGAGCGACGGGACCGAGGGGCCGACGGCCTGCGGTCTCGGGACTGAGATCGCCTTCCTGCTCCCGTTGCTCCGCCGGCTCCGCCGGCGGTGCCGTGCGGCCCGGGCCTAGGGCCGCAGCGGCGTTCCGCCGATGAGCGGGTCGCAGGGCTCGGTGCCTTCGAAGAGCTCGAAGGGCGCGAAGCCGCCCGCCGTGGCGTTGCCGTCGCACAGGCCGTCGCAGGTGTCGACGATCTCGCCGGTCTCGAACCAGGTCGTGATCTGGCTCGCGGCCGCGCCGGTGCGGAAGCTCCGGCCGTGGGGGTCGCAGCCGGAGGTGGCGTCCTGGTTGCTGAGCGGCGGCACGAAGGGCAGGTCGTCCGGGTTCTCGAGGTCGTACATGCCGAGGTCGTGCCAGACCGCCGCGCCCTTGAACTTGCCGGCGTCCGCCGATAGCGGGCCGGGGACGTCGGGGACGCCGAGCCGGCCCGAGACGGCCGAGCCGCTCGGCCCGGCGGCGTCGTGCAGGTTCGGCAGGCCGAGGGTGCGCGCCATGATGTCGGTCGCGACGTTCGGCACGATGCCGTCGAAGCGCGCGACGGTCATCAGCATGTCCTTGGCCTTGCCGCTCCCGGGCAGCGGGTCCTCGGTCACGTGGCGCAGGTAGCCGGCCGGCTCGCCGCTGTCCCAGAGCTCTTCGGCGAGCCCGAAGAAGAGGGCCTGGGCCATGGGGTCCGGGTTCAGCAGGCCGAGCGCGATCGAGATCAGGCCGATGGCCGCCGAGCGCTGGATCATGATGCTGAAGTTGCTGCCCGGGACGTCCGCGCCCACGCGGCCGAGATCCGGCGAGAGCGCCGCGAGCTGGGTCCCCATGACGCCGCCGAGGCTCACGCCGAAGTAGTCGACGTTCTTCGTCCCGGTCGGGAAGACGCCTTCACCGTCGGGCGTCTGGAAGGCGGGGTGAGCGTTGAAGCGGCCCTCCTTCATCATGCGGCCGAGCACGAGGGCGTTCGTCATGCCCTGGCGCAGGCGGTCCGGCAGGGCGCCGAAGTTGTTCGCGTCGAACAGCACGCCCTGGAGGATGAAGCTCGGCTGGAAGAGGTTCGAGAAGTCGAGGTCGAAGCTCGAGAGCCCGAGCCAGTCCGTCGCCCCGGCGATGCGGATGAAGTCCGGCAAGCCGTAGTCGTTCTGCACGTTGCCGAGTGCGCCGGCGAGCCCGACGGCCTGGCGCGCGTTCCCGAACAGGCCCGGCCCGTGCTGGATCGGCGCGATCTTCTCTTCCCCGGCGGTGAGGACCTCGCAGGGCAGGTTGATCGAGAAGTTCGCGTTCATGAGGCCCTGGGCCTCGGGCAGGCCGTCGCCGTCGGCGTCGACGAGGCGGCCGCCGGTGACCGGGTCGAGCAGCGGGTCCGAGTCGAGGAAGAGTGGCGAGGCGAACTGGCCGCGGAGCTGCCGCCAGTGCCGCGTGCCCGGCACGCTGCAATCGTTCTGGATCGAGAAGTCGCCCGCCAGGTCGTCGCCCGGGCCCGCGAAGGGGTAGACGTGGAAGGTCGGATCGGTCTCGGCGGCGAGCCAGGCGTAGGCGTGGTCGCGCATGGCGAGCATCTCGCGCGTCAGGCCCTCGTCGCTCTGAACGACGAAGTCGAAGGCGAGCACGAGCTCGCTGCGCACGACGCCGATCTTCTCGAGCTTGCGCAGCACCCAATCCGTGTGCTCCCGGCGTGCCTCGACGCCGGCGATGTCGCTCGGGCGTCCGTCGCGCAGGGCCGCGAAGACGGGCTCCGCCGCGATGTCCTCGCCGGCCAGATTCTTGAGCCCGCGCATCGCGACCAGGTAGCGGTGCCCGGGGCGCAGACCCTCGGCGGGGCGCAGGAAGAGGACGGCGCGGTCGGGCTGGCCCGCGGCGAGCGCGCGGCCGTCCATCTCGATGAAGTGCGGAACGGGAACCATGCCCGAGTCGACGTCGATCAGGAGCGTCGGGCTGTCGGGCTGGAGGGAGGTGTCGTCGAAGGTGCGGGTGTCCGCGCGCAGGTGCGACGCGCCCGAGAGCACCGGGTCGACGCCGCCCGGGAAGTGCATGAGGACCTGGGCGGCGGGGCTGAAGCCGTCCTGCCCGCCGAAGGGCGCGCTCTGGAGCGAGGCGCCTGAGAGGATGGGAAGTACGCCTTCCGGGTACGCGACCTCGAAGCCGGTCGGCGTCGCCGCGGGGGTGAGGTAACGGGAAGAGGGGAAGGGGAGCAGGCAGTCGGCGCCGTTCAGGAGCTCGCAGTCGTCCGGGCGGTCGAGGCCGCGGCGCTCGAACCAGTTCTCGGACTCGAGCGTGACGAGCATGCCGGCCATGTCGAAGACCGCGCGCGCCGAGAGCGCGAAGCGGCCTTCGCCGAGTCCGGCGAGCTCCCCGCGCGCCACGCCGTCCTCGACGGTGAAGTCCGCGAGGCCGAGGCTCGGCGCGCCGTCCACGGCGAGCTCGAGCTCCACCAGCTCGCCGATCGGCGGAAGCCGGAGGGCCACGGCGCTCGGGCCCGAGGCCCCGGTGAGCAGTCCGGGCTTCGGCTCGAGGAAGGGGAGACCGGTTTCGACGGAGCAGGAGCTTCCGAGGAAGAGGATCGAGAGCAGGGTGGCGGTGCGGCGGAACACGGAACCTCCGAGGGGATGCAGCCCGGGGCCTCCGGGGTGAAACAGGGACAAGGCCGGCGAGCAGCTTGGCCGAATCGGCGACTGACCGCCAGTTCAAAGAAGACCCTGACCGAGGCGGGCCCCGTGGCGCTCCTGGGCGAGGGGAATGCCCCGCTTTGCCTTACTTTTCCCTTCCATTTCAGGGATTTGACGGCGTATCCTGGCCGGTCGCCAAACGCCCGGTCAACGCCCGACCGAACCTGGAGTTCCCGATGCGCCGTACCTGCACCCTCTTCTTCGCCGTCTCCGCCGCCGCCTTCCTGAGTGGCTGCGAGCCCGATGGGGACCTCTCGGTCTTCTCCTTCAGCAAGCCCGAGGAAGGCCAGCTCTCCCTCGCCGGGGACGTCGCCACCCACGTCGTCTTCCCGGCCGGCGTCGACCGCTCGAGCCTCCGCGTCACCCTCGACGGCGAGGACGTGACCGAGCTCTACGAGACCTCCGTGGCGGACGTGACCGTCGGCCCGGGAGAGCACCAGCTCGTCGCGACGCTCCAGGTAGGAGACCAGCTTCTCACCGCCACGCGCAACTTCGAAGCGATCCTCGTGACGAAGCCCGGCGCCTGCGACGGCCTGACCGACGCCGAGTGCTACGCGCTGAACGCCCAGATCGGGGCCGAGTGCGATCTGTTCAACACGGCCGAGTGCCTGCTCCCGTACCCGTCGGCGAAGTTCCTCGAGCCCGGCCCGACGCCGACCGGACTCACCGCGGCGATCCCGCAGATCGGCATCCCGCGCGTCAACGGCCCGATCCAGGTGCCCGCCTCCCTGGCCGACGGGATCGACGGCTTCAGCCCGACGGTCCAGATGCTGATGCATTTCCCGCAGGGCGTGGACGTCGTGGCGTCGGGCCTCTCGCGGCTGCTGCCGCCGTGCCTCGGGCTGGTCGGCGAAGACCCGGAGTGCGTCGCCGCGACGGGCCCGCCCTGGGACGGCAGCGTCCGCACCCACGACGCGCGGTCCCTCGACGCCGACCACCCGACCGTGCTCATGACCTGGAACGGCGAACGCGTCCTCCACTGGACGGAGAACGACATCGCGCCGCAGGAGTCTGGCCGCCAGGCCTTCCTTCTGCACCCCGCCGAGAGCCTCGAGCCCGGCGGGCGCTACATCGTGGCGGTGCGCAACCTGATCTCGCCCGACGGCCCCGCCGTCGAAGCGGAGCCCGTCTTCGCCGCCGTGCGCGACGGCCGCCCGACGGACATCCCCCAGCTCCTCGAGCGCCAGCAGAAGAACGAGCACATGTTCAAAAAGCTCGAGCAGGCCGGCGTCGCGCGCGAGGATCTGATCCTGGCCTTCGAGTTCACCGTGCAGTCGAGCGAGGGGCTGACCCGCCAGATGCTCTCGATGCGCGATCAGGGCATGCAGTGGCTGGCGGACCAGACCCAGCAGAACTTCACCGTCACCGACGACGGCCGGGCGGACGAGAACGACTGCTCGAACCCGGAGGAGAACATCTGGCGCGTCGTCGAGGGCCAGTTCAGCGCGCCGCTCTTCCTCGAGTTCCCGCCGAACCAGACCACCGTCGGCGAGCACACCGTCGATGCCGACGACCTCCCCGTGCAGAACGGCACCTGGGACGAGGCGCCCTTCCACGTCTCGCTTCCCTGCCTGCTCCATCCCGAGTACGGGGACCCCGCCGCCGCGGTGCACACGATCCTGCTCGGCCACGGCATCTTCGGCCGGGGCGAGGGCATGGTGCGCGGCGTCGCGCCGGGCGCGGCGGACCTGATGGACTTCTGGCGCGATCCGCCGGCGCCGCTCGTGGCGCGCGACACGCGGGAGTGGAACTACGTCGCCGGCGCGACGGACTGGAGCGGCTGGAGCAGCCCCGACTTCGTCTGGGTGGGCGGCGCGATCATCGGCCTGTTCACGAGCAACCTGCACCAGTTCCCGGCCTTCCCGGACCGCCATCGCCAGGGCCAGCTGAACACGCTGATCCTCTCGCGCATGATGAACGAGGGCCTCTTCAACCAGGACCCGGCCTTCCAGGATTCCGAGGGCAACGGGCTGCTGCCGGTGCCGAAGGACGACCCGGACTCCGGCCACTACTACTACGGGATCAGCATGGGCGGCGTGCAGGGCCTCTTCCACGCCGCGATCTCCCAGGACATCGAGAAGTTCGGGATCGACGTCGGCTCGATGAACTTCTCCTTCCTGCTGCCGCGCTCGACCCAGTTCAACACCGTGAACCCGAACGACATCGACTTCCGCACGCTGCTCGGGAACGTCGGCCTCTCGGACGATCTCGACGTGGCGATCGGCGTCGCCCTCCTGCACGAGCTCTGGGTCTCGGCGGATCCGGCCGGCTACATGACGCGCACCGTCGGCAGTGACCTCCTGCCGGGCAACAACTTCCCGAAGAAGATCTACATGTCGCCGGCCTGGCTCGACTACCAGGTCTCGAACCACGGCACGGAGATCACGTCGCGGACGCTCGGGCTCTCGAGCGGGCCGGGCTCGGTCCAGAAGGGCCTCGTCGGGATTCCCGACGTGCCGGACGACGGGCAGGGGCTCGACTCGGCCCTCGTCATGTGGGACACGGGCCTCCACGACATCCTCGATCCGAACACCCTCGACGAGTACCCGCCCCTCGCGCCGCAGGTCGTCCAGGACCCGAACGGGGATCCCCACGGTGCGCGGCCCTTCATCCCGGCGACCCTCCAGACGCTGATGACCTTCCTGCAGCCGGGCGGGCAGATCGAGAACTTCTGCGACGACGACGGCATCTGCGATGCCTCGCAGGCCTGGGAGTGCGGCGGAGGGAATTGCCCCTGACCGAGGCGCCCGCGTCGGGCGCGGCGAGACCGCTCGGGGCACTGCGACGGAACGCCTCGCAATGCCGACATCGCGAAACCCCGGTTCGGGCCGGCGAAAGCCCTCCGAAGCGGGGTTTTGCTTTTGAAACCCGGCCCATGGCGGCTATTCTCCCAACTCCCCGAGCCCTGCCGCGCCGCGCGGGCTCGAGTGCAAATCGGAGAACGTGTCTTGGTCGAGGTATTCCGACACGACGTCGTGATCGTCGGCGGTGGAGCCGCGGGTCTGCGAGCCGCCATCGAGGTGGTGGAGCAGGATCCGAACGCCACCGTCGCCATGGTCTCGAAGGTCTATCCCATGCGAAGCCACACCGTTTCGGCGGAGGGGGGTTCCGCGGCCGTCGCGCGCGAGGACGACAGCCTCGAGATGCACGGCTACGACACGGTGAAGGGCTCGGACTTCCTGGGCGACCAGGACGTGATCCAGGCCTTCGTCGAGGAAGCGCCGAAGGAGCTGACGCGCCTCGAGCATTGGGGCTGCCCCTGGAGCCGCAACGAAGACGGCACCGTGGCCACGCGCGCCTTCGGCGGCATGACCACCAAGCGCACGTGGTACGCCGCCGACAAGGTCGGCTTCCACATGCTGCACACGCTCTTCCAGACATCGATGAAGTACGACCGCATCGTCCGCTACGACGAGCGCTTCATGACGAAGCTCCTCGTCGAGGACGGCCGCTGCCAGGGCGTCGTGGCGATGGACATCCGCACGGGCGCGATGGAGGTCTACCTCGGCCGCGCCGTGATCCTCGCGACGGGCGGCGCCGGCAAGATCTTCCCGTTCACCACGAACGGCAACATCAAGACGGGCGACGGCATGGCCGCGGCGTACCGCGCCGGCGTGCCGTTGAAGGACATGGAGTTCGTCCAGTACCACCCGACCGGGCTGCCGGGAACGGGCATCCTGATCACCGAGGCCACGCGAGGCGAGGGCGGTCACGTCAAGAACAAGGATGGCGAGCGCTTCCTCGTGACGCGCGACTACGGCGTCGGCACCAAGGCCGAGCTCGGCCCGCGCGACATGATCTCGCGCGCGATCGTGCAGGAGATCGAGGCGGGCCGCGGCTTCGAGGGGCCCTACGGCGAGTTCGTCCACCTCGACCTCACGCATCTGGGCGAAGCGAAGCTGAAGGAGCGCCTGCCCTTCGTGCTCGAGCTCGGGCGCACCTACGCCAACGTCGACCCGGTCACCGAGAGCATCCCGATCCGCCCGGTGGTCCATTACATGATGGGCGGCGTCGACACGAACATCGACGGCGCGACCGACGTCCCCGGCCTCTACGCCGCGGGCGAGGTCGCCTGCGTCTCGCTCAACGGCGCGAACCGGCTCGGCTCGAACTCGCTGTCCGAGTGCGTGGTCTTCGGCGCGCGCTCCGCGCGCAAGGCCCTCGAGTACGCCAAGGGCGTGGGCGACGCCGACGAGGCCCGCCTGCGCAAGGAAGGCTTCGAAGAGGGCGATCGGCTCGAGAAGCTGCGCGGCAAGTCCGGCGGCGAGAAGATCTCGGCCGTCCGGCGCGATCTCAACACCGCCATGGAGAAGGGCTTCGGCGTCTACCGCGAAGAGTCCACGCTCCAGCAGGGCGTCGCGGACGTCGCGGCGGTGAAGGCGCGGCTCGCGGACCTGTCCCTCGAGGACACGAGCACGGTCTTCAACACCGAGATCATCGCGGCGCTCGAGCTCGTGAACATGGTCGACTGCGCCGAGAGCCTCGCGGCGGCGGCGGCGGTGCGGAAGGAATCCCGCGGCGCCCACACCCGCAAGGACTACAAGGAGCGCGACGACGCGCACCACCTGCATCACTCGATGGTCTACTGGGACCCGAACGGCGGCGCGCCGCGCGTGGACAAGAGTGACGTCACGCTGGGCCACTGGGAGCCCGAGGAGCGGAAGTACTAGGCATGGCCGGCAACACGAAGACCTTCGTCGTCACGCGTTTCGATCCGGACAAGGACGAGGTCCCGAAGACCCAGAGCTACGAGGTGCCGTGCGAGGCGGACTGGAAGGTCCTCGACGCCCTCAACTACATCAAGGACGAGATCGATCCGTCGCTCTCCCACCGCTGGAGCTGCCGCATGGCGGTCTGCGGAAGCTGCGGGATGAACGTGAACGGCGAGCCCAAGCTCACCTGCAAGTCGCGGCTGTCGGACTACGGCGACACGGTCGAGGTCGAGCCGCTCTCGAACTTCCCGGTCGTGCGCGATCTCGTGGTCGAGATGGACGGCTTCATGGAGAAGTTCCAGGACATGAAGCCCTGGATCCTGCGCGCCAAGGAGCTGGCCGTCGAAGAGGGCACGACGCGGCAGTCGCCCGAGGAGCTCTCGCACTTCAAGCAGTTCAGCATGTGCATCAACTGCATGCTCTGCTACGCGGCCTGTCCGGTCGTCGGCAAGGAGCCGGGCTTCGCCGGCCCCGCCGCCATCGCGCTCGCCCACCGCTACAACCTCGACACCCGCGACGAAGGCCAGCCCGAGCGGCTCGAGGCCCTGCGCGAGGGCGAGGTCTACAACTGCTCCTACGCGAACGAGTGCAGCGAGGTCTGCCCGAAGGGGGTCGACCCCTCGGCGGCGGTCCAGCAGTCGAAGCTCTTCTCGACGCTCGATTGGGTGACCGGCCTCGTGCTTCCGAAACCCGGCTCCGACGAGAAGGACGAAGCCTAGCCATGGCCATTCCCGCACATCCCGACGCGATGAAGCCCCGCGAGCGGGCGCGCACGCGCACCGCCTCGCCCATGATGGCCGGCAACTGGTGGACGAAGAACCCGCGCTACGTCGCCTACGTCGCGTACGCCTTCGCCGGCGTCTTCTTCTGGCTCCAGGCGATGATCCTGATCCGCGCGCTCTGGGCCCTCGGAACGGGGGAGGGCGCCTGGAACGCCTTCCTCGACGACCTGCGCAACCCGATCTACATCGGCTTCCACGTCGTCTCGTTCGCGGTGATGGTCTGGTACGGCGCGCGCACGTACTTCAAGCTCTTCGTGAAGACCCAGCCGCCCATGATCGGGCCGCTGCCGCGCCCGCCGGTCGCCATCTTCCCGCCGCTCCTCGCGGCCGTCTGGATCGGCGCCAGCGCCGCGCTGCTGGTCGTCCTCGGAGGAATCTGGCCGTGAGCCACTCGCCGCTCAAGCGCTTCATGAACGCGATCGAGCCCCTGATCTGGGGCCCCTTCGTGACCGGCAACTTCCTGACGCCCCTGGTCTTCCCGGCCATCATCCTGGCCTTCGGGATCGCCTACCCGCTCGGCTGGATCCCCGCCGAGGCGCTCTCCTACGAGCGCGCCTTCGCCCTGGCGAGCAACCCGCTCGTGGTGATCGGCGTGCTGGTGATCATCCCGCTCGCCCTGCTCGCCGGCTCGCACCACCTGCGCTTCGGCCTGATCGACATCGGCAGCGCCGAGGCCGACGGCCCCCGGGCCCTGGTGCTCTACGGCCTGTGGCAGCTCGGAGCCATCGTCACCGCCGCTGCGGTGGTTCGGATCCTGTTCGACTAGTGCGAACCGCGGGCTAGCCTTCGCTCATGAGTGAAAGCCCCAACCCGCGACAACGCCTGATCGTCCTGATCGTGCTCGGCGGTGCCGCCGTGCTCGGCAGCTACCTGCTGACCTTCTCGCGGCCCGACGCCGCCGCGATCCTGTGGGGCGGCGTCCCCGAGGCCTGGAAGGGCTTCTACACGACGAACATGTTCCTGGCCGCGGCGGGCTTCTTCCCGTTCACGGCGCTCCTGCTGTCCGCCGACCCGGCCCGCTTCGCGTTCGCCGGCGGCCGCAGCCACGCGACGCTCTTCTGGTGCTACTTCCTCGTGCTGATCCCGTCGGCGCTCTGGCTCCCGCTCACCTACGCCTTCGCCGACTCCGGCGGCACCATGGCCCTCTGGTGGGCCGTCCGCATCGACCTCGCCCTCGTCGCCATCGGCTCCCTCGGCATCCTCGTTGCTGCCCTCACGCTCCGCCCGGCCCCCAACCGCCTCCTCCAGGTCGTAGCCGTCGTAGGCGCCATCTCCTTCAACGTCCAAACCGTCCTCCTAGACGCCCTCATCTGGCCCGCCTACTACCCGCTCCCTTGAACCCCAGGACGGGGTGCGGTTCGGGTCGCCTCAACTCGCGGGGCGGGCCGGGGAAGGCTTCAGCGAAGTAAAGCGCAGCCCGCACTCGGATCTTCAATGGGTTCCGGTGGTCGCCAGGGCGAGCCATGAGCGGAAGCCTTCCCCGGCCTGCCCCGCGCGCTACGAGAAGTGAGACGCGTCGAATCCCGCAAGCCGCTCGACGAACCACCGCGGCGCCTGCCCCATGAACGCATTCAAATCCCAGTAGTCCCGCCAAAGCGAAACCTTCCCCCCAACCACCTCATGCACCGTCACGAAGTGATTCGTGATCTTCTCCCCCGTCTCGAAGTGCCAAGTCTCCGTATGCTCGACCAGCACCTGCCCCGCCTCGGCCACCGTGCGATGGATGTCGTGCTCGAAGCGCACCACCGGATCGAGTCCGATGCGCAGCCGCTTCACCACGTTTTCCGGGCCCCGGGCACCCGCGTCCGGCGCCGGGACGTCCTCGTAGAAGGCGTCGTCCGAGAGCCGCGCCTTCAGCCCATCCCAATCCTTGCGGTAGAGGCAGGCCCAGAGTTCCGCTACCACGCGCTTGTCGTCTTCGATGGCCATGGCGTCCATGATACGCTCGGGTCTCGCCTCGGAGGACCCATGACGCGCCCCTTCCTCGGTTTCTTCGGCCTGATGTTCGTGGTCTATGGGATCTACTGCTTCTTCTCCCCGGGCGCGCTCGCGGAGATCGCCGGCATCGCTTCGGCGACGCCCACCGGCAGTACGGAGCTGCGGGCCATGTACGGCGGCCTCCAGGCCGGCGCCGGCGCCCTGCTGCTCGCCGGTTTCCTCCGCGCCGATCTCGCGCGGCCCGCGCTGCTCGCCCTCGGCTTCCTCGGCATCGGTCTCTTCTCCGGCCGGCTGCTCGGCGCGGTGCTCGACGACGGCTGGTCGGCCTACACCGGCATGGCCTTCGCGCTCGAGTTCGCGATGTTCGCCGGCTCCTTCGCGCTGCTTCGCGGCGTGGAATCCGAGGGCTGATGGCCGCCACGCTCGAGTTCTGGTTCGAATTCGCCAGCACGTACTCGTACCCGGCGGCGATGCGCGTGGAAGCGGCCGCCCGCGATCGCGGCGTCCCCCTGGCCTGGCGGCCCTTCCTGCTCGGGCCGATCTTCAAGGCCCAGGGTTGGAACGATTCCCCCTTCAACCTCTACCCGGCCAAGGGCCGCTACATGTGGCGGGACCTCGAGCGGGTCTGCGAGGCGCAGGGTCTGCCCCTGCGTCGGCCCTCGGACTTTCCGCGCAACGGCCTCCACGCCGCACGCGTCGCCCATCGGCACCAGGACGAAGCCTGGCTCCCGGGTTTCGTCCGCGCCGTCTACCGGGCGAACTTCGCCGAAGACCGGGACCCGGCCGATCCGGCCGTTCTCGCCGCGATCCTCTCGGACCTCGGACAGCCCGCGGAGGCGGTGCTGGCCGCCGCCGCCGAGCCCGCGGCGAAGGCGGGGCTCCGGGAACAGACGGAGCGGGCGGCCGAGGCGGGGCTGTTCGGCGCTCCGAGCTTCCGGGTCGACGGGGAGCTCTTCTGGGGAAACGACCGTTTGGAGATGGCGCTCGAGCGCGCCGCGGCATGAACACGAGACACGGGCTCTACACACGGACAAGGAGATCGAGATGGCTTTCTTGATGGACCGCTTCGCCCCCCAGACCTATGCGGCCCTGCGCATCGTGACGGGTCTGCTCTTCCTGTGGCACGGCACGCAGAAGCTCTTCGGCTTCCCCGCGGCCGCCCACGAAGGGACGCCGGCCTTCGTCACCTACGTGGCGGGCGGCATCGAGCTCGTCGGCGGCGCGCTCGTGATGATCGGCCTGCAGACCAAGCCGGCGGCCTTCCTGTGCAGCGGGCTCATGGCCGCGGCCTACTGGATGGCCCACGGCACGAAGGCCCTCTTCCCGATCAACAACGGGGGCGAGCTGGCCGCGCTCTACTGCTTCGTCTTCCTGTTCATCGCCTCCCGCGGTGCCGGGATCTGGAGCGTCGACGGCGAGGGCTGAGCCCGGCCGGAAGACCCGGGCTTCAGTCGGGAGGGGAACACGCCGATCCCCCTCCCGATGAAGCTCGAAGAATTCGAGATGCGCGAGCGGCTCGCGGCCGAGGACCTGGCGTGGCACCCGGTGTGGGCACCGTTCCGCGCCGGAGACCGGGCCCGGGTGCTCGGTTGGGGCGTCGCCCCCGAGCGGCTCGATGCCGAGCTCGAGCGCTACGCCTACTGCGGGCCCGACCCGCTCTTCCCGGTCCTCGAGTCCGAGGCCATGCCGGGCCGGGCGGATCTCGTCGTGGCCGGGAGTCTCCAATTCTCGGGGGGCGCGGTGCTTTCCTCGGCCTACCGGATCGCGCCGCACGTGGTCGGACTCTTCGTGAAGGGGCGCGAGTGGGTTTTCAACCGGTTCCTGCCGGAGCGCGCCGAGCGCGCCGGGCGTGAGCTGGCCGCAGCGCTCGGCCTCCCGACCGATGCGATCTTCCCGATGCACTTCCGCGGGCGCCTGCCCGGCTTCGACGCCCGCTTCGAGCGCTAGCCAGCGCCGCCCGCTAGCGCGGGCTCCAGCCCGTGGCGTGGGGTGCCATGAAGACCACGCCGAGCTTCATGCGGGTGTGGAGCCACCGGCCGTCTTCCCGGCGGTAGGTGTCGTCTTCGGTCCCGGCCATCCAATGCGGGGCGCCGTCGGGCGTCGTGCAGGGCGAGAGGATGTCCCAGCGCGCTTCCGCGTGGTCGCCCTCGATGCGGAGCTCGGGCTTCAGGAAGTAGTGCCAGGAGAAGAGCAGCGTCGGGTCGAGGAAGCGCTCGCGGATGGCCGCGCGGCCGCGGCAGGTGCCGAGGCTGCGGCCGCCGTCCCAGACCGCGTCCTCGGTGAAGAGTGCCGCGATCTCTCCGGCGAGGCGTTCGAGCTCCGGGGCGTCGACCACGCCGCCGCCGCGGCGGTAGCGGGCGTCGACGAGCCGCGCGTAGCGGGCCTTCAGGTTGCGGATGTCCTCCGCAGCCTCGAGCGCTGCGATGCGCCGCTCGAGCGCATCGAGCGCCGTGCGTTCGAGGCCTTCGGGTTCGGACGGGTCCGGCATTTCGCGCCGCAGTATACCGTTGCTAGGGTGGCGCGATGAGCCGACGAAGAACCCCGACCCGCTGGGCCGCGCTCGCGGCGCTGGTGCTCGCCGCTGCCTACGGCCTCCTGGACGTCCCGCTCTCGGAGCTCACCGGCGGCTCGAGCGGGGCGCAGGCCGTGGCGGCGCTGTACGAGACGCGCACCTCGGGCGAGATGGTCGAGGTGGAAGGCACCGTCGAGAAGCGCCTCTCCGACGATCTGAAAGGCTCGCGCCATCAGCGGTTCATCCTCCGCCTGGCTCCCGGGATGACCGTACTCGTCAGCCACAACATCGACCTCGCGCCGCGCATCGACGCCCTGCGAGACGGCGACCGCGTCTTCCTCCGCGGGCAGTACGAGTGGAACGAGAAGGGTGGCGTGATCCACTGGACCCACCACGACCCGGACGGCCGGCGCACCGGCGGCTACATCGAGCACGAGGGCCGGGCGTACCGCTAGGCGCGGCTCACGCGCATGCAACGCGCACGCAACCTCCGTGGAACCGCCGAGGGCGGGCACCCTCAAGTGGCCTCGGCGGCAGGCCGATCGAGCTAGCGATGAGCGAGTCCGTCAAAGGAATCTTCCTGGCCGGCGCCGTCTCGACGGTGCGCAAGGCCATCCGCGAGGGCCGCGCCCTGCGGGAGCAGGTCGAGGCGCGCCTCGACGGCCCGGACCTGCCGTTCCTCGAAGAGAAGGTCGACCCGACGCTCTGGTACCCGGTCACGACCCTCGGCCACTACCTCGACGTGCTCGCCGATCTCGAAGGCGGCGACCCGAGGCAGGCCTTGATCAACATCGGACGGCGCGCGGCGGACATGGCCGCGCGGACGGGCCGCTATCAGCAGCTCTCGCGGGAGCGGACCATCGGCGAGAGCCCGAGCGACGTGCTCCGCTACGGACGCCTCGTCACCAGCGTGATCACCGCCTTCTACGACTTCAGCCGGATGAGCTTCGGCCCCCACCCGACGGAGCCGAACACGTTTCAGATCCAGTGGCTCGACGTCGCGGACCTGCCGGAATCGAACCGCTTCTGCGCGGAGGGGTTCATCGACCGGGTGGCGCACCACGCTTCCGAGAGCCGCTTCGAGGTGACGAGCGCCCGCCCGTCGCCCGACCACATCCAGTTCTCGATCCGGGCCTACTGAGGCCTCCGGGCCTGCGAACGGCGAGAGGCCTCCGGCCGCACCCGGGTGCGGCACGAAGGCCTCTCTCTTCGCAGGTCGCGCGCTAGTGCCTGCGGTCCCAGCGGCGGTCGAAGCGCGCACCCTTGCGGTCGAGCCGCCGGTCGATGCGCTCCCCCTTGCGATCGAGCCGCCGGTCGATGCGATCTCCCTTGCGGTCGAGCCGCTCCGAGAGGCGGGGCTTGCCCGCTTCGGCGGCACGGTTCGAAGCGCGGTCGAGACGCCGATCGATGCGGTCGCCCTTGCGGTCGAGGCGCCGTTCGATGCGATCGCCCTTGTTGTCGAGGCGCCGCTCGACGCGGTCGCCGAAGTCGTCGGCGCGGGCCGTGCCCGTGGCGAGCACCAGGCCACCGGCGAGAGCGAAGAGAAAAGCGAAGCTACGGGTCATGAGGTCGTCCTCCAGGGTCGGATGGCTCGAGGCTCCCTGCCCCGATGAAGGACGAAACCCGGCGCGGCCGGTTTGGTTGCGCGGGCCCGGCGACGGCCGGCAAACCGCCGGCAACTCCCTTTGGAACCGCCTACTTCGCGGCCCGGTACGGCTTCGAGATGGCGACCTTCACGAGCTGACCGGCCTCGAGGGCGTCCGTGGCGAACAGGTCGTTCATGACGGCCGTGTGCTGGAGGGGCCAGGCGTTCCCCGTGCGGTCCGAGAGCTCCGGGAGCGATTCCCCGGCCCGGGCCTCGACCACCTGGAGGCGGTTCTCCCGGATGCTGCCCGCCAGCTCCCGCGAGAGGGGGCGGAAGCTCCGGGCGGTGCTGACGAAGATGGCTTCGTTGCGCTCGTGGTTCTCGCGCGAGACGCCCGTGAGGCGGTAGCGGTGCCCGCGGCTCGCGATGAAGGTCACGACGAGCCGCACGCCGGCGAACCGGTTGCTGGCGCGGCCGTGCATCCGCAGCGCTTCGAAGCCGCCCACCTTGATCGGCTGCGGGTTCTCGAAGCGGACGCCCAGCGCCTCGGTCTCCTTGCGGAACTCGTCGACGGCCTCCATGAGGTCCGAGCCCTGGCCCGCGTGTTCGAGGATCACCTGGGCGCGCCGGTCCGGGGAGACGGCCCCGACCGCCGTGTGGGTGTTCGCGGTCTCCCAGTTGTCCGGGAAGCGAAGGGTGAAGCCCAGGTCCGCGTGCAGGAAGCGTCCGCCCTGGAAGACGCCCTCGGCGCCGCTCACGCCGACGACGAGGCCTTCGATGCGGCGCAGGAAGTCTTCGCGGCTCTTCGCGACGCCCGGCTTCGGCTTCCAGGCGATGCCCCGCGCGCGCTGGGACGCGTCCGCCGCGCGGCGGCCCGCGGCGGGGTGGGTGTCGAGGAAGGAGGGCCAGCGAGACGCCCCGAGCCGCAGTCGCTCGGTGAACTCGAGCCCGCGCAGGAAGGTGGCCATGCCCTCCGGGTCGTAGCCCGCGAGGGCGGCGATGCCCTGGCCGAGGCGGTCGGCTTCGCGCTCCTGGGATCGGCTGTAGCCGGCGAGGCTCCCGCGCGAGAGGAAGCGCACGATGCCCGGCATGGCCTGGGTCACCTGGAGGCGCGCCGCGGCGTGGCGCGCGGCGACGTGGGCGATCTCGTGCCCGATCACGTTCGCGAGCTCGTCCTCGGAGTTCGCGAGGGCGAGCAGACCGCGAGAGACGTAGATGAATCCGCCGGGCAGCGCGAACGCGTTGGGCAGATCCTGATCGACGATGCGGAAGCGGTAGTCGAAGCGGTGGCGCGGCGCGTGGCGCGCGAGCCGCTTGCCGATCGCGCTCACGTAGGCGACGAGCGGCCTGTTCTCGACGAGCCCCATGGCCGCCCCGACCTTCTCCGATTCCTCCTCGCCGACGCGGCGATCGTCGTAGACGGTGTCGAGGACGACCTCGCGCTTCTCCTCTTCCTCCTCGGCGTCGGGCTCGGCGGCTTCTTCCCGCGACCCCTCGGCCTTCTCGTCCTCGGCGGTCCCCAGGGCGACGGGCAAGGCCATCAGGGCCAGTGCGAGGAGAGCGAAGGCGAGGGGGCCGGTTCGGGAGGGGCGGTGCATCACTCCGCGCCCTCTGCAGCGAGGCGCTCGAAGGCGTCCTCGGTGATGCGGATGCCCGCTTCGTCGAAGGCCTCGCGGACGGCCGGCGTCACCGTTCCCGAGACGAGCAGTTGGGCCTGGCCCGAGGTGCTCACCGTCCCGGCGATCCGGTCCCGCAGGGCCCGCGACGCCGGCGACCAGGTCACGCGGTCCGCCACGAGCGGAACGACGAGGCCGCCTTCGTGGGTCCGCCCGACGACGAAGGTCCCCTGGCTCGAGAGCCGAGCCAGCCCCTCACGGTTCTCGTGAAAGCGCCGCAAGAGCTCCGCGCTCCGTTGGAAGCGCCAGGCCTCGGTCTCGCTCTTCGCCTGGGCCGCCGCGTCCACGAACGCGGCGCGCCCCTCGGTCAGGTCGAGGGCGACGAGGGATTCGACGAGCACGGTCGCGTGACGCGGCGAGTACCAGGCGTGGCTCAGGAAGGCGTCCGCGCGTTCGCCCCCGACGCCCATGACCGCGAGCTCGATGCGGTTCAGGCGCCGCAGGTCTTCGGGGGAGTAGTGGCGCAGGATCTCGCGCAGCCGGTCCGTGCTGCCCACGGCGCCGGACGCCTCGCCCTCCTCCTCGCCCTGGAACGGCACGATCGCGAAAGGCAGACCCCCGAGGTAGGACGCCCAGGCGAAACGGTTCAGCTGCTTCTGGAGCAGGGGGTTCGAGGAGTACGGATCGACGCCGAGTTCGTAGGCGAGCTCCCGCTTCTTGCTCTCGAAGCCGATGAACTCGCGCAGGCCGGAGTCTTCCAGTTCGCTGCGCTCGCGCCGGGCGAGGCGTGCCGTCTTCTCGAGCGTCTCCCATGCGGCCTGGGGGACGCCGAGGATGGAATCGACCGGGTCGCGCAGCAGGTTCCAGGCGGCGACGAAGGGGCTCTTCAACCCCGCGGCCAGGGCGTTCGCGAACTCGTCGCGCTTCTGCATGCGGTCGAGCTGTCCGAGCGCGGCGATCTCGGCGACGCGGGTGCGCAGGCGGGCGTCGCCGTGGGCTTCGAGCACGCCGAAGTCGGAGTCGATCGTGTAGTGGTGGAGGAACTCGCGGAGGCCGACCTCCTCGCGCACCCGGTGGTGCGGGCCCACGCGCAGGGCGTCGGGCAGCAGGGCTTCGGCGCGCGCCGGCGGGAGGGCCTCGAAGGACGCCTCGTCGGGCGCCGCCTCCGCCCCGGGCATCGCGCCTCCGCAACCCAGCAACGCCAGCGCGAGCACCGCGAGCGCGAAACCGAAAGCACGTCCCGTCCGGGCCACCCGTTCTCCTCCTGCGAGCCGAACCGTAGGCCATCGCCCTGTCGGGGGCCCTCGCACGGCGTGCCCTTGCCCGTGCGGGGCGGTTCGTGGTACCCGAAGTCATGCGAAAAACGACCTCTTGGCTCGCGGCGGCCGCGCTCGTCCTCGTCGCCTGCGGCCCGCCCAGCAAGCACGACATCCTCTCGAAGGCCGAAGGCGTCGAGACCAAGGCGGAGCTCGAAGCCGCGCTCGGGGAGCCGAGCGAGCGCAACAAGCTCGGACCGCTCGAGACCTGGACCTACCAGGCGGAGGACGGCGCCGTCACGTTCGTGATCACGGGCAACACGGTTCAGCTGAAGACCGCGGAGTAGGGCGGCACCGTGACGCGCGCCTTCACCTGGATCCTCGTGGCCTATGCCGCGGCCCTCGCCGTCGCCGTTGCCGTCGCCCGGGCGGTGCCGACGGACGACCCGCTCTGGATCGCGCTCTGGGCGGACGTCGCGGCGACCTTCGTGATCTTCGGCTTCAGCGTCGCCTTCCGGAACTCGAGCTTCTACGACGCTTACTGGAGCGTCGTGCCGCCGGTGATCGCGGTCTATTGGATCTCGGTGGCGCAGCCCGAAGCCTCGGCCGTCCGCCAGGGGCTCGCGGCGCTGCTCGTCTTCGCCTGGGGCGCCCGCCTCACCTGGAACTGGGCCCGGGGCTGGACCGGCCTCCACCACGAAGACTGGCGCTACGTCGACCTCCAGGAGAAGACCGGCCGGTGGTACTGGCTCGTTTCCTTCTCCGGGATCCACATGCTCCCGACGCTCTGGGTCTTCGGCGGCTGCCTGGCGCTCTATCCGGCCCTCGCCGTCGGGGCGCGGCCGCTCGGCTGGCTCGATGCCCTCGCCGTGCTGGTGACCGCGACGGCGGTGTGGCTCGAGTTCCAGGCGGACCAGGAGCTGCGCGCCTTCCGCGACGACCCGGCCCGCCGCCCCGAAGACGTCCTCGACACCGGCCTCTGGGCCCGCTCGCGCCACCCGAACTACCTCGGCGAGATGGGCTTCTGGTGGGGCCTGTGGCTCTTCGGCCTGGCCGCGGACCCCTCGTGGGCCTGGACGATCGTCGGGCCCCTCTCGATCACCGCCATGTTCCGCTTCGCGAGCCTGCCGATGATCGAGAACCGCATGCTCGCGCGGCGTCCCGAAACCTTCGTGGCGTATCAGAATCGAACGCCCATGGTTCTTCCCCGACCCTGGAAGTAGACCGCCGGGGCAAGTGGAATAAACGTTCCAGAAAGTTTCTTTTCCTTCAAAATCAAACAATTAGAGCTTTCGGTCATAAAAAAAGCTCCGCCATGCCCGCTCGGCTCGGGCCATAATGGGCCCGGTTGGCTGGAACCGAAGAGGTGCAGACCGTGGCGATTCCTTCCCTTCCCCAAGCGAGTGAGACCCCCCAAACGAACGAGGCGCGGCCGACGAACTCCGCCGAGCGCAAGGCCGAGACGCGACGGCGGATCCTCGCGGCGGCGCGGCCGGTCTTCCTGCGTGAGGGCTTCATCTCGGCCAACCTGAACGAGGTGGCCCGCGAGGCCGGCGTCGGGAAGGGCACCCTCTACCGCCACTTCGAGAACAAGGGCGAGCTCTACCTGGCCGTGCTCTCGGAGAACGGTGAGATCTTCCTCGAGGAGATGCGCAGCGCCATCGACTTCGACGTCTCGGCGCTCGAGCAGATCGAGCAGATCGCCAAGTTCTACGTCGACTTCTGGGTGCGCCACCCGGAGTACTTCAAGATCACCTGGGCCGTGCAGAACCCGGAGCTGATCGGGCCGATCTCCCCCGAGCTCGAGCGGCGCCTGGCGGACAGCTTCGAGAAGCCGGTCCGGCTGCTCGAGGCGCTGATCAAGAACGGCGTCGAGCGCGGCGAGCTCCGCCCGTGCGACCCGTGGAACATGGCCAACGCGATCGGCATCTGCGGGGGCGCGGCCGTCGGCTACATCATCGGCATGAGCAAGAGCCCGCTCGAGCGCGATGCGCGCGCCGTCTGGGAGCAGATGCTCGATCTCGCCCTCGCGGGATTGCGGCCGCACCCGACCGACCGGCAGTAGCGCGGCCTTCCCTCGATCTAGTGATCGTGGTGTTCGTGCGGGTCGCCGCCCGCAGCCGCGCGGAGGTCGGCCTCGACCGTCCGTTCGCTGCCGTCGTCGAAGCGGAGCTGCAGCGGCACGGAATCGCCCGAGGGTTCGAGCCCGAACAGCATCAGGTGGTAGCCGCCGGGTTCGAAGGTGACGTGAGCGTCCGGCGCGACGGCGACGGATTCGACGCGGCCCATGCGCGCGACGTCGCCCTCGAGCCAGGAACGGTGGAGCTCGACGCGGTCCGCGGCGGCGCTCTCGACGGCGACGAGGCTCCGCTCCGCCGAGGTCCCGTTGTGCAGCAGGAAGTAGCCACCCGCCGGGCCGCTGCCCGCCGGGTTCGGTGCGACCCACGCGTTGGCGACGTGCATCTCGCCCGGGCCTTCCCCGCCCCCGCAGGCCGCGAGGCCGAGCGCCAGGGCGGCGAAGACCATCCGCGCCGTGCGCCAATGGGTCGGGGCCGCGCGCCTCATCGCGAAGCCAGACGCCGGATGGCGCGATAGGCCTCCGCCGCCGCCTCCGGCTCGATGGGCGGCGAGAAGACCGCGTGGAGTTCGGCCTGGGGATCGACGAGCAGCACGGACGCGCTGTGGTCGAAGTCGTACTGCTCCTCGGTGCCGCCGGCGGCCCGCTCGTGGAAGACCCCGATGGCTCCGGTCAGGCGCGCGAGTTCCTCGGGCTCGCCCATGGCCCCGCGGAAGTCGCCGTCGAAGTGCTCGACGTACTTGCGCAGGGTCTCGGGCGCGTCGCGCTCCGGGTCGACGGAGACGAAGACCCACTGGGCGTCGAGCGCCGGGCTCCCGGCCTGGAGCTCCTGGCGCAGGTCGCGCAGGGCGCCGAGGGTGAGCGGGCAGATGCTCGGGCAGTTCGTGTAGCCGAAGAAGACGAAGCTCCACTCGCCGGTGAAGGCATCGCGCGAGAAGGGCTGGCCCGCGTCGTCCGTGAGGGTGAACTCCGGAAGCGGCTTCGGGACGGGCAGGACCGTCGCGGCGTTGCCGATCTCCGGCGGGGTCTCGGGGATGGCGTCGAGCAGCTCCCGGATGAACCAGAGCCCGCCGACGGCGATCAGCAGCCCGATCACCCGCACGCCCCAGCGCAGGGTCGGGTTCTGGTTCGGCGCACGCACGAGCTCGTGGGGAGGCGTCTCGCTGCTCATCGCCAACCGATCGGCTGATAGCCGCGCTCGCGCAGGCACATCTCGACGAAGCGGCGCTCGACGGCGTCGGGCTCGCGCCAGCGGAAGAGGCCCCGGACGAGGCTCCCGGCGCCCGCGGCCGCCGCGCCAGTGGCGGCGCCGATTCCGGCTCCGCCGCCGCGGATGGCGCCGGCCGCCGCGCCCGCCGCGGCACCCGTGGCCGCGCCCGTCGCGGTTCCGCCGGCGAGCCGCCCGGCGCGGCCCGTTCCGGCGCCCGCCGCGTCGGCCCAATCCCGGCACTGGTCGATGTCGAACTCCGCGCCCTCGGGGCCGCGGTCGTAGTAGGTGGCGTTCGGGTAGAGCACGGGCTTCTTGCTGCAGGCGGGAAGCCCGAGGCACAGGAGCGCGGCCGATGCGTAGGCGAGGTGCCGCGGCCTTCGCGGGGATTGTCGCATGGCGGAAACGTAACACCCCCGGCGGGGCGCGGCTTGGCGCGGCGGCCTTCGGTGCTGCTAGCCGACGCTCTCGACGTCGCCGCCCCGGGTGTGCGGTGCGGCGTCCGCGAAGCCGACCCCGCAGTGGGCGCAACGCCGGCGAAACGGGGAGGGCGCGTGGTCCGGGGCTTCCCCGAAGAAGGCCTTCGCGCAGCGCGGGCACTCGCAGGAGAGGAGCTCGCAGACCTCGTCGACGAAGTGGATCGCGGCGAGGGAGAAGAGGCCGGTCGCGGCCAGGAACAGGAACTGGAGGTCGAGCGGGTTCTCGGCCAGGGCACCGGCGCCGAGCACCAGGACCGCCGCCGAGGCGAGCAGTCCCGGCGCCTGGACGAGCAGGCTGCGGCGCTTGCGCGAGAGCCGGGCGAGTTCCTCGCGGGCGTTCGCGGCGGGCCCGAGCTCGATCGGTGCGGTCTCCATGCCCTCCGGATCGGCCGCGCCGCCTTCCGGCTTGAATTCGGCTCGATCAGGCTTGAATTCGGCTGAATCCGGCTCGAATTCCGCCGCCGACCTAGAGCGTCTTTCGGAAACAGACGATCCGCGCCGTCTCTTCGAAGCCGAGGGCGCGGTGGGCGGCGTGGCTCGCCTCGTTCGTGAGCAGCGCATCGCTCGCGATCTCGCGGAAGCCCCGCTCCCGGGCCCAGGCCTCGGCGGCGCCCATCAAGCGGGCACCGACTCCGCGCCCCCGTGCGCCCGGTTCGACCCACCAGCCCTCGACGTAGGGGACCGGGGAGCTCTCGCAGTCTTCGGCGTAGGAGCGGAGGCCCAGCTCGAGGAAGGCCTCGAGCTGCCCCGGGGCCCCCTCCGCGACGAAGACCTCGCCCCCGCGCCGCTCCCCGCCGAGGAAGGCGTCGATCGCCTCCGGATGCTCCTCGGCATCCTCGGGCCAGAGGGCCGTTCGCATCCGCAGCCACGCGGCGCGGTCCCCAGGGCCCACGGTTCGGACGTTCCCGATGGCCATGGGGCCTTCCTGCTAGAATGGGCAGCCATGAAGCCCGAAGATTGCGTTCTGTTCAGCGGGGCCGCCAGCGGCGCCGAGGCCGCCTTCGGCGAAGCGGCCGAGCGCGCTGGCATCGACGAAGTGAACTACACCTTCGAGGGGCACAAGGATGCGCGCACGCGCGGCCTCCGCGTGCTGACCCACGAAGAGCTCGCCCAGGGCGACGTGAGCCTCGCCTACGTCAGTAAGCTCATGCACCGCCACTACAAGGACACGCCGCTCTTCCGCAAGGTGCTCCAGAGCATCTGGCACCAGGTGAACCAGGGCCAGGAGATCTACGTCGTCGGGCGGATCCTCGACGATGCCACAGTGAAGGGCGGCACCGGCTGGGGCGCGGAGTTCGCGAAGCTCTGCAACAAGCCGCTCTACGTGTTCGATCAGCCCAAGGCCGATTGGTTCCACTGGGACGGCGAGGACTGGCAGCCCGGCGCCAAGCCCACCGTCACCCACCCGCACTTCACCGGAACGGGGACGCGCTTCCTCGAGGACGCCGGCCGCCAGGCCATCGACGACCTCTTCTCACGATCCTTCGGCTGAATCCGCGCCGCCGCGGCGCGAGGTGCGCTCCACCACGGCGTCGAGCCGTCGGTCGATCGCTTCCTTCGCGTGGGCGGTGACGCCGCCCTTCTCGACCTGCTCCGCGAGCAGGACTTCGAGCTTCTCCACGACCCGGTCGACGTTGCGATCGCTCGCGTGGGGCGAGCGCGGCTCGATGCGGTCCGCCGCGCCGAACAGATCGATGAAGCGCTCGCTGCGCCGCGCCGCGACGAGGGTCTCGTAGAAGTAGGGCCGCGGGCGGTCTCCGGAGAGGAGATCGAGCAGCGCCGCGAAGAGCGAGATCGGCGAGAGCAGCACGTCGCGCAGGGCGTCGAGGGCGAGCTTCACCTGGAAGACGAGGACGTCGCGGATCAGGTCCCAGCGCTCGGGCGCCGGAGGGGCTTCGGGTCCGGCCATGGCTCCTCCTCGAGGGCGGCGGGCGTGGCCGCTCGCCGAGACTACCCCGCGGAATGCGGGGAGCGGTAGCCTTCCCTCGCGAAGCCACCCCGAGCCCGAGAGGTCCCCATGCCCGAACCGTCCGAACCCGTCCGCTACGAAGAGCGCGGCGCCATCGCCATTCTCACGATCGACCGGCCCGAGAAGCTGAACACCCTGACCGAAGGCGTGGTCCAGGGCGTGGCCGACGGGATCGACCGGGCAACCGCCTCGCGCGAGGTGCGCGCCATCGTCCTGCGCGGCGAAGGGCGCACCTTCACCGCGGGCTACGACCTGACGGGCGGCGGCGAGGACGGCGGGAGCGGCGGCGGCTGGAAGAGCCCCTTCGACGCGCCGGGCCCGGAGCCGCGCGAGGGCGCCTGGGACCCGGTGCGCGACTACCAGTTCATGAACCGCAACGTCGAGCGCTTCATGAAGATCTGGCACTGCCCGAAGCCGGTGATCGGCCAGATCCACGGCTTCGCCGTCGGCGGCGCCACGGACCTCGTGCTCTGCTGCGACCAGCTCTTCATGGCCGAGGACGCCTTCATCGGATACGCGCCCTCGCGCATCTTCGGCACGCCGACGACGATGCTCTGGGTCTACCGCCTCGGCCTCGAGCACGCGAAGCAGTTCCTGCTCTCGGGCAAGGCGATCGATGCGGCGACGGCCCTGCGCATCGGGCTCGTCTCGGAGGTCCACCCGGCCGAGGAGCTTCCCGCGCGCGTCGAGGAGCACGCCGAGCGCTTCCGCCACATCCCCGCCAACCAGCTCGCGCTGAACAAGCTCCTCATCAACCAGGCCTTCGAGAACATGGGCCTGCGCACGACCCAGCTCCTCGGGACCTTCTTCGACGGCGTCACGCGCCACACCGAGGAGGCCTACCGCTGGGTCGAGGCCTTCCAGGAGAAGGGCTTCCGCGAAGTCATCCGCGAACGCGACGCGCCCTTCGGGGACTACGGGGAACGGAAGCGCTAGGAGCTGGGCGCGGCGGGCCCCGGCCGGCCGCCGGTGAAGCCCGGCAGGAAGAGCTGGAAGTCGTCGACGTTCACGAAGTCGTCGCCGCTCATGTCGATGCCCTGGTTCCCGGGGTCCTGGCCGAGCACGAAGGCCGGCAGGAACAGATTGAAGTCGGCGACGTTGCAGAAGCCGTCGTTGTCGAAGTCGCAATCACACGGGTCGCCGACGCCGTCGGCGTCGCGGTCGGTCTGGTTGCCGAGGGCATCGTTCTCAGGCCCGTTCGGGACGTTCGTGCAGTTGTCGGTTGCGTCCGGGACCCCGTCGGAGTCCGCGTCGGCCATCTGGGCGGTGGGTGCGATGGCGAAGAACTCGAGCTCCCAGACCTGGTTGAGGCCGACTGGTCCCGAAGAGGCGTTGACGCTCGCAAAGGTCCGCAGGGGCACCTGGACGGTATCGCCTGCGATGAACTCGAGAAGTGTCGAGGATGGCAAGGAGCCTCGCTCGACCTGCGGAGGGCCATTGGAGGCGAGCGCGGCAGTCCCGGCCAGGGCCGTGCTCGTGTAGTAAGCGGTCCCCGGTCCTGTGCCGATGTTGACACTTGCGCCGCTTGACGACGACTCGTTGGAGTCGGAGATCGATCGAAGCCGAAGACCCAATGTCGTAGTGGGTTGACCGAACTCAGGGACGGAGAACTCGACGACTTGGTCGCCTTCCAGGAAGACGATGCCACTTTGCATTCCCTGGATCTGAAAACGCAACGATTGTTGTCCGAACGTCAGGCCGGCAACGCCAGATCCACCCGGAGAGTTCCAGGGGAGTGCCAAGTCTCCCGCACCGCTTGTGTCGAAGCTGTTGTTCGACGCTGTGACCTTCAACGAAGCCCCGACAGGAGAGATATCGACGGGAACCAATTCGACGGCAACTGCCGACCCGGCGAGTACAGTCAGAAAGGGGAGGAGCAAGAAGGGTCGCGAACGGGGGTACATCGAGTCTCCTGACCCCACCCCCGGGTCGGAGATCGTATCACGGGGCGGCTAGCGCTCGGCGACGAAGAGGCGGTAGCCGCAGTCGAGGGTGTCGCGCTCGAGGAGGTCGGCGTGGCGGTCGTGCCAGCGGCCGCCCTCGAGGTCGTCGCGGAGCTGGGAGATGCCGCGTGCGACCACTTCTGGCGCGAGCTTCGCGATGCTCGAGATCGAGGCGCGCACCTCGGGGTCGAGGTAGCGCTCGGGGCGGCGCCAGTAGCAGGCGAGGAAGCCGTCGACGCAGTCCCAGGGCACGAGGATCGGTTCGACGCGCGCGCCGCCCAGGCCGCGGGTGACCTGTTCGACGGTCGGAGCGTCGGCGTCGACGTCTTCGATCTCGGGCAGGTACTCGACGAGCCAGAAGGCGTCGTGGGGCTTCGGGTCGAAGCCGAAGATGACGTTGCGGGGCGCCACCCGGCGCATCTCGGCGAGGCCGGCGTCGAGGTCGGTCCAGTGGTGGATGGTGAGGACGGCGAGCGTGGCGTCGAAGGCGTCGTCGGGGAACGGGAGGGCTTCGCCGACGCCGCGCACGGCCGCGCGCGTGCGCTGGGCGAGCATCTCACGCGAGGGCTCGACGGCGGTCACTTCGCAGCCGGCCGGTTCGTAGGAGCCCGTGCCGGCGCCGACGTTGCAGATGCGCCGGGCGCCGCCGAGGGCCGCGTCGAGCTGGGCCTGGATGCGCGGGTCGGGCCGGCGATGGCGCGCGTAGCCGCGCCCGATCTCGTCGTAGACGTCCGGGTGGGATTCGTAGGCGCCCGGCTCCGTCACTGCGCCTGGCCGAGCAGCGCGCTGAACTCGGACTTCGGCCGCGCGCCGACGAGCTGCCCGCGGACGACCCCGCCTTGGAAGAGCAGCACGGTCGGCATGGCACGCACGGCGTAGCGGGAGGACGTCGCCATGTTCTCGGCGGCGTGGATCTTCACGATCTTGGCCTTCCCGGCGTGCTCGTCGGCGAGCTCCGAGAGGATCGGCGAGATCTGACGGCAGGCCGGGCAGTGGTCGCCCCAGAAATCGACGAGCACCGGCACGTCGCTCTCGACGACCTCGCGCTCGAAGGATTCGTCGGTCACGTCGCGCAGCTCGGCCATCGTCCGCTCCTCTCGGTGGGATCAGCCGAGTGTACCGTCCGCGCGCAGGCTCGCGAGTTCGTCGTCGGCGACGCCGAGCTCGCGTAGCAGCTCTTCCGTGTGCTCGCCGAGCCCGGGGGCGGGGCGGCGCAGCGTCGAGGGCGTGGCGCCGAAGCGGACCGCCGGCCGCGGCTCGCGCATGGCGCCGGCGATGGGGTGCACCGACTCGACGATCAGCTCGTTCGCCTGCACCTGGGGGTCGTTCGGGATGTCCTCGCGCGCGAGGATCGGGGCGCAGGGCACGCCGTTCTCCGAGAGCCGCGCGAGCCAGTGCGCCGAGCTCTCGGTGCGCAACGCTTCGGCGGTGCGTTCGAGGCGGGCATCGGCGTGCTTCACCCGCCCGGCGGGGGAGGAGAAGCGCTCGTCCTCGAGCCACTCCGGGTGGCCGACGGCGCGGCAGAGCCCCTCCCACTCGGCGTTCGAGACCGCGCCGGCCGTGATCCAACCATCGCGCGTCTCGAAGACGAGGTCGCGCACCTCGCGCGGGCGCGAGACGCCGACGTCCTTGCCGAGGAACGTGTGCCGCGCCATGCCCTCGGGCCACATGAAGGCGACGAGTGCGTCGAGCATCGCGAGCTTCACGTGCTGGCCCTGGCCGCTGCGCTCCCGTGCGAAGAGCGCAGCGGTGATGGCCTGGGACGCGGTCAGGGCCGTGACCTTGTCCGGCACGATCAGGCGGAACATGCGCGGGCGCTCGCCGCCGCCGCGCTGGATGTCCGCGAGGCCCGAGAGCGCCTGGATCACCGGGTCGTAGACGCGCCGGCCGGCGTAGGGGCCGGTCTCGCCGAAGCCCGAGATCGAGACGTAGACGAGGTCCGGGCGCAGCGCGCGCAGGGCCTCCTCCCCGAGGCCCATGCGCTCCGCCGTCCCCGGGCGGAAGTTCTGGACGAAGACGTCGGCGGTCGCGACGAGCCGGTGGAGCAGCGCGACGCCCGCTTCGCGCTTCAGGTCGAGGACCATCGAGCGCTTGTTCCGGTTCGTCGTCGCGAAGATCGGCGCCATGCCGCGGTGGGCGCCGCCGAGCCCGCGGGTGAGGTCTCCGGTGCCCGGCGGCTCGACCTTCACGACGTCCGCGCCCTGGTCCGCGAGGATCATCGTGGCCATCGGCCCCGAGATCATCTGCGTCGCATCGACGATCCGGATGCCCGCGAGCGCGCCGCTCATGCCGGGCCTCCGGGCGTCCAGTCGATCGGGACGTGGCCGGGCAGGGAGGCGATCCGTTCGTGCCAGCGCTGGACCGCCGGGAACCGCGCGAGCTCGAAGTCGCCCTCTTCGGCGACGTGCGTGTAGGCGTAGAGCGCGACGTCGGCCAGGCTGGGTGCGCCCGCAACCAGGAAGGGCTCCGTTTCGAGCGCGCCCTCGAGGATGCCGAGGGCGCGGTGCCCGCCTTCGAGCTTCGCCCGGTACTCCTCCCCGATCTCCTCCGGAGTCCGGTGAAGTGCGTGGCGCCAGTAGCGCAGGGTGCCGATGAACGGCTCGAGGGAGTACTGCTCGAAGCCCATCCATTCGAGCATGCGCGCCCGCTCGAAGCGGTCCCTCGGAACCAGATCGCTCCCCTCGGCGAAGTAGAGGCAGATCGCGTGGGACTCGGCCAGGAAGCGGCCCGGCTCGACCTCGCAGGTGGGGATCTTGCCGTTCGGGTTCATGGCGAGGAACCCGGGCGTGCGCGATTCGCCCCGGGTGATGTCCACCGGGCAGAGATCGAAGGGGATGCCCAGATGGTGCAGAACCCAGCGCACCTTGTAGCCGTTCCCCGACGGCAGGTAGTCGTAGAGCCGAACCCGGAAACTCATGGTCCTCCGCGCGGATCGCGAGCCTGGGCCGGCATCATACTGCGGGAGGAACGGTTCGGTTATCTTGCCCCGACGATTGGGGGGACGGGTGTCGAGAGGTCTGCTTGCAGTCGGTGTCGTGGTGGTCCTGCTGGTCGGGGTGCCGCTCTACTACGTGGACTCGCTGGCCAAGGATGCCCTCGAGCGCGGCGCCACCGAATCCTTCGGCACGAAGACGACGCTCGGCTCCGTACGGCTCGGCCTGCTCTCGGGGCAGGTCGGCCTCGGCAACCTGCGCGTCCGCAACCCGGAAGGGTTCGACGCGCGCAACTTCTTCGAGATCGGGAAGGGGCGCTTCTCGGTCGGCCTCGGCGACTTCCTCGAGGAAGAGGTGAAGGTCGACCAGCTCGTCCTCGAGAACCTCTCGCTTTCGCTCGAGCGGCGCGCCGGGAGCAGCAACTACGGCACCGTGCTCGAGAACATGCGCCGGCAGCCGCCGCCGGACCCCGAGAATCCGGGCAAGCGGTTCGTGATCGACGATCTGCGCATCCAGAACGTCACCGCGAACCTCCGCTTCGAAGCCCCGGGTGGCATCGGGAAGGATCTCGAAGTGCTGATCCCCGAGATCCGCCTGCGTCAGGTCGGTTCGGACAGCGAGGGCGGCGTGATCGTCTCGCAGCTCTGGGGGACGGTGCTGCGCGCGGTGCTCGCCGCCGTCGTGCGGGGCGGGGGCGGCGTCGCCGGCTTCATCACCCAGGACCTCGCCGGGAGCCTCGGCCGGCTCGGGCACGTCCCGATCGAACTCGTCGGCGACGTGACGCGCACGGGTGCAGGGGTCGTGAAGGGCGGTGCCTCCCTGGCGAAGGAGGGCGCCGAACGCGTGCTCGAAGGGGCGGGGGACGCCGCCGGGGGCCTGATCGACGCCGGCGGGGCCGTGCGCGACGGGCTCGGGGGCCTGCTCGACCGCAAGGACTGAGGCCATGTACCGGATCCGCCCGGCCACCGACGAGGACACCGAACACCTGCCCGCGATCGAGCTCGCGGCCGGGAAGGCCTTCGCCGCGACGGAGGAGGACCTCGGCGTCGAGGAGCTCGGCGATGCGGATTGGTTTCGCCGCTCCCAGCGGGAAGGGCTGCTCTTCGTCGCCGTCGACGAACGGGACGCCCCGGTGGCATTCGCCTTCTTCGAGGCTTTTCCCGAGAGCCTCCACCTCGAAGAGATCGACGTGCACCCGGATCACGCCGGCCACCGCCTCGGCGCGCGGCTGATCGAAGCCGGGGTTCCCGCCGCCGGCGAGCGAGGCCTCACGCGCATGACGCTCACGACCTTCCGCGAGGTGCCGTGGAACGCGCCGTACTACGCGCGCCTCGGGTTTCGCGAGCTGCCGCGCGAGGCGTGGACGGCGGCGATCCGCGAGCGTGTCGCCCACGAAGCGGAGCACGGCCTCGACCCGGCGCGGCGGCTCGTGATGGTGCGCGATCTCTGACCTTGGCCGGGTCAGTCCTCGAAGTCCTCGCGCGCGGGCAGGCGGTAGAGGAACGTGACGAGGGCGACGCCGGTGGCCAGGAGCAGCACGCGAAGCCACGTCGCTTCCGCGAAGAACACGACCGAACTCCCGAGCACGACCACGATCGAGACGATGCCGGTCCAGCGGGGCCGTTTGCGGATGGCCCGGTGGCTCTGCCAATCGCGGATCAGGGGGCCGAAGATGCGGTTCGTCACCAGCCAGTCGTAGAAGCCTTCGGAGGAGCGTGCGAAGCAGGCCGCCGCGACCAGCAGGAACGGGGTCGTCGGAAGGATCGGCAGGGCGACGCCTGCGACCGCGAGGCCGACGAAGATCCAGCCCAGGGCGAGCAGCACCCAGCGCAGGGGCCCGTGGACGATCTTCGGGCGTTCCGCCCCGGGAGCCCCTGCGGTCGCCCCCGGTGTCTCCCCGGAAGTCCGGTCCTGTCGCGGCCCCTGGTTCATCGGTGCAAAGCAGGATACAAGTTCGTTCGCACCATGCCGGAACCCACCTACGCCGCCGATCTCGCCGCCGTCCGCGCCGCTGCGGAGCGCCTCGCGGGCGTGGCGCACCGCACGCCGGTGGCGACCTGCACGACCCTCGACGAGCGCGCCGGGCGCAAGCTCTTCTTCAAGTGCGAGCATCTCCAGAAGGTCGGGGCCTTCAAGTTCCGCGGGGCGTGGAACGCCGTGTCCTGCCTCGCCGAGGCCGCGGCGGAGGCCGGTGTGGTGACCCACAGCTCGGGGAACCACGGTCAGGCCCTCGCCCTGGCGGCGCGCATGCGCGGGATCCCGGCGTACGTCGTGGTCCCCGCCAACGCGACCCAGGCCAAGAAGGACGCGATCCGGGGCTACGGGGGCACGGTCATCGAGTGCGAACCGAACCTCGCCGCACGCGACGAGGTCGCCGCGCGCGTGCTCGAGGAGACCGGCGGGGCCTTCATTCCGCCCTACGACCACGCGGACATCATCGCGGGCCAGGGCACGGCGGCGCTCGAACTCTTCGAGCAGGTGCCGGGGCTCGACGCGGTCGTCGCGCCGATCGGCGGGGGAGGGCTCCTCTCGGGCACCGTCCTCGCCCTGCGCGAACTCGCGCCCGAGGTTCGCCTCTTCGGCGCCGAACCCGCGACGGCCGACGACGCCGCGCGATCGCTGGCGGCCGGGACCCTCCTCGAGCCCGGCCCGCCCGACACGATCGCGGACGGCCTGCTCGCCGGCCTCGGGGAACACACCTGGCCTCCGATCCGCGACGGCGTCGAAGCGATCTTCGTCCTCGACGACGCCGAAAGCGTGGCGGCCATGCGCCTTTGTTGGGAGCGCGCGAAGCTGCTCATCGAGCCGAGCGCCGCGGTCGCCGTCGCCGCCGTTCTCTCGGAACCGTTCCGCGCGCTCGACGGCATCGAGCGGGTCGGGGTGATACTCTCCGGCGGAAACCTCGACCTCGACCACCTGCCCTGGTGACGCCATGCCGCTTCCCGCCGAAACCATCCTTCTGCTGCACAACCCCCGCTGCTCGAAGAGCCGCGCGACCCACGCCCTGCTCGTCGAGCGCGGCGTCGCCTTCGAGGAACGTCGCTACCTCGACGATCCGCTCTCGCGCGAGGAGCTCGAAGACCTCGCGAAGCGGCTCTCCCGCCCGGCGCGCGAGTGGGTGCGCAAGGGAGAGGAGGCGTTCAAGAAGGCGGGCCTCACCGCGGACTCCCCGGATGCGGAGTTGCTCGAGGCGATCGCACGGGAACCGATCCTGCTCGAGCGTCCCATCGTCGTCCGCGGCCCCCGGGCTCGCGTCGGGCGCCCGCCCGAGGACGTGCTCGAGCTGCTCGACTGACCTTGGACGAAGGCGAGAAGCGCTACTGGCAGGGTCTCGTCCGCGGCGGGCCGAGGCAGATCGTGCGACCCGGACCGGGCCAGGAATCCGTCTGGGACTATCCGCGGCCGCCCCGGCTCGAACCCGCCACGCGCCCCGTGCGCGTGTGCTTCGCGGGCGCCGAGATCGCGCGAACCGAACGCGCACTGCGCGTCTGCGAGACCGCCTCGCCGCCCACCTACTACGTACCCCTCGCCGACGTCGACCGCGGGCGGCTCACGCCCTCGCGGCTTCGCACGTTCTGCGAGTGGAAGGGCGAGGCGCACTACTGGCACGTCGAGGTCGATGGCCAGCGCGGTGAGGACGTCGCCTGGAGCTACCCGGACCCCACGCCCGAGTACGCGGCGCTGCGCGAATGCCTGGCGTTCTTTCCCGGCCGCGTCGAAGCCTGGCTGGGCGAAGAGCGGGTGAAGCCGCAGCCGGGCCCCTTCTACGGCGGCTGGGTGACCGACGACGTGGTCGGCCCGTTCAAGGGGGAGCCCGGCACAGGGCACTGGTAGCTTCGGGCGGCACTGGTAGCATCCTCGGGTGCTGGCCGAACGCTTCGAACGCATCCGAGCCGCCAGCGAAGCGCTCGCCGCTCCGCTCTCTCCCGAAGACTGCTCCGCGCAGTCGATGCCCGACGCGAGCCCCGTGAAGTGGCACCTTGCCCACACGAGCTGGTTCTTCGAGACCTTCGTGCTCGAGCCGGCCGGAGCGGAGCCCTTCGACCCGGCCTTCCGGGTCCTCTTCAACTCGTACTACCAAAGCGTGGGGCCTCAGCATGCGCGGCCCGCGCGCGGGCTCCTGACGCGGCCCGGCCTCGAGACCGTGCTCGCCTACCGTCGTCACGTCACGGACGCCGTCGCGGCGCGGCTCGCCGACGGCGTCTCCGCCGAGGTGACGGAGATCGTCGAGATCGGTCTCCATCACGAGCAGCAGCATCAGGAGCTCCTGCTCACGGACGTGCTGCACCTGTTCTCGTGCAACCCGACGGACCCGGCCTATGCCGCGCCGTCCGTTCGCCCGGACGCGAAGCCGACGCGCCTGCAGTGGCACCGGCGGGGCGAGGGGCTGATCGAGGTCGGTCACGCGGGTGCGGGTTTCGCCTTCGACAACGAAGGGCCGCGCCACAAGGTCTACGTGCCGGGCTTCGAGCTGGCGTCGCGCCTCGTGACCAACCGGGAGTATCGCGACTTCATCGAGGACGGCGGCTACCGTCGCCCGGACCTCTGGCTTTCCGACGGCTGGGCCGTCGTGCAGGAACGTGGCTGGCAGTCACCGCTCTACTGGGAGCAGGACGGCGCCGTCCCGACCCAGCTCGGCCTGCACGGCCGGCGCGAGGTCGCCGAGCACGAGCCCGTGTGCCACGTCAGCTACTACGAGGCCGACGCCTACGCGCGCTGGGCCGGCGCACGTCTCCCGACCGAAGAGGAGTGGGAGTCCGTCGCGGCCGAGCAGCCGGTCGAGGGGAACTTCGTCGAGAGCGGTGCGTTGGCCCCGGCCGGCGCCTCCGAGCGGCAGGAAGGGCCGAGCCAGCTCTTCGGCGATTGCTGGGAGTGGACGCGCTCGCCCTACGTTCCCTACCCGGGGTACGCGCCGCCGCCCGGAGCCCTCGGCGAATACAACGGCAAGTTCATGGCCAACCAGATGGTGCTGCGCGGCGGCTCGTGCGTGACGCCCGGCGATCACGTGCGCGCGACCTACCGGAACTTCTTCTTCCCCGACGCCCGCTGGCAGTGGAGCGGGATCCGGCTCGCCCGCGACGCCGCGTGAGCGGCGGCGCGACGTCGTTTGCGGTCCGCCCCTTCCGCGATGCGGACGAGGCCGCAGTGAGCGCGCTGTGGCTCGAGGTCTTCGGTGAGCCACAGCCCCGCAACGCGCCGCCGCGCGTGATCGAGCAGAAGCGCCACGTCCAGCCCGAGCTCTTCCTCGTCGCGGAGCAGGGCGGCGAGATCGTCGGGACCACGCTCGCCGGGGACGACGGGCACCGGGGTTGGCTTCACCTGGTGGCGGTCTCGCCCGCCCACCAGCGTGGAGCGGTCGGCGCGGCGCTGGTCCGCGAGGCGGTCGCGCGCCTGCGCGCGCGAGGCGTCTCGAAGGTGAACCTCCAGGTCCGCGGCGACAACGCCGGCGTCGTCCGCTTCTACGAGGGGCTCGGGTTCGAAGTCGAGGATCGCATCAGCCTCGGCCTCTGCCTCGACGCCGACTGAGCCGCAAGCCGTGGACGTCCGCGAGGTCGAAGTCCGCTCGATCCTGACGCGCGCCTCCGGCTATCTCGACGGCGTCTGTTCGCACTCGCTCCAGCCCTATCGCGGCTGCAGCTTCGGCCGCTCCCTGTGCGGGGTCGGCTGCTACGTGCAGCACAACCGCTTCGTGACCGGGGGGCGCCCATGGGGAAGCTTCCTCGACGTCCGCACCAACGCCGCCGAGTCCTACCGCGCCCGGGCGCCGGCCGAGCGGCGCTGGGCGCGGGCGAAGCGGGGCGGCTTCGCCATCTTCCTCTCGAGCGCGACGGATCCCTTCCTCCCCCAGGAGGCGCGCTACGGCGTGACGGCGCGGCTGCTCGAGGCCATGCAGGCGGAGCCGCCGGACGTGCTGATCGTGCAGACGCACTCCGCGGCCGTCGCGGACCACGGGGATGCGCTGGCGGCGCTCGCGGCACGCTGCGACCTCCGCGTGCACGTCTCGGTCGAGAGCGATCGTGAGCGGATCCCCGGTCTGCCGCCGCCGGCGAGCCCGGTCGCCGCGCGCATCGCGGCGGCGCGGGCGCTGCGCGCCCGGGGGCTGCGCGTCGTCGCGACCGTCGCGCCGCTCCTGCCCATCGAGCGGCCCGAAGTCTTCTTCGAGACGCTCGGCGAAGCCTTCGACGCCGTCGTGATCGACCACTTCATCGGCGGGGACGGCTCGCGCGGCGGCTCCCGGACGCGGCGCACGGCGCTGCCTGGAGCGATCGAGGCCCTTCACCGCGGTGCGGCCGGGCTCGCCTACCGCGACGAAATCCTCGCGCTCGCGTGCCGCCGCCTGCCGGGCCGGGTGGGCGTCGGCCCGGACGGGTTCGCCGGGCGTTTCCTTCCCGCCGATGGATGCGTACCCTGACCGCGTGAGTTCCGAACGCCCCGAGACGTCCCGCCAAGCGAACGAAGCGCCGCACGACGCGAACGACCCGCTCTGCCCGCTGTGCGGCGACGCCGTGCCGTGCGGGAGCGTGCGGGGCGATGCGCGCTGCTGGTGCATGGAGCACCCCGCGCCGCCGCCGGACCCGGCGCTTCCTCCGGACGCGTGCCTCTGCGAGCGTTGCTTGAAGGCACGCCTCGCCGAACGGGCCGGCCGCTAGTGGTGCGCCGGATCGAGGTCGGCGGGGAAGGGCCCGGGCTCCACGAGTTCACGGACGCCGTCGCGCGCGCCGTCGGTGAAGCCGGCGTCGAGGACGGCCTCTGCACCGTCTTCCTCCCCCACACCTCGGCGAGCCTCACCATCCAGGAGAACGCCGACCCGTCGGCGCGCCGGGACCTCGAAGCCTTCCTCGCGCGCCTCGTGCCCGAGGGCGATCCGCTCTACACGCACACCCTCGAAGGCCCGGACGACATGCCCGCCCACGTGCGCGCGGCGCTCACGGCGACGTCGCTCTCGATTCCGGTCGAACGGGGCCGGCTCGCGCTCGGCACCTGGCAGGGGATCTATCTCTGGGAGCACCGGCGCCGCGCCGGTCGGCGCGAGGTGGTGATCCACGTCGGCGAATAGCCGGGGGTGGCTCGCGCGCCTAGTTGGGCCGGCCGAGGACTTCCTGGGCTTCCGCCTCCACGCGATCGAAGGCCTTGCGCAGGGTGGTCAGCGCGTCGTCGAGCTCGCCGAGGTCTCCCCGGGCGCCACGCTGCTGGAGCTCCATGCAGGCGGTCGCCAGATCGAAGGCCCCGACGTTGGCGCCGGAGTCCGAGAGCTGGCGGGCGGTCCGCTCGAGCCGCCGCGGGTTGCGCGAGGCCACGGCCTCTTCGATGCGCAAGATCAGCCCGAACCCGTCGTCCACGAAGATCTCGAGGATCTCGCGCAGGCGGTCCCCGACCCCGGCGTCGAGGGAGCGCAGGGTCGCCAGGGCTTGCGGGTCGAGGGCAGGCGCTTGGTCCATTCCCTCCTCATCGGCCACGGGCCCCCCGGGATGAAGGGGGGAGACCCGGAGATCGCCCCGGCCCGAAAGCGGCGGAAAACGGGCTACCGTCGGGCGCTGTGAGAAACCCCGCCCACGACCTCCGACGGATGCTCGACGCCCCCGGCGTCCTGCCGATGCCCTGCTGCTTCGATGCACTCTCCGCGCGGCTGATCGAAGCGGCCGGCTTTCAGCTCACCTTCATGAGCGGCTTCTCGGTTTCCGCCGCCCGCCTCGGTCTGCCGGACACCGGCCTGATCTCCTACGGCGAGATGGAGGCCCAGGGCCGCTTGATCTGCTCGGCGGTCTCGATCCCGGTGATCGCCGACGGGGACACCGGCTACGGCAACGAGCTGAACGTCCGCCGCACCGTGGACGGCTTCGCCCGCGCTGGCTTCGCCGGCGTGATGATCGAGGACCAGCTCGCGCCGAAGCGCTGCGGCCACACGCGCGGCAAGGAGGTCGTGAGCCGCGACGAGGCGCGCAGCCGGATGCGCGCGGCGGTGGATGCCCGCGACGCCGGCGCCGACGTCCTGATCATGGCGCGCACCGACGCACGCGCCGTCCACGGGATCGACGAGGCCATCGCCCGGGCCCAGGAGTTCGTGGAGCTCGGGGCGGACATCCTGTTCGTCGAAGCGCCCGAATCCGTCGACGAGCTCAAGCGGATCGGGGCCGAGGTGCCCGGCCCGAAGCTCGCGAACTTCGTGGAAGGCGGCGACACCCCGATCCTCTCGCTCGACGAACTCGAACACCTCGGCTTCAAGATCGCCGCGTACCCGGTGACGCTGCTCTCCGCTTCGATCCGCGCGATGCAGGAGGCGCTCTCCGCGCTCACCCTCGGACACACGCCCGAGGACCTGTTGCTCGAGTTCGGCGAGCTGCGCCAGGTCGTGGGCTTCGAGGCCTACGAGGAGGCCCTGGCCCGCTACCGCAACGGGAGCTGAGCTGCGCGGGCCGCGCCGACCACGGAGCCGAGCCACGGGCCAGGAGGGAACCGATGTCCGTCGAAATCCAGCACGCAGAACTCTTCGGCCTGACCGAGACCACCGCCACGCTCTACTTCGACGTCGCCGACGCCTCGGGCCCGGTGAACGCGCCCGCGAAGGTGCTGCTCGACGGCGAGGTGCGAGCGGTTTCGGAAGGCTCGGAAGGCGAGGCGAAGACCCGGCGGGTCGTGCTCACCGGTCTCGAGCCGGACCGCTCCTATTCGCTCTCGCTCGAGGCCGACGGAGCCCGGGCCGAGCCGGGAGAGTTCCTGCCCGCGCAGTTCGAGACCCTGCCCGCGCCTGACTCCGCCTGCACCGCCAGCTTCGCGACGCTGAACGACCTGCACTTCGGCGAGCCCCGCTTCGGCGGCACGCTCACCGAAGACCACGAGTACGGCGAGGAGCGGGAGGGCTTCCCGGCCGTGTCCGACGCGGACGGCGACGAGCCCTACTGGCGCTTCATGAACGAGGACGCCATCCACGACATCAACGAAGCGGGCGTCGACGCGACCGTGATCAAGGGCGACATCGCGGACCGCGGGCGCCCGGAGCAGTTCGAGGCCGCTCGCAGCGCCTTCTCGAAGCTCGCGGCCCCGCACCACGCCTTCCTCGGCAACCACGACCACTACGGGCTCGAAGCCGGCCTCGAGGTGGACGGCTACGCGCTGCTCGGCCAGGAGCCGGCGCCGCGCTGCGTCGACCTCGGCGGCTTTCGCCTGATCCTGCTCGACACGACGCGCCCGGGGCACCACGACGGGGTCTTCGGCGCGGAGCGCCGCGCGTGGCTCGCCGAGCGCCTGGACGAGACGCGCTCGGAGGGAATCCCGACGCTCCTCTTCATGCACCATCACCCCGTCCCGCCCGAGCGCCGTGACCAGTACCCGAACAGCATCGGCCTCGACCCGGCGGACTCCGTCGAGCTGTTCGCCCTGGCGGGAGAACACCCGCAGCTGCGCGGCGCCCTGATCGGGCACACCCACCGCAACCGCGTGCGCCACTACCCGGCCTCGGGGTCCGTGCCGTGGATCGAGGTGAACTGTACGAAGGACTACCCGGGCGGCTGGGGGCACTACCGGCTCTTCGAGGACGGGAGCTTCCGGCAGGAGGTGCGCCGCACCTCGAGCGCGCGCGCGATGCGCCACTCCTCGCACTGTCGCGACTTCTTCAACGGCTTCTACAAGCAGTTCTCGCTGGGCAAGCTCGAGCAGCGGAGCTTCGCGACGCCGGCCTGGAACGGCCGGAGTTAGGCCAGGCGCGAGCCGGTCCGCTTCGTCAGCTCGGCGATCGGGATGCCGTGGGGGCACGCCGTGGCGCAGGGCTCCCCACTGCACGTGAGACAGGCGCTCGCGTCGACCGGCAACTTGGCGTAGTCGCTCCGGGCCAGCTCGAGATCGCCGTAGTCCTCGGCGTACATCCGCGTGCGCAGCACCTCGGGAATCGTGACCTGAGCCGGGCAGGCGTCGCTGCAGGCGTCGCAGCCGTAGCGGCACTGGAGCTTGGCGTTCTTCTCGTCGTAGCGGGCGAGGGTGCGGCCGTCGCCCATGGCCGTGCGCGTCCAGCCCGAGGCGCCGAGGTACTCGTCGACCTCGGCGGGGGTGCGCATGGTGACGATCAGCGAGTCGACGTAGTCCTGGGAGAGGACCCAGCGGAAGGCCGCCTGGGAGAAGGTCGCGCGATCGCGCTGGTAGGGGCCGAGATCCTGGTTGCGGGCGCCGCGCAGGGTCTTCATCGCGACCACGCCGATGCCCTTGGCCTTGGCCCGCGCGAGGGAGGCCGGGAGCTTCGGCTGGAGGGCGACGAGGTCGAGCTTGCGCAGGATGCGCGCGTAGAAGGCCGGGTCCTGGCCGAAGTTGAAGGAGACGAGCAGGACGTCGACGAGGTCGTTGTCGACCACGTGGTCCACGCACTCGACGAGCAGCCCGCCGTGGCCCGACATGCCGCTGAAGCCGATCTTGCCCTGCTCCTTGGCACGGCTCACGAACTCCGGCCACTCCGGGTTCGAGACCCGGGCGAGGTCGTTCACGGCGTGGTTGAAGTAGACGTCGATGTAGTCCGTGCGCAGGCGGCGGAGGCTGCCTTCGAGCGCGGCCATCATGGCGTCCCGCTTCATGTCCCCGTAGAGCTTGGCCTTGGAGACGAGCACGACGTCCTTGCGCTTTCCCTCGAGCGCGCGGCCGATCGTTTCCTCGGAGGTGCCGCCCGTGTAGCTGTCCGCGGTGTCGATGTAGTTGATGCCGCGGTCGAGGGCGTGGTGGACGACGGTGCCGTCGGTCCCGAGCTTCGAGCTGCCGAAGCCGATGTCGGCGATCTTCAGGCCGGTGGCGCCGAGGGCCGGGAACCGCCGCACGCGCGGGGCCGCGTCGGCCAGGGCCGGGCCGGCGCCGAGGGCGATGCCCGCGGCAGCGCTGGCGCGCAGGAAGGATCGTCGGTCGATTTCGGGTCCTCGTCCCATGCTCTCTCTCCTCGGCTGACGGGGGCCGGCGATTGAAGGGAAGGCTAGCACCCGCTCCAACCCGTGTGCCGAATGGGCCGAGCCCGGCCCGGTGGCCGCGCTAGGCTCGGACCCCATGCCCGGCCGCGTTCTCTCCGGCATCCGCATCCTCGATATGACGCGCGTCGTCGCCGGTCCGTTCGCGACGGCGATCCTGGCTGACCTCGGGGCCGACGTGCTCAAGGTGGAGCGCCCGGAGACCGGCGACGACTACCGCTACGGCCCCTCGGCCAAGGGGCAGACGTCGCTCTCCTTCCAGAACACCAACCGCGGCAAGCGCAGCATCACGCTCGACGTGCGCAAGCCCGAGGGACGTGCGCTTTTCTTGCGCCTCGCCGAGCGGTCCGACGCCGTGGTGGAGAACTTTCGCGCGGGCTGGCTCACCGCCCAGGGCCTCGACGCCGAGTCCCTGCACGCAGCGAACCCGCAGCTCGTGATCGCCTCGCTTTCGGGCTTCGGGCAGACCGGGCCCCGGGCCGGGGAGGGCTCCTACGACATCATCGCCCAGGCCGCGGGCGGCTTCCTCGCGACCACGGGGTTCCCGGACGGGCCGCCCGTGCGCGGCGGCGGCGCCCTCGCGGACTTCGTGGGCGGGCTCTACCTCGCGGTCGGCGTGCTCGCCGGCGTGCTCGAAGCGCGGCGGACGGGCGCCGGGCGCGTGCTCGACCTCTCGAACCAGGACGCCATGTTCGCCGTCACGGACTCCTGGGCGACCATCGCCGCGGGGCTCGGCGTGGCGGCCGAACGCACCGGGAACCAGCACCCCTTCACCGCACCCTACGACGCCTTCGAGGCGCGCGACGGTTGGGTCGCGATCGGCTGCGGGAGCAACAAGCTCTTCCGGCGGGCCGCCGCGGCGATCGGCCGGCCCGAACTCGCCGACGACGAGCGGTTCCGCAGCCACCGGGGCCGTGCCCGGCTGCGTGGCGAGGTGAACGGCCTGTTCGCGGAGTGGATCCGCCGGCGGACCTGCGACGAAGTCCTCGCCGCCTTCGGTCTCGAGGGGGCCGACGTGCCCTGCGCGCGCGTCGCGGCGCCCGACGAGCTGCTCGAGGATCCGCAGCTCGGAGCGCGCGGAATGATCGAGCGGCACCCGCACCCGGAGCTCGGTGAGATCGTCTTCCATGGGAACCCGCTGCGGTTTTCCGGGGCGGAGGAGAGGGAGCACGCCCTCGCGCCCACCCTCGGTGCCGACAACGACGAAACGTACGCGGCGCTCGGCCTCGATGAGACCGAGCGCCGCCGGCTCGCCGATGAAGGCGTGATCTAGCCCGATGCCTTCCTAGAAATCGATGTGGAAGGCCAGGCGCGGCAGCCGCCAGTAGGGCACGCGATGCACGTGGTTCAGGTGGCGGTGATAGGCCGCGCGGTGGCGGAACGAGACGCGGTGATCGTCGCAGCGGAACAGCGGCCGCCGGTCGTAGTAGCGGTACCGCGCGTGGTTGCGTCGCTCCCAGCGGTCGTGCCGCCGTTCCCAGCGATCGCGGCGCCGCTCCCAGCGGTCGTGGCGACGCTCGTGGCGGTCGTAGCGGTGGTGACGGTCGTAGTGGCCATGGTGCCGATCGCGGTGCTCGTAGCGGTCGTGACCGTGGCGGCCGTGCGCCTCGGCCGGGGCCGGGGCGAACATCCACGCGGCGCCCGCGACGAGAACCAGCGAGAACAGGCGAAGGCTTCGGTTGCGAGTCATGGCAAAACCTCCTTGCGGTTGCCGATGACCCTTGGATGCCCGAGGCGGGCGAAATATTCGCGGCCTCAGTCGGCCTTCACTTCGATGTCGAGATTCCCGAGCGGCCACGGCGCGTTCCCGCGCCCGTAGGGGGCGTAGGCGCCGCCCGGCGTCATGAGCGGCAGGGCCGGCGGCCAGGTGCGGTCCCAGTGTGCGCCCACTTCGAAGCCGTGGCGGGGGTGCCCGTGGAAGCCGCCCGGCGTCTCGAAGGCGTGGTTCCCCGGCGTCCGGTGGCTCGTGTAGTTGCGGCCGTGGATGCTCGCGTCGTCCTTGGCCGCCTTCGCCGGGTCGGAAGCCGTCTCCGTGGCCAGGGCCGGGAGCGTCCAGGCGAAAGTCGCCAGGGCCACTGCAGTGAGGATGGGTCGTCGCATGATGTCTCCTCCTCCCCTGTCGATTCGCCGGACCCCTCCGGGCGAGTGTCGATGCGCGCTAGGCCGCGGATTCGGCGAACAGGCTCTCCGCCAGGTGACGCCGGTGGTGGATGCCGTCGCCGAGCATGCCGCGGCAGAACATCGCGCGCTTGAAGTAGAAGTGGACGTCGCAGTCGATGGTGAAGCCGTAGCCGCCGTGGAACTGGACGGCGTGCCGGACCGCCTCGGCGAAGACGTCCGAGATCAGCGCCTTGGCCATGCGGGCGCCCACGGCGGGCGGGGCAGCCTGCTCGTCGTAGACGGCACAGGCGGCGTAGGCGTGGGTGCGCGCCATCTCGATCCCGATCATGTCGTTCACGATCGGGTGCTTCACGGCCTGGAAGGATCCGATCTGTCGGTCGAACTGCTTGCGGTCGATGGCGTACTCGCGCGTCATCTGGAGCACGCCTTCGGCCGCGCCGACCATCTCCGCGGAGAGCCAGGCGGTGGCCTGGAGCAGGATCGCCGCCCACGCGTCCGGGCCGGCGCCGGTGAGACGTGCGTCTCCGGCGACCCGGGCGCCGTCGAAGCCGATGCGCGCCGTGCGCCGGGTCGGGTCGATGCTCTCTTCGGCTTCGATGCGCACGCCGGCCGCACCGGTTTCGATGGCGAACAGGGCGATGCCTTCGGCCGTACGGAACGGTGCGACGACGAGGCCCGCATCGCTTCCCCCGAGCACGTGGGTCTTGATGCCGTCGAGTACGAAGCCGTCGCCCTCGGCGCGGGCGCTGGCTTCGACGCCGTCGGGTTCCCAGGAGCCGTCCGCTTCGAGCCAGCCGAGGCTCGCGACGAGATCGCCCCGGGCGATCTCCGGGAGCCAGCGCGCTTGCTGGGCCTCGCTGCCCGCCCGCGAGAGCGCGAGGGCGGCGAGGCTCGTCGCGAGGTAGGGGGAAGGCAGCAGGCGACGGCCCATCTCCTCGAGCAGCAGCGCCTGGTGGAGGTTCCCGAGGCCCGCGCCGCCGTGGGCTTCGCCGATGGTGAGGCCGGTCCAGCCGAGCTCCGCCATGGCCTTCCACGTGCCCGGATCGTGGCCCGCCGGGTCCGCGGCGAGCCGGCGGAGGGTGTCGATCGGGCAGTGCTCGTCGAGGAAGCGGCGCGCGCCGTCGCGCAGGATCTCGTGATCCTCGCCGAAACCGAAGTCCTGGATCGGGTTGATCATGGTTCGCCCTACTTGCTCTTCGGCAGGCCGAGGACCCGCTCGCCGAGGATGTTGCGTTGGATCTCGCTCGTGCCGCCGCCGATCGTCATGCCGAAGGAGTTCATGTAGGCGCGCGGCCACTCGGCGTCGTCGGGGGCGTTCGGGTCGCCCATCCAGAGTGCGGCCTCGGGGCCGAGCATCTCGCACCCGAGCTCCGCGAGCTTCTGCCCGTACTCGGAGTAGACGAGCTTGTTCATCAGGGCGAGGGCCATCGGACGCTCGGTGTTGAGCCCGGGCGTCCGCTTGCGCAGGGCGCCGAGGCGCAGCGCTTCCTCCTCGATCCAGAGCTTCACGAGGCGATCCCGCAGGACCGGGTCGTCCGCGGCAGGCTGACCGTCGCGGCGCGCCCGGGTGGCGAGCTCGGCCGTGCGCCGCACGCTGTCGGCGGAGGACGTCGCGTTGCCGCCGCCCGTCCCCTCGGCCGCACCGCGCTCGAAGGTCAGGGTGGCCATGGCGACCTCCCAACCCTGGCCCGGCTTGCCGAGCATCGCATCGGCGGGCATGTGCGCGTCGGTGAAGATCACCTGATTGAAGCCGCCCTCGCCGGTCATCTTGATCAGCGGGAGGACTTCGACGCCCTCGGCCTCCATCGGGAACAGGAAGAAGGAGAGGCCCGCGTACTTGTGGGCTTCGGTGTCGGTGCGCGCGAGCAGGATCATCCACTTCGAGCGCGTTCCGAGGGTCGTCCAGACCTTGTGGCCGTTCACGGTCCATCCGCCGCCGGGCGCCGCCACGGCCTGGGTCTGCACGCTCGCGAGGTCCGAGCCGGCGCCCGGTTCGCTGAAGCCCTGGCACCAGATCTCGTCCCCATTGAGGATGGGCTGGATCATCCGCCGCTTCTGCTCTTCGGTGCCGTACTGGAGGATCACCGGGCCGGCCCACTGGAGGCCGATCGTGTTCACGAAGAAGGGCGCGTTGGCGCGCGACATCTCCTGGGTGACGACGCGCTGCCGCCCCTGGGTGTCGCCGCCGCCTCCGTACTCCTTGGGCCAGTCGAGGCCGAGGTAGCCGGCTTCGTAGGCCTTCCGCTGCCAGGCGTGCAGGTACTCGAACTGCTCGTCCGTCTCCACGAACAGGAAGTTCTGCGGCATCACGAAGTCCGGCTCCGGGGGCCGGTTCTCCGCGATCCACGCGCGCACCTCGGCGCGGAACTCGGCGATCTCTTGCGATTCCGTTTGCTCGTCGTTCGGGCTCATGGGTTTCCTGCCGGCTCGCCACAGGCGTTCGGCGCCTGGGGCCCGCGAGCCTAACCGAGAGTGGGTCATGCTGCCGCCGAGGTGACGCCGGGTGGCAGTCTGGAGGCAGCGGTGCGGCAGCGCCTGCGCCGATGCGACGCGCTCTGGCGCTCGTTCGCTCCGCCCACGGCCGCGTGCTAGAACCGGTCCCTCGAGGAGAACGCATGAATTTCGGATTCACGGAAGAGCAGGAGCTGCTTCGACAGGAGGTGCGCAAGTACCTCGACGAGAACGCTTCGAGCGAGCACGTGCGCGAGATCGTGGAGACCCCGGAGGGCTTCTCGCGTGCGCAGTGGAAGGAGATCGCCGAGCTCGGCTGGACGGGTCTCACCGTCGCCGAGGAGCACGGCGGCGCCGGCCTCGGCTGGGTCGACCTGATCGTTCTGCTGGAAGAGACCGGGCGGAGCCTGTTTCCCTCTCCGCTCGTCTCCAACACGATCGCCGCGGCGGCCATCGCCGAAGCCGGCAGCCCGGAGCAGGCGGCGCGCTTCCTGCCGAGCCTCGCGGACGGCTCCCGGATCGGAACGCTCGCGCTGCTCGAAGCCGACGATCGTCTCGGAGAGGAGGGCATCGCCCTGGCCGGTGAGGCTTCCGGCGGCAGCTTCACCCTGCGCGGTGAGAAGCGCTACGTGACCGACGCCGATGCCGCGGACGTCTTCGTCGTGCCCTTCCGCGCCAGCGGCCCGGTCCGGCTGGCCGTGGTCTCCGCCGACGCCGAGGGCGTGACCGTCGAGAGCACGCCGAGCATGGACCTCACCAAGCGCATGGGAACGGTCCGCTTCGACGGCGTCTCCGTCCCGGGTGCGGACGTGCTCGAGAGCGCGCCCCTCTCCCGCATCCTCGATCTCGCTACCGCCGCCGTGACCGCCGAGATGGTCGGCGCGGCGGAAGGGGCCCACGCCCTGACCGTTGCCTTCACGAAGGAGCGCATCCAGTTCGGGAAGCCGATCGGCCAGTTCCAGGGCGTGAAGCACCCGCTCGCCGAGATGCACGTCGACGTCGAATCGTTCAAGTCCCTCGTCTACTACGCGGCCTGGGCTCTCGACGAACGCCACGCCGACGCGCCGCGCGCGGTCTCGATGGCCAAGGCCTACGCCTCGGATGCCTTCGCGCGCATCGGGATCGACGCCGTCCAGCTCCACGGCGGCGTCGGGTACACCTGGGAGTACGACGCCCAGCTCTACTTGAAGCGCAGCAAGTGGGCGCGGCCGATCTTCGGCGACGCCGCCCACCACTACGAGCGCGTCGCCAGCCTCGGAGGGCTCTAGCCATGGATTTCGATCTCAGCCCGGAGCAGGAGGCGTTTCGCCAGGAGGTCCGCGCGTTCATCGCGGAGAACCTCCCGAAGAACACGGCGGACCCGGCCCAGGTGCAGGCCTGGCAGACCAAGGTGCGCGAGAAGCGCTGGGTCGGTTTCTCCTGGCCGTCCGACGTCGGGGGCGGCGGCGGCGGGATCATGGAACAGGTGATCCTGAAGGAAGAGATGGCCAAGGCCAAGGCGCCGCCGCTCGGAAGCTGCTTCATGGGCCTCGCGTGGGTCGGCCCCTCGATCGCGCAGTACGGCACCGAAGCGCAGCGGCAGCGGTTCATCCCGGACATCCTCGACGGCAAGTACCAGTGGTGCACCGGCTACTCCGAGCCCGACTCCGGGAGCGATCTCGCCTCGCTCCAGTGCAAGGCGGTCCGGGAGGGTGACGAGTACGTCGTGAACGGCCAGAAGATCTGGACCTCGATCGCCATGTGGTCGAAGTGGATGATCCTGCTCGTGCGCACGGCGAACGCCCGCGACGCCGAGAACAAGCACGACGGCATCACCTGTCTGCTCGTCGAGATGGATTCGCCCGGGCTCGAGGTCCGTCCGATCCGCAACATGGGCGGCGGTGCGGTGTTCGCCGAGGTCTTCTTCACCGACGTGCGCGTCCCCGTCGACCAGCGGCTCGGGGAAGAAGGGCAGGGCTGGCAGGTCACGGTCTCGGCGCTCGCCCACGAACGCTCGAGCATCGCCGAGGTCGAGGGTTTGAAGCGCAACCTCGACGTGCTGAAGGACGCCGCGAAGCACGTCCGGAAGAGCGGGCGGCCCGCCAGCGAAGACCCCCAGGTCCGGCGGCGCCTCGCCGTGGCCGAGACGCGCATCGAAGCCATGCGGCTCAACGGCATGCGCTTCCTCACCAAGCAGCTCAAGGGGGAGCCGCTCGGGAGCGAGACCAGCATCAACAAGCTGCTCCGCGCCATCCTCGAGGTGGAGCTCGGCGAGCTGGGCGTGGAGATGCAGGGCAACGCGGGCTCGCTCTCGGCCGGCATCGACGAGGTGGTCGGCGGCAAGTGGCAGCGCCACGCCCTCGGGTGGCCCGAGGTGGTGATCGGCGGCGGCACGCCGAACATCCAGAAGAACATCATCGCCGAGCGCATCCTCGGTCTGCCGAAGGACGCTGCGTGAGCGAGGGTGCCGGCGAGGAGCGGCGCGCGCGAATCGAACGCAAGCTTCGCGAGCGCCTCGAGGCCTCCGAAGTCCGCGTCATCGACGACAGCGCCGCCCACGCGGGGCACGCCGGCGCGGCTTCGGGCGCGGGCCACTTCCGGGTCTTCGTCACGAGCGAGCGGTTCGCGGGCCTGAACCGCGTGGCGGCCCAGCGGCTCGTCTACGAAGCCCTCGACGACGAGATGGGCGAGCACATCCACGCGCTCTCCATCCGCACCGAGACGCCCTGAGCCGCTAGAGGAAGTCGCTGAGCCAGGTCGTGAGGGGGACGCTGAAGCCGGCCGCGTTGCGGTGGCCGCCTCCGCCGAGCTCGACGGCGATCGCCGCGACGTCGAAGTCCCCGATCGAGTACAGCGTGGCGTCCACGCGCGTGCCGTGGACGCGGTAGACGCAGCCCCAGGGCGCGCCGAAGGCGGCCTTCTCCGAGAGTTCGTGGCCAATCGCGCTGCGGTGGGCGGTCGAGTTCACCGCCTCGACGCGCCGGCCCTTCACCGTGATCGGGTGTGCCTTCTTGGCCGCCCGCGTGACTTCGATCCGCGCCGAGCGCACGAGCGGCGCCCCCTCGGCCACCAGAGCTTCGATCGGCTGGGCGGCCATGGCATCCCAGGAGGCGAACGTACGGGGCTGGGAACCGATCGCCGCGTTGACCTCCGCCGAGTGTTCGAGCTCCCAGCGCCAGAGGTCCTGGTCTTCGACGTAGCGTAAGAGCGGCGGCGCCGGCGTGTCGTGAAAGTGCTCCCAGGCGAGCATCGCGCCCGAGTGCGAAAGATCGAAGTGGACCGCGTGGCCGCCGGCGCGGAGGTCCGCTTCGAGTTCGGCGTCCGCGTGGAAGCGGTCGCGGCTGCTCACGTGGTGATCGAGCACGAGTACGTGGGCGGCATGCTCCGCGAGCGCGCGCAGGGTGCGCGTGCGCGTGAAGATGTCGACGAAGGCGACGAAGGCATCCTCGTAGGCGGCGGGCTCGATGGGCTCGTCGTGGCCGATGGGCCGGTACTCGGCCTCGTCGCCCCAGGCGCGCCAGACCGCCCAGGCGGCACCGAAGCCGTCCGGACATCCCGCGTGATAGAAACAGACCCGGCGCATCGGCGGACTCTAACACGCCATCGCGTCGCCCAAGCGTCTCTCGCGCCCGCCGGCTGCCGTCAAGGCAACTCGTCGGCAGGCCGCGTGAGGAATCCGGCGACGTCCTCGGCGAGCTGCTGCGGCACCTCCGTCGCCAGCGCGTGCCCGGCGCCGGGGTAGACGCGCAGCTCCGAGCGGGGCAGCAGCTCGTGGAGCCGCGCGACGCCCTCGCCCATGTTGGCGCCGTGGTCGCGGTCGCCCCAGCCGAGCCATACGGGGTGCTCGATCTCGGGGGCCAGGGGGAAGAGGCTTCGTTCGACCTGATCCGCCGCCATGCCGAAGTACATGCGCACGAACCCCGGGCCCATGACCTCGTCGTAGTAGGCGAAGGTGTTGGCGAGGGCGTCGTCGCGCCCGGCGAAGGACTCGTCGTACCAGTAGCCGGATTGGATCCAGACGATGGGCCGAAACGCGGCATAGCTGGTGATGGCCCGCATGGCCCGGGCCAGGAAGGGCTGCGCCTCCCAGGCGCTCCCCGGCGCCCAGGGCGCCAGGCGGTCGAAGCGGTCCGGGAAGCGATGCGCGAGCCGCAGCACGAGATTTCCGCCGAGGCTCCCGCCGACGGCGTGGGCGCGCTCGACGCCGAGCTCGTCGAGCAGCGCCATGGCGACGTCCTCGTAGTAGGCGAGGTCGTACTCCCGGACCGGCTTCTCGGAGTAGCCGCTTCCGGGGAAGTCGAGCACCACCACGCGGTGTCGTTCGGCGAGCGTGGGCACGAGGCCGTCGTACTCCTCGATCCGCGACGTGTGCCCGGGGATGAGCAGCGCGACCGGCGCCCGCCTCGGCCCCTCGTCGATGTAGCGGATGCGGACGTCGTCGAGTGCCGCGAGGCGGACGTGCCGCTGGGTGAAGGGTGTCGTCGGGACCCGGTCCGGGTGGAACGGGTCGCGATCTTCCGGCGCCGCGCAGCCGGCGAGGGCCATCACCGCCGAGAGCCCGAGGGCCACCCTACGCCGCATCGGTGTCCGAGAAGTCCTCGCCCGCGGCGCGGGCGCGGTCGACCAGGCTGTCCTGGTCCGGCACCAGGGCGCGGGCCGCCATCACCGCCGCGATGAAGGCGACGACGTTCACGGCCAGGCCGGCGGTCATGCCGATCTTCAGATCCGCCGCGACGCTGATGCGGCCGATCGTGTAGGGGCCGAGGGCCAGTCCGATGAACGTGATGGCGAGCAGGTAGGCCGCCGCCGCGACCGCGCGCATGCGCGGCAGCACGAGGTCCTGCATGGTGCTCGCCGAGAGTCCGATCCACATGGAGGTGAAGAGGTTGGCCGCCAGGGTGAAGCGCAGGGCGTTGTCGATCTCGGAGGCGTAGAGCACGGCCAGGTTCGTGGGGATGGCCGCGACCGCGGCGATCGCCAGCACGTAGAGCCGTCCGCGCGGGTTCCGCGCGCGCCAGAGGTCGCCGAGGATTCCGCCGAGGGCGACGCCCGCGAAGCCGCCGATCGCGGTCGTGAAGAGGAGATAGTCGCCGACCCGCGCTTCGTCGACGCCGTGGGCGCGAATCAGGTAGGCGGGCGTCCAGAAGCCGAGCCCGTAGCCCGAGAAGGCGAGCATCGACGCGACCAGCACGAGCCAGCGCAGCGAGGCCGTGTGGAAGATCAGCGAGAAGGTCGGCGGATCGCGCAGCGCGAGCGATTGCGCCCAGGAGACCGCGCCGTAGGAGCCGATGCCGAGCGCGACCCACTGGGCGATGTCGCCGGTGCTCCAGGCGAGGCTTCCCGAGACGAGGGCGATCACCGCGGCGAGGATCGCGTTGCGAGTGACGGCGGCGCTTCCACCCCCGAGCGCGATCAGGTTCCAGACGGTGAACCCGGGCAGCACCGCGCGCAGCTCGAGGCCGAACTCCCGGAAGGGGTGCGGGTGGGGCGGGGTGACCAGGCCGTCGGCCTGGCCCCGCACGGGCTCGCGCAGGGTGCGGACCCACAGGGCCATCAGGACGCCGGGCAGCCCGACCAGGATGAAGGTCGCCTGCCAGCCTTCGAGCCCGTAGGGCGCCGTGCCCGGCGCGTAGCCGTCCCAGAAGCTCAGCATGCGGCCGCCGACGAACAGCGCGAGCCCGCCGCCGAGATAGATCCCGCTCGAGTAGAGCGAGAGCGCCGTCGCGCGCATCGAGGCCGGGAAGTAGTCCGAGAGCATCGAGTAGGCGGCAGGCGTCGCGCTCGCCTCCCCGACCCCCACGCCGATGCGCGCCACCGTCAGCTCGGTCATGTTGCGCGAGAACCCCGAGGCCGCGGTCATCAGGCTCCAGAAGCCGAGGCCGAGGGCGACCAGGCTGCGGCGGTTCCAGACGTCGGCCAGCCGGCCGAGGGGGATCCCGAAGATCGCGTAGAAGACGGCGAAGGCCGTGCCGTAGAGGAAGCCGAGTTCGGAGTCCGAGACGGTGAGCGATTCCTTGATCCGCTCGGCCAGGATCGAAGGCAGCTGTCGGTCGATGAAGTTGAACAGGTAGACGAGGACGAGGACGAACAGGACGTAGCTCGCGTAGGCGAGCTGGCGGCGGTCGAAGGCGGGGGGCGCGGCCACGGCTGCACTATACATGCGGCCGCGCGGTCGACGGGGTTCTTCGTGGCGGGCCCGCGGCGGCCCGGCCTGCCCTGGGGGTGCTCCCGGACACCGGCCCCGGCCTGACGTATCCTCCCGCGTCCGGAGGATTTCATGGCCGACCGCTCACGCAAGCTCCCCAAGCCCCGCTCCCGGGAAGTCACCGAAGGCCCCGCACGCGCGCCCGCCCGGGCCATGCTGCGGGCCGTCGGCTTCAGCGAGGAGGACTTCGACAAGCCCCAGGTCGGGATCGCCGCGGCGGCCAACGAGGTCACGCCCTGCAACATGGGCCTCGCCGCCCAGGCCGACTGGGCCAAGGAAGCGATCACCGAAGAGGGCGCCGTCGGCCTGCGCTTCGACACCATCGCCGTTTCGGACGGCATCAGCATGGGCCACGTGGGCATGCACGCTTCGCTCGTGTCGCGCGAGGTGATCGCGGACTCGGTCGAACTCGTGGTCCACGCCGAGCGCCTCGACGCGCTCGTCACGCTGGCCGGCTGCGACAAGAGCCTGCCCGGCATGCTCATGGCCGCGGCGCGGCTCGACGTCCCCTCGGTCTTCCTCTACGGCGGAACGATCCTGCCCGGCTGCTTCAAGGGCCGCGACGTCAACATCCAGGACGTGTTCGAGGCCGTCGGCGCCCACGCCTCGGGCAACATGAGCGACGAAGACCTGCTCGAGCTCGAGCGCGTCGCCTGCCCGTCGACGGGCTCCTGCGCGGGCATGTTCACGGCGAACACGATGTCGACGGTGAGCGAGGCCCTCGGCATGGCGGTGCCCGGTTCCGCCTCCGTCCCGAACCCGGATGCCCGGCGCCGGGAGCTTTCCCTCGCGACGGGCCGCGCGGTCGTGGACTGCCTCGAGCACGGCATCACGCCCCGCAAGGTGATGACCAAGCGCGCCTTCGAGAACGCCATCGCCGCCGTGATGGCCCTCGGCGGCTCGACCAACGCGGTGCTCCACCTCCTGGCGATCGCCCGGGAGGCGAAGGTCGAGCTCGCCCTCGACGACTTCGACCGCATCAGCCGCACGACGCCGCAGCTCTGCGACCTGAAGCCCTTCGGCAAGTACGTGATGAGCGACCTCGACGCCATCGGCGGCGTCTCGGTGCTCTTCCGCGAGCTGATCGACGGCGGCCAGATGGATCCGGATTGCCTCACCATCACGGGCAAGACCCTCGGCGAGAACCTCGAAGGGACGAGCTTTCCCGAGGGCCAGGACATCGTGCATCGCGAGAGCGCGGCCCTGATGGCCGAGGGCGGCATCGTGGTGCTGCGCGGCACGCTCGCCCCCGACGGCTGCGTGATGAAGACCGCCGGCGGGAACCTCCGCCGCGTCGACGGCCCCGCGCGCGTGTTCGACGGCGAGCAGGCGGCCTTCGACGCCGTGACGAACGGCCAGATCGAAAAGGGCTGCGTGATCGTGATCCGCAACGAAGGGCCGGCCGGCGGCCCGGGCATGCGCGAGATGCTCGCCGTGACCGCGGCCGTGAAGGGCGCGGGCCTCGGCGCCGACGTCGCGCTGCTCACCGACGGCCGCTTCTCCGGCGCGACCCACGGCTACATGATCGCCCACGTGGCGCCGGAGGCCGTGCGCGAGGGGCCGATCGCCTGGGTGCGCGACGGGGACCGCATCGTGATCGACCCGCAGGAGCGCATCCTCGACGTCATGGTCCCGGAAGAGGAGCTCGCCGAGCGGCGCAAGGGCTGGCAGCCGCCGGCGCCCCGGTTCGAGAGCGGCGCCATGGCGAAGTACGCGAAGCTCGTCGGCAGCGCCGCCCGCGGCGCGGTCTGTGGATAGGGCGACGGCCTTCGCACACCTGCACGTCGAGCCCGGCGGCTCCGCCGAAAGCCTCCTGCCCGGCTTCGAGAGGCTGCGCGCCTCCGCTCCGGCCGGCGGCTTCCCGTGGTTCCTCGACAGCGCGCTCGAGGACGGCCGCCTCGGCCGCTTCTCCTTCGCCGGGGTCGACCCGTGGGGCGTCCTGCGCGCGGGGGGCGCTCGGGGTTCGGCGGCGCTCGAGGTCCGGCGCGAAGCCCACCCGCACTGGCCCCGCGGCACGCACGCGCTGTCCGGCGACGCCTTCGCGGCGTTGGGCTCGTTGCTCGAGCGCGCGGCCGGAGACGAGCGGGCAGCGAAGCTCCCCTTCGCGGGCGGTGCCGTCGGCTACTTCGGCTACGAGCTGGCGGAAGCGCTCGAGGACCTCACCTTTCCGTCGAGCCGGCCGACGGACTTCCCCGACCTCTGCTTCCTGCTGGTCGACGCCGTCGTGGCCTTCGACCACGAGCGCGGCGAGCTCTGGCTCTGCGGCACCGGTTTCGGCGACGAAGCCAAGGCCCGGGCCCAGGAACGGGTGCGGGCGCTGCGGGAGATCCTGGCGGCTGCGGCGCCGCCCGCCGGTGTGGCGCGCGAACCCGTTCCCGCCGACGGCCCCGTCGAGGCGCGCCACGACGCGGATTCTTACGCCGCGCAGGTGCGCACCGTCCTGTCCGGCATCGAGCAGGGCGATCTCTATCAGGGCTGCCTGACCCACCGGATCTCGCGCACCCACGCGGGCGAGCCCTGGCCGCTCTACCGCCGCCTGCGCGAGGTGAACCCCGCGCCCTTCGGCGCGTATCTCGAACTCGCGGAGGGCGCGATCCTCTCGAGCTCGCCGGAGCGCTTCGTCCGGCTGACCGCCGAGGGCTTCGTCGAGGCCCGGCCGATCAAGGGAACCCGCCGCTTCGAGCCCGGCGCCGACGGCATCGAACGCAGCGCCCGGGCCCTCGCCGCCTCGGAGAAGGACCGCGCCGAGAACGTGATGATCGTGGACCTCTACCGCAACGATCTCGGGCGGGTCTGCGAGACCGGAAGCGTGCAGGTGCCCGAGCTCTTCGCGATCGAGCGCTACGCGACGCTCCACCAGATGGTGTCGACGGTGACGGGGCGCCTGGCCCGCGGCCGCGACGCCCTCGATCTCGTCCGGGCGATCTTTCCGCCGGGCTCCATGACCGGGGCGCCGAAGATCGCGGCGGTGAAGCTCCTCGCGGAGCTCGAAGACGAGCGCCGCGGCGTCTACGCCGGCGCCCTCGGCTACCTCGACGCACGCGGGGGGATGGACCTCTCGGTGGTGATCCGTACCATCCTGCTCTCGCGGGGGCGCGCACACGTGAACGTGGGCGGAGGCATCGTGGCGGACTCCGAGCCGCTGGCCGAGTACCAGGAGGCCATGGACAAGGCACGCGCGCTCGCGCTGGCCCTGGCGCCGCCGGACACGCTCGATGCACCCGAGGGAGAGGGCTCGTGAGCGCGCCCGCCGCCGGCCGTCCGCTCCGCGTCCTGCGCATCGGCCCCGGGCCGGAATCCCTCGAGCCCCTCGGCCGCCAGTTCGATCCGCCGTTCGCCGTCGAGCTCGAGGCGGCGGAGCGGCTGCGCACCGGCCTCGGCGAACTCGCGGACCAGCGCTTCGACCTGGTCCTCTACGCCGTCGGGACCGCGGACGGGGAGGGCGTGGCCGGCATCGCGCGCATCCGGGCGATCGACGCGGAGGTCCCGATCGTCGTCGTGATGGACGCCGAGGACTCCGCGCTCGCGCTCGCGGCGATCCAGCGCGGCGCCCAGGACGCCCTGCCCCGGGCGGAGTTCGCAGGGCCCGGCGGGTGCCGAGCCCTGCGCCACGCCATCGAGCGCCAGCGGATCATGCTCGAGCTCCAGGAGGCCCGGGAGCGCGAGCAGTACCTCGCGACCCACGACTCGCTGACGGGCATCCCGAACCGCATGCTCTTCTACGACCGGCTCTCCCAGGCCATCGCCGCCGCGAGCCGCTGGGACACCACGCTCGCCGTGCTCTTCCTCGATCTCGACGGCTTCAAGCCCATCAACGACACCCTCGGGCACACCGCGGGCGACCGCCTCCTCCAGGAGGTCGCGAAGCGCGTGGCGAGCATCGTGCGCAAGAGCGACACGGCCGCGCGCATCGGCGGAGACGAGTTCGGCGTGGTGCTCTCCCAGATCGCCAAGGCGAGCGATGCCTCGACGGTGGCCGAGAACCTGCGCGAGCGCATCGCGGAGCCGGTGCTGTTCGGCCGGAGCGAGCGCTGCGTCCACGCGAGCATCGGCATCGCGGTCTACCCCGGCGACGGCGAGCTCGCGGACACCCTCGTCCGGAACGCCGACACCGCGATGTACGAGGCCAAGAAGGCGGGCGGCAACCGCTACGCCTTCTACCACCGGCGGATGCGCGCCGAAGGCTGAGCCGCGCTCCGCCAATTTGTCGGGCGGTGCCTTCCGCCCCGCGCCGGTAGGCTCGCGGCATGCCCGAGCGACGCCTCCTGCAGATCGACGCCTTCACGCACGAACCGCTCGGCGGAAACCCCTGCGCGGTCGTGCTCGATGCCGAGGGCCTGGACGACGCGACGATGCTCGCGATCGCCCTCGAGATGAACCTCTCGGAGACCGCGTTCCTCGTGCCGAGCGAGCGCGCGGACTTCGGCGCGCGCTACTTCACGCCCTTCGGCGAGATCCCCATGGCCGGGCATCCGACCGTCGCGACCGTCTTTGCCCTCGCCGAGACCGGCGCCTTCGCGCTCACCGGCGACCGCACGGAGATCACCCTCGAGCTGCCCGCCGGCGTGCTGCCGATCGAGGTCGACGCACGCGATGGCCGCGTCGAGCGCATCGCCATGCGCCAGCCGCGGCCGCGCTTCGGCGAGACCCTGCCGGGCGAAGCGGTCGCGGCGGCCTTCGCGCTCGCGGCCGGAGACCTCGACCCGGGGATGCCCTGCCGGATCGTCTCCACGGGGACCCCGCAGTTGATGATTCCCGTGCGAAGCTTGGAAGCGCTGCGCGGCGCTCGCCCCGAAGGCCGGGCTCACGCAGACCTCGCCGAGGCGCACGGGTTCTTCAGCAGTCATCTCTTCGTGACGTCGGGCGTCGAGACGGGCGACACCTTCGCGCGCCACTTCGCCCCGGGCGAACGCGGATTCGAGGACCCGTTCACGGGTTCCGCGACCGGTGCGATGGCGGCCTACCTCTGGCGGGAGGGGCGGCTCGGGCCCCGCTTCGTGGCCGAACAGGGCCACTGGATGACCCGCCCCGGACGGGCGGAAGTCGAGGTGATCGGCCCCCCCGATGCCATCGAGAGCGTCCGCGTGGCCGGGGGCGCGGTGACGGTCCTGCGCGGCCATCTCCATCTCTGAGGGCCTTCCCCCGTCCTTTCCGGCACCCGCCGAATATTCTTCTCCGGCGCCGCGTCGGTGTGAGCGGCGGCACGTTCCGTTTTGGAGCACGGGCCGTTATCATGCTCGCTCCCGCAGCGAATGCGGGCCCGCCACGGGCGGGAATCAGAATGGAGACCTCATGTCGCGCGCGAACATTCTGCGAATGACCCCCGTCGTGGCCCTCTGCTTTGCACTGGTCGCCTGTGGTGAGACCGTCGGTCCGAAGGCCGTGGGCGGTGCCGCCGTCGGCGCCACGGCCGGTGGCCTGATCGGAGCCGCCGCGGGCGGCGGAACGGCCGGAATCATCGGCGGCGCCCTGCTGGGCGGTCTCGCCGGCGGTGCCCTCGGTGACAAGCTCGACCAGAACGACCGGCGTCTGGCCCAGGAGAACTACTACCGCTCGATGGAGTACGGCCGCACCGGTCAGAGCTCGAGCTGGAGCAACCCGGACAGCGGCCACAGCGGCAGCATCACGCCCACGCGGACGTACGAAACGCCGACGGGTCCGTGCCGCGACTTCAAGCAGACCATCTACATCGACGGCCAGGCCCAGGAAGGCCAGGGCACCGCGTGCCGCCAGGCCGATGGGACGTGGAAGATCCGGAACTGAACCGGGCCCCACGTTCGAGGACCCGATCGGGCCGTCTCGCATGCGAGGCGGCCCGATCCATTTCCGGAGACGCCGATGCGCATTCGACTCGACGAGGAGCGGCGAAAGGATCTCGTCGCGAAGATCCAGGCCCATCTCCGCGAGCACTTCGACGAGGACGTCGGCGTCCTGAAGGCCGAGCTGTTGCTCGCGTTCTTCGTGAAGGAGCTCGGGCCGCCCGTCTACAACCAGGCGATCCAGGACGCCCACGGCTTCATCGCCGACAAGCTGGTGGATCTCCAGGGCGAGTTCTACGAGCCGGAGTCCTAGAGCCCGTCTCAGAAACGTCTTGCGGGTTCGGATCACCGGGAAGGGCCGAACCCGCTTCACACTTCTCGAGACCGGCTCTAGGCGGAGTTCAGAAGCGTCCCGAGCGCAGGAAGCCCCAGGCGAGCAGCAGCCAGGCGCCGCCCGCGAGCCCGAAACCGACGAGCCCGAGCACGGTCGAGAGCGTGAGGCCGAAGGGCAGGGCGGGCCCGGTCTCCGCGGTGAAGAGCCACGCCGAAGCGACGAGCAGCGCCGCGAGCACGACGGCCAGGGAAGCGCGGTTGGTGCTGCGCGCGCGTTCGCGCTCCGCCTCCGCGCGGCCTTCGAGGGCGACGCGGAGCTCGAAGTCGCCGCCGGCCAGGCGGCGCGTGATGCGCCGCAGGTCCGTCGGCAGGCTCGTCGCGAGGTCGAGGTAGGCGCGGGCGACGCGCAGGCCGTCGCGCGCGAGGTAGCGCGGGTCCTGCAGCCGCCCGATCCAGAGCTTCAGGGCGTAGGGGCGGATCGCCTCGAGCGGGTCCATGGCCGGGTCGAGCGTGCGCGCGGTGCCTTCCATGGTGGCGAGGGCCTTGCCGATCAGGAAGAGGTCCGCCGGCACGCGCACCCGGTGGCGCGCGAGCACCTCGAAGATTTGGGTCATGAGCTGGGAGACGTCGACCTCGCCGATCGGGACCGAGTGGAAGCGCACGATCAGCTCGTCGACGTCGCGCTCGAGGGCCTTCGCGTCGACCTCGTCGTCGACGAGCTCGAGCCGGACGAACAGGCGGAGGATGCGCCCGGCGTCCTGCAGCAGGATCCCGACGATCAGGTCGAGCAGATCGTCCAGGGTGTCGCGGTCGAGGGTGCCCATCTGGCCGAGATCGATCGGCGCGATGCGGCCGCCCGGCAGGACGAACCAGTTGCCCGGGTGCGGATCGCCGTGGAAGAAGCCGTTGCCGAAGAGCTGTTCGAGCACGAAGTTCGTGCCGGTCTGGGCGAGCGCCTTGCGGTCGATGCCCGCCGCGTCGAGGGCCGGCACGTCGTCGGCCTTGATCCCGTCGATCCACTCGACGACGAGGATCTTGTCGGTGCAGAGCTCCCGGTAGGCCTTCGGGACGTGGATGCGTTCGTCGTCCGCGAAGTCGCCCGTGAAGCGCTGGTAGTTCGCGGCCTCCTGGGTGAGATCGATCTCGCGCACGATCGAGCGCGAGAACTCCTCGACCACCCCGACCGGGTCGTAGCCGCGGAGCTCCGGGAGGTTCTCCTCGACGAGCCCGGCGAGGGTGCGCAGCACGTCGACGTCCGTGGCGATCGTCCGCTCGAGGTCGGGCCGCCGCACCTTGACCGCGACGTCTTCGCCCGAGGGCAGCGTCGCGCGGTGCACCTGGGCGATCGATGCCGCCGCGATCGGCTCTTCCCCGAACTGCGCGAAAATCTCGCCGATGGGGCGGCCGAGCTCCGCTTCGATCTGGCGCCGGGCCTCGGCGGGCGCGAAGGGGGCGACGTCGTCCTGGAGCTTGCGCAGCTCCTCGATCCAGGAGAGCGGGACGAGGTCCGGCCGGGTCGCGAGGATCTGGCCGAGCTTGATGAACGTAGGGCCCAACTCCTCGAGGGCCATGCGCACGCGTTCCTCGGTGCGCAGCTCGACGAGGGCCTCGCGCTCGCGGCGGAAGCGCAGGAGGTTGCGGCCGCGTTCGGCGACGCCTTCGAGGCCCGTGCGCGCGAGCACGTCGCCGAAGCCGTACTTCACGATCACGCCGACGACCTCGCGCACGCGGGCGAGGTTGCGGACGGTCTGCGGGAGGCGGAGCCAGGGGCTGAGCGCCATCAGGGTTGCTCCCGCCCGCCATCGCCGCGGGTCGCGGGTTGCTCCCGCCCGCCGTCGCCGCGGGTCGCGGGTTGCTCCCGCCCGCCGTCGCCGCGGGTCGCGGGTTGCTCCCGCCCGCCGTCGCCGCGCGCGGCGAGCTGGCGTTCGATCCGGTCGAGCCGCGCGTCGAGGGCGTCGAGACGCTCGCGCAGGGCCTCGTCGCCCGCGCCCGCCGCCGGCGTGGCGAGGGTGCCGAGGCCTTCGGCGACCGCGCGCAGGGGCGTGAGCACGTTCTCCGAAACGAAGGACGTGCTGCGGTCGATGGCCTCCGTGACCGCCGATTCGAGGGCCTGGGCCTCCTCCGCCGAGAGGTCCCCGCGCGAGACGAGCTCGTGGAGGGCGCGGCGCGCGTCCTCGCGAACGCTCTTCGTGCCGCGGGTGATCCAATCTTCGAGGGCATCGCGCCTGCTCACGGCCGGGCTCCCATGCTGCCGGAGAGGATCGCGCTCTTCTCGCGAAGCGCCACGCGGGTGGAAGCCTTCAGTCGAGGGCGATCCATCCGGTCTCCCCGTCGGTCCGGACGGTGCCGGTGCGCCCGACGCCCTCCTCGGCCTCGAGCGCCGCGAGCACGTCCTCCCCGCCCTCGACGAAGGCCAGGAAGCGGCGCTCGTCCTCGAGGCGGCCGACGGCGATGCCGCGCTCCGGGGCGCCCTCGCGGTCGTGGGCGACGGTGTAGGCCTCGATCCGTCCCCGGCCCTCGGGCACGGCGGCGACCTCCACCGGCCCGACGGCTTCGGCCGGCGCCGCCGGCTGACTCGGGAGTTCCATTCTCGGGAGCGTGCTGTAGAGCCCCGCGCTGTGCTTGGTGAAGAACCAGCCGACGCCGGTGGTCATGCCGATCGCCCCCGGGTCCGCGCGCAGGCGCTTCACCATCGCGGCTACCGAGTGGGTCACGTAGTTGTTGCCGGGGCCGCCCGCGTAGGCGAGGCCGCCGGTCACGGTGAGGGGGCGGGGGTCGTCGGACTCGATCCCGAGGGCGCGGCAGGCGAGCTGCACTGCCGACGGGAAGCAGCTGTAGAGGTCGAAGGCGTGGACGTCCTCGACGGCGAGGCGGGCTTCGGCGAAAGCATCGCCAAAGACGCGGGCCATGCCGTTCGAGGCATCGAGCTCCGGGCGCTCGGCGAGGTGCCAGGGCGTCTCGTTCGCATCCCCGCCGCCGAGCCAGTGCACGAGCCGGTCCGCGGGAACCCCGAGCGCGCGGGCTCGCTCCGCGGAGGTCAGGAGCAGCGCTGCGGACTGATCGACCACGAGCATCGCGTTCATGTACTTGGTGTACGGGAAGGCGACCATGCGGTTGCTCGTGCCCGGCACGGTGATCTCTTCCGCGCTGCGGCGCGTGCGAAACCAGGCGTGGGGGTTGTCTGCGGCGACGTCGCTGGCCCGCGCCATCAGGCGGCCGAGGGCCCGGCGGTGGGTCTCGACGTCGCGCCCGAGCGCCGCGCGCAGGGCGTTCTCGTAGAGCGGGTAGACGTAGATCGGCAGCATGAGCTGGTGCCGGACTTCGGCTTCGCTGGCGGGCGGGGGCTCGGCGGCGATCTCGCTCGGTTCGCCGCCGCCCGACCAGTCGTAGACGATGCCGGCCTTGCGGGCGCGGCGCCGGGATTCGAGCGCCTCCGCTCCCGCGACGAGCACGAAGTCCGCCTCGCCCGCCTCGATCGCACGGGCCGCCGCGTTGATCTGCTTCTGGGGGCCGTTGCCGCCCACCGCCGTGTAGCGGGGCGTGGCCGCCGAGGCGCCGAGCCCCTCGGCCAGGAGCCGGGCGGCGTTCGCGTAGCGCGCGCCGAAGACCGAGGGGACGATCACCTGGTCGAGTTCGCCCAGGGCTTCGCGCCGGAGGCCCGCGTCCTGCGCTGCGAGGCCGGCCGCTTCGAGCATCAGCGCGACCGGGTCCTTCGTGTTCGCCGGGTCCGGGTCGCGCTCGGTGACCTGACCGACGCCGACCACGACGGGGCAGCGCGCGGGGTCCTGGCTCATGAGGGCGCTCCTATCGCCACGCGAAGACCGGCTGCTCGTAGTGGTCGACCCGGGTCGAGCGGCCGTGGAGCGCGACTTCGCGGAGCTGGAAGAGGAGCGCCGCGGTCGGGGCGTGGATGTCGGTCTCGAGCATGGCGATCGAGATCACGGGCCGGTCGCTCTCCGGGATGGCGCGCAGGCGCGGGACGCCGGGCGCTTCGAGGACGTCGAGCGGTACGCGGTAGGCGGCCGCCACCTCGGCCGGGTCCGGGACGAGGGCGGCCTCGGCCAGGCGCCCGACGAAGAGCACCACGGGCGTGATGACGAAGCCCGAGCGCGTGGCGTAGTCGTCGAGCAGGCCGAGGACGGACTCGGGCCCGCACTCGACGCCGAGCTCCTCGGAGAGTTCGCGGCGTGCGGCCTCTTCGGGGGTCTCGCCGGGGTCGAGCCGGCCGCCGGGGAGCGCCCACTGGCCGCCGTGGTTGCGCAGGGTGCTCGCGCGGCGCGTGATGAGGAAGCCCGCCTGGTCCGCCGCCTCACCTTCGGCAACGTCGACGAGGGTCAGCGCGACGGCGGCCGCCCGCTGGCCTTCGGCCGGTGCGGTCCGCCGCTCGAAGGCGGAGAGGTTCTGGGCGACGTGCTCGCGCAGGCCTTCGCCGATGCGCCACCGGCCGGGGCCCGGCGCGCCTCCGATCGAATCCGAGGGGTCTCCGCTCACGCGCCCGGCATCCCGCCGTTCACGCCGATCACCTGCCCCGTGATGTAGGAGGCGGCCTCGGAGCACAGGAACCCGACCACGGCGGCGACCTCGTCCGGCCGCCCGGCGCGGGCCAGCGGGATGGTCGCGACGATCTCCTCGGCCGGGAGCTCCGCCGTCATGTCCGTCGCGATGAAGCCCGGGGCGACGGCGTTGCACAGGATGTTCCGGCGCGCGTACTCGCGGGCGAGGCTGCGCGTGAACCCGACGAGCCCGGCCTTGGCCGCCGCGTAGTTCGCCTGGCCCGCGTTGCCCGCGAGCCCGGCGATCGAGGTCACGTTCACGATGCGCCCGCCGCGGGCCTTCATCATGCCCTTGAGCGCCGCGCGCGTGACGTGGAAGGCGCCAGTGAGGTTGGTCTCGACGACGGCGTTCCAGTCTTCGTCGCTCATGCGCGCCACGAGGCCGTCGCGCGTCATCCCCGCGTTGTTGACGAGGACGTCGAGCGGACCCTCTTCGGCGAGCGCCGGGCCCAGTTCGCTCGCGATCTGCTCGGCCGAGCCGAGGTCGAAGGCGATCTGGCGCGCCTGCCCCCCGGCCTCCTCGATTTCCTTGCACACCGCGCCGGCGGCATCGCGGTTGCGGTGGCAGTGGACCCAGACGCGGAAGCCGTCGCGGCCGAGCTGGCGGGCGATGGCCGCGCCGATCCCGCGGCTCGCCCCCGTGACGAGGGCCTGGCGCGCGGCACCCTCTTTCGTTCCGCGCGCGGTACCTTGGCGATCCTTCGGGCTCAGGGCGTTCTCCGGCTGCGGGGCGTGGGCTGCGTTAGGATGCGGGATCGCCCGCCCACGGTCCACACGGACCCCTGTTGGACCCCTGTCCGAGACGAATCCAACCCGTGAACCATCTCCCCGACGTAGAGCGGCGCAGGCTCTCCTTGCCCGAGCGTGGCGTCGAGATCGCCCTGCTCGATTTTGGCGGCGAAGGCCCCCCGCTGCTCGCCCACCACGCCAACGGCTTCTGTGCCGCGATGTGGGCTCCGGTGCTCGAGGCGCTTCGCTCGCGCTTCCGCATCTTCGCGATGGACGCCCGCGGCCACGGGGATTCCTCCTCGCCCGAGGGCGCCGCGCCCTTCGCCTGGAGCGAGTTCGTGGGCGACGTGGGCGCGGTGGCCGACCGCATCGCCGACGAGCAGGGAGAGCCCGTCGCGCTGGGCCTCGGCCATTCCTTCGGCGGGACCTCCACCCTCGGCGCGGCGGCCGCCCGGCCGGGCCGCTTCGGCCGCGTGCTGTGCGTCGACCCGGTGATCTTCCCGCCGACGGGCGTCGACGCCGAGCGCGCGGCGCGCGGCAGCCGTCTCGTCGAAGGGACCCTGCGCCGCCGGCGCGAGTGGCCGAGCCGGGAGGAGGCGCTCACCCATCTGCGCAGCCGCGACCTGTTCGCCGAGTTCACCGGCCGCGCCCTCGAGCTCTACGTCGACGAGGGGATGCGCCCCACGGGCGACGGCGGCGTCTCGCTCAAGTGTGCGCCGGAGGTGGAGGCCGCCGTGTTCTCCGGGCCGGGGAGCTTCGACGTCTTCTCCGCCGTCGAGGATCTGGCGACCCCGTCGCGTCTGCTCTGGGCCCGCGGCGGGAACTTCCCACGCGCCCTCTACGAAGCGCTCGTCGAGAAGATGAAGGCCGGGGACGTCGAGGACATCGAGGGTGGGCATCTCGTGCCGATGGAAGACCCGGCGCGCGTCGTCGCGGCGATCGAACGCTTCGTCGACGAACCGTTCGCTTAAGCGCCCCTACTTCTCGACGGGAAGTCCGCGCTTCGTCCAGCCCGCGTAGCCCTCGGCCATCGAGCGCACCGTCGTGAATCCCATGTCGAGCAGCGTCGCGGCGGCGAGCGCCGAGCGGTGTCCGCCGCCGCAGTAGAGCACGAGCTTTCGCGAACGGTCGGCCCACCACGGGTCGCGCTTCGGATGCTCGAGGTCCGCCCGGACCTCGAGGAAGCCGCGCGGCGAGCTGCGCGCCGCGGGAAGGCGGCCGGCCGCGAACTCGTCGGGTTCACGCACGTCGACGATCTCCCAGCCGTCCCGCCCGGGTCGGCCGAGCAGTCCGTGGACGTCCTCGGGCGAGATCTCCTCGACCCGCTCGAGGGCCTCGGTGACGAAATCGTGAAGGCTCCGGGCCATGCGCTTTCTCCTTCTCGTCGCCTGCCCATAAATCATAACGAAATCGAGCACTTGAAGCCCCGGCGCGCCGTTTTCTCCGGCCCCGAAAAAAGGCGCACCTCGCGCTGACACAAGCCCCTCCGAGCCACCACTGAAATCCAGACAAGCAGTTGCGCACGGAGGCGGAGAGGCCTCCGGAGGAGAATGAAGATGCGAAGTTGGATGGCCGGGATCTTGACCACGGCCTTGTTGTTGACGGCGGCGGCGCCCGCGTCCGCCCTTCCCTCGACCGACGATCTGGTCAACTGGACCGAGACGTGGATCAACGGGAACTACGAGCTGGAAGAGTTCACCTTCGACGAGGACTCGGAGTACTCCCTCGGCGCCTTCGACACGCCGGTGATCAACTTCGACTCCGTGCTCGCGGGCACCCAGGTGCTCGGGACGATCATCACGGTGACCCTCCCGAACTTCTTCGATCCGCTTCCGGAGAAGAACATCTACATCGCCTTCGAGGGCGGGAACGGCGGCGCGCAGGGCAACGACTTCCCCTTCGTGACGAGCATCATCGGGAGCGACAGCGAGTACCCCGGTGGCGGCGGCAGCGTGCCGGTGTTCGGCAGCCTGGTCGACGGCAGCGTCATGTGCACGAGCATGCTCTGCGAGCAGGAATGGCTGATCGAGCCGAACCCGGACTTCGAGACCATCACGGCCTTCATCCCGACGAGCTTCGAGTTCACCTCGATGCACATCGTCACCCAGTCGGTTCCGGAGCCGGGAGTCACGGCGCTCTTCGGCATCGGCGTGCTGGGCCTCGCGATGGCGGGCCGCCGACGCGCCTAGCGCCGGCACCCCGCGCGGCGACGCGCGCGATTCTCGCAACGGGCTCCTCACCTCGCGGTGAGGGGCCCGTTCGCGTTTCCGGAGGCGCTCGCTTTTCGCGACCCGCCGAGCGAAGCTCGGGACATGGACGATCCGGACGGAGGCGAGGCGGCCGAGGCCAGCGAGAGGACCGCGGCCAGCGAGGTCTCGGTCTTCCGGCGGGAAGCCCTGGCCGTGGTGATTCCCGTCGGCTGGTTCTGCCTGGTCTGGAGCTTCTACTACGACGCGCTCCGGCTCCCGCCGCGGATTCCCTTCGGCACCGTCGGCCTGGTCCTCGGGGGCGACGTCCTGCCGATGCTCGTCGTGCCGCTCGCCGTCGTCGTGCTCGGGCTGCGCTGGCCCGTCGCCCGGGTCGGGTTCCGCTGGCCGGGCTTCGGCGCGGCGTTCGGGTACGGCGCCCTGGCCTGGCTCGCGGTCCTGCCCTTCGTCGTGATCTTCGCCCAGCGCCCGGAGTTCCAGGCGGCGTATCCGTCGGCGGCGTTCCCGCCCGCGCGCGTGCACCCCATCGGCTTCGCGGCGCTGGCAATCCTCCATCACCTGCCGCAGCTGCTCGCGCTCGAGTTCTGCGTGCGCGGCTTCCTGCTCCAGCCGATCGCGCGCGCCGCCGGCCTCGGGCCGGCGCTGCTGATCACGGGTGCGCCCTACGTCTGGCTGCACGCGGCGAAGCCACCCCTCGAGCTCTGGCAGGCGGCCTGGGCCGCGGTCGTCTTCGGTTGGGTGGCGTGGAAGACGCGGTCGTTCTGGCCGGCGTTCCTTGCCCACTGGGCCATCGCCGTGACGATGGACGCCCTCTCGCTCGTGTTCTCGGGAGGGTTCTCGCCGCCGCGCTAGCGGCTCGGGTCTCGCGCTAGAGCCCGAGCGTCTCCTGCGCCCAGAGGCGGATGCGGAAGAGCGGCCAGGTGGCGTGGTGGATGCCGCGCACGAGCGGCCGCGGCAGCTTCTTCAGCGCCGGGAACTTCGTGGCGAAGAACTTCATGGCGATGGCCGCCAGGGCCTTGGCGGCGATCAGGTAGCGCTGGCTCACGTACTCGTCGCGGATCACGTCGACGACGAGCACCACGCGGCGCCGGTCCGTCTTGTTCCAGGCCTTGTGACGGTGCGCGATGGTGATCGCGAAGACCTCGCCTTCGTGCCAGGTGCGCGTTTCGCGGGCCACGCGCAGGCCGAGCTCGGGCAGGCCGCCGGGCACGATCAGCCCGAGGTGGTTGCGGATCACGGCGTTGGTGTCGCCGAAGTGGGCCTTCAGCACGACGCCCGGCTGCAGCACCGCGATCTGCGCGAGGCACATGTTGGGGATGCTCTCGACGATTTCCGTCGTGCGCGGGAAGCGCTTGCAGTTCTTGCGCGAGCGCAGGAAGTAGGAGAAGAGGTTCACCGTCTTCCAGCCCGGCTCGCGCCAGGCGTAGGGCGTGAAGTTCTCCTGGAACTGGTCGGGCTCGGCCTGCCAGACCGCTTCGACCTCTTCGCGGATCGTCTTCCAGTTTTCGCGGAGGATCTTCGTGCTCGGGAGCTCGTCGACGTCGGGGAACCAGGGAAGCGAGCCCTTGTACCAACTCCCGTCGACGTAGAACCAGAGCGGCTCGGTCGCTTCCGGCGGGGTCACACCCTGATGAGTTGCTGCGCTCGACACCTGCGGCTGCCTCGGAGAAGGAAGTCACCATGCTACCGCCGGGCCGCGGCAGCGGACACCCCGTTCCGGCGCCGAACGGGTTCGATGCGCAACGCGGCGGCGTCTCGGACGGGTATGGTACCGGCGGTGATGGCATTCCCTTTCGGCACCGCGCCGTGTGGCGCGATCCCACGCACTGGCGCTTTCTGACCCATGTCGCCGTGGGCTTCGAGCGCCTTCGCCCTGGGGACGGGGCTTCTCGCGCTGGCCGTCGCCGCGTGGGGCCCGGGCTGGCTGCTCGCCCGCCGCCTCGGGCTCGGGCGCGCTGGGCTCGAGCGGTTCGCGATCGCGTGGAGTCTCGGACGCCTGTTCTTTTCCCTCGCCGCGTGGATCTCGATCTCCACCGTCGGGCCCGTGGGCGTGTGGGGCTACGCCGGGGCCTGCGCGGCCGCGCTCGTCGTGGCGTGGCGGAACGAAGGCCCGTCCGGCGAGGCCGCGTCCCAGGGCCAGGCTCGCTGGCCCCTCCTGCTCGCGGCCGCCGCGGGGCTCCTGCTGGTCTTCGCCGTCGTCGGCTCGAGCGGGGTTCCCGACGGCCGCGGCGGCCTCGTGTTCCAGGGGCGCGACGCCGTGAACGACCCGCTCGTCTACACGGCCATCGCGACCCGGCTCTACGAGACCGGCTGGCCGCTCCACTACCCGCTCGGCGCCGGCGCCACGACGACCTCGACCTACCTCCCCTACGGCGTGTTCGTCGGCCTGCACGCCCTCGGCGTGCCCATGCTCGACGCCGTGCTGCGCGTCGTTCCCGCCGCCGAGGCGACGGCCCTCGGGCTGGCCGCGGTCGCCCTGGCGCTCCGGCTCGCGGCCGGCTCCCTTGCGGCGGGCCTCGCCGGCCTGCTCGTGGCGCTCGGTGCGGGGCTCTCGGGCTGGGCGGTGTTCGCGGCGCGGCTCCTCGGTGCGGGCGCCGTACCGATCGCGAGCTGGGCCTTCTTCGGGCCCTACCTGCTCGCCTTCAACCCGCTGGCACCCGCCCTGCAGACGAGCTTCGCGGTCCTGCTCCTGCTGGCGGCGCTTCCCGCGGCCGCGGGCGCGCGGGCCGTGCCTGTGGTGGCCGGTGTGCTCGTGGCCTCCCTCTTCGAGACGAAGCTCTTCGTCTTCGCGCCGGTGTTCGTGGCGCTGGCCGCGGTGGCCTTCGTCTTCCCGCCGGCCGGCATGGCCCGCGCGCTGCGCACGGCCTTCGGCGTGGCCGCCGTCGTCGTCCTGCCGTTCCTCGCGGAGAAGCTCTTCTGGGCCGCGCAGCTCCGCGGCCGCGAGACCACCGCCTTCCTTCCCTGCCCGGGCTGTCTTCCCCGCTACCTGATCGACGGTTCCTTCTTCTCGGGGGATCTCGGTTTCGCGCGCTTCGAGACGTTCGCGTGGAGCGCCTGGCTCGCCCCCGGCGAGATCGCGGCGGCGGCCGCCGCGTCCATCGCGATGCTGGTCCTCGGCCTCGGGCTCCGCCTCGCCGCGGCCCCGGTGTTGGCGCGGGGAGCGCGCAGCGGGGAGCCCTCGGCCGCGGCGCTCCACCGCGTGGCAGGTCTGGCGATCGTGGCGGCGCTCGGCGCATCGCTCCTCGTGACGACGCGCCCGCACTACCTGAACGGTGCGCAGTTCGCGACGACGGCGGGCGTCCTGGCCTGGCCCTTCGCCGCCGTCGCGCTGGCGGCCTTCGTCGCCCGGAGGCGCTGGCTCGGGGCGCTGTTGCTCGCCGCTGCCCTGGCCCCGGGAGCGGCCCTTCCTCTCGTGGATCTCGGCCTGAGCGCCCGGCCGCTGCGGGTGGTCTCCGAAGACCGCCTCGCCCTGGCCCGCGCCGTCGGAGAGCGGACCGCGCCGGGCGACGTCCTCGTCGAGCCGTCCCTGCTCGCCGACGAGGACTTCCCTTCGGCCCTCACCTGGTACGGCGGCCGTTCCTCCTACCTGACGCTGCTCTCGGCCGCGAAGATCCTGCCCGAGGCGGAGCTCCTCGCCCGCCACGAGCGCATCGCGACGATCTTCACGAGCCGCGACCGCCGCACGGCGCTGGCCGCGCTCGCGGAGACGGGCGCGGGCTGGGTCGTCGAGACCCGCGCCCACCCGCTGCGCTTCGACCCCGGCCCGGCCCTGGCCTTGGAGCTCGAGCTGCCGGGCGGGCGCCTCTACCGGGTCGTCGCGCCGCGCCCCTAGCGGGCGTCCGCAACGGCTAGGCTTGGCCGCGTGCGGCCCCGCGTTCTCGAAACCTGGCTCTTCCTCGCCGTCATGGTGCTCTACCTGCCCTCGGCCGGGTTCGGCTGGGTCTACGACGACACCGAGGTCGTGCGCATGCAGGAGCCCGCGGACTCGCTCTCGGACGTCGTGCAGATCTTCTCCGAGCCCCACGGCCTGCCGCTCTCGCAGCTGCCCTACTACCGCGCGACGACCCGGGCGAGCCTGCTCGTCCAGAAGGCCGTCCACGGCGACCGCCCCGGGCCCTTCCACGTCGCGAACGCGGTGCTCGCGGGCCTCGCCGCGCTGGGTGTCTTCTGGCTGCTGCGCGCGCCGCGGGTCGGGCTCGCTCCCGGCTACGCGGCCCTAGGCGCCGCGGCCTTCGCCGTCCACCCCGTCGTCTCCTCGTGCGTGTACCCGATCGCCTCGGGCCGCGAGACGCTCCTTCCGATGACCTGCGCGCTGTTCGCCATCGCGGCCTGGCTGCGGGGCGGCGTGCGGGGGCGCGCGCTCGGGACGGCGCTCGTCGGCCTGGCCCTGCTCGGCAAGGAGCAGGCGCTCGTTCTCCCGCTCGTCCTGCTCTCGGCCGAGGCCTTCGCGATGACGCCGGACCCGCCCGGCCGTTCGCCGCGCGCCTGGCTGCTGCGCGCCCTGCCGCTCGCGGGCGTCACGGTGGCCTACCTCGTGCTGCGGGGGCAGGTCCTGCCGCCCTCGGACGTCGACGCGAACCCGCTCGTCTTCATCGCCCAGCACCTCCTCGCGAACCCGCTCGGCCCGCTGCAGTCGCTGCTCTTCGCGGCCCAGTCCTGGTTCCTGCCCGCCGGCCAGCTCGCCTACGAGCCGGAGTTCGCCATCTGGTTCTCGCCGCTCCGCTCGCTCGCGGCGCTGGCGCTCCTGGCGGTGGTCTTCGTCGGCGCGCGTCGAGGGGCCGGCCTCCGGCAAGCCCTCCACTGGCTGGCCTTCGTCCCGCTGGCCCTCGCGCTGACGCTGAACCTCTTCCCGCAGGAAGCGCGCTTCGCGGAGCGCTTCCTGCTGCTCTCCTCCCTCGGGTTCGCCGCACTCCTCGCCCACGCCGTGCAGGCGGCGCCGGCGGGCCGGCCGGCGTGGGCCGCGCGCGGGGCCGCGGCGGTCTTCGTCCTGCTGCTCGCGGGCACGAGCATGGTCCGCGGGCAGGCCTTCCTCGACGAGCTGGCCTTCGCCGAGCGCTGGGTCGAGAGCGACCCCGAGCGGGCGACGGCGCGCTTCATCCTCGGCACCGCCCTGGCGCGTCGGGGGGAGACCCCCGATGCCCTCGAGCAGCTCCGTACCGCGGTCCGCCTGGCGCCGGAGCTCACGGAGGCGCAGTACAACCTCGGCGTGCTGCTGGCGAACCAGGGGCGGGACCGAGAGGCCGAGGCCGCATTCCGGCAGGTGCTGCGCCTGAACCCCGCCGACGCCGAGGCCCGCGCCGCGCTCGACGCCCTCACGGGGGCCCGGACCCGCTGATTTTCCGCTCCGAGTACCCCCGGCGCTGGGTCGGGAATTAGACCGGATGGGAAGCCGGGTTCCCTCCCCACGGAACGGTTTTTCCCTCCAAGCCGGGGACCCGAAGTCCCGCGGGGACGCCGTCGCATGCGAAGCGTAATGATTTCAAACACTTGCAGGGTTCTTGCGCCCTCGGAATCGGGGTCCGAAAGATGGCCCCGTGTTTGCACTACTGCCGGGCACTGGGAAAGGACTGTCTGGAAATCACTCCAGGCAGGGAAGGGGATGAAATGCGACTGTTGTTTTCTCTGACTGCCGCTGCGGCCTTGCTTCTGGGTTCGGCCCCCGCGCACGCTTTCAACATTCAGTTCGGTGCCGCCACGAACAACACCTCGTGCTCGACGGGTGGGAACAGCGGCGACCGCAGCTGCACGAGTTCGGCGTCCATCAACAATGGCGCCCTCGACGCCTCCGCGAGCCTGAACATCCGCGGCCAGGCCTCGGCCGACCACGGCATCACGACGAACCCCGACGCGTTCGCCGACATCACCGTGAGCTACGACATTCCGTACACGATCACGCGCACCGTCGAGGTGAGCGCGCCGTTCACGATGTCGATTCCGGTGCTCCAGCTGACCTTCAACGCCAACTACAGCGGCACCGCGGCCTATGACAGCACGCAGGTGGGCGGTGGCTGGGCCAACGCCGAAGCCGGCTTCGGGGCGGCCCTGGCCGACGTGGGTGGTGGCAACCTCGTGTTCAGCACGGTGGGCTACAGCGGCAGCTCGGCCAGCGGTGCCAGCGGCAGCGCGAACAACCCGTTCAACGACGGCAGCCCGGACCCGAGCGCCACGCTGACGGGCGACTACCAGGGCAACGTCGGCGAGATCAACCTGTTCTCGGAGGTCCCGACGGACTTCCAGGCCTGGTCGGACTCGGTCGCCAGCTACGCCAACGGCGGGAACTTCCCGGCGGGCAACTACATCACCCAGACCTACAGCGACGTGATCCGGGTGAGCTTCCGCCTCCGCGCCGAATCGCGCCCCCAGGGCTCGGTCTCGACGACGGGTGGCGAGGCCATCGCCTGCGCCGGCCTGAGCACGACCCTCGGCGGCTTCTCGCTGAACCCGAACTGTGGCAGCGGCTTCAACCTGACGGCCTCGCTCGCGCAGACCGGCACCTTCGACTTCACGGTGCCGGAGCCGAGCACGATGGCGCTCCTCGGAGCGAGCATCTTCGGCCTCGTCTGGATGGGCCGCCGCGTCCGCAAGGACTAAGACCGGATCGACTTCCACTCTTTCTCGGTATGCAGGAACGCCGGGAGGGCTTTAGCCCTCCCGGCTTCTTGCGTTGAGCCGCTGACTGCGCCTCTGCTCGGCTAGAGCGTCGACGTGTGCTGGGTCGAAGCGTCCCGCCCTTGGACCCAAGGATGCTCTCGGCGCCTGGCCGTCGGGCCGCCCGGTCGGGAAGCCCGGCCCATGGATCTCGCCCTCCGACACCTGACTCCCCGCCGTCGCTCCAGCAGGTCCTCGAATTCCAGAAGGCCCGTTGATCCGGGAGCGGTGAGCGTTGCCCGCTAGGACGTCTCGCTGGGCTTGGAGAGCGTATCCTGGAGGACCCGGAGTTCCCGGGCCGTCTCGCTCTCCGCAAGGGCTTCCGGGGCATTCTCGAGCGCCTCGTCCACGACGCTCCGCGCCTTCTCGACCTCCCCGTTCGCCTGGAGGGCCAGGGCGAGGTGCAGGCGGACCAGCGTCGCCGCCGGGTGGTCCGGGTGGATCAGCGAGAGCGACTCCTGGAAGTACCCGATCGCCGCGGAGGGGATGCCCTTCTTGAGGAGCACCCAGCCGAGGGTGTCCGCCGTCTCGGGGAAGTTCGGCAGGCGGGCCTTGGCCTCCTGGGCGAGATCGAGGGCGAAGTCGAGCTCCTCGCCGCGCTCGGCCAGCAGCCAGGCGAGATTGTTCTGGGCGACGGCCAGCTCGGGATCGAGGCGCAGGGCCTCGCGGTAGCGCTCGATCGCTTCGTCCTCGCGGCCGGTGGCTTCGTAGAGGCGCGCCAGGGTGACGCGGAGGACGCCGACGTCCGGGTTCGCGGCGGCGGCGCGCTCGTAGTTCCCGACGATCTCGTCGGAGCGCCCGCTCTCGAGCATGAACTGGGTGAGCACGCCGTAGCTGCGCAGGTCTTGCGGGTTCAGCTCGATGGCCTTGGCGAGGCGGCGCTCGGCCTCCTCGTTGCGGCCGAGGACCATGGCGGCCCGCCCGGCCAGCCGGTGGAGCCGGGCGTCGTTCGGCACGGCCTCGAGGGCCGCCTTCACGCGGACCATGGAGTCGTTGGCGCGTCCGGTGCGTTGATCGATCTCGAACAGGGCGATCAGGATCTCCGGATCGTTCGGCTTCAGGGCGAGGGATTGGAGCAGGGTCTTGCGGCCCCCCTCGAGGTCGCCGCCCGCCGCCTGGAGCTGCCCCTGGGCATAGAGGGCCTCGGCGCCGCGGCCCGAGCTCGGGATGCTGCCGATCTCCCGGGCGGCTTCCTCCCGGCGGCCCGTCGCGAGCAGGGCGTCGGCCACGAGGAGCCGGGCCGCGTGGGCGTCGGGGTTGCCGCGCAGGACGGCGCGCGCGTGTTCGAGCGCGGCCTCGGCCTGGCCGGTGCGGAGCAGCAGCGTGGCCAGCCAGTGCCGCGTCTCGAGGCTGCTCGGCTCGAGCTGCAGGGCCCGTTCGTACTCCGCCTGGGCGGCGGGGATCCGGCCGAGCGCCTCGAGGGAGCGGCCGAGCAGCACGTGGGCGCGTGCCCACTCGGGCTGGCGGTCGAGCACGCGGCGGGCCGAGGAGGCCGCTTCGTCGGCGCGGCCCTCGGCGAGTTCGAGCCAGCCGCGCACCAGCCGCGCCTCGGGCTGGCCCTCGTCCCGGGCGAGCTCCGCATCGATGATCGCGCGGCCCCGGGCGCGCAGGGAGGCGTCCCCGCCCGCGTAGGAAGACTGGATCAGCAGCTCGGCCTTGCGGATCCGGGCTTCGGAGCCGGCGCCCTTCTCGAGGGCCTCCTCGATCGCTTCGAGGGCGCCGTCGAGGTCGCCTCGCGTTCGCCGGAAGTCCGCGAGCTGGAGGGCCGGGCCCGGGGCGTTCTCCGGGGCCGCCGCCGCGGCGCGCGCGAGGGTGGCCTCGGCCTTCTCGAGGTCGCCGCTGGCGTGGTGGATGCCGGCCAGGGATCGGATGAGCTGGGGGTCGTTCTCCCGCTCCTGGAGGCCGGCCTCGAGGACCTCGGCGGCCTCCCGGCCCTGGCCGCGGGCGAAGAGGAAGCCCGCGAGGGCCTGGTAGGCGCGGACCTTCTCGCCCGGGGCCGCGCTCTCGACGGCTCCGCGGTGCAGGGCCTCGGCCTCGGCGTCGCCGGCCCGGTCGCGGCTCAGGAAGCGGGCCAGGATCATCGTCGAGTCGAAGCCGGGCTCGAGCTCGGCGAGCTTTCGGTAGTGGGCCTCCGCGGTGGCCCGTTCGCCCTCGGCCTCGAGCATCTGGGCCAGGACGAACAGCGGCGCGCCTTCCTCCGGCGCGAGTTCGACCGCCTCGACCAGGGTCGTCTTGGCCTCTCCCGCCCGGCCGAGGGCCTGCAGAGCGCGGCCCTTGGCGAGGAGCGCCACCCAGCGCTTCGGGTCGTCCTCCGCGAGCGTCTCGGCGTCGAGGACCCGCTGGGCATGCTCGACCGCCGCTTCCTGCGCCTCGATGTCGCCGAACCGCAGCAGCCGGGCCAGGTGGATGCGGGCCGGGTAGTGGTCCGGGTCGAGCCGGACCGTCTCGTCGAGCTCCCACAGAGCCTGCTGGAGCCGCTGGCCATCGAGATAGGCCCGCGCGAGCCCGTAGTGGGCGTCGACCGAGTTCGGGTCGATGCGCAGGGCCTCCTTGAAGAGGCGAACCGCCTCTCCCGGGTCCCCGGCCACCAGCGCCGCCTTGCCGCCGGAGAGGTTCGCTTCCAGCTCGGCGGCCGGGTCACTGCAGCCCGCGGCGGCGAAGGTGCCGAGGCACGCCAGAAGGGCGAGGAAGGATCGGGTCCGGAACCGCTGCGGCATGGCGCTCTCCAAGGAGTGAGGACGCGGCATGGTAGCAACGGGGCAGGGCTCCTCCCCCTGGTGGGAGGGTCGCGCTATCGGCGGGGGAGCTCCGCGAGCACGTCGGCGAGGCGTTCGCCCCAGACGCGGTGGCCCTCGGCGGTCGGGTGGATGCCATCGAGGAAGGCGCCCTCCCCGAGTGGCGCAAGAGCGTCCGCGACCGGGTGGAGCGGGAGCCCGAATTCGCCGGCGACGGCTTCCGTCACGGCCCGCGCCCGCCCGACGCCGAGCCAATCGTCGAAGATGCCACCGGGCTCCTTCGGTTCGTCGAGCAGGACGATCTCCCGGCCGAGCGCGAGCTCCCGCTCGAGGATTCTGCGGAGGAGTTCCCGGTGACGCTCTGCGTTTGCTCGTCTGGGGAGGAGGACTTTCAGGGGGACGTCGAAGAAGGGGCTGCGCCAGCGGTTGCAGGCCGCATGCGTGGCCAGGCGGGCGCGGCACCCGCCGGGTGCGTCGCCCAGAACGGGCAGCGTGGCGTTGTTGAGGATCGAGACGATCACGATCCCGTCGACGGCGAGCCGATCGCCCATGTCGCGGAGCCAGGTATCGATGGCGTGCAGGTTCCAGCCCTGCGCGCCGGCGTTGTAGAGGTCGACGGGGCGCCCTTCGCTCCGGAGTCGTGCTTCGGCCTTCGCGACGAAGGTCTCGTCCGCCTCGATGCCCTCGCCGAAGGTCACCGAGCCGCCGAGCACGAGCCAGGACTCCCGCTCGGGATCGACCGTGTAAACCGGCCGGCCGCGGAACTCGAGCGATTGGTGTGCGGCGCGCGGGTGCCAGAACGCGGCATCCCGCAGGAGCGGCGTGGCGACGCCCGGGACGGGATCGTGCGTCTCGATGGCCGGGGGCACGCTGAAGGCGGCGAGGCCTGCACCGACACACGCCGTGCCGCGGATCACGCGGCCCCTCCGAAAGCGACCGGGCAACAGGAGAGAGAGGAGGGCGAGCGCCAGGGCGCCGAGCCCCAGCCCGAGGGCGAAGTGGGCCCAGGCGGCTCGCGGCCCTCCGCCGCTTCCCGCGGCGACGACACCGCAGCGCACCACGTCGACGTCCCAGCCCTCGCCATGGGCGAGCAGGCGGATGCGGTCGGTGCCGCCGGCGAGCTCGGCGCACATCTTCGGCGCGGCGCCGGACGCAATGCAGAGTTCGCCTCCCCGGCGGATCCATCGAAGGGGCTCCGGGACCGAGGCAGTCGCCGCATGGGGCCCGCCCTCGTCGAAGACGACCAGGCTCGGGTGGCCGGTCTGCCCGGGAGGAACGAGAAGGGAGGCCCCGTCGATCTTGAAGTCCGGGCCGGTCGCACCCAGCGCGGCGTCGGCGAGAAAGCGGATCTCGAGCGGGCCCGATCCCGTCCGTTCGATGCGCAGCTCCTGGCAGCTCTCGTCCGGGAGTGCGGAGGGCGCCGAGCGCTGCCAGGCGGGAAGCGGCGCGGCTTCGGCGAGCAGGGGCTGGAGGAGGAGCGCCAGGGCTGCGAAGGCGCGGCGCGCCGGGTGGGCGCTAGGGGTTCGCGGCGAGGTCGGCACTGCCGTCGAGGGTCCAGCGGATCTGTTCCGAGATGCCCGCCGTCTCGTCCTCCGGGTCGTCGAACCGGAACTCGTAAGTGGTGACGCGGCGCACCGGGCCGACGCCGCGCGCGAGCCACAGGTCGTCGCTGAACGTGCCCTCGGAGACCGTCGGGCCGCCGGCCAACTGGCCGGAGACGGGGCCGCTGAAACGGATGTGGGCCACGTCCTCGAAGGTGTGGCCGTCGATCGTGAGGGCTTCGCGGCGGACCACCTTGGCCTTGGCGCGGATGGAGAGCGCGCCGTTGCGCAGGGTGCCGACGTCCCAGCTTCGCCCCTCCCGCAGCGGAAGCGGCAGGAAGGCCAGGGGCGGGTCGTAGCGTTCGACCGTTCCCGACTCGGGCCGGGACTGCTCGTGAAGAAAGACCCCGCCCGCGCTCGACGAGTAGGACGCGATCTCCTCGTTCCGCAGCTCGGCCGTCGCACCCACCATGGCCTCGCGCTGCATGTCGAGATGTTGGACGCGCCTCAGGCGGCCTTCGGAGGCGATGACCCGCATCTGGGAGCGTCCGTGAAAGAACTGGCGCTCGAGGGACTTCCCGCGGCGCTCGACGACGCGGTCGCGGTGGATGGCGTACTCGCGATGGGTGCCTTCGTCGAGGGGGAACCAGGAGTCGTTCGCCGTTGCCGTGCCGGTGTCGCCGAGGGCAACCAGGAGTAGGGCCAGGGCCGCCACGCAGTAGGACGGCAGAACGGGCGGCCGCGGGGACGCAGCGGGCTGGGGCTCGGACATCGCGGCGAGTCTAGCATGGGGCCTTCGCGCGGAATCGGCTGGCACGAGGGCGCGCAGGCTCCGTACTGTTCTCGCGAAGTGACCGTTGCATCTTCGGACGAAGGCGGCGTGGCTGCCCAGGGGAGCGAGGCGGGCCTCGGCCGCATTGCGGGCGCGCTCCTCGCGGGGCTCCTGCTCGCGAAGCTCGGCGTCGTCATGGCCGGCCTCGGCCGCGGCTTCGAACTCGGCGACGAAGGCTTCTTCCTCCTCAACCTGAACGATCCGGCCGCGTCCCCGCGCTTCTTCGAGTTCTACAAGCTGCTGCTTCACGTCGAACCTCCGCTCCGCTTCGACGTCCTCGGCGCCCGGATTCTTCGCCTCGGGACGGAGCTCCTGGCGAGCGCCCTGCTCGTCGGGGGCGTCGTGGCCTGGGCGCGGCGGGGCGGGTGGCTCACCCGAGCAGGGACGCTGGCCTTCGTCGCCTTCTGCGGGCTCGGCGCGCTCGTCGGCGCCGCGAGCCGCTCCTTCTCCTACAACGACCTCACCAACCTCTGCCTCTACGGTGCCTTCGGATCGGTGTTCTTCGCGGCCTCGCGGCGGCCTGCGCGCGTGGCCTTGCCGGCCCTCTTCCTGGCCGGCTTCCTCTCGGGCTTCCAGCTCTTCGTGAAGTTCCCGGCGGCGATCGTGTCGGCCGCGCTCGTGGGCGCAGCCCTCGCAGGGGGGCTCGGGGACTGGACGCGGCCGCTGCGCGCGAAGCTCGGCGCGGCCTACGCCGCCGGCGGACTGTTCGCGGTCGGACTGTTCGTCGCTTCCAACGGAGGGCTCGCGCCCCTGGTCGCGAAGTTCGCCGGCGCTTCCGAGGTCGGCCGGCTCGCCGGGTACGAACCGGTCGAGATGCTCGCGAACCTCGTCGTCCTCGAGGTCTGGACCGTCGTGAACTTCGTCGTCCTCGCCCTCACGGTCGCAGCGGCCTACGCGGTCCTGCGCCGCTTCGCCGGCCTGGCCTTCGACGCTGCGCTCGCGATCGCGCTCGGGATCGGGAGCCTCGCGCTCGTCGCCAGCGCGTCCTCCCTGCACGCCGCCTTCGCGTCGACCTCCCTCACGGTGTTCGCCTGCCTGCTCGTCTTCCTGCCCTGCGCGGTGGCGCTCGCCGGCGGAGCATCTTCGCCACCGCTCGGCGGTCTGGCCTTGCTCCTGTTGCTCCCGCTGGCCGCGTATGCCGGGACGAACGTTCCCTTCGTCTGGAGGCTGCCCTCCCATGCGCTTCCGGCGGCGGTGGTGCTCGGCCTCTTGATCTTCGCCTCCCGCGGTGGCGGACGGGTCCGGGCGACGCCCCTCGTGGCCACGGCGGCGCTGGCCGCCGCGAGCGCGTGGGTCTTCGTCCAGCATCAGGTCCTCGAGCCCTACGGTCTGCGGGCGCCGCTCTACGAGCAGACCGAACCGAACGCCCGGCTCGGCGTTCGCCTCGACCTGGCGACGCACCGGTTCCTCGGCGCCTTCGAGACGAGCCTCGTCGAGGCCGGCTTCTCGCGCGGCGACCCGCTCGTGGTCATGGACTACATGCCGGGCCTGGTGTTCTACGTGGAGGGCCGCTCGCCGGGCTTCCCGTTCTACGCCTTCGACCGGACCGAGATGAACTGCTTCAACCTGAACCGCAGCGGGCTCGAGGGCCCGCCGTTCCTGGTCCTCGGGAGGGAGATGTCCGCGGCGCAGGCGGCATGCATCCAGCCGTTCGACCCGGTTCGCGACGTCCGCTCCGTTCGAACGCTCCGATTCCCCTACGAGGCCGTCTACGAAGGGTTCGGCGCACACGGCCTTTCGCACGTCGAGATCTTCGCGCCGCGGGACTAGCGGATCTGCGCGCCCGGCCTGGGCGCGAGGAATCGGACGTGGGTCAGCTCGCCCGCATCGAAGCCCTCGTAGACGGCCTCGTAGGGGAAGCGAAGGACGCCGACTTCGTCGAAGTCTCCCGGAAGGTCGAAGGCCGTGATGCAGGCGCGCTGCTCGGGCGATGCGGGCCGGCCCAGCACGACAAAGGGCACGCGATCGAGCTCGGCCATCTCGAGGATCAGGCAGTTCAGTTCGGCACGGTCGAAGATGAAGTACGGCCAGCCGGGGGAACGGCCCTCGAGGTAGACGACGAGGCCGGGCATGTAGTCGAGGGCGACGATCGGGTCCCCGGGGCGGAAGCCGGCCTCCCGCATCACGTCCGCCGAGCCTTCGAGGAAGCGCGCCGTCGCGAAGTCGACCCGGACGTCCGTTCGCCCGCGGAGGGCTTCGGTCTGCTCGTAGAGCGGGCTCCGCAGTCCGTAGGGAGCGATGACGTGGTGCTGGACGAACACCGTGGTGGTGACGACGGCACCGAGGAGCGCGAGCGCCGTCCGGAGGCGCCGTCGATCCGCGTGCGCCGTCGAGAGCAGGATCGCCGCGAGCACCGCCGAGACCGGGAGCGCGTGGGACGGGAGCCGGAGGGAGAAGGGGACGTTCGAACCCATCAGGTTCACGATCGGGAGCGCGAGCGGGAGGGCGAGGAGCAGCCGGTCGGCGAGGAGGGTCCGTTCTTCGCCGGAGACGCGGGCGTCCCAGACGGCCGCGAACAGGGCGAGGGAGAAGAAGCAGGTCAGCCACAGCAGGGACGGGTGGAGGAAGAACGGGTGGAGCAGCCAGACACTCGCGGCGATGACGCCCATCGCGACCCATGCGCCGAGGGCCATCGCGCGATCGCGCCCCGCCCGCTCGCGGAGCAGACGGGAGAGGCCGGCGAAGAGCAGGATGTCCAGCAGTGCGTTCGGGACCGTCAGCACCTCCCCCTTGACGTAGAGGCCGAGGATCTCGAGGGGTTCGTAGCCCGAGGCTCCGGCGATGCGGACGACCTCCCGGTAGCGCTCGGCGAGGACGGCCAAGCCGCCCGCGTTCACGAGATAGACGCCCCAGGCGAGCAGCGCCCCGGCCCCCGTGGCCAGGAGCGTTTCGATGCGGCCCCGGATCGAGAGCCGCTGGAACAGGAAGAGGATCGCGGCGGCCACCATCCCGCCGAGCAGGAAGAACGCGGGGAACTTCACGCCCAGCTGCAGCCCGGTCGCGAAGCCCACGGCGACGGCCCACCCGAGACGGCCGCGTCGGTCCTCGACGGGGCGCGAAGCCGCCAGCAGCAGGCCACCCGTCGCCGCGTAGGTGCAGAGGTTGGTGACGTCGTTGTAGGAGAGCGCGCGGCTCGCGGCGTGGATGCCGAAGCCGAGGAGGGCGAAGGGCAGGAACTCCTGGAGCCGGATCGAGGCGCCCGGCACCCACGGGCGGGTCCGGGCGAAACGGAAGAGGCCCGCGATCAGCAGGGCGCTCGCAAGGGCCTCGACGGCCAACCGCAGCAGACGCACGTCCACGACGTCGAACCACAGGTCGAACCGGGCCAGCAGCTTGTAGAACTCGAAGTTCGCCGGTGTGGTCTCGGGGGCGTTCAGGCTGAGCAGGAAGTAGCCCTCGTCGCCCAGCCCGAAGCCGCGCGAAACGCCCCACAGGCTCACGCCGAGCTTGGCGACGAAGGCGAGCCAGAGGAGCAAGATCACCGGGCCGGCGATCGCGCGGGGGGCGGGCGTCGTGCTCATGGTGCCGCCGGCTCGAACTCGACGCCGAGCTGGCGTGCTCGATCGAACGCGTCGCGGGCTTCTTCCGGCTCCTGCGCGATCTCGTGCCAGCGGCCGAGGGCTTGCCACGCGGCGGCGTCGTAGGGGGCCTCGGCGAGCCTTCGCTCGAGGAGGCGCCGCGATTCGTCGGGCGCGACCGTGAACCAGAGCGTCTCGAAGCGTCCGTCGCGGAGGGCCGGAACTTCGCGCGCCCGGCGAGTCGCTTCCGCGGCGGCTGCCGGGTCGCCCGCGCGGAGGTGCAGATCCGCCAGGTGTCGGTAGGCGAGGGGGGTTCGGGGGTCGAAGGGTTCCATCGCGTTGGGCGCCGACTCGAGGGCGTCCGCGAGGAAGCGGGCGGCGCGCTCGAAGTCTTCCTGCCTCCGATAGAGGTCCGAGATCCGCAGCTGATAGGCGAACAGGCGGGTGAAGAAGATCTGGTGCGGGGCTCCCTCGGCCCGCTCGAGCGATTCGAGCGCCGCCTGGAGATCTCCGTCGTTCGCCTGGACGATGGCGAGGCGGTAGAAAAACGCGTCCGAGGGGTGGTGACGCACCGTTTCTTCGTAGACCGACCGGGTGCTCTCCCAGATGCCCCGCTGCTCGAGGGTTCGCAGGGTGCAGCCCAGGATCGCGAGGCCGACGACGGCCCCGGCGGCCACCCGGGTCGCGACGCCTCCGCGCTTCCAGGCCCACGCGACGCCCGTCGCGAACAGGAAGAAAAGTCCGACGGCCGATTGGTAGAGGTAGCGGTCGGCGGCGAGCATGGGCATGTCGCTGAAGAAGAAGGGCAGCACAGCCATCGGAAGGATCGTGGCGAAGTACCAGCCGACGCCGAAGAGAACGTTCCTTCGGGTCCGGTAGGCCGCGATTCCGAACGCGAGGAGCGCCACGGCGGCCAACGCGAAGACGTAGAACGTGCCCGGGAGCGCGGGGGCCTGATCGTCCGGAAGGGGATAGAACACCGCGAGGCCGACGGGGGCGATCGCCTTGGCGACGTAGAAGAAGAAGTTGTGGGCGACGATCACCGCCCAATCGACGGCGCTGAAATCGTACTCGTGCAGGAACGGGCTGAGGCTCGCCAGGCGGTTCGTCATGAACCACGCCACGCCGATCACCGGGAGGTAGAGCAGCTTCGACGGGAGGCTTCGCGCGAGGAAGGCCAGCGGGGAGCGAGGCAGGTCCCGCGCGACGTGATGGTCGATCAGGACGAGGACGCCCGGGAGGGGGACGGCAGCCGTCTTGGCCATGACCGCGAACGCGAAGGCCACCCAGCTCGCCGCGAAGGCCAGCGGGGAGCCCGTTCCTTCTTCCTCGCGGAGACGCGCGTGGCGCAGATAGCACCCCGCCGAAATCAGGAAGAAGAAGAAGAAGAGGACGTTCTTCCGGCTGTTGATCCAGACCACGGACTCGAGCTGGAGCGGGTGGATTCCGAACAGCAGGCTCGTCACCCCCGCCACGAGGCCGCTCCCGGAGAGCCGGCGGATCAGGACGAAGACGAGGATCGTGTTGGCCAGGTGGAGGCCGACGTTCACCGCACGAAAGCTCGCCGCGTCCATGCCCGTCACCGCGCGATTGATCGCGAAGCTCAGGTAGGTGAGCGGGAACCATCGGAAGTCGCGCTCGTCCTCGAGGAACAGGAAGCGGAGGCCGTCGAAGGAGAGGTCTCGAAGGCCCGGGTTCTCGACGACGAAGTAGAGGTCGTCGAGTTCGAAGAACGGGAAGCCCAGCGTCGGGAGGTAGAGCGCCAGGACGGCCGCCCCGATCGCGGTGGGAAGAAGCGCCCGGGAGAGCCAGGAAGGCGCTCCGGCTCCGCGCGTCGAGGACGGCGAGGACATCGTCCGGGCACCTTGACGCAGGCCGTGGGGGCTCACAAGCCCGATCGTTCCTCCGCCGGTGGTGCGACGAATCCGAGCGCCCGCGCCCGCTCGAAGGCGTTTCGTGCGGCCTCGGGCCGCGCTTCGAGCCCGTGGAGCAGGCCGAGGGCGTGCCAGGTGGCCGCGTCGTGGGGAGCGGCGGCGAGGCGTGCCTCGAGGAACTCCCGGGCTTCCTCGGGTGCGGTCGTGAAGAGGTGGCTCTCGAAGTAGTACGCGGGGTCGGGCTCGGCACGGCTCGCCCGCTCGCGGGCCGCGGCAGCCCGTCGAGGCTGCCCCGCACGGCTGCGCAGCTCCGCGACGTACCGCCAGGCCAGCGGCGTATCCGTTCGCGCCGGTTCGATGAAGTTCGGCGTCGATGCGATCGCCGCCTCCAGGAAGTCGGCCGCCCGCGCTGGGTCGCCCTTCAGGCGATACAGGTCGGCGATCCGCCACTGGTGGACGAAGAGCCGCGTGAAGAAGACCTGATGCTCCGCGCGCTCGGCGGCTTCGAGGCTCTCGAACGCAGCGCCGAGGTGGCCCGCGTCCGCCTGGGCGAGGGCCAACCGGTAGGCGAAGGCGTCCGAGGGATGAGCGCGGACCGCCTGCTCGTAGAGGGGGAGCGTCCCGCGGAAGGTCTCGCGGTGCCGGGCGGCGACGAAGCTGAGCGCCGCGACGAGCAGCAGCGCGGCGCCGGCCAGCGCCCAGCGGGCCGTGGCGCTCGGCAGGCGGCGGAAGGCGGCCGCGAACCCGAGACCGGCCAGCAGGAACGGCCCGAAGGCGGCCTGGTAGAAGTAGCGATCGGCTGCGAGGAGGGGCATGTCGCTGAAGAAGAAGGGAGCCACCGCCATCGGCAGGATCGTCGCGAAGTACCAGCCGAGGCCGAAGGTCAGCCAGGGCCAGCGCCGGTAGCCGGCGAGGCCCACCCCGAGCAGTGCGAGAGCGAGGAGGGCGTAGACCGGGAAGTGCCACGGGAGGGGGCCCGCATCGCTCGGGAGCGGGTGGAAGACGCCGAGCGGGTGGGGAACGACGGCCCGGGCCAGGTAGAGGAAGAAGTTGTGCGCGGTGATGACGAGCCAGTCGAGGGTTCCGAAGGCGTAGTCGGCGAGGAACGGGCTTTGGGCCGCGAGCCGGCGCGTCATCCACCACGCCGCGGCGATCGGGGCAAGGAAGACGAGCTTCGAGGGAAGGCTCCGCGCGAGGAACGCGAACGGCGATCGTGGCCGCGTGCGGGCGACGAGGTAGTCGACGAGGACGAGCACCGCGGGCAGGGACGCCGCCGTCGTCTTCGCCGAGATCGCCAGGCAGAACAGGGCAAAGCTCGACCCGTAGGCCCACGGCGCGCTGCGCCCGGCCTCACGCGCCGAGGCGTGGCGCAGGTAGGCGAGGACCGAGAGCAGGAAGAAGAGGAAGAAGAGGAGGTTCTTCCGGCTGCTGACCCAGGCGACGGACTCGACCTGCAAGGGGTGGACGCCGAACAGGGCGCTCGCGACGATCGCGGCCAGGGCATCTCCCGAGAGCCGCCAGACGAGCAGGAAGACGAGCGCCACGTTCGCGAGGTGCAGGACGAGGTTGGTTCGGTGGAAGGCGGCCGCATCGAGGCCGAAGGCCGCGGAGTCCGCGGCGAAGCTCAGATAGGCGAGCGGAAACCAGCGCATGTCGCGCGTGTCTTCGAAGAAGAGGAACCACGCACTCTCGAGCGAGAAGGCACGGATGCCCGGGTTCTCGACGACCCCGTAGAGATCGTCGAGATCGAGGAAGGGGTAGCCGAGCGCTGGAAGGTAGAGCGCGAACACCGCGCCGAGGACGGTCACGAGCCCGAGCCACGGGAACCCTCGACCCGGCCCGGTCGCCGGGGAGCCGTCGCCGGACTCCGCTCCCCTCGGATCCCGCGCGGTGTCGATCGTCCCGGTCATCGCGCCGACCTTGCCGGTTGCACCCACCGGCCGCAAGCTCGGGGGAGCGGGCCCCGTGGACCGGCAGCGCCCGAGGAGAGTGTGTGAAGGCCTGGCTCCGCGACGTCATCTTCGAGCGCTTCCAGGCCTTCGTGGGCGGCGTCTTCGGCCTGTTCGTTGCCTTGGCCGGGCTCCACGCGGCGCCGGGGGCGGGCTTGCTCGTGGCGGCGGTCTTCGTCGTCGCGGTGTCGGCGTCGCAGGCGTGGGCGTTCTCCTGGGCCGCCCGTGCTTCCGGTCAGGCCGGGGTGCGCGGTGCCCTGGCGCGGGCGTACCGGGACGGGTTCTTCGTCGCCGGCGCGGTCGCTGCGGCCTTCTTGGCGCTGGCGCTCGTCGAATCCCTGTGGCTGCGGTGGGGCGGGGCGAGTCCCCGGGTCGCAGGGCTCCCGCTCGCGGCCCTCGCCGGGCTGCTGGCTGCGGTCCTCCTGGGCGGGCATGCGCTCTGGCCGCGGAGGGTCCGCGTGATGCCGCGCACGGTCGGCTCGCACCCGCCGGCGGAGGCGGCCTCCCTGCGGATCGCGCATTGGAGCGACCTCCACCTCGGGAACGGCGTGGGGCGCAGCGAGGTCGAGCGATGGGTCGCGCGCAGCAACGAACTCGCACCGGACCTCGTCGTGCTGACGGGAGATCTGTTCGACGGACCGCCCGAGATCCTCCGGCCCGGGGCCGAAGCCCTCGCCGGACTCTCCGCGCCGCTCGGCGTCTTCGCGGTCCTCGGCAACCACGACGTCGAGCTCGGCGCCGATCGCGTCGCAGCGGCGCTTCGCGATCACGCGCCCGGGATCCGGCTGCTGCGCGGAGAGGGGCAGCGCCTCGAGACGCACGCGGGCGAGATCTTCGTGGCGGGCGTCGAGGACCCAGGGCGCGACTGGACGCGCGATGGCCACCTCCCGGTGCTGGAAGACCTCGCTGCACGGCGCCCGGCGGAAGCCGCCTCGCTTCTGCTCCTCCATCGGCCGGACGGGTTCCCGCAGGCGGCGCGCCTCGGGTTCGACCTCGTGCTGGCCGGACACTTCCACGGGGGACAGATCGCCGTCCCCGGAAGCGTCGGGCGCCTCTCTCCGGCCGGCCTGCTGACGCGCTATCCCTGCGGCGTGTTCAACGAGCGCGAGTCGACGCTGTTCGTGAGCCGGGGGATCGGCTTCGCGGGCCCCCGCATCCGCGTGGGAAGTCCGCCCGAGATCGCGCTGCACACCTGGTGCCCGGCCGCGAAGGGAGCCGCTTCGTGAAGCTCGGCCTCTGGCCCGCGCCGCATCTCTCCTGGCCCGATCTGCTCGCCCTCGCGGAGCACGCGGAACGCACCGGCTGGGACGCGCTCTGGTACGCGGACCACTTCATGCCGCTCGACGGGAACCCGCGAGCCCCGGTGAGCGAGTGCTTCACCACCCTGGCGGCGCTTGCGGTGCGGGTCCCGCGCATGCGCCTCGGGTCGCTCGTCGCCGGCAACACCTACCGTCACCCCGCGGTGCTCGCCAAGATGGCCGCGAACCTCGACCTCCTCTCCGAGGGCCGCTTCGAACTCGGCCTCGGTTCGGCGTGGCAGGAGAACGAGCACGCCGCCTATGGGATCCCCTTCGGGACCGTCGGGGAACGGCTCGATCGGCTCGAGGAAGCCTGCGAACTGATTCGCACCCTCTTCTCCGGAACGGCGGTCTCGTTCCGCGGGCGACACTATGAGCTCGAAGCGGCGGAGCTCGAGCCCAAGCCGGTGCAGCGCCCCCTGCCGCTGCTGGTCGGGGGCGGAGGCGAGCGGCGGACCCTCCGCATCGCGGCCCGGTTCGCGGACGGGTGGAACGTCTGGGGCCGGCCCGAGTTCGTGGCGCGCAAGCTCGCCATCCTCGACCGGCACTGCGCGGACGTCGGCCGGGACCCGGCAGCCATTCGCCGCACCGCCGTGGCCCATGCCTTTCGCGTCGAGGATCGCGGACGCGCGGCCGAGCTCGCGGCGCGCCCCCGCGCGACGCTCGCCGGCGACGCCGCGGCGCTCGGCGCCGAGCTGCGCGCCTACGCCGAACTCGGAATCGACGAGTACATCGTTCCGTCCTTCGAGGTGGAGCCGCTCGCCGAGCGGATCGCCCGCATCGACGGCCTGCGGGAAGCCTTCGACCTCGCGCGCTGAGCCTGCGTCTCGTACCGGCGAAGCCCTGTCGTGTGCCTACTTCGCGTACCAGCGGAGGATTCGGATCAGCGCTTCCACGACCTGCTCCTGCTCGGGCTCTCGGAGCCCGGGGTAGAGCGGCAGGGAGAGGAGGCGGTCGGAGGCGTCGGTCGCGACCGGCACTTGCTCGGGCCGGTGGCCGGCGCTCCGGAAGAAGCCGTGAAGGGGAAGGGCGCGGAAGTGGACCCCCACGCCGACGTTCTCTTCGAGCAGCGCTTGCAGGACGTGGTCCCGGCCGACGCGCAGGCGCTCCGTCCGCAGCCGCACGGGAAACAGGTGGGCCGCGTTCTCCGAATCGTCGGGCCCGACGACGGGATCGACGAGCTCGCTCTCGGCGAGGGCGCTTCGGTAGCGAGCATCGACCCGCCGGCGAAGTTCGATCTGCTCGGGCAGCCGCGCGAGCTGGACGCGGCCGATCGCCGCCTGGAGATCGTTGAGGTTGTACTTCCAGCCGAGCGAGACGGCCTCCCAGTGCTCGTAGGCGCGGCCATCGCGCTGGCTGGCGTCGAGATCGATCCCGTGGAGCCGGGCGATGCGCATGCGGTCCGCCCAGTCCGCGTGGGTCGACGCCACGAGTCCGCCCTCGCAGGTCGTGAGGTTCTTCGTCGCGTAGAAGCTGAAGGCCGAGGCATCGCCGAGGGTGCCCGCCGGGTGGCCCCGGTACGTCGCACCGATCGCGTGCGCTGCGTCCTCGATGATCGCGAGCCCGTGCTCGCGCGCGATCTCCCAGAGCGGGGCCATGTCCGTCGGCCAGCCGGCGAAGTGGACCGGGACGATCGCGCGCGTCCGGGGAGAGACCACGGCGCGCACGGAAGCCGCGTCGAGCGTCAGGCGCTCGGGGTGGACGTCGGCGAAGACGGGCGTGCCGCCCGCGTGGAGGATGGCGTTGGCCGAAGCCGGAAACGTGATGGGCGACGTGATGACTTCGTCGCCCGGGCCGATCCCCGCGGCCACCAGGGCGAGGTGAAGCCCCGCGGTGCACGAAGCGACCGAGACCGATTGGGCGTGGGGCAGGCCGAGATAGTCCGCGAGTTCGGCTTCGAAGCGCTCGCACTCGGGGCCCGTGGAGATCCAACCCGAGCGCAGGGCACGGACGGCCGCCTCCTCCTCTTCCGAGCCGAGCTCGACCCGGAAGAACGGCAGCAGGGTCTCGCGGACCGGCAGCCCCCCTTCGATGGCGGGGCGGTCGTCGGCGTCGGAGAGGCTCATGCCCCGCCTCCGCTTCCCGGGCCGTCGTTCCCGTCCCGGAGGGGCCCTTCGCGAACCACGTAGCCCGGGTCGCCGCCGCTCACGCGCTTGTAGGTCCGCGCGAGGTAGAGGCCGAGCACGCCGGCCGCGCTGAAGACCCCGCCGAGGCCGAAGAGGGTCAGCGCGAAGGCCGGTGCGAGCCAGCCCGAAGGTTCGAGCCAGAGAGAAAGAAGGACGCCGAGCCCGCCGAGCCCGAGCCCGGCCGCGCCGAGGGCGCCGAGGGCGATCAGCGGGAACGTCGTGAAGCTCGTGATGAGATCCAGGTTCACCCGCACGAGGGCGACGAGCCCGTAGCGCGACTCGCCCCGGTGGCGGGGCTCGTGGCGGACCGTCACCTCGCTCACCGGGTAGCCGAGCCAGAGGGCGAGCGGGAAGAAGGGTTTGCCGGGCGCCCAGATGCGGGTGGTCGCGTCGACGACCTCGCGCCGATAGGCCTTGAACTGGCCGCCGACGTCCTGGATCTCCGTCCCCGTGAGCCAGCGCGCGAGGGTGTGGACGGCGCGCGAGCCGAGCCAGCGCCAGCCGGGCTCGTGGCGTTCGGCGCGCCGGGCGGTCGCGACGCTCGCGCCCTTCTCGATCGCGTCGAGGAGGCGCGGAATCTCTTCCGGCGGGTTCTGGAGGTCGCCGTCCATGGTGACGACGATCTCCCCACGCGCGGCGAACAGGCCGCAGGCGAGGGCAGCGGCCTGCCCGAAGTTCCGGGTGAGCGCGAAACTCCGCAGCCTGGGATCCTCGCGCTCCCGCTCGCGCAGCCGCGCCAGGGTCTCGTCGCGGCTGCCGTCATCGACGAGCACGAGCTCGAAGGTCTCGCCGCGCGCCTCGAGGGCGGCCACGGTGCGGTCGATCAAGGCATCGACCGAGCCCGCTTCGTCGAGCAGCGGAACGACGATGGAGATGCGGGGCGTCACCGCGTTCCTCCCGCGGCGGAGCGCAGCACCCGGCTCGCTTCCTCTTCGCCGACGCACAGGAGCAGGTCGAGCGCCGAGAGGTGCGAGACGAAGGGTTCGTGACGCTGGGGCCAGACCGGGTGCGCGTACTGCTGGAAGTGGACGCGGAGGCCGTGCCGTTCGAAGAGCGGAACGTCGAAGTAGCTTCGCCCGGTCTCGCCTTCGACGAGCTCGCTCGCGCCGAGCGCTTCCATGTAGGCGATGATCCGATGCGTCGGCCCCGGCTCCTCGGGGAACCGCTCGCGGTACCGGGCTTCGAGGCCGAGCTCGGAGGACAGCAGGATCGGGGTCTCGATGCGCAGGCGCTCGGCGATGAACCGAAGGCTCGGAATCGAGGCGTCGACCAGACGCTCGGCGGCGGGGTCGAGGGTGGCCTCGAGCGCGTCGATCAGGCCGGGTGCGTGGGGCGAGCGCCCGTAGGCGTGGCGGAGCGTCGCCAGGTGCTTGCGGGCCCAGGGGGCCTCGCCGTCGAGCGCGACTTCGGCGATGGCCTCGCCGCTGCGGGGCCGGACGGGCAGCGTCAGCCACTGGGGGCCTTCCGGGCCGCGGATGCGGTTGCGATGGGCCCAGCCGCTGCTCGAGAAGTCCATCTCGTCCGCGAGCAGGAACGCATCGACGTGCAACATCTGATCGAAGTAGCCGAGCCAGGGCAGGTAACCGGGCTGGATCCCGGCGATGCGCGTGGCCATGGGGACGTCTCCGCTCTGCCCAGCCCCAACCTGGCTGGACCGCGCATGATATCACCCGGCGCGGGCTTCGGCGTTGGGTTCAGGCGCGCTCGAGCTCGTCGAGCTGGAGGGGCCGCAGCTCTCCGGAACGCTCCGCGCGGAGAACGTCGCCGTAGCCGGAGCGGATCGTCCGCTTCATCGACCGCCGCACCCAGTCCGGAACGTCGAGGGAGTCGATGTATTCGAAGTTCCGCTTCGCGTAGTACAGGCGTCCGGCGCGCACGAGCGGCGGGTCCTCGGGCTGGTTCGTCCGATCCCGCCAGCCGCGGTAGGCGTGTTGCGCATCTTCTGCGGGGATTCCGCACAGCATGAGCGTTCGCGTGCGGGTCTGCGCGGGAAGCCGGCCGTCCCGCTTGTGGCGCCCGATGTAGAGGCTCGCCGCGAACTGCGCGAACCCGAGGCAGGCGGGAACCCGCAGCACCGGGTGCATCTTGGAAAGTGAGATCTGGCCCGTCCTGCGCGACATCTGCATGTGGCGCGCCTCGTCGATGGCGTGGTTCTTCAGGATCTCGCGCACTGCCGGGTCCATGCCCGGTTCGTCGATCGCGCAGCGCTCCACCGTCTTCTGGTTCACGTTCAGCGGGAACCGCGTGAAGTAGTAGTAGTTGAGGTCGCCCCGGAGCCAGCCGAGCAGCGAGTGCGCCTGGACGTAGCGCTTGGCCATTCGCAGCGAGGGGTTGGCCTCGCGCAGGTCCGCCAGCGTCAGGCCGTGGTGGGCCAGCACCTTCCGGATCACGATCAGGAAGGTCTGGATGTGGACGCTTTCCTCGACGACCTCCCGAGCCATGTAGAGCGCGACGTCCGGGTCCTCGTCGATGAAGGTCGAGAGCGCCGCTTCGTAGTTGAGGACGTTGGTCGCGGCCTCGGCGACGGCCGTCGAGTAGTAGCTCTGGCAGAAGGAAAGCCGGTTCAGCAGCAGGCGCTGCTCCTCGCTCATCTGCTCCCAGACGGGCTCCCCGTAGAACCAGGTCATCTCGAGGGGGAAGAGAAGATGATCGCCGAGCTTCGAAGCGTCGAACGCCTCGGCCGGACCGAGGAAGAGCTCGCGCTGTCTCTCGACGTCCCTGTCGCTCACGGACTGGAGTCGCCGTGTGAAATCGAAATCGGCCGCTGCTGCCATGGTGCCTCCGCGAGAACCGCAGGGAGCTTCGCTCGGGGCCGCGCCCCGCGTCAAGTCAGCCCTCGTCCGGAGGCCCTGGCGGCCCGTCCCGGCCGTCGGAGGCCGCCGGCGCGCCGGTCTCCCGGCGGACCACGTAGGAGGGCCGGCGCATCGTCCGGAGATGGATGCGCGCGAGGTACTCCCCGAAGATCCCGAGGGTGAAGAGCTGGACCCCGGAGAAGAAGCAGACGACGGCGAAGATGAACGTGTCCGGGGGGACGGCGAGGCCCCGCAGCCGGTAGAAGCCGATGGCGTAGCAGGTCGCGGAGAAGCCCACGAGGGTGAAGACGAAGCCGAGGACGCTCGCGGCCTGCAGGGGGCGCACGCTGAAGTTCGTCACCGTATGGAAGGCGTGGCGCACGAGGCGGTAGGGCGAGTAGTTCGACCGCCCGTGTTTGCGCGCGGCGTGCTCGACCGTCACGTGCGCGATGCGGCCCGCGCCCCAGGTCAAGAGCGCGTCGATCGTGACGAAGGACCCTTCGTAGTCCGCGAAGGAGTCGCGCACCGAGGTCCGGAAGGCCCGGAAGGGGCTCGAGTGCCGGGACACCTCGGAGCCGAGCACGCCGAACAGGAGGCCGTGGATGGCCGAGGACGCGAGCCGCCGGGGTGCCGAGTGCGGCCGGGCCGTCGGCGTCCCGTAGACCACGTCGGCGCCCTGGTCGATCTTCGCGAGGAGCGCCGGGATCGACTCGGGAGGGTGCTGGAGGTCGTCGTCGAGCGTCACGATCCGGTCGAAGCGCGCCGCACGGATGCCGGCGAGGAGCGCCGCGTGCTGACCGAAGTTGCGGACGAGGTCGATGCCGAGGACGCGCGGATCTCCGGCGGCGAGCTTCACGATCTGGGGCCAGCTCTCGTCGCGGCTGCCGTCGTTCACCAGCAGGATCTCGAAGGGGGCGCTGCGCGGGGCGAGGACGCCGACGATCCGCTCCACGAGTTCGTGGAGCGACGCGGCGCCGTTGAACACCGGCACGACGACCGAGACCGATGCCGATTGCGACGCCGCAAGCGATGCAGTCCCTTCGTCCGTACCGGCAGCGCTGGAAATCGGGCGTTCCAAGCTCGTGGCGCCTCCCACCCCCATGATAGGCCCGATCGCCCCGGTTCTCCCAGGCTCGAAAGCCCGGGGCAGGGCTCAGCCGTCTTGCCGGGCGAGTGCGCGGATGTTGCCGCCCGTCGCGCCCAGGCGTCGTGCCGCCCAGTCGAGGCCGTCGAAGGCGAACCCGGCCGCGCGCGCGAGCCCCGTCGCTTCGGCGAGGCCGTCGGGCTTGGGGACGCGAGACTCGGTTGCGACGACCCGGTAGCCGGCTTCTTCGAGCAGGCGCGCGAGCGTCGCGCGCTGGAACTCGTAGAGGTGGAAGGGTTCGATCGTCTCGCCGGGCGCCGGGAACTTGAGGGTTCGCAGCAGGCCGTCGCCCGCGAGTCCGAGCCCGCGCAGGAGCGGCAGAGCGCGGCGGAGTCCGCGGAACCAGGCCGAGCCGACGTAGGTGGGCACCTCGATCACCAGGAGCCCGCCGGGCTTCAACCATTCGCCGACGCGTGCGATGCCGGCCGCCGGGGAGCGCAGGTGTTCGAGGACGTGGCCCATGTAGAGCACGTCGACGGGCGCGCCCGGCCCGCGGCCTTCGGGAAAGGCCGCGCGTTCGACCGGGAGTTCGAGGGTCTCGCGGGCGTGCCGCGTTCCGACCTCGGTGATCTCCTGCCCCTGAACCCGCCAGCCGCGGTCCCGGGCGAGCTTCAGGAACCAGCCTCCCGCGCAGCCGATCTCGAAGAGCGAACCGCGCTCGCCCCGGGTCTCCTCTTCGATGGCGTCGAGCAGCGCGCCGTAGCGGTCGAGGAGCCTCGGGAAGCTGTCGAAGTAGCTGGCCTCGGACAGACAGCTGTCGTAGTCCTTCTCGAAGTAGTCGTCGTCGTAGAGGGACGCGACCGCTTCGGCGGAGGGCAGCGGGCGAACCTGGACGAGCCGGCAGCCGCGGCAACGGACGAGGTCGTAGTGCGCGCCCGCGTGGGCGTACATCTCGGGCGCATACGTCGCGAAGTCGCTGCCGCCGCACAGGTCGCAGGGAGTCACGCTCGCCTCAGCAGCTCGCGGAAGCGCAGCCGCAGCACGGTCGAGTAGCCCTGCCAGAGCTGCCGCCAGCCGAGCTTCGAATCCCCGTGCGCGCGCTCGACGAACGCCACCGGCACCTCTGCGATCCGCAGGCCACGGCGGTGCGCGCGGAAGAGCACCTCCTGCACGATGGCCGGGCCGACCGCCGCGAGGCTCCCGGGGTCGATGGTCTCGAGCGCCTCGCGGCGGAAGCAGCGGAAGCCCGAGTTCGCGTCCCGCACGGACATGCCGAACAGGAAGCGGATGTAGGCGTTGGCGGCGAGGGTGAGGACGCGCCGCCAGGCGGCGCGGTCGGCGTCGCTGCCGTCGCCGACGAAGCGCGAGCCGAGGGCGACGTCCGCCTGCTCGCAGGCGAGCAGCAGGTCCGGCACGTAGGCCGGGTCGTGGGAGAGGTCGCCGTCCATCTCGAGGATGCGGTCGGCGCCGCGGGCGAGCGCCGCCGCATAGCCGTCGCGGCCGGCCAGGCCGCGGCCCTTCGGGCCCTTGCGCTCGAGCACGCCGGCGAAGGGGTGGCGCTCGGCGTATTCGCGGACGCAGGCGGCGGTTCCGTCCGGCGAAGCGTCGTCCACCACGAGCGCTTCGAGGCCATCGATCTCGAGGGCGCGCAGGCCGTCGAGCAGGGGGACGACGTTCTCGCGCTCGTTGTAGGTCGGGATGAAGACGACGATCTTCACGCGGATCGCCCCAGCACGCGCGCGAGCGCGTCGAAGACGGCGTCCGCCGAGACGACGTCCGCGCAGCTCGGCGAGAAGTCGCAGGCGCGCTTGTAGCAGGGGTGGCACGCGATCTCGGGGACGATGCGCTCGCCGCGTCCGTAGAGCTCGATCTCCTGCGGGCAGGTCGAGCCGAAGATCGCCACCACCGGCACTTTGCGCGCGAGGGCCACGTGCATGCCGAGCGTGTCGCCGCCGACGACGGCCCCGCAGCGTTCGACGAGCGCGGCGAACTCGAGCACGGACTCCGACGCGCCGACGTCCACCGCGCGCGGCGCGAGCTTCGCGACGGCCTCGACCCGCGGCCGGTCCGCCGGCCCGCCGAGCAGCACCGCCGGCCGCCCGAGCTCCCCCTCCACCCGCTTGGCGATCTCGGCGAACCCCTCGACCCGCCAGTCCTTGTGGGCGAACGCCTCCCCGGCGCCGACGTTCAGTCCGACCGGAGGCAGGGGTCCCTCGAGACCGCAGCGCGCGAAGCGATCCGCGGCGCGGGCTCTCGCGAGGGCGGGAACCTCCAGCCGGTAGGGTTCCCCGGCAAAGCGAAGCCCGGCCGCCTCGAAGGTGATGTCCTGGTAGGTCCGGGTGTTCCCGCGGAACTTCAACTCGTCGTCGATGCCGAGCCGGACGGCGTACTCCGCATCCGCGTCGGCCGGTTCGAGCGCGCCGTCCTTGCCGAGCAGGAAGCCCTTCTTCTTCGCTGCATCGAGCTGCGCAGCGAGGCCCGTCGCCGCCGGCTCCTTGTCGAGACACAGCACGAGGTCGAAGCGCTCGGCGGGAAGCGTCGAGAGGGCGTCGACGTCGAGCGCCATCAGACGGTCGATCTCCTCGAGACCCGAGAGCATCTCGACGGACTCGGGGCGCGTGAGCCAGGTGATCTCGGCGCCGGGGTGGGCCGCGCGCAGCGCCGGCAGCAGCGTCGTCGTGCGCAGGACGTCCCCCCGCGCGGCGAGCTTGATCACCAGCAGGCGGAAGCGGGACGGGTCGCGATCCTCGGGGACGGGCGCCATGGCCCGGCGATTCTACCGCGCGGGGCTCTTTCGGGCTGACGTATACTCCGCGGCGATGGCACGCGGCGCGGTCGAGGTGACGGAGGAAGCGGGGGAAGCCGCCGAGCGCGCGGTCGATGCGCTGCTTCCCCGCGAGCCCCACCTCGAGTACGCGAACTTCCGGCCCATCGCCGAGCGGCCCGGGGCCGCCCTCGCGCTCCATCGGTCCCGCTGGCTCGCGGAAGGTGCCGTCGCGTTGCTGGTCGCGCGCGAGGCCGGCGAGCCCATCGGGGCGTTGCGCCTCGCTGAGCGCGGCTTCGAGTCCGACCACTTCGGCCTGCGCATGGCCGGCATCGGCCTGCCGCTGGCGGTCGCGGAAGCCGAGCCCCGGCTCGCGGCGCTGCGCGCCCTCTACGCCGCGGCCGCGGATCGCCTGCGCGCGGCCGGCTTCCAGCACCTGGCGGCGCGCGCCTCGACGCGCGACCGCGAAGGCGCCTGGGCGGCACAGGAAGCCGGCGCGCAGTGGGTCGACACCCAGGTCTCCTGGATGTGCCCCCTCACGGGCCAGCCCCACGACGAAGCGCTCCCCGGCGCGCTCCGCATCGAGTGTCACGACCGCCGCTCCGTGCAGGGCCTCGCGAAGGACTCCTGGCAGCGCCTCGCGGCCTGGGGCGCCGAAGCCTTCGACCGCGGCCCCCTCGTCTTCGACCTCACCCTGCCCGAAGCCCGCGCGAAGGAGATCTATCGCGAGTGGACCGAGCGCGTGATGCTCGGCGACTGGGCCGACGCCGTGGTCGTGGCCCTCGATGGCGACGAGGTCGTGGCCTTCATCTCGATGCTCGAGATGCCCGAGGTCTCGCGCGAGGCCGGCGCCAAGGTGTGCGGGCGCGGGCTCGGCGCGACGCTGCCCGACTACCGGGGCCTGTTCACCGCCATCCAGCGCGAGATGATCACGCGCCAGCCTGCCGGTGCGGCGTGGATGGAGAACGAGACCCAGGCCGCGACCATCGGCAGCATCAACGTCTACGCGAAGCTCGGCTTCCGCTACCTGCGCTCGACCGGAACCTTCCATCTGCGGCTCGACGGAGCGGCGCCGTGCGCTTGAGGAGGGTTGCGTCGTGCGCGTGAGGAGGGTTCCGTCGTGCGCGTGACCTTCGTCGGCCATGCCTGCCACCTCGTCGAGAGCGACGGCGTCCGCGTGCTGACGGACCCGTGGCTCGTCGATCCGATCTTCGGCGGGTACGTCGAGCACGATCCGCCGCTCGGGTTCGGCATTGCGGACCTGCCCGAGATCCACGTGCTCGCGATCACCCACGGCCATCTCGACCACTTCAACGCGCCGACGCTCTCGCGCTGGCCGGACAAGGACGTTGCCGTCGTCGTTCCGGCGACACGCTTCACCGGGCTCGAGCCGAACCTGCGCCGGCTCGGGTTCGAGAATCTCCACCCGCTCGAGGACTGGCAGGCCTACGAGCATGGCGCCGTCCGCGTGGTGGCGACGCCTTCGCGCGGCGTCGTCGACGAGTGTGCCTTCGTGGTGGTCGGGAGCGAGGGCGCCTTCTTCGACGGCGCCGACGCCCCGCAGCCGCCGGACCTGATGGAGGAGATCCGCGAGCGGCTCGGGCCCGTCCTGATCGGCGCGTTCAGCCACAACTCCTTCGACCAGCCGGCGCTGCTCGGTCTCGAATCCCACAAGGAGGCGGACCACGCGCCGAAGGCGGGTGCCCAGGCGGCGCTCCACATCGGCGCCGCCCATGCCTACGCGGGCGCTTCGAACCTGCGCTGGACGGGGCCGCGCGGCCCCGAGATCACGCGCAAGGTGATCCGGCGCCGCCCCGAGCATTTCGCGCGCGAGCTCGCGGCCGCCGCGCCGGAGCTTCCCTACCTGGGCCTCGAGCCCGGGGATGCGTGGTCGCGCGAGGGCGGCGTCGAGCGGCAGGTCCTGCGCGGGACCCCGGAGCCGCACGTCGAGACCGACTACCTCCCGGCGTTCCTGCCCGCCGGCGACGGGTCGGACCGCCTCTGCCCGCCGGGCCGTCCCGGGGTCGAAGACACCTTCCTGCGCGACTTCCCCGCGCTGCTGCGTCGCGAAACCGAGGCGGCCGCGTATCTGGGCCAGCCCGTCTCGTTCCACATCGAGGGCGAGGGCGGCGGCATCTTCAAGGTCGACTTCTCGCGGCCGGAGGAACCGCCCGTCGTGGGCGACGACGGCGCGCCCTTCGCCGTCTCCGTTCCCGCCGAGGATTGGAAGGATCTCTTCGAACGTCGCATCTCCTGGCAGGTGCTACTCGTCTCCGACCGGATCGCGGTCCGGCGGTTCGCCGCCGGGGCGCCCCCGGATGGCCTGCACTTCGTCTACGCGCTCCAGGCCGTCTTCCCCTGAACCGTGGATGCGGATTCCACGAACGAGGAACCCATGAAGAAGCTCTTCTCCCTGGACGGCAAGGTCGCCGTCGTGACCGGCGGCACCCGCGGCATCGGCCTGATGATGGCGCGCGGCCTGGTGAGCCACGGCGCCAAGGTCTACGTGGCCTCGCGCAAGGCCGAGGCCTGCGAAGCCGCCGCGAAGGAACTCTCCCAGGACGGAACGGCCATCGGCATTCCGGCGAGCCTCGGGACGGACGAAGGCTGCCGTGCGCTCGCCGCCGAGATCGCGGAGCGCGAGCCCGCCGTCCACATCCTGGTGAACAATGCCGGGGCCAACTGGGGCGCGCCGATGGCCGAGTACCCGGACGAAGCCTGGGACAAGGTTCTCGCGCTGAACGTGAAGGGCGTCTTCCACCTGACCCGCGCCCTGCGCCCGCAGCTCGAGGCTGCCGCGACGGCGGAGGACCCGGCCCGGGTGATCAACGTCGGCTCGATCGACGGCATCCAGGTTCCGGCGATGGAGACCTGGGCGTACTCCTCGAGCAAGGCGGCCGTGCACCACCTGACGAAGACCCTCGGCAAGCACCTCGCGGCGAGCCACATCACGGTCAACGCCGTGGCGCCGGGGCCCTTCGAGAGCAAGATGATGGCGGCGACGCTCGACAACTTCGGCGACGCGATCGTGGCGAGCTGCCCGATGGGCCGCATCGGCACGCCCGAGGACATGGCCGGCGTCGCGGTCTACCTCGCTTCGCGCGCCGGCGCCTACGTCACGGGCGCGGTGATCCCCGTCGACGGCGGCATCGCGACGCTCCGCTAGCCCGCCGCTCAGTCGAACAGCGGCCAGAGGACGAGCCGCAGGGCGATCAGCGTGAGGACGCTCTTGTAAAGCTGCTTGAAGGTCTCCTCGGGGACGCGGTCGAGCATGCGGCTGCCGAACCAGGTGCCGGCCACGACCGCGAGGCAGAGCAAGGCGAGCGGGAACGCCCACTCGAGGTAGGCGAAGCCGGCGATCCCGAACACCACGAGCTTCGCGAGGTGGCCGAGGAGCTGGCAGGCCGCCTTGGTTCCGACGAGCGCCTGGCGGGTGAGGCCGAGGTTCAGGAAGAAGGGCGCGATCAGCGGGCCCGTCGCGCCGAGCGTCACGTTGAGGAACCCGACCACGCCGCCGAGCAGGAAGAAGCGGCGGTTCTTGTCGATGCGGTCCGGGTGGCTTCCGAGCAGCAGGAGACCGGGGGCCCAGGTCGCGAACAGGACGAACACGCCGATCAGCACGCGCGTGGCGTCCGGTGGGAGCTGGCGCGCGAGCCACAGCCCGGCGAAGCCCATGGGCAGCAGCAGGAGCCCGTACCGCAGGGCGATCTCGTGGTCGATGTGCTTGCGCTGCACGATCGCGCGCGATCCGTTCGAGACGATCTGCACGACACCGTGGAGCGGGATCGCGACCAGCGGCTCCAGGTAGAAGAGCATGATCGTGAGCAGCGTGATGCCGCCGGCCATGCCGAGGATGGCCGAGAGGATCGACGTCGCGAAGGCCGCTGCGACGAGGATCCCGAGGTCGAGGGCCTCGAAGCTCAGCGCGTCGCCTCGCTAGCTCTCATGCAGCTTCAACGCCTTGCGGTTCGCGATCCACTCGAGCAGCTCGTGGACCGCGGGGACGTCCGGCAGCCGGTGGCTCGCGGCCGTCAGGTCCTGGGCCGAGCCGACGCGGAAGGTGATGGCGAGCCCCTCGAGCAGGCGGAAGGCGTCCTCGTCCGTGTGGTCGTCGCCGACGTAGACCACGCGCACGCGCTCGCTCCAGGCCGGCCCGTAGCGGGAGCGCAGGATGTGCAGCACCGCACGCCCCTTGTCCCAGCCGATCGGCGGGCGGGCCTCGACCGCCATCTTGGCGTCGCGGGCCTGGAAGCCGAAGTCGTTGATCAGGCGGCGCGCTTCCTCGATCGCGCGTTCGTGATCCTCGGCCCGGGCCTGGCGGAAGTGGAAGGTCGCCGTATGGCCCTTCTCTTCGACCCAGGCGCCCTGGGGCGCGGCCTCGGCCAGGGCCTGCACGAGCTCCGGGAGCCGGCTCTGGTAGTGGGGGAGGTCTTCGTGGAGGAACGCGTCGATCTCCGGGCCCTCGATCTCGAGGCCGTGGTTCGCGGCGTAGGTCACGTCGCTCCGCCCGATCAGCTTGCGCACGTCGTCGAGCCCGCGGCCGGAGACGAAGGAGACGTCCGTGTCCTCCCGCGTGGCGCAGGCGTCGATGCCGTCGCGCGCCCGGTCGGAGAGCAGGGCGTCCGAGGGGTGGTCGACGATCGGGGTCAGCGTTCCGTCGTAGTCGAGGAAGAGGGCGAGCCGGTAGCGCGCCAGGTAGTGGCCGAGCCAGGCCTCGAAGTCGCTGCCGAGCGGCGTCGGCAGGGCTTCGCGCTCGCTCTCCGCGCTCTCGAGGAAGCCGCTCACCCAGTAGCCGACGTCGTAGCGGCGCTCGCGCCGGCGGAGCGACGCCATCCGTGAGGCCCGCTCGTCCTCCTGCATCGTGAGCGCGCGGTGGATCGTCTCGGCGGTCTCGTCGAGGCTGTAGGGGTTCACGGCCAGGGCCTCGCGCATGGTCTCGCTCGCCCCGGCGAGGTTCGAGATGACCAGCACGCCCGGGTCGGACACCTGGCAGGCCGCGTACTCCTTCGCCACGAGGTTCATGCCGTCGCGCAGGGGCGTCACGAGGGCGACGTCGGCGTCGCGATAGAGCGCGACGAGCCGCTCCTTCGGGATCGAGCGGTAGAGGTACCGGATGGGCGACCAGGTCGAGGTCGCGAAGCGGCCGTTGATGCGTCCGACGAGCTCGTCGATCTCGCGCTTGAGGGAGCGGTACTCGCTCACCTGGGCCCGGCTCGGAACCGCGACCTGCAGCAGCACGACCTTCTCGCGGTGTTTCGGGTAGAGCTCGAGCAGCCGCTCGAAGGCCCGGAAGCGCTCCGGAATCCCCTTGGTGTAGTCGAGGCGGTCCACGCCGAGCACGATGCGCTGCGCCTCGGCCTCCTCGGGCCGGGCGGCGGCGCGGGCCTCGCGCTCGAAGTCGTCGAAGTCGATGCCGATCGGGAAGACGCCGACCTGGACCGTGCGATCCCCCCAGCCGATGCGCAGGGTGCGGCGGTCGACCCGGGCGCCGAGCTGGCGCTCGACGCAGTCGAGGAAGTTCTGGGCGTAGCCGTTCACGTGGAAGCCGATCAGGTCCGCCGAGAGCAGGCCGCGCAGGATCTCGCGGTCCCAGGGCAGGAGGCGGAAGACGTCGTAGGGCGGGAAGGGGATGTGGAGGAAGAAGCCGATGCGCGCGTTCTCCCGCGCGCGGCGCAGGAAACTCGGGACGAGCATCAGGTGGTAGTCGTGGATCCAGACGAGGTCCCGGTCTTCACCGTGCGCGCCGGCGACCGCGGCGAAGCGTTCGTTCACGCGCCGGTAGGTGTCCCAGTCGCGCCGGTCGAAGGCCGCGCGCTCGTGCAGGGAGTGGAAGAGCGGCCAGAGCGTCCGGTTCGAGAAGCCGTGGTAGTAGCGGTTGACCTCGGTCTCGCTGAGCGGAATCGGCGCGACCTCGTACGCCTCCTCCCCGCTCTCCCCGAGCGGTGAGAAGTCTTCGCCCTTGCGCAGCGCGATGCCGGGCCAGCCGACCCAGGTGCCGCCGCGTTCCCGCAGCACGGGCCCGAGGGCGCTCACGAGGCCGCCCGAGGAGGGCCTCTTCTCGAGGCCCGCGGCGCTGCGCTGCACGGTGAAGGGGAGCCGATTGCTGGCGATCAGGATCCGCCGCTCGCTGGGCGAGCTTCCGGCGGTGTGGGGTAGGGGTTCGCTGCGCGGGTCGCGGGAGTCGGGCACGGGGCGCGAGCTTAGCGGCCGGGGGCGCGGACCACCCCCGGCCGCCCGCTCGGCGCGTTACATCGAAGCGAAGATCTGCTTCTCCTGTTCGATGCAGGTCTTGAACGAGGGCCGCGCATGGATCGCCTCGACGTAGGCGGCGAGCTTCGGCCAGCGCCCGGCATCGAGGCTCTCGCCGGCGTGGACGAGCCCCGCGAACTGGGCGCCCACCGCGATGTCGGCGATGCCGAAGCGGCTGACCAGGCTCTCTGCGCCCTCCGCGAGACGGCTCTCGAGGTGGTCGAAGAGCGGCGGCTGGGTCTCGGCGATGGCCTTGGCCACGACCGCTTCGTCCGGCTCCTGCTTGAAGATGAACTTCTGCACGACGCGCTGGAAGAACACCTGGCCGATCGCCTCCGCGAGCTTCGAGTCCGCGAACTCCTCGAGGAAGAGCGCGGTCGCGTACTCCTTCGGGTCGCTCGGGTAGAGCGCCGGTTCGGGATGCGTTCGCTCGAGGTAGGCGCAGATCACCGAGGAGTCCGGCACGGCGAAGCCGTCGTCCTCGAGGCACGGGATCTTCCCGAGCGGGCTGATGGCCAGGTACTCCGGCGCCGGGTTGAACGGCTGCTGCATCTTGAGCTCGTAGGGCACGTTCTTCTCGGCGAGGAAGACGCGCGTCTTGCGGACGAAGGGAGACGGAGGAACGCCGTGGATCACGAGGGACATGGGGACTCCTTCATTGGCTGGGGGGTTCGGGCGCTTCGCTCTCGGTGGACGCGAGGCCCAGCCGCCTGCGGTCCAGATCGAACAGGTCCGGGAGGCGAGCGGCCGCATCGGCGTCGCCTTCCAGTTGGATGCTTCCCTCGGCGAGGGCGTCACGGACGTCGAAGTGGCCGAGCAGGGCGGACATCAGCGTGGCCGGGCCCAGGCGGAGCTCGGCCTCGACGGGCTCTTCCGCCAGGTTCTCGACGCTCGTACCGTCCTCGCCCCCGCGCACGGTGACGGTGATCTCCTCGCCGCATTCACCGGCGATCCGCAGGCGCAGGCCGACCTCGGGCGAGGGTTCCCAGCGCTTGAAGAGGACGAGGGCCATCCGGGCCCAGGCGGCCTCGATCTGATCGCCGGGCTGCGGGGGCTCCATGAAGCGGGTGCCGAAGCGGCCGAGCTCCTGCATCACGGGCTGGAGGGCCTGGCCGGCCGCCGTGAGCTCGTAGACGGTGGCCGGCGCCGGAGGCGGGAGCTCCCGCTGGCGGATCACGCCGTGTCCCGAGAGCTCTTCGAGACGCTGGGTCAGCGTGCTGGTGCTGATGCCCTTCAGGCCCGCCTTCAGGTCGCTGAAACGCTGGGGGCCGAAGGCCAGATTCCGCAGGACGAGCAGCGCCCAGCGCGGGGCCAGGATCTCCGCCGCGCGGGCGAACGGGCAGAACTGCGGATAGCGGAAGTCGCCCATCGATTCCGACCATCGCACTTCGAGGTTCGAAAATCAAACTAGAAAGTCTGAAATATTTCAGAAGCGTTTTCAGGAGCTTGAACGGCCCCTGGCCATGTGCTCCACCAGGAGGTCCGCCAGCCACTCCCGGAACCGTGGCTCCGCGCCGGGGCCATCGAGGCCCACGCTGGCCCGGAACACGTCGCCGAGGAGCGCGTCGGCGAAGGCGGAGAGGGCGATCAGGGTCACGAGGTGGGCCGTGTCCTCGGCCTCGGGCGGGGCGTCCCCGGATTCGGCCGCGTTCGCCTCGCGCCGTGCGTGGGAGACCTCGACGAGGTCGGCGAGGACCCGGGGCCCTCCCGCCTCGAGCCGGTCCGTCAGGGCCAGCCAGGCCAGGAGCCGAGCCTGCCCTCCCTCCGCCAGGGCCTGCCGCACCCGCTCGAGGATCTCGTCGAGGCTGCTCGCGCCCTCGGCGATGCGTTCGGTCAGCTCGGCGTTCAGCTCGCGGGCGCTGTGGCCGGCCAGCTCCCGGAGGAGGCCTTCCCGGCTTCCGAAGTGATGGAGGATGGCCGGGTGGGAGATGCCGAGGTCGGCCGCGATCTCCTGCAGACGGAGCCCGTCGGGTCCCCCTTGCGAGAGCCGCTTCCGGGCGGCCTCGAGGATCCGGCGGCGGGCCTCCTCGGCCGGGTAGCGTTTGCGCGGGGCGGGTTCGGGCACGGGCTGTTATTTACAGAATTGTCAGTTAAGCTACCAGGCGTGGCGCCCATGCGCCCTCCGAACGCGCCCCGTGGAAGGAGTCCCTGATGGCGAAGCGCGAACGCGATCGCATTCGGCCCCTGGAGGCCCTCCGGGCCCTGCGAACCCTCTCGAAGAACCCCGACGATACGGCCCAGGTCTTCCGCGTCCTGCGCGCGCTGCCGAGCGGCGACCGGGTGTATCGACGCTTTCGCCGGACCCCGTCCGGGGAGCGCCTGCTGCGCGAGAAACCCGACCTGCTCGCGACCCTGAGCAACCGCGAGCGCCTGCTCGCGATGCCGCCGGGAAGCCTCGGGCGCACCTACGCCGAGTTCGTGACCGCGGAGCAGATCTCCGCCGACGGCCTCGTGGAAGCGAGCGTCACGGGGGCGGACCCGGACCGCTTCCTCGACGCGGATCATCGCTACGTCGGGGAGCGGCTGCGCGACATGCACGACCTCTGGCACGTGGTCACCGGCTACGGCCGGGACCTCCTCGGGGAGGCCGCACTGCTCGCGTTCACCTTCGCCCAGACCCGGACCCTCGGGATCGGCGCCATCGTCGGCCACGCGCTCTGGCTGGCCCGGGGCGACTTCGCGCCGGCCCGCCCGATCATCTGGCAGGGCCTCCGCCGCGGCTGGAAGGCCGAGTGGCTCCCCGACCAGGAGTGGGAGTACCTCCTCCCGCTGCCGCTCGAGGCCGTTCGGGCGCAGCTCCGGGTCGGGCCGCTGCCGGACTACACCCAGCTTCGCTCCGAGGGCGCTCCCGCGGTCGGCTGAGCCCGAAAACAGCGCTTGTCCCGGCCGCCCGGAGGGGAGAGACTGGGCGGGTGGAAAAGGCCGGACTCTGGGTCCGTCGTCTCGAGGAAACCCGTCCGGAGGGAGCACCCGTGCACCAGCCGCCCGTCCAGAGGCTCGACCGAGGCCGCCGCCTGTTCGCCGCGATCGCGGCGGCACTCCTGACCGGGTGCCTCGAAGACCTCCCCGAGGTGCCCGCCATCGAGCGCGACGTCGCCCGGACCGAGATCCGCGACGGCGGCGTCCACTACTCGGCTCCCCAGATCGCGCCCCATCGCACGAGTGCCGACGGCCGCGTCGGTGTGCAGGTCCAGGGCGGCGCGCCCGTCGTGAACTTCTTCCTGTTCGTGCCCGAGAAGCTCGAGGCCGCCGTGCTCGAGGAGGCGCCCGGCCCGAAGATCCTCTCGGCGCCCCATCCGCTCTCGCTCCCGTTCCCGCCCGTCGGTTTCGAATACCCCGACGACGGCATCGACTACACCCGCAACCCCGATCGCATCACCGGCCATCACTCCCTGTGCGATCCGACGACGGAGTTCCCGAGCGAGGGCGAGCGCACGAACCCCTACCCGTGCGAGAGCGACCCGACGCGCGACTGCTACGACCTCGTGCTCGTGAACAACACCGCCCACGTCGACGGCGCGCGGCTGTGGGGCACGCCGGTGCACGTCGAGGTGGCGAACCCGAAGACGCCCGAGGCGACGCTCGCCAAGGTCGAACTCGGCGAGCTCGTCGCCGGCGCCTTCCTGCCCGGCTCGCCGGAGTGGACGGAGCCGATGGTCACGCGCGACGGGCGGCTCCTCACCGGGCGCATCGGGATCGTGCCGCTTCGTGAGTGGACCAATCCCGAGACCGGCGAGGTGCGCGAAGACCTCTACGACATCATGTACTCCCAGCTCCCGGACGACGCCGAGCCCTGCGACGTCACCGGCTGGCAGGACTTCCACCCGATCTCCCACGCGCCCTACGACCCGCGCATGATCGGACGCTACGGCATCGCCGCCTATCCGTTCCGCGACGCCGAGGGCAACCTCATCCCGGACGGCATGGACATCGGCGGCAGCTACCCCTGGGTGGACGAGAACGGCGCGAACCTCTTCCTCACTGCGGTCCCCGAGCGTCTCGCCGACCAGCCGGCCTGGGTCTTTCCGGACCGCTGCGTCGTCCCGGGCTGCCGCCAGGAGCCGCGCTTCGTCGAGCCCCAGAGCCACGACATCGGCTTCGCCATGGCCGGGCTCTGGACGCACGGGAAGATGGTCATGCTCGACGGGCTCGTGAACCACACCGACTGGCAGCTGCCGATCGATCCGGACGGCCATCGCAACGTCCTGCTCTACCGCACGCGCGAGGATCCGGCGGAGGGCGTGGAGGTGCGCATCGGCTCCGGGCGCGCGACCGGACGCCAGGTTCCCCTCGGCTGGTCCGGCAACCCGAACATCCTCCACTCGATCGAGAACCTCTTCAACCACCAGGGCAATCTGCACACGCTCACCCCGCGCGACGTCGTCTGGGTGATGAGCACGGGCGTCTCCACCGACGAGGTCGCCTTCGACGACTTCCTGCACCCGGACGGGTTCATCGTCTCGAACATGATGGCTTCGATCACGCGCGAGTTCTATCTGCTGAACGGCGTCGGGCTCGACGGGTTCGCGGCCTTCCTCCGCTATCACAACGGCAAGGAGTGGTCGCAGCCGCGGGTCTACTCGCGCGACATCCACCTCCAGAACGCGGCCACCGCCCTGCCGGGGCGCTGGACCCTTCCGACCCACGGACACGTCGAAGCGGAGACCGGCCGCCTCGAGCCGGCGGCCCTCGGCGGCATCCGCGGCAAGGGCTTCTGGCTGAACGGCGAGAACCGCGTGGACTACGACATCCCCGCCCAGCCGCGCGACGTGCGCGACCACGACTGGTACGTCGGGATCTTCGTCGATCCGCGCGTGCCCGAAGGCTCCCTGCGCGAACTCCTGCGCTTCCCGGACGGCACCGCGGTGTGGCTGCTCGGGAGCACGCAGCTGCAGTACCGGGCCGATGGCGCCGTCCTCCACACGATCGTGCTGCCGGAGCCCGCGGGCGATTCCGGCTGGATCCATCTCGGCTGGAACCTGCGCGACGAGAACCGCGACGTGCACTTCTTCCACGACGGCTACGCCTTCGACCGCTTCACCTCGGAGCGTTCGCTCTTCGTGCTCGAGCCGGGCGTGCTGCGGATCGGAAACGGGGACGACCCGGCGGAGGGCTTCCGCGGCTGGATCGACGACTTCAAGATCTTCGCCCAGACCTCGACGCGAGAGATCGCCTGCAACCACGCCTACGGCACGCTCATTGGGATTGCGGGCGAAGGCCCGTGGAGCGACGTCGCCGGCCGCTACCCGGCGGCGGAGCACGAGGCGCTCTCGGCGATCCTGGCGGGGTACGAGCGGCCCGGGTTCGAGCGCTACGCCTGCTACCACGACCACGGCGGTGACCAGACCGCCCACGCGCGCAACGTCCCGGCCGAGGCCGAAGGGATCCGGGAGGCGCTGAACTTCCCGGAGGGGCCGCTCCGGCACGGCGTGCCGCGGCCCGATTCGAGCGCGAACGCCTTCTGTCTCTCGTGCCACCACGCGGGAGGCGTGATGGGGCTCGGGCTCGATGCGCTCACGTACCGGCCCGAGTGGACGGCCGAGACCGATCCGCGCCGCCAGCCGCTCCAGGCGCTGCGCCGCGTGTTCGGCAACGTCCCGGCGGGCTGGATCCCGGCCGGGGACGGTGCGGGAAGCCCGGCCGAGGCAACCCAGGCGCCGCCCGAAGGGCTGCTCGTCGACCCCTGGGTCCTGCCCTAGCGAGCGGGCAACGCCCCGGGGTGGGCTTCGCTCAGTAGGCTTCGGGGATCCGTTCGCTGCCGAGGAACGGCTTCAGGCGGACGCTGCCCGACCCCACCATGTGATCCACGGTGGCGAAGATTTCGTTCTCGTCCTCCGTGAGTTCGGACAGGACCAGAACCAACTCGACCAGGCTGACCTCGGGCGTCGTATCGAAGCCCGCGGGCGTCGTTTCGAACATGTTTGCTTCCCCCTGGTGCGCCCGAATTGCAGCCGGCATGCCAAGGGCAGGCCTGGCGGAAAAGTTCTTGGAAACGCTTGCAGGACGGGGGCTTGGAGGACGACACGGTGCGGCGCGGGCAGCCGTGCCGCGTCATTCGGGCCGCCGTTCCGCAGGGTCTCCGACGCTGGTCGTCGGGAACCCGACGGTCCGACCGTGCGGCTAGGGCGTCGGTGAGCGGAGCACGAGCGGGGCCGTGCCGTCCGCCTCGGCGGCTTCGCGCGCGGCGAGGACGGCGCTTCGGTCCGGGGCCAGGCCGCAGACCGGGTCGGTCGCGGCCGCGTCCCCGAGCAGGGCGAAGGCCTGACAGCGGCAGCCGCCGTGGTCGCGGCCGCGCTCGGGGCAGCTCCGGCAGGGCTCCTTCATCCAGGCTTCGCCGCGGAAGGCGTTCATGCCCGGGGCGTCGCGCCAGCAGGCCGCGAGGCTGGCGTCGCGAACGTTCCAGAAGGCCAGGTCCGGGAGCCCCGCCGCCACGTGGCACGGCAGAACGAGCCCCGCCGGATTCACCACGATCATGCGCTCGCCCCAGCCGCCCATGCACGGCTTCGGACGATCGCGGTGGTAGTCCGGCATGGCGATCAGGATCTCGGGGCGTGCGGATTCCCGGCGCGCGGCTTCGATGGTCTCGAGGGCGGCGTCGAGCTGGGCGCGCGAGGGCAGGAGCGCCTCGCGGTTGCGGAGGGCCCAGCCGTAGTACTGCACGTTCGCGAGCTCGAGGCGTTCCGCGTCGAGCGCGCGCGCCAGGGCGATGAGATCCGCCACACGATCGAGGTTCCGTCGATGGACGACGACGTTCACCGTGAGCGGGAGTTCGGCGTCGCGCACGGCCCGGGCGAAGGCGAGCTTGCGCCCGAAACTCTCGGTGCCGGCCATCGCGTCGGAGGCGCCGGCCTCGGCATCCTGGATCGAGAGCTGCACGCTGCGCAGGCCTCGCTTGGCGAGGGGCTCCACGTCCGCGGGCTCGATGGGCAGGCCGGCCGTCACCAGGTGCACGTAGAGGCCGGCCTCGGCTGCCGCGGCGACGAGCTCCGGAAGATCGCGGCGGGCGCTCGGCTCGCCGCCCGTCAGGCCGACGTGGACGGCGCCGAGGGCCGCGGCCTCGCGGAACACCCGGGCCCAGGTCTCGGTGTCGAGTCCGTCGCGCGTCTGCGCCCAGTCGAGCGGGTTCGAGCAGTAGGCGCAGCGCAAGGGGCAGCGGTAGGTGAGTTCGGCGACGAGGTTGTAGGGCCGCGGAGCGGAGGTCATCGCTCCGCCGCCCGTAGTTTCAGCGCTCGGCCCCCCGCCTTCATCGCTCCGCCGTGAGGACGCCGGCGCCTTCCATGTGGGCGAGGAAGGCGTGTGCATCGGCGTAGGCCTCGGGGCTCTCGGGGTTCGCGCGGGCGCTCGCGAGGGCGACGGCGTCGGCGGTGCGCTCGCCGTCGCAGAGGTCGAGCAGGGCCCGGGCGCTGCGGTTCACGGCCACGGCCCGCTCCGGAAGCACGACCAGGGTGCGGTCCTCTTCGGGCTCGTCGCGCAGCATCGCGTGGGGGACGAGCCGGGGCCTGCGATGCGCGGCCTCGACGGCGTCGAGCAGGGACCAGAGGATCTCGCACTTGCGCTCGAGGGCCGCGGCGCAGCGGTCGCGCGCCTCGGGGGTCGCGGCGTGGTCGAGCACCCAGGCGAGGCCGAAGGCCGCGTCGCGCGGCGCCTGTTTCGTGCGGGTCTGGAAGTAGCGGAGCCCGCTCGCGTCGATCCACGGGTAGTGCTTCTCGAAGGCCGCGATGCGCACGGCCATGATGTCGCCGGCGAACATCTCGGTCAGCGAGGACGCGACGGATTCGAGCAGATCGTGGGAGTTCACGAACTCGACGTAGGCATCGCAGGCCGCGCGCACCCCGGGCACGACGTAGCGCTGGCTCTCGACCTCCTCGCGGTCGAGGCCGGTGGCGACCGCGAGGTCGAGCCAGAGCGCGAGGCCGCCCTCGCCGGGCTTCTCGCCGTCGTGGTCGTGGATGCGGCCGATCCACTCGCGGCGGAAGTCGGTCGTGGTGCCGTCCTTCGCGAGGATCGTCGAGTCCTTCTTCGGGATGCGCGTCTGGTAGTAGTAGCGGTTGCGGGCCCAGGTCCGGAGTTCTTCCGGCGTGAGCGTGCCGTCGTGCATGCGCAGGTTGAACGGGTGCCGGTGGTGGTAGCGTTCGTCGCCGATGGCGCGCAGCCGAGCCTCGAACTCCGCGCGGACCGTCCCGTCGTCCGCGGCGCTCAAATCTCGAACTCCATCCCGTCGAGGGCGATCTCCACGCCGTGCTTGCGCGCTCCGTGGGCCTCGGGGGAGGCCGCGTCGAGCACCGGGTTCGTGTTGTTCATGTGGATGTAGAGCCGTCGCCCGCGCAGGCCCGAGAGCGGTGCGAGGCTCCCGCGCGGCCCCTCGATCGGCACGTGGGCCATGGCGAAGGCGTCCGGCGCGCCGGGCCGGAGCTTTCGCAGCTCGTCCGCCGTGTGGAAGGTCCCGTCGACGAAGGCGCAGTCCGCGGCTTCGAGTTCGGCGGCGACGCCGGCGTCGATCTCGCGGGTGCCCGGGACGAAGACCAGCCGCCGGCCCGTCGGCAGCTCCGTCACCCGCACGCCGACGTTCCCTTCGGCGGTGTAGGGCTCGGCGACCTCCTTGAGGAAGCCCGGCGTCTTGCCCGGCGCCGGGAAGAAGCGCGCCTCGAGCTGTTCCTCGCGGTCGAGGTGGAAGGGGCGGTCGAGGCCGAAGGCGCCCCAGGCGGCGTCGAGCAGACGGAAGCAGGCGTTGTGGTCGAGCAGCGCGCGGCGCACCCACTCGGTCGAGCAGATCCGGTAGGAGAGCGCTTCGCGCAGGACGAGCAGGCCCATCGTGTGGTCGAGCTCGGCGTTGGTGAGCACGATGGAATCGATGGGCAGGTCCCGGGTGCCGGGGCGCGGGTGGAGCGTCGGCGTCGCCGCGAGCTGGTGGCGGATGTCCGGTGCCGCGTTCAGGATCGACCAGCGCGTACCGTCGGCGGAGACCGCGACGGAAGGCTGGGTGCGGGCCGGGACGTCCGGGTCGCCCGCCCGCGCGCGCACGCAGTTCTCGCAGCCGCAGTTCCACTGGGGCAGGCCGCCTCCGGCGCACGAGCCGAGCACGCGGACCTTCACGGGCTAGCTCGTTCCTGTCGCGACCGAGCGCGCCTTCACGGCCTAGCTCGCGTTCGCGGCTTCGAGGGCGAGCACGCGCGCGTCGCGATCGAGGCGGCCTTCGGCGTTCTCCGCGATGCGGCGGGCGAGCGCCTGGTCGACGATGGCCCGGCGGCGGATGAAGGATTCCGCGACGTCGAGGCGGCTCGGGTCGGTGCCGGCCTGGCGCAGCAGCTCCGCGCCGGCGATCACGTCGATCACCATCTCCGCGACGAGCTTCGCCCGCATGAGCGCGTAGGAGAGATCCGCGAAGAGCACCTTGGCCGAGTCCTCGACGTGCCCGATGCCCTCGACGAGCAGGCCCGCGAGCGGCGCCCGGGCGTCGTCCTTCATGGCTTCGAGCTCGGCCCGGACCTCGCCGAACACCACGCCCAGCGCTCCCTTGCCGATCTCCTTCAGCGCGAAGGAGGCCTGGATCTCGCTCGTGCCTTCGTAGACGGTCATGATCAGGCTGTCGGCGTGGAGCTTCGCGACGTGGGCATCCATGGTGAAGCCGATCCCGCCGAAGACCTGCATCGCGTCGCGGGTGACCTCGGTGCAGATCTCCGTCGCGAAGTACTTGCAGAGCGGCGTCAGCAGACGGACGCGGACCTCTTCGTGCTCGAGCTTCGCCTGGAGCTCGCCGCGCTCCGCTTCCGAGAGCCCCTCGCGCAGGAGCGCGCGGCGGCGCGCCTCGTTGCGGTCGGCGATCTCGACGGCGCGGTAGAGCAGGGCGCGCGCGGCTTCGATGTCGACGCGCATCTTGGCGACCATCTCGAGCACGAGCGGCTGCTTCAGGATCGGCTGGCCGAACTGCTCGCGCGTCTGGGCGTAGGCGTAGGCCTCGGCGAAGGCGGCCTCCGCGATGCCGATGGCCTGGGCCGCGACGCCGAGCCGCGCGTTGTTCATCAGCTCGAGCATGGCCCGGAAACCCTTGCCCTTCTCGCCGATGCGCTGGCCGATGGCGCCCTCGAAGACGACCTCGCAGGTCGGCGAGCCATGGATGCCGAGCTTGCTCTCGAGGCGCGAGACCCGCACGCCGTTCGAGCTGCCGTCGTCCTTGTGGCGCCGCACGACGATCAGCGAGAGGCCGTTGGTCGTGCCCTTCGACTCCTCGAAGTTGTCGTCATCCCGGGCGAGCACGAGGTGCACCTCGCCGCCGCCGTTGGTGATGAAGATCTTCTGGCCGTCGACCTGGATGTTGCCGTCGGGCAGCTCCTTGGCGCGCGTGGTGATGCGGCCGAGGTCGCTGCCGGCCTGGGGCTCGGTCAGGTCCATGCAGCCCTGCCACTCGCCCGAGGTCATGCGCGGCAGGATCGCCTGCTTGACTTCCTCGTCGCCGAAGACCGCGATGTCCCCGGCGGCACCGGCCTGCAGGCCGACCACGGTCATCAGGCTCGTGTCCGCCCGCGAGATCATCTCGAGGTACATGATGTTCACGAGCATCGGCAGGTCCGGGCCGCCGTAGGCCTCGGGGACGGGCAGGCAGATCAGGCCGTTCTCGGCGAGCTGCTGGTAGGCGGCCCGGATGTGGGCCGGCGGTTCGGCGCCGCCGTCGGGGGTGAGCGTCGCCTCCTCGGCCCAGGCCTCCCGGGCCGGCTCTTCGAAGCTCTCGGCGAGGCTCTCGACGGTCTCGAGGACGGTGCGGTAGGCGCCGGTCTCGGCGTCGGCATCGACGCCTTCGCCCGCCCGGAGGGTGAGCAGGTTCTCCCAATCGACCAGGCGATCGAGGTAGAGACGCATGGCGGGCGCGAAATACGAGGGCACGGGGGATTCTCCGGTTCGAAGAGGATTGCTGGAAGCCGCGGGGAGGGCCGATCGGGGGTCCTCCCGCGGGCTACGTAGGGTAGCTTATGCGCCCCATGAGCAATGCCGTGTTCGAGCAGGTCGCCCCCGTCGCGAACTTCCCCGAGGTCGAGGCCGAGATCGTCGCCTTCTGGCGGGAGCGCGAGATCTTCCGCCGCTCGCTCGAGCGCCGCGCCGAGGGCCCGCGCTGGACGTTCTACGAGGGGCCGCCGACGGCGAACGGCCTCCCGCACAACGGCTCGGTCCTGACGCGCGTCATGAAGGACGTCTTCCCGCGCTACCGCTCCATGCGCGGCCACCACGTCCCGCGCATCGCCGGCTGGGACACCCACGGCCTGCCGGTCGAGATCGAGGTCGAAAAAGAGCTCCGCATCTCGGGCAAGCAGGCCATCGTCGACTACGGCGTCGAGCCCTTCGTGAAGCGCTGCATCGAGAGCGTCTTCCGCTACGTCGGCGAGTGGGAGCGGCTGACGGAGAAGCTCGGCTTCTGGGTCGACCTCGACCGCGCCTACGTCACCTACCACGAGGCCTACGTCGAATCGGTCTGGTGGGCCCTCTCCGAGCTCTTCAAGCAGGACCTGCTCTACCAGGGGCACAAGGTGGTCTGGTGGTGGGCCCAGGGCGGAACGGCGCTCTCGGCGGCCGAGGTGGGCGACGGCTACAAGCAGGTGGACGACCCGTCCCTCTACGTTCGCATGCCGCTCGAGGACGGAAGCGGCCGGTCGCTCCTCGCCTGGACGACCACGCCGTGGACGCTGCCGAGCAACTGCTTCGCAGCGGTCCGGCCCGAGTTCACCTACGCGGACGTGCGCGACGGGGAGGACGTCCTCGTCGTGGCCGAGGCGCTCGTGCCGACGCTGGCCGAGAAGGTCGGCCGCGATCTCGCGGTGGAGCGCACCTACCCCGGCTCCGAGCTGGTCGGGCTCCGCTACACGCCGCCCTTCGACTGGTTCCACGGTGCGAGCGACCGTCCGGGCGGGGAGGACGGCTACTGGCGCGTGGTCGCCGCGCCCTTCGTCGAGCTCGACGCCGGCACTGGCATCGTCCACGCCGCGCCCGCCTACGGCGAGGTCGACTTCGAGTTGCTCCAGACCGAACGCAAAGCCCGCGACCTGCCGCTGGTGAACGCCGTCCTGCCGGACGGAAGCTACGAGGCGGGCGTGGCACCGGAGGCCTACGCCGGGCGCTGGGTGAAGTCCTGCGATCGGGACCTCATCCGCGAACTCAAGGAGCGCGGCCTCGCCTGGCACGCCGAGACGATCCGGCACGACTACCCGTTCTGCTGGCGGGCCGAGCAGGATCCCCTGATCCAGTACGCCCGCCCGGCCTGGTACGTGCGCACGACCGAGCGCGTGCAGGAGGCGCTCGCCAACAACGCCGAAGTGAACTGGCTGCCCGAGCACATCCAGGAAGGCCGCTTCGGCGACTTCCTGCGCAACAACGTGGATTGGGCGCTCTCGCGCGAACGCTTCTGGGGCACGCCCCTCAACATCTGGATCAACGACGAGACCGGCGCCATGGATGCGCCGGCGTCCGTCGCCGAGATCCTCGAGCGCAACCCCGAGGCCTTCGCGCGCTTCGACGCCGCGAAGGCCGAAGACCCGGACCTCTCGCCGCATCTGCGCGTGCACAAGCCGTGGATCGACTACGTCACCTGGCAGAAACCCGGCGAGCCCGGCACCTACCGGCGCGTCCCCGAGGTGATCGACGCGTGGTTCGATTCCGGCTCCATGCCCTTCGCCCAGTTCGGCGCGCCGCACCGCAATCGGGCCGACTTCGAAGAGGCCTTCCCGGCGGACTTCATCTGCGAAGCGATCGACCAGACGCGCGGCTGGTTCAATTCGCTCCTCTGGATCTCGACGCTGCTCTTCCCGGATCAGTCGAAGCCGCACCCCTACCGCAACTGCATCGTGCTCGGGCACGTGTGCGACCGGGAGGGGCGCAAGGAGTCGAAGAGCAAGGGCAACTACACGCCGCCGGAGATCATCCTCGACCGCGTGCGCCTCGAGTTCGCCGTGCTCGATGCCGAGGCGGACCTCCCCGCAGGCCGCGCGCGCATCGGCCGCGAGGACTACGAGGGGCTCGACTTCACCGGCGAGGGTCAGGCCGTCCGCGTCTACCGCGGCGATGCGGAGGGGGAGGGCGTCGAGCTCGTGCTCGAACCCGCGGCGCTGCCGCGCCGGGTGATCGAACTCTCGGCGGCGGATCGCGAGAAGCTCGGCGTCGCGGAGGCGCCCCACGGGCGCGAGACCCAGCTCGGCGAGGTGCCCGGCCTGCCCGCGGATCGGAAGCTCTTCGTCGAGGATCCGAACACGCCGGCGCCCGGGGCCGATGCCTTCCGCTGGTTCTTCTTCGCGGCGAACCCGCCCTGGAACAACACGCGCCATTCCCTCGGCGGCGTCCGCGCCCTCCAGCGCGACGTCCCGATGAAGCTGCGCAACGTCTACGCGTTCTTCTCGATCTACGCGAACGTCGACGGCTTCGACCCGGCGGACGCGGCCTGCCGGGAGGGCCGCCGCCCCGCCGGCGAGCGGGCGCTCCTCGACCGCTGGATCCTCTCGGAGCTCGCGCTCACCAACCGCCGCGTGATCGAGCACATGGACGGCTACCGGCTCTACGACGCGACCGGCGCGCTGTCGTCCTTCGTCGATGCGCTCTCGAACTGGTGGGTGCGCCGCAGCCGCGACCGCTTCTGGGCCAGCGGCCTCGGCGAGGACAAGCTCGATGCGCACTGGACGCTCTACGAGTGCATCGTGACGCTCGCGAAGCTCCTGGCACCCTTCCTGCCCTTCGCGAGCGAAGAGATCTGGCAGAACCTCGTGCGCCGGCCCTTCCCGGAGTCCGACGACGAGAGCGTCCACCTCTGCGATTTCCCGGAGCCCGACGAGAGCCACGTCGACGCCGCACTCTCCGAGGCCATGGCGCTCGTGCGCGAGATCGTCTCGCTCGGCATGCAGGTGCGGACCGCGGGCAAGCTGAAGGTGCGCCAGCCGCTTTCCGCTGCGGAGGTCGTGCTCGCACGTCCCGAGCAGGCGGCGGCGATCGAGTCGCACCTCGAGCTCATCCGCGACGAGCTGAACGTCCACGAGGTCCGCTTCGTTCCGAAAGCCGACGAGTACGTGAGCTACCGGGTGCAGCCGAACTTCCGGGCGCTCGGTCCGCGGGTCGGCAAGCGCATGCCCGCGCTCAAAAAGGCTCTCGGCGAGGCCGACGGCGCGAGCCTGCTCGCCCAGCTCGAGGCGGACGGCGAAGTGACGATCGAGATCGAGGGCGAACGCTTCGCGCTGTCTCCCGACGAGATCGCCGTGAGCCTCGAAGCGAAGGAAGGCTTCGCGGCGGCTGCGGGAAGCGGCGGGGTGGTCGTCCTGCGCACGAGCCTGACCGAGGAGCTCGTGGCGGAGGGCCGCTACCGCGAGGTCCTGAACCGGGTGCAGACCCTGCGCAAGGAGCTCGACCTCGCCTACACCCAGCGCATCCGGCTGACCCTCGACGGTTCGGCGACCCTGCTCGACGCCGTGCGCCCGCGCGTCGAGAGCCTGGCCGGAGACGTGCTCGCCGTGGAGGTCGAGCTGGGCGCGGAGCCCGCCGCCGGCGCGCAGGCGCGCGAAGTCGCCATCGACGGTGAGCCGCTGCGCATCGGCCTCCTCGAGGCCTGAGGCGCCGCAGCCCGCGGGCTAGCTGGTGCTCGGCCCCGGCGTGTCCGCCCCGGACTCCGGCAGCGTCGGCGGCGCGATGTAGTTCGCATCGACCCGGCCCGTCAGCGATTCGAGGAACGCGAGCAGGAGCCGCGTCTGCTCCGCGTCGAGCTGGCGGCCGAGCTGGTGCTTCGCCATCAGCCGGACCGCTTCCTCGAGGCTCGCGATGCTGCCGTCGTGAAAGTAGGGCCCGGTCTCCGCGATGTTGCGCAGGGACGGCACCTTGAAGAAGAACTTGTCCGCCTCGTTGCCCGTCGCCTTGAAGCGTCCGGTGTCCTCGGTCTCGTAGGGCTCGACGAGCCCGAGCTTCTGGTACATCCCGCCGCCGAGGGCCGCGCCGTTGTGGCACGTGGTGCAGCCGACGTCGAGGAAGATCTCGAGCCCGGCCTGGGCGTCCGCCGAAAGGGCGGCGTAGTTGCCCTGGAGGAAGTCGTCGAGGGGGCCGGGGGTCATGAGCCTGCGCTCGAAGGCGCCGATGGCGATGCCGACGTTCTCGTAGGTCAGCGCCTGGCCCTCGGCCTCGGGGAAGGCGGCGGCGAACAGGCCCGGGTAGTCCGGGATCGAAGCCAGAACGGCGAGCACGTCGGCTTCGCTCGCCATGGCCATCTCGACGGGGTTGAGGATCGGTCCGATCGCCTGGGCCTCGACGTCGGGTTCCCGGCCGTCCCAGAACTGGGCGACGTGCAGGGCGGCGTTGTAGACGGTCGGCGAGTTGCGGTCGCCCCGCTGGCCTTCGTGGCCGGGCGAGGTCGGCTCGCCATCGACGCCGAAGCGGTCGAGCTGGTGGCAGCTGTTGCAGGAGATGTCGTGGTTCGCGGAGAGCCGGGTGTCGTAGTAGAGCATCCGGCCGAGGTCGATGCGCTCGGCGGTGAGCGGCCGCTCGGCCGTTTCCGCGTCCGCGGGCAGGATCCCGAGCACGGGCTTCGCCCGCTCGGCCAGGGCGCGGGCCTCGGCCGACGTGTCGGCCACCGGCGCAGGCTCCGGGACCGCCGCGGGTTCTTCGCTTCCGCCGCAGGCCACGAGGCCGGCCGCGGCGAAGGCGGCGAGGGCACCCGCCCGCAGGCAGAGCGGCGTTCGGGCGCTTCGGATCGGTCCATGGTTGCGTGCTCGGTGGTGCTTCACGACGTCCTCCCCGTGTGAGCTTCGCATCGTAGGCTAAAGTCCCGTCTCGACAAGCGCTCCCCCCCGCGCGGTCACGCTCTGGGGGAACCATGTCCGCGGCCCACCGCCACCTCGGCCTGCATCGTCGTCCTCGTTTCGTCTCCGTCCTGCTCGGTCTGGCACTGCTCGTCCTGGGCGGTTTCCCGTCCGGTGAGGCCGCCGCCCAGGAGGCGGAGCCCGCGGCCGAAGCCGCCGCCCCCTCCCAAGTGGAGGAGGTCCCCTACGACGAGTTCGATCGCGGGACGCCCCGCGGGAGCGCCGTCGGGTACCTCGAAGCCGCGCGCGCGGACGACTACGAGCGGGCCGCCCGCTATCTCGATCTGCGGCGCATCGACCCTGGGCAGCGGGCGACCCGCGGGCCTCGCCTCGCCCGGGAGCTCAAGCTCGTGCTCGACCGCGAGCTCTGGGTGCCGGTGGACGAGCTTTCGGAGCGGGCGGAAGGCTTCCAGTCGGACGGCCTGCCGAAGGACACGGACCGCATCGGCGACATCGCCTCCGAGTCCGGGACCGTGCACGTCGACCTGAAACGGGTTCCCCGGGGAGACGGGACCCTCGTCTGGCTCTTCTCGGACGAGGTTCTCGCCCGCGTCCCCGCGCTCTACGAAGAGTTCGGCCACGGTCCGCTCGAGCAGTACCTGCCGAAGGTGTTCTTCGAGACCCGGGTGCTCGAGGTGCTCCTTTGGCAGTGGGCCGCGCTGATCGTGCTGCTCTTCGTGGCGTGGCTGCTCTCGTACGCGGTGGCCGCGGCGGTGGTCGGGGTGCTGCGCCCCGTCGTCGCGCGCACCGAGACCGACATCGACGACCGCCTGTTCGAGAGCACGCTCCCGCCGCTGCGGCTCGTCGCGGCGGTCTTCGTGTTCTGGGCAGGAACGCTGCCCCTCGGTCTGAACGTTCCGGCGCGGGAGTTCCTCTCGGCCGCCGAGCGCGCCCTCGTGCTGGTCGCCATCACCTGGCTCGTGATCCGGCTCGTGAACCTGGTCGCCGAGATCGTCGAGAAGCGGCTCGAGGCCCAGGGTCAGGAGGAGGCCGTCCCGCTCGTCGCGCCGGGCCGCAAGGCGGTGAAGGCCGCGATCTACCTGATCACCTTCGTCGCGATCCTCGACAACTTCGGATTCAACGTGACGGCGCTCGTCGCCGGCCTCGGCGTCGGCGGCATCGCGGTGGCGCTGGCCGCCCAGAAGAGTCTCGAGAATCTGTTCGGCGGCATCATGCTCTACGCGGACCGGCCGATCCGCGTCGGCGACTTCTGCAAGTTCGCGGGCCAGGTCGGCACGGTCGAGGACATCGGCATGCGCTCGACGCGCATCCGCACGCTCGACCGCACCGTCGTGACCGTGCCGAACGCCGAGTTCTCGAACCTCCACATCGAGAACTACGCCATGCGGGACTTCATCCGCTTCTACACGGTGCTCGGCCTCCGCTACGAGACCAGCGCCGAGCAGCTTCGCCACGTCCTCGTCGAGATCCGCAAGCTCCTCTACGCCCACCCGAAGGTCTCGAAGGACCCGGCCCGCGTGCGCTTCATCAGCTTCGGCGCGTACTCGCTCGACGTCGAGGTCTTCGCCTACGTCACCACGTCGGACTGGGCGGAGTTCGTCGGCATCCGGGAGGACCTGATGCTGCGCATCATGGACCTCGTCGACGCCAGCGGCAGCGGCTTCGCCTTCCCGTCGCAGACCCTCTATCTCGGGAAGGACGACGGCCTCGACGGCGAGCGCGCCACCGCGGCGGAGGCCGAGGTGCGAGCCTGGCGCGAGCGCGAAGAGCTGCTCCTGCCGGACTTCCCGGACGCCACGATCCGCGAGCTCGAGGGCCAGCACCCCTGGCCGCCGGAAGGGGCGCCCGCAAAGCGGACCTAGCCGGTGCTCGCGCCCATCGCCTCGAGCACGTTCGCGCGGTGGCCGAGCGTGTGGGCGATGCCCGAGAGCAGCGAGAACACCCGGCCGACGAGCACGAAATCGCTCGGCACGCGCACGACCGGGTTCTCGCGGATCGCCTCGAAGAGCTCGTCGGTCATCTCCTCGGTGAACTCGCCCTCGAAGCGGCCCGTGTCGCTTCGGCTCATCATGCGGCGGGCGATGCCGACGAAGGTCGTGGTGTCGCCGCTCTTCGTCTCGAAGCCGAGCTCCTGGAAGGCGCGCACCATCGCCGCTTCGTTGAGCGTCATCATCGAGAACATCAGCTCGAACAGGCCGAGGCCGAAGCCCTCGGGGAGCTCCTTGGCGAGGCCGAAGTCGAGCAGGACGAGGCCGCCGTCCGGGCGCACGAAGAGGTTTCCCGGGTGCGGGTCCGCCTGGAAGAAGCCCTGGGCGAGGATCATGCGGACGTAGCTCGAGAGCAGGAGCTGCACGAGCTCGGCGCGGCCGACGCCCGCGGCGTCGAGCGCCTCGCGGTCCGTGATCTTCATGCCCTCCATGAGTTCCATCGTGAGCACGCGGCGGGAGCACCATTCGCGGTGGATCTCGGGGACGTGGATGGCGGGGTCGTCGGCGAAGAGCTCGCGGACGCGGTCGGCGTTGTCGGCTTCGCGAACGAAGTCGAGCTCGAGGGCCAGGTGCTTCGTCAGTTCGTCGAGCAGGGGGAGGAGTTCCATCGGCTGCGGGTCGAAGTACTCGTAGACCCGGCAGGCGCGCCGCAGGTTCGCCAGGTCGTGGGGGACGAGCTGTTCGATCTCCGGGTACTGGACCTTCACGGCGACGGCGCGCCCGTCGTGGAGCCGCGCGCGATGCACCTGGGCGAGGGAAGCCGACGCGAGCGGCTTCGGGTCGAACTCGGCGTAGACCGCATCGAGGGGCTTGCCGAGTTCGCGCTCGACGACGGCGCGCACCGTCGCGAAGTCGCGCGGCGGAACGGCGTCGTGACACTGCTTCAGGATCTCGATGAAGGGCGGCGGAAAGACGTCCGCGCGCGTCGCGATCACCTGGCAGGCCTTGATCACGACGCCGCGCAGGGAGAGGGCGGTGGCCAGGGCCTCGCGGGCGGCCCGTTCGTGGGTGGCGTCGAGGTTCTCGGGCTCCGGCCGACGGAGCGCGCGCCGCGCGTACTCGGGAACCTTGTAGACGGCCCAGATCACGATGCCCGCGCGGGCGATTCGCACGGCGCGGCGGGCGCGCTCGAACAGACCGACGGGCGCGCCCGCCGGAACGGAGGGATCCGTCACGCGGCTTCCGGGGAGCCCGGCTCGCCGTCTCCGGCGCGTTCGCCGGGCTCGAAGCCCGTCGAGGCCGGCGGCGTCCACGGGCTCTCGAGGGCATCGAGCCGTTCGATCAGGTCCTGCCCCTTCCCGGCGCGCTCGATGGCGGCGGCGAGCCCCTCGCGCACGTCGCCGCGGTTCTCCTTCGGGCGCTGGGTCGTGAGCATCTTCAGGTTCGCGTGCATCAGGCGACGCACGGCGGTTTCGCCCGAGAGCGACTTGCCGTCGACGGTGCGGAGCGTCCGCGCGGCGACCTCCGAGAGCGCGGTTCGCAGGTATTCGACGTGGGGCGACTCGTCGCTCCGGATGTAGGAAACCATCGCGCCGGCGCGCTCCGGCTCCGCCGAGGCCTCGGGGTCCGAGAGCAGGCGCTCGCCCCAGTCGAAGGTGCGCGCCGCGAAGATCTCGATGGCGAGGACGCCGGCCATGGTGCCGAGCATGCGCTCGAGCTCCGGCGCCAGCTCCGGCAGGAGCCGGGTGCGCTCCCGCTTCGCGCGTCGGCCCATGATGCGCATGAGGACGTCGCTCGGAACCTTCGGGTTCTCGAAGGCGAGATCGCGCGCCGCTTCCCACATCTGCTTGTGGCCGCCCTCGTCGCGGTGCCCGGCTTCGTCCCGGGCGTGGGCTTCGAAGAGCCCGCGGTCGAGGTGGGCGAGGGCGGTCCCTTCGATGGGTTCGACGAGATGCTCGCGCAGCGGCGGAACCGGAACGTCGCGGATGATGGCGCCGAAGCCCTCGACGATCGAGATGATCGTGAGCGCCCGGACGATCGGCTCCGTCACCCCTTCGGAGATCAGCAGCTTGGCCTGCTCGACGCTCGGGTACTGCGGCGGCATCAGGCCCGGTGCGACTTCGAGCAGCGCGTGGCCGTCGCGCTCGAGCTGCGCCTGCCAGGCGCGGATCGCGGGCACGCGGTGGGCGGTGCGGGGGGAGCGGTAGGTCCCCGCCTCGTCGAAGCCGCCGTGGCAGCGGATCTCGCCTGCGAACAGCGGCGCTTCGTATCCGCCGCTGTCGAGAAGTTCGTTCGCTTCGTACTCGGTCCGGTCGTCGAACGAGTTCTCTGTTTCGTACTCGGTCCGGTCGTCCATGTCGTCCATCAGTGAACTCCTGGGGTGGCGACGAGGCTGCTCGGGTCGACCCCGAGGCCGCGGACCACGTGTTCCCACATGTCGTCGGGCGCGACGCGAAAGACGGAATCGGCGCAGAGCGGCGCCAACAGCCAGGCGCCCTCGGCAAGCTCGTCCTCGAGCTGGTGCGGCCCCCAGCCGGAGTAGCCGAGCATCATGCGCAGGGGCTCGGGCGGGGAGGGGGCGAGGCCGCGGAGCGTTTCGAGGGAGCCACACACGGCGATCCCCGGTGCGAGCCGGTTCACCCCTCCTTCGGGGTCGGCGATGCGCGCCTCCGGGATCGAGCGGTCGTCGAAGACCACCCAGCCCGTGTCGGGCTGGACCGGGCCGCCGAGACAGAGGCGCTCCTCGGCGTCGCCGTTCCAGGTGATCTCGAGGTCTTCACAGAGGGTGCGGATCGGGATCTCGGTCGGGCGGTTCACGACCAGGCCGAAGGTGCCTTCGTCGTCGTGATGGATCAGCAGGACGACCGAACGCTTGAAATTCGGGTCGAGGAGCTGCGGCATGGCCACCAACAGGGCCGGTGCGAGCGAGGGCCCGGACACATCGGAAGGGTAGCAGCCCCCGTCCGCGTGGCCGGATCCACTACGCTGCGGCCATGGACGATCCCCGCGCGAGCGCCCCGGGGCCGGACGGCGCCGAGCCGACCGGCACCGCCTTCGCCCCGCGCGTGGCCGAGGCCGCGGCCTGGTTGGCGGCCGCTTTCGCCTTCTTCCTCGCGGGCTCCCGCATGCCGCGCGGCGGACCCGAAGCGATGGCCTGGGTCGCGGGCGCGACCTCGGCCGGCCTGCTGTGCTTCGCCCTGTTCGGGGCGGCCCTCTCGAATCGCTCGAAGGCCGTCCGGCTCGGTTGGACGCCCTCGGGCCTCGCACCGGCGGTCCAGGCGGGCCTCGTCCTCGGCCTGCTCGCGGCGAGCCAGCTCGTCGACTGGACGATCGCGCTCGCGGGACTGCGCGAGGTCGGGACGCTCGCCGAGTTCCGGGAGGAGGTCGCGGGCGTTTCCGGGTGGACCTTCCTGGCCTGTCTCGTCGGCCTGGCCGTACTCCCGGGTTTCGGGGAAGAGCTCGCCCTGCGCGGATTCCTCCAGCGCGGGCTCGCGCCGCACCTCGGCGCGCCCGCCGCGGTGGCCGTGGCCTCCGCGCTCTTCGCGGCCCTCCATGCGGACTGGATCCATTCTGCAGGGGCCTTCGTGCTCGGCCTCTATCTCGGCGCGGTGACGGCGCTCGCCGGGAGCGTGCGGCCGGCGATCCTCTGCCATCTGGTGAACAACCTGATCGCCACGACGAGCGTCGCCACGGGCTTCCACGCCCTCGGCCCGGCGCTGGTCGTGTCCGGCCTCCTCGCGGGCCCCTGGGCCTTTCGGCGCCTGACGTTGCACGCGCGAGCTGCGCGTCGCGTGAGCGAAGCTGCGTTCCGGCCGCTCGACCGAACCCCCGACGCGCCCTCGGGTGGAGCCCCGGGGTCGCCGCCCGTCTGACGCACGCCGAGGTTCACCCGGGCCGCGATTCGGTCGATGCAGCGGAGAGGATGCCTCCTCACGTTTCGAGGAAGGCCTCCGCGCGAAAGGCCGAACCCATGTCCTTCCCTCCCTCCGTATTGATGCTCGACGACGGCGAACTCGGTGACGTCCGCCGCCTGCTCGAAGACCTCGGCGTCGACTTCGTCCACCTGCGGGGCGCGGCCATCAGCGACGGCCTCGAAGCGCCGCGCGATCTCCTGCTGACGACCTCCCGCCGGGCCCAGACCATTCCGCGCAGCGCGGCGGGCCCCGTCCGCGTGGTGGTGGCGAGCGAGGACGCCGAGACCCTGCGCGAGCGCCTGCGCAAGGACGGCGTCGACTTCATGGTGCGGCGCCCCGTCCATTCCGAAGCGCTCCGCCTGCTGGTGCTGCGGGCGCTCTACCGCGGCCCCGAGAAGCGCCGCGCGATCCGCGTTCCCTTCGGCGTGCCGGTCCTGTGCCGGATCGACGGCTCGCGCAGCGAAGCCGTGCTCGCGGAGCTCTCGACCGGCGGCTGCCGCCTGCTCCTGCCGACGCCCTGTGCCGTCGGAAGCGAAGTCGAGGTGAACGTCCCGGCGGAGGCCGATGGCGAGGCGCCCCTGGTGCTCACGGGCACCGTCCTGCGCGCCCACGACGATCCCCACGAGACCTCGGTGGCGCTCGCGTTCCCGGAGTTCGATGCGGACACGGAGGCGGGCCTCGCACGGGCCCTGCTGCGCCGCGCGGTGGCGAGCCCGGAGGGCGGGGTGAGCGAAACCGCCAGCGACGAAGAGCGCCGCAGCCACGCGCGGCGCCCCTTCGAGACGACCGTGACGGACCTGACGCGTGAGGCGAGCCGCGCGCTCGTCGGCCGCGACATCTCGCTCGGCGGCATGCGCATCGACGCGCACCCGGAACTCAAGGTCGGCGACGTGCTGACCCTGGCGGTCTACGGGAACACGGACGGCCCGCCCCTCGAGGTGAAGGCCGAAGTCGCCCGCGATGATGGGGAAGAAGGGCTCGGTCTCGTCTTCCGGGACGTCTCGGCCGACGCCGCGCAGCGCCTGGAAGCGTTGGTGCTCGCCATGCCGAGCATCGAGCCCCTGGCCGACGGGGAGGCCGCCGCCATGGGCGCCGTCCTCTCCCGCATCCTGCCCGATCGCGAAGAGGGCTAGCGCTTCCCGAAACGAAGGCCCTGGGTGTGCGGCGCTAGCCCTGTTCCTTGGCCGCCGCCTTCTTGCGCTTCAGCCGGCGCTTGCGCTTGTGGGACCAACGGGTGCGCTTGATCTTCTGCTTGTTCTTGCTGCGAGCCATGAATCCTCCTCGCCGCGCCGATGCGCCACGATGTTTCGTGTCTTCGGGCCGCGCTAGAGCGCGACGACTTCCTGGATCTCCGGAATCTCCTGCCGCAGCCGCTCTTCGATGCCCATCTTGAGCGTCATCGTCGAGCTCGGGCAGCCGGCGCAGGAGCCCTGGAGGTAGACCTCGACCCGGCCGTCCTGGTAGCCGGCGAAGATGATGTCGCCCCCGTCCTGGGCGACGGCGGGCCGGACCTCGCTTTCGAGGATCTCGCGGATGCGGTCGGCGACCTCGCCGCCCGGTCCGCTCTCCGAGGGTTCCCATTCGGGCCCGAGCGCGGGGACCTCGGCCGCCACGTGGGCCTTGATCGCGTCCACGACGAACTGGGCGAGATCCGCCCAGTCGAGCTCCTCGCGCTTGGTGACCGTGACGAAGTTGCCCGCGACGAAGACGCCCTCGACGCCGTCGACGGCGAACAGGCGGGAGGCCAGCGGCGAGACGCCCTCGGAGACCGGCTCGTCGAAATACGCACCGCCGGCACCTTCCACGAGCGGCTGACCGAGTACCCACTTCACGCTGTTCGGGTTCGGCGTGCGCTCCGCGTGCATCCGGAATCCGAGATCCATCGCCTCTCCTCGCGCCCCGTCCAGTCGGAGCCCAGGGAGGGTATCAGCCCGACAGGGCCGCGGACAGGAGCGTGTCCGAGGATTCCGCGGCCGCGACGACCTCGACGGTCAGCTCGCTGACCTTGCCCTCTTCGACGCCCAGGGCTTCGAGAGCGGCGGCGTCCCGGGGTTCGGGCTCGGCCGGAGAGCAGCGCCCGTTCTGGCCCAACACGAAATCGGCGGCGGCGACGACCAGCACGAAGTCCCGGCCGTCCTCGGGCGCGCCGCTCGCGCGGTGGTGGTGCTCGGCGGCTGCGGCGACCTCGAGCGGCAGGCCCCAGCGGCGGATGAGCGCCGCCCCGGCCTGCTGGTGGTCGGCCCCGAGCCGTTCGAGCTCCACCTCGTGGAGGACCTGTCCCTTGGCGCGCGCCTCGGAGACGAGCTCCGTGAACTCGTCGCCGAGGTGCTGGAGGAAGAGCAGGCTTCCGACGTCGTGGAGCAGCCCGGCCAGGAAGTAGGGGTTGTCGCGCGGGTTCCGCGGCGCCTGGATGCCCGGGACGCACTGGGCAACGGCTCCCGCGGCGACCGCGCTCGAGAAGCTGTGGCGCCAGAACTCGCCGAAGTCGAGCCCTTCGAGCCCGTCGAAGGTCCGAACCACGCCGATCGAGACGACGATGTTCCGCACGCTGCGCAGGCCGATCCGGCCGATGGCCTCGTGGATCGAGGTGGTCGAGAGCCCGCAGGCGTTGAACATCACGCTGTTCGCCATGCGCAGGATCTGTCCCGTGAGCGCCGGGTCCTGGGCGATCAGGTTCGCCACGGTTTCGACGTCGACGTCGTCCGCGTCGAGCGCCTGCATCACGCGGGTCACCACCTCCGGGAGCGTCGGCAGGGCGTCGACCTCGGTGAGTTCCTTCATGATGTCGCGGTCCGCCAACGCAGGGTCCCCCGGACCCGTGCCGGAATTGGCGCGCGCGGTCCTATCCCCCGTTTCGAGTCATTGGGCGCGCGACTTGAGAAATCTCGATGCATGGCCCCAGGCGGGGCAGGGTTTCACCCGAGGAGCTGCGAGAGGTCTTCCGGCCGGCAGACCCGGAAGCCGCGCTCGCGCGCCAGGGCGTGCTCGCGTTCGCCGTTGTAGCCCCAGGCGGCGAGTCCGCAGCGCACGCCGAGCGGCGCCACGGCGTCGAGGTGGTTCAGCTTGTCGTCGATGAAGGCGATGGCTTCGAAGCGCGTGCCGGTCCGTTCGGCGAGGGCCGTGAGGTGCCGCGACTTGTCCTTGCCGGTCTCCTTGTCGAGCACGCGCTCTTCCGGGAAGAGCGGGCCCAGCCCGTAGTGGTCGAGCACGGTGCGCACGGTCCGGCGGTCCTTGGCCGTGGCGATCGCCAGCGTGACCCGCTGCGAGAGGCCAGGGAGCGCCGAGACGACCTCGGCGTAGGGGCGCATGCCGTCGAGCCAGGCCTCCGGGTCTGCCTCGGCGAGCCGCGCGCGCTCGCGGTAGAAGCGCTCGTGAAAGGCTTCGAGCCACGCGCTCGGCAGGCCGTCGCGGAAGGCGTCGTAGGCCTCCTGGGTTTCGACCGCGGCGCCCCGCTCGAGGATCTTCAGGGCGATCCCGAAGTCTTCCGCGCGGTTGCCGAGCGGCATCAGGGGCAGGAACGCCTCGCGGAGCGCCTCGGGGCTTCCGGTGTCGAGGGGAGAGTCCGGCTCGAGCTGGCGCCAGGTCGCGCAGGCCACCGCGAGGCACTCGCGCAGGCTGTCGGAGACCACGCCGTCGAAGTCGAGGGCGAGCAGTTCGATGGCGGGCCGATCCATGCCCGCTTCCATAGCACGGACGCCGGGCGCGGCCGGCGTGCGAGGGCTCTCGCGAAGCCCGACATCCGCCGCCCGGACGGCCTCGGAAGCGGTATCCTCGCCGCCCGTGACCCGACGCTGGCGGCACGTGCTCCCTTGGCTGATCTCGGCTGGACTTCTGGTCTACGTCTTCGGTTGGGCGACGGATTGGGCGAGCCTTCGCCGGGCGCTCTCGAACGCCGACGTCCCCGCCTTCCTCTTCTTCACGACCCTCGACCGCCTGGTCTACTTCGCCGTCTGGACCGTGATCACCGCGGCGGCCATGCGCCGCTTCGCCGCCGACGTCTCGACCTCCTCGGTCTTCGCGATCCGCGGCGGTGCCGAGCTCTTCCGCACCGTCAGCAATCCCCTCGCCGACGGGGTCACCCTCGTCGGGCTCGGGCAGCTCTGCGGCGGCCGCCTCGACGTCGTGGTCGCGGCGGCCCTCGTCCCCGCGGTCTGCCACCTGTTCGTGATGCTGGTGCAGGTGACCCTGGCCCTGGCCTTCCTCGAGGGCGGGCTCGGAGGCAACCAGGACGTCGCCATCACGGCCGGCATCCTGTGGGTCGTGGTGATCGGCGGCGCGATCGCCGTCCGCTACTCGCGTTCGCACGAGGTGCCGGGCCTCGGCCGCGTGACGGACTTCCTCGAGCGCTTCCCCCTGCGCACGATCGCCCCGTTCCTGCTCGCCTTCGTGGGCGTCACGATCTTCGACGTGATGATCCAGGGCGCCGCGACGCGGGCCTTCAACACGCCGATCGAGTGGACGGCGCTGATGGCCCGCATCCCGCTGCTCTACCTGGCCCTGGTGGTTCCTTCGCTCGGCAACTTCGGAACCCGCGAGCTGGCCTGGGCCGAGCTCTTCGAGGGCGCTGCCCCGCGCGACGAACTGATCGCCTTCGCCCTCGCGACGAACGGGATCTTCCTGGTGCTGAACCTCGGCCTCGGCCTGGTCTTCCTGCCGAAGGCGCTCGCCCTCGTGCGGGAGTTCCGCCGCCAGCGAAAGGCCGGAGAGAAGGTCCCGGAGCCGATCCTGCACGACCCGGTCGACTCCTAGCCCGGACGCGAGCCTGCCGGCGCTATGCCGTGGCGGGCTCGTCCTTGGCGGCCCGGTGCACCAGGTAGGCGAGGGCGCCGATCGAACCCGCGGCGAGGGTCAGCACCAGGTAGGGGAGGGCGGGCAGGCCCCGCTCGCGCGCGTCGCGGACCATCCAGAACAGGAAGAGAACCAGCGCGATCACGAGGTCCACGAAGAGCTGCCCCGCCCAGGGTTCGGCCAGGATCAGCGTGGGGACGGCCGCAAGGCCCTGGTCGAGGACGACCCCGACGGTGTAGGCGGTGAACGCGACGAGTGCGGCCAGCAGGATCCAGAACTGGGACTTCATGGAGCCCTCCCTTCGCGCCCGATCTTGCCCGGAATCGGGCCGCGGGTCCACGCGGTTCGTTCCCGGTGGGGCGGCTAGCGGGCGTGGGCGCGCAGACGGTCGAGCAGGGCGACGACGTCCTCGTGCAGCTCGTCCTGGCGCAGGGCGCGTGCGATCCGGCTCGCGGAGACCGGCCGGCCGACCGCCCGGGTCAGCGCGCCGTCGCGGCCGAGCAGCCGCTTGGCGTCGAGCCGCCGGTAAGCCGCCTCGTCGTCCTCGGGCGGCAGCTCCTCGCGCAGGAAGCGCTCGAGGCGGAAGCGCTCCCTCTTCGCCTCGACGCTCCGCCGGATCGCCTCGGCCACGAGCAGGTAGCTTTCGATGTGGCGGCGCTTCCAGACGTAGAAGTCGAGGCCGGGCTCTTCGTTCGCCGGATCGTCCGGGTCGTCGTGGTCCCGGTCGAGCACGCACAGGCCCGTGGCCTCGGCGTCGTCCGCGCGAACGCCGCGGAAGTGTTCGGCGGCGCGGTGGGGCTGCCGTCCGCCGAGGATGACCGCGCCGTCGACCAGGTCGAGGAGCTCCGGGGCGTGACGCTGGGTCCAGATGCGAAGGATGTCGCGGTCGCGGGCGCCTTCGACGTAGAGCACGAAGCCCGCCGGCTGGCTTTGGGGCGCGCTTCCGCTGCGGGCCTCTCTGGATCGCGGAGACATCGTCGAAACCTCTGAAGCCGGTTTCCCTCTAGGACACGTTTCGTCGCGGAAGGCGCCCCGACTTTAGCGGTCCGTCTCCGCGGACGCCCGGGTGAAGACCGCGAGCGCTTCGACGTGGGGCGTCTGGGGGAATAGGTCGAAACCGCGAGCGCGCGTGAGCACGTAGCCGAGCCCGGCGAGGGCGCCCGCATCGCGCGCGAGCGTGGCCGGGTCGCAGGAGAGGTAGACGAGCCGCGGAGCGTGGAGCTCGGCCAGCGGCTCGGCGGACCCGGCGGGCAGGCCGGTCCGTGGCGGGTCGAGGACGACGACCTCCGGCGCGGCTTCGCGCACGGACGCGCTCTCGAGGGCGGCTTCGACCGAGCTCGCGAGCACCTCGACCTGGGCGAGCTCCGCGGCCGCGAGGTTGCTCTCGAGGTCGCGCAGGGAGCGGCGGTCGCCCTCGACGGCGAGCACGCGCGAAAACCCGGCGGCGAGGCCGAGGGTCAGGTAGCCCGCGCCCGCGAAGAGCTCGAGCACGGTTCCGCCGCGGCCGGCCGCGGCCACGGTCTCCTCGGCGACCCGTTCGAACAGCGGCCCGTTCGCCTGACTGAACCCGCCGAGGGCGCACTCGAAGCGTTGGCCGAACACGCGCCGGGCGATGCGGGGCGGCCGCCCGCGCTGGCCCGCGACCGGCATCGCTTCGACCTGTCCATCGTCTCCGGCGGCGAGCCACCAATCCCCGAAGCGCCCGCGTGCGCGTCGCGGGAGCGTCGGAAGCACGGCTTCGAGCTCGGGCGCGAGCACCGGGCAGTGTTCGGTGGCGCACAGGGCGTGGGAGCGCCGGCGGCGGAAACCGGCGCGGCGCCCCTCGACCGCGACTCGGCTGCGAATCCGGTAGCCGTAGGCGCTCGGGCACGGCTCGACCGGGACCGCGCCGTCGAGGTCGAGGTGGCCGATGCGGCGCAGGGCGTCGGCGATGAAGTCCGCCTTCTGGGCGAGCTGCGCTTCGTAGGGGACGTGCTGCCAGGCGCAGCCGCCGCACTCGCCGAACACGGCGCACGGCGGTTCGACCCGCTCGCCCGGTTCGATCACGCGCACGATCTCGGCGCGTGCGAAGCGGGCGCGGTCGTCGACGATGCGGACGAGCACGCGGTCGCCGGGTGCGGTCAGCGGGACGAAGACCACCCGCCCCGAGGGTTCCCGCCCGACGCCGTCGCCCCCCGGCGAGAGGCGTTCGATGCGGAGCTCGACGGGTTCCGGCGCTTCGGGGCCGCTCGTGGGCTTCGGGTCAGTGTCCGGTTCCGCCATGGGGCCCCCGGGCGTGCGGGTTCGGGGTGCCCTCGCCCGGCAGGGGGTCGAGGCGGACGACGACGGCGCTCCCGACGTCGCGGAAGCTGCGGACGAGCGTCTCCGCCACCCCGTACTTCTCCGCGAGCTTCGTGTTGAGCTCCGCGCGCAGGGCGGCGTCCTCGACGGGCGTCGCGCGGTAGTGTCGGCTCCCGTCTTCGCGCTCCAGTTCGACGAGCGGATGCAGGATCAGGCGATCGAGCCACGCCGCCTGCGGGTCGCCGGCGCGCAGGTAGAGCGCGCCGTCGACGCCGTCCATCACCCAGAGCGTGCTCTCGTGGGCGCCGCCGTTCTCGTCCATCGTGTGCAGCGTGACGAGTTCGCCCATGGGGAACAGATAGGCCGCGGCGGTGGTGATGCAGAGGAACGCCACGAAGCCGAGCAGGAAGGTTCTCACGCGTTCTCCTCCGGCCCGGCGAAGCCGAGTGCTTCGAGTTCCCCGCGCAGCTCGCTGCCGGGGGCGAGCAGGCGGCGGAGCCGCGCGACGGCCGGGAGATCCCGGCGCGCGCGCGGCACGACGAGGTCGTAGTGCTCGTCCTGCAGCGGATGGAAGGAAAGTCCGGCGCCCTTCGCCACGGTCTCGATCGTGACTCCCCAATCCGCGCGGCCCTGGGCCACCGCGGCCGCGACGGCGTAGTGGGAACGCGGCTCGTAGGCATGGCCCGGAGGCCGTGCGTCGCCGAGCAGCCGGTCGATCAACACGCGCGTACCGCTGCCCCGGTTGCGGTTCACCATGCGCCGGTGCGGGTCGGCCACGAGCGTCTCCGGCGTGGCCTCCTCTCCCGGGCGGGTCACGATGCCCTGCATGCGGCGGTAGCCGGGGAGAAGCTCGAGGCTCTCGTCCAGGAACGGGCGGTTGTACTCGCCGGTCTCCGGGTCGAGGAGGTGGATGGGGGCGACGTCGCACTCGCCGCGCTGGGCCGCGGCCAGGCCGGCCTGGCTGCCGACCGCCATCAGCTTCACGCGCAGGCCTTCGCGGGCGAGCGCGCTCGCGATGCGGTCGAGTCCCGCGCAGTGGCTCCCGATCACGACGAGATCGGCGACGGTGAGGTCGCGCCCGATCAGGGTGACGTCGACCTCGGCGCGCTCTTCGACGATCTCGACGTTGCGCGGGATGCGGACGAACCCATCGGCGCGGCTGAAGGCGGTGACGCTTCCGCTGCCCTTGCCCATGGGCCAGGCCGCAAGCCCGCCGGCGGCCCGCTCCGAGTGGACGAGCCCGACGAGCAGGTATTCGAGGCGGCCGCGGTCGGACTGCACCGGGAGCGCGAGCTCCGCCTGCCGCGCTTCGCTGCGCTCCGGCGGCAGGCCCGCCATCGCGCGCACGACCGGCGCCACGAACTCGTGGAACGTGAAGACGGCCGAAGTCGGAAAGCCGGGCAGGATGACGACGGGCTTGTTCCCCTGGGCAGCGAGGCAGATCGGCTTGCCGGGCTTGAGCGCGACGCCGTGCACGAGAATGCCCGGCTCGAGCTCGTCGACGACCCGCGCGCACAGGTCGCCTTCGCCCTTCGAGGTTCCGCCCGAGAGCAGGACCACGTCGGCATCGGCCACCGCGCGGGTGAGCGCATCGCGCAGGGCCGCCTCGTCGTCGCGGAAGGCCCCGAGGAACCAGGGGTCGCCGCCGAGCTCCCGGACCGCGTCGGCCAGGATGCGGCCGTTCGAGTCGAAGACCAGGCCGGGCCGCATGGACTCGCCCGGTTGGACGATCTCGTCCCCCGTCGAGAGGATGGCGACGCGCGGCCGGCGGTGGACCGCCACCGCCTCGCAGCCGATGGCGGCCAGCACGCCGGTCTCCCGGGAGGTCAGGCGCGTCCCGGCGAAGAGCACCGTCTCGCCGCTTCCGACGTCGGTTCCGGCGAACGAGATCGCCTGGCCCGGGACGGCGGCCTTGTTGACGACGATCGTCGCGCCGTCCTCCTCGAGATCCGTGTGCTCGACGGGCACGACCGCATTCGCGCCGCGCGGAAGCATGCCGCCGGTGGCGATGGTCGTCGCGGTGCCGGGCTTCACCTCGATCTTCGGCTCGATGCCCGTCGGGATCGTCTCGGTGTTGGCGGTGAGCCGAAGCGGCGTCGCCTCGGCGGCGCCGAAGGTGTCCTCGGCCCGCACCGCGAAGCCGTCCATGTTCGAGCGGTCGAAGCCCGGCACGTCGGGCTCGGCCGTGACGTCGCGCGCGAGCACGCGGCCGAGGGCCTCGGCCAGGGGCACGGTCTCCTCGCGCGTCGCCGGCGTCTCGATGACGGTTCGCCAGCGTCGCTCGGCCTCGTCGCGGTCGAGGGCGGTCAGGAACTGGGTCTGCTTCACGCCGGGCTCACTCGTTGCCGCCGACGGGCCCGGCCCCCGGGGCCGGCGTCCGCGCGCCCGCGCCGCGCTCCGGGGCCGGCGCATCGTCGTAGAGCAGGACCTCGACCTCCGCCCACTCGGGGTAGCCCTCGGCCTCGCGGGGGACGATCACGCAGCCGTCGGCGCGCACCGTCGAAGACAGGATCGAAGCGCCCGAGGTCGCCAGGGGCACGATGCGTCCGTCGACGATCTGCACGCGGACGTAGTCCGTGCGCCCGAGGGAGGAGCTGATCTTCTTCGCGAGGGCCGCCTTCGTGCGGCGGTGAGGCCAGGCGCGCGAGCGTCCGCCGAGCGCGCGGATCGTCGGCCCGGCGAAGAACTCGTAGGCGCACAGGCACGAGACCGGGTTTCCGGGCAGGAGGAAGACGGGCCGCCCTTCGACGCGGCCGATGCCCGAGGGGCTCGAGGGCCGCATGGCGATGCCGTGGAAGTCGAGCGTGCCGAGCTCGGCGAGGAGGCGCGGCGCGTGGTCTTCGCGCCCGACCGAGCTGCCTCCCGAGACGAGCACCACGTCGGCCTCGCCCGCGGCGATGGCTTCGCGGATGCGCTCGGGTTCGTCCGGCAGGATCTCGAAGGGCAGGGTCGTCCCGCCATCGCGCGCGACGAGGGCACGCAGCATGACCGAGTTGCTGTCGACGATCTGGACCCCGCTCGGGACGCTGCCGGCCGCGAGGAGTTCGTCTCCGGTCACGACGAGCCGGACCCGCGGCGAGCGCACGCAGGAGACCTCGGCCACGCCGATCGAGGCCAAGAGCGCCGCGTCCTGGGGCCGGAGCACGCGGCCGGGCTCGAGCACGCGCTCGCCCGAGCGGATGTCTTCGCCCACCGCGCCGACGTTCTTCCGGGGAGCGACGGCTTCGCGCACGAGAACCGCGCCTTCGTCTTCTTCGCAGACTTCGGCCATGACCACGGCATCGGCGCCGGCGGGAACCGGCGCGCCCGTCATGATGCGGACGGCCTGGTTCGGAAGCACCTCTTCGGCCGCCGGGCGTCCGGGCATGGACTCGCCGACGAGCTCGAGGCGGATCGGGTCGAAGGGGGAGGCGCCGAAGGTGTCCTCGCCGCGGACGGCGTAGCCGTCCATGGCCGAGCGGTCGAAGCCCGGCACGTCGACGCCGGCCGCGACGGGCTCGGCCAGCACGCGGCCCACGCACGCGGCCAGAGCCACGGTCTCGGCGGGCAGGCCGATGAACTGCTCGGCCAGGAAGCGTTCGACGTCCTCGACGTCCGCCCGCTCCGCGAAGCCGCGCATCCGGACGTCACGCATGGAATCCCTCGACCCTTCGTGGCGCCGTGAAGATCCGGGGCGCCGACCCCTCGAATCAGCCCGTCGCCTTGGTGGCCCAGAGCTCGTCGCGCGCCGGGAACCGCTTGGCCTTGGCTTCCGCCACGACGTCGGCGCTCACGTCGAACTTGAGCGCGTTGTCCGGGCCGATGCCTTCGTCCGTGATGCACGCCGGCAGCACGTCGTCCTCGGCCGTGAAGCCGGCGCCCTCGTTGAACTTCCACTCGTCCGCCAGGCACTGCCAGCCGATGTCGGCGACCTGCTCCTTGGTGACCTCTTCGCCGTAGAGGCTCGAGTAGAAGCCGGCGATCTCGGGCATGTTCGGCTGGAGGAACTGGCAGAAACCCGACGAATCGCAGGCCGCGTTCACGAGCTGCGATTCCTGGGAAGCCTGGGCGAACTCCTCGGGCGGCAGGCCCGGGTTCACGATCAGGCCGGCGGTGTGGTCGCCGCCCATGGGGCTCGTGCAGTACGTGACGCCCGTGGCCTTGAGCGGGCGCGGGTCCCAGGCGGGGAGGGCCTGGCCCTTCGCCACCGGCACGCGGTGGTGCTTCTGCTTCTTTCCGATCGAGACGGCACCGTTGCCGATCGCCTTGCCGAGCTCGGTGCCCTCGGCGATCTCGCGCAGGATGCGCTTCGCGCCCTCCGCGTCGCCGTACTCCATCGCACCGGAGTCCATGAAGATGGCGATCGCCGCGCCGGTCTCGATGGTGTCGAGGCCGACCTCGTCACAGAGCCGGTCGAGGTCCGCGACGTCCTCCCAGCTCGCGATGCCGCAGCAGGAGCCGAGCAGGGTCAGGGTCTCGAACTCGAGGGCCGAGGTCTTGTAGTTGCCGTCCGCGTCGTGCACGACGTTCGAGCACTGGACGATGCAGCCGGTCATGCAGTTGTGCATGCCGCCGCCGCGCGTCTCGAAGCTCTCGACGATGCGAGCGCCGTCGAGGGTCTGGGCGTCGGGCGACTGGCCCTCGGTGCGGTTCTTGTAGGGGAAGGTGTTGAGCATGTTCGCGACGGGCACGATCGCGCTCGTCCCGTACTTGAACATGTTGGCCTTCGGGCCCTCGCGGAACTCCTTCGTGTAGCTCTTGCACAGGCCGAAGAAGGCCTTGGTGTCCGCCGGGCGCCGGACGGCGGCCTTGCCCGGGTCGACCATCACGTACTTCAGGCCCTTGCTGCCCATGACGGCGCCGAGGCCGCCGCGCGCCGCGTGGCGGGCCGGGCGGCGATCCTGGTCCGCATCCGTGCAGGCGACCGAGGCGCCCGAGAGCTTCATCTCGCCGGCGGGACCGATCGAGATGAACGAGGCGGTCTCGCTGTACTTCTTGGTGAGGTGCTCGATCAGGGCGTAGTTCCACATGCCCTTGGAATCATCGGCCTCGACCACCGCGAGTTCGTCGCCGTTCACCTCGAGGGCGTAGCGCTTCTCCGGGTCCGCGGGCTGGCCCTTCACGATCACCACGCGGTAGCCGAGCTTCATCAGGTCCTGGCCCGGGTTGCCGCCGGCGTTGGCCTCCTTGATGCCGCCGGTCAGCGGGCTCTTGCCGCCGATCGAGATGCGCCCCGAGGTGGGCGCCGCGGTTCCCGAGAGCACGCCGGGCGCCATGACGAGGACGTTGTCCGGGCCGAGCGGGTCGCACTGGGGGTCGCATTCCTCGAGGAGGATGCGCGCCGAGAGGGCTCGGCCGCCCAGGAGCTTCCACTCCGCGGGGTACGGCTCGGCCGTCGCGGTCAGGTTCGTCATGTCGACGCGAATCAGGCGGTCCTCGGACACGGGTGGGCTCCTCCGGCTCTTGGCGCTCGTTCGGCTCTGGGCACTCGTTCGGGATGTGAAGGGCACATCCTATCAGCCACCGGCGATGGCGGCGAGCACCTCCACTTCGTCGTTTTCGGCGACGGGGGCCTCGGGCGGCGCCTGATCGCCGTTCACGAAGAGCTTCACGAAGGTGTGGGGGCTGCCGTCCGCGGCGAAGATCAGCGGGCCGAAGCCGGGGTGCGCGGCCTCGACGGCATCGAGGCATTCGCGGACCGTGGCTCCGGCGACCTCGAGCACGTCGATGCCGCCGGTGGGGCCCCGGTAGGGCGGCGGGATGAGGACTTTCGGCATGCCCGAACCCTACCGCGCAGCGGCGTCCGCGTCTCCCGCCGGGGGCGCCGGGCCGTCTTCGGCACGGGCCGCGGCCTCTTCGCCCGGGGCGTCACTCGCCTCCTCGGCTTCCGGGCGCGGGCGGGGCACCCACCGCTCCGGGACCGCCACCTTCACGAGGAAATCCTCCGGGAGACCCTCGCCCACGGCGAGCCCGTTCATCAGGGCGGTCTCGTCCCGGCCCCATTGATTGAGCGTCCGTGCCGAGAGCCCGTCGATGGACTCGCGGGGGCGCGTCTCGGCGACGCGGAGCCGCGTCACGCGCACGCCGTCGCGCTCGCTGTCCGAGAGCCGCCGGAAGCTCCGCGCGGTGCGGCTCGTCGACGAGGTCTGGATCAACCGGGTCGGTGGCACGACGTGCAGGATCCGGTAGATGGCCCCGCCGTGGGCGATCCAGGTGGCGTCCGCCTTCATCTTCTTGCCGCCGACCTCGACCACGGTGCGCGCGCGGAACGCCGCGTTGCCGTGGATGACCCGGTTCTCCTCGTCACTGAACTTCGCCTCGGTCTTCTCGGCGTACTCGCGGGCGGCGGCCTCGGGGTCTTCGCCCTTGCCCTGGAGCTCGAGGATCACCATGGCATCGCGCCGCGGGGAGACCGCACGGACCGCGCTGGCTTCGTTCACCGTTCGCCAGCCGTCGGGGAAGCGCAGGGTGAAGCCGAGCCCGGGGTGGAGGAAGCGGGACCCCTGGAAGTAGCCCTCGTCGGGGTTCGGCCCGACCACGATGCCTTCGACGTTCTCGAGGTAGGTCTCGCGGCCGCGTTCGTCGTCGGGCAGGGGCGTGGCGTGCTCGTAGCGGACCTTCGCGTTGGCTTCGCGCTCGAGGCTCCCGGGGTGCGTGTCGAAGTAGCCGCCGGAGCGCGAGGCGCCGTGTTCGAAGCGCGTGAGCTGATCGAGGGAGCGCAGGAAGCTCGCCATCGCGAGCGGATCCCAGCCGGCATCGCGGGCGATCGCCTGGCCGAGGGCGTCGGCCTCGCGCTCCTGGTCCCGGGTGTACGCGGCGAGCATGCCGTGGCCGGCGATGAGGAACCCCTGGGCCGCGACCACGGCGCCGCCCGGGCCGCCCGCGAGGGCCCCGGCCAGCACGGCGAGGGCCCCGAGCCACTTCGTCTTGCGCACCTCGAGTTCCCGGTAGGCGTGATGCTGCAGGGCGACGTGCGCGATCTCGTGGGCGAGCACGTTCGCGAGCTCCTCCTCGGAGTTCGCCAGGGCGAGGAGCCCGCGGGAGACGTAGATGTGGCCGCCGGGGAGGGCGAAGGCGTTCGGCTCCTGCATCTCGACGACGTTGAAGCGGTACTTCACGTCGCGCCGCGGCGAGTTGCGGGCGAGGCGTTCGCCCACGTCCTCGACGTACTCGATCACGTCGTCGTTGCCGATCCGGCCGAGGGTCCGGGCGATGGCGGTCGCGGCCTCTTCGCCGACCTCCTCCTCCTTCGCCGTCGACATCAGCACGTTGTGGGAGCGGGCGAGCTCGCGCTGGGATTCGCAGCCCGCGAGCCAGGGCAAGCCGAGCAGGGCAAGCAGCAAGGGAATCGACCGGGGCCAGCGCATGCGGCCTATACTCGCCGATCATGCGAACTCCCGCCGCGCGACCCCTCTCCCCGCGAATCGCCGCCTCTCGCCGCCTCGGGCTCTCCTGCGCCGGGCTCGCGCTGCTCCTCGCGGCAGGGCCGGCGGCCGCGCAGCACGGCTACATCCCGCCCGAAGACCGCGTCCTTCACGTCCGCCTCGCGGAGGCGCGCATCGTGGCCGTCGGGGAGGTGGAGCGCGTGGAGACGGGCCGGATCCTCGTGCGCAAAGCACGGGCGATCGTCGGCACCGTCGAGGACCGGTTCGAGGTGAAGCGCGCGCCCGGGACGCCGCCGCCGTGGGTCGAAGGCGAGCGGGTGCTGCTGCTGCTCGCGGGGGCCCGAAGCCCGTACCGCTGGGTCGAGAAGCCCGTCGAGGCGGAGTCCCTGCGGCTGAAGGACGAAGCGGACGAGGCGCGCTGGAGCGAAGCCCTCCGCGCCCTGCACGCGGTCCGCACGGCGCCCGGGGCGCGGCGGGACCTCTACGCCTCGTGGGTCGACAGCGGCGACGCGGCCCTGCGCGAGGTCGGCATGCGCGCGCTCATGGATGTCGAGAGCATGCTCTCGGCCATGGACGAAGACTTCGCGAAGCGCCGCCTGGCCGTCGCCCTCGACGAAGGCCGCGCGATCACCGTGCGCCGCGACGCGGCCCGGATCGCCGTGCGCCATCCGGTGGGAATCGCGGGGTTGCTCGGCTACCTGGGCGAGCGCCTCGAGAAGGTCGACGCGGTGCTGACCGAGATCGTGCTCGAGGCGGGCCTTCGGGTTCGCGACGAACAGGTCGAGGGAACGCTCTCGGAGCTCCTGCGCAACGGGTCTCCAGAGCAGCAGACCCTCGCCGTGCGCCTCGCCGTCTTCGCCCAGGGGACCGAGGCGGAGCAGGCGCTCGCCGAACTCGCCGTCGGCCACCCGAAGGAAGCGTTGCGCAACGACGCCATGGTCGCCCTGAAGAAGCTCCGCAAGAACCGCGAGCGCCGCGGCAGCTGACGCGCGGGCCAACCCTGTCTAGGCGAGCCGCTCGGCCTTGGCGGCCCAGACGAAGTCGCTCTCGGTCAGGCCGTCGATCGTGTGGGTAAAGATCTCGAGGCGGACCTTTCCCCAGGACAGGTGGATGTCCGGATGGTGGGCCTGGGCCTCGGCGAGCTCCCCGATGCGGTTGGTGAAGGCGAGGGCCTCCCCGAAGTCGGCGAAGCCGAACTCCTTCTCGAGATGGTGACCGCCGACGACCCGCCAGCCTCCGCCGAGCTCGGCGAGCAGGCCGTCGAGGGCCTCGCCGGCGAGGGGCGGGACGCCGCCCTTGCAAGGAACGCACTCCTTCGAAGCCAGATCCATGGGTTCCTCCCGGCTACATTGTAACCGCGCGCGCGAAGCGGTATCCGAGGAGCAGCGACGGAGGGACGATGGCCAAGGTCGAGAAGACGGAGCAGGAGTGGCAGGAGCAGCTCTCGCCGGAGGCGTTCGCGGTGTGCCGCAAGAAAGGCACCGAGCGCGCCTTCACCGGGCGCTACTGGGATTGCAAGGAAGACGGCACCTACGTCTGCGCCTGCTGCGGCGCCGAGCTCTTCCGCTCCGACACCAAGTACGATTCCGGCACCGGCTGGCCGAGCTTCTACGAGGCGTTGAATTCGGAGGCCGTGCGCACCGAGCGCGACGCGTCGCTCGGCATGGAGCGGGTGGAGGTGCTCTGCGCGGCCTGCGACGCCCACCTCGGACACGTCTTCCCCGACGGCCCCGCGCCGACGGGCCAGCGCTATTGCATCAACTCGGTGTCGCTCGATCTGAAGGCCGACGGAACCGACGGCGAGGAGCCGGGCTGAGCGCCGCCGCCACGCCGCACGGCGCCCTCGTCGTCGCCTTCGAGGGCGGCGCCCTGCACCGGGTCGACCCGGCGGACGCCCCCGCCTTCGAAGCGATGGCGCAGGGCTACGGCCCGAAGACCCGCACCAACGAGTGGCTCGACGACGACCCCTCGCCCGAGGGGATCGCGCGCTTCCTCGAACGGGCCGTCGCCGACACCGCCGCCGGACGCGGAACCTGGAGTGGCCTCTGGGCCGCCGAAGGCCTGGCCGGCGCCGTCGGCATGACGGTGCTGAGCGACCGCGCGGGCATCGTCACCCTCGACTACCTGCTCGCCCCGGCCTTCCGCGGCCGGGGGCTCGCCACGCGGGCGCTGGCCGCGCTCGTCGGCCACCTGTTCGCGAACACCGCCGTCCACCGCATCGAGATCCAGCCCGACGTCGCGAACGCCGCGAGCTGCGCCGTCGCCGAGCGGCTCGGCTTCACCCGCGAGGGCGTGCTGCGCGACCGGCTGCTCTACGCCGATGGCCGCGGGGATCAGGCGGTCTACGCGCGTTTGCGATCGGACGTGGCCCCGGCCCGAAGGCCGTAGAGGCGCAGGGGCATCGCGAGGACGAACGCCCCGGTGAAGGCCGCGGCGATGGCATCGCCGGCCATCGCGCTCCCGAAGAACGTGAAGCCGAAGATGAACCAGAGGTACCAGACGCCCGCCGTGTGGAGCTTCCGCCAGGCGTTTCGCCCGAGCCGCGCCGCGGTGACGTCGAAGGAGGTGGCCACCATGGCGGCGAGGAAGAGGTAGGCGATGCCCGCGGCGACGAGGGTGAACGGGTCCGGCTCGAACTCGGAACGCTGCATGTACATGTAGATCGCGTAGCCGTGCACCGCGTGGGAGACGCCGACGCCGACCCCGAGCGGCCGCCGGTTGCGGAGCAGCCAGGCCGTCGCGCCGCTCCGGGAGAGGCGCCGGAGCGGGCGAGCGAGGAACGTCGCCAGGAGCAGGACGCCCGAGATGCGCGCCGTCGCGCGGATCAGCTGCCGCCAGCCCTCGGCCTCGGTTCCGTGCAGGGCGAAGCCCGCCGCCGCGGCCAGCGCCACCGCGAGGGCGGCCCAGCCGACGAGCGGCCAGCCTTCGAAGACCCCGGCGCGGTTCCCGCTCACGCCGCCGCCTCGCCTTCGGGGATGGGACCGTCCGGGCCGTAGTAGCGGCGCTGCGCCGGCACCTGCCAGAAGTTCGGGTCGGGGAGCGCGAAGGGGTCGACCCGGTCGAGGGCCGGGATCCAGGCGGTCAGGTAGGTGGCGCGCCGGCCGTCGTGGTGGACGCAGGCGCTGTCGAGCCCGCGAAGGCGCGGCGCGACGTGGAGGCCCTGGACCGCCCAGTGGCCGTAGACCACGCCGTAGTCCGGCTCGGCCCCCGACCAGGCGTGGTGCCAGGCGTCGTTCGGCGTCTCCGGGTCCCGCGAGGACCAGCGGCCGCGGGAGCGGACCCGCCGGCAGCGCGTCAGCCGGGCGAGGTCGTCGGCTGTGGGGTCGTCCTCGCGCTCGGCGGCGAGCAGGGCGCGGGCGACCTCCTCGTCGTCCGCGCCGAGCCGGGCTTCGATGCCCCGCGCCCGGCGGAGCGTCTCCTCGAGGCTCCAGCCCGGGGCGACGGCGGCATGCACCATCACGAAGGGCCGGGCGCCGAGGGTCCCGCTCTCGGCGACGGGGCGCCGGCGCAGCCAATCGATCCAGTCGTCGGCCTCCGGGTCGTCGAGGACGTCGGCGAAGGTGTCGAGCGGGTGCGGCGTGCGCAGACCCCAGGCGCTTCGCAAGAGCGAGATCTCGTGGTTGCCGAGGACATAGCGGCAGCGACCCCGCTCCACGCGCTCCCGGACCTCCCGCAGCAGGGCGAGGTTCGACGGGCCCCGGTTGATCAGGTCGCCGACCTGCCAGAGCTCCCAGGCCGGGCCGAAACGGGCGTCCGCCCGGGCCAGGAGCTCGGCCATTTCGGCCCCACAGCCCTGCACGTCGCCCAGGAAGACCGGCTGCATCGCGCCAGACTAGCGACTCGATACACCATTGAAAACGAATACTTAGAGAGGCTGGCCCGTCGCGGTCCCCGGGGGGATGCGCGGCGCTCGACGCGGCGTCGATCCGCTACTCTCCCGGCTTCGTTCGCGCCGCCTGCGCCGCAGGGGCCGGACGATGGGTTCCAACTCGGCCTTCGCCCCCGGCGAACGCGGCCGACCCCATGGGGTGAGAGTCATGTCACGCCGGATCATCCTCTGCGATGGAGCAGAGCTCGCGCGCCTGTGGAGCCGCATCGGCACGGGCGAGAAAGAAGAGCTGATCTGGGTCCCGCGCGAGGAAGAGGCGCGGGCGCGCCCCCGGGGTTTCCGCACGCTCCAGGGGCGGCTCTCGGGCGAGGGCATCGAGAAGCTCGATCCCAAGCCCGGCGACGAGTTCGCCATCGTGAGCGAGGAGGCGGGCTTCGTCCGGACCGCGGCCAAGGCCATCGAGAAGATCGCCCCGACGGCGCCGGTGCTCGTGCTCTCGGACCGGCTCGAGCCCGACGACCTTCCCCACCACCCCTGTCTGCGCCGCACCGGCATGCGGACCCAGATCCGCGACGACATCGACGACGAGTTCTCGCACCTCGGCAACCTCTCCCGCGTGGTCGCCGTGCGGAACCTGCTCGGCTCCCGCGAGAAGATCGGCATCCTGCTGCAGCCCGACCCGGACCCGGACGGCATCGCCTCGGGGCTCGCGCTGCGGGCGCTGCTCGGCCGCAAGCGGTCGACGGCGCCCTTCATCTCCTTCGGCGAGGTCGAGCGCCCCGAGAACCGCGCGCTCGTCGAGGCGCTCGGCATCCAGGTCCGCACGCTGCTGCCCGAAGAGCTCGACGAGTTCGACGGCCTCGCCCTGGTCGACGTCCAGCCGACCGTCTTCGGGGACGACCCGCCGGCGCGCGTGCGCTCGGTCGACGTCGTGATCGACCACCACCCGGAGCGAAGCGGCTACGACGCGGTCATGCGGGACATCCGCACCGCCTACGGCGCCACCTCCTCGATCCTGACCGAGTACCTGCGCGCTGCGGACATGGACATCGGCCCGAAGCTCGCGACGGGCCTGCTCTACGGCATCAAGAGCGACACCCAGGTGCTCGGCCGCGAAACGAGCCCCCACGACGTCGATGCGTTCTCGTACCTGCACGCGCTCCACAGCCCGGCGCTCCTGCGCCGCGTCGAGCGCCCGGCGGTTCCGCTCGACGGGCTGAAGGCGCTCGGCCGGGCGCTTTCGCGTTCGCGGGTCGTCGAGGGCGTCCACGTCGTGGTGCTCGGCCGCGTGCGGGAGGACGTGATCCCCCAGGCGGCGGACTTCGCCCTCCAGGCCGAGGGCGCCGAGTGGGCCGTGGCCGCGGGCCTCGTGAACGGGAACCTCGTGTTCTCCGTCCGCAACGTCGGCCACGTGCGTTCGGCGGGCGAGATCGTGCGCGCGGTGGTCGAGGGCCTCGGCGTGGGCGGCGGTCACCGCTCCATGGCGAAGGGCATCATCCCCGTGAAGGCCTTCCGCGAAGCCTACGGCGGAACGGACCAGAAGCGCGTCCACGACGCGCTCGAGAAGGCCTTCACCGACGCGATTCGCGGCGGCGAGTAGGTCTCCCGCCCAAGCGCTCCTAGCGGCCCCGCGTCAGGTTCCCCACCGAGATCAGCTTGCGCACCTTCTTGTCCGGCGGCGGCGTCGCGACGAGGTCCCAGGACTCGCGCCGCCAGCTTCCGGACTCGGCGAGGTTCGCGAAGGCGGCGCCCATGGAATCGATCACCCGCACCGGGCGCGCCTCGTCGTCGGGCCAGCGCGGGTAGTCCGCGCGGTCCTCGCTCCACCGGCCGACGAACATGCCGAGGTCGACGATCTCGTCGCGCACGTCGTAGGCGATGTAGTAGAGCGGATGGAGCGTCTGCAGGTCCACGTACTTGATGAAGCGCGCCGTGTGCTGACCGCCCGGCGCGTCCTTCATGCGGCCCTCGATCACGAGCGCGCGGCGCAGATCCCAGCGGTCGTTCGCGAAGGAGAGCCCCCACGGGCCGAAGGCGCGCTCCTCGGTCTCGGGGTACATGGGCGTCACCGCGTTGATCGGCGCGAGCACGTCCTGGACGCCGAGGACGCGGTTCTCGTAGAGGATGGGGCGCGCCTCGAGTCCTTCGAACCCGCTGCGCTTGGTCTGGATGGTGGTGGCGCCCGCACCGCCGACGCCGCCCGCGCCGACGGAGGCGCCGCCGAGACCGCCCCCGCCGCCCATCGCCACGGCGAGCTGCCGCGCCGGGACCGTTCCGACCGAGAACGACGGCATGTAGAGGCCCTCCACCTCCGCCGCGTTCAGGCGCCGCACCCGGCGCCACTCGGGCAGGTAGGCGTGGAGCTCGTCGCTGCGCCGCCGCACGGTCTGGTGCTCGACGTGGCGGTACTGGCGCCAGGCGAACTCGCGGGCCGGCTGGGGCTCGGTGAACTTTCCGCCCGAGACCCAGTGGCGGTCCTTCGCTCCCTTCGCCTCGTAGCCGCTCTCCGGCCGGTCCGCGCGGTAGGACATCTGGATCTTGAAGATGTTGCCGAGGAAGGGTTCGGCCCGGCCGATGCGGCCGACGAGGTCCGAGATGCGGAAGCGCTCCGAGAACATCCCCGCGGCCTGGTAGCGGTGGGCGAGGTTCCAGGCCCACTTCTGGCCGGCCTGGGGGTCGCCCGGGTCGATCTGCGCGGGAGGGAAGGGCAGCCCGGCCTGGTAGCCGGCGAGGCCGCCGTCTTCGGTGAGGGACGCCTTGCCCGCGTTCGCCGCGGTGGCTTCTCGGAAGAACGCCGGCGGCGCGTAGTCCCGGAAGCACGGCCCGATCTCGAGCTTCATGCCCTCGAAGAAGAAGCGCTCCCGGTACTGCCAGATGGCTTCGGGCAGGAACTTCTCGAGCATCGGGAGCTGCTCGACGCTGACGACGTCGCCGGTCGCGAAAGGCGCCGGCCCCGCGTCCTGGCCGAGCGGCCAGCCGCGCAGCCCGTCCGCCGGCGCGCAGCTGCCTTCGGCCGGCAGATCCCAGGGGCCCGCCTGGGCCGGCGCCGCGGCCCAGCCCAGCACGGCGAGCGCCAGTGCGAGTCCCCGCCTCACGACGGGAAGGTCAGCAGATCGTGCGCCCCCGTCATCCGCTCGGGGATCGCCACGCCGGTCGGGCAGCTCCCGAGACACGGGCCGGTGCAGGAGGCGCAGACCGAGGCGTTCTTCTCGAGCTTCGCGTAGAGGCGCATCGCCTCCTTCTCCTCACCGTAGTCCTCGAAGTACATGCGGTGGCGCAGCACGTCGTGGATCGGCAGGCCCTCGGGGCAGCGGTCGAGGCACGCGCCGCAGTGCGGCGCGCAGTAGCTGCCCAGGATCTCGCGGTCGTACTTCTCGAGCACCGCCACGTCCTGCGCCGTCACGCCCTGGCCCGAAGCGGCGAGGTACTCGTCGCAGTGGGAGAGCTGACGGAAGGAGATCACCGTGCAGGAGACGTTCGGGTTCGAGAGCGACCACTTGAGCGCGGCCTGGGAGTAGGCGTTCGCCTCGGTCTTGAATCCCTCGAGGCCGTGGTGCTTCGCGCCCTTGAGCGTCTTCATGGCGACGATGCCCATGTCCTGCTCGGCGGCGGCGCGGTCGATGATGCCGCCGATCTCCGGCCAGATGCCGTGGTGGTAGGCGAGCATCATCACGTCGAAGCGGCCCGACGCGATGGCCTGGTTGGCGACGGGGACGAGCTTCGGCGTGTGGGTCGAGACGCCGAGGAAGCGCGCCTTGCCCTGCTCCTTCAGGCGGTCGAAGGCCTCGTGGACGTTCGGGTCCATCAGACGGTCGAGCTCGTCGCAGCTGTGGATGTGGATCAGGTCGACGTGGTCGGTGCGCAGCCGGACGAGGCTCTCCTCGACGGCGGCGACGTACTCCGCGACGGGGGTGCCCGGCGGCAGGTGGCCGAGGGCGTTGCAGAACTTCGTGGCGACGAAGATGTCGTCGCGCCGCCCTTCGAGCGCCGCGCCGATGCACTCTTCACTGCCGTTCGCCGAGTAGTCCGGCGAGGTGTCGACGTAGTTCACGCCGCGGTCGAAGGCGAGCCGGGCGATGGCGGTGCCCTCTTCGCCCTTGAGCCCGCCGCTCCCGAGCACGACGTCCGAGATCTGGAACTCGGTGCGGCCGAGCCGGCGGTAGGCCTTCACCCGGCTGCCCTGCCAGGCCGCCGGCGGATTCTCGTGGGTTCCGGGAACGCCCGGCGCGCTGATGTTGCCTGCGATCGGTCGCCAGCCCGGGCCGCCCGTCGCCAGGCCGAAGTAGGCGCGGCCGAAGGCCGCCGCGCCGGCCGCCGCACCCGTGCCCAGGGCGGCGGCGCCGGTCAGGAAGCGCCGGCGTCCCGGCGCCGGTGCCGCGATCCGCCGCGGCAGTACGAAGAGCGAGGCGATGACGAGAAGCAGGATCAGTCCGATCGCCAGCACGAGGCCGCCGATCGCGTTCGGGGCATCGGGGGCGAGCTTCTGGAGCGTCTCTCCCATCGGGAAGGCGCTCGGCGCGAGCCCGATGAACGAGTCGTAGAGCAGCGGTCCCGAAACGAAGAATCCGAGAATGGCGGCAATGGCGATCCAGAGGCCGACGAAGCGACGTCCCGACATGTGTTCCCCTCCGGGTGCGCGCCAGGCGGGCGAGGCGCACCGATCGGATCATCATAACCTTTCGGGCACTTCGGAATGGCGCTGGCTTCACGCGAAGGCGGAACGAAAGCGCTCGAGGAAGGCTGCGAGGCCCGCGAGCTCCGGATCCTTCAGGGCATCCTCAGGCTCGGCCGGGAGGAGGAGGTCCAGGGCCGCGCCCGGGAGCTCGCCGGCGGCGGCGCCGTAGGCGTCGAGCAACGCCTCGGCTTCCGCGAGCCGCCCCGCACCGTGGAACCAGGTGATCCGGGCCGGCGCTGCGCCACCCGCGCCGAGCTCGAGGAAGTGCCGCGCAGCCTCGAGCGAGTCCGTCAGCAGCCCCGTCTCGAGGCGCGCGGCACGCGCGACCGCCCCACGCGCCGTCGCCGCGATCCAGAGCGGAGGGTGGGGACGCTGGCACGGCTTCGGGTGGACGCCGACGCTCTCGATGCGGTGGTGTTCGCCTTCGAAGGTGACCGCCCCGTCCTGCCAGGCTTGGCGGAGCAGGGCGACCGCTTCCTCGAGCCGGGTGGTGCGCTCGGCGAGCGCCACGCCGAACCCGTCGAAGCCCTCGGCGTGGTCGCCGAGGCCGACGCCGAGTTCGAGCCGTCCCCCCGAGAGCACGTCGAGACTCGCGGCGTCCTCGGCGACCCGCAGCGGGTGGTGGAGCGGGAGCGGGAGCACGCCCGTCGCGAGGCGCGCGCTCCGGGTCCGTGCGGCGATCGCCGCGAGCAGCGGGAAGGCGGCGGGGAGCCGCGCACCGGGTGCGAAGGGCCGCTCGGCCACCCAGAGCACGTCGATTCCCGCGCGCTCCGCCGCCTCGGCGTGGCGCAGCAGGGCCTGATAGGCCTCGGCCGGCTCCGACGGTCCGGACGCACCGGCGTCGTTCGGGTCGGCGCGCAGGTCGTAACGCAGGCCGACCCGGCGGCCGCTCGTGACCGAAGGGTCGTCTGCGACCCGGCGGCCGTTCGTGACCCGGCGGCCGTTCGTCGCGTTGGGTCGATCGGTCTGCGACATCCGGGCGGATTATAGTCTGCCGGTGCTCGGCTCCCGCACCCTCCAGGCCGTCTATCTCGGCGCGGAACCCTTCGAGAAGGACGGCACCTTCGGCCTGTTGCTCTGCTTCCGTCCGCTGCGGGCGCGCATCGATGCCGATCGCATCGAAGACCCGGCCGAACTCGGCCCCGAACTCACGATCCCGGCGGTGGCGGGGATCGGCAAGGTTCTCCGCATCCTGCGCGCCGCGAAGATCGCCGCGCCCGAGGACGGGGTCTCCCTGCTCGGCGACAGGGCCCGGATCGAGCGGCTGCTCGCGCGCGCCGAGGGAACGCGGCTCGTCCTGACCCTCCTCCGCCGCACCCGCGTCCGCTACGTGGCCTGGACCGAAGCGGGCGTCGAGACCGTCGAAGACGTCGCCGACGTGATCGAGGGCGAGGACGAGACCCTCGTCCTGCGGCGCGGCGAGCGCCTGCCCGTGCGCTTCCGGCGCGAGGAGCTCTCGCGCGGGCAGACCGAGCGCGAGGCCTGGTACCAGGTCCTCGAGATCGATCGAATCTAGCCCGCGATCGTTCGGATCGGGGACCCCGGGCAGCGGGCTATGCTCCGGGCATGCGCGTGGCGCTCGCCCAACTGAACCCGACCGTCGGCGACCTGGCCGGCAACCGCCGCCTCATCGAGGAGGCCGCGGCCAAGGCGGCAGCGGCCGGCGCCGAGGTGCTGGTCGCCCCGGAGCTCGCCCTGACCGGCTACCCGCCGATGGATCTGCTCGAGCGCGACGGCTTCGTGCGCGACCAGCTGCGCGAGCTCGAGACCCTCGCCGAGAGCTCGAAGCGCATCGACCTCGTCGTGGGCGCCGTGGTGCCCCACGAGGGCGCGGGGCCGAAGTCCGTCGTGAACGCGGCGGTCGTGCTCTCGGGCGGGCGGCGCGTGGCCTCCCGCGCGAAGTCGCTGCTGCCGAGCTACGACGTCTTCGACGAGAAGCGCTACTTCGCGCCCGCCGAGCGCCGCGAGCCGGTGCCGCTCTCCGGGCAAAGTCTCGGTCTCACGGTGTGCGAAGACGTCTGGGTCGACGAGCAGACCTACCGCGTGGACCCGGTCGGCGAGCTGGTCGCGGGCGGGGCGGAGATCGTGCTCAACCTCTCGTGCTCCCCCTGGCGACACGACAAGCCCGAGATTCGGCGCGGCGTCGTCGGCGAGCTGGCGCACCGCCACGGGGTGCCGATCGTCTACGTGAACCAGCTCGGCGGAAACGACGAGCTGATCTTCGACGGCGGCTCCTTCGTCGCGGAGGCCGACGGCCGCATCCGCTGCCAGCTCCCGCTGTTCGAGCCGGCGCTCGAGGTCGTCGACCTCGAGTCTCCGTCCCGCGCCGTGGCGCCGGGCGAGGTGCCGGAGCCCGAGCGCATCGCCCAGCTCGAATCCGCCCTCGTGCTCGGCATCGGCGACTACTTCCGCAAGCAGGGTCTCCCGCCCGGGGCCGTGATCGGCCTTTCGGGCGGCATCGACTCGGCGGTGACGGCCGACCTCGCGGTGAAGGCGCTCGGCGCGGACCGGGTCGTCGGCATCGCGATGCCCGGGCCGTTCTCCTCGGACCACAGCGTCGACGACGCACGCGCGCTCGCGGAAAACCTCGGCATCGAGCTCCGCATCGCGCCGATCGCGCCCATGTACGACGCGTACCGGGACGCCTTCGCCGGCCTCTTCGGCGAACGCGACGACTACGGGCTCACGCAGCAGAACATCCAGTCGCGCATCCGCGGCGCGCTCCTGATGGCCGTGTCGAACGACGAGAATCGCCTGGTGCTCGCGACGGGGAACAAGAGCGAACTCTCGATCGGCTACTGCACGCTCTACGGCGACACGGTCGGCGGCCTGTGCGTGCTCGGCGACGTGTACAAGCACGACGTCTACGCCCTGGCTCGCCACGCCAACCGCGACGGCGTGCGCGTGCCCGAGAACACGATCGACAAGCCGCCTTCCGCCGAGCTCGCTCCGGACCAGCTCGACACCGACGATCTCCCGCCCTACGACGTGCTCGACGCCGTCCTGGCCCAGGCCGTCGAAGGCGAGCTCGGCGTCGACGCGATCACGCCGCCGCCGGGGGCCGACCGGGAGACGGTGCGCCGCATCGTGACGCGCCTCGACCGCAACGAGTACAAGCGCCGTCAGGCGCCGCTCGTCCTGCGCGTCTCGGAGAAGGCGTTCGGGTCCGGCCGGCGGCTGCCGATCGTCCATCGCTACGCGGATTGAGGGGAGGGCGGCGCGGCCGCCGGGCGAGGCCTAGGCCGGCGGCGCTTCGCTGACCGCCTTCACGAGCTCGGCGCGCGGCCCGCGCGGGCCTTCCTGGACGACGTACTCGACGTTGTCGCCCTCGTTCAGCGAGTCGTACTCCGAGCCCCCGAGGCCCGAGCGGTGGAAGAAGACTTCCTTGCCGTCCTCGCCGCGGATGAACCCGAAGCCCCGATCGCGGACCATCTTCTTGATGCGGCCCTTGGACTTCGGCCCGCTCGGCATGGTGCGCGCGGCCGGCGCGCGGCGGCGCGAGCGCCCCTTGGGCTGACGGAACGCGCCGGTGAGCGCGAACTCCTGCTGGAACAGTCCGAAGGGAACCACGAGGTCTTCCATGTCGGAGGCGTCCGGCGAGAGCAGGACTTCCTCTTCGCCCGCGTCCACGATCGTGTAGCGAAGGCCCGTGTTCTTGTGGGTCACGCTGGAGCCCGGCTCCAGTTCTTCGAACGTCAACATACGAGACCTCGGATCGCGTTCTGGGGTGGGCAGGAAGAGCCCGGGAGCCGCGCACTATAGAAGATGGGGCCCCCGCGGGCAAATTCCCGGACGTCCCCTTCGCCGCGGCGCCGGGGGGCTTTCCCGCGGCGCTAGAGTCCGTCTCCATGCGGCTCCCGGCGTCGTTTTCGTTGCTCGCTCTCGCGCTCGGCTGCGCGGCCGGACCGCCCGCGCCCGCGGGTGACGAGGGCCTTCGTGTCGGCACCCCCGGCGACTATGCACCCTTCAGCGTGGTGGGCGGGGCGGGCTTCCCCGCCGTCGACGGTTTCGACCTCGACGTCGCGCGCGCCTTCGCCGCCGACACCGGACGCGCGCTCACCCTTCACCGCTTCCTCTGGCGCGAACTCTCCGCCAACGTCCGGGCCGGAGCCTTCGACGTCGCCATGGGGGGCGTCACCGTTCGCCCGGAGCGGTCGGTGATCGGGCGCTTCAGCGTGCCGGTCGCCGAGAGCGGTGCGGTCGTCCTGGCCCCCGCGGCGCGGGCCGCGGGCGGGCTCGCAGCCCTCGATCGGGCCGGGGTCACGCTCGGCGTGAATCGCGGCGGGCACCTCGAGCGCGTCGCGCGCAGGCGCTTTCCGCAGGCGCGCCTCGAGACGTTCCCCGAGAACGACGCCGTCCGCCGCGCGCTCGCGGCCGGCCGCGTCGATGCGATCGTCACCGACACCATGGAGGCGCCGCACTGGCAGCGGACCCTGCCCGGCGTGGTGCCGCTCGGCCCCTTCACCCGGGACCGCAAGGCCTACCTCTGGGCGCCTCCCTTCGACGAGCGAGCGGCCCAGGCCCTCGATGCCTGGCTGCTCGCCCGGGAGGCCCGCGGTTGGCTGGCGGAGCGGCGCGCGGAGCACATGGGTGCTGCGGGCCGCCCCACGGCGACCGCGGAGGCCGCCCTGACCGCGGCGGTCGGCGAACGCCTCGCCCTCATGCCGTTGGTGGCGGAAGCCAAGCGCGGTCGCGGGGGCGGCGTCCGCGATGCGGCCCGCGAACGGCGTGTTCTCGAAGCGGCCTGGCGCGCGGTCGCGCGCGAGGCCGCCGCCCTGGGCGTGGCGCCACCCGAGCGCGGCGACGTCGAGGCCTTCTACCGCGCCCAGATCGAGCTGGCCGTGGAGGTGCAGCGCCGGGCTCTCGAGGGGGTGGCCCCCGGCGGAGAGCGCTTCCGGCTGGCCGAGGATCTGAGGCCCGCCCTGTTGCGCGTCGGCGATCGGATCGCCTGGCTGCTCGTGCGCCTCGAGCGGGCCCCGGCGCCGGAGCAGGTCCACGCCGAGCTCGAGCGCTTCGCGGTTCGCCCGGAATCTGCCGCCCGGCTGGTGCGCGCCCTCGAAAGGCTCGTTCAGGGGCGGGTGAAGGCGCGCGCCAGCAGTCCGGCGATCACCGGCAGGATGATCGAGACCCCGTAGCGAAGCGCCGTCATGCGCGGGCCGAGGATCGGGAGCTCCCAGGCCAGGGCGCGGTGTACCGCGAGCAGGGACCAGCCCGTCAGGAAGGCGACCACGGGGCCGACGCCGGCCCCCGCCCGGATCATCACCGCGGCGATCGGCATCGCCACGAAGGGCCCGGCCGGTGTGAGCGCGCCGACGCCCGTTCCGATCAGGATCCCCCGCAGGCCCGAGCCCTCACCGAGGGTTCGGCTCACCCACTCGTGCGGGACGAGCACTTCGGCGAGCCCCGCCGCGAGGAAGGAGACGACGAGCAGGGCGCTGTAGCGCACCAAGAGCTGTGCGCCGCCCGAGAGCCCGGTGCGCAGGAGCTCCGGTCCGCCGGTTCGCCACGCGAGGAAGGCCAGGCCGACCAGGGCCAACAACAGGATGAAGAAGACCGTGTCGATCAACGGGCGTGCTCCCGAAGTAGGGTTCGGCATCAGTAGAAGGGGGTGCGCGTTCGATGGCGCGGGCGGGCCTTGATGGCGGGGGACTGGCCGCGGTTCCAGAGCCATCCGTCGAGGTCCGAGGCGGTGGTCGGGACGCCGCGCGCGGCCATCCGCTCGACCATGCGCTCCACGGCGACCACCCCCGCCGCGCGGATCTCGACCTCTTCCGGAGAGCCCGCCGGAATGAGCTCCTCCGCATCGATGCGTGCCGCGAGATCTTCGGTGTAGTGCAGGACGCCTTCCATGCGCAGGACGTGGGGGACGAGGTTGTCGGCGAAGCTCGTCAGGCGTTCGAGTCCGCCGAGGCGTTGGCGCTGCTCGCCGATGTCCGCCGCGGCGAGGTCCGCGACCGTGAGCTGCGCGCGCTTGAAGAAGGGAACCTCGAGATCCTCGTAGCGGGCGACGTCGCGGTAGAGCGGCATCGTTCCGAGGAGTTCGGCGATGCGCTCCGCCGAGCCGTCTCCTTCGGCGAGCGGCCCGGCGAAGCGGCCGCCGTAGCGCTCCGTCAGGAACGCGCCGAGCTCGTTCCACGCCTGCGCGAAGAGGGTCATGAGCTCGGCCGGTTCGGCCCGCGTGAGGTCCTGATCGAAGATCTCGGCGCAGTCCTCGGGCTGGAGGCGCGAGAGCCGAGCGGCGGAGAAGGGGCCGTCGCGATCGAAGCGTTCTTTCAGCGAGGTCGCGATCGTGAAGTAGCCCGAGAGGCCGGGCCGCTTGCGCAGGTGCGGGAACCAGCCGGAGCCGAAGTTCACCGCGCCGAGCGTGACGACGAAGGCGAGACAGTCCTGGGGTTCCCCGGTGAAGTGGTGCGCGGGGTCCGGCGGGGCGGTGGGCGGGGGCTTGCCGTCGAAGGCGTCGGCCAGGGTCTCGAGGGCTTCGTCGTCGAGCCGGACGAACCGGGCGCGCTCGCACACCGCTGCCGTGGCAGATCGGATGCGTTCGCCGAGGGTCACGGGGTGACCACGCGCAGCGCCGAAGGCAGGATCTCGAAGCTCGCGTGCGCGGCCGGGAGGCACTCGCCATCGACGTCGAGGAGCAGCGGCCCCCGCGGCTCGAGGACGAGGCGCTGCCCGGTCCGGAAGATCACCTCGGGGCGGTCGAGATGGCGGCCCCGGTAGAGCTCAGGCATCGCCGAGAGGAGACGCCAGCGCGGGGCGCCCGGGATCACGACGACGTCGAGCCGGCCGTCGTCGAGGCGGGCTTCCGGCGCGACGTGCATGCCGCCGCCGAAGTAGCGGCCGTTCGCCGCCGTCGCCAGGACGATCGGCCCGTCGTGCAGGACGTCGCCGTCGAGTGCGACGCGGCAGGGGACGTCCCGGTAGGTGAAGAGCGCGCGCAGGGTTCCGATCAGGAACGAGGCGGTGCCGCCGAGGCTCTTCGGCGCTTCGTTCACGAGCCGATCGACGCAGCCCGAGAGCCCGCCGCTCGCGATGTTCACGAAGTGGGTCCGGTGCGGGTCGCCCGCCGGAGTTCGCACGTCGAGGCGGCCGGCGTCGATGCGCCGCTCGCGCCCGGCGGCGATGGCCGCGGCCGCTTCGGGCACCCGGGGCGGCGTGCCGAGCGTGCGGCCGAGATCGCCCCCGGTTCCGAGGGGCAGGAAGGCCAGGCGCACGGCGTCGCCCGCGCCCGCGCCGAGCAGGCCGGCGACCACCTCGCTGGCCGTGCCGTCGCCTCCGGCCACGATCAGGGTCTCGGCCCCCGCGGTGACCGCTTCGCGCGCGATGCGTTCGGCGTCCCGGGGCCCGCGCGTCGCTTCGACCCGCAGCTCGCCGAGCCGCTCGCGCAGCGCGTCCTCGACCTGGCGGAATCGGCGGCCGGTCGCCCTGTTGCGGCTGGCGGGATTCACGATCACGACCGTGGGCGAGCCCATGGACGCAAGTTAGTGGAAGCGCGCGGAGCGGGTCAGGCCGTGCGGGGAGCGAATCTTGCCGCGCAGGGAACGAATCTTCCGCGCGAGGAGCGGGTCAGGCCGCGCTGGCCGCGCTCTGCGGGCCGGCCTGGCCGGGCGCGATCTGGTAGCGGCGCGTGACGACCGCGCGGTACTCGGCGGCCTCCCGCGCGATGCGCTCCGGGCTCCAGCCCGCGGTCTCGCCCGCGAGGGCGGCGATGGCCGGCAGCTCCGGAAGCCCCTGGCCCACGGCGAAGAAGGCCATGCGGATGCGGTGTTCGAGAAGGTCGCTGAGCGTCACCGGGCATTCGGTGTTCACGACGAAGGGAATCTCCGCCCAGACGTAGCGGCTCGTGCCGATGCTCGTGCGCTGCTCGGCCGGCGCGGCTTCGAGCAGGGTCTGCGCATCGCGGCCGTAGGTCTGCACGAGGTGCCCGGCCGAGAGCGGCGAGAGGCCGTAGTCCTCGGTGAGGGCTTCGGCCAGGGCGCCGCCGTCGAAGGCGTCGTCGCGCAGGGGCAGGGTGCGGGTTCGCGAAGGGCCCGCGGCGCGGCGTCGCGTCTCCGGGAGCTTCGCCAGGGCGCGGTCCACGAGGGATTCGCCCATCGCGCGGTGGGTGGTGAGCTTCCCGCCCGCGGCCGAGACCAATCCCGATTCGTCCTCGTAGATCTGGTGCTCGCGGGACACCGAGCTCGGCGGAACCGATGCGTCCTGCGCGGCGACGAGCGGGCGGACGCCCGCGTAGACGCTCACGATGTCGTTGGTCGTGAGGGTCACGCCCGGGAAGGCGGCGTTGGCCGCCGCGAGGAGGTAGTGGACCTCCTCGATCGTGACGACGGGCTCGTCGATCTCTTCGGTGAAGTCGTCGGTGGTCCCGATCAGGGCCAGGTCGTCCCAGGGCGCGAGGAACATGTGCCGCCCGTCGGCGGCGTCGAAGGTCACGGCTCCCTCGCAGCGCACGCGATCGCCGCGGATCACGAGGTGGACGCCCTTGGCCGGCCGCAGCTCCGTCTGCGGGAGCGGATGGTCGAAGCCGCGCACGCGTTCGAGGCCGGGTCCGACGGCGTTCACGACGGCGTGGGCCCGCACGCGGTGGGTCGTGCCCGTGGTGCGGTCGTGGACGGTGGCGCCACGGACCCGGCCGCCCTCGTGGAGGAGCGCGGTGACCTCGGCGTGGTTCACGGCTTCGGCGCCGAGCGCCCGCGCGCTGCGGACGGTCTCGAGGACGAGACGGGCGTCGTCCGCCTGGCCATCGTGGTAGACGGCGGCCGTGCGGAAACCCTCGCGCTTGAAGTCCGGGGAGAAGGCATGGGCCTGCTCGGCACCGAGTAGCCGGAAGCGCGCGCTCTTGCGGAACCCCGCCATTGCCCAGTAGGTGAGCATGGCGGCGCGCACCTGCCAGGCCGGGACCTTGCCGCCGGCGAAGCTCGAGAAGAGGAACGGCGTCATGCGTACGAGGTTCGGATGCAGGGCCACGAGCCGGTCGCGCTCGCGGCAGGCCTCGGCCGTCACGCGGAACTGGCCCTCCCCGAGGTAGCGCAGGCCGCCGTGGATCATCTTGGAGGAGCGGCTCGACGTCCCGGAAGCGAAGTCCGCGCGCTCGACGAGCAGGCATCGCAGTCCGCGCGAGGCCGCGTCGCGCAGCACCGCGGCGCCGGTGATTCCGCCGCCGATCACGAGGAGGTCGTAGGGCTCCGGCGCGCGCCCGGCCTCTTCGAGCGCGCGCGTGCGCCCGGCCTCGTTCCAGGGGGCCGCGCTCAACGGGACGTTCCGTCCGGGCCCGCGGCGGCCGCACCGCCTCCGATCACGCCGGCGGCTTCGAGCCGCGCGGCCTCGTCGAGGATCGCGCGCTCGCTGTACTCGAGCATCACTTCGAGGATCTCGCGGGCGCGCACCGGGTCGCGGGCTTCGAGGGCGTCGAGGAGCCGGCGGTGTGTCGCCTGGGAACGCCGGAAGTCGCGCTTCTCGTTGTAGTAGAGCGGGCCGAGCCGGCGCAGGAGCTTCGTGAAGAGGTTCGTCACGACCCGGTACATGAGGTTGCCGCTGGCTTCGCCGAGCAGGCGGTTCATCTCGACGTCGAGGGCGAGGGCGCGCGCCGGGTCGCTGCCTTCCTCGCCTTCGCGCTCGAGCAGCGCCCGGGCGTGGGCGACCTGTTCGTCCGTGCGCTCCGTCGCCGCCAGTTCGACCACGCGCAGCACGATGTCGCGCCGGAACTGGAGCGTCTGGCGCAGGAGGTCCGTCGTGATGAGGCGCGGCTCGTCGAGGAGCGCGTCCACGATCCCGAGGGCCGAGGAGTCCGCGGCGCCTCGCACGAAGGTGCCCTGGCCGTGGCGGACCGCCACGAGCTCGAGCCCCTGGAGCCGCTTCACCGCTTCGCGGACCGAGCCGCGGTTCACGCCGAGGCGGGCCGCCAGCTCGCGCTCGTTCGGCAGGCGCTCGCCCGCGGGAATGGCGCCCGAGAGGATCTGGCTCCGGAGCTGTTCGAAGACGCTGCTGCTGCGGCTCGGGGCATCCAGGCGCTGGAGGTCGAGGCTCATCGGGATTCCTTCGGGTTGGGCCGTTTCCGGCCCGTGGCTTCCGCTCCGGGAACCGCGGCAGCCTAGCACGGGGGTCCGAGGTCCGACCACTTCCGAATCCACAAGAAGATCAAGGGTTTCCCGCTATGCTCGCCGCGTGATTCGCCGCCTCTGGGAGCGCTACACGCGGGAGATCCTGCTCGTCGGGGTCCTGGTCCTGCTCGTCCTCGGGCGGCTCGTGGCGAGCCGGCTCGGCATCGAATGGAATGCGGAGTCGGTGCGCGAGCTCGTGCTCGGTCTCGGAGGCTGGGGGCCGGTGCTCTTCGTCGCGCTCGTGACCTTCCGGCAGATCACCCTGATCCCCTCGCAGATCCTGCTCGTCGCGGGCGGCCTGTGCTTCGGCGTCGCGGCCGGCACCGTCTACGGCGCGATCGGCATCGCCGCTTCGGCGACGATGGTCTTCCTGCTCGCGCGCTACGCCGGCAAGGACGCCATGCTCGCGCGCGTTCCCCAGGAGATGCGCCCGCTGCTCGACGCCGCGGGGCGCCGCGCCGGCCCCGCGCTGGTCGCCGTCGGGACGGGCTACCCGGTCGGACCGCTCACCGCCTACCACATCGGTGCGGGCATCACGTCCATGTCGCTCGGGGCCTTCGTCGCCGCGGTTTCGATCGGGGGCCTCATCCGCGGGCTCGTCTTCACGACGCTCGGCAGCGCCCTCATGGAGGGCATGGGAAAGCAGTTGCTCCTGGCCGGGTTGCTGCTGCTGCTTGCCGCCACGCTGCCGCTCGCCTCGCCGCGTGCACGCCGTTGGCTGCTCGGCAGCTCGGGCGCGGCGGATCCGGAAGAGAAGCCCGAGAGCCCCTCCGAAGAGGATCGAGCCTAAGGAGGGCAGCGAGAGCCGTCGATGTACGGGGGGCCGAAGGACGCCCGATGACCCCGCACGCGATCGCACTCGAGCTGACCCTGATCCTGGCCACCTGGCTCGCGATCGGCGCCCTGCAACGGGACCACCACGTTCCGGGCCGGCTCACCTTCGCCGCGGCGGCCGGAGCGGTCGCGCTGTGGGTCGGTGGCAACCTGCTCTCGCTGCGGGCGGACACGACCCTGCTCGGGCTTCGCATCAGCATGGTCGGCGCCCTGGCGCTGACACCGCTGTGGTTCGGGGTCGCGGCGCACTCGGTCAAGCTCCCGCTGATCCGGCGCACGCCCTGGCTCCCCTTGATGCTGATGGCCCCGTTCGTGCCGGTCTACGGGCTGCTCTATGCGGGCCCCTGGAGCGTGCTCTTCATCCCGACCCACGCCGTCGGCGAAACGGCCCACGGCCCGCTCTTCTGGTGGACGCTCTTCTATGCGTGGGGCCTGGTCCTGGCGGGTCTCGGCGTCCTGATCCATGGGGCGTGGCAGGCCGATTCGCCGGACCTGCGGCGCGGCCGCGCGCGCATGGCCGCCTCTGCCCTGGTTCCGCTGGCGGCGAACCTCTACTGGGCCTGGCAGGTGATCGGGAACGGTTCGGCCTCGAGCGAGATCACGCCGATGATGCTCGCGATCACGCTGCTCGCCTTCCGCCGCAGCATCCTCTCCGGAGGGGTGCTCGACGTCGTGCCGATCGCCCAGCGCGACATCATCCGACACCTGCCGTTCGGCGTGGTGCTCGCCGACGACGCGGGGGTGGTGATCGACGTGAACCCCGCCGCGGAGGAGCTGCTCGACCTCGCCTGCGCCGACGCCCTGGGCCGGAGCCTCGAAGCGGTGATCAGCCGCGCGCCCCTGGAGGTCCGCATCGAGATCTCGAGCGTGCGCACGCGCGGCGGAGAGTCGGCGCGCTTCGCGCTGCTCGAAGCGCCCAAGGCGCCGATTCCGGCGGCACCCGCACCGCCGATCCGACCCATCGAAGGCTGAGACCGGGCGGCGCGCCGCCGGAAGGGTCAGCTCTTGCGCAGGACGTTCAGCGCCGAGCCGGCCTGGAACCACCCGATCTGGTCGTCGTTCAGGGTGTGGTTCGCGGCGAAGCGGTCTTCGCTGTCGTCGGCGTGGTGCAGCACGACCTCGACCGGCCGGCCGCGCTCGAGCTCGCCGAGGCCGAGCACGCTCACGCGGTCGTGCTCCGCCACCTTCTCGTAGTCCGCGGGGTCCGCGAAGGTCAGGGGCAGCACGCCCTGCTTCTTCAGGTTGGTCTCGGCGATGCGCGCGAAGCTTCGGACGAGCACCGCGGCGCAGCCCAGGTGCCGCGGTTCCATCGCCGCGTGCTCACGGCTCGAGCCCTCGCCGTAGTTCTCGTCCCCGACGACGACCCACTGCAGCCCCTCGGCCTTGTAGCGCCGCGCGATGACCGGGAAGGACACGCCGGTCTCGCCCGAGAGCTGATCGACGCCTTCGCCGGCGGCACCCGTGAAGGCGTTGATCGCGCCGATGTACATGTTGTCGCTGATCCGATCGAGATGGCCGCGGAAGCGCAGCCACGGGCCGGCCATCGAGATGTGGTCCGTCGTGCACTTGCCCTTGGCCTTCAGCAGGAGCGGCAGCTTCTCGAAGTCGCCGCCGTGCCAGGCGGCGAAGGGCTCGAGGAAGGCGAGCCGTTCGCTGTCCGGGTCGATCTCGACCTCGACGCCCGCACGGTCCGCCGGCGGATCGAGGTAGCCCTCGGAGCTCATCACGAAGCCGCTCTCCGGGACGTCCGGCGCCGGCGCCGGCGGCTCGAGGCGGAACTTCGTGCCGTCCTCGGCGACCACCTCGTCCGCGAGCGGGTTCCAATCGAGGGTTCCCGTGAGGGCGTAGGCCACGGTGATCTCGGGGCTCGCGATGAAGGCGAGCGTCTCCGGGTTGCCGTCGTTGCGCTTCGGGAAGTTCCGGTTGAACGAGGTCAGGATCGAGTTCGACTCGCCCTTCTCGACGTCGTCGCGCCGCCACTGGCCGATGCACGGGCCGCAGGCGTTCGCGAGGACGACCGCGCCGATCTCCTCGAGCTCGGCGAGCTGGCCGTCGCGCTGGATCGTCTTGTGGATCTGCTCCGAGCCCGGCGTGCACCAGAGCTTCGTCTTGGCGCGCGCTCCGCGGCTCGAAGCCTGCCGCGCGACGTCGGCCGCACGCGAGAGATCCTCGTAGGAGGAGTTCGTGCAGCTTCCGATCAGGCAGGAGGTGAGGTTCAGCGGGTAGCCGCTCTTCTTCGCGTCCGCCGCGAGTTCCGAGACCGGGCGCGCGAGGTCGGGCGTGTGGGGGCCGACGACGTGCGGCTCGAGCGTCGAGAGATCGATCTCGACGATCTCGTCGAAGAAGCGCTCCGGGTCGCTCTCGACCTCGTCGTCCGCGCGCAGCAGCTCCGCGTTCCGGTTCGCGAGATCGGCGAGCGCCTCGCGCTCGGTCGACTTCAGGTAGAGCTCCATGCGCGCGTCGTACGGGAAGATCGAGGTCGTGGCGCCGAGCTCGGCGCCCATGTTGGTGATCGTGCCCTTGCCGGTGCACGAGAGCGAGGCGGTGCCCGGGCCGAAGTACTCGACCACGCGGTTCGTGCCGCCCTTCACCGTGAGGTGTTCACAGACCTTCAGGATCACGTCCTTCGGCGCGGACCAGCCGGAGAGGCTGCCCGTGAGCCGCACCCCGACGAGCTTCGGGTAGAGCACCTCCCACGGGAAGCCGGCCATCACGTCGACGGCGTCGGCGCCGCCCACGCCGCAGGCGAAGGCGCCGAGCCCGCCCGCGTTCGGCGTGTGGGAGTCCGTGCCGATCATCATCAGGCCCGGGAAGGCGTACTTCTCGAGCACCACCTGGTGGATGATGCCGGCGCCCGGGCCCCAGAAGCCGATGCCGTAGCGCGCCGACGCGCTGCGCAGGAAGTCGTAGACCTCGCGGTTGCTGACGCGCGCGCTCTCGGTGTCTTCGGCCGCGCCCTGGTAGGCCTGGATCAGGTGGTCGCAGTGGACGGTGGTCGGGACGGCGGTGTCGTCGCGCCCGGAGGAGATGAACTGGAGGATCGCCATCTGGGCCGTGGCGTCCTGCATGGCCACGCGGTCGGGCTGGAGCTCGATGTAGCTCTTGCCGGGCTCGAGCCGGGCGCCCTTCGGGTCGGCCAGGTGGCCGAGGAGGATCTTCTCCGCGTAGGTCAGCGGGCGGCCGAGCCGCCCTCGGATGATTTCGAGGTTTCGGGCAAGCTGATCGTAGACCCGCTCCACCCGCTCCGGTGTGGTCGCAATCTCGGTCATGAGTTCTCCTGGGAGGACTCCATTGTAGCGAACCTGCGCGCGTGTCCCGTTCGGGCCCGCCGCCGCGGGCCGTCTCCGGCCCGTCAGGAGCCGCGGGAGCCCACCACGAGCGCCGGGAGGACGACGAGGTTGCACAGGAGCACGAAGGCGATGCCGATGGTCAGCAGCTGGCCGAGGCTCGCCATGCCCGGGTGCGTCGAGAACGCGAGCGTCCCGAAGCTCGCGATCGTCGTGAGCGCGCTGAACGTGACGGCGCGGGCGGTGGTCGTCTGGAGCAGGTTCCCGCTGGCGGGAGCGGCCGTGCGGTAGCGGTGCACGAGGTGGATGCCGCTGTCGACCCCCATGCCGAGGAGCAGGGGGATCACGATCACGTCGGCGAAGTTGAACGGGATGTCGAGCAGCGTTGCCGTCGCGGCGGTGAGCATCGCCGCGAGGGAGAGCGGCACCATGACGAGCAGCGTGTCGATGACCGTGCGCCACAGGAAGAGCAGCAGCACCGTGATGATGGCCATCGCCGTGAGGAGCGCCTGACGCAGGGAGCGCACGACGGCCCGCTCGGACTCGATCATCACGACGACGTTGCCGATGGCGTTGGGCGCCACGGTCTGCACGTCGTTCACGAAGGCTTCGAGCGCGTCGCCGTCCGAGAGGTTCTCCTTCGGGAAGACCTCGATCCGGACGCGGCCGTCGCGCGCGACCATGCGGCTCACGAGGTCGAGCGGCAGGTTCTCGAGGGTGACCTCCTCCGCCCGGATCGCCTGGAACAGCATGTTCAAGCGCCCCGGCAGGGTTCCGAGGACCGACTCCTCGAGCGAGGCGATCCGCATCTCGGCGTCCGTGCCGACGTCCGCGAGGAACGCGGTGACCGCCCGATGGAGCCTTTCGGCGGCGGCGCGCAGGGCCGGGTCGCCCCGCGCCTGGGAGAGCCGCGCGAGGCGTTCGTCGAAGCGGGCGAGGGCAGCGAGCTGTTCCTGCGTCGTCGGCGGCGGAACGCGCTCGACGTTCTCGGCGATCGGTTGGAGGAAGAACGACACGTCCTCGAGGATCGCGAGCTTCAGCGCCTGGTCCTTCGGAACGAAGTCCGCGAGGCCGAGCGCTCGCTCGACCGTCGGCAGTGCCTCGAACTCGGCCGCCAGCCGATCGGCTTCCGCTTCGTTCTCGACCACGACGTGCGCGCTCCACGGCGACATGGAGCCGCGCTCGAGGAGCTCCTGGAACACCTGGACCGACTCCGCCGACGGATCGCGCAGCTTCACCGGGTCGCGGTCGAAGCGCATGTCGGGCAGCACCGCGCCGGCCGCGATCGCGGCGACGAGGGCCCCGGCCCAGACGACGCGCGGGTAGCGCACCGGCAGGCCTCGCAGGCGGGCCGCGGCATCGACCCACGGCGGGGAAGCCCCGCGCGCGCGCACGCCCGGGGCGCGCTCCGGCCCGAGGGAGAGCAGCGCGGGCAGCAGCGTGAGGTTGCACACGAGGCTGATGATCATGCCCGTGCCCGAGATCAGGCCGAGCTCCGCGACGCCCTTGTAGTCCGTCGGAACGAAGGCGTAGAAGCCGATCGCCGTCGTGGCGGCGCACAGCACGAGCGAGCTGCCGACGACGTCGCCGGTGTCCCGCAGCGCGGCGCCGTGGGCAAGGCCCTGCTGCGACATTTCGCGATAGCGGATGCAGAAGTGGATGCCGAAGTCGACGGAGAGCCCGATGAACAGCACGGCGAAGGCGACGGAGATCAGGTTCAGGTACCCGATCGCGGCCGTCGCGAAGCCGGCCGTCAGGATCAATCCGACGAGCAGCGTCGCCACCGCCGAGAGCACGAGTCGCGGCGAGCGCATCGCGAGCAGCAGGATGACCGAGACCAGCAGGAAGGAGGCCAGGCCGGCGAGGCGCGCCTGGTTCGCGACAAGCCCCATCTCTTCGTAGGCGAGCACCAGGTAGCCGGTCATGCGCACGCGGACGTTGTCGGAATCGTCGAAGCCCAGCTCGGAGAGCACCGCGTGGATGGTTTCGATCGAGGTCGCCGCGGGCTGGTACGCCTGGTAGTCGACCACGGGTTCGACCATCACGAGCCGCCGCCGATCCTCCGGCGTGCTCGGGCGGTCGAGGATGAGGTCCGTCCACGAGAGGCTGTGGGGCCGCCCCGCGACGGCGGCCTCGAAGGCGGCGCCCAGGTGGGTCAGGACGCCGACGAGGTCGCGGCCGCGCCCGTCGGTGCCGTGGGCCGCGTCGAGGGCTTCCCCGAGGATCCCGACGTAGCCGCGCAGGCTTCCGTCCCTCGAGAGTTCGGCGAGGTAGGGCTGGACTTCGGTCAGGTGGTCGGCGAGCGCGTCGAGCTCTTCGGGGGGCAGGTAGAGGAGGCCGTGGCGCGCGAAGAACTCGCCGCCACCCGGCACGAACACGCTCGCGATCTGCTCGGGATGCTCCCGGAGCCGGGAGGCGATGCGCTCGGCGGCATCCTGGGCCCGGCCCGGCGTGTCGCCGTCGACGACGATGAGGATCGGGTCCGCGAGCGGCGGGAACTGGCGGTGGAAATCGTTGCGCAGGGCACGGAAGGGGAGCTCGTCCGAGAGCATGGCGGCGTCGTCGGAGTCGATGCCGAGGTGCGTGACCGTGTAGGAGAGGGAGGCGGCCGAGGCGACCAGCGTGAGTGCAATCACGGCCCGGGCGTGAGCGCGAACGAACTCCAGCCAGACGCCGAGCCAGCGGCCGAGATGGGTCTCGATCGGGTTGTTCACCGCCTTTGCGCCTCCGCCCCCCGCGCGGCCCGCGGGCGACCCCTGCTAGACTCCGCCTCCGGCGGGCCCGGGCTCCACGGACCGGACGAGCCGGGCCGGAGCCATGCCGGCCGGACTGTAGCGGTCGCAGCGGGGCGGCGTGAAGCGGTCGAGTGGACCGGCTGAAGCGGGTCGCTCGAGCGGGCCGCCCGTGACGGTTCGCCCCCAGGTGGCATTGAATCAAACGACGCCTTCGCGCGTCGTAGGGAGACGATGGAAACGTTGCGCGCCTCACGAAGAAGCTTCCTGTTGGGGACCCTCGGGGCTGCCCTGCTCGGCTGGGCCAGCGTCGGGGCCGAGCCGGCCCAGGCCGACAATCTCGACGGGGAAGCTTCGAAGGTCATCGAAGCCTTTCACGGGGATCTGCTCGCGATCATGAAGGACGCGGAGACCCTCGGCTACGAGGGCCGCTACGAGAAGCTCGGGCCCGGGCTCCAGCGGACCTTCGACCTCGACTTCATGGCGGAGAAGGCCGTCGGCAGCCACTGGCGGAAGCTCGAGGCCGAGCAGCAGGAACAGCTGCGCGACATCTTCTACCGCTTCACGCTCGCGACCTATGCGAGCCGCTTCTCCGGCTACACCGGAGAGACCTTCGAGATCGTGGCCGAGCAGGCGGCGCCGCGCGACACGGTCTTCGTGCGCACGCGCCTCCACCGAACGGACGGTGAGGACCCCGTCGAGATCAACTACCGCCTGCACCGCGGGATCGCGGGCTGGCGCGTGATCGACGTCCTCCTGCGCGGCACCGTGAGCGAGCTGGCCCTGCGCCGCTCGGAGTACTCCTCGGTGATCAAGCGGGACGGCTTCGAGAAGCTCGTCGAGATCCTCGAGGGCAAGGTCGCCGACCTCGCCTCGGGCAAGGCCGAAGCGCCCTCCTCCTAGGAAGCCTGGATCAGTCCGCGTAGAGCGGGTCGCCGTGCACCGAGTAGGGCGCGGCGCCGACGGCGGGCGCGTCGTCGTCGGAGGCCGTGGCGGAGACCGTGTTGATCTCGTTGGCCCGGTTGCTCAGATAGGCGAAGCGCATCGCCACGTAGAAATCGACGGAGCTTTCCTCCAGGGCCTTCAGGGCCTCGGAGTGCAGGTCCCGCAGGGTGAAGCCGTCGCTCCCCTGGTAGGCGGCGAAGACCCAGGTCGTCGGCCCGATGAACCAGGTCTGGGGGAGGAAGGCGAGGTCGACGAGGTCACCGAAGGCGTCGCGCGCGGTCGTCGGGCCGAGCAGCGGCAGGACGAGGTAGGGCCCGCTCCCGACGCCGTACTTCGCCAGCGTGATTCCGAAGTCCGTGTGATGGCCCTCGAGGCCGATGCGGTCCGCGGCATCCCAGAGGCCGGCCACGCCCACCGTCGAGTTGATCACGAAACGGGCGCCGGTCACGCTCGCGCGCTTCGGCGAGAGCTGGAGCAGATCGTTCACCAGCACGGCGGGGGAGTTCAGGTTCACGAACACGCGACGAATCGCCCGGCGGGCGACCTTCGGGACGACGAAGGCGTAGGCCTCGGAGATCGGGTTCACGAGGTAGCGGTCGAAACGCCGGTTGCCGTTGAAGATCCGCCGGTTGACCGCCTCGAAGGGGTCGTTGATCTCGGGCTCGATCGGGTCGTCGAAGAGCTCGTCGTACTCGAGGTCCGCCGGCGTGCCGGCGACGGTGCCCGGCGGGCCCTGCTGGCTGGCGCAGCCCGGGCCGAGCATCAGCGCGGCCAGCAGCAGGGCGGTGGTGGTGGCAAGGCGGTGGCGCACGGTTCCCTCTTCCCGTGAACGATCGGCTGGACTGGACCCGTAAACGATCGGTTGGACTGAACGAACGCCCCAGGGCGGGCGGCAGTTTAGCCTTTGGGGTGCGGCCAGGGCCCGGGTTTCCCCTCAGGCGGGGGGCCGGGTTTTCGCGGAGCGCCGCTCCCAACCCCGCCCCAGTTTCATTCTGAAAGTTGCGAAAAGCCTACACCCGGCCGGCACGCCGGACGATGCCGCCCATGATAGTTGGTTTTTGGCTACACCGCGCCCGATCGGAGCCGGTGGGCCGGGAGGCGAGTCATGGGACTCCGAATCGGGAATCTTGCCGGTCTCGGCGCTCAGCGGAACCTGCTGCGGGCGGGCGAGGCCCTGAACCGGTCGCTCGAGCGGCTCTCCTCGGGCCGCCGGATCAACTCCGCCGCCGACGGAGCGGCCGAGCTGGCCATCAGCGAATCCTTCCGGGCGCAGATCGTCAGCCTCGGGGCCGCCCAGAACAACGCCGGGCAGGGCATCGCCCTGGCCCAGGTCGCGGACTCGGCCCTCGGCGAGACCTCGAACCTGCTGATCCGCATGCGGGAGATCGCCGTGCAGGCCGCCAACGGCACCCTCGGCTCGAGCGAGCGCGCAAGCCTCGAGCAGGAGTTCGGCGACCTTCGGAGCGAGATCACGCGTCTGGCCAACACCACCGAGTTCAACGGCCGGAACCCGCTCACCGGGACGGACACGACGATCCAGGTCGGGGCGAACGGCGGCGACACGATCACCGTCAGCGGCGCCAACGCCACCGCGGCGGACCTCGGCATCGACGCGCTCGCCGTCTCCTCGGCCGCCGGCGCCAGCGGGGCCCTCGGGACCCTCGACAGCGCCATCTCCCAGGTCTCGAGCCTCCGCGCCCAGTTCGGCAGCGCCCAGCGGCGCCTCGAATCCGCCGTCCGCGTGCTCGGCGTCCAGATCGAAGGGACCTCCCAGGCGAGATCCCGGATCGTCGACACCGACTACGCCTCGGAAGTCGCCAACCTGACACGCAATCAGATCGTGCAGCAGGCGGGCGTCGCGGTGCTGACCCAGGCGAACCAGAACCTCGGGCTGCTGCTCCAGCTCCTCTAGGCCGCGCTTCCCCCGCAACGCGTTCCGAAGCCCCGAGCCGGAGGGGAAGGCCCCCGTGCGGGTGCGGGCCGGCCGCCCCGTCTTACCGAACTTTCACAGGGTGGGGGGTCTCCCGTCCCCCGCCACCCGGGGTATCCTCCGCCCCGCACGGGCCACCGCGGTGGTCGGACGCGGAGGGACACGTATGCAGCCCATTCGGGTGGCCATCGCCGGCATCGGGAACTGTGCCAGCTCGCTGGTTCAGGGACTTCACTTCTACAAGAACCACGACGACCAGGACGTCGCAGGCCTGATGCATCCGAAGATCGGTGCCTTCGGTCCGACCGACATCCAGATCGTCGCGGCCTTCGACATCGACCACCGCAAGGTGGGCCGGCCGGTCGAAGAGGCGATCTTCGCCGACCCGAACTGCACGCTGATCTTCGAGGGCAAGCCGCCCGTCTCCGACGTCGAGGTCCAGATGGGCCCGGTGCTCGACGGCGTCGCGCCCCACATGCGCGAGTACCCGGACGACCGCGCCTTCCGCGCCGCCGACGCTCCGCCGGTGGACGTGGCCCAGGCCCTGCGCGACGCGGGCGCCGAGGTGCTCGTCTGTTACATGCCCGTCGGTTCCGAGGAAGCGGTGAAGCACTACGCGGCCGCCTGTCTCGAGGCGGGCGTCGGCATGGTGAACTGCGTGCCGGTCTTCATCGCGTCCGACCCGGAGTGGGCCAAGCGCTTCCGCGAGGCCGGCGTCCCGATCGTCGGCGACGACATCAAGAGCCAGGTCGGCGCCACCATCGTGCACCGCACCCTGACCCGCCTGTTCGGCGACCGCGGCGTGAAGCTCGACCGCACCTACCAGCTGAACACCGGGGGCAACACGGACTTCCTGAACATGCTCGCCCGGGAGCGCCTGGCTTCGAAGAAGATCTCGAAGACCGAGTCCGTGCAGTCGCAGCTCGACGAGCGGCTCGAGAACTCGAACATCCACATCGGGCCCTCGGACTACGTGCCGTGGCAGAACGACAACAAGGTCTGCTTCATCCGCATGGAAGGGCAGGGCTTCGGCGGCGCGCCGATCGAGCTCGAGATGCGCCTCTCGGTACAGGATTCGCCCAACAGCGCCGGCGTCGTGATCGACGCCATCCGCTGCGCGAAGCTCGGTCTCGACCGCAAGCACGGCGGCCCGCTCGAGGCGCCTTCGGCCTATTACATGAAGAGCCCGCCGTTCCAGATGCGCGACAGCGTCGCGCACGACGAGACCAACGCCTTCATCAAGGGCTGATTCTCAAGGGCTGACTCGGCGTCCCCTCAAGGGCTGACTCGGCGCCTTTACTCCGTGCGCGGAGGCTCGCCTTCCGCGATCTTCGCGATCTGGGCGAGCTTCTCCTCGCTCGGGCGGTGTGCGCCCGTGAGAGGGACGATCGCGCCCGGCAACGACCAGACGAGCTGGACGAGGCGGATGGCGACGCCCAGGAAGAGCACCTGGGAGAAGTTGCCGTACGTCCCGCGGAAGAAGACCTGGAGCGTGGCGTCGAGGGTCCCGAGCCCCTGGTAGGAGACCGGGATCGCCGCCACCAGGAGCCCCAGCGAGAGGTAGACGAGGTAGTCCGGGTACGCGGCGAACCCGCCGCGCATGCCGAGGCCGAGCCCGGCCAGCATGAACGCCGTGACCGCGAGCCCCTGCAGCAGCACCGAGAGCGCGAGCGCGGCGCCGAGCAGGCGCGGGTGGCCGCGCATGCGGTGCACGGCGGCGTCGATGCGCGCGAGCTGGGCGCCGAAGGGCAGCTTCGGAAGCCAGTCGTCGACCCGCAGGCGGGCCCGGGCGCGCCGCGAGAACGCGACGAAGACGCCGGCGAGGAGCCCCACGTTCAGCAGCGCGATCCACGGCACCCAGATCCGGATCTTCGGGTCGTCGATGCGCAGCAGCATCACGAGCAGGGTGATCACGACCAGCCCGACCATGCCGACGGCGCGGTCGAGCAGCACGGTGGTGACGGCTTCGGTCTTGCGGTCCGTGTGGGTCGAGACGTAGTAGGCCTTGAAGACGTCGCCCCCGGTGCTCCCGAGCGCCACGAAGTTCAGGAAGTTCCCGGCGTAGACGAGCTTCATGGACTCCCAGAGGGAGAGCGAGATGTCCTGGGCCTGCACGATCCAGCGGAAGCGGATCGACTGCAGGAAAGGCACCGGCGCGAAGCACAGGAGCGAGAGCCAGATCCAGCGCGGCTCCGCACTGCGTGCGGCCGTCGTGAGGCCGACCGCGATGCGGAGGTTGCCGTCCTCGTCCCGGGCCACCCGCGAGAGCGGGAGCGGGGCGCTCTCGCCCTCGATCTCGATGAAGAGCTCGCTCGCGGCGGCCGGGTCCTCGAGCCGCGGGTCGTCCTTGATCTCGGCCCAGTTCGTGACCCGCAGCTCGCGGCCGTCGTCGAGCGTGGCCCAATCGTCGAGGCTCACGCTGCGCAGGATGAGCAGCATGATGCCGACGCCGACCACCGTCCGGACGACGATCCCGAGAATCTTCTTGTTTCGGGGATTCAAAGCGCGTGTGGGGTCCGGATGCTCACGGCGCGGCATGCTATCACGCGGAATGGCCCCGGGCTTCGCATCGGCAGCGGCGGACTTCCGCGCCCTCGAACACCGGGCGGACGGCGGCTTCGCCCCGGCCCGCTTCGGCTACGCCGGGAGCACGGAAGCGGGCTGGCAGGTCTCGCGCAACGAGGGTGCGCATCTGGCGCTCGGCCCCGGCTACCGGCTGCTGCGGGTGCGCCGCTGCGGCGTGTGCGCCACGGATCTGGCCCGGCGCTTCCTGCCGTTCCCGCTGCCCCAGGTGATCGGCCACGAGGTGCTCGCCGAGGACGAGGCGGGCGGGCGCTTCGTCGTCGAGATCAACGCCTCCTGCGTGGCCCGGGGCGTCGCTCCCTGTTCCCGGTGCCGCGAGGGCCTCGGCCACCACTGTCCGGAGCGGCGCGTGCTCGGCATCCACGATCTGCTCGGAGGCTTCGGGCCCTTCGTGCTGGCGCCGGTCCGCGCGGTCCATGCCGTTCCGGACGCCCTGCCCGACGACACGGCGACCCTCGTCGAGCCGTTCGCGGCGGCGCTCCACGCGGCCGGCCGGGCGGATTGGCGGGCGGGGGATCGCGTGGCGGTGCTCGGGCCGCGGCGTCTCGGGATGCTGCTCCTGGCGGCCCTCGCGGCCGAGCGCGTGCGCCGCGGCATCGACGTGGAGATCGTCGCCTGCGTTCGCCGCGAAGGCCTCGGTCCCCTGGCGCGCGCGATGGGCGCGGACGAAGTCCTGCTGCTCGAGGGCGATGCTCCGCTTCCCGAGGGCTTCGCCGACGTCGTGTTCGACACGACCGGAACGGCCGAAGGCTTCGCCCGCGCGCTTCCCGGCGCGCGCCGCGAACTCCACCTGAAGTCGACCCACGGCCGGCCCGCCGGAGGGCTCACGCACCTCACCGAAGCCGTGGTCGACGAGCTTCGCTTCGAGCGCCTGCGCGGCAGCGAGGCCGGGCTCGAGGACGCCGCCGCCGTGGTGGTGCGCAACGCCGCCGAGGCCGACGCCGCCATCCGGCCCGAGCCGGGCCGGGAGGAGGCGGCCGTCCCGCCCTGCGGAACGATCCACGTGGACCCGGCGGCGGCGGACGACGACGCGCCGCTGCTGCGCCACGTCGCGGGCCGCGGCCTCGTGCTCGGAACCTCCCGCTGCGGGGACTTCGCGGCGGCCGTCGCCTGCCTCGTCGCCCACCCTCGGCTCCACGAGCTCGGGCCGCGCCTCGTCACCCACCGCTTCGGCCCCGAGGCATTGGCCGAGGCCTTCGCGACCGCCGGCACGCCCGCGGCGCTGAAGGTCGTGGTGGAACACGCGCCTTCGTGACCGTGCTATCCCGTGGCGGGCATGGACGATCCCGTGGCGGGCATGAACGGCCAGCACTTTCTCGTGACCGGCGGCGCGGGTTTCCTCGGCGGCCACCTCGTTCCGGCGCTCCGGGCCCGGGGCGCTCAGGTGACGATCGCCGATCGCGTCGCCGGGGCGCCGTCGGCCGAGGTCTCCGTGCGGGTCGTCGATCTGCTCGAGGACGACCTCGAGGATCTCCTCGCCGAAGGCCGCTACGACGGCGTCTTCCATCTGGCCGGCAACGCCGAGGTGCCCCTCTCCGTCGAGCGGCCCGAGCTCGACTTCCGGCTCAACGCCGGGGTGACGCTTCGGCTGCTCGAGGCCCTGCGCAAGGTCTCGCCCGCGGCGTCCTTCCTGTTGGCTTCGACGGCGGCGATCTACGGTGAAGCCCTCGATGGCCCGTGCCGGGAGAGCCAGCCCGCGGACCCCGTCGCCCCCTACGGCGCGAGCAAGTGGATGGCCGAGTCCTACACCGAGCTCTACGCGCGCGAGCACGGTCTGCGCACCCGCCGCGCGCGCATCTTCTCCATGTACGGAGAGGGGCTCCGCAAGCACGTCGTCTACGACCTGATCGCGAAGCTCGCCGCGAACCCGAAGCGCCTCGAAGTGCTCGGGGACGGCGGCCAGGTCCGCGATTTCCTCTACGTCGAGGACGCCGTGCGCGCGCTGCTCGCGGTCCAGGAGCATTCGCCGGGGCAGGGGGAGGCGGTGAACGTCGCGAGCGGCGTGCCGCTCACGATTCGTCAGCTCGCCCAGGCCGTGGCGGACGCCTTCGGCGGCTCGCCCGAGGTCGCGTTCGGTGCGGCGGAGGCGGCGGGCCGCTCGCGCAGTTGGATGGCCGACGTCGGCCGGTTGCGGTCCCTGGGCTTCGCGCCGCGCCACTCGCTCGAGGACGGGCTCGCCCGGACCGTCGCCTGGTACCGCGAGACCGCGGCGGAAGCGGGCGCCTAGCGCCTTGAGCGATCGCGTCGTCATCGTCGACTACGACCCGGCCTGGCCGGATCGCTTCGAGAGGGCGCGCGACCGCCTGCGCGGGCTCCTGCCGGAGAGCGCCCGCATCGAGCACGTCGGCAGCACCGCGGTGCCCGGGCTCGCGGCGAAGCCGATCCTCGACCTCCTGGTCGGCGTCGCGCGGCTCGCGGAGTTCGAGGCCTGCCTCGGCGCGCTCGAGAGCGACGGCTGGCACTACGTGCCCGAACACGAAGCGGTGTTCCCCGAGCGGCGCTTCCTTGCGAAGCCCGAGGCGCGGCCGCGGACGCACCATCTCCACGCCGTCGAGATCGGCACGCCTTTCTGGAACGACCACCTGGCCTTCCGCGACCATCTGCGCAGACACGCGTCCGCGGCCGCGGAGTACGCCGCTCTGAAACGAGAGCTCGCGGCGCGGCACCGGGACGATCGCCTGGCCTACACCGAAGCGAAGTCCGGGTTCGTCGAGGCGGTTCTCTCCCGCTGCCGCTCGGAGGCGTCCCGCTAGCCGGCGCGGTATCCTCCCCCCATGGAGCCGAACGTGGTGCTGTTCGACGGCGTGTGCAACTTCTGCAGCGACGCCGTGCGCTTCCTGATCGAGCGCGATCCGGCCGGGCGCCTGCGCTTCGCCTCGCTCCAGTCCGAGACGGGCCGGGAGGTGCAGGAGCGCTTCGGTCTCGACCCCGACGCCCTCGACACGATGGTCCTCGTCGACGGGGAACGCGTGCACCTGAAGAGCAGCGCGGCGCTGCGCATCGTCCGCCGCCTGTCCGGGGCCTGGCCCCTGCTCTCGGTCTTCCTGCTCGTCCCGCCGCCGATCCGCAACTGGTTCTACGACCGCTTCGCCGAGCGCCGCTATCGCTGGTTCGGCCAGAGCGACGAGTGCCTCGTGCCCACGCCGGAAATCCGCGAGCGGTTCCTCGCCTAGCGCCGCATGAGCGAGGGCCGCCCCGTCGAGATCCGGCTCCTCGGCGCACGCGACGCCTCCGTCCTCGACCTCGTGGCCGAGGAGGTCTTCGATGACCCGATCGCGCCGGCCTCCCTCGCGGAATTCCTTTCGGACCCGCGGCACCACCTCGCCGTGGGCCTCGACCGCGGGCTCGTGGTCGGATTCGCCTCGGGCATCCACTACGTCCACCCGGACAAGCCGGCCGAGCTCTTCATCCACGAGGTCGGCGTGGCGCCGTCCCACCGGCGTCAGGGCCTCGCGAAGCGGCTGGTCGAGCGGCTGCTCCGCCGCGGCGAGGAGCTCGGCTGCCGCGAAGCCTGGGTGGCGACCGAGGCCGGCAACGGCGCGGCGCGGGCGCTCTACGAATCCGCGGGCGGGACGCCCGACGCCGAGCCCGCGGTGATCTTCAGCTTCCGCCTCGGAGGCGGCGCTTCTCAGTAGGCGCCCTGGGCTTCGAAGATCCGGCGCGGGTTCGCGACCGTCATCGTATCGACGTCCGCCTGGGAGACGCCGCACTCGAGCAGCGCCGGCACGACGTCGTCGGAGATGTGGCGGAAGTTCCAGCGTGGGGCGACGGTGCTCATGTCGATGCCGGGAAACCAATCGATGTGACAGCACGCGTCGTGCGAGAGCACCATCTGGTTCGCGTAGCCGCGCTTGCAGAGCTCGACGATCGTGTCGACGCGCTGCTTCGTCGGCAGGATCATGTCGATGCCGAAGCGGTCCATGCCGATCGTGCTGCCGCGGGTGAGGATCGATTCGAGGTAGCCGAGGTCCTGGCTGTCGCCGCAGTGGCCGATCACCACGCGGGAGAGGTCGACCCCTTCGCGCTCGAAGACGTCCTGCTGCTTCGGGCCGACGCCGTGTTCGACGCTCGTGTGGGTGGAGATCGGCGCGCCGCTCTGCCGGTGCAGGCGCGCGGCGACGGTGAGGAGCTTCTCGTTGATCTCGGTCACGCCGAGGTGGTCGGTCGCGCACTTGATGATGCCGGCGCGGACGTTCGTGCCCTCGATGCCCTCGGTGAGGTCGCGCAGCAGCCACTCGACCAGCGCGTCGGGCGGCCAGGCGGCGAGCCAGGGCTCTTCGGACCAGTAGAGCCCCGTCGCGGCGATGATCTGCATCTGCGCGCGTTCGGCGACCTGGCGGATGATTTCGATGTCGCGCCCGAGGTTGATCGGCGTGAGGTCGACGATGGTGGTGACGCCGCGTTCCTTTGCCGCGAGGACCTCGGCGGTGGCCTTCTCGACGTGGGCTTCGGGGTCGATCCAATCCGGAAAGGCCTTGCGCATGGCCGGGTTCGCGATCAGCACGTGCTCGTGCATGAGCGTGAAACCGAGCTCGCTCGTCTCGATCGGGCCGAGCATGCCGGGAACGGTCGCCATGGGAACCTCCTCCCGGCCCTTATATCACGCGCCCCCGCCGATCAGATGCACCCTTCGTGTTCGCGGCCGCGAACGAGGGTGTAGGGGCGGCTCGCGAGGATCGGGTGGCCATCCGCGAGGTACCGGCAACGGGCGCTCGCGAAGTGGGCCAGGATCATGCGCCGGAAGCCTTCGGTCCGGTTGCGCCCGGAGCCGTGCAGCAGGTACGGGTGAAACAGGATCGTGTCGCCCGGCTCCATCTCGACGTGGACGCGCTCCTCGCGTTCGGCCGCGTCGGTCTTCGCGCCGAAGTAGCCCATGTTCAACCACTCCCACTCGGGGTTCTCGTGGGCCAGGAGCCCGGCGTGGTGGCTTCCGGGCACGACCACGAGGCAGCCGTTCTCGCGCGTGCAGGGTTCGAGCGCCGTCGAGCTGCCGACCACGGCGTTCGCGGGCCGGAAGGGGAAGTAGAGCATGTCCTGGTGGAGCGGGTGCCGTCCATCCACGCCGGGCGGCTTGTTGATCAGCATGGTGTGGATCGACTTGATGTCCGGGCCCGTCAGCGGTTCGAGGAGCGAGAGCAGCCGTTCGTTGCGCACGTAGCCGTCGAAGAGGACCGGGTCGTTGTGGAAGTCCTGGATCTTGGCGATGCCGGCCGCGCGCGAGGCCGGCGTGACGGCGCCCTTGGCGACCATGACGTCGCGCATGACGAGCATCCCTTCGGCGGGCTCGGTCTCGCCCTCGACGATGGCGGCGAAGCGTTCGCGCCACGGGGCGACCTCGGCCGCATCGAACAGGCCGCGCAGCACCAGGTAGCCGCGGGTCTCGTATTCCTCGAGCTGCTCGGCCGAGAGAGCGGTCGGGGCGGACGGCGCACGGGAGACGGGGGAGGGCAGGGAACTCATGGCTGGATTTCCGGCTGGAGTCGGGCGCCCGGCCTTTATACAATAGGAAAAATCGAGAGTCGATCGGAGAATTCAGCCCATGGCCCCGCCCCGCACGACCCTGGCGATGGTCCAGACCGCTCCCCGCGTGCTCGAGGCCCGGGAGCTGCCCATCCCGGACCTGACCGAGGACACGGCGCTCCTGCGCATCGAGGCCTGCGGCATCTGCGGGAGCGACGCCGAGCAGTTCGAGGGCGTCCTGCGAACGCCCATGCCGGCCATCCCCGGGCACGAGCCGCTCGGCATCGTCGAGGCCATCGGCGAGCGCGCCGCGCGGCGCTGGGGCGTCGACGTCGGCGACCGGGTCGCCGTCGAAACCATGCTGCCCTGCCAGCACTGCGAGGTCTGCCGCTCGGGCGACTACCACCTCTGTACGCGGAAGCGCGTCTATTCCTACGTGCCGCTCGATCACGAGCACGGTCTGTTCGGCGCCTACAGCCAGTACCTGGTGCTCGACCCGCGCAGCATCGTCCATCGCATCGATCCGGCCCTGCCGCCGGAGATCGCGGTGATGTTCAACCCGCTCGGCGCCGGCTACCGCTGGGCGGTGGAGATCCCGGGCACGGGGCCGGGCGACGTCGTGCTGATCCTCGGCCCCGGTCAGCGCGGGCTCGCGAGCGTGATTGCCGCGCGGGAGGCGGGCGCGGCGAAGATCATCGTCACCGGGCTCGCGGCCGACGCGCGCAAGCTCGAGCTCGCGCGGGCGTTCGGGGCCGACGCCACCATCGACGTCGAGAACGAGGATCTGAAGCATCGCGTGCGCGAGCTGACCGACGGCCGCGGCGCCGACGTCGTGGTCGAGGTGACGGCCTGGGCCACGGGCCCGGTGCGCGACTCGATCGACTGCGTCCGGCCCGGGGGCACCGTCGTGCTGGCCGGCGTGAAGGGCTTCAAGCCGATCCCGGACTTCATCTCGGACAAGATCGTGCTCAAGGAGATCGTGATGCGGGGGGCGATCGGCGTGACCTCCTCGGGCTACCGGAGCGCGATCCGCCTGCTCGAGTCGGGCCGCGTTCCCGTCGAGCAGATGCACACCCACCGCTTCCCGCTGCGCGAGGCGGAGCTCGCCATCCGCACGCTTTCTCGGGAGATCCCCGGCGAGGAGTCGATCCATTCATGCCTGATTCCCGAATCGTGAGCGGTGTGAGCGGCGACGTGCGGAGCGCGGTGGAAGCGGAAGTCGAGGGGGCGCCCTACGCCCGGCGCCTCGGCCTCGCGCTCGATGCCGCCCGGCCCGACGGGCTCCGCTTGACCCTCCCGTTCCAGACCGAGAACACGAACCCCGGCGACGTGCTCCACGGCGGGGTGGCGGCCTCGGTCTCCGCGATCGGCGCGCGCGCCGTGGCGCGGAGCGCCTTCGAAAGCGCGACGGCCCCGCTCGGCGTCGGCCAGATCCAGATCGCCTATCTCGCCGCCGCGAAGGGTGAGACGGTCGTGGCGGAGGCGCGTCTCCTGCGTCGCGGGAAGACGCTCTGCTTCGTCTCGGTCACCACGGCGACCGAGGACGGGAAGCCCATCGCCGAAGCGCTCGCCACGGTGGTCCTGCGGCCCGACGCCCCGGCCGAGCGCGCCTTCCCGGTGGCCGGCGACGACGGTGCGGCGGACCCCGGACCCATGGGGCCCCACGTGGTGAAGACGCCCTTCATGAGCCGGCTCGGCCTGCGCATCGAGAACATGCAGGGCGGGCGTTCGCGCATCGTCCTCCCGGCAACGCCGGAGAACGGCGACGCCCAAGGTCGGGTCCACGACGGCGCGCTCCTGGCGCTGCTCGACACCACGGGCGCCATGGCGTCCTGGGCCGAGACGGGCCCGGGCGCGTACCGGGCTTCGACGCCGAGCCTCCAGGCCCAGATCGTCGCGCCCGTGCCCCCGGGCGATCTCGTCGCCTATGGCCGGCTCGTGCAGCGCGAGGGCGACTGCTTCTGGGCCGACGTCGAGGTCGCGGGCGGCGGCGGCGAGGGCGTCGCCCGCGGCACCGTGCTCTATCGGATCGTTCCGTGAGCGGGTCTCCCGACCGCGACGAGACGCTCGACGTCGAGCTCGCGCGCATCGGCCGCCGCGTGCGGCGCTGGCGCGAGGAGCGCGGGCTCACGCTCCAGGAGCTCGCGGCGAAGAGCGGCCTCGCGACGAGCACCGTGCACAAGGTCGAGAGCGTCCAGATGGTGCCGAGCGTCGCGGTGATCCTGAAGCTCGCCCGGGGGCTCGGCCGCCCGCCCGGCGACCTCGTCCACGACGGCGGCGAGGCGCTCGAGGCGGTGCACCAGCGCGCGGCGGATCGTCACCCGCTGGGCGTCGAAGGGGCGATGGTGGTCGAGCGGCTCTCGGCGGATCTCTTCGAACCGGCGCTCGAGACCTGGCGCGTGACGGTGCACCCCGGCGTTTCCTCCGGCGACGCCATCTCCTACGACGGCGAGGAGCTCGTCGTGATGGAGGAGGGGGTGCTCTCCTTCCGCGTCGGCGAGGCGACCCACGAACTCGCCGCGGGCGACACGCTGCACTTCAAGGCCGACGCCCCCCACCGCTGGAAGAACGAGTCCTCGGCGCCGGCGCGTTTCCTGGTGACGGGCACCCTCGCGCGACGCTTCCGCGAGAGCATGGAGGGCGCCGTCGCGGCGATCGCGCGCTGAGCGAAGCCCGGACCCGTGGCCCGTCCGGGGCGATGCCGGCCGGCTGCCGGCTCGCGCGCGGAGCGGACCGGTTTCGAGGTATCCTCTCCGCCATGCCCGGACGCGCCCCGCTCTGCTGGATCGCCCTGCTTGCTGCGCTGTGGATGGCCCCTCCGGCCGCGGCCCAGGCGGTCGACGATGCGCTCCGGGAGCGGGTCGCCGAAGAAGGCCGCGTGATGGTGATCGTCGAGCTCGAGGAGCCGACGGTGCCCGAGGGCTGGATCGCCCGCCGCGCGGACCTCGACGGCCAGCGGCGCCGCGTCGCCACCCGCCAGATCGAGGCGATCTACGAGCTCGGCGGAACGGATGCCGGTCCGGTCCGTCCCTACGCACAGGTTCCGTTCCTCGCGGTGCCGGTCGGCCCCGAGGCCCTCGAGGCGCTCGCGCGCTCGCCGCGCGTACGCAGCGTTCGCGCATCCCGGGTCTTCGCACCGAGCCTCGCGGAGAGCCTGGAGATCATCCAGGCCGACCAGGCGCAAGCGATCGGGTTCGATGGAACCGGGCAGACGGTCGTCGTTCTCGATACGGGGACGGACGGTGGCCATCAGAACTTCCCGCCCGGGAAGTTCGTCGATGAGGCCTGCTTCTCCGACGGCGCGACCGCAGGCGGCGCTCCGCAGGGCGGCGGCTTCGGAGACTGTCCGGGGGGTGGCGACACGGCCTTCGGCCCCGCGGCCGCCGTGCCCTGCACCTACGCCGCTCACTGCTTCCATGGGACCCACGTGGCCGGCATCGCGGTCGGCTCCGGGCCGACCTTGCCCGGCGTGGCGCCCGGCGCAAGTCTGATCCCGATCCAGATCGCCTCGGAGTTCCCGGGGTCGCACCCTTCCTGCGGCGGTTCGCCGTGCCCGCTCTCCTGGGAGCACGACACCGACGCGGCGCTTTCCTACGTCTACACGACGTTGCGCCACTCCCACACGATCGCGTCGGTGAACCTCAGCCTGGGCGGCGCGGTCTACACTTCGGCCTGCGATGCCGCTTTCCCTGCGAAGAAGGCGATCATCGACAACCTGCGCTCGGTCGGGATCGCGACGGTGATCGCGACGGGGAACAACGGTTGCTCCGGGGTCGGGTGTACCGACGCGATCTCCGCACCGAGCTGCATCTCCTCCGCCGTGAGCGTGAGCGCAACCCGGGACGAAACGGGCAACCCCGCAACCTTCGCCAACCGCGCCCCGTTCATGACGTTCTATGCACCGGGGCAGTCCATCCTGGCGCCTCAATACCAGACGGTCGATCAGTACCAGAACTCCTCGGGCACCTCGATGGCGGCGCCGCACATCGCTGGCGCCTGGGCCCTCCTTCAGCAGGCGGTGCCCGGAACGAGCGTCTCGTCCCTGGTGAGCGTTCTCGAGGCGACCGAGACCTACGCCAGCCCTGGCGCTGGCCGCCCGAACCTGCGCGATGCCCTCGGCCAGCTCGGCTACCCGGAGTGCGACGACGGGATCGACAACGACGGCGACGGCGCCGTCGACACGGCCGACCTCGGCTGCGACGACGCGGCCGACCTGTTCGAGCGGTCCGACGCCCTCGCCTGTGACAACGGGCTCGACGACGACGGGGACGGCGAGATCGACCTGGCCGACCCGGGATGCGGACACCCGGGCTCCATCCGCGAAGACCCCGCCTGCGACGACGGGATCGACAACGACGGGGACGGCGGGATCGACTGGGACGGCTCGCCCGCGGACCCCGAGTGCCTCTCGGGCCACATCACCGCCGAGTCCCCGCCGGGCTGCGGGCTCGGCCCGGAGCTGGTCCTGCTGCTCCCCGCCCTGGCGGCCCGCTTCCGGCGACGGAAAAACATTTCCTAGTCTGGGCAGCGGAATGCCTTCACGGGTGCGTGGGGCGGAATCCTAACTACCTGAAAACAAAGGGATCTCGCCCTGAGCGGGCTGGCATCCATCTTGCGATGTAATGAGGCGTACTCGGGGACCGCGCGCCGAGGCCGCCACCCGCTGGGAAGGGGATCGTGGCCAGAGCGCGCGGTCCCTTCTCTTTTGGCCCCTGGGCCCCTCCGAGAGCTTTATTTGCGTGTTGACGAGGCTTTCTTGCCCGCGGCGTGACACTTCTGCCGGGCCGAAGCCACTTCTCTATGACAACACAACATCCCCTTCCCAGGGAGGCCCGGATCCGCTTGCGGATTCGGGCCTTTATCTTTTCTGGGGAGCCTGACTGGCGGGCCTGCGATGCGGCTCAGTTGGCGAGGCCCGGCGCTTCCTCGGCCGCCTCGAGGGCGTCGAGGCGCGTCGTGTCGTCCCAGACCGGGATCTTCGCCTCGGCGAAGCGCTCGCGGCTCCGCTCCGTGACCGCCCCCACGCGGACGAGGGCCGGCATCATCAGCTCCCGGAAGGAGTGGATCTGTCCCGGCGGGAGCTCGGCCCGCAAACCGGCCGCCCCCGCTTCGAGGAGGCTCTTCAGGAAGTCCTTGGGCTCGATCCCGACCGTCGCGAGCATCTGCAGGAAGCCCGGGTCCGGCGCCCGCCGCCCCTGGCCCTTCGGGCCGCCCTGGGCGTCGCTCATGAGCTTCACCGCCTCGAAGGCGAAGTCCGCGATGTCCTCGCGGTCGTCCGCGTGCATCTGGGCGATGGCGTCGCTCACGTAGACGTTGCCGAAGGCGACGTGCCGGGATTCGTCCTGGAGGACGTTGTGGGTGATCGTGCGCAGGAGGTCGCACGTCGTCGCCGCGCGCATGTTGTGGAAGGCGCCGAGGGCGAGCCCCTCGACCACCATGTTCATGCCGATCGCGATCTTCACCCAGTGGTCGGCCTGGAGCGTCACGTCGATCAGCTGCTTCAGCCAGGGCGAGATCGGGTAGACGACGGCGAGCTTGTTGATGTAGCGCTCGTAGACCTCGACGTGGCGGGCCTCGTCCATGGTCTGGGTCGCGGCGTACAGCTTGGCCTCGTAGTCCGGGACGGCGTGGGTGAGGGCGGCTGCGGTCATGAGCGCCCCCTGCTCGCCGTGCAGGAACTGCGAGAGCAGGTGGCAGGACATGTGCGCCGTGAAGGCCTCCCGCTGGGAGGGGGAGAGCGCCTGGATCACCGAGAGCCGGTCGAACAGGAACTGGCTCTCGTCGAGGATCGGCTTCGAGGGGTCGACCTCGGTGTCCCAGGCGATGTCGCGTGCCGCGTCCCACTGGTGGTTCTTGGCCTTGGTGTAGAGGTTGCGGAGCTTGTCGATGTCGATCGCGTAGTCGAACTGCCAGCAGACCTCCATCGGGGTCTTCAGGATGTCCGCCGTCTGCCAGTTGGTCGCCACGGGAGGCCTCCACGAGGCCGTCTCCGGGACGCCTCCATCGAGTTGAACGCCCGTTCATTCTACCGGCGCGGGGAGGGCCGGAGGAAGCCCGCTTTCGGGGGCAAAACGACGCGCAAGAACGGCCCGCCCGAGCCGCAGGAAGGACCCGCATCCCGCCATTTTCGCGGGGTTCCCGTGCGGACGGGGCGTTATCCTAACGGCCCGCCGGGGCGCTACCCTGGCAGGCCGCAGCGCCGGATCACCGGCCGCCGCGGGAACGCGACCAGGAGGCAAAGCGAGTGATGGCGAAGTACGGGCGGACGTGGGGAGCGCTTGGCGCTGGGATGTTGGGGCTGGCGCTCGCGGGCCTGGCCGCACCGGGAACGGCCCTCGCGGACAAGGGCGGCGATCACTACGACCGCGTCTCCCTGCGCGCGGAGCGCTCGCGCCAGGTCGCGAACGACCGCATCCAGGCACAGTTCGGTTACACGCTCGAGGATCACGACTCCGTCGAGCTGCAGTACCGCATGAACGAGATCATGGGCTGGGCGACCGAGGTGGCGACGCACTACGAAGACGTGCGGGCCCAGACCGGCGGCTACCGCACCTTCCCGGTCTACGACAAGAACCAGCAGATCTCGCACTGGCGCGCGACCCAGGAGCTGCGCATCGAGAGCACCAACATGGACCGCATCACGGAGCTCGTGCGGGTGCTCCAGACGCGCGTGACGCTCCAGTCGGTGAACTTCTCGGTCTCGCCCGGCGAGCGCGAGCGGATCGAGAACGAGTTGATCGCGGAGGCGATCGGCGCCTTCAAGGCGCGCGCCGATCTCGTGCGCGAGGGCCTCGGCGCCGGGAGCTACAAGATCGTCCACCTCGACATCCAGACGAGCGGCACGGTTCCCTCGCCCCGTCAGATTCGCGCCATGGGCGCCATGATGGAGGCGAAGTCGGCGCCGGTCCTCGAGCCCGGCACGAGCACCGTCACCGTGGGCGTCGACGGGAAGCTGCAGCTCGGCAAGTAGCCCCAGGGCGTCCCGCGAGGCGCGGGCCGCCTCCACTTCCAACCCGAACCGGGCCTCCGCTCCGGCTCGAGGCCTCGATGGCCCTCGGGCCCAGGAGTGGTAGAGTCCGCCCCCCGAGCGGGCCGAGGGCCGCGACCTCGGCACAGGAGAGAACGATGGCCGGACAGAGCTTCAGGAAGTTGCGCAACAAGACGACCGCGGAGCTTCGCGAGATGGCGAAGGGCCTCGAGGGAGACGGCCTGCCCGGCTTCTCGAACCTCTCGCGCAACGAGCTCGTGCTCGGCCTCTGCAAGGCCCTCGACGTGCCGGAGACCCAGTACAAGCACGTCGAGGCGGGCGACCGCAAGGCGCTGAAGGATCGCATCGTGGCGCTCAAGACCGAGCGCGCTGCGGCCATCGACGCCAAGGATTCGGCCCAGCTCTCGCGCGTGCGGCGCAAGATCCACCGCCTGAAGCGCCAGCTGCGGGCCGCCGCGCTCTAAAGCGCCTTCTCTCGGCGAAGGACGAACACGAAAAAGGCCGGTGCCCCGAGAGGCACCGGCCTTTTTCGTTTCGCTTCGGCTGCGAGCGCTAGGCGGTGAGCTTGCGCCGCCCGATGGCCGCCGCGGCGACGACCAGCACGCCGAGGCCCATCAGGCGCGCACTGTTCGGCTCCGGGATCACGCCCTCGCCGACGAAGACGAAGTCGGCCTTGAGCACGAGGTTGTCGGCGCCCGCTCCCACGATGCCGAGGTCCGCCGGCGAGATCTCGCCGATCGTCACGCCCTGAAGGAAGAGGGCCGACGCCACCGTGTCGAGGGAGATGAAGCCCGAGCCGTCGGTGTCGGTCGAGATGGCGAGGTCGTCGATCACCTGGCCCCCGCCGTTCGACGCGTCGAGGTTGGCCGAGAAGTTCAGCGGATCGATCTGGTAGCTGTAGAGGTCCGGCGGGCCCGCCATGAGCAGGTTGAGCGCGCCCGGGCCGCCCGAGAGCGAGAGGTCCGTCAGGGTCATCGCCGTCAGGCCGAGGTAGCCGGGCGTGAGGGTGATGTCGACGGGGCCGCTCGAGGTGAGGTCGAGGTCGTTCAGGACGCCGGCCTCGGCGTCGATCGTGACGCTCGAGCCGTCGAGCTGGGCCAGGTTCGAGAGCCCGAGCACCGAAGCGCCGGTGCTGGCCTCGACCCGGATCTGGCCGCTCTGGAAGACGTAGGTCATCGGAGCGGCCGTCGCGGTACCCGCGGCCACCACAAGGGCCAGGGCCATCGACCAGCTCATCGTGCGAATCTGCATCCGTTCTCTCCCGTCCGGCTCGGCCGGACCTTCAGCTTCAGCTCTCGGCCCGGGGGCCGGCTAGTTCAACGCCTTGCGGCGAGCGTACGCGAGGCCGAGGAGCCCCACCGTGAGCCCCATCACCGAAGCGCCGGGCTCCGGGACGGTGGCCGTCAGGTCGATCGTGTGGGGCACGTAGCGGGTCTCGGTGTTCGAGATGTCGATCGGGAAGGTCAGGCCCGCGATGATCACGCCGCACTTGTAGACGCTGACCGCCGTCTCCTCGCAGTCGACGTCGATGGCCGGGGCGAGGTTCAGCGGGACCGGGACCGTCAGGATCGTCGGCCCGAAGAGCTGGTAGTTCCCCACCGCCGTGCCGATGCCCGCGCCGTTGAAGTCCGTGAGCGAACCGTTGTGGGCGAAGCTCGCGGTGTAGGTGACGTCCTGGAAGGCGATCGAGCCGACCACTCCATCGAGACCGGCGATCGTGGCGATGGACCAGAGCGGAATCTCGAGGGCAACGTCGATCGTGGCACCGTCCGTCGTGATCGTGCCGAGCACGTTCCCACCGGCGTTGAGCTCGTACAACTGCGTGAAGCAGAAGGCGTCGGAGCAGCCTTGGGCGAGGTCCACGGAGCCTCCGGTCACGTTGAGAGTCAGCGCCTTCGCACTACCGGGTGCGATCAGCAACAGCGAGAGCAAGAGCAGGGAGCGCTTCCCGTGCATCGTCGTATTCCACCTTCGGCTGCCACGCCAAAGGCTCGATCGCACAGGAACGCGAAGAGACCGCTGGCGCAGTCCCCTTCCCGTTGGATGTAGGTGATCTTACGACGGGGGTTGGTGACTGTAAACCGCTGAAAATCGCAAACTTTTTCGTTTTTTTGTGGGTAGCGGGCTTCCACTTCTCGGCAGCGCGCTACCCACCCCACGGGCAACACACCGGCAGTCGCTCGACTCCCCGCGGGGAAGCGCGGGCCGCGAGGGAACATCCTTGACGCCGGCCCGCGGAAGCCGCTTTTTTCACCGCCCGTGGCGCGAGCCACGTCAGGGGAGGGCATGGCGAGAGTCTCGCGTTCAGCACGGTGGGTCCGGAGGTGCCTCCGCTTCCCCGCCGCCGTGCTCGCCCTCTGGCTCGGGCTGGCGGTGGTGGCCGCCTTCGGCGTCGTCCGGCTCGAGTTCGCGACGACCCCGGCGAGCTTCCTCGACCGGGTGAGCGAGCCCTGGGCCTTCTACCAGTCGAGCCTCGACCGCTTCGGCGGGGACGAGATCATCGTGCTCGCCTGGGATGCCCCTGCGCCCTTCGACGCCGCGACCCTCGCCGACGTGGAGGCGGTGACCCGCACGCTCGAAGCGATGCCGGGTGTCCGGCGCGTCGACAGCCTCGCGAGCGTGCCGGTGGTGCGGGGCGGCGCCGACGGCTCCCTTGACCTCTCCCCCGCCCTCCAGGCGGGCTCCGCCGCACCCGACGGCGTCCGCGCTGCGCTGCGCGGAGACCGCATCGCGCCGGCGAGCCTGGTTTCCGCGGACGGCAAGAGCTTCGCGGTGAACGTCCTGCTCTCCGCCGACAACACGGACGAAGAGAAGGAAGCGCTGGTCGCCCGGGCCGCTGCGCTCATGTCCGAGCGCGACGGCTCCGTCTCCGGCGTGCCGGTCTACGAAGACCGCGCCGCGCGCAGCACGCGTACGGAGATCCTGACCTTCGTGCCGGTGACGCTGCTCGTCGTCGGCCTCTTCCTCGCCTGGGTCTTCCGCAGCGGCGGCGCCATCCTCGTCCCGCTCGCGACGAGCGGCCTCGGCTCCTGGATCAACCTCGGCGTGATGGGCTTCATGGGGGAGCCGATCACGCTCACCGGGATGATGCTTCCCTCCGTGCTGCTGGCGCTCGGGACCGCCTACGTCATGCACGTGCTGGTGGCGGCGCGCGGGCTCCGCGAGACCGAAGACCTCGTCGACGCGATCGCGCCCGTGATCCCGCCGATCCTGCTCTCGGGCCTCACCACCGCCGTCGGCTTCTTCGCGATCACCACGATCCGCATCGATGCGATCCGCGCGCTCGGAGGGTACGGCGGGGTCGGCGTGCTGACGGTGCTCGCCGCGGCAGTGACGCTCGCCCCGGCGCTCCTGCGCTGGTTCCCGCTCCCGGCCCACGCCGGCGGGGGGGACCGCTTCCTGCGCGAGCGGTTCTCGCCCGGCCTCGTCGCCTGGCTCGGGCGTTTCCGCGTCCAGGTGGTCCTGGTGTGGGCGGTGCTGCTCGCCGTCACCGGCTTCGGCATCACGCGCGTGCACGTCGAGACGGATGCCGTGCGCTGGTGGCCGCCCGGCTCCGAGATGCGCAACCACTACGAAGCCATCCGCGACCGTTTCTCCGGGATCAGCCCGATGAACGTGGTGATCGAGTCGCGCGACGGCCGCCGCGTCGTCGAGCCCGACGTCCTGGCGGCGATCGACGCCCTGGCCGCGCATCTCTCGGAATACCGGAACGTCGGCAAGGTGCTCTCGATGGCCGACCCGCTGCGCCAGCTCCACGGCGGCTTCGTCGAAGACCCCTCCCAGCCCCTGCCCGAGGGCGAAGACCTCGTCGCCCAGTACCTGCTGCTGCTCGAATCCCTCGACCATCTCCAGGACACGGTCACCTTCGACCGGCTCTCGGCCAACGTGCTCGTGCGCACCAACGACAACGGCTCGCGCGTGCTGCTCGACGTCGCCTCGGAGGCGGAGCGCTGGTGGGCGGCGAACGGGCCCGAGGACTTCTCCGCGCGCGCGACCGGCGTGATGTTCGAGTTCGCCCGTGCGGAGGAAGCCATCGCCTGGGGCCAGATCCGCGGCCTCACCCTCGCGATCCTCGCGATCGGCGGAATCCTGCTCCTGGTCTTCCGGACGCCGCTCGTGGCGGGAATCGCGCTCGTCCCGAACCTCGCGTCCCTCGGCATCATCTACGGCCTGATGGGCCTGCTCGGGATTCCCCTCGACGCCGGCACCGTGTGCATGGGGACGCTCGCCCTCGGCATCGCCGTCGACGACACGATCCACGTGGTCGACGGCTACCGGCGCCGGCGCCACCCGAAGACGGGCTCGGGGGTGGGGCGCGCGGCGGCGCTCGTCGGCACCTACCAGCACGTGCTCCCGGCCCTCGTCTACACGAGCGTCGCGATCGCGGCCGGGTTCCTCGTGCTCGCGCTGTCGGAGTTCATGCTCACGCGCAACCTCGGCGGGGTCACGGCGGTCGTCGTGGTGATCTGCCTCGTCGCGGACACGACGCTCCTGCCCGCCGTCCTGCTCGGGCAGGACGGGAAGGACGCGGCTTCACCGCGCGATTCAGGCGTCGGAGGCGGGTAGGCCGGACCAGCTGTCGGCGGCCTGGGGCCCGGCCGCGGGCCGGACCTCGACGGGGATGCCCGTCAGATGCGCCATCCCGGACACGCGCTCGAGCGAGTCGGGGCCGTCGGCTGCGAGCAGGTTCACGTTCACGCCGCTCGTCTTGCTCGCCACGGAGAGGCCGCGGGCGTGCTGATGCCCCCAGCCGTGGGGCATGGCGACCGTTCCCGGCAGGAGTTCGTCGAGGAGGCGCACCGGCAGGCGGACGGTCGCCGTCGCGGATTCGACGTCGGCGAGCGCGCCATCTTCGAGGCCGATGCGCTCCGCGTCCTCCGGGTGCACGTAGAGGTGGTTCGTGTGGAGCGTCCCCGAGACGAAGTGCTCGTGGTTGTGGGTCCAGCTGTTGTGGGTCTTCACGTGGCGCTTGGTGATGAGGCGCAGGCCGCCCGCATCGCGCTCTTCCTTCGCGAAGTCCGCCTCGAGCTTGCGGCTCTGTTCGACGAGCTCCGCCGGCGCGAGGTCGACCCGGCCGTCCTCGGTAACGACGCGCTGGCCGAGGAAGTCGCCGCCGTCCTGGCGGGGCAGGGGGCGGCCGTGCGGCTCGTCGGCCAGGCCCGCGAAGCTTCCGTTGCCGGTCATGCGCAGGATCAGGGAAAGGAGTGCCTTCTGCGGGATCGCGGGCGTCTCGCCCGGGTTGCGCCGCATGTGCCAGCGCTTCGCCCACCCGAGGAAGCGCTGCACCACGGCGGATCCGAACAGCGGCGCGCCGCTCGCCTCGGCGAGGTCGAGGTAGATCGTCGCCTCGTCGCGCTGCTCGCCGTCCGAGCGCACGACGCGCTCGGTCGCCTGGAGGTAGCGCCGGGACTGCATGCCCATGAAGAGCGGGAAGAGGAAGATCAGGTCGGGCCGCTCCATGGGCGAAGTCGCGGGCAGGACGTAGTGGGCCAGGGAGGCCGTCTCGTTCAGGAAGATGTCGGTCACGACGAGGAGCTCGAGCTCCTGGAAGGCCTTCTTCAGCCGGCCCGCGTTGGCCATGGTGATGAGCGGGTTGCCGCCGGTCACGAACAGGGCGCGGATCCGCCGGTCGCCCGGCTCGAGGATCTCGTCGGCGAGGATGCCGCCCGGGAAGGCGTCGTTCACCTTCGGAAAACCGCCGACGCGCGAGCGGTCGTCCGCGACGCCGACGCCATGCTTCACGCCGAACTTCGCGAAGTCGAAGATGCCCTGGCCGACGAGCGTGCCGCCCGGCCGGTCGAGGTTGCCGGAGACCGCGTTGATGGCCTCCTGGAGCCAGAAGCAGAGCGACCCGTTGGTGCCCATGTTGACGCCGGTCGAGGAGTAGAGCGCGGCGCCGTCGGCCTCGCGGTAGGCCGTGACCATCTCGCGGAGCTTCGTCGCCGGCACGAGCGTCACGCCCTCCGTGCGCTCCGGCGTCCAGGGCGCGGCGAGCGCCGCGAGCGCGTCGTAGCCCCGCGTGTGCCGCGCGACGGTCTCCGCGTCGACGCCGCCCGAGGCGATCAGCTCCTGCAGGAACGAGAGGAAGAAGAAGACGTCCGTGTTCGGACGGATCGCGACGTGCTCGCCCGCCGCCTTCGCCGTTTCCGTCCGACGCGGGTCGAGGATGAAGATCCGGCCGCCGCGCTCCTCGATCTCCCGCAGCCGCTTCATCGGGTTCGAGACCTGGAGGAAGCTCCACTTCGAGACCACGGGGTTCGCGCCGGCGATGATCAGGCACTCGGTGCGGTCGACGTCCGGGAAGGGCTGGGTGAAGGGGAAGCCGTAGACCTGGCGGGCCACGGCGAACTTGTTCGCGCAGTCCTGGGTGGCCGAGGCGTAGATGTTCTTCGAGCCGATCCCGTCCATGAAGCCCTTGGCGAAGATCGGGTGGAGGACGCCGAAGCCGGCCGCGGTCCCCACGTACATGGAGATCGTGTCCGGGTGGATGCCGCGCAGCTTCCGGACCTTCTCCCCGATCTCCGCGAGCGCCTGCTCCCAGGAGATGCGCTCGAAGCCGTCCCCGACCCGCTTGAGCGGGTACCGGAGCCGGTCCGGGGATTGGTAGAAGTGGTGCTGCTTCAGGCCCTTCACGCAGGCGAAGCCCTCGGTCACGACGTGCTTCGGGTCGGGCTGGATGCCGGTGATCCGCTCCCCTTCGACCTCGACTTCGAGGCCGCAGAGGCTTTCGCAGATCCGGCAGAAGGTGTGGCGGGTTTCCGGCATTCCGGCCGAGGATAGCCGCTGGGCCCGGCGGGGTTGCGCCGCGCCGCCGTTGGGGTACTGAATGGCCTCCCCAGGAGGAACCCCATGGCTCGCGTCACCGTCGAAGACTGCATCGAGAAGGTGCCCAACCGTTTCGAGCTCGTGCACGTCGCCTCGCGGCGCACCAAGCAGCTCAAGCGCGGCGGCCGCGCCCTCGTCGAGTGCGAGAACAAGGAAGTCGTGACCTCCCTGCGCGAGATCGCCGACGGCCTGGTCGGCCCGGCTCGCGAGGAGGAGGAGGTCGAAGCGTAGGCTTCGCCCCTCAAGGTCCCCTCGGGGAACTCATTTCCCTCCAGAAATACCTCAAATTCGGCTAGGCCCGCCTGCTTGACGCGGGGGAAAACCGGCACGTAGGATCGGAAACCGTGAGTCCGCTTGCGGCCGATCGAGGCCCGATTTCTCCCACGCGCGCGGAGGTCCGCGCCCGGATCTACGAGACCTTCGTTGCGCGCGCCGCCCAGGACGGCCCGCGTGGGGTGGTGATGGCCGAGCTTGCCCGCGAACTCGGGATCAGCACGCGCACGCTCTACCAGCATTTCCCCTCGAAGGCCGAACTGGTCGCCGAGATCATGCGCCGCTGGGCGGCCGAGGTCGCCGAGAAGACCGAAGCCTGCCTGAAGAGTGGGCTCGGCCCCATCGAGCGGATGCAGCGATCCGCCGAGGCCTGGGTCGAGTCCCAGAATCGTTTCTCCCGTACCTTTTGGTTACAGATCCAGCGGGACTACCCGGCTGCCCTCGGGGTGCTGGTCGGCCAGGTCAAACAGAGTCTGCGCGTGGGGCGGGAACAGCTGGGCGGCGAGCTCCGCGAGGAGCTTCACCAGAAGATCGCCTTCCAGACGCTGATCGCCGCGCTGCAGACGGCCGCCGACCCGGCGACCTGCGACCGGCTCGGCGTGTCCCGTGAGCAGGCCGTGCGCGAGGCGATCGAGATCTGGTCCCGGGGGGCGCTCCCGCAGGCGGGCGATGCGGCGCCGGCTCGGGCGGAAGAAAGGCGAGACGCGTGAGTGAAGTCCTGGCCCTCGACCCGAAAGAACGAACCCGCGAGCGCATCCTCGAGGCCTTCATCGCGCGCGCGCGTGTGGACGGAACCCGAAGCGTGGTGATGGCCGAGCTCGCGCGCGACCTCGGCATGAGCACGCGCACCCTCTACCAGCACTTCGCCTCCAAGGCGGACCTCGTCACCTGCCTGATGGAGCGCTGGGTGGCGGACGTTGAGCGCGACCTCGACGCCAACCGCGCCAAGCAGCTTCCGCCCGTCGAGCACCTGATGCGCACGGCGGACATCTGGCTGGAAGGTCACTGCCGTTTCTCGCCGACGTTCTGGGATCAGGTCCACCGGGACTTCCCCGAGGCTTCCTCCGGCTTCCACGGGGCCATGCGGGCCCTGCTGCACGATGGCCGCGACCGCCTCGCAGCCTTCATCCGCGACGACGTCGACCCGGGCCTCGCCCACTCCTTGTTGAACGCGGCACTCGCCGCGGCTTCCGACCCGGATCGCTGCGACCGCCTCGGCCTTTCCCGCAGCCAGGCCGTCCGCCAGGCCATCGAGATCTGGGTGCGCGGCGTGCTGCGCCCGGAGCGTTCGCTCCACGTGGTGGCCGACCCCGACTGAGCTTCCGCTCGAAGCTCCCGGTTCGCCTGCGAGGTGGAGTTGGTACGCTCCGCCGCGATGAACGTCATCGAGCTCGCCGGCGCCTCGAAGCGCTATGGGCGGCGCGACGCGCTGCTCGACGTCGATCTCGCCGTGCCCGAAGGGGCGACGGTCGGCCTGCTCGGCCCGAACGGCGCCGGCAAGACCACCGCGCTGCGCCTGCTCCTCGGTTTCAGTCGGCCGACGGGCGGCAGGGCCCGGCTACGCGGGCTCGACCCGGCCGAACCCGGGAGCCGCGTGGGCCTCGGCTACCTGCCCGAGCGCGTCGCCCTGCCGGCCCGGATGACGGTGCGCAGCGTGCTCGAACTCCACGCGGGCCTGGCCGGGCTCGCCGGCGCCGAGGCGGAGCGCGCGATCGACGCGGCGCTCGACCGCACCGGGATCGAGGACCGCTCGGCGGAGCGCGTCGGGAATCTCTCGAAGGGTCTCTTGCAGCGGGTCGGCTTCGCCCAGGCCCTGCTCGGGGACCCGGACGTCCTGCTGCTCGACGAGCCGACCTCGGGCCTCGACCCGATCGGAATCCGCGACGCGCGCGAGTGGATCGCCGAGGCGCGCGAGCGGGGCTGCACGGTGCTCGTGAGTTCGCACGTGCTCTCGGAGGTCGAGCGGGTGTGCGACCGCGTGGCGATCCTCCACGAAGGGCGGACGGTGGCCTCGGGCTCCGTCGACGAGATCGTCGCGCCCGGGGAATCCCTCGAGGACGCCTTCGTGCGTCAGGTGCGCGGATGACGGGAGCGCGCGTACGGACGGGCCCGGTCGTGCGGCGGAGCGCCCGGCGATGAGCGGCGTGCGATCCTTCCGCATCCTCGCCTTCGAAGCGGTCGCGGACGCCGTGCGCCGCCGGGCCGTCGCCGCGGTCGCCGCGGTCGCGGTGCTCTCGCTGCTCGGCGTCGACAGCTGCACGAGCTGCGCGGGCGGCCAGATCATGGTGAACGGCCAGCCGGCGCAGCTTCCCGAGGTGGCCGGCGCGACGGGCGTGGTCACCTTCACGGTGCTCGCCCTGTGGTGCATGGTGCTGGCCGGCGTGCTCGCGGCGGACCATCTCGTGCAGACCCTCGAGGACGGCTCCGCAGGCCTGTCGCTCGCGCGCCCCGTCGGCCGCGGCACGTTCGCCTACGCCCGCCTGGCCGGCGCGCTCACCATCGCCCTGGCGACGGGGGCGGTCCTGCTCGGCGCGACGACGTTCCTGCTCGGGGCCCGGAGCGGGCTTCCGCCGGGCCCGGCCGTGATCGCGGGCGCAGCCTTCGCCTGCGGCGCACTCATCGTGGCCGCCCTCGGCATGACGTTCTCGCTCTACGTGCCCCGCGTGGCCGGGCTGCTCGGCGTCTTCGCCCTCGTCGGGATGACCGCCCTGGCGAACGGCCTCTCCCTGGCCGGCCGCGCCGGCGACGGCTGGCTCGGCTGGCTCGACCGCCTCGGCCCGCCGCTCGCGAGCTCCGTCGTGCTCGGGCTTTGGGGATGGCTGCCCGAGGTCGAGATCACGGGGGAGCCCACCGACGTGCTCGCGCGGGTCTTCGCCTGGGTGGTGCTCTCGCTCCTGGCGTTGCGGGCGGCCTTCAGCCGGGTCGAGCTCGGCGGCCAGGCGCCGTGAGCCGGAGCTCGGCTCCCCGGGGCCGAGGGCGTCGCTCATGGCCAAGAAGAAACGCCGGACGCGCCCGGGCTGCTGCGAGCTGGCCGGCCGGAACCTCGCCTGGTTCGACCGCGAGGAGGCCTGGCACCCGGCCTCTTTCGCCCGGGATCCCCGTCGCGACCGGCCGCCGTCGGCGCCTCTCTCGGCCTGCCCCTTCTGCGGGGAGAAGCTGGTGCCGCCCAAGGCGCGGCCTCGCTGACCCGGGGGAGTTGCACTAAACCGTCTGGACGGTACAGTCCCGCGATGGCCGAAGCCCGCGTCGAAGATCAGATCGCCGCTCTCGAGCACCGCATCCGGGAGACCGCCGAGGAGCTCGGGGCGCTGCGCCGGAGGCTCCGTCCCGCCGTCCGCGCCCGGGCCGAGGCAGCCGAGATCCGCGACGCATGGGACGGCCTCTCGGGCCGCTGGCGCTTCGCGCTGCTCGCCGGCCTCGTGGCCTTCGTGCTCGCTGGATACCTCTTCTACATGAACCTCGGCTGGTACGCGGACCAGCGCTCGCTCCCGCCGAGCTCCGACTGGCTGCTCGACCGGCTCCCGCTCTTCAACCTCGTCTTCATGCTCTCGTGGGGCTGGCTCGCGCTGCACGCCTTCGCCGCCGGGGCTGCCGCGCTCTACGAGCCGCGCCGGCTCCCGTTCCTGCTCTTCCTGCTCGGGATCTACCTGTTCGTCCGCACGGTCTTTGTGTTCCTCTCGCCGATCGGCGCCCCCGTGGCCATCCTCGACATGCGCGAGTTCGACGCGCTGTTCGCCGCGGTCGCCGGCGAGTACACCTTCCAGAACGAGTTCATCTTCTCGGGACACACGGCGGTGCCGTTCCTGTTCGCCCTGTTCTTCCGGCGGCCCGCGCACCGCGCGGTGATGTTCGCCGGAAGCCTCGCCATGGCCGTCTCGGTTCTCGTCACGCGCAACCACTACACGGTGGACGTGATCTCGGCCTACCTCGTCGGCTACGCGATCTTCGCCCTGAGCGCGGCGCTCTGGGATCGCCTGGCGGCGTGGCTCCGCGGCGAGGGCGTGGCGCTCAGTCCTTCGGGGGACGCAGCGGCCGGATGAGCCCTTCCTGGGCCACGGAGGCCAGGAGCTGCCCGTCGCGCGAGAAGAGGCTTCCGCGGGCGAAGCCGCGCGCGCCGGCCGCGCTCGGGCTGTCCTGCTCGTAGAGCACCCAATCGTCGGCGCGTCCGTCGCGGTGGAACCAGATCGCGTGGTCGAGGCTCGCGGCCATGACGTGGCGGAAGGCCGGGCCGGGGACGTGGCGGCGGGTCATCGCGTCGAGCAGCGCCATGTCCGAGGCGTAGGTGAGCAGGCAGCGGTGCAGGAAGGGATCCTCGGGGAGGGTTCCCGTCGCGCGCAGCCAGATGCGGAGCTGGCCGTCGCGGCCCGCGCTGCCGAAGAGTCCGCCTTCCCCGGCGGTGGAGCGGAACTCGATGGCGTGTTCGCGCTCGAGCCAGGCGCGGAACTCCTTCGGCACCTTGTCCCCGAGCTGCGCCGCCCGCTCGGCCCAGGTGGGCAGGCTCTCGGGGTCCGGCAGGTCCCGGGGCATCGGGGCCCCGTGTTCGAAGCCGGGCTCGATCTTGTGGAAGGAGACGCCCATGCTGAAGATCGCCTTGCCGTGCTGCTGGGCGACCACGCGGCGCGTGGTGAAGCTCCCGCCGTCGCGGATCGGGTCGACGGTGTAGACGACGGGGTGGGCCGGGTCGCCGCCGCGCAGGAAGTAGGCGTGGAGCGAATGGGGCGGCCGCTCCCCCTCGACGGTGCGCCCGGCCGCGACCAGCGACTGCGCCGCCACCTGGCCCCCGAACAGGCGACCGCGGCTCGTGTCCTCGTTGCGTCCGCGGAAGATCGTGGTGTCGATGCGTTCGAGGTCGAGGACGGAGACCAGGTGATCGAGAGCTTTCCCCATGCCGTCTGTGCTTAGCACGCCCGCCGACGAGCGTGCGCGCGCCCCGGCGTGCGCCGGGAGATCGCGCCCGCCGAAGTGGTAGGATCCGCCGGTCGTGAGCCGATTCCGCTATCCCCGTCTGGCCAAGCGCTACGTCACCTCGGCGTGGTCGCAACGGCGCCACCGCAAGACCTTCGAGACGGTCGAGACCGTGGCGCTCTTCGTGGGCTACCGGCGGAGCGGGCACAGTCTGGTCGGCGCGCTCCTCGACGCGCATCCGGACGCGGCCCTCGCCCACGGCCTCGACGTGTTGCACCACGTCCGGTACGGCTTCTCGCGCGGGCAGATCTTCTCGTTGATCCTCGGCAACAGCGAGGAGCGCGCCGCGCAGGGCCGCGTCGTGACGGGCTACTCCTACGCCGTGCCGGGCGGCTGGCAGGGGAGGGTGCGCCGCCTGCGCGTGATCGGTTCGACCCGCGGCGGCGCCACGGCGCGCACCCTGCGCGAGCGCCCGGAGCTCGCCGAACGCGTGGAGCAGCACCTCGGCCACCCCGTCCGCTGGATCCACGTCCTGCGCAACCCCTTCGACGTGATCAGCACGCTCGCGCTCCGCGGCCGGCGCAACGACATCGAGTCCGCGATCGGCGACTACTTCCGGCTGGTCGAGGGCGTGGCCGAGCTGCGCGAGCGCGTCGAGCGCGGCCGCATGCTCGACCTCCGCCACGAAGACCTCGTCGCGGACCCGCGCGCGACCTTGCGTCGCCTCGCGACCTGGCTGGGTCTCGATGCACCCGACGACTGGCTCGATGCCTGCCAGGCGATCCTCTTCGAGAAGCCGAACCGCTCCCGCACGGACGCGCCGTGGAAACCCGAGCAGATCGAGCGGGTCCAGAAGCGTGTGGCCCGGTACCCCTTCCTCTCCGGCTACCGCTTCGACGCCTGAAGGGGGCTACTCTCCGAGGCCATGACGATCCTCCGCGCGAGCCTCCTCCACGCCCTGGTCCTGGCCTTCGTGTTCTCGCCCGCTCGAACCGGCGCCTACCCGCTCGACGGCTACGCCCAGACGGGCATCGCCCGCCTCGAGCACCAGCGCCTCATCCAGGAAGGGGAGCTCAAGGGCAAGCGCCGGCCGGCCGGCGAGCTGCTGCCCCTGGACCGCGTCGACCTCCGGCTCGCGGACCGTCCGAACCTCGGGCTGCCGAAGAGCGATCCTGCGCTGACGAAGAAGCTCCGCCGCCTGCTCGGCGCCTCCGCCTCGCGCTACGGGGTCGCCCTGCTCGACGTGACGAACCCGGACGCGCCCGCCTACGGCGAGTGGAACGGCAACCAGCTCCAGAACCCCGGGAGCGTCGGCAAGGTGCTCGTGGCGCTGGCGATCTTCCAGGCCCTGGCGGACCTCTACCCGCGCAACATCGAGGCGCGCAAGCGCATCCTCCGCGAGACGATCATCGAAGCGGACGTCTTCAGCGTCTACGACCACCACACGGTGCGTTTCTTCGATCTCGGGACCCGCGCGCTGAAACGTCGGCCGATCCACAAGGGGGACCGCGGCTCGCTGTGGACCTACCTTGATTGGATGATGTCGCCGAGCTCGAACTCCGCGGCCGGGATGCTCCAGAAGCACCTCATGCTGATCGCCCACTTCGGGAAGCGCTACCCGGTCTCGGCCGCCGAGGCGGACGCGTTCTTCAAGGACACGCCCTACAAGGAGCGTTCGAAGATCTTCCTCGACGCGATCGTCGGGCCGCTCACGCGCAACGGTCTCCACCCGGAGAAGCTCCGCCAGGGGAGTTTCTTCACGCGCGAGGGCAAGAAGCGCGTCGGCGGGACGTCGAGCCACGCGACGCCGCGCGAGCTCCTGCGCTTCATGCTCAAGATGGAGCAGGGGAAGCTCGTCGACGTGTGGTCGAGCCGCGAGATCAAGCGCCTCCTCTACATCACCGAGCGGCGCATCCGTTACGGCTCCTCGGGCGCGCTCCGGGACTCGGCGGTCTACTTCAAGTCGGGCTCGCTCTACAGCTGCGAGCCCGAGCCGGGCTTCACCTGCAAGAAGTACCACGGCAACAAGCGCAACTACATGAACTCGATCGCGATCGTCGAGACGCCCGCCGGCCAGGACCGGCTCTACTACATGGTGGCGGTGCTCTCGAACGTGCTGAAGAAGAACTCGGCCCAGGACCACCGGGATCTCGCCCGCGCCGTCCACTCCATGCTGCTCGCGCGGAATCCGGCGAAGCCCACTCCGGCCGGTTCCCGCGCGGCTTCGGCGACCTTCGGGGAGGGCTTCATCGGCTACGAGGCCGAGCGATCCTCGATCCGGCTGAAGCTCGAGGTCCAGGAGGCGCTCGTCGCGCTCGGCTACGAGATCGGCGAGATCGACGGGCGCATCGGGCCGAATACCCGGAAGGCGATCCGCGTCTATCAGAAGGAGCACGGGCTCGCCGCGGACGGCGCCGCGACCCCTTCGCTGCTGAAGCACATGCGATCGACCGGCCAGAAGCGAGGCGTGATCCGGCCGGGCGCCTGAGGCGAGGAACCCCCCGGACTCCGTCGGCATCCATTCAAGAGACGCGCCCGTCGAAGAACCCCCGAGGCCAGCACTGCCGCGATGACGACTCCCCAGGTCGTGAACGAAGCCAGCGAAACGAACGAGGCCGGCGAGGGCTACGGCCTGAGCCTCGAGCCGTATCCGCGCCACGTCCGGGTCTTCTTCGACGGCATCGCCGTGGCCGATACCGAGAACGCCATCCTGCTGCACGAGACGCGGCACACGCCCGTCGTCTACTTCCCGAAGGCCGACGTACGGATGGATCTCCTCCAGCCGACGGCGCACCGGACCCACTGCCCCTTCAAGGGCGACGCGAGCTACTGGAGCGTGACCGTCGGCGAGCGCACGGCCGAGAACGCCGTCTGGGCCTACGAGGAGCCGATCGAGGAGGTCGAATCCCTCGACGGCTACGTCGCCTTCTACCGCGACCGGATGGACGAGTGGCTCGAGGAGGGCGACGCGCCGGAGCCGGCCCCGGAGCCGCCGCCCCACGCGGCGGAGAACCCGCTCGTCGACTGGCTCATGCGCGAGGCCTGGCGCGTGGATCGCGTCGACGATCTCGTCCTGGCGCTCGGCCGCCGGCTCGACGCCATGGGGATGGGCATCCATCGGCTCAACCTGATCGTGCGGACGCTGCACCCCCAGGTGATGGGCACGATCCATCTGTGGGAACGCGCGAGCGACGCGGTGGAACGCGTCGAGCTCTCCCATGCCGGCGGGAAGGAGGAGCGCTTCCTCGCGAGCCCCTTCATCCACATCTTCGAGGGACGCGGCGGGGTGCGAAGGAGCCTGCGGGGAAGCGACGCGAAGCTCGACTACCCGATCCTCGAAGACCTGCGCAACGAGGGCGTCACGGACTACGCGGCCATGCCGATCGCGTTCTCGGACGGGCAGATCCACGCGCTCACGCTCGCGACGCACGCGCCCGGCGGCTTCCGCACGAGCGACCTCGGCCACCTCCACGAGGTGCTCCCCCTGCTCGCGCGCCTGGTCGAAGCCCACGCGATGCGCACCACCGCGCGGACGCTGCTCGATACCTACCTCGGGTCCGGAACGGGGGGCCGCGTGCTCGAGGGTCTCGTGCGGCGCGGCGATGGCGACGTCATCAACGCCGTCGTGTGGTGGGCGGACCTGCGCGGCTCGACGCTCTTCGCCGAGCGCCTCCCGCGCGACCGCTACCTCGAACTCCTGAACCAGTTCTTCGAGTGCACCGCCGGCGCGGCCCTCGCCCACGGCGGCGAAGTGCTCAAGTTCATCGGCGACGCCGTGCTCGCGATCTTCCCGCTCGGCGACGACCCGCACGCCGCGGATCCCGCGCTGGCCGCCGCCGAGGAGGCGCTCGAGCGGATCGCCCGGGCGAACGAGACGCTCGGGGAAGACGAGCAGCTCGCCGTGGCCCTCGCGCTCCACCGGGGCGAGGTCAACTATGGCAACATCGGCGTCGAAGGGCGCCTCGACTTCACCGTGACCGGCCCGGCCGTCAACCAGGTCGCGCGCCTCGAGCGGCTCTCGAAGAGTCTCGACGAAGCGATCGTCGCCTCTCGGGCGTTCGCCGAGCTGGTCGGTTCCCCCATGCGGAGCCTGGGCGAACACGCCCTGCGAGGTTTCCAGGAGCCGGTGGAGGTCTTCACCTTGGGAGAAACGTCGTGATCGGAAAGACCTGCTGTGTGCGGGCCCTGCTCGCGGCCTTCGTCGCCTTGGCCGCGCTCTCGCCGGCCCGCGCCGCGGAGGTGAAAGGGCAGGTCTTCGAAGAGCGCGCGTCGGTCGACGGGACGAGTCTCGAGCTCTGCGCCGTGAGCCTGCTGCGCTGGAAGTGGGTGCTCGACGTCTACGTGATGGGCCTCTACCTCGAGAGCTGCGACGACCTTCCCAAGAAGCCCCAGGGCGAGACCGCGCGGCGTCTCGAGATCGCCTACCTCCGCGGCTTCAGCGGGCCGCAGTTCGCGGACGCGGCGGATCAGGTCCTCGAGCGAACCTTCGACGCAAAGACCCTGGAGCCGCTGCGCGAGCGGATCGCGAAGCTGCACGCGGCCTACCAGGCCGTCGAGAAGGGCGACCGCTACGCGCTGACCTTCACGCCCGGGCGCGGCACGGAGCTCGCGAAGAACGGGAAGGCGCTGGCGGCCGTGCCCGGGGCCGACTTCGCCGACGTCTACTTCGACATCTGGCTCGGCGACGATCCCGCCGACGGCGGGCTCCGCGACCGGCTGCTTCGGGGCGAGAGGAAGTAGCTCCCAGCGACGGCGCTCTCCCTGCGGCGCCGAGTTCGGCCCCAACGGGGCTTCCGCGCGGTGTAGGATGACGGCCCCGAACTGGAGGTCCGATGCTGCCCGTTGCGCCGCTTGCCCGTCTCGTCTTCTCGACCGCGCTCCTGCTCTTCCTCGCCGCCCCCGCGCAGGCCGATTTCCCCGGCGGCATCGGCGGGCCGCTCCTCGACCCGGAGGCGCCCGGTCCCTTCGACGTCGGCCACATGACCCTCTCCGAGACGGACGAGTCCCGCGGACGCACCTTCCAGGTCGAGGTCTGGTATCCGGTCGACCCCGAGGACGCCGCCGGCGCCCCGGTCGCCGCCTACGATCTGCTCTTCGCGGACCTGCCCTCGGAGTTCGCCGTGAGCGGCGTCGCCCCCTCCGACTTCGGACCCTTCTCGTTGATCGCGTTCTCCCACGGGAACAACGGCATCCGCTTCCAGTCCTTCTTCCTGGCCGAGCAGCTCGCGAGCCACGGCTTCGTCGTCGCGGCGCCGGACCACGTCGGCAACACCGCCGTCGACGTGCTGATCCCGGGGCCGCCCTTCACGACGACGGACCGCCCGCTCGACATCTCCTACACGATCACCCGCATGCTCGAGCGCAGCGCCGACCCGGCGGACCTGCTGTTCGGTGCGATCGACCCGGCGCGCATCGGCGTGGCCGGCCACTCCTTCGGCGGCTTCACCGCCCTCGCCATGGCGGCGGGCTTCGCGGAGGTGCCGCCGGACCCGCGCGTGATCGCGATCGCGCCGATCTCCCCGGTGTCCACGAGCTTCACCGAAGCCGAGCTCGCCTCGATCGATCTGCCGACGCTGATCCTCGGCGGCACCGAAGACATCACGACGCCGGTCGTGCCCCAGAGCAGCCGGGCCTTCGAGTTCATCTCCGGCCGTCCGCTCTATCGCGTCGACGTCGAGGGGGCCGGGCACAACTCCTTCACCGACATCTGCGATCTCGTCGACGCCCTGGCCGACGTCGGACTCCCGCAGAACATCCTCGACTTCCTGTTCTCGAACGCCGACGAGGGCTGCTCGCCGGATCTCGTCCCCCTCGACTTCGCCCACCAGGTCTCGAACCGCTACCTCGTGTCCTTCTTCAAGGCCGAGGTCGCCGGGGACCCGCGGTACGGCGACTACCTCGTCCCGGGCGGCCCGCCGAAGAAGCACAAGGGCGCCCTCCTATGGGTGGCGGCCGATTGCGGCGATGCGGGCCTCGCGGCGTTCGCTTTCGTGGCGTTCCTGGCCTTCCGGACGGGCAGGCTCCGAAAGCGCTAGCCTCCGGGCTCCGGCGCCTCCGCGCCGACGCGGGAGGCCACTGCATGGGACGATGGATCGCCGAACTCTTCCTCCGCCTGACGGGTTGGGAGAGTGAGGGGCAGGCGCCCGTCGCGAAGAAGATCGTCCTGATCGCGGCTCCCCATACTTCGAACTGGGACCTGGCCTACCTGCTGGCCCTGCAGTTCCGCTTCGGGCTCTCGCCGCGCTGGATGGGCAAGCACACGCTCTTCCGCGGGCCCATGGGGCCGGTGATGCGGATGCTCGGCGGCATCCCGATCCGCCGCCACCTGCGCGAGAACGTCGTCGACCAGATGAAGCGCGCCTTCGACGAGAACGAGACGCTCTGCCTGACGATCCCGCCGGAGGGGACGCGGGGGCGCACGAAGTTCTGGAAGTCCGGCTTCTACCACATCGCCCACGGCGCGGGCGTTCCGATCGTGTTCGGCTATCTCGACTTCGCACGCAAGCGCGGCGGCCTCGGCCCCGAGTTCACGACCACCGGCGACATCAAGGCCGACATGGACGTGATCCGCTCCTTCTACCGCGACATCCAGGGCAAGGATCCGCAGAAGTTCGGACCGGTCCGATTGAAGGAAGAGTCGGAGCAGGAGCCGGCCTAGGCCACCTCGCTCGCACGTCCGCGCGCTAGCGCTTTCCCAGCACGCGCCTGCGAAACCTCTGGATCACCGGCAGGCGATCGAGCCAGGCCGACGCGTCCGCGCGGTCCGGGTCGACCGTGCTCGGCGGCCCGGCGAAGCCTTCGGGGATCTGGGTGTGCAGGTGGTCCCCGTCCATGAAGTGGTACTCGAAACCCGGCACGAAGACGTCCTCGTCGGCCTCGACGTCGATGGTGCGCAGGCCGTAGGTCGTGAGCTCGGTGGTCGTGGCCTGGGGCGGGATGATCCAGGCGTGGTTCGGCCCGGCCATGAACAGGTACTGGATCTCGCGGTTGCGCGAGAGGATGCGGAAGCGCCGCAGCCGCCCGCCGTACAGCCGGCTCTTGGCCGAGGACTTCTCGAGCACGCCGCGCCCGAAGTCCGGCTCGTACCCCGGCGCGAAGCGCAGGGAGCTCGGGTCGCCGGCCCGCGTGAAGCGCGCCACGGAGCGCCCGCCGTTCACCAGGTTGGCCCGCACCGAGCGCGCCCGCTCGCGGGGCGCGACGAAGTCGCGGTAGGGCTCGATGCGGCCGTCGGGGGCCCGCCGCAGGATCCGCTGGAGCGCTCCGAGATCGATCGGGATCGTCTTCGATCGGCGCAGGACGTCTTCCAACGCGTCCTGGATCTCGAGCGGCAGGTCCGTCGTCGTTTCCTTGGACGTCGTGATCTCGACGCCGTCCTCGATCTCTTCGACGACTTCGCCCTTGCCGATCCACCAGTCGCCGCCGAGCCGTGTCAGGTGGGAGGCGCAGCGCCAGACGAGCGAGACGTCCTTGTAGAAGAGCCGCGGCCAGGCGCGCTCGCCCTGCACGACGTAGGCGACGAAGAAGCGGACGTAGTCGTTCTGGCGGACGTCGGCGACGTAGAAGGTCGTGTCGAAGAGGTCGAAGCGGTGGCGGGGCGCGTAGGGGCCGGAGAGCAGGCGGCGCGGTGCGCGCCGGGCGGTGCCGGCGGGCAGGATCTCGAGGCCCGCATCCACGCGCCGGCGGAACTCCGCGAGGATGCGCGCCGGCGGACGGGGATCCGGCCGGGCGGCCGGGACGATGCGCTTCTCGATGGGCGGCACCTGCGGAGTATGGCGGCTCCCGGCCGAAAAGGGGCGCTCAGCGGCTCCTGATTCGTCACTATGAGACAATTCAAAATTAATGTACCATTCGGCCATGGCGAGACCGACGACCCCGGAGGCCCGCTTCGAGCCCTGCGGCGGCGAGCGCTGGCGCGACCCCTTCCCGATGTACCGGGCCCTCCGGGACCACGACCCCGTCCACCACGTTCCGGACAACGGCGAGGGGCAGGACTACTGGGTCGTGTCGCGCTTCCGGGACGTCTTCGAAGCCGTGGTCGATGCGGAGCGCTTCTCGTCCGCCGAGGGGCTCACCTTCTCCTACGGCGAGAAGGAGAAGCTCGGGATCGAGGCGCCCATCGTGATGATGGACCCGCCCGAGCACACCCACCTCCGCAAGCTCGCGATCAAGAAGCTGACACCGCGCCAGGTCGCCGAGCTCGACCCGATGATCCGGGAGTTCGTGGTGGAGCGCGTCGAGCGCCTGCGCGAGCAGGGGGAAGCCTGCGTCGTCGAGGGGCTGCTGAAGCCGCTTCCGAGCCGGGTCGTCGCACACTTCCTCGGCGTCCCCGTCTCCGACCGCGAGCACTTCGACCGCTGGACGGCGGCGATCGTCTCCGCGAACGCCGCGGGCAACGTGCTCGGCGCCCAGGAAGCGGTCGGCGAGATGTTCGGCTACTTCGCCGCGCTGATGGAGCGCCGGCGCAGCGAGCCCGGGGACGACATGATCTCCGCGCTCGTGCACGGCAGCCTGCCTGAGGGAGAGGCCGTTTCGCCCGCCAAGATCCTCGGCTTCGGGTTCACCATGGTGACCGGCGGCAACGACACGGCGACCGGCCTCCTCGGCGGTGCGCTCGAGCTCCTGACCCGGCATCCCGAGCAGCGCGCGTTCCTTTGCGAGGATCCGGCACGCATCCCGAACGCGGTGGAGGAGTTCCTGCGACTCTCGTCTCCGGTGCAGGGCCTCGCCCGCATGACGACCGGTGACGTGGAACTCGCGGGGCAGGCGATTCCGAAGGGGAAGAAGGTCCTGCTGCTCTACGCCTCGGCCAACCGCGACGAGCGGGAGTTCGGCGACGACGCCGAAGCCTGCGACGTCGAGCGACGCATCCGCCGCCACCTTTCCTTCGGCTACGGGCCGCACCACTGCATCGGCGCCGCCGCGGCGCGCCTGCAGGCGCGCATCGCCCTCGAGGAGCTCCTGGCGCGCTGTCCCGACTTCCACGTCGACGCCGAGGCAGGGCGCTACGCGCCGGGGCCCTTCGTCCGCCGCTTCGAAACCCTCCCGTTCCGCGCGAAGTGAGCCCGGCACGCCGGAAGGGTTCGGCCGCCGCAGCAGCGGAGGAGGCCTGGGGCCGCCTCGACGAACCGGAGCGGGCGATCGCGCGCATCCTCGACGCGGCCGAACGAGCGATCGCGCGGGAAGGCGTTTCCGCGGTCGGCATGGCCGAGGTCGCGCGGGAGGCCGGCTGTTCGCGGGCGACGCTCTACCGCTACTTCCCTTCGCGCCACGCGCTCCATCTGGCCTACGTGGACCGGGCGGCCGCCGAGGTCGTCTCGCGCGTCCGCGAACGCGCCGCGGGTCTCGAAGACCCGCTCGAGCGCACCGTCGAGGCGATCATGGTCTCCGTCGCGGAGGTTCGCGCCAGTCCGGGCATGGCCTCGTGGTTCGCCGCCGGGGATGCCGGGTCCGCCGCGCGGATGTCCCGCGCTTCGGAGGTGGTGGCGCGGCTGACCGAGGGCTTCGTCGCGGGGCTCTTCGACGGCGGGCCGCGGGGGCAGGGCGCCTCCGACCCCGCGAACCGCCTGCGCGCGCGGTTCATGGTCCGCATGATCCTCTCGCTGCTCTCGCAGCCGGGGGACGACGCCGCCGAAGAGCGGGCGCTCGTCGAGCGCTTCGTGGCGCCGGCGGTGCTCGCCGGCTAGCGCGGGAAGGCAGCGCTCCTAGAGGAAGCGCTGGGGCATGGCGCACAGGCAGGCGTACACGCCGAAGGCGATGCCGCCGAACAGGCCCGCGCCGGCCGGTGCGTCGGGGAAGAGCGTGTGCGCGACGACGGGCCCGGCAATCACGAAGGCCACCAGGACGACGTAGGCGAAGCCGTGCTCTCGCAGCTCCCGCACCGTCCACTGGGCCCAGGTGAGCTTGGCGGACTCGATCGGGGTGACGTTGCTCTCGGATTCGTTCTCGCCCACGGGGGTCTCCTCCGGCGCTCCCGGGAGGATATCGCCGGTCAGGAGGCGTCGCTCGTTTCGGCGGCGTCGCCGTCCTCGGCCGGGCCGGCTTCGCCTCCGTCCTCGGCGCCCGCTGCATCGGCCTCCTCGGGCTCCGCCTCCGCCGAACCCTCGGTCGCCGCCTCGGCGGCTCCACTTCCGCCGAGGTCGAACCGCGAACGGATCTCGTCGAGGTCGTAGGGTTTCGCGAGAACGGTGTCCGCGCCGTGGCGCAGGGCGAGGGTGACGCGCCGGCGGGTCGGGTGCCCCGCGACGAGCGCGATGCGCTTCCTGCGCGTGGTCGGGTGGGAGCGCAGGGCCTGGAGGAGCTCGAGGCCCCCGTACGCACCCAGCTCCCAGTCGATGAGGATGCCGCGCGCATCCGCCAGTTCATCGAAGCCGGCCACGACGATCTCCGAGGGATCGATCGCCCACACGCCGAGCCCGAGGTCGTCCTCCATCTCTTCGATGGCGTCGCGCGCTTCCGCGTCGGCATCCACCACGACGAGGGTGGTGCCCTCGCCGTCGTCCTCGTTCGAGCCGGCGGCGCTGGCACCGCCCGAGATCTCGCCGACCTCGTCGCCGAACCACTCCTCGAGCGTCGCCGCGGGGACCAGCAGGTCGAGGGTGGCGGTGCCGTAGGGGTCGAGGGTCGCCGTCCAGCGGGCGCGCCGGCAGGGCCCCTTCGGGATCCAGCCCGCGTCGAGGCTCGGGTGCTCGGTGATCGCGAGGTCTCCGGGCGCCACGGCGGGCGCGCCGACGGCCTCGCCGGTTCGTCCAAGGATCGCGGCCGTCGTCTTCATGACTTCGCCGATGGCGCCGCGCAGCTCCTCGTCGGGCTCCTGCTCCCGCCGCTCCTTGATCTGGGCTTCTTCGAGGGCGAGCAGGAGGCCGGCGAAGGTCGCCGCGTCCGGCCGCGGAACGGCCAGCCAGAACCCCTGGCCGTCCGCGCCCTCGGGCGTACACGGGATGGAGACGAGCGGCGTCTCCTCGCCGGTCTTCTGAGGGTCGATGGCCTCGACGTCCGGTCCGCGCAGCCGCAGATCCACGCCGAGCAGCGCCGCCACGTCGTTCTGGAAGGAACGCGCGAACTCGACGCAGAGCTTCTGGTAGTCGGCTTTGGCCATGGTGCTACGCGGGGCGCAACTCGGGTGCCCCAGGAATGGGTCGGCTGGTCGAGAACGGGGCATCCCGGGTTTTTCTTCGGGATCTCTCCACGCATGCGCGCGTCGACGCTTGTTGCCGGTCCCCTGCGCTCGCGTTGCCGCCCGGCGAAACGCGGCTGCCGCTCGGCACCGTCGGGCTAGGCCGATCCGAGCGCGTCGACGATGTCCGCGTAGAGCGCCTCGTCCGGAGCGAAGGGCGCGACGAGCGCGAGGCGATCGACGAGGCCTGCGTAGCGGTCGCGCAGGCGCGCCGCGATCTCGCGGCGGGGGCCGACCACGGCGATGGCCTCGAGCAGGTCGTCGTCGATGCGGCCGGCCATCTCGAGCCACTTGCCTTCCTTCGAGAGCCGGCGGAGCTCCGTCTGGAGCTCGCCCCGGCCGAGCTGGTCGAGGACCGGGCGGTAGGCCGGCGTCGATCCGTAGAAGGAGATCTGCGCGCGGGCGCCGTCTCGGGCGCGTTCGATCTCTTCGTCGGTCTCGCCCGTCGCGAGGATCACCTGCCCGGCGATCTCGATCGCCTCTCGTGCGCGCCCGCCCCGGGCCGCGCCGCGCTCGAGCGCGGGGAGCGTCTGCTCGCGCAGGAACTCCGTCGTGTGGAAGGGATGCACGAAGAAGCCGTCCGCGACCTCGCCCGCCACCTCCGTCATGCGCGGCCCGACGCCCGCGCAGAAGATGCGCGGCAGTCCGAAGGGGTTCGGCCCGGGGTCGAACACCGGCGTCATCAGGGTGTGTTCGTAGAACTCGCCACGGAACGCCAGCGGTGTCCCATTCTGCCAGCGGTCCCAGATGGCGCGGACCGCCAGGATCATCTCGCGCATGCGCGCGGCCGGGCGCGACCACGTCATGCTGTAGCGCCGCTCGACGTGGGGCCGGATCTGGGTTCCCAGGCCGAGGATGAAGCGGCCTCGGGAGAGCAGCTGAAGGTCGTAGGCCGTGTTCGCGAGGGTCATCGGGTTGCGGGCGAAGGCGACGGCGATGGCGGTCATCAGCTCGAGCCGCTCGGTCTGCTGCGCGGCGACGGCGACGGGCAGGAACGGATCGTGGCGGCCCTCGAAGGTGAAGGCGCCCCCGTAACCGGCGGCTTCGAGCCTCGCGGCCAGGGGGCCCGCCTCGGCCGGGTCGTCGACCAGCATGGCTCCGTCGATCTTCATCGCTTCTCCTCGCGCCGGTCGGCACGCAACGTCGGTATGATCAACCCGCATGTTCGAAGACATCCGCTTCGAAGTCGAGTCGGGCGTGGCCACGGTCACGCTCGACCGTCCCGGCCAGCGCAACGCCTTCAGTGGCCGCATGGGGGAGGAACTCGGCGAGGCCTTCACGCGCTGCGACGCGGACGACGCGATTCGCGCCGTCGTCCTGACCGGCGCCGGTGACGCCTTCTGCGTCGGCGCCGACATGAGTGCGGGGGCCGAGACCTTCGCGAAGCAGGACGCGAGCGGCTTCAGCGCTACGCCCGTCGCGCCCGCGCCGTGGGACGTGCGCAAGCCCGTCATCGCGGCCCTGAACGGCCACGCCGTCGGACTCGGCCTGACCCTCGCCCTGCAGTGCGACGTCCGCATCGTCGCCGACGAAGGCAAGTACGGCGTTCTCCAGGTGCGCCGCGGGGTCATGCCCGACGCCTGCGCGCACTTCACCCTGCCGCGCATCGTCGGCTTCGAGCGAGCGGCCTGGCTGCTGCTCACCGGCACGAAGGTCGGCGGCGCCGAGGCGGCCGCGCTCGGCCTGGCCCTGCGTTCGCTGCCGGCGGGGGAGGTGCTCGCCGCGGCGCTCGAGATGGCCCGGGACGTCGCCGCGAACACCGCTCCCCTCTCGGTCGCCGTGACCAAACGCCTGTTGTGGCAGAGCCCCGGCCTGAGCCGTGCGGAGGTGGAGCGCTTCGAGACGGAGCTTCACCACCACCTGATGGGTGGCCCCGACGCGCTCGAGGGTGGGAAGGCCTACTTCGAGCGAAGGCCGCCGGAGTTCACCGGTTCGCCCACGAAAGACTGGCCGGTCTGGCCCAAGCCGGATCGCGGGCGGCATGGTTGACCGTCGACGTGGCGGAAGCGTATGTAGGGCAGTCGGAGTCATCGTGAACCTCGAGCCGGAGTCCGCGTGAGCCTCGAATCGACCGACGTCGCCTGGGCCTGGTTCCTCGCGACCCTCGTCTTCCTGATCCTGCTCGGGACGGGACGGGTCCTGCGCGGGAACTTCCTCGGCGAGCTGCCCTTCGGCGGCGGCGTCGTGCTCTCGGCGGCTCTCGGCATCTTTGTCTACTCGATGCTCTGGATGGGGCTCGGCCACTTCGGTGCGCTCCACGCGCCGTGGCCGTGGGCGGTCTTCGGGCTGGGCGTGCTGCTCGCCTTGCCGGGCCTCCTCTTCACGCTGCGCGACGCACGCGCGCCGGCCGCGGGTCTCGAGCCCGGCTTCGGCCCCCGGTGGTTCGCCGGCGGGGCGTGGTTCTTCCTGCTCGCCTCGCTGCTCGTTTCCGTGCTCTGGATCTCCGGCGTCACGAGCTACGGCGGGATCGGCTTCCTCTTCGAGCGCGCCGGTCTCGACTACGCCGCCGGCCACACCTTCTACGATGCGGGCTTCCCGCGCGATCCCTTCCTCGGAGACGAACCGCTCGACCTCTGGCTCTTCGGCCTGGGTGCGCCGCTCGCCTCGCTCGCGCTCTCCTGGTGGCTCGGCGTCGCGATCCTGTTCGGGGTGTGCGGCCTCGGCTGGAGGCTCCACCACCACGCGGCCGGGCTCGCTGCGGCGGGGGTCCTCGCGCTCGTCCTGTTCGCCTCGGACCGGCCGCTCTTCTTCGGGCCGGCGCTCCCCGCGGCCGTCGCGCTCGTCGCGGTCCTCGTCCTCCTGGTCGAGAGCCGCGGTGCGCCGCACCTCGGGCGCACGCTCACCGCGGGCGGGCTCGGAGGGTTCGCGCTGATCTCGGACCTCGGCGCCCTCGCGGTGTTGCTGCCGCTCCTCTTGTTCGGTCCGCTCTGGTGCAAGACGCTGCCGGGCGCTTCCGTCGACGGCGCAGGCAAGTGGGGCACGCCCCTGCGCCACACCGGGCTCGGTCTCCTCGCGCTCTTGATCCCGCTCCTGCCGTGGATGGCGCGGAGCGCGGCCTGGACGGGGGACCCGTGCTTCGGCTTCGACCCGGAGTTCGTGGTCGAATCCGACTACCGCTTCTACGACGCCGACCGCGAGCTCGACGGCTTCCAGCCGAGCTTCCGTTTCGGCCGCCAGGAGATCGAGGAGCTCGTCCGCCCGCGCATCCGCATCGACGAAGGGGAGGGCGAGGACGCGGGCGAGAACCGGACGGCCCTCGTGACCGAGGACCTCCGGGACCTCGTGAGGCCGCGGCTCCAGATCGATCCGCTCTTCGTCGACTACGACGTCGACTTCGGCGCGGCCGTGCTCGACGACACCGACTTCTTCGACGGCTACCTGTGTGCGACGGAGTGGGGCCTCGGGATTCTGCTCGCCGCCCTGCTCGCGCCGTTCACCGTGCTCGGGCCCCGGCGGCGCGAGCGGTTCTTCCAGATCCTGCCGGCGGTCGGAGGCTACGCCGCCGGCGCCTACCTGGGCGACTTCGAGACCACGACGCCCGCGGCGCTCGCCTTCCTTTCCGTCGGTGCCGGCCAGGCTCTCTACGACGTGCGCGGATGCGGATCCACCGGGCGCAACCTGACCTACGGCGGCACGCTCGCGACCGGAGGGCTCGCCCTCGGGCTGAGCGGCGCCCACGACTGCGGCTACTGGCCGAGCTGGGGGGACTACCCGAACTTCCCGCAGTTCGAGTTCGTCCAGCTCGAAGACGAGCCGCAGCGCGTCGGCCTCGACGGCTACGAGCTCCGCCTCCGCTACTACTGGGACGAGAACTACGGCGAGGACCTGCCCGCTGCCGACCCGCAGGTCGCGCCCCCGACGCTCGGAACCGACGACGAAGAGCCGGAGATCGATCTCGGTGTCGGGCTGAAGTACGACTACGACCGAGGCCTCGACCTCAAGGGGCAGTATCGCGACGACGCGGTCGACGCGACCGGCACGTCCCCCACGCCGGAGACGCTCCCGAATCAGGGCGCCCGGCCCGGTCCGAAGGTGCCGACCTTCCGCCCCGACCCGAACGTGCAGCCCAACCTGCAGCCCGCACCCAAGATTCCGGTGCAGCCGCGGAACATGCCGCAGCAGAACCCCGGCTCGAAGTCCTATCCGGGGCCGCGGAACTAGGGGCGTCGCGAGGGCGCGGAGGCCGCCGGCTAGAGCCGGCCTTGGAAGGTGTCGCAGGCGTTCGGGTCCCCGCCTTCGAGGCCGCGGCGCAGCCAGGCCATGCGCTGTTCGGAGCTTCCGTGGGTGAAGGATTCCGGGTGGACGCCGCGGCCGGACATGCTCTGGATCCGGTCGTCGCCGATCGCGGCGGCGGCGCGCAGGCCTTCCTCGATGTCGCCGGGCTCGAGGATGCCGCGGCGTGCGGCGCCGTGCCCCCAGACGCCGGCGAGGCAGTCGGCCTGGAGTTCCATGGCGACCGAGAGCTCGTTCTTCGCGCGCGGGTTCGACCGCTGGGCGCGGCGGACCTTGGGCTCGATGCCGGAGATCGCCTGGACGTGGTGTCCGATCTCGTGGGCGAGCACGTAGGCCTGGGCGAAGTCGCCGGGCGCGCGGAAACGCGTCCGCAGCTCTTCGTAGAAGCCGAGGTCGACGTAGACCTTGCCGTCGGCGGGGCAGTAGAAGGGGCCCATGGCCGCCTGTCCCATGCCGCAGCCCGAACGCGTCGCGCCGCGGAAGAGTACGAGCTTGGCGTCGCGGTAGCCGGGGAGCGCCTTCGCCCAGCCGGTCTGGATGTCGTCGAGCACGAAGGAGACGAAGTCGACGAGCTCTTCCTCGGCGGCCGAGGTCTGGGAGGGCGGAGCTTGGCCGACGGGCGGCGCGCCGCCGGGGAGCGTGACGGAGCTGCCGCCGAGGTTCAGCAGCAGCGGAAGGATCTGTTCGCCGAACGCGAGGTACGCGACGACCAGCAGCACGATGCCGCCGATGCCGAGGCGCGGGCCGCCGCGCCGACCGCCGCCACCGAGCCGGCCTCCGGGCAGGCGGAACCCGCCGCCCGGGCGCCGCGCACCGCGGCGGTCTTCGAGATTCCGACTCCGTCCCCTGCGCTGCCACTTCATGCCCGGAGTGTGGCACGGACCGCTCGCGATGGGGAGTCGGAAACGCCGTGGCTCCGGGCCTTCCGGCGCTAGGCCCCGTCGAAGGCGATGACCGAGCGGGCGACCTCGCCCTTCTTCATGGCCTCGATGGCCTCGTTCACACCGTCGAGTTCGATGCGCCGCGAGATCATCTCGTCGAGCTTCAGGCGGCCGTCGAGGTAGAAGTTCACGTAGGTCGGCATGTCGATGCGGAAGCGGTTCGAGCCCATCATCGAGCCGAGGATGCGCTTCTCCTGGAGAACGAGCATCGCCTGGTGGAACTCGAGCATCTGCCCGACCGGAGCGACGCCGACGCACACCGCGGCGCCCCCGGCCCGCACCATGTTGACGGCCTGGTTCACGGTGGGCTTCAGACCAATGCACTCGAAGGCGTAATCGGCACCGCCGCCGGTGGCGCCGAGCACGGCCATGGTGGGGTCGCCGTCGGCGGCGTTCACGACGTCCGTGGCGCCGAGCTTCTGGGCGAGCTCGAGCTTCCAGCTCTCCGTGTCGACCGCGAAGATCCGGCTGGCCCCTGCGATGCGGCAGCCCTGGATGGCGGCCAGGCCGACGCCGCCGCAGCCGATTACGACGGTCGTGCTGCCGGGCTCGACGCGCGCCGTGCGCAGGGCCGCTCCCAGCCCCGTCGTCACGCCGCAGCCGATCAGGGCCGCGCGGTCGAGGGGCATCTCGGGCGAGATCTTCACGAGCGCGCGCTCGTGGGTGAGCATCTGCTCGGCGAAGGAGGAGAGGTTCGCGAACTGCGGGATGGCCTCGCCGTCCTTCGAGAGCCGGGGCGCTTCCTCGGCCGAGCGCTGCAGGGAGTCGGCGTTCTGGCAGAGGTACGGGCGCCCCTTCATGCAGGATTCGCAGCTTCCGCAGAACGCGGAGAGGCAGCCGATCACGTGGTCGCCGGGTGCGAAATCGCGCACGTCGCTGCCCACGGCCTCGACGACGCCGGCCGGTTCGTGGCCGAGCACCGTCGGCGGCGGCATCGGCAGGTTGCCCTCGATGACGTGGAGGTCGCTGTGGCAGATGCCCGAGGCCACGGTGCGAAGGAGCACCTCGTTCGGGCCGGGCTTGTCGATTGCGATGTCTTCGATTTCGAGCGGGGCGTGGTTCGCCCGCATCACGGCGGCTTTCATCGGTGCCTCTCTTCGTCGGTGGGAACCCGACGCGCATTCTATCCCGCCGCGTCCCCCTTGTGTTTCCAATCCGCGACGACGTCGGCCCAGAAGTGGGGGTCCGGGCAGCGGTTGTGGGTCACGCTCACGCCGTCGGCGATGCCCTCGAGCCGGGCGCGGAGCTTGCCGGCGATCTCCCGCCGCTCTCCGACGACGGCGAGGGTCTCGAGGATCTCGTCGTCGATCAGCTCGGCCATCTCGTCCCAGCGCCCCTCCTTGGACATCCGATTCAGGCGCGGGTGGAGGCCCTCCCAGCCGTGGCATTCGAGGGTGCGTGCGTACGCCGGGGTCGATCCGTAAAAGGCCAGGTGCTTGCGCGCGGCGAGCTTCGAGCGCTCGAAGGCCTCTTCGTCGTCGGCGGTGACGACCATCGTCGCGCACACGAGTTCGAGCTGCTCGCGGGATCGGCCGCTCTTCGCGAGGCCGCGCTCGAGCGCCGGCAGGGTCTGCTCGAGCAGCGACTGGCGGCTCGTGAACGGGTGGCCGAAGAAGGCGTCCGCGACCTCGCCGGCGACCTCCGTCATGCGCGGCCCCACGCCGGCGACGGCGATGGGCGGCGGGCCGAAGGGGTTCGGCCCGGGGTCGAAGGCCGGGATCATGATCGTGTGGGTGTAGTACTCGCCGCGGTGCTCGAGCGGCGTCCCCTCCTGCCAGCGCGCGAAGATCGCGCGCACCGCCTGGACGATCTCCCGCATGCGCGAGGCCGGCTTGCCCCAGGGCATGCTGAAGCGCTTCTCGACGTGGGGGCGCACCTGGGATCCAAGCCCCAGGATGAAGCGGCCCCCGCTGATCGACTGGAGCCCCCAGGCCAGGCTCGCCAGGTTCATCGGGTTGCGCGCGAAGGCGATCGCGATCGCCGTGCCGAGGCGCAGGCGCTCGGTGTTCTCGGCGGCGAGCACGAGCGGCAGGAAGGGGTCGAGCTTCGCCTCGAAGCTGAAGGCGCCGTCGTAGCCGATCGCCTCGAGCTTGCGGAAGGACTCGCGCGCGTCGCGCGGGTCCTCCATCGGAGCGGTGGTGTAGATCTTCATGCGGAGGAGGTCGTTCTCAGCCGCCGAGGAACCGGTTCATCCCCTCGACGCCGTCGGAGCTCCGATCCTCGGAGTACTGGTACTCCGGGTCGAGCAGCTCGTTGATGTGGTCCATCACGACGTCGGTCATGGCCTGGAACTTCTCGCGGTGGATGCCGGCCTCGAGCGTGAAGGGATGGAAGGCCTCGCTCACCCGGTGCGCTCCGAGCTCGGGGCCTTCGAGCGCGAGCGGCCGGCCGATGCGGTAGACGATGCGGCCGCCGGAGGCGAAGGGGCTGTTGCCCGGGTAGACCTTGTCCGAGCCGTTGCAGCCCACCGGCACGACGTCCACGCCGAGATGCTGTGCCACCTGGGCGACGCCGATGTGGCCGCGCGAGAGATGGATCGAGCGCGTTCCCTGCGGAAAGACGAGCAGGTGCTGGCCGAACTCGAGGGCGAGCCGGTTGAGCCGCATCACCTCCTCGATCATTCGCTCGAAGAGGGCCGAGAAGTCCCGCAGGAAGCCCTTCAGATCCCCGACCGCGGCGACGAGGGCTTCGGGGGCTTCCTCGGTCTTGCCGTCGGCCAGGTCGCGCAGGGCGCGGTACTCGTCGCCGTCCGGGGCGCGGCCGGCCACGCGGCGGAACTCCGTCGAGATCACGTAGCCGCGCGAGGGCAGGGGGATGTTGTTCATGGCATCCATGAACGCGCCCATGGCGGCGTTCTCGTAGTACTTGCCCTTGACCCAGGTGGCGGTGTAGCCGAGCCGCTGGCGGTAGAGCTGGTACTGGAACGGCCAGTAGTTGTACCGGTCCGTGTGGTTCATCGCGAGGACGTAGCTCTTGCCCGGGGCGAGGTTCTCGGTGCCCTCGAGGACGATCTCGGTCTTGCGCGGGAAGGCGTAGTCGAGCCGCAGGATCTCGGCCATGAAGCGCTGGCCCCAGGGAATCCGTCGGAGCTTCACGCGTTCGAGACGGGCAAGGTCGAGCATGCCCCCAATGTTGCGGCCTGGGCGAAGGCCCGTCAAATTTCCCGGGTGCCGCGGGAGCGGGGCGCTTCACGGGAGAACACCATGGCCGGCCGGAAGATCGACTTCTACTACACGCGCAAGGGCTGAACGTCCTGCACCCGAGCGTCCAAGTTCCTGGACGCCAACGAGATCGAAGCGAAGGAAACCGTGCTGGCGAGCAAGAAGCTCGGCAAGAAGGATGCGGCCGCCATGGCCAAGGCCGCCTCCCGGGTCGTCGTTGCGAAGGGCAAGAAGGTCAGCGAGTTCAAGCCGGGCGGGAAGGCCGGTGCGGACGTCGTCGCCGCCATGCTCGGCCCGACGGGCAACCTGCGCGCCCCGACGATCCGCCGCGGCAAGACCGTGCTCGTCGGCTTCAACGAAGAGGTGTACTCGGACGCGCTGCTCTAGCGGCGGGCCGCCGGTCCCATGCCGGATTTCGAACTCGACGCGCGCCTCGAGGGCGACACGCACTTCGTCGGCGACTGGCCCGTCTGCCGCGTCCTGCTGATGGACGACGCCCGCTTCCCGTGGCTGATCCTCGTGCCGCGCGTGGCGGGGGCGCGTGAACTCCACGCGCTGCCGAGCGCCGTCCGCGCGGTCGTCTTCGGCGAGATCACCCGGGCCACCGCCGCGCTCGAACGCGCGACCGGCGCGGAGAAGATGAACGTCGCGGCGCTCGGCAACATGGTTCCCCAGCTCCACGTCCACGTGATCGCACGCCACGCGGGCGACGCGGCCTGGCCCGGGCCGGTCTGGGGCGTCGAGGGACGAGAGGCATGGGAAGGGGATGCACGCCGCGCGCTCCTCGAGCGCTTCGAGACCGAAGCGCAGCGCGAGGGCTGACGCCGGCCTGCGTCGAATTCGCCAGCTCCGCGTTGCCGCCGACTTGACGTTCTGCGGGGCCGTTCGCGATCCTCGTCTCCCCCCTTGCGAGTTCGGCTCGCATCAAAGGGGGCTCCGTGAAGTCGACCAAGATCGTCATCGCCGCCTTGGTTCTGTCCACGATCGCTGAACAAGCCTTCGGAGATGGCGCGGAACTCCGGCTCGTCCTGGACCGCCGCGACGTCATCGGCCCGGCCAAGACCCTCGAAGAGTTGTTCTGGCCTCCCCGGGCAGCCGAGGGTGGACGCCTCGCTTTCTTCGAAACCGATTCGGGCCCGGTCTACGCGTGGGTCGACGGCGTCTTGCAACGGGTCTCCGACCGGGGCGGCCCAGCGCCCGACGATCCGAGCCTCCGATTCTCCCGCTACGCCGAGCTGGCCTGGGATGGCGAGACATTGGTCTTCGACGCCTCGACCTACCCGGGCCTCAACGACGGTCTCTACGTGTACCGAGCGGGCTCCTTCCAGAAGATCTTTCGCGAGGGCGAGATGGTTCCCGGTTTGGACGAGCCCATCGGCAGCCCCCGCGGCGTTTCACTTCGCGATGGTGCAGTCGTATTCGGAGCCTCGGGCCGGATTTGGGAATGGCAGGATGGAAACTTTGCGGTGCTCGTCGGCCCGGAGACTCCGCTCCCGCATACGGAGGGGACATTCGGGACCGTCTCGAGCCCCGTTTCCCGCGGCAATCGAACGGTCTTCTGGGCCTCAGGGGAGGCGGGGGTCGCCGGTCTCTACGAAATTTCGGAGGGAAGGATCTCCCTTCTTCTGCTCCAAGGCACACCCTACCCAAGCGAAGGGCCGATCCAGGGAACCACGCCGAGGGCATACTGGTTCGATTTTCACGGCCGAACCCTCGCCTTCATCGGGCCGAGGCGTGCGCTGTTCTCTCTCGTCGATGGGAGGCTGGAGAAGGTCGCCGACAAGGCGGTTCGAGCGGCCGTCGGGCGACGCAAGGTCGCTTTCTCCTACTGGCCCAATCTGTTCGGCTGGGAGCCGGGGGGGTCGGTGTTCGCCATCGGTGAGTCCGGTTCCGTCGTTGAGGGTTCGGTGGTTCATGTCTTCGAGATCGAGGCGGGAGCCTTCGCAGGGGGCGAATTCTTCCTCGGCGGGGCGGCCGTGGGCCAGGGCCCGCCGCCCATCGAGTTTCACTCGGCTCACTACGCGGCTCGGTTCGTGCCGGATTGCGAGGATGGCGTCGACAACGACGGCGACGGGCTCGCGGACTTCCCGGAGGATCCGGAATGCGAACACGCGGCGGACAACTCGGAGCGCGTTGCCATCCGGGTACGCCACCGGGGCCGGAGGCCGATCGCGACGGTCGCGATCCTGAGCCGCGAAGGCGCCGAACCGGATGCGATCGATCTCGATTCTCTCGCTTTCGGCCCGGAAGAGGTCCGGCCGCTCCTGCCGTTCTGGCACTTCCTCCACCGGAGGGACGTGGATGGAGATGGCTCTCTCGATCAGATCCTGTACTTCCGGGTCGATGGCGAAACCTTCGGGTCGCGCGAGACCGCTTGCCTGAACGGCCGGATCGAGGACCAGCCGTTCGAAGCCTGCGCCGAGATCGCGCCGCGACTGGGCTGTGGCCTCGGGGGAGAAGCTGGGTTGGCAGCGGCTTGCCTGGTGTTCGCAAGGAGAGCTTGGACGCAGGGACGCTCGCGCAAGACCGCACGCTCGCTCACGCCTTGATCGAGCACGCTCGAAACGACCGAAGCGCCCGACTCCAGTCGGATCGGGACGCCGCTAGGGCGCCGCTGGCTGCGGCGTCCGGTTGAGCTTCTCGAGGTCGAAGCCCTTGGCCTCGATTCGGGCCAGCACCCGTTCGTAGCGCTCCGGGTCCATCGTCGGTGTGCGCGAGAGGATCCAGAGGTACTCGCGCGAAGGGTGGCCGACCACGGCGTGGCGGTAGTCCGGGTCGAGATCGATCACCCAGTAGTCGCCGGCGAACGGCCAGAAGAACTGCACCTCGAGCTTGGCCGTGCTGTCCTCCGGGTCCGTGACCCAGGCGACGCCTTCGATCTGGCTCAACTCGCCGTCGAAGGTTTCCTTGCGGCAGGCGTTCTCGACCTTGATCCGGCCGTCCTCGCGCAGGGAGTAGTCGGCGGTCGTCGCGACGCAGCCGCGCTGGAAACGCTGCGGGAAGCTCGCGATCTCGTACCAGCGGCCCAGGTAGCGGTCGATCTCGACGTTCTCCACCACGGCGAGCGGCGGGTGCGGCGTCTGGCAGCCGGCCGTCCACACGAGCGCGGAGAGGCAGAGGGCTCGAAGCCAGCGCGATCGCTTCACCGCATCGTCCTTTCGGCGACGGCGCGGCCCGCGTCGCCCATGCGTTCGCTGAAGTCCCAGGAGACGATCTCCCGGGGCGCGATGGCGATCGCGGTCTCCTTCGAGGCCCGGGCCAGCAGGGACTTCGCGAGCTTCGAGGAGTCGTCCCCGAGGTAGCGGTCGATCGCGGCGCGGAGGATCTCTTCGCCGCGGTCCTCGTGGAGCGTCGCGATCGCCGGCCCGCGGACGCCGCGGTAGGGCGGCGCTTCCACCGAGACTTCGAAGGCGCAGGCCGGGTCGCGGGAGAGCAGTGCCGCGACGCTCGCCGAGCACTGGGTCGCGCACCAGAGCAAGCCGTCCTTCGGAACGAACCACAGCGACGCGAGAACCGGGTGACCGGCGGCTCCGTTGCAGGCGAGACGGACCGGAATCCGCGTCGCTTCGAGGAACGCTTCGATCTGCGAGGTGGACCACGGGCCTTTGACGTTCATGGGCGGACTATCCCTCGTTCGTTGCCGCGAGCAGCATGACCTGCTGTTCCACTTCTTCGAGACTCGTGATGACGAGCGCCCCCTCCGGGCACTCGACCTCGCGCGCCCCGGCGCCGCCGAGCCAGAGCCGGACCTCGCTCGGCAGGATGGCATGCAGGCCGGCGACCCAGCGTGTCGCCTCTTCTGCCGGCATGGCGACGAGGCCCAGCGCGAGCACCGAAGCCTCGCTCTCGTCGGCCGCGGCGGCCAGGTCCTCGGCCGGAAGGTCCGTCCCGAGGTAGAGGACGTTCGCTCCCGCGCCGGCCGCCGTGAGCGCCGCCATCAGCAGGCCGAGCTCGTGGCGCTCACCCGAGGGCGTCGCGAAGACGATGCGGGGGCCGATCAGGGACTGGGCCGTCGGTTGGAGCGCGCCGCCGAGCAGCGAGCGCAGGACGCCGCTCGCCAGATGTTCCTGCGCCTTGCCCATGCGTCCGTTCACCCAGCGCTCTCCGATCTCGCGCACCAGGGGCAGGGCGACGTCGCGCGAAAAGGTCACCGGGCCGAGCGCGGAGAGCTGAGCCGCGAGGAGGCGCTGCGCTTCGGCGGCATCGAGCCGTTCGAGCGCGGCCAGGATCGCGGTCAGGCGATCGCCCGCCGGAGCTTCGGCGACCGCGGCGCGCCGCTCGAGCTCGTCGTCCGTCAGGCGGGCGACTTCGCCGATCCGGTGTCCGGCGTCGACCGCCGCCTTCACCCGCTTGAGCCGAGTGACGTCCGCCGCGCGGTAGCGCCGGGTACCGCCGGGGGTCCGCAGCGGCACGACCACCCCATGGCGGCGCTCCCAGGCCCGCAGGGTTTCCGGCGACAGGCCCGTCAGCCGGGCGGTTGCCCGGAGGGGGTAGGTCATCTCGAGCGCGTCGGGAGCGGGCTTGGACATCGCCGTAACTTATACGGGATTCCAAAAACGTCCAGATTTTTTCTGGACAAAACTCGAACGCGTACCAATCTGCGCTCATACGAGAGAGGAGGCCCCATGGCCCGCTACATCGAAGCCATCGATCTCCCCCTGCCGCTCGAGGCCGCCTTCGAGTACATGGCGGACTTCAGCCGCACGGCGGAATGGGATCCGGGGGTCGCCGAGGCGCGCCGCATCACACCGGGGCCCGTCCGCCGCGGCAGCCGCTTCCACGTGAGCATCGCCTTCCTCGGCACGCGCACGCCCTTCGAGTACCGGATCGTCGAGTTCGAGCCGCACTCGCGCATCGTCTTCGAGGGGGGCGATGCGTCGATGCGCTCGATCGACGAGCTCACCTTCACGCCGCGTCCGGGCGGCACGCGCGTCACCTACGAAGCGCGCATCGAACTGCTCGGCCTCCGCCGCTTCGCCGACCCGCTCTTCGACCTCGTCTTCCAGACGATCGGGCAGCGGGCGGTGGCCGGCCTGCGCAAACGCTTTGCCAAGACGACCTATCGCGCCGACCCCGACGAATATCGCGCCGCCTAGTTCGCGCGCAGCCGGTTTCGAACACTCGATCTTCGAACGCCCAACAAGGAGAACCACCATGAACGTCCACGTCGAACACCGGCCCACGGCCCGCGCCGTCGCGCGCCGCGAGGTGATCCCGGGAGTCAGCATGCCCAAGGCGCTGTTCATCCTGGCCGCCGGCCTCTCGTTCCTGCTCTCGGTTTCGCTCTTCTTCACCGGGAGCCGTGAGCAGGGCATCTTCGTCGGCATCTGGGTGCCGTCGATCCTCTCCGCGGGAGCGCTGCTGCTCGGGAGGGACGGCCGTGAGTGATGCGAACCTGTTGACACTCGGTGCGGCGGTGAGCTTCATCGCCCTCGCCGGAGCCTACGCCTACCTGCGCGAGTGCTTCCTCGAGGGGCAGACCGATCGTCGCGTGCAGCCCGTGCGGGTGGAGACCGATCGGTCGCGCCCGGCGGCGCACCGCGCCCGGGATGCAGCTTGAGCTCGGAGCAGACGCCGAGGGAACCGAAGGGCAGGGCGCCCGGCACCGCGCCCTCGCCCGCCTCCTCGTCGGTTCCCTGGACGGCCCTGGGGTCGGCGCAGTACTGGCTCGGGCGAACGCTCGGCCGGCTCGTCGACCCCTTCGTCGTCTCCTCCTTCGATCGGACGGGGTTCCGGATCCACAGCCTGACCTTCCGGGAGGGGGACCTCGACGTCGACCTCTCGGAGCGGCGCTGTCTCGTCACCGGTGCGAACTCGGGCATCGGGTACGAGACGGCGCGGGCGCTCGCCGAGCGCGGGGCCGACGTGGTCCTGCTGTGCCGGAGCCTCGAACGGGGCGAGCGCGCGGCCAAGCGGATCCAGCAGGCGACGGGGAACGGGCGCGTCTCCGTCGAGGAACTCGACGTCTCGGATCTTTCTTCCGTGCGGCGCGCGGCGCGTCGCCTCTCCAAGGCGCCCGTCGATGTCCTCGTCCACAACGCCGGGGTGCTCCCCGCCGAGCGGATCGAGACGGAGGACGGCCTCGAATCCACCTTCGCCACGAACGTCGTCGGCCCCTTCCTGTTGACCCGGCTCCTGAGCGAGCCGCTCGAGCGCTCGCCCGAAGGCCGGATCGTCTGGGTCTCCTCGGGCGGCATGTACACCCAGCGCCTGAATCTCCGCGATCCGAACTGGGCCGCGCGCGCGTACGACGGCGTCGTGGCCTACGCCGAGACCAAACGCGCGCAGGTGGTGCTCTCGGAGCTCTTCGCCGAATCCTTCCGCGGAACCTCGGTGGTGGTGAACGCCATGCACCCGGGCTGGGCGGACACGCCCGCCGTGCGGAGTTCGCTCCCGCTCTTCCATCGCATCACGCGGTGGATCCTGCGGACGCCCGCCGAGGGCGCCGATACCGTCGTGTGGCTCGCCGCGAGCCGCTCGGGGCGCGAATCGACCGGCCGCTTCTTCTTCGATCGCGAGGCACGGCGAACGCACTGGCTCCCCTTCACGCGGGAGACCGAAGCCGACCGCCGGGCGCTTTGGGCGCTGTGCGAACGCGCGAGCGGTCTGGCGCCCTCGTGAGCGGTCGCGACGCGCCGGCGGGTCGCGATGAGCGCCCCGCGCACGGCGCTCGTCCAGGGCGCGAGCCGGGGGCTCGGCCTCGCCTTCGTTCGCCGGCGCCTCGAAGGCTCCGAGTTCGAGCACGTCATCGCGACGTCCCGGGCTCCCGAGGAGAGCGTCGAGCTGCGCGCGCTGCGGGCGGAGCACGGCGCTTCGCTGAAACTCGAGCCCCTGGACGTTCTCGACGAAGCGTCCGTCGAGGCGGCGTCGAAGCGGATCGCGGCAAGGCACCCGGCGCTGCACCTGCTCGTGAACTGCGCGGGGCTTCTGCACGAGGCGGGGCGCGTTCGGCCCGAGAAACGGCTCGAGGCCATCGAGTCGGCGGCGCTCCGGCGCGTCTTCGAGACGAACGCGTTCGGCCCGCTCCTCGTGGCGAAGCACTTCCTGCCGCTGCTCGCCCATCCCGAACGCGCCGTGCTCGCGAACCTCTCCGCGCGCGTGGGCAGCATCGGCGACAACCGGCTCGGCGGGTGGTACGCCTATCGCGCTTCCAAGGCGGCGCAGAACATGTTCATCCGCACGCTCGCCATCGAGCTCGCGCGGCGCGCGCCTCAGGCGATCTGCGTTGCGCTCCATCCGGGTACGGTGGATACGGACCTCTCGCGCCCGTTCCAGCGCGGCGTTCCGGCCGAGCGGCTCTTCGACGCCGACCGCGCCGCGCGCCAACTGCTCGGCGTCATCGGGAACCTGACGCCCGGCCAGAGCGGCGAGTTCCTGGCCTGGGACGGATCTCCGATTCCCTGGTGAATCCTCGCGGCACGCGATCGTCGTTCGCTGCTCGGCTTGGCTGCCGTCAGGGAGCGCCGCAGACCCGCTCGTAGGCGCCGCGCACGTCGTACCGGCCTCCGAGGCCACCCAGGTGGTCGTAGAGGGCGGCGAGGGTGCAGCCGAGGGCCAGGAAGTTCGGGTGGAGCGAGACGCCTGCATCGCGGCAGCGGACGAACACTTCGTGGAACGAGGACTGGAAGCGCTTCGCGTCGAACTCGACCGCCCGCTGATCCCCGTCGCCGAAGTGTTCCCGGAAGGCGTCGCCGGCGACTTCGAGGTCGAGGAGGGCGAGGGCGTGTTCGAAGCGCTCGTCGTCTCCGGAATAGAAGCCGGCGTAGAGGCGGCGGACGCCGTCGAGGAACGCCGGGTCCCAGCGGATCCAGTACGGCCCGGGGTGCCAGGCGAGGTCGTCCCCACCGCCGAGGAAGCGATCGAGCCGGAGGTCGATCGCCGTCGCCTCGAGCCCGTCGAGCTGGGCGAAGTAGATCTCGAGAACCCGCTGACCTCGCGCGCGCCGGGCGGCGTCGGCGAGGGTGGCGTGCGCATCCGGGTCCGCGGCGTCGGCGGCCGCCTGCACGGCGACCGGGATGCCCCGGGCCTCGAAGAGCCGCTCGAGCTCCGCGGTCACCTCGCGGAATCCCGACGCGTCGGAAGCGTTGCCGAGCAGCTCGCGCCCCTGGCGCAGGAGCGTCCGGGCCGGGATCACGTCGAAGAAGCTCGGGGAGATGAAGTCCGAGAGCTGTTCCCATTCGGCTCCGCCGAGCGTGCGGCGGATCAAACCCTCGGCGCTGCGGGCCCAGCGGAACATCCTCGTAGGGTTCCTCGCGCCCGGGCCGCGTCAAGCGAGGCTCGTTCCGGCCGAAGCGCGCACCGGACACAGACCAGTTCGACAATATCGAAACGAGTCACAGAAACTTTCTATTTGTGGAATCCGGGATCCCTCCCGATACTGATCTCGAGCCCGTCGAGCGCCCATCGGACGGGAACGGAGGTCGAACATGCGGATGGCAAGATCGGGATGGCGACCGAGGGCCCGCCGGCACCCGGCGGTCGCGGCTCCGCCGCACATTGCACGACAGATCGAGGTGGCGAGCCGGCTGGCTCCCGCAGAGGCCTACCAGAGCCGCTCCGCGTTGCTGCTCTGCTGCCGGGACGCGGACCCGGAGCGCGCGGAGGAGTCCCTGCGCGCGGTCGGAGGCGTGGACGAGGTCCACCCGCTGCGCTGTCCGATCGGCTCCTGGGCGGACGCCCTCGAAGCGCCGCGCGGCACCGAATCCTGGCTGCGCCACTACGTGATGCGCGCGTTCCATCGCAGGGCTCCGGACCTGCTCGCCGTGCTCGATTCGAGCGAGCCCCGGGGCGAGCCGCGCGGCCAGGAGCTCATCGCCATGCTCCGGAGCTGGGGCGTGACGTGCCCGGTGGCGGTGCTGCGGGTTCGTGCGAGTCAGGGCGCCGAGCCGTCCGTGGCACGATCGAGGGTGCGCAGCGTCGAGCCGCCGGCGAGCCGGACCGGCTGAGCGGGCGACTAACCCGCGAACAGGAGGATCGGCGGCTAGCCGGCGAACAGGTCGATCGGTGACTAGCCCGCGAACAGGTCGATCGAGATTGGATCGTCCCGCACCACCCGCTCGTCGAGGAAGGCGGACTCCTCGTCGTCCATGTCGGCGCGGAGCAGGGCCACGAAGTCGATCACGTTGCTGGCTACCACGGACTCGGGCTTCGAGCCGTCGTGCAGCTCGCGCAGGATGTACTCGAGCAGTTCGCGCTGCTCGCGATGTTCCTCGTCGAAGCGCTCGACGCGCACGTCGCCCCAGCTGTCCGCCTCGCGCAGCACGGGCACGAGGTAGCGATCCTCCCAGCTCATGTGGATGGCGAGGCGGTCGAGGAAGGACTCGGCCTCCTCGCGCAGGCCCGTCCGCTTGCGGCTCCTGGCGGCGGCGGCGGCGCGGGCCAGCTCCTCGAGGCGGTCGAGGCGCTCGTGCAGCTCGGTGTGGTCGTGGAGCACGCGTTCGCGGATCTCACTCGGTCGCATGGGGGGCCTCCGTTCGCGGGTTCTGCCCAGGCAGATTGCAAGATGAGGGCCCGGGGGCGGCCGCGCGTGGGCGCCCCTCCGCGTCCGAAAGCGAGACAGATGGTCTCACTCTTCGCCCCGACGGGACGGTGCGACACGCGGCGCGGCGCGGCGCTGCACACGGACGTGGCGCCGTGGCCCGGTTTTTGCTCTTTTCCCGGGCGGGGGGCCCATGAAACGAGATCGCATCCAGTTCGCCGCGATGACCCTCGCGGCGGCCGTCTTCTTCGGCGGAGTTTCGCCGGAGGCCGCCACGGCCGAGTCCGAAGCCGCCGCTTCGCCGGCCGCCGAGACCACGGCCGACACCCGCACGCTCATGCGCGAGATGTTCGGCGCCTTCGCCAGGCTCGTCCATCACACGGGGGACCCGGAGGCCTTCGCCTCCCGCGCCGCGCGCGAAGAAATCGTTCGGTCGCTCCAGCTGCTGCAGCGCAACGCCGGCCGGCTCGAGGGCCACGTCGGCCACGGCAGCCTGACCTCTGCCCACGAGGCCGTCGGCCGTTCCTTCACGCGCAACGTCGCCACGGCCCTCGACCGCTACATCGTCGGCCAGTACGAGAGCGCGCGGTTCCTGACCGATCAGCTCGTCGAGAACTGCTTTGCCTGCCACACGAAGCTTCCGGCCAGCCACCGCTTCGAGTTCGGGGCGCAGCTTCTTGCCGAGGAGCCGATCGCGAGCCTTCCGCCGGACCGCAAGGCGCGCCTGGCCGTCGCGGCGCGCCAGTTCGATACGGCGCTCGAGCTGCTCGAGGCCTACCTGGCGGACCCGCAGAACTCGGCGGTGGACGTGGCGCTCTCGGGCGCCTTCGAGTCCTACCTGAAGATCGACCTGCGCGTGCGCGGCGATCGTTCCCGGGCGATCCGGACCTTCGAAGCCTTCCGCACGCGCACGGACCTGCCGTTCTACCTGCGCGGCGAGATCGACGCCTGGCTCGAGGCGCTGCGCACGCTCGATCCGGCCGCGCCGCCGGGCAACCGCCTCTCGAGCGCCCGCAAGCTCGTGGAGACCGCGCGCGCCGTGACGGCCTACCCGGGCGACCGGCGCGGCCTCGTCCACTTCGTCGTCGCTTCGCGCTGGCTGTACGAGCACGCGAGCGGCGCGGAGCTCAGCCGCGAGGAGCGTGCCGAGACGCTTCTCTGGCTCGGTCTCTGCGAGGTGCACGTCGCCTCGTCGCTGTGGGTCTCCGAGGCCGAAGGCTTCCTCGAGAGCGCGATCCACACCGCACCGGAATCCGGCTTTGCGCGCGAAGCCTACGGCGTGCTCGAAGCGGTGTACGTCGAGGGGTACACGGGCTCGGCGGGGACGCACCTGCCGCCCGAGGTCGAGCGTCGCCTGGCCAGCCTGCGCGAGCGGGTGGGCCTCGAGGCCGCAACGGAGGAGATCACCGAGCCATGAAGCGAACCGCCCTCGCCGCCCTCGCTGCGGCCTTCGTCCTGCCGGGTTCGGCGTGCGCCGAAGCCGAAGACCCGATCCTCTCGGAATCCGGGCGCGCCTCCTACAAGCGCCACTGCAGCGCGTGCCACGGGATGGATGCCCAGGGCAAGGGCGTGCTGACGGCGGTCTTGACGATCCCGCCCCCGGACCTCACGCGCATCGCCGCCCGGCGCGGCGGCGTGTTCCCCACCTCCGAGATCGCCGCCTACATCGACGGCCGCGAGAGCGTCGCGGCGCACGGCCCGCGCGAGATGCCCGTCTGGGGACGCGTCTTCGCCCAGCCCATCGGCGAGGGGTCGACCGGCGAGGAGGTCGTGCGCGGGCAGCTCCTGGTGCTGGTCGAGTACCTGAAATCGATCCAGGTCCCGGTGGAGAAGAAGCCCGCGGAGGCTCCCGAAGCGCCCTGACCCGGGCGCCATCCGTTCTACACTGCAGCTCGGGCCCCGCGGCCGAGCGGGGTGGAGGGCGGGATGACGCATCGGGTGGTCGTTTGGGGAACCGGAAACGTCGGGCGGCCGGCGCTGCGGGCCGTGCTCACGCACCCGGAGCTCGAGCTCGCCGGCGTCGTGGTCTCGAGCGCGAGCAAGGCCGGCCGTGACGCCGGGGAGCTCTGCGGTCTGCCCGAAACCGGCGTCGTCGCCACCACCGACGCCGCGGCCGCCCTCGCACCCGACGTCGACGCCGTGGCCTACACCGCCACGGCCGACACGCGCCCCGCCGAAGCCATCGACGAAGTCCTGCGCTGCCTCGCCGCGGGCAAGAACGTCGTCTCGACCTCCCTCTACGGCCTGCTCCATCCGCCGTCTTTCGAAGGCCCGGGCGCAAAGCTCTTCGAGGAAGCCTGCGGCAAGGGCGGCGCTTCGATCTTCGTCTCCGGGATCGATCCGGGCTGGGCTGTCGACGTCCTGCCGCTCGTGCTGACGGGCGCCGTCTCGGACCTCGAAGAAGTGCGCAGCCAGGAACTCTTCAACTACGCGCTCTACGATCAGCCCGACGTCGTCCGCAACGTGGTCGGATTCGGCCGGCCCATGAGCGAGCTGCCGGTGATGCTGCACGACGCCGCGCTCACCATGGTCTGGGGGCCGATGATCCGCATCGTCGCCGACGGCCTCGGGGTCGAGCTCGAGCGCATCGACGTCTCCGTCGAGCGGCGGCCGCTCGAGCGCTCCATCGAAGTCCCGGGCATGGGCACCTTCGAGGCCGGGTCGCAGGGGGCTTTCCGCTTCGAGGTGAGCGGCATCGTCGGCGGAAGGGCGCGCATCGTCGCCGAGCACGTGACGCGCATCGACGACGCCTGCGCTCCCGAGTGGCCGCTCCCGCCCGAGGGCCAGAGCATGCATCGCGTGCTGCTGCGGGGCCGGCCGAACCTCGAGGTCTCGATCCACGGAAGCGACCCCGGCGAGACCGGCGCGGGTGCCGGAGGCAACGCCACCGCCGCCAACCGGATCGTGAACGCGCTTCCGGCGGTCTGCGCGGCCGCGCCCGGGCTCCTCTCGCCCCTCGATCTGCCGACGATGCGGGGCGCCGTCCGCTGGTGAAGGACAACGTGACCCTGATCGGGATGCCGGGCGTCGGGAAGAGCACCGTCGGCGTGCTCCTCGCGAAGGCGACGGGCCGCAGCTTCCTCGACACGGACCTCCTCATCCAGGAGCGCGAGGGGGACCGCCTCCAGTCCCTGATCGCGAAGCACGGCGCCGAGGAATTCTGCGAGCGGGAGAACGAACTGATCGCCGCGCTCGATTGCGCCCGGACCGTCATCGCGACGGGCGGGTCGGCGGTGTACGGGGAGCAGGCCATGGAACACCTGCGCGCGACGAGCCGCGTGGTGCATCTCGCGCTGCCGCTCGCCGACCTCGCCGATCGCCTCGAGAGCCTCGCGGTGCGCGGCGTCGTCATGCGGCCGGGACAGTCGCTCGAATCCCTCTACGCCGAACGCGAGCCGCTCTACCGGCGCTACGCCCACCAGACCCTGCCGACCGCCGGCCTCGACCAGGATCAGATCGTGGCGGCCCTGCTCGACGTCTGAACGAACGCCAGCTTGCCTGAAACGCAACGGGAATCTCGCGCATCGGATCGCACGCTCCATTGGACCATCGCCAGGAGGACGCCATGAAGAAAGTTCGCATCGCCACCTTCGCCGAGCTCGAACCGGAGAAGCCCGCGGGGGCGCTCGTGGCCGGCGTCGACCTCGTGATCGTGCGCTGGCCGGACGAGGACGAGGTCTCGGTCCTCTACGGCCGCTGCCTGCATCGCGGCGCCCTGCTCGTGGACGGCGAGATCCGCGGCGAGGACCTGATCTGCGGCGTCCACCAGTGGGACTACCGCTTCCGCACCGGCGTGAGCGCCTACAACAACGCCGAGCGCCTGGAGCGGTTCACGCACTTCCTCGAGGACGGCGGCGTCTTCGTCGACGAGGACGAGATCCGCGAGTGGGAGCGCTCGAACCCGCAGCCCTTCGATCGGAGCGCCTACCAGGGGGCCTACGCCGACCCCCACGGAACCCCCGACGAGCCCTACAACCACTGGATCCAGGAGATGGCCGAGCACGGGCTCGAGCGCGTCGGTCACCACGGGCGCGTGGACGCGATGGGCGTGCCGCGCGCGCAGCTCCCGAGCTGGGAGGCGATCCAGCTCCTGACCGCGCAGCTCCACCGCGTTCCGCTGCTCGACGACGAGCCCGTGGCGAGCGAGCTCGTGATCGGCCCCGAGACGAAGCGGCCCCTGGCTCTGGAGATTCCGCTCTTCGTTTCGGACATGAGCTTTGGCGCGCTCTCGCTCGAGGCGAAGGTCGCGCTCGCCAAGGGTGCGGAGGAGGCGGGCACCGGCATCTGCTCGGGGGAGGGCGGCATGCTGCCGGAGGAGCAGCAGGAGAACGCCCGGTATCTCTACGAGCTGGCGTCGGCGAAGTTCGGCTACTCGCTCGAGAAGCTCTCCGCGGTGCAGGCCTTCCACTTCAAGTGCGGCCAGGGTGCGAAGACCGGCACGGGCGGGCACCTGCCCGGCCACAAGGTGAAGGGCCGCATCGCCGAGGTGCGCGGGCTTCCCGAGGGCCAATCCGCGATCTCGCCTTCGCGCTTCCCGGACCTCGAGAGCGTGGCGGACTTCCGGCGCGTGGCCGACGAGGTGCGCGAGGCGACGGGCGGCATCCCGATCGGCTTCAAGCTCTCGGCGCAGCACGTCGAGCGCGACGTCGAGGCCGCCTGCGAGGCCGGCGCGGACTACATCATCCTCGACGGGCGCGGCGGCGGTACGGGCGCCGCGCCGCTCATCTTTCGGAACAACATCAGCGTGCCGACGATCCCGGCCCTCGCGCGGGCGCGCCGCAAGCTCGATGCGCTCGGCCGCCACGACGTCACCCTGATCATCACCGGCGGCCTGCGCGCGCCCTCGGACTTCGTGAAGGCCCTGGCGCTCGGCGCCGACGGCGTGGCGCTCTCGAACGCCGCGATCCAGGCGATCGGCTGCCTCGGTATGCGCGCGTGCCACACGAACAACTGCCCGGTCGGCATCGCCACCCAGAAGGACCACCTGCGGGCCCGGCTGCAGGTCGATCTGGCGGCGAAGCGGCTCGCGCGCTTCATGCGCTCGGCCACCGAGCTCATGCGGGTGATGGCGCGGGCCTGCGGGCACCGGCGCCTCGCCGACTTCACGCCCGACGATCTTTCGACCTTCGATCGCGACATGCACCACCTCGCCGGCATCTCATGGGCCGGGGTCACGCAGTGATCGCGAGAGGAGGTCCACGATGAGTGAATCGAGCTGGGAAGATCTCGGCGCCACGGCGCCGAAGGATCTGATCGACGCGCGGCTCCAGCTGCACCACGCGGCGCAGCTGGTCTCGGCCGTCGGAAAGACGCTGCTCGAGGCGAAGCCCGACGACAGCCACCCGAACCTCGGCTGGCGCACGCCCGAGCGGGCGCTGGGGAGCCACCCGATCCCCGGCGAGTCGACCTTCCAGGCCGCGCTCCGCCCCGAGGGCCTCGAGCTGCTGCTGATCGACGGCGCCGGCGACGTCGTCGACGCGCATGGGCTCGAAGGCGAGACGCAAGCCTCCGGCGCCGCCTGGCTCTCGGCCGCGATCGAGCGCCACTTCGCGCGGCCCCTTCCCCAGGGACTCACGTTGCCCGGTTACGAGATCCCGAGCCACGGGGTCGGTGCGGGCGAAGTCTTCTCGGCGGACGGCGCGGCGCTCGCCGAGCTCGGCCGCTGGTTCGGCAACGCGGACGCCGCGCTCGGCGAGCTGGCCGCGCACACCGAGGGCGCCTCGGACGTGCGCTGCTGGCCCCACCACTTCGACCTCGCGACGCTCGTCGCCGTCGAGATGGGCGCGGACGGTGCGGCGACGAAGACCGTCGGCCTCGGCTTCTCGCCCGGCGATGACGGCTACCCCGAGCCCTACTGGTACGTCTCGCCGTGGCCCTACCCGGACGCATCGCTCGAACTCCCCGAACTCCCGCCGGGCGCGCACTGGCACCGCGAGGGCTACACCGCGGCGATCCTGCCGGCGAGCGCCCACGTGGCTGCCACGGACCAACGCGCCTGCCTCGCCGACTTCCTCGCGACGGCGCTCGCCGCCGGCCGCCGCATCCACGGCCACTAGACCCGAACCCCCGTTCCCTGGAGAGACCCATGTCGAACGAACTCCGCTGGTACAAGGCCCTCGACCGCGATGAACTCCCCGAGGGCCGGGTGAAGCCCGTGACCTGCGGGCTCGCCACCGTCTGCATGACCCACCACGAGGGCCAGTACGCCGCGCTCGACAACAAGTGCCCGCACCAGGGCGGGCCGCTCGGCGAGGGCTCCATCGAGAAGGGCCTCCTGCGCTGCCCGTGGCACGGCTGGGACTACGATCCGATCACTGGCCGTTCGCCCGGCGCTTTCGACGACGGCGTCGACACCTACGAAGTCGAGGTGCGCGAGGACGGCGTCTACGTCGGACTGCCCGCGGAGCCGGAGCACGTGCGCACGGTGAGCGACGTCATGGCCGAGACGCTCGTGAACTGGGACGTCACGGCCGTCTTCGGCATGGTCGGCCACTCGAACCTCGGCCTGGCGGACGCGCTCCGCCGACAGGAGGAGGCGGGCAAGCTCCGCTACTTCGGCATCCGCCACGAGGGCGGCGCCTCCTTCGCCTGCTCGGCCTACGGCAAGCTCACCGGCCGCCCCGCCGCGTGCTTCGCCATCGCCGGCCCCGGCGCCACGAACCTCCTGACCGGCCTCTGGGACGCGAACGTCGACCGCGCGCCGGCGCTCGCACTCACCGGCCAGGTCAACACCCAGGTGCTCGGCCCCGGCGCCTTCCAGGAGGTCGACCTCCAGGCCGCGTTCGGCAAGGTCGCCCAGTGGGCGCAGCCCGTGCTCCACTCGAGCAAGCACGCCGAGCTGGTGAACCTGGCCTGCAAGTCCGCGATCCTGAACCGCGGCGTCTCGCACCTGATCTTCCCGGACGAAGTCCAGATGCTGCCCGCGGCCGAAGGCGCGAAGGCCGGCCGGCCCGAAGGCCGCATGGCCTCGCGGGCGATCGCTCCGCCGGCGGACGCCGTCGACGCCGCCGTCGGCCTGCTCGAAAAGGCGAAACGTCCGGTCATCATCGTCGGCCACGGCGCGCGCTTCGACATGCCCGCGATCCTGGAACTCGCGGACGTGCTGCGCTGCCCCGTCGTCACCACATTCAAGGGGAAGGGGCTCGTTTCGGACCGGCACCCGAGCGGCTGCGGCGTGCTCGGCCGGAGCGGGACGCCCATCGCCAGCCACTTCATGAACGAGAGCGACGTGCTGCTCGTCTTCGGCGCGAGCTTCAGCGACCACACGGGCATCACGCCGAAGAAGCCGACCATCCAGGTCGACTTCGACGCCATGCAGCTCGGCCGGACCCACGCCGTCGACGTGCCCGTGTGGGGCGAGATCGCCGCCACCGTCGGCGCCCTGAAGCCGCGGCTCGAGGGGCGGGCGGCCGCCGAGGATCAGCGCCCCGAGATCGCCCAGCGCTGGGAGATCTGGCGCGCGGAGAAGGCGAGCCGGCGCGCCGACGACCGCGGCAATGGCGTCAACTCGGCCACGATCTTCGAGGCGCTCACCCGCCACGTGCCCGAGGACGCGATCCTCGCCGTCGACGTCGGCAACAACACCTACTCCTTCGGCCGCTACTTCGAGTGCGAGCGCCAGGCGGTGCTGATGAGCGGTTATCTCGGCTCGATCGGGTTCTCCCTGCCCGCTGCGATGGGCGCCTGGGCGGCGACGCAGGAGTCAGATCCGCGCTTCGCCGGCCGCAAGGTCGTCTCCGTCTCGGGCGACGGCGGCTTCGGCCAGTACATGGGCGAGCTGCTCACCGCCGTGAAGTACGGCATGAACATCACCCACGTGCTCCTGCGCAACGACCAGCTCGGCAAGATCAGCAAGGAGCAGCGGAGCGGGAACTGGGAGGTGTGGCAGACCTCGCTCCACAACCCGAGCTTCGCCGAGTACGCGCGCATCTCCGGCGCCCTCGGCATCGAGGTGCGCGAGGCGAGCCAGCTCGACGCGGCGCTCGCCGAAGCGCTCGCGGCGCCAGGGCCGAGCCTGGTCGAGATCGTTTCGGACGCAGAGCTGATCTAGACGGCCGAGCTACTCGCGCCCCTGGGAGATCTCCCACTCGAGCTCGAGGCGGCGCTGTTCGCGCTCTTGTTCGTAGAGGTCCTCGAGCCGCCGCTCTTCGTCGGCTGCGTGCAGCCACGGCGTGAACTCCGGCGAATCTGGAAGCCGGTGTGGCGCAGCCCGCGGCCAGCAGACCCGCGAGAACGGCGGCCAGGGTTCTTTGCGATCTCGTCGTGGGCAGGAGACTCCGCCTTTCGTCGACCCGTTTCGATGCCGTCTTGGGTGGGCGGGTTTCGTTCAGGGTCGCGGAAAGAATAAGCGACCTCGTCCGAAACCTCACGGTTTCGCTGGCGTCGAAGGGTCTCATTCATGGGAGGACAATCGAGATGTCCGGTTCACTGCTCGAGAAAACGGTGCGAATGATCGAGGGTCTGAAGGAGGGGCGGTTCATCGAAGGGATGGAGGAGTTCTACGCGGATGACGCCATCAACGAAGAGCCGACGGGTGCACGCATCGTCGGCAAGAGCGCCATCATCGAGAACGAGCGAGAGGTTCTTGCGAACGTCGCCACTTTTCACGGTGCCGAGATCCGCTCGTTCGGCGTCGGGGAGGACGATGGGAACGGAAACGGCACCACCTTCGCCGAGTACAAGCTCACGGTCGACATGAAGGACGGCAGCCGGTTCAACCCCGACCAGGTCCAGGTCACGCGCTGGCGAGGCGGCAAAGCAGTCCACATCAAGTTCTACTACGACCCGTCTTTCCCGGCTCAATAGACTCGGGGCTTCGAGGGGCGGCGAAGGGCGTGAAACCGCCGGGGTCGGTGGCTCGTACTGGAAGCAAGGCAACGAAACGAAAGGAACGAACCATGCTTCCCAAGCTCATCGCCATCGTCCTGCTGCTCGCTACGCCCGCCGCCCTGGCGGAGACCCACGCTCGCAACGGCGAGTTCTACGCCGCGGAGAAGCGGCGGGCCGCGGGAGGGGCCGCCGTCGTGAAGACCGCGGAGGGCGCCTATCAGGTGCAGCTCTCCGAGGACTTCAAGAGTGCGAGCGGCCCGGATCTCTACGTCGTCCTGATCAAGGCCGACGCCCCGAAGAAGGGGCGTGACGTGCGCAAGGCCGGCTACGTCCGGCTGGCCCGCCTCGAGAAGAACCGCGGCGCCCAGAGCTACGCGATCCCCGCGGAGATCGACGTGGCCGACTACTCGGCCATCGGGATCTGGTGCGAGGAGTACAGCGTGCTGTTCTCCGCGGCCTCGCTCGGCAGCTAGCCCGCCCGGCCGGGGCTCCCGGCCTCAGTCCACCAGATTTCCGAACAGGATCAGGTGTCCGGACGCTCCGCCGTGGCGGAGCGTCCGGACGGCGTCGATGCGCTTGCCCTCCAGAGTCGGAAGGGGGAAGGACTGGACGGCGGCATCGAGTGCATCGGTGATCGTGCCTTCCAGCAAACCGCCATCGGCCAGCAGGAAGAGATCGATCAGATTCGGTCCGATCGCGGGGTTGTCGAAGTCGGTGAAGACGGTCGTCACGTCGAGGCTCGGGCTGCAGGGCTGGCCGGGCTCATCCGGCGCGCACAGGAAGACGTTGATGCCGAGGCGGGCTTCGCCATCGACGTCGACCGAGACGAGGTCGTAGCCGGCCTCGAAGACCACGGCGATCCGGACCACGAGCTTCGAAGAGCCCGAGACTCCCTGCCGCGCCGGGTCGGTGCGGACGTCGACGTTCAGCTGGGCGACGAGGTCGCCCATGGCGTTCGCGATGCCGTTCCCACCGCGCGAGACGATGGGCAGGGTCGGGTAGTACTGGATCTGGAGGAAGTCCTCGCAGTCGACCCCGAGCGCGGTGCAGAGGAAGGGGTCGTTCCCGAGCAGGCACTTGTAGGTCAGGTCCGGGCCGTCGAACGGTTCGCCGTCCGGGGCGTAGGTGCGGCACGAGTCCATCTCCGTCACGCGCCCCGAGAAGTGGCCTTGCGCCGCCATCTCCTTGAAGAGCGTGCTGAAGGCGGTGTCGCTGAAGCCGACGGCGAGGTCGTAGGGGAGGGCGTCCGGGGTCGGGAGCACGTCGGTCAGGTCCGTGGGTGCGGAGGTCGGCACGATGTAGGTGTCGCGGCCGAGCAGGGGACAGAGCCTCGGGTGGTCCTCGAAGGGTTCGCCCGGGTCGCAGCGGGTCGCCGTGGCTTCGGGGAAGATCCCCGCTACGACCGTGATGCCGTCGACGTCCTCGGGGACCCGGTCGATCGCGGCGTGGAGGTCGACGTCGAGGGACGTCCCCACACTCTGGGCCAGGCCGATCCCGGCGAGGGCGCCCTCGAAGGCCTGTGCGATGGGCTTGTCGTCGCCGTTCAGCGCATCTTCGACCGCGGTCTCGAGCGTGTCGGTGACGTCGGGGGAGGCGATCCAGGAGATCAGCGTTCCGAGGAGCCCGCCGACGAACCCGGCGCAGTCGAGATCGGTCGTGCTCCAGGGGACGTCGACGATGGCGTCGCCCGCTTGCTCGACGCGGACGTGGGCCGGATCGCTCGGGTCGTCGTGGAGCCGGTAGGCGCTGTCGACCCAGAACCCGGGCGTGTCGACGGCGACGTCGCAGGTGAAGCCGATGCCCGAGAGCCGGCCGACGACCCGCAGCGTGAGATCGACGCCGTCGACGTGGATGTCCGAGTGCACGTGGTTCGTCTGGGAGTCGAGCGCGACGGAAATCTCGCCGATGTCCTCGTCCCAGAGCTGGACGCTGTTGATCCGGAAGAGGCACGTCCCGAAGGGGCCGCCCTGGAGGCAGGGCTCCGCCCCGCCGAGCAGGTCGCTGCTTCCGACGATCTGTCCGAGATCCAGCTGGGCCGACGCGATGGTCGAGATGCTCGGCTCGAGTTCGTCGATGCCGGAATCGTTCACGCGAACGAGGACCGTCTCCTCGTCGCCGTCGCCGACGTGGGCCAGCGTCTCCGCGACGACCAGCGTGTGGAGCGCCCGCAGGACCTGGGCACCGCCGCCGCCGTACCGGGCCTCGGCGACGATCGGGTAGTAGACCTGGTTGGCGCCGGCAGGCAGCGTGAGGGTTGCGGAGTACGCGCCGGTCACCGGATCGAGGGTGGCGACCACGGCACTCTGGGGCGTGCCGACCTCGTTCCACCAGAGGCGGACGGTGGCCGTCGTGAGGTCGACGTTTCGCAGGGCGCCCTGCACGGACACCGAAGAGCCCTGGGCGCCGCTGAAGTGGAACGCGCCATGCGTCGGCGACGTGATGACCAGGGACGGCGGGCTTCCGCAGCCGGCACCCGTCGCGAACAGCGCGCTCCAGCCACACAGGATTCCGATCCAAACGGATCTCTTGACATTGCAGGCCATGGCTTCGTCCCCTCCTCGACGCGTCGACGGCAGTGTCTCGGGCGTCCGATTCGAGTTCTCTACTGCCTGGCTTTGCGGGCGGGCAACCCAGTCTCCGGCCCGGAATCGGTTGCTCACCTCGGGAACGGATCGATAGAAGGCATCGATCAGGAGGAACACCATGCCCGCGCCCAGCCCTCGAAGCCTTCTCGTGCTCGTCGCCATCGCCTTCAGTGGAATCGGGGGGGCCGCGTGTCAGCCCGGGCCGCCGATCCAGCTCACCTCGCCCGGCAACAACGCATTCCACGAGCTCGGCGCGACGGGCGACAAGCTCGAGGTGAAGGGGTGGGTCGACCGGAACGCCGTCGATCTCTCGACCGCGCTCGTGACGCTCCACCTGAACGAGGTGTCGCTCTTTGGAACGCCGATTCCCGTCACGCTCGACAGCCAGGGGAAGTTCTCGGTCCTGGTCGACGTGGACTACCGCGTCTCCGGCGCATCGACCCAGCGCGGCCTGAACACCGTCTTCGCCCGGCTCCGAATCCAGGGCGACCCGCTCTACGACCGCCGGGCCGCGGCCACGTTCGTGCTCGGCGAGGAAGCGAACGTCGAGTGGGGTGATGCCGCCGACCCCGCCGTGGCGCTCCGCCTGAACGAAGCAGGGCTGAACGAGGTCGCGGGCGCGGTCTCGGGCACGCTCGAGCAGGGCGTCGACATCGCGGCCCTGATCGGCGAGGACGGAGCGGGCAACCCGCGCCAGATCCTGGACGACCAGTGCATCCCGGCGAGCAGCTGCACCTTCGAGGTGGACGGCTTCGTCACGCTGGTGAGCTACGGGACGCTCGGCGTGGATCTCGACGCGCGGGGCCCCTCGAGCCCGACGCCCTCGCAAACGCTGCTCGGCGTCGACATCTCGAATCTCGCCATCCACTTCGAGGCCTACGACGTGGCTCCGCCCTTCGCGAACGTCTACTGCTCGGGCACGATCCGCGCGAACCCGCTGCGGATGGAATCCTTCCTCGATCAGGCGCCGGCGGGGCAGGGCGTCGCGGTCAGTCAGCTCGCCGTGCAGGCGGGCCTCGCGAACTTCCAGCTGACCTTCGACGGCGACCCGCAGGACCCCCAGCTCTGCGGCTATCCGCCGCTCACGAGCTTCCTGCAGACCACACTCGCGCCCCAGCTCGAGGCGCTCGCCACGCAGCAGATCGCCGCCGCGCTCGAAGACCCGGACGGCACGGGCCCCGGCCGCCCGCTCATCGAGGAGGCCGTCGAGGACGCGATCAACGGCCTCGCGCTGCAGCAGCAGCTCGAGCCGGACCTGCGCATGGACCTGAACGGCACGTTCACGCGCATCGAAGAGGACGACGACGGGATCACGTACTGGACCCGGACGACGCCCATCGTCACCGCGACCGACTGCGACGACGGCGAACCCTTCCCGGGGGCGTGTCCCACGCTGGGCACTTCTTCCTACCTCGTTCCGCTCTCTTCGAACACGCCCGTGGCCCAGGCGACCGCGCCCAACGGCACGGCCTACGACCTCGGCGTGTACCTGAGCGAAAGCTTCCTCGGGCAGATCGTCCGCGGCTTCGCGGAGGCCGGGGGCCTCTCCGGCGTGATCGATTCGCTGCCCGATTGCCCGCTCTACACGCCGGTGGGTCAGCGCGTGCTGAGTGCCGGCTGCCTGTTCCAGGACGATCCGCAGCTGCTCGCGGCCACCGGGCTGGTGGCCACGGACATCCTCGAAATCCGCCACCGCCCCACCGCGGCGCCGGTCTTCCCGGGCGGCGCCGGGCCGCTCGGTTCCCACGCGGCGCTGCAGCTCGGCGGACTCGTGCTCGACCTGCGACACCCCGCGGCCGCGAAGCCCCTGCTCACGCGGATCCTGATCCGGCTGAACGGCGGGCTGAGCCTCGTCTTCGATCCGGTCAGCGAACGGCTCGCCTTCGAGATCGAGTACTGCACCGATCCGACGACCTGCACGCCCGATTCGACGGCGACCGCCCTTTCTTCCGCCTTCCCGAGCCCCACGGTGTCGCCCGCGCTGCTCGATCTCGTGGTCAACGGAACCATCCTGCCGGACGTGATCCTGCCCACCCTGACCGAGGGGATCGCCTCCTTCGCGGTGCCGACCCTGCTCGGGCTCGAGCTCGACGAGGTCCAGACCACGCCGGACCAGGGCTTCCTCGGCCTGTTCCTCGACCTCATCCCGCCGCCGCCGTGCGTGGGCTGCCAGTAGGCCGGGCGCGTTTGCGGCGCTTTCGGGACGCGATTCATCACGTGCGTTCTGGATTGCGCGTCGCTCGTCGACCTCGCGCCCTTCCAAGCAAGCCGATTCGGTTGAGGGCCCCAATCCCTCGCCGTAAACCGATCCTGCGAAACCGGAGAAACGCAGATGCCCAAGCCCCATCGACACGAGACTCGCAACGTTCGCCGCTACGCGGCGGTCTTCTCACTCGCCGTGCTCGGCGCCCTGGCCGCCGGGCCGAAGTGCGGGAAAGGTCCGCCGAGCCAGCTCGACGTGGGTCGTGTTCCCGCGATGAGCGGCGTGACGTCGCAAGGCAGCGCGAGCTACGAGATCCCGATCACGGTTCCCCCGGGCACCCAGTCCATGGTGCCCTCGCTCGCGCTCTCGTACGACAGCGCTTCGGGGACCCGGTGGATGGGCGAGGGGTGGTCCCTCACCGGTCTGAACGAGATCGCGCGCTGCAATACCACGATTCCCGTCGACGGCTTCGTCTCGGGGCCGGACCACGGCGCCGACGACGTGTACTGCCTGAACGGCGGGCGTCTCGTCGAGGTCGGGCCGTCCGGTTCCGTCCAGGAGTTCCGGCCGGAGCTCAACCCGGAGATCCGCGTCCGGGCGACCTGGGGCGTCGTCCCCGCGATGAACGGCCCGGTTTACTTCGACGTCGAGCTTCCCGACGGCACCAACATCCGATTGGGCGACACGGCCGATACGCGACTGGTCCAGGCCAACGGGCCCTTCGACATCGCCCACCGCTGGGTCGAGCGGGAGCGCTCCGACGCCTCCGGGAACTACTTCGTCGTCACCTGGGCGAGCGACGGCGAGACCGTGATCTACCCCACCGCCATCCACTACACCGCCAACAAGCGGACCGGCCTCGGCGCCTACAACAGCGTGCACTTCGATTGGGTCAACCGGCCCGACGACCCCGACGTCCATTGGCTCGGTTCTTCGGGGACCCGCTCCGTCCGTCTCGAGGGGATCCGGACGCTGGCCCACGACGACCCCGATCCCGTGGCCACGTATCAGCTGCGCTACGAAACCTCGGGTCTTTCGCGCGTGTCTCGGGTCGTCGGCGTCACCGTCTGTGAGGCCACCGGCGTCTGCCTGCCGGAGACCACCTTCGAGTACTCGGACCGCGCCTTCGCGGCCTTCGAGCCGGTGCACTCCCCGGGGACCGTCCGTTCGGCGGTGATCGGTCCGGCCAACACCTACGGCCGCTGGGTCGATTGGAACCAGTTCTTCAACGGCGTCTCGAGCATCGTGACTTCGTTCTTCCCGCCCAACAACATCGCCTCGGGCGCGTACGGCGTGTATCTCGCCGTGAGCTCGTTCAAGTCCTATCACAAGCCCGTCGACATGGGCACGAGAGCGCCGGTCGATCTCAACGGCGACGGCTTCATCGACACCGTGTTCGTCCTGCGCGGCGATTGGAACGGGCCCGCCTTCGACGAGGATCCTCGGACGACCGTAGGACCCATCATCTGGCACGTCGCGCTCAGTGCGGACGCATCGAGGCAGGTCACCACCCGGATCGTCGGGTCCCCGATCTACGCTCCGCTGCTTCATCCCGACGACGACGACATCCAGTTCCGCTACCAGACTTCCCTCGGCGACTTCGACGGCAACGGCCGCACGGACATCATGACGCTGCAGATCTACGACCACGCCGATGGTCAGAGCGGCGATTCGTCCCATGGTGAGATCCGCTACCACGTGAAGTTCGACGACAACCAGCAGCGTGGCAATACGATTCCCACCAACTGCGCGCGTCACGCCTGGTGCGGCGTCTCCTGGCTCGATTACAGCGGGGACGGCAACGACAACAAGATCATCATGCCCGGCCAGTACGACGGCGACGGCCGCATGGACCTGATGGTGCTCGGCGACGACTACTTCGCCGATGGGAACAACGCGAACCTGAACGCGCGCATCTACACGTCGAACGGGACCGACATGGTCCACCGCTCCATCACCTTCGACCTCGGCTGGTTCCAGTACCCCCAGGCCGAACTCTGCCGCAAGCCCGTGGATTGGAACTGCGACCCGACCCCGACCCGCAACGTCTTCTTCAGCGGCGACTTCGACGGCGACGGTCTCACGGACCTCGCGATCCGCGAGCAGTACCAGGGCTTCTTCCAGCAGGGAGCGCCGCTGTACCACCCCGCGGGCCCGGACCGCGTTGCGCTGTTCGCGACCGAGATGCGACCCGACGGCGCCGGACATCGCCCGGAGGTGGAGTTCGTCGGCCGCTTCACGATCGCGTCCGTCGACGGCGCCTACCAGCGCCTGTTGACGATGGACGTGAACCGCGACGGGCTCGACGACATCGTCGAGCTCTACCCCGAGTATCCGGACAAGGAGAAGGCCGTCATCTGGCAGTCGACCGGGAGCGGACTCGCCCGAGCAAACGCCGTCGCGCAGGATCTCGGCGGCTGGGGCGAGCTGGCCGCGCGCGAGGGGCACTTCGGCTACACGGTGGGCAATTTCACCGGCAAGGGACCGGGCATCGTCAAGATGTGGTGGTGCCGGCAGGCCGGCAAGGACTGGTGCGCCGAGGTCTGGAACGCCCACGGCGACGGCGCCGGCTTCTACCGCAGCTCCAACGACCCGCTCGTCTATCCCCTGGCCAACGCGACGGCCGACGATCTCGACACCTTCATGGCACTCGACATGGACGGCGACGGGCTCGACGACATCGTCGCCCTCCGGAACGCGCCGGCCCTTGCCGAGCGCCGGAGGACGACGAACTTCGATCTCCGCGCCGACGTGATGTTCAACGACGGCTCCGAGATCCCCGATCTGTTGCTGGCCGCGACGGACGGTTTCGGGAACCGCGTAGAATGGGGCTACGAGTACGGCGCGACCGAAGGCGTTCACCGGCTCATCGCCCCTTCCGCGAACGACCCGTTCCATGTGGGAGCGCTCGCGGCCGGGACCGTCGCGACCACCGACCACGACACGCGTCCGCGCCGCGCCCTGGTCGCCGAGCGGATGCTCTTCGGTGCCGACGACCTGGGGACCCCGCTGCGTCGATGGGAGCACTCCTACCGCAACGCGAAGGCCGACCGCCTCCTCGGCGCGCTGGGCTTCGCCACGGTCCTGACGCGCGAGCCGGCCACGAACCGGCTCGACGCGAGACGCCTCGAGCAGCGCCACCCCTTCGTCGGGCGAGCGGAAACCGAGTGGTCCGTTCTGCTGGGAACCGGAGCGCTCGTGGCGATGTCGGAGACCTACTGGGCGGAGCGCCCCTCCGAAGGCGTGACGCTGCCCTACGTCGACGCTCGGATCGACCGCATCTACGACCCCGAGGACGCGGCCGGCGGCCCGCTGGTGACGACGGACACCGTCTTCCTGGTCGACGACTTCGGGTTCGTCACGAGTGCCGACGTCGAGGTGACCGGCCCGAGCGGGCAGCAGGCCGAGACGCGCGTCGAGGAGAACGTCCTCGCACACGACATCGGGCGATGGGTCCTGGGCCGTGCGACCGAGGTCCGCATCGATCGGGACAACGGGACGGGCGCGATCCAGCGGATCACCGAGCGTGACTTCGACATCGACGGAAGGGTCGTGGAGGTTCGCGAAGACCCCGGAACGCCCGAGGAATCGACCCTGCGGATCGTTCGCGACTCCCTCGGCAACCCGCTTCGCATGGAGACCGTGCCGCGCGGCGGAGGCACCCCCCGCGTGCAGCAGCTCCAGTGGGACCTGTACGGCATCGCGCCGACCCTCCTGACCAACGCCCTCGGGCACACGCAGCAGATCTACAGCGATCTTCGCTTCGGTGCGCCCCGGCGCTTGATCGATGCGGACGGCCGGATGACCCAGATCTTCTACGACGGCTTCGGCCGGGTCGACCGCTCCGTTCGGCCCGATGGGAACGTCGTGTCCTCGATCCGACGCTGGGCAAACGCGGGGAGCCCGGCGGGTGCCGTGTTCTCGGAGCAGATCGTGACGCCGGGGCGACCGGGGGCCCTGACCTTCTTCGACCACTTCGAGCGTCCCATCCTGCGCGCGCAGACCCAGTACGACGGGAGTTCGAGCCATCAGCGGTACCACTACGACGAACGCGGAAACCTCGTCGAGAGAACGCGGCCCTACATCCCGGGTGGCACGGTCTACGCCACCCGAATGGAGTACGACGTCCTGGATCGGCTCCGCGCGCTCGAGACGGATCGCGTCGGCGGAGCCGCCGACCGCTGGGAGATCGACTTCCCGGGCCTCCTGCGCGTCTCGCGGGATCCGGAGGGGAACGAGCGCACCTTCGCCTGGAGTGCGAGCGGCGACCTCGCGTACAGCGAGGATCCGCTCGGCAACCGCAACGAGTTCGTCCACGATTCGCTGGGCAACCTCGTCGAAGCCCGGGACGCCGCCGGCATCGTCACGCGCTGGAGCTTCGACCGGCACGGCCGGATCCTGACCTTCGACAGCCCCGACGCCGACGCCGACGAGCAGTACCAGTACGACGTCTTCGGACAGGTCTCGCGCGTGATCGACGCCCTCGGCCAGTCGACCTTCTTCAGCTACGACGATCTCGGCCGCGTGCTCGGGCGGGAGAGCCCGGAGGGGTTGGTCCGGTACGTGTACGACGGCCCGAACGCCACGGGCAAGCTCGCCGAACTCTGCGGCCCGGTCGCGGCGCAGACCGGCCCGGGCGGGGAGCCCGTCTATCCGCCCTGCGGCGAGACGGATCTGCAGCAGGAGTACTCGTACGATCTCCTCGGGCGGCTTCTGGAAGAGCGCCACCGGATCGACGGCAGCGACTATCACTACCGCTACGCCTACGACGCCTTCAGCCGCACGAGCCAGATCGAGATGCCCGAGGATCCTTCGGACCCGTTCTGGGGCACTCCCTTCACCCTCGCGTTCGTCTACTCGGCGAACCACTACCTGCAGACCGTCGCCGAGCTGAACCCGAGGACCAGCCAGATGAGGCCCCTCTACCAGCTCGACGCCACGGATCCAGCGAACGGCCCCACGTCCTGGACGCTCGGGAACGGGCACATCCGTGAGCTGGATCTCGACCCGGCGACGGGCCGGGTGGATCGGATCCTGACTTCGACGCAGCCGGGGTTCGGCGATCTCCAGCACCTGTTGCTGCAGTACGACGGCCTCGATCGCCTGGTCCGGCGGACGGACGCGGCGCGGGGTGCCCTGCTCTCGGATCCGGGCAGCGGCGGACCCGTGCCGACGGCGCCGTACGACGTCTTCGCCTACGACGATGCCAGCCGCCTGGTCTCGGCCGAGACCCGTCCGGCGAACGCCTCGTCGAGCACCTTCGCGAGCTACGCCTACGACGGAGCCGGGCGGATCGATCAGAAGGACGGCTGGATCTACGCCTACGGCGGTGCGCGGCATCAGGTCACGGCGCGCAGCTCGGGCGCACGGACCGAGTTCTTCTCCTACGACGCGAAGGGCCAGATGACCTCCGGTGCGTCCAAGTCGTTCACGTGGAACTCCTTCGGGCGTCCCGCGCAGGTCGTCGGGACCGGCGGCTTGCAGGGGCGGCGCAGCGACTTCCGCTACGGCCCGGACCGCCGTCTGCTCGAGCGGACGGACACCGGCTTCCGCGCGGGCGGTGGCGTCGGCACCGTGTCGGTGGAGTCCGTGCTGAAGATCGGCGCGTACGCGGAGCTTCGGGACGACGGCAGCGATCGCAGCATGGTCTATCGGATCCCCGGCCCGATCGCGGTCGAGGTGGCACGCCCGACCGGCGGGCCCGCAGCCCGCACCCACTACTTCTACACGGACGAGATGGGTTCTCCCTCGGTGGTGGCCGACGATGCCGGCGTGCCGGTGGAGCTCCGGAACCACGATGCGTGGGGGGAGCGGCGCGGTTCCGACTGGGCGTCCCTCGCTTCCACCCCGGAGCCGAGTGACGTCTCGGACCTCGGATACACCGGGCACGATTCGATCGACGGCTTCGGCTTCGTGCAGGCCGGCATCCGCCTGTACGACCCGGGGCTCGGAAGATTCCTGAGCCGCGACCCGGTCTCCATTCCGGCGAAGGCTCCGGGCCTCGACCCGTACGCCTACGTCTGGAACGAGCCGACGCGGCGAACGGACCCGACGGGGGCGGTGCCCTCCGGCTTCGCGAGCTGTCCGCCGGACTGTCCGACGCCGACGACCACCTGGTACGGCGTCACCCGGCCCAAGCCGGCGCCGGTTGCGGCGACCTCCGGAAGCGCTGCCGGCTCCGTCGGCAGGGTGGCGAAGCTGGCGAGTCTTCCGGCGAGCTTCGTGAAGGACGCGGCCTCGGCCAACCAGCACACGAAGGGCTTCTCGGCGCGCAACATCGCCGCGGGGCGGAACATGAACGCGGGGACCGACGTGGTCCAGCTGGACGATTCCGAGCCGGCACCCACGGCGGTGATCGTCTACGGCGTTTCCGAACCTTCGGGACTTCCTCCGTCCGGCCCGCCGAACAATCACCCCGAGCCCGGCGATTGGGAAGGCATCTGGGACGCGCTCGTGGCGCTCGACGGTGGCATCACCTTGATGAAGGTGGTCGTCGGCCTCGGCGAAGGCGCGATCGACGGCGCAGCGGTCTGGGCGGGAGACATCGCACTCGGATCGATCATCGAGGGGCCGTCGATTCCGCTGCTCGGCCACTCGCTCGAGCTAATCGGGGTCGAGGCGGGCCTCGCGAACCCGATCGGGATGTTCATCCTGTTCTTCTTCTACCCGCAGCAGACGGGCGGGGGGCTCCCGATGGACTGGTGGCAGAACAACTATGTACCCTTCGACCCGAACGATCCACGCTTCTACAGCCCCGAGGAGCTTCGGATCATGCAGCAGGTGCAGTGGGAAGAAGCGATCAGCAGCGACTACACCCGCCGCGGGCGACCGCTCTCCCACTACAGCCCGGCCACGAACGCGGAGGTGAAGGCTCGCCTCGATGCGATTCCGAAGCCGCCCCAGATGCCCGGCGGCTCGCCGGTGCAGGGGTTCCTCCGGTAGCAGCCGGAGCGGAGTCATTCCCAAGTGCCTGAAAGTAAACAGACAAGACCCTGCAGCGGAAATAAATCAGAATTCGCATTCTGAAGCATTGACGGGCTTCAGTCTCGGGCGTATAAACCCGAAACAGAATGCGGGTTCTGGACAGGCCAGGCCCCGAATTCAGGAGCCGAGCCCGGATGGCCCAGACCCCCGAACTCCGCTGGATCCGCGAGCCGCGCCAGGCGCGAAGCCGCGAGACCCTCGACCGCATCCTCGAAGCGGCGGAAGGGCTGGCGGCGGAGAAGGGCTTCGAAGACGCGACCGTCGCGGAGATCGTGCGGCGCGCGGGCTCTTCGGTCGGCGCGTTCTACACGCGCTTCCCGGACAAAGAGGCGCTCCTCTACGCGCTCTACGACCGCTACCTCGAGCAGGCCCAGGCCACCGCCGACGACGCGCTCGCCCCCGCGCGCTGGGAAGGCGCGGGCGTACGCGAGCTGCTCGGCGCGGTCGTGCGCTTCCTCGTCGAGATCTACCGCGAGCGCGGCGGCCTCGTCCGCAACTTCGTCCTGCGCAACCACACCGACGCCGAGTTCGCCGCGCGCCAGGAGCGCCTCTCGCACTACGTCTCGGACAAGCTCGTCGCCCTGATCCTCGGCCGCGCCGGCGACGAGGTCACCCACCCGGACCCGCCGCGCGCCATCGCCTTCTGCCTCTCCCTGGTGTTCGCCCAGATCGAGAGCACCGTCCTCTTCGGCGAGACGCGCTCGAGCGCGCTCAGCTTCTCGGACGAAGAACTCGCCGCCGAGCTCACGCGGGCCTGCCTCGCGTATCTCGGCGTCCAGGCGCCCAACCAACCCACGACACCCACCATCGACGGGAGTTCATCATGACGCAGGATTCGCTTCACCCGGAAAAGGCCATCGAGTTCATCGACGTCCCCCAGAGCGTCTCGTACAACTGGAAGTACGACGCCACCCGAACGCGTTTGAATCGCCTCTACGAGAACGCCAAGCGCGATCAGTGGAACTCCACCGAGCGGCTCGATTGGAGCCTCGACGTCGACCCCGAGAGCGAGATCCTGCCGGACATGGCGATCGGCATCTACGGCACGCCCGTCTGGGAGAAGCTCGATCAGCGCCAGCGCGAGCAGCTGCGCCACGAGGCGCTCTCCTGGCAGCTCTGCCAGTTCCTCCACGGCGAGCAGGGGGCGCTCCTCGCCACCGCGCAGATCGTCGACAGCGTGCCGTGGTTCGAGGCCAAGATGTACGGCTCGACCCAGGTCATGGACGAAGCGCGACACGTCGAGGTGTACCGCCGCTTCGTGCAGGAGAAGCTCGAGAACGAGTACCCCGTGAATCCGTCGCTGAAGCTCCTGCTCGATCAGATCCTGACGGACTCGCGCTGGGACATGAAGTTCCTCGGCATGCAGATCATCGTCGAGGGCCTCGCGCTCGCCGCCTTCGGCACCATCCGCGACACCACGACGAACCCGCTCCTGCGGGATCTCACGGCGGCGGTCATGGAGGACGAATCGCGCCACGTCGCCTTCGGCGTGCTCTCCCTGCGCGAGTACTGCCAGAACCTCTCGGAGAAGGAGCGGATCGAGCGCGAAGACTTCGTCTACGAAGCCTGCGTCCTCATGCGCGACCGCATCACCAACCGCGAAGTCTGGGAGCGCATGGGCCTCGACCCGGAGGAGTGCATCGCGTACTCGGACGAGTCCGCCATCGCCAAGGCCTTCCGCTACCGCCTCTTCTCGAAGATCGTCCCCAACGTGAAGAGCCTCGGCCTGCTCTCCGGGCGCCAGCGCGGCCGCTTCGAAGAGCTCGGCATCCTCGAGTACGAGACCAACACCACGAGCGACGTCGACCAGGACATCGAGGAAGAGCGCCGGATCCGAGCCGGGGAGATCGAGGCGCCGGTGGCGGCCTAGGAAGCCTGCTCTGCTACTCCGCCAGGTAAGCCGGCCCGAACGCCTTGAGCGCCGCGACCAGGCGCGGGGCGATGGCGGCGACCTTCTCGAGGTGGGTTCGCGTGGCGGCCCAGCCGACGTAGCTGAGCGTCCGCGCCAGGAAGAAGGCCGGGAGGAGCGCGAGATGCTCGTCCGGGAGCGGGCGGCGCTCGCGGAATCCGGCCACCATGGCGGCGGTGCAGAGTTCAGGTTCGAGTTCGGGCTCACCGAGCAGATCGAACAGGCCCGCCGCGAAATCGAAGAGCACCCAGCCTTCGCCGCAGTCGTCGAAGTCGATGAGGCGCAGGCCGCCGTCGCTGACTATCAGGTTCTCGGGCAGGTAGTCGCCGTGGCAAAGGCCGTAGCGGTCCGGGGTCTGCCCGAAGGCCTAGAGGTCGGCGCGCAGGCGCTCGACGAGACGGTGCTGCTCGTCGGTCGCCGCAACGATGCGAGAAGAGGAAACGGCCGACAGTGCCTCGCCGCCGAAAGCTCCGTCTACTGCACAGCTGATGCGGGGATCGTTCACCTAGGTCGCCCGGGACGTCGCCATCCGCCTCAATCGCTTGGGCCCCGGTTTCATCGACACGGCTAAGGTGCGTGTTGCCGAGAGCTTGGCTTCTTGGCAGGCGAAGATCATGGTGCCTCCAAGACTCTACGCTGAAGCGAGATCCTTCAAGCGTCACCAGGATGTGACACAGAGGCACATCACGCCGAGCATAGGCCGCGGACGAAAAGTGGTAGGGTGGCGGACGCGGCCGCAATAGATAGAACGGTCGGGTGCATCCGGAATCGGCTGCGCTTCAGAAGCCTGCCCTGACGGAGGTTCGCCATGAAGCTCTCTACCGAGATCTCAACTCAGGCATTTGACATCCGTACGGAAGAAGAGCTGCGAGCTTGGCTTGTCGAGGTCGATCGGTCGGTCGGGGGGCTAGCGTGGACTCCGGTTGGCGGCATCGAGAACAACGTGCATGCGGTCGAGGTTGCGAGCGATCCGGCTGCCGCTCTAGTAGAGAACGTTACCAACGCGATTGACGCCATCTTGGATCTCGAGGCTCAGCGAGCCGAATCCACAGCGGCGAGCCCTCACGAAGCGGCGCGAGCGTGGCTCAAGGTGCCGGCTGGCGGCGTCAGCGGTATGAAGGTGGATGAGCGGCAGCGCCTCGCCGACTCGATCCTGATCTCCAATCATGAGTCGGGTAAGGCAGATCGGCCCACCGTGACGGTCCAGGATCGTGGATGCGGCCAGCACCCGGACGACTTCAGCTCCACGCTGATGTCGTTGATGGCTTCGAACAAGAAGTCAAAGAATCATCAGATGGGTGTCTACAACGCCGGCGCAGCCGCAACCTATGTGTTCTGTCCGTACACGATTGTAGTGTCGCGTTGTGCACCCTCGTTGCTCGGCGGGCGAAGCGACGAGATCGGCTTCACCGTCGTTCGTTACGATCCGCTCGATCCCGACAGGTACAAGTCGGGTACATATCTCTATTGCACAGATGCGAAGGGTGGGATCCTGCGGCTGGCCTTGAAAGGCGGGACTCTTCCGAGACTCGAGTGGGGAACCTATGTCAAGCACGTCGCCTACGACCTCCCCGACAACGGTCGCGCCGCGCACGAGCCCAAGGCCAGCCTACATCACCTCCTGAATTCGGCTCTGCCCGACCCCGCACTGCCCTTCTGGGTGGAAGAGAAACGCGAGGATCGGTTCAGCGGGGTTCGAGCCGGCGGAGAGCGCCGCGTGATCACTGGCTTAGTGGCGCGCCTGGGGCGGAAGGGCACCTGCGAATACCACGATGAGCGCTTCGTCTCGCTTGGTCTGGAGAACGGTAGCGTACTGCTCAGATACTTCGTGCTGGACGCTGACCAAGATCCGGATGCATTCACCTCGAAGCATCAAGGCCTCTCTTTCCTTCTCAACGGCCAACGCCATGGCATGAAGGACCGGTACTGGGTGAAGCGAAACACCGGGCTCAACTACCTTTGGCGTCGCCTGGTCATCCTTGTGGACTGCAATGGGTTATCGAGCAGCGCGAAGCGCCAGGTGTTTGCTTCAACGCGGGAGTCGAGCAAGGAGAGTGAATTCGCTCGGTCGATCGTCGCGCGGGTCAAGGACGAGTTGAGCAGTGACGATGAACTCACAGCACTCGATGAGGAAGCGCGACAGAGGACACTCTCAGCTGCGACCAGCGCAGTCTCGAAGAAAGTGAAGAAGCAGCTAGCGGGCCAGATCTCCGCTTTCCTGAGCGGCACCGGGCCGGGAAACAAGGGGGGTGCGGAGGCGCCGGCGGGTCGTCTTCGCAAGCCTCCGGTGCGTCGCGACACCGATGATACTGACATGCTTTCCGTGCCCGACACGATCAAACTTCTGAGCGACCCAATCCGCATTCGCGCAGGTACGACTGCACCCGTCTACCTCGAGATCAACGGCAAGAACGGATTTCTCCCAAAGCATGATGAAGCTCTGACGGTGGTGGTTGGCCCCGAGTTGAAAGATACGGTCCGCTTGAGATCTAAGGGGCGGCTGATGGGCGGAAGGGTTCGGCTGATGATGGAGTCGGACAAGGAGGCGCCGCTCAAGCTCTCTAGCTTCCAGGTCGCTCTTGTAGCTCCCGAGCTGAGCCTTGCGTTGATCGCGAGCGGTTCGATCGAGGTTCGGGCTCCGAAGAGGACGAAGAAGGAGGAGTCCAAGAAGCGCGGCGGTGAGGCCGATATCGAGGTCAACTGGATCCAGCGCGCGGGTTGGGAAAAACAGGTTCCGCCGTGGACCGAGAACGTGGCCGGGGAGTGTGTCTTGGAGCGGAAGGACCCGAGTAACCCTAGGGCGATCACTCGCGCCGAGTTCCAGCTGAACGAGGCCTTCAAGCCGCTGGAGGATGTTCTCCAAGCAAAGAAGGTTGGTGAAGACGCACGACAGCGTTTCTATGATGCGTATATCATGCCAGTCTGTTGGGGCTTCTTTATGCAAGCGACAGCGGAGCTTCAGCGTGAGCAGCAAGCCGATGCCGAGGGGACGGAACTAGCCATTTCGGATGAATACCTGCAGGGCGAGCGGGAACGCTTAGCTCGCACGATCCTTCTGGCAATGGAGCCCGGCTTGGCAGCGGCCGTACGAGGTGAGGAGTAAGTATGGCATTGGTAAGCAGGATCGAGCGATCAGGTCGAAGCTCGGGGTCGGCGCACGGAGAGACCTACTGCGAGGTCACTGTTTTCACGGATGACGAGGGTGCGCGGTATCTCCAGCTGGACACCCATGGCTCGAAGACTCGGAAGATGCCCGGCAAGGTCAGCCAGTCACTCCAGCTCAATCGCGATGGAGCGCTAGCGCTGAAGCGCCACCTTGAGAAGGCATTCCCCGGCCTCTAAGGGCCGACCGACAGTTCTTCTGAGTCTTCCGCTCGACGTCCGGGCCCCTTGCCGGTGCCTGGATGCTGTGCGTGCTCTCCGATCAGGCCGCGATACTCGTCGGGGAACTCGGCTGTCGGTTCAGCTTCAGGCGGTTCGCCGCGATCCGGGGGCGCCAGCTTCGGCCCACGGCGGAGGCGCTCGTTTCCCAAGAGTTGGCGGCGGATCTCTAGGGCGAGGACCTCTGAGAGCAGCGAGGGGACCGCGTTCCCGAGCATCCGCTGAATCTCATTTCTGCCGCAGTCGAACCGGAGGCCGTCCGGAAAGGTCTGCAAGCGGCAGAGTTCTTGAGGCGTCAGGCGCCGGTTCTTCCAGTGAAACGGCCCCGTTGCGGTCCCCGGTTGAGCTTGCAGCGTCCACGCAGGCAGCTGCTTGGAGAGCTTGAGTAGAAAGTTCCAATACCGGCGGCGCCAACCGAACAGGGGAAGGCCACCACCGCGATCGGTGTGCCAGAGGTAGTTCTGTCCCTCCGGAATCGTGGGCAGGAGCCCGCCCCAGCGGCCACCGACGATGAGCGATTCGTCAAGCCGAGGCTCCTCAAGGTCTCCGATCGCGTCCCAAGCTGTTCGATAGCGCTCGCGGCGCCTGAAGAGATCAAGAGAGGATTGCTGTTCGTGGGTAGGCTCCGGAAACTCGAACGTGTTCCCATCGCGGCTTCCAATCAAGAACACCCGCTCTCTGAGTTGCGGCACGCCGTAGTCGGCAGCGTTGAGGGAAGCCCAAGAGACCCGGTAGCGGGTTTTCGCACGAGCGTTGATCGCCTCGATACCGTCCAGCAACAGCGAAAGACCCTCGTCCTTTCCCTGGTACGCAAGCCCGCGCACATTCTCGAGCAAGAAGACCCGAGGCTTCGTCTCTTCGAGAATGCGGAGATAGGCGGATAGAGTGTTCGACCGCGGGTCGTCAAGCCGGTCCGCGTCTCCCCCTGCCCAGTAGCCGGACTTGGAGAATGGCTGGCAGGGTGGCCCTCCGATCAGCACATCGGCCTGACCCTTGCGGAGTCCCGCCTTTCGAAGAACCTGTCGCGATGTGACATCGTGGACGTCCTCTTCGATCAGGGGCCACCGCTTGCGATTCAGTCCAACGGTTCGACAAGCGGTCCGGTCGAACTCGAGAGCGACCGAGGTTCGGAAGCCGGCCGACTCGAACCCGAAGTCGAGCCCTCCGATCCCAGTGAAAAGGCTAATTACAGTCGGCTTCAAACTCTCACCCCGTCGAGCATATAATCCTTCATTTCCGAAAGGTTGCGAAGGGCAATTCCGACCGGGGAGGTTTCGTTAGATACGCGATGAAAACACGAAAATCCGAAGCTGTCAAAACCGATGAGCGGGAGCCCGCGGTTGCGGCCGGAGCACGGGCAGCCACAGGACCAGAACCCCTCGTGCTTGCAATGTTCTCTCGGATGTCGCTCGAGGTGGAGTACATACGTACCAAGGAAGTCCTCAATAATGAGCTTCCCACGTGGGCCGCTGTCAGGGGCGACCCCCAAGAAGAACTGTCGGATCTACTCCGAGACGTTGGTTTGGACACGACTGAGTCGATGTATCTCCAGGCGATTCTAGACAAGGTTGAGGCTCGGGAGGGCAGGTTCTCCGTTGGTCGGTTGAGTTCGCTCGAGGATGACGAGGCCGATCTGACCTCGCTACCAAGGGTTGCCCGAGAGACGGTCCGGTGCACCATGCTATACCGGTTGGGCCGCCAGGCCTGTCTGACTGACGCACACGCCTGGCGCATCCCTCTTGCATTCGCGGCGCAAAACTGGTGGTTCGAAAACCGCTGCCTGCGGGATCGGGGTCCAGAGGGTTTCGGAGGGAGGGCGGTCTGATGCGTCGCTACAAGGTCGCCCGACGCGGAACCGCCGTTGACTTCATTCATCGCGCGATTGAGAAGGGGGGCGGGAAGATCCTCTCGCCCGCCGACCCCCGAAGCGCGCCGTTCGAAGTCCGGATACGCACGCCAGCCGGCGAGACATTGGATCTGGTCTGCTACGCGTTCACCGCGAACAAGTACCGACAGGCTGGCCGACCATCCGACGAGCATCGATTCCAGCTCAAGTATGGGAGTGACACGAAGGGCTACCACAAGTTGCACGTGCCCGAGACCACCTCCCAGGTGACTCTAATGTTCGGAGTCCACCTAGAAGAGAAGCTTTTCATCGCCTGCGACCCTGAAATGCACCGGTGGACTCGTTTCTTTCGCTCCGTAGAGTTCAAGTCGAGTGATCTGGCTCTCGCGAAGCAGAAGGGCTGGCACGGCTGGGAGCGGGAGCGCTCGATTGCGCGACGCAGGCTCGTGATGCCACGGGAGTCGTTCCAGACCGAGATCTTGCTCGGATTTCGACCCGAGCACTTCCTGCGCTACGTCGCGTTTGAGCGAATCGCAACCGGGGAAGACCCTGGTGAGCGGCTCCTGCTCGCCGACAAGATGGGCTCCGAGCCAGTCCCGAAGAAGGGAGGGGCTCATCCACTCGAGACAGAACTAGGTCTCAGTGCGAACCAGATTCTAGACCTGATCGGTGGTGCATTTCGGCTCCACGCTGCGGTGCGGGGGAGCGCAGCAGAGCATCATCTGGGCGAACACCTTCGTTCTCTATCTGCGTTCAAGAAAGTGGAGCCGCTTGACAAGGACGGACAACCCGATTTTTCGGTCGAAACCAACTCGGGGGAGTCCGTCCTAGTCGAGTGCAAGAATGTCCTGCGCAAGACGACGAAGGGGGCAGTGCCGGTTGTCGATTTCCAGAAAACGAGGGTCTCAAAGGGTGACGCCTGTACTCGCTACTACCGCCACGACCAGTTTCAGATTCTCGCCGCCTGCCTTCACCCGGTGAGCGAGAACTGGGATTTCCGTTTCTGTAGACTCGGAGACCTTGCACCCCACAAGAAGTGCAAAGGAAGAATCGCTCCGAGGGTTCTCGTCGAAGGCTCAGGCTGGACGCCCAGTATTCTGGATCTGATCTAGGCTTGATCCGGGACTTGCGCCGCCCCCTCCCGAGCCCGCTCCTTGATCCTCACCATCTGCCAGGCGAACCCGCCCGGGAAGTACGTCAGCCACTCCATGTAGTCGCCGGTGCGGTCGACCGTTCGGAGGGCGGCGCAGTACTTGTCGCCGTCCTTGTTGTAGGAGATCGGGAGCTCGAAGAGGAACTTGAAGTCGTGACCGTGCTGGTAGGAGCGGGGGTTGTCAGCATCCACGCCGTGCGGCCGTTGCCGTCTAAGAATGGGTGGGTCCAGACGAGGCGGTGCTGGGTGAAGCCTCTCAGGCGACGGGGTGATCCAGAAAACAGGTTGGCTTCTTCTGCGCATTCGATCTAGAGGGACTCGTAGTAGCTCCTCAGCTTCTGAGCCATGAGCACGCGACGTTTGGCGAGGAAGTCCTGGTATCCGGAGACAGTCAGGTCGCTGACGTCCGTCGGGATGCAGTGCATAGAGAAGTTTCGAGCCAGTTCCTCGGCATCGACGATCCCTCCGAGCGTGCGAGTCCCGCCCCGGACCTGCGCCCGGACGGTCTCGAAATACTCTGCGGGCGGTGTGTTCCCGATCCGGATATTGATCTCCTGCTGCATGTAGACCAGGTTGGCGATCTGGTTGTACTGGCCCCGTTTGAGGCCCTTCTTCTTGAGGTAGTCCCGCGGGAATAGGTGGTGGACGTCCCCCCGATGCTCCAGCAGATCCTGTACCGTGATGTCACGGGAGAGAAAGCCCTTGTCAGCTGCCTTGACCTGCGATGCCCAGTAGAGGCCCATGAAGCGGCTGGTCATGACGCCCGTGTCGAGTTCTTGGACCAGCCCCACGGTCCAGAACGCATCCGATAGATCGGCGGACTCAAGGCTCTCAAGGTACTCGTGAAAGGCTCGATTCTCGATCTGCCGAACGTCATAGTCGAACTGGGTCTCTGACGATCCCGAGTAGCGCCCCGTCAACAAACTCATCGCGATCCAGCGCCGAACGAAAGACTCGATCTGATGAGGTTGGTAGTCTTTTCTCTCAGACAGCATCAGGTAGAGGATGTACGCGAAGTTCAGGACGTTCTGCGATCGAATCAGTCCGGTACGAATGAAACCGCCAGATCGAACGATCATGAGGAAGCGCTTGAAGCGCGTTTCGTTCATCGCCCCCTGAACGCCACCGGTCAGTTTCGCGAAGCTCGCTCCCGCGATCTCGTCGACGTACTGCCGCGTCTCGAAGTTTCGCCCTGAAAGGAGGGCGACCAGATCGGAAAGCTTTCCTCGGCCGAACTTTGACGTGAACGCCACGCGCAGGAGGTCGCTGTAGTCCGGATCGTAGAGATCGTCCTTCTCGTTCTTCAGCCATGCGAGCCGTGGGTACCAGGCGGACCTCGCAAAGTCGGCATCGTTCTCGACGATCGCATCGTGTGCTTCCGGTGCGACGGCAAGGTGGCAGAAGTAGTCGATCGCCTTCCGGAGTTCGGCCCCGCCATACTTCTGGTCGGCTGCAATCTTTGACATGGCGAAGTCGGCCTGGCTAAGCACCACGCCCTTGGAGTTGATTCGAATGAAGATCTCGGTGACGGTCTCGATGTCGAGGTCGCCATCGAGTTGGATGAGCCCGATCTGGCGATTGCTGAGATCGACGAGCTGCTGAAAGCTCGATTGAACGACGCGACGGTCAGCCTCGACGTTCTGCTCGCAGAACGCATCGACTGCATCGAAGAGATTGACCTGCCGGTCCACGAACCCAGCAATGTCTTGAATCCACGCCTTGTCCTTCAAGATGGCCGGGTTCGAAACCTCGAAACGTTGAGTCAGCGGTTCAAAGGCGATCTTGATCCGAACGCGGCGGTAGTCTCGGTTGACGACCTGCTCACCTAGCAACGCTGCGGTCAGTGCCGTCACGCGCTGCTGGCCGTCGATAAGAATCTTGCGCCCGCCTGAAGAGCTACCGTCCTTGAGCCTGACATCGGGGTTCTGCCAGGCGATCAGATAGCCCACCGGATAACCGTGATAGAGGGAGTCCATGAGGTCTCTAACCTTGCTGGAGTCCCAGACGAACGGTCGCTGGATCTCCGGAATCGCGATCTCGCCCGCCTTGACCCAAGCGAGGATCGTGCTGACCAAGTGCTGGTTGACCTCGTACTTTTGACTCTTCATTAGGGCGGACCTCATCGACGGGGAATCAGGCGGGGTCTTCGCAGACGGAGTGCACGCTATCAATTCGAAGGAAAGTACTTCTTCGAGAAGGACGCCAGATGTTCCTCGAGGAACTCGTCGCCCTTGGCCTGTTCGAGCAACCGCTGGTGGAGTGATTCGAGTCCGACCGGCGTCACGCACTGTCCCCAGTCGCTTTTCAGGCCATGATGGAATCCGTCGGCTTTTTCCGCGAGTTTTCGATTCGCTCGGGGGAATACCAGGAACAACCGATCGTTCCGATCGGCATGTAGATGCCAGAGGTTTCTCAATAGCTGGTAGCGTTTGAAGAATTCCTCTTCCGTCTCGAGCCATCTGCTGGCAACGCGGCCCTCTAGCCGCGGGCGATACACGGCGTCGTACTTCTTGCGCCGCCTGTCATTTGGCTTGGCGGTCCCGAACTCGCTCTCGGTGAGCTTCAGCTCGAAGAATAGCTGGCTGCCCGATTCGAGCTGGAGCCAGAGGTCGAAGTTCGTGCCTTCCTCCGCGTCGGGCACACGCTCAAACTCCCAGCTTGAGATCGACTCTGCTGTGACGCCCAACGCCTTCAGCAGCACCGCGGCCGGCTCCGGTCCGGCGCCAAGGAATGGGAAGAACAGGTTGAAGCCCATCGCCTGGGACGAGTTCAGGTGGTGGAAGTCTCGGTGGAGCTTCGGTCGGCGGAACCAATCCCAGAAATCGTCGTGGATCGTCTCGAGGATGTTCTTGTCCTGCTCCAACTCCGGGAGGATATGGGGGTAGGGCTGCTTCTTCCGCCTCCACAGCCCGTCCTTGCGGACGCCCAGGTGGTCGCGCTTGTACTTGGCAAGGTGATCTCTCAGCGCCGCGCGATATCCCATGGGCGTCGTCCTCCTCCCTCAGCATGGCAGACCCCGGGCTCTTGGTGGCCGTCGATCGCTCGCTGCCACCGGCTGTCGCGTTTCACCTCATGCCGGCTCAAGATCAGAGGCGCGCTCCGGCCCGCGGCCAGGGTCCGTACTACGTGATTCCCTGGGCCGCAGAGTCCTGAGGCGTGGGCGGCTCGGAGGTGGCGCCAAGCGGAGCGGACTGGGCTCGGGAAGCAGATTGACAAGGAATCCGCGTTGGGGCGACGACTAGCGTTCTCCTGGCGCGCCTTCCGCCGCTTCGAGTTCGCGCGCCTTCGAGAGCGCTGAGGCGACCAGTCCGGTGGGTACGGCGACCACGCCGAGCCCCACCATCAGTACCGTGAAGGTGAAGACGCGCCCGCCGGCCGTGACGGGGAAGATGTCGCCGTAGCCGACGGTCGTCAGGGTGGCGACGGCCCACCACAGACTGTGGAAGACCGAGGCGAACTCCTCCGGCTGTGCCTCGCGCTCGAAGTAGTAGATGCCGACTGCCGAGAGATAGAGCACCACGAGCGCGAGGCACGCGAACAAGATGAGCTCTTCCTTGGCGATCTGAGCCGCGAGGCGGAAGCGTCGGATGGCCCGGCTGTAACGCGCGAGCTTGAAAACCCGGAAGACCCGAAGCAGCCGGAAGGCACGGACGGACCGCAGGTCGATGCCCAGGGCCAGGTAGAAGGGCAGGATCGCGATCAGGTCCACGATCCCGAAGAAGCTGAAGATGAAAGAGGCCTTCCGGTCCGCGACGAGGATCCGAAGGACGTACTCGATGGTGAAGAGACCGACAACGACGGCCTCGAGCACACCGAGCGCGCGTCGCCACGAAGGATCCAGGTTCGGGAGCGTCTCGATCGAGAAGGAAACCAGCGACAGCACGACCAGCGCCTGGACGGTCAGGTCGAAGGCCCGCCCCGCCCGCGTCTCTGTGGACTCTACGATCTGCTTCAGGCTCAAACGGCCCCCCGCCCCGCTCTCAGATCGCGGGATTCTCTCCCGGTCCGATGTCGGGTTCAATCCTGGAGGGGCGTCGTCTCGGCGATGGATTGGGCCGTGCCGTCCACAGGCTTGCCCTGACCAGGGTCGCGAAGGAACCGGTGGATCCAGTTGCGATCGCGCTGAGGATATGTGGAGCCGACGAGCGGATTTGAACCGCTGACCTGCTGATTACGAATCAGTCGCTCTGGCTTTCGCCGGCCTACCACCGACTACCCTCCGTCGCGATATCAGCAACATATCCAATAGGTTGTTGATCGCTGCGTGAAGCCGGCGTACCCTGGGTTTCACCCCTTCGTGCTTGCCATGTGCTTGCCAGCGGGAGCGCTCCGGGTGCCGAAGCTCACCAAGAGGACGGTCGATGCAGCGCCGATCAAGGAGCGCGACTACGTCCTCTGGGACGAGGCTCTTCCCCGATTCGGGCTCCGGGTCCGCTCGTCAGGAACCAAGACCTACGTCGTCCAGTACCGGGCCAAGGGCCGCACCCGCCACCTCACGGTTGGGCGCCATGGCGTGCTCACGCCCGACCAGGCCCGGCGCGCAGCCCTGAAGCTCCTAGCCGAGGTCGAGAGGGGAGGGGACCCCTCTCGGGAGCGGGCGGCGGCGCGACGGGCCTCCACGGTTGCGGAACTCTGCGAGCGGTACCTGGAGGAGCATGCACGGCCACGAAAGAAGCCCCGCAGCGTGAGCGAGGATGAGCGGCTGATCGAGAGCTTCATCCTCAAGGCGATCGGTCCTCGAAAGATCGGGGAGGTCGAGCGGGCTGACATCTACCGAATCCGCAAGAGACTCAGCGCGACTCCGTACCAGGCCAATCGGGTCCTCTCTCTGCTCTCGAAGATGTTCAACCTGGCCGAACGCTGGAGCCTGCGGCCCGATGGGACCAATCCGGTACGGCACGTCGAGCGGTTCCCCGAGCGGAAGCGGGACCGGTTCTTGAGCGAGGAAGAGATGGCGCGCCTTGGAACGGCGCTGGACCAACTTGGCCGCAAGGGCCGGGTGTCGGAGGCGGCGGCAGCGGCGATCCGCCTTCTGGTCTTTACGGGCTGCCGGGTTACTGAAATCTTGTCGCTCCGTTGGGAGGACGTGGACCTCGACCGTCGCTGTCTCCGGCTGACTGAGTCGAAGACGGGACCGAAGGTGTTTCCGCTCAACACCCCTGCTTTGGAGGTTCTGGCCAGTCTCGATTCGAGCACTGGTCCATGGGTGATCCCAGGCCGAAAGCCGGGCGCTCCTCTGGTCAATCTGGCCAAGCCATGGCAACGGCTCTGCGATCAGGCCGAGCTCGCGGACGTGCGTCTTCACGACCTACGACATTCCTTTGCCAGCGTTGGCGCGGGTTCGGGCCACACCCTTCTGGTCATCGGAACCTTGCTCGGTCACACTCAGGCGGCGACCACGCAACGATACGCTCACCTCTCGGACGATCCGGTCCGAGCAGCATCGGAGACGATCGGGAAGCGAATCGCAGCTGCCATGGCTGGCAAGGACGCAAAGCTCACTCCACTCGTTGCGCGTCGCTGACGTTGGCTAGAAGGTGTCCTCCAGCTCGATGCTCAGATCGCCACAGAAGGCCATCTTCGATCACGGGCGCAGTGGGCTGACTTCGAGTTGTCCAACCTTCTAGCGGCGACGGGACTTGTGGAACGCCGGAGACTCTACTCCGGCCCTTCCTCGTCCTCGAAGTCGATCTCCTCGGTCGGAAAGAGCACGGTCAGCGCTCGGGGGTAGTCGGCGAGCCCGAGAGCGAAGACAGCCCCTCGTCCACAGGACGACGACGGGGGCCCTCGTTCCACCTGGCGACATGCCGGCGCTTTCGACGCAGATCTCTCTGAGCGGATCTGGAGCGAGCGCTCGACCCGATCTTTCGCTGATCCGTCCAGTCGGATCTTCCGATGGACACAGGGCGTGTGGGGGTCGTTCGCGACACCTGGGCGAATTGGTTCGAGGCTCCCGGCGCCATCGAGCTCGGGCTAGCCTCGCTCCATGCGAGACCGGGCTTGGACCGGGAATCTGACGATGGGTTCTGGCTGGGCGCTTTTCATAGGAGCCCCGGGCCAGAACGAGCAGCACGAACACCAAGCTCTTCAGCTTTGCGTGTCGGGGGCAGGTCCCTTGCGCGCGACGCCGACCGAAGGCGCTCCCGTCGTTGGGCATGCAATCGCCATCGCGACGCGCACGTCGCACGCGATCGACGCGGACGGCGGGCCGCTCGCCTTGCTTTACCTCGAGCCGGAGGGTGAGCACGGCAGCGTGCTCTCCCGCGCACTCGACCCGGTCGGTCTGCTTTCCGCTCCGGAGAAGGCGACGCTCCCGGTTCGCCACGCCGTGGCCTCCGTGGAAATGAGCCTCTTGGGGCCGCAGGAAGCGTCCCGGCTTCGCGAAGCCATCGTCGCTCTCTGGCTCGACAGCCTGTCTGCCCCGGGTTCGGAGGCAACCGCGACCGATCCTCGCGTCGCGGAAGCCAGGCGGATCGTTCGCAGCCGCCTTTCGGATGGCCGAATCTCGGCCGATGATGTGGCTCGAGCGGTCTCTCTCTCGCCGAGTCGGCTTGCTGCGTTGTTCCGAAAGGAAACCGGAGTTCCCCTGCGGGCGTTCGTCCTCTGGGCTCGGCTCCAGCAGGCCGTCGAGGCCGTGTCGGCTGGCCGGTCGTTGACCGAGGCGGCCCTCGAGGCGGGTTTCTCGGACTCCGCTCACCTCGCTCGGACCTTCCGTCGCATGTTCGGCACGACCCTCACCCAGGGGGTCGGCCAGCTCCGGATCCAGGTGTCTGGCCTCTGAGGCACCTCGGCGCCAAGGCGCCATGGGACGCAATCGGTTCGTTCAAGCGGCAATCGTCCCCTCCCCGCATGCTGCGACGCGAGCTGCAAGGAGGACTCGTCCATGGAGCGCCTGCATAGCCTGGTCCAGATCGGTTTCGTACCGGCCTTCGGCCTCGGGTTCGGTGGCCTCGCCATCGCCGGGGTTTCCGCCGGCTGGGGCTGGCTGTCTCTCGTCCTCGTCGTGCTGGCGGCCATCGCTGTCTCGTACGCGGCCGAACGGCTCCTCCCCTACCAAAGGACTTGGAACGAATCGCGAGGGGATTCCGGGCGCGACGTTCTCCATGCCATCGTCAACGAGGGCTCGGCGATCGCGTCGGTGGCCCTGCTCCCGGTGCTGGCAGTCGCCCTCGAGGGCGTTGCGCTCGCGCCCTGGCCCGCCGAGTGGCCCTTCGTGCTCCAGGTGATCGCCGCGATCGCTGTCTTCGACCTGGGGGTCACGCTCGCCCACTACGCCAGCCATCGCTTCGAGCTCCTCTGGCGGTTCCATGCGGTGCATCACAGCGTCGAGCGGATGTATGGGCTCAACGGCCTGATGAAGCACCCGGTCCACCAGGCCATCGAGATGACCGTGGGGGTCGCACCGCTTCTGCTCTTCGGTCTGCCACCCGAGGTTGCCAGGGCCCTGGCGGTCTGCACGGCGCTTCAACTGCTGCTGCAACACTCGAACGTGGACTATCGGCTGGGGCCGCTGCGTCGCGTCCTGGCCCTGGCCGAAATCCACCGCTTCCACCACCGCGGCGAGCCGGGCTTGGGGGACGTGAACTTCGGCCTCTTCACCACACTCGGCGATCGCCTCCTCGGCACGACGTACGACGACCCGGCAGCTCCCCAGCTCGACTCGGGAGACCTCGGGATCCATGCGGAGCCCGACTACCCGGTGGCGTGGGCGGCTCAGATGGTCGAACCGTTCCGCGCTTGAGGCCGAAGCGTTGCCGGCGACAAGGCTCTTGGAACGCCCTGATGAGTCCAGGGGCTTCGTCGTGGTCGATCAGTCGCGGGCGCACGTCTACTACACGGGCATCACGACGGATCGTCCCTTGGTGAACGTGAATCACCTGCCTGTCTTCAGTGCAGTGCGGCGCTGGGTCGAGGCCATCCGCGAGGCTTGAGGTTGCTCTCATCCATCGTCCTGAGGGAGAAGACGTTCGACGCCGACGAGCTGCGCCCGGATCCGCACGATCTCGGCCCGAAACGCTTCGCTCTCGAGCTCGAGGTCGTCGAGGCCGGAGGCGATCTCGGCGACATCACGCATCGCCTTGTCGATCGCTTTGCTCTTCAGGGGCTTCGTGCGGGCGATCAGGTCCAGGATCTGGCGTCCGAGCCGCGCCGTTCGTTCCCGGGCCTCTTCGGTGCGTCCCTCGCCGAGTGCGCGCTCCATCCCGTTCAGATTGGTACGCACGGCGAGAATCGTGAACTCGGGTGCGCCGGCCTTCTCGCTCGAACCGGAGGCCGAGCCTCGCTCGTTGATCTTCGTTCCGAAGTGGCGCTCCTTTCCGTGGGCGCTCGAGACCGTGGGGTGGCCTCCGGCGACGACGAGAATCGCCAGCAAACCGAACCAAAGGCGCATCACTTCGCTTCCTCCGAGGCTTCCTCGGGAAGCCCGCGGCTTCGCACCAGGGCGAACAAGACCGGGATTACCACGAGGGTGAGCACGGTCGCCGAAACCAGGCCGCCCACCATGGGTGCCGCGATCCGGCGCATCGTCTCGGAACCGGTACCCGAGCCCCACATGATCGGGAGGAGCCCCACGATGGTGGACGTGACGGTCATCATGATCGGCCGGACGCGGAGACCGGCTCCCTCGCGAACGGCCGCCAGGAGGTCCTTCCGACTTCGCAGGCGGTCTTCGCGCTCAAAGCGTGAGACGGCTTCCTCGAGGAACACCAGCAAAATGACGCCAAGCTCAGCCGAGACGCCCGCCAGTGCGATGAACCCGACGCCCACGGCAACGCTCAGGTCGTAGTCGAGCGCCCAGAGAAGCCACACGCCGCCCACGAGCCCGAATGGGAGCGTGAGCATCACGATGAGCGTGTCTGAGAGCCTTCGAAAGTTGAGGTACAGGAGCAGGAAGATGATGCCCAGCGTGATCGGCACGACGATCCGCAGCCGCTCGGCTGCGCGCTCCATGTACTCGTACTGTCCGCTCCAGACGAGGCTGTAGCCCGCCGGCATCGAGAGCTCACTGGCCAAGGTCTTCTTGGCACGGTTGACCCACGTTCCCACGTCGACGCCGGCGAGGTCGACGTAGATCCACGCGTTGAGACGCGCATTCTCGCTCTTGATCGAGGGCGGACCCTTCCGGATCTGGATGTCCGCAAGCTGGTGGAGCGGGATCTGGGCCCCCGTCGGCGTCGGGACGAGAACGCGCCGCAGCATGGAGAGGTTGTCGCGCAGCTCCCGCGAGTAGCGCAGGTTCACGGGATAGCGCTCGAGGCCTTCGACCGTGAAGGTGACGTTGCGCCCGCCAATGGCCGACTGGATCACGTCCTGGACGTCGCTCACCGAGAGCCCATAGCGCGCGATCTCACGGCGATCGATGTCGTAGTCGAGGTAGTTGCCGCCGACCACCCGCTCGGCGTAGACGCTGAGGGTGCCGGGCTCGCTCCGAAGAATGGCTTCGATCTCGGCCCCGAGCTTCTCGAGGACCTCGAGGTCGGGACCGGCGACCTTGATGCCGACGGGCGTCTTGATACCAGTCGAGAGCATGTCGATCCGCGTCTTGATCGGCATCGTCCACGCATTCGTCACGCCAGGTAGCCGGACCGCCTGATCGAGCTCGTCGATCAGCTTCTGGACCGTCATTCCGGGCCGCCATTCTTCCGGCGGCTTCAACGTGATCGTCGTCTCGATCATGGAGAGAGGCGCCGGGTCGGTCGCCGTCTCGGCCCGACCGATCTTCCCGAACACGTGATGCACTTCGGGAAACTGCCGGATCATCCGGTCGGTCTGCTGGAGGATCTCGCGCGCCTTGGTGATCGAGATCCCCGGCAGCGTGGTCGGCATGTAGAGCAGGTCGCCCTCGTTGAGCGGCGGCATGAACTCGGAGCCCAGCTGTCGCAACGGCACGAGGGTGACGATCAGAACGGCCAGCGCGCCCGCGAGCACGACCAGCTTCCGCCGAAGCACGAAGCGGATCACGGGCGCATAGAGCCAGAGCAGAAACCGGTTCAGCGGGTTCCGGTGCTCGGGGACGATCCGTCCCCGGATGAACCAGACCATCAGCAGGGGCACGATCGTGATCGCCAGGAACGCGGCGCCTGCCATGGCGTAGGTCTTGGTGAAGGCGAGCGGCGAGAAGAGCCGTCCCTCCTGAGCCTGGAGGCTGAAGACCGGCAGGAAGGAGACTGTGATGATCAGCAGCGAGAAGAAGAGAGACGGGCCGACTTCCGTCGCTGCGTCGATCAGGATCTCGGTGCGCGGCTTCTTGCCTTCGTCGCGTTCGAGATGCTTGTGGGCATTCTCGACCATCACCACCGCCGCATCGACCATCGCTCCGATGGCGATCGCGATTCCACCGAGCGACATGATGTTGGCGTTGAGACCCTGGTGGTACATCACGATGAAGGAGACGAGGATGCCCAACGGGAGTGTCAGGATTGCGACGAACGCGCTTCGGAGATGGACGAGGAAAAGTACGCAGACGAGGGCCACGATGGCGACCTCTTCGAGCAACTTCTCCTGAAGGTTGTCCACGGCTCGTTCGATCAGCGTCGATCGGTCGTAGACTTCGACGATCTCGACGCCTTCCGGAAGGCCCGCCTTGAGTGTCTCGAGCTTCGCCTTGACGTTGCGGATGACGTCGAGCGCATTTTCGCCGAAGCGCATCACGACGATCCCAGAGGCAACTTCGCCTTCGCCGTTCAGATCCGTCAGGCCGCGCCGGAGCTCAGGCCCCATGTGGACGTGGGCCACATCGCGAATGAGCACCGGCGTCCCGCGCCCGTCCGTCCCGATTGCAATCTGTTCCAGATCCTCGACGGACTCGACGTAGCCGCGCCCTCGGACCATGAACTCCGTCTCGGCCATCTCGATCAGACGGCCGCCGACGTCGTTGTTGCCGCGTTGGATCGCGCGGTGGACCTGCGAGAGGGGGATCCCATAGGCCGACAGCGCATTCGGATCCGCTTCGACCTGGTACTGACGGACGAAGCCGCCGAGTGACGCGACCTCGGAGACGCCGGGAACGGTCTGGAGCTCGTAGCGGAGGTACCAGTCCTGGATCGAGCGCAGGTCCGCAAGATCCCGCTCGCCGGTCCGGTCGACGAGGGCGTACTGGTAGACCCATCCGACGCCAGTCGCATCGGGCCCGAGAGTGGGGGTTATTCCTGGCGGCAGGCGGCCCGAGACGAAGTTCAGATACTCGAGCACCCGCGACCGCGCCCAGTACAGATCGGTTCCGTCCTCGAAGATCACGTAGACGAACGAGAATCCGAAGAATGAGTACCCGCGCACGATCTTGGCGAACGGGACGGCCAGCATCGCCGTAGTGAGCGGGTAGGTGACCTGGTCCTCGACCACCTGCGGAGCCTGGCCCGGGAACTCAGTAAAGACGATCACCTGGACGTCGGACAGGTCAGGGATCGCGTCGAGTGGCATGTTGACGGTGGCATACCCACCCCACAGGATCAGGCCGACGGTCGCGAGACCGACGAGCAGCGGGTTCCGCGCCGAGGCGGCGATGATCCGTCTCAGCATCCGTTACTCCTGCGTGTGCCCGGCACGAGGATCGGACGCGTCGTGCCCAGCGTGCGGATCCTTGCTCTCGGGCATCGGCATCTGGTGTCCGGCATGCGGGTCGGGCATCTCGTGCCCCGCGTGAAGATCGGCTTCCTCGGGCATGGGCATGGTGTGTCCCGTGTGGGGGTCTTCGGCGTCGGGCATCGCGTGTCCCGCGTGGGGATCCTTGGCGTCGGGCATCCCGTGTCCCGCGTGGGGATCTTTGGCGTCGGGCATCCCGTGTGCCGCGTGGGAATCTTTGGCGTCGGGCATCACGTGCCCCGCGTGGGGATCCGCTTTGTCGGGCATGGGCATGGTATGCCCCGCATGAGGGTCGCTCTGCTCGGCGGACGGCATGTCGTGCCCGGCATGCTCTTCGCCCGACGACTCCGGGCTTGCGAGCATCTTCTGAACGGCTTCCTGGAGACGGCTCTCGCTGTCGATGAGGAACTGACCCGAGGTCACGATCCGCTCGCCTTCGGCGAGCCCCTCGGTCACCTCGATCCAGCCGTCGCCTGCGTCGATGCCGAGCCGGACGTTCCGTGGTTCGAACCGTCCCTCGCCGGCCGAAACAATCGCAAGCATCCGCTGTCCCGAGCGCAGGATCGCCTCCTCCGGCACCGCCAGAACATCCTCCTGGACCTTCGTGTCGATGGTCACGTTGGCGAACATGTCCGGCTTGAGAACGAGCCCTGGGTTCGGGAACTCGAGCCGGACGCGGGCCGTTCGGGTCTTGGGGTCGAGGAAGGGGTACACGTAGGTCACCTCGCCCTCGAAATCCTGGCCTGGGAGGTAACTGAGCTCTGCAATCCCGCGTTGGCCCACGGAGATCCACGGAAGCTCGTACTCGTAGACGTCGGCATAGACCCAGATGTGCGAGAGGTCTGCCACCGTGTAGAGGCGCATGTTCGGGTCGACTTCCATTCCTTCGCGCGCCATCAGGTCGACCACCACACCGGGCCCCGGTGCGTAGAGCGTCAGGTTCTTGCGCACCTTGCCGGTCTCGAGCAGCCGGCGGATGTCTCGCTCGGGGATGTCCCACAGCTCGAGGCGACGCTTGCTGGCCCGAAAGAGCGCCTCCCCGCTCTCCACGACGTCCTTGAAAGCACTCTTCGCGGTCGCGTCCCGGTAGCGGACGGCTTGAAGCAGCTCCTCCTGCGTCGATACGAGCTCAGGCGAGTAGATTTCCAGCATCGGCTGCCCGCGCTCGACCATCTCCCCTTCGTACTCGACATGGAGTTTCTCGATCCACCCTTGGATCTTCGTGTGGACGTGATCGACGCGCCGCTCGTCGTAGGCGACGCGCCCGACGGCGCGTACCCTGCGCGAGAGATCTCGGCGTTCCACCGGTGCCATGCGGACGCCCATGCTCTGAACCAGCGAGGGGTCGATGCGGACGCCCCCCCCGCCGACGGCGGATTCCTCGCCCGGGCAGACGGGCACGAGATCCATGCCCATGGGGCTCTTCCCGGGCTCGTCCCGCACGTAGGTCGGGTCCATGGGCGCCTTCCAGTAGAGTGCCTCGGCGCCGCCGGGGCAGGGGCCTGATCCGCTCGACGCGGCAGTGGACTCGCCGCCAGCCGGCTCCCTTCGGCTCCCGGCCCACCAGCCGCCACCGGCGGCCACCGCAACCAAGGCGATCACAACGATCAGGTGTGCCGGTCTCATCGCAGCGGCGCCCCCAGGCTCGCCTCGAGCGCGGCGAAGGAGCTCCTTCGGTCGGCAGTCGCCCGCTCCAGTCGCAGCTGCGCGTTCAGCAGCCGCACCTGGCTGTCGATCAGGCTCAGGAAATCCACCTTGTCCACCTCGTAGCCGGCTCGGCTCGAGTCCAGCGATTGTCGGGCCTGCGGGAGAAGCCCGGTTTCGACCAGCATCACCTCCCGATCGGCTCGCTGCAAATCTGCGTACCGCGCGCGCAGCGAGTCGCGGAGCTGCGCCCGCGCCTGCCGATACTCGGCGTGACTCCGACGGAGCAAGGCATCTCGCTCCGCAACCTGCGATCGCCACTTCCGCCGGTTGACGGGGAGTCGCACGGTCACGTTCGCCCCGATGAAGTCGTCTCCATCGACGGGATCGCCCGACACCCGTTCTCGGACCCGGTAGCCGAACCCGAGATCGAAGTCCGGATAGCCTTCCAGGCGGGCTACTCGCTTTCGATGCTCCGCCTCTTCGGTCCGCGCCGCGTGCGCGCGAAGGCGCGGGCTGGTCGACTCGAGCCGGTCGAGCAGGACGGACAGGGACGGGAGGGCTGCCGTCTCACGCACGGGAGCCGTTCGGGGCAGGGGAATGGAGGGCGGCAGGTCCAGGAGGCTCGCGAGGCGTGCCTCGGCGGAGCGTATCGCTGCTTCACGCATCAGCTGCTCGTCCAGCAGCTCCGTGAGCGTCACCTGTGCCCGCATCACGTCCTGCTGCAGACCTTCGCCGACCTGGTACTTGGCTTCTGCGATCTTCGCGAGCTGCCTCAGCAGGCCGACGTTCTCGATGGTGACGTCGAGCGCCCGCTGGGCGAAGCCGAGCTCGACCCACGCGCGTTCGACCGCGGCGCGGATCCGCTGGGACTGGTCTCCGAGATCCTCCACGGCGGCGTCGGCTGCCGAACGCGCGGCATCACGCTGCCGGCCGAGCAGCCCGGGGAACGGGAGCCGCTGGCTGAGCCCGAGCTGCTGGCCCGAGAGAGGCGTTGAATCGAGGTCCAGGTCGCCGGTGGGGACGTTGCTCAGCTCGTAGCGAAAGCGCGGGTCGGGAAGCGCGCCTGCCGGGTACACGCGTTCCGTTGCCGCCTCCGCTGCCGTTCGGGCAACCTCGAGGGTTGGGTTGGTCGCTTCGGCTCGCTCCAAACACCACTCGAGCGGGAGGGGCTCGGGCGGCACTTCGGCAGCGCCTCTCGTTGCTGCGAGCGTCCCCATCACGAGAGCGATCACGATCTGACATCGGCTCGCCCAGAACGCCACCGGGCGTCCTCCTCGATCTCTCCTCATTCCACTTTCTCCTCGGCTGCCATGGCTCCCCGCTCGGATGCGCGGGAGGCCTCAGGCCGGCAGCTTGAAGTGGAGAGAATCGAGGTTCGAGGCCCTCTCTTCCAGTCGCGATGTCTGGGGCTGGGAATGGCCAGCGTGGTCGAACTCGCCGGCGCGGTGATAACGGAGCCAGAAGAAGGTCGTGCAGATGGCCGTCGCGGTCGCACCGACTACGAGGATCCAACCCGCTGCTCGGAGGAGGCTCGCCGAGCGCTCGCGACCCACGTGCAGGAGCACGAGGCCTGCCGCCACCAGGCCCAACTCGGCCAGGAAGGCAATGTCGCCCAGGAACTGCGCCAACGGGTTCTCCTTTCTGCCGGTCACCCAGCACCCGTCTAATACGGAGCGGGGGAGCGGCCGTGACGCGGCCCGTCACGCCAGCCGCCGCTTCGCGTAGTACCGGGCAGGGCGGTGGTGGGAGGAGAACGCGGCATGGAAGAACCCGAACGGGCCTATGTGCCTCAGGAGCCCTCGACGGGTCTTGGAGCGTCGGGACGCTTGGCCTTCGCCGTCTTCGCGTTGGCGGCCGCCTACTTCCTGTGGACCGAGCACCGCGCCCACGTGATCGAGTTTCTCCCCTGGGGGATCCTTGCGCTGTGCCCGCTGATGCACGTGTTCATGCACCGTGGCCATGGTGGCCACCGCGGGGGCGGTGCGTCGTGAGTCATGGGTCCGACTACGGCCTCTGGTCGCTCGTCCTGATCAACTCGGCTGTCTTCATCCTGTTCGCCTTCAGCTTTGCCAAGCCGCAGACCACGCGGGACTGGCGGTCGTTTGGGGCGTTCTCGGCGTTCCTGGTGGCGCTGTTCGCCGAGATGTATGGCTTCCCGCTAACGATCTATCTCCTTTCGGGCTGGCTCGGCCGGCGGTTTCCGGAGACCGATCTCTTCTCGCACGAGTCGGGCCACCTGTGGCACACGCTCTTCGGCTGGGAGGGCGACCCCCATCTCGATCCCTTCCACATCGTGAGCTACGCGCTGATCGGCGGGGGCTTCTGGCTACTCTCGATCTCCTGGCCGGTCCTCTACCGGGCGCAGAGGGAGGGTCGCCTGGCGACCACGGGCCCGTACGCCCGAGTGCGCCATCCGCAGTATCTGGGCTTCATCGCGATCCTCGCGGGCTTCCTCTTTCAGTGGCCGACGCTGATCACGCTGGCGATGTTCCCGGTTCTCGTCTTCATGTACGTGCGCCTGGCTCTTCGCGAGGAGCGAGAGGCCACGGCCGAGTTCGGTCAGGAATACGAAGCGTACGCCCAACGCACGCCGCGCTGGATCCCGGCCTTCTCGCGCACCTCTCGGGCCGAGAGCCCGGCCTCATGAGGCATCCGGTGTGCGATCGATCGGCGGTGGGACGTCTGCACCGGGGGCGTTCGAGGTTGGACCGATGATGACCCCGAAGACCGCGTCTCTCGCACCCTGGCAGCGCGTCGTCAAGGCGTTCGCACGTCCGCTGGTCCGCCGCGCGACCCGAGAGATCCTGCAGGGGCGACTGCTCGATCCGGAAGACGCCAGCCGAGGGCGCTGGCTCCGCTCGGACGTCCGAGCGTTTCGCGGCGCCACTTGGCAGCGAGTCGACGAACTCCTGCCCAGGGCCGGCCTGGACCGGCTCCCCACCTGGGGAAGCCGGCTGAACGTTTTCATGGCGGTCGTCACGACCGCGGCCTACCAGGAGATGCTCGACCGTGGCATCTCCCGCGACTACGCCGCGACGCTCGTCGGCGACGTCGGCTGGAAGATCTACGCGTGGATGCTCACGGCATCGGCGATTCCTGCCCGTCTGCTGACCCGATCGCCGGAGCGGCGGCTGCGCTGGACGCTCGACCTGCTGATGTGGTTCCCGTTCAGCGCGCCGGGTGCGCCGGCCTACGAGGTCCGGGCCTGGAACGACGGCGAGAGGGTCTTCACCTATTGGACCCATTGCCCGCCCCAAACCTTCGTACGCTCGCTGGTGGACGCTGGCAACGACCGCGGCGAGCTCGACGCTTTCTTTCGTTCCTGGTGTCTATACGACTGGGCCGGAGCCGACCTCCTCGTTGGCGATGGCGAGCGCGGGCACTACGAACGGCCGCGCACTCTCTCTCGCGGGGACGACGTGTGCGACATGTGCTGGTGGGCTCGTCGATGCGCCGACAGAGGCGTCGAGACGACCGATTGAACCTAGCCTCTTGCGGCAGAAGGGAATCACCATGATGAGGAATGCGATCGTACTGGCCGTGGGCCTGATGCTGGCCCTCGGCGGGCCCTCGGCGTTGGCTGAGATGGACCACTCGGGGCACGGCTCGAGCTCCGCAAAGAAGATGGACCACGGGTCGATGGGACACGGTGGGATGTCCCACGGCAAGGGCGTGCACGCGATGCACACCCAGATGCAGGCCCTCCACGACCACTCGAAGATGATGGAAGAGATGAAGGATGGCGCCGCGCTCCGGGAGGAGATGAAGAAGCACATGCGGATGATGGACGAAATGATGGAGATGATGATGCAACACACCATGAAGCTGGGAGCCAGCGGCCAGCCGGGCTCCTGAGTAACCCGACCGGAATCGCGGATCAACGCGACGGAAGGGCCGGTCGAGCGTCGATTGTAGAATCGAGCAGACGAGGCCGGCGGTCGGATGGAGCGAGCGACCTCACGCGCCGACGGTCCAGGAGCAGCCTGGCGCGTGGCTTGCACCAAGAGTGCTCGTTCGATGACTTGAGCGAAAGTAGGGAGAGGTGGCCATCCGAAAGAACCAGTTGAGCTGGACGCTCAGGAAGTGGTCGCGTCGTGCATTCATTCGAGCGATGGCCGCTGCGGGCGCGGGTGCCTGGGCCTTGCCGACGGCGCGCGCCGGTGCAGGGCAGATCCGGCGCGCCGGGGTTCCGACCGAGCTGGTGGCGACCGATCCCGGTGGGATCGACCTGGTTCTCGAGCGCAGCCCGCTGCTCGTCGGAGGGAGGCTCGGCAACGCCATCACTCTGAACGGCTCCATCCCGGGGCCCGTGATCCGCATGCAGGAGGGCGGCGAGGCGCTCATTCGCGTCCACAACCGGATGGCCGAGTCCACGTCGATCCACTGGCACGGGATCCTGCTGCCCTACACGATGGACGGCGTTCCCGGCATCAGCTTCCCCGGAATTCCAGCGGGTGAGACGTTCACCTATCGCTATCCGGTCGTGCAGAACGGTAGCTACTGGTACCACAGTCATACGGGGCTCCAGGAGCAGCTGGGTCACTACGGCCAGCTGACCGTCGAGCCGGCGGGGCGGGATCCGGTCGAGTACGACGTCGAGTACTCCGTGGTTCTCTCCGATTGGACCTTCGAAGATCCGCACACCGTGCTTCGGAACCTCAAGACGATCGAAGGCTACTACAACTATCAGCGTCCCACGGTCGCCAACGTCGACGACCAGATGGCGGCGACCGGCATGAGCCTGAGCGACGTGATCCGGGAGCGTCTCCGCTGGCAGCGGATGCGCATGGATCCCACCGACATCGCGGACATCACGGGGGCGACCTTCACCTACCTGATGAACGGCCATGCACCCGAAGAGAACTGGACCGCCATCGCACGGCCCGGCGACCGGGTTCGGCTGCGCATCGTCAACGCCTCGACGATGACCTTCTACGACTTCCGCGTTCCCGGGCTGCCGATGACGGTCGTGCAGGCCGACGGCCAGAACGTCCAACCGGTCGAGACCGACGAGCTCCGTATCGCAGTCGCCGAGACGTATGACGTGATCGTGACGCTGCCGGATGACCGCGCCCGCACGCTCTTCGCCGAGACTATGGATCGCAGCGGCTACGCGCGCGGGACCCTGGCACCCAGACGCGGCATGGCCGCGGCCGTGCCCGAGCGGCGGCGGCGTCCGATGCTGACGATGGCAGAGATGGGCATCATGCACGGGATGAGTGGCCACGGAGCAGGTGCGGGCACGGGCCACGGGATGGGTGGCCACGAAGCAACTGCGGGCATGGACCACGGCGACACGGATGCGACCTCTGCACACACGGACGCGGGAACCCCGCAGCACCACGGTGAGGCTCTGCCGATCACGCGGCTTCCCGAACGCATCGCGCACGGGCCGGACGGACACGGTCCGGGCAGCATCACCATGGCCGCCACGGCCTATCGTCAGCTCGACGACCCCGGCGTAGGCCTCGGGGACGACGGCCGCCGCGTCCTGACCTACGGGCAGCTTCGCTGCCTGAACGCCCCTTCCGACCGTCGCCCTCCCACCCGCCAGTTCGACCTCCATCTGACGGGCAACATGCACAAGTACATCTGGGGATTCGACGGCAAGAAGTGGTCCGAGTCCGACATGATCCGCTTCCAGTACGGGGAGCGGCTCCGGATCAACATGATCAACGACACGATGATGTCGCACCCCATCCACCTCCACGGGATGTGGATGGACCTCTACGCCGGAGCGGACGACTACGGCGACAACCCGCGCAAGCACACGGTGAACGTGCAGCCGGCGGAGCTTCTGAGCGTCGACATCAGCGTGGATGCCCCGGGGCAGTGGGCCTTCCATTGCCACCTGCTCTACCACATGGAAATGGGCATGTTTCGCACGGTCGCCGTGGTGCGCTCGCTCGAAGGAGGCCCGGTCGATGTGGGCGCGTAGCCACCGCCGCTGGCTGGCCCTGATGGCGAGTCTCGCCTGGGCCGGGGGCGCGATGGCCGAGGAGCGCCCGTTGCCGACCACCGAGGGTCGGCCCGACCATCGCGCGTCGACCAACGAGCACCGTCGTCCGCCCGAGGTCCACCCCGAGAGTCCGGCGCTTCCGGACGGGATGTCGCTCGATGAGGTCCTCGATCGCGCGAGCCAGCCGCCGCCCGATCACTTTCCGGATCCCGTTCCCGACGACGCGCTCCGGGCCTTCCTGCTCTTCGAGCAGCTCGAGTATCGACTGCAGGACGGCGGCAAGGACGAGCTGGGCTGGGAGGGACAGGGCTGGATCGGTCTCGACTACCACAAGCTGTGGGTGAAGCTTGAGGGCGAGGCGGTCTTCGACGGGCCAGACGCGGGGGAGTCCGAGATCGACCTGCTCTACTCGTGCCTCGTCACCCCCTTCTGGAACGCGCAGATCGGCGTTCAATACGCGAGCGAGTGGGAGGGCGACGGCTACGACGATCGCTGGTCCGCGGCGTTTTCGCTCCAGGGCCTCGCGCCCGGGATGTTCGAGCTAGACACCTCGCTCTACCTATCCGAACGTGGCGATCTCACGGCTGCGATCGAAGGCGAGTACAACCTTCGATTGACACAGCGCCTGGTGCTCCAGCCGCGCGTGGAGTTCGGCTTCGCCGCGCAGGACGTGTCCGAACGCGAGCTCGGCGCCGGCATGACCGACGCCAACCTCGACCTCCGGCTGCGATACGAGGCCGAGCGCGAGATCGCGCCCTATGTGGGCGTCCGCTACCGCATGCTCGTGGGAGAGACCGGGAACCTGGCAGAGGCGAGCGGAGGCGACGACGACGCGATCTTCGGCTTCGTCGGGCTTCGCCTTGCGTTCTGATCGGGGCGGTCGGAGGGCTGGTGATGCGAGCCTCGGGCCGCGCCCGATCGCTGTCCCATGATCTCGGTCCAGGCCCGCATCGCGCTGTTCAATCTGATCCTGTGCACGGCGCCGTACCTCGGCCTGCGCGCATATCTATCGCTTGGCATGCACGACACCGCGGTCGCGGTAGCGCGGCCATCCTCCTGGCTGCTCGGATGTCTGTTCGTTCTCGGCGCTGCGATCCCCACAGCAGGCGTGCTATGGACGCTGCGCTCGGTGGTTCGCGACCGGTTGCACTTCCGCCTGTCGGGCCTGCTCGAGTCGTATGCAGTCCTGATCGTACTGTTCGCAAGCGGCTACGCGATCGTCCAAGCCAGCCAGCTCGGGAGCAGCTTCACCGGGATGCCGGTCCTGTGGGCGGCCGACGATCCGCAGACCCTCGGGGTCCACGTCGGTCGGCTGCACGAGGTGTTCTTCGAGTCACTCTACCTGAGCGCCATGACGATCACGACGGTGGGCTACGGCGACGTCGCTCCGCTGACTCCGATGGGGAAGATCCTCACGGCCGTGGAGGGGCTCGCCGGGATCGGCTTCGTCGGCGTCGCATTGGGCCACTACTTCTCCGTATGTCTCCGGCGGGATCGTCCGGAGCGCTCGCTCCGCCGGTCGCGTCGGCCAGGACGATGACCCTCGATCCGCGCGGGTGGCATCGGTGGCGGTGCCGACGGGGAGCGGTATGAGTCGGACCAGCAACCACGACACCGGTCGCGAAGGGGGCGGGGACTCCCAGTACCAAGGGGGGAGCCTCTCGCTTGTCGGCGCCGTGGCGATGGGCACGGGGGTGATGATCGGCGCTGGCGTCTTCGCGCTCACGGGCCAGATTGCGGAGCAGGCGGGCGGCCTCTTCCCCTACGCCTTCCTAGCAGCCGCCGGCGTGACCGGCTTCAGCGCCTACTCCTACGTCAAGCTGTCCAACGCCCATCCGTCCGCGGGCGGCATCGCGATGTATCTCGAGAAGGCCTACGGCAAGTGCGTGGTGACCGCCGGCTGTGCGTTGTTGATGTACTTCTCGATGGTCATCAACGAGAGCCTCGTCGCTCGCACCTTCGGCACCTACGTGCTGCAGCTCTCCACGCTCGGCCAGGATCACTGGCTGGTGCCCGCACTCGGCGTGGGCCTTCTGGCATTCGCATTCCTCGTGAACATCGCAGGCAACCGCGTCATCGGTTCGTTCTCGCTGGCCATGGCGGCAGTCAAGATCGGCGGAATCGCGGTGTTCGCGATCGCCGGTCTGTGGGTAGCCGACTTCTCGGGTGCGGGTCTCGCCTCGACGAGGGAAGCCGGGCCCGGCGGATTCCTGGCCAGCATCGCCCTGGGCATCCTGGCCTACAAGGGGTTCACGACGATCACCAACAGCGGCGCCGAGCTCGAGGACCCGCATCGAAACGTCGGGCGCGCGATCGTCGTCTCGATCTCGATCTGCGTGGCGCTCTACTTTCTGATGGCGTGGGCCGTGGCGAGTGCCCTCGGCCTCGGGGAGATCATCGAGGCGAAGGACTACGCTCTCGCCGAGGCGGCGCGTCCTGCCGTCGGGCGGGCGGGCGTCTGGTTCACCGTGGGGCTCGCAATCGCGGCAACCGTTTCGGGGGTTATCGCCAGCGTGTTCGCCGTCTCCCGGATGCTGGCGATGCTCACCGATATGGAGCTCGTTCCGCACCGTCACTTCGGCATGCCGGGCAGGATCCAGAGCCACACGCTCGTCTACACGATCGTGCTCGCCATGGTGCTCACGATTTTCTTTGACCTTAGCCGAATCGCGTCGCTCGGCGCGATCTTCTACATCGTGATGGACATCGCCGTGCACTGGGGCGTCCTGCGCCGTCTGCGCAGCGAGATCGAAGCGAACCCTGCGATCGTGGCCACGGCGATCGTCCTCGACGTGGTCGTGCTCTGTGCGTTCATGGCCCTCAAGGCCCAGAGCGACCCGCTCGTGGTCTACGTCTCGCTGGCTGGAATGGCAGCGATCTTCGGCGGCGAGTGGATCTTCCTCCGGCGGGTCGGAGGCGATCCGGGGACGGGCTCCGGCGACAGTTGAGAGTATCCTCACAGCGTCTCCGAGGCAGCAGAGAGGCCCACGAACGCCGTGCCAAGTCAGAAAGCCATACTCGGAGGTCCGGACGCTCTGCGCGCTGTGGTGGTCACCGCGACGCGTCCCCTCCGTAATTTACATGCAACACCGCGGCGCTACCGATGGAACGAAGGGGCTCCGCTCCTGTTGCTGACGGGGGAGGCTCCTGCGGCGATGCGGGACACCCCGGTTGGGGATGAAACATGCATCACGATCCGCGACGAAACGCGCCCCGCCCATGAGCGGCCATCCCGACGTAGGCATCTCCGACGAGGTCGAGCGGACGCGGCGGCTCTATCGTTGGGTCGCGCCCTTCTACGACACGTTCCGCCGGCTCTGGAGTCGCTGGACCCAGCCTGTGGAGGATGCTCTGGACGCCTGGTTTCGTGAACGCATCGGTCCGTCGAGCCGCATCCTCGAGCTGGCGCCCGGCACCGGCATCAATGTCGATCGGTTGCTTCGCCACGCGCCCGACTTCACCTCCTACCTGGGAATCGACTCGAGCCCGGAGATGCTCGATCGGGCCCGGGAGCGGAGCGGCGGGGACGCGCGGATGGAGCTTCGCCTCGGCGACGCGACGGATCTCGGCGGTGTCGCAGGAGCGTTCGACTTCATCGTCTGCACGTGGCTGCTCTCCCATCTCGACGCGCCCGCGGAGCTGGTGCGCGACGCCGTCGGGCGGCTCGCTCCGGGCGGTTCGGCGGTATTCGTGTTCTTCTCGGCACCTCTGAACCCTGTCCGCCGCGGTGTCCTGTCGGCTCTCGGCCGCCCGTTTCGATACCGCTTCGTTGACGCCGAGACGCTGCGCGGCATCCCCAATCTCGAGAGCCTGGAGATCTGCGCCGGCGGGATGGCGACGGTCGCCTCGTTCCGCGCGCCGTGATTTCGTTGGTGACTCTAGTGGTGCTTGTAGAATCCAACTCCTCGAATGTCTGGCCACGATGTAGTCAGATGGCAGGCGTAGCACTCCCGCACCTCCGCATGCGGCTGCCGGGCGACCTTGGCCGAGAGCATCTTGAAGTGCTCCATGTAGTGGCTGGGCGGCGCTTGGTGGCACTGGGCGCAGTCTCGAGAGCGCGGCGTCGGATGTGCGAACGCGGGGACGTCCCAGGTGTTCGTCTCGTGGCAGTCGATGCATTCGCTGCCGAAGAGGTCGAAGTGCGTGTCCTGGTTCCCGTGGCAGGCGGCGCAGGCCAAGGAGTTCAAGGATCCGTCGCCACGCGACGTCGTCTCGCCGCGAGGCCAATCCGCGGCGATCCTCGCGAGGAGCTCGTGGTCGAGCGGTGCCCGCAGGCGGGAGGGGACGACGTGCTCGACGTGGCAGTCGGCACAGACCGCCGCCTCGGCGTGGAACGCGGTCGTCTGCCGCTGGACCAGCCGACCGTTCAACGCGTGGCAGGCGATACAGCCGTCGGCCTCGACGCCTCGGATCGGCTGGTGACAGTCACTGCATTCGAGGGCGAGGCGCTGGTGTGCTGGATCGAGCGGCCCGGGCTCACTCTGGGTTTCGACCCAGCCCCAGGCACCGCGCAGCGACGGGTCGTCGCAGCCCTGGAAGCCCGGTGCCAGGCATGCGACGAGGGCCAGAACTCGGGCGGCCGTCCAGCGCACGCCTAGAGCCAGCGCAGCCCGAGCCGAAGCTCGATCGCGACGTGCAGGGTCAGGAGCAGGTAGAGCGCGAACGTGAGGACGATGTGGATCCGAAGCCAGCGCGAGAACCAGGAGCGGAGGGTCTCTCCGGTTCGAAGGGCCGACTCGACCTCCGCCAGCGCGTCGGCGACTCGGAGGGCGCGCTGAACGGGAAGTTGGCCCAGCGTCGGGTCGCTCGGTCGATCGAAGAGCATCCCCCCGAGCCAGGTCCGGATTGGTCCCGCGAGCGGCACGAAGAGGGCGGACTGACCAGGGCTGGAGCGCACGACGGCGGCCAGCTCTGCATACTCCCGCTGGAGGCCGTCGCGCAGCTTCCGTTGGTCGCGGACGTCTTCACCGATCGCTCGCATCAAGTAGCGCCCGACGAACCCGCTCATCGCCACGATGAGCATGGAGGCGGTCAGCGCGATCCCGATCCGGCTCTCGAACCGATGCCCCGTGTGCAGGAGCGCGAGGATCGGGCCCAGGATCCCCGCGTAGATGTGCCAGGCCAGCAGCGTTCGCAGCGGGACCCTCTGGGTGATCGCTCTTCGGAGCGGCTTGATCCGCTTGACCGCGACGTAGGCCAGCGGGACGGTCATCAGCAGCGCTGCGGCGATCCCGAGCGCGGAGCCGGCCAGACTTCCCGGGAAGCGCGGCGAGCGATGGAGCAGGAAGCCCAGCCAGAGCAGCAGCATCAGGGCAACGAGCCCTCCGATGACGAGACGCTCCCGCTCGCGCACGGCTAGGCGTCCACCTCGAGGTCGGCTGTGGCCCGCGCCTGGCAGGCGAGGACGAGCCCTGCCGCCCGATCCTCGTCGTCGAGCCCGTCGTCGATCTCCATCGTGACCTCGCCAGAGAGGAGCTTCACGGTGCAGCTCCCGCAGGTGCCCGAGCGACACGACCATTCGATCTCTACGTCGACCGATTCCGCCGCGTCGAGGATCGTACGGCCGGCCGGGAGCGGCGCCGATTTCTTGGAGCGCGCAAAGGTCACGCTCGGCGCATTCGCTGGAGACACCTCCCGGAGCGCGATCGGCGGCGGCAGAGGAGCGACTGGGCCGAAGGACTCGAAACGGATCCGTTCGCGCGCCACGCCCAGCTCGAGCAGGAAGTCGCGCGTCGCGTCCATCATCGCCTTCGGTCCGCACAGGTGGACTCGTCGAGAGGCAATGTCCGGCAGCACCTCGCGGACGAGATCGGAGCCGATGCGGCCGGTGCGGCCGCGCCAGTCGGTTCCCTCCGGCTTCGACGCGGTCGCCACGACGCGGAGGTTCGGGTGTCGACGCGATAGACGCTCGAGCTCCTCGCGGAAGACGAAGTCTGCCGGAGTCCGGAAGCCGAAGAAGAGTGTGATCTTGCCGCCCCAGCCGCTGTCCGTCAGGTAGCGGATGACGCTCATCAGGGGCGTGATCCCAATCCCGCAGGCGATCAGGACGATCGATGGATCCTCTTCGCCGGTGAAGGTGAATCGGCCGTAGGGAGCTGCGATTCGGAGTTCATCGCCTGCCGCCAGCGCGTCGTGCAGGTGGCGCGAGACCACCCCTTCGGGCTCGCGCTTCACCGAGATCTCGCAGTAGGCACCCTGCGTAGGCGACGAAGCGATGGTGTACGAGCGCTTCACCAATGGGGCCGCCTCGCCGTGGGCCGGGACGAGGACGTTCATGAACTGGCCTGGGAGGTAGTCGAAGGGGAGCGGCCCCCCGTCGACAGCCGTCAAGCGGAAGGTCTTCACGTCCGGGGTCTCTCCGAAGATGCCGGCGACGCGCATCCGGGTCGAGCAGGGGTTCTTGCAGCCACCGCACGCCCCTGTCTTGCGCAGCTGCTCGAAGGCAGCGGCGCTATTCGCCGGCCCGGTCGCCCTCCGAACCGGCGCTGGTGAGCGAGCGGCACCCGAGTCGGCGTTTTCGGAGGGTGGTGCCGGATCCGGCGTCTCTGCGGGCTGATGTGCCAGCTCCCCCAGCAGCGCCGCCGCTCGACGCATCCTGTGGACGTGCATCGCGAGCATGCCGGCGGCCAACGTCGTGACGAATGCCATCGCGAAGAGGTGAAACCAAGTCAGACCCAACGGGCCACTCACCCGCTCGGCGCCGGCTCCCGTCAGGCCCATCTCGCCACGGAACCACCCGAGCGCGATCTCTCGAGGCTCTCTTCCCGCGGCGAGGGCCTGCGAGGTCGCAAGGCCGCTCTCGAGCTCGTCGAGTCCAGCCCGCGCTTCGGCCACAGCTTCCGACAGGTCGGCTCGGTCTCCCTCGCGCGTGGCCGTGTCGAGCGCCTCGATGCCACGCGCAAGGCGTTCGGCGCCATCGGCTCGCCGCCTGGCCGCGCGCTCCAACAGCTCGCGCTCGTGGTCCTCGGACAGATCCTCGAGCCGCATCATCTCGGGGTAGAGTTCCCGGGGCGGAGGGACGCCCATCCGCTCCATCATCGCGTCCATGTTGCCCATTCCACCGCCGGCCATCGGGGGCTCGCCCGGCTGAGGCCTTGATGACGCTCCCGGGGGGCCTCCAGGATGGTGCGATTCGTGCTCCGTCGAGTCGGTCTGCGCCCCGACGCCGCCCGCCAGGACTACCAATCCGGCCACCGCGGCAAGCGTTCCGGCCACGGAGGCCACCGGGTGGGTCGACCGAATCCGGCCGCAGGGGATCGCCTTCCGTCTCACGCACGCTCCTGGGATGGACCTGCACCTCCACGGGAGAGGGCCTCGCTCGATGGGAATACGGGCAATGTCATCGGACGGGACGGAGGAACGCCGTCTAACCGCCAGGTCCCCTCAGAACGCCGCGGTGAGGTCCCGGTCGTCGACCCTCAGCGCGGTGATCACACCGTCCAGATCGACTCCCTGGTGGCTGTGAACGATTCCGGCGGGAAGGTCGCCTCGTAGGACCTGGCGAACACACTCGCTGGCCACGACCGCGGTCATGCGAGCCTCCCGGCGCCCCGCGATGGAGAACTGGACACGTCTCGGCGCCCCGTTCGCATCGGTTCCGGTGGCCCGAGCCGCGACCCTGCAATGATCCGAGCCTCTGGCGGCACGCTGGAGGAGCGCGACGGTGGCGGCTCGCCATGGGTTGCGGCGAAGCACGGCACCGAGGGGCCGGCGAGAAGCCTGGGCGAGCAGCCACGTCCAGAAGCCGCTCCCAAAACGGATCCAAGACGAGACGGACCCGACGTCGAGAGTGCGCGCGAGAACGTGTTGGTCCGCGAAGTTGAAGCGATACATCGCGCTGGGACGAGATTCGCCCGGAAGGTCGAAACGTAGTATGTCGCCGAAGCTCCGTACGTTCTTCCTCTGCCCTTCTTCGAGCACCTCGTACGGGGCATCGAGATTGTCGAGGATCCATCCCAAGGCAGCCGCCCCGTGGTCGTCCCCGAAGCCGACATCGATCAGGAGGTCGATCCGTTCGGTCGCGGCCAAGGCGTCGTGGGCTCGCACGGCCAGGAGGTTCGTCAATCCCGGTGCCACGCCCACGCTCAACAGCGCTGTGGCGCCATGCCGACGCGCCGTGCCGTCGAGGCGCTCAACCTCCGTGAAGAAGTGATCATTGGCGGTGATGTCCACGTAGTGGATCCGTCGAGCCAGGCACGATGAGGCAAACCGAGTGTTGACCTGATCGATGCATACCACGACCAGCACTATCCCCTCGAGCGCGTCGCTGGCGTTGGATGAGGAGAGATCGACGGCCCGGCCTATGGCACCGTTTCCGACGGTTCGCGCGGCCGACACCGCCCGGGCGCCGTCGCGCCCGCCAATACAGACGCGGCCGGGATAGCGGCCGGCCAGGCGCGCCGCGATCTTTGCGCCGACCTTTCCGTAGCCACCGACGACGAGAATGCGCCCCATTCCCACGCCTGCGCGTCGTCTCGATTCCATCGAAGAGCCTGAACCTCCTGCTGGCAACCGCAGGCATCCATCGATCCTACGGCCCGTGGGAACCGCGGTGACCTGTGTCCGGCGTCACCGATCCGTCGCCGGCCCGTATTCCCGCCCAACTGGAGAGGGAGAGAGTGCCATGGAAGCCGCGGATGTCTTCGAGGATGCAGTCAGCCGTCTGGTTCGGATCGGAGAAGATGCCGGCCTGAACTCGGAGACCCTCGCCGCATTGCAGCGTCCGCAGTCGCTCCACGAGGCGACTCTACCGGTCCGGATGGACGACGGGGGCACGCGCCACTTCCAGGCCTTCCGCTGCCGCTACAGCGACGTCCTGGGCCCGGCCAAGGGCGGGATCCGCTTCCATCCGAAGGTGAGCTCCGCCGAGGTCCGGGCGCTGGCGCTCTGGATGACGCTCAAGTGCGCCGTCGTCGGGATTCCGTTCGGAGGCGGCAAGGGCGGGGTCGTCGTCGATCCCAAGGGGCTGTCGCGTCTCGAGCTCGAGCGGCTCTCGCGCGCCTACATGCGGGCCATGGCCGACGTGGTGGGCCCCGATCGGGACGTCCCGGCGCCCGACGTCTACACGAACGAGCGGATCATGGGCTGGATGGCGGACGAGTACGAAGAGATCCGCCGGGCCAAGGCCCCGGCCGTCATCACGGGGAAGCCCATCGAGCTCGGCGGGAGCCTGGGGCGCGACGAAGCGACGGGCCGCGGCGCCTTCCTCGTGCTTCAGGATCTGGCCAAGCGGCGCGGGCTTAGCCCCGGCGATACGCGGATTGCCATCCAGGGGTTCGGAAACGCCGGCTCGCAGGTCGGACGTCTTCTCCAGGGCGCGGGCTATCGCGTGATCGCCGTCTCCGATTCCAAGGGCGGCGTGTTCGCGGGCGATGGCCTCGACGTCGAAGCGCTGCACCGGGAGAAGCAGGCGAGCTGCGGGCTGGGCGGCGTCTACTGCGAAGCCTCGGTCCGGAGCTGCTGTGGGCCCGCCAACGTGGAGCCGATCTCCAATGCCGATCTCCTGGAGCTTGACGTGGATGTCCTGATTCCGGCCGCGCTCGAGGGCGTGATCGGCCAGGAGAACGTCGAGCGCGTGAGGGCACCGATCGTCCTCGAGGTTGCGAATGGGCCGGTCCGCAGCGAGGTCGACGCCCGCTTGGACGAGCGGGGAATCCTCGTCGTTCCCGACGTCCTCGCCAACGCCGGCGGCGTGGTCGTCAGCTACTTCGAGTGGGTCCAGAACCGACAGGGCCTGTCGTGGGGCCTCCCCGAGGTCCGGGACCGTCTGCGATCGGTGCTGGCCGAGGCCTTCGAGGTCGTGTGGGACTGTTGGCAGGCGGAGGGCGGCTCCATGCGACGAGCCGCCTACGTGACGTCACTGCGCCGTCTCGAAGCCGCACTCGCCGCGCACGGAGCGCGCGAGTACTTCGTCGAGCCGGTTCGCCGATGAGCGCCGGTGACAGCGATCGATGAACGTCGCGATGGACGACGAGCGCGTACCGTCGGTGGTCCGAGAGAGCGTCCGCACCGGCATCTTCCAGGCCATCCGCCGGGACGTGGAGCTGCGCGGCGGGCGGACGGCCCACCTGCTGCTCATGGCGGCCGCCCTCGGCGTCGCCGGTGCCGTCGGCGTAACGGCCCTGGTCTCGGGCCACCCCTTCGATCACCATCCCCCTTGGCATGTGACGGTCGTCAGCTCGGTATGGGCTGGTCTCCTGTTCGTGAGCTTCGCGGTCGTCCTGCTCGAAATCCGTACGCCACGATTGCAGCTCGCGAAATCCGCTGCCGTAGGGATCCTCGGCCTCGGGGTCGCCGGCCTCTGCGGTGCCGCCTGCCCGGACCCTCACTTTCTGATCTGGTGGTCCACCACGCCCGTAGGGGACGCGGCGGCCCGCGCCGGGGGGCCCGCGGCGAGTGCGTTCTGTCTCGGCCTGCTCAGCACGGCGGGTTTCGCCACGGTCGCCGCGTTCGTCGTGCTTGGCCCCGCCGGTTGGGACCGGTCGACGCGGCTGCTCTCGGCGGCCTTCCTACTCCTGCTCCTGCTGCCCGGCGTGGCACTCCAGTCCGTCGGGGCGTCGTGGCTCAGCTTCGCCGCGTGGGCAATCGGAGCGGGGGGCGGTGCAATCGTGGGAGTCGGGGTCGGCCACCGCACGCGAGTTCGGCTGGTCGCCCAATAGGAGAGGGGCACGTCATGTCACGGTCCATTCAATGGCTTCTCGTCGTCGTTGCGGGCATCTGGATCGGCTGTGCCGACCCGGTCGCCGAGCCACGGGCCGATGGTGTCGTTGCCGAGCGGCATCGACGTGAAGCGGAAGCCCATTCGGAGGATGCCGAGGCCCATTCGAGGCGGTACGACCCCCGGGCAGGAGCTCCGAGCTACGGGGGGGCGGGCCCTTCTTCCGGCACCTGGACCCCCGACGGAGACTGGGAAGACGACCGGGACTGGAACGACGACTTGTACTGGGACATGCAGCAGTACAACCCCAGCATCCGGCATGCGCTCGAGGCCGAGGAGCACGAGCGGCGCGCGCGCGAGCATCTCGAGGTCGCACGCGAGCTGGAAGCCTTCGAGCGCCGCGAGTGCAGGGCCTTCCCTGTCGAGACGCGCGCGCTCTGCCCCTTGCTGGGACCGATCGAATCCGTCGAAGAGATCGCGGGCGGAGTTCGCCTCCACCTGGCGGCCGACGTCGACGTGAACGCCGTCGTCGCGCACATGCGCTGTCACGTGGCTTTCGCCCGGACTCGAGACCACATCGGAATGGATCAGTGCCCGCTCTATCTCGAGAGCGTCCGAGTCAAGCGGCTGGCCCGAACGCGGAGCGTCGATCTGCTCGCTTCCGGAAAAGCGGCCATCCGGGAGCTCCGACGCAGGGCACGCACCCATGTTCGACGCGGGAGCGCGCGGTGATGTCTCGACGCCGAGCGAGCCTCGGGTTGTTGGGCGCCTGGGCTTTGACGGTCTCGGCCCCTGTCCTCGCCGCCGACGCCTCGGCTGATCCCGATCTGACGACCGCCTACCAGCAGGTGGCTCGCTCGGTGGCGATGGTCGTAGTGCGCGGCGTGCGTCCCACGCTCGACCCGCCCGGGCCGATGCTGGCGCGGACCGAGTGGAGCGGAAGCGGCTTCGCGATCCAACCCGGCCTCGTGGTCACGAACTACCATGTGATCGAGCACGCGATGGCCATCGAGGTGCATCTCCGCAATGGGCGCTCGGCCCGGGCCCGCGTCGTCGGAACCGCTCCGGGCCTCGATCTCGCGCTGCTTGCCGTCGGGTTCGACGAAGAGGATCTGGCTCCCGTCTCGGTCCGGTCGGGGGCTCGCCTCGAGATCGGGCAGACCGTGGTCGCGGTCAGCCATCCACTCGGGCTCCAGCACTCGGTGAGCGCCGGTGTCGTCAGCGGCTTGAGGCGGGAGCTGCCCGGGACGGAGCTCGGCTCGAACCTCATTCAGTTCGACGCTGCGATCAACCCCGGCCAGAGCGGAGGGCCTCTCGTGGACAGCGACGGCCGGGTTGTGGGCGTGACCACGGCCAAGGTTCTCGAAGCGGAGGGCATAGGGCTGGCGATTCCGATCGACGTCGTGGAGGCGGTGGTGCCGGACCTGGTGCGGATGGGCCACCCACTCCGGCACCAGGTCGGAATCAGCGGAGTCACCATCGACCCCGACCTGGCAGTCCTCTTCGACATCCCGGTCGATTGGGGTTTCCTGGTCGAGCGCGTGGAAGAGGGGAGTCTCGCCGAGGGGATCGGCCTGCGACATGGAGAACGGATCGTTCACCTCGGGGGGCATTCGTTCGTCCTGGGCGGGGACATCATCGTTGCGATCGGCGAGGAGTTGATTCGTGGTCCCGGTGACCTGTTGCGAATCCTGAGTACGCTGAGAGAAGGCGAGACCCTTCAGCTCGAGGTGCTCGGCGCGACGGGGCACCGAACCGTGGCTCTCGAGCTTCCTCCCATGGAACACTAGCGCTGTGTGGCTGCGTGGAGTTCGAAGGTACATGGGCGCATCCGTCGTGGGGAACCTCGTCTGGGAGACGGCTCACGTCCCTCTCTACACCCTGTGGACGGAGGGCTCTCCGAGCCAGATCGCCTTCGCCGTTCTGCACTGTACCGGCGGCGACATTCTCATCGCACTGTCCTGCCTGATGGGTGCTCTCGTGCTCGTGGGCAACTCGCGGTGGCCAGCAGAGCGTTTCCTTCCGGTCGCCGGGTTCGCGATGGTGTCCGGCCTGCTTTACACGGTCTTCAGCGAGTGGCTGAACGTCGAACTCCGGCAGTCGTGGGCGTATGCGCCTTCGATGCCGACGCTCCCGCCCCTCGGGACGGGGCTCACGCCAGTCCTCCAATGGGTCGTCGTTCCGTCTGTCGCCTTGGCGTTCGTCCGGCGCGCGCAGCGGCCCGCGTGAGAGGCGACGCTCGGCTAGTGCCCGTGAGAGTTGGCGCCTGGAAGGCTGCCTCCCGGGTACTGAGCCGCGATCATGCGCAGAGCGCGGTCGATCCGCTTCAGGTCGGCGAGCAGAATGCGCTCGTCGCCGCTGTCGGCAACCTCGACGAGGTGCTCCGAGATCTTCGACAGCTGGATGGCGCCGCTTCTGGCGCGCGTTCGTTTCGCCCCCGATGGATCGGCCGTCACCCGCTGGAGTACCAGCGCGAGCGGCCCGATCTTCCGAGCGGCCGCTCGAATCCGGGCGGGCCTCTTCGTAGCGATCCCGTCTTCGATCTCACCCCGTGCGGTCAGGAGATCGCGCCAGGCCCCCAAGAACTCGGGCGGAGGCTCGGGAACGGGCGAAGGGGCGCTCCCCGCGGAGCCTCCCCCAGGGCTGCCGTGGGCCATCGCAGCCCCAGGCAGGAGGGCAAGAGCTGCCATCGCCGCGCAGACTGCGGAAAGAACCGGACGCTCGGCCACCCTTCTCTTCATCACGTGTTCGACGTCCTGTCGTCGGAGGATTCGTTCACCATGGACCCACTACGACTGGCGAAGGCAATGGTGACAGCCGCGACGAGTGGTCTCGAACGGAGCAACCGATGAAGCGTCGAATCCAACGCCGTCAGGCCCAGCTGCGTCGTTCGCACGCGGCGCGCCACACTGGAGCCGCACAGAACCGACTTCTCTGGCTTCTCGTCGGGGGATCTGTCGTGATCGCGGTGGTGACGATTGCGGTCTGGTACTCGACTCGCCAAGAACAGGGGGTCGTCGTCGATCCGACGCCCGTGACGCCAGAGCGCATCTCCCAGGGAGAGAAGGTGTACGCCGACCATTGTGCCTCCTGCCACGGCGCCGACCTCGAGGGACAGCCAGATTGGAAGAACCGGCTGCCGAGCGGGGCGTATCCTGCGCCACCTCACGATGAGACCGGTCACACCTGGCACCACCCGGACGAGTTCCTGTTCGACGTCGTCAAGCGCGGAGGGCAGCCCACCGCGCCTAGGGGTTTCGTGAGCGCGATGCCTGCGTTCGGCGACGTCCTCTCGGATGACGAGATCTGGGCCGTGCTCGCGTTCATCAAGAGCCGCTGGTCCGACGATGCCAGGAAGTGGCAGCGACTTCAGTCGCGGCGCTGAAGGGTGCAGCCTCAGCCTAGGGAGTCGCCGAGAAGACCTCCCGTGGCTGGGAGATTCCCTTCAGTTCACGACGACCCAGAGTTTCGTAGTCGCCACCTTCTCGGCGAACGAAATCCTCCGACGCCACGATCCCTGAAGGGGCGCGCTTGCTCAGTGATTCGATTCGTGTCACGAGGTTGACGGCCGGACCGATCACCGTGAAGTCCAGCCGATCCGATGCCCCCACGTTCCCGAACAGCACGTCACCCACGTGGAGAGCCACGCCGCAAGCAAGATCGAAGTCCGGCTCCTTCCGGCGTCGATCCGCCATGGCGCGTTGGGCCTCGCGCGCGACCCGCAGCGCCCGACGGGCCGTCGGGCAGGCGCGGCGGTGACCGACCGGGCACGGGAAGACCGCGAGCAAGCCGTCGCCGATGAACTTCAGGATCTCGCCTCCAGCGGCCTGGACGGGGCGCGCGATCGTTTCGAAGTACCGGTCGAGGAGATCGGTCAAACGCGGAACCGCCGTCTCCTCGGAGAGCGGAGTGAAGTCCCGAAGGTCCGAGTAGAAGAGAACCGCGTGGATCATCTCGGATTCGCCGCGGCGGATGGAGCCGCGAAGTACGCTTTCGGCCGCGCTCTTCCCCAAGTAGGTGCGAAGGAGGGTTCGTACCAGAGCCCGTGTCTCGTGGAGGTCGGCGGCGGGCGCGAAGGCGTCCGTCGCGCGGCGCAAGCTCGCTAGGTTCGCCTTCGAGAAGCCCTCAGGTCGCTGCGTTCCGAGCACGAGGGCGGCCGGCCCCTGGACCCACCTCGGAACCGGCGCGATCAGGAAGTGGGTGATTCCGTGGGCCTTCAGGTCTCGCACCAGGGCATCGTCTCGCGGCTCCGGGGTTGCGATCAAGTGGCGGTCGATTGCCGAGAGACCGCTCCACATCTGCGAGACGAGCACGTCGTCTTGTTTCGAGCTCGGCTCTCGCTTCTCGGCCCGCCGCACGGCCCGGCCGGCGGTCCGTGTCCATTTGTAGGTTCGCGTCTCCGGCGTGGGGCTGAGGTGCAGGGAGTGCATGGAGAGCCAGTCCACTTCGATCCCGGCGTCCTGCAAAGCCCCGGCGAAACCCTCGAGAAGCTCCCCGAGATCCTCTACCAACCCCGCGCGCGTGAGCATCCATTCGCGAACACTCGGGGTCCCCGGCCCCACTAGGGCGTCTCCGGATCCCGCTCCAGAGCCTTCGCCTCGGCCGCGTGCCACGCTGCCGCCTTCTCGGCGGCACGAGCGCGACGCCGCGCGTCGTTCGCGCCCTGTAGGTCGCCGTTCGCTTCCAGGAGATCGGCGAACTGCGAGCGGGCGCGGGAAATCTCCCTCTCCATTCCGGCGATCCTCCGGTGGTGGTCCACCAGACGCCTCAGATCCCCGCCCGTAGGTCCCGCGGTCTCCGAAACGACGATCTTGCCCCGCATCTCGCGACCTCCCGGGACAGGCCGCGGTGGGCGCGTGGCCGTGTCGAGCTGCTCGACCACGTAGCCGTAGGTGCCAGGCTCCAGGAGGCAGAGGCTCGCCGCTTCGAGCGGTTGCACGGGGCTGGCGACGAGATAACCCTCCAGCGCAAGCCGGAAATGCGAAGGCTCACGACATCGCACCCGGGTCGAGGCGTCCGGCTCGAGCCGGATGCGAACGGGGGTCCGGGCGTAGTTGAGCCACACGATCGCGTCCCGGGTCGTGGCGAGGCGGATGCCGGGATCCAGATCCGTTCGCGAGACCCGAACCGTGACGTGATCACGGCCTGCATGCTCGTGTCGATCTTCGGAGCTAGCCGCCGCGCTGGGTCCCGTGGCGACGGCCGCGAGCAGGAGCACGACGATCCAACGCTTCCGTTCCATCCCAGCCTCCACGTGCAATCACCACTGCCGGCCCGGCCTTGGGGCGCCGGGCCGGCCAGGGCGCTAGCGCTTCTTCGCCTCTGCCTCGTGGAGCTCCGCCAGGGCCTCGTACTCCTCGGCCATGCCGGCGTATCGATCCGAGATGCTCTGGCAGTGCTGCTTCATGCGAGCGCGCTGAACGTGCTTTCCACCCCCGTAGGTCATGCCCATCCGTTCGTGGCGCTCCCGCTCCTGGCGCGCTTCCTCGGCCTTCGCGCGGTAGTGCTTCGCGAGTGCCATGTGCTGGGCCGGCGTCTCGGCCATCTCGACCACGAGCTGTTCGAGGGAGTGGCCGTCTTCGCCCGCGCTAGCGATCCCGCCGGGAGCGACCAGGGCCAACACGAACAGGGTTGCAACGATCTTCTTTGCCATCAGAATTCCTTTCGATCTTCCGCCCACCCAGGCGCGCACCGTACGGTAGGGGGGCGGCAGCGAGTAGTACGGGAGCCCGCGGCGCAGGTGACGCACGTGCCGATTCGTCGCCCTACCTCGCGCCAGGGGGCCACGTCGCCCGCAAGAGGCCGGGGCCGAGAAGCGTCGTCGCGGTGATGACTAGAACCAGGGCGCTGAAGAGATCCGGTGCCAGGATGCGCTCGGCGAGGCCGACCTGAGCGAAGATCAGCCCGACTTCGCCACGGGGGACGAGGGCGCTTCCAACGGCGAGTCGAGGCGCCTCTAGCCCTCGGACGAGACAGGGTGCTGCCAGCTTGCCGGCCACGGCCGCGACGGTCAGGAGGCCTGCGAGCCCGAGCATCGCTCGCCCCTCGGCCGTGGCCCACGACAAGGCGTCGAACGAGATCGAAGCTCCGACGAGGACGAAGAAGACCGGTGTGAAGAGCTCGATCAAGGGCTCGAGCTCCGACGTGATCCACTCGCGCTCGGGGTGGCGAGCAAGCGCGACGCCCGCGGCGTAGGCGCCGATGATCATCTCGAGCCCCGAAGCTTCGGCCGCCGCAGCGGTCAGCAGCAGGGCGCTGAAGACCAGCACGAGGAGCGAAGTCCGCGCGCCGGTCCACCGAGTCAGCCAAAGACTCGCCCGGGCGATCGACCGCCCGGCCAGAAGGGCGAGGATCAAGAATGTCGCGGCCCGCGCCACCGCGGTGACCACTTCCATGGGGATGTTGGTGGAGGACTGGCCCAGCCCGATCAGCGCGGCCAGGAGAACGAGTCCGACAACGTCGTCGATGACCGACGCCCCGAGGATCAGCGTGCTCGTCCGGCTCGCGCCTGCCCCGAGTTCCTCGAGGACGGAGGCGGTGACCCCGATGCTCGTTGCCGTGAGCGTCGCGCCGACGAAGATCGCCGGGATCGTTGGCAAGCCCAGCAACAGGGCTGCCAGGGTGCCGAGAAGGAGCGGCGCGAGCATCCCGAAGGCGGCGAGCAGGAATGCCGGACGCGCGACCCGGCGTGCATCGTCGAGGCGAGTCTCGAGACCGATCCGGAAAAGCAGGACGCACAGCCCGATCTGCGCGAGATCGGGAAGCGCAGATCCGCTGTCGCCGTGAGCCCCATCCGTCACGAGCCCCAAAACGGCAGGGCCCAGACAGACGCCCGCAAGAAGATGCCCGACGACTGCGGGAAGCTTCGCGCGGCGGGCCAGCGCCCCGAACAGCATTGCTGTCAGGAGGATCACGGGTAGCAACCAGTGGAGTCCCACGAGTCCCTCCGACGCCGAGAGCGCAAGGATCCGCCCATTGGCGGTCGACCCCATGCGCCGAGGCCAGGATACACATCGAGCTGAAGTCGAAGCGTTCGACCCTGCGGCCGATCGACATACTCCGGATTTTTCTTGCGCCCCGGTCACCCCGTCACGGCTGGTCCGTATTTTGTTTACGGGGGCCCGAACTGGGGAGGGGCAAGGTGTCACACCGCGTTTGGCGATGGACTCGAGGATTGCTGGTCCTGGGCGCCCTCGGACTCGCTGCGCCGCAAGAGAGCCGAGGTGACGCGTTCGAAGAGCTCAAGGAGCTCGTTCGGGAGCAGAGCAAGCAGATCCAGGCGCTCCAAGACCAGGTCCGGCGGCTCGAGGACGACGCTGCGGCGCCGGTCTCGCGGCAGGTCGTCGACACGATCGACGAGAGGATCATCGACTTCGAGAACCACCCGAGTTCGAAGCTGTTCATCAGCGGCTACGGGGCGATGGGGTACAACGACTCGGACGACGAAGACGGCTCCTTCGGGGCATTGTTCGTCCCGATATTCCACTACCAGCTCAGCGACCGGCTTCACCTGACGGGCGAGGTCGAGTTCGACCTGCGCGGGGACGACCTCGACATCGAAGTCGAGTACGCCCAGATCGACTTCCTGCTGAACGACTATCTCACCGTCACCGCAGGGAAGTTCCTGCTTCCCTTCAACGCATTTAGCGAGCGGATCCACCCCGCGTGGATCAACAAGCTCCCCTCGCTGCCGCCGATCTACGGGTCTCACGGGAGTGGCGGCGGCATCATCCCCGTTCTGAGTGATACCGGGCTCCAGCTGCGAGGAGGCGCGCGGCTCCCCTTCTCGCTCGGCGAGAACGAGCCCCGGTTGAACTACAACTTCTACGTCGTCAACGGGCCCCGAATCGAGCCCGAGTCGGAGGAAGACGAGCGCTTCGAACATCTCGCAGAGTTCCTCGAGGCCGAAGGGGCGATCGTGAGCGCGGACGATCTGCTCGAGGAGCTCGAGATCGGCCACGGCGAAGGCACGGAGATCGAGTTCGGGGAGACCTTCCGCGACAACAACAGCAACAAGGCGATCGGCGGGCGCATGGGGTTCCTGCCGGTGCCCTGGCTCGAGGCCGGCGGCTCGTTCATGCGGGGCGAGTTCGACGACGGCGATGACCTCGACTTCCACATGTACGGATTCGATCTCGGTGCGAGGGTGGGCCCCTTCGACCTTCGCGGCGAGTACATCCGGCTCTCCTATGAGCTCGAAGAGGGCGGGACGGAGCGAACCGACGGCTTCTATACCCAGGTGGCCATGAAGCTCCGGGACGCGATCGAGCACTTCGGCGCCGCCAGTCCGCCGGTCATCGACCGCACGGAGCTCGTCTTGCGATACGGCCAGGTCGACAACGGCGCCGACTACGACGAGATCAGCCCGGGGATCGTCTACTGGATTCGGCCGTCGGTGCCGCTGAAGCTGGCCTACTCGTTCCGAAACGGAGACCGAGACGACGACGAGCTGCAAGTTCAGCTCGCGTTCGGCTTCTGAGGAGGGGGTGATGCTTCGCTACCTGATCTTCGTTCCCGTCCTGCTCGCGGTTGCCTGTTCCGGCTCGGGCACTCCGCGCCAGGCGCCGATCGACGGCGCGACGGTCTACGCGAACAACTGCAACCGCTGCCACGAGTTTCGCTCGCCGACGGAGTTCAATGGGCCGCAGTGGTCGATCATCTCGACGCACATGCGTCTGGTCGGCGGGATGCCCGCGGACGAGTCACGGGCGGTCTACGAGTATCTGAAGTCACAGCACCACCCTCCCTACGTGCCCGATGGGGCGGAAGGGGCTTCGCTTTCGGTCGATCCCGACTCAGGCCGAGCGCTCGTCCACGAGCGCGGGTGCATCGGCTGCCACGTGGTGGAAGGGCGGGGCGGCAAGATGGGGCCCTCGCTCGACCGCATCTCCGAGCGACGGTCCGAGGAGTTCGTGGTGCAGCAGATCCTCGACCCCAAGGCGAACAACACCACGAGCCTCATGCCCAATCTCGGGCTCTCTCGGGCCGACGCCCAGGCGATCTGGGCCTACCTGAGTAGCCTGGATGGAGGAGGCGGAGTCTGATTCCTCATGGCTCGGGGAGGCGGAAGAGGCCGTCCATTCACGTTCGCGGCCGCGAACCCGCGGCGCAGCTGCGGCATCTCAAGTCGTCGTGCCGGGTGGCCGATCGTGGGCGTACGGCGTCAGGGTGGCGTACCTTCGGTCGGCAGGAGCCAGCCAGATGAGACTCAGGGCAGCGATCGCATTTGCCTTCATCTTGAGTGGGACAGCCCCCTTCGACGCCGAAGCGTGCGGAACGGACGCGGCTGAGATCCTCCCTCCTGCGGCCGGCGCCTCGCACGAAGATCACGAGCATTCGCACGCCGCCGGTGCTTCCCACGGGAGCCCGGTTCACGCCGAGGTGCCTGGTCCGAACTCGCATGAGCACCCGGACGACCACGGCTCTTCCTGCTGTCGTGCCGACGCGGGGAGCCAGCCGATCCTTCTGGGTGCACAGACGCCTGCGCCGCGCGTCCATTGGGTCTCGATCGCTGTCGATCCTGCCCCTGGCGTCGGTTGGCAGAGCCCCAGCATCGAGCGGAGCCGGGCGCGGTGGCTCGAGCCACCGCCACCGGACCCCTACGCGAAGACGCGCCGACCCCTTCTCATCTGATCCCCTTCAGGTTCGAACGCCGTAGCGGCGCTTCCCGGCACGTCCCGGGTTTCTCGAATCTGGAGGAGACATGCGATCCGCTTTCTACGCCGTCCTCGTGGCGGCGTGGGCCCTCGGGACCCCAGGCCCCGCAAGGGCCGAGTCAGCCCAGTATGCACTGACGGCCGAAGAGGCCGTTCGTGAGGCCCTGGTCGCCAACCGCGACCTCCAGGCTGCACGGCGCGATCGAGGCCGCACGTGGGCGGCGGCTCCAGGCTGGCCGGCTCGAGAACCCCGAGCTCGAGCTGGCCTACGCCGACGACTTCGCCTTCGAGTCCAACGGCGAGCGCACCGCGTCGGTGGCCTTCTCGCAGAGCTTCCCCGTGACCGCGCGCCTCTCCCGCGAGAGGAAGGTCGCGGCGAAGGACGTCGAGATCGCGGCGGCGGAGGTCCACAACTTCGCTCGCGAGCTCGTGGCCGAGGTCGAGAGCGCCTTCTACCGCGCCAGAACCTGGGACGAGCGGCTCGCAGTCAACCAGGAGCTCATCGGCTCGGTGCGAGCTGTCGAGCAGGCCACTGGCCGCAGATTGCAAGCCGCCGAGGTTTCTCCGGCCGAGGTGAGCCTCCTGCGGATCGAACGGCTGCGCCTGGAGCAGGAGTCGGTGCGGCTTGGGCAGCAGGCCGAGGTCTCCCGCGCGACCCTCGCGCGACTGCTCGGTCGAGACGCACCCGGGTCGCTCGAGCTCGTCGGGGAGCTCGACCCGGGCAACTCGCCGGCGGGTTCTCCGGGTCGGATCCGTCCGGACCTGGAGGCGGCGAGCCGCGGCGTCGAGCGGGCCGAGGCCGACCGCGCCCTGGCGCGCAGCGAGGCCTGGGAGGATTGGACGGTGGCCTTCGGCTACGACCGCGAGCGCGCCGTCTTCGATCGCCCGATCGGCGTCAAGGAGGACGAGTTCCTCGGCTTTGGACTCCGCATTCCGCTCCCCCTGTGGAACCGGCAGCAAGGCCGGATCGCCGAGGCCGAGGCCGAGTTCCGGCGGGCTCGCCACGCGCACGGCGCCCTGGCGCTCCGCGTCGACGAGGAGGTTCGGGTCGCCCAAGCCGAATTCGAAGCCCTCCGGGCGAATGTCGATGCCTATGCGGACTCGATCCTTCCCGAGGTTTCGCGCACGCGTGAGCTCATTGAGCGCGGATATCGTGAGGGCCTGGTCGGGATCGCCGACCTCCTTCAGGCGCAGCGCCAATTCAACGAGACGCGCTCTCTCTACCTGACGCTGCTTGGCGATCTCCGCGCGGCGGCGATCTCGCTCGAGGCGGCCGTCGGCTCGAGCCCACATCTTCGCGCCGCACCTGGCGCCCGAGGCACACCATGAAGCGGCGAATCCTGCTCCACGCGCTGGCCGCGCTGCTGCTCGCAACTCCGGCCCACGCCCACGAAGGCGAGGATCACGCGGCCGCGCCGGGGACAGAGGGGGCCGCAGTCGCCGGCGGGGGGCCGATCGAGGTCTCCGAGGTCGCCCAGCGCAACCTCGGCCTCGTCGTGGTCGAAGCCGACCTCCAGCCGATCGATACGACGCTGCGGGTGATCGGCGAGATCCAGGCCGACCCGGCGCGCTCGGGCACCGTCACGAGCCGCATATCGGGCCGCGTCTCCGGGGTCTTCGCCCAGGAAGGTGAGAGCGTCGAGAAAGGGGAGCCGATCGTCGAGGTCGAGAGCCTCCAGCTCGGGGATCCGCCGCCCCGCGCCCGCTACCGCTCGCCCGTGGCCGGCGTCGTGACGGATCGACACGTCGTCCTCGGAGCCGACGTGAGTCCGAGCCAGCATCTCTTCGAGATCGCGGACCTGACGGAGGTTCTGGCGGTCGGGCGCATCTTCGAGGGGCAGGTCGGTCGAGTCGCCGTGGACCAGAAGGTGCGCGTTCGCGTCCCGAGCTACCCGGGTGAGGTCTTCGAAGGGGTCGTCGACCGGCTCGGCGGGAAGCTCGATCCGAATACGCGTTCGCTGGCGCTCTACGCTCGCGTCGCAAACCCCACGGGCCGCCTTCGGCCGCACATGCGCGCCACCCTGACCGTGGTCACGGGAGGCGCCGACCTCGCCCTCGCCGTGCCGTGAAGCGCGGTGCTCGGCGAGGCAGGGCACCTGTTCGTGTTCGTGCAGGACGAGGAGCAGGCGACGCGCTTCGAGCGTCGGCCGGTCGTACTCGGCGTCGAGAACGACCGCGCCGTCGAGGTGGTCGACGGGCTCCTCCCGGGCGAACGGGTCGTCTCGCAGGGCAACTACTCGCTCCAATATCTGGCGCCCGTGGCCGACGAGACGGCGGATCACGAGCACGAATCCTCAGCGAACGAGTCTCACGAGGGCTCGGTCGCTCCCGAAAGCGTTCCTCTCGAGTCAGGCGCGCGGCGAGGCGTGGTCGTCTGGGGGCTCGGTGCGGTGGGGCTGCTCCTGCTGGGCGGCGCGGCTCTCCACGCCGTCCGCACCCGCTCAGGCAGGCCGCGCGAGGTTTCGCGGCCATGATGAGCCGGCTGATCGAGTTCTCGCTGCGGAACCGGCTCTTCGTCGTGGCGGCTGCCACGCTCGTCTTCGTCTACGGGGCCTTCGTGCTCCGGGATCTGCCGGTAGACGTGTTCCCCGACCTGAATCGCCCGCTCGTCACGGTGCTCACCGAGGCCCCGGGCCTCGCACCGGAGGAGGTGGAGACGTTGGTGACGTGGCCGCTAGAGACGGCGGTCAACGGGGCGCCAGGTGTCATGCGCGTGCGGTCGAACTCGGGGATCGGGCTCTCGATCCTGTTCGTGGAGTTCGACTGGGGCATGGACATCTACCGGGCGCGCCAGCTCGTCCAGGAGCGCATCCAGCTAGCCGCCGAGCGCCTGCCCGAAGAGATCACGCCGGTCATGGGGCCAATCTCTTCGATCATGGGCGAGATCCTGCTGATCGGCGTCTCGAGCCCCGAGGGCCGGACACCGCCGATGGAACTCCGCACGATCGCCGACTGGGAGATCCGACAGAGGCTCCTGACCATTCCCGGCGTGGCGCAGGTGATTCCCATCGGCGGCGGCGTCAAGCAGTACCAGGTCCTGGCGGACCCCGAGCGCATGGCGGCCTACGGCGTCACCCTCGAAGAGGTCCTCGACGCGGCAGAGCGGTCTCAGGTGAACACGCCGGGCGGGTTCCTCAACGCGGGGCACCGCGAGGCGCTCGTCCGCAACATCGCCCGCACGCGCGACATCGACGAGATCGCCGCCACCGTGGTCGCTACCCACGGCGAGGTCCCCGTTCGGCTGGGGGATGTAGCCCGCGTCGCCTTCGACCGACAGATCATGCGGGGCGACGCGGGCGTCGACGGGCGGCCCGCGGTCATCGTCTCCGTGCAGAAGCAGCCCGGTGTCGACACGGTGGCGTTGACCGAACGCGTCGAAGCCGCCCTCGCGGAGATCGGCCGGGGTCTGCCCAAGGACGTCGAGCTGAGCGTCCTCTTCAAACAGGCTCGCTTCATCGACGCTGCGATTGCCAACGTCGAAGAAGCGATTCGGGACGGGGCGGTCATGGTCGTGATCGTCCTGTTTCTCTTCCTCCTCAACGTGCGCACGACGCTGATTACCCTCACGGCGATCCCCTTGTCCTTCGTCGCGACTGCGATCTTCTTCCAGTTCGCGGGAATCTCGATCAACACGATGACCCTGGGTGGCCTCGCCGTCGCCATCGGCATGGTCGTGGACGATGCGATCGTCGATGTCGAGAACGTCTTCCGGCGGCTGCGCGAGAACCGGCACGCCGAGCGGCCCCGGCCCGTGCTCCGGGTGATCGCCGACGCGTCGGCCGAGGTCCGCAACTCGATCCTGTTCGCGACCCTGCTGATCGTGCTGGTCTTCATCCCCCTGTTCGGCCTCGCCGGGATCGAGGGCCGGCTCTTCGCTCCGATCGGCATTGCCACCATCGTCGCCATGATCGCCTCGTTCGTGGTCTCCCTGACCGTGATCCCGGCTCTCTGCTCGTACCTGCTTCCACGGATGAAGCGAATGGAGACGGAGGAGGACGGCTGGCTCGTGCGTCACCTGAAGGACCTCGATCGTCGCTTCCTGCTCGGCCCGGCGCTCGACCACCCGCTGTGGGCGGCTGGCATCGCGGCCGTGCTGGTCGCGGGCTCGCTGGCCCTCTACCCCGTGATGGGCAAGGAGTTCCTGCCCGAGTTCAACGAAGGGACCGCGACCATCAACGTGCTCGTGGCCCCGGGCACTTCGCTGGAGGAGTCGAACCGGACCGGCGCGATCGCCGAGCGTCTCTTGCTTGCGGTCCCGGAGATCGAGAAGACCGGGCGCCGCACGGGCCGGGCGGAGCTCGACGAACACGCCGAGGGCGTCCACTACACCGAGATCGACGTCGACTTGAAGCCCTCCGAGCGCTCCCGTGAGGCGATCCTGGAAGACGTCCGTGAGAAGCTCGGCGGCATTCCCGGAATCGCTCTGAATGTCGGCCAGCCGATCTCCCATCGGCTCGATCACATGCTCTCCGGCGTCCGGGCCCAGGTCGCCGTCAAGCTTTTCGGAGATGACCTAGGCCTGCTCCGGGCCAAGGCCGCCGAGCTGGAAGCGGCGCTGGGCGAGGTTCCGGGCGTCGTGGACCTCCAGACGGAGAAGCAGGTGCTCGTACCGCAGGTGCGGATCGCGCTCGACCGGAAGCGGGCGCAGCTCTACGGCGTGCAGGTCGGCGACCTCGCCGAGCTCCTCGAGACGGCTCTCAACGGGCGCATCGTGGGGCAGGTCCTCGATGGCCAGCGCACCTACGACGTCTACGTCTGGTACGACGAACCCCACCGTCGCGACGTCGAGGCGATTGGCCAGATGTTGGTTGACACGCCCTCGGGCGAGAAGGTCCCGCTGGCCCTGCTGGCGGACGTCCTCGAGGCCAAGGGCCCGAACATCATCAACCGCGAGAACGTGCGGCGGCGGATCGTCGTCTCCGCGAACGTATCGGGGCGCGACCTCGGGTCGACCGTCGCGGAGATGCAGTCGGCCGCGGCGGACGTCGACCTCCCCCAGGGCTACTCGGTGAGCTTCGAGGGGCAGTTTCAGAGCCAGCAGGAAGCGACCCGTCTGATCGCGCTGCTGAGCGGCTTCACGCTCGCGACCATGTTCCTCCTGCTCTACACCCACTTCCGCAGTGCGGTGATCGTGGCGCAGGTGCTGCTGAACGTTCCGCTCGCCTTCATCGGGGGGCTGGCGCTCACCTGGTGGTGGGTCGGGACCGTGTCGGTCGCGACGCTCGTGGGCCTCATCACCCTGGCCGGGATAGCCTCGCGGAACACCATCATGATGATCTCCCACTATCTCCATCTGATGGAGCACGAGGGGGAGCGCTTCGACCGGGAGATGATCGTCCGCGGCTCCCTGGAGCGGCTCGTTCCCGTCACGATGACCGCACTCGTTTCGGGGATTGCGCTGATCCCCCTCGTGCTGGCCGCCGGCGAGCCGGGCAAGGAGATCCTCTATCCCGTTGCTGTCGTGATCATCGGGGGCCTGCTGAGCTCGACGCTGCTGGACATGGCAGTCACTCCCGCCGTGTTCCTGCGCTTCGGCCACCGCGCGGCCGCTCGCTATCTCGCGCGCGAGAGTGGGGACCCGCTCGATGCGGTCCCCGCACCGGCGCCACGCAGCGTGGCGCCGATGAAGGATTCCACGTAGCGCCGGTCGAGGCGCTCGAACAAGGATGGAGGTAGGAAGATGTCGAGGACGAAGTACCTGGGTCGCCTCGTTGCGATCGCCGCTCTGGCGCTGCCGGTCGCGGTGGGTGCGGACGGCGGCCAAGAGGCGCCGGGATCGGAGCACGGGGGCCACGGCGGGCATCACTCCGGGCACGCCGCTACGAGCTCCCTGTCCGGTGCCTGGGCTGCTCTGACCGGGGCGCGAGACGCCATCGCGAAGGACGTCGAGTCAGGCGCTCTGGGCGAGATCCACGCCAAGGCCGAGCCTCTACCGGGCTACGTGGCCGCTCTCCTCGAGCACTCCGGACGCCTCGACGCCGCGAAGCGCGCCCGGGTCGAGGGTGCGGCCAGGCAGCTGGAACGGGTTGCGGACGCCCTCCACGTGGCGGCCGACGGAAACGACGCCCCGCGGACGCGGAAGGAGCTGAAGCGCCTCGACAGCCTCCTCGACCTGATCCGCGCGCAGTATCCGGCCGGCGCGCTTGTGGAGAAGGAGCATGGCCACGAGGGGCACTCTTGGGCGCCGGCCGCCGATGGCGACGGCCATGGCCACGGGCGACCGCCGGTAGGAGTCGTCGAGGCCGAGCCCGCAGCGACGCTGCGCGTTCGCGCGCTCGATCCCTTCCGCTTCGAGCCGGCTCGCCTCGAGCTGAAAGCCGGAGTGGCGACCCGCATCGAGCTGGAGAATGCGGGAGCCACCCAGCACGCCCTGGTCGTGAGAACTCCCGACGGGGGCCGGGATTGGATCCATCTCCACGTTGGCCCGGGCGAGACGCAGGGAGCGACCTATCGGCTCGACGAGGTCGGCACCTATCCGGTGGTGTGCACCGTTCCGGGCCACGCCGAGGGTGGCATGATCGGGGAGATCATCGTCTCCGATTCTCGCGCGGAGCCCCATGTTCACTGACGTGATCCGAGCCGGCCTTGGCTAGCCAGAGCCGTGGTCAGCGCGCTCGGCGCAGGCGGGGAACCCGAAAGCGGCACGGCTCGGGCGCGCTTGCGGCCCCCGAGGTCGAAGCCCCTCGAGTCTTCGACCACGGGGTGAAGCTCGTCGCCATTGTGACGATGGTCGCGGACCACGTCGGGATGATCTTCTTCCCGGAGGTCGACGCGCTGCGGGTCGTAGGGCGTCTCTCGATGCCGCTCTTCGCGTATCTCGTGGCGGTGGGTATCAAGCGGACGAGCGATCGGTCTGCCTATCTGTGTCGTCTGTTCGCCCTCTTTGTGTTCTCACAGATCCCCTACGGCCTCTTCGTGGGAGACAAGCTCAACATCTTCCTTTCGCTCGCCGTTGGTGGCATGACAGCGAGCTTTCTTGCGGATCGGAAACCGGCCTGGGCACTCGTCCTCCTCGCGGCTTTTCTTGGATTCACTTTCCAGCAACCCGTCTCGTACGGCCAGGTAGGCCCCGCACTCGTCCTTGCCTTCGCTGCTCTACCCGGGCGCCCGATCGCCTCGACGCTGCTGGTGGCCCTCGTGTTCGCGACGCACGGGCTCCTGACCGGCTCCCATTTCAGCTGGATGGCGATCCCGGTCCTTCCTCTCGTGCCTCTCGTCCTCCGGTACGTCCACTGGAGGTCGCCCTCCCGTTGGCGATGGGCGTACTGGGCCTATCCGTTCCATCTGGCAGCCTTCTACGGCATTGCCTGGCATCTGGGGATCACACAGCACATCCAGCGGTGAGCACGCGCCAGACGAAGATCGTCGCAGGTGGCCAACTAAGGGTTCACGGGCTCCTCGAGTGCGCGCCGAGGGGCGAGAGTCTACCCTCCGGCCCGATGAGGCAAATCAGCGCAGTCAGGAGCTGCCCCGGGGCATATTGCCCCGACGCTCCCAGCGACGGCCAGCCCCTTTGGAGGGCGTTTCGGCACGCCAGGTGCAGAAGGAATGCTAGTAAGTTCGGTTCGATCGACGAGGAGTGGGTGACATGTCCGACTGTGCGCTGGACGGGGCGGCTGACGAAGTCCTCATGGCGCGTTACGTCGCCGGCGATGCGAACGCGTTCGAGGCGCTGTTCCATCGCTACGAGCGCCGCGCCTACGTCTACTTCCTCAAGCGGACCGGGTCGCCCGAGCGTTCTCAGGATCTCTACCAGGAGCTCTTCCTTCGGATTCATCGCGCTCGCGACCGGTATGACCCGGCGCGGCCCTTCACTCCGTGGTTCTTCCAGATCGCGAACCGGCTGCTCGTGGACGACCATCGCCGAGCCTTTCGAAGTCGCGAGGTGGCCATCGAGGGTCGGGAGCTCAGAGCGAGCGTTTCAGAAGGTGGCGATCGCCTTGCCGCGCGCGAGCAGCTCGACCGGATCTTCGACGAGCTGTCGCCGGACGAACGCTACGTGCTGCTCTCTGCGAGAGTCGAGGGCATCGGCTACACGGAGCTCGCCGAGCACCTCGGGAAGTCGGTCGACGCCGTCAAGAAGATGGCGTCGAGGGCCGTCCAGCGGCTGCGGCGCCTCGAGGCGTTGGAGGCCTCCGGGTAGGGGGTCTCGGTCGCGGCCCCAACCTGCTGCAACGGAACAGAGACGAGAGGGAAGATGGTAGGGGACGACGAGCGAACGCCCGTCGATCTGCGCGACGGCGTTCGATCTGGGATTCTCGCGACGATCACGCGCGACGTCGAGCTACGGGGCGGCCGGACGGCACGTCTTCTGGCCGCGGCCGGGGTCGCTGGCGTGGCGGCCGCCGTCGGCGTCACGTTGTTGGTTTCGACCCACCCATTTGACCACCACCCCCCCTGGCACGTGGCGATGTTCAGCGCCGTCTGGGCAGGGCTGCTCGTGGTGAGCTTCGCCATCGCCTTTCTCGAAGTTCGGACGCCCTCGCTGCCGCTGGCGCGCGCTACTTCCGTAGGCTTGTTGGGTCTCGGACTGGCCGGGGTGTGCGGGGCCGTTTGCCCGGACCACCATTTCCTCCACTGGTGGTCGGCTTCGTCAGCTGGGGCTCCGCTGACCCAAGCAGGAGGTCTCGCACTCAGTGCGCTCTGCTTCGGCTTCTGCACGACTCTGCTCGTGGGTCTGATCTCGGCATTTCTGCTTCTGGGTGACCGGGCGCACGCCCACGTTCCCCCGAGCCTCGCCGCTGCGGTGCTCTTCGTTCTGTTGATTCCTGGCGTGGCGCTGCAATCTTTCGGGACCTCCATCGCGGTGTTCTGCGCCTGGCTGCTGGGGACAGGGATCGGAGCCTACGTTGGCGTTGCCGGCGGCGCGCGTCTCGGTGCTCAGATCAAGGCCGCCCGACCGGGCTGAGCGGCTCTCGCCATCGCCTTGTCGAGTCTGTCACCGTCGTCCACCACGGCCGTAATCCGGGCATGCGTGGTATCCGGCTGGGTCTGGCGGCGGTGGTTGGGGCACTTCTGATCCAGCTGGTGCCTCACGGCCGCGATCATTCGAATCCGCCCGTGACGGTCGAGCCCGATTGGGACGCGCCGGAGACTCGGGAGCTTTTCTTCCGCGCCTGCAGGGATTGCCACAGCAACGAGACGATCTGGCCCTGGTACAGCTCGATCGCTCCGATGTCCTGGCTCGTTGCCAGGGACGTGACGGAGGGCCGGTCCCACTTCAACGTCTCGGAGTGGGGTAGGGAGGGAAACCACGGCGAGGACGCCGCCGACCTGGTGCGGGAAGGGGAGATGCCGCCCTGGTTCTACCTCCCGGCGCACCCCGAGGCGCAGCTCGCCGAGCAGGACCGGGAGGCGCTCGTGGCCGGCCTGAGGGCCACCTTCGGCGAGGGGGGGCACGAACACCATGACCACGTTCGCTGAGGGGGGGCTGGACAGATACCCCTTGGGGGTATAGGTTCATGGCATGCGTGAAGAAACTCGACAACAAGCCCAGCGGAGGATTCGAAAGATCGCGGGTCAGGTCGCTGGCCTCGAACGCATGGTCGATGAGGACCGCTACTGCGTAGACATCCTCCTTCAAGTGGCAGCAGCACGCGCGGCCCTCGACGGCGCGGGCAAACTCCTTCTGAACGCGCACCTCGAGACGTGCGTGGCGGAGGCGCTCGCATCCGACAAACCGAAGGCGCGCAAAGAGAAGCTCTCCGAGCTGATGGACGTCTTCTCGAAGTTCGTGCACATTGGGGGGCGGTAGGGTGACTTCCCTGGCTGCGAGCACGGTCGATCCGGTCTGCGGAATGCCAGTCGATCCGTCGGGCCCGCACCGGCACGACTTCGAAGGCACGACGTACGGATTCTGCTCTGCCGGCTGCCTCTCCCGCTTCCGAGACGACCCCCTTCGCTACATCGCGCGCGCACCGGGTGAGCGGGAGCCGGAGGCCGCCGCGCCAGGGACGCTCTGGACGTGCCCGATGCATCCGGAAATTGTTTGGGAGGGACCGGGATCCTGTCCGATCTGTGGCATGGCTCTCGAGGCGATGACCCCAACCGAGACCGACGACAACCCCGAGCTCGCGGAGATGTCGCGGCGCTTCTGGTTCAGTCTGGTCTTTACGCTGCCGGTCTTCGCCATCGCGATGGGCGAGATGTTCCACGGCAGCCCCATCCGGGCTCGGTTCTCTGCCCAGACGCTCACGTGGCTCCAGCTCCTCCTGGGCACGCCCGTCGTGCTTTGGGGCGGCTGGCCGTTCTTCGTCCGAGGGTGGATGTCCCTACGGACGATGCACCTGAACATGTTCACGCTCATAGCTGTTGGGACGGGTGCGGCATGGCTGTACAGCACGGTGGCGACGGTGCTGCCCGGCATCTTCCCCGCCTCGTTCCGCGGTGCCGATGGCCAGGTGGCCGTCTACTTCGAAGCGGCTGCGGTGATCGTGACGCTCGTGCTTCTCGGCCAGGTGCTCGAGCTTCGAGCGCGGAGCCAAACGGGTGCTGCGATCCGCGCCCTGCTAGGCCTTGCACCGAAAACGGCTCGACGCCTGAACGACGACGGATCCGAAGAGGACGTGGCGCTCGACCTCGTCCGGGTAGGGGACCGGCTCCGGGTCCGGCCCGGCGAGAAGGTTCCTGTCGATGGCGTGGTGCTCGAGGGCGACAGTGCGGTCGACGAATCGATGATCACCGGCGAGCCGATCCCGGTGTCGAAGCGCGACGGGGACGAGGTGACGGGCGCCACCGTCAACGGCACGGGCTCCCTCGTGATTCGGGCCGAGCGGGTTGGGGCAGAGACACTGCTGGCCCAGATCGTCCAGATGGTGGCCGAAGCTCAGCGCAGTCGCGCGCCGATCCAACGCCTGGCGGATGTCGTCGCCGCCTATTTCGTGCCTGCTGTGATCGGGGTCGCGATGCTTACTGCCATCGTGTGGGGTAGCTGGGGCCCTGAGCCGCGCATGGCGTACGCACTCATCAGCGCGGTCGCCGTGCTGATCATCGCGTGTCCGTGCGCCTTGGGCCTCGCGACACCGATGTCAATCATGGTTGCGACGGGCAAGGCGGCGACCGCTGGGGTCCTGTTCAAGAACGCCCAAGCCATCGAGCTCCTGCGGGACGTCGATACCATCGTCGTGGACAAGACGGGCACGCTCACGGAGGGCAAGCCCAAGCTGATCGAGGTCGTCGCCACCGAGCCCTTCGACGAAGAGGAGATCTTGAGTCTCGTCGGATCGCTCGAGCGCGCGAGCGAGCACCCGCTCGCCCAGGCCATCGTCCAGGGCGCGCTCGACCGGGGCATCGCCCTGGCCGCCGCGGAGGGCTTCGAGTCGCGAACGGGCCGCGGCGTGGTGGGCCGTGTGGCCGGCCGAAAGGTTGGGATCGGGAACCGGCGGCTGATGGGAGAACTGGGCGCTCGCCCCGATGCGCTGGCCGACGCTGCCGACTCCATGCGCTCCGATGCGCAGACCGTGATGTACGTGGCCGTGGACGAGGCACTCGGCGGGCTCGTCGGAGTCGCAGATCCAATCAAGGACACGACTGCGGCGGCGGTGGACGGACTCCATGCCGAGGGGCTTCGGGTCGTGGTGTTGACGGGAGACAACGAGACGACCGCAAGGGCGGTGGCCGCCCGGCTCGGCCTCGACGAGGTCGTCGCGGACGTGCTGCCCGAGCAGAAGGCCGAGGCTGTCCGCCGACTCCAGGCGGCGGGGCGCATCGTGGCGATGGCCGGCGACGGCGTGAACGACGCACCGGCACTGGCGCAAGCCCACGTCGGGATCGCCATGGGGACGGGGACCGACGTCGCCATGGAGAGCGCGGGCGTGACGCTCGTACGAGGCGACCTCCGGGGGATCCTCCGCGCTCGCCGACTCAGTCGGCAAACCATGCGGAACATCCGTCAGAACCTCTTCTTTGCATTCGTCTACAACGCGCTGGGGGTCCCGGTCGCGGCTGGCGCTCTTTATCCGACCTTCGGGCTGCTCTTGAGCCCGATGATCGCTGCAGCCGCCATGAGCCTCAGCTCCGTGTCAGTGATCGCGAACTCGCTCCGACTTCGGACCGTCGATGTCTAGCCCTCTACGCTATGGGGGGTCTCCAGATGGGTGAATCCGCCGAGCCCCGGGCGCGGCGCTTCTGCCTCCATCGAATCGAGATGGCTCGAGCCGCGGCGCGCACCGGCTCCCGACTCGGTGGAGATCGAACATCCAAGGAGGTCCGCGCGGCCTCGTGAGGAATCCGACCCATGTCCAACGCCCTGACTCGTCTCACGGCACTCTTGGCCGCTCTGCTCGTTGGTTGCGGTGAAGTCGCGGAGGCACCTCCGCCCGGGTCTTCCGCGGTCGTCGTTCAGGTGTTCAAGTCCCCGAACTGCGGCTGCTGCGTCGGCTGGGCAGACCACTTGGAGAGGAATGGCTTCCGCGTCGAGACGACGGATGTCAGCGACCTTAGCGCCATCAAGCGCCGCCACGGCGTTCCGGCGGACGGCGAGTCCTGTCACACCGCACTCGTCGAGGACTACGTCGTCGAGGGTCATGTCCCTGCCTCGGACATCGAGCGTCTCCTGGCCGAGCGGCCTGCCGTCCGCGGCCTGATGGTCCCGGGGATGCCCCGCGGTTCGCCGGGGATGGAGTCCCCGTTTCCCGAGCCGTACACCGTGTACGCCTTCCACGCAGACGGCCAACGGGCGGTGTTCTCGGAGCACGAGTAGCCTGAGCTTGCCTTCGTTCGAGACTCGCCGCGGCACGTGTTTCGAGCAGGCTTGCTCACCGGTCGCCAGCGTCGCGCACGGTCTAGGATCGGGGCTGTCCGATTCCGGCAGCGCGGAGATCTTCTTCCGAGGGTCCGCCCCGGCAGCAGCCCGCGACCTCGCCATCCACGACGATGGAGGGCACCGTACGGATCCCGAGCTCCTTGGCACGACGTGCCACGGTCGGCTTCCGCATGTCGTGAACCTCGACTTCGCAGGACACGCACGCGATCCGCTCGACGAGCGCGACGGCGTCGTCGCATGCCGGGCAGCCAGCACTGAACACTTCGACCTTTCTCGTGTTGGCCATGGTCGTTGCCTCCTCGATCACCTTCACCGTGCGCCCGACGGCGCCGCATTCGAAGGTGTAGACATTTGCTCCGCCGCACTTCGGGAGTTCCAGACGCTCGCGGTCAGCAGCGCCGCGAGCCCGACGTAGCCGATCCAGGGCGCGTCCGGAAAGAACTTGGCCGCTACGAGCAGCCCGGCCGCACACACGCCCAGCCCGAGGGGGCCAAACACCCGCCTGCGGCGTGCGCCGAAGCCGATCGCGACGAGCGCCACGCCGAGCAGCAACGCCGTGAGCGGGGTCAACACCGCCCGGGTTGCCATGAAGCCGAGCCCGAGGGTACTCATCGTCGCGGCGAACGCGGAGAGGCAGACCGGGCAGCCCCACGCGGGTAGCAACCAGGCGCCCATCCCGGTGAGCGCAGGCAGCAGCTCCCGCCTCCGGCGCATCACGAGCCCTCTCCGGTGAGAGACCGAAGGATCGAACACGCCGCCGTCGGGCCTTGGCCCGGGCAGTCCTGGACCGCCTTTCGGAGCGCCCTTCTCACCTTCTGGAGCGACCGAATCCTCTCCTCGATGTCGGCAAGCTTGCTCCGGGCGGCATCCCGGACTTCCGCGGCCGACGCGCTCGGGCTGCGATCCAGCGAACGGAGCTCGCGGATTTCGTCAAGCGTGAAGCCCAGATCCTTGGCTCTCCGGATGAAGCGCAGATCCAGCACCACCTCCGGGGGATAGTCGCGGTATCCGGACGGTCGACGCGAAGGGGCCGGGATCAGCCCGCGGCGCTCGTAGAAGCGAACCGCGTCAATCCCGATACCCGCGCGCTTCGCCACCTCGCCAATCTTCATGCAGCCTCCCTCTGAAGACTATCGGTCTAGACTCGGGTCCAGAGTCAAGGCTTCTTCCTGCCTGAGTTGGAGCGACAACTCGACGAAGCGCCCGGGATCCATCCCCTCGATTCGATGGGCGAATCTCGTTCTATCGTCGCGCGTTTTCGGCGCCAGTTGCGTGTCTTGGCGGCCGTTGGCTGTCGAAAAGCGTCATAAATACAACCTGTTACAGAGGTTGATGCCGGTACAATGGCCGCCGAGGCGGGGCCGGGGCCCGCGCCGAGGGTCCGGCCATGCTCAACCGCATATCGAGCCTCGCTCGGCTCCTGACCGAGATCAGCGTCCGACGGCCGCTGGCGACCGCTGCGGTTGGCCTGGCCCTGACCCTGGGGCTCGCGTTCCAGGCCGCCCAGCTCACTAGCGAGGTCGGGTACGCCGCCTACTTCGGGCCGGACGACCCCGCAGTCGATCGCCTCTCCAGCTTCTTCGAGGAGTTTGACAGCGGGCTGCACGTCCTCGTCGTGTTCGGCTGCCCGGGGAGCAAGGTCTGCTCGTCCATTCAGGATCGGTCCGCGCTCGAGTTCATCGCCGAGCTCCAGCAGGAGCTGGATCGCCTGCCGAACGTCCGGCGGACGCAGAGCGTGCTCAACGCTCCGATCGTGGTGGGGCCCCTGGAGACGCGCACGATCGCCGAGCGCAACGGGCAGGGTGACTATTCCCTAGCCGACGATTGGGAGAGCCTTGCGACTCGCTCCCTTGGCGAGCCGTTTCTTGCCAACGTGGTTGTCTCGCAGGATGGGAAGACCGCGGGAATCATCGTCGAGTTTCAGTCACTCGACAGCGAGCCCGTGCGCGACCTGGTGCACGCGATCCTCGACCTGACGCCCAGGTACGAAGAGGAGCTCGGGAGCGAGATCTTCGTCGCGGGCGACCCCGTCTGGACGGTCGTTGCCGACGACGACCTGGACGCGGACTCGCTGAACCTGACCGTCCTCATGTTCGTTCTGATCACGGCCATTCTCTGGGGCTTCTTCCGCGACGTCTGGCTGACCGCGCTCCCAGTGCTTTCGGTTGGAGGGCTCACCGTCGGCATCCATGGAGTCATCGCGTTGCTCGGGATCCCGATGACGACCATCCTGGCTGCGCTCCCGCCGCTCCTAGTCGTCATCGCCATCACCGCCGCGATCCATCTTCTGACGTCCTTCTTGCGTCACCCCGACCTGGAGCCGGGGCCGGCACTCGTCCGCGCCGCCGATGAGGTCGGCCCCGGGTGCCTCTGGGCGGCCGTCACGACGGCGGCGGGCTTCGGTTCGTTCCTGCTGAGCGACCTCGCGAGCTTCCAACAGTTCGGTCTGGCTGCGGCCATTGGCTTGGTGCTCGCCTTTCTCGGCACCTTCACGATCCTGCCGGCTCTCCTGTGCCTTCGCCCTCCGCGCACCCGGGGCCCCGATCGAGCCCGGCTCGGCGTCGTCCGAGAGATGCTGGGTGCGGCGATCGCAGCCGTCACCAGCAGGCCCGCATTCGTTCTCGCCACGGGATGCGCCGTTCTCATCGGCCTCGCGGCCGGGATCCCCCGGCTCTACTACGAGGTCGATTTCGGCGATCAGTCGCTCGTCCTCCGCTCCGTCCGATTCATGGAGGCGAACTTCCGCAAGCCGATGACGACGGAGCTCGTCGTCACGGTCCCGGAAGGCAGGCGGATCTACGACGAGGAGAGCCTGCGTCTGCTCCGTCGCCTGGAGGAGTACTTCAAGGGCGAGCCCAGCAGCGGTGTCGCTTGGAGCTTCCTGGACTTCCTCGAAGAGGCATATCGCATCGACCACGGCAGGCGAGCGAACTCATTCGACGATCTGGTGAACGCCGCGCGTGGCGAGATGCCCATCGTCGCCTCGTACGACGGGCTGTCAGCTTTCTGGAGCGAGTCGGCTTCTGAGGGAGAGGAGGGCGCAAGGATCTACCAGGATCGCGCTCGCGTCTCGGTCCACCGAAGCTGGCTCAACGGTGAAGAGCAGATCCCGTACGTCAATCGGCTTCGCGAGTTCATTGCTGAGGTCAACCGGGATGTCGAAGGCGAGGGGTACCGAGTCGAGCTGAACGGTGGGCTCGAGCTCGCCGCCCTCGCGGAGGAGCGTATCCGCGACACCCAGTGGCGGAGCTTCGGGACGGCCTTCGCCGTGGTGACCGCGACCCTGTGGGCTCTGCTCTGGTCCATTCCCTCACTCGCCGCGCTGGGAATGATCGTGAACGTACTCCCGGTGATCGGATTGCTGGGTCTGATGGGGTGGACCGGGATCGCGGTCGATCCCGCAAACACGATGGTGGCTGCCGTGCTGCTGGCCATCGCGGTGGACGACACGATCCACGTATCACTGCGTTACCAGCGCAGGCGACGCGAAGGTGCATCGAGGCGAGATGCCGTCACGACGACGCTTCTGACGGTCGGCGAGGCCGTCGCGATCACGAGCATCTGTCTGGCGCTCGGGTTCGCGGTCCTGATGTTCTCGCGGTGGGGCGGGCTCGTCTCGTTCGGCCTGCTCGCAAGCCTCGGGATTGTGTTCGCCCTGGTCGGAGACCTCTTGCTTCTTCCAGCGGCGCTGCTCAGTCGGGACCGAGGGGAGCCTCAGCAATGAGTGCGACCAAGCCGCTCAAGAGATGGCTGGTTGTAGCTGCAGTCGTGGTTCCGTGGGCAGTCGTCTGGCCTTCTCCGGATGGGCTTCGCGCGCCGACTCAGGCCCTGGATGCACCGCTCGACGAAGGTCTCCGCGTGCCCTTCGCCGCGACGTTTCTTCGCACGGCCAACCCCGCCTTCGAGCCGCATGACCGGGTTCTCGATCTCACGTTCGAAGGGGAGGATCAGCTGATCCCGCCGAGAAACCGCGCAGAGCTGCTGCTCCTGGCGCGGGAGAGGCATGGCGACCGGATGTCGATACGCCTCGTGCGAGGCCGCGATCCAGTGACCGTGCGAGCCAACACTACGACGCAGTCGGGATGGCGGTCTTTGGGCGCGAACTGGCCGACGCTCTTCCTAGGAGCTGCATTCCTCCTCTTCGGCCTGGCCGTCGGCCTCGGCAGCCAGCATCCCGTCGCTTCTCCGCTCTTCGCGGTGTCGTGGTGCGCCGGAGCCTGGGCGCTCTCGCAGGTGGACTTGATGCTGCCAGAGGACCCGGGGCTCCACGGGATACCCTCGTTGCGCTCGCGGCTCGGGCTGGTGAGCGTCACTCTCCTGCCCGCCTCCTTCATCCATCTGGCGATGCGGTTCCCGGTCGTGTCGCCTCGCTTCCGCTCCGCCGGAGCGGCCTTGGCTCCCTATGGCTTCTGGCTCTTCCCGGCCGCCTTCGCCCAGTTTCACGTCCAGAATGCGGCGTTCCTGAACTCCCTGGAGCGCATCGCCATCGGAGCTGCCTTCCTGGCAGCAGGAATCCTCATCGCCGGGAGCATCACCTCGGCGAGCACGATGACCCCGATCGAACGCGCGCGGAGCCGCGCTCTGCTGCTCGGCCTGGGAGTCGGCAGCGCCGTACCGCTCGTCTATTTCCTCTGGGGCGGGACACCTCCAACGCCGCTCCGCACGCCATTCATCCTGTCCTTGCTCGCCTTCCCCGCATCCATCTCGTGGGCGATCGTCCGCTACCGCCTTCTCGATCCGCCCATGTGGGTGCAGAGCGCGGTGCTGACCGGGCTGACTGCCTCGGTTGCTCTGCTCCTGGCGAGTGGCGGTGTCTCCTTCGCGTTCTCGTTCCTCGATGAAGCTGAGCCCCTCGGATCGGCCGAGGTCATCCCGGTCGCGTTGACCACGACCGTCCTGTACCAGCTCCTTCATTTCGGCCTGCGACGGGGAGCCGCCGGTCGGGTCCTGCGAGAGCGAGCCTTCGAGTCGCTTCTAGAGGAGGCGAGCCAGCAGCTCGCGTCCGCGAGGCACCCGAAGCGAGTCCTCGAAGGCATCGAGCCGCTGATCCGTACACATCTCGGCGCCAGCGAGGTCAAGTGCCTTCTCGAAGAGGAGGCGGCGGCCTGTTCCGAGCCCCTCGTCAACCGCGGACTGGATCTTTGGCAAGGCGAGCGCAAGGCACCCGAGGCAATTGTGCGGGCGCGGTCCCGGGCCGAGGACCCGGGACCGGATGTGCCCGAGATCGTCCTTCCGCTCCTTCCCAGGAGCACGGCGAAGGCGTTCGTGTTCGTGGGATCGCGTTCCGATGGCCTCCCGTACGGGGAGGACCACGTTCGTATGCTCGTCAGTCTTCGCCACGTCGCTACCACCGCGTTGGAGGCCGCGGCGACGACTGCAGACCTCGAGGAGCGGGTGGCCGAGAAGACCACATCGCTCGAACGGGCTCTCTCGGATCGCCAGGCCGTGCTCGGTGCCGCCCGAGCGATCTGTGAGGCGGACGGGGCTGACGAGGTGCTCGCGACGCTCCGCGGGTTCGCCGCAGCGCATCAAGCTTCCCTCCGCTGGGAAGGCGGCACTGAGGGGGCGCACATGCTCAAGCTGGCGATCCCAGGGGAGCCCGTGCGTTTGTTGGAGCTCGAAGGGATCGCGCCTCAGCGCGCCGAGGAGCTTGCCCCACAGCTCGGCACTCTCTGCGCGTTCGCAGGGCTCGCCATCGGTCGGCTCAACCTGCTCGCAGAGCTCAAGCTAGAGGTCGAGCGACAGGCGGAAGAGATCGCCGAGATCAGCTCCCGCCGACTTCACGCGGAGTTCGTCCGGGGCGTCGCCCACGAGCTGCGAAAGCCTACCGAGGAGGTCCGGCGCCGCGTCGAGGACCTCGGTGCCTCCTTCGCACCGAAGCACGCCGACGCTCTCCGGCGGATCCGGGCAGCGAGCCGCGAGATGTCGCGCCGGCTCGACCTGCTGCTCTTCCACTCGGGGGTACGTCTCGATCTCCAGCGGATCGACCTGGTGCGGGTAGTCGAGGACGCCGTCGCGACCACAAGGCTTGGCTGCCCCGATCGGGACTACCGGCTGAGCCACGACCTGGCGCGCCTACCCATGATCGGGGACCCAAGCCGTCTGCTCTCGGTGGTCGAGAATCTCCTCGACAACGCCGCCAAGGCGACAAGCGCTGGACAGGCGATCGAGGTCGGCACCTCGCTGGAGGCTGGCAGCAGCTCCGGCGGCGCCCAGGTCCGCCTGGAAGTCGTGGACGAAGGGCGAGGCATCCCGCCCGATCGCCTCGAAGTGATCTTCCAGCCCGGCGTGGGCCTCGAGCCCGGTGGGTTCGGGCTGGGCTTGTCCCTGTGCCGTGAAATCGTCCGCATGCACGCTGGGACGATCGAGGTGGCCTCCACGCCAAGCAGAACCAGCTTCTGCATTCGCTTGCCGCAGTTCCGTTCGGGGGAAGACGATGACCGCGACAGCATCGATTCTGTTGGTTGAAGACCACGAAGGCACGCGTTCTCAGCTGAGCGACGAGCTCCAGTCGTCAGGCTACCGGGTGATTTCAGCGGCCGACGGCCGAGAGGCGCTGGAGGCCTTAAGGAGTCGTCCTGTGGACCTGATCCTGAGCGACTATCGCATGCGGCCGATGGACGGCTTGTCACTGCTCCGCGCTGTTCGCAAGACGCTCGAGGTGCCCTTCGTTCTCTACAGCGCAGGAGCCGACGCTCAGGCGGTCTTCGAGGCAGGGCGAGAGGGTGCCGTCCGCTTCCTGGAGTATCCGTTCCGTCTCGCGGACCAGCTCCTTCCCACGATCGCTGAATCCCTGGGTCGCCCACGTGGCGGCACGCCAAGCGTTCCGCGGGCCGGTGCCGACCGGCTCATCGGCGCCTCCGCAGGCATGCGCCGCGTGCGGGCCACCATTCGCCGCCTTGCTCCGACTGCGACGACGGTCCTGATCCATGGCGAGACCGGCACCGGCAAGGAGCTCGTGGCCCGGGCCATCCATGAGGAGAGCGACCGCGACACCTTCGTGTCGGTCTCCGTGCCGGAGCTGTCGGAGGGCGTGCTCGAGAGCGAGCTCTTCGGTCATACCCGAGGAGCTTTCACCGGAGCGGTCTCTTCTCGGCCGGGCCTCTTCGAGGCGGCGAGCGGCGGGACGCTCTTCCTGGACGAGATCGGCGACACCCCGCTGCCGATCCAGGTGAAGCTCCTCCGGGCGCTCGAAACGCGGGAGATCCGGCCCGTCGGTGGCTCGGCGCCGCGCACGGTGGACGTTCGGATTGTGGCAGCGACCAACCGCGACCTGGCGGAGATGGTTCGCCGCGGAGAGTTCCGCGAGGATCTCTTCTACCGGCTGCGCGGCGCCACCATCCACCTTCCTCCGCTCCGCGCCAGGACGGCCGACATCGAAGGGATCGCGCAGGTGCTCGTAGCCGAGATCGCAGAGGCAGCGCGAGTGCCGCTTCCGAAGCTGGACCCCGGTTTCCTCGCGGCCCTGGCCGGCTGTCCATGGAAGGGCAACGTACGAGAGCTGCGGGCCGTCCTGGAGAACGTCATCCTCTGGCGGGACGGGGATGGGCCCCTCGAGCGGGTTCACCTGATCGAGGCTCTGGTGGCCATGAACCCGAATCTCAGCCCGGAGGACCAGCTTCTGGCACAGAAGATCCTGGACGCCTACCGCCGCCACGGCTGGAACCAGGAGGCCGCGCGCCGGGAGCTCGGCCTGACTCGCGGCGAGTGGCGCAGCCGGTTCACGCGGCTCGGTCTCGACGCAGTGAGGCGTCGAAGGCGGTGAAGGCTAGAGCTGCGCTCCTCCTCGCGCTCCTGGCTGCGAGTGCCACGGCGTCCGGAGCCCCGGACGCGCTCGAGGATGCAGTCGAGCCGTCCGCTCTTCAGATCGTGGAGACCGCCTTCGACCGCATGTTCAACTACCCCTCGGTGCGGACGGTGACCCTCCGGATCCACCGCCAGGGCGACCGGATCACCTACCGCTCCTTCGACGTCGTCTACAAGAAGGTCGATGGCCGCGGCCGAACGCTGCTGCGCTTCACCGAGCCCGAGTATCTGCGCGGCAACACCCTGCTGATCATCGAGGAAGAGGACGGTCGGAACGACACTTGGATCTACCAGCGGGAGCTGCGGCGGCCGCGACGGGTCCTCGCAGGCCACAAGGGCGACCCGTTCTACGGCAGCGATCTCTCGTTTGAGGACCTGGAGCACCACGATTGGCGACGCTTCGACCTCCAGCGCCACCCCGACACGACCTTGCAGGGTAGACGGGCCTTCGTCGTGGAGGCGGAGACGCCATCCGACTCGCAGTACTCGAAGGTCGTGGCGACGGTCGAACGCGATCGCTTCGCACTGCTTCGGCTGGACCTCTTCAAAGCGGGGTCGGGAGAGGCGATCAAGTCCTTGGAGTTGGCGGCGGATGAGATCACCGAGGACGGCGGCATCCTCAAGCCCGACCGCATGTGGGTTCGGCAGCCGGGGCGCGATGCCGCGACAGAGGTGATCTTCGACCAGATCGAGGACGACCCCGAGATCGCAGACTCGGTCTTCGCCGCGATGAGGCTCGAACGTTCGGGCGAAGATCTCTACCGCCTAGTCGAGCGGCTGCGCGAGGAGTCCGCGCCATGATGGACGGCTACCGCCGACGGCCGCTCTACAGCGCGGACAACGAAGACACGCGCTCCGAACTCAAGGCACTCGAGATCGGAGGCGACGACACGGTCGTCGCCATCGCGGCAGGAGGGGGTAGGGCTCTCAGCCTCCTGACGGCCGGTCCAAAGCGTCTCATCGCGATCGACCGTCGCCCTGAGCAGGTCTTCAATCTGGAGCTCAAGGCCGCGGCGATGGACGCGTTCGATCTGGCCCACTTTCAGGGCTTCCTGGGCATCGCGCATGGCTTCGATCGCCTGGACCAATACCGGACTGTTCGCCCGTCTCTTTCGCGAAGCGCCCGAAGGTACTGGGACAATCGCCGTCGGCTCATCGAGGCCGGCGTCTTTTTCGCCGGCCGCACCGAAACGGCGCTCATCCGGTTCATGCAGGGCTTGAAGGCCCTCGGTCTGATGGCTTGGGCAGAGCCCTTCTTCCAGGCGACCTCGCTGGAGGCGCAGCAAGCCCTCTTGGAGGCTCGGCGCCAGCACGTAGATCAGGGCATGGTCTGGTGGAAGCTCTTCTGCCACCCCTTGGTGATCTATTCGCTCGCCCAGGACCCAAGCTTCCTCCGCTCGACGGACGAGAGCGTCGGCGCCTACCTCGTTCGGCGCGTAGTCGACTACGCATCGTCTCACCTGGTCCGAGAGTCCTACGTCCTGCGGCTCGCTTATGACTGCGGTTTGAGCCCGAACAGTCCGTTGCCACCATACCTCGAAGGCACGGGTTTCGACCAGGCGAAGAAGCATCTCGACCGTCTCGAGGTCCAATGCGGCGACCTTCGTGACTTCGTCCCTCGCTCCCGCATCAGTAGTCGGGTCAAGTGGTCGCTCTCGGACGTGAGTTGCTGGATGACGGAAGCGCAGTTTCATGATCTTCTACGCTCCATCACAGTTGCGCTCCCGCCGGCGTCACGCTTCTGCGCCAGGAACTTCGCAGCTCGCCGCGAGATTCCGCGCGATCTTCGCCACCGCGTTCGCAGGATGGACGAGCTTTGCTCCGCTCTCAACTCGGAAGACTCCTCGGTCATCTACCGCTTCGAGTGCGCGGAGATATTTCCAGGCGCCTAGCCAGCGCCGGATTCCTTCCGTTGCCTAGGTCCAATCGAAAGGGTAAGGACCGTATCGACGGTGTAGAGGTAGATGGGCTTCGCGAAGCGCCACGCCGAGGAACTCGAGTCTCGTGGTTTCGACGAGATCGAAGGTGACGTCTGCCCCGAGTGCGTCGAGGACGAATACCTCAAGGATCTGATCAGGCATGCCGCGGACGAAGGTGTCTGCGCGTTCTGTGAGCAGCGCGGAAGCGTCACAGCTGCCGACGCGGTGGCTGGCGAGATCCTATCCGCCCTCTACTCCGAATACTGCGATCCTGTGCACGAGATGCCGGTTGATGGCGGCGAGTACGTAGAGCTTTCTCCGTTCAGATGGACGGAAGATGTTTTCGATGAAGTCTGTTCCTCTGCCTTCTCGCCCTCCGGCGATGCGTTCTACCAGGCCGTTCTCGACTCCCTTCCGAGCTAACAGTGGGTGGAGGTCTCGTGGCGGGGCGACAGCCGAATCGAGATCATGAGGGACGCGTGGTCCACCCTGTCGCTAGTCAGTCGGTTTGAGCGAAGGTATTTCTTCCATTCGGCCGAGTCTGATGAGCCCTTTGGCTGGTCGCCGATCCGGCTCCTTGAAGCGGTGGCTGCGCTTGCCGAGAGGTATGACCTGATCCGTTCATTGGGCTCGGAGACGCGGGTCTATCGAGCTAGGGAGCATGGCGCGCGCGAGGCCCCAGGCTCGGCGCCCCTGTTGGGTTCGCCGCCCACGGAGAACTCGCGTGCCAATCGCATGAGCCCCCAGGGTATTTCCATGTTCTACGGAGCGATGGACCGACCTACGGCGCTTGCCGAAACGAGCGGCATCCGTACGACGGCGGCCTGGGTTGCTTCACAACCCCTCGAGGTGTTGGACTTGTGCCGGCTCCCGGCAGCGCCGAGCCCGTTCAACTCTTCGATCGGCCGCAACGATCGAGAAGGCATGATCTTCTTGCACGAGTTCAAGAACGAGCTTCGGAAGCCTATCGCCAGAAACGGGCAAGAGGGAACTGAGTACGTTCCCACACAAGTCGTCACGGAGTACTTCCGACTCGCTACGCCTGCTCAGGGGATCCTCTTCCCGTCCAGCCGTTGCGACGGAGATTGTTGCGTACTCTTTCTCGGAAACCGCTCCTGCGTCAATTCCCCACGGGAAGCAGGCGATGAAACCGACCTAGTCCTACTCCACGACTCGATCCAACGGCACGGCTAGGTCCCAGGGGCTCTCACAGCCTCTTTCGCCGGCGTCTCGGGGCAATCACTTCTCTGGACCGGGCAGTTCTGGTTGAAAGCGGCTCAGCGCACGTAGTCGACCGACGGCTGCCGAAGCGAGGTACTGGGCAAGCTCGCGAGACTCTGATGTCTCATCTGGGTATAGGTTCGACAGACGCTTCTCCGGCGGTTGAATGAATGTGATGAGCAGGCAGTGGAGATCGAGGACCGAGATCAAGCGCGAAAAGTTGTAGCGCGTTCCGTAGTCCTGGGCGTCTGCGATTCCATGAAGGATCGAGTGCCGATTCAGGCTCTCGCCTTCGGGTAGCCGATCCGAGTCTCTCCAGAACCTCTCCTCAAAGAACCGACGATAGCTGGCAATGACGAGCTCCACTTCCTCCCTGGCCGCTGGGTGCGTTGCCTCTGCGGATCGAGAACCCACGTCGTCGAGCACGTTCCGCAGTAGTGTCGCGGCTCTTCGTGGCACCGGGATCTGCTGGTCTCTTGCGATCGCGCGAGCGACACCTTCGACCACGGGAGCCAAGCCGGTCGTGGCAACGCCCAAGAACCCATAGCTCGCCGCCTCGATGCACTCCCAGATCGTCGGAGCGAACTCCCGAACGAACGGCCACTCGCGGTACCGGTACAGGTACATGACGGCTAGAGCACGCGGAGGATACAGGCCACAGACGCCGTCCCGTACGATCTCGGACCTCTCGTAGCGAGGTGCGGCCTCGATCTTTTCAGCGAGCTCGAAGACAGCTCGGCCTATGACGTAGGCCGGCAGGAACCAGCCGTGCTCGTTGAAAAGGGTGGCAGCGCGGCGCCATTTGTCGATAGCGGGCTCTCGGTGCTTCTTCACCCGAGAGGCGCTCCGAGCCTGATCGTGACCGTCATCCGACCACGATCACACACAGCTCGGGTCGTCCGCTACAGCGGCTGGCGTGGTTCCCGCTGGTTCTCTCGCGCCTACCAGAACCTTTCGGATCTCTCTTCGCAGCGGCGCTCCCAGACTTCATCGTGGCTACTCAATCACCCGGTACTTTCGGGCAGTTAGCCCACGTCGACGGTCGCCAAGGCCCAGCATCTCTTTGGCCCGACCCCGATGGCACGGTCATTGCTCTAGCCCGGGGCTGCCCATGAGCCCCTCCTCCACCGACCTCCACGGGCAACGCGATAGGCGTCTGCGCGACAAGCTGCGGCGAGAGCTCGGCGGCGACGTGCTCGCTGCGCTTGCTGACTCGGCCGTGGTCGAGATCATGCTGAACGCGGACGGCGACCTGTGGGTGGAGCGGCTGGTCTCTGGTGTCGCCCGGCTCGAGCGGAGCATGAGCCACTCTCAGGCCGAGAACCTCCTCGGCACCGTCGCCGCCATCGCTGACACCGAGATCAACGAGTCGAGTCCGCTGCTCGAGGTCGAGCTGCCGTTCGATGGCAGTCGCTTCCACGGGGTCGTGCCTCCGATCTCTGCCGGCCCCGTCTTCGCGATCCGGAAGCGCGCGATCCGCGTCCACACGCTCGACGAATATGTGGGGCAGGGGGTCATGCTGGCTTGGGAGCGTGACGCGCTCTGCGATGCGCTGGAGCGTCGAGAGAACATCGTCATCTGTGGGGGCACTGGATCTGGGAAGACGACGCTCGCGAACGCGCTGCTTCGCGAGGCGGTCGACCTGGCCGGGCCCAGCGAGCGGTTCGTGATTCTCGAGGACACGGTCGAGCTCCAGTGCTCGGCCGCCAACCATATCCAGCTCAGGACGACGGACGACGTCGACCTGACGCGCCTGGTTCGGGCCACGATGCGGCTGCGGCCCGACCGCATCGTCATCGGGGAGATACGGGGGAGGGAGGCCCTCGCGCTGCTCAAGGCGTGGAATACCGGCCATCCGGGGGGGATGACCACGGTCCATGCAAACAGCGCGGGGGCAGCCCTCTCCCGAATCGATCAGCTCGTGCAGGAGGCCGGTGTCCCGACCCAGCCGGAGCTGATCGCCGACTCGGTGGACCTGATTGTTTCGATCACTCGCAAGAACGGTGGGCGCCGGGTGGACGAGCTCCTCCGCGTGGAGGGCTACGAACCCGGCCAAGGCTACTGCCTGTCGCGCGTTGACGCGGGAGGCTGAGGAGGCAGAGATGAACGCAGGCAAGGTGATGGCGGCTCGTTCCCGAGGGCGGGCCGGTCGGTGGGGCAGGGCGCTCGTGACGGCGGGGGCGCTGGGAGGCCTGGCGCTCCTGGTGGCACCGGAGGTCGCCCATGCGACGCCCTCGGGGCCGTCGATGCCTTGGGACGCGCCGCTCCAGACGCTCCTCGACAACCTCCAAGGGACGGTGGCGCGGATCCTCGTCACCGTGGCGGTGGTCATCACGGGCCTCCTGTTCGCGTTCGGCGAGTCGGGCGGCGCCTTCCGGCGGGTCTTCGGGATCGCGTTCGGGGCGGCCATCGCTCTGGGCTCGCTGACCGTCCTCTCGAGCCTCGGGTTCGTGGGAGCGACCTTCTGATGGAGCCGGGGACCACGCGAGGGGCCGATGTCGATCGTCCCAGGATCGTTCCGATTCACAGAGCACTGACACGCCCGGTCCTGCTTGCTGGAGCGGATCGGGAGCTCGTCCTCGCCAACGGCGTGGTGGTGATCGCTCTGCTCTTCGGGATCGGCTTCTCGTGGTACACGGCCTCGGTCTCGGCGGTCCTGCTGATCGTGGGGCACTGGGGCCTCGTGCTCCTCGCGAAGCGCGACGCGGAAATCCGGCGGGTGTACGTGCGCCACGTTCGCTTGGCGACGTACTACCCGGCCGCGGCGCGCTGCGTCCGAACCGCTCCGCTCGTCCACGCCTCCGTGACGGTCTCGGAGTAGCGGCGTGCTTCGCGAGCATCGTGCGCAGGCGCTCGGGCTGCCGGACCTCCTGAACTTCGCCGCCCTGGTCGAGGAGGGCATCGTCCTCAACAAGGACGGCGCCCTCCTCACGGGCTGGTGGTACGCGGGGCCGGACATGGAGGCGGCCAGCCACGAGGAGATGGCGGTCCTCTCCTCGCAGGTGAACGGCGCCCTGGCCCGGCTTGGCAACGGCTGGATGCTCCAGGCCGATGCCATCCGGAAGCCGGCAGGAGCCTATCCGCCGCAAGGTGCCTTTGCGGATCCGACGACAGCCCTGATCGATGAAGAGCGCCGCCGGCAGTACCTGGCCGGAAGGAGCACCTACGAGAGCGTCTATGCGCTCACCGCGACCTACCTGCCGCCGCGCGACGTCCAAGCGCGGCTCGGCGGCTGGTTCGTCGAAGGGGAGGCGGAGGACGCGGGTGGATACGAGACCATCCTGCGCTCCTACCAGCGTCAGGTGGTGGAGCTCGAGGACGCCCTCTCCGACCGGCTCTCGATCAGCCGGATGGACTCTGAAGATCTCCTGAGCTTCCTCCACCTCTGCGTCACGGGCCGGGCGCAGCCCGTGCGAATCCCGCCCACCCCGATGTACCTGGACGCCCTGCTTGGAAGCCAGGATCTCGTCGGCGGGTTCCGCCCGCGCGTGGGCGACCGACACGTGCGGCCGATCGCCGTCGTGGGATTCCCTGCGGACTCGTTCCCCGGAATCCTGGACTTCCTCAACCGCCTTCCCGTCGAGTACCGCTGGTCGAACCGCTTCATCCCCCTCGATCCCGACACGGCGGAGGCTCGCCTCCGGATCGTCCGCCGCAACTGGTTCCAGAAGCGCCAGGGTCTCTCCGGCCTGGTGAAGCAGGCACTGAACATGGGGGAGTCGACCTTCGGCAATCGCGATGCCGTTGCGATGGCGGAGGACGCGGACGACGCCGTGGAGGAGGCGTCTTCCGGAACCGTCCGGTTTGGCTACTACACGAGCGTCATCGTCCTTCTCGACGACGAACTCGAAGCCCTGGACGCCGCGTCGCGCCAGGTCTGCCGCAGCCTCCAACACCACGGCTTCGCAGCGCGCGTGGAAGAAGTGAACGCGCTCGAGGCGTACCTGGGCTCCATCCCCGGGCACGGCCATCGGAACGTCCGGCGTCCGCTGATCCACACGCTGAATTTCGCCGACCTCATCCCGACGACGAGCGTCTGGCCGGGCCTCGACGAGAACCCGAGCCCCTACTATCCAGCGGGCAGCCCGGCGCTCCTCTACGCGAACACCTCCGGCTCGACGCCGTTCCGTCTGAACCTCCACGTCTCGGACGTGGGGCACACGCTCGTCCTCGGCCCCACCGGCTCCGGCAAGTCGACCCTGCTCGGTCTCCTGATGGCCCAGTTCTTCCGGTATCCGGGCGCCCAGGTCTTCGCCTTCGACAAGGGCTACAGCAGCCTCGTCCTCGCGAAGGCTGCCGGCGGCGATCACTACGACGTGGCCAGCGGTGAGAGCGAGGATCTGGCCTTCTGTCCGCTCTCCGGTGTCGATCGCGCGGAAGAGAGGCTCTGGGCAGCCGGCTGGGTGGAGATCCTGCTCGGGCTCCAGGACGTGGCGGTGACGCCCGCTCACCGCCAGGCGATCCAGGCAGCGCTCGAGCGTCTCGGCACCAGTGAGAGCCGCACACTCACCGACTTCGTCAACACGGTGCAGGACCGGCTGATCCGGGAGGGCCTCCGCCACTACACGCTCCAGGGCGCGATGGGTCGCCTTCTCGACGCCGAGGAAGACGGGCTCCGGAACGGCAGCTTCCAGGTCTTCGAGATGGAGCACCTGATGAACACGGGCGACGTCAACGCGGTGCCCGTGCTCGCCTACCTGTTCCACCGCATCGAGCAGCGCCTGACGGGCCGGCCCACGCTGATCGTGATCGACGAGGCCTGGCTGATGCTCACGCACGGTGTCTTCGCCGAGAAGCTGGAGGAGTGGCTCCGGGTCCTCCGCAAGGCGAACGCCGCCGTCGTCTTCGTGACGCAGAGCCTGGCCGAGGTCTTCCGCTCTACTCGCCGGGACCTCCTGCTCGAGTCGTGCCCAACGAGGCTCTTCCTGCCGAACCCGGGCGCCCACAGCGAGCAAACCAGCGAGCTCTACCGGCGGATCGGCCTGAGCCAGCAAGAGATCGAGATCGTCGCAGGGGCCGTCCCCAAGCGGCACTACTACTACGCCTCTCCCCTCGGCCGCCGGCTCCTCGACCTCGGCCTCGGCCCGCTCGCGTTGAGCTTCGTCGGCGCGTCCGGCCGCGAGGACCTCGAACTCTGCCGCGGCCTCATCGAAGACAACCCGGGCGACTGGCCGGCGGAGTGGCTCCGCTGCCGTGGCCTGGGGGACTGGGCCGATGGATGGCGCGCCCTGAAGGAGAACCAGCATGCTTCGACCTAGCCGAACGACCTGGAGCGCGGGCCTCGCTCTCGTCGCCTTGGGCGGCGTCCTTCTTCTCGGCCCTCGCACTTCCCATGGTCAGCTGGTCGTGCTCGACCCGACCAATCTCGTCCACAACATCACGACTGCCATCCAGCAGACCCTGAGCGTCGCCCAGGAAGTGCAGATGGTGGCGAACCAGGGCACCCAGATCGTTCAGCAGGTCCGCCAGCTCGAGAACGAGCTGCAGATGCTCCAGAACATGCTGGTGAACACGACGCCTGCAGGCACCGTTGCCTGGGCCGACGTGCAGACGGCCCTCGGCAGCCTCGGCCAGGCGATGCAGATCGGCCTCTCCATTCCCTACACGCTCGGGAATGTTGCCACCGTCTTCGAGAGCCGCTTCCCGGGCTACGTGCCCCCGGCCGATTGGACGGCGGCGTACGACTCCTGGGCGACCAGCGTCCTCGACACGCTGCGCGGAACCCTCGCCGCGGCAGGCGAGAACGTTGCCGACGCGCCGAGCGTTCAGGCGGCACTCGACCGCCTTCGCCTGGCAAACGACGGCGCCCAGGGCCGACTCGAAGCCCTCCAGGTCGGCAACCAGATCGCGAGTCTCCAGGTCGAGGAGATCGGAAAGCTCCGCCAGCTCTTCGCGGCGCAGATCAGCGCGCAGAATGCCTACCTCGGTGCCCAGGAAGCCAAGGCTGCGGGATCGGCGGCGGCGTTCGACGCCTGGTTGGGCAACGCGCCCTCCATGATCCCGGTCTCCCGACCCAGCGAAGGTCTCGCGACCGTACCGCGCCCGTAGGGCAGGGTGAGCGCCCTTCGATGACCACGATCCTCACGGACCTCGTCAACGCCTTCCAAGCCGCCACCGCCGGCTGGTTCGGGGTCCTGTTTCCGATCGCGCGGAACCTGTTCTTCACGCTCGCCACGATCGAAATCGTGTGGGCGGCCTCCTGGTGGGTGATCGAGCGCGACGACCCGACGCAGATCTTCGTCCAGTTCCTGAAGCGGATCATGGCGATCGGCTTCTTCCTGGCCGTCCTGACGTTCGCCGACGTCTGGATCCCGGCGATCATCGACGGCTTCGCCACGGCCGGGCGGACCGCTGGCGGGCTCCCGGAGCTGAACCCCAGCACCGTGATCGACCAGGGCATTGCGGTGGCGTCCACGCTGATTTCGAGCATCAGCGTAGCCGGCTGGTTCACCTCGCCGGGCGGGAACTTCGTTGCCGCCATCGCGGCGCTCCTGACGTTCCTGGCATTCGTGGTCATCGCAGGCCAGCTGGCCCTGGCCCTGATCGAGATGTACGTGGTGATCGGCGGAGGCGTGCTGCTTCTCGGCTTCGCAGGCTCGCGCTGGACGATCCCCTTCGCCGAGCGCTACCTGAGCTACGCCGTCGCCATCGGGATCAAGCTCTTCGTCCTCTACCTGATCATCGGGGTCGGGACTGCGCTCGCGGCGTCCTGGCAGCCGACCCTGGCCGGCGCGGGCAGCTCGCCCTCGGATCTCTTCGCGATCCTGGGCGCTGCGCTCGTCTACATGATCGTGGCGTGGCAGATCCCGTCCTTCGCGTCGGCGCTGATTGCCGGTTCGGTCAACCTGACGCTCGGGACCGCGATCTACACCGGTGGATCCATGGCCGCCGTGGCGCTCGGCGTGAAGGGCCTTGCCGCGCGCGCCGCTGCATCCGGAGCGCGCGGGTCGACGGCGATGCTCGAGGCGGGCCGCTACGCCCGCGCCGCCCATGCGGCGGGCGCCTCTGGAGCAGTCGGCTCCCTTGCGGGGGGCTTCTCAGCCCTGGCGACCGAGGCCGTGGCAGCCCGAGCCCGCCGCGTCGCCGGCCTCCCGGCCGGACGCACGGCCGATGCCCTGCGCGAGCGCCGGATCGCCCGTTTCGGGGATCCCCGCGACGCCGCTTCGCCGGCCCGCCTTCCCGCTCCGCGCCCGGGCGCCGGCTCGCGCGGCGCCGGCGCTTCGCGTTCCACCCAAACGCCGCCTTCGCCCCGTTCCGGCCCGACCGGAAGCGGGGATCGCCGGCAGAGCTGAGGAGGTCCTCGACCGATGCGCACCCCCGAGAATCCGTACCTGGCCGGCCGGCTCGAGTGGAACGAGCGGTACCACGGCTTCCTTCGAGCCAAGCGCAACTGGCAGATCATCGCCGTGGTCGCCCTGGTCGTGAATGCGGTCCTCGGCCTCGGGATCCTCTGGCAGTCGTCCCAGAGTCGCGTCACGCCATACGTTGTCGAGATCGATGAGCTCGGTCAGACGCTCGTGGTCGGCCCCGCCGACAAGGCGCGTGCCGCCGATCCCCGTCTCGTCCGCTACCAGGTGGCGGACTTCATCCGCAAGACCCGCTCGATCGTGGCCGACGGCGCCGCGGAGAAGCAGTTCCTCGACACCGCCTACGCCCACGCCACGGGCGCGGCCACCCGCTTCCTGAACGACCACTTCAAGGTGCACAACCCGTTCCTGCGCATGCGGGAACGGACCGTCAGCGTCGAGATCACGAGCGTGCTCTCGCTCCCGGCGAGCGACTCGTGGCAGATCCAGTGGACCGAGATCCACCGAGGTCTCGACGGGGCCGTCCTCACGCGCGAGCGCTGGCAGGCGGTCCTGAACGTGGAGATCCGGCCGGCAGCCACGCCAGAGGTTATCGAGCAGAACCCGCTCGGCCTCTACGTCACGGACATCCAATGGACCAAACAGCTTTGAGGAGGAGAGCGATGCAGAGATTGCGTTCGAGAGCGTACTTGGCGGCGGCGGCGGCGGTGGCGTGCGGAGCGTGCTCCTCCGTGCCGGAGCTCGGGCCGGAGGACTTCGTTCAGGCCAACCAGGTGACGGAGGAGATCGTGTTCACGGACCCGATGGGACATCCGACCGACGCGGACTTCCTCAGCCAGGACGACCCGGAGCTCGTGGAGGCCGTCCGCCAGTTCCAGTCGACCGGGAAGGCTCCGATCGTCCGCAAGCCGGGCTTCGTCCGCTTCCCGTACGGCGACCGGCAGCCCATCCTCTACTGCAAGCCCCTGCGCGTGTGCGACATCCAGCTCCAACCGGGCGAGAGCGTCCTCCACATCGCGCTCGGCGACTCGGAGCGCTGGATCGCCTCCAAGATGGAGAGCGGCCCGGCGGACGGCCGCGCACCGCACGTCGTGGTGAAGCCGACCGAGTTCGACGTCAGTACCAATCTGGTCATCACGACCGATCGGCGCGTCTACCACCTCGGGCTCATCAGCAACCAGGAGGACAGGTCCGGCTACTTCCGGAGCGTCCGCTTCTACTACCCGCAAGAGACGGTCCAGCGGTGGGCGAGCGCAGAGGCGAAGCTGCGCGATGAGGTGCACAGGAAGCGCGACGTCGCTCGCCTCCCTCTCGTGAGGCCCGAGGGCCTCAACTTCGGCTACCGGATCGAGGGGGATCGAGTTCCCTGGCGGCCCGTCCAGGCCTTCGATGACGGCACCCGCGTCTTCCTGCAGATGCCGGGCGCGATGGCTGCCACGGAGGCACCCGCTCTCTTCGTCCGGTCGGACAGCGAAGAGCAGGCGCTCGTCAACTATCGGCTGCGGGGCCGGTACTTCGTGGTGGACAAGCTCTTCGCCCAGGCCGTGCTGGTTCTCGGAGTCGGCGGCGACCAGAAGCGAATCACCGTGACCCGCCTTCCGCGCGAAGCGCGGCGCTAGGCGGCGGAGGGCTTGCCGTGACGGACGAGCATGATCCGATCCAGACCGAGGAAGACGCGACACCCATCGAGCTCGAGCCGCGGCCGCGTGTCGTCCGCCTGAACCGACGAGCGATCTTCGTTGCCGGCGGGCTCGCGACGGCTGTGATCCTTGCCGCCGTCTTCACCCTCTCGGATCGTAGCCAGCGCGTTGCTCAGCGCCCGGATCCAGCTGCCGGAGTGAGCACTGCGCCGGATCGGTTCTGGGAGGGTGAGTCGGATGGCGTCCCGCGTCTGGCCGCACCGGTTCCTGCGGCGGATGCACCGGTCGCGGCCGCGGGTGCGCCCCCGGAGCTCGACAAAGACGCACCGCCTCAGCTTATCGAGACCAGCGATGGGGTTGCGGACCAGACCCTGCGGCGCGCCTTCACCTCGCGCCCGATCGTTTTCGAGGGAAACGATGAGGTCGCTCGAACCCCTAGCGCGGTTGTGGCGCCGCCGCACCGACCTGCGGCTTCTCCAGACGCGGCGGGTGTTCTCCAGGCCGCGAGGGATCTCTACTCCAGCCAGCAGACGCAGGACGACCCGATGGTCAGCCAGAACCTCCAGCGCGAGAAGCTTGAGTTCATGCGCAACGCGGAGCTCGGCGTCGGGGAGGAGATCCTCGAGCACCGGGTTCGCCCGTCGCTCTCGCCCTACGAGGTGAAGGCCGGCTCGCTGCTGCCCGCCGTCCTCGTGACCGAGGCCAACTCGGACCTGCCCGGCCAGCTGATCTCACAGATCCGAGAGAACGTCTTCGACTCGGCCACGGGCGCACACCTGCTGATCCCGCAGGGCACGCGCGCCATCGGCGTCTACGACAGCCTCGTTGCCCACGGCCAGGAGCGCGTGCTCGTGGCGTGGCAGCGCCTCATCTTCCCCGACGGCTCGGGCCTCAACCTGGGCTCCATGCCCGGGACGGACGCCGCTGGCGCCGCCGGCTTCCACGACCGCGTGGACCACGACTACCTGCGCGTCTTCGGAGGCGCCATCCTGCTGAGCGCCATCAGCGCCGGCCTCCAGGTCTCCCAGGGCACCTTCGGCAGCGGGAACCAGGCCACGGACGCGCGCGATCTCCGCGAGATCCTCGCCGCCGCCCTCGGCCAGAACCTCGGCGAGCTGGGTACCGAGATCGCCCGGCGCAACATGAACGTCCAGCCCACGCTGGAGATCCGGCCCGGCTATCGCTTCAACATCGCCGTCATGAAGGACCTGGTCCTGTCGGGGCCGTACCAGGCCTTCTGACGCGAGCCACAGGAGGAGAGCCACGTGAAGCTGCAGCGGCGCAAGAGCGACGAGCCGCCCATCGAGATCCGCGTCACCGTGCCCGCCGAGATCGTCTCCGATCTCAAGGGCTACTGCCGCTACTACGAGGCCACCTACGGCGAGCCGATCGAGCTTCCGGCGGTCACCGTGGAGATCCTGCGCCACTTCCTGCGCGTGGAGCGCGACTTCCGCCGCTGGCGGCGCGAGCAGGAGCCGGGAGCGCCGCGGGGCTCATGACCCGTAGCCATTGGCACTCTCCTCGCCGTCGCCGGCTGCATACGATCGCTGGTCGCCCAGGCGTCGTCTGGTCGGCGGAGGTGCGCAGCCGACCTTTCTCGGGCGGCCCCGCCACGGCCAGCGCATCCATCACCCCCTCGGCCCACGTCCAGATGTCCGGGTGCCGATCTGCCAAGGCTCCTTCGCTCGTACTCGCCGTCGGGCTGGCTCCGCTCGGGCCCTTCGGACAAGGATGCGCGCCCTCGGCTCCGCGGACTCCGCTCGTTCACGCCCCTTGCCTCGAGCCCCGGCGCGGCTCACCCCCCACCCGCCGCGCCTCTCGCTCCGCGGGCGCCCTCCGGCTTCCAGCCCCGTCCGGCCAGGTCTCCGCGTCGGGTGAGAGACCTGGCCCAGAGGGGCCTCAACCAGAACGAAGGAGACATACAATGGCAGTCAACACCCAGGCGATCTTCGGCGTCGTGCAGCGCGAGGGGATGGAGAAGGGCTTCTGGACCCGCATCGGCACCGCCTTCCAGAACCAGGACGGCAGCTGGAACCTCCGCTTCGACTACCTCCCGACCGACCGGACCGCGACGGTCCAGATGCGGCCGGTGAAGTCCGGCGAGGAGGGCGCCGAGGGCGGAGCCAAGCCCGCGGCCGGCTCCGACCGCTGATCGGGCCGCCGTGGGGCGACGCAAGTCGCCCCACGGCTGGCGGTCGACCTCGCCGCGAAGCCAGCCGGCCCCGATCCTAGGAGGAGGTCTTCGGTTCCCGGATCAGGACGGTGCCCTGGGCCAGGCAGACCACGCGGCCTTCGTTGGAGATGCGGATCTGGACGACGGCCGTCGTCCGCGTCATCGAGGCGATCTCGGCTTCGGCGATCACGGTTCCCTCGCTCACCGGGGCGAGCAGGTTCAGCTTGAACTCGGTCGTGGCGGCCCACCAGCCCGGCTTCATGTGCGGGTAGCAGACGCAGCCCAGCACGTGGTCGCATGCAGCGGAGAGAACGCCTCCGTGCATGTTGCCGAACGGCGTCAACAGCTCGGGGCGGACCTCGAACTGCGCGCAGAGTCGGCCCGGGCCGAACTCGGTGAAGCGGATCCCGAGGAAGGCCGGCAGGCCCGTGAGCTTCTCGTTCATCTCCAGGAAGCGATTGGCGACTGCGGCGTCGTAGGTTGCGTCCAGGCTCCGGTCGGACATGCGGTTAGGCCTCACTGCGATCCGATTCATCGGATGCGGCCCTCGCTTTGCCTGCCAGGCCCGCAGCGGTTCTTCTGATCCAGCCCGGGACGCGGTTGAGATCGGCCACCAGTGTGTAGGCGACGGGGACCACGACCAGCGTGAGCAGGGTCGATGAGGCAAGACCTCCGATGACCAGGAGACCCATGGGCTGGCGGAACTCGGCGCCATCGCTCTGGGCGATCGCCACGGGCACCATCCCGGCGATCGTGGAGCACGCCGTCATCAAGACGGGGCGCAGTCGGACGGGGCCGGCGGCGAGGATCGCATCGTGCGCCGTCGCGCCCATGGCGCGCCGCTGATTCGCGTAGTCCACCAGGAGGATCCCGTTCTTCATCACCAGGCCCATCAGGGCGACCAGCCCGATCTGGGCCCAGATGCTGAGTGCCGTTCCACTCATGGCGAGGGCGGCAAAGGCCCCCACGAAGGAGAGCGGCGCCGAGAGCATGATCACGGTGGGCTGCGAGAAGCTGTCGAACTGGCTCGCGAGGATCATGTAGAGCGCCGCGAGTGCGAGGAAGAAGGCGAATACCACGGCCTCGGCCGAATCCTGCATGCGCTCCGCCGCGCCCGCATGCGTGCCCTGGTAACCCGCCGGGAGCCCGACCTCGTCGACGATCTCGTCGAGCCGGGCTGCGGCGGTGCCGAGCGCAACGTCCCCGCGCGTGTTCGCGAAGAGCGTGATCTTGCGCCCACGATTCTCGCGTTCGATCTGGGCTGGCCCGCTCGAGATCCGGAGCGTGGCGAGGCTTGCCAGCTCCACGGGGCGGCCCGCCACGGGCCGGACCTGGACCCTGCCGACCTCGTCGAGATCGTCGCGCTGCTCCCTTTCGAGCCGGACGCGCACGTCGTAGCGACGCCCGCCGTCCTCGAAGGTCGCCACGTCGACACCCCCGATCAGCGCGCGGACGGTCGTCGCCAGAGAGCGGATCGGCACGCGGAGGTCGGCGGCCCTGCGCCGATCCACGACGATCTCGAGCTCCGGCTTGCCCTCCTCGAACCCGGACTTGGCATCCACGAAGAGCGGGTCCGTCCGCATCCGCCCCACGATCTCGTCCGTGGCCTCCCGGAGACGGTCGAGCGACGGTCCGGTCACCCCGTATTCGACGTTGTATGCGCTGAAGCCGCCACCCGAGATCCAGGCGATCTCGTTCACGCCCACGAGCTTCGCCTCGGGCGCCGCGCGCCCCATCGCAGACCGGGCCGCATCCATGAGGGCGAGCTGCCCCGTCGTCCGCTCCTGCTTGGGGGTCAGCTCCACGTAGACGCTCATCTCGTTCACGCGGCCCTGGCTCCCGGCGCCGATCGTGAGGAACGTGTGCTCGACGTGCTCCACCGTGGTGACGGCCTGCGCGACCCGCCGAGCGACCCGCTTCGTCTCGGCAATTCCCGCACCGGCCGGAAGCTCTACGATCCCCTCGAACTCGCTCCGGTCCGCCTTCGAGGAGAACTCCAGGGGAATGCCCCGTGCGACCGCGATGCCGCCGTAGACCGAGACGAGGGCCAGCCCCAGGACCAGGGCGCGACGGCGCAGCGCGGCTCCCAGCAGTACGCCGTAGGCCGCTTCGAGGCGTCGGTAGAGATCTTCGAGGAGACGGAACACCGCGCCTTCGCCCTGGGACGGCCGAAGGACCTGTGCACACAGGGTCGGCGTCAGGGTGACGGCCACCAACAAGGAGATGGCCACCGCAAAGGAGATCGCGAGTCCGTACTCGTAGAAAAAGCGCCCGATCACGCCCTGCATGAACGCGATCGGGAGGAAGACGGCGAGGACCGATGCGGTCCCAGCGATCACCGCGGAGCCCACCTCGGCGGTGCCTTGGGAGGCCGCGGCCACAGGTGGCACGCCCGCCTCGATCTTTCGATGGATGCTCTCGAGCACCACGATGGCGTCGTCGATCAGGAGCCCGATCGAGACCGAGAGCGCCATCAGCGTCAGCATGTTGAGCGTGAAGCCCATCACGTAGAACAGGAAGAAGGTCGAGACGATCGAGGTCGGGATGGCGACGGCCACGATCACGGTGGTGCGGAGGCTCCGCAGGAACGCCAGGGTGACGAGGACGGCGAGGAGGCCGCCGAGCACGATGTCGATCCCGACGTCTCTCGCGGAGGCCTCGATGAACCGGGAGATGTCCCGCGCCACCACGAGCTTCACGCCGGGTGGTGCGTCGCTGCGCAACTCTTCCACCGCCTCCTTGATCGCGCGCGCGACCTCCACGGTGTTCCGACCCGACTGGCGGCGGATGTCCAGCGAGACGCCGCGGACGCCGTCGAGCTCGGCGTAGGTGCGCTCGTCCTCGCTGCCGTCCTCGACGCGTGCCACGTCGCCGACGGTGGTCGGCGCCCCCTCGCGGTAGGCGACCACGATGTCGGCGAACTCGTCCGCGGTATCGACCTCGCCCCGGGTCTTGACGGAGAACTCTCTCGTCTCCTGGTCCGCTTCGAGGAGCCCTCCCGGTATGTCCGCATGCTCGGCACGGATCGCCTGGACCACGTCCGGGGCCGTGAGCCCGTAGCTTCGCAGCCGGGTGCCGTCGAGCCAGATGCGGATCTCCCGCTCGCGGCCGCCCACGGGCCGCGCCGATCCGACACCCGGCACACGCTGGATGCGTTCCTTCACGACGTGATCGGCGTAGTCCGTCAGGGTGCGGATCGGCAGGTCGCCCGAGACCATCACGGAGAGGATCGGGGCCGCGTCCGGGTCCACCTTTTCGACCACGGGAGCCTGGGCGTCCGGAGGGAGATCCCCGACGGCCCGGGCGACCTTCTCGCGGACGTCTTCGGCCTTCTCGTCCGCGTCCTCTTCCAGCTCGAACTGGATGAAGACCTGCGAGAGCCCCTCGGAGCTGACCGAGCGGATCTCCTTGACGCCCGAGATCGTGTTCAGGTGGTCTTCGAGGACGTCCGTCACCTCGCTCTCGACCGTCTCCGGGTTGGCTCCCTCGAGGACGGTCGTGACCGCCATGTAGGGAAACTCCACCCGAGGGAAGAGGTCGACCCCGAGGCGACCGACCGAGATCGCGCCGAGGCCGACGAAGGCTCCGATCAGCATCACGGCGAAGACCGGTCTGCGGATGGAGAAGTCAGCGATCTGCATGGGCGAGTTCGGTGGCGATCTTCGTACCGTCGGAGACCCGGGGAAGGTTCGGCCCGGTGAGCACGGCGTCTCCGGGGGCGAGCCCGTCGACGACCTCCATGCGGCGGGTGTCGAGCTCTCGCACGCTTACCTCGCGACGCCGGGCCACACCGCCGTCGTCAACGAAGACGTAGCGGGACCCGGCGGGCCCCAGGACGGCGTCCTGAGGGACCACCACGGCCTCGCGCGGCTCCGGGATCAGCTCGGCGCGTGCGAACAGACCGGGCTTCACGCGGTAGTCCGGGTTGCGGATGGGCAGCCGGATCTCCACCGCCCGGGACTCGTGGTCGACGCGGTCGTTGAGGATGTAGACCTCGCTCTCGAAGGCCCCCTCCACCCCGTCGACGGTGACGCGCGCCGGCGTCCCGAGGCGGATGCGGGGCAGGTGGACGCCCGGGACCTGCACGATCGCCGCGACGATGTCGATCTTCATGATCTGGACCACCTGGGAGCCGGCGCTCATGAGGGTGCTCATCATGGCGCCCTCATCCACGTAGCGGCGCGTGATGACCCCGGGATAGGGTGCCCGTACGATCGTGTCCTCGAGGTTCTGCCGAGCCTCGGCCAGCCCCGCCTGCGCCGACTCGTTCCGCGCCAGGGCCGTCTCGTGCGCCGTGCGGACGTCGTCGAGACGCTCCACCGATGCAACGCCTTGCGCTTGGAGCCGCTCGATGCGTTCCACGTCACGCTCCAGCTTCTGCAGCGCGGCGCGGGCGATCCTCGCCTGCGCCGCAGCCTGGCGCGCCCGGATCTCGTAGTCGTCGGAGCGCGTGCGGAAGAGCACGGCGCCCTCCTCCACCCGGTCGCCGACCTTCACGGGGATCTCGTTGATGATCCCGCTCACGCGAGGTCCGATGTCGGTGGTCTTGTGGGCGGCGATGGTCCCGGTGCCAACGATCTTCTCGACGATCTGCTCCCGGGCCACGGCCGCCACCTCGACGCGAACGGTCTCTGTCGCGCCGGTCGGAGGCGCAAGCGGGTCGGTCTCGCCGCCGCACGCAACCACGCAGGACGCCAGGAGCACGGCCACCCGCTTCACCGCTCGACTCCGAAGAGACGCTCGAAGATCCGGCGCACGTCCCCGGCCAGGGCATCCAGCCCCCGTTGTGAGGTGCCTTCGGCCGCTGCGGCGGCGGCCGTCGTCACCGAGCCGATGAGTGTGAGCGCCAGAGCCTCCGGGTCGATGCCCTGGAGCGGCCCGCTGGCGGCGGCCTCCTGCGTGAGGCCGCGCACCCAGCCGCTGAAGCTCGCGAAGATCGCCTGGGTCCGGTCGCCCATCGATTGGCGGATCCGCCAGGGAAGCCCGTGCGTGGCTCGAGCGTAGATGCGAAGCAGGTCCTGGTTCTCCGAGAAGCAGGCGAACAGGGAGTCGATCAGGGCCAGAAGACGCTCCTGCGGATCGGGGATCCCCTCCACCTTGGCGCGAACCGTCTCGCGGATGGACTCCGCGGCGTTCTCGATCACGGCCTGGAAGAGTCCCTCCTTGGCCTCGAACATGGCGTAGACCGTGCCCAGGGAGACCTCGGCGCGAGAGGCGATCTCGGCGACCTGGGCGCCGTCGAACCCCTTCTCGGCGAACTCCGCCGCCGCCGCATCGAGGACGTGGGACCGCCGCAGCGCCGCTTCCAGATTCCGGCGCTCGGACCGTTTCGACTTCCCCTTTGTAGCCATGGATTCCTCAGTCAGAATAACGATTACTCGTAATAGAATAGCACCTCAGGGGGAGGGCACGCGGGCGGAGACGTGGAGGAAGGCCGGTCGGAGCCGGCTAGTGCGGAGGGCCTCCCCGGTCCGGGCCGGAGTCCTCGACCAGGGACGCCCGGCCCGGCGGCCTCCTTCAACCACCCGGGCCAACGCAGCAGGGACGGCTGCGGAGGTGGCTCTCCGCTATCGCCGCCGTCGTCTGGTCGTGGCGCACTCGCCGTTGGTCAACACCGACCCGTCGGTTCCGCCGGCCTCAGGCCGCGACCCGCGGGCGGTCGAAGGCCAGGGGCAGCGTCTTCGGTCCGCGGAGGATGCCGCTCTCGAGGAAGCTCACCTCGCCCGGGGCGCGTCGCAGGTTGCGGAAGCGCGCAAACAACTCCTCGAAGGCAACGCGGCCCTCGAGTCGTGCGAGCGACGCGCCGAGGCAGTAGTGGATGCCGAAGCCGAAGGCCACGTGCTCCTTCGGATTGCGGCGCAGCTCGAAAGCATCTCCGTTCGGGTACTTGCGCGAGTCGCGGTTCGCGGACGCGAACAGCACCATCAGGTTCTCGCCCTCGTAGATCTTGGTTCCCGCGATCTCCGTATCGCGCGTCGCCACGCGCGGCAGCATCTGGATCGGCGATACGTAACGGAGCGATTCCTCGACGAGGCCCGGGACGAGGGCCGCGTCGCTCTCGACGGCCGCGAGGTCCTCCGGGTGGTCGAGCAGCAGGTGGACTGCGTTCCCGATCAGGTTCGTGGTCGTCTCGTTTCCCGCTACGAGCATCAAGATCAGGAACAGGATCAGCTCGTGGAAGTCGAGCTTGCCGTCCTTCTCGTCCTCGACCAGAACGCTCAGAAGGTCGTCGGCGGGCTGCGCGCGTCGCTCCTCGATGAGTTCCTCCAGGTAGCGCATGAACTCGAGCATCGTTCCGATGAGCGCGCTTGGCGGAGCCGCCGCCCCGCCCAGGCTGACACCCTCCACCACCGCGTCCGACCAGCGCTTGAAGTCGGCGAAGCGTTCCTCGGGCACGCCCAGTAGCTCGGCAATCACGGTCACCGGAAGCGGCACCGCGAAGTCACGCATCAGGTCGATCTCTTCCCGGCCTTCGACGGCATCGAGGCAGTCGCGGGCGATCTCCCGGATGCGCGGCTCGAGCGCGGCAATCCGCCTCGGCGTGAAGCCTCGATTCACGAGATGGCGCAGCCGCGTGTGGTCCGGCGGATCGGCACTGATCAGAGCCCGGCTGGAGAGGAACGCCTGCACCAGCTCGAACATTGGCGCGCGACGACCCAGCGCGCGATGGACCGCGCCCACGGCGCGCGCGACGGCCGTCATGCTGGGATGCGACAGCACCCGCAGCGGTCCCCGGTTTACCTTGTCGAGGATTCCGCCGCCCAGGAAGGTCTGCAGTGCGTGCGACGAGAAGAGCTCGGGGCTCGTGAGCACGTGGTGCACGTCGTCGTAGCGCGAGATGGCCCACGCCTGGGAAGACTCGACGCGAAAGACGGGCGCACGTTCGCGGAGTGCGGCGTAGTAGGGATAGGGGTCGCGTTGCACGTCGCGACGGAAGGGGTCGTAGTCGAGGAAGTCGGTCACAGGATCCTCCGTTGGCAGGGCGCGCCGGGTTCGGACGCGAGGCTCCTCATGCGCGCGTGTCGCTCGGGCTCGACGGTGAAGAGGCTGTCGTCGTGAACGGGATCCTCGTCGCGCATCCTGTCGATCACGGCGACCGGAACGGAGGTGAACTCCTCGCTGAAGTAAGGGTCGGTCGGCGCTTGCTGTGTCGCAGTCATCGTTCTCTCCTGGGCGTTCAGGCGGCTTCGTATCGGAGAGGGAGGCTTCGCGGGCCCCTCAGAAGAAAGGAATCGATGTACTGGGTATCGGTCTCGAGGCGCTCGAGGCGCGTCGCTCGCCCGAGCAGCTCTTCGAACGCGACCTTGGCTTCGAGCCGGGCGAGTGAGGCACCCAGGCAGAAGTGGATTCCGAAGCCGAACGCGACGTGCCCCTGCGGGTTGCGCCCGACGTCGAATCTCGCTGCTTCGGGGAACTGCGCGTCGTCACGGTTGGCCGAGGCGAAGAGCGGCAGCACGATCGAGCCCTTCGGGATCTTCGTGCCGGCGACCTCCGTGTCTTCCTTCGCCTGGCGGAAGAGGGCCTGTACGGGGGAGTCGTAGCGGAGGGCTTCTTCGACGAAGCCCGGGATCAGGGCCGTGTTCGCACGAACCTCGTCCAGCTGATCGGGATGCGCCAGCAGCGCCTGGAGGCCATTGCCGATCAAGTTCGTCGTCGTCTCGTTGCCCGCTACCAGGAGAAGCACCGCGAACATGATCACCTCGACGGGGCTCAGCGTGTCCCCCGCCTCTGCCTGTACGAGCGTGCTGATCAGGTCGTTGGTCGGCTCCTTGCGACGCCGCTCGACGATCTCGTTGAAGTACGCGGTGAACTCCGTGAACGTCGCGATCATCTCCTGCGGAGTGGCGGCGCTGCCCGAAGCGCCGGAGACGATCGTGTCGGACCAGCGCTTGAAGTCTGCACGCTTTTCAGGCTCAACGCCCAGGAGCTCCGCGATGACCTGAACCGGGAGCGGAACGGAGTAGTCGCGAACGAGGTCGAAGGTGCCGGACTCGTCCGCGAGCGTCGCATCGAGCAGCTCGCGGGCGATCTCGCGCACGCGTGGCTCCAGAGCCGAGATCCGACGGGGCGTGAATCCGCGGTTCACGATGCTTCGGAGCCGGGCGTGCTCGGGGGGGTCCGAGGAGATCACCGTCTGCGCCGAGAGGAACATCCCGGGGTCGAAGTCGAGCTGCTCGGCCACCTTCTCGCGCTCGGCTCGGATGTCTTCGATGTCGAGCGCCATGTTCTGGATGCCACCGGTCATGGCGCTCATCATCATGAGGCGCATGCCGTTGGACGAGAAGGCCTCCGGCTCCTTGAGCACCCGCATCACGTCGGCGTACCGGGAGACTGCGTAGAATCCGCTGCTGGGGATCCGATACACGGGCGCCTCTCGACGCATGGCCTCGTAGAGGGGGTAGGGATCCCGGGTCACATCGGGTGACGTCGGCTCGTAGTGAATGCTCGTCATCTCGGCCTCCTCAGGCGTCTCGTCGGGAGATGTTCCCCACCCGATGTCGCCATCGATGAAACTCAGCGGGGATCGAAGGTCAGCGGCACCGACTTCGGCCCCCGCAGCAGGGTCGACTCCACCATCGGGATCTCGTCGGCCTCGACGCGCAGATTCCGCGCTCGGCGGAAGAGCTCTTCGAAGGCGACTCGAGCCTCCAGCCGCGCCAGCGCGGCGCCCAGGCAGAAGTGGATGCCGTGGCCGAAGGCCAGGTGGCCCTGCGGGTTGCGATGGATGTCGAAACGGTCCGGCTGCGGGAACTGGCGCTCGTCCCGGTTGGCAGAGCCGAACAGGACCATCGTGAAGGCGTCCTTCGGGATCGTGGCGCCGTCGATCTCGACGTCCTGCGTGACCTTCCTCGGGATGCCCTGGATGGGGGACTCGTAGCGAAGCGTCTCCTCCACCATGCCCGGGATCCGCGAGGGGTTGGCCTCCACCTCCGCCAGCTGATCAGGGTTGGCAAGGAGCGCCCGCATGGCGTTGCCGATCAGGTTGGTGGTGGTCTCGTTTCCCGCGATCAACAGGAGGACGACGAACGACATCACCTCGCCCGTCGTGAGGGCATCCCCCTCCTCGGCCTGAACGAGGATGCTGATGAGGTCGTCGCGCGGGCTCGCGCGGCGTTCGGCGGCGATGCGCTCGATGTACTCAGCCATCTCCTCCGCCGCCTTCCGCACGTCGTCGGCCGTGAACTCCTGGGAGAGTCCCGAGAGTCCGATCACGATGGCGTCCGACCAGTGCTTGAACTGGTCGCGGCGGCCGGCCTCGATGCCGAGGAGCTCCGAGATCACGGTCACCGGGAACGGGATCGAGAGGTCCGGCACCAGGTCCATCCGCCCGGACGGGACCACCCCGTCGAGGAAGCCGCCGGCGAGCTCTCGGAGCCGCGGCTCCAGCGCAGCGATCCGGCGCGGCGTGAAGCCCCGGTTCACCAGCTTGCGGAGCCGGGTGTGGTCCGGCGGGTCCACCGCGATCATCATCGCAGCCTCGAGCAGGCGGTGGCCGGCGAGTGCACCGGAGTTGGGACTCAGACTGATCCCTCCGCCCTGCGCCAGGATCTGGAGCGCCGTCGAGCTGAAGAGCTCCGGGTGGTGCAGGGCGAACTGAACATCGTCGTAGCGACTCAGGGCGTAGAACGGAAGGCCGGGCATCACCTGATGCACGGGCGACTCGTCGCGCAACGCGCGGTAGTAGGGGAACGGGTCGTTCCGCACCTCGGGCAGGAGCGGGTTGTAGTCCGCCGGCGTGATCGGCTTCTCGGACGTCGGACTGGCAGTCGCCATCGCGTCTCCTCCTGTGGCTATGAGGTGAGGTCCCCGGTCACGCCACCGGCCTTGCGCAGCTGCTCCTCCAGATCGCGTCTGCGTACGCGGCGGCGCTCGCGCAGCGCGTCGGTCTCGCAGAGGCGCTCCAGGACCTCCCGGCCCCAGGCCACGTGGCGCTGGTGACGACGCACGGCGTCCTCCAGCAGCTCGATGCTCGGCGCGTCGCAGATCTGGTCCGTCTCGCGCGCCGTGCGCTCGTACACGTCGATCAGGTGCGGCAGGAGCACGTCGAAGGGGCCCACCAGCTTCTCGATCGTGAGGTCCGGGCGCTCGGGCTCGCAAACGGCCTGGACGAAGTCCGCGAAGCCCGAGTTGGGCGCCTGGGACGCCTCCACGGCCTTGCGACCACAGCGCAGCTCGGGCAGACGCTTGCCGAAGGCGTCGGCGATCTGCGCCACCTCCCAGGTGACCTTCCCCAGGCCCGTCTTGACCGGCACCTCGGGGACCGTGGCGAGCCAGCCCCCGAAGGCCATCATCATCCACTCCTCCGCGTAGCGGAAGTTGCGGAAGCGCCGCGCCGTGGCCTCGACATCGTATCGGCCGTGCAGCTCGCGCAGATCGGCCGGGACGTCGAAGGCCGAGTAGGGCTCGAAGGTGGTGCGCTGGGTCGGACCGAGGCCGGGGTACATCCGGGGCGCGCTCATGCCGATGCCTCCGCGCGGCGCGCCAGGTGGCGCTCGCGCAGGATCTTCGCCGCGGCCCGAAGGGTCTCGCGGGAGGGGCCTTCGCCCGAGAGCTGGACCAGCTCCTTCAGCTCCTCCTCGGTGAAGCCCGCCTCCCTGCGGTCTTCCCAGGCGATCGGGATGGCGGCATCCTCGCGGTCGGAGCGGGACCCGCCGAAGCTGAACTGCTTGTCGACCTCGCGGCGGAACGCCTGGGCCCGCTCGAGCCGCTCCGGGTCGTCCTTGCAGAACTCCTTCACCCACTCGCTCCCGAAGCGCACGTGCGTGAGCTCGTCGGCCAGCACGTAGTCCACGGCCTGGCGCATGGTCTCGTCGCCCGTCTTCTCCGCGTAGCGGATCATGTCGCGGAAGACGTCGCAGGCGAGGCCCTCGAGGCCGCGATTCACTCCGGCGACGCGCAGAGCCGGGTCGTCGCTGCAGGCGGCTTCGAACAGGAACGTCGCCTCGGGGAACATGCCGACGTAGCCGCCCGTGTGCTCGAGGAGCTTCTCGTATATCTGGACGTGGCGAGCCTCGTCCCAGCACTGGCGGGCCATGTTCATCTTGAACTCCCAGGGCGCCTCCGGAAAGTCCCAGAGCGATCGACCTGCCCCTTCCAGGGCCTGAAGCTCGCCGACGAAGATCCCGTGCATCCGGATCTGGAGGCGGTTCTTCGCGGCCGGGGCGTCCGGATCGAGGGGCTCGTTGAAGACGATCAGGGCGAAGGCCGGCCCGTACGCTTCGAAGAGCGCCTCGGCCTCGGTTCCCTGGACGCCCGCCTCGATCACCGGAGCCATGCGGTCGAACGCCTCGACCACGGTGTCCACCTCGTCGGGGAGTTGAGCCAGGAGCTGCACCATCACGTTGGGTTGACGGATGAATCGGCTGTCTCGTGCCAGCTCGTCGTGCGGAATCAATCGCTTCATGGCTTTCGCCTCCTACCGAACCGCGGCCTCGGCACCGCGACTCCGAAACTCGAGATGGGCGTAGCGGTCGCGTCCCTCGGTCAGGGCCGCCTCGATCGAAGCGCGAAGGGCGCTGCCGCCGTCCCAGACGTAGCGCTCCCGCTCCACCTCACGAAGATCTCCCAGCGCCACCAGGTCCTGCACCCAGGCGCCGGCTTCGTCGTGGGCGACGACCAGCCGGAAGGTGCTCCCCTCGACCTTCCAGACTGGCAGGTGGCCGCGCCCGCCCCAGGCGAGGTCCAGCACGCGCATCGGCGTACGCCGATGCTCCGCCAGGACCGCTTCGACCAGGGAGAGTCGCTCGCTGAAGATCTCGAGATCTCGCATGGCCATGCGCTTCGGGTTGCGGAAGATGATCTCGTGGCTGGGGTACGAGATGCACTCGTCCACGTCCTGCCCGAGAAGCCGCCGGCTGGATTCGAGGTAGCGGAGCACCCCGCAGTGCGTCGGCGCGATCCCGGCCAGCTCTGCGAGGGATCCCGGCGTCACGAGCGAAGTCGTCGCGGGGAGCCACATGTCTCCCGTGATGAGGTGCCGGCCGTCCACCCGGACGCACAGGTGGCCGGGAATGTGGCCGTCGAAGCGGAACAGCTCGATCCGGCCGCCGGCCACGGCGAGCACGTCGTCGCCGGGGTCGACGAACCGGTCCACCCGGAGGGGCCCCTCGTCCAGGCTGCCCCAGGGCGCCCGGTCGAAATCCACATCCGACGTCTCCATCAGGCGCAGGTAGTGGGCGCGGATCTCCTCGGTGACCGCGTCGATGTCGAGCGTGACGTCACAGTCCCGGAAGAACGCCGCCCGGGTGCGAAGGAAGGACTCCCGCCGGCTCACCAGTGGGAACAGGGCCTCGGTGAACGGATGCGTCAGAATCTCGACATCGCCGTCGAGCGCCTCCACCGCTGCGTGTCCGCCCGCGTGGTCGAAGTGAGCGTGGGTGTAGAGCACGCGGATCGGGCGATCCCGGAGGTGACATCCCTCCGCTCCGGCGATCTCCTCCAGGACGTGGGGGAAGATCTCCGGCGCCGTCGTCCGGTAGGTGGAATCGACGACGAAGAGGAGATCCGGGAGCGATACGACGTGACACGCCACCGAGAACGAGCTCGCCCCCACCGGAGCGGCGGACTCCCCGAAGTTGGCGATCAGGTACCGCGAGGTCTCCGTGTCGAAGCGCTCGAGCACCACCTGGAGAGGGCTGGGAACCCGCCCCCCGGCCCCCGTGAAGCTGCCGGACTCGGCATCGATCCGGTAGATCCGAAGCCCCCCGGCCCCTTCCGCGACGCGCCGCCACTCGATCACCGCGGCGGCTCCTGCTCCCGGCGAACCTCGGCATCCAGCTCGGGCCACCTCTCGGGTCGAAGCAGACCGTGGAGCAGGAGCCGCTTCACCTCGCGGGTCAATCGGCCGGTGGCGTGTCGCGCCGCCTCGTCGGTATCGAACTCCATCCGGGCCAGCAGAGGCCAGAGGATGCCGACGCACATCAGGATGTAGCCGAGCATCTCGGAGTCGACCCCGTCCTGACCGCGATCGCTTTCGGCCAGGCTCCGGATCTCGCCGACGTAGCGGTCCCAAGCGCCCTGGGGGATCGGGTTCTGGGACAGCATCTGATGGAGGACGAGCCGTCCCACCTCCGGATGCTCCAGGAAGAAGTGCGCCATGCGGTCGATTCGCTCTCCGATGGGCAGCCGCTCCACCAGCATGGCCGTGACCTCGTCCGCCAGGTCTGCGACGACCGCCCCCACCAGCGCGTCCCGTGTGCGGAAGTGCTGGTAGGCGGTGGTGCGGTTGATCCCCGCCCGGTGGGCCACGTCCGAGACCGTCAGAGCCTCGGGCCCCCGCTCCGCCATGACCTCCCGGGCGGCGGCCAGAATCCGGCGGCGGTTGTCCTGGAAATCGCGGCGTCGGCCTTCGAGCGGGATGGGCTCCGAGGGGCTCATGGGAAGAGGGGATAGCTCGGGCAGGCACAATGTCAACACAGTTGTTGACCTTCCGAGACGGTGGAGGTAGCTTCCCTGGCGCTGGGAGGCCCGCATGCCATGAGCCAGACGTCCGCAGCCCCGGTCCTGGACCCGCTGCTGTCCGAGGAGTTCCGCCGGGCGCCCCATGAGGTGATCGCACGCCTCCGCGAAGAGGATCCCGTGCACCTGATCCCGGGCGTGAACGCCTGGTATGTGACCCGCTACGAGGACGTCCGCCGGCTCTTCACCGACCCGGCCGTCACGAACGACCAGCGCGCCTACGAGCACTACCAGGCCCCGCCCGAGGGCAGCTACCGGCGCTGGATGGCCGACAACAACCCCTTCTCGGCGGACCCGGAGCAGCACGCGCGGCTCCGCCGACTGGTCTCCGCCGCGCTCACGCCGCGTGCGGTGCGCCGGATGGAGGACCAGATCGCCGACGTCGTCGGGGAGTTCGCCAGGCCGCTGGGCGGCCGTCGGGGCGTCGTCGATCTCGTCGAGGCGTTCACGGGCCCGGTGCCCAACACGGTGATCGGGCGCATCACCGGCGTCCCGCCGAAGGGCGACGACGAGGTGCGCTTCCGAGAGATGGCGCGCGAGGTGATCAGCGCGATCAGCCCCCTGCTGGACGAAGAGGCCCGCGGGCGCGCCGAGTCGTCGATGCTGGAGCTGGCGGAGTACGTGCGCGACCTTGCCGAGCAGCGACGCCAGGAGCCCCGGGAGGACCTGGTCTCGGACCTCGTACAGACCTACGACGCCGACGACCGCATGACGAACGAGGAGATCGTCATGATGATCGCGGCGCTCGTCGCCGCGGGCACCGAGACCACGTCCATGGGTGGGACCCTCGGCATCCGCACGCTCCTGCACCACCGCGACCAGCTCGATCTGCTGCGCAGGGACCGCTCGCGCATCCCGAACGCCGTGATGGAGCTCCTGCGCTACGACTTCGGCGGCGCCGGCCTGCCGCGCTACGCCCTTCGCGATTTCGAGCTGCGCGGCCGCATGATCGAGAAAGGGCAGCTCCTGCTGCTCTCCTTCATGGGAGCCCACCGCGATCCCCGGGTCTTCCCCGATCCGGACCGCTTCGACGTCGGCCGGGACACCAAGGACGTGACCATCTTCGGCCACGGCCCCCACTTCTGTCTCGGCGCCAACCTGGCCAAGACCGAGCTGCGCTGCATGATCGACGCCGCGCTCGACTTCCTGCCCCCCGACGCAAGGCTCCTCGAGGACGAGATCGAGTGGAGCCAGGTGATGTTCTTCCGGCGGATCGAGAAGCTGCCTGTGCACTTTGGCTGACGAGGGCCACTGAGGCTCGTGCTCGGCGCCGAGCGGCCCGAAGGGTGCCCACCAGGAGCGGTGGCACGTCCACACCCAGAGCGAGGGCACCATGGCGAGCGCGGCAAGGGGCCCCGCCCGCCACCAGCCGCCGGCCCCGTTCCTTTCTCATGAGAGCGATTCCCCAAGCACGCGGACCAACATCCGGTGGCGACAACAGCGCCCTCCGAGTGCGCGGTACCGCTGTGGCAATGGGGTCCCCGCGTTGACGATCAATCCTGCTCGGGCGCACGACCCTTGACTCAGGGCCCATTGCCCACCGTCACTCTCTCCCCGACGATGGTCGGCTGCGGAACCGCGACGCCATCGCAGCCATCCCTCCGTGCTTCCGACCGTCGGCCGGGCTCCGCCGCGGATCTTCGGACACAGGCCCGCGCCCTCGCTCCGCAGACTCCGCTCGTTCACGGCCCTTGCCTTGACCCTTGCTCCGCTTCCGCCCTCCGGCCTGGTCCGGCGCGGCCGGCTCTCCAGCGCTCGGTGAGAGAGCCGGCCCACAGCGGGCCCAAGAGGACACGGAGGGTCTCATGGCAAGCAGCGATCGCGAGAGCATCCACTTCATCCGCGAGGTCGCCGTCCGGTACATCGGTCGCTCGACCCGCATCGAGCCCGCCATCCGGCGGCCCGCGGAGGTCGTCGACTTCATGCGCCGTGTGGTGCGGGACGACGCGCGCGAGCACTTCGTGGCGCTCTACCTCGACGGTCGGCACCGCCCGATCGCGCACCAGATCGTCTCCGTGGGGACCGCCTCCTCTTCGCTCGTGCACCCGCGCGAGGTGTTCCAGCCGGCCATCCTCGTAGGGGCCTGCGCCACGATCGTCGGCCACAACCACCCCTCCGGTGATCCCTCCCCGAGTCCCGAGGACCGCGAGGTGACCCGCCGGCTGGCCCAGGCGGGAGCGCTCCTCGGCGTTCCGCTCCTCGACAGCGTCGTCTGGACCCGTAGTGGCCAGTACGCCTCCGTGCGGGAGCTCGAGCCGGCTCTCTTCGACATCTCAGGGCGCGGATAGCCAGGCCTGAGCAAGGCCCAGGGTTGCCTCGCCGGCTCAAGTTCCCACCCTCGCCCGGCCCGCCTGCTAGGCGCCGCAGATGACGTCGAGTGGGCGCCCCACGGTGTCCATCAGGAAGGAATGCGCGGCCGAGAGGACGGCGACCTGGTCGGGGGTGTGATGCTCCTCCGAGACGCCAGGCTGCGCGACGACGATTTCGCCTCGGACCTCCTGGAAGCGGCTAAGGCGAAGCAGCCTGTTCAGGTCCTGGGCATCGCCCTTTAGGAACCTGGTCCCGCGACCGGCCAGGTTGTCCTTCTCCCGCTTCGAGAGATGGCGGCAGAGTGTTCGGAACTTCCAGAGCCAATGGGCAGACCTCACAGCCTGCGAGCAGACCTCCACGACGTCCTTCACGCGCTCACCAGAGGGGCTCTTCGTGAACTTGCAGTGAACGAGCGCAAGCCGGATGTGGTCTTCCTCAGCCTTCAGGCAGACCAGATCTGCCGCCTCACCGGCGTCGTCATCATCGAAGACGATGTCGAAGCCACCGTCGATAAAGTGCTGCGCAACGCGCTCCTGAATCGAGTTTTCGCGCCTCTGGCCGTTTTTCCAAAGGGATTCGGTCTTGACGTCAACGCCCGTCCAATCCCAGACCTCAAACCGTTCTGCCGGGAAGGTGAGCTCGGAGATGTCCTTGGGCCGAACGAGGAGGTGCCCATCGAGTTCACTCAGGTCGACGAACCTGACGAGCGGCGGATAGTCGGATAGGTAGTCAGCAAGAGGTCGGTCGGTGCGACCGAATGCGATGTTCGCTTGAGGACCGCCGACCTGGTGAACTTCGAATCCTGTCGGAACTCCGATTCGAAGCTCGAAGTCGGCCTGTCCTCCTGGGCCTTCAATGTGGAAGGCGACCGCGTTCTCCGCGCGACGGAGCTCATCGAACACGAGCTCAACGAACGCAAGCGGAGTCTCGCTAGCGGCAGTCCTGATAGCGACCCGTTCCTCGGGCTTGTTCAGGAGCTCAAGCGGCCACTCGAGGCTTAGAACCTCCGAGTCCGGGAGGTCGGCGACCTCCTCGGGAATCATCACGTTGTCGATAATCTCGTTTGTATCGATGCTCTCGTCGACAAGCTTCGCGCCGACATGGGCGCACCAGTCGAGGAGCTCCGGAATCACGCCATTCTTCACCGACCAGACGCGTCCCTTGTAGGAGCAGCCGAGGTTGACCGGCTTTCCATCCTCGTAGCCGGTGGCGCTCAGATTCGACTTCGTGGCGCCAACGAGCTGTGCGTTGTCGAGCCCCTGCCTGACGTCGGCACCCATGTACTGGGCATGGCGGAGGTTTCGCCGTGCATGGCGACTCACTCCAAGGTTCGGAATCCGAAGACGCTTCACATTCGCAAGTGAGCGAAAGACAGCGTCGCCACTGATGAGCGTCGGCTCTTCGTCACAGACTGCGGCAGCGAGGTCTCGGTGGAGCGAGTTCTTGTCGCTTGAGTTGACGAAGAGAAGTCCGAGCTCAGGCTCGTAGTGGACGACGAAGAGGTCCCACTGACGGTCACGCACCTCCTTGGAGCGAGTCCAGGGCACCGCGGGCTCGGTTCGCGTGACGAAGTAGAGCGTGTTCGAGTCGTTGTGCAGCCACACGGAGTGCACTTCGGTGCCCTTCGCCACTGCGTCGACAAAGCGGCGGGGGTAGAATTTCGTCGCACGGTAGGCGACGGCGCTCAACTTTGGACGCAGCAGACTGCTTGAGAGCGACTGTAGAGGAACCTCGCTTTCCTCGTGAATGGCCTCGGACTCGTTCAGGAAATCGACGAGTGCTTTGTGCTCCTTTGCCGCTTGCGAGCTGAGCTCAGAGAGAAGGTGATTCCAGTCGGCGTCGTCGCTGTAGAGCTGCTCAAGGGCATCAGAGACCTCAACGTCGGCGATGTTCGCGATGACCGTAGCATCGCCGACGGTGTCTCCGGCGGTCCGAACGAACCGCCCGGCGAACTGAAGCAGCACGGGAAGGCTCTGGTGCATATCGTGCACGGCAGCGACCTTGAGCTGGGGAAGGTCGAAGCCCTCCCCGAGCATGTCTACGCTGACAACGATTCGGCTATCGCGCGAGAGGAGCTGCTTGAGTCGCTTCGGGGAGTCGGGCTCCTTGGAGTGCACAAGGATGGGCGAGTGCTTGGAAGAGATCGCCTTGTACAGGCCGTGGAGCTTCCGGGCTCTTTCGATGCTGCCGCACCTAGCCATCAGAACGTGGTCAAGCCCTTCGCCGAGGTCTGCGTCGAGCTGGGCAACCGCCTTCTCCGCGATGGCCTTGTCACCATCGTCTGAATCGACCTCGAACACCGGGTGAAAGTGGATGGGCTTGAAGTAGCCGGCCTTCTGCGCCTGGCGGAGGGTGTACTCGTACGCAACCTCGCCCTCGACAAGCTTTCGGTCTCGCCTAAAGGGAGTCGCTGTGAACTGAACGACGCGCACGTTGTCCGCGAAGGCGTCCCGGAAGGTCTGCCAGCCCGTTGCTGGAATGTGATGGGCCTCGTCGACGACGAGCATGTTGACCCGAGAGGCGATCTTGGAAGCGAGTGGGAGCGCTGTCCCGTAGGCGATGGCGTCCATCGTTCCGACAACCACGTTTGCATGGTCGAAGATGTCGAGGTCGGCTCCGGTCCGTGGACGCTTTTCGAGTACACCGACGACCGGGTTGAGCACCGCCGGGTCGACCACACCAAGCTCTCTAAGGAGACCGAGCGTCTTGAACTTCCGAACTGTCTGATCCCGGAGCGCCCGGTTCGGGACGACTACCAGGACGGTTCCTCGAGCCTGGGCAACGAGAAGAGCAAGCGCCGCCTCGGTCTTGCCCGTGCCGGTCGGCATGACAACGGTGGCCGGGGAGAGTGTGGAGCTCCAGTGAGAGCCGAGACCGTGGAGAGCGCCAAGCTGCGGTGGTCGGAAACCTGTCGAAGCGGGGTCCGCAGGGGTTTCAGCGATGTAGCGAATTCCAGCCTCCCAGGACTCAAGCGCGTCGCTGCGTTGCTCCTTCCAGCGCTTCGACGGTGGGTCCGTCTTGATCACTTCCTTGTGGGAGAGCCACTCGAGCTCTCCGTCTGGGAGCTTCCGCAAGACGCCGCGTGCGCCCTTCGGATGGGGGCACTTTCGCCGTTCGGTGACGACGAACGCCTCGTCGCCGTCGAGGGTTAGGAGGGGCTGCTCGATTCTCGACGAGACGAGCGTAACCTCGTTCTTGGAGATAGGTCGGTCTCGTTCCTCCTCAACGACGTACCACAGCTCACCGACTGCGTGGCGACGGCGCCACGCAAGCTCAGGCGTTCGGATGGACTTCGGGCCTGAGGCCATGCGCTCTCACCCCATCAGGGTTTTGTAAGCAAGAGCGCCCGGGCTGCAACCCCAGAACCGGGAGGAAGTGTCGCCGGCATGACTGGCATCGCGGGGGCGCGAGGAAGTGCGCGTGGCTTCGGGCCAGCGCCAAGCCTCTGAAAATCAATAGAAAACCGTGTGCCTGCTGGGGCTGAGGGCAAGAGCCCTTGCAGTTATCCCCCTTGCTCTGCTGCCAGACGGGGACGCGCCCAGGGCTGCTTATAGGATCGGCAGCCATCCCGTTCGGGCCGTCAGCCCCTCTCGCCTTGGGAGGGTGGATGTGTGCCATCCGGGCCGGGCGTTGGGGGGAACGGCAACTTCCTGACGCGATGGCCCCGCTTGACCTTCTCCCAGTAGCCACGGGAAGGGGTTGGAATGCTCATGGCCTTGCAGCGCTTGCGCAGGCCGTTGTCGGAGATCCCGAATCGGGTGGCGAGAGCGGTCATTGGCTCAGACCAGACGAGCTCATAGAGCTCCTCCCGAGATAGCCACAGATCCCTCTCGCCGTCTCGTACTCGGGTATGTGTTGGCATCGGCCTGTGGCGCGGAGCCAGGCGCGCCCTCGCCATGGCCTTCACCTTGGCGGGAATACCCCGCCGGTCTACGAGCGCGGTGAGCAGGGGCCGGTCGATCCCGGCCCGCCGTGTCCATCCGCCATACCGGGCCGCCAGCTTCTCATGGGCGATGAGGTCCATGAAGGACTCGGGATCCATGTTCTCAGGCTGGCGAAGGAGGCGAAAGAGACGCTGCGCGTCCCACTCGTCCAAGTCGAGCAGGAGGCGCCGCAGGCTTCTCTTCTCGTGCCGCTCCAAGACGCCGAGACGCCCGCCCAGGGCGAAGACCCCCTCCACCTCGGTCAGGCTCGCTATCCGGATCTTGAGACGCACCGAGAACGCAAGCCGATCGATGAATCGGGCCGTGATGCGGGCCCATTCGGCAGGCGGGCGGATGGACACCAGCGCCCGTAGCGCTTGAAGGTCGCGGGCACAGCCGTACAAGGCCTCGATATCGTCCCGGTCGGGGTCGAAGCGGAACTTGGAGAGGTAGTCCGGCCGGTTCTGCAATACGGCTCGCTCCAGGGCCGTCATACCCTCCGCGTCCTCTTCCGGGTCCTCACTGATCTCGCCCACTCGGCGCCGCGGGTCGGCACCAGCCCACAGGCACAAGCTCACCGCCTTGTCGCTCTCCTCCCGTACCGCAGCGCCGAGACCCACGTCGAGAGCGCGCTGGATAGGAGGATCGCTCTCGCGGTGGTTCTTGGCGTAGCCGTAGAGCGGGCGGTTTCGGGTGGCCGTTGCCAGTACGGCCGCCATCGCATCCCCGGCCGTCAGGTCGACCCCGGCGTCCCGGAAGCGCTCGAAGACGGCGCGCTCGTAGGTGGCGAAGATCTTATCCAGTTCGGCGCTGGCCGGATCTACACCCCACTCGAGCAGGAGATCGACTAGGTCCCACCGCCGGGAATCGAGCGCGTCGTCCAGGGGTACGTACGGTTCGACGTCCACCCGGTAGCCGTTGCAGAGTAGAAGCCGGGCCAGGTCGAAGTTGCCGGCGGCCAGCGCCTCTCTCAGCGGGGTGGTTGGGCGACCCCGGCGAGGACGCCTAGCCGGATCAAGCTGGAGCGGCTTGTGGCTCGCGATCCAGGACTCGACCTCGTAGAGACGTCCCGTCCTGCATAGCAGGACGAGTTCTGCGACTTCGCTCTCAACACAGGCTAAGGGACGGTCGGGACCCTTATAGGGCGGCCGGGGATCCGTGCGCGGATCAACCCACTTGGCGCTCGGCCAGTTCTCCGACGCGTCAAGCACGGCATCGGTTCGGATTCTCATAAGGCTATTCAGAAGAGGTTGGAGATCTCGGACACGATCTCCCCAACCTCCTCGTCGGTCAGACCCGACTCGCGATACACAAACCCGCCGCCCAGATGCTTGCAGAACTGAGAAGGGGTCGTCTTCTTAAACTCGCCAAAGACCATGCGGGTTCCGGCTAAGCTCACACAACACATGGCCCGTGCTCGGGTCACCGAGACGTAGAGAAGGCGAGCAGCCTCCCGCACCAACCCTGGATAGGGCTTGCGCTTCTCACCGGGAAGGATCGACTCCTCCAGACCCGGGATGAAAACGACTTGTGCATTGAGCCCCTTGGCCCCATGCATCGTCATGACTTGGATCCGAGGGGGCAGCAGATGTTCCTCCGGCTGGGGCTCGGCCAGTCGTTCGTAGACCTTCTCGAGCACCCGGTTCTGCTGTGCTGAATTGTCCGCCCAAAGGAAGTCGCGCAGCTCGGCGAGATTCATCCGTTCGGGTAAATCCTTGGCGTACTCCTCCCACGCGTCAGCCCCGGCGGCGTTCCGCACCTCTGCGATCTGGGCCTTGATGTCTGCAGACCGCTGCGCCAGTTCGTCCGCGGGGTCCCAACCGTCAGCGAGTTGGCAGACCTGTTGGAGCTGGGACACTGCGGTTTTCATGCGGCCCGTCAGGACTCCCTCTGGAGCATCCTGATAGAAGAGATCTCGGAAGTTTAGATTGTTTGCCAAGACGGCGTCCGTGATCTTCTTGCATGTCCCGATACCCACACCTCGTTTAACTCCAAGAAGCACGCGGTGAGCCACGTAGTCATCGTGGTTGCACGCGATTCGGACAAGCGAGTGAATCGCGCGACCTACATCGGAGTCGATGAATCCCGAAGCCTTGGGCGGTTCGAACTCCAGCTTGGCGTCAGCGAGCGCGTCCGTGATGATCTTCTCCAGCTGTCGACGGTTGCTGAGAAGAATCATGATCTCCCGGGGATCCATGCCCGCGTCAACCAGCTTTCGGCAGGACGCGGCGATCTCCTGGGCCTCGGCTACGCCACTCTTGAACCGCCACCGATTCATCGTGCCATTCACGACGGGATCGGCCTCGGCGTACAAGGACGCGAGTTCCTTCGGAATTCGCTCCTCAGGGGCGTAGGCTATGACGAGGGGAAGCGCTGCTTCGAGGATGTTCGGAGCACAGCGAAAACAGTCCTCCAATGCGTGCTCTGCGCAATCGGAATGCTTCTCGGGGAACTGCTGGATGCCCTCCGGTGATGCGAAACGGAAGGAATAGATGCTCTGGTCATCATCTCCCGTGACGAAGGTGGTTACGCCGGCGGATACAAGCCTGTCGACGAGATCCAGGTCCATCGCGTTCAGATCCTGGAACTCATCCACGATCAGATGGCTTGTGCCCGCAAGCGCGAAAAGATCGATTGTCCCGGCTTTCGCTTCCTCCACGCAGCGACGGACAATCTCGCCCGGTAGAACACACGAGTAGCCTGCCGATCGCCCGTTGTGGAAGCTCTCGAACTGCTGACGCTCCGCGGCTGTGACCGCGGGATCAGGTGGGATGTAGTTTGGAGGACCCCAGTGACCTGTGCTCCAGAACGCCTCGTGATGAGAACGGATCTCTCCGCATCTGGTCTTGTTCTTGCCGATATGCTCGCCGAACTCGGCATCGTAGATGTGCTCCACCTCCCAGACGTCCAATACGAGAGGCTCCGCCGGGTACTGGGCCAACAGGTCCGCCTTCCGAAGAATGCTGAGCGCAAGAGCATGAAGAGTCGAGACGCGTACGTCGTGGACAGGTGCGTGCTCGCATCCTTTCTTGGAGCAATAGTCCTGGATCCGCAGTGCGAGATCGCGGGCGGCCGCCTTGGTGAACGAGACAGCGATGATGGAGTCTGATCCGACTCCCGACTGCAGGAGGTGGTGAACGCGCTCGCCGATCGCGTGGGACTTCCCCGTCCCAGGGCCGGCCACCAGGCGGACACGCGGGGCACCGTCGTGTGCGGCGCCGTCCTGAACGGCCTTGGCCTTCTCGAGTTGCTCGGGGGTGATGGGCAGGCGTAGACCTCGTCCGTCTCCACTCGCACCAAAAGGGTAGCCGCAACTCTTGGCATTCAAAGGGGCCGGCCGCAGCACTGCGGTGCAGTCACGCGATCTGCCGGCGGACGCCTTTCCTCCGAAGCGGGTGCTCGAGTCGGACGGCTAGGGCGCTGACCGCATGCTGGGAGCGTGCTCTAGCGGCGACACTGGCCGCCCCTGCGTGTCGTCGAGCCGATCGGCCGGGCTCCGCCGCGGGCCTTCGGACACAGGCCCGCGCCCTAGCTCCGCGGACGCCGCTCGTTCACGGCCCTTGCCTCGACCCTTGCTCCGCTTCCGCCCTCCGGCCCGGCCCGTCGCGGCCGGCTCTCCAGCGATCGGTGAGAGAGCCGGCCCACAGCGGGCCCAAGAGGACACGGAGGGTCTCATGGCAAGCGTCGATCGCGAGAGCATCCACTTCATCCGCGAGGTCGCCGTCCGGTACATCGGCCGCTCGGCCCGCATCGAGCCCGCCATCCGGCGGCCCACGGAGGTCGTCGACTTCATGCGCCGCGTGGTGCGGGACGACGCGCGCGAGCACTTCGTGGCGCTCTACCTCGACGGCCGCCACCGGCCGATCGCGCACCAGGTGGTCTCCGTGGGGACCGCCTCGTCCTCGCTCGTGCACCCGCGCGAGGTCTTCCAGCCCGCCATCCTCGTGGGGGCCTGCGCCGCGATCGTCGGCCACAACCACCCCTCCGGTGATCCCTCCCCGAGCCCCGAGGACCGCGAGGTGACCCGCCGCCTGGCCCAGGCGGGAGCGCTCCTCGGCGTGCCGCTCCTCGACAGCGTAGTCTGGGCGCGCGGCGGCATGCTTGTGTCCCTTCGAGAGCTCGAGCCATCACTACTCGCATAAGTCTCGACGGTCAGGCTCCGCTGCCGTCGAGAGCTCCCGCGACCATCGAGCTAGGAGTTGCTCAAGGCGCGCCGAGGATGTGAGAATCGACTCTAGTGCGACCTCAGTCGTCGGCCTACCCGCGAGCCCTTCGAGCGTTAGCCAGGAGATCAAAGCGTGCCGCCCCCTCCCCAGCCGCGTTCGGGTCGAATTCTGCGGATCAAGGATCGGCCTCTTGAATTCTCCTTCTGGCCCATGGAACGAACCACGCGTCGGTACGGACTCGGCACCAGGGTGTTCGCCTCGGACCCTTGGACTGTGATTCGACGGAGCATTGATCGGCGCGCTTCTGCCGCCACGCAGGATGCTGCTTTCGCATTGATGGAACAAGCCGAGGACTTCTTTAGGGCGGCAGAATCGGGTGTCAAAGCGGCCAACCCATTGCTCCTCTACTACTGCTTCATGAACCTCGCCAAGGCATACATCCTCGCTACTCAGCAGCGTTCAGCGGTCGACTACGCGGCTCATGGGCTGAGCGAGAAGCTGGATCCTCCCGGCACGGAACTCTCCAACGCGTGGTTGGAAGCTAGGAGATCGGTAGCGCCTGGCCCGCTCCCAGCCGCCAGGATTCAGCTATTCGACGAATTCCAGGCAGCATTGACGGGGGCTCAGATTCCCACTCCAACCTTCCGGTATGACCTCCCGACTCTGATCTCTCAGGTCGTGCCGGGTCACCGGCTCTGGGTGGCAGCTGAGGGCTCCAAGCGGAAGGAGCGGTTCGTCTCGCTGGACCGCATCGAGTTCCGACAGGACACTGCGGCCAAGGAGATTTGGCTCTGCCTCTATCTGTTTGCTGACGACCTGAAGCGCATCAATCACGGTCATCAAGAACTCATCAACCATTCGCGGCTTGGCGGACTCGTTCATGAGGTTGCATGCAACGAGAAGAAGGACGACCGGTCGCTGATCTGCCTGGAACAGGACGCCGCCATCGCGTATGGCCATCGGCCGGCCGATCAAGTGCAGACTTTGGTCAACTCCCTCAAGCACAAACTCTGGCGCACCGTGCTGATCGCACCTCCCTACAGGAAGTACTACCTCTATCCAGCCCCACCTGTGGAACACCCGCAGGTAGTGCCTCAGATCATCTCCATCTATGCAGTAACCTTCTACCTGGGCTCCATCGTGCGCTACCGCCCCCACCATTTCGATCGTATTCTTGATGGTCCGTACGGCGCGTTCATAGAGGCATTCCTGAACGATCAACCGTCGCAGTTTGTGTACCTCATGGCGTCAGAGTTCGCGGAAAAGGAAGTGACGAAGGCCGCGATCGTCTGATCGGTGGCTGCCTCTACGTCTGCTTCACGCGTGCGCGTGCCGTGATTCTCACGCGGTCAGACGACGGCTTCCGTCGTGCGGGCACGCAGAGCGCGTCATCTGGTCGCCAGAGGACGGTTCGCTTGCTCTACTACGCCACCGGCAACGTTTCCGTCACCATGGTCGGGATCATCGGACCAGGGCCACACCTCCCCTAAGCCTTCGGCTGCCCTCCCTGCAAGCCCCCTTGCGGTGGCTCCGCGTCGTCCTTCGCCACAGCCGCGCGCCCTCCGCTGCGCTCCGGTCACGGGCCTTGTCTTTGCCTTGCGCTGCGCCTCACCGCGCGGGCGCTGCCCGCCTCGACCGGCTCTCCATGCCCGGTGAGAGAGCCGGCTCTCGGACGGGCCGGAGCAGCAAGGAGGGCAGCGAGATGAAGGCATACGAAGTCGTCGTGGATCGGATCCTGGGGCTCCTCGAGTCCGGGACCATCCCCTGGCAGCGTCCCTGGGACCCGGCGGTCGGGCTTCCGAGGAACATCCGCGGGACGGCCTACCGCGGCATCAACCTCCTGGTCCTCGGGTGCCAGGGCTACGAGTCGCCGCTGTGGCTGACGGTGCGCCAGGCGAACGAGCTCGGCGGCCACATCCGGCGCGGCGAGCGAGGTACTCCCGTGATCTTCTGGAAGTGGATCCAGTCCGCCGCCGAGAGCGACTCGGAGCAGCCGCAGCGTCAGCAGGCTCCCCTGGTCCGCTACTATCGCGTCTGGAACCTGCTCCAGACCGACGGTGTGGAGGTGGCCTCCGCCGCGACGGCCGCTGCCCCGGAACTGGTCGAGGACAACGCCGACAGCGTCGTGACCCGCATGCCGGCTCCGCCGTCCATCCGCCACGACGGCGGCGCGCGGGCCTTCTACCGACCCTCGACGGACTCGGTCCATCTGCCGCCTCCTGAGGCCTTCCACGAGCGCGACGGCTACCTGGCCACGCTCTTCCACGAGCTCGTCCACTCGACGGGCCACGCCTCCAGGCTGGCCCGCCCCGCGGTGACCGATGGGACGCTCTTCGGCGACCACGCCTACAGCGAGGAGGAGCTCGTCGCCGAGACCGGCGCCGCCTTCCTCTGCGCCCACGTGGGGATCTCCAACCGCACCATCGACAACGCCGCGGCCTACATCGCGTCGTGGCTCCGGGTGCTGCAGGACGACCGCCGGATGGTGCTCCGCGCTTCGCAGCGAGCGCAGCGGGCCGTGGACTACATCCTCGGCCAGGACATCGGGCCGGAGCCCCAAGAGGAGCCTCGGGAGTGACCGCGCGGCCTCATCCCTTAGCCGCTTCGTCGCGGCACCCTCGCTTCCACCTGGGGGCGGTGGGGTATAGTCCCGGTGTTCCGGTGGCGGAGGGACCTCCGCTACCGCGACCCCGGGGCGGGCCCATGATCGTCGCCGAGTTCCTCTTCATCGCCTGCATCGTCGGTGTTCTCACGAAGACCTGGCTGGCCTTCCTCGGGACGTTCGTCGGCCTCTACGCCCTCTATCGCTTCACCCGCCTCTCCGGTGTGCTGGCGCTCGCCCTGAGTCTCTACTGGGGGCTCCTCGGCTATCACCTGGGCGCCTCGACCGGCGAGGTCGGCGTCGGCCCTCTGCTGGCCGTCGTGGGCTTCTTCGTCGGCGCGTGGGCCCATCGCGACGGATTCGCGAGCCGTATGCCGGCGCCGGACCTGCACGACGCGGCTTCGCTCGAGGACGGCGCTGTCGTCGCCCACGGAGCATCTCAGCCCTCCGCGCGGGAATTCCCCAGCGCGTCGGATGGTGAGATCATCGACGTCGACTACCGCGTCGTCTCCTAGCTTCCTCGACGCGCCGACGGCACGCTGCACTGCACATCCGCCGCATCCAGGTTGGGCCCCGCCCGGCTGCTCCAGCGGAGCGTGCACGGTCAACCGTTCGCACCCACCTGGACAGCGCGCCTGCGCCTGCTCGGCACCTGTCCGGTCGCACGGATTCAGATCCAACGGCATCTGCTTGGAACGTGTCCGGAAGCGGGACTGCACGCGGAAGTTCAGATCAGATCGCGAAAGCAGAGGACCCCTTCGGGGACAAAGCTACGGCAAGATAAGAGTGGGCCAACATTGTCGGAAGTCGCTGTTATGCATCGCGATTTCTTGGGCGATCCATCTTCGCGTGGGCCACTGTGGCCCAGCGAACATTCTCTCGAGCCGAACTCGTGCTCGGAACGCATCCGCGTTGAAAGACGGCGTGGCGCGCGCGCAGTGGCGTGAACGAAACGCAGACTTCTGCTGCGGAGGGGCTGTACTGGGGAACGTTCTACGGACGCCGCTTCGTAGAGCCGAGCCGCCGATCGACAGCTCGTCGCCAGGCTTCGTACCGGCGGTTCACGCACGCGGATCGCGCCTCCGACTCATCATCGGAGAGGTCTGGTAGGTAGAGCATCAGGCTCACATACTGCCGATCGACCATGGCCTCGATCCGTTCGAGTCGGTCGCCCAGCGCGCGGATCTCGGCAAGCTGACGACTCAGCCCGCCGGCCATGCGCTCTTCCAGCTCACGGAGTAGCCGGTGGGCGAGAAGCCCGGATTGTGACTCGCCTCGTGCGCCTCTTTCGACCGGACGACTGAGTTCTTCGCGGATCGCATAGAGTTCCTCGAGCATGTCCCGAACGCAGTCGGAGACGCTGCATCGCTGCACGGCCGCTTCCCGGAGGATCCGCTCGTAGAGTTCCAATCGAACGTAGGCGCGCACGCTCTGGGAACGCCGGGTTGCCTCGCTCATTCGGACTTGCCCGACTGGTCGGCTTGATCGCTGTCACCTGCTTCGTCCAGAACTCGTTCGTGCAACTCGTGTCCGGAAACGGCTGTCAGGTCTTTGCCACGTTCCGCTTCTGCCGCCGGCGAACCGTCGGAGTCGCCAGGTCGCATCTTCTCGACACAGTCGGTGGCTAGTTCGGCCTGCGGATCATCTTGTGAGCCGTGTAGCCGGTCGGACTGAGGAGGTGCAGGGATGCTGACCCGTGCGCTCATTATCCGATCTTCGAAGTACCGAAACTTCGCCCCCAGGATCGGCTGAGCCCCGGACACGAAGATCAGGCTCGCGTCCTCCGGCAGTCGCATCGCCTCGTCGGGCGTCAGCAGGTGTCGCTGCGACTCCTGCTCCGAAGCCATGACGTGCATCAGCACCGGGTTGAGGCGGTTCCCGGTGTACGTCCGGGTCTCCTTGTGCACGGTCATGGCGCCTGCCATGTCCGAGAGGAGGCGAGCCGTCTCGACCTTGTTGGGGGCGTAGGCGACGCGGATCGGGCAGTTCGAGACGATGCTCTCGTCGCGGCCGTAGGCGGCGTAGAGCTGTGAGAGATCCTGCGCGATGAGGTACGCCTTGATGCCGTAGCCGGCCAGATAGGCCAGCTGGGTCTGGAAGAAATCGAGACGGCCCATGCTCGGGAACTCGTCCAGCATGAGGAGGAGGCGGTGACGATAGGCGCTGGCCGGTGTGCCACTGCGGAACTCCATTCGTTCGGTCAGCCGCCTCCCGATCTGGTTGATCAGGAGCCGCAGGAGTGGCCGGGTCCGGCTCAGGTCCGACGGGGGGACGGTCAGGTACAGGCTCAGCGGGCGTTCATGGTGCATGAGGTCACTGATGCTGAAGTCGGAGCAGCCCGTGTTCGCCGCGACCAGGTCGTCGTGGTAGAGGCTCAGGAACTTGATGGCCGAGGAGAGAACGCTCGAGCGCTCGTTGTCTGACTTGTTGAGGAGCGACCGCGCAGCCCGCGCGACGGCAGGGTGCGTGGGGGTGGCCTTGCCACTGCTCGGATCGAGCCAGCCCCGCTCCAGGGACGGATCGTGCTTCGTTGCGAGCATGTCGTTGAGCACTTCATCGATGGCCCGCTGGGGGTCGGTGAGGAGATCCAGGCACCCACGGAGGCTCTTGTCCCGGCAGGCGTAGAGGACGTGCAGGATCGTGCCGGTGAGCACCTCCTGCGCGGTCAAGTCCCAGTGGTCCTTCACGCCATCGCCGTCCGGATCGACGAGCATGTCGGCGATGTTCTGGACGTCGCGGATTTCCTGCGGGCCGCGGCGGACTTCCAGGAGCGGGTTGTAGCGGGCGGCGGTTCCGTCTTCGCAGGTGGGGTCGAAGCGTAGGCATCGGCTGCCGAGCTCGCGCTGCCGCCAGCCGGCGGTGAGAGCCCAGTTCTCGCCCTTGATGTCGTTCACCAGGACGGAGTGCGGCCAGGAGAGCAGGGTGGGGATCACCCATCCGACGCCCTTTCCCGAGCGCGAGGGAGCGAAGCCGAGGACGTGCTGGGGGCCGTCGTGGCGCAGTGGCTGAAGCCGGCCTCGGCGCCGGATGGCACCGACGTAGACGCCGGCGTCGGCTAGGAGACCGGTCTTCTCGATGTCGCTCCGGTCGGCCCAGCGCGCGGAGCCGTGGCTGTCGCTGCGTCCCCCGACTCGTCGGGCCCGGCGAACGGCCAATGCGATTCCGACGACGAAGACGAAGTGCGCGGGAACGCCAATCAACCAGTGTCCGGTCTGCCAGACGGCCTCCGTCCCGGCAACGTGACCGAAGCGGAGCTCCCACCGGAAGAAGTCCCACGGCGCGTAGATGGGGCCCATCCAGGCTGCCGCAGCCAGGATGGCCACGAGCAGGCAACCAGTGGACCAGGGCCGCAGGCGGGGGAAGGCGAGGGCGGCGACCGCCGCGCCCAGCGCCGCGCCTGAGATGCCTCCGAGCCAGAGACGTTCAGAAGCGGAGGCGACGAAGAGCGGCGGTCCGAGGCCTGCCTGGTAGCTGAGCTTCCAGGCGGCCCACTGGGTCACGGCCCACAGGACCAAGAGCAAACAACCGACGATCGCGACGGCAGAGCCGGCGAGCACTCCGGCGGCGGTGTTTCGCTCACTGCTGGGCGGGAGACGGTAGAGAGACTTGGCTTGTTGCATGACCGGCCTTCAGGCCGTGGAAGACCGGTCATCGGAGGGGACCCACAGTATGCCATCTCGGTGGTCCCGTGGCCCGACCGCGTGTGGTGCGCTTCGTCGAGGGACGCTACCGACCCCGGTCGCGCTGGTGGCTCCGCTCCAGGTCGTCCAAGGCCCAGCGGACGCGTCGCTGCTCGCGCTCCTCCTCGGCGGCCAGCTGCGACCGCGCGCGGACGTCATGGCCGAGCTCCGCAGTATCCGCCGTGGGGATGGCCGTCAGCTCGCGGCCCGTGTCGAGCACAGCATGCCGGTCACCGTCCGCGTCCTCGGCGTACCCGACCAAGCGGCCGCGATGCACCCGGCCCGCCACCGATTCCGCCATGCGGAGGGGCTTGCCGTGCCGGCTCTGGAGTTCCTCCAGGGAGAGCGGCGTGCGCTCGCGCTGGGTCATTCTGGCTTCTACCATCCGCTCGGCACCTCCTATGGCGATGTAGGCCTCGGAATCCCGACCACGTCCCGCCCGACGAATCAGGCCTGCCCGCTCGAGCACCGCCGCGCGAGCGTGAACCGCCTCCCACCAGCGACGCAGGAACCCCTGGCTCCGTTCCGGCGGCGCTGAGATGCTCCCTGTAGCGCGTACGGAGGCGATGGCGTCCAGGTCCAAGGGGGTCGAAGCCGAGTCCACCTGCCGAAGCCGCCGGAGCGAGCCGTGCTCGCGAGTAGCGATCCTCGTGGTGCCGTCCCGATCCCAGGCGTGGATCGTGAGGATCTCCCCGGGTCGCAGGCGCCCCTCGCCGCGCAGCCGCTGGATGGAGGGCGACTGCGGGATCACGTGCCGCTGCCCGTCCGTACCCTCGATGATGAGGAAGGGCTGGTCGCGGGACTCGTCGAAGGCTGCGCCGGCCACGCGACCGCGCAGCTCCTCACCGGGCTCCAGGTGTCTCAGGGCTACCGGAGCGTGGCGGTCCGAGACTCCGATTCCGGCACTCGCGAGGCTCTTCTGAATGTCGCCCGACACCTGGATCTGCCGGAGGCCAGTCTCGAGGTGCTCGGAGAGTCTCCACGACCGGTCATCCAGGCGCTGCGCCAGGCCCAGCGCCTCGAGGTAGGCGAGCCTCCGGAGGTTCTGGAGCCGGCGTTCCTGCGCGCGCGGATGGGCCGGCACGGGCTCGGAGAGCTGTACGACACCGCCTTCCGTCGCCTGGCGTCGCAGAGCCCGATCGATCTCCGTGACACGAGGGCTGTCCACCGCCCGCTCGCGCGCCTGTCGACGATCCATCTCCAGGCGTGGGCCCAAGGACCGGGTCAGCAGTTCCTGGCTGCGCCCCCGTATTCCGTGTTGCACGTAGTCCCGAGGGAATCTCAGTTCTCGTCCATGGTCGTCCACGCCGCGCACGGTGATGTGGACATGCGGATGATCGGTGTCGTAGTGGTCGATCGCGGCCCACTCCAGCCGAGTCCCCAGGTCCTCTTCCACCTGGGCGACCAATGAGCGCGCATGTGCACGGAGATCGACCTGGCCGCCGGCCTCCGGGGAGACGACCAGCTTCCAGAGCCTGCGGTCTCCGGCCTTCTGCCACTCGTCGAAGCGATCGGGCACGTAGACGTCATCTCCCTGACCGTCGAATCCGAGTCCCCGAGCCCCTTCACGCTGGGCGCCAGCTCGACTGAGGTAGTGGCCGTGCGCTCTCCACCGGCCCGGCTTCCCGGTCGGAGCGAAGGAGACCTTGACCAGGCTCCGCTGCTGGCTGCTACCTCGAGCCAGCGCTGACGGGCGATAGCCGCCGTGACGCCTCCGGCCGCCAGCAATGCTGCTCGAGACGCGCCGCAGTGCCCCGGCGCCGCCCGCCTCTCTCCGGATCTTGGAGGGGCGAAGACGGGCGGTCGCAGGTCCGTCTTGCTTCGGCTCGTGCCGCGACGGCGAAGCCGATGAACCGTCTCCGGTCTGTAGCTCCCGTTGAGGCACCTTCTCGGGCGCCTTGTCACGATCCGTCTGGATCCGACCGGGCCGCTGCCGTCGCGTGCTCACCGCTTTCCGAGATCGATCGTCGCGAGCGGCCGAGCGCCGCCGATGACGCTCTCGGTCGGAATGGGCCCGAAGTACCGGCTGTCCCAGCTGCGTTCACGATTCGATCCCACGACCCACAGCTCGCCGTTCTCAACCGTCCGGGACCCGAACGCCACATGCTCGAGCTTCCGTCCGAGGGTGTCCGAGGTCCGAATCTCGCTGTTGTCGACCTCGCGACCATTCACGGCAAGCCAGTCTCGACGCAGGTCCACGTGGTCGCCAGGAAGAGCCAGGATCTGCTTGAGGATCGGACTGCTGCCATCGGGGCAGTCGCCTGCCGGCAGGTAGCCACGCGATCTGCCGACGGCTGAGACCTCCGATGGAAGGCAGACCAGGACACGCGAGCCTGCCACCAGCTCGGGAGTGGTCTTCAAGTAGAGACCCACTGGCATCGACGACGTCCAGTTGACGCGGACACCCATCCAGCCCGCGAGAGGGGCAATGGAGAGCCCCACGCAAGCCGCGCAGAAGAAGACCCGCCGGCTCCGCGTAGGCGACACTTCAGCGAGCCTGAGACGACGATCGTCTCGGTTCCTTCGACGGAACTCGGCACGCTTCTGCCCCTCGGCCCGGATCAGAGGTCGACCTCCGACGAGCCGACGAGATGTACTCGTCGAGGTCGGCGGGGTCGTAGCGGACAGCGTTCCCGAGCTTGAGGAAACCCGGCCCATTCCCCTGAAGTCGCCACTTCTGCAAGGTTCGGACGCTCAAGCCGAGGCGATTCGCTGCGTCTTGTTCCGTGAGAAGGTTCATTCTCCTCGGGATTCGCAAGACGTGTGCCAGAGTGTTCTGGCCAAACGCATGCGAGAATTCGCATCCAGGCCGAGACAACTGTCGTTTGGTTCGTGTTGGCTGCGTGGCCAGCGCCAAGCCTGCGCGATCCCGAGAAGCAGAATGCTCGGTTGGAGTCGCCAGAAGCCGCAGGCACATGCGGACCGAGCGCCTGCGACCTTGAGGCCCTCGCGAGGCTTACGAGTGAAGATGGCCTAGAGGTCGCCCGGTGGCAGCGCCGGTCAAGGATGATGTGAAGCAAGCCTATCGGCGCCCTCGGCGCCGAACACTTCGAGGGTCAGCGGAGTCCGTACGCCTCGCCCATATCCGATCTCTAGGGCACGACGCCCGTCCACCCCTTCCCCATCCGCAGCAGCTTCTGCGCCTTGACGTGGCGCTGAACTGCTGACCGCATGGGGGTTGCCAATCAAGGCGAACTCGACTCTGGTTCAGAATCATGCTGGCGACCCCCTCCGGCCCGTCTCCGACGTGGCCGGCTTGTCAATCAATATATGATTAGCTATTCAGATGTCTATTCTTAAAGGGAGGCCTGCTATGGCGCGCGACGTGGTCGGGCTGGACGCCTGTACGGTGAAGGTCGTCGATGAGACGCGGGTCTCGGCAGCGAGGGATGCTCTGCTGCCCGACGACGAAGTCGAACAGCTCACCCAGCTCTTTCGCCTCCTGGGCGACGGAACGCGAGCGCGACTCCTCTACGCGCTCCTCGAGGCGGGGGAGCTGTGTGTTTGCGACCTCTCGGCTGCGACGGGCACGCCGGAAACCAACGTCTCCCATGCCCTCCGCCTGCTCCGAACCGCCGGCATCGTGAAGGTCCGACGTGCCGGCCGGATGATGTTCTACAGCCTCGACGATGCGCACGTCCGGATGCTCCTCGACCTCTCCCGTGAACATCTTCGACACGCGCCGGGGGGCGGCTCGTAGCCATGAGAGCGAGTGAGCAGGAGTGGAGTGAATGATGACTGCCTCTTGGGCGCAGCTTCTTCTGTACGCGAACCTGCTTGCGCACATCTCGCTCTTCGTAGGCGCGTTCTGGTGCATCGCTTTCCCAGCGCGGCGCATCTACCCGATGACCAGCCCGAACGTCTGGTACTACGTGATGTGGTTCCTGTTCGGATTCGTGTTCATCACCAATCCGGTCTTCATCTTCCTCGATTGGAACAGCGGGCCCTGGTCGAGCGGCCTTCGTTTCTGGCTCGCTATCCCTCTGATCACTTTGGGATCTGCGTTGGTCAGCTGGGGCATCGCGACCCTGGGCGCACGGAAGACATCCGGTCTAGCGGACGAGCTGGTGGCTCAGGGCCCCTATCTCATGACCCGCAACCCGCAATACGTCGGGGACTTCTTGCTGTTTGTCGGCGTGGTGGTCTTCGCGAACTCCGGGATCGTCGCAGTGACGCACCTGTTGACCGCCCTCGTGCTGTTGATGGCGCCCTTGGCGGAAGAGCCTTGGTTGGAAGAGCAGTACGGCGAGCCCTACGTGGCGTACCGCCGTACGGTTCCGCGATACCTGTGATCTTGAGCGACGTGATCGGAGGCAAATAGACGATGCCGCGTCTCGCTCTGGCGATCTGGGTGCTCTGGTTCTTCGGCTTGTTCGTTCTGCGGACCATTCTCCATTGGCGCAATACCGGATCTACGGGGATCAAGGGGTTCCACGGGGGGCTGGGCTCCCTTCAGTGGTTCGCCGGAAGATCCGTCAGCCTCGGGTTCATGCTGGCGGCACTCGCCCCGATCGGAGCGCTCCGGGGCTGGTCCGGAGGTTCCATTCTGGTTTCCTCAAGCGGGGTCCATCAGCTGGGTGCTCTGCTCGCGCTCGTCGGGATCGTCGGCGGGCTCGTCGCGCAGCAAGGCATGGGAACCTCATGGCGGGTCGGCGTCGACGAGTCGGAGAGGACGGCGCTCGTGACCGACGGCCTCTTCGCGTGGGTTCGGAATCCGATCTTCACATTCATGCTTCTATCCGCCGCAGGCTTCCTCCTCCTGGTCCCCAACGTCCTGGTGCTCCTTGGGTGTGTGCTCACCGTGGCTGGAATCGAGGCACAGGTCCGGGTCGTCGAGGAGCCGTACCTGCTGAAGACCCACGGACGGACCTACGAGGCGTACGCCGCGCGGGTCGGTCGCTTCTTCCCGGGCATGGGAAGGCTTCGGCGGCCAGTCGAGCCGACGCGGACCGCCAGCGCATGAGCGCTCGTTCCGATCTACTTCGGAGGGGCGTGCGCCTCGAAGTCCTCACGGTCTCCTGGAACGTCATCGAGGCGTTGATCGCCATCGGGGCAGGGTGGCTTGCTGGAAGCGTGGCTCTCATCAGTTTCGGCATCGATAGTGTCATCGAGACCATCGCTGCGTCCGCCCTCTATCGCCGGCTTCGGGCCGAGCTCCGGGGGGCGTCGGAGGAAGAAGCCGAAGAGCACGAGCGCCGCGCCTTGCGAATCGTCGGGGTGACGTTCTTCGCCCTTGCGCTCTACATCCTCTACGAGGCAGGTACCGCACTCTGGGCTCGGGAGGTCGCCGAGGTCAGTGCGGTGGGGATCGGTCTGGCAGCCCTTTCGCTGATCGTGATGCCGTTTCTCGCGTTCGCCAAGCTCAAGACCGGCCGTGCGCTAGGAAGTGCTGCGCTGGTGGCGGACGCCAAGGAGACGTTCGCTTGCTCGTATCTCTCGCTCGTACTCCTGCTGGGGCTTGGCGCCAACGCAGCCTATGGCGCCTGGTGGGCGGACTCCGTGGCGGCGCTGCTCATGGTCCCCTGGATCGTGCGAGAGGGCTTCGAGGCGTTCGAGTAGGAATGAGCAGAATGTGGTCGAGAAGGTTGACCGTGGGGTGAAAAGGCCGCGGCTCGATGTTGTGCGCTCAAGCGAGGCGTGTTAAACGCCGAGAGACCCCAGAAGGCCGGGAGTCGATGACACGTAGATCCGGACATCGCCTGCTTCTCGCGACCGCGTTGCTCCATCTCTTCGCAGATGTGGCGTTCGCGGGTGGCGCGGTCTTCTGTGTCGGGTCTGATGATCACCGCGCCGTCGAACTTCAACATGCCTCGGTGGCTATCTGCCAGACGGCTGAAGCGTTCGACATGGCCGACGCCGCGACCGTGTTGGCTTCCGCCTCGGACTGCAAAGACAGTCCACTTCATTGCAGTCCCGAACTCGTCGGCTCGGCCGACGACGGCTCGGACATCGCACCGCTCGTCGTTGCCCTCTCTTCCCCGCTCTCGGTCCCTAGCCCTGGGCAGGCTCTCGAGGGTTTGGCCCGGACGCCGACCAGTCCGCCGGGCCTCCGGCTCCATCGAACGACCGTCCTCCTTCTCTGATTCGCTCTCCACGAATCCTCTGAGCTTCGCGGAAACGCGCTCGGCACGAGTGTGCCGTCTCTTGCGTCCCGCGAACGCTCGACGACCCCTTTTCTCGTGGAGTAACGAACGTGAAGAGTATCTCGACGTGCCAAAGTTCCTGGCGACAGCCGCTATGGCTCGCGGCGCTAGCGACAGTGACGCAGGCGTGCGCTGGCCAACTTCCCGGCCTGCCTCCCACCAGCCCGCTGGGCCACGACATCGAAGCGATCTCTCCAGCGACGTTGGACGAGCCCCGAATGCGCGAGCCCTTCGAGGAGCCTGCGGGCTCTCTGACCCTTTCTGAAAGCCTCGCAGCCGCCCTTAGGGCTAGCCCGGCGCTGGAGTCCTTTGCCTGGCGTGTTCGTGCCGACGAGGCACGGGCGCTGCAAGCTGGCTTGCTTCCGAACCCCGCTGTCGCGATCGAAGGTGAGAACTTCGCCGGGAGCGGGGACTTCCGAGGCTACGACGCCGCAGAGACCACGGTCTCCCTCGGCCAGCTCGTGGAGCTGGGCGGGAAACGGGCGAAGCGACGCCGGGTCGCGATGCTCGAGCGCGAGCTTTCGGGCTGGGACTACGAAGCCACCCGGTTGGATGTTCTGACACGGACGACCCAGAGGTTCGTCGCCGTGTTGGCCAGTCAACAGCGGCTCCAGCTCGCCGCCGATCTTTTGGCTCTCGCCACCGAGTCACTCGACGCCACCCGAGCGCGTGTTCGCGCTGGAGCCGCCTCCGCCGTGGAGCAGGCAAGATCCACCGTCGAGCTGGCGACCCTCGAAGTCGTACTCGACCGACGGAGGGCAGAGCTCGAAGCGGCAAGGCGACAACTCGCGTCGAGTTGGGGTGTCACAGAGCCCGGGTTTCGTGACGTCCAGGGCGACCTCTACGAGCTTCGGGAGCTTCCCAGCCTGGAGAGGATCGCAAGGGCCTTGGCTCAGAACCCGGATCTTGCTCGGTGGGTGACGGAGAACGACCGCCGTCACGCTGAGTTCGACCTCGCCCGAGCCATGGCAATCCCAGACGTCACCGCCGGCTTGGGTGTTCGACGCCTCCAAGAATCCGATGACACCGCTCTGCTGTTCGGCCTGGAGATTCCCATTCCGCTGTTCGATCGGAACCAAGGTGCCACCGCTGCCGCCCTGGCCGAGGTCAGTCGGACGCGTGCCCTGGGGCGTGCTCGACAGCTCGAAGTGAGCCGTGCCCTCATCGCCGCCCATGCCGAGGCCTCCAGCAGCCACGCACAAGCTCGATCTCTTCGGGACGACGTGCTTCCACAGGCGGAGGCTGCCTACGAAGGCACGAGAGACGGCTACCGACGAGGCCTCTTCCGGTACGTAGACGTCCTGGACGCGCAGCGCACGCTCTTCGAAGCGAAGGGCGAATACGTGGACGCCCTCGCGCGGTATCACGCGGCGACGGCTGAGGTCGAACGTCTCGTTGGCGAGCCAATGGAAAGCCTCATCCAGGGGAAGAACTGAAATGAAGACTCAATCTCTCCGTTCGATGCTTCTGCTCGTCCTCGCTCTATCCCTCGGCGGTGCCTGTGTCAAAGAAGAAGCCGAGCCGACTCAGGCCCAAGAGGAGCACGACGGCGGCCATGAAGGTGAGCTCGTCCTCTCTGAGAGGGAGCTCCAGGAGTTTGGCATCGAGATCTCCGTCGCTGAGCCTGGGCGGATCGCGACTACGGTTGAACTCCCTGGTGAGATTCGGCCCAACGCGGAACGAATCGCCCACATCGCACCGCGCTTTCCAGGAATCGTGAAATCCGTCGAGAAAGCGGTGGGCGATCGCGTGAATCGCGGCGACCGCCTCGCTTCGATCGAGAGCAGTGAAAGCCTCTCGACCTACACCGTCACGTCGCTTCTCGAAGGCGTCGTGATCGGGAGGCACGTCTCAGTCGGCGAGTCCGTTGCCACGGATCAGGATCTCTTCGTCGTCGCCGATCTCTCCACCGTCTGGGTGGACTTTCAAGCGTTCCAGAAGCACCTGCCTCTCCTGAAGATTGGCCAGCAGGTGCATATCTCCGCTGGTCATGGTCTGCCGGAAACCGAGGCGCTCGTCAGCTACATCGCGCCAGTCGTCGATGAGGCGACCCGAACGGCTGCCGTCCGGGCCATCTTGGAAAACGCAACCGGCCACTGGCGCCCCGGATTGTTCGTCACTGGCCGGGTCGAGACCGAGAGCACCGACGTCCCCGTAGCGGTTCCCAAGGAAGCGATTCAGACGATCGGAGACGTGCCCGTCGTCTTCGTGAAAGACGACGACGGTTTCGCTCCGCGGCCGGTCCACGTCGGCCGTACGGATCCCCATTTCGTCGAGATCACCCGAGGCCTCGAAGCGGGTGAGGCTTTCGTGTCCGCGGGCGGATTCACGCTGAAGGCTGAGATGCAACGCGGTGAGCTTGGGGAAGGGCACGGTCACTAACCATGCATGCCATGATTCGGTTCGCACTCGAGAATCGCCTGCTTGGTTTCGCGCTGGGGTTGCTCATCGCCGCCGCCGGCGTGCAGGGCTATCGAGCGCTGCCCGTCGATGCCTTCCCCGACGTCTCCCCGAATCTCGTGCAGGTCTTCACGACCACCGAAGGCCTGTCGCCGGAGGACGTCGAGAAGTACGTGACATACCCGGTGGAGGCCGCGATGAACGGCTTGCCTGGGCTGGAGAGGATCCGGTCGGTCTCCAACTTCGGGCTCTCCGTGGTCAATGTCTACTTCCAGGATGACGTAGACATCTATTTCGCGCGCCAGCTCGTTGGCGAACGCCTCCAGGAAGCACGAGAGCAGATTCCAGAAGGATTCGGCGAGCCCGAGATGGGGCCGATCTCGACCGGCATGGGCCTCGTCCTCTTCTACTACCTCGCCGACGAGAGCGGTCAGTACACGCTCGAACAGCTTCGAACCATTCAGGACTGGATCGTCAAGTTCCAGCTACAGACGGTTCCCGGTGTTACGGAAGTCCTCGGTATTGGCGGACACGAGAAGCAGTTTCATGTCTCTGTCCATCCGGAGAACCTTCTCCGTTACGACCTGACGATTGGCGACGTCATCGATCGGATCCGCGAGAACAACCTCAATGTCGGCGCGCAGTTCATCGAGCGGAACGCCGAGGAGTACGTCGTTCGCTCCGAAGGCCTCGCGACGAACCTCAGGGATCTCGAACACATCGTCCTGAAGTCGAAGGACGGAACGCCGGTCTTCCTCGGCCAGGTGGCAGACATCAACGTCGGAGGAGCCCTGCGGCGTGGCCTCCAGACCCGAAACGGCACCGAAGAAGTGGTGGCCGGAATGGTCATCAAACTGTTCGGTACGAACGCTTCGACTGTGATCGAGCGCGTCGAGGAGAAGATTGCCTCCATCAACGACGCACTCCCTCCGGGCGTTCGAATCGTTCCGTACTACGAACAGAAGACCCTCGTGCAGGCGTCCGTCTGGACGGTCCAGAGCGCACTCATCCAGGGCATCGTCCTCGTCTCTCTCGTAATCGTGGTCTTCCTGGGAGCCCTCCGTCCAAGCGTCGTGGTGGCACTCTCCATTCCCTTCTCCGTCCTCTTCGCGACGCTCGGCATGGGCCGGTTCGGAATCTCAGCAAATCTTATGTCCCTGGGTGGTCTAGCGATCGCGATCGGGATGATGGTTGACGGTACGATCGTTCTCGTCGAGAATGTCGATCGCCTCTTGCGCGAACGCGGCGACCAGGCGTCACGGAAGGACGTTGTGTTGCAGGCATGCGCCGAAGTGGCGCGGCCGATCGCTTTCGCAATCTCCATTATCATCATCGTGTTCCTCCCGCTCTTCGCGCTCCAGGGCGTGGAGGGAAAGACGTTCCGGCCGCTCGCGTACACGGTCGCGCTCGCCATGGGAGGTTCCCTGGCGTTCGCCTTGACGCTCGCACCCATGCTGGCCCTGACAGTCATGCGAGCACCGAGAAGTCAGGGCAGCAGGGTCGATCGGATGCAGTTCGCGCTCCGAGTCTACCGGCCCATCGTCGCTCGCTTCGTGCGACACCGACCGTTGGCCGTCTCGGTGGCGGCTGGATTGTTGGCCGTTGGCGTCGCGGTCGTCCCGTTTCTAGGTTCGGAGTTCACGCCGCGACTCCAGGAAGGAACGCTCGTCCTGCGGCTGACGATGCCACCGTCGATTTCCCTGGCCGAGAGCAAGCGGGTCACCATGATCGTCGAGCGCCGCCTCATGGGCGTCGAAGAGGTGACGGGCGTCGTCACTCGAATCGGACGTGGCGAGGTGGGTGCACATGCGGACCCTGTAAACAGTGCGGAGATGTACATCCTTCTTGGCCCGCGGGAGTCGTGGAGCGTCGGTTCTCAGGAAGAGCTCGAGGAAGTGATCCGCGAGGGCATTGGTCGTGTCCCGGGTGTGCTCACGAACTTCACCCAGCCGATCGCCATGACGATCGACGAACTCCTCGAAGGCGTTCGGGCGGAACTGGCGATCAAGCTCTATGGGGATGACCTCGACGCGCTAGCCGAGAAAGCCCAAGAGGTTGCTCAGGTGGTGAGCAAGGTTCGGGGTGCCGCAGACGTCCAGGTCGACCAGGTATCCGGCACGCCACAACTCGTCCTCCGCGTCGACCGCCATGCGGTCGCTCGTTACGGCATGAACGTCGAGGACGTACAACAAACCATTCGGGCCGCCGTGGGTGGCGAGGTGGCCGGGCAGATCTTCGAGGGTGTTCGCCGCTTCGACATCTTCGTTCGCTTCGCGCCCGAGTACCGTTCGACGTCCGAGGCGATCGGAAACATCCTGGTTGCTGGCCCAGACGACATCCGAGCGCCACTGTCCGAGCTGGCAGCGATCGACGAACGCGTAGGGCCGCGGCAGATCACTCGGGAGGACAACCAGCGCTTCATCACGATTCAATGCAACGTCTTGGATCGCGACATCGGCACGTTCGTCGAAGAGGCGCAGGCCGCAATCGATGAGAGCGTGAGACTGCCTGCGGGGTACTTCCTGACCTGGGGAGGCCAGTTCCGCCTGCAACAGGAGGCCAACCGCAGGCTTGCCGTGGTCGTTCCGATCACGCTGATCGTCATCTTCGTTCTGCTGTTCTCGAGCTTCAACTCGCTACGGAATGCATCGCTCATCGTCCTCAACATTCCTCTCGCGTTGGTGGGCGGTGTCGTCGCGCTGTGGATCTCGGGACAGAACCTTTCAGTGCCAGCGTCGGTCGGCTTCATCGCGCTCTTCGGCATCGCCTTGGAGAACGGGATGGTGCTCGTGACGTATCTGAATCAGCTCGTCGCAGAAGGGCGACCCGTGGACGAGGCGTCAATCGAGGGCGCGTGTCTCAGGCTGCGGCCGGTCTTGATGACGGCCGCTACCACCGCCCTCGGCTTGCTCCCGCTCCTGTTCTCTTCGGGGACCGGCAGCGAGGTTCAGCGGCCACTCGCGACGGTGGTGGTCGGTGGATTGCTCAGTTCGACGGTTCTGACGCTGCTCGTGATTCCGGCTCTCTATCGGTGGTTCAGCCATGGCGAGGAACACAGCGGCCTAGCCGCGCCCGAGGGCTCGCCGCAGGCGTTCGACTAAGAGCTCCCTGGGCGGGACGCCACCGCCCTCGTACAATCGGCAGGCGACCGAAAAGTCCGCGCGTCCCGCTACTTGGTGCTCGATGTCCTTGCCGTTGATCCGAACGGTCGGAGAGCCCAAAAACCGCCAGCGGGTTGCATCCGCTTGGCTTTCGACCACCAGCTCGCGGACTTCCGCTTTGACATCGAGTTCGTCGAGTACCGCGCGTACGAGCCGCAGAGTCGGCTCGAAGTTCGGGCAGCCCTGAGAATGAAGTACCTCGACTACGGGCCTGGCTCGCTCCATTTCGCGACAAGGATACAGGTTGTTCCTCGCACACGGCATCAAAGCTCTCGCCGGGCCTACGAGTGAGGATCGCCTTGAGGGCGCCCGATGGCAGCGCCGAGTCAAGGATGATCTCAAGTACGCCTATCGGCGCCGGTTGCCGCAGTCGACCCCTGCTGATCCGGCACGAGAGAGGACTCGAGTTCGCTCGGCCTGACTCGAGGCTATGGGTCTCTCGGCTTCCCTTGCTCGTCGCCGCCTGGCGCTTCTATCGGCGGACCGCTGAGGGCAGAGCTGAGGTGATGCCTGTCGAGCGGAGACCGCCCAAGAAGAGACGGTCTGCGCTTGCCATGTGCTTGCCAGGCCGGCGAGCGCTCCGGGGCACCATTGGTAACCCCGCGAAAGGATGGAGCCGACGAGCGGATTTGAACCGCTGACCTGCTGATTACGAATCAGCTGCTCTACCAACTGAGCTACGTCGGCTCGGCCGGCGGGCTTCGGGCGAAGCCTTTGGGTGCCGGGCGCCGGATTCTAGCGGGTCCGGGCGGGCGGCGCTGGGGGGCAAGCCTGCGGTTTCGTTGCCGGTTTTGGAAGGGTGGGGCGCCCGGGAGGGGGCGGCCGCGCGCTGGGCGCGGATTGACCCCGGCTGCGCCCGCACCTTAAGATGGGACTCCCCCCGGGAGGACCCGACATGCCGATGTTGCCCCTGATCGATCTGTTGATCCTGCTCGGCTGGACGTGCCTGATGGTCGGCGCGGTCCAGAAGGCCCTCTGGGTGGCCACGACGTATTCCTGGAAGTTCTTCGGCCTGGTGCCCTCTGATTTCCTCGGCCTCGCCGGGGTCTGCCTGCTCTTCGCGCTCACGCTGGCCGCGCGCGCCTGGGTGAAGGTGAACGAGCCGCGTATGCTGACCCACGGCCGCCGCGCGGATGCGGAAGATCCGGCCGGGCTCGACCGCAGCGAGTGGACGGGCGGCAAGCCGATCGAGCGGCCCGAAACGGTCGCCAGCCGCTAGGCCGCGCGAGCCGGCGGCGCGCCCGCACTCACGCCATGACCGCCGCCACCGCACCGGCCCGCTCCGCCGCCTGGCTGCACGGCCCCACGACGGATCTCGTCTTCGGCTGCGGCCTCTGGTACTTCGCGGCGTTCGCGCTTCTCGCCGTGGGCGGCGAATCGATCCGCCAGGCGGGCGGCGCCACCTGGATCCCGCTCGCGGTGCTCGTCTTCTCGACGCCGCACTACGGCGCGACGCTCCTGCGTGTCTACGAGCAGCGCGAAGACCGCCGCGCCTACCGCCTCTTCGCCGTGCACACGACCCTGCTCCTTCTGCTCGCCTTCGCGGCCGGCGTCCACATCCCGATCGTCGGCTCGGCCCTCCTCACGCTCTACATGACCTGGAGCCCCTGGCACTACGCCGGCCAGAACTACGGCCTCGCGGTGATGTTCCTGCGCCGCCGCGGCATCGCCTTCGACGCGCGCACCAAACGCGCCCTCTACCTCACCTTCTTCCTCTCCTTCCTCCTCACCTTCCTGATGTCCCACGGCCGCGGAAGCTTCGTGAATTACACGCCGCTGGCCTACGCGGAGGGCGGCTACCACTTCCTCCCCCTCGGCCTCCCGCAGCCCTACACGGGCTGGCTGCTCTCGGCGGTGTTCGTGGCCTACGCGGGCGCGGTGCTCTACGCGGTGGCGGGGCTCTGGCGGAGCGCCGCTTCGCTCCGCGCCATCGTGCCCTCGCTGCTCCTCATGGCGAGCCAATCGCTCTGGTTCGCGGTGCCGACGCTCGCGCGCCACTTCGGCTTCGCGCAGAACGTCGGGCCGCTCGGCCTCCAGGCCGAGAGCTGGTACTTCCTGTGGATCGCGATCGCGCACTCGCTCCAGTATTTGTGGGTGACGTCGGCCTTCGCCGAGGGCCGCGGCAACTGGGGTGGGCTGCGCCCCTACCTCGGCAAGACGATGCTCGCGGGCGCCTGCGTCTGGGTGCTGCCGGTGCTCGCCTTCTCGCCCGACGCCCTCGGCCGGCTCTCCTTCGACGCCGGCCTCGGCCTGCTCGTGGCCTCGATCGTGAACCTCCACCACTTCATCCTCGACGGCGCGATCTGGAAGCTCCGCGATGGCCGCGTGGCGAAGCTCCTGATGCGCGACCCGGGCGACTCACGGGAAGGGGAGGGCGCCGGCCGAAGCTGGCTCCGCCCGGCGGTCTGGGCGACGGGCGCGGCCTGCACGGCAATCCTCTTCTACGGCCACTGGGCGAGCGAGATCCGGCTCCCACGCCTGATCGCCCTCGAAGAGCGCGAGGCGAGCGGTGCGCTCCTCGAGCAGCTCCGCTTCCTCGGCCGCGACTCCGCCGCCGGGCGCGACGGCTTCGCCCAGGTCTCCCTGCGCGGCGGCCGCCCGGACGAGGCGATTGCCGCCTACGCCCGCTCCGCCGAGCTCCATCCGAAGGCCGAGACCTACTTCAAGATCGGAAAGCTCCAGTTCGAGCGCCGCCGCTTCCCGGAATCGATCGCGGCGCTCGAGGCCTGCCTTGCACTCCGCCCGAACGCCCACGACGCCCACTTCCTCCTCGGCCGCGTCCACATGACCGCCGGCGACACGGAGAGCGCCCGCCGCGCCTTCGAACGCGCCGCCGAGCTCGCCCCCGAGCGGAAGATCTACCAGCGCATGATCGAGCAGGTTGGGGCGTCGGGCTGAGCTAGGCCGCTGGTCCGAGGACGAGACCGAACCCCAGCCCCAGACGCAAATCGACCCACGCTGCGGTGCCGTGCAGCGTGGGTCGAGTGCTGAGGAGTGAAAAGGCTCTCGCTCCGCGAAAAGCTTTGGAGGCTCGAGCCAGGCTCCCTCTCGAAAGGCGGTGCCTGCCTAACGAACGACGAGCCGACTCGCCGAAATCGCGAGCTCCTTGTAGAGCCCGGCAATGTCGGAAACGAACCGGTACGCGCGTCGGGTGGCCTGCTTCATCTCGATTCCTCCTGTCCCTCTCACAGGGGAAGTGGGCGCGAGGGCCGGGCGCGTGGCGCGGAATCTGAGTCCCAGGGGCCGCCGAGGGGCCTCCCGGGGTGGATTTTCCGAGCTTCCCCGCGGGGATGCGGCTCCCAGTTGCGATACATTCCCCACCGTGAGCACCCCGAGCCAAAGCGCGCCGGACCGCCGGATCTGGGTCGACGGGGCCCTCCGCCCCTGGGCCGAGGCGACGGTCCACGTGATGTCCCACTCGATGCAGCGGGGCTCGCTGGTCTTTGACTTCCTCTCGGTCCACGAGACGCCGCGCGGCGCCGCCGTCTTCCGGCTCGACGAGCACCTCGAGCGCTTTGCCGCCTCGAACGAGCTGGTCGGCCTGCCCCAGGAGCGCGGCACGGCGGAGCTGCGCGCCGCGGTGCTCGAGACCGTGCGCGCGAACCCGGGCGCGAAGTGCGTGAAGATCTGCGCGTACCTGCCCTCGATCGAGATCGAGGTCGTGCCGATGGACGCGCGCGTTTCCGTTTCGATCGCCGCCTACGATCCGGTGGCCGACATCATCGCCCACAACGCCGGCACGCCCCACGCGGGCGCGGCCTCGAAGCTCTGGATCGAGAAGGAACGCCGCAACCGCCGCGCGGACATCCTGCCGCCCCAGGCCAAGGTCGCCGCGAACTACACCTCGCCCATGGTCGCGAAGTGGCGCGCGCGCAAGAACGGCTACGACGACATCCTGCTCGTCGACGAAGACGGCTTCCTCGCCGAAGCGCCCACGTGCAACGTCTTCCTCGTCGACGCGGAGGGCACGCTCCGCACGCCGCCCGAGGGCCGCGTGCTGCTCGGCGTGACGCGCCGGACGATCCTCGACGTCGCCCGCCACGACGGCCGAACCGTCCGCGAGGAGCCGATCCGGCCGGACGAACTCTTCGAGGTGGAGGAGGCCTTCCTCACCGCGACCACGGCGGGCGTGCTGCCGGTGGCCTCCGTCGACGGGAAGAGCATCGGGACGACCTGCCCCGGCCCCGTCACGAAGGCGCTCGGCCAGCGCCTCCACGAAGTGACGAGCGGCGCGGACCCGGCCTTCCACCACTGGCTCGCCTTCGCGGAGGAGTCCTAGCCATGCGCGTGCTTTCGGGCGTGCAGCCCTCGGGCGAGCTCCACATCGGCAACTACTTCGGGGCGCTCGCGCCGCAGCTCGAGCTGCAGGCGGCCCACGAGGTCTTCTACTTCATCGCGGACTACCACTCGATGAACTCGGTGCGCGACGCCGCCGAGCGCCGCGCGCTGACCCGCGGCGTCGCCCTCGACTACCTGGCCTGCGGCCTCGACCCGGCCCGCGCCGCGCTCTACCGCCAGTCGGACTTCCCGGAAGTGACCGAGCTGACCTGGCTGCTTTCGACGCTCACGCCCATGGGGCTCCTCGAGCGCGCCGTTTCCTACAAGGACAAGATCGCCCAGGGGCAATCGGCCGATCACGGGCTCTTCGCCTACCCGGTGCTCCAGGCCGCGGACATTCTGATCGTGAACCCGGACGTCGTGCCCGTCGGCCAGGACCAGAAGCAGCACATCGAGATGACGCGCGACATCGCCGCGCGCTTCAACAATACGTATGGCGAGCTCTTCCAGCTCCCCGAGCCGATGATCCGCGAAGAGGTCGCCGTCGTCCCCGGCACCGACGGCCGCAAGATGAGCAAGAGCTACGGCAACGTGATCCCGATGTTCGCTTCGAAGGGCAAGATGAAGAAGGCCGTGATGGGGATCGTCACGGACTCCGTGCCCGTCGAGGAACCGAAGAAGTGGGACACGCCGCTCTTCCAGCTCTGGTCGCTCTTCGCGACGAAGGCCGAGCGCGAAGAGATGCGCACGCGCGCCGAGGCCGGCGGGCTCGGCTACGGCGACGCGAAGAAGGATCTCCTCGAGCGCGTGCTCGCGCACTTCGGGCCCCTGCGCGAGGCGCGCGAGGACTGGGAGAAGCGGCCGGACGACGTCGAGGACGTGCTCGCCGAGGGCGTGCGGCGGGCCCGGGAGATCGGCGGCCCGGTGCTCGAAGAGGCCCGGCGGCTCGCGGGGCTCGGCCGGGGCTAGCCCCAGGCACCCCTTTTCGGGGCCCGTGGCCCGTGTTCGAGCTCATTTCAGCGCATGCACCGCCGCAAGTCCCCGACATCAAATCGTTTTCAGCTTTTTCGAAATTGACATTGATTTTCAATTTCAGGCTCGTATGCTGTGCTCCGATCCGGTGGAGAGGGGGCTCCTCTCGCCGGGCGCCGCTGGAGAACGCACGTTGATCGTCTGCCATTGCCGCCGCATCACCGACCGTCAGATCCGCAAAGTCGTCCGCGAGGGCGCGAGTTCCGTGGGCGAGGTCGCACGCGCGTGCGGCGCCGTCACCGGCTGTGGAGGCTGCGCGACGGTCGTCCACGAGATCGTGAACGAAGAGCTCGACGGCGCGAAGATGGAGACCATCACGAGCCCGCTCCTCGCCGAAGCCGGCTGATCGCCGCTTCCGCCCGCCGGCCCGGGCCGGCCCCCCGCTCCTGAAATCGAATTCCGCTTTCGTTTGGTTGGCGAGCCGCGCCCGACCGACTAGTTTCGCCTCTTCCCCAACGAGGAGAGGCGAGACATGAAGGGCGATCCCGAAATCATCGAGCGGCTGAACGATTGTCTCACCGCGGAGCTCACCGCGATCAACCAGTACTTCATCCACTCGCGCATGTGCGAGAACTGGGGCTACGTGCGCCTCGCCAAGCAGAAGTACGACGAGTCGATCGACGAGATGAAGCACGCGGACGCCGTGATCAAGCGCATCCTCTACTTCGACGGCACGCCGAACATGCAGCGCCTGAACCCGGTGCGGGTGGGCGAGGACCCCGTCGAGCAGCACAAGCTCGATCTCGAACTGGAACTCGACAACATCGAGCGCCTGAACGCCGGCATCAAGGCCTGCCGCGAGAAGGGCGACAACGGCACCCGCGCGCTGCTCGAGGAGATCCTCCAGGGCGAGGAAGAGGGCGCGGACTGGCTCGAGGGCCAGCTCCACGCCATCAACGAAGTCGGCAAGGAGAACTACCTCGCCGAGCAGCTGAACGAGTAGCTCCCGCCGCTAGGCCTGGATCGCGAGCTGGCGCGATTGCGCGAGCAGGGTGCCGTCGGGCGCCCAGATCTCTCCGTCTTCCTCGAGAAAGCCGTCGGCGACGACGCGCGTCTGGAAGCTCGCCAGCACGTGGGTGCCGGGCACGAGCGCCCGGGTGGCCTCCGGAGCGCGGAAGTGCACCGAGAGGTCGATCGTCGGGATGTGGCCGAGGCTGCCGGGCTCCGTCGCCACCGAGAAGATCGCGGGCGGCAGTGCATCCGCGAGGGTGGCCACGACGACGGCGTCGGTCGCCTGGGGCTCGGAGAGGCGGATCCACGCCGCCGAGCGCCCCTGCCGCGAGCCCGACCACGGGTGCTCCGGGATGGCCCAGCGCATGTCGACCTGTTCGTGGAAGGGGAGCTTCATGCCGCCGGGGCGCAGCGGGAGCGGCTCGGCGCGCTCGAGCGGGATCACCTCCGGCATGCGGGCGTCGTGCATTTCGAGGCCCTGCCGCGGCTTCGAGAGGGCGGCCATGCCGATCGCGATCAGGCGGTCGCCCTGGAGCATGCGGGCGGTCATGGTCGAGAGCGAGCGGCCCGCGCGCTCGACGGTGGTCTCGATCTCGACGTCCTCGCCCTCGGGCCGGCGCAGGTAGTGCACCGTGAAGGAGCGCGGCTCGCGCTCGGCGTCTTCGGCGGCGGCCTCGATTGCGCGCAGCATCACGCCGGCCATGTAGCCGCCGTTCGGCCCGGCGACGATGAACCACGCCGGGTCGAGCCGGGCGCGGAACCGCCCCGGCGCGGTGGCCTCCACCGCGGTGTCCAGTTCGAACTTGGTCATGGGTCGTGATCTCTCCGCCGGGCGCGTTCTAGGAGGATACCCGGATTTTGCCCTCCCCGGCGGCCGCGCGTGCGGCGGATCACAGGCCCGGCCGGGGCCGGCGTCGATGGAGCCAGCAAGGGAAGGGGAGGGGTATGGAGAGCAAACGAGTCTCGACGATGCTGGTCGCCAAGTTCAAGGCGTGCGGGAAGCTCGGGGAAGGGAAGATCCGGAATCTCGGTCTCGGCGGGCTGTTCGTCGGGACGCCGTCGATTCCGCCCTCGGGCGAGACCGTGCGCGTGCGCTTCCGGCTGCCCGACGGCCAGATGGCCGACGTCTCGGGCATGGTCTGGTGGACCACCAAGCAGGACGCCGGCCGCCACCGTGTGCCGGGCTTCGGCCTGCGCCTGATCGACGCGGACCCGGCCTACGAGAAGGCCGTGCGCCAGATGGTGGAGGCCGACGCGAGCCGCTTCTAGCGCGCCGTCCGCGGCCTCGATGCCAAACGAGAACACGCCCCGGCGGCCTCGCGGCCACCGGGGCGTGTCTTTCGTTGCGGGCCGCCCCGCCCGCTAGTTCTTGCGGAACTCGAGCCCCTCGCCGTTCACGCGCGCGTCCGCGGTGATCTTGCTCCCGTCCGGGAACTCGCCCTCGAGGATCTTCATCGCGAGCGGGTCCTGGACCATGCGCTGGATCACGCGCTTGAGCGGCCGCGCGCCGTAGTGCGGGTCGTAGCCGCGGTCGGCGATCAGCGTGCGCGCCTCCTCGGTCAGCTCGAGGTCGATGCGGCGGTCCTGCAGGAGCTTGCGCACCCGCTCGAGCTGGATGTCGACGATGGCGTCGATCTGGTCGCGCTTGAGCTGGTGGAACACGATCGTGTCGTCCACGCGGTTCAGGAACTCGGGCTTGAAGTGCCCGCGCAGCGCCTCGTCGACGCGCTGCTTCATCGTCTCGCGCTGGCTCTCTTCGTTCAGCTCGACGATGTGCTGGCTGCCGATGTTCGAGGTCATGATCAGCACGACGTTGCGGAAGTCGACCGTGCGGCCCTGTCCGTCCGTGAGCCGCCCGTCGTCGAGCACCTGGAGGAGCACGTTGAAGACGTCCGGGTGGGCCTTCTCGATCTCGTCGAAGAGCACCACGCTGTAGGGCCGCCGCCGGACGGATTCCGTCAGGTGGCCGCCTTCTTCGTAGCCGACGTAGCCCGGAGGCGCGCCGATCAGCCGCGCCACCGAGTGCTTCTCCATGAACTCGCTCATGTCGATGCGCACGACGGCCTGTTCGTCGTCGAAGAGGAACTCGGCGAGCGCCCGGGCGGTCTCGGTCTTGCCGACGCCCGTCGGCCCGAGGAAGATGAACGAGCCGAGCGGCCGGTCCGGATCCTGGAGCCTGGCGCGCGCTCGGCGCACCGCGTTCGAGACCGCGGTGACGGCCTCGTCCTGGCCCACCACCCGCGCGTGCAGGCGGTCTTCCATGTGCAGGAGCTTCTCCTGCTCGCCCTCGAGCATCTTGCTCACGGGCACGCCGGTCCACTTCGAGACGATCTCGGCGACCTCGTCGCCGGTCACTTCCTCGGAGAGGAGCGAGCCCTCTTCCTGGACGGCCTCGAGCTTCTCCTGCTCGGCGGCGAGCTGCTTCTCGAGCTCGACGAGCTGGCCGTACTGGATCTCGGCGGCGCGCTCGAGGTCGCCGGCGCGGCGCGCGCGGTCGAGCTCGGCGTTCAGCGTCTCGCGCTGCTCCTTCAGCTCGCGGACGTGCGAGATCGCGCCCTTTTCGTTCTCCCAGCGCGCCTTCATGGCGGCGCCTTCGTCGCCGAGCTCGGCGATCTCGCGCTCCACCTCGGGCAGGCGCGCGACGCTCGCGTCGTCGCTTTCCTTCTTGAGCGCCTCGCGCTCGATGCCGAGCTGCACGCGGCGCCGCTCGAGGGCGTCGAGCTCCTCGGGCATGGAGTCGATCTGCACGCGCACGCGGCTCGCCGCCTCGTCGACGAGGTCGATGGCCTTGTCGGGCAGGAAGCGGTCGGTGATGTAGCGGTTGGAGAGGGTCGCCGCGGCCACGAGCGCGGAGTCCTGGATGCGGACGCCGTGGTGGACCTCGTAGCGCTCCTTCAGGCCGCGCAGGATCGAGATCGTGTCCTCGACCGTCGGCTCGCCGACGAACACGGGCTGGAAGCGCCGCTCGAGGGCGGCGTCCTTCTCGACGTGCTTGCGGTACTCGTCGAGGGTGGTCGCGCCGATGCAGCGCAGGTCGCCGCGCGCGAGGGCGGGCTTCAGCAGGTTCGCCGCGTCGGCTGCACCCTCCGCCGCGCCGGCGCCGACGATCGTGTGCAGTTCGTCGATGAAGAGCACGATCTGGCCCTCGGCCTCCTGCACCTCGCGAAGCACTGCCTTGAGCCGATCTTCGAACTCGCCCCGGTACTTCGTGCCCGCGATGAGCGCGCCGAGGTCGAGGGAGACGACGCGCCGGTCGATCAGGCTCTCGGGCACGTCGCCGGCGACGATGCGCTGGGCCAGGCCCTCGGCGATGGCCGTCTTGCCGACGCCGGGCTCGCCGATCAGCACGGGGTTGTTCTTCGTGCGGCGCGAGAGCACCTGCACCACGCGGCGGATCTCCTCGTCGCGCCCGACCACCGGGTCGAGCTTGCCGAGCCGCGCCACCTCGGTGAGGTCGCGCCCGAACTTCGCCAGCGACTGGTACTTCGATTCGGGGTCCTGGTCCGTCACCCGCGCGCTGCCGCGCACGGCCTCGAGCGCCTTCAGGATGGCCTCGCGCGTGGCGCCGGCGTCCGCCAGCGCCCGGCCGGCCGGGTCGTCCTTGGCGGCGGCGAGGGCGAGCAGCAGGTGCTCCGTCGAGACGTATTCGTCCTTGAGCGCCTCGGCCTCGGTGAAGGCCGCCTCGAGCACCAGGGAGAGCGCCGGCGACATCTGCGCCTGGGCCCCGCCGTGGACCTTGGCGATCCCGGAGAGCGCCTCCTCCACCTTCCCCTGCAGCGCATCGAGGGAAACCCCGAGCTTCTGCAGGATCGGCAGCGTCACCCCGTCCTGCTGCGAGAGCAGCGCGCGGAGAAGGTGCCCCGGCAGGATCTGCGAGTGCCCCCGCTCCCCCGCCAGATTCTGGGCCTCGGAAAGCCCCTCCTGACTCTTGATCGTAAGCTTGTCGAACCGCATAGGCCGACAAGCCTAAGCACCACCCAGCGCCGTCAAGCCCCGGTCGTTCAACCCTCCCAGGGCCGTGAGAGGGACCTCAAGCCCACCACCGACCGCGAGGGCGGGCCGGGGGCGGCTCAGGCGAAGTAAAGCGCAGCCCGCACTCGGACCTGGAAGACGCCACCCCCGCCCGACAGGGCGAGCCATGAGCCGGAGTCGCCCCCGGCCCGCCCTCGCGCGCCCTAGGCCCCATCCTTCATAGCAACGAAGAGCGTGCTCTCTCCACGTCGAATCAGCAGCAGCGCCCCATCCTCAGCCGCGTCCAGCGCCTTCTTCAGCTCGGAAACACTGCCGACCTCCTGCCGGTCCACCTCCAACACCACATCCCCACGCCGCAAGTTGGCGGCCTCGGCCGGGCTCCCCTGCTCGACGCCCGTGATCACCACGCCGCCGTCACCCTCCTCGAGCCCCAGCTGCTTCGCCATCTGGGGCGTCACGTCCTGGGCCTTGATGCCGAAGCGCGCCGTGCCGCTCTCCTCGGCGGGCGAGCCGTTCGCGTCCGCCAGCTCCGGCTCGGCGAGCTCGCCGATCTCGACGTCGATCTTCTTGCGCTTGCCGTCGCGCAGGACGATCACCGGCACCTTCGCGCCCACGGAGGTCGCGGCGACCTTGCGCGGCAGGTCCTCCATGCTCGCGATCTTCGTGCCGTCGAACTCGACGATCACGTCGCCGCGCTCGATGCCCGCGGCCGCCGCCGGGCCGGCCGGGTCGACGCGCGAGACGAGCGCCCCCTCGTCGTCCTCGAGCCCGAAGCTCTCGGCGAGGTCCGGCGTGATCTTCTGGATCAGCACGCCGAGCCAGCCGCGCGTGACGTGCCCGCTCGAGCGCAGCTGCGGCAGGATCTCCTTCGCCATGTTCACCGGCACCGCGAAGCCGATCGTGTTCGCGCGCGGGTTGATGGCCGTGTTGATGCCGATCACCTCGCCGCGCAGGTTGAGCAGCGGCCCGCCGGAGTTGCCGGGGTTGATCGCGGCGTCGGTCTGGATGAAGTCGTCGTAGGGGCCCTGGCCGATGTTGCGGCCCTTGGCCGAGACGATGCCCGCCGTCACCGTGTGCTCGAGCCCGAAGGGGTTCCCGATCGCCACGACCCAGTCGCCCGGGCGCACGGTGCTCGAATCGCCGAGGGGCAGGGCCGTCAGCTTCACGTCGCTCTTCACGCGGATCAGCGCGATGTCGGTCTTCGGGTCGCGGCCGATGATCTCCGCGTCGAACTCGCGCTCGTCGTCGAAGGCGACCTTGATCGTGTCGACGTCCTCGACCACGTGGTTGTTGGTGACGATGTAGCCGTCCTGGGAGATCACGAAGCCCGTGCCGAGGCTCGGCACCGAGCGCTGCCGTCGGCCGAAGAACTCCTCGAAGGGCAGGCCGAAGAACTCTTCCCACTGGCGCGGCACGCGCGGCGCCTGCTGGGTCACGGTCTTCGACGTCTGGATGTTCACCACGGCCGGGGAAGCGGCCTCGGCGAGGTCGGCGAAGTTGGTCGGGACGCCGAACCCGGCCGCGGCGCCGGAAGCCTGGGCCGGACGCCGCTCGTTCCAGAAGGGTTCGGCCGCGACGTCGGCCTGCGCGTCGTCGCTCGACTCGCCGCGCAGCACGTCGAGCGCGTCCTGCAGGTCGATCGCTTCCGCCTGGTTGTCGCGCAGGATCACGTCGATGTCGACGACACCCGACGCCACCAGCAGAACGCCGGTCGCGGCGACGAAAAGCAGCCAATTCCCCAAACGACTCATCGCTTCTCCCTTGGCCCGGTGGGCCCCTGTTCTCCGCGGTCCGTGACCGCTCGATCCGGGCGGGCCCAACGAGCCCGCCGACTGGCGCTATCCCAGAGGAACCGTGACGTGGTAGCGGCCCCGGCCGCGTCCCACCACGACCAGCGCCCGCGTCTTGCCCCGCAGCCCCAGCACTGCGGTCCGGAGGCCGTCCTCTCCCGAGAGCGCGCGCCCGTTCACCGCCAGGATGAGGTCTCCGGCTTGGATGCCAAGCCGGGCCGCGCCGCTCCCGCTCCGTACGGATTGGACGACGAGCGCCCCCTGCGGGTTCGGCGAAATGCGCATTCCGAGCAGCCGCTCGGACAATTCCTCGACCCGCCCGGCCGGGAGGGCCTTGGCCACGGGCCGGACGGTGCGGTTCTTGCCGTTTCGCCACAGCTCGAGCCGCGTGCGCTGGCCCTGGGTGACCTGGCCGAGCACCTCGTAGAAGGCGGTCGGCGTGGCGATCGGCTGGCCCTCGAGGCGCTGGAGGACGTCGCCCCGGGCGATGCCGGCCGCCGCCGCCGGGCTCCGCTCGTGGACCCGGTTCACGAGTGCGCCGGAGACGCTCTTGGGCAGGTCGAGGGCCGCGCGGAGCTTCTCGTCGAGGGCCTGGAGTTCGACCCCGATCCACACGGGCGTCACTTCGCCGTGTTCGATCAGCTCGTTCACGATCCGGCTCGCGACGTCGATCGGGATGGCGAAGCCGATGCCCTCGGCGTTGCCGTAGATGGCCGTGTTCACGCCGATCAGCGTGCCTTCCGCGTTCAGCAGCGGGCCGCCCGAGTTGCCGGGGTTGATCGAGGCGTCGGTCTGGAGGAAGCCGTGGAACACGCGTTGGTCCGTTCGAATCGACCGGTCCAATGCGGAGATCACCCCGGTGGTCACCGTGTTCGAGAGCCCGAAGGGGTTGCCGATCGCGATCACGGGCTCGCCGACGAGGAGGTCGTCCGACCGCCCCGGCGCGATCCAGGGGAGCTTGTCCTTCGTTTCGATGCGCAGGACGGCGAGGTCGTTGTTCGGGTCCGCGCCGATGGCTTCGGCGTCGTACTCGCGGCCATCAGCGAGCTTCACGCGGATCACGTCGGCCTGGGCGACGACGTGGGCGTTCGTGAGCACGTGGCCCTTGGCGTCGATCAGCACGCCCGAGCCGAGGTTCTGCACCTGCCGGCTCCCGACGCGCGGCTCGAAGAAGCGGCGGAAGAAGTTGTCGAAGTGGGGGTCGCGCCCGAGCCCGAGGCCGCCGAAGGGGCTGCGCGTGCGCACGGTGCGCTCGGTGGTGATGTTGACGACGCTCGGCCCGACCCGCTCGACCGCGGTGACCGTGGCCGTGCGGCGCAGGAAGGGGTCGGCCGCTTCGGCCGGGAGCGGGGTGGCCACGCCCGCCAGCGCGATCGCCGCCGCCGCGAGGATCGCTCCGAGTCCGAGCCACTCCTGCGGGCTTCGCCTCATCGCGCTGGACCGTTCGATTGCACCACCGTTGGACGCACGGAACGTGCGGGCCATTCACCCCCCTGGGCTCGCTTTTCGAGCGGGCGCATGATAACTCCGGAAGCCGCTCATGCCTCCGTCTTCCACCGTACCTGGTGCCTCCCAGAGTGCCGCCTCCGAGCGCTCCTTCGAGGAGCTGCTCGCGGCATTTCCGGGGCGTTTCGACGCCACCCCGGGCTTCGCGGTTCGCGCGCCCGGCCGCGTGAATCTGATCGGCGAGCACACGGACTACAGCGGCGGCCTCGTCCTGCCCTGCGCGATCGACCGCGCGACGTACATCGTGGGGGTGCGGCGCGGCGACCGGCGCGTGCGCGTGCACTCCCGAGAGACGAGCGGCGACGGGGCGCCGGCGAGCTTCCGCCTGGACGCCCCGCTCGAGCCCGCCGGCGACTGGCTCGACTACGTCCGCGGCGCCTGCCGGACCGTCGCGGCCGAGACCGGCCGCGAGCTGCCGGGCTTCGACCTCGCCGTGGCGAGCGACGTGCCGGGCGAATCCGGGCTCTCGAGCTCCGCGGCCTTCGGCGTCGCGCTGGTCACCGCGATCGAGCAGGCGCTCGGGCTCGAGTTCGCCCCCGTCGACCGCGGCCGGCTCGCCCACCGCACCGAGCGCGAGTTCGTCGGCGTGCCGTGCGGGATCATGGACCAGTACGCGAGCGCCCTCGGCCGCGCGGACCACGCGCTCCGGCTCGACTGCCGCAGCCTCGAAACGCGTTGGCTTCCGCTTCCAGGGCAGGACGTCCGCATCCTCGTCGCGCACTCCGGCGTGCGGCGGCGGCTCGCCGGGGGAAGCTACGGCGACCGCGCGGCCGAGTGCGAAGCGGCGCGCGAGGCCGCGGCAGCGGAGCTCGGGCCGCACGTCGAGGCGCTGCGCGACGTCACGGTCGCGGACCTCGGGCGTCTCGAGGCAGCGCTCGAACCGATGCTCTACCGGAGGCTGCGCCACGTGGTCACCGAGAACGCGCGGGTCGAGGCGTTCTGCGGCGCGCTCGTGCAGCGCGATTTCCCGCTCGCCGGGCAGCTCCTCGACGTCGGCATGGCGAGCCTGCGCGACGATTTCGAGGTGAGCCTGCCGGAGCTCGATCACCTGTGCGCCGCCGGGAACGCCCAGCCGGGCGTGTACGGCTCCCGCCTCACGGGGGCGGGCTTCGGCGGATGCACGATCCACCTGGTGGATGCGCCGCGCGCGCAGGCGGCGGCGGAGGGCCTGGCCCAGGGCTTCGAGGAGCGCTTCGGGCGCCGGCCGCCGGTCTTCGAGATCGTGCCGGCCGAGGGCGCCTCGGCGATCGAGCTCTAGGAACCGGCCGGGGCGCTACTCGCTGTGCGAGGCGGCGTCCTGATCCGCGCCGGGTTCGCCGCGCTCGGCCGGCGTCGCGCCGCGCTTCACGAGCAGGTACTTCACCATGTCGCCGCGGCGGGCGGTGATGAGCACGACTTCCTTCTCCTCGGTCGCGTCGATGGCGCTGCGGAAGCCGGCGAGATCCTTCACCTCGTCGTCGCCGATGCGGGCGATCACGTCGCCCGGCTTCAGGCCCGACTCGCTGGCCGGCGAGCCGCGCTCGACGAAGCGGACGTAGGCGCCCTCGCGCGTGGCGAGGCGCTGATCGCGGTAGGTGATCTCGGTGATCTCCTCGACGTGGAAGCCGAGGTCGCTCTCCTCGTCGTTCGGGACGACGGCGGGCTGGGCGGAGAGCACGATCTCGACGTCGCGCGCGTCGCCCCCGCGCAGGATGCGCAGGCTCGCGTTCTCGCCCGGCGCGATGCCGGCGACCTGGCGCTGGAAGGTGCCGAGGTCCTCTTCCTTCTCGGCGGCGACGGACTCGCCGTTGAAGTGGGTGACGACGTCGCCCGGCTCGAGGCCGGCCTTCGCCGCCGGTGACCGCCCGGACACGGAGTTCACGATCACGCCCGTGACGTCCGGGATGCCGAAGTAGCCGGCGAGGTCGCGGTCGAGGGGTTGGATCGTCACGCCCATCCAGCCGCGCTCGACGCCGCCTGCGGCGAGCTGCTCGACCACGTCGAGGGCCGTGTCGATCGGGATGGTGAAGCCGATGCCGCGGCCCTGGCCGCGCGAGTTGATGCCGATCACGCGGCCGTCGAGGTCGACGAGCGGGCCGCCCGAGGAGCCGCGGTCGATCATCGCGTCGGTCTGGATGAAGTCGTTCAGGATCTTGTCGACTTCGAGGTTGCGGCCCTTGGCCGAGACGATCCCGAAGGAGACCGTGCCGTCGAGGCCGTAGGGGTTGCCCACGGCGAGCACCCACTGGCCGACGCGCAGGGCGTCGACGGAGCCGAGCTGCGCGACCGGGAGCGGGTCGCCGTCCGGTTCGATCTGGAGGAGCGCCACGTCGGTCTGCTTGTCCGCGCCGACCACGGTGGCCGGGTACTTCTGCGTGCGGCCGGGGATGGTCACCTCGACCTTCTGCGCCTTGTCGACGACGTGCTGGTTCGTGACGATCTGGCCGCTCGCGTCGATGATGAAGCCCGAGCCTTCGACGTGCTTCCGGCGGTTGTTGACCTTCACGATCGCTTCGATGTGCACGACGATCGGCTTCACGCGCTCCGACACCGCGATGATGCGTTCCTGGAGCGTTTCGAAGGCGGCGAGCTCCTCGCCGGCGTCCGGCGCGCCGTGGGAGGGCGCGGGCATCGCGAGCAGGCATGCGGCGGCGAGCCAGGCGGCGGCTCGCGCACGAACGGCGCCGCGCCCGGTGGCGACCCTCTCGGCGGTGTGGGGACGTCGGCTTCGCATGGCTCCTCCTCCATTCATCCTGTCGTCTTCGGCCGGAACGGGTCGGCAGTTGAAGACTGCCTGGCCTCCTGGGGAAGACGGCGCGGGCCGCCGCGCGGTTCTCGGCGGCAAAGCCGGAGGGTAGCCCTCACCGGTCGAGGGCCGCCCGGAGCCGCGCCGCCGCCTCGCCCGGGTGGGTTGCCGAGAACACCGCGCCGGTCACGGCGACGCCGGCCGCGCCGGCCCGGAGGGCGGCGGGCGCCGTTTCCGCGTCGATCCCGCCCTGGGCGATCAGGCGAAGGCCCGCCGAAGCGGGGACGGAGGCGGCGGCCTCGGCGAGGACGCCCGGGCCGAGGGCGGGCCGCTCGCGGGGCTTCGAGAGGGGGTCGAAGACTGGGGCCAGGTGGGCGTAGTCCGCGCCCGCGCGGGCTGCGGCGGCCACTTCTTCGGCGGAGTGGGTCGAAACGCCCACTATCCAATGGTCCTTTGAGTGCTCGGTGCCGAGTTTGCGAGCCGCTTCGGGAGCATGCCCGTCGAAGCCCAGGTGAACGCCGTCGGCCCCGGCGGCCAGCGCCACGTCCGCCCGCCGGTTCACGAAGAGCCGCACCTCGCCCGCGCGCTTCGCGGCGGCGGCCCGGGCCGCGCGGCCGATCGCCTCGCAGAACTCGAGGAGTTCGCGCGCTTCGAGGGAGCGGTCGCGGATCTGGATCCAGTCGGCGCCGGCGGCGACCGCGCTGGCGATGGCCTCGGGCCAGTCCGCGCGGTCCGCGGCGGCCCCGGTGACGAGGCAGAGGATCGGGCGGTCCGCGGTCAGAGGCTAGAAGCTCGCGAGCCCGTCGAGGGGGCTCGAAGCCGAGGCGTAGAGCCGGCGCGGCATGCGGCCGGACTCGTAGGCCAGCCGGCCCGAGGCGACGGCCATGCGCATGGCGTGGGCCATGCGCTCGGGCTCCTTGGCCTGGGCGATCGCCGTGTTCATGAGCACCGCCGTGGCGCCGAGCTCCATCGCAATGGCCGCGTCGCTCGCGGTGCCGACGCCCGCGTCGACGATCACGGGGACTTCGACGGTCTCGAGGATGATGCGCAGGTTGGCGGGGTTGCGGATGCCGAGGCCCGAGCCGATCGGCGCGGCGAGGGGCATCACCGCCGGGCAGCCCATGGCGGCGAGGCGCTGGCATGCGACCGGGTCGTCGTTCACGTAGGGGAGGACGGTGAAGCCGTCGGCGAGGAGCGTCTCGGCGGCCTCGAGCGTGGCGGGGACGTCCGGGAAGAGCGTGCGCTCGTCGCCGATCACCTCGAGCTTCACGAGGTCCGTCCCGAGCAGCTCGCGGCCGAGCCGCGCCGTCGTGACGGCGTCGTCGGCGGTGTAACACCCGGCGGTGTTGGGAAGCAGGGTGAACTCCGAGGGCGGGATGTGGTCGAGCAGCTCGCGGCCTTCGGGCTGGTCGAGCGGGATCCGGCGCAGGGCGACCGTGATCATCTCGGCGCCGCTCGCATCCAGACAGGTGCGGTTCTGCTCGAAGGAGGCGTACTTGCCCGTGCCGATGATCAGGCGCGAGTGGAACGTGTGCGGCCCGACGGCCCAGGTTTCACTGCTCGGGGCTTCGATCGTGCTCTGGCTCATCGTCCACCTCCAACGGGTCGTCGGGAATGCTTCATCGTCCGCCGCCAACGGCTTGCAGAATTTCGACGCGGTCGCCGGGTGCGAGCACGTGGTTCGGGAAGGTCGAGCGCGGCACGACCTCGCGGTTCACGGCGACGGCGATGCGGCGCTCGCCGAGCCCGAGGGCCGCGACGAGCCCCTCGACCGTCTCGCCCGCGGCGAGGGCGCGGGGCTCCCCGTTCACGAGGATCTCGTCGTGGGCCGGCGCAGCGTCGGACATCGGCGAAAGCATAGGTTAAATACGACGGGATGGACGGCGGGCGGCCCATCGAGACGCGCATCGACCGCGCCGCGCTGCGCGCGAACCTCGCCCTCGTGCGCGAGCGGGCGCCGGGCCGGGCCGTCACCGCCGTCGTCAAGGCCGATGCCTACGGCCACGGGGCAGCGGCCGTCGCCGATACCCTGGCCGAAGCGGGCGCCGAGAAGTTTGCCGTGCTCTCCGTCGACGAGGCCTGCGACCTGCGCGCGGGCGAGGCGGGTCCCCGGTCGACCGTGCCGGTGCTGGTCCTCTCCGGCGTGCACGGGCCCGACGAAGCGCTCGAGGTGGTCGAGCAGGGGTTCATCCCGGTTCTCCACCACGAGCAAGGCGCCGCGCTCGTGGCGGAGGCCGCGGGAGCGGCCGGGCTGCCGGCGCCGGTCCACGTCGAGATCGATACGGGCATGCGCCGCATGGGCGTCGCGCCCGAGGCGGCGGTCGAGTTCCTCGGCCGCGTCGCGCGCGATCCGGCTCTCGAGCTGGCGGGCGTCTTCACCCACCTGGCGCGCGCCGACGAGCCGGATCCGGCGCCGTCCTGCGAGCAGCTCGAGCGCTTCGCTGCGCTGCTCGCGGCGGCGCGCGAGCGCGGCGTCGAGCTCGGCGAGGTCCACGCGGCGAACTCGGCCGGAGTGCTCACCTGGCCCGCCTACGAGGAGGTCGCCCCCGAGACCCACGCCGTGCGGCCTGGGATCCTGCTCTACGGCTCGAACCCGGCCCCCCACGTTCCGGTCGAGCCCGAGCCGGTGATGACCCTCGCGACGCGCGTGGTCGCCCTGCGCGACGTCGCGCCCGGCGACGGCGTCGGCTACGGCGCGATCTTCCGGGCGCCGCGCCGCGGGCGCGTGGCGACCCTCGCCGCGGGCTACGCCGACGGCGTCCCGCGCTGTGCCGGCGAGCCCGGGCGGCCGCCGGCCTACGTGCTGATCGGCAACCGCCGTTTCGCGATCGCCGGCCGCGTCTCCATGGACTACCTGACGGTCTTCCTCGACGAGGAGAGCAACGACGTTTCGCTCGGGGACGAAGCCACCGTCTTCGGCAAGAACCGCGACGGCACGGTGCTGCGCGCCGACGAACTCGCCGCGGCCACGGGCACCATCGCCTACGAGCTCTTCTCGAGCGTCGGTGCCAGCGCGACGCGCGTGCTCTCGGTCCTCGAGGGCTGAAACGCGCTAGGATCGTGCGGTTCGCGGGCCTTCTCGCCGGCCTCCGGACGCCCAACGCATGACCACGGAGGCCCCCCATGGCCGAAGCGCCCACCGCTCGGGTTCGCCGCGCGCTCCTTTCCGTTTCCGACAAGAACGGCCTCGTCGCCCTGGGCAAGGGCCTGGCGGAACTCGGAGTGGAGCTCGTCGCTTCCGGTGGAACCGCCACCGCCCTGCGCGAAGCGGGCCTCACCGTGCTCGACGTGGCGGAGCTCACGAAGAGCCCCGAGATGCTCGGCGGCCGCGTGAAGACGCTCCACCCGAAGGTGCACGGCGGCATCCTCGCCCGGCGCGAGCTGGCCGAGGACCAGGCGGACCTCGAAGCCAACGAGATCGGCACGATCGACCTCGTCGTCGTGAACCTCTACCCCTTCGAAGCGACGGTCGCGAAGCCCGGCACGACGCGCGCCGAGGCCATCGAGAAGATCGACATCGGCGGGCCCTCGATGATCCGCTCCGCGGCGAAGAACCACGCCCACGTGGCCGTGCTCGTCGACCCCGAGGACTACGACGCCGTGCTCGACGAGCTGCGCACGAACGACGGCGCGCTCGCCGACGCCACGCGCCGCCGCCTGGCGGTGAAGGCCTTCTCGCGCACCGCGGCCTACGACGCCGCCATCCACGCGTACCTGGAAGCCCAGGAGGCGGGCGAGAACGGCGAGGTCTTCCCGGCGCGCCTGGCCGTCGATCTGCCCAAGGCCGCGAGCCTCCGCTACGGCGAGAACCCGCACCAGGGCGCCGCGCTCTACGGCGGCTTCCTCGACCTCGTGCAGGTGCTCCACGGCAAGGAGCTCTCCTACAACAACGTCGTCGACGTGCAGGCGGCCCTGGCGCTGATCGGCGAGTTCGAGGCGGACCCGGGCGCTTCCGTGGCGATCCTGAAGCACAACACGCCCTGCGGCGTCGGGCTCGGCCAGGACCCGGCCGAGGCCTACCGCAACGCCTTCGGCACGGACCCGGACTCGCCCTTCGGCGGCATCGTCGTGACGGATCAGCCCTTCGACCTCGCGATCGCCGAGGCCGTCGACGAGATCTTCACCGAGGTGCTGGTCGCGCCGAGCTTCACGGAAGAGGCGCTGGCCCTGCTCCAGAAGAAGAAGAACCGGCGGCTCCTCCGCTACGACGTCGCGCGCGTCGCGGCCCTGCGCACCCAGCTGGATTGGAAGCGGGTCTACGGCGGGGTGCTGCTCCAGGAGCCCGACGTCGCGAGCGAGGACCCGGCCGCGCTGCAGGTCGTGACGAAGCGCAAGCCGACGGAGTCCGAGCTCGCCGCGCTCGCCTTCACCTGGCGCGTCGTGAAGCATGTGAAGAGCAACGCCATCGTCTTCGGGGCGGAGAACCGCACGCTGGCCGTCGGGGGCGGGGCGACCTCGCGCGTCGACGCCGTGCACGCCGCGCGCGAGAAGGCCGCCCGGGTCGGAAACGACCTCGCCGGCTCGGTGCTCGCGAGCGACGCCTTCTTCCCCTTCCCGGACGGCCTCGAGACCGCCGTCGAGGCGGGCGCGCGCGCCGTGGTCCAGCCCGGCGGCTCGAACCGCGACGAGCTGGTGATCGAGGCCGCCGACCGGCTCGGCGTCGCCATGGTGTTCGCCGGCGTCCGGCACTTCCGCCACTAGCCGAGAGGGTTCGCTCGATGACGGAATCCGGGAGCGCGCGTTGAAGGTCCTCGTCGTCGGTTCGGGCGGGCGCGAGCACGCCCTCGTCTGGAAGATCGCCCGCAGCCCGAAGGCCACCCGCGTGCTCGCGGCGCCCGGCAGCGATGCCATGGCCGGCGACGCCGAGTGCTTCCCCGAAGTCAAGGCGGCGGACGTCGATGCCGTGACCGAGCTGGCGCGCCGCGAGGGCGTCGATCTCGTCGTGGTCGGGCCGGAAGACCCGCTGGCCGCGGGCATCGCGGACCGCCTGCGCAAGGCCGGCATCGCGACCTTCGGCCCCTCGGCCGCCGCCGCCCAGCTCGAGGGCAGCAAGGCCTTCGCCAAGGCCTTCATGGCGCGCCACGGCATTCCCACGGCGGGCTTCGAGGTCTTCGACGCCCTCGATCCGGCCCTGGCCCACGTGCGCGGGCTGCCGGGTGCCGGCGCCTGCGTGGTGAAGGCCGATGGCCTGGCGGCGGGGAAAGGCGTGGCCGTATGCGACGACCGCGCCGCGGCCGAGAGCGCCCTGCGCGAGATGATGAGCGACCGCCGCTTCGGCGAGGCGGGCGCGCGCGTCGTGGTGGAAGAACGGCTCGACGTGCCCGGCGCCCAGGAGGCGTCGTACTACGCGATCACCGACGGCGAGCGCATCGTGACCCTTGCCGCTGCCCAGGACCACAAGCGCGCCCTCGACGGCGACGAAGGCGAGAACACCGGCGGCATGGGCGCCTACTCGCCGGCGCCGGTGGTGACGCCCGAGGTCGAGCGCCGCATCCAGGAGCAGGTCGTCACGCCGGCCATCCGCGGCATGGCGGAGGAGGGCACGCCCTTCGTGGGCGTCCTGTTCGTCGGCCTGATGGTCGACCCGGCCGGCGAGATCCAGGTCGTCGAGTTCAACGTGCGCTTCGGCGACCCGGAGACCCAGGCGCTCTTCCTGCGCATGGAGTCGGACCTGCTGCCGCTCCTGCACGGCGCCGCGACCGGCGCCCTCGATCCCGACGCACCGGAGTGTCGGCCCGTCTGGGGCGATGCCGCCGTCTGCGTCGTGCTCGCTTCGGGCGGGTACCCGCGCAGCTACGAGACCGGCAAGCCCATCTCCGGCCTCGAGACCGTGCCCGAGGGCGTCGTCGTCTTCCACGCGGGTTCGCGCAAGGAAGGCGGGGAGTTCGTCACGGCGGGAGGCCGCGTGCTCGGCGTGACGGCGCTCGGGGGCTCCGTCCTCGAAGCCCAGCAGCGCGCCTACGCCGCGGCCGAAGCGATCGACTTCGAGGGCCGCCATCTGCGCCGCGACATCGCCTCGCGTGCCCTCTAGCGGCCTCGCGCCCGCCGTCGAAGCTCTACGGTCCGGCGGGCTCGTCGCCTATCCGACGGAAACCCTCTACGGCCTCGGCGCCGACGCCCGCTCCGAGGAAGCCCTGGCCGCCCTGCGGGCCTGGAAGGGGCGCGAGGAGGGGCACCCGATCTCGGTCCTCGTGTCCGAGCCGGCGGCCCTCGCGCCCCTCGGCCTGTGCGCCTCGCCCCTGGCCGAGCGCCTGGCGGAGCGCTTCTGGCCCGGCCCGCTCACGCTCGTCGTCTCCGCCGAGCCCGGCGCCTTCGCCCGCGGCGTGGCCCGGGCCGACGGCGCGGTCGGCGTGCGCTGCTCGCCGCATCCCCTGGCCCGGCGCCTGGCCGCGGCGCTGCTCGCGGCCGGCGTCGGACCCGTGACGGCGACGAGTCTGAACCGGACGGGCGAGCCACCTGCCGCGGACGCCGCCGCCGCGCGACGGATCTGCGAACTTCATCCGGGCCCGCTCCTCCTCGAGGACGAAAGCCCGTTATCCTGCGCCCCGCCCGGCGACGGGCCGCCGGCCCCGAGCACCGTCGTCGATTGCACCGGAGCCGAGCCCCAGCTGATCCGAGAGGGCGCCGTCTCCGCCGAGGCGCTCTCGGCCGTTGCGAACCCGAGGTGACCATGACCGCGAGGAGAGCATGACCGACGTCCGCCCCTTCCGAGCCCTGCGCTACGACCCCGACCGCATCGATCTCTCGCGCGTGGTCGTGCCGCCCTACGACGTGATCCAGCCCGCCGAGCGGCGCGCCTACTGGGAGGGCGACCCGCACTGCGCGATTCGCCTCATCCTGACCCAGGACGCCGAGAGCGAGGCGGCCGCGGACTACAGCGACGTCGCCGAGACGCTCGCGGCCTGGCAGGCGGACGGTGCGCTGCTGCGCGAGGAGCGCCCGGCGATCTACGGCCTGCGCCAGCGCTTCACCGCGCCCGACGGCAGCGAGCACGTGCGCGAATCCTTCTTCTCGGCGCTGCGCGTCGAGGACTACGCGAAGCGCATCGTGCGGCCCCACGAGCGCACGATGACGGGCCCGAAGGCCGACCGCCTGAAGCTCCTGCGCGCGACGAAGACGAACCTCTCGAGCATCTTCCTGCTCTACGAAGATCCGGACGACAAGCTCGCGGAGATCCTCGCCCCCTCCTTCGAGGCCGGGTCGACCTGGCGCGCCACGGACTCCGCTGGCACCGAACACGCGCTCACGCGCATCGACGATCCGGGCATCCTCGCCGCCGTGAAGCACTTCATGAGCGATCGCCCCGTCGTGATCGCCGATGGCCACCACCGCTACGAGACGGCCCAGGCCTACCGCGACGCCTGCCGCGCCGAGCTGCCGAGCGCCGGCGAGGACGCGCCCTTCGAGTTCACCCTCGGCTGCTTCGCGAACGCCTACGCGCCGGGGAGCCTGCTGCTCCCCATCCACCGGATCCTGAACGACGCGCGTTTCCCGGACGACTCGATCCTCGACGCCCGGCTCCCGGGTTGGACCCAGGTCCACGTCGAGGTCGAGGACGAAGCCGCCGTCGAGCGGGCCCTCGAGGAGCACCTGATCCCCGAAGGCTCCCACCCGGCCTTCGCGCTCGAGGACGGCTCCGGCACCCTGCGCATCTTCCGGCGCGGCGAGGCCGTGGACGGGGAGCTCGCCATCCGCGTGATCCACAAGGAAGTCGTCGAGGGCGTCTTCGACGTGGACGAGGCGGCCGTCGCCGGGGGCGCCATCCGCTACGCGAAGTCGATCCGCCAGTGCGCGGCCGACGTGCGCAGCGGCGGCGGCGTCGCGCTCTACGTGAACGCGCTCGCGCCGGGCGAGGTGTTCGACGTCACCGGCGCCGGCGAGATCCTTCCCCAGAAGTCGACCTTCTTCGTGCCGAAGCTCCCGACCGGGCTGGTCTTCCGCCCGGTCGACGAGGGCGGGGCCTGAGGCCCCGGCGGCGACCCAAGAGCCAGCCGACCGCGGTCGGCAAGGTCCTCCCGGGCCTGCTGAACGACCTCGGGCTCGGCGAGGCCGCCGCGGCGGCCCGGGTCTCCGAGGCCTGGGCCCAGATCGTCGGAGCCGAGGCGGGCGCCCACAGCTGGCCGGCCGGCCTGCGCGAGGGCGTGCTCGAGGTCGAGGTGGACGCGAGCGTCTGGTCCCAGCAGCTCCAGCTCCGCCGCCCTGAGCTCCTGCGGGCGCTCGCGAGCTTCTTCGGCGGCGACGGGCCGGCCATCCGCGACCTCCGCTTCCGCCTGGGGCGCAGCCAAGGGCGCTAGGCCGGGCTAGGATGGCCCCATGACCGAAGAGCTCCAGAGCGCCGGAACGAGCCCGAATGCCCCCGGCATGCGCTGCGATTTCTGCGGCCAGACGGTGGCCCGGGTGCGCCGGATCGCCCTCGATTCGGGCTACGACCGGCTCCAGGTCCGCCACGCCGAGCGTTACGCCTGCGGGGCCTGCTCGGACAAGAAGGAGCGCCAGCGCCTGGGGCTCGACCGGCGCTAGCCGGCCGGCCCCGCGGTGGTAGGGAAAGCCCGGATCGCCTCGATATTGCGGCGGTTTCCGCTCTCCCGTAGTATCCGCCCTCACTTTCGACCTCCAAGGAACTCCTCTCCATGGTGAAGATTCGCCTTCAGCGGGGCGGCGCGAAGAAGCGCCCCTTCTACCGGATCGTTGCGATCGACGAGCGACGTCAGCGCGACGGCCGGGCACTCGAATTCCTCGGCACCTACGACCCGAACTACGAGCCGGTGCGCGTGAAGATCGACACCGCAGGCATTCAGGCCTGGGTCGACAAGGGCGCCATCGTGAGCCCGACGGTCCGTTCGCTCGTGAAGAACGCGCCGGCCGAGGCCGGGGCCTAGCCGTGGCGGAACGAACCGACGCCGCCGAGCTCGTCGCCTTCATCGCGACCTCCCTCGTCTCCGACACCGATGCGGTCGACGTGGTCGAGGCCGACGGCGGGAGCACCCTCGAACTCGAGACGTCCGCGGACGACCGCGGGCGCGTGATCGGACGCCAGGGGCGCGTGGCCAAGGCCATGCGTGCGGTGCTGGCGGCATCGAGCGTCGGGGCGGACCTCCGCCTCGAGATCGTCGACTAGGAGGATTGAGCGCCCACGTTCCGGCGGGCCGGGTCACGCTCGGCGTGGTCGTCGGCGCCCACGGGTTGCGCGGAGAGCTGCGAGTCCGTTGGCTCGGAGACGGGCCCGAGAGCCTCGCGGCGATGCGGGAGATCGAACTCGCCACGGACCGCGGGCTCGAGGATCCGCACCCCCGGCGGTACCGGGTGCTGCGGACGGGAGCCGGGCGGAGCGGCGAGCTGCGGGTCGCCCTGGAAGGTGTGGACGATCGCGACGGTGCGGAGGCGCTGCGCGGCCGTCAGGTGATCGGAGACGCCAGCGCGCTCGCGCCGCTCGAAGACGGCGAGCACCGCTGGTTCGAGCTGATCGGCTGCGAGGTCTTCCCCGCCGAGGGCGGGCCGGCGGCGATCGGCACGGTTCGAGAGATCTGGGAGACCGGGGCGCACGACGTCCTGGTGGTGGAGGACGAAGAAGGCCAGCGACATCTCCTGCCGGCGGCGAAAGCCTTTCTGCGGGAGGTCGACCCGGCCGCACGGCGCATCGTGTACGAGGTGATCCCGGGCCTGCTGGGCGAACCCTCGTAGGCGCCCGAGGCGACCGAGGCTGCGGCCGACGCGAGGCGAGCATGGGGCCGAAGCTCCGGATCGACGTCATCACGATCTTCCCGGGGCTCTTCGAGCCCTTCGTGGCCGCGGGGATGGTCGGGATCGCGGTCGAGAACGAGGCCGCGGAGATCCGGGCCCACGACCTGCGCGATTGGACGAGCGATCGCCATCGCACGGTCGACGACGCGCCCTACGGCGGCGGGCCCGGCATGGTGATGCGGCCCGAGCCGCTGGTCGCGGCGATCGAGGCGCTGGCCGGAGAGAAGGGGCCCGAGCGGCGGGCGCGGGTGGTGCTCCTGACCCCCCAGGGCGCGCGCTTCGATCAGGCGGGGGCCGAACGATTGGCCGCCTGCGAGCACCTGGTGCTCGTGTGCGGAAGGTACGAAGGGGTCGATCAGCGGGTGATCGACCTGGCAGTGGACGAGGAGATCTCGATCGGGGACTACGTGCTTTCGGGGGGCGAGACCGCGGCCATGGCCATCATCGAGGCCACGACCCGCCTGCTCCCCGGCGTGCTCGGAAACCCCGAATCGACGGCCTGGGAGTCGTTTCAGGAAGGGTTGCTCGAAGGGCCGCAATACACGCGCCCGGTGGAGTATCGTGGCCGCGCCGTGCCCGAGGTGCTCCGCTCCGGCGACCACGGCAAGGTCGCACGCTGGCGCCGGGCCATGGCCCGGGAGCGGACGCGGGATCGACGCCCCGACCTGATCGACGACGAAGACTAGAGCGGGCCGAGCCCGCTGGACGACGGAACGAAACACGCGGGCGCGCGTCCGCTGCGAGACGAAGAGGAACCAGCCATGAACGTGATGGACCGCATCCACGAGGCGCCGCTCCGGCGCGACCTGCCTCCCTTCCGCCCGGGCGACACCGTGCGGGTTCACGTGCGCGTCTCCGAGGGCGACAAACAGCGCATCCAGGTGTTCGAGGGCGTCGTCCTGCGCCGCCGTGGCCACGGGCCGTCGGCCACCTTCACCGTGCGCAAGATTTCTTCGGGCGTCGGCGTCGAGCGGATCTTCCCGATCGAATCGCCGAACGTGACCAAGGTCGAGATCAAGAGCCGCGGCCACGTGCGCCGCTCGCGCCTCTACTACCTGCGCAACCTGCGCGGGAAGAAGGCGCGGCTGCGCAGCAAGGTCCGGGACCTCTCGGCCCTCGTCGCGCCCGACACGCTCGACGACCCGTCCCAGGCCGGCACCGCCGACGCCGCGGCCGCGGCCGAAGAGGCGGCCGCCGAGCCCGAGGCCGTCGAGGCGGCGCCCGAGGCCGCCGCGGAAGCCGAAGCCAAGTCCGAGTCCTAGGGCCGGTCTCCGCAGCGGGCTAGTCGCCCGCGTCGAAGGCCGCCGGACGGTGGCGCACGCGCAGTGCGCCCGAGTCGTCGGCCACCACCGCCACCACGTCGAAGCGGATCCGCCAGCCGCGCACGCGGTTCTCGTGCAGCCACGCCACGGCCCCGCGGACGAGCCGCCGGCGCTTCGCCGCGTGGACGGCGTCCTCCGGCGCGCCCGCGCGCTGCGAGGCCCGCGTCTTCACCTCGACGAAGGCGATCGTGCGGCCCTTCGCGACCACGAGATCCATCTCCACCCCGCCCGCGCGCACGTTGCGCGCGAGCACCCGGTAGCCACGCCGCTGCAGGTGACGCGCGGCGCAGGCCTCGCCCTCCGCGCCGAGCCGGCGTCGTCCTTGGCTCATGGGAGCTCCGCGGGACCGCGGGGTGAGAACTAAGGAGCGCTCGTTCCCTCGCGCCCGAAGTCGTCCTCGATGCGCACGACGTCGTCGAGCTCCGGGGTGGAGACCTCCATCACCTCGACGTCCTCGAGGGCCTCGAAGCGGTGGGTCCGGCCCGTCGGGATGCGCCGGTGCTCGCCCGGGCCGAGTGCGATCACGCGGATCGTGCCCGCTTCGTCCGCGAGGTGGAGGGCCATGCGTCCGCTCACCACGTAGATCGATTCGTCCTTCTCCTCGTGGTACTGGAGGGAGAGGCGCGCGCCCTTGCGGATGAAGAGGAGCTTCCCGACGTAGCGGTCCGTGTGGGCCCAGATGATCTCGTGGCCCCAGGGCTTCTCGACGCGGCGCGCGGGGGCTTCGTCCCCGGCGGTGGCGTCCTCGCTTCGCGGCTCCTCCATGGCGAAGGAGCCTAGCACCGATGCGTGGGGCCCCTGCGCGGGGCGACGCTCGCATGAGCCCTGCGTTTCCTGCGCAGGGCGACCGTCGGGTAAGCTCTGCGCTCCATGGGCACCCTCTACGTCGTCGCGACGCCGATCGGCAACCTCGAGGACATCACCCTGCGCGCGCTGCGCACGCTCGGGGAGGTCGACGGGGTGCTCGCCGAGGACACGCGGCGAACGCGCATCCTCCTCGACCACCACGACGTGAAGGCCCGGACGCGCTCGCTGCACGCGCACAACGAGGCGCGGCGCACGGCGGAGGTCGTCGAGGAGCTCGCCGGCGGTGCGACGCTCGCGCTCGTCACCGACGCCGGGACGCCGCTCGTCTCCGACCCGGGCCACCGGCTCGTCGCGGCCGTTCGCGAGGCGGGAAACGAGGTCGTTCCGGTCCCCGGCCCTTCGGCGGCGCTCGCGGCGCTCGTCGCGTCGGGGCTGCCCGAGGGGGCCTTCACCGTGCTCGGCTTCCTCCCGCGGCGGGCGGGCGCGCGGGACCGTCTCGTCGCGAGCTATCGCGGCCGGCCCGAGACGCTCGTCCTGTTCGAATCCCCGCGGCGCCTGGCGGAGACCCTCCGCGCCCTGGCCGAAGGGCTCGGCGATCGGCCGGCCGCCGTGGCGCGGGAGCTCACGAAGCTCCACGAGGAGGTCGTCTCGGGGACGCTCACGAGCCTCGCCGAGCGCTTCGCCGAGGAGGCCCGCGGCGAGATCACCGTCGTCGTCGGCGGAGAGCACGGCGACCCCGAGCCGCCGACGGAAGAGGCACTGCGCGAGCGGGTCGCAGCGCTTCGCGGCGAGGGCCTCGGGACCAAGGCGATCGCCGAGCGTCTCTCGCAGGAGACCGGCCTCGGCAAGAGCGATCTCTACGGACGCATCGTCGAGCTCGGGCGGAGCGGGGAAGGGCAGGGCGAGTGAAGCTCGGCACGCTCGCACGCACGCTCGCCCACGTTCGCCCGCAACAGTGGGTCGGACAGCTTCGGCATCGCCTGCGCGGCGTTCGTCCCGTCGTGTTCGACGGGGAGACGCCCCGCCTGGCGGTGACCGAGCCGAAGGCGCCCTTCCTCGGCTGCCCGCCGGCGACCCACTCCGATGGGCGGCACGTCTTCCGCCTGCTCGAACGCGAGGTGCGCTTCCCGGACGAGATCGATTGGACCTACCGCGAGGAAGGCCCGCTCTGGACCTTCCTGCTGCATCAGTTCCACTGGGCGCGGGATCCGGCCATCGCCGCCGACGCGCGCGCCGCCGCCGTCCTCGATTGGGTGGAGCGCTACCCGAGCGGCCCCGGCTGGGCCGCGGACCCGACGAGCTTCCGGGCGATGAACTGGACGAAGGCGCTCGCGACGCCGGGCGCTCTTCCCGAGTGCGAGGCCCTTCGCGAAGAGATCGCGCGCGCGACGGCGAGCCAGCTCGAGACGGTCGCGGCGCACCTCGAGACGCACCTCCTCGCGAACCACTACTTCACGAACCTCTCGGCCCTGACCCTCGCGGGCCTGGCCTTCGAGGGGCCGGCGGCGGACCGCTGGCTCGCCCACGAGGGCGCGCTCCGCGCGCAGCTCGCGGAGCAGATGCCCGGCGAGGGCGCCCACTACGAGCGCGCGCCGATGTACCACGCCGCGCTCCTCGAGCAGGTGCTCGACGTCCTGAACCTGGCTCTCGCGAGCCCGCGCACGCCCGACGCGCTGCGAACCGCGCTCTTGGACACGGCGGAGCGCATGGTCGGCGCGCTCCGGGTGTTCACCCACCCCGACGGCGAGATCGCGCTCTTCTCGGACTCGGCGCTCGGCTTCGCCCATCCGCCCGCCGTGCTCGAGGCCTACGCCGGCGCGCTCGGCGTCGCGGCGCGAGCACCGGACCCCGCCGGGCTGCTCGCCGAGGCCGGGTACGTCCGGCTCGAGGCGGGGCCCTTCTCGCTGCTGGCCTCGGTCGGCGGCGCCGCGCCGGCCTACCAGCCGGGCCACCACCATGCCGACGCGCTCTCCTTCGAGCTCTGCTTCGGCCGCGAGCGCGTCGTCACCGACACCGGGGTGTGTGAGTACGTGCCGGGCGAGCGGCGGCGGGCCAGCCAGGCGACCGCGAACCACTCGACCTTCGAGCTCGACGGCCGGGATCAGTCCGAGATCTGGGCGCCGCACCGCGTGGGCGGGCGCTCCCGGGTGCGGCTCGTCTCCGCGGCGCCGCCGCATCGCGCCGAGGCGACCTGCCGGAGCTGGTTCGCCCGGGACGCGGTGCACCGCCGGAGCTTTGCCCTCCACGTGGACGCGGTCGAGCTCACGGATCGCGTCGAGGGAGCCGCCCGCGGCGTCCGCTCGACGTTCTCGCTCGCGCCCGGCCTCGAGCCGCGCCTCGACGGGTCGGTGGCGCGGGTCGCCCTGCCTTCGGGAGAAGAGCTCGTCTTCGAGCTTCCCGGAGAGCTCGCCTGGAGCGTCGAACGCATGCCCTACATGCCGCGCTTCGGCGAGTGCGTGGAGCGCGCGGGGCTCGTCGGCCGCGGCCGCGGCAACGGCCCGTGGCAGACGCAGATCCGGATCTCGACGGACTGAACGCTTCTAGGCCGGTTCCGGCGCCGGCGGGATCAGCGCCGGGTCCGGCGCGGGCGGCGCCGAGGCGGCGTGCTCGCGCACGTCGAGCACGAGCGGCTCGATCTCCGCGGCGTGGGCGTCGAGCCAGGCGCGCGCGCCCATCCAGCGGAAGTCGCGCAGCAGCTTGCGGATCTTCTCCTCGGCGGTCGCGAGCCCGACGTAGTACTTGAAGCTCCGCAGGGCCGAGAGGTCCATGCGCGGCTGCTCGGTGTCGATCTCGCGCGGGTGCACGTAGACGTTCGACGGCCGGCCGGCGCGGTTCTCGAGCTGCGTCGCGAGCTTCTGGAAGGCGTACGGGAAGAGGCGCAGGTACCCGCCGCCGGCGAAGGGGATGCGGCGCCCGCCGAGCCCGATCGTCGACGAAGGGATCTCGTCCATCAGGCCGCGCTCGCAGCGCAGGCGGTGCGGGCCGAGGTAGGGCGACGGGAAGCCGCCGTGGCTCGAGTAGCCCGGGCAGAGCGAAGAGTCGTACGTGTACCCGGCGTCCATCATCACGTCGAAGGTCCAGGCCTGGGCCGGCGTGATGGAGGCGCCAGGGGCGCGGAAGCCCACGACCTCGGTGCCCGAGAGATCTTCGAGCTGCTGCTTCGAGGTGCGCAGGTCCGCCGCCAGGGACTTTGCGTCGTGGCGGGGCAGCACCTCGTGCCAGTAGCTGTGGGAGGCGATCTCGTGGCCCGCGGCGGCGATGCGCCGGACCATCTCCGGCTGGCGCTTCGCGACCCAGCCGACGATGAAGAAGGTCGCCGTGACGCCGGCTTCGTCGAGCAGGCCGAGGATGCGGTCCGTGTTGCGCACGACGCGGACGTCGAGATCGTCCCAATCGTTGCGGGTGTAGCCGCCGTCGACTTCGAGGATGTGGAACCAGTCCTCCACGTCCACGGTCATGATGTTCGGAAAGCGCGCGTCGCTCGTCATGGGTTCCTTGGGAGGCTCGTCGCGGGGCTGGTCCGCCTCAACCGTCCGCTTCCATCGGCCGAACAGGATACCGCCGAAAGGGCCGAGCGAACACGGGGTGGGGCCGCGCTTGGCGCACCGGCAGGCAGGCGGTAGCCTCCGCCGCCCGCGGCGCGCGGGCTCGGAAGGTACGCACGACTTGCCGCCTGGAGGGGTCTTGGAGAAAGCCGGAACGCTCGACATCCTCGTCGTGAGCCAGTTCTTCTCCCCGGAGATGGGGGCGCCGGCGGCCCGCTTCCACGATTTCGGGAAGCTCCTCGTCGACCGCGGCCACCGCGTGACGGTCGTGACCGGCTTCCCGAACTCGCCTTCCGGTGTGGTTCCCGAGGCCTACCGCGGGAAGTTGCGTCAGGAGGAGTGGATCGACGGCATCCGCGTGCTGCGCGGCTGGCTCTACGCCTCCCCGAAGCTCTCGAAGATCACGAAGAGCCTCGGCTTCGGGAGCTTCGTGGCGAGTTCGTCGCTCTGGGCGCTGCTCGGCCGCTTCGACCCGGACGTCGTGATCGCCACCTCGCCGCCGCCCACCGTCGGCATCGCGGGCTTCCTGGCTTCGCGCCGGCTGCGCAAGCCGCTGCTCTTCGACGTCCGGGACATCTGGCCCGAGGCGATCGTGGCCTCGGGCCGCCTGAAGAGCGCGACCCTCGTCCGGACTCTCGAGGCCATCGAGCGGAAGATCTATGCCTCCTCGTCGGCCATCACGGTGGTGACCGAGGGCAAGCGCGAGCGGTTGATCGAGAAGGGCGTCGCGGAGTCGAAGCTCGAGGTCATCCCGAACGGCGTGGATCTCGCCCGTTTCGAGCAGGTCGACCCCGAGGGCGCGAAGATTCTCGCCGAGCACGGCGTCGACGCGGAGCGCTTCACGGTACTCTACGCGGGCATCTTCAACCCGCCCCAGGGGCTCGACATCCTGCTCGACGCGGCGAAGGCCTTCGCGGCGGAGCCGCCGGCCAGGGGCCCGCGCCCGCAGTTCGTGCTCGTCGGCGGCGGGGCGGAGCGCGAGCGGCTCGTGGCGCGGGTTCGCGACGAAGGGCTCGCCGGCGAGGTCGTCTTCGTTCCCGAACAGCCGCGCGAGCGCATCCCCGGCTTCCTGCAGGCGGCCGACACCGTCGCGGTCACGCTCCGGCCGCGCCGCGACACCCACACCGTCCCCTCGAAGATCTACGAAGCCATGGCGAGCGGGAACCCGATCCTGCTCTCGGCGGACGGCGCGCCGGCCGAGATCGTGCGGGCGTCCGAGGGGGGCCTCGCGAGCCCGGCGGGAGACTGCGAAGCGCTGTGCGCGAACGTGCGCCGTCTGCTCGAGGACCCGGCCGAAGCGGCGTCCCTCGGCGAACGCGCCCGGGCCTTCGCCGCCCACCACGACCGGCGTCACCTCGTCGACCGCTTCGAAGCGCTGCTCCTGCGGGTCGCCGGCCAGGCCTGACCGGCCGCTAGCCCTTCTCGCCCCGCACGAAGGCGAGGTACTTCCAGAGCGTGTTGATCGGGTACCCGACGAGCGTGCCCGGATCCTTCAGGGAGAGCACCGCGTAGTCCTTCTTGCGCGGGTCGACGACCGTGCGCAGGAAGTCCGGCCAGGAGAGGTCGCCGCTCTTCTTGAAGTGCCAGCCCGAGACGAGATCCCGAACGAGGAGCTGCCAGCGGACGTCGTCGTCCTGGCAGTTGCGGTGCACGGGGTTCGGCTGCCCGATGAGGTCGCAGTAGGCGTCCCAGAGCACGTCGACGCCGGCGGCCCGGGTGAGCGAGTACCAGAGCGTCGGGCGCGGGTTCAGCTCGATGAGCTTCCACTTCGAATCCGCAGGGTCCCACTTGTACTCGGTGCCGCAGACGCCGCGGTAGCCGGCCTTGCGCACGAGCTCCGTCGAGATGCGGGCGATCTCCTCGTTCCAGCTCGCCTCCATGTAGGAGCCCGAGCCGAACCACGGCGGGTATTGGCGCGTCTTGCAGGCGGTGAAGAGCGATCGCACCTCGAGCTCCGCGTCGACGTAGAGCGCTCCGACGAAGATGTTCGCTTCGGGCCCGACGATGACTTCCTGGAGCACCGAGTCCGTGCCCCAATCGTGGAGCTGCTGCCACCAGTGGACCAGCGAGTCGGCGTCGTTCACCTCGACGAGCTTCTGGCCGCCGAGCTGGCGCCGCACGAGGTGCGCGACTTCGGGCTTCACGATGGCCGGGTAGCGGATCTCGCGGGCCGCCTCGGCCGCCTCCTCGGCGTTGGCCGGGAAGTAGGTCTTCGGCATGTCGATGCCGAGCTGCTGGAAGTGCTCGTAGCAGCTTCGCTTGTTCACGAGCCGCGAGACGCCCTCGGGGCGCATGGACTCCGGCAGGATGAAGTGCTCGCGCAGGGCTTCGTGGTGGTCGGCGACCCAGTCCATGTACGGGTCGCCGGCGATGAAGAGCACGGGCTTGGTGGCCTGACCCCGGCCGAAGGCGAGCAGTTCCCGGAGGAGCGCCGGGCCGTGAGGCAGGTAGGCGAAGCGGGGGTCGCGCCGGAACCAGCGCGAGTAGTGGCCGATCTCGCGCCGCTCGGAATCGACGCCGTAGACGGCGACGCCGCGCGGTGCGAGGGAGCGCGCCACGGCGAGGCCGGTCGGCGAAACCGTGAGGACGACCGCGGCGGGCAGGTCCGCCCGGGCGGGAAGCGAAGATCCTTCGGACATGGGAGCCGGAGTCTACCGGTTAGGCGGGCTCGCGCAGGCCGGTCTCGCGGATCTTCTGGAGGAGCGTCTTGTAACTCACGTTCAGGAGACGTGCGGCCTGCTTGCGGTTCCAGCGCGTGCGGTCGAGCGTGAGCGCGATCGTTTCGCGCTCGGCCTCGAGGGCGGCGCGGCGGCCGACCTCGCGCAGGGGGACGTCGCCGGCGGTGGCGTCGAGCTCCTCGAAGAGTTCCCGGAAGGCCGTCGCCGAATCGCGCTCGGCCGGTTTGCGCGTGAGGTCGGCCAGGATCGGCGCCTCCGTCTCGAGCACGACCACGCGCTTGATCAGGTTCTCGAGCTCCCGGACGTTGCCGGGGTAGTCGTAGTCCTGGAGCGCCGCGCAGAGCTCGCCCGAGAGCTCCGGCAGCGGCCGCCCGTACTTCACGGCGTAGCGGCGCAGGAAGTTCTCGGCGAGGGGCATGATCTCTTCGCGCCGCTCGCGCAGGGGCGCCATGCGCACGTTCACCACGTTGAGCCGGAAGTAGAGGTCTTCGCGGAAGGTCCGCTCGCGCACCATCTCTTCGAGCGGGCGATGGGTCGCGCAGACGACGCGCACGTCGACGGAGATCGTCTCGTTGCCGCCGAGCCGGGAGAACTCGCGATCCTGGAGGACCTGGAGGAGCTTCGCCTGGAGGCCCGGGCTCATCTCGCCGATCTCGTCGAGGAACATCGTCCCGCCGTCGGCGTGCTCGAACTTGCCGCGCTTGCGGCCGAAGGCGCCGGTGAACGCCCCCTTCTCGTAGCCGAACAGTTCGCTCTCGAGGAGCTGCTCGGGGAGCGCCGCGCAGTTCACCTTCACGAAGGGCTTGCCGGCGCGCGAGGAGCGCTCGTGGATCTCTCGGGCGACGATCTCCTTGCCGGCGCCGCTCTCGCCCTGGATCAGCACCGTCACGTCGGTGTCCGAGATCTGGACGATCGTGTCCTGGATCGCGCGCATGGCGCGGCCCTGCCAGAGCGCGCCGGAGCCGGGCTCCTCGAGGCTCGCGATCAGGCGCTCGCGCTCCTCCTCGAGCTCCTTCTTCTCGAGCACCTTGCGCAGGGTCGCCTCGAGCTCTTCTTCCTCGAAGGGCTTGTTCAGGTAGTCGCTCGCGCCGTGCTTCATGGCCGCGACGATCGACTCCGCGTTGCCCACCACCGAGAGCATCACCACGGGAACGTCGTCGTGGGCGGTCCGGATGTCGCGCAGCGTGTCGAGGCCGTCGATGCCCGGCATCATCACGTCGAGCAGGATGACGTCCGGCGCGGCGCCGCCCTCGAGCAGGGCCAGGGCGCGCCGCCCGTCTTCGACCGTGTCGACGTCGTAGCCCCGGATCTCGAGCAGGTCCGCCAGGTAGCTGCGGATGCCTTCGGAGTCGTCGACGACGAGCACGCGCCGGCGCGCGGGGGCCGTCGGAGCGGTGTCGAGATGGGGTTCGGCTTGCGCCATGCGGCTAGGACTCCTGCTTCGTCGGCTCGGCTTCGGCAGCGGCGTTTCTCGGCTCGGCTTCCGCAGCGTTTCCGGCGGGCGAGGCCGCCGGCAGTGTGAACCAGAATCGGGCGCCCCCGGCCTCGGAGTCGGTGACGCCGATCACGCCGCCGTGGGCCTCGACGACGCGGCGGCAGATTGCCAGGCCGAGCCCCAGGCCCCCGGCCTTGCTGCGTTCCCCGGCCCGGACGTAGCGCTCGAAGATCCGCTCCCGGTCCTCGGGGGCCACGCCGGGGCCGTCGTCGCTGACGCTGACCTCGACGAAAGCGGCGTCCTCGGGCCAGGCCCGGCAGCGGATGGCCAGGCTCCCCTCGGGGGGCGCGTACTTCGTGGCGTTCTCGAGCAGGTTCGTCAGCACCTGTTCGACCCGCACCGGGTCGAACCGGGCGGGCGGGGTCTCGGCGTCGGTCGAGAGCACGGGGGCGAGGCCGGCCTCGTCGAGGATCGGCTTCAGGGAGGCGAGGACGCTCGCAATGGTGACCTCGACGGGCGCTTCCTTCACCTGGAGCGGCGCGTCGGTGCGGGCGTCGCGCGAGTCGACCAGCAGGTTCGAGATGAAGTTGTTGAGGCGGCGGCAGCTGCGAAGGCTCTCCTCGAGGAAGCCGCGCTGCTCTTCGTTCAGGCTTCCGACCCGTTCCGAGAGCAGGAGCCGCGCGTAGCCCGAGACCACCGTCACCGGCGTGCGCAGCTCGTGGCTCACGACGTTCAGGACTTCGTCGAGATCGGTGCGCTGGCGCGTGGCCCGCGCGCGCAGGGCTTCGAGCTCGAGGTTCGCATCGCGCAGGGCGCGGCCGAGGCCGAGCACTTCGCTCTCGAGCCCGCTCGCGCGCGAGAGGTCGCGGAAGATCCAGGTGGCGTCGCTCGGGTCGTCGCCGCAGTGGCAGAGGGCGCGCACGACCGTGCCGTGGGGCCCGATGCGCGTCTCGCCGTCGGGCTCGAGCGGAGGTTCGCCGTCGAGCACGAGGGACTCCGGCGTTCGCCCCACGAGCGACTCCGCGAGCACCCCCGCGAGTTCGCCCAGCCGTTCGTTCGCCCACAGGATCCGGCCGCCGCGCACGACGGCCAGGCCGTCCGAGAGGGCGTCCGCGAGATCCGCGAGGCCTTCGAGGACGGCAGGCTCGCGCTTGTTCGGGGCTTCGGACATGCTTCTCCGCGGGTCGGCCGAGTCCACTTCTGCGCCCTCTGGTATGTTCCCCCGAGCGGGAACGCGGTCGCAGGCGTGGGATTTTCAGACTGCGCTCGTCGCAGTGGGTCGCGTTCTCAGGCTGCGCTCGTCGCAGTGGGTCGGTTTCTCATCGCCGGACCCTGCGTGAACTTGAACCGCATGCCGAACGTTTCCTCCAGTGGGATCGCCCGACTTGGCCAGCGACTCCGTTGAAAACGCGGCCCGACGTGCCGCCGAGTTGCGTCGGGAAATTACCCGGCACAACCGCCTCTACTACCTCGAAGACGCCCCCGCGGTTTCAGACGCGGAGTGGGACGCGATGTTTCACGAGCTCCGGGGGCTCGAGGAGCGTTTCCCGGAGCTCGTGACGCCGGATTCGCCCACCCAGCGCGTGGGGGCGCCCCCGGCCGAGGGCTTCGAGACCGTAGAGCATCGCGTCCCGATGCTCTCCCTCGACAACGCGATGAACGCGGACGACATGCGCGCCTTCGACCTGCGCGTGCGCAGAATCCTCGGCGACGAGGACGAGACGGTGGCCTACACGGGCGAGCCGAAGCTCGACGGCGCGAGCCTCGAGCTCGTCTACGAGGACGGCAAGCTCGCGGTGGGCGCGACGCGCGGCGACGGCCGCGTCGGCGAGGACGTGACCTCGAACCTGCGGCACGTCTGGAGCATTCCCTTCGAGCTGGCGGCGGCGGAAACGGCGCCCCCGGCCCGGGTTTCGGTCCGGGGCGAGGTGCTGATCCCGCTCGCCGCCTTCCGCCGCTTGAACGAGGCGCGCCGTGAGCGCGGCGAAGAACCCTTCGCGAACCCGCGCAACGCGGCGGCCGGGGCGCTCCGGCAGCTCCACGAGGTCGACAAGGCGCGCCTCGGGGCGCTCGAGTTCCGCGCCTACGCCCTCGAGGAGGGGCTGCCCGCCGGCACCCGCACCCAGATGGAGATCCTCGCGCTCCTGCGCGCCTGGGGCTTCGAGGTGAGCGACGAGTCCGAGCGCTGCGAGGACGTCGAGGCCGCCGTCGCCTTCCACGAGCGCATGCAGGGCCTGCGCGACGCGCTGCCGGTCGAGGTGGACGGCACGGTCTTCAAGCTCGACCGCCTCGACCTGCGCGAGGAGGTCGGGAGCCTCGCGCGCGCGCCGCGCTGGGCCATCGCCTTCAAGTTCCCGCCGCAGCAGGCGGAGACGGTGATCCTCGGAATCGAGGCGAGCGTCGGCCGCACCGGTGCGCTCACGCCGGTGGCGAAGCTCGAGCCCGTCCACGTCGGCGGGGTCACGGTCTCGAACGCCTCGCTGCACAACCAGGACGAGATCGACCGCAAGGACGTCCGCGTGGGCGATACGGTCGTGATCCAGCGCGCGGGCGACGTGATCCCCCAGGTCGTGCGCGTGGTGATGGAGAAGCGCAAGAACAAGCGCGCGCGCAAGTGGAAGCTCCCGAAGCGCTGCCCGGTCTGCGATCACGAGGCCGTGCGCCTCGAGGGCGAGGTCGTGACCCGCTGCCCGAACCTCGACTGTCCGGCCCAGCTGAAGACGAACCTGCGGCACCTGGCCGGCCGCGGCGCGCTCGACGTCGACGGCCTCGGGGAGAAGCTCGTCGACCAGCTCGTCGAGGGCGGGCACGTGAGGCGGCTCTCGGATCTGTTTGCCCTCGAGGAGGAGACCTTCCTCGGCCTCGAGCGCATGGGCGAGAAGTCCGCGAAGAACCTCGTCGCTGCCCTCGAAACGGCCAAGGACACGACGCTCCCGCGTTTCCTGATCGCGCTCGGCATCCGTCACGTCGGGGGCACGGTGGCCGACGTGCTGGCCGGGGCGTTCGGGGATCTCGACCCGCTGCTCGAGGCGAGCGAGGAGCGCCTGTGTGTGATCGACGGCGTCGGCCCGATCATCGCCGAATCCCTCGCGCGCTTCTTCGCGGACGAACGCAACCGGGCGGAGGTGGCGCGCCTGCGCGAGCTCGGCGTGCGCTGGCCGAAGGAGGCGCCGCGCAAGAGCGGGGAGGGGCCGCTCGCGGGCAAGAGCTTCGTGCTGACGGGGACGCTGCCCGACTGGTCGCGCGAGGAGGCGAAGCAGAAGATCGAGGCGGCCGGCGGCCGCATGACGTCGTCGGTTTCGAAGAAGACCGACTACGTGGTGGCCGGGGCGTCGCCGGGCTCGAAGCTCCGCAAGGCGGAGACGCTCGAGATCCCGGTGCTCGACCAGGCGGGGCTCGAGGCGCTGCTCACGGCCGAGCCCGAGGGCGTGGAGCCGGACCCCGAGGCTTCCTAGCCGAGATCGCGCTCGAAGACGTCGACGATGCGCGCGGCCGCGTGGCCGTCCCAGCCGTCCGGGATGCGCCCCTTCTTGCCCTGGCCGTCGAGGATCTTGCGGGCCTCGGCCCGGATCCGCTCCGCGTCGCTGCCGACCAGGACGTTCGTCCCGTCGGTGATGGTGACGGGACGCTCGGTGTTCTCGCGCATCGTGAGACAGGGCACGCCGAGCACCGTCGTCTCTTCTTGGACGCCGCCCGAGTCCGTCAGCATGAAGCGTGCATCCGACATCAGGCGCAGGAAGTCGAGGTAGCCGAGCGGGTCGATCAGGCGGAGCGCCGGTTCGCGCCCGTCGAGCAGCCGCTCGATGGCCGCCCGCGTGCGCGGGTGGACGGCGAACACGACGGGCAGCTCCTGGTGGATCTCTTCGAGCACGCCGAACAGCGCCCGCAGCTGCGCTTCTTCGTCGACGTTGCTCGGCCGGTGGAGCGTCAGCGCGACGTAGCCGCCGGGCTCGAGGCCGAGGCGTTCGAGGGTATCGAGCTCGCGCGCCCGGGCGAGGTTCGCCTGGAGCGTGTCGATCATGACGTTGCCGACGAAGTGGATCTTCTCCTCCGGGACGCCCTCGCGGCGCAGGTTCTCGTCGCCCGAGGGCTCGGTCGTGAAGAGCCAGTGGGAGACGACGTCGGTCATCAGGCGGTTGATCTCTTCGGGCATGCCGCGGTCGAAGGAGCGCAGGCCGGCCTCGACGTGGGCCACCGGGATCTCGAGCTTCGCCGCGGCCAGGGTGGCGGCGACCGTCGAGTTCACGTCCCCGACCACGACCACCGCGTCCGGCTTGCGCTCGAGCAGGACCTTCTCCATCGCCATCAGCACGTGGGCGGTCATCTCGGCGTGGCTGCCCGAGCCGACCCCGAGGTTCACGTCCGGCTCCGGGATCCCCAGCTCCTGGAAGAAGGACTCCGACATGGCCTTGTCGTAGTGCTGGCCCGTGTGGACGAGGCAGGTCTCGAAGCGCGGGCGCCGGGCCAGCTCGTGCATCAAAGGCGCGATCTTCATGAAGTTCGGCCGGGCGCCGGCCACCACGACCAGGCGGATGGGGCGGCCCTGGGCGGCTTCGGGGTCGGACATCGTGCGGGCACTCCTGGCGAATCGAACACGGTTCGGCGGGGCAGGCCGAGAGGGCGGTCCCGCGGGGGCCAGAGCCTACAGGATCGTCCGAATCCTCCAACCCCTTGAATTGCTTGCTTTTCCCCTCAATCGGTGGGAAAATTCCTTCCCCCAGGGAAGAATCTTTCCCTGGGTGGGAAGCCCGGTTCCCGCCAAGAGAAGAAAAACTCCCAATTTGGGTACTCAAGTCGTAACACGCGAAGGTTCGAAACGGGCACTACACCGGCGGACCCCGGGTTTGTGACGGCCGGTTGCGTATCGGCACTTTTCGGCCAGATGGGGCCGGGCACGAACGAACGAGCAGCGCGAGGGCGTTGACCGAACGAGCTGCGCGAGGGCGTAGAGGAAGGCAGGTGCGGATGGCAGGTCGCTGCCGCGTAATGGTGATCGACGACGACCCGGGCCTCCGGGAATACATGGAGGCCCTGATCACGCGTCAGGGTTACGACGTGGTCGCCGTCGGCGGGGGCGAAGAAGCGCTTCGCGTGCTCGACGACGCACGCCCGGACCTCATCACCCTCGACGTGATCCTGCCGGGGATGGACGGTCTCGAAACCCTCACGGAACTGAAACAGCGCGTGCCCAAGGTCCCGGTCATCATGATCTCGGGCCACGGCCAGGCGCGCACCATCGTCGAGGCCATGCGGCTCGGCGCGACGGACTTCCTGCGAAAACCCTTCGAGGCGGAGGAGCTCGAGCTGTCCTTCCAGAAGGCCCTCGAGAAGCGCGCCCTCAAGGCCGAGGTCGAAGAGCTCCGCAGCCGCGCGCGCACGGAATCCGAGATGCTGCTGCTCGCGGGGGACACGCCCAAGATGCGCGAGGTCCGCGACATCCTCGAGCAGGTCGCGGATACGGACATCACCGTGCTGATCCGCGGGCCGAGCGGGACCGGCAAGGAGGTCGTCGCGCGTTCGCTCTTCCAGCTCTCGACCCGGCGCGAGAAGCCCTTCGTCAAGGTGAACTGCGCGGCGCTGCCCTCGGAGCTCCTCGAGAGCGAGCTCTTCGGCTTCGAGAAGGGCGCCTTCACGGGTGCGCAGAAGCGGAAGCTCGGAAAGTTCGAGTACGCCAACGGCGGGACCATTTTCCTGGACGAGATCAGCGAGATGCACCCGAGCCTCCAGGCGAAGCTCCTGCAGGTGCTCCAGGACGGCGAGTTCTCGCGCCTGGGCGGGCAGGGCGACGTCAAGGTCGACACGCGCATCCTCGCGGCCACCAATCGCGATCTCGAGCAGTCGGTGAAGGACGGGACCTTCCGGGAGGACCTCTACTACCGCCTGAACGTGGTCACGGTCTCCATCCCGCCCCTGCGCGAGCGGACCGACGCGATTCCGCTGCTTTCGGACTACTTCCTGCACCGCTACGGGGAGCAGTACGGCAAGGACGCCAAGAGCCTCTCGAAGGAGGCCATGGACGTCTTCATGGAGTACGCCTGGCCTGGCAACGTCCGCGAACTCGAGAACATGGTGAAGCGGATCGTGGTGCTCGGCAGCGAGATGACCGTTCTCGACGAGATCAAGAACCGGAAAAACCCCGAGGACGACGTCGTGGGTTCCGACGAGTCGGACCCGATCGATCTCGGCGCGATCGGGGCCGAGATCGCCGACGGGAACGGAATCGACCTGAAAGCCATCTCTAAGAAGGCCGCCCAGGTCGCCGAAAAGAAGGTGATCGAACGCGTTCTGCAGCAGACCCGCTGGAATCGGAAGGAAGCGGCCGAGCGGTTACGGATCAGCTACAAGGCGCTGCTCTACAAAATGAAGGAGAACGGGCTCAGCGAAAGCGCCTGAGCTCTGGAGGGAACTACGCATGGCTTCGGTTCGGGGAGCACGAAAGATCGTTTTCGTCGCCGCTTGCACGGCGGTCGGGCTGTCACTGGGGGGTTGTGCCTACCTCCCGTCCTTCATGGGCGGGAGCTCGCGCTCCGTTTCGCCGCCGCCCGGGGACCCGGTCGCGCTCGACCGGGACAACTACGTGATCGGCGCCCAGGACCGGCTGAACATCGTCGTCTGGAAGAACCCGGAGCTCTCGACCACCGTGCCCGTCCGGCCGGACGGCCGAGTCTCCGTGCCGCTGGTCGACGACGTCCAGGCCGCCGGCCTCACCACGGCGGAGCTGAAGCTCGTGCTGGCGGAGAAGCTCTCGGAGTTCGTGAAGAACCCCGAGGTCACCGTGATCGTCACCGAGATCAACAGCAAGCGGATCTACCTGATGGGGGGGCTCGCGCGCCCCTCGGCCGTTCCGCTCACCCAGGACATGCGCGTGCTCGACGCGATCGCCCTCGCCGGTGGCTTCACCACCTTCGCCCGCAAGGGCGACGTCAAGGTGCTGCGGCGTGAGCCGGATGGCCTGAAGGAGTACCGCTTCGACTACGACGCCTTCCTCGATGGGCGCGCCGACATCGAGACCAACTTCCTCCTCCACCCCGGCGACACCATCGTCGTCCCGGACTAGGGCGGCGCCATCGTTCCATGCGGAAGGCACTTCTGTTCACGACGATTCTTCTCGCCGCCATCGCCAGGCCCGTCCTCGGCGATACGGTCCAGTTCGGCATTCGGGCCCAGACCGAATTCGACATCGAGGACACCGAGAACGAATCGGACACGATCACGCAGGCGGGTCCGACGATTCGTTTCCAAGGGGATGGTCGGCGGTACACCTACGATTTGCGTCACGACTCGTCGTTCGAGAAGTACGCGCGGGACGAGCGGCGCAACGACTGGGAACACCGCACGAACTTCCGCGGTACCTGGGTTCCCACGTCGCGATGGAGTGCGACCTTCACGAACAACTTCAGCCGCCTCTCTTCGCTGCGATCCTCCGAGCAGGATCTGTCCGACGTCGATTCCGTGGTCGAGGCCGAGTTCGACTTCGAGACCGAGGCGATCACCACCAACAGCTTCACTGCCCAGCTCCAGGGGCAGCACACGCCGCGGTTTTCGACGGTGTCGACCCTGTCCCATTTCTACAGGGACCCGGAGAACGAAGGGGACGGGCGGCAGAAGATCGACTCCGTGACGCTCGTCAACTCGGGCTCGTACCAGGTCTTCAGCGATCACCGGTTTGGCATCGGCCACCGTTTCAGGTCGCTCGAATCGAGCACCGAGAGCTTCGAGCGAACCACGAGGACGAACGAGATCTTCTTCACCTGGAACTGGCAGATCGACGCTCGGACTTCCTTCTCCCTGCAAGCCGGCCCGGCCTTTGCCGAGGACGATCCTCAGGATCTCGACTTCCCCCAATTCGGAACCTTGCCCCAGGACAGCCGCTCCTTCGCCAACCCGGATACGTGTCCCCCGGTGTTCCTGAGGAACGAGCTCGGGCAGGTCGAACGTTTCGCGATCCTGACGAGCTCGTGCAGGGCGGTCAATCAGGACCGGCTGACCCTGGCTCAGCGGGATCGGGTCCAGAGCTCCTCAGCGATCTTCCGGTTCGAGCGAGCTGATCTCGAGTCGGAGACGAACATCAACCCGTTCTTCAATCTTTCCCTGACCCGGAACTTCGCCCGGGGGTCGGTGTTCGCGAGTTGGTCTCGGACCGATAGCCAGACTCAGAGCACCGGCTCGGAGACCATCCTCGATACGGTGAACGCGGGCGTTCGCTACCGGATCTCACCGCGCTGGAGCAGCTCGGTGACGTTCCGCTTCAGCCGCCGAACGACGGATTCCGACCGCGAGGTCCCTTTCGCCCTGTTGTCCTTCCAGGGGGATCCCAACGCTCTCGGCACAGGCCTGCTGGCGGCGCCGATCGTGGGCGCCGTGGACTTCGACCAAAGGCTCCTCTCCGAGGCCGACTTCTACGACCTCGAGTTCCGAACCAGCAGGGAGGTGGGCCGCTACTCCTCGGTCTTTTCTTCGCTCCGGCTTCGTCGCACGGCCTCCCATGTCGAGAGCGAATTCAACAACAGCGGGCTGACGTCGACACGGGAATCGAGTGAGAACGACTTCAGCATTCTCGTCGGTTTCAACTATCGCTTCCGCCCGATTCAGCTGTAGGCGCTGGAGACCATCATGAACGTCGAAGAAGGCTTCCAAATCAAAGACCTCGCGGGGATGGTCCGCCGTCGAATCGGCGTGGCCGCCGTCGTGGCCGGTGCCATCGCGCTCGTCGCCGTGGTGCTCGCGGCCTGGCTCCCGAACCGCTATCAGGCCTCGGCCACCGTGCTGGTCGAGCCCCAGGCGATCTCCCAGCGGCTGATCGAATCCGGGCTCCAGGAAAGCGACCTGAACAAGCGCCTGAACATCATGACGGCGCAGATCCTCTCCCGACCTCGCCTCTCGCGCATCATCGACGACATGACGCTCTACGAAAAAGAGTCCGAGGAGATGACCCGCGAAGAGATCATCGAGATGATGCGCTCGAACATCCTGGTCGATCCGGTGATCCCGGAGCTCCAGGCCGAAGGCCCGCGGAACAAGGAGATCGAGATCAACACCTTCCGCATCAGCTTCTGGTCCGAGCAGGCGGGGACGGCAGCGGCCGTCGCGAATCGCCTGGCCCAGGACTTCATCGATCAACACATCCGGGAGCGGGTCCAGCTCTCGGGGGACACTTCGGAGCTCATCCAGGCCGAGCTCGAGCGGCTGACGGCCCGCATCCGGGAGATCGAGGACCAGATCGCCCAGGTGAAGGAGCAGAACACCGGAAGCCTGCCCTCGGACCTCCAGACGAGCCAGACCCAGCTCACGCGTCTGATGGATCGTCAGCAGGCGCTGCGGAACGAGATCTCGCTCGCCGAGAGCGATGCGGCCTTCTACGAGCAGCAGTCGCTCGTCGCGGCGGATGAAGCGCGCGTCGACGACCGGAACACGAACCCGACGCGTCGTCTCGATGCGCTCGAAATCTCGCTCGGCGCGCTGCGGGCGAAGGGCTTCACGGACAAGCATCCGGACATCATCAACGTGCTCTCCGAGATGGAAGAAGTGAAGCGCCTGATCGAGACCGAACAGAACACCGGCGACACGGAAGACGCCAAGCCCCAGAACCTGGCCCAGCAGACGGCTGCGGCCCAGGCGAATCGGGCCCGCCTGCGTGCGGACGCGGCGCGCTCGGAGCTCGGCCGGGTCCAGGCCCAGGAGGCCGAGATGCTCGACCGGGTGGCCCGGACGCCGCGGGTCGCCGAGCAGCTCGACGCGCTCCAGCGCGAGTGGGATCACCTGAGCCTCAAGTACCGTGAATTCAGCGACAAGCGGCTGCGCGCGGGCGTGGCCGCCGACGTCGAGCGGCGGCAGAAGGGCGAGCAGTTCCGCGTGATCGAATCCGCGGTGGCGCCCCTTCGGCCGACCTCGCCGAACCGCATCCTGATCCTGGCGATGGGCATCGTGCTCGGGCTGGCTTTCGGTGGCATGACCGGACTCCTGATCGAGAGCACCGACACCTCGTTCCACGGCGCACGCCAGCTCCAGAGCGCGCTGCGGATTCCGGTCCTCGCTGCCATCCCGGGGATCGTGCTCGAATCCGACCGCGCCGCGATGCGCCGACGCATCTTCCGGAGGGGCCTCGTGGCGGCGAGCGTCGTCGGCCTCGTGCTGGGCAGCTCCCTCTTCGGATACTGGTGGACGAACATCGCCGGCAGCGGCCAGGCCGCCGAAACCCCCGCGGCCGCTACGGCGCCGGCGCAGCAGGGAGGCTAGGCAGCGCCACCGGGCGTCTGCACGGAAGACGAGATGTATCGCGAGTACTACGGACTCATACGGCGTCCCTTCGAGATGACGCCCGACCCGTCCTTCCTCTACCTCGGGGAAGCGCATCGGGAGGGGCTCGCCATGCTCCAGTACGCCGTGGAGTCGCGGAAGGGATTCGTCCTGCTCACCGGCGAGGTCGGCACGGGCAAGACGACGCTCCTCCACTCGCTGCTCTCGCAGCTCGATGCGCGCACGCACTCGGCCTTCGTGTTCAACCCGCGGCTCAAGCCGATCGACTTCTTCAAGGTGGTCTTCGACGAGTTCGGCATCGAAGAGCCCTGCCGGACCAAGGGCGAGTACCTGATGGCGCTCAACCGGTTCCTGATCTCGAAGCTCGAGGCCGACGAGCCGACGCTCCTGATCGTGGACGAGGCCCAGAACCTCTCCCCCGAGATGCTCGAGGAGATCCGGCTGCTCTCGAACCTCGAGACGCCGACCTCGAAGCTCCTGCAGATCATGCTCGTCGGTCAGCCCGAGCTGAAGGAGATGCTCGCCCAGCCCGAGCTGCGGCAGCTGCGCCAGCGCATCGTCCTCCGGCACCACCTGCGGCCCTTCAACGCGCCGGAATGCGCGTCCTACATCGACGAGCGACTGCGGCTGGCGGGCTACACGGACAAGGCGCTGTTCGACCGCGGCGCGCTCAAGGAAATCCACGAGGTCACTGGGGGGATCCCCCGGCTCGTGAACATCGTGTGCGACGGGGCGCTTCTGCTCGGGTTCTCCCGGGAGATGGCCCAGATCGACCGCAGGGCGGTCGCCGAGGTGGCGCGGGATCTGGATCTTGCGCCGGGCGACGGATCGGCCGAGGAGACGGAGGGGGAGCCGGCCCGGGCGCCCCGGCGGAAGCGAGGATTGTTCGACCTGTTCCGGTAGGCTCTGGGACGGCAGGAGAAGCTATGGGCAAGGTATACGATGCACTCCGCAAGGCGGAAAGCGAGCGATCGCGGCGTCTCGACGTCGACGTCGCGGCGCCGCCGGTTGCCGAGTGGGACAAACCCGCGCGAGCGCGGGACCAGAAGAGGGTCCCGTTCTGGCGACGGTTCCTTCCCGGCGGTGGGAAGACCGAAGAGGCTCCGGCCGCCTCCGCGGACGTGGGTGCGCCGAACAAGCGTCGCATTGCGATGCTCCAGCCCGATTCCTACGTCGCGGAGCAGTTCCGGACCCTGCGGGCGCGCATCGATTCGATCGCGTCCGAGCGGCCGATTCGCACCATCACCATCACCAGCGCCGACAAGGGCGAAGGCAAGACCATCGCGGCGGTGAACTTCGCGCTCGTGACCGCCATGAGCGTCGGCCGACGCGTTCTGCTCGTCGATTGCGACATGCGTCAGCCCCAGGTCCACCGGACCCTCGGCCTGCGGCCCGAGACCGGGCTGGCGGAGGTGCTCACCGACCAGGCGAGCCTCGAGAACGCGATCATCAAGGTCGACGGCATCAACCTCGAGGTCCTGCCCGTGCGCGCGCTGCCGCCGAACCCCTCGGAGCTCCTGGCTTCGGACCGCATGCGCCAGGTCGTCGAGGAGCTGGCGCGGGGCTACGACACGGTCGTGCTCGATTCCCCCGCGGCGCTCGGCATCCCGGACGCCAAGAGCATCTCCGAACTCACCGACGGACTCCTGCTGGTGGTCCGGGCCGACGTCACGCCGGAGGACGAGGTCGAGGCGGCGCTCGACATCCTCGACCGCCGGCGCGTGCTGGGTCTCGTGCTGAACGACGCGGACATCGCGAACCCGAGCAGGGCCTACTGAGCCCAGCGATCGGCTGCTCCCCTCCACCATGACGATTCCCGCCCTCACGTCCTTCCTGGTCGCTGCCGTCGTGGCTGCCCTGGCCACGCCGATCGCGGCACGGCTGGCGCACCAGCTCGAGGTGATCGACCGGCCGAACGAGCGGAAGGTGAGCCTGCGGGACAACATCCCGCTGCTTGGCGGGCTGGCCGTGGGCATGGGCTTCTTCGTGGCCTGCGCGGTCGCCGTGATCCAGACGGATCAGCCGGAGATCTTCACGAAGCACATCGAAGGCGTCCTGGTCGGCGGGGCGATCCTGATGGCCGTCGGCGCCTTCGACGACCGCTACACGCTCTCCTGGAAGCCGAAGCTCCTGGCGCAGCTGTGCGCGGCCTGGATCGCCATCTACTACGGCTTTCGCATCGAGCACGTCACCGAGCCCTTCCAGCTCAACCAGTGGGAGTTCCATCCCCTCGTGATGTTCGTGGTGACGACCGCCTGGATCGTCGCGATCACGAACGCCATCAATTTGCTGGACGGTCTCGATGGTCTGGCCACCGGCGTGGGGGCGATCGTCGGGGCGACCCTCACCTACGTCTGCTGGGAGGCGAACCAGCCCTTCGGCCTGATCGTGGGCATGGCGCTCGTGGGTGCGCTGCTCGGTTTCCTGCCCTTCAACTTCTCGCCCGCGAAGATCTTCCTCGGGGATGCCGGAGCGCTCCTGACGGGGTTCACCCTCTCGCTCCTGGCGCTCGAGGGCTACGCCAAGGCGACCCTGTTGACCTTCGTGGTCCCGATCCTGGCGCTGGCGGTCCCGATCATCGACACCGGCCTCTCGATCGTGCGCCGGGCCCTGCGTGGGAAGCCCATCTTCGACCCCGACCGCTCGCACATCCACCACCGCATGCTCGAATCCGCGGGGACCCATCGCGACGCCGTGCTCTCGATCTATTTCCTGACGGGCTGTTTCTGCGTGATCGCCGTATCCTTCACCCGCCTCGACGGCCCGGCCGCGATCCTGTTTCTCGGCCTGGTCGTGATCCTCACCGTCCGCCTGCTCCGCAACCTGGGCTTTTTGAGCGTCGAAGACTCGAACGGCTAGGCTGCGGCAGGCCCGAACGGCCCGCCTCCAACGGACTGCAGGCTCGGAGACCGACCGTGAAAGCATTGATCACCGGAATCACGGGCCAGGACGGCTCGTACCTCGCGGAGCTCCTGCTCGAGAAGGGCTACGAAGTCCACGGCATGGTGCGCCGCTCGAGCACCGAGAGCTTCGAGCGGATCGCCCACCTGAAGGAGCAGGTCCATCTCCACCAGGCCGATCTGCTCGACCCGTTCTCGCTCTCGAGCATGCTCAAGGAGGTCCGGCCGGAGGAGGTGTACAACCTCGCCGCCCAGTCCTTCGTGCCGACTTCCTGGACCCAGCCGACGCTCACCGGCGAGTTCACGGCGCTCGGTGTGACCCGTCTGCTCGATGCCATCAAGCTGATCGATCCGAGCATCCGCTTCTACCAGGCCTCGAGCTCCGAGATGTTCGGGAAGGTCCAGGAGACGCCCCAGAGCGAGCGCACGCCGTTCTATCCGCGCAGCCCTTACGCGGTGGCCAAGCTCTACGGCCACTGGATCACGATCAACTACCGCGAGAGCTTCGGCCTGCACGCGGTTTCGGGGATCCTGTTCAACCACGAGTCGCCGCGGCGCGGCCGCGAGTTCGTGACGCGCAAGATCTCCGAGACCGTCGCGCGCATCAAGCTCGGCCTGCAGGACGAGCTCAAGCTCGGCAACACGGACGCGCGGCGCGACTGGGGGTACGCCCCGGAGTACGTCGAAGCGATGTGGCGGATGCTGCAGCAGCCCAAGGCCGTCGACTACGTGATCGGGACGGGCGAGCAGCACTCGGTGCGGGAGTTCGTCGAGATCGCCTTCGCGCACGTCGGCCTCGACCCCGACGACTTCGTTCGCGTCGACCCGGAGCTCGTCCGCCCGGCGGAGGTGGACACGCTCCTCGCGAACACCGAGAAGGCCGAGCGCGAGCTCGGGTGGCGGGCCCAGACGTCGTTCCGTGAGCTGGTCGAGATCATGACCGAGGCGGACCTCGTGGCTCAGGAGAAGGCTTCGGGCCGGCGCCGCGGAGGCGAAGGCACCCGGTGAGCCGGCCGCTCCGACTCCTTCCGGGAGCCGAGGGTTGAGTCCGGCCGCTTCGGTTCTCGTGACCGGTGCCGCCGGCTTCATCGGCTCGACCCTCGTCGACCGGCTCCTTTCCGAAGGTCGGCGCGTCACCGGGTTCGACTCCTTCGACCCGTTCTACCCGGAAGCCCAGAAGCAGCGGAACCTCGCCGGTGCGCTCGCCTCGCGAGACTTCACCCTGGTCCGAGGCGACATCCGGGATGCGGCCGCGCTCGGCCGCGCCTTCGAAGAAGCGCGGCCCGACGCGGTCGTGCACCTCGCGGCGCTCGCGGGCGTGCGGCCGAGCCTCGAGCGGCCGGGCGACTACTCGGACGTGAACGTGCTCGGGACGACGCGCGTGCTCGATGCCATGGTGCGCAACGGCGTGCCCCACGCCGTGGTCGCCTCCTCCTCCTCGGTCTACGGCGAACGCGAGGACGGACCCTTCCGCGAGGTAGACCCGGTGGAGCGCCCGATCTCGCCCTACGCGGCGACCAAGCGCGCGGCCGAACTCGTGGCCCACACCTTCCACCACATCCACGGGACGACCACGACCCAGGCGCGCATCTTCACCGCCTTCGGCCCGCGCCAGCGGCCGGACCTCGCGATCCGCAAGTTCGCGGACCGGATGCTCGCCGGTGAGACGCTGCCGATCTACGGCGACGGGACGGCCGTGCGCGACTTCACCTTCGTCGAGGATCTCGTGACGGGCCTCGTCGCTGCGCTCGACGCGCCCCTCGGCTTCGCCCTGGTGAACTTCGGCGCCGGTCGGACGATCTCCGTCAACGACGTCGTGGCGGCACTCGAGCGCGCGCTCGGCGTCTCGGCGCGGGTCGAGCGCGGCGAGCGCCAGCCCGGGGACGTCTCGAAGACCTGGGCCGACGTGAGCGTTGCCCGGGAACGGCTCGGGTACGCCCCGAAGACCTCCTTCGACGAAGGCATCGACCGCTTCGTCGCGTGGCTGCGGGAGCCGCGTTGAGCGCCGGGGAACACCGGTGAGCCTCGACGGCCGTCGGGTCCTCGTGACCGGCGCCGCCGGGCGTCTGGGCAGCCGGCTCGTCGGCGAGCTGCTCGCCCGCCGTGCGAGCGTGCTCGCCTTCGACGACGGTTCGACCGGCGACTTCGCGCGGCTCGCACCCCACGAGGGCGCGATCGAACTCCGACGGGGCGACGTGCGCGACGCCGCCGCGCTCGCACGGGCCTGCGAAGGCCAGGAGGTCGTCTACCACCTGGCCGCGCGCGAGACCGGTCCGGTGCTCGAGCTCCACGCCGTGAACGCAGAGGGCGCCCTGCGCGTGCTCGAAGCCGCTCGCGGGGCGGGCGTTGCCCGCGTGGTGGTCGCTTCGCGCGAGAGCAGCGCGGCGCCCCACGCAGCGGTGACGATCCAGCAGCGTTGCGCGGAGCGCTACGCAGCCCTCTTCGCGAGCCTGTACGGGCTGCCCGCGCTGGCCCTGCGCTACGATCCGGCTCCCGGCGCTGCAGGGGGTTCGGGGGCCGGGCGAGAGGCCTCCGCGCCGGTCACCGCCGCGCTCTCGGTCGAGGACGCCGCCCACCTCACCTGCCTCGCGGGCGACCCGGACCGAGCGCTGCACGAACCGTTGGACCCGGCAAAGCGCGAGCCGTTGGAATCATCGAAGGGAAGAGTCGGATGAACGTTTGCATCATCGGGACCGGCTACGTCGGTCTCGTCACCGGCGCCTGCTTCGCCGAGTTCGGCGTCAACGTGACCTGCGTGGATCAGGACGCGGGCAAGATCGAATCCCTCGAGGCCGGGCAGATCCCGATCTACGAACCAGGCCTCGAGGAGATGGTCGCGCGCAACGTCCGCGAGCAGCGCCTCTCCTTCAGCACCGATACGGCGGCATCCGTGCACAACGCCCTGGTCGTCTTCATCGCCGTGGGCACACCGCCCCGGGAGGACGGCAGCACCGATCTTTCCTACGTAGAAGCCGTCGCACGCGACGTCGGCCGCGCGATGGAGAGCTACAAGGTCGTCGTCACCAAGAGCACGGTGCCCGTGGGCACCGGGCGGCGGGTGCGCGAGGTGATCGAGGAAGAGCTCGAGAATGCCGGCCGCGACGTCCACTTCAGCGTGGCCAGCAACCCGGAGTTCCTGCGCGAAGGCGCCGCGATCGGCGACTTCATGCGCCCGGACCGTGTGGTGGTCGGCGTCGAGGACGAACAGGCCGACGCGATCCTGCGCGATCTCTACCGGCCGCTCTTCCTGATCGAGACCCCCTTCGTGGTGACGAATCTCGAGAGCGCCGAGGTCTCGAAGTATGCGGCCAACGCCTTCCTCGCCGTGAAGATCTCCTACATCAACGAGATGGCGAATCTGTGCGAGCGCATCGGCGCGGACGTCCACGACGTGGCGCGCGCGATGGGCCTCGACCAGCGCATCGGGAAGAAGTTCCTCCACCCCGGTCCGGGCTTCGGCGGCTCGTGCTTCCCGAAGGACACGCGTTCGATCGCCCACTTCGCGAGCGATGCGGGGGAGGGGCTCGAGATCATCGACGCCGCCATCCGGGTGAACGACCGCCAGCGGGAGCGCATGGCCGAGAAGATCGTCGAGGCGCTGGGGGGCGACGCGTCGGGCAAGACGGTGGGGATGCTCGGCCTCTCCTTCAAGCCCGAGACCGACGACATGCGCGAGGCGCCGTCGCTGGACATCGTGCGGATCCTGGAAGGGCAGGGTGCCGTGGTGCGGGCCTTCGATCCGGTCGCGATGACCGTCGCCGCCGCGTCGCTGCCGCAGGTTCAGATGTGCAAGGACGCCTACGAGGCCTGCGAAGGCGCCGACGTCATGGTGCTCGTGACGGAGTGGAACCAGTTCCGGATGCTCGACCTCGAGCGCCTGCGCCGCATGCTGCGCAGCCCCGTGGTCGTCGACCTGCGCAACGTCTACGAGCCCGAGCCGATGCGCGCCGCGGGCTTCCGCTACGTGTGCGTCGGGCGCTGAGGCAGCGTATGCCTCCTCTCGTGACCGGGTCTCCATGGCGCGCCTGCTAGCGCCCTCGCTTCGGCGCCGGGTCCACGCCGTCGTCCTGGCCGGCGGCTCCGGCCAGCGTTTCTGGCCGCGCTCGCGCAAGGCCCGGCCCAAGCCCCTGCTCCGCGCCACGGGGGGGCTTTCTCTCATCCGCGCCACGGTCGAGCGGGCAAGGCCCGTCGCCGCCCGCGACGGCGTCTGGCTCGTGTGCGCGCGGGATCACGCCGGCCCGATGCGCAGCGAAGCGGGCCTGCCCGCGCGGCGAACGATCGTCGAACCGCGCGGACGCAACACGGCCATGGCCGCCGCGGTGGCCGCCACGCGCATCGCCGCGGAGGACCCGGAGGCCATCCTCGTCGTGCTGCCCGCGGACCACGTGATCCCCGACGCCCGCGCGTTCCACCGCGCCCTGGCCCGGGCCGTTCGCGCGGCGGCCGAGGCCGAGGTGCTCGTGACCCTCGGCGTCGAACCCACCCGCCCGGAGACGCGGTACGGCTACATCCGCGCCGGCAAGCCGGCGCCGGGCTTCGACGGGCTCCACCGGGTGTCGCGCTTCGTCGAGAAACCGACCGCGGCCGTGGCGCGGCGCTGGCTCGCGGGCGGGAAGCACCTCTGGAACGCCGGCATCTTCGTCTGGCGCGCGGCGACCCTGCTCGAGGAGGTGGAGACCCACGCTCCGGCCCTCCACCGGGCCCTGGCTCCGGTCCGCCGCTGTCCCCGTGGCCGCGGAGCCGCCGCCGCCCTGGCCGCCGCCTACCGCCGGGCGCCCTCGGAGCCCATCGACGTGGCCGTTCTCGAGCGCAGCAAGCGGGTCTGGACCCTGCCCGTCGACTTCCACTGGAACGACGTCGGGACCTGGGATTCCCTGGCCCGGGAGCTCGGCGTCGGTGACGGCGATTCGCGTCTCGTGGCCGGGGAGGCCATCCTGGAGGAGGCTCCGGGCAACCTCGTGTGGGGAGAGGACGGCCGGTTGATCGTCCTGCTCGGAGTGGAGGATCTCGCGGTGATCGATACACCCGATGCCCTGCTCGTCGCGCGCCTCGACAAGAGCCCCGAGGTGAAGCGCGTGGTCGAGCGCCTGGCGCGCAAGCGCCCGGGCCTGGTGTAGGCGGAGGCAAGGATGGCTCCGAAGCCCGAAGACGGCATCGACATCCTGGCGGCGATGCCGCTCTTCCAGGAACTCTCGCGGTCCGACCTCGGCGCCCTCGCCGAGCAGTTGATCGAGCGCCGCTTTCCGCGCGACGCCACGATCATCCAGGAGGGGCAGGCCGGCGACTACATGTACATCCTGCGCGAGGGGCGCGTGAAGGTGACCAAGGTCTCCGGCGCCGGGCGAGAGAAGATCCTCGAGATCCTCGAAGCCGGCGCGTTCTTCGGCGAGATGGCCCTGCTCGACCCGCCCGAGCGCTCGGCTTCGGTGAAGAGCCTCGATCCGGTCCGCCTGCTGGCGCTCTCGCGGCAGAGCTTCCTGAACGCGCTCGACGAGGTCCCCGGCATGGCGATGGTGATCATCCGCGAGCTCGCCCGGCGGCTCCGCCGCACGGACGAGGAGGCGAGCCACATCCCCTATCAGAGTGTGAAGGAGCGGACCCGCGGGCTCCTGCGCCGGCTGGCGACCGAGGAGGCGCCCGAGGGATGGCGGCTCTCCCCGGCGCTGACCCATCAGGAGGTCGCCGACATGGTCGCGACTTCGCGGGAGACCGTGACCCGGGCCATCAAGCAGCTCAAGCAGGACGGGTGGCTGCGCCAGGAGGGCAAGCGCTACCTGATCCGGCCCGACGACCCCGAGTGAGTCGCCCGTTCCGCACCCGGAGCCGGCCCGCGGGCTCCCCGAGAATCTTCGGGAGGCCGGCCCGATCCGTCCGCTTGAACCTGTCCTACGCTTCGACTACCTAGCGCTTCGATCTTCCGAGGAGGCTCTCCGTGACGACGTTCCATTCTTCGCGCCCGATGCTGCGGTTCCTGGCGCCTGCCCTGGCGGCCCTGCTGTTCGCGAGCGGCTGCCAGGACGACTCCGCCCGCGTCCAGGAGCACATCGAGCGCGCCGACGCCTACGTCGAGGAGGAGGCCTACCCGGAGGCGATCATCGAGTACAAGAGCGCCCTCCAGGTCGACCCGAACCTGGCGGAAGCGCACTACGGGCTCTCCCAGGCCTACCTCAAGCAGAACCAGGTCCGGCAGGGCTACTGGGAGCTGCGCGAGACCGTCCGCATCGACCCGAGCCACGTGAAGGCGCGGGTCCAGTTCGGCCAGCTCTCGCGGCTCGCCGGCGAGATGGAAGAGGCGCTCACCCAGGCCGACGCCATCATCGCGCTCGAACCCGAGCACGAGTCCGCCCACATCCTGCGCGGGCAGGCGCTCGAGGGTCTCGACCGGCCGGAGGAGGCGCGACAGGCCTACGAGAAGGCGCTCGAGGTGACCCCCGACGGCGCCGCGGCGCTGCTCGTCCTGGCGAGCCATCTGCGCAAGGTCGGCGCCCGCGAGGAGGCCGAGCCCCTGCTGGTCCAGCTGACCGAGAAGGAGCCGACCTTCGCCTCCTTCATCGCCTACGCGGGATTCCTCGCCGAGGAGGATCGCCTCGAAGAAGCCGAGGCGAACTACCGCAGGGCGCTCGAGGTCGCCGAGGAAGATCGCAAGAGCCTCGCCTACCGGACGCTCGCGAGCTTCTTCTACCGCCAGGAGCGCGTGGCCGACGCCGAGAAGATCCTGCTCGAGGCGATCGAAGCCCAGCCCGAGGACCTCGAGCTCATCTACCTGCTGGCCCGCTTCTACCGGGCCGAGGGGCGCGGCGAAGAGGCCGACGGCATGATCGAAGCGGCGACCGTCGCCAAGCCGGACGACGTCCAGCCCCAGCTGATCCTCTCGCTCTATCGCGGGCGCCAGGGCGACAAGGCGGGGGCGCTCGCCGCCGCCGAGGCCGCCCTCGAGATCGATCCGACCCACGTCGGTGCCCGGCTGCGCAAGGCGGAGCTCCTGGTCGAGCAGGGCAACCGCGAGGACCGGCGCGAGCTCGTGGCCCAGGGCCGCAGCATCGTCGACGCCATCCTCGCGAAGGACTCCGCGAGCGCCGAGGCCCTGTTCGTGCGGAGCAAGGTGCATCTCGCCGACGGCAAGGTCGACGAGGCGATCAGCGACCTGCGGCGCGTGCTCGACCTGCGGACGGGCTGGGCCCAGGCGCACCTGATGCTCGGTTCGGCCCTCTCCCTGCGCGGGGATCACCTGGCCGCCCGGTCCGAGCTCCAGCGCGCCCTCGAAGTGGACGCAGGGCTCGTCGAGGCGCGGCGGGCGTTGGCGCGGGTCCAGGCCGCGCTCGGCGAGAACGAGGCCGCCGTCGCCGAAGGCCGGAAGGTCCTGAACGAGAACACCGAGGACGACGGCCTGCGCATCCTCGTGGCCCAGAGCCTGGTGCGCCAGCGCCGCTTCGCGGACGGCCTGGCCGAGCTCCAGCGCATCCCGAACGAGCGCCGCACGGCCGAGGTGCTCTACGCCATGGGCCGGATCCATCGCATCGAGGGGCGGCAGCAGCAGGCGCGCTCTCACTTCGAGCGCGCGCTCGAGCAGCGCCCGAAGCACCCGGACCTCCTGCGCGTCCTGCTCGAGCTCGACCAGCGCGACGGGCGCCTGCCGGAATCGCGCGCACGGATCGAGGCCGCCGCCGAAGCCGAGCCCGAGAACGCCCAGCTCGTCCACCTGGCGGGGCTCGTCGCCCTGCTCTCGGGCGAGGCGCGCGATGCCGAGGTGCTCCTGCGCAAGGCGATCTCGCTCGATCCGAACCAGCTCCGCTTCTACGAGACCCTGGCGCGCTACTTCCAGGCCTCCGGGCGCTCCGGGGAGATGCTCGAGACCTACGAGAAGGCGATCGCGGCCCGGCCGGACTCGGCGCCGCTCCACCTGATCGTCGGCACCCTGCACGAGCTGCGCGGCACGCCGAGCAAGGCGAAGGAGTTCTACGAGAAGGCGATCCAGCTCGACCCCGAGCTCGCGCCGGCCAAGAACAACCTCGCCTACCTGCTGGCCGAGAGCGGGGAGAATCTCGACCGCGCCCTCGACCTGGCCCAGGAGGCCAAGGCGATGCTGCCGGACAACGCCAACACCGCGGACACGCTCGGTTGGGTGCTCTACAAGAAGGGCATCCCCTCCGCCGCCATCGGCTACCTCCAGGAGGCCGACGAAGGCTTCGACGTGCGAAACGCGAACTTCGGCGTGGTGCGCCACCACCTGGCGCTGGCCTACGAGGCGAACGGCGAGAAGGACAAGGCCAAGGCCACGCTGGAGAGCGCGCTCGCGGACCTCGCCGAGGCCAAGGGCGACCGCGACATCCCGGACCCGCCCTGGGCCGCCAACATCCGCGCCATGCTCGACCGGTTGAAGAGCGAAGGCTGACCTCCTCGGCGCCGGGCCGGGCCCTTGCGCGGGCTCGGCGCGGCCGATGCCGCTTCATCCACAGGCAACGCATCCGTACGTTGTGAGAACTGGACGCTCGCGCCCCGCGCCCGACGGCGCGGTGGCGGGCGTGTGCGCGGGTCCGGTGCCCGGGCGCGCCGCCTCTCGCGCCCCGGCGCGGCTTTGCGGCGGCCCGTCCACAGTTGCCGGACAGTTGCGCATCTATTTGATCTTCAAGGGAAATCGTGGTCGGCCGATGCAAAAACGTGGCGTCGTTCGCCCCGCCGAAGCGCGGGTGCGGCGGCGGCCCGAGAGCCCTTGGAGGGGAGCATGAAGCCGTTTGTCCTCGCCGTCGTCCTGATCGCCCTGGGTGGTCCCGTTCTCGCCGCGGAGCCCGCGTCGCGAACCGTGCCGCCGATCCCCGGCCCCGATCAGGCCATGGAACCCATTGCACCGCTCGACGAGCCGTGGCCCGTTGCGCCTGCCGCTCCCGGCAGCGTTTCGCCCGACCGCGTCGTGCCGGTGGTTCCGGCGCCCGCCTTCGCGCGGGTCACGCCGGAGGCCCAGCCCGTCGCCAAGGCTGCGCCGCAGCCGGCCGCGCCCGTCGCGAAGACCGGCCGTGCCGCGCGCGGCTCGAACGCGATCCCGCCGATCCCGAGCCCCGATCAGCCGATGACGCCGATCTCGCCGCTCGACGAGCCGTGGGACATGACCGCCGAGGTGGACCCGCGCAACATCCCGCCGATCCCGGCGCTCTCGATTCGCTCCTTCGCGGTCGCGGGGCAGACCCCGGCGACCCAGCCGCCCGCGAAGCCGGCGCCGGGCGGTTCGTCCGCGTCGGGTTCGTTCGCGTCGGGTTCGGGGACCGCATCGGCTCCCGCCACGGCGGCTGCGCCCGTCACGCCGACTGCGCCCGCGACGTCGATCGCCTCCTTCGACCCGGAGGGCACCGTCCACACCGTCGCCACGGGCGACACGCTGTGGGACATCTCGAACCTCTACCTCGGCACGCCCTGGATCTGGCCCTCGATCTGGCAGGACAACGAGGCCGTCGAGAACCCGCACCTGATCTTCCCGGGCGACCGGATCTGGGTCAGCGCCACGGAGATGCGCAAGCTGACGGACGCCGAGGCCGAGGCCCTGCTCGCCCGCGAGCCGCAGAGCGCGCCGGCGGCCATGGCCGAGGATCTCCTCGCCGTGCCCATGCCGGAGAAGCCGCGCCAGACGCTCTACTACGTGCGCAACGCTTCCCTGGGCCTCGTTTCCGAGAAGGAGCTCGAGGGGCTCGGCCAGGTGGTCGGCACGCCCGAAGAGCAGGTCATGATGGCCCAGGGCGACGAGGTCTTCGTCGACCTCGGCGAGGGCGACGTCACGCCCGGCGACCAGTTCACGCTCTTCCGCACCAGCCAGAAGGTCCACGACCCGTCGACCCACGACGTGCTCGGTCTGCACTCGGAGGTCGTCGGCTGGCTCGAGATCACCGAGGTCTATCCGAAGTCCTCGCGCGCCAAGGTGCGCCAGAGCTACATCGACTTCGTGCCCGGCGTCTACCTGAAGCCGCGCATCGCCGACACGCTCGAGATCCCGGTCCTCGATTCGCCCCTGGGCATCGAGGGGCAGATCGCCGACCTCATGCTCGACCCGAAGTACCGCGCTGGCGGAGACGTCGTGATCCTGAACCGCGGCAGCGAAGACGGTCTCGTGGCCGGCTCGCCGGTCGAGGTCTACCGCCCCATCGCCGACAACTGGAAGGAAAACTGGTACGGCGACCAGCCGGACGTCGAGATCCCGCACGAAGTGGTCGCAGACCTGGTCGTGCTCACCTCCGAGGCGCACACGGCGATGGCCTACGTGACGTACTCGACGACGGAGCTCTGGTACGGCGACCGTTTCCGCACGGTCGCGGGTCCGAACGTTCAGCACGCCTCGCGCGGCCGGCTCTCGGTCGAGGAGCGGGTGGTGCGCTGGGTCGTCGCCCAGGGCCGCAAGGCCGTGGACGGCGTCGCCGACCTCGCGGGCAAGGTCCCGACGCCGGAGACGCCCGAGGCGGTCTCGCGCTGGAACATGCCCCGCCTGTCGCTGCCGGACCTCGAAGGCTACGACCCGCGCTGACCCGTCTGGCGGTCCGCACGGATTGAGGCACACTGGCGGCCTCCCCGGTCCCGGGGAGGCCGCTCTTGTTCCCGGCCTATCTCGATCCTGAACGTGAAACCGAAAGCGAACGGTGCGCCGTGCTCGCCTGGCTGCGCGTGCAGCAGGCGTACGCCCTGCGCCCGATGGAAGCGGCGGCACGCCTGGCGAAGGACCCGCGTCCCGAACCCCTGCTCGAGGGCGTGGAGGAGAAGCGCGACCCGGAGCTCGCACGCGCAGCTCTCGTCCGGGCACCGGGCTGGCTCGTCCCCTGGCCGGCGCGGGCCTATCCCGAGCGGCTCCGCCGCATCGCGGACGCGGCCCCGGTGCTCGCCGTGCGGGGCGACCCGGAGGTGCTCACGCGGCCGTGCGTCGCGATCGTCGGCGCGCGGGCGGCGACGGCCTACGGGCGTGAGATGGCCGCGCGGCTCGCGGCGGGCCTCGCGGAGGCGGGGGTCGTGGTCGTCTCGGGCCTGGCGCGGGGCATCGACGCCGCGGCCCACGAGGCGGCGCTCGCCGCCGGCGGCAAGAGCATCGCGGTCCAGGCCTGTGGCATCGACCAGGTCTACCCCGCGGCGCACCGCAAGCTCGCCGCGCGCATCGCGGCGAGCGGTGCCGTTGTTTCGGAGCTCCCGCCCGGCATGCCGCCCCTGCCTGCGCACTTCCCGCTCCGCAACCGCCTGATCAGCGGGATGTCGCGAGCGGTGGTCGTGGTCGAGGCGCGGATCCGAAGCGGATCGCTCGTGACCTCGCGCCACGCCGCCGACCAGGGCATCGAGGTGCTGGCGGTACCCGGCCCGGCGACCGCCCCGACCAGCGAAGGCACGAACGACCTGCTTCGACAGGGCGCCACGCCCGCCATCGATGCGGGCGACGTCCTGTGCGCCGCGGGCCTTTCGGAGCGGACCGAGCCCACGCGCCGGGCGCGCCGTCCGGAGCACGAGGGGCCCGTGATCGCGGCGCTCTACGAGGCTCCCTGCGCCCGCGATGCGCTCGCGCGTCGGCTCGGCTGGGAGCCCGGGCGCCTCGCGGTCGAGCTGGTGGAGCTCGAGCTCTCGGGGCGCATCGTGGAGGAACGGGACGGGACGCTCCGCGTCACCGGGGAGGCCTGAGCCGGGCGTTCCCGGTGGCGCGGGAGGCCGCGGCGGCGAGGCCGGCCGGGGCTGTGGGCTATCGTTCGCCCATGGGGAGTTCCGAAGAGATCATCGTCGTCGGCGGCGGGCTCGCCGGCTGTGAGGCCGCGTGGTTCGCCGCGTCCTGCGGCATTCCCGTGACGCTCTTCGAGATGAAGCCCGAGCGCTACTCGCCCGCCCACGCCTCGCCGAACTTCGCGGAGCTCGTGTGCAGCAACTCGCTGCGGGGGGCCGGGCTCGGCAACGCCGTCGGACTCCTGAAGGAAGAGATGCGCCGGCTCGGATCCCTCGTGATCACGGCCGCGGACGAGACCGCCGTGCCCGCGGGCGGCGCGCTGGCGGTCGATCGCGAGGCCTTCGCCCGGCGCATGACCGACGCCGTGGAGAGCCACCCCGGAATCCGTATCGTGCGCGAGCGCGTGACGAGCCTGCCGACTGCGCCCCAGGTGATCCTCGCCACGGGGCCCCTCACCGATCCCGATCTCGCCGAGGAGCTGAAGGCCCGGCTCGGGGAAGCGCACCTCTACTTCTACGACGCGATCGCGCCGATCGTTTACGCCGACTCGATCGACCACGACGTGGCCTTTCGCGCCTCACGCTGGCAGGACGGCGACGGCGACTACCTGAACCTGCCCCTCGACCGCGAGCAGTACGACGCCTTCGTGGCGGCGCTCGTCGAAGCGGACACGGTGCCGCTCCATCCCTTCGAGGCGAAGCTCTACTTCGAGGGCTGTCTGCCCGTCGAGGAGATGGCCCGCCGCGGCGAGCGCACCCTGGCTTTCGGCCCGATGAAGCCCGTCGGGCTGACGGACCCGCGCACCGGCCGCTGGCCCCACGCCGTCGTGCAGCTCCGCCAGGAGGACAAGCGCGGCATCCTCTACAACCTCGTCGGCTTCCAGACGAAGCTTCGGGTGGGCGAGCAGAAGCGCGTCCTGCGCACGTTGCCCGGACTCGAAAAGGCGGTGTTCGCGCGCTTCGGCTCGGTCCATCGCAACACCTACCTGAACGCGCCGCGCTGGCTCGGCCCGACCCTCGAACTCGCGGGGCGCCCGGGGCTGCGCGTGGCCGGTCAGATGGCCGGCGTCGAGGGCTACGTCGAGTCCGCGGCGCTGGGCTTCCTCGCCGGCCTGTTCGCCACCTGCGCCGTCCGCGGCGTGGCACCGCCGGAACCGGATGCCCGGACCGCCCACGGGGCGCTGCTCCACCACCTGCGCGATGCGGAGCCCGAGAACTTCCAGCCCATGAACGTGAACTTCGGCCTCTTCCCGCCGCTGGCCGACGTGCCGCCGAAGACCAAGAAGCGCGAGCGCAATCAGCTCATGGCGGAGCGGGGCCTCGCGGCCCTCGAGCCGTTTCAGCGAGCGCTCGAGGATCTGCGCGCTTGAGCCCGGCCCGGAAGGCGGACGCCACCCGGCTCGAGCGCGAGCTGCGCGACTTCGAAGCCTTCCTTTCGGCCGAACGCGGCGCCTCCGAGCCGACGCGCCGCGCCTACCTCTCGGACGTGCGCGCCTTCGCCGCTTCGATCGCGACCCCGCTCGCGCGCGCGGACGGCGCCGACGTCTACCGGCACCTGGGCGAACTCACCCGGCGCTCGGCGCCGTCCACGGTGGCGCGCAAGCTCGCCTCCCTGCGCGCCTTCTACCGCTACCTCGTGCGGGAAGGGCGCTGCAGCGCGGACCCGACCCTCGGGATTCCGACGCCGCGAGGGCCGCGCCGCCTGCCCCAGCCGATCCCGGTCGACGAGTGCGAGGCGCTCGCCGAGGCCGACCCGCCGCCGCGCGCCGAGACCCGAGCGCCCGGGGGCCCGGAGGCTTCGCTGCTCCGCGACCGCGCGCTCGTCGAGCTGCTCTACGGAGCCGGGCTCCGGGTCGGCGAGGTCGAGAAGCTCGACGTGCGCGACGTCGATCTCCACCGCGGCGAGGTCCGCGTCTGGGGCAAGGGGGACAAGGAGCGCATCGTTCCGTTGCCCGGCGCCGCGCGCGAAGCCCTCGAAGCGTGGCTGCGCTTCCGCGAGAAGCCGGGCATCTCCGCCGAGCCGCTCTTCGTCTCCCTGCGGCCCGCGCGCGACGGCACGGTTCGGCGCCTCGGGGCGCGCGACGTGCGCCGCACCCTCGCGCGGCGCGCGCGGCGCGCGGGCGTCGCGGGGCGGATCCATCCCCACCGGCTGCGGCACAGCTACGCTACCCATCTGCTCGACATGGGGGCGGACCTCCGCGAGATCCAGGAACTCCTCGGGCACGCGAGCCTCTCCACCACCCAGAAGTACACGGGGGTCTCGGCCGATCGCCTGCTCGAGGTCTACGATCAGGCGCATCCCCGCGCCCGCCGCGCCAAGCCGCAGAAGAAGAAGGACTCATGAATCAGAACGAGAGATTGCGGGCCACCACCGTCGTCGCGGTCCTGCGCGACGGGCAGGTCGCCATGGGCTCCGACGGGCAGGTCACCCTCGGCGAGACCGTCGTGAAGCACGGCGCGCAGAAGGTGCGCGTGGCCGAAGGAGGCCGGGCGCTGGTCGGCTTCGCGGGCGGCGCCGCCGACGCGATGGCGTTGATGGACCGGCTCGAAGCGCGCCTCGAGGCCCACCCGCAGAACCTGCGGCGGGCGGCGGTGGAGCTCGCCAAGGAGTGGCGGACGGACCGCGTCCTGCGCCGGCTCGAAGCGATGATCGTCGTCGCCGATGCCGAGACCCTGCTGGTCGTGTCGGGGAACGGCGACGTGATCGAGCCCGACGACGGCGTCGCCGCGATCGGCTCCGGAGGCTCCTTCGCGATGGCGGCCGGCCGTGCGCTGCTGCGCAACTCGGAGCTCCCCGCCCGGAAGATCGTCGAAGAATCGCTCCGCATCGCGGGCGAACTGTGCATCTACACCAACGAAAAGATCCATCTCGTGGAGCTCCCGAACTCGTGACCCCCCGACACTTCACGCCGCGCGAAATCGTCTCGGAACTCGACCGCTACATCGTGGGGCAGGGCGAAGCCAAGCGGGCCGTCGCCATCGCCCTGCGCAACCGCTGGCGGCGCACCCAGGTCGCCGACGACCTGCGCGACGAGATCGCGCCCAAGAACATCATCATGGTCGGGGCGACCGGCGTCGGGAAGACGGAGATCGCCCGGCGGCTCGCGAAGCTCTCGCAGGCGCCCTTCATCAAGGTCGAGGCGTCGAAGTTCACGGAGGTCGGCTACGTCGGCCGCGACGTCGAATCCATCGTGCGGGACCTCGCGGATCTCGCCGTGAACCTCGTGACAGAGGAGCAGAAGCGCTCGGTCGAGGCGAGGGCCGACGAGATCGCCGAGGAGCGGATCCTCGATGCGCTGCTGCCGGCGCCCCAGCCCCCCGCGATGGGGATCGCGCCCGCGCCCGAGGCGGTGGAGCCGCCGAACCTCGAAACGCGCGAAAAGCTCCGCACCATGCTGCGCGAGGGCAAGCTCGACGAGCGCGAGATCGACGTCGAGGTCGAAGACAGCGGCGCGGGCCCGAACATGTCGATCTTCACGCCCCAGGGCGTCGAAGAGCTCGGTGTCCAGATGAAGGACATGATGGGGAACCTCTTCCCCAAGAAGACGCGGCAGCGGCGCATGAAGATTCCGGCCGCGCGCGAGGCCTTCGTGGCGGAGGAGGCCCTGCGGCTCGTCGACATGGACGGCGTGCGTGAGCAGGCCGTCGAGCGCGTCGAGCAGGCCGGCATCGTCTTCCTCGACGAGATCGACAAGGTCGCCGCCGGCGACGGCGCGCACCAGGGCGGCGCGGACGTCTCGCGCGAAGGCGTCCAGCGCGACCTCCTGCCGATCGTCGAAGGTTCGACGGTGCAGACGAAGCACGGCCCGGTGCGCACGGACCACATCCTGTTCGTGGCCGCCGGGGCCTTCCACGTCGCGAAGCCTTCGGACCTGATCCCGGAGCTCCAGGGCCGCTTCCCGATCCGCGTCGAGCTCCAGGCCCTCACCCGAGACGACTTCGTGCGCATCCTCACGGAGCCGCGCAACTCGCTCGTGCGGCAGTACGTGGCCCTGCTCGAGACCGAGGGCGTGCGGCTCGAGTTCAAGGAGGACGGCGTCTCGGCCATCGCGGAGATCGCCGCCGAGGTGAACGAGCGCACCGACGACATCGGGGCGCGGCGCCTCCACACGGTGATGGAGAAGCTCGTCGAAGAGGTGAGCTTCGACGCGCCGGACCTCGGCGAGAAGACGCTCGTGATCGACGAGAGCTACGTGCGCGGGCGGCTCGGCGCCCTCGCGAACGACGAGGATCTCTCCCGGTTCATCCTCTAGCTTCCTCGAACGAGGAGTCGCCATGGCCGTGATCGTGCTCGTCGAAGGCTCGGAGTTCTTTCGCAAGGCGCTCGCGAGTCTCTTGAAGAACGAAGGGCATCGCTGCGTGGCGGCCGCCTCCTTCGCCGAGGCCGGCCCGGCCCTGCGCGACCCGGAGACCGCCGTGCTGGTCTTCGACCTCGAGACGTGCGGGCCGGAAGGCGTCGAGGCCTTTGCGGAGCTGCGCGCCCGCCGGCCGGAGCTGCGGGGGATCGCCGTGGCCGGGCGCGGGCAGCAGGGGCTGACGCTCGAGGCGCTGCGGGCCGGGGCCGCGGACTACCTCGCGAAACCGCTTCACGAAGAGGAGCTCCGGCTCTCCCTGGCCCGGGCGCTGGAGGCCCACGGAACGGACCGCGAGCTCGCGGCGCTACGCGCCGCCGGAGCGCCGGCCGGAGCCGCCTCGGGCATGACCCTCGCGCGGGACCTCTGCGACTGCGTCACGGGGGAGGGCGGGGCGGACGAGGTGCTCGCCGGCCTCCTGAAGGTGCTCGGGACCGCGCTCACGGCTCACACCGCGACGCTCTATCTGCGCGATCCCGGGAGCGGCGGAATGACGCGAGCCGCCGGGTGGGAAGCCGGAGAGGGCCGCGACCGCGAGCGCCTGCGGCACGAGGGGCTGACGGCAGCGGCCGTCGAAGCCGGAACGCCGCTAGCCTTCGAGCGGCCGGGCGAGGACCGGCGCTTCGAACCGGCCGTCGACACGGCGGAGGGTCTCCCCTCCGGTGCGGAAGACGCCGCGCTCTGGCTCGCGCCCCTGCGCTTTCGCGGCCGGGGGGTCGGCCTCGTCCGGACCTTCTTGCCGCCGGCCGGGCTGCCTCCTGCGGCGACCGCGGAGCTCCTCGCCTCGACCCTGTCGGCGGCGCTGCGGAGCGTGCTCTTGTACCGTAGCTGGCGCTCCGGGATCGATGAGCTGGCGCGCGTGCGGCGGGAAAGCGCAGGGCGCCGGATCGCCCTGGCGCCGCCAAGAACCCCCGAGCCCTAGGGCCCGGGCCGGAGTATCCGTGAAGCAGTTGATCGACAAAGCGGAAGTGCTCGTCGAAGCACTGCCGTACATGCGCCGCTTCTTCGAGAAGACGATCGTCATCAAGTACGGCGGCAGCGCGATGACCGACGGCTCCCTGCGCGAGACCTTCGCCGTGGACGTCGTGCTCTTGAAGCACATCGGGCTGCGTCCGGTGATCGTCCACGGCGGCGGGCCGCAGATCGGCGAGACCCTGAAGCGCTTCGGCAAGGATTCGACCTTCGTCGACGGCCTGCGCGTCACGGACGACGAGACGATGGAGGTCGTCGAGATGGTTCTCGGCGGCCGCGTGAACCAGGCCATCGTCGACCAGCTCCACCGGGCCGGCGGCCGCGGCCTCGGGCTGACCGGGACCGACGGCCGGATGCTCCAGGTCCGTCCGAAGCGGCCGGAGCTCGGCCGCGTCGGCGAGGTGGTCCGCGTCGATCCGGATGCGATTCGCGTCGCGACGGGGCAGGGCTTCATCCCGGTCGTCGCGCCGATCGGCGTCGACGAGAACGGCGTCTCCCACAACGTCAACGCCGACGAGGCGGCCGGCGCCATCGCCGTCGCGCTCGCGGCCGAGAAGCTGATCCTCCTGACCGACGTCGAGGGCGTGCTCGACGCCAAGGGCGAGCTGATGGGCCAGCTCACCGCGGCCGAGGTGGCGAAGCACATCGAGGAGGGGACCGTCCGCGGCGGCATGATCCCCAAGGTCGAGTGCTGCCTGCACGCGCTCGAGCACGGCGTCCCGAATGCCCACGTCGTCGACGGGCGCATCCTGCATTCGCTCCTGCTGGAAGTGTTCACCGACACGGGCATCGGCACGCTCATCACCCACTAGCGGGCGCCCACCGCCTCGCGCGCTCTCCGAGGGCCGTCATGGACCGACCGAAAGACTTTCTCACCGTTGCCGATTGGCCCGCCGAGGAGCTGCGCGGCCTGCTCGCCCGGGCCCGCGAGCTGAAGGATCTCAGCAAGCGCGGGGAGTCCCCGCAGACGCTTCGCGGCCGGAGCCTGCTCCTCTACTTCGAGAAGCCCTCCCTGCGAACCCACGTGACCTTCGAGGCGGGCATGAACCGCCTGGGCGGGAGCGCCATCCTCATGCGGCCGGAGCAGGTCGGCATCGGCAGCCGGGAGGATCCGGCGGACGTGGCCCGGGGCCTCTCGCGCTGGGTCGATGCGGTGGCTGCCCGGACCTTCGAACACTCCCTGGTCGAGGAGCTGGCCCGGCACGCGAGCATCCCCGTGATCAACGCACTGACGGATCGCTACCACCCGTGCCAGGCGATCGCCGACCTCCAGACGATCGAAGAGCACGCGGAGATCGGAAGCGCAGAGCTGGCCTACGTCGGCGATGGCAACAACGTCGCGGCCTCGCTGATGCTCGCCATGGCGATCCTCGGCGGCCGCCTGCGGGTGGCCACCCCGGAGAGCCACGCCCCGGACCCGGCGGTGCGCGAGCGCGCAGCGGCCTTCGCCGAGAAGACAGGCGCGCAGCTCACCTACACGACCGACCCGATCGAGGCCGTGGCCGGTGCCCACTTCGTCTACACCGACACCTGGACCAGCATGGGTCAGGAAGAGGAGAAGGCGGAGCGCATGCGGATCTTCGCGCCGTATCAGGTGAACACCCCACTTCTCGAGCACGCGCCCGACGCGCTCTTCCTGCACTGCCTGCCGGCCTATCGCGGCCTCGAGGTCAGCGCGGAGGTGCTCGACGGCCCGAAGAGCATCGTCTGGGACCAGGCCGAGAACCGGCTACACGCCCAGCAGGCGATCCTCGAGCGCCTCCTGCTCGCCGGCGCCTGAGCCGGGGCGCCCGCCCTCGGGCGGGCCGCGCCAGGGGCCCCCAGCCACCGAAAACTCAGCTTTCCCGGGCGGATCGCCGATGGAACCTCCGAGGGGCGGACCGTTCCGCCTGCTCCGAGGTATCTGGAGGGGCTCCCGGAAGATGGGTTCCCAAGAGCCGGAGGATTTCTCCGTCGTGCCCGAGCTCGCCGCGGACTGCGACGTCGCCACCCTTCCGCTTTCACCGGCGGAGGGATTCCTGCTTTCCCGCATCGACGGCCACACGCCGTGGAGCGTGTTGCGCGAGTGCGGTGTGCTCCCGGCCGAGGACGTGGACCGCGCCCTACGCGCCTGGGGAGAGCAGGGGATCGTCTCGCTCGGCGGGAAGCCCGAGCCGCCGCCGGCCGTCGGCGCGTCCGTCGCCACGGAGTCCGGCTCCGCCAGCGTTTCCGCGAACGGCGAACTCTCGGTTTCCGGCGAGGCGCTGATCGACCCCGGCCTCGACCTCGACGTCGAGCAGCAGCGGGCCATCCTCGCCTTCGAGGAGCGGCTCGGAGGGTCCTACGAAGAGATCCTCGGCGTCAAGAAGGACGCCGATGCGAAGACCCTGAAGCGGGCGTACTTCAAGCTCTCGAAGGACTTCCATCCGGACCGCTACTTCCGCAAGAACCTCGGGGCCTTCGCCGACCGCCTCGACCGCGTCTTCTGCAAGATCTCCGAAGCCTACGAACTCCTCTCCGACCCCTCGGCGCGCAAGGAGATGGAGAAGACACTCTCCCAGGGTTCCGGGCCGGCGGCTTCGGCAGGCCCCCGGCTCAAGGGCAAGACCACGCCCCACGCCTTCTCGCTCGTGGCGCGCATCCAGCGCGAGCGGCGCAAGAAGGCGCAGCAGTACTTCCAGGCCGGCACCGCGGCGATGGAGGCCGAGGACTGGAGCGATGCGGCCCACCAGCTGCGGCTCGCCATCGCCTGCGACCCGAAGAACGAGGATTACAAGGCGCCCTTCGGCGAAGCGAACCGCCGGGCGAACGACGAACGCGCGGAGCGCTACCTCAAGGAAGCCAACTCCCGCTACGACCTCGGGGAGTACGAGGCCGCCTACAAGCGCTACGTCGACGCGCTGCACTGCCGCCCCTTCGACGCCGAGGCGAACGCGCGCGCGGCCGTGCTGGCCTGGCGCATCGCGAAGGATCTCAAGGCCGCGAAGGAGTACGCCCAGCGGGCCTGCGAGGTGGAGGAGGACAACGCCTCCCACCGCAAGGTGCTGGGCCAGATCTACGCCGCGGCCGAGCTCTACCTGAACGCGCAGAGCGCGTACGAGCAGGCGGTCCGGTTGAACCCGGGCGATGAGGAATCGCGGCTCGAACTCAAGAGAATGAAGAAGCTGGCGCGGCAGGGACCGCGTGGAGGCGCCTGATGGGACACGTGATCGGAATCGATCTCGGAACGACGAACTCCTGCGTGGCGATCGTGGAGAACGGTCAGCCGACCGTCATCCCGAACGCCGGCGGGTACAAGACGACGCCGTCGATGTTCGCCGTTTCGGACGATGGGAAACGTCTGGTCGGCCACCTGGCGAAGCGTCAGGCCATCACCAACTGCACCCGCACCGCCTACGGCGTGAAGCGCCTGATCGGGCGCCGCTTCGACTCCGACGAGGCCCAGCGGACCCTGAAGGACGTGCCCTACGAGGTGATCCAGGGCCCGAACGACGACGCGCGGCTCCAGCTCGCGGGCAAGACGTTCACGTGCCCGGAGATCTCAGCGATCATCCTGCGTGAGATGAAGCGCGTCGCCCAGGAGTACGTGGGCGAGCCGATCGAAGAGGCCGTGGTCACCGTGCCGGCCTACTTCAACGACACCCAGCGCCAGTGCACCAAGGACGCCGGCAAGATCGCCGGCCTCGAGATCCTGCGCATCATCAACGAGCCGACGGCGGCGGCCCTGGCCTACGGCTTCGGGCGCCAGACCGAAGAGACGATCGCCGTGTACGACCTCGGCGGCGGCACCTTCGACGTCTCCATCCTCTCGATGGGCGACGGCGTCGTCGAGGTGCTGGCCACCAACGGCAACACCTTCCTCGGCGGTGAGGACTTCGACCGGCGCGTCGTCGACCACCTGAACTCGTGCTTCATCGAGACGGAAGGCATCGATCTGCGCGAGGACGCCATGGCGATGCAGCGCTTGAAGGACGCGGCCGAGAAGGCCAAGTGCGACCTCTCGGCCCGCGAGGTCACCGAGATCAACCTGCCGTTCATCGCGACGGACGACCGCGGCCCGCGGCACCTGAACGTCGAGGTCACGCGGGACACGCTCGAGTCCCTGTGTCACGACCTGGTGTCGCAGTCGCTCAAGACCTGCGAGGCCTGCCTCAAGGACGCGAAGCTGACGCCCCAGGAGGTCGACCGCGTCGTCCTCGTGGGCGGCCAGACCCGCATGCCCTTCCTCCAGACGGCCGTGGCCGAGTTCTTCGGGAAGCGCCCCCACAAGGGGGTGAACCCGGACGAGGTGGTGGCCGTCGGCGCGGCGATCCAGGCCGAGGCCCTGACCGCGGACCAGAAGGATCTCCTGCTGCTCGACGTGACGCCGCTCTCGCTCGGCATCGCGACCTTCGGTGGGCGCTACGCGCCACTGATCGACCGCAACACCACGGTGCCGGTGCGCCGCTCGCACGTCTTCACGACCACGCGCGACGACCAGCGCGACGTGAAGGTGCGCGTGCTGCAGGGCGAGAGCGAGGTCGCCGCCGAGAACGACCTGCTCGGCGAGTTCGTGCTCTCCGGCATCAAGCCGGCGCCGAAGGGCGAGCCCGAGATCGAGGTGAGCTTCGACATCGACGCCAACGGCATCGTGAACGTCTCCGCGCGGGACAACTCGACCGGGCTCGAGCAGTCGATCACGGTGAACGCCGCGAGCACGCTCTCCGAGGAAGAGATCCAGCAGATCATGGAAGAGAACCCGCCCGACGCCATCGCGCTGAAGGTCTGAGGCGAGCCGCCGAATGCAATCCCTTTCGAACGCACCGTCCCTGCTGAACCATCTCGATGCTCCGGTGGTCGTCGCCGACCCGGAGGGTCGCGTCGTGTTCCTGAACCCGGCCTTCGAGGTCACGTTCCAGACGACGCGCGACCGCTGCGAGGGCCGGGCGCTCGCCGAGCTCTTCGAGGGCGGCGACCGCGAGGCCGTGCTCGCCGCCGTCGCAGCGACGTGTCAGCGGGGCCAGTCCGTGCGCTTCCGGATCCGGCACCACGACACCGGCTGTCAGGTGCTCGCTTCGCCGATCGCCGTCGACGGCCAGCGCGTGGGCTCGGTCCTGCTCCTGACCGAGGACCCGCTCGAGGTGGAAGGACTCCACCGCGTGAAGCGCGAGCTCGCCCACGGCGCGGACCAGATCAGCGAAGCCCTCGACCATCTCCAGAAGCAGGACTCGGAGCTCTCGGCGGGGGAGCGGGAAGACTGGACCGCGAGCGCCCGCGGCGCCGTCGCGGACTGCCGCCGTGCGATCGGGAACCTCGGCCGCGTCGCCGACGGCCAGGCGCGCCAGGCCGGCAAGGACGCCCTGATCGACCCGGCCCGCGTCGCCCGGGATGCCCTGGCCGGCCTCGCCTACGAGATGGCCGAGAGCGGCATCAGCATCGACGCGCTCTTCTCGCCGGACCTGCCGATGGTGAAGGGCGACGACAAGCGGCTCCAGGAGGCGCTCGAGGCGCTCCTCCGCTCGCGGATGGCCAAGGCTCCGGCCTGGCTCGCCCTCGGCGGGCGGCGCGAGGAGGAGGAAGGCACGGTCTTCGTGGTGGTCTCCGTGACCGAGCCCGGCCCGGCGGACGGCCCGACCGCGCCGCCCGTGGTGACCGAGATCGTGTCCTCGCTCGGAGGGCGCGTCGACGTCGAGGCCACGGATTCCGGCGACCGCGTCACCCGCTTGAGGCTCCCGGCCGTCTAGTTTCCGCGCCCGCGCCCGGGCTGCCCTCCGCCCACGCCATCGGCGCCGGTCACGCCCGGTCCCCGCTGCGCCGCCCGCAACGCGGAGATACACTCCGCCGCCATGTCGCGACGCGGTTCCGTGAAGAGAGTGTGCCTCGCCTACAGCGGCGGGCTCGACACGTCGGTGATCCTGCGCTGGCTGATCGAGGAGTATGGCTGCGAAGTCGTGGCCTATTGCTCGGACGTGGGGCAGGAAGAGGAGCTCGACGGGCTCCCGGAGAAGGCCAAGGCCACCGGCGCCGTCGACTGCGTGATCAACGATCTGCGCGACGAGTTCGCCCGCGACTTCGTCATGCCGGCGATCCGCGGCAACGCGATCTACGAGGGCACCTACCTGCTCGGGACGTCGCTCGCCCGGCCCGTGATCGCCAAGGACCACGCCGAGGTCGCGAAGCGCACCGGCTGCGACGCCGTCTCCCACGGTGCGACGGGCAAGGGCAACGACCAGGTGCGCTTCGAGCTGACCTACCAGGCCCTGGCGCCGGAGCTCAAGGTGATCGCGCCCTGGCGCGAGTGGGATCTGGTCTCGCGGCCGGACTGCCTCGCCTACGCCGAGAAGTACGACATCCCGGTCTCCGCGACGCTGAAGAAGCCCTACTCGATCGACCGCAACCTGCTGCACTGCTCCTACGAGGGCGGGATCCTCGAGGATCCGTGGAACGCGCCCGAGGAGGAGATGTTCCAGCTCACGGTGTCGCCGGAGGCGGCGCCCGAGGTGCCGGCGGAGATCATCATCGGCTTCGAGCAGGGCACGCCGGTCTCGCTCGACGGCGAGGCGCTCTCGCCGAAGGACATGCTGCTCCGCCTGAACGCGCTCGCCGGAAGCCACGGCATCGGCCGCGTCGACATGGTGGAGAACCGCTTCGTCGGCATGAAGTCGCGCGGCGTCTACGAGACGCCGGGCGGCACGGTGCTCCACGTCGCGCACCGCGCGATCGAGTCCATCACGCTCGACCGCGAGGTCATGCACGAGCGCGACCGCATGGCGCCGCGCTTCGCCGAGCTGATCTACAACGGCTTCTGGTACGCGCCCGAAGGCGAGCTGCTGCGCCGCTTCGTCGACTCGACGCAGGAGAACGTCACCGGCGACGTGCGCGTGAAGCTCTACAAGGGCGGCGTCCACGTGACCGGCCGCCGCTCGCCCGTCTCGCTCTACTCCGAGGCCGTGGCCTCCTTCGACGAAGAGGGCGGCTACGACCAGAGCCACGCCGAGGGCTTCATCCGCCTCCAGGGCCTGCGGCTGCGGGGGCGCGGAAAGCCGTAGCTCGCGCGGGTCAGTCCTTGGTCGCCAGGAACTGCAAGAGCGACGGCAGACACAGCTTCATGACGTCCGCCTCGGGCGCGATCTCCTGCGCGAGGCCGAAGACGTAGGTCATCGTTCGCGCGTAGAGCAGAAGATCGTTCGGGAGCTGCACGCCGGGGGTTTCCTGGAGGAGCGCCTTGGCCTCGTCCTTCAGGCCGAGCACCTGCGCGCCGCCGAGGCCGAGCGGCGCGCCTTCGCCTGCGAGGCGTTCGAACATCTTCCCGACGGCGGCCTCGACCGCGGCCTCCGAGCCCGGAGCGATCATCTCCATGCGCCGCATGCCCGCGACGAACTCCTCCGGGTTGCGCTGGAGAAGGGCGTACATGGCTTGGCGGATCTCGCTGCGCAGGGCCGGGTCGAGCCGGCGTGAGAGGCCGAAGTCGATGAAGAGCACGCGGGGCTTCTCGGCGGCCGAGGGCTCGTCGAGCACGAAGAGGTTCCCGGGGTGCGGGTCGGCGTGGAAGAGGCCGTCGACGAAGACCTGCTTCGCGTAGGCGCGGGCGACGAGGCCCACGACGTCGGCGCCCGAGACGCCGAGACGTTCGAGCGCCGCCGCGTCGGTCACCGGCACGCACGGGTGGTAGGTCACGGTGAGGACGCGCGCGGTCGAGAGATCGTCGTGCACCTCCGGCACCACGATCTGGGCCTCGCTCGCGAGGTTCTCCGCGATCGCCCGGGCGCTCGCGGCCTCGCGCTCGAAGTCGATCTCCTCGGCCATGCCGCGGGCGAACTCGCCGAAGAGCCGCTCGGCGTCGAAGCGGCGGCCCCCGCCCGAGAGCCGCCGCAGCAGGAAGCGCAGCCAGAAGAGGTCCGCCGGCAGCGAGCGGGCGAGCCAGGGGTACTGGACCTTCACGGCGACGGGCGTCCCGTCGAGCCGCGTGGCGCGGTGCACCTGGCCGATCGACGCTGCGCCGAGCGGCTCGGCTTCGAACGTCGAGAAGTGGGCCTCGAGGGGCGCGCCGAGCTCCTGCTCCACCGCGCGCCGGACTTCGGGCAGGGGCTGCGGCGGGACGCGGTCCCGCAGGGAGGCCACCAGCGGCTGGGCCTCGGCGGGCAGCAGGTCGAGGCGGACGGCGGCGAACTGCCCGGCCTTCACGAAGGCGCCCTTGAGCTTGCCCGCGGTGGCGACGGCCAGGGCCACGGCCCGCACCCGCCGTCTTCGCCGGACTTCCTCCGCCCCGAGCCCGGGCCGCCAGCTCGTGACCCAGCCGAGGGCGATCCGGCACCCGAGCCACAGGAGATGGGCGCCCTGGTAGAACCCCGTCTCGCGCGCGAGCCCCCGGAGCGTGAATCGGGCCCGGGAGTGGCGGCGTCCAACCTCCTGAACGCCCGCTTTCGGCTCCAGGGGGGCAGAGATCTGTTCCCCGGCCACGGGGGTCGGGTCGGAGGTGACCGGCGGCTGGGATCGTTCTTGGGGCATGGCGTCCCGAGGAGATTCCCGCGGCGGGTCCGCGGGGCCAAAGCGCTTCTCGCGCAAGGGTTTAGGGACCGTATCGCGCTCGTTCCTTGCTTGACAAGGCAAGCCCCGCTGATTTAGAAGGGGAGTCGCCGCGCACACTTGGGCCGGCGTCTTGCGGGGAGGGCGCACGAGTCGGGGCCGTCGAGAGACGGCGTTGGGCTCGGCGTCGTCGGGTGCACGCGGCCTCCCTTTGATTGGACGTTTGCGAGAGAACGCCAGCAGAGCACGAACAGCGCACGGACAGCGCAGCAACCGCGGGACGGGTTCCGGTCGGCCATGGGTCGGCGCCGCGCCGCAGCACGGATCGTCGGCCATATTGTAGGTGGCCCGACAATCCAACATGAATCGGAGGTCTCCATGTTCTCTTCCCGGATCCGAACCACCTCGCTCGTAGGTGCGTTCCTCGTCCTGGTGAGCTTCACCCCGGCCGGCGCTCAGGAAGACGCCGGCGTTGCCGGCCCGTCCTTCAAGGAAGGCGACGTGATCGGCTTCGACAAGATCGACTCCCTGCGGAAGTTCCTGCCGCCCGAGTTCTGGGCGAACCGCGACTTCTTCTTCTACGAGGGAATGCGCCTGCAGATCGGGCCGTTCCATCGCGACTACAAGCCGGCCGCCGAGTACCAGGCCGCCACGGCGAAGTTCAAGGGCCAGGCCAAGATCGGGCCGGACAACAGCCTCGAGAACTACACCGCCGGCCAGCCCTTCCCCATGGACGAGATCGACTGCAAGGGCGACCCGGACGCCGGCACGAAGATCATGTGGAACTTCGACTACCAGTGGGACGGCGACGGCTCGGACACCAAGTACTTCTACTCGTACTGGGACCGCGGCGAGCAGCTTCCGCTCTACTACGAGGGTACGTCGAAGACCGTGCAGCTCGCGCACCGCTCGGAGCCGCAGTACCTCGAGAAGAACGGCGGCGACATCTTCCGCGGTGAGAAGCGCAAGCTGGCCTTCGGCATCGAGGTGAACGCGCCCTTCGACGCCCGCGGCATCAACGTCATGACCTACCGCTACAAGAGCTCGGACTCGCCCCAGGCCCAGGCCAAGAACGACGACACCTGGGTGTACGTCCCGACGCTGCGCCGCGTGCGCCGCATCTCCTCGGCCCAGCGCACGGACGCGGTCTCGGGCACGGACTTCACGTTCGACGATCTGCGCTCCTTCGCCGGCATCGTCCCGCAGTACACGTGGCAGTGCCTCGGCGAGATGGACATCCTGGCGCCGATGAACAGCCAGGTGAAGGCGTACCCCTACTCGAAGGACCACAACTTCGGGCCCTACGGCCTGTCCTACGCGGACGACCAGTGGGAGCTGCGCCGCACGGTGAAGGTCCGGATGACGCCGAAGAGTGCGGACCACCCGTATCACCACAAGGATCTCTACATCGACAAGGAGACCCTCACCGCCCACTACTCCTTCGCCTACGACCAGAAGGAAGAGCTGTGGAAGATCATCTGGCACAACAAGCGCTGGAGTGAGGACGACTCGAGCTACTACCCCGGCTGGGACGGCATCGAGAAGCCGCGCGACCTCAAGGTCGTGAGCGACACGATCGTCAACGTCCAGACCGGTACGGGGAACCGCATCGAGTTCTGGGACAACCACGGTGTGCCCTACAAGAGCAAGGGCAAGGTTCGCCGCTACATCGACGTCGGCCGCCTGACCAAGGGCCGCTAGCGGCAAGCGCAAACGAGAATCGCCAGCGGCTCGCCATGGGCCGCTGGCGATTCGTCCCTGAGCGTTCGAAGCATCGAACGAGAGAAGGATGACTTCATGACCTGGCTTCGGTCCCTCCTGGCCGCTTCCGTCGTTTTCGCCGTGGGATGTCACGTCCCGGATTACAGCCCGCGCTTCGGGCCCGACGAGATCGCCATCTACGACGATCTGTTCGCGGTCTCGACGCCGAACGGCGAGCACGTCGTGGCCGTCGGGTTCTTCGGCACGGTCTACGTCTCGAAGGACGGCGGCACCACCTGGGACAAGGCCGAGAGCGGGACGCAGAAGTCGCTCTACGACGTTTCCATGGCCGACCCGCGGCGCGGCTGGGTCGTCGGCCAGCGCGGGCTGATCCTGCGCACCGAAGACGGCGGCATGACCTGGACGCAGCAGGACAACGCCAAGCTCGAGCAGGGCTCCCAGCTCTTCGCCGTGCACGCCATCGACGCCAACACCGCCTGGGTGGTCGGCGAGTGGGGCACGCGGCTGTTCACCGACGACGGCGGCAACACCTGGCAGGACCGGTCGATGACCATCGACGAGACCCACCCGCGCTTCGTGTGGCTCGCGCCGGTGGAGCAGGAAGCGGTTCGCAACGGCGAGAAGGTCTTCGAGGACGTCGGTCTGAACGACGTCTTCTGCGCGCCGGCGCCGAGCAAGAACTGCTGGCTGATCGGCGAGTTCGGCTACGTCTTCCGCTCCGAGAACCTCGGGCTCTCGTGGGAGCGGGCCGAGATCCGCGGCAAGATCTCGACCGACCCGGTGCAGCTCCCGTACAACACCACCGACATCGCGGAAGAAGACCGCGAGCGGCTCACGGCCTTCGCCAAGGAGATCGTGGACCAGAACCACCTGAACATCGACATCGAGCCCGTCGCCCTGGCCAAGGAAGTGAAGACCTTCGGCAAGGAGGACGACCCCTTCGAGCTGTTCGAAGTGCTCGATGCCCGCACGCTGAACGTGCGCGAGGTGCTCGAGGGCGCCGGGATTCTCTCGGACCGCATCCGCGTCCGGAACGGCCCGCCCTGGGACTACGAGGACTTCCTCGAGGACGACCCGGAGTTCCTGCGCCGCTATCTCGACGGCCGCACGAGCGATTTCGCCGGCATGCACGTGCGCGTCGCCCAGAACCCGTACCTCTTCAAGATCCACTTCCAGGACGAGAACACGGGCTTCATCTCCGGCCTGGGTGGCGTGATCCTGAAGTCCGAGGACGGCGGCAGCACGTGGACCTACCGCCAGACGGACCGCAAGCAGGCGCTCTTCTCCGTGGCGAACTCGAACGACCGCATCCTGGCGATCGGCGAGAAGGGCCTCGTCCAGGCTTCGACCGACGGCGGCGAGACCTGGAGCCAGCCCGACCGCGGCTTCCCGACGATGTTCACGTTCAGCCGGAACGTGACCTTCGCTCCGAACGGGACGCGCGGGTTCATCGTCGGGCAGGGCGGGAAGATCCTGCGCTCCGAGGATGGCGGCGCGAACTGGGACTACGTCCTGCCGCCCGAGACCCGGCGCGTCGCCGGCAACTAGGGCCCGGCGCCAGCGCGCGCGCCGTTTCTTCGCGCCCGTCGAGCTCCGTCAGTCCTGACGGAGCTCGACGCGGCGGATCTTGCCGCTCACGGTCTTCGGCAGGCTCGCGACGAACTCGATCTGGCGCGGGTACTTGTAGGGCGCCGTCACCTGCTTCACGTGATCCTGGAGCTTCCGCGCGAGGGCGTCTCCGCCCTCCGCGCCCGCTCGCAGGACGACGAAGGCCTTCACGACGTGGCCGCGGTCCGGGTCCGGCGCGGCCACCGCGGCGGCTTCCACCACGTCCGGGTGTTCGAGCAGCGCGCTCTCGACCTCGAACGGCCCGATCCGGTAGCCCGCCGAGATGATCACGTCGTCGGCGCGCGCCATGAACCAGAAGTAGCCGTCCTCGTCGCGCTGGGCGCGGTCGCCCGTCACGTACCAGGGCGCATCCGGCTGGCCCGGCCGCTCGCGCCGGCAGCGGGCGCTGGCTTCGGGATCCTTCCAATACTCGCGGAAGAGCGACGGCGGGTCGCCGCCGATCGCGATGTCGCCCGCCTCGCCGGGCGGGAGGATCTCGCCGGCTTCGTCGATGATCTCGACCTCGTGCCCGGGCGTCGCGAGGCCCATCGAGCCCGGCCGGACCGGAATGCCCGGCAGGTTCCCGACCAGCAGGATCGATTCCGTCTGCCCGTAGCCGTCGCGCACGACGAGCCCGGTGGACTCCTGCCAGGCGCGGATGACCTCGGGGTTCAGGGGCTCGCCGGCGGAGACGCACTCGCGCAGGCCCGGCACCGAGAAGCCCGAGAGGTCCTCCTTCACGAGCAGCCGGTACTCCGTCGGCGGAGCGCAGAAGACGTCCGGGGCGAACTCGGCGAGCAGCTCGAGCTCGCGCGCCGGCTCGAAGCGGCCCTCGTACATGCAGACCTCGGCGCCGACGGCCCAGGGGCCGAAGAGCACGCTGTAGGCGGCCTTGGCCCAGCCCGTGTCGCTCGTCGTCCAGATGCGCTGGCCGCGCTCGAGCCCGAGCCAGGCCTCGGCGGTGAGGCGCTGGGTGTGGGTGTAGCCGTGGGCGTGGAGGACGGCCTTCGGCGGGCCCGTGGTCCCGGAGGTGTAGTAGACGAGGGCCGGATCCTCGGCGCCCGTGTCCACGCAGGAGAACCCGCTCCCGGCGGCGGCGCAGTCGGCCTCGAGGTTCCGCCAGCCCGGAGCGTCTCCCGCCACGAGCCAGGTGTCGCGGACGCTCGCGAGTTCGCCGCGGACTTCGTCGACCAGCGGGGCGAGGGCCTCGTTCGTCACGATCGCGACGGCGCCGCTGTGGCCCACGCGATAGAGCAGATCCTTCGGCCGGAGGATCGTCGAGCAGGGGATGACGAGGGCGCCGGCCTTCAGGGCGCCGACCATGACCAGGTGCCACTCGGGCACCTTCGGGAGCATCACGATCACGGGATCTCCGGCGGAGACGCCCCGGGCGGCCAGGGCGGCGGCGACCCGGTCCGAGGCCTCCCGGACCTCGGAGAAGCGGAGCCTGCGCTCCGCGCCCTCGGCGCCCTTCCACCAGAGGGCCGACCCGTCGCCCTCCTCGGCATGCCGATCGACGACGTCGCGCCCGAAGTTGAAGCGGGCGGGGACGTCGAAGCGGAACGCCCGGCAGCGCTCCGCGTACCGGGCCAGGGTCTCCGCAAGCTCGCTGCTCATGGCTCCTCCGGCGGCTTCTCGGGGTTTCGCCTCAAGGGCCCCCCATCGAAGGCCGATGAACATAGCGGGGAGGTGCGCCAGGGGGCATGGTGGAAGCAGGGAGGCCCGCAAGGGTCCTGATCGTCGACGACAAGCGGGCCGACCGCGAACTCGCTCGCGCCGCCCTCGAGGGCATGGCGCGCGTGGACTGCGTGCGCGGCGCCGACGAGGCGCTCGAAGCCCTGAAGGACGGAGGCGCGGACCTGCTGATCGCGGACCTCTCGCTGCGCGGCACGAACGGCCTCGACCTGCTCGCGAAGGTCCGGCGCGAACACCCGAGCACCGACGTCCTGATCGTCACGACCAACGCCTCCGTCGACAGCGCCGTCGGCGCCCTGCGCATGGGCGCGGCCGATTACCTGCGAAAGCCCGTGACCAGCGAGGAGCTCTCCCTCGCCGTCGACCGCGTGCTCGCGAAGCGCCGCCTGCTCGAGGAGAACGTCCGCCTGCGCGACGCGCTCCAGACCGTCGAGTCCTGCAAGGCCCTGATCGACTGCCTCGACCCGGGGGAGGTCTACACCGTCTCGCTCGAGCTCCTGCTGCACGCCGTGTGGCGCAAGCGCGGCCTGGCCGTCTTCAACCGCTCCTATCAGTCGATGCCGGACTCCGCGGCCTTCCGCGGGTTCAGCGAGTCCCAGGCCGTGAAGCTCCGGCAGCTCCTCATCGACGAGAAGCCCGTTTCGCTCGCGACGATCCCGGAGATCGACGAGTGGACCTCCGGCGCGCTGTTCGAGGCCTTCGCCCAGGCCGGCGTCGAGACCGACCGCGTGCTCACCGTCCCCGTGCGCGGGCAGGAGAGCGACGCCGGCGTGCTCTGGGTGCTCGGCGACGGCGACCCCTTCGAGGACAGCGACTTCGAGCGCGCCATGATCGTGGCGGGCCACGCCGCGGCCTCCCTCGACAACGCCGTCCGCTACAGCCAGGCCAAGGCCAAGGCCTTCGTCGACGACGTCACCGAACTCCACAACGCGCGCTACCTGCACCACCAGATCGAGCACGAGCTCCGCCGCGCGGAGCGCTACTCGAAGCCGACCTCGATCCTCTTCCTCGACCTCGACCACTTCAAGCAGGTGAACGACGCGGCGGGCCACCTGGTCGGCTCCGGGGCGCTGAAGGCCCTCGGCCGCGTGCTCTCCTCGTGCGTTCGCGACGTGGACACCGTCGCCCGCTACGGCGGCGACGAGTTCACGATCATCCTCGCCGACACGCCGCTTTCGACCGCCATGACCGTCGCCGAGCGCATCCGCGCCACCGTCGAGGCCACGGAGTTCGACGGCGGGCGGGTCGGCCCGCTCGACCTCTCGGTCTGCATCGGCGTGGCCGAGTTCCCCTCCCACGGCGCGACGCGCGAGGACCTGCTCGGCGCGGCGGACAAGGCCATGTATCGGGCCAAGTCCCTGGGCCGAAACCGCGTTTGCTCCGCCGACGACCTCCCGCCCGGCGAGGACGGCCCCGAAGCCCCCGACGCTTGACGCGACGGCGGCCCCTGCGCTAACCAACCTGCTGATTTTCAAGGCGTTTCTCGGCTGCCGTCCACCGCCTGCGGCGCCCAGGAGACTTCGGCCGTGTCCCATGCCAGCACCCGCCTCGACGGTTTGGGGGAGCTTCGCCGCACCCATCGATGCGGTGCGGTGCGCGCGGACGCCGTCGGCGAGACCGTCGCGCTCGCGGGCTGGGTCCAGCGGCGGCGCGATCACGGCGGCGTGATCTTCGTCGACGTGCGCGACGCGAGCGGGATCGTCCAGGTCGTCTTCAAGCCGGACACCTCGCCCGAAGCCCACGCCAAGGCCGAGGAGCTCCGCGCCGAGTTCGTCGTCGCGATCCGCGGGCGCGTGGATCGCCGCTCGGACGAGACGGTGAATCCGAACATGCCGACCGGCGAAGTCGAGGTGATGGCCGACGAGCTGCTGCTGCTCAACACGGCGACGCCGCCGCCCTTCGCCATCGAAGAGGAGGCCGGCGCCGAAGAAGCGGTGCGGCTGCGCAACCGGCTTCACGACCTGCGCCGCCCGCCGCTCCAGCGCGCGCTCGCGGTGCGGCACCAGCTCTATCAGACCACGCGCCGCGTCCTCACCGAGATGGACTTCCTCGAGATCGAGACCCCGATGCTCGGCAAGGCCACGCCCGAGGGTGCGCGCGACTTCCTCGTCCCCGCGCGGCTCCAGCCGGGCGAGTTCTACGCGCTCCCGCAGTCGCCGCAGATCATGAAGCAGCTGCTGATGGTGGCCGGCGTCGACCGCTACTTCCAGATCGCGCGCTGCTTCCGCGACGAGGACCTGCGCGCCGACCGCCAGCCCGAGTTCACCCAGATCGATCTCGAGATGGCCTTCGTCGGCGTCGAGGAGGTGCTCGCCGTTCTCGAGGAGCTGCTCGTCGCGGGCTTCCGCGAGGCCGGCGGCGTCGAGCTGCCGCGGCCCTTCCCGCGGCTCTCCTACTCCGAAGCGATGGCGCGCTACGGCTCGGACAAGCCCGACACCCGCATCCTGCTCGAGCTCGTCGACCTGACCGAGGTCTTCCGCGAGAGCGAGTTCCGCGCCTTCCGCGGCGCCGTCGAGAGCGGCGGCATCGTGAAGTGCCTGCCGATCCACGATGCCGCCGAGGTCTCGCGCGGCCGCATCGACCGGCTCGAATCCTTCGTGCGCAAGGAGCTCGGCGCGAAGGGCCTCGGCTGGGTGCGCGTCGGCGACGACGGCGCCTGGCAGTCGCCGATCGCGAAGTTCCTCTCGGACGACGAGCGCGCCCGCATCACCGAGGCCACGGAGGCCCGGCCCGGCACGGTGCTCTTCTTCCAGGCCGACGCGGCGGACCGCGCCAACGCCATTCTCACCCGCCTGCGCACGGACCTCGGCAACGAGCTCGGCCGCGTCGACGGCCGGGAATGGGCGCCGCTCTTCCTCGTCGACTTCCCGGTCTTCGTCGAGGAGGACGGTGAGCTCGTCTATGCCCACCAGCCCTTCGTGGCGCCGCTCGACGAGGACATCCCGAAGCTCGACAGCGACCCGCTCAATGTGAGGGGAACTCACTACGACGTTGTGCTGAACGGGCTCGAGTTGGGCTCCGGAAGCCTCAGAAATCACCGCAGCGACGTCCAGCGTCGAATTCTCGAGGTCCTCGGCTACTCCAAGCAGGAGATGGAAGACCGTTTCGGGTTCATGCTGAATGCCCTCGACGCCGGTGCGCCGCCCCACGGCGGCTTCGCATTCGGTTACGATCGAATGGTGATGCTCCTGGCGGGCGCCGAAAGCCTGCGCGACGTCGTCGCGTTCCCGAAGACCCAACGGGGACAGGACCTCTTCATGGGCGCTCCTTCGTCCGTCGAGCCCGCACAACTGCGAGAATTGGGTCTGCGGCCGGCACGCCGCAAGGAAGGCAGCGAGTGATGAAGCGGGCAATCGCATGGGCTCTCGCCCTGGCCACGAGCGTCGTCGCGGGGAACACCATCGCGGGAGAGAACGCCGGCGAGACCTACACCGTCCGCCGCGGACAGACCCTCACGATGATCTCCGACGACGTGCTCGGGGACCCGCAGCTCTGGCCCGCGATCTATCGCGCGAACCGCGATCAGATCAAGGACCCGAAGGTGCTCCACGTCGGCCAGAAGCTCGAGATCCCGGCCGTTCCGGCCGACCCGGCCGTGCGCAACCGCATCCGCGAGGAGGCGGTGGCGTGGGTCGCACCGCCGCAGAAACCCGCCGGCCCCGACGTCGCCGCCGCCCCGCCGAAGCCGGGCGAGACCGCATCCTCCACCACCGAGTGAGGGGCGAGGACCGGATCCTCTGAGCGGCCCGGGCACCACGCCCCCGCCGCCGCTTTCCACCGATCCCTTCGACGTGCTCGTCGTCGGCGGTGGCATCAATGGCGCCGGCATCGCGCGCGACCTCGCCCTGCGCGGCGTCCGCGTCGCCCTCGTCGAGAAGAGCGAGTTCGGCTCGGGCACGAGCTGGGGCTCCTCGGGCATGATCCACGGGGGGCTTCGCTACCTGCAGCACGACCCGGAGGTCACGCTGCACTCCTGCGTCGACTCCGGGCACATCCAGCGCATCGCGCCGCACCTCGTCTTCCGCATCCCGTTCCTGATGCCGATCTTCGCGGACGACCCGATCGGGGAGGAGATCGTCGAGATCGGTCTCGAGATGTACGACGCGTACCAGCCCTTCAAGGGCGGGCGTCCCCACACGCGGCTCACGCGCGAGCAGGCCCAGCAGCTCGAGCCCGCCATCTCCGATGCCATCGAGGGCGCCTTCACCCTGGACGAGTGGGGCGTCGACGCCGCGCGCCTGTGCGCCGCGAACGCCCTCGACGCGGCCGAGCGCGGGGCCTTCGTGCGGACGCACACCGAGGTCGTGCGCTTCCTGATCGAGGGCGGCCGGGTCTGCGGCGCGCTCGTGCGCGACCGCATCACCGGGGAGGAGCGCCGCATCGAGGCGCGCGAGACGATCAACGCCACGGGCCCGTGGTCCGAGCGCATGGCCGAGCTCGCGGGCGTTCCCGTGAAGCTTCGCCCGGGGAAGGGCATCCACCTGATCTTCGAGCGGCGTGTCTCGAACCTCGCGGTCTACGCGCGCGGCATCGACGGACGCGACATGTTCACCTTCCCGCACGAGCAGAACAGCATGGCGGGCACGACCGACGACGACTTCTACGGGGACCTCGACCGCCTCGAGGTCACCGAGGACGAGATCGCCTACGTGCTCCAGGCCATGGAGCGCTCGCTCCCGGGGATCCGGCGGCACCGCATCGTCCAGGCCATCGCCGCCGTGCGGCCGACGCTCTACGGCTTCGGGAGCTACGAGAACGAGCTCTCGCGCGACTACGAAGTCTTCGACCACGGGGAGCGCGACGGCGTGCCCGGCTTCTGGACGATCGCCGGCGGGAAGCTCGCGGCCTACCGCCTGATGGCCGAGGACGCCTCGGACCGGCTGTGCACCGCGCTCGGCGTCGAGGAGACGAGCCGCAGCCACGAGGTTCCGCTGCCGGGGGCCGAAGCCACCTGGGACCCGGCGGAGATCTCCCGCCGCTTCTCGGTGGGCCTGCCGAGCGCGATCCGCCTGGGCTTCCGCCACGCGGCCCGGGCGGAGGAGGTGCTGGCGACGGCGCCCGAGACCGGCCGCACCGTCGTTTGCGCCTGCGAACCCGTGCTCGAGGCGGAGCTTCGGCACGTGGCCGAGCGCGAAGGCCTGCGGACCCTCGACGACTGCCGCCTGCGCGTGCGCCTCGGCATCGGCGCCTGTCAGGGGGCGGCCTGCGCGTCTCATGCCGCCGCCGTGCTGGCCGACACCCTCGGCTGGGACGCCGAGCGCACCGGGGAGGAGCTCGCGCACTTCGTCCAGGAGCGCTGGCGGGCCGTGTCGCCGGCGCTGATGGGCGACCACGTCGGCGCGATGGAGCTCCACCGCGCGGCGTTCATCGGAGCGCGCGGGTTCCACGAAGCGGAGGAGTTCTAGGGTGCGGGTCGTCGTCGTCGGCGGCGGGCTCGCGGGCGCCAGCGCGGCGCTCTCGGCGGTCGAGGCCGGTGCCTCGGTGGATCTCGTCGGGGCCGGGCCGGGTTCGACCGCGCTCGGCTGGGGCACCCTCGACGTGGCGGCCGCCGCGCCCGGTTCGCGCCGCATGCGCTACCGCTCGGCGCTCCGCGATGCGCCGCTGACCGGCCAGGATCGTCTCGACGTCCTCGTCGAGAGCTACCCGAGCCATCCCTACGCGACCCTGTGGCGAAGGCAGGACGCGGACGCCGCGCCCGGCCGTTCGCCGGATGCCCGGGACCCCGGCCAGGAGGTGAAGCAGGCGACGGCCTTCCTCGACGCGGCCCTCGCGCCCCACGGCCTCCGCGTCGAAGGGAGCCTCGACGCGAACCGTCTGCTCGCCGACGAGCACGGCGCCGTCCGCGTGGTGGACTTCGCCTTCAGCGGCCCGGCCGAGGGGGATCTCTCCGAGGCGAGCGAGGTCGCCTGGGTGCGCATCCACGGCCTGCCCGGTCCACCGGCCTCGGCCGTGGTGCGCCGGTTCGCCGCGGAGTTCGCGGCGCTCGGGCATCCGCCGGTCCGGCTGCGCGCGCCGGTCCTTCGCTTGCCCGCCGGCCTCCCGGTGGACTCCCCGGCCCGGCTCGCGGCGGCCCTCGAGACCGAAGCCGGTTTCGCGGCCTTCGCCGAGGCGGCTGCGGACCTCGTGGCGGATCTCCCGGGCGATCGGCTCTGGCTCTTCCCGGCGGTCCTCGGCTTCGCCCGCGTGGCCGAGCGGCGGGCGGCCCTGGCCGAGCGACTCGGCGGTCCCGTGGGTGAGCGCCTCGGCGTCGTCCCGGGCTCGACCCCGGGCTACCGGCTGCAGCGGGCCCTCGACGCGGCGCTCGAGAGCGCCGGCGTCCGGCGGCACGCGGTCCGGGCTGAAGGCATCGTCGTCCGCGAGGGACGCGCTGCCGAGGTCGCCCTCGAAGCGCCCGACGCGGCGCTTCCGGCCGACGCCATCGTCCTGGCGACGGGGCGGTTCCTCGCGGGCGGTTTGCGCGACGAAGCCCGGGGCGTTCGCGAGCCGCTGCTCGGCCTGCCGCTCTTCGATGCCTCGGGGCGCCGCGTCGACGGCCGGCCGGCCCGCCAATCGCTCAAGCGCCGCTACCTCGATGCCCAGCCGCTCTACTCGGCGGGGGCCTGCGTCGACGGACGCCTGCGCGCGCTCTCGGCACCGGCCGGGGAGGCGGGCGCGCGGGTCGTCCTGCCGAACCTCCACGTGGCGGGGGATCTGCTCGGCGGCTTCGACCCGTCCCGGGAGCGCACGGGTCTCGGTGTGGCGCTGGTGACGGGGCGGCTGGCCGGGCGGCTCGCCGTCGAAGTTCCTCCGGCGTCGGCCGAGCCGCCGGAAGCCGGCGGGGCCGACCGATGAGCGTGCGGAGCTTCTTCCGCGGGTACCGCGGCTTCCTGCGCGAACTCGGGAACACCGGGACGATGGCGGCGCTCCAGCTCCAGGTGAAGACCGGCGCGCTCCACGTGCTGCGCTCCTTCGGACGCAAGCGGGCCGAGGACCCGGTCGGCCTCTTCCTCGAGAACTACGGCGCGGACGGCGTGCGGCTCCCGGACCCGGAGGCCCGGCCGCTCTCGCTCGCGGCGGCCCGCTGCCTGGCCTGTGGCCTCTGCTCTCTCGAATGTGCCCGCGTCGGCGGCCAGCCGCCGCTCGACCCGCGCGACGCCGTTCTGGCCGGCGCCCGCCTCGAGATCGATCTCACCCGCCTCGGCCTCTCCCTCGGGCCCGCGGCTCCGGAGGGCGAACCCGCTGACCCCTGTACGGGCTGCGCTGCGTGCGAGACCGTTTGCCCCGCTCGGATCCCGATCGCCCGCGTCCAGGCCCGTCTGGCCCGGGCCGGCACCGCCTGAGCCCCCTCCCTGCGCTATAACACCGCCCGTCGGGCGCCCCGAATCGGCGCGCCCCGAATCACCCCCGCGCCCCCGCAAGCGGCCTCCTGGCCGCGCGCAGTGAGCCGCAGGCGAACGGAGTAAAACAGACATGCGACCCAAGATCGCCCTCATCGGCGGCGGGAACATCGGCGGTGTGCTCGCCGAGCAGGCCGCCTATCGCGAACTCGGCGACGTCGTCATCTTCGACGTCGTGGAAGGCCTGCCCCAGGGCAAGGCCCTCGACATGGCGGAAGGCGCTCCCGTCCTCGACGCCGATTCCGAAATCTCCGGCACGAACTCCTACGAGGACATCGCCGGCGCCGACGTCGTGATCATCACGGCCGGCCTCGCGCGCAAGCCGGGCATGTCGCGCGACGATCTCCTGAAGACGAACCTCGGCATCATGAAGCAGGTGGCCGAGGGCGTCCGCGACAACGCGCCGGACGCCACCGTGATCGTGATCTCGAACCCGCTCGACGCCATGGTCTACACCTTCAAGGAGGTCTCCGGCTTCCCGAAGAACCGCGTCGTCGGCATGGCGGGCGTGCTCGACTCGGCGCGCTTCCGGGCCTTCGTGGCCTGGGAGCTCGGCGTCTCCGTCGCCGACGTGACGGCCATGGTGCTCGGCGGCCACGGCGACACCATGGTGCCCCTCGTGCGCTACTGCACGGTGAACGGCATCCCGATCGAGCAGCTCATGAGCCGCGAGAAGATCGACGCGATCGTCGAGCGCACCAAGGGTGCGGGCGGCGAGGTGGTCGGTCTGCTCAAGACCGGCTCGGCCTTCGTCTCGCCGGCGCTCTCCGCGATCGAGATGGCCGAGGCGATCCTCAAGGACAAGAAGCGCGTGCTGCCCTGCGCCTGCCAGCTCGACGGCGAGTACGGCGTGAACGGCCTCTACGTGGGCGTGCCCTGCGTGCTGGGGGCCGGCGGCGTCGAGCGCGTGATCGAGGTGGAGATGGACGCGGACGAGCGAAAGCTCTTCGACGCGTCCGTCGAGCACGTGCGCACGCTCGTCGACCAGATCGAACTCTAGGAGCAGTTTCGGATGAACGTTCACGAGTATCAGGCGAAAGAACTCCTGCGCGCGGCGGGCGTCGCGGTTCCGGACGGCGTGGTCGCGACCACCGCCGACGAAGCCGAGGCCGCCGCGAAGCAGCTCGGCGGCGATCTCTGCGTCGTGAAGGCGCAGATCCACGCCGGCGGGCGCGGGAAGGGCGGCGGCGTGAAGCTCGCCAAGTCCGTCGCGGAGGCGCGCAAGCATGCCGAGGACATCCTCGGGATGACCCTCGTGACCCACCAGACCGGGCCCGAGGGCAAGCTCGTGCGCAAGGTCTACGTGGAAGCGGGCTCGGACATCGCCCGGGAGCTCTACCTCGGCATCGTGCTCGACCGCAGCGCCGAGAAGCTCGCGGTGATCGCCTCGACCGAGGGCGGCATGGAGATCGAGGAGGTCGCGGCCAAGACGCCCGAGAAGATCCTCACCGTGCACATCGACCCGAACGTCGGGCTCCAGGGCTTCCAGGCGCGCGACGTCGGCTTCGGCCTGGGCCTCGACGGCGACCAGGTGAAGAAGTTCGAGGTGTTCCTGAAGGCGCTCTACGACCTCTACGTCGAGAAGGATTGCTCGATCGCGGAGATCAACCCGCTCGTGGTGACGGGGCAGGGCGACCTGCTCGCCCTCGACTGCAAGCTCAACTTCGACGACAACGCGCTCTACCGGCACGAGGACGTGGCCGCGCTGCGCGACCCGGACGAAGAGGACGAGCGCGAGCGCGCCGCCAACGAGATCGACCTCGCCTACGTGGGCCTCGACGGCAACGTCGGCTGCATGGTGAACGGCGCGGGCCTCGCCATGGCGACCCTCGACATGCTCACCCACTGCGGCGGCGAGCCCGCGAACTTCCTCGACGCCGGCGGCACCGCCGACCGGGCGAAGGTCGCGGAGGCCTTCAAGCTCATCCTGCGCGACGACAAGGTGAAGGCGATCCTCGTGAACATCTTCGGCGGGATCGTGCGCTGCGACATGATCGCCGAGGGCGTGATCGCTGCGGCGACGGAGCTCGACGTCACCGTGCCGCTCGTCGTGCGGCTCCAGGGAACGAACGCCGCGGAGGGTCGGGAGATCCTCGAGAAGAGCGGCCTGAACATCACGCCCGCCGAAACCCTCGGCGAAGCGGGCGAAAAGGCGGTTGCGGCCGCGGCGGGGAACTGAGCGTGGCCATTCTTTGCGACAAGAACACGAAGCTCCTGATCCAGGGCATGGGCCGCATGGGCCGCTTCCACGCGGGCCTCTCGCGGGAGTACGGCACCCAGGTCGTGGGCGGCGTCGCCCCCGGCAAGGGCGGCCAGGTGATCGAGGACATCCCGGTCTTCGACACGGTGAAGGACGCGGTCCGCGAGACCGGCGCCAACGCCTCGGTCCTGTTCGTGCCGCCCCCGGGCGCCGCGGACGCCATCCTCGAAGCGGCCGACGCGGGCATCGACCTCGCCGTCTGCATCACCGAGGGCATCCCGGCCCTCGACATGCTGCGCGCGAAGAACGCGCTCGCGGGCTCGAAGATGCGGCTGCTCGGCCCGAACTGCCCGGGCGTCGTGACGCCGGAGCAGTGCCGCATCGGCATCATGCCGGCGCAGATCACCAAGCCGGGTTCCGTCGGCGTGGTCTCGCGCTCGGGCACGCTCACCTACGAGGCCGTGGACCAGCTCTCGCGCCTCGGCATCGGCCAGAGCACCTGCATCGGCATCGGCGGTGACCCGGTCATCGGGACGACCTTCGTCGATGCCCTCGGGCTGTTCGAGGCCGATCCGGAGACGGAAGCGGTGATCATGATCGGCGAGATCGGCGGCAGCGCCGAGGAAGAGGCCGCGGAGTTCGTGCAGAAGCACATGAGCAAGCCCGTGGCCGCCTTCATCGCGGGCCAGAACGCACCGCCCGGAAAGCGCATGGGCCACGCGGGCGCCATCATCGCCGGCGGCAAGGGCCGCGCGAGCGACAAGATCGCGGCCCTCGAAGCCGCGAACGTCCGCGTCGCACCGTCGCCGGCGGAGATGGGCGAGACGTTGAAGGCGCACGCCGGCCTGTAGGAGCGGTACCCTTCTCCGCATGAGCGAGCGCCTCCTCGAGATCGCCCGGCGATTGCAGGCCCAGCCGTGGAACCGCCCAGGGCAGGAGAAGGGCTGGGTGCTCGAAGCCATGGCCCAGGGTCGGAGGCTTCGCACCGAGGTGAGGCGGGTCCCTCGCGATGCCCCGTCCTAGCGGGTTCGCGAGAGTCCTCGCGGCCTTCGTCGAGCGCGGCGTGGATTTCGTGGTCGTCGGGGTCGGCGGAATCAACTTCTACGCCCGCACGCCTTCCGACGCCTTTGCCACCCTCGATCTCGACACACTCCTGCGGCCCACGGTAGAGACCCTGGCGACGGCGCTCGCGGTGCTCGGCGAGTTGGGGTTCGACCTGGAGGCCGGCGGGGAACCCTTCCTCGACGCGGAGGACCCGCGGGTGTTGGAAACCCTCGTAGCGCGCGGGGCCAGCCTCTCGGCGATCCACTCCGACGGGACACAGATCGACGTGATGACGTCGATCGCCGGCTTCGACTATGCGGGGCTGGCGGACGACGCGACGCTCTTCGAGGTCTCGGGGACGCCGGTCCGTGTGGGCCGGCTGACCAAGCTGCTTCGGGCCAAGGAAGCGGCCGGGCGTCCCAAGGACCTCGACTTCCTTCGTGCCTTCGAGGCGCACCAGCCGAACGAGGAGCCCGAGGGCAGCTAGGCAGGAACGTCCCCCTGGCCAGCGCTACGGGAAGAGCACCTTGGCGCGCTTCTCGGCCTTCTCCCACATGCGGATGTAGCCCTCGGCGGACTTGAAGAGGGGCTCGAGCTCCTCGTCCGTCACGCCGTCGCCGCGGATGTCTTCGATCAGCTCGGGGAACAGGCCGATGTGCGCCATGCCCTCGGTGTTGAAGTCCGCGATGCGGTTGCCGAGCGCCGGCGGGTGGAAGGTCACGTCGCCCGCGTAGGAGGTGAACGGGTAGGTCACCGGGTCGCTCTGGGGGGAGCTGCATCCGTCGGGGCCGAAGCGCGGCCGCGGCCCGCCCGCGAATCCGTTCAGGTCGAAGCCGAAGCCCTCGGCCGGGAAGCCCCCGGCATCGCGGATCTGCTGGATGCGGCTCTGATAGCCGTCGTCGACGGTGGCCGCCTGGTTCGGGTTGCGGCAGCGGCCGAAGCCCGACTTCGAGACGCCGCCGAGCTCGTAGATCTTGCCCCGGTTGTTCAGGCCGTGGGTTCCCGCGGCGGGGTAGTCGGCCTCCTCGAGCATCTCGAAGGCCCGCTGGTAGGAGCGGCGGGGGAGGTGATCGACCTCGATGATCATGCCCCGGCGCATCATCTCCCGGATCAGGAACTCGCCGAGGTCGGTCAGGCCCGTCGCCTGGCACACCTCCTCGTCCGTCGGCCCGGCGAGCAGGTCGAGGACGCCGACCGCGGAGAAGATCGTCCCGAGCGGGTCGTTCGGGAAGTTGCTGAAGTCGTTGGGTGCGGGGGCGAGGTAGTCGTCGCGCACGTCGATCAGGGCCGAGAAGAAGGAGCGGCCGCGGTCGAAGACGGTCGGCACGTCGGGGCAGTTCTCGGTCTCGAAGTTCAGCCAGTGGCCCGTCTGCGCGAAGTTCCCGAGCTCGATGATGACCTTGTCGCCGTCGCCCGCCGAGAAGCCGTTGTCGTACTTGTGGACGGGGAAGAGCGCCCGCACGCCGCGCGCATGGTACTCGTCGAGCGCGTCGAGCACGTCCTGCTCGCTGCAGCGCTCCTGGCCCGGCGGCGGCGTCAGGTAGCAATCGAACAGGTTCGACGTCTCGATGCCCAGGATCACCGCCATGTTGCCGCGCTCGATCTCGAGCCGCGCCTCCGCCGGCGACGTGACGACGCGGAACCAGCCCTTGCCGGGGCCGCCCTCCTGGGCGTCGATGTAGTCCTGCATCGCGTAGGTCTCGGTGATGATGCGATCCACCGCGACCATGTCGTCGCAGGCGTAGCGCGCGCGCTGGGAGCCGAGGCCGGTCGTGAGGTCGCAGATGATCCGGTTCGAGGTCGCGTGCTGCACCACGAGCCGCAGTCCGGCCAGGTACGCGCGCTCGAGCCAGCGGTAGTACTGGGTCTGGTGGGTCGAGCTCCCCCAGGTGCTCGGCCAGTCCGTGAACTCCGGCCAGCCCGCCGTCACGTGGTTGGCTTCGACCGTCTCGCCGGTCAGCAGGACGGGCAGGAGCGTCGTGATGTCGCCGTCCATGTTGTCGAAGCCGAAGCCGAACAGGTCGCGGCGGCCCTCTTCGCCGTGGACGAAGGCGCAGTCGGGGAGGGCGTGCTCGATGCCGAGCGGGTGGAAGGGCGCGCCGTGGAACATGCCGCCGCCGCCGAAGGCGAAGTTCGAGAGGATGTGGCTGTGGGTGTCGACGACGCCGAAGAGCGATCCGTCCGGGAACTTGTTGCCCTTTGCGGGGCGGCCCGTGGCGTCGAGCGGGGCCTCGGGGAACTCGGCGCAGCCCGAAACCTCGAGGAGCGTGAACTCCCCGGCCTCGTCGAGGCCGTCGACCAGGCCCGAGGTGCCGAGGTAGCGGCCCGAGCGGAGCTGCCGCACGCGGAAGCGCGTCTTGTCCTTCGCGTCCTCCGTGAGGATCTCCCACTCGGCCGGCGATTCGAAGGTGTCGTCGATCAGAACGACGTCCGAGAGCAGCTCGGCGCGGCGGTCGAGGGCGCCGCCGTCGGAGACGAGGTAGGAGCGCTCGTCGTCGTAGAAGAGGTAGGTGCCGAGGCCCGAGGCCTTGAGGAAGAAGCGGTCGGCCTTCTGGAAGGGGCCGGGCTCGAAGGCGTAGTGGCCATCGCGCGCGGTCAGCCAGGCGTCCTGCCCGGCGACGCCGACGGCAAAGCAGCGGTTGGCGAGGTGGTAGACCGGAGAGACCTCGGCGCTCGGCGGCGGGGGCTCTTCCGGGAGGCAGCCTTGGAGAGCGACGACGTGGAGCGCAACGAGGAACGTCAGGGTGTGCTTCAGCATGGCCGCACAGTACCTGAACGAGCGGTAAAACGTCTACCGAACCGGCATTCCCGGAGTTGCCGTTCGGATGCACGGCGCCGACGTTGGCGAGTTGCGGGCGAAGTTCGTGCGAAGACCCACCAGGAACTGGAGTTCGTGCTCCACTCCGGTCAGGGCTCGACCGTCCAGGTGGCGCCGCCCTCGAGCAGCGCCTTCAGGTCGCCGGCGCCGCGGTCGGCGATGGCGTCCTCGACCTGCTGGGTGAGCAGGCCGTCGTAGGTGGCCCGCTCGACCTCGCGGAAGATCCCGACCGGGGTCGGGAAGTGGGGCGGGGCCATGCTGCCGAGGGCGAAGGCGTAGGAGACGCTCGGCGAGAAGTCGTCGTGCACGACGATGCCCGCCTCGACGGGGTCCGCGTCGTCGGCCAGGGGGACGACGACCGGCGTTCCGTCTTCGATGCGAATGCCGCGCCGCGACCCCGGCGCTCCGTAGACGAGCGGCTCGCCGTGGATCAGCTGGAGGGCGAAGTCGCTGCGCGTGGATTTGTTCTCGACCTGCTCCCATTCGCCGTCGTTGTAGACCGGGCAGTTCTGCAGGATCTCGATGAAGGCCGTGCCCGAGTGGGCGTGGGCGCGCCGCAGCATCTCCTGGAGGTGCTTGGCGTCGACGTCGACGGTGCGTGCCACGAAGGTCGCGCCGGCGGCCAGGGCGAAGCTCACCGGGTCCACGGGGTAGTCGATGGCGCCGCCCGGTGACGACTTCGTCTTCATGCCCGGGAGCGACGTCGGCGAGTACTGCCCCTTCGTGAGCCCGTAGACGCGGTTGTTGAAGAGCAGGATCTGGAGGTCGACGTTGCGGCGGATCGTGTGCAGCATGTGGTTGCCGCCGATCGAGAGCCCGTCGCCGTCGCCCGTGATCACCCAGACCGAGAGCTCCGGGCGCGCGGCCTTCATGCCCGTCGCGAAGGCCGGGGCGCGGCCGTGGATGGTGTGGAAGCCGTAGGTGTTCATGTAGTAGGGGAAGCGGCTCGAGCACCCGATCCCCGAGACGAAGACGACGTTCTCGCGCGCGACGCCGAGCTCCGGCATCACCTTCTGCACGTTCGACAGGACCGAGTAGTCCCCGCAGCCCGGGCACCAGCGCACTTCCTGGTTCGAGACGAAGTCCTTCCGGACGAGTGTGCTCACGAAGAACGTCTCCTGCTCACGAACTCTCTCCGAGCATCGCGTCGATCCGTTCCCGGATCTCGCCGACCTTGAACGGCTGGCCCGAGACCTTGGTCAGGGAGTCGGCGGGCGCGAGGAACTCCGAGCGCAGGAGCTGCGAGAGCTGCCCGAGGTTCAGCTCCGGCACGAGGATGCGCTCGAAGTTGCCGAGCAGCTCGCCGAGGTTGCTCGGGAAGGGGTTCATGTGGCGCAGGTGCAGGTTCGAGACCGGGAGCCCCGCCTCGCGCGCGTTCTCGCAGGCCTCGGTGATGGCCCCGTGCGTACCGCCCCAGCCGACCACGAGGAGCTTCCCGCGCGGCGGTCCGGTGACCTCCGCCTCCGGCAGGTTGCGGGCGATCCGCGCGATCTTCTCGGCCCGCAGCCGCACCATCGTGTCGTGGTTCGCCGGGTCGTAGGAGACGTGGCCCGTGCGGTCGGCCTTCTCGAGCCCGCCGACGCGGTGCTCGAGGCCCGGCGTCCCGGGAACCGCCCAGGGGCGCGCCAGGGTCTCCGGGTCGCGGTCGTAGGGAAGGAAGGCGTCCGGGTCGCCCTCGGCGTAGTGCACCTCGCCGCGCAGGAGCGTGTCGACGTCGGGCACCGGCCAGGGCTCGGAGCTCGTCGCGAGGTAGCCGTCCGAGAGCATCACCACCGGCGTCATGTACCGGACCGCCATCTGGAAGGCTTCGAGCACGGTGTAGAAGCAATCGCCCGGCGTCGAGGCGGCGATCACGGGGATCGGGCTGTCACTGTTGCGCCCGTGCAGGGCCAGCAGGAGGTCCGCCTGCTCAGTCTTGGTCGGCAGGCCCGTCGAGGGGCCGCCGCGCTGGATGTCGACGACCACCAGCGGGAGCTCCGCCATCACCGCAAGGCCGAGGGCCTCCTGCTTCAGCACGAAGCCCGGACCGCTCGTCGTCGTGATGCCGAGCTGGCCGACGAAGCTTGCGCCGATCGACGAGCTGATCGCCGCGATCTCGTCCTCGGCCTGGAAGGTCTTGATGCCGAAGTGCCGGAAGCGCGCGAGCTCGTGGAGCACGTCGCTGGCCGGGGTGATCGGGTAGGCGCCGAGGAAGATCGGCCGGTCGAAGCGCGAGGCGGCCGCCACGATGCCCCAGGCCACGGCCTGGTTGCCCGTGATGTTGCGGTAGAGGCCGGGCTGGATCTTCGCGCGCGGCACGACGTAGGAGACGGGGAAGAGCTCCGTGGTCTCCCCGAAGTGGAAGCCCGTCTTCAGCGCGCGGACGTTCGCTTCGCCGACCACGCCGGGAAAGCGGCCCGTGATCCAGTCGACGGTCGGCTCGATCGGCCGGTCGTAGAGCCAGTACATCAGGCCGAGCGCGAAGAAGTTCTTGCAGCGGTCGGCTTCACGCGAGCTCAGCTCGAGGTCCTTCAGGGCTTCGCGGTTCAGCTTCGTGACCGGGATCTCGACGACCTTGAAGCGATCGTGCAGCCCTTCGAGCGGGTCGCCCTCGTAGCCGGCGCGCTCCACGTTGCGCGGCGTGAAGGCGTCGAGGTTCACGATCACCATGCCGCCCGGGCGGACGTCGTCGATGTTCGCGCGCAGGGCCGCCGGGTTGAAGGCGACGAGCACGTCCGGCTGGTCGGCCGGGGTGCGAACGTCGCGCGAGGAGAAATGGATCTGGAAGCCCGAGACGCCTGCGAGGGTGCCGGCGGGCGCGCGGATCTCCGCGGGGAAATCGGGGAAGGTCGAGAGGTCGTTGCCGGCGAGCGCGGTGGCTTCGGTGAACTTCGAGCCCGTGAGCTGCATGCCGTCGCCGGAATCGCCGGTAAAGCGGATGGCGACGCGGTCGACTTCTTCGACCGTCTTCCGAGGAGCCGTCTCTCCGACTTCTTCGGTCTGGTTGGCCACCGAGGCTCGGCTCCCAAGGGCGCGGTGAGCGGATCCGAATTCGCGTTCGATTGTATCGGTCCCACCCGAGAGCGAAAGCCTACGGCGGCCCAAAACTGCGCGTACGCTGCGGCCCGGGCGCACGCGGGCCCGTCCGGCGGAAACCCTCCCGGGGCGCCGGGTTCCCGGGCCCGGCTGCGGTGCCGGTGCGCTCAAGTGGGGCCCGGGCTGGGCCGATACCCGGAGCATGTTCGTCCCGCTGGAAGAGGCCCGCTGGCCGGAGGCCGGCGAGGTGCGCGACCTGCGCATTTCGCTGAACGCCCCGGTCTTGCTGGGGACGCGCTCGGCCGAGGCCGAAGCGCGGCCGCTCTCGGATCCGACCCGGGCGGCGCTCGGTTGGCTGCCCGCCGAGGGCGAGGTCTCCCTCGTCCGGCTCTGGCTGCGAAGCGAATCCGGCGCGGAGGCCGTTCGGGCCTTCGAGTTCCGCCAGCGCCCGGTGGGCCCCGCGGCCCGGGCCCGCGCGCTCGAGGCCGCCGAGAACTATCTGGCCGGCCTGGGCTTTCTCTTCCCCGACGCCGAGGCCGCCGCCGCGGCCGCGAAGCTCGACGCCGCCTTCGTGCCGATCCGTCCGATGGGGGTCCCCGAGCGTCCGATGGGGGTCCCCGAGCCGCCGGCCGGCCCGCCCGCTGCCAACGCATCGCCGGCGCCCGGCACCGAGCCTCGCGCTCCCCGTCCCCCGGCCGCCTCGTCCCCCGACCGCCGGGCGATCCGCTCCGACGGACCGCTGGCCAAGTTTCGCGCCCGGCCCGGCGCCGACGCCGCGCCCGGCCCGCGCCGCTCGCCACGCTTGCTGGACCGGCTTGCCCGGTCCCTCGGTTTCAAGTCCGCCGACCCTGGAGGAGTCCAATCATGACGTTCCGTCCCTGCACCGCTGCGCCCGGCCTCGGCACTTCGACCCGCCTCGCCCTGGTGGCCCTCGCCCTGGTCCTGGCCGGCGGCTGCGCGTCGACGCCCCCGCCCCCGCCCCCGCAGCCGGCGGCGCGCGCCAACGTCGACCCGGACGACCTCTCGGCCTGGGAGCGGGAGACCCGCAGCCGCGCCCACTACGACCTCGGCGTCGACCACCTGACGAAGGGCCAGACGGCCCTCGCCCTGCGCGAGTTCCTCTCGTCGCTCGAGTACAGCCCGGACGACCCGTGGATCCACCTGGGGCTCGGCGAGTGCTACCGCCGCAAGAGCATCTACGACAAGGCCGAGTTCCATCTGCTGCGCGCGATCGAGATGAAGTCGCACTTCCAGACCGCCCAGCTGAACCTCTCGGCGCTCTACATCCACATGGAGCGCTACGAGGAAGCGGCGGAGTGGAGCGAGAAGCTGATCGAGGATCCCACGTACCCGGCACCCTGGCGCGCCTACAACAACCTCGGTTGGGCGATGCTGCGCTCCGGCCAGGTCGAGGAGGGCCGCCAGGCCCTCGAGACGGCGCTCGAGTACGACGACGGCTTCTGGCCGGCTCACCTGAATCTTGGCATCCTCGAAAGCGAGGCGGGCCGGAAGCGGGAAGCCATCGAGCACTTCGAGAAGGTGCTCGAGCGCAACTCCGGGCCCTTTGCACAGGCTGAGGCGCGCTATCGCATGGGCGAGGTGTTCGTTGCACTCGGGAATCGCGACCGGGCGCTCGAGCACTTCACCAAGGCGGCCGACAGCCCGGCGGGTGGGCAGTGGGGCAAGAAATCGCAGGACTACCTGAAGCTGCTGCAGTAGGCGTCGCGGCCGGGCACGAGCCCGAGCCGATCGGTGCCTATCTTTCGCGGCAGCGGCGTCTGCGCGGGATCTCCCTGGACGAGCTCGCGGGCGTGACGTGCATTCCCCTGCGCTCCCTCGAACGGCTCGAGTCCGGCGCCTTCGACGAGACGCCGGACGGCTTCGCCCGCGGCTTCGTGCGCACCGTCGCCCTGGCGCTCGGGCTCGACCCCGACGAGACCGTCAGCCGGATGCTGCCCGAGGTGACGCCCGGGATGCGTCGGCCGGGCATGCCGCTACCGGCGCCCGGCCATCCTCTGGCCTTTCTCGTCGGAGGCCTGCTGCTCCTGGCGCTCGCCGGGATCGGCTTCGTCGAATGGCGCGCCCCGGCGGCGACGCCCGAGGATCTCGAGGGCCAGTACGTCTACCGGCGTGACGCGATCCGGGAGCTCGCGCGCGAGAGCGCGGCCCCCCGGGCGGACGCTCTCGCCCCGGCCGATGAGGTTCTCGCCCCGACGGCTCCCTGACCCGACGAGGGCTAACCTCCCGCCATGCGAACCTACCGCTGCGAGGCCTTGATCCTGCGGGCGGTCGATTTCGGGGAGTCGGACAAGATCGTCCACCTGCTGACGCCCGAGACGGGCCGCATCACCGCGATCGCGAAGGGCGCCAAGCGCAGCGTGAAGCGCTTCGGGGGCACCCTCGACTTCTTCAACCTGCTGAAGATCCAGATGGTGCAGCGCCGGGCCCACCAGATGGCGCGGCTCGAACAGACGCGGCTCCTCCACACCTACGACGGCCTCCGCACGAAGCCGCGCTCCTTCGCCCTCGGCTGCTACCTGCTCGAGCTGCTCGACCGCCTGGCGCCCCAGGGTGGGGCGCCCGCGGACCTCGCGCGGCTCTTCCGCTTCGCCCGGACGGCGCTGGCGACTCTCGAGGCGGGGGACCCGGACCCGCGCCTGCGCACCTGGATCGAACTCTGTGCCCTCGACGCCCTCGGTCTCCGGCCCGAGCTGCGGCGCTGCGTGCGCTGCGGGAAGGAGGCCTCGGGGCCGCGGGTCGGCTTCTCCGTTCCGGACGGCGGGCCGGTCTGCACCGGATGCGCTCCAACGGCGGGGGACCTCCTCCCGGTCCACCTCGGCACGCTGCGCGCCCTCGAGCAGGGCCTCCGCCTCGGTCTCGGCCGGGCGGGCCGTCTGGCCCTCCAGCCCGAGGCCCTCGAGGAGGCGCGCCGCCTGCTCGGCCGCTTCGAGCGCTTCCACGTGGGCGTGGAACTCCGCAGCCAGCGCTTCCTCGAGCAGCTGATGGTCCGGGCTTGACGGAACAGATTGACTAGATCTGTCTCATCTGTTCTGATTCGGGCATGGAAGCCACTCCCGAGAATCCCCGCGATCGGACCCGCCTGAAGATCCTGGCCGGCGCTGCGGACGCGGTTGCCCGCCACGGCCTCGCGAAGCTCGACATGGGCGACGTCTCGGCGAGCGCCGGGGTCTCGCGGGGAACGGTCTACCGCTACTTCGAGGGGCGGGACGCCCTGCTCGACGCCCTCGCCATCCACGAGGCGCTCCAGTTCTGGAAGGGGTGCCTCGACGCCCTCGGCGAGGCCTCCGACGAACGGCGGGTCGAGATCCTCGTCCTCCAGGCGACGCGTCAGGTTCACGAACACGCGGCCCTGCGCCGGATCCTCGAGACCGACCCGGGCCTCGTGCTCTCGGCCCTGCGCGCCCAGTTCCCGCGCATCCGCGGACAGCTCGGGCGGCTCCTCGCGCCGCAGCTCCGCGCGTCTTCCTGGGTGGGGGAGGGCGTCGTGCGCGAGGAGGAGCTCGCCGACTGGATCACGCGCTTGATGATCTCGGCCTTCCTGATCCCGCCCGAGGCGCCCGACGCGCTCGCGCGAGGGCTCGGTGCGGTGTTGCGCCCGGAGGCCCGGCGGTGAGCGAACGCTTCCCGTTTCCGCTGCCGAACGGCTGGTTCCACGTCGCCTTCTCCGACGAACTCGCGCCCGGCGAGCTGCGCACCGTCCACTACTTCGGGCAGGACCTCGTGCTCTTCCGCACCGAGGCGGGGGAGGCCCATGCCCTCGACCCGTACTGTCCGCACCTCGGCGCGCACCTCGGCGTCGGGGGCCGGGTCGTCGGGGAGCACCTGCGCTGCCCCTTCCACGCCTGGGAGTTCGGCGGCGACGGCGTCTGCCGCCGCGTGCCCTACGCGAAGAAGATCCCGCCCAAGGCGAAGGTCCGCGCCTGGCCGCTGCTCGAGCGCAACGGGATGCTCTTCGTCCACTTCCACAAGGAGGGCGAGGCACCGGCCTGGGAGCCGCCCGAGGTGCCGGAGTACGCCTCGGAGGAATGGACGGACTACTGGCGCCGCGACTGGGAGGTCGCGAGCTGCGCCCAGGAGATGGCCGAGAACAGCGTCGACCCCGCCCACTTCAAATACGTCCACCGCACGGCCGAGCTGCCCGAAGCCACCGCCCGGAGCGAGGGGCCCGTCTTCCGCGTCGACATGGGATATCCGATCCAGATGGGCGCGGAGCTCCAGCAGGGCCGCATCGAGATCAACTGTTTCGGCTTCGGCGTGGGGGTCACGCGCTTCCGGGGAATCGTCGACACGACCGTCATCGCGACGGGCACGCCCATCGACCGCGAGCGCATGCACCACCGGCTGTCCTTCATGGTGAAGAAGCTCGACTCCGAGGAGGCGACCCAGGGCCTCGGCCAGGCCTTCATTGCGGAGATCACTCGCCAGTTCGAAGAGGACAAGCCGATCTGGGAGGCGAAGGCGCACCTTGCGCGGCCGGCGCTCTGCGATGGGGATGGGCCGATCGGGGAGCTGCGGCGGTGGGGGCGGCAGTTCTATTAGAGGGGATCGAGGCCGGGGGACCGAGGGAGGGTCTGCCGGACCCGCCGGGGGACGGCTCGTCGGTGCGGAACAGCGGAGAGTCGGGACGGTCCGGCAGACCCTCCCTCGGTCCACCGGACGTTACGCTCCGCCCATCTTCCGAACGTTCTCAACAGGCGGCGACGGGCCAACTCCGCGCGACGAACCGCGGTCGGAGGGAGGCCCTGCCGGACCGTCCCGACTCTCCGACGCCACGCACCACCGACCCGCCCCCCGGCGGGTCCGGCAGGGCCTCCCTCCGACCGCGGGCCTCCACGTGTTGACAGCCCCGACGCCCCCGCCGATCCTCCCGCTCTCCTGGAGCCGTGAAACCGAAATGACGAGTGATTCCGAGACCCCGACGCGATCCCTGCGGATGGAGGACCTGGTCGCCCTGTGCGCCCGGCGTGGCTTCATCTTTCCCTCGAGCGAGATCTACGGCGGCATCAACGGCTTCTGGGACTACGGGCCCCTCGGCACCGAGCTCAAGAACAACCTGAAGGCGGCCTGGTGGCAGCGCGTCGTGCGCGAGCGCGACGACGTCGAGGGCATCGACAGCTCGATCATCTGCCACCCGCGGACCTGGGAAGCCTCGGGCCACGTCGAACACTTCAGCGACCCGATGGTCGACTGCAAGGCCTGCAAGAAGCGCTTCCGCGCGGATCAGCTCGACGGCATCGGGAAGTGCAGCGAAGGCGGCGAACACGACTTCACCGAGGCGCGCAACTTCAACCTCATGCTGAAGACCTTCATCGGCGCATCGGAGGAAGCTGCGTCGACGGCCTACCTGCGGGCCGAGACCTGCCAGTCGATCTTCACGGACTTCAAGCGGGTGCGGGAAGTCGCGCGGCAGAAGCTGCCCTTCGGGATCGCGCAGATCGGCAAGGCCTTCCGCAACGAGATCAACCCGCGCAACTTCACCTTCCGCTCGCGCGAGTTCGAGCAGGCGGAGCTGGAGTTCTTCGTCGCGCCGGCGGAGCGCGAGAAGTGGTTCCAGTACTGGCTCGATGCGCGCTTCGCCTTCCACAAGGAGATCGGCCTCTCGCCGGAGCACCTCCGGCTGCGCGATCACGAGCCCGACGAGCTCGCCCACTACGCGAACGCGGCCGCCGACGTCGAGTACCTCTTCCCCTTCGGCTGGCAGGAGATCGAGGGCGTCCACGACCGCGGCGATTGGGACCTCTCGCGCCACACCGAGTACGCGGGCAAGGATCTCTCCTACACGGACGAGCAGAGCAAGGAGCGCTTCACGCCCATGGTCGTCGAGACCTCGGTCGGCATGGACAGGACGACCCTGGCCCTGCTCTGTGACGCCTACGAAGAGGAGACGCTCGAGGGCGGCGACACCCGCACGGTGATGCGCTTCTCGCCGGCCCTCGCGCCGCAGAAGGCCGCCGTCCTCCCGCTCTCGAAGAAGCTGGCCGAGCCGGCCCAGAAGCTCGCCGCCGACCTGCGCAAGCGCTGGAACGTCTCCTACGACCAGGCCGGGAACATCGGCCGACGCTACCGGCGGCAGGACGAGGCGGGGACGCCCTTCTGCGTCACCTACGATTTCGAGTCCGTCGACGACGGCCAGGTCACCGTGCGCGAGCGCGACTCCATGAACCAGGAGCGGATCGCGATCGAGGGCGTTGCGGCCTGGCTTCGCGATCGCATCGAGCCCTGATGCCCACCCGGAAGAAAGCCGCGAAGAAGAAGTCCGCCCGCGGGAAGGCCTCGACGAAATCGAAGGCAAAGAAGAAGGCCAAGGTTTCCAAGAAGTCTGCGGGCCGCGCCGTCTTCTACTTCGGCGACGGCAAGGCCGACGGCCGCGCCGAGATGCGGGAAACCCTCGGCGGCAAGGGCGCGAACCTCGCCGAGATGACCCTCCTCGGGGTTCCGGTCCCGCCGGGCTTCACGATCTCGACCGACGTCTGCGCGCGTTACAACGCCGGGGGCAAGCGGCTCCCGCGCGACGTCTGGGGCCAGGTCGAGAAGGCGCTCGCCCGCGTCGAGCGCTCGATGGGGGCCGGCTTCGGCGACCCGAAGAACCCGCTGCTCGTCTCGGTGCGCTCGGGCGCGCGCGCCTCGATGCCGGGGATGATGGACACGATCCTGAACCTCGGCCTGAACCGGCAGACGGTGAAGGGCCTCGCCCGGGGCGCGGACGAGCGCTTCGCCTGGGACAGCTACCGGCGCTTCATCCAGATGTACAGCGACGTCGTGCTCGGCGTCCCCCACGAGCGCTTCGAAGAGCACCTCGACGACCTGAAACGGGCCCGCAACGTGCGGCTCGATACGGAGCTCAGCGCCGAGGACCTGCGGGATCTCGTCGAGATCTATCTCGAGACCGTCGAGGCGCTCGCCGGCCGGAGCTTCCCCCAGGATCCGAACGCCCAGCTCCGGGGAGCCGTCGCCGCCGTCTTCGACTCCTGGCAGAACGAGCGCGCCCGCCGCTACCGCGCGATGAACGGCATCCCGGACGAGTGGGGCACCGCGGTGAACGTCCAGGCCATGGTGTTCGGCAACATGGGCGACGACTGCGCGACGGGCGTGGCCTTCACGCGCAACCCCTCGACGGGCGAGCCCGTCTTCTACGGGGAGTGGCTGAAGAACGCCCAGGGCGAGGACGTCGTGGCGGGCATCCGGACCCCCCAGCCGATCAACGACGACAACCGCTCCCCCGCGCAGAAAGGCCTCCCGACCCTCGAGGCGGAGATGCCCGCCCGCTATCGCGAGCTGGTCCGCATCTACCAGAAGCTCGAACGCCACTACCGCGACATGCAGGACATCGAGTTCACCATCCAGCGCGAGAAGCTCTGGATGCTGCAGACGCGCAGTGGCAAGCGCACGGCGCGCGCGGCGGTCCGGATCGCCGTCGACATGGCGAACCAGCGCCTGATCACGCGGGACGAGGCCCTGCAGCGGGTGGACGCCGGCGCCCTCGACCAGCTCCTGCACCCGACCCTCGACCCGGGGGCGGACCGCGACCTGCTCGCCAAGGGCCTCCCGGCGTCGCCGGGCGCGGCGACCGGCATCGTCGTCCTGACGGCCGACGAGGCGGAGCTGCGCGGAAAGGCCGGGCAGAAGGTGATCCTCGTCCGCACCGAGACGTCGCCGGACGACATCCACGGGATGGACGCCGCCGAAGGGATCCTCACCGCCCGGGGCGGCATGACCTCCCACGCGGCGGTCGTGGCCCGCGGGATGGGCCGCTCCTGCGTGGCAGGCTGCAGCGAGCTCCACATCGACCGCGCGAACGGGCGCCTGCGCATCGGCGGGCGGGACCTCGAGGAAGGCGACCCGCTCACCATCGACGGCAGCACGGGTGAGGTCTTCGCCGGAACCGTCGCCACCGTCATGCCCGAGCTCGACGCCGAGTTCGAGACGCTCATGGGCTGGGCCGACCGGCGCCGCAAGCTCCACGTACGGACCAACGCCGACACGCCGAACGATGCGCGCGTGGCCCGCGAGTTCGGCGCCGAGGGCATCGGCCTCTGCCGTACCGAGCACATGTTCTTCGAGGCGGACCGCATCATGGCGGTGCGCGAGATGATCCTCGCGAGCGACGCCGCGGAGCGGCGCGTCGCGCTCGCGAAGCTCCTGCCGATGCAGCGCGACGACTTCCGCGGAATCTTCGAGGCGATGGAGGGCCTCCCGGTCACGATCCGTCTGCTCGACCCGCCGCTCCACGAGTTCCTGCCCCACGCGGAGGACGAGGTCGCCGAAGTCGCGCGTGCGCTCGGCCGCAGCGCCGCCGAGATCCGCGGACGCATCGACGGTTTGAAGGAGTTCAACCCGATGCTCGGACACCGGGGCTGCCGCCTCGGCGTGACCTTCCCCGAGATCTACCGCATGCAGGTGCGGGCCATCGCCGAGGCCGCTGCGGACGCCGTGGCCGGGGGGACCAAGGTCCGGCCGGAGCTGATGATCCCGCTCGTGTCCCACGTCGGCGAGCTCGAGCGGCTGCGGGCGCTCTGCAAGGACGAGATCAAGGCGGTCCAGTCCGAGCGGGGGGTCCGCTTCCCGTCCGCGATCGGCACGATGATCGAGGTGCCGCGCGCCTCCCTCGTGGCGGACACGATCGCCCACCACGCGGACTTCTTCTCCTTCGGCACGAACGACCTGACGCAGATGACCTACGCGCTCTCGCGCGACGACGCGGGCAAGTTCCTCACGGAGTACATCGAGCGGGGCATCCTCGACCACGACCCCTTCGTCTCGATCGACGAGGAGGGCATCGGCGAGCTCATCCGGATCGGCGTCGAGAAGGGGCGGGCGACCCGCCCGGACCTCAAGGTCGGCATCTGCGGCGAGCACGGCGGCGACGCGCGCAGCGTCGCGTTCTGCTCGCGGATCGGGCTCGACTACGCATCGTGCTCTCCCTACCGTGTGCCCGTGGCCCGGCTCGCTGCGGCCCAGGCCGCCATCGAAGAGACCGCCGGGCCGGCCGTCCGGAAGAAGCCCCGCGCGAAGAAGTGCGCCGGGAAGAAGAGCGGGAAGGGGAAAGCCAAGCGATGATCACGGCTCCGCCCCGGAAAGAAGCGCGGCTTCTGCGGACCTCCCGCACCCTCGCGTCGACGATGTCGTTCGCGATGCTTCTGCTCCTGCCGGGCTGCGGCGTGGGCAGCGCCGTCCGCGGCTGGTTCGAGCCGCCGACCGGCCCGCAGCCCGATACGAGCCGCGGCGTGCAGGTCGTCGACCATCGCGCGATCGTCGAGTTCCAGGAGCGTGCGCAGGGTTTCTACGACCGACTTTCGCTTCGGCGTTTCAACACGCACGCGACCTACACGGACACCGTGCTGCGCGAGCACTTCCAGAACGAGACCGCCTTCTTCGACTACTACGCCGACTTCGCGCATACCCTGGATCTCGCGTATGTCGAGAAGAATCGCGCGCTGATTGCCGAGGTGAAGGAGTTCGCGCTCGAGGGGCCGGGCCGTGCCCTCGTCGACGTCCGCATCCGAAGCAACAACGGCAAGCCCCTTCGCTACTGGACGGTCGTGACCGAGCGCCGCGACGTCTGGGAGCGGATCGAGGGCGTCTGGTTCGTCGTACCCGGCAAGCTGTAGCCGCTCCGGCTACGCCACAATCGGCCATGGGGCCGAGGGCGACGGATGTTCCCCGGGTCCACAATTGAGAAAAAGAGTTCTCTGCCTGCCGGGAATCCCCGTGCACTACGCAATCCGCTGCATCCGGGAAAAAGCACGAATTCCGAGGCCTTGACCCGCGACCTGCACAAACCCCGGTTGTGGCATGGCGCTTGCTTTTTCCAATGCTCGGACGCTGAGTCCCACTTTTGAAAAGCCCGGTTCCTGAATCGAAGAAAGGAAAGTCGCCAGGGAGCATCCGAGCCGAAACCGGCACCTCGCCGGCCCAAGCACGGAAACTGAAACAGGTTCTGATACGGAGAGCCGGGCAACCGCCCGGACCAGGCCTCCGAGGAAGAGCCGGTCATCCCCCCGGACAGACCCTCCATTCCCGATGCGGGAACCACACTCGGATGGTGTGGTGCGCAAAAAGAACGCTCGAAAAGCCGACCCGTGGAACAGCGACGAAGAGCTGGTCGAGAAGATCCTCGGCGGAGACCGCCAGGCCTTCGAACTCCTCTACGAGACCTACTTCCCGCGCGTCTACCGCTTCGCGCTCAAGCGCCTCGGCGACGCCGGCGAAGCCGAAGACGTCACGCAGGAGGTGTTCATCACCGTGCACCGCGTGCTCGAGAGCTGGGCCGGGAACTCCTCCCTGCTGGTCTGGATCTTCGGCATCAGCCGCAACACCGTGAATCGGCGCTTCCGCAAGCCGCGCCCGAGGCTCGACTCCGTCGACGACGTGGCCGGCGAGGTGCCCGCCAAGGCACCGCTCGCGGACCGCATCGTCGAAGCCCGCGAGGTGCTCGACCGCTGCGACATCGTGATCAACGAGAAGCTCACGCCGCTCCAGCGGCGGATCTTCCACCTCAAGCACCTCCGCCACCAGCCCATCAAGAAGATCGCGGCGGCGCTCGGCAAGTCCGAGGACGCGGTCAAGGCGAACCTGTACCGGATGCGGAACTCGCTCCTGGCGGGGGCTCCGGGGCTCAAGGGGTTCGTGAACTAGAGGCCTCGGGCGGGCCGACCGTCTCACATACCCATTGGAGTGATGCGCGCCGGGCGGGAGGGAGGCCTGCCGGACCGGCGTTTTGGGCGGGGTCTCGGTGAGGGCTGATGGGCGTGGTTTACGGTCCGGCAGGCCTCCCTCCCGCCCGGCGCTGCCCGGGGGCTCGGGCGGCGTTCCGCATCCGATTCTGAAAAAAGCGGGCGGGAAGTTGGGGTTTCCCCGCGGGCTTGCGGCTACGTTGCTTCCCCTGGGGGAATCAATCGAGCCCGGGGAGTGGTTTTTGCGCCACTAATGCCCCCGAGCGGCCACTCATTGGTGGAGAAGGGGGGTGAGCGATCGCCCCCCGTCTGCATCGGCCTGGGAAGGGACAACGCGAGGAGACCGCGTTGCCCGCTCTCAAAGAAGCCACCCCGCTCCCCACCGGAACCCAGCGCACGCGCTCCAAGTTGCCCGTTCGAAAGAGCGAGGACGCGGAGTTGTTGGCCGCCCTCAGAACGGGCAGCCAGACCGCGTTCGACTCGTTATATCAACGCTACTTCCAGCGGATCTACAACTTCTCCTACGTGCGGCTGCGGAATCACGCGGACACCGAAGAAGTGGTGCAGGAGACCTTCACGGCGGTCTTCCGGTGCATCGACTCCTTCAAGGGGCGGTCGACCTTGTCATCGTGGATCTACGGCATCGCGAAGAACACGATCAACAACCACATCCGCCGCGCCAAGACCGAGGAAGCGCGCGTGGAGCGGACGGAGTGCGAGGGCCTGCGCCCGATGGAGTCCCTCTCGACGGGGACGCCCGAGGACCAGTTGCAGTTGCGCCGCTACCTCGAGGCCATCGGCGAGCGGCTCGAGAGCATCGCGCCCTGGCAGGTCGAGGTGTTCGAGTTGCGTCACTTGCAGAACCTCTCGATCCAGGAGATCTCGGAGCAGACGTCGCGGTCGAGCGATGCGATCCGCTCGAGCCTCTATCGGATGAAGCGGGTGTTGGTCGAGTCCGCCGAGTCCGGAGGCACGATTTCGGGGGGGACCATTTCGGAACCTGGCTATGGCGCGGAGAGCGCCTGGAGCTGAAGCGTGAAGAGAACCACCACACCGGGTCATGCCGCTGGGGAAGTCCACGCTGAGATGAGTATCAAGTTGAAGATGGAAGAGATCGAAGACCTGGCAGCCGACGTGAGCGCCGACGAACTCCGCGATTTCCTCGCGGCGGACGGCCTCGACGTCCCCTTCGACCCCGAATTCAAGGAGCGCCTGCGCTCCCAGCTCTGGACCCTCGTTCGCAATCGCTTCGGGAGCGAAGGCGAGGGCTGAGCGCCCGTCCCCACTTTCCCTGCATCGAACCCATTCGAGCCCCGCACCTCCCCCGGCATCGCTTCTGCGTTGCCCGGGGGGGTGCCGGCGCTAGCCTCCGCCCCGTGAGCACCCAGCGTCCTTCCGCCGCGCCGGTCTCGCGCGACGAGCTCGCGCAGCGGACCGTCGAGGTCCTGAACCGCGGGAACGCGCGGAACCCGGACGTCCTGCTCGTCGACGGGCCCGAGGGCCGCGTCGTCGTGAAGGATTTCGCGCCGCGGGGCGCCGTGGTCCGCGCCACCGTCGGCCGCTGGGTGACGGCCCGCGAGGCCGCGGCCCATCGCTGGCTCGAGGGCCACCCGGCCGTGCCCCGCTTCCTCGGCTTCCTCGACCCGCTGGCGATCGCCCTCGAGTACCGCCCGGGGCGCCGGATCTCGCGCCACCTGGTGGACGACGCCGGCCCCGGTTTCCCCGAGGTCCTGGCCGAGGCCGTCGCCGGGCTTCACGAACGCGGGCTGGTGCACCTCGACCTCGGCCACCGCAGCAACATCCTGATCGATGCCCAGGGCCAGCCCGTCCTGATCGATTTCGCTTCGGCGGTCTGGTTCCGGCCCGGCAGCCTCGGCGCGCGGCTCATCCTGCCGCGCCTCGCGCACTACGATCTTCGGGCGGTCGCGAAGTGGGACGCCAAGCTCGCGCGTCAGCGCGCGCTGCGGGCCGGTCGGGCGGCCGAGGCCGCGCGGGGAGAGGGCCGCCCGACGTAGCCGGCTGGCGTCAGCTCGGGTCTTTCGCGGGCGCGGCTTCGGAGGCCGCGCGCGGAGAGAGCCGTCCGACGTAGTGGCGGAAGGCTTCCAGCGTGAGGCGGGCATCGGCCAGGGCGCGGTGGGGGACGTTGCCTTCCACCAGGCCGGCCGTCGTCGCGGCCTGGCGCAGGGAGAGCGCCGAGACCGTCTCGCCCGCCACGAGGGACCACGCGTAGTAGAGCGTCGCGAGGTCGATCACGTGGTAGTCGAACGGGTAGGCGATCCCGCAGGCCTTGTAGGCCTTCTCGACGAAGATCACGTCCATGCGGACGTTCTGGCCGGCCGGCACGACGGTCTTGCCCTTCGGGCACAGCGCGGCGAGCTCGGTCAGGGCCTGCTTCACGGGAACGGCCTCCCGCTCCCAGACCTCGGCGTCGTAGCCCTGGAGTTTCGCGGCCTCGGGGCTGATGCGGTCCGCGCGCGCGCGCACCTTCCACTCGGCCTGGGCGATCTCGACGAGGCGGTAGTCGGTGACGATGGCGCCGATCTCGGTGATGTCGTGGAGGTCCGGGTCGAGGCCGCCGAACTCGCAATCCATGAAGACGAAAGCGAAGTCCTTGGCCAACGCGGGCTCCTGGCAGGGACGCCAGGGCGTCCGGTCCTCGGTACGCCTCGCGTCGATCCGCCAGGGCGTTGCTTGCGGCCAGGGCGCCTTCGGCGATGGCGCCGGCACGGCTCGCGGGTGAAGTGGTGCTCCCAACGGGACTCGAACCCGTGTTTGAGCCTTGAGAGGGCCCCGTCCTAGACCGCTAGACGATGGGAGCACGAAATTGCGAGCCGGCCCAACCTAGCGTCGGGGTCTCGGGCTGGCAACTTGGGCCCGGGGCGGCCGTCCTGCCGCTAGCGGGCGAACGTCTCGGCCGGTTGCTCCGGGAGGAGCGCGAGGCCGTTCCGCATACGGAAGGCGTTCTCGCTCGTGACGGCGGCTTCGAGCGTCGGCGCCCAGTGCCGGAGCTCGCCGAGGGCGGCGTCGAGGGCGGCACCGTCCTGCTCGGCGAGCGCGAGCTGGGCGCGCAGGTGGGCGACCTCGACGTGACCCGGGAGGAGCGTCATGGCCTGCTCGAGCGCCTTCCTCGCCGCTTCGAGCCGCCGTTCGCGAAGCGCCTGGCGGGCCTGCTCGAGCAGCGGCTCGCCGCGTTTCACGCGTTCGCGCCGGTCGGCTTCCTGATAGGCCAGGGCGCGCGTGCGGTCGCCGAGGGCCTCGGCGAGGCGGGCGAGCGTGGCGGCGACGCCCGGGATGAGCCGGCCCTCCGCGCTGGCGCGGTAGGCCATCAGGGTCTCGAAGGTCGGGCGGAGCGCTTCCCCGCGCTCCCCGCGCGCCAGGGCGTGCTTGGCTTCGTACCATGCGAGGCGCGGGAAGCGTCCGCGCTCCGCAACGGGAATGGCTTCCACGAACTCGAAGGCTCGGGCGGGGTCGACGTAGTCGAAGGCCCGGGCGGCGTCGAAGGCATCCTGGAAACCGCCGCTTCGCGCGAAGGCCTCGGCGTAGGCCTGGCCCGCGGCACGGAAGTCGCGGCGCCGCGTGGCCTGGTACTCGGCGAGGGCGCGCAGCGGTTCGGGACGATCCGCGGCTCGGGCTGCGAGCGCCGTGAGCGCCTTCGCTCCGGCCTCGCGCGTCTCGGCTTCCGCGAGCTGGGCCCGAGCGTGGAGAAGCGCGGCTTCGAACGGCGGGACTTCGGCGCCGTGGGCGGCGAAGAGGCGCTCGATCTTCCGAAGCGGGCGGCCGCGCTTCGTCTCCTTCGTCGTCTCGAGGATGTGGCGGGCGAGCTCGGCGACGTCGACGGGCTCGGTGAGGGGCGGCAGGGTGGCCGCGCCCGCGGGCAGGGCGGACTCGACGGCGGCGTAGTCGACCGAGCGCCAGGCGAGCTTGCGCGGGATGCGCGTCTCGACGAAGGCGTTGTCGTCCGTGTTCCGCAGGCTTCCGGCCTGGGGGAGGAAGTCCGCGGCACGGCCCTCGAAGCGGGCGAGGATCGCCGGGAACTCCGAGAGGCCGTGGTGGGCGAGCCGGGCGGCCAGCGGTGTCCCCGCGAGGCGCTCGGCGGCCCGGGTCGGCTCGATCTCGACGGGCTCGCGCATGCCGAGCAGCAGGAAGGCCTCGCGCCCGTGGTTCGCCGAGACGTCGGCCAGCACCGCGCCCGGGAAGATGCGTTCGAAGCTCGCGACCAGGGCGAGCAGGGCCTCGCGGTCCGTGCGGAAACCGTTCACCCACATGGCGAAGGCGCCGCCCGGCCGGAGCGAGTTGCGTGCGAGCGTGAAGAACTCTTCGGTGAAGAGGTTCGCCGCCCCGATCAGCCAGGGGTGGCTCGGCTGCGACGCGATCAGATCCCAGCCCGGCGCCGCTTCGTGCTGGGCGCGCAGCAGGACGTTGCGCCCGTCGTTGACGTGGAGCGTCACGCGCGGGTCCGTGAGCGGGCTCCGTCGCCCGGCGTGCAGCACCTCCATCGCCTGCACCACGCCGGCTTCGAGCTCGACCACGTCCACGTGCGGGATGGGCGTGTGGAGCAGCGCTTCGAGGGTGTTCCCCGCGCCGAGGCCGATCACCAGGGCCCGCTCCGGGTTCTCGGCGACGAGGTACGGGATGGTGCCGAGCAGGCTCGTCGTCACCGGGCCGTAGGGAGGGCCGAGGAAGACGCCCGCTTCCGGCAGGCCGTTCGTCCGCAGACCGCGCGAGCCTTCCTCCGCGGTGACGGTGACGATGGCGTTGCGTCCTTCGATGGCGAGGATCTGCTGCCGCGAGCGTTCGGCCAGGCGGGCGCGGTACTCGCCCAGGGTCTTGGCCTCGACGCTTCGGCCGGCGACGGCGAGCTCGGCGTGCACGCCGTTGTAGCCGAGCCCGACGACCACGAGGGCGGCTCCCGCCGCCGCGAAGGAGGGCAGCCGGGCCGGACCGTCGGTCTCCTGGAAGCGGGCGAGCACCACCGCCGCGAGGGCGAGGTCGACCAGGATGAGCGCGTAGAGCGTCGCGTCCATGCCGAGCTTCGGGATCGCCAGGAAGCCGAGCAGCAGGCTCGCCGCGATGCTGCCGGCGGTGTTCAGCGCGACCGCACGGCCCATGCCTTCGCCGACCGCCTCCGCCCGCTCCGTGTAGATGCGGATCAGGATCGGGAAGGCCGCCCCGAACAGGAGCGTCGGCGCGAGCACGATCGGGACCACGAGCAGGAAGAGCAGGTGCACGGCGTCGGCACCCGCGGCGAACTCCGCCAGCCGCGCATGGGCATGGGGCAGGTAGGGCACGGCCACGAGTCCGGCGGCGACGGCGACCCCGGCCCCGACGTGCAGCCAGCCGAAGGCCCGCGGCAGATCCCGGATGCGGTCGACGAAGGGCGCGATGGCGGCGCTGCCGAGGGCGATGCCCGTGAGGTAGGCGGAGAGGACCGTGGAGAAGCCGTAGATCGTGCCCTCCATGACGATGCCGAAGACCTTGGACCAGACGATCTCGTAGCCGATCGCCACGAAGCCGGAGATCGCGAAGAAGGCCAGGAAGGCGCGCCGGCGGCGCACGTCGATCTCGCCCACGGGCTGCACCCGGCCGGACTCCGCGTGCGTGTTCACGACGCGTGCGTTGCCGAGCGTCACGAGAACGAGCGCGGCGACGAGCAGGTTCACGACCGCGGCACCCCAGACCGCGGCCGTCAGGCCGAGGCTCGGGAGCAGCCAGAAGCCGCAGAGGTAGGCGCCGGCCACGGCGCCGAGGGTGTTCGCTGCGTAGAGCAGGGCGCTCCAGCGGCCGAGGGTCCGGTCGTCGCTCACCACGCCGCGCGCGACCACGGGGAGCGTCGCGCCCATGGCGATGGTCGGCGGGAGGAGGAGCAACGCGGTGGTCGAGATGCGCAGCGCGAATGTCGCGAGCGGGCCCGGGTCTCCGCCGAGCCAGCCGTAGACGGCGGGGAGCGCCTGCAGGAGGGGGAGGGAGAGCAGCGCCCAGGCCCCGATCCCGAGCTCGAGAAGCCCGTAGACGCGCAGCGGCCGCTCGACGCTCCCGAGCCGCCGCGCGGCCCAGGCGTTCCCGATCGCCATGCCGGCGAAGAAGATGGCGAGCACACTGCCGATGGCTTCGCTCGTGGTGCCGAAGACGAAGCCGAGAAGACGGGTCCAGAGCACCTGGTAGACCAGGGCGGAGAGCCCCGAGAAGAGCAGGGCGCAGGCAACGATCGCGCGGTTCATCGCACGTTCATCGGGGCGCTTCCGGGGAAAGTTGAATTTCGTGTTCCGGAGAGCGGTCGTCGCCGGCTCTCCGGGAAAACCCCGACGCCTCCGAACGCCCGAAGCGGGCGCGGGTGACGAGAATCGTCGCTTCCGCGCGCCGCAGATCGTCACTTCCCACTACGGCTCGCGCACCGGTTGCCGATGAAGACAATGCGCAGCGCCGAGCGTAAGCGGGCGGTGCGTACCGGATCGCACGTTCGAGGGAGCGCGCGGTTTCGGCCTTCCGGAACGAATGGCACGCGGGTTGCTTTGCCCACGGAGTGATTTCGGGAGCCGAACGTTGCATGGCCCAAGGGCCGCCCCCCGAGCAAGTCGCTCAGACGGGCCTGCGATTCGGAGCTCGAAGGCAAGGAGAGAACCTCATGATGAAGCTTCCCGCGAAGCGAACTTCTGGTGGTTTCACGCTCATCGAGCTGATGATCGTGGTCGCCATCATCGGCATTCTGGCCGCCATCGCCATTCCGAACTTCCTGCGCTTCCAGCTGCGCTCGCGCAGCACGGAAGGTCGCATCAACATTGCGGCCATTCGGACGGCGGAAGAGGCCTACATCGCCGAGTTCAACGATTACGTCTCGGCCACCCTGGCGCCGGCTTCGCTCGGCCTGGACAACAAGGTCCAGTTCACGGATCCGGGTGCCGCGGGCTCGAACTTCGACACGATCGGCTGGCGCCCCGAGGGCGCGGTGTACTTCCAGTACGAAGTCACCACGGGCTGCTCGGGCCAGTGCTACTTCGTGGCCGGCCACGCCGACATCGACAATGATGGCAACCTGCAGGCCTGGGGCTACCACGCGCCGCAGTTCATCATCGACATGAACGGCAACATCACGTCGACCAACGACGCGCCGGACCCGCCCGGCGTGACGGACTGCACCACGGGCGACCTGATGGACAACGTGACGGGCTCCTGCGATCCGCAGTACGGCCAGAGCGTTTTCTAGCGATCCGGGTAGACGGCGGGCCGGGGCATCGCGCCCCGGCCCGCCTCTCCCAACTTTCTCCGATTTCTCGATCCCTCCGCGACATCTCTCGACGAACGAGACGACAAGGAAGGTCAGGACGATGACGAATCACAACAACCGCGGCTTCACGTTGCTCGAGCTCATGATCACCGTCGCGATCATCGGCATCCTGGCCACGATTGCCATCCCGAGCTTCCAGGAGCAGCAGTGGCGCTCCCGCCGGAGTGAGGGCTTCACGAATCTCGCGGCGCTCGCCAAGTCGCAGCGCGCGTACTCTGCCGAATTCAACCGCTACGTGGGGGCAGCGCCCTCGCCGATCAACCCGCTCGGGCCGGACGCCGTGGACTGGGAAGGCGGCGTGACGCCGGGCTTCAACGCCCTCGGCTGGAAGCCGGACGGCGAAGTCCGCTACCGCTACGACACGAACTCCCAGGACATCGACGCCGGCTGCTGCACGGGCTGCTTCACCGCGACGGCCTACTCGGACATCGACGGGAACGGACTCGTGGCCGCTCTGATGCTGGTGAGCCCGAACGTCGCGGATACGGCGAACCCGCCCTCGACCTGTGCGCCGAGCATCCTGGCCGGAACGGTCAATCCGCCCGTCGACGGCGGTGGGAACCCGGTCTACGACACCGTCGCGGCGGCCGTCGGAGCGGGGAAGTACTAGTCGCTTGAAAGGGGCGGGCACCGCCCCGTTTGTTTGAGGCCGGAAGGGGACTGACCTCGAATGAATTCGATGATCCAGAGAATCGCTTGGACGCTGGCGGCCGTCATCCTGGTCGTCAGCGTCGACCTCATCCACGCGCAGATCCCGCCGACCCTGAAGTCGGCCAAGGGCGAGGCGTACATTCCGCAGCCCCAGGTCGCGAAGACCGCGGCCCTCGGGTTCGACACCCTGGCAGCGGACTACTACTGGCTGCAGGCCATCCAACTCGTGGGCGGCGCCGTCGCCGACCCGACCCAGCACGGTTACACGATCGGCCGCCTGATCGACGTCGTGACCCAGCTGAACCCCTACGTCGAGCATCCCTACCGCTTCGCCGCGATCTGGATGACGGCGACGGAGGAGGACGTGCGCTTCGCCAATCAGCTGATGGAGCGGGCGATCGAGCTCCATCCGGACGATTGGCGCAACCACTTCTACAAGGGCTTCAACCACTTCTACTACCTCCAGGAGTACCCGGAGGCGGCGGACGAGCTCGAAGCGGCCTCGAAGCTTCCCGGCGCGCCCGCCTACCTGAAGCGGCTCGTTCCGCGGCTGCGCTCCCAGGGAGAGGGTGGGCTCGGCGTCGCCGCGGCGATGCTCCAGGAGCTCCACCGCAATGCTCCGGGCGAGCGCGCCAAGGCCGAGTACGCGAAGGCGCTCGACGAGATCGAGACCGAGCGCCGTGCGCTCAAGCTCGATGAAGCGCGCGAGGAGTACAAGCGCCGCAACGGCCGGGACATCGAACGGGTCGAGGATCTCGTGGCCGGACCGAACCCCGTGCTCGCGAAGCTCCCGCCCGAGCTCCACGGCTGGGAGTGGATCCTGCACGAGACGACCGGCGAAATCGTCTCCAGCTACTACAAGGCGCGGTACCAGGTGCACCAGCGCTACCGCCCGGGGCAGTTCACGCCCGGGCAGTCCGAATCCGCCGGCGAGGACGCTGGCAGCGAAGAGAAGGGGAGTCGGGGATGACGAGGGAAGGCCATGAAGTCGTCCGCGTCGAGGGGCTGGTCAAGGATTTCCGGCCCGGGCTCGGGCTGCGCGCGAAGCGGATCCTGGACGGGATCTCGATCACCGTGCACGAGAACGAGATCTACGGGTTCGTCGGCCCGAACGGAGCCGGCAAGACCACCACGCTGAAGACCCTGATGGGCCTGATCCGCCCGACGGCGGGCTCGGCGACCATCCTCGGGCACGACATCCGGGAGTCCGCCTTCCGCAAGCACGTCGGGTTCCTCCCGGAGGTCTCGTACTTCTACGACTACCTGACCGGGAGCGAGTTCCTCGACTTCTACGCACGCCTCTCGGGCCTGTCGCGCGCGGAGCGCCCGGCCCGGATCGAGCAGCTCCTCGGCTGGGTGGGTCTCTCCCACGCGGCCGACGCCCGCCTGCGCACCTACTCGAAGGGCATGCTCCAGCGCATCGGCATCGCCCAGGCCCTGATCCACGACCCGCAGGTGGTGTTCCTCGACGAGCCCATGAGCGGCCTCGACCCGCTCGGGCGCAAGGAGATCCGGGACCTCATCCTGCGCCTCAAGCGTGACGGCAAGACGGTCTTCATGAACACCCACATCCTCTCGGACGTCGAGATGGTGTGCGATCGCGTCGCGATCATCGTGAAGGGCAAGATCCGCTACGAGGGACGCATCGAGGAGTTCATCGCCGAAGAGAACAAGCAGTCGGACATCGTGTTCTCCTCGCTCGCGCCGGAGTTCGCGGCGCGGCTCGAGCAGCAGTACGGCTGTGAGCTCCGGGGGCACGGCCAGCAGGTCGAGGCGCGCGTGCTCGAGAAGCACACCAACGAGGTCCTCCAGGCCGCGATCACGGAGGGCGTTTCGATCGCCTCCGTGAGTCCGGTCCGGGTCTCTCTCGAGTCGATCTTCCTGAAGACGGTGGAAGAGTCCGCGGCGGGCGCTTCCGGGGAGGGTTCGTAAGTGTTCGGTCGCATCTTCACCATCGCCACCAACACGGTCCGCGAGGCGATCCGCAACAAGGTGCTCTACGCCCTGGTGTTCTTCGCCGTGATCCTGATCGGCGTCGGCGTGCTGCTCTCGACGCTCTCCTACGTCGAGCAGGAGCGCATCATCCAGGACGTCGGCCTCTCGGCCACGCGGATGTTCAGCGCCCTGATCGCGGTCTTTCTCGGCGTCGGCTTGATCCACAAGGAGGTCGACCGCCGCACGATCTACACGATCGTGACCAAGGCCGTGGCGCGCTGGGAGTTCCTCGTCGGCAAGTACCTCGGCCTGGTGGCGACGGTCTGGATGCAGGTCGTCATCATGAGCGCTGCCTTCCTCGCGGTCTCGTGGATGACGGGCGCTCCGATCCAGGCGCAGCACTTCTACGCGCTCCTCCTGACCGCTGCCGAAGTGGCGCTTCTGATCGCGATCGCGACGTTCTTCTCGGCCTTCACCACGCCGATGCTGGCCTCGTTCTTCACGGGTGGTCTCTACGTGGTCGGGCACCTGACGCGCGATCTGCGGCAGCTCGGGAGCCAGTCCGACGTCGAATCCGTCCAGCTCGTGGCGATGTGGCTCCACCGCATCCTGCCGGACCTCGAGAGCTTCAACCTGACGGTGGAAGCGCTCCACGGGCTGCCGGTGACGCCGGCCGAAGTCGCATGGCCGCTCCTCTACGGCGCGGTCTATGCCACGGTCGTGCTGATGGCAGCCGCGGTGGTGTTCCAGCGCAAGGACTTCCGCTAAAGGTCGGCCATGGTTCTCCCGCCGACGCTCCTCGCCCTGGGCCTGCTCCTCGGGCTGCTCGTCGGCTCGTTCCTGAACGTCGTGGTCCATCGCCTGCCGCGCGGCGAATCCGTCGTCTTCCCGGGCTCGCACTGCCCGGCTTGCGACGCGCCCGTGCGCCCCTGGGACAACCTCCCCGTGCTCTCCTGGCTGCTCCTGCGCGGTCGCTGCCGCGACTGCAAAGCGTCGATCTCACTTCGCTACCCGCTCGTCGAGGCCGTGTGCGGCATGCTCTTCCTCGCGGTCTTCGCCCACTTCGGACTCACGGCCTACACGCTCCTCTACTGGGTCTTCGTCGCCGGCCTGCTGGCCGCGGCGCTGATCGACTTCGACCACCAGATCATTCCCGACGAGATCTCCCTCGGCGGCCTCGTGCTCGGGCTCGTCGCCTTCCCGGCGCTGGCCTGGCAGCAGGGCGCTCCGCTCGGCGAAGCGCTTCGCCCGGCCCTCTCCGGCGCGCTGCTCGGCGGCGGGCTGCTCTGGATGGTCGGCTTCGTCCATGCGCGGCTCTCGGTGGCCTTCGGGCGCACCTTCCCCCACTGGCCCGGCGAAGGCGAATCCCTCCCGCGCCCGTCGAGCCTCGACTACTGGACCTGGTTCCCGGGCATGGGCTTCGGCGACGTGAAACTCCTCGCGATGATCGGCGCCTTCCTCGGCCCGGCCGGCGTCCTGGAGACGATCTTCGCGGCGGCCGTGCTGGGCCTGCTGTTCGGGCTCGCCACCATGCTCGTCACCCGCGACGCCCGCGTCCCCTTCGGGTTCGGCCCGGCGATCGCGGTGGGGGCCGTCGCGGTGCTGCTCTCGCCCGTGCACTTCCTGACCGCGGTCTAGGTCGGCACCGCCCGACCGGCCTCAACCGATCCCCCGACGTGGCCGATGTAGGTTCGATGCGGGAGGGGTCCACGCGCGTTCTTCGAGTCCTCGGGCTGTGCGCCTTGGGGGGGCTTGCCCTCGCCTGCAATCGGGTCGAGACGACCGCGGCGCCGAGTCCGGCTCCGGCGGCCGCGCAGGAGGCCAACGGCCCGAAGCCCGACGTCCTGTTCGTGACCATCGACACGCTCCGGGCCGATCACGTCGGCGCCTACGGCGCGGACTTCGCCCGGACGCCGACGCTCGATTCCCTCGCCGCCGCGGGGGTCCGCTTCGAGACCGCGATCGCCGCGACGCCCATCACGCTGCCTTCCCACGCGACCCTGCTGACGGGCACGCGGCCGCCGCGCCACGGCGTGCGACACAACGGAACGTTCAAACTCGGCGAAGAGCTCCCGACCCTGGCCGAAGGCTTCGCCGCGGCGGGCTACCGCACCGCGGCGGTGGTCGGCGCCGTGGTCCTGCGCGCGCGCTACGGGCTCGCGCGCGGGTTCGAGCACTACGACGACCGCATCGGAACCCGGAAGGCCGGGTCCGCCGGATTCCTCGAACGGACGGCCCGCGAGGTCACCGACGCCGCGCTCGCCCGGCTCGCGGCGGCCGACGACGCGCCGATCTTCCTCTGGGTGCACTACTACGACCCGCACCTCGACCACCGCGCACCGCCGGAGTTCGCGGAGCGCTTCCCCGGGCGTCCCTACGACGCGGAGATCGCCTACGTCGACGCGGAGCTCGGCCGCCTGCTCGCGGGCTTCGCCGAGCGCGGCCGCGAGCCGCTCGTCTCGGTGACCTCCGACCACGGCGAGAGCCTCGGCGAACACGGCGAACTCAATCACGGACTCACCCTCTACGACGCCGTGACCCGCGTGCCCTGGATCGTCGCGGGCCCCGGGGTTCCGGAGGGAAGCGTCGTTGCGGGGATCGCCCGCGCCGTCGACGTCGCGCCGACGCTCCTCGCGCTCGCGGACCTGCCCGCCCCGTCGACCGCGGAGGGCGTGGATCTTTCGGCCGCCTTCGTCGGGGGCCGCACCGAGGTCGACTGGGCCTACGCCGAGAGCCTTCTGCCCGAGCTCGACTTCGGCTGGGCGCCGCTGCACGCGATCCGGACGCCGGACCGCCTCTACGTGCGGGCGCCGCGCCCCGAGCTCTACGCCGTCCGGGAGGATCCCGGCCAGGAGCGCGACCTCGCGGGCCGCGCCGAGTCCGCCGTCGAAATGGAGCGGCTCGACGCCCACGTGGCGACCGTGCTCGCGAGCGAGGCAGGGGAGGGCGCGCCGTCGCGCATCGCCCTCGATCCCGACGAGCGCGCGCGTCTCCAGGCGCTCGGCTACGCCCTGCCCGAGGCACCCGTGGCAGCGACCGGCCTCGATCCGAAGGACGGCCTCCGCCACCAGACCCTCGTTCAGTCTGGCGCACACGCCCTGGCCGAGGGGCGCTACGCCGAGGCCGAGACCTCGCTCCGGCGCTTCCTCGAAGTCGCGCCCGAGAGCGCCCGCGCCCACGGTCTGCTCGCTTCGACGCTGCTCTACTCGGGGCGCGCCAAGGAAGCGCTGCCCCACGCGGACCGCGCCATCGAGATCGACCCGCGCCCGGCCCACCGCTACGCCGAGCGCGCGGAGATCCGCCTGCTCACCGGGGACGAGGCGGGCGCCCGGGAGGACTTCGAGCGCGCCGAGGCGATCGACCCCGAGGATGCCTGGGTGCAGATGGGCGTGCTCTGGCTGCGGCTGCGCGAGGGAGCCTTCCCCGCCGCGGCCGAGGCCGCGCGCCGGGCCTTCGCCCTGGCACCGAACGACGCCTTCGTGCGGCTGCGCGTCGGGCTGCTCTGGCGCGAGGCCGGTGCCTTCCGTCCGGCGCTCGAGAGCTTCCGCGACGCCGTCCGCCTGCGGCCGGACTTCGAACTCGCGCAGATGCACCTGGCCCTCGAGTTCGCGCGGATCGGTCAGGCCGAGGCCGCGCTGACGCATCACCGGAAGGCCGGTGCCCACCGCTACGACCTCTCCCTCGCGACTCCGCTGGCCATGGCCTTCGCGGCCGCGGGCGAACTCGAAGCGAGCCGCGCCCTCCTGGCGAAGCTCGAAGCGAAGCACCCGGACGACCCCCGCGTCGCCCGGGCCCGGCAGTTCCTCGAACGGGCCGAAGGCCCGAATCCCTCGAAGCAAGGAGAAGGGACGTGACGTCTCTCGCCCGAACCCTCGTGAATCTCCGCCGCCTCGGCGCTGCACTCTGGCTCCTGCCGGGGCTGGCACTGCCCGGTTGCAACCTGATCGACACGTCGCCGAAGCCGCCGGCCGATGCGACCTCCGTCGTCCTGGTGACGATCGATACGCTCCGGGCCGACCACGTCGGCGCCTACGGCGCGGACTTCGCCCGGACGCCGACGCTCGATGCACTCGCCGCCGAGGGCGTGCTCTTCGAGACCGCGATCACCGCGACGCCGCTGACGCTGCCCTCCCACGCGACGCTCTTCACCGGGCAGGACGCGCCGCAGCACGGCGTGCGCCACAACGGCACGTTCCGCCTCGCCGAAGAGGCCACCACCCTGGCCGAGCGATTCCAGGCGGCCGGCTGGTCGACGGGCGCCTTCATCGGCGCGGTCGTCCTGAAGGCGCGTTTCGGCCTCGCCCAGGGCTTCGACGTCTACGACGACGACGTGCAGGGCAAGAAGTCCGCGCCCGGCGGCTTCGTCGAGCGCACCGCCGGCGAGGTCGTGGACGCGGCGACCGCCTGGCTCGATCGCACGGAAGGCCCGTTCTTCCTGTGGCTCCACGTCTACGACCCGCACATGGATCACCGGGCGCCCGAGCCCTTCGCGTCCCAGTTCCCGGATCGCCCCTACGATGCGGAGATCGCCTACACCGACGCGCAGATGGGCCGGCTCGTCGAACACCTCCGCGCGCGCGGCCGCCTCGACGACACCCTGGTCGTGATGACCTCGGACCACGGCGAGAGCCTCGGCGAGCACGGCGAGCGCACGCACTCGACGGCGCTCTACGATTCGGTCCTGAAGATCCCGCTGATCCTGCGCGGGCCGGGGCTTCCCGCGGGCCGCGTCGTGCCCGGCGTCGTCCGGCTGAAGGACGTCGCCCCGACGATCCTCGGCCAGGCGGGCCTGCCCGCGCTCGAGGCGAGCGACGGCGTCGACCTGACGCCGCGCTTCCGGGCGGAAGCGCCCGGGGAGCCGCTCACGGCCTACTCCGAGACGCTCGCGACCCTGCTCGACCACGGCTGGGCGCCGCTGCACTCCATCCGCACGGACGAGTGGCTCTACGTGCGCTCGCCGCGCCCGGAGCTCTACGCGGTGGAGGAAGATCCCCGCCAGCTCGACAACCTGGTCGACTCCGCACCCGAACGCGCACAGCCTCACCAGGAGCGGCTCGATGCGGAGGTCGAGACGACCCTCGCCGGTGAGCAGCAGAGCACCACCCTCGAGCTCGACGCCACGACGCGCGATCAGCTCCACGCCCTCGGCTACGCCGTCACCGAAGCGCCCGTGCAGGAGACGGGCATCGACCCGAAGGACGGCCGCAAGTACCTGCCGATTCTCCATCGCGCGATGGCCGCCTACGAGGCCGGGAACTCGGAGCTGGCCGAGAAGCTCTTCCTGAAGGTGGCCGAGAAGCTCCCGGGGAGCGCACGCACCCACTCCCAGCTGGCGTCGATCTACTATCACGATGGACGACCGAAGCGGGCGCTGCGCCACGTGGAGCTCGCGATCTCCCTCGACCCGCGCATGGCGATGAACCACGCCGTCCGCGCGGAGATCCTGCTCGGCATGGGGCGGCGCGCCGACGCGCGCGAGGCCTATCGCGAGGCGATCACCCTGGATCCGGCGGCGCCGTGGTCGAAGGTCGGCGCGATGTGGGAAGCGCTCGAAGACGAAAAGCCCGAGGTCGCGGCCCGCTTCGCGCGGGAGGCGCTCGACGACGACCCGGGCAACACGGGCGTCTTCCTGCGCGTGGCCTCACTCTGGGCCGAGCATGGCGTCTACGAGGAGGCGGCCCGGGTACTCGAGGAGGCGCTCGTGGCCAACCCGCGCTCGAGCTTCACCCGCATGCGTCTGGCGATCGAGTACGCGCGCACGAAGCGTCCCGAGCAGGCCCTCGCGGAGCTCGAGCTCGCCGGGCGGCATGCCACGAACCCGAAGCTCGGCACGGCCCTCGGCCGCGCCTTCGCCTCGGTCGGGGATTTCGCCCGGGCCGAGACGCAGCTTCGCGCCGTCCTGGCCGAGCACCCCGACTCCGCGTTCGCCCAGGAATCCCTGGCGCGCGTGACGGCGTGGCAGGAGAAGCTCGCGGCACCCGAGGGTGCCGGCAGCGGCTAGCCGAGGCGGCGCCAGGGCGTCAGCAGGGGAAGAGCAGGATCACCCGCGTCCCGAGACCCGGATCCGAATCGACGCGCAGGGCGCCGCCCTGGGCACGCATCAGTCGCCGCGCGACGAACAGGTCGACGCTGCGCGGCGCGCCGGTGTCGTGCACTTCGACGAAGACGTAGAGCCCCGGTGCCAGGCCGCGCAGCAGACAGTCGCGCGGGTAGGTCGGCGAGGCGAACGGCACGTCGTGCCGCGCGATGCCGGTGCTGACGGAGACCGTGCCCCACTCGTCACCGATGGCGTGGGTCGCGTCGTCGAGCAGCTCGTCGAGGATTTCGCGGACGGCGCCCGAATCGAGACCCACCCAGGGGAGCCGCTCGGGCAGGTCGACGTCGAGTCCGGCGCGCAGCGAGTCGGCCGGTGCGCGCTTGGCGAGCGTGTCGCGAACGAGGACCGAAAGGTCCGTCGGGTGGAGCTTCTGGCGGCGGACCTGGCTTTCGACTCTCGACGTGTCGGGCATTGGGGGTACCTCCTCCGGCAAACTAGCCGCTGGTCGGGCGCGGGGTCGTCGGGGATTGGATGCATTGGACTCCCGATCGATTCGAGTCGAACGAAAGCCAGGGGTCGGCGCCGGGCGGCGCCCGCTAGACTCCCGCCATGCCCGAGGAGAGCGAGAAGACCCCGCTGCGCGGAAAAGCGGCCACCCAGGAGCGGATCCTGGTGGCGGCGACGGAGCTCTTCCTCACGGCCGGCTACGAGCGCACCACCATGGCCGAGGTCGGCGAGCACGCCGGCGTCTCCCGGGCCACGGTGTTCTGGCACTTCAGCGACAAGGCGAGCCTCTTCCGCGAGGCCTTCAACCGGCTGCTCGAACCGATCCGCGCCTCCCTGGCCCGGGACTTCGGCGACCTCCCCCCGCACAAGGAGCTCGAGGAGCGCGTGGCGGTCTACGACCGCTTCGTCGCCGAGCACCGGGAGGCGATCATCGGCTTCGTGCGCTGGGCGATGGAGGCGACGGACTCGCGTGAGTGGCTGATCGCCACCCTGCTCGATCTCCATCAGCGCTTCGTCGGCGGGTTGACGGAGACGGTGGCGCGCTGCATCGGGGAGGGGGGGGAAGCCAAGGCGCTGGCCCTCGGCCTCGCGGTCGCCATGGACGGCGACCTCTTCCTCTCGTTCTTCGACCCTTCGCCGCGGCGCGGCGAGGACCGCAAGGCCGCCATCGCGGCGCTCCTCGAGAAGATCCGCGCGCGCTAGCCGGCGCCGTTAGCGCGAGTCCGGGATCGCGAGCTCGAGTTCCTTGTCCTGATCCGGGGTGCGGGCGCGCTCCCGTTCGCGTTCGATCTGCGCCGCGAGCTTCTTTCGCAGGCGCTCCTTGATGTCCTCGATCAGCGCGGCGTTCTCCTGCCGGATCTCCTCGAGTTCCTCGGCCATGCGCTGCTCCCGCGGGACCGGCTCGAAGTCGACGCGGAGCGTCTCGACGTGCTCCTTCCCGCCGTAGAGCACGGCGACGAGCTCGATCTCGTTGCGGCCCTCGACGAGCGGAATCTCGCCGTAGAAGCTGCCGTCGATGCCGGTGTGGACGTAGTCGGTCTCCTTGCCGCTGGTGCGGTTGGCGATCTTCACGCGGTCCACGAAGGAGAGCGCCGTGGCGCGCAGGAGCGGGATGATGTCCGCGGGGTTGTCGAGTTCCGTGCAGGTTCCGCCCGTTTCGCGCGCGACCCACTGGACGGTCGGGTCGAGCTTTCCCGTCACGACGTCCTTGCCGAGGGCGAAGGTGTGGACGCGCACGCCGTGGCGCGCGGCGAAGGCCGCCGCCTTGCGCGCGGCGCGCACGGCCTTCTCGCGGTCGTAGGGGAGGCGCGGCTTCCCGTCGGTGAGGAAGTAGACGACGCGGTCGGCCTCTTCGTCCGGGATGGCCTCGTCCGCGGGCGGGTCCACGAGCTCGAGCGTCGCGAGCGTCAGGCCGGCGGCGTAGTCCGTCATGCCTTCGCCGCCGCGCGCGGCCAGGGCGTCGAGGGCGGCGAGCGTGGCTTCGTAGTCTCGCGTGAGCGGTGCCTCGAGGGTGGCGTCGCGCTCGGCCAGCGCGCGCAGGGAAGCCTCGTCGAGGGGCAGGTCGCGGTCCGGCGGGTTCAGGAGCAGGGCGTCGTCGCCGGAGAAGGCCACCACGCCGACGCGGATCCGGCGCCCGTCGCGGTTTCCCGGCAGCCGCTCGACGGCGCGGACGAACTCCCGGGCCGCGCGGGTCTGGGCGTGGAGGATCGAGTCCCGCGTCCTCCAGTCGTCATGGAGCACGCCGTCGCCGTCGACGTCCGCCAGGGCGAACTCTCCGGTCGAAGCCGAGACGTCGATCACGATCATCACGTCGAAGCGGCCCGAGGAGCCGCTCGTGTGGGCGAGCCCGGCCACGGGGAGGCGCGGGTCGTAGTGCTGGCGGGTGGCCTCGCCGACGGTCGGACTCGAGAGCGCCAGCGTCACCTTTTCGGGCGGCCGGAATAAGGAGGCGATCCGCCGGAAGAAGCCCGGCCTCTCCCGCTCCTTCACCTCGCGGGCGACCTCGAGGGTGGCCTCGGGCTCGAAGTCGAAGCGGTCCGTGTGGGCTTCGGGGACGCCGGCCGGCGGACGCGCGGAGACCTCCCAATCGGCCGGGAGCAGCACCGTCCAGGCTGCGGAGACGAAGCCGACGGTGCCGTCCTCCAGCCGGATCTGGTGCCACTCGGCGCCCGACTCGACCAGCCGCGCCCGGTCTCCGGGGCGGAGACTCCCGACGTCGGCGCCGGCCCGGCCGGCGGCAGCGCGCACGATCACCCGGCTCGTCACCTGGTCCGATGGCACGACGGCCTGGCCGAGCGCGGAGGCGGCCGGGAGGCCGAGCAGCGCCAGCAGCAGGAGGAGACGGATGCCCTGGACCTTCATGCCGGAATCCTACCCTCTCCACGGGCACGCCCCACGGCCGGAGGCATCGCGACCGGCAGCTTCCGCGCGCGCGCGCGGCAAGGCCGCGGCACGGCGTGTGCGGTCCGTGAGCCGGGGCAACGAAGGTGGGGGTGGGGTACGTGGATCCCCGGGAAGGATTCGAACCTTCACAAGCAGAGTCAGAGTCTGCTGTCCTGCCATTAGACGACCGGGGATCACCGGGCCCGCGGCCGAGAGGCCGCTCGCCAGAAGGTAGGAGTAGCCGAGCCCCGCTTGGGCCTCAACTCCCGCTTGGGCCTCAACTCCGCCGTGCGATCTCCGCGAGGGCCTCGCCGAGCCGTGCGACCGCGCGCTCCTGGCCGAGCACGGCGGCGGTCTCGTAGATCGGCGGGGAGGCGGCCGAGCCGGTGAGGGCCACGCGCACGGGCTGGGCGAGCTTGCCGAGCTTGAGCCCGTCGCTCGCGGCCAGGGTCTCGGCGAAGGCGGCCTCGATGGCGGCTTCGTCCCAGGTGGGGAGCGCAGCGAGGCGCCCCTTCAGGTCCGTGAGCGGCGCCTCCGCCGCGGCCTTCAGATGCTTGGCGGCGGCCTTCTCCTCGAAGGCGATGGCGTCGGACAGGAGCCAGCGCGTTTGCACGGCCATCTGCGAGAGGTCGTCGCTGCGTTCGCGCAGCAGGTCGAGCAGCTTCTCGAGCTCGGGCGTCCGCTCGACCGGCCCTCCGGCGACCGCCTCGAGCTGCGGTGCCAGGTGCGGCCAGAGTTCGTCGAGCGGCAGCGTTTTGATCCAATGCTGGTTGCTCGCCACGAGCTTCGCGAGATCGCATTGGGCGTTGCTCTTGTGGACCTCCGGCAGGTCGAACAGCCGGACGAGGTCTTCGCGCGTGAAGACCTCCTGGTCGCCGTGGCTCCAGCCGAGCCGCGCGAGCCAGGAGAGCATGGCTTCGGGCAGCACGCCCTCGTCGCGGAAGTGCTGGATGGCGACGGGGTCGCGCCGCTTGCTGAGCTTCTTGCCCCCCGCCCCGACGAGCAGCGGCACGTGGGCGAACACGGGCGGCTCCGCCCCGAGCGCGCGGTAGAGCGCGATCTGGAGCGAGGTGTTGTTCAGGTGGTCCGCGCCGCGGATCACGTGGGTGATGCCCATCTCGATGTCGTCGACCACGACGGCGACGTGGTAGAGCGCGCCCCCGTCGCTTCGGCGGATGATCCGGTCGCCGATCTCGCGCGCGTCCTGTCCGCTCGCGCCGAAGACGGCGTCCTCGAAGCCGAGCATCCCGCTCTCGGGCACGCGGATGCGCACCGTGTGTTCGCCGCAGTCGGGGCCGTGGTTCGCGTCGCGGCAGCGCCCGTCGTAGGTCCACTTCTCGCCGCGCGCGATGGTGGCCTCCTTGCGCGCCTCGAGGTCTTCCTTGCTGCAGGTGCAGCGGTAGGCCGAGCCTTCCGCGAGCATCCGTTCGATGGCGGCGGCGTAGAGCGCCGCGCGCTCGCTCTGGCGGAAGACCCCCTCGTCCCAGTCGATGCCGAGCCAGCGCAGGCCGTCGAGGACGGCCCGCTCGCTCTCCTCGGTCGAGCGCTCGCGGTCCGTGTCCTCCGAGCGCAGGACGAGCACGCCCCCGTGGCGGCGGGCGTAGGCCCAGTTGAACAGGGCCGTGCGGGCGCTTCCCAGGTGGAGGAAGCCCGTCGGGCTCGGGGCGAATCGGGTGCGGACGGTCGTCATGGGCGCCGGATCTTAGCGGCCGCTGGCGGCCCGGCCCGGCCTCTGCGAGACTCCGGCGCCCGAAGTCACCGTATCGAAAGACCTTTTCAGGATGAAGCTGCTCACCGACCGGATCACGGAAGAGCCCTCGGCCCATCGTTTCGAGCCGGATCCCGCCTGGTGGGAGGAGGCCGGCGCGCTCCTTCCGGAGCTCGCCTCGGCGGATCGGGGGGCTTTCTCCCTCCAGTTCGACGCCCACCGGATGGCCGAGGCCCTCTATCTGGAGGGCCGGGCCGAGGGCCGCGTGGAGCTCGAGTGCAGCCGCTGCCTTAAACGCTATTTTCTGCCGCTCCGCGAGGACTTCCGGCTGGTCCTGGAGCCCGCGGAGCAGCGCACACCGGCCGACCCCGAAGCCGCCGAAGCCCTGGCCCGCGATGGCCTGGCGCTCTCGGAGGATCTCGACACCGGCTGGTTCCGCGGCCTCGAAGTGGAGTTCGGCCCCTACTACAGAGAGGTCATCGCGCTCGGGTTGCCGGTGCAGCCGCTGTGTCGGGAAGAGTGTCGCGGGCTGTGCCCGCGCTGTGGAAATGATCGCAACCGCCAGGCGTGTGGTTGCGAAGAGACGAAACCGGATTCGCCGTTCGCCGCTCTCGCCGCCCTGCGCGGGGAGCCCGACGGCCGCAAGCAAGGAGACTCCTGATGGCCGTGCCCAAGCGGCGGACTTCCCGCAGCCGGCGTGACAAGCGCCGTTCCCACCACGCGCTGGCCCAGCCTGCCCGTTCCGATTGCCCCCAGTGCAACGAGCCGCGTCTGCCCCACCGCGTGTGCGGCAACTGCGGCTTCTACCGGGACAAGGTCGTCGTCGAGACCGACGACGAGATCTAGCGCTTGCTGGCCCTGCTCTTTCCGGGCCAGGGGTCCCAGAGCGTCGGCATGGGGCGCGACGTCCACGAGGCGTCGCCCGCCGCCCGCGCCGTGTTCGAGGCCGCCGACGACGCCCTCGGCTACTCGCTCTCGAAGCTGTGCTTCGAGGGTCCCGACGATGCGCTGGTCCCGACGGAGGTCCAGCAGCCCGCGATCCTGACCGTGAGCATCGCCCTGCTGCGCGCGCTCGAGGAGCAGGCACCGGTTCGCGCGGCGTACGTCGCGGGCCACAGCCTCGGGGAGTACAGCGCGCTCGTGGCCGCGGGGGCCGTGGACTTCGAAGACGCCGTCCGTCTCGTGGCGGCGCGCGGCCGCTTCATGCAGGAGACCGTGGCGGCCGGCGAAGGGGCCATGGCGGCGGTCCTGAAGAGCACGCCCGAGGCCGTGGCCGAGGCCTGCGCTGCCGAGTGCAGCGCCAGCGGGCGGGTGGTCGCACCGGCCAACTTCAACGCTCCGGCCCAGACGGTGATCGCCGGCCACACGGATGCCGTCGAGGGCGCCTCGGAGCGGCTCGGCGCCGCCGGCGCCCGGGTGAAGCGCCTGGCCGTCTCGGCCCCGTTCCACTGCGAACTCATGGCGCCGGCCGCGGAGAAGCTGGCCGCGGAGCTCGCGACCGTCTCCTGGCGGGATCCGGCCGTGCCCGTCGTCAGCAACGTCGAGGCCGAGCCCAATGCCCGGGCCGCCGCGATCCCGGAACTCCTGCGGCGCCAGGTGACGGCGCCGGTGCGCTTCGTCGAGAGCGTCGCCCGGCTGGCGGGCCTCGGCGCGACCCATGCCCTGGAGGTCGGGCCGGGCCGGGTGCTCTCGGCCCTGGTGGCCCGAATCGAGAAGGGGCTCGAACGTCAGAACCTGGGGAAGGCCGAAGATCTGGCCCCGGCGCTCGCCTTCGTGAGCGCAGCCCAGGATTAGGGCACAATACGCGAGAGGGTGGAGGAACCATGTCGCTGGAAGATCGCGTGACGGAAATCATCATGGAGCAGCTGGGGGTCTCGCGAGAGCAGATCCGCCCGGAGGCTTCGTTCATCGACGACCTCGGTGCGGATTCGCTCGACATCGTCGAACTCGTGATGGCCATGGAGGAAGAGTTCGACATCGAGATCCCGGACGAGGAAGCCGAGAAGATCCAGACCATCCGGGATGCCACCGGCTACCTCCAGAGCCAAGTCGATGTCTAGCGGCTACTCCCCCGAAGCTTCGCGCAGTCACGCCCTGGCCGAGGCGGACCCGGACGTCGCCCGGCTGATCCGGGAGGAGGCGCGCCGGCAGGCGCTCTCCATCGAGCTGATCGCCTCGGAGAACTTCGTCTCCGACGCCGTGCTCGAGGCGGCCGGCACCGTGCTCACCAACAAGTACGCCGAGGGCTACCCCGGCCGGCGCTACTACGGCGGCTGCCACGTCGTCGACGAGATCGAGGACCTCGCCCGCGAGCGGGCCAAGGCGCTGTTCGGCGTCGACCACGTGAACGTGCAGCCCCACGCCGGTTCCCAGGCCAACGAAGCGGTCTACCGTGCGGTGCTCGACGTCGGCGACACCATCCTCGCCATGAACCTCGACCACGGCGGCCACCTGACCCACGGCAGCCCCGTGAACTTCTCGGGCAAGCTCTACAACGTCGTGGCCTACGGCGTGCGCAAGGCGGACGAGCGCATCGATCTCGAGGAGGTGCGCCAGCTCGCGAAGGAGCACCGTCCGAAGCTCATCCAGTGCGGCTACACCGCCTACTCGCGTCAGGTCGACTTCGAGGGCTTCCGCGAGATCGCCGACGAGGTCGGGGCGGTGCTCTTCGCCGACATCGCCCACATCGCGGGCCTCGTCGCGGCGGGCGTGCACCCGAGCCCGGCGGGCAAGGCGCACATCTTCACGACGACCACGCACAAGACCCTGCGCGGCCCCCGCGGCGGCATGATCCTGTGCGACAAGGAATGGGCGAAGAAGGTCGATTCCGCCGTCTTCCCGGGAGGGCAGGGCGGCCCGCTCATGCACGTGATCGCCGCCAAGGCCGTGGCGCTGCTCGAGGCGCAGCAGCCCTCCTTCAAGGCGTACTGCGAGCAGATCCTCGCCAACGCCCGCACCCTGGCCGAGGCCCTCGACTCGGCCGGCGACTTCAAGATCGTCTCGGGCGGGACGGACACGCACCTGTTCCTGCTCTCGCTGGTCGAGCGCGACGTGACGGGCAAGGCCGCCGAGCTCTCGCTCGAGCGCGCCGGCATCACGGCCAACAAGAACATGGTGCCCTTCGATCCGCAGACGCCCTTCGTCACGTCGGGCCTGCGGCTCGGGACGCCCGCCGTCACGACGCGGGGGATGAAGGAGCCCGAGATGCGCGAGATCGCCGGCTTCATCGCCCGCGGCCTCGAGAACCACGGGGACGTCGAAGCCCTCGACGCGATCCGGCAGGAGGTGGAGAAGCTCTGCCGCCGCTTCCCGCTCTATCCGGGTCGCTGGGACGACGACGCCGCCTGAACCGCCGACGACCCGGGCGTCGCGGGTGAACGGGGGCGTCGGCCGCCGTCGACCCGGGCGCCCACGCTGGAGCCTGCGTGCGCTGCCCGTACTGCGCCATGGAAGACAATCGCGTGATCGATTCGCGATTGGGCCGCGACGGCGAGGAGATTCGCCGCCGGCGCGAGTGCCTGGAGTGCCAGCGGCGCTTCACCACCCGCGAGCGCGTCGAGTACGTCCTGCCGAAGATCGTGAAGCGCGACGAGCGGCGCGAAGAGTACTCCCGGGCCAAGCTCCTGAGCAGTCTCCAGAAGGCCTGCGCGAAGACCTCCGTCTCCGTCGACGCCATCGACCACATCGCCGAGCGCGTGGAGCTCTCGCTCCAGGACAGCGGTGAGAGCGAGCTCTCGAGCCGCCGCGTCGGGGAGCGCGTGATGGAGGAGCTGCTCTCCCTCGATGCCATGGCGGCGGTGCGCTTCGCCTCCGTCTTCGAGCGCTTCGAGAGCCGCGACGACTACGAGGCGTTCTTCTCCCGCTTCGCGACCCTGCGCCGCGGGAAGTAGCGATGGCCGGCCGTCGCTCGAAACCGCGGAGCGGCAAGGGCCGCGGCTCGAGCTCCGCGAAGCGCCGCGCGCCGAAGCCGGGCGCCGCCGACGAACGCTTCATGGGCCAGGCCGTCGCCGCGGCGCGCCGCATGCTCGGGCGCACCCCGCCGAATCCGACCGTCGGGGCCGTCGTCGTCCGCGGTGGCGAAGTGCTGGCGCGGGGAGCGACCCGCCCGGCCGGCGGCGCCCACGCCGAGATCGTCGCGCTCACCCGGGCGCTCGCACGCCACGGCCCGAAGGCCCTGCGCGGTGCCACGCTCTACTCGACCCTCGAACCGTGCTCGCACCGCGGACGCACCGGGCCCTGCGCCGACGCGATCGTCGATGCAGGGATCCGGCGTGTCGTGATCGGCCAGCGCGATCCGAGCGATTGGGTGAACGGGCGCGGCATCCGAAGGCTTCGCCGGGCCGGGCTCGACGTGGAGGTTGGCGTGCTCGAAGCCGCGTGCCGCGAGCTCCACCGGGGCTACGTCTCGGTGATCGAGCGCGGCCGCCCCTTCGTGGCGCTGAAACTCGCCGGCACGCTCGACGGCCGCATCGCCGCGGCCAGCGGCGAATCGCGCTGGATCACCGGCCCCGAAGCCCGCGCGCGGGTGCACCGCCTGCGCGACCGGTTCGACGCGCTGCTCGTCGGCTCCGAGACCGCGCTTGCGGACGACCCGCGGCTCGACGTCCGGCGCGGGAGCCGCGTGGTGCGCCGCCCGGTCGCGGTCGTGGTCGACTCGAAGCTCCGGGTCGGGCACACGGCGCGCCTGCACGCAGGCCCGGCCCGAAGCATCGCGGTCTGTACGAAGGAAGCGCCGGCACGGCGCCGAGCCGCGCTCGAAGCGGCGGGGGTCGAGGTGCTCGCGGTGCGCGGCCGGCGCGGGCGGGTCGACCTGCGGGCCGGGCTCGAGGCCCTCGCGAAGGCCGGCCTCACGCGGGTGTGGGTCGAGGGCGGGGGTGTCCTCGCCGCCGGCCTGCTCGAGCGCGACCTCGTCGACGAGGTTCACTGGTTCGCCGCACCGACCCTGCTCGGCGGCGACGGCCGGCCGGCCCTCGGGCCGATCGGGGCCGCGCGCCTCTCGCGCGCCGTCCACCTCGAGGCGCCGGAGGTGCGCCGGGTGGGGCAGGACCTGTACGTTCGGGGGGAGCCGCGGCGCGGATCGCCCCGGCGGAAGGAACCACGTTGAAGACCTACCCGTCCCCGGGCGAGGCCCCGGGCCAGCGCTTCGCGATCGTCGTCGCCCGTTTCAACCAGCTCGTGACCGCCCGCCTGCTCGAGGGCGCCGTGGGCGAGTTCGAAGCGCGCGGCGTCGCGCCCGACGACGTGCACGTGGCCTGGGTGCCCGGCGCCTTCGAGATCCCCCAGGCTGCACGCGTCCTGGCGGAGACGGGGCGGTACGCCGGCGTCGTGACCCTCGGCGCGGTGATCCGGGGTGGGACGCCCCACTTCGACTACGTCTGCGACGCCGTGACCGCCGGCGTGCGCGAAGCGGGCCGCGACACGGGCGTTCCCGTGGTCTTCGGCGTGCTCACCGTCGACGACGTCGACCAGGCGATGGAGCGCTGCGGTGACGACGACAACAAGGGCGCCGAAGCCGCCGCGGTCGCGATCGAGATGGCCGGCCTTCTCCCGGCGCTGAAATCGCCGCCCGAATGAGCACGGCCGCTCCGGAAAGCCCGCGCAAGCGGTCGCGGGCGGCTGCCCTGCAGGTGCTCTTCTCCCTCGAGTTCGGGAAGTCCGAGCCCGGCGTGGAGGCCGAAGCGGTGAGCGTGGGATCGGGGGACGTCGCGAGGGCCCAGGCCGCCTTCGACGAGGTCGGCGTGCACTTCGAGCTGCCCGAAGGGGCGCGGGCCTTCGCGAAGGAGCTCGTACTCGGCGTCGCGAACCACCGGGCGGCCCTCGACGCACTCGTTGCCGAGCACGCGCGCAACTGGCGGATCGAGCGCATGGCCTCCGTCGATCGCAACGTTCTCCGACTCGGCGCCTACGAACTCGCGCACGGGGAGGCGCCGGTCCCCGTGGTGATCGACGAGTCCGTCGAGCTTGCGCGGCGCTTCGGTGGCGACCGCTCGCCGGCCTTCGTGAACGGCGTGCTCGACGCCATCGCCGCCCACGTCCGCCCGCCCGAAGACCGCTCGCGCGCGGAGGGCGAGGGATGAGCGCGACGCTGCGCATCGAGCTCGCGACGGATCCCGTCGAACGCCTGGCCGCCGATGCGGTCGTGGCCTTCTGCTTCGACGACGACCGGCCCCTGCGCGGCCCCGCCGGCCGCGCGGACTGGCGCCTGTGCGGCGACCTCTCGCGCTTCGTCGCGAGCCACGAGGCCGCGGAGGTGCTCGAGCGCGGCGCCCTGCTCCTGCCGACGGCGGGCCGGCTGCGTTCCCCGCGCCTGCTGTTGATCGGCCTCGGGCCCGCCGGGGACTTCACCCCCGACGCCTGCGCCCACGCCGTCCGCGACGCGGTCGCCCGGCTCGTGGCTCTGCGCACGGGCTCGGCCGCGCTCGGGCCGCCCGGGTCCTGGCTCGACCGCCTGCCCGTCGGCATCGGCGCCCAGGCCTGCCTGCGGGGCGCCGTGGCCGCGCTCGCCGAAGCCGGGGGAACGCTCCAGCTGCGTCTGGTGACTTCCCCCGAGCACGTCGCACGCTTCCTGCGCGGGCTCGAAGCCGCCCGCGACGCCGTGGCCGACCGTGGGGTCGAGATCGTCCTGCCTGACCGGGAACGGGTCCCCACGGCGGCCCGCCCGCCGGCGGCCCGGCCGCTGCGTCCGCCCGCGTCCGGCCCGGCGCCGCCGCGCGTCACGCCCTCGCCCCGGGCCGGGTGAGCTTCCCGGCTTAAGTCCCCCCACGGCTGGCCGATTCACCGGATGACCATGCGCGTGCGGAAGCGGCAGAGCGGCCTCCACTCGAGGTACGAATGAGCCTCGTCGGAAACCTCGAGGACCTCGGTCTCGGGGACATCATGCAGATCATCACGCTCTCCCGGAAATCGGGAGCGCTGTGCCTGCGTTCGGACCAGCGGGAAGGCCGCGTCGTCTTCCGCGATGGGCTCGTGTGCTGTGCGGCGGTGAAGGGCCGGACGCCGGACCTGCGCGGTCTGGTCGTGGGCGAAGGCGCGCTGACCGACGAGGCCTTCGAAGCCGCCCAGGCCGACGCCTCCGCGCGCTCCGTCGAGCTGGCCGTCGCCCTGGCCGACGCCCTCACGCCGGCCCGCTTCGAAACGCTGCGGCGCGAATGCGTGGAAGCGGCCGTGCTCGAGATGTTCGGCTGGGAGACCGGCGACTTCAGCTTCGAGGTCGGCGAGGACGCCCCGGACGACGACTTCGCGGTGGTCCTCGAGGCCGGGATCAACGCCCAGTACCTCGCCATGGAAGGGACCCGGCGGACCGACGAGGATCGCCACGAGGCGGCGGCCGACCCGGGCGACGTCGCGAGCTTCGCCGACCTGGCCGAAGAGATCGACGAGGAGGACGCCGCCGAAGCCGCCCCCGAGGTCGTGGCGGCCCCGGACGCAGGCCCGGCGGACGCCGTCGAAGCCGTGGCCTTCGCCAGCGTCCAGCGTGTCGAAGAATCGGACGGGACCGTGCCTCCCGTCGACGAAGCGGCCCAGACCGTTCCTCCGGCCGACGAAGCGGCCTTGCCGCCCGCCGTGGCGGTCGCCGCGCCCGAGGCAACCGAAGCCGTCGCCGAAGCGACCGTTCCTCCCGCGCCCGTCCGCACCGAGGCGGCGGTGGAAGAGGCTTTCGCCAGCGCGCTCTACGGCGCCGGCGGCTCGGACTCGGACCAGGAAGCCGTCGTCGAAGCGGCGCCGCCCGCCGACCTGCCCGCGCCCGCGGAGCGCCCGCCGGTGGTGATCGTCGACGCGGCCCTTCCGCTGCTCGAGTGGCTGAAGGACACCCTCGAAGGGGCCTTCCCGCGCATCCACATCTTCCAGCAGGCGGAGCTCGCCGTCGGGCGCCTGCGCCAGTACGTGGCCCGCGGCGACTGGCCGCTCGTCCTGATCTCGCCGACGCTGCCCATCGACGGCGCCCACGGCTGGAACGACGTCGACGAACTCGTCGCCCGGATCAAGAGGCAGTCGCCGCGCTCGGTGGTCCTCTGGCTCGGTGAGCGGGGGGAGATCGGGCCCGCCGACGGCGAGGTCGTGCGCCCGCCGGACCCCTCGGTGGTGCACCTGTCCGGCCGGGATCCCCTGGTCGGGGAATCCCTGCGCAACTCGCTGCTCTCCGCGATCGGCGGGGTCGCCTCGGCGGAACTCGCGAACACCGCGACGACGCTCGGCTTCGAGGAAGTCCGCGCGCGTCTGGCCGACCCGGAAGTGCGCGGTGAGGTCCTGAATCTGGCGCTCGGCTTCGCGGGCGGCGTCTTCCGCCGCGTGGCGCTGTTCGCGGTGCGCGGCAACGAGGCCACCGGCCTCGCCCAGAGCCGCCTCGCGGTCGCCGGGGGGCCCGACGACGAGGCGCTCCAGGCGATCCGCGTCCGCGTCGCCGAATCGGCCTGGCTCGCCCGCCTGGTCGAGACCCGCTCGCCCGTCCGCGGACCGGCCGAGGGGGAAGAGGACGCGCGCCTCTGTGCCCAGCTCGGCGACGCCCTGCCGGCGGACGCCTGGCTCGGCCCCGTGGTGTCGGGCGGCCAGGTGGTGGCTTTCCTCTACGGGGACGAGCTTCCCGAGGACCGCCGCGTCGGCCCGACCGGCGAACTCGAGACCGTCCTCGCCGATGCCGGCCGCGCGCTCGACGCCGCCGTCGCCGAACGCGCCCAGGGCGAGCGCTAGCCGGACCCGGCGCCCGCGCCCTCACGCCGCCGCCTGCGGGAAAGCCGCCGAGGACGCCCCAGGCTCCCGGTTTCCCTTCAAGCCGCCCCCGGTCGCGCCGATACGTTCCGTGTCGAATTCCCGAGCGTTTTCGCGGAGGAGAGGTGGCATGCAGCGCATCCTCATCGTCGAGGATTCCGAGACCATGCGCGCCCTGTTGGCTTCCACGTTGGAGGAGCTTTCGGGGGGTGTGAAGATCACCGAGGCCGCGAGTGGTTTCGAAGCGCTGCGCTGTCTTCCGCGCGACAGCTACGACCTCATCGTGACCGACATCAACATGCCCGACATCAACGGGCTCGAACTCGTTTCCTTCGCGAAGAGCAACGACGCGTATCGCGACATCCCGCTCATCATCATCTCGACCGAAGGTTCGGATCGCGACCGCGAGCGCGGCATGTCGCTCGGTGCCGACGCGTACCTCGTCAAGCCGTTCGATCCGGACGAGCTGCGCGAGGTGGCGACCGGCTTGCTGGAACGGCGGGCGGGGTAGCGCGTGGCCGCGAGACGTGGCAAAGGCGAGCGCCGAACCAAGGCGCAGCGCGAGTTCCTCTCGGAAGCGGAGGAACTCGTCGATCGCATGAAGAGCGACCTCGCGGACCTCGAGGACGCGAGCGAGGGCGAGGTCGACCCCGAGCTGCTGAACGGTCTGTTCCGCCACGCCCATTCGCTCAAGGGGCTCGCCGGCATGTTCGGCGCCGAGAACATCTCGCACCTCTCCCATCGCCTCGAGGACGCACTCGATGCGCTGCGCCTCGGGCGCGTCGTGCTCGACGAGGCCGTCACCGGGGTGATGCGCGACTCCGCCGCGGAGCTCACGGAGCTGCTCGCCGAGCTCGGCGACGAGAGTGCGGAGGAGGCCGCCTCGGAGCGCGTGCGCGCACTCGTCGGACGGATCGACACCGTCTGCCGGACCGAGGTCCAGGGCCCGGACGAACTCGAGGATCTGAGTCTCGACCCGACCCTGTTGCGCGCATTGACGGAGTACGAAGAGCACCGCCTGCGCGAGAACGTCCGCCGGGGGCGCGGCATCCTGCTCGTGGAGGCGACCTTCGAGATCCTGTCCTTCGACGAGGGCCTGGCCGAGGTCGGCCGGGCCGTTCGCGAGGTCGGCGAGCTGATCTCGACGCTGCCCTCGCCCGGCGATGCCCCCGAATCCCAGATCCGCTTCGCGCTGCTCGTCGCGGCGAACGTCGGCGCTTCGGCGCTGCGCGCCCGCATGGACTCGCCCCACGTGAGCGTCACCGAGGTCACGCCGGGGGACGCGGCGGGAGTCAGCCCCCAGACCGTCGTCGCCGGAGCTGCGGCCGCGCCCGGCGCGGAGGAGGCCGACTCCGCGATCGCATCCCCGGAAGCCGCCCCGGCCTCCGCGAGCGGCGGGACCGCTCCGGCCGAAGCGTCCGCCGTGGCGCGCCCCGAAGCTCCGGCCGCGGCCGCTACGGGGTCGGAGCCCCAGGCCGGCGGGGAGGACATCGGATCGCTGCGCTCGATCAGTGAGACGGTGCGCGTGGACATCCGCAAGCTCGACGAGCTGATGAACCTGGTCGGAGAGCTGGTGATCCAGCGCGGTGCGGTGGAGTCCGTGGCCCGTCGGCTGATGCAGGACTCGCGGACCGCGCGCATCGGTTCGGAGCTCTCGAAGACGCACCAGCTCCTGGACCGCAAGCTCCGCGAGCTCCAGGCCGGCGTGCTCGAAGTCCGGATGGTTCCGCTGCGGCAGGTCTTCGAGAAGCTCTCCCGGGTGGGCCGCCGCCTGCGCCGGGATCTCGGGAAGTCCGTGCGCCTCGAACTCAACGGGGGCGAGACGGAGCTCGACAAGCTGATCGTCGAGCAGCTGGTCGACCCGCTCATGCACGTCGTCCGCAACGCCTTCGACCACGCCATCGAGACCGAGACCGAGCGCGTCGCCGCGGGCAAGGAGGCCGAGGGCTTCATCCGCTTCGACGCCTTCCAGCGCGGCAACCACGTGGTGATCGAGGTGTCGGACGACGGCCGCGGAATCGACCCCGACGCCGTACGCCAGCGAGCCGAGGCCATCGGACTCGTCGCGCCCGGCGAGGAGCTCTCGGACCGGGAAGCCCTCGACCTGATCTTCCATCCGGGCTTCTCGACCCGGGAGGAGGTCACGTCGACCAGTGGCCGGGGCGTCGGCATGGACGTCGTGAAGTCGAACCTCACGAGCTTCGGCGGCATGGTCGAGGTGTCCTCGACCTTCGGACGCGGCACGTGCGTGACCATGACCCTGCCCACCACGCTCGCGATCATCCAGGCCCTGGTGGTCGAGGTGGGGGACCAGACCTACGCGATTCCGCTCACCTCGGTCCTCGAGACCCTCGTCGTGGAGCGCGAGGCGATCCAGCGCAGCGACGGCCGTGAGCTCCTGAACGTGCGCGGGGCCGCGCTGCCCCTGCGGCGCCTGGCCAAGGAGTTCGACGTCGTCCCCCGCTCCGGCGCGGGAGAGACCGAGTTCGTGGTGGTGCTCGGCCTCGGCGATTCGCGCGTGGGCCTGATCGTCGACGAGCTCGTCGGGCAGCAGGACGCGGTGGTCAAGCCGATCCAGGGGCCGGTCGCCGACATCCCGGGTGTCGCGGGTGCGACGGAGCTCGGAGATCAGAACGCCGTGCTCGTGCTCGACGTCACGACCTTCATCGAGGGTGTCCACCGCCGAAAGGACGCGGCATGAGCGCGGTCGATCCCCACTCCGGCGCCTGGGACGAACTCGCCCGCGAGGCGACCCTGCGCCGCCAGGGCGGCGAGAAAGAGTCGGAGCTCATCCGGGAGTTCCTGGCCTTCGACGTCGGCGACACGATCTACGCCGTCGCGATCGAACGGGTCCGGGAGATCCTCCGCATGCGGCCGATCACGCCCGTCCCGCGGGTGCCGGAGATGGTCGTCGGTGTGATCTCGATCCGCGGCGAGATCGTCGAGGTGCTCGACCTCCGGCGGCGGCTCGGGCTGTCGGCCATCGAGGCCAACCGGCGAACGCGCATCGTCGTGGTCCACGGCGAAGACGGCCGCGTGACCGGTTGCATGGTGGATCAGGTGCGCGAGGTGCTCCGCATTCCGGAGCGGATGATTCGACCGCCCGCCGAGGCGGACATGGAAAACGTCTTGGGTCTGTGCGAACGGGGCGACGACTTCGTCTCGATGCTCGACCTCGACCAGGTGCTGGAACTTGAGCGGACTCGCTGAAACGATCGAACTCGACGACGGCCGCACCGATCTCGCCTGCTTCGAGATCGGCGGCAACTGCTACGCGATCGAGGTCACGTACGTCCGGGAAATCGTCCACAGCGAGGCCGCCACGCCGCTGCCGAAGGCGCCGGCCTTGATCGAGGGCGTGATCGATCTGCGCGGCGCGGTCGTCCCCATCGTGGATCTCGGCTGCGTGCTCTCCGGGGAGGCCGTGAAGGAGGGCCCCCAGGCGCGCATCGCCGTGGTCGAGGTCGACGGCATGGTCTTCGGCATGCGGGTCGAGGCGGCCACCCAGGTCGTCTCGGTCGATGCCGCCCGCCTCGAAGCGCCGCCCGCACTCGCGACCCAGGGCGGATACGACGCCGTGCGCGCCGTGCTCCGCCGGTCCGACGACTCGCCGATCCTGGTCCTTTCGATCGAACATCTCCTCGAGGCCATCTACCGCTCGGCGGCCTCGAGCGCGGAGGCCCCGTGATGAGCGCCCCGTCCGTCTCCACGGAAACGCTGCCGAGCGGAAGGCAGCTTCGCAAGCGCCACGTGGTCACGACGCTCCTGACGTCGGTCCTCTCTCTCGCCCTGATCTCCGGGTATCTCGTCGCGCTGCTCTCCCTGACGCCCGGGCAGTGGGAGGTCTTCTTCACGGCGCTCTTCGTCCTGGTGCCGCTGATCCTCGCGCTCCAGTGGGCGGTGATCGATCGCGCGATCTGGACGCCGGTCGAGGCCTATCTCGACGCGGCGCCCGAGGCGCGGACGACGGAGCTGTGCCGGGAGGCCTTCCGGGCCGTCGTCCACCTCCCCCGTTACATGGGGACCTGGGGGCTCTTCTGGTACGGCGCGGGCGGTGCCGTCCTCACTCTCTGGGTGGTGGTCGGCGGCGGCATCACCGCCTACGCCGCCTCGATCATCATGACGGCGGCGATCACGGGAGGGTTCGTCGGCGTCCTGTTCAGCTTCTTCTCCGCGAAGGTGCTGCTCGCGCCGACGCGGGAGCATCTCGCCAGCGAGCTGCCGGACCTCGCGGACCGAGCCAGTCTCATCCGCGGTTTGAGCCTCCGGAAGAAGGTGATCGGCGCGGTGACCGGGGTGACCCTCGTCGTGGTCGTCTTCGCGATCTTCCTGGCCCAGGTCCGCGCGTCGCGGAGCATCGAGACCGCAACGCTGAGGATCCAGAACGTCGTTCTCGCGCGAGCCGCCGAAGACTTCGAGAACTCGCTCTCGGAGGTCGACGTGACCGAAGAGATGCGGGCCCTCGACATCCAGTTCCTTCTGCTCGACCCGAAGACCGGCGGCGTCTTCGAAGGGCGCCCCGATGCCCTCTCGGCCTTCGAGGTCGAGGCGGTCCGCCAGGCTCTCGAACTGGAACCCTTCGGCGACAGCCGCGCCTTCGACTCCCGGAACGCCTTCTCCTGGCAGGCGCTGCGGGACGGCCGCGTCCTCGTGGCCTACACGCCGTGGACGGCCATCTCGAGCAGCTCCGCCGACCTGTGGGTCATCTTCGGATTGCTGCTCGGAACGTCCAGCCTGCTCGCGCTCGGGCTCGGCCTCGCGCTCTCCCGGGAGATCTGCTCCGGCATCGAGGCGGTCCGGAGCGAAGCCATGCGCCTCGGCGCGGGCGACCTCTCTCCCGGCCGCGTCTACGAATCCGAAGACGAGATCGGTGATCTCGCGCGCGGGTTCCAGCAGATGGCGGGCTTCCTGCGTTCGACGGTCGGCAGCGTGGCCGAAGCCGCCGACCGGGTCGAGAACGCCGCCGCGGAGTTCGCCTCCGTCGGTGACGCCGTGGCCGAAGCCACGGGCGCCCAGCGCAAGGCCGTGTCCCAGGCCGGCGAGTCGATGCTCCGGATCCGCGGCGAAGTCCAGGGCATCGCGGCGTCGTCCCAGGATCTGAACACCTTCATGGAAGAGTCCTCGAGCTCGGTGGCCGAACTCGGTGCCGTCGGCGAGGAACTCAGCCAGAACGCACAGGTGCTGTCCGCGAAGGTCGACGAGTCCTCGAGCTCCGTCGAGGAGATGATCCGCAGCGTCTCGGAGGTCTCGCGCAACGCGGAGGGCCTCCACGAAGCGGCGAGCGAGACCTCGAGCAGCATGGAAGAGATGGCCGCGAGCATGCGGGAGGTCGAGACCAACGCCTCCGAGACCGCGCGCCTGTCGAGCGAGGTCGCCCGGATGGCGGACGAGGGCCGCGACAAGGTGCGGCAGACGATCGACGGGATGTACGCGATCCGCGAAGCGACGGACACCGCGCAGCACGTGATCAAGAGCCTCGGCGAGCGGGCGAAGGAGATCGGCGCCGTGGTCGAGGTGATCGACGACGTCGCGGACGAGACGAACCTGCTCGCGCTGAACGCGGCGATCATCGCCGCCCAGGCGGGCGATCACGGTCGCTCGTTCTCGGTCGTGGCGGACGAGATCAAGGAGCTCGCCGACCGGGTCCTCGCCAGCACCAAGGAGATCGGCGGCCAGATCCGGGCCGTGCAGGAAGAGAGTGCGAACGCGGTCGGGGCCATCGAGTCCGGGTCGGAGAGCGTCCAGAGCGGCGTCGACCTCTCGGCGGAGGCGGGCGTGGCGCTCGAGCAGATCACGGATGCGGCCCGGGACGCCGGAGACCGAATCGTCGAGATCGTTACGGCGGTGCAGGAGCAATCGAAGGCCAGCGCCCACGTCGTGGCCCTGATGGATCGCGTCGGAAGCGGCGTCGATCAGATCCGGGTGGCCGGCCAGGAGCAGGATCGCAGCAACCAGGTCGTGCTCGAGGGCTGCACGACGATGCGCGACGTCGCCGCCCAGGTCCGGCTCACCACCGACGAGCAGAGCCGCGGGTCCAACCGCATCGGCGAATCCGTCGAGAGCGTTCGCGAGGCGGTCGAGAAGATCAACCATTCGCTTCAGGAACAGTCCCGGGCGTGCGGTCAGGCCGCCGAGTTCCTGAACGACGTCAACGACAACACGGCCACCAATCAGCAGTCGACCGAGCGCATGCGCGAGGCGATGCGCGGGTTGGTGCAGCAGGCGGAGTCGCTGCGCGAGAGCGTGCAGCGTTTCCGCCTCTGAACGGATCGAGAATCGGAGCGGTCCCGCCTCTCGGCGGACCGGAGGACCAAGCGGTTCCGCGTCGGAGCGGGCCGGGAAGGGAAGGAAGAACATGATCGCGGCATGTCCCGAGTGTCGGACCCAGTACCGCGTCGATCCCGGGAGGCTTTCCGGCGATGGCGTGCGCCTGCGCTGCACGCAGTGCCAGACGGTCTTCCGGGTGCGCGCGCCCGAGGTGGCGTCCGAGCCGCCCGCATCGCCCGAGGTGCAGGGCATCGCGCCTCCCGCTCCCGAGCCTTCGCCTGCGGCTCCCGAACCTTCGCCCGCCGCCGCCCCGAGTGGAATGAACCCGCCGGCGCCGCAGGCCCTCGAAGCGTCGTCGTCGCCCACGGATCCCTCTCCGCCGCCGGCGGACGTCGCGCCTCCGGCGCCCGCGCCGGTGACGCCGCCGGAAGGCAACGCCTGGAACCCGCGGCTGGTGCTGGTCGCGACGCCGGACGCCGAGAGCGCCAAGCGCTGCGTCGAGACGCTTCAATCCTGGGGGCTCGAAGCCGAGTCCGCCCACGACGGCGTCGAGGCGCTGCTGAAGATCCACCGCCTCTGGCCGGCCGCGGTCGTGCTCGACCCGCAGCTCCCGAAGATGTTTGGTTTCCAGGTCTGCGAGGTCGTGAAGCGCAACGAGACCCTCCGCCGCATCGGCGTGGTCCTGATCGGTGCGATCCATCATCCGGACCGGTACCGCCGCAACCCGCAGGAGCTCTACGGCGCGGACGCCTACGTCGAGGAGCCGGACCTGCCGGAGGGCCTCGCGCCGATCCTCCGCGACCTTGGGCTGCCGCTGTCGCTGCCCGTCGAAGGAGCGGTGCCGGGTGCCTCCTTCGAGCCCCCCCAGCCGCCGCCGGTTCCGGCGGCCGCGGCACCGCCCGCTCCCGAGCTCACGGCTCCGCCGATGCCCGCCGCCGCCCCGGACCCCGGGATGACGATGCCGCCGCCGATTCCGGTGGAGGCCGCGCAGCCGGCCCCCGCCGCTTCGCAGCCGGGCCCCGCCGCTTCGCCGACGGTTCCGGATCTCTCGCTCCCGCCCGCGCCGCCTGCCGACCTCACGCTTCCGCCGGCTCCGGACCTGACCGTCCCGCCGGCCCCGGAAGCGGCCGCGCCCGCGATGTCCGAGTTCGACATCCCCGACCCGGATGCCACCGCCGTGAGCCCGGCGCCGATGGAAGCGGCCGTCGCGCCGGAGCCGGTGCCGCCCGCGCCCCCGCCGGCCGTCGCGCCGCCGCTCGAAGCCGTCGCTGCCGAGCCCGAGCCGATCGAGTTCGGGACGGAGCCGGTGGAGCCCGCGCCGGGAGCCATGCCCGAGCCGCTTCCCGAACTCGAGCCCTTCCCGGAGGCCGAGGCCGCCGCGCCGGTCGTCGAAGAGGCGGAAGTCGCGTCCATCGTCGAAGAGGCCGGACCGGTTCTCGAAGAGGCCGCACCGGTTCTCGAAGAGGCCGCACCGGTCGTCGAAGAGGCGACGGCCGCGGCCGAGGACCCCGCCTTCGAACAGGCCGAACGGCTCGCGCGCATCATCGTTTCCGACGTCGTGCTCTACAACGAGGACAAGTTCCGCACCGCGTGCGAAGCCGGGAACGTGGTGGAGGCCATGGAGGCGGACCTCGCCGATGGCCGTGCCCACTTCGCTTCCCGGGTTCCGGAGCACGTCCGGAATGCGCGGGACTTCCTGGCCGACGAGCTGATGCGCGTCGCCCGTTCGCGGGGCATGGCCTGATGTCCGGCTTCGACGAGCGCGAGCAAGAGAGCATCCGTCAGGATCTCGCGAGCCACGACGAAGAAGTTCGTCGCCTGGCCGTCGAGCGCCTGGCGACGCTCTCGAGCGACGAGGGGCTCCCTCGGCTCGTCGACTGTCTCGGGGACCCGAGCTGGCGCGTCCGCAAGGCCGCCGTCGAGCGGCTCGCCGGCGTGAACGAGCCCTGGGCCGTGGCGGACGCCCTGATCTCGGCCCTGGCCGACGGGGACAACCCCGGACGCCGCAACGCCGCCGTCGAAGTTCTCGTGCGATCCGGGCCGCGGGTGGTTCCGCGCCTGATCGAAGCCACCCAGGACGCCGACGTCGACGTGCGCAAGCTCGTCGTCGACGCGCTGGCCGGCATCGCCGACGAGCGGGCCACGACCCGGCTGATCGAGATCCTCGACGATCCCGACCCGAACGTCCGAGGCGCCGCTGCCGATGCCCTCGGCGGCATCGAAGACCGCCGCGTCGGCCCGGCACTCCTCGCCGCCGCCGTACGCGAGGACGAGGACCGGCTGGTTCGCTTCTCGGCCCTGCGCGCGCTCTCGCGTCTGGAGCAGCCCGTCGCGGCCCAGGACCTCGTCGGGGTTCTCGACGACCCGGTGCTCCGTCCGGCGGCCTTCGCCGTGCTCGGCCACACCGACAGCGACCAGGCCGTCGAGTTCCTCCTGAAGGGACTGCTCGGAACCTCGCGTGCGAGCTGCGAAGCGGCGATGGAGTCGCTGTTGCGGATGCTCGCCCGCCTCGATGGCGTTCGCGCCGGCTGGCTGATCGAGCGCATCTCGGAGACCGCGTCGAGCGCGGAACGGTTGACCGCGGACGGCGCCGAACGCCTCGAGACCGCCGATCTCGCGACGCGCCTCGTGCTCGTCCAGTTCCTCGGCCTGCTGCGAAACGCCGACGTCGTCCTGCCCGTACTGCTGGCGGGCCGCGACGAAGCGCTCGCCGACGTGGCGACCGCCACGCTCGCTGCGATGGGGCCCTTGACCGAACAGGCCCTCGAAGCCGGGTGGGAGACCCTGCCGCCCGACTCGCGCGAGCTCGCCTGCCAGGTCCTCGGCCAGACGCGCGGCGAGAGCGGCGAAGCGCGCCTTCTCGTCGCCCTCGACGATTCCGAAGGACGGCTTCGCGCCGCCGCCGCCCGCGCGCTCGGCCGCCGCCACTGCGCGGACGCGCTGCCGGCTCTCGTCCGGCGCCTGGAAGCCGCCGCCGAGCTCGACGACGCGGCCGGTGAAGACGAACTCTCGGCGGTGGTCGACGCCCTCGTCGGTCTGGCCCGCCCCGAGGACGGTGCTTCGCCCCTCGCGACCGAGCAGACGCTCGAGCTGCTCGGTGCCCGCCTGAACGGAGCGAGTGAGCCCGTCCGCCTGGCCATCGCCACCGTGCTCGGCCGCATCGGCAGCGCCGCGGACGCCGGGATCGTCACGCACCTGCTGCGGGACGAGAGCCCCTCCGTCCGTCGGGCGGCCGTCCACGCGCTCGGACGGCTCGATGCGGAGTCCGCCGCGGAGCCCCTGCGGCTCGCCCTCGCCGACGAGAGCCCGGCCGTTCGCATCGCGGCGGCGCGCGCTCTCGGAACCTCACGCATCCCGGACGTGGTCGACGACCTCGAACGCCTCGCCGACGACGAAGACGCCCGCGTCCGGGCCGCGACCCTGCGCGCGCTCGGCGGCTGGGGGGCCCAGTCGTCCCGCGACGAAGGCCGGGAGCGCGTGGTGGCCACCCTCGCACGGGGGCTCTCCGACGAGGGCGTCGTCGCCATGGCGGCGGCCGAGGCCTTCCAGGCCCTCGGCGGGCAGGCCGCGGCGGACGCCTGCATCCCGGTGCTCTCCTTCGAGGATCCAGAGCTCGTGCTGTCGGCCATCGCCTGCATCGGCAAGCACGGCGATGCCGCGGCCGTCTCGGAGCTGATCCCGCTTGCCGCGCATCCGCACTGGTCGGTGCGCGCCGAATCGATCGCGACGCTCTCGGAGCGGGGCGTCGCCCAGGCGGTCCCGGCGATCCTGCGCCGGCTCGAAACGGAACAGGACGACTTCGTCCGCGACGCGATCCTGCGCGCGCTCAAGCGGCTGGAGGGTTAGGCGCAGATGTTCTCGGCCGGTGCCGACATCGCCCCGCTCACGGATTCGGAGTTCCGCATGTTCTGCGAACTCTTCCGGGCGCATTGCGGCCTGCACTTCGGCCCGGAATCGCGCTTCCTGCTCGAGAAGCGGCTGGCCCGGCGGATGAGCGAGATCGAAGTCGAGAGCTACGGCGCCTACCACTACCTGCTGCGCAGTGAGCGCGACGGTGCGGAAGAAATGGCCGCGGCCATCGACGCGCTCACCACCAACGAGACCTACTTCTTCCGGGAGCTCTCGCCGCTACGCGCCCTGGTCAACGAGATCATCCCCGAGCGCCTCCAGAACCAGCCGGGGCCGGTGACGATCTGGAGCGCGGGCTGTTCGAGCGGCGAGGAGCCCTACACGATCCTGATGCTCGCGCGCGAAGCCGGCCTCGAACCCGGGCGTGATCTCCACGTCTACGCCTCGGACATCTCGCGCGGCGTGCTCCAGAAGGCGCGGCGCGGGGTCTATCGCGAGGCGTCCTTCCGCGACACCGACTCCTACTTCAAGGAGAAGTACTTCGTCGAGAAGGATGGCTCCTATGCGATCCGCGACGAGGTGAAGCACCACGTCGACTTCATCCACCTGAACCTGGTGGACCAGTCGAAGATCGCGATCCTGCCGACGATGGACGTGATCCTGTGCCGGAATGTGATCATCTACTTCGACACCGAGACCAAGGCGAGCGTGGTGCGCACGTTCCACGACAAGCTCTCGCCGGCGGGGTATCTGCTGGTCGGGCACTCGGAGTCGCTCTTGAACCTCTCGAACGACTTCCAGCTCCACCACCTCCGCAACGACATGGTCTATCGCAAGCCCGCGGTGGGCGAGGAGCGGGGGGACCGCTGGCACGGCGCCGCCGAAGCGGCCATCGCCCGGGTGGACGGCCCGATGCACGGGCGCCGGAAGGGGGACGTGTGAGCGAGCACGGCCTCATCGAAGTCCTCGTGATCGACGACTCGGCGTTCAGCCGCCGCACGATCACGCGCATGCTCGAGACCTCGCCCCTGGTGCGGGTGGTGGGTTCGGCGCGCGACGGCGAGGAAGCGCTGCAGAAGGCCTTCAAGCTGAAGCCCGACCTCATCACCCTCGATCTCGAGATGCCGCGCATGGACGGCTTCACGTTCCTGCGGCTGGTGATGGCGAAGATGCCGACGCCGGTGATGGTGATCAGCGGACGCGCGGGTGAGGAGGAGGTCTTCAAGGCCCTCGAACTCGGCGCGGTCGACTTCATCGCGAAGCCCACGCCGCGGCCGACCCCCGAACTCGAGACGATCCAGCAGGAGGTGATCCGCAAGGTTCACGCCATCCGCCAGCTCCGCATCGACAAGGTGAAGGAGCAGCTCGCCTCGCCCTACGAACTGACGCGCCCGCCGCTCGAGCCCGCGAAGCCCGCGCCGGTGCCGAAGGTCGTCGTGTTCGGTTCGTCGACGGGAGGCCCCGCTGCGCTGATGAAGATCCTCGGGAGCTTCTCCGAACCTCCGCCCTTCGGGATCCTCGTGGCGCAGCACATGCCCCAGGGCTTCACCAAGGGCTTCGCCGAGCGCATCGACCGCCTCACCTGCTTCACGGCGCGTGAAGCGCGCGACGGGGACCGGCCCGAACCGGGCACGGTGCTCGTTGCACCCGGCGGCCAGCACCTCGAGATCGAGAACACCGGCGGGCGGATGCTGGCCCGGCTCGTGGAGCGCTCGCAGGGCGAGAAGTACGCCCCCTCGGTGGACCGGCTCTTCCGCTCGGCCGCCAAGGCCTACGGCCCGAAGCTCCAGGCGGTGGTGCTCACGGGCATGGGGAACGACGGGCGCGCCGGCGTCTGCGACGTGAAGCAGCACGGCGGGACCATCGTCGCGGAATCGGAAGAAACGGCCGTGATTTTCGGCATGCCGCAGCAGGCCATCCAGACCGGATGCGTCGACGCGGTGCTGCCGTTGGGTTCGATCGGACGGGCGATCCAGACCGGGATCGCCGACGACGGGAAGGGGTCGCAATGAGCGACGAATCGAAGGTGTTCGGAAGGGCCGACGAGTTCCTCACCCTGTTCAAGCAGGGTGCGGACTTCACGAAGGAACTTCTCGAGGAGAACGAGCGCCTGCGCCACCACCTCCTTTCGATCCAGGAGGGCGCCCGCGAGGCGGCCACGGATCCGACGGAGTGGGACAATCTGCGGGGGCAGCTGCTCTCGCAGATCGATCAGCTGAAGGCCGAGAAGGACACCGTCCTCGAGCGCCTGAAGCTCGTCGAGGCGGAGAACCGGCAGTTCGCCGAGCGGTATCTGGAGATCGAGGAGGAGAACAACAACCTCGCGAACCTCTACGTCGCGAGCTACCAGCTCCACTCGACGCTCGCCCTCGGCGAAGTGCTGAAGATCATCATCGAGATCGTGATCAACCTGATCGGCGCCGAGGTCTTCGCCGTCTACGTGCAGGACGAGAAGTCGGGCGCACTCGAGGCGGTCGCCTCCGAGGGCGTCGAGACCTCGACCTTCCCGAAGATCGCTCCGGGCGCCGGCGTGATCGGTGGCTCGGTGTCCTCGGGTGAGACGTTCTGCGGGGAGACCGGCACCTCGAACGATTGGGAGTCGCCCATCGCGTGCATCCCGCTGCGCGTCCAGGACCGGCCGATCGGTGCGATCGCCATCTACAGCCTGCTCGAGCAGAAGGAATCCTTCACGCCACTCGACCACGAGCTGTTCACGCTCCTGGCCGGCCACGCGGCGACGGCGATCTTCGCCGCGCAGCTGTACTCGCAGTCGGAACGCAAGCTCAACACCATCCAGGGCTTCATCGATCTGCTCACGAAGTGAAGCGCGGCCCGAGCGGGCCGCGAACGGGTGGCCCGGAAGGGTCGCTTAGGAGGACGAAACCATGGCGCAGCACAGGATCCTGATCGTCGAGGACAGCCCGATGATGCGGCAGCTGCTCACCTTCGCATTGAAGCGTCTGAAGGACGTCGACATCGTCGAGGCCCAGGACGGCATGGACGGCCTGCGCAAGGTGACGAGCGACCACTTCGACCTGGCGCTGATCGACATCAACATGCCGGTCATGGACGGCCTCAAGCTGATCAGCCTGATCCGGGGCGAGGACAGCCTGAAGGAGATGCCGGTCTGCGTCATCACGACCGAAGGCGCCAAGGAAGACCGTGCCCGCGCGCTGACCCTCGGGGCCAACGAGTATCTGACGAAGCCGATCCAGGCGAACCAGGTGCTCTCCGTCGCGAAGTCGCTGCTGAAGCTCGAGTGAGCCGCCAGCGGGTCCCGCGGTGACCCAGCGGGCCATCCCGCGGTGAAAGAGGGCGGGGATTTTGGTATGACCTCGCCTCGTGAGACGCACTTCGAATCGAACGCTCCTGGCCCTCCTCCTGGCCGTCCTCGTCGGGTCCGCGGGCTGTGGCTACTCGATGGTCCGCTACCAGGGCGCCTTCCCCGATGCGGAGACCCTGGCGATCGAGCCCCTGAGCAATGAGAGCTACGAGCCGGGCGTCGAAGCCGTCGTGCTCGAAGCCCTCCGGCGCGAGGCGCTCCAGCGCAGCGGCCTCCGCCTGATCGAAGATCCCGAAGCGGCGGACATCGTGATCTCCGGCGCCGTCTCGAGCCTGATCATCCAGCCCCGCAGTTTCTCCTCGGTGGTCCTGGCCCTCGAGTACGAGGTCTTCCTCCAGATCCAGCTCGCCGCCCGCAACGGCGATGGCGAGCCGCTCGTCCTGGACGGGCGGGCGCAGTACGAGCGCGACTTCTACACCTCGAGCCCCGACATCGAGGCCACCCGCAAGAACCGGCGCGAAACCATCCATCGCATGGCGAGCGTCCTGGCCGACCGCGTGTACGACTCGCTCTACGAGTCCGCCACGCCTTGACCGCGGAGGACGCCACCCCGTGAACCCGGAAGGCGCCAGGCCGTGACCCCCGAAGAGCTTCGCGAGGAGCTCGAGGGCGGGCAGGTTCGCCCCGCGTACCTCCTGGCCGGCGAAGAGGCGCTCCTGCGCGATGACGCCCTCGCGGCCCTGCGGCGCATCGTCCTGGCCGAAGGCGCCGCCGACTTCAACTGGGACCTCCTGCCCGCTTCTTCCACGACGCCCGCCCAGCTCCGCGACGCCCTCGCGATGCTCCCGGTGATGGCGCCCCGGCGCCTGGTCTGTCTCCAGGGCATCGAGGAACGCCGCGCCGGATCGCGCGAGCTCGTGGAGGCCCTCGCCGAGCTGGTGCCGGACCTCTCGCCCGAGGCCAGCGTCGTGCTCGTGGTGACGGCCGCGAAGGCGGATCGCCGGGGGCGCTGGGCCAAGGCCTTCGCCTCGGCCGGTGGCGTCGTCGAGTGCGAAGCCCCGAAGAACCGCCGATCGCTCCAGTCCTTCGTGAAGGCGGAGGCGAAACGTCAGGGCGTGAAATTCGAGGCCGGTGCCGCGGAGGCGCTGGCCGAACGCATCGGGCCCGAGCTGTTGATGCTGCGCCAGGAGATCGCCAAGGTCGCGCTGCTGGCCGGCCCGGACACGCCGGTCGGCCGCGCCCACGTGGCGACGGCGACGAGCGACGTGGCCGAGGAGCCGATCTGGGAACTGACGGACGCCATCGGAGAGGGCAGGGGGGCGGCGGCCCTCGGCGTGCTCGGCAAGCTTCTCGGCGGAGGTGCGGCGCCGCCGGCCCTGCTCGGTTCGCTCGCGAACCACTTCCGCAAGCTCCTGCGGGTGCGCAGCGGGCAGCAGCCCCTCGGGCCGCCGTTCGTCGTGAAGAAGCTCCAGCGGCAGGCCGGCCGCTACACGCCGGCGCGGCTGCGCCGCTGCATCGACGCCATCCACGAGGTGGACCTCACCCTGAAGGGCCGCGGCGGGATCTCTCCCGGCCTGGCCCTCGAACGTCTGGTGATGGGTCTGTCTGCCTGAGACGCCTCGATCGGGGGACCGATCGGGCTCCGCTCGCATCGGGGGAAACCCCGATGGAGCGAAGAAGAGGCACTACTGGGTGCGGCTGGCGAGGCGCGAGACGAGCCGGCTGGCGCGCTTGGCCGGGATCACGCCCTTGCTGGCGGCCCGGCGAAGCTGGCTCTCGGCGAGGCGCGTGAGCGCCGCGGCATCGTCGGCACCGGAATCCACGGCTTCCTGGGCCCGCTTGAGGGTCGCCCGGACACGGGTCTTCACGGCGCGGTTCCGCGCTCGGCGGACTTCGTTCTGGCGGGCACGCTTGACCGCCGATTTGTGGTTCGCCACGGAGGCTCCTTCGAGGACGGCGGCCCTGGGGCCGCTGGGCGGCGAAACATAGCGGGCCGGCAGGAAAAATCGACCCGCGGGGCCGGGCCCGCAGGGCCCCTCCTGGAGCTCCGGGCCGAGGCCCCCGGGGATGCCCCCAAGGCCGCCTCCGGCCTCCAGCCGAGCGCCTCGGAAGCCGATACGACAGGGGATTTCGTTTGTTCCGGAGGGGGCTTGGCGATCTCATTGCAGCGCTTTGCAGCCGCCGCGGCCTCGGCCGCGGCCCGGGTCGCGCGCGGGACCGTGTTCCTGTCGTTCGCGGCGTGCGTGCTCGTGGCGGTCACCGCGGCGAACGCCGAGGCCCCGGACGAAGCCGCGCCCGAAGCGGGCGCCGCACCGCAGGAAGCGGCCGCGGGCCTCGCCCCGGGCGATGCAGGCCGCCCGCCCGTCACGCGCCTGAGCGACGCGTTCCGCGCCGCGTCGCCGGAGGAAGGGCTCGACGTGCGCGTCGAACGCGTTCGCCGGGAGGCCTCGGCCATGGGCATGCGAAGCGCGGAGCCCGCCGCGCGGGGTCTGCTCCTGGCGACGGATCTCGGCAGCGAGGCCGAGCGCGCCCGTGCCGCGACGCGCCTCGCGCCCGGGCTGCCGGCCGCCTGGGGCGCACTCGCTCGCAGCTCCGGCTCGGTCACCGGCCTCGGTCACCTCGCGCGCGGCGTCTTCGAACTCGAACGCAACCTGGTGGCCTCGCTCTGGTGGCGTGCGACGGCGACCCGCGTCGTCGCCTGGGCACTCGTCGGCGGGGGGATTCTGTTTCTCCTGCTCTGCGCGGTACGCGCCACGTCGCGCGCCCGTCACGATCTCTCCCACCGTTTCGGGGGCCTCGGTCCGGGGCTCGCACAGGCCCTCGTCGCCGCCCTGCTCGTCGCGATCCTGATGCCGGCCTGGACGGGGGAAGGCCTAGCGGGTCTGGCCGTCGGTGCCTTTGCGTGGGCGTTCCTGTGGGCGCCGGGACGCGAACGGGTGCCCCTGCTCGCGGCGATCGCCGGCGTCGGGCTGGCCATCTATCCGCTGACCGCGGAGACCGGGCGTTGGATCGCGGCGCTCCATGCGGATCCGGACACGCTCTCGGTACGCAGCGCCCACGTCGGCGATCTCTCGACGGCGGAGCGCGAACGGCTCGCCGCGCGCGCGCCGAACGACCCGGCCGCGGCCTACGCACTCGCGCAGTGGAGCCGCCGGAGCGGGGACCTCGACGGCGCCGAGCGCTGGCTCGCCGCGATCGGGGAGCCGGCCTCCGAGAGTTCGGTGGTCCTGAACCAGGTGGCGAACCTCCGCCTGGCACGGGGCGACGGCGAGGGTGCGATCGCTTCCTACCGCGATGCCTACGCCGCGCGCCGCCGCGCGGAGATCCAGTTCAACCTGGCCCAGGTCCACGGGAGCCGCATCGAACTCGCCGAACAGCAGGCCGCGCTCGAAGCCGCGCACTCGATCTCCGGCTCGACGGTGCGGGAGCTGGCGGAGCTTCGTGGCGACGGCCGCCTGGCCGTCGACCTGGCCTGGCCGGTCTCGGACCTCCGCCGACGCCTCGGCGCGGCGGCCGAGGGTGGGCCCGTCGCGGCCGCGTTGCGCGACCCCTTCGGTAGGGGCCGCCTGACGGGGTCGACGGACCCCGCCCTCGCGGCCTTCGGCGCCGTCGCCGTGCTCGGCCTGGCGCTGGGACGGGGGCGTCGGGCCGGCCAGCCGTGCGGCGCCTGCGGAGAGCGCCGCTGCGAAGACTGCGACCTCGGGGCGGGGGATGCCGACGAGCGCCGCTGTTCCCTTTGTGGCGGGCCGTGGGCGAACGCCCCGCTGCGCGCCCTGCGGAGCCTGACCGCGCGCTTCGCGGATCGTTGCGTTCCCGGTGCGGCCGGTCTGTCGGCCGGCCGTCCCTGGCTCGCCCTGGTCTCGTGCCTCACCGCCTCCTTCGCGGCGGCGGCCATCGCCCTGCGCAACGGCGTCGTCGCGGACCCCTTCGCCGTCGGACTCGTCGGCCCCTTCGCCTTCGCGAGCCTCGCCACCCTGGCCCTCTTCGTCTACGCGGGGACGACCTTCGCCGCACGGAGGGCCCGCGCATGAGCCTTCTGCTCGAAGGGACGCTCGAAGACATCCGCCTCGCGGACCTGCTGCGGCTGATCGCGCGCGAACAGCGGACCGGCGCGCTGCGGGTGACGATCGACGGCGTCTCGCACCGGCTCGTCCTCTCGGAGGGCCGGCTCGTCGCCGCCCTCGTCGGCGAAGAGGCCGAACCGGCGCCGCTCGAGGAGACGGTCCTCGCGCTGGTCCGATTCCGCCGCGGCTCCTTCCAGCTCCTGCCCTCGGACGACACCCAGCCGCCCGCCGACGGCGTCGACGGGATCCATGCCGAGGCCCTCGCGGGCAAGGCGGACATGGCGCTGATCGAGCTCGAAGAGCGGCTCGATGCGATCGGCAGCGAAGCGGGCACGCCCACGCGCGACGCCTTCCCGACGCCGCGCCAGATGGAAGAACTCGACCCGGCCACGCGCACGGTCTACGGCCTGATCGACGGCGAGCGCGATCTGGCCGAGGTCATCCTGCGCAGCCGGCTCGATCCGACCCAGGTGCTCGATGCCCTGGACGGGCTCGCCGGGGACGACCTCGTGAAGCTCGACACGCCCGTCGAAGCTTCGGAGAGCCCGCCGACGCCGCCGCGCGCGCGCCGTCGGCTGCCGCTCGAGGGGCTCTCGGCGGCGCTGCCCCTGGCCGCTCTTCTCGCGGGCCTCGGTTTCGTCTCCGCCCAGCCGGACCCGCCGGCGCCGGCGCCCTTCGACGTCCAGGAGGATCCCCTGGCCGCGGCCCGCGCGGCCTTCGGGGTCGAACGCCTGCGCGCCGCGGTGGAAGCGCACCGCTTCGTCGAGGGGGCCTGGCCGGCCCGTCTCGAGGAGCTGGCCGAGCGTGGCTACGTCGCCCGGGAGGCGTTGGCGGACGCCCAGGGGCGCCCTTATTATTACTCCGCGCGCGAAGACGGTTTCGTCCTGCTCGCACCGGAGCGCTAGGCGCTCTCGTCCCGGAGCGCCGACGCTCCCGTTGCTTCCGATCCCATTCGAGGGCTCCACATCCCGCGGCAAGACGCACAGACGCGCGAGACCCTGATCTTCGACGACAACCCGACGGCGGCCACGCTGTATGGCGACGGCGATCGCACCCTTCGCATCCTCGAAGACGAACTCGGCGTGGATGCCCACGCGCGGGGCAACGAAGTCCGGCTCGTCGGAACGCCCGAGGGCGTGGCGACCGCTCGCAAGGTGCTCGAGGAACTCTACGCCCAGGTGCGACAGGGGCGCAGCCTCGACGGGCGCGACGTCCAGGACGCCGTTCGGATGGTGAACGAGAGCCCGGACGTGAACCTCGACAAGGTCTACGAGAACGTGCTCTCGGCGGTCGGCTCACGCCACCGGATCGGGGCGAAGAACCTCTCCCAGCGCCGCTACATCGAGCTGATGCAGCAGCACGACCTCGTCTTCTCCGTGGGGCCGGCGGGCACGGGCAAGACCTACCTCGCCATGGCGATGGCGGTCGCGGCCCTGAACCGCCACGAGGTCTCGCGCGTCGTGCTGACCCGCCCGGCGGTCGAAGCGGGGGAGCGGCTCGGCTTCCTGCCCGGCACGATGGCCGAGAAGGTGAACCCGTACCTGCGCCCGCTCTACGACGCGCTCCACGACATGATGGATTTCGAGAAGGCGGCCCGACTCGTCGAGCGCGGCGTGATCGAGGTGGCGCCGCTCGCCTTCATGCGCGGCCGCACCCTGAACGATGCCTTCGTCATCCTCGACGAGGCACAGAACACGACGCGCGAGCAGATGAAGATGTTCCTGACGCGGCTCGGCTTCAGCTCGCGCGCCATCGTCACCGGCGACATCACCCAGATCGATCTGCCCACGCCGCGCGACAGCGGACTCGTCGAGGCGCTGCGGATCCTCGACCGCGTCGACGCCATCGGCTTCATGGAGTTCAGCAAGAACGACGTCGTCCGGCACCCGCTCGTGCAGACGATCATCGACGCCTACGAGCGCTTCGCGGACCGCAACCCGAATGGCGGCTCCCCGAAAGAGAAGCCGGGCTCGAACGGCCGATGAGTCCGGGCACCGCCGGCCGATGACCGTTCGCCTGGCCGGGCCCCCCGAGGCCCCGGGCCTCCCCCGAGCCGATACGAAGCTCCTGCTCGAACGCGCCCGGAAGGTGCTGGCGGCCCTGGGCCACGCGCGCTCCGAGCTCTCCCTGACCCTGACCGACGACGACGGCATCGCCGAGCTGAACGCCCAGTACCGCGGCAAGCCCCGGCCGACGGACGTGCTCTCGTTCTCGCTCTTCGAGGGCGACCACGCCGACCACCGCGGCAAGCTCCTCGGCGACGTGGTGATCGGCGTCGAGCAGGCGGCGCGCCAGGCCCGGGCCGCCCACCGGGGCCTCGACCGGGAGCTCGCGGTCCTGACGATCCACGGCGTCCTGCACCTGCTCGGCCACGACCACGAAGAAGACGACGAAGCGCGCCGCATGCAGGCCGAGGAGCGCCGCCTGCGCCGGGAGCTCGGGCTTTGACGCCGGAGCTCGGGGTTTGTCGGCGGGAACTCGAACGATGACGGGCCGTCGGCGGATCGGCTGGCTCGCGGCCTACGTGCTCGCGTCCTTCTTCTCCTTCCCGCACCCGATCGCCGGGGGCGTGCTCGACCTCGGGATGTTCGTGGGCTGGCTCGCGCCGGCCTTCCTCTGGCTCGGGCTCGAAGGGCTCCCGGCCCGGCGCGCCGCCGGCCTCGGCTTCCTGGCCGGCTGGGCGGCGCACACGGCCATCCTGCACTGGATCTACGTCGTCACGTTCCACTACGGCGAGGCGCCGTTCTTCGTCGGCTTGATCGCGCCGGCGGGCCTGGCCCTCTACATCGCGGCGTTCCCGGCCCTGTTCGGGGCGTTCGCCGGCCGCGTTCCGGACCATCCGCTGCTCCGCCCGCTCGGGGCCGCCGCGCTCTGGACGGCGCTCGACCACCTGCGCTCCTTCGCGCTGACGGGATTCCCCTGGGCGACCCTCGGCTACGCCCAGCACGAGAACGCGCTGCTGCTCCCCCTGACGACCTGGACCGGGGTCTACGGCCTCTCGTTCCTGACGGTCCTCGGCGGGATGGGCGCGCTCGAAGCCCTGCGCGGGCGGGGACGCGGGCTCTCCGCCGTGGCGCTGGCCGGGGTGGTGGTCGCCCACGTCGTGGGAGGGTTCCTCGCGCGGGGCCCCGATGCCGCCCAGGGCGAGCCGGTCCGGATCGCGGTCGTCCAGGGCAACATCGGCCAGGGCGTGAAGTGGAGCCCCGAGTGGGCCGACCGGACGCTCGCGATCTACGAACGGCTCTCCCGCGAAGCGGCGGCCGAGGGCGCGCGCTGGATCCTCTGGCCCGAGACGGCCGTCCCCGGCTCGGTCAACCACAGCGAGCCCACCCGGGAGCGCCTGCTCGCCCTGGCCGAGGAGACCGGTGCGACGCTCGTCGTCGGGGCCGTCGCCATCGAGCGCCGCGACGACCGCCCGGGTTACCGCTTCTACGACAGCGCCTTCGTGCTCGATGGCGAGGCGGTCCGCGGCCGCTACGACAAGTCCCACCTCGTGCCCTTCGGCGAGTACGTTCCCCTGCGCGCACTGGTCGGCCGCTTCTTCCAGGCGGTCGCGCGCGGCATCGCCGACGACAACGTGACCCACGGCAGCGGGCCCGAGGCGCTCGAAATCGCGGTCCCCGGCCGCGCCGAGCCCGTGACCGCCGGGATTCCCATCTGCTATGAACTCATCTTTCCGGATCTCGTGCGTCGTTTCGTGGACGACGAGGCCGGCGTCCTGCTCGCGATCACCAACGACGCGTGGTACGGCCGGACGGGGGCTCCCTACCAGTTCCTCGCGATGACCGCGGTGCGGTCCGCGGAGAACCGGGTGTGGACGGCGCGAGCGGCGAACACGGGAGTCTCGGCCTTCATCGACGCGCGGGGGCGCGTGCGGGAGCAGACGGAGATCTTCGAGGAGGGGTTCCTGGTCGCCGACGTGCCGCTGCGAACCCCGGACGAACGAAAGACGTACTACGCACGGCACGGGGACCACTTCGCGAAGGCCTGTTGGCTCGCGACCCTGGCCATGATCGTCGCCTCCGCAAGGCGTTGGCGGCGGCCCGACGGACCGAAGGAAGGCTCATGAGCGCGACTGCCCAGGAACTCGACCCCACGGAGCTGGCCGACCGCCTGCGCGCCCTGCAGGCCCGATTCGGCGAGCTCCGGGGGCGTCTTTGACGTAGAGGGTCTGCGCGCACGGGCCGCCGAGCTCGAGGAGGCCTCTGCCAAGCCCGACCTCTGGGAGGATCGCGAGCGCGCCGAGGGCGTGCTGCGCGACAAGCGCGCGGTCGAGCGCGAGCTCGAGGTCTTCGACGCGCTCGCGGAGCAGCTCGAGGAAGCCGAAGTCCTGCTCGAACTCGCCACCGAGGCGGAGGACGAGAGCACGCTCGCCGAGGCGGCCGGGAAGCTCGGCTCGGCCGAGGGCGCCCTCGAAGACGCGGAGCTCCGCCGCCTGCTGGCCGGGGAGCACGACGCGTCGAACGCCATCCTCTCGATCAACGCGGGGGCCGGCGGTACCGACGCCTGCGATTGGGCCGAGATGCTCCTGCGCATGTACACACGCTGGGCGGAGCGGCGCGGCTACAAGACCGAACTGTTCGACGTGCAGCCGGGCGACGAGGCCGGCATCCGCAGCGCCACGCTGAACGTGATCGGTGACCACGCCTACGGCTACGCCCACACCGAGCAGGGCGTCCACCGGCTGGTCCGGATCTCCCCCTTCGATTCGCAGTCCCGCCGCCACACGGCCTTCGCGAGCCTGGCCGTCTTCCCCGAGATCGACGAGGGCGTCGACGTCGAGATCGCCGACAAGGATCTGCGCATCGACACCTACCGGGCCGGCGGCGCCGGCGGGCAGCACGTGAACAAGACGGATTCGGCCGTGCGCCTCACCCACGAGCCGACCGGGATCGTCGTGCAGTGCCAGAACGAACGCTCCCAGCACAAGAACAAGGCGGCGGCCATGAAGGTGCTGCGCGCGCGGCTCTACGAGCACTACCGTCTCGAGAAGGAAAAAGAGATGGACGCCCTGCGCGGGGAGAAGCGCGAGATCGGCTTCGGGAGCCAGATCCGCTCCTACACGCTGCACCCGTCCCAGCGCATCAAGGACCACCGGACCAAGCTCGAGATCGGCAACACCGAGGCGGTGCTCGACGGCGACCTCGACGCGTTCATCCGTGCGACGCTGCTACACAACGCCGGGGGTGGCTCTTGAATCCGCGGGGGCGGCTCTTGAATCCGGATCTCAGGGAGGCTTCGTGAGCGAACAGGAGCGACAGGTCCGCGCCGAGCGGCTGGCCGCGCTGCGGGCGGAGGGCATCGACCCGTTTCCGCCGCGCACCGGAGCGCACGTCCCGATCGCCGAGGTGCGTGCGGCCCACGACGAGAAGGATGCGGAGACCCTCGAAGCCGAGGCGCCCGAGGCCGCCATCGTCGGGCGCATCGTCGCCTCGCGCTCCTTCGGGAAGCTGCGCTTCTGGAAGCTCGTCGAGGACGGCACGGGCATCCAGGTGAGCATCCGCAAGCAGCAGGTGGAGGCGGAGGTCTTCGCCCTCGCCAAGCAGATGGACGTGGCGGACTTCGTGCGGGTCGAGGGCGTCGTGTGGCGGACGAAGACCGACGAACTCACCGTTGACGCTCGCCGGATCACCCTGCTCAGCAAGGCGCTCCGCCCGCTTCCCGAGAAGTGGCACGGTCTGCAGGACGTCGAGGCCCGCTTTCGCCAGCGCTACCTCGACCTGATCGCGAACCCGCGCGCGCGGGAGATCGCCATCCTGCGCAGCCGGATCGTGACCGCGATGCGCCGCTTCCTCGACGAGCGCGGCTTCCTCGAGGTGGAGACGCCGGTCCTCCAGCCGATCTACGGCGGAGCGAACGCACGCCCCTTCACGACGCACCACAACCAGCTCGGTCAGGATCTCTTCCTTCGCATCTCCGACGAGCTCTACCTGAAGCGGCTCGTGATCGGTGGCCTCGACCGCGTCTACGAGATCGGGCGGAACTTCCGCAACGAGGGGGTGTCCAAGAAGCACAACCCCGAGTTCGCGATGATGGAGTGCTACCAGGCCTACGCGGACTACGAGGACATGATGGATCTCGTGGAAGGCATGGTGAAGCAGATCGCGAAGGAGGTGCTCGGCACGGGGACGATCGAGTTCCAGGGAACGAAGATCGAGCTCGACGTCGAGTGGCCGCGGCGCTCCATGCGCGACGCCGTGCTCGAGGCGACCGGCGTCGACATCCAGGCGGCCGAGGACGTGGAATCCCTGCGGGCCGCCGTGAAGGAGAAGGGGCTCGATCCCGGCGATGCGCCGACCTGGGGCGTCCTGGTCGACGACCTCTTCAGCGAGCACGTCGAGCCGAGCCTCGTGCAGCCGACCTTCATCACGAACCACCCGGTGGCGATCTCGCCGCTCGCGAAGGAATCCCGCGAGGACCCGCGCGTGGCCGAGCGCTTCGAGATCTTCATCGCCGGCATGGAGGTCGGGAACGCCTTCAGCGAGCTCAACGACCCCGAGGTCCAGCGCGAGCGCTTCGAGCAGCAGAGCCGCGCGAGCGGGGAGGGCGACGACGAGGCCCACCCGATGGACGAAGCGTTCCTGCGCGCCATGGAGCACGGCATGCCGCCGACGGGGGGGCTCGGCGTCGGCGTCGGCCGCCTGGCCATGGTGCTCGCGGACGCACCCTCCCTGCGCGAGGTGAAGCTCTTCCCGCACATGCGCCCCGAAGCGTCCGAAGACTCGGTCGACGGCGCGTCCGAAGACGCGCCCGACGGCGAAGCCGGGGACTGACCCATGCCCGCGAGCGCCTTGGTGGACGCCCTCACGGCGGCGAGCGGGACGGTCGCGTTCTCGTTCATCGTCGCCCTGGCCCTCGGGCTGGTGGCGATGGTCGTGCTCTTCCTCACCTCCGCGGTGGTGGTGCTCGACCGCTTCGCGCGGACGGCTCGGAGCCCGCTGTGGATCGGGGCGGTCGGCGTGGTCTGGGCGCTGCTGGCGGGGTTGGCTTTCGCCGGCGCGATCACGCCGGAGACCGTCACCGTCGATCTCGACGAGGCGACGCTCGGACGGGTCGCCTTCGGTGTGGGTGCGGTCGGCGTCGCGCTCTCGATGGGGGCCGTCGCCCTGCTGCTGCGCTCGCTCTCGCCGGGCCGGCTCGCCGCCGGGACCTGCCTGGCCCTCGCTACGGCCTGGGCCCTGGTCATGGGCGGCGTCGGGAACGTCCTGGCCGCCGGGGTCGGGGTCGCTCTCGCGGTCGCGGCCGCCTTGCTCTTGCGCCGCCGGGGCCGCGCCGCCGGCGCCGCCTCCGATGCGGAGAGATGGGCGTGGATCCTCGCCGGGGTGCTCGCGGTCGGCCTGCTGCTCGCCTTCCTCCTGCCGGCGCCGCAGCTCGAGATGGCCGGCCTGGGCGTGCTCGTCGGAGGCCTCGTCGTCGCGTCGATCCTGCTCGGGCTGCTGCCCCTGGCCTTCGCCGGGCTCGGCGGTCTGCGCGGGAGCGTCGAGTGGTTCATCGGCGTCCGGTATCTCTTCGCCAAGCGCCGCCAGACCTTCATCTCCGTGATCAGCCTGATCTGCGTGGGCGGCGTCGCGACCGGCGTCTGGCTCATCATCACCGTGCTCTCGGTGATGAACGGCTTCGCGGGCGTCTGGCGCGACGAGGTGATCGGAAACCGCGCCCACTTCACCATCCACAGCCACGGCGGCCGCTTCGCCGGCTACGAAGAGGTGATCGAAACCGTCCGCGCGCTCCCGGAGGTGCTCGGCGCTTCGCCCTTCCTCGACGCGGAGGGCATGGTGCGCGGGGAGGGCGGCCAGATCGTCGGGGTGCGCGTGCGCGGGATCGACCCGGGCAACACCGGCGCCGTCGGCGAGCTCGACGACGCCATCCTCGAAGGAACCCTCGACGACTTCGACGCCCGCCCGATCGAGGGCGACGACTCGACCCCCGTGCCCGGCATCGTGATCGGCCACACCCTGGCGCGGAACCTCGGGTTCAACGTCGGCGACCCGATCTTCGTGATCTCGCCCTTCGGCGGGCCCCAGACGCCCCTCGGCCCGGCGCCGCGCCTGAAGCGCTTCCGCGTCTCGGGCGTCTTCCAATCGACGCTGCTCCAGTACGAGCAGGTCTTCACCTACGTCGATCTGGCCTCCGCCCAGGACTTCCTGCGCGAGGAGGACGTGGTCGGCGGCGTGCTCGTCCGGGTCGAGGACTTCGTGCGTTCGCTTCCGGTGGGCGAGGCGGCCCAGCGCGCCCTCGGCCCGCCGTTCTACACGGTGGATTGGAAGGAGTTCTTTCCGTCCTTCTTCCAGGCCCTCAAGACCGAGCGCGTGATGATGTTCATCCTGCTCACGATGATCATCGTCGTCGCCGCCTTCATGATCGTGGCGACGCTGATCATGCTGATCATGGAGAAGTCGACGGACATCGCGATCCTGAAGACCATGGGCGCCGAGGACGCGGTGATCGAGCGCATCTTCGCCATCGAGGGCACGATGATCGGCCTCTCGGGAACGCTGCTCGGCGTGGCCGCCGGCATGATCGTCACGACCCAGCTCGACACCATCCAGCGCTGGGTCGAGGGCCTGTTCGGGATCGACGCGCTGCCCGGCAACGTCTACCCGCTCCAGAGCTTCCCCTGGGAGTTCGATCCGGTGCAGATCGGCGTCGTGATCACGCTGGCCATGGTGCTCTCCCTCGGTGCGACGCTCCTGCCGAGCCGCCAGGGGGCGCGGCTCGACCCGGCGGAGGCCCTGCGCCATGAGTGACGCCGCCGGGCCGCTCCTCGAGGTCGTCGACCTGCACAAGCGCTTCTCGACGGGGGAGGGCGAGATCGAGGTCCTGCGCGGCATCGACCTCACCGTCGCCCGCGGCGAGCGCATGGCGATCGTCGGCCAGTCGGGCGTCGGCAAGTCGACGCTGCTCCACATCCTGGGAGGGCTCGACCAGCCGACGAGCGGCCAGGTGCTCTTCGAGGGCAAGGACCTGTTCGCGAAGTCGCGCGAGGAGATGTCGGCCTTCCGGAACCACCAGCTCGGCTTCGTGTTCCAGTTCCATCACCTGTTGCCCGAGTTCGACGCCCTCGAAAACGTGATGATGCCAGGGCGGATCCGCGGCCTGGCCGGCGACGAGCTCGAGGCGAGCGCGCAGAAGATCCTCGAAGAAGTGGGCCTCGGAGCCCGCCTGCGCCACAAGGTCGGGAAGCTCTCGGGCGGGGAGCGCCAGCGCGTGGCGGTGGCCCGCGCGCTCGTGCTGAGCCCGCTGCTGCTCCTGGCCGACGAGCCGACGGGCAATCTCGACCCGGACACCGGCGAGCACATCGAGGACCTCTTGCTCGAGATGAACGCGTCCCGCGGCACGGCCTTGGTGATCGTGACCCACAACGAGCGCCTCGCGGAGAAGCTCGGGCGGATCGTGACGCTGACGGGTGGGGAAGCGGGGGGCGAGGGGGCCCCAGCCGAGACCGGCGTCACGCACGGGTCCGTCTGAGAACCCCGTAGCGCAAAGCCTCTCCGCCCGACACCGCGGCGGACGTGCGAGTTCCGACTCAAGTTCTTGGAAAACAAGGGAAATGACTGGCTCTCGGGCTTGGCGGGGCCGGGGGTGGGGCGGTAGAATCGCCGCCGCGGCCCGACCCGGGCCGGTGTTGGAGGGGCCGTTCTTTGTTGCGACGCACCGCTGGGTCCGTTCGCGTGGGTGCGATCGCCGTCTGCCTGCTCGTGCTGGCCGCCACGGCTCCCCTCGCTCATGCCCAGTCGGCTCCGGCCGAGGCCCCGCCCGCCGAGTCGGAACTTCCGGCCGAGAACCCGCCCCCCGCGGAAGAAGCCCCGGTCGCCACCGAGGAAGTGACGCCGAGCGCGTTCCCCGCGGCCGGCCCCGCGCCGCGGAGCGGCCCGATCAAGGTGCTCGTCGCGGTCACGCCGTTCCGCATCCACAGCGCGCAGCCCCTCGGCCATCTCGAGCAGACCCTCGCGGATCTGTTGTCTTCGCGGCTCGAGGCCAGCGGCAAGATCGACGTGGTCGATGCGGTGATCGTCCGCGAGGCCCTCGTCGACTACGCCGCCGGCGAGTTGACGGAGATCGCTTTGCGCCGGCTCGCCCGGGAGCTCGGCGCCGACTACGTCGTGAGCGGAAGCCTCACCGAGCTCGCGGGAAACTTCAGCCTCGACGTCCGCACCACGCCCATCGACAGCGATGCGGCGAGCGAGACGATGGTGTTCACGGCGTCGAGCGAAGAGGAACTGCTCGACCGGATCAACGAACTCTCGGACCGGCTCGTCTCGGACCTCGTCTCGGAATCGCGCGGGCTCGTGAAGTCGGTCGCGCTCGACGGCGAGCGGATCCTCGAGCCGGGCTCCGGCCGGGAGCGGCTCGAGACGAAGGTCGGTGAGCCCTACGACTCGGCCTCCGTCTCCCGCGACCTCGCCTACCTGCGCGGCCTCCCCGGTGTGGCCACCGCCACCGTGGAGACCGACCGCACGCCCGAAGGCGTGGCCGTGTCCTTCAAGGTCGTGCCCGAGACCCTGATCTTCGGCGCCGACCGCGCCGACGACGACGATGGCGAGCGGGTCTTCGAGGTCCGGATCCGCGGCAACCGGCGCATCGAGGCGGATGCCATCCGTGCCCGAATCAGCCTGCGTCCGGGCGATCCGTACAACGCCGACCGCATCGCCGGAGACGTGCTCGAGGTCCACGCCCTCGGCTTCTTCCGCAACGTCCAGGTCTACTCCGAGGAGAGCGACGACGGGCGCATCGTGATCTTCGAGGTCGAAGAGAACCCGGTCGTCCGCCGCGTCTCGATCACCGGCAACGACTCCGTCGACGGCGACCGCATCCGCGACGCGCTCACGCTCACCACCGGGTCGACCCTCGACTATCCGCTGCTCTTCGAGAACCGCGCCCGGGTCGAGGCGCTCTACCGCGCCCAGGGCTTCTACCTGGCCTCGGTCAGCTACCGCATCGACAACATCTCCGAGGGCGCCGTCTCGATCGACTTCGAGGTCGACGAGGGCCGCAAGCTCCGGCTCGTGAAGATCGATTTCGAGGGCAACACCACGCTCTCGGACGAGCGTCTCCGCAAGGGGATGAAGACCAAGCCCTTCCGCTGGCACTCCCATGCCACGCGCTTCCTCACCAACGCCGGAACCTACTCCGAGCCGGTCTTCCTCCAGGATCTCCGCGGCGTCGAGGATCTCTACGCCAACGAGGGCTTCATCGAGGTCGAGATCTCGCCGCCGGACATCCAGACCACGCCGGAAGGTCTGGTCGTGAAGGTCGTGATCAGCGAAGGCGATCGCTACGAGACCGGCGGGCTCGACGTGGCGGGCGACGAGACCATCGACCTCGACACCCTGCGCGAGAAGCTGAACCTGAAGGAAGGCGAGACCTTCGACCGGGGCGGCCTGACGCGGGACGTCGACGTGCTGACCCAGCACTACACGGACCGGGGCTTCTACTTCGCGAGCGTCAACCCGCGCACCCAGGTCGACCGCGACGCCAAGCGCATCGACGTGATCTTCCAGGTGGAGAAGGGGCCGCTCTACTTCGTCCGCGAGATCGAGTTCCAGGGCAACACGAACACGGTCGACACCGTTCTGCGCCAGGAGATGGAGGTCGTCGAGGGCCAGCTCTACTCGGCGCGCGCGGTGAACATCTCGCGGATCAAGCTCCAGCGGCTCGGCTTCTTCGAAGAGGTGAACCTCGAGCCCGTCCAGACGACCCAGCCCGAGGAACTCGACCTCGAGGTGCGCGTCGTCGAGCGGCCGACGGGGTCGCTCTCCTTCGGCGCCGGCTTCTCCTCGCAGGACCGCTTCGTGGTCAACGGGAGCCTCTCCCAGACCAACCTGTTCGGCCGCGGCTGGGCGGTCTCCGCGTCGGTCGACTGGGGCGGCCGCTCGAACCGCTTCTTCCTCTCGTTCTCGGACCAGCACATCGGGGGCACCGACTGGGGCGTCTCGGGCTCGATCTTCCGCACCGAGGTCGAGTTCGAGGACTTCGAGCAGCAGACCACCGGACTCGACCTGACCTTCAGCCACGCCCTCGACGAGGCGGGCAACTCGCGCGGCTTCCTCCGCTACAACTTCTCCTCGCGGGACCTGACGGACAGCAGCAACGTCAACGCCTCCTCGCCGATCTTCCGCCAGATCCTCGCGGGCAGTCAGAGCACGAGCCTGCTCGGGCTCTCGTACCGCACCGACACCCGCGACGACCGCGTCGTGCCTTCGCGCGGCTATCAGCTCGCCCTCTCGGCCGAGTTCGCCGGGCTCGGCGGCTTCTCGCGCTTCATCCGCCTCGAGGGCCGCGTCGCCAAGTACTGGCGCGCGCCGGAGTTCATCCCGTACTTCGGCGGCCGCTCGACCTTCTCGGCCACGATCCGGGGCGGCTGGGCGATCCCGTTCAACGAGTTCGACGATTGGGACATCGATTCGCGGTTCATCGGGAACTCGGATGCGTTCCTGCCCGGGCTCTTCGAAGACGAGGTCCGCTTCCTCGACGACATCGACGGGGACATCACGCTCCCCCTGACCGAGCGCTACTTCCTGGGCGGTCTCGGCTCCTTCACCCTGCGCGGCTACCGCTCGCGCTCCGTCGGACCGCGCCGGGCGGTCCTCTCGCGGTCGGGCATCGGCGGCCTCGGCAACCGCTTCGCGCCGGTCGGGCGCGACACCGCCAACGGCCTGTGTCAGGACGCCCTGCCGAACACCCAGTTCAACCCGACGCCGGTCAACTTCCAGGGCGACCTCGACCTCAAGTGCAACAACCTGGACGACCGGGACATCGACGATTTCGAGGATCTGGACGAGACCGACGTCATCGGCGGCAACAAGTTCTTCTCGGCCTCCTTCGAGTACCGCTTCCCGATCTCCGAGCAGCTGGGCCTCCTGGGCATCGTCTTCCTGGACATGGGCGGGGCCTTCTACGAGGGGCAGAGCGTTTTCGACACCAGCGATTGGCGCTACGGTACGGGCGTCGGGGCCCTGTGGTTCTCCCCGTTCGGCCCCTTGCAGGTGTTCTGGGGCTTCCCGCTCAACAAGCTCGACGTCGAGGAATCGAACGTGTTCGAGTTCTCGGTGGGCGGAACGAATTTCTGACGGGCGCGTCCGATCCAACTCGGCGCCCGGGTCCACGAGACCTTCATGACCGGCATCCCCGGAGAGAGGAAGACATGATCAAGACGAGCGGCGCCTGGCTGATCGGCCTGCTGGCCCTGGCCATCGTGGGCGGTGCCCCGGCCCCGGCCCTGGCAGAGGACAAGATCGGCGTCGTCGACATCGACGAAGCCCTGAACTCCACCGAAGAGGGCAAGGCGGCCCGGGAAGAGCTGTCGCGCAAGCAGCGCGAAGCCCAGGGGAAGCTCGAGCCCATGATCGAGCGCTTCAAGGAGATGCAGGAGGAGCTCAAGAGCAAGCGCTTCGTGCTCTCCGAAGAGGCCCTCTACCAGAAGCAGCTCGACCTCGTGGAGCTGAAGACCGAGATCGACAACCGGGCCAAGGAGCTCGAGGACAAGTTCAAGGTCGACAAGGAGCGCCTCGAGGGTCCGCTGCGGAAGAAGCTCGTGCAGATCGTCGAGGAGATCGGGAAGGAGAAGGGCTTCGGTCTGATCCTCGCCCGCGGCGCCGGCGGCATGCTCTACAACAAGGAAGCGCTCGACATCACCGACATGGTGATCGAGCGGTTCAACAAGAAGGGCTAGCTCCCTTGGCCGAGGTTCACGCGAGCGCGGTGGTCGACCCGCGCGCGGAGCTGGCCGACGACGTCGTCGTCGGCCCCTTCGCGGTGGTGGGCCCGAACGTCACGCTGGCCGAGGGCGTCGAGATCCTTCCCGGTGGCCACGTCACCGGGAACACGAAGATCGGTGCGCGCACCCGGATCTTCTCCTACGCCGTCGTGGGCGAAGAGCCCATGGACAAGAAGTTCGGCGGCGAGACCTCCTACCTCGAGGTCGGCTGCGACAACATCATCCGCGAGCACGCCACCGTCCACCTCGGCACCGAGAAGGGCGGGGGGATCACCCGGATCGGGGATGGCAACCTGATCATGAACGGGGCCCACGTCGCCCACGACGTCCAGGTCGGGAACCACGTGATCCTCGCCAGTTTCGTCGGGTGTGCGGGTCACGTGGAGGTCGGCGACTACGCCGTGCTGGGCGCCTACACGGGCGTTCACCAGTTCGGCCGGGTCGGCGAGTCCGTGATGACCGCGGCGAACACCATGCTCGCCCAGGATGCGCCGCCTTTCGCGCTGATGGCCGGTGACCGCGCCCACGTGGCCGGCATCAACGTGGTGGGGCTGAAGCGGCGCGGGTTCCCGCCGGAGACGCGCCGGGCGATCAAGCACGCCTACCACGTCGTGTTCTCGTCGAAGTTGCCCCTGGCCGAGGCCATCGCCCGGGTGCGCTCCGAAGGAGAGCCCTCGGACGAGGTGGCGCGCCTGCTGCGTTTCCTGGAGACTTCCGAGCGCGGCATCGCACGCTAGGCCGTCTTGCCGAGGCCGACTTTCGGGCCGGTCCCCGAAGCCGGGCGCGCAGCGTCGCAACCCGAGGAGTCCGATGGAGACGCTGGGTCTCATCGCAGGCAGGGGGCTGTACCCCCGAGAGCTCGCGCGGCTGGCCCACGCGCGGGGCTGGCGCGTATGCGCCGTCGGCTTCCACGGAGAGACCGATCCAGCGCTCGCCGATGCGGTCGACTCCTTCGAGGTCGTCCACCTGGGCGAACTCCAGAAGCTGATCGACACCCTGCTGCGCGGCGGTGCGACCCGCGCCGTCATGGCCGGCAAGATCCTGAAGACCCACATGTACGGGGACCTCGCGTCCTTCCACCTCGACGCCCGGGCCATCGGCATGCTCGGCAAGCTCGCCGATCGGCGCGACGACTCGATGCTGGGAGCGGTCCTCGAGGAGGTTGCCTCCGAGGGGATCGAGTTCCCCGCCCAGACGGAGATCCTGCCCGAGCTGTTCGCGCCCGAGGGCGTGCTCGGCTCGCGAGCGCCGGAGGAATCCGGCTGGGCGGACGTGCGGTTCGCCTGGCCGATCGCCAAGGCCATGGGCGGGCTCGACATCGGCCAGAGCCTCGTGGTGAAGGAGCGCGCCGTCGTGGCGGTCGAGGCCATCGAGGGGACCGATGCGGCGATTGCCCGCGGCGCGGAGCTCGCGGGGCCGGGTTGCTGCGTGGTGAAGGTGGCCAAGCCGAATCAGGACCCGCGCTTCGATCTCCCGACGATCGGCGTCGAGACCGTGAAGACCCTCGCCGAGGCCCGGGCCTCCGTGTTCGCCTTCGAGGCCGGGCAGACCGTGCTGCTCGAGCCCGAGGAGGTCGCCGCCTCGGCGGATGCGGCGGGAATCGCGCTCGTCTGTGTCGCCTCCGAGGGCCCACCGGGTTTCGAAGGGCCGCCGGAGGTCGCGCCGTGACGGCCCTGGCACCGCTGCGCCAGCGCGGCGGCCCCACCCGGGTCGCGGTGATCGGGGCCGGGCACATGGGCGCGCTCCACGTGAGCAAGCTCCACGCCCTCGCCGCCGAGGGCGAAGTGACCCTCGCCGGCGTCGCGGACATCGACCCCTCCCGGGCCCAGGCCGTCGCCAGCGCGTACGGCATCCATCACACCCAGGACTTCCGGGAGCTCCTGCGCCGGGCGGACACGGCGATCGTGGCGGTGCCGGCCGTCGACCACTACGAGGTCGTGAACGAGGCGCTGAAGGCCGGGCTCGACGTCCTCGTCGAGAAGCCGATCGCGGCGAGTCTCCCCGAGGCCGAGGCGCTGCTCGCGACGGCGCGCAGCGAGAAGCGGTTGCTCCAGGTCGGTCACCTCGAGCGTTTCAACGCCGCCTTCCAGACGGTCGCGGACTCGATCGAACGCCCGCGCTTCATCGAGGTCCACCGGCTCGGACCCTTCCCCGCGCGCGCCACGGACGTCGACGTCGTCTGCGACCTCATGATCCACGACCTCGACATCATCCTGCGGCTGGTCGGCGAAGAGCCGGAGCGGGTCGAGGGCGCGGGCGTCGCCATCCTCTCCTCGGAGCTCGACATCGCCAACGCGCGCCTGACCTTCCCGAGCGGCTGCGTCGCCAACGTCACGGCGAGCCGGGTCTCCCCGACGCCGATGCGCAAGGTCCGGATCTTCCAGCCCGACGGCTACTTCTCCCTCGACTTCCTCGAGAACCGCGCAGCGATCTTCCGTCACGCGGGAGAGGACGATCCCGAGCCGATCCGCATGGAGCCCCTCGACCTCGGCGAAGGCGACGCGCTCGACCTCCAGCTGCGGGCCTTCCTCGCGGCGGTCCGCACGCGGGAGGAGGCCTCGGTGACGCCCGAGGAGGCGATGCGCGCGCTGCGCACCGCGCTGCGAATCACCGACGCGATCGAGCCGGCCGACCCCTCCGGCGCCGCCGGCCCGACCCCCCGGACGTGAGCCGGGCCTCGAGCAGCGTCAGCCCCGCGGACGGCAGCCTCCTGCCCCGGCCGATGGACCCGCCGACCGTCTTCGTTTGCGCCGGCGATGCCTCGGGGGACATCCACGCGGCGGGCTTCGTGCGGGCCTTCCGCGAGCGCGAACCCGGGGCCCGCTTCATCGGTCTGGGCGGCGTCGAGATGGAAAAGGCGGGGGTGGAGCTCCTCGTCCACCAGCGCGAGATTGCCGTGGCCGGGTTCTTCGCGGTGCTGGGTGCGCTCAGCAAGATCTTCGCGGCGTGGCGGAGGCTCGGCCAGCACCTCCGCCTCCTGCGGCCGGATCTCGTCGTGCTGATCGACTCGCCGGACTTCAACCTGCCCCTGGCCCGCCGCGCGAAGAAGGCCGGGATCCCGGTGCTCTACTACATCGGACCGCAGGTCTGGGCCTGGCGCCGCGGGCGCGTGCGCAAGATCGCCCGACGGGTCGACCGCCTGGCCGTGATCTTCCCCTTCGAGGTGGAGTTCTACCGCTCGACCGGTCTGCAGGTCGACTTCGTGGGCCATCCCCTCGTCGAACGGATGGCCGAAGCGCGCGAACGCCACGGGCGCGAAGCGGACCGGAACACGCTCGGCCTGCCCCTCGATCGGCCGGTGATCACGCTCCTGCCCGGCAGCCGGCGCAACGAGATCGAGAACATGCTGCCGCTGTTCCTCGAGACCGCGCGCGCCGTCCATGCGCGCGACCCGCGCGTGGTGTTCGTGCTGCCGGTCGCGCCGACCCTCGACCCTGCGGAGATCGCGGCCCGCGTGGCGGCGGCGGGTCTGCCGTCCTTGCTCCGCCTCGAGGTCGTCGAGGGCCAGGCCTACGAAGCCATCTCCGCCGGCGACGTCGCCCTCGCGATGCCCGGCACGGTGAACCTCGAAGTCGCACTGCTGCGCCGCCCCCAGGTGGCCGCGGTCCGCGTCGGCGCCGTGACCTGGGCCATCGCCAACCGGCTCGTGCGCCTCGACTCGGTCACCCTGCCGAACCTGATCGCCGGCGAGCCCGTGATCCCCGAGTACCTCCAGGCCGACGCCGAGCCCGAGGCCCTGGCCGATGCGCTGCTCGGGCTGCTCTCGGGCCCCGAGCGCGAGCGTCAGCTCGACGCGCTCGACCGGCTTCGGGAGTCCCTCGGCCCCGGGGGCGCGGCCGCCCATACCGCCGCCATCGCGCGGGAGATGACGGGCCGTACGGGCCCGGAAGAGGCGCCCGCGCACGACGCAAAGGACGGCGGTTCCGCTGAGTCCTAGTGACGTTCGTCCGCCGCCCGCGAGCCCGGGCCGTCGCGCGGGCGCGGCGCTCGGCGCGGTGCTCGCCGCACCGGCCGTGGGTCTCGGCTGGCTGTTGCGGCCGAAGTGGCGGCCGGGTCTGGCCGAGCGGCTCGGGAGGATCCCTTCGGAAGCCGGTGCGGCGGCGCCGATCTGGATCCACGCGGCGAGCGTCGGCGAGGCGGCGGCGGCGCTTCGCCTCGTGGATGCGCTTGCCGAGCGCGGTCACACGCCGCGCGTCAGCACGACGACGATCACCGGGCAGGCGTTCCTCGCGAGCGCCCGCCCGAAGCTCACCGCGCACCTCGCACCCCTCGATCATCCCTGGGCCGTGGCCGCCGCCTTCGAGCGCGCCCGGCCGAAGCTGCTGACGCTGGTGGAGACGGAGCTCTGGCCGAGCCTCGTCGCCGGGGCCGCGGCGCGCGGGATCCCCGTCGTCATGGTCTCCGCGCGGCTCTCGGACCGGGCCTTTCCCCGCTACCAACGCCTCGCGCGCTGGTTCGCGCCGACCCTCGCGCGGCTCTCGGCCGTGGCCGCGCGGAGCGACGTCGACGCGGAGCGCTTCGCCGCGCTCGGCGTTCCCGAAGCGCGCATCTCGGTGACGGGCGACCTGAAGCTCGAGCCGATGGCGCCCCCGCCGCTCGCCGAGGCGCTCCGCGCGCGGCTCGGAGGCGAAGCCCTCCTCGTCGCGGGAAGCGTCCATCCCGGCGAGGTCCCCCCCGTTCTCGAAGCCTTCCGCCGAGTGCAGGACGCCGTGCCGGGGAGCGCCCTCGTGCTCGCCCCGCGGCATCCCGAGCGCTTCGACGAGGCAGCGCGCAGCATCGCCGAAGCCGGATTCCCGCTCGAGCGGCGCAGCGAGCATGGCCCGCCGCTCGGGCCCGGCGGCGTGCTGCTGCTCGACAGCGTCGGCGAGCTCGGCGCCGTCTACGCGGCGGCGCGGTCCGCCTTCGTCGGGGGGTCGCTCCTGCCCGGAGTCGGCGGGCACAACGTGCTCGAGCCGGTCTTCGCCGAACGTCCGGTTTGCTTCGGCCCGCATACCGAGAACGCCCGCGAGCCGGTCCGCATCGTGCTCGAGTCGGGCGCGGGGACGAAGGTCGACGACGCGGCGAGTCTCGCCTCCGCCTTCGTTCGGGACCTGGCCGACCCCGCAGCGGCCCACCGGCGAGGGAGCGAAGGCCGCGCGGCGCTCGCGCCCCACGAAGGGGCGGCGCGCCGCGCCGCGGCTTGCATCGAAGCCGTCCTCGAGGCCGCTTCATGAGACTGCGCGCGGGCTGGCTCACGGAAGAGGCGAAGACCCCCGGCGGGAAGCTGCTTCGCGCCGCGCTCGTTCCCTTCTCGATTCTCTACGGGGCGGCGGCGCGGGCGCACGGGGCGGCCTATCGCGCCGGCTGGCTTCGCCGCGCGCGGCCGAGCTGCCGCGTGGTGAGCGTCGGGAGCCCGGTCGCGGGCGGGACCGCGAAGACGCCGACGGCCGCCTGGCTCGCGTCCCGCCTGCACGAGCGCGGGCACAAGGCGGTGCTGGCGACGCGCGGCTACGGACGGACCGGGAACGAGCCGGTCGTCGTTCTGTCCGACGGCAAGCGCGTGCGCGGGCGCCTGCGGGAGGCCGGCGACGAACCCGCACTGCTGGTCGGTCTCGCGCCGGGGGTTCCCGTGTTGGTGGGGCCGGACCGCTCCGTCGTCAGCCTGCGCGCGGTCTCGGCCTTCGGTGCGGACGTCGTCGTCCTCGACGACGGGATGCAGCACCACCGGCTCGCGCGGGACGTCGAGATCGTGACCCTCGACGGGCGCACCGGCCTCGGCAACGGCTGGACGCTCCCGCGAGGCCCGCTGCGCGAGCCGCTCGTCGCGCTGCGGCGCGCCGACGCGATCGTCGTCGTGGACGGCCCGCTCTCGGATGCCGACGAAGCCCGGCTCCAGCGCCACGCGCCCGGCGCCCGCCGGGCCGAAGCGCGCCGCGCGCCGACCTTTCTCCGGAACCACCGGGATGGCCGCCGCGCCGGGCTCGATACGCTGGAGGGCCGCCGCATCGGCATGCTGTGTGGCATCGCGCGGCCCGAGAGTTTCCGCGCCACGCTCGAAGGTCTCGGGGCCGAGGTCGTCGCCGAACGGGTCTTCCCGGACCACCATGCCTACGGCGCCGCCGACGTCACCGCGCTCGAAGGGGCCGAGACCTGGGTCACGACCGAGAAGGACGCGGTGAAGATCCTCCCAGGCTGGCTCGACCCGGGTTGCGACCTCCGCGTGCTCGGGATCCGCATCGCCGTGGAAGAGGCCGACGCCTTCGTGGACTGGCTCCACGGCCGCGTCCGCTAGCGCCTCCGAAGCCTCACGGCGTGCGATAGCGCAGGGCGTGGATGGCCACGCGCCGGCGCTCGCGGGGCCAGTGGCGGCCGAGGTCCACGCCGAGGCCGGTGTCGCCGGCGACGTAGGCCGCGAGGAAGGCGCGATGGGCTTCGTGATCGATCCGGTCCGCGAGCCCGCGCTTCAGGACGGAACGGTGCAGCCGCGCGAGTTCCTTCATGCGCCGCGCGGCATCCGGCGCCTCCCCCGAGCGTGCGCCGTCGAGGTCGACGATCACGGCGTCGCACGCGTCGCCCCGTTCGCGCACGAGCAGGTTCTTGACGTGGAGGTCCGCGTGGCGCCCGCCCGCGTCGTGGAAGCGCCGGATCGCGCGGGCGCAGGCCTCGACGGCGCGCAGGACCCGCGGGCGGTCCGGCTCGGATGCCATCCACACCAGGACGTCGGGCGCACCTTCCTCGAGGACGGTCCCGACGACGGCGTTCCAGAAGGGGCCGCGTCGCCGGGCGGCGGCGAGGACGGGACGCACGACGGGCGCGCCCGCGCCGAACAGCTCGGCCGTCACGCGCAGCTCTTCGAAGGCGCGCGCGGGGGAGGTCAGGCGGTCGCCGAGGGTGCCGCCGAGGAGTCCGCCGCGGAGGACGCGTCGCACGATGCAGGTGCCGCCCGAGACGGGCAGGGCGCAGGCGAGCGTGGCGCCGCGGCCCGCGGCGAGGGGCTCGCCGGCGAGCAGCGCCTCGAAGCCCGCCGGGCCGTTCCATCCGGCCGCCGCCACGTCCTCCCCGAACGCTTCGTTCCAGGCGACCTCGCCGAAGTCCGTGGTCTCCCGCGCCAGCCCCACCTTTCCCGGCGCGCGGTCCGAGGACTCGCTCATCCGAAGGGTGCGTTGCGGGCGCGCCAATAGAGCCCGGCCGCGAGGACCGCGAAGACGAGGTTCGGTGTCCAGAGCGCCAGGGCGGGCGGCAGCGTGTTGCTCTCGGTCAGGTACTCGCCGAAGGAGAGCAGCATGTAGTAGAGGAAGATCACCGAGACGCACAGGAAGGCGCCGGAAGAGCGGCCGCCACGCGCGCGCCGCACGGCGAGCGGTGTCCCGATCAGGGCGAAGAGCAGCGGCGTGAAGGCGAGGGCGAAGCGCCGGTGGTATTGGCCGAGGTAGACGTTGACGTTCGAGTAGCGGAGGTCCGTCAGCGGGTCGCCGCTGCGTCCCCGGGCGATCACCTCGGAGAGCTCGCTCATGCGCATGTCGCGGGGTTTCAGTTTGCCGACGTCTTCGGTCAGGAGGGCGGCGGCCTCGATCGGGTAGTCGAAGCGCTCGAAGCCGATCCGGCGGTAGGCCGCGTCGTTCAGATGGTGCGGCTCGAAGTGGATGTCGCCGTCGTTGAGTTCGAGGTGGACCTCGCCGTCGTCCTCGTCCAGGTAGAAGCGCCCGCGGCTCGCGACCACCATGAAGGGCCGCTCCGCGTTCGAGTGGTCCGAGATCACGACGCCCGTGAGACTCTTCTCCTCGCCCACCTGCTCGACGAAGACCACGCGGTCGCCGACGGAGATGAATCGGCCGGGGGCGAGGAAGGCGCCGCGCGAGAGCACCGTCCGCCAGAGGGCCCGGAGCTCGCGCCGGGCTTCGGGCTCGACGGTGGTGAGCAGGACGCCCGAGAGCAGGGAGACCGGGATGGCGGCGATGGCGATCGGCGCCACCAGCTCCCGCATGCCCATGCCGCAGGAGCGCATCGCGACGACCTCGGAATCCGCCGAGAGCCGGCCCACCGCGACCAGGACGCCGAACAGGAACCCCACCGGCAGCAGGTAGCCCGTCACGAGGGCCAGCACCGAGCCGAGCACGACCATGAAGTCGGCCCAGGCGAAGCCGGTGCCGAGGAAGGTGTCGAGCCGGCGAAACATGTTCTGAGCGACGAAGATCGAACCCAGGGCGAGGAACCCCAGCGTCGCGTACTGGAAGACTTCGCGGACGAGGTAGGCGGAGAGGATGCGCGGCATCCGCATGGCCCGGTATCCTACCGGCGCGGTCTTTCCTGCGCGAGGCTCACCATCGACGTTTGCCGTGAATCGCTTCCCGCCCCCCCGTTGGCGGAGAGGATTGCCGTGCTCCGGCTCGGCGCGGTCGGCGACGTCGTGCGGACGCTGCCCGCCGCGTCGGCGCTGCGCGCGGCGTATCCCGATGCCCACATCACCTGGATCGTCGAGCCCGCTTCGGCGGAGCTGCTCCGGGCCCAGCCGTGGGTCGACGAGGTCATGGTCTTTCCGCGGCCGCGCCTCGCGGAACGGCTCGCCGCACGGCAGTTCGGTGAAGCCCTCGGGGAGGGGCGCGCCTTCCTTCGGAGGCTGCGCGGCGCGCGCTTCCGGATGGTCGTGGATTTCCACTCGATCCTGAAGAGTGGGCTGCTCTCGCTGCTCTCCGGCGCGCCCGTTCGCGTCGGGTACGCACGGCCCTACGGCCGGGAGTTCTCCTGGCTCTTCGCCAACGCGCGGGCCGAGATCGTCCCCGAGCGCTGCAGCCGCTTCGAGCGCAACGCGGCGCTCGTCTCCTACCTCGGCTTCTCGCGGGCCGGGCACCCCGAGCCGCTGCGCATCCCGGCGCCCGTGCGGGACGAGATGACGAAGGCGCTCGACGCCGACGGCCGCCCCGTCGCGATCTTCCACCCCGGGACGAGCGACGGCACCCCGCACAAGCGCTGGAACCCGGAGGGGTACGCCGCCGTGGCGCGAAGCCTGGCCGAAGAAGGCGTCGACGTCCGCGTGACGGCCGGGCCCGCGCGCGACGACCGCGTGCTCGCCGAGGCGATCGTCGAAGGCGCGGCGGGCGCGGCGCGGCGCGCGCCCGAGACGAAATCGCTCCTCGAACTCGCGGGTCTGTTCGCGGCGAGCCGGCTCTACGTCGGAAGCGATACCGGGCCGATGCACGTGGCCTCCCTGGTCGGAACGCCCGTCGTGCAGCTCATGGGCCCCACCCATCCCGTCGAGAACCAGCCCTACCCGGAGACGCTGTCCCGAACGGTGCGCGTCCCGGTCGCCTGCAGCCCGTGCCGGCGCGGCTGCTCGGCGGCGGTGTGCATGGGCGTGATCGGCCCCGAAGCCGTGGTCGAAGCGGCGCGCGCGCTGCTCGCTGCGGAGCCGTCGCCCGCCGCCGGGGCGCGGGAGGTGCGATGAGCGACCCGCGCTCGGTGCTCGTCCGTGCCCCGAACTGGGCCGGCGACGTCGTGATGGCGACGCCGGGCTTCCGGGCCCTGCGCGAGCGTTTCCCCGACGCTCGTCTGGCACTCCAGATCCTGCCCGGCCTGGCGCCGCTCCTCGACGGCGCGCCCTGGTTCGACGAGGTCCTGCCTCTCGCTTCCCATCGAAAAGGCACCGCGGCGCTCCTGCGCGAAGGGCGCGCGCTGCGGGGTCGCCGCTTCGAGCTCGGCGTCTGCCTACCGGACTCGGTCTCCTCGGCGCTCTTGATGCGCGCCGCCGGCGTCGAGCGCATCGTCGGCTACGGCCGCGGGCTGCGGGGCGTCCTGCTGCACGATTCCGTTCCGCCGCTGTCGGGCGACGACGGAAGCCCGTACGTGCCGCGCGAGCGTCACGTGCTCGGCCTCGTCGCGGCTCTCGGCGGGCGGGCGGAGGACGTGCGGCTCGAGCTCTTCGTGACGGATGGGGAGCAGGCCGAAGCGGAAGCCGCGCTCGCGGCGGGCGGCCTCGCCCCCGACGCACCGATGGCCGCCCTCGCCCCCGGCGCTTCCTATGGATCCTCGAAGTGCTGGCCGGCGGAGTCCTTCGCCGAGGTCGCGGACGCGCTCTCCGAGCGCGGCATCACGCCGGTGCTGGTCGGGGCGCCCTCCGAGCGGGAGATCAGCGAGCGCGTCGTCGCCGCCGCGAAGCGAGGCGTGCTGGACCTGACCGGCGCGATCTCGCTCGGCGCCCTCAAGGCCGTGCTGCGCCGAGCGCGCCTGCTCGTCTGCAACGATGCCGGCGCCCGCCACGTGGCCGTGGCCTTCGGCACGCCCGCGGTCTGCCTGTTCGGCCCGACGAGCGTCGAGAAGACCAAGCTCAACCTCGAGCGGGTGAAGGTGCTCACGGCCGACGTGGCCTGCCGGCCCTGCTACCACCGCGTCTGCCCGATCGACCACCGCTGCATGACGCGCATCCTCCCGGCCGAGGTCCTGGCCGCCTCGGAGGGCGCACTCGGCCCGGCGGAAGGCCGAGGCGCGGAAGGCGCGCTCGCTTGAGCGACCTCTCCGCGATCGTGGTCACCTGGAACGGCTGGCCGTTCCTCGAACGCTGCCTGCGCTCCCTCGAGGCGAACGTGCGCGCTCCGGGCCGGATCGCGATGGAGGTCATCGTGGTCGACAACGGCTCCGAGGACGCGACGCTCGAATCCCTGGCGCGCGAGTTCCCCTGGGCCGAAGCCGTGGCGATGGGGGCCAACCGGGGCTTCGCGGCCGCGGTGAACGCCGGCCTGGCCCGGGCGTCCGGCCGATACGCCGTGCTCTTGAACAACGATACGGTGGTGCCGGAGGGCGCCTTCGAGGCGTGCATCGCCTACCTCGACGCGAACGCCGATGCCGGGGTGGCCGGGCCCCAGCTCCGCTCCCCGGACGGCAAGAAACAAAACAGCGTTCATGCCGAGCCGAGCCTGGTCGGCGAGATCGTTCCGGGTTGGCTGCTCGAGACGCTCTTCCCGGACCGCTTTCCCTCGAAGCGCTTCGAACACGCCGCGCCGCTCGACGTCGATGCGGTACTCGGCGCGTGCCTCTTCCTGCGGCGCTCCCTTCTCCCCGAGGTGGGGGTCCTTTCCGAGGACTACTTCTTCTTTCTCGAGGAGACGGACTTCTGCCGCGCCGTGCGGGCGGCGGGGCACCGCGTCGTCCACCTGCCGCAGGTCGAGGTGACCCACGTCCACGGCGCGACGTCGAAGAAGAGGGATCCCGCGCGCACGCGCATCGAGTACCATCGTTCGCTGTACCGCTACTTTCGAAAAAACCGAGGCGTCGCCGCGCTGGCTGCGGTCGTTGCCATCCGGTTCGCCAAGAGCGTGTTGCACGTCGTGGTGGGTGCGCCCGGGGCGCTGTTTTCGGAGCGGGGCCGGGAGCGGTGGCGCGCGCGCTGGCGCGTGCTCTCGTGGCACCTCCGCGGAGGCCCGGAAGGTTGGGGAATGGCACCGGTGGAGCGGATTCAGGCAGGGTGATGGCGAAGGCAGCGAAGACATCCAAGGCCAAGGCCAAGGCCAAGGCCAAGGCCAAGGCGGGGCGCGGCAGGTCCGCCGGCCGCCCCGCGAACGTCCCCGCGCGCCTGGACCGCGCCCGGCTCGAACGCCTGCTCGACCGCTTCGAGGACGCCGAGATCCTGGTCGTCGGCGACGTCGTGCTCGACGAATACCTCTGGGGCGAAGTCGACCGCGTGAGCCCCGAGGCGCCGGTGCCGGTCGTGCACCTGCGCGACGAGTCGACGGTGCTGGGCGGTGCGGGCAACGTCGTCCGCAACGTCGTGGCCCTCGGCGGCCGCTCGCGCTTCTGCTCTGTGGTCGGCGACGACGCCGCGGGCGCCCGCGTGCTCGATCTCCTGAAGGAGCTCGACGTCGACGTCGACGGCACCATCGTCGTCGAGGGCCGGCCGACGACGCGCAAGAGCCGCGTCGTGGCCCGCTCCCAGCAGGTCGTCCGCTTCGACCGGGAGACGGTCGATCCGATCCCCGCTCCCGCCGTCCGCGCGCTCCTCGGGGCGCTCGACGCGGCGCTCCCGAGCGCGGACGCGGCCGTCCTCGAGGACTACGCGAAGGGCCTCCTGACGCGCAAGACCATCGGCCAGGTGATGAAGCGCCTGCGCGCTGCGAAGGTGCCCGTCGCCGTCGATCCGAAGCACGACCTCGCGAGCTTCCGCGGTGCTTCGCTGCTCAAGCCGAACGTCCGCGAGACCGAGGCGCTGACGGGCATCGAGATCCACGACGGCGAGACGCTCGCACAGGCGGTGGGGAAGCTCCGCAAGCGCGTGGGCCCGGCCGACATCGTGGTCACGCGCGGCCCGGAAGGCATGACCTGCTTCGCCGAAGGCGAGCCCGCCGGCGTCGACGTCCACACGCTCGCGCGGGAGGTCTTCGACGTGCAGGGCGCGGGCGACACCACCATCGCCGCGCTCGAGCTCGTTCGGGCGGTCGGCGGGAGCCTGCTCGAAGCGGCGGTCATCGCCAACGCCGCGGCCGGCGTCGTGGTGGGGAAGATCGGAACCGCCACGGTCACCCGCGACGAGATCCGCGAGATCCTTCCGAGCGCGATCGCCGCGGCCCAGGACCGGCCGCAGGGCCGCAGGAGCCGACGTTGATTCGCCGCCGTGGAAGGAGCCGACGTTGATTCGCAGCATGACCGGTTTCGGGCGCGCGGCCTTCGAACTCTCGGGTACGACCTTCGAGGTCGAGGTCCGCTCGGTGAACCACCGCTACCTGGACCAGCGGGTGAAGCTCCCGCGGGTGCTCGCGGGCCTCGAGGCCGAGGTGCGCGAACTCGTCCAGGGCCGCTTCGGCCGGGGCAAGGTGGAACTCGTCGTCTCGGCGCCGTCGAGCGGGTCGGCCGCCGCCGCCGTGCGGGTCGATTTCGACGCCGCCGCGCGCTACGCCGACGCCGCCCGGGAGCTCGCGGAGCGCCACGGAGGCGCCGCCGAAGTGGACGCCGCGACGCTGCTCGCCCTGCCCGGCGTCTCGCGCGTGGTCGAAACGGACCTCGACCCGGCCGAGGCCGCCCCGGTTCTGCTGCGTGGCGTCGAGCAGGCGCTCGACGCGGCGGGGAAGATGCGCGACGCCGAGGGAGCGGGCCTCGATGCCGAGTTCCGTTCCCGCCTCGGACGGATTACGACCCTCGTCGACGAACTCGACGCGCGCTCGAGCATCGTCCAGGACGCCGTGCGCGAGCGGCTGCGCAAGCGTGCCCGTGAGCTCGAGACCGAGACGGGTCTTCTCGACGAAGCGCGGCTCCACCAGGAGATCGTCTTCGCCGCCGACCGCCTCGACGTCTCCGAGGAGCTCTCGCGCCTGCGCAGCCACATCGGCCAGTTCCTCTCGACCCTCGACGAGGCGCAGCCGGGCGCGCCGGTCGGCCGCCGCCTCGACTTCCTGCTGCAGGAGATCGGCCGCGAGAGCAATACGGTCGGCAGCAAGGCCAACGATTCGGAGCTCGCCCACCGCGTGGTCGAGCTGAAGACGGAACACGAACGCATCCGGGAGCAGGTCCAGAATGTCGAGTAGTGGGGGGAAGGAGGCCGCGCGGCGGATGGCGCGCGTGCGGCCGAAGACGGGGGAAGAGCCGGAGGCGCGGGTCCCGAGCCTGCTGAACGTCGGCTACGGGAATCTCGTGGCGAGCGTCCGCGTGGTCGCCGTCGTGAACGCCCAGAGCGCACCGATGCGGCGTCTGCGGGAAGAGGCCGGCGCGCGCGGGAAGCTCGTCGACGCCACCCAGGGGCGCCGCACCCGCAGCATCGTCGTCACGGACAGCGACCACGTCGTCCTTTCCGCGATCAACCCGGACACGCTCGCGGCACGGCTGGCGGCGGAGGACGGGGCGTGAGCCGGGCGTCCTGCAAGGGCCCGGAGCGCGCATGACCGAGGCGGGCCGCCCCGGGCGCCGCCGCGGCATTCCCTTCGTCGTTTCGGCCCCCTCGGGCACGGGCAAGACCACGGTCTGTCACGCCCTCGTCGCGGCCGACGAGGGCCTCGAGTTCTCGGTCTCGCACACGACGCGGAGCCCGCGGCCCGGGGAGCGCGACGGCGTCGACTACCACTTCGTCGACGGCGAGACGTTCCTGGCCCTCGTGAAGGAGGAGCGCTTCCTCGAGCACGCCGAGTACAACGGCCGCCTCTACGGAACGAGCCACGACGCCCTCGACCGCGCCCTCGACGCCGGGCGCGACGTGCTGCTCGAGATCGAGGTCCAGGGCGCGGCGCAGATCCGCGAGCGCCGGGCCGACGCCCGCTTCGTCTTCCTCGTCCCGCCGTCCCTGGCTTCGCTCGAAGCCCGCCTGCGCGGCCGGGGGACCGACCCGCCGGAGACGATCGCCCGCCGGCTCGCCATCGCCACCAACGAGCTCGCCGCCGTGAAGCGCTTCGACTACGTGGTCGTGAACGACGATCTCGAGTCGGCCATCGCCGCGGTCGCCGAGATCCTGGCGGCCGAGCGGGCCGGGGAGCGCGGGGAGGTCGTGGCCCGCTACGGCCGCGAGACGGCGCTCGCCCGGCGCTCGGGTGCCCTGGCCGAACTCCCCGCCGCCGAGGGCTAGCGGGCCCGATTGCCAGCCCGCGCCGGGCTCGGCTACCCTGATGGAAATGCCCGAAGTAAAAGGGAAAACTCGGCGAGCGCTGCCGCGATTCAACGACATCGCGGACCGCGTGCTCGAGTACAACCCGCACGGCAGCCTCGAACTCCTCCAGAAGGCCTACGTCTTCTCGGCCAAGGTGCACGAAGGTCAGGAGCGGCTCTCGGGCGAGCCCTACCTCGTCCACCCCATCGCCGTGGCCCAGATCCTCGCGAACATGCGGCTCGACGAGGTCACGGTCGCCGCCGGCCTGCTGCACGACACGATCGAAGACACCCTGGCGACGGCCGAAGAGCTGCGGGAACTCTTCGGCCCCGAGGTCACCTTCCTCGTCGAGGGCCTCACCAAGATCGCGCGCGTCGAGTTCACCTCGGACCGCGAACGTCAGGCCGAGAACTTCCGCAAGATGCTCGTCGCGATGTCGAAGGACATCCGCATCCTGCTCATCAAGCTCGCCGACCGGCTCCACAACATGCGCACCCTCGGCTTCATGAAGGCCGAGTCCGCCCGCCGGATCGCCACCGAGACGCGCGAGATCTACGCGCCCCTGGCCCACCGCCTCGGGATCGATTGGATGAAGCGCGAGCTCGAGGACCACGCCTTCCGGACGCTCCACCCGGACCTCGTGAAGGACCTCGAAGACCGGCTCGCGACCGTCCGGAAGGAGCGCGAGACTTACATCGAAGAGGTGATCGGGGTGCTCTCGGAGAAGCTCGCCGGTGCGGGCCTGAAGGCCGAGGTGACCGGCCGCGTGAAGGATCTCGCCTCGATCCACGCGAAGATGGAGAGCCAGGGCCTCGACCTCGAGCAGCTCTACGACGTGATCGCCTTCCGCATCGTGCTCGACGGCCCGGACGAGTCCGTCTACACCACCCTCGGGCTGATCCACGGGATGTGGCGGCCGATCCCGGGCCGCTTCAAGGACTACGTCGCCCTGCCGAAGCCCAACGGCTACCAGTCCCTGCACACCGCCGTGATCGGCGCCTACGGCGAGCGCATGGAGGTGCAGATCCGCACGCTCGAGATGCACCGCGCGGCGGAGCTCGGCATCGCCGCCCACTGGAAGTACAAGGAAGGGCGCGTCGGCGAGGACGCCGACGGCGAGCGGCAGTTCGCCTGGCTGCGCCAGCTCCTCGAGTGGCAGCGCGAACTCAGCGACCCGCACGAGTTCCTCGACACGGTCACGGTCGACCTCTTCCCCGACCAGGTCTTCGTCTTCACGCCGCGCGGCGAGGTGCTGACGGTGCCGACGGGCGGCACGCCGGTCGACTTCGCCTACGCGATCCACAGCGAGGTCGGCGCCCACTGCGCCGGCGCCAAGGTGAACGGCAAGATGGTGCCCCTGCGCCACGTCCTCGAGGACGGCGACACCGTCGAGATCCTGACGAGCCAGGCCCAGGTGCCGCGCAAGGATTGGCTGGACTTCGTCGTCTCCGGGAAGGCGCGGAGCCGGATCCGCCACGCCATCCGCGCCTCCGAGCGCGAGCGCAGCCGGAACCTCGGCCGCGAGATGCTCGAACGCGAGCTCCGGCGCGCGGGGATGTCGCTCGCCCGCATGCTCGAACGCGACGAGCTCTCGGAGATCGCCTCGAAGGAGACGCGCGGCGGGTCGATCGACGACCTCTTCGCCGCCGTCGGCTTCGGGCGCATCCCGGCGGCGAAGCTCGTGAAGAAGCTCGCCGGGGTCGAGGAGCCCGAGCCTGCGCCGCCGCGCCGGAGCCTCTTCCGGCGTCCGAAGCCGCCCACGAACTCGGGCATCCGCGTCTCGGGCTACGGCGACGTGCTCGTGCGTTTCGCGCGCTGCTGCGCACCGATCCCGGGCGACGAGGTCGTCGGTTTCGTGACACGCGGGCGCGGCGTGACGGTCCACGCGAAGGGCTGCGCCAAGGTCTTCGGCCTCGACCCCGAGCGCCGCATCGACGTCGACTGGGATGCCGAGGCCGACGTCACCCACCGCATCAAGCTGCGGGTCTCCTCCTCGAACAAGCCGGGCATCCTCGCCACGGTCACGAAATCGATCTCGGCCAAGGGCGTCAACATCGAGGGCGCGCGGGTCTCGACGGGCAGCGACGGCAAGGCGATCTCCACCTTCGAGCTCTGGGTGAAGGATGCCGAGACCCTCGCCTCGGTGATGAAGGACATCAAGCGCGTGAAGGGCGTTCTCGACGTCGAACGGGTGCGTTCGTGAGCGAAGGCGGCAGCGCAGCGCTTCCGGTGAGCGTCTGCATCATCGCTTGCAACGAGGAAGCGAACCTCCCGCGCTGCCTCGCCTCGACCGGCTTCGCGGCGGAGACCGTCGTCGTGGTCGATACCCGCTCGGCGGACGCCACGGAGAAGATCGCGCGCGAGGCCGGCGCCCGGGTGCTCGTCCACCCCTACGAAGGCAACGTCGAACAGAAGAGCTTCGCCCTCGCCGAGGCCAAGCACGATTGGATCCTCGCGCTCGATGCGGACGAGGCCCTCGCGCCGGGGCTCGCGCGGGAGATCGAACGGATCGTCGCGGCCGACGGCCCGGCCGACGGCTACGAGATGAACCGCCTCACCTGGCACCTCGGGCGCTGGATTCGGCACGGCGAGTTCTACCCGGACTGGCAGCTCCGGCTCTTCCGCCGCTCGCGCGGCCGCTACGTCGGCGTGAACCCGCACGGACACGTGGAAGTGTCGGGCCGGACGGAGCGCCTCGCGGGAGACCTCGAGCACTACAGCTACCGCGACCTCGCGGATCAGGTCGCGCGCATCCAGGACTTCAGCCGCGTGCAGGCGGTGTCCATGTGGGACGCGGGCCGGCGGGCCGGCCTCTTCGACCTCACGGTGCGTCCACCCTTCCGCTTCCTGCGCGCCTACGTGCTCAAGCAGGGCTTCCGCGACGGCATGGCGGGCTTCATGATCGCCGCCGCCACCGCGTTCCACGTCTTCCTGAAGTACGCGAAGCTCTGGGAACTCGCGCGGGACCCCGAGACGCGCGGCGAAGCGCCCTCCGGGAAGGCCGGCGCGTAGGGCGACCGTGCGCATCCTGCACGTCACCCACGATTGGAAGTGGACGGGCCCCGCCGAGCCGATGCTCCGCCTCGCCCTGGCGCTCCGGGAGCGCGGCCACGAGACGGCCATCGCCTGCCCCGAGCCGCCGAGCCCCGAGCGGCGCTCGCTGGCGGGGGAAGCGCGCGCGGCCGGCATCGCTCCCGCCTGCACGCTCTCCGGAGGGCGCGGACCCGCGGGCCTCGGCTCGGGAGCGGACGTGGCTTCGCTGCGCGCGTTCACCGATGAGTTCGGCCCGGACGTCGTCCACGCCTGGCACACGCGCGACCATCTGCTGGCCTGGCGTGCGCTGCGGACCCGGCGGGCCGCGGGCGCGACTTCGCTCGTCCGCTCCTACCGCTCGGCGGAGCGGGTCGCGGCCACGCCGCAGAACCGCTGGCTGCTCGGGCCGGCGGCCGACGCGGTGCTCTTCCCCTCGCCCGAGACCGCCCGCCGAAACGCTTCCCTGCGCGGCGGGCGTGCCCTCGCCGGGCACTTCGGCGCCGTCGACCCGACGCGCTTCTTCCCCAAGGCGCCGGACCCGGGCGTGCGTGCGCGGCTCGGGATCGAGCCCCAGCATCGCGTGGTCGGCCTGGTCGCCCGGGCCCAGCGCCACCGGCGCTTCGATTTGCTGCTCGCTGCCGCCAAGCGCCTGTTCGAGGAAGTCCCGGATGCGCGCCTCCTCGTCATCGGGCGCGGGACGCACCAGGAAGAAGTGGCGAAGGCGCCGGCGCGGGAGCTCGGCATCGCGGACCGCGTGCTCTTCCCCGGCTACGTCTCCGACGACTACGCCGAGGTGCTCCGCCAGATCGAGGTGATGACCTTTCTCGTCCCGGGCTCGGACGGAACCTGCCGGGCCCTGCTCGAAGCCGCCGCCTGCGCGATCCCTGCCGTAGTGACGGAGCGGGGCGCGCTCCCGGAGATCGTGCTCCATCGCGAGACCGGGCTCGTCGTGCCCGAGGAGCCCGCGGCGCTCGCCGGCGCGTGGCGGGAGCTGCTCGACGACCCCGAGCGCCGCGGCGATTTCGGCCGCGCCGCCTACGAGCGCGCCCAGGCGGAGTTCACGCCGGGCCGGTTCGCGGACGTCGTCGAGGGGGTCTATCGCGGCCTGCGGGAAGGGAAGGGCGCGTAGGGCTTCGCCCTTTTCGCCGGGCCGTCGGACCGCCGCGTTAGGGCGTGGTGCCCTGGAGCCCGACGAGATCCCGGTAGAGCCCTTCCTCGGCCATCAGCTCTTCGTGGGTGCCGACGCGCGAGACGCGGCCCTCTTCGAGCACGACGATCTTGTCCGCGTGGCGCACCGTCGAGAGCCGGTGGGCGATCACGAAGGCCGTGCGGCCCTCGAGGAGTGCGTCGATCGCATTCTGGACCAGCCGTTCGCTCTTCGCGTCGAGGGCGCTCGTGGCCTCGTCGAAGATCAGCACGTCCGGGTTCTTCAGGATCGCGCGGGCGATGGTGATGCGCTGGCGCTGGCCGCCGGAGAGCTTTGCGCCGGCTTCGCCGACGTCGGTGTTCCAGCCGTCGGGCAGCGTGTCGATGAACTCGTCGACGTGCGCGGCGCGGGCGGCCTCGGCGACCTCTTCGTCGCTGGCCCCCGGCCTGCCGTACCGCACGTTCTCGCGGATCGTTCCCGAGAAGAGGAACGCCTCCTGGGTCACGACGGCGACGCGCTCGAGCAGCGAGTCGCGTTCGATCCGGCGAAGGTCGACCCCGTCGATGCGGATGCTCCCGTGCTGGGGGTCGTGGAAGCGCAGGAGCAGGTCGACCAGGGTCGTCTTGCCCGAGCCGGTCCGGCCGACGAGGGCGATCGTCTCGCCGGCCGCGGCGCGCAGGTTCACGTCCTGCAGCACCGGCTCGCGGCCGTAGGAGAAGGTGAGGTCCGTGATTTCGATGCCTTCGCGGATCGGGCCGATCCGCACGGAGTCCGCCGCGTCGACCACGCCCGGGTCTTCGTCGAGCACCTCGAAGAAGCGCTGGGCCGAGGGCAGGGCTTCCTGGAGCTGGGTCCAGCCCTTGGTGAGGAGCTTCATCGGCCGGTAGGTCGTGAGCAGGACCGTCGCGAAGGCCAGCACGGTCCCGGGGGTGAGACCGAGCATCTCCTGCTGCACGCACCAGACGCCCACCAGGAGCACGCTGATGTTCATGACGTTGTTCAGCAGCTCGACCGAGGTGTGGGAGGACACGCGCGCCAGGATCACTCGCATGTGGCGGCGGAACAGTTTGTGGTTCTGGCGCTGGAAGGCGGCCTCTTCGGCTTCTTCGGCGCGGAAGGCCTTGATCACCTTGATGCCCGAGAGGATCTGGAGGAGCCGCTGGGTGACGTCCCCCATCTGGGCCTGCCGCTTGCGCGCACCGCGTTCGATGCGGTTGCCGAAGAACGCGATCACCCCGATCAGGAAGGGCGCCACGAGCAGGCTGAGCAGCGTGAGTTGCCAGGAGATGAAGAGCAGCGTGCCCAAGCCCGCGGCCAGGCCGATCACCGATTGCGCGACGTCGCTCAGGAAGACGTTCAGGGCGCGGTGGGCGCGGCCGACGTCGTTCAGCGCGCGGGAGAGGATGTCGCCGCGGCTGCGGTCGTGGTGGAAGGCGAGCGGGAGGGCCAGGAGCTTTCCGCACAGCGTCCGCTGGATGTCCATCAGGATCCGGCCGAGCGTGTACTCGACCAGGTAGTCCTTGCCGAAGTGGCCGATGGGCAGGGCCACGATCACCACGCCGATCAGCAGGGCGAGGGTCTCGATGCTCTGCCCGGCGATCATGACGTCGTCGAGGATCGGCTTCAGCAGGTAGGCGCGGAGGTTCCGTGAGCCCGAGTAGAGCGCCGCGAAGACCATCGCGAGCGCGATGATGCCGAGGAAGGGGCGCGCGAAGCCGAGCAGCCGGCGGAAGACGACGCGGCGTCCGAGCCGCGAAGGGGCGGCGGGAGCGTCCTCCGAGGGAGACACCGGGGTGCCGGAGGCCGGTTGCGAGGGGTCCGAGGTGTGGGCCGAGGACGCCGTCAGGCGACCTTGGTGACGCGTCCGGAGCGGATGCAGCGCGTGCACACGTCGATGCGGCGCACGGTGCCCTCGACCACCGCGCGAACGCGCTGGAGGTTCGGGTGCCAGGTGCGCGACGTCTTGCGGTTCGAGTGGCTGACGTTGCGCCCCACGCGGGGACTCTTCTGGCAGACGTGGCAGACCTGGGCCATGGGGCATCTCCGTTTGCGGAAACGGCTAGTTAGCCCAAGGGGAGGGCCGCCGCAAAAGCCGGCCCGGGCGGGGGGCTCTGGCCCCTAGCGCAGCTCCGCCAGGATGGCGTCCCCGGCGCGCAGGCCGAGCAGGAGCTGTCCTTCGAGCCCGAGGCCCGCGACCTGCTCGAAGGGCAGGCGATGGACCGGCGGCTTGTTCGAGGCACGGGTCTCGACCTCCCCCGGCCAGCCCTCGCCGGCGGGCGGGTCGGCCAGCCGGCTCTCGTCGTCCCAGCTCGGGCGCGGGGTCGCCTGGCGCACCAGGCGCTCGCCGCAGAAGGGCATGAGCTCGCGGACGACCGCTTCGAGGGCGTCGGCCACGGCGTCCCGGGGCTCGCCCTTGGCCACCACCGCCGAAGCCACGACGTCCTCGAGGCCTTCGGCGTCTTCGCTCTCGGGCCTCGGGTAGCGGGCGATCGTGACGGGGCTCGGGCCCGGCGCCTCCGCCGAAGGGTCGGCCACGACGACGAGGGAGCGGCCCATGCCGTCCGGGACGGCGCTCGGGTCGCATTCGAAGTGGACCTGCACGCGGCGATGGCGGGCTCCCGGTGCGGCGTCGAGGAAGGCGGGCACCGGCCGGTCCCAGGCCCGGAGCCGCTCCGCGAGGGCGCAGGGCGCGGTGTTCACGATGAGCGTGCGGCCGGCCCAGAGCTCACCGACGCCGTCGACCGCGATGGCCGGGTCGCTGCCCGCACCCGCGAAGGAGAAGGGCGCGCCGATCGTGCGGATCTCGCCGTGCCGGGAGCGGATCCGCCGCAGCAGGACCTCCCGGAGGCCGAGCCCGGAGTGGGGGAAGGCCGCACCGCCCTGGAGCGTGGCGCCGAGCAGGCGGGCCCGGGCCTCCGGGGTCGGAGCGGCTTCGCCGAGGTTCGAGAGCGCGCGGACCTGGGCGTCGAGCAGACGGGCGAGGGTGCCCTGCGCCCCGGAGGCTTCGACGGGCAGACCGCGCCCGTGCAGCGAAGGCCGGCCGCTCCCGCGAGAGAGCCCCCGCAGGCCCCCCGCGCGCACGATCGGCGACGCTTCCATGGCCCCCCACTCGGCCTCGCTCGCGCTGGCCAGCGCACGCGTCAGGTTGCGCGCCTCCTCGGGCTTCGCGAGGCCCCAGGCGACGAGCTCGTCGACGCAGAGCTGGGGTTCTCCGAGATCCACGCGTGCATCGGGGAGGATCATCTGGAGGGCGATCGCCTGATCCTCGAGGGCGCGCCGCTCGATCAGCGGGAGGCCGAGCTCGCGCAGGCAGACGTCGAGGGCTCCCCCGCGCGCGCCCGCCAGGTAGAAGGGCTCGCGCACCACCGCGGGCGTCTCCTCGGCGGCGTTCTCCTGGACGATCAGGATGCGCTCGCCTTCGATCGCGAGGCGCGCGGCGGTGACGAGGCCGGGGAGCGAGCTGCCGAGGATCACCGCGTCCCAGCGGCGCGCGTGGCGCGGGACGTTCGGCCGCCGGGACTTCCCGGCCGGGCTCATGGCCGTGCTCTCCGGGACTTCCCGGCCGGGCTCATGGCCGTGCTCTCCGGGACTTCCCGGCCGGGCTCATCGGACTTCCTGGGGAACCGGGCCGGCGGGGCTCATTCGAACCCCTGGGGAACCGGGTCGAAGACCAGCGAGGCGTCCTCCGGCCCCGACTTCTGGACGGTGTGGCCGATGCGGAACACCCGCTCGCCCATGCCGGAGAGGCGCTGGGTCATGTCCTCGGCGATGTCGTTCGCGACCACGAGCACCATGCCGATGCCGCAGTTGAAGACGCGCAGCATCTCGGCCTCGGAGATCTCGCCGTGGCGCTGGATCAGGCTCATCACCGCGGGCCGCTGCCAGGAGGTCGGGTCGATCACGGCCTGGACGGTCTGGGGAAGCACGCGGGGCAGGTTCCCGAGGAAGCCGCCCCCGGTGACGTGGACGATCCCGTGGATCGGGAAGTCGCGCAGCAGGTTCAGGATGGGCTTCACGTAGAGCCGCGTGGGCGCGAGCAGCGAGCCCGCGAGGGTGTTGTTCAGCTCCTCGTTCTCACCCTTCCAATCGAGCTTGCCCGCGGCCACGGCGGACTCGGCGACCTGGCGGACGAGGGAGTAGCCGTTGCTGTGGAAGCCGCTCGAGCCGAGGCCGAGGATCACGTCGCCGGCGCGGATGCTCGAGCCGTCGATCACCTTGTTGCGCTCGACCACGCCGACGCCGAAGCCGACGAGCTCGAGCTCGCCCGGCGGGTAGAAGCCCGGCATGGTCGCCGTCTCCCCGCCGAGGAGCGAGCAGCCCGCGCGGCGGCAGCCTTCGGCCACGCTGCGCAGCGCTTCCTTGGCCTGGCCCGTGTCGAGCTTGCCCATGGCGAGGTAGTCGAGGAAGACCAGCGGCTCGGCGCCCTGGACGACGAGGTCGTTCACCACCATCGCGACGCAGTCGATGCCGACGGTGTCGAAGCGGCCCATGTCCGCGGCGAGCTTCAGCTTGGTGCCGACGCCGTCGGCGCCGGCCACGAAGACCGGGTCCTTGTAGCGGTCGGGCGCCTTGAACAGGCCCGCGAACCCCCCGATCCCGGACAGGATCTCCGGCCGCGCGGTGCTGCGCGCGATGTCCTTGATCTCTTCGACGAAGCCTTCGTCGTGATCGAGATCCACGCCGGCCTGGGCGTAGGCGGGGGCGGTCGGGTTGCTCTTCGGGTCGTCGTCGGCGCTCACGAGGGTTGGATAGGAGAGGCGCGACCCCGAGTCAATTCGACCGCCCCGTCGAGCGCTTTCGGGATGGCGGGCCGGGCCACCCCGTGCCCATGCTAGGATGCGCCCCGTGGAGATCGGCGTCGTGATCCCGACGCTCGACGAAGCGCAGAACGTCGTCGCGGCGCTGCGCAGCGTCGGGCGCGAGGGGCCTGGGGACGAAGCCTTTGCCCACGCCGGCCCGCCCCTCGCCGTCGAGATCGTCGTGGTGGATGGCGGCAGCCGGGACGAGACCTGTGAGCGCGCCCGGAACGAAGGGGCTCGGGTGATCGAGCTGCCGAAGGACGCGGCCAGCGGCCGGGCCCGCCAGCTCCAGGCCGGCTTCGAAGCCTGCGAGGGAGACGCCGTTCTCTTTCTGCACGCCGATACGCGGCTCGTGCCCGCCTGGCGCGGCGCGGTCGCGGCGGCGCTCGCCGACCCGGCCGTCGCCGGGGGCGCCTTCCGCTTTGGCTTCGACCGCCGGGAAGCGCCGTCGTGGCCGATGAAGATCGTCGAGTGGGGAGCGCGCGTGCGGAGCGAACGGTTCGGGATGCCCTACGGCGACCAGGCGATCTTCGTCCGGCGGCCGGTGCTCGAAGCGATCGGCGGCGTCCCGCAGGTGCCGATGATGGAGGACCTCGATCTCGTGGATGCGATCAAGCGGCAGGGGAGGTGGGTGCAGCTCGAGGAACCGGCGCTGACCTCCGCGCGCCGCTACCGCGCCCGGGGAACCCTCCGGACCGTCGTCCGCAACGCCCTGGCCATGACCGCGTGGTGGCTCGGCCTCGACCGCGAGCGCGTGGCGCGCTGGTACCGCCGATGAGCGCCCAAGGGGATCGCCGATGAGCGGCGCGAGCGACATCGCCAAGGTCCGCGAGGGCCGGAGCTCGGTGCGCGCGGCGATCGCGCGGCTCGGCCACTACATCGTCCGCAACAAGGTCTACTACGGCATCTGGGCCGTGCTGACCGTCGGCTATACGGGCGCCTGGCTCGGCGTTCCCATCCTGACGGGCGAGGCCGTCGAGACCGCCGAACGCGCGCTCGGAGGCGAGGCCACCGTCGAAGACGTCGTGCGCATGGCGGTCTGGGTCGGCGTGGTCGGCGTGATCGGAGGCCTGCTTCGCTACTTCTCGCGCGTCCTCGTCTTCAACGCGGCGCGCGAGATCGAGTACGAGCTGCGCAACGACCTCTACGCCCACCTCCAGCGCCTGCCGCAGTCCTTCTACTTCACCCAGCGCACGGGCGACCTCATGAGCCGCTGCGTGAACGACCTGAACTCGGTCCGCCTGCTGCTCGGCCCGGCGCTGCTCTCGACGCTCCAGACGCCGATCCTCCTGCTCGGCGCCTTCATCACGATGGTGTTCAAGGACTGGCAGCTCGCGGTGCTCGTCGTCCTGCCGTACCCGCTCTTCATCTTGATCGCGCGCGGCTTCGGGCGGGGCATGCACCACTGGAGCATCGCCGTCCAGGAGGGCCTGGCCGATCTCTCGAACCAGCTCCAGGAAACGATCTCCGGCATCTCCGTCGTGAAGGCCTACGCGATGGAAGGCGTCATGCGCGAGCGCTTCGACCGCGCGAACCAGGCGCTCTTCAAGCGCCACCTCGGGCTCGTGCGCATGAACGGGCTGATGCCCTCGATCACGGGCCTCCTGCCGAGCCTCGCCATGTTGATGGTGCTGGCGGTCGGTGGCGCGAAGATCCAGGCCGGCCGCATGACCACCGGCGACTTCTTCACCTTCGCCATCCTGATCTACCAGCTGACCTTCCCGACCTTCATCATGGGCTGGGTCTTCGCGCTCGTGCAGCGCGGCTCGGCGGCCATGCAGCGCATCGACGAGATTCTCGCGACGGAGCCCTCCATCGCGGACCGCCCGGACCGCGTCGAGGTCGAGTCCCTGCGCGGCGAGGTCCGCTTCGACGGGCTCACCTTCGTCTATCCGGGCGGCGAGAAGCACCCCGCCCTCGACGACGTCTCCCTCGAGGTGCCGGCGGGCAGCACGCTCGGCATCGTCGGGCCGGTCGGCTCCGGCAAGACCACGCTCGCCTCGGTGATCCCGCGCCTGTTCGAGGTGGGCGACGGCCAGGTCTTCATCGACGGCATCGACGTGAACCGGATCCCGCTCCAGACGCTCCGCAAGAGCATCGCGATGGTGCCCCAGGATTCCTTCCTGTTCTCGATGACCCTCGCCCAGAACGTGGCCTACGGGCTGCCGGAGGTGGACGCGGACCGCGTGGCCCGGGCCGTCGAGCGGGCGCAGCTCACGCGCGACGTGGCCGAGCTCCCGCGCGGCCTCTCGACGATGGTCGGCGAGCGCGGCGTCATGCTCTCGGGCGGCCAGCGCCAGCGCACGGCCCTCGCCCGGGCGCTCGCCCTCGACCCGAGCATCCTGATCCTCGACGACACGCTCTCGAGCGTCGACGCCGCGACGGAAGAGGCCATCCAGCGCCAGCTCGAGGAGGTCTTCGGCGGGCGAACGGTGGTGATCATCTCGCACCGGGTCTCGAGCGTGCGCGGCTGCGACAACATCATCGTGCTCGAGGACGGCGCCATCACCGAGCAGGGCACGCACAAGGAGCTGCTCTTGCATGGCGGCTTCTACAGCCGCCTGGCCCGGCGCCAGGCGCTCGAGGAAGAGCTCGAAGAGGGGGTCGCGTGAGCGAGCTCGGCCCCCCCGACGATCCGAACGAGGCGGAAGACCCCAACGAAGAGGAGGCCCTCGGCAAGGCCTACGACGCGAAGCTCCTGGCCCGGCTCTGGCCCTACGTCCGGCCCTACTGGCCGATGGTCGTGCTCACCCTCGCGCTGGTCGTGCCGCTCTTCCTGCTCGAGCTCGCGCCGGCGTGGATCATCAAGCACGGCATCGACCGCGTGCTCGGAGACGCCAGCCAGGCGCCCGTCGGCCCGGCCTGGCTGCACACCTGGCTCGAAGCGCCCGAGGGCTGGTCGCCGCTCGTCTGGCTCTCGCTGCTCTACGGCGGTTCGGTGCTGTCGCTGACCGCGCTCACCTTCCTGAACCTCTACGTCATGTCCTGGACCGGGCAGCTCGCCATGCGCGATCTGCGGCGCGACGTCTTCGACCACATCCAGCGCCTGCACATGGGCTTCTTCGACCGCTACCCCGTCGGCCGCCTCGTCACCCGGGCCACCAACGACGTCGAGAACGTGGCCGAGATGTTCTCCTCGGGGATCGTCGCCCTGGTGACCGACGTCCTGAAGATGATCGGCTTCGCGACGGCGCTCTACCTGGTGAACGCGGAGCTCGCCCTCGTCACCTTCACCGTCGTTCCGGTGCTCGTCGTGATCGCCGTCGTCTTCCGCCTGCGCGTGCGCGACGCCTTCCGCGAGACCCGCCTGCGCATCGCGCGCATCAACGCGACCATCCAGGAGACCATCACCGGCATGAAGGTGGTGCAGCTCTTCACGCGCGAGGAGAAGAACCTCGCCGAGTTCGAGGTGGACAACGCCTTCAACCGGGATGCTTCGCAGCGCTCGAACCGCTGGGACGCGGGGCTCTTCTCGGCGGTCGAAGTCGCCCAGAACATGACGCTGGCGATCGTGCTCGGCTACGGCGTGCGCGTGGCCACCGTCGGCACCTTCTACGTCTTCATCGATTGGTTCCGGCGCTTCTTCATGCCGCTGCGGGATCTCTCGGCGAAGTACTCGGTGATGCAATCGTCGCTCGCGAGCGCCGAGCGCATCTTCCAGCTCATGGACACGGAACCCGACGTCGACGACCAGGGGGTCGTCTCCCGGCCGCCGGCGCGCGGGCACTCGATCGAGTTCGAGAACGTCTGGTTCGCCTACCAGGGCGAGGAGTGGATCCTGAAGGACGTCTCCTTCCGGGTCGGCTCCGGCGAGAAGGTGGCCTTCGTCGGCGCGACCGGCGCCGGCAAGACCTCGGTGATCAAGCTCCTGACCCGTCTCTACGAGCCCCAGAAGGGCACGATCCGCATCGACGGCGTCGACCTGCGCGAGCTCTCCCAGGAGGAGCTGCGCAAGCGCGTCGGGATGGTCCTCCAGGACGTCTTCCTGTTCAGCGGCACGGTGGCCGAGAACATCGGGCTCGGGCGCGAGGACCTCTCACCGGCCGACCTCGAGGCCGCGGCCCGGACGGTCGAGGCCCACCGCTTCATCGAGCGAATGCCGGCGGGCTACGACACCGAGGTCCGCGAGCGCGGCACCAACTTCTCGGCGGGCCAGCGCCAGCTCCTCTCCTTCGCCCGGGCCGTGGCGCACGGCGCGGACGTGCTCGTGCTCGACGAGGCCACCAGCTCGATCGACGCCGAGACCGAGGCCGCGATCCAGACGGGTCTCCACAACCTGCTCGAGGGCAAGACCGCCCTGGTGATTGCCCATCGGCTCTCGACCATCCAGGACGTGGACCGCATCCACGTGCTGCACAAGGGGCAGGTCGTAGAACAGGGTTCCCACACGGAGCTTCTCGCCCGCGACGGGACCTACGCCCGCCTCTACCGCCTGCAGTACCAGGCCCAGGAAGCCGCCGCCGCCAGCTAGACCGGCTGCGTGGTTCGAGCCACGGGTCCCGCTCCGGTTCCTGCGGGCGGGCGGCCTCCCGGGTGGGCTCCGCGCTGCACCAGGTTTCCTTGCCTTCGCTAGCGGGGGGTGGTACCTACGAATGGTCCGTCCTCCCCCCCAGGGTTTCGACACCGCCGCACAGGCTCCGACGCAGCGCTCGCGCTGCGCCGTTTGCGTGAGGTCTCGTGCGAATCAAGGCGCTCCAGATCACGGGCTTCAAGTCCTTCGTGGACAAGACCCGCTTCGAGTTCGGCGAAGGCATCACCGGTGTCGTGGGCCCGAACGGCTGCGGCAAGTCGAACGTCGTCGACGCCCTGCGCTGGGCCATGGGCGAGCAGTCGCCCCGCCACCTGCGCGGCAAGGCCATGGAGGACGTGATCTTCGCGGGCTCCGAGGGCCGCGCCCCCGTCGGCATGGCGGAAGTCTCGATCATCTTCGACAACGCCGACGGCACGGCGCCGCCCCAGTACGCGAGCTTCAGCGAGGTCGAGATCTCGCGGCGCCTCTTCCGCTCGGGCGACTCCGACTACCTGATCAACCGCACCCCCGCGCGCCTGCGCGACGTCGTGGATTTCTTCCGCGACACGGGCATCGGGACGCGCGGCTACACCATCGTCGAGCAGAACCAGATCACGGCCTTCACCTCGGCCAAGCCCGACGAGCGCCGCGTCCTGATCGAGCAGGCGGCGGGCATCAGCAAGTACAAGGCGCGGCGGCGCGATGCCGAGCGCAAGATGGACTCGACGGAGCAGAACCTGCTGCGCGTCTCGGACGTGCTCGGGGAGATCCGTCGCCAGATCAACTCGATCGAGCGCCAGGCCAAGAAGGCCGCCCGCTACAAGCGGCTCCGCGAGGTCATGCGGAACCTCGAGCTTTCGCTCGCGCGGGACGATCGCCAGGAGCTGCTCGATGCGGCCGAAGAAACCCGGCGGGCGCTGACGGGCCTGCGCGACGGGGTCACCGCGCTCGAGGCGCGCGTCTCCGAGGGCGACCTCGCCCTCGAGCAGAAGCGGCTCTCCCTGGCCGAGCGCGAGCGGCTGCTCAACCAGGGCGCCGAGGCGCTCTACGCCGTCCGCACCGAGATCAAGGAGCTCGAGAACCGCATCGAGTTCGAGACGCGCGAGCGCGAAACCCTCTCGCGCACCGGCGAGCTGCGCCGTCAGGAACTCGGCGAGCTGCGCGAGCAGGCGGCGGGCCTGAAGGAGACGGAGTCGGAAGGAGCCACCGCCCTCGAGCAGGTCGAGGCGGCCCTCGCGACCGAGGAGGAGGCCAAGACCGCGGCGGAGCGCGAGGCGGCGGAGGCGCAGGAGGCGCTGCGGGCCCTCGAGGCGGAGCGCGAGCGCAACAACGCGGCGATGGTCGAGCTGCTGACCCGCATCGCGCGCACCGAAGACCGCAAGGCCGCCGTCGAAGACCGACGCGCCCAGATCGATCTGCGCATGCGCTCCGCCGACGAACAGCTCTCCGTCCAGCAGGGCGAAGCGTCCCGGGCCAACGAATCCCAGAGCGAACTCGAAGAGGGCCTGCGCAACCTCCTCTCCGAGCGCGACCGGTTGATGCAGCGCCTGCGCGAGGCGCTCGAGGTGCAGGAGCGCGCGGGCGCCGCGGCACGGACCGCGACGGAAGCCCTGCAGGAGGCCCGCACGCGCCGGGAAGCGCGGCACGCGCGTCTGCGCTCGCTGCAGGAGATGATCGAGCGCCAGGAGGACGTCGCCGAGGGCACGCGCCACCTGCTCGAGGCCGGCGAGGACGTGAGCCGGAGCCACGGGCTCCGCGGGCTCGTCCGCGACGTGCTCGAGGCCGACGCGGACGTCGAGCCGGCCGTCGAAGCCGTGCTCGCGGACCGCGCCGAGGCGTTGATCGCGGCGCGCGCCGACGGCGCACTCTCGGCGCTCGATGCGATCCGCGAGGCGGGCGCCGGGCGCGGGGTGTTCGTCGTCGAGCCGGCGGCGGAGACCGTCGACACCGGGATCGTTCCCCTCGGGCGTCCGCTGCTCGAGCACGTGCGCGTCCGCGAGGGTTTCGAGGGCCTGGCGCGCACCCTGATCGGAGGCGTGAACCTCGTCGACGACCTGGCCGAGGTCGTGCGCGTCTACGGCCAGGGCCGGATCCCGGCGACCTTCGTGACCCGCGCCGGCGACGTCCTCGACCCGAGCGGCGTGCTGCGCGGCGGAAGCGCCCACGCGGGCAGCGGGCTCCTGGCCCGCGTCCGCGAGACCCGCGAGCTCGAGTCCGAGGTCAAGACCCTCGAGGCCGAGGTCACCCGCGCGGAGCTGGCGGCTACGGAAGCGGAGGCCGCCTCGGCCAAGGCGAGCGACGAGGTCGAGAACCTGCGCAATCGCCACCACACGGCGGCCCTCGCCGTGGCCAACCACGAGAAGGATCTCGAGCGGACCCGGGAGCGGGTGAAGGCCATCTCGGAGGTCCAGGCCGGCCGCCTCGAGGAGCGGGCCGCCCTGATCGGCGAGACCGAGAACCTCGACGAAGAAGGTGTGCGGCTCGGGCAGGGCCTGACCGCGACGACGCAGGAGAAGTCGGAGCTCCAGCGCGCCCTCGACGAGCTGAACCTGAAGGTCGGCTCCGCGGCCCGGGAGGTGGCGCGGCGCGACCAGGTCGTGACCGAGCGGCGCGTCTCCCACGGCGCCCGCGTCGAGAAGCGCGATCAGCTCGCCGAGCAGCTCACGCGGACGCGCGCCGCGCTCGCCGAGGCCGAGGGCTGGATCGAGCGGCGGGAGCGTGAGATTCGCGAGGGGCAGACCCGCTCCGAGGAGCTCGTCGGCTCGACGGACGCCGCCCGCGGCTCGCTCTCGGGCAAGCTCGAGGAAGAGGAGGCCGCCCGGGCGAGCAACGCCGAGAAGCGCGACGCCTACGAGCAGGAGGCCTCGACGCTGCGGGCCCAGGAAGAAGACGTGCGCGCGCTCCGGCGCGAGCTCGAAAGCAACCGCGAGACGCTCCAGAAGGCCGAACTCGGCGCGCGCGAGGCGGAGCTCAAGCTCCAGCACCTCGAGGAGACGATCCGCGACCGCTGGAACGTCGAGATCGCGACCTGGGAGCCGACGATCGTCGAGCCGGACGCGGCCGACGCGGCGGCGCCCGGAACGGAGGGCGGTTCCGAGGGGGCACCCGTCGCCGGCGATGCGCCGGCCGGAACCGCGGAGCCCGAGTCCGTCGACGGCGCCGGAAGCAGCGAGCCGACCGAGGCCGCGCTCGACGCGCGGGCTCAGCGCGAGATCGCCGACGTGCTCGGCCTCTCCCGCGAGGACCGGCGCGAGCGGCTCACCGAGATCCGCCAGAAGCTCGATTCCCTCGGCGAGGTCAACCTCGGTGCCATCGAGGAGCACGAGGAGCTGCGCGAGCGCTTCGAGTTCCTGACCGAACAGAAGGACGACCTCGAGCGGACCATGGCGTCCCTCCGCGAGGCGATCTCGAAGATCAACCGCACCAGCCGGAAGCTCTTCCGCGAGACCTTCGACGCGGTGAACGAGAAGTTCCAGGTGCTCTTCCCGCGCCTGTTCCGCGGCGGCAAGGCGAGCCTCTCGCTCACCGAGGCCGAGGACGTGCTCGACGCCGGGGTCGACATCGTCGCCATGCCGCCGGGCAAGCGGCTCCAGAACGTGAGCCTGCTCTCGGGCGGCGAGAAGACGATGACCTCCCTGGCGCTCCTGATCGCGCTCTTCCAGGTGCGGTCCTCGCCCTTCTTCCTGCTCGACGAGGTCGATGCCGCCCTCGACGACGCCAACGTCGGCCGCTTCAACGAGATCGTGAAGGAGATGAGCGAGGATTCGCAGTTCCTCGTCATCACCCACAACAAGCGTACGATCGAGATCTGCGACCTGCTCTACGGCGTGACCATGGAAGACCGCGGCGTTTCGAGCCTGGTCTCCGTCGAGATCCACTAGGGCCCCACCGCGGCGCCCCGAGATTCGGGCTTCGCGCCAAGGGGGTAGGGCGGTATCCTCGGGCGCCCATGGAATTCCTGAGTCAGCTCGCCTACGAATCGCCGGCGCTCCTGGTCCTCGGATCGGTCGCGCCGTTCGTCCTTGTGATCCTGCTCCATGCGCTGTTCGGATCCGCCCCGGCGGACGCGCCCGAAGCAGAGCTGGAGGCGCCGCGCGCAGCCGAGGCGGCCGAGGCCGCCCCGCGGGCGAGCGAGGAGCCGCAGCAGCTCCCGCTGCCCGAGGTCGCCGCGCCCCCGGCCGCCGAAGCGACGCCCGAGCCCGCCCCGGCGCCGGAGCCGCCCAGGCCGCGCGTCCGTCTCGCCGAGCGTCTGCGCCGGACGAGCGAGGCGCTCGTCGGCCGCATCGAAGGCGTGCTCGGCGGGCGGACCGTCGACAACGAGCTGCTCGACGATCTCGAAGCGCTGCTCTTCAGCGCCGACCTCGGCGTGAAGACCGCCGAAGGCCTGCTCCAGACCGTGCGCAAGGAAGCGGCCGGAGGAGACGCCAGCGCCGTGCGCGACGTGCTGCGGAGCGCGATGCAGGGCAAGCTCGCGCGGGTCGAGCCGAGCGGTGAGCCGTTGGCGACCGCCGGTGCGCCCCACGTGGTGCTCGTGCTCGGCGTGAACGGCAGCGGGAAGACCACGACGATCGGCAAGCTCGCGGCGCGGTACCAGGCCGACGGCAAGAAGGTGATCCTCGGCGCAGGCGACACGTTCCGCGCCGCCGCCATCGAGCAGCTCCAGGTCTGGGGCGAGCGGGTCGGCTGCGAGGTGATCGCCTCCAAGGAAGGCGGCGACCCCGCGGCGGTGGCGTTCGACACGCTGAAGGCCGCCAAGGCCCGCAACTGCGACGTGGCCATCATCGATACCGCCGGGCGGCTCCAGACGAAGGAGCCGCTGATGGAGGAGCTGAAGAAGATCCGCCGGGTGATCGCCCGCGAGGTGGAGGACGCGCCCCACGACGTTCTGCTCGTGCTCGACGGCAACACCGGCCAGAACGCGATCAGCCAGGCTCGCACCTTCACCGAAGCGACCGGCGTGACGGGGCTCGCCGTCACCAAGCTCGACGGTACGGCCAAGGGCGGCGTGATCGTCGGGCTGGCGGACGAGTTCGAGCTGCCGGTTCGCTTCATCGGCGTGGGCGAGTCGATCGACGACCTCCGGGACTTCCGCGCCGGCGAGTTCGTGGACGCGCTCTTCGGGGAAGGGGACTCCCCGGCATGAACGTGCTGGGCGAGGCGGCTGCTTCCTAGTCGCACGCCCCGAGGCGGGGGCCAAGGCGCAAGCCGCGCGCAGGGCAGGAGCAGTCCGAGCCTCCTGGGGCCACACTTCGGAGGACGGTGCCTGTACCCTGCCGCGAGCCCGCGGCACAATCCGGGCGCGGTTTCGGCCGATGAACGGGGAAGCATGCCCATCGAAGACAAGACGCTCACGATCGTGGTCCCGGCGCTCGACGAGGAAGAGGCCATCGGCCAGACGGTGGAGCGATGCCTGGCGGCTCGCTCGGAGATCTGCGAGCGGACCGGTCTCGAGCGGGTCGAGGTCATCGTGGTCAGCGACGGCTCGACCGACGGGACGGAGCGCATCGCCCTCGGCTACGAAGAAGCCACCGTCGTCGTCTTCGAGAAGAACCGCGGCTACGGGGCGGCCATCCAGTGCGGTTTCGAGCAGGGCAGCGGTGCCTACGTGAGCTTCCTCGACGCCGACGGCACCTGCGACCCGCGCATGTTCTCCGACCTCTACCTCGCACTGAAGGAGAACGGAGCGGCGGTGGCGCTGGGTTCGCGCATGGGGCCCGAGAGCGAGATGCCGCGCATCCGGACGCTCGGGAACCGCCTCTTCGCGCTCATGCTCGGCGTCCTCGCCAAGCAGGTCGTCGGAGACACGGCGAGCGGGATGCGTGTGATTCGCCGGGACGCCCTGGCGGACCTCTACCCCCTGCCGGACGGGCTCCACTTCACCCCGGCCATGAGTGCTCGCGTGCTGCTCGAAGACAAGCTTCGGCTGGTCGAAGTGCCGATGCCCTATGCCGAGCGTGAGGGCGTCTCGAAGCTCTCGGTCCTGCGCGACGGAGTCCGCTTCTTCACGACGATCGCCCAGGCGGCCATGTGCTACCGGCCCGCGCGGCCGCTGCTCCTGGTCGCGGCGGCGCTCCTCCTCGCGAGTGCCGCGATCTCCTGGACCCCGCTCTCCTTCTACGCGGATCACCGCCGCCTCGAAGAGTGGATGATCTACCGCGTTCTGCTCTCGTCTCTCCTGGCGACGGGGGCGGCGCTCGCGGTGTGCGGGGCGGTGGTGGCCGAGCGCATCGCGGCCCTGGCGACCGGCCGGGTTCCGGCCTCGTCCGGCGTGACGGGCTGGGTGACGCGCTTCTTCTCGAAGCGGATGCGGCTTCTCGGGGGGTCGATCCTGGTCGTGGTGGCGACGGCGCTCGTCTGGCCGGGCCTCACGCAGTACGCCCTTTCGGGAACCGTGGACCTGCACTGGTCGCGGATCGTTCTCTCCGCGCTGCTGCTCGTCGTGGCGATGGTGCTCGGTGTGACGACCTTCCTCCTCAACATGTCGGACCTCCTGCACGCGCGCCTTCGCCCCCAGGCTCTGGCCCTCCCGCCGGACCGCGTGCGCCGGGCGGCCGCCGCATGAGCGAGGACGGACGCACCGCCTTCGACTCCCACACGACCGAGGACGGACGCGCTGCCTTCGACTCCCACGCGAGCGAGTACGAGACGCAGTGCATGGAGGGCCTCTCTCTCAGTGGAGAGTCGAAGGCCTACTTCGCAGAGGGCCGAATCGCCTTCCTGCGGGCATGGTGGGAGAGCGAGGGACGTCCGGCGCCCGAGACGATCGTCGACTACGGGTGTGGGGTCGGAGACGTCGCGCCGCTTCTCGCCGAGGCGTTCCCGGCGAGCCGGATCGTCGGCGTCGACCCCTCGTCGGCGTGCATCGCGCGCGCGAACGAGCAGTTCGCGGGGGAGCGCATCCGTTTCGAGACGATGGAAGGCTTCCGCGCCGAAGAAGCCGACCTCATCCACCTGAACGGCGTCGTCCACCACGTCCCGCCAGCGGAACGGGAGGCCCTCTTCGGGGCGCTCGCCGCGGCCACGCGCGCCGGCGGGGTGGTGGCGCTGTTCGAGAACAACCCGGCGAACCCGGGGACGCGCCTCGTCATGTCCCGCATTCCCTTCGATCGCGATGCCGTGCTCGTGTGGCCGCTCGAGGCGCGCCGCCGGCTGCGCGCCGCCGGGCTCTCGCCGGAGATCACGCGGTATCTCTTCTACTTCCCCGCGGCTCTCGGGGCGCTTCGCCCGGCGGAGCGCTGGCTCGGGCGCGTGCCTCTCGGTGCGCAGTACGGCGTTCTGGCCGTCCGCGACGCATGAGCCAGGAGGTCCCTCGAGGGCTCGTAGCGACCGCGGTGATCACGACGATCTGCGTCTGCGGGTGGGTCACCTTCTTCATGAGCGCCGGATTCGGCGCGAGCTTCGGTGACCTCTCGACGTTCTATACCGACTACACGGCGAACGCGTTCGTTGCGGGCCGGACCCATCTCGAGATCCCGCAGGATCACGTCTGGGACACGCTCTACTACGAGGGGAAGTTCTACTCCTATTGGGGGCCCGTTCCCGCGCTGTTCCTGGCCGCCGCCAAGCTGTCGTTGTCGCTGTCCGAGAGAGTCAGCGACTCCGTGCTCGTCTATTGCATCGCTCTGGCCCGGACCGTGGTGGTCTCGGGTCTGGTCGTTGGCATCTTCCTCACGTGGTTTCGCCACAAGGGCTGGCTGTCGCTGCTCTTCGGCCTGTTGATCGTCCACCTCGCCAGTCCGTTCCCGTACACGATCGGACGCGCGCACGTCTATGAGGTGAACGTTCTCGCAGCGCAGCTCTTCTACTCGCTCGGGCTGCTCCTGGCTTTCCTGGCCTGGACGCAGCCGAAATACCGTGCCTTGCTGATGCTGCTGGTGGGGGTGGCGTGGGCGCTCGCGCTGGGGAGCCGGGCGAGCTACCTCGTCTGCATCGCCGCGTCCTATCTGGCGCTGGCGGTTCTCGGCTACCTCCAGAGCCAACGCGAAGGCTCGTACCGAAGCGCCGTCCAGCACATGGCCTGCGTGGTGCTGCCGGTATTCACTGCCGGCTGCGGACTGCTCTACTACAACTTCGTCCGGTTCGGGAGCTTCGTCGATTTCGGCCTCGAGTATCAGAAGGGCCTCGGCTTCGCGCACTGGTCGATCCGCTACCTCGGATCCAACCTCGAGAGGTATCTGTTCAAGGCGCCGGCTTCGTCCTCGTTCTTCCCGTACGTCTATCGCGGTGGGAAGGAAGATCAGCTGATCCAGGCCGGGGACCCAGCGCTCTGGCACGTGCACTGGGATACGATCGGGCTCGTCCATACGTTCCCGTTCGTCCTGTTCGTCGCGGTCGGGGCCTTCCTTTGCATTCGGAGCTGCCTCGGCCGAGGAGCGGGCGGGAACGAAGCGGGCCGTCGCGCGAAGGGCGTTGCAGCGCTCTTTCTGCCGTTGCTGCTCGTTTCTCTCGCGAGCTACGCCCCGCTCGCGCTCTTCTGGATCACCTCCGTGAGATACATGAACGACTTCATGCTGGGGTTGGCCGCTTGCAGCGTGATGGGGTACTGGCTGGTCGAGTTCCCTGCCCACGGAGCCGGACGGGTTCTGCAGGCTTTGGCCGTCGCCCTCGGGCTCTACAGCCTGGCGGTTTCCCTCTTGCTCGGGTTCAGCGGCGAGGGCGGGTTCTTCGCCCTGAAGAACCCTCAACTCATCGGCGAGATCCGGTCGGTCCTGGACGGCGCGCGGTGAAGGCGCTGAAAAGGTACGGTCCGTCGGGTATGAGGGGGTTGGCGTGAGCCTGACCGAAGAGCACGAAGGAGATTCTTCCGCATGAGCTACGTGATGGCGCTCGATCAGGGCACGACCTCTTCCCGGGCGATCCTGTTCGGCAGGGAAGGCGAGATCGTCGCCGTCGATCAGTACGAGTTCACCCAGCACTTTCCGGAGCCCGGCTGGGTCGAGCACGACCCGATGGAGATCTGGGACAGCCAGCTCCGCGCGGCCCGGGGCGTGCTCGAGAAGGCCGGCGCCACCGCCGCGGACGTCGCGGCCATCGGCATCACGAACCAGCGCGAGACCACGGTGGTGTGGGATCGCGCGACCGGCGAGCCGATCTACCGGGCGATCGTCTGGCAATCCCGCCAGACCGCACCGATCTGCGACGAGCTGCGCGCCCGGGGCCTCGAGGACGAGGTGCGCGACCGCACCGGGCTCGTGATCGACGCGTACTTCTCCGGGACGAAGGCTCGCTTCATCCTCGACCGCGTCGACGGTGCGCGCGAGCGCGCGGCGCGCGGCGAACTCTGCTTCGGCACGATCGACACCTGGCTCGTCTACCAGCTCACGAAGGGCCGCGTCCACGCGACCGAGTACTCGAACGCCTCGCGCACGCTGCTCTACAACGTGCACGAGCGCGAGTGGGACGAGCGGCTGCTCGCCGAGCTCGACGTGCCGCGCGAGATGCTTCCGGAGGTGCGGGATTCGAGCGGCGTGCTCGGGGAGGCCGACGCGGAGTGGCTCGGCGCCCCGGTGCCCATCGCGGGCATGGCCGGCGACCAGCAGGCCGCGCTCTTCGGCCAGGCCTGCTTCACGCCCGGCCGCGCGAAGAACACCTACGGCACGGGCTGCTTCCTGCTCATGAACACCGGCGAGAACGCCCACCGCTCGAAGACCGGGCTGCTCACGACCCTCGCCTGGGGCATCGACGGCCGGGTCGAGTACGCGCTCGAGGGCTCGATCTTCGTGGCGGGCTCGGCCGTGCAGTGGCTGCGCGACGGCATCGGCCTCGTCGCCGACGCCGCCGAGACGCAGGCGGCCGCGGAGTCGGTGCCGGACACCGGCGGGGTGTACCTCGTCCCCGCCTTCACGGGGCTCGGCGCGCCGTACTGGGACGAGCGGGCGCGCGGCGCGCTCCTCGGTCTCACTCGGGGCACCACGCGCGAGCACCTGATCCGCGCGACGCTCGAGGCGATCGCCTACCAGACGCGCGACGTGGTCGAGTGCGTCGGGACGGACTCGGGCCTCGCCCTCGACGTGCTGCGCGTGGACGGCGGCGCCTGCCAGAACGACTTCCTGATGCAGTTCCAGGCGGACATCCTCGGCACGGCGGTCTCGCGCCCCGAGGTGCTCGAGGTGACGGCCCTCGGGGCCGCGGCCCTGGCCGGGCTCGGCGTGGGCTACTGGAGCGATCGCGCCGCCCTCGAGGCCGCAACGGGCGGCGGCCGCGTCTTCGAGCCCGCGATGGGTGTGGACCAGCGCGAGGCGCTCTATGCCGGGTGGAAGCGCGCTGTCGAGCGCTCGCGCGATTGGGCGGACGCTTGATGCCGCGGGCCCAGGGCAACCTCCCCAAGGTCATCGCTCATCGCGGCGCCTCCGGGCACCGCCCCGAGAACACGGGGCCGGCCTTCGCCCTCGCCGTCGAGCAGGGCGCCGACATGATCGAGACCGATCTCCACCTCACGCGAGACGGCGAGATCGTGCTGACCCACGACGCGACGCTCGATCATCTCGGTTCGGAGGGCGAGGTCGCCGACGTCGACTGGGCGAAGCTCGCCGAGCTCGATGCCGGGGAGGGCGAGCGCGTGCCGCGCCTCGCCGAGACCCTCGACGCGTTCGGTCAGAAGATCCCGTGGAACCTCGAGATCAAGAAGCCGACGGACGCCCGCTACTACGACGGGATCGAGGCCATGGCCCTCGAGGCCGTGAAGCAGCGCGGCCTGCTCGAAGAAACACTGTTCTCCTGTTTCTGGGATCCGGTTCTCGCTCGCGTGAAGGAGCTCGAGCCGCGCGCACGCGTCGGGCTGCTGCTCGACCCGCGCTATCCGCACGAGCCGATCGCCCGCGCGCAGGCGCTCGGGGCGGAGGCCCTGAACCCGCATTTCTCGATGATCGACGAGGGGTTGCTCACCGAGGCCCAGGCCGCCGGCCTGGCCGTCTACTCCTACACGGTGGATGCCACCGACGAGATCCGCCGCCTGGTGGCCCTCGGGGTGGACGGGCTCTTCACGAACCACCCGGACCGGATGCGCGCCCTGATCGACTGACGGCCCGTCTCCCTGGCGCGTTGTCCCCGCGGGGAAAGTGCTCGTTTTCCGAAAACGGTTGAGATCGAGGCCCTTCTAGGGTTTACTCGTTCGGCCTTTCGGGGCTTTCGCCTAATGAAGCTGAACCAATCGGGTACGGACGCCGGCTCGCTCGAGCTCGATGCGATCGATCTGCGGATCCTCGGTCTGCTGCAGGACAACTGCAAGCAGTCCCTGGCGACCCTCGGCGAGCAGGTCCAGCTCTCGGCCCCGGCGGTGATGGAGCGGGTCCACAAGCTCGAGCAGGCGAACGTGATCCGCGGCTACTCCGCGGTGCTCGACGCCCGGGCTCTCGGGATGGACGTCGCGGCCTTCATCGGCGTTTCCCTGAGCCACCCGCAGTACATCGAACGCTTCCTCGGTGAACTCAAAGGCGTTCCCGACGTGCTCGAATCCCATCACGTGACGGGTGAGCACACGCTGATGTTGAAGGTGAAGACCCGGAACACGGCCGAGCTCGAGCGGCTGATCGACGGCATCCGCCGCGTCGAGGGCGTGACCCGGACCGAAACGAACGTGGTGCTCTCTTCCCAGCGCGAGACCCTGCGGGTCCCGCTGGATCTCGAGAGCGCCGTACCGCGGGAGCGCGGCCGCCGAAGCGGGCCGCGCAGCCGGCGCACCGGCCGCCGCCCCGACGATGGATCGCAGGAGGATCGAGCGTGAGAAGTCGCATTCCGGCCCAGGGCCTCTACCACCCGGACCTGGAGCACGACAACTGCGGAGTCGGCTTCGTCGCACACATGCGCGGCGAGCGGTCCCACGAACTCGTGCACCAGGCGATCCAGGTCCTGGTGAACCTCGAGCACCGCGGCGCCTGCGGCTGCGACCCGGAAACCGGCGACGGCGCCGGCATCCTCATGCAGATCCCGGACGGCCTCCTCCGCAAGGAGGCCGGGAGCCTCGGCTTCGACCTCCCCGAGGCGGGCGCCTACGCCTCGGGCCTCGTCTTCCTCTCGCGCGACGCCGCCGAGCGCGACGCCCAGCAGGGCCTGTTCGAGCGCGCCATCCGCGACGCGGAGCAGGTGCTGCTCGGCTGGCGGGACGTGCCCGTCTCGCCGGACGCGATCGGCTGGTCGGCGCGGGATTCGATGCCGGAGATCCGCCAGATCTTCATCGCGCGCGGGGAGGGCACGCCGGCCGACGCCTTCGAGCGCAAGCTCTACGTGATCCGCCGCCGCTTCGAGCTCGAGGCGGCCAAGCGCCCGGGCTACGCCTACGTGCCGAGCCTCTCGAGCCGCACGATGGTCTACACGGGCCTGCTGATGCCGACCCAGATCGAGAACTTCTTCCCGGACCTCGTCGACCCGGCGACCGTCTCGGCCCTCGGCCTCGTCCACTCGCGCTACAGCACGAACACGCTCGGCGCCTGGGACCTCGCCCAGCCGTTCCGCTACATGGCGCACAACGGCGAGATCAACACCCTGCGCGGCAACCGCAACGCGATGCTCGGCCGCCAGGGGACGCTCCGCACGGACGCCTTCGGCTGCGACGTCTCCGACCTCTTCCCGATCATGCGCGACGGCGCCTCGGACTCCGCCCAGGCGGACAACGTCCTCGAGTTCCTCACCCTGGCCGGCCGCGACCTCCCCGAGGCCGTGCTGATGATGATCCCCGAGGCCTGGGAGAACTACGAGGAGATGGACCCGGACCTTCGGGCCTACTACGAGTACCACTCGATGATGATGGAGCCGTGGGACGGCCCGGCGAGCGTGGCCTTCACCGACGGCCGCCTGATCGGCGCGGTGCTCGATCGCAACGGCCTGCGGCCCTCGCGCTACGTCGTCACCAAGAGCGGGCTCGTCGTCATGGCGAGCGAGGTCGGCGTGGTCGACATCGCTCCCGAGGACATCGAGATCAAGGAGCGGCTCCATCCGGGCAAGATCTTCTGCGTGGATCTCGAGGAGGGGCGGATCATCGCCGACGAGGAGGTCAAGCAGAAGTACCTCTCGCGCAAGCCCTACCGCGAATGGGTCGAGAACAACCGCGTGAAGCTCGTCGACCTGCCCGTGGCGAGCGACGTCCCGGCGCCGCCGGACAATGCCACGCGCCTCGTGCTCCAGCAGGCCTTCGGGTACACCGCCGAGGACCTGAAGCTCCTGATCGCGCCGATGGTGAACGACGCCAAGTGGGCGATCGGGTCGATGGGTGAAGACGCCGCGCTGGCGTGCCTCTCGGACCGCCCGCAGATGCTCTACCGCTACTTCAAGCAGCACTTCGCACAGGTCTCGAACCCGCCGATGGACTCGATCAACGAGGGCCCGGTGATGTCCCTCTACTCGACCCTCGGGGCCGAGAAGAACCTGCTCGAGGAGACCGAGGAGCACGCGCGGCTCCTGCGCTGCGACCGCCCGATCCTGACGAGCGAGGAGCTCGCCCGCGTGCGCGCCCTCGACAAGCCGGGCTTCGTGGTCCGCACGCTCTCCGCGCTCTACAAGGTCTCCGAGAAGGGCGAGGGCCTGCGCTCGGCCCTCGACCGCTTGCGCGGCGAGGCCGCCCAGGCCGTGCGCGACGGCGCCACGATCCTGATCCTCTCGGACCGCGGCACGTCCCCGGACGAAGCGCCCATCCCGATGCTGCTGGCGACGGGCGCGGTGCACCATCACCTGATCCGCGAGAGCCTCCGCACCCAGTGCGGTCTGGTCTGCGAGACCGGCGAGGCCCGGGACGTCGCCCAGTTCGCGCTGCTGATCGGCTACGGCGCGGGCGCGATCAACCCTTACCTCGCGATCGACACGATCTCGGAGCTCGTGGCCGACGGGACGTACGTGCCCTCGGACATGCCCGTCGACAAGGCCGTCGAGAACTACCTGAAGGCGACGGACAAGGGCCTGCTCAAGACCTTCGCGAAGATGGGCATCTCGACCCTGGCGAGCTACCGCGGCGCGCAGATCTTCGAAGCGGTGGGGATCTCGCAGGAAGTGATCGACGAGTGCTTCTCGGGGACCGCGAGCCGCGTCTCGGGCGTCGGCTACGACGTCCTGGCCCGCGAGTCGGCCATGCGCCACGAGCGCGCCTTCCCGGGCGATGCCTACGACTACCCCGAGCTCGATCCGGGCGGCCTCTACCAGTGGCGGCTGCGCGGCGAGCACCACACCTTCAACCCGGATTCGGTCGCGAAGCTCCAGGACGCGGTCCGTCGCGACAACCCGAAGACCTACGAAGAGTTCGCGCGCGCGGCCAACGACGACGCGGAGCGCATGTGCACCCTGCGCGGCCTGCTCGACTTCAAGTGGGGGGACGCCGTTCCGCTCGAAGAGGTCGAGCCGGCCTCGGCGATCATGCGGCGCTTCTGCACCGGGGCCATGAGCTACGGCTCGATCTCGCTCGAGTCGCACCAGACGCTCGCCATCGCGATGAACCGGATCGGTGGGAAGTCGAACACCGGCGAGGGCGGCGAAGACGTCTCGCGCTTCACCCCGGAACCGAACGGCGACTCCCGGCGCAGTGCGATCAAGCAGATCGCCTCGGGCCGCTTCGGTGTGACGAGCTGGTATCTGGTCAACTCCGACGAGATGCAGATCAAGATGGCCCAGGGCGCGAAGCCCGGAGAGGGCGGTGAGCTGCCCGGCCACAAGGTGAACGAGACCATCGCGAAGACGCGCTACTCGACGCCGGGCGTCGGCCTGATCTCGCCGCCGCCGCACCACGACATCTACTCGATCGAGGACCTGGCCCAGCTGATCTACGACCTGAAGAACGCCAACCGTCACGCCCGGGTTTCGGTGAAGCTGGTCTCCGAGACGGGCGTGGGCACGATCGCGGCCGGTGTCTCGAAGGGCCGGGCCGACGGCGTGCTGATCGCGGGTCACGACGGCGGGACGGGCGCTTCGCCCCAGGCGTCGATCAAGCACGCGGGGCTGCCCTGGGAGATCGGCCTGGCAGAGACCCAGCAGGTCCTGGTGCTGAACGACCTGCGCGGCCGTATCCGCGTGCAGACGGACGGCGGGCTCAAGACCGGCCGCGACGTCGCCATCGCTGCGCTGCTCGGGGCCGACGAGTACGGCTTCTCGACGGCTCCGCTCGTGGCCATGGGCTGCATCCTCATGCGGGTCTGCCACCTGAACACCTGCCCCGTCGGCATCGCGACCCAGGACCCGGTCCTGCGGGAGCGCTTCGCGGGCGAGCCGGAGCACGTCGTCCGCTACTTCCACTACGTCGCGGAGGAGCTGCGCGAGATCATGGCGAAGCTCGGTTTCCGCACGCTCGACGAGATGATCGGCCGGAGCGACCGCCTCGAGGCCAAGCAGGCGAGCGAGCACTGGAAGGCCAGCGGCCTCGATTTCTCCTCGCTGCTGCACAAGCCGGAGGTCGAGCACGACATCTACAACACGGGCAGCCAGGATTGGAGCCTGCTCGACGACGTCATCGACAACGAGCTGATCGTGGCGGCCGAGCCGGCCCTCGAGCGCGGCGAGAAGGTGCGCATCGAGCGCAAGATCCGGAACATCGACCGCACGGCCGGGACGATCCTCGGCGCGGAGGTCTCGCGGCGCTACGGCGAAGAGGGACTCCCCGAGGACACGATCCAGCTCGACTTCACGGGCTCGGCAGGCCAGAGCCTCGGCGCGTTCTGCACCAACGGCATCACCCTCACCGTCGAAGGCGACACGAACGACTATGCGGGCAAGGGCCTCTGCGGTGGCAAGATCATCGTGAAGGTTCCCGAGGCGTCGACCTTCGATCCCGGCGAGAACATCATCACCGGCAACGTCGTGCTCTACGGTGCGACGGGCGGGGAGGCGTACTTCCAGGGCGTGGCCGGCGAGCGCTTCGCGGTCCGCAACAGCGGCGCCCATGCGGTGGTCGAGGGCGTGGGCGACCACGCCTGCGAGTACATGACCGGCGGCGTGGTCGTCGTGCTCGGCGAGACGGGGCGGAACTTCGGCGCCGGCATGTGCGGCGGCTTCGCCTACGTGCTCGACGAAGACGGCCTCTTCCACACCCGGGTGAACCCGGCGCGGATCGACCTCGAGCGGATGACCGCCGAGGACGAAGAGACCGTGCAGCGCCTCGTCCGGCGCCACTTCCAATACACGCGCAGCCAGCGGGCGGACGACGTCCTGCGCAAGTGGGAAACCTACGGGCCCAAGTTCGTGAAGGTCTTCCCCAAGGATCTGAAGGTCGCGCTCGATGCGCGCCTGGAGGCACACGTCGGCGATGGGTAAGGTCACCGGATTCCTGGAGTACGGCCGCGAGAACACGCCCTACCGGCCCGTGGAAGAGCGGCTCGAGGATTGGAACGAGGTCCAGCAGGACCCGCCCGTCGAAGCCGTGCAGAAGCAGGCGGCGCGCTGCATGGATTGCGGCATCCCGTTCTGCAACAACGGCTGCCCGCTCGGGAACATCATCCCGGACTGGAACGACTTCGCCTTCCGCGACAAATGGGAAGACGCGATCGCGCGGCTCCACTCGACGAACAACTTCCCGGAGTTCACCGGCCTCGTCTGCCCCGCGCCCTGCGAAGCGGCGTGCGTGCTCGGCATCAACCAGGACCCGGTGACGATCAAGCAGATCGAGTGGGAGATCATCCGCCGCGCCTGGGAGGAGGGCTGGATCAAGCCGGTGAAGCCCGAGAAGCGCAGCGGGCGCTCGGTGGCCGTCGTGGGCTCGGGGCCGGCCGGCCTGGCCGCCGCCCAGCAGCTCTCGCGCGCCGGGCACACCGTGACGCTCTTCGAGAAGCAGGACCGCATCGGCGGCCTCCTCCGCTACGGCATCCCGGACTTCAAGCTCGAGAAGTGGATCATCGACCGCCGGCTCGACCAGATGCGGGAAGAGGGCGTCCAGTTCCAGACCGGCGTGAACGTCGGCGTGGACCTGAGCGTCGCGGACCTTCGCAAGAGCTTCGACGCGGTGCTCCTGACCACCGGCTCCGAACACCCGCGGGATCTGCCCGTCCCGGGCCGCGAGCTCGACGGCGTCCACTTCGCGATGGATTTCCTGCGGCAGTCGAACAAGCGCAACGCCGGGGACGCGATCCCCGAGGACGAGGTCATCCTCGCCACGGACAAGCACGTGATCGTGCTCGGCGGCGGTGACACGGGCTCGGACTGCATCGGCACCTCGCACCGCCAGGGCGCGAAGTCGGTCACGTCGATCGAGCTGCTCGAGCGTCCGCCGAACACGCGCGCCGAGAGCACGCCGTGGCCGGACTGGCCGCTCATGTTCCGCACGTCGAGCTCCCACGAAGAGGGCGGCGAGCGCATCTACGCCCGGCTCACCAAGACCCTCCGGGGCGAGGACGGCAAGCTCGTGGCGCTCCAGGGCGTCGAGGTCCGCTTCGGCGAGCCCGACGCGAGCGGCCGGCCCCAGATGGAGGAGGTCGCCGGAAGCGAGTTCGAGCTCCCCGCGGACCTCGTGCTCCTGGCAATGGGCTTCGTGCACCCGGTGCAGGAGGGCCTCGTCGAAGGGCTCGGCCTGAAGCTCGATGGCCGGGGCAACGTCGAGGCCGACACGAGCGAGTTCGCGACCAGCGAACCCGGCGTCTTCGCCGCAGGGGACTGCCGTCGCGGGCAGTCGCTCGTGGTGTGGGCGATCTGGGAGGGTCGCGAAGCGGCCCGTTCCGTCGATCGCTACCTCGCCGGCAGCACGCGGCTTCAGTCGCGGACCTCCGCCTGGTAGCCCCGTCGCTTCGCGCGAAACCCCGTTTGTTGGCAGTGTCGACGGCTCCACGACGCGGCCGTTGACGCCCGTTCCCTCGCCGGTACGATCCACGGCGTAGGGGGGGTCGTCATTCGCAACGCTGCCACCGTCGCCGGAGCGGACTCCTTCGCGCTGCTCGAAGAGCGCGTCGAGAGCCTGACCAAGTCCTACCGCCTCTTGAAGCGAGAGCATGCGTCCGTTCGCGGTGCACTCGAGGCCCGCGAGCGCCGCGTGCGCGAGCTCGAGGCGGAGATTCGCGATCTCAACCAGCGCCGTCAGGATGCCGGCAAGCGGCTCGACGAGCTCCTGCATCGCATCGAGCAGCTCGACGAACGGCTCTCGGCCGGCGGCTCCTCGGCGTGAGCGAGGCGCGCTCCCACGCCGTCCGGATCCAGGGGCAGGAGTACCGTCTGCGCAGCGACGCCGACGATGCGTCCGTCCAGCGCCTCGCCGAGTTCGTGGACGCCACGATGGACAAGGTCCGCGAGCGAACCCACACCGTCGACAGCCGCGACGTCGCGGTGCTCTCCGCGCTGAACCTCGCCCGGGACCTGCTCGCCCTGCGGGAGTCCGGCGTGGTGGGGGACGGCGCCCAGCGGGTCGAGACCGCACGGATCGATGCGTTGATCGAGCGCATCGATGCGGCGGAGCAGGACTGACGGACCCCACCGCCGAACACCTCGCCCGGAAGAAGGTCCTGCGGGAGCGCATGGCGGCGCTTCGGCGCGGTCTCTCGCAGGCGTCCGCGGAGGAGGCGGCCCGCGCGGTCTTCGAGCGCCTGCTCCAGCTCGAAGGGTTCGACCGCGTCGAACGCATCGGGCTCTACGCCGCGACGGCGGGGGAGATCCCCACCCGAGCCTGGCTCTCCGATCTGACCGCGCGCGGCAAGCGCTGTCTCTTCCCGCGCTGCACGGACGAGGGCACGCTCGAGTTCGCCGAGGCGGGAGCCTTCGATGAACTCGCCCCCGGACGCTACGGTGTGCTGGAGCCCGTGGCGGATGCCACGCGGCTGCGAACGGAGGATTGGGTGATCGTTCCCGGGATGGCATTCGACGAGCGGGGTGGGCGCCTCGGACGCGGCCGCGCCTACTACGACCGGACCTTTCCGGCGGGCGCGGCGACGCCCCTCCGCATCGGCGTGGCCCTCGAGGCGCAGTGCGTCGACGCCCTGCCGATGGACGCCCACGACCGCCCGGTGGACGTGCTCCTGACCGAATCGCGCACGCGCTACTTCCGGGCCGCGCGTGGACACGGGGAGCGAGCATGAACGCCGACCGCAAGCGCGCCGTCGAGGAACAGCTCGCCGCGATGGGGGAGGGCGCCGAGCAGTTCGTCGGGCGGGACGAGCTCCGGCCGCGCATCGAGCGAGCCCTCGAGGGCGGCCCGCCGCTGCGCGTGAAGCTCGGCATGGATCCCTCGGCGCCGGATCTCCACCTCGGTCACACCGTCGTGCTCGGCAAGCTCAAGCGCTTCCAGGATCTCGGCCACGTGCCGATCGTGCTGGTGGGTGACTTCACGGCACGCATCGGCGACCCCTCCGGCCGCAAGAAGACGCGCCCGGCGCTCAGCGAATCGGACGTCGAGCGCAACGCGAAGACCTACGTCGAGCAGGTCGGGCGCATCCTCGACGTCGAGCGGGCCGAGGTCCGCTTCAACTCGGAGTGGATGGGGAAGTTCGCGCCTTCCGAGTGGATCTCGCTCTGCTCGCACGGCACCGTCGCGCGGCTCCTCGAGCGCGACGACTTCGCCAAGCGCTACGCCGCCGGCGAGTCCATCTCCGTACACGAGTTCCTGTACCCCTTCGTGCAGGCCTACGACTCCGTCGCGCTCGAGGCCGACGTCGAGCTCGGCGGAACGGATCAGACCTTCAACCTGCTCATGGGGCGCGAGATCCAGCGCGACTACGGGCAGCCGCCCCAGGCGGTGATCACGCACCCGCTGCTGGTCGGTCTCGACGGCAAGGAGAAGATGTCGAAGAGCCTGGGCAACACCATCGAGGTTCAGGCCGCGCCCGAGGAGATGTACGGCAAGCTCATGCGCGTTTCGGACGCGCTCATGCTCGAGTGGTTCCCGCTGCTCTCCTGGGGCGAGTGGGCGGATCTCGAAGCGACGCGGAAAGACGTCGCCGCCGGGAGCGGCGATCCCTTCGCACTGAAGCACGAGATCGCGGGCCGCGTGGTGACACGTTTCCATGACGGCGCCGCGGCCACCGCCGCGCGGGCCCACTTCGAGCGCGTCGTGCAGCGCCGCGAAACGCCGGACGAGGTGCCGGAGGTCGAAGTCGCCGGCGGCGGGCAGGGCGCCGGCCTGCTCGACCTGCTGCGCGGCGAGCTCGGCGTCGCCAGCAACAGCGAAGCGCGGCGGCTGGT
>OZ245817.1:1375000-5006157 GCA_965228475.1 Myxococcota bacterium
CCCGAGCTTCTTCGGTGCGCCGAACCCGGCGAACCTGCCGACCACGCTCGAGATCCTCGACGGCGTGAGCCCGGCCAGCAACGTGCCGATCCGCGTCGAGAACGAACCCGGCGGCGAGTGGCTCTACTCCGGCGGCGGCTACATCGTCGCGCAGCAGCTCCTCGAGGAGGTCACCGGTTCGTACACCGGCTGGCTCGAGGAAGAGGTCTTCGGCCCGGCCCGCATGTGGTGGACGGGCTTCCATCAGCCCGCGCCTGCCGAGCTCCTGGCGAACGCGGCCGTCGGCAACGCCAACGGTTTCGATCTGGCCGCCCCCGTCACCTACCCGAGCCTCGCGGCCGCCGGCGCCTGGACCAACGCCCTCGACCTCGCGCGCCTCATCCAGGCGGTGCAGCGTTCGCTCTTCGGCGAACCCGGCGCGCTGCTCTCCCAGGCGACCGCCCAGGCCATGCTCACCCCTCAGCAGCCGGGCCCGCCCTTCACCGCGATCTTCCTCGACCCCGACCCCGCCATGGGCCTCGGTCTCTTCCTCGTCGACGAAGACGACCCGACCTTCTTCTGGCACACCGGCGAGAACACCGGATACACCTCCGTGATCGTCGGCAGCACGAAGCGCGGCGACGGCGTCGCCATCATGACCAACGGCCAACGCTTCTTCTTCGGCGGCGGCCGCGTCCTCGCCTGGGAGATCGTCGATGCGATCTCGCGGATCTACGAGTGGGGCGATTGGGAGGGGTGGGGGCACTAGGGCCTCCCGAGCGAGCTGCAACCGCTACGGGGTCAGTTCTGCGATACTCTCTTCCAGTACACCTAGGTAGCTCTCATCGGTTCGGGGGAGCGATCCTTCCCGCTTCATGCGAGCCGCGATCACGCGCGCTGCCCTGAACAGCTCAAGTGCCCCTGCTGGATCGCCTGCCCTTTGGGTTGCATTTCCAAGTCTCGCGAGAGAGATCCACAGATCTCTCTCGCCCTCGGCACTCTCGGGGTCGTGCATCGCGATTCGTCGGGCAATCGAGAGGCTCTCCCGGTAGTGCCTAGTCGCGCCTCTCAAGTTGTTCCTTTCCAGCTCGGCGTCGCCGAGGTTGCTGTGAGAGACCGAGAGATCCCTTTGGGCCTGGGTGTTGCTAGGGTCGTTCGTTGCGATTCGTTCTCGAATCGCGAGGGCCTTCCGATAGTGCTCAACCGCGCTTTCGGTGTTTCCCATTCCGAGTCGGACGCTGCCAAGCTTCTCGTGTGAAATCGAGACGCCCCTTTGGGCCTGGGTGTTGCTAGGGTCGCTCGTTGCGATCTGTTTTCTAATCGCGAGACTCTTCCGATAGTGCTCAACGGCGCTCGCGGTGTTTCCCATTCTGTCTTGAACGTTGCCGAGTCTGTCGTGTGAAATCGAGAGGTCTCTTCGGGCCTGAGCGTTCTCGGGATCGTTCGTTGCGACTCGTTCTCGAATGGCGAGGCTCTCTCGGTAATGCTCAACGGCGCTTTCGGTTTCTCCGGTTCTAGACAGCATGTCGCCGAGTCTGACGTGGGGAATTGAGAGGTCTCTTTGGGCCTGGTTGTTCTCGGGGTCGTCTGCTGCGATTCGTTCTCGGATTGCGAGGCTTTCCCGATAGTGTTCGATGGCGCTCGCGGTGTTGCCGGTTCTGAGTTGGGCGTCCCCGAGTCTGTCGTGGGAGACTGAGAGGTCTCTCCGGGCCTGCGCGTTGTCGGGGGCGTTTGTCGCGATTCGTTGAGCGATCGTGAAGCTCTCCCGGTACTGTTCAATGGCGCTCTCGGTGCTTCCGATTCTGAGTTGGACGTCTCCGATTCTGTGGTGGGCGACCGCAAGGTCTCTTTGAGCGTGGATGTTGTCGGGGTCGTTTGCTGCGATTTGTTCCCGGATTTCGAGGCTTTGCCGATAGTGTTCGATCGCACTTTCGGTGTTCCCGGTTCTGAGTTGAGCGTCGCCGAGGTTGATGCGGGCGACCGCGAGATCTCTTTGGGCGCGGGCGTCGTCGGAGTCGGCCGTTGCGATTCGTTGGGCAATCGCGAGGTCCTCTCGGTAGTGGGCCATAGCGCCTTCGGTGTCTCCAACTCTCGTCAGGGCGCCACCGAGGTTTGCGTGCGAGATCGAGAGGTCCCTTAGGGCCTGGGCATTGCCGGGGTCGTTCGTTGCGATTCGTTGGGCGATAGCGAGGCCCTTCCGGTAGTGCTCGATAGCGCGCTCGGTGTTTCCGATTCTGAAGTGGGCGTCGCCGAGTTTTGAGTGCGAAATCGAGAGATCTCTTCGGGCCTGAGTGCTGTTGGGCTCTTCGGTTGCAATTCGTTGGGAGATCGCAAAGCCTGCCCGATAGTGTTCGATAGCGCTTTCAGTGCTTCCGTTCCTGAGTTGGGCGTCGGCGAGTTTGTTGTGGGAGAGCGAGAGGTCTCGTTGGGCTTGGGTGTCGTCGGGGTCGTTCCTCGCTAGGAGGTTGAAGCGAGAAAGAGCCTCTTCGAGCAGGGGTACCGCCGCGTTCGGATCGTGGTTGACCGAGGCCAGTATCACGTCGGCCTTCTGAAGGAGGGCAATCGCGCGAGAGCGCGCCGAGGCCGGCGAATCGGATCCATGGGTTTCCAGGGCGTTGACGATTTCATCTACTTCGGCCATGACCGCCTCGCGGGGGCCGATAGGCACATACCGATCCAAGACTTCGGGCAACTCGAAGTTCAGGAAATCGAGGTTGTCGTTGACTTGGTCTAAGAGAGCGTTCGCCCTGTCTCGTTGGGACTCAGCTAGCTGATACTGCCTCCAGGCAAACGCGCCAGTCACCGTTGCGGTGAGAGCGAGGATGGTCATGGCGGTACCGATCCGGCGCGCCCGCTGGGTCTTCAAGCGCTGCGCGCGCAACTGATGAGCCTTGTCGCGTTCGGTCAGTCGTTCGAGGCTAACGCCAAGAATGCCCGCGATGATCTTCAGGCGAGCCGTGTTGATCTGCTCTTCGTAGGCGACGGTGAGGCGTTCTGCGTCGGAGCGGCTTCGGCCCGATTGTAGTAGCCGTTGTTTGTAGACGTTGGGGTGGGTGAGCCCCTTGTGGCCGTCCGGGAGACGGAAATTCGCGGCTATGGGTTCTGTGGGTCGATCGATCCGGAGTTCGCCGTCTTCGCCGACCTCGTACTGGAGCGGTTTGGGGAAGCACTCGAGGGTGCGGACGTCCTCCGGGTCCTCTTCCTTCGCGGGATCGAGGGATGCGTTGGGTTCTCCGAGGAGGAGGGCGGCCATGACCCGATCGAACTTCCCGGTGGCTTTGAAGTGACGGATTTCTTCGGCGACGTACTTCGATTGCACGGCCCGGGGGGAGCAGAGGACGACGAGGAAGCGGGAGCGGTCGAGGGCTTCGGTGATGGCGGAGGAAAGGTCTGCATCCGCCGGTAGCGAGACTTCGTCGCGGAAGACCGGATAGATCCGGTCGGGGATGATCTCGCCGCGGTTGTTCTTCGTGCCGACGAGCTCGGCGGGAATGTCGTAGATCTCGAGCTGTTGATGGAGCCAGGTCGCCCACTGTTGGTCTTCTTCGGTGTTGTCGGCGTGCCGGTAGGAGATGAACGCGTAGTAGAAGCCCGATGCTTCACTCGCCTCCGCGGGCTGCGAAGGGTTTCCGCTACTCACGGGCGGCTCGAAGGTGGAAGAGACGTTCCTCGCCGGCATCCTTGGGAAGGGCGTGGACGCCGACGAACTCGAGGACCCATGGCGGCTCTTCGTTTCGGCCTTCCCGCCGACTCCTGTGGTCACTCTCGGTGAGCAGGTAGGCGAAGTTCTCGGAGGCGTAGATCCGGCCGCGCACGGTGACGGGCTCGAGCCGCGCCGCCCAGTTGACGTGGCTGCCGAACCAGTCTTCCTGTTTGGAAACCGGGTCGAACCACTTCCAGACGGGCGCGGCGTGGAGGGCGATTCGCATGTGGAGGAGATGGTCGCCGACCTGGACGCCGTCGGCGCCGCCGGTCGCGCGTTGAAGTGCCAGGGCTAGCTGTGCGATCTGCACGACACCATCTTCGTCGGCCGAGGCGGAGAAGATTCCGTCTCCGATGGTCTTGATGAAGGCCGGGCGAGGGGAGATTCCGTTGATCTCTTCGGCGATCTTCTCCATGAAAGCGCCGAACTTGGGCATCTCATGGTCGCCGAGGCGGGAGAAGTGTTCGATGTCCGCGAAGAGCATGGCGCCGAGCACGCGTCCCCCCTTGCCGGGGGCGTCTTTTTCGGGCGCACGGTCCCTCGAAGCGGGCGGAGCCTTGGCGTTGGGGGCAACGCGCTCGCGGAGTTCCTTGAGGTCGATCACCACGGTGGGCGGTCCCGATTCGCCCGATCTCAGGAAGTCGGCGGTTCCACCAGCGATCGGCGGCGCATCGGGGTCGGCGACGCCGACCATCGTTGGGCGGGTGTCCGGGTAGCGGTCCGCGCGTAGCTGCGCTTTCCCGCGCAGGATCTGGTTCGTCACCGCGAACAGGAAGTCGTCGCCGACGAGGTATTCCTCGCGAGTCAGGTACTGGACCGATTCGGCGTGGCTCATCGCGGCACGGAAGCGGGGGAGCCACTCGTGGGGGACGCTCGTGTCGACGAAGTCCGTGTCGCTGAAGGGAAGGACCAGGTGGACTTCGGCGCCGCGACGAAGCATGGCTTCGGCGAAGAGCAGGTCACTGCCACCGGCAGCCGAGCAGTAGCCGACCTTCGCGTTGAGTTCTTCGAGAACGGCATCGAGCCGGGTAGCGACCGCCGTTTCGAGTTCGGCGTCCGGTGGGAAGCGCGGCGACTCTCGGCCGGGGAGATCGATCATGTGACCGGAGAAGGCGAGGATGCCGGGGGGCGGGAAGAGTCCGATGAGGCGGTCGGGGACGGGGATGCCGTGGTCGCGGAGAAGAGCCAGCTGCTGAAGCATCGACCTGGACTCGGCGGGTGATACTGTCTTCTCGAAGGTTCTGAGGTACGCGCGAATGGCATCTTCGTGTTGTTCCAAGAGCAGATGCGCTTCACCCGCCGTAGCATCGGCCCAGTCGTCACGCGGTTGCGACCTGAGGGCCGTCAGCACCGCCTGCGCCAGTCGGCGGGCTTCCGGCCGATCCCCCGCAAGGGTCGACATCGAAGCGGCATTGATCCCGCAGTACGTGCCGCCAGTTGCCCGGAAGCCCGCGGCGTAGGCAGCCCGGCTCGCCAGCAGTTCGTTCCGGTCGCCACTCGTTCGCCAGACATCCTTGTGAAGCCGTCCCCGCAGTCCGAGCAGCTCCTCGAGGATGCCGAGTTCCTTTCCCACGAAGCCGGCGCCGGGCAGATCGGCATCGACGTGCGGGTCGGTGTAGTGCGCGATCCGCTCCAGCGCTTCCTGGGTGGCACCGGCGTTCGCGAGCGCCAGGCCGTGGAGGTGGGCGAGTACGTGGGAGTCGCCGAAGATGTAGAGCGCACGCCGTGCCAGGTCGATCGCGGCGAAGTGCTGGCCGGCGTCGTGGAGGCGGCGGATCTCCGAGAGCCATTCTCGGGGGCTCCAGCTCCCGGTGGCGGACTCTGGTGAGCGGGGGGGCTCGTCACGCTTCATCGCACCGTTCCTCGCGCGGTTGCGCGACCACTATACAAGGAGCGGAGTCGCTGCGGGGCGCTCTCAGGCGTCGGCGTCGGCCTCGCGCCCCGGCGGCCAGCGGTCGATCAGCGCTGGCAGGACCACCAGGTTCGAGACCAGCATGCAGAGCATGCCGATCGTCAGCATCTTGCCGAGGCTCGACATGGCGACGTGGCTCGAGAAGGCAAGGGCGCCGAAGCTGACGATGGTGGTGGTGGCGCTGTAGAGGACGGCGCGGGCCGTCGTGCTCGAGAGCAGCGCGATCTGTTGGCCGGTCTGGCGGCGCAGCGCTCCTCGCTGGACGAGGTGGATCCCGCTGTCGACCCCGGCGCCGAGCAGCAGCGGGATCACGAGCACGTTGCCGAAGTTGAAGGGGATGTCCGCCGCCGCCATGATCGCCACGGTTCCCCCGGCGCCGAGCAACAGCGGCGCCAGGACGAGGAGCGGCTCGCGGACGCGTTGCCACAGCAAGACGAGCAGGATGGCGATCGAAACCAGCGCGAGGGTCAGGGCCTGCTCGAAGCTGTCGATGGTCGCGCGCGCGAATCCGATCACGTTCGGCGCCATGCCCGTGGCGTCGGGCGCGACCTTCTCGACCTCTTCGACGAAGCGCTCGAGGGCGCCGGGTTCGAAGAGATCTTCGGCCGGATAGGCGGCGACGCGCACGCGCCCGTCGTTCGCCACCTGACGATCGACGATCTCGGGAGGCAGCCCTTCGAGGGTGATCTCGTCGGGGAGGAGCGCATTTCGCAGGCGGTCGAGGTGGCGGGGGAGCGGGCCGAGGGTCAGCTGCTGGAGCTGTTCGAGGGAGCCGCCGAGTTCGCCGCGCTCGCGGGCTTCGGACAGGAACCCCTCCAGCGTGTCGGCGAGCTCCCGCATCTCTGCCCGGACCGCCGGGTCGCCCGGGCGCGCGGCTTCCGTCCGCAGGGCCTCGACGACGCGGCGGATGCCGTCTTCCTGCTCCGCGGTGGTGTGGCTCGGCGGCGCCTCTTCGGCGGCGAAGCCCCGGTCGAGCAGGAAGGCCAGATCTTCGAGGATCGCGATCTTGTCTTCCTGGTCCTCGGGCACGAAGCGGCCGAGGGTGAGGCTGCTGTCGACCACGTCGAGGGACTCGAGTTTCTTCGCCAGGGCCTCGGCTTCCTCCGCGTTGGCGGCGAGGGCGTCGGCGACGAGGGGGGAGAGCTGGTTCCGCATCTCCATCAGGTCGGTGACGGCCTGGATGGACTCGGCGCTCGGGTCGCGCAGGCCGAAGACCATCGGGTCGAAGGTCGCGCGCGGGAGCAGGGCGGCGATCGCGACGGCGGCGACCAGTGCGAGGCGCCGGATCCACACGCTCCGCGCCTCGAGCCAGTGGGACCACCCGACCGGCAGCCCGAGCGGTTCGTCTTCGCTGCCGGCCGGAAGCCGCAGCCCCTTGGTGAGGAGCGCCGGCAGCAGGGTGAGCGTGAGGAAGAAGATGATGATCATCGCCGTGCCGGCGATCAGGCCGAGCTCCGCGATTCCCGTATAGGGAGCCGGCACGAAGACGAAGAATCCGATCGCCGTCGTGACCGTGCAGATCAGGAGCGACGGACCGATCTCGCGGGTGGCTTCGGCGAGGCTGTCGGCGTGGCTGAACCCCTGCCGACGCTCCGACGTGTAGGCCAGGCCGAGGTGGATCCCGAAGTCGATGCCGAGCCCGATGAAGAGGATCCCGAAGGAGAGGGAGGGCAGGGTGAGGTCGCCGACGACGGCGCCCGCCGCGGCGGCTGCCCAGATGAGGCCGGTCAGGAGCGTCACGGTCGTCGCGGCGAGCATCTGCCAGGAGTGGAAGGCCCGCCAGAGTACGAACATGACCAGGAAGAAGCAGAAGATGCCGCCGATGAAGACGTCCCAGACGAAGTGGACGAGCTCCTCGAGGTTGATCGCCGCGTTGCCGGTGATGCGGATCGTCGCGCGGCCAGCGGCCGCCTCGTTGGCCTCGCTGCGGATGGCCGCCATCGCCTCCTGGACTTCGCCGAGCTTCGTGAAGTCGATGACCGGCTCGACGAGGACGAGCGCGCGGTTGGCGACGGGCCGGTCGAGATCCTGGAGCAGCAGGCTCTCCCACTGGACCTCGCGCGGGTCGCGTTCCGCGTGGATGGCGCGGGTCGTCTGGGAAAGCGCTTCGAACAGGGAGACCCACGGCGCGTCCGCTTCCTGGGTGCCGAAGAGATCCTGGCCCTGGGCTTCGTCGATCAACGCCGCCATCTGGGCGAAGCTCGGGTCGCGCTCGAGCTCCGCGATCAGCGGCTGGAGCTGCGTCAGCTGGTCGGCGAACTTCTCGAGCTCCTCGACGCTCAGGTAGAGGAGCCCGTTCTTCTCGAAGAAGTCGCCGAGCCCCGGTGCGTAGACGTGGCGGTAGCGCTCCGGCTCCGCGGCGAAGCGGTCGCGGATGGCGACCGCGGCGTCGCGCGCGAGCTCCGGGTTCTCGGCGTCCACGACGACGAGCGTCGTGTGGTCGATGATCGGGAAGAGCTCCGCGAACTCCAGGTAGAGCTGCTGCGATCGGACCTTCGCGCTGACCTGCTCGACGGTGTCCGCGTTCAATCCCACCGTCGCGACGGCGTAGGCGGCACACGCCACCGTCACGATCGCAGCGGCCCAGAGCACCTGCGAGGCGCGGGCTTCCACGCGGAGGACCCAGCGCACGAGTTGGCGTCGGAGCACCGGCTCCAGGCGATGGCTCAAGCGCTTCTCCTCGGTCCATGCTCCGACTGACGGCTCAAACGGTCCTCCTCAGTCCGCCCGGAAGACGGTCTTGCCGCCGACGAGCGTCTCGAGAACGCGGATGTCGGCGATCGTCTCCGGGGCCGCCTCGAGCGGATTCTCGGAGAGGATCACGAGATCCGCGAGCTTCCCGGCTTCGATCGATCCCTTCCGGGTTTCTTCGAAGTGCTGGAACGCCGCGTCGATCGTCACCGCGCGCAGGGCCTGCTCGACGGAGATTCGCTCGGCCTCCCCGACGACGAAGCCGCTGCGCGTCGTCCGGTTGACGGCGGCATGGACCAGCCGAAGCGGCTCCATCGGGACGACCGGGGCGTCGCAGTGGATCGTGAAGCGGACGCCGCGGGCGAGGGCGCTCGCGGCGGGGCTCATGCGCGCCGCGCGTTCTTCGCCCATGAACAGGCGCCGATGCCGGTCGCCCCAGTAGTAGGTGTGCAGGCTGAAGAAGCTCGGGATGACGTCGAGGCTCGCCATGCGGTCGAGCTGGTCTTCGCGGGCCATCTGCGCGTGGATCACGACGGGCCGCGCGTCCGCACGCGGGTGCCGGGCGAGGGCGGCCTCGAAGGCGTCGAGGATGTCGTCGATGCTCGCGTCGCCGTTGCCGTGGACCGCGACCTGCATGCCCGCCGCGTGGTAGCGCTCGACCATCTGGAGGAGCGCCTCGCGCGGGATGCGCGGGTAGCCCCGGTACTCCGGGTCGTCGCCCGGCGGCACGGCGTAGGGCTCCGAGAGGTAGCCGGTGTAGCCCTGGATGGAGCCGTCGGCGACGAGCTTCACCGCGCCGAGCCGCACCCGGTCTTCGTCCGGCGAGCGGAAGCTGAACTCGCCGGCCAGGATCTCGTCGGCGGTTTCCTGGTCGGGCCATGCGACGACGCGGATGTCGAGCTGCCGCAGCCGTGCGAGCCAGCCGAGGGCGCGGATCTGGAGCTTCGGCGCGTGGCCGTTCTGGGCGGTGGTGACGCCCGCTGCCAGGTAGCGCTCCGTCGCCTCTTTCAGGATGGCGAGGGCCTCGCGCGGCTCCGGTTCGAGCACCAGCGCCTCGACGCCGTGCATCGCCTCTTCTTCGAGGACGCCGTTGGGCGCGCCGTCGGGTCCGCGCTGGATGACGCCGCCCTCGGGGTCCGGCGTGTCGGCGCCGATCCCGAGCTCCCGCAGTGCGAGGCTGTTCACCACGGCGAGATGCCCCGAGACGTGGATCGCGACGACGGGGCGCGTGGTGGAGGCGCGGTCGAGATCGTGGCGGGTCGGATGCCGGCTCTCGACGATCAGGGTGTCGTCGTAGCCCATGCCGACCACCCACTCGCCTTCCGGCGTCGCGTCGGCCCGCTCACCGAGCAGCAGGACGAGATCCTGGAGGTCGTCGACCTCGGCCATCGGCGGACTGCGCAGGTCCACCACGGTCGACCAGATGCCTTCGCCCGGAAAGTGGCCGTGGGCGTCGATGAAGCCCGGAAGGAGGGTGCGGCCGCCGAGGTCGACGATGCGCGCTCCCTCACCGGCCCACGCGCGGACGTCGGCCGCGCTTCCGACCCGCGCGATCTCGTCCCCCTCGATGCCCAGCGCCTCGGCGACCGTTCCCTCGGCATCGAGCGTCACGACCGGCCCGCCGACGTAGACCGTGCGCTCGGGGCTGCAGGCCACCGCGAACGTCGCGAGAGCGAGGAGGGCCGCGGCCTGGCGGATGCGGGGGATGCGCGAACTCGACATGCGCGGAGCTTAGACGACTCCCCGCAGCTGCGGGCCCCGGCGTCCGGCCTCGGGGGCGCTAGCCTCGCGGCCATGGACGACCACGGGCCGAAGGTCCTCTTCCTCTGCACCGGGAACTCGGCGCGAAGCATCCTGGCCGAGGTGCTCCTGCGCGACCGGGCCGCCGGCCGGCTGCGGACCTGCAGCGCCGGGAGCCGGCCCGCGGGCCGCGTTCACCCGGAGGCGCTCGCCTGCCTCGAACGCCACGGGCACGCCACCGGCGGCCTGCGCAGCAAGAGCTGGGACGAATTCGCGGAGGGGGAGCCCGTCGACTTCGTGATCACGGTGTGCGGAAACGCCGCGGGCGAGACCTGTCCGGTGTGGCCCGGCCGGCCCCTCGGCGGACACTGGGGGCTTCCCGACCCTGCCGCGGCAGCGCCGGAAGAGCAGGGCGGCGCCTTCGAGCGGACCTACCGTGCCCTCGAAGCGCGCATCGACCGGTTCCTCGCCCTTCCGCTCGAAGCTCCGTCCGACCCCGCGGCCCTGAGGGTCGAAATCGAGAAGATCGGATCGCTCGAGCTCCCCGAGGGGGCGCCGGAAGGGGCCTAGTTCTCCCGGGTCATGCGGCGCCGGTCGTCCTCGTACTGCGACATCACCCCGTTCAGGTGGTCCCGCACGCGGTCCGTGATCGGACCCGGCGGCGGCGCATCCGCCGGCCGCGGCGGCTCGAGCGGCTCGAATACCCCGGCCAGGACCCCGCCGAAGGCACCCTGGGTGCCCTTGAACTGGAGCTCGGCGTAGACCCAGATTCCGAGGATCAGGAAGAGGAAAGTGAGCGGCTTGCCCATGGGCGCCTCCAGACCGGCCCCGGTGGCTCCGAAAGAGCCTCATGGCCTTCCTTCGATGGATCGGTTCGACGCCGCCGGCTCCCAAGGGGAAGTCCCCACGAGGCCCCGGGCGTTGGCTATGATCGGCGCGTGATGAATCGTCCCTTCGCATACTTGGCTGCCCTGCTTGCGAGTGGGGTGCTGGTCGTCGCGGGCACCGCATCGGCCGGCAACTACTCCATTCCGCCGTCCGAGGCCGAGCGCCGCCTCGGAAGCGAGCCCTTCGAGATCCTCGAGGCCAAGCGCACCGCTTCGGGTGTCGCCGGCGCCCAGCGCTGGAAGCTGCGCTTCCAGGATGGGAAGGTCATCAAGGCGAAGTGGAAGGCCGCGCCGCGCTACGTGGCCGACGGCTGGAACAACTCCCCCCGCCGCGAGATGGCCGCCTACGAGATCCAGAAGTGGTTCCTCGACGAAGAGGACTACATCGTCCCGCCGTCGGAGGTGCGCTGCATCCCCCTGGCGCAGATGCAGGCGATCGATTCGAACGCCCGGCCGACCCTGCTGAACACGAACTGCGTCTACGGTGTGCTCTCGCTCTGGCTGCAGGACGTCGAGGAGCCCGCCGAGATCTGGCACCCGGACCTCTTCGCCCAGGGCGGCTACTACCGCTACTCGATCGCCGCCGTGGACGTGCTGACGCTCCTGATCGGCCACCAGGACGGCCGGCCCGCCAACTTCCTCTGGTCGAAGGACGACCGCCGCCAGGTCTTCTCGATCGACAACGGCATCTCCTTCCACGCGTTCCCCTACAACTTCCTCGTGCGCAACTGGAACGACCTGCGCGTGCCCGCGCTCTCGCGCCGGGTGATCGAGCGGCTCGACCGCGTCGGACCCGAGAAGATCAAGGCCCTCGGCATCCTGCGGCACCTCGAGCCGGACGAGAACGGCGTCCTCCAGGTGACGGCGCCCGACGGCAACCACGGCCCGAGCAAGGGCACCCGGGTCCGTGGCAGCACGCTGCAGTTCGGCCTCAGCAAGAGCGAAGTTCGCGAGGTCGAGGAGCGCCTCGGCCTGATCCTGCGCCTGGCCGAGAGCGGTCAGATCGACCTCTTCTGAGGCCCGCCCGCCCGGCCGGCGCCCCATGAAACGAAGTCGCCTCGAGCGGGCTCTAGGGATCTTCACGGACGTTCGTCCGGGGGAAGGGCGCACCGCCCTCCTGATGTTCGCGAACGTCTTCCTGATCCTCTGCGCCTACTACTTCATCAAGCCCCTGCGCGACGGCTGGCTCGCCGGCGAGCAGATCGAAGGGTTCCAGGGGACGATCCGGGCGTACTCCTCCTTCGCCCAGGTCCTGATCCTGATCCCGGCGGTCTCGGCCTACGGCTGGCTGGCGCGGCGATACCGCGGCGCCGCCCTCATCACGCGCTCGACGATCTTCTGCATCGTCGTCCTGCTGCTCTTCTGGCTGATCTGGCCCGGCTTCCTGTTCGAGTTCCTGCCGGGCTCGGGCCTCGCCTTCTTCCTCTGGGTCGGCATCTTCAGCGTCTTCGTCGTGGCGCAGTTCTGGACCTTCGCGGCGGACCTCTACAACGACGAACGGGGCCGGCGGCTGATGCCCCTCATCATGATCGGCGCGAACGCCGGCGGCGCCTTCGGGGCCGGGCTGCTCGGCCAGCTCGTCTCTGTCGAGGGCTTCCCGCAGCACGCGCTCCTGCTCGTCGCGATTCTCCCGCTTTCGGCGTCGATCTGGCTCTCGCGGCTGGCGGAGCGCCGCGGGGCGCTCGGAACGGGCCTCGACCGGCCCGCGGCCACCCCGGCGGAGCGGGCCCAGAAGAAGCGCGGCTCCCTCGGGACGGTCTTCTCGGACCGCTTCCTGCTCGCCGTCGGCATGCTCACGATGCTCATGTTCTGGGTCATCTCGAACGGCGAAAACCTGCTCTGGCGCGTGATCCAGGAGGTCCTGGGCAACGAGGCCGCCCAGGCCGTGGCGAGCGAGGCCGGGCAGCGCGAATACATCCAGAAGGGAACCAGTCAGTTCTACAGCGGGTTCTATACGCAGGTGAACCTGGCGACGCTGCTCCTGCAGGGCTTCGTCGCGTCGCGGCTTCTGAAGTACGGAGGCTTCGCGACCATCCTGATGGCGCTGCCGGTGGTTTCCCTTCTCTCCTATGCGACCATGGCGCTCGTTCCCGCTCTCGCCATCGTGAAGCTGATGAAGATCGCCGAGAACTCGACCAACTACTCGCTGAACAACACCGCACGCCACGTCCTGTGGCTGCCGGCGACCGCCGAGATGCTCTACAAGGGCAAGCCGACGATCGACACGCTCTTCGTGCGCGCGGGGGACGGGCTCGCGGCCCTGACCATCTTCATCGGCATCCAGCAGCTCGCGCTGCCGACGACGACCCTGTTCTGGATGAACGCCGGGCTGGTCTTCGTCTGGCTCGGCGTGGCGTGGGGCGTGATCCGTCTGCATCGGCGCCTGGCGCGGGGAGCGCAAGCCGATGAAGCTTGACCGGCGCTCGTTCCTCGCGGGCATCGCCGCGGGCCTCGTCGCTCCTCGGGTCTTCGCAGACGATCCGGGTGGCCCGGAGTCGATCCCGATCCCCGGGCAGAAGGACGTCGAGGTCTTCTCGGACCCCGTCGTCGAGATGATGCGCCGGCTCGACGAGATCGCGCCCTTCGAGGACATGGCGCCCCTGTGGAGCTACAAGAGCGAACCCCTCCAGGGCGAGCTCGACAAGCTCCTCGAGCGGCTGGCGCTCGCAAAGCACGTCCGCTCGAAGAAGCTCGCCGTGGCCTTCGTCGACGTCACGGAGCTCAAAGCACCGCGGGTCGCCGAGGTGAACGGTGACCGCATGATGTACGCGGCGAGCCTGCCGAAGATCGCGGTCCTGCTCGGAGCCTTCGAGAAGATCGCCGAAGGCCGCATGAAGCTCACCCGCGAGGTGCGCAGCAGCCTCACGCGCATGATCCGCGAATCGTCGAACGTCGCCGCGACCGAGATGATGCAGCGGGTGGGCAAGCAGTACATCGCCCGCGTGCTCTTGAACCCCCGCTACCGGCTCTACGACCCGAAGCACAACGGCGGCCTGTGGGTCGGGAAGGACTACGCGAAGTCCGGCCTCTGGCGCCGCGATCCGCTCCACAACTTCTCCCACGGCGCGACACCGATGCAGGTCGCTCGTTTCTACTACCTGCTCCAGACCGGAAACCTGGTGACGCCCGAGTACAGCCTGGAGATGAAGAAGATCCTCGGTCACTCGGCGATCAACCACAAATTCATCAAGGGCCTCCAGCTCGTGAACCCGCGCGCGATGACCTTCCGCAAGTCCGGGAGCTGGCGCGACTACCACTCGGACAGCGTGCTCGTCGAAGGGGGAGGGCGCGCGTACATCGCGGTCGCCCTGGCGAACCACCGCGAGGGCGGAAACTGGCTGCGGCAGCTGATCATCGGGTTCGACGAAATCATCTACCGCGGGTCGAACCGGTGGAGGCGATTCTTGTAGCGCCGGGCGGCTGGAGGGCGGGAGGGGCTCCGGCTCATGGCTCGCCCTGGCTACCTGCCGAGTCGCCTAGACCATCCGAGTGCGGGCTGCGCTTTACTTCCCCGGAGCCCCTCCCGCCCTCCAGCCGCCCTCCTCGGCAAGGCGTCACGGCCGGAACGAACCCGCTCACGCAAAACAGGGATCGAGCGCAAAGCGCTCGATCCCTGTTGTTTCACTCGCATGGCGGTGGTCCGCCGCGCCGCCTCGCACCGCGGGTCGGGTCAGGGGGGCTTCAGCGAAGTAAAGCGCAGCCCGCACTCGGATGCGCCGGACGTCTCGGATGTTCGCCAGGGCGAGCCATGAGCGGAAGCCCCCCTGGCCCGACCCGCGCGCGCCGCCCCGACCTCGGACTACTGCCCGAGCATCTCCTTCGCCTTCTTCCGCAGCTCCGGATCCGCCGCCATCGTCTTCAGTTTGGAGGCCATCTCCTGATCGTGGCGGTTCTGGATGAGGCGGTGGATGCGGGTGCCGAGGGTCTGGTGCTCGACGGCGGAGTTCTTGCGCAGGACGTTCGAGAGCACGACCGAGATGTAGTGGAGCGGCTGCTTCGAGTCCGTGGTCTCCACCACGGTCAGCGAGTTCATGAAGTTCTTGCGATTCCCCATGTACTTGCCGCACTCGAACCCCGGCTCCGGCTTGCAGCTGTAGAGCGAGCCGGACTTGAAGTAGAGGGCCGCGTCGGTGAGCGCGGGCGACGACGCGTAGCGGATGCGCCGGTCGGTCAGGTAGAGCAGGCGCTTGAGTTCGAGGCTCGACCACTCGTCGACGAGCTTGCCCTGCTCCATCAGCAGCGCGAAGCGGAGGAGCTCGCGCGGGGTGGCGATGCTGTTCGTGCCGGAGACCTTGTTCTTCCCGGTGCGGGTGAAGAAGCTGCCCTGGCGGAGCTTGCCCGTGTCGATGCCGTTGGCCTTGAGCGGGCCGCGGATCGCATCGAGGAAGATCGTGCGCTTGCGCTTGGCCGGGGTCTCGCGGAAGAAGCGCGCGGCCTCCTCCGCCGTCGGCGGGTAGGCGTCTCCGTACTCCTTGAAGAGCATGACGTGCGCCATCAGCATGGCGGCGGCGGCGTTCGAGCTGCTCGAGCACATCCAGTCGAGATAGGTCCAGATGTTCGCGGTGTCGCCCTGGCGGATCGGGCGCTTCTCGAGCCGCTCCGCGCCCGGCTGCCAGAACGGAACGACGTGCTCGTCCTTGATGATGAACTCGTCGGCCGTGATCTGGACGTCGCGCAGGACTCGCTTGCGCGCCTCGATGTCGTCGGGGAAGCGGTCGGCCAGCGCCTGCATCCACGCCAGAGCGACGATGACCTTCCCGACCGAGCCCGGGTTCTGGATCTTGTCGCCGCCGACCTCGGCGTAGCTCGGGTTCGCGGGGTCCGTGATGTCGAGGACGGCGATGCCGTAGCGCGAGGCGTCGGCGTCGAGCAGCGCCTTCAGCTGCTTGGTGAATTCCGGGTCCGCGGCCGGAAGGGTGAAGTCCGGCCGGCTCGAGAGCTTCAGCCGGACGTCCTTGGTCGGCAGCAGCGCGCCGTCGAAGATGGCCCGGTTCTTCAGCAGGTGGTCCTGCGCCAACCGGTAGGCCTCGAGGCGGGTGATCCCGGTCTCGCGGTAGCCGTCGAGCGGATAGCCCGCGGCCGTACCCGCGATGGCAAGGGCGGCCACGCCGGCGAGTGCGCGGCGGCACCGGCCAGGGGCGAGGAAGGGCGAAGAGGAGAAGATCGAACGAGTCCGCATGGGGCCTCCGCAGTGGGTCGGATGCTTTCGACGCAGGGGGAACGTACCAATTCAGCGGCGGGCGTCTTCGGCCGGGTTCCCAGGCTTCGAAGCTCAGTCCGCGGGGGCGCGGTCGAGCCGGATCTTGCGATTGCCCTTGCGGGCCAGCTCGGCGTCCAGGCCCGCCAGATAGCGGCTGCTCTTGGCGCCCTTGCTCTCCACGAAGGGCCGGATCTGGAGCAGGGTCAGGCGCCCGTCCTTGAAGGCGAACTCGACGTCGGCGGCCATGGGCTGGCCGTTCTCGTCCCGGAGCGAGGGAAAGCGCTTGGGGACGTCGCGCGCGAACCGGACGAGCTGGTCGATCTCGCCCTTCCGCAGCACGGCGGGCGTGCCGCTCGCGCGGACCCGGGTGACGCCGCCTTTCGGGTCGAGCACGGCCCGCCGCGGCGCCGTCGCCTGGGCGAGGAACTCGACCCGGCCGCTGCGGGTCTCGATGCGAAGCGACTCCGCCGCCTGCCCGTCGACGGCGCCGCCGACGCCCTCGTTCACGGCGACGGTGATGTAGTCCTGGCTGCCGCTGTCGACGTCGGCCGTGACCATCACGCCGGACTTCTCGGACGGAAAGCCGAGCTGGACGACGACGGCCGGGAAGACGTACTCGGGCTCTTCCATCTTGTCCTGCCGCCAGCCGTAGGCGCGCTCGGTGAAGGGCGAGGCCCAGACGAGGCCGATCGATTCGAGGATGTTCTCGTAGCCGACCACGTTGGGGACCGTGAGGTTCAGGCCGGCCCCCGTGAAGCCCGGCAGATCCTCGACGTTCGTGTCGCTGCGGACGAACACGCCGTAGCTCCCGTCGCGTCCGAAGTGTTCTTCGAGCGTCTTGCGCAGCCCGTTGCGGAACTCGGGGCCGGGGTCGACGTCGTGGAGCCAGCCGCGCAGCCGCTTCAGGAACCTGCGCACCCGCTTGGCCTGGGCGGCCGGCTGGGCCTCGAGCTTGGCGATGGCCGCGTACTCGCCCTTCATCCAGTCGAAGACCGAGGGCCCGCCGGCCTCGAGGGGCTGGTCGAGGACCTTGCGGAAGGCGCCGAAGGGGATCACGAAGCCGTTCGGGACCTGATTCCCGAAGTGGTGCTTGAGCTCGCCGAGGTTCGCGCCCTTCGGGCCGGAGACGCGGCCCGAGTCCGCCGCGCGCAGGGCCGAGAGGGAGACGAAACCCGTCTGGGTGAGGTCGAGCTTCTCGAGGTCCGGGCGGATCACGAGGCCCGCGGAGGGCCCTTCCTTGCCGAAGATCTCGTTCCAGCGCGCCCCGTCGTCGGAGAAGTGGACCACGCCGCTCGGGCTCACGGCGAGCACGACCCGCTTGCCCATGCGCGTCCGCACTTCCTTCAGGTGCTCGTTGCCAATCACCACGTTCGGAATTCCGAGGTTGCGGGCCAGCAGCTGGACGTGCGAGAGCGAGCTGCCCTCGCCGCGGGTCAGGATGCCCGCGACGGGCGGAAGGTCCGAGATGGTCTCCGGCAGGAGGAAGACGCCCTGGCGATCGAAGCCGCTCGCGCCGGCGTTCTCGGAGGGCTCGTAGAGGCGTCCGCGGACGAGCCCCGGGTTCAGCGCCCGGAGCCCCGCGCCGACGCGTTGACCGAAGAGTTCGTGCTCGATGCCCGCTTCGCGGTTGGCGTCCTTTACGAGGCTGTCGACGACGGCGCCGTAGAAGAGGAGCGGGCTGCCGCGCAGGCGGTCCTGGGCAAACAGATGGGTCTTCGGCTCGATGGCGGCGAAGCGCGCGGTCGCTTCGGAGAAGTGGAACTCGATCCAGCGCGAGCCCCACTCGGGCATGCGCGCGAGGAAGCGGAGTTCCTCGCGGTAGCGGTCGACGGTGGTGTCGTTGCTCTTGGTCAGCCGCTTGAGGCTCGCGACGACGCCCTCGCGGTGGCGCTCGGTGATGAAGCCCGCGCCGTAGAGCGCCGAGGTCCCCTCGCCGAGCCACGCGAGGCGTTCCTTGCGCGGAACGCCCGAGAGCCGCGCGATCAGGTCGTTGCCGACGGCGTAGGCCTCGCGCTCGAGCTCGAGGCTCGTGAGCAGGAGGGCCAGGGCCGCTTCGGGATCCTTCTCGTCGGGGAAGTGGCGGCGGAGCTGGGCCAGGGCCCGGCTCGCGATGCGCAGACGCTGGACGTCCTCGGCGCCGGGCGCCAGGAGCGCCGCGCCGTGGCGCAGGTTCTTCGCGAACTTCGCGTCCGAGGTGGCGGTGGCGAGGCGCTCGAGGGCGGCACTCGCCCGCGGCGCGTAGAGGGCGTCGATGTCGTCGGCGAGCTTCTGGTAGTCGGCGCGGGCCGCGGCCTTGCCCTTGGCCCGCGCATGGGCGCGCACGCGCTCCGCGTCGCCGGCATCGGGGAAGCCGTGGATCTTGGCGCGCAGGTTCTTGAAGCCCGGGTCCTTGTCCGCCACGACGACGGCCAGCTGCCGGACCGCCTGGGCCGAGACCGCGTCGCCGAGCAGGGGCAGGGCGCGGGCGGTCTCGCGGATCAGCAGGAAGCGGGCCGGATCGCGCCAGGCCGGGTCGGCCAGCATGGCGAGCAGGACTTCGCGGGCCGTCGCCTCTTCGTCCTCGGCCTGGAGCGCGCCGCGGTAGTTGCGCGCGCCGCGGAAGATCCAGCCCGTATCCGCAGCCCGCAGGAACTTCTCGACGATGACCTGGGAGAGCTGGTCGACGTCCGGATCCGAGCCGACGAAATCCTCGGGTTCGAGTTCGGCGACGACCGTTCCGACGTAGTAGCCGTCGGCCCGCATCGCCTTCACGCGGTCGTTCCACTCGCCGTGCTGGATGCCGCCGCCCCGCTCGCCGCCGCAGGGATACGGTCTGGGCGGGTGGATCGTGCCATCGGCGCAGAACCAGCGAATGCGCTTGAAGGGCCCCTTCGGGGAGCGCTTCATCTCCTTCACCCAGCCCGCGTAGCGCTCGGCGTTCTTGAAGCCCTTGCGCTTGGCGGCGGCCTCGGCGGAAGGGGCGGGGAAGAGCAGGGCCGGAGCCAGCAGGAGAGCCAGCACCAGCTTCGGGACCGACCGGCGGACGGGGCGCGACATCAGGCGCAGCTTACCCGATAACCCGCCGTTTCGGGTGGCTTTCCCCTGGGCGCTCGGGCCCGCAGGGCGGGCGGGCTGCGGCACAGGGTAAGGGGTGGGACGCCCTGCGGGGTGATATGGTGCGTGCCGTCGCCATGTTGCAGCGCCTGGGGTTCGATCGGCACGAGAGCCGCGTGCTCGTGTGGGGAGCGATCACGCTCTTCCTCACGGGGTGGGCAGACGTTTCTCTGAAGAACGTCTCGGAAGCCTACTTCGTGAACAGCGTCGGACCCGAGCGGCTTCCCCTCGTGTTCCTCGCCAGTTCGGCCCTCCTGGTCGGGACGACGTGGGCTCTGGGCATCCTGATGGCTCGGAGCCAGCGGCTGCGTCTCCTGCCGCGCCTGCTCGGTGTGCTGGCCGTCGCGATCCTTCCCCTGTGGTGGCTGATCCTGAACCACGAGGGTGGAACGGACCGCGAGATCAAGAGCGCCTACGGCCTGCTCCTGATCGCCTCGAAGCAGGTCCAGGCGCTGGCGCTCCTGTCGTTCTGGGCCGCCATCAACGATCTGGTGAACGCCCGCCAGGCCAAGCGGGTGTTCGCTCCGCTGATGGCCGGCTGGACGCTGGGAACGATCCTCGGAAGCTTCGCATCGGATCCGCTCGCGGGCTGGCTGGGCGTTCCGGCGCTGGTCCCCGTCTCATCGGCAATGCTGATCCTCGCGGGCGTCGCGACCTATCCGCTCCGCCGCGGGCTGCCTACCCGGCTCCACGTCGGCACGCGACGACGCCTCCTCGACCTCGTGCGACCCAAGGAAGAGCGCTCGGTGTTCGGCGCGGGCGCGACGGGGTCGCCGGAGGCCGGAAGCGCCGAGGCCCCGGCGAGCGTGCGCGCGCTCTGGCGGGAGAGTGCCCTGTTCCGGCTGCTCTTCGTCACGGTGCTGCTGTCCGGGATGCTCGGCCCGATGCTCTATTTCCAGTTCCAGTGGGTCGCGGATGCGGCGACACCGGAAGGCGACGAGGGCCTGGAAGGCCTCCTCCATCTCTACTCGCTCTTCCGCGGCTGGGTGAACGTCGCCATCCTCGTCGCTCAGCTCACGGTCACCTCGACGCTCTACCGTCGTTTCGGAATCCCGCTGTCCGTCCTGATCTCGCCGCTCACCTATCTCGCCGGCTTCTTCGGGCTCTCCCGGAGCTTCGCGCTGCCGATGGGCATCGGTGCGATGTCGCTGACGAAGCTCCAGGACAACGCCGTCTTCGATCCGGCCTCCCGGGTGCTCTACAACCTCTTCCCGGACCGCCACCGGGCCCGTGCCGGGTCCTTCCTCGACGGCCCCGTGAAGCGGGGCGCCGGGGCGCTCGGCAACCTCGTGGTGATCGTCGCACTCGAGGCCGCGTCCGTTGCCTACGTCGGCGTGGCCGGCATCGGCCTCGCGCTGATCTGGCTGCTCGCGGCGGTCGTGCTCTGGCAGACCTATCCGCGCCTGCTGCTCGCGGCCGCGTCGAACCGCCGGACGTCGGGCGGCGAGTGGGAAGAGGGCATGCTCGACCCCTCGACGGTGCGCGCCCTGAACCCGCATCTGCTCGACCCCGACCCCGGGCGCTGTGCCCTGGCCATCGGCCTGCTCGAGGAGGCGCGCCCCGAGCTGGCGATCCCCGCGCTCGTGCACGCCTACGGAGGGGCCCACGGGGCAACGCGCCCCCTCCTCCTCACGGCGCTCGAGGATGCGCTCGACAAGACGGTCACGACGCCGGTGCGCGACGCCGCGGCGGCCGCCGAGCTCGACCGGATTCTCGCCGAGACGCCGGATCTCCCGGCCCTCGACCGCTCCCGGCTCGTGCAGTGCTACGGCCGCGTGAGGCCGGAGGACGACCGCTCGCCGCTGCTCACCCACGCCCTCCACCACGAGGTCGCGAGCGTCCGCCTCGCCGCCGCGGGTGCCCTCGATCACGACGACCTCGACGACCGCCTGCGCGAGGCCGCGGCCAGCAGCGACCTCGCCGAACGCACCATCGCCCGCCGCGAGCTGCGCGCCGCGCTCCTGTGCGACGCCGAGGATCCGGCCTGGGAACAGCGGCTCGCGATGCTCGTCGCCATGCTCGACGACCCGGAGGAGCGCCGCCCCGCAGCGGAGGCCCTGGCCGACGTCGCGCGCCGCCACGGCGAGCGCGTCGTGCCGATCACCGAGGCCGTGCTCGAGCGGCGACACGAGACCGACGTCGCGACGCGCCGCGCGCTGCTGCGCTTCGCCGGCCACGCGGGCTGCGTCGAGCACGCGGGCTGGCTGGTCGACCACCTCGCGTCGGACGACGAGTCCGAGGCCGATGCCGCCCGCGAAGGTCTGGTCGCCATGGGGGCCGGCATCACCGACATCCTGTTGAAGGAGGCGTCCCACGGCCGGCGCAGCAAGCGCGATGCGATCCTGCCGCTCCTGCGCGACCTCCACGTCGACCAGGACGAACTCTGGGAACTCTACGAGCGCGAGCTCGCCGGCATCCGCAAGCTCATCGTCCAGCACCACGTGATGCGCGCGACGCCGGGCCTCGAGCTGCTCGAGCAGCGGCTCGACGAGCGCATCGACGAAGGCCTGCACACGGCGCTCCTGCTGCTCGCCGGCCTGCGGGACCGGGACGAGTACGAGAGCCTCGCCGAGAGCCTCCCCGGCACGCCGAGCGGCCGGCGCCGGGCGACCCTGGTCGAGGTGCTCGAGGAGATCGCGACCGCCCGCGAAAAGACCGAGCTCCTGCCGTTGTTGGACGAGGATCTCGACAAGCGCTGCGCCCGGGCCGCCGGCGCGCTCGGCATCCTCGTCCCGAGCGACGAAGAGGTCCTCCAGCAGACCATGAAGAGCTCCGACGAGCTGACCCGCGTGCTGGTTGCCGGTTGCCTGCGGACGCTCGGCATGGGGCCCGTGCCCGGTGCGGCGCCCGGCGCAGTTCCATTGGCTCCCTCCGCCGATCTGGAGGAAACTGCGGACGTGCTGAGCCCCACGGAGATCGCGCTGCAGCTCAAGGGTCTGCCCATGTTCGATGGGCTCACGACCCGGCAGCTCATGGACCTCGCCCAGGTGGTGAGCGAAGTGACCCATGCGCCCGACGCCACCGTCGTCAGCGAGGGCGGCATGAACGAGAGCATGTTCCTGATCGTGGACGGCAAGGTCGAGGTGCGGAAGCAGGGCCGGCGGGTCGCCGAGCTCGGCCCGGGCGAGTTCTTCGGGGAGATGTCGGTGCTCGAGCGCGCGCGCCCGAGCGCCGACGTGATCACCACGGAGACGGCGCGCCTGCTCTGCCTTCAGCGCGCGGATCTCTTCCGCCTGATGGAAGAGTTCCCGACCATCCCGATCATCATGTGCCAGACGCTCTCGCGCCGGATGCGCGAGCTGCTCGAGACGCGCTCCGAGCCTGCCTAGGGCCCGAAGCGCGTCTCGCAAACCGTGGCCATCGCTTAGTTGAGATTGATGACGGTGCCGGAACCGGTGTTACCACCCGGCGCGGGCGGGTCCGGATCGACGGTCGGGTCCACCGGGTCGAACTCCGGAATGAACGGATCCTCGAGCTCGTCGTCGTCGTACGGCTCGCCCGGATCGTTCCCCGGGTCGGTCGGATCGTTGCCGGTCGTCGAGGAAGAGTCCCCGCCGCCCGCCACGTCGTCGTCGAGGGGCTGATCGAAGTCGTCGCCGTTGCCGGCCTGGAAGGGGTCGGCCGGATTCCGGAACGGGTCGCCCGGCGCCTTGTCGCCGTAGGCGACGACGCAGAAGCCCGGGCGCGGCTCGGCGGTCCCGTACTCGTTCTTGACGACGATGCCGCCCGAGATCAGGCAGGCTTCCCACTCGCCGCTCGTGCTGCCCTTGCGCACCTCGAAGTCCGTGCCCTTCACGCCGACGGCGGCGGTCGGGGTGTGCACCTCGATCTTGGTGCTTCCGCCGAAGGCGTCGCCCACGGTCGCGCGCAGGCGGCCCCGCACCTGACGCAGGATCGAGACTTCCTTCGTGGCGGCGGCGCCGACGTGGAAGGTCTCGATGCGAAGCTCGGTGTCTTCGTCGATCTGGAGCAGGGTGTCGTCGGTGAGGACGATCTTGGCGCTCGAGTCGAGGCCCGTGCGGATCCGGTCGCCGATCGCGACGGAGCCGTCGCGCTGGGCGGCGGCGAACACGCCGGTGCCGTTGTCGATCTGGACGTCGCCGTTGGCGGCGGCGAGGAAGCCGATGTCCTTCGCCGAGGCCAGGCCCGAGAGGCCGAGGGCCGCGGCGGCGATGAGGCTCGTAGCGAGAGAGTTGCGACGCACGATGGTTCCTCCGGTCCGGCCTTCCTGGGCCGGGATGCTCACTCCGGCACGATCCATTGCCGGGTCTGTCGTTCGTGCACGTCCGACGCCGCGGGGTGTCACGAATTCAGGAAAGGGCCGATCCGTTGGCGTTTCGCCCCGGCAGGCCACCCGCAGCCGGCCTGCTCAAACGGCCGAGATCTTAGGGAAATTCCGCCCGATGGCGAAGATGAGGCCCATCAGCCGCACCATCTCGGCGTTCAGGATGGGTTTCCCGCTCGTCAGGACCGCGGCGGAGAGGTCCCGCTCGGGGTCGGCCCAGGAGAAGATGTTCGTGTAGCCGAGGTGGCCGAAGGCGTGGGGCGTGTCCCAGCCGAACAAGGAGACCGGCCACTGCCCGAGCATGAAGCCGAGGCCGTACCGGATGGGGGCGCCGAGGGTGAGGTCGAGCTCCCAGTAGCTCTGCTCGACCGTCGCGCGGTGCACGGTGCGCGGTTCGAAGATGGACTGGCCGCGGAACTGCCCTTCGTCGAGCAGGCATTGGTAGAAGGCCGAGAGCTCCTCGGCCGTCGCCACGCCGTTGGCGGCCGGGGCGATGCCAGCGAGGAAGCGCGGGTCCGAGGCCATGGGGATCACGTCCTCGTAGCCGACGCCGAGCGCGCGGCGCAGGAGCTGGGCCACCGGCGGGCCGGGCGGGAGGCCGGTGACGGCGTCCTCCGCGAGCTTGGGCGCGTCCTCGGGTGAGCAGCCGTAGTTCAGGAAACGCAGGCCGAGGGGGTCGCCGATCTCCTTGCGCAGCACTTCGCGGATGTCCTGCCCCGTCGCGCGCCGCACCACCTCTCCGAGAACGAATCCGCCGGTCACGGCGTGGTAGGCGAGGCGCCGCCCGGGCCGCATCAAGAGCGGCATCTCGGCGATCAGGGCGAGGATCTCCTCGGGCCGTTCGAGCAGCTCGAGATCCATCGCTCCGGGAGGAACGTTGGCGATGCCCGCCCGGTGCGCGAGCACGTGGGCCAGCGTGATCAGCTCCTTGTCCGGGCGCCGGAACTCCGGGAGGTAGTCGCAGACGCGGTCGTCGATGTGGAGCACGCCCTGGTCGTCGAGCTTGTGCAGGATCATGGCCGTGATGGCCTTGCTCGCGGAGTAGATGCGGAAGGGCGTGTCGGTCGTGGCCGGGATGCGCTCGGCGTCCGGGGCCGCGTCCGGCGTGCCTCCGCGCGCGTAGCCGAGGGCGCGGTTCAGGACGATCGCGCCGCGGCGCCGGATGCAGATCTGCACGGCCGGGTAGAGCCCCGTCCGGTAGAGGTCCCGCGCCGCGTCGAAGACGGACTCGACGGCGTGCTTGCTCGTTCCGCCGTCCGAGGGCGCGGACTCCGGCCCGATGCTCGTGACCGCGTCGAGGTCCGAGGGGATGCGACAGAGCCGCTTGAAGGGGCGCGTCGGAAGGGTGGCGGCGCGGAGCGCTGCGTCGGTCCAGTCCATGGCGCGAGGATACGCCAGCGGGCGCCGGCCGGCCCAGGCGGGCCGAAGGGCGGGGCGGCTAGCGCGCGAGCAGCGGCTGCCAGGCGCTTCGCACGGCGTCCCGGCCGCCCGCCGCGCAGACCTCGCCGTGGGTCACGACGACCCGGTCGAAGTCCCAGCGGAGGATCGTTTCGAGGCTCGTCCGGAGTGCGGACCGGTCTCGCACGAGGGAGCGGATCAGCCGTGAGGTGCGGACGCCGCCCGCGAGACCCATCCCCCGTACGAAGAGCTTCGTCAGGAAACCGCCCGGGAGCTCGGGGAAGTTCATCGCGAGGTCCGTGAGCAGGAGGGTGCGGCTCGGGCGGTGGAGGAACACCGCCTCGTTCACGTGGGGGATGCCGCCGACGAGGGTCTGGTCGAGCGTGTCGGCCCAGTCCGGCGGCGGGTCGGCGGTGAGCGTCCGGTGGAAGACGAGGTCCCGCCGCTTCTCGGCCAGGCCCGGCGCGCCGTAGAGCGTGGCGTCCGGGAAGCGCTCGGTCCAGGGCGCGAGCCAGAGGTGATGGACCTTGTTCGGCGCGACGAGGAACGCCGTCGGGCCGAGGGCGCCGAGCTCCTCGGCGAGGGCCTCGTCGAAGGGGATCGGGGAGTGCAGGAAGAGGCCGCCGCCCGGCAGCACGACCACGGTCATGCGTGTGCCGATCTCGACGCCCGCGATGCGGCGCGGCCCGTCGACGAGGTAGAGGCCCTCGGCCAGCGCTTCGAGGCGCGGGCCCATCGCCTAGCGGTCTCGGAAGTCGGGTTTGCGCTTCTCGAGGAAGGCGCGCAGGCCCTCCTGCGCGTCCTCGGTCTGGGAGGCGGCCGCCATGACCTCGCCGGCGTGGTCGTAGGCGGCGCGGGTGTCGAGGTCGATCTGGCGATAGAAGGCGCGTTTTCCTGTCGCCTTCGCGAGCCGGCTGCCGCGGGTGGCCCGGGCGAGCAGGGCGCGCGTCTCCCGCGCCACCTCGCCGTCCTCCACCACGCGGTTCACGAGGCCCCAGGCGTGGGCGGTCTCGGCGTCGATCGGGTCGCCGGTGAGGAGCATCTCGAGGGCGTGCTTGCGCCCGACGGCCCGGGCGAGGGCGACGCCGGGCGTGGTGCAGAACCAGCCGCCGCGGCCGCCCGGCACCGCGAAGCGCGAACTCCGGCCGCAGACGGCGAGGTCGCAGGTCGAGACGAGCTGGCAGCCGGCGGCGGTGGCGAGGCCTTCGACCTGGGCGATCACGGGTTGGGGCATCGACTGCACGAGCTGCATCATCTCGGCGCAGACGTCGAGCAGGCGCTGCATCTCGGGGAGCTTCCGCCCGTCCATGTCCGCGAAGTCGTGGCCGGCCGAGAACACCGGGCCTTCGGCAGCGACGACGAGGCCGCGCGCATCGCCCCCGGCGACTTCGCGCAGGGCCGCGAGGATCTCCCGGATCACGCTCTCGGCCAGGGCGTTGCGTCGCTCGGGGTTCGCCAGGGTGAGGACGGCGAAGTCGTCCTCGCGGGTCAGGCGGATGCTCTCGAAGCTCATGCCGGTCTCCTCGCTCATGCCGGTGTCTTCGGGTTCGCCGGGGCTACGGGCGCTCGGCGGCGAGCAGGTGGACGGCCAGGTCCCTGCGCTCTTCCGCGTCGAGCGGGAAGACCGGCATCGGCGGCGGCGGGGTCGCGAGCAGGCTCGCCAGGGCGTCGACGTCGAAGCGCGCGGCGAGGCCCACGAGCGGCTTCACGACCACGCCCTCGGCCGCCTGCGAATCGACGTGGCAGCTCCCGCACGCGTGTTCGTCGAACAGGGCCCGGCCGCGCTCGGCGCGGGCCGCTCGCTCCTCGGCCGGGAGGCCCGCGAGCGGGTCGCTCCCGCGCACGGTCGCCGCCGCCGCGCCCCCGGCGCGGCGCCCGGCCTCGCCGTAGGCGATCCGGTAGATGGCGCCCGCGTAGTCGTCCGAGACGTAGAAGGCGCCGTCCGGCCCCTCGGCCACGTCGACGGGCCGGCCGATCACGTCCTCGTCGCGCTCGAAGCCGACGGCGAAGTCCCGCTCCTCGATCCCGTCGGGCGTCCAGTGCAGGGAGACGACGCTGTAGCCGTCCTTGCTCGTGCGATTCCAGGAGCCGTGCAGGGCGACCAGCGCGGCCCCGCGGTACTCGGCCGGCACGGCGGACCCGCGAACGAAGGTCATGCCGAGCGGCGCGTTGTGGGCGCGGAACCCGTGGGCGGGCGAGACCACGGCGGCGGGCCGGTCCGGGTGCTCGCCGAAGTCCGGGTCGGTGACGCCGTCGCCGTTCACGAAGGGCCAGCCGTAGTGCTGGCCGCGCTCGACGCGGTTCAGCTCGCAGGGCGGGAAGTCGTCGCCGAGCAGATCGCGGCCGTTGTCCGTGGCGTAGAGCGCGCCCGTCCCCGGCTGCCAGTCGAAGCCCGCCGAGTTGCGCAGGCCGCTCGCGTAGATCTCGGCCCCGCTGCCGTCGGCCTCGAAGCGCAGCATGGCCGCACGCCGCGGGTCTTCCTCGATGCAGACGTTGCAGTCCGAGCCGACGGAGACGTAGAGCCCGCCGTCGGGCCCGATCCGGACGGTCCGGGTCCAGTGGTTTCCGGCCGCGGGGAGGTCCGGCACCAGGATCTCGAGGGCTCCCGTGGCCTGGCCGGTCTCGGCATCGAAGCGGACGCGGGAGACGGCGCCGGTCTCGCCGACGTAGAGCCAGCCCTCGTGGAGGTCGAGCCCGTGGGGCCGGTCGAGGCCCTCGAGCACCGGGGCGCGGCCATCGCTTCGGCCGTCGCCATCGCGGTCCGGGGAGAGCCGGACGATCTCGCCGGCACGCGGCCGGCTCGCCAGCAGGTCGCCGCTTTCGGTGAAGCGGAGGAACCGGACGCCCGGCAGGCCCTCGGCGAAGACCGAGAGCGAGAAGCCGGGCGGAAGCTCGATCCGCTGGGCAAGAAGGGAGGCCTCGGCGGGCGGCCCGGCCCGGCCGAACAGGAGCTGACCGAGCGGGGCGTTCACTGCGTACTTCTCGGGCAGGAGGGCACACGCGAAGACGAACGCTGCCCCCACCGCCGCGACCCCGATCGCCAATCGTTTCAAGCCAGCCCCTCCGGCGCTCTCGAGACCGGAGGATCCTATCCCAGCCGGCCCAGCTGGCCGCCCGAAAGGCGAAGGCCCCGCGGGGAGATCCGCCTCCAGGGGTTGACGGGACGCGCCGTCTGGCGCACACCTACTCCCCTTCCCAACGGGGTGTTTTTCATGGGCTTTCGAATTCGCAAGGGCGACCTGGTGGCCGTCACCACGGGCGCGGACAAGGGCAAGCAGGGGCGCGTGATCGCGGTCGATCCGGAGCGCGGCGTGCGCGTCGAACAGGTCCGCCTGCAGAAGCGCCACCTCAAGGCCGGCCGCGCGGCCGCGAAGACCGGCGGCATCGTCGAGCAGGAAGGCTACATCCACGCCTCGAACGTCATGCTCGTCGATCCCTCGACGAACCAGCCGAGCCGCGTGCGCATGGAAACGCGCGACGGCCAGCGCGTGCGCGTGTTCGCCAAGAGCGGCGAGCCGGTGCCCGGGGCGGGGAGCTAGTCATGGCGAAGAAGGGCAAGCGCGAGAAGATCAAGCTCGAGTCCTCGGCGGGGACCGGCCACTTCTACACGACCATCAAGAACAAGCAGAACACGCCCGGCAAGGTCGAGCTGAAGAAGTACGATCCCGTCGTGCGCAAGCACGTCGCCTACAAAGAAACCAAGCTCAAGTAGCACCCGCGAGCTTTCACCGGAGCGCGCGACGGCGGCGCTTCGACCGAACGAAACCCTGCTCCAGTAGCGCCCCGAAGGAAGACGAATGGCCTGGGTCATCACGAAGCTTTGCATTGATTGCGTGGACCAGAGCTGCGTCGAGGTTTGCCCCGTCGACTGCATCTACGAGTACACCGGTGACGACAAGGGGAGCTTCCCGAACCAGCTCTTCATCGACCCGGAAGAGTGCATCAACTGCGGCGTGTGCGAGCCCGAGTGCCCGTGGGAAGCGATCTTCGAGGACGAGCAGGTGCCGGACGTGTTCCAGGCGGACATCCAGGTGAACGCCGGCATCGCCGAGCAGGCGGATGACCGGGCGGTTCCCGAGAAGGAAGACAAGCCGCGGCCGGCGCCGGAGGAGATCGAGAAGAACAAGGCGAAGTGGAACTACGCCTAGGTTCTTGATCGTTGCGCCGGTGGCCGGAGCCCGAGCGGGCTTTCGGCTCATGGCTCGCCCTGTCGAACATCCGAATCGTTTGCGATATCCGAGTGCGGGCTGCGCTTTACTTCGCCGAAAGCCCCCTCGGGCTCCGGCCACCTTCTAGCCGGCTCGGGAGCCGGCTTCGTCGAAGGCTTGGGCCATCACGTCGATTGGTGCCGGCCTTTTGGCGAAGAGGGTGAGCTGTTCGGCTCCCTGGTAGATCAGCATCCATTTTCCGGAGAGGGTTCTCGCGCCGTGGGCTTCGGCTTCGCGGAGGAGGCGGGTGCGTTCGGGTTGGTAGACGGCGTCCATGACCAGGGCGCCGGGGGGGACGGCGCTTCCGGGGACGGGGGTTTCGTCGCTGCCGAGGCCGACGCTGGTGGTGTTGACGAGGAGTTCGGGGGCGAGGTCCGGGAGATCCGCGAGGCTTCCCGAGGCGCCGGCGCCGAGGGCGCGGACGATGGCCTCGGCCTTGGCGACGGTGCGGTTCAGCACCGTGACCCGGGCGCCGCGCTCGAGCAGGCCGAAGGCGACGGCCCGGGCGGTTCCGCCGCCGCCGAGGACCACGCAGCGCGCGCCTTCGAGCTCCATCTCCCCTTGCTCTTCCAGGGCCCGCACCGCGCCGAGCCAGTCCGTGTTGCAGGCTTCCAGCCGGTCGCCCCGGCGCGTGACGGTGTTGATGGCGCCGATGCGCTCCGCCGTCCCGTCGATCGCGTCCACGAAGGCGCCGATGGTCTCCTTGTGCGGGATCGAGACGGCGAGCTGGGCGACGCGGTGCTCGCGCGCCGAAGCCATGAAGCGCGCGAGCCCCTCCGGCTCGACGTCGAAGACGGCGTAGTCGGCGGCGATGCCGAGGGCGCGGTAGGCGGCGCCGTGCATCGCCGGCGAGCGCGTGTGGCCGGCCGGGTGCAGGACGATCCCGCAGCGCGCGGTTCCTTTCGGGAGGTCAGGGAACAATCAGGACCTTGGCTTGGGTGCTCGGCTGGGAGAGCGTCTCGAACATGGCGGGCACGGCGTCGAAGTCGATGCGGTCGGTGATCATCGGGCTCGGGTCGATCCGGCCCTGGTCGAGCATCGCCACGGTGTATTGGAAGTCCGAGAGTTCGTAGGCGAGGACGAAGTGGACCGTCGCCTCCTTGAGGATGCCTGCGAGCGGGAAGATCGTGTCCGGGTGATTGCAGACGCCCACGACGACCACGCGCCCGCGGAAGGCGGCCGAGCCGATCGCCTGGCCGATCAGGCCGGGGACGCCGGTCGCTTCGAACACCACATCGATGCCGTCCGGCGCGTGCTTCTGGCAGGCGGGCAGGACGCCCGAGGGATCGACCGCCGCCGTCGCACCGAGCTGCTCGGCCACGGCGCGGCGGCCTTCGCTCTTCTCCGACACCAGGATCGTGCGCACGCCGAGATGCCGGAGCCAGAGCGTCGTGGCGAGCCCGACCGGGCCGGCGCCCTGGACGAGGACCGATTCGTTCGGGGCCACCCGGGAGACGTTCACCGCGTGCAGTCCCACCGCGAGGGGCTCGACCAGCGCGCCGAGTTCCGAGTCGACCCCCGCCGGCAGCTTCACGCAGTTGTGCGGCGAGACGGCGACGTACTCCGCGAGGGCCCCGGGCGCCGGGCCGAGGCCGATGGCCCGGCTGCCGTTGGTGCAGAAGGCCGAGAGCCCGGTCACGCACTTGGGGCAGGTTCCGCAGGAGAGCGTGGGGATCGCGCAGAAGCGGTCGCCCGCGCGGTGCTCCCCGCTCGATTCCATCAGCTCGCCGGCGAACTCGTGGCCCATGATCGCCCCGGGCGGCAGCAGGCCGGACTGATAGAGGTGGAGGTCCGAACCGCAGATCCCGCAGCCCTGCACGCGCAGGACGAGCTCTCCCGGGCGCGGAGCCGGGTCCGGAGCCTCCTCGACGGTGAGCTGCTTCGGGCCCTTCGAAACGACGGCTTTCATGGCGATCCTTCCCCGTGCGGAGCGGTGCGGAGCGATTCGATTCGCGGCCGCCAGCATATCCGATTGCGCCCTCGGGCCCGCCGCATCGCCCGCAGCGGCCTAGACCTCGCGCGAGCGGGCGAGGGCGGCCTTCAGGTCTTCCCAGACCTTGCGCCGGTTCTCCGGGGTGTACTGCCGGAGCAGGAACGCCGGGTGGAACGTCGGCATGAGCGGCGTGCCGCGGTAGTCCTGCCAGGTGCCGCGCAGCTTCGTGATGGCGACGTCGCGCCCGAGCAGGGTGCTCGTCGCGGGCTTGCCCAGCGAGACGATCACCTTCGGGCGGATCGCGGCGATCTGGCCGTCGAGGAAGCCGCGGCAGGTCGCGACCTCGTCGGCCAGGGGCGTGCGGTTCCCGGGCGGCCGACACTTCACGATGTTGCAGATGTAGACCGAGCTGCGCGGGATCTCGAGGCCCTTCTCGATCATCGACGTCAGGAGCTCGCCCGCCCGCCCGCAGAAGGGGATGCCGCGCTCGTCTTCGTTCTGGCCCGGGCCTTCGCCGATGAACAGCAGGTCCGCATCCGGGTTGCCGTCGCCGAAGACGATCTGCGTCCGTCCCTCGTGCAGGCGGCAGCGCGTGCAGTCGCCAATCTCGGCCCGCACGGCCTCGAGGCTCGCGGATCCGCCGCCGCTCGGAGCCGCCGGCGGCGACGGGGCGGGGGGCGCTTGGGTCGTAGCCTCCGCCCGCGGCTCGGCGGCCGGCGCTGCGGCACGAAGGGGCGGCTCGGCGGTGACTCCGGCGGCGGCCTGCTCCGCGTCGGTCTCCCAGACCTCGACGCCCTCCTCGGCCCACTCGGCGAGGGTCGCACGCGCGGCGCCGAGGGCGTCTCGCAGCTCCGGGTCCTGGGGGGTGGGCGGCATCGGGCGGAACGCCCCTAGCTCGCCGGGGGCGCGAAGGCGCGCTCGAGCATGCCGAGCTGGGCGCTGTCCGGAAGCGCCGGCGCTCGGGAGGCCGAGGTGTCCTTCGGCTTGCCCGTCCCCGGCTCGATCGTCCCGTGGCGCTGGATCTCGATCTTGTCGAGGACCTCGAACTCGAAGCCCGGGTCGTTCGCGTCGTCGTGGCAATCGCCGCAGACCTGGAGGATGGCGCAGGAGTCGCACTTGTCGCCGAGGGAGACGATGGTGCCGATCTTCTCCGCGCCCTCCGCCACGTGCTCGCTGCCCGGGCCGTGGCAGGATTCGCAGCCGACGCGCCCGAGATCCGCATGGGCGGCGAGGGTCGCGCCCTTCGGGAAGCCTCCGGTCTTGCCGAAGCCCGTCGTGTGGCAGGTGAGGCACTCGGCGTTGCCCGCCTCGCCCTTGGCTTCCAGGGTCTCCCCGGCCTTCGCATGGCCTCCGCTGGCCCAGGTCGCGTACTCGGAGGGGTGGCAGCTCTGGCACGCATCCGAACCGACGTAGTCCGCGTCCACCGGCAGGATCGCGGCGCGGCGGGCGCCGAGCTCTTCGATGCGCGCGAGCTTCTGGTCGAGGGAGAGGCCGAGCACGTCGCGGTTGGCGGCGTGGGAGATCTTCGGGTGGAACGTCGCGAAGTCGAAGCCGAGAGAGTGCTTCTTGTCGTGGCAGGTCACGCACATCGGTTCGTAGCCGGCCTTCGTGTACTCCGGGGAGAGGTGCGGGCCGCCGCGGCCGTGGCAGGACTCGCAGCCGACGTCCTCGAAGCGCGCCGAGCCGTGGCCCTCGAAGCTGAAACCGCCCTTTTCCTCGTAGCCGACGACGTGGCAGCCGACGCACTCGGGGTTCCGGGATTCGCCGTGCTTCACGAGCGTGTCGTAGGCGTAGGCGTGCTTGGTGAACTCCCAGGTCGTGGTCTGCTCCTCGTGGCAGACCGCGCAGAAGTCGTTGCCGCTGTAGCCCGTGCGGTGGAGCAGCATCGGGACGGGTGCGCCGCCTTCCTTCGCGAGGCGCATCTGCCAGAGCGGCGGGTCGAGCTGGTCGTCCCAGCCCGAGCCGCGGTGCGCGATGCGCCCCTCGGCGTCGACGAGGACGAGGTCCGGGACGCCGCCGCTCACGCCGAAGGCGGTGCGCAGGGCTCCGCCCGGGTCCATCAGCACGGGGAAGAAGTCGAGCCCGTCTTCTTCGAGCTTCTCGCGCACGGCGTAGGCGCGGTCGAGGATCGAGACGCCGACGAGAACGGGCCGCTGCTCCTCCGGCAGCTTCGGCAGGGCCTCCTTCAGGAAGCGCATGGCGTGGTGGCAGTGCGGGCAGGTGTGCAGGAAGAAGATCACCATCACGGCCTGGCCGCGGTGGGCCGAGAGGCTGAAGGCCTTGCCGGCGAGGTCCGTGCCCGTGAGCTCGGGCGCCTTCGGGCGCTCGCCGAGGAGCGGCTGGGTCGGCGCGGGCGCGGCGGGCAACCGCAGCATGTCCCGGACCATGGCGTTGATGGCGTCGCCGGTGACGTCGCTGTCTTCCTGCCAGCCCGCGGTGCGCGTCACGTAACCTTCGTCGTCGACCGAAGCCAGCAGGACGGGGACCGGCGCGCGAAGCAGGCTCGCGATGCGGGCCGTCGAATCGTCGAGGATCGGGAAGTCGAGGCCCTTCTTCTCGGCGAACTCCTGGGCGACCGCGCGGCGCGAGCCGGTGGCGATGCCCAGGATCTCGAAGTTGTTTTTGGCCCGGAACTCGGAGACTTCGGCGAGGGCTTCGGCGGCCTTCCCGGCCACGCCGATCTCCGGGTTGAACATGAACAGCAGGTAGCGCTGGCCGAGCAGGTCCGACGCCTGGAGCTTCCGGTCGTCGAGGGTGATCCCGCCGAGGGCCGGCAGCGGCCTTTCGTGGGAGTGCCGCTTCGCCTTCTTCGAGTGCTCCGGCTTCTCTCGCGCGGCAGCGGCCTCGCCCGGTGCCGAAGCCTGGGCGACCTCCGTCACCCCCTCCGAAGCCGGCTGCGAAGCCTCCGCAGCCCCGCTCGTCTCTTCCCCCCCACCGCAGCCAACCGCCGCCAGCAGGACCCCCAACACCACGAAATTTCGAAGATTCAGCACGGGGCCCAGCATAGCCAAGGAGCGGGAGAGTGACGGCGGCTGCGTTCAAGCAAGGAGGGCGTGAGGGCCGGGGTCGCCTTCAGCGAAGTAAAGCGCAGCCCGGAGCAACCAAGTGGAGTAAAGCAGCCCGTTCGCCCGGGCGAGCCATGAGCGGAAGGCGACCCCGGCCCTCACGCCCGGCGCTCTAGCGAAGCTTCTCCTTCAGCTCCGCCAAAGTCTCCTTCACCCACCCATTGTCCCGCTCATAAGCCAACGCCATCTTCAAATTCTGCTGCGCACCCTTCCAGTCCTCGCGCGCCAGATCCTGGTTCGCGAGCGCGATGTAGCGCTTCCCGTTGGGTGTCGTCCCCTGGCGTTCGCTGCTGACCTGGCGGTCCGCCTGGGCGCCGCCTTCGACGAGGGCCAGGCGCCGCTCGCCCTCCCCGTCGAGCTGCTGGTCGTAGAGCTTCCGGCGGCGCGGGTCGCGCAGCACGGCGTAGGCCTCGCTCACGCGCTTCGCGATGCGCTCGGCCGAGCCCACCACCTCGGGCCCGTGCACGCGCAGCCGGTCCGGATGGAAGCGGCGCGCGACGGAGTGGTAGGCCGTCCGCACGGCGGCGGCGTTCGCCCGCCGCTCGACTTCGAGCAGCTGGTAGTAGTCGAGGTCCTCGACGATGTTGGCGAGGGCTCGAAGTTCTGCGGTGTTCACCGATGCCAAGGGGGACCTCAGGCCAGCTCGATGTCTTCGTCGTCTTCGTCGTCGGAGAGCAGGTCGGTTCCGACCGCCTCGAACAGGGAGTCCTTGCCCGCCGGTGCGTCGGCTTGCGTGGGTTCGGCTTGTGCGGGTTGGCTCGGAGCGGGCGAGACCGGCTCCGCCTCCAGGACGTCGTCCTGGCTCAGGGTGACCTCGCCGACGACCTCCACGGCCGAGACCTCGTTCCTGTCGTCCGAGGCCACGTCGATGTCGGGCAGTTCGATCTCGTCCTCGAGGGAGTCGATCTCGAGCTCCGGCAGGTCGCCTTCGTCCACCTCGAGCTCGTCGAGATCGACGTCCGGAACCTGCGGGACCGCATCGGCCGCGACCGGCGCCTCGGCCTGGGGCTCCGGCGCGATGGGCGGCTCGGGTTCGGCCGGCTCCGCCGCAATGGGCGGCTCGGGCTCTTGGATCGCCGGCGGCGGCTCGTCCACCGGCTCATCGTCGGCCGCGGGCTCGGCAGCCGGGGGCTCGGCGTCGGCGACGGACGGCGCCGCGGCGGCGGCGACCGATGCGGCGGCACCCGCCACCGGGCCTTCGTTCGCCGGCATGGCCTGCTCTTCGCCCTTCGCGACGATCTCCGTCTTCACGCGCGCGGTCGGGTTCTCCGCGAGGATCGACTGGAGCTCCTCGTCCGAGAGGCCCGAGGAGAGCGTGATGCGCGTCGAGGCTTCCTGGCCGGTCTCCGGCTCGCGAGCCGTCACGTGGACGATGCCGTCGCTGTTGATCGCGAAGATCACCTGGATCTCGACCTCGCCGCGGCGAGCCTTCGGGAAGCCCGAGAACTCGAACTGCCCGAGCAGCTCGTTGTCCTCGGCCTGCTTCTCCTCGCCCTGGTAGACGCGGATGACCACCTCTTCCTGGGCGTCCTGCACGGTCGTGAAGCTCCGCGCCTGTTCGATCGGCACGGGCGTGTTGCGTTCGATGATCGGTTCGCAGATGCCGCCGGCGACGCCCACCTGGAGCGAGAGCGGCGTGACGTCGAGCAGGAACGCGTTCTGCTGCGGCGCGACGAGCTCGCTGGCGTGGATCGCCGCGCCCATGGCCACCACCACGTCCGGGTCGACGTCGGTCTTGGGTTCGAGGCCGAAGTAGGTCTTCACCGCGTCGCGGATCATCGGGAGCCGCGTCGGCCCGCCGACGAGCACGATGCCGTCGAGCTCGCGGGCGACGATGCCGGCTTCCTGGAGCGCCTCGTCGGTCACCTTGAAGGTGCGCTGGATCAGGTCGTGGGTGAGCTTCGCGAAGTCGTTCGCGGTCAGCGTGCGCTCGAGGGCGATCGAGGTTCCGTCCTCGGCCGTGGCGATGTCCTCGATCCGGATCTGGACCTCTTCGTCGAGGGAGAGGGCCTTCTTGGCGTCCTCGGCGGCCTTCTTCAGGCGCTCGAAGGTCTGCTTGTCCTGGCGCAGGTTCTTCCCGTGCTCCTGGAGGAACTCGTCGGCCAGCAGGTCGATCAGCCGGTCGTCGAAGTCGTCGCCGCCGAGGAAGGTGTCGCCGGAGGTCGAGATCACCTCGAACACGTCCTCGCCGATCTCGAGGACGGAGATGTCGAAGGTGCCGCCGCCGAGGTCCCAGACGGCGACCTTCTGCGAGAGGCCCTGGCCGAAGCCGTAGGCGAGCGCGGCCGCCGTCGGCTCGTTCAGGATGCGCAGCACCTCGAGCCCGGCGATCTTGCCGGCGTCCTTGGTGGCCTGACGCTGGTTGTCGTTGAAGTAGGCGGGAACCGTGATCACCGCCTGGGTGACTTCGTGGCCGAGCTGGGCTTCGGCGACGCTCTTCAGCTCGCGCAGGATCATCGCGGAGATCTCGGGCAGCGAGAGCACTTCCTCGCGCACCTGGACGCGCACGCTGTGCTCCGGCCCCTCGACGATCTGGTACGGGCAGATGGCCTGGGCCTTCTTCACTTCTTCCGAGAAGAAGTACCGGCCGATCAGGCGCTTGGCCGAGGTGACCGTGGCTTCCGGATCGACGACGGCGTTGGCCTTGGCTTCGTTTCCGACCAGGACGGTGCCGTCCTCGCGAAAGGCCACGGCGCTCGCCATGATGCTCTCGCCGTAGGCGTTCGCGAGCACCTCGACCTTGCCGTTTCGCAGGACCGCGACGGCCGAGTTGCTCGTCCCCAGATCGATTCCGATGGCGACTTCCGACATGAGAACCCTCCGGCCCCGTTATCGGTGGAACCCCTCGGTTTCTGGATGAGTTTCCGGGCCCGGGGGAGGGCCTGGGAGGCCCCTGGGGCGCGTTGACCCCCCGTGGGAGCGCGTGCTACCCACCCCGGCATGTCCGGGCACTCCAAATGGTCGACGATCAAGCGCAAGAAGGGCGCCGCGGACGCCAAGCGTGGAAAGATCTTCACGAAGCTGATCCGCGAGATCGCGACCGCCGCACGAATGGGGGGAGGGGACCCCAATGCCAACCCCCGCCTGCGCCTGGCCGTGGACAAGGCCCGCGCGGCCAACATGCCCAAGGACAACATCGACCGGGCCATCAAGAAGGGCACGGGCGAGGGCGACGACGGTTCGCGCTACGAGGAGGTCGTCTACGAGGGCTACGGCCCGGGCGGCGTGGCCATCCTGCTCGAGACCCTGACGGACAACCGCAACCGCACCGTCGGCGACGTGCGCCACGTGCTGACCAAGCACGGCGGCAACCTCGGCGAGTCCGGCTGCGTCTCCTTCCTGTTCGAGAAGAAGGGCGCGATCACCTTCGAGCGCGCCGCCGTGGCCGACGGCGACGCCCTGCTCGAGGCCGCCCTCGAGGCCGGCGCCGAGGACGTGGAAGAGGGCGAGGAGGCCCTCCAGGTGCTCACGACCCCGAGCGATTTCGAGAGCGTGCGCAGCGCCCTGGGTGAAGCGGGCTTCGACGCCGCCGACGCCGAGATCACCATGGAGCCTTCGACCACGGTGAAGCTCGAGGGCTCCGACGCCGAGTCCATGCTCAAGCTGGCCGATGCCCTCGAAGACCTGGACGACGTCCAGAACGTCTTCTCGAACTTCGACATCTCCGACGACGAGCTCGCGAAGTTCGCCTGATCGGGACTCGCGAAGCGCGCCGGAGCCCGGCTCGGGCCGGCCGCCGCCTCGCTGCGCCCGCCCGGAGTGCGTTCGCTAGCTTCCCGACGATGCGAGTCATGGGGATCGATCCGGGTTCGAACGTGACGGGCTTCGGCGTCGTCGCGCGCGAAGGCTCCTCCGTGAAATCGCTTGCATTCGGCACGCTGCGTCCGCGCCGCGGGGATCCGCTCGCGGTCCGGCTCGGGGTTCTGCTCGAGGGGCTCGGCGAGGCGATGGAGGCGCACCGGCCCGAGGTCGTCGTGGTCGAGAAGGTCTTCGTGGCGGCGAGCGCGCGCTCGGCCCTGGTGCTCGGCCAGGCCCGCGGCGTCGCTCTCGCGGCGGCGGCGGCGCGCCAGATCCCCGTCGTCGAGTACACGGCCTCCCAGATCAAGCAGGCGGTGGTCGGGACGGGCGCGGCCGCCAAGCCGCAGGTCCAGGCCATGGTGAAGAGCCTGCTCGCCCTGCCGAAAGCACCGGCCACGGATGCCGCCGACGCCCTGGCCGCCGCCATCTGCCACGCCCACGCCGGGCGTCTCGGCGCGCTCGTCGCCGGCGATCGCGTCGCGGGCCGCGGGCGCAGCCGCCGGGGAAGCGGCCGAGGCTTCGTCGTGAGGCGGGTCCGATGATCGCGCGCCTCGAAGGCCAGCTCCGGGAGAAGAGCCCGACGCGCATCGTGATCGACGTCGGCGGCGTCGGCTACGAGGTCCTGATCCCGGTGACGACCTTCTACGAACTCCCCGAAGAAGGGAAGACCGTCGCCCTGCGCATCCACACCCACGTGCGCGAGGACGTCTTCCAGCTCTTCGGATTCCGCAGCGGCCGGGAGCGCGCGATCTTCGAGCTGCTGATCCGCACGAGCGGCGTCGGCCCGAAGCTCGCGCAGTCGATCCTCTCGGGCATCGAGGCGGAGCGTCTGGTCGCGGCGATCCGGGACGGCGACGTCGCCGTGTTGAAGTCGGTGCCGGGGCTCGGTGCGAAGAAGGCCGAGCGCCTGATCGTCGAGCTGCGCGACCGCGTGGATCAGCTCGAGGGCGACGAGGCCGCGCCGCCGGCCGGCGTGCCCGTGGCGCCGCCCGCCGGCGACGAACGCACGGAGGAGGTGATCTCGGCGCTCCTGAACCTCGGCTACTCCCGCGCGCAGGTCGAAGCCAAGGTCGCCGCCGCCGCCGAGGCGATGGGCGAGGACGCACCGCTCGAGGACGTGATTCGCGAATCCCTGCGGAGGCTTTCGAAGTGACGGGCGAAGCCAGAGAAGGCCCGCTCGCCGCGGAGCCGCTGCCCGGAGAGCGGGGCCTCGAAGAGAGCCTCCGCCCGCGATCCCTCGACGAGTTCGTCGGCCAGGCCCGGCTGCGTGAGAACCTCCAGGTCTTCCTGAAGGCGGCGCGCGAGCGCGGCGAGGCCGTCGACCACCTGCTCTTCTACGGCCCGCCGGGCCTCGGCAAGACGGCGCTCGCCCACATCATCGCGCGGGAGATGTCGGCGCAGCTGCGCGCGACGAGCGGCCCGGTGCTCGAGCGAGCCGGCGACGTGGCGGCGATGCTCTCGAACCTCGACGCCGGCGACGTGCTCTTCATCGACGAGATCCACCGCCTCCACCCGGTGGTCGAGGAGATCCTCTACCCCGCGATGGAGGACTTCCGGCTCGATCTGGTGATCGGGCAGGGCCCCGCGGCGCGCAGCGTCCGGCTCGATCTGCCGCGCTTCACGCTGGTCGGCGCGACCACGCGCGCGGGCCTGCTCTCCTCCCCGCTGCGAGACCGCTTCGGCTACGTCGCGCGCCTCGACTACTACCCGCCGGACGACCTGCGCGAGATCCTCGTGCGCTCGGCCCGGCTCATGGGCGTCGAGATCGCGCCCGACGCCGCGCTCGAGGTCGCGCGCCGCTCCCGCGGAACGCCGCGCATCGCGAACCGGCTGCTGCGGCGGGTGCGGGACTTCGCCGAGGTCGGCGCCGGGGAGTCGGCCGGAGGTGAGGGGCCGGCGGGGATCGGCCTCGAGCAGGCGCAGTACGCCCTCGAGCGGCTCGAGGTCGACGACGCGGGCTTCGATGCCCTCGACCGCATGCTGCTGCGGACCCTGATCGAGAAGTTCGGCGGCGGCCCGGTCGGGATCGACACCCTCGCCGCGGCCCTCGGTGAGGATCGCGGGACGCTCGAGGACATCGTCGAGCCCTTCCTCATCCAGGGAGGTTTCCTCGAGCGCACGCCCCGCGGCCGGGTCGCGACACCGGCAGCTTTCGCGCACTTCGGGCATCCGCCCCCGAGCGGCGGCGGCGGCGCCCGCCAGGGGCGGCTCCTCTAGCAGCCCCCCGGGCCTCGGGTCCGTCGCACGACCCTTCAAGAGATCTGGACAGGCCCGGCAAAGCGCTGTTCTCGCTCCGGGGGTGGTCCGATACGCCCAGGGTCGAGCACCGGCCTGCGCTGCGCAGCGCGCTCCGGACGACCGGCCGGAATGCGGTCTGAAGGCTCGACTGGAAAGGGATCGGAGCCCGACGTGGCCATCCTGGGACGGCTTATCTCCTTCGTGTTCGGCGTGGCCCTGCTCGGCCTCGGCGGGGCCGGGCTCGCGCTCGCCTACGCGCCGGAGACCGGCCTCGGCAACCTGGCCGACCCGCTGCTCGCGGCAGCCGGAGAGGCCCTCGCCGCCACCGGCAACGGCTTCGATCTCGAGCAGGCCCACCGCTTCCTTTCCGACCCGGTGCTCCGCTTCGCCCTGCCGGGGCTCGGCCTCTTCCTCACCGGATCCGCCGTGTGGCCGCGTGGCGGCACGGACGAGGCCCCGGCGGAGAAGAAGCACAGCGACGACGTCACCCTCGACAAGACGGCCAAGAAGCAGTTCACGAAGGAAGCGCGCAACCTCGCGAAGAAGGGCGACCTGGCCGAAGCCGCCGAGGTCTACCGGGATTCGGGGGACCTCGACAAGGCGGCGAGCGTCCTGATCGAAGGCGAACGCTTCGAGCGCGCCGCCGAGATCCGCCGGGAGCAGGGCGACCTCGCCGCCTGCGCGGAGCTCTACTTGAAGGCCGAGCGCACCGACCTGGCGGCCCGTGCCTACGCCGACGGCGGCGCCTTCGAGAAGGCCGCGCGCTGCTACGTCGAACTCGACCAGCACAGCCTGGCCGGGGAGATGTTCGAGCAGGCGAAGTGCTGGAAGGAAGCCGGGGATTCCTTCGCGAAGATCGAGTTCCATCGCGAGGCCGCGAAGGCCTACATCAAGGCGCGCGATTGGGTCCGGGCCGCGAAGTCCATCGAAGAGGTCGTGCAGGACGAGTTCGCGCGGGTCACGGACCCGAACAAGCGCAAGGAGCGCCGCAAGCTCGTCCTGAAGGCCGCCGAGCTCTGGCGCGAGGCGAACGAGCTCGAGGAGGCCCAGCGCGTCCTCGAGAAGGGCGAGTGCTTCGGCCACGCCGGTGCGCTCGCCATGGAGCTCGAGCAGTTCGAGCGCGCCGCGGAGCTCTTCTTCCGCGCCGAGGATGCCGAGCGCGGCGCCGAGGCCCTGCGGCGCCTCGGCCGCGACGAAGAGGCCGCGCGCCTGCTCGGGGAGCACTACCGGGACCGCGGCCGGGACGAAGAGGCGGCCGCCCTCCTGATGGAAGCGAAGGAGTTCGAGCAGGCCGGCGATCTCTATCGCAAGCTCGAAGAGTTCCTGCGCGCGGGCGAGTGCTTCGAAGCCTCCGGTGACCACGCGACCGCCGCCGAGATGTACCGCGCCGCGGGCGATCTCACGCGCGCCGCCGTGGGCTACGAAGGCGCGGAAGCCTGGGCGGAAGCCGCGAGCTGCTGGTCCGAACTCGGAGACCACGCGCGCCACGCGGCGGCTCTCGAGCCCGCGGGCCGCTACCTCGAGGCGGGCCGGATCTACCAGGAGCTCGGCCGCGACGAGGACGCCGTGCGCGTGCTCCAGAAGATCGACGGCGAGCACGCGGACTACCGCGCCGCCTCGGCCATGCTCGGCGAGTTCTTCCGCGGGAAGAAGATGTTCGCCGTGGCGATCAAGAAGCTCCGCCAGGCCTGCGAGGGCCAGGACCTCACGCCCGAGAGCGCTCCGCTCTTCTACCACCTCGCGCGCTGCTTCGAGGACAACGGCGACGTCAAGCAGGCGGTCGACCTCTACGAGCGCATCCTCGCCTTCGACATCCAGTGGGAGGACGTGAGCAAGCGGCTCGAGACCGTGCGCAAGCGCCTCCAGATCGAAGGCGACCGCGAGGCCGAAGCGGACGGCAAGAAGAAGGGCGAGCAGCGCTACCAGATCGTCGGCGAGCTCGGGCGCGGCGGCATGGGCATCGTCTACAAGGCGCTCGACACCGTGCTCGACCGGGAGGTCGCCTACAAGGTCCTGCCCGACACCCTGAAGCAGAACGCGAAGGCCCTCGAGAACTTCCTGCGCGAGGCCAAGAGCGCGGCCCAGCTGAACCACCCGAACATCGTGACCGTCTACGACGCGGGCGAGCAGGGCGGCCAGTACTACATCGCGATGGAGTACGTCGACGGGACGACGCTGAAGGACATCGTGCGCCGCAAGGGCATCGTGAAGCCGCGCGGCGTGCTCCACGTCCTGGCCCAGATGTGCGAGGCGCTCGAGTTCGCCCACGCGAAGGGCATCGTCCACCGCGACATCAAGACCGCCAACACCATGTGGACGCGCGACAAGAAGGCCAAGATCATGGACTTCGGCCTGGCCAAGGCCATCGAGGAAGTCCGCAACCACACGACGATGGTCTCGGGCACGCCCTTCTACATGAGCCCCGAGCAGACCCTCGGGAAGAACATCGACCACCGGACGGACATCTACTCGCTCGGCGTCTCGATCTTCGAGATGGCCACCGGCCGGGTGCCCTTCCGGGAGGGCAACGTGCCCTACCACCACGTCCACACCCCACCGCCCGACCCTTGCGAGGTGAACCCGAAGCTCCCGCCGCTGCTCGGCCGGATCATCTCGCGCTGCCTCAAGAAGGACCCGGCGGAGCGCTACCAGACGGCCGGCGAGATCCTGGCCGAGGTCCGGGCGGCTCTGACGCGCCGCGACGAAGGGACGGCCAAATCGTGATCATTCGGTCACGGCCGTAACTCGAACGTCACCCCAGAGGCGCCCTTTCGCCTTCTGGGGAAGCGGCACCCGGGCGGCATCCGCCTCTCCAAACGCCTGATTTACGAAGATTTTACGGTTTTCGTTGCCGGTTTTCGCTGCGCTGCGTCAGTTCGGCACAGTGCTTGCTATTCCAAGGGCCGATCATGGGGAACGTCGGCCAGGAGTCGGCGCAGGTTCGTCCTGGAGGGGGTGACTATGAACCAGCATACCATCGCGGAGAAGGTGTCCTGCACCGGCGTCGGGCTTCACACGGGCCAGCCCGTGCACCTGACCCTGCACCCCGCGCGCGTCGGTTCCGGCATCGTCTTCGTCCGGACGGATCTCGCCACCCCCGTCGAGCTGCCCGCGCGCCCGGACTCGGTCGTCGATACCACCCTGGCGACGACGCTCGGTTCCGGCGAGGCGAAGGTCAGCACGATCGAGCACCTCCTGGCTGCGCTGCACGGCCTCGGCATCGACAACGTCCGCGTCGAACTCGACGGCCCCGAAGTCCCGGTGATGGACGGCAGCTCGGCCTCCTTCGTCTACCTGATCCGCCTGGCGGGGATCTTCGAGCAGCCGGCGCCCCGCCGCACGCTGCGCATCCGGAAGCCCATCGAGGTTCGCGACGGCGACCGCTTCGCCCGCATCGAGCCGCTCTCGGGCCGCTTCCAGATCAGCTACGACGTCGACTACGACCACCCGATGATCGGCCGGCAGTCCCTGCGCGAGCTCGTGATCACGCCCGAGACCTTCGAGGCCGAGATCAGCCGCGCGCGGACGTTCGGCTTCCTGCGCGACGTCCAGGCGCTCTGGCGCATGGGCCTCGGCAAGGGCGGCTCCCTCGAGAACGCCGTGGTGCTCGACGACGCCGCGGTGGTGAACCCCGAGGGTGTCCGCTGGGCCGACGAGTTCGTGCGGCACAAGGTGCTCGACCTGATCGGTGACTTCGCGCTGCTCGGCCGCACCATCCAGGGCCACGTGGTGGTGCACAAGGGCGGCCATGCGCTGCACCAGGCGCTCGCGGCCGAGGTGCTGCGGGTGATCGAGGCCCAGGAGCGCAAGGCGCGGAACGCCCGGGCGACCCGTCAGGCCGCCGCGCTCACACCCGTCACCGCGGGCTAGCCGACACTACGCGTCGGATCGATCCAGAGCGGACGGCTAGGAGCCGTTCTTCAGGAATCCACCGAGCAGGCCGCGCAGGCCGCGCTCGCCGTTCTCCTCGTTTGCCGTCTCCACGGGAGCGGCCGGCTTCGGGCTCGGCGGGTCGTCGCCCCGGTAGAGCAGGACCTTCTCGAGGGCCTCTCGCACGTCCTCGCGGTCGGGGTCGTGGGCGAGGGACTGGCGGTACGCCTCCGCGGCTGCCGTCATGTCCTCGAGCGGGCCGGCGCGGAGCTTGCCGAGTTCGCTGTAGAGATCCGCGAGCCGATCGTCCCGGTCCGAGGGCGTTCGCGCGGCCACGCGCTCGATCGTCCGAGCCGCCGTGGTCCAGTCGCCGAGGCCGCGGAGTACGTGGAGGGCGCCCGAGAGCGGCTGCGGGTCGCACGGGGACTCTTCCGCCGCGGCGGACCAGGCGCTCGCCGCGCTGCGCGCGTCGCCCTTCTCTTCGAGCAGGGTCGCGCGGGTCGTGAACAGGCGCGTGCGGGATTCGGGGTCCTTGACCGTCGCCAGGGCGCGGCGCGTCACGTCGAGGGCCTCTTCGTCGTTGCCCGCCTCGTAGTGGACGTTCGCGAGCAGCAGCCAGGCGTCGCCGAGCGACGGGTCGCGCGAGAGGCCTTCGTGCAGGCGGGCCAGGACGTCTTCGTCGTTCGCGCCGGAATCCCGCAGGAGCCGCGCGGCGCGGGCCATGCGTTCGGCGCGGGCCTTCGGTTCTTCCGTGCGTTCCGCCCAGCGGTCGACGAGCGCGGCGGCTTCCGCCCAGCGCTCCTGACGTTCGAGGATGCGGATCGCACCGGCCAGGGCGGCGTCGTGGTCCGGGTCGCCTTCGAGGATCTGCTGGTAGCCCGCGAGGGCCTCTTCGAGATCGCCCCGGGTCTCGAGCCCGGCCGCGGCGATCGCCCGGTGCAGGGTCGGCTGGGTGTCGACGGTGCCGAGCGAGAGGCGCTTCTGGACCGCTTCGGCGGCGGCGTCGACGTCGCCGAGGTCGAAGCGGGTCTCGGCCAGTCCCGAGAGTGCGGCGGCGTTCTCGCGGTCGAGCTCGACGCCCCACTGGAAGAGCTCGGCGGCTTCTTCGACGAGCCCCTTCGCGCGGGCGCGCTCGGCGGTCTCGACGAGCAGCTCGAGCAGGAGCGCGCCGCCGACGGCGCCCTCCGCATCGCGCCGCGCGAGGGCCTCGCGCAGCCAGGGCAGGGCCGAGAGCGGATCGTCGCCGTGCTCGACGCGCCCGCGGGCGGCGCCGTAGGCAATCCGGGACTGATCGCCCGGGTCGCTGGCGAGGCCGAAGCGCCGCTCCTGGAGGACGAGGACTTCGTCCCAGTCTCCGCGCCGGGCGGCGAGGTCCGTGAGGGCGGTCAGGGCTTCGTGGTGGTCCGGCTCGTCGCGGGTCGCTTCGAGGTAGAGCCGACCCGCACGCTCGTCGTCGTCGAGTTCGAACTCGACGAGGCGGGCGAGGGCCACGCGCGCGCGGGCGCGCTCCGGGCCTTCGACCAGGCCGATGGCGTGTTGGTAGGCGTCGATGGCCCGCTCACCGCGACCCACCTGTTCGAGCAGGGAGGCGTGGCGGAGCGCCGCTTCGGCGTTGCGCGGGTCGTCGCTCGCGGCGAGCTGGAAGTGACAGAGCGCCTGCTCCGGATCGTTCGCGTGGCGCAGCCAGATCTCCCCGCACTCGAGGTGGAGGGCCGCGCGCGCGCGGGCGGCGATCGGGCAGGAAAGTTCCTGTTCGGCGACCTGGAGCACGAGCTCCCAGCTCCCGACGGCGCCGTAGGCCTGGCGCAGGGCGCGCAGGGCAGGGCGGTAGTCGGGCGCGCGCTCGGCGGCCTCGCGGTAGCGGAGCAGCGCCGCGCCGTGGTCGCCGCGGCCGCGTTCGAGCATCTGGCCGAGGCGCACGAGGATGCGCGCCTGGTCCGTCGGAGAACCGGACTCGGTCTCGGCGCCGAGGCGGCGCACGTAGAGCGCTTCGAGCTCCGACCACTCCTCGTGCAGGTAGTGGTGCTCTTCGAGCGCTTCGAAGGCGGCGCGGTCCCTCGGGTCGGCCTCGAGGCGGCGGCGATGGCTGGCGACGGGCGATTCCGCTGACATGACTCCCCTCCGGAGGCACGGGAAGCGTCCGTGCCCTCCGCGTGCTCCTGCGCGCGTTCCATGGATCCGGCGTGAGGCCGCCCTCCGTTCTCCGGGGCTGGCCTCGGGCCTTGCTCCGTCGAACTCATCGTCCGGCTCGGGGATAACCTTGATGTTTGCCGGTCGGGTGCACGCTGCCGGGGTGTCCCCGAAGCGGGGGGATCGCCACTCGGGCGTTCCGCGGACGGGCTTGGGCGCTACTCGGCCGAGAGCTTCGCGGCGAGGGCCCGAGCGCGTTCCGAGAACGGCGGCTCGAGTTCGCTCGCTTCGATCTGCGCAAGCGACGCGCGCGCCTCGCCCGGCCGATCGAGCGCGGCCAGGGCCGAAGCCTCGAGGTACCGCAGATGGGGCGTCAGGTGGGCCGGGGCGTCCGGCAACAGGCCGCGGACGATCTCGAGACACGCGGCCGCTTCTCCGCGCGCGAGGTGGACGCTCGCGAGCGTGTCGAGGCTCTCCGGCGTCCCGAGCGCGGCGGAAGCGCTGCGCGCGAGCCGGAGGGCTTCTTCGAGGCTCTGGCCGGCGACGGCCAGCCCCCAGGCGAGGTCGTTCTGGCGGCGCGGGTCGTTCGGGTCGAGGCCGTAGGGCTGCCGCCAGGCATCGACGGCCTCCTCGAGCTGCCCTGCGTGCTGGAGGCTCAGCGCCAGGGAACTCCACGCCGTCTGCGAAGTCGGCTCACGGCGGGTCAGCCGGCGCAGGCGTGCGATCGCGGCGTCCTGCCGCCCCGCCTGGGTCTCGGCGTGGGCGATGCGCGCCTGGGTCTCCGCCTGGCCGAGGAAGGAGGGCGAGAGCGCCGCGAGGTGCGCGTCGGCGGCCTCGGTGTCGCCGCTTTCGAAGGCGAGCAGCGCGAGCTGGAAGCGGGCGCCGCCCGGCGGGTCCTCGAGGGCCGTGGCCTGCTCGAAGAAGGCTCGGGCCTGCTCGCGATCCCCGCGCCGGTGGGCGACCCGGCCGAGCCCGATCAGGCCCGACGGGCTTTCGGGATCCTGCGCGGCGGTCTCCCGGAACGCCGCCTCGGCTTCTTCGAGCTCGCCCTGTCCGATCAGTCCGAGGCCGAGCACGTAGTGATGGACCGACATCAGCGGGTCGATCTCGACGAGCCTGCGCCCCGCATCGACGACGATGTCGTAGCGCGCGGAGAGGACGCCGGCGTTGGCGCGCATGAGCAGGATGTGGCGGCCCGGTTGCTCGATCGGCGCGAGGAGGGCGAGCGCCTGGTCGCCGCGGCCATCCGAGAGGTGGGCCGCGGCGCGCTGCATGGCGCTGGCCTCCTGCATGTGATCCTTCGGATCCGGGCCGCCGACGACGCCGAGCTCCGTGAGGTCGACGCCTTCGCTTCCCGGCATCAGGTACCCGAGGCTTTCGAGGCGGGCGCGATCTTCGGCGGTCAGCTCGGCTCCGCCCTGGTTGCCGCGGGCGCGGGCGAGCACTTCGTCGATCTTCCGGTCGAAGGCCTCGACGCGTTCGGGCTGTTCGGCGGCGACGTTCCGGAGCTCGTTCGGGTCGGCCGCGAGGTCGTAGAGCTCGGGCCGCGGCGCCCGCAGGTACTTGTACCCCTCGGCGCGAATGCCGAGCACCGGGCTCCACCCCATCGAGATCTGCGGTTCGAGGGCCTCGACGTAGGCCACCCGCTCGCTCTCGGGTTCCGCGCCCAGGGCCAGGGGGACGAGGCTCTTCCCCGTGGTGTCCGGCAGCGGCGGCAGGTCGGCCAGTTCGAGCAGGGTCGGCGCGATGTCCGCCGAGCGGACCTGGTCGTCCACCACGGCGCCGCGCCCGAGGCCCGGCCCGCTGATGATCAAGGGAACGCGCTGGGTCGCGTCGTAGACGGTCAGCGAGTGGGTCGCCTCTCCGTGCTCGCCGAGCGCCTCCCCGTGGTCGCTCGTCACGATGATCGCGAGCTTCTCGAACCCGAAGCGGCGCCGGATTCCCGCGAGGAGGCGCGCGACCTGGGCGTCGCTGAAGGCGATCTCGCCCGCGTAGGGGTCCTGGCGGTGGCGGCCGGCGAAGGGCTCCGGCGGGTTGTAGTTGGCGTGGGGGTCGTAGAGGTGGACCCAGAGGAAGAACTTCTCCGGCGCCTCCCGCACCCAGTCGAGGGCGGCATCCACGACGAGGTCGCCCCGCCGTTCGGCGTAGGAGAACGGGCTTCCGGCGGCCCGGCGCTGGCCGATGTCGTCGTCGTAGACGTCGAAGCCGCGGTCGAGCCCGAACTGGCTGTCGAGCACGAAGGCCGCGACGAAGGCGGCGGTGCCGTACCCGCCCTGCTGGAAGTGCTCGCCGACGGTGGGAATGGTCGGGTCGAGCGAGAAGACCGAGTTGCCGCGCACGCCGTGCTCGGGCGGCTCGAGGCCCGTCAGCATCGAAGCGTGGGAGGGACGGGTGATCGGGGTCGGCGCGATGGCCTGGTCGAAGCGCACGCCCGCTGCGGCGAGCCGGTCGAGGGTCGGCGTTTCCGCGTTCTTGTCGCCGTAGGCTCCGACGCGATCGGCGCGCAGCGTGTCGAGGGTGATCAGGACGACCCGGTCGACGGGCGGGCGCTCGGGCTCGCGGCCACAGCCCCAAGAGAGGAGCGCACAAAGTGCGATCACGACGTGGCCCGGAGCCGACATCTCCATGCTCCTTTCGCGGATCCAGTGACTCATCATCCACCGATGCCCTGGCGATCGAGCGTGCGGGCGAGCAGCGCCAACATCCAGCGGCGGTGCACACGACGGTAGAGCGAGTCTTCCGGATCTCGGGCCGGAGAACTCGGGTCGAGCGACCGACCGATCGCATCGAGGGCCCCGGGGCGGAAGATCCTGCGGAGAGGGGAGTCGTTGGATGAGACGGCGAACCGGAACGCGTCGACGAACACCTGGCCTCCGATGTCCTCGATGGGGATGGCGAAACCTTGCTTGGGTCGATCGACTACCCAAGGTGGAACCAGCCGACGAGCCACTCTTCGAAGAGCCCTCTTTCCGACGAAGTGCTGCTGTTTCTCGCGGAACGGCAGGCGCGCTGCAAGGTCCAGGACGCGGCCGGACAGAAGCGGAGCCCGGAGTTCGACGGACGCGGCGGCAGACATTCGGTCGACTTTGGTGAGCATGTTGTCCGGAAGCATCAGCCGTTGCTCCTGCCAGTGTGCGGCTTCAGCCGGGTTGGCTGCCAACGTGGCCCCGCGTTCTTCCATCAGCCGGTCGAAGGTCCGGCTCGGCTCCTCCGGGAGCCAGGCCGGGTCGATCAGCCTCACCTGCTCCTCCGGCCAGAAGAGGGAGGTGTACGCAACCTGGCGTCGTACTGCCGACATCCGTGCAGTGTCCAGAAAACGTGCGGACTGACGACCGCGTTCACCGGCGGCGCGCTGGAGAAGAGCGCTGGCGAGTCCGAGGACTCCGCCAGGGATGCGGGAAAGGGCGGCCAGCGGCGGCAAGATCGCGTAGCGGCGATAGCCGGCGAAGACTTCGTCCCCGCCGTCGCCGGACAGCGCGACCTTGACGTGCTTTGCGAGCTCCCGGCTCAGTCGGAGCACGTTGAGCGAAGAAGTGTCGCCGAAGGGATCTCCGTGGTGGTCGACGAGACAATCGAATTCCTGCTGGGAGAGTGGCGCCCTCGAGATCTCGACCTCGTTGTGGTCGCTCCCGATGTGGTCTGCCACGGCACGGGCGGCATCCCGTTCATCGTAGGCCGGGTCGTCGTAGACCACGGTGAAGGTCTTCAAGCGGCCCACACGACGAGCGGCCAGAGCAGCAACGGTCGAGGAGTCGATACCTCCCGAGAGGAGTACGCCGACCGGAACGTCCGAGACCAGATGCTCTGCCACCGCCTGCTCCAGCGTCGCTTCCAGGTCTCTCGGGTCCGATTCGGGTCGCGCCGGAGCCGGTTCGGGGGCGAAACGGCCGAGCTCGGGCTCGTGACCCACGCGGAGGCGGACCCAGGCGCCCGGCTGGAGCTGGAAGATGTCGCGTCGCATCGTGTGAGGTGCGGGCGCGAAGCCGAAGGTCAGGATATGGGAGAGGCCCTCGGGGCTGAGGGTGGCATCGACGTCGGGAACGGCCAGGAGGGGCGTCAACTCCGATGCGAACGCCCAACCGCCGTGGCTCCGGCGAGCGACGTAGAGCGGCTTCTGGCCCGCCCGGTCTCGCGCTAGCAGCGCGGTCTGTCCGCGTTCGTCGAGCAGGGCCAATGCGAACATCCCGTCGAACCGCTCCAACGCCTGTATCCCCTGGGTCGCGAGCATGCGCAGCACGACTTCGGTATCGCTCGTTCCAGCGAACCGCTCTCCCGCCAGCTCGAGCTCCCTGCGCAGCGCTTCGAAGTTGTACACCTCGCCGTTGTAGACGAGGAGGTGGCTGCGGGTCGGCGACCACATGGGCTGGGCACCGGTCTCGGTGAGGTCGAGAATCGCGAGGCGAGTGTGCGCCACGCCCGAGGGTCCGGCGCGCTCGATCGCCGATTCGTCGGGCCCGCGATGGTGCAAGTCGACGCAGAAACGCCGCAGCGTCCGCTCCAGTGTGGCTCCGTCCACGCGAGAGGATGAGCTCAGGATGCCGGCGATTCCGCACATGGTTGGGGGCCCTCTGGGGGGCCTGGGTCCCTCACTCCGCGCGGGCCTCGATTCGCTCGAGCACGTCGTCGAGAATGGCGTCTTCGGGCCACGTGTGCCCCTCGATCCATTCGAGGTCCGGGGTCCAGTGCCCCGGGCAGTCATGGACCGGCACGGACTCGTACCCGTACGAGATCTCGACGATGCGCGGCTGAGAGGTCTTGTCGTCGACGAAGTCGAAGCAGATGCTCGCGGCGCCGAGTGATTGAGCGACATCGAAGGCGGTTTGGACCGCAGCTTCGCGAATTCGCGACCGGTCGTATTCGATCCTACCGCTCCCCGAGGCGCGGAAATCACCCGGCCGTACGCCGCGCGTGAAGCCGAAAGCCCGCTTCCCGATCACGGTGATCCTCGTGTCGAAGGCGTTGTCGGGAACGAACTCCTGAAGATAGAGGTATCCGCTCTCCTTGCCCAGTCGCTGGTCGAGTTCCCGACGCCGCTTGATCTTCGCCGGCAAAGACTGAATGAGCTCCTTGAAGCGGCCGATTCGCCACGAGTTGGCGAACTTCCATGCCTCGTTTCGTAGCGAGCCCGACGGCGTGAAACCCGCCCCGAAGGCCTTGTCGAGGGTCTTCCTTGCTTCCTCCAGGTCCGCGAGAAGCCGGACGTTGCGGGATCCCGAGCCGCGTCGAAGCTTGAACACCTTGGGGTAGGTCGTCGTCTCCAGGAACTCGCGTGCACTCCGGGCGTCGAGGAAGACCCAGGTCGGCACGAGCGGCGCGCCGATCGCCTCGAGGGCGTACTTCTGGGCGATCTTGTCGTCGAAGTGCCAACACGTCGCGTCGTCTGGGAAGGTGACGAGCCCCATGGAGGCGGCGCTCTTCAGAACGTGTCGCGCGATCAGCTGGTCTTGCGCCGAGCCGTGACCGAAATGCCAGAGCAAGGCTGATTTCCCGCGGAGCTGATCGATCGCATCGCTGCGATGGCAGTCGACGATCTCGTGCGGGATGCCACGTTCTCGGCAGGATGCGATCCAGCGATCGGAGAAGCCTCCGGGCCTCGGATGGATCGCGATCGCGCGCCGCCTACTGTCTTCGCTCACCGACATTCAGGCGGCCCGTCTTTCGATGAATCCGGCCCAGCCGGCGGGAGGCCGTGCGCGGACCCCGAAGGCCGAAACTGCCTCGGCCATCGAGAGCTCGCCGGCATCGGATCGAATGCGGACCGGCGCCGCTGCGTCCGGCAGCGGCCAGCGAGGCTCGTCGCCGGCGTGGGCGAGGAGCGGGATCCGGTCCGGGTCGAGGCCAAGGAGGCGTGCATGAAGCCTCTCGGCGGCGAACGGAGCGTCACTGAACGTCACGACGCCCATGTCGATCGGGTCCGGGCGCAGCGGGCCTTCCCCCTGGCCGCAAACGATGGCGTCGGTGAGGGAGAGGACCTTGCGTTGCTGGGAGTCGGAAAGGCTTCCGTCGAGACGACCGAAGCGAACGATCCGGTTGAGGTCGAGCACCATTCGCCAGACCGTATCGTTGCCGTGCCACGCACCACTCATCCGTCCGCCCCCGCCCCCCGAGAGGTAGCGAGCGACCCGGCTCGCCTGGCGCCACAGCCCGTAGCCGCGCTGTCCGATCCTGCGGTTGGCCGCATCATCGAGGCCCTCGGCGAACTCGCGAGTCCGGGACTTGCCCGGGTAGCAGTCTCCCCCTCGCTCGGATCCGCCGAAGCGGTGGTGCGGGAGAAAATCCTTGTCGCCGTTGAGGCCGACGAGGTTCTTGACGGTTCCGGTGATGCCGGCCTTGCAATGGGTCTTGAGCTTCGGAAGGGAGAGGATGCAGTCGACCTCGAAGGCGTCGCGACAGAGCAGGTAGCAGTGTCGGCCCGGTCGGTGGGTCTCTACCAGTCGATCCGGGTCGTAGTCCGCGACGCGGAAACGCGGCTCGACGCTGGAAATGGGCTCGAGCATGCTGTCGCTGCCAACATCGAACCGGACGTATCGGCTCTCGGAACGGATGTCCTTCTTCACGTTGGCCGACAGGCCCCCGCTCTCGAAGACCGTCCTTCGAAAGTCGATCACCTCGACAACGGCGCCATGCTGGCGGGCGAGTGCATCGACCCGTTCTTCGAAGCCGGGAGGCAGTAGCGCCTGGAAGTCGCAGCGTTGGATCGGCGCGTCCCCGATGATCACGCGAGCGGGCCGAGCCTTCAGCACCTCGGTCAGAGCGGCGATCACGAACTCCGGGTGCGTGACCAGGCACTCCTTGCCGCCGCTCCCCTCGTTCTCGTGAGCGACCCAGTTCGGCTTCAGGAGAACGGACCCGCCTTGTGGGATGATCGACGAGAGGCCTCGCCCCTCTTCCGTCCCATGGGCCACGGCTCGCTCGATCAGCGATGCGAGGTGGCCCGGTTCGTAAGCCGCGTGTGAAGGCCCCTCGCGACCCCGTTCGCTATGAGCCAAGCCCACGCGGCATTCGGTGGCGTTTTGCGCCGTTGCCTCGGGCTTTTCGCTGCGTGCGGCCATTGCAAACGATGCTACCACGGGCGGTCGAAGAGCCGCCAGGCAGCCTGGCCTCGAGGCTGTCCGAATTGCGTTCGAGTTGCAGCGAGGTTGCCAGGTGCGTAGCTTCCGCCGCGCGGTGGGCACCGGGAATCATGCGGATCCTCTACATGATCGACAACCTCGGGAGCGGCGGTGCGCAGCGTCAGGCTGTGGAGGTCGCCGTTCGTCTGAGCCGACAGCCGGACGTCGAGGTCGCGTTCGCCGTGTATCGAGATGTCGACTTCTTCCGCGCGCGCCTCGACGAAGCCGAGATCCCTGTCGTCTGTCTGCAGAAGCGCGGGACGGTCGATCCCTTCTTTCCTCTTCGCCTGCGTCGGTTCATCCGATCTCATCGGCCCGACATCCTTCACGCGTTCCTTCCCATGCCCGTGATCTGGTCGGCTCTGGCGCGCGGTCGCAGCACAGACAGCACAGTCTGGGTCGCAGGGGAGCGTTCGGCGCCCGAGCACGGCGGCGGCCGCATCTTCGAGTCGGTCCTGCGCCGCGCGTATCTCCGCTTCGACACCGTCTTCGCCAACTCCTGTCGAGCCTCCCAGGTCCTCGTCGACGCCTGGGGGCTTCGTCGAGAGCGTGTGCACTACCTGCCGAACGGGATCGACCTCGAGGAGTGGGACCGACGATCCGAAGGCCCGTGCCCGGTCGATCTCGAGCCGGGGTGCACTCATCTCGCCCTCATTGGCAGGCTCTCGGAGGAGAAGGGGCATCTCCTGATCCTCGAGGCGGTTTCCCGGTTGGCGGAGGGCCAGCGCAGGCGTCTTCGGCTCTGGTTCTTCGGCGCCGACGGCCCCATGTCGTCCGCGGTGGACGAGGAGATCGAGCGAAGAGGGCTGCGAGACGTGGCCTTTCGAAGGCCGCCCACACCCCACCTGCCGGCCCTGATGCGGCGCCTTGACGGATTGGTCCTGGCGTCCCGTTTCGAAGGGTCGCCGAACGTAGTCCTCGAGGCGATGGCGAGTGGACTCCCGGTACTTTCATACGATGTAGGTGACGTCCCTTCGCTCGTTCGGCCGGCCGACACGGGGTGGCTCCTGCCTCCGGGCGACATCGAGGCGCTCACGCGCGGCCTGGTCGAGTTGCTCGAGGCTCCTCCCGGGGTTCGGCAGCGGATGGGGGCGGCGGGAAGAGCCGTCGTGGCGGAGGAGTTCGCCATCGACGTCGTGGCCCAGAAGCACCTCGATCTCTATCGCCGACTTGCCGATGAGCTGCGGAGCCATGCCGAGGCAAGGCCGCTGGGCTAGCCTGCCCGGTCCGCCAGCCGGCGCGCAGGTCCAAGAGCCGGAGGAGCAAGAGCGCCATGTCGCAGGTCGATGTCGTCACCGGAGGGGCAGGGTTCATCGGGTCGCACCTGTCCGGTGCCCTCGCGGCGCAGGGCCGGACGGTCCGCATCCTCGACAACCTCTCGACGGGCAAGCAGGAGCGGATCGACGGCCTGCTGGCCGAGCACGGCGATCGCATCGACTTCCGCGCCGAGGACATCCAGGACCCGAAGGCACTCGCGCGTGCCTTCGAAGGCGCCGAGTTCGTCTACCACCAGGCGGCGCTTCCCTCGGTCCCGCGCTCGGTGAACGACCCGGTGGCCAGCAACGCCGCGAACATCGACGGCACGCTGAACGTCTTCGTGGCCGCCCGGGACGCCGGCGTGAAGAAGGTCGTCTACGCGAGTTCGTCCTCGATCTACGGAGACTCGAAGGAGCTCCCGAAGCACGAGGGCATGGAGTTCAACCCGAAGTCGCCCTACGCCATCACCAAGTGCGTGGGCGAGATGTACGGGCGGGTCTTCTCCCAGATCTACGGCCTCGGGACCGTCGGGCTCCGCTACTTCAACGTCTTCGGCCCGTCCCAGGATCCGACCTCGCAGTACGCCGCCGTCATCCCCCGCTTCATCACGCGCATGCTGGCCGGGGAGTCCCCGATCATCTTCGGCGACGGCGAGCAGAGCCGCGACTTCACCTTCATCGACAACGTGGTCTCGGCGAACCAGTGTGCTGCGCGCTCCGAGGCGTCGGGCGTCGCCGTGAACGTCGCCTGCGGCGACCGCTTCACGCTGAATCACCTGGTCGAGCAGCTGAACGAGATCCTCGGCACCTCGATCGAGTCGGTGCACGAGGAGAGCCGCGTCGGCGACGTCAAGCACTCCCAGGCTTCCGTCGATCGCGCCAACGCCGAGATCGGCTTCGTGCCGAAGGTCGACTTCCTCGAAGGCCTGCGCCAGACGGTGGAGTTCTTCCGGGCGGAAGCCGGGGCCTAGCGCGCCGCGCGGACGTTCCGCAGGCGTTCGGCCAGCACGTCCGCGATCACGGCATGTCCAGCCGGTGTCCAGTGGTCGTCGTAGACGGACGTTCCACTCGCCAGCTCCGCTCGGAGCGCGGCGCTCGGGTCGATCAGCTCGATGCCGAGGGTCTCGCAGGTCTCCCGTAGCCAGGGCAGCCAGGTGTCTTCGGCCGCGACTTCGCCGGTGAGCTGGGTCTCCCCGCGCGGAACGTAGAGAATCGAGAAGCCGACTCCCGCCTCGCGTGTCTTGGCGGCGAACTCGGCCAGGACCGTTCGGCCGAGGGCACGCGCGCGTTCGGAGTACTCGGTGGGCCAGGTGCTCGGCAGATCGTTCGGGCCGGGCACGGCTCCCGCTTCACCGGACATCTCGACCTCGTCGCGATCCACGCCGATCCGAACGCCGGTCCGGCGAATCGCCATCGCGCGCTGCCGAGCGAGCCGCGCGACGAAGGAGTGGCGCTGGATGAACTTGCCGATGCGGCGGGAGAGGGAGGCGCCCTCTGGAGGAATCGGCCAGCGGATCTGAAAGCCGTCCCCGTCGGGCCTCAGCAGGGCCCTCGTGTTGCCCTCGGCGGCGACGCCCTCGAGCTGATCCCCCAGATCGTTGCCGACGAAGAGGTAGACGGCGTGGTCGATTCCGTAGCGCGGGCCGTAGGTCTGCCAGGCATGCAGGGCGTTGAACGTGCCCCAGCCCGAGATCCCGAAGCCGAACGTCTCGAAGCGGTGCTCGAGCTGTTTCTCCAACACCCGGAAGAAGACCTGGTCGAGAGGAACCTGGAGGGACTCGACGTAGGAATCGCCGAAGAATGCGACTCGCGTCGTCCCCGCCGCGGCTTCCTTCGCGTGGTCGACGTCCATGAAACCGTCGGCGTTGGGAACGCGTCGGACGAAACGGACCTTGTTGTAGATCACGGGGCCGGCGTGAACGTTGCCGCGCAGGGTCGCTTCGTAGCGGCCGCCTCCGTAGCTGCCGGGAGGCAGGAGTGACGGCACCGCTCGGAAGGCTACCTCGAGGATCACGACCACGAACGCGAGGCTGAACCCCAAGAGAGCGAGCCGAGCCACGGCGGGGATCCAGCGTCTGTTCGTCTTCGGTCCGGACATCCGGGCAAGGCTAGCAACTCACCCGGTCCCGGGGGCTCAAGTCCTGCGGTTGCGAACGCGAGCGCGCAGGTCTTTCGCGAAGCCGACGAGGTCCCTCGGCTCGATCGCGCCCGTCGCGAGCGATGTCACCGCGAAGGCGACGAGGGCTGCGCCCCGGAACCCGAAACGCGCCGCATCGCCGAAGTCGAGGGAAAGGCCGTAGGCAGCGGCGAGGCCCGCGCTCGCGGCCGCGAGGAACAGCAGCCGGCCTCTCTCGAAGGGGATCGGATAGGTGCGGCGCGTCATCCAGACGGTGACGACGTTCAAGATCGCGAAGGACATCACCGTGGCGAGGGCGGCGCCGTGGATTCCCATGCGTGGGATGAGCCAAATGTCGAGCAGGAGGTTGCAGGCGCCGGCGATGATCACGCGCACGGGCAGGAGGTGGGTCTGCTCCCGGATGAGCAGGCCGACCTTGACGACGTCGCTCAGGGCGAAGAGGAGCAGGGAGGCGCCGAGCATGCCGATCAGGCGCTCGGCCTCCCAGTAGCGTTCGTCGAGGAGGTGGCGGAGCGGGAGTTCCGCGAAGAAGGCGAGGCCCGCGACGAGCAGGATGCCGCCGGCCGTGAACTGGGTCGTGAAGCGGGCGAAGACCGCCTGGGCGTCCGGGCGGCGGCCGAGATCGTAGAGGGCGACGTTCCAGACCATCCGGAAGGGGGTGAAGACGGCGACGGTCAGGATCGAGGCGACGCGGACGCCCATCCCGTAGAGCCCCACCGCAGCCTCGTCCATGAAGTAGCGGATGAGGTAGCGGTCGGCGGTCGACAGGACGTAGAACGAGAGGCCGGCGAAGACGAGGGGCAGGCCGAAGGCGAGCATGCTGCGCATCTCGTCCCGGGAGAAGCGGGCGGGGAGCTGGTCCCGGCTCGCGCGAAAGAGCAGGGCCGCGAGCGCCACCTGGCTGGCGGCTGCGCCGAGGACCGGCGCTTCGAACGTCTTGTCGGCCCCGAGGATCAGGTAGACCGTGACCGCGGCCTGGACCCCGGCCCCGAGGAGCAGGATCCAGGCGAGGCCCACCGTCCGGTAGAGGCCACGCATGACCGTGGTGAAGACGTTCACGAGCGCCGAGGCCACGAGCGTGCCGGCGCCGGCCACGACCAGCCAGCCGAGGGAGGTGTCGTCGAGGAGCAGGCCCGCGATCGGTTCGGCGAGCAGCGTGCAGAGGAGGGCGACGGCGCCCGTCGAACCGAGGATGCCGGCGGTCGCAGTGCTGGCCGCGAGCCTGCGGCTCTGGGCGTCGTCGGCGTGTTCGTAGTTGAAGCGGCGGGCGAGGGCGCTCGGCAAGCCGAGCATGAAGAACGTGCCGACCAGGGTGACGGAGGCCATCAGCAGCTCGACCTTGCCGAAGGCTTCGGGGGGCAGATGACGCGAGTAGAGAGGGAGGAGCAGGAATCCGAGCACGCCGCTCGCGACGTTCCCCAGCGAGGTGACCAGGGTGTGCGAGACGAGCCGCTTGACCTCGTTCCCCACGTCGCGCTCCATGCGCTGCCACCGGTGAGCGCGGGCGAACCGTATGAGATCGCCGGAGTCCCGTAAAGGGAGCGAAAGGGCGGAGCCGCGCCGGCATCCGATCCTCGCAAGGCCGCGGCGTTCCATGCAGAAGTTCGACAGGGGCGGTCCCGGTCGGGCCTGGGCCGGTGGTGGCGCGTCATCGTTTCTTCGCCGGCTCGTCACCCGGCGTCCGGGGGGGCTCCGTACCTTGCCGGGGAAGCGTCCGTCGGCCGCCCGTTCGAAGGCTCCGCGCGGAGTGGTCCATGGGGAGCGCCCATGGGCAGCGAGATCGGAGGAGCGAGATGCGAAGCCTTGGTTTCACCCGCGTCCACATCACGTCGTGCACCCCGCGTAGCGGTACGACTCTGCTGACCGAGTTGATGACCCACGGCTTTCGGTTCGACGCGTGGTCCGAGCACGAGATGGATCTGTTCAACCGGCCCCGCCCCTCCCAGTGCCACGGCCGGGTCCTCACCAAGTCGCCAACGGACATCGTGACCTCTCGCTACCTGCTCGATCTGTGGAAGGATCTTTGGGTCATCTGCGTCGTCCGGGACCCGCGCGACGTCGTCGTGAGCCGGCACCGCGGCGCTCCCGACCGCTACTACGTCGGCCTCAACAACTGGAAGGAGGGCTACGGCCACATGCAGCGGCTGGCAGCTCACCCCCGCGTGTTGACGCTGCGATACGAGGATCTCGCCGAGGACCCGGATGGAGTCCAGGCGAAGATCGCCGCGTTCCTGCCGTGGCTGGAGCGCCGCGCGGCGTTCTCGACGTTTCACGAGGTTGCACGGCCGTCCGAGGGTTCGTCCAAGGCCCTCGGCGGGGTTCGGCCCGTGTCTTCGTCGAGCGTCGGCGCATGGCGGCGGCACCTCCCGCGCATCGCCTCGCAGGTGGCGCGCCACGGCCCCATCGACGACGTGCTCTACGACCTCGGCTACGAGGCCGACACGGAGTGGAAGCGCGAGCTCGACGGGATCGAGCCGGATGGTCTTCCGTCGTACTTCCCGGAGTTCCCGACGGCGGGCCAGCGCTGGCAGCGGCGGCTCTGGATCCTGCGAAACTGGGTTCGCTGCGTGCTCGGGATCGAGGTTCGCGCGGATCTGGTGACGGCGACTTCGGCTGGCTCAGGCGCCGAAGGCGTTGCCCGCCCACGCCTCGAGCAGGAACACACGCATCAGTTCGGGGTCGAGGCCCGTCGTCTCGTCGAGGAATCCGTCGCGAGCGGCAACGAGTCGCGTCGTGTCGTACCACCCGCGCCGCGCGAGCCTTTCGCTGTCGAGGGTCTCCACGAAGAAGTCGCGTAGCGGGCCCCGGAGCCACCGTGCATGGGGGACCGGGAAGCCCATCTTGTCGCGCCGCTTCCAGATCACGTCGGGCACGAGCCCGGGAAGAATCGAACGCAGCAGGAATTTGTTGAGGCCTCCCTTGCGCAGCAGCCGCGTGGGGGCCCGGCGCGCGAACGCCACGAGTCGCGGGTCGAGGAAGGGCAGGCGTGCCTCGAGTGAGAAGGCCGAGGAGTTCGTGTCCTCGATCCGGAGGTAGAGGGGCAGCGGCTCGCGGAAGACCGAGAGTTCGCGAACCTTGGCGAGGTCGCCCGCGGACTCCAGCGGCTCCAGGGGAGCGGTTGCCAGCTCTCCCGCGAGGAGCCGATCGCGCCGGTTCCTCGCTGCGAGCTTCCCTGCGAACGGTACGAAGCCCGCAACAGACGCTCCCAGAAGCTTGAGCCCCTCGCTCGCGCTGCTCGTTTCGCGGAAGGCCTCGCGGACGGCGTAGGCGACATCCCCTTCCCGCACGAGGGTTCGCAGGTAGTAGCGTTGGGTCGACGGGTAGCCCGCGAGTAGCTCGTCTGCCCCCTGCCCGTTGAGCAGGACGCGCACGTTCTCCCGGGCGGCGAGTTCCATCACCAGGAAGCCGGCGAGGGGTGCCAGCGAGTGGACCGGCTCGTCGTGGGCGGTGAAGAATCGGCGGGTCTTCTCGTCGAGGAGATCGTCGTCGGCGGAGGTGACGTGCCAGCGAAGGTCGCGCTCCTCCACGAGGGGCCGGATGTACCGGGACTCGTCGAAGTCCGGGAAGTGGGCCGTGAAGCCGTAGCGGCAGGCGGAGACCCGGTCCCCGGCGAGGAGCTGGCTCGTCACGCCGGTGATCGCCGTCGAGTCGAGGCCCCCCGAGAGGCTCGTTCCCACGTCGACGTCCGCGCGCAGGCGGATCCGTACCGAATCGATGAAGGCCTCACGGAAGGCTTCGGACCACTCCGTTTCGTCCGCACCGGCCGGGACTTCGACACCTGCCGTGCCGTCGCCGTAGACCTCCGACCGTTCTGTTCCATCGGCATGGAAGGAATGGATGATGCCCGGGCCCAGACGTTCGACTCCCTCGAAGAGCGTTCGCTCGTCGCTGTCGAGCATGCCGCGCGCGATGAAGTTGCGCGCCGCCGCGGCGTCCACCCGGGAGAGGTCGAGCCCGAACTCGCGAAGCGCCTTGATCTCGCTCGCGAGAAGAATCCGGTTCCCGTCCCGGGCGAGGAAGAGCGGTTTGATGCCCCAGGGGTCGCGCACGGCGTGGAGGATCCGCTCCCGCGCGTCCCAGGCCAGCAGGCCCCACATCCCGTTCATGCGTTCGAGGCAGCCGAGGCCGAACGTCGCGATCGACTCGAGCAGGACCTCGGTGTCGCAGTCGCTCCGGAACCGGGCGCCGCGGCTCTCGAGCTCCTTGCGGAGCTCGAGGAAGTTGTAGACCTCGCCGTTGTAGGCGACGGTCCAGCGTCCGTCGGCGCTCGTCATCGGTTGGTGGCCGAGGGGGCTCAGGTCGAGGATGCTGAGGCGCCGGAAGCCGAGGCCGACCGGGCCGTCGAAGAAGCGTCCTTCGTCGTCCGGCCCCCGGTGGGCGATGCGATCCGTCGCGCGGACGAGTTCGGCCTCGTACCGCCGGGCCTCCCCCCCAAGCTCCAGCAGCCCGACGACTCCGCACATGACCCGATCACTCCGAATCCAGCTCGCCCCATCCGGCAGGGAGAGGGCCGCGCAGCATAGCGCGTGGCCCCGTCCGCTCGAAAACGGTGACTCGGCCGGAGCGGTAGAGCGCTCGCCCTTCGCGAACCTCCGGAGCCCGGGCTAGTCTGCGCGCCCACGGAGGCCGCCCTGACGGATCGAATCCAAGCCGCCGAGAAGAGCGCCCCCGAGCATCGGCCCCGGCTGCTCCTCGTCACCCACCATTTTCCCCCGAACGCGACCATCGGAACGGTCCGCGCGCGCCGGATGGCGATCCACCTGGAGCGGCTGGGCTGGGAGGTGGAGGTCCTGGCCGCGAAGCCGCGCTATCAGGTGACCCTCGATGACGCGCTCTCCGCGGGCCTCGATGCCGTGACGGTGCACCGGACGCATTCGATCGAACCTCGAGGGTGGCTTGGCGGCCCGTCGCTGCCGTCTCGCCCGGCACCCGGCTCGTCGCCGGCTTCTCCGGCGTCCGTCCCGCCTTTGCCGCCCACGACCGTCGTGCCCGGGGAGCCGGGGCACGGGCCCGGGAAGTGGGTCCGCAGCCTGGCGGCGTGGTTGGGCGTGCGGCTCGAGATCCCGGACTCGCGGGTCGGGTGGGTCCCCGTCGCCGCCTGGGTCGGAAGTCGGCTGCCGCGGCCCGACGTGGTGTTGACCACGATTCCCTGGTGGAGCAGTGCCCTCGCCGCCAGCTGGATCGCCGGCCGGTTCGGTGCGCCGCTGGTGATCGACTACCGCGACCCCTGGCAGGTCGAGGACGCTCCGGCCGAGTGGCCCGCCTGGCGCCGCGGCCTCGAACGGTCACTCGAGAACGGATGCCTTCGTCGATCCGCAGCCCTCGTGGCCACGACGCCGAGCATCGCGGCCGATCTCGCGGAACGCTTCTCCGGGCCGATTCACGTCATCACGAACGCCAGTGATCCCGAGCGCTACGTCGGCGTCTCGCCGCGAGCGTTCGATGTGCCGAGCCTGGTCTACGCGGGGGGCTTGTACAGCGACCGCAACCTCGATCCGATCTTCGAGGGCTTCGCGCGTCTCGAGCGCGCGGGCCGGATCACGCCACAGGATCTGCAGCTCGTCTACATGGGCGCCACGTCGGACTCCGCGGTCGCCTCGGCGGCCCGCCACGGGGCGTCGGCGTTCCTCGTCGACGAGGGCGCCCGCCCGATGCAGCACGCCCTGGCCGCCACGCTCGGCGCCGCCTGCAACCTCTCCATCGTCGGGGCCTCGCACGTGCGACAGGTCCCGGGCAAGCTCTTCGAGCACATCGGCGCCCGCCGTCCATTGCTCTGCATCGCACCCGAGGCTTCCGAGGCGGCCGCGCTGCTTCGGCCCGTGCCGACCGCCCACTGTGTCGCAGCAGGCGACGCCGAGGGGATCGATTCGGCGCTCCTGGAGGTGAGCCGAAGAGCCTCCGCAAGCGAGTCGGCGGAGATTCCCGCCGCGTTCACTGCCGAGGAAACGATGGCAGCGCTCGACCGCGCCTTGCGCGCGACGATCGCGCCCGGCGGCTAGCGGATCCCTCTCGCGCCTTGGGCCTAGCGGGTCCAACTCGCGCCGAGCCCAGCATCCCCGAAGGAGCGCTCGGCAGCAGGCTGGGCGGAAGCGGCCGCGTCGCCTTCGAGTTCCTGCACTCGTGCCAGCGTGAAGTGTCGCACGATCGGGGCGAGGGCGATGATCAGCCACATCGTCTTGCTCTTCTGCATGATGCTCGTGGCGCCCATGGTCATCGAGCCGAACAGCGCCATCTGCAGGAAGAGCGCGAGCGCCGCGAGTTCGGTGAGGGTCGGGTCGCGGAGCCGGCGCCTTCGCCGAGCCGTGCGGTAGGCCTGGCCGTACTGCATCCACGTCGTCAGCAAGATGATCATGTACGGGATGAAGCCGAGCAGTCCCATCTCCGCCAGGATGCTCATGTAGGAGCTGTGGACCACGTGGTGGATGACCTGGCCGCCCGGTTGTTTGTGCGACCAGAGCGTGAAGTTCAGGAGGCCGACCCCGGTGACCGGGTTGCTCGCGAACGCTCGCACGGAGAATTCGTACTGGACCATGCGAGCGCCGATCGAGCCGTCGGCGCTTCGCTGCCGGGCGTCGGTCACGGTCTGCAGGCGCTCGACGACCTCGGTCGGGGCGAAGAACAGGGCTCCGATACCGAGGAGCACGGCTGGGATCACGTACCGGATGGAGTCGATCCGGCCGGAGCGCAGCATCCAGAAGCCCCACATCGCCCCGCCTGCCAGGAGGGCGGACCTCGAGAGCGAGCGCAGGAGGCCGCCGATCGAGATCGCAGCCGCTGCGAAGAGGATGGCCCGCTTGGCCCGGGAGGAAGTGCCGAGGCCCAGCCCGATCGCAATCGGCGCCACGATCGCCATGTCGATGCCGAGGACGTTGGCGTGACCGGACAGGCCGTAGGCCCGGCCGCTCCCCCCGACGCCACCCAGGCCGGTGATGGCCGCGGTGCTCGTCGTGACGCCGCCGAGGACCAGACCCCAGAGGAGGGTTCTGAGTATGCTGATGTCGTCGACCACGAAAGCGACGAGGAAGTAGAACAAGAGGATCGAGCCGTAGGTCGTGGTCTCGTTGATCAGCCTCGCGGCTGGCACGCCCTGGACGAAACCCTGGAAGACGGAGATCACGATCGCCAGCCCGTAGGCCATGACCCACACGGAGGTCTGGTCGCTCGGGCGCCGCTTCTGACTCAGGGTAAACTCGACCGCCGCTACGATCAGCAGCAGGATCGTCGCCAGTTTGAAGGGCGACATGCCGAAAGGCCCGATGTTGAAGAGTGAGAACGCTGCGAGCGGCAAGGTGAACCCGGCCGCGAACAGCAGGAGCTTTCGGATGGTTCGGTTCATGGCGCTCGGCGGGTTGCTCTCCAAGGCTTCATCGGCCGACGGCGGGGTCCGATTGAGGCGGCCATGGTAACGCGCCCCTCCTTCACCGGGGTTGCGGGCTGCTTTCCCTACGCACGGCACCGGGGCCCGGAAGCGCGATGAGCGGCGCGCGCTGGCTTCATCGGTTCTTCCGGGGGGCCGTGGTCTGGCGCCATGGGGTGTTCCCGGAGCTTCATGCGGGGGCCCTCGCGCGCTACGAGGGTGCCTCGGCCGACGCCCAACGGGCGCGGTCCTTCGAGCGGCTCCAGGCGGTGGTCCGCCACGCCTACGAGACCGTTCCGTACTACCGGGAGCGCTTCGACGAGGCCGGAGCGCACCCCGAGACCTTGCGCTCGGCCGAGGATCTCGCCCGCTTTCCGATCCTGGAGAAGCAGGACGTGATCCGTCACCGCGAGACGCTCTGCATCCCCGGTGCTCCCCTTGCCGGGCCGGACTGGGACGCCACGGGCGGAAGCACCGGCGAGCCCATGCGTTTCCTCCGTTCTCGCCACTCGACGGCCGTGATGTATGCGAACGAGGCCCGGACCTGGCGTTGGTACGGCGTCGCGCCGGGCGCGCGCCTGGCCAACGTCTGGGGCGCCGACCGCGACGTCTCGCCCGACGAGTCCGCGCTCAGCCTGAAGAACCGGCTGCTCGGCGTGTGTCAGCTGAACGCCTTCCTGGTGGACGACGAACGCTGTCGGCGCTTCTCCGAACTCCTGGAGGAGTTCCGGCCCGAGATCATCTACGGCTACGCCACAGCGCTGGCCCGGTTCGCCACCTATCGCCAGGAGCACGGGCTCGCCCCCCTTCCGGTGAAGGCCGTCCGATCGACGGCCGAGGTGCTGCTGCCCGAGCATCGCGAGCGCATCGAGCAGGGTTTCGACGGGCCGCTCTACGACTACTACGGCTCACGCGAGGCCGGGCCGATCGCCGGCGAACTCCCGGACGGCGAAGGGCTTCACGTGTTCTCGGACGTCACCCACGTCGAGATCGTCGACGAAGCGGGTGAGCCCTGTCCGCCCGGGCAGGTGGGCGATCTCGTCGTGACGAAGCTCCACGAGTTCGACATGCCCTTCATCCGCTACCGCATCGGCGACCGCTCGGCCTTCCTGCCGGGACCGGGCCGCTTCGGTCTGCCGCGCATCACGCCGCTCGAGGGCCGCGTGGGGGACTTCGTGCTCGCGCCCGGGGGCCGCGCCATCCACGGCGAGTTCTTCACGCACCTCTTCTACGGCGTCGCGGGCGTGCACCGCTTCCAGGTCCGGCAGCCCGAGCCCGACCGCCTGCGGATCCTCGTCGAGGGGGAGGGCGTCCCGGGCACGGAGCTCGAACGGATTCGCGCCGCTTCGGCGGAGCACTTCGGGGGCGAGGTCTCGATCGAAGAAGTCGCGGAGATCCGGCCGGGGAACACCGGGAAGCACCGCTTCGTCCTACCCTACGACGGTTCGGGTGGTTGAACCGATCCGAGGGGGTTCCATGGGAGCGTGGCTCTTCGCGATGCGTCGGCTGACACCGGCTCGCGCGGCCCTGCAGCTCGCCTTTCTGGCCGCGGTCGCCGTCCCGGCCCTCGCTTTCGGCAGCGCCTGCGCCGGCTGTGCGCGGCCCGGCGGCGCTTCGGAATGCGCGAGCTGCCCGGCGGAAATCCGCGCGGTCCTCGAGGGCAAGACCCGCATCGTCCGTCGCACGCCGGAGCTTCCCACGGACTGCCTCGTCTTCGAGAGCGATCATCCGATGCTCCGCCCGGAGGGGCGCGAACGCTGGTCGGCCCCGCTCGACCGCGCCGAACTCGCCCACGCCGAACGCTACGGCCGCAAGCGGGTCGTGGCCGCGCCGGCCTGCGCCGATCGGGCGGGCAGCCTGCCGTCGCACGTCGTCTTCAGCCGTCCCCTGACCCCGAGCGAGCGGGTGCGCGACGACGGCTCGGCGAAGCCCATCGTCCGGGTCGATCCAGCGGCCCCGGGGTGTCTCGCCAAGCCGCGCGCGCCGCAGCTGCTTCGCGGCCGGGCTGCCTGCGGCCTGCGCGGCGCCGTCGAGGCGACGCGCGAGCTCGGTGGCGTGGTGATCGAAATCGCGGGGGGCACCTACGCCGAACCCCGGAGCCTGCGGCTCGGGCACGGGCAGGTCCTGGTCGCACGCAACGATGAGCCCGTCACCGTCACGGGCTGGGTCGACCTTTCGCGAGGGAACGGGCCTCGGCGGCCCTGGGTTCGCGCGTCGGACGGGCGCCTTGGAGGCCTGTTCGTCGTCGACTGGTCCGAGCATCAGTCCGTAGGCGGGTCGGACGCCAACCGGGCGCCCCTCGAGATCGACGGCCGGAGCGTGCCGATGGCCCACCATTGGGAACCCGGCACGCGCGCTCCGGACGTGAACGAGATCGCGCTCTCGACCCACGACGCCGGGCGCGACGGCCCGGCCTTCATCCTGGCGAACCCCGGTCACCCGGCCACGTGCATGGATTCCGGCGTGAACGTCAAGTCGAAGGAGCATCGCTGCCTGCAGGGCGGCGTCGAGCTGGCCTGCAGCGAGTGCCGGCGCCGCGGGACGCCCGTCACCGCGCGTCAGGAGAAGGACGGCATCTGCCGCGCGCCGGCGAACGTGTGTGTTCCCAAGACGAACTGGCGCACCAGCAAGGCCGCCGCGCTCGATCTGTGCCGCCGGGAGCTCGGCGCAGGCGTGTCCCAGTGCCTGGTCCTGAAGCTTCCGCCCGGTCGCAGCCCCGCCGACTACCGCGTTCGGGCGTCGAACACGAGCCACGGCTTCCTGGTCTACAACGACCCGCGGACGCAGGCGACCGGGGTCGTCCTGCGGGGGCTTCGGCTCGAGAACTTCCCGGTCCGAACGACGCCGGCGGAGCGGGTCGACGTGCGAAGCGGGCTGATCGCCCGGCTCGACGGGCTCGAACTCGAGGCGACCCAGGTCTCCCTCCGCGGCGGGCACGCGGTACTCGAGAACAGCCACGGGGTTCGCGGCCGCCTGCGCGTGAGCAGCGGCAAGAAGCCGCTGCGCGGCACCTTCCTGCGCAACAACGTGCTCGAGCGCTACTACGGAAAACCCATTCAATGGCGGGACCCGAAACCCGGGACGCGCCCGGTCTCGCCCGCTTCACTCCATGGTCTCTTTCCGTTGTGCCGGACCTGCCCGGCCCCCACGCCCGGTTCCGGCCGGCCGGCCCTCTTCAGCGGTGAGGAGGACTTCGCGTCCTGGGATGGCTGGAACGGGATCCTCTTCAACGTCATCCGTCACGGGTCCGGCATCAACACCGAGGGATCGGGCAACCTGGTCGTCGTCGGCAACGCCTTCGAGAACGGCGGGGTCCAGGAGGGCATCATCGAACTCTGGCATCGTGCCGACCGCGTGTGGGTGCACCACAACTGGGCGCGGGACGGGATCGGGACGGGCGTCCAGATCCAGGGCCGGGTGACGGACCTCGTGGTGACCGACAACCAGCTGGTGCGGCAGCCGGGCCGCTTCGCGGACGGTGCCGGAACGGACCGCAGCGCCGAGGTCTGCGCGCGCCCGAACCGGCCGTGCGATGGTTCGCACTACGCGATCCTGTTCCAACCCAAGGGACAGCGCTGCGGTCGGGTGACCTTCGCCAACAACCTGGCCGTCGAGCCTCGCTTCGGTGGTTTCGCCTTCCACGGGTGCAACGACCTGACCATCCGCAACAACACGGTCGAAGGCGGGAAGCGTCCCTTCCTGATCGGCGCCTCCGAGATCCCCTCCCGCAACGTCCGGCTGATCGACAACGTGGCGATCGGACCCGTCGACACCGGGAAGGCCGCCCTCAGCTACTGGGAACGCGGCACGCACCCGTTCCGGGCCGAGGAGTCGCGCGGCAACTACTTCGAGGGGTGCCGGGCCGGAGGGAAGGGTTGCCCTCGCATGCGCGGCGCCGCGCGGGTCGAAACGGATCGGGCCTGGTCGAGCCGTCCCGGTGCGTCGGGAGAGGTGCGCCGGGCGGTCGAGGGATGGGCCGGCCCCGACCGCTGCGGCGCCTCGCCGGAGGAGGCTTTTCGCCGGCCGGGCTTCAACGATCGGGCGGGACGTTGCGTGCCCGCTTCCGGTGCCCCGGCGCGTTGAACCGCCCCCTGACGGTTGAAGAAGCCCGCCGGCCGGCCGATAAGCGACAAGGCCCGAGTCGGCCGCCATGCTAGCTTCCCGCCTCGCCGGATCTGCCGAATCGCCATGCCGATGAACCACGACGTCACACTCGCCTGGACCGAAGAACGCTACCCGCCGACGGGCCCGAGCGACGGCGACGGCCCGATTCATCGCCTGCTGGCTGCGATGTTCGCCGCCTCCGGCAAGGACGCGGAGAACCCGTTCGCGGGCCAGGTCTCGCGGGGCGAACGCGTCGTCCTGAAGCCCAACTGGGTCCTCCACCAGAATCCCGACTGCGACGAGATCGAATCCCTCGTGACCCACACGAGCGTGATCGAGGCGGTTGCAGACTTCGCCGCACGGGGCCTCGAGGGCGAGGGCGAGATCGTGATCGGCGATGCGCCGCTCCAGAGCTGCGACTTCGCGGCCCTCTGCTCGAGGGCCGGCGTCGACGCCGCGGTGGAAGCCCTCCGGCAGCGCTGGCCCGGAATCGACTTCTTCGTCGAAGACTGGCGGCTCACCCTGCTCGAAGACATGGACGATGCGGCGCACGCCGTGACGGCGCACCAGCGGCAACGATCGGACTATGCCGAGCGCGTCGACGACCGCTACCGGCTCGTCGATCGGGGGCGGGAGAGCTTCCTCGAGGACACGGCGGACTACGCGGACGGCTACCGCGTGACCTGCTACAAGCCGAGCATGATGTCCGCGCACCATCGCCCGGGCACCCACGAGTATCTCGTCACGCGCCGGATCTTCGACGCCGACCTCTTCATCAACCTCCCGAAGATGAAGACCCACATGAAGGCGGGCCTGACCGGTGCCCTCAAGAACCTGGTCGGAATCAACGGCCACAAGGAGTATCTCCCGCACCACATCAAGGGGGGGTACTTCGACGGGGGCGACGGCTACGCGCGAAGCGACCGATTCCGCCGCATGCACGACGATCTCTACGACTACGCCTGGGAGAACCAGCAGGAGCACTCCCCGCGTCGGCGTCGGACGCTCGAGTTCCTCATGAAGACCGTCTGGCGGCTCTCCCGGCTGACGGGGGATTCGATCAGCGAGGCCGGCTGGAGCGGCAACGACACGATCTGGCGGACCACGCTGGACCTGAATCACGTGCTCTTCTTCAGCGAGGAGTCGCCGCGACACCTGCTCTCGATCGCCGACGGAATCATCGCCGGCGAAGGGCAGGGCCCGCTGCGGCCGATCGCGAAGCCCGCCGGGTTGCTGCTCATGGGCGAGAACCCGGCCTACGTCGACGCCGTGATCGGACGCCTCATGGGGTACAACCTCTCGCGCATCCCCACCGTGCACAACGCCATCTACGACCGGCGTTCGCGCTTCGCAGGGCCGCTGCTCGATGCCTACGAGGTCACGACGCTCGCGCGCGACGGCGCCGTCGGACGCGCGCCGCTCGCGTCCCTGCCGAACCTCGACTTCCGCAAGCCCCGGCACTGGGAGCGCGCGGAGAGCGGCGAGGCCGTTCGCGCGGCCTGAGGCCGCTAGGCGGGGTCCTTGCGGATCACCCGCAGCAGGACCATCGGCTCGAGCAGCCGGGTCGCCAGCAGGAACAGCCCGAACGCCACGAAGATTCCGGCCCGGAGCCCCATCCGCGGGAGGTCTTCGAGGTCGGCCGTCGCCAGGTGACCGGCCAGCACGACGAGTGCGGCCAGGCTGATCACCGCGAGCCGCCGCGTCTCGTAGGGGATCGGGTAGTAGCGGTGGGAGAGCACCCACCCCGCGATGCACAGGATTCCGTAGGAGAGCGCCGTCGCGGCGGCTGCGCCGTGGAAGCCGAAGGGCGGGATCAGCAGCCAGTTCAGGCCGAGGTTCGCGACTGCGGCGACGAGCACGCGAACCGGGAGCAGGAGCGTATTGCCCGTGATGTTCAGGCCGAGCTTGAGGAGGTCGCTCAACGCGAAGAGGAAGTAGGCGAACGCGAGGATCCCGACGGCCCCCGTCGCGGGATGGAAGTTCTCCGGGAAGAGCACCCGGACCGGAAGCTCGGCGAGCAACACCATTCCCGCGACCAGGAGCAGGCCTCCTGCGACGAACTGGGTCCCGAACCTGGCAAACTGGCTCGGGGCATCCTCCGGCTCCCGGCGAGCGATCTCGAAGTAGGCGCTCGGGAGCATGCCGAGCAGTGGGAGGAAGACCAACAGGTTGAGCGCGCCGGCGAGGCGGTCGGCGATGGAGTAGAGCCCGATGTCGGCCGGCTCGGCCAGGAACCGCAGGAAGTAGCGGTCCGAGAGGCTCAGCACGAAGAACGAAGCCGCGGAGCCCACCAGCGGCAGCCCGTATCGCAGCATCTCTCGCAGCTCGCTTCCCGAGAAGCGCGCGACGATGTGCCCGCGGACCAGGAAGAGGGCCAACGCGGTCGAGATCACCTCCGCCCCCGCGAGGCCGTAGATCAGACTCTCGAAGCCCCAGCCCAGCGGGATCAGCAGGTAGAGGACGATCCCCGCCCGGGCGAGGAAGTTCACGAGGCGGACCGCGCCCAGCGCACCGGCGCGGAACTGCGCCCGAAGGACCGACTCGCAGACCCCGGCCGCACCGTGCAGGAGGGTGACCGTCAGGCCGACGAGAACCAGACGCTCGTACTGGCCGTCGTCGAAGATCACCTCCGAGAGCCATGCCCGGCAGGCGGCGAGGACGCAGCAGAAGAGGAAGCCGCAGGCCAGCATGTACGCCAGGGCGGTGCTGCCCGAGATGCGCTGCGCCCCGGCGTCGTCCTGGTGGACGAAGTTGTAGCGGCGCAGGACGGCGCTCGGCATGCCCTGGCCGACGAGGAGCGTCGAGAGCATGACGCTGGTCGTGAGGAGTTCCGCGAGGCCGTAGTCGGCGGGGGTGAGGTACCGGGTGTAGACCGGGAGCAGCAGGAAGCCCGCGGCGGCCTGGACGGCATTCGCGGCGGAGAGCACGGCGGTGCTCTTGATCAGCTTGCCGAAGGATTCACTCATCGGAAGCAGCGGAGCGGTCGGAACCGAACACGACCCCGGGGAGCTCGGCCCGAAGGAAGCGGTCGACGAGTTCGTCCGGCGGTGCGTCGGACCACACCATCCGCGCCTCGGGTCGCTCTGCGACCTCGGTGTAGAACGCGAGGAACTCGCGCATCGTCTCGGGGTCGAGATCCTGCTTGCGCTCCAGGATGACCTCCGGGTCGCCCAGCAGGACGACCATGTGATCCGGGCGCGGGTGGAGCCGCCAAAGGGCCCGGCAGAGCCGAGCGTTCCAGCGGACGCGGTGGTGCATCGAGCCGAGCAGGAGATCGTCGATGTAGCGGTCGGCGATGACCACGTGCCCGCGCATCTGGTCCCTGCGGACCCGGTAGAGCCGGACGGCGTACTCGAAGAACAGGAAGGTCAGGAAGGCGAGGAAGCGCAGCCGGTGGTAGGGCCGGAAGATTCGCCAGTAGCCCTCGGAGTGCCGGGCGACGCGGTCGAGCTCGGCTGCTTCCGACGGGGCGAGCGTGCCGCCGAGCATTCGCTTCAGGTGCAGGCGCGCGCCGACCGTTGCGCGGACGGGTGCTTCGCCCGCGGGCGGCGGGGACAGACTCCCGGCTCTCGGGATCTCTCTCTCGTGGACGCCGCCCGGGTAGAAACGCAGCAGGCGGTAGTGGCCCCAGGGGCCGAGGTAGATCGTCCGCGCCGAGAGTCCGGCCGTCTCCTCGATCGTGCGCTCGAGAAGATCGACGAAGGTGGACTTCCCCGTGCCATCGGCGCCGACCACGGCGATGAGCGGCCCGCGCCGGGCGAATCGCAGTTTGGCGAGGAGGCTCGACAGGCGGCCGTCGCGGTCGAACCGTCGGCGGGCCGGCAGGCGCTTCTCGAGCTGAGCGACGGTCGCCGCGCCGACCCTGGCGCAGGCGTCGGGCTGCTCCGCGAGGCTCTCGATCCGGTCCGCGATCTCCCCGCTCCAGATCTCGGCGAGCCCGACCGCCCGGAGCTGGCGGTCGATGCGCTCGAGATCGAGGGCGCCCGCCGAGAGCGTCCGGATCGTCCGGGCCTTCTCTTCGCGGATGCGCCCGCGCCGGATCAGCTCGTGGAACACGAGGTGGAGCACCGTGTCCTCGGGGCTCAGATGGTCGTAGCCGTCGGCCGCGACGCGGTGTTCGAGCACGTCGCGCGCGTCCAGGTAGACGAGGCCGTCCTGGACCATCTCGAGGTGGACGTCGATCACGTGGATCGCCAGGCCCGGGAGGGCCTTGAAGGCCACGAACTTGTGCTGGCCCGGGTCCGCGGGCGTCCGGGTGACGTAGCCGAGGTCTTCGAGCAGCCCGCGGAAGGTGCGTTCGTCGTCCGGGTGGACGAGCAGGTCGAGATCGCGCGGGGGCGGGTCGGCGAAGGGATCGTCGCGCAGGGCTGCCGCTCGGATGCTCCGGCTCCGGGTTCCCTCGAACAAGGCCCGACTGGCTTCGCGCAGGGCTTCGTTCGCCGCGGAGTTCTTCACGGCCCGGATTCTACCGAGCCCCGTTGCGCCCGAAAGACCAAGTTCCGGCGTGCGGGCGCAGCGCCGAAGCCGCCCGGAGGAGGCGTCGCGCTAGCGGCGACGGCGCCGCAGGAGCAACAGGAGCGCAAGGCCCGGGGCCAACTCCACGCCGACGCCGCAGGCCTGCGCCTCGGCTCCGCGGTAGGGGTCGACGCACTGCGGGTCCGGCGGGCCGAGCACGTAGCCGAGTGCCGCAAGGCCCCCGTCGAAGTCGAACCCGCCGTCGCCGTCGTTGTCCTGGCCATCGTTGCAGGCCGGGGACTCGCTGGCGTTCACCCCCGCGTTCTTGCAACCCACGTCGGCCAGATCGACGGTGCCGTCCGCATCGTCGTCCAGGCCGTTCGCGCACGCGGGAAGGAGGCTGCGTGGATCGAACGTCGCGTCGATCTGGAGCCCCATGGGTGTGGCGATGTCCTGCCAGGGGACGACCTTGAAATTCTGGTTGTCCGAGCCGTTGCAGCAGTCCTGGGCGGCGAACAGGCCGCTCGGAAAGGCCGGCCCGAGGTTGGCGCTCGTCACGACGATGCCGTCCGTATCGGCCGCGCCGTCGATCGTCGGCCCGTCGACGATGTCGAACTTCCCGAGATAGGCGTTCGTGCCGGTGCGGTCGTAGACGTTGAACTCGTTCGCCCCCTGGCTCGAGGCGATCAGGTAGCCGGTGCCGGCCGTCGTGTAGTAGAGACTCAGCCCCTCGATGTCGGCCGTCAGGTTCCCGGTGCCGACGGTGTCGATGAGGGTGCGCGCGCTTCCGTCGGCGGGGCCGGCTCCGTAGCGCCACAGGGCGACGTTCTCCTCGCCGATGTAGAGCTGGTCGAGCTCGTCGTCGGCGACACAGCCTTCGACCTGGGTGCCGACGTCGAAGCTCCGCACGAGCGTGCCTTCGACGGCGCCGGAGCCGTCGTCGGTGAGTTCGTACTGCTCGACTTCGCCGTTCTTGGCGGTGACGTAGCCGTAGAACAGGCCCGTCGTCGTGCTGCGGTACATGCAGAAACCGTAGACGGTGATCCCGGTCGCGATGCCCCCTGGGACGGTGACGTTGGTCAGGAAGCCGGTGCTCGGGTCGATGCTCCAGACCTCGATCGTGTCGTTCGAGCGGTTGCTCCCCGCGACGATGTCGACGACCTGTCCCCCGAGCTCGAAGCCGTAGCGGACCTCGATGTTGTTGATCTGCCCTTCGACGAGGTACTGCACCTCTGCGCCCGAGAGGTCGTAGGCCACGATCGCCGCGATCTTGTCGGTCCCGAAGATCAGGCTCGAGGCCCGGTTCGTCGGGTGGACCCAGACCGCGGGGTCGTCCGCCGCGTCGTTCGCATTGGGGACCGGGTCCGTCTCGACCGTCGCGAGCACGGACGTCTGGGCGGGGGCGGCCTGCGGGAGGGCGGCGGCGGCCAGGCAGAGGGCGGCGAAGAGGGGGATCGCGGATCGGCGTCGCAGGCGGGGTCGGTGTCGCAGGCGCATCGGACGTCTCCTCGTGTGCCGCCCATCATACCCCGGAGGCGGGTTCCCCTGCCTACGAGCCGAGGACCTCGCCGAGCACGCGTTCGAGAGGCCCTTCGTAGCTCCGGACCGAGTCGATCATCGCGGCACCGCCCGGAATCCGCTTGTCCATCGCATCGAGCAGGTAGAGCGCGGCGAACTCCGGCGCGAAGTCGAGGGGCAGGTCGAGGGCCGTGAAGTACCGCTCGAAGGGTGCCCGGAAGGGCGAACCCTCGGAGGGCAGGAGGTCCCGGAGCCGCGCCCGCTCGAAGGGCTCGCGCCCGTCCAGGGCCGGGTCGCGGTTCCAGTAGAAGTGGATCAGGTCGAGGCCGGCGTGGTGGGCCGGGTGGGTCTGGTCGAAGTCGAGGAGGCCGCGTACGCGCCCCGAGTCGGGCTCGACCAGGACGTTCCCGTGGTGGAAGTCGCCGTGGCAGAAGACGGAGGGCAGGGCGACCGCGGCCGAGCGGCGGCGGAAGTGCTCCGCGAACGCCCGCAGCCGGGCCGTGGCATCCGCCGAGACCCAGCCGCAGGCGTCGATCCGGCCCACGGCCGCGTCAACGGAGCGGGCGAGTTCGGCGCTGGCGCCCGGGGTGCGGGTCTCGCGGTGCAGCTGGATCAACAGCTCGATGGCCGCGCGAACGCTGCGCTCGTAGTGCTCTCGGTCATCCTGGAGCTCGATCAACGGGATCCCGGCCAGCCGTTCCTCGACGGCCACGATGATCCCCGAGTCGAGTTGGGTCGCTCCGAAGCTCTCGGGCAGCAGGCGCCGCAGGCTCTCGGAGAGGCGTTCGTCGCCGGCCAGGTTCCGCAGGCCCACGGCCGAGGCGAGGACCCGGTCCCGGAAGCGGGGAACGAGCCCGATCTTGAGCAGGAGCTCGCGCTCGGGGGTTCGGCGCGTTCGGACCGGAACGAGCATCGCGCCGCTGTACTCGGCCCAGATCGGGGGGCTCCCGGTTCGCTCGAGCGGTTCGCCGACGAGCCCCGTCCCGGCGGCCAGCAGAGGTGTGAAGCGCGGCGGCGAGAGCCAGCGGATCTCTCGGAGTCGGCGGCGCAGCGTCAGGCCGACGGTTCGGAGTGGCCGCCAGAGCGATCGCTTCAGGCGGTCGACGAGCCAGGGCTGGATGGCGGCCTCCGATCGTTGGTCGCGGGCGTCGAACCTTCCCCTACGTCGCGACGGAGTTCAAGGTCGCGCAGGCGGCCAGCCTGCGGCGTGCGGAAGGCCTGCCCGGTTTTGCGCCTCGGAACCCCTTCTACTAGCCTTTTCAACGCCTTGGCTCCCAGGCCTCGGCCCCGGCGTCTTCCCGCAGAAGGAGGCTCGATGGCCCCGGACGCCTCCCCGCAGCTGCCCCCGCCGCCCGAGCGCCGTCCGCCGGTCCCCGAGCAGCGTTCGTCCGCTCCCGAGCGCCGTCCGCCGGTCCCGCTGCCGGCGCACGAGATTCGCCGCCGGCGGCGCGAGCTCGCGATCAGCGCCTTCGTGCTGGCGGGCATCGCGGGCGTCGCACTCTTCCAGGACCAGCTCGTGGACTTCACGCGGCCGCTCCAGGTCGGCGACAGCGTGATGTTCTTCTTCCTGAACGCCGTCACGATCACCCTGATCCTGCTGCTGATCTTCCTGCTCTCCCGCAACGTCATCAAGCTCCTGTTCGAGCGCCGCCAGGGCATCCTCGGATCCCACCTGAACTGGAAGTTCGTCGGCGCCTTCGTCCTGATCGCGACCGTCCCCACGCTCATCCTGTTCATCATCTCACTCGTCCTGATCAACGCCTCCATCCACACCTGGTTCAGCCTCCAGGTGGATCAGGCCCTCGACCAGAGCCGCGAGGTCGCCGAGACCTACTACGAATCGGGCAAGCAGAACGCGCTCTACTACGGCCACCAGATCGCCGGCCGCATCACCACCGGGCGGCTCCTGCGCGAGGAGCGGCTCGAGGACCTCGCCGAGCTGATCCGTCAGAAGCAGACCGAGTACAACCTCGGCGTGGTGGAGGTGTTCAGCGCGACGGGCGAGGAGCTCGTGGTCGCGGTGAATCCGGAGATCCCGCTGGCGCGCTTCTCGAGCCTCGACAACGCCCTCGTGCAGCAGGCGCTCGCCGGGGACGAGAGCTTCGTCGTCCAGCCTTCGGGGACGGGCGACGTGATCCGCGGCGCGGTGCCGATCTCCTCGAGCTTCCGGCCCGAGGACACGGTCGGCGTGGTGGTGGTGAACTACTGGGTGCCGTTCAGTCTCTCGCGCAAGGTCGAGGCGATCCGGGCGGCCCTCGACGAATACCGGAACCTGAAGCCGAACGAGCGGCGCGTGCGCGTCGTGTACCAGCTCCAGCTCCTGCTCGTCTTCCTCGTGATCCTGCTGCTGGCGACGTGGTGGGGCTTCCGGCTGGCCCGCGGCGTCACCGGCCCGATCAAGGCCCTCGCCGAAGGCACGGCGGAGGTCGCGAAGGGCAACCTCGACGTCGTGGTCGAGAAATCCTCCGACGACGAGATCGGCTTCCTGGTCGACTCCTTCAACGACATGACCGCCGACCTTTCTTCGGCGCGCAGCCAGATCGAACGCTCCCAGTCGGACCTCGACGAGCGCCGCCGCTACATGGAGATCGTGCTGCGCAACGTCGGCGCGGGCGTGGTCTCCGTCGACGCCGAGGGCTGCATCAGCACGATCAACCCCTCGGCCCAGCGCATCCTCTCGCTTCCGCCGGGCGGCGAGCTCGTCGGGCGCAAGCTCGAGGACGTGCTGCCGGGCGAGGCCCACGCGGAGATCGTGCGCGATCTCCCGAGCGAGCTCCGCGCGGGCATGCGCGAGAGCATCCGCCGCCAGGTCCAGGTGCCGCGCGGCGACGAGGTCCTGACCCTGCTCGTCACGATGACCCTGCTCCAGGACGAGGACGACCGCCCGCTCGGCACCGTGATCGTGCTCGACGACTACTCCCAGCTCGTGCGGGCCCAGCGCATGGCGGCCTGGCGCGAGGTCGCCCGCCGCATCGCCCACGAGATCAAGAACCCGCTCACGCCGATCCAGCTCTCGAGCCAGCGCATCCGCCGCCGCTTCCGCGACCGCCTGGCCGACGACCCGGACGCCACACGCGTCTTCGACGAGTGCGTGGACACGATCTCGAGCCAGGTCGACAGCCTGAAGGTGCTGGTGAACGAGTTCTCGAACTTCGCGCGGCTGCCCGCGGCGAACCTGCGCCCGGACGACCTGAACGGCGTCGTGCGCGAAGCCGTCGCGAGCTACCAGGGCGTCGACGGCGTGCGCTTCGAGACGGCGCTCGATGCCGCGCTCCCCGATGTCGAGATCGACCGCGAGCAGCTCCGGCGCCTGCTCACGAACCTGATCGACAACGCCGTGGCCGCGGTGCAATCGCAGGGGGAGGGCGGCACGATCGAACTGCGCACGGCCCACGATGCGCCCCTCCAGACGATCCGCCTCGAAGTGGCCGACGACGGCCCCGGCATCAAGGCCGCGACGCGCCGGCGCCTGTTCGAGCCCTACTACTCGACGAAGGACGGCGGCACGGGCCTCGGCCTCGCCATCGTCTCCCGTATCGTCGCGGACCATCGCGGCTACATTCGCGTGCACGAGAACCGGCCCCGGGGCACCCGCTTCATCGTGGAGTTCCCGGAGCGGAGCGCCTAGCGCATGGCGACCGGCCCGAACGGAGCGACTCGTTGAGCCACATCCTGATCGTCGACGACGAAGAGAGCATCTGCCGCTCGCTGTCCGGGATCCTCGAAGACGAGGGCTTCGCCACGAGCTCCGCCGAGAACGGCGAGGTCGCCCTCGACCGGCTCGAGAAGGCGGACCTGCCGGACCTCGTCCTGCTCGACATCGCGATGCCCGGCCGCGACGGGATCGAGGTGCTCGAGGCCATCCGGGAGCGCGGCCAGCGCCTGCCCGTGATCATGATGAGCGGCCACGGCACGATCGAGACCGCGGTCAAGGCGACCCGTCTCGGCGCCTACGACTTCATCGAGAAGCCGCTCTCCTTCGACAAGCTGCTGCTCACCATCCAGCACGCCCTCGAGCAGGACCGGCTGCGCAAGGAGAACCTCGCCCTGCGCGGCGAAGCCATCCGCGCGCGCGAGATCCTCGGCAACTCCGAGCCCGTCCGCCGGCTGAAGGCGCAGATCGACCAGGCGGCGCCCACCAACGGCTGGGTGCTCATCACCGGGGAGAACGGGACGGGCAAGGAGCTCGTGGCGCGCCAGCTCCACGTGCGCAGCAAGCGCGCCGAGGGCCCCTTCATCGACGTGAACTGCGCGGCGATCCCCGAGGAGCTGATCGAGTCCGAGCTCTTCGGCCACGAGCGCGGGGCCTTCACCGGGGCCATCGCCCAGAAGCGCGGCCGCTTCGAGCTCGCGCACCAGGGCACGCTCTTCCTCGACGAGATCGCGGACATGAGCCTGATGACCCAGGCGAAGATCCTGCGCATCCTCCAGGAGCGGAAGTTCGAACGCGTCGGCGGGACGGCCTCGATCGAAGTCGACGTGCGCGTGATCGCCGCCACGAACAAGGATCTCGTGAAGGAGATCGAGGGCGGCCGCTTCCGCGAGGACCTCTACTACCGCCTGAACGTGATCCCCTTCCAGGTTCCGCCCCTGCGCGAGCGGCGCGAGGACATCCCGGAGCTCGTCGAGGCCTTCGCCCGCGAGTTCTGCGCCGACTCCGGCGTACGCCCGAAGGAGATCACGCCCGAGGCGATCGAGCGGCTCCAGGCCCAGCCCTGGCCCGGCAACGTCCGCGAGCTGCGGAACCTGCTCGAGCGCCTCGTGCTGATGACGCCCGGGCCGCGCATCGAGGCCGAGGACGTGCCGAGCCAGGGTCCGAGTGCCGCGGCGGGGACGTCGGCCTTCCACGCGGACCTCACGGGGACGCTCGAGGACGCCCGCCGCAACTTCGAGCGCACGTTCCTGACGGCTCGCCTGAAGGAGCACGGCGGGAACATCTCGCGCACGGCCGACGCCATCGGGCTCGCCCGGGAGACGCTCTCCCGCAAGATCCGCGCCCTCGGGATCGACGCCGAGAAGGCGTGACCTCCGGCATGATCCGGCCCGCAAGGCCCGCGGACGCGGCAGCGCTCGCGGAGATCGACCGCGCGGCGCTCCCGGAGGCGAACGCGCCCCTCGACGTGGCGGCGCTGCTCGCGGAAGCCCGGGCGGAGCTCGCGGTCTTCGAACGCGCGGGCCGCATCCTCGGGTTCGTCGCCACGGGCCGGGCCGCGGACGAAGTCGAGATCCAGGCCATTGCCGTCGCCGAAGGGTCGCGCCGCGCCGGTGTGGGCAGCGCGCTCCTGGCCGCGGCCCTCGACGCCGCCGCGCGCCGCGGGGCGCGCAAGGCCTTCCTCGAGGTGCGCGCCTCGGACGAAGGCGCCCGGCGCTTCTACGTGCAACGGCGTTTCCGTGAGATCGGACGGAGGCCGCGCTATTACCGGAGCGGGGAGGATGCGGTCCTGATGACGCGCGAGATCGGCCCGCTGCGCACCGTGGCGGAGGTCGTCAGCAACGAACGCGACGGCGCGACGGGCTTCCGTCTCGCCCTGCGTGTCCCGGGCTGGCCCGGCGCCGAGCCCGGCCAGTTCGTGATGCTGACGCCCGACGCCGGGGGCGAGGTCGTCCGCAACGACCCGCTCCTCCCCCGGCCGATGGCGATCTACCGGACCCTCGCCTCGGGCGACGTCTTCGAGGTGCTCTACAAGGTCGTCGGCCGCGGGACGAGCCTCCTGGCCGGCGCCGCACCCGGGGATGCCGTCGGCGTCGTCGGCCCGCTGGGGCGCGGCTTCGCGGCGCCGTCCCCGGGCGAGCACGCGCTGCTCGTCGGCGGCGGCACCGGGACGGCCTCGCTCCTCGACCAGGCCGAACGCGCCGCCAAGGCCGGCCGCGCGACGGTGATGCTCGGCGCGCGCACCGAGGGCGACCTGATCGGCCTGCCCGAATTCCGCGCCCTCGGCGTGGAACTCGAGCTCGCGACCGAGGACGGCAGCTTCGGCCACGCCGGCCGCGTGACCGAGCCGCTCGCCAAGGCCCTCGCGAGCGCCGAGAACCCCGTCGTCTACGCCTGCGGGCCGACGCCCATGATGCGCGCCGCCGCGGCCCTCGCCGCCGAACACGGCGCCCCCTGCCACGTTTCGCTCGAGAACCCGATGGCCTGCGGCTTCGGCGTCTGCCTCGGCTGCGCCGCCCCGCTTTCGGGCGGCGGCTTCGCCCTGGTCTGCCGCGACGGCCCGGTCTTCGAGGCCGCGGACGTCGACTGGGACCACCTCTCGTGAGCGACGCCGTCGACAGCGCCGTCGATCTCGGCGGGATCGCGCTCCGCAATCCGGTGCTCACCGCCTCGGGCACCTTCGGCTACGGCACGGAGTTCGCGCCCTTCCTCGACCTCACGACGATCGGCGGCTTCGTCGCGAAGAGCCTGACCCTCGAGCCGCGCACCGGGAACCTGCCGGCGCGCATCCACGAGACCGCCGCGGGCATGCTGAACGCCATCGGTCTCGAGAACGTCGGCGTCGAGGCCTTCATCTCCAAGAAACTCCCGCAGATCCCGGACGGCGTCCCGGTCGTGGCGAGCATCTTCGGCACCGCGCCCGCCCAGTACGCCGAGGTGTGCAAGCGGCTGACCGGCGTGCCCCAGGTCGCCGGGGTCGAGATCAACGCCTCCTGCCCGCACGTGAAGGCCGGCGGCATCGAGTTCGGCCAGAACCCGGAGCTGCTCGCCGGACTGGTGCGCGAGTGCCGCGGCGCGACGACCCTGCCGCTGCTCGTGAAGCTCTCGCCCAACGTCACCTCGATCGCCGAGATGGCCCGCGTCGCGGAGGGGGAGGGCGCCGACGGCCTCGCGATGATCAACACGCTCCAGGCCATGGACGTCGACCTCGAGACCCGCCGCCCGGTCCTGCGCAACGTGCTCGGGGGGCTCTCCGGGCCGGCGATCCTGCCCGTGGCCCTGCGCATGGTCTTCCAGGCCTCCCAGGCCGTGGGCATCCCGATCTGCGGAATCGGCGGGATCATGAGCGGCGAGGACGCCGTGAAGTTCCTGCTGTGCGGTGCGACCGCCGTCCAGGTGGGCACCGCGAGCTACCTCGATCCGGGCGCCGCGGGCCGCGTGGCCGCCGGAATCGAGGCGTATTGCCGCGACCACGGGGTCGCCGCCGTCCGCGACCTGACGGGGGCCCTGGAAACCGGCTGAGCCTGGGCTGAAAAGCCCTCGATCCGGGCCGGCGGGCGGGTCCCGCGGCTTGCAAAACCCCGGGGATTTTCATAGGTTGCGCCCTTGCTGCGCGAGGGCGGTCCGGCACGCCGGGGCCGTCGCCGCGTGCCTGCCGCCAGGGTGCCTCTGGGTACGGGCTGCGCAGGTGTGAGAAGTGGACGCTCTCGTCCGCTTCTTTTTGTTTGGAGCGCTGGTTCAGAGTCGTCCGGCGCTCGGAGGGTGCGGCGTGCGGGAGACGCGGGGATGTATCGCGACATCCCCAAGGAGCTGTTGGGTCTGATCGAGCCGATCGTCGAAGATCATGGCCTCGAGCTGGTGGATGCGGACGTGGTCCGCGGCCGCGGCACGGGTCAGCTGCGCGTCGTCGTGGATACGCCGGCCGGGGACGGGCTCGTCTCCGTGGAGGCCTGCGCCGCGGTGTCGCGCGAGCTCGGCAGCCAGCTCGACGCCGAAGACGCCATCCACGACAGCTACGTGCTCGAGGTGTCCTCGCCGGGCCTCGACCGGCCGCTCTCGCGTGAGAAGGATTTTCGGGCCGCCTGCGGCTCGGACGTGAAGCTCGAAACCCGCGTGCCCCTCGGCGGCCGCCGCCGCTTCAAGGGCAAGCTCACCGCCTTCGATGGCGAGACGGCGCGCCTCGAGATCGACGGCGACGCCCACGACATCCCCTTCGCCCAGGTGGCGAAGGCCCACGTGATCTACCACTTCTCCGCCGCGGACTTCAACGCGCGGCGGGAAGGCTGACGGAGTCGCCATGCAGTTGCCGGGCTTGAAGCGAGAGATCGATCAGATCGCCAAGGACAAGGGCATCGACCGCGGCATCATCGTCGAGGCGCTCGAAGAGGCGATGAAGCAGGCGGCGCGCCGCAAGTACGGGCAGGAGAAGGAGCTCGAGGCGCGCTTCAACGACGAGCTCGGCGAGATCGAGCTCTTCGAGTTCCGCACCGTCGTGACCGAGGTCGAGGACGCCGAGAACGAGATCACGATCCAGGCCGCCCACGAGTTCGACCCCGAGGCCGAAGAGGGCGACGAGATCGGCGTGAAGCTCGAGACGGAGGGCTTCGGCCGCATCCTCGCCCAGACCGCCAAGCAGGTGATCATCCAGCGCGTTCGCGACGCCGAGCGCGACATCGTCTTCAACGAGTACAAGGACCGCAAGGGCGAGCTCGTCAACGGGATCGTGCGCCGCTTCGAGAAGGGCTCCCTGATCGTCGACCTCGGCCGCGCCGAGGCGGTGCTCCCGCCGAAGGAGCAGGTGCCGCGCGAGAACTACCGCCCCGGCGAGCGCATCCGCGCCTACGTCGTCGACGTCTCGACGGCCATGAAGGGCCCGCAGATCCTGCTCTCGCGCGCCAGCATCGACATGCTGAAGAAGCTCTTCGAGCAGGAAGTGCCGGAGATGTACGAAGGCATCGTCACGATCGAGTCCGCCGCGCGGGAGCCGGGCGGGCGCTCGAAGATCGCGGTCGCCTCGCGCGACAGCGACGTCGACCCGGTCGGCGCGTGCGTCGGCATGAAGGGCAGCCGCGTGCAGGCGGTGGTCCAGGAGCTCCGAGGCGAGCGCATCGACATCGTGCCCTTCAACCCGGACCCGGCCCGCTACGTGTGCAGCGCGCTCTCCCCGGCGGCCGTCTCCAAGGTGATCATCGACGAGGCGGAGAAGAGCATGGACGTGATCGTCCCCGACGATCAGCTCTCCCTCGCGATCGGGCGGCGCGGCCAGAACGTGCGGCTCGCGGTCCAGCTGACGGGCTGGCGCATCGACATCAAGAGCGAGTCGAAGATGCGCGAGGTCGCGCAGTGGCTGGCCGAGGCCGTCTCGGCCGTCGAGGGCTGCGGCGAACCCGAGGCCGAGATCCTGCTCCAGCAGGGCATCGCCTCCCTCGAGGACCTCGCGAACTGCCAGGACGAGCTGCTCGTCCAGCTCCCGGGCATCGACGAGGAGGGCGCGGGCAACATCAAGGTCCGCGCCGGCGAGCTGGCCATCCAGAAGGCCGAGGAAGAGGCGCGCGCCGCCGAGGAAGCGGCGCGGCGCGAGGCGGAAGAGGCCGCTGCGGCGGCCGCGGCTGCCGCCAACGAGAGTGAAGCCGGCGACGCCGCCGAAGGCGAAGCCGAAACGAGCGAATCCCCGGCGCCCGAGGGCGGCGACGCAGTGACGGCCGAGGGCGGCGACGCCCCGGCAGACGAGAAGGCCTGAGGCAGAAGCATCCATGGCAAAGATCAGGGCCTACAAGCTCGCGGAAGAGCTCGGCATCGATCGTTCGGACATCGTCGAACGCGCGGGAGCCGTGGGCATCGAGCTCAAGAGCCCGATGTCGTCCCTCGACGACGAGGAGGCGGAACAGCTCCGCGAGAAGCTCGGCAAGCCCAGCAAGCCGAAGGGTGAGGTCGTCGAGCGGCGCGTCGAAGGGCGCGGCGGCGCGACGATCATCCGCCGCAAGCGCAAGAAGGCGCCGGAACCCGAGCCCGAGCCGGAGCCCGTCGCCGAGGAGCCCGAGGCGGTGGAAGCACCGGCCGAGGCGGCGGAGGCCGAGCCCGAGGCCACGCCCGAGCCCGAAGCCGTGCCCGAGCCGGTCGCTGCCGAGGCGCCCGAGGAAGCCGTCGCGGCTGCGAGCGCCGAGCAGGCGCCCGAGGCGCCGAAGGGACCCGCGGCCGATTCGCCCGGCGAAGCGCCGGCCGGCCCCGCCGGCGCCACCGGAGCCCCCGCCGGCGAGCGCAAGCCGCCGGGGCCGTCGACGCCGGATTCGGCGAAGCCCGCGAAGCCGAAGAAGGCCTTCCGCGAGGTCGTGAACCTGCGCGAGCAGGAGCAGCTCGCACGCCAGGCGACCACGCGAACCACGCAGCGCCGCCCGGTCACCACCGTCGATCCGCGCGCCTTCCAGTCCCCGCGGCGCAAGCGCCGGGACGCGGCGCCGAAGAAGGCCGCGCCGGCGCCCGCTGCCGCGTCGAAGGTCGCGAAGATCGTCCGCGTCGAGGGCGAGATCAGCGTCGCCGAGCTCGCGAAGCAGCTCGGGGCGAAGGCCGCCGAGGTCCAGGGCAAGCTCATGGGCTTCGGGACGATGGTCGGCATCAACCAGACCATCGATTCCGACGTCGCCCGCAAGGTCGCCGATGCCTACGGCGCCGAGGTCCAGGACACGGGCTTCAAGGAAGAGGAGGCGCTCGCGAGCGTCCGCACCGGGGAGGTCGACGAGTCGGCGCTCGAGGGGCGGCCGCCGGTGATCACCGTCATGGGCCACGTCGACCACGGGAAGACGTCGCTGCTCGACGCCCTGCGCGAGGCCAACGTCGTCGCGGGCGAGGCCGGCGGCATCACCCAGCACATCGGCGCGTATCAGACCGAGATCGACGGAGCGAAGCTGACCTTCATCGATACGCCGGGCCACGCCGCCTTCACCGAGATGCGCGCGCGGGGGGCGCAGATCACGGACATTGTGATCCTGATCGTCGCCGCCAGCGAAGGCGTGATGCCCCAGACCGAGGAGGCCATCAGCCACGCCAAGGCCGCGGGCGTTCCGATCCTCGTCGCCATCAACAAGTGCGACCTGCCCGGCGCCGACCCGACGCGGACGCGGCAGTCGCTGCTCGAACACGACCTCGTTCCCGAGGAGTTCGGCGGCGACGTGATCACCGTCGAGATCTCGGCGCTGAAGAAGACCGGCCTCGACAAACTGCTCGAACTGCTCGCCCTCCAGGCCGAGGTCCTCGAGCTGAAGGCCGACCCGAACCAGCCCGCCACGGGCGTCGTGCTCGAAGCCGAGCTCGACAAGGGCCGCGGGCCCGTCGCCACCGTGCTCGTCAAGGAGGGCACGCTCCGCCGCGGCGACGCCATGGTCGTCGGCACGAGCTACGGCCGCATTCGCGCGATGCAGGACGAGAACGGCAAGCGCCTGAACGAGGCGCCGCCGAGCACGCCGGTGCAGGTGATCGGGCTCTCCTCGGTGCCGGGGGCGGGCGAGGTGTTCCACGTCGCCGAGAGCGAGCGCGCGGCGAAGGACGTGGCCGAGCACCGCGAGGACCAGCAGCGCGGCCGGGTGGCCGGCGCTCCGGCTCCGCGCCGCAGCCTCGAGGATCTCTTCGCCCAGGCGGGCGAGGGCGGCATGAAGGAGCTGAACGTCGTGCTGAAGGCCGACGTGCAGGGCTCCCTCGAGGCCGTGCGCGACGCCCTGGTCAAGCTCGGCAACGACGAGGTCAAGGTCGAGGTGCTGCACGCCGGCGTCGGCGGCATCACCGAGAACGACGTGAACCTCGCGCAGACGGGCGAGGCCATCGTGGTCGGCTTCAACGTCCGGCCGGACCCGGCGGCGCGCAAGGCCGCGGATTCGACGGGCGTCGACATGCGCATGTACCGCGTGATCTACGAGCTCACCGACGAAGTGAAGCTCGCCATGGCCGGGCTCCTGCCGCCGCGCATCGAGGAGAACGCCCTCGGCCGCGCCGAGGTGCGGGAGACCTTCACCGTGCCGAAGATCGGGACGATCGCCGGTTGCTATATGGTCGAGGGCAAGGCCCAGCGCAACGCCAAGTGCCGCCTGGTCCGCGACGGCGTGGTCGTCCACGAGGGGCAGCTCGGTTCGCTCCGGCGATTCAAGGACGACGTGCGCGAGGTCCAGACCGGCTTCGAGTGCGGCATTGGCATCGACGGCTACGGAGACGTCAAGGTCGGCGACGTGATCGAGATCTACGTCCTCGAGGAGCGCGCGGCCACCCTCGAATGATCGTCGGGGCGGCCGTCGTCGAGCTCCACCTGGAGGGCTGTCGGTCCCTGAAGCAGAAGCGCGGCGTCGTCCGGTCCATCACCCAGCGTGTCCGCAACGGCTTCCGCGTCTCCATCGCCGAGGTGGGTGGGCAGCACACCTGGACCCAATCGACGCTCGGGGTCACGACGGTCGGCAGCGATGCCGTGCTCGTCCGGCAGGTGCTCGACCGGGTGGTGGACTTCATCGAGGGGCTGCATCTGGCGGAGCTGGTCGCGCAGGAGATCGAGATCCTGCGCATGCCCCTGGCCGGGGACGACGACGAAGAAGACGACGACTGGGAAGACGTCGAAGCGTTCGAGGAAGACGAGGAGGCGTGAGGGATGTCGCGGCGCACGGAAAGGATCGGCGAACAGATTCGCGCCGAGCTCTCGCGTCTGCTGCGCGAGGAGATCACGGACCCGCGCGTCGGCCTCGTGAGCGTGACGCGCATCGACGTCGCGCCGGACCTTTCGAACGCCCGCGTCTACTGGAGCACCCTCGACGGCCCGGCGCAGCCCGAGCCCGCCGAGACCGCGAAGGGCCTCGCTTCGGCCGCCGGCTTCCTGCGCCGGCAGCTCTCGCGAACGCTCCCCACGCGACGCGTTCCGGAGCTCCGCTTCGAGCACGACCCCTCTCTTGCCGCCGGGACCGAGACCCTGGCGCTGATTTCGGAGCTCTCTCATGAGTCGGAGGAGTAGGCGGCCCGAGCCGCCCGGACCGGCGGGCTTCCTCGTGGTCGACAAGCCGCGCGGAGCCACGTCCCACGACATGGTCGATGCCGCGCGCGCCTGGCTGGGCACGCGCCGCGTCGGGCACCTCGGCACCCTCGACCCGCTGGCGACGGGCCTGCTGCCGCTGGCCGTGCGCGGCGCGACGAAGCTCGTCTCCTTCGTGGACGGCGCGAAGGTCTACTGGTCGCGCATCCGCCTCGGGATCGAGACCGACACCCTCGACGCCGAGGGCACCGAGACCGCGCGCCACGAAGGGCCGCTGCCCGACGAGGCGGCCATCGCCGAGGCGCTCGAGCAGTTCCAGGGCGAGATCGAGCAGATCCCGCCCATGTACAGCGCGGTCAAGCGCGACGGCGTGCCGCTCTACAAGCTCGCGCGCAAGGGCGAGGAGGTGGAGCGCGAGCCGCGCCGCATCGAGATCCACTCGATCACCCTGCTGCGCTACGAGGCGCCGGACCTCGAGATCGAGGTCTCCTGCTCGCCGGGCACCTACGTCCGGGTGCTGGCCCAGGACCTCGGGCGCGCGCTCGGTTGCGGCGGCCACCTGGCGGACCTGCGCCGGACCGGGAACGGCCCCTTCACCCTCGAGATGGCCGCGACCCCCGAGGACCTCCAGGCCGCGGCCGACGCCGGGAAGATCGAAGAGCTCCTGGTCTCTCCGGCCGAGGGCGTCGGGCTGCCCCAGGTGCCGCTCGACCTCGCCCAGATCCAGCGCGTGCTCCACGGCGGTGAGATCCGCTCGGGCGCCCTCGCTCGGGAGGCCGTCGGAGGCCGCTACGCCGGAGTCGACCGGGACGGGGAGCTGATCGCGATCCTGGAACTCGGCCCCGCGGGGATGCTCCGGCCGGTTCGGGTCCTTCGCCAGGACGCGGGACCGCGGTGAACGCCCCTCGCCCCAGGCGGCGCCGCTTGCTCCCCGGAGCCGGTTTTGTTAACTCCACTGCGACCTTCCGTAGCGGGCCCTTCGCGCACGCCGCGTTTTCGTTCCCTCGATCCTCGTCACCGGTTCCCAGGTTCTGGGGCGATGGAGAAGAACATTGATCAGCACTGCCAAGAAGAATGAGCTCGTCAACGAGTACCGGACGCACGAAAAGGACACCGGGTCCCCGGAAGTCCAGGTCGCGATCCTCACTACCCGGATCAACGAGCTGCAAGACCACTTCAAGGTCCACAAGAAGGACCACCATTCGCGCCGCGGCCTGCTCATGCTCGTGAGCCAGCGCCGTCGGCTGCTCGACTACCTGAGGAGGAAGAGTCCCGAGCGTTACCAGACGCTCATCCAGAAGCTCGGCTTGCGACGCTAGCCGGGCGCCGCGCCTCCCAGGTGGGAAGGGGCGGCACCACACCACATCGTTGGGGTGTCGGGCGACCGCAGGTCGATAGTCGGCCTGCGAACTGAGTTCCGAAAGTTGACCCAAGGAATGTGGGAATCCGCCATGCGCGAGAGCCCCGGCTCTCTCGCCCATCGCCGATCCCGCATTCCCCTGATTCATCGCTCGCCCGATCCACTCCCGCGGTTCTCGCCGGTACGTGCCCCCTTGAAACGGGCCGCCGGCAGGAGATGGATCTCCATGTCGAATTCCTATTGGTTCGAACCGACCACGACCACCGTGAAGGTGGGCGGGGATACGTTCACACTCGAGACGGGCAAGATGGCCAAGCAGGCCTCGAGCTGCGTCGTCACCTGGGGCGATACCCAGGTGCTGGTCACCGCCACGCGCGCGAAGCCGCGCCCGGGCATCGACTTCTTCCCGCTGACCGTCGACTTCGTCGAGAAGACCTCGGCGGCGGGCAAGATCCCCGGCGGCTTCTTCAAGCGTGAAGGTCGCCTCTCGGACCGCGAGGTTCTGGTCTCGCGCTTCATCGACCGCTCGATCCGCCCGCTGTTCGCCGACGGCTACATGGACGAGACCCAGATCATCGCCACCGTGCTCTCGGCGGACGGCGAGCATCAGCCGGACGTGGCGGCCTTCCTCGGTGCCTCGACGGCGCTGACGATCTCGCCGCTGCCGTTCCTCGGGCCGATCTCGGCGGTGCGTGTCGGCCGCATCGACGGCCAGCTCATCGCGAACCCGAAGGTCTCCCAGCGCGAGGAGAGCGACCTCGACCTGATCGTCGCCGGCAGCCGCAACGCGGTGGTGATGGTCGAAGGCGGCGCCAACGAGGTGCCCGAGGGCGACATGGTCGATGCCCTGAAGTTCGGCCACGAGCACATCGTTCCCCAGCTCGACCCGCAGCTCGATCTGCAGCAGAAGGTCGGCAAGGAGAAGATGGTGATGGCGGTCCCGGAGGACATCTCGTCCCTCGAGACCGAGATCCGCGGCAAGGCCGAGGCGCGCCTCAAGGAAGCGGTCCAGATCCGCGAGAAGCACGACCGCTACGCCAAGGTCGGCGAGATCGAGAAGGAGGTCCTCGAGGGCTACGTCACGGCGTACCGCGAGGAGAAGTTCACGATCGACTCGCTCGAGGCCTACGAGAGCCGGCGCGACGGGCTCGCGAAGCTCACGGGCCAGGTGAAGGGCCTGCTCAAGTCGATCCACGCGAACGTGGTGCGCGAGATGGTGCTCTCCGAGCGCGTGCGCATCGACGGCCGCGCGACCGACGAGATCCGCAACATCGCGAGCGAGCTCGCGGTGGCGAAGAAGGCCCACGGAACGGGCCTGTTCACGCGCGGTGAGACCCAGGCGCTGGTCTACACGACGCTCGGCTCTAGCCGGGACGGGCAGACCATCGATGCCCTGACCGAGCGCTACGAGAAGCGCTTCCTGCTGCACTACAACTTCCCGCCGTTCTCGGTGGGCGAGGCGCGCTTCCTGCGCGGCCCCGGCCGCCGCGAGGTGGGCCACGGGACGCTCGCCGAGCGGGCGCTCACGCCGGTGCTGCCCGATCAGGACGACTTCCCCTACACGATCCGTGTGGTCTCGGAAGTGCTCGAGAGCAACGGCAGCTCGTCCATGGCGACGGTCTGCGGGGGCACGCTCTCCATGCTCGATGCGGGTGTGAAGCTGAAGGCGCCGGTGGCCGGCATCGCCATGGGTCTGATCCAGGACGGCGACCGCGTGGCCGTGCTCTCGGACATCCTCGGCGACGAGGACCATCTCGGCGACATGGACTTCAAGGTGTGCGGGACGACCAAGGGCATCACCGCGCTCCAGATGGACATCAAGATCACCGAGGTGGACTGGGACGTGATGGAGAAGGCCCTGGCGCAGGCGCGCGAGGGGCGGCTCCACATCCTCGACTGCATGGAGCGGGACGTGAAGGACGCGCTCGGCGGGCTGCAGCCGCGCGAAGACCTCTCGGCGAACGCGCCGCGGGTCGAGGTCATCACGATCAAGCCGGACCGCATCCGCGACGTCATCGGGCCGGGCGGCAAGGTCATCCGCGCCATCCAGGACACGACGGGCGCGAACATCGACGTCGAGGACTCGGGCCAGGTCACGATCTTCTCGCCGGACCTCGACGCGCTCACGCGCGCTCGTTCGATGGTCGAGGAGCTCACCCAGGAAGCCGAGATCGGGAAGCTCTACCTCGGCAAGGTGAAGCGGGTCACGGACTTCGGCTGCTTCGTCGAGATCTTCCCGGGGACGGACGGGCTCGTGCACATCAGCCACCTGGCCGAGGGCCGCGTGGAGCGCGTGACCGACGTCGCCGACGAGGGCGACGAGCTCATGGTGAAGTGCATCGACATCGACCCGTCGGGCCGCATCCGCCTCTCCCGCAAGGAGGCTCTCGCGGACGCCGTCGAGGGTGCCTGAAACGGGGGCCCGAGGTGTCTAGCGCGGCGCGCGTCCGACATGTCTGAACCGGCGCGCGTCCGGTTGGCGCGCATCGCCGGGGCGGAAGACCTTCCGCTCCCGAAGCCCGCGACCCCCGGGTCGGCCGGGCTGGATCTCGCCGCGGCCGTCGAGGAGGACCTGGTGGTCCCCCCCGGCGGCCGCGCGCTCGTTCCGACGGGGCTGCGCATCGCGGTCCCGCCGGGCTACGAGGCCCAGATCCGGCCGCGCAGCGGGCTGGCCCTGCGCGAGGGCATCGTCCTCCCGAATTCTCCCGGGACCATCGACTCGGACTATCGCGGGGAGGTGCGCGTGATCCTCTGGAACGCGGGCAGCGAGCCGTTCACGATCGAGCGCGGCGACCGCATCGCACAGCTCGTGGTCGCACCGGTCGCCACCGTGGCCTTCGAGGAGGTCCAGGAGCTCGAGGCCACCGAGCGCGGCGAGGGCGGCTTCGGCCATACTGGCGTCGCCGGAGGCAGCGGGCCTTCGGGTGAGGGAGCTTCATGACCACCGAAGAGCCGATTCCCGGAGCGGCGGGCCCCGAGCCCGTGCACCCGCGCCCGCCGACGCCGCGCGACGCGCCGGCCGAGGCGCCCAAGAAGGAGAAGAGCGACCTCGGCGCCCGCATCCTGACGGCGAGCATCCTGATCCCGCTCGTGCTCTGGCTGATCGCCCAGGGCGGCCTGCTCTACCTCGCCGCCGTGATCGGCTTCATCCTGCTCGGGATGCGCGAGTTCTACGCCCTGATCGAGGAGAAGGGCGCGCACCCCCTGGCGAACTGGGGCTATGCGGCCGGGGCGGCCCTGCCGATCGTCGCCTACTTCGGCAACGAGTATCACTCGACCCTGCTGATGACGGTCGTGCTGCTCGGGGTGATGTTCAATCAGCTGCGTCGGCCCCGCATCGAGGAGGCCCTGGCGAGCATCTCGGGCACCTTCTTCGGCGTCTTCTACGTGGGCTGGCTGTTCTCCCACGCGATCGTGCTCCGCAACTTCCACGGCGTGGTCGAAAGCAAGTACGGCCTGCCCGCCGCGCTCATGCACGCCCCGGAATCCGGCGCCTACTACATGGTCTTCGCGGCGACCTGCCTCGTCGCGTGCGACGCCGGCGCGTACTTCGCCGGGCGGCAGTTCGGCCGCCGGAAGCTCGCGCCGAAGATCAGCCCGGGGAAGTCCGTCGAAGGCGCGATCGGGGGCATCCTGGTCGGAACGGCGTTTGGCCCCGCCGTGAAGGCCTTCTTCGATCTCTTCTGGCCCGAGCTCACCGGCGGCTTCGGCTGGGGCGCCGCGCTCGTCTTCGGCTTCCTGCTCTCGATCGTCGGCATGCTCGGCGACCTCGTGGAATCCCTGCTCAAGCGCGACGCCGAGGTGAAGGACGCCGGCGGCATGCTGCCGGGCATGGGCGGCATCCTCGACCGCCTGGACTCCCCGCTGCTCGGAATTCCGCTGATGTACTATCTGCTGCTCGCCCACACGTACCTCCAGGTAGGCTGATGATCGACCGCTACGCCCGCCCCGAAATGAAGGAGATCTGGAGCCAGGAGGCGAAGTACCGCCGCTGGCTCGACGTGGAGATCGCCGTGTGCGACGTGCTCGCCGAGCGCGGCGTGATCCCGGCCTCCGCCGTCGAGACGATCCGCCAGAAGGCCGGCTTCTCGGTCGCGCGCATCGACGAGATCGAGCGCGAGGTGAAGCACGACGTGATCGCGTTCCTCACCAACGTGGCGGAACACGTCGGTCCGGACTCGCGCTTCATCCACTACGGCATGACCTCGAGCGACGTGCTCGATACGGCCCTCGCGCTCCAGATCCGCGACGCCGGGCGGCTCGTGCTCGAGGGCGTCGACCTCGCCGCCCGGGCGCTCCGCGCCCGCGCCATCGAGCACAAGCACACCGTCTGCGTCGGCCGGACCCACGGCGTACACGGCGAACCGACGACCTTTGGCCTGAAGCTGCTCGTCTACTACGCCGAGCTCCGCCGCGGCCGCGAGCGCCTCGCGCGCGCCCTCGACGAGGCGGCGGTCGGCAAGATCTCCGGCGCCGTCGGCACTTTCGCCCACCTCGATCCGGACGTGGAGCGGAGCGTGTGCGAGCGGCTCGGCATCGGCTTCGAACCGGCCGCCACCCAGATCGTCCAGCGCGACCGCCACGCGAACTTCAGCGCGGCGCTCGCGCTCATCGGCGGGAGCCTCGACAAGTTCTCGGTCGAGTTCCGCCACCTCGCCCGCACCGAGGTGCGCGAGGTCCAGGAGGACTTCGGGAAGGGCCAGAAGGGCTCCTCGGCCATGCCGCACAAGCGCAACCCGTGGCGCTTCGAGAACCTCTCGGGGCTTTCGCGCATCCTTCGCGGCCACGCCGTCGCGGCGATGGAGAACACGGCGCTCTGGCACGAGCGCGACATGAGCAACAGCTCGGTCGAGCGCATCACCCTGCCGGATTCGACGACGCTGCTCGACTTCATGCTCCACCGCTTCGCCGGCCTCGTCGAGCGGCTGGTCGTCTACCCGGATCGCATGATGGCGAACCTCGAGATGACCCACGGCCTCGTCTACAGCGGCACGCTGCTGCTCGCCCTGGCCGAGACCGGCCTCACGCGCGAGGAGTCCTACGCCCTGGTGCAGGGCCACGCCATGGAGACCTGGGAGCAGGGCGGAAGCTTCCGCGACCGCGTCGAGGCGGACGAGCGCATCACGAAGGCGCTCTCCGCGCAGCAGATCGGCGAGGTCTTCGATCTCTCCCACACCCTGCGCAACGTGGAGGCGATCTTCGATCGCACCCTCGAGCAGGTCGATCCGTGAACGAAGCACGCAAGGAGACCCGGCCGTGAACGCGCTGATCCACGTGACCCTGAAGACCGACGTGCTCGACCCCCAAGGCAAGGCGATCCAGAACGCCTGCGGCTCGCTCGGCTACGAGGGCATTCGGAGCGTCCGCCAGGGGAAGCTCTTCGAAGTGGAGCTCGACGCCGCCGACGAAACCGCGGCCCGCGCGCTGCTGGCGGAGCTCTCCGAGAAGCTGCTCTCGAACCCGGTCATCGAAGACTTCGAGATCGTCCGCGTCGAGGGCTAGCCCCTCCGCGGCTTCGCCGTTCAGCCGCCCGCGTCGGTGCGGGGCGTACCGCCGCTCGTCGGCGTCACCTTCATGCGCTCGTAGAGCGCGAGCCTGCGCTCGAGATCGCGCGTGCGCGCCTCGTCGCCGCTGGCCCGGGCGGCCTCGAGGCCCTGGCGCGCCGCCTCGCTCGCGGCGTTCCACTCGCCGGCCGCTTCGTGGGCCGCAGCCAGGGTCTGGAAGCCTTCGGGCCGCGCCGGCCCGAGTTTGCGGGTGACGTAGCTCGCGAGCTTGCGCGCCTGGCGGAGGCTCTTCGGGTCGTCGCCGTGATCCGAGATCAGGAGCCACGCCATGCGGTCGGCGGCGATGACGGGCGGCGTCGGGTTGCCGCTGACGACGCGGCGGTAGGCGGCCAGGGCGACGTCGCGCTCCCCTTCGGCTTCGGCCAGCTGTCCGACCCGGCCCCACAGCGACGGCGAGTCTTCCCCGAACCGCGAGAGATCCGAGGCGACGCTGCGGAGGGTCACGTAGGGCGTCTCCGGCTGGGTCGCGAGGTGGGTCAGCCAGAGCACGTAGGCCTGGGCGACGACGCACGCGAGGCCCGCCGCGCCCACGCTCCAGGCGAGCCAGCGCCGCTTCCGGCGCCCGGCGCCGTCGTCGGCCGGCTCGGCGCGCAGCAGTGCGCGGGCGATGCGGCCGTCGCGGAGCTTCCAGATCGCACCGTCGAGGATGAAATGGTGGAGGTTCACCACCGACGCCACGAGCACGGCGATCCCGGCGGCGTTCGGGAGCGATCCGCCGAGCACCGTCGGCAGGAGCAGGAACGCCGGCAGGGTCACAAAGGCGCCCGCGAACAGGCAGCGCGCGAGGAAGGGGGGGAAGGAGCCGAACTCGCCCGTGCGCTCGGCGTAGAACCAGGTGACCCAGAGGTACTGGATCGCGTGGGACGTCGAGATCCACCAGGCGGACAGCGGAAGCGCGAGCTCGGCCGGGAGGTCCTTTGCCGTCAGCGACGTTGCGAGGGCCGGTACGGCGAACCACAGGCCCTGCGTTCCCACGAGCAGGAGCACGGGCAGGAGCGATGCTCCGCCGGCGCTCCGCTGGAGGCTCCGGCCGGCGCGGAACAGGTAGAAGAGGTAGACGCCGAGGCAGCCGACCGCGAGCCCCTGCACGAGCGTCCGGCCCAGGCCGAGCTTCTGGACGGTGAAGACGCCCGAGCGGTCGCTGCTCGCGTTGGCGAAGACGAGGTCCGAGCCGACCACGTGGATGGCCAGGATGGCCAGCACCGCGGACATCACGAAGGAGAGGTAGAGATCGCGCTTGGTGGCGTCGTCGAAGGCGATGCCGCTGCGGCGCAGGTACATGACGGCGAGGCCGTAGTTCTGGCCGGAGAAGTGCCAGGGGCTCCAGGTGACGTAGGCCGTGAGCAGGAGCGAGCCGATGAACGCGTTGTAGAGGCCCGCGGCGAACGCGACGAGCAGGCCGAGGGTGATCCAGACCGCGAAGAACGCGTAGCGGGTGCGGTCCTGGCGGCGGTCGTAGACGCGCAGCAGCGTTGCGCCGTAGTGGGGCGTGCTGAAGAGGAGGGCCAGGGCGGCGATCAACCAGACGGGCCGGCTGCCGAGGGCGCCGCTCATGGTTCCCCAGGCGAGCAGGGGAACGCTCAACACATAGGCGAGGCCGTAGCCGAAGAGCAGATCGACGGCGCGGCCGTAGAGCCAGGGCGAGGGCTTCGGCGCCCCGCCCGCGGGCGAGGCGGGGATCGTGCCTTCGGTGGGTGTCGTAGCGGCCATCGGCTGCGGCCAACCTCCGGGAGTCCTTCGGGGACGGCCACTTGCCGAACCCGTCGCCATTCTAATCCTGTTTGCGGCCCGGGGCAGCGCATTGCCGCCCTCGGCCGCGAACGGCGCTCTCCCGTCCACGGCAGGACGCGCCCGGCGCCTGAGTTCCCATCGAGGAGAAGCTGGGGAGTCCCGCCTCACCGACCGGCAGCTTTCTCGCGCCCGGCAGTTTTCTCGCGCTTCTGCCGCCGGCAGGTTTGCCCCGCCAAGGGGCCGCCGGTAGAATGCCCGCGTTCCCGAAAAACCCGCAACATCCGCCACCCCACTCCCGAAACCGGCATCCGAGGCACGAAAGGGAGGGCGAGGTCCCCATGTTCGCCGTCATTCAGTTTCCGGGTTCGAACGACGACCGGGACATGGTCCACGCGTTGAAGGGCGTCCTGGGCGCCGACGCCCGGCTCGTCTGGCACGGCGACGCAGCCCTGCCGGCCGGCACCGAGGGCGTGCTCGTCCCCGGCGGTTTCTCCTACGGGGACTACCTCCGCTGTGGCGCGATGGCGCGCTTTTCCCCGGTCATGGCGGACGTGCAGCGGTTCGCCGGCCAGGGCGGGCTCGTGCTCGGCACCTGCAACGGCTTCCAGGTCCTGTGCGAGGCGGGGCTGCTCCCCGGCGCCCTCCGCCAGAACGCCGGCCTGCACTTCATCTGCGAGACGTCTGCACTTCGCGTCGAGCGGGCGGACACGCACTTCACCCGGGGCTTTTCCGAGGGCGAGGTCATCCACATCCCGATCAAGCACGGCGAGGGCTGCTACTTCGCCCACGCCGACGATCTGGCCCGCCTCGAGGCGAACGGCCAGGTCCTGCTCCGCTACTGCCAGGACGACGGCACCGTGGACGAGGCCGCCAACCCGAACGGCTCGCTCGCGAACATCGCCGGGGTCATGAACGAGGCCGGCAACGTCTTCGGCCTGATGCCCCATCCCGAGCACGCCGTGGAGCCGGCGCTCGGAGGCACCGACGGCGGCCGCATGCTGCGTGCCATGATGGAGGCGGCCGCGCGGGTGGCCCAGGCGGGGGAGGGTGCGTGAGCGGAGAGGACCCCAAGGTCGATCGCGAGCTGGCGCACGCCCACGACCTCACGGACGAGGAGTGGGAGAAGATCCAGGCCATCCTCGGCCGCACGCCGACCTACCCGGAGCTCGGGATCTTCTCGGTCATGTGGGCCGAGCACTGCTCGTACAAGTCGAGCAAGAAGCACCTGAAGACGCTCCCGACCGAGGCGGAGCACGTGCTCCAGGGGCCCGGGGAGAACGCGGGCGCCGTGGCGCTCGGCGATGGCCTCGCGGCCATCTTCAAGGTCGAGAGCCACAACCACCCCTCGTTCATCGAGCCCGTGCAGGGTGCGGCGACCGGGGTCGGTGGCATCCTGCGCGACATCTTCACCATGGGCGCCCGGCCCGTGGCCTCGCTCGATTCGATCCGCTTCGGGCCGCTCGAGGACCCGAAGCACCGCCACCTGCTCGAGGGGGTGGTGAAGGGCGTCGGCGGCTACGGCAACTCGGTCGGCGTCGCGACCGTCGGCGGCGAGACCCAGTTCCACCCCTGCTACGCGGGCAACATCCTGGTGAACGCCTTCAACCTCGGGATCGTCGAGGCGGACCGGATCTTCCTCGGGACGGCCACGGGCGTCGGCAACCCCGTGATCTACGCCGGCAGCAAGACCGGGCGCGACGGCATCCACGGGGCGAGCCTGCTCGCGAGCGCGGAGTTCGGCGACGAGAGCGAGCAGATGCGCCCGACCGTGCAGGTCGGCGACCCGTTCACGGAGAACTGCCTGATCGAGGCCTGCCTCGAGCTCATGCAGACCGATCACATCGTCGGCATCCAGGACATGGGCGCCGCGGGCCTCACGTGCTCGTCCTTCGAGATGGCGAGCCGCGCGGGCACCGGCATCGAGATGGACCTCGACCGCGTGCCCCAGCGCGCCGCGGACATGACGCCCTACGAACTCCTGCTCTCGGAGAGCCAGGAGCGCATGCTGATGGTGGCCCGCGACGGCCACGAAGACGCCGTCTGCGAGATCTTCGAGCGCTGGGGCCTCGACGCCGTGGTGGTCGGCCGGGTGACCGGCGACGGCCGCATGAAGATCCGCTGGCACGGCGACGCCGTGGTCGACATTCCGGTCGACCCGGTCGCGGCGGCTTCGCCGGAGCTCGATCGGCCGACCCAGGTGCCGGCGGACCTCTCCGAGCGCCAGAAGCTCGACCTGGCGGCCGTCGCGCCGGAGGCCGATCTCGAAGGGGCGCTGCTCGCCCTGCTCGACTCGCCGAATCTCTGCTCGAAATCCTGGGTGTACCGGCAGTACGATCAGCTCGTGCAAGGCAACACCCTGGTCGGCCCGGGGGGCGACGCCGCCCTCGTCCGCGTCCGCCGCGACGACGGCACCCCGACGGGCAAGGCCGTGGCGATCGCTGCGGACTGCAACCCGCGCTGGTGCTGGCTCGACCCGTACCAGGGCACCGTCGCCGCCGTCGCCGAGAGCGCGCGCAACGTGGCGTGCACCGGGGCGCGGCCGATGGCGCTCAGCAACTGCCTGAACTTCGGCAACCCCGAGAAGCCCGAGATCATGTGGGAGTTCGTGGAGGCGATCCGCGGCCTCGGCGACGCCGCGAAATCGCTCGGGACGCCCGTCGTCTCCGGGAACGTCTCGCTCTACAACGAGACCAAGGGCCGCGCGATCTTCCCGACGCCGACCATCGTGATGGTCGGCCTGCTCGACGACGAAGCCCGACACGCGGTGGCGCACTTCACCGCCGCGGACCGGACCGTGGTGCTGCTCGGGGAGACCCGCGAAGAGCTCGGCGGAAGCGCCTGGCTCTCGCTGCGCGCGGGGCAGGAAGCCGGCACGCCGCCGGCGGTGGATCTCGAGCACGAGAAGCGGCTCCACGCACTGCTCGCCGAGAAGGTCGCGGATGGGACGATCGAGACGGCCCACGACGTCTCCGACGGCGGCCTCGCCGTGGCGCTCGCCGAGTGCTGCTTCACCGGGGCGCCGGAGGGCGGCGCCGCCGACGGCGCGGGGGAGCCGATCGGCGCGAGCATCGAGCTCGAAGGCGGGATCCGCCCGGACGCGCTGCTCTTCGGCGAATCGACGGGGCGCGTGGTCACCGCCACCGCGAACCCCGAAGCCCTGCTCGAAGCGGCCCGGGCCGTCGGCGTCCCCGCGGCCGTCATCGGCCGCACCGGCGGCGACCGGCTCCGCATCGGCGCACCGGGCGAAGAGGCCTGGATCGATCAGTCCGTCGCAGCCCTGCGCGAAACCTGGCAACGAGCGCTTCCGCGGCGCATGGAGAGCGCATGAAACCGTGCGATCGAGGCCCGTGCCCGGCCACCCCGCTCGACGGGCCGGAGCTCGCCGAGCTCCTGGCCGAGCGGGAGCGCGACCACTTCCACGACGAGTGCGGCGTGTTCGGCGTCCAGGGGCACCCGGAAGCCGCGAACATTACCTACCTCGGCCTCTACGCCCTCCAGCACCGCGGCCAGGAGAGCTGCGGCATCACGAGCAGCAACGGCGGCGAGCACTATGCGCACCGGGCCATGGGCCTGGTCGCCGACGTCTTCAGCGAGCCCACCCTGCGCCGGCTCCCGGGCCGCGCCGCGATCGGCCACGTGCGCTACTCGACGGCAGGCGGCAGCATGCTGCGCAACGCGCAGCCCTTCTGCGCCACGACGGACGGCGGCCCGGTCGCGATCGCCCACAACGGGAACCTCGTCAACGCGAACGCGATCCGCGCCGAGCTCGAGGGCCGCGGAACGATCTTCAGCACCACCGCCGACAGCGAGGTGATCGTCCACCTGCTCGCGCGTTCCCGGGAGGAGACGCTCGAAGAGCGGCTGATCGACGCGCTCTCGCGGGTGAAGGGCGCCTTCAGCCTCGTGCTGCTGACCAAGGACGCGGTCATCGCCGCCCGCGACCCCTACGGATTCCGCCCGCTCTCCCTCGCGCGCCTCGACGGCGGCTGGGTCGTGGCGAGCGAGACCTGTGCCCTCGACCTGATCGGCGCCACCTACGAGCGCGACGTCGAGCCCGGCGAGGTCGTGGTCATCCGCCGCGGGCGCCTGCGCACCCTGCGGCCCTTCGCCCCGGCGCCGATGCAGTCCTTCTGCATCTTCGAGCACATCTACTTCGCGCGTCCGGACTCGAACCTCTCGCGCCAGAACGTCTACGCCTTCCGCAAGGAACTCGGACGCGCCCTGGCACGCGAGCACCCGGTCGAGGCGGACATGGTCGTGCCGGTGCTCGACTCCGGGAACGCGGCGGCACTCGGCTATGCCGAGGAGTCCGGCATCCCCTACGAGATGGCGATGATCCGCAACCACTACGTGCGGCGGACCTTCATCGAGCCGGCCCAGGCGATCCGCCACTTCGGCGTCAAGGTGAAGCACAACGCGGTCTCCGAGTTCGTGCGCAACAAGCGCGTCGTGCTCGTGGAAGACTCGATCGTGCGCGGGACGACGCTCCTCAAGCTCGTCTCGATGCTGCGCAACGCCGGCGCTCGCGAGGTGCACGTGCGGGTGTCCTCGCCGCCGACGATCGGCCCGTGCCACTACGGGATCGACACGCCGACGCGGGAGGAGCTGATCGCCCATCAGCACTCCGAGGAGGAGATCCGCAAGCTGATCGGCGCGGACGGCCTCGGGTTCCTCTCCATCGACGCCCTGCGCAAGTCGAGCGCCGTCTTGAAGCACGGCATCTGCGACGCCTGCTTCTCGGACGAGTACCCCGTGGCCATCCAGGACGACGCCACGCGGCCCCAGCTCTCGCTCTTCCGCACCGTCGGAGAGGAAGGCGACCCGAAGTGAAGGGGCGTCTCGAGCCCCAGGCCCTCGAACAGGCGGTCCGCGACGGCAGCGTCGAGACGGTGGTCACTGCCTTCCCGGACCTCTACGGGCGCCTCGTCGGGAAGCGCATCCACGCCCCGTTCTACCTGGAGGAGATCGCCGGTTCGGGCATGCACGCCTGCGACTACCTCCTGGCCTGCGACATGGAGATGGACCCGACGCCGGGCTACGCCTTCACGAGCTGGGAGACCGGCTACGGCGACTTCCACGCCGTCCCCGACGCGGGGACCCTGCGGGAGGCCGCCTGGCTCGAGAAGTCGGCGATCGTCCTGTGCGATCTGCTCGACGAAGACACGGGCGCGCCCGTCGAGGTGGCGCCGCGGCGCATCCTCGCCCGCCAGCTCGAGCGGCTCGCCGAGCACGGCTTCAAGGCGATGATGGGCAGCGAGCTCGAGTTCTACCTCTTCCGCGAGAGCTACGCCGAGGCGCGTCGCAAGGGCTTCGCCGAGCTCGCCACCGCCGTCGACTACATCGAGGACTACCACGTTCTCTCGGGCAACTACGTCGAGGACGTGATCGGCGACATCCGGCGCGAGGTGCACGCCTCGGCGATCGGCGTCGAGTTCAGCAAGGGCGAGTGGGGCCCGGGGCAGCACGAGATCAACCTGCGCTACGCCGAAGCGAAGGAGATGGCCGACCGCCACGTGCTCTACAAGCTCGCGGCCAAGGACATCGCCACCCGCCACGGCTGCTCGCTGACCTTCATGGCGAAGCTCGACGCCGCGCTCGCCGGCAACAGCCTCCACGTCCACACGAGCCTCGTCGATGCCGACGGCCAGTCGGTCTTCGCCGGCGAGGAAGCCCTGCCGGGAACGCCGGTGAAGAGTTCGCCGCGCTTCCGCCACTGGCTCGGCGGCCTGCTGACCCACGCGAGGGAGCTCGGCTGGTTCTTCGCGCCGAACGTGAACTCCTACAAGCGCTACCAGGCGGGGACCTTCGCTCCGACGGGGATCGCCTGGAGCTTCGACAACCGCACGGCGGGCTTCCGCGTGGTCGGCCACGGGCCGTCGCTCCGGGTCGAATGCCGCATCCCGGGCGGCGACGCGAACCCGTACCTGGCCTACGCGGCGCTGCTCGCCGCCGGGCTCGACGGCCTCGAGCGCGAGCTCGACCCGGGCGAGGCCTTCGAGGGCGACGTCTACGGCGCGGAAGGCCTTCCCCAGGTGCCGCGCACCCTCGGCGCCGCGGTAGCGGCCCTCGAAGAGAGCGCGTTCGCGCGCAGCGCCTTCGGCGACGAGGTCGTCGACCACCTGCTGCACTTCGCGCGCACCGAGCTCGCCTCCTTCGAGGGCACCGTCACCGACTGGGAGCGCAACCGCTTCTTCGAGCGTGGCTAGGAATGCCGCCGCCTCGGCTCCGGTGATCGTCGGGATCACGGCCTACGGGCGGGAGAGCGGGCCGCGCGGCGAGCACTTCACCCTGCCCACCGCCTACGTCGACGCCGTCCGCGCCGCGGGCGGTCTGCCCGTGCTGCTGCCGCCGGCGGAGGGCCCCGTCGAGGCGGTCCTCGCGGGCGTCGACGCCCTGGTCTTCGCGGGCGGAGGCGACATCGCGCCGCAGCACAGCGGCGGCGACCACGAGACCAACTACAGCGTCGACGACGAACGCGATGCCTTCGAGCTCGCGCTGATGGGCGCGGCCGTCGAGGCCGAGGTGCCGACCCTCGCCATCTGCCGTGGCCTTCAGATCCTGAACGTCGCGCGGGGCGGAACGCTGCACGGCCACCTGCCCGACGTCTTCGGCGACGATGTCGACCACCGCGTGCCACCCCTCGACCCGGTCGAGCACCCGGTGACGCTCGAGGGCGGGTCGGTGCTCGAAAAGAGCTTCGCGGCGGGGCTGCTCGACATCGCCTCCTGGCACCACCAGGCGGTGGACCGCCTCGGCCGGGACCTGCGCGCCGTGGCCTTCGCCTCGGACGGCGTGGTCGAGGCCCTGGAGCTTCCGGGCGCGCCCTGGCTCACCGCCGTCCAGTGGCATCCGGAGCTCCAGCAGGAGCCCGGCTCGCCCCAGGCGCGCCTCTTCGCGGAGCTCGTCGACTGGGGGAAACGCCGGAGAGGGCCTTCGCGCTAGCGCGGAGGGGCGGCAGGCGAGGGGCAACCCGCGCGCACCCGGCGGAACATTGTGGGGAATCTCCTTCAGCGGGCCGCGGGCGCCGGCCGATAGATCTCCTGGGCCACCCCCGAGCCCCCTGAGGTCCGACATGAACGCTCCCCTCCGCGTTTCGTACGAATCGCCGGAAGCGCTGAAAGAGCAATTCGAAGCGGAGATCGCCATGGGCGGTCTCTTCATCCCCACGGTCACGAACCTCGGGTTCCGTGACAGCGTGCAGGTGGTCTTCGATCTGGAATTCTGCGACGAGAAGGTCGAACTCGCGGCCGAGGTCGTCAGCGTGGTCGAACCCGAGCTCGCGGCCGGCGCCGGCGAGGCGGGGGTCGCGATCCAGTTCACCGACCCGCCGCCCGAGGTGAAGGACCGGCTCGGCCCGTTCTTCGGCGAGCGCAAGAAGCCCGAGCGCCGGCGCTCCCCGCGGCGCGTCGCGCGCGTCGGCATCCTGATCCAGCGCGAGGACGGCTCCGAGCTGACGGGCCGCACGCGGAATCTCTCGCACTCGGGCGTCCTGCTCTCGATCGACGGCCCGCCCGTTCCGATCGGCGAGACCGTGCGCCTGACCCTCGAACACCCGACCTTCGAAGAGCGCCTCGACGTGCCCGCGCGCGTGATCCGCTACCTCGAGGTCGACGGGACCGTCACGGCCATGGCCTGCATGTTCGAGCCGGAGATGGACACCCACAAGGAAGTCGTCGAGTTCATCGAGGACGTCCAGACCTCCGAGCACGCCCGCCGGCTGCGCGGCGTGACGGGCGCCATCGGCGAGCTCGGCATCATCAACGTGATCCAGGTCTTCGGCGGCTGCACCCGCTCCGGGACGCTCACCGTGATGCGGGGCTACGAAGAGGGCCGCGTGATCTTCGAGGACGGCCTGCTGCGCGAGGTCCGGCTCGGTCCGGTCTCCGGCATGAAGGCCCTCACGCGCATCGTCGGCTGGCGGGACGGGAGCTTCGAGTTCCACACCCGCGTCGAGCCGAGCTTCAGTCAGTCCGACCCGGTGCCCCTCGAGGGGGCGCTGCTCGAGGCGACGCGGCAGCAGGACGAGATCGACCGGCTCGGCACGTCCGAGTGGTCCGACAACACGACCTTCCGCGTCGTCGCCGAGCGCCTCGACGCCGAGCGCAGCAACCTCTCGAAGATCGAGGACTCCGCCGCGGAGCTCGCTTCGGCGGGCATGACGCTCCGCCAGATGGTCGACGTGATCCCCGAATCCGACGTCGACGTCCACGAGGCGCTGCGAACCCTCGGCGACCTCGGCGTGATCGAGGCACAGTAGGCGGGCCAATCGCGCTAGGCTCCCGGGCCACCGGGAGGACACGTGGCAGCGAGCCAGGGCGCAGGGCGCCTCACCGACAAGACCGCTTGGATCAGCGGCGCGGGCAGCGGCATCGGCCGCCAGGCCGCGCTGCTCTTTGCCGCCGAGGGCGCGCGCGTGCTGGTCGCGGACCGCGACGGCGCCGCCGCCGAATCCGTCGCCGCGGAGATCGCGGGCGCCGGCGGAACCGCGCACGCCTTCGCCGTCGACGTCGCGAAGGCCGCGGAGGTCGAGGCTTCCGTCGCGGCGGCAGAGAAGGAACTCGGCGGGCTGCACGTCCTCTTCAACAACGCGGGGATCTTCCCGGGCGACGACGGCAACCCGGTCGACACGCCCGAGGACACCTGGGATCACGTGATGAACGTGAACCTGAAGGGCGTCTTCCTCGGCTGCAAGTTCGGCATCCCGGCGATGCTGCGCTCGGGCGGAGGCTCGATCATCAACACGGCCTCCTTCGTCGCGGTCATGGGCGCGGCGACTTCGCAGATCGCCTACACGGCGAGCAAGGGCGGCGTGCTCGCGATGACCCGCGAGATCGCCGTCGAGTACGCCCGCCAGGGGATCCGGGCCAACGCGCTCTGCCCGGGGCCGGTGAACACGCCGCTGCTCGAGGAGCTGCTTGCCGATCCGGCCGCGCGCGCGCGCCGCATGGTCCACGTGCCGATGGGGCGCCTGGCCGAGGCCCACGAGATCGCGCGGGCCGCGCTCTTCCTCGCGAGCGACGACGCCGCCTACGTGAACGGCACGACGTTCCTCGTCGACGGCGCGATCACGAGCGCCTACGTCACGCCGGAGTAATCGCCTAGCGCGTCAGTTCGTCCACGAGCTCGAGGTTCAGGATCTCCCGCCGGGTGAGCGAGCCGCGCTCGAAGAAGCTCCGCACGTCGGGCTCGCCGTCGCCGTCGAGGTCCTCTTCGCGCTCGGTGACGTAGCCCTCGGCATCGAAGCGCTCGATGCGGTCGAGCCGCCCGTCGTCGTCGGTATCGCGCGCTTCGGAGGCCAGCACGCCGGCCTCGTAGCGGAAGAGCCGCTCGGGCTGCCCGTCGCCGTTCGGATCCACCTCGATGCGTTCGAGATCGCCGCTCGCCGCGAAGCGCAGGTGGAGGTCCGGGAAGCCGAGCCCGCGGCGGTCTTCCCAGCGATCCCGGCGCGCCCCGTCCGCGTAGCCTTCCCAGCGGTCCGGAGTGCCGTCGCCGTCGGTGTCCTCTTCGCGCAGGAGCGGCGCGGGGTTGCCGCGGGAGAACCAGTAGCGGCCGAGGGGCCGTCCGTCGGGGGCGAAGTAGGCGCGGACCTCGTGGGGGCCTTCGGCGAGGCCGGCCGCGAGCTTCGGTCCCGGGCCGGTGGGCGCCTCGACCGGAATCGCGCGCAGGTGTTCGAGGGCCTCGGGCGCCGGTGCACGCTCCGCGGCGTCGAGCACGACCAGGGCGGCGAGGAGCTGATCGCGCCGCTCGCGCTGCTCGTCGAGCAGGCGCTCCGTGGCGTTGCGCTGGGCCGCGGTGAGCTGGGGCTCGAGCTCGCCCGACTCCGCGAAGCCCTCGTCGTCGCCGCCGAGTTCCCGGGCCATCTGGAGCGTGAGCTCGGCCTCGTTCACGTAGGCGCGGACGTTCACGTCGTCGGGGTCGATGGCGGCCGCCTGACGGAAGGCTTCGAGGGATTCACGCACGCGCCCCGTGGCGAGGCGTGCCCGGCCGCGCTCGAGATGCTCGGCGATCCGGTTCGAGAGACCCGGAAAGAGTTCGCGCACCGTGCGCGCCGGCCAGACGGCGCCCGGCTCCCCCGGCGCCGCGAGGGCCGCGGCGACGGCTTCCCTGGCGAGCACCGCCTCGAGCGCCCGCCCGATCGGCAGGCTGATGCAGTGCCGCTTGGGCGGGATCAGCTCGACCTGGCGGAGCGTCTCCGGCGGCGCGAGGGCGTCGCCCGGTGTGGCGACGGCGAAGCGCAGCCAGGCGACGGAGAAGGGGCCGTCCTTTTCGGAATCGCCGCAGAAGGCGCGGTCGATCCGCAGGGAGAGCACGGCGCGCGGGGCCAGGCGCGCGAGGAGCTCCTGCACCTCGGCCATGTCCTCCGGATCCGCGGGGAGGACGGCGGAGTCCGGGAGCCGGGTGCGCAGGCGGCGGATCAGGTTCGTCACGGCCTCGCCGCCGGGCCAGCCGCCGGCCACCCGCGGCGGGCGGCCCGGTTCGAAGGCCGGAGCCGGCAGCACCACCAGGATGCCCTGGCCGCCGTCGCCGAGCGGCTCGTCGGGCGGAAGGGGAGGCGGCGGGTCGAGGGCGTCGGCCCGGGCGCGTGCGCGCTCGGCGGCGTTCAGGCGGCCGAGCTCTTCGAGCACCACGGCCTGGATGCGGTGCCCGCGGGCGTGGTCGGGGGCCGTCGCGAGGGCGGCGTCGAGGGCGTGCAGGGCGGACTCGAGCCGGCCCTGGGAGCGGAAGGAGAGCGCCATCTGGATCTGGTGGCGCGCGAAGCGCTCGCGGTCGGCGTCGTCGGGGCCTCCGCCGGGCCGGCCGGGGGTGAGCACCGGGGCGCAGCCGAGGGCAAAGGCGGCGAGGCAACCCGCGGCAGCCCGGGCCGTCCATCGCCTCGCCGCAGCACGCCCGGCTTCCGTCATCGGCGCCCCGCTCCCATCACCGGCGGATCAGGGTGTCGTCGCCGAACAGCGCGTCGTTGGTTTCGGGGTGGTCGAGGTTGTAGTGGAGGCCCCGGCTCTCCTCGCGGCGGATCGCGGCTTCGATTACGAGCTCGGCGACGGTGGCGAGGTTGCGCAGCTCGATCAGGTCCGGCGTCACCTTCACGTTCCAGTAGTACTCGGTGATCTCGTCCTGGAGCATGCGGATGCGGTGGCGCGCGCGCTCGAGTCGGCGGTCGCTGCGCACGATGCCGACGTAGTTCCACATGAAGCGGCGGATCTCGTCCCAGTTCTGGGAGATCACGACGGCTTCGTCGCTCTCGGTGACGGCGCCCGACTGCCACGGGGCGACGGCGCCGGCTTCGATCGGCGGGATGTCGTCGATCCGCTCGAGGCTCGCCTGGGCGGCGGCGTCGGCGAAGACGGCGGCTTCGAGCAGCGAGTTCGAGGCGAGGCGGTTCGCTCCGTGCAGGCCGGTGCAGGAGACCTCGCCGGCGGCGAACAGGTTCTGCACGTCGGTTTCGCCGTGGAGGTCGGTCCGCACGCCGCCGCAGCAGTAGTGCGTCGCGGGGACGACGGGGATCGGGTCCGTCGTGATGTCGATGCCGTACTCGAGACAGCGCTCGTAGATGGTCGGGAAGCGGTCCTTCACGAACTTTTCGTCGTGGTGCCAGACGTTCACCGTCACGTACTCGTCGCCCGAGCGCTTGAGCTCGGTGTCGATGGCGCGGGCCACGATGTCGCGCGGCGCGAGCTCCGCCATTTCGTGGTAGCGGCCCATGAAGGCGCGCCCGTCCTTGTCGAAGAGCCGCGCGCCCTCGCCCCGCATCGCTTCCGTGATGAGGAAGCTCTTCGCCTCCGGGTGGAAGAGGCACGTCGGGTGGAACTGGATGAACTCCATGTTCGCGATGGTCGCGCCGGCCCGGTACGCCATGGCGACGCCGTCGCCCGAGGCGATGTCCGGGTTCGTCGTGTAGAGGTAGACCTTGCCGACGCCCCCGGTCGCGAGCAGCGTCACCGGTGCGTGGAAGCGCTCGATCTCCGTCGTCTCGACGTCGATCACGTAGGCGCCGAGGCAGCGGTTCGGGCCGTCGAGCCCGGCCTTGCCGGAGGTCAGGAGATCCACGGCCAGGTGGTTCTCGAGCAGCGTCACGTTCGGGTGCGCCCGCGCGGCGGTGAGCAGGGCGCTCTCGATCTCGCGGCCCGTGGCGTCGCGGTGATGCAGGACGCGGCGCTCGGTGTGGCCGCCCTCGCGGCCGAGATCGAACTCGTGGCCGGGCGCGCCCTCCTTGCGATCGAACTCGACGCCGATCTTCAGGAGCGCCTCGATCATCAGCGGCCCGCGCTCGACGACGAAGCGCACCGTGTCCTCGCGGCAGAGCCCCGCGCCGGCCACGAGGGTGTCGCGCACGTGGGCCTCGAAGGAGTCGTTCTCGGCCACGACCGCGGCGATGCCGCCCTGGGCCCAGTTGGTCGACGAGTCCATCGCCCGCTTCTTGGTGACGATGCAGACGCTGCCGTGGTCCGCCACGCGCAGGGCGTAGAAGAGGCCGGCGATCCCGCTCCCCACCACGAGGAAATCGAACTGGGAGGCGTGGCTCACATCGCTCCAGCTAGGGGTTTTCCCCTGAGTTGCCGGTTCCTGATGCCCCGACCGGCCCTGGCCGGTGTCTCACAGGGTACGGGACGGCTAAGCCCCGGCGTACCGCTGCCGATACGAGAAGACGCAGGGGCTCGTCGTTCGGGCTCGGCAGGGCGAGTCTATCTGCGCCGCGACCGCGGCGGCAAGCACTCGCGAGGGGAGGCTCGATGCGCGCTCGTTGCGCGTCCGATCACAGGGGTCCGGTGGCCGCGCTCTTGGGGGCCCTGCTGGGGGTCTCGCTGCTCGCCGGTCCGGCTCCGGGGGCTCTCGCCCAGGGCCACGCCGTCCTCTACCGCTGGGTGGACGACCGGGGCGTGATCCACTTCACCAACACGCCCTCGGACGCCCGCTACGCCGCCGTCTCGCGCCGGAAGCCCATGGGCCCGCCCGTCGAGCGCCGCGGCGCCGACGATTTCGACCCGCTCATCCGCCGCACGGCCAAGCTTCATCAGCTCCCGCCGGCGCTCGTGAAGGCCGTGATCCGCGCCGAATCGAACTTCGACCCGGCCGCCCGCTCCCACAAGGGCGCGATGGGGCTCATGCAGCTCATGCCCCAGACGGCCCGCGAGATGGGCGTCGGGGACCCCTGGCGCGCCGAGGAGAACATCCGCGGGGGCACGCGCTACCTGCGCGCGATGGTGAACCGGTTCGGCGACGTCCGCCTCGCCCTGGCCGCCTACAACGCCGGCCCCCACAACGTCGACCGCTACAAGGGCATTCCTCCCTTCGAAGAGACCCAGGAGTACGTGCGCCGTGTCTTGGCCTACTATCGCAAGTACCATGGAGAGTTCCGGCGATGAGCGCGCCCGGCGCGGCGTTTCGGGTCCCGTTTCCGGTCAGGGCGCCTCGCCGGTCGGCGGTCAGGGTCCCACGCCCGTAGCCGTTCATCCGGCCGCCGAGGCCGACCCCGCCACGCCCGAGGCTCGCCGCGCGAAGCGCGAGCGCGAGGAATTCTGGAACCTGCCGAACACCCTGACCGTGCTGCGCATGGCCGTGGTGCCGGTCTTCCTGATCTTCCCGTGGGTCGAAGGCTCGCGCGGCGGAAGCCAGCTCGTGGCCTGGCTCTTCATCGCGGCCGCCACCACGGACGTGATCGACGGCTGGCTCGCCCGGCGCGGCCAGACCGTGACCTCCATGGGGAAGCTCCTCGACCCCCTTGCCGACAAGATGCTGGTCTCGACGGCCCTGATCCTGCTCCTCGCCGTGGGCCGGATCCCGCTGGCGGCGGCGGTCATGGTGGTGGTCATCATCGGCCGGGAGCTGGCCGTGACGGGCCTGCGCTCGATCGCCTCCTCCGAAGGCCACATCGTGGCCGCGGCGCCCCTGGGCAAGCTCAAGGCCGTGACCCAGAACATCGCCATCGGGGCCCTGCTGTTCCCGGACCCGACCCTGGGCCTCCCGGCCCACGCCCTGGGCCTGGGCATGCTGGCGGTGGCCAGCGCCCTCACCCTGTGGTCGGGCTATGTATACTTCGCCGACTATTTCGGATGGGGCCGGGAAGCCTCACGTGGGGCCCCGGTGGGAGCCCCGGACCGAGATCAAGGAGCTAGTTCATGAGCCGCCTGGCTGACCTGAAGGATCGGATCGACTCGCGAGACGCCAAGATCGGCGTGATCGGGCTCGGCTACGTGGGGCTGCCGCTCGCCGTCGAGTTCGCAAAGGTGGGCTTCGAGGTCGTCGGTTTCGACGTCGACGGCGAGAAGATCCGCGCGATCGGCGCCGGAAAATCCTACATCGAGGACGTTCCGGAGGCCGACCTCAAGTCCGCGATCGAAGCGAACCGGCTCTCCGCGACGGCGGACCTCGCCAAGCTCGCCGACGTCGACGTGATCAACATCTGCGTGCCGACGCCGCTGAACCGCACCAAGGACCCCGACGTCTCCTTCATGGCCAAGGCCATCGAAGACATCGCGAAGACCCTGCGCGAGGGGCAGCTGATCGTGCTCGGCTCGACGACCTACCCGGGTACGACCTCCGAGCTGCTGATCCCGATCCTCGCCGCTTCGGGCATGACCATCGGCACCGACTTCTCCGTGGCTTTCGCGCCCGAGCGCATCGACCCGGGCAACCAGAAGTTCACCGTGCGCAACGTGCCGAAGGTGGTGGGCGGCGAGACGCAGCTCTGCACCGAGCTCGCCTGCCAGGTGTACGCCACGATCTTCGACGAGGTCGTGCCGGTCTCCTCGACCGCCTGCGCCGAGATGGTGAAGCTCCTCGAGAACACCTTCCGCGCGATCAACATCGGCCTGGCCAACGAGGTCGCGCTCATGTGCGACCGCCTGGGCCTCGACGTCTGGGAAGTGATCGACGCCGCGGCGACCAAGCCCTACGGCTTCATGAAGTTCGTGCCGGGGCCGGGCCTCGGCGGGCACTGCATCCCCGTCGACCCGAGCTACCTCTCCTGGAAGATGAAGACGCTGAACTTCAACGCGCGCTTCATCGAGCTCGCCATCGACGTGAACACCTCGATGCCCGAGCACGTGGCGACCAAGATCGCGGACCTCCTGAACGAAGACCGCATGCCCGTGAACGGATCGCGCGTCCTGATCCTCGGCGTGGCCTACAAGCCCGACGTCGGCGACGTGCGCGAGAGCCCGGCCCTCGACGTGATCGAGGCCCTCGAGGCCAAGGGGGCCGTCATCAGCTTCCACGATCCCCACGTCTCCGAGGTGAAGATCGGCGACAAGATCCACAAGAACGTGGATCTCACCGACGACGTGCTCGAGAGCGCGGACATCGCGGTGATCGTGACGGACCACAAGGCCATCGATTGGGATCGCGTCGTCGGCAAGGCGCCGCGCATCTACGACACGCGCAACGCGACCAAGGGCGTCTCCGAAGGCCGCGAGCGCATCCGCAAGCTGTAGCGCTCCTTGCGGCTCGCCCTCCTCGATGACCGCGCCGTGCTGCTCACGGGCGCGGGCCACGACCGCGTCGTCGACGTGGCCACGCGCTCGGACGGCCGCTTCCCCTCGGATCCGATGGCGCTCCTCGCGGACTGGGACGCGGTGCGGGAGTGGGCCGCCGGCCTGCCCGGGGATGCCGCCGATGCACCGCTCGACGAAGCGGCCCTCGGCCCGTGCGTCCCGGCGCCGCGCAAGGTCTTCGGCATCGGCCTGAACTACCGCGGCCACGCGGAAGAGGCCGGGCTCGACATCCCGAAGCAGCCCATGGTCTTCACCAAGTTCCCGAACTGCCTGGCGGGCCCGCGCGCGGACGTGCGGCTGAAGGGCGAGCGCGTCGACTACGAGGCCGAGCTCGTCGTCGTGATCGGCCGCGGAGGGCAGGGCATCGCCGCAGAGCACGCGCGCGAGCACATCGCCGGCTACTGCGTCGGCCAGGACATCTCGGACCGCCGCGCCCAGTTCGCCGACAAGCCGCCCCAGTTCAACCTCGGCAAGTCCGCCGATACCTACGGCCCGATCGGCCCGGCTGTGGTGACCCTCGACGAACTCGCCGACCCCGACGACCTCGCCATCACCTGCGACGTCTCGGGCGAACGCCTGCAGGACGCGCGCACGAGCGACCTCATCTTCGGCGTGAGCGAGCTCGTCGCCTTCCTCTCCCGCACGATCACTCTCGAGCCCGGGGATCTCGTCTTCACCGGCACGCCCGCGGGCGTCGGCTCCGTCCGGGATCCGCGCCGCTACCTCGCGCCGGGCGACGTCCTCGAGACCGAGATCGAGGGCCTCGGCCGCCTGCGCAACGCCTGCACGGACGCCGCGGGCCACTAGACGGCGCCACCCCGGCGGGTGCTATCCTGACGTTGCCCCGCGGTCCCGGGGAGCCGCCGATGGCCGAGAGCCTCGAAACCCTGCTGGACCGCGTCGCCCGCTTGGAACAACTCCTGGAGGCGCGCGACATGACCCGACCGAGCGACGAAGCCGCCACCGCCGCGCACGTCTGGAACCGGATCCCGTTCAGCGCCTGGCTCAAGATCAGCGGCCCGACCTTCGCGGTGATGGCGGCCGGTTTCGGTTTCCTCTGGAGCGCGCAACAGGAAACGACCGCCCGGATCACCGAGGTCCAGCAGGAGCTGACGGCGCAGATCCTAGAGACCCAGCGCGAGACGACGGCACAGATCATGGCCGTCCAGCGCGAGAGCACCGCCCAGATCAGGGAGCTCCAGCAGGAGACCACCGCCCAGATCCTGGAGGTCCAGCGCGAGATCCTCGACCTCCAGCGCAGCACGACCGACCGCATGCTCGACCTCCAGGGGCGGCTTCTCGAGCAGCAGCGAGCCGAGGGCGAGCAGCCCGGCTAGCGGGCGCCCGCCGGGCCGCGGGAGGCCCGGCAACCCGCCGGAAGGGAAAGAGAAAACCGGACGCGGGAGCCGCCGTCCGAGGCCCCTCGGCCCTTGACGCCACCCCCGATCTCACCCATGTTCCGGCTCCACGCACGAGTAGCTCAGTGGTAGAGCGTCACGTTGCCAACGTGAGGGTCGCCGGTTCAAATCCGGTCTCGTGCTCCACGAATTTCGAAGCCCCGTCAGGCGTTTGCGCCGGCGGGGCTTCGGCGTTTCGGGGCCTGGCGCGCTGCCGAGTGCTCGCCCGCGTCGGCCGGTGGCAACGGCTAGTCTAGAGTGGCCCTCAGGAGGAGACCGGACACTCGATGACGCTGCTGGCCACCTACGTGATCCTGGCGATTGCGGTGTCCTTCGTGTGCTCGGTGCTCGAGGCCGTCCTCCTGAGCGTGACGCCGGCCTACGTCGGCGCGCTCCGGCGCGACCGGCCGGGCGTCGGCGAGTGCCTCTACGAGTTGAAGCACGATCTCGATCGGCCGCTCGCCGCGATCCTCACGCTGAACACCGTGGCCCACACCATCGGCGCGGCGGGGGCGGGGGCCCAGGCCGCGGTGGTGTTCGGGAGCGCGTGGGTCGGTGTCTTTTCTGCGGTGCTCACTCTCGCGGTGCTGATCTTCTCCGAGATCATCCCGAAATCGCTCGGGGCGGCCCACTGGCGCGGCCTCGCGCCGCTGACGGCCCGGGTGCTCCAGGTGATGATCGTGGTGCTCGGCCCCTTCGTCTGGCTGTGCCGCGTCATCACGCGCCTCGTGACCCCCGGCTCGAAGAAGGCCCGGATCAGCCGCGACGAGCTGGCCGCCCTGGCCGACATCGGCGCCGAGCAGGGCGTGGTGGAGGGGCAGGAGGCGGAGATTCTGAAGAGCCTGCTGCGCTTCAACGACCTGCACGCCGAGGACGTGATGACGCCGCGCACGGTGGTCGCCGCCTTCCCCGAGTCCGCGACGGTGAACGACGTGATCGAGGCCCGGGTCCCGTTCTCGCGGCTGCCGATCTACGAACGGGACCGTGACCACGTGACCGGTTACGTGATGAAGGACGACGTGCTCGAGCGCGGCGCGGCCGGGGTGCCGGAGACACCGCTGCGCGAGCTGCGGCGCGACATCCTCACGGTGGACTCGCGGCTCCCGCTCCCCCGCCTGTTCGATCGGCTCCTGACGCGCCGCGAGCACCTCGCCGTCGCGGTCGACGAGTACGGCGGCATGGCCGGTGTCGTGACCATGGAGGACGTGATCGAGACCCTGCTCGGTCTCGAGATCGTCGACGAGGCCGACCAGAACACGGACATGCAGCTCCTGGCGCGGCAGCGCTGGGAGGAGCGCGCCGCACGGCTCGGAATCGTCGCGGAACCGGCCGGCCCCGACGCCGATGCGACCCCGGCCGATGAAGCCTTGCCGCGGGCTGCCGCCGGCGGTGGAGCGGCGCCCGACGAGGGGAACTGAGCCGCGGGCACCTCGCAGTTTGCTGCCCCGGAGGCCGGCCGTGCGATAATGGGCCTCCAATCGTCGAGGAGGGTCGCCATGAAACGGTTGCGCCTTGTCCCGATCCTGGCCGTCGCGGTTCTGAGCATTCACTCGAACTGCGGGCCCAACGATCTCGGTCCCGGTTGTTACTACTACGGTGAAGCCGGGAACATGGCTCGCCAGCTTTGTCTCATGCTTCCTGCGGGCGGACAGACCAAGGGTCTGATCGTGTACTTCCATGGGGGCGGCTGGCTCAACGTCGGAGGGCCGTTTCCCCCGGTTCCGCCGGCCGGCGTCACCGCGCAGCTCCAGGAGGGTTGGGCTCTGGCCAACGTGACGTACTCACTCAGCGCGCCGCCACCCGCTCCCTCCGAGAACCCCTTCCCCGTGGCGGTGCAGGATGCGAAGCGTGCGGTTCGTTGGCTGAAGGCCAACGGCCCGAGCCTCGGCGTCGACCCCGACGTGATCGTTGCATGGGGTCACTCGGCGGGTGGGAACCTCGCCGCCATGGTCGGTGCGCCGAGCTACGAGCCGACGGGTCTCCCGCCGGCCCTGGCCGCCGAGACCTCCTGGGTCGATGCGATCATCACCTTCGCCGGGGTCCTCGACCTCGCGCACGTCCTCGAGATCCCGGATCTAGGCGAGACGGGAGATCCGTGCACGGCGGCGCTTCTCGTTCGGCAATACCTGGACCTCGAGACCATCGACGTACCGGACTGCCAGACCGCGGGGCCCGAGGCCTACCGAGCCGAGCCGTCGAGCCCGGACTGGAACGTTGGCGTGCAGGCTTCGCCCTACGCGGTCTGGAGCGCCTACACGCAAACGCTGTCGGGGCCGCTGCCGATGCTCTTCATGGCCCAGGGCGACGCCGACCCCCTGCTCTCGGTCGACCAGACCGACATTCTCTACCTGCTCTTCGACGTGTTCCAATCGCCGCGGGTCGACCTCTTTCCGGTGCAGGGTGCGACGCACGCTTTCGGCGAGCTGTTCGACGCGCTGGGTCCGGCACCCAACGCCATCGACGCGTTTCTCCTCGACGCGTGGAACACCTACTCCGTGCCCTGAGTTCCTCGAGGCTGCAGCGGGCAACCCTTCGAGAGGGCCCTTCGACTGCGAAGCGGCACGAGCAATGGAGGCGGCGGTCCGAACACGCCTATAGCGAGCGCCGTGCCCCTCGCCGATGCAGCGACAAGCCGACCAGGCCGATGCCCAGGAGTGTTGCCGTCCCCGGCTCGGGAACGACGGCGATCTCCCAGGTGTAGTCCACCAACGCGAACGAGTTGTTCGTGTTGCCGCTGAAGCCGCCGATCGTCACGCCGTAGAAACCGGTCGCATCGATCGGCAGATCCGCGACGAAGAGGCTCACGTCGGCGAAGGGCACGTCCTGGAGTTCGAAGCGGATGCTCGAGACCGAGGTGACCGTCGCGTCGTAGCGGAACAGCTCGACTCGGATCCGGTTGAGGATCGCGTCGCCATCGACCTTGGCCGCGGAGAGCGTGATCGAATCGATCTCGAGCCCGGCTCCCAGCGACAACAACGCCGTGTCGAAGCTGCTCGGGATCGTGCCGCCCCACTGCGCCGTGCCGGTGATCACGTTCGTTCCGGCCCCGAGCGGCAGTGCGCTGCCGGGTGAGTGGGAGCCCGGCGCGAAGGTGCCGGGCAGGGACCCGTCTACGGCTTCGTCGTAGACGATGGGCGCAGCGCTCGCGGCGGCCGGCATGAACGTGGCGAGAACCGCAGCCGCCAAGGCGGCCCCTGCGAAGATCCTACGCATGTGGATTGCTCCCCTCTTCGGGGTAGTGGCCGCGAACACGGAAAGGTGTCGCGGGCGGCGGCTGGGAATGGGGACGGGCGGGACCCGACGGTCCCTCCAGCCCTCGCTCCCCTGGGGATCCGTCATGATGCGAAGCGATCGGGCCGGACCGCGAGCCCGGGCTAGTGGTGGTGGTCGCGGCCCTGGAGGCCGAGGCGGCCGAGGAAGCCGCGGGGGCCCTGGCGGAGGAGCGACGCGGCCAAGAGGCCGGCGAACGCGAAGGCGAGCAGCTGGGATGCCAGGCCCGGGGCGTGTTCCGGGTCCGGGGTCGGGACCGGGACGCTCGCGCCGGCGGTCCAGTTGATGATCGCGCCGAGCGCGAGCGTCGCGCCGATCAGTACGGCGCCCAGCAGCAGGGTCGTCCGGGCGCCGTGGAAGGCGCGGACGGCGCCGAAGGTCGTCACGTTCGTGGCGGGACCGGTCAACAGGAAGGCGACGACCGCGCCGGCGCTCACGCCTTTCGCCAGGAAGGCTGCGCCCACGGGCGTCGCCGCCGAGGCGCACACGTAGAACGGCGCCGCCAGGGATGCGAAGAGCGGGATCTCGAGGGCAGCCGGCACGGCCGCGATCCAGCCCGGATCGAGCAGGGGTTCGAGCAGCGCGGCCGCCGCGATGCCGGCGAGGACCCAGGGGCCCAGTTCGTCGAGCGAGTCCACGAATCCGTATTCGAGAGCGCCGCGGACTCCCGTGCGGTCGGTTTCTTCGAGCGGCGCGTCGTCGTCGACGGCCGGTGCGGCCGGCTCCGGCGCGAGCGCGCCGACCGCGAGGCCGACGCACAGGGCCAGGGCCGTCGCGGCGAGGATCCGGACGAGGGTCATCTCCCAACCGAGGAGCGGCAGGGAGATCGCCACGGCATCGATGCCGAGCTCGGGCGTCGCGATCAGGAACGCCGCCGCCGCCGCGGGGGGCAGCCCCTTGTGCATGAGCCCGCGATAGAGCGGGACGACGCCGCAGGAGCAGATCGGGATCGGCAGCCCGAAGACGACGCCGCGCACGGCGCTGCCGAACGCGGTCTTCCCCCGCATCCAGCGGCTCAGCGTCTGCTGCGGGACCAGGCTCAAGAGACCCGCGCCGAGGAAGCCGATCAGGATCGCCGGGCTCGCTTCGACGAAGATCCGCAGGCCCGCCTCCCAGGATTGGACGAGCGCCGGATGCGGCGCCAGCGGCAGCAACGCGAAGAGCGCCAGGGCCGAGAGCGCGCCGGCGCCGGCAAACGCCCCGGGTGACGCCTGGTTCGCCGATGGCGCGTGGCCCAGGACGACGTGGAGCACGCCGCCCGCGAGGAGTGCTTCGAGCAGGCCGCCCGCGGGCAGGTGCGCGCCGGCGTGGACCGCGAGCTCGGGGAGGAGCAGGAAGCCCGCCGCGGTCGCGGCCATCAGACCCAGGAGCCCGAGCGAGGCGATGCGCTGCCCGACGGCGGGAGCGAGCACGGACCAGACGAACAGACCCACCGGGAGGCGATGGGAGACGATCGCGAGCGTGACGCCGAGCGGGCCCGCCCCGCCGGCGTGGTTCCATCCTTCCGGGCCCTCCGGACCGTGCGCTGTGCCGTGGGACGCCGAGGCGATCGCAGCACCATCGACGGCGCAGTGGACGAGCAGCCCGGCGACGGCCAGGAGGAGGATCGGCCGCGAACGTTCGATGCGCGTGCCATGCAGATGCCGCTCGGCGAACGCGGGAAGGAGAAAGCCGGCGAGCGCGGCCGGGAACGCCCAGCCTCCCAGATCCGCGTACGCATGGGGAAGCAGGAACAGGAGCGAAAGGCCGGCCGTCATCACCAGCACGAACCCGTCGAGGGCCGCGCGCAGGGGTTCCCGGCGGTCGAGCGCCCAGGCCAGCAGCGGGCCGAGGGCGAGGCTCGCGAGGGCCAGGCCGAGAGCGAGGTTGGGATCGTTCACCGGGGCGAGTCTAGGCCGTCGAGCGCCGGCCGGGGTCGTTCAGGCGATGTCGACGGGGCCGTGGTCGTCGCAGTGGCCGTCGTGGGCGTGGTGGAGATGCCCGTCCACGAGGTAGTCGACGTGGTCGCCGTGCGGCACGGCCTCGTGGCCGCAGCCGTCGGCGTGCCGGTGGTCGGCCGCGTGGCCGCCGCAGGCGTGGTCGGGCGTGCAGTCCGCCGGGTTCGTGGGACCGACGGCGAGCTGATGTTCGTCCACGTGGCCGGAGTGGGGGTGGTGGAGGTGGCCGTCGTGGAGGTAGTCGGTGTGCCCATCGTGGCGGACGGCCGGGTGGCCGCAGCCTTCACCGTGGACGTGATCGTGACCCTGATGGCGATGACAGGACATGAGCGCTCCTCCTCGGTACACCGGAAGAGTAGCGATCCGATCCGGAGCCGTCGCGCGGAGCCCCCCAGGCCTTGGCGTGCCGCCTAGCGTGACGCCCGGCGCCAGGCGACCAGGGCCGGGAGCAGCAGCCAGCCGAGGGCCGGTTCCGGCACGGGCGTGAAGCCGAGGTTGTCGATCGAACCCGAGCCGTTGAGGTCGACGTGGACCTCGTCGAAGGCGGCCACGCCCAGCATGGCGGCGGTGACCTCGGGCAGGTGGTTCGCGGAGTTGTTGCCGGCGAAGTCGACGGTCGGGTCGCAGAACACGCCCACGTTGCACTCGAAGGCCGAGAAGAGGACCTGGCCGACCTGCGCGCCGTCGTCGAAGAAGGTCAGGCTCGCGCCCCCGGCCTGGCCGGATTCGAGGTCGATGGCCGTCAGCGAGAAGGCGGTGAGGTCGAAGTCGAAGGCCAGCTCGAAGCCGAGCAGCGCGCCTCCGGTCCGGCGCTCGTCGTCCGGGTCGTCGCAGACGTCGTCGGCGCATCCGGTCTGGTTCTCCGCCACGATCAGCGCGTTGCCGAGGATCTCACCGGCCGCGTTCCCGGCGGTGAAGGGATCTTCGAGGTCGGGGTCCGAGGTGCCCATCACCGTGGTGTCGAACACGATGGCCAGGTCGAAGGCACGCGTCGGGTTGACGGCGGTGATGGTCAGGCCGGCGAAGTCCGTATCCACGATCTCGCCGTGCTCGAGGTCCTGGAGGGGCTCGTCGAACGTGATGGTGTCCGCCAGGGCCGCCGGGGCGAAGCAGCCGAGCGCCATCACGAGGGGCAGGAAGGTTCGCATCTTCGATTCTCCTCTTCGCCAGGGGAGTGCGAAGAGGAGGGGTCGAGGTGACGCGAGAAGGCCCGAATTGCCGGAAGGTTGCCGGTTCGGTGCGCGTGATGGGGCGGCGCTGCCGGTGTCAGAGGCGGGTCGCGCGCTCCTGCGCTTCGAGCGCCAGGGCCTGGGCGCGGAAGGCCTGGCTCGGGGATTGCGCGGTCTCGCTGCGCTCGCGCACGTCGCGCAGCAAGTTCCCGGCGAAGGGCAGGGGGTCGCGGCTGCAGTCGATGTGACGGGTCTCCTGGCCATCGACGAGCAGCACGTGCTCGCCGCCCGGCCGGCCGGCCGGGTCGACGTTCTTGCGCACTTCGAGGCTGCCTTCGGTGCCGAGCACGGTGAGCCGCACGTCGCCCCAGGTGCCGAGGCCGGCCGGGGTGTACCAGTCGACGCGCGCGTAGCCCGTCGCCCGGGGGCTTCGCACGAGTACGCTGCCGTAGTCTTCGAATCCGGGCCGCTCCGGGTGCGCGCGGTTGGCGACGGTGGCGGCGACGACCTCGGCGTCCTCCGCGCCGGTGAAGGCGAGGAACTGGTCCATCTGGTGCGAGGCCAGGTCGCCGAGGATGCCGCCCGAGCGCGCGGGCTCGAAGAACCAATCCGGTCGCGCCGTGAGCCCGAGCTGGTGCGGGCCGACGCCGATCGTCTCGACCACCTCGCCGATGGCGCCGGCTTCGACGAGGGCCTGCGCGCGCAGGGTCGAGCGGCTCGCCAGGCGCTCCGAGTAGAAGATTGCGCACAGGCGCCCGCTCTCGCGGCGTGCGGCGTCGAGGGCGTCGAGCTCCTCGCGGGTCACGGCCGCCGGCTTGTCGACGAAGACGTCCTTGCCGTGACGCATGGCCTCGATGCCGATGGCGGCGCGCCGGTCGGGCACGTCGACGCACAGGACGAGGGCGATGGTCGGGTCTTCGAGGATCTCGCGCGCGTTGCCGGCCGCGCGCGCGCCGGGCTGGAGCTTGCCGAAGCCCTCCATCATCCCGGCGTCGCCGTGGAAGGCGGCGAGCTCCGCGCCCGCGGCCTGGAGCAGTGCGGTCATCCCGAAGACGTGGACGTGGGCGAGGCCGAGGATGCCGAAGCGGACCGGTTCACTCATTGAATTGTTCACGCACGCTCGGCCATGATGCTCGAGCGTATCATGGACTCGACGTTCGCAGCGTTTCGAGCTGACGGCGCCGTAGAAGCCCTCGCTGCCCGTCCGGCCCTCAGGCCGTTTCGTCGGGCGGCTCGCTGGCGCCGTCGCGCAGGTGGAGGGCGAAGAGCCGGCACGCGTCGGCCGCGGTGAAGATGCCGGCGAGCTTTCCGGCCTTGAGGACCAGCGCCGATCCGATCCGCATCTCCCACATGTGGTGGAGCACGCCGTCGAGGGGCTCGCTGACGTCGACCATGTAGGCCTGGTCGACGAAGGCGTCGCCGACGGAGAGTTCTTCCTCCCGCTGGCCGCCTTCCTCCGGCGTCTGGCAGCGCTTGATGTCGCGGTCGGAGACGACGCCCACGAGCTTCCGGTCCTCGGTCACCGGGAGGTGGCGGATGTCGTGTTCGGCCATCATCGCCTTCGCTTCGGCGATGCCCGCGCGCACGTCGATCCAATAGGGGAAGGGCGTCATCGCGGAGAGCATGTCGGGGATCCTGGTCGGCATTCGCGGTCCTCGGTTTTTCCGGACGCCAGTTTTGCAATTCTCGTACCCTGGAGCCAAGAGGGCAGGGCCCGTCACGCCCCGGGGCGTGACTTCCTGCCTCTTTGGCCCGGCGTCGCTGGAGCGCTCCGCCTCCCGGGGCGCCGGAAGCCCGCTCGCCGGGGCTGCAGGGAGGAACGTCCATGTCGAGTGTCGAGCCGGTTCGAAGCGTTCGGTCCGAGGTCGCGTTCACGCGGCCCGAGGATCTCCGCCCGGACCCCGAGCGGCCCGGCCTCCTGTGCGGCCCGGACGTGGACCCCTACGCCGGGAGCGAGCGCCGCTTCCAGCTCCACGAAATCGAGGTGCGCGACTGCGCCGCCCTCGAAGGCTTCACCCCGGACCTCGTCGAGCATGGCTTCGCACGCGCCGATCTCTCCGGCGACGCGGAGCTCCAGGCCGTGCTCGAACGCGTGCGCGCTGCGGCCCGGCTCGCGCCGGAAGACGAGCAGGCCATCCGCGACCGCCTCGCCGGCGCGCGGCTTCCGCTCGGCGGCGGACGCTTCGCCGAGGTGAGCTACATCGCGCCGGAAGGGTTCCTGCTGCGAACGCCGGGCCCGAACGGGCTGCAGGAGCAGCCGGGGAAGGGCGCGCCCGGGACGGCCGGGCTCGACGGCGCCCGCGGTGTCCACGCCGATCAGGACGTCGGCGGAACCCCGCTCCGCGAGCTCATGGACGGCCAGGCGCCCCGGCTCTTCCATCACGACTCGCCCGATGGCCGCAACGCCGATTCCACGCTCCACCTCTTGAACGTCTGGATCCCCCTCGAGCAGGCGACCCGCCCGCTCGCGCTGATGGACGGCCGCACCCTCGACCGCAAGCGCCACCAGGCGCGTTTCGGCCTCAAGGTCGACCGGCTCCTCGGGCGCGAGAGCGAACGCGCCGTGAACCACGTCTGGGCCTTCGTGCACGACGGCGCGCAGCGCTGGTACTTCGATTCGGAGATGGGTCCGGAGTCGGCGTGGGTGTTCGAGACGCTCTCGGCGCCGCACGTCTCGCTGATGCTTCCCGGCGAGGACGCCGCCGAGGCGCGCCATGGCCAGCTCGGTGCGGTGCTCGACGCCGTCGAAGCCGGGGACGCGGAAGCGCTGGCCCGCGCCGCCCGCAAGGAGCGAGCGGACCCGGACCCGAGCACGCCGGCTTCGCTGCGCCGCGCGATCGCCGCGATGGACGCGTTGCTCGAAGACGCCGCCACGCGGCCCGACGCCCTGTGCGCCGGCGAAGCGTCCGGCTTCGCCGAGCGCGCCCGCCGCGCCCAGCAAGCCGTCGTCCGCAAATCGATCGAGATGCGCGCGGTCTGCACGGTCACCAGCGGGGGAGCCTGAGCCCCGCCCCTGCGATCCCCGTCGCTCCTCCGGCTCCGCCGGTAGTACACTGATCCGGGTATGCGGCGAGCGCGGTCCGCGACATCCGATCGATCCGGTCCCTTCGCGTTCCTCCAGAGGACGGCGCGATGGTTCGTCGCTGGCCTGGTCCTCCCCGTCCTTCTCTCCTGCGCGAGCGATGAGCCCGCCCCTCGCTTTCCGCAGCCGCGGCTCGTCCTCCTCTACGCGACGTGCACGCTGAACAAGGATTACCTGGCCCCCTACCAGCCCTCGGTCTCCTTCACGCCGTTTCTCGAGGCCTTCAGCGAACGGGCGCTGACGTTTCCGGACCACTACGCCGAATCGGGGCAGTCGGGAGTCTCCTTCGCCGCGCTCTTCAGCGGCACCCAGGGGATGCACCACGGGGTCTACCGCCACCCGACGCGCCTGGCCGACGAGGTCCACCTGATCGCCGAGTCCTTCGCTGCGGCCGGCTACGACACGTTCTCCTGGCTGGGCCATCCCATGGCGTCCGCCGCGCTCCAGTACGGCCAGGGCGTCGACCCGGAGCGGCAGTTCGAGAGGCTGTTGACCGCGAACGATCCGGCCTTCGAGAACATCCTCGCGCGGCTGGAATCGGATCCGGACTACCGCGTTTTCATCGTCACGAACTTCACCGTCACGCACGGACCCTACGCGCCCGCGGCGCTCCCGGCCTTTTGCAGGACCTATCCGGCGCTTTGTGAGCGGATCGAAGGGATTTCGAATCGGCAGATCCTGGTCCGGCAGTACCAGCGGGCGCACCTGCGCTTCTCGTTCGATTTCGCGGAGACGGTGCGCAGCCTGCGCATGGACGAGGCGCGCGTCGCGCAGCTCGAAGATCTGATCGAGACGCTCTACCAGGCGAACGTGCACCGGCTCGACCGCCTGTTCGAGAGCCTCGTCTCCCGGATCGAAGCTCGGGGCCTTCTCCAAGAGAGTCTGATCGCCTTGACCGCCGATCACGGCGAAGTCCTCCTGCGCGAAAACGCCCACTTCCGGTTCACCCACGGCTTCCAGCTCGCGCACGAGGTGCTCGAGGTCCCCATGATGCTCTTCGGGCCGTCGGTGGGTGTGCAGCCCGGGGTGTTCGGCGGCGTCACGCGGTCGATCGACGTCTTTCCGACGCTCGCGGGGCTCAGCGCGGTCCCCGTGCCCCCGGTGCCCGGACTCGGCGCCGATCTCACGGAGGCCGTGCGGGGCGAAGCCGCGGCGCCGGCGCTCCTCGCCTTCAGCCATACGGCGCTGTTCACCGACACCGTGTGGAAGCGGTACCAGCGGTACGGTGCCCTGCGCGCCCTGATCCCCTCCCAGGACGCGAGCTTCATGTGGGTGGCCGTGCGAGACCGCGATGCCTGGCACAAGCTCCGCTACCTCGACGGCGAGTGGCGGCGCTCGGTGTTCCATCACGAAGACGCGGCGCGCGAGTCGAACGATCTCTTCGATGCCGAGGACGAGCACCACGCGGCCCTGACCCAGGCGCTCCTCGACTACAAACGGACCCTGCTCGAGGCGCGCGGCGGGCCCGGGGCCGAGCCCGAAGTCGGGCTCGAGAGCCAGATCGAGCTGCTGCGCAGCCTCGGCTACATCGAGTAGGCGACGTCCTGATGAGCCAGGGAAGCGGCGTCGAAGGAGCGGTCTTCGAGCGACCGTCGACCGGCTCTAGCCAACCCCCCTCGTGCGGGCGAGTGGCTCCCCGCCCTCGGCGACCCCCCAGCCGACCTCGGCCTGGAGCGCGAGGTCATCCCGCTGCGTGAGTCCGAGGAAGCCCGCAAAGACCTGATAGCCGCCGAGTTCTTGGTCTTCCGCACCCTCCAACTCGACCGGCACCGTCGAGAAGCCCACGGGAAGAACCCCGAGACCTGCGCCGGCGCAGAGCCAGCGGCGGCGGCTCATGGGCACAGGGCGCCGCGTCTCCAGATCCGCGATCCTGAGGTCGCGGTCTCTCCAGGGAGCCAAAGCAGGGTTCCGTGCGTAGAACATCGAAACCGTCTCTTCCGCGCCGGGACCACCGCGCGCCTGATGGGGAAGATCGACGTAAGGGAAGAAGCGCATGATCCATCCAGGGACCAGCTCGCCGCCGTAGATCTCGACCGGCATGTAGATGGACTGCCAGAAGTCCAGGTCAGGCTTTCCCTCGGCGGTGCGTCGGAGTTCGCGGCAGACCGGCCGGAGCCACTCGGTCCACCACTCGAGGTCGAAGGCGTTGAGACGATCGAGGCGCCCTTCGATCTTCCTCCAGTCGTCGGGGGTCCCGAGCAGGGTCACCTCCGGGATTCCGCAGATCAGCCGGAGCTCGTAGCGGAAATATCGCTTCATCGAATCGAGGAGGACGACGTCGGTCGCAACCCGGGTAGCGGGCGTCGATGTCGAGAAGTCGTTCTTCAGCAGTTCACCGATGGTGCCGGTCTCGGCGCGGACTCTCTCGCAGAGCCCAGCGATCGCAAGCTCCCAATCCCCGAGTGTTCGAAGTCGGCTGACGCCGCACGTCACCGTCCGTGTGCCTTCGAAGTCCACGAGTTGATCGCGGCGGGCCTTGGGATCGGCGTTGACGTGCTGTGCGAAGCCCTGTGCGATCGTCAGCCAAACTCCATCCGGCGACAGGACGAGGGGGCGATGTTCGGAGAACGCGCGGTGGACCGCGTCGGCGAAGGGATGGAGGCGAGCGCCGCCGGCGACACGCAGCTGCGGGTCGGACAGCATGAGAATCTCCCGCGGGCCAAAGACCTCCCGGACCGCCTCGATCGCCGGCCACTCCTCGATGCGGTCCGTGGCACGGTCTACCGCGTCGATCTCGAACGTGAAGCTCACATGCTCTCCCCTTGTGGAATCTGCGGTGCCGTCAACCTCCGACGATTAGACTCTATCGCAGGAATCGCCCGAACCCGGATCCGCAAGGAGGCCCCCGATGACCGAGCCCACTCACGACGGCGCCGCCGTCCGGTTTCCGCCGCCCTTCGTTCCGCTGATCGCCCTCGCCGTCGGCATGGGGCTACACGCCTGGGTGTTGCCGTTCGGGCTCCCCATGGCCGGCCTGCTCCGCTGGACGCTCGCGGCGGTCTTCCTCGGCGTCGGCGTTGCGCTGCTGCTCGCGGCCTTCGGACTCTTCCAGAAGACCGGGCAGGACCCGAAGCCCTGGGAGACAACGCCCGAGATCATCTCGACCGGCATTTACGCGCACACCCGCAACCCGATGTACGTCGGGATGGGCTTTCTCCAGGCCGGTCTCGGCGTGGGCCTGGCGAACGGCTGGGTCGTTCTGCTCGTGCCGGTGACGTGCTGGGTGATCGGGCGGATCGCGATCCGCCACGAAGAGGCCTATCTCACCGAGAAGTTCGGCGCGGTCTACACGGACTATCAGCGCTCGGTCCGGCGCTGGCTCTAGCCCGGGGAGCGGCGCGGGTCTATGCTGGCCGCACCTTCCACAAACCATTCGAGGTACTTCGATGCGTTCCTGGACCCCGGTTCTCACCGTCGCGCTCACCCTCGGCCTCCTCTCGGGCGATGCCCTGGCCGATGCCCCGCAGCCGCTCACGCGGAACTACGAGGCCCTGTCGGACTCGGAGCTCGACGCCCGGACCGCCTTCATCATGGAGCGCCTCGACGCGGGCAAGACCCACGCCCAGCGCTGGCAGTGGGGATGGACCGGCGCCTACGCCTCCGGCATCGTGATTGGCACGGGCCGCGCCATCGCGACGAGCGACTCCGCCAACCGTGTCGACTACATCACCACCGCCGTGAAGGCGACGATCGGGACGACGCGTCTCCTCGTCCAGAAGCACCCGGGCCGGCACGGCGCCGAAGAGCTCAAGTACATGAAGACGGCCACACGCCGGGACAAGATCGCCCGCTTGAAGCGTGCGGAGGAACTCTTCCAGGAGGTCGCGAAGAAGGCCGAGGAGCGGAAGAACTGGAAGGCCCACGCGGGCAACGTCTTCCTGAACGCCGCCGGCGCAGGGGTGACCTGGGCGTTCGGTGACTCCGACGACGCCTACAAGAACCTCGCGATCGGGCTGATCGTCGGCGAGGCGCACATCTGGAGCGCGCCCTGGCGCGGCCCCCAGGACGTCGAGGACTACCAGGTGCGCTTCGGCATGAAGTCGGGCAGCCGCTTCGACTGGAAGCTCGTCCCGACGGTGGGCGGCGCGGCCGTGCAGGTGACCTGGTAGGCCCGACTCACGCGGTCGTGAAACGGCCGTGGACCTCGGTCAGGGCTTCGGGCAGGCGCTCCGGGTGACTCAGCACGTGCCACCTCCCGGGTCCGAACATCGGCGGCAGGTAGTCGCGCGCGACGGCGTCGACGGCCAGGGCGTGCGGGTGGACGCCCGCCGTCTCGGCTTCGCGGAGGGCCTGGCGGACGTCGGCGATGCCGTAGCGTCCTTCATAGCGGTCGTAGTCCGTCGGCTTGCCGTCGCTGACCAGAAGTAGCAGGCGGCGGTCCGCAGGTTCGGCGGCGAGGCAGGCGGTCGCGTGGCGGATCGCCGGGCCGATCCGCGTGTAGCCGCGGGGCTCGAGGGCGCCGAGCCGGTCCCGTACGGCGGGCCAGGTCTCGCCGAAACCCTTCACCTCCCAGACGCGGCACTGGTTCCGCGTGTGGCTCGAGAAGCCGAGGATCTGGAGCGCGTCGTCGAGCCGGTGTGCGACTTCGCCGAGGACCGTCACGGCGTCGCGGGCGACGTCGAGAACGCGGCGCCCATCCACCCAGGAGTCGGTCGAGAGAGACAGGTCGAGGAGGACGGTGGTCGCGAAGTCCCGCCGCTGGCGGGCCTGCCGGACGTAGAGCCTCGGGTCCATCCCGCGGCCTGCGCAGCGGGAGCCGTGGGACTCGACGAGGGCGCCGAGGTCGACGTCCTCGCCGTCGAGCTGGCGGCTGCGCGGTCGGAGCTGCGAACGCTGGAGCGCGAGCCGGTGGAAGAGCTCGTCGACGAGCCGTGCGTGGTCTCGCAGCCGGCCGGCCGCCCAGCCGGGGCGCGTTTCGCGCGCCGGGCTCGGGAAGACCGTGCACCACTCGGGCCGGTAGCGCTTCTTGCGCGCATCCCACTCGTCGTAGGGGATGCCGGGCTCCTGGCTCGTCGCGTCCGCGGCGTCCGGGATGTCGAGTCCGAGGGCCAGGTCCGCACGAAGGAGCGAGTGGGCTTCGTCGTCGCTGCGGAGCAGGTCGCCGAGGTCGACGGAGTCGAGCGCATCGAGGTGGGCATCGAGTTCGTCGGCTCCGTCCACGTCGCGCGCGCCTCCGTCGTACGCGTCGAGCGTCTCGGCCTTCTCGAAGTTGTGGATCAGGACGGCGTCCTCCTGCTCCTTCTCGTCGAGCTCGACGCGGCGCAGGGCTTCGATGGCCGGCGCGTCGGCCTCGCTCTCGATCTCCGAGGGCCCGGGCGGTTGCTCCGGCGAGGCGCCGAGGCTCTTCAGGTCTTCCGGAGCCTCGAGCAGCTCCCCCCAGATCGCGATGCCCGGGCTTGCGGGGCCCTTCAGCGGCGCGGCCTCGATCGCGGCCCGTCTCTCGGGCTCGGTCCAGGGCCGCTCTCCCCGAAGCGCGGCCTGGCGTGCTTCTTCGACGAGCCGCGCGCGGCCGCGGAGTGAGGAGGGGTCGGGCCGCACCGACAGCGTCAGCGCCGCCGCCTCGGCGTGCATGCGGGGGAAGCCCGCGAACTGGCGACCCAGCGAGTCGACGGCCTCTCGTGCCAGACGCAGTGCTTCGAGGGGGTCGCCGATGCGCTCCGAAGGGAGGCGCCGCTCGCGAACGAGCCGGCGCAGCTCCGCGGCGACCGCCGTCCGCACCACGAGCAGGCGCCGGTTGGCCTCGGGATCCTCGGCGAGGTCGAAGCGCGGCGGAATCAGGAGATCGCGCCCGCGGACGCCACCGACTCCGCGCGCCGGCAGGAGCCGAACGGGCTCCCGCGCCAGAATCTGGGCGAGGGTCGAAAGCGCGCGTTCCGAATCGGCCAGGTTCGCTGCCTGTGGGTTCGGAGCCGGTTCGCTGCGGAGGCGCTTCCAGATCGAGAGCAGACCGCGGAAGACCCCTTCTTCCCAGTCGAGCTCGATGTGGGGCCCGCCGGCCATCAGAAGGCCAGGGCGACGAGGTCTCGCAGGCCCTCGGCGATCTCGGCGTCGTCGGTCAACGCCTCGACCAGGGCGGCGTTGCAGGCGGCGCGCGGCGGCTGGCCCGCGTCGATCAGCCGCGCCGCGTTCACGATCAGCCGCGTCGAGGGCATCTCCGCCAGGCCCAGTGGCTCGAGTTCGCGCATGCGGCGGACGAGGGCGCAGAGCCGCTTCCCGTGGTGCGGATCGATTCCGGTTTCGCCCCGCAGGATCTCGAGTTCGACCTCGGGCTCCGGATAGCCGAGCGACAGGGCGAGGAAGCGCTGCCGCGTCGAGGGCTTCAGCTCTTTCAAGCCGCGCTGGTAGCCTGGGTTGTAGCTCGCGACCAGCATGAAGCCCTCGGCCGCCGGAATCTCCTCGTCGTGGCGCTCGACGTAGAGCGTGCGGCGATGGTCCGAGAGCGGGTGGACGACCACCACGACGTCGCTGCGCGCCTCGGCGAACTCGTCGAGGTAGAGGATCGCGCCCTGGCGGACGGCGCGGGTCACGGGCCCGTCCTGCCAGACCGTGTCGCCGCCCTCGACGAGGTAGCGCCCGGTGAGGTCGACGGCGCTCGTCTCGTCGTGGCAGGCAACGGTGACGAGCGGTCGCCCCAGCCGTGCGGCCATGTGCTCGACGAGCCGGGACTTCCCGCAACCCGTCGGCCCCTTCAGGAGCAGGGGGACCTTCTGCGTGAAGGCCGTCTCGAAGACCTGGCACTCGTTCGCGACGGGCCGGTACCACGGTGCTTCGCCCGGCGCGGCGGACGGCACCGGCGCAGGGCCGCTCACCCGGCGTTCCCGGTTTCGAGGGCCTCGTCGCTCGGCAAGCCGTGCTGGGCGAAGTTCCAGATGTAGAGACCGATGCCGAGAGTCAGCAGGCACGCGGCCAGCACCAGGCCGAGGAAGTGCACCTCGATCGCTTCCTGCACCGCCAGGAAGTCCATGCCGGCCTTGCGCTCGAGATAGACCTGCGTGATTCCCGCGACCGCGAAGGCCCCCGTCATGCCGATCATGCCGATGTTCGAGATCCAGAACGCCCACTCCGCTGCCCAGTGGTCGAAGAGCTTGCGCCCCGTGAGCTGCGGCATGGCGTAGGAGATCATGGCCAGGACGACCATCACGTACGCACCCCAGAAGGCCATGTGTCCGTGCATGGCGGTGATCATGGTGCCGTGGGTCCAGAGGTTCACCTGGGGGAGGGTGTGCGCGAAGCCCAGGAAGCCGGCGCCGACGAAGGACATCACGCCGCAGCCGACCGTCCAGAACAGAGCAATGCGGTTCGGGTGGCGCATGCCGCCCGCCCGGGCCATGGCGACCGCGTAGAGCGCCATGCCGAGGAAGGCCAGGGGCTCGAGGCCGGAGAAGATGCCGCCGATCCAGAGCCAGTAGTCGGGCGTGCCGATGTAGTAGTAGTGGTGGCCCGTTCCGAGGATGCCCGACAGGAACGTGAATCCGACGATCACGTAGAGCCACTTCTCGATCACCTCGCGGTCGACGCCCGTCAGCTTGATCAACAGGAAGGCCATGATGCCACCCATGATCAGCTCCCAGACGCCCTCGACCCAGAGGTGCACCACCCACCATCGGAAGTAGGAATCGATCACCTGGCTGTCGAAGGTGATCATGCCCGGCAGGTAGAGGAGGGCGGCGGCCGTGAGACCGACGAAGAGCACGATGCTCGTCGTCGTGAATCGCTTCCCGAACCAGAGCGTCATGCCGATGTTGAAGATGAACAGCAGCACGTCGACCACCACCAGATAGTCGAGGGGACGCGGGATCTCGAGGAACTTGCGTCCTTCCCACCAGTTCATCTGGAAACCGATGAGCGCGATCACCCCGACGATGACGAGCGCCGCCCACTGGACCACGGCGAGCTTCTCGCTGTAGAGCTCGCGGTCCGCTTCCTCGGGAATCATGTAGTACGCCGCGCCCATGAAGCCCGAGAGCAGCCAGACGACGAGCAGGTTCAGGTGGCTCGCGCGGGCGGCGTTGAACGGGATGTAGTCGTGGAGGACGTCGAAGCCCATGTGCGCCACGGCCATGATGAAGCCGAAGACGATCTGGAGGCAGAAGAGTGCGAGCGAAGTCGCGAAGAAGAGGTAGGCCACACGCTGGGATCGAAACTTCATCGGGGCACCTCTAGCGAAGGCTCGCGAGCCACTGGACGAGCTCGGAGCGGGTGGCGTCGGACATGTCGAGCTTCGGCATGGCGGTGCCGGGTTTCACCGCCGGCGGATCCGCCAGCCAGCGGTCGAGCTCGGCGACGGAGAGCCGGGACCCCACGCCGTCGAGGGCGGGGCCGACCACACCGCCGCTTCCGCCCACGGCGTGGCAGGCAATGCAGACGCTGCTGAAGAAGGCCGGCGTCGGCAGGCCCGCATCCGGCGTGGCGGTTGCGACGACCACGGCTCGGGCGAGGTCCGGCTCCGGCGGGAAGCCGTTCGTGTCGATCTCGCCGATCCAACCGAGGAACGCGATCACGTCCTCGATCTCCTGCTCGCTGAAGTCGTACTGGATCATGCGCCGCTGGCCCGGGAACATGGCCTCGGGGTCGCGCAAGAAGATCGCGATCCACTCGGCGCCGCGGCGCTCGACCACCCTCGTCAGCTCCGGCGCGTAGTAGGCGCCCTCACCGAGGATCGTGTGGCAGCCCATGCAGTTGTTCTTGTCCCAGATGTGCTTGCCGCGAACGACCGATTCGGTCATGCGGTCCTGGTTCTGGAGCTTCGGGATCTCGCGGAGCGTATCGATCGTGAGGAAGATGAAGATCGCACTGAAGAAGAGGGTTCCTCCGACGAAGAACCCGCGCGCTTGTGATTTCGAGAGCATCGCCGTCCCCTGCACCGACAGGTGCCGAAATCAGCACATGCAAGTGCGGGACCAAGCTCCCCTGGATCTCAGCGCTTCTCCCGTGTGCGCCCGTCCGGCCCGCGGGGTGGAATGTCCCAGCCGCCGAGGCGCTGAGGCGGCCCGGCGCAGGAGAGCGACCTCCTGCGCCAGCGGCCTTCGCGCTACACGAGCTTGCGTACGTGCTCGTAGCCCTCGCGGATCTCGTCGAGCAGGAGACGGGCGGCGTCGCCCACGTCCTGCGCCGAGGCGCGGGTCTCGGAAGCGAGCAGGTTGAGCTTCGCCTCGAGGTGCTCCCAGCTCTTCTCCGCCGCTTCGTAGCGTTCCTGGGCTTCGAGCTTCGCCAGGTGGATCTGGACGCGCAGCTCGTCGCGAAGACTGCGCAGCTCGTCGGCTTCGGCCTGGATCCGGTCTTTCAGGTCGGACATCAGTTCTCCCCTTCGTCTCGGTTTCTGCGGACCGTCAGCACGGGGCAGGGCGCGCGGCCCACCGCCCGCTCCGCGGTGCTGCCGAGCAGCAGGTGCGGCAGGAACGATCGTCCGTGCGTGCCCATGGCGATCAGGTCGACGTCGCGGCGGCGCGCCTCGCTCTCGATGCCCTCGGCGGCGTCGCCCTCCATGCAGGCGGTCGTGATCCGGTAGCCCTTCTCGCCGAGGGGCTTCGCGGCCTTCTCGAGCTCCGCGCGCGCCTGCTCGAGGGCGCCCCGCGTCATGTCGGAGAGGACGAAGCCGCCGGCCAGGTGGATGTACTCCGGCGGGATGTGGAACGCGTGGAAGAGCACGAACTCGGTCTCCTCCCCGGCGCCGAACAGATCGAGGGCCGTCTGCAGCGCGAGGGCGGCGTCTTCGGAGAAGTCCGTCGGCACGAGCACGCGCTTCAGCTGCTCGGGGGGCAGCATGTCCGTCTGGACCGTCAGCACCGGTACCGCGGAATGCTGGACCAGGCGCTTGGCCGTGCTGCCGAGCACGAGGTGGCGCAGGCCGCGCAGGCCGCGGGTCCCGCTGATGATCAGGTCGGCCTCGTGCTCCTCGGCGGCGGCGAGGATCGTCGGGGAGGCGGGGCCGACCCGCAGGTCGCTCACCGCGTCGATGCCCTCGGCCCGGAGCCGCTGGACCTCTTCGTCGAGCCGGTCGCTCACCGCCTTGCGGTACTGGACGTGGAGCTCGGCCGGGTAGGCCGCGAACTCGGGGAACCCCGGCGCGCCCTGGGGCGGTGCCAGCGCATGCTGCAGCACGAGGCGCGCGCCCCGCTGCTTGCCGAGGAGCCTCCCCCAGGCCAGCGCCACGTTCGCGCACTCGGAGAAGTCCGTGGCGACGAGGACGGTCGAAAGGGGAGCCGGGTTCGGGGGCATTGCGTTTCCTCCTGTTCCGTAGATCTAAGACGCTTCGCGGCGCATGCAAGCGATTTCAAGTCGCATGCCAGCAGGGCAGAGCGCTGCGGTGCGCCTTTCGGGCCCGCCTGCGCCAGAACGCCCCACTGCCCGAGCCGTCCCCGGCGGCAGAGGCGTCCGGAGTGCGGCACGATCGATGCAACGCTGCAGGGAACGAGGCGGCGAGCGTCAAGCAGCGCTCGCCGAGGAGGAGCCATGGATCCGCGCGAGGTACCGGTTTCGGAGATCATGCAGGCCGACTTCGTCCACATGTCGCCGGACGACGATCTCGACTACGTCTCGGAGCTCGTCCAGCTCGGGCGAGTCCGGCACTTCGCCGTGCTCGACGAGGGACGGCTCGTCGGCATCGTCTCGCAGCGCGATCTGTTGAAGGCCTCTCTCACGAAGGCGCTGCCGGTCGCCGAGGAACGGCGCCGGGAGTTCCTGCGCACGGTGCGCGTCGGCGAGGTGATGGCGACCGACGTCCACACCGTGGCGCCGGACACGCCGCTCTCGGACGTCGCCCGGCTCCTCGATCGCTACAAGATCGGCTGCGTGGTCGTCGTCGAGGGCGACAAGGCGGTCGGGATCGCGACGGAGACCGATCTCCTGCGACGCGCCTACATCGGAGATCGCCCCGCCGGCAGCTAGCCGGCCTTGCTCTCCTCGGCCGAGGCGCGGCGGCGCTCGCCGCGCCGGTAGAGGGTTCGCCGATTGATTCCGAGGATCTCGGCCGCGCGGACCTTGTTGCCGCCCGTTTCCGAGAGCACGAGGTCGATGTAGCGGTCGCCGAGGTCGTGGAGCGTGACGCGATGCTTCGCGAAGGCCCGCAGGTCGCCGTCGGTCCCGCTGGCGGCGGCGCCCTCGTCGCCGAGCGGCAGGTCCTCCTCCTCGATCCGCTCGCCGTCGCAGAGCGCGAGCGCGCGCTCGATCACGTTCTCGAGCTCCCGAGCGTTCCCCTCCCAGTTGCAGCGCATGAGCCGCGCGAGGGCGCCCGGCGAGAGCGTGCGCGTCTCGCCGTCGGCGTGCTTCTCGAGCAGGGCCTCCGCCAGGGGGCGGACGTCGTCCGGCCGCTCGCGCAGGGGCGGGATGTGGATCGGGATCACGTTCAGCCGGTAGAAGAGGTCGCGCCGGAAGCGGCCCTCGTCCATCTCGGCCTCGAGCTCCTTGTTGGTGGCGGTCACGATGCGGACGTCCACCTTGACGGTGTGGTTCCCGCCGACCGGCCGGATCTCCCGATCCTGGAGGACGCGGAGGAGCTTGCTCTGCAGGCCGAGGCCCATGTCCCCGATTTCGTCGAGGAAGAGCGTTCCGCCGTTCGCTTCCTCGAAGAGCCCTCGCTTCGAAGCGTGCGCGCCCGTGAAGGCACCGCGCACGTGGCCGAAGAGTTCACTCTCGAGCAGGCCTTCGGGGATGGCCGTGCAGTTGATCGGGATGAACGGGCGGTCCTTGCGCGAGCTGGAGAAGTGGAGCGTCCTCGCGACGACCTCCTTGCCCGTGCCGCTCTCGCCCGTGATGAGGACGCTGCTCCGGTTGTCCGCGACCTTGCGGATCAGCGCGAAGATCTCGCGCATCGCGTCGCTCTCGCCGATCAGGTCGCCGAAGGCGCTCGTCCGGTCGACGGCGCGGCGCAGGCGCCGGTTCTCCTCTTCGAGGGCGCGGGTCTCGAAGGCGCGCTCCAGGGCGAGCAGCAGCTCTTCGCGCTTGAAGGGCTTGGTGATGTAGTCGAAGGCGCCGGCGCGCATGGACTCGACGGCCGAGTCGATCGAGCCGAAGGCGGTCATCAGGATCACCGGGGTTCCCGGCCGCACGGCGCGGATCTCCGCCACCAGCTCGAGCCCGCTCCGGCCGGGCATGCGGATGTCCGAGACCACCGCGTCGGCATCGAGGTCGCGCAGCCGTTCGAGGGCCTTGTCGGCTCCCGACTCGCCGTGGGCCTCGAAGCCCTGATCGCAAAGCACCGAGACGACCATTTCGCGCATCGCGTCGTCGTCGTCGACCACCAAGACGTGTCGCCGTTCACTCATAGCTACCCTTCGCCAAAGCACGGCCCGTGCCAGCGGGAGGGGCGCTGAGGCGGCTCTCCGGGCTCCCCGCCGGTCGAGTCGAGCCAAGAAGGCACACTCTCGGACTGAGTGTAGCAATAAGTCTCATGTCGTCCCGCTGCGCCGGGCGGTCTTCGCCCCGCGCTTGGCACGCGCTCTGCACCCAACTCGGGCATGCACGCGGTCCAAGATCTGATGCGGAGGCAGTTCATCCGGATCGAGCCGGATGCCGACCCGCGGGCCGCCCTCGAGCTCATGGAGATGGCGCGGGTCCGGTCGCTGCCGGTGCTGGCTCGCGGAGCGCCCCCCGGCTGGATCCTGCACCGGGATCTGGCCCAGGCAGCCCTCGACGGCAGCCTCGATCAGGAGTCGGGCATCGGCCGCTGGGTGCGGCCCGGGCTGCCGGTCCCCGTCCACATGCCGCTCTCGGACGCCGTCGAGAAGATGCTCGAGGCGGATGCGCCGTGTCTCATGGCGGCGGACTTCGAGGCCGACCCGCCGCACATCGTCGGCCTGGTCACCGAGTCGGATCTGCTGCGCGCCGCGTACCTGAGCGCCAACGCCTAGCGGTTGGCCTAGGCCGTCTCCGGAGCGTCGGCCTTCGCCTGCGCCAGCGGGAGCCGGATCTCGAAGCACGTTCCCTTGCCGACTTCGCTCGTCACGTCGAGGACGCCCCCGTGGTCGCCCACGATGCCCTGGGCGACGACCAGGCCGAGGCCGTTGCCCTGGCCCGCGGGCTTGGTGGTGAAGAACGGCTCGAAGATGTGCGCGAGCTGGTCCGCATCCATGCCCGCGCCGGTGTCCGCGAAGGTCAGCTCGAGTGTTTCCTCCGCGCCGGGACGGAGGGAGACGGTCAGGGTGCCGCCGCCTTCGGCCATGGCGTCGGCGGCGTTGAGGGCGAGGTTCAAGAAGAGCTGTTGGAGCTTCTCCGGGTCCCCGAGGACCGAGGGCGTCGGCTGGTAGTCCGTCTTCACCTCGACGGCGAGCCGCCGGAGCTTCACGCCGAGGAAGGAGAGGGTCGTCTCGAGCAGGGGCTCGAGCGCGACGGGCTCGCGGATCGACTCGCGCGGCCGCGCCATGTTCAAGAGCGCCTGGATGATGCGCGAGATCCGGTCGATCTGGTCGCGGATGGTGTTCAGCCGCCAGCGGGCCTTCTCGTCGGAGACGGCGGGTTCGAGCGCTTCGGCGTGGCCCTGGATCACGCTCATGGGCGTCCCGATCTCGTGGGCGAGGCCGGCGGCCAGCGTGGCGACGGAGGCGAGGTCCTCGGCGGCGCGCGCGCGCCGGCTCGTCTGGCGCAGCTCGTGGGTGCGGTCGTCGAGGGTGCGGGTGAGGGAGCGGCTCGCTTCGGCGAGCTCGCGGTTCAGGTGCTCGAGCTGCTCCTCGTGGCGCGCGATGTAGGTCTCCATCGCGAGCTGCGCATCGAGCATCAGGCGCTTCATCAGTGCGGAGAGGGCGAGCTCGCAGCGGTCGACGGCCTGGCCGAAGGCGTCGCGCACGATCGGCATGAGCAGCGTGAAGTAGAGGGTGTAGGCGCCGAGGTACCAGCGCGGTTCGAGCCCGATCCGCGCGTGGACCTCCCCGATCCGCAGCCGCTCGGCGACGTAGGTCTCGTCGATGTCCGAGCCGAAGAGCGAGATCAGGTACGCGCGCTGGCTCTTCAGGAGGCGGGCCTTCACGGCCGGGTCCGAGAGCAGCCCGCGGGTCTCCTCGAAGGAGAGCAGGTGCCGGTAGAAGGCCGAGACGAGCGTGTCCGCCCGCTTCTCGACGTCGGGGCGCAGGCTCGCCAGGAGGCGGAGCTCGCCCGCGTCGAGGTTCAGGAAGGCCAGCCGGGTCTGGAGATCCGTTTGGAAGTCGCGGGTTTCCACTGCCCCCATTGTGGGGAACTCCCGGTGGGGGTCAATCCGAGGAAACCGCACCGGCCGTTCTGTGCCCATCCGTCACGCCTTCCCGGGCCGGGTGGGGCGGGCTGTCGCTCAGCCGACACGAAAGGCGAACTCGACGTCGGATTTCTGGCACGGCGCTTGCGATGCATCCCTCCCAGGTCTCGCAGCACCGCAGACGGAGGACGACATGTCGGATTTTCTCTCGGGTTACTCGATCCAGTACTGGTTGGAGTCCTGCCCCCAGGGCTACCTCGAAGACACGGAGTTCGGTCACAAGGCCGACGCCAAGGAGCCCGCGCTCGTTCTCGAGAACGACCTCATGCGGCAGCAGGCCATCCAGGTCACGACCCAGATGGTCGTCGGCGAGCGCTGTGCCCTGGCCGCCTCCTCGGGCCTGATCAACGCCGCGCCCGACGAAGCCGCGAAGCGCTTCCTCGCCACCCAGACCCTCGACGAAGCGCGACACGTGGAAGTGTTCACCCAGCGCCTGTTCGACCTCGGCGTCAAGAAGCAGGATCTCGAGTCGACGATCCGCGAGTACGCGAACCCGAACCTCGTGAAGTTCGCCGAGCGGCTGCTCGAGAAGGTCGACAACAAGGACTTCATCCCCGGCGTGGTCGGCCAGAACATCATCCTCGAAGGGATGGCCTTCAGCGTCTTCGAGATGACGCACGCGGCCAACAAGGAGCTCAACCCGAAGTTCGCTCAAACCCTCGCCGGTACGATCGCCGACGAGCGGCGTCACGTCGGGTTCGGTGAGAACTACATCGGGGCCCTGATCAAGGCGCAGCCGGAGAAGAAGGCCGAGATCGAGAAGATGCAGAAGGAGATGTCCTACTACATGCTCGCCACCTTCGCGGACCAGTTCCGCGGCGACGAGAACCGCAAGGAGCTCGACGAGATGCGCCGCCAGGCGCGCGAGGCCGGCGGCACGGGCGAAGGCACGTGGCAGGGGCAGAACCTCTCGGATCTCGAACCGGACCAGATGGAGGGGCTGCTCTCGGACACGGTCCTGCATGAGTTCAAGACGCGGCTCGGGCGGATCGGGATCGACTACCAGACGCCGTCGCAGCCCTAGAGGAGACCCCGATGGCAGAGTCGGCCGAGGTCCATGGCCTCACCCCCGAAGAGTTCGAGGAGCGGGTTCACTCCTTCCAGTTCTGGTTCGATTCGGTCCAGGGCTATCTCTCGGGGAGCGAGTACGGCCATCAGGCCCATTCGCCGCCCGCTTCCGAGGACATGGACGCCTCGGAGAAGGACCGGCTCATCACGGTGCTCTGCAACTACTGCGTCGGAGAGACCGCTGCGCTCGATGGAGCCAGCGGCCTCGTCGCGGGGGCGCCCAACCGGCTGACGAAGATCTTCCTCTCGACCCAGGTCGTGGACGAAGGCCGGCACCTCGAGGTGCTGCGCAACCGGCTCGTCGAGCTCGGCGTGGCCGACCCGGAGGAGGAGATCGAGCGCCGTGCGACGCCGCGCCTGCGGGACTTCCGTTCCCGGCTCCAGGCGCTCGTCGCCGAGCGGGATTGGGAGGCGGCGATCTTCGCCCAGAACGTGATCCTCGAAGCGATGGAGTTCGCCACCTTCCACACCCACGCGCAGCACGCGGACCCGGTCACGCGGGAAGTGCTGCAGGGGATCATCAAGGACGAGCGCCGGCACATCGGGTTCGGCGAGCGGGAGCTCGGACGGCGCCTGAAGCACCACCCGACCCTGCGCCATCGCCTGGCGCGCGTGCGCAGCCAGCTCGACCCGCTCGTGCTTGCCTCCTTCGAAGACGCCATGGGGGAGCTGAAGGTCCCGGTCGACGAGCGCGAGCAGCTCGGCCGGAGCTACCTCGAGGCGGTGGAGCGCCTGGGGGTGGGGCTGTGAGCGGGCAGATCGTCGAGATGAACCCGGATGCGCCGCGCAAGCGCTACGAACTCCTGGACGACACGGGCTTCGACGAGGTCCCGAAGAAGTACCGGAAGTTCTACCGCCGCTGGGAGGGTGCGGGCGATTCGCTCGCCCCGAACGAAGTCCTCTGCCCCGTGTGCAAGGTCGTGATCCGCTCGAACCGCGAGCTCCGCATCGGGGACCGCGTCTACTGCATGGCGTGCATGGCCCGCATGCGGGTCGTGCGGGACGAGGGCGGCCAGCTCGTGGCCGAGGTCGAGTACTAGGCGCGCGAGCCCGGCGGGCTAGCGGCTCGGCGGAGGCTCCGCGGCCTCGGCCCGTTCTTCGCGCTCCGGGCAGGCGTCGTCGTCCTCGAGATGGCGGTGGGCCGGCCCTTCCCAATCGTCGAACTCCCCGCGCCGGACGGAACGCACGACGATCCACAGCAGCACGCCCGCGAGCAGGAGCGAGGCCGGGATGGTGATGGCGAGGAAGCTCATCCCGCTGCCCTCATGAGCCCGGCTCCCAGCGGAGCAGGCGGATGCTGTTCGCCGTCACCGCGACCGAAGAGAGGCTCATCGCGACCGCCGCCCAGAGCGGCGTGAGCACGCCCGTCGCGGCCAGAGGGATCGCGACGATGTTGTAGCCGATGGCCATGGCCAGGTTCTGGCGGATGCGCCGAAGCGTCACCCGCGAGAGCTCGACGGCGTCGGGCAGGGCCTCGAGCCGCGGCGCCCGGATCACCACGTCGGCGGCGTGGATCGCCACGTCGGCACCGCGGGCCATGGCGATGCCGACGTCCGCGGCCGCGAGGGCCGCCGCGTCGTTGATGCCGTCCCCGGCCATGAGCACGCATTCTTCCGCCGCCTGGTGGCGCGCGACGGATTCGACCTTCTCCTCGGGAGACACCTCGGCGGCGAAGGTCTCGATCCCGGCGCGGGCGGCGGCCCGCGCGACGGCGCTCGCGTGGTCCCCGCTCAGCAGGGAGGTCTCGCTGCCGAGGGCACCGAGCCGTTCGACCGCGCGGGCCGCGTCCTCGCGCGGTGCGTCCGAGAAGGCGAGCAGGCCCGTGACCGCAGCGTCTTCGGCGACGAAGGCGAGGGAAGCGCCGCGCTCCCGGGCCTCGCGCGCGGCGGCTTCGAGACGTGCGTCCGGAACGAGGCCGTGCTCGGCGAGCCACTTCTCGGAGCCGACGAGCACGCGGTCGTCGCCTTCGCCGGCGGCGACGCCGAGCCCCGCGCGGGCGGTGCGGTGCGTCCGCTCGCGCACGTCGAGGCCCGCCTCCGCGGCGGCGCGGGCGATGGCGGTCGCCACCGGGTGGAGACTCGTCCCTTCGGCGGAGGCGGCGGCCCGCAGGACGTCCTTCGCATCGCGGCCCTCGGCCGCATCGATCCGTTCGAGCGTGAGCCGCCCTTCGCTGAGCGTTCCGGTCTTGTCGAGGATCACGCGGTCGACGCGCGCACAGCGTTCGATGGCTTCGCCCGACTTGAACAGGATGCCCTTGGCGGCCGCGCGGCCGATCGCCGCGGTGATGGCCGCAGGGGTCGCGAGCCCGAGAGCGCACGGGCAGGCGACGATCAGGACGGCAGCGGTGTAGAGGGCGACGTCGAGGGGCGCCGCGCCGCGCAGGGCCGTCATCACCGCGGTCAGGGCGGCGATGGCGAGCACCGCCGGCGCGAAGACGGTGGCGACGCGATCGACGAGCCGTTGGACCCGGGGCTTTTCGGTCTGGGCCCGCTCGAGCAGGGCGACCATGCGTGCGAGGTTGCCTTCGCGCGGCGCGGCGGTCACCCGCAGCTCGATCTCCGCGAGGAGGTTGCGCGAGCCGCCGACCACGGCGTCACCGGGGCCCCGGGTCACGGGGAGCGACTCCCCCGAGAGCAGGGCTTCGTCGAACTCGCTCTCGCCGTAGAGGAGGATCGCGTCGGCGGGAACGCCCTCGCCGGGGGCGACGACGATGACGTCGCCGGCCACGAGCTCGTCCCGGGGCACCGTTTCGAGACCGGCACCGCTCCTTCGCCGTGCCGTCTCCGGGGCGAGCGCGGCCAGCGATTCCACCGCGGCCGAGGCACGCGCACGGGCCCGCCGTTCGAGCGTTCGACCGAGCAGGACGAGGAAGACGATCATCGCGGCCGAGTCGATGTAGACGTGGTGGCTTTCGCCGAGCGTCGCCGCGATCGAGGCGGCGAAGGAGACGCTGATCCCGAGCACGACCGGCACGTCGATCGGGATCGTCCCCGAGCGGAGCCCGCGGAAGGCCCCCTTCCAGAAGGGCGCGGCGCACCAGGTGACCGCGGGGACCGAGAGGGCGACCGCGATCCAGCGCAGGCCCCGTCGCGTCGTCTCGTCGATGCCCTCGAAGGCGCCGATGTAGAGCGCGACGGCGAGCCACATCACGTTGCCGGCCAGGAATGCCGCCACGAGCACGCGAACCAGCGCGTCGCGGGCCTGCTGCTCCGCCGGGCGATCGAGGGCGGCCGGATCGTAGGGCGTGGCTTCGTAGCCGAGCTCCTCGATGCAGCCGACCAGGGCTTCGGTCGGCGCCTCCTTCGCATCGTGGCTCACCCGCGCGCGGTGGTTCGTGTAGTTGACGACGGCCTCGCGGACGCCGGGCAGCTCGCGCAGCGCCCGCTCCACCCGCCCGACGCAGCCCGCGCAGCGGAGCCCGTCGAGGAAGAGACCCGTCTCGGACGTTCCGGGGGCCCCGGCCGTCGATTCACTCACCGCCGGCGCCCGGCCGTTCGAGCTCGCGGGCGTACTCGAGCCCTGCCCGGTAGGCGTCGTCGACGACGGTCGGGTCCGGGTTGCGGATCGCCGTCGCCAGGAAGAGGAGCGAGACGCTGATCATTCCGCCGAGCAGGCTCGCGATGATCCAGGGCCAGGGTTCACGTCGATCATCCGCCATGGAAGGCTCCTTGCTGTGCAGACCCCTGGGCCGAAACCGGGGCGACGAAGGTGGACTCGCGGACGAGCTCGCGGATCTCGCCGTCGCTGCGCCGGAGTCGGAAGGAGATGGGCATCGCACCGGCGCCGAGCTCCGGCGCGCCCGGGTCGACCACCACGAACACGCGCGTCTCGACGTGCCGGATGGGGGCGACCGAGACCGGGTTGCTCCCGGCGACCAGCTCGAAGCCGTCCGGTGCGTCGAGCAGGATCTCGAAGGCGTGGGCCTCGCGGTCGCGGTTGGTGATGAACACGGTGTAGGCGTTCGTGAGCCGGCCGTCCCCGGTGGAGCCGAACATCTGACTCCGGTTGTGCTCGACGTCGAAGTCGACGGGAACCCGCTGGCCGAGCAGGACGAGGAACGAACCCGCGATGACCGCGAGCATCGTCGTGTAGACCAGCACCCGGGAGCGGAAGATCCGGGCTTCGCGCAGGCCCTCGAGGCTCACCCAGGCCCGGTAGTCGATCAGGCCGCGTTTCCGCCCGAGGCGGGCCATCACGCCGTCGCAGGCGTCGATGCACTGGGTGCAGGTGATGCACTCGAGCTGCATGCCGTCGCGGATGTCGATCTCCGACGGGCAGACGGCCACGCACAGCCCGCAGTCCACGCAGTCTCCGGCGGTCGAACCGCGCTTGCCGCGGGGCTCGCCGCGCGCGGCGTCGTAGCCGATCACGAGCGTGTCGCGGTCGAAGAGCACGCTCTGGAGCCGGGCGTAGGGGCAGAGGAACTTGCAGAAGGTCTGGCGCACGAAGGCGAAGTCCAGATAGGCCAGGGCCGAGAGGACGAGGACGAAGCCGCCGGCGACGGCCGGGGGTTCTCCCCGGAAGGTCGAAGCGAGCAGTGCGTCGATCGGGTGGAAGTATCCGACCACGTGCACGCCCACGACCAGCGCGATCGCGAGGAACACGAGATGGGTGAGCGCCTTTCGCCAGGGGGCGATGCGGCGCGGCGGGCCCCCGGCGCTCCAGCCCTGGATGCGGCGCGCGATCCCAGCGAACACGTCCGTGAAGACGGTCTGCGGGCAGGCCCAGCCGCACCACACGCGGCCGGCCAGCGCCGTGAAGAGGAAGAGCGCGAGCGCGACGCCGGCGATCAGGAGCCAGAGGAAGAGGAGCTCCTGGGGGAAGATCACGAGGCCGAACACGTGGAACTTGCGCCCCGGGATGTCGAGCCACACGAGCGGGTCGCCCTGGATGCGGATCCACGGGATGCCGAGGAGCACGGCGATCAGGACGACGTTGGCCCAGGTTCGAAGCGTCCGGAAACGACCCCGGACGGGGCGCGCGCTCAGCACGGCGCCCTAGCTCCCGGGCGGAGCGGCGTCGGGCGCACCCACCCCCGGTTCGTCGGACTTCGGCAGCGTCTCCAGGTACGCCAGGGCCTTCCAGATCTTCTCGGACCCGAGCTGCACGCCCCAGGGCGGCATCCCGAGCGGGCGCCCTTCGGCCACGCTCACGTACAGCGCCTCGTCGTCGTCCCCGTACTTCCAGTAGGGATCGACCAGGCTCGGCCCGACCAGGCCGCGGCCGTCCGCGAGGTGGCAGGCGGCGCAGGTCGTGGCGAACACCTCGCGGCCCTCCTCGATGGCCGCGGCGTCGCCGCGGAACGGGTTCTCCGAGGGCAGCTCCGGGCGGTTCGCCGCGATCACCGCCTGGGCGGTCTCGACCTCGGCCCGCCACTGACCCTCGGCGGACCAGCCGGAGAACAGGTAGTAGGGCGTGTAGATGCAGGCGAAGAGGATCGACGCGACGAAGGTCCAGTTGAACCACGGCGGGATCGGGTTGTCTTCCTCTTCGATGCCGTCGCGCATCGGCGCGCCTTCGGTCGGGAGCTCGGCGATCTTCTCGTGCAGTTCGTCGTTCATCCCTCGTCCTCTTCGAGCATGCGCCGCGCCGGCGCTTCCAGGCGTTCCCGGTTGGCGGGGCGGTACAGGTAGGCGGTGATCCCGGCCAGCACGAGAGCCAGCAGCGCAAGGCGGCCGAACTTGTAGATGGCGACCCAGTCTTCCGTCACGGTGCACTCTCCATTCGCGAGGCCTCGAAGGATTCCCGCGTCACCGCGGTGCCGAGGGCCTGGAGGTAGGCGATCAGGGCCAGCGCCTCGCTGCGCATGTTCTCCTCGGAGAGCGTGAGCCCGTCCTTCTGCAGGGAGGCGACGACGGTGGCGGCCTCGGCCCAGGCGTCGTCGGCCGCGTTCGCGATCTCTTCGTCGGAGTAGGGGTGACCGAGACCCCGCAGGACGGAGAGCTTCTTCGAAGAGAGCGACGTATCGAGCTCGTTCGTCAGCAGGAAGCCGAAGTCCGGCATGTTCGAGCGCGGCTCGATGCTGCGCGGCTCCTTCAGGTGGATCCAGTGCCAGGAGTCCGGGTACTTCTTCCCGATGCGCGCCAGGTCCGGCCCCGTGCGCCGCGAGCCGAACAGGAATGGGCGGTCGTAGACGTGCTCGCCGGCCATCGTGAAGGGGCCGTAGCGATCGGTTTCGCTGCGCAGCGGACGGATCTGCTGGCTGTGGCAGACGTTGCAGCCCTCCCGGATGTAGATGTCCCGGCCCTCGAGCTCGAGCGCGCTGTAGGGCCGCACGCCGGGGATCGCGACGATCGTTCCCTGGAGGAAGTAGGGCGGGATCAGGAGGGCGAGGCCGCCCACCGCGATCGCGAGCAGCGTCAGCACGGTGAACGTCACGCCCTTGGCTTCGAGCTTCCGGTGTCCTTCCCACGCCATCTCAGCGTCCCCCCGCCACGGCGCCGATCGGTTCGCTCGACGGTTCTGGGATGCGGCTCGTTCCCTGCTGGATGGTGCGGATCACGTTGTAGAACATGATCAGCGCGCCCACGAGGAACACCGCGCCGCCGCCGGCGCGCAGCACGTCGTAGATGCGGATGGCCGACACCGTCTCGATGAACGAGTAGGTCAGGCTCCCGTCGTCCTCGTACGCGCGCCACATCAGGCCCTGGGTCACGCCGGACACCCACATCGGCGTCACGTAGAGGAGCACGCCGATCGTCGCCGTCCAGAAGTGCACCTCCGCCAGCCGCACGCTGTAGAGCGTGGTGTGCCAGAGGCGCGGGATCAGGTAGTAGAGCGTCGCGAAGCAGGTGAGGCCCACCCAGCCGAGGGCGCCCGAGTGCACGTGGCCGATCGTCCAGTTGGTGAAGTGCGAGAGCGAGTTCACCGTCTTGAGCGACATCATCGGCCCCTCGAAGGTGCTCATGCCGTAGAAGGTCAGGCCGACGACGAACATCTTGAGGAGCGGGTCGGTGCGCAGCTTGTCCCAGGCGCCGCGCAGGGTGAGCAGGCCGTTCAGCATCCCGCCCCAGGAGGGCAGGATCAGCATGATCGAGAAGGCGGTCCCGAACGTCTGCGCCCAGTCCGGCAGCGGCGAGTAGATCAGGTGGTGGGGGCCGGCCCAGATGTAGATGAAGATCAGGGACCAGAAGTGCAGGATCGAGAGCCGGTGCGAGTAGATCGGCCGGCCCGCCTGCTTGGGCAGGAAGTAGTACATGAGACCGAGGATGGGCGTCGTCAGCAGGAACCCGACGGCGTTGTGCCCGTACCACCACTGGATGTTCGCGTCGTGGATGCCGGCGTAGATCGAGTAGGACTTCCACATCGAGACCGGCATCTCGAGGCTGTTGAAGATGTGGAGCATCGCGATGGTCAGGACGGTGGCCAGCCAGAACCAGATCGCCGCGTACATGCTCTTCTCGCGCCGCTTCGCGAGGGTCCCGAAGAAGTTCACCGCGTAGATCACCCAGACGACGGCGATGGCGATGTCGAGGGGCCACTCGAGCTCCGCGTACTCCTTCGAGGTGGTCTTGCCGAGGGTCAGGCTCACGGCCGCCGCGACGATGATCGCGTTCCAACCCCAGAGATTGATGCGCGAGAGCGTGTCGGAGAACATCCGGACGCGGCACAGGCGCTGGAGGCCGTAGTAGGACCCGGCGAAGACGACGCCGAGCGTGAAGCCGAAGATCACGGCGTTGGTGTGGATGGGCCGGAGCCGCCCGAAGTGCAGGATTCCCCAGTTGGTCTCGGGCCAGGCCAGCTGGATGGCCGCGATCAGGCCGACCAACATGCCGACGATGCCCCAGACGAGTGCCGAGATGGCAAACCCCCGCACCACGGCCATGTCGTACTCGACCGGTCCCTCTTGCGTGACAGCCTCGCTCAAGATGATCCCCTCCACGGCGCGCGGGCAGGCCCGCACGGCGTGCCCTGCCGGATTGCAAAGGCAGTACCAAGGGCGGGGCGAAGGGATGGCTCGCTCCGCACTGCGGTGTGCCTTTCTGGCGCAATCGAGGGGTTTCGAGGGACGAAACGGCACGAACCCGAGGTCGTCGGCCGGAGCTTCGGGCCGTCCCGCTGGTACAAAACCTGCTCTAAGATGCGGAATGTCCAGCCGCGAAGATCAGACCGGCCTGCGCCTGCGCATCGACCGCGAGGCGCGCCGCATCTCCTCCCAGCACCGCCAGCTCGATGTCTTCTACGAGCGCGTGATCCACTTCCTCACCGGTGGCGACGCCGCCCGCGCCCGCGCCGAGTTCCTCCGGCTCTGCGACGCGCTCGAGGCACACTTCACCGTCGAGGAGCGCATGCACTTCCCCGCATTGCACGGCCTGCGTCCCGAGCTCGACGCCGAGCTCGCCGGGCTCGTGGAAGAACACAAGGCGTTTCGCTCGGCGCTCGAAGCGATCACCGGACATCTCCAAGGCTCGGAGCTCGGCCGGGCTTCCGCGGCCCTCGACCGGCTCGTGGTCGACCTGGCCGCCCACGAAGGGCGCGAGGAGAAGATGGCCGAGCAGCTCGATCGGTCGCCCGGCGAGACCCGCTGACACGCTCCGGGGCCGTTTCGTGACCCTTTGCCCCGTTCGTTCCCGCCGCGAGCGATGAGTTCGCGCAGGAGCGGCACGCTCCTTGCTCATGGACATGGCAATCCCAGAGGAGGGTGTCATGTCTCTCAGGCGCATCACTCGCGCAATCGCCGTCATCGTCTTGTTCGCCGCCAACCCGGTATCGGCCGCGGCCCCCGAAGACTGTCCCAAGTGGTTCCCCGACTTCCGGTGTGACCGGGCCCCGCGCTACGAGGGATTCGTCATGCCCATGACGGCGCCCTACCTCTTCGAGGAGCCCTTCGTGAACTCGGGCTTCGCGCTGCAGTACGTGCACCACGACTTCCCGGACGACTCGGTCCTCGACGGCGGGTACGCCTCGGTGCTGGCGCTCCAGGCGCGGGTCGCGATCACCGACCGCCTGGCCTTCATCGCCACCAAGGACGGCTACACCTGGCTTCGGCCGGGCCACCGCCTCCTGCGCGACCAGCAGGGATTCTTCGACATCACGGCGGGCTTCAAGTACGTCCTGATCGATCGGCCCGAGGACAACTTCATCCTCACGCCGAGCCTCCGCTTCGAGGTGCCGACGGGCAGCTCGGACGTCTTCTCCGGAAACGGCAACGGCGTGGCGATCCCGGGCGTGTCCTGGGGCTGGGGCCTCGGGAACTTCCACATCCTCGGGAACCTCGGCGGGCAGATCCCCTTCGACCGCGGGGACGAGAGCACGTCGCTCTTCTACAACTTCCACTTCGACTACGGCGTCCACAAACACTTCGTGCCCTTCATGGAGCTGAACGGCCAGCACTGGACCGACAGCGGCACCGGCGGCTTCCGCGTGCGCACCCGGGTCGGGACGCTGCCGCTTCGCACCATCCAGAACCTGCTCGGGAACGGCCGCGGCGACGGCAACGACGTGGTGAACCTGGGCTCCCAGGGCGTGGACGGGAACAACATCGTGACGCTGGCCTTCGGCGCCCGGATCCCGCTGACGAAGCACGTGCACGCGGGCTTCGCCTACGAGTTCCCGGTGACGTCGCGGGAAGATCTCTTCCAGCAACGCGGGCAGGTCTCCCTGAACTACGAGTTCTAGGTCCGCGGCGGCCGGGGCCGCCGGATTCGAGCTTCGTTATCGTCGGCCGGTGTCGGAGATCCGCCTTCCGAAACAGATCGAACCCGCGTGCGCGGACCGGCTCGTCGCCGCCTTTCGGGCGAGCGAGCGGCAGCTCTGGGACCGCGGGAGCCTGTCCGTTCCGGATGCGCGCCTGACCGCGCGGGTCCGCGAGGCCCTCGCTTCGGCCCGGGCGGCCAGCCGACTCCTGCGCGGATTCGAGGCCGCGGAGCGGGCCCTCGACGCGGAGGCACGCGGGCAGCGCCGCGTCGATCGCAAGACCGGCGTCGCGCGTGGCGGCCGCGTCTCCCGGCTGCTCCTGCTCGCGGACGATGGCTCCGAGCGGTTCTACCGCAACGCGGAGTCGCTTCTCCTGCGTCACGAACCGCGCGTCCTCGCGATGCGCTTCGCGGCCGACCAGAACGAGCTCGGCGAGCTGTGTTTCGGACCCGGGCACGTGGCCCGGGCGTTGCTGGTCGAGCACAAGGACGCGGTGGCGGACGTCCTGGTGGCCATGGACGAAGACCGGGATGTTGCCTGATCTCGCGCCCGAGCTGACCGGGGCCGAGCGCCGGGTCCTCGAGGAACGTCTCCGGGCGCTTCGGGAGGAGCTCGCGGAAGCGCTCGAGGGCGCCGGCGAAGCCTCGAAGCCGGTGGATCTCGACGAGCCGATCGGCCGCGTCTCCCGGATCGATGCGATCCAGCAGCAGCAGATGGCGCGCGCCGGGCGGGAGGGCCTCGTGCTGCGCGCGAAGCAGGTCCAGGCGGCGCTACTCCGCATCGAGGCGGGGACCTACGGGGAGTGCCTGGCCTGCGAGGAGCCCGTCGGCTTCGCACGGCTCTCGGCGCGGCCGGAGACGCCCTTCTGCATCGCCTGCCAGGCGCGGCGCGAGCGGCGCTGAGTCTCCGTCGTTTCTAGGGTCGGGGCGTTGCCGGCGCGATCACACCATGGAGCAGGGTCTCGATCACGGTGTCGACCCGCCGCACGCTCACCTCGGCATCGGCGCGCTCGAGCACGAGCAGGGTGTAGGAGACGAACACTTCGGAGATCACGTGGGCCATGTCCTCGACGGGCAGGTCGGCGCGCACGTCTCCGCGGCGCACGCCCGCCTCGAGGATCTGGGCGATCAGCCGGGGGAGGAGGGCGCGGCCTTCGTCGAGCACGTCCCCGATGAGGAACCGCACGAGCCCGGCGTCGCGGAGCAGGATGCCGCGCAGCACCGTGCGCGTGCGGGCGAACTCGAGGCAGGCCGCGAGTACGAGGCGGATCGTGTGTGCCGTGCCCGGGGTCGTTCGCGCGGCCTCCGCGGCGAGCACCTCGTTCCACTCCTGGAAGACGCGCGCGGCGACCCGGGCGAACAGGCCCGGCTTGTCTTCGAAGTAGCGGTAAACCAGCGGCCGCGAGACCTCGGCTGCGGCGGCGACGTCCTCGAGGGTGGTCTTGCGGTAGCCACGCTCGCCGAAGATCGCCTCGGCGGCGTCGAGAATGGCCCCGTAGCTCGGCGGGCGGCGCGCTTCCTCAGACATACCGGGGGTTTCTTCTGACAGACTTTTCGTCAACAAACTCGCCCTCAAGGCGCTCAGGAGGTGTATTTTGGTGACGAATCATCATCAACTTGTATACACGAGTGGAGACCCGAATGGCGAGCGATTCCTACGACGTGATCATCGTGGGCGGTGGGATGGGCGGCCTGAACCTGGCGGCGCTCCTGGCCAAGGAGGGCCGGCGGGTGCTCGTCCTCGAGAAGGGCCCCCGCTCCCAGCTCGGCGGCCGGGCCGCGAGCGGCCGCGTCGGCAGCGCCGCCGTCGACAACGGCATCAAGGGTCTGATCATGGTCGGGAGCCAGGACGAGATCTTCCGCCGCATCGGCAAGACGATGCCGGAGAACGTCTGCCGCTGGACGAGCTCGGGCCAGGTCCACATGAACGGCGAGTGGCGCGACCTCGACAAGCTGATCCGGGGTTCGCTCGGCGAGTTCGTGAAGCTCTACGTGGAGACCGCGAAGGACTGGAGCTACGAGGAGCTCGAAGCGATCGAGGACGTCTCGATCGAGCAGTTCGTCCAGGAGCGCACGGACGACCCGGGCGTGATCGACTTCTTCCGCTACCTCGGCTGGCTGTTCGGCGGCACGCGTGCGATCCCGAACGACTTCTCCGCCGGGGCGCTCTTCTACAGCGTGAAGAAGCAGTACGAGGTGCACGGACACTTCCCGTCGCAGTCCTACTGGGTGAAGGGCGGGAGCGGCGCCATCGCGGGGCCGCTCATCGAGGCGATCGAGGAGAATGGCGGCGAGATCCGCACGGAGGCGTCGGTCTCACGCATCCTCATCGAACGCGGCCGCGCGCGCGGCGTGGCCCTCGACGCGAGCCCTCGGCGCGTGCCGACGGAGCTGCCTGAAGCCGAGATCCTCGAGGCGCCCGTCGTGGTGAGCGCCGTCGCCATCTGGGACATCTTCAACGTTCTCGACGAAGACGACCTCTCGCCCTGGTACGCGGATCGCCTGCGTCACACCCACCGCAAGGTCGAGAACGATCTCACGCTCACCTTCGGCCACGACGACCCGGATCTCTGGGACCACACCGGGATTCGCTGGGTCCAGGAGGGGCCGGTCTCGGGCCGCCCCTGGAGTGCCAGCTCCCTCGAATACTCGGACGATCCGAACGAGTACCAGGTGACGTTCTGGATGCAGCTCGGCTGGTGGGAGAAGCCGAACTACTTCCAGATCCGCGAGGCGAGCCATCGCAAGGCGCTCGAGGAGCTGTTCGAGGCCTGGGAGGGCGACGTTCGTGCGCTCTTCCCCGGCGTCGTGGAGAAGGCCCATTGGCGCCTGCGCTCCTTCGGTCCGGCGACCCTGATCGAGACGCCCGGCAACGTCGGGCGCAACCTCGTGGACGTGAAGGCCGAAGGCGTCGAGGGCCTCTACCTCGTCGGCGAGCGGACGAGTGCCGCCAAGGTGATGGGCGTCTACGGGGCGGCGCAGACGGCGCTCGAAGCGGCGCGGCTGATCCTCGAAGACGCGCCGCGCCGCTAGTGGCTCCGCCTGGGACGATCCGGAGCCGCCCGGCGCGCTAGGATCCGGCGCCGCTGCGGGGCGGTTCGGGAGAGAGCGTGGTCGCGAGCGTGCAGCCGGAAAAGTCCGCCGCCGGAGGGCGAATCGAAGCCTTCGACGGTCTGCGCGGCTACGCGGCGCTGACGGTCGCCATCTCCCACTGCCTGACGGCGGTGGCGCTCTCCGCCGAGGAGCGCTGGCTCGTCGCGGACACGCCGTTGGCGGTCTTCCTGCGGCCGGCCGGGGCGGTGCAGCTCTTCTTCGTGCTCTCGGGCTACGTGCTGGCCTTCTCGCTCTCCCGCGGCGGAGGACTCGCGGACGTCGGCGTCTACTACGCGCGGCGCGTGTTCCGCATCTACCTTCCCTATGCGGCGGCCCTCGGGGTCGCCTGGCTCGCGGCGTTCCAGTACCCCGTCACGCCGCCGGGCCAGGGCCTCACGCGTTGGATCCGGAACTACGCGGGGATCCACGTCGACGCCGCCGCACTCCCGGGCTTTCTCTGGCTCCCGAGCATGGCCGGCGGACAGCTGCCCGTCGGCTGGTCCCTGCGGGTCGAGGTGATCTTCTCGCTGCTCCTCCCGCTCATGTTGCTGTTGGCGCGCCGCCTCCACTGGGCGCTGCTCGTGCCGCTCGCGCTGGCCGCGGTCTCCTGGGGGAACAGCCTGCAGACGCCGCGCTTCGCCCTCGACTTCACCCTGGGGATCATCGTCTTCCTCGAACGGGAACGGCTGGCGGCGCTGGTCGCGCGGATCCCGAAGCCGGTCGTACCGCTCTGCGTCGCCGCGGCGGCGATGCTCTTCGCCTTTCCGGGCGGGCTCGGCCCGGTCTCCGGAAGCGACCTCGAGGTCGTGGCGATGGGTCTCGGGAACGCCGCGCTGCTCCTGTTCGTGGCGGAGGTGCCCTGGCTCGGCGCGCTGTTCGCGAGCCGCCCGATGGTCTTTCTCGGGCGGGTCTCGTACAGCCTCTATCTGCTGCACTTCACGGTGCTGATCCTGCTGGCGCCGCACCTCGTGGGCCGCCAGCCGACGCTCCTCGACGGAGCGATCCTGACCGTCGCGGTTCTCGCGGTCTCTTTGGTGGCCTCGGAGATCTTCTACCGCGTCGTCGAGCGTCCCTCGATCGACATCGGTCACGCGCTCTCGCGGCGGCTGCGGGGCTAGACCGGGCGGCGGCCTACTTCTTGCCGCCGTAGCTCGAGCCCGGCCCGTAGCTCTTGCCCTTGCTCCCGCCGAGGGGCGGCGTCGGGTGGCTCGGGATCTCCGGAATGCTCGGGATGTCGGGCAGGAGCCCGCGCTGGCCGGGGTTGCTCGTCGGGAGGCCCTGGTCCTGGGCGTTGAGCGGCGCCTTCTTCTTGGCGGCCCCCGCGGCCTTCTTCCGGGCCGCCTTCTTGCCGCTGCCCCTGGGCGGTGCGCTCCCCGCGCCGCCCTTGCCCTCGGCGTTCTTCGGATTGACCGTGCCCTTGCCCTTGCGGATGTCGCGCTTGCCCCACTGGACGTCGTCGAGGTCGATCTTGCCGTCCTCGTTCTTGACCTTGAGCTTGCCCTTCACCTTCGTCTTCTTCACGGTGATGTTGTTCTTCCCGAGCTCGTCCTTGACTTCGACGTCCTTCGGGCCGGAGAGACCCCGCACCTCGACGTTGTCGTCGCCGCCGCGCAGGTTGACCTTGAGCTTCCCCGTCACCTTCTTGCCGGTGGTGTGGCTCTTGCCGCCGTTCACCTTCGTCGTGCCGTTGCCCTTCACGGTGATCGTGCCGTTCTTGTTCTGGGTGATGGTGACGTCGTCCTTGCCGGCGCCGCCGTTGACGCGCAGGCCGCCCTTGCCGTCGACCTGGCCGACCTGGACGTCCGCCAGGGCGGGCGCCCCCAGGAGCAGTGCGAGGCTCATCCAAAAAGCGAAGTGTGCATGGGCTCGGCTCATGGGATCCCCCGCGGTGGTCGAGAACATCGCGCGCCGGCGCTCGCGAACAGGGAGAGCATCGCGTCTCCATGGCCGCTCGTCTACCGTTCGGCCATGCGCCGCTTCGCCGCCATCGTTCTCGCCCTCGTCGCGACGCTGGCGCTCCTCGAGCTGGGGGCGATCGCCCTGGCTCGCTCGGACGTCCTGGTCGTGCCGCGTCCGCATCACGGGAACACCGGTTTCTGGTGGCACGATCACCCCACCTTCGGTGCCTGGCACCATCCGGACAGTGAGGGCGATCACAACGGCGCCTGCTACAAGGCCCGCTACGAGACGAACGACGTCGGCGCCCGGGACGTCGATCGCCCCGAGCGCGCGGCGTCGCGCCGGGTGGTGGTGCTGGGCGACTCCTTCCTCGAGGGCTACGGCGTCAACGCCGAGAACCGCTTCTCGAACCTGCTCGAGCGCGAGACCGGCGTCCCGCACCTGAACTTCGCCATGGCGGGCTTCGGGCCGTACCAGCAGCTCCTCGTCTACGAGGCGCTCGCGAAGCGCTACGACCACGAGGCCGTGATCGTCTCGATCTTTCCCGGGAACGACTTCGCGGATCTCGACCCCCGCGAGTGCGCGGCCCTCGGAGACCCGGACTACTGCTATCGGCCGTTCCTGGTGGACTCGGGGGATGGGTTCGAGCATCACGTGCGGCGGGAGTCGGGGCTTCGCAGGCAGCTGCGTCTGCACAGCCAGGCGTGGAACGCCCTCGCGGCGGTCGCGCGCGGTCGCGCTGCGCAGGAGGCCGGCGGGACGGGCTCGCGCTTCTACGACTTCGCGGCGGAGAACCAGGCGGTGCTCGAGGCGGTGCTCGATCGCTTCGTGACGGCGGCCGCGGGCAAGGAGCTCGTCCTGCTGCTCATCCCGAAGGCGTCCGATCTCGCGGCCTTCCTCGAGCGCGGGCCCGCACCGCTCTCGGGCTGGCTCGCCGGCTGGGCCGAGCGCAACGGCGCCGCGCTCGTGGACCTCCTCCCCGCGATGGCGCAGCACTCCCGCCGCTGGGACCCGTACTACCTGGCCTGCGACTTTCACTGGAGTCCGTACGGGAACCGCGTCGCGAGCGAACTCTTCTTGAAGCAGCTCGCGGGCTGGGGCGGCTAGCCCGCTCAGCGCTTGCGGGCCTTCGCCTTCTTTCCCGGCGGGGCCGGGCGCGCGGCCTCGCTGTGGGGCGCCGGCTTCCTGCGCTCGGGATGGACGCAGATCTGGTCGACCAGGAGCGCGAACGCCCGCGCCTCGTAGTCGAGCTCTTCCAGCACGTCGAGTCCGAGCAGGTAGGCGTGGATGCGGAACGTGTTCAGACCGATGAAGCGCCAGGCGATGAGGTCGCAGTCGAGATCGGGGAGGAACTCTCCGTTCTCGACGCCTTCCTCGAGGATCTGGCGCACCATGTCCGCGTTGCGCTCGACCGAGGCCTTCACGAAGCCCGCGAGCTCCCGGTCCGATTGCAGCTCCGTCACGACGAGGGCGTTGAAGATCGCGCGATCGCCGAGCCCGCGGGAGCGGACGGCCTCGCCGAGCGCCCAGAGGCGGTCCCGGGTGGTGGAGGTGGCGTCCCGCGAGCGCGCCAGGTCGATCGTGTTGGGGCCGACGGTCCAGGCCACCGCCGCGCGGATCAGCTCCACGCGGCTTCCGAAGATCCGGTAGATCTGCGCCAGGGTGCAGTCCGCGCGCTCGGCGACGGCCCGCATGCTGACCTTGTGGATCGAGCCGCGCTTCACCGATTCCTCGACGAAGGCCACGAGGATCGAGGCGCTCCGGACCGCCGAGGGGACCCGCGAGCGGCGCTCCTTCCCGCTCGCCGTCTTCTTCCTGCTCGCCGTCGTCTTCCGCTTGCGCGCCGCCACGGAGGCATCTTCGGGGATTTGTCGCACCGCTGCCATTCCCGGCGAGGGGCCCGGCGGCGGGCCCCCGCGCCTCAGTTCGTTCCGTTGTCCTCTTCCGCCGGCACGAGTTCGAGGAAGAGGCCCGTGAAGCCCTGATCCCGGACCGACTCCACCGGGCCGAGGCCGAAGCCGAGCAGCGTCGGGAGATCGAAGGCGGCGATGGCGTTGGTGAGCTTCGGGAGGATCTCCTGCTCGAGGAAGCTGCCGTTGGCGATGAAGAGATCCACCAGGGCCGTCGGCGGAATCCACTGGGCGAGCGGCGTGGTCAGGTAGGCCTCGATGGTGGTGAAGCTCGCATCGGGGGCGCACGTCGGCGTCCCGCTGCACGTCTCGATGTCGAACTCGAGCTTCGTGTCGGGGACGAAGCCCGGCGGATAGATCACGCCGCCGGCGTACGGGTCGTCGATCACGGCCGAGATCCCGCCGTTCAGGCGGAGGATGCCGCGCACCAGAAGCGCCGGGCCGCGCCGGAGCTCCATCACCATTCCGGCCAGCTGCAGCGCGGATTGAGAGGTCAGCGGCCCGGCGCTGCCGGTCAGGATCGGCGCGGCGGTCGGGGAGTAGCGAATGGACATCGCGTCCGTGGGGGCGATGTCGTTCTGGAGCTCCGGCGGGATCGTCCCGAAGAGGCAGGCGCCCGTCAGGGTGGGGGAGCCCGTCGGCGTCCCATCGTCGCAGCTCGGGTCTTCCGTGATCTCCCCGGAGAGGCCGCCGGTCTCCACGAAGCCTGCGAAGAGCTGGTTCATGAAGCTGTCCGAGAGGCCGATTCCGAGGTCGAAGGGCAGGGCGCCCGGCGAGAGTGCTCCCCAGACCGGCGGGCTCACCGGAACGCGGAAGCGCTCGGGGGGCAGCGCCGGGCACGCACCGTCGAAGAGCTGCCCCTGGGCGCAGAGCGTGTCGTTCGCCACCGCAGCGGTGTCCACCATGTAGCGGATGCCGTCGACGTCCTCGTCGATCGCGACGATCGAGGAGTTCAGGTCCATCATGAGCGTGGGTTCGATGGCCTGGGCGATGCCGAGCGCGTTGATCTCGGCTTCGACCGCGTCCGCGATCACCGAGCCGCCGCCCGGCGGGTTCAGGCTGTCGGCGACGAGGGTGAGCGCGCTCGCCTCGAAGTCCGCGCCGAGCGTGCCGACCAGATAGGCCTCGAAGGTGCTGTAGGCGCAGGGTCCCAGCGTGAAGTCGACGGTGAAGGTGCCGAAGGCGACGGCGAGGTTCGTCTGGGTGACGTCGATCTGGGGGCTCGCCGGGGTCTGATCGAGCTGCGCATCGACCATGAGCGGGTCGATGGTGACGGTGCCTTCGCAGTAGATGAGCGGCGCGCCCGGCGGCGTGAACGGGTCGTGCAGCTTGAAGTCGACCTCGAGGGCCGGCAGCGCGACGCCGAGATGGGTCACGCCGGCGCTCGGCGTGATGTCCACGCTCGGTTCTCCGTGGGTGACGGTCTCCACGAACACGTCGATCGGAAGGCCGCCTTCCGTGACGCAATCCTGGGTCGGGTCGATCTCGGGGAAGCAAAGACCGCCGAAGCTCGTGCCCTCGAGGGCCGTGAGATCGAGGCTCCCCGTCACGGTGGGCGCGACGAAGTCGGCGATGGCGTCGAGACCCGGCTGGGCCAGGCGGAGCGCGATCCCGTTCTCCGTCGATGCGTTCCACTGTTCGCCCGGATCCTCGCCGACGACGAGGGTGACGTGGGCGCGGCGCTGGAAGGCGTTGTTGGTCGAGTCCGTCAGTACCGCGATCACCGTGTTCAGGTGGGGCTCCGCGTCGGCGCCCGGGACCCGGTAGTCGATCGGGACGGCCGCGCTGAAGGTGACCGGGTTGGTGTCGTGGACGGTCGCCTGGATCGGGCTGCCGAGAATTCCGTTCACGTAGAGCTCGACGACCGCGTCGGCGGCGGCGAGGCCCTCGTAGCGGAACTTCCCGGTCACCAGGACGTCGTCGCTCGGGCTTCCGGGGGTCGGCGAGGAAAGCTCGTGGAAGCTGCCCATGGCCGGCGAGTCGAACTTCAGCGGCACGTTCGTGCTGCACGCTCCCATTCCGGAGTAGAGGCCTGCCAGGACGGTCAGGGCGGCGAACGCCCAGCGCTGCACGCTCATGTCGGACTCCTTCGATATCATTAGATATCTTTTATTGATCTCTTGAGTGATATAAAACTTATATAAATCAATTATTTAAAGATCGAAAAGAACCACTGGAAACAATCTATCACAGATTTTGATTGCAAACGTTATCAATTGAGCGTAGATCGGTTTTCGACGGGCTTCGCCCCGGGGAGGAGGATTCGATGCCGACTGGGCTTCGTTCACTGCCGATTGGGCTTCGTTCGCTGCGGACTGGGCTTCGTTCGCGGATCTTGTTGTTGGCGCTGGCGTTCGGCGCGACCGGTTACAACTGTGGCGCGCCGCCGTCCATCTACATCTCTTCGCCGACCAGCGGCGCGTTCCACATCCTCTCGGCCTACGGCCCGAACATCACCGTCGACGGCCAGCTGAACTGCCTGCCGACGACGGGCGTCGAGGTGCGCCTGTGGTGGGACGAGGTCGGCCCCGACTCCCAGGCCGTCCTGGCGAGCGTCGCGCCCTCGACGCTCTTCACGGCCACGATGCCGGTGCCCACCGACGGGAAGGTGCTCCACACGATCATCGCCGAGGTCCGCTACGGGCCGGCGCTCTCGCTCTCGCGGCGTCACAGCGTGGTCGTGCACGTCGTCGACTACACGTCGAACGTCGGGACCGGCGACGACTTCACCACCCTGATCCGCCTGACGGACCTCGGCCTCGACGAGATGGAGCCCGCGCTCTCCGCCCAGGCCTCGGCGGCCTTCGACCTGAACGCGACCCTCCAGTGGCAGGACCTGCTGAACGGGACGGAGCCCTGCTTCGTCAACGGCCCGTTCGGCAGCTGCTTCGGACGCCTCCACCAGGCGTTGGTCACCAACGCTTCGATCGGCAGCGTCGGCGTCGAGCTCGACGCCGTTTCGGGCGCCGTCGCGACGGACATCGCGCTTTCGGACATCGACCTGAACGCCCAGCTCCAAGGGAAGCTGGCCGGCTTCGGCTTCACGTGCGACGCCGCCCTCAACACGGACGAGGCGGACCTCGACGTGGAGATGGACCTCGAGAAGGACCCGGCGGATCCGAGCCGGCTGATCGTGGTGCAGAACGGGAACGTGGGGGTCGGCCCGCTGAACTTCCTCGCCCTGGACCTGAACTGCTCCGGCGTGATCGGCGGCGTCCTCGGCAACCTGTTCGACACCGTCACGGACTCTCCCGAGACGCTCGAGCGGGTCCAGACCGGCCTCGCAGACATGATCAACTCGAACCTCGTGCTCGCGGACGGCTTTCAGGATGCCCTCGACGAGATCGCGCTCGCAGACGCGATCGGAACGTCGCTCGGCATGGACCTGGGCGTCACGCTCGGCGGCGATCCGCTGATCAACGGCACGGGGATCTCGGTTGTGGCCGGAATCGACCCCCAGCCGACCACCACCGAGTGCAGCCCCGGCAACCCGCTCGCCGGCAACGGCTGGGCCTGCCAGGCGCTCCCCGACACGGTCTTCCTCGCGAACAGCGGCGGCAACTTCTGGGGATGGGACGACACGGCGCCGAGCGGTCCGAGCTACGACGTCGGCGTCGGGATCGAAGATACGGCGCTGAACCTGCTGCTCCGGGCGGTCGCCGAGCAGGGCAAGCTCTCGCGGCGGGTCACGTCCCTCCCGGGAATCCCCGGGAACCTCACCTGGGACGCCCTGATCAGTCCGGCGGGCTGCGCCGCCATCGGGATGCCCTGTTCGGACCGGGTCGACATCAAGATCTCGCCCGTCGTGGCGCCCTTGGTCCGGGGCAACGCCGGAATCGGCGGTTCGATCACCGACCTCGTGTTCCAGCTGAACCTCGAGTTCGCGACGCCCGGGTTCAACGCGTCCTACGACGTCCCGCGGCTGACGATGCTCCTGACCGTCGAAGCGGGGCTCGACCTCGTCGTTGCCAACGACGAGCTGGGCTTCGAGTTCAAGCTCTGCGACCCCGAGCCGTGCACGCCGAACTTCGACCTGAACGCGATCTACACGTTCTTTCCGAACGTCTCGATCGGTCCGCGTCTGATCGACGGCGTCTTCATCGGCCAGCCCGACATCCAGGACGCCGTGACGGATCTGCTCACCACGAGCCTCGCGAGCGCCATCCAGGGCTTCCCGTTGCCGGAGTTCCAGGGGCAGACGCTCACGCCCATCACGATCGAGCGCGAGGGAACGCTCTCGACCACGACGGGATACATGACGGTGTTCGGGGACCTCTAGGTCTCGCTAGAGGGAAGGGGAAGAGAGATGGATGTTGTCGTTCGAAGAAGGGTCGTCGCGCAATGGGGGTTCCTCGCGCTGCTCCTGGCGTCGTTCCTGCTGCCGGGCTCGGCCCGCGCCTACACGATCGGAGCGGCCGAGGGCACGAACACCGCGACGCAGCTCGAGCTCCGGCTCACGCTCTGGGACGACGGGAACCCGCTGCAGGCCGTCTTCCACGAGACGGGCTGTGAGCCGGACGAAGATTGCCCGTTCTCCCTGACGCTCGGGGTCGCGCCGGTCTTCGTGTTCGGGCCGGGCGGAAGCTTCGGGACCTTCGACTTCTCCGCGACCCTGCGGCACGAAGGCTCGGCGGAGTCCGTGCAGTTCTCGGGCTACGGGCACGAACTCGGCACGCACCCGCTCGACGTAGCGGGTCCCTTCTGGCAGCAGGTGAGCTTTCACCTCGCCGAAGGGCCGGGCGAGTCCTACCTGACGGTCTCGGCCACGGTCCCCGAGCCGCGCTCCCTCGCGCTGCTCGGTCTCGCGGGGATCGTCTTCGTGCTTCTGCGCCATGCGTTCCCCCCGCGTCGCCGGAGGGGGTTCCGGGGGGCTCTCCAGCCGGCGAGGCCGGGTGCCACCGTCGCCGCGTGCTTCCTCGCGGCGGCGGTCGGCCTCCCCGGCACCGCCCGGGCCTTCACGGTCGACGTCGTTTCGCTGACGAACGAGCCGGGTCTGTTCGCAGCCGTCGTCCGGGTGCTCCACGACGGAAACGCGGACCCGCTCGAGGCGCGCATCTCCGGCTGCGTCCCGGACGTCCCGAGTGATGCGTGCCCCTTCACCCTGAACCTCCAGGTCTGGCCCGTGCCGATCCTGCCCGGCGTCTTCGACTTCCAGGTGATCGGCAACCTCGCGCACGTCGACTCGGCCTTCGCGCCCGCCTTCGAGCTGCACAACCACGATCCCCAGATCGGCACCGAGATCGTGCTCGGCCAGGACGAGGTGTGGCAGACCTGGAGCCTCGGCTGGGACGGCGCCACGCGATTCGAGCTCGTCGCGACGGCGGCCGTCCCCGAGCCGCAGCTCGCGGTCCTGACCGCGGCCCTCGCTGCGACCTTCGGGTTGCGCCGCAGGCGCAGGGAGCCGCGTCCGGTATGATCGAGTCGCTCGCCCGGAGGCGGGTCGCCGCCCACCTGCCGGAGCGAGCATGCACTACGGGGTCTCGATCTTTCCCACCGACTACGCGATGGCGCTCCCGGAGCTGGCCGTCGCCGCCGAGGCCCGGGGCCTCGAATCGCTCTGGGTCGCCGAGCACTCCCACATCCCGTCCTCCCGCAAGAGCGCGTTTCCCGGCGGCGGCGAGCTGCCGAAGATGTACTACGACACGCTCGACCCGTTCGTCGCCCTCGCGGCGGCGGCCTCGGTGACGACCCGGATCAAGCTCGCCACCGGCATCTGCCTCGTCGTCCAGCGCGACCCGATCCACACCGCGAAGGAGGTCGCCTCCCTCGACCAGCTCTCCCGCGGCCGCTTCCTGTTCGGCGTCGGCGCCGGCTGGAACGAAGAGGAGATGGCCGCCCACGGCACGCGCGATTTCAAGCGCCGCTTCAAGCTGATGCGGGAGCGCATCGAGGCGATGAAGGCGCTGTGGTCGGAGAAGGAGGCGCGCTACCGCGGCGAGTTCGTCGAGCTCGAGCCCTCGTTCCAGTGGCCGAAGCCCGTCCAAGAGCCCCACCCGCCGATCCACGTGGGCGGCGTCTTCCCGGGCGGCGCGAAGCGCGCGGTGCGCTACGGCCAGGGCTGGATCCCGATCGGCGGGAAGGGAGACGGTCTCGAGGAAGCGATCCCCGCCTTCCACGCCATGGCCGAGGAAGCCGGTCGGGAGCGTCTCGAAGTCACGGCCTACGGCATCGTGCCGACCGAGAAGGTCGTGGATCGCTATGCGCGGGCCGGAGTCGATCGGATCGTCTTCGCGCTGCCGCCCGCGCCGCGGGAGGAGCTCCTGCCGCACCTCGACCGCTGCGCGGCATTCGTGAAGGAGTCGAAGTAGTGGCGAAGCGTCAGGAACAGGAGACGGCGCGCACCGAGGTCACCGAGGTGGCGCCCGACGTGCTGCGCATGGAGCTGCCGATCCGGATGCCCGGGCTCGGCCACGTGAACTGCTACGCGATCGTCGACAAGGACGGTGCGGCGGTGGTCGACCCGGGAATGCCCGGCCCCGCCACCTGGAAGGCGATCCAGGACCGCCTGAAGCAGGCCGGGCTTTCGCCGAAGCACGTCCACACCGTGGTCATCACGCACTCGCACCCCGACCACTTCGGCTGCGCGATGCGCTTCGCCAAGGAGTCGGGCGCGAAGATCGTGGCCCACCGGAAGTTCACGTTCGGCCCGCCCCAGGCGGCGGAGCCCGAGGTCTCCGCCGACGACCTCGCGGCCCATGCTTCCCACGACGGCCATGCCCACGGCCCGAAGCTCGAAGAGCGCGACGAGAACGATTCCGGGGAGGGCGACGAGGCGCTCCAGCGCATCCTGAAGAGCGGCCCCGGCCGCACGCCCTGGGGCGGCGAGCGCCCGCGCCCCCCTTGGCGGGTCAAACTGAAGTGGCGCGTGATGGGCATGCTCGGGCACCGCATCGTCCCGGTCGTGACCGACCCGGTGGAGCACGGCGATGTGCTCCGCCTCGCGGGGCGCGAGTGGTTCGTCTTCCACACCCCCGGCCACACCCAGGATCACTTCTGCCTGCACGACCCGGCCTCGGGCATCTTTCTCGCCGGCGACCACGTGCTCCCGACGATCACGCCCCACATCTCGGGCATCAGCTCCTCCCCCGATCCGCTCTCGACGTTCTTCTACTCGCTCGACCGGGTCGCCGAGATCCACGACGTCGAGCAGGTGCTTCCCGCCCACGGTCACCCGTTCCACGACCTCGCCGCGCGTTGCGAAGCGATCAAGCTCCACCACGACGAACGGCTCGAGAAGGTGAAGGCGATCGGCCGCGAGCTCGGGCCGGCGCCGGTCTCGGCCTTCTCGGAGCGCCTGTTCAAGCCGCGCAGCTGGGGCGCGATGGCCGAGAGCGAGACCTACGCCCATCTCGAGCACCTGCGCATCGCCGGCGACGCGGGCCTGCGGCGGGACGAGGATGGCAAGCTGATCTACGAGACCGGCTGAGCGCGGCGCGCACCCACGCCGCGTCGTGCGCGGATGCGTACGATCCCGCGGAATCGACGCATTTCGCGAGAATGGAACCTGTTACAATTCGTCGCCTGGAGGTCCTCTCGATGTCCGGTGACACGTTCGGCTTCAACCTCGTCGGGCCGGCCGACTACGCCGCCCACGGCTACCCCCACGAAATCTGGACGAAGCTCCGCAAGGACGACCCGGTCCACTGGTGGACCGAGACCGAGGGCATGCCCTTCTGGGCCATCACCAAGCACGCCGACATCACCACGATCTCGAAGCGGCCGGACATCTTCCTGAACAACCCGCGCATCACCGTCTCGCACCAGAAGGAAGAGCCGCGGCTCGACCAGTTCCCGGACACCCTGATCCAGATGGACAATCCGCGCCATCGGGCCTTCCGCAAGATGATCTCGAGCCGCTTCACGCCGCGCGCGCTGAAGAAGATCCACGACCCGATCGAGGCGATCGGCAAGGAGATCGTCGACGCATTGGTGGCCGACAAGGACGAAGGCGAGTGCGACTTCGTCGCGGAGGTCTCGGCGCCGCTCCCGATCGCCGTGATCGGTTGGCTGCTCGGCGTCCCGAAGTCCGATTGGAAGCTGCTCTTCGACTGGACGAACCGTATCCTCGGCGCCCAGGACCCGGACTTCCAGGAGGAGGGCGTCGAGCCCATCGAGGCGGCCCGCTCGACCATGGTCGAGCTCTTCACCTACTTCGCGAAGCTGCTCGAGGAGAAGAAGGGCGGCGACGCCGACGACCTGATGACCCTCTTCACGCAGCTCGAGTACGAGGGCAAGCCCCTCGACGTGATGGACCAGCTCGCCTGGTGCCTGATCATCGTGGTCGCGGGCAACGAGACCACGCGCAACGGCACGAGCGGCGGCATGCTCGCCTTCGTCGAGAACCAGGGCGAGATCCGCAAGCTCCAGGAACGGCCCGAGCTGCTGGCCGGAGCCGTGGAGGAGGTCGTGCGCTGGTCGAGCCCGATCATCCACTTCGCGCGCACCGCCGACGCTGATTTCGAGCTGCGCGGGAAGACGATCCGCAAGGGGGACGCCTGCGCGCTCTTCTACCCCTCGGCCAACCGCGACGAGGAGGTGTACGAAGACCCCTTCGTCTTCCGCATCGACCGCCCGCGCAACCCGCACCTCGGGTTCGGGATCGGCGAGCACTTCTGCGTCGGGTCGCACCTGGCGCGGCTCGAGCTCGCCGTCGCGTACAAGTACCTGCTTCCGCGGGTCGAGGAGATCGAGCTCGCGGGCCCGGTCGAGCGGCTGCACTCCGCGCTCGTCGGCGGCGTGAAGAAGCTGCCGATCCGCTACAAGCTGCGCCCGGAGTAGGGCGGCGGGCTACTCGCCCGGGTCTTCGCCCCGGGCCGCCTTGATCTCTTCGAAGTGCTGGCGCCGCTCCATCAGCTTCTCGATGCGCTCGACGGGGACCGCGATGAAGATGCCTTCGGCCTCCGCGCAGAGCGTGTGCCCGGCGAAGACGCGGGCCTCGCAGAAGGTCTTGCGGCCCTCCACGCGGACGAGTTCCCCTTCGAACAGAAGCTCCGTGTGGAGCGGCGTGGGGGCGCGGTAGCGGACGGTCAGCGTGCCCGTGAAGCCGGGGTTCCCGCCGAGGGACTGCACGTAGCCGAGCACCTCGTCGAAGGCCGCGGCCACGAAGCCGCCGTGGACCGAGCCCGGCGGCCCTTCATAGGCCGAGCCGAAGGTCACCGACGCCACCGCCGTGCGTTCGCTCGCCTTTCCGATCGTGATGGGCGGCGCGAGCGGGTTTGCGAGTCCGATCAGCGGGCTCTGGTCGAAGAAGGCACCGACGTCGCCGGCGGTCGAGGATTCCGAGGCGCCCATGAACTTCTTCAGCCGGGGGTGCGCCGAGAGCGTCTCCGCGTAGCGTTCGAGGCCTTCGGCGGCCCGGCGCAGCTCGTCGGCGGGGGCGTTGCTCGGGACGAGGCGTTCGATCACCTCGCGCATCGCGCTCGCCACGCGGCGCTTCTGCTCCCAGGCCTCGACGTTGTCGGCCTTGGTGTGGTCTCCGTAGAGCTCGACGGGGACGCCCTGGATCTGTCCCCGGCTCACGAGGCGGTCTCCGTACCTTCTTCGGGAAGCCAGGGCGCTTCGTCGTAGGGGAAGGTGCGGCAGGCGGCGAGCGCTTCGTAGTCGCCGCGGCCGAAGCCGCGGCTGAAGGCCCAGGCGGCGAGCTCGCGGTAGACGTAGCAGCGCTCGCGGTCGTCCCGGAGGCGTTCGTCCTCGGCGACGCCGGCGATCACCGTTTCGATCGTCACGGGCTCGGAGCCCATGCGGACGCCGCCGTCGGACTCGGTATCGAGGATCACGTAGCGGTGGGCATCGTCGCTCGAGTCGTCCCAGGGGAGCCAGGCCGGCAGCGTGCCGTCGCGCCCGGTGCCCGGGTCGCCCGAGGCCGCGAACTCCGCCCAGTAGGACATCATCTGCTCCGAGAGCTCCCGCCGCGCGCGGCGGTTGAAGGGCGTGAAGATGCCGATGGCTTCCGGCCCGAGTTCGAAGTGGCCGAACACGAAGGGAATCTCGAAGCCGTGGGAGGCGCCGAGCATCTCGTCGAGGCGTACGCCCGGGAGCGAGAGCTCTTCGTCCCAGTCGAAGCGGTAGACCCAGACCTGGCCGCGCTGGTGGTTCTGCAGGGCCATGGCGGGCATGTCGGCGCCGGTGGCCTTCCAGAAGGTCGAGAGGTGTTCGGCCAGGGCGTGGAAGCGGTCGGGGTCGTGGGCCGTCGGGATGAGGCCGAAGCGCCGCGTGGCGTAGCGCTCGTCGAGCGCGTGGAAGAGCTTGTTCTCGTCGCGGTTCGTGCCGAGGATCGCGGGCACGGCGTTGAAGCCGCCGCGGCGGAAGCGGGCGAGCGCTTCCTGGCGCGGCAGTACGACGCCGTCGGCGAACATCTGCGGTACTTCCATGCCCCCGTCCTCGCGCCGGTAGGGTTCGAGCACGTCGTAGGCCGGGACCTTGCGGAGATACTCCGCGATCTCCCAGTCGTCGAGCGTGGCGAGGTAGGCGCGCGCGGCGTCGCGGTCCGCGGCGGTGCCGTCGGCGACGAGCCAGTGCGCGAGCGCCTCGTTCGAGCTGTCGGGGGCGCCGCCCTCTTCGCTCCAGTTCTCGGCCCGGGCCGGCGGCATCGTTCCGGTGCCGCCGCTCTGGGCGATCGCGCGGTGGAACAGGCCGCGCGCCTCGCGCGAGAGCATCAGCATGAAGACGTTCCGGGCGCCGGCGGACTCGCCGAAGATCGTCACGCGATCCGGGTCGCCGCCGAAGGCTTCGATGTTGGCCTGCACCCATTCGAGGGCGCGGATCTGATCGAGAATGCCGAAGTTGCCCGAGCGGCCGGCGGCCGTGGTGCCCTCGCCGCGCAGGGCCACGTTGCGGAACCAGCCGAAGGGGCCGAGCCGGTACTGGAGCGCTACGACGATCACGTTCTGGCTCGCCGCCAGGTTCCCGCCGTTGTAGAAGCCCGCGAGGCCGGTGACGTTGCCGCCCCCGTGGATCCAGACCATGACGGGCAGTCTCTCGTCGCCCTCGGGCACCTCGGCCGGGGCGAAGCGCGGCGCCCAGATGTTCAGGGTGAGGCAATCCTCGCTCCCGACGGCCGTGTCGGGTTCGGCGTCGTTCACGCCGGCGAGCGGCGTCGCGAGCTGGACGCAGGGCTCGCCGAACTCGAGCGCCTCGAAGGTCTCCTCCCAGGGCAGGGCCATGCGGGGCGCCTTCCAGCGCAGGTCTCCGACCGGCGGCTCCGCGAAGGGGATGCCGAGCCAGGCGTGGCTTTCGTACTCGGCCGCGAGGCCGACGACGGGCCCGGCGCTCGGGGCGCGGAGCGTGTCCGCATCGGCGACGCGGGCGGCGCGCTCCGGGGCTTCGCTGCAGCCGGCGACGGCGAACAGCAGGGTGGCGGCGGCGAACAGGCGGCGGTCCATGGGGTCTCCTCGGGCGGTGCCGAAGAGTACCGCGTCCCGTCGGGGTGACGAGCCGTCTGCGGCCTCGCAGCCCGGTCCCGCCTAGTGGAGCGGCTCTTCCCGGAGCACGTACTCGCCCTCGGAGTCGACGTCGAACATCTCCCCCATGAGCGGGTGGCGGTGCGGTTCGTCGGAGTCGTCCGGCAGGAGGTTCTGCTCCGAGACGTAGGCCTCGTAGGTCGTCTCCGCGTTCTCGGCCAGCAGGTGGTAGTAGGGCTGGTTCTTCGCCGGGCGCTTGTCGGCGGGAATGGATTCCCACCACTCGTCGGTGTGGTCGAAGACCGGGTCGACGTCGTAGATGACGCCGCGGAACGGGTAGAAGCGGTGCTTCACCGGGTCGCCGATTCCGAACTTCGCCTTGCGCACGGGCTCGCTCATGCCTTCTTCTTCGCGATCTTGGCCCAGCTGTCGCGCAGGCCGACGGTCCGGTTCAGGACGAGGGCGTCGGGCCGCGATTCGGGTTCGAAGCAGAAGTAGCCGAGCCGTTCGAGCTGGAAGGTCACGCCGGCCGCAGCCTCGCGGATGGCGGGCTCGATCGGCACGTCGCGCCGCACCTCGAGGGAGGCCGGGTTCAGGCTCGCGAAGAAGTCCTGGCCCTCGGGCACGTCGTTCGGATCCTCGCGGTCGAAGAGGGTTTCGTAGAGCCGCACCTCGGCCGGAGCGGCGTGGGCGGCCGAGACCCAGTGGATCGTCCCGCGTACCTTGCGCCCGTCGGGAGCGTCGCCGCCGCGAGTCTCCGGGTCGTAGGTGCAGTGGACCTCGACGACCTCGCCGTTCCCGTCCTTCACCACCTCGGTGCACGTCACGAGGTAGGCGTAGCGGAGCCGGACCTCCTTGCCGGGGGCCATGCGGTGGAACTTCCGCGGCGGGTCTTCCATGAAGTCGTCGCGCTCGATCCAGAGCTCCCGGGAGAACGGAACCTCGCGCGTTCCCGCCTCGGGCTTCTGCGGGTTGTTCACCGCCTCGAGCACCTCGCTCTCGCCCTCGGGGTAGTTCTCGATGACGAGCCGCAGCGGGTTCAGCACGCCCATGAGGCGCGGGGCCTCCTCGTTCAGGACCTGGCGGACGTGGAACTGGAGCTGGGCCATCTGGGTCGTGCCGTCGGTGCGGGAGACCCCGACGTCGTCCATCAGGTTTCCGAGCGCGCGGGCCGGCACGCCGCGCCGGCGCATGCCCGAGAGCGTCGGCATGCGCGGGTCGTCCCAGCCGGAGACCACGCCTTCCTCGACCATGCGCTTCAGGTTGCGCTTCGAGAGCACGGTGAAGTCGATGTCGAACTTGGCGAACTCGTACTGGTGAGGCCGCGGCTCGGGCAGGCCGAGCTCCTCGAGGAACCAGTCGTAGAGCGGCCGGTGGTCGACGAACTCGAGCGTGCAGATCGAGTGGGTGATGCCCTCGATGGCGTCCGAGAGGCAGTGGGCGAAGTCGTACATCGGGTAGACGCGCCAGTCCGTTCCGGTGCGGTGGTGGGGCGTGTCGACGACGCGGTAGATCGTCGGGTCGCGCATCGGGAGGACCGACGACCCCATGTCGATCTTCGCCCGCAGCACGCGCTGGCCCGGCTCCGATTCGCCGCGCTTCATGCCTTCGAACAGCTCGAGGTTCTCCTCGACGCTTCGCCCGCGGTAGGGGCTCTCGATGCCCGGCGCGGTCAGGGTGCCGCGGCGCTCGAAGATCTCGTCGGAGGAAAGATCGCAGACGAACGCCTTGCCGCGGCGAATCAACTCGCAGGCGTGATCGTAGAGCTGCGGGAAGTAGCTCGAGGTGTAGTTCAGCGCGTCCCAGTCGCAGCCGAGCCAGTGGATGTCCTCCTGCATGGACTCGACGAACTCGACCTTCTCGGTGGCCGGGTTCGTGTCGTCGAAGCGCAGGTTGAAGGTGCCGCCGAACTGGCGGGCGATGCCGTGGTTCAGCCGGATCGCGGTGGCGTGGCCGATGTGGAGGTAGCCGTTGGGCTCGGGCGGAAAGCGCGTCGCCACCCGCGTGTGCTTCCCGGACTCGAGATCCCTGCGCACGATCTGGCGGATGAAGTCCTCGCTCGGGGCGCTGGCTTCGCTCTTCTCTGCGCTCGGGTTCTTCGGGGATTCGCTCACGAGGGTTCCAGGCGGGGCGGTTGCGGGATCGTTCGGGGCCGGAGGGTAGCGGTCCTCTCCGGCTCGGGGAGGCCTTCCTCGGCGCATCCGATCAGGGGAGCTCTTCGTCCTCCGCCGCCAGTTCGTCGAGCGCATCGCGCAGCTCGGCGGCCTCGGCGAAGAACGCCTCGGGCGTCTGGCGCGGGAGCCATGCCGTGGGCAGGGGCTCGAGGCGCGACCAGTAGGGCAGGGTGGTCACCCACAGGTCCTCGTCGGCGACCTGGTTCGCCCAGTCGAAGGCGATGAGCAGCGCGGCCAGGCACGCGCCCGCGAGGACCCGCCGGGAGGGCCGGAGCGCTTCGGCCACCGTGAGGTGGGCGGCGAGGTTGACCGCCATGATCGTCGCGCCGGCGATGGACTCGGCCATCATCATCGGCTCGATCGGGGCGAACACGAAGCGTGCCTGCCCGAACAGCTCGGCCTCCGCGTAGCGGGCCACGGCGGTCACCGCCGCGATCGCCCAGTGGGCGAGGAAGCGCGAGCGGCCCGTGAGGAGCCGGGTCACCAGGGCCCATGCCCCGGCCCAGGCCGCGACGACCAGCAGCAGGAGGGCCGGTTCGGTCCACAGCTCGACCGCCTCGTACTCGGCGTAGGTCTCCCGCCAGGCCTCTCCGACACCGAGGAACCAGAGCAGCGCCGCAAGGAGGACTCCGCCCACCGGGTGACCGAGCCAGCGCAGGGGGCCGCTGACCGGGGCGAGGGGGACGGTCTCTGCCAGGGCCTCTCGGGAGTCCGCGAGGCGCAGCACCGTCCGGCCGAGGCGCAGCCGCGCTCCCGGTGCGATGGCCGTGCGCTCGACGGCGCGGCCGTCGACCCGCGTGCCGTTGCGGCTTCCGAGGTCGCGCAGCGAGACGACGCGCTCCTCGTCGAGTTCGAGCACGGCGTGGTGCGGGCAGACGTGGGGGTCGTCGAGGATCAGGTCGTTGTCGAAGGCGCGGCCGATCCGGAGTCCGGGGCCGGTGAGGCGCACGCGCTCGACCACGCTGCCGTGGCGGTCGAGCCGCTCGACGAAGAGGCTTGCCTCGGTGGAAGGCCGACGGTCGATCGGGGTCACTCCTTCCACGCGAGCGACTCCAGGTAGCGGCGCGCGAGCCGTTCGCCCGATTCGAAGGAGACGCCCGAGAGCGTGAGCGTCGTGTTCAGGGCCTCCTGGTCGTGGCCGAGGGAGGCGGCCTTCAGCACGACGTCGAAGAGCCCTTCGATCCGCTTGTAGCGCCGGGCACAGAGCGCCGTCTTCCACAGCAGGCCTCCCTGCTCGACGAAGCGCGTGTTGCAGCGGAACGCGGTCAGGTCGTCTTCGTCCCCGTCGAGGGCGAGCTCGTTGTCCTCGAAGAACCAGGTGTGAAGCGAGTGGAAGCGCACGGCGCCGAGGCGCTCGCTCGAGACGCGATCGTGGCTCACGTGGATCCACTCGTAGGTGTGGTCCTCGGAGAGGTAGATCTGATCCTCGGTCGCGCAGGTCTGGTAGGCGAGCTGGTAGAGCCAGTCGTCCTCGCTCTCGGTGTCGCCCCAGCAGCTGAAGAAGGGCGCGAGCCGGCCGGGCACGACGAAGGGCCCGATGCGCGCGGTTTCGAACGGCTCCGCGAGGATCGCCTCGACGAAGCGCTCCTGGTAGCCGAGGAGCTGTCGCCGCAGCGATGCCCGATGGTCGGGGTCGGGCGCGCGCTCGAGCAGGGCGCGCACCTCCCCGGCCGGAACGAGGAAGCTCACGTCGTCGCCCGAGGTGGAGACGTTCACGCCGATCAGCCGGCCCGCGTCGTCGAGCGCCGGGCCTCCGCTCATGCCCGGGTTCAGGGAGCCGGTGAAGTGGATGCGCTCGAGGAACGCGTTCTCGAGGCGTCCGTTGTAGGTGCCCGAGACGATCGAAAGGCCGATGTCGAGGGGGTTGCCGAGGGCGTGGATCGCGCTCCCCGCCGCGGGCGGCTCCGCCTCTTCCCGGAAGGCGACGAACCGCTCGGTCGTGCGTTCGGTCTTCAGGACGGCGAGGTCGGCCACCGGGTCGAAGGCCAGGAGCGTGGCTTCGTAGCGGGTTTCGGCCCGGTCGAGCACCTCGATCCGGTAGCGCTCGGGCCGGTGAACCGTCTCCGCGACGACGTGGTAGTTGGTGACGATGCGGCCATCCGCCGCGGCCGCGAAGCCCGAGCCGATGCCGCGCTTGGCGGAGCTCGCGAGGTCGATCACCTGGACCTGCAGCACGAGGTCGGCGTGGTCCCGGAACACGTCCCGCGCGCGCGCGGCCTCGGCCGGCGGGCTCGCCGTGCCGAGGCCGATCGCCAGCGCGAGCACGGTGCGCAGGAGAAGGGTGCGAAGCCCTCCTCCTTTCTCTTCGCGAGGCGTTCCTCTCAGGAGAACTTCTTCGCGAGGCGCGTCTTCAGCCCGCCGTAGGGCGGGTAGAGGAACTTCGGGTCGCGCTTCAGGTTGCGGCGCAGCACCGACTTGCGGTGGCTGAACGTCTGGAAGCTGTGGCTGCCGTGGTAGGCGCCCATGCCCGACGGGCCGACGCCGCCGAAGGGGAGCTCCGGGTTCGCGAGGTGCAGGATCGTTCCGTTCACGCACGCGCCGCCGGAGCTCGTCCGCTCGAGGACCTCGTCCGCCACCTTCTCGTCGTTCGAGAAGACGTAGAGGGCGAGAGGCTTGTCGCGGCCGTTCACGAAGCGGATGGCCTCGGAGACGTCCTTCACCTTGAGGATCGGCAGGACGGGGCCGAAGATCTCCTCGCGCATGGCGTCGGCGTCGGGGGAGACGTTGCGCAGGAGGGTCGGCGCGACGTAGTTCTGGCTCTCGTCGGTCTGGCCTCCGGCGACGACGTCGCCGTCCTTCAAGAGCTTCGCCACGCGGGCGTGGTGGCGCGAGTTCACGATCCGGGCGAAGTCGGCGGACTGCTTCGGGTCGTCGCCGTAGAACTCGCGGATGCACTTCGAGAGCGCCTCGACCAGGGCCTCCTCCCGGGCTTCGTGGACGAGCACGTAGTCCGGCGCGATGCAGGTCTGGCCGGCGTTCATGAACTTGCCCCAGGCGATGCGGCGCGCCGCGATCTCCACGTCGACGTCGTCGTCGACGATGCACGGGCTCTTGCCGCCGAGCTCGAGCGTCACCGGCGTGAGGTGCTTCGCGGCGGCTTCCATCACGATCCGGCCGACGGCGCCGTTGCCGGTGTAGAAGATGTGGTCGAAGCGCTCGGCCAGGAGCGCGGTGGTCTCCTCGACGCCGCCCTCGATCAGCGCGATCGCCTCCGGGTCGAGATGGTCCGGCACGTGCTTGGCCAGGACCGCCGAGGTGTGCGGCGTGATCTCCGAGGGCTTCAGCACGACGGCGTTGCCCGCCGCGATCGCGCCCACGAGCGGCCCGAAGAGCAGCTGCACGGGGTAGTTCCACGGCGAGATGATGAGCACGACGCCGAGCGGCTCGTGGACGATCCGCGAGCGCCCGAGCAGCCGCATGCCGGGCACGCGGCGCGGCTTCGTCCAGCGGTCGAGCTTCTTCAGCGCGGTCTTGATTTCGCCCTTCACCGAGGAGACGTCCGCGGCCCAGGCTTCGAGCTCGGGTTTCCGGAGATCCGCCTGGAGCGCGTGGACGAGCTCCTCGCCGTGCGCTTCGAGCAGCCCGCGCAGGGCTTCGAGCTGTTCGCGCCGCCAGGCGAGGGGCCGGGTGCGCTCCGCGTCGAAGCTCGCGCGCAGGCGAGCGACGGTTTCCGGAATGGCGTCGAGCGTGCTCTGGGGCGTGGGGACGGCTTCGAGGGTCATGGCTCCTCCCGGGCGACGGTGGGGCGGTCGCCACCTCGGGAGTCTAGCCTTTGCTCGCCTCGAGTTGGGGCCGCTCCTTCGGCGTCGGTGCGGGCCGGCGGAGCGCGGAGGGGGCGAGCAGGCTCGCGAGGAGCACCGCCAGGGAGGGAGCGGGCACCGAGGCCGGCGGCGCCGCGAACAGCGCGGACGGGTCCTCGACGCTGTCGAAGACCCGGACGTCGTCGAGGTCGCCCTGCCAGAAGTTGTTCGTGTTGCGGTTGGTGCCGAGGCGGAAGTTCTGGAGCCCGCCCGGGTTCGTGCCGAAGCTCGCGCCCACCTGGACGCCGTTCAGCCAGAGGTCGCCGTCGTTGCCGCCGAACTTGCGGACGACGATGTGGTCCCAGACCCCGAGGCCGCTCGGCGCGCCGATCGTGTAGAGGTTCTGCCAGGTGCGGAACTGGTAGACGCCGCCCGCGCTCTCGACCTGCCAGGAGTAGTTCGCGCTCGGGCTCGTGTTGTTGCTGAAGAGGCCCTGGAAGGCGCCCTGATCGAGGGCGCCCTGGGAGCGGACCCAGAGGGAGATCGTCCAGTTCGGCATGCCGCCCGGGCCGGAGGTCTCGAGGAAGGACGGGCTGGCTTCACTGCCGTCGAAGCGGGCGAAGCCCAGCGAGAGGTCCGGGCCGCCGCCCACCGCGCCGAGGTCGTAGTCCGTGGCGCTGCCCGAGACGTCCGCGGCGGTGCCGCCGTCGAAGTCCCAATGGGCGATCAGCGTGGCCCGGGCGGGGGTCGCCAGGAGGAAGAGGGCGGTGGCGAGCCAGAGGGCCCGGCACCGATGGGGGGATTCGTGCTTCACCCCCAGCCCATCGACCGGGGGAAAGCCCTACTGAAGCCGAAATGTGTTCAAAAACACACGATTCGAGAGAGCGCGGGGGCGCACGGGTTTGGGGCAGACGTTGCGGGGCCCCTGCGCGACCCCGCCCGTGCAGCACTCCGGCAGCTACGGAGTCGAGGCGACTTCGAGTCCCTTCGGCGCGGCCTCTTCGGCCTCGGCCGCGCGGCAGGCGCTCGGGTCGCAGCCGTCGACGAGCGGCTCGAGCGCCGGGGCGAGCATGCGCAGCACCTGGGAGGGCAGGCTGCTCGTGAAGTCGTACTGGCCGGCCTGGCGGCCTTCGACGTAGGCGGTCAGCACGCCGAAGTGATCGTCACCGAGGAAGAAGGCGAGGGTGGCCGAGCGGCTCGCGACCTCGGCCGAGAGGAGGCGCCCGTCGCTCGCGAAGCGCTTGCGCCGGTTGTCGCCCGTGCCGGTCTTGCCGCCGATCGCGACGGGCTGGCCGTCGAGCGTGTGGAGTGCGCCGTTCGCGCGCCGCGCGGTGCCGTTCGCGACGACGTCGAGCAGGGCTTCGCGGGTGGCGCGGGCGACCTCCGGGCGGAGCACCCGCTCGGATTCTCCGTCCACCGGGCGAAGGCGCGTCTCGAAGGGCGTGCGTTCGGCGAGACGGATCCCGTCGATGCGGCGGGCCGGGCGGCGGAGCCCGTCGTTCTGCAGGATGCCCATCAGCTCGGCCAGGGCGGCGGGTCGATCCGCCGAGGAACCGATCGCCGTGGCGTAGGAAGGCACGAGGCTCGGGAACGGATATCCCATGCGCGACCAGTCCGCGTGGATCTGTTCGAAGGCGTCGCGCTCGAGCTCGGCGCGGATGCGGAGCTTCTTCCCGCTGCGGCGGCCGTTGCGCAGCCAGTCGTAGATGTCGGAGCGCACCTTGGCGCTCGCGGTGCGGAGCTCCGCGGCATCGGCCTCCGGGTTCTGAGCGCGGTAGTGCACCAGCCAGAGCTCGAGCGGGTGGAGACCCGTCAGGAAGGCGCGGTCCGCGAGCGAGAGCCGCCAGGGGTTCGCCTGGGCGTGCCAGCGCCGGAGGTCGTCGCCCGTGTAGCGCGTGCCCGGGTTCGCCTGCGAGAGGAAGCGATGCATCGCGGCGACGTCGCCCGCCGGGTGGAGGGAGCGGTACACGACGGCCTGCCGGAAGCCGCCCTTGCGCGCCCGGTTCGCGAGCTGGATCTCGCGTTCGAGCGGCGTTCCTTCGCGATAGCGGCGGACGAAGGTGGTCAGGAAGCCCAGGCTCTCGCGCTCGATGAAGCGCTCGAGCAGGGCCTGGCCGTAGGGGTCGCCCGGGTCGTCGAGGGCGCGCGCGCCCGGGCCGCCCGGGCCGAAGGTCAGGTGGTCGGCGACCTCGCGCATGAGGCGGATGAACGGAAGGTTCACCGAGTGGCGCAGGGCGAGGCGGAGGGGGACGTGGCTGCCGTCGAAGGTCGAGTCGAAGTTCCCGAAGTGGTGGGAGCCGCCGCCGGTGTAGAAGCGGCCGGGCCGCGCGGAGATCGGCCGGTCGAGGGCGGCCGCGATCATGCCTTCCAGGGAGAGCCCGGGGCGAGCGCGCAGCGTGTCCACGACGAAGCGCGTGAGCGTGTCGCGCGGGTCGATGACGAGGGCGCCGAGCTCCCGGCGCGAGAGGCCCGCGTGGGCGTCGAACACGCCGGCGACGAGCTCCAGGTGATGCAGCAGCGTGCGCAGCTTCGCGGTCGAACCGAGGTCGAGCATCATGCCCTCGTTCACGTCGAAGGGCTGATCGAGCGTGTCGGCCTGGACGCGCAGCACGTTGGCGTCGCCCTCGCGCTCGTAGAGCAGGAACGAGTAGACCACCTGGCTCGGGTCGCCGTTCTCGAGCAGCCGCGGCGCCTTGAGCTGGGCGCCGAGGCCCCGGGGATCCGCGAGTTCGCGCAGGACGCGCGAGACCTCGGCCTGGGCCGGTGCGTCGAGCGTGGCTTCGACCGTGAGGTCCATGCGGTCGAGGTCGTAGGCGCCGGGGACGTCGAGCCAGCCGAGCAGCTCCGCGCGGACGGCGTGGGCGGCCTTGGGACGCGGTCCGTCCACGGCCGGCTTCCGGTATCGGCCCGCGAGGAACCCGGGCCGGGCGGCGAGGGCGGCTTCGCGCAGCGGTTCGTCGATGACGCCCGCTTCGCCGAGCAATCCGAGGTAGACGTCCGTCAGCGCGTGCAGGTCTTCCTGGCCCGCGCGCAGGTAGTGGGACGGCCGGCGCTGGGCGAGGAAGAGCGACAGCACGCGCCGGTAGGCGAGGGCGCGTTCCTCGAGCGTGCCCGCTTCGAGCGCGCGCGCCGTCTCGCGGTGGTCCGCGCCGAACCAGGCGTGCAGGCCATCGGGGACGCCGTTCACTTCGCCGAAGCCGGCGCGCGCCGCGAGCGGGACGGTGTTCACGTAGTCGGTCACGATGCGGCGGCGGGAGTCCCGCGTGTCGGGCCCGCCCTGGTAGGCGCGGAGCGTCGCTGCCGTGATCTGCCGGACCTTCTCCGGGACGGAATCGGTGAGACCCCCCGGCGAGTGGCGGTACTTCTCGATCTGGATGGCGAGGGTGCTCGCGCCCGGCCGCCGGCCGCCGCCGCTCGGCAGGACCTGGAGGAGCGCGGCGTGAAGGAGCCGCGGCCACTCGATCACCGGGCTCCGGTACGGGAAGCCCGGTTCGAGCAGCTGCCGGTTCTCGATGAAGAGCAGCGTCTCCACCACGAGCCGCGGGACTTCGTCGAAGCTCGCGAAGTGGCGCTGGGGGTAGATCGTCCGGGTGAGCGGCGCGCCGTCGCGTCCGAGGATGGTCAGGCCAGCGCGCGCCTTCTCGGGATAGATGGCCGGGAGCCCGAGAGCCGCGAACCGTTCGCTCTGGAGGCTCGGGCGCGCCTGGGCGATGACCTCGAAGCCCGCGCCCTCGAGGGCGGCGACGTGCTCCGAGAGGCGGTCGTAGCCGAGGCGGCGGTCGTAGGGGCCGTCGGCGGCGAGCAGCGGCGCGGGGTTCTTGCCGCCGAGGACGTGGAAGTCGGCCCGGGCCGAGGCATCCGAGGTGGCGAAGGCCTGGACGCGGTTGGTGCGGACCTCGGTCCGGACGGCGGCCATCACGAGGAGCAGCCCGAGCAGGGTGACGAGCCCGCGGCCCAGGCGGGACGGCCGGCCTCCGAGGAGCACCGGCTTGCGCGGCGCCTGAACGCCCGGCGAGGCGATCGGCTTCCGCGGCGCGCTGACGAGGCTCGAGTCCATCCATCTCCCCAGAGAGAAGTCTCCGTGGAGTGGGTCGATTCCAACTCGGTCGAGGTGACGAAAGCGGCAATCCGCCGGCAGGAGGGGTGCATCGAGGCCGCTGCATGCACGAAAGGTGTGCATTGAAAGATATATCGTTCGATATATCCTCCGATCCATGTACAAACAACGACACCGACGACGACACCACCGGCGCAAGCGCTTCGCGCGCGGGCGCTTCTTCGGACGCGGCGAGGTGCGCCTCGCCCTGCTGGGCCTGCTGGCCGAACGGCCGCGGCACGGATACGAGCTCATGAAGGCGCTCGAGGAGCGTTCCGGCGGGGCCTACCGGGCCAGCGCCGGCACGATCTACCCGACCCTCCAGATGCTCGAGGACGAAGGCCTCGCGGCCGTCCAGCACGAGAACGGAAAGCGCGTCTACCGCGTCACCGAAGAGGGCCGGGCCCTCCTCGAGGAGGAGCAGGAGACCGTCGAGGAGATCTGGCGCCGGGCCGAGGACTGGAGCGACTGGGGCCCCTTCGGGCTCGGCGACCCCGACGCCGCCGAGGTGCTGAAGCCGGCGCTCCGCCTGGCCAAGACCGCGGTGCGCGCGGTCTCCCGCGAGCCGGACCTGGCCGACGAGGTCCGCGCCATCCTGCGCCGCGCGCGCCGCGACGTGCAGAGCCTGACGAAGATCGGATAGGGCACCGCCCCGCTCTGGTACGCTGCGCAGCGCTCGGAGGCACCGCCGCCTCCCGGTCGGACGGAGGATCGCATGTCGCTAGCGGGACGCGTGGCACTGGTGACGGGAGGCGGGCGCGGCATCGGCCGGGCCATCGCGCTCGCCCTGGCCGAGGACGGCGCCGACGTCGCCATCAACTACCGGAGCGACGCGGACGCGGCGGCCGAGACCGTCGCCGCCATCGAGAAGCTCGGCCGCAAGGCCGCGGCCTACGCCGCCTCCGTCGACGACCTCGACGCCTGCCAGGCCATGGTCGATGCGGCGGCGAAGGATCTCGGGACCGTCGGCATCCTCGTCAACAACGCTGGCATCGCGAGCCGCGGCCAGAGCATCAAGAACACGGACCCGGCGGAGCTCGAACGCGTGATGCGCATTCACGCCCTCGGCCCTCATGCCCTGTGCGGCATGGTGATCCCGGGCATGCGCACGCTCGAGCGCGGCGACGTGATCATGATCTCGAGCGCGGCGACCCGGTACAACAACGAGGGCGGCGCGCCCTACAACATGGCCAAGGCAGCCGGGGAAGCCCTCGCTTTCACGCTCGCGCGCGAAGAGCGCAAGCACGGCATCCGCGCCAACATCGTGGCGCCCGGCCTCGTCGAAACGGAGATGGGTCGTCGTCTGATGAAGGCCGTCGCGGGAGTCGACGATCTGCGGAAGCTCGACGCGACCATGCCCTTCGGGCGTGTCTGTCAACCTGAAGACGTGGCGGCCGTCGTGCGCTTCCTGGTCTCTCCCGGTTCGGGATATGTGAACGGCCAGCGCGTCTACGTCGACGGCGGCGGCGCCTAGCCGCCGGGTTCAGTCTGGCGGCGAGGCGCTAGGCGGTGCCCTGCGGGCCCCGCAGCAGGCGGCCGGGCAGGGCGTCCGTCGTCTCGCCTGCCTCCACGATCACCTGCCCGTGGCCGATGGTGAAGTCGTAGCCGCGCGCGCGCTGGATCAGGCGTCCGGCGCCCGAGGGCAGGTCGTACACCATCTCCGGCGGCTCGATCCCGAGCGCGTCGAGGTCGATCACGTTCACGTCCGCCTGCATGCCCGGCGCGAGCAGGCCGCGATCCTTCAGATCGAAGAGCTCGGCGGTGCGCTGGGTCTGGCCGTGGACGATCGCCTCGAGCGGCAGCCGCTCGCCGCGCGAACGGTCGCGCCCCCAGTGCGTGAGCATGTAGGTCGGCGTTCCGCCGTCGCAGATGAGCCCGCAGTGGGCGCCGCCGTCCGATAGACCGATCACGCTGAGCGGATGCTCGAGCATCTCGCGGATCGGCTCGAAGTCGCCGTTCGCGTAGTTGAGGATCGGGAAGTAGAGAAGCTCGTGGCCCTCGCGCTGGAGCAGCAGGTCGTAGGCGACCTCCTCGGGCGTGCGCCCCTCGCGTTCGGCCATGGCCGCGACGCTCTTGTCGGCGGTCGGCTCGTAGTCCGGCGGGTCGCCGAGCGGGAAGAGCTTGTGGAAGCTCTGCATGACGAAGGCGACCATCGGGTTCGCGATCTCCTGCTTGGCCTCGAAGAAGCGCTTGCGGAAGGCCGGGTCGCGCATGGCCGCCACGCGCTCGGCCAGGGGGAGGTGCTCGATCTCCTTGAACACCGGGTGGTGGCGGAAGGGGTGGACCGTCGCCTCGAGGCCCATGAGGATGCCGGCCGGGCGCCCCGCGACCTGGGGGACGACGCGAGAGCCGGCCGCGGCCGCCTTCTCGGTCTCCGAGAGCAGACGCTTCCACTGGCCCGGGTCTGCGTCGTTCTGCAGGCAGGCGAAGGTGATGGGCCGGCCAGTCTGACGCGAGAACTCCGTCATCCACTCCATCTCGGGGCCTTCGGGCGCGAGGTCCGAAGCGAGTTCGAACACGCCGCGATTCTCCTCGCCCATCACGCGTCCGATGCCGAGGAGCTCGTCTTCGCTCGCGAAGGTGCCGGGGACGGGCTCGCCGTCGATGGCGCGGTGGAGCAGGGTTCGCGAGGTCGAGAAGCCGAGGGCGCCGGCGCGCAGGCCGTCGCGCACGATCTCCGCCATGCGCCCGATGTCCTCTTCGTTCGCCTTCTCGTTCTTGGCGCCGCGCTCGCCCATCACGTAGGCCCGCACCGCGCCGTGGGGAATCTGCGCGCCGACGTCCAGCGCGAGCGGCTTCTTGGCGAGGGCGTCCATGTACTCCGGGAAGCTCTCCCACTCCCAGTCGATGCCCTCGGCGAGCGCCGTGCCCGGAATGTCCTCGACGCCCTCCATCAGACCGATCAGCCAGTCGTGCTTGTCGGGCTTGGCCGGCGCGAAGCCGACGCCGCAGTTGCCCATCACCACCGTCGTCACGCCGTGCCAGATCGAGGGCGTGAGGTGCGGGTCCCAGGTCACCTGGCCGTCGTAGTGGGTATGGATGTCGACCCAGCCCGGGGTGACGTGCTTGCCCTTGGCGTCGATCTCGCGGCGTCCTTCGCCCGCGACCTCGCCGACCTCGACGATGCGATCGCCGTCGATGGCGACGTCGCCCTCCCGGGCCGAAGCCCCGCTGCCATCCACCAGGGTTCCACCACGAACGACGAGGTCATGCATCGCGAGATCTCCATCCAGGGAAGGAAGGCAGACTACCATACGGTCTTCCGGTATCGTCGCCCGGCCCGCCCCCGGTCCCCGCCTCGCCCCGGTCCCCACCTCGGGTACCCAGGAGTCTCCCCCGTGTCCGGCCCGTCCCTTCGCGAAGAGGGCAGAACCCTCGTCCGCCTGTCGCTGCCCGTGGTGGCCGCGCAGGTCGGCACGATGTCGATGGGCATCGTGGACACCGCGATGCTCGGGCGCGTGAGCGTCGAAGCCCTCGCTGCCTCCTCGATCGGGAACGCCTGGGTCTACTTCACGCTGCTCTCCTGCAACGGCCTCCTGATGGGCATGGACCCGGTGGTGAGCCACGCCCACGGCCGGCGCGACGGCCACACCGCGGCCATCGCGCTGCAGCGCGGCCTCGTGCTGGCGGTGTTGCTGAGCGTCGTCGTCGGCTTCCTGTGGACGGGCACCGAGGCGCTGATGCGGCTCATGCGTCAGGAGGAAGCGCTCGTTCTGGCGAGCGCGCGCTACGTCGAGGTCCAGATCCCGAGCATCGCGCTCTTCCTGGGCTTCACCGCCCTGCGCCAGCAGCTCCAGGCCCGGGAGCTCATGCGGCCCGCCATGTACGCGACGCTCGTGGCGAACGTTTCGAACGCGGCGCTCAACTGGGTGCTGATCTTCGGGAACCTCGGCTTCCCGGCGCTCGGCCTCGAGGGCGCCGGCATCGCGACGGCCGTGAACCGCGGCGTGATGTTCGCCCTGCTCGTGTTCTTCGTGTGGAAGGCGGACCTGCTCGAGGGCGCCTGGGTGCCGTGGTCGCGCGCGGCGGTCTCGCCGGCCGGGCTGATGAACATCCTTCGGCTCGGCATCCCGGTCTCGATCCAGGTGGGGCTCGAGGTGCTCGCCTTCACCGGGTCGACCTTCCTGGCCGGTTGGATCGGCGCGTCGTCGATCGCGGCGCACCAGGTCACGCTGAACTTCGCGGCGCTCTCGTTCATGATGCCGCTCGGGGTTTCCCAGGCGGCCGCCACGCGGGTCGGGAACCTGCTCGGGGCGGAGCACCATGATCAGGCGCAGCGGGCGGCCTGGCTCGCGCTCGCGCTCGGCGCGGGCATCATGGTCTTCTGGGCCGTCGTCTTCATCCTCGGCCGCGCGCACCTGCCCAAGCTGATGACGGTGGACCCGGAGGTCGTCGCGCTCTCCGCCTCGATCTTCCCGATCGCCGCGGCCTTCCAGATCTTCGACGGCACCCAGGTCGTCGGCTGCGGGATCCTGCGCGGCATGGGGCGCACGCGGCCGGTGGCCTGGTTCAACCTCGTCGCGTACTGGGTGATCGGCCTGCCGATCGGCGCCTGGTTCGCCCTCCGCGCCGGGTGGGGGCTTCCGGGCATCTGGTGGGGGCTCTGCCTCGGGCTGGCCGTGGTGGCCGGGGCCCTCGTCGCCTGGATCCGGGTGCGCGGGCCGGCCAGCCTCGTCGGCGCCGATCCGATCCGGGCCTGAGTCGAGCGCATTCGCGGCGGCTACTCCCCCGCTTCGGCCGGCTCGTTTCCGCGCAGCAGTCCCCGGATCTTGCGGCCGGTGTTCCGGAACGCATCCGCGACCGCACCGAGGCTCCGCCCGGGGATCCGGCTGGGGTGGGTCTCGAGTTCGGGGTGGGGCAGGGCGCCGCCGATCGTGACGGGCACGGCCGGCCAGCCGGCCAGGTGGAGCTCGCCTTCGAGTTCGAGGGAGCGGTCGAGGCCGACGCTCCCCGCCGCCCGGAGCTCGTAGTCGCCCGTGACGAGGGTCGCCGCCTCGCTGCGGACGCGGCCGTCCCGCAGCGTCACCGGGGCTTCGAGGGATTCGACGGGAGTCGTGCGCGGTTGCTCGAGCCCCATGCCGAAGGCGTCGGAGAGCTTCGCGCTGAGCGACGTCGTCGGGAGCGTTCCCCCGGTGATCGTGAGGTGCCCGTCGCCGTGGCCGCGTTCGAAGCGCGGCCCGCCGTCCCAGGGGATGCGGAGCTGCCAGGCCGTCCGGAGGCGGCCGAGGTCGGCCAGCGCGTCGTCGGGGCGCGACGTGCCGAACAGCCGCGCGACGCTCACGTCCGTGATCCGGGTCTCGAAGTCGAGCCGCGTGCCGCCGCGCAGGTGGACCACGCCGTCGGCCTGCCAGCGGCCGTCGAAGCTCACGACGTCGAGCGGATCGACCTCGACGCGACCGTGGTCGTAGCGGAAGCGGGCGCGCACGTCGCGGCCGCTCCACCAGCCGACGTAGGCCTCCTCGGCGCGGACCCGCCCGTCCTCGAAGGAGAAGCGATCCGCGTGCCGGACCAGCCGACCGCGCAGCTGGAGCGGGCGGACGGACCAGCCGTGATCCGCGCCGCCGACCCGGCCGGCGAGCACGAGCGGGGCGCCGAGGGTTTCGTCGTCGCCCTCGTGGAAGCGGGCCAGCGAGAGCGACTGGAGCCCGATCACCGCCGAGACGTTCTCGCCCTGGACGATGCGCAGCTCGCCGCGCTGGGCTTCGACGCGAGGAAAGGCCCGCCAGTCGAAGGGTGCGCCCGATTCACGCGGCGCCACGATCGGCTCGAAGCCGCCGTCCTCCCGGCGGTACAGCGTGACCGCGAGGTCTTCGAACCGGACGGAGCGCGCGACGACCTTTCCGCGCAGGAGCGGCCGCGTGCGGACGTCGACCTCCGCGGCGCCCGCCGTTCCGAGCCCGGCGAGTACGACCCCTTCCATGCGCACGCGGGGAAGGGGCGTGAGGGAGAGCGCGACCGAGTCGATCGAGATGTCGCGGCCGAGCCCGCGGGAGAGGTGCGCCGCGAAGGGCTCAGGGGCAAGGGAGTGCTGCAGCACCAGGGCCGCCGTCCCCGCCGCCGCGACGAAGATCATCGCCGCGCCCGAGAGGATCAGGGCGACGGGTCGAGCCCAGCGGCTGCGTTGGGGTGCGGGGGGGCGCATCCAAGCAGCATCGGCGGGCGCAGGCCTGCGCTGGAGGGGCGAGAGCTCTGGCCCGGCGGCGAGCCCGCCGGCGAAGCAGGGGACGGGCAAGACGCGCGCAGGCGCGCGGCAACGCCCTGTGCGGGAGTCCGCGCCGAACCCGGCCGCCGAGCCGCGGGCGGCTACTTGATGGCCTGGGCCTCGCGGAGCTTGCCGAGGTCTTCGCTCGAGAAGCCCCAGTCGGCGAGTGCCTCGTCCGTGTGGGCGCCCGTGTGGGGCGCGCCGCGTTCGATGGCGCCGTCGGTTCGGCTGAAGCGCGGTGCGGGCGCGGGTTGGGCGATGCCGTCGACCTCGACGAAGACGTCCCGGGCCCGGTTGGCCGGGTGGGCGACGGCCTCCTCGGGCGAGAGGACGGGCGCGAAGCATACGTCGCTGCCCTCCATGAGCTCGCACCACTCGGCGCGCGTCTTCGTCTTGAAGATCTCGCCCAGGCGGACCTTGAGGGCCTCCCACTGGGAGCGATCCATCTGGTGCGGGAGCTCTTCGCCGGCGAGGCCGGTCTTCTCGAGCAGCTCGGCGTAGAACTGGGGCTCGATCGAGCCGATCGAGACGTACTCACCGTCGCTCGTTTCGTAGACCTCGTAGAAGTGCGCGCCGGTGTCGAGCATGTTGGTGCCGCGCTCGGGATTCCACACGCCCATGTTCTTGAACATGTAGAACATGGTCGTCAGCGAGGCGGCGCCGTCGACCATCGCGGCATCGACGACCTGGCCCTTGCCCGAGGTCTGGCGCTCGAGCAGCGCACACACGACGCCGAAGGCCAGGTACATGCCGCCGCCGCCGAAGTCGCCGACCAGGTTCAGCGGCGGCAGGGGCGGCTCGCCCTTGCGGCCGATCATACCGAGGGCGCCCGACTGGGCGATGTAGTTGATGTCGTGGCCGGCGGCGTGGGCGAGGGGGCCGTCCTGGCCCCAGCCGGTCATGCGCCCGTAGACGAGCCGCGGGTTGCGGGCGAGGCACTCTTCCGGGCCGAGGCCGAGGCGCTCCATCACGCCCGGCCGGAAGCCCTCGGTCAGCACGTCGGCCTTCTCGACGAGCTTCAGCACCGCCTCGACGCCGTCCGGATGCTTCAGGTTGATGCCCACGCTGCGGCGCCCGCGCGCGAGCAGGTCCGAGTTGGCACCGGTCGGGATCTCGTCCTTGACGCGGTCCGCGCGGTCGATGCGCAGCACCTCGGCGCCCATGTCGGCGAGCATCATGCAGCCGAACGGGCCGGGCCCGATGCCTGCGATTTCGAGTACGCGGATGCCGGTGAGCGGTCCTGCCAACGAAAGCTCCTGGTCTTGGATGGTCAGGCCACCCTGACACGATTCTGGGTAGGCGGGGCCAACCTTGTCTGACTTCTGACCTTCGGTCAGACCTTTTCGAGGATGTGGATCGCGCACGCCGAGCCCAGACCGATCACGTGGGTCATGCCGAGCCGTGCGCCTTCGACCTGGCGCTTGCCGGCTTCGCCACGCAGATGGGTCGAGACCTCGAAGATGTTCGCGATGCCCGTGGCGCCGAGCGGGTGCCCCTTCGAGAGCAGGCCGCCCGAGACGTTCACCGGCACCTTGCCGCCGAGGGCCGTCGCGCCCTCGTCGATCATCTTGCCCGCCTCGCCGTCCGCGCACAGGCCGAGGTTCTCGTAGTGGAGGATCTCGGCGGTCGCGAAGCAGTCGTGCAGCTCGACGAGGTCGATGTCGTCGGGGCCGCAGCCCGCCATCTCGTAGGCCGTCCTCGCCGCCATGCGCGTGCAGGTGTTGACGTCGGGCATGACGAGGTCGCGCTCCTGCCACGGGTCGCTCGCGAGGGCGCTCGCCTTCACGCGCACGGCGCGCTCCATCAGGCCGAGCTCCTTCGCCTTCTTCTCCGAGCAGAGCACCGCGGCGGCCGAGCCGTCGACGTTCACCGAGCACATGAGCTTCGTGTTCGGGTAGGCGATCATCTCGGCGCCCATCACCATCTCGAGGGGCGTCTCCTTCTGGTACATGGCCTTCGGGTTCAGCGTCGAGTGGTGGTGGTTCTTCACCGAGACCTTGGCGAACTGCTCGAAGGAGGTGCCGTACTTGCGCGCGTGCTCCTGGCCCGCCTCGGCGAACACCGCCGGCATCAGGCCCGAGCCGAGCAGCCCTTCCTTCGGGATGCCCTTGCCGCCGCCGCCTCCGCCGAGGAGGCCCTTGCCCATCTGCTCGACACCGACCGCCATCACGACGTCGTAGACGCCGGCCTTCACCGACATCCAGGCGTCGCGGAAGGCCGTCGCACCCGTGGCGCAGGCGTTGGCGACGTTCACCACCGGGATGCCCGTCTGGCCGATCTCCTGGAGGATGCGCTGCCCCACCATGGCGCCGGCCTGGTAGAGGTTCCCGCACCAGAGCGCCTGCATGTCCTGGATCTTCAGGCCCGCGTCGTCGAGGGCGCCGAGGGCCGCCTCCGCCGCGATGTCCGGAACGGTGCGCTCGGGGAAGCGCCCGAACTTGATCATGTCGATGCCGACCACGTAGACGTCTTCAGACACGGTGCGATCCTCCGCTAGCCCTGCGCGGGCTCGAAGAAGTAGGAAACGTAGGCGTTGCCCTCTTTGTCCTTGCGGCCGAGGGCGTCCTTGTAGACCACCTTCACGGGCATGCCGAACTGGATCTTCTCCGGGTCCGGGTCGATGCCGATCAGGTTCCCCTTCACGGTGCCGCCGCCGTCGAGGTCGACGATCGCCGAGACGTAGGGCACCTCGATGCCGGGAAAGGAGCGGTGCACGATCGAGAAGACGTGCAGCGTGCCCGTGTCGGAGAGCTTCGTCGCCGTGAACTTCCCGCGGGCGCCGCACTTGCTGCAGACCTTGCGCTCGCCGAGGAAGATCGACCCGCACTCGCCGCACTTCTGCCCTTCCAGGAAGGGGGCGCCGTCGTCCGGGAGTTTCAGGTAGGAGACCGCGGGGAGCGGCTTCGCTTCGGCCATGGGGGTCCTCGCTTAGATCGCTCGACCGAGGTCGAGGCCCGTTGATTCTGGAATCAATCTGCGGCCATGGTGCGCGGAACGGGCGAGGAGGTCAAGCCATTTAGGGCCGTGGGCCGAGTGCGGTGTCGTTCAGGCGCCAGTCGTAGGGGATGCGCTCGATCCGGAAGCCTGCCGCCTCGGCGCGCCGCAGGGCGGCGGCGCGTTCGGCGTCGCCGAGGTGGTCGGCGACGAAGGCGAGGAGCGTCGGGTCGGCGCCCCGATGGCGTTGCCAGCGTTCGTAGTCGCCGCGGTACCAGAGCAGGATCTCCGAGATCTCGACGACCCGGCGCTCCGCATCGATCCGCAGATTCCGCGTCCCGGCGAAGAACCGCGCCGTCTCCCGGGCGAGCTGCTCTTCGAGCCGGCCCGGCACGAAGGCTTCGGCGGGCAGGACCGGGCAGCCGAGGGACGCACAGTTCAGCGCGAAGTGGAGGCGCGCGTCGGGGAAGCGCGCGCGCACGATGCGGTTCTCGAGGGCGTAGAGGCTCGTCGGGTCGCCGCCGATCGGGTAGCGAAGGGCGAAGAAGAAGCCGGCGCCGTCCGGCAGCGGCCGGGTCCAGAGGGGCGCCACGTCCTGCACCGAGCCGAGCGGATGGTGCGCCAGGACGAAGTGGATCGTGATCGCGTTGTAGGCGTTGATCCAGTAGGCGAAGCGGTCGGCTTCGCTCGGGAACGCCCGGGGGTGGGAGTTGGGGCTGCGCTCGCGGATCGCGCGCAGGTAGGTATCGAACTCGGCGCGATCCTCGGCGAGGGCGGCGTAGTCGACGAGCCCCTCGGCGTCGACGAAGGCGCTCAGGACGCGGTCGAAGGCGTCGTGACGGAAGGGGGCGGCGGACTCCGGCGGCGGGATCGTCGCGCAGCCGCCGAGTGCGAGCGTGAGCGCCGCGAGGGCGGTGAGACGCCTCATCGCTTGCGCAGGGCGTTCAGGGTCCAGTCGTAGTCGAGATAGACGAGGTCCATCTCGTCGGCGTACTCGCGCAGCCAGGGTCGGTCGGCCTCCGGCGCGTACTTCGTGATGAACGCGACGATCCCCTCAGCCTTGCCGAAGTCCTCGGAGAACCAGTTGAAGATCGAGGAGACGTACACGTCCTCGGAGTCCCGATCGATGCGAAGGCCCTTCTCCGGGCTCGCGAGGAACTCCCGGGACTGCTCGTCGAGCTGGCGATCGAGGGCGTCCGCGCGGAACGGTTCCCGGCGCAGCGAAGGGCAGGAGGTCGAGGCGCACACGATCGCCGCGTGGATGCGCGGCTCGTCCATCTTGCGCAGGATGGCGTGCTCGACCTCGTCGAGGCTGACGTCGCGCCCGGCCACGCGGCCGGCCTTCTTCTTCCAGACCGGGCGAAGCAGGTTCCCGAGGTCCCGGATGCTCTTCTTCGGGTTGCCCTGCACGACGACGTCGATGGCGAGCGCGTTGTAGACGTTGATCCAGAAGGCGAGCCGCTCGTTGCGGGCTTCGGGCACCTCGGCGCGCGCGAGGCCTTCGATGAAGCTTCGCCACTCGGCCGAGCGGCGCAGGCCTTCGTAGTCGACGCGCGTGCCGGCCGGGTCGTCGACGGCCCGGGTGTGCTGCTCGAGGAGCCTGGCGTAGCGGTCGAGATCCAAGGAGGCCTCCGCGGGCGCGGCCGCGAGCAAGGCGAGGACGAGGAACAGGGTTTTCATGCTGACATGGATGCCGCGGCGCGCTTCGGGGTTTCGGGGGCCGCCAGGCAACCTAGCCGCGCAGCGCCTCGACGACCCGCAGGAAGTTCCCGCCCATGACCTTTCGCACCCGCTCGATCGACCAGCCCCGCCGCAGCATGTGGTCGACGAGCCGCGGGAGTTCGTAGGGCGTCACCAGATCCCGCGGCGGCGTGATCGCGCCGTCCCAGTCGCTGCCGAGCGCGGCGTGATCCTCGCCGACCGTTTCGACGATGTGCGCGATGTGGTCGACGACCCGCTCCGAGGTCACCTCGCCGCGTCCGAGGAAGCTCTGCTGGTACATGACGCCGATGGTGCCGCCGAGATCCGCGATGGCGCGCAGCTGCTCGTCGTCGAGGTTCCGCCAGTGGCGGTGGACGCCGCACACGCCGGTGTGGGTGACGAGCGCCGGCTGACTCGCGTCGTGGTGGGCGAGGGCGTCGAAGAACCCGGCCCGGTTGATGTGCGCCAGATCCAGGAAGATCTTGCGCTCGTTCAGCTTGCGGACGTATTCGCGGCCGAGGTTCGAGAGCCCCTCGTCCTTGCGCGAGCCCGCGGCCGGCGAGCTCGTCACGCCGAGGCTCGAGGTCGAGAGGTGGACGAGGGTGATGCGCAGGATCAGGCCGTCCGGGATGCGGTCGAGGTCCGCGAGATCCTGGTCGAGGGCGTTTCCGCCCTGGATGCCGAGGAAGGCGCCGTGCTTGCCGGCCGCGCGCGCGGCGCGGTACTCGGCGGTGTTGCGCACCACGGCGATGTCCGGAGCGCGCTCGAGGGTCCGCTTCAGCCGCTCGAGGTTCTTGAAGAAGGCGCCGGGCCGGCCGCCGCCGGGCCGGAACGGGTTCGTCGTGATGACCCAGGTGGCGCCGGTGACCTGGCCGTCGCGCATCCGGGGGATGTCGATCTGGCTGTAGAAGCGTCCGCCGAACAGGCCCGTGCCGTGCCGCCGGTGGAGGTCGTAGCCGAAGATCCGGTTCCAGATGAAGGTGTCGACGTGGCCGTCGAGGACGTCGCATTCCAGGTAGAGCTCGACGGCCTCCTTCGGGATGCCGAGGCGTCGCGCCCATTCGGCCGGGTCCGAGCGGTGATCTTCGAAGCGCATCGCGCGAGCCTGACGGAGGCGCCGGGGCCGGTCAAGCGCCCGCGGCCCGAGCCGCGCTAGTTGAGGGCGTTGATGACGGCCATGGCCTCGGCCTGGGTCAGGTGGCTCTTCTTGGCGAGGCCGGCCATGCCCGGCGCCTTCTTGCCGTTCGAGAAGACGGGCAGCTGCGGCGCGGGCTGGAAGAGTTCGAGATCCCGGTCGTCCCAGCCGGCGGCGGTGAGGACGATGCCCGCGGCATCCGTGCCGGTCGCGACGATGCGGCCTTCCTTCACGGCGAACCCCATCGGCAGGTCGGCGACCAGCCGCTCGCGGGCCACGGCGTCCCGCACGCTGGCGACGCTCTCGGGCGTGCGGACGAGGAACACGAGCACCGGCGGGCGGGCATCCGGCAGGGACAGGCGGGGCAGGGTGATCTCGGCCGGAGCTTCGAGGGAGCCGACCAGCGCCGCCGGCTCCCGGCCGGTCCGGTGGACGGTCTCCGAGAAGATCACCATCGAGACCACGAGGCACCCGATCGAGAGATAGAACCAGCGCAGCACGCCGGCCTTATCGGCCGCCCGGGCCTAGAACTCCACCACCGTTCGGATCGACTCCCCGGCGTGCATCATCTCGAAGCCCTCGTTGATCTGCTCGAGGGGCAGCTTGTGGGTGATCAAGGGGTCGATCTCGATCTTTCCCTCCATGAACCAGTCGACGATCTTCGGCACCTGGGTCCGGCTGCGCGCCCCGCCGAAGGCCGTTCCCTTCCAGACGCGGCCGGTCACGAGCTGGAACGGGCGGGTCGCGATCTCCTCCCCGGCGCCCGCGACGCCGACGATCACGCTCTCGCCCCAGCCCCGGTGACAGCACTCGAGCGCCTGGCGCATGGTGTCGACCCGGCCGATGCACTCGAAGCTGTAGTCCGCGCCGCCGCCGGTGAGGTCGACGAGGTGGGCGACGAGGTCGCCGCCGACCTCCTTCGGGTTCACGAAGTGGGTCATGCCGAAGCGCTCGGCGAGAGCGCGCTTCGAAGGGTTCGTGTCGAGGCCGACGATCTTGTCCGCCCCGGCCATGCGCGCGCCCTGGATCACGTTCAGGCCGATCCCGCCGAGCCCGAAGACGACGACGTTCGCGCCCGGCTCCACCTTCGCCGTGTTGATGACGGCGCCGATCCCCGTCGTCACGCCGCAGCCGATGTAACAGATCTTGTCGAAGGGAGCGTCCTCGCGGACCTTCGCCACGGCGATCTCCGGCAGCACCGTGTGGCTCGCGAAGGTCGACGTCCCCATGTAGTGGTGCAGCACGTCCTTGCCGAGGGAGAAGCGGCTCGTGCCGTCGGGCATGAGGCCCTGCCCCTGGGTCGCGCGGATCGCGATGCAGAGGTTCGTCTTCCCCGAGAGGCACGCCTTGCACTGGCGGCATTCCGGGATGTAGAGCGGGATCACGTGGTCGCCCGGCGCAACCGATTGCACGCCGGCGCCGACCTCGACGACCACCCCCGCGCCCTCGTGGCCCATGATTGCGGGGAAGAGGCCCTCGGGGTCCTTGCCCGAGAGCGTGAAGGCGTCCGTGTGGCAGAGCCCGGTGGCCTTCACTTCGACGAGCACCTCGCCGGCCTTCGGCCCCTCGAGCTGCACGGTTTCGATGGCGAGAGGCTTGCCGGCCTCCCAGGCGACGGCGGCGCGCACGTCCACGGGTGTCCTCCTCGGGTGTGCGGCCGAGGGTAGCGTCCGGGGAAGGGCCCGCGCGGCCCGCGGGCTCAGAGGCCCCGGCGGAGGGCGCGCTCCGTGAAGCGCTCGTCGGGGACCGGCGTCGTGTAGTCGATCTTGCTGAAGTCGAGCGTGGTCGCGTGGCCGGTCTGGTGGTTCCGGGCCTCGAGCCGGTGCGGCGTCCAGACGCCGTCGACCTCGCGGACGTCGGAGACGAGCACGGTCTTGAGCTTCTTGCCCCGCTCGTCCCAGTACTCCGAGCGGCGCACGAGCCAGAGTTCTTCGTCCACCCAGGTGCGGACCCGGCCGTAGCCGAGCTCCCGGGCCACGTCCTCGGAGACGGGGACGTGCTCCACCACGACGCACGGGTGGCCGTCCACCGGCTCCCGGGAAAGTGCCGTGTGGACGTAGTCTTCCGCGCCGAGCTTCGTTTCCTTCTTCAGGTCTTCGTAGCTGAAGTCGGTGCCGAGGAAGGCGCCGCCGCGGTCGGCCCCGGCGATGCGGCGCGACTTCCGGAGGGCCGGCAGGTAGAGCCACTGGTCGTCGTCGCGGCCGGCCTCGGGGTAGTCGTAGGTGAGGAGAGCGGTGTCCTTCACGTTCTTCGGCGCGGTGTAGACGAGGACGCTCCGCCGCTCGCCCGGGAAGTCCTTGCGGAAGCTCCGGGTCTCGCGCGTGCGGACGTTCCCCCGCTTGTCCGTGAGGGTCATGGTGAGCGTGCGCGTGACCCGGGCGCCGTCGTCGCGGGCGTTCACCCGGGCCACGACGGCGTCGCCCGTCGGCAGCTCGGCCGCCGCATCGAGGGCGTCGGCGCTCACGCCGCGCGCGGAGAGGCTCGGCACCGTCAGGCTCAACAGCAGCAGGAGCGAGGCTCGCTTCACTTCAGAAAGTCTCCCTAAGTCCGCAGGATCCCATCGATTCTTGCCGGCTCGCGGAGGATGCCCCAAGATCCGATACGAAGCAGGGGGGATTCCGATGGCGAGAGCCCGTTTTCCGCAATCCGAGCGGCCGCGCGAGCGAAAGCCGCCCTGGCTGCGCGTGCGGCTTTCCCCCTCGCCCGTCTTCGACGAGACGCGGGCCATCGTGAAGAGCCATGGCCTCCACACCGTGTGCGAGGAGGCCAACTGCCCGAACGTCCGCGAGTGCTGGGCGAAGCGCCACGCCACCATGATGATCCTGGGCGACGTCTGCACGCGCACCTGCTCCTTCTGCAACGTCGCCACGGGGCGGCCGCGCACCGTCGATGCCCGCGAGCCCGAGCGCCTGGCCGACGCCGTCGCCGAACTCGGCCTCCACCACGTCGTCGTCACCTCCGTCGACCGCGACGATCTCCCGGACGGCGGCGCAGGGCACTTCGCCCGCTGCATCGAGCAGATCCGCGAGAAGACGCCGAGCACGACCGTCGAGGTGCTGACGCCGGACTTCCTGCGCAAGGAGGGGGCCCTCGAAACCGTCGTCGCCGCGCGCCCCGACGTCTACAACCACAACATCGAGACCGTCCCGCGGCTCTACCACACCGTGCGGCCGGCGGCGGACTACCGCCATTCGATCCGCTTGCTCGAGCGCGTCCGCGAGCTCGACCCGGCGATCTTCACCAAGTCCGGCCTGATGGTCGGCCTCGGCGAGAAGCCCGACGAGGTCCTCGCCCTGATGGACGACCTGCGCGGTGCGGACGTCGACTTCCTCACGATCGGCCAATACCTGCAACCCACCCTCCGCCACATCGCCGTGGACCGATATGTGACGCCGGAGGAGTTCGCGGGATTCAAGCGCGCCGGCGAGGATCGGTGCTTCCTGCTCGTGGCGTCCTCGCCCCTGACGCGCTCCTCGCACCACGCCGGCGAGGACTTCGAGCGGCTGCGTGCGGCGCGGGAGGCCCGGCTCGCGAGGAGCGGAGGAGGGGCGCCCGCGAGCGCCTAGCGGGGCCCGGTGAGCCCGAGGATGAGCTCCCGGACCTTCGGGAGCACCGCCGCGAAGACCAGCCAGAACGGGGCGTAGAGCAGGGTGATGTGGCCGTTCGAGAAGTCGCTGGCCCAGCCGTGCTCGTAGCGCCAGGGCCAGAGTCCGGCCGTCGCGTAGGCGGCGCCGAAGGCCCACTCGATCGCGTAGATCGCGACCACCGTGAGGGGGAGCCGCACCGCGGCGCCGTCGAACCCCAGGCGCTTCAGCAGGGCGAGCCCCGGCCCGAGAACCGCCCAGGCGAGGGCGTAGACCGGGATCATCAGGAGCGAGACCTCGCCGCGGAAGTTCCCGCCGAAGCCCGCCGAGACGCCGGTGAAGACGATTTCGGTGCAGAGCCCGAAGGCGATGAAGAGGACCGTTCGCGTGAGGGCCGTGCCGGGCTTCAAAGGGGCTCCTTGCCGGGCTGGGTCGCATGGCCCGCCAGGTGGGCGACGTACTCGCTCGGGAGGGCGGCGTCGCGGGCGCCGCGCAGGATGTGCTCGAGGTACCAATCGTAGGGCAGGGCGCCCTCGAGCAACCGACGGGAGACGTAGGTCTCCGCCCGGACGCGGCCGTCGGCCCGCTCGACCGTGACGGCCTCGCGTTCATAGCCGCCTTCGTAGCGGTCGAGCTCCCCGACCTCCGCGAGCGAGAGTTCCCAGAGCACGCCGAAGACCTCGCCCGTGGGGTCCGGCGCGAGGTTCGCCTTGGCGGAGCCGTCGCGGCCGCGCTTGTCCATCCGGAACGCGTAGCCGGGCAGGCGGCCCGTTCCGCGCACCGCCGCTCCGGGCACGCGCAGCCGCATGCGCTCCGCGTGCATGTTCGAGCCGTAAGCGAAGATCAGGGTTCGGGACATCGGATCGTGCGCGAGGGTACCCGCCCGCGCAGGCCGATGCGCCCCTACAGCGCCCGCGCGGCTTCGCCGATTTCACCCGGGATGTGGCTCGACCTCGCAGCCCTCGGGATCCTGCTCGCCGCCGCCTTCGTGGGGATGGTGCGGGGCACCCTCGTCTCGACGGTCCGGCTGGCCGGTGCGGTCGGGTCCTACGTCGGCGCGTGGTGGCTCGCGCCGCGGGTCGCCCCGTGGGTCGAGGCGCAGTTCCAGGTCGGGGGGACCTTCTCCGTCGTCGCCGGCGGGTTCGCCTCCTTCGTCGTGCTCCTCATCGGGGTCGAGGGGCTGAGTCAGCTCGTCCGGATCCTGGACCACCGCTGGCGGGACGGCGCGGAGCGGAGCCTGGCCGACCGCCTCGGCGGCGCGGGCGCCTCCCTCGTCGCCGGTTTCGCCTTCGCCGTTCTCGTGGCCTGGCTCGCCTTTGCCGTGGATGCCCTGCGCGCCAGGGCAACGAAGCCCTGCCCTCGACCGAAGGCTCCCGCTTCGCGCCGGTGGCCCGCACCGTGATCCGAGGGTTCGGGGAGTGGATGCTCGGCGATCGCGGGCCGAGCGGGACCGCCGTGGCCCGGGCCGCGAGCGACCCCGTCGAAACCATGGAGCGCGTCGAGCGGCTCTTCGCGAACCCGCACCTCGTCGATCTGAAGGACGACGACCGGTTCTGGATGCGCGTCGAGGCCGGCGAGTACGAGCACGCCGTCAGCCGCGCGAGCTTCCTGGCCCTCGCCTACGACGGCTCGACCCGCCGCGAGTTCGCCGCGCTCGGGCTCGTCGACGAAGAGGCCGCCCGGAGCTCCGCCGCCTTCCGCGACGCTTCGGTCGAGGCCCTGGCCGCCGTCGCGCCGCGTCTCCAGGCGATCCGAGAGGATCCGGCGCTCGCGCGCCTCGCCGAGGATCCCGAAGTCCGCACCCTCGTCGACTCCGGCGACACCCTGGCCCTGCTGCGCCACCCCGACGTCCGCGACCTCCTCTCCCGCGCCCTGCACTGACCGGGGAGGCGGTCCTAACGCCCCTCGGGTTTCAGCGCCGAGTTCGCGCGGAGGTGGCGGACCGCGTCCGCGTAGTCCTGGCGCTCGCGCTCGAGGTAGTCGCCGACGGCTCCGGCGAGGCGGGGGTCCGCGAGCCAGTGGGCCGAGAGGGTGGGCGTCGCGTCGAAGCCTCGCAGCTGCTTGTAGTCGCCCCCGGCGCCAGGCTCGAAGCGGCCGATGCCCGCCTCGATGCAGTGCCGGATCGCCTCGTAGTAGCAGACGGTGAAGTGCAGGTAGCGGACGTCGCGCAGGCAGCCCCAGTAGCGGCCGTAGAGGGCATCCCCCTCCTGCACGTTCAGCGTGCCGGCGATCGGTTCGTCGCCCGCGAGGGCGACCACGAAGCACAGGCGATCGCGGAAGCGCGCCCGCAGGGCGTCGAAGAACTCGCGGTTCAGGTAGCGCCGCCCGTAGTAGTGGCGGTCGACGTTCGTCCGGTAGAACTCGAACATCACGTCGAACCAGGCCTCCGGGATGGCGTCGCCCACGGCCGTCTCCACCCGCACGCCGGCCTCCGCGACGCCGCGCAGCTCGCGCCGGATCTGGTTGCGCCGCTTGCTGCGGAAGCGCGCGAGGTAGTCCTCGAAGTCGCGGTAGCCCTCGTTCGTCCAGTGGTACTGCATGCCGACCCGGGGCATGAAGCCGGCCTTCTGGAGGACGCCGAGCTCGTCCGGCCGGCAGAAGTTGACGTGCACCCCCGAGAAGTCGTTCTCGGTGCAGAGCTCGACCAGCCCGGCGGCGAGGGCGCCGACCCAGCCCTTCCGCTCCTTGCGCGGGAGCCCCGGGCGCGTGAGGAAGCGGCCCCCGGTGACCGGCGTGAAGGGCGCCCCGACGAGGAGCTTCGGGTAGTACCGGATCCCGGCGCGCTCGGCGGCGTCCGCCCAGCCCCAATCGAAGACGAACTCGCCTTCGCTGTGCCCCTTCAGGTAGAGCGGACAGGCCGCGACGACCTCGCCCGCGTCGTCGGTCGCCACGAGGGGGCGCGGCAGCCAACCCGTGCGCTCGCCCACGCAGCCCGTCTCCTCGAGGGCCGCGAGGAAGTCCCAGGCCAGAAACGGCGACGCGCCCTCGGCGAGTGCGTCCCAATCCTCCTTGCGAACACCGGCGACGCCTTCGTGGACGCGCAGGGTGCCGCCTTCATGGGCGCGGAGCGTGACGCCTTCGTGGGCGCGAGCCTCGGACATCTGCGCAGGCTAGCAGGCAGAAACCCCTGACCTATGCTCCCCCCATGCCGAGCTGGTTCGCGGCGGAGGGCCCCAAGAAGCCGGAATCCGACTGGGGAGACCCGGGGCGCGAGCGGGGCGTCGCGACGGAGACGCGGCCGAAGACCCGCCGCCCTCCGAAGTTCAAGGTCGTGCTCTACAACGACGATTACACGCCCATGGAGTTCGTGGTGCGCGTTCTCGAGCAGATCTTCCAGAAGAGCCCGGCCGAAGCGACCCAGCTGATGCTCCAGATCCACAAGAGTGGCTTCGGCATCGCAGGGGTCTACGTTCTGGAGGTCGCCGAGACCAAGGTGGCGATGGTGCACCAGGCAGCCGAGCACAGCGGCTATCCGCTGCGCGCGGGCGTGGAAGAGGAGTAAGACACGGCGATGGCGAGCATGGGACGGGAGCTGCAGCTGACCCTCCAGGCCGCATTGCGGGAGGCCGCGGTGCGCCGCCACGCCTTCGCGACGGTCGAGCACCTGCTCTACGCCGTGCTCCACGACGACCGCGGCGCCCAGATCCTGCGCTCCTGCGGCGCGGACATCGCCGCCCTCAAGCAGGAGCTCCAGCGTTACTTCGCCGAGGACCTCGAGGTCGATACCGAGAGCGCCACCGGCGAGACCCGCCAGACCCTGGCCTTCCATCGGGTGGTGCAGAGCGCGATCGAACACGTCGCGAGCGCCGAGAAGGAGGAGGCCGAGGTCGACGATCTCGTGGCCGCGATCTTCCAGGAGCCCGACTCGCATGCGGTCGGCCTCCTGCGCAACCAGGGCGTCTCGCGCCTCGACGTCCTGAAGTTCATCTCCCACGGCATCGCCAAGGTGCCGGGGCGCTCGGAGGGCGCCGAACCCAGCGGCGCGCCCACGGGCGACCCCTTCGACGAGGAGGGAGAAGAGGGCGTCGACCCGCTCGAGGCCTTCGCGACGAACCTCACCGAGCGCGCGAGCGAGGGCAAGATCGATCCGCTCGTCGGCCGCGAAGCGGAGCTCGAGCGCATCATCCACGTCCTGGCGCGGCGCCGGAAGAACAACCCGATCCTGGTCGGCGAGACCGGCGTCGGGAAGACGGCGCTCGCCGAGGGCCTGGCGCTGCGCGTGCACGAGGGCCGCGTCCCGGCCGACATGCAGACCGCCGAGATCTTCTCCCTCGACGTCGGAGCCCTGGTCGCGGGGACGCGCTACCGCGGCGACTTCGAGGCCCGCTTCAAGGCGCTCATCGCGGCGGTGCTCGAGCGCGAGAATCCGATCGTCTTCATCGACGAGATCCACTCGATCCTCGGCGCGGGCGCGGCCCAGGGCGGCGCCGTCGACGCCTCGAGCATGCTGAAGCCGATGCTCGCCTCGGGCGAGCTGCGCTGCATGGGCAGCACGACCTACGCCGAGTACCGGCACTTCGAGCGCGACCGCGCGCTCTCGCGGCGCTTCCAGCGTATCGACGTCCACGAGCCGAGCGTCGAGGAGAGCATCGAGATCCTGAAGGGGATCGCCTCGAAGTACGAAGAGCACCACGGCGTGAAGTTCACGAAGCCCGCCCTCGAAGCCGCCGTGCGGCTCTCCGAGAAACACCTCCAGGACCGCTTCCTCCCGGACAAGGCCATCGACGTGATGGACGAGGCGGGTGCCGCGATGCGCCTGAAGCCCGGGAAGAAGCGCAAGAGCGTCGGCGTTCCGGACATGGAGAAGACGGTCGCGCGCATTGCCGGCGTCCCCGTGGCCCAGGTCTCGACCCAGGACCGGGTCCGCCTCGAGAACCTCGAGGCCGACCTCATGAAGGTCGTCTTCGGCCAGGACGACGCGATCCGGACCGTGACCCGGGCCGTGAAGCGCGCGCGCGCCGGGCTCGGGAATCCGGATCACCCGATCGGAAAGTTCCTCTTCACCGGCCCGACGGGCGTCGGCAAGACGGAGCTCGCGCGGCAGCTCGCCGAGACCCTGGGCGTCCCCTTCCAGCGCTTCGACATGAGCGAGTACAGCGAGCGGCACTCCGTGGCGCGGCTGATCGGCGCGCCTCCGGGTTACGTCGGCTACGACCAGGGCGGGCAGCTCGTCGAAGGGATCCGCAAGAACCCCTACACGGTGCTCCTGCTCGACGAGATCGAGAAGGCCCACCCCGAAGTCTTCGACGTGCTGCTCCAGGTGATGGACCACGCGACGCTCACGGACAACATGGGGCGCAAGGCGGACTTCCGCCACGTCACCCTGATCATGACCTCCAACGTCGGCGCGCGGGACGCTTCGCGCCGGGCGATCGGCTTCTCCGGGGGCCGCAAGGGCGGCGAGGACGTGGCCATCGAGCGCATGTTCAGCCCCGAGTTCCGCAACCGGCTCGACGCCGTCGTGCAGTTCGCGCCGCTCACGCCCGAGGTCATGGGCCACGTCGTCGACAAGTTCGTGAAGCTCGTGGAGGCGCGGCTCGCGGAGAAGGGCATCACCCTCGAGCTCACTGCCGAGGCGCGCGCCTGGCTCGCGGAGAAGGGCTACGACCCGGACTTCGGCGCCCGCCCCCTCGACCGCGTCATCCAGAACGAGCTCGAGGACCGCCTCGCGGACGAAGTCCTCTTCGGCGACCTCGGCAAGGGCGGCACCGTCACCGTCGACCGCGGCGAGGACAGGCTGGTCTTCCGCTTGAGCTAGACCTCGGCGCCGAGGCGCCGCTTCCAGCGGCCTCGCAGGAAGACGAAGGCCAGGATCGCCGAGCGGGCGAGGTGGTCGAACACGAGGCACCACCACATCCAGACCGTCGGCAGCTCGAGGATGCGCGAGCAGAGGAAGCCGAGCGGAACGCGGAAGACCCAGTTGCCGATGCCCGCGGCGACGAGCGGCGTCATCGTGTCGCCGGCGCCGCGCAGGGCTCCCGCCAGGGTGAAGTGCAGTCCGAGCAGCGGCTGCGAGAGCGCGAGCAGCAGCATGAAGGGCACGAGCTCGGCGATCACGCCCTCGTCGATGCTGAAGGCGCGGGCCAGGGGCTCCCGGCCGATCGCGAACACGATGCCGAGCACGACGGAGACGGCCACGGCCATCCGCACCGAGCGCCATCCCGCGCGCTGGGCGATCTCGGGCTCGCTCGCGCCGAGCGCCTGGCCGACCAGCGTCGAGGAGGCGACCGAGAAGCCGACCCCCGGGATCCAGGTGAAGGAGAGGATCCGGATCCCGATCGTGTAGGCGGCGACGGCGGCGCTGCCGTAGCTCCCGAGCATGGCGAAGTAGGACATCATCGCCGTGTTCATGAGCACGCGTTCGCCGACCGCGGGGAGCGAGATCCGCAGCACCTGGGGCATCACCGCGCGCGAGGCGCGGAAATCCTGCCAGCGCAGGCGGAGCACCGGGTCGGTCCCGCGCCGCAGCACCGCGAAGACGAACAGCACGAGCCCGAAGGCCAGGGAGACGGCGGTGGCGATGCCCGCACCGACGAGCTCCATGCGCGGGAACCCGAAGAGTCCGAAGATCAGCACCGCGTTCAGGGCGGTCTTCACGACCGTGATCACCCCGGCCACCACCATGGGCGTGCGGGTGTCCTTGACCGCGCGCATGGCGCTCTCGATCGTGAGCGAGACGGCGAGGAGCGGGGTCGTGCCGAGCACCAGCAGGAAGTAGGGGCGGGCGAGGGCCACGACCTCGGGCTCCGCGTCGAGCAGGCGCAGGAAGAGGCTCGGGGCGAGGAAGGCGGCTCCGGTGATCACGCCGGCGAAGCCGAGGGCCACGATCAGGGTTCCGGCGAAGGCGCTCCGCGCGCGGCCGGGCTCCCCCGCGCCCACCGCGCGCGACATCATCGCCACGCAGGCGATGCCGATCGAGAAGATCACGGACTGGGTGAGCCAGACGTACTGGGTCGTGTAGCCGACGGCCGCGACGGCCTCGCGGGTGAGCCGGCCGACCATGGCGATGTCCACGAGCGAGACGGCGCTCGCGAGCACCTGGGAGAGGATCACCGGCCAGGCGAGGGCCCAGATCTCCCCGTCCGTCCCCTGCGTCGGCGCGTGGGGCGCTTCGGGCTGGGGCGTCGCCGCGGCCGCCGCGACGGCCGCCGAGGGCAGGGCCGGCGCGGCCTCCGGGTCGCCGTACTCGGCAACCTCGTCGCGGACTTCGTGGCTGACGTCTTCTTCGTCTCGCGGGTCGGGCATCTATCCCCGGCCGCTGGCGTCGCCATCTCGATGGTGCCCGCTGGCGTCGCCATCTTCGCTGCGGCCGCCCGGGTCTCCGTGACGAAGCTCGGCGGGGAGCTGGAAGACGACGCCTTCGTCCACGCGGGGCAGGGCGTCGAGCCGGAAGTCTCCGGGCGCGAGTTCGCGGAGCCGGTCGATGACCTGCTCGACCAGCACCTCGGGCGCCGAGGCCCCGGCGGTCAGTCCGACGCAGTCGGCGCCTTCGAGCCAGGCCGGCTGGATGTCGTCGGCGCTCTCGACGAGATAGGCGCGGGAGCCGCGCTTCTCGGCCAGCTCGACGAGGCGGTTGCTGTTGCTCGACGTCGGCGCGCCGACCACGAGCACCACGTCGGCGCGCTCGGACAGGGTCTTCACCGCGTTCTGGCGGTTCTGCGTGGCGTAACAGATGTCGTCCTTGCGGGGCAGGGCGATCTGCGGGAAGCGGGCGCGCAGGGCTTCCATGATCTCGGCGGTGTCGTCCACCGAGAGCGTCGTCTGGGTGAGGCAGGCCAGGCGCGCCGGGTCCTTCACTTCCAGGGCCGCGACGTCGTCGACCGTCTCGACGAGGTGCATCTTGTCCGGCGCGTGGCCCATGGTGCCCTCGACCTCGACGTGGCCGGCGTGGCCGACCAGCACGATCTCGAAATCCTCCCGGGCGAAGCGGCCAGCTTCGACGTGGACCTTCGTGACGAGCGGACAGGTCGCGTCGAGCGTACGCAGGCCGCGATCGGCGGCGGCGGCTACGACCGCGGGGGAGACGCCGTGGGCGCTGAAGACGAGCAGCGCACCCTCGGGCGCGTCCGCCGGGTCCTCGATGAAGACGGCGCCCTTCGCGCGCAGGGAATCGACGACGTGGCGGTTGTGCACGATCTCGTGGCGCACGTACACGGGCGGGCCGAACCGCTCGAGGGCGATCTCCACGATCTCGATGGCGCGGTCCACGCCCGCGCAGAAACCGCGCGGGCTCGCGAGAACGACTTCCATGGCGGGCAAGGTAACAGACTCCATCTCGGCCCCCTGCTACACTCCCGCTCCGCAAAGGGCACCCGCTCCCGGCGAGGTGCCCCCCGCCGCAAGGAGTCTCCATGTCCGACCTCGACGCCTTCCGCTCCGAGATCCGCAGCTGGATCGAGGAGAACGCGCCGAAATCCCTCCACGGCCGAGGCGCGAATCAGCTCGAGGGCGTCTGGGGCGGCAAGAAGTGGGTTTTCGACGAACCCGACAAGAAGGTCTGGCTCGACCGCTGCGCCGAGCGGGGCTTCACCGCACCGACCTGGCCGAAGGAATACGGCGGAGGCGGGCTCTCCCCCGCGGAGGCCAAGGTGCTCGGCCAGGAGATGGGCCGCCTGCGCATTCCGCCGCCGCTGATCGGCTTCGGCCTCACGATGATCGGGCCGACCCTGCTGCGCTTCGGGAACGAGGAGCAGAAGCAGGAGCACCTGCCGAAGATCTGCCGCGGTGAGATCCGCTGGTGTCAGGGGTACTCGGAGCCGGACGCGGGCTCGGACCTCGCCTCCCTCTCGACGCGCGCCCTCCGCGACGGCGACGACTTCGTCATCACCGGCCACAAGGTCTGGACCTCCTACGCGGACGAGGCCGACTGGATCTTCGCGCTGGTGCGGACCGACCCCGAGGTCAAGAAACAGGAAGGCATCACCTTCATCCTGATCGACATGGAGACGCCGGGCGTGAGCGTGCGGCCGATCAAGCTGATCAGCGGCTCCTCGCCCTTCTGCGAGACGATGTTCGATGAAGTTCGCGCTCCCGTGCGCAACGTCGTCCACGAGATCAACGCCGGCTGGACCGTCGCCAAGGCGCTGCTCGGCCACGAGCGCAGCATGATCGCCGACGCCTTCGGCGGGGGCGCCGGCGGGACGAGCAAGAAGAAGAAGGGCCTCGCGGGGCTCGCCCGGGACTACGTCGGCGGCAACGGCGCTCTCGCGGATCCGGTCCTGCGCGACGACATCGCCCGCATGGAGATGGACACGCGGGCCTTCCTGCTGACCGTGCAGCGCGCGAAGGACGCCGCCAAGGCCGGCCAGCAGCCCGGGCCGGAATCCTCGCTCTTCAAGATCCACGGCACCGAACTCAACCAGGCGCGCAACGAGCTGATGATGCGGATCGCCGGCCCGAACGCCCTCGGCTGGGAAGGCCCGGGCTTCGACGAGGACGAGCTCGCCCGCACGCGCGACTGGCTTCGCTCGCGCGGCAACTCGATCGAAGGCGGCACGTCCGAAGTCCAGCTCAACATCATCGCCAAGCACGTGCTCGGCCTGCCGGATTGACCATGCAACTCGTTCTCACCGAAGACCAGGAACTCCTCGCCAAGACCGCGGCCGACTTCGTCGCGGAGAAGTCGCCGGTTGCCCGGATGCGCGCGCTGCGCGACACGAACGACGCCACGGGATTCTCCCGCGAGCTCTGGAAGGAGATGGCGGAGCTCGGCTGGGTCGGGATTCCCTTCGCCGAGGAGTACGGCGGGGCCGAGATGGGTCTCGCGGAGCTCGTCGTGGTGCTCGAGGCGCTCGGCAAGACGCTCGCGCCGGAGCCCTTCCTTTCGACGGTGCTGCTCGGCGGGCGCGCCCTCGCGGCCGGCGGGAGCGACGCCCAGCGTTCCGAGTGGCTCCCGAAGGTCGTGGAGGGCGAGGCGATCGTCGCGCTGGCCTACCAGGAGGCGGGGAGCCGCCACGACGCCCACCGCATCGAGACCGTCGCGAAGCCCGACGGCGGGGGATTCCTGCTCTCCGGCGAGAAGGTCCAGGTGCTGGACGGGCACGTGGCCGACGTCCTCGTCGTCTCGGCGAAGACGGGCGACGGCACGGGCCTCTTCGTGCTGCGCGCGGACGCTCCCGGCGTCACGATCACGCGCCAGCGCCGCATCGACGAGCGCAACGCGGCGCTCGTCGCCCTCGACGGCGCCCGGGCCGAAGCGCTCGGGGACGGCACGAACGGTGCGGCGATCCTCGACGATGCGATCGCCCGCGCGAGCGTCGGGATCTCGGCGGAGCTCCTCGGCAACATGCAGGAGGCCTTCGCCCGGACCCTCGACTACATGAAGACGCGCGAGCAGTTCGGCACCGTGATCGGGAGCTTCCAGGCCTTGAAGCACCGGGCGGCGCGCGAGTTCATCGCGATCGAGCTCTCGCGCTCGACGGTGATGGCCGCCGCGCGCGCCGTCGACGCCGGCGACCCGGAGGCCGCCAAGCTCGTGTCCCTGGCGAAGGCGCAGTGCACCGAGGCCGCGCTCCTCGTGGCGAACGAGTCCGTGCAGATGCTCGGCGGGATCGGCATGACCGACGAGCACGACATCGGCTTCTACCTGAAGCGCGCCCGCGCCGCCGAGATGAGCTTCGGGGACGCCGCCTGGCACCGCGCCCGCTGGGCCGAGCTCTCGGAGTACTAGTCCGGATGAGCCCGCTCGCGCGACCGCAGCGATCCCGGGGGCCGCGTTGAACCGCACCGAGCGGCTGCTGCGCGCGTGCCGCGGCGAGCCCGTCGACCGGCCTCCCGTCTGGCTGATGCGCCAGGCCGGCCGCTACCTGCCCGAGTACCGCAACGTGCGCGAGGGCGTCTCGTTCCTCGAGATGTGCCGGGACGTCGACCGCGCCGTCGAGGTCTCGCTCCAGCCGCTGTCGCTGGTCGGGACCGAGGCCGTGATCTTCTTCTCGGACATCTTCGTCCCGGTGGAGGGGATGGGCGTCGACCTCGACTTCAAGCCCGGCCCGGTGATGGCCGAGCCGATCCGCACGCGCGCCCAGGTCGACGCCCTGCGCAATCCGGACCCGCGCGAATCCGTCCCCCACGTGTTCGAGATCCTGCGGACCCTGCGCGGCGAGCTCGAGAAGCACGAAGCGCCGCTCCTCGGCTTTGCCGGCGCGCCGTTCACCCTGGCCTGCTACATGGTCGAGGGGCAGGGCTCGCGGCACTTCAGCACGGTGAAGCGCATGATGTACCGCGAGCCGGAGCTCTTCGCGGCCCTGCTCGACGCCCTCGCCGACATGACCGTCGCCTACTTGAATGCCCAGATCGAAGCCGGCGCCCAGGCGGTCCAGCTCTTCGACACCTGGGCCGGGATGCTCGGCCCGGAGGACTACCGCCGCTGGGCCCTGCCGATCCACCAGCGCATCGCGGCCCAGCTCGACCGCGAAAAGGCGCCCCTGATCCTCTACGTGACCGACGGCGGGCACGTCGTCGACGAGATGATCGAGGCCGGGCCCGACGTGATCTCCCTCGACTGGCGTCTCGACCTGGCCGACGCCGCCCGCCGCGCCGGGGACCGCGTGAGCATCCAAGGGAACTTCGACCCGACGTCCCTGCACGCACCGCCCGAGGAGATCGCCCGCCGGGTCCGGGAGATGGCCGCGGCCGGCTCCGCCGCGCGCGGCCACATCCTGAACCTCGGCCACGGCTGTCACCCCGACACCCCGGTGGAAGGCGTGCGGGCCTTCACCGACGCGGCGCGCGCGCTCGGCCAGTGAGCGCGGTCAGGCAGACCGGATCATCCGAGACCTCCGCATGATGGACGCCGGCGGCAGGGTCGACGTCGTCGTGATCGGTGCCGGCCTCGCGGGCCTCGCCGCCGCGCACGAACTTCGCCGCGCGGGCCTTTCCGTCCGCGTTCTCGACGCGGGGGAGCGCCCCGGCGGCGTCGTGCGAAGCGAGCGGGTCGATGGCTACCTCGTCGAGCACGGCCCGAACACGCTCCGCATCGCGGGCACGGCGCGGCCCGCCCTCCAGGCGCTCGGCATCGAGCCCCTGCTCGTTCCCGCGGCCCCGGCCAACCGGCTGCGCTTCCTCTACCGGGAGGGAGCGCTGGTTCCCTTCCCGCTCGGCCCCCTCGACGCACTGCGGACGCCGCTCGTCTCCGCGCGCGGAAAGCTCCGGATCGCCTCGGAGCCGTTCCGGCGCCGCGGGGACGGCGCGCAGGAGACCGTCGCGGAGTTCATCGGGCGCCGGCTCGGCCGCGAAGCGGTCGAACACCTGGTGGCGCCGTTCCTGACCGGCGTCTACGCCGGCGACGAGACCCAGCTCGGCGCCGAGGCCGTGTTCCCGAGCCTCGTCGAAGCCGAACGGGATCGCGGTTCGATCGTGGCCGGGATGCTCCGGCCCAAAGGCAAGGCCGCCGAGGCGCTCCCGGCCCTGCCGGGGATCCATTCCTGCGAAGCGGGCCTCGGGGCGATCCCGGCGCACCTGGCCGCGGGGCTCGGCGAAACGCTGGCCGTTGGCACCGAGGTGATGGCCCTCGCCCGCGACGGCGAATGGATCCGCGTCGAGGCCGGGCACGCGGGGACGCTCGAGGCGCGCCAGCTCGTGCTCGCCACACCCGCTTCCGCCACGGCGCGGCTCGCGGCGCCGGTTTCTTCCGAAGCCGCGGAAACGCTCGAGGGGATCGGCCACGCGCCTCTCGTGGTGATGCACCTCGGGGTCGAACTCGGGACCACCGCGCATCCGATCGAAGGCTTCGGCTTCCTCGTGCCCCGCGAAGCGCGGCTCGGCCTGCTCGGCTGTCTCTTCCTCTCGAATCTCTTTCCCGGCCGAGCGCCCGAAGGGAAGGCCCTGCTCACGTGCATGGTCGGCGGCGTCCGCTGGCCCGAGGCCGTCGACGAACCCGAAGACCGCCTGCGCGAACGCCTCGCGGCGGAGCTCGAACGCACCCTCGGCCTGCGCGGCGCGCCGCACTGGCTGCGCACGCTGCGCTGGAAGCGTGCCGTCCCCCAACCGGGCGTCGGTCACCGGGCGCGCGTGGCCGACGTGCAGGCGCGGCTGGCACCGGCGGGCATCGAGGTGGCGGGGTCCTGGGTCGCCGGCGTCTCCTTCGCCGATACCCTGGCCTCGGGCGTCGCCGCCGCCCGCCGGGTGCTCGAAAGGCGCTAAGGCGTCGCCCATCCGGAAGGCGCCGAGGCGTCGCTCATCCGGAAGGCGCTAGGCGCCGCGTTCGCGGGCCATCTCCGCCGTCCAGCGGAAGAACTGCCCCGCCTCGTACGGAAGCTCCTCGCCGGTCTTCGGGTGCCACATGCGGCGCTTCGCGGCGACCAGATCGCCGCCGTAGACGTGCAGCCCGAGCGTCGGTTCCGGGCTGCCGTTGGCGATGGCGTGGATCACGCCGTCCCCGAGCCGGACCGCTTCCCCGGCCCGCACGGCCCGCTCGTTGCGTTCGACCAGGCCCTCCTCCTCGCGCGTGAAGAAGGTGTTCTCCTCGCACCCCTCGTAGATCCCGATCACGGCCCACATCGTGTGGTCGTGGGGCGGGCTCACGGCGTTCGGCGGGAGCGCGACGTTCAGGATCGTGAGGTCGTCGCTGCGATGGAGGATGGCGTCCGCGATGGAGGTCAGGCCATCTCCCGACAGCGCCGCCCGCAGGCCTTCCGGGTCCGAGACGGCCTCCGACATGCGCTCCTCGACGAGCCGCGACCCCTCCGGGCCGGGGCCCGCGTCCACGCACGCGGCGATGAAGGCATCGAGGTCGAACATGGGACTCCCCGGCGGTCTAGGCCTCGCGCTCCACCATCCCGGCGATGGCTTCGACGAAGCGCGGGCTCGCGTTCGGACACGGGGCGAGCGCCAGCACGTCTCCGCCGAGTTCCCGCCACTGCTCCTGCGCGCGCATGCCGATCTCCTCGATCGTCTCGAGGCAGTCGGCGACGAAGGAGGGGCACACCACGGCGAGCCGCTTCACGCCGCGTCCGGCGAGCTCGGGCAGCGCTTCGTCGGTGAAGGGCTGGATCCACGGCGTGCGACCGAGCCGCGACTGGAAGGCGACGGAGTGGATCTCGGGCCCGAGGCCGAGGGCGGCGGTGAGGCTCCGCGTCGTCGCGTAGCACTGGGCCCGGTAGCAGCGCGCGAGGGCCTTGCCCGGGGCTTCGCAGCAATCCGGCGAAGACAGGCAGTGCCCGCCGGTCGGGTCGGCGGCCCGGATCTGGCGCTCCGGAAGGCCGTGATAGCTGAAGAGCACGTGGTCGGGCCGGGTCTCGTCGAGCACCGGCCGGGTGGTGTCCGCGAAGGCTTCGATGAAGCCCGCGTCGTCGAAGAACGCCGGGAGGGTCTCGACGGGCGGCACGTTCGGCAGCGCTTCGATCTCTTCCTCGAGCTTCGCGACGGCCGAGCCCGTCGAGGAGTCGGCCCACTGCGGAAAGAGCGGGAGGGCGACGATGCCGTCCACGTCCGCGGCGACCAGGCGCTCGAGGGCGTTGCGGATCGACGGCGCGCCGTAGCGCATGCCGAGGGTGACCACGTAGTTCTCGCCGAGCGCCGCGGCGACGCCGTCGCGCAGGGCCTGGCCGTGGAAGAGCAGCGGGGACCCCTCTGCGCTCCAGATCTTCCGGTAGGCCGCCGCCGACTTCGGGGAGCGGAACGGGGCGATCACGAGGTTCACGAGCGCCCAGCGCACGAGCGGGGAGGTATCGATGACGCGCGGGTCGGAGAGGAACTCGCGCAGGTAGCGCCGGACGTCCCGCGTGGCGGGCGAAGCCGGCGTACCCAGGTTGATCAGCAGGACACCGGTCCGTTCCATCGAGAAGTTCCGCCTCTAGCTGCGGCGCGGCCTGCGCCATCCGCCGAGCCAGGCGGAGATGGCAAGGTAGTAGATCGGATAGGCGAGGGTGGCCTTCGCCAGGTGGAAAGGTGCCGTGGCGTCCGGAAAGGCCACGGCGATGGCGAACAGGATCACCCACAGGAACCCGAGGACGTTGGTCGTCTTCTTCAGGCGCGGCGCCTTGCTCGGGTAGACGTACTTGAGCGGGACGAACACCGCGACCGAGAGCAGGGTGAGCACGAAGGCGCCCGTCCCGGGCGAGACGTCCAGCACCCAGAGGTAGAGGACGACGATGTTCCAATAGGAGGGGAAGCCGAGGAAGAAATCGTCGTCGGTCTTGGCCTCGGTCTGGGAGAAGCCGTAGGCGCTCGCGAGGATCGGCGGCACGATCCAGAGCCAGGAGGGAACGAGCCCGGCGGCCACCACGAACACGACCGGCACGAGCACGTAGTTGAAGAAGTCGACCATGTCGTCGAGCCGGCGGCCGTCGAAGCCCGGGATGACCTCGCTGACCCGGGCGCGCCGGGCGAGCGTGCCGTCCACGGCATCGATCGAGAAGGCGACGAGCATCAGCAGGGCGGCGCGGTACCAGGCGCCCGCGTAGATGGCGAGCAGGGCCATCGTCCCCACCACGGCCCCGGTCGCCGTGAAGAGGTGGACGCTCCAGGCGGCGGCGAGCTGCTGGGGGGCCGGCTTCGTGGCGGCGGGTTCGCTTTCGGGGCCGGACATCGCGGGATCATCGTACCCCACTCGCTATCCTCCCGGTCCGATGACGAGGCCCGCTGCGCAATGAACACCCCGGACGAAGGCTCGCGGCGCCACCAGGCCCAGGAGTTCCTGCGGCAGGGTGGCGATTCGTTCCAGACGACCCGGCTCGACGCCGTGCTCAACTGGGCCCGCAAGTACAGCATGTTCATGTACCCCTTCGTGACCGCCTGCTGTGGCATGGAGTTCATGAGCGTGGCCGGCCCGCGCTACGACCTCGACCGCTTCGGCTGCGCGCTGCCGCGCTTCTCGCCCCGCCAGGCGGACCTCCTCTGGGTCGTCGGCACCATCAGCCATCGCCAGGCGCCGATCCTGAAGAAGGTCTACGACCAGATGGCCGAGCCGAAGTGGGTGATCGCCTTTGGCGCCTGCACGACGTCCGGCGGCCCCTACGACAACTACGCGACGGTGCAGGGCATCGACACGATCATCCCGGTGGATCTCTACATCCCCGGCTGTCCGCCGCGGCCCGAGGCCGTGCTCGACGGGCTGATGAAGCTCCAGGAGCGGGTCCAGCTCGAGCGCGTCGGGCGCGAGGGCCGGCACCGCGAGGTCGATGCGCCCGACGAGGCCGGGTCCCTCGGCTGAAGACCCCGGCCTGCGGTGAGCGAGGCATTTTTGCCCCGTCCTCGCCGGGGGCAGCGCCGAAGGCTGGCGGCTACCCTCGCGGCATCGTCGAGCCGCAGGTCGCGGCATCGTCAAGAACCGCAGCTCGGGCGCCGAGAAAGCCCTGATGCCTGCGCTCGAAGACGGCAGCCTGGGGGGCACGTGAGTTCCGGAGATCAGTTCGACGTCGTCGTCATCGGCTCCGGGCCGGGGGGCTACGTCTGCGCCATCCGCGGTGCCCAGCTCGGCATGAAGGTCGCGGTCGTCGAGGCCGATCGGCCCGGCGGGGTCTGCCTGAACTGGGGCTGCATCCCGAGCAAGGCCCTGCTGACGGGCGCCGAACTCGTCGAGAACCTGCGCAAGCACGGCGAGATGTTCGGCGTGAAGGCAGGCCAGCTCGAACTCGACTACGGCAAGGTCGTCGAGCACAGCCGGAAGTGCGCGGAGCGCCTCGGCAAGGGCGTCCTCGGCCTGCTCAAGAAGAACCAGATCGAGTTCGTGAAGGGTCGCGGCCGCCTGGCGGGGCCGAACACGGTCGAGGTCGACGGCGAAACACAGCGCACGCTCTCCGCGGGGCACGTCGTCCTCGCGACGGGCTCCGAGGAGCTCGTCTTCCCGGGCATCGAGGTCGACGGCGAGTCCGTCCTGACCTCGCGCGAAGCGCTCGAGAGCAAGCGGGTTCCCGAGCGCCTCGTGATCATCGGCGCCGGCGCCGTGGGCGCGGAGTTCGCCTACGTGTACGCGAACTACGGCTCCGAGGTGACGATCCTCGAGATGGCCGACCAGATGCTCCCGGGGGCGGACCCGGAGATCGCCCAGGCGCTCCAGCGCGAGTTCCGCCGCAAGAAGATCGACGTCCAGCTCGGCACGCGCTTCGAGCGCGTGAAGAAGGTGAACGGCGGCGTGAAGATCGACGTCACGCGCGGCGAGGAGTCCGGCGAGATCGAAGCCGATCAGCTGCTCGTGGCGGTGGGGCGCAAGCCGCTCTCGGGCGACCTCGGCCTCGAAGGGGTCGGGATCGAGCTCGACGAACGCGGCTTCATTCCGACGGGCGCGGAGCTCCGCACTTCGGTGGAGACCGTGCTCGCCATCGGGGACGTCAACGGCGGCGCGCTGCTGGCCCACAAGGCCTCGGAGGAGGGCGTCGCGGCGATGGAGTTCCTGGCGGGTGTGGAGCGTCCGCCGCTCGACCATGCCGCGATCCCCGGCTGCATCTACTGCCAGCCCCAGGTCGCCTGGGTCGGGAAGACCGAGGCCCAGGCCCGCGAGGCCTACGGCGACGACGTCCGCGTGGGCAAGTTCCCGTTCACCGCTTCCGGGAAGGCCATCGCCTCGGGGCACACGGCGGGGTTCGCGAAGATCATCGCCGAACCGCGCTACAACGAGATCGTCGGGGCCCACATCGTGGGTCACGGCGCGACGGATCTCATCGCCGAGATCGGTCTCGCGATGACGCTCGAATCGACCACGTCGGAGATCGCGGCGACGGTCCATGCTCACCCGACGCTGTCCGAGGCCATCCTCGAGGCGGCGCTCGCGGCCGAAGGCCGCGCGATCAACTTCTAGCGAGGAGTCCACGGATCCATGTCCACTGACGTCGAGCTGCCGGAGCTGGGGGAAAGCGTCGTCGAGGCCACCATCGGCCAATGGCTGGTGAAGGAGGGCGACTCGGTCGAGATCGACCAGCCGCTGGTCGAGGTGACGACGGACAAGGCCGACGCCGAGCTGCCGTCGCCGGTGGCGGGCGTGGTCGAGCAGATCCTCGTCTCCGAAGGGGAGACGGTCGCCGTCGGCACCGTGGTCGCGAAGATCGGCGCGGGTGCCGGCGCTGGCGCCGCGAAGTCCGCGCCGAAGGCCCCGCCCGCGGCAGAGGCCAAGGCTGCGCCCGAGGCGAAGGCGCCCCCGGCCGACGATGGGCCGCGCGCCACGCCGGTCGCGAAGAAGATGGCGAAGGAGCAGGGCGTCGATCTCGGAAGCGTGGAGGGGACGGGCGTCTCCGGCCGCGTGACCAAGGACGACGTCGCCAAGCGGGGCGCCGCGCCCGCGCCGCAGCCCACGCCGGCTGCGCCCGCGGCCAAGCGGCCCGCAGCGCCGGCCGCCCCGACGGAGCTCCCGGCCTACATGACCTACCGCCTCCAGGAGGGGGACAAGGTCGTTCCGATGTCGCCGCTCCGGCGGATCGTCTCCGAGCACATGGTGCTCTCGAAGCGCACGAGCCCGCACGTCGGCACGGTCGCCGAGATCGACATGGGCGCGGTCTTCGCCCTGCGCGAAGCCCACAAGAAGGGCTTCAAGGCGAAGAACGGCTACTCGCTTACGTACCTGCCGTTCATCGTGGCGGCGACGGTGAAGGCGCTCCAGGAGTTCCCGGCGCTGAACGCCTCGGTGGTGGAGGACGCCATCGTCGAGCGGGCCGACATCAACATCGGCGTCGCCGTCGAGACCGAGAAGGGGCTCGTCGTGCCGGTGGTGCGGAACGCCGAGCGGCTCTCGCTCACGGGCCTCGCGGCTTCGATCGAAGACCTCTCGAGCCGTGCCCGGAACAAGAAGATCTCGCCCGACGAGCTGCGCGGTGGGAGCTTCACGATCTCGAACCCGGGCCGGAAGGGGAATCTCTACGGCTTCGCGATCATCAACCAGCCCCAGGTCGGCATCCTGCGCATGGGGGAGATGGTGAAGCGGCCCGTCGTGCGGGAATCCGAGGGCAGCGATGCCATCGTGATTCGCCCGATGATGCACCTGGCCCTGTCCTACGACCACCGGGCCGTGGACGGTTCGCCGGCGAACGGGTTCCTCTTCCGCATCCGCGAGCTGCTCGAGGAAGCCGACTTCGACCTCTAGGGAGCGCGCCCGCATGGAAACGGCGCCTCGCACGCCGGCCTCCGAGGCCTCATCCGCCGGTACGCCGGCGCTGGCCGTCGAGTGGCTGGGGACCGTGCCCTACGAACGCGCCCTCACGCTGCAGAAGGAGCGGGTGGCGGCGCGCCGTGCCGGCGCCTGCGGCGATGCGCTGCTGCTGCTCGAACACCCGCCCGTCGTCACCCTCGGCCGGAGCACGAAGCCCGGGAGCCTGGTCGATTCACCGGACGGGCTGCGCGCCCGGGGGATCGAGGTCCACGAGGTCGCGCGCGGGGGTGACGTCACCTGGCACGGGCCGGGGCAGCTCGTCGGCTACCTGGTGCTCGACCTCGACGCCCGGGGCGAGCGCGACGTCCACCGCCATCTGCGGCGCATCGAGGCGCTCCTGATCGACGCGCTGGCGGCGCTCGGTGTCCCGGGCGATCGGCGCGAGGGGATGACCGGGGTGTTCGTCGCGGGCTCCGGGCGGCCGCGCAAGATCGCCTCGATCGGTGTCGGGCTGCGGGGCTGGGTCACCTATCACGGCTTCGCGTTGAACGTCGAACTCGGGCCGGACGCCTTCGCCGGCATCGTTCCCTGTGGGTTGCACGGCGTCGAGATGACGTCGGTCGCCGCCGAACGGGGAGGGGCGCCCGGCTCGGGCGGGGGTCTCGCGGAGCGGGTGCGGGCCGAAGTCGGCCGGGCGGCGAGGCGTCTGCTCGAAGTGGGGGCGTCCATCGGCTAGCTTGCGCTCCGATGCCCGGCCGCGTCATCAAAGTCGATCGCCACGAGAAGCTCGGCTGGCTCGAGCGCCTCTACCTGCCCATGATCGTGGCCGGTCTCGCAACGACGGCCCGCCACTTCTTCGCGAACCTTCGCGGCTTCGCCACCGGGAACCGGACGACCTTCGTCGTTCAGTACCCCGAGGAGCAGGTCGACTTCCCGGATGCCTTCCGCGGGCAGCCGGTCCTGGTCGAACTGCCGAATGGCCAGCCGCGCTGCGTCGCCTGCGGCCTGTGCGAGTTCGCCTGCCCGACGGATTGCATCACGATCGTGCCGGGGGAGCTCGAGGGGCACGGGATCGAGCGCTACCCGGTCCGCTTCGACATCGACATGTCCCGGTGCATGTTCTGCGGGCTCTGCGAGGAGGCCTGCCCCGAGGAGGCGATCGTGATGAGCCGGCGCGTCGAGCTCGCGACCTTCGACCGCCCGGGCATGATCCACGACAAGAAGGCGCTGCTCGTTCCGGAGGCGGAGCTCGACCGTCGCCTCACCTTCCTCCGGGACGAGTACGACCGCGAGCACCAGCCGGCCGAGGGCGACCGCTGATGGAGGACTTCGGCTTCCTCTCCTTGAGGCGCCTCGTCGAGGCCCACCGCGAGGCGCTCGAAGCGACCCACGCCCAGCTCGGCGACGCGACCGCGATTGTCGCGGCGGGTCAGGTGGTCGAGGTCCTGCGCTTCCTGCGCGACGACGGCGAGTGCGACTTCGACATGCTGATGGATCTCTGCGCCGTCGATCACTTCGGCCCGGAGCTCGGCGAAGCGCCTCGTTTCGAGGTCGTCTACCACCTGTATTCGCTCGGCAAGAACCATCGCCTGCGCGTGAAGGCGCGGGTTCCCGAGAGCCCGTGCGAGATCGCGACCGTGTCGGACCTCTGGCCCTCGGCGAACTGGATGGAGCGCGAGGTCTGGGACCTCTACGGAATCCGCTTCACCGGCCATCCGGATCTGCGCCGCCTGCTCCTCTACGAAGAGTTCGACGGCCACCCGCTCCGCAAGGACTACCCGAAGACGAAGCGCCAGCCGCTCGTCGGGCCGCAGAACTGATGGCGAGCGAACCCGTCCGCTTCACCGAGCGCGCGCGCGAAGGCCCCGAGGACGACCTCGAGCGCGATCTCCACACCGAACACCAGATCCTGAACATGGGCCCGTCGCACCCAGCCACCCACGGCACGGTCAAGTTCATGGTGGAGCTCGACGGCGAGACGGTGATCGACATCGACGTGCAGGTTGGGTACCTGCACCGCGGCTTCGAGAAGGAGTGCGAATCCGGGAGCTGGTACCAGGCGATTCCCTACACGGACCGGCTGAACTACAACTCCTCGATCCTGGCGAACCTCGGCTACTGCCTGGCGGTCGAGAAGCTCCTCGGAATCGAGACCCCCGAGCGCTGCCAGTGGCTGCGCGTGCTCTCGAGCGAGCTTTCGCGGGTCGCCGACCACCTGACGCGCTGCGGGGCGGCCTGCCTCGAGATGATGGCCATGACGCCCTTCATCTACGGGATCGAGGCGCGCGAGCGGGTCTGGGATCTGCTCGAGATGCTGTGCGGGGCCCGGCTGACGTCGAACTACATCCGCATCGGCGGCGTGAAGCACGGCATGCCGAAGGACTTCCCGCGCATCGCGCGCAGCAACATCGAGAAGGTTCGTGAGCTGCTGGCCGACTTCGACGGCGTGGTCACGCGCAACCGGATCTTCGTCGACCGGCTGAAGAACACGGGCACGATCTCGAAGGAGGACTGCATCCGCTACGCCGTGACGGGCCCGCTCCTGCGCGCCGCCGGCGTGCCGCTCGACGTCCGCAAGGACGAGCCCTACCTGACCTACGACCAGATCGACTTCGACGTGCCGATCGGCGAAGTGGGCGACAACTACGATCGCTACCTCGTGTGTGTCGAGGAGATGCACCAGAGCCTGCGCATCGTGGAGCAATGCCTCGAGCGCCTGGAGGACCTGGGCGACGGCCCGGTCAACGTCGACGATCCGCGCGTGCGCTGGCCGGCGAAGGGCCGCGTCTTCAATCACATGGAAGAGCTGATCCAGCAGTTCAAGTCCGTGACGGAGGGGCCGCGAGTGCCGGCGGGGGAGGGCTATCTCGCCATCGAGTCCGCGAACGGCGAACTCGGCTTCTATCTCGTTTCCGACGGTTCCGCCGTCCCGAAGAAGGTCCGCTGCCGCCCGCCGAGCCTGATCAACCTGGCGCCGCTGCCCTTGATGGTTCGGGGCGGGCTGCTCGCCGACATCATTCCGACCTTCGACTTCGTGAACATGATCGGCGGGGAGTGCGACCGCTGATGGCCGGCGCGCCCACGCGCGAATCGGTCTGGCGCCAGCTCGGTGCGCCGACGGACCAGCTCGGCTCCGTGAACGACCCGCGGACCCGCACGGAGCACGGCGTCGCCTGGAACGAAAAGTGGGTCTATCGCTCGCAGGCGGGCGAGGGCGTCGAGCGCGTGGTGCTCTGGAACCGCTACGACTTCCTCGGCGCCTTCCGCGTCGCTCCGGACGGGTCGGTCGAACCCGAAGCCCTCGACGGCTAGCGGTGCCGGGCCCGCCTCCGCTCCGCCCCTTCGGCCTCGTCCTGCACCACGACGGATCCTGGACCCACGAAGGCCAGCCGATCCGCCACCGCCGCATGCGCGAACACTTCGACCGGCATGTGCGCTATCTGCCCGAAGAGGAGAAGTACGTCGTCTTCCTGCGCCACTTTCGCGGGCAGATCGAAGTCGAGGAGGCTGCCTTCTTCGTCATCGACTTCGAGCCCGAAGGGGCCGAGCTCGTCCTCTCCGACGGGACGCGAGAGGCGCTCGACGTCTCGAGTCTCCACCCCTCGCCGATCGACGGCGTCTGGCTCTGCCGCGTGAAGCGCGACCTCGCACCCGAGGGGTTGCTCGCGCGCTTCGAACGCTTCGCCCAGGAGCGCGTGATGCAGGGGGCGGTGGAAGAGGGTGGGCGGATCGGGCTCGTCGGCGCGAAGGGCTTCGAGCCCTTCCCCGAGGGCCTCGAGTAGCCGTTCAGCCGGCGACCTCGCGGCCGAAGGCGAGCCCGGCGCCCACCCCGGCCAGGCCCCCCGCCACGCTTGCGAACACGTAGAGCGCCGCCGGAACCCACGCGCCCCGCGTGAGCAGGTCCATCGTCTCGAGGCCGAACGCGGAGAACGTGGTGAAGCCACCGAGCAGGCCGGTGATGACGAAGGCGCGCAGGGCCGGGGGCGTGTGTTCGAGGCTCAGCCAGGCCGAGACCAGGCCGATCGCGATACAGCCGATCCAATTGACCGCGAGCGTGCCCCAGGGAAAGCCCTCGCCGGCCTGGGTCAGGAAGGCCCGCGCGACCGCAAAACGAGCGAGCGCACCCAGTCCCCCTCCGACGAACACCGCCAACCAATGCATGACCGAGTGTTACCGAGCCGTGGACGGACTCCGCAAGCCGGAGCCGCTCCCGCGTGCTCCGGCTCCGAGCGCGTGTGGTAGGTTCGAATTTCGTTCCGACCATGTCGAACCCGAGCACTTCGCCTCCGCTGTTCTCGAGCCCGTCGCGGCGCCGGACCCTGGCCCTCGCGGAGGAGCTGGTGAACGTCCCGCTGACGACCGTCGTGGCGCCGGGGGGCAGCGGGAAGACGACGCTCCTCTCGGCCTGGCGCGCGGCCCTGGCCGCGAATACGCGCCAGGTCTGGCTCGATGCTTCGACGATCCACGGCGACGTCGGAACCTTCGTCGACGATCTGCTCCACGGCCTGCAGGCCGCGCTGCGGGGCGCCCCGTTCGGCCGGGAGACGACGCGGATCCTCTCGAACCTGACCGGGGGCGAGGACGACTGGCGGATCCTGCACCGCGCCTTCCTGCGCGACTGGCTCGGCGTCGAGGGGGAGACCGTGGTCTTCCTCGACAACTTCCACAACGTCCCGGCGGGATCCCCCGCCGACCGGTGGGTTTCCGAGATGCTGCGGAGCCAGCCGGCCAACCTGCACTGGGTCGTGTCGTCGCGCGGCACGCTCCCCGGCGCGGCGGTTCGCCTGGCCGCGGGCGGGCTCGTTCACGAGGTCGGCTTCGACGACCTGAACCTGCGCTTCGAAGAAGCGAAGGCGCTGCTCGAATCGCGCGGGATCGAGGCGGACGACGCGCTCGTGACGACGCTCCTCGGGCGAACCGAGGGCTGGGTGACCGGGCTGCAGCTCGCGGCCCGCGTGCTCCAGCGCGTGGACCCCGACGAGCGCCGCGCCTACGCCGAGCGGATCGGCCGGGAGCGGGACCTCTTCCACTACATCGCGGCCGAGCTGCTGGCCGGCGAGAGCGAGGAGCAGATCCAGCTCCTCGAGCGCGCCGCGGTCCTCGGGCGCGCATCGCCGGAGACGCTCGGCCAGCTCCTGGATCCTCCCGGGGGCCTCGACCGGATCGAGCACGCGATCGATCACGGACTCCTGCTCGGCGACGGCAACGAGGTCTGGCCCCATCAGCTCTGGCAGGAGTTCCTGCGCGAACGGCTGAAGGCCCGGCTCTCTCCGCAAGAGCACCGCGCGCTGCACGGGCGCGCCGCGCGGCTGTTGGCCGAGCAGGGGAGGGTCGAAGCGGCCCTCGAGGCCTATCGGGAATCCGAAGACTGGCAGTCGATCGCGTTCCTTCTCCACGAGGTCGGCCACGAATGGCTCGATCGTGGTCGCGCCCGGGGCGTCCAGCGCTGGCTCGAGGCCCTTCCCGGAGAGGTTCGGGAGTCGGAGCCGCGACTGCTCGAGATGCAGGGGCTGCTCCTTCTCGAAGCCGACCCGAAGAGCGCAACCCGCTACCTCGAACAGGCGGCTCGCGCCTTCTCGGAGAGCGGAGACTTGAAGAGCGAGGGCGGTGCCCTCGGCGCACTGACCTACCTCGGCATCACGCGCCTCGACCTCGCGGCGGCGAGACGCTCGTTGCTGCGGGGCTTCAAGCCCTCCCGGCTGATTTCGGACTCCGGGAAACGGGCGGAGGCCTTCGTCGGCCTCGCGGGTTTTGCCGCGCTCCGCGGCCGCTTCGGTCGCTCGCTGAAGCTCTCCGAGCGCGCGCTGCGGGCTCCTCTGCCGCCCCTGACGCGCTGGTTCAATCTCCTCAACCTGGGTCTGCTCTACTCCCTCGCGGGAGACTTCGACCGGGGCCGCACGCTGCTCGACGAAGGCCTCGGCGACCGTGCCGTCTCCCGGCGCGCGTTCGTCTACAACTCGTTGCTGATCGTGAGGGCGCTGCTCCTCTCGCGCTCCGGAGACCACGCCGCGGCCCGCCGCGACATCGAGGAAGCCCGCCGAGGGATCGAGGACTTTCGCTTCCGGAGCTTCCAGCCGCCCTGGGCGATGGTGGCCGCCGACGCGCACGCCCTGCGCGGCGATCGCGATGAAAGCGAGCGCGCCTACGCCGACTTCCTCGCCGCCATCGCGAAGGCCGACGCCGTTCCGCTCGAGGCCGTGGCCCGGGGCCAGCGCGCGGTGCGTTGCCTCGGCTGGGGGGACGCCGACGGTGCGCGGGCCGAAGCCGAGCGCTGTGCGCAGCTGCACGAGCGGGGCATCCCGGAGGGCAAGATCGCCTTCCCGTGGTGGATCGCCGTCTCCCTCTGGGTGCTCGGCCGCACCGGCGATGCGAAATCCGCCTGGGCCCGGCTGGCTCCCTTCCGCCGCGACCTCCGGCCGTCGGGCCTTCCTTTGCTCGAGGCGATGATCGGTCTCACCACCGCCGAGCTCGCACACCGCGCGGGGGAGGACGCGGAAGCGGCTTCCCTGGCCCGCGACGCCTGGAAGCGGGCGGAGCGCGACGGGGTCCAGCTCGACCCGATGATCTCTCCGCTCGTGTTGCCCTGGGCCACGGCGGAGGCCTTCCGCCAGGGTGTGGCCGAGGACTTCGCATTCGATGCGCTTCGCCGTCTGTGCCCGGCGGCCGTGCCCGGCGTCCTCGCGACGCTCGCGAAGGATCGCAACACCTCGGTGCGGATGCGCGCCGTCGAGTGCATGGCGGAGTTCGGCGGCCGCGCGCTGCACGGCCCCCTCGAGCGCGCGACGCGGGACCGGAACGCCAAGGTGCGCGCGGCCGCCGAGCGTGCGCTGCCGGCCCTCGACCTGCGGCCCGACTTCGCCGTGCGGATCCGCTGCCTCGGCCGCCTCGTCGTCGAGCGAGACGGAGAGGCCCTTCCGGATTCCGCGTTCCGAGGGAACATGGGCCAGCGCCTGCTCGGGCGCCTGCTCGCGAGCGAAGGCAGGCCCCTTTCGCGGGACGTCCTCCAGACGGATCTCTGGCCGGAGGCCGACGAGGCCGCGGGAAAGAACAACCTCCGCGTCTCTCTTTCCCGGCTCTCCGATGCCCTCGACCCCGAGCGTCTGCCCGGTTCGCCCGCCTGGTTCCTTCAGACGGGGGGTGTCGGGGTGGCGCTCGACCTCGATCGTCTGGCGTCCTGGGACGTCGGCGAGTTCCGCGAGGCCGCTCGCCGGGCCGAGGCCGCGCGTCGCGAGGGAAACATGGAGGAGGCTCTGTCGGCGTACGCCGTCGCGGTCGATCGCTACGAGGGTCCGTTCCTCCCCGAAGCGGCCTACGAAGAGTGGTCGCAGCCGGTGCGCCGTCGGCTCGAGGACGAGTTCCGGGGCGTGGCCGAGCGCTACGGCGAGATGCTGCTCGACGGCGCGCGCCGGGAAGAGGCCCTGAAGCTCGCCGACCGTCTGCTCGACGACGATCCGGCGGACGAGAACGCGTGGCTCCTGCGCATGCGCGTCCAGCTCATGCAGGGCGATCGCGTGGCCGCGAGCCGAACCTACGACCAGGCCCGGGAAGCGGTGCGGGCCGCGCTCGACGTCGAGCCCGGCGAGGCCCTGCGCGATCTGGCGGCCCGGGTCCGGGGCGTCGCTCCGGAGTGATGCGGCGCCGGGCGCCGGCGCGCGGGCGAGGCCGCAACTGATCGAAACGGTTGAGGTTTCCCGCTCCGCGCCGCGGTAACGCCGGGGTAATGCCCGGGGCCGATCGTGTTCCCGTGGCAAACGAGAAGAAGAACGCATTCGTCGTCTGGCTCGACCCCGGCGCGGAACCCGGCCAGGCCGATCGCTACCAGGGCCGGATCGAGCACGTCCCGACCTCGACGCGCGAGACCTTCTCGGGCAAGGAGGAGCTCCTCGCCTTCATCGAGCGTCACTTCGGCGAGTCCGGGAGCACGCCGTCCGTCGAGCCGAGCTCGGACGATGGTTCGGAGCGGTCGCCGTGACGGTTCGCCTCGCCTTCCTGCTTCTGGCCCTGGGGCTCGTCCCCGCGGTGGGCTGCACGCCGATGTCCTCGGAAGGCATCGGCGTCGAGGTCCCTTCGTGGACGCTCGAGTCGGCGACCGGTGAGGATGGCGCCTTCGAGGTGGTGTACCGCGCGCGCTGCCAGGCCGTCGGGCGCGAGGTCCTGACCTCGGCGGTCCTGCTGCTTGCCGCGGGCGAGGCGACGGTCGTCGACGGACTGGCCCAGTGCGGGCCGATCGAGGCCGGGGGCGAGGTCGACGCGGGCGATGGCATCACGCTCCTCCAGTCCTCGCCAGACGCGCTCGACCCCGCGGACTTCGACTTCGCCACGGTGGTGGTCGGACGCGACGACGAACTTCCGTCGACGCGACAGACCTCGACGATCGAACAGTTCACCTACCCGGTGCAGCTCGCGAGCACCGCCGACGAGGCGATCGTGCTCTCCGCCATGGCCATGAGCGCGGCTCCGGCGACGCGCGTCGTCGTGGGCCTGACGGTCGCCGAGACACCGCCCGGCGGCAGCGTCGGGACCGCGGGCATCCTGTCGCTGCAGCACGATCTTGCGGTCCCCTTCGACCCGGCCGCGATCCACTGGTCGCTCCGCAGCGAGACGGCCCAGGACCTCGCCGTGGGCGTCACCACGAGCCTCGATGGCGTCGGGCACCCGCTCGGTGGCGTCCGCGTCGAAGAGCAGGGCCCGGAGGGCGATGCCGTCCGCACCACCGAGGCGAGCACCGGCTTCGTGAGCCTCGCCCAGAGCGCGGGCGACTTCCGTTGGCGGTTCTCGAAGGAGGGGCATCTGCCGGTGTGGCGGCGCCTCACGCTGGCCGCGGGTGAGGTCGCCGCGGTGCATGCGCCCTGGCTCGCCCGGCAGGATTCGGAGCGCTACCCGGTCACCGTCTTGAACGGCGGCGTCGTCGGAGGCCCCGCCGCTCGCACGACCGTGACCTTCGGTGCCGGCACCGTTTCGGCGAACCTCGAGGCGGTCCTCACGGAGCTCGACGGCCAGGCGCTGCCCGCCGCGCTGCCGATCGGCTGGAGCCCGCTGAACGCCTTCTGGCTGGAGCTCGCGGAAGACCCGAGCGAGGCCGCGACCGGAGCGCTGCAGCTCCTCGACGCTCTCGAGCCCGGCGAGGCCGGTGCCTTCGCGCGGTTCGCTCCCGACGCTTTCGCCTGGCAGGTGCTCGAGGTGGTCGGCGGCGACGGCGGGGATGCGGTCGACGTGGCCGTGCCCGGAGCCGGCGCCTACGTCTTCGCGGTCGCGGACGTCCTGCCCGCGGCGCCGCCGGCGCCCGAAGTCGGGCTGCCGCTCGGCCCGGCCGCGGCAACCTTCCCCGAGCCCGGCGAACTCGAGGGCGAGGGCGCCGTCGATCCGGCCGTCCGCGCGGCGAGCCTCCTGCCGGAGCACGTCACCGGCCTCGGGCGCGTGGAGATCTCGCACGAGGACCCGCTCGCCAGCGGGCTCCTGCTGCGGGGCGAGGTCGACGAGCACTACCGCTTCTTCGACGGAGAGGAGCGGCGAACGCCGCGCTATCCGATCTCGGTCGTCGCCTACCAGCGCCCGGGAGACCGGGATCCGCGCACGCTCGAAGCGACCTTCCCCCTGCGACCGACGGCCCTGTTCGGGCCGACCGAGCTGGCCGAGGCCACGCTCCAGGTCGAGATCCTTCCGCCCTCGGCCTTCGCCGGCGCCGTCCTCGGCGACAGCGGCGGCCTGGTGGTCTCGGCGCAGGCGGCGGCGCTGGTCCCGGCGGACGTCCTCGCCGGCGACACGCCCGTCGAGCTGCGCGACCTCGAAGCGGGGGCCTTCGGCCCGGACGCCGTCCTCGCCTTCGATCTCTCGGTCGGGGGCGTCGTATCCGGGCAGCGCTTCGAATGGTTGCTCGGCCGCGGCGAGCCCGGCGCCCACTACGTCCTGGCGGCGGCGGTCTCGCGCTTCGGGCTCTCCGGGCTCGAGCCCCTCGAGCGCTACCGGGCCGACGAGACGGGCCTGATCGTTCGCGACGAGCCGGTGAGCGGGGGTCTCCCCGGCGTTCGCGGGCCGGGCCGGCTCGTGCTCGTGCGGGTCGACGGGCCGCAGGCGATCGTCGAGGGCATCGTGCGCGACACCGACGGGATCGCGCGCCCGGGCCTGGCCGTGCAGATCGCGGGCACGCCCTGGCTGACCTTCTCGGACGCCACGGGGGGTTACCAGCTCGTCGCGGGAATCGGGCCGCGCGAGGTCGTCGTGATCGACCCGGGGAACGGAGATCTCGGAACCGCGGGGTTCGAAGTGCCCGCGTCGCTCGCTGCCGTGGGCGTCGACGCCGCAACGGCCCCGACCGGGCCGCGCATCGTCGAGCGCATCCCCGCCGACGGGGAGCGGGGCGTCGACGCCGTGACCCCGGTGGTCGTCCGCTTCTCGGAAGCGGTCGCGCGGGCGAGCTTCGGAACGGACGGGCTGGTCCTGCTCGACGGCAGCGGGACCCCCGTCGACGGAAGCCTCTCGCTGAACCTCGACGGCAACGAGGCGACCTTCCTGCCCGTTTCACCCCTGGTCTACGGCAGCGTCCACACGCTCGTCGTCAGCGGCGCGCTGCAGGACGAGATCGGTCTGCCGATCGAAGGCGACGAGGCCTTCCGCACCTCCACCTTCACCATCCAGGCGGCACCGACTCGCGGCGAGGGCGCCCAGCTCGCGATCTACGAGCCCGGCTCGACCCTCGGGTACGCGGCCTGCGACGCCGCGGGCGTCGCCGGGATGGAGTTCGTCCCAGAGACGTTCATCTGCGTCCTCGGGAGTCAGGGCGCCGCGGACCCGGAGGTTCCGGTCGTCCTCGCGAACGACAGCACGGGCGCCACCGCGACCACGGACTCGAGCCCCGACGGCAGCTTCGCCGGCGTGCTCGAGGCGACGGTCGACGACTTCGTCTCGGCCACCTTCGTCAACGGCAACGGAACGCGCATCCGCATTCCGGTGCAGCGCCAGCTCTTCGACGACGGGAGCGTGGCGCTCTACGCCGCCGGCGGGATCCTCGAAGCCGAGAACGAAGAAGCCGGTGTCGTGCAGGTGCTGGTGGAGCCGAACGCGATCCCGAACAAGTCCAAGTTCAAGCTCGACCTCTTCGACGACTTCGCGCAGCTCCTCGAGGCCGTCGAGAACACGCCGCCCGAGGACGGGCAGCTCCTCGGTGGCTTCGAGATCGAGTTCTCCGGAGACCCTCTCGAGGAGGCCGCCGACTTCACGTTCCCCGTCGATCCGGCCGACCTCGACCTCGAGCCGGGTCAGACCGTCGAAGACCGCTCCTTCATTCTCGCCGAACCGATCGAAGTGGACGGCACGCTCGTCTACCGGACGGTCGACGCCATGAAGTGGGATCCGGAGACACAGACCCTGTTCACGTCTTCGCCCCCCTTCGATGCGTTCCTCGGGTTCGGCCGCTTCCTGCTGACCCCGCTCATGCTCCCCGTCTTCAAGGACAACGAGCTCACCATGACGGGCCGCGTGGTGGCGGCCCCCGAGGAGATCGCGAACGAGCTCACGGAGGAGCAGATCCGCTTCGCGCTGCCGCCGATCCGGCCGGTTCCGGGCGCCATCGTGACGGCGGACATCGGCGGCTTCTCCCAGAACAACGCGGGCCTTCGCGCCGGTGCGATCGTCGCGCGGGCGAACTCTCGGGGCTTCTTCGCCTTGCGGGTTCCCTTCAACCCCTTCACGGGCGATCCCGTCTTCCTGCGCGCCCAGAGTCCCCTCTACCCGGGCCGCCGCGCGACGGACGGCTCGGTCGCCCCCACGATCTTCAACGGGATCCCCGAGAAGGTTCGGAACCTCGTCTTCAGCATGCCCGAGAACGCGAGCGCGGACGGGTTCGCACCGCTCGTGACCGCGAGCCCCGAGACCAGCGTCCTCCCGGTGGGCGAGGACGTCACGGTCTACATGACCATCCAGGACGATCGCAGCGCGCCCTACCTGAACGGCATCGCCCTCGATCCGACGCGATCGATTTCGCTGGTTCCGGGCCAGGCGCTCGGCCCGGTGCTGGTGAGTCAGGGGGCGAGCACCCCGATCACGCCCACGTCCATCGGAGCGGAGGTCACCGTCCAGGTCGAACGCTCCTCCCTGGTGACCCTGCTCGCCACCGCGGTCGACCAGGCGGGCAACGAGCGCGTGGTTCCCTTCCGGCTGCGATTCGGCGTGCCGCCCGAAGCGCCCCCGACCGATCTTCAGCCCTACGACGACGACGATGCGACGCCGCCGCGCGTGGTCTCGGTCACGCCGGGCCGGGGCGTCATGCTCGCGGCGCTCGACGAGATCGTGATCCGCTTCAGCGAGGCGGTGAGCGAGAGCATCGAAACGGACTCGGTGAGCCTCCAGCCTTCGGGGCTCTCGATCATCGATCCGATCGTCGAGCTCTCGGACGACCACCTCACCGCCGTCATCTATCCGTCCGGCCTTCCGCCCGGGACCGAGGTCACCCTCGCCGTCGACGCCCAGGATCTCGCGGGCAACGCCATGGACACGTTCTCGACGAGCTTCCGCACGGCGCCTTCGGAGACCGCCCAGCTCCAGGGCGTCGACTGGCCCGTGGCGACGGTGGTGAGCGGCGCCTTCGCGTACACCCTCGATCGCGGAGTGGGGGACGGCGCCGAAGGCATCGTCGTCCACGATCTGGGCAATCTTTCCCAGAACCCGACGCCGGCGGGCTTCTTCGGGCTGCCGGAAGCCCCGCGCACCCTGACGCTGCTCACCCCGTGGAGCTTCAAGACCGGCCCGACCGAGCCGACCCGCACCGCGTCGCTCCTGGTCGCGACCGGCGGGGTCCTCGGCGAGGGCAACGCGGGGCAGTGGATGTGGGTGGTCGACGTCTCGGACCCGGCATCGCCCCAGCGGGTCGCGGGCGGGCTCGTGAGCATCGACGTCGCATCGGCGGTGACGAACGTGCGCTGGTCGGCGCCGCGCGTGGCCCTCGGGCTGAACACGCCGGAAGGCGGGCGGATCCTGCACATCGATCTGCAGGCCTTCATCCTCGGTTCGAACGGGACGCACCAGACCGGGTCGCCGAGCCCCGGCAACGACGACAACGCCGACGGCGACTACGTCGACTCCGGAGACACCCTGCCGACCCCCCAGTTCGGGACGCTCTGGGGCCACGACTTCACCACGGCGGCCGCGTTCAAGCGCATCTTCCGGGACTTCGACCTGGCCTTCGGCGGACTCCTCGTCGCGAGCGCGATGCCCACCCGGCCCGAGACGAGCTCGGGCGGTCCGGGGGGGCCGCTCCCCGAGTTGAAGGGCCGGCTCCAGATCCACAGCTTCAACGGACTGCCCGTCGGGAACGGCGACGGTGCAGAGGGCGGGCTCGAGTTCGACGAGGACCCGTGGCGGGTCCGCCTCGATCCGAGCTTCCCCGTCACCGACGACACCGGCCTGCGCATCGTCCCGGTCGCCCTCGTGAGCTACGGCGCGAAGATCGGCGTGGTCGAACTGACCGACCCCTTCGAGCCCGAACTCCTGCATGAGGTGTTCCTCGGGCCCGACGTCTCGAAGATCTTCTCCATCGAACGCGCGGACCCGGACACCTACGCCGTCGGGACCCAGGAAGGTGTCTTCCTGCTCGACCGCGAAGAGCTCGGGGAGGAGGCGGACAGCACGACGCTCCCGCACCACGCCGTGCAGGCCCGGCTGCCCACGCCCTTCGGTTCGGGGCGCACCTTCGGTGCGTCGTCCACCGCCGTGGCCGTGCCGGGGGGTCAGGTCGCGCGCCGTCCCCCGGCGATCGCCGTGGCGCGCTCCATCGGGGAGTCGGTCCCGAGCCGGACCGACGTGCTCGGGCTCGCCCTGGAGGAGCGCCGTGCCTTCGCCGAGAACCTCGTGGAGACGTCGCTGCTCTTCCCGGCCTCGCTCACACCGAGCGATCCCGCGGCACCCGGCGCGCTGTCGGATCCGCCTTCGCCTGCCAACCACTACTACGCGATCGTCCGAGCGAGTGGCACGCTCGGCGAGGAGCTCTCGGTGGCCGTCGAGGCGCTCGGCGTCGATGGAAAGCTGCTCTCCCCGCGCGGGACGAGCTTCCCGCCGGTCATGCTCTCGGACGAGACCTTCGCGCTCGGCCTCTCGGACTTCCAGAACAGCGGCACCGGGGCGCTCCGCGCCTCGCGTCTCTCTTCGGATCCGACCGACCCGCTCTACGACCTCTACGTCTCGGACCCGTTCCTGATTCTCCGCGAGGCGCTCTCGGACGAACAGTTCGAAGCCCTCGAGCTGGGCGGGGAGCGCTGGCGGCAGGTGGTCTGGAGCGGCGACGCGATGCGCTTCAGCCTGGACGCCTTCCAGGCGGAAGCCGGAGACACATGGCTCGAATCCCTGCAAAGCGACATCCAGAGCGCCGAGTACATTCCGGGTCTCTCGCGGCGCTACGCGGCGTTCTGTGGGCAGTACGTCGATTCGCCGAACCCGCTGGCCGAACGCTCGTCTCCCCACGTGGCCGGCGTGAACACGCAATCCGGCGAGTTCCGGCACGCGATCGCCGACGCCCAGCTCCAGAGTCACTCCGTACCCCTCGGACTGACGCGTACCTACGAGAGCCGCTCCCTCTACGTCGGCCCCTTCGGCCGCGGATGGGACAGCAACGTCCACGCTCGCCTGTGTTCCCTGCCCACGACCGGATTGCCGAGCGAGTTCACCCTGCCGCTCACCGTGGCCGGGGACCCCGCCGTCGACCGGATCGCCCGGCCGGGAGACGTGCTGGTGATCGACGGCGCGGGCTCGGTGCAGCTCTACCCGCGCATCGACTCGCTGCACGGGAACGTCGACCAGCGCCCGGCCTACGAGGCGGATCCCGCCATCGCGACCTTCGGCTGGACCGGAAAGATCGGCTCCTACTACGCCTCGCCCCCCGGCCACTTCGAAACGCTGATGCGCTTCACCGACGGAAGCTTCGTCCTCCTCCAGACCAACGGCGAGCGCATCCACTTCGGCGCCGACGGCCGCATCGACCAGGTGATCGGGACCTTCCCGAGCGCACGGACGCGCTACCGCTATCGCGCGGACGGAAGGCTCGACGAGGTCGAGAACGACCGCGGGCAGAAGATCGAGTTCGGCTACTACGAGCGCAGCACGAGCCCGAACTTCATGCTGCTCGACCGCCCCTACGGCGAGGTTTCGCAGATCGGCCTGATCGCCCGGGTGAAGACGCCCTGGGACGACACGGACTACCACTACGACGAGCTGAACAACCTCGTCGAGGTGGATTCCGACGAGGGTACGAGCCGCTTCTACGGCTACGACGACGAGGCGCCCTACCAGATGACGTCGATCCGGCACGGGTCGGCGGACGGCGAGGCCGTGCAGACCATCGGCTACGGCGACGGCGGTCTCGTCGAGACGGTGAGCCTGCTCGGGGAGACGACGACCTTCTCCGGCGCCGCCGCGACGGCGCGCGACCGGCTCGAGGGCGGCGACGGGACCACGAGCTTCACCGTCGGGGACGGCGAGCCCCAGCAGATCGAGGTCGACTCGCGCGGAAGACCGACGGACTTCGCGGGCCAGGCGGTGGAGATCGGCGAGGCGTCGGGCCAGATCGAGGCCTCGGGAACGCCGGACGAGCCGGTGGAGCTCGAGTACGACACCGCGAACCCCGTCCACCGCTTCCGTGGACACCTCCGCTTCATTCGCACGCCGGGCGCGGTGGCCGAGATCGAGTACGACGGGTCGGCCTGGAACCGCGTCTCCAAGCGGACGTCGGCGGAAGGTGTGGAGACGCTCTACGCGTACTCGCCGAGCGATCAGTCCGGGCTGGACGCGACGGACCCGATCGAGATTACGCGGACGTCCGGGCCGGTCGTCAACCGTGACCGATTCGACGGCCGGGGGCGGCTGCTGTCGCAGGAGCTCTCCGAAGGCGACACGACGTTCGAGCGCGAGATCCTCTTCGACGCCGACGGGTTCCCGGTGGGCGAACGCTCCGGAAGCTGGGTGACCACCCGCGTGAGTCGGGACGGCGCCCGGCCCGACAGTGTCGAGCAGACCGGCGTCGCGTACGACGTGTCCCTGAACGACGACGGCCAGCTCGACGGCCTGACGAGCGGACAGGCGCCGGACGTTTCACGGGGCTTCGACGACGACGGCCTGCCGAATCTCGACACGGTCAGCGCGGACGGGCTCTCGGTCTCCGATTCCTACGAGTACGTTCCGGGCACGACGCGAGTCGACTCCTCGACGCGCGAGGAGACCGGTCTCCCGGCCGTCGAGACCACCTACAGCTACGACGACGAGGGCCGCCTGACGGGCTGGGACAGCGCCGGCGAGGAGACGACCCTCACCGTGGAAGGCCTTCGGGTCACGGGCGTGACGGCTCCCGGGATCGAGCGGTCGGTCGTCTACGACGATGCGGGGCGGGTCGAGAGCGTCACCGAGCAGGGCGTGAGCATGACCCTCGGGTACGACGCCTTCGGGCGCGTGAACACGCACACCCAGTTCGGGGGCACCACGACCTTCACCTACAACGACGGCACGGAGGTCCGGACCCGCACGCTCGAAGACGAGACGTACGGCGTCCTCGAAGACGAGACGTTCGGCTACGACGGGGCCGGGCGGGTGAACACGATCGATGCGCTCGAGGGGCAGTACACCTACGAATACTTCCCCGACGGCCAGGTCCGGCGGATGATGCTCGCAGGTGAAGTGCTCCGCGAGGTCACGCGTGACGCCGCGGGCCGGATCACGAGCGTCCGGATGCCGGGCATCGAGCGCACCTTCTCGAACTTCAACGCCGTGTCCGGCAAGCCGGAACAGGAAGACCTCGTCCTGTCTGGCGGTCTCGCGACGGCGCACACCACCACGTGGGACGCGCTCGGCCGCCCGGAGACCTTGACCGACGAAGCCGGGACGTGGTCCTTCGGCTGGGACGACTTCGGAAATCCGACCTCCCACACCGACCCGGACGGCGTGACCCACGGTTTCGTGTACTCGCCCCAGGGGCTTCCGCTCGGCCAGACCTTCTCCGACGGCACCGGCGTCGACTTCAGCTACGTCGGCAACACCCGCGTCGAGAGCCACGGCGACATGTCCTACGTCCTGGGCGACGACGGCATGCCGGACTCCGTCACCTACCCGGACGGCTCCGTCGTCGAGTTCAATCACGTGAACGACCCCTTCGAGCCGGACGAGATCGTGCTCGGCGGCGTGGCCCGGAGGATCGAGCGCACCCACGGCCGGGTGAGCCGGATCGACGTTCCCGCGACGAGCGAGGCCATCGACTTCCAGCGCGACGCCCTCGGCCGGCCGCGCTCGCTCGTGCGGACGGGAGTCGGGCCGACCGAAACGCTGACGCTCGCCTACGACGATTTCGGAAGCTTGACCGAGGAGGTCGGCTCGCTCGGGACCTGGTCCCACGCCGTCACCGCGACCGGGAAGCTCGACACCGAGTCCTATCCGTCCGGCCTTGCCCTGTCCTACGAACCCGACGACAACGGATTCCCGACGACGGTCTCCGGGGCGGGAATCGAGAGCGTGGGGTGGCACGGGCCCGCTCGGGTGCAGGAGATCGCCTACGAAGACGGCGTCACGCTGCGCCACGAGCTCGACGCCTCGTTGCGGATCGAGCGGATCGTCTACGAGGTCCCCGGTGAGGATCCCGAGGACGATCCGAGCGTCGTCGCGGGCTTCGAGTACGTGTTCAGTGCCGGCGGACGGGTCCTCTCGGAGCACCGACCGCACGAGGGCCGTTTCGACGTCTACGAGCGCTCCACGCCCGAGACGGGCATGCGGGTGACGGGGTTCCGGCTGTCGGCAGCGGACGCCCAGGGCACCGCGCCCCTCGCGGAGGTCACCGGCTTCGACTTCGACGGCAACGGCGAGATCACGCCCCCGACGACGGCGGCCGGCGACGCGCGCGGGCAGTTCCCGGGCTTCGTGCCGGCGGCCGACGGCTATCGCCTCGAATCCCTCGACGGAGTCACGGTCCTCTACGACGCCGCGGGGCGCGTCGAAGCCACGCCGCTCTGGGTGCGGCTGCCGAACCAGTCGGCGCTGACCCGCGTCGTCGGAACGCTCACCTACGACGGCTTCGGCCTGTTGGCCCGCGTCGAGCGCGACGACGGCTGCACGGTGGTCTACCGCCGCGACGGTTGGGGACGGATCGTGGAGCGGACGGTCACCGGCCCGGAGGCCCGTTGCCGGAACGCACGCCGGGCCTACGTCTGGCGCGCCCAGCAGCTGATCGAAGAGTACGAGGAGGTCGACGCCGCGCTCGTTCCGATCCGCCGCTACGTCTACCTCGGCGATCGGCTGGTGCGCGTCGAGGCAGCGCCGGCGCCGGGCGCCGCGCTCGCCGAATTCGTCCCGCTGGTGAACCTCCTCGGGAGCGTGGGGGGCTACCTCGCTCCGGACGGCACGCTCGTCGAGGCGATCACCTACGGCCCGTACGGGCTACCCGTCGTGCGCGGTGCTGCGGGCGCAGAGCTTTCGGGCTCGGCCATCGGCGACACGCTGCTCTTCCAGTCGGCCTGGTTCGACCCGGCCACCGGCCTCTACCAGATGGGCGAGCGGAACCTGCATCCCCTCGCCGGCCGGTTCCTTCAGCGGGACGGCGCGATCTACGTCAGCAGCCGCGCCCTGGCCACGGCCTTCAACGGCGACCCCGCGACCAACATCGACCGCGACGGCGCCGTCGCCGTACCCGCCGTCGACCTCGCGAAGAACGCGCTCCGCGAGCTGGCCGCCGCTCCGTTCAAGGACATCGACACCACGGTGAACTCGACGCTGAGCACGCTCACGGCCTACGAAGGCGCCGGGAAGGCCCTCGCCGACACGCGGATCGGGGGCAGCAAGGCCGTCGCGGGCCTCGCCGTCGCGGGCGCGGTGATCGGCTACGTCGAACTCGGCTCGAAGCTCTTCCCGAGCCAGCGCAAGGCCATCGCGAAGAACGCCATCGAGCCGTGGAAGAAGGTCAAGGCGGTCGCCGACATCGCGAAGGGCTTCCACGACCTTCGGGAGCAGCGTCTTCTCCAGACCGCGATCCGGGCCGGCCTGACCAGCCCGCGCGATTTCAACGCGCGCATGCGTTGGCTCTCCGCCGGGGGTGCGAACGCGAGCTTCAACCGCCTCACCACGAGCTTCTGGAGCAAGGTCCCCCTGCGTGAGTTCAGGGGAGATGCCGAAGGTCTCGCGAAGGCCCGGGCGGGCGCGGTGTTGAACTATCGCAATCAGCGCTCGGCCACGATTCTGGGCATCACCAAGGGCGTCTTCGATCTGGTGAAGGGGCACCTCGAGCGCACCCACAAGTCCCGCATGGCTACCGACCGAACGTCGCGCAACGTGATGGGCACGGTCATGATCGTGGACGGCTGGCTCAACGTGACGGAGGCCGTGCTCGCCGCACGGACCTCGAGCGATGCCATGCGCTTCGCCGCGATGACCAGCGGGGCCGGCAGCGCCGCGACGGCCACGGCGCTTCGGAGCTTCGCCGTGGTCGCGAACGTCCAGCTCGCCTACAACGGCGGGAACAAGATCGGGCAGGGCATCGTCTTTCTGGTCACCGAGGACGACGTCTATCGCGAGTACAAGCGCCAGGTCGATCTCTACAACAAGAACGGCGGCCTCCTCACGGTCTTCTCGGGCGGCTTGATGACCGTCGGCCTGGACGAAGCGGCCCATACGATCCAGCAGTTCCAGGACGCGAACCATCAGCTTCCGAACTTGCGCGAAGCCTGGGACACCCAGCTTCGCGACTACGAAGTGCGCAGCCTCTACCTCTCGGGGCTCGACTATGAGTAGGCTGTGCACGCTCCTCGGGGTCGCGCTCGCGCTCTTCGCGAACGCAGCGAGCGCCCAGGTCGTGCGGCCGCTGGCGGTGCTCGAGATGCGCGTTCAGGGCGTCGGCGCGATCGTCTCGCCCGAGACGCTCGCGGTGCCCAAGGGCATCGCCGGCTCGATCCGCGTGGACGTGATCGCCGGGGATTCGAGCGGGGCTGCGGCCACCTCGACGCTGCCCGACACCGCCATCGTGGAGGCGACGCTCCGCGGCCCCTCGTTCCCGGCCCGCCGGATCCTCGGCCTCCCCGGTGAGCCGATCCTGCTCCCCGCGCTGCCGCTGGTCGGGGACTACCGCCTCGACGGGATCCGCATCCTCGACGAGGCGACCGGCGAGGTGCTCGTCGAGGGCAACCCGGCGAGCATTCCGATCCAGGTCTTCGAGGAGGTGCTCGTCTCGCGGGTCACCTCCCGGCCGCTGACCCTCGACGAGATCCGCGGCAAGGGCATCGTGATCGACGACTCGAACTTCCGGGCGGTCGAGTTCGAAGTCGGGTTCGTCGTGGACGGTCAGACCTTCCCGGTGAAGTTCCCGGTCGTGGCGCCGCGATTCGCGCAGTCGACGGAGATCATCCCGACGGCCGAGGTCGAAGCCGCCCTGGTCGAGGCCGAGCGGATCAACCGCGAGCTGGGGATCGACGCGTCCCTCCCGCCGGAACTCGAAGCCAGCGGCCTCAACATCGAAGTGCAGGGCATCAACGTCCAGCTCGTGGACCCGGGAGGCGAGGTCGATCTCGAGCTCCAGGTGCCGCCGATCCCCGCGCTCGTCGTGATTCCCGGGAACATCGGGTACCTGAACCAGTTCTTCAGCGTGCAGCTCTACACGGAGAACGCGTCGCCCCTGGGTTCGGGCCTCTCGGTCCACGGGCTCGAGGCGCAGCTCGATCTGCCGCCGGGTCCGGACCGGATCGCCGCGGCCCCGGAGCTCTCCTGCCGCGACGCGGGCGACGACCCCCTGCGCTTCGCGCGCGTCGGCGAAGCCGCGGCGATCGAGCCCGTGCAGCCCGTCGTGACGCCGGGCTTCGACGGCGTGCTCGGCACGCCGGACGACGGTACGCGCCTGCAGCCCGGCGACACGGGCCAGGCCGAGTTCCTGGTCGAGGGCTGTCGAGAAGGCCTGCACGTGATGGACATCTCCCTGCGCGGCCGCCTCGACGGCCTCGTCGCCGGGACCGTCGACATCGAGGGCCGGGCCTCGGGCTCCGTCCTCGTGCGGAACCCGAACTTCTCGCTCGCCTTCACCCATCCGCGAACGATCCGGACGGGGGAGCCCTACACCGCGAGCGTGACGCTGCTGAATACCTCGTTCACCGCGGCCAACCTCGTGAGCGTGACCCTGCCCGAGGCGAGCATCAGCGGCGCCGAGTTCGCCGACCCCGAGTTCGACGGCACCATCGAGCTCGGCACGATCCTTCCCGGCGAGACGGCCACGGCGGAGTTCGAGCTGCTCGCCCAGCGGACCGGGAGCATCACGTTCTCCCAGCTCACGAGCGACAGCGACGTCACCGGGCGCTTCCGGCTGAAGATGGGCGTCGACGAGCGGGGCGTCGCGCTCTCGCCGGACGCCGTGGGCTTCCCGGAGTTCGCCGGGGAGGTCGAGGAGCGCCTGCCGGACCTCTTCGCGGCCGCCAACCGCGTGCTCGGCCAGGCCCTTTCCGTCGCCAGCGCACCCCAGCGGCCGGCGGGTGTCCTCGCGCTCGGGAAGAGCGTCGTCCGGCAGCGGGTGCTCGAGGTCGCCGAGGCGGGCCAGCGCCTGCGCTACGGAGACTCGGTGGAGCGGGTGCTGCTCGACTGGGCACTCGACTGGCAGGGAGCGCGAAGGGCGAGCCCCGGCTTCGACCAGATCCTGCGCGAGACGGACGCGGGGCGGCTGTATCGCGAAGCGCTCGCCGCGGCTCTCGAAGCGGCCACGGGGCAGGGTGCCGCCGCGGCGCTGCTCGACCGTGCGGCGGATCTCGCGGGACGCGGGGAGACCTGGACCTTCGTCGGCGCGCCCGCGGGCATCGATCCCGTCCGGCTCGAGGGCGAGGAGCGAGCCACGCTCGGCGAGAGCGCACTCGAGCGCGTCGTCGGCTATCGCGGCGCGCTCGGGGGTTGGGTCGCAGGCCCGGCTTCTGCCGCCGCGCTGCATCGCTTCGAGGTGACCTCCGACGTCGGCTCGCAAACGATCTGGCGCTTGGACCTGCTGGGCGATGGCAGCGGCGTCCTCCGCGAATGGTCGGCACCGGGCGCTTTGGCGGGAGACTGCTTCGTCCACGAAGGGGGCGATGCGCTGAGCGTCGATGCGGGCTGCGATGGCAGCCTCGAGGAGACCCTCACGGCTTCCGCGACGCCCGTCGTGGAAGCCGGCCCCGAGGTCCTCGCCGCGATCCAGGACATCACGGTGAACACGGGCCGGCCGCGCAGGACCTGCGATGGGCCCACCGAGTACAGGAACTATGGAACCGTGGTCGCCGTGCTCTTCTCGAAGGCCATGGCCCAGGCGGGGATCGACGCGCCGGGCGCATTCCGGCTCGACAACGGCGTCGAAGCGACTTCGGTCCAGATCCAGCCCGGCGGCCGGGTGGCGCTCCTGCAGCTCGCCTCCGCGGTCGGGACCCTCCGCGAGCGGCAGCTCGGCGTCGACGGCATCGTCGATCCGCGCGGCAACCCGCTCGAGGCCGCGAGCGTTCCGGTGCAGGCCACCGCAGATCTCGGCGTCTCGATCGTCGGCCGGGTGGCGTTGGCGAACGGCGAGCCGGCGCCCGGCGTTCCCGTGACGCTGACGATGTACGACTCGCAATCGACGTCCTTCGAGTGCATCCCCTTCGTGAGCCGCGTCTCGCAGGTCGAGAGCGACGAGGAAGGCCGCTTCTCCTTCGACTTCGTGCTTGCGGGCCTTCCCTACTCGCTCTCGGCGACCAACACGGTGGGTCTCTCGGGCGCGGCCGTGGAGCTGATCCTCGAGTCCGCCCAGGGCGATGCCTTCACGCGGGAGAAGCTCCAGGAGCTGGCGAGCCTGCCGGAGAATCGGGACACCCTGCTCGAGGCGTTCGCGATCGGAGCGATTCCCGAGGCGATCGCCCTGGCGGAGGGGCTCGATCGCGCCCTGCTGCGCGACCGGATCGCCGCCGGATCCCCGCGCGTCGGGACGGAGGTTCCGGTCGCGCTGCGGTTCCGCGGGCGTGGCTCGGTCGCCGGCGTCGTGCTCGATGCCGCGGGCTTCCCGGTCGCCGACGTGGCGGTGAACCTCTTCCCCGACGTCGGGTCCCGCGAGCTCGGCCGAGGCGTCTTCAGCGACGACCAGGGACAGTTCGCCTTCTTCGGTGTGCCGCTCGGCGCCTACAGCATCGAGGCGGTCGCGCCCGACGGCACCTCGCGCCGGGTGTCCGGGCGAGTGGATCGGGCCGACGAAGCCGACGAGATCGAGATCGTCCTCTCGGCCGAGGTGATCGCGACGACGGGCCTGTCCGGGCGCGTCCTCGATCCCGACGCGATGACGGGGCACGGTGGGGCGCGGGTCTTCGTGGGGCGGTTCGAGGGCGGAGCGTTCGGCAATGTCGTGGCGGCCGCGACGGCGGACAGCGAGGGCTTCTGGTCCGTCGACGGCGTGCCGGTCGGTGGATGGGACGTCGTCGCCGTCTCCTTCGACGGAAGGACCAAGGCCACCCGGATGGGCGTCGCAGCGAGCGAGGGCGTCACGAGCCGCGTGAGCCTGGTCCTCCAGGGACGAGCCACGGTCGTCGGCCGCGTCGAGTTCGCGAACGGGCAGTCCGTTCCGGGTGCGATGGTGGCCGGCGGGGAAGGGATCGTCACGACCGACGAGAACGGTGCCTTCCGCCTCGAAGGTGTGCCCACGGGCCAGTCGAGCATCAGCGCCGGGCTGGCGAAGGACCCGGCGGCGGGGATCGACTTCACACGCCTTGGATCGGCGACGGTCGACGTCGTTCCCGGCCAGGAGAACTTCGCGGTGATCCGGCTCGAGCCGCGCGGGCGGATCCAGGGCCGGGTCTTCGATGCGGCCGGGAACCTCCTGACCGGCGTGAACGTCGCGATCCCGTTCCCGGGCGGAGGCGGCTTCTACTGGACCGAGGTCGATGAGGAAGGGCGCTACGCCTTCGACAACCTGCCCCTCGGCGAGTGGGTCGTCTCGGCGCCCGCGCCGCCGGTGGCGGACAAGGACGTCGGCGACATCCTCTCGGTGATCGCGAGCCCGGATTCGACCCAGGGCGAGATCCTGGCGGCCATCGGCGATGCCTTCGCGATCTTCACCGGTGCGAACGATCCGCTGCTGAACGGCGAGGGCCTCGAGTTCAATCCCCTTTCCTGGGGCTTCCAGAACGTCAGCCTCGCGGCCGACGGCGAGACCGTCGAACGGGACGTCCGGTTCTTCCGCAACGGGACGATCGCCGGGACCGTCCTGAACGGGCAGGACGTCCCGATCGGCGCGCGCGTGCGCCTCACGGGGATCGGCCCGAGCCCGGCGGGAGCCCCGACGATGGTCATCCGTGGCGAGCGCAACAGCGACGCGGCGCTCGGCACCTTCGAGTTCCCGGGGCAGGCGCTGGCCGGCGATTGGGGCATCCAGGTCGCCTCCCCGTTCTTCCCGGACCCGATCGCCACCTCCGGGCGCACCAACGACGCATCGCCGGACGCGCTGGGCCTGACGCTCCAGTTCCCGCCGGAGAGCGAGGTCAACGGACGGCTCGCCGGAGTCGTGCTCGGGCCCGACGGGCTGCCCGTCGGCGAGGACGTCCTCGTTCGCATCAGCTTCGGCGACCTCGAGATCCGCACCAACCCCGAGGGGCGCTTCGATACCCAGCTCGACCTACCGGCGGTGGACGATCGCGGGCGCCGGCGGTCGTACCAGGTCGAAGCCGAGGACGGCGCCGGCCTGCGCGGGCGGACCATCGCCGCGATGTCGCCCGGCATCACCACCGAGGTCGAGGTCCGTCTGCTCGCGCGCGGCGGCGTGGCGCTCACGGTGTTCGATGCCAGCGGCAACCGCGTGGAGGGCGCGTCCGTCGAGATCCGCGGCGGCGGGTTCCCGTACGAGCACTTCCCCGGGCTTCCGACGAACGCCGCGGGCGAGGTCTCCCTCGGCAACCTCACCGAGGGGCCGTACGCGGCGGAGGCCCGCATCGCCAGCGGTCCGACCACGATCTGCGGCCGGGTGGGCTTCACCGTGGTCGCGGGCGAGACCGTGACGGCGACCGTCGTGCTGCGTCCGACGGGCACCGTGGCGGGGCTCTTCGTCGAAGAGGACGGGGAGACGCCCATCCCCTTCGCCCAGATCGACGTCCAGGGGCTCGGCTTCGCCGCGACCGATGTGGCCGGCGCCTTCGAGATCGAGGGCATCCCGCTCGGGAACTATCGCATCGTCGCGCAGGACCCGGTGAACGGCCGGCTCGCGATCGGAGAGGCGTCGGTGGGGTTCGAGGGTGAGCGCGTCGAGGTCCTGTTGCGCGTTCGCCGGCTTGCGGAGGTGCACGGGGCGGTGATCTCCGGCTTCGGCGACGCCCTGGTGCCGGGCGCCACGGTGACGCTCGGCGTCTTGGACGGCATCACGCCGTCGAGAAGCGTGACCACGGATCCGGGCGGCTTCTTCGTGTTCCCGGGCGTCCCGTCCGGCCCGTTCAGTCTCTCTGCCACGGATCCGGTCCGCCCGGGCGTCGCAGCGGGAGTCGCCGCGGTGATGCCGGATGACGTCGACGAATTCCGCGTCGACCTGGCCTTGAGCGCACTCGTGAACGTCTCCGGAACCGTCTACCGAAGCGACGGATTCACCCCGGCGACCGAGGCCACCGTCACTCTGACCGGGAACTCCTTCTCCCAGTCCGCGGATACCGATGCCCTCGGTCGCGTTCGCTTCACGGGGCTTCGGGCCGGGAGGCTCGACGTCCGGGCGCGCTCGAACGCGGTCGGCCGCATGCGCAGCGCGGGCGAGATCGAGCATGCCGCATCGCAGCGGGGCGAGGCGCCCGAGTTCACCGTGACCCTCGCCGGTGTCGGTACGGTTGGAGGCCGGCTCTTGTCGAGCGACGGCACGACCCCCGTCGAGGGCCGCGAGGTCCGCCTCGAGATGACGGGCGATTTCGTCCGGGACACCGCGACGGTCCTGAGCAGCGCCGACGGCAGCTTCGCCTTCGACGACGTGCCGGTCGGTGACTTCCGCCTGACGGCGACGGATGCGGCTCTCGCGGCGACGGCGAGCGGCACGATCGCGGTTCCGGGGGAGCATCGCGACCTCGACCTGGTGCTCTCCGCCAGCGGCAGCGTGGCCGGGCGCCTGCTGCGGGCCGACGGCAGCCCCGCGCCCGGTCAGGACGTGCTGCTCGCCTTCGTCCCGCCGTCCGGGCTGCTCGGCAGGGCGCTCGTCGAGACCGGCGCCGACGGCAGCTTCCAGTTCAACGAGGTTCCGGTCGGGCCGGTGTCCGTCGCCGTGGCGGCCCTCGGCTTCAGCGGCATCGTGAACCGCGACGCGGAGCTCGTGACCAACGGTGAGCTGCTCGACCTTGGCGACCTCACGCTCGACGAAGTCGAACCGGCCGTCGTCGACTCGGACCCGTTCCCCCAGGACGAAGACGTCCCGACCGACGTCCCGATCCGGATCACCTTCAGCGAGGCCCTCGCCCCGGAATCCGTCGACGAGAGCGGCATCTATCTCCGTTCCGTCGCCGGGGTCGTGCCCGCGGAAACGGTCCTGGTCGAGGACGATGCGTCCGGCGAGCTGCGCCTCGTCGAGATCCGGCCCGATGCGGAGCTCGAGAGTGAGACGGCCTACGAAGCCGTGGTCCTCGCCGGGGAGTTGCGGGATGCGCTCGGTGGCCTGATCGGCAGCGGGCCGCGGGACCTCGCCGGCCGTCCCCTGCGCGTTTCCGCGATCATTCCGTTCACGACCCGCGACTCCCGTCCGCCCGAGCGCCTCTCCTTCACCCCGGGCGCGGGCCAGATCCAGGTCGATCCGAGTGCGGTGATCCGGCTCTCCTACGACGAGCCGCTTCGCAGCGACGAGATCGTCGTGACCCTGCGCGACGGCGGCGGTCAGGAGCTGCCGGGGCGTGTGGACGTCGGCGTCGGCCAGCAGGTGGTGGTCTTCACCCCGGACGCGTTCCTCGATCCGAACGCGCTCTACTCGGTGACGGTCGACGGCATCCGGGACCTCGCCGGAAACGCTGCCGTGGACCTGCCGCTCGAGCGGAGCTTCGCGACCCTCGACACGGTCGGGCCGACGATCTCCGAGCTGAGGGTCGTGGGCGGAGCCGCTCCGGTCGCCGGGGCGATCCTCCCGATCGAAGCGGTCCTGGCCCAGCCCGAGGCGGCGGCCTCGGTTCGCATGACCGCGGATCTCGTGGTCTTCGGGCAGAGCACGCCGGGCTCCCTCACGCTGCCCTACGAGGTCCCCGCCGACGGCCAGGTCACGATCCGGGGCATCGCCATCGATCGCTTCGGCAACGAGGGGCCGATCGGGCCCGAGCTCGTGCTCGACGTGGTTCCGAACCAGCCGCCCTCGGTGATCTTCATGCCCGTCACGCCGCCCGGGGGCCCCGTCGCGACGGGCGAGACGCTCGAGGTCGAGGTGAGCGCGAGCGACGACGTCGGCGTCGTCGAGATCCGCGCCGCGGCCCAGGGAGCGTGCACGGCGCCGCTCGCGACGAGCGCCGGTGCGCCCATCCGGGTGACCTGCACGGTCGACCCGGAGGCCGGCCCGGAAGATGCGATCGAGATCCTGGCCGAGGCGATCGACGGGGCCGGCGCTTCGAGCGGCGAGCAGGCCTTCGCGGTCGGGCTCGCCGACGGAACCGCGCCGACCGTCGCCATCGTGTCTCCGGGGGCGGACGAGGAGGTCGCCGCCGGGATGACGCTCTCCGTCGAGGTGGACGCCGCCGACCGCTTCGGCGTGACCGAGATCGTGCTCGAGGCGAGCGGTGCCCTCACCGAGCAGCAGACGATCACGCCGCCCGCGCCGGAGACCGAGGGCCGCTACGTCTTCGGCCTCGACGTCCCCGCCGAGCTCGACGCCGGCGAAGAGATCGTGCTCCTCGCGACCGCGCGGGATGCCGCCGGCTTCGAACGCTCGGCCGAGCTCCGCTTCCGCACGGCGGACCTCGTCGGCCCGACCCTCGTCGAGATCCTCCCGGTGCAGGACGCCCTCGATCGGTCCGCGGTGCCGGTGCTGCGCGCGCGCTTCGACGAGCCGATCGATCCGACCTCGCTCCCGATCGACGGCTTCGTCCTGGCGGAGGAGGGCGGACCGAATCTGGCGACCCACCTCGGGCTCGGCGACGACGGGCATACGCTCACCCTGCGGCCGCAGGCGCCGCTGGCCCTGGGCGGTCGCTACGAGTGGAACTTCGCCGGGGGCGTGACGGACCTCTCCGGGAACGTCCTCACGGCGACCGACGGCACGCCCTTCGTGGCGGTGGCGCAGGCCTTCACGGTCGGGACCGCGGACATCGTGGCGCCCGCGGACGGCACGGTGCTGATCGAGGGCGAGCCGCTCCAGCTCGCCGTCGACGCAGCCCGCCTGCCGGGGACGCGACGCCTCACGTTCTTCGGGAACGCCGCCGAGCTCGGAAGCGACGAGTCCGAGCCCTTCGTGCTCGACGGCACCGTCCCGACCCAGGCCGACCTCGGCGGTGATACCTGGACCCTCGGCGCCGACGTGAACGGCGGCGACCTCGCAGCGGGCCGGCCGGTGAGCCTCGGCGGAGCGGGCGTTGCCTGGCGCGAGGTCGACCTCGGTGCGGTGGCCGGGCTCGAAGGCGTGGAGGTCGACCTCTCCGCCGACGCGGCCTTCGCGCTCCTCCTGGCCGAAGCGCCCTTCGACGAGAGCGACTTCGCCGGGAGCGGGCTGCCCGCCGGCTTCCGCAACGGTGCGATCGAGATCCATCGCAGCGTGGCGCCCGAGAACGGAACGGTCTCGATCGCAGGTCCCTTCTCGGGCCGGTACCTGAGGCTCGCGGCGCTCACGCAGGGCGCGCCCCTGCCGGTCGCGGACCTTCGCGCTGCGGGAGCCCCGATCGCGCTCCCGGACGTGACCGTTCGCGTGCTCGACGCCCTCGGCGACGCGGACGGCGACGGCATCCCGAACGGGGTGGAGGTCGCGAACGGCCTGAACCCCCTCGTCGACGATGCCGCGGACGATCCCGATGGCGACGGTCTCGGCAACGCCGAAGAGGTGGGTCTCGGGACGGATCCCTTCGCCAGCGACACCGATGGCGATGGCCTGCTCGACGGCGAAGAAGCGAACACCACGGGAACGGACCCCCTCGATCCGGACAGCGACGGCGACGGCATCGAAGACGGGCAGGACCTGGCGACCGGACCGCGCCTGATCGAGCTCGCACCCGCCGACGGCGCGACGAACGTCTCCGTGCGACCGATCGTCCGCGCCCGCTTCGACGAGCCGATCGACGAGACCACCGTCGACGCGAGCCGATTCCAGCTCCTCGACCCGGCCGACGCCCCCGTTCCCGCCACGGTGGCGCTCACCGAGGGCGGCCGGGTGCTCACGCTGACGCCCGACGGTCCGCTCGCCTTCGAGGCCGCCTACACGGTGGTGCTCTCGGAGGAGCTCGCGGCCGACGACGGCAACGGCATCACGGCCGCCGACGGCAGCGCGATCGCGCCGGCCCGGTTCACCACGGGCAGCTTCGGCCTGACGAACCCTGCCGATGGGGCCCGCCTGCTCGAGGGCGACGTCATCGAGCTGGCGGCCAGCGGCAGCGCCGCCCTCGGCATCGCCCAGGTCGATTTCGAGGTGAACGGTGCGCTCGCGGCCGAGGACACCGAGGAGCCCTTCGCGACGCCCTATGCCGTCCCCGCGGCAACGGATGCGCCGGCGCTCGAGATCGTCGCCATCGCGCGGGACGCGGAGGGCGTCGAGATCCAGCGCGACACGGTGAACGTCGAGGTCATCGTCGGCCTGCGCTCGGGCGTCCGCCTGCTCGGCGTGCCGCTCGGCGGAACGGCCGCATGGCGTCTCGAGCTGCCGGTCCCGCGCCTCGACGACCTCCCGGTGACCTTCGAGGTCGTCGACGAGACGATCGCCTCGGCGCCGGCCGCCGCGGTGCTGCCCGCGGGCGAGACGGTCCTGGCGCTTCCGATCACCGGTCTCACCGAAGGCGCGACCCTCGTCATCGCACGAACGGAGCAGGACGAGGTGGTGCTGACGGCCTCCGTGAGCCAACCGCTCTCCGGTCAGACGCTCGATGCCGTCGCCGTGTCGATCGGCGCGGTCGTCCGGCCCTTCCCGAGCGCCGGGGTGGTGGTCGTGCCGGCCTCCTCCTCTGCGACGGTGAGCGTCCAGCTGCTCGAAGCGCCCGCGCCCGCGGCGACGCCGGTCACGGTCGAGAGCCTCGATCCGGCGATCGCCGACGCCGTCGTCGGGGTCACCGTGCCGGCGGGCGAGACCCAGGCGGAGGTCACCGTCCTCTCCGGCATCGAAGGGGAGACGAAGCTGAACCTGCGCGCCGGGAACGAGGGCCGGGAGCTCCGCGTCGTCGTCGGCGCCGTCGCGCCGGACCGGACGACGCCGGTGGTCGCCCGCCCTGTCGGCGCGGCCGTCCGCAACTTCCCCTTCGCCGGGCAGGTCGTCGTCCCGGCCGGCGGCGAGAGCACGATCACCGTGCAGGCGCTCTCCGGGCCCGCGGGCACCGAGACGCCGGTCTCCGTCACGAGCAGTGCTCCGGGCGTCGCAGAGGTCTCCGGCACGCCCGTGGTCGGCGTCGGCGAGACCGACGTGGCGTTGACGATCGTGCCGGGCGCCGAGGGCCAGGCGATTCTCACCATCGTGGCCGGCGGCGAGGGCCGCGAAGTGCGCGTGATCGTCGGCGAGCCCGCGGCGGACCGCGTGATCCCCGTCGTCGCGCGGCCCGTCGGTGCGGCGGTCCGAAACTTCCCCTCGGCGGGCCAGGTCGTGGCCGATCCGGAGACCGTGCAGACGGTCACGATCGACCTGCTCGACGCGCCCGCCGTCGGAGCCACCCCGGCAAACGTGAGAAGCACCGACCCGGCAGTCGCGCAGGTCACGACGCCGGTGATCGTGCCCGACGGCGCGACGTCCGCGACGCTCGTGATCGAGGTCGGCGTCGAAGGCGACGCGATCCTGAGCGTCACCGCGGCCGGCTCCGGCCGCGAGGTCCGCGTGGTGTCTGGCCCGCTCGCCCCGAACCGGACGGCGCCCGTCGTCGCCCGGCCGGTCGGCGCCGCGGTGCGCAGCCTGCCTTCGGCCGGGAACGTGATCCTCCCGGAGGCCGCGACCCGGACCGTGCGCGTGGAGCTTCTGGGTTCGGGGGCGTCGGAGCCGATCCCCGTCGTCATCACGAGCGGCGACGCAGGCGTCGCGACGGTCCTCGGCGCGCCCACGATCGGAGCCGGCGAGACCGGCGTGGACCTCGAGATCGCCGCGGGCGCCGCGGGCCGCACGGCCTTCACCCTCGTTGCGGGCACGGTCGCCCGCGAACTCAGCGTCGTGGTCGGGGATGCGTCGTCGTCGACGACGCCCCCGGTCGTGGCCCGGCCGGTCGGTGCGGTGGTGCGCGAGGACGGCGGGCTCGGAGCGCTATATCTCGAGCCCGGCGGATCGCGCCTCACCACGCTCACCGTCCTCCCGTTCCCGTCCCTCGCGGATCTCCCGGTCACGGCGAGCAGCGACGATCCCGGCGTCGCCGGCCTGAGCCCCTCGAGCCAGACGCTCTTCACCGGAACCCGAACGATCACGCTGAACATCACCGCCGGCGGAACGCCGGGGGCGACCCGGATCCTCGTGGACGTCCCGGGCCGCCCGCAGGAGAGCCTGCGCGTCTTCGTCGGCGAGGTGCCGACAGCAGAAGTCCCCACGACCGTGGCGCCGCCCGTCGGCGTCGAGGTCGAAACCCCCGTCGATGAGGGGCCGTTTTGAGTTGGAAGGAGTCGAACATGGAACGACGAAACACGCTGACAAGAAGGAGCACGTGGCTCACCGGGTTCGTCCTGGCGGGGCTCGCCCTGGCTCTTGCGCCGAGTGCGCAGGCCCAGAGCTTCGACATCTGCGGCTGTGAGGGAAGTCCGGACTCGCTCGGAGACTTCGTGTCGGGCGACCCGGAGACCTGGCCCGAGGGGACTCAATACTCGAGCGGCAGCTCCTTCATCGGGCTGCCGCCGACCGAGGACGGCGTGCACGTCTTCGACAACGTCACGATCTCCAACTTGCCGAGCGGCCGCCAGGCCTACCTGTACTTCCAGCGCAACGGAAAGAACTCGCCGGCGACCCTGCTCGTCAGCGGGAATCTGGTCATCGGTAGTGGGGACCAGATCAACGTCGACGGCGGGCCTGGAACGAGCGGGAACGGTTCGGTCGCGGGCCTGGGCGGGAACGGCAGCCCCGGAGGCTTCGCAGGCGGCGACGCGGCCTTCCCGGCTTCGAACCTCGAGACCGACGGCGGGGCCGGGGTCGGACCCGGCGGAGGCCTGGGCTCCGTGGGCTACGCCGCGGGGGGTGGCGGAGTCTTCGTCGGCACGCCGGAGCTTCGCCCGCTGCTCGGGGGATCGGGCGGCGGCGGCGGCGGCGCGACTGCGGGCTGCAGCTCCGGCGCGGGAGGCGGCGGCGGCGGTGGCGGCGCCGTCTTGATCGCCGTCAACGGAACCGTGACCGTCACCGGATCCATCGAGGCGGACGGCGGGAACGGCGGCAGCACCAGCAACGGCAACTGTGCGACCGGCGGCGCGGGCGGCAGCGGCGGCGCGATCCGGATCCTCGCGAACCAGGTCGTCGGCAACGGCGGGATCTTCGCTCGAGGTGGTGCGGCCGGCTACTTGAGCAATGGCGGGTCCCCCGGTGTCATTCGCATGGAGGTGATCTCCAACAGCTACGGCACGAACACGGATCCGGTGGCGCTCCGCCTGGCCGCGCCGGGGCCGCTGGCCAATCCCATCACGCCGATGGTTGCCATCACGGCCATCGACGGGGCTGCGACGCCCGCCGAGCCGATCGGCTACCTCGGCGACATGGACATGATCGTCTCCGCCCCCGGCTCGATCCAGATGGACCTCGAGACGAGCGCGGTGCCGAGCGGAACGGACGTCGAGGTCACGGTGAAGCCGAAGCTCGGCGATCCGCCGATCGTCGAGCGGGTGACCCTCGAGGCCGCCAACTGCAGCGCGGGCGTCTGCACCGCCGCCGTGAACGTCGACCTCGACCCGGGCGCCTACATCGTGGAGGCCCGCGCCACGTTCGAGACGCCCTAGGCCGACGCGAGCAGGCGCGAGCACCCCGAGCCCGCTCGCGTTGACGGCGCTCGGGGGGCGAGTTACCCACTCGTCCTCCGGCGCCGTGGCCAAGTGGTAAGGCAGAGGACTGCAAATCCTTTATCCCCGGTTCGAATCCGGGCGGCGCCTCCAGCCTCTCTTCCCTCCGACCCATCCGTCCCTAGATCTGGATGCGGTAGCCGTCCGGATCGGCCACGAACGCGGTCGGGAGCCCTCCCGCCAGCGTGTCGCGCTCCAGCAATCGCCCGCCGGCCGCCTCGACCTCCTTGATCGCGCTCTCGAGGTCCGCCGCGTCTTCGAGCGGGAAGCCGAAGTGGTCGATGCCTCCCTGATGGCCGACGCGCTCGCTGTGCTCTTCCTTGAGGGTGACGACCTCGGCCGTTCCCGGCGTCTGGAGGAAGGCCATCTGGCGTTCTTCGTGGCGCAGGATGACGCGCAGACCGAACGCGCTCTCGTAGAACGCGATCGAGCGTTCGAGGTCCGCCACGACGAGGTGGATGTGGATCATTCCCTTGTGTCTCATTGCCGGGTCTCCTGTTGGGGTTGTCGAGAGTCGATGTCCTCGAGCTCCTTGCCGGCCGTTTCCGGCAGGAAGAGCGCGACGGCTCCGGCGGCCAGGGCGGCGGCGGGGAGAACGCGGAGGATGGAGGGGCCGTGGCCGGCGCCCGCTTGATGGAACGCACTCTCCAAGGCGAGCCCGAGGGCCCCGCCGCCGGCGAGCGCGAGCATCCGGAGGCCCGAGGCGGTGGCCCGTTGCAGCGTCGGAAACATCTCGGTCCCGATGGCTCCGAGCAGCACGTCCGCCGCCATGAAGCCCATCATCATCGCGACCCAGGCCACGGCGACCTGACCCTCTCCGGTGTAGAAGCCCAGCGCGCCTGCCAGGTGGAGGGCGAGCGCTCCCAGCAGGACGGGGCGTCGGCCGAGACGGTCGGAGAGGGCTCCGGCCAGCGGATAGGCCACGAGCGCGAGTGTTCCGCCCCCGATGACGAGCCGGGTCACGTCCGGGGGCGAGTAGCCATGAACCTCTTGCAGGGTCTTCGAGACGAAGGCGAGGGCGGCGCCGGAGCTCGCGCCGAAGCCGGCCATGGCGACGAGGAGAGCGAGGCTGGCACCCCGTCGTGTGCGGAACAGCGCAGCGAGCTTCGCTCGCACGGACGGCGCCCCCTGGGAGGCGCGCTCGCGAGTGAACCGGGGGCTCTCCGCCAGGTTGCGGCGCATCCACCAGAGCAGCGGGAGGGGCAGGGCGCCGAGCAGATAGAGCGCGCGCCAGCCGAACGGCAGGTGCTCGACGAAGCCGTAGGCGATCGCCGCGAGCCCGTGGCCGGCGGCGCCGAAGATCGCGAGCCAGCCGAAGGCTCGCCCTCGAACGGCGGCGGGGAGTGCCTCCGCGACGAAGACGATCGCGATCACCTCTTCGGCGGCGATGCAAGCCCGGGCCAGGAACTGGAGCGCTCCGAAGGTCCGCGCATCGGGGGCGAAGGCGGAGAGGGTCGTCGTGAGGGCGAAGCCTGCGATCGTCAAAGCAAGGAGTCGTCGGCGCCCGGTGTGGTCTGCGGCGAGGGCGAAGCCGAGGGCCGCGATCGCGCCGAGACGCACCGCCGCGAGGAAGTTTCCCGTGCTCCCCTCGGCGATGCCGAGCTCGGCCTGGATCTGGGGCAGGGCGAGCCCGAGCAGGGCCATGTCGTATTGGTTCATGAGGAAGGTCAGGCCGAGGACCGAGACGAGGGAGAAGCCGCCAGGTCCGAAGCGCGGTTCGCGACGTTCCTTCATCGCGCGGCCCTGCATCGGGTAGAGTCGAACCCGCCGATGAAGGAGATGGCATGAGTCGACGCGAAGAGTCGGACATGCGCCGGCGTCCCCGGCAGAGTCGTTCGCGAGACCTGGTCGAGGCGATCCTCGTCGCGACGGAGCGCGTGATCGCCGCCCACGGCATCGAGGGTGCGACCACGAACCGGATCGCGGAGGTCGCCGGTGTCAGCATCGGTTCGCTCTACCAGTACTTCCCGAACAAGGATGCGCTCGTCGCGCTCGCACGAGAACGCAGCGCGGGCCGGTTCCAGGCCGACGTCGACCCCGAGGTCGAAAAGCTCCTCGAGCTCCCGCTCGAAGCCGCGGTCCGCGGCCTCGTCGGGCTGTTGATCGAGCGGCATCGCGAGGAGCTCGCGTTGCACAACGCGCTGGTCGAGACGCCGGACACGTTGCACGACGCCCTGCAGGAGCGTTGGGCCGGGGTCGTCGAAGCCTACCTGGCCGCGCACCGGGCCGAGATCCGGCCGACGAACCTCGCGCTCGCCGCGCGCATCGGTCTCGAGGTCATCGAATCCCTGACCCACGGCGTCGCGCTGCGCGACCCGGCCCTGCTCGAAGACCCCGAGTTCGCCGAAGAGCTGTGCGCGCTCCTGCTCGGCTACCTGCGCCGGTCTCCCGGATCTGGCGTCGCGTCCGTCCATCCCGAAAGAGGATGAGGGGCCGGGCGCCGTCGGACCGCTCGCGTTCGAAGCCTGGAAGGGGAGCCGCAACTCCCTGCCGTTCCAGGAGAAAGGCGCTTTCCGGGGATGGCGTGGCGGGCGCTCGCCCGGCGCCACTCGCGTTCCGGTCCGCTTCGCCCTAGCGCTCGCGGAAGAGCGCGGCGAAGAACACCAGCACCGCCAGGATCTCGAGCCGGCCGGCGATCATGACGGCCGAGAGCATGAGCTTCGTGTGGGCCGGGAACCCGGCGTAGCCCTCGGTGGGGCCGGCATCGCCGAGCGCCGGGCCGACGTTGCCGACGGCCGACGCGCCGACCGAGACCGCCGTCGCGAGGTCGTACCCCGAGGCCGCCACCCAGAACGCGGTGAACGCCACGAGCAGCGCGTAGGCGAAGAGGAATCCCCAGACGCCCGAGAGGACGGCGTTCGTGACCGGCCGGTCGTCGTGCTTCACGCGCTGGACGGCCTTCGGGTGGAGCTGCTGGATGATCGCGTCCGAGAGCACGCGCAGCGAGAGCAGGACGCGCATCCCCTTCACGCCGCCCGTGGTCGAGCCGGCCATTCCGCCGAGCAGCATCAGCACGAGCAGGATCATCTGGGGCCCCATGGGCCACTCGTCGAAGACGGCGCTGTGGTAGCCCGTGCCGGTCATGAGCGCGACGACCTGGAAGGCGGCTTTGCGGATCCCGTCCTCCTCGGCCCCGGCGCGGCCCAGCAGGATGGTCATCAGGATCGAGACGAACCCCACCATGAACAGGAAGTAGTGGAGTTCCCGGTCGCGCAGGGCCTGCCGGAAGCGGCCGGTCAGGAGCTCGAAGTGGACGGCGTAGTTGATGCCGCCGATCACCATGAAGACGATCACGATCCACTCGATCGCCGGCGAGGCGAAGGCGCGGATGGAGTCGTCGCGCGTCGAGAAGCCGCCCGTCGCGGCGGTGGTCATGGAATGGCAGACTGCTTCGAAGACGGACATGCCGGCCAGGGAGAGCAGCACGATCTCGGCGCCGGTGACGCCCAGGTAGATCAGCCAGAGGCGCCGGGCCGTCTCGGCCATGCGCGGCGCGATCTTCTCGGTCACCGGAGACGGCGACTCCGCGCGGAAGAGCTGCATCCCGCCGACGCCGAGCAGCGGGAGCAGGGCGACCGCGAAGACGATGATCCCCATGCCTCCGAGCCACTGGGTGAGCGAGCGCCACAGGAGGATCGAGCGGGGCTGCTGCTCGAGGCCCGAGAGGACCGTTGCGCCGGTCGTGGTGAAGCCGGCGCTCGATTCGAAGAGCGCGTCGACCACGCCGGCGGTGCTCGAGAAGACGTAGGGCGCCGCGCCGAGCAGCGAGGCCACGACCCAGGCGAGCACCACGACCACGAACCCGTCGCGCGGGCGGAAGGGCTGGGGGTTTCGGGGCAGGGTGCCGATCAGGATCGCCCCCGGTACGGCCGCGAGCAGCGCCGAGGCGACGAAGGGGAGGGTCGGCTCCCCGTAGAGCCACGCGGTGGCGATCGGCAGGAGCTGGAAGGCGCCGAGCCCGAGCCCGAGCCAGGCGAGGATCTGGACGATCGTCGTCATGGAGCGCGAAAGGTAACCCTCGCCCGGTTCCCAGGGGAAGGCTTTCGCTACGGGAGTTCGAGCTCTCGGGGCGGGCGCTCGATGCCTTCGTCCCGCAGCCGGAGCGCGTGGTCGAGGCGCACGGCGGCCTGGATCAGGCCGAGGTGGCTGAAGGCCTGGGGGAAGTTCCCGAGCGGCTCGGCGGATTCCGGATCCACCTGTTCGGCCAGGAGCCCCACGTGGTTGCTGGCCTGCTGATGGAGCTGATAGACCTCGAGGGCTTCGTCGAGCTCGCCGGCCAGGGCGAGGGCTTCGGCGAGCCAGAATCCACACAGGACGAAGGCGCCTTCGCCGGTGCCGATGCCGTCGTCGGTCTTGTAGCGATAGAGGAAGCGGCCGGCGCCGAGCTCCTGGACGACCCGCTCCCGGGTGCGCACGACCGCCGGGTGCTGGGCGTCGAGGAAGCCGTGCAGCGGGAAGAGCAGGAGCGTCGCATCGACCGCGCTCCCGCCGTAGACCGAGGCGAAGCTCCCGGTGGCTTCGTCGATGCCCCGGGCGAGGATCTCTTCCCGGAGCGAATCGCGCTCGGCCCGCCAGGCCTTGGCCTGCTCCGCCTGCCCGAAGAGCGGTGCGAGCTCGACCGCTTCGCTGAGCGCGACCCAGGTCATGAGCTTCGAGTGCACGTGGTGTTCGGGCTTGAAGCGCGGCTCCCAGATGCCCTGGTCCGGCTGCCGGCCGGAGATGGCGGCCTGGTCGACCAGCACCCGGATCTGTCGCCAGAGCCCGAGGTCGAGGGCGCTTCCCTGGCGTTCGTGCAGCGCGATGGCGTCGAGCAGCGACCCGGTGATGTCGTTCTGGAGCTGGTCCTTCGCGGCGTTCCCGATGCGCACGGGCCCGGCGCCGCGGTAGCCCGAGAGGTGGTCGAGCAGCAGCTCTTCCGGGACCTCGTCGCCTTCGATGCCGACCATGAGGTCGAGCTGGCCGCGGCGGTCGATCGTTTCGCGCACGAAGTGGAAGAAGCCGCGGGCCTCCTCGTGGTACCCGATCAGGTTCATGGCGCGGATGGCCATGGCGCTGTCGCGGACCCAGGAGAAGCGGTAGTCCCAGTTGCGCGAGCCATCGAGGGCTTCGGGCAGGCTCGTCGTCGGCGCGGCGACCATGGCGCCCGAGGGCTTGTACTGCAGGAGCTTCAGGGTGAGCGCCGAGCGCATCACGTCGTGGCGCCAGGGGCCTTCGTACTGGAGCTGCGACGTCCAGCGCCTCCAGAAGGTGCGGGTGGCGCGCATGTGGTCGTAGGGGCGATAGGCGAGCACCGGCTCGGGCTTCACGCCGCCCCAGGAAAGGATGAACCACGCGCGCTCGCCCTGGCGGAGCTGCGCGCGCGCCACGAGCCCGCCGCCGGCACGCGGTTCGAAGCGGAACGCGCTGCTCACCGAGAGCGAGCAGCGCTCGCCGCCCGGCCCCTCGGCCACGGCGCCGTGCTCGGCGGTGTGCACGCGGGTCTCCCCGCGGCCGTAGTCGAAGCGCGGATCGAAGACGATCTCGAACTCGAGGGTGCCCTCGTGCACCTCGAGCAGGCGGTGGACCTGGCTGACGGTGAAGCGCGGGTCCTCCGTCCAGGGCATGAAGTCGGTCAGGCACGCGACGCCGCGGTCCGGGGCGCGGAAGAGCGTCTGGAGCACGTTGGTCTGGGAGTCGTAGGCCTGCAGGCTCTCGAAGGGGCGCCGCGCCGGGCACACGCGGAAGCTCCCGCCGTTCTCGGGGTCGAGCAGGGAGGCGAACAGGCTCGGCGAGTCGAAGCGCGGCAGGCACAGCCACTCGACGCCCCCATCGACGCCGACGAGTGCCGCGGTCGACCCATCGCCGATCACGGCGTGACGGCCGAGCGGCGCGGCTTCGCCGTCGACGACGAAGGGTTCGGCCAGGCGCGCAGCGGTGGTGTAGAGATCCATGGCTTCTCGCGTCTTCGGCCCGCGGGCCAAAAACTCAATGAAAATCAGTCAGTTGTGCGAATTCGGGCGCCCGGGTTTGACGGCCTCTCCGGCGTGCTTATCCATGCTGCCACGTCACGATAGGAGGACGCCATGACTCTGCACACTGCACCCACCTTGTTCGATCGATTCTTCACCGATTTCGATTCGTCCTTCGTGAACCGAGCGACGCCGCAGGCTGCCCGGCCCGCCGTCGATCTCGTGGCTTTCGAGGACCGGATCGAGCTCCACGCGGACCTGCCCGGTCTGACGGAGAAGGACATCGAGGTCCACTTCGAGGACGGTGCGTTGACCGTCCGCGGCAAGCGCGATCTCGACGTCCCGGAGGGCGGCCGGCTGCTCCGGCGCGAGCGCGGCGGCGCGACCTTCGTCCGCTCCTTCGCGCTCGGCGAGGAGGTCGACGTGGATGGCATCGCCGCCACGATGAAGGACGGCGTGCTGCGCATCACGCTCCCGAAGAGCGAGCGTGTCCGCCCGCGCCAGATCCAGGTCCAGGTGAACTAGCTCGCCTGCGCTAGGACGCGCTCGAGCCTGACGCCGCTTCGTTCCCTGCCGTCTCTCCCCGAGGCGGCAGGGCGAGGCGGCGTCCGTTCTTCAGGTCGAAGATCGGGGTGCGCGCGAGTCCGCGCCGCTCGAGCCAGAACCGGAAGGACGTCTCGAGGACGCCGAGGCCGTAGGTCACGGAGCGCTGGAAGTTGATCGAGGACGCTTCCTCGAAGTAGGCCGTCGGGCAGCTCACCTCACCGATGCGGAACTTCGCGAACAGGATCTGCGCGAGCATCTGGTTGTCGAACACGAAGTCGTCGCTGTTCTCTTCGAGCGGGAGCGCTTCGATCACCTCGCGCCGGAAGGCGCGGTAGCCCGTGTGGTACTCGCTCAGCTTGGCGCCGCACAGGAGGTTCTGCGTCGCCGTGAGCAGGCGGTTCGCCAGGTACTTGTAGCCGGGCATGCCGCCGGCCCGGGCGGTGCCGCCGAGGATGCGTGAGCCGAGCACGGCGTCGTAGGGGCCGTCGGTCAGCAGGCCGACCATCGCCGGGATCAGCTTCGGCGTGTACTGGTAGTCCGGGTGCAGCATGATCACGACGTCGGCGCCGAGGGCGAGCGCCTCCGCGTAGCACGTCTTCTGGTTGCCCCCGTAGCCCCGGTTGTTCGGGTGGACGAGGGTGCGCAGGCCGAGCCGGCGGGCGATCTCCGCCGTGTCGTCGTGGCTGGCGTCGTCGGTCACGACGATCTCGTCGACGAGATCCATCGGGACCTCGGCGACGGTGCGCTCGAGGGTTTCGGCCGCGTTGTAGGCCGGCATGACGACGACGATCTTTTTTCCGTGGAACACGTGGACTGGCTATCCTTCGGCGCTGCGCGCCCGGGTGGCGAAATCGGTAGCCGCGGACGACTTAAAATCGTTTGGCCAATGGCCGTGCAGGTTCGAATCCTGCCCCGGGCACGCCGTTCGGCGCAACGCGCCGAACGAATTCAAACAAGGCTGGGCCGGACCATCTAAGCCGGCTTGATCCGCGTCCGCACCTCTTCGATCTCGAGCAGGGCATCGAGGGCCTCGCGGTCGAGCAGCGTCGTGCGCTGATAGCCCATCTCGGGAAGCTCGAGCTCGAGGCGGAAGATCTCGCGGGGCGTCTCGAAGACCCGCCGGACACGGACCGCGCCGTTGCCCTCGACGATCTCCTTGCGAAGCGATTCCACGATGCGCTGGACGCGGTGTTCGCGGCGGGCGACCGGGTCGACCGCCGCCTCGGCGGTGCGCGCTCGGTTCGCGATCTTGTAGAGGCCGCGCGGCTTCATGTCGCTTCCCAGCATACCGCCGCGTCCCGTCGAGCATCAACCGACGGAGGAGGGGTCGTCCCCTCTCCGTCGCTTGCCTGCCACCAGGCCTTGCAGGGTGGCGAGCTGATCCGGCGTCCCCCCGACGAGCTCGACGCCGACGCCGCGCTCTTCTCCGGGGGCCAAACTCTTTTTGACCCAGGCCACGCGCCCGACGGCCTCGACCTCGTCCCCGCCGGGGAGCTCGACCTCGAGCAGCAGGCGCCGCCCCGGTTCGAAGGGTTCGGCGGTGCGAATGAACAGGCCGTTGCGCGAGACGTTCGAACACACCTCCCGGCTCGCCCGGAAGAAGGGCCGTCCGCTGCGCGGGTCGCGCTCGGCATCGATGGTGGAGATGCGCACGGGGACGTTCAGGTCCGCGCGGCGCTCCCGGCGAAGCGCCGGCCGCGGCGCTGCCTCGCTCGCATCCCCCGGGCGGCGTTCCGGATTCTTGGGCTCGTCCATCCCGTTCTCCTCGGCGGCAATACGCCCGCCTTTCCCGTGCGCATCGGCTTCGGGCGGCGGCAACTGGAGCGCGGCGGGGCCGTCTCGGGAGGGCGAACGGGCGGCAACTCGCGCTCAAGCCGGGGGCCCGCGCGGCCGAAAAATCCGGGGTCGAAAACCCTCTTTCCTCCGGTCCAGGACCCCCGCGTTCGTGGCCGGAACCCTGTTTGGAGGACGCGCGCGTGGCCCACGCTGATGCCCTGGCGCTGTTCGAGGCCCGTGAGGCGCCCGTCGGGAGCGTCACGCTCTCCCAGGCGCTCCGCGAAATGCTGCCCTTCGAGGTGCCCGACCGGATGCCTCTGGGCCCCGAGGCCGAAGGCGAGGGCGTTCCGTGTCTCGCGATCGCCGCGGACGTCCGCCACGTCGCCATCGGCGACCTGCTCGGCCTCGTGCACCGCGCCGAGCTCTCGGGCCTCCTCCTGTTCGGGCACCGCGACCACGCCAAGTCCGTGTACGTCCACCGCGGCGAGGTCGTCTTCGCCGCGTCGAATCTCGCGGGGGACCGGATCGGTGAATCCCTGGTGCGCTCCGGCGCGCTCTCCCTCGACGCCCTGCGCCTGGCCGAGCGCAGCTTCGCGCCGGGCCAGCGCTTCGGGAAGGTCCTCGTCGAACTCGGCCACGTGACGCCGCGCGAGCTCTGGCACGGCGTGAAGTTCCAGGTCGAGGAGATCGTGCGCTCCCTCTTCTCCTACACGAACGGGTCGGTCTACTTCTTCGCCGGCGAAGTGAAGCCCGACAACGTCGTCCGCCTTTCGCTCCCGACCGAGCGCCTCGTCAGCGACGGGAAGGAGCACCGCGAGGAGCTGCGCGCCTTCGTGGAGACCCTGCTGGAACCCGAGATGGATCTCGTCCGCGTGCCCGGTGCCGGGGAGAACCTCGAGGGGCTCGACCGCCTGATCTACCAGAGCCTCGAGGACGAGACGCGCTTCGAGTCCCTGCTCGAGAGCGTCGACGTGGAGCCCTGGGCGGCGGCGCGCACGATCCAGATGCTGCGCGGCGTCGGGGCCGTGCGCCTCGAGCCGAAGAGCGCGGCGCCCCCGCGCGAGCCCGGCGAAGAAGAGCAGTTGCGCAGCTCGGTCACCGCGCACCTGAAGCTGATGACGGAGCTCGCGGCGCCGATCGTCGCGCTCGAGGGCGCAGCGCCCCTGCGCGAACGCTTCGCGGCCGTCGTCGAAGAGGTATCGCACCGCTACCCGGCGATTCTCCGCGGGGTGCCGGTGCTCGACTCCGGAACGCTCGACCCCGCGGCGCTGCTCAAGCGCGTGCTCGCCATCGCCGGGGATCGGGAGGAGCCCGTCCGCGTCGCCCTCGGCGAGCTCGTCTCCTACCTGGAGTTCGAGCTGAAGAACCACCCGGAGATCCTCGACGCCCATCCCTATCTCGCGGCAGTCGAGGGGCTGCGCGCCGAGATCTAGCCGCCCGGCGCGAGCGACCGCGCCGGCGCCCGGCCCGGAATCGTGCTCCGGCTTCGGGTAGGGTCCGGCATGGCCCAAGGCGAGATCCTCTACGGCGTCCACCCGGTTCGGGAAGCCCTGCGCGCCCGCCGGCGCAAGCCCGTGCGGCTCCACGTGCGTTCGCGGATGCGGGAGGAGGTCGGGGACCTCGTCCGGCTGGCCCGGGAGATCGATCTGCCGGTGGTGGAGGTCGAGCCCGAGGCCCTGGTGCGTCTGGCCGGGGAGGAGGCGCGGACCCAGGGCGTGGTCCTCGAGGCGGGGCCGCTTCCGGAGGTCGAGCTCGGTGCCCTGGCCACGGACGGCTCGGACCAGGCCTGTCTGGTCGCCCTCGACGGGGTGGAAGACCCTCAGAACGTCGGTGCGATCGTCCGGGTCGCCGAATCCGCCGGGGTTACCGGGCTGATCCTCACGCGGCGGCATGCCCCGCCGCTGTCGCCCGCCCTGGCCCGGGCCAGCGCCGGGGCCATCGAGCATCTCCCGGTCGCCCGGGTCCCGAACCTGGCCCGGTCCCTCAAGTCCTTGAAAGCGAAAGAGTTCTGGGTCTTCGGGGGCGTCGCCGAGGGCGGCGAGGACCTGTTCGGGCTCCCCGACCGCCTGGCCTCGGGCAAGAAGATCGTGGTGGTCGGCGCGGAGGGGAAGGGGCTCCGGCCCTCGGTGCTCGCGGAGGTCGACCACCGGGTGCGGATCCCCCTGGCCGGCCAGGTCCAATCCCTCAACGTCTCGACCGCGGCGGCGGTCCTGCTGTTCGAGCTGAGGCGCCGGGGCGGGGTCGGGCCGACCGGCTGATTCGGGTGATTTCCCGCGAGGTTCCGGGCTCAGTCGCCTTGCTGGCTCGGGCCGGGCGCCGTATATTCCCGCGACTTCAGCAACAAGTGGATCCAGCGAAACGACTCGCTTCCGGCCGGCGTAGCTCAACTGGTAGAGCAGCTGATTTGTAATCAGCAGGTTGCGGGTTCGAGTCCCATCGCCGGCTCCATGCGGTTCGGGCACGGGTGGCGGCGCACGGCGTCGTAACGAAAAAGAAGAGGAACCCAGGCAGTTCCCGTCGGCGGTTGCCGCGCTTCGGCGCGAACGCGGACCGCCGGGACGGTAGGGCTGCTTACGCTTTTGTGTTTCACGCCTTCGCGCGGCGAAGGCAAGTAGGGAAACGGACGGAGAGGTACCGAAGCGGCCAAACGGGGCAGACTGTAAATCTGCTGGCTTATGCCTTCGGAGGTTCGAATCCTCCCCTCTCCACCACGCTCGGGTCGGAACGAGAATGAGTCGGAACGAGGCCGAGTTGGAACGAGACCGAGACTGGCGGGAATAGCTCAGCTGGCTAGAGCACAAGCCTTCCAAGCTTGGGGTCGCGGGTTCGAATCCCGTTTCCCGCTCCATGGAATCCGGCGAAGGCGCGGCCTTCGCGAGACGAAGCGAGAGACGAAGAAGGCGAAGACGGAGTCTTCGCGAGAGAAGAACTAGAAGGAACGTTCGCCCACGTAGCTCAGTCGGTAGAGCACGTCCTTGGTAAGGACGAGGTCAGCGGTTCAATCCCGCTCGTGGGCTCCACCGAAAGACGACCGCACCCGAGGGTGCAATGCCAGTGCGTGGCACAGCGAGGAGAAGAGGGATCCGATGGCCAAGGAGAAGTTCGAGCGCACCAAGCCCCACGTGAACGTGGGGACGATCGGTCACGTGGACCACGGCAAGACGACGCTGACGGCGGCGATCACGGCCCGCCAGGCTCATCTCGGCCTGGCCGAGAAGATCGACTTCGCGAACATCGACAAGGCTCCCGAGGAGCGCGAGCGCGGCATCACGATCGCGACGGCGCACGTGGAGTACCAGAGCGAAGGCCGCCACTACGCGCACGTCGACTGCCCCGGCCACGCCGACTACGTGAAGAACATGATCACGGGCGCGGCGCAGATGGACGGCGCGATCCTGGTGGTTTCGGCCGCGGACGGTCCGATGCCGCAGACCCGCGAGCACGTTCTGCTGGCGCGGCAGGTGAACGTCCCGCACATCGTGGTGTTCCTGAACAAGGTCGACCAGGTGGACGACGAGGAGCTGCTCGAGCTGGTGGAGCTCGAGGTTCGCGAGCTGCTCAGCAACTACGAGTTCCCGGGCGACGACATTCCGATCATCAAGGGCTCGGCGCTGAAGGCGGGCGAGGATCCGTCGGACGACGGGAACAACGGCTGCATCGACGAGCTGATGAAGGCGCTCGACGAGACGATCCCGGAGCCGGAGCGCGCGCTCGATCGTCCGTTCCTGATGCCGATCGAGGACGTGTTCTCGATCACGGGCCGCGGGACGGTGGTGACGGGCCGCGTCGAGCAGGGGATCGTCCACACGGGCGACGAGGTCGAGATCGTGGGCATCCGCGACACGACGAAGACGGTGGTCACGGGCGTGGAGATGTTCCGGAAGCTGCTCGACGAGGGTCAGGCGGGCGACAACATTGGTGCGCTGCTGCGCGGCACGGGCAAGGACGACGTGGAGCGCGGCCAGGTGCTCGCGAAGCCGGGTTCGATCACGCCGCACACGAAGTTCAAGGCGCAGGCGTACATCCTGACGAAGGAAGAGGGCGGGCGGCACACGCCGTTCTTCAACGGGTACCGGCCGCAGTTCTACTTCCGGACGACGGACGTGACGGGCGTGGCGCAGCTTCCGGACGGCACCGAGATGGTGATGCCCGGGGACAACGTGGAGATGGAGGTCGAGCTGATCACGCCGATCGCCATGGACAAGGAACTGCGCTTCGCCATCCGCGAAGGCGGCCGCACCGTCGGCGCCGGCGTCGTGGCCGACATCATCGAGTAAGCGAGGAAGAAAGACCCGGGCCGGTTGCGGCTCGCCGTGCGCAAGCGAAGCGCGCAGTGAGCCAAGGGCGAACGAAGGCGGGCAGGGCGACACGCGCGGCCGATAACCCGCCAGGTTGGCACGGCCGATACCCGGCAAGTAGGCGCGTAGCACAATTGGTAGTGCATCGGACTCCAAATCCGGAGGTTGGGGGTTCAAGTCCCTCCGCGCCTGCCAGCTTCGACCGGAGAGGAAAGGAACGACATGGCGAATCCTGCCGATTGGGTGCGTGACTCCCGACAGTTCCTCTCCGAGGTGCAGGCGGAGTTCAAGAAGGTCACGTGGCCCAGCCAGAAGGAGTACGTGGGCGGGACCATCGGCGTGGTGGTGGTGGTCACGATCGTGACGATCGTGTTGGGCTTGACGGACTTCGTCCTCGGCGGAGCCGTCAAGGCGATCCTTCCTTAGGGGAATGGAGCGAACGATGACGGACCCGATCGAAACGACCACGCCGGCCCCGGCGACGAGCACCGGCGCTCCCAAGCGCTGGTACATCGTGCACACGTATTCGGGGCACGAGAACAAGGTCAAGCAGTCGCTGCTCGAGCGGGCCAAGCTGCTCGAGCACGAGGACGCCTTCGACGAGGTGCTGATTCCGGAAGAGACCGTGGTGGAGCTGGTGAAGGGCGGAGAGAAGCGCACGTCGAAGCGCAAGTTCTTCCCCGGCTACATCCTGGTGCACATGGATCTGAACGACGAGACCTGGCACATCGTGCGCGACACGCCGAAGGTGACGGGCTTCGTCGGGACCGACGGAGGGAAGAAGCCGACGCCCATCTCGGACGACGAGGTGGCGCGGATGACCCAGCAGATGAAGGAGGGTGCCTCCAAGCCCAAGCCGCGCATCAGCTTCGAGGAAGGTGAGAGCGTGCGGGTGACGGCCGGGCCCTTTGCCAACTTCTCCGGCTACGTGGACGAAGTCCGGCCCGAGAAGGAGAAGGTGCGCGTGATGGTTCAGGTGTTCGGTCGGGCCACGCCGATCGAGCTCGATTACATCCAGGTAGAGAAGGCGTAGGCGGTGGCCAAGAAAGTCGTTGCAGTCGTGAAGCTCCAGTGCCCGGCCGGGCAGGCGAACCCGTCGCCGCCGGTGGGCCCGGCCCTGGGCCAGCACGGCGTGAACATCATGGAGTTCTGCAAGGCGTTCAACGCGCGGACGCAGGACAAGCCGGGTCTGATCATCCCGTCGATCATCACGATCTACGCGGACCGGACCTTCACCTTCGAGCTGAAGACGCCGCCGGCGGCGATCCTGCTCAAGAAGGCGGCGAAGCTCGAGAAGGGCTCGGGCGAGCCGAACCGCAACAAGGTCGGCAAGGTGACCAAGGCCCAGGTGAAGGAAATCGCCGAGCTGAAGGCCCCCGACCTCAACGCGAACGACATCGACATGGCGATGCGCATCATCGAGGGCACGGCCCGTTCGATGGGCATCGAGGTGGAGGGTTAGGCGTGGGCAAGCTCGCCAAGCGATACCGCGCGGCTCTCGAGGCCATCGACAAGGAGCGCCACTATCCGCTCTCCGATGCGGTGGGTCTCGTGAAGGACCACGGCGCGACCAAGTTCGACGAGAGCGTGGACCTCGCGATCAATCTCGGCGTCGACCCGAAGCATGCCGACCAGATGGTGCGCGGCGCGCTCGTGCTGCCCCACGGCACCGGCGGCGACACCCGCATCCTGGTCTTCGCCAAGGGCGACAAGGAGAACGAGGCGCGCGAAGCCGGTGCGGACCACGTCGGCGGCGAGGACCTCGCCAAGAAGATCACGGACGAGGGCTGGCTCGAGTTCGACCGCGTGATCGCGACGCCGGACATGATGGCCGTCGTCGGCCGCCTCGGGAAGGTGCTCGGCCCGCGCGGCCTGATGCCGAACCCGAAGCTCGGCACCGTGACCATGGACGTCACGACCGCCGTGCAGGAGAACAAGGCGGGCAAGGTCGAGTACCGCGTCGACAAGAACGGCATCGTTCACGTCGCCGTCGGCAAGCGCTCGTTCGACAAGGACCACCTGGTGGACAACGCGGCGGCGATCCTCGACGCGGTGATCAAGGCCAAGCCGGCCGCCGCCAAGGGCACCTATCTCAAGAAGATCTCGATTTCGTCCACGATGGGGCCGAGCGTGCGCATCGACGCCGCCTCCGTCGGGGCGGCGGCGTAGGGGGCGGAAGTGCTTACGCGAGGCCAGAAGGAAGAGCAGGTCGCGGACCTGCGCGGGAAGTTCGAAGCCGCGACGAGCATCATCGTGGCGGACTATCGCGGGCTCGACGTGCCGGCGGTGAACGACCTGCGCGGGAAGCTGCGCGAGGGCGGCCACGAATACCGCGTCGCCAAGAACTCGCTCATGAAGATCGCGGCGGCCGGCACCGGCGCCGAGGTCATCACCGAGAAGTTCACGGGGCCGACGGCGATCGCCATCTCCGCCGGGGATCCGGCCGGGCTCGCCAAGACGCTGGTCGAGTACGCGAAGGAGAACGAAGCCTTCGAGATCACCGGCGGCATGGTGGATGGCAAGGCACTCGAGGTGGCCGAGATCGGCACCCTCGCCACGCTGCCTTCGCTCGACTCCCTGCGCGGCAAGATCATCGGCCTGCTGCAGGCGCCGGCAACGAAGATCGCGGGCGTGCTCCAGGCGCCGGCCGGGCAGCTGGCCCGCCTCGCCGCGGCTCGCAAGGACCAGCTCGGAGAGGGCGCCTAGCGCCACGTGTCATGCGGACGGCCCCCGCCCTGGGCGGGGAGCGTCCGAGGGAATCCAAAACCGTCGCGGGACGTATCCCGCCCATCCGGCCGTCGAGCCGGAGCAGCAAGAAGGACTGAAACGAAATGGCCGATCTCAACGCAATTGCCGATCAGCTCTCGGAGCTCACCGTCATGGAAGCCGCCGAGCTCGCCACGCTTCTCGAGGAGAAGTGGGGCGTCTCCGCCGCTGCACCCGTGGCCGTCGCCGCCGCCGGTGGCGGGGGTGGCGAAGCCGCCGCTGCCGCCGAGGACAAGGACGAGTTCGACGTCATCCTCGTCTCCGCCGGCGACAAGAAGATCCAGGTCATCAAGGAGGTGCGTGGCATCACGTCCCTCGGCCTGAAGGAAGCCAAGGAGCTCGTCGAAGGTGCACCCAAGCCGATCAAGGAAGGCGTGCCGAAGGACGAGGCCGAAGAGATCAAGAAGAAGATCGAAGAGGCCGGCGGGCAGGCGGACGTCAAATAGCCACCGGGTCGAGCATTCGGTTCGAGCCCGCTGACGCAGAGTCGCGTCCGCGGGCCATTTCCTGTTGCACCTTCTCCGGAGGGGGGTACCGAGCGTGACCCAGGTGAGCTTTTCCCAGACGGCACCGCGCGTCCGCAAGAGCTTCGCGAAGATTCGATCCATCGTGGACATTCCGGATCTCATCGAGATCCAGAAGCAGTCCTTCGAGCGCTTCCTGCAGACGGAGGTGGATCCCGAGAAGCGGGAGAACACCGGTCTCCAGGCCGTGTTCAACTCGATCTTCCCGATCAAGGACTTCAACGAGACCGCGAGCCTCGAGTTCGTGGGCTACGTCCTCGAAGAGCCCAAGTACGACGTCCAGGAATGCCTCCAGCGCGGCATGACCTACGCCGCGCCGTTCAAGGTCACGATCCGGCTGATCGCGTGGGACGACGCCGACGGCAACCAGGCCATCCGCGACGTGAAGGAGCAGGAGGTCTACTTCGGCGAAGTGCCGATCATGACCGACAACGGCACCTTCATCATCAACGGCACCGAGCGCGTGATCGTTTCGCAGCTCCACCGCTCGCCGGGCATCGTGTACGACACGAGCATTTCGACGACGGTCTCGGCCGCCGGCAAGAAGCTCTACTCCTGCCGCGTGATCCCGTATCGCGGCTCCTGGCTCGACCTCGAGTTCGATCACAAGGATCTGCTCTACGCCCGGATCGACCGCCGCCGGAAGATCCTCATCACCGTGCTGCTGAAGGCCCTCGGCTACACGCCCGAGGAGATGCTCGGGATCTTCTACAAGCCCGAGGTCGTGAAGTTCGACGGGAAGACCATCCAGAAGAAGGTCGACCCGGCGCTGCTCGTGGGCCAGCGGTGCACGAAGGAAGTGAAGAGCGAGTCCGGGGACACGCTCGTCCGCAAGGATCGCAAGTTCACCAACGCCTCCCTGCGCAAGATCAAGGAAGCGGGCATCACCTGGATCCAGGTCGGCATGGAAGACCTGATCCGGACGGACTCGGTGAAGCGCGTCCTGCCGAACGACATCGTCGACGAGAACACCGGCGAGGTGATCGTCGAGTGCAACGAGGAGCTCACCGAGGAGAACCTCACCGAGCTCCGCAACCGCGGCGTTCACCGGATCGAGCTGCTCTACCTCGACCCGCTCACCACCGGGACGGCGATCCACGACACCCTGGCCGCGGACAAGGTCCTGACCCAGGAAGAGGGGATCATCGACATCTACCGCCGCCTGCGGCCGGGCGACCCGCCGACCCTCGAGACGGCCCGGACGCTCTTCCACAACCTCTTCTTCAACCCGGAGCGCTACGACCTCTCGCGCGTGGGCCGGCTGAAGCTGAACCACAAGCTCGGGTTCAGCCCGGACGAGCGCGTGGTGGCCATGGGCCGCACGCCGGACGAAGAGGGCGAGGAGGTCGAGCTCGGCACGCTCCAGACGCTCCGCCGCGAGGACATCCTCGAGGCCGTCCGGTACCTCGTCGACCTGAAGAACGGCAACGACTCCGAGAAGCGCGTCGACGACATCGACCACCTCGGCAACCGGCGCGTGCGCGTCGTGGGCGAGCTGCTGGAGAACCAGTACCGCATCGGCCTCGTGCGCATGGAGCGGGCGATCAAGGAGCGCATGTCGCTCCAGGAGATCGAGACGCTGATGCCGCACGATCTGATCAACTCCAAGCCCGTCTCGGCGGTCATCAAGGAGTTCTTCGGGTCGAGCCAGCTCTCGCAGTTCATGGACCAGACGAACCCGCTCTCGGCCGTGACCCACAAGCGGCGTCTCTCGGCCCTCGGGCCGGGCGGCCTCACGCGCGAGCGCGCGGGCTTCGAGGTTCGCGACGTGCACCCGACCCACTACGGCCGGATCTGCCCGATCGAGACGCCGGAAGGCCCGAACATCGGTCTGATCGCTTCGCTCTCGACCTTCGCCCAGGTGAACGACTACGGCTTCATCGAGACGCCCTACCGCGTGGTGAAGAACGGCAAGGTCACCGACGAGGTGAAGTACCTCTCGGCGCTGGAAGAGGAGCGGCTCGTCATCGCCCAGGCGAACTCGGTGCTCGACGACGCCGGCAAGTTCGTGAACGAGCTCGTGACCGTGCGCAAGGGCGGCGAGTTCACGATGGTGCCGCCCTCCGAGATCGAGATGATGGACGTGTCGCCGAACCAGCTGGTCTCGGTCGCCGCCTCGCTCATCCCCTTCCTCGAGAACGACGACGCCAACCGCGCGCTCATGGGATCGAACATGCAGCGCCAGGCGGTTCCGCTCCTGCGGACCCAGGCGCCGCTCGTCGGAACCGGCATGGAAGGCGTGCTCGCCCGGGATTCGGGCGTGACGGTCGTCGCCAAGCGCGACGGCACGGTCGAGGCGGTCGACGCCTCGCGCATCGTCATCAAGCCCGACGAGGACGACGGCACGAGCAACGTCGACATCATCAACCTGATCAAGTACCAGCGCTCGAACCAGAACTCGTGCATCAACCAGAAGCCCATCGTGAAGCCGGGCGACCGGGTGGTGCGCAACCAGGTGATCGCGGACGGCCCGGCGACGGACCGCGGCGAGCTCGCGCTCGGCCGCAACGTCACCGTCGCGTTCATGCCCTGGGGCGGGTACAACTTCGAGGACTCGATCCTCATCTCCGAGCGCGTCGTCAAGGACGACTCCTTCACCTCGATCCACATCGAGGAGTTCGAGGTCGTCGCCCGCGACACGAAGCTCGGCAAGGAGGAGATCACCCGGGACATCCCGAACGTCGGCGAAGAGGCCCTCGCGGACCTCGACGAGGCGGGCATCGTGCGCATCGGCGCCGAGGTCCACTCGGACGACATCCTCGTCGGCAAGATCACGCCGAAGGGCGAGACCCAGCTCTCGCCCGAGGAGCGGCTCCTGCGGGCCATCTTCGGCGAGAAGGCCGGCGACGTGCGCGACACCTCGCTGCGCGTGCCGCCGGGCGTGACCGGTGTCGTGATCGGCGCCCAGGTCTTCTCCCGCCGCGGCGTCGAGAAGGACGAGCGCGCCCGCGCGATCGAGGAGCTCGAGGTCGAGAAGCTCCGCAAGGACCAGGAAGACGAGATCCGCATCATCTGGAGTTCCGCGCGGAACAAGATGAAGGAGATGCTGGTCGGTGCGACGGCGGCCAACCGCGTCGCCGACGAGCGCCGGGACGTGACGTGGCTGGAGTCCGGGCAGAAGATCGAGGCCTCGACCCTCGACGATCTCCCCCAGCGGCGCTGGCGCGATATCCAGGTGAAGGAAGCCCGGACCCAGGAGCGCATCGACCGGATCCTCGAATCCCTCGAAGAGCGCTCGACCGTCATCAAGACGGTCTTCGACGAGAAGATCGCCCGCCTGAAGAAGGGCGACGAGCTTCCGCCGGGCGTCTTCAAGATGGTCAAGGTCCAGATCGCCATCAAGCGCAAGCTCTCGGTGGGCGACAAGATGGCCGGCCGTCACGGCAACAAGGGCGTCATCTCCCGGATCCTTCCGGAAGAGGACATGCCCTACATGGCCGACGGGAAGCCCGTGGACATCGTCCTGAACCCGCTGGGCGTGCCTTCGCGCATGAACATCGGGCAGATCCTCGAGACCCACCTCGGCTGGGCGGCGAACGGTTTCGGCGCCCAGGTCGATGCGCTGCTCGAAGAGCACGGGGTCACGCCGGAGCAGATGCGGGAGAAGCTCAAGGACATCTACGCCGACGAGGGCATCTCGAAGGTGCTCGACGGTGCCTCCGACGAGGCGCTCCGCTCGCTCGCGCAGAACGTGTCCAAGGGCATCCACACCGGCACGGCGGTGTTCGACGGCGCCAAGGAAGAGGAGATCAAGTCGGAGCTCCAGCGGGCCGAGCTGCCCGCCTCCGGCCAGACCATCCTCTTCGACGGCCGCAGCGGGGATGCCTTCGACACCGACGTCACGGTGGGCACGCTCTACATGCTGAAGCTCCACCACCTGGCCGACGACAAGATCCACGCGCGGAGCATCGGGCCCTACAGCCTGGTGACCCAGCAGCCGCTCGGCGGCAAGGCGCAGTTCGGCGGGCAGCGGCTCGGCGAGATGGAGGTGTGGGCGCTCGAGGCCTACGGCTCCGCCCACGCGCTGCAGGAGTTCCTGACCGTCAAGTCCGACGACGTGCTGGGCCGGACGCGCATCTACGAATCGATCGTCAAGGGTGAGCAGACGCTCGAACCCGGGCTGCCGGAGAGCTTCAACGTCCTCATGAAGGAACTCATGGCACTCGCGCTCGACGTCGAACTCATCGAAGACCACTCGAACTAAAGGGGCTGCACCATGCGAGATCTCTACAACCTGTTCGAGAAGCCCAAGGACCCGCTCTCCTTCAACGCCTTCAAGATCGGGATCGCTTCTCCGGAGAAGATCCGGGAGTGGTCCTTCGGCGAGGTAAAGAAGCCGGAGACGATCAACTACCGGACCTTCAAGCCGGAACGCGATGGCCTCTTCTGCGCGAAGATCTTCGGGCCGGTGAAGGACTACGAGTGCAACTGCGGCAAGTACAAGCGCATGAAGCACCGTGGCGTGGTCTGCGAGAAGTGCGGCGTCGAGGTGATCCAGTCCAAGGTGCGCCGCGAGCGCATGGGGCACATCACCCTGGCGACGCCGGTCGCCCACATCTGGTTCCTGAAGTCGCTGCCTTCGCGCATCGCCAACATCCTCGAGATCTCGCTGCGCGACATCGAGAAGGTGCTCTACTTCGAGTCGTACGTGGTCATGGACCCGAAAGACACGGAGCTGGCCTACGGCGAGCTCCTGACCGACGAGCAGCTGATCGAGGCTCGTGAGGCCCACGGCCGCACGGGCTTCGAGGTCGGCATCGGCGCCGAGGCCGTCCGGCAGATGCTCGCCGAGCTCGACGTCGAGGGCGAGTGCAAGCGCCTGCGCATCGAGATGAAGGACGCGACGAGCGAGGCCAAGCGCAAGAAGATCAGCAAGCGCCTGAAGGTCCTCGAGGCCTTCCGCGAGTCCGGCAACAACCCCGAGCACATGGTGCTCGAGGTCGTGCCGGTGATCCCGCCGGATCTGCGGCCGCTCGTGCCGCTCGACGGCGGCCGCTTCGCCACGAGTGACCTGAACGACCTCTACCGCCGCGTGATCAACCGGAACAACCGCCTGAAGCGGCTCCAGGAGCTGAATGCGCCCGAGGTGATCATCCGCAACGAGAAGCGGATGCTGCAGGAGGCCGTCGACGCGCTCTTCGACAACGGCCGCCGCGGCAAGGTCATCACGGGCCCGAGCAAGCGCCCGCTGAAGTCGCTCTCGGACATGCTGAAGGGCAAGTCCGGCCGCTTCCGCCAGAACCTGCTCGGCAAGCGCGTCGACTACTCGGGCCGTTCGGTGATCGTGGTCGGGCCGGAGCTGCGCCTGCACCAGTGCGGGCTGCCCTCGCGCATGGCGCTCGAGCTCTTCAAGCCGTTCATCTACGCCAAGCTCGAGCAGCGCGGCTTCGTCACCACCATCAAGGCCGCGAAGAAGATGGTGGAGAAGGAGCGGCCCGAGGTCTGGGACATCCTCGCGGAGGTCATCCAAGAGCACCCGGTGCTGCTCAACCGCGCGCCCACGCTCCACCGCCTCGGCATGCAGGCCTTCGAGCCGGTGCTGATCGACGGGAAGGCCATCCAGCTACACCCGCTCGTCTGCGCGGCGTTCAACGCGGACTTCGACGGCGACCAGATGGCCGTCCACGTCCCGCTGTCCGTCGAGAGCCAGATCGAGGCGCGCGTGCTCATGATGAGCACGAACAACATCCTCTCGCCCGCGACGGGGCGCCCGATCATCGGGCCCACCCAGGACATCGTGCTCGGCTGCTACTACCTGACGCAGCAGCGGCAGGGTTCGCGCGGCGAGGGGCGGCGCTTCTCGAACGCGTGGGAAGCCCAGATCGCTCTCGACAACGACCAGCTCGACCTCCACGCCGAGATCGAGGTTCGCGTCGGCGACGAGATGGTGAAGACCACCGCCGGCCGCATGGCCCTGCGCGAGATCGTGCCCGACGAGATCCCCTTCGAGTTCATCAACCAGGTGATGGACAAGAAGGCCCTCGGCGAACTGATCGACCAGGCCTACCGCCGCCTCGGCAACAAGGCGACGGTGCTCCTGGCCGACAAGCTGCGGAGCCTCGGCTACCGCTACGCCACCCGGGCCGGCGTCTCCATCTGCGTCGACGACATGCACGTGCCGAGCGACAAGCAGAAGTTCATCGAGCGGGCGAACCGCGAGGTGGCGGAGATCGACGGGCAGTATCAGGAAGGCCTGATCACCGACGGCGAGCGCTACAACAAGGTGATCGACATCTGGGCCCAGACCACGGAGCAGATCACCAACCAGGTGCTCGAACACCTCGGTGAGGACACGGTCAAGGACGAAGAGGGGCAGGAGGTTCGGGTTCCGAGCTTCAACTCCATCTTCATGATGGCCGACTCCGGCGCCCGGGGCTCCGCCCAGCAGATCCGGCAGCTCGCCGGGATGCGGGGTCTGATGGCCAAGCCCTCGGGTGAGATCATCGAGACGCCGATCACGTCGAACTTCCGTGAAGGCCTCTCGGTGCTCCAGTACTTCATCTCCACCCACGGTGCTCGGAAGGGCCTGGCGGACACGGCGCTCAAGACGGCCAACTCCGGCTACCTGACCCGGCGCCTCGTCGACGTCGCCCAGGACATGATCGTGCGGAACCACGATTGCGGAACGGACGACGGCATCGAGATGATGCCCCTGGTCGAAGGCGGCGAGATCGTGGAGCCCCTCGGCGAGCGCATCCTCGGCCGTACGGCCCTGGTGGACGTGATCGACCCGCTCGAGAGCGACACGGTCCTCGTCCGCGCCGGCGAGGAGATCAACGAGGACAAGGTCAAGCAGATCGAGAACGCGGGCGTCGAGAGCGTGATGATCCGCTCGGTGCTCACCTGCGAGACGCCGCGCGGCTCGTGCGTGCTCTGCTACGGCCGCGACCTGGCTCGGGGCGAGATGGTGAACCTCGGCGAGGCCGTGGGCGTCATCGCGGCCCAGTCGATCGGCGAGCCCGGCACCCAGCTCACGATGCGGACCTTCCACATCGGTGGTACGGCGACGCGGCGGGCCGAGCAGTCGAGCGCCGAGGCGGCGAGCGAGGGCTCGGTCAAGCTCTCGAACGTCCGGACCGTCGTGGACCGCGAGGGCCGCAAGATCGCGATGACCCGGAACGGCGAAGTCGAGATCTTCGACAGCTCCGGCCGAGAGAAGGAGCGGCACCCGGTGGTCTTCGGCGCGCACGTGCTCGTCGAAGAAGGCCAGAAGGTCGCCACCGGCGAGAAGCTCCTCGAGTGGGACCCCCACGCGAACCCGATCCTCTCCGAGGTCGCCGGCTCCGTGAAGTACGCCGACCTCCAGGAGGGCGTCACCTACCAGGAGCAGGTCGACGAGTTCACGGGCCTGTCCTCGAAGGTGGTGACCGAGTCCAAGGACCCCGACGCCCGGCCGCGGCTGGTCGTCGAGGGCGCGGGCAACGAGCGGACCTACCCGCTGCCCGTCGGCGCCTTCCTCGCGGTGGCGAGCGGCGACGAGGTCTCGGCCGGCGACGTGCTCGCGCGCATCCCGCGCGAGGCCACGAAGACCAAGGACATCACGGGCGGTCTGCCCCGCGTGGCCGAGCTCTTCGAGGCGCGGAAGCCGAAGGAGCACGCCGTGGTCTCCGAGATCACGGGTCTCGTCAGCTTCGGCACCGACGTGCGCGGCAAGCGCCGCGTCGTGGTGACGCCCGAGGACGACGGAGGCGACCCGCAGGAGTACCTGATCCCCAAGGGCAAGCACATCAGCGTGCACGAAGGGGACCGCGTCCGGAAGGGCGAGGCCCTCATGGACGGCTCTTCGAACCCCCACGACATCCTCAAGATCAAGGGCGAGAAGGAGCTGGCCAAGTACCTGGTGGACGAGGTCCAGGAGGTCTACCGCCTGCAGGGCGTGAAGATCAACGACAAGCACATCGAGGTGATCGTTCGCCAGATGCTCCGCCGCGTGCGCGTGGTGGACCCGGGCGACAGCGATTTCCTGGTCGGCGAGCAGGTCGAGCGGGCGCTCTTCGACGAGGTCAAGAAGCGCCTCGAAGACCAGGGCAAGCAGCCGCCCGAGCGCGAGCCGGTGCTGCTCGGCATCACCAAGGCCTCGCTCTCGACGGAGTCCTTCATCTCGGCCGCCTCCTTCCAGGAGACGACCAAGGTGCTCACCGAGGCCGCCGTGTGGGGCAAGACGGATCGCCTGTTCGGCCTGAAGGAGAACGTGATCATGGGCCGCCTGATCCCGGCGGGGACGGGCGTGGCCGAGTACCACGACCTCGGCATCCAGATCGATGCTCCGGACGAGCTGCTCGGGGGCGCGGACGACGAGGATCTGACGGCAGATCCCCTCGCCATCCCGGCGCCGCCGGTGGGCGAGGCGGTCGTGACCGCAGCTCCGCCGGAGGGCTCCGAGTAGGGCCCTCGAGCGGATTTCGAACGTCGAGCGGCGCTGTCCCCGCGGGGGCAGCGCCGCTCTGCTTTTCGGGGGCCGGGCGGCCTCGAAAGGCCGGATCCGGGGCTCCGGCAACCGGTTGACAGCCCACCTAAGCCAGTTAGAATGCTGCCGTTTTCGCGATCAGTGCGCAGGTTCTTCGACCGCGCCTTGACCCGTCGGAGTGGGTTGCCCGAGCTCCCGCGTTCCGGTCTCTCCGAAGGTCAAGGTTGGACGGCCGGGGGCTTGTCGTCTCTGCTTTCCGGTGCATTTCCAGGGCACCGGGTTTCTTCAACGGTCGGTTCGCGCGGCATGCCGTGCGCGCCACCACAGAACGGCCGCCGCGTGCGTGCACGCCGGCCACATCGGAATGGAGTGGGGATCTCATGCCCACATTTCAGCAGTTGGTTCGAAAGGGTCGCAAGCGCAAGCCCAATCGCTCCACCGCCCCGGACTTGATGAAGTCGCCGCAGAAGCGCGCCGTTTGTCTGCGCGTCTACACCGCGACGCCGAAGAAGCCGAACTCCGCGCTCCGCAAGGTCGCGCGTGTTCGTCTGACGAACGGGCGCGAGGTGAACGCGTACATCCCGGGCGTCGGGCATACGCTCCAGGAGCACTCGGTGGTCCTGGTTCGCGGCGGGCGCGTGAAGGATCTGCCGGGCGTGCGTTACCACATCGTGCGCGGTGCGCTCGATGCCACGGGCGTGGCGGATCGTCACCAGAGCCGCTCGAAGTACGGCGCCAAGCGCCCGAAGTAGTTTTTTCCCCGATGGCCGGCGAGGGTTGCCCCGCCGGCCGTTGCTCGTTTGCAAGCGGAGGACGCAGGACACCATGCCTCGTCGACGAGAAGTACCCAAGCGCGACATGCAGCCGGACCCCCGATACGGGGATCGGCTGCTCGGTCGTTTCATCAACGTCGTCATGCGGGACGGCAAGAAGAGCACCTCGGAGAAGGTGATCTACGGCGCTTTCGAGATCATCGAGAGCAAGACGCGCAACGACCCGCTGCAGATGTTCCGCCGCGCCATGGACAACATCCGGCCCCGCGTCGAGGTGAAGTCCCGGCGCGTCGGCGGCGCGACGTACCAGGTGCCGATCGAGGTGCGCCCCGAGCGCGCGACGTCCCTCGCCATGCGCTGGCTGAAGGACTACTCGCGAGCCCGTGACGGCAAGAGCTTCGCGGACAAGCTGGCGAACGAGATCATCGATGCGGCCAACGAGCGTGGCGAGAGCGTGAAGAAGCGCGACGACACGCACCGCATGGCAGACGCGAACAAGGCGTTCGCGCACTACCGCTGGTAACGAACCCCCTGGCGTAGCGGGACGGTCCCGCAGCGCCCCGAGTGAGACATGGCACGCACGTCCCTCGAAAGAACAAGGAACATCGGCATCATGGCGCACATCGATGCCGGGAAGACCACGACCACGGAGCGGGTCCTGTTCTATACGGGCGTGAACTACAAGATCGGTGAAGTTCACGATGGCGCGGCCACGATGGACTGGATGGAGCAGGAGCAGGAGCGTGGCATCACGATCACGTCCGCTGCGACGACCTGCTTCTGGAAGGACCACCGCATCAACATCATCGACACGCCCGGGCACGTGGACTTCACCATCGAGGTCGAGCGTTCGCTCCGCGTGCTCGACGGTGCGGTGGCCGTGTTCTGTGGCGTCGGCGGCGTCGAGCCCCAGTCCGAGACGGTCTGGCGCCAGGCGGACCGCTACGGCGTGCCCCGCATCGCCTTCGTCAACAAGATGGACCGCGTGGGCGCGGACTTCGGCCGCGTGGTCGAGATGATCCGCGAGCGCCTGGGCGCGAACCCGGTGCCGCTCCAGGTTCCGATGGGCGCCGAGGACACGTTCCGCGGCGTGATCGACGTGATCGAAGAGAAGGCCATCGTCTGGAACGACGACTCCCTCGGCGCGGAGTTCCAGGAGGAGCCGATCCCGGAGGATCTCGTGCCGGCCTTCGAGGCCGCCCGCGAGCTGGTCATCGAGGCCGCCGCGGACTTCGACGACGACCTCGCCGTCCGCTTCCTCGAGGGCGAGGCCATCGAGCCGGCCGCCCTGCGCAAGGCGCTTCGCCAGGCCGCCCTCGAGCTCAAGATCGTGCCCGTGCTGTGCGGCACGGCCTTCAAGAACAAGGGCGTCCAGCCGTTGCTGGACGCGATCATCGAGTATCTGCCTTCGCCCCTCGACGTGCCGCCGGTGGAAGCCCAATCCGTGAAGCGCGGCGAGACGGTGCTGCGGAAGGCCAGCGACGACGAGCCCTTCTCGGCCCTGGCGTTCAAGATCATGAGCGACAAGCACGTCGGCAGCCTGACCTACGTGCGCGTCTACTCCGGCAAGGTCGAGCCGGGCAAGCAGCTCCTGAACGCCGCGACGGACAAGAAGGAGCGCGTCGGGCGCATCCTCCAGATGCACGCGAACAAGCGCCAGGAAGTGGATTCCCTCCACGCCGGCGACATCGCGGCGATCGTCGGCATGAAGACGGTCCGCACGGGCGACACCCTGGCCGACCCGAAGCATCCGGTGCTGCTCGAGTCCATCGAATTCCCGGAGCCGGTCATCTCGATCGCGATCGAGGCCAAGACCAAGGCCGACATGGACCGCCTGGGCGCGGCCCTCGAGCGGCTGGCCCAGGAGGACCCGTCCTTCCGCGTCTCGGTCAACGAAGAGACCGCCCAGACCATCATCTCCGGCATGGGTGAGTTGCACCTCGAGATCATCACGGACCGCCTGGTGCGCGAGTTCAACGTCGACGCCAACGTCGGCGCGCCGCAGGTCGCCTTCAAGGAGACGATCCGCAAGGCGGTGAGCGTCGAGGGCCGCTACATCAAGCAGAGCGGCGGCTCGGGCGACTTCGGTGTGGTCCAGCTCGAGGTGGAGCCGGGCGAGCCGGGCTCGGGCTTCGTCTTCGAGACGGCCGTCAAGGGCGGCAGCGTCCCGAAGGAGTACTTCAACCCGATCCGCCAGGGCTGCGAAGAGGCCTGCCAGAGCGGCGAGCTCGCGGGCTATCCGGTGGTCGACGTGAAGGTCACCCTGGTCGACGGCCAGACGCACGAGGTCGATTCCTCGGAGCGCTCCTTCAAGATCGCCGGCTCCCTCGGCATGCGCGAGGCGCTGCGCACGGCGGGCCCGGTGCTGCTCGAGCCGGTGATGTCCGTCGAGGTCGTGACCCCGGAGGACTTCGTCGGCGGCGTGCAGGGCGACCTCAACAGCCGCCGCGGACAGATCACGGGAATCGAGATGCGCGCGGGGGCGCAGGTCATCCAGGCCGACGTCCCGCTCGCGACCATGTTCGGCTACGTCAACAACCTCCGGTCGATGACCCAGGGTCGGGCGACCTACACGATGCAGTTCAAGAACTACATGCAGGTACCGGAGAACGTCGCCGCGGGGCTGGCACACCGCTAGCTCGCGGAGATCAACCGCCCCGCTGGCAAGACGGTCAGGGTGGCGAAAGGAAGAGGCGAAGGAATGGCCAAGGAGAAGTTCGAGCGCACCAAGCCCCACGTGAACGTGGGGACGATCGGTCACGTGGACCACGGCAAGACGACGCTGACGGCGGCGATCACGGCCCGCCAGGCGCATCTTGGCCTGGCCGAGAAGATCGACTTCGCGAACATCGACAAGGCTCCCGAGGAGCGCGAGCGCGGCATCACGATCGCGACGGCGCACGTGGAGTACCAGAGTGAAGGCCGCCACTACGCCCACGTCGACTGCCCCGGCCACGCCGACTACGTGAAGAACATGATCACGGGTGCGGCGCAGATGGATGGGGCGATCCTGGTCGTGAGCGCCGCGGACGGTCCGATGCCGCAGACGCGCGAGCACGTTCTCTTGGCGCGGCAGGTGAACGTTCCGCACATCGTGGTGTTCCTGAACAAGGTCGACCAGGTGGACGACGAGGAGCTGCTCGAGCTGGTGGAGCTCGAGGTTCGCGAGCTTCTCTCGAACTACGAGTTCCCGGGCGACGACATTCCGATCATCAAGGGCTCGGCGCTGAAGGCGGGCGAGGATCCGTCGGACGACGGGAACAACGGCTGCATCGACGAGCTGATGAAGGCGCTCGACGAGACGATCCCGGAGCCGGAGCGCGCGCTCGATCGTCCGTTCCTGATGCCGATCGAGGACGTGTTCTCGATCACGGGGCGCGGGACGGTGGTGACGGGCCGCGTCGAGCAGGGGATCGTGCACACGGGCGACGAGGTCGAGATCGTGGGCATCCGCGACACGACGAAGACGGTGGTCACGGGCGTGGAGATGTTCCGTAAGCTGCTCGACGAGGGGCAGGCGGGGGACAACATCGGCGCGCTGCTGCGCGGCACGGGCAAGGACGACGTGGAGCGCGGCCAGGTGCTCGCGAAGCCGGGTTCGATCACGCCGCACACGAAGTTCAAGGCGCAGGCGTACATCCTGACGAAGGAAGAGGGCGGGCGGCACACGCCGTTCTTCAACGGCTACCGGCCGCAGTTCTACTTCCGGACGACGGACGTGACGGGCGTCGCTCAGCTTCCGGACGGGACCGAGATGGTGATGCCCGGGGACAACGTGGAGATGGAGGTCGAGCTGATCACGCCGATCGCCATGGACAAGGAACTGCGCTTCGCCATCCGCGAAGGCGGCCGCACCGTCGGCGCCGGCGTCGTGGCCGACATCATCGAGTAACCACCCGAGGGTGGAACTTCGGATGGCTCGGCCATCCAGGAAAGACTGTTATGGCTGACCTCGCACAGCAGAAGATCCGGATCCGGATGAAGGCGTACGACTTCCGGCTGCTCGACCAGAGCGCGTCGGAGATCGTGGATACCGCCATCCGGACGGGCGCCCGGCTCGCCGGCCCCATTCCGCTTCCGACCACGATCAACAAGTACACGGTCCTCCGGGGCCCGAACATCGACAAGAAGTCGCGCGAGCAGTTCGAGGTGCGCACGCACCGCCGGCTGATCGACATCCTGGAGCCGACCCCGCAGACGGTCGACGCCCTGATGAAGCTCGAGCTCGCCGCCGGTGTCGACGTGGAGATCAAGCTCTAGCCATGGCGACCCTCGACGTGAAAACCCTCGCCGGGAAGAAGAGCGGCACCATCGACCTCGACCCCGTCGTGTTCGAGGCCACGGTGAAGCCGCACCTCTTCCACGCGGAGGTCCGAAGGCAGTTGGCGGGACGCCGTGCGGGCACCCACGCCACCAAGAATCGCTCGCGCGTTTCGGGCGGCGGTGCCAAGCCGTTCCGGCAGAAGGGCACGGGCCGCGCCCGTGCCGGTACGACGCGTGCGCCCCAGTGGACGGGCGGCGGCGTCGTGTTCGGCCCGGTGCCGCGCAGCTACGACCACAAGCTTCCGAAGAAGATGCGCCGCGCGGCCCTCCGCAGCGCCGTCTCGGCACGCGTGGCCGAGCAGGCCGTGACGGTGGTCGACGCACTCGAGCTCGAAGCGGCCAAGACCCGCGAGCTCGTGGCGAAGCTCGGCGCCCTGGACCTCGCCGAGCGCTCGGTGCTGATCGTGATCGCCGAGGCCGACGAGAAGGTCGAGCGCGCTTCCCGGAACCTGCCGAACGTCGGTGCGATTCGCGCCGACGGCCTCAACGTCTACGACGTCCTGCGCCACGAGCATCTGCTCATGACCCAGGCCGGCGCCGAGGCGGTGGCCCGGCGGCTCGGCGACTCCGCCGAGGAAGGGGCTGCATCGTGAACGTGCATCAAGTCATTCGCCGGCCGCTCGTCACGGAGAAGAGCAGCATCGGGCGCGAGGAGCAGAACCTCGTGACCTTTGCCGTCGCTCCCGACGCGAACAAGCCGGAGATCAAGCGGGCCGTCGAGTCGCTGTTCCAGGTGAACGTGCTCGAGGTCCGGACCATGCGGATGCCCCGCAAGTCGCGCCGGGTGGGCGCGCACATGGGGCGCAAGCCGGAGTGGAAGAAGGCGATCGTGCGGCTGGCCGAAGGCCAGGCGATCGAATTCTTCGAAGGAGTCTAGGATGGCCGTCAAGAACTACCGGCCGATGACCCCCGGACGACGGGGCATGTCCGTCTCGGACTTCGCCGAGCTGACGCGGGGCAAGCCCGAGCGCTCGCTCGTCACCGGTCTCGTGAAGAAGAGCGGCGGGCGAAACAGCAACGGGCGGATCACGGCCTGGCACCGGGGCGGCGGGCACAAGCGCCGCTACCGAAAGATCGACTTCCGCCGCGACAAGCTCGGCGTTCCGGCCAAGGTCGCTGCCATCGAATACGACCCGAACCGGTCCGCGAACATCGCGCTGCTGCACTATGCCGACGGCGAGAAGCGCTACATCCTCTCGCCGACGGACCTCCGCGTCGGGGACACGATCTCCTCGGGGCCGGATGCCGAGGTTCGGCCGGGCAACGCGATCCCGATCGCCCGCATCCCGCTCGGCACCGTGCTGCACGCCATCGAGATGAAGCCCGGCAAGGGCGCCCAGCTCGTGCGGGCCGCCGGCGGCTCAGCGCAGCTCATGGCTCGCGAAGGCCGCTACGCCACGCTGCGTCTCCCGAGCGGTGAGCACCGCAAGATCCTCGTCGATTGCATGGCGACCATCGGCCAGGTCGGAAACCTGGACCACGAGAACCAGAGCATCGGCAAGGCGGGCCGCTCCCGTTGGAAGGGCAAGCGCTCGAACGTGCGCGGCGTCGCCATGAACCCGGTCGATCACCCGATGGGAGGCGGCGAGGGCCGCACTTCGGGCGGCCGCCAGCCTTGTACGCCCTGGGGCAAGCCGACCAAGGGCTACAAGACGCGCAGCAACAAGAGTTCCGATCGGTACATCGTCAAGAAGCGAGGGAAGAAGTAATGGCCCGTTCGCTCCGCAAGGGCCCGTTCGTCGAGCCGAGCCTCCAGCGCAAGGTCGACAAGCTGCAGGAATCCGGTTCGAAGCAGGTCATCCGCACCTGGTCGCGGCGCTCGATGATCGCCCCGGATTTCGTGGGACTCACGTTCCACGTGCACAACGGGAAGCTGTTCATTCCCGTCTTCGTGACGGAGAACATGGTCGGTCATCGCCTCGGCGAGTTCTCTCCGACCCGCAAGTTCACCGGCCACGCGACGGACAAGAAGGTCAAGGGCTGATGGCGGCTGCGAAGGCGAGACTCAGGAACTACCGCGTCAGCACGCGCCGCGCGCGCCTGCTGGCCGACCAGATCCGCGGCAAGCAGGTCGAGGAGGCGCTCGCGCTGCTCGATCTCTCGACGCGCCGGTTCGCCCGGCCGCTCGCGAAGCTCGTGCGTTCGGCCGTGGCCAACGCGCAGGAGAGCAACGACCGCGACAAGGCCGGCATCGACGTCGACAACCTGGTCGTGAGTCAGATCAGCGTGGACGAGGGCGCCAGCATGTGGCGCATCAAGGCGCGTGCGCAGGGCCGGGCGGCCTGGATCCAGAAGCGCACGAGCCACGTGCAACTCGAGCTCGAAGAGCGTTAGGGGCGATTCGTGGGACAGAAAATCCATCCGTACGGTTTCCGGCTCGGCACGGTCTATGGCTGGCAGTCGAACTGGTTCGCCGAGAAGACCTACGGGGCGCAGCTCCACGAGGACATCCGCGTCCGGAGCTTCATCAAGAAGAAGCTCTTTCACGCGGGCATCTCGAAGGTCGTGATCGAGCGCACCGGTGACAAGCTGCTCGTGAACATCCACACGGCGCGGCCCGGAATCCTGATCGGCAAGCGTGGTGCCGAGGTCGAGAACCTCCGGAAGGAGCTCGGCACGTACACGGACAAGGAAGTCTTCATCAACGTGAAGGAGATCCGGAAGGCGGAGCTCGACGCGCAGCTGGTGGCCGAGAACGTCGCCCTCCAGCTCGAGCGGCGCGTGGCCTTCCGGCGCGCGATGAAGAAGGCCGTCACCTCGACCATGAAGTTCGGGGCCGAAGGCATCCGGATCGCCTGCGCGGGCCGCCTCGGCGGTGCCGAGATGGGCCGCCGTGAGTGGTACCGCGAGGGCCGGGTGCCGCTGCACACGCTGCGCGCCGACATCGACTACGGCCTGGCCGAGGCCCGCACGACGTACGGCGTGATCGGCGTGAAGTGCTGGATCTTCAAGGGCGACCTCGCAGACAAGGACCTTCGGACGGGTGCGCTGTCGCAGCGCAACAACCGTGAGGAGGCGATTCGCTAGGCCATGCTCCAACCGAAGAAGGTCAAGCACCGCAAGCAGCACAAGGGCCGCATCCGTGGAAAGGCGCTCCGTGGCAACACGATCGCCTTCGGCGAATACGGCCTGCAGACGCTCGAGGCGGGGCGCATCACGGCCCGCCAGATCGAGGCGGCCCGGATCGCGATGACCCGCCACGTGAAGCGCGGCGGGAAGGTCTGGATCCGGCTCTTCCCGGACAAGCCCGTGACGAAGAAGCCCGCCGAAACCCGGATGGGTAAGGGCAAGGGCAACCCGGAAGAGTGGGTGGCGATCGTTCGCCCCGGCAAGATGCTCTACGAGATGGAGGGTGTGCCGGTGGATATCGCGCGCGCGGCCCTGCGCCTGGCGGCCCACAAGCTGCCCGTCGCCACCAAGATCGTGGTGCGCGAGGAGGGCGTATGAAGGCGTCGGAGATTCGTGAGCTTTCCGAGGAGGAACTCGTGGCCAAGGCCGACGAGATCCGCGGTGAGCTCTTCAACCTCAAGGTGAAGCATGCCACCGGGCAGCTCGAAGACACCGCCCGGCTGGCGCACCTGCGCCGCGACGTGGCGCGGCTCGAGACGGTGGCCCGAGAGCGGCGGGAGGCGACGAAATCATGAGCGACCGGGGGATGCGCCGGACCCTCGTCGGGACGGTGGTCAGCGACAAGATGGACAAGACCGTGGTGGTCCGCGTCGATCGGCTGGTCAAGGACCGGACCTACAAGAAGTACGTCAACCGCTTCACGCGGTACATGGCGCACGACGAGGCGAATACGTGCGCGGTCGGAGACCGCGTCCAAATCATCGAGCACCGTCCGCTTTCGAAGAAGAAGCGGTGGAAGGTGCAGTCGACGCTGACCAAGGCCGTCGGCGTCTAGGCGAGGGAACGGGAGATGATCCAAGCAGAGTCGACGCTTCAGGTCGCCGACAACTCCGGTGCCCGCAAGCTCTCCTGCATCAAGGTGCTGGGTGGCTCGAAGCGCAAGTACGCCTCGATCGGCGACATCGTGGTCGTCTCCGTCAAGGAGGCGATCCCGAACGCTCGCGTGAAGAAGGGTGAGGTGCGCAAGGCCGTGGTCGTGCGGACGGCGAAGGGGATCGGTCGCGCCGACGGCTCGATCATCCGCTTCGACGACAACGCCGCTGTCCTGATCGACAACCAGCGCGAGCCCGTCGGGACGCGCATCTTCGGCCCCGTCGCTCGCGAGCTCCGTGGGCGCCGCTTCATGAAGATCATTTCGCTCGCGCCGGAGGTCCTGTGATGGTCCCCCGTCTGCTCGAACGCTACCGCGGCGACACCACCGGCAAGCTCCGCGAGGAGTTCGGCTACGCGAACCCGCACCAGGTGCCGCGCCTCGACAAGATCGTGGTGAACATGGGTCTCGGTGAGGCCGTCGCCAACCCGAAGATCATCGAGCGCGCCGTCGAGGAGCTGGCCGAGATCACGGGCCAGAAGCCCGTCGTTCGCCGCGCTCGCAAGTCGATCGCCAACTTCAAGCTCCGCCAGGGGCAGGCGATCGGGGCGTCGGTGACGCTGCGCGGCGTCCGCATGTGGGAGTTCTACGACCGCCTCGTCAGCACCGCGCTGCCGCGCGTGCGGGACTTCCAGGGCGTCTCCCCGAAGGCCTTCGACGGCCGAGGCAACTACACCCTCGGGGTTCGTGAGCAGATCATCTTCCCCGAAGTGGACTACGACAAGGTCGAGCGGATCACCGGCCTGAACGTGACGGTGTGCACGACGGCCCGGACGGACAACGAGGCGCGGGCGCTGCTCGCCCACCTCGGAATGCCGTTCCGGAACTAGGCCGCCGAGATCACCCGCGAGAACGACCTGCGAGAAGGAACGAAGCCATGATGACCGACCCCATCTCCGACATGCTGACGCGCATCCGCAACGCGCAGCGCGCTCGCCATGCCGAGGTCCGGCTGCCCGCCTCGAAGCTGAAGCTCGCCGTCGCCCAGGTGCTCCAGGCCCAGGGCTACGTGACCGACGTCGGCCTCGACGAGACCGCGGACAAGCCCACCCTGCGCATGGGCATGCGCTACCGCGACGACGGCCGCGAGATGATCGACGGTCTTTCCCGGATCTCGCGCCCGAGCCGCCGCGTGTACGTGGCCGCCGAGGAAGTGCCCAAGGTCCGCAACGGCCTCGGCATCGCGATCCTGTCCACCTCCCAGGGGGTGATGACCGACCAAGACGCCCGCGAGAAGAACGTGGGCGGCGAAGTGCTCTGCGAGGTCTGGTAGCCATGTCCCGCGTAGGAAACGCACCCATCTCCCTGCCGAAGGGAGTCGATCTGGCGCTCACCGAGGGCGAGATGCGCGTGAAGGGCCCGAAGGGGACGCTCGCGCGCCCGCTGCCGGCCGGGATCGCCCTCGACGTCAGCGACGGAACCGCGACGCTCAAGCGCCCGGACGATTCGAAGACGGCCCGCTCGATGCACGGCCTCGCTCGCGCGCTGCTGAACAACATGGTCACGGGCGTGACCGACGGATTCACGAAGGTCCTCGAGATCCAGGGCGTCGGTTACCGCGCTGCAGCGAGCGGCAAGAACCTGAACCTCGTGCTCGGCTTCTCGCACCCGGTGGACATGCCGATTCCCGAGGGCATCAAGGTCTCCGTCGAAAACAACACCCTCATCACCATCGAGGGGATCGACAAGGAGAAGGTCGGACAGTTCGCAGCGGACGTCCGCAAGTGGCGGCCGCCGGAGCCCTACAAGGGCAAGGGCATCCGTTATCAGGGTGAGCAGATCCGCCGCAAGGTCGGCAAGGCAGGAGCGGCCTAACGATGGCGCGCAAGATCGAAAACGACAAAGTCCGGCGCCGCGTCGCGCGCAGAACCCGTGTGGCCAAGGGCCTGCGGACGAGCGAGCGGGTGGCATTGACCGTCTACCGCAGCAACAAGCACATCTACGCGCAGCTCGTGGATGCGGCGAGCGGGAAGACGCTGACCTCCGTTTCGACGCGGACGCAGGCCCTCGCGGGCGAGGCGGCCTCGGCGAGCGGGATCGAAGCCGCGAAGAAGGTGGGCCTGGCGATCGCCGAGCGCGCCCGCGAGCGGCAGATCGAACGGGTCGTCTTCAACCGGAACGGTTTCCTCTATCACGGGCGCGTGAAGGCCCTCGCAGAGGCCGCTCGCGAAGCGGGCCTCCAGTTCTGAGGACTTTTCAATGGCATTCGCTGCTGTGACACAGATCAATCCCAACGACCTCGACCTCAAGGATCGCGTGGTCCACATCAACCGCGTCGCGAAGGTGGTGAAGGGCGGTCGCCGCTTCTCCTTCAGCGCGCTGGTGGTGGTCGGCGACGGCGCCGGCATCGTGGGCGTCGGCCTCGGGAAGGCCGGCGAGGTCCCGGAGGCGATCCGCAAGGGCGTCGAGCGGGCGCGCAAGACCCTGCTCGAGGTCCCGCTCGTCGAGGGGACGCTCCCGCACGAGATCATCGGCCGCTACGGCGCGGGTGCCGTCCTGCTCCGCCCGGCCTCGCCCGGTACCGGCGTGATCGCCGGCGGCGGCGTGCGTGCGGTGCTCGAGTCGGCCGGCGTTCGCGACGTGCTGACCAAGACCCTCGGAACGAACAACCCGCACAACGTGGTGAACGCCACGATGCAGGGGCTCCGCGAGCTGCGCGACCCGGAAGTGCGGCGACGGGAGCTGCTCGGAGCATGAGCCAGAAGATCTCGGTGAAGCTCGTGAAGAGCCCGATCGGATACGACCGGCGGCAGCGGGCGACGCTGCGCGGGCTCGGCCTGCGCCGCCTGCAGCAGACCGTCGAAGTGAACGACGAGCCCGCGATCCGCGGGATGATCGACAAGGTGAAGCACCTCGTCGTGGTGGAGGGCTAGTCATGCTCGACCGATTGCAGCCGCGTCCCGGCGCCCGCAAGAAGCCGATCCGCGTCGGACGTGGCCATGCCTCGGGCAAGGGCAAGACCTGTGGCCGCGGCGTGAAGGGCCAGGGCCACCGCTCGGCCGGTCGCGAGGTGAAGATCTTCTTCGAAGGCGGGCAGATGCCGATGACCCGCCGCCTGCCGAAGCGCGGCTTCTGGCACGAGAAGAAGCCCGTCGAGGTGGTGAACCTCGCCGCGCTCGCCGCCCTGGGCGACGGCGCGACGGTGGACCGCGCGACGCTCGCCGCCAAGGGCCTCATCCGCGGCGCTGCGCCCACGGTGAAGCTCCTCGGTGAGGGCGAGGCCCCGAAGAACCTGACGGTGAAGCTCCAGGCCGTCAGCGCGGGTGCGAAGGAAAAGGTCGAAGCGGCCGGTGGCAGCGTCGAGATCGTCGCCGCCGAGGAGAAGAAGCAGTCGTGACCGGTGGCGTGCAGAACATCGGGCGGATCCCGGAGCTCCAGAAGCGGATCCTCTTCACGTTCGGGATGCTGATCGTGTACCGGATCGGTGCGCACATCGTCACGCCCGGAGTGAACCCCGACGTCATCCGCGCCTTCTTCGAGCAGATGAGCGGCAGCATCTTCGGGATCTTCAACCTGTTTTCGGGTGGCGCGATGGAGCAGCTCTCCATCTTCGCGCTGGGCATCATGCCCTACATCTCGGCGTCGATCATCTTCCAGCTGCTGACCGCGGCCGTCCCGGCCCTCGAACGCCTGAAGCAGGAAGGCGAGCAGGGCCGCAAGAAGATCACCCAGTACACGCGCTACGCGACGATCGTGCTGGCCCTGTTCCAGAGCATCCTGATCGCGACCGCTCTCGAGGGTGGGCAGTTCGGCGCCGGCGCCGTCTCGGAGCCCGGCTGGGGCTTCCGGCTGCTGTGCATGATCACGCTCACCACGGGCACGGCCTTCATCATGTGGCTCGGCGAGCAGGTCACCGAGCGTGGCATCGGCAACGGCATCTCGCTCGTGATCTTCGCCGGCATCATCGTCGCCATCCCGGGTGCGATCGGGCAGCTCGGCGAGCTCGTCCGGACGGACCAGTTCACGCTGCTCCGGGCGCTCTTCCTGATCGCCTTCATGATCGTAGTGACGGGCTTCGTGGTCTTCTTCGAGCGCGGCCAGCGGCGGATCCCGATCCAGCACGCGCGCCGGGTCGTCGGCAAGAAGGTGACCCAGGGGGGGATGAGCTACTTCCCGCTGCGCGTGAACACCGCCGGGGTGATTCCGCCCATCTTCGCCTCGTCGATCCTGATGCTCCCGCTGACGGTCACGAGCTACGTCGAGTCCCCCCAGATCCAGGCCTTCGTCGACGAGTGGCTCTACTTCGGCGGCTTCACGTACAACCTCGTCTACGTCGCCCTGATCATCTTCTTCGCGTACTTCTACACGGCGATCATGATCGATCCGAACGACGTGGCCGACAACATCAAGAAGTTCGGCGGCTACATCCCCGGGATCCGGCCCGGCAAGAAGACGGCCGAGTACATCAACAAGGTGCTCACGCGTCTGACGCTCGCCGGGGGGATCTACGTCTCCGCCGTGTGCGTGTTGCCGGTGATTCTCGCGACCTGGGCGAACGTGACGTTCTTCTTCGGCGGCACGGCGCTATTGATCGTCGTGGGCGTGGCCCTCGACACGATCGGGCAGGTCGAATCGCACCTGGTGTCCCGCCAGTACGAAGGGTTCACCTCGGGCACGCGGCAGCGCGGGAGGCTCGGCCGATGAGCGCGCGACGTCTCCTGCTGCTCGGCCCGCCCGGAGCCGGAAAGGGCACCCAGGCCCAGTTCCTGATCGAGCGGCTCTCCATTCCCCAGATCTCGACGGGCGACATGCTGCGCGCGGCGGTCGCCGCCGGTTCGCCGGTGGGGGAGCAGGCCAAGGGCTTCATGGACCGCGGCGAGCTCGTGCCGGACGAGGTCGTGATCGGCGTGGCCCGCGAGCGCCTCGAACAGGACGACTGCCAGACCGGCTTCATCCTCGACGGCTTCCCCCGCACGGCGGCCCAGGCCGAGGCCCTCGACCGCATGCTCCAGGAGCTCGGCGTCGAGCTCGAGCGCTGCGTGGCCATCACCGTCGACGTCGACGAGCTGGTCCAGCGGCTCCTGGCCCGCGCCGAGAAGGAAGGCCGCGCCGACGACAACGAAGAGACGATCCGCACGCGGATGTCGGTCTACGAGAACCAGACCCGGCCGCTGCTCGACTACTACGAAGCGAAGGGAATCCTCGCGAAGGTCGATGGGCAGGGCTCGATCGAGGAGATCGCCGAGCGCGTCTCCGAGGCGGTGGCCGGATAGCGATGGCGTACGGAAACCGCATCACGATCAAGACCCGCTCCGAGCTCGAGAAGATGCGCGAAGCGGGGCGCCACGTGGGCGAGATCCTGCTCGAGGTCCGCGAGCGGGCCCGTTCCGGCATGACCACCGGGGAGCTCAACGACCTGGCGAAGCGCTGCATCGAGCGGCGCGGCGTGGTGTCGTCCTTCCTCGACTACGCCCCGGGCGGCGCGCCGCCGTACCCGGCCGTGATCTGCATCTCCGCGAACGAGGAGATCGTCCACGGCATCCCGGGGCCGCGGGAGCTGAAGGACGGCGACCTGTTGAGCCTCGACTTCGGCATCCACGTCGACGGATTCCATGGCGACTCGGCCGTGACGATCCCGATCGGCGACATCGGCCCGGAGAGCGAGCGCCTCATCGAGGCCACGCGGGACGCCCTCTACAAGGGCATCGCGCAGATGGTCCCGGGCAACCGCCTCTCCGACATCGGCCACGCCATCCAGGAGCGTGCGGAGTCCGAGGGCTTCGGCGTGGTGCGCCAGTTCGTGGGGCACGGCATCGGCCGCCTTCTGCACGAGCCGCCGCAGATTCCGAACTACGGCAACCCGGGCAAGGGCCCGCGGCTGCGAACGGGCATGGTCTTCGCGATCGAGCCCATGGTTTGCATGGGGAGCTACGATGTCCGCATGCTCGACGACGAGTGGACCGCGGTCACCGCGGATGGCTCGCTGTCGGCCCATTTCGAACACACCATCCTGATCACCGATGACGGCCCGGAGGTCCTGACCGCCGTGCCGGGATCGCACTGATCGGGAAGGGGAGAGACATGAAGGTCAGAGCCTCGGTGCGCAAGATGTGTGACAAGTGCCGGATCATCAAACGCCGCGGAGTCGTGCGCGTGATCTGCGACAACCCCAAGCACAAGCAGCGCCAGGGTTAGGAGGAACGGATGGCACGCATCGCCGGAATCGACTTGCCGCGTCAGAAGCGGATCGTGATCGCCCTGACGTACATCTACGGCGTCGGGAACACGTCCGCCGCGAAGATCTGCGCGAGCTCCGGAGTGGATCCGGATACGAAGACCGAGCAGCTCTCCGAGGGCGACGTCATTCAGCTCCGCGAAGTCATCGAGCGTGACTTCAAGGTCGAGGGTGATCTGCGGCGCGAAGTCAGCCAGCAGATCAAGACCCTGATGGATCTGGGCTGCTACCGGGGGCTCCGCCACCGGCGCGGTCTGCCGGTGCGCGGCCAGCGCACCCACACGAACGCCCGCACCCGGAAGGGTCCGCGCAAGACGGTCGCCGGGAAGAAGCCGGCCGGGAAGAAGTAGACAAGCATGGTCAAGAAGACGGGCAAGAAGAAGGTCAAGAAGAACGTCCAGAACGGGATGGCGCACATCCAGTCGACGTTCAACAACACGATCATCACGATCACGGACGTGGCCGGCAACGCGCTTTGCTGGGCGACGGCGGGGCAGCAGGGCTTCAAGGGCTCGCGCAAGTCGACGCCGTTCGCCGCGCAGGTGGCCGCCGAGCAGTGTGCGAAGAAGGCCGTCGACCACGGCATCCGCTCGCTGGGCGTCTACGTCAAGGGCCCGGGTGCCGGGCGCGAGACGGCGCTGCGCGCGCTCCAGGCCGCGGGCATCCGCATCACGCTCATCCAGGACGTTACTCCGATCCCGCACAACGGCTGCCGCCCGCCCAAGCGGCGCCGGGTGTAGGGAGGAAGGTTTCCAATGGCTCGATACGTCGGTTCCGTTTGTCGTCTCTGCCGCCGGGAAGGCACCAAGCTCTTCCTCAAGGGCGATCGCTGCTTCAGTGAGAAGTGCGCGGTCGATCGGCGCAACTATCCCCCGGGCCAGCATGGCCAGGGGCGCCCGCGGTTCTCGGACTACGGGGTGCAGCTGCGTGAGAAGCAGAAGGTGAAGCGCATGTACGGCCTGCTGGAGCACCAGTTCCGCCGCACGATGAAGGAAGCCAGCCGCATGAAGGGGCTGGCGGGTGAGAACCTGCTCTCGCTCCTCGAGCGGCGGCTCGACAACGTCGTGTTCCGGCTTGGCTTCGCGACGTCCCGCTCGGAAGCGCGCCAGCTCGTGAAGCACGGTCACTTCAACGTCAACGGACGCCGCGCGACGATTCCGTCGATGCGCATGCGCCCGGGGACGAAGGTCGAGGTGCGGCAGAAGTCTCGCGAGGTCACGCGGATCGCGGGGGCTCTCGAAGCGCTCGAGGAGCGCAGCCTCCCGCAGTGGCTCGAGATCGACAAGGCCAGCTTCGAGGGCACCGTCAAGGCGCTCCCGACGCGCGAGGACATCACCCTGCCGATCGAAGAGCAGCTGATCGTCGAGCTGTACTCGCGCTAGCGGCGCCCGGAACCCGCGCCCGGGCGACCGGCGCGCGCAAGAAACATCCACTTCGGAGCACAAGGGGGCTCGAGGCATGGAAGACATGAACCAGGAACTGATGGCTGCAAACTGGCGGACGCTGATCCGGCCGCGCCGGCTCGAGGTCGAAGAACCGAGCCAGACGGGTGCCTACGGGCGATTCGCCTGTGAGCCGCTCGAGCGCGGCTTCGGCATCACGCTCGGGAACGCGCTGCGCCGCGTGCTGCTCTCCTCGCTCCAGGGCGCGGCGATCACCTCGGTGCGCATCGAGGGCGTGCTCCACGAGTTCTCGACCATCCCGGGCGTCCACGAGGACGTGGCGGACGTGATCCTGAACCTGAAGGAGGTCCGGCTGAGCCTGAACTCCCTCGAGTCGAAGGTGCTGCGCATCCGCAAGAGCGGACCCGGGACGATCGTCGCCGGCGACCTCGCCGCGGATGATTCCTCCGTCGAGGTGAAGAACCCCGACCTCAAGATCGCGACGCTCGCCGACGATTCCGACGTCGAGATCGAGATCACCGTGGCCAACGGCAAGGGCTACGTGCTCGCCGAGAACAACAAGACCGAGGAGATGCCGATCGGGACCATTCCGATCGACTCGATCTTCTCGCCGGTCCACCGTGTCAACTACACGGTGAACCCGGCCCGCGTCGGCCGGGAGACGGACTTCGACCGCCTGACGCTCGACGTCTGGACCGACGGCACGCTGAACCCGGCGGACGCCGTGGCCTACGCCGCGAAGATCCTGAAGGATCAGCTCACCATCTTCATCAACTTCGAAGAGCCCGAAGAGGTGTCGCTGCCCGCCGCCGACGAGCCCGAGCCGCTCAACCCGAACCTGTTCCGCTCGGTCGACGAGCTGGAGCTCTCGGTGCGGTCGGCCAACTGTCTGCAGAACGCCAACATCCGCTACATCGGTGAGCTCGTGCAGCGCACCGAGGCGGAGATGCTCAAGACGAAGAACTTCGGCCGGAAGTCGCTCAACGAGATCAAGGAGGTCCTCGCCTCCATGGAGCTCGCTCTCGGCACGAAGCTCGACGGCTTCCCGCAGCGCACCGACATCGAGAAGATGCGGGAGCGCGAGGTCTAGACCGATGCGACATGCCAAGCGCGGGGGCAAGCTCAACCGGACGAGCGCCCACCGAAAAGCCATGCTCCGGAATCTGGTGACGTCGCTGTTCGAGCACGAACGCGTCGAAACCACCGACGCCAAGGCCAAGGAGCTGCGCCGGATCGCGGACCGGATGATCACCCTCGGCAAGCGCGGGGATCTTCATGCGCGGCGCCAGGCCCTGTCCGTGATCCACGGCAAGGACGTGACGGCCAAGGTCTTCGGGGAGCTCGCGGAACGCTTCCGCGAGCGGCCGGGCGGCTACACCCGCGTGTTGAAGACGCGCGTGCGGCCGGGCGACGCGGCCTCGATGTCGATCGTCGAACTCGTCGAGGGCATGGCGAAGCCGGAGCCCACCGAGAAGGCGAGCAAGAAGAAGGCGTCGAAGAAGAAGGCCAGCAAGAAGGCCGCCGCCAAGGACGAGTAGCCTGTCTCCCCGGGTCGTCATCGCGGCCTTCCTGCTGGTGCTCGGGGGAATCGGCCTGCTGCTGCTCGACGGCAGCGGTGCCGAGCCGATCGAACGCGGCAGCCCCGCGCCGGCCTTCGAGCTGCCGGCCCTCGAAGGCGAGCCCGTCTCCCTGGGCGCCTACGCGGGCCGCGTCGTGCTGGTGAACTTCTGGGCGACCTGGTGCAAGCCCTGCGAGGAGGAGATGCCCGCCATGGAGCGTCTCTACCAGGCGCACCGCGAAGCGGGCTTCGAGCTCCTGGCCATTGCGGTGGGTGAACCCGAGGAGGTGGTCCGGCCCTTTCGCGACCGGTTGGGCCTGACCTTCCCGGTGCTGCTCGACGAGGACAAGCGGGTCTCGCTCTCCTACCAGACCTTCCGCTTTCCCGAGAGCTACCTGATCGGGCCCGATGGCCGGGTCGTCGAGCGCTACGTGGGGCCCCGGGTGTGGGATTCCACGGCCTACGTCGAGCGGGTCGGGCGCCTGATCGCCGAGGGCGACATTCGTTAGAGTCCGGGTTCGGGCGGCCTTCGCGGGCTGCCCCGAGGGCCGCACACGGGGGGTGGTGGCGGTGAAGCGCTTCTGGCTGGCTCCGGCGATGCTCGCCGCGGCCGTCGTCTATGCCGGGTTCGACTCGGAATCGGGTCTGCGGACCTGGTGGGAGCTCCGCGGGGCTCTCGCCGAGGCCCGTGGCCGGATCGAGGACCGCCAGCGCGAGATGGCGGCCCTGGACGCGGCGGCTCGCGAGCTCGACGGGGAGGGCGATTCCTTCGCGATGGAGGAGGCCATCCGTGTCGATCTCGGCCTGTCCCGGCCGGACGAGACGATCGTACTGTTCGACGACCCCCCGGGCCCAAGTGGCCGGAATCCTTGACCGAAACCCAGACCCGGACGATTCTCACACACCGTGAAAGAAGCCTTGCTCGAGCATGTTCGGGCCGCCGTCGGGCGGCTCGTGGCCGACGCCGCGGAAGCGGCGGGGGAGGGGGGAGATCCGCCCGCCTTCGCGCTGGACGTGCCGCGTCAGGCGGACCACGGGGACTTCGCCTGCAACGCCGCCATGGTGCTGACGAAGCGCCTGCGGCGCCCGCCGCGTGAGATCGCCCAGGAGCTGATCGACCTGCTCGGTGACGCCGGCGGCCTGGTGGAACGCGCCGAGATCGCCGGCCCCGGCTTCGTGAACCTCTGGCTCTCGGACGCGCGCTGGCAGGGCCTTCTGCGCGAGATCCTCGAGGCCGGCCCGCGCTACGGCGCTTCGGAGGCCGGCGCCGGGCGCAAGATCCAGGTCGAGTTCGTCTCGGCCAACCCGACGGGCCCGCTCACGCTCGGCCACGGTCGCCAGGCCGTGCTGGGCGACAGCCTCGCACGGCTCTTCGCGCTCCAGGGCTGGGACGTCACCCGCGAGTACTACTTCAACAACGGCGGCCGCCAGATGCGCGTGCTCGGCCAGTCCGTGCGGGCGCGCTACCTCGAGCGGCTCGGCCGCGCTGCAGCGCCGCCCGAGTCGGCGCTGGCCGACGCCAAGGCCGAGTGGCCCGAGAGCGTCGACGGGCTGCCCGTGGCCTTCCCGCGCGACGGATACCAGGGCGGCTACATCCAGGAGATCGCCGCGCAGATCGCCGAAGCGCACGGCGAGAGCTGGGCGGAGGACGCGGACGAGTCCCGCTTCCGCGAGGTCGCCGAAACGCGGATCTTCGCCGAGATCCGGGCGACGCTCGAGCGGCTCGGCATCGTCTTCGACGAGTTCTACAACGAGACCACCCTCTACGACGAGGGCAAGCTCGAGGCGGCGGTGGAAGACCTGCGCGAGCGCGGGCTCGTCTACGAAGCCGACGGCGCCGTCTGGCTGCGCGCCACGGAGCTCGGCCTCGACCGCGATCGCGTGATCATCAAGAGCAGCGGAGAGCCGACCTACCTGCTGCCGGACATCGCCTACCACCGCGAGAAGTTCCGGCGCGGCTTCGACCTCGTGATCGACTGCCAGGGGGCCGACCACATCGAACAGTTCCCCTTCGTGGTGAAGGCCGCCGGCGCGCTCGGCTGCCCCGAGGACGCCATCGAGCTGGTGATGAACCAGTTCGTCACGCTCACGAGCGGCGGCGAGCAGGTCAAGCAGTCGACCCGCAAGGCGACCTACGTCACCGTGGACGAGCTGGTCGACGACGTCGGGACCGACGTCTTCCGCTTCTTCATGGTCCAGCGCAAGGCCGAGGGGCACCTCGATTTCGACCTCGAAGTGGCCAAGGACACGGACTGGAAGAAGAACCCGGCCTACTACGTGCAATACGCCCATGCGCGCACCCACGGCGTCGAGCGCAAGGCGAAGGAGCTCGACGTCGCACTGCCCGAGCCCGCGGAGGTCGACGCTTCGCAGCTCTCGCTGCCCGAGGAGCTCGAGCTGCTGAAGAAGCTCGCCGAGTACCCGGAGGTCGTCGCGCGCGCGGCGGATCAGCGCGAACCGCATCACATGGCCTACTACCTGCGTGACCTCGCGGGCCTGTGGAACCCCTACATCCAGGACGGCACGCGCCACCGCGTGCTGTCGGACGACGCGGCCCTCACGCGGGCGCGGCTCGGCCTCGTGCTCGCCGTTCGGACCGTTCTCGCGAACGGCCTCGGCGTGCTCGGCCTCGGCGCACCGGAGCGCATGTAATGCCGGCCGCCCGCAAGCCGAGCGCCTCCCGTCGCAACACCCGCAAGACCGCGCCCCGGCCGCGCCTCGCCCGGACCCTGTTCGCCACGGCTCTGCTCGTCGTGTTCGGCTTCGGTTTCGGCCTGGTCGCCGGTGCGCTCTGGGAGACGCCCTCGACCCTGCTCGGGCCCTTCCGGGGCGAGACCCACGTGGTGGATCTGACGGTGCTCGAGGACCCCACGGGCAGCGCCGAGCCCCTGGAAGGGGAGGGCGACGCCCCGGTCGAGCGCGTGATCGCCGAGGTCCCGGAGCCGCCGCCGGTCGCCGCGGCCCCGCCGCCGTCCTCGGGCCCCTTCGCCGTGCAGGTGGGGTCCTACGAGGAGCCCGTGCCGGCGTGGAAGCTCGCCGAGCAGCTCGGCGCCAAGGACTACGCCGTCTACGTCGACGAAGGCTCCGCGGCCGGCAAGCCCCGCTGGCGCGTGCGCGTCGGCCCGATCCCCGATCGCGACCAGGCCGAACGCGTGGCGCGACGTTTGAAGAACCAGGAGCGCTTGCCCATCTGGGTGATCGCCACGGAGCAGCGTCCGTGATTTCTCCGCGACGTGGGGCGAGGGCCGGGCGATGAAGCTGAAACGAGTGCTGGTGACGGGGGGCGCGGGCTTCCTCGGCTCCCATCTGTGCGAGCGGCTGCTCTCCGAGGGCTGCGAGGTCATCGCCTTCGACAACCTCCTGACGGGGCGCATGGACAACATCGCCCACCTGCTCGCCGAGCCCGGCTTCACCTTCGAGCACTACGACGTCACGAACTTCCTCTACGTGCCGGGCCCGCTCGATGCGATCCTGCACTTCGCGTCGCCCGCGAGCCCCGCGGACTTCGAGCGCCTGCCGATCCAGATCCTCAAGGTCGGTGCGCTCGGCACCCACAAGGTGCTCGGGCTGGCGCGCGCGAAGAACGCCCGCATCCTGCTCGCCAGCACCTCGGAGTGCTACGGCGACCCGTTGGTGAACCCCCAGCCCGAGACGTACTGGGGCAACGTCAACCCGATCGGCATCCGCGGCGTCTACGACGAGGCCAAGCGCTTCGCCGAGGCGATGGCCATGGCGTACCACCGTCATCACGGCGTGGACGTCCGCATCGTGCGCATCTTCAACACCTTCGGCCCGCGCATGCAGGTCGACGACGGCCGGGCGATCCCGAACTTCTTCAGCCAGGCCCTGCGCAACGAGGACATCACCGTCTTCGGCGACGGCAGCCAGACGCGGGCGTTCATCTACGTCGAGGACCAGATCGAAGGCCAGATGCGGCTCCTCCATTCGGACTACGTCGGCCCGGTGAACGTCGGGAACCCGAAGGAGATGACCCTGCTCGAGATGGCGAAGACGATCATCGAGATCACGGGCAGCAAGAGCCAGATCGTCTACCGCCCGCTGCCTCCGGACGACCCGAAGGTCCGGCGCCCGGACATCACGCTGGCCCAGCGCGTGCTCGACGGCTGGGGCCCGCAGGTGTCCGTCGCGGAGGGCCTGCAGCGGACGGCGGACTACTTCCGCAAGGAACTCACCGCCAAGGGAGTGATCCCCGGGTGATCGATCCGTCCCGCATACGGAACTTCTGCATCATCGCGCACATCGACCACGGGAAGAGCACCCTGGCCGACCGCATGCTCGACGTGACGCAGTCCCTCGCCGAGCGCGAGCGGCGCGCGCAGTTCCTCGACAAGATGGACATCGAGCGCGAGCGGGGCATCACGATCAAGGCCCAGACCGTGCGCATGACGCACCGCGGGCCGGACGGCGAGGACTACGTCCTCAACCTGATCGACACGCCGGGCCACGTCGACTTCTCCTACGAGGTCTCGCGCGCCCTCCAGGCCTGCGAAGGCGCCGTGCTGGTGGTGGACGCGGCCCAGGGCATCGAGGCCCAGACCCTGGCGAACGCCTACCTCGCGATCGACGCGAACCTCGAGATCATCCCGGTCGTGAACAAGATCGACCTGCCCGCTGCGGATCCGGACCGCGTCGCCCAGGAGGTGGAGGACGTCGTCGGCCTTCCCGCCGAAGAGGTGATCCCGATCTCCGCGAAGGAAGGGAAGGGCGTCCCCGAGGTGCTCGACCGCATCGTCGAGGTCGTTCCGCCGCCGCGCGGGAACCCGGAGGGCGCCACGCGGGCCCTGGTCTTCGACGCGTGGTTCGACCCCTACGTCGGCGCTGCCATGCTCGTGCGCGTCGTCGACGGCAGCCTCTCGCGCCGGGAGCGGATCCTCCTGATGGCCGAGGGCACCGAGCACGAGATCACCGAGCTCGACCTGATCGACCCGCACCCGCGCAAGGTCGAGACGCTCCATGCCGGCGACGTCGGCGTGGTGATCGCCGGGCTGAAGACCCTCGACGAGGTCAGCGTCGGCGACACGGTCACCTGCGTGGCGGAGCCCGCTGCCGAGGCGCTGCCCGGCTTCCAGGAAGTGAAGCCCATGGTGTTCTCGGGCCTCTACCCGGTGAACGCCGAGGACTACGAAGACCTGAAGACGGCGCTCGAGAAGCTCCGGCTGAACGACTCGTCCTTCGTCTGGGAGCCCGAGACCAGCGCCGCGCTCGGCTTCGGCTTCCGCTGCGGCTTCCTCGGCATGCTGCACTGCGAGATCATCCAGGAGCGTCTCGAGCGCGAGTACGACCTCGACCTCATCACGACCTCGCCGACGGTGCGCTACCGCGTGCTGCGGAAGGAGGGAGAGGTCCTCGAGATCGAGAGCCCGGCCGCGCTGCCGCCGACCCAGGACATCGACAAGATCGAAGAGCCGATGATCCTCGCGACGATCCACGTGCCGTCCGAGTACGTGGGGGGCGTGCTGCAGCTCTGTCAGGACCGGCGCGGCATCCAGAAGGACATGTCGGTCCACGGCGCCCGGGTCCAGGTGCGCTACGAGATCCCGCTCTCCGAGGTCGTGCTCGACTTCCACGATCGCCTGAAGACGGTGACGCGCGGCTACGGCTCCCTCGACTACGAACTCACCGGCTACCGCGCCGCGGATCTCGTGAAGCTCGACGTGATGGTGAACGGCGATGCGGTCGACGCCCTCTCGCTGATCGTCCACCGGGAGAAGGCCCAGTACCGCGGCGCCGAGCTGGCCCGCAAGCTCAAGGAGTTCATCCCGCGCCAGATGTACGAGGTCGCGATCCAGGCGGCGATCGGGACGCGCGTGATCGCCCGAACCACGGTGAAGGCGCTGCGGAAGAACGTCACCGCCAAGTGCTACGGCGGCGACATCACCCGCAAGCGGAAGCTTCTCGAGAAGCAGAAGGAAGGCAAGCGCCGGATGAAGCGCGTCGGATCGGTCGAGATCCCCCAAGAGGCGTTCCTCGCGGCGCTCAAGCTGGGCGACGAGTGAGCGGCGAAACTCCGCCGGACGAGAGCGCTCCGAAGCCGAGCGCCGCCGCCGAGTTCTGGGATCAGTTCGGCTCGCTGCTCGTGGCCGTGGCCCTCGCCCTCGGCGTGCGGGGCTTCATCGTCGAGCCCTTCCGCATCCCCTCGGAATCCATGCTGCCGACGCTCCTGGTCGGCGACCACCTCTTCGTGAACAAGTTCGCCTACGGCCCGCGCCTGCCGTTCGCGGAATCGCGCCTGCCGGGCCTGCGCGAGCCCGAGCGCGGCGACGTCGTCGTCTTCACCGTGGCGCGTGATCCACGGGACCCGGCGCGTATCTGCCCGGTCGACCGCTGCCCGGGCCTGCCGACCGAGGAGTTCGTGAAGCGCATCGTGGGCATGCCCGGGGACACCGTCGCCGTCGCGGCCGACGGCACGGTCCGCATCAACGGCGAACCCTTCGAGAACGACCTGCCGGGCACGTCCTTCGAGAACGGTGCGGGGACGCCCCTGGCCCTGCGCACCGAGCGCAACGGCCGCTGCGGCTACGAAACCCTCGACGACCGCCGCATGCAGGCCTCGCCGCGCGAGTTCCGCGTCGAAGCGGGGCGCTACTTCATGATGGGCGACAACCGCGACCACTCGAACGACTCCCGCTTCTGGGGGACGGTGCGCGCCGAGGAGTTCAAGGGCCCGGCCCTGATCCTCTACTGGTCCTGGGCCTATAACGACGGTTGGCTCCCACTGTTGAACCCGCTCACCTGGTGGAAGTCGGAGAAGCGCTGGGACCGCATGGGCGACTCGCTCCGCTGCGTCGAGGAGCCCCCCGGAACGGCCTCCGCGGCCGGGGGCGGTGCGGCGGCTCGGCCCAGCGGGAGCCCGGCCCGAGCGCCCGCAGCCTGAATTGACCGGGCCGCCGCCCGGGCTATGCTTGGCCCATCGCGAATACGCGTTCCTTTTAATTCCGTCCCGTGAGGCGGAGAAAGGTGCGACTCCTTGGGCGACGACCCCCGCGGCCTCCCGGCCGACCCCGCACACGCGGCCGAATCCAAACGAGCGGGCTCTTCTCCGCAGACGGGTTCGATCCTTCCCGACGACGAACGCATCGTCCTCGACGACGCCGCCATCCGGCGCGCGCTGACCCGCATCTCGCACGAGCTGATCGAGCGCAACCCGGACCCGAGCGCCCTCTATCTGGTGGCCGTGCCCAACGGCGGCATCCCGCTGGCCCGCCGCCTCGCCCGGAACCTCCGTGAGATCGCGGATCTCGAGGTGCCCATGGGCATCCTCGACACCACGCTCTACCGCGACGACCTCATGAGCCGCGCGGCGCGCCCGCGTCTGCGGCGCACGGAGATGCCCTCCGCCGTGGACGACCGCATCGTCGTGCTCGTCGACGACGTCGCCTTCACGGGCCGGACGGTCCGCGCAGCCATGGACGCGCTCATCGACTTCGGGCGCCCGAAGATCGTGCAGGTCGTGGCGCTCGTGGACCGCGGCCACCGCGAGCTGCCGATCAAGATCGACTACGTGGGGAAGAACATCCCCACGCAGCCCGGTGACGACGTCGAACTCGTGGGCGACGCGGACGGCAACGGGCCGCTGTGCATCGTGCACCACCCCGAGGCTCGGAGGGTTCCCGCATGATTGGGAAAGACCTGCTCTGCATCTCGGACCTGAGCCGCGAGGAGATCGAGACGATCCTCGAAACGGCACAGCACATGAAGGAAGTGGGCGAGCGCGACGTGAAGAAGGTGCCGACCCTGCGCGGGCGCACCATCGTGAACCTCTTCTTCGAGTCCTCGACCCGCACCCTCACCAGTTTCGAGATCGCGGGAAAGCGCCTCTCGGCCGACGTCGTGAACTTCTCGCCGAAGAACTCGAGCCTCTCGAAGCGCGAGAGCATCCTCGACACCGCCCGGACGATCGATGCCATGGACCCGGACGCCGTGATCGTGCGCCACGACGTCGGCGGCGTGCCCAAGCGCATGGCCGACGTGCTCGATGCGCCGGTCTTGAACGCCGGCGACGGCGCCCACGCCCACCCGACCCAGGCGCTCCTCGACCTCTTCACGGTGCAGGCCGAGAAGGGGCAGATCGACGGGCTCACGGTGGCGATCGTCGGCGACATCGCCCACAGCCGGGTGGCGCGTTCGGACATCGCGGCCTTCCAGAAGATGGGGGCCGAGGTTCGCGTCGCGGCGCCCCCGACGATGATCCCGAGCCACGTCGAGACGCTTGGCGTGAAGGCCTACACCTCGCTGCGCGAAGCGATCGAGGGCGCCGACGTCGTGATGATGCTGCGCATCCAGCTCGAGCGGATGCAGGGGGCGCTCTTCCCGAGCGTGCGGGAGTACTCCGCGACCTTCGGCCTCGACCGCGAGAAGCTCCGCTACGCCAAGGACGACGCGATCGTGATGCACCCCGGGCCGGTGAACCGCGGCGTCGAGCTCTCCCACGATCTCGCGGACGTGCGGCCCTCGGTGATCCTCGACCAGGTGCGCAACGGCGTCGCCCTGCGCATGGCGGTCCTCTACCTGATGGCCGGGCGGGCGAGCCGGGTCGGTGCGGCTGGAGGAGCCTCGTGACCGGCAGCGGGAAGACGCTCCTGCGGGGCGGGCGGGTCCTCGACCCGGCCTCGGGCCACGACGCCATCGCCGACGTGCTCTTCGAGTACGGCCGCATCCTGGCCGTCGGCGACGATCTCGACGCCACGGATGCGGAGATCGTCGACGTGTCGGGCGCCTGGGTCGCGCCGGCCTTCATCGATCTGCACGTCCACTTCCGTGAGCCCGGCCAGGAGTACAAGGAAGACATCGCTTCCGGCGGCCGCGCGGCCGTTGCCGGCGGCTTCGGGACCGTGGCGTGCATGGCGAACACCGAGCCGGTGAACGACGACCCCTCGGTGACGGACTTCATCATGGATCGCGCGCGCCAGGACTCCCCGGCGCGCGTGCTCCCGATCGCCGCGGCGACCCAGGGCCTCGCCGGCGAGGTGATGACCGAGATGTCCGCGCTGATCGAGGCGGGCGCCGTCGCCTTCAGCGACGACGGCAAGACGATCATGGACAGCGGCGTGGCCCGGCGCGTGTTCGAGTACTCGACCCTCGTCGGCGCTCCGGTGATCGTCCACGCGGAGGACTGCGGGCTCGTGGGGGAGGGCGTCGTCAACGAGGGCGCCGTTTCGACCCGGCTCGGCCTCCCCGGGAACCCCGCCCTGGCCGAGGCGGTCCACGTCTCGCGCGACATCCAGCTCGCGGAGCTCACCGGGGCCCACGTGCACGTCGCCCACGTCTCGACCGCCCAGGCCGTCGAGACCATCCGCCGTGCGCGCGAGCGCGGCGTCCACGTGACGGCCGAGGTGACGCCGCACCACCTGGCGCTGACCGACGAAGCCGTCCTCGGCTACGACACGAACACGAAGATGGCGCCGCCCCTGCGCACCCAGACCGACGTCGACGCCTGCCGCGCGGGCCTGGCGGACGGGACGATCGACGCCATCGCCACGGACCACGCTCCCCACGCCCTCCACGAGAAGGAGGTCGACTTCCGCGAGGCCCCGAACGGGATCATCGGCCTCGAGACCGCACTGCCGGTGGTCCTCGATCTCGTGCGGACCGGTACGATCTCCCCGCTCGATCTCGTCGCCCGCCTGACCGTGGGCCCGGCCCGGGTCCTCGGGCGAGAGGGTGGAGCGCTGGCCGTCGGCGCCCTGGCGGACGTCGTCGTCTTCGACCCCGAACGCCGCTGGACCTATGAGCCCACCAAGGGCTGGTCGAAGAGCCGGAACTCCCCGTGGGCGGGCCAGGAACTCACGGGCCGCCCCTTGCGAACCTACGTGGAAGGCCGTCTCGTCTACGACGTCGAGCGCGGCGTCCTGGCCCCTTGAACCTTGACCCTCGAACCTTTTTCCAAACCGACCGGAGCTCCCGCGCGTGACCTTTGACCTCTCGACCCCCAAACCCGCCGCTCTCGCGCTTGCCGACGGCACCGTCTACCGAGGCACGGCTTTCGGTGCCTCGGCCGTCGCGGCCGGCGAAGTCTGTTTCAACACGAGCCTCACCGGCTATCAGGAGATCCTCAGCGATCCGTCCTACGCCGGGCAGATCGTGACGATGACCTGCACCCAGATCGGGAACGTCGGGACGACGCCCGAGGACGACGAGGCGGAAGCCCCGTTCCTGCGTGCCTTCATCGTGAAGGAGCACTTCGAGCCGCCTTCGAACTGGCGCTCGCGCGAGACGCTCGGTGCGTTCCTCACCCGCCACGGGATCCCCGGCCTGGCCGGCATCGACACCCGCGCACTCGTGCGTCGCATCCGCGACCACGGTTTCCAGAACGGCGTGGTCTCGACCGACCCGGCCGCCCAGGACGAGGCGGACCTCGTCGCCCGGGCGAAGGCGGCGCCGGCCCTCGACGCCCAGGACCTCGTCGCCACCGTCACCACCGGAGAGAACTACGAGTGGAAGGACGGCCTCTGGCCCGGGATCGACGGCGGCCTCCCGCGCCCGGAGCGGCCCGGCCCCTCCCGCCGGCTGGTCGTCTACGACTTCGGCGTGAAGCGCAACATCCTCCGCCACCTGGTCGAGCAGGGCTTCGACGTCACCGTCGTGCCGGCGAAGACCTCCGCGGCGGACGCCCTGGCCCTCGAGCCGGACGCCGTCTTCCTCTCGAACGGCCCGGGCGATCCGGCCGCCGTCGAAGGCGTGCTCGACAACGTCCGGGAGCTGGCCGAGAGCAAGCCGCTCTTCGGCATCTGCCTCGGGCACCAGATTCTCGGCCTCGCCCTCGGTGGCCGGACCACCAAGCTGAAGTTCGGCCACCACGGTGGCAATCAGCCCGGCCAGGATCTGGCGACCCGGAAGGTGGCGATCTGCGCCGAGAACCATGGCTACGCGGTCGAGGCGGAGTCCCTGCGCGAAGCCGGTCAGCCCATCGAGGTCACCCACATCAACCTGAACGACGACGTCGTCGAGGGGCTGGCCCACGCCGAGAAGCCGATCTTCAGCGTGCAGTACCACCCCGAGGCGTCCCCCGGGCCCCACGACGCGGCCTACTTCTTTTCACGCTTCCGGCGCATGGTGGACCTCCATGCCTCGGGAGAACCCGTCACCGGCGCCGCCGTGGCGAAGGGAGCCTGACCGGTGCCGAAGCGAACCGACATCAACACCATTCTCGTGATCGGCTCCGGGCCGATCGTGATCGGCCAGGCCTGCGAGTTCGACTACTCGGGCACCCAGGGCTGCAAGGCCCTGCGCGAGGAGGGCTACCGCGTCGCGCTGCTGAACTCGAACCCCGCGACGATCATGACGGACCCGGAGACGGCGGACGCGACCTACGTCGAGCCGATGACCGTCGAGAGCGTCGAGAAGATCATCGAGATCGAACGGCCGGACGTGATCCTGCCGACGCTCGGTGGGCAGACGGCGCTGAACCTCGTGGTGGAGCTCTCCGAGCAGGGCGTGCTCGAGCGCCACGGCGTCTCGCTGATCGGCGCCCAGCTCGACTCGATCATGAAGGCCGAGGACCGCGAGCGCTTCAAGGTCGCGATCGAGAAGATCGGGCTCAAGGTTCCGCGCTGCGGCTACGCGCGCTCCGTCGAAGAGGCGCGCGAGATCGTGAAGGGGACCGGCATCCCCGCGATCATCCGGCCGAGCTTCACGCTCGGCGGGACGGGCGGGAGCATCTGTTACAAGGACGAGGACTTCGACGCCCTCGTCGACTGGGCGCTCCAGCAGTCGCCGCGCCACGAGTGCATGGTCGAGCAGAGCGTGCTCGGCTGGAAGGAGTACGAGCTCGAGGTGATGCGCGACGCGGCCGACAACGTCGTCATCATCTGCTCGATCGAGAACCTGGACCCGATGGGGGTCCACACGGGCGATTCCATCACCATCGCCCCGGCGCAGACCCTGACGGACAAGGAATACCAGGAGATGCGCGATGCGGCGATCGCCATCATCCGGGAGATCGGCGTCGATACGGGGGGCTCGAACATCCAGTTCGCGGTGAATCCCGAGAACGGCGAGATGATCATCATCGAGATGAACCCGCGGGTCTCGCGCTCCTCGGCGCTCGCTTCGAAGGCCACCGGCTTCCCGATCGCCAAGATCGCCGCGAAGCTCGCCGTCGGCTACACGCTCGACGAGCTGCGCAACGACATCACGCGCGAGACGCCGGCGAGCTTCGAGCCGACCATCGACTACGTCGTGACGAAGATTCCGCGCTTCGCCTTCGAGAAGTTCCCGGGCTCGGACAGCGTGCTCACGACCCAGATGAAGTCGGTGGGCGAGGCCATGGCGATCGGCCGGACCTTCAAGGAGAGCTTCCAGAAGGCGCTGCGCTCCCTCGAGATCGGCCACGCCGGCCTCGAGCCGCCGAACATCCCCGAAGGCGAGGAGGGCGCCGAGGAGCTCTGGCGGCAGATCGAGACGCCGCGCCCGGGCCGCCTCTGGGCCGTGGCGGAGGCCTTCCGGCGGGGCATCTCCGTCGAGGCGGTCTTCGAGCGCTCCTGGATCGATCCGTGGTTCCTCCGCAACCTCGAAGAGATCGTCGCGATGGAGGGCGCCCTCGAGCGGGCCAGCGAAGAGGAGCGCCGCGCCTGGCTGCGCCCCGCGAAGCAGGCCGGTTTCTCGGACCGGCGGATCGGCGACCTCTGGAACCTGCCCGCCGCGGACGTGCGCGCGCTGCGCACGGAGCTCGGCATCCACCCCGTCTACAAGCGCGTGGACACCTGCGCCGCCGAGTTCGAAGCGCACACGCCGTATCTCTACTCGACCTACGAGGACGAGTGCGAGGCGGCGCCGACCGACCGCGAGAAGATCATGATCCTCGGCGGCGGCCCGAACCGGATCGGTCAGGGCATCGAGTTCGACTACTGCTGCGTCCACGCCGTCTTCGCCCTCGAGGACGCCGGCTACGAGACCATCATGGTCAACTGCAACCCCGAGACGGTCTCGACCGACTACGACACGAGCGACCGCCTCTACTTCGAGCCGCTCACCCTCGAGGACGTGCTCGAGATCGTTCGCATCGAGAAGCCGACCGGCGTGATCGTCCAGTACGGCGGCCAGACGCCGCTCAAGCTGGCGGTGCCGCTCGAGGCCGAGGGCGTTCCGATCATCGGGACGCCCCCGGATGCCATCGACCAGGCCGAGGACCGCGAGCGCTTCGACGCGGTGCTCGAGAAGCTCGACATCAAGCGACCGCCGGGCGGGACGGCCCGCAGCCCGCAGGAGGCCCAGGCGACCGCGGAGCGGCTCGGCTACCCGGTCCTCGTGCGGCCGAGCTACGTGCTCGGCGGCCGCGCCATGGAGATCGTCCAGGACACCGAATCCCTGCACAGCTACATGCGCTACGCGGTGATGGCGTCGCCCGAGCACCCGGTGCTCGTCGACCGGTTCCTCTCGGACGCGATCGAGGTGGACGTGGATGCGATCTGCGACGGCGATCGCGTGGTGATCGGCGGCGTGATGGAACACATCGAAGAAGCCGGCGTCCACTCGGGCGACAGCGCGTGCTCGATTCCGCCGTACTCGCTCTCGGGCCCCGTGCTCGAGAAGATCGCCGAGAACACCCGGAAGCTCGCTCTCGAGCTCGGCGTGCGCGGCCTGATGAACGTGCAGTACGCCATCCAGGACGACGAGGTCTACGTGCTCGAGGTGAACCCGCGGGCCTCGCGCACGGTTCCCTTCGTCTCGAAGGCCATCGGCAAGCCGCTGGCCAAGATCGCGGCGCTGGTGATGGCGGGCCGCAAGCTCGTGGATCTCGGCTTCACCGAGGAGATCATTCCCGAGCACTTCTCGGTGAAGGAGGCGGTCTTCCCCTTCGTGAAGTTCCCGGGCGTCGACACGCTGCTGAGCCCGGAGATGCGGAGCACCGGCGAGGTGATGGGCATCGATTCGGACTTCGGCCGCGCCTACGCGAAGGCCCAGATCGAGGCCGGGAACAGCCTGCCGGAGGAGGGGACGGCGCTGGTCTCGCTGCGCAAGAGCGACCAGGCGAACATCGCCCGGGACCTCGCGGAGCTCGGCCGGGAGGGCTTCCGCCTGCTGGCGACCGAGGGGACCGCTCAAAGCCTCGGGGAGTTCGGCGTGCCCGTCGAGGTCGTGCCGAAGGCCGGGGAAGGCCCGGGGGACACCGTAGAGCGCATCCGCAGCGGGGACGTGGACGTCGTGATCAACACCGCGGATGCCGACCCGCGTGCGATTCGAGACTCGTTCTCGATGCGGCGGGCCGCTCTCACCGAGGGCCTTCCGTACTTCACGACCGGCGCCGCCGCGAAGGCGGCGGTGGGCGCGATCCTGGCGCTGCGCAAGGAGTCGATCGGCGTGCGGACGCTGCAGCGGGTTCACGCCGACAAGGGTTGACGGCGGCCAGGGCTGACGGCGACCCGGGCTGACGGCGGTCGCGCGGCGCAGGGCCGGGCTCTCCTTCTGTTAGGCTCTCGGCGAGGACCGTTCGATGCCGCGCCAGACCGCAAAGGCTCCGAGCCCTTTCGCGCGCGCCGCGGACGCGCTCGAGCGCGCCCTGTCGGCACCCGCCGGGGACGCTGACTCCGGCCCGATCGCCGCCGCCGCGCGCGGTGCGCGCGCCCTCGCGCTCCCGGCCGACGTCAAGAAGGCGCTCCTCGCGATCCAGCGCGACTTCGAGCGCTCGCCCGAGGGCGAGGAGCGGCAAGCGGCCCTCGAGCGGGCCCGTGCCGTCGTCGAGCCCTGGCTCGATCCGGCCTTCGCCGAGGCGGCCCTCGCGCGCCCGGTCTCGACCCTGCCGGGCGTCGGCGCCAAGCGCGCCGACTCGCTCGCACGGCGGGGTCTGCGCAGCGTTGCGCACCTGCTCTTCCATCTACCGACCCGTTTCGACGATCGCCGGGCGCTCACGCGCATCGAGGAGATCGAGGTCGGCCGCCGGGCGACCTTCGTCGGCCGGGTGCTCGCGACGGAGTCCGGCGGCTCGCGGACGCGCGGCGGCCGCTACCGGCCCACGTTCAAGGCCCAGCTCGGCGACGACGAGGGTGGTCGCGTGCTGCTGCGCTGGTTCCACAGCGTCGATCAGATGCGCGACACGGTCCGCAAGGGCGCCGTCTTCCTCGTGACGGGCGACGTGAAGCGCTACCGCTTCGACAAGGAGATCGTCCACCCCGAACTCGAGCGGCTGCCGGCGCCCGAAGCGCAGGAAGAGGGCGAGGAAGAGGGGCCCCTGGCCGTCGATCTCGACGCCCTGCGCGCCGTCGTACCGGACTACCCCTCGCCCGACGGAATCCCGCCGCGCACGATGCGCGGGCTCGTGCAGCGGGCGGTCGATGCCTACGCGGACCTGGTCGAGAGTCACCTGCCGGAATCGCTGACGGCGGAGCGGGAGCTGCCGAGCGTGCCCGACGCCCTCCGCGCGATCCACCAACCGGACGTCGATGCGGATCTCGACGCCCTGCGCGAGCGCGACACGCCGGCCTTCGAGCGGCTGATCCTCGAGGAGCTCTACGGGCTCGAGCTCGGGCTGGCCTTGCGGCGGGAGGTCCACGCCCGCGAGCCCGCCCTCGCGATTCCGGGCGACGGGCCCCGGACCGACGCCGCGGCGAAGCAGCTTCCCTTCCGGCTCACCCAGGCCCAGCGCCGCTCCTGGGGCGAGATCCGCAGGGACCTCGCGCGCTCGCATCCGATGAACCGCCTGCTCCAGGGCGACGTCGGGAGCGGCAAGACGGTCGTGGCGTTCCTCGCGGCGGTGGCCACCGCCGAGCACGGCCGCCAGACGGCGTTGATGGCCCCGACCGAGCTCCTCGCCGAACAGCACGCGCGGACCCTCACGCGGCTCGTGGAGACGTCGGAGGCGGGGTTGCGGGTCGAGCTGCTCGTCGCCTCGCGGCCGAAGCCCGAACGCCAGGATGTCCTGGCCGCGCTCGGCCGGGGGGAGGTCGACCTCGTGGTCGGCACCCACGCCCTCGTCCAGGACGCGGTCCGCATTCCGCGCCTCTCCCTGGCCATCGTCGACGAGCAGCACCGCTTCGGCGTGCTCCAGCGCAAGGCGCTGGCCGGCAAGGCCGAGGACGGCCTCGTGCCCCACACGCTCGTGATGACGGCGACCCCGATCCCCCGCACGCTCGCACTCACCCTCTACGGGGACCTCGACGTCTCGGTGATCGACGAGCTTCCCCCGGGAAGGACCGCCGTCACGACCCACGTCCTGCGGGAAGGGGAGGGGCGCCGCGTCGTCGATCAGATCCGCGCCGCCGCCCGGCGCGGCGAGCAGATCTACGTCGTCTATCCGCTCGTCGAGGAAACGGAGAAGACCGACCTGCGCGCCGCGACCGAGTCGACCGAGAAGATCCGCCGCGCCTTCCCGGACCTCACCGTCGACCTCGTCCACGGGCGCCTCGACGCCGCGGCGCGTGGCGAGGCCATGGCCCGCTTCGAGCGCGGCGAAACGGATCTCCTGGTCTCGACGACGGTGATCGAGGTCGGCGTCGACGTCCCGCGCGCGACGCTCATGGTGGTCGAACACGCGGAACGCTTCGGCCTGGCGCAGCTGCACCAGCTGCGGGGCCGGGTGGGCCGGGGCGATCGGCCGGGGACGTGCCTGCTCGTGGCCCGGGGCGTCTCCGACGAGAGCGAGGCCCGCCTCGCCGCCATGCTCGCGACCACCGACGGCTTTGCCATCGCCGATGCGGACCTGCGCATCCGCGGCCCGGGCGAGTTCCTCGGGACCCGCCAGCACGGCAAGCTCCCGGACCTCTGGGTGGCGGATCTCCTGCGGGACGCGCGCCTGATCTCGACCGCCCGCGAGGCCGCCCTCGAGACGGTCCGCGCCGACCCGGGCCTGCGCGGCGACCCGCGCCTGCTGCGGACGGTCGAGCGGCGCTGGGGGGAGCGGCTCTCGCTGATCCGCGTCGGCTAAAGCGCCGGGCTCGGCTTGACGAAACCGGGGACGTCGCTTACACAGGACCGAGTCATGGTGAACCGATTCGCAGCGCAGCTTCCGGGCATGCTTCTCAGCCTGCTCCTCCTTACGGGGGCAGGAGGGGGCGTGTCCGGCCGTTAGCGAGCCATCGATTTCACCGGAACCACACGAAACCCTCTCCTGCCGAGCCGGCCGGAGGGGGTTTCGTGCATCGGGGGTAGGACACGGCTGGGCCGCGGCTCGGCTCCTCGGCACGGCCCGACCGGAGGCTCGGCCGAGGTCGAGAACATGTCCCAGCAGACATCCGAAGTCTTGAAGTCCGTAGTCCCTCCGAGCGAACGCGTCGTCGTCTTCGACACGACCCTGCGCGACGGCGAGCAATCCGCCGGCGTCGCCTTCACGGCCGAAGAGAAGGTCGAGATTGCCCGGGCCCTCGCCGCGATGGGCGTCGACGTCATCGAAGCCGGCTTCCCCGGCGCGAGCCAGGGCGAGCTCGCTTCCGTGGAGCGCGTGGCGCGGGAGGTCCGCGACGCGACGATCTGCGGGCTCGCCCGCGCGGTTCCCGCCGACGTCGAGGCGGCCTGCGAGGCCCTCGCGGGGGCAGCCCGTCCGCGAATCCACGTCTTCGTGAACGCGAGCGACGTCCAGCTCGCCCATCAGCTGAAAAAGGGGCGGGAGGAAGTCGTCCGGCTCGCAGCGGAGAACGTGCGCCGCGCGACCTCGCTCACCCCGGACGTCGAGTTCAGCCCGATGGACGCCACGCGGGCGGACTGGGACTTCCTGACGGAGATCGTGACGGCGGCGATCGAGGCCGGCGCCACGACGGTGAATCTGCCCGATACGGTGGGCTACGCGCGGCCGGCACACGTGAGCGGACTGTTCGCGCACGTCCGCGCGACCGTCCCGAGCGTGTCGCGCGCCGTGCTCTCCTTCCACGGCCAGAACGACCTCGGCCTCGCCACGGCCAACGCCCTGGCCGCCGTCGAGGCCGGCGCGCGTCAGGTGGAGGTCTGCGTGAACGGGATCGGGGAACGCGCGGGGAACACCTCCTTCGAGGAGGTCGTGATGGCGCTGCGCGTGCACGGGCGCGAGCTCGGCGTCCACACCGGTGTCGCCACGCGCGGGATCCACCCGCTCTCGCGCCGGGTCGAGGCGCTCAGCGGAATCGCCGTCCCCGCGAACAAGGCGATCGTCGGGGCCAATGCGTTCCGGCACGCCTCGGGCATCCATCAGGACGGCGTGCTCAAGTTTCGCGAGACCTTCGAGTGCCTCGACCCGGCGGAGATCGGCCACCCGACGGGGACCGAGATCGTGCTCGGGAAGCTCTCGGGGCGGGCGGGCTTCGACGCGCGCATCCGGCAGCTCGGCTACCGCCTCGAGGGCCCGGCCTTCGAACGCGCCTTCGAGCGGTTCCAGCACCGGGCCGACCGCACCCGCGTGGTGGGCGACGAGGACCTGCGCGCGATCTGTGGCGCCTGAGGCGCTCCCGGGGCGGCCTGCGAGGGCCGCCCCGGGGCCGGCGAGAAGCACTACGGAGGAAGCGCGGGAACGACGATGAGTCCCCCATGCGGATCCAGACCACGCTCGCCGCGCTGGCGCTCGCCTTCTTGCCGACGGGTTGCCTGTTCATGACGCCCCACGGCCAGCCCGTGGTGGTCGAGCGCACCACCCAGGACGACCTCTGGGACGGCAACGCGATGCTGATCGAACGCACCGCGGACGGCACCCAGTGCAAGGTGAAGGTCCGCGACAGCCTCGGCATCGTCGTCACCCGCTGGTACGACTGCAAGTACCTCCACTACCGGATGCGCTAGGCCGGCGGGCCTCCTGCCGCGATTCGATCGGTTCTACAGAACGGCCTCGATCAGGCTCGGGCCGGGCTCGGCGAGGGCGCGTTCGAAGGCGGTGCAGAAGGCGTCGGCGGTCTCGGCGCGCTCCGCGGGGACGCCCATGCCTCGCGAGAGGGCGACCCAGTCGATGACCGGGGCGGAGAGATCCGTCATGGCCCGGGCGTTGCGGCCGGGCTCGGCGACGCCGGCCTTGGCGAGTTCGATCTGCAGGATGCGGTAGGCGCGGTTCGCGCAGATGACGGTGACGACGTCGAGGCCCTCGCGCGCCTGGGTCCAGAGGGCCTGCAGGGTGTAGAGCCCGCTGCCGTCGGCCTGGACGGCGATGACCTTGCGATCGGGGCAGGCGACCGCCGCGCCGGTGGCGCAGGGCAGGCCCTGGCCGATCGCGCCGCCGGTGAGCGCGAGGTAGCTGTGGGGCGGCGCGCCGGCCGCGGAGACCCAGTGCGGGAGGCCGGAGGTCGCGCCTTCGTCCATGACGATGCAGTTCTCGGGCTGGAGCGCGGCGATGGCGGCGCCGAGGGAGACCGGATCGAGCGCGCCCGTCGGCTTTGCGGGGCGCGCGAGCGCCGTGGTCTCGCCGGATGCGGGTGCGTCGAGGGCGTCGGCGAGCGCGCGGAGTGCGGCCGTGCCGTCCTCCTCGGGCGCGGCGAAGGTCTGCGTCTCGCAGTCGGCGGGAGCGAGACGGCTCGGCGTGTCGGGGTAGCCGAAGAAGGTGATCGGCTCGGTGGCTTCGACGAGCAGCAGGGTGTCGATCCCGGCGAGGGTGGCCGCGCCCTGGTCCGGGAAGTAGCCGATGCGCTCGACGGCGGGCCGACCGGCCCCCCGCTCGACGCGTGGCAGGAAGGTGTCGCACAGCAGCCGGGCTCCGGTCGCCGCCGCGACCCGGGCCGCCGCGGCGAGGCCGTCCTCGAGGAGCGCGCTCCCGCGCAGCAGGAGCGCCGGTGCGCGGGCCGCGCGCAGCTGCTTCGCGGCGGCCTCGACGCGGCTCGCGGCGACCTCGGCCGGGGCGGGCGGGCCGCTCCACGCGGCCGTTCGCCCGCCGTCGTCCCACTGTACGTCGGCGGGGACGATCAGCGTCGAGACGCCGCCCGGCGCGTGATGGGCCGCTTCGATGGCGCGGGCGGTGTCCGCCCCGAGCTCCGCGACGGCGGTCGAGCCGTGCACGTGGCAGGAGACCGGCGACGCCAGCGAGACGATGTCCGAGGTGAGCGGCGCGTCCGCTTCGAGGTGCCAGCTCGCGTGGTCGCCGATCACGTTGAAGACCGGGGCGGCCGCGCGGCGCGCGTTGTGGAGGTTGGCGATGCCGTTCGCGAAGCCCGGGCCGAGGTGGAGGAGCGTCATGGCCGGGCGGCGGGTCATGCGCGCGTAGCCGTCGGCGGCGCCGGTGCAGACGCCCTCGAACAGTCCGAGCACGCCGCGCATCCCCGAGACCGAGTCGAGGGCTGCGACCAGGGGCATCTCGGTCGTTCCGGGGTTCGCGAAGCAGACGTCCACGCCCGCTCCGAGAGCGGTTCGGACGAGGCTCTCGGCACCGTTCATCTTCTTCTCGTTCCTCGGAGGAGGGGGTTGGCGCGAGCCCGTGGCTCAGTCGGCGGCCCAGCGGTGCGCGCAGTTCCGGCAGCGGGCGTCGCTGCGGGCGAAGGGTAGGGGGAGCCCGAGCCATCGCCAACGGCGCGGGGGGCCGAGGGGCTCGACCACCCGAAGGGAGCCGCAGCGCGGGCAGCGGCTGGCCGAGAGGTCGTCGGTGAGCCAGTCGGCGGAGGAGGGCTGATGGGCCTCGGCCTCGAGCACGCGCCGGGCGGCCGGTTCCTGCCAGGCCCGTACGAAGAGCCGGACGGTGCCGCTGCCGGTCCAGGCGAGCCCTGCCGCGAACTCGCCCTCGAGCACCGCCTCGATGCCTTCGACCTCGAGGCTCAGCCGGGCCAGGTGGCCTTCGTGGGGGCGGTCGAAACGGGCCACGAGGACCGGCCGCTCGGCTTCGGCCTGAAGGGCAGCGCTCTCGAGCTGGGGGCCGTCCATGCCTTCTAGCCTAACCGGGGGGACCGCCTTCGGGGGGCTCGACCCGCAATCGGCGTGCAACTTTGCCCCGCGGGGCAAGGCTGGCTGCCGAGCCGTCCGGGCTCGCGGTGAGGACCAATAACCCCTCGATTTTTCAACGCTCCCAGCCTATTCTCCCGGCCGCCCGGGGCCCCGGCGCCAACACGCCGGCCCCATCCCTGCAGTTCCCGAGACTTTCGGCCGCGGCCCTCCTACCGCGGTCTGGAGAAACAAATGCCCATTACCGAGATCTCTTTCGTCGCCGGCGTGCTCGCCATCGTGGTCGGCCTCGTGCTCTACCGACGCGTGCTCGCCGCGCCCACCGAGAACGCCCGCGCCCAGGAGATCGCCGCGGCGATCCAGGCCGGCGCCCAGGCCTTCCTCGCGCGCCAGTACCGCACCGTCTTCATCGTCGGCCTGCCGATTCTGGCCGCGATCGGCTTCCTTTTGAACTGGTGGTACGCCGGCGGCTTCGTGCTCGGCGCCCTCGCCAGCGCTGCGGCGGGCTTCATCGGCATGAACGTCTCGGTCCGGGCGAACCTGCGGGTGGCGGAAGCGGCGAAGACGGGCTTCGGCCCCGCCTTCGGCCTCGCCTACCAGGGTGGCGCGGTGACGGGCCTGATGGTCGTCGGCGCGGGCCTGCTCTCGCTGGCGGTGATCGTGCTCGCCATGCACCAGCTCGGCTACGCCAAGCCGGACGCGCTGGTCGGCCTGGCCTTCGGCGGCTCGCTGATCTCGGTGTTCGCGCGCCTCGGCGGCGGCATCTTCACCAAGGGCGCCGACGTCGGCGCCGACCTCGTGGGCAAGGTCGAGGCGAACATCCCCGAGGACGATCCGCGCAACCCGGCGGTGATCGCCGACAACGTGGGCGACAACGTCGGCGACTGCGCCGGCATGGCCGCGGACCTCTTCGAGACCTACGGCGTCACCGCGGCCGCGGTGATGCTGCTCGCGCACATTATCTTCCCGGGCGACGAGGCGATGTTCCTCTACCCGCTCGCCGTCGGTGCCATGAGCATCGTCGGTTCGCTCGTCGCGATCCCCTTCGTTCGCATCGGTGAGCCCGCCGAGGGGCAGCAGCCGCCGGTCATGCGCGCCATGTACATCGGTCTGACGATCGCCGCGGTGATCGCCATGGGCCTCCTCGCGGCCTTCCACGGCACGATCTCGAGCTGGCCGACCTCCACGGGCGGCGTCGAGCTGACCGGCATGAACCTCTGGCTCTGCGCTGGCGCCGGCATGCTCGTGACCTTCGCCATGATGTGGATCACGGACCTCTACACGGGCGACGGCTCGCCCTTCGTCGATCGCATCGCCAAGGCGAGCGAGGGCGGACACGCCACGAACATCATCTCCGGCCTCGCGGTCGGCATGCAGGCCACGGTGATCCCGGTGGTCGTGGTGGTCGCCGCGATGATCACCTGCTTCGAGTTGGCGGGCCTCTACGGCGTCGGCATCGCCGCCATGGCCATGCTCTCGATGGCGGGCATCGTGGTCTCGATCGACGCCTACGGCCCGATCACGGACAACGCCGGCGGCATCGCCGAGATGGCCGAGATGGGCGACGAGGTCCGCGCCGTGACCGACCCGCTCGACGCCTTCGGCAACACGACCAAGGCCGTCACCAAGGGCTACGCGATCGCCTCGGCCGGCCTGGCGGCGGTGGTGCTCTTCGCGACCTACATCGAGGACCTCCGCGCCGGCGGCGTGGAAGCCGTCTTCCAGCTCTCGGACGTGGGCGTCCTCGCGGGCCTCTTCATCGGCGCGATGGTGCCCTTCGTGTTCGCCTCCCTCGCCATGGACGCCGTCGGCGTCGCCGGCGGGCGCGTGGTGGACGAGGTCCGGCGCCAGTTCCGGGAGATCCCGGGCATCATGGAAGGCACGGGCAAGCCCGACTACCGCACCTGCGTCGACATCGTGACGGCCGAGGCCCTGCGCCAAATGGTGCTCCCGGCCCTCATCCCGGCCGTGATCCCGGTGCTCGTGGGCCTCTTCATGGGCCCGGAGGCCCTGGGCGGCCTGCTGATTGGTTCGATCGTCTCGGGCCTTTGTGTGGCACTCTCGATGACGACGGGGGGCGCCGCGTGGGACAACGCCAAGAAGTACATCGAGTCCGGCTCCTACGGCGGCAAGGGCTCCGAGGCGCACAAGGCCTCGGTGACCGGCGACACGGTCGGCGACCCCTACAAGGACACCGCCGGCCCGGCCATCAACCCGATGCTGAAGCTGGTGAACATCGTCGCGATCCTGATCATTCCCTTCCTGGGGTGATCCCGAACGCGGGCCCGGACCGAGTCCGGGCCGCACCGAGCCACGCATGACGGGGATGGCGGAAGACCGCCATCCCCGTGATCGTTTGCGCCGGGAGATCGGCGTCGGCGCTGCGGTGCTGCTCGTCGTCTCCTCGGTGGTCGGCTCGGGGATCTTCTTCACGCCGGGCCGCATCGCCGGCCTCGTGCCCGACGTCGAGTGGATGTTCGCGCTCTGGCTGGTCGGGGGCGGTCTCTCCCTGGCCGGCGCCCTCGCCAACGCCGAGCTCGGCGCCATGTACCCCCACGCCGGGGGCGACTACGTCTATCTGCGCGAGGCGTTCCATCCCGCGGCCGGGTACTTCGTCGGCTGGACCACGTTCTTCGCGATCTACGCCGGGACCCTCGCGGCCCTTGCGGCGGCCTTCGGGGAAGGGCTCGGGGCCTTCCTCGGCTGGGACACCCGGCCCGGCGCGCCCGGCGTCCTCGGCCTCGCGATCGGGGTGACCGTCGCGACCTCGGCGCTGAACTACGTCGGCGTCCGCTTCGGGGCCTGGGCGAACAACGTGACCGCCGCGCTGAAGATCTTCGCGCTGCTGGCCCTGGCGCTGGTGGCGCCCTTCACCGGGCGCGGCGACGTCGCCCACTTCACCGCCCTCGTCCCGGAGGCCTCGACGACGGTCTCCTCCTTCGCCCTGGCGCTCTCGCCCGTGCTCTTCACCTACCTCGGCTGGAACGCCACGATCTACGTCGCGAGCGAGCTGCGGGATCCGGGGCGCACCGTGCCGCGCTCCCTGTTCGGCGGCCTCGCGATCTGCACGCTGATCTACATCGTCATGAACGCCGTGTACGTCTACGCGATGCCCCTGGCCGAGCAGCGGGGCGTGGCGAACGCCGGGGAGGCCACGGCGCGCGTCCTGCTGGGCGACGTGGGGGGCACGATCGTCGGGGTCTTCGTGCTGGGCTCGATCCTCGGCACGCTCAACGCCACCGTCCTGGTCGGCCCGCGCATCGCCTACGCCATGGCCCTCGACGGGCTCTTCTTCTCGAAGGTCGACGCCGCCCACGGCCGCTTCGGGACGCCCCACGTCGCGATCCTCCTCCAGGGCGGCGTGGCCGTGGTGCTGCTCGTGATCTTCCAGACCTTCCCGACCTCCATCTTCGCCAGCGCCCTCGACTACACGGTCTTCGCGATCGTCCTGGCCACGATGGCGGACACCGCGGCCCTCTACCGCCTCCGCTGGCTCCAGCCCGACCGTCCGCGCCCCTACCGGGCCTGGGGCTACCCCTGGGTCCCGGCGCTCTATCTCGCGGTGAACGGCTGGATCGCCTTCGAGATGCTCCGCCAGCGGCCCGGGGAGTGCGCCATCGGCCTGGCCGTGGTGGCGACGGGCTGGCCCTTCTACGCGTGGTTCCGGCGGCGTTCCGCCGGATCCGCCGGGCCGCTTGTCGGGGGCTGATTCCTCCAATATTCTTGGGTGGTTACGAGTTTGCCCCCGCACGAAGGTGCGACCCATGTCCCGTTTCCAGCACGACTTCAACAAGCTGAACCGGCTGCCTCCCTACATCCTGGCGGAGGTGACCGACCTGATGCGCGCCGCGCGGCGCGCCGGGGAAGACATCATCGATCTCGGGATGGGGAATCCCGATCTCGCGACGCCCGACCACGTCGTAGAGAAGATCGTCGAAGCGGCCCGCAACCCGCGCAACCATCGCTACTCCGCATCGCGTGGCATCCCGAACCTGCGCGCGGCCATCTGCGAGTGGTACCAGCGCCGCCACGGGGTCGAGCTCGACCCGGACCGCGAGGCCGTCGCGACGATCGGTGCGAAGGAGGGCCTCTCCCACTTCGTGCTGATGACGATCGGCCCGGGCGACGTGGTGCTGTGTCAGGACCCGGCGTATCCGATCCACCCGTACTCGGTGATCATCTCCGGCGGGGATCTTCGCCAGGTGCCGCTCACCGGCGACACGGACTTCATCGAGAACCTCGAGCAGGCGGTCGCGCGGACCTGGCCGAAGCCGAAGATGTTGATCCTCTCGTTCCCCGCGAACCCGACCACCCAGGTGGTGGACCTTGCGTTCTTCGAGCGCATCGTCGCCTTCGCCAAGGAGCACGACCTGATGGTGCTCCACGACTTCGCCTACGCGGAGATCGCCTTCGACGGCTACAGGCCGCCGAGCATCCTCGAGGTGCCGGGGGCGCGGGACGTGGCGATCGAGTTCGTCTCGCTCTCGAAGAGCCACTCGATGGCGGGCTGGCGCGTCGGCTTCGCCTGCGGGAACCCGGAGATGATCCACGCGCTCACGCGCATCAAGAGCTACCTCGACTACGGGATGCCCCAGGCCATCCAGATCGGCGCGATCACGGCCCTGCGCGGGCCCCAGGACTGCGTCGACGAGAACGTGGCGGAGTACAAGGCGCGGCGGGACACGCTGATCGACGGGCTCGGTGCGCCCGGTCCCGGCCAGTGGAAGATCGAGAAGCCCCTGGCCACGATGTTCGTTTGGGCCCAGGTGCCCGAACCCTTCCGGGAGCTCGGCTCGCTCGAGTTCTCGAAGCTCCTGCTCAAGGAGGCGGGCGTCGCGGTCTCCGCGGGAATCGGTTTCGGCGAGACCGGCGAGGGCCATGTGCGCTTCGCCCTGATCGAGAACAATCATCGCATCCGCCAGGCCGTGCGCGGCATCCGCCGCGTGATCCGCCAGGCAGGGGAGTCCACTTGAAGAGCGGGGTCGAGACAGAATGAACGGGCAGCAGATCGGCGTCGGGTTGATCGGCTTCGGGACGATCGGTTCGGGCGTGGCCAAGGTGTTGCGCGAGAACGCGGCGGTGATCGAGCAGCGCCTCGGTCACCCGCTCCGGCTCGTCCGGATCGCGGACCTCGACACCGAGACCGACCGCGGCGTGGACCTCACCGGCATCCACTTCGACGACGACGCCCAGGGCCTGATCGACGACCCGGCCGTCGACATCGTGATCGAGCTGGTCGGCGGCTACGACGTCGCGCGGCGCTTCATGCTCGGCGCCATCGAGGCTGGCAAGCACGTCGTGACGGCGAACAAGGCGCTCCTCGCCCTGTACGGCGACGAGATCTTCGGCGCGGCCCACACGAAGGGCGTGGACGTGGCCTTCGAGGCGGCCGTCGGCGGGGGCATCCCGATCCTGCGTTCCCTGCGCGAGGGGCTCTCGGCGAACCGCATCGAGAGCCTGCACGGCATCATGAACGGCACCACGAACTACGTCCTCACCGAGATGGAGAAGACCGGCGAGGACTTCGAGGTCGTTCTCAAGCGGGCCCAGGATCTCGGCTACGCCGAGGCCGACCCGACCTTCGACGTCGACGGCATCGACGCGGCCCACAAGCTCGCGATCCTCGTCGGCATGGCGTTCGGGGCGAAGCTCACCTTCAAGGAGATCCCGACCGAGGGCATTCGCGGGCTCACGCCGGTGGACTTCGAGGCGGCCGAGGAGTTCGGCTACCGCTTCAAGCTGCTCGGCATCGCGAAATCGCGCAGCGAGGGCGGTACCGAGCACGTCGAGGCCCGCGTGCACCCGACGCTCGTGCCGACCGGCAGCCTGCTCGCCCAGGTGGACGGCGCGATGAACGCGATCGCCGTCCACGGCAACGCCGTCGGGCCGACGCTCTTCTACGGCGCGGGCGCGGGCGAGATGCCGACGGCGAGCGCCGTCGTCGCGGACCTGATGGAGATCGCTCGGGAGATCGGGCGGGGGCAGGCCGGGCGCGTCGCGCCGCTCTCCTATCACCCCGGCGAGCTTTCCGAGAAGCCGCTCGTCCCGCTCGGTGCGCTCACGGGCCGCTACTTCCTGCGCTTCACCGCCGTCGACGAGCCGAACGTGCTGGCCCACATCGCGGGCTCCCTCGGCGAGCACGGCATCAGCATCGAATCGCTGCTCCAGAAGGGGCGGGCCGAAGCCGGCGCCTCGGTGCCGGTGATCGTGCTGACCCACCCGGCCCGGGAGGAGAGCGTCCGCGCCGCGATCGCGCGCATCGACGCGCTCGAAGACGTCACCGCACCGACGCGCCTCGTGCGCATCGAGGAAGGACTCTGATGCCGAGCAAGCCGGCCTACCGCGCCTGGTTCGAGGCCTTCGACGATCCGAGCGAGCGCTACGAGCTCGACGAGGTCGTCTACACCGCCAAGGACGGCGGCCTGCTCCAGGTCGTCCACGACATGGACGAGCTCAAGAAGACCTCCGCGGACGAGTGGAAGGCGATCTTCGAAGGCCGCGCCCACAAGACCACCTGGCCCTACGGCTCGGGGGTCTGGGGCAAGAAGGAATGGGTGCTGCCCGGCATCGACAACGACAACGTCGTCTCGATGTACGAGGGGCACACGAACCTCTTCTGGGCCGAGCGCTACGGCCGCGAGATCGGGCTCGAGGAGCTCTGGATCAAGCTTTGCGGCAACTCGCACACGGGGTCCTTCAAGGACCTCGGCATGACCGTCCTCGTCTCCCAGGTGAAGGAGATGATCGCGCGCGGCAAGGAAATCCCGGCCGTGGCCTGCGCCTCGACAGGCGACACCTCCGCGGCACTCGCGGCCTACGCGGCCGCCGCGGCGATCCCCTCGGCGGTGTTCCTGCCGCGCGGCAAGATCTCCGTCGCGCAGCTCATCCAGCCCGTGGCCAACGGCGCCATGGTCTTCGCCCTCGACACGGACTTCGACGGCTGCATGGAGATCGTGAAGGAGGTGGCCTCGAAGGACGGCATCTACCTCGCGAACTCGATGAACAGCCTGCGCGTGGAAGGCCAGAAGACGGTCGGAATCGAGGTCGTCCAGCAGTTCGATTGGGAGGTGCCGGACTGGATCATCATCCCGGGCGGGAACCTCGGCAACGTGAGCGCCCTCGCGAAGGGCCTCGACATGCTCTACGAGCTGGGTCTCGTCTCCGGCCGGCCGCGCATCGTGTGCGCCCAGGCGGAGAACGCGAACCCGCTCTACCTGGCCTACCAGAAGGACTTCCAGGTCTTCGAGCCGATCGCCGCACGCACGACCCTCGCCTCCGCCATCCAGATCGGGAACCCGGTCTCCTACGCGAAGGCGGTCGATGCGCTCTCGCGCTACGACGGGATCGTCGAGCAGGCGAGCGAGGCGGAGCTCGCCGAAGCCTCGGCCGAAGCGGACCGCACGGGCCTGTTCAACTGCCCGCACACCGGGGTGGCGCTGGCGGCGCTCCGCAAGCTCCAGAAGAAGGGCACGATCCGAAGCGGCGACCGCGTCGTGGTCGTCTCGACGGCCCACGGCCTGAAGTTCGTGGACTTCAAGCTCAAGTATCACGAGATGAAGCTCGCCGACGTCGTCCCGGACCATGCCAACCCGCCGATCGAGCTCGAGGCCAAGTACCAGACCGTGCGCGACGAGCTGATGCGCCAGATCGAGCAGCGGTTCGGGGCTGCTGGAGGGTAGGGCGCGATGTTCACCGGGATCATCGAGACCGTCGGGACCGTCGTCGCGCTCGATCGCAAGGGCGAGCTGGCGCGCATCGGGATCGAGGCGCCGGCCATCCTCGAGGGCGTCCGGGTCGGCGACAGCATCGCGGTCAACGGCACCTGCCTCACGGTCACCCGCCTCGCGCCGCCGCGCGTCGATTTCGACGCCGTCCGCGAGACGCTCGAAGTCACGGCCCTCGGCGCGCTCGAAGTCGGCTCCACGGTGAACCTCGAGCGCGCCATGCGCGCGGACGGGCGCCTCGACGGCCACATCGTCCAGGGCCACGTCGACGCGACCGGCACGGTCCGCTCCCTCGAGCGCCAGGGGGACGACGTCCGCTTCGCCGTCGAGACCGGGCCGGAGTTCGCGGACCTGCTCATCCCGAAGGGCTCGGTCACCATCGACGGTGTGTCGCTCACCGTCGTGAACGTCGAGCCCGACGGCTTCGACGTCGTGCTGATCCCGCACACCCTGAAGGAAACGACCCTCGGCCGCCGCGAGCCCGGCGACCCGGTGAACCTCGAGGGCGACGTCCTCGGGAAGTACGTGAAGCGCTATCTCGAGCGAATCGCCCCGGGCGCCTGACTCGAGCGAATCGTCCCGGGCGCCCGAGGCCCGCCCACCCCCGGCCCGGAGGCTCCCATGTTCCGCCCCCTCGACGTCGCCAGCTCGCTCTTCGCCACCCTCGCCCGCGGCGTCGCGGGCCTCTCCGTCGGGACGCTCGGCAAGCGTCCGGAGAAGCCCCTCGAGCTCTACGAGTTCGAGTCCTGCCCGTACTGCCGGAAGGCCCGCGAGGCGCTCTCCATCCTGGATCTCGACGCCATCGTCTACCCCTGCCCGAAGGGCGGTCCGCGCTTCCGCGAGCACGTGCGGAAGGTGGGCGGCAAGGCCCAGTTCCCCTACCTGGTCGATCCGAACACCGGTAAATCGCTCTACGAGTCCGACGAGATCGTCCGCTACCTGTTCGAGACCTACGGCGACGGCAGCGTCCCGTTCTCGCTCGCTGCCGGCCCGCTGACGGACGTGAGTTCGACGATCGCTTCCGGACTCCGCCTCGGGGCCGGCACGACCTACCGGAAGGCGAAGCCGCCCGAGCGCATGCTCGAACTCTGGAGCTTCGAGGCGTCGCCTTTCTGCCGCATCGCGCGGGAGGCCCTCTGCACGCTCGAGATTCCCTACAAGCTCCACAACGTGGCGAAGGGGAGCCCGGGCCGCGCGGCCTTCGAAGAGCGCTCGGGAAAGATGATGGTGCCCTTCCTCGTGGACCCGAACACCGGCGTCGAGATGTTCGAGTCCGCCGACATCGTGGCCTACCTCGAGGCCACCTACGGGGCTTAGCGCCTTCTTCGGCGCTCCGCGGCCAGGACGAGCGCTCCGACGATCGCCAGGAGCGCCGCGGACGGCTCGGGGACCTGGGTGAGGAAGACACCCGACGAGGAGACGAACTCGACCCCCGGGGCGAGACCGATTTCCAGCGTCGCGGTGTTCGACGCATCGATCGAGGCCGTCGTGACTTCGGTGAACAACAGATGGGTGAGCGTCAGGACGGGATTGCTGCCCGGGATGACGACGGTACCGCTCTCCTCGAACCCGGTGACGTAGAAGGGTGGTGCGCAGAAGGGGTCGGAAGGATTGTCGAAGGTCGGGCAGGTCTCGAAGAGTTCGCCGCCGATGGTCCGGAGGTCGAGATCCGAGAAGCTCGTGTCCGCGGGGACGACTTCGAGATCGGTGAAGGCCTGGGCGCGCCAGCGCTCCGTGGGAAAGACCGTCAGCTGTTCGTCCTGGGCGGTGAAGGGATCCAGCCGGGTCGTGAACGTGATTTCGTAGTTCCCGTCCGGGTTCGTCGGCCCACTGAATTCGAGGGTCTCGGTGTACAGGGCCCCGACGAAGAGGGGGAAGTTGACGGCTTCGGCGTTCAGCAGGTCCCGGGCGAGGGCCTCGACCCGTAGCGAGCCCGAGGCGAGACTGGCGGACGCTTCGATGTCGATCTCCCAATCCGACGTGGGCGAGCCGACGAGGGGTCCCCTCCCGTTGAAGATCTCGTGGAAATCCACCCCGGTGAACGGTACCGGTCCGCCCTCGTCCAGGAACACGAAGTTCGAGCCGACGAGGGTGTCACGGCTTCCATCTTCCGTCGGCATCATCGGGAAATCGACGGTGGTGCGAGCGGATACCCGCGTCGAGTAGTCGAGCGTGACCTGGGCGTTCGCGCTCGGTGCGACCCACAGCGCCGCACTGGCGAAGGCCAGCCCGAAGGCCGTCGGGATCCGGCGCCGGCGGGTCAGGAGGGCGACGGTCCCCACGAGGGCGAGTAGCACGCTCGAGGGCTCCGGGACGCGCTGGATCGTGAAGGTGCTCTGCGAGCCGTTGATGACGAAGAAGTCGTCGAGTACGTCGTAGCTCCCGCCTCCCATTCCGTTCGTGAGCGAGGTCGCGAAGAGGCGGATCCCGTCACCTTCGGCGTCGAACAGGTTGAACTGGAGCTGGCTCAGGTCGTTGGCCGACCAGGCGATCGTCTGGTTGATGCCGACGCGGAGGGTGTCGCTCGCGTCGAGGTCCACGCCGTTCACCGTGCCGACGAAGGCGATGAGCACCGAGAACGCTGGCGGGGAGTCGCAGCCGGGCGACGAGGCGCAGACGTCGGACCCGGGCGTACCCGGCAGATCGACGGTCAAGATCCCGCTGCCGCCGGTGGCCGTGCCCGAGCCGGCGAAGTCGAGTTCGTACTCGACGGGGATCGCCGACGCCGGCGCGGCGAGAGCGGCGAGCAGGGTGGTCAGGAGCCAGGTTCGAAGTCGACGAGCCAAGCGCATGCATCCTCCTGGGCTACACGCTTGGGTGGCAGGCGGAATGCAATTGTGGCGGCTCGCCCCCTGGGGGCCGGCTCAGGCGAGCCGGTCGAGCAGCGCGGTGCCGAGGCCGAGGAAGGTCAGCAGGCCGACCACGTCGGTCAGGGTCGTCACGATCACGCCCGAACCGAGGGCCGGGTCCTGGCGAAGCGCCTTCAGCAGGAGCGGGACGGCCGCACCGAGCATGCCCGCCACGCCGACCGTCACGAACATGGCCGCGAACAGGACGCCGCCGAGCCACGGGTTCCCCTGCCAGAGGGTGGCCATGCCGGCCGCCACGCCGCCGGCGATGAGCCCGATCGTGAGGGCGACACCGAGCTCCTTCGCGACGAGCCGGAGCCCGCTCGAGAACTCGATCTCCCCGAGCGCGATGCCGCGCGTGATCACCGTGAGCGACTGGATGCCGCTGTTCCCGCCCATGCCCGCGACGACGGGCAGGAAGAAGGCGAGGGCGACGAGCTCCTCGAGCGTCCGCTCGAAGCGGCCGATCACCCAGGCCGCCACGAACAGCGCGCCGAGATTCAGGAGCATCCAGGGCAGGCGCCGCCGTACGGACTGGAGCGGCGTGCTGAACACGCGGTCCTCTTCGTGGAGGCCCGCCATGTAGTAGATGTCCTCGGTTGCCTCTTCGTTGATGACCTCGATCACGTCGTCGACGGTGATCACGCCGAGGATGCGGTTCTCGTCGTCGACGACGGGCATCGCGAGCAGGTTGTACCGGGAGACGGCCTGGGCGGCTTCCTCTTGGTCCGCGTCGGCGCGGATGCTCACGGGGTCGCGGATCATCAGCTCGCCGAGCTGCCGGTCCGGTGCGGCGGCGACCAGACGGCGGATCGGCACGACGCCCGAGAGCCCGCCCTTCTCGTCGACGACGTAGAGGTAGAGGATCGCCTCGGTGGCCTCGCCCTCGGCGCGGATGCGGTCGATCGCACCCTGCGCCGTCGTGCCCTGTTCGAGCGCGACGAAGCCCGTCGTCATGGCACGGCCCGCGCTCTCGGCGGGGTAGAGCTCGGCCTTGCGAAGCTCCGCGGCCTTGTCCTCGGGCAGGCGCGCGATCACCGGGGCGCGCCGTTCCTCGGGCAGCCTCTCGACCATCTCGAGCATGTCGTCGATCTCGAGGCGCGCGAGGATCTCGGCCAGCCGGGCGTCGCCGAGGGCGTCGAAGATCTGCGGGAAGAGTTCCGGCGGCAGCTCGCGCAGGGTCGGCGCGGCGCGATGCTGGCGGTAGAGCACGTCGACGACGGTACGGATCTCGTCGGGTTGCAGATCGCCGAGCACCGGGGCCAGATCCGCGGGGCGGGAGCGCGCCAGCAGCCGTTCCGCGCGGGTCACCAGCCCGGACGCGAGCAGGCGTCGCAGGACGCGGACGGTCAGCTGGGGATCGGCCATGGCAGGCTCCCGTGCGTCCGAGACGCCGGGAGCCTCCGGGGAGGCGCCTAGTGGGCGCGCGGGACGCGAGTGGTCGGCGGTTGGCGCTGTGGCCAGGTCGCGGTGCGTGAACTCATCGACTGGCGCGGACGATACCGAAGGGCGCTGGCCGGGTCATCGAAGGAACCGCCTATCGAGGGAACCGCGGGATGGCCGCGGAAGGAACGGTCTGAACGAGGGGTAAAGGCCACGGCGATGCGACCGGAATCGGCAACCCCGTGCTCTTCCTCCGCGAAACCGTTTGATTTTTTCTCTCCGCGGAATCCCCGCAGGGCGCAGTTTCCTCGTGTGTTCGCGAAAGCGGCAGCGTAGTATTGAGCCGTCTGGAATTCGCTCGTCGGCCGGGAAAGCTCCGGGCGACTCACGTTTCCGGACAGCTGCGGCAACTCGGCGTGGCACGGCTGCGAGGCTCTGGGGAGGGGCGGGGATGAAGGATCTGATCACGGCGATCGTGCAAGCGCTCGTGGACAAGCCCGATGAAGTGCAGATCAAAGAGGTCCAGGGCGACCATGCTCACGTTTTGGAGCTGGTCGTTGCCAAGGAAGATCTTGGCAAGGTGATCGGGAAGGGCGGGGCCCACGCCTCGGCCATCCGCACCTTGATGGCCGCCGCCAGCGGCAAGGAAAAGAAGCGGTACATCCTCGAGATCATCGAGAACTAGGCCGCTCGCCCACATCGCGCCCTCCGGGCGCCCCCGGGCAGGAAGCCCGCCGCACGGCTCAGGGACGCAGCGCGTAGTTCTGGACGGGACGCGCCGCCCAGGGACGCAGCCATCGGTCTGATAGACTCGGCCGCTCGCTCTCCCCTCGTCCCGAAAGGAGCCCCCGTGTCGAGCGCCGCCCCGCCGTCCATCCCCACCTTCGAGGCTCCGCTGACGCTCGGCGCGCAGATCGAGGACCGCGCCCGCCACGAGCAGGTCGGGTCGCGGCCCTTCCTTCGCCACGACGAGCGCGTCTGGACCTACCGTCAGTACCGCGACGAGTGCGTCCGCCTCGCCCACTTCCTGCTCGAGCGCATGGGTCCGATCGACGATGCCCGCCCGGGCCACGTCGCCATGCTGATGGAGAATCAGCTCGAGCTGCTCTCGCTCTACGGGGCCTGCGGCTACGCCGGGCTGACCCTCTTCGGCGTCAACACGGGCCTGCGCGGCGAGGTGCTGGCCGGCGTGCTGAACCAGAGCAAGGCGCGGCTGCTGGTCGTCGACGAGCGGCTCCTGCCCCAGGTCCTCGCGGTGCGCGGCCAGCTCGAGCACGTGGCCCCGGACGGTCTGCTCGTGGTGCCGACGGAGGGTGGCTCCTTCGATGCGCCGACCCTCGCCGCGGAGGTCGACGCCGTCGTCCGTTCGACGGGATCGGAGCTCGAGGCGCCCGCCGTCGAGGTCACCCCGGAGACGAACCTGATCGTCATCTACACGTCGGGCACGACCGGGCTGCCCAAGGGCATCAACAACAACCATTTCAAGCTGTTGGCCATCGGGATGGTGGTGTCCGGGAACCTCGGCCTCGACCCCGACGCCGTCGGCTATGCCTGCATGCCGCTCTTCCACTCCAACGCCCTGTTCCTCGGCGTGATGCCGGCCTTCCAGGTGGGCGGGAGCCTCGGCCTGCGCGAGCGCTTCAGCGCCAGCCGCTTCCTGCCGGACGTGCTCGACTACGGCGTCAGCTACTGGAACTACGTGGGCGAGCCCGTGCACTACGTGCTCGGCGCCGTCGAGAAGGCCTTCGACGGGGACGAAGCCCGGATCCTGGCCGAGGTCGCCGGGAACGAGCGCAACCGTCTGGCCTACGCGATCGGCAACGGCGCCTCGCCGCCGGACATCGACCGCTTCATGCGCTGGTTCGCCCTCGAGGACATGTTCGAGCTCTACGGGTCCACCGAGGCGGCCATCAGCACGTTCCGCAAGAAGGGCGACCCGCGCGGAAGCGTCGGCGAGGTGACCGACGAGGCCGTGCAGATCCTGAACGAGAAGGGGCAGCCCTGCGCACCCGCCGAGCTCGACGCCGACGGCAAGATCGCCAACTACGCCGAGGCCGTCGGGGAGATCTGCCGCGTCGCCGCGGATACCTCGCTCTTCCAGGGCTACTTCGAGAACGAGGACGCCAACTCCTCGAAGTACCGCGACGGCGTCTACCACTCGGGCGACCTCGGTCACATCCTCGTGCGGGACGGGCGCCGCTACCTCTTCTTCGACGGCCGCACGGACGATTGGATCCGGAAGGACGGCGAGAACTTCTCCGCCGCCCAGGTCGGCCGCTTCCTCCAGGACCACCCCGCCGTGGACATGGCCGCCGCGTACGGGGTCCCCTGCGCGGTCTCGGACGAGCTCGTGATGGGCGCCCTGAAGCTGGCCCCGGGAGCGAGCTTCGACCCGAAGGACTTCTTCGACTACTGCGAGACCCAGGTCCGCGAGGGCGGCATGGACCGCAAGTGGTTCCCGGACTTCATCCGGCTGGTGGACGACTTCGAGTTCACCCGCACCCAGAAGATCCTGGTGCGGAACCTGAAGGCCGTGCACTTCGACCGCAACCGGCTCCCGGAGGCGCCGCTCTTCTGGCGGCAGCGGGGCGACACGACCTTCAAGCCCTTCGGCCCGGACGACTACGAAGGGGTTCGCGAGGAGTTCGAGCGGGCCGAACGGGTCGAACTGCTCGACCGGTAGCGCCCCGCGGCTCCGCCGAGCCCGGCTGGCCGAGGCCTCCGCTTGACGCGGGGGGCCAGGGCAGGTATCAAACGGCCCGCGAACCCCAAGTGAGAGGCCCCATCGTGGGAAGCGTCATCAAGAAGCGCCGCAAGAAGATGCGGAAGCACAAGAAGCGGAAGCTGCTCCGCCGCGCGCGCCACAAGCGCAAGCGCTAGCGCCTGCTCGGGTTTTTCGGCCCGAGGCCACTTCGTCCCCGCCCCTGAACCACTGAACGATTGCCGGAAACCGCGTCGCGACGGCGCGGTGCGTCCGCGCCTGGCCGGCGTCCGCCGCCGCCGGGATCGAGGCCGTGCGCCTGCTCGGAACGCTCGGGTTTCGCCGCGCTGCGTTGCATTCGCGAACTCAAAACCGTTTCAATGCCCGCAGTTAACGGCGGCATCCCGTTGTTTTTTTTGGGCTTCTCTATTGACGCTCTGAAAAACGGGTTGTTAGTCTGGCGCGCAACAGTGGCCGTAGTGCCTCGTTCTTTGGATGAAAACGGGGAAGAATGCCGTCAAGTTCGGTGAAACGGGTTCCGATGGTTGGCGCAAGCGCCGTGTTCGCGAAAGCGGGCGGGGCGTGTGTCGTTGGTCTGTCGGGTCCGTTCCCCGTTGGGCGCGGTACTCGGAGCCACACAACATGGGGGAAACCCAAACATGGCCGCTCGTAAGCGGAAGGCCAAGAAGAAGGCCACAAAGAAGGCCACGCGACGTCGGAAGACGACGCGGAAGAAGGCCACCAAGCGCAAGACCAAGAAGAAGGCCGCCAAGAAGAAGGCGACCAAGAAGAAGGCCAAGCGGAAGGCCGCCAAGAAGAAGGCGACCAAGAAGAAGGCCAAGCGGAAGACCGCAAAGCGGAAGGCCGCGAAGCGCAAGACCAAGAAGAAGGCCAAGCGCAAGACCGCCAAGCGCAAGACCAAGAAGAAGGCCAAGCGCAAGACGGCGAAGCGCAAGACCAAGAAGAAGGCCAAGCGCAAGACTGCCAAGCGCAAGACCAAGCGCAAGGCCAAGAAGAAGGCCACGAAGAAGGCTACGCGGCGCCGCCGCAAGAAGGCCTGATTCGGGTCGAAGCTTCAGCTCGCCCCACAAGGGTGGGCAGGCTGCGGACCCCGGCCGACGCAAGTCGGCCGGGGTTTCGTCCGTCTGGGGCTCGGTGGCGTTTGGAGCGGTTGGAGGGCTGGGCCGGGCCGCGGAGGCGCCCCGGCGGGTTCAGCCGACGACGTCGATCGGGATCTCGATGTCGACCGTCGTGCCCTGGCCGATCTCGCTGCGGAGAGCGAGGGTTCCTTCGAGCAGGGTGATCAGGTCCTGGACGAGGGAGAGGCCGAGGCCCGCCCCGCGGAAGCGGTTCGAGCCCGTGTCGTCGACCTGGTAGAACTCGTCGAACACGGATTCCTGGTCGTCCGGCGCGATGCCGATGCCGGTGTCCCGGATCGAGCAGCAGAGCCGGTCGTTCTCGACCCGCGCCGAGACCTCGATCGTGCCCTGGGGCGTGAACTTGGCGGCGTTGTCGAGCAGCAGGTAGAGCACCTGGTGGAGCTTCGCGAGGTCCGTGCGGATCTTCGGGAACGGTTCCTGGAGGCTCCGTTCGACGACCACGGGCTTGCCCTCGAAGGCGTCCTGGATGCTGAAGGTGACCTCCTCGACCACCTCGCGGAAGTTCACGTCCTGGACTTCCACGGGCAGCTCGCCCTGCTTGATGCGCCAGAGGTCGAGGATGTTCTGGAGCGTGCGCAGGAAGCTCGTGCCCTCGTCGAGCGCGCCGCGCAGGCCGCTGCGGCTCTCCTCGGACAGGCCGTCGGTGTCGCTCGCCAGCACCGAGATGATCGCCTCGATGATGTTGTTGAGCGGCGCCCGCAGCTCGCGGGACATCTTCTCGATGAAGTCCTTCTTGAGCTTCTCGATCTTTCCGAGCTGCTCGTTGCTGCGGCGGAGCTCGATGTCCTGGGCGAAGAGCGCTTCGGAGAGCTTCAGGATCTCTTCCGCATCCTCTTCCGGGGGCGCGCCGCCGGCGGCGTCGGCCTTGCCCGCCGCGAGGAGGGCATGATCCAGCCGGATGGCGACGATCTCGGAGACGTGGGAGAGCGCCTGCCGGGCCGCATCGGAAACCGTATTGGGTGCCGCGACGAGCAGGACGCCGTGCCAGCGGCTCCCGACGCACAGCGGAACCCCGACGAGGCCGCCGGCGCCGCGCACGCCGAGCGAGTCGAGCGGCGCGTAGGGCGTCGGCTCGGTGCGCTCGCGCAGATCCCGGAGGACGGGGAGCAGGGCCTCGGAGGCCTGGCGGGCCGCCGTCGGCGTCGCGAAGCCGGCTGCGGCGCGCAGCTGGGGCGCCGCGTCGCTCGGCGTCTCTTCGACGGAGGCGAACAGGAGAGCGAGACCGCCGCCGACGATCTCGACCGAGCGCGAGGTCGCCGCGCGGGCTGCCTGGGCGATGCCCTGGGTCAGGTCCGGGCCGGTGCTCGCCTCCGAGGCGCCGGTTTGCGTGGGATCGTTCATCGCCCCACCTCAGTCCGTCTCGATCTCGAGGATCTCGGTGCGGCCGGGTTCCTCGTCCCGCTCGCTGGCGGCGGCGCCTTCGAGGGAGAGCTTCGTCTGGAAGTCCGTCGGGTTGGTGGCGGCGTTCAGCGCCGTCTCCACCGAGATCTTGTTGGCGGTCACGAGGTCGAGCAGATGCTGGTCGAAGGTCTGCATCTTCTCGGTCTTGCCCTTGGCCATGAACTCGGTGATCGCCTCGTTCTTGGACGGATCCTTGATGCACTCGCGGATGCTGCGCGTGCTGCGCATGATCTCGACCGCGGGCACCCGCCCGGTCTTCTTCTTGTTGAGCAGCAGACGGAGCGAAACGACGGCCTTCAGGTTGTCCGCGAGCCGCGCCCGCACCTGGTTCTGCTCCTCGCTCGGGAAGAAGGAGACGAGCCGGTTGATCGTGCTGGCGACGTCGTTCGTGTGGATCGTCGAGAAGACCAGGTGGCCCGTCTCGGCGGCCTTGAGCGAGGTGTCGACCGTTTCGAGGTCGCGCATCTCGCCCACCATGATGACGTCCGGGTCCTGGCGCAGGGCGGCGCGCAGCGCGTCCGGGAAGCTCCCGGTGTCGGTTCCGATCTCGCGCTGGGTGACGATCGCCTTGTCCGGCTGGAACACGAACTCGATCGGGTCCTCGACGGTGACGATCTTGGCCTTGCGCGTGTGGTTGATCTCGTTGATCACCGTCGCGAGCGTGGTCGACTTGCCCATGCCGGTGGCACCGGTGACGAGCACGTAGCCGCGCCGGAGCGCGGCGAGGTCGGCGACGGAGGCGGGCAGGTTCAGCTCGTCCGCGCCCTGGACCTCGAGCGGGATCACGCGCAGGACGATGTTGTAGAAGCGGCGCTGGCGCGAGATGTTGACGCGGAAGCGGCCTTCGCCGGGCAGCTCGAAGGCGAGGTCGCGCTCGTTGAAGTCGAGGCCGAGGTCGCGCGGGTCGGACTCGACGAGAAGCTGGGCGATGCACTCCGTGTCTTCGGGGGTCAGCACCTTGTACCGCAGCTCGACCAGTTCGCCGTGGAAGCGGTAGAGCGGCAGATAGCCGACCTGGAAGTGGATGTCGGAGGCGCCCTTCTCGATCCCGAGACGCAGCAGCCGGAACAGTTTTTCGCGATCCATCGAGGATCCCCTGGTGGAGGCTCTCGGGCCTCCTTGCGGAAGACATCGGATGGGAACGTGCCCTGCTTGCGTATCGGCCTTTCGCCCCACGCCTTGACTTCTTCTCCGTCCGCGGCCTGAGGCTTCGTCGCCCGCCGCGGCGGGGCGGATCCCGGGCGGGCGTGGGGTGGACGCTATACTCCCGCCCGTGCGCACGACCTTCTCGTGGATAACCCTGGCCTGGCTCGTCGCGGCGGCGCCCGTGGTGCTCGCGGACGAGCCGCCCGCGGCCCCGCTGGGCGCCGGGGCAGCCGAGGCCGACGCGCCGGCCTCGAAGCCCGTCGTGCCCCTCGAGCGCCTCTTCGAGCTGCCGAGCGGCTTCGAGACCCGGCCCGTGGAGAGGCGGTCCGGGAAGGACGAGGCCACCTGGCGCCGCCGCTTCGCCGACGCCCGCTCGGCCATCTCCTCCTCCGAGTCCGCCCTGGCGGCCTCGAAACGGGAACTCGCCGATCTCGCCGAGGACTCCAATGCCTGGACCCTCGCTCCGCCCGTGGGTGTTCCCGCCCAGAGCCACGATGCGCCTCTTTCCTACCAGCTCCGCCAGAAGATCCGGCGCCAGGAGGGAGAGGTGGCTTCGGCGAAGGAGCAGCTGCTGAACCTCGAGGTGGAGGCCAACCTGAAGGGCGTCCCCGACGAGTGGCGGAGCGTGGAAGCTGCTTCCCGAAACTGACGAGGCCCTCCTGGCCTACGCCCAACCCGCCGGGCCGGCGCCCGGCGCGAAGGGTCTCTTCCCCGACGAGAGCTGGCTACGCCGTGTCTCCGGCTCACCCGTTGCGATCTTCGGAGGTGGTCGAGCACTCCTGCTCGAGGTGGCCCATCCCTTCGTGGCGGCCGGCGTGGCGGAACACTCGGCGTATCGCACGGACCCCTTCGGCCGATTGCAACGCACCCTCGCGGCCATGTCGGCGATCACCTTCGGCACCGTCCCGGCGGCCCTGGCGGCAGCGCGCGGCGTCGAGCGTGCCCACGCGCACGTCGTCGGGACGCTCCCGGAGACGGTGGGGCGCTACCGGGCCGGAACTCCCTACAGCGGCCGCGATCCCGAAGCCGTGCGCTGGGTGTGGGCGACCCTCGCCGACACGGCCTGGTGCATCTACGAACGCTTCGTCGAGCCCCTCGACGCCGAGGCGTGCGAAGCCTACTACGCGGACCATCGGGTCCTGGCGCGGCTTCTCGGGGTTCCGGCCGAGATCGTGCCCGAAGACTGGCCGGGCTTCCGGGCCTACTTCGACGGCATGCTCGAGGGCGATGCCCTTGCGGTTTCGGCCCAGGCGCGGGACATCGCGCGCCACGTGCTCGCCGCGCCGGACCCGGTGACGGGAGCGAAGGCCCGGACGATCACCGCCGGCCTGCTGCCCGAGGCCTACCGCACGGCCTTCGAGCTGCCGTGGGACGCCGCCGAAGCCGCGCGCTTCGAGGAGCTCATCGCTTCGGTCCGGCGCCTCCGGGCGGGCTAGGGCGGGGGAGGGCGCTTGCGGGGCGCCCGGGGATCGGGCACCCTGCCGCCGCCGCAACCGAGGAGCACCCATGGCCGACCCGCAGAACGAAGAAGAGAACGAGGGCGTCGTCGACACGACCGCGATCCTCTACATCGTGGGCGGAATCCCGGCCATGGTCGCCTACTTCGTGATCCTGTTCCTGCTGGCGCGCTGGTTCAACGTCGCCGCCTAACTAAGGGCGCCTCCGGCCCCGGCTCCCGCCTCTCCTGGGCCCGCTCTTGCCGGTTCATTTTCCCCTCATTTCAGTTGCCTTCGTCCCGCCGCCCGTCGATGGCGCAGGCGGCGCTGCAACGTGTGGGCCGTGAAGGGCTTTTCGTTTCTCCAGAGATCTTGACCTCGCGAGACCAGGCGCAGGCTAAACCCCACACTCCCGATTTCCGAAACCGCCTCTGTCATGAGTGCGGTACTTCCCCAACACCCCATTCGCCTGTGCAGCCTTCTGGTGGCCCTCTGGGCCCTTGCCGGTGGGGCGACCCCCCTGGCTCCGGTCAGCGCCGGCCAGGCCAACTCCTACGACTACTTCGAGAAGCCGAGCGCCCTCGACCCGTGGACGCCGAAGATCCGCGGCTGGCAGCTCCGGGAGCGGGCCCAGCCCGAGATCACCGAGCTGGCCGACCCGCCGCCGGCCGTCTCGACCAGCGGGCGCCCGACCGTGAAGGTCCGCGGCGAGAGCCTGCGCGACCGCTACTTCCGCTACCGAAGCGACACGAAGCGCGAGATGGCCCGGGAGCTCGTCGGCTGGATGCAGAAGATCGCGAAGCGTCACTACGTCGCCGACGGTCTGGTCGATCACTGGGCGACGCTCCAGGAAACCCTCGACCGCAACGGCGACGACTGCGACGGCCTCGAGCTGCTCGCCTACCACTTCCTGCGCGACCACGGCTTCTCCGAGGATGAGGTGTTCCGCGCGATCGTCTACCGCCCCGACGACGGGCAACACCACATGGTGACGCTCTGGTTCGAGGACGCGCGCGACCCCTGGGTCCTCGATCCGACGGGCGCCATGACGAGCGGCATGCCCCGGCTCTCGGAGCGGCCGAAGTGGGTTCCCCTGAAGGTCTTCACCGAGACCGAGCAGTTCACCGTCCGCGAAGGCAGCGGGCTCGATACGAACCGCTACGCCCACCGCCGCTAGGTTCCCGGGCCGAGGCATCGAGCCCCCGGCCGGACCGTTGGCCCCCGCCGGAACCCTCGGTTAGCGTCCGACTCCGTGTCCGACCTGCCGCCCATCGACCCCGAACGCCTGCGCGAGCGGCGCGAGCGCGTCTTCCTGATCCTGGCCGGGATCTTCCTCGGGACCCTGGCCCTGCTGAACGTGCTCGGGATCAGCCGCTTCCTGCGCCTCGGCCAGATCGGCGAGGGGCCCGACGCCTGGGTCTTCGCCGTGGCCGTCGGTGTCCTGCCCTATCCCGTGACGTTCCTCTGCACGGACTTCATCTGCGAGCTCTACGGGCGCCGGCGGGCCAACTTCGTCGTGTTCGTCGGCCTGATCCTGAACCTCTGGGTCGTCGCCCTGCTCTGGCTCGGCGGAGAGCTGCCGGGCTTCTCGGTGATCGACCCGGCGACGGGCATGCCGCCCCGGGACGCCGACGACTGGGCCTTCTTCCGCATCCGCGAGCTGACCTTCGGCGCCGTGGCCGCCTCGATGTTCGCCTACCTGGCGGCGCAGTTCTGCGACGTCCAGCTCTTCCATTTCTGGAAGCGGCTCACGAAGGGCCGCCACCTCTGGCTGAGAAACAACGGCTCGACCGTCGTGAGCCAGATCGTCGATACCACCGCCGTCATCCTGATCACCCACTACTACGCGAACGCGCTGCCGATCAACGAGGACGCCCCGTTGGCGCGCCAGCTCGCGACGTTCATCGCGACCGGCTACGCGTTCAAGCTCGTCGTGGCGCTGCTCGACACGGTTCCGTTCTACATCGGCGTCCACTATCTCTCGCGCTACCTGCGGCTCGAGCCCGGTGAGGAGAAGACGGGGCTCGAGCTCGGCATGTTCGGCGCCGAGGGCGAAGGCAAGGGGGACCCCCGCTGAGCGCCGCCGGGGAGCCCGGTCGACTGTTCGTCTACGGCACCCTGCGCCGGGGGCTCGCGCCGGCGCAGCTGGCCTGGCTCGACGGCGTCGAACGCGAGCCGGCCGAGGTCGCGGGCCTGCTCCTCGACCTCGGCGACTACCCGGGCTTCCTGCCCGATCCCGGGGGCTCCGGCCGCGTGCGCGGGGAGCTCCTGGTCGTGACCGGAGAGCAGTGGGAGCCGCTCGATCGGTACGAGGGGTTCCATCCCGAGGATCCTGCGCGAAGCCTCTTCGTGCGCGAGCGGACGGTCGCCCGCGCGCCGTCGGGAGAGCATCCGTGCTGGATCTACCGGTACGCGGGCCCGCGTGCGGGGCACGACGTCGTGGCCTCGGGCGACTGGCTGGCCTAGGCCGGCCCTAGGGTGCGCCTTCCACGTCGAGCTCGAGCTCCTTGCGCTGGCGCTCGGCCTCGGCCGCGGCCTTGGCGCGCTCGCGCTGGATCTCGACGAGGAGTTCCTTGCGCGCGGCCTCGGCGGCCTCGCGCTCCACGGCGATGCGGCCCCGCCGCAGTTCGAGCAGCTTGCGCTCGAGGAGCCGGTTCTTCTTGCTCACGAGTTCGCGCGGCACTTCGGGGTCCGCCTCGCCGGGCGCGTGCTGCAGGGTGACCTTCTGGCGCGCGACGCGGCCGTCGTCGGCGCGGGCGGTGACCTCGATCTCGTTGCGGCCGACCTCGAGCGGAACGAGCGCCGTCCAAGAGCCGTCGACGTTCAGCTGGACCTGCTCCGCCACGTCCCCGGTCGTTCGGTTCGTGAGCTCGACGCTCTCGATCTCCGTGAACTTCACGACCTCGACGACCTGGACGAGGTCGCCCGGGTCGCGCACCGGGGTGAAGAAGCCGTCGGTGCGCTCGGCCATCTCGACGACGGCGACCGGGCCGGCCAGGGCCTCCTGGCCGAGGGCGAAGGAGTGGATGCGCAGGCCGCCGCGGCGCGCGCGCTCCGCGGCCCGGAAGACGGCTTCGACGTTCGCCCGTTCGAGGTGGTCGTAGGGGAGGGTGGGCTGCCCGTCCGTGAAGAAGAGCACGATCTTCTCCGCCTCGGGGTCGACCTCGGAGAGCGAGCCCTGAAGGCCGAGGAGCTCGATCGTGGCCTGGTCGACGCCCGCGGCCATGTGGGTGAGCCCGCTCGGGCCCCGTTGGAAGACGCGCTTCAGGGCGGCGTCGACGAGCTCGTAGTCGCGCGTCAGCGGCTCCTCGGTGATGGCGGGCTGCCGCCGTCCGCCGCCGATGCGGAAGACGCCGGGCTGCGGGTCGTGGGCCGACTCCCCGGCGAAGGTCACGAGGCCGACCCGGGTGCTGCGCGGATCGAGCCCGAGCAGGAGCTGTCGCGCCGCGAGGATCTCGGCGGCCAGCACGGAGTCGCCCGGGTCCGTCATGCCGAGCCCGAAGATCCCGCCGACCGGGCCGAGAGGGAGCTTCCCGACCCTGCCGTCCCCGTCGACGTCGTGGCCCGTCGGCTCGTGGGTCGAGCCCGAGGTGTCGATCACGAAGATCACGTCGAACTTCTTGAACTCGCCGTGGACGGCCATCGCGCGGCCGGCCAGGAAGGCGCCGGCCCGGTTGCCGACGACGGCTTCTTCGCCGGGATACTCGACGGCCAGGCGCAGCTCGCTCTCGCCGACGCCCTGGTCGACGTAGCGGCGCGGCGGGGACGGGCGCGAAGCCGCAGCGGTCGTGGTCCGGTTGCTCGAGGCGACGGGGACCGGCCGCATGCGCTTCGGGTCGGGGACGCCGTCGTCCTCCTCGGCCTCGCGGTCGAAGGGGTTGCCCTTGGGCGGCGTGAGCTCCCAGGCGTAGTTCTCGTAGTGGGAGAACGGCTGGCCGAGCCCCTTGGCCAGCGGCGTCTTCAAGGCGTCGAGGACGCCGTCGATCGGTGCGATGCCGAGGCGGTAGGTTCCGCCGATGGGCCACGCGCCCTCGAGAATGCCGAGCACCCGGCCCGACCCCTCGGCCACGACCGGCGCTCCGCCCCAGCCGCGCAGGTCCTCCGGCGCGTCGAGGTCCACCTCGATCCGTTCGTTGCTGACCTCGACGAGCGTCCCGCGCAGCTCGGTCTGGTCGCTGCGCCCGACGTTCGGAATGCCGAGGATGCGGACCCGCTCTCCGGCGCGCGGAAGCTTCCCGACCGCCGGGTCGAGGATGCGCACGCCGCTCGGCGCGAGGTCGAGGGCGAAGACGATGAAGTCGCCGCGGAGCGTGCCGCCCGGGAGTCGGAAGGGTTTGCCCGGCTTGGCGAGGTAGCGGCTGGCGACCGAGACCTGGGTTCCGGAGCCCGGCAGCATGAAACGGACCTCGCCGGCCTGCCCGAGCTTCTCGAGGTCGAAGGAGTGGGCGGCCCCGACGGCCACGAAGCCGACGTCGTCGGCCGGGACGTCCTGGGGAAGCGCCAGGAAGAAGACCGTGCTGTGGGATTGGAGCTCTCCCCCGTGGTGGTAGGTCGGGCGCGCTACGGCGGGGGCGCTCTGGGAGCCAGGCTGGGCGGCCGCCGGCGCCGCCGCGGCCAGGACGAAACAGAGGGCCAGCGCGGAGCGGAGTGCGGGGCAGCTCGTCATGCCCGGCAATCTAGCGCGCCTGCTTGGCGGAGCGTCTGCGGGCCGTGCGCTGGCTTGACGCGCAGGGGGTGTGCCATACCGTAGAGGTCCCTCCTCCTGATCCTCCAGGAGCGCTGTCGCCTGTCTGTTTCAGACTCCGCCTCGAACGCGATATTCGAGTCGATCCTTGCGGAACTGCGCCGAAAGGATGGGGGACTTCCCGTGGCCCACGTCGCGCGGGCCCTGCTCGCGGCCTCGAGCGCGCCCCCCGAGCCGCTGGCCCGCCAGATCGTGGGAGCCGCTCTGGGACGCCCGCCCTCGGCGGTGCCGGCCTGGCTCCAGGCGGAAGACCTCACCGTCGAATCGCCCGAGCCCGACTGGAGATCGACCCCGCTCGCCCGGGCGGAGTTCCATGTCGTCGATCTGGAAACGACGGGGCTCTCGCGCCAGTGCGACATCCTCGAGATCGGGGCCGTCCACCTCGCGGCCGGGCGCCGGGTCTCGCAGTTCTTCAGCCTGGTGCGTCCGGCCTCGGGGCGGGTCCCGGTGAAGATCACGGCCCTGACCGGCATCGACGATTCGCTGGTTCGCGATGCGCCGCCCCAGGGCGACTGCCTGCGCCGCTTCCGCGCCTGGCTCGACCGCTCGCCCGGCGCGGTGTTCGTCGCCCACAACGCGCCCTTCGATTCGGGCTTCGTTCGCCGCGGCTTCGCTCGCTACGGGCTCCCGACCCTCGCCGCCCCCGTCCTCTGCACCCGAAAGCTCGGCCGCCGGGCCGTGCCCGAACTGCTCCGCTACGACCTCGACCGCCTCTGCGGCCACTTCGGAATCGACAACGGCGCCCGCCACCGCGCGACCGGCGACGCCTCGGCGACGGCGGATCTCCTGCTGGCGATGCTCGAGCGGCTCCCGGGCGAGGTCGCGACCCTCGGCGATCTGTTCGACCGCCTCGCCGCGCCGCCGCCTCCGCGCCCGGGCGCGAAGCGCAGCCGGAACCGCCGGTCTCGGGCGAAACCCCGTCCGCCGGCCCCGAACGCCTAGGGGCAAGGGCCCATCCAGCGGCGGCGGAAGGGCGCCGATGTAGCACTCGTACCTGACCCGGTTCCGGCCACGCTGGCCCGGAACGGAGCGCGACGAGGCGGTTCGAATTGGACCTCGCAACCATTATCGGCCTGATCACGGCCTTCGCGTTGATCATCGGCTCGATGCTGCTCGGTGGCTCGCTCTCGGCCTTCGCCAACGCTCCCGGTCTGTTGATCGTGGTCGGCGGCACGTTCGCAGCGGCCTTCATCAACCAGCGCATGACCCACGTGCTCGGGGCGTTCAAGGTCATGCTGCAGGCGTTCTTCGACAAGACCACGCCCCTCGACGAGCAGATCCCGATCATCATCGGACTGGCCCAGAAGGCGCGGAAGGAAGGTCTCGTCGCGCTCGAAGGCGAAGAGATCTCGGACGAGTTCCTCGCGCGGGGCGTGCGCCTCGGTGTCGACGGCCTCTCGCCGGAGATGATCCGCGCCACGCTCACGAGCGAGCTCGCCGCGGTGAAGCGCCGGCACGAGCGCGGCCAGAAGCTCTTCAAGTTCATGGAGGCGACGGCGCCGGCCATGGGCATGATCGGCACCCTGATCGGCCTGGTGCAGATGCTCCAGACCCTCTCGGACCCGTCCGCGATCGGCCCCGCCATGGCGGTCGCGCTCCTCACCACTCTCTACGGCGCGATCCTCGCCTTCGTGATCTTCGGGCCCATCGCCTCGAAGCTCGAGGGGCGCACCAACGACGAGGTCGCGGCCAAGAGCCTCGCGATCGCCGGCGTCGAGTCGATCCTCAAGGGCGACAACACGATGCTCATCCAGTCGAAGCTCGAGGCCTACCTCTCGCCCATCGAGCGCGAAAAGAACGCCGAGTAGCCGGCGGTGTCCGACGAGATCGAAGAGGGTGGCGGCGGCGACGGCGGTTCCCCGGCATGGATGGCGACCTTCGGCGACCTGATGAGTCTCCTGCTCTGCTTCTTCGTCCTCCTGCTCTCCTTCGCGACCATGGACATCATCAAGTTCACCCAGATGGTGGGGTCGCTGCAGAGCGCCTTCGGCGTCCAGCAGGAGATCGTCGCCGATTTCCGGTCGCTCTCGACGTCGCCCATCGAGTTCTCGGCGACGCCGTCCTCGCCCCAGCTCGACATCCTCGAGACGCCGACCACGGGCCACAGCCAGAGCGACGAGTCGCGCCGGCTCGTGACCGAGATCGAGCGCGTGGTCCGGGAGCTCCAGCTCGAAGACGCCGTCGAGGTCGAGAACGAGCAGCGCGGCGTCGTCCTGCGCGTGAGCGGGAAGCTCCTGTTCGGCTCCGGCGGGACGGAGATCAGCGAGGAGTCCGCGCCGCTGCTCGAGCGGATCTCGGAGATCGCGGGCAAGGTCTCCAACCAGATCAGCATCGAGGGGCACAGCGACGACCAGCACATCGAGAGCGAGCGTTATCCGAGCAACTGGCACCTGGCGGCCGGCCGTGCGATCTCGACCCTCGACCACCTCTCCGAGGAGAACGGCCTCGACCGCTCGCGCATGAGCGCCACCTCTTATGGGGAGACCCGCCCGCTCGTCCCCAACGATTCCGAGGGCGGCCGCTCGACGAACCGCCGCGTGGAGTTCGTCTTCCTGCGCGATTCCCACGCGACCTCGCGCTACGCGCCCGGTTCCCCGGCCCGGGTCCTCGAAGAGGCGGGGATTTTCGACTGACGAGGCCGCCCGAACCGTTCGCCGTGAAACGCTTGCAACATCCCGTTTCAACAAGGATTTCAAGCTGAGCGGCGGCCCCCTCGATTCCCCCGGCGCGGTTTTTCGCATGGAATCGCGGAGTTGGAGCTAAAGACCGCGTGTGACTCGCCGATCCCTGGGCCTGTAGGTGGCTCAAAATGAGGGGGATCGAAAGTGAGTCAGCGGAAGGCATCGCGGCCTGAAAGGCCGGACGCTTCAGATCGCACGGCACGGGCCCCCGAGGCGCCGGCCTGCGAGCCGCCCTCCGAGATCCGGCTGCCCGCCTCCGTCGCCCACGAACTCGCGAACCCGCTCGTCGCGATGACCCAGGCCGTTTCGGTCCTGCGCGGAAGCCTCGAGGATCCCGACGACGTCGAGCTCGCCGACTGCGTCCTCACCGAAGGGCGCCGCCTCCGCCGCCTGATCCAACGCTCCGCGGCGGCGGGGTGGCGGCCGGTTCGCGCCGTCGACGCCACCGCCATCGAAGAGTTGATCCACGCCGTGGTCGCCCTGGTCCGACTCGACCCGCGCGCGCCCGCCGACGTCCGCTTCCACCTGCGCCTCGAGCCCGGCCTCGAACCCATCCCGATGGACCGCGACGCCGTGACCCAGGTGCTCTGGAACCTCGTGTTGAACGCCGTCCAGGCGGTGGACCGGGAGGGCAACGTGACGGTCCTCGCCGAGCGGGCCACCGGCGGAGGCCTGCGCGTGGAGGTCCGGGACGACGGCCCGGGGGTTCCGGCGGGCGACGTCGAGGGTCTCTTCGCGACCGGCGTGAGCCTTCGCGCGGAAGGAACCGGCCACGGGCTCGCCGTCTCGCGGGAGATCGTCGAGGCCCACGGCGGGGCGCTGACCTTCGAACCCTCGGAGTCGGGCGGCGCCCGGGTCCGCTTCTTGCTCCCCCGCAACGGCCCTCCCTCGCACGCAGGAACCTCGGAAACCCAAACGGACCCCACGGGCTCGCGCCCGACGAACTGAGCAAGGAGCACGAGACGTGTCCCAGATTCTCGTCGTCGACGACGAAAAGACGATCCGCATGGCCCAGGCCACGGCCCTGCGGCGAGCGGGTTTCGACGTAGAAACCGCCGCCACGGGGGAAGAGGCCGTGGCGATGGTGCGCGACACCCCCTTCGGCCTGGTCCTGAGCGACGTTCGGCTCCAGGGGATGGACGGGATGGAGGTGCTGCGCGCCGTCCGCGCGGCGAGCCCGGGCACCCAGGTGATCCTGATGACGAGCTTCGGCACCGTCGAGGACGCCGTCGAGGCGATGCAGCTCGGCGCCCACAGCTACGTCCGCAAGCCCATCGAGATGGCCGACCTCGAGCCGATCGTCCGCGAATGCCTCGCGGCGGGCGGCAGCGGGGCGGAGTCCGCGGCGGCCCCGCCGAGCCAGCGCGCCGACGCCGGGCGCGATTCCTTCGCCGGCATCATCGGCGACTCCCGCAAGATGCGGGAGCTGCTCGAGCTCGTCGGCAAGGTCGCCGACACGGACAGCACCGTCCTGATCACCGGGGAGACGGGCACCGGCAAGGAGCTCGTCGGGCGCGCGATCCACAACGCGAGCCGGCGCCGCGAGCGCGTCTTCAGCGCAGTGAACTCGGCGGCCTTCCCCGAGACGCTCCTCGAAAGCGAGCTGTTCGGGCATCGCCGCGGAGCCTTCACCGGAGCGAGCAGCAACAAGAAGGGGCTGTTCGAGCACGCCCACCAGGGCACGGTGTTCCTCGACGAGGTCGCCGAGATGCCGCTCTCGATGCAGGCGAAGCTGCTGCGCTTCCTGCAGACCGGCGAGATCCGCCCCGTGGGCGGGGAGGCCACGCGTCTCGTCGACGTCCGCCTCGTCACCGCCACCAACAAGAATCTCGAGGACGAGGTCGCCCGCCGAACGTTCCGGGAAGACCTGTACTACCGGCTGGCGGTGATCCCGGTGCACGTGCCGCCGCTGCGCGACCGCATCGAGGACGTCCCGCTCCTGGCGCGCCACTTCCTGCGCGGCTTTGCTGCGAAGATCGGGAAGGACGTCGGCGAAGTGAGCGACGAGGCCATGCAGGCCCTGCTCGCCTACGACTGGCCCGGCAACGTGCGCGAGCTCGAGAACTCGATCGAGCGCGCCGTGGCCCTCTGCCGCACCGATCGCGTCCTGCGCGACGACCTGCCCGGGCGCATCCTCGAGCGCCGCGTCGCCCTGCCGTCGAACGGCATCCAGAGCCTTCAGACCCTCGAGCGCGCCCACATCATCGACACGCTCGAGAAGGTCGGCTGGAGCCGCAAGCGCGCGGCCGAGCTGTTGAACATCTCCACCACCACGCTCTGGCGCCGGCTCAAGGAGTTCGGGATCGACGCGTCCGCATCGCGCCCGCCCGAGTCCGTCCAGCCGCAGCCCTAGCCACGCCCGGTCGGCGCTAGCCACGGCTAGTCACCAGGTTCGGAGGATCCATCCATGGCCGAAGAAGAGACCACCGAAAGCACCGAGGAAGAAGCCGCCGCCGAAGGCGGAGGCAAGAGCTCGCTCATCATGATGATCGGCGCTGCGGTCGCGGCGCTCGGCGTCGGGGCGGGCGCGGCCTACGTGGCGATCAAACCCGATGCGGACCGGCTCGCCGAGCTCGAGGCCCAGGTGGCCGCGGAGGGCGAGATCGAAGCCGGCGACGCCGCGACGATGGAGGAGGGCGCCGAGGCGACGGGAGACGTCGCCGCCGGCGGCGAAGCCTTCGCCGAGCGCGTGCTGGCCCTCGAGCCCTTCGTCGTGAACATCACGGGCCACGACTACGCCCGCTACCTGAAGGTGAAGATCGAGCTCGAGGCCGAATCGCCCACCGTGCGAACGGAGCTCGAGGAACGCCTGCCCCAGGTGCGCGACGGCGTGATCGTCCTGCTTTCCTCTCGCCGCCTCTCGGACGTGACGGACTTCGAGGGGAAGGTGCTGCTCAAGGAGGCCATCGCCGAGCGCATCAACGGGATGCTCGAGTCGGGCGCGGTCCGGCAGGTGATGTTCACGGAGTTCGTCGTCCAGTGAGTGAAGGGGCCGTCCGCGGAGACGTCCTCTCGCGGGACGAGCTCGATGCGCTCCTGGCCACCCTGGCCGACGAGCGCAGCGAGAAGGATGGCGAGCGCGCGGGCGCCGGCCGCGAGGGCGGACGCGCGCGCGCCTCTGCGCCGACCGCACTGGGACGCCACCTCGAACACTGGGCCCACGAGCAGGCCCGCCGCCTTTCCTCGGTCCATCAGACGACCGTCCAGTTTCCGCTCTCCCGTTGGGAGACCATGTCCTCCGGCGAGCTCGCCGAGGCCATTCCTCCCTCGGACCTCCTGACGGTCGTCGAGTTCTCGCCGAACAACGCCGTCGGCTACCTGTGGCTCGGCCGTCCGCTGCTCTTCTCGATGATGGCGCTCTCCTACGGCGCACCGAGCGTCAAGGCTGCCGCGCCGGTGGCGCGCCCGTACACGCGGATCGAGAAGCGCTACTACCGCCACTTCTCGAGCGAGCTGCTCTCGACCCTCGATGCCGCCTGGCAGGATCTGGTGGAGCTTCGCTCCCGCGTCCTCACCGTGGACGGTCTCGACCGCCTCTACGAGGACGCCCACGACCCGATGCTCGTCGCCACCTTCGAGGTGGAGGGCCTTTCGGACTTCGGGCGGATGCGTCTGGCGCTGCCGGCGGGGCCCTTCGAATCCCTGGCGGGCAGCCCCGCGCGGGTCGCACCCACGCGGCGCTGCGAGCTCGAGGACGCCGTGCTCGACACCGCGGTTTCCCTGCGAGTCGAAGCCGGGGGACTCGACCTGACCCTGCGTGCCCTCGCCGGGCTCGAGGTCGGCCAGGTGCTTCCGCTCGACACCGAGCGGGATGGCGAATTCGTGGTCCGGATCGAAGGGCGCCCGAAGTTCCGGGGGCTGCGGGGGGCCGTGGGCAACCGGCTCGCGATCCAGATCACCGAACGGCTCTAGGCCTCGCGAGTTCGCGAGGGGAGAAGAGAGATGTCCGAAGAAGCGACCGTCGAGAACGCAGAAGAGATCCCGCAGGAGGCTGCGCCCGCCGCCGCAGGCATGGAGGCGCAGAAGGCCGGCGACGGCCTCGATCTCGTCCTCGACGTCCCGTTGCACGTGACCGTCGAGGTCGGCGGCGCCCGCATGAACGTCCGCGAGATCCTCCAGCTCGCGAAGGGCTCGGTGGTCGAGCTGGATCGCTCCTCGGGCGAACCCGCCGACGTGCTCGTCAACGGGCGCGTGGTGGCGCGGGGAGAACTGACGGTCGTCGACGACCAGGTCGCGGTGCGGATCGTCGAAGTGGTCGGAACCGCGGGCGCCGGGCACTAGGCCGGCGTCCGGGGAAGGAAAGGGGGCACCGGGGGGTGTGGCTCGAATCCGTATCGGCTCTGCTCATGGTCCTGGGCGTCTTGATCGCCCTGCGGCTCGCCTTGCGCGGCGTTCTGCCCCGGGTCTCGGCCCGTCGGAGCGTCCGCGTGACGGAGTCCTGTGCGCTCGGTGGGAAGCAGCGTCTCCTGGTCGTCGAGGTGGACGGGGAGCGGCTCCTGCTTGGGGCCGGGGAAGGCTCGATCGAACTCCTTCGCGAGCTCCCGCCGGCGCCGGCCAAGGAATCGGAAGAAGCGAGCGACGGGCCGGACGTGGAGGGCTGGTGGCAGACCGTGCGCCAGGTGCTCCGCACGGCGGGGATCGGCGCGGCCCTGGCGCTGTGTCTGGGGGCCGCGGAGCCGGCCTTCGCCCAGACCGTCTCGACCGCGGGCGACGGCTCCTCCGTGACCCTCTCCCTCGAGGGCGCCACCGCGCCGGATCGAATTTCGTCGACGCTGCAGATCGTCCTGCTGATGACGCTGCTCTCCGTCGCACCCTCCCTGCTCCTGGTCGCGACGTCCTTCACGCGCATCGTCATCGTGCTGTCGCTGTTGCGGCAGGCCATGGGCATCCACCAGCTCCCGCCGAACCAGATCATCGTCGGTCTCGCGCTCTTCACCACCTTCTACGTGATGGCGCCGGTCGGAGCCGAGATGAAGGAGACGGCCTACGACCCCTACGTCGCCGGGGAGATCGGGGAGGAGGAGCTTCTCGAGCGCGGCGTGAAGCCCGTGCACACCTTCATGACCCAACACACGCGGGAGTCGGACCTGGCGCTGTTCGCCGACCTCGCGGGCAAGACCCTGCCCGAGGATCCGGCCGACATCCGCTTCTCGAACCTGCTCCCGGCGTTCCTGATCAGCGAGATCCGCACGGCCTTCGAGATCGGCTTCATGGTCTATCTGCCGTTCCTGATCGTGGACCTCGTCATCGCGAGCATGCTGATCTCGATGGGCATGATCGTCCTGCCCCCGATCATCATCTCCCTTCCGTTCAAGATCATGCTGTTCGTCCTGCTCGACGGCTGGAACCTGATCATCAAGGCCCTGGTCTCGGGATTGCTGTAGGCATGGAGATGGAGCAGATCACGACGCTCTTGCGCTCGACGATCTTCACGGCGCTGCTGGTCTCCTCGCCGGTGCTGATGGCGGCGCTGTCCGTCGGTCTCATCATCTCGATCCTGCAGGCCGCAACGCAGGTGAACGAGCAGACCCTCACCTTCGTGCCGAAGATCGTCGCCGTGCTGGGCACCTTCGCGCTGCTCTTCCCGTGGATCTTCGGGACGGTCCGCGACTACGGCATCTACCTGATGGAATACGCCGTGAAGGTCGCGCCATGAGCAGCGGAGCTCCTTCATGAGCGTCCACTTCGCGATGGACGAGGTCGTGCTGCTGATGCTCGGCGCCATCCGAATGGCGGCGTTGCTGCTCTCGGCACCGATCTTCGGTCACATGGCCGTTTCGGCACGGGTGCGCGTGATGATCGCGCTCTCGGTGGTCCTGGCGCTGCCGCTCGAGCCGGCCCCCGGATTCGACCCGAGGGAACTCTCGGCGATCGTCCTGCTCGCGGCGGGCGGCCGGGAGGTCCTGATCGGCGTGATGATCGGCTTCGGGACCCGGCTTCTGTTCGCGGCGTTCAGCCTCTTCGGCGAGATCCTCTCGATCGAATCGGGTCTTTCCCACGCCCGCGTCCTCGACCCGAACACCGGCGGGACCTCGGTGGCGCTCGCCTCGTTGTTCGACCTCTTCGTGATCGGCGTCTTCTTCGCGGTGGGCGGCCATCACTGGATGATCGAGACCTTCGCGCTCTCCTTCCAGACCTGGCCGATCGGAGGAGGGGCCCCCGCTGCCGGGTTCTTCTTCGAGATCGCGAGCATGGGCGGAAAGCTCTTCAGCATGGCGCTCCAGCTCGCCATGCCCGTGGTCGTCGCGATGACCCTTTCGAACCTGGGGCTCGGCATCCTCGCGCGCGCGGTGCCCCAGCTCAACTTGATGATGCTGCAGCTCCCGGCCCACGTGGTCATGGGGCTCGCCATGTTGAGCTTCGGCTCGGGCGCGCTGATCCGCGCTTCCGGGCGGGAGATCCTCGCGTGGAGCGAGATGCTCGCTCGGCTGGTCGGAGGGGTCTAGTCCATGGCCGAAGGCGAAAAGACCGAGCCGGCCACCGCGAAGAAGCGGCAGGACGCCCGCGACCAGGGCGACGTCGCGACCTCGCGTGAGGTGCCGTCCGTGCTCGTACTGCTCGTGGTGCTGATCGGCCTCCTCGCCGGCATCGGCACGTCGGTGGTGTCGACCGTCGGCACGCAGTCCTACGACGTCTGGAGCGGCAAGGAGATCCACCCGACGACGATGGCGGACTTCCACGCCGTCCTGATCCACCACGGCCAGCGCACCATGATCGCCCTCACGCCCATCCTCGGCCTGATCATGCTGGCGGGACTCGCGAGCTACTGGCTCCAGACCGGACCCATGTGGGCGAGCAAGGCGCTCGGCTGGAAGTGGAGCCGCGTCAGCTTCTTCAAGGGCATGAAGCGGCTGGTGGACAAGAACAAGATCTTCGAGCTGGCGAAGGCGCCGGTCAAGATCGCGATCATCGTCGTGGCCGCATGGTTCACCATCGCCGACGACCTCGAGCAGGTCTACGTCCTGGTCGACGCCTCGATCTGGACGGCGATGACCGAGATGGGCCGCATGGCGGTCGAGATGTGCATCCTCGCGATCATCATGCTCACCTTCCTGGCGATCGCCGACGTCTTCTGGACGCGGTATCGCCACGAAGAGAAGCTCAAGATGACCAAGCAGGAGGTCCGCGACGAGCACAAGCAGCGCGACGGCGACCCGCAGATCAAGAGCCGCATGCGCCAGATGCAGCGGGAGCTCACGCGACAGCGCATGATCCGCGACGTCGCGGAGGCCGACGTCGTGGTGACCAACCCGACGCACTTCTCCGTGGCCCTCTCCTACAAGCAGGCGGCCGCCGGCGCACCGAAGGTGATCGCCAAGGGGCGCGGATACGTCGCGCTCCGCATCCGGGAGGAGGCGCGAAAGCACGGCATCCCCCTGGTCGAGAACCGGCCCCTGGCCCAGGTCCTCTACAAGACCGTCGAGGTCGGGCGCGAGGTGCCCGAGAACCTCTATCAGGCCGTGGCCGAGGTGCTGGCCTACGTCTACCGCCTGCGCGGGGGCCGCCCGGCGCCCGCCGCCGCGGCCGGGGTGGCCTGATGGACGGCGGACGCAAGGAAATCGCGATCGGCGCGGCGTTCTTCTTCATCCTCGCGCTGCTGATCGTCCCGGTGCCGCCGGCGCTGCTGGACCTGCTGGTCTCGGTCTCGCTCACCCTCGGCCTGATCACCCTGCTGCTCGCGCTCTACGCCGAGCGGCCCCTCGAGTTCTCCGTCTTCCCGTCGCTCCTGCTGATGCTGACGCTCTTCCGGCTCGGACTGAACGTCGCGAGCACGCGTTTGATCCTCCTGCGCGGTGGCGACGGGGCGAGCGCCGCGGGCCACGTGATCGAGGCGTTCGGGAACTTCACCGTCGGCGGCAACTACGTCGTCGGTCTCGTGATCTTCTTCATCTTCGTGATCATCAACTTCATGGTCATCACGAAGGGCGCCGGGCGCATCGCCGAGGTGGCCGCGCGCTTCACCCTCGACGCCATGCCCGGCAAGCAGATGGCCATCGATGCGGACCTGAACCAGGGCGTGATCGACGACCAGGAGGCGGTGCAGCGCCGCTCGGACATCCAGCGTGAGGCGGACTTCTACGGCGCGATGGACGGCGCCAGCAAGTTCGTCAAGGGCGACGCGATGGCGGGCATCGTGATCATGCTGATCAACGTGATCGGCGGCCTCGTGATCGGCGTGGCCCAGCTCGGCCTGGGCTTCGAGGACGCGCTCGAGACCTACACGCTCCTGACCGTCGGGGACGGCCTCGTCTCCCAGGTCCCGGCGCTGGTGATCTCGACCGCCGCCGGTGTGATCGTGGCGCGGGCCGCGGCCGGGGCCCCCCTGGCCGAAGAGGTCCGCCAGCAGGTCTTCCTGCAGCCGCGCGCGCTCGGCGTCGCCTCGGTGATGCTCGGGGCGATGGCGCTCACGCCGGGTCTTCCCTTCGTGCCGTTCGCCGCGCTGGCCGCCGGTGCGGGCATCCTCGCGCGGACCGTCTCGAAACCCGAGGAGGAATCGGCCGCCGTCCCGGAGGAGGGAACGGAGGCCCCCGACCCGGAGGCCCAGGCCGCCGCCCAGGAGGCGGAGGTCAAGGGAGCCCTCGCGCTCGACGAGCTCGAACTGGAGATCGGCTACGGGCTCGTCGGCCTCGTGGACCCCGAACGCGGGGGCGAGCTGCTGACACGCATCCGCGGCATCCGCAAACAGCTGGCTTCGGAGCTCGGGTTCGTCGTGCCCCTGGTCCACATCCGCGACAACCTGCAGCTCGAACCGAACACGTATTCGATCCTGGTCCGCGGCAACCCGGTCGCGAAGGGCGAGGTTCCGCCCGGGCGCTGGCTCGCCCTGAAGGGCGACCCGAACGCGCCGAAGGTTCCGGGCATCAAGACGAAGGATCCGGCCTTCGGCCTGCCGGCCGTCTGGGTGCAGGAGCGCGATCGCGAGCGCGCCTCGGCGTCCGGCTACGCCGTGGTCGACGCGTCGACCTCCGTGGCGACCCACCTCTCCGAGGTCATCCGGGGCCACGCTCCGGACCTGCTTTCGCGCCAACAGGTCCGCGAGCTGCTCGACCAGCTGGCGGAGACGGCGCCGAAGGTGGTCGAGGAGATCGTGCCGAACATCGTGCACGTCTCGGTCCTGCACCGGACGCTTCGCAGCCTGCTCGCCGAACGGGTCTCCGTGCGCGACCTGCCGACCATCCTCGAGACCCTGGCCGAGTACGCGCCGCGGATCCAGGATCCGGACCTGTTGACGGACCTCGTGCGCGAGCGCCTCGGGCGGACCATCACGCGCCGCTACCAGACGCCGGAGGGCGCGCTGCGGGTGATCACCCTGGCGCCCGAAGTCGAAGACACCCTCCGGCAGGGCGTGCAGCGCTCGGACAGCGGTTCGTACCTCTCGGTCGACCCCCAGACCCTCGACCGGCTCGTGAAGGGGATCGAGGCCACCGTCGAACAGATCGGCGGGGTCTCGGACGGGCGCGGCCCGGTTCTCCTCTCGTCGCAGACGGTTCGCTCCCCGCTCCGGCAGATCCTCGGGCGCGTGCTCCCGCGGCTCGCCGTGGTTTCCCACAACGAACTCCCCTCGGACGTCCAGATCGTGGGCGACGGGATCGTGAGGCTCGCCGATGCACATTAAACGTTTCTCGGCGCCGACCATGCTCGAGGCCGTGCAGCAGGTGAAGGCCGCGCTCGGGCCGGATGCGCTCGTGCTCGACACGCGAACGGTCCGGAAGGGGCAGGGGCCCTTCGGCCTGCTCGGCCGAACGTGGGTCGAGGTCACGGCCGCGGCCGAGCGGAGCGAAGCGACGACGGACTCCCCCGAGTCACGAAGGTCCACGAGAGCGGCCGCGCCGCACGAAGGGGAGGGCCGCGTCGACGCGAACGTCGCGCGCGAACTCCGCGCCCTGCGCGAACGGATCGACGGTCTGGACCGCGCCGGCGCGAACCAGGACGAAGCGCTCCAGGAACTCGCGGAGCTCCGGGCCTGGACGGCCGAGCTCGCCCGCGGACGAAGGCCGGAAGGCGAGGGGCCCATCGAAACCCGGCTCGCTGGTCACCTGCTCGCCGGTGGGCTCGCCCCGCGCCATGCGTGGGTCCTCGGGCGCGCGGCTGCGGCCCGGCCCGAGGTCGGCCAGGACGAGCGCGCCGCCCTGGCGGCCGCGCTGCGGGCGGAACTCGACGATCGCATGCTCCCGCCCCGGGCCGACGACGGCATCGAGGTCGAGTTCTTCGTCGGCCCGACCGGCGCCGGCAAGACCACGACCCTGGCCAAGCTGGCGGCGCGCGGGAGGGAGGAGCCTGGCGGCGTCGCGCTGGTCACCACCGACGTCCATCGTCTGGGCGCGGTCGAGCAGCTCGAACGCTACGCCGGGAGCCTCGGCGTCCCCTTTGCGACGGCCGGCGACGCCGAAGCGCTCGGGGAGCGCATCCGGGCACGGCCCGCGCGACGGGTGCTCGTCGACACGGCGGGCCGCAGTGCCGATCCCGAAGCCCTCGCCGGCCTACGCCGCCTGCGCGATGCGGCGGGCGGCCCCACGCGAGTGAGTCTGGTGCTCTCGGCCACGGCCGGCGCCGAGCAGCTCGCGCACGAACGCGAGCGCTACGCACCGCTCGGACCGGAGGCGCTCGTGCTGACGAAACTCGACGAGTGCGTCTCCTTCGCACCCGCCGCGAATCTGCTCCTCGACGAGACCACGCCTCCGCTGTCCTGGACGGCGACGGGACAGCGCGTCCCGGAGGACCTCCGCGTCGCCGAGCCCGAACCGTTCGCGCACGCGCTGCTCGGCGTGGAGGGCCGCCCGTGAGCGCGCCGCGGCCGGTGGCCGTCGTCAGTGGGAAGGGTGGCGTCGGGAAGACGCACCTGGTCGTGAACCTCGGCGTGGCCGCGGCTGCGCGGGGCACGCGCGTGCTGGTCGTGGACGGGGATCTCGGTCTGGCGAACATCGACGTCCTGCTCGGCCTCGTCCCCGAGCGCTCGATCGCGGACGTGGTCGCCGGCGAATGCAGCCTCTCCGAGGCCCTGCTGCCCGGCCCGGGCGGGATCCACGTGCTGCCCGCGGCGTCGGGGCGGAGCGAGCTCGCCGCCCTCGGCGGGAACCGTCTCACGCGTCTGGTCGCCGAGCTCTGGAACGCGGCGCGGGAGTTCGACCTGGTCTTGATCGACGCCGGCGCCGGCATCGGCTCCTCCGTCGTCGGGCTCGCAGCGGCGTGCACGCGCGGCCTGCTCGTCACGACCCCCGAGCCGACCAGCCTGGCGGACGCGTACGCGACCCGGAAGGTGCTGCGTCACTATGCCCCGGCCCTGGATCTCTCCCTCGTCGTGAACCACGCCAAGAGCGAGCTCGAGGCCCATCGCACCCACACCCAGCTCGATCGACTCTCACGCCGGTTTCTCTCGGCGCCGATCGCGCTCTCCGGGTTCCTTCCGCGCGACCCCAAGGTCGGGGAAGCCGCCCGTCTGCAGCAGCCGGTGTCGCTGGCCTTCCCGCAGTCGCCCTTCGCGCGCCGTCTCCTGCCCCTCGCCGACGCCCTCGTCACCGTCGCCCGGAAACCCGGATCGAAGCCCGCGCCCCAACCCATCCCACGCCGCAACCCAGCCGGAGTCACCCCATCATGAACACCAAACTGAGCCGCTACCTGAACAAGGTCGGAGACCTCCCGACCGTGCCGATGGTCGCGCAGAAGGTCATGCAGCTCGTCGAGAACCCCGAGACGAGCGTCGACGACCTGAAGCGGGTGATCGAGACCGATCCGGCGATCGCGAGCCGCATCCTGAAGGTGGCGAACTCGTCGCTCTACGGGTTCTCACGTTCGATCGAGACCCTCGCCCACGCGATTTCGCTGCTCGGTTTCCGGACCGTGCGCAGCCTGGTGATGGCCGCCTCCCTGAATCAGTCGTTCCGCCACTTCGGCCTGACGGAGAAGCTCCTCTGGGAGCACGCGATCGTCGCGAGCACGGTCTCCGGCGCGCTCGGCGAGTACGGCGGCATCGGCATCCCGCGCGAGGAAGCCTTCACCGTGGGCCTCTTGCACGACCTCGGCAAGATCGCGCTCTCGAACTGCTCCCACGACGAATACGACGACGTGATCCGCACGACCTACAACGACGGCCGCAGCTTCGCCGACGTCGAACGGGAGGTCTTCGGCTTCGACCATGCGGAGATCGGCGCCCAGGTCGCCCGGAAGTGGAAGCTCCCCGGGAACCTCGAGGCGGCCATCCGGTACCACCACGAGCCGGAGAGCCTGGCGAAGCTCACGCCCGAGGAAGGCCGCATGACGGCGCTCGCCACCGTGACCACGAGCCTGTGCACGCGGCTCGGCGTGGGCCGCCGGGGCCCCATCGAGGAGATCGACGTCCCGGCGATGCCGGCGTGGTCCTACCTCGGCTTGAAGGATTCGGACTGGGAAGAGGTCTGGGCCTTGACCCAGGAGCAACACGAACACTCCGCGGGGTTCACATCGCCCTAGCGGAAGGTGATTCGGAGGACGCGCCATGGCTGGAGGAGACGGAGTCACCCTCCCCCCGATCGAGCGCCCGGCGGTACCGGAGCCCGTCGCGGAAGTGGACCGCGACCGGCAGCGCCGGCGCCAGGAGCGGGAGAAGCGCAAGAAGAAGCCGTCCGGGAAGTCCGACGACGACAAGCCGGTCGAGGACGGCAAGGGCGAACGCGTCGACATCCGCGCCTAGCGCGGAGCGGGTCCCGGCTCGAGACCGGCGTTAGTCGCTCGGCGGCGGCGATGCGACGTCGACGGTCAGCTCGCGAAGCTGTCGTGCCGCGTCGGCTTCGATTCGCTCCCGGTCGGCCTCGATCGACCGGCGGATCGCAGCGTCCTCGCCGGCCGCGACCTCGAGCTCGCGCCCACCCTTGCGGGAGAGGCGGCTCCGCCGCTCCTCGAGTTCCGCCGGAATGAACGCCCGCGCGGACCCGGGCGCGTAGTGCACCTCGCGCTCGACGGCGACCGGAATGCCGGCCACGACCGCACGAACCCGGAGCCGGTTGCGTCCGGGCACGAGCGGAACGAGCGCGTCGAAGCGGCCGTCCCGGGAGAGGTGCATGCGGTGGGCGCCGCGTTGACGCGTCAGGTTCTCGATCGCGAACTCTTCCAGCCCGCGCAGGGGAAGGGATTGCACGGCGACGTTCAGGTCCTGGGCCCGCCGCACGGGCGTGAAGACGCCCCCCGTCCGCCGGGCCATCTCGACGGTGGCGAGGGGGCGCGCCAGGGCTTCGGGCCCCACGGCGAAGCTGAAGACGCGGACCCCGTGCGCCGCCGCGCGCTCGGCGGCGTGCAACACGGCGATCTCGTTGTCGCGTTCCTCGGCGTGGGGGTGGGTCGGCGTGCCGTCGGTGAAGAACACGACGACGGGCTGCGCTTCCGGGTCCGGCTTCGACCAGCCCCGGCCCACGAGCTCGTCGACGGCGCGGTCGAGCGCCCCGGCCATGTTGGTGCTCCCGCCGGCTCCCTCGCGCTCGATGCGATCGAGGCCTTCCGCCAGGACGTCGGTGTCGCGGGTCAGGGTGACCTCGGTCCAGGCGCCGTGTCCGGGCCGGGGCGGGTCGAAACGGTCGCCCGCCGAAAAGGCGATCAGCCCGATCCGGGTATCGCGCGGATCGACGTCCGAGAGCAGGATGCGCGCGGATTCGAGTTCGGTCCGCAGGATGCTGACGTCGCGCTCCCGGGGTGTCCCTCGGACGCGCTCCCGGACGCGGTCGACGTTCGGACGGGTCGGGCGCTCGGTCGAACCCGACACGTCGAGGACGAAGATGGCGTCGACGCGGCCGGGCGTCCCGAAGGGCGCGTCGATCCGGCCCGCGAGGTAGGCCTCGCCTCCGAAGCTGAAGACGGTCCCATCGTCCGGATACTCGAGGCCGAGGTCCACGCGCGTCGGCGGCCCGGGGCGCCGCGGTGCGATCGCGAGGCGCGCGGCCTCGGCGGGAGCGAGCTCCCTCAGCGGCGGCGCGGAAGACTTCGAGAGCGCCTCTTCGGGAATGCGCAGGGGATCGAGGTCGTCGGCCCGAGCCGGACCCGGCGCCGTCGGCGCGAAACCCAGGGCAGCGAGAACGGCGATGCAGAGCAGCAGGCGCATCGCTCGAAGCTAGCGATTCGCGCCCGGCCCGCGCGGTTTCCCGCTGAAACCCGCCCGGCAAGAGTTGCCGAGGGCCGCTCCCCCCGAGCGGGCCCGATCAGGCAAAAAGCGAAGCGATTTCAGAGGTTTTCCGCGCCACCCGCCGGTGGCACGCGCCTTGCTCTAAGGGAGGCCGGGAGGTTCCCATGCCCGACGAACTGTTCGTCTCCGCAAGCGGTGCGAAGGCTCGGCTGCGCCAGCTCGAGGTCGTCTCGAACAACCTCGCGAACGCCAACACGGTGGGGTTCCGGCGGGATCAGACGGCTTTCTCCGCGACGCTGAACGCCCAGATTCGCTTCGAGGACGGCCCCGCGCGGGGCGCCGATGCCATGTCCTTCGTCGAGATCGACGGCGCGAGCATCGACACGCGGCCCGGCACGATCACCCGGACGGGCTCGCCGCTCGACGTCGCGATCCAGGGCGAAGGCTACTTCGAACTGTTGAGTCCCGAGGGCCCGCGCTACACGCGCGCCGGGGATTTCTCGATCGGCGCCAACCGGCAGCTCTCGACGAAGCAGGGGATCCCGGTGGCCGGAGACGGTGGACCGATCGAACTCGGGGACCGGCCCGTGGAGATCGTCGCGAGCGGTGAGATCGTCGACGATCAGGGCCAGACGCTCGGCCGCCTGAAGGTGGTGGAGATCGACGCGGCCGACCTCGTGAAGGAAGGCTCGAACCGCTTCACGCTCGCCGAGGGCGCCGTCGTGCGCCCGCTCGCGAACGTCCAGCTCGCCGAACGCTCCGTGGAAGGCTCGAACGTCCAGACCGTTCGCGCCCTGGCGGAGCTGATGATGATTCAACGCTCCTTCGAGGCCAGTCTGCAGACGCTACAGGCCAGCGACGGCGCGACCCAAGCATTGTTGAGGGAGATCTCGCAGTAATGAGAGCACTGTTCACGGCGGCCACGGGCATGGAGGCGCAGCAGCTGCGCATCGACAACATCGCCAACAACCTGGCCAACATCGGGACCACTGGCTTCAAGAAGACGCGCGCGGAGTTCCAGGACCTCTTCTACGAGATCCTGCAGACGCCGGGCGCGACCTCCTCGACGGGCGAACAGCTCCCGACGGGCGTGCAGATCGGCCACGGCGTGAAGGTCTCGGGCACCCAGCGCATCTTCACCCAGGGCGACCGCACCCAGACCGGCCGGGACCTCGACTTCACCGTCGACGGGGACGGCTTCTTCCAGGTGCAGCGCAGCGGCGGTGAGACCGTCTACACCCGCGACGGCTCCTTCAAGCTCGACAGCCAGGGCAACCTCGTCACCGCCCAGGGCTACCCAATGATCCCGGGCATCCAGATTCCGACGGACACGATCGCCCTGACCGTGCTCGACGATGGGACGGTCTCGGGCCTGATCGCCGGCGATACGGACGCGACGAACCTCGGCCAGATCGAGCTCGCGCGCTTCGCGAACCCGTCGGGCCTGCGCGCCCTGGGCAACAACTTCTTCGTGCCGACCGAGGCCTCGGGGAACCCGGAGACGGGCACCCCGGGCGCCGATGGCTACGGCTCGATCACCCAGGGGATGCTCGAGGCCTCGAACGTGAACGTCGCCGAGGAGCTCGTCCAGATGATCCTCGCGCAGCGGGCGTTCGAGCTGAACTCGCGCGTCATCCAGACCGGCGACCAGATGCTCCAGGCCGCTGCGGCGCTCTCGCGCTGATGCGTAGCCATCGCCCGGCCAGGCTCTGGGTTTCGTTCCGCGCAGCGCTCGCCGCTTCGCTGGCGCTGGCGTCGGCCGTGGTGGGTGCCCCGGCGTCCGCGGCGCCCGAGGACGCCCTCCGCCGCCAGCTCGAGCGCTACGTCGAAGAGCGCGCGCCGGTGCCGCCCACCTCGATCGAGATTCCGTCGCTCACGGACTTCGCCATTGCGTGGGAAGCGCCCGGCGAGGTTCGCGTCGTCTTCACGACGGCCCCGCAGCGTTTCCTCGGGAGCGTGCCGGTCACGATCACGGTCTACGTCGAGGGGGAGGCGGTGAAGCGCGGCGTGGTGACCACCCGCGTGCGAGCGGAGCAGACGATCTACCTGACGGCCCGGGCGCTCGAACGGGGCGCGCTGGTGCATCGTCAGGATCTGCGGGAGGAGCGCCGCGACGTCTCGAACATCCCGACCGGTGCCCTCGCCGACCCGGGCGAGATCGTCGGCAAGCGAACGACCCGGGCGCTGCCTTCGGGCTCGGTCTGGCTGCCCAGCCACCTGAGAACGCCCCAGATCGTCACCCGCGGTCAGGTCGTGCGGCTGAACTTCCGCAGCGGGGCCCTCGCCATCGAGGGGCTCGGCAAGGCACGCCAGGACGGCCGGCCCGGCGAACGCATTCGCGTGATCAACGTGGACACGCGCCGCGAGGTCGTCGGCATCGTCACGCCGGCTGGGGAGGTGGACGTTGCGCTCTAGGCTCGTGACCCTCGCGACGGTGCTCGCCTCCGCGCTGACGCTCGGCTGTGTCGAGAACGCGATCATGCAGCAGCGCGTGCCCTTCGAGTACGGTGCGCTCCCGGCGCCGGAGCCTCCGGGCCCGAGCGAGGGCGCCATCTGGCCCGGGGATACCCGGGGCGGCTCGTTCCTTTTCTTCGACTCGAAGGCTCGCGCGATCGGCGACCTCGTCACGATCCGCATCAACGAGGACCTCGAGGCCGACAGCGAGGCCAACACCGACGTCGGGCGAAGTGCGAGCCACGGGCTCTCGCTCTCCTCGGACGTGGGCTTCCAGGCGCTGGCCGAGAAGGGCGCCGAGAAGCTCCTGGCCCTGCTCGGGATCGGCAACGACCGCAGCTCCCCGGAGACCGCGAGCGGCACCAGCCTGAACGTGCTGACGACCTCGACCTCGAGCGACTTCTCGGGCGACGGCGCGACGGACCGCAAGGGCAGCTTCACCGGCATGATGACCTGCCGCGTCGTGAACGTGCTGCCGAGCGGCGTCTATCACATCCAGGGCCGCCGCCAGATCATCGTCAACCACGAAGCGCAGTGGATCACGCTCGAAGCGCTCGTCCGCCAGGAAGACATCGGGATCGACAACATGGTCGACTCGACCAAGCTCGCCGAGGCGCGCCTCTCCTTCGATGGGATCGGCGTGATCGACGACAAGCAGCGGCCCGGCTGGGTCGCGAGGGTGCTCGATTGGGTGTATCCGTTCTGACGAGACTGGCACTCGGCCTCCTGCTCCTCGTCCTGCCGCTTCCGGCGGACGCGGCGCGCGTGAAGGACTTCGCCTCGGTGAAGGGCGTCCGCCCGAACCAGATCATCGGCTACGGCCTGGTGGTCGGGCTCGCGGGCACCGGTGACAAGCCCCAGACCGAGTTCACCGTGCAGTCGCTCTCGAGCATGCTCTCGAAGATGGGCGTCGGCGTGGACCCCGACCTCGTGAAGGTCAAGAACGTCGCGGCCGTGATGGTGACGGGGCATCTGCCCGCCTTTTCGCGCACCGGCTCGAAGATCGACGTGATGGTTTCCTCCCTCGGCGATGCGACGAGCCTCGAGGGCGGCACCCTCCTGATGACGCCGATGCTCGGCACCGATGGCAACGTCTACGCCCTGGCCCAGGGCGCGCTCTCCGTGAACGGCTTCGCGGTCAGCGGCGGAGGCGGGAGCTCGGTGCAGAAGAACCACCCCACGGTGGGCCGGATCCCGAACGGCGCCAGCGTCGAGCGCGAGGTGCCGTACTGGATCGACGGCAAGCGCGAGTTCGAACTCGCCCTCGGCGCGCCGGACTTCACCACGGCCCTGCGCACGGTCGAAGCCATCAACCGCTACTTCAAGACGCCGGTGGCCGCGGCACGCGATGCCGGGACCCTGGCCCTGGCCGTTCCCGAGATCTACGCCGACGACGTCGTGGGTTTCATGGCCGCCGTCGAAGGAATCGAGGTCGAGCCCGACGTTCGTGCGCGTGTGGTCTTGAACGAGCGGACCGGCACGGTCGTGATGGGCTCGAAGGTCCGCATCGACACCGTGGCCGTCTCCCACGGGAGCCTCTCGGTCACGATCAGCGCGACCAACACCGTCTCTCAGCCGCTCCCGTTCTCGGACGGCGTCACCACGCCCGTCGTGAACGACGACGTCTCCGCGGTCGAGGAGCCCTCGGCGCTCGTCGTGATCGACGGCCCGGTCACGATCGGGGAGCTCGTCCGTGGCCTGAACGCGATGGGCGTCACGCCCCGCGACCTGATCGCCATTCTGCAAGCCGTGAAAACCGCCGGAGCGCTCTCGGCGGATCTGGAGATCATGTGAGTGACCTCGCGGCCCTTGCGGCCACCTCCTTCCGCTCGCCCCACGACGTGAAGGCGACGCCCGACCTCGAGACCGCGGCCAGCGAGTTCGAGGCCTACCTGATCGGCGAGCTGCTGCGGCTCTCGGAGGCTTCGGCGCTCCACGAGGGGCCCCTGGCCGGTGGGCACGGCGGCAAGATGATGAAGAGTCTCTTCCACGAGGAGATCGCCCGGACGGTCGCTGCCAACGGCGGCCTCGGCGTCGCCCGGATGCTGACGACCCAGCTCGAGCCCGCGGATCCCGCGGACCCCAACGCTTCGCGCGAGGGTGATGACGAGGAGCTGGGCCGATGAGCCTCGCCACTCCGTCCCCGAACGAACTGCTCGACGTGCTCGAATCCGAGGAGCGCCTCTACCAGGAGCTCCGCGGCGTTCTCCAGGAAGAGCGGGAGCGCATCGTGAACCTGGATGCCGGCGGGCTCGAGGAGGTCGTCCAGCGCAAGGAGGCCCTCGCCGCCGAAGGCAAGCTGCTCGAGGAAGGCCGCATCGAGGCCGCGCGCCGCCTGGCGACCGGGCTCGGCCTTTCCGGGGAGCGCCCGACGCTCTCGGCCCTGTGCGATGCCCTCGGCGATGGGGCGAAGGAGCTCCGCGAGGCCCACAGCCGGATGGTCGCGCTCGTCGGTGCGGTCCGCGAGCTGCTCGATGCGAACGCGGGTTTCGCGGGGGAATCCCTCGGGCAGGTGCGCGGAACGCTGACGCTGCTCGGCCGACTCCTGCCGGTGAACGCGAGCTATGGGCCGGTCGTGACCGCCGCTCCGGCCGGGCCGTCGAGCGGCTCGCTCGTGCGGCGATCGGCGTAGGGGGCAGGGCGCGTGGCGAATCTCTTCGGTGTGCTCGACACGGCTTCGCGTGGGTTGTTGATCAACCAGCGCGGAATCGGCGTGACGGGCCACAACATCGCCAACGCCGGGAACACGGACTACTCGCGCCAGCGGCAGGTGCTCGAAGCGGCGCGGCCGATGCAGAGCCCGGAAGGCGCGATCGGCCTCGGCGTACGCCAGGTCGCGATCGAACGCATCACGGATCAGTTCCTCGCGCGGGCGCTGGTCGAGGAGCGCAGCGCGAACGGCTCGATCCAGGTGCAGTCGGACGCCCTGAACGCCCTCGAGACGATCTTCAACGAGCAGCAGGGCCCCGGTCTGACGGCGGCGCTCTCGGACTTCTACAACGCCTTCGAAGAGCTCACGGCTTCGACGGACCCGACGGGCGGGACCGAGCGAGCGCTCGTGGTCTCGCGCGCGGAGGCCGTCGCGGCCGAGTTCCAGCGCATGGACGCCCAGATCCGGGACCAGCAGCGGGCCGCCGACCGCGGCATCCGCGGCACCGTCGACCAGATCAACGGCCTGACGGCGCGCATCCAGGAGCTGAACGACGAGATCGTCCGGGCTGAGGTCACGGCCCCCGCGAACGACCTGCGCGACCTGCGTGACGCGGCTCTGCGGGAGCTCGCGTCGCTCGTCGACGTCCAGACCTTCGAGCAGGCCGAGGGCGATCTCGTCGTGATGATGGGCAGCAACGGCCTTCCGCTCGTCGAAGGCCAGACCGCCCGGCAGCTCGTGGCCACCGCGAACGGGACAAACCCCTTCGATCCGACCTACGTCCAGGTGACCTACAGCGAGGGCAGCAACCTGATCGACATCACCTCCGACATCGGGGGCGGGGAGCTCGGCGGTCTGCTGAACGTGCGAGACCAGATCCTCTCGGGCGCGATCCGGAGTCTCGACACCCTGGCCTACAACCTGATCGAGACGGTCAACACCCAGCACCAGGCCGGCTTCGACCTCACCGGCGCGGCCGGCGGGGACTTCTTCACGGACACCCTGGCGGCCGGCGTGGCCGACGCCGCCAGCACGATCAGCCTCGATGCGGCGCTCACCGGCGACACGATCGCCGCCGCTGCCAACGCCGCGGGCGACCCGGGCGACCGCGGCAACGCCCAGGCCATGGCGGATCTGCGCAACGCCTCGGCGGCGCTCTACCTGCCCGGGGACCCGGCGCCGCCCGGGGCGGCCACGGGCCCGGTCCGCAGCGTGCTCGAGCACACCGCAGCCACGATCGCCGACGTCGGTCAGCAGGCCCAGGGGCTCGCCGCCGCGCGCGACCAGCAGGGCCGGGTGCTCGAGACCCTCGAGAACCGGCGGGACGCGATCTCCGGCGTGTCCGTCGACGAAGAGGTCGTGAACCTGGTGCGGCTCGAGGCCGCCTTCCAGGCCAACGCGCGGGTCATCGCCACCGTTCAGCAGATGCTGGACGAGCTGGTGTCGCTACTCTAGGAGCAGGGGCAGGGGATGGGCTTTCGCATCACGAACTCGATTCTCTATCGCACGACGCTCGCCAACGTCAGCCGGCAGCGTGAGCGCCTCGCCGTCCGCCAGGAGCAGGCGGCCAGTGGCCTCCGCGTGAACCGCCCTTCGGACGACCCCGCGGCGGTCCGAACCGCCTCCGTCCTCAAGGCGGCGCTCTCCGCCAACGAACAGTTCGGCCGCAACGTCACGCAATCGCGCTCGCGGGTGCAGGGCATGGAGTCGGCGCTCGCCAACGTGAACGAGCTGCTCGTCACCCTGCGGGACCGGGTCCTGCAGGGCGCGAACGACCCGACCGGCGACGCCGCGGCGAACCTCGCCCAGGACGTCGAGCAGATCCACGGGTCGCTGCTCGCGGAGGGCAACACCACCGTGGGCGGCTCGCACGTCTTCTCGGGCTACGCGAGCCAGACGCCCCCGTTCGCGGTCGCCGGCCCCTTCGTCGATGGCAGCCCGTCGCCCGTGACCTCCTTCGCCGGGGACCGCAACGAACTCGTCGTGCAGATCGACGAGGGCGTCAGCACCCGGGTCACCCTGAACGGCCAGCGGGTCTTCATGGGCGATGCCGACGGCGACGGCAACGTGGACGCCGGCCGGGCCGACGTCTTCGACGTGGCCGCGGACGTGCGGGACGCACTCCTCCTCCCCGACGATCAGCGCGGCGATGCCCTGCGTGCGACGCTCGCGCGCATCGACACCGCGATCGAGCAGGTCGGGGCCGAGCGCAGCCGGGTCGGCGCCATCGACACGAAGCTCGTCCGCCAGCAGGAACTCCTGGCCGACCGCGAGCTTCGCCTGACCGAAGGGCTCTCGGACGCCCAGGACGCCGACGCCGTCGAGGTGTTCTCGGACCTGGTCAGCCAGGAGGCGGCCCTGCAGGCGTCGCTCGGCGCGACCGCGCGGGTGATCCAACCGACGCTCATGAACTTCCTGGGGGGCTGATGCTCGTCTTATCCCGAAAGCCCGGTGAGAGTCTGCGCGTCGGGAGCGACGTGAAGATCACCGTCGTCTCGACGGCCTCCGGCCAGGTGCGCATCGGCATCGAGGCGCCCGCCGACGTCGAGATCCTGCGCGAAGAAGTCTACGAACGCATCGTGGAAGCGAACCTCGAAGCCGCCAAGAGCTCCGGGGCCGTCCCGCGTACCGTCCTCCCCCCGAACCTGCAGAAGAACGACCGCCGCGGCGGGGGAGAACGCACATGAGCTCGGAACGCACCACGATCGAAACCACCCGGTTCGGCACGCTGGAGGTGGACGCCTCGGAAGCCTTCCGCTTCGGCGGAGTGCCCGGCTTTCCGGACGCCGAGCGTTTCGTGTTGATGCAGCACGACACGGGCTCCACGTTCGCCTGGCTGATCTCCCTCGAGCTCCCGGACCTCGCCTTCGTCGTGGCCGACCCGTGGCAGTTCTTCCCGGACTACCGGCCGCCGCTCGAGCCGCGTCATCTGATGACGATCGGCGTCGAGCAGGCCGAGGACTTCGAGCTCCTGTGCCTCGTGAGCTTCCAGAACGGGGAAGCGACGGTGAACCTCGCGGCCCCGATCCTGATCAACGCCAAGGAGCGGCGAGGGGCCCAGGTCATCCTCGAGACCGACGACCTGAACGTCCGCGAGGTCGTTCCCGCCCCGGTGCCGGAAGAAGAGGCCGCGGACGGCCAGGCCGGCTAGGCCGCCCGGGTCAGCGCCGGCTAGCGCGTCCGTTCGATCGGCGGGAGCCGGTCGAGCAGGTTGCCGAGGGCCTCTTCGGGGCCCGGGGCTTCGTAGCCCGCGGCCGGATCCGCCAGCAAGACGAGATCGACGCGCCGGTTCGCGGCGCGCCCCTCCGGAGAATCGTTCGGCAGGAGCGGGCGGTACTCCGCGTAGCCAGCGGCGGAGAGCCGGCTCGGGCGCAGGCGGTGGTGCTCGAGCAGGTACCGCAGCACGCCCGTCGCTCGGGCCGTCGACAGCTCCCAGTTGCTCTCGAAAACCCTCGCGCTTTCGAACGACCCCGCTGCGTCGCCAGCCTTCGTGCTCCGGATCGGGGCGTCGTCGGTGTGACCCTCGATGCGGATCGGCGCGGCGACGCTTTCGAGGACGGTGCCGAGCCGATCGAGAACGGGCCCCGCTTCCCCGCGCAGCGTCGCCGAGCCCGGGCTGAACAGGTGGCCCGCCGACAGCGAGATCGTGAAGCCCTCGGGAGAGCCCTGCATGCGGACCACCTCCTCGAGTTCGTCGGGGGAGAGCAGTGCGCCGAGGCTGCCCGTGAGTTCGTCCCGGACGGCGGCGAACTGCGGGGCGATGGCGTCGGCCTCCGAGGCCTGGGGCGCACGGTCGCCGTCGGATTCGGCCGCGAGGCCTCCGGTGCCGCCGGGAAGCAGCAGGTCGAAGAGGATCGGCTGGGCGCCGGCGGCCCCATCGGCGAAGGCTTCCTTCACGCCGGTCGAGACGCGCTCGAACTTCACGGCGTCGATCGTCGAGCTGGCGTAGAGCACGACGAAGAAGGCAAACAGGAGCGTGATGAAGTCCGCGTAGGACACCATCCAGCGGTCGCGATCCGGCTCCTCGTCGAGTTCGAGGCGGCGCATCAGCGGGCTCCCGGGAGTGCGGGCTTCACGCCGCTTCCAGCTCTTCCCCGGCCGGTCGGCTGAAGAAGGCCTGCATGCGGTCGTCGAGAACGCTCGGCGAGACGCCGGATTGGATGCCCAGGGCGGCCTCGATCACCATCTCGTGCACGCTGCGTTCCTTCACCGTGAGCCGCTTCAGCCGTTTGGCGATGGGAAGGAAGACCAGGTTCGCCGCCCCGACGCCGTAGATCGTGGCGACGAAGGCCACCGCGATGCCGGCTCCGAGCCGCGACGGGTCCGCGAGGTTCTCCATCGTGTGGATCAAGCCGAGGACGGCGCCGAGGATGCCGAGCGTCGGCGCGAATCCCCCGGCGGTCTCCCAGACCCGGGCCGCCGCGAGTGACTTCTCCGTCCGGATCTGGACGTCGGTCTCGAGGACGTCGCGCAGGGCTTCGCCCGTGGTGCCGTCGACGACGCGCTGGATCGCGTAGCGCAGGAAGGGGTCCGGATCTCTCCGGCAACCTTCCTCGAGGGCCACGATGCCCTCGCGCCGGGCGAGGGAGGACATCTCGAACAGGCGGCCGGCGACCTCCCGCGGGTGGGTGTCCTCGGCGGTGAAGACGCGCCGGAGCATGCGGATCGCGCGCAGGATCTCGGCGGTGGGGGACGAGAGCAGCGTGGCGCCCGCGGTTCCGCCGAGCACGATGACGGCGGCGGTCGGCTGGAGCAGGGAGCTCAGCGCACCGCCTTCGAGCCATTGGCCGCCGAAGAGCGCGAGCAGTCCGATCAGCAAACCCGCAAGGGCCGTCCACTCCAAACGTGCTTTCCTCCCGTTCCTTCAATCGGCGAACGGGGCTCGTCGCTAGATGGAGTCGAAACCCCAAAGGAAGAACGGCGGGGCGGTGAGGGCCCCGAGGCGGGCCGCCCATTCGTCGGGGAGGGACCGCCGCCCCTGCTGCGAGAGGCCCGGCCCGAGAACGGTGCGGACGAACTCGGCGGGGCCGAGGGAAACCCGGTCGTTTCCTCGGCGGATCCACGGAGCTTCGGGGGGGCCGCCTGCCTGGAGGCCGCTTTCCGGGTGCGCGGCGGCGAGCAGCGCGGCTGGGTCGAGCAGGCGGACGAGGCCGAGGACACCTTCGAAGTGGCGGGCCCCGGCCCGGCGGAGGCTCGGGGCGGGTTCCGGCGCCTCGGGTCCGCAGAGCAGGGCGATCTCGTCGGCGCCGGCGCCGAGCGCCTCGAGGCAGGCGACGACGCCTCCCGGATCACCGGCCCATTCGTGGACGACACCCGGGAAGTCGTCGCCGCGTCCGAGGGCGGCGTAGGCGACGGGGCCGTTCGCGTCGCGGGCGACGCACACGCGGCAGTCGGGGGCGGCCGCGAGGCGGCGGAGAGCACCCGGTTCGCGCAGCGCGAAGCCCGGGTGTGCGTGGATCAGGGGCTCGAGGGCGTCCCACTCTTCGAGCCGGGGCGGACCGGTGGTGACGGATGCAGGCGGGCGCAGCGCGACCGTCGGGAGCATGCTCGTCGGGATCCGGAGCATGGCCTCGTGGCCGGCGGCATGGAAACCCATGCGCTCGTAGAACGCGTGGCGGTCGCTCCACAGCACCGCCACGGCGGCTCCGGCCCGTGCGAGATCCCGAACGCAGGCTTCGACGCAGCGGGTCGCGAGCCCGCGGCGCCGGTGGGCGGGGTCGGTGTAGACGAGCCCGATCATGCCGGCCTCGAGCACGCGGCCGCGAGCGCACAGCGTGATCGGCCGGCCGACCGCGTGGGCCGCGGGCGCTCCGTCGACCCAGGCGATCTGGTGGAAGGGCGAAGCGCCGGGGTCGAGCAGCGTCGGGACCTCGGCGGCGAGCCGGCCCGGGCGTCCCGGGCGAAGGCCGCGCTCGAGCCACCCGAGGGCCGCCGCGCGCTCGGAGGCCTTCGGGGGGCGGACCTGGGCGCCATCGTCGGGCCCGTCCACCGTTTCGGGGGCCGGGACGTTGGTGTGCAGGAGATCGGCACTCATCGCGCGGGTGATGTGCAAGTTCGATGCCCCGTTTCCGGCTGCCTGCGGGCCCTCCGCACCGTTCATGCTGAACCCCTGCTTTCAGCATGAACGGTGCAGCGCCGAAGCGGGCGCTCCCCGGGCGTGCGCGGCTCTCGCGCATCGCACCGGCAATTTTCGAGCACCCCGGGAGCAGATCTGGCGCCTACCGGTTCGATCCGTCGTCGCGACGGGAACCGGCCGATTCTGGGCTGCCTTTCGAGCGTTTCGACGTGGCACGGGCCCTGCAAACGGGACGTACTCCAACAGCAGGCGCGTGGTGCCCGGGATGCAGTCGTGCCGTGGAGCTTCCGCAGAATGGCTCATCCCGGGCCACGAGTCTGCCGATGCGCAACTAAGGTTGGAAGGACCCATGTTGCGCGAAGAACAAAGACGGGAACGTCTCGCCCGCCAAGGATCGGTGGGTGCACCCATGATCATGGAGGATACAAGTGGGTCTTCGTGTCAATACCAACGTGGCGTCCCTGAACGCCCAACGGAATCTTGCCAACACCACCCAGCGTCTGGGGCGGTCGCTCGAGCGATTGTCTTCGGGCCTGCGGATCAACCGGGCGGCCGACGATGCGGCCGGCCTCGCGATCTCCGAGTCCTTTCGGGCGGAGATCCGGAGCCTCGAGCAGGCGCAGCGGAACGCGTTCGATGCGATCTCGCTGGTGCAGATCGCGGAAGGGGCGCTCGACGAGACGGGCAGCAACCTCATCCGGATCCGCGAGCTTGCCGTGCAGGCGGCCAACGGGACCCTGGGCAGCGCCGAGCGTGGTTCGCTGAATCAGGAAGTCCAGGATCTCCTGGCCGAGATCGATCGGGTCGCCGCGGTGACCAACTTCAACGGCATCCAGCCCCTGGCCGGCGCTTCCGCCGCCGTGACCTTCCAGGTGGGTGTCAATGGAACGTCGAATGACACGATCACCGTCAGCGGAACGAATGCGACGGCCGCGTCGATCGGCGTCTCGGGTGTGTCGGTGGCGACTGCATCCGGGGCCCAGGCTGCCCTGGGTGCGCTCGACAGCGCCATCGCCGCCGTGGCTTCTCTGCGGGCCACGTTCGGTACGACGCAGAATCGCCTCGAGTCGACGATCCGGTCGATCGCGGTGGCAATCGAGAACACCTCGGCTGCCGAATCGCGAATCCGGGACGTCGACGTGGCGAACGAGACCGCGAACCTCACGAGGAATCAGGTTCTCCAGCAGGCCGGCGTGTCCGTCCTGGCTCAGGCGAACGTGTCCACCTCGATCGCTCTGTCACTGCTCGGTTAGTCGCAGTGATGCGCCCGATGGCCGGGGGGGCCGTCGGGCGCACCGGGTACGCCCGGGGCGGAGCTTCGCTCCGCTCCGGGTCACCCGCCGGGCCGGGCCGGTCGCTCGTTCGTCGCACGGGGTGCGTGAGGCACACGCCCGCTTTGCGGACGTGTGCGAAGGAGTGAGAGATGTCGGTCGGTAGCACCGGAACGACCCTGGGCGGACGCCTGACCTTCGGCGGCCTGGCCAGCGGCCTCGATACGAACGCGCTGGTCCAGACCCTGTTGGCGGTCGAAGCGCGTCCCCTGGTACGCCTCGAGAGCCAGAAGTCCGAGCTCGAGAACGACCGGAAGAAGTATCAGGAGCTGAACACCAAACTCCTCGAGCTGCGCAACCAGGCGCGCGCGCTCGACAACCGCACCCCGAGCCTGGGCCTCGCATCCTTCGAGGAAGAGCTGCTCGAGTACTCGGCGGCCTCGGCCGACGAGGCGGCCGTCACGGTCTCGGCGACCGGCGAGGCGGTGCCCGGCAGCTACGACATCAAGGTCGGGCAGCTCGCTTCCGTGGGCCGCGAGTTCTCCACGGGCTTCGCCTCCCAGGACACGGACCTCGGCTTCGCCGACGGCAACACCCTGAGCATCGAGTTCGGCGGGGACGCGCCGATCGAGGTCGACGTCGACAGCGGGACGACGCTCCTCCAGATCCGCGACGCGATCAACACCGACTCCGAGAACAACGGGAACGTCCAGGCGTCGGTGCTCTACGACGGTACGGACTATCACCTGATCATCGCCGGGACCGAGACCGGCGCGGCGAACGACATCACCACCACCGCCTCGGCCGGGCTCGGAGCCTTCATCGAGTCCGAAACGGTGGCCCAGGACGCATTCATCGAGGTGCTCGGCTTCACGGTCCAGCGCGAGAGCAACGAGCTCACCGACGTGCTGGACGGCGTCACGCTGAACCTGCGCGGAACGACCGGCGACGGCTTCGACGACACCGCTCCGGACTTCTCCAGCTTCTCGACGGTCGAGGTCACGATCGAGACCGACGTCACGGCGATCGGCGACAAGCTCCGCGAGTTCGCGACGGCCTTCAACGAGGTCCGTGACCTGATCAAGACCGAGAGCGCCTTCGACCTCGAGACCCGGCAGGGGAGGGCCTTCACCGGGGACTCGACGGTGCGGGTGATCGACCAGGAGATCCAGAAGACCCTGGTGGAGAGCTTCGACGTCGGAGGCTCTTTCGAGGGCCTCGCGGAAATCGGCGTCTCGTTCGATTCGAACGGCCGCCTGTCCGTGGACGATGCGAAGCTCGAGGAAGCGCTGATCGAAGACGTCTCGAGCGTCAAGCGCCTGCTCGGCGGGGATCCCGACACGCCGGAAGGCACCGATCCGACCGACGACGACGAGGGCGACGGCGTCACCGGCGTCTCGGGTGTGATGACCGAGCTCGCGAACGTGCTGAAGCCGATCACCCAGAGCGGCGACGGAACCCTCGCCATCCGCGACGACTCCTTCGAGGCACGCATCAAGACCACCGAAGAGCGGATCGACGCCTTCGAGCTCCTGTTGCAGGGCCGGGAGGAAGCGCTGATCCGCGAGTTCTCCGCGCTCGAGAGCTCGATCGCCGCCCTCCAGGCCCAGAGCGGCTTCCTGAGCGCCATCTAGGAACCGAGCCCGAACGAACCAGGAACCGGACCGCACGAAAGGACGAGCCAGCTTGTTGGACCAGTACCGTGAGACCGAGATCCGCACCGCCAGCCCCGAGATGCTGGTGGTGAAGATGTACGAGGGTGCGATCCGTTTCGCACGTCAGGCGATCGAGATGAACGAGGCCGGCCGGCTCGTCGAGCGCGGCAACGCGCTCTCGCGCTGCATGGCGATCGTCGCCGAACTCCGCAACAGCCTGGATCACGAGCAGGGCGCCGAGATCGCGACGAACCTCGAGCGGCTCTACAACTTCGTGACCGAGCGCCTGCTCGACGCGAACCTGCAGGGGCGCTCCGAGAGCATCGAGGAGGCGGTCCGTGTCCTCGACGTGCTGCTCGGGGGCTGGGCCGAGATCGCCAACGGGCCGAAGGCCGAAGGCCCCGCGTGAGTTCCGCCCCTGAAACACCCGAAACGGGGTGCGTCGACCTCGCGCGCCGGCTGCTCGCAGCCACCCAGGCTCTCGCGGAAGCCCAGGCTTCCGGCGATGCCGCCGCCATGGAGATGGCGCTCCAGGAACGCGAGGAGGCCTTCGAGGTCCTGCGCAACCGGGTTGGCGAGCGGCCTCCGGAATCGGTCGCCCCTCTGCTGCGTGAGGTCAAAGCCCTCGATGAACGGCTCGTCGCCGAGGCGTCCGCACGTCAGGAGGCCATCCGCGCGGAGCGCGCCCAGCTCCTCGAGGCGCGCGACGCCGCCCGGCGCGTCCGGCCCGAGGCCGAGCCCCGGTTCCTCGACGTCCGGGCCTGAGTCCGGCCCCGACGTCACTGCGCCCGCCCGGCTCGCGGCGATTCCATTCTGGAAACAGTCCGTTTCGATCTGAAGGCCGGGCCTTCGGAGAGCGTCCTCCCTGCCTCCTGCTTGCCGTCCGGCTGCCGGGCCTTGGCACCGATCTTGCTCATTGACTGCGCATGACACCCGTTCCGGGTGGGGGGATTGCGCGCGATGAGTCTTGCAGAACAGCAGATCCTGCTGACCGGTGGCACCGGCTCGTTCGGAAAGGCCTTCGCCCGGCGCCTGCTGCGTTCGGAAGAGGACGTCACGGTCCGGATCTACAGCCGGGACGAGCTGAAGCAGGTCGAGATGGCCCGCGAGTTCGGGGACGACCCGCGCCTCCGGTTCTTCATCGGCGACGTCCGCGATGCCAAGCGGCTGCGGCGTGCCATGCAGGGCGTCGACGTCGTCGTCCACGCGGCGGCCATGAAGCAGGTTCCGGTCTGCGAGTACAACCCGGCCGAGGCCGTGCGCACGAACGTCGAGGGCGCCCAGAACGTGATCGATGCCGCGATCGACGCGGGCGTCCCGCGAACGATCGCCCTCTCGACGGACAAGGCCGTGAATCCGGTGAACCTGTACGGCGCGACGAAGCTCTGCGCCGAGAAGCTCTTCGTCCATGGAAACATCTACGACGGAAGCCGGCAGTCGCGCTTCGCCTGCGTCCGCTACGGCAACGTCATGGGGAGCCGCGGTTCGGTGATCCCGCTCTTCCGGAAGCAGGCGGCCAGCGGGACGCTGACCCTGACCGACCGCCGCATGACGCGCTTCTGGCTTTCCCTCGAGCAGGCGGTGAGCCTCGTCCTGCTCTGCCTCGACGAGATGGAGGGCGGCGAGATCTTCATCCCGAAGATCCCGAGCATGCGGATCACGGACCTCGCCCGTGCCGTGGCTCCGGAGGCGGACTGCAAGGAGATCGGCATCCGGGCCGGTGAGAAGCTCCACGAGATCCTGCTCACCGAGGAGGAGGCCCGTATGGCCGCGGAGTTCCCGACCCACTACGTGATCGGCCGCACCGGCCCGCCGGAGGGGGGCAAGGCCATTCCCGACGGCACCAACTACTCGAGCGACACCAACACCCAGTGGATGACGGTGGAGTCGCTCCGGGACTACATCGCGGAGCTCGACGAGGCCGCGCCTTGAGTCAAGCGGATCCGCTGCCCTACGCCCGCCACGCGATCACCCCCGAAGACATCCAGGCCGTGGCGGACGTCCTGGCCGGCGCCCAGGTGGCCCAGGGCCCCGAGGCCGCTGGCTTCGAACGTGGCCTCGCCGCGGCGACGGGCGCGAGCCACGCGGTCTCCGTCTCGAGCGGAACGGCGGCGCTCCACGTGGCGCTGCGGGCCCTCGGCGTCGGCCCCGGGGACGAAGTGATCGTTCCCTCGCTCACGTTCCTCGCCACGGCCAACGCCGTGCTGTTCTGCGGCGCCCGGCCCGTCTTCGCCGACGTCGACCCCGAGACCCTGACCCTGGACCCGGCGAGCGTCGCGGCGCGAACGACCTCGCGGACCCGCGGCGCCATTCCCGTCCACTTCGCGGGCCATCCCGCGGATACGCGGGGCATCGCCGATGCCCTCGGGCCGGGCCGGTTCCTCGTCGAGGACGCCTGCCACGCGCTCGGCGCCCGCGCGGGCGACCGGCCGGCCGGAAGCCTCGGCGACGCCGCGTGCTTCTCCTTCCACCCCGCGAAGCACATCACGACGGGGGAGGGCGGGGCGGTCACCTGTGCCGACGACGACCTGGCCCAGCGTCTGCGTTCCTTGCGCAACCACGGCGTCGAGCGGCGCCCGGAGAACTTCCGAGGGCTCGGGCTACCGGCCGAGCTCTCGGCCGAGGAGCGCGGCCCGTGGATCTACGAGATGCACGAGCTGGCCCCGAACTACCGCCTCTCCGAGCCCGCCGCCGCCCTCGGGCGCAGTCAGCTCCGGCGCCTCGAGGAGAACCTCCGAAGCCGCCGGGAGATCGTCGGCGTCTACGCCGAGGCCTTCGCGGATGAACCCCTGCTCCGGCTGCCGACCGAGCGCGCCGGCTACACCTCGGCGTGGCACCTCTATCCGATCCGCCTCGAGATCGGCGCCCTGCGCGGAGGCCGGGCGGCGTTCTTCGACGGCCTGCGGCGCGCGGGGCTCGGCGTGCAGGTCCACTACATCCCCGTCCACCTTCAGCCCTACTACCGGAAGCAGCTCGGGACCGCCTGGGGCGACCTCCCGGCGACGGAGGACGCCTACCTCCGCATGCTTTCGCTCCCGCTGTTCCCGAGCGCCTCGGATGCCGAGATCGATCGGGTGATCCGCGCCGTGCGAGGGCTCGCCGTGAGGCTCCGCCGGTGAGCGGCGGCGGCGCGGCGAATCCGCTGCGCCTCTTCACCGTCTTCCACGGCAACCTCGACTTTTCGGCCCTGCCGGACCGCGATCTCCCGATCGTGATCGAGCGCTGCTACTGGCCGCTGCTGGCCCTGGCTTCGGACGCCCGGATCCCGTTGGGTTTCGAGATGCCCGCCCGTACCCTCGAGCGGCTCGCCCACGAGGACCCCGAGTGGTTGAAGACCTTTCGTGAGTTGGCCGAGCGCGGCCTCGTCGAGCCGGTCGGCTCGGGCGACGTCCAGCTGATCGGTCCCCTGGTTCCCGCGGACGTGAATCGTGCGAACCTGCGGCGCGGCGCGGAGAGCTACGCCCGCCTGCTCGGGGCGCCGCCGACGACGTGGTTCGTCAACGAGCAGACCTTCTCGAGCGGGCTCGCGCCGCTCTACCACGAGGCGGGCGCCGAACGGCTCGTGATGGAGTGGAACAATCCCGCGAGCCGCCGCCCGGAACTCCGGCCGCTTCGGCACCGCTCGGCGAAGCTCGACGTCGGCGGCGGCCGCACGCTGCCCCTGCTCTGGAACGACTCGATCGTCTTCCAGAAGCTCCAGCGGACGGTGCACGGGCACACCCCGGTCCGGGACTACCTCGATGCCGTCGTCCGGGCGCAGTCCTCCGACGATTCGCCCCGAGCCCTGTGTGCCTACGGCGGCGACGTCGAGATCTTCGACTACCGGCCGGGCCACCCCGCTCCCGAGGGTGCCCGCGAAGGCCGGGAGATGGCCCGGCTCGCGGCGACGCTGCGGACGCTACGGGCGGTCCCCGGCGTGGCCTTCCGGCTCCCGCGCGACGTGTTCGGCACGGACGAGCTCGGGCCGACGGTCGAACTCAGCAGCGCCAGCGACCCGATCCCGTGCAAGAAGCAGCCTCGCTACAACCCGACGCGCTGGGCCGTCTCGGGCCGCGACGGCGCCGGCCAGAACACGCGCTGCTTCCTGCTGCATCGCTGGCTCGCGACGGAGCGTGCGCTCGCGGGCGGACCGACGACCGAGGCCGCCGGGGTCGCCAATGCGGAGGATCCGGAGCGCGATCTCGTCCGCTCCTGGGGCAGCGACTCCCGGACCCGCGCGACCGAAGAGCGCCTGCTCGCCTTCCACGCGCGCATGGGCATCGCGCTCGCCGGGGTCCGCGCCCGGGTCGATCGCCGGCTGCCGGAGCGCCGAGACGGCGAGGACGTCCTGCTGTGCAACGCCTCCCACGAGGCGTGGGAAGGCCTGCCCATCGAAGTCCCGCTGCACCTGGCGCCGGGACGCCTTCCTGATCTTCGCGCGGTGCCGGACGTCGCGGAGTTCCTTCCGCCGGGCCGCCAGCAGCTCGAAGTCCACGGCCGCTACCGCGACGGGAGCGTCCGCCGCGCGATCCTGCTCCTCGAGCCCGAGCTTCCCCCCGGCGCGCGCCTGCGTCTCCGGCTCGAGCCGGCGCTCCAGGGCGAGGGCGCAGCGGGGGGCGAAGCATCGTCCGTCGAGTCGCCGCCGGACCGGCTCGCGACCGGCGAGGTTTCTGCGGAGTTCCTCCTGCACCGTGGCGGCGCTCTGGCCGCGCTCGCCTTTCCGCGCCAGGGTCCCGCGGCCCTGCTCGGCAGCGTTCCCCACGGAAGCTACGACGAGATCGCCTACACGCCGGACTTCTACTCGGGGCACGTCGTTGCCGTCGGGGAAGACGGAAAGAAGAGAACGGACCTGGCCCGGGCCGGCGCCTTCGCGGTCCACCGTGGCGCGCTGCGGACCACCCTCGGCCTGCGCTTCGCGACGCCCATCGGCGAATGGACGAAGCTCTACCGCGTCTACGAGCGGCATCCGCGTCTCGACCTCGTGCACGGCCTGGCGTTCCACGAGGCACGCCTCGCCTCGCTGCGCCTCGGGACGTTGACGGCCCGTCCGGACGGGTTCTCCCGTGCGGGGCTCGGGTACGAGACGATGAACGGGGGCGACACGGTCGAGCGCTTCGACCTCTCGCCGGGCTGCCGCGTCGATCAGCACGCGCCGGTTCCCGGCGCGACCACGGCGACCTCCTGCCTCGGCGCGACCGGCGGCTTCGTGACCCTGCGGGACGCCGAGCGCGCGGTGACCGTCGCCGGGGACCGCAGCCAGTCCGCGGTCGTCCCCCTGCTCGAGTTCAACGACGTCGACGGCGGCTACTTCCTGCGGCTGCATCACACCCTCGCCGAGAGCGACGAGACCCGCGCGACCTTCCTGCGTGGCTTCCGCCGCGTCGCCTTCGCCGTGGTCGGCCACCCGCCGCAAGGGGGCGAAGGCCGGCGCCACGCCGGGGCGCTCCAGCGGGGTCTCCTCTATCGAACGGAGCACGGAATTGGAATCGCACGCGGCGTTTGAACGCAACCTGGCGCGGATTCGTCGGCGCAACGCGCCTTCGGCCCGGCTCGTCGAGACCAGTACCGACCCGACGATCCGCGTGGTCGAAGGGCCGAAGGGCGCCTCGACGATCTCCGTCGGCGGCAAGCTCCTGGGCTCCGCCTACGATCCGAAGGCCGAGGGCGAGCGCCTGGCCGGGAGCTGGCTGAAGGAGAAGACCGACGTGCTCGTGGCGGTCGGCTTCGGTCTCGGGCACCAGCTCGAAGCGTTCCGCGAGCGGAACCCGTGCCCCATCCTGATCTACGAGCCGTCTCCGGCACGCCTGCGCGCCGCCCTCGAGACGCGCTCCTTCCCGCTCCTCGAAGAGGACGACGTGTGGCTCACGACGGAGCTCACGCCCCTCGGCGGATTGCTCGCTCGCTACTACGTCCCCGGCCTGTCCATCCGGGTCGCCCCGCACCCGGCGCTGCTCGACCTCGACCCGGCGGCCGTGCAGGATGCCGTCGCCCAGGTCCGGCAGACGAAGAACGCCCTCGACATCACCGCGGCCACGCGCGTCGAGAAATCGGCGGCGTGGGCGGGGTTGACGGTCGAGAACCTTCCGGAGTGGCTGCCGTCTCCGAGCGCCTTCGCGCTGAAGAACGCCTTCGAGGGCATGCCCGCCGTGGTATGCGCGGCCGGCCCCTCCCTCGATGCGCAGCTGCCCCGACTCCGCGAGTACCAGGACCGGGTGTTGATCGTGGCGATCGGCCAGGTCGTCGGGTCGCTGCGCGCGGCGGGGATCCGTCCCCACCTCGTCCACATCGTCGAGTCCCAGGACGTCCGCCACCATCTCGTCGACGCCGATGGGCAGGGCAGCGAGGATCTCGACCTCTTCGTCCTCGCGAACGTCTTCCCGGGGCTCTTCGAGCCGCCCGTCCGAACGCGCTACCACGTGCCGATCCAGGCCGACAGCGTGGCGACCTGGCTGCGCGGCTTCGCCGGCGACGCCCGCGGGATGCACAGCGGCGGAACGGTGGCACAGACCGCGGTGTTCCTGGCGCGCGTCCTCGGTGCCGACCCGGTGCTCCTGATCGGCCAGGATCTCGCCTACACGAATCAACGCGCCTATGCGAAGGGCAGCAGCTACGACGGCGTCGGCTTCCAGGAAGACGGCGAGGGTCACTACCGCCTGACGCGGATCGACCGCAAGATGCGCCACTTCCGCAAGGTGAAGGGGCCGGCGCGGACGCAGCCGCGGGAACTGGTCTGGGTGCCGGGCTGGGGCGGCGAGCGCGTCGCGACCTCGCCCGCCTACGCCTCCTTCCGGGAGACCTACCGCGACATCGCGGCCTCGGTCGAGCGCGATGGCGGACGCCTGATCAACTGCACGGAGGGGGGTGCCCTGATCCCCGGCGTCGATCACGAGCCCTTCGCCGCGATGCTCGAGCGCCACGCGGCGCCGGGGCCCGTCGCGATCTCGGAGCGGATCGCCAAGGTGCACGCCGAGCATGCTCCCCTCGAACGCGAACCGTTCGAGCAGGGTCTCGCACGCCTCGACCGGGCCCTCGACGCGCTCGAGCGCGATGCCCGGGATGGACTCGAGGGTGCGGAGAAGGCGCTCCGGGCGCTCTCGCGCCGGACGAGCCAGCAGCGCCAGATCGATCTGCTGCGCGGCATCGGGCGCTGCGAACGGCGCGTCCAGAAGGGGCTCGCCGGGGTGCCGTGGCTCGACCCGCTGATCCAGGCGGCTCTGCACGAGGCCATTGCGGAGTCCCGCCGCCGCGGCGGTGCGACACCGACCGCGGAGCACGCCGCCGAAGAATCGAAGACGCTCTTCGAGACCACGATCGAAGGGATCGAGCGCGCGCGGGAGATGCGCTCGCGGATCGAGGAACGTCTCGAGACCTGTCTGCCGTCCTAGCCCAGGTCTGCGTTGATCTCTGCGAGTTCCGGGCGGAGCTCGAGCCGCTCGATCAGGTCTTCCGTCGTGAAGTCCGCACTCCCGAACTCCGCGTAGACCGCCTGGGCGAACCGGAGGTCGTCCGGGAGGTCGACGCACAGCCGCCAGCCGGGCCGGGGGCCGTGGCCTTCGGGCGCCGGGGCGACGGCCAGCTTGAACGCGTCCGGGTGGTGCTCTGCGAGCAGCGCCAGGTGTTCCCGCTCCTCCCGCGTGGCGTGGCCGGTGTGGAAGCGGTCGAGGACGCGCCGGGAGAAGGGGTCGATCCCGATGTGCAGGGTCGGCCGGTCGAAGGTGGCGTAGTCGCCGTCCTGGTCGACGAGCGCGCGGGCCAGGCGGCCGACGGCTTCCGGACAGACGAAAGGGCAGTCTCCGGTCACCCGGATCAGGTGGTCGAGGCGCCAGGCGTCGGCGCAGGCGACGAAGCGCCCGAGGACGTCGTCGACGTCGTCGGCCCGCAGGCAGGGCACCGAGAGTTCGTGGCAGAGCGCCTCGACGGCGTGGTCGCGCGGATCGGTGCTCGTCGCCACCGCGACCTGATCGACGTGGTCCGCCCGCGCGAGCCGTTCGAGGATGCGTTCGAGCATCGGCCGGCCCGCGAGCTCGGCGAGCACCTTGCCGGGCAGACGTCGGCTTCCCATTCGGACCTGTACGACGACACCGGTTCTCATCGGGCCTCCCCAGCGCTTCCGGCCACGCCTTCCCGGCACGGGAGACGCGTCCGGCCTCCGGTCTCGTCATCGGCACGAAGCGTGCGGGACAGGAGGAGATCGAGGATCCGGGCCGCTCCACGGCCGTCTCCGAGCAACGCCTTCGCCCGGGCCGCGCTCGACTCCCGGAAGGCCGCGTCGAGGAGGCTTCCTTCGAGCAGGGCTCCGACGGCGTCCGGGTCGAGGGATCCGCCGTATCCGCCCGCGACCCCGACGCCGCGCGCCTCGAGGCGGTGGGCATGGGGGACGTCGGATGCGTGGTGGGTGAAGCTCACGAAGGGGACGCCGAGCCAGGCGAGCTCCTGGGCGGTCGTCCCGAAGCCGATCACGGCCGCCGCCGCGCGGCGCGCGAGGGCGACGAAGTCGGCGCGGGGCAGGGCGCGGTGCACGGTGAAGCCGGCCTCGCGCGCGCGCTCGGCAACGGCGTCGGGCCGGGCGAAGGAGGGCCCGACGACGGCGTGCAGCGCCGGCGCCGAGGCTCCGCGCCAGCGGCCGGCCGCCTGCGCGACGGGTTCGAGGAGCCGTTCGGTCAGGCCGAGGGGGTCGGCTCCGCCGAGCGAGAGCAGGAAGACGTCGCGTTCATGGTTCGCAGCAAGCGGTGCGGCGCGAACCGCCTCCGGAACGATGCACCAGTCGGCGCCGGCTCGAATGCGAGGATGTTCCGTTGGCGCGGCGTGGAGGACGGGCAGGACGGTCGCATCCGCCACATCGGCGAGATCCGTTCGGTCGAGGACCAGCGTTGGCCAGCCCGCCTCGGCCAGGGCGATGACGTCCTCACGGCATGCGTCGCGGGTATCGAAGAGGGCGGCGCGGGGCTTCGCGTCGGTCGCGCCGATCAGATCGGCGCCGCGGTCCCACGGCCGGCACGGAACGCCCGGCAGCTCGCTCTTCACCCACGCGCGGCCGCTCTCGTCCCCGCGCAGCGCGACGCTGGCGCGCAGGCCGCGGGCCAGGGCTTCGCGCACGAGCTCCGCGCTCCGCATCACGTGTCCGAGGCCGGTCTCCCGCCCCCCGGACACGACGAAGAGGAGCTCGGGCCCGCTCGTCACAAGCTTGCCCCGAGCGACCGGCGCGTGGCCCGAAGCGGGCGCAGGCCATCCCCCGGGTCGGCTCGCCAGGCCCGCTCCGCTCGCTCCGAGGGGGCGGCCGACTTCTCACCGCTGCCGTCCGCGGCGCGGCCGCAGCGGACCTGGCGGATCAGCTCTTCCATGGCCTCGGGCAGCCAGCAGTGCCCCGCGGAGAACTCTTCCCCTTCGCCTTCGAGGTCGAGGTGGAACTCGACCATCTCGGCACCGTGGGCGTGGACCGCGCGGTGGATCACGCCGGGCTCGAGGCTGTGGTCGCTCCAGCCGACGCGGAAGCGCCCGGCCCCGGGCGCCAGGCGTCGCAGCGTATCGATGGCCGAGAGGTTCGCTTCGTCCGCGGGCATGGGATAGGTCGACACGCAGTGGAGGACGGTCAGGTCCTCGGCTCCGGCCGCGGTGGCGACTTCGATGGCGTGGGCGACCTCCGCGTGGTCCGCCATGCCGGTCGAGAGCACGAGCGGCAGGCCCGTGGCGGCGCAGGCGGCGATCAGTCCGTCCCAGAGAAGCTCGTAGGAGGCGACCTTGTAGAAGTCGACGTGGGGTTCGAGCTCCTCAACGGCGCGCAGGTCGAAGGGCGTGCAGCCGAAGCCGATGCCGAGCTCGCGCGAGCGCTCCGCCAGCGGGGCCAGGAAGTCGACGGGCAGTTCCCAGCGCTCGCGCTCGCGATGCTCCGGGCTTCGCGCCAGGACCTCCGGGGCGAAGAGCTCCCCCACCCGGAAGAGCTGGAACTTGACCGCGTCGCAGCCGATCGCCGCGGAGCGTTCGACGAAGGCCAGACAGCGCTCGAAGTCGCGGTGGTGGTTGCTCGAGACCTCGGCCACGAAGCTCGGGGTGCGCCGGCTCCAGTCTGCGGGGTTCTCCGCCCGGAAGCTTCTGCCCGAGGCGGCCTCCGGCGCGTTTCGTGCTGCAACGTTGCGTTTCATCTTGAAACCCCACCCGGAAGGTTCTTCCCGTTCGAGGAGCCATCGCGGCCCCTCGAAGCCCGAAAGCTCGAATGTGCAAGAGGCATGCCCCGTTTCCGGCCCCGGGGCCGGATCTCGGGGGTTGGCATGACGCTTGCTCATTCCTTCGCCCGGGGGAGCCGCGCGGCCCGGCACCGGGCTCGACGCCGCCGGACCTCCACAGGGGGGAAGCATGATCTGCATTCGACACAACGGAGTGGAGCGGAAGACCGCGGGGGACGGCATGGCCAGCCTCGCGGATCTCGTCCGCTGGAGCTGCGGGGAGGCCGGGCTCTGCGAGGAGATCGTGGTCGACTGCCGGGTGAACGGCATGCCCCTCGACGAAGAGCGCATGGCCGCCCTCGATGCCGTGCCGATCGATCAGCTGGCCGAGGTCGAGCTCGAGACCCGGGCACCGCGCACCATCGCGCTGTCGAGCCTGTCGAGCTCGCGCGAGTACACCGACCGCGTGCGCGAGGCGCTCGGGCGGACCGCCGGGCTGCTCCGCGAGGGCCAGGTCGAAGCGGCCAACCAGCTCTACGCCGACGCGATCGATGCGCTCTCGGTGCTCGTCTACGCGATCAGCACCGCCGGGCAGCAGCTCGGCGAGGAAGCGTCGCCCCTCCATCACATCGAGGCGGAGGTCCAGCCCTGGCTCGGGGAGCTCGTCGACGCCCAGTCCACCCGCGATTGGGTTCGGGTGGCGGACTACCTCGAGTACGAGATGGAGCCGATCCTCGCGGATTGGGCCCGCCGCATCGACGGCGTGCGCAGCGGCTGCGAGGCGGATCATGTCTGAGGCGACGCCCGCGGCTTCGTCGCGCAGCCGATCCCCTTCGAACCGGCGCCGCGCGTTCCGCGTCCGGACGCATCTCCCGATCCGCATCCGGCCGCTCACTGCCGGAGAACTCACCCGGGAGGAGCGGGACTTCGGCGCGCGCGAGGCGATGCCCGTTCCGCGCGACCCGGCCGTCGCGGTCTGGCTCCGGCGCATCGAGGCCAAGCTCGATCGACTCTGCGCGGAGGTGATCCCGGGTTCGGCCGCGGTCGAGCTGCCGCCCGGACCTGCCGAGCGGCGCGAGGTGGACCTGTCCTCCGTGGGCGTGCGGTTCGCGGGAGACGGAACGCTTCGCGAGGGCGCCGACGTGCTCGTCGAATGCCTGGTACCCGGCGACCTGCCGCGCCCGATCCGCATGCTCGCGCGCGTCGCGCGGGTCAGCGGCTCGGGTACGGAGGAGCGGGTCGCGCTCGATTTCCGCCGCATCACCGGCCCGGACCAGGACGCTCTCGTCCGCTTCACCCAGGACGTCCAGCGGTGCGCATCGTTCTAGGCAGGGCGGCCCGGCTCGCGGTCTTCCTCGTGGCCTTCGTTGCGACGGCGGCGGGGTCCGTGCTGCAGGCTTCGGCCATGCCGTCGCCCTACCGCGTCGTGCGGATCGGTGCGCTCAAGACGCCGCCGCTCGACGCCTACGGCTTCTGCGTTCCGGGCGACGTCGACCCGGACCTGCGCCAGGTCGCCGAGACCGCGGCCAGCAGCGGCGCCGAGGCGGCGGCCTCGAGCCTCGAGGCGCTCTCGGAAACGCCGGGCTTCGACCCGGAGGGAATCACCCTGGTGCGCGCCGGTCTGGCGGCGCGCCTCGCAACGGACGGGCGCAGCCAGCGCGAGGCCCGCGAAGGCCTGCGCCTGGCGATGGCCGCGGGCGGGCCGCCCGGCGCGATCGCCTGCGCACGGCTCGAATCCGCCCGCCTCGAGATCCACTCCGCGCGCTATCCGGAAGGCGCGGCCCAGGCCGCCCTGGCCCTCGCCATGCGGAGTCAGATCGCGGATCCGGTCCCGATCGGCGACGCCGCCTCGTTCTACCGCGCCGAAGCGCTCTACCTGGCAGGCCACCTCGACCGGGCCGCCGAGCAGTACCGCCGCCTGGCCGCCACGCCGCGCGTCCGGACGGCCGCCGCCGCACGCCTGCGTCTCGCCGACGTCCGCTTCGACGGCGGGGACACCCTCGGCGCGCGCGGGGACTACGAGGCGTTGCTCGCGAAGGCCGAGGTCTTCGGTGCGAGCGTCGACGGCTGGGCGCTGCGGGCGGCCGAGACCGCCTTCACCGCCGAAGACGTCGCGGCCGCCGCGAACTGGCTCCAGCGGTTCCTGTTGGCCGACGTGGATCGGGACGTCCGGGGCCTCGCGGAAATCCGCCTGGCCGACGCCTACGCCGCCGGCGGCGACGCCAAGGCGAGCCGTGAGGCGCTCGAGCGCGTGATCGAGGCCCACGGGGAGAACGCGATCGGCCTGCTGGCCGAGGTGCGCGGCTTCGATCTCGGCGTGACGAACGTGCCGTCCGAGCAGCAGGCCGAGCGGCTCGCCGTCGCGGGTCGGCATCCCACCCTCGGTCTCTCCCTCTACGCGCGCGCCGCGCTCGGGCGGCTCCTGCGCGATCGCCACGAGATCGACGCCGCCCTCGAGGTGCTGACGGCCCTCAGCTACGAGTCGCCGCCGCTCGAACTGGCGCCGACGCTCAGCGAGGACATCGATGCCGTGATGGCGCTGGCCGCCTCGACGGTCCGGGGCGAAGACGGCTGCATGGCCTTCGTCGAGCGCGCCGGGGCGCACAGCGCATCGCTCTCGCGAAGTGCCGGGAACCCGGAGCCGTTCCAGACGCTCGCCTCGTGCTACGAGCACCTCCGGCTCCCGTCGCTGGCCCTGAAGGTGCATCGGGAGCTCATCCGCGCCTTCGGCTCGGAGCTCGGTGAGGAGGCCGCACTTCCCGTCGCCCGCGCGGCCTTCGCCACCGGCGACGTGAGCCTCGCGCGGACCGCGGCCGTCGCCGGCGTACGGCGCGGCGGCGAACGCCGGGATGCCTGGGCACTCCTGCTCGGCGAAGCCGAGCGCGTCGAAGGGCGCCTCGATGCGGCGGCCGAACAGCTCCTGCCGCTCGTCGAGGCGGGCAAGCCCGAGGCCGACCCGGTGGCCGCGATCCTCGCCTTGGCGCGCACGGCCGTGAAGCGCAAAGCCGCGGACGACGGACGGACCCCGCTCTCGGCAGCACTCGACCGGCTCGATGCGGCGCAGCGGCTGGCCGGCGGCGAGCGGCTCGGTGAGGCCGCCAAGCTCACCGCCGAACTCTTCCGCAAGCGCGGCGAGGCTGGACGCGCCGCCGAGCTCTACCAGCTGGCCCTCGACCGCCTCGCCGACGGCGTGCAGCGCGCCGAATCCGCCTATTGGCTCGGCGCGCTCACCGAGGACGAAGCGGTGCGGACCGATGCCTGGCGCATCGCGGCGGAGATGAAGGAAGGCGGATCCTGGAGCCGGCTCGCGCGCAGCGAGGAGGCGCTCCGTCCGCTCCGGCAGAAGGTCGGCGGGGGCGAAGGGCCGCCCGCCAGCGCGGAGGGGGGACGATGACCGCTTCGCGTGGAAGTCGCCCCGAACACGCCGGCGCCGAGCCGCCGGAGCGCAGCGTCGTGGCGGCCGCCCGCGTGGTCGGTCTGCGCACACCGCTCTCGAGGATCCGCCTCGTGGCCGATCGGCTCCGCGACCCGGCCGGCGCCGGTCTCGCGCAGCAAGCTTCGAGCCTCGACGACGCCGTCGACGCGGTCGATCGTGGGATCCAGGAGATCCTGGCCGTCCTGGTGCCGCCTCGGGCCCTGGGGCGCTCGGTCGAGGTCGGCGATTTCCTCGCGACGCTTCGCGGCCGGACGGCGCCCTCGCTCCGTGCGCGCGGCATCGAGTGGTTGGAAGAAGGCGGCGAAGCGCCGGGCATCGAAGCTCCCGCGAGCCTGATCCACGAAGCCGCCGTGGCCCTCGTCCGCGATGCGGCGGCGGCGGGGGACGCGGGATCGCAGTTCCGCCTGCGCGGGGTGACCGCCGGACCCGAATCCTGGGGGCTCGAACTCAGCGTCGAACCGCCGCTCGCCTGCGCGGAAGAGGAGCCCTTCGACGTCACCGCCGAGTGGGCCCTCCGCCAGGGCGCGACCCTCGAAGTGCACGCCGCCGGCGCCACCGTCTGGCTCGGGGGGGCCGAACCGAATCCCGCGTTCCGCGGCGGAGGGGAGGGCGCATGCCCCGCCTCCTGATCCTCGAACGGGACGAGCGGCTGCGGGCAGAGTTCCGACGGGTCGCCGGCGAGTGCGGTTGGGAGGCCGCCGAGCTGCCCGCGCGCGCCGCGGAGGCCCTGGAGCCGAGCGACCTCCCGGCGTTCGACGTCGCCCTCGTCACCGTCGAGGACCATCGGGATCTCGAGACGATCGACGTCCTGCGGCGGGAAGCGCCGTCCTCCTCGGTCCTGGCGGCCGGCGCTTCGCCGGGGCTCGACGTGGCGATCGCGGCGATGAAGCGCGGCGCGCGCGACTTCCTGCGCAAGCCCTTCGGTGCCGGCCGGCTCGCGTCGGCCCTGGCCGCGGCGCTGCCCGAGCGGCCCCGCGCCGACGCCGAGCCCCTGCTGACGCGAGATCCGGGCATGGAGCGCGTCCTCCGCCAGATCGACGCCGCCGCGGCGACCGAAGCCACGGTGCAGATCGTCGGGGAAAGCGGGACCGGCAAGGATCTCCTGGCCCGGCGACTCCACCGGCGCAGCGCCCGGCGCGAGGCCCCCTTCGTCGTGGTGAACTGTGCGGCGCTCCCGAGCACCCTCGCCGAGAGCGAGCTGTTCGGCCACGAAGCCGGCGCCTTCACGGGCGCTCGGGAGGCTCGCCTGGGCCAGTTCACGAGCGCCGACGGCGGAACCGTCCTGCTCGACGAAGTGAGCGAGCTCTCCCTGGAACTCCAGCCGAAGCTCCTGCGCGTGCTCCAGGAGAGAGAGGTGCAGCCCGTCGGCGCGCTCAGTCCGAAGCCCGTCGACGTGCGGGTCGTGGCGACGAGTCAGCGCCCCCTCGCCGCGGAGTCCGCCGCGGGCCGCTTCCGCGAGGATCTCCACTACCGCCTCGACGTGATCGTGCTCCAGGTGCCGGCCCTGCGGGAGCGCCCCGAAGACATCCTCTTCCTGGCGGAGCACTTCCTCGAGCGCTTCGCCGAGGCCAACCGCTGCGCCGCGCCGCGCCTGACGGACGCCGCACGCCGCGCCCTGCGCCGCCACCCCTTCCGCGGGAACGTGCGCGAGCTCGAGAACCGGATGCGGCGGGCCGTCGTGCTCCATCCCGGCGCCGCGCTCGCGCCCGAGCAGGTCCTCCCCGAAGCGGAGGTCGAGAAGCCGAGCGGCTTCAACCTCCGGGAGGTCGAACGTCAGGTGATCGCCCGATCCCTCGCCGAGACCGGCGGCAACCGGACGCGCGCTTCGCAGCTCCTCGGCATCAGCGTCCGAACCCTTCGCAACAAGCTGAAGCTCTACGAGCTCGCCTAGGACGCACGAAGGCGACCCGGCAGATCTTTCCCATGCCCCGTTTCAAGCTGAAGCATCGACCCCCCAGGCGTTCCGGAACGGGCGCCAGAGGCCGCAACCGGCTGGCACGTCCCTTGCTCTTGAGAAGCACGGGCGCTCCCCTGCCCGGAGGAACGATGAAGATCTACACCGACGCCTTGCGCGAGCTCGAATCCGCTCTCCGGTTCCGGACGGCGCGGCAGGGTGTGCTCGCCGGCAACATCGCCAACGTCGATACGCCTCGCTATCGCGCGCGCGACATCTCCTTCGAGACGATCCTCGGCCACCAGCAGCTGCAGATGACGGGGACCGACGGCCGGCATCTCGCCGCCGGCGCGGCCCACGATCCGACGCCGCGCCTCGTCCTCGGCCCGAAGGGTGATGGCCCGGACGGCAACGGCGTCTCTCTCGACGACGAACTGATTCGCATGTCCCGCAACGCCGGGGCGTACCAGGACCAGGCGGACATCCTCTCCCGGATGCTCGGCCTCATGCGCTCCGCCATCGCGGGGGAGGGCTAGTCCCGTGGAGTTCCGTGCCATGAACCTCGAAACCGCAGGAAGGGCCTAGCGCCATGGACCTCGGAACCATCAGCGACATCGCCATCTCGGGCCTCCGGGCCCAGCGGGCCCGGATCGCCACCGGCGCCTCGAACATCGCCAACGCGGAGACCACGCGGACCGCCGAGGGGGGTCCCTACCAGCGGCGCGACCCGGTCTTCCAGACCGAGCGCGTGGGCGGCGCCTTCTCGGATCAGCTCGAACGCTCGCTCCGGGGGGTGGACGTGCCGCGCATCGTCGCCTCCCAGGGCGAGCCGATCGAACGCTTCCTGCCCGGTCACCCCGACGCCAACGAGGAAGGCATGGTCGCCTTCCCGGCCGTCAACGTGATCGAAGAGATGACGCGCGTGACGAGCGCCCAGCGAAGCTACGAAGCGAACCTCGCCGTGATGCGCAAAGTGCGCGCCATGGGTGACGCGACGATGCGGATCGGCCGCTAGCCATGGCGGACGGAGTCTCGGACGTGCGCATCACGACGCCCCAGATGATCGCGATGCCCAAGAGCCTCGAGGCCGCGGCCCAGGGTGACGAGGGCGGCTTCGCGAAGGTGCTCGGCGAGATGATCGGGCAGGCGGACAGCCTGCAGAAGAACGCCGAGACGGAAGCTCGCGAGCTGGCGGCGGGGCGGGGCGACTCGCTCGCCGCCGTCACCGCAATCAGTCAGGCCGACCTCTCCCTGCGCTTCCTGATGGGGCTGCGCAATCGGGCCCTGGAAGCCTTCAACGAAATCATCCGGATGCCAATCTAAATGCCTGATTCCATGACGCAATTGTTGGCCCAGCTGCAGGGCATGTCGCCTGGGCGCCGGCTCATGCTGGCGGCCACGACGGTCGGCTCCCTGGCCTTCTTCGCCTGGCTCGCGCTCGGGACCACCCGCGCCGACCACTCGGTGCTCTACTCCGGCCTGGCCGAGGAAGAGGCCGCGCGTATCGTCGAGGTGCTCCAGAACGAGCGGGTCGAGTACCGCCTCGAAGCCGGCGGGAGCCGCATCACCGTTCCGGCGACCCAGGTGCCGGAGGCGCGCATGCGCATCGCCGCGAAGGGGCTCCCGAGCGGCGGCGGCTCGGGCTTCGAGCTCTTCGACGAGCAGGGCTTCGGCGTGACGGACTTCGTGCAGCGCGTGAACTATCGCCGCGCGCTCCAGGGCGAACTCCAGCGCAGCATCACGCAGATCGACGCGGTCTCGCGGGCGCGCGTGCAGATCGCCATGCCCGACCGCACGACCTTCGTTTCCGACCGCAAGCGGCGCTCGAGCGCCTCGGTGGTGGTGGAGCTCGAACCGGGCGCCCAGCTCGGGCAGGGCGAAGTGCAGGCGATCGTCCACCTGATGGCTTCGAGCGTCGAACGTCTCGATCCGGCCCACGTGACCGTGGTCGACCACCGCGGCCGCATGCTCGCACCGACCGGCGAGGGAACGCCCGGGCCGAACGCGCCGAGCGGCGCCAACGCGCACCAGGCTTCCGTCGAGCGGGATCTCTCGGAGCGCGTGGAGACCCTGCTCGCCCGGACCGTCGGGCCGGGCCGGGTGATCGCGCGGGTTCGTGCCGAGCTCGACTGGACCCAGTCCGAGACCACGGAAGAGCGCTACGACCCGGAGGGGCAGGTCGCGCGAAGCGAGCAGCTCACGAAGGAGGAGAACAGCGACGGCGAGACCGGCGGCATCCCCGGTCTGCCCGCCGGCGACTTCAGCACGCCGGGCAACAGCTCGACGCGCACCGCCGAGACGATCAACTACGAGATCAGCAAGAGCGTGAGCCGGGTCGTGCGCCCCGTCGGGAGCGTGAAGCGCCTCCACGTCGCCGTCCTGATCGACGGCAAGCCCGTACCCGCCGCTCCCGCCGAAGGCACCGAGGGGGAAGGCGAGGGCGCGCCGGTCTTCACGCCCTGGGAGGCCGCGGAGCTCGAGCAGTTCGAACAGCTCGCGCGCCAGGCCGTGGGCTTCGACGAAGAACGCGGCGACGTGATCACCCTGACGAGCGCGCCCTTCCGCACCTTCGATCTCGAAGAGGACGCGGGCGGCCCGATCTCGCCGGATCTCCTGCCGCTGGTCGGCATGGGGATCCGCTACCTGGGCCTGCTCGTCGCCCTGGTGCTCTTCGCGAAGCTCGTGATCTCGCCGCTGCTGAACGCCGCGGGGGAAACGAGCGCCGCACCGGTGAACCTGACCGTCGGCGACCTCGAGGCCCAGCTGGTCGGCGCCGCGGCCGGCGGAACCGCGGCCGGCGCACAGGCCGGGCCCGCCCTCGAAGGTCCGGTCGCCACGCCGAGCCTCGCAGAACAGGTGAGCGACGTGGCGCGGACGCGGCGCGACGAGAGCGTCAAGGCCATCCAGAACTGGATCTCCGAGGGATGAAACTGATGCGCGGCGCGCGCCGGGAAGAGGAGTAGCGGGTGCAGTTCGAAGCCCTGAGCGGGCCCGAGAAGAGTGCCGTCCTGATGCTGTCGCTCCCAGAGGAGACGGTGGAGGCGTTCCTCGCCCAGCTCTCGGATGCCGAGGTCGAGCGCGTGATGGCCGCCGTCTCGCGCATGGAGGAGGTCCCGGCGAACGTGCAGGAGACCGTCCTGCGCGAGTTCCACCAGGCCCTCGGTTCGAGCGAGAACCGGGTGCTCGGCGGCCGGAGCCGCGCCATGGCGCTGATCCACGCCTCCCTCGAAGAAGGGCGCTCGAAGAAGATCCTCGAGAAGCTCGGCCGCGACGAGAAGCGGATCGACTGGACGCTGCGGGCCTTCGAGCCGCCCTACATCGCCGAGGTGCTCTCGGGCGAGCACCCGCAGACGATCGCCTTCGTACTCTCCCAGCTCCCCGCGGACCGCGGCGGAGCGGTGATCGCGGCCCTGCCCGAAGACATGCGGCCCGACGTCGTGATCCGCCTCGCGGAGCTCGAGGCCGTCAGCAACGAGGTGATCACGCTGATCGAGGAAGGCGTGGCGGAACTCTTCGGGCGTCCGATGGGCGCGCCGACGAAGGTCGGCGGCCACGATGCCGCGGCGCGTCTGCTGAACCAGGTCCCGAAGAGCGACGGCAGCGCGATCCTCGAGAGCGTGGATGGCCGCGATCCGAACATCGCGAGCGAGCTGCGCAAGCGCATGCTGACCTTCAACGACCTCGCGACCGTCGACAACCGCGGCTTCCAGAGCCTGCTGCGCGAGGTCTCGACCGAGGACCTGGTGATCGCCCTGAAGACGTCCTCCGAGGAGATGAAGGAGAAGGTCTTCTCGAACGTGTCCTCGCGCGCGGCGGAGCAGATCAAGGAGGAGGCCGAGCTCCTCCCGCCCATGAAGCTCTCGGAAGTCGAGCAGGTCCAGATGCAGATCGTGGACGCGGCTCGGCGGCTCGAGGAAGAGGGCAAGCTGAACATCGATGCGGGAGGCGGTGAGGATGTCCTCGTCTAGCGCCTTCGTGCCCACGCCGCTGGTCGCCGAACGGACGTTCCGTCCGCTGGCGGAGGCGGGGTTCGAGGCGGAGCCCGCGCCGAGCGCAGCGGCCGCCGGCCCCGCCGAGGAATCGTCTCCGACCGATGCGCCGATCGCGAGCCCCGAGGACTCGCCCGAGTACCAGCGAGGCCTCGAGGCGGGTCTCGCCCAGGGCCGTGAGGAAGGGGCGGAAGCCGCGCGCGCCGAGTTCCCGGCGGCGGAGGTCGAGCTGCTGCGGAGTGCCGGTCAGAGCCTCGAGGAGGCCGCGCGCGGGATGGGCGCTCTCGAGCGGGGCTACTGGGTCGAGAACCGCAAGATCGTCGTCGAACTCGCCCTGGCCCTGGCGCACCGGCTGCTCGGCCGCGAACTGGCTGCCGACCCGGATGCGTTGGCCGGAATCGTCGAGCGGGCCCTCGAGGCGCTCGGGGACCGGCCACCCGTGACCCTGCGCGTGGCACCGGCGGTGGCCGAGGCCCTGGCCGACGGGCGCACCGCGAACCTCGCCGCGCTGGCCGAGGCGCACGGGTTCGTCGTCGAATCCGATGCACGCCTCGCGCCCGGGGACGCCCGCGTACTGGCCGAACGAACCGCCGTCGACGCGCGCGTGGCCGAGAGCCTGCGCCGCATCGGCGAAGAGCTTTCCGAAGCCGCGGAACAGGCTGCCATTCCGAGCCCGGGGAGCGATCGAGACGCTGCTTCCGCAGGCGAAGACGGCACGGCACCCGAAGGTGGGCCGGACGAAGGGGGCCGCTCGTGAGCGCGGACCCCGCCTTCGCCGAAGCCTGCCGCGGACGGATCGCCGTGGCGGCGCCCGAGATCGCCGAGGGCCGCGTGCGCGGCCTCGTCGGCACCTTGATCGAAGGCGAAGGGCTCGCCGTCCCGGTGGGCGGGGTTTGCCGGGTGAAACCGGCGGACGGCTCCGCGGCCTTCGTGGCCGAGGTGGTCGGCTTCCGTGACGAACGCGTCCTGCTGATGCCGCTCGGTGAGCACCACGGCGTCGGGCCGGGTTCGAGGATCGAGGCCGACTCCGCGCGCGCGACGGTTCCGGCCGGCGACGCCTGCCTCGGCCGCGTGCTCGATGCGCTCGGCCGCCCCCTCGACGGCGGTCCGTCCCTCGAAGGGGCCGAGCCGGTTCCGCTCTATCGCGCGCCCGAGTCCGTGATGGCCCGGGAGCGGATCCACCAGCCTCTCGATCTCGGCGTCCGGGCGATCGACGCCTTCGCCACCGTGGGCCGCGGCGCCCGGATCGGCGTGTTCGCCGGCTCTGGCGTCGGAAAATCGACGCTGCTCGGGCAGATCGCCCGTCACACCCGGGCGGACGTCAACGTCATCGCCCTCGTCGGTGAGCGGGGCCGGGAGGTCCGCGACTTCATCGAGCGCGACCTCGGCTCGGCGCTCGAACGCTCCGTCGTGATCGTGGCGACGGCCGACGAGATGCCGCTCCTGCGGGTGCGCGCCGCGCACGCCGCCACCGCCATCGCCGAACGGTTCCGCGACAGCGGCCGCCACGTGATGCTGATGATGGATTCGCTCACGCGCTTCTGCATGGCGCGGCGCGAGATCGGCCTGGCCGTGGGAGAGCCTCCGACGACCCGCGGCTACACCCCGTCGACCTGGAGCGAACTGCCGCGCCTGCTCGAACGCGCGGGAACGGCGCCGGGCGGCGCGAGCATCACGGGGATCTACTCCGTCCTGGTCGAGGGCGACGACCCGAACGAACCCGTCGCCGACGCGGCCCGCGCCGCGCTCGACGGGCACATCAGCCTGACGCGCGAGCTCGCTCACCGGGGTCACTTTCCCGCCATCGACGTTCTCTCGAGCGTGTCCCGCGTCATGACCGACGTGGTTCCCGACGCCCAGCAGAGCCTCGCGCGGGCCGGCCGAGAGGCCCTCGCGACGCTGCGCAAGCACGAAGACCTGATCGCCATCGGCGCCTACACCGAAGGCACCGACCCGGCCGTCGACCGCGCCCGCGCGCTCGAGGCGCCGCTGCGATCCTTCCTGATCCAGCGGCCCGAGGAGCCGAGCGACGTGGCGAGCGCTTCGGCGGATCTCGCCGCCGTGCTCTCGCCGTCGGCACCCGTGGCGCCGAAGCCCGCGGAGATGCCGTCGTGAAGGGCTTCCAGTTCCGACTCGAACCGGTGCTGCGGGTCCGGCGCCACGCGCTCGAGCAGTGCCGACTCGCCCTCGCGAAGGCGCGCCGCGCCCTGCGAGAGGCGCTCGCCACGCGCAGCGCCTGCGATGCCGTCCTGCGCGAGGCCCAGGCCATCTGCGCGGACCGGATGGCGCAGGGTCTGCCGGGCGGGGAGCTGCGCGAGCGACGCAATGCCCTGGCCCACGCGCTCGGAGAGCTCGCCCAGGCGGAGGCGGCGGCCGTGGCCGCCGAGCAGCAGGTCACGGCAGCGCTGGCGGCGGTGACCCACGCTCGCCGGGAGGTCCGTGCTCTCGAGATCCTTCGCGAAAAGGCACTCACCGAGTACCGGCGCGAAGCGGCGCGCCGTGAGCAGGCCGAGCTCGACGAGGTGGCATCGCGCGTCCGCGGGCTGGAGGCGGCATGGTGAAGACCGGCGTGGCCGGCATGCTCGCACTGTCGCTCCTCGTCGGAGCCGCCGGCGCGATCTCCGCCGAAGAAGGGGAGGGCCGTCTCGCCGGTCTGCTGGCCTCGCTTCGGGATCGAGAGGTCGAACTCGATCGTCGAACCCGAGAACTCGACGAGCGGGAGCGGACCCTCGAGCAGCTCGAGGAGCGCGTGAACGGGCGTCTCGACGAGATCCGCACCATCCAGCGCGACGTCGAGGCGCGCATCCTCGAGTGGGAAGGGCAGGACGACGCGCGGATCAAGCGCCTCGCCAAGGTCTACGAGTCGATGCCGCCCGATAGCGTCGCGCCCCTGCTCGAGAACCTCGAGATCGACCTCGCGACCTCGATCGTGAGCCGCATGAAGGCCAAGAAGTCCGGCGCCGTTCTCGCGGTCATGGAGCGGGAAGAGGCGCTCGTCCTGAGCCGTCGCGTCGCGCGGCCCCTGGCACCGCGGCCCGAAGACGAAGAGGCGTCGCCGTGAACGTCCCCGTCACCGCGATCCTCCCGGGCGTCGCACCGGGCCTGCCGCCCGCCGCGCAGAGTCTCGCGCAGGGCGTCGCGCCCTCCGCGTTCCTCGATACGCTCACCGGCGCGCTCGCTCGTGTGCCCGAGACGCGGTCGACCGCTTTGGATCGTCTCGTGGCCCAGCTCGACCGCGAAGCGCCGCGGACCGAGCTCGCGGGCCTCGCCGAAGGCCTCGCGCACCCGGCGCTTCCGCAGCTCGTCGCTTCCCTCGTCGGCGCGGAAGGCCGCGCCGCGCGGCTCGCCGAAGCGCTTCCGAGCCCGTCGCCGGTTCCGGGCGGAGCACCCGCTCCCCAGGCGAACCCGGGTGGCGTCTCGGCCGGTGCCAACGCGGCACCCGCCTTGCCCGTCGACGTGGCGCGCGCCCTCGCCGCCTCCGATGCGGCGGCGGCTCCCGACGGTCGCCCCGTCGATCCGGCCGGCGCCGCGCCGGCAGACCGTGCCTTGCGAGGCGCTCCCGCGGCCCCGACCCCGGTTCCCGGCGCTTCGCCCGAGGCTTCCCTGCAGAGCGCTGCCAGCCCGCGAGCCGAGGCCGTGACGGCCGAGGCGCCGCGTGAAGTCGCCGCCGAGGCGCTCCGCAACCTGGCCAGATCCGCGCGCGGTGAGGGCACCGAAACGCGCCTTGCGAACGAGCGCGTCGAGCCCGCTCCCGCGCAGCCCGCCGGACGCGAGGCCGGCCCGGCGACGGAGGGTCGGCCGGAGTCGGCCCCCGACGCCGACGGCCGTGCCCGTGACGATTCCGGTTCGCGCTTCCGGGAGGACACCGGCTCCCGCTTCCGCGACGACCCCGGCGCGCGCTTCCGAAACGATCCTGCTGCCGCGTTCCGGAACGACCCGGGTGCCGCATTCCGTGACGACCCGGGCGCACGACTCCGCCTGGAAGGCACCGCACGCATCGGCTCCGAAGGGGCCGCTCGCCTCCCGGACCCGGCGGCGCTGACCCCGCGCGATGCACTCGGCCGTCCGGTTCCCGCGGAGATCGCCGGAGGGGTGCCCGCTTCTCCCTCCGCTGACGGCGTCCAGAACTCCGCCGCGACGGCGCCCGGCCGGGAGGCCGTGCCCGTCTCCCGAGCGACCGAAGCCATGGCCGCCCACGTCCAACGCCTTGCGAACGCCGAGGGCGGAACGGCACGCATCCGCCTGCATCCGCAGAGCCTCGGGGAGCTCCATCTCCAGGTCCGCGTGCGAGGCCAGGCCGTCCAGGTGACCGTGGTCGCCCATGAGGCGGCGGCGAAGGCGGTCGTCGAGGGCGGGCGCGAGCAGCTCGCCGACGCGCTCTCGACGCGCGAGCTCCGCATGGAGAGCTTCGAGGTCCACGGCGCCTCGCGTGACGACACGCGCGACGCCCGGTCCGAGACTGGCCGAGGCCTGCGCGACCCCGCCCAGGACGAAGGACGTCCGGCCGGCCAGCACGCGCGTGAGGAACGCGACGCGCCGGACGCCGGGCGCATGACGACGCCCGCGACGTTCGCGGGCCTCGCCGCCCCCTCCGCGCCGCTCGCCGACGGGCGCGGGCACTGGGTGACCTGAGCGCGCCGGAGACGAACCGACGGATCGGCCGAAGCGGCCGGTCCGACCGCGAGGAGACGACATGCTGTCGAGTGAAATCGAAGCCCTGACCGGAGGCGCTGCCCCGGAACCCGAGCCGGAGAGCGCTTCGAGCATCGGCCGGGACGACTTCCTGCGCATGCTGATCGCGCAGCTCGAGAATCAGGATCCGCTGAACCCGCAGGACCCGAGCGAGTTCACGGCCCAGCTCGCCACCTTCTCGAACCTCGAGCAGCAGATCGCGATCCGCGACGGCATCGACGAGCTGGTCGAGCTGCAGACGCCCGAACAGGGCCCGAACGCCACCGACTCGCTGCTCCAGTCCCTGACCGCCACCAGCATGGTGGGCCGCGAGGTGCTGGCCGCCTCCTCGACCTTCGAGCTGAAGGAAGAGGGCGACCGCCACGATCTGACCTTCGACCTCGCGGCGATCGCGCCGGACGTGCGGATCGAGATCCGGAACACGAATGGCGTGTTGGTCGACGTGATCGAGGACGGGGAGATCGTCCCCGACAACCAGGCCCTGGCCCAGGGACAGCAGACCTACGAGTGGGACGGCCGGACGCTTGCCGGGAACGAAGCTGGGCCCGGGGTCTACCAGTACGAAGTGATCGCGACCAACGGCGAGGAGCGCATCCCGGTTCAGCCCCTCCTGAACGGCCGCGTCACCGGCGCGGGCATGGGCAGCGAGCCCCTGCTCTTCGTCGGTGAGGTCGCGATTCCGCTCTCCAGCGTGATCGAAGTCCGCGAGGCGGGGGCAGACTCCTGATGCTGCGTCTTCTTCGCGCTGCGCTCCAACGTCTCCGCCGGGCCGAACCGAAGCTCGACTTCGCCCAGACCCTCCGCCTCGCGCAAGAGCGCATCGAACCCGTTCCCGTGCGTGCCCTCACCCTCGAGCGCGCACTCGTTTCCAACCTCTCCACGACCGATTCCAACCATTCCAGAGTCCCCCACGCAGGAGCCAAGTAGCATGGGTATCAGCAGTGCACTGTTTGCCGGCATTTCCGGCCTGAACAGCCAGTCCAACGCCATCAGCGTCGTCGGTGACAACATCGCCAATACGTCGACGCCGGGCTTCAAGGCACGGCGGGCCGACTTCGCCGACGTCCTCGGCCAGTCGATCTCGACCGGTGGCAACAGCAGCCAGATCGGCGCCGGCAGCCGGACGATCCGGGTGGCTCCGATCTTCACCCAGGGCACGCTCGAATCGAGCGCGCGGACGTCGGACCTCGCGGTCGAGGGCCGGGGCTTCTTCGTGGTGGACGGCCCGAGCGGCCGGTTCTACACGCGTGCGGGCCTCTTCCAGTTCAACGACGTCGGCCAGCTCGTGGACCCGAACGGCAACCGCGTGCAGGGCTTCGGGATCGACCCGCTGACCCAGGGCAGCAACGGCCAGCTCGGGGACGTGGTGCTCGACAACAGCGTGTCGGCTCCGAGTGCGACCAGCCAGATCGAACTCTCCGTGAACCTCGACTCGGGCGCGGCGACCACCGGCGCGTTCGACCCGGCGGACCCGAACGGGACGAGCGATCACCGGACGGTCGTGACGGTCTACGACTCGCTCGGCAACCCGCACCAGGCGACCGTCTTCTTCTCGAAGACCGGCGCCAACACGTGGCAGTACTCCGTCGCCCTGCCGACGGCCTCGACCCTGACGCCGCCGGCGAACGTGAACGATCAGTTCGTCGTGATGGCCGGCGGGGGCCAGGGCACGCTGAACTTCGATTCGGCGGGAGCGTTGACGTCGACGGTTCCGAGCCCGCTCGGCGCGGTGACGTTCGACTTCACGGGCGGGGCCGCCGCGGCCGCCGTTTCGCTGAACCTGGGCCCGGTGGGTGCCGCGGGGACCGGCGATGCGACCACCCAGTTCGCCAACGCGTCCAGCACCAACTCGTTCTCCCAGGACGGTTTCGGCGCGGGCCTTCCCCAGGCGGTGACGTTCGATCCCTCGGGCTTCCTGAACGTGCAGTACTCGAACGGTCAGTCGCTGAACGTGGCCCAGGTGGCGCTCGCGAACTTCGCGAACGTCGAGGGCCTCCAGGCGGTGGGCAACAGCAACTTCGCCGAGTCGACTTCTTCGGGGCAGGTACTGATCGGCGAGCCGCAGACGGGCGTCTTCGGAAGCGTCCGGGGCTCCTCGATCGAGTCCTCGAACGTGGACCTGGCGGAGCAGTTCGTGCGGATGATCGTCGCCCAACGCGCCTTCCAGGCGAACACGCGGACGATCTCGACCACGAACGACCTCATGGGAGCCCTGGTCTCCCTCGGCCAGTAACGATTCAGATGCGGGGCTTCGCCCGCGGGCTTCCGTCGCGTCCGGAAGCCGGGGCGGGCCCCGCACCTGAACGGCCGCTCCGCCGCACCGTGGCCTCGCAGGCCGCGGTCCGGCGGGGTTCGTGACGAAGAATCGCCAGGTCGTGAAGGAGCAAGCCATGACCGACGAGCGTCGCCCGGCGGCAGTCTGCATCGCCGCCGGCGCGCAGCAGCTTCCGGTGATCCGCGCGGCGGGGTCTCTCGGGCTGGCCGTCGTGGGCGTCGATCGGGATCCCGAGGCCGTGGGCTTCGAGGCCTGCGAGGAGCGCGTGCTCGCGTCCACCCACGACCCCTCCGCGGTGTTGCGCCGGCTCGAACCGCTCGCCGAACGCTACGACTTCCGGAGCGTTCTCGTGCGGTCGGCCGGGCCGCCCGTCGTGACCGCCGCCGTGGTTTCCGAGACGCTCGGCATCCCCGGCGTCTCGCCCGAGGCCGCGCACCAGATCGTCGACAAGGAACGGCTGCTCGCGGCCTGTGCGGAGGCGGGCATTCCGGCGCCGTCCGTTCGTTCGGCGGCGAAGCTCGAGGATCTCGAATCTCCCGGCGCGCCGATCCCGCCGCTGCCCTGCATCGTGAAGCCGGCCCTCGGCATGGTGGGCAAGCAGGCGATCCGGATGGTGCGTGCGGAGAGCGAGCTCGCCGAGGCCTTCGCCGCGTCCCGCGCGGTATCGGCCACGGGCCGGGTCAACGTCGAGGAGTGGGTGCCCGGCTTCGACTGCGGACTGGTCTCGGTGGTGCGCGGCGGGGTCCTCCATCCGATCACGCTGATCGACGAGTGGAACGAGATCGACGGGGACGGCGCCGTGCTGCCCCGGGGCGTCTCGTCCCCCTCGCGGTTCAGCGGCCAGCCCGAAGAGGGCCGGGTGCTCGCGCTGGCGCGCCGGCTCGTCTCCCACTTCGCCCTCGATACGACCGCTTTCATGATGGCGTGCCGGGTGCTTCCGGGCGGCGAGCCCGTGCTCACGGAGATCCATCTCGACCTCGGCGGGGATCGCATCCTCGACGATCTGCTCCCGGCCTCCTCTTCCTGCGACGTGCTGGGGCACGTGGTGGGATTGCTCTGCGAGGCGCCGGGTGAACCGCCGAGCGAGAAGCCGCTCGGCGCCTTCCGCCCTGCGGCGATCCGCTTCGGCGCGGACGCCCCCGAGACCCCCGGAGGCCGCACGGCGCGCGTGCTGATCGCCGACGACGCGCCCTCGCTCGAACTGGCGATGGGGCGGCTGTGAGCGGCAGGGAGCGTCAGGTCCTCGTCCTCGGCTGCAACGCCAACCAGGTGCCCTACATCGAGGCGGCCCGTGCGCTCGGCTTCCGGGTGATCGGGACGGACCGCAACGCCGATGCGCCCGGAACGGCCCTCGTGGATGCGTTCCACCCGGTGGCCTACGACGACGTCCCGGGCCTGCTCGACGCGGCCCGCAAGGAAGCGCTCGGCCCGGACGACCGCGTCTTCACGGCGGCGGCCCATCTGGCCTACGAAGGTGCGGTGGAGGTCGCCCGCGCGGCGGGGATTGCCTTCCCGAGCCGGGACGCCATCCACACCGCCCTCGACAAGACCCGCTTCTACCCGGCCCTCGAGCGCGTGGGGCTGCGAATCCCGAAGACCGTACGGCTGCGGCCGGAGGACGAGCCCGAACTCGATGCCGGGCGCGCCTACTGGCTGAAGTCCGACTACGGGAAGTCGCCTCGCTACTGCTGGCGCGTCACGGAAGGGCGGCTGCCGCCGCGTCCGGAAGCCTTCGACGCGTTCTACCGGGCGGGTTTCTTGCTCCAGGAGGAGATCGTCGGCACTCACCTGCGCGTGAACCTCTGGCCCGGAGACCTCGCGGTCTTCGAGCGGGACGGCGAGGAATGGCACGCACGGGAGGGGCTTCCGCAGCGCGTCGCCGCCGGACTGCGCGCCTTCGTCGGCAGTCTCGGCTTCGGGGGCTGGCTCACCAAGTTCGATCTGATCGAGCGGGAAGGGGTGCACTACGTGCTCGACCTCGGTCTCGACCCCCCGCTCCGGCTGCGCCGCGCCTGTGAAGCGCGAGGCAAGGACTTCGCGCGTGCCTACACCGCGCTCTATCTCTGCGGGGATCCCGCAGGGCTGCCGTGCTGGGAGGCGCTCCGCCGCGGAGCGTCCGTGCACGTCTCCACGGCCGCCGAAGTGGCAGGGAGTCGCGCGTGCGGGTGATCGTGGCCAGTGCCCTCGGCGAAGCGCGGCTCGCGGCGTGTCTCGATGCCCTGCACACGTCCGCCCCCGACTGGCAGCCCGAGGTGCACGTCGTCGAGGAGAGGGGAACGCGGGAGGCGACCTGGAACGCGGGGCTCGACGCGGTGGGCCGGGACCAGGACGTGCTCTTCCTCGGCGACGACATCACGCTCACGCCCGGCTTTCGGGACGCGCTCGAGCGCGGCGCCGCTCGGGCCGAGATCGTCGGGCTCTGCACCGTCGACCCGCCGGCCGACGACGGACCGGCCGCGTCGCGAAGGGTCGGAGATCGGGGCTATCGGCTGGCCCGCACCGACGGGCGCGTCACCGTCGAAGCGCTCGACCGGGGCGAGACGGTCGAAGGGCTCGAACCCTTCGGCGTTCGCGCGTGCGATGCGGTGTGCGGCTGCCTCTTCCTCGTGAAGGCGCCGATCCTGCGCGCCGTCGAACGGTTCCGGCCCGAAGGGATGAACCGCTGGGGGGAGCTGATCTTCGCGCTCGAGGCGCGGGCGGCCGGCGCCCGCGTCGCCGTCGTCGAACACTACGTGGAGCACGCGGCCACGAGCAGCAAGGCGAAGACGGATCCGCTCCTCGCGAGCACGAGCTGGTCCACGGAGCGGCAGCTCTGGTCCCGCGTGGTCGACCGCTTCGTGCGGGACGAGTGGGTGTCCGACGCCGGAGCGACCCGCATCGACCCGGGCCTCCGCCGCTGGCTCGATCGGCCGGGACGGCTCGTCTTCTACGGAGCCGGGACCGTGGCGGCGCATCTCCTCGAACACGCCGGCCTCGGGCCCGAACGCGTGCTCCTGTGCAGCGGCCTTCCCGAGGAGGCCGGCGTTCCGTTCCAGGGCCACGAGATCGTGCCCGTCGGCGCCGTGCGCTTCACGCCGACGGACCGGGTTCTCGTGACCCCGCTCCATCGCGGGGAGAAGATCGCCCGCGAGGAGATCCTGCCGCGCCTTCCCAGGAACTTCCGCGGCCAGGTGGGCGCCGTCGGGTCCCGGACCGAGCCCGGCGGTGGACGGTCGCTCTGCCTCGAAGAGCTCGACACCGAGCCCCACTGGGGCGCTCCGCAGGATCCGGAGCCGCTCGAGGTCCGCTGAAACCTCCGCCGGGGTCGTGGCGTCCCACTTCGTGTGGGTCATTCTCTCGAGATGCTCGTGATGCCGCGCCGATGGCTCGTTTCCGCCGCCCTATTCCTCGGCCTCGTTCTCGGCTTGGGTCTGGCTGCGCCCGGCGCCGGGGCCGTCGAGTCGTTCAAGAACGCGTGCCGCCTCGACACCCAGCTCTTCTGCAGCGAGGTCGATCCCGAGAGCCCGCGCGTCGAGTTCGAGCGCTGCCTGCGCGCCAACATGGAGACGCTGACCGAGTCCTGCCGCGCCGTCCTCGACCCGAGCACCGTCCCCAAGCCGGTCCGCCGCTACCCGCCGAATCCCTTCGACGTCTGCCGGGACGACTTCCGGCGCCTCTGCCCGCGCGTGCAGGACCGGATGGAGGCCGCGCGCTGCGTGAGCCGGCAGATGAATTCGCTCTCGGCCGACTGCCGGGAAGCGATCGAGTCCGCCACCCGCCGGCCGGGCTCGGGGTCGAAGGCCCCCGGAACCGCCCCCGCCCCCTGAGCCGCCCTCGGCAGCCAGATCGAGGTTGCTTTTCCGCCCCGCCCGGGCTCAGACTGCGCGCGGGAGGATCATCATGCGACGAACGTTCGGAGCTCTCGTGTTGGGACTTTCGCTGGTGGGCGCTGCGCCCGTGGCGCTGGCGGACGATGCGGCGAGCGACGCGGTCGCGGCCCTCGAGGACGCCGTCGAGGATGCGCAGGACGATGGCTCGAACCGCAACCTGATCCTTGCGGCGATCCTCGCCGTGGTGGTGATCGGCGGCGGCATCGCCATGAGCCGGCGCGGCCAGGGCTAGCGCCCGCCCCCTCGCTTCCGGTCGTCCGACGCCCTAGGCCAGGGCGGCGTTCGGCCGTTCCGCTGGGCCCGTCGGCCCGGCGGTCAGGGGCTCGACTTCGACACGGACCTGCTCGATGGCGGCGATCGCCTGGGCGATGGCCTGCTCGCGGCTCTCCCCGCACGCGATGACCGAGCCGCCCCGGGAGGGGTGGCTGTCGATCGGGCCGACCACGTCGCCGGGTGCGAGCCGGATCTGGCTCCAGGCCACGCCGGGGCTCTGGCCGGCTGCGGCCGCCCCCTGCACCGAGACGACGCGCCCCGGCTTCGGGAACAGGTAGCGCTGGGCCACGCCGCGCTCGAAGCGCGGCCGCAGGGATTCCGGGCTCGGCCGCTCGCCGAGCGCCACGCGGATCGCCTGGCCGACGAAGTCCACGCCGGTCGAGAGCGGAATCTCGTGCGAACAGAAGCGCCCGCCCGAGAGCCGCGCCGCGACCTCGATCACGTGGGGGACGCCGTCGCAAACGACGATGTCACCCTTCACGACCCCGTTCTCGATCCCGAGGGCGTCGGCGGCCTGCTGGACGAGTTCGCGGATCGCTTCGCGGACGGGTTCGCCATGGCGCGTCGGAAGGGCGCCGCCGTTTTCGATCATGTGGGGCGCGTAGCATTCGAGCAGTTCGTAGTTGCGGTCCGACATGCCGACGGTGTGAGCGACTCCGTCGACCACGATGCTTTCGGTGGAGACCTGCGGGCCCTCGAGGAAGCGCTCGACCATCACGCGCCGGGTCGGCGAGTGGCTGCGCGCGAAGGCGTAGGCCCAGTCGAGGTCGACCTCGGGGGTGAGGCGCAGGACGCCGCGGGCGCCGCGGCTGTCCACCGGCTTCACGACGAGCGGGAGGCCACGTTCGGCCGCGAGACCGGCGAGGGTCGCCGCGCTCTCGACCGGCGCGAAGGCCGGGATCGCGACGCCCCGTTCGGCGAAGCGCTCCTTCATCGCGAGTTTGTCGCTGGCGAGCTCCGCGGCTTCGAGCGAGATCCCCGGCGCCCCGATGGCCCGGGCGACGTGGGCAACGGTCCGCGGGACGTCGGAGGCGATGCACATCACGCCGTCGACGCGCCGCACGCGGCGGTGGTAGTCGAGGACCGCGGCGGTCGTGACCTCGACGTCGTAGGTGCTCGCGAGCAGCCGGTCGTCGGCGGCGGCGAAGCCCGGCGCCTGCGGGTCGGCGTCGGTGGCCACGACGTGCAGGCCCAGGTCCTTCGCACGGGCGATGCCGTCGGCTGCCTCGGCCCCCGCGCCGACGACGCAGAGCGTCTGCGGCGGTGTGACGGGATTCATCGCCATCGGCACATCAGGCATGGGGTTCGACGAGCACCTTCACGCTGCGGTGTTCGGCCTTGCGTCCGGCGACCTCGTAGGCCCGGGAGATTTCCTCGAGCGGGAAGCGGTGCGTGAGCAGGGAGTCGAGGTCGAGCGCTCGGCTCTCGACGAGCCGGATCGCTTCGGCGAACTCGGCCCGGGTGTAGCGCTGGCTCCCGAGGACGGAGAGCTCGCGCTCGACGATCCACTTGAGCGTCAGCGGCCGGCTGTCCTTGATGTTCCCGACGAGGACGACCCGTCCGCAGGTCTCCGTGTGGTCCGCGGCCCACTGGAGACCGGAACCGTCGCCGGCCGCGGCGACGAGCGTCACCTCGGGCCGGAAGGCTTCGGCGTCCTCCGCGCCGAGGCTCGCCCCGAGTTCGCGCTGGAAGTCGTGCCGCGCCAGCAGCCCGACCCGCTCGGCGCCGGCCTGGCGCGCGAGCTGGATGAGGAGCAGGCCGATCGTGCTGGCCCCGAGCACGGCCACGCGTTTCCCGGCCAGCGGCCCGGCCACGGAAAGCACGTGCAGGCTCGAGGCGATCGGCTCGACGCAGGCGGCGTGGGCCGGATCGGCGGCGATCGGGTGGACGTTCCTCTCCGGCGCGTGGACGCGTTCCGCGAAGCCGCCGGGCGCGTGGTGGCTGATCATCCGAGGGCTCGCGCAGAGGTTCTCGCGCCCGTCTCGACAGAACGAACACGTCCCGCACTCGACGAGCGGATTCACGACGACGAGCCGCCCGTCGGAGCGCCCGGCGATCTCGTGGCCGGGCCAGTACTCGGGAATCGGCGGGTTGCGGTCGTAGATCCCGAGATCCGAGCCGCAGACGCCGCAGGCCGCGACGTCGATGGCCTGCCAGCCCGGTTCGTTCACGAACTCCGGCGGCTCGACCTGGCGAAGCTCGAAGGTCGAGGGTGCGACGAGGACGGCGGCGCGCATGCTCACGCCCCCGCCGCGGCCGAGGGCGCCGTCCGCGGGGCCTCGGAGGGGGACCGGCCGAGGCGCTCGTAGCTCGCGCGGGAAGTGGCATCGAGCGTCTTCCAGGCGGCATGGAAGTCGCGCTCGCCCTGGAGCGTGAGCGGGTTCGCGTGCACGTTCGTCCAGGTGGCCGGCGGCACGGTCACGACGTCGGCGCCCCCGCCGATCGCGGCCTCCAGGTGATGCGGGTTGCGAAGGCTCGCCACGAGCAGGCGCGTCGGGCTCCCGAGCGCATCGAGCATGCGCCGGCACTGGCCGACGGCCGTGGCGTGCTGCTCCCCGAAGTCCTCGACCCGGCCGAGGATCAGGCTCAGGTAGGCCACGCCGAGGCGCGCGAAGGGGATGCCCTGGGCCGGGTCGAAGGCCAGGGTGATGTTGCACGGGATGCCGTCCCCGGTGAGGGCCTCGGCGGCGCGGTAGCCCTCGAGGGTGGCCGGCACCTTCACCACGATGTTCGGGGCGAGGCGCGCGAGCGCGCGGCCCTGCGGGATCATCTCCGCCGCCTCGGTGCTCGTGACCTGCGCCGAGACGGGGCCCGCCACGGCGTCCGCGACGCGCACGAGCTGGTCGAGCGGGTCGCCGCCCTCCTTGGCCAGGAGCGCCGGGTTCGTCGTCACGCCCTCCACCAGGCCGAAGGCCTGCCAGCGGCGGATCTCGTCGAGGCTCGCGGTGTCCAGGAAGAATTCGAGGTCGTGGCTCATGGTGTGTGGCTCCTGGTCCGCTGCGCCCGGGCCCGTCAGTCGGGCGGCCGTGCGTAGCAGACGGTGTCGTAGAGGTTCTGGGAGTGGTGGCCCAGATGGAGGCGGTAGCCGGGAACGGTTTCCTTCAGGAGGATCGGAAGCTCCCAGAGGTCGCTCGGCCGGTGGTAGATGCAGATCGCGAGCTTCGGCGTCCGCTCGGTCAGCAGCGCCTTCGCGCCGGCGAGGGCTTCGCGCTCGGCGCCTTCGACGTCGAGTTTGATCCAGTCGACGCGGCCGGCGGTCTGCTCCCAGGCGAACTCATCGAGGGCGACGACCCGGATCGCTTCGGTGCCGGGGGCCGATTCGCCGTCGGCGTTCGCTTCGGCCGTCGTGACGCGAAACTGTGACGGAGCCCCGTCGGTGGCGAGCCGGATCTCTCCGGTGCGGTTCCAGCAGCCGACGGGCTCGACCGAGACGCGCGCGCCGTGCGGGTGCTGGGCGACCGCTTCGCGCAGGCGTTCGAGGTTTTCCGAGGCGGGCTCGAAGGCGTGGACCCGGCCTTCGCTCCCGACGGCTTCCGCGTAGTCGAGCGAGGTCTCGCCGTCGAAGGCGCCGCCGTCGAAGATCCGCTCGCCCGGAAGCACGGGAACCTCCGGATGGCGGTAGGGCGGGGTCGGCGGCGGCAGGTCGCCCGGGTCGAGGGAGCGCCGGTGCGCGAGCACCGCGTCGAAGATCGCTCGGGACTCCGGCTGGATCAGGCTTCGCGCGAAATGGATCTCGTCGCGGGCGTCGTCGTACACGGTTTCGTCGAAATGCCCCGACCAGCGCGGGTCGCAAACGACGCTGCCGTCGAGAACGGGGCCCTCGTAGCCGTCCCCGCGGAGCTGCGCGGTCATCTCCCTCGCGTACATGCTCGCGGTCACGATGGTCTCGAAGCCCACGGCCGCGGCCTCTTCCGGGCCGAGGATGCGCGCTCCGCGGAAGCGGCCTTCGCGGTAGCTGTCGACGAAGGCCTCGGGCTTCAGGCCCAGGGCCGCCAGGGCCTCCGCGACGGCTTCACCGCCGGCGCCCGTTCCGAAGACCGCGAAGCGCCCGGGCGCCTCGAGGAAGCGCGTGAGCGCCGCGTTTCGAACGTCTCGCAAACTCTGCCTCACCATGTGCCGTAGTCCGCCAGGCCGAGGCTCGCGACGAGCGCCCCGGTCCGTTCCCGATAGATCCGCTCGTGCTCGGCACCGAAGAAGTGCTGCCAGTCGCCGACGCGGGCGCGCCGCACGTGGTTCGGTGCGTCGGCGCGGGTGCGTTCCGGCTCGGTGTGGCGCAGGACGTCCGCCGCGAGGACGCGGTCCTCGACGCCCGCGAACTGCAGGAGCCGCGCAATCTGGCCGGCCCGATCCCCGACGAGCTCCTCGAAGCGCACGAGCTCGTAGCGGGAGGCCAGCGCGCGATAGGCCTCGACGTGACGGGCCCAGCGGTCGACGGAATTCGCGAAGTAGTCGAGCCGTCCGTAGAGCGCCTCGGGCGTGTCGATCCGGTACTCCGGGTGGCGCGCGAGCATCCGAGGGGAGGTGGCGTAGTGGATCCAGGAGTTGACGACGTCGCGCCCGTCGCGGATCAGGTAGATCCAGCGCCGGCCCGGTCCGAGCAGGCGGGCGTGATCCTCCCGGGGCTCCTGGTGGGTCCAGAGCAGGGCGGCGTCGCGTTCGAAGCGCGCGAGATCCCGCAGCGCGAAGCGCGCCTTCAGGTGGCTGTTGCGGACGTAGACCTGCGCGTCGTGGACTTCCGCTTCGTCGAGGTCGCGCTGTTCCGGGAAGGAGAGCGGGACGCCGTCGAGGGCGAAGAGGGAGTTCCAGCAGCCGGTCCGCGCCGCATGGGACTGGAAGGTTCCGGCGCGCTCCATGGCGGTGCGGAGCGTGCGGTAGAGGAGGTAGTTGCCCGACTTCTCGACGCCGCACTGGCCGACGAGCGGCTGAGCGCCCTTGCCGGAGGCGGGCCGCTTCGGCCGTTGCGTCGTTTTCGGCGGCAGCGGGCCGCGCGGATGGATCGCCTGGCTGGCCATGCAGTCCCCACGAGCGCGCTCGCGCCGCTCGTCGAACGGAGTCGATCGGCCACCGGATTCCCGGCGCCTTGCCACCGGATTCCCGTGTGGCTTCGGGCTGGATCGGCGCGCCTTGCGCCCGGCTTGACCTTTGTTGCGGGGGAGTTGCCGCTTCGGGCTAGGCCGGCGGGAAGGGCCGGTCGCGTCCGAGCGGGGCCTTTTGGCCCCGAAGTGTGGCGAGCACGTAGGGCCCCTGCGGAAGCACGGCCACCCGCGCGCTGGGCTGCTCGGTGAGCACCCGGGCAATGCCCTCCGCCGGGCTCGCGACCGGCTCGACGAACAGCCCGCGCTGGGCTTCGGCCGGGAGGCCGTCGCTGTAGAGCAGCACCCGGGCCCGCCGCCGCGCCTGGCACAGGTGCTGGACCATCCACTGGTCGATGGCGAAGAACTCGGGATTCTCGAGCTCGAGTTCGAAGGCGTCGGGGCCCGCCGATTCCCGCAGACACTTCTCGAAGGAGGCGCTGCCGACGCCACCGTCGAGGGCGGCGCACAGGAGGATGGTGCCGCCCGGGCGGACGATCCCCTGGGCGGTCGCGATCCCCTTGATCGCCTGATAGAAGGTCGCGTCGAGGGGGGCGCCGCCGCCGGAGGTCACGACGAGGTCCGCGGGCTCCGGAAGCGACACGAGGGACTCGTCTTCGACGAAGCGCATCGCGTCTTCGTGGGAGGCTTCGACGTCGCCGCAGAAGATGCCGGCCACCCGGCGCTCGCGGTCGAGGGCCACGTTCACGGCGAAGTGGACGCCGACGGCGCGCACGACCTCGAGCAGGGCTTCGTGGAGCGGGTTGCCCTCGACGATGCCCGGCCCGATGTGCCCCTCGAGGAGCTTCGGGCCGTGGGCGAAGCGGATCGTCTCCGTCGCCGCGAGGCCCGGGCAGACGGCCTTGCGCCCGCCCGAGTAGCCGGCCATCAGGTGTGGTTCGACGAGCCCCGTCACGATCCGCAGGTCGCTCTCGCAGAAGACGCGGTCGATGCGGATGGGCAGGCCGGCGCGCGTGGTGCCGAGATCCACGTGCGCGTCGGCATCCCGCGCGTCGTGCTGGACGATGCGGAGGGTGCGCGCGAGCTCCGTTCCGAGCATCCCGTCGAGCTCCTCGGGCGTGCTCGGCCGGTGGAGTCCCGTCGCGACGACGATGCGAACCGCCTCGGGCGGAAGGCCGCCCCGCCGCAGGGCGTCGAGCAGGGGCGGCAGGAGCAGCGCGTTCGGGACCGGGCGCGTCGCGTCGCTGACGACGATGGCCGCGTCGCGGCGGCCGCGGGCGAGCGCTTCGAGCGGCGCGCACGCCGTGGGCCGGGCGAGGGCCTCGCGCAGCGCGGCTTCCGGGTCGGGGAGGGGCGGCACCGCGACCTTCTCGAGCACCCGGCTCCCGTCCGGCACCTCGACGGGCAGCGTGCCGCGTCCATGGGCGAGTTCGACCTGCACGGCTCAAGCCTACGCCAGTTCGGCCGTTTGGTAAGGTTCGCGAGGGGGGAACGTGGAACGCTTGGGGACTCGCAGGCTCGGGGCGCGCGGCCTGGCCGCCGGCGCAGGGGCGGCTCTCGTCCTTGGCCTCGCCGCTCTCGCGGCGTTCGGCCCGGGCGAAGTCCGCGCCGACGACCCGGAGCCGGACCGTTTCGACACCGTCGTTCTCGACGCCGGCCACGGCGGCAAGGACGAGGGCGCGAAGGGGCAGGGCGGCCTGCTCGAGAAGGAGGTCGTCTTCGACGTCGCCCTGCGCGTGCGCGACCGGCTCACCGCCCTCGGCTACCGCGTCGTTCTCACCCGGGAGACGGACGAGCGCGTCTCCCTGGCGGACCGCGTCGAGCGCGCGAACCAGGCGCGCGGCGACCTGTTCGTCTCGATCCACGCGAACGCCGCGCCCCAGGACTACGTGCGCGGCGTCGAGACTTTCTTCCTCTCCCTCGAGGCGAGCGACGACGCCGCCCGCGCCCTGGCCGAGGCCGAGAACGAGGCGTTCGAGAGCGTCCCGCAGCTCGACCCCTCGGGCGGCGACGCCCTGCTCGGGATCCTCGGCGATCTCATGGCCAACGAGCACATGGTCGAGTCGAACGAGTTCGCCCGCATGGCCCAACAGGCGCTCTCGATGCGGGATTCCGTCCGCTCGCGCGGCGTGAAGCAGGCCCCGTTCTACGTCCTGATGGGCGTGCGCATGCCCGCCTGCCTCGTCGAGATCGGCTTCCTCTCGAACGAACGCGACGAGCGGGAGCTCTCCGAGGCCCAGCGGCGGGAGGAGATCGCGGATGCGCTGGCGATCTCGATCGTCCGCTTCGGAGAGCGGTATGATGCGCGGCGCGGCCTCGTTCGGCCGCCGGTCGCCGCCCGCGGCGACTGAAGAACCCGACCGGTCGGCGACCGAAGAACCCGACCGCCCGAACCGACACAGGAGAACGCGCGTTGCGCCACGACGGCCGCCAGCCGGACGAACTCCGGCAGCTCACCTTGACCCCCGACTTCACCGAAAACCCGCTCGGCTCCGTCCTGTGTGCGATGGGCAAGACGAAGGTGCTCTGCACCGTCAGCCACGAGAGCAGCGTGCCGCGCTTCCTGCAGGGGACCGGGCAGGGCTGGGTCACCGCCGAGTACTCGCTCCTGCCGGGCTCGACCGATACGCGCAGCCAGCGCGAGGCGGCGCGGGGCAAGCAGTCCGGGCGCACGCTCGAGATCCAGCGCCTGATCGGCCGCAGCCTGCGCGCCGTCGTCGACCTGCGGCGCCTCGGCGACCGCACGCTCTACGTGGACTGCGACGTGCTCCAGGCCGACGGCGGCACGCGGACGGCCTCCATCACCGGTGCCTACGTGGCCCTCGCCCTGGCCGTGCACCGGCTGCAGCTCGAGAAGTCCCCGCTGCTCGACTCGGTCGGCGCGATCTCCGTCGGTGTCGTGAAGGGCCAGCTGGTCCTCGACCTCGACTATCCCGAGGACTCCCGCGCCGACGTCGACATGAACGTCGTGATGACGGGCGCCGGCCGCTTCGTCGAGGTCCAGGGGACCGCCGAGCGGGGAACCTTCGACCAGAGCGAACTCTCCGCCCTGACCGCGCTCGCCGCCGACGGCATCGCGAAGATCACCGCGGCGCAGAACGAAGTGCTGGCCGGCCTGGGCGCGACGCCCCCGGGCGCGTGACGGCCGCCGCCCCCGCCGTGTCTCGCATCGTGCTGGCGACGCAGAACGCCGGGAAGCTCCGCGAGGTGGCGGCCCTCTTCGAGGACCAGCCGTTCGAACTCGTCGCGCTCTCGACGTTCCCGGGCGTGGCCCTGCCCGAGGAGGGGGAGGACTACGCCGAGAACGCAGCCGTGAAGGCGCGCACGGCCGCCGAAGCCACGGGCCTGCCGGCCCTCGGCGACGACTCGGGCATCGAGGTGGCGGCCCTCGACGGGCGCCCGGGCCCGCTCTCGGCGCGCTACGGCGGCGAAGGCCTCGACGCCGCCGGTCGGAACGCACGCCTGCTCGCGGAGCTCGCCGGCGTGCCCGCGGGCGAGCGCGCCGCCCGGTTCTATTGCGTGGTCGCCCTCGCGCGGCCGGACGGGCGGGTCGAGATCGTCACCGGCGAGTGCCGGGGCGAGATCCTCGAGGCGCCCTCGGGATCGGCCGGCTTCGGCTACGACCCGATCTTCCGCCCGGAGGGGTACGACGTCTCGATGGCCGAGGTGGGCGAGGCCGAGAAGAACCGGATCTCCCATCGCGGCCGGGCCTTCGCGGCGTTGCGCCCCCGGCTCGCGGAACTCTCGCGCGAGCTCCGAGGCTCCGCGCGGGCCGACGGCTAGAGCCGGTCTTGAAGAATGAGCGGGCACGGCCCTGCTCGGCGGGCCTGACACGCAGGACATTACCGAGACGGGCTCTAGCTCGAGAGCAGCACCGCGAGGCGGCGTCGCGCCCGGAACGCCCGGCTCTTCGCCGCCGCCGGGTGGATGCCTCGCTCCGCGCCGTACTCGCCATAGCTTCGCTCCGGGAGCACGCACCGCTCGATCACGTCGCGGTCCTCGGGCCCGAGGGCGGCGATGCGGTCGTGCAGGAGGCGGGCCGCTTCCTCGCGGGAAAAGTCTTCCACGGGCCCGGGCCGGGGGTCGACGACCTCCTCGATCTCCCGTTCACCCGGGCTCGTGATGCGGTTCGCCCGCCGGCGTTCCGCGCGCAGCCACATGAGGGCCTCGTTCGCGACGATGCGGTGGAGCCAGGTCGAGACGCGCGCCTGACCGCGGAACTGATCGCGGTGGCGAAGCGCCTTTTCGAAGGCATTCTGCACGACGTCCTCCGCGGCCTCGGCATTCCGGGTGAAGCGGAGGGCCACCGCGGTGAGGCGGGACCGCAGACGCTCGAAGAGACGGCCCAGCGCATCTTCCGAAATCGGAAGCGTGCGCGTGGCGTCCAAGCTGCGGGCGGCGGCCGGGTCCGCGGGCCCGTGCTTCGCTGCGGCCGTCCGCAGGGTGTCGAGGGGCCGGGTGAACCGGGGAGCCTGATGTTCGGATCGGTCGTCGTACACTTCCGCATCTCCTTCGTCCCGTTTGCGCGCATGGGATACGATTGGCGGGAGACGCCGGTTACCGGCGCGCAGGAGGGCATTCGGCCGCGCCCGGTCGGGCGGGGGGCGCGCCGATGCAGGGGGCCATTGCCGAGTAACCGATGAGTCCGATCCATCGTAGAAGTCATGGGTGCCCTTCGTCCGGCACCTGCCTGCGGGTCCGTCCTTGAGCCCTCCGCCCTCCAAGTCACCGGAGCGCGAGGCCCGGGAGAACCGCTGGCGCGAATGGATGGCGGCGGCCCAGGACGGCGACGCGAAGGCCTACGAGCAGCTCCTGCAGGAGCTCCTCCCGGAGGTCCGCAGCCTGGTGCGACGCCGGATGTCGGGAAGCTCGGAGGAAGCCGCCGTGGAAGACGTGGTCCAGAACACGCTGCTCGCGATCCATCGCTCGCGCCACACGTACCGGCCCGAGCGGCCCTTCGGCCCGTGGCTGCGGGCCGTCGCGCGCAATGCCTTCCTCGATCACGCGCGGGTTCGCAGCCGCCGCGCGGAACGGGAGATCCCCCTCGACACGACGCCCGAACCGGCGGACGAGACGCCGCCGTCTCTCGAGAACGAGCGCCTTTCGCCGGAGCTCGAGCGCGCCCTGGCGAGCCTGCCGCCGAGTCAACGCGAGGCCGTCGAGTTGATCCAGTTACAGGGCCTGTCGGTCGCGGAAGCCGCGGTCCGCGCCGGGGTCTCGACCTCGGCGGTGAAGGTGAGAGCGCATCGCGGGTACCGCGCGTTGCGCGCCTGGCTCGAAGGGAGCAGCCATGGGTGAGGAAACCCGGGACTTCGCCCGCGAACTCGCGCGCGATCTGACGCCCGTCGAGCGCATCGGACGCCTCCGCATGGGGTTGTTGCGCGTGTTCGCCGGCTGGGCGCTCGCCGCCTGCGCCGTGCTCTTGATGAAGGGCATCAGCGCGAATCTCTCCGACCCGACCCTGATGTTCGGAGGCCTCGGTGCGCTCTTGTTGGGCCTGGCGCTGGTCGGGCTCGGTGGCCTCGTCGCCGCCTTGGCCTCCTCGGTGCCGGGCCGGGAAGGGACGGCGCGCATGGGCGCCGTGACCGCCGCCTGCGGCGCGCTCGTGGCCCTGGGCCTCGGAGCCACCCTGCTGGTCGGCAGCCCCGCGACGAGCGCAGCGCCGACGCTCTACTCGGACGTGGCCTGCTTCCTGATGGCCGTCACCGTGGCGCTGCTGCCCGCGATGGGCGCCTTGCTCTACGTCGCCCGCGCCGTGCCGCGCCGCCCGGGCGCGGTGCTGTTCGCCGTCGGGCTCGGGGCGGTCGGCCTCGGCGCCTTCACGGCCGAGGTGGTCTGCATGGACATGGCGCTGCGCCATCTGATCGTAAGCCATGCCCTCGCGCCGGCTCTCGGCGCGCTGCTCCTGCTCGGGCCGCTCTGGCTGGGGCTTCGACGGATCCGCGTCGGCTGAGGGACCCCTTCCGTTCGCGCGGGCCGAGCGGCTCGCGCGGCGTGCTCCGCTAGCCTGCAACCCCATGACGACCCGACTCGTTCTCGTCCGCCACGGCCAGTCCGTCTGGAACGCCTCGCGCCGCTGGCAGGGCCATGCCGATGCGCCGCTCTCGGAGCTGGGCCGCGACCAGGCCAAGGAGACCGCGCGCCGCCTCGCCGGCGAGACCTTCGAGGCGCTCTATGCGAGCGACCTGCGGCGCGCCACCGAGACCGCCCGCATCGTCGGTGCGCCCCACGGACGCGTGCCCGTGGTCGACCGCCGCCTGCGCGAGCTCGACATCGGCGAATGGGAGGGGCTCTCGCGCGAGCAGATCGCCGCGCGCTGGCCCGAGGAGCTCGAGCGCTTCGACGCCGACGAGCCCGGGGCTCGAGCGCCGGGCGGCGAGACGCGGAGCGAACTCCAGGCGCGGGTCTTCGCCGCCCTCGACGACTTGACCGGACGCCACGGCGGGGGTCCGCTCCTGGTGGTCGCCCACGGCGGCGTGCTGGCGGCGATCCTCGGGTGGTTCGGGCACGAGAACGGCGAAGCCGTGCCCTGTGACTGGCCGCTCTAGGAGGTCGAGCCTTCGGGCTCCGGGTCGCCCCAGAGCAGGCGCAGGCCTTCGAGCAGGATCCACACGTCGGCCGCCAGGATCACACTGCCGATTCCGAAGAGCAGCCAGCGGCCGTCGCTGAAGTAGCCGAACACCTCGCCCGTCATGGCGGCGAGGGTCGCGAAGGCCACCGCGATCATCGGCAGCACGGTGTAGATCACGGGCTTGCCCTGCCGCTTCAGCCAGATCGAGACCACCAGCAGCGTGACGCCCGCCACGAGCTGGTTGGTCGTGCCGAACAGGGGCCACAGGATGAGTCCGCCCTTGCCGCCGGCCTGGGTGACGGCCAGCAGGAGCGCGGCGCCGATGCCGAGCGCCCCGGCCGCGAAGCGGTTCGTCAGGGTGCGGACGCCGTAGGAGGCGGCGAGCTCCGAGATCACCAGGCGCTGGATGCGCGCGCCGGTGTCGAGGGAGGTCGCGGCGAAGGCGATCACCATGACGGCGATGAAGGTCTTCGCCATCTCGAGGGGCAGGCCGAGGGAGGCGACGAAGCGCCCGCCGCCCGTGACGAAGGCATCGAGCTTCGGGCCGAGCCCGGAGGCGGCCGACCAGCTCGCGTAGTGCGTGGTCCATTCCGCCGAGCTCGCGAACCCGGCGGTCGAGGCGAGCACCGCGAGCAGCCCGAGGGTCCCTTCGCCGAGCATGCCGCCGTAGCCGATGGGGCGAGCGTCGGTCATGCAGGCCACCTGCTTCGAGGTCGTGCCCGAGGAGACGAGGCCGTGGAAGCCCGAGATCGCGCCGCAGGCGATCGTGATGAAGAGGAAGGGGATCATCGGCGGCGCCCCTTCCGGGTGCATCCGGATCATCGGGGCCTGGATCTCCGGCTGGAGGACGAGGAGCCCCACGAAGAGCAGGACGAGCGCGGTGATCAGCTGGTGCGCGTTCAGGTAGTCGCGCGGCTGGAGGAGCAGCCAGACGGGGAGGACCGACGCGACGAAGGAGTAGAGCAGAAGCGTCCAGACCCAGGCTTCGACCGAGAGCCCGGCGATGGCCGGGAAGGCCTCGGCGAAGGCGTTGCCGTAGAAGACGGCGGCCATGAGCGCGGCGTAGGCCACCAGGGAAGGGAGGAAGATCGGCAGCCCGCGGCGCTTGACCAGCCAGCCGAGCAGGAGGGCGACGACGATCTGCACGTTGATCGGAAAGATCGCGCCCGGGTTGGCCTGGAAGAGGGTGCCGATGATGAAGGCGAACACGGCGAGCACGATCCAGATCAGGATCGAGATGATGAGCAGGAAGAGCGAGCGCACCCGGGGCGAGATCACGCCGCCGGCGATCTCGCCGATCGACCGGCCCTTGTTGCGCAGGCTGATCACGAGGGCCGAGAAGTCGTGCACCGCGCCCATGGCGACCGTGCCGACCGTCACCCACACGAGGGCCGGCAGCCAGCCCCAGATGACCGCGAGCGCCGGCCCGACGATCGGCGCCGCCCCGGCGATCGAGGTGTAGTGGTGGCCCCAGAGGACGGACTTTCGTGTCGGCACGAAGTCGATGCCGTCCTCGAACTCGCGCGAGGGGACCCGCTCGGCCTCGGAGAGCGAGAAGACGTGGCGCGCGAGGAAGCGCGAGTAGAAGCGGTAGCCGACGGCGAAGACCGTCAGCACGAGTACGGCAAGGACGGCGGCGTTCACGCGAGCGGTCCCGAGGCGAAGGGGAGGGCCGTGCTCATGCCAGCGAGCTCGGATCGAAGGAGACGTCGCCGGTGCCGCGCAGGAGGTTCTTCAGGATCTTGCCGGCCGGGTTGCGGGGCAGCGGATCGTCGATGAAGTCGACGATCTCCGGCACCTTGAAAGAGGCGAGGTGTCGCGCGACCTGCTTCTGGACCTCGCCCGGCGCGAGCGTGGAGCCCGGCACGCGCCGCACGATCGCCCTGACCCGCTCGCCGAACTCGGGATCCGGAACGCCCACGATGGCCGCTTCGTCGATCTCCGGGTGGTCGGCCAGGCAGTTCTCGATCTCGGTGCAGTACACGTTCTCGCCGCCGCGGATGATCATGTCCTTGGCCCGGTCGACCACGAAGAAGAAGCCGTCGGCGTCGCGGTAGGCGAGGTCGCCGGTGTGGAGCCAGCCTTCGCGCACGGCCTCGGCGCTCGCCTCGGGCCGGTTCCAGTAGCCGGGCGTCACGAGCGGGCCGAAGATGCAGAGCTCGCCGAGCTGGCCGTCGGCCACGGGCTCGCCGTCCTCGCCGATCACCTTCATGTCGAGGAGCGGCATCGGGCGGCCGATCGAGGTCTTCTTCTCGAGCAGGTCCTTGCCGCCGTTCAGGGTCGCGACGCCGTGGGTCTCGGTCAGGCCGTAGGCGTTCGCGAAGCTCGGCTCGACCGGGAGCACCTCGCGGGCCTTGTCGATCGTCTCCGGGGGAGTCGGCGCGCCGCCGAAGGAGATCCGGGTCAGGCTCGAGAGGTCGTAGTCGCCGACCTTCGGGTGGTGCACGACCCGGTGGAGCATGGTCGGGATCGCGCCCCAGGCGGAGATCCGTTCCCGCTCGATCAGGGACATCACCTGCTCCGCGTCGAACTTCCCCTCGGTGAAGACCATCTTGGCGCCGGCGGTGATCGCCGTGCAAAGGCCGGAGTGGAGGCCGCCCACGTGGAAGAGGGGGGAGGTCAGGAGGCTCGCCGTCTGGCTGCCGTCGGCAGGGATCGGCGAGGCACCGCCGAGCGAGGCCGCCACGATCCCGGAGAACACGAGGCCCGTGACCTGGGCGATCGTCCCGCGGTGGGTCGTGATGCAGCCCTTCGGCCGGCCCGTCGTGCCCGAGGTGTAGAGAAGGATGAAGGGGTCGTCTTCCTCGATCGGGCCGTCCGGCGGGGTCTCCGTCGGTTCGAGCAGCTCGGCGATCGGGATCGTGCCGGGCGGCGGGGAGTCGCCGATGAAGAAGATCTTCTCGAGGGTCGGGAGCTTTCCGACCAGCGGCTCGACGCGCGGGTAGAGCCGTTCGTCGACGACCAGGAAGCGGCTCCCGGAATCGCTGATTCCGTACTCGATCTCCTCGGAGGTCCACCAGCCGTTCAGCCCGACGCCGATCGCGCCCATCGCCGTGGCGCCGAAAAGCGAGAGGATCCAATCGGGCGAGTTGTAGGCGAGCACCGCCAGGCGGTCGCCGCGCTCGAGCCCGTGGCCGGCCAGGGCCTTGGCGGCGCCGAAGCAGCGCCGCGTCGTCTCGGCGTAGGAGATGCGCCGGGCTCCCTGGACGAAGCAATCGACGTCGCCGCGCAGGCCCGCGTTGGCGATCTTCTCGCGCATGGAACGCTCGCGGTTCTTGAAGACCCGCATCGCGTGCCCGCGCACGGTCTCGGTGACGATCTCGAAGGGCGCGCCCGCCCCGGTGAGGCCCGCTACTACCTGGTCGTAAGTCGGCTCGGCCATGCGGGCCGCAGCATAACGGAAATCGGGAGCGGCCAGAGAGGCTCGGGGCGCTAGAGCGGCCGGGCTTCCGCTCCTTCTTCGCGGTTCAGGCCGTCGGCCATCCACAGGGCATCGAAGAGCGGGAGCCGCCCTTCGGGCTCGAGCTCCTCGAAGCGGCCGTTGATCTGGAGCGCGAGCCCGCCCCAGAGGAAGCGGAACGCGTAGGCGAGCGAATCGGTCGAGAGGGCGATCTGGCAGGCGTCGCGCCGGGCGTCGAGCGGGAGGAGCCCGCGCTGGAGGTCGAAGCGCACGGCCCGGTCGAGGTCGTTCAGCCAGATCCGGGCCGGCTCCGTGTGGAGGAGGCCGAGCTGGATCAGGCTGACGAGCTTTCCGGCGGGGCCCGGCCGGACGGCCTGCTGGTAGCGCGCGTTCATCCGCGCCATGCGCAGGCGCAGGCGGAAGTCGCTGATCTCTCCGTTCACGCGGTGGCGGAAGCGGTCGGCCGCCTCCTGGAGCTCCTGGATCGGGACCGTCTCGCTCCGGAAGCGCTCGCGGTGGGCAAGGGAGTCGTAGTCGGCCTGGTACTGCGCGAGCGAGGCCGCGTTGTCCCAGGGCTCCTCGACGTTCCAGGCGTCGCCGGGGTAGAGCACGACGGGGGTTCCGCCGCCCGCTTCCACCGCGGCCGCCACGTCTCCGACGCGGTTGCTCACGTCGTTCATGTAGTCGTTCTCTTCGTGGCAGAACCAGACGAAGCTCGCGAAGGGGACGAGCGCGCGCGGCTCGAACACTCGGGATTGCAGGACGGTGCGTTCGAGCATGTTCCGGGCGCCGGCCTTCCGCCGCTCGAACTCGCCCGGGTTGCCGTTCCAGCCCGCGATCGAGAACTGGGTGAGGAGGACGTCGACCGGGCCGAGCCGCCCGCGGAGGCCCTCCATCTCCTCCCGCGAGTTGACGAGGCAGTCGTTCAGGTTGAGGGCGCGCTGTCCGCCGGCTTCGACCCAGAGCCACGAGTCGTCCGAGTGATCCCAGCGGGCGCAGCGGATCACGAAGCCCGGGGCCAGCTCGACCGGGGTGTCCGCCGGGAGCTCGCGCGTGCGGAAGCCCTGCTTCTCGCAGTAGCGGACGACCTTCTTGTCCTCGCTCTCGTGGAAGAGGATCTCGATCTCCCCGCGCCGCTCCTTCGGGACCATGCCCAGGCAGCGCGGGCTGAAGTGGTCGGGGTGCTCGTGGGAGTACCAGATGTGGGTCACGCGCTCGAAATCCGCTGCGCCGAAGCGGGTTTCCGACAACAAGGCCCAGGAGTCGTTGAAGGAGGTGCCGTGCAGCCAGGGGTCGCAGAGGAGCCGCACGCCGCCGTGGGAGAAGATCAGCGAGGCATGGTTCACGAACTCGATCTGCATGGGGCCCCTGGCGCGGTTGCGCCCGTAGGTTCGTGGACCGGCGCCGGTTCTGCCAGGGAAGTGCCGCACCGATCGCACCCGGAAAGTGCGCCGCGGCGGGCTAGGGCAACGCCGGCGGGACCGAGAGCGGCCCGCCCGGGCCGAGCGCGAAGCCGGCCCCGATCCACACCACCAGCATCACCAGCCAGGCGGCGGTGAAGGCGATGGCGTAGGGCAGCATCAGGGCGACGAGCGTGCCGATCCCCGAGGCCGGCGCGTGACGCCGCATGAAGACGAGCAGGATCACCATGTACGGATTCAGCGGGGTGATCACGTTCGAGACGGAGTCGCCGACCCGGTACGCCACCTGGGTGAGCTCCGGGCTCACGCCGACGGCCATGAACATGGGTACGAAGACCGGCGCGAAGAACGCGTACTTCGCCGACATGGAGCCGATGAAGAGGTTCCCGAGCGCCACGAGTCCGACGAAGGCGACCATCAGGGCCGAACTCGGGAGCGCGGCCTGCACCAGGATCTCCCCGCCCCGGATGGCGAGCATCTCGCCGAGCCCCGTATAGGCGAACCACGCGATGAACTGCGCGGCGAAGAAGGCGAGCACGATGTAGGAGCCCATGCCCGACATGGTCTCGGCCATCATGCGGGAGACGTCGCGGTCGCTCCGGATCTCCCCGGTGCTCGCGCCGTAGACGATGCCGGGCACGAGGAACCCGAGGAAGAGCAGGGGCACGATCACCGGGATCCAGCGGGGCGGGCTGCCTTCGGCGGCATGGAGCGGGGCGCCGGGGATCCAGGTGGCCGCGGCGAAGACGGCGAGGGTCGCGGCCAGGCCCGCGACCGCCCGGCGCAGGGCGCGGCGCTGCTCGTCCGTCAGGCGCTGGGCTTCGAGCGCTGCGTCGTCGACCGGTGCGGGGCCGCCCGCCTCCGCGGAGCGGCCCTGCCAGCGGGGCTCCACCCAGAGGGCCGTCACCGCCCAGCCGACCCCCGTCAGCAGGAAGGTCGAGGCGATCATGAACCACCAGTTCGCGCTGGCCGCGACCTGGTAGGTGGGGTCGCGCAGGCGCGCGGCGGCGGTGGAGAACTCGGCGAGCATCGGGTCGAGGCCGGTGATGAAGAGGTTCGCGCTGAAGCCCGCCGAGACCCCGGCGAAGACGATCCCGAGACCGACCAGCGGCGAACGCCCGACCGCGCCGTAGAGGGCCGCCGCCAGCGGCGGGAGCACGACGTACCCCGCATCGATCCCCATGGACGACATGACGCCGAGGAACATCAGCGTGGGAGCGAGCAGCCATTCCGGCACCGAGAGCATGGCCGAGCGGAGGAGGGCGCCGATGAAGCCGCTGCGCTCCGCGACGCCGATCCCGAGCAGGCCCACCAGCACCACGCCGAGGGGCGGGAACTGGACGAAGTTCTTCACGAGGTTCTGGAGCGCCCAGTAGACCCCGTCGGCCGAGAGCAGGCTCCTGGCGCCCACCGCCACGCGCACGAGTTCGCCGTCCTGGGTGACGGTCTTCTCGACCTGCCAGCCGGCGCTGGCGGCGATGGCGGAGAGGGCGGCGACGCCGAGGGCGCCCAGCAGGAACAGGGTCGCCGGGTCGGGGAGGGCGTTGCCGAGGCGTTCGATCGCGCCCAGGAAGCCGCGGGGCCGGGCGTCGTCCCCGGCCGGTCCGGGCGGGTCGCTGGCCGGGTCAACCGCCACGCTTCTTCCCCCATCGCTCCCGCAGGCGGTCTTCCCGGGCGAGGAGCCACGGGGAGATCGCGACGCCGAGCAGGCCTCCGAAGGTATCGAGCACCACGTCGAGCCACTCGCCGCTTCGCACGGTGAGGAAGGATTGCCGGAGTTCGTCGGCCGCCGCCACCACGATGACGAGTCCGAGGGCGGGGAGGGCGGCGTCCCAGAAGGAGATCCCCGGGCGCATCCGGTCCATGGCCCGGAAGGTGAGGATGGCCGTCACGCCGTACTCGAACACGTGCGCGCACTTGCGGATGTAGAACATGAGCCCGCGGATCTCCCAGGGCTTCCACTCCGGGAGGAGCCACTCGAGGAACGGGCCGAGGAAGCGGGAGGTCTGCTCGGAGCTGAATCCGGCGCCGCCGAGGGCGAAGATGAGCAGGAGCCAGAGCCCGACCGGAACCCACGGGAGCAAACGATGTCGGTCGAGGCGCTTCGGCACGGCGGGCGAACGTAGCAAGCCGCCGCCCCTGGACGGGTCGAGCGGGATAGGATCTCGAGCATGGGAACCCGCCGGATCGGTCTCGTCTACGACGTCTTCGGGAGCTATCCCGCGCGCCCGGGCGCTCCGGCCGACGCGGAGGCCGAGTACGAGCCCGAGGCCACGGTCGCCGCTCTGGCGGGCGCCATCGAGCGGCTCGGCCACGTGCCCGTGCGCCTGGGCAACGCCCACGCCCTGCTCGCCGCAGGGGGCCGCACGGAGCTCCCGGCGCTCGATGCGGCCCTCGCCATCAGCGAAGGCTTCGGGACGCGCAACCGGGAAGCCTGGGCCCCGGTGCTCCTCGACATGCTCGAAGTTCCGGCGCTCGGCTCCGACGCGCTCTCGCTGTCGCTCTCGCTCGACAAGGCGTGGACCAAGGACGTCGTGGGCGCCGCCGGGGTCCCGGTCACGGCGCAGTGCTCGCTCGCGAGTTCCCGCGAGATCGAAAAGGCGAGCCTTCCCGGACCCTTTCCGCTCTTCGTGAAACCTCGCTGGGAAGGCACGGCCAAGGGCATCGACGCCGGGGCCCGGGTCGAGGACGAGGCGGCGCTGGCCCGGCGCGTCGACGAGGTCGCCGCCCGCTACGGGCAGCCGGCGCTGGTCGAACCGTTCCTGCCCGGGGCCGAGTACACCGTCACCGTCGTCGGGCACGACCCGCCGCGCGCCCTCCCGGTGCTCCAGCGCGCCCTCGAGCGCGCGAGCGGGATCGGCCTGCACGCCGTCGAGGGCGAAGGCGACGCCCTCGACCACCACGCCCCCGGCGACCTCGACGCCGCGCTCGAAGAGGAACTCGCGGCCCTGGCGCTCCGCGCCTTCGAGGCGCTCGCCTGCCGCGACTTCGCCCGCGCGGACTTCAAGCTCGATGCCGCGGGCCGGCCCTTCTTCCTCGAGATCAATCCGCTCCCGACCTTCGCGCCGGACGGCTCCTTCGGGATCCTGGCGGAGCTCGAGGGCCGCCCGCTCGAAGCGCTCCTGGCCGACGTGCTCGGCGAGGGGCTGCGACGCCTCGGCCTCGCATAGCCCGCCGGGCTCCGGGCCCGGGGGTGCCGCGGGAGCCGGACCCGCCCAGCCGTTATCTTCGGGCCCCATGCCCGCCGAGCGAGCCGACGCGAACCGCCCCGAGTGGCGCGACTGGACCTGGCAGATGCGCCACCGCGTGCGCAGCGCGGAGGATCTCGCGCGCTTCGTCGCACCCGATCCGGACGAGGTCCGGGCGGTCGCGGCCCTGGCGGATCGCTTCCGCTTCGTGATCACGCCCTACTACGCGAGCCTCATGGACCCCGAGGACCCCGCGTGTCCGATCCGCCGCCAGGTCGTCCCGCGTACGGCCGAGCTCGACGACCCGGCCGGCCTGGCGGACCCTCTCGACGAAGTCGCGCACTCGCCGGTGAAGAACGTGATCCGCGTCTACCCGGACCGCATCGCCTTCTGCGTGAACAACGAGTGCGCGCTCTACTGCCGCTACTGCCTGCGCAAACGCATGGTCGGCGACGAAGACTGGACGATGCGCCGGGCCGAGCTCTCCGAGGCCCTTGCGTGGATCCGCGAAACCCCGGCCATCCGCGACGTCCTGCTGACCGGCGGCGACCCCCTGGTCTTCTCCGACGATCGCCTCGGCTGGCTGCTCGGCGAGCTGCGGGCGATCCCGCACGTCGAGATCATCCGGCTCGGGACGCGGCTCCCCGTGACCCTCCCGTTCCGCGTGACCGACGATCTCTGCCGGCTGCTCGCGGAGCACCACCCGGTCTGGCTGAACACCCACTTCAATCATCCCCGCGAGCTCACGCCGGAGGCCGCGGAGGCCTGCGACAAGCTCACCCGCGCCGGCGTCCCGGTCGGCAACCAGAGCGTCCTCCTGCGCGGCATCAACGACGACACGGCGACCATGAAGGCGCTCTGCGAAGGCCTCGTCCGCATGCGCGTGCGGCCCTACTACTGCTATCAGGCGCAGCTCCTCGAGGGGACGGGCCACTTCCGCGTGCCGATCGAGGAGGGCATGGCGCTCTTCCGCGAGATGCGGGGCCGGACGAGCGGCTTCGCGATTCCGCTCTACGTGCTCGACACGCCCTACGGAAAGGTCCCGCTGACCCACCCCCACGTGCGCGGCCGCGAGGGCGACGACGTCGTGGTCGAGACCTACGAGGGCAAGCTCTGGCGGGAACCGAACCCGTTGGACGAGACGGCCGGTTGACCGAAGGGGCCAAGCGGGTCGGCGCCGCGGCACTTCTGCTCTCCGCGAGCGTCCTGCTCTCGCGGGTGCTCGGCTACGTGCGCGAGGCGGTCCTCGCGGCGGCGGTGGGGATCGGTCCCGCCACCGATGCCTACAAGGCGGCCTTCCAGATCCCGGACGTCCTGAACTACTTCCTGGCCGGCGGCGCGCTCTCGATCCCCTTCATCCCCCTCTACTCGCGCTACCTGGAACGCGCCGACGAAGAGGGCGCCGCCCGGGCGCTCGGGACCGTCTTCGGGACCACGATGGCCCTGGTGAGCGTCGCGACGGCCTTCCTCTTCTGGCAGGCGGACGCCTTCGTCGCGCTCTTCTTCCACGACTTCTCGCCCGAGCTCCAGGCCCAGACGGTCCGCCTCACGCGCATCATCCTGCCGGGGCAGATCTTCTTCTTCGCCGGTGGGATCCTCCGCGCGGCGCTGATGGCGCGCGGGAACTTCGCCGCCCACGCGCTCGCGCCCGTCCTCTACAACGTGTGCATCATCCTCGGCGGGCTGCTGCTCGCGCCGCGCATGGGCGTCGAGGGCTTCTCCTGGGGCTGCCTCGCCGGGGCGATCGTCGGGCCGTTCCTCGTTCCGGTGGTGGACGCCCGGCGCCGGCGCCTGCGTCTCGCCCCGCGCGTGCAGCCGCTCTCGGCGGACTTCAAACAGTACGCGCGGCTCCTCGCTCCGCTCTGTCTCGGCGCGACGCTGCTCACGGTCGACGAATGGTTCGACCGCTACTTCGGCCATCAGATCGGCGTCGGCGCGATCGCCGTGATCACCTTCGCCCGGACGCTCATGCTCGTGCCGATCGCGGCGGTGGGGCAGGCCGTGGCGACGGCCGCGCTCCCGGCCTTCTCGCGTCTCCACGCCGCGGGAAAGCCTCGCGAGCTGAACAGCCTCCTGCAGCGCACGCTCGAGATCTCCCTCGGCCTGGCGATCTGGCTGGCAGCGGGACTCTGGGCGCTCGCAGACCCGGCCGTCCGCTTGCTCTACGAGCGCGGGGCCTTCACCAGCGCGGACAGCGCTGCCGTCGCCCCCGTGCTCGCGCTGCTCTGCTTCGGCGTTGCCGGCTGGGTCGTGCAGCAGATCAGCGTGCGCGCCTTCTACGCCCGCGAGCAGATGTGGGCGCCGATGCTGCTCGGCACGGCCATCGCCGCGCTGGCCGTGCCGCTCTACTGGTGGCTCGGGGCCGAGCGCGGGGTCGAAGGGCTCGCCATGGCCGGCGCGATCGCCGTCAGCGTGAACGCGGTGGCGACCCTGGTGCTCGGCCGCGTGCGCCACGGGGCGCCCGACCTCGGCGAACTCCTGCAGACGGCGCTTCGCGTGGGCGCGGTCGCGGGCATCGGAGCCGTGGTGGCGGTGCGCTTCGTCGAAGGCCGCCCGGGCTTCCTCGGGGCCCTGCTCGACGCCGCGGCGGGCGGCGCCGTCTTCCTCGCCCTGACCCTGCCCGGCATCGCCTGGGTCGCACCGAAGCTCCGGCACGCCCTGGTCGCGCGCCTGCGCCGCTCGCCCGCGCCGTGAGCTGGTCCTTCTGGATCGACCGCGGGGGCACCTTCACGGACTGCATCGGCCTCGCCCCGGACGGCGGGCTCCACGTCGCGAAGGTGCTCTCCTCGGACACGGCGCCGGTGGAGGGGATCCGTCAGATCCTCGGGCTCGGGTCCGAGGAACCGATCCCGCCCTGCACGGCGAAGATCGGGACGACCCTCGCCACCAACGCGCTCCTCGAGCGCCGCGGCGCGCGCACCCTGCTCGTGACCTCGCGCGGTCTCGGGGACGTGCTTCGCATCGGGACCCAGGAGCGGCCGGAGCTCTTCGAGCTGGCGATCGAGAAGCCGGCGCCGCTCGAGGAGGCGGTCCTCGAGGTCGAGGCCCGCATCGGCGCCGAAGGCGAGCGGGTCGCGGCGCTCGATCGGGAGGAACTCGAACGGGGCCTCGCCGCCGCGCGGGAGCAAGGGGTCGCCTCCGTCGCCGTGGCGCTTCCGCACAGCTACCGCGACCCGGAGGACGAGCGCCGCGTCGTCGAGGCCGCGCGGGCCGCGGGTTTCTCCCATGCGGTCGCCTCGGCCGATCTCGTGCGCGAGCTCGGCTTCCTCGCGCGCGGGGAGACGGCGGTGGCCGACGCCTACCTGACGCCGCTCCTTGCGGATCACGTGCGCGAGCTCTCGGAATCGCTGCCCGGCTCGCGGCTCTCCTTCATGCAGTCGAGCGGAGGCCTCTCCGAGCCCGCGCGCTTCCGGGGCCCGACGGCCCTTCTCTCGGGGCCGGCCGGCGGCGTGGTCGGCGCGGCGCGGGTCGCGCGGGAGGCCGGCTTCGCCGGCGCCGTGGGCTTCGACATGGGAGGCACCTCGACGGACGTCTCCCTGGTGACCGAAGGCGAGATCGAGCGCGCCTTCGAATCGGAGGTCGCCGGGGTGCGCGTGCGCGCACCGATGATGCGCATCCACACGGTGGCCGCCGGCGGCGGGTCGCTCTGTCGCTTCGACGGGTTCCGCCTGACCGTGGGCCCCGAGAGCGCCGGCGCGAGCCCCGGGCCGCTCTGCTACGGGCGCGCGGATGCCTCGGGCGCGCCGCTGGCAGAGGAGCTCGCGCTCACCGACGTGAATCTCGCCCTCGGCCGCCTCCAGCCGGACCGCTTCCCGTTCCCGATCGCGCGCGAGCCCGTGGACGCGGCGCTCGCCGAACTCGAGGGCTCGCTCGCCGCCTCCGGGCAGCGGCTCGTCGCCGAGGAGATCGCCGCGGGCTTCGTCGAGGTGGCGAACGCCGCGATGGTCCAGGCCATCGCGGAGGTCTCGGTCGCACGCGGCGTCGACCCGCGCGGGCTGGCGCTGGTCGGTTTCGGCGGCGCCGCGGGGCAGCACGCCTGCGCCATCGCCCGCGCGCTCGGCATGGAGACGGTGCTGCTCCACCCCTTCGCCGGGCTGCTCTCGGCCTACGGGATCGGGAGCGCCGAGCACGTCTGGGACGGGCAGGGCGACGCCGGGCGCGTGCCCCTGGAAGCCGACGGACTCCCGGCCGCCGTCGTGGATCTCCACCGCGAGCTCGAAGCCGAGGGCCGGGCGGCCCTGCTCGCCGAGGGCGCAGCGGAGGAAGGCCTCGTCGCCGAGCCCCTGCTCGACCTCCGCTACGCCGGAACCGAGACCGCGCTGACCGTGCGCGCGCCCGCCGCGGGCGGTTGGCCCGCGGCCTTCGCGGCGACCCACCGGACGCGCTTCGGCTACGTCCGCGAAGGACGCCCGGTCGAGATCGTGACGGCCCGGGTGCGCGTGAGCGCGCCGGGGGAGGGCGGGGAGGTGGCGCCGAGGGCGCCCGACGCCGGAGCTGCGCCCGCGGCGCCCGTCCGCCACGCCTCGGTCTGGTTCCCGGGGGAGGGGCGACTCGAGACGCCGGTCTTCGAGCGCGACTCGCTCCCGGCCGGAAGCACGGTCTCGGGACCGGCGCTCCTGCTCGAAGGGACCGGGACCGTCGTCGTCGATCCGGGCTTCGAGGGCGAGATCGACGCACGCGGCACCCTCGTGCTGTGCGACCGGGACCGGGGCCAGACCCGGGCCGCGAAGCCCCGCCACGACCTCGAACGCGCGGACCCGGTCCGGCTCGAGGTCTTCGGCAACCGCTTCATGTCGATCGCCGAGCAGATGGGCGCCGTCCTCCGCAACACGGCCTTCTCGACCAACATCAAGGAGCGCCTCGACTTTTCCTGCGCGGTGTTCGACGGGGAGGGCGGGCTCGTCGCCAACGCGCCCCACATCCCCGTCCACCTCGGTGCCATGGGCGAGACCGTACGGGCCGTGCGCGCCCGCTTCCCGGACCTGGCCGCGGGGGACGTCGTGGTGAGCAACGACCCCTACGAGGGCGGCTCGCACCTGCCCGACGTGACGGTCGTCTCCCCGGTCTTCGTCGGCGGAGCGGCCACGCCGGACTTCTTCGTCGCCGCCCGCGGCCACCACGCCGACATCGGCGGGAAGACCCCGGGATCGATGCCGCCGGACTCGACGACGCTCGAAGAAGAAGGCGTCGTGCTGCACGCCTTCCGCCTGGTCGCGGGCGGGGTCTACGACGAGGCGGGCGCCCGCGAGCGCCTCGCCGCAGGGCCGTTCCCGGCGAGGAATCCCGAGGACAACCTCGCGGACTTCGAGGCCATGGCCGCGGCGAACCGCGCCGGAGCGGGGCTCCTCGAAGCGATGGTCGAGCGCGAGGGTCTCGAAGCCGTGCGCACGACGATGCGTCAGCTCCAGGAGGCCGCCGCCGGCAAGGTGGCCCGGGAGATCGGCGGCCTCCCGGACGGCGAGCACACCTTCCGCGACGCCCTCGACGACGGCACCGAGATCGCGGTGCGCCTCACCGTGGCAGGCGAGCGCATGACGATCGACTTCGACGGGACGGCCCCGGCCCAGCCCGGCAACCTGAACGCGCCCCGGGCGGTCGTCCACGCGGCGATCCTCTACGTCCTCCGCTGCCTCGTCCACGAACGGATCCCGCTGAACGGGGGCTGCCTCGATCCCGTCGAGATCCGCATCCCGGCCGGCAGCCTGCTCGACCCGCCGCCCGGCCACGCCGTGGTGGGCGGCAACGTCGAAACCTCCCAGCGCGTGGTCGACGTCCTGCTCGGCGCCCTCGGCAGGGCCGGCGCGAGCCAGGGCACCATGAACAACGTGACCTTCGGCGACGCCCGCTTCGGCTACTACGAGACGATCGGCGGCGGGGCCGGCGCGGGCCCGGACTTCGCCGGAGCCTCGGGCGTCCACACCCACATGACGAACACCCGCATCACCGACCTCGAAGTGATCGAGACCCGCTACCCGGTCCGCATCGAGCGCTTCGCCCTGCGGCGCGGGACGGGCGGGGCAGGGCGCCAGCCCGGGGGCGACGGCCTGGTCCGCGCCTACCGCTTCCTCTCGCCGGTCGAGGTCTCGCTTCTGACCGAACGCCGGTTGACGGCGCCCTACGGGGCGGCCGGGGGCGCCCCGGGCGCGCCCGGCGCGAACCGCGTCGAGCGCGCGAACGGCCGGGTCGAGCTGCTGGGTCCGAAGGCACGGGCCGAACTCGCCGCGGGCGATCGGCTCGTGGTGGAGACCCCGGGCGGCGGAGGCTTCGGCGCCGCGTGAGGCGCTCGTACCGCCTCGAGGCCCTGCACCCGAATCGACACTTGGCCTTGCCGCCCGGCCCCCCGCGTTCTAGCTTCGGCCCGGGCGCGTAGCTCAATTGGCAGAGCAAGTGGCTCTTAACCACTAGGTTCGGGGTTCGATTCCCCGCGCGCTCACCAGCCCACCCTGCGAGATTGCCGCGCGGTTGCGCATCGCACCCGCGTCGGCTCGACACCCCGGGCTCCCGCTCGCTACTCACAAGCGGGCGACGCTGCCGCCCGGAGCATGCCATGGGGTCCATCCTTCGAATCGCGCTCGTCGCGCTCGGCCTGACTTCGACCGGGCTGCTCCCGGCCTCGAGCGTTGCCGCGACCCTCGACCCGAGCCGGGACGCCCGGCAGCTCGTGCGCGTCGACGTCTGGACCGACGCCGACGGCCCCGAAGGGCTGATCCAGGAGCAGGAAGAGATCGAGGTCTTCGACCTCTTCCCCTTCGACGAGCGGCTGGAGCTCCAGCGGGTGGCCGGCGCGCTCGGCGCCTCGGCGCTGGCCGAACTCGAGACCGTGATCACACCGACGCGGGTCGAAGCGCGCGCCTTCACCGACAGCATCGCCTCCGCGCTCGGGTCGCAGTACGCGCGCGGCGTCGGTCAGGCGCTCTTCCGGCTGGAGTTCACGGTGGCGGAACCGACGCCCTTCGACCTCACTCTCGTGGTGCTCGGGGTCGGGGAGGCGGACGTCGACGTCTCGCTGGAGAGCCTCGGCGAGTTCGACGAGCTCGAGCTCAACGGCGAGCCCGGGGAAGAGCGGCTCGAGATCTCCGGCGTCTTCCAACCCGGGCAGTACTACAACCTCTACGGGTTCGCGTTCATGCGATCGGACGCCGGGCAGGGGGAACTCCCGGAGCTCGGCTCCGCGGGCTTCGAGATCGTTCTCACGGTGCCGGAGCCGGGACCGATCCCGCTGCTCGGGATGGGGGTCCTGGCCGGCGCCTCATTGAAGCGCCGCTCGCATCCATGCACAGGTCGGCGCGCGTCGGCTACGGCGCGAAGGCTGACGGCCCGGGCACTCCCTGGATGAACCCCGGCACGAAGAGCAGGAAGTCGTCGATGTTGACGAAGCCGTCGCCGCTCATGTCGGTTTCGTTCGCGCCCGGACTGCCGGAGATGAAGTCCGGCAGGAAGAGCAGGAAGTCGTCGATGTTGCAGAAGCCGTCGTCGTTGAAGTCGCAGTCGCAGGCGTTGCCGTAGCCGTCGGCGTCGCCGTCGAGCTGGTCGTTCGGGCCTCCGTCGGGGCCGTTCGGGACCTCGGTGCAGTTGTCCTCTTCGTCGAAGAGGCCGTCGTCGTCCGCATCGCGGGAGCCGATCCGCACGGTCCGGTGCGCGACGGACTGGGACCCGTCGACGATCCCGAGGAAGCGGAGCAGCGTCCCGTCCGGCGTGCCGGCGGTGACGACCGGCGGCATGGAGACCGTGATCTCCTGGCCCGGCAGCAGGTTGCCGAGCTGCCACTGGACCCGCTCGCCGGGGCTGCAGCTCGAGTTCAGGTTGCCCGAGACCGTGCAGATTCCACCGCCCGTCGTCGTGCCCTGGCTGAAGGCGTTCAGGTTGTCCGGGACCCGGGCTTCGAGGACCACGTCGAAGCGCGTCACGGTGTCCTGGTTCTGGACGGTCAGGTCGATCTGGAGTGCTTCGAGGGGCTGGGCCGGGTCCGGTTCCGCGTCGATCGTGAGGGAGAGCGGCGCGTCGTCCATGCTGGCGGTGACGAAGCGGGCGCGTGCCTCCGCCGGCGTGCCGGCGTCGTCGCGCAGGAGAGCGGACCCGAGGAGCAGGACCTGGGCCGCCGGATCGAGGACGCGCAGCGTCGCCTCCCGGGTGCCTCCCTGCCCCGGAGCCACCGGGCCGAGGTTCCATTCGACGTGGTCACCCACGAGGGAACCGCCTTCGTTGGCGGACAGGAAGCTCGTGCCTTCCGGGAGTGCCAGCCGCAGGGTCGTTCCCGTGCGGGTGCCGGGCCCGCGGTTCGCGAAGGTGAGGTTCACCGTGAGGTCGCCATCGCGCGCGACCGGGTCGGGGCTTTCGTCCGCCGCCAGCTCGAGCTGCGGCGCAGTCTCCACCGCCGTCGCCACGCCCGCGAGCGCCTGGTCGCCGCCGCCTTCCTCGGCGCGCACCCTCCAGTCGATCAGAGTTCCGCCCGGCGTTCCGCTGGCCACGCCGGCCGGGACGGTCACGGTCCGGTGATCGCCCGCCGGCAGCTCTCCGATCGTCCAACGCAGGCGCTCTCCCGCGCTGCACACCGAGTTGAAGTTGCCCGAGATGTTGCAGGCGCCGCCGCCCGTGCTCAGGTTCTGGCTGATGCCGTTCACGCCGTCGGGCGTTCGCGTCTCGACCGCGACGTCGAAGAGGGAGAACGGGCCCGAGTTGGCGACGGTGATCTCGACGCTCTGCGGCTCGCCGGGCCGCACGGGGTCGGGGTGGACCTCGAGGGCCACCTCGAGCGGCGAATCGTCCAAGATGGCGGTGACCGCGGCGGCGCGCGCGGCGTTGCGCGGGAAATCGTCGTCGCCGATCGCGGCCCGGGCGCGGATCTGCTCGCCGTCCGCGAGAGCCGCTTCGGTCGCGAACTCCGCCCGGCGCTCGCCACTGCGCCCGGCCGGGAGCACTCCGAGGTTCCAGACGACGTCGTCGCCCACGAGGGCTCCGCCGTCGCTGGCGGAGACGAAGCTCGTGCCGGGGGGAACCGGGAGACGCAGACTCGTCCCGGTGACCGTGCTGGCGGATCGGTTGGCGTAGACCAGGTCGTAGTGCAGCGCGCCATCGGAGGCCGCCGGGTCCGGTGCGTCGGTCAGGAGGAGTTCGAGGGCCGGGCTCTCCTGGACGAGGACGGCCTGGCTTGCCGTGACCTGCTCACCGCCGCCCTCGCTCAGCGTGGCGCGCCAATGGGGCAGGCGGCCATCCGCGGTGCCGGCCGTGACCGTGGCCGGCAGGCTGACCGTGACGCGTTCGCCCGCGCCGAGCGTGCCGAGGGCCCATTGGAGCCGCTCGCCTCGACTGCACGTCGAGTTGAAGTTCCCACCGATCTGGCAGGTGCCGCCGCTCGAGGTGAGGCTCTGCGCGAAGCCGTTGGTCCGCTCGGGGACTCGGGTCTCCATCGTCACGTCGACGAGCGGGAAGGGGCCGGCGTTGCTGGCGGTGAGCTCGACGATCTGGGCCTCGCCGGGCCGGACGGGATCCGGCGTGACCGCCAGGCCGAGACGGAGCGCCGGGCCGCTCTGGACGGCGGCGACGTCGGCCGCGCGGGCGGTCCCGGCCGGGAAGGAATCGTCGGTGATGCGTGCGAGGGTGCGGAGGAGCTCGCCGTCTCCGAGGCCCGGGTCCGTGGCCAGGGTTGCGTAGCGCGTGTCGCCGGCGCCCGGGGTCACCGGGCCGAGGTTCCACTGCACGGCGCCGTCCACGACGGCACCCCCGTCGCTGGCCGCGACGAAGCTCGTGCCGGGCGGGAGCGGGAGCCGCAGGACGACGCCGGTGGCCGTGGAGACGCTCGCGTTCGAGAAGATCACGCTGTAGAGGAGGTCTTCATCGGGGTTGGCCGGATCGCGCTCCGCGTCGACCGCCAGCTCGAGGGCCGGTTCCGAGGCGACGATCACGGTCTGGCGCGCGAGGGCCTGTTCGCCGCCGCTCTCCGTCAGCCAGCCGCGCCAGGGCAGGAGCCGGCCGTCCGCCGTCGAGCCCGTGACGATCGGTGGCAGGGAGACCGTGACGCGCTCTCCGGCCGAGAGGGTGCCGAGCTCCCAGCGGAGCCGCTCTCCGGTGCTGCAGGTCGAGTTGAAGTTGCCGGAGACGCTGCACAGCCCGCCCTCGCTCGAGAAGCTCTGGCCGAAGCCGTCGATCTGCGCCGGGATGCGTGTCTCGAGCACGACGTCGCTCGCCGGCACCGGCCCGCGGTTGGTGGCGGTGAGCTCGACGTGGAGGGCGCCTCCGGCCCGCACCGGGTCCGGGTTCACCGCGATTCCCAGCTCGAGGCCGACGGGCGCGACGCTCCCGTCGACGGCGGTGACGCTCGTCGCCGTGGCGGACCCGCCGGCGTTGGTGACGGTGGCCTCGGCCGGGATCAACGTTCCGTTGCCGAGACCGCCGTCCACCGCGAAGACGGCCTGGCGGGTTCCGCCGGCACCGGACGGCAGAGTCCCCAGCGCCCACGAGATGGTTCCCGCGGCGAAGATCCCGCCGTCGCTCGCGGAGACGAAGGTGGTTCCCGCCGGCACCGGCAGGGTGAGGTTGGCGCCGAGCGCGGTGACCGCGCCGACGTTCGCGAACGCCAGCTCGTAGGTCAGGTTCTCCCCGGGCGCGACCGGGTCGGCGTCTTCATCGAGGGCGAGTTCGAAGATCGGCGCCGCGTCCACGCCGACGGTTTCGCTCGCCGTGACCGGCCCGCCGTCGTCCGCTTCGACCTCGAAAGTGAGGGCGGCGCCGGTGGCGGCGCTCACGAACGGCGCGAAGCTGACGGTGGCGCTGCCTCCCGGGGGAAGCACAGGGATGATCCAGGCGATCGTCTCTCCGGCGTCGCAGTTGGTGTTGAAGTTCCCGCTGCCCGAACACTCGCCGTCGCCCGTCGTGAGGCTCTGGCTGAAGGACGAGATGCCCGACGGGAGCACGGACTGCAGTTCGACGTCGATCAGCCCGAGGACGTCGGTGTTGGTGACCGTGAACTCGACGTGGACCGGTTGGCCGGTCCGAACGGGGTTGGGGTTCACCTCGACCCCGAGCTCGAGCCCCCGGGCCGGGCTGGCGACGGCCAGCGCTCCGAGCAGAAAGAGACCCAATCCACCAGATCCCCACCGACCGATCCACATGAGCTTCAACACCAGCGCCATCCTCCGAGCAGCTTTTCGCTAGCGAGTAGTGGCTCGGCGGGCGGCCCCGTGTCAAGCGGGGAGGCCGGACGGAGCGGTGAGCGGGGCGCCCCGTCACATCGGGCGCGTCCTCTTCTGGCGCACCCAGAGCGACCCCGCGACGAGCGTCGCTCCCCCGGACAGCGCCAGGACTCCGAACGCGTCGAGGAACGGTGCCGCGCCGACGCCGATGGCGCCGAGCACCCAGGGGATCTCGCAGGCGACGAGCGCGGACGCACCGGCGAGGACTCCACCGATTCCGGCCCGGCGGGCGCCCGTCGCCCGCCCCGCGCCCGCATCGCCCGCCAGCGGTGCAAAGAAGTCCGCGTCCGGGTCGATGCCTTCGATGCGGAGTCGCAGCTCGCCTCCCGCCTCGTCGAGGTTCCAATCGAGCCCCCCGCAGCAGCCGCGCTCGAAGGCGACGAGGGCTTCGAGGCGCGCCTTCAGCGCGGGATCGTCCGGGAAGCGCCAGGCGCGTCCGTGGGGGAGGCGCTCGGCCGCTCGCGCGCGCGGCAGGATCTCTCGGCGGAACATCGCGACCCGCTCCTGCTGGTCCTGCGGCGGCAGGCTGCAGACTTCACCCTGATCCATGGTGCCCTCCTTCGAGCGCGCAGCTCCGCGCGCAAGCAGGAAGGCTACGGGTTCAAGCGCACTTGAAGTCAAGCCCCGGAGAGCGAGGCTCAGCCCTCGAGGGCCCGAGCGCAGTCGTCGAGGGTCGGGCACTCGCAGCGGGCGACGACCCGCAGGACGCGCTTCATGCGCTCGGCCTCCGCGATGCGGCGGTCGAGCTCGCCGAGCTTCTCGGCGGTGAGCGCGCGCCAGCGCGCCCCCGGCGGTTTGCGTCCGCCGAAACCGCGCACGAGCCGCTTGATCTCGGCGATCGTGAAGCCGGCGCTCTGGGCCAGCGCGATCAGGGAGAGACGCCCGACGATGCTTTCGTCGTAGACGCGCCTTCCGCTGCGCCGCGCGGCGCGAGGGATCAGGCCTTCCGCCTCGTAGTAACGGATCGCCGACGCCGCGATGCCCGCGCGCCGGGCGACCTCTCCGATGCCGAGTTCGGCCATCCGCTCCCTCCTGCCTCGCCGCCCTTGGCGTTACCCTTCGCTCCGGAGGTTCCACCATGTTGCTTCGCAATGCTCTCGCGCTCGCCCTTGCGATCCCGTCGCTCGCGCTCGCCGCCCCGCCCGAGCCCGGCGATGCCTACCGCGCGGGCTACGCCGCGGCGGTGATCGAGCGCGAGCTCGGGCTGCGGGCCGAATCCCTCCAGGTCGAGGACGGCGTCCTCACCGTCCGCATCTCGGACCTCGGGCCCCACGAGCGCAGCCATCTCGCTTCGGCCCTCGGGACCATCGAGGGCATCGAGCGCGTCCGCATCCTCGGCCCCGACGACCCGATCCCGGCCGACGAAGCGCCGACGCCGGCGGCGGTGACCGTCCAGGCCGACGACGACGAACCGAAGTGGGACATCCTCCCTTCGGGCCAGCTCTTCGAACCCCTGCTCGCGGACCCGCGCTGGCCGCACTTCTCCGCCAGCTACCAGAACTACGTGAGCAGCAAGGACGGGCTCGGCAACGTCGCCGCCGTGAGCTTCGGCGACGTGATCCCCTTCGCACGCCGGGCCCGCGCGGGCGACGGACGCTTCGAGATCGCGCTCCACGCCGCCGTCTTCTCGATCTTCGACATCGACGCCGACTCCTTCGATCTGATCAACTCGGACTTCCTGGTCGGTCCCGCCTTCACCTATCGCCAGGGCAGCGTCTCGGCGATGCTGCGCGTCTTCCACCAGAGCTCCCACCTCGGCGACGAGTTCCTCCTGCGCATGGACACGGACCGCATCAACCTGAGCTACGAGGCGGTCGACATGCTCGTCTCCTGGGATCCGAACTCGTGGCTGCGCATCTACGGCGGCTGGGGCGTCCTCCTGCGGCGTGAGCCGGAGGACCTCGGGCGCGGCTCGCTCCAGATCGGCCTCGAGGCGCAGAGCCCGCGCACCTGGGCGGGCGGCACGCTCCGCCCGGTGTTCGCGCTCGACGTGCAGAGCCGCCAGGAGAGCGATTGGGACCTCGACATCTCCGCCCGCACCGGGCTCCAGATCGAGAGCCCGCGCCTGGCCGGCCGGAAGCTCCAGGTCCTGCTCGACTACTTCCAGGGCCAGTCGCCGAACGGCCAGTTCTTCGACCGCAAGATCGAGTACTGGGCGCTGGGAGCCCATCTCCACTTCTAGGAGCCCGCGCTGGCCCGGCCGCGCCCCATCTGGTTTCCTCCCGGTCTGCTTCCGGCGCTGCCCCGATGCTGGAACTGGTAGACAGGACGGGCTTAGAACCCGTTGCCTTCGGGCGTGCAGGTTCGAACCCTGCTCGGGGCACCATGCCTGCCCGGGGCACCGCGGCCCCCGCCCGGGCCCGCCGGGTCTGCTAGCGTCCCCGCTCGTTCCCCCTCCCATCTCTGGAGACCATTCGTGGCCAAGGATTCGCCGTCCATCGAGGTATCGACCGCCGAGGAAGGGGCCGTGCGCCGCACGGTCTCGGTGACGGTCCCGGTCGAAGAGGTCGCCAAGGCCTTCGAGAAGGTCTTCACCCAGCTCGGCAAGCACGCCCGCGTGAAGGGGTTCCGCCCGGGCAAGGTCCCGCGCAACGTGATCAAGAAGCTCCACGGCGCGACGGTCGGCGAGGAGGTCGAGCGGCTGCTCGTGGGCCAGACCCTCGAGGACGCCATCGAGCAGAGCGAGGCCCAGCCGGTGGTCGAGCCCACCATCGACGCCGACGTTCCGAAGGAAGGGGAGGCCTTCTCCTACCGCGTCGGGATCGAGGTGAAGCCGACCTTCCAGCTCGGCGAACTCCAGGGCCTGCCGGCGAAGAAGCCCAAGGTGCTGGTCGGGAGCGACGCGGTCGACCGCGAGCTCGAGACCCTGCGCGAGCGCAACGCGCCCTGGGTCGAGGTCGACGAAGGCACCGCGGCCGAGAGCGGGAACACCCTGACGATCGACTTCGAGGGCAGCATCGACGGCGTGCCCTTCGAAGGCGGCGCCGCCAAGGATCACTCCCTCGAGCTCGGCTCGGGCCGCTTCATCCCGGGCTTCGAGGAGCAGCTCGAAGGCGCCGTGGCCGGAGAGGACCGCGAGGTGAACGTGACCTTCCCCGCGGACTACGGCAGTGAAGCGCTGGCGGGCAAGGACGCGCTGTTCAAGGTGAAGGTGCACAGCATCCAGCGGCGCGACATCCCGGAGCTCGACGACGAGTTCGCGAAGGATCTGGGCGAGTTCGAGACCCTGGCCGAGCTGCGAGACCGGATCGAGGCGGACCTCACGAAGGGCGCCGAGGAGCGTTCGAAGAGCGCCCTCGAGCGCAGCGTCGTCGAGGCGCTGATCGAGCGCACGCCCTTCGAGGTCGGCCCGGGCCTGGTGGATCGCCAGCTCCAGAACCGGCTCGCGGGTGCGCACCAGCAGCTGCAGCACTCGGTTCCGCACGAGGCGCTCCACGAGCAGCTCACGCGCTGGCGCGAGGAGTGGCGGCCCCAGGCCGAGCAGGAAGTACGCGAGATGCTGCTGCTCGGCGCGGTCGCCGAGGAGCGCGAGATCGACGTCACGGAAGAGGACGTCGACGCCAAGATCGCGGAGCTGGCCGAAGGGCAGGGCGCCGACCCGGCGAAGGTGCGCGCGGCCTACGAGGAGCGCGACCTGATCGACAGCCTGAAGAGCCAGCTGCGCGACGAGAAGGCCTTGGCCTGGCTCTGCGACGAGGCTAAAGTCGAAGAAGTTACGGACGGTTAGCGGCTGGCCGGCGGCGCGTTTGCGCTCCGGTTTCCCCGCTGCCGCCGGCCGCTGACGGGCCCCCGGGCCCCGCTCTGCAGGCCCCGGACTCCCTCCAGGTCCGCCCCGGATTCCCCGCCGCACTGCGTCGGGCGCGCCCGGTGTCCAATGGTTAGCATCCGAACGGGATCGCCCTGCGGGGCCGTCCGTATCTGGGAGACCCGCTGAAATGGCTCTGGTTCCGATCGTCGTCGAGCAGGATCACCGCGGAGAGCGCGCGTACGACATCTATTCCCGGCTGCTGCGGGATCGCATCATCTTCCTCGGCCAGCCCGTCGACGACGACATCGCCAACCTCATCATCGCCCAGCTCCTCTTCCTCGAAGCCGAGGATCCGGAGAAGGACGTCGCCCTCTACATCAACTCGCCGGGCGGCTCGGTCACGGCCGGCCTCGCCATCTATGACACGATGCAATACGTCCGCCCCGAGGTGTCGACCATCTGCATGGGGCAGGCCGCCTCGATGGGCGCCTTCCTGCTCGCAGGCGGTGCGCAAGGCAAGCGCTACGGGCTGCCGAACTCGCGCATCCTGATTCATCAACCGATGGGCGGGTTCCAGGGGCAGGCGACAGAGATCGACATCCAGGCCCGCGAGATCCTGAAGCTTCGCGAGAACCTGAACGGGCTTCTTGCCCATCACACGGGCCAGACGATCGAAAAGATCGCTGCAGATACCGACCGCGATTATTATATGTCGGGTGAAGAGGCGAAGGAGTACGGCCTGATCGACCACGTCGTCGACCGACGCGAGGTCATGGCCAAGCCCAACGGCTCGAGTGCTTCTGGCAGCAGCGGCACGGGGAAGAACGGAAAGAACGGAGGCGGGAGCGACGCATGAAGAAGCGCGACGACAACGCCAACCTCTCGTGCTCCTTCTGTGGCAAGAGCCAGAAGGAAGTCAAGAAGCTCATCGCGGGCCCGACGGTCTACATCTGCGACGAGTGCATCGAGCTCTGCAACGACATCATCGCCGAGGAGTACGGCCGCGAAGAGACGAGCGAGCCGGCATCGCGCGTTCCCAAGCCGAAAGAGATCAAGGAGATCCTGGACGACTACGTGATCGGCCAGGACTCGGCCAAGAAGACCCTCGCCGTGGCGGTGCACAACCACTACCGCCGCATCGAGAGCCAGGCCTTCGTCGGTGACGTCGAGCTCCAGAAGGCGAACATCTGCCTGATCGGGCCGACGGGCTCGGGCAAGACGCTGCTCGCCCAGACGCTCGCGAAGATCCTCGACGTGCCCTTCACCATCGCCGACGCCACGACCCTCACCGAGGCCGGCTACGTCGGCGAGGACGTCGAGAACATCATCCTGAACCTGCTCCAGGCCGCGAACTACGACGTCGACCGTGCCCAGCGCGGGATCATCTACATCGACGAGATCGACAAGATCGCGCGCAAGAGCGAGAACCCCTCGATCACGCGCGACGTCTCGGGCGAGGGCGTGCAGCAGGCCCTGCTCAAGATCATCGAGGGCACGACCGCGAGCGTCCCGCCGAAGGGCGGCCGCAAGCACCCGCAGCAGGAGTTCCTCCAGGTCGACACCTCGAACATCCTGTTCATCTGCGGCGGTGCCTTCTGCGGGCTCGAGACCGTGATCCAGCGCCGGGTCGGCGTGAAGGGCATGGGTTTCGGCGCGGACATCACGCGCGTCGAGGACCGCTCGCTCGGCGAGATCCTGGCGGAGGTCCAGACCGAGGACCTGCTCAAGTTCGGGCTGATCCCGGAGTTCGTCGGCCGCATCCCGGTGATCGCGACCCTGCTCGAGCTGGACGAGGCGGCGCTGGTCGACATCCTCACCGAGCCGAAGAACGCGTTGATCAAGCAGTTCCAGAAGCTCTTCGAGTTCGAGGACGTGCGGCTGCGCTTCACGGAGGGCGCCCTCGGCGCCGTGGCGCGCCAGGCGCTGACGCGCAAATCCGGCGCCCGCGGCCTGCGCTCGATCCTCGAAGCCGTGATGCTCGACCTCATGTACGACATCCCCTCGCGCGACGACGTCGAGGAGTGCGTGATCAGCGAAGAGGTGATCGAGCAGAATGCCGAGCCGCTCATGGTCTACAAGCGGGAGGCCGAATCTGCCTAGAGCGGCCACGCTTGCACCTCTTGCGGCCACCCTCCGCCGGCGAGCTATCCTTGGACCAAGCGGACGAATTCCGCCGGGGAGCTGATGTCATTTTTCAAGTCCGATGAAGATGGGCCCGAGTCGGCCGAGACGAAGAGCTCGGAAGACGAACCGACGGGGGCCACGCCGCGCACCGCGCCGCTCTTGCCGCTTCGCGACATCGTCGTCTTTCCGCACATGGTCGTGCCGCTCTTCGTGGGCCGCGCCAAGTCCATCCATGCCCTCGAAGAGGCCACCAACGGGGACCGCCAGCTCCTGCTCGCGGCCCAGTGCGAAGCCGGCGAGGACGACCCGGGCGAAGAGGACGTCTACCGAATCGGGACCCTCGGAACGATCATCCAGCTCCTCCGCCTGCCCGACGGCACGGTCAAGGTGCTGGTCGAGGGCAAGTCCCGCGCGAAGATCAAGCGCTTCATCCAGAGCGATCCGCACTTCGCCTGCGAGATCGAGCCGATCGAGGAGAACGACGAGGCCACGCCCCAGGTCGAGGCGCTCGTCCGCAGCATCCACACGACCTTCGAGACCTACGTCAAGCTCAACAAGAAGGTTCCGCCGGAGACGCTCAACACGATCGCCGCGATCAACGAGCCCGGCCGCCTCGCCGACACCGTCGTTGCCCACCTGAACCTGCGCATCGAAGACCGCCAGCGCCTGCTCGAGCTGTCCGAGCCGCCGAAGCGGCTCGAGGAAGTCTACGGACTCCTCCAGGCCGAGATCGAGGTGATGGAGGTCGAGCGCAAGATCCGCGGCCGCGTGAAGAAGCAGATGGAGCGCTCCCAGAAGGAGTACTACCTGAACGAGCAGATGCGCGCGATCCAGAAGGAGCTGGGCGAGCGCGACGACATGAAGAACGAGCTCGGGGAGCTCGAAGAGCAGCTGGCCAAGAAGGACATGCCCGAAGAGGCGAAGGCCCGCACCGAGAAGGAAATCGGCAAGCTCAAGATGATGTCGCCCATGTCTGCCGAGGCGACCGTCGTACGCAACTACATCGATTGGATGCTCGCGCTTCCGTGGGAGGAGTACGCCGAAGAGACGGCGGACATCGGGGAGGCCGAGCGCATCCTGAACGAGGATCACTTCGGACTGGAGAAGCCGAAGGAGCGCATCATCGAGTACCTGGCCGTGCAGAGCCTCGTCGAGCGCATGAAGGGGCCGATCCTCTGCCTCGTGGGGCCGCCCGGCGTCGGCAAGACCTCACTCGGCAAATCGATCGGGCGAGCGACGGGGCGCGACTTCGTGCGGATGAGCCTCGGCGGCGTTCGCGACGAGGCCGAGATCCGCGGCCACCGGCGCACCTACATCGGGGCGTTCCCGGGGAAGGTGATCCAGGGCTTGAAGAAGGCCGGGTCCGGCAATCCGATCTTCCTCCTGGATGAGATCGACAAGATGTCCGTCGACTTCCGGGGCGACCCGTCCTCGGCTCTGCTCGAGGTGCTCGACCCGGAGCAGAACGACACCTTCAACGATCACTATCTCGATCTCGACTACGACCTCTCGAAGGTGATGTTCGTGTGCACCGCGAACAACCTGCACCAGATCCCGCGGCCGCTGCAGGACCGCATGGAGATCATCCAGCTGCCCGGCTACATCGAGAGCGAGAAGCTCCAGATCGGCCGCGAGTACCTGGTGCCGAAGGAGCGCGAGGCGAACGGTCTGACCGAGGAGCAGGTCAGCTTCAGCGACGCGGCGTTGCTCGAGATCATCCGGCGCTACACGCGCGAGAGCGGCGTTCGCAGCCTTCAGCGGGAGCTCGCGGCCGTGTGCCGCAAGGTCGCACGGGACGTCGTGAAGCAGGGCGATGCCTACCAGAAGACCAAGGTGACCCCCGCCGTCGTGAAGAAGCTCCTCGGGCCGGCGCGCTACCGCTTCGGCCAGCGCGAAGACGAAAGCCTCGTCGGCGTGTGCATGGGGCTCGCCTACACCGAGGTGGGCGGCGAGCTCCTCCAGACGGAGGTCTCCGTCACGCCGGGCAAGGGCAAGCTCCAGGTGACCGGCCGGCTCGGCGAGGTCATGCAGGAGAGCGCGAACGCGGCCATGAGCTACGTGCGCTCCCGGGCCAAGCAGCTCGGCCTCTCGCGAGACTTCTACTCGAAGGTCGACATCCACATCCACGTGCCCGAGGGCGCGACGCCGAAGGACGGCCCCTCCGCCGGCATCACGATCGCCACGGCGATCTCCTCGGCGCTGACCGGCATCCCGGTGCGCTGCAACGTGGCGATGACGGGAGAGATCACCCTGCGCGGCCGCGTGCTGCCGATCGGCGGCCTCAAGGAGAAGCTGATCGCGGCCCTGCGCGGCGGCATCGACACCGTGCTGATTCCGGCGGAGAACGAGAAGGACCTCAAGGAGATCCCCTCGAACATCAAGCGCGGCCTCGACATCCGGACCGTCGAGCACATGGACGAGGTCCTCGTGCACGCCCTCGAGCTCGAAGACCCCTCGAGGCTCGCCCACGCCGGCGACCACCCCATCGACGAAATCTACGAGGTCCCCCCGACGCCGGGCACCTCGACGGAACTCCCGGCCCCGACCGACATCAACTGATCGGCCGCGGGCCCCTCAGGGCCTTCCCGCCAGCCCCCGGTAGATTCTCTCTGCCGAATAGGCTGAAATGGCCTCGCGCCCAGGGAGAGCTGCCATGCGGAAGATCTTGATCGCCCTCTCGATGGCCGCGAGCATCGCGGCCGGGTTCGAGGCCCGGGCCGTGACGCTCCTGGCCGACGACCGCTACGTCTTCTCTTCATCGGTCTACCGCCCGCCGACCGGTGGCGAGACGGTCTACTGGGACGAGCGTCAGGATCCGGCGGCTCCCTATGCCGCCTTCGACGCCAACGTCCAGAGCGTCACCCAGACCTCTACCGTGACACCGACGAGCATGGTGGCCGTGGGGGAGGGTTGGCACTACGAAGACCCGCAAGACGACTTCACCAACCGCGACGTCTCCCAGTTCTCGATCACTTTCTCCGTCGCCGCCGGCACCGGCTACCACGTCGTCTTCGAGTACGGCCAGAACGCCGGCATCGAACTCGAGAACCTCGACACCGGTCAGTTCGTCAGTTTCAGCGAGCAGGACGACGGCTACGGCACCTACCTCGCGGATGCATCGGGCACCCTGGATGCTGCGACCTACCGCATCCGAGCCTGGGCCGAAGAGGGCGGCGTGCACCAGGACCCGGGCCACTATGACCTCGCCCTGACGCTGATCCCCGAACCGGGCGCCGCGATCCTCCTCGTCGTAGCCGCCTTCGCCACACTCCCCCGCCGACGCCCCTAGTCCACCTCGGGCCCGCGGGCGCAGGCGAAAGACTGGCAAGGCGCGCAAGCGAAGGCGTACTCTGAGTACGTCGAGCGCAGCGCAACGCCGCCAGGCTTTCGCCTGCGCCCGCGGGCGTGTAGCTCAGATGGGAGAGCGCCTGGTTTACACCCAGGAGGTCGGCGGTTCGATCCCGTCCGCGCCTACCAGCGCAACGCATACGCAACTCCGCGTCGCCCCTCGTCAAGGCACTCCCGCGAAACGCCGATGTTCCCAGGATGCGACTCGCACTCCTGGCCGCCTGCCTCCTCCTCGCCGCGCCCGCCGCGGCGGAGATCTACCGCTGGACCGACGAGAAGGGCCAGGAGCACTTCACCATGGAGCTCCATCGCGTGCCCGCGCAGTACCGCGGCCAGGCGAAGAAGAACCAGGTGCTCGAGAGGGCCAAGGCCGACCCGGACCCGGCCCCGATCAACACGATGACGACGAACGATGCGGCCAAGACCCGCCGCGCGCTCAGCCCCCGTTACTCGAGGGGGCGGTACTCCGCTCCGGCGGCCGCGAGTTCGAGCCGGTGCGCCTCCTGGCAGCGCAGCAAGGCCCAGAAGCTCGAGGACAAGATCCGGCGCTACGAGCAGAAGGTCGAGCTCTACGAGAACCAGGAGCGCAAGCTCGTGCGCCTCGAAGACCGGCTCCGGGCCGAGAACAACGTCGAGCGCTACGAGCTGCTGCTCGAGCAGGCCGAGGACGAGTACGAGCGCTTCCGCTCGGACATGCGCCAGCGCGGCGTCGAGCCCGGCTGCCTGCGCTGACGCCAGCGCGCCGCCCGGCCGCCCGGGCCCCCAGACGCCACCGCTTTGCTTTCCCACCCTCGGGAGCCCGTGGGGTAGACTCCCGCGCGGACCGAAGCGCCCGAGGAGGAGCCCATGGCCGAGTTTCCCGCGTCCCCGATCCCGCCCAAGGAATTCATGGAGGACTGGCTGCCCGGTGCCTTCGCCGACGCCGATCTCCCGCCCGGCAGCGAAAACGTCGACGTGAAGCTCGGCGTGCAGCTCGACGGCTCCGACGGCGGCGAGTGGGTCGTCCACCTCGACAAGGGGAGCATGTCCGTCGCGTCCGGCTCGCGCGAGGAGGCGGCCTTCACCGTCGTGCAGACCGTCGAAGATTGGCGCGGCGCGCTCTGGGAAGGGCGGGGCGGCGCCTTCGGCCAGGGGGCGGTCGCGATGTTCAAGCCCGGCGCGGCCCAGGCGGCGGCGAGCGCCGGCGGCATGGGGGCGGCGACGCCGAGCCCCGCGGCTCTCGAGCAGATGAAGGCCCTCGACGGCGTGATCCGCATGGTCGTGGCCGGCGGCGAGGGCGGCGACTGGAGCGTCGCCTTCAAGCTCGGCCCCGGCGCGATCCCGGAAGAGGCCACCACCACCGTGACCATCACCGCGGAGGACGCGGACGCGATGTCGACCGGCGAGCTCGACCCGATGCAGGCCTTCATGGCCGGGCGCATCCAGGTGGCGGGCGACATGGCGCTGATGATGCAGATGCAGGCCATCCAGATGCAGGCGGCGGCCGCCGCCGGAACGGGGAGCTAGCCATGGGCGAAGTGATCGTGCGCCGCCGCGTCGGCGCCTCGGCGGACACCGTCTGGGATCTCATGTCGAACTTCGGCGGCCTCGTCGAGTGGAACGAGGGCATCGAGAGCTGCACGCTCGAGGGCGAAGGCGTTGGCGCCGTTCGCACCCTCGGCATGCCGGGCGGGCTCACCATCCAGGAGCGGCTCGAGACCCACGAGGCCGGAGACAAGCACTACGCCTACGCCATCGTCGGCGGAACGCCGCTGCCCTTCACGGACTACCTCGCCCACGTCCGCATCGAGGAGGCGGGCGACGACGCCTGCCTCGTCGACTGGCGCAGCAGCTTCGAGGCCGAGGACGCGGCCGTCGCCACCAAGATCATCACCGGCATCTACGCCAGTGGTCTGGCGGCGGTGGGCAAGCACCTCGGCGTGGGCGTCGAGCACGTCGACTAGGGCACGGCGGCCAACGGCGGACTAGCGGCGGCGCCCCTCGCGCAGCGGGATCGGCAGGCTCGGGGTGAGTTCGACCGCCACCCAGGGCCCGCGGAAGAGCAGGGTGCGCCGCAGGGCGAGCATCCGGTCGCGGAAGCCGTACTTCTCGCGGAACTGGCGGTTCCAGGCCGCGATGAGCTTCGGGTCCTCGTGGATCGTGCCCCGGAAGTGCTCCCGGGCGCCGGGGACGATGAAGTCGCAGCGGGGCTCGCGCCGCAGCCGCTCGACCCAGGCCGCCCCCGCCTCGCCGCGGACGACCACCCGGCCGGCCTCGCCCTCGACGTACCAGAGCTGGGTGGGCTGGCGGACGTCGTTTTCGTCGAGGGTGCGGAGCTGGCCGACCCCGCCGAGGCTCGGCGCCACGCCCAGCACGACGACGAGCCCCAAGAGGAGCCAGCCGGCGATCCTGCCCACCCGCGCCATCCCCGGAATCTAACGAGGCGCCAGGAAGCCCGCCCCAACCGCTAGCCAGCCGCGCCCCGCTGGGCTAAAAAGCACGGCTCCGGGACGGTAGTTCAATCGGTTAGAGCACTGGCCTGTCACGCCAGAAGTTGCGGGTTCGAGTCCCGTCCGTCCCGCCATTTCCCTTCAAAACCAATTGCTTGTGGAGTCAACCCGTCATTGGGGGTGGCTCTGGGAGTGAATTGACACGTTAGTGTGTAGTTTGGAGCTTGCGGTCGAGCCGTGGCGCTAGCGTTCGCGGCTGACGACTAGCCGCCTGGGAAAGCCCCGGCGATGGATGCGGTGTGGTTCGGCGGACGGCACCGGCTGGCTTTTAGCAGGCGGCCCTGGCCCAGTCAGTCGATCGGTTGGCTACGCCTCATCTCGAACATGAGGTTGCCAACTTTTTCCGCCGTTCCATTGATTCGCGCTGCCAGATCCCGCAGGTCCTCGGCCGCTACCGGCTCTGAGGATTCGGAGGGCTCGCGCCTCATGATCTCTGGATCGCTCAGCGACTGCCACCAAGCGATGTGGACTGCTCGGCCCCGCTCTCCGGCTAGGTTCGATACCTCACCCTTGAGACGCCGGAGGTCACCGAGAAGCTCCCCCGGGACCTCGCCAGACTTGATGACGATGTCGAAGAGAGCCTCGAGGCTGCGGATCGTCTTCAGTAGCTGGATTCCGATTCCGTGACTCGGTTGGGCCACCTGTAGGAAAAGTGAGTGCACTCTGTTCTCGAGATGCGACCACTCAAAGGCTACCGATCCGATCGCCTCTCGTTGCTCTCCGGAGAGCTCCGACACATGCCAACCGCCTGAGGCACGAAGCTTCTCTTTCCACCGGTCGCGACTTCCTATCGGGAACTGGGCCATGCGGAGAGGGTAGGGTCAATCGCAGGTCGTCGCAGGCGTCGCCCATCTGCCTTGGGTCCGACGCCCAAGCTGGGTCTGCGTGTGCTCCCGCTCCGCCTCTTCGGGATTAAGCGTCCGGCGTGGCTATTGTAGTAAGATGCCCAGCCTGCAAGCTCGAAGCGGCGACTCGGTCCTCTTCCAGCGGTGTCGCTCCCAACTGCTCCTCGGGTTGTCGTAAAAGGAATGCTCAGTGCGACTTCTCGCCCTGCTCTTGTTCTTAGTAGCTCCATGTCAGGCGCACGCAGGCGAACAGCTTTTCGTTCCCGTCGGCCATGTTCTCGACGATGAAGAGCCGGGAATCGAGCTGGACATATACAAGTATCGAGGGATGCGAACGAAGTTCCCATTCTTGGTGACGATCAGCCGGCACGGCCATCCCGTTGCTCTGGGCGGTGTGGTAGGAAGCCGAAGCGTTGTCGTTACGAACGCTCACGTCTTCTACGGCAAGGACGGAAAGCTTCTCGCCCCGATCGAGGAATACAATATCGTCTGGGGGCCGCCCTTAGGGGCTGAAGCGGAAGTTCACAGCATCCCCAGCATTCGTTCGATTACCTTCGGATCCACCACGACGAAGCAGAGCGCTGAGAGACTCGATTTTGCTGTTGTCAAGCTGGAGAAGCCGATCGCGCGAGCCGTACCGTTGGAGCTCCCGCTCGATATCGACGACATGCTCTCAAGAGACCGTCGATTCGAGATGGTCACAATGCGAAGGGGGGTCAGTGAGGGGGGGTACATTTCGACGAGCCAGCTTGCGATAGCGGGGCGGCTACTTGATGAGGAGGACCTGCCCGATCTGCGCAGTTTGCCGAACCTAGCTGCGTACGAAAAAACCACCTACCCAACTTCCTCGGGGAGCCCTGGGGTTCTCCTGCGCAACGGCGTCGTATTCCTGGGCTTCATTCACAAGGGCAGTGGCCAATCGATAGGGAGACTCGAGGGCATTCGGAAGAGCCACGGTCACGATGTCAATGCAGAGGGTTGGGTTCAGGACCCTAAAGCCGTGACATACAACATTGGTGTGTTGGCAAGAGGAGCGTTCCTAGAGGCGATCAAGGCCGCGACGAGATAGTCCCAGCGAGGGCACCTGTGGGGGTGGCCTTGGGGGCTGCTCTCAGGCTTGGGGGTGGTTCGCTAAGTCCTTGAAGTCATTACGGAACGTCTTTGGGTCGATCAGGTTCGAGTCCCGTCCGTCCCGCCACCCCGCCTCTTCGTCCAACCCGACCTCGGCTCAAGACCCCGTGAAGCTCGGCTCGCGGCGCTCGAAGAGCGACGCCACGCCCTCGCGCAGGTCCTTCGAGGGCGCGACCACCTCTCGCATGTACGGCATCAGGTGCTCGGCGGCTGCCATCGGGCCGTCGTGGAGGGCGAGCTGGGCGTTGATCAGGGTGCCTTGCACGCCGAGGGGTGCGGCCTTGGCGATCGCCCGGGCGAGCTCCATCGCGCGTTCGAGGGCCCGGCCCTTGGGGACGATCTCCTGGACGAAGCCGATGCGGCGGGCTTCTTCGGCGCCGAAGCGTTCGCCGGTGAGGAGCCAGCGCATGGTGTTGCCCCAGCCGGCGCGGTCGAGGAAGCGGGCCATGGCGCCGCCGAGGGGCAGCAGGCCGCGCAGGATCTCGGACTGGGCGAAGGTGCAGTCTTCCTCGGCGACGATGATGTCGGTGGCGAGGGCGAGTTCGATGCCGCCGGTGAAGCACGCGCCGTGGATGGCGGTGACGATGGGCTTCGTGCGCGGGCGCCCGACCTTGCCAGCGACCGAGAGCCACTGGAACGGGTCGACCTGATCCTCCGCGGTCAGCGTCGGCGGCTCGTCTTGGTTCATGAGCGCCGGGCCCATGTCCGCGAGGTCGAGCCCCGAAGAGAACAGGTCCGCGCGGGAGTAGAGGACGCCGCAGCGGAGCGCCGGGTCGTCACAGAGTTCGGTGTAGGTCGCCGAGAGCTCCCGGAACATCGCCTGGGAGAGCGCGTTCTTCTTCTCGGCGCGGTCGAGGCCCATGCGAAGGACCGGGCCCTCGCGATCGATGGTCAGCAGATCCGTCATGTCGTTTCCTCCGACCCGAGGGTGGCCGAAGCGGTGCGAGGGGCCGAGGGTGCGGAGCGCCAGAATCCGGGCCGGATCCGCCATCGGCCGCGGCGGCCTAGCGCTCCCCGTAGCCGAAGCGGCGGCGGTACTCGCCGGGGGAGACCCCGGTGTAGCGCTGGAAGAGTCGGCGGAAGGAGCGGGGGTCTTCGTAGCCGCACTGGGCGGTGATGGCTTCGATCGAGAGGTTCGTGCCTTCGAGGTCCTTCATGGCGGCTTCGATGCGCAGACGCTGGCGGTACTCGCGGGGGGATTCCCCGGTGGCGGCGCGGAAGCGGCGCAGGAAGGTGCGCTCGCCGAGGCCGGAGATCTTTGCGAGGGAAGCGGTCTCCGAGGGCTCCGCCAGGTGGCGCGCGATCCACTCCTCGGCTTTGCGAACTTCCTGGTCGGCGTGGGGCGTCGCGGGGCGCGGCAGCAGGAAGGGCTGTTGCGAACGCGGGTTCGGGTCCGTCGAGAGGAAGCGTGCGGTCTCGAGGACGACGCGCGGACCGAGGGCGCGGCCGATCACCGCGAGCGCGAGGTCCAGGTAGGAGGTCGTCGCGCCGGCGGTGATCACGGCCCCCTCGTCGACGACGCGGAGCGAGGTGCGCAGGAGCACCTCCGGGTAGCGCTGATGGAAGACCTCGCGGAAGGCCGGGGTCGTGGTGGCGCGCCGGCCGTCGAGGCTACCGGTCTCCGCGAGCAGGAACGTCCCCGTGCAGGTCGCCGCGAGGATGCCGGGGGAGGCCGCCGCGCCCCGTAGCCGATCCACTAGCTCCGCGTTGTCTTCCGGCAGGCCCTCCGGGTTGCCGACGACGGGAGGCAGGATGACGACGTCCGCTTCGGATATCGCGTCGAGCCCCGGCTCGGAGGGGATCGCCGCGCCGCCGAAACCGGCCACCGGCTCCGGCGTCGCGCGGAAGACGCGTACGTCGAGGCGCGGCCCGGCGCCGGCGCGGAAGGCGTTCGCGAGCGTGAAGGCCTCGAGGGTGCCGGCGATCGCCGAAGCGAGGCAGCCGGGGATCGCGACGAGCGCGATCTCCCACGCCGGCTTCCGGTCCGCTTCGCGCTGCGCTTGGTCGGTTCGGTTCATGGAGAGCGGGGCGCCTCCGCCGGCGCCGTACGGCTACTTCGCGCCTGCGGCCTTCGGCGGCGGCTTCGGCTTGGGCGGGTCGAGCCGGTCGGCGGCGTCGCGGAGCTTCTTGGCCGACTCCTCCATCGTGTCGACCCCGAAGACCTTGTCTTCGCTTCGCCCGTTCTTCTTGATGTCCTCGACGCGCTCCTCGTAGTCCTCGGCCCAGCCCCGCATCCGGCGCGCGCGCTCCTTGTCGTCGTCGCCGGCGCCCTTCAGGCTCTCGGACACGCGCTTGCGGTGGCCCCACATGTCGAGGCGCTTGTCCGCGCGGACGAGCTTGCCCGTCTTCTTGTCGAACTTCCGCGGCGTCGGCATGCGGTTGATGATGTCGCGCCATTCGTAGAGCGGGTCGAGCTCGATCAGGGTCGTCTTGAGCTCGATTCCCTTCGGCGCCTTCGTACCCGGGAGCGTCTTCAGCTCCTTCGTCTTGGTCGTCTTCTTGCCCGACTTGCCGCTGGTGCCGGACTTGCTGCCCTTGTGGGCCTCGGGAAGCTGCAGCGCAGGGATTGGCGGGGGAGCGACGCGCGTCTTGTCGGGCGGAAGCGAGGGGACCTTCGTGGGCGGTTCCGTCGGCGGAGGGCCGGAGCCCTTGGGCGTCGCCAGGGCCGCCGAAGGCACGGAGAGGCCGGCGAGGAGGCCGAGGGCGAACGCGGTGCGACGCATGTCTGCGAGCATACACCCCGAGAGCCGGGGCGTCGCAGCGTTCGGGAAGAGGTGGGCTAGAGCTTCCGCAGCCACGCCTCGGCGAACTCGAGCCGCTTCTCGAGCTGCGCGGCCGTCGCCTCGGTGATGCGGCGGATGCCGACCTTGCGGTTCAGCTCGGCGTTGACGTTGGCGTGGCCTTGCCGCGTGCGATGGACGAGCGCGCGCACGCAGGCGCTGTTCTTCTCGCGGAGCTGGCGCTTCCTCGTGCGCGGGGAGGGCGCCTTCTCGGGTGGGAGGTCCGGCTCCGGGGTCGGGACGGGGCCCGTGAGCTCCGGGGGCGTGAGCTCGAAGGGCTCGGGTTCGGGCGGCGGCGCTTCTCCGTCGTCGCCGACGAGCCCGGGGATGGCCTCGCCGTTCTCGGCGGTGGCACCGGGTGCCTCGACCACCGGCGCGGCTTCGAGCGGGTTGCCTTCCTCGTCGAGGGGGATCGCGCGGATCGCGGCGAAGAGCGAGGGCTGCTCGGCCTCGCGCTCGCCTTCGCGGGCCTCCTCGGGGATGGCGTCGAGACCCTCGTCGTCCTTCGCGTCCGGCTTGCGCAGGCTGTGGCGGCGCTGCTCGGCGATGCCCGAGGCGAACTTCCGCAGGCGCGGGTCGTCGGGGATGAACATGTAGGCGCGCTGTTCGCGCCCGGCGTCGGTCATCCGCACGAGGCGCCCGACGGCCTGGCGGAAGAAAAGGTCCGTCACCGTGTTCGTGGCGTAGACGCCGACCTTCAAGCGCGGGATGTCGACGCCTTCCGAGACCATGCGCACGGCGACGATCCACGGCTCCGAACCGGCGGTGAAGTCGGCGATGCGCTTCGAGGCGCTCGGGTCGTCCGAGGTCGCGAGGGTCGCCTTCACGCCGAGTCGCGCGCGCAGCAGGTTCGCGATGCCGCGGGCGTGTTCCTGGTCGATGGCGATCACCATGCCGGCGGCCCGCGGGTCGCTCCTGCGCAGGTGGAGGACCTGGCGGTGGGCTTTCGTCAGCACGGCCCGCAGCCACTCGCCCTCGAGATCGAGGGCGGTGCGCAGGCGCTGGCTCGAGAGCGTGCGGGAGAGGGGGTCGTCGAATCCGGCGGCGTGGGTCGTGCCGTCCGGCGAGGTCCACTCCATGTGGCCGTTGATGCGCGGGAAGTAGACGGGGCGCACGACACGCCCGCCGCGCAGGGCCTCCCCGTAGCCGTACTCGTAGTCCGCGTGGGCTTCGTCGCCGACGTAGCGCACGAAGGGGATCGCGCTCTGGTCCGAGCGGAACGGGGTGCCCGAGAGGCACAGCCGGACCGGGGCCGTCTCGAAGGCGTGGCGCACTCCGTCGCCCCAGGAGCGTGCGTCGGCGGCGTGGTGGATCTCGTCGAGTACGACGAAGGCCTGACCGACGAGCTGGCGCAGGGCCCGCGGGTTCGCGGCCACCTGCTGGTAGGTCACCGCCACGCCGTGGACGTCCGAGGGGAGCGCGCCGTCGCCGGCGGACCACTCCGGGTCGAGGTGGATGTCGAAGCCCTCGGCCGCGAGGGCCCACTGGAGCTTCAGGTGCTGGGTCGGGACGCAGACGACCAGCCGCCGCGCCTGCCGCGCCACGAGCGCCCGCCGCGCCGCCGCGAGGGCGAAGGAGGTCTTCCCGGCGCCGGGCGTCGCGACGGCCAGGAAGCTCGGGTGAACGCGGGCTTCGAACTTTTCGAGTGCTTCCCGCTGCCACGCGCGGAAACGGATGGGCGCCGCCAAACTTCCTGCAAGCCCTGTCGAAGGCGTCGCCGCAGCGGTCGGCGCGCTCGCTCTGTGCCGGGCGCGGAGGGGCGCTCGACGGGTCCGGAGGGGGGAGGGCGAGACTAGCCCGTCCGGCCGCGGATCTTCAGGGAAAACGGGCCGCGAGGTGGCCGAGCTGCGACTTCGAACGGTGTTTGGCACCCGCCGCCTTCAGACCTTCCGTGCGACCTCCGCCAGGACCGTCCGCAGCCAGCGGTGCCCCGGGTCTTCCGAGACGCGCGGGTGCCAGGCCGCGACCATCTCGACGGGCGCGCGCGGGACCGGCCCCGCTACGACGCGCAGGTCTTTCCGGCCGCGAACGAGCCGCTCGGGTCCCGTGCAGAGCAGGTCGCTTCCGACGAGCAGGTCGGGAACCAGGGAGAAGCTGGGCACGGAGACCCGCACCTCGCGCGCCTTGCCTCGCGCCGCGAGGGTCTCGTCGACGGGGCCGGTGAAACCGCCGCCCGAAGGCGAGACCACGAGGTGGTCGTAGCGGCAGAAGTCGGCGAGCGTGATCCGTCGCTTCTTCGCGAGCGGGTGCTTCGCGCACATCGCCAGCACGTAGCGTTCCTTCATCAGCTTCTGCGAGGCGAGTTCCCGCGGGAGGTAGCCTTCGACGGAGATGGCGAGGTCGAAGGCGCCGCGCGCAAGCTGGTCCGCCACGGTCTCGAACGCGAGGGGATGCACGGCGACGCGCAGCCGCGGTGCCTCGCGGCGCAGCCTTCGCAACAGGGCGCCGAGCAGCACGTGCTGGGTGTAGTCCGTCGCGGCGAGCGTGGCGGTGGCATCCCAGCGCGAGGGGTCGAAGGGTCCGGGGGTGACGAGACCCCGCGCCTCGGCGATCCACGCCTTCAGGGGTGCGGCCATGGCCTCGGCGCGCGGCGTGGGCAGGATGCCCTGCTGGGTGCGCACGAAGAGCGGGTCGTCGAGGGCCGTCCGCAGCCGGGAGAGGATCCCGCTGACCGTCGATTGCGTGAGGCTCAGGCGCTTCGCCGCCCGGGTGACGCTGCGCTCTTCGAGCAGGACGTCGAGCACGGGGAGGAGGTTCAGGTCGAGGGCACGGATATCGGAATCCACGATGTTCTCCATCCAAAAGATCCGTTGGACGGATAGCCGAAGGCGGCCGACACTGCCGCGAGGAAGGCGCCCCCGAGGAACCCCATGCGACAGCTCACCTGTACGGCGCCGGGCCAGATCGAATGGCGCGAGGTCGCGACTCCCCGGCTCGCATCCGACGTCGAAGCCCTCGTGCGCCCGATCGCCGTGGCCCGCTGCGACATCGATCTCTTCCTGACCCGGGGTGCCTTCGGTGTGGCCGAGCCCTTCGCGCTCGGCCACGAATGCGTCGGGGAGATCGAGGCGCTCGGGGACGCCGTGCGCGGCCTCGAGGTCGGACAGCGGGTCGTCGTCTCCTTCCAGGTGAGCTGCGGCGCCTGCGGTTCGTGCCGGTCCGGCCACACCGCGAACTGCGATCGCATGCCGACGCTTTCGGACTACGGCATGCAGCCGCTGTCCGGCGTCGAGTACGGGGGCATGCTCTCGGACCGGATCCGCGTCCCCTTCGCCGAGGCGATGCTCTGCCCGGTTCCCGACGCGGTGCCGACGTCCGCCCTCGCGAGCGTCTCGGACAACGTTCTCGACGGCTACCGGACGGTCGCGCCGCACCTGGCCGAACGGCCGGGGAGCCCGGTGCTCGTCGTGAGCCACGGCGTGCCGAGCATTCCGCTCTACGCGGCGCAGACGGCTCTCGCCCTCGGCGCGTCGCGCGTCGATTTCGCCTGCAGCGACCCGGCCGCCCTCGATCTCGCCCGGCGGCTCGGCTGCAACCTGATCGAGACCGACTTCGGGAGGCCCGACGGGCGCTATCCGATCGTGGTGGACGCCGGGCTCTCGAAGGAGGGCCTCGCCTACGCGATCCGCGCCACCGAACCCGAGGGCACCCTGCAGAGCGCGAGCTTTTATCCCGGCGGCGACGTCCCGATTCCGATGGGTCGTCTCTACACGCTCGGGATCCGCCTGTTCGTCGGGCGCTGCCACGCCTGTGCGCTGATGCCCGAAGTGATCGGTCTGATCGAGGCCGGACGCCTGCGCCCCGCGGACGTCGTCACCGAGACCGTCTCCTGGGAGGACGCGCCCGCGGCCTTCCCCGAGCCGGCGATCAAGCTCGTCCTCACGCCGGACGCCTAGAACCCCTTCGATTCCAGCGGCTTCGGCCGGGCAACCGGACCGCCCTTCGGGGCGACCCAAAGAGACCGGCCTCGCGTAGAGTGAGCCGCCGGGGGACAGGAGGTTCCATGCCGAGCACGCTTTCGAGACGACGCTGGCTTCCGGGCTTCATCCTGTGCGCGGGGTTCGCTTTGCCGGGCGCGGCCGCCGCGAACGAACCGCACGTCACGATCCAGACGAAGATCGTCGAGGTCGACCGCTCGGCCCTCGATGCGTTCGGCGTCGACTTCGGCCGGAAGGGCTATCGCCTGACGGGGCGCAAGTTTTCCGGTCTTCCGATGCTCGGGCCCCTGCTCGACGGGCCCGGCGTGCTCGCCGATCCGAGCGCCGTCACGCGCAGCGGCCAGGCCGCGACCCTCGAGGTCGACGGCGCGGAGCTCGGCCTCGCGAACGAGGGCCTCACCCTCGACGTCGTCCCGACCGTGAGCGGTGACGGCGGCTTCATCCAGCTGAACGTGGTGCTCCGCCTGAGCGGCGTCCCCGGTTCGCAGTCCCCGCCGGTGGCGACGCGGGTGCGCGCGGACGTCGTGAACGGGGGCTCGGTCGTGATCGGCGGCGCCTTTGCGGCGACCGCGGAGGCGGGCGGCCCCGTGCCGGCGCTCGCGAAGGTGCCGATCCTCGGGCGGCTCTTCCGCAGCGCGCCCGCGGAGCGCCAGGAGGATTCGCTGATCGTCATCATCACGCCCTGGCTCGTCGATCTCGACGGCCGACGCGCCGCGTCCCCCGGCCATCGACCCCAGATCGACCCGAACGTCTCGGCGCCGCGCGTCCCGGTGAACACCCCCGGGCACCCGCAGCAGGGCGGCTACCGCTACGGGCCGCCGCCCCCGGGCTGGAAGGGTGCGCGCTAGGCGCGAGAGCTTGGGCGCCGTGGCGCGGCGCTCAGCCGTCGAGGTTCGTGATGCGGCGGATGATCGCGTCGGCCGCCCGGGTCGGCAGGAACCTGGCGATCGCCACGAACGCGACGCCCGGAAAGGCCGGCACGGTGTAGCGGGCCCGCGGCCGCTCGGTGTGAACGGCTTTCTGGATCGTCGCCAGGACCGGCTCGGGTCCGATGCCGTCCTCGACCAGCTTCTTGTGCCAGGCGATGATGCGCTCGATGGCCGGGCGGTAGAGCGGGGACGCCTCGGCGTAGCCCTCGAGCATGGCGTCCTCGTGGTTCGCGAAGCCCGTCTTCACCGCGCCCGGCGCGATCACCACGACGTCGATGCCCTGTTCGCGCAGCTCGAGGCGGAGCGTGCGGGAGATGTTCTCGAGGGCGTGCTTCGACGAGTAGTAGGGAGCGAAGAACGGCGCGTAGACGCTCCCGGCGATCGAGGACACGTTGACGATGCGCCCGCGCGACGCCTTGCGCAGCAGGGGAAGCGCCGCCTGGGTGACGCCGATCGTCCCGAACACGTTGGTGTCGAACTGGGCCTTCCAGTCTTCGAGCGCCACGAGTTCGACGGGGCCCGCCGCGCCGTAACCCGCGTTGTTCACGAGAACGTCGACGGCGCCGCCCTCGGCGGCCGCTTCGAGGCGCGGGCCGAGGGCCTCGAGGCTCTCGGTGCTCGAGATGTCGCAGGCGAGGCCGGTGAAACCCGGGAGCTCCTTTTCGAGGCTCCGGAGGTTCTCCTCGTTGCGGGCGATCCCGATGACCCGGTGCCCCTCCGCGCAGAACGCGCGGACGCAGGACAGGCCGATGCCGGCCGTGGCTCCCGTGAGGACGATTCGCATGTCAGTTCTCCTTCGCTGCGGCGGAGGCGAGGGCCTTCGCCTGGCGTCGCTTCTGGGCTGCGGCGAGCTCCTCGATCCGCGGCAGCGTCTCGCCCCAGGCCGTACGCAGGGAGCCCTGGTAGGCGGCGTCGCTCAGCGACGCGAGCTCTTTCGCCTGCTCGACGGCGAGGCGTTCGAGATCCTCGGGGGCGACGATCGCGTCGAGGAAGCCGGCCGCCGCGCCCTCCTCGGGCCCGAAGATCCGGCCGAGCGCGGTCGCGGCGTGGAAGCGCCGGCGGTCGAGCCGCATCCGGGCGAGCAGGGCCGGAAGCTCCGGGAGGGGCATGCCGAGCCCCGGCTCGGTGAAGCCGATCTTGTAGTGGCCGGGCGTGCCGAGCCGCACGTCCGAGATGAGCAGCAGCATCGCCCCGGCGGCGACCGCGTGGCCTTCGCACGCCGCGACGATGCGCGTCGGCCCGGCGAGCGCCGAGGAGAGGACCTCGCCCATGGCGGCGAGCAGGCTCTCGCGCTCGACTGCGCTCGCCGCGAGGGTCGCGTTGTCGAGTCCGACGCAGAACCCGTCGGGCTTGCCGAGCAGGACCACGGCGGGCGCCTCGGGGTCCGGCGCCAGCGCTTCCCCGAGCGCCTCGACGACGTCGAGCGTGAGGGCGTTGCGCTTGCCGGTGTCGAGCCGGACGAGCCGCACGGGGGCGCGGCGTTCGACCTGGGCGGAACTCATCGGTTCTCCTCCTGGGGCGGGGTTCCGTGAGGATCCCCGCGGTCCAGGCCCCGGTCAAACCGGGCTCAGACGGCGCCGTACTCGATCAGCGTCTCGGCGCTCGCGCGGATGGACTCGTCGGCGCCGATCAGGTCGCGGCCGAGGAGCTTCCGCACCTTCTCCGAGGAGAGGATCCGCTGCTTGTGGAGCTCCGAGGCGATGGTCGCGACTTCGCTGTTCACGAGGGCGAGCGCGCGCACGAGGAAGTCGGGCATGCCCCGGCTCGGGATCTTCTTGCGATCGGGGTAGGCCGAGCGCAGGACGGCCGCCATCTGCTTCATGGTGCGGAAGGCGTCGGCCACGATGTAGCGCTCGCCGATGGCCGCGGGGTCGTTCATCGCGGCGATGTGCGCGGCGGAGACGTCGCGCACGTCCACGATCTGGATGCCCGCGTTCGGGAGCAGCGGCAGCCGTCCGTCGAGCATGCGCGCCACGATGTCGACGGAGGTCTTGACCTGGGAGCTCCGGATCGGGCCGAACACGCCGACGGGGTTGATCGCGGTGAGTTCGAGGCCCCGGCCGTCGCCCGCCACGTAGTCCCAGGCCGCGCGCTCGGCGAGGGTCTTCGAGGCGATGTACGGCCGACAGTCCGGCGTGTAGGTCGCATCCGTCCAGTCGGCTTCGGTGAACTGTTCCGGCAGCGGGCCCCGACAGCCGTAGGCCACCGCCGCGCCCGAGGACGTGAGCACCACGCGGTTCACGCCCGCCGTCTTCGCCGCGCGCAGCACGCGCAGGGCGCCGTCGCGCGCCGGCCGGATCAGCTCCTGCGGATCCTTGGGCACCGCCATCGGGAAGGGCGATGCGAGGTGGTGGATCACGTCGACGCCCGCGACCGCTTCGGCCCAGCCGGCGTCGCTCTCGAGGTCCGCTTCGACCAGCTCGATCTTCGCGGCGCGCGCGGCGTGGGGGGCGAGGGCGGCCTTCAGGGCGTCGCCCTTGGCGAGGGAGCGGACGGTCCCGCGGACGTCGTGGCCCTGCTCGAGCAGGTCGAGGATCAGCTGCTGGGCGATGAAGCCCGAGGCTCCGGTGACGAGGGTCTTGGCCATGGGGAATCCTCCTGGGGCGGCAGGGCGCTGCCGACCGATGGTCAGTAATTAAATGACCATTGGTCGGTTGTCAATCCCCGCCCGGACGGGAATACTCTGCCCGAGCCATGGCCGAAGACACCGCGAGACCCCGGTTCCAGCGCGCCCGCCGCGAGGCGGAGAAGGCCGAGCGCCGCGCGGCCATCCTCGGCGCCGCCGGGGCGCTCCTCGCCGCGACGGGCTTCGAGGGGTTCTCGATGTCGGTGCTGGCCAGGAAGAGCGGGATCGCCAAGGGCACGCTCTACCTCTACTTCGAGACGCGCGAGGAGGTGCTGCTCGCGCTCTTCGTCGAGAAGCTCGCCGCCTTCAACCGGGCGCTCCTCGCCCGGCTCGAGCCCGGCATGGCCGACGAGGCCTTCGCCCGGGCCTTCCAGGAGGCCTCGGCGGGGGACCCGGCGTTCCTCGCCCTGCGTGCGCGGCTCGAGAGCGTGATCGAGCACAACGTCTCCCTCGAGCGCCTGGTCGAGGCGAAGCGCGCCATGCGTTCCGTGGTGGAGGCGCTCGCTCCCCGCGTCGAGGAGGTGCTCGGCCTCGCGCCGGGCACCGGCGCGCCCCTCGTCGTCTGCCTGGGGGCGCTTCACGTCGGTGCCGCGCAGTCCGAGACCGGCCCTGCAGCGGCCGGACTCGATCTCCCCGAAGACGTGGCCGAGTTCATGAATCTCCACCGCGAGCTCGACGTCTTTCGAGAGGCTGCGCCGATGATCATCGCCGGCATGCGCCGCGGGGCCGGTTAAGGCACTCGCGGCAGGCGGCCGGTACCCTGACCGGCCTGCCAAGGAGGGCTCCCATGAACGTTCTTTCCCGACCCCCGATCCTGCTCGCTCTCGGCCTGGCCGCGAGCCTCTTCTTCGTCGCACCGGCTGCCGACGCCGAGGACACCCGGATCCGCATGCCCGGAGGTCTCCAGACGGCGCCCCTCGAGACGCCGGAGAAGGTCAAGGAGATCTCGCCCAGCGAGGAGATCCAGCGGCGGACGACTCCCGTGCTGCCCGAGCGGCCCTCGGGACTCACGCCGAAGCTCCCGACCGCCCCCGAGCTTCCGACCGGCCGGAGCCCCCTCGGCCTGAAGTCCCGCACCGACATGCCCGGCGGCGACCGCTTCAAGGCGCCGAACCTGCCGAACCGGGGGCCGGGCCACGCCAGGCCCGGCGAGCTTCTGGGCCGCGGCTTCATGGGCAACCTCCAGAACTGCGTGCCCGCCTCGAACTGTTACGGCGGCAGCAAGCCCTGCTACCGCGAGGTGTCCCAGGGCGACCCGATCGTTTCGCTCGTGGGCATCGCCGGCGGCGGCAGCCCGGTTCAGCAGAAGGCCGCCTTCCGCATCCGCCTGTGCACGAGCGACAGCGACCCGGTCTGCGAGGACGCGAGCGACGACCAGCGGCTGAACTACAGCGTCTTCAACCACGCGAACGCCGACCCGTACGTGCTGGCGCTCCAGCTCTCGACGAGCGGCGCGACCGACACCGGCCCCTACACCGAGATCGGCCCGCACAACTTCCTCGGCGTGGTCTGCTTGAACGGCGACCAGCCCTGCCGCTTCGCCTGGCAATACTGCGAACTCCCGCCGAACGACCCGGGGCAGACGCAGTAGAATCTCGCCATGGATTTCGACATCCCCGCCGAGCTGCAGGCCTACCTCGCGGAGCTCGACGCCTTCATCGAAGCGGAGATCCGGCCGCTCGAGGAGCAGGACGACAACGTCCGCTTCTTCGATCACCGCCGGGAAGACGCGCGCACCGACTGGGAGCGCGGCGGGCTTCCGAACGAAGACTGGGAGGCGCTGCTCGCCGAGGCGCGGCGGCGCGCCGACGCGGCCGGGCACTACCGCTACCCGTTCCCCGCCGCGTACGGCGGGCGCGACGGCACGAACCTCGGCATGGCCGTCATCCGGGAGCACCTGGCCCGCAAGGGGCTCGGCCTCCACAACGACCTCCAGAACGAACACTCCATCGTCGGCAACAACGTCGGCCTGCTCCTGATGCTCGAGTACGGCAGCGAGGCGCAGAAGGCGGAGTGGGTCGACGACCTCGCCGCCGGCCGGCGCGGGTTCGCCTTCGGCATCACCGAGCCGGCCCACGGTTCGGACGCCACGTGGATGGAGACCCAGGCCGTTCGCGACGGTGAGGGCTGGATCCTCAACGGCGAGAAGACCTGGAACACGGGCATCCACAAGGCGCCCTACGACATGGTGATGGCGCGGACGTCCGGGGAGCCCGGCGACGGCCTCGGCATCACGGCCTTCCTCGTACCGATGGATGCGCCGGGCGTGAAGGTCGAGGAGATGCTCTGGACCTTCAACATGCCGACGGACCACGGCCGCGTCTCCTTCACGGACGTGCGCGTGCCGGACACGGCGATCTTCGGCGGGGAAGGGCGCGGGCTCGGCGTGGTCCAGCACTTCTTCAACGAGAACCGCATCCGCCAGGCGGCTTCGAGCCTCGGCGCCGCCCAGTTCTGCATCGACGAAGCCGTGGCCTACGCGAAGGAGCGAAAGCCCTTCGGCAAGGCCCTCGCCACCAACCAGGCCATCCAGTTCCCGCTCGTCGAACTCCAGACCCAGTGCGAGATGCTGCGCGCCCTGATCCACAAGACGGCGTGGCACATGGATCGCGACGGCGCGTTCTCCGTTTCGGACAAGGTCTCCATGTGCAACTACTGGTCGAACCGGCTGTGCTGCGAGGCCGCCGACCGTGCAATGCAGGTGCACGGCGGGCTCGGCTACTCGCGCCACAAGCCCTTCGAGCACATCTATCGTCACCACCGCCGCTATCGCATCACCGAGGGCGCGGAGGAGATCCAGATGCGGCGGGTGGCCGGCTACCTGTTCGGCTTCATGAAGCAGCGCGCGCCGAAGGGCGTGCAGGCCTAGCGAAGCGGTGTCCGGCTAGGCGCTCCCCAGCCGTTCGAGCTGGCGGCCGAGCCAGTCTTCCATGTCGCGGTTGTAGCGACGCGCCACGTCCGTGCCGGCGAACAGATTCACGCCGTGGGGCGCGCCCGGGTAGACGTGGAGCTCGGTCGGCACGCCGGCCGCACCGAGCCGGCGGGCGTACTCGATGTTTTCGTCGCGAAACCCGTCAGCGCCGCCCACGCAGACGTACGCCTCCGGAAGGCCGGAGAGGTCCGTGGCCCGTGCGGGCGCGGCCAGGGCCGGGACGTCCTCCGTGCCGTGGAGGTCGCCCAGGTAGGAGCGCCAGCCGAACGTGTTCGAAGCGCGGCTCCACACGACGAGATCCTCCGCCTGACTCGAAGGCGTGGCCTGGCGGTCGTCGAGCATGGGGCATTCGAGCAGCTGGAACCGGACTTCGAACTCCCCCCGTTCGCGCACGAGCTGCGCGAGGGCGGCGCACAGGCCCCCGCCGGCGCTGGTTCCGCCGATTCCGATCCTCCCCGCGTCGACACCGATGCGCTCGGCGTTCTCGAAGGTCCAACGCAGGGCCGCGTAGCAGTCCTCGAGCGGGCCGGGGAAGGGTGTCTCCGGCGCGAGCCGGTACTCGACCGAGACGCCGACGAGGTCGAACTTCGGGCACCAGCGGTCGAACTTGGCATCTTCCATCGTGTGGCTGCCCATGACGTAGCCACCGCCGTGGATGGAGAAGAGCGCCGGGCGCAGGCCCTCCGAGGCGTTCGCCCGATGGATGCGGACCGAGACCGGCGGGGTCTCGGACACCACCACGTTCTCGCTCTTCACCGCGCCGCTCGGCTCGAAGGGCAGCTCCAGGATCATCTTCCGGAGGCCTTCCAGGGTCTCCGGCCCGGTCGTCGGGATCGGCAGCAGCGGCGCCTGCTCGGCGACCTCGGGGTCGAGTGCGATGGTCTTCGTCATTCGGCGTCGCCGTCCCACAGCGAGAGGACGTGGCCGTGTTGCGGCTCGGTGCGGCCGGCCAGGGTGTCTTCGTACACGCGTTCCACGGCCTCGCGCCCGCGGCCGCGCTTCACCTCGAGCCAGCCTTCGCTGAAGGCACGGAAGCCGGACCAGGCCTCGGCGAGCTTCTCCTGCAGGACGTCGCCTCCCCACTCGGCGGCCCGCTTCTGGATCTGCGCCGGGGCGAAGAACATCTCGGGGCTCGGGCCCGGGAGGTCTGCGTCGCCCGCGCCCGGGGCGCCGGCCTGGTCCCAGTGGGTGGCGCCGACGCCGCAGGAGTGCCGGAGCTGGCTGCCGAGATGTTCGTGGACGGCCCGCCGCACCTCGGCGTTCCCGGCCATGTCGACGAAGACGCTCGGGGTGCCGGCGTCGAGGCTGGGGACCTCGTCGTAGGTCACGACCTCGTCGTAGCAGCCGAGCTTGCGCACGAACTCGAGGTTGCGCGCGGAGGTCAGCGCGACGGCGCGCGCCCGGCCGCCGCTCGAGACCTGGTGGCCGAGGGCGATCGAGGTCTTGCTCGAGGCGCTCGAGATCAGGATGGCCGCCTCGCCGAACTCCCGGCTCGCGATGAAATCGTCGATCAGGAACGACGTCATGAAGAGGCCGCGCATCAGCATGAGCGCGTCCTCGTGCTCGGGCTGCCAGAGGCGATCCTCCGAGGTCGGGGTGTACTGGCGGTACGCCGGGGCGGTGGCCGCCCGGTGGGCCGCGCCGTCGACGATGCCCGAGGCGCCGACGGCGCTCGGCTCGATCACGAGGTAGCGCGACATCGGATAGAAGCCCGAGCAGCGCGTGCCGACGGCGACCTCGGTGTGCTTCGAGGCGATGACGTCGCCGAAGCCCATGGTCGGCAGCCGCCCGAAGCCCTCGGGCGCCGGGAAGAAGTTCCAGTAGCCGAGCATGTCGCCGGCCAGGGCGTAGGTGATGTTGTTCGCGGTGAACGCGAAGCGGTCGACGCGCAGGAGGACCTGACCGTCGCCGATCTCGGGTGCCGGAGCGTCCTGGAAGCGATGCTGCTTCCAGTCGGTCTTGTTCACCAGGAAGTCGAGGCCGGTGGGGGTTGCCATGGGTCTCCTAGTCGTTGGCGAGGACGAGATCGAAACCGCGCTTGGCGACGCGGTGGCGCGGTACGTGGGCGAGCAGCGCCTCCCAGCCGGTGCCCGCGACCGCTTCGTCGACGGCCTTGCGGGCGGGCGGGGCGAGGGCGGCGTACTCGTCGATCGCGCGCTGCGCGAGGAAGGGGGCGTAGCTGCCGGCGAAGCGGACGAAGGGCGCGCCGCGGAGCGTTCCCTCGATCTGGCCGACGGCGCGGGGCAGGGGCTCGCCCTCGCGCGGCGCGTCGTCGGCCCAGCGCTCGAAGACCTCGAGCCCGGCGAGCAGGATCGGGGCGGCGTCCTGGCCCATCACGCGAAGCGTCTCGCGGAAGGTCGGGGCGAGGGCGTCTTCGCCGAGCCATGCTCCCTGGGCCGGCGCGTTCGGATGGTTGCAGCGCTCGATCCAGCCGACCACGGGCCGGGCGGTCTCGAGCAGGAGCCGGCGCGAGACCAGATCCGTGAAGAAGTGTCCGTCGACGGGGCCCATCAGCGCGCAGTCCGCGAAGGACATGCGCTCGCCGAGCAGGTAGGCGTGGCCGGTGAAGTGGGTGGAGAGCGCGTCGAGGAGGTCGCGCGTGTGGGCCTCGATGGCCGCGCCGTTCTCCTCGCTGGCGCCGACCGCGAAGCGGGCCTTGGCCATGCGGGCGGCGGCGAGCGTGCCGACCTTCTCGTCGCCGATCATCGCGATGAAGCGCGAGCGGGCCGACGCTTCGCCGAGCTCGCTTCCCCAGCGGTAGTGCATGGCCGGGGCCAGTGCGAACTCGTCCGTGTAGAGCTCGACGAGATGGGCCGCGATGCGCTGCACCGGCGTCGCGGGGAAGAGCGGTGGGTCCGGGTGGCGCGCTTCGAGGCGATCGTAGATGTCCGTCGAATCCTGCCAGGTCTCGTCCTCGGGCGTCACGAGCATGGGGATGAAGCCGAGGCCCGTGCGCTCCTGGATCAGGCGGAGGTCCGCTCGGACCTCGTCGTACCAGAGCCGCTTGTAGCGCAGGGCAGGGCGGACCTTGGCCGAGAAGTAGGACACTTCGAAGGCATGGAAGACGTACGGGCCGGCGGGGGCGGTCACGGGGTTCCTCGGAGGGCGCGAAAGGCGATGATGCCACATTCGCACACGGCGCCGGAGTACGATCTCCCGGGGCGCAGCCGGAGCGGCTGGAGGGAACCATGAAGTACGAACAGATCACCTACGAGGTCCGGTCGGACGTGGCGCTGCTGACGCTCGACCGGCCCGATCGCCTGAACGCGTGGACGCCGCGCATGTCCGAGGAGCAGGCCGATGCGATCGGCCGTGCGAACGCGGACCCGGCGGTCGGCGCGATCGTGATGACCGGCGCCGGGCGGGGCTTCTGCGCCGGCGCCGACATGGAGGCGACCTTCCAGTCGCGCATCGACGGGGTCGACCCCGGCAAGAACACCCAGGGCGGCTCCGGGGGCCTGCCCGAGGGTCTCGACTGGGTCGGGCTCGTCCGGGAATCGAAGCCGATCGTCGCGGCCGTGAACGGCGCCGCCGTCGGCATCGGCCTCACGATGATCCTGCCCTGCGACGTGGTCCTGGCCTCGGAGCGCGCGAAGCTCGGCATGGGGTTCATCAAGATGGGGCTCGTTCCCGAGCTCGCGAGCACCCACTTCCTGGTGCAGCGCATGGGCTTCGGGCGCGCGAGCGAGATGTGCCTCTCGGGCCGCCTCTATCCCGCCACCGAGGCCTGCGAACTCGGTCTCGTCGACCGGCTGACCCCCGACGGCGAAGTGGTCGATCAGGCCCTCGCCCTCGCCGGCGAGTTCGCGGCGAACCCCGCGCCCCAGCTGCGCATGACGAAGCAGCTGCTCACGCGGAACGGCTCCCACACGGACCTCGACGAGATCCAGGAACGCGAGAGCGCGCTCCTGCGGGAGTGCTGGAAGACGCCGGAGCACAAGGAGGCGGTGCAGGCCTTCATCGAGAAGCGCCCGCCGAAGTTTCGCTAGCGGTCGCGCTAGAACCCGCGCAGCGTGGCGTAGCGGTCGCGGTGGAACGAACGGTTGCCGAAGCTCGCCTCGAGGGCCCGGGCGCGCTTCAGGTAGAGGCCCGCGTCGAACTCGTCGGTCATGCCGATGCCGCCGTGGATCTGGATCAGCTCGTTCGACATGTGGTGCAGGAAGGCGCCCGCCTTCGCCTTGGAGAGGGAGCAGAGTTCCGCCGTGTCCTCCGCCCCGGCGTCGATCGCCTGCAGCGCGGCCTCCACGCAGGAGCGCGTCATCTCCATCTCCGTGAAGAGCCCGGCCGCCCGGTGCCCGAGCGCCTGGAACCCGCCGATCACCTGGCCGAACTGCTCGCGGTTCTTCAGGTAGTCGAGGGTCAGGTCGAAGGACTGCGCCGCCACGCCGAGCATCTCCGCGGCGACGCCGGCCCGCGTCCGGTCGAGGATGGCGTCGAGCAGAGGGGCCGCCTCGTCGAGCGTGCCCAGCGCGGCCTCGGCGGGCACCTCGACGTTCTCGAAAGTGACGCGCGCGTAGCCACGGCTGTCGGCGGTGGCGAGCCGCTGGCGGGAAAGGCCGCTCGCATCGCTTTCGACGAGGAACAGGCTGATCCCGCGAGCCTCGCCCGGGCTCCCGCTCGTGCGCGCGGACACGACGAAGGCGTCGGCCGCGAGGCCTTCGTGGACCTGGGTCTTGGTGCCCGCGAGACGAAAGCCCGTCGCCGTCTTCTCGGCTTCGAGGGCCGTTCGCAGGGGCGCGTGGTGGGGGCCTTCGTCGACGGCGAGGGTCACGACGGCGCTCCCCTCGGCGATCTTCGGCAGCCACGCCTTCTGCTGTGCGTCGCTCCCGCCGAGCACGAGGGCCGTCGCGCCGCCGAGCCCCGAGGCCAGCAGCGGCGAGGCGGTGAGCTGGCGCCCGAGCTCCTCGAGGACGACGCCGAAGGTCAGGAAGCCCATGTCGACCCCGCCGTGCTCTTCGGGCACGACGATTCCGGCCCAGCCCATCTCGCCGATGCTCGCCCAGGTCGCCTTGTCGAATCCGTGCTCGTTCGCGCTGTCGCGCATCTCCCGGAACTTCGCGACGGGAGCCTCGTCGCGGGCCCACGTCCGGGCCTGGTCCTTCAGGAGTGCCTGCTCTTCGGTGAGTGCTGCCATCGTTCTTCTTTCCTAGCCGCGCTGGGTGTTCTCGGGCAGGCCGAGGATGTTCTTCGCGATGATGTTGTTCTGGATCTCGAAGGAGCCGCCGTAGATCGACATGGCCTTCCCGCTGAGCCAGCTGCGCACGGCTTCGAGCTCCCGCGCTTCGTACCCCTCGCCCTCCCAGCCGAGGCCCTGGTGGCCGAGGATCTCGATCATCAGCTCGGCGCGCTGCTGGGCGACCGTCGACGCCGCGTTCTTCAGGATCGACGCGGCGGCGCTCACCTTGGCGTTCCCCCGCGCCTCCTCCGTGATGCGCCGGATGGTGAGGGCGTGGGACTTCGCCTCGATCATGTGCTCCGCCAGCCGGGCGCGCAGGTCCGGGTCCGCGAGGCGCCCCGCTTCGTCCACGCCGACGTAGTCCTTGGCGATGTCGCGGATCGAGCGTCGCTGGCCGCCGCCGAGGCCGGAGGTGGCGCCGGTCTGGCTCTGGCGTTCGTGCTGCAGCAGCCGCTTGCCGACGGTCCAGCCCGCGTTCAGCTCGCCGAGCATCTCGTCCTTCTCGGCACGGGCGTCGTTGAAGAAGGTCTCGCAGAACGGCGAAGCGCCCCCGATCAGGCGGATCGGCCGCGTCTCGATGCCGGGCTGGTCCATGTCGATCATGAGGAAGCTGATGCCGTCGCGCTTCGGGGCGTCCGGGTCGGTGCGGACGAGCACGCCGCACCAGTCCGAGATGTCGGCGCCGGAGGTCCAGGTCTTCTGCCCGTTCACGACCCAGTGGTCGCCCGCGTCGACCGCGCGCGTCTGCAGCGAGGCGAGGTCCGAGCCGGCGTTGGGCTCGGAGTACCCGAGCGACCAGAAGACGTCTCCCCGGCAGATCCGAGGGATGTGGCGCTGTTTCTGTTCCTCGGTTCCGTACTCGAGGATCGTCGGGCCGACCATCGTGATGCCCATGCCCGTCGTCCGCACGAGCGGGTTGAAGGCGCCGGCGCGGTCGAGCTCCTGATTCAGCACGATGGCCTCGGTCTGGCTCAGACCGCCGCCGCCGTACTCCGCGGGCCAGGTGGGGGTCGCCCAGCCCTTGGCGCCCAGGCGCTTGCCCCACTCGATGGCTTCGGTCTCGCCCGCGGCCAGGGTCTCGCCGGACATCAGCGCGGCGCCGCGGCCCGCGAGGGAGGCCGGGAAGTTCTCCGCCAGCCAGGCTTGCACCTCGCCGCGGAAGGCTTCGAGTTCGGGGTTCGTGTCGGCCATGGGGTTCTCCTTTGGAGCCGGTCTAGACGACGCTCCGCTGGGTATGCATGCGGAAGTCGGCGTAGCCGGCGAGGTCGTAGTACCGGACCGTGGCGCTGCGGGCGGGCGCCAGGGCATCGATACGGGCGAAGTCCTTCGGCCCGAGGGCGACGTCCACGGCACCGAGGTTGTCCTCGGCCTGCTCGTAGGTGCGCGGGCCGATGATCGGTGCCGTCACGCCGGGCTGGGCGCCGCACCAGGCCAGGGCGATCTGGGAGACGGTGCAGTCGCGCTCGCCGGCCATCTCGCGCAGCAGGTCGAGGACGTCCCAGGCCAGCGGCGTCGGCTTGCGTTCGAAGTTGTCCTGGCCGCCCTGCCAGCGGCCTTCGCTCGCAGGCTGGTCGCGGTGGTACTTCCCGGTGAGGAGCCCGCCGCACAGGGGCCCCCACGGAAGGATCGCCAGGCCGAAGGAGCGCGCCGCCGGGATCACCTCCCGCTCCGCCGTGCGGTCGAGCATGTGGTAGGCGGGCTGTTCGCTGATGAAGCGGTTCAGCCCGAGCTCCTTCGCGATCCAGAGGGATTCGACCATGCGCCAGGCCGGGAACATGCTGCAGCCGATGTAACGGACCTTGCCGGCGCGGATGAGGTCGTCGAGCGCGCGCAGCGTTTCGTCGACGGGGATGTTCGCGTTGGCGCGGTGCAGCTGGTAGAGGTCGATCCAATCGGTCTGGAGGCGCTGCAGGGAGGCATCGCAGGCCTGGATCAGGTGGCGGCGGCTCAGGCCACGCGCGTTGACGTCGTCGCCCTGCGGAAAGTTGAACTTCGTGGCGAGGATGGTGTTGGCCCGCCGTCCGCCCGCGGCGAGGGCTTCGCCGACGATCCGTTCGCTCTCGTTGTCCGCGTAGACGTCGGCCGTGTCGATGAAGTTCACGCCCCGGTCGAAGGCGAGATCGACGATGCGCAGCGATTCCTTCCGGTCGGCCTTGCCGCCGAACATCATCGTGCCGAGGCAGAGCTCGCTGACCTGCACGCCGGTGCGGCCGAGGGGGCGGTACTTCACGCCGGCTCCTCGAAGCCGGGGGCGCCGTCCACCTCGAGGTAGCGGAGCGCCGAGCGAAGGGCCTCCCGCAGGAACGCCTCGTCGCTGCGGTTCGCGAGGGGCGACGGCATCGCGTCGGCGCCAAAGCGGGCTTCGAGCAGGGTGGCGAGCTGTTCGATCACGAAGGCGCTCGCGAGCTCCGGGTCGGGGTGGCCGATCTCCTCGCGCCGGGCGAGCAGGAGCCCGGCGATGCCTTCGAGGAGGTCGCTGCGGAGCTCCGCGTAGTGGGCGCGGAGCGCGGGTTCGGTGCGGGCGATCAGCAGGCCCGCGCCTTTCATGGCGGGGCGTTCGCGGCCGATGGTGAGGGAGAACTCGAGGTAGCCGAGCAGGCGGTCGGCGACCGAGGCCCCCTCCCAGCGCGCCGGGTCGAGCGCCTCGCGGGTCGTCGCCCGGAGTTCCTCGCACATGCGTTCGAAGACCGCGTAGGTGAGGGCCTTCTTGTCGCGGAAGTGGTGGTAGACCGCGCCGACGGAGCAGCCCGCCCGGGCCGCCACGTCGCTCACCGAGGTGGTCTCGACGCCCTTCTCCGCGAACAGCACCGCCGCCGCCTCGAGCAGCGAGGCCTGGGTGCGTTGGCTCCGGGTCTGCTGGCCCGGGCGCACCCAGTGGAGGTCGGAGATGAAGCGGCTTCGCGGCACCACGGAGCGCTAGAGCGGAAAGCTCTGGCCGACCATCTCCTCCGAGAGGGTCCAGAGCCGCTTCGCGGCCTCCGGGTCGACGGCATGGGAGCGCACGCCGTCCGGCGCGTTCTCGCGATCGTCGACCTCGGCGAGGCGGCAGTTTTCTAGGTAGCGCCCGCCGATGCCTTCGAGCTCGGGCGCCGTCGCGGCGTAGACGGTCGTGGCCGCACCGGCCTCGACGGACTTGAGCTTGAGCTCGGTCCCGCGGGCTTTCGCACGGTCGCGCATCATCTGGTAGTCCGCGTCCTCGAGGTGGCGGGCGAGGTCCGTCATGATCACGCCGGGGTGGATGGCGTTGGCGTGGACGCCCTTCGGGCCGAGGCGCCGCTCGAGCTCCACCGCGAACAGCACGTTCGCGGTCTTGGCCTGGCCGTAGGCCGACCACTTGTCGTAGGGCCGGTTCTCGAAGTGCGGGTCGTCGAAGACGACGGGCGAGCGCTCGTGGCCGAGCGAGCTCACGGAGACGATCCGCGAAGGCGCTCCGGCCACGAGAGCCGGCGTGATCAGCCCCGTCATCAGGAAGTGGCCCAGGTGGTTCGTGCCGAACTGGAGCTCGAAGCCGTCGCTCGTCTTGCCGAAGGGGCAAGCCATCACCGCGGCGTTGTTCACGAGCAGGTGGAGCGCGTCGTGTTCGGCGAGGAAGCGCTCGGCGAAGGCGCGGATGCTCGCCAGCGAGCCGAGCTCGAGTGCCTCCACGGAGACCGCCTGGTTCCCCGTCGACTCCCGGATGCCCTTGGCGACCGCCTCGCCCTTGGCGAGCTCGCGCGCGGTGAAGACGATGCGGGCGCCCCTGGAGGCGAGCGCGCGGGCCGTCTCCGCACCGAGACCGCCCGAGCCGCCCGTCACCAGGGCGAGTTTGCCGGTCAGGTCGATGCCCTCGAGGACTTCGTCGGTGGTGGTGTCGTGGCCGAAGGCGGTGCGATCGGGCATGGCGGGCTCCGGGCGAGGTCAATCCGAATGAAGATTCGGATTCTACGACGACGCAAAAACCCGCGTCAAGCCGACGGGCGGCCGATGGGATCTTTCCGCCCGCTTCCGCGACTAGCGCGGTTCGCAGACGAAGATCGGGATGTCGCGGTCCGTTCGCGCCCGGTAGTCGGCGTAGGGAGCGTAGTACTGGTCGCAGACCGGCCACATCGCCGGCTTCTCCTCGGCGTTCGCCAGGCGAGCCCGCAGCGCCATCTTCTTGCCCCGGTAGTTCACCGAGATGTCCGGCTGCTTGACGAGGTTGCGGTACCAGACCGGGTTCTTCGGCGCGCCGCCCTGGGACGCCACGAGCAGGACGCCCTCCTGCCACGGCACGTACATCAGCGGAATCGTGATCGTCTTCCCGCTCTTGGCGCCCGTCATGGTGACGAACACGACGTCGTCCTTGCCGAGCTTGTTGAAGGCGCGGCCGCCGGTCAGCTTGTGGAGGAAGACGTGGGTCTTCGTCATGGCCTTGATCGCCCAACGCGGCGGGGCCTTGCCCTTGGATTCGTCGCTCATCCTCGACTCCTTCTCCGCTCGACCCGGCGCCGGGCACGGGCGAACATGGCGCGCTCGGGCGAGCCTACTCCCGCCCGGGGGAGTTTGGCTAGCCGGGAGTGCGCGGAGGAGCGATGTCGGTCGAGGAGCGGAAGAGGGCGTTCATCGAGACGCTCGTGGCGCAGCTGCAGGAACGGATCCAGGGGGCCCACCAGGCCGAGTCCCGGGCCTCCGAGGACGCCGAGGCGATCGGCTCCGAAGCCCGTCGCCGGGAGGATGCCAAGGAGGCCGGCCTCCAGGCGCGCCTCGCCGTCGGTCACCGCGAGCGCCGGGAGCAGGCCGTCGATGACCTCACGGCGCTGCTCGAGTTCTCGAAGCGTTCGCTGCGAGCCTTCGGCCGGCGCGACGCGGTGGGTCTCGGCGCACTGCTCGACGTGGCGGTCGAGTCGCCGGAGGGCGAGGAGGAGGAGCGCAGCCTGTTCCTCCTGCCCGTGGGTGCCGGGGCGGAGCTCTCCGGGCCGGGCGGCGACGGCTTCGTGACGGTGGCGACGCCCGCGTCGCCGATCGGCCGGGCCCTGCTCGGCGCGCGCGTGGACGACACCGTCGAGGTCGTGGTCGCGGGCCGCTCGTCCGAGTGGACCGTGCTCGACCTCTGCTAGCGCGGCTGCGGGCCGGAGTCGTCGCCCGGCATTTTGCTTCAGCTTTGCCCTCTCTCGGCCTATAGTCGTGCGGCGGGTGGATCCTCATGGCTCCCGGCGGTGCGCGGGCGCAGCGTCCGGGGTCGCCTGGCTTGGAGGCCGATGCCCCGCGGTTCCCGTCGAGATCTGCGCTTCGTGGTGATCGGTGCCGGCATGGCCGGCATCGCCAGCGCGATTCGCCTGCGGGAAGCCGGCTTCGAGGACGTCACGCTCTACGAGAAGGCCGAGAAGCTCGGCGGAACCTGGCGGGAGAACACCTACCCGGGCATCGCCTGCGACGTCCCCTCCCACTTCTACAGCTACTCTTTCGCGCCGAACCCGGACTGGAGCCATCGCTTCTCGGCGGGCGGCGAGATCCAGGCGTACTTCGAGGGCGTGGCCGAGCGTTTCGGGGTGATCCCGAGCATCCGCTTCGGCATCGAGGTCACGCGCTGCGCGTTCGAATCGGGGCGTTGGCAGATCGAACTCTCGAACGGGGAGCGCGACGCGGCGGATTTCGTGATCGCCGCGACGGGCGTCCTCCACCACCCGAAGATGCCGGACCTCCCCGGTCTCGACGCGTTCGAAGGCGCCGCGTTCCACAGCGCTCGCTGGGACCACGACACCCCGATCGAGGGGAAGCGCGTCGGCGTGGTCGGAACCGGATCGAGCGCGATCCAGATCGTCGGTGCGCTCGTCGACGAGGTGGCGGAGCTCGTGCTCTTCCAGCGGACGGCCCAGTGGATCACGCCGGTCGAGAACCCGGCCTACAGTGACGCCGACCGGGCGACCTTCCGCGAGCAGCCCGAGGTCATGGGGAAGATCCGCGCTGAAGTCGCCCGGGGCTTCCTCGAGAACTTCGCCAACGTCCTGGTCGACGCCGAGTCCCCGATGCTCGACGTGATCCAGAACGCGTGCCTCACGAACCTCGAGAACAGCGTGCGGGACCCCGAGCTGCGCGAGCGCCTCCGCCCGGACTACCGCGCGACGTGCAAGCGGCTCGTCCTCTCGGCGGACTTCTACGACGCGATCCAGAAACCGAACGCGCGCCTCGTCGACGAGGGCATCGAGCGGGTCGAACCGAGGGGCGTCCGGACGCGCGACGGCGTCCTCCACGAGCTCGACGTGCTCGTCCTGGCGACGGGGTTCCAGGTGGACGCCTTCGTGCGGCCGATGCGCGTCCTCGGCCGGGGCGGCGTCGACCTCGACGAAGTCTGGGCCGACGGGCCGAGCGCCTACCTGGCCGTCTCCGTCCCCGGCTTCCCGAACTTCTTCCTGCTGAACGGCCCGAACGCGCCGGTTGGAAACTTCTCCCTGATCGAGGTCGTGGAGCTGCAGCTCGACTACATCCTCCAGGTCGCCGAGCGGGTGCGGGACGGCGTGGCCCGGGAGCTGTGCGCCTCCCGCGGCGCTCTCGAGCGCTTCGACGCCGAGCGCCGGGAGGCCGCCAAGAAGACCATCTGGGCCACGGGCTGCCGGAGCTGGTACCTCGGCCCGGACGGGCTGCCGACGGCCTGGCCCTTCACCTTCGACCGCTTCCGCGACGAGATGCGCGCCCCGCGGTTCGAGGACTTCGCCACCGAGGACGACCGGGACGACGCCCCGGGATCGGAAAGCAGGACGTGAACGAGGAACACTGTCGGGTCGAGCGCGAGGGCCACGTGTTGATCGTGACCCTGAATCGGCCCGAAGCGAAGAACGCCCTCTCGGGCGGGATGCTCGCCGGGATGTACCGCGCCTGGCGCCAGCTCGACGAGGACGACGACCTGCGCGTCGCGATCCTGACCGGCCGCGGCGACGTCTTCTGCGCCGGCGCCGACCTGAAGGCGATGGGAGGCGGCGAGCGCGACGAGGCGTTCCAGGCGCTGATGGCCGAGGTGCCGGACCTGCATTGGCAGGCGCTCCTGCGACACAACCGTCCGGGCAAACCGATCATCGCGGCGGTCGAGGGCTACGCCGTCGCGGGGGGGACGGAGATCCTGCAGGGCACGGACATTCGCGTCGCCGCCGAGGACGCGATCTTCGGTGTGACGGAAGCCCGCCGCGGCCTCTTCCCGCTTGGCGGCTCGAGCGTTCGCCTGCGGCGCCAGATTCCCTACACGCTCGCCGCCGAGATCCTGCTCACCGGGCGCCACGTCACCGCGAAGGAAGCGCTCGATTTCGGCCTGATCGGCCGCGTCGTGCCGAAGGGCGAGGCGCTCGCCGAGGCGAAGAAGGTCGCCGAACAGATCTGCGAGAACGGGCCGCTCGCCGTGAAGGCCCTGGTGCGGATGCTGCGCGAGGTCGACGAAAGCATCAGCGAGGCCGACGCGCTGGCCAGGGAAATCGAGATCGGCGGGCCGGTCTTCGCGTCGAAGGACGCGCGCGAGGGTCCGCGCGCCTTCGCAGAGAAGCGCAAGCCCGTGTTCCGGGGCGAGTAGCGGATGTCAGGGTCGGAGCGGAAGGACCTTCGCCGAGGGGCGGGAGTCCCCCCGAGGCCCGGGCGTTCGGCGGAATCCGGCGCCGCGGAGCCGCGGCGCCGTGCCGGCCCGCTCGGAGCGGGTGCGGGCCCACTGTCCGCGCGGGGCCGGGGCCTCCGCCGGGGCGGGGGACGAGCGCACGTCGGCCCAACGCGAAGAGAGGCGGGCGGCCATGGAACGAAGTGCGGACAAGGGTTCCCCTTCCTGACGGCACGACGTGTGCAATCAACGTTCCCGAAGGAAAAGGAAGCTCCTGGGCGCATCCCCGGGGGAATCGGCCCGGGCGTGGAAAGAGTTTGCCCTCGGGACGGAAAACCCGGTGCCATCGGCGGGTCGGCCCCGGCCCGGCGTAGGCCCGAGCCACGGCGGGCGGTGTTCGCCGCCGGATGCTAACCCCACGCCGCCGGAACCCTTGTCGCCGACGCAAATGCCGCCGGCACCCATGATTCGGAGATCCACCATGCCCCGCCGCCCGCTCCACGTTCGCCAGCTCCTGGCTCCCGCCCTGTTCGCCCTGGCCTCGGCCGGCGCCGTCTGCCAGCCGGCTCCGCCCCAGCTCGACCGGGAGTTCACCTTCAACGGCGGCTTCGAAACCGGGGACCTCTCGAACTGGACCGTCACCGGCTCCTGCGAGGTGCACGACGCGACCTCGCCCTGGGCGGACCCGGCCGTCGGCAACTACTTCCTCTACGGCGGCGACGACGCCAACGCCTCGACCTGCACGGTGACCCAGGAGGTGATCCTCCCGAACAAGGGCCTCGGCTCGGACTACCTCGCGGCGAACCCGCTGCTGGTCGATGCGAGCGCCTACCTGCGCGACTTCAGCGGGCCGACCAGCTACGACGACCAGTCCTTCCTGCGCGTGCGGTACCTGAACGCCCTCGGCCAGGAAGTCTCGAGCATCCGGACCCTGATCGGCGGCAACAACTCCTGGGGGCAGGAGTTCGCAATGGGCCTGCTGCCGCCCGAGACCTACAAGCTCAGCATCGAGGTCGAGGCCCGCTTCCGGGCCGGCGCCGACAACGACGCCATGGCCGACGAGGTCAGCACGATGGTCCGCGCGGCGACGCCGGCCATCCCCACGCTGACCAAGCCGCCGCTGCTCCAGGACTTCCGTCAGGATGCGATGACCGTGCTCTGGGAGACCAACGGCAACCTCGAGCGGCCGGCCATCGAGTGGGGTCCGGCCGGCGGAGCGCTCTCGAACGTCCTCTCGAAGGTCGAGAGCACCGAAGTCACGCCGAGCCACTACGTCCACAAGGCGACGATCACCGGGCTCACCGCCGAGACCGAGTACGACTACCGCGTGCGCATGGGCACCCAGACCTACACGACCTATCGCTTCCGGACGGCGCCGCTCGCGACGAGCCCGTATCGCGTCGCCTGGACGTCGGACAACCAGAACGGGCCCGGCACCTTCACGAACGTGGTCGGCCTGATGGCGTCGCGAAACCCCGACCTCTACATCAGCCCCGGCGACATCGTCCAGAACGGGGACACCCTCTCGGAGTGGGGGAACTACTGGTGGACGCCGCTCTCGAACGCGGACTTCGGCCAGACGACGCCGGTCCTCTTCGCGCGCGGGAACCACGACGGCGAACACGCCTACTCCTACGCCTACAGCGCCCTGCCGGAGAACGAGTCCTTCTACTCCTTCACCTACGGCAACGCCTTCATCGTGGTGCTCGACACGGAGGCGTCGCCCGGCTCGACGAGCCCGGAGCAGGACCAGGAGGCCTACCTCCAGGCCGCCCTCGGTTCTCCGGAGGCCGCGGCCGCCGAGTTCCGGATCGTGACCTTCCACAAGCCGCCCTACACGAACCTGTGGGACGCGACGAACATCCTCTTCTGCATCTTCGGAGGGTCGGGCTACACGGGCGAGACCTCGGTGCGGACGAACTGGGTGCCGCTGTTCGAATTCTTCGACGTGGACCTGGTCGTCTCGGGCCACACCCACTCCTACCAGCACGGAGAACAGAACGGCGTGCACTACGTGCTCGTGGGCGGGGCAGGGGGGTCCCTCGACACCTTCTGCGGTGGGGACTGGCCGCTCTTCGACTTCGAGGCGAGCTCGCACGGCTACAGCATGATGGACGTGAACGGCACGAACCTGACGTGGACGTCCTACGACGACAACGACGTCACGATCCACAGCTTCTCGATCAACCACTAGGCGTCGAGCGCCGCGGCCGGATTCGCTCGCGAGCTAGGGGCGGACGCGTCCGAAGCGCGAGAAGACCTCGAGCAGCTCCTTCATCTTCTTCTTGCGCTCCGCCGGCCGCCCGCTCTCGACGGCGCCGGTGACGCAGGTGTCGACGTGGGATTCGAGCACGAGGTGGCCGACGCGGTCGAGGGCGGCCTCGGCCGCGGCGATCTGGTGGAGCACGTCCACGCAGTAGCGGTCTTCGTCGACCATGCGGCGGATGCCTTCGACCTGGCCTGCGATGCGCGAAAGGCGCGTCTGGACCTGCTTGCGAACCTTCGGCTTCACCGGACTTCTCCTGGGTTCGGGCCGCACCCGGCGGCCGACGAACCATACACGACGAAGGCCATCCCGATGCTGGGCGATGGGGCTGGCGCGGGATCGTACGCCGGACTTGCGGCGGGCGGGCCCGGGGCTCGCTATCCCCAGGCTGCGGCGGCGCGGGGGTTCTCGAACTCCGAGCTCTCGAACCGGCCGCGCAGGGAGGCTCGGGGCCGCGATGGGCGAAGGATCGGTCGGGGACGGGCAGGGGGAGGCGCCGGGGGCGAAGCGGCGAGCCGCCCTCGGCTTCGTGGCCGTCCTCGTGGTCATCGTCGGGCTGGCCGGGGTGCTGCGGGGGGCCTCCTCCGTCGCCGTCGTCCAGCCGGACCGCGTCGAACTCACCGGCCCCGGCGACCCCTACTACCACCTGCGCCGCGTGGTCTACGCAGCGGTGAATTTCCCCGAGTCGCTCTCGGTGGACCCGTATCTCAACTTTCCGACCGGCGGCGCCGTGGTCTGGCCGGCGACCTTCGATTCCGGGGTGGCCGCGGTCGCCCGCGTGCTCGCGGGGTCGGACGTCGCGGCGATCGAGCGCGTCGCGGTCTGGGCGCCGGCCGTCCTCGGAGCCATCGCGGCGGGGCTCGCCGCCGTCGTTGCGGGCGTCTACTTCGGGGGCACCGCCGGCACCGTCGCGGGCTTGCTGGTGGCCCTGCTGCCCGTCCACCTGATGAGTTCCCAGGTCGGGCAGCTCGACCACCACGTGGCGGTGAACGGGTTCACGCTCGCCCTGCTGGCCGCGGGGCTGTCCTTCGTCGGCGGCGGGGCGGCGCTCGGGCGGAGTATCGCGCTCGGCGTGGCCTTCGCCGGCGGCCTGCTGCTCTGGCCGGGGGCGCTCGTCCACGTCGGGTTGCTCCAGGGAATCCTCGGCGTGTGGGTCCTCGGTGCCGCGACGTGCGAGGAGGCCCGGCGGCGCGCGCACGGCCTGGCGATCGCCCACGTCGTGGCGGGGGTGGTGCTCGCCCCGTTCTGCCTGGGGCGGGTGTGGCCGGAGTTCGGCGCCTGGTCGCCCTTCGTACTGTCGAACGTGCAGCCGATCTGGTTCGCGAGCGGCGCCGTCGCCCTGCTCGTGGCCGCCGAGCTGTGGCGCCGCACCCCGCTTGGCGAAGGCCCCCTCTCTCGGGCCGGGTCGGCCTTCGCGCTCGTCGCCGCGGGGATCGGCGTCGCGCTCCTGGCCCAGCCGGCGCTTCGCGAAGCGCTGCTCGAGGGGGCGGGCTGGTTCGGCAAGGCCGAAGATTTCCAGACCCACGTGGCGGAGCTGGCCCCGCTCTCGCCGCAAACGGCGCTGCTCGACTACACCCCGCTGCTCCTCGCGTTCCCGCTCGTGTGGGCCTGGCTGTGGAAGCGCGAGGAGGCGGCACCGCTTCGGGTGCTGCTCGCCTTTGCGGGCGCTTTCTTCGTGCTGGCTTGCGTCCAGCAGCGCTTCGGCAACAGCTTCTCGGTTCTCCTGGCCGTCGTCTCGGGGGTCGCGGCCCAGGCGCTCTGGCGATCGTGGCGCCGCGATGCCTCCGGCAACCGCTCGCTCGTGGCGTTCGGGCTGTTGCTCGCGCTGGCGACCACCGCGGCGCTCGGCCGGTTCCATCTCCAACGCTTCGCCGAGGTCGGCGCGGCTCGAGCGGACCCGATCCTCGCGCGGCGCGGCCCGCTCCCGGAGCGGTTCCACGCCGTCTCGCGTGCTGCGGACTGGCTCGGCGATCACTCGCCCGAAACCTCCGGGTGGCTCGATGCACGCCAGCGGCCCGAGTACGGCGTGCTCTCGGCGTGGGATGCGGGGCACCTCGTTCGCTACCGCGCCCGCCGCCCCATGCTCCAGGACAACTTCGGCGTCTACGGGGGCCGCGAGAACTACGAAGCGGCCTGGCGCTTCTACGCATCCGAGGACGAGGCCACCGGCGTCGCGCTGCTCGCCGCGCGCGACATCCGCTACGTCCTGGCCGACGAAGCGGGCGCCGGGACGCCGGTGCCCTACGCGCCGACGTCGATCGCCATGCGCATGGCCCGGGCGCTCGGGAGCGAAACCGTCCTGGCCGGCGCCGATGGCGCGCGCGTCACCGTCGAAGCGCTGCGCCACCATCGACTGGTCCACTACGCACGCTCCGGTGCCGGGCAGGAGCTGCCGGCGCGGCTTCCCGAGGCGGCCGTCGGCGTGTGGGAACGCGTGGCCGGCGCGCGCGTCGAGGGATCCGCCGCTCCGGGAGCCGCGGTCGAAGCGGTCCTCCCGCTCGAGATCGGCGGTGCCCGAACGCGTTACCGGCAGACCGCCCGCGCCGATGCCCGGGGCCGCTACACGCTGGTGCTTCCCTACGCAACCGAGGCGGCGGCCCCGGGGCGAGGGGGCGTGCGCGTGGGGCGAGCCTACGTCCTGCGGGCCGCGAGCGGCCGGGCGCGACTCGTCGTGCCGGAAGCGGCGGTCCAGGAGGGAAGGGCCTTGGAGGGTCCTACCCTCTAGGGGGCCTCCAGAGGGCTCGGCGGGGCCCGGGCTGCCACAACGGGCGGCGGGCAACCACTGACCGGGTATGAAGAATCCCCGGTTCTCGCTGCGTTGGGCCCTGGCTTCTGCACTCCTGCTCGGGGCGGCGGCCCCGGCCTCGGCGGCGCCGATCCAGCGCCAGTTCGAGGCCGTCCTCGCCCTGCACTCGGGCCTCGTGCCGACCGTCTTCTTCAGCGGCAGCGGCACGGCCACCGTGGACGCGGTCGACGATCACGTCTTCGGACTGACCCTGCCCGCCGGGATCTTCGCGACCCAGCAGACCGTGGGCATTCCGGGCCTCGAGGTGCGGGTCGATGCCTCGAACGGAGCGGGCCAATTCACGACGGGCAGCGGGACCTGGTTCGGCTCGATGCCGATCCTCGGGAACCTTCGGGTCTGCCTCGGTGGAACGTGCGACTCGATGCCCTTCGCCGACGTCTCCCTGCCACTGAACGTCGTCGGCGCTGGCGGAACGACGACCGCCTCGAGCGGGGCCTTCGTCGTTTCGGGAAGCCCGTGGCAGACCACCACGACGATCCTCTCCGGGACCGGGTTCATCTCGTACTTCGGCGGCTACCAGGAAGGGCCGGCGGGGACGACTTCGAGCACCGCCCTCACCGGCGGCTTCATGCTGTTCGTGACGCCGGTGAACGTCTCGATCCCGAACCTCGGGAGCATCGACTTCGTGGCCGAACTCGGGATCACCTTCGTGCCCGAGCCCTTCGCCCTGGCGCTGCTCGGCTCGGGCGCGTTGGGTCTGCTCTGGGTCGTGCGCCGGGGTTAGTCAGCGACAGGCCGCGAGAGGATCACTCACGAGGCGTTCGCCGAGATCGCGGAAGGGCCGTTGCAGGGAGTCGTCGGTGATGCCCGCGGCGAGCTCTTCGACCAGACGCCGGGCAAGCGCCGCCTCGCGCGCTGCCCCTCCCGCGTCGCCTCGCCGCCGCCCGATCTCCGCCAGCAGGCCGTGGGCTCGCCACTGGACGGGCGGGTACTCGAGCCGCTCCGCGATCTGGAGGGCCTGGCGGAGCGCGGCCTCCGCGTCCTCGCGGAGGTCCATGCTCAGGAGCACCTGGCCCTCGAGGCACCGCGCACGCGCTTCGATCTTCGGGGACCGGTGCCGCCCTGCCTGTTCGATCTCGGTGGCGACGTGGGTGCGCGCGAGCTCGGGATTGCCGCGGGCGAGGGCGAGCCGTGCGCGGGCATCCTCCATGTGGAGGTGGTAGCGCCAGTGCTGCCACGGGTCGTCCGGGCGCTCGACGGTCTCGCGGAGCGGCTCCAGGACGTCCTCGGCCTGGTTCGGCTCGCCGAGCGAGAGGAGGTTACCGGCGAGGTTGATCCCGCCGTTCGCGTGGAGTTCGGGAGCACCAGCGACGAGGCCCTCTTCCACGAGCCGGCTCCCGAGCTCGGTCGCGACCTGGTTGTAGCCCCGGGCCTGGCCGGCGCAGCCGATCTCGGCGTGGAGCCAGCCGATGGTGTTGAGCATGCGCGCCACCATCGCGCGGGCGCCGATGCGCTGGCAGCGCCCGAGCCCGGCCCGCAGGGTCTCGAGCGCCCGGGCGTATTGCCCCGTGCACCCGAGAGCGAGCCCGAGCACCCAGCTCGGGTAGGTGACGGCGCTGGTCGCGCGCAGTTCCCGGGCCACTTCGAGCGTGCGCTCGGCGATCTGCGCCGCGTGGGAGAACCGCCCGATCTGTTCGGCGAACAGCGCCTCCTGGGAGAGCGCCCAGGCCAGCGCTTCCGGGTCGTCGCACTGTCTCGCCAGGCGCGACGTCTCGGCGGCGGCGTCGTCGATCACGCTCGGGCCGTGGGTCGTCATCTCGTAGAGGTCCGACGCCACGCGGACCATCACCTCTGCGGGAACGCTCCCGTGCTTGCGAGCGGCGGCGAGGCCGCGCTCGGCGACCGCCTTGAAGTCGTCGTAGAGGTGCCCCCAGACGTAGCTGAGCCCGGCGCGCGCGAGGTTGAGCGCAGATTCGCGGCCCTCCCCGAAGAGCTCGGCCGCACGTTCGTGGGCCTTCCCCGAGCCGGGGAAATCATTCAGGCAGAAGAGGGTCGTCCCGAGCCGTTCGAACATCGTGGCGCGTTCGGCCGCCGGGCGCTCGAGCCGTTCCGCGATCGCCAGGGCCTGCCTTCCGTGCTCGGCCGCCGAAGCGTTGGCGTAGGCGGCGATCGCCTTCTCTTCTGCGCGCTGGCTGTAGAGAAGCGCCTTCTCCCATTCCTCGCCCCGGGTGAAGTGATGGGCGAGCGCCTCGTAGTGCTCGGCCAGGCGATCCGCGTAGAGCTCCTCGATGGCGAGGCCGACCACGCGGTGGAGGGCGCGCCGGCGCTGCTCGAGCAGGCTCTCGTAGGCGACGTCGTGGGTGAGCGCGTGCTTGAACATGTAGGCGAGTTCGGGGTGCGCCGACTTCTGGTAGATCAGCTCGACGGCGCGGAGCTCCTCGACGACGTCGCCGAGTGCCTGACCCTGGGAGACGATCCGTTCGAGCAGCCGCAGCGCGAACTCGCGGCCGATCACGGCGGCGGTCTGCAGGGCCTGCTTCGGACCGTCGTCGAGGCGGTCGAGGCGCGCGGCCAGGACGTCCTGGATTCGGTCCGGGACGGATCCTTCCGCAACGCCGGGGGCCATCTCGATGCGCCCTTCGTGGACCCGGACCGCGTCGGTTTCGCGCAGGGACTTCGTCACCTCCTCGACGAAGAACGGGTTTCCTTCCGCCTTCTCCGTGATGAGGGCGTGAAGGTCCTGCGGGACGCTCGCGGCGCCGAGCAGGGTTCGCGTCATCGACTCCGTCTCGTCGGCGGAGAGCGTCTGGAGTGCCAGCCGCCGGTGGAAGCTGCGATCGCCGAAGGGGTGCTGGTAGCCCGGCCGATGGGTCAGCACGAGCAGGACCGGCGCGGTCGCCACGGCCTCGCAGAGGAAGCCGACGAGCTCCTCCGAAGCCGGGTCGATCCAGTGCAGGTCCTCGATCACGAGGACGAGGGGCGCGTCGTCCGAGATGGCGAGCAGGCTCTCCTGGACGGCACGGAAGGTTTCACTCCGGCGCTCGATGGCATCGAGGGCTTCGAACTTCTCGTCGCCGCTCGGAAGGGAGAGGAGATTCCTCAGGTAGGGGAGGGTCCAGTCGAGCGTTTCTCCGGAGACCGCGCCGGAGAGCTTCTCGAGTGCCGTGGCGTCGTCGTCGCGTTCCTGGATGCCGGCCCGTCGGCGGAAGGCGTCTGCGATGCAGTGGAACGCGGCGTTGCGGGCGTAGGAGGCGCAGCGCCCTTCGACCCAGCGGTGGGAGCGCCTGGCGAGCCGCTCGCGGAACTCGTAGACCAGCCGGGACTTCCCGAGCCCGGCTTCGCCGACGACGAACACCGCCTGCCCCCTGCCCGCGGCGGCGGAGCGAAACGCCGCTTCGAGCTCGTCGAGCTCCGCGCTCCGCCCGCACAGCGGCGTGAGCCCGGAGGCCAGGCTCGCCTCGACGCGCCCGGCCACCGCCCGCTCACCGAGCACCCGGTAGGCGCGGATCGGGTCTCGCTTGCCCTTCACCTGTTTCGGGCCGACGTCGTCGAGATCGAAGTAGCCCTCGATCAGGTCGGCGGTGGTCTCCGAAACGAAGACGCTCCCCGGCGCCGCCAGGGCTTCGATCCGGTTCGCGAGGTTCGTCGTGTCGCCGATCGCCGTGTAGTCCATGCGCAGGTCGTCGCCGATCGTGCCGACCACGACGGGGCCGCTGTGGATGCCGATCCGCATGCCGAACTCGATTCCGTGGCGCTGACGGATCTCCTCGGCGAGCGGGGCGAGCGCCCGCTGGATGCGGAGGCCCGAAGCGACGGCGCGCTGGGGTGCGTCCTCGAGCGCGAGGGGCGCACCGAACAGGGCCATGGCGCCGTCGCCGGCGAACTGGTTCACGGTGCCTTCGAAGCGGTGGACCTCGGCGAGGATGATCTGGAAGCAGCGGTCCATGACCTCGTGCATCGCCTCGGCACCGAGCCGCTCGGCGATGGGCGTCGAGCCGGCGAGGTCGGCGAACAGCACGGTCACGTTCTTGCGTTCGCCCTCGAGTGCGCCCCGCGTGCCGAGGATGCGGTCGGCGAGGTGGCGCGGGGTGTAGGTGCGCGGGGCGCTGTCGGCGAGGCCGGCCCGCCCGGGCGTGCCGCGCGACGCCGCGCGGGCTCCGCCGAGCGGCGTGCCGCAGCCATCGCAGAAGGCGGCGTCCGCCGGAAGCTCCCGGCGGCAGGCCGGACACGCGACGGGGAGCGCGGCTCCACAGCCCAGACAGAAGCGAGCGCCGGTGCGGTTCTCCCGCTCACATCGGGGGCAATCCAAGGGTCCTTCTCTCTCCTGGGAACGTCCTGGCCGGGCGACGAAGACCTTACACCGCGGGGCGGACCGCCGTCGCTTCGAATCGCCGCGGAGCTACTGCGGTGCCACGGACGGCCCTGGAACGGTCGGCGGTGCGGGCCGCCCGGCGCCGAGGCTGCGGGCGTCGAAGCTCCCCTTGCGCAGGTTCACGAAGACGAGCTCCGGCAGCGAGAAGAGGGCGCCTCGCGCGGCCCGCTCGACCCGGCGCCCGCGGTCGAAGGGTGCCGTGAGGAGGCCGACGGCGCCGTCTCCCAGGGCCCAGGCCAGGTTCAAGGCTCCCAGGACGGGGCGCAGCGCGGCCGGCCGGTCCGTGAAGAAGAGGAACGATCCGTCGGTGTGGCGCGGCAGGTAGAGCCGGGAGGTCAGCGTGTTCGACTCGCGAAGACGCCCGGGCCACCCGGGCCGCTCCGCCATCCACCGGGCCCGCCGGGCCGGCAGGCGCTCGATGCGCGCGGCGGGCAGGCGTCGCGTCAGGCGGTCGAACTGGACGAACGGGACGAAGCCGAACGCGTCGTCCGTTGCGGCGCGGACCGCGAAGGCGTCCGCGCTGCCCGTGGCGCCGCCGAGGCCCGCTTCGACCGCCGCCGCGAGGGCGGTGACGCAGTTGTGGTCGAAGAGGTCGTAGTGCTCGGCCCGTGCGAGGTCGGCCTCGGCCTGGCGGAGTGCGCGTCGTGCATCCTCGAGGGAGGGCGTGGTCCCCGGGCGTCCGTCGGCGGCGAGATCTCGCGCGGCGTCGGGGAGGCCGATCGGTCCCGCGGAGAGCCGCGGGGGGTGTCCCCCGTCGAGAGCCCGGGCGAGTTCACGGGAGCGGCTCGCGAGATGTTCGAGCCGGCCGAGGGCGCGGTCGCCGGGAACGCCCTCGTGGAAGGCGCGGGTTCGCGCGTGCGCCACGGACTCCTCGAGAACCCGTGCGAGCGCCGCGAACTCCGAGCGTTGTCCCTCGAAGTCCCGAGACGTCATGCGGGGGCCGCCGGGCGGCGTCGGGTCGAGCAACGTGAGACGTCCACGGGCCAGGGATTCGCTCGCGGCCCGGTGCCGGGCGAGCAGGAGCCAGAGCGTCTCCGGGCGCCCGGCCGCGGTCTGGGCCAGCGTCCGGACGATCGTGTCTTCGATCTCGCGCTGCAGCTCGGAGAGCGCGCTGCGCTCGCGCGCGGAGAGGGGCGGGTGGGGGACTTCGATCCGGGCGGCGTCCGCCAGGGGAGCGCCGGCACGGAGGGCGGCGAGGGCCGCCTCGAGGGAAGTGCGGTTCCGCGCATCGCGGATGTCCCGCGCGCGCGAGCGCGTCGGCGGCATCGATCCGAGCCGACGGGCGACGTTCGCAGCGAGGGCGAGGGCAGGGGCTTCCGCGGTGCCGGTCGAATCGATCAGGCCTGCCCCCGGGCTGGGGACGCCGGCGCGGAGCCCGGCCCGCGCTTCGAGCCAAGCGACGTCGCGCGCCAGCGCCTCGCGCTCCCGGTGCGCGCGGCGGCCCGCGAGGAAGAGCCGGTCCAGGTGGTCGCGCAGCGCGGCGGTGCGTTCGTCGTCGAGGGGGACCCATGCGAGGTGCAGGGGCCGGTTCTCGAGCGTGCCGTAGCGGAAGGCGAAGGCGGGCCAGTCTTCGCGGTGCAGGCGGAGCCGGTCTCCGCCGACCTGGTAGTGGTAGACGCGGTCCTCGATGCGCAGCGCGCTGTGGCCGCCGCTCGCGCTGCCTACGTTCGCCTCGACGTGAACGAACGCGACGGGTTCGCCGCGGGAGGACGCCTCGCGCTCGGCGGCCGCGCTCGTTCCCATCGAGAGCAGACCGAGGCCGAGAGCCAGGGCGCACGCTCTGGAGAGCGGCCCGGCCCGGTTCGTTCGGTGACGTGCCTGGGGGGCCGGGTTCGGCGTGGCCGCGCTCACGCCGACGTGCCGGGGCCTCCGAGGGCCCGCAGGATGCGGGAGGTGTCGACGTTCCCGAGACCGGCCTCCCGCAGGCCTTCGGCGAGACCGCGCCAGGTGGCGTTCGCTTCCGTCCAGCGGGCGAGGCCGTAGCTCGCCGCGACGTCGGCGACCTCCCGGGCCAGGGCATCGTGGGCCGCGGGGTCGGGGCGAGGCGTTCGCCGCGCCCAGGCGGCTGCGACGAGCCGCACGTCGTTCCGGTAGCGCGCTTCGGGAAGGCTCTCTTCCTCGTCGTCGCCGCTCGACGAGCGCGAGAACGCATCGGAACTGTCGGCGGAGCCCTGGGAGCTGTCGCCCAGGGCCTCGCTCGAATCTCCGAGCCAGCGCGAGGGCGACGTCACGGCGTCCGAGATCGAGCCGCAGCCGACGGTCGAAAGGGCGAGCCCCGCGGCGATCAGGCCGCGGGCGACGGGCGAGCTTCGCATCGATGTCCTCCTTCGATGGGGAGCCCTCAATCTAGCGGGCGCGTGCCCCGGACCGCATGCGCCGCGCTCGACCCCAGGTCTGGCTACCATCGCGTCGCATCCCACGGGGTCACGGACGCGGCGCATCGGCGCCGGAGGAGGAGCGATGGACGGAACGGGACGCTGTCTCTGCGGTGCGGTGCGCTTTCGGGCGGTCGGGGTCGAGACCGATTTCCACGGCTGCCATTGTGGAATGTGCCGCCGCTGGACCGGCGGTCCCGGCTTCGGGGTCGCGGTCGAAAGCGTGGCCTTCGAAGGGGAGGAGGCGATCTCACGCTTCGAGTCCTCGGCGTGGGCCGAGCGCGGCTTTTGCAACCGGTGCGGGACGAACCTCTTCTACCGGTTGAAGGAAGCCGACCGCTACATCCTCTGGATGGGCGCCTTCGACGACCCGTCCGCGTTCCGCCTGACCGGCGAGATCTTCGTCGACGAGAAGCCGGAAGCCTACGACCTGGCAGGGGAGCACCCCCGGCTCACGGGCGCAGAGTTCATGGCCTCGGTCATGCCGAAGTAGGGTCCATGTCGACGCGGCGTTCGAAGAGGAACTCGTTGGTGAGATAGCCGGGCGTGTGCTCGGCGCCCGGCTCGATGCGCGGTGGCGGAGGCGCCTGGAGCAGGAACCAGCCGTCCTCGAGGGCGGCGAGGCCGGTTGCGTAGGGCGGGTCGCCCTCGGGCAGCGCAGGCCCGGCGCCCGCCGTGCCGTCGTGAAAGGCCCAGGCGACGACGCCGGTGTCGAGGGCGCCCTCGGCCAGCCAGAGGTGGAGCACCTGCTGGCGGCTCGTCACGAAGGCGTGCTCCCGGCCTCGGACCGCGCGCGGCCTTCGAGTCGTGTGAAGTAGTAGTCGGCATCGAAGCGCGCGTCGCCCGTCAGGTAGCGCCAGAGGCGCGCACGCTCCATCAGTTCGAGGCGGGCCTCGTGGCCCTGCTGCCAGGGCTGCATGGCGCGAAAGGCGTGGGCGGCGCTGTCGAAGCGCATCGTCGCGAAGACGTGATCGGCGGCGTCGTTGTGGAAGGCGTCGAAGTCCGCGTCGTTCCAGAGCCGCACCTGGGGCTGCGCCGCGTTCAGGCGGACCTTGTACATCCAGCGGTCGCGCGGGCTCGGGTTCGGCTGGCCGGCGTGCCAGAGGCCGTGGTGGAAGACGAGCAGCGTCCCTGCGGGCCCTTCGTACTGTCGTTCGCCCAGTACTCGCTGGTAGCGCGCGATGCCCTCCGCCCGCACGCGCCGCAGGTGGGAACCCGGCACGAAGCGCGTGCCGCCTTCGCCCGCGGCGACGGCCCGGGGGAAGTAGAAGAGTTGGACGTCGAAGGAAGGGTCGTCCGTATCGAGCACGGCATCGACGTGGAGATGCTGGCGCCACTGGCTCCCGGCCGGAAGGTGGTGGACGAAGTCGTGGTCGTAGACGGGTTCGCGGCCGACGAGGGATTCGACGATGCCGAGCACCTCCGGCATCGAGAGCAGCGAGCGGAGGGCGCTGCCTTCGGCGTAGCAGCCCGAGAGCGGGGTTCCGCTCGCCGGGCGCTCCGGCCCGCCCTCCGGCGGGACGCCGACGGCCTGTTGGAGTTTCACGCGTTCGAGCTCGGCGAGCTCCGCCAGGATCCGTTCGTTCAGTGTCTCGGGGACGAGGGCCTCGAAGCGCAGGAAGCCTTCGGTGACGAAGCGCGCCATCTCGGCGGTGGTCAGGCGGTGGTCTTGGGCGGGCATCAGGGGATGAGCAGGACCTTGCCGAAGTTCTTGCGGTCCTGCAGGTAGTGGTGGGCCTCGGCCGCGCGTTCGAAGGAGAATCGTTCGGCGATGATCGGGCGCACGGCCCCGTCACGGTAGAGGCCGAGTACCGATTCGAGCCATCCCTGTACGCGGTCGACCTCGTCCCAGAGGTGCCCCATGTTCACCCCGAACACGCCCTTGTTCTGATTCATCAGCGTGACCGGGTTGAACTGGAGCCACGGCATCGAGGCGACCGTTCGCAGGAGCGAGAGCTTGTTCGGGGTCTTGCCCGTGGCGGCGGAGGAGATCCCGAACATGCCGAGCCGCCCGCTCGGGGCGAGGCTGCGGAAGCTCTTCTTGAACGAGTCGCCGCCGACGGCATCGAGCACGAGCTCGACGCCGCGCCCGCGCGTCAGCTCCCGCACCCGAGCCTCGAAGTCTTCGCGCGTGTAGTCGATGCAGGCTTCGACGCCGAGGGCCTTCAGGGCGTCGTGCTTGCCCGCGCTCGCGGTGCCGATCACGCGTGCGCCGAGGGCCCGCGCGATCTGGATCGCGGCGATCCCGACGCCGCCGCCGGCCGAGTGCACCAGCACCGTCTCGCCAGGGTGGAGGCTTCCCATCACGCGGATGAGCTGCCAGGCCGTGAGGTAGTTCACGGGGATCGCGGCGCCTTCCTCCGCGCTCATTCCCGGGGGTCGAACCTGGAGCTGGGCCTCCGGAGCGCAGAGCACGTCGCTGTATCCGCCGAAGCGCGTCATCGCCAGCACGTCGCGGCCGACCCAATGGGAGTCGACGCCGTCCCCGACGGCATCGACCCGGCCGGCGACCTCGTACCCGACCACGACCGGCATCGGCGGAAGATCCTGATACTGGCCGAGGCGTCCCACGACGTCGGCGAAGTTCACGCCCGAGGCTTCCACGCGGATGCGCGCCTCGCCGGGCGCGGGGAGCGGGTCGGCGGCCTCGCGTACTTCGAGCACTTCGGGCGGGCCGGCCTTCGGGATCCAGATCTGGCGCATGCCGCGAGCCTAACACGGCCGCGCCCGCCGAAGGTCTCGTGGGGGCGTCAGTGGGGTCGCTCGAGGTCCGGCACGGTGATCCGGGCCATCTCCGCGAAGGAGTTCCCGAGCTGCCCGACCACGACCCAGCTCGTTCCCGCGGCGGAGAGGGCAAGAAGGAAGAGCCCGAGACAGGCCACGACCCGCGGCGCCACGCTCCGCCGCGTCGGTTCGGCCCGCTCGGGTGCCTTCCTGCGGACGGTGCGCGGCGCCGGCGCCGGAAAGACGCCGGCGTCCGCCAGCCAGTCCGCGATCTCGCGCCGCGCGTCCGCGGGGCTCGCGCCGCGGGCGGCCCGTTCGAGCCGTTCGCGAAGGGCCTGGGTGCTGCGCCCGCGCCGCTCGGGTTCGGACCGCAGCGCGTCGTGGACCACCCGGCGAAGGGCACGCGGCGTCTTCGGGACGACACGACCGAGTGCCGGGACCCGCCCCGCGGCGATCCGTTTCAGCAGCGGGTCCGTCTCCTCGTCCGGAGCGCCGAAGGGCAGGCGTCCCGCCACGAGTTCGTAGACCAGCACGCCGAAGGAGAAGACGTCGCTCCGGAAGTCGAGGCGCGCGCCCTGGATCTGCTCCGGCGACATGTAGGCCGGCGTGCCGAGAGCGGTGCCCGTCCGCGTCAGGCCGTGCCCCCGCGCATCCAGCGCGACGCCGAAGTCGGCGAGCTTCACTTCGCCGCCGCGGCCGACGAGCACGTTCGCCGGCTTCAGGTCCCGGTGCACCAGCCCGCGGCCGTGGATCTCCTCGAGCCCCCGCACGATCTCGAGCGCGACGAGGCAGGCGATCCGCGCCGGGAAGGCGCCCGCGCGCTGAAGCAGGGTCCCGAGATCCGCGCCTTCGACGTACTCCTGGGCGATGAAGGGACGCCCGCGAAAGCGGAAGCAATCGTAGACGCCGACGACGTTCGGGTGGTGGACGCCCGCGACGGCGCGCGCCTCCCGTTCGAATCGTTCGGCCTCCCGGGGGTCGTCGTCGAGGTCGCGGCGCAGGGCCTTCAGGACGACCCGGCGTTCGAGCGAAGGCTGTGATGCCAGGTAGACCACGCCCATGCCCCCGCGCGCGAGCTCGCGCTCGATCTCGTAGCGGGCGATCTTGCGTCCTGCCTCGCGCGTGGCCGCGGAAGCAGGCTGGGCGCGACGGGTCCGGGCGGAGCGTCCCGAAGACACGAGGGGCTCGGGCTAGAGGTCCGGGAGCTCGTAGACGGGCGGCGGGCCGTCCCGCTTTTCGAGCACGATCTGGAGGACGTGGCCGCCCAGGGCGATGCGGTCCCCGTGCTCGATCGGCTCGCTGCGGATGGTCTCGCCGTTCAGGCTCGTCCCGTTCGTGCTCCCGAGATCCACGGCGCGGAACCGGCCGGCGACGAACTCGATGGCGAGGTGCTCCTGGGAGATCGCTTCGTCCGGGAGAACGAGGTCGGCGTCCGTGGCGCGGCCGATCACGGTCCGTGGCCCTCCGACCGGAAACTCGTTGCCTGCCCCCGGGCCTTCGATCACGACGAGCGTCGCGCGCCAGGCGCCGAATCCTTCGTCCCGATCCGTCGTCGCATCCCGTTTGACCGTGCGTCCGTCCCGCATGCCGACCTCCCAAGGCCCACGCGGGCCCCTCCGCGGGCACCGAGGAGTGCCCGCCTTCCGTTCGCTACGGCAGGCCGGGGTGCGGGAAGGGTGAAACGGATCACAGCGCCGTACGGCTCAGCGTTCGTTGAAGCGGTATCCGACCCCGCGGACCGTCTCGATCACGCGGCGCTTCCGGCCGAGCTTCCGCCGGATGGCCTTCACGTGGGTGTCGACGGAGCGGTGCCCGGCCGCGGCATCGTCGCCCCAGACCGCCTCCACCAGCCGGCCGCGCGAGAGCACCCGGCCGGCATCGCCCATGAGGGTCTCGAGCAGCTCGAACTCGCGCGGCGTCAGGGCGATCGGCTCGTCGTCCACGCGCGCGCTGCGCGCCTCGACGTCCAGTACGACGCCGCCCCTCCGCTTCGGGGCCGCGGCTTCGGCCCCGGAGCGGGAGGTGGAGCGCCGGAGGATCGCGCGGACGCGGCCCGCCAGCTCGCGTCCGAAGAAGGGCTTCGGGACGAAGTCGTCCACGCCGCATTCGAAAGCCAGGATGCGGTCGATCTCGCTGTCGTAGCGGGTCACGATGACGACCGGGACGTGGGCCAGATCCTTCTCGTCGTGCAGCAGTCGCACGAGCCCGTGTCCCGATACGTCCGGCAGGTCGAGCTCGGTCACGAGCAGGTCGGGTGCCGACGCGCGGGCTCGTTCGAGGGCCCGCGCGGCGGTCTCGGCCTCGACCACGGCAATCGGCTCCTCGGCCAGGGCCTCGATGATTCGCCGCCTCGACTCGCGGTCGCTGTCGACGATCAACGCCGTCCGATCCATGGTGCCTGGGAGCCTCCCGCGTGCCCCTGTATGAGAACAGCAAGTGTGTGACGGAATCGGGTCGAAGCGGTGAAACACGGGTATCAAAGCGGTGACCGCGGACGGACGCGGTCATTCAAGCTCCATGCGGCCGTCACGCAGCCAGCGCGCGGGTGCGCCATACACAGAACTGCGGAAGGAGCGGCAATGCTGGACCGGATCGGTACGGAATCGGATGTGCAGTTCGAAGCGGACTGGCGGCTGGCCCGGGCGGTTTGCCAGGGAGATCCCGCGGCCTTCGCCCGGGTCTACGGCACCTATCTCCCGCCGGTGGCCCGCTTCGCAGCGAAGCACTGCACTTCGTCCCATGCGGCTGCCGAGCTCTCGGCGACCGCGCTCACCGCCGTGTTCGAGCACCTCGAGGGGTACTCGGGCCGGGTGGCGCTGGCGGCCTGGGTCCTCGCGATCTGCCGCAAGGTCCACGCCCTCGAGAGCGAGGCCAGCGGGCACGAAGCCCAGGACGTTCGTTTCGGCTGAGCCGCCTCCGGTCAGGCGGCCCGGCCGCCTTCTTCGCCACCTTCATCACGATTCCCGATCTCCCGGTATGCGCTCGGCGTCAGGCCGACCCGGCGCCGGAAGGTCGAGGTGAAGTGGCCGAGCGAACGCCAGCCGGTCTCGGCGGCCACCTCGATCACGGGCCGGTCCGTGGTGCGCAGGAGCTCCTTGGCGCGGCGCAGGCGGAGCTCCGACATGTACTGCCGGAAGGTGGTCGCGAGTTCGGTGCGAAAGAGTCTCGAGGTCTGTCGTTCCGACGTCCCCAGCTGCAGGGCGACGCTCGCGAGGTTCACCGAGTCGAGGGGGCCCTGGCCGAGCTCGTCGAGGACCCGCAAGAGCTGACTGCGGCGCTCCCGGGCCCTTCGTGGTTCGCGCGCCCGCGCCTCGATGAATCCGCCCGGGCCCGGCCGGATCAGGGCCAGCAGTTCGACCCGTCGAGCGGTTCGCTCGAGGTCACAGCCGGGGGCGGAAGCGTCGGGGGAGTTCGCGAGATCCCGCAGCAGCCGAGCCCCGCGGCGCGCGACGTCGCTGCCGGCGCGGTGGAGGTAGGGGCATTCGCCTTCTCTCGAGGGCGGCAGGCCCGCCAGGTGCCGGACCTCGAGGGCCCAGAGTTCGTCGGACTCGAAGGCCAGGAGGGTCGCGCCGGGACGATCCGCCTGGATCCGGACCGCGCTCCCGGAGGGCACCGTGACGACGTCCCCGGCCTCGGCCCGCCATCGGAGGTCGCCGCCGTCGCTGACGATGGCGGTCTCTCGTTCGATCCAGAACAAGGCCGGCCCCCGGATCTCGGTGGGCTCCGTGTGGGGTTCGATCGGCGCGACGTGGGGGGGTTCCAAGGGGCACCTTGCCGGCTCGGCGTTTCCGGTTTCGCTCGACGGGAGCCCGAAGGCGGGGGCCGGAACTCGTGATTCGTTGGCGTTGGGGAAGGCGGTCTGCAGCACGCGCGAACTCCTCTCGCGACGTTCCCTTCCCGAAGTCGAGGTGGAAGATACGGGGCCTGGGTGGCAAGCCCGCGCAGGGGGAAAGGCACTTCGGCGGAGGCCCGGACGCGATCGTGAAGGCCGAAAACGTTGCGCGCACCGCGCGGTGCGCTGCGTGAAGTTGCTCCGGCACGAGGTCGTGACGTTGATGTGAGGCGTCCGTTCGAACGAGAGCCGGCCGGGAGTGTGTTGAAGTTCGACGGACCGGAAGCCTATGCTGCCCGCGATGTCACACGCAGCGATCGCGCGACGGTTCCCGATTCGAGTCACTCTTGCCTGCCTCCTCGTGACCGCCTGCGCGGGTGCGGGGCCCGAAGGCGAGCTGATTCCGAAGGTCTACGACGGGAGGCTGGTGGCGACCCCGGCGACGATCGCCTTTCCGGAAGTTCGTGAGGGTTGTGTGGGTTCGGTCGATCTCGAGATCGCCAATACGAGCCCGAACCTGCCCATTTCGATCACGAACATCGCGACGCCGCACGGCGCACTTCGCTTCGCCGAGTCGCTGCCGATCCGGATCGAACCCGGGGACCGCCGCAACCTGGCCTTCCACTTCAGTCCCGACGGGCCGGGTGCGCGTACGGGCGAGGTCGTGATCCAGACGGACGAAGGGCGCCTTCGCCCCCTGGCGCTTCCCGTGACGGCCCAGGCTCGCGCGGCCGTCCCGCGGGCACAGGCCATCGCACCGGCGCCGCTCGATCTCGTCTTCGTGCTCGACGTCTCGACCACGATGAACGAGCTGGCGGCCCTGCGCGCGGCCGTGATCCGCGTTTTCGACGTCGCCCGGGCCAGCGGCCACGACGTCCGCTTCGGACTGACGACCTTCGAGAACGACGTGCGGGTCCACGGCGCCGGCCGCTTCCTCGAGCCCGAGGCGTTCCTGGCCGAGCTCGACTCCCAGCTGCTGGAGGGAAGCTGGCTCCCGAACCCCGAGCTTCCGCGGCAGCTCCTGAACTTCGACTTCCAGGAGAACATCCTCGATGCGCTGGCCCTCTCGGCAAGCGAGTTCGAGTTCCGGCCGGACGCACGCCACTTCTTCCTCTTGATGACGGACGACACGTTCCTCGAGCCGCCGGACCGCTTCAGCGACGGGACGCCGGTGCTGCACTCCTTCGCCGAGGTCTCGCAGGCCCTCGTGGATCGCGAGGTGAGGCTCTTCTCCGTGCACGCTCCCCAGAGCGGGCGGGGGCTCTCCTCGCGGTACGAAGGCGCTCCCTCCCTGGTCGCGGCGACCGAGGGTGCCTGGTTCGAGATCGCCGACGTGGACCGGGGTGTGCTCGCCCTCGATTCGCTGCTCGAGGACCTGGTCGCCGGAGACCTCTGCGACTGACCGGAGGCTCACCGCGAAGCCGGGGTCGGTTCGGTGGCAACTCCTGCGTCCGCCGGACGCACTTCTGCAACAGTCGCCGGAAGAGTCGCGGGAGTTCGCGTTCGTAGCTCAAGACGGGTCTCTCGAATGCCGATGCAGCAGGCATGCAGAGCCTCCCCCCTCTCCGATCCCTCTCGCCGCTTCTCCTCGGGCTCTTCGTCCTGTCGGGAGCGGTCGCCATGGTTCGCCCGGCGGCGGCGCAGGAACTCGTGCTGCGCCCCCAGTACCTTCCGGGCGACGTCTACCGCCTCTCCCTGACGAAGCAGACCGTCACGGACGCTGCGTCGCGTAGTCACGACGGCCGCTCCTTCGAGGAGGACGTCGAGCTCGCCTACAGCGCGCGCGTCGAAGTCCTGGAGGTCGATTCGGACGGACAGCCCGTGCGCGAGCGCCACGAGCGCGTGCGTCTGACCTTCGAACGCCCGGACGGATCTGGCTCACTCTTCCGCAAGGGGACCCGGTACGAGGTCCGGCGCGGCGAAGGCGGCTCCGTCGCGCTCTTCGTTCGCGGCGCGCGCGTGGATCGGGAGATCGAGCGGGTCGTTGCACCGATCCTCGAGGGCCAGTTCGAGCACGGCCCGGGACCGGCCCTGGTCGACCCCGGACGGCCCGTCGGCATCGGCGACCGCTGGGAGCTCTCGGAGGGGCAAGCGCGCGAGATGCTCCGCCGGGAAGGCTGGCGCGCCATCTCCTTCGACGGCGCGCCGACGGCAACCCTCGTGCGCCATCCGACCGAACCCCGCATGGCGCGGCTCGTCTACCGCATTCCGCTCGACTGGGTCGAGCCGGTCCGTTCCGCCCCGAACGCCGAGACGTCGAAGTCGGGCGGGATCTTCCAGGGCACGGTCGATCTTCCTCCGGACCCGCACGGCCGTCCGCTCGCGCACGCTTCGAGTCTCGAGACGGATGTGTCCGGGCTCATCCAGCGCCACGGCGTCACCCGCAACGTTCCCTGGCGGCTCTCCCAGTCCAAGCGCTTCGGGCAGTCCGTCGAGAGCATCGCTCGCTCACCGCGCTCGGACGGCGCCTGGGCTGCTACGGGCCACCCGGCGAGCCCGCCCCCCGAATCGCGCTGATCCCGGGAGGGGCGGACCGGCCTCTTCACGAAGTGCGCGCGGGCCTTCGAGTTCGCTGACCCCGTAGCCCGCGGGTCGACGCTTCTTCTTCTTCTTCGAGTCACAGAATGGCGACGAACGTGTGAGCGGCGTGGTGCACGCTGCTCGTGCATCGGATTCGTGCGCAACGGTGCCGGAACCCGCACCGAAAGCGAACGTTTCGTGCGCGATGGCGACACCCGACCGTTGCCGGCGTCACGGAACGAAGACGAATCCGTGAAGGAAGCAACAACACGGCTTCCGCCTCGCGTTCCGCGCGCGCACCCAAGATATGATCCGGCCGCTTCTTCGGAGCACGATGTTCCGCTCGTCGAGGAGAAAGCCCTGCATGATGTGCTGCGGTCCCTCTGGGAGTCTGCCGTTCCTGCGATCGTTCGTCGCGCTCGTCCTGGCCGTCGCTTGGGTCGGGGTCGCGGGCTCCGCCGCGGGCGAGGCTCGCGTCGACGATTTCCGCGTGAAGGTCGAGAAGTGGGTCGAGACACGGCAGATCCTGTCGGAGGAGAAGTCCGATTGGGACGCCGAGCGCGAGCTGCTTCGCGCTTCGCGAGACCTGCTCCGTCAGCAGAAGAAAGCGCTGGCGGAAGAGGTCGCGACGCTCGAAGCGACGATCACGGAAGCCGACCAGGAGCGCACGGATCTGTTGCTCGACCGCGGGGAGTACAAGCGGTCCACCACCGTCATGGCGGAGCGTCTGCTCGGCCTCGAGCAGGACGTGAAGGACCTCGTTCCGTGGCTCCCTGAGCCGTTGCAGGCCAAGCTCGAGCCGCTGCTGGCCCAGATCCCCGAAGACCCCGAGGCGAGTCGCGCGAGCCTCGGCCAGCGGCTGATCAACGTGCTCGGCGTGATCCTCCAGTCCGAGAAGTTCGACTCGACCGCCACGCTGAGCGGAGAGACCCGGGCCGTCCGGGAGGGCGACACGCAGAAGGTCCAGGTCCGAACGCTCTACTGGGGGCTCGGCCAGGCCGTCTACGTCGACTCCCAGGGCGAGGTGGCCGGGATCGGGAAGCCCGGTGCGGAGGGCTGGACCTTCGCGGACGAGCCGGGCCTCGCCGACGACGCCGAGCTCCTGCTCGACATCTACGAGGGCAACGTCGACGTGATTCGCTTCGTCGACGTGCCGGTGACCGTCCGATGAGGCGGCCGGGAAGCGTGGCTCTGGGGTTCCGCCTGCTCGCCTTGCTCGCCGTCGGCAGTCTGCTCGCGCTGGCGCCCGAGGCGTCGGCCCAGAAGTTCAACGCGGCGCAGGCGGACGTCGACCGGAAACTCGAAGGTTCGCTCCGCGAGCTGGGCGACCTCCGGGCCAAGATCGTGAAGGAGAAGGTCCCGCTCTCGAAGAGCGTCTCGCAGCTCGAGAACGAGGTGATCGAGCTGCGCCACGAGCGCGACCGGCTGCTCAAGATCCGCGACAGCCGGACCCTCGATCTATCGTCGCTGCGCAAGAGCGTCGAGTCCCTGGCCGACCAGGAAGACTTCATCAACAGCCGGCTCAACGAGTTCGTGCGGGATTTCGAGGGTCGCCTCGACATCAGCGAACTGCCGCGGTTCGAAGGCTTGACCGGCCCGGCGAAGCTCGCCGAGAGCAGCGTCAACCTCGACGGCGTGGAGAAACGCGAGACCCAGCTCGCGGTCGTGAAGGCGGCCCTGCGGCGCCTGCGGGATCAGCTCGGGGGCCACGTCTACGAGGGCGAGGCCCTGAGCCCGGACGGAGTCCTCACGAAGGGCCACTTCGTCGCGGTCGGGCCGACGGTCTTCTACGTGAGCGACGACGGCGAAGTCAGCGGGCTGGTCGAGAGCCAGCTCAACGCGGCGGATCCGGTCGTCATCGCGCTGCCGGACAGCGAGGAGGGTCTCCGCAAGATCGTCAGCGGCTCGGCCGGCTCGCTTCCGCTCGACCCCACGCTCGGCAAGGCGCTGAAGACGGAGAAGGCGGCCAAGGGGCTGCTCGACTACGTCGACGACGGCGGCGTCGTCGGCTACGTGATCCTCGGCCTCGGGCTCGCGGCGCTGGCGCTGACGCTCTTCAAGGTCTTCGAGATCCTGGGCTTCGTCGTCGCCGAGCCGCGCCAGGTGGACGGGATCCTCGAGGACCTCGAGCGCGGTGACCGTGCCGCCGCCGGAAACCGCGCGGACCGCGTGGCGGGAATCTCCGGCGAGCTGCTTGCGACCGGCGTCGAGCACGCAGGGGAGAAGCGGGGCGTTCTCGAGGAGCTGCTCTTCGAGAAGATTCTCATGGCGCGCCCGATGCTCGAGCGCTTCCTCCCGTTCCTGGCGATCACGGCCGCCGCCGCGCCGCTGCTCGGGCTGCTCGGGACCGTGATCGGCATGATCAAGACCTTCCAGCTCATCACGATCTTCGGAACGGGGGATGCGAAGAGTCTCTCCTCGGGAATCTCCGAGGCGCTCGTGACCACGGCGCTCGGTCTGATCGTCGCCATCCCGACGCTGATCCTGCACGGCGCCCTGACCCGGATGGCGAAGCACAAGCTCGGGATGCTCGAGCAGCTCTCGGTGGCCTTCGTGAACGGTGTCTCCGGGCTGCGCCGGCAGGCCGAGCGCTAGGCCGCGGCGTGACGAGGATCTTCGAGATCTGGCAGAGCGGAGGGTGGGTGATGATCCCGCTGTTCCTGCTCGCGGTCCTGCTCTACGGGCAGGCCTTCCAGCTGCTGATGTACATCCGGCGCGCACGCATCGGCGGCGAGGACGAGGCGCACTGGGGCCGCTGGGTGCGGGATCCGGAGGAAGCCGAGGGCCGGGTCGCCGAGATCATCCGTTACACCCAGGACGACGTCACGACGTCCGGCCAGATCCGCCGGCGCTTCGACGAGGTGCGTCTCGCGATCCTGGCGCTCGTGGACCGGCGCACGCGGTTCCTCGCGAGTCTCGTGGCCGCGGCTCCGCTGATGGGACTGCTCGGCACCGTGCTCGGGATGCTGCGCACCTTCTACAGCATCGCGACCGGCGGTGGCGGGGAGACGGCGGGCAGCGTCGCCTCCGGCATCTCCGAGGCGCTCGTCACGACCCAGACCGGGCTCACGATCGCGCTGCCCGGCCTGTTCATGGTCATGCTCATCCAGCGCCGCCGGCACGACCTCGAGGCGAAGCTCTCCCGCCTCGAGAGCCTGACGCTCAGCACCATGAGGGTCGAGTAGCCGTGCCCCGGCGAAGCATCCTCGAGGAGGACGACCCGCTCGAGATCGATCTCTCTCCGATGATCGACTGCATCTTCATCCTGTTGATCTTCTTCATCGTCGCGACGGTGTTCGTGGAGGAGCAGGGGCTGCAGGTCGCCAAGCCCGACGCGTCGGCCGCGGCGTCGACCGAAGAGACCGAGAACGTCGTCCTCCAGATCACCGCCGAGAACAAGATCCTGTTCGACGGCAAGGAGATCACGCTGGCCGACGTCGCGAACCGGGTGCGGGCCGGCGTGCGGGAGCCGGACACGCCGGTCGTCCTGCGGGCGGACGAGAAGTCGGATCACGGCCTGTTCGTGGCGGTCTGGGACGCGGCGCGGCGGGGTGGGGCGGGGCAGCTCAGCTTCACCACGACGAACTGAGCGGGGAAGATGGCGAACCGCAGCATCCTCGACGAACGCGAAGAGCCGCTCGAGATCAACCTCGCGCCGATGATCGACTGCGTCTTCATCCTGTTGATCTTCTTCATCGTCACGACGGTCTTCGTCGAGGCGCCGGGCATCGAGATCCTGAAGCCCGATGCGACGGTGGACGTCGACCTCGAGAAGAACAGCATCCTGATCGGGATCACCGAGGACAACCAGGTGATCTACGGCGGCCGCGTCCTCGGCATCGCGGGGGTCGGCGCCCGCGTGAAGGCGCTGCTCAATCGCGAAGACCTGCCCGTGATCATCCAGGCCGATTCCCGCGCGGACCACGGCGTCTTCTCCGACGTCTGGAGCGAGGTCAAGAACGCCGGCGCCAAGAAGATCAGCATCTCGACGCGGAACGACTGATGTCGAAGCGAACCTTCAAGCTCCCCGACGCCGATTCCGAGCTGCGCGGCAGCCTGCTGGCCGGTGGCGCCTTCGCGCTCGGCCTCTTCATCCTGATGGCCCTGGCGCAGATGATGGGCGACGTCGGCAAGCCGGACGAGAGCCTCGTCGACGACCTCCAGGCCTTCCAGGTCCCGGAGATGGAGACCATCGAGGAGGAAGAGGAGCCGCCGCCCGAAGAGGAGGAGCCGCCGGAGCTCGAGGAGGAGCTCCCCGAGCTCTCCCTCGATCAGCTCGACATCACGCTGAACCCCGGCACCGGGGGCTCGCTCATGGGCGACTTCGGCATGCCCGACTTCAAGACGCTGAAGGAGATGAGCACCTCCTTCCTCGACTTCTCCCAGCTCGATCAGAACCCGCGGCCCATCGGCGTCTTCGGCTTCAACTTCCCGAGGCGCCTGCTCAAGGAGCCGGCCAACGGCCGGATCGTCCTGCTCATCAAGCTGAGCTCCGAGGGCAAGGTCCTCGACGTGGAACTCAGCTCCTCGAATCTCCCGCGCTTCAACGACTTCGTGATGAAGGAAGTGCGGGGTTGGAAGTTCACGCCGCCCACCCAGGACGGGAAGCCCGTGAACGCCGTCGCGCGGCTCCCCATCCCGATCCGGGTCCGATAGCGGGCCCGGCTCTCGAACCGCAGGAACACCATGAAGCGTCTTCCCATCCTCACGTTCGTACTCGCTGCCGCCCTCGGCGTGGCACCCGTGGCCCTCGGGCAGGCGCGCCCGTGGCAGGGCGCCTCCGTCATCGACGACCCCGAATGGCAGGCGCGCTTTCTCGGGAGCTACGGATTCCTCTCCGGGGCGGAGCCGGACATCCTCGAGGACGAAGTCGAGCTCCTGCGCGAAGTGATCGAGCTGATGAAGACGGACCGCGCGGCGGCGGCGAAGCGGCTCGCCAAGGACATCGGCCCCGACAGCAGCGCCGCGATCGATTTCGTTCTCGCGAACCTCTACTTCCAGAACGAGGCCCTCGACGACGCGGCCAAGTACTACCGCAGCGCCATCGAGAAGTTCCCGGACTACCGCCGCGCCCACAAGAACCTCGGCCTCCTGCTCGTGCAGCAGGGGGACTTCGCCGCGGCGCTCGCCCACATCTCGAGCGCCGTTGAACTCGGCGATCGGGACGGCCGCAACTACGGCCTCATGGGGTACGCCTACATCAACCAGGAGAACTACCTGGCGGCCGAGCAGGCCTACCGGAACGCGATCCTCCAGGACCCGAAGACCAAGGATTGGCAGGTCGGGCTCGCCCGCTGCCTGCTCCAGATGGAGCGCTACAAGGAAGCCGTCTCCCTCTTCGACAAGCTCCTGGCCGAGAACCCGAGCGACCCGACCTACTGGATGCTCCAGGCAAACGCCTATCTCGGGCTCGAACGGCCCCAGGCCGCGGCGGTGAACCTCGAGGCCGTGCGCATGATGGGGCGGGCGCAGACGAGCAGCCTCATCCTGCTCGGGGACATCTACATGACCCTCGGCGTTCCCGAGCTCGCCCGCAGCGCCTACCTCGAGGTGATCGAGAAGGATGCGAAGGGGGCGCAGTTCAAGACGGCGTACCGGGCCTCGGACCTGTTGATCCGGACACGCTCCTTCGACGACGCAGCGACGATCCTCGCCTCCATCGACCGCCGCTACCAGGGCAAGCTCAGCGACGAGCAGGAGCTCGAGGTCCTGACGCTGAAGGCGAAGGTCGCTCGGGGGAAGGGCAACGAGAAGAAAGCCGCGCGAATCCTCGAGTCGATCGTGAAGCGGGACGGCACGCGCGGGGACGCGCTCCTCGAGCTCGCCACGTACTACCGCACGCAGGGGAACGTCGAGAAGGCCTTCTTCCTGCTCGAGCGCGCCGAGAACCTCGAGGACTTCGAGTACCAGGCGCTCCTGCACCACGCCCAGTTCAGCGTCGGCGAGAAGGACTACGCCAAGGCGGCCGAGGTGCTCCGCCGGGCGCTGCAGATCAAGACCGAGCCGCGCGTCGAGCGGTTCCTCGCCCGCGTCGAGAGCGCGGCCGGGCGCTGAGCGCAGACGCGACGACGAAGACGCGGATCGCATGAAGCTGCTGCATCGGACATGGGCTCGAAGCGGAACGGAGCGCCGGCAACCCGGCTGGCGCCTCTTGGCGGCGCTGCTCGGCCTTCTCCTGATGGCGGGGCCGAGCGTCGCGCGGGCCGAGGAAGAGACCGGCCGGGAAGGCGTTCTCGGCGGGCAGGTCTTCGACGGAGACAGCGGGGATCCGGTCCCGGGCGTGACGGTCATCCTCACCTGGCCCGAGCCCGAGGACGGCAGCGAAGCCCGGCAGGCGATCGAGACGACCGATGCCGACGGTGCCTACCGCTTCGGCTCGGTCCCCGCCGGCTACTACAGCGTGACCTTCTCGAAGACCGGCTACCGCGCCGCCAAGATGACCCGCTTCGAGGTGCTCGCCGGGGAGGTGAACCGGGCCGACTTCCCGCTCCAGCCCGCGCCCGTCGACACCGCGGACTCCGTACTCGAGCTCGAGGCCTTCGTCGTGGAGGCGGAGGTCGTCGAGGACATCCTGAACGAGCTCGAGCTGCGCATGGACTCGGACCAGCTCCTCAACGTGATGAGCGCCGAGGACTTCTCGAAGTTCGCCGCGAGCGACGTCGCCGACGCACTCAAACGGGTCTCGGGCGTCAACGTCGTCGAGGGCCAGTTCGCGATCATCCGGGGTCTCGACGATCGCTACAACTCGACCCTCTACAACGGCGCGCCCGTCCCGAGCCCGGACCCGGACCGGCAATCCGTCCAGCTCGACCTCTTCCCCTCGGACATCGTCAGCAACCTGATCATCTCCAAGACCTTCGCCCCGGACCTGCCGAGCAACTCCTCGGGCGGCGCCATCAACATCCTCACCCACGACTACCCGGAGCGGTTCGAGTTCAAGCTCAGCGGCGGCACGGGCTGGAACGACAACGCCGTCCCGACCTTCCTCGACTTCGTGAAGGAGTCGGCCACCGGCGTCGACAAATCCGGCCTCAGCGACACGATCGAGAGCGACTACGGCGGCCTCCTCGGCGGCCGCTACGAGATCTTCGGCCGGGAGGTTCGGCTGAAGCTCGTCGGGAATCGCGAGACGGACTACGAGACGGAGGAGGGGATGTTCGAGGAGCGGGAGCCGGGCGACCCTCCGGACAATCCCGATCCCTTTGGAAACTGCGCCGTGATTCCGAGATTTGTCTTCGGCGTCGGATTCGTGTGCGACGTCCCGCTTGTCGTCTTCCCATCGGACCTGAACAATGGCCTCCTAGGCCTCACAGGTGGCCGGTTCGAGCAGCAGAAGAGTCGTCGCGAGGTTCAGCTGACCGCCTACGGCGGCGCGGGCTTCGATCTCGACCGAGAGGGTGCCCACCAGATCGACGGCTCCGTTTTCTACACGCGAAAGAAAGAGGGGTCAGTCGAGCTTCGGAGCAACGGGTTCCTTCCGGGGGTCGACCTTTCGGAGCTTGACCCGACCGACATCAACAACAGCGGGGATTTCGATGATTTTGTCGCACTCCCCAAGTCCTGGGTCGCGCGGTCCATCCGGCAGTCCGTCCTCGACACCGCAGCGGATGGTCCGGTCTTCTTCACGAGTTTCTCTGAGAGCCGGGCATTCGAGCGAGAACGTGATCTTCGCGTCTATCAGGCGAACGGCGACCACGACTTCGGGCGACTCCTGGAAGGGCTTCGCGCGAGCTGGGCGTGGAACCGCTCTGAGACGAACCAGAACGAATCTGTCTACGGATTGCGATACTTTGCGGAACCTCCGAACGCTGCCGACGTCGGTGTGACCGACCCTCCGACCGACCCGACGCTATATCCCCTCGAATTCGACGATGTGCTCGGTCCGGGCCCCCGCTGTCAAAGCGAAACGGGCATCGAATCCACGCAGAACTGTTTCGTCGCGAACAATGGAATCCTCTTCAGCGAGACCTCGATCTTCGAAGAGCAGGACTTCTTTCGGTTCGATGGAGAGTTCGAACGGGGGCTGTTCAGCTGGCTGACCTTCTCGTTGAAGGGCGGCGCTTGGTGGGAGGAAGCCGAGCGAGACGTGCAGGCGGGCTTCCTCGAGAACGTTTCCGTCGACGGCGAGAGTAACCAGTTTGCAATCATTGCCCCGACCGAGGAGGCGCTCGGCGGGGCACCCTTCGAAGACTGTGACGATGGGAACTGCCTAGATCGCGATGAGGACGATGTGTTCCAGTTCGTCCGGAGCAACACGAACCGCTCTGAACGCGACATCTTCGCTTGGCATCTGAACGGCAAGGCGTCCTTCTTTGACCGGCTCGATCTGCTGGCGGGGCTCCGTCGGGAGCGGATCGAGATCCGTTCCTTCAACAATCCCTTCGGGGATGGCAGTGGGGCGCCCACGTTCGGGATTCCGCGGATATTCCCGAGTCGATTCACGCTATTCGATCGTCTCGACAATCCTGATCGCCCAAACGAGGCCGACCCCCTGAACCCCTTCAACGAGGTTGACCCAATGGATCCGCGGGTGACGGACCCGGATTTCGCGTTCAATGACCAACTTCTCGGCATCCAGGTTCCCATGGTCCCCTGTCCCACTGCCGATCGGCCCGATCGGATGTGCTCCGATCTCCGGCGCGGAGATCTCGAAGGTCTGCTCAACGGCGTGATCGATGAGGCATTCATCCTGCCTTCCTACGGTGTTGCCCTTCGGCCCCTCGAGGGTCTCACGTTCCGTGGCGCCTACTCGCGAACGGTCGCGAGACCCTCGTTTCGTGAGCTCGGATACTACGTAACGGTCGAGACTGGGACCGATGACCGAACGGTCGGGAACCCGCAGGTAAAGCTCTCGCCGGTCGAGAGCTGGGACCTTCGTGGCGAGTACGTCTGGGGAGACCTTGGGGATATCGTTGCAGTCAGCCTCTTCAAGAAGAACATCGACGAACCGATCGAGCGGATCGTCGTTCGTGATCCCCTGGTCCTGACAGGCGATGCAGAGTTTCGAACGTTCTTCAACAATCCCAATACTGCGTCTCTGCGGGGCTATGAGATCGAGGCGCGGAAGAGCCTTGGGTTCCTATCGTTGAGTTTCCTGGATCGGTTCGACATCAAGCGACCCCGGTGGCTGAAGGGCTTCGACTTCCTCCAGTACCTCTCGGTTGGCGGCAACTTCACGAAGATCGACGCCACCGTGAAACGGACGGATGGTGCGGTTCGTGGGGCGGCCGCCTATTTCGCAAATGTGCCATCAGGGACCTTCGAGTTCGAAAACATCGAACCTGAGCGAAGGCTTTTCAACCAGCCGGAGTGGATCCTGAATGCGGATATCAGCTTCGACCACCCCGATTGGGGCACGAAGCTTACTCTGGCGTACTTCGAGATCAGCGACATTCTCGATGCGGCTGGCACCGCGTCCTTGAACAACTCGGGCGAGCCGTTCTCCTTCACCTTGGATCAGTACAAGGACTCGTTCCATCAGCTGGACTTCATCGCGAGCCAGAAGGCGCGGATCGAGTTCCTGCGGGCCGATCTGACGGTGAAGCTCAGCATCAAGAACCTGACGGACAGCACGCGCCGTCTGATCTACGACCCCAACCAGCTCGTCGACCGGATCGCCGAGCGCGAGTACAAGAAGGGCCGCGACTACTCGCTCTCGTTCTCGTGGAAGTGGGAGTGGTAGGGCGCGCGGCGTTCTAGTTGACCCGGATCGGGACGGGGAGCCGGGCCCGCGCCGCCACGCGCTCTCCTCCGCGCGTGGGCGGTGTGAAGCGCCAGCCCTCGACCGCGTCGACGATGTAGCGGTCGAAGTCCGGCAGGTCCGAGGCTTCGACCTCAGCGTGGACGACGTCGCCCTCGGGACTCAGGTCGATCAGCAGGACGACCCTGCCGTGGGCGCGCTTGCGCAGGAGGCGGCGCGGGAACTCGAACCCGCCAGGCTCGATCGGCCGAGGCACGGCGTCGAGCTCGCTCCAATGGGCGGGTGTCGCGGGGTCGGGCTCGGAGGCTGCGAGCTCGACGGCCGTGGGTTCAGGGTCCGGCGCAGGGCGCGTTGCCTCGGCGACGGCCGAGGCGATGGCGTCGCGCCGCTCGGTAAGGCGGGTCTCGAAGGCATCCAGACGCGCGCCATCGCACGGGCCGAGGCCACAGAAGAGATCGTGGAAGACCGAGGCGGCGACCTTGGTGGCCGACGTGGAGCCGTCGACGACGAGGCTCACCACCGCAATCCGGGGCGCCTCGGCGGGAGCGACGCCGATGAACCAGCGGTAGCGGCCCGTGGGGTTCGTGCCGCTGAGCGTGCCCGTCTTTCCCGAGACGCGGACGCCTCCGAGGAGCGGTTCGCCCCGGGCATCGTGGAAGGCGCTTCGCGCCGTGCCGTGCTCGGTGACGTTGACGAGGACCTCTCGCAGCTCGGTGGCGACCTCGGCGGTCCAGACGGGCTGGGGGGCGGCGCGCTCCGGCGGCTGCATCGGCCGGCCTTCCGCATCCTTCACCCCGGCGATCCAGTAGGGCTCGACGAGTTCGCCCCGCGCGAGCAGCGAGGCGAGGCGGGCTGCGGACAGCGGGCTGAGGAAGGACCCCGCCAGGCCTGAGCCGAGGCGCCCGAGCGCGAGCGGTCCGTCCAGCGGCTCGAGCCGGCCTGCGCGGTGCATGGCGCCTGGGACTTCGAGCAGGCCGATCGCCCGGATGGCGCGGATGAGCGCCGTTTCACCGAGGTCCCGGACCGCGAGCCGCGCGAAGCACTGGTTGTTCGAGGTGGCCATCGCCTGGGCGAAGGAGACGGAGCGGCCTCCTTCTGCCGGTGGTTCGAGCTGGCTCGTGTAGAGCTCGTAGGGGCTCCCGTCGTAGCGGCACGTTCGTGCCGTGGCGGTCGGAGCCTCCTGGAGCACGGCGGCTGCGGTCACGACCTTCATCAGGGATGCGGTGGGGTAGGTGCCCGTCGCGGGGAAGCGATCCGGGTCGGTCGAGACATAGGCGAGCAGGGCGCCGCTCCCCGGATCCATCACCACCACGTGGCCCAGGTCGACGCCGGACCGGATCAGCGTGTCGCGAATGCGCCGCTCGAGCGAAAGGTCGAGCGTGTACTCGACCTCGTAGTAGGCGTCCGTTTCCGCGCCGGGTGCCTCGGGCTCCCAGGGCAATCGCTCGACCCAAGGCAGGCTCGCCCCGGTCCCGAGTGCCGCTTCCGGCTCGGGTGCGAGGCCGCGAACTCCAGGCGGGAGGAGCGTCGCCCAGGCGGGGCTCGTCGAAGTCGGTGTCTCGGCACGCGCGGCCGTACCGCTGCCCATGTGAAGAACGAGCAGCGCCAGCGACGCGGCGAGGGCCGGAGCGGGGCGCATGGGCCAGAAGATATCGCCTGATTTCGCGGAGTTGGCGGGTCTCGCCCGTCCTTCGGGCAGGAATCCGCGACGGCGGCGTTGCGATTTCGTGAGGGTCGTGACGATCCCGTGAGCCCCTGCAACACGGGGGCAGGTCCCGCCACTTCAACCTCGAAAAGTCGTCACCCAAGCGTGCCCGCCGGATGGCCGGAGATCGTGGGGGATGGCGGCGGATCGGAAGACCCGTCCGAGGCGTGTTCTTAATCTGCGCACCGTTCGGGCCGGAAGAGTCCGGTCGGGACGCAACAGCAGGAACCCAACAGGGAGCTACCCCAATCATGAAACTGAAATTGTTTGCAGCTCTGGTGCTCGCGGCCGCCGGATTCGCCGGCAACGCGCAGGCGCAGACGGTCGTTGCCGCGGACGTCACGTCCGACACGACCTGGAGCGGCGTGATCGTGCTCGACACGGTCATCTTCGTTCGCGACGGCGCGACCCTGACCATCCTCCCCGGTACGATCGTTCGCGGTCAGCCCCGCTCGGGCCCCGTGGTCGTCGGTTCGACGGTGGGCTCGCCCGGCGCGCTCGTGGTGACCCAGACCGGCCGCATCGTCGCCGATGCGGACGAAGCCAACCCGATCATCTTCACGACCGCGGCCGTCGACAACGACAACGACGGCGTGGCCGACGACGATGACGCCAACAACTTCGAGGACTCCTGGGTCGCCGGCGACACCTTCCTCGACGACACGCCGGCCACGGCGCCCCTCGCTCCGCTGAACACGGCGGGTGAGTCCAACGTCGCCCTCTGGGGTGGCGTGGTGCTGCTCGGCAACGCGCCGACGAACCTCGCCAACGAGTGCGGCACGGGCTACGGCACCTGCGTGATCGAGGGCCTGACGGTTCCGGGCTTCCCGGCGGCCTTCGCGACCTACGGTGGCGTGGACCCGAACGACAGCTCGGGCATCCTCGAGTACGTCTCGATCCGCCACGCGGGCGACGAGATCGGCAACGGCAACGAGCTCAACGGCCTCACCCTCGGTGGCGTCGGCCAGGGCACCAAGATCGCCTTCGTCGAGATCTACGCGAACTTCGACGACGGCTTCGAGTGGTTCGGCGGCACGGCCTCCGGCTCGAACCTGCACGTCCTGTTCGTGGGCGACGACTCGCTCGACGCCGACCAGGGCTACACGGGCGTCAACCAGTTCGTCTTCGTCGTCATGGGCTTCTTCGACGAGAACGACGACGACAGCTACGGCTCGCGCTCCGGTGACAAGGCCGGCGAGCTCGACGGCGACGACTGGCGCCCGGACGACCCGGCGCTGTTCGACAACGTGAACGTGCGCATCAATCAGCCGCTCACCGCGATCGACTCGACGCCCTGGCCGCTCTCGCAGTTCCAGTTCCACAACGTGACGGTCATCGGCTCGACGCCGGACGCCGGGCAGGAATTCACGCCCAGCTTCCCGGCTTCGACCAACGACGGCATCCAGTGGCGCAACGGTGGCGCGGGCTACGTGTTCCACTCCATCGTCGTGAACACCGGCGCCGAGGGCGGGATCGAGATCGATTCCGACATCGGTGACGGTTCGCCGGGCTTCGACACCACGAACAACGTGGCGAACGGCCTGGTGGCGCTGGTCTGCTCGACCCTCGACGACGGTGCTGCGCTCTCGGCGGACGAGTCGACGGCGGTGGCCAACGGCAACGCGCTCGCCGACACGCTCGGTGGCACGCCGCCGGCCTCGAACAACGTGGTCAACAGCCCGCTGTTCCCCGGCCTCGTGAACGAGGACCAGACCTTCGACCCGACCGGTGATGCGGCCGGCAAGCTCGTGAGCACGCTCAAGAGCTCGCCGATCAACCCGCGGCCGAACTTCGGCCTCACGGGAATCATCGGTTGCCCGACGATCGACAACAAGCTGGTGACCCCGGTGACGTACCGCGGCGCGTTCGATCGCACCGCCCCGCGCCTCTGGACCACCGGTTGGACGGTCCTGAGCCTCTCCGGCCTGATCGCAGACTGAGAACGTCACTCCCTTCCGGCCCGCCTGCCTGGCGGTGGGCGGGCCGGAAACTTCTCCCTGAGGAAGGAAAAGGATTTCGATCATGAAGAAACTGATTCTGTTGGCATCCATCATTGCGCTCGCGCCGGCCGGCTCCGCCAAGGCGGCGATGATCGCGGGCTTCGATCACAACTCCTACGTCGCAGGCTTCTTGTCGACGGACGGCGCGACCCTCGTCGACACGCTCGACGCGCGCTACTCGGACTTCGACCCGACCTTCGGTGCGGGCGCGGAAGCCGGCGCCTTCGGCACGCTCTACATGGACGGCTCGTTCGGCTCCACGGCGACGCCGCTCGACGGCTCGGACCCCTACACCTCGACCTCGGGCAGCCTTTCCTCGAACGTGACGGCTCCGGTGAACGGTGAGCCGGCCGGCGACGTGCCCTTCGGCTCGACGACGGTGCTGACTTCCGAGGGCGTGGCTCCGTTCGGTTCCGAGATCAAGATGGTGGCCAACGCGGCGACCAGCGTCGTCTACTCGGCGGACCTGTCCTCGATCGCCTCGGTCGGTGACAACTGGAACCTGAGCTTCGCGGGCCAGACGCCGATCGGTACGGCCACGGTCGGCATCGAGTTCTCGACGGACGGCGCGAACTACGTGGTGGTCGGTGACGAGACCCTGAACACCGTGGACTCGACCTTCAACGTCGTCCTCGGCGGTGGCCCGTCGGCCCAGGCGTTCATCCGCCTGACCTTCGACGCCAACCAGCCCTTCATCGACAACCTGGCGATCTTCGCCGACGTGTCGGCCGTGCCGGAGCCGGCGAGCCTCGCGCTCGTCGCCAGCGGCCTGGTCGCTCTCGCGACGGTCCGCCGCCGCCGCGCCTAGCGGGAGCGGTTCGGTTCGAATCAGTAGCCAGAATCGGGACCGCCACCTTCGGGTGGCGGTCCCAACCTTTTCGAGAGGTCTCTTCTCCATGCGCATCGCAGCCGTCGCCACCGCTCTTCTCCTGCTCGCCTGTCTCGTCTCGCCGCCGTTCGCATCCGCAGACGCGGGGCGCATGACGAGTGACCTTCCCGAGCACGACGCCTCGGATCCCGGGGCCGCGCCGGTGACGGCCGACAATCTCGAGCAGGCCGCGCGCTTCTGGCCCTTCCGCGTGGCCGTCCGGGAGGCTTGGAAGGCCCCGGGCACGGCCAAGACGATTCGCCCGCAGTTCCCGGGCGTTCTGGTCCGGGTGGAGCCCGAAGGGATCGCCCGGATCGACTTCGGCCGCGATGGCGTCCACCGGGTTCCCGTCGCCGCGACCGACCTTCTCGAGCGAGCGAACGCGATCCGCCTGGGCCGTGAGCCGAAGACCGCGCCGAACTTCCTGTACATGGTGGCACCGCGCCTGCTCGATTCGCGGCCCGGTTCTCTCGGATCCTTCGACTATGCCGAGGTGGCCGCGCACGAGCGCTATCTGCTCGTCTTCGCCGACGTCACGAAGCCCGGGTTCGCGGACCTCGCCGCCTCGCTACGAACGGTTGCGGGGCGGCAGGATCTTCTGCCCGTCGTTTTTCCGCAGGGCCGCGTCGAGGACGTCGTCGTTCGCGACCGCCTGCGCGAGCTCGAGTTCGAAGCCGCCTTCGTCTACGACCACCTCTCGGAGGGCTACAGCAAGGCGCTGCTCGAGAGCGCGACGCCGATGCCGGCGGTGATGGTCGTCGACCAGGAGGGGCGCGCCGAGTTCGGAGAGCCGTGGTCCGCGCGAACGGAGCAGGCGTTCATCGGGCGGCTCGCTGGCGCGGCTACTCCGTCGCGCGCGGGGTCATCGTCACGATCTCGATGATCCCGTTGTCCTCTTCGACGGAGATCTGCCACGGGCGGAAGACGGGCCGCGCCTCGGCATGCGCCTCGAAGCGGCGGAAGATGCCGAGGGGCATTCCGCGGAAGACGGCCACGGCGCGATCGGTGGGCGCCTCCTCCGCGGCGAAGAAGGTCCCCATCCACTCGAAGACGAAAGCCGGTTCGGTCGTGACCCAGGGGGAGTCCGGGTTCGTGAGCCGGTTCTTCGAGTACTGCCGCTGGAAGATGGCGGCCGCGAGCCAGTAGGCCTCGCTCGCCTCGGGGCTCTCGGGGTGGAGCGTGCGGATCAGGGTCAGCAGGCGATAGGGCTCTTCGAGGCGCCGCTCGGCGACGCCGGCGCGCGCGCGCGCGAGCAGGAGGGCCGGGCTCGCGAGGAGTTCTTCCCCGCCGGGGAGTTCTTCCTCGCTCGTCGCACCGAGCAGGCCGAACTTTCGGTCGATCAGGTCGAGGCGCCGTTCGACTTCGGCCAGGCGTTCGTCGAGCGTGGTGTCCGAGGCCGCGGGTGCCGCGGAGGTCGAGAACGGTAGGGCCACCGTGCCGAGCCAGGCGGAGGCCAGCAGAACGCTCTTGCGCATGGTCGATCCTCGGGTGGGTGGGGCGGCTCGCGGCCTAGAACTGGCCGCCTTCGAGGCGGGGGTTCAGGAAGCGTCGCTCGCGGATGGGTGCGCCGCCGGACCACTCCTTGGGCGGTCCCGGAGGCGGGGCCGGCTCGGGGGTGAATCCGAGATCCCGGAGGGCTTCGAGGTCGCCCTCGGCGCGGAGCTGGTCGACGTAGGGCACGTTGCCGAGCGCCGCCATCTCGAAGACCGTCACGCCGGCCTTGCGCTCGTTCGGGATGCCGGTCACCCGGCCTGCGTAGACGTCGTTCAGGTACTCCCAGTCGGCGCGCCGGAAGGCGTCGTCGCGGTCGACACGAGGGCTTCTCGGGACGACGTCATCGGCGCCGGCGCTCCAGAGGCGCGGGCTCCGGTCGTTTCGCTCGAGGGCAGGGCGGGCGGTCTCGCGGGGCGCCGTCTCCCTCCGCGGATCCGCGCCGCGCCGCGCGAGTTCGGCCATGACCTGGGCTTCGAACTCGTGGGCGAGGTAGGCCGCTTCGTCGCTCACCGGAGCGGGCCGTGCGGGCGGGCGGGCATCGGGCCTCTCGGAGCGCTCCCAGGGCACGAACCAGGCACCGGCGGCGACGCCGCAGAGCGCGAGGACGGTCGCGATTTCGAGTCGACGGGCCAAACGGGTCTCTCCCGCCGGCAGTGTATCGACGGAACGGAGTCGGCCCGGTTGCAGCCGTGCGACGATGCGGTGAAGGAATCGCGTTCTTCGGGGCGCAGCGCGCCCTAGCCGCGGAGTTCGGCCATGGCCGCGGCGCGTTCTCCTGCGGGCAGGAAGTCGAGGGCGCTCATCAGCCGGTCGACGCGGCCGCCGAAGCGCTCCTTCATGCGGGCGACCACCTCGCCGGGCGCCGCCACGACGGCGAACTGTTCGAGGATCTCGTCCGTGATGAGGGTGCCCATCTCTTCCCACTTGCCCTGCTTCGAGAGGTGGTTGAGCTCGGTCTGGAGCTCGCCCCAGCCGTGGGCTTCGAGCACGCCGCGGTAGGCGGGCGTCGAGCCGTAGAAGGCGATCTGCCGCGTGATGCCGGTGCGAGCGGCCTCGAAGGCCTTCTCGTCCTCCCCGGTGACGACGAAGCCGGGCAGGGTGAGGGTGAAGTCGCTGCGGCTGCGGCCGGCCTTCTCGAGGCCGCGCTCGATGGCGGGGAGCGTCACCTCGTCGAGGTACTTCGGCGTGGTGAAGGCGTGCACGATCATGCCGTCGGCGACTTCGCCCGCCGTCTCCGTCATGCGCGGGCCGACGGCCGCGAGGTAGACGCGCGGCGGGCCGTATTCCGTGTCCGTCGGCGTGAACATGGGCGTCATCAGCGTGTGGGTGTAGAACTCGCCGCGGAAGTCGAGGGGCTTGCCCTCGTACCAGTTCGCCCAGATCGCGCGGGTGGCGAGGATGAGTTCGCGCATGCGGGCCGCCGGGCTCGACCACGGCATGCTGAAGCGCTTCTGGATGTGCGGACGGATCTGCGAGCCGAGCCCGAGGATGAAGCGGCCCTTCGAGTAGGCGTTCAGGTCGTGGCCGAGGTTCGCGAGCAGCATCGGGTTGCGCGCGAAGGCGACCGCGATCGAGGTCATGAGTTCGATGCGCTCGGTGTGCTCGGCGGCGAGGGTGAGCGGCAGGAACGGGTCGTGGGCCATCTCGGCGGTGATCAGGCCGTCGAAGCCTGCTTGCTCGAGGGCACGGGCGCGTTCGGCGACCTCCCCGAGGCCTCCCATCAAGCCGGCATCGATCTTCATCGGCATCCTCTCCTCGCGCCGGATCAGGGGCGGGCGCGCTTCGCCCGCACCCTAGCAGGGCCGCGGGTGCCGCCGAAATCCGCAAGGGCCTGTGCCATCCGCTCGATGCCTTCGCCGATGGCCTCGGGGGAGAGGGCCGCGTACCCGAGCAGGAAGCCCGCGCGCTCCGGAGGCCGGGCGTAGTAGGGGTGGATCGGGTAGAGGCCGACGCCCCGCTGCTCGCAGGCGCGACGGAAGACGGACTCCTCGCTGCGAGGGAGGTCCGGGATCCAGAGCAGCCCGTGCAGGCCCGCCCGGGTGCCCTCGAGCTCCGCCGCTTCGGGCAGGTGCCGGCGACGGCGGCCTCGAGGGCTTCGCGCCGCCTGCCGTTCAGGACGCGCGCCCGCCGCACGTGTCGTTCGAGGTGGCCTTCCTCGATGAACTCGGCGAGCACGCGCTGCTCGAGGTTCGAGGAGCCGGTGTCCGCGTAGGCCTTCGCGAGGGTGAAGGGGCGCACGAGCGCTTCGGGGAGCACCAGCCAACCGAGTCGGAGAGAAGGGAAGAGGACCTTGCTCGCGGTGCCGAGGTAGAGCACGTGCCCGCCGCGGTCGAGCCCTTGCAGGGAAGGTACGGGGCGCCCTTCGTAGCGGTACTCGCCGTCGTAGTCGTCCTCGAGCACGAAGGCGCGTTCGCGCTCCGCCCAGGAGAGCAGGGCGAGGCGTCGCTCGAGCGAAAGCACGCCTCCCGTCGGGAACTGGTGCGAGGGCGTGACGCACACGCCGCGCAGGCCGCCTTGCGTCTCGAGTTCGTCGATGCGCAGACCCTCGCCGTCGACGGGGACCGGCACGACCTCGGCGCCGTAGGCGGCCAGGGCGTAGCGGAAGCCCGAGTAGTGGGGCTCTTCGAGGGCGATGCGGTCGCCCGGGTCGAGCAGGACGCGGCCGATCAGATCGATCGCCTGCTGCGAACCGTGCGTGATCAGGATCTGTTCCGGGCGGCAGGCGACGCCGCGTGCGCGCCGCAGGTATCCGGCCAGGGCCTCGCGGAGCTCCGGGGCGCCGGCCGGTTCCCCGTAGGCGAGCTTGCGCACGCTGGCGCGCCGGGCGTGCCGGCCGAGCAGGCGGCACCAGGTCTCGAGGGGGAGGTCGCCGTACGCCGGTTCGCCGTAGCGGAAGTCGTAGGGGAGGTTCTTGCGCGGGATGGCCCAGCTGACGCCGCCGCGCGGGGCCATGCCGACCATGCGCACGGCGGCCTGCGAGAGCGCAAGGGCCGGGCGGTCCGCTGCGCTTCGGGGCGCCGCGGGTTCGGCGGGGAGGGCCGCGTCGTCCGGCAGGCTCCCGGCCACGTAGGTTCCCGATCCGGTCTTCGCGACCACGTAGCCTTCGTCGCGGAGCTGGTCGTAGGCCTGGAGCAGGGTGTTTCGCGAGACGCCGAGCTCCCGCGCCAGGAGCCGGGTCGCCGGGAGGCGCGCGCCACGCCGAAGGCTTCCTTCAAGGATGGCACCACGGAGTGCCCGGTAGGCCTGCTGGTGGAGGGCGCCTTCGCCGTCGAGTTCGAGCCACATGGGGCCTCCAATTGGCTCCATCCATACGATAGAAACGGCTCTTGTGGAAGGGCCTATTTCGGGCGAGTGTGGAAACCATGGCGGCCGACGTCGACGGATTCCTGCGGCACTTCGTGGCCTTCGGCGCGCGCCCGGACACGGAGCGCTACCTCCGCCTGTTCCACCCCGAGGCGACCCTGTTCGACGCGGGCATGCCGCAGCCGATCACGGTGCCGGAGATTCCGGAGCACATCGAGGGGATCCTGAAGCTCGTCCCGGACTTCCGCATGACCCCGGAACGCTGGCGCGAGCGCGGGGGGACGCTCTTCGTCGAGGCGCGCAACACCGCGAGCCTCGGCACGACCGCCCTCGATTGGCGCTCGGTCTACTGCATGGACCTCTCGGAAGACCGCGTCCTGCGCGGCCGCCGCTACTACGACCGGCGGGCCCTCTACGGGAAGCTCGACCCGACCCTCCCGAGTCTGCCCGCGCCCGACCCGGCTGCGACACCGGAATGCGTCGATCCGGCCGAGGCCGAGCCGTGCTTCGATGCCGACGAGAGGACACGCCGCCTCGGGGAAGCCCTCGAGGCCGGCAACGCGGCGGAGCTCGCGGCGCTCTTCCGGGACGACGCGACCCTCGCGAGCCCGGAGCTCGGCCGCCCCTTCGCGCGCAGCGAGCTCACCGCGTGGCACGCGGCCCTTCATCGTCTCCTCCCGGGTCTGCGCTTCGAACGGCTCGCGTTCGCCGGCGACGCCGCGCTCTCCTTCGCCGAGTGGCGCGTCACCTGCGGTCCGATCTCGTTCACGCGCGTCGACCGGCTCGACTGCGCCGCGGGCTCGATTCTTGCGGCCCGCGCCTACTTCGACACCCTCGAACTCGCAACACGGTTGGAGGCCCGGTGACCCTTTCCGCCGAAGCGACGAGCGCCATCGAGAAGTTCATCGTCGGCGCGCCCTACGGCCAGCTGCTCGGCCTCACCTGCGAGCGCATCGAGCCCGACCGCGTGTGCGTACGCCTGCCGTACCGGGAGGCGCTGACGACCCTCGGCGAAATGGTGCACGGGGGCGCGATCGCGTCGCTCGTCGACGTGGCGGCGACGGCCGCGGCCTGGGCCCACCCGGAGGCGAGCTTCGGCGCCCGGGGCACGACCGTCGGCTTCAACGTCAACTATCTCGCACCGGGGCTCGGATGCGACCTGGTCGCCGACGCGCGCATCGTGAAGCGCGGTGGCTCGCTTTGCGTGATCGACGTCGCCGTCGCCAGCCCGGAAGAGACGCCCGTCGCCCGCGCCCTCGTCACCTACAAGCTCTCGCTGGCCCGGCCGGCGGACGCCTAGGAGTCCCGCATGTCGGATCTCGCACGCTTCCTCGAGTACGCCCGCGCCTTCGAACTCGCCCAGGCGATCGACGACTTCTCCCTGATCGAACCCTTCTTCGCGGCCGACGCCGTCCACTTCGTCGCGGGGTCGGGGCCGTTGGCCGCCGACGACCACGGCCGCGAAGCGGTCGTCGCCGGACTGCGGGCCAGCGTGCAGGGCCTCGACCGCCGCTTCGACCTGCGGGTTCCGGAGATCCTCGAAGGCCCGGTTCCCCGGGAAGACGGCGTCTGGATGCGCTTCGGCCTGCGCATGCAGCGGGCCGGACTGCCCGACCTGGTCTTCGAGGGGGAGCACCTGACGCGCTACGACGACGCCGGCGCCATCGTGCGGATCGACGAGAAGATCCTCGGCGACGGCGAAGCCGAAGTCGCGGAGTACCTGGCCCAGCACGACCACGCGCTGCGTCCCGCGGCGAGTCCGGCCGATCTGCCCGGGGAGACCGGGCTCGCCACCCTCCGGGATGCCCAGCAGCGAAGCCTCGTGCGGGCCTACGGCCATGCGAAGAGCGCCCGCGACGCGGACGCGGCCCTGGCCGTCTGCCACCCGGACTTCCGGATCGACACGCTGCCGTTCCGGCTCTGCACGAAGGATCGCGACGACACGCGCAACCAGCTCGCGGTCTTCTTCTCGGTCTTCCCGGACTACCGCGTCGAGACCGAAGCGGTCGTGGCCGGGGCGGATGGCGCCGCGTGGTGGGGCACGATGAGCGTGACCTTCGCGGGCGCCCTGCTCGGCATCGAGCCGACCGGGCGGGCGAGCCGTCAGCCGGCCTTCTCGGCCTTCGATTTCAAGGATGGACTCTTGAGCCGCGAGCGGTTCTACTTCGATCTCGGCACCCTGTGCGAGAACACCGGGATGCCCGCTGCGGAGCTCGAGCGCGCCCTGGCGCTCCTGCGCTGACGGCGCCGATTCATCGCTCCCGCGCCTGACCATCGCTCCGGTGGCGATGGGGCCGGGGGCCGGAAGGACCTGCCATGCCCGAAGCCCTTCATCGCGCCTGTCACCTGTGCGAGGCCGGCTGCGGCCTGAGCTTCCAGGTCGAGCACGGCAAGATCCTCGCCGTCCGCCCGGACCGGGAAGACCCGCGCTCCCAGGGCTACGCCTGCCCGAAGGGCATCCACATCGCGGACATCCAGGAAGACCCGGATCGCATCCGGCGCCCGCTGCGGCGGACCGCCTCCGGCGACTTCGAGGAGGTGAGCTGGGAGGTCGCGCTCGGCGAGACGACCGAGCGGCTCGCGGCCATCCGCAAGCGCGACGGCGCCGACGCCCTCGGCATCTACATGGGGACGCCCGTGGTGCACGACCACGGCGCTTCGCTCGTGCGCTCGGGCCTGCTCGAGGCGCTCGGGACGCGCAACAGCTTCAGCGCCGGATCCCAGGATACGAGCCCGCGCTTCGCGACCTCGTGGCATCTCTACGGCAGCTCTTTCGTGGTGCCGATCCCCGACGTCCAGCGCACGGATTACTTCCTGTGCATCGGCGCGAATCCGATCGTCTCGAACGGCAGCGCGATGACGGCGCCGGACATGCGGCGGCGCCTGCGGGCCCTGAAGGAGCGCGGCGGCCGGCTCGTCGTGGTGGACCCGCGCCGCACGGAGACCGCCCGCGAGGCCGACGAACACGTCGCGGTTCTGCCCGGCGGCGACGCGGCGCTCCTGTTCGGGATGCTCCGCGTGCTGCTCGACGAGGGCCTCGAAGACCGCGCCGCCATCGATGCGACGGCGTCGGGTTTCGCCGAGGTCGAGGCGCGCGTCCGCCGCCTCGAGCCGAAGGCCCTGGCGCGCTCGTCCGGTGTTCCGTGGGAAGTGATCGCGCGGCTGGCGCGCGAGTTCGCGGCGGCGCCGAGTTCCGTCGCCTATTCGCGGATCGGGGTCTGCAACAGCCGCTACGGCAGTCTCGCCACCTACGCCGGCGACCTGTTGAACCTCGCCGCCGGCCGTCTCGGCGCCGTGGGGGGCGCGATGTTCCCCGTGCCCGCCGCGGACCTCTCCCGCATGTCGCGGCTTCCGGGCATGGACGGCCACGGCCGTCGGCGAAGCCGCGTGCGGGGGCTGCCCGAGACCCTCGGGGATCTTCCCTCGGCCTGTCTGGCCGAGGAGATCGAGACCGAAGGCCCCGGACAGATCCGCGGCCTGATCACCTACGCGGGGAACCCGGTCCTCTCGGTGCCGAACGGCAAGCGCCTTGACCGCGCCTTCGCGAGCCTCGAGTTCATGGTCTCGATCGACCTCTACCTGAACGAGACCACGCGCCACGCCGACATCCTCCTCCCGACCGCGTGGTCCCTGACCGAGGAACACTACGACGTGTTCTTCGCGAACTTCGCCGTCGAAGACTACGCGCGGCTCTCGCCGCCCGTCGTCGAGAAACAGGCCGAGGACCGCAACGATTGGGAGATCCTGCTCGCCCTGGCCGAGGGCCTCGGCGGCGGGCTGAGCGGCGTCGGCCCGCTCGACGCCCTGGTTCGCGCGGCGCGCAAGCGCGGGTACGGCCTGACGCCGGACCACGTGCTCGACGCCCTGCTGCGCACGGGGGCCCACGGCGACGGCTTCCTGCCGAAGCCGCTCCGGTTCGGCCGCTACCGCGACGGGCTCTCCCTCGCCGCGCTGCGGGAGATGCCGCGCGGGGCCCATCTCGGACCGATGCAGCCGGGGGTGGCGCACCGGGTCCTGCATCGGGAGGGCCGTGTTCGCGTTGACCCGGCGCCGTTCCTCGACGCTTTCGACGACTGGGCCCGGGATCCGGCCGCGGCCACGCCGGCCGAAGGCGATCTCCTGCTGGTCGGCCGGCGCGAGATCCGCTCCAACAACTCCTGGATGCACAACGTGCCGGCGATGGTCTCGGGCCGCGACCGCTGCGTGCTCACGGTTCATCCGGAGGATGCCGCGCGCCTCGGGCTCGAAGACGGCGGCACCGCCGTGCTCGAGAGCCGCATCCACGCGGGAGCGGTTCCGGTCGCCGTCTCCGACGAGATGCGGCCCGGCGTGGTGAGTCTTCCGCACGGTTGGGGTCACCAGCGCGCGGCGGCGACGCTGCGGGTCGCCGGTGAGCTGCCCGGCGTCTCCTTCAACGATTGGAGCGACGATGCCGTCACCGAAGCCGTGGTCGGGCAGTCGGTGCTGAACGGCGTCCCCGTGACGGTCCGCGCGGCCTGAGCCGCCCGCGCTCGCGCTGCGGAGCGGCCGCGCTTCGCTACTTGCTGTAGTTCTTGCCGCTCGGCGTCTTCCCGCCGTGCTGCGGGACCGAGTAGTTCTGGGGCACCTCGGGCGCCGACGGCCGGTCCGGCCGCGGCCGCAGCACGGAGTCCGGGATCTTTCCGCTCCGCAGGCCCGCGCCCTTGCCCGAAGGGTCGGTGTCGTCGTCCATCCCGCTGCCGGTCCCCTCGCTCGGGTCCTCTTCCTGGGGTTCGTAGCCTTCGGGGACGTCGCCCTCGAAGCTCAGCTCCGAGGGGAGGTCTCCCGTCGGCCGGATGAAGCCGTCGGAGTTCTCTTCGGGGACGTCGGGCTCGAGGCCGTCGTAGCAGCCGAGGCACTCGGCGCATTCCCGCGGAATTCCCAGGCTGTCGAGGAGTTCCTGCTCGACATCGCAGCCGCCGAGCAGCATGGGGATCACGAGCGTGGCCGAGGCGATGCTCGGGACGAGCCAGCGTCGAAGGGTCGGGTTCATGGCGGGGAGCCTACGCGACGGACCCGGGGATGCGGAAGTGTGGGTCAGAGCCCTCGGTTCTGTGCGCCGCGGGGGCCCTGAGCGGCCAGGCCCGCGAGGTTCTCGCGCATGATCTTGCGCGTGCTCTCGGCGGAGAGCCCCTCGAGCTCCTCCTGGAACTCCGAAGGCCAGACGAGCCCTTCGGGGTGGGGATAGTCCGAGCCGCAGAGCACCTGGTCTTCGCCGAGGGCCGCGACCACCGCCGGGACGTCGTCCTCGTAGAACGGCGCGACGAAGAAGTTCCGCTTCAAGGTCTCGCTCGGGCGCAGGGGCGGCTCGCCGAAGCGCCAGAGGTCCTTGCTGAACAGGCGCGCGACGCCGTCGAGCTTGCGCAGCAGGGCCGGCACCCAGGAGGCGCCGTACTCGATCGAGAGGATGCGCAGCTCCGGGAAGCGGCCGAACAGGTTGTCGGCGACGAGCGCCGTCAGCGTGTCCGTGATCGGCCGCTCGGTGAAGGAGAGCACGTACTCCATCAGCGAATGCCGGTGCGAAGGCGGGTGCGGACGCAGCCCCCAGGGCGTGTTGTACATCTCGGAGAAGGGCGTGCGGCCGATGTGGTAGACGACGTTCAGTCCGGCTTCGTGCACGCGCGCCCAGAAGGGGTCGAAGTGCGGGTCCGCCGGGGATCGGCCGTCGATCGGGCCGGCGGTGAGGATCATGAAGCGGGCGCCGCGCTCGAGGACGCGCTCCGTCTCCGCGATGGCTTCGTCGACGTCCGCGAGGGAGTTCATCGGGGCGCCGAAGATGCGCCCGTCGGCGCCGTAGCCCCAATCCTCTTCGACCCAGCGGTTGAAGGCGCGCAGGCTCGGGTAGAGCGCCTCCCGGTGTTTCGGCTTGCGCAGCTGTGGCTCGAGGCCGACCCCCGCCGTCGGGAGCATCAGGCAGGCCTCGACGTTCTGTTCGTCCATGCGCGCGAGCCGGGCCTTGCGTTCGACGAACTCCGGGACTTCCAGGGCGTTCATGGGGGAAAGGCTCGGGCTTCCGCCTTCGTCCGTCTCGCCGCGGAGGAAGTGCTTCATGATCCCGGGCGGGCCGATGCTGTCGCCGGCGCCGACGCTGAAGAACTCGCAGCGCTCGTTGCCGACGTACATGCGGCCGGGACGGCCGGGCTCCGAGCGGTCGATCCACATCGTGCGATCGCGAAAGCCGGCCTCGATGTGGCGCTGGTAGCAGTCGTCGGGTTCGTAGTAGTGGTTGTCGGCGTCCCAGATCCGGTAGGGGAGGGGCGCAGCGTCGGGCGAGGTCGGTTCGGACATGGCATCGCTTTCGGGGAACCCGGCGGGAGCCTAGCACCTGGTGGGGCAAGAGAGGGTTGCTCGAACGGGCTCCGATCGCGCAAGCTGTCGCCGGGGAGGGGCGCTCCATGGCATTCGACAACCGGGTGACGCGCATGCTCGGCGTCGAGGTCCCGATCGTCCAGGCGCCGATGGGCTGGATCGCCCGGGCCCCGCTCGCCTCGGCCGTTTCGGAGGCCGGCGGGCTCGGCATCATCGAGACCTCCTCGGGCGAGCTCGACGCGATCCGCGGGGAGATCCGGCGCATGCGTGAACTCACCCGGAAGCCCTTCGGCGTGAACGTGGCCCAGGCCTTCGTCCGCGACCCGGACATCGTCTCCTTCGTGATCGACCAGGGCGTCCGCTTCGTGACGACCTCCGCCGGCGACCCGACCCGGTACACCCGTCAGCTGAAGGACGCCGGCCTCACGGTGTTCCACGTCGTGCCGACGCTGCGCGCGGCGCAGAAGGCCGTGGACGCAGGCGTCGACGGGCTCGTCGTGGAAGGCGGCGAGGGCGGCGGCTTCAAGAACCCGCGCCCGGTCTCGACCCTGGTGCTCGTGCCGCTGATCCGGGAACGGCTCGACGTTCCGATCATCGCGGCCGGGGGCATCTGCGACGGCGCTTCCATGGCGGCAGCCTTCGCGCTCGGCGCCGAAGGCGTGCAGATGGGGACGCGCATGGTCTCGGCGGCGGAGTCGCCGGTCCACGAAGGCTGGAAGAAGGCGATCGTCGAGGCGCCGGAGACGGGGACGGTGTTCCTGAAGCCCGAGCGGGGGCCGGCCCTCCGCGCGCTGCGTACCGAGACGACCGAACGGCTGGAAGCCGGGGAAGGGGACCCGATGGCGACGCTCGGCGGCGGCGTGCGCGACGTGTACTTCGAGGGGCGGCTCGAGAAGGGCATCGCGCTGACCGGGCAGGTGGCGGGCCGCATCGACGGCGTCCGGCCGGTGGCGGAGATCCTCGCGGAGACCGTCCGCGAGTTCGAGGCGACGGCGGCGCGCCTGGCGGGGCCAACATGGTAGGCCGGCGGCGACTCCCGAAGGTGCGGATCTCCCCGGGTCTTCTTGCGGTGGTCCTGCTCGGCGGTTTCGCCGGAACCGGCTCGGCGCAGGTTCCGCCCGAGGCGATCGGCCGCGTCGAAACGCTCCCCGCGGAGAAGCCGGCGCACTGGGTCTGGGCCTTCGATGCCGTGAACTCCCGCGTCGCGTTGATCGACCTCGACGACGGCCGCATGCGCGGCATCGTCGACGGAGGCTGGGGCATCACGACGCCGCTCTTCCCGCCGGGGGGCGGCCTGCTCGTCCCGGAGACCCACTACTCGCGAGGGAGCCGCGGCCAGCGAACGGACGTCGTGACGTTCTACGACGGCACGTCCCTGGCGCCGGAGTACGAGGTGGTGATCCCCGCGAAGCGGGCGCACAACGTGCTCTCGGTCGGAAACGCGGCGCTCGAAGACGGGGGTCGCTTCCTGGCCGTTGCGAACATGACCCCGGCCACGTCCCTGAGCATCGTCGACCTCGAGCGGCGGACCTTCGCCGGGGAGGTGCCGACGCCCGGGTGTGCGCTCGTCTACGGCGCGGGCGCTCGCCGCTTCATCAGCGTGTGCGCCGACGGCACCCTGCTCCTGGTCGAGCTCGACGGCGAGGGCAACGCCGTGCGCCGGCTGCGCTCGGAGCGCTTCTTCGACGTCGACGCGGATCCGGTCACCGAGAAAGCCGTGCGCCGCGGCGACGTCTGGTACTTCGTCTCCTTCGAGGGCGTCGTGCACGAGGTCGACGTGTCCGGCGGCGCGCCGCGCTTCGCCGAGCCCTGGCCGCTCTTCGACGACGCCGACCGCGAAGACCGCTGGCGGGTCGGTGGACGCCAGCTCCTTGCGGTGCATCGGGAGAGCGGCCGCCTGTACGTGCTCGTGCATCAGGGCGGGCCCGATACCCACAAACAGCACGGGAGCGAGGCCTGGGTCTACGATCTCGAGTCCCGCACGCGTGAGCAGCGCATCGCCCTGCGCAACCCGGGCCTCACCTACCTCGGCGTGTCGATGGGCTTCGGTGAAGACTGGATCTGGCCCTTCAACCGGATCTACGACGCGCTCCTCTCCCTCGCGCCCCTCGGTGCCTCGAGCCTGGCCGTGACCCAGGGTGCCGAGCCGATCCTGATCGCCGCCGGGGAGTTTTCGGGCACGCTCGCGCTTCACGACGCGAGCTCCGGCGACTTCCTGCGCCGGATCACGACGGGGAACACGACGAATCTCGCCGTCCATGCCCCCTATCTGGGAACGGCGGAGTGAGTCCGGGGTGGGTGGAGTGAGTCTCGACCCGGTCGTCCTCTGGATCCTGCGCGGAAGCGTCGCCCTGCTCCTCCTGCTGGCCGCCGCCCACAAGCTGCGCGCGCCCCGCGACTTTCGCGCGATGGTCGCCGACTATGCGCTTCTTCCCTCTGCGCTCCTTCCGGCGTTCGCGTGGGGGCTTCCCGTCCTGGAGGCCGGGCTCGGGATCGCGCTGGCGTTCGAGGCGACGGCCGTGTGGGCCGCCCGAGCCTCGGCGGGCCTGTTCGCGCTCTATGCGTTCGCCATCGCAGTGAACCTCGTTCGCGGCCGCCGGCACGTCGCGTGCGGGTGCTTCGGGCCGGCGGCCGAGCGGCCGATCCACGCGGGCCTCGTCCTGCGCAACAGTGGGCTCGCGGGCGTGGCCCTGGCGGGGAGCCTCGCGGCGACGCCGCGGAGCCTCGGTGCGCCCGACGCGTTCACGGTCGCCGCCGCGATCGCGTGTCTCGCCTCCGCCTACTTTGCCGCGGACGCGCTGCTCGGCGCCGATCCTCATCGCGTGTCCGCTCCGAGGGGGCTCTCGTGAGCGAGCCCTGGGTCGTCTCGCAGGTCGTCCTCTGGGTCGTCGTCGTCGGGCTGGCCCTGGTGGTGCTGGCGCTCGCGCGTCAGATCGGGCTGCTGCACGAGCGCATCGCGCCGGTCGGCGCGCTCGTCGGTGCGGAGACGCCGAGGGTCGGAGAGCTCGCGCCCACCCTCGAGATCGAATCCTGGTCGGGGAAGTCGGTTCGGGTCGGGGGCGTCGCCCCGGACGGGCGCAGCTCGCTGCTGCTGTTCGTCTCGCCGACCTGTCCGGTGTGCCGGGAACTCCTGCCGGTGGCTCGCGCGATGGTGTCGAGCGCGACCGAGCGGGTCCGCCTGGTCCTCGCCTCCGACGGTCCGCGCGAAGAGCACGAGACCTACGTCGCGCGGAACGGACTCTCGGAGGAGACCTATCTCCTTTCGAAGCCGCTCGGACTCGCCTACCAGATCGGACGGCTTCCCCACGCGGTGTTGCTCGACGAAGCGGGCGTCGTCCGGGCGCGGGGCCTGGTCAATACCCGCGAGCATCTCGAGAGCCTGTTCGAGGCGCGAGACCGCGGCGTATCCTCGGTTCAGGAGTATCTTGCGCACGAGCAGCCGGATCGTCCGGCCCGCGAGGAGGCTCACGGATGAGTGCCATCGATCGTCTCGTTTCCGATGCGTCCCGGCGTCTCGCGCGCTCGACCTCGCGCCGCGGCTTTCTCGGGCGGCTCGGCGGGCTCCTCCTCGGGGGCGCGGCGGTCCCGCTGCTGCCCGTGGCGCGCGCTGCGGCGCAGGGCCGCGAGCCGGCCCCCGGCGAGCCCGACCCGGAGACGCCGGAAGGCGACCCGAACCACTGCGACTACTGGCGCTACTGCGGCGTCGACGGCTTCCTCGCGAGCTGCTGCGGTGGAACGCACCGCTCCTGCCCGCCCGGGACCGAGATGTCCGCGGTCACCTGGGTGGGGACGTGCCGCAACCCGGCGGACGGGCGCGACTACGTCATCTCCTACAACGACTGCTGCGGCAAGAACGCCTGCGGGCGCTGCTTCTGCAATCGCAACGAAGGCGACAAGCCGATCTACTTCCCCTCGAAGTCGAACGACATCAACTGGTGCATGGGCCGGGCGGGCGTCGTCTACAACTCGACCACGGCCATCGTGATCGGCGTCGCGACGGAACCGGACCGGTGATCTCGCGGCTCGTGGTTGCCCGGCCCCGGAGGACGCTCCTCCTGCCGGCGCTCCTCGCCCTCGGCCTCGCGCCGGTCGGCGCGGCTGCCGAATCCCCAGGCGTCCTCTACATGCTCCACTGCCAGGGCTGCCACCTTGCAGACGGGACCGGCGCGCCGGGTGCGGTGCCGAGCCTCGCGGGCTCGCTCGCGGCGTATCTCACCGTGCCGGACGGCCGCGCCTATCTCGTGCAGGTTCCGGGCAGCGCTTCGTCCCGCCTCGACGACGCCGAGCTCGCCGACGTCCTGAACTGGATGCTGCTGCGGTTCGGCCCCGAGGCTGCCGCCCGGGGGGCGGCGCCGTACACGCGGGACGAGGTCGCACGCCTGCGGAGCACCCCCCTCGAAGACGTCGATGGGACCCGCCGGCGCCTCCGCGAGCAGATCTCCACCGGTTCCCCGGGCCTCCGGCCGCCGGGAGCCGGATGACCTCTTCGCAAGCGGGGCCCCGGCCCGAGATCGTCTCCCTGACCGGCCTTCGCGCCTTCGCCGCCCTCTGGGTCGTGGCGCATCACCATCGTGTCTTCGTCGAGGGGGAGCTGGCCGCGCCCTTCGCCGGCATGCTCGAGCGGGGCTACCTCGGTGTCGACGTCTTCTTCACGTTGAGCGGGTTCGTCCTCGCCTACAACTACGGCGGGCGCCTGAAGAGCGGCGCCGATCACGTTCGTTTCCTGGTGCTGCGGATCGCGCGGCTCTATCCGCTGCACCTCGCGACCTTCCTGGGACTGGCGGGGCTCGCGACGTTGGCGCCGCTGCTGGGCGTGGAGCCCGGGAGCCCCGAGCGCTACGTCTTCGACCGTCACTTCGTCTTGCACCTCTTCATGGTGCACGCCTGGGGGTTCGAAGACTCCCTGCGTTTCAACCAGCCTTCCTGGTCGGTCTCGGCGGAGTTCTTCGCCTACCTCTGCTTCCCGCTGGCCTGGGCGATCGTTTCGCGGGCTCGCGGGGCGGCTGTCTCGGCGGCCGGTGCGGGCGCGGCATGCGCCGCCGTGATCCTCGCCCTCCGCGCCCTCGGCTACGACGGGCTCCACGTCCCGACCGGTCATGCGTTGGTGCGCGTGGCCGGGGAGTTCCTGGCGGGCTGTTTCGTCTTCCGTGCCGTCGAGCAGGGGGGGCCGCGTCTCGGCGCCGCGGCGACCGCCGTCGCGCTGGCCGCGCTCGTGGGTCTCGCGCTCTCGCCCTGGGGCGACCCATGGATGGCGCCGGGCGCCTCCCTGCTCGTCTACGTCCTGGCCCAGGGGAGCGGTGGCGCGCTGAAGGCGTTCACGGCGCCGGCCGTCCGCTACCTCGGCAAGATCTCCTACTCGATCTACCTCACGCACATGCCCATGCTCGCGCTGCTCCACCGGATCCTTCCCAGCTGGGAACTCGGTGCGCTCCCCTGGCTGCCCACGCTGGCCATTCTCGCGGCCCACACGGTGGTGATCCTCGGGGTCGCGGCGGCGAGCTACCGCTGGATCGAGGCTCCCGCCCGGGAGGCGATCCGTAACCGTCTGGATCTCGGTAGAACGCCCTAGCCGCCGCCGGCGGCTTCGCACCCCGTGTGACCGAAAGCCCCGAAGTCCGGCCCGGGGCGCGCCGATACGTCCGGGGTGCCCGTCCGTCCGGGCACCGGAGAGCGAATGGCGACCCTGTTGATCATCGAAGACTCGCCGACGCACCGCGCGGAGATCCGCGCGGCGGTGGAGCCGACGGGCCTCTTCCAGGAGGTGATCGAGGCCGAGGACGGCGTGGCCGGGCTGAAGACCCTGCTCTCGGAATCGATCGACGTCGTGCTGTGCGACCTCCACATGCCGGGACTCGACGGCGAGAAGCTCCTTCGCATGCGTTCGAGCCAGGGCGTGAGCGCCGAGGTTCCCTTCCTCTTCCTTTCGGCGAGCCAGGATCAAGAGCAGATCATCCGCCTGCTCGAGGGCGGCGCCGCCGACACGATCTCGAAACCCTTCCATCCGGCGGAGCTCGTGGCGCGGCTCGCGCTGCACCTGAAGCTGAAGCGGCTGCAGGACGAGCTGCGCGAGAAGAACGCGATGCTCGGGAAGCTCTCGACGACCGACCCCGTGACCGGTCTGCGCACGCGCCGCTATGCGAGCGAGGTGCTGAACATCGAGTGGATCCGCGCGCGCCGCTACCACCACGGGCTCTCGGTGATGATGGCGGACCTCGACCACTTCAAGCGGGTGAACGACGAGTACGGTCACCCGGCCGGGGATGCCGTCCTGCGCGGCGTCTCCGAGATCCTTCGCCAGACCCTGCGCGCCTCGGACGTGGCCGGCCGCTACGGCGGCGAGGAGATCCTCGTGGTCCTCCCGCACACGGACGTCGACGGCGCGAAGCAGCTCGCCGAACGCTGGCGCGAGGCCGTGGCCCACGCGGCCTTCGACTCGCCCGATGGTCGCGAAGTGGAAGTGACCGTGAGCATCGGCGTCGCGTCCTTCGACGCGGAGCACGCCTCGCCCGAAGACCTGGTCACCGCTGCCGACGAAGCGCTCTACGCCGCGAAGCACGGCGGGCGCGACCGCGTGGTGGCGGCCGGCGAGGCCTAGGGCTTCTCCGATTCCGCACGGCGCTTGCGCCAGGCCGCGAGCCGCTGCGCGATCGCTTCCTCCGCACCCACCTCCTTCGGCTCGTAGAAGGTCTCCTTCTGGAGCGCCTCGGGCAGGTTCGGATCCGCGACGAAGGCCTCGGGCTCGTCGTGGGCGTAGCGGTAGCCCGCGCCGTGGCCGAGTTCCTTCATCAGCCGCGTCGGCGCGTTGCGAAGATGCTTCGGTACGGGAAGGCTGCCGTGGGCCTCGACCGCCGCCATCGCCCGGCCGAGCGCGACGTAGGCCGCGTTGCTCTTGGGCGCGCACGCCAGGTAGCTCGTGGCCTGGGCCAGCGGGATGCGCGCCTCCGGCATGCCGATGCGCTCGACGGCGAGCTGGGTCGAGGTGGCGAGAGGCAGGGCGGCCGGGTCGGCGTTGCCGACGTCCTCGCTCGCGAAGATGACGAGCCGCCGCGCCACGAAGCGGGGGTCTTCGCCCGCCTCGAGCATGCGGGCCAGCCAGTAGAGGGCGGCGTCCGGGTCGCTCGCGCGCATACTCTTGATGAGGGCGGAGACGACGTCGTAGTGGGCGTCGCGGTCCCGGTCGTGGGCGAGGATGCGCCTGCCCGCGGCGCGCCGGATCGTCTCGAAGGAGAGCGTCTTCGCTCCGTCGGCGGCTTCGAGGGCCACGGCGTCCTCGAGCAGGCCGAGGGCGCGCCGGGCATCGCCGTCGCAGGCGGCGGCCACGGCGCGCAGGGCCTCGTCGCTCGCGTCGACCCGGCTTCGCCCGAGCCCGCGGTCGTCGTCTTCGAGGGCGCGCCGCAGGAGCGTGGTCAGCGCGGTCGCGTCGAGGGGCTCCAGCGTGACGACGCGGCAGCGCGAGAGCAGCGGCGCGTTGACCTCGAAGGAGGGGTTCTCGGTCGTCGCGCCGACGAGGGTCACCGTGCCCTGCTCGGCGTGGGGGAGCAGCGCGTCCTGCTGGGCGCGGTTGAAGCGGTGGATCTCGTCGATGAACAGGACGGTGCGGCGCCCCTGGGAGCGGTCGAGGGCGGCGGCGGAGACCGCCTCGCGGACGTCCTTCACCCCGGCCAGTACGGCCGAGAGCGGCTGGAAACGCGCGCGCGCGGCGACGGCGAGCAGGCGCGCGAGGGTGGTCTTGCCGCAGCCCGGCGGGCCCCAAAGGATGAGCGAGGGCAGCTCGTCCGCGTCGAGCAGGGTGCGCAACGGTGCGCCGGGGGCGAGCAGACGATCCTGGCCGACGACCTCCGCGAGTTCGCGCGGCCGCATGCGTTCCGCCAGCGGAACCAGGCGGCGCTTCGTCTCCGCGTCCGCGCGCGGGGCGAACAGGTCTCCGGGCTCTCCGTCCATCGCGTCGATGGTACCGCGAGGAACCGCCGGGCTCCTCTGCGGTCCGCTCGCGCCCGGCGGTTCCCGGCCGCACCGGGCCGCCGGCTTGCCGCCCCGGGTGGGGGATGTGATATTGACCCGACGCCCAGGAGAAGGACCCATGGCGATCCGATCCGTCGGTCTTTGCGTGCGCGCGAACCATCCCGAAGCCGGCGGCACCGTCCGCGGGCTCGCGAAGTGGCTCGATGCGCGTGGCCTTTCCGTCCGGCTCGATGAAGAGGCCGGCGAGCTGGTGGGCCGTCCGGGTGAGACCCGGGAAGAGATCGCGGCCGCCGCGGACCTGCTCGTGGTGCTCGGCGGCGACGGGACCCTGCTCTCGGCGGCGCGGGCGAGCGGCGAGCGGGCCGTGCCGATCCTCGGCGTGAACCTCGGCCGCCTGGGCTTCCTCACGGAGACGAGCCACGACGAGCTCTATGCCGCCCTCGAACGCGTGCTCGCGGGCGAGGCGCGCGTGGAGGCCCGCATGCGGCTGGCCGTGCGCGCCGAGCGCGAAGGGCGCGTCCTCGGCGAGTGGCTCGCCCTGAACGACGCGGTCATCACCTCGCAGCATCTGGCGCGCATGCTCGATCTCGACGCCTTCGTCGACGGCCGCAAGGTCACGACCTACCACGCCGACGGCCTGATCGCGTCCACGCCGACCGGCTCGACGGCCTACTCGCTCTCGGCGGGGGGCCCGATCCTCGACCCCGCCCTCGACGCGGTCGTGCTCTCGCCGATCTCGCCCCACACCCTGACCCAGCGGCCCATCGTCCTCCCTGCGGACCGCAAGATCGAGATCTCCCCCGCGACGACGGGGACCCAGATCACCGTCGACGGCCAGGCCGGCGTCCGGCTCGAAGAAGGAGACCGCGTCCACGTCACGCGCTCCCAGTTCCCAGCGCAGCTCGTGGTCTCGCCCTTCCGCACGCGCTTCGAGATCCTGCGCACCAAGCTCCACTGGGGTGAGCGCTAGGCGTGCTCGAATCGCTTCGCATCGAGCGGCTCGCCGTCGTGGACTCGGTCGAGATCGAACTCGGCCCGGGTCTGAACGTGCTGACGGGCGAGACCGGCGCGGGCAAGTCGATCATCCTCTCGGCCCTGGGCCTGCTCGCCGGCGGACGGGCGAGCGGCGAGACGATCCGCGCCGGGGCCGAGGACGCCCTCGTCGAGGCCGTCTTCTCGACGGCGGACCTCGCCGACGTGAAGGAAGCCCTGGCCGAGCGGGGCTTCGAGGCGGACGAGGATTCGCTCGTGGTGCGGCGGCAGCTCGCCCGGAGCGGACGCCACCGCGCCCGCGTCGCCGGGGAGACGGTGCCCGCGGGCCTGCTCGGCGAACTGTTCTCGGGACGTCTCGAGATCTCGAGCCAGCACGCTTCCCAGGCGCTGCTGCGGCCGGAAGCCCAGAGCCGCCTGCTCGACGAGTTCGGAGGCCTGCTCACGTCGCGCCAGCGCGTCGCGGAGGCCTACGCCCGGGTGAAGGACCTCGACGAGCGCGCGCACGCCCTGCGCGCCGCGGCGGAGGAGCGCGCGCGGCGCGAGGACTTCCTCTCCTTCCAGGTCGAAGAGATCGATGCCGTGGCTCTCGAGGAGGGCGAGTGGGAGGGGCTCGTCTCCGAACGCGCGCGCCTCGGCCACGCGGATCAGCTCGGTCTCGGCGTTCGCGAGGCGGTGGTGGCACTCTCCGGCGACCCGGGCGCGGCCGACGCTCCGGGTGCAGCGGATTGGACGGCCCGGGCCGGGCGCGCCGTCGAGGGGCTCGCGGCCCTCGACGCTTCGCTCGAGCCGTTCGCCGAGCGGCTCCAGGCGGCGGCCGAGGAGATCGCCGACCTCGCCGCCGAGCTCGAGCGCTACGGAGACGGCGTCGAAGCGGATCCGGCGCGTCTGGCCGAGGTCGAGGAGCGCCTGGCGCGCATCGAGCGCCTGAAGCGGAAGTACGGCGAGGACGTCGCCCAGGTGCTCGCCTTTCGCGAACAGGCGGCGGAGGAGCTCGCGTCGCTGCGCGGCGCCGAGGCGGGGCTTTCGAAGCTCGATGCCGAACGCGCCGAGGCCCGGGCCGACCTCTCGCGCGCCGCAGAGGAACTCACGGCCGGCCGCACGAAGGCCGCGGCGAAGCTCTCGCGCGCCGCGCAGAAGGGGATCCGCTCGCTCGCCCTCGAGCAGGCGCGCTTCCAGGTCGAGCTCGAGCCCGCCGCCGGCCCGGACGATCTGCCGAGCGGACCGAACGGCGCCGAGACGGCGGCCTTCCGGTTCGCCGCGGATCCCGGCACCGAGCTGCGCGACCTGCGGCGCGTCGCCTCCGGCGGCGAGCTCTCGCGCGTGTTCCTCGCGCTGAAGAACGTCCTTCGCCCCTTCGGCGCCGGCATGGTTCTCGTCTTCGACGAAGTGGACGCCGGGATCGGCGGCGCCGTGGCGGACCGCGTCGGCGCGTCGCTCGCGGAGCTCGCCGAGGAGCACCAGGTCCTCTGCATCACGCACCTTCCCCAGGTCGCGGCGCGCGCGGAGCACCACTTCCGCGTCCACAAGGCGACCGAGAAGGGGCGGGCGGTGACCCGGGTGGATCCGCTCGGCGATTCCGCCCGCGTCGACGAGATCGCCCGCATGGCCGGGGGCGCCCAGATCACGGCGGCCACCCGCAAGCACGCCCAGGAACTCCTCGCCGCCGGCCGCTAGGGCACGCCCCGACCCGCCGACCGGCAACTCGGGTGCAAGCCCCAGGCAGGCCTCCGGCAAAAACCCGACCGCTGGGGGTCAAGCCCACCTCCCCTCGACCCGATGTAGGAGGGGAGAGAACCCCTGGAGGACCTTCGGAGACCCGATGGCTGCCGAATCGCGGGCCAACCGACCCAAGCGTGCGTCGCTGCACGTGAAGGGTGGCTTCTACGCCGGGCTGGAAGTGCCCGTCGATCGGACGCGCATGGTGATCGGGCGGGGCCGCGGCGCGGACCTCGTGATCGCCGAATCGACGATGTCGCGCGAGCACGCGGCGATCGCGTTCGAAGAGGACGGCTGCATCATCGAGGATCTCCAGAGCACCAACGGCACCAAGGTCAACGGCGAGCGCTGCGACCGCGGTTCCCTCCAGGACGGAGACGAGATCCAACTCGGACGGCTCCAGCTGCAGATCCATCTGCAGGACTGAGCCGGCCCGGCGGAGAGCGGACATGCAGGAATACACCGTCATGATCTTCCGCGACCATTCGTCGCCCGTGCGGCGCTACAAGGTCGCGAAGGAGCGGATGCAGCGGGGCGCAGCGATCGCTGCCGTCGTCGTCGTGGCCGTGCTCGCGGTGATGGGCGACTACGTGCGCGTCCGCGGCGACGTCCGGGAGCTCGCCGAGCTGCGCCAGGAGACCGCGGCCCAGCGGGAGCAGATCGCCGCCTTCACGAGCAAGGTCCAGGCCCTCGATGGCCAGTTCGCCCGCATCACCGAATTCGAGCGCAAGGTCCGCGTGATCGCCGACCTGCCGAGCGCCATGGTCGCCACCGAGTCCGAGTCGCCCGCCGGCGTCGGCGGGGGCGACGACGCCGAAGGCGGAGCGGTCGTCACCGACGAACTGCCAGCGCGCAAGCCCGTCGAAGCGGCGCAGACCGCTCGCTCGGGCGATGGCTCGGACTGGTTCGCCTCGCTCGACGGCGACGCGACGCGCCTGCTCTCGGCTGCGGCCGAGCGGGAACAATCCCTGGCCGACCTGGTCGAGAAGCTCCGCGGCAAGTCGGACCGGCTCGCCTCGACGCCCTCGGTCTGGCCCGCCAAGGGCTGGGTCACCTCGGGCTTCGGCCGGCGGGTCTCGCCGTTCACCGGGAAGTCCCAGATGCACAACGGCCTCGACATCGCCGCCGAGCACGGGACGGACATCTCGGCGCCCGCGCGCGGCCGCGTGAAGTTCGCGGGCCGGAAGGGGCCGCTCGGCAAGACCGTCATCATCGACCACGGCCACGGCATCGAGACCCTGTACGGGCACTGCGCCGAGATCCACGTGAAGAAGGGGCAGCGGGTCGAGCGGGGCCAGTGGATCGCGGAGATCGGAAACACGGGCCGCAGCACGGGGCCCCACCTGCACTACGCGATCCTGAAGAACGGGCGGCCCGTGAACCCGAGAAAATACATCCTGGAGTAACTCCAGGCCTGGCCAACCCCCCATCGGTGTTTAACCTTGCCGGTTCTCGCTTCCCCCGAGGGGCAGCCTGAACCGGTTTCTGTAGACTCCGCGGGCGGACATGCAAGGCTTTCTCACCAAGATCTTCGGCAGCCAGAGCGATCGCGAGATCAAGAAGATGTCGCCGCTCGTGGAGCGCACGAACGCGCTCGAGGCGGACCTGGTCGGTCTCTCCGATGCGGAGCTCGCCGCGCGGACGCCGCAGTTCCGTCAGCGCATCGAGAACGGCGAGCCCCTCGACGACCTCCTGCCCGAGGCCTTCGCCACGGTCCGGGAAGCGTCCAAGCGCACGCTCGGCCAGCGCCACTACGACGTCCAGCTGATCGGCGGCATGGTGCTCAACTCGGGCCGCATCGCCGAGATGAAGACCGGTGAGGGCAAGACCCTCGTTGCGACGCTGCCCTCCTACCTGAACGCGCTCTCGGGCAAGGGCGTCCACGTCGTCACCGTGAACGACTATCTGGCCCGGCGCGACGCCGAGTGGATGGGCGAGATCCACCGTTTCCTCGGTCTCTCGGTCGGGGTGATCGTCCACAACCTGAACGACCTCGAGCGCCAGCAGGCCTACGGCGCCGACATCACCTACGGCACGAACAACGAGTTCGGGTTCGACTACCTGCGCGACAACATGAAACCGGACCCGCGCTTCTTCACCCAGCGCGACCTGAACTTCGCCATCGTCGACGAGGTCGACTCGATCCTGATCGACGAGGCGCGGACACCGCTCATCATCTCGGGCCCCTCGGAAGAGAACGTCCAGCTCTACGGCGTCGCCAACCAGGTGATCCCGCGGCTCTCGGCCGGCACCAAGGGCGAGGCGGCGAAGGGCATCGAGGAGTCCGGCGACTACTGGATCGACGAGAAGGCCGGCTCGGCGACGCTCACGGAAGAGGGCGTCCACAAGGTCGAGAAGCTCCTGAAGGTCGAGAACCTCTACGACCCGAACATGCTTCCGATGCTCCACGCCGTGAACCAGGCGCTCGTGGCCCACGCGATGAAGAAGCGCGACGTCGACTACCTCGTCGAGGTGGGTGAGAAGGGCAAGCCCGAGGTCGTCATCATCGACGAGTTCACCGGCCGCAAGATGCCGGGGCGCCGCTGGTCCGACGGCCTGCACCAGGCGGTCGAGGCGAAGGAGCAGATCGCGATCCAGAGCGAGAACCAGACCCTCGCCTCGATCACGTTCCAGAACTTCTTCCGCATGTACGACAAGCTCTCGGGCATGACGGGCACCGCCGACACCGAGGCGCCCGAGTTCGCGAGCACCTACGGGCTCGACGTCGTGATGATCCCGACCAACCGCCCGAACCAGCGCGACGACATGGCCGACGTCGTCTACAAGAGCAAGCAGGAGAAGTTCAACGCGGTCGTCGAGGACATCAAGGAATGCCACGACCGCGGCCAGCCGGTGCTCGTCGGCACGATCTCGATCGAGTCCTCCGAGAAGTTCGCCCGGCAGCTCGCCAAGCGCGGGGTGAAGCACAACGTCCTGAACGCGAAACAGCACGAGCGCGAGGCCGAGATCGTCGCCCAGGCCGGCCGCGCGGGCGCCGTGACCATCGCGACCAACATGGCCGGCCGCGGCACCGACATCGTGCTCGGCGGCAACGCCGAGATGCTCGCCCTCGCCAAGTGCGGGGGCGACCGCGAGCATGCCGAGTTCGAGACGCGGCTCGCCGAGTTCGAGGCCCAGTGCGAAGCCGAGCGCGAGGAAGTGCTCGAAGCCGGCGGCCTCCACATCATCGGCACCGAGCGCCACGAGAGCCGGCGCATCGACAACCAGCTCCGCGGCCGTTCCGGCCGCCAGGGCGACCCGGGCTCGACGCGCTTCTACCTCTCCCTCGAGGATGACCTGCTCCGCATCTTCGAATCCGAGCGGGTGGCCCAGTGGTGGGACCGCGTCGGCGTGGAAGAGGGCGAGGCCATCGAGCACCGTCTCCTGACGCGCGTGATCGAGAACGCGCAGAAGAAGGTCGAGGCCCGCAACTTCGACATCCGGAAGCACCTCCTCGAGTACGACGACGTGATGAACAAGCAGCGCACCGCCATCTACGGTCGCCGCAAGGACCTGCTCACGCGCGACGAGGAGGGCTTCGCCGAGGAAGTCACCGAGATGGTCGAGGGCACGGTGGTGCACCTGCTCGACCAGCACTGGCCCCAGCGCGGCGAGCCCGACGAGGATGGCTACCTCGAGCTGGCCCAGGCCCTCCAGGCCGTCTACGGCGTTCCCTTCGCCGCCGACGAGGCGCCGCTCGGCGGCCCGGACTCCGCGCGGGGCGACCGCGACGGCCTCGGCCACGCCATCCTCGAGCGCCTGCTCGCCTTCCGCACCCAGAAGGCCGCCGAGTGGGACGAGGTCGTCGAGCGCTACCCGCAGCTCCTGCCGCCCTTCGCCCGGGTCGAGCGCGAGCTCTTGATCCGCCGCCTCGACCGCTCCTGGAAGGAGCACCTCCACACGATGGACGGCCTGCGCGAGGGCGTGAGCCTGCGCGGCTACGGGCAGCGCGATCCGAAGCTCGAGTACCAGCGCGAAGGCTTCGCGCTGTTCGAGGAGATGAACGCATCGATCGACCTGCTCGGCGTCGAGGACATCTTCAAGGTCCAGGTCTCGGAGTCCGCCCTCGAGGAGGCGGCCAACCGGCCCGCGCCGGTCGGCCCCGTGGCCCGGCCCCAGGCCGCGCCGGCGGGCACGGCGGGGCGTGGCCCGGCGCCCGCTCCGGGGCAGGCGGCCGCCGCCGGCCCGGTGCTCGGGGGTGGCCCCGCCGCCGTCCCGAAGGCCCACAAGGTGGGCCGAAACGATCCGTGCACCTGCGGGAGCGGCAAGAAGTACAAGAAGTGCTGCGGCGCCTAGCGCCGATCGCTCCTCTCCCCCATGCCCCGAAAACACGCTGAAGAAGAGATCGAGCCCGCAGCCCTCCCGGAGGGCTTTCGGGCGGCGGCCGTCGCCTGCGGGATCAAGAAGAAGGGGCTCGACCTCGCGCTGATCGCGAGCGAGGGCCCGGCGCGCATCGCCGGCGTCTTCACGCAGTCGACGGTCGTGGGCGCGCCCGTCGAGTGGTGCCGCGAGCGCGTGCCGCACAAGGCCGGGCGGGCGGTCATCGTGAACGCGGGCATCTCGAACGTCGGCATGGGCGAGCGCGGGCGCCGCGCTGCCAAGGGAATGGCGGTGGCCGCCGCGAAGCAGCTCGGCTGCGACCCCGATGAGGTGCTCGTCGCTTCGACGGGCGTGATCGGCGAGCCCCTGCCCATCGAGAAGATCCGCGACGCCGCGCCGCGGCTCGCCGACCGGCTCTCGGCCGACGCGCTGCCCGACGTCGCGCGCGCCATCATGACCACCGATACGTTCCCGAAGGTCGCGAGCGCCCGCACGCGCATCGACGGCCGCTGGGTGACCGTTTCCGGCGTCGCCAAGGGTTCGGGGATGATCGAGCCGAACATGGCGACGATGCTTTCGTTCCTCTGCACCGACGCCGCCGTCTCGACGCGCACGCTGCAGGGCATCCTGCGCGACGTCGCCGACGACACCTACAACCGCCTGAGCATCGACGGCGAGGGCTCGACGAGCGATACGGTGCTGCTGCTCGCCAACGGCCGCGCGGAGAACGCGACCCTGCGCGGGAGCCGGACCACCGGGGTGCGCCGCTTCACCCGGGCGCTCCACGAGGTGTGCGAAGACCTGGTCCGGCAGCTCGGCCGGGACGGGGAGGGGGCCACCACCCTCGTGACCGTCCGCGTGACGGGCGCGAAGAACCCGGCCGAGGCCGACCGCGCGGCGCGACGCATCGCGAACTCGCTGCTGGTGAAGACGGCCGTCTTCGGCCGCGACCCGAACTGGGGCCGGATCCTCCAGACGCTCGGCGCCGGGCAGATCCAGATGAACCTCGCGAAGACGGAGGTGCGCCTCGGCGGCGTGCCCGTCTTCCGCAACGGCGCCTCGGCGGGCGCCGCCGCCCGCGAACGCGCGCGCAAGAAGCTCGACGCGCCGGAGCTCGAGATCGCCGTCGATCTGGCCGCGGGCCGGAGCGCCGCGCACATGATCACCTGCGACCTCTCCTACGACTACGTGAAGATCAACGCCGAGTACACGACGTGAGCGGGGCGATCCTTCCCGATCGGGAGCGGCCGGCCTGAGCGTCTTCGGCACGCGGGAGCCGGGCCTGCGCTATCGGCCGCGCCCGGCGGCGTACGTGATCGTGCTCGACGGGGCCGGGTGCGTGGCCTGCGTCGAAGAGGAGTCGGGCCTGTTCCTGCCCGGCGGCGGGATCGAAGCCGGGGAGGACGCCTTGGCGGCCGCGCACCGGGAGGTGGCCGAGGAGTGCGCGCGCGAGCTCCTCGCTCCGGAGCCGATCGCCTCCGCCGTCCAGTTCCATCTGAACCCGCGCGAGGGCGGGATCGAGCTCCAGGCGACCTTCTTCGCCGGGCAGTTCGGCCGTTCGCTCGACCGCGAGGCCGAACACGCGCTGCGCTGGCTGCCGGTGGATCCGGTGCCGGGGTTCTACCACGATGCCCACGCCTTCGGCCTGCGGCGGGCTCTCGAGCGGGCCGCGCGGCCGTCCGGCCGGGGCTGAACCCCGGGCCCGGCGGGGTGGGGCGACGCGCGCGCGGTTCTGCTATCTACCCGCGAAACCACACGTTCCGGACCGCCCCTGCGGTGGCTCGGGTCGCGCGGCGCCGAGACTCCGGTCGGGCGCCGTTCGTACACCGGGCTGGGGGAGAACACGGCCGGAGCGGCGGCGAAACCGCAGAGGAGAGTTCATGTCCGAAGCAACCCCGGACGCCACGGCGTCGGACGGGGCGGCCCCCGAAGGCCCCAAGCCCAACGAACCCTTGACCGTTCGCGCCCTGCTCGAAGCCGGCGCGCACTTCGGCCACCAGACCGGCCGCTGGAACCCGCGGATGAAGCCCTTCATCTTCGGCGACCGCAACGGCATCCACATCATCGACCTCGACCAGACGCTCGGGCGCTTCCAGTCCGCCCTCGACTACCTGCGCAGCGTGACCGCGGCCGGCGGCAAGGTGCTGTTCGTCGGAACGAAGCGTCAGGCCGAGGCGCCGATCGAGCTCGAGGCCAAGCGCGCCAACCAGTTCTACGTGAACAAGCGCTGGCTCGGCGGCATGCTCACGAACTTCCGCACCGTCAAGAAGTCGATCGACCGCTTCAAGCAGATGATCGCCCTCGTCGAGGACGAGGAGAAGGTTGCGGACCTGAGCAAGCGCGAGCTCTCGCGCATCAACCGGCAGATCGAGAAGTACCGCAAGTCACTCGACGGCATTCGCGAGATGGGCCGCCTGCCCGACGCGCTGTTCGTGATCGACGTGAACCGCGAGCACATCGCCGTCTCCGAGGCCCAGCGCCTGGGGATTCCGATCGTCGCGATCGTCGACTCGAACTGCAGCCCCGAGGGCGTCGACCTCGTGATTCCCGCCAACGACGACGCGATCCGCGCGATCCAGCTCTACTGCGCCCAGGTGGGCGACGCCTGCGCCGAGGGCAACGCGATCCACCAGGACCGCATCATCAGCGAGGCGGAGTCCCGCCCGGCCGAGGCCAAGGGGCCGAAGCGCGGGCCCGCCTCGGGCCGCAAGGTCGTCGAGATCACGCAGCAGCCGCGCCGCGGCCACCAGGCCGAGGGCGAGACCCGCGGCAACCGGGGCACCCGGGGACGCGGAGCGAAGAAGGAAGAAGGAGCCGCGCCCGCCGAGGCCGCGGCCCCCACGAGCGAAGCCGCCGCGCCCGCTGCCGAGAGCACCGAAGCGACGCCGCCGAGCGAAAGCTAGAACAGAGAGGACGGATTCCATGGCCATCTCCGCCAAGGACGTAAAGGCGCTGCGCGAGCGGACCGGCGCCGGCATGATGGATTGCAAGAAGGTGCTCACCGAAGCCGACGGTGACATCGACAAGGCGATCGAACTGTTGCGAGAGCGCGGCCTCGCCAAGGCCGCCAAGCGCGAAGGGCGCGCGACGACCGAGGGCACCGTGGCGATCGTCACCGACGGCGCCGCGGGCGCCATCGTCGAGCTCGGCTGCGAGACCGACTTCGTCGCCAAGACGGACGATTTCCAGGCCCTCGCGGCGGAAATCGCCCAGGCCGTCGTGAAGGACGCCTCGATCACCGACGCGGCGGCGGCGCTCGAAGCCTCCGTCGGCGGGCAGAAGCTCTCGGACCGCCTCGGCGAGGCCGTGGGCAAGCTCGGGGAGAACGTGCAGCTCAAGCGCGCGGGCCGGCTCGAGGCCGGAAACGGGATCGCCGGCGGCTACGTCCACGCGGGCGGCCGCCTCGGCGTCCTCGTCGGGCTCGCCACGGACGGCTCGGGAGACGCGGTCGTGGGCCTCGCGAAGGACCTCGCCATGCACGTCGCCGCCGCCGACCCGGCGCCCGTGGCCGTGGATCGCGACGGCGTGTCCTCGGAGCTGATCGAGCAGGAGCGCACGATCTACCGGCGCCAGGCCGAGCAGGAAGGCAAGCCCGAGAAGATCCTCGACCGGATCGTCGACGGGAAGATCGGCAAGTTCTACTCGGACGTCTGCCTGCTCGAGCAGGCCTTCGTGAAGGACCCCGACAAGACCATCGCGGAGCTCCTGAAGGACGCGGCCGGCAAGATCGGCAGCGACGTCACGGTGACGGGCTTCGTCCGCTACCGGCTCGGCGAGGGGGCCGCGGAAGAGGAGACCGAGTGAAAGCCGCCTATCCGCGCGTGTTGCTGAAGCTCTCCGGCGAGGTGCTCGCCGGCGACGACGGCTTCGGGATCAACCCCGCGGAGATCGCGCGCATCGCCGGCGAGGTGCGGGACGCACACGCCCTCGGTGCGCAGATCGGCATCGTGATCGGTGGCGGGAACATCATCCGGGGCGCCACCGCGGCGGCCCAGGGGATGGACCGCGCCAACGCCGACTACATGGGGATGCTCGGCGGCGTGATCAACGGACTGGCGCTGCAGGGAGCGCTCGAGGAGGCCGGCCTCCAGACGCGGGTCCTCACCGCCATCGAGATCAAGCAGATCGCCGAGCCCTACATCCGCCGGCGCGCGGTGCGGCACCTCGAGAAGGGCCGCGTCGTGATCTTCGCGGCCGGCACCGGCAACCCCTACTTCACGACCGATACGGCGGCGGCGCTCCGGGCGGCCGAGATCCACGCCGATACGATCCTGAAGGGAACGAAGGTCGACGGCGTCTACGACTCGGATCCGAAGAAGAACCCGGACGCCGTGCGCTTCGAGCAGCTCTCCTACGACCAGGCCATCCGCGACAACCTGGCGTTCATGGACCAGACGGCCATCGCGCTGTGCCGGGAGAACTCGCTCCCGATCCTGGTGTTCGACATGACGGCGCCGGGAAACATCGCGAAGGTCGTCGCGGGCGAGAAGCTCGGGACGAGGGTCGGCGGGCCCTAGGCGCGCGGCCAGGAAAAGGAGAGAGCAGCCGTGTCGGAGGAAGACGTTTCCCTCGTCCTGGAAGAGACGAGCCAGCAGATGGACAAGGCCGTGGAGCACCTGCGCCACGACCTCCAGAAGATCCGCACGGGGCGGGCCAGCACGGCCCTGCTCGACGGCATCTCCGCCGACTACTACGGCACGATGACCCCCCTGAACCAGCTCGCCACGCTCTCGGCCCCGGACCCGCGGCTGATCGTGATCTCGCCCTTCGACAAGGGCGCGATGCAGGCGATCGAGAAGGCCATCCAGACCTCGGACCTCGGTCTCACGCCCGCCAACGACGGCAAGGTGATCCGGATCCCCATCCCGCCGCTCACCGAAGAGCGCCGCAAGGAGCTGGTCAAGCACGTCCACAAGGTGGCCGAACAGCACAAGGTGGGAGTGCGCGAAGCGCGCCGGGACGGCCTGGCGCTGCTCAAGGATTCCCAGAAGGAAGGTTCCCTTTCCGAGGACGACAAGCGCCGCGCCGAGAAGAAGGTGCAGGACGTGACGGACGCCGCCACCGCGACGATCGACAAGATGGCGCAGCAGAAGGAAGAGGAAGTCCTCGAGGTCTAGCCCGACCATGAGCGAACGCCGGCTCCACAAAGAACACATCCCGCGCCACGTCGCCATCATCATGGACGGCAACGGGCGCTGGGCCGAGGCGCGCGGCCTCGAGCGCAACGCGGGCCACCGCGAAGGCGTCGAGGCGGTGAAGGCCACGGTGCGTGCGGCCAACGAGCTCGGCATTCCCCGGCTGACCCTCTACTCCTTCTCGAGCGAGAACTGGAACCGGCCGAAGACCGAGGTCCAGGAGCTGATGCGCCTGCTCGACCAGTACCTCGAGAGCGAAGTCGACGAGGTCATGCGCAACGGCATCCGCATCCAGGCCGTCGGGCGCCTCGACCGCCTGCCGCCGGTCGTGCGCAAGCGCCTCGAGGAAGTGATCGAGCGTTCGAAGGACAACCGGGAGATGACGCTCGTCTTCGCGCTCTCCTACGGTGGCCGACAGGAGATCGTGGACGCCGTGCGCGGCATCCTGAAAGACGCGGAGCAGGGGAAGCTCGACGCCGAGGCCATCGACGAGAAGTCCTTCGCGGCCTACCTCTACGCTCCCGACGCGCCGGATCCGGACCTGCTGATCCGCACGGGCTCCGAGCTGCGCATCTCGAACTTCCTGCTCTGGCAGATCGCCTACACGGAGATCCACGCTGCGCCGGTGATGTGGCCGGACTTCCGCAAGGAACACCTGGTCGAGGCGCTGCTCGACTACCAGGACCGCGAGCGCCGCTACGGGCTCACGAGCCAGCAGGTCCGAGGCCCCCGGCCGGAGGAGCAATGAGCTCCGGCCCGCGCCGGCTGGTGGTGCTCGGGAGCACCGGCAGCGTCGGCGAGCAGACCCTTGACGTCGTTTCGGGCTTCCCGGATCGCTTCCAGGTGACCGCGCTGGCCGCCGGCCGCAACGTCGCGAAGCTCGCCGAGCAGGTGAAGCAATTCCGCCCGTCCCTGGTTTCGCTGGCCTCCGAGGCCGACGCCGGCGCCCTGCGCGAAGGGCTCGGGGCCGAGTTCCGCGATCTCGACGTCCGCTGCGGAGAGGACGGCCTGCTGGCCGTCGCGACCTCGCCGGGCGATCTCGTCATGGCGGCGCTGGTCGGGGCCGTCGGGCTGCAGCCGACGCTGGCGGCGATCCGCGCGGGCCGCGACATCGCCCTCGCGAACAAGGAAGTGCTCGTCATGGCCGGCGCCCTCGTGCGCCGCGAGGTGGCCGCGCGCGGCACCACGCTCCTGCCCGTCGACAGCGAGCACAACGCGATCTTCCAGGCCCTGGCCGGCCAGCGGCGCCGCGACGTCGCGCGCCTGCTGCTGACGGCCTCGGGCGGCCCGTTCCGCACCTGGAGCGCCGAGCGCATCGCGAACGCCCGCGTGGCCGAGGCCCTCGACCACCCGAACTGGGACATGGGCCCGAAGATCACGATCGATTCCGCGAGCCTGATGAACAAGGGCCTCGAGGTGATCGAAGCGCGCTGGCTGTTCGACGTGCCGCCCGAGCGGGTGGACGTCGTCGTGCACCCGCAGTCGATCGTCCACTCCCTGGTCGAGTTCGTGGACGGCTCGGTGCTCGCGCAGCTCGGCCTGCCGGACATGCGCGTGCCGATCGCCGTGTGTCTGGCCCACCCGGAGCGGCTGCCGCTCGACCTGCCGCGCCTCGATCTGGCCGAGCACGCCCGGCTCGACTTCGAGGCCCCGGACCGGCAGCGCTTCCCGAACCTCGACCTCGCGTATCGTGCGCTCGCGGGCTCGGAAGCGGCCCCGGCCGTGCTGAACGCCGCCAACGAGGTCGCCGTGGCCGCCTTCCTCGACGAAAAGATCTCCTTTGGCACTTTGTCGGAGGTGAACCGGACGGTGCTCGAGGCGCATCTGAACGAAAAGGCCGGTGAGAAGGTCGAAAGCCTGGACGCCGTGGTCGCGGCGGACGAATGGGCCCGGGCCTGTGCCCTGGCCTGTGTCGAGAACGCCGGGGAACCCGGGAGAGACTGATGCTGAGCGGACTCTACGACGCCTCCTCCTTCATGTTCGCCTTCGTCGCGATGCTCGGCGTGCTGATCTTCGTCCACGAGCTCGGGCACTTCCTCGTCGCCAAGGCCTGCGGCGTGCGCGTGCTGAAGTTCTCGCTCGGCTTCGGCCCGCCGATCGGCTTCGGCCGCTACCGCATGCGCTGGGAGCGCGGCGGGACCGAGTACGTCGCCGCGTGGTTCCCGCTCGGCGGCTTCGTGAAGATGCTCGGCGAGAACCCGGACGAAGAGGACGAGCCCGAGGTCGTCGCGAGCCCCGAAGAGGCGCTCAACAACAAGAACCTCTTCCAGAAGCTCGCCATCGTGATGGCCGGGCCGGCCATGAACCTGCTGCTACCCGTCCTGATCTTCTGGGTGCAGCTCGCCGTGGGGCTCCCGCGTGGGGCACCGGTCGTCGGCACCGTCGAGCCCGGCTCGCCGGGGGCCGAAGCGGGGCTCCTGCCGGGCGACGAGATCCGCGCCATCGACGGCGAGCCCGTGGCCTGGTGGATCGAGGCCGAGTCGAAGCTCAACCAGGCGCCGAACGAGACCCTGGCGCTGACCGTCGCCCGGGACGGCGCGGAGCGCGAGATCCGCCTGCCCGTCGCCGCCCGCGCGGGCATCGACGACTACGGCGCCGTGGCCGAGCTCGGCTGGAGCGGCCTCCTGCACTCGCGCCAGCAGGCCCTGCTCGGCGTGCGCGACGCGGCTTCGCCGGCGAGCCAGGCGGGCCTGCGCTCCGGGGATCGCGTCGAGGCCGTCGCCGGCGAAGAGATCGAAGACTGGTCCGCTTTCTCGGCCGCCTACGCCGCGGCGAGCGGGCCCGTGAGCCTGACCGTCTCCCGCGCGCCCGTCGGCGCCGCGGAGGACGCCGAGCGCGAGAGCGTCGAGGTCACCGTGCCCGCCGTCGGCAGCGTGGATGCGCTCGGCGTGCTTCCGGCCGCGGTGCTGATCGCCCAGGTGACGCCCGATTCCGCCGCCGACGAGGCCGGCCTCGAGCCGGGCGACCTGATCGTCTCGGTCGACGGCGCGCCGCTCGGAAGCTTCGGCGCCCTGGTCGACGCCGTCCGCACGAGCGAGGGCCGGGCGCTCGAGATCGCCTACGCCCGCGACGGCGAGACCCGCGCCGTGCCGATCGCCCCCCGCAAGCAGGAAGCCAAGAACGCCCTCGGCGTGCCCGAGGTGCGCTGGCTGATCGGCATCCAGTCCGAGGTCGCGGCCCTCGTCGGCGCGGTGAAGCCGGACCGCGAGCGCAACCCGATGGTCGCGATCCCGCGCGCCTTCGAGATGACCGCCGAGTCGACGGGCCGCGTGCTCACGGGCTTCAAGAAGCTCATCACCGGCGAGGTCGAGCGCAACAACATCTCGGGCCCGATCGGCATCGCCGTGATCGCCCACAAGGCCCTCGAAGCCGGCTGGGAGATCTATCTCGGCATGCTGATCATGATCAGCATCAACCTCGGCATCCTGAACCTGCTGCCGATCCCCGTGCTCGACGGCGGCCAGGCCGTGCTCTTCCTGGTGGAAGGCATCAAGCGCAGCCCGCTCTCGATCCGCACCAAGGAAGCCTTCCAGACCGCCGGCGTGATGGCGCTGCTCTTCCTGATGGGCTTCGCCTTCTGGAACGACATCAGTCGTTTCTGGGGCACCTTCGTCGGGTACCTGAAGGAGAGTACGGGCCTCTAGGCGCCCGCTCGGGTCTAGCGCCGGCCTCGCGTGCGAAACGCGAACGCCGCGGCGGCGCAGGCGAGCAGCGCCACCGGCCCGGGTTCGGGCACCGGCGAGAAGGTCGTCAGCACCCGGACGTAGTCCCCGGGCGTGTTCGCGGCCCAGTCGACCGTCACCTCGCGCAGGCCCGTGATCGTGACCGAGTCGCCCCCTTCGAGCCCGCGCAGCCCCGGGGCCTGGTAGGTCACGCCCGTGTTGGCGAGGAAGTCGCTGGCGGTCAGCAGCGCAGAGCTGCTGATCACGGCGAGGATGTCCGAATCGAAGGTGACGGTACCGACCTGGGACCGCCGGATGGAGCCGGCCGGGTCGAAGGCGATGTAGTGACTGGCGACGGTGGTTCCTGCGGCGAGCGTCCCCTCGCCGGCGCTGCCCCCCATTCCATCGGCGATCTGGCTCACATCGAGCGGCGCCGGAAGCACGATGTTCTGGTCCTCATCGAAGGCGAAGAGGTTCAGGGATTGCAGGGAGTTCTGTCCGACCGTGTTGTCCGGGTCGGACTCCGTGAAGGGCACCGTGAGCTTCACGAACACGCCGCCGTTGTCGAAGGAGTAGCCGCCGGTGACGGCGCCGCCGATGACGGTGGCTGCCGCGGGGCTGGCGGCGAGCAGCAGGGCGCCGAGCAGGGCGAGGGTTCGGGCGGGGGCTTCGAGCGGCAGGATCGGTCGCATGGTTTCTCCTCCCGATTCAGTGGTGGGCCGGGCCCCTTTGTGGCACCCGCGAGCGGGCCACGGGGCGGCTACCCTCCGCGCCCATGCGGATCCTGGCCATCGAGAGCGCGACGGAAGAGCCGTCGGTCGCCGTCGTTTCCGGGGAGGGCGTGCTCGCCCTGCGGCCGGCCTCCCGGGACGCGCGGCGCTCGGAAACGCTGCTGCCGGCGATCGTCCACGTGCTCGACGAGGCCGGCCTCGCGCTCGCCGACCTCCACGGCTTCGCCATCGCCATCGGCCCGGGCTCCTTCACGGGCCTGCGCGTCGGCCTCGCGACCCTCAAGGGAATCGCCTTCGGCGACGACCGCCCGGCCGCTGGCGTTCCGACCCTCGACGCCCTGATGCTCCAGGCCGGCGAGCCGCGGCCGGCGCCGGTGGTGGCGGCCCTCGACGCCCGCCGGGGCGAGGTCTACGCCCAGGTCTTCGCCGAAGGGGCGGGCGAGGAGCCCCTGGTGCCGGAAGGGCTCTACCGGCCCGAAGCGCTCGGCGCGCTTCTGCCCGAGGGACTCGGGAAGGGAATCCTGGTCGGAGACGGCGCGCGGGTCCTTGCCGGGACGCTGGGCCCGGCCTTCGAGGCGCTTCCAGTGGGCCCCTCCGCGGCGCAGGTCGGAGCCCTGGGGCTCCGGAGTCTCCGGGCAGGCCAGGGCATTCCCGCCCGCGAGCTCACCCCGTACTACGGGCGCCGCGCCCAGGCGGAAGTCGAGCGGACCGGGAGCGCCACCGAGGCGCGCTAGCGGCCTCTCCTGCGAGGTCGGGCCGCCTTTGACACCCCTGGGGCCTTCCCATAAGATCGCGTCCAAGCAACGGAAACGCGCGATCGGCGCGCCTTCGCGGGCTCCGTCGTCGACCATCGCCGGACGCGATGGCGCAGCGCGTCGCCGAACCTCGAACCTGCGGACTGGATCCCCCGAGACGCCGTATCGTCCCGGAACGCCGAATCCTCCGGGCAGGCAGGCCCCACCCAAACGGGCCGCCGGACCCGAGCACCCCAAGGAGAGACCGATGGCACTGAACACCTACTACGACAAGGACGCGGACCTCGGCCGGCTGGAAGGCAAGACCGTCGCCGTGATCGGCTACGGCAGCCAGGGCCACGCGCACACGCTGAACCTGCGCGACTCGGGCGTCGACGTCGTCGTCGGCCTCCGCAAGGACTCGAGCTCGCGCCCGAAGGCCGAGGCCGAGGGGATCCGCGTGCTCGAGCCCGCCGAGGCCGCGCGCACCGCGGACCTCGTGATGATGGCGGTGCCCGACGAGCTCATGGCCGACATCTACAAGGAAGAGATCGGGCCGAACCTCGAGCCCGGCAACTACCTCGCCGTGGCGCACGGCTTCAACATCCACTTCGGCCAGATCGCGCCGCCCGAGGGCGTGAACGTGATCATGATCGCGCCGAAGGGCCCGGGCCACACGGTGCGCGGCCAGTACGAAGAGGGGCGCGGCGTGCCGTGCCTCGTGGCCGTCCACTCGGACCCGTCGGGCGACTCGCTGCAGATGGCGCTCGCCTACGCGAAGGGCCTCGGCGGCGGCCGCTCCGGCATCATCGAGACGAACTTCCGCGAGGAGACCGAGACGGACCTCTTCGGCGAGCAGGTCGTGCTCTGCGGCGGCCTGACGGCGCTCATGACGGCCGGCTACGAGACGCTCGTCGAGGCGGGCTACGCCCCGGAGATGGCGTACTTCGAGACGATCCACGAGGTGAAGCTGATCGTGGACCTGATCTACGAAGGTGGCCTGGCCAACATGCGGTACTCGGTCTCGAACACGGCCGAGTACGGCGACCTCACGCGCGGGCCGCGGGTGGTGGACGCCGGCGTGAAGGAGCGCATGAAGGAGGTGCTCGGGGAGATCCAGCGCGGCGACTTCGCGCGCGAGTTCATCCTCGAGAAGAAGGCGGGCAACGCCGGCTTCCAGGCGCTCCGCCGCCAGGGCGAAGAGCACGATCTCGAGAAGGTCGGGGCGAAGCTGCGCGGCCTCATGCCGTGGCTCGAGCAGAAGCGCCTGGTCGACCGCAGCAAGAACTAGGAGCCAGCGAGGTCTCGCATGGGCGAGGAGCAACGCGCGCCGGAGCCCCCCCACTTCTCCGAACGGCCTACCGAGGCGGTCGTGCCGGACGCGTGGGTGCTCGCCTCGGTGCCGATCGTGGTGGCGGCCTTCGCGCGCTGGTTCGACGTGACGCCGCTCCTGTGGCTCGGGGTCGGTCTGGCCGTCTTCACGGTGGCCTTCTTCCGCAACCCGAACCGCACCATCCCGGGCGACGAACGCACCGTCGTGTCGCCGGCGGACGGCCGCGTCATCGAGGTGGGCGTGATCGAGGAGCCCGACGGCACGAAGGCGCTGCGCATCGGGATCTTCCTCTCGGTCTTCAACGTCCACGTGAACCGCATGCCGCTGGCGGGGCGGGTCGAGTCCGTCGACCGGGCCGGCACGAAATACCTCGCGGCCTTCGACCGGCGCGCCGAGGGCGAGAACGTGCGCTCGACACTCACGATGCGGACGGCGGCCGGCGAGCGCTTCCGCGTCACCCAGATCACGGGGCTCATCGCGCGGCGCATCGTCTCGCATCCGCAGGTCGGCGAGTGGGTCGGCCGCGGTGTGCGCTACGGCCTCATCCGCTTCGGCTCGCGCACGGACGTCGTGCTCCCCGAGGCCGCCGTGGCTCGCGTGGCCCCCGGCGAGCGGGTGCGCGGCGGAAGTACGATACTCGCAGTGATGCCCGGGGGGTCCGCCACATGAGAATCGTGGAAGACGAGGAAGGGAAGGGGGCCGCGCCGAAGCGCCGCCGCCGCACCCGCGAGGAGCGCCGCCGCCAGCTCCCCGCGCTGCTGCCGAACCTGCTCACGACGGGGAACCTGGCCGCGGGCTTCTTCGCGATCACCCAGTCCGCGAGCGGCAACATCGACAACGCCGTCGTGGCGATCATCTTCGCCATGACCTGCGACCTGTTCGACGGCCGGGTCGCGCGCCGCGTCGGCGCCGAGAGCCCCTTCGGCGCCGAGTACGATTCCATCGCCGACGCCGTTTCCTTCGGCGTCGCGCCGGCGGTCCTGACGTTCCACTTCGGGCAGCTCCAGGAGCTCGGCTGGACGGGCTGGGTCGTGGCCTTCGCCTACATGGTGTGCGCGGCGCTCCGCCTCGCGCGCTTCAACGTCTCCTCGGGCCGCTACAAGAACTACTTCCAGGGCCTGCCGAGCCCGGCCGCGGCCGGCATGGTCGTCAGCACCGCCTGGTTCTTCTCGACGCTCCACGAGATGGGCGTCCAGACGCAGGTGCCCGCACTCTTCATCGCCATCGGCCTCGTGGGGCTCGGTCTGCTCATGGTCAGCAACATCCCCTACCGCAGCAGCAAGGGAGCCTCGGCCGGCGGGAACTCGGGCCGCTCGAACGTGCTCATGGTGATCGGCTTCGTGCTGGTCCTCGCGAAGCCCTCGGTCACGCTCTTCCTGATCGGCATCACCTACGTCTCGCTCGGGCCGCTCGAGATGCTCTGGCGCCGGCGGAAGGGCATCGCTCTGGAGGAGGTCGACGCGTGAGCGAGAAGATCCGCATCTTCGACACCACCCTGCGCGACGGCGAGCAGTCCCCGGGCTGCAGCATGAATCTCCAGGAGAAGCTCACGCTGGCCCGCCAGCTTCGCGACCTCGGCGTCGACATCATCGAGGCCGGCTTCCCGATCGCGAGCGAGGGCGATCTCGAATCCGTGAAGGCGATCTCCCACGAGATTCGCGAGCCGGTGATCTGCGCGCTCTCGCGCACGAGCCGCGCCGACGTCGAGCACGCCCTCGAAGCGCTCGGTCCGGCGGCGAAGCCCCGGGTGCACGTCTTCATCGCGACGAGCGACATCCACCTCGAGCACAAGCTCCGCATGACCCGCGAGCAGGTCCTCGAGGAGGTCGACCGCGCCGTTCGCCAGGCCCGCCAGCACGTGGACGACGTCGAGTTCTCCGCCGAGGACGCCACGCGCTCGGACTGGGACTACCTGGTCGAGGTCTTCGACGCCGCCATCGCCGCCGGGGCCTCCACGCTGAACGTGCCGGACACGGTCGGCTACACGACGCCGAGCGAGTACCACGACCTGATCACCTTCCTGCGCAAGAACGTCTCCGAGGCGGATCGCGCCATCTTCAGCCTGCACTGCCACAACGATCTCGGCCTCGCCGTCTCGAACAGCCTCGCCGCGATCCGCGCAGGCGCCCGCCAGGTCGAGTGCACCGTGAACGGGATCGGCGAGCGCGCGGGCAATACGGCCATGGAAGAGGTCGTGATGGCCCTGAAGACGCGCCCGGACACCTTCGGCGGTCTCGACACGAACATCGACACCAAGGAGATCTGGCCGACGAGCCGGCTGCTCTCCTCGATCACGGGTGTCTCGGTGCAGCCGAACAAGGCCATCGTCGGCGAGAACGCCTTCGCCCACGAAGCCGGGATCCATCAGGACGGCGTCCTCAAGAACAAGCTCACCTACGAGATCATGACGCCCGAGTCGATCGGACGGCCCTCGAACGAGCTGGTGCTCGGCAAGCACTCCGGGCGCCACGCCTTCCGGGAGCGGCTCGCGGAGCTCGGCCTGGCCATCGAGGGCGACGAGTTCGAGGCCGCGTTCAAGCGCTTCAAGGCGCTCGCGGACAAGAAGAAGACCATCTACAACGAGGACCTCGAGGCGATCGTCTCCGACGCCGTCGGCCAGGACGACGACCGCTTCCAGCTCGGCGACCTCTCGATCGTCTCGGGCACCTTCGCGGCGCCCCACGCCACCGTGGAGCTCACCGTCGACGGCGAGGCGCGCAAGGCCACGGCCCAGGGCACCGGCCCCGTCGATGCCGTCTTCAAGGCGATCGCCGACCTCACGGCGACGAAGAGCGAGCTGCTGCGCTATCAGGTGAACGCGATCACGGCGGGCATGGACGCCCAGGGCGAAGTCTCCGTGACGCTGTCCGAGGACGGCCGGCGCGTGATCGGCCACGGCGCCCACACGGACGTGATCGTCGCGAGCGGCAAGGCCTACGTGCACGCCCTGAACAAGCTCGAGTGGCACAAACAGCGCCGCGGCGCCGCCGAGCCCCGCGGCATCTAGCCATTCCAGGAGAGAAACGCATTGAGTCGCATTCTGCTGCTGCCGGGAGACGGCATCGGGCCCGAGGTCGTGCGCGAAGCGCGCCGGGTGCTCGACGTCGTCTCGGAGAAGTTCGACCTGAAGCTCGAGTACGAAGAGGGGCTGATCGGCGGCTCCGCCATCGACGCCGAAGGCACGCCGCTCTCGGACGAGACCGTCGCGCGCGCGCGGGGCTGCCAGGCCGTCCTGCTCGGCGCGGTCGGCGGCCCGAAGTGGGACGCGCTCCCGGTGGACACGCGCCCGGAGAAGGGTCTCCTGCGCATCCGCAAGGAGCTCGGGCTGTTCGCGAACCTGCGCCCGGCCAAGGTCTTCCCGGCCCTGGCGGCGGCCTCCTCGCTGCGGCCCGAGGTGGTCGACGGCATCGACCTGCTCGTCGTGCGCGAGCTGACCGGCGGCATCTACTTCGGCGAGCCGCGCGGGCGTGCCCTCGTCGACGGCCACCGCGAAGCGCGCAACACCATGGTCTACGACGAGATCGAGATCGCCCGCATCACGCGCGTGGCCTTCGAGGCGGCCCAGGGGCGGCGCCAGCACCTGACCCACGTCCACAAGGCGAACGTGCTCGAGGTCTCCCAGCTCTGGATGGAGGTGGTCGACGAGGTGGCGAAGGACTTCCCGGACGTGACCCTCGCGCACCAGCTCGTCGACTCCTGCGCCATGCTGCTCGTGCGCGAGCCCGCGCGCTTCGACGTGATGGTCACCGGAAACCTCTTCGGCGACATCCTCTCGGACGAGGCGGCCATGATCACGGGCTCCCTCGGCATGCTGCCCTCGGCGAGCCTCGGGGAAGGGGGCGTCGGCCTGTTCGAGCCGGTCCACGGCTCGGCGCCGGACATCGCGGGCCAGGACGCCGCGAACCCGCTTGCCACGATCCTCTCGGCCGCGATGCTCTGCGAGCACTCGCTGAACGCCCCCGAAGCGGCGCGCGCGATCGAAGGCGCGGTCTCGGCCGTGCTCGGGGCGGGCCATCGCACCGGCGACCTCGTGCTCGAGGGCGACACGACGGAGACCATCGGCTGCCGCCGCATGGGCGACCTCGTGCTCGAACAGCTCTCCTAGTGGGCGAGGTCGTCCAGCTCGTCCGGGTGGGCCTCGTCGGCGCGGCCGGCATGCTCGGCCGCGAGGTGCTCTCGGTGCTCGAGCGCCGCAAGGCGCCGGTGATGGAGCTCGTGCCCATCGGCAGCGAGGGCTCGGTCGGCGACGGCATCGACTACCAGAGCGAGGATCTGCCCCTGCGCCCGCCGGAGACCGAGCTCAAGGGCCTCGACTGGGTCTTCCTGTGCGCGCCCGTCGAGGCCTCCCGCGAGCACGCCCGCCGCGCCCTGCACGCCGAGGTCCCGGCGCTCGATCTCTCGGGCGCCTTCGCGGCGGAGCCCGGCGTCGCGCTGCTCGACGTCGAGCGGCTGCCCGAGGAGCCGGCCCCCGAGGACGCCGCGCCGCTGGTCTCCGTGGCGGGCGGTGCGGCGCTCGCGATCTCCCGCGTCCTGGCGCCCCTCGACGCGGCGCTGCGCCTGACCGACGTCCAGATCACCCTGCTCGAGTCCGCCTCGACGGCCGGGCACCGCGCCTTCACCGCGCTCTCGACGGAGACCGTCGCGCTCCTGAGCCAGCAGGAAGCGCCGGAGCCCGAGGCCTTGCCGTGGCCCCTGGCCTTCGACGTCCACGCCGCCACGGACGAGGAGGACGTGGAAGGGCGGAGCGCCGCCGAGGCCGCGCTCGCGCCGCAGCTCGAGCGGCTCGTGCGGGAGGATCTCGACTTCGACTGCACGATCCTCCGCATCCCGACCTTCACCGGCGAGGGCGCCTTGCTCTCGCTCGGCTTCGAAGCCGCGACGAAGCCCGCGGACGTCGAGGCCTGTCTCGGCTCGGCCGCCGGCGTGGAGGCGCTCGGTGCGAACCCGGCCGCCCTGCGCACGCGCGCGGCGACGGGTCGCGAGGACGTGCTCGTCGGCCGCGTGCGGCCGCAGCCCGCCGGCCGCATCCAGCTCTGGCTCGCTGCGGACACCCAGCGCCTGACCGCCGACAACGCGGTCCGCCTGGCGGAGCGCCGGAACCCCCGACCCACCGAGTAACCATGCCGCGCTATCGCCTCGTCCTCGAGTACGACGGCTCGGACTTCCGGGGCTGGCAGAACCAGGCGCCGGGCGAACGGACCGTCCAGGGCACCCTCGAGGGCGTCCTCGCGAAGCTGACCGGGCAGGCGGTCTCCCTCACCGGGGCCGGCCGCACGGACGCCGGCGTCCACGCGGAAGGGCAGGTGGCGAGCTTCGTCCTGCCGGAGGAGGGCTTTCCGGTCGAGCGCCTCGTTCCGGGCCTGAACTCGAACCTGCCCGACGACCTGGCCGTCCGGAGCGCGGAGATCGTCCCCAACGCCTTCGACCCGCGCCGGGACGCCCGCTCGAAGCACTACCGCTACGAGATCTGGAACGGCCCGGTCCGCTCCCCCCTGCGCCGCCGCCGCATGGCCTGCGTCCCGGAGCGCCTCGACCGCGGCGCCATGGCCCGGGCCGCGCGCGCCTTCGAGGGCAGCCACGACTTCGCCTCGCTCCAGAGCACCGGGAGCTCGGTCAAGACGACGAAGCGGACGATCCTGCGCTGCGAGCTGGCCGGGGAGGGCCATCACCTGCGGCTCGACATCGAGGGGACGGGCTTCCTGCGGCACATGGTCCGGACCCTCGCGGGGACCCTCGTCGAGGTCGGCCAGGGGCGCCGCAGCGCCGAGTCGATCCCCGAACTCCTGGCCGCGGCGGACCGCACCCGGGCCGGCCCGACGGCGCCCGCCTGCGGCCTCACCCTGGTCGCGGTGCGCTACGGGGCGTAGGGTCCCGGCGAGCGGGGGCCGCCCCAGGGTTTCCCTCTTGAAATCGCGCGGTTAGGGCGGGAAGTGGCCTTGACGGCGCCCCGCCTCTGAGATAAACAACCGCCTTCCTCTCGAGATCGATCCGTTCCGACGCCGTCCCGGCGGCGAACGAAGGAGTGTTCCGCCGTGGGAGCCACTGCGCACCGCGCCACGAAGAGCCTGAAGCCGGCCGAGGCCGTTTCGCACTGGTACGTGATCGACGCCGAAGACGTCGTCCTCGGCCGCCTCGCCACGCGCGCCGCGACGATCCTGCGCGGCAAGCACCGCCCGGATTTCACGCCGCACGTCGATCACGGCGACGGCGTGATCGTCGTCAACTGCGAGAAGGTGAAGCTCACGGGCCGCAAGCTCGAACAGAAGACGTACTACCGGCACAGCGGCTGGGTCGGTTCGATCAAGTCGACGACGGCGGGTGAAGTGCTCGCCGGGCCGTTCCCGGACCGCGTGATCCACGCCGCCGTGAAGGGCATGCTCCCGAAGAACGCCCTCGGCCGGAAGATCATGGGCCGGCTGAAGATCTACAAGGGCCCGAACCATCCCCACGCGGCGCAGTCGCCCCAGGTGATCGAGATCGGCTCCAAGGAGAATTCGAATGGCTGAAGCGCTCGCCACGGCCACCGGCAAGCGGAAGACCGCGATCGCCCGCGTGCGGCTGCTCGCGGGGACGGGCAACGTCGTCGTGAACGGCCGCCCGGTGGACGAGTACTTCCCGCGCGACACGCTGCGCGGCATCGTGGCCCAGCCCATGGTCGCCACCAACGTGGTCGGCCGCTACGACGTGCACGCCAATCTCGACGGCGGCGGCATCGCCGGCCAGGCCACGGCCCTGCGCCACGGCATCGCCCGCGCCCTCGAGAAGCTCGACCCGACCCAGCGCACCACGCTGAAGAAGGCCGGGTATCTCACTCGAGACTCGCGCAAGAAGGAACGGAAGAAGTACGGCCAGCGCGGTGCCCGTGCGCGCTTCCAGTTCTCCAAGCGCTAGGCCGAAGCGTCCCAGCGGGCGGCACGCCGCAAGGCACCGCCCCGAAAGAACCGACGGGAGGCCGCACCACGGCCTCCCGTTTTTCGTTTCCCCTTCATCCGGACCCACCATGGCGAAGAGCGTCTACATCGATGGCCACGTAGGAACCGTCGGACTGCGCATCCGGGAATGGCTCGCCAAGCGCGAGGACCTCGCGGTGAAGACCCTCGCCGAGGCGGAGCGCAAGGACGCGGGGCGGCGCCGGGAGGCCATCGCCGCCGCGGACGTGGCCGTGCTGTGCCTGCCCGATGCCGCCGCCCGGGAGGCGGCCGCCTGGGCTGCGGAGGCCGGGACGCCCGTGGTCGACGCGAGCACGGCCCACCGGGTGGCCGAGGGCTGGGTCTACGGCCTGCCGGAGCTCGAGCCGGGCCACCGGGAGGTGATCGCCGGGGCCCGCCGGGTCAGCGCCCCGGGCTGCTACGCCCAGAGCTTCGTCCTGGCCGTCCGGCCGCTCGTCGAGGCGGGCCTCCTGCCGCGCGACGCGGCCCTCACGATCGACGCGCTCTCGGGCTACAGCGGCGGAGGCCGCCCCATGATCGAGAAGTGGGAGGATCCGGCCCAGGGGCTCGTCGGGCTGCCCTTCGAGGCGCCCTACGCCCTCGAGCGCGTCCACAAGCACATCCCTGAGATGGTCGAGCACTCGGGGCTCACCCGGGAGCCGCAGTTCCTGCCGGCCGTCGGCCCCTTCCGGTGCGGCATGCGGGTGGCGGTGCCGCTCCACGCGGCGCAGCTGGGCGGCACCGGCGGTGAGGCGATCTGGCGCGCCCTCGCGGCGCACTACACGGGCGAGGCCTTCGTCCAGGTCGCGCCCTACGCCGACCCGTCGGCGCTCGAGGAGCGCAGCCTCGATCCTCGGGCCTGCAACGACACGAACCGGCTCGAGTTGCACGTCCTGCCGCACCCGTCGGGCCACGTCGTGCTCGTCGCGCTGCTCGACAACCTCGGCAAGGGGGCCTGCGGCAGCGCCATCCAGTGCGTGAACCTGCTGCTCGGCTTCGACGACGGCGTCGGGCTGCCGCGCTAGCCGCGCTTCTCTAACCGCGTTCGGCTCTGCGGCGCTGCGCGTTCCCCGGCTCGCTTCGCCCCGGCGTCGTGCGGGCCGCGCGCCTTCTTGCTATCAACGTCCAGACCGACGCACAGTCAAGCACGCCGGTCGTCCATCGACCGGCGCCAAGCCAAGCACGCCGGTCGTCAAACGCAGAAGCGGAAACGCAGAAGCGACGTGGGGGTGCGGCATGAGCCGAGCGAGACCGAAGAAGTTCATCTTCGTCACCGGCGGCGTGTTGTCTTCGTTGGGCAAGGGGCTGGCTTCCGCCTCGATCGGTGCGCTGCTCGAAGCGCGCGGCCTGACGGTCAGCTTCCTCAAGCTCGACCCGTACCTGAACGTCGACCCCGGGACGATGAACCCGCTGCAACACGGCGAGGTGTACGTCACCGAAGACGGCGCCGAGACCGACCTCGACCTCGGGCACTACGAGCGCTTCAGCAGCGCCACGATGCACCAGCGCAACAACACGACGGCCGGCCGGGTCTACGACGCCGTGCTCTCGAAGGAGCGCCGCGGCGACTACCTCGGCGGCACCGTCCAGGTCATCCCCCACGTCACCGACGAGATCAAGGCGCGCATCACCGAGGCCTCCGAGGGCGTCGACATCCTGCTCGTCGAGGTCGGCGGCACCGTCGGTGACATCGAATCCCTGCCGTTCCTCGAGGCCATCCGGCAGTACCGCGCCGACGTCGGCCGCGAGAACAGCGCCTACGTCCACGTGGCCCTGGTGCCCTACGTCGCGACGGCCGGCGAGCTCAAGACGAAGCCCGTCCAGCACTCGGTGAAGGAGCTGCGCACGGTGGGCATCGCGCCGGACGTGATCCTGTGCCGCACGGACCGCTTCCTGCCGAAGGGCGTGAAGAGCAAGATCGCACTCTTCTGCAACGTGGACGACGACGCTGTCGTCACCGCGAAGGACGTGAGCAGCATCTACGAGGTGCCGATCATCCTTCACGACGAGGGCGTCGACGACAAGCTCTGCCAGGTGCTGAACATCTGGGCGGGCAGCCCGGACCTCTCGCGCTGGGAGTCGGTGGTGAGCGCCATCCACAACCCGGAGCGGGAGGTGGAGATCGCCATGGTCGGCAAGTACGTCGACCTCTCGGAGTCCTACAAGAGCCTGAACGAGGCGCTCTACCACGGCGGCCTGCCGACCCGGACGAAGGTCAACATCCGCTACATCGACTCCGAGAAGCTCCAGGATACGAGCGAGCTCGAGTCCGCCGACGGCATCCTCGTCCCCCACGGCTTCGGTTCGCGCGGCGTCGAAGGCAAGATCGCGGCGATCCGTTTCGCGCGGGAGCGCAAGGTGCCGTTCTTCGGGATCTGCTTCGGGATGCAGATGGCGGTGATCGAGTACGCGCGCCACGTCGCCGGGCTCGACGGCGCGAACTCCGCCGAGGTCGACGAAGCCGCTCCGCACAAGGTGATCGATCTCCTGCCCGAGCAGCGGGAGGTGGAGGAGAAGGGCGGCTCCATGCGCCTCGGCGCCTACCCGACGACCTTGCAGGAAGGGACGAAGAGCTTCGCCGCCTACGGGGAGCGCGACGTCTCCGAGCGCCACCGCCACCGCTTCGAATTCAACCCCGACTTCCGGGACCGCCTCTCCCGGGCCGGGCTCGTGCTGGCCGGGACGTCGCCGGACGGCCGACTCGTCGAGGTGGTCGAGGTCGCAGACCACCCCTGGTTCGTCGGCTGCCAGTACCACCCGGAGTTCCGCTCGCGGCCCTTCGAGCCGCACCCGCTCTTCCGCGATTTCATCGCTGCCGCGGTGGAGCACGGGAAGGGCGGGAAGTAGGAGCTGCGGAGCGGATTCTTCCGCGATTCCAAGCGCCTCGGCCGCTTGCGCACGCGCAAGGGCTGGGCGAAGGTTGCGGTTTCCAAGGACGAGGGACGCTAGCTCAGTTGGGAGAGCGCCGCCTTCACACGGCGGAGGTCACTGGTTCGAGCCCAGTGCGTCCCACCACTCGCCCACCACGGGATCGGCCCAGTAGCTCAGCTGGATAGAGCACCTGCCTCCGGAGCAGGGGGTCGCAGGTTCGAATCCTGCCTGGGTCACCCGGGGCGAACGCCCCGTCGCCGCGCCCGATCCTTCACGAGCCGCCGAAATCCTTCGGCGCGGAACCGGCAAAGGTCCGCGCGGTGTCTGGACGATGCTAGATTGGTCCGATCGAGCCGGGAGGTGTGATGCCTGCAGCCATTCGTCGAAGAGTCGTGTCCCTGGCCGCCGTCGTGGCGGTGGCACTCTCGCTCACGGTCGTTGCGCCGTCGGCGTCCGCGGACGACTACGAGGCGGATCGCGCCGGCCATCCGATCCGGATCATTGCCTACGTCCTCCACCCGGTGGGCGTCGTGCTCGACTACCTGATCTTCCGGCCGGCCCACTGGCTCGGTCATCAGGAACCGTTCCAGACCCTCTTCGGCCACGAAGAACACTAAAAACGGCCCGGGTCCTCCGCCTCTTTCCTTGTTGGTCACGCCGGGTGCCGGTATGATCTTTGCATGGCACTTGGCTCCCGTCGTCTCGGACGCGTCCTCCGCGTCCTGACGCTCCTCACATCGACGGCTTTCCTCCTCCCGGGCGCTGCTCCGGCCGAGGACCTCGTCCTGACGACGATGACCTACGTCGGGAGCGAGGGGGCGACCCGCGATCTCGTGCTGACGGCCGAGCGGGCGCGCATCGCCCCGGGCGGGGACATCGCGCATCTCGAGGAAGTCGAGCTCGACGCGGCGGGGGACGACGGCCAGTCGAGCCTCGTCCTCACCTGCGACCGCGCCCAGCTCGACCTCGCCACGAGCGATTTCCACGCCGAGGGCAACGTCCGCGGCCGCACGGCCGACGGGCACAAGTTCCGCACCGAGCAGGCGCGCTTCCAGCACGCGAAACGAATCATCGACGGAGACGAAGCCGTCGACGTGATCGACCCTTCCGGTACGCGGCTCCAGGGCCGCGGCTTCCACTACGACGTGGGCGAGCGCAGGATGCGCATGCGCAACGCCGTGGTGACGGACTTCAGTGAGGATTTCGAGTGATGCAGCGAACTCCGTTTCTTGGCCGGGCGCGAGTGATGCCCCGAACGTTCTCTTTGCTGCCGGCCAGTCTGGGCCTCGCGCTTTCGTTGCTGCTTCCGGTTGCGGCGCACGCCGCCGCGTCGATCGGCGTCGCGCCCTTCGAGCAGGTGGGCTCCGGCTCCTCGAGCGGCCTCGCGACCCAGCTGGCGGATCGCCTCGTCACGGCGGGCGTGGCCTGCACCGGCCCGGACCAGCTCGGCGTTCCCGCCGTCGCGAAGCCCGAGCCCGCCCAGGTCCAGGCCTGGGCCGAGACGCTCGACGTCGACGCCATCGTGTTCGGCCGCGTGACGGCCCTCGGCAGCCGTCAGAGCGTCGACGTGGAGTTGCGCTCGACGGAGACCGGCGAGGTCGTCTCCGTCCACGTCGCCGAGATCGAGAGCCCCGGCGACGTGACCGCGGCCGTGAACGACCTGGCGAGCAAGGTGCTCGAGGGCGTCGCGGCCCTCGACGGCGCCACGACGGTCGCCGCGGCGGCACCGCCCCGCGCGGCCTCGGCGACGCCGCCCGTCGGCGCTCGCCCCTCGGCGGCGGCGCGTAAGAAGGACTCCGGCCTGTTCGGCAGCGGCTCGCCGCTGCGGATCACCTCGAAGGATCTCGAGGCGCGCCAGTCCGGCGGCGCCCGGCACATGATCTTCACGGATCAGGTGAAGGCCGTGCGCAGCGACATCACCCTGACCTCGAAGCGGCTCGACGCGTTCTACCCGAAGGGTGCGAGCCGGCCCGAGAAGCTCGTCGCCACCGGCAACGTGATCCTCCGCCGCAAGGACGGCGAAGCCCACTGCGACAAGATGACGTACCTCCAGGGCACGCAGCGCGTCCACTGCGAGGGCAACTCCGTGCTCGTGCGCGAGGGCGACCGCGCCCGCGGCGACAAGATCGAGTGGGACCTCGAGACCGACACGATCTTCGTCAAGGGCAACGCCGACGTGCTGCTCGCCGACGAGGAGGGGAGCTAGCTCACCCGTGGCGGCCACCCTCGACGCATCCGGCCTGCGCATGCGCTACGGCGACCGCGAAGCGGTCTGCGGGGTGGACCTCGACTGCCATTCGGGCGAGGTGGTCGGCCTGCTCGGCCCGAACGGCGCCGGCAAGACCACGACCTTCAACCTGATCGTGGGGGCGCTTCGCCCCACCGCCGGCAAGGTCCGCCTCGACGACACCGACATCACCGGCCTCCCCATGTACCGCCGGGCGAGGCTCGGGATCACCTACCTGCCCCAGGAGCCCTCGATCTTCCGCCGGCTCTCGGTGGCGGAGAACGTCGAGGCGATCCTCGAGCTCGTCGAGCCGAACCGCGGCCGGCGCAAGGCCCGCCTCGCAGAGCTGTTGGAAGAGCTCGGTCTGGCCGATAAGGCCGAGACGCGGGGGGACGTGCTTTCGGGCGGCGAGCGCCGGCGGGTGGAAATCACCCGGGCTCTCGTGCTCGAGCCGAAGTTCATCCTGCTCGACGAGCCGTTCTCGGGGATCGATCCGATCGCCGTGATCGACATCCAGAAGATCGTCGAGCAGCTCAAGATGCGGGGGATCGGGGTCGTGGTCACGGACCACAACGTGCGCGAGACGCTGTCGATCTGCGATCGCGCCTACATCATCAAGGACGGCGTGATCCTGCGTCACGGCGCACCGGACGAGATCGCCGCCGACGCGACCGTCCGACAGATCTACCTGGGGGACAACTTCCGGCTCTCCTAGCCGGTTCCAGCCATGGCACTCGAGATCAAACAGGAACTCCGCTTGAGCCAGCAGCTGGTGATGACGCCCCAGCTGCAGCAGGCGATCAAGCTGCTCCAGCTCTCGCGCCTCGAGCTCGCGGGCGTGGTGGAGCAGGAGCTCCAGGAGAATCCGGTCCTCGAGGAGACCCAGGACGTCGAGGAGGAGCGCTCCTCGGCCCAGGCCGCCGAGGCCCAGCTCGGTTCGGCCGGGGAGGCCGAGCGCTCGGAGACCGCCGCCGCGGAGCAGTCCGGCGATGCGACCGTCACCGACCGCGAGCCCACCGACGCCGAGAAGATCGCGGACGTCGACTGGCAGAACTACATGGACGCCTATCCGCAGACGGGCATGGCGCCCATGCGCGACGACGAAGACCGTCCCTCGATCGAGAACACGCTCTCGCGCCGTACGACGCTCGCCGAGCACCTGAACTGGCAGCTCGGGCTCTCGAGCTTCGACCCCGAAGAGTCCGAAGCCGCCGAATGGATCATCGGGAACGTCGACGACGACGGGTACCTCCAGTCGAGCGTGGAGGAGATCTCGCACCAGGCCGGTTTCGCGCCGGACCTCGTGGCCGAGACGCTCAGCAAGATCCAGGGTTTCGACCCGGTCGGCGTGGCCGCGCGCGACCTGCGCGAGTGCCTGTTGATCCAGGCCAAGGCGCTCGGGCTCCAGGACCCGCTGGTCCTGCGCATCCTCGACGAACACGTTCCGGCGCTCACCCGCCGCGACTTCCGCGGCATCGCCCGCACCCTCGGCATCACGATCGAGGAGGTCTCGGCGGCGGCCGACGTGATCGGCCAGCTCGAGCCGAAGCCGGGCCGGGCCTTCGGCGGCGAAGAGGCCGTCTACATCATTCCCGACATCTACGTCTACAAGGTCGCGGACGAGTTCCACATCCAGCTGAACGAGGACGGTCTGCCGAAGCTCCGCATCAGCAACCTCTACCGCGACGTGCTCGGCAAGGACAAGTCGACGCCCAAGGAGACCAAGGAATACGTCCAGGACAAGGTCCGCTCCGCCCTCTGGCTGATCAAGTCCATCCACCAGCGCCAGCGCACGATCTACAAGGTCATGCAGAGCATCATCCGGCACCAGCGCGAGTTCTTCGAGCGTGGCATCGCCCACCTGAAGCCGCTGAACCTGCGCGACGTCGCCGAAGACATCGAGATGCACGAGTCCACGGTCAGCCGCGTCACGACCAACAAGTACGTGCACACGAACCAGGGCATCTTCGAGCTGAAGTTCTTCTTCAACTCGAGCATCAACCGGACCGACGGCGACGCGATCGCGAGCGAGAGCGTCAAGGAGAAGATCCGCAAGATCATCGGTGCCGAGGATCCGCGGCGCCCGCTCTCGGACCAGCGGATCGCCGAGATGCTGAAGGCCGGCCAGATCGACATCGCGCGCCGGACCGTCACCAAATACCGCGAAGCCATGAACATCCTGTCGTCGACGAAACGGCGACAGGTCGGCTAGGCTCCCGCCGTCGCCCCAGGGGTGCCTCCCATGAAGATCATGGACATCGTCGTACAGGACGCCGTGCTGCTCGAACTCGAGCCGGGCGACAAGAACGCCGTCCTCGGCCAGATGGCCAGGTCCCTCGCGGAGGCCGTCCCGGAGCTCGAGGCGGACCGCCTGCTCCAGGTGCTGCTCGACCGCGAGAGTCTCCAGAGCACGGGCATCGGCGAAGGCGTGGCGATCCCCCACGGCAAGTTCCCGGGCCTCGACCGCCTGCTGGCCTCCTTCGCCCGCAGCACGCCGGGCACGGACTTCGAGGCCGTCGACGGCCAGCCGACCCATCTGTTCTTCCTCCTGGTCGTGCCCGAGCACTCCGGGGGGCAGCACCTGAAGGCCCTGGCGCGGATCTCGCGCTTCTTCCGCGACGCGAGCTTCCGCAAGCGGCTGCTCGAGGCCGGCTCCGTCGAGCAGGTCTTCGAGGCGATCACCGAAGAAGACGCCAAGTTCTGACGTCGCGCGGCCTTCCAGGGGGCGGGAGCGTGGGAACGCAATCGGATCCGGCCGAGAGAAGAACCGAGGTTGACGGGGATCCGGCTGCGAAGGAAACCCAGGTCCACGGGGCGGCCGTCGAGGTGCTCGGGACCGGCGTGCTCCTGCTCGGGGAAAGCGGCATCGGCAAGAGCGAGACGGCGCTCGAGCTGGTGGTCCGGGGGCACCGGCTGGTGGCGGACGACGTCGTCCGCATCGCCGAGGGCGCGGACGGGGCCCTCGTGGCGCGTGCGCCGGAGCTGATCTCCCACCACCTCGAGATCCGCGGCATCGGGATCGTGGACGTGGCGCGGCTCTACGGGGACCGCGCCGTGCTCGGGAGCTGGCCCATCGAGCTCGTCTGCCAGATCGTCTTCTGGAAGCCTGGCCGGCAGTTCGAGCGGGTGGGCCTCGAGCGGCCGAAGGAGCGCGTGGCGGGCCGGGATCTGCCCATGGTCGTGCTCCCGGCCCGGCCATCGGGCAACATGGCGACGTTGGTGGAGCTCGCGGTGCGGGACCACCAGGATCGTCGCAGCGGCGGGAGCTCGGCCCAGCGCCTGGACGAGCGCGTGCGGGAGGCGGCGGGCGCAACGCGAAAGGGCGAGGCCGGATGAACCGGAGGGGTGAGGCCGGATGAACCAGGAAGAGAGTGAGATCGTCTTCGTCGCGGGCCTTTCGGGCAGCGGCAAGACGACGGCGATGGCGGCGCTCGAGGACCTCGGCTTCTACTGCGTCGACAATCTGCCTCCGATGCTGATCAAGCAGTTCATCGAGCTGTGCGCGCAGTCGACCCCGGCCGTGCGGCGCGTGGCGCTGGCCATCGACACGCGCGAGCCGACCTTCCTCTCGGGCGTGCCGGACGTCATCCGCGAGCTCCGGGAGGAGGGCGGACGGATCGAGCTCGTCTTCCTCGACAGCAACAACGAGACGCTGGTGAACCGCTACCGCGAGACGCGCCGCGTGCACCCGCTCTCGCCGAGCGGGAACGTGCAGGACGGCATCGAGCGCGAGCGCGATCTGCTCGTCGACCTCGCGCGCCTGGCCGACGTCGTCGTGGACACCTCGAGCCTGAACGTCCACCAGCTGCGCGAGACCATCGTCCGGCACGTCGTCGGGGCGACCCGCTCGACGGTGGTGAACGTCCTGTCCTTCGGATACCGCTTCGGCACACCGCGCTCGGCCGAGCTCCTGTTCGACGTGCGCTTCCTGCCGAACCCGCACTTCGAGCCCGCCCTGCGGCCGAAGACCGGCCGAGAGCCGGAAGTCGCCGAGTTCGTCCTGAAGGCCGAGCGGACCGGGAGCTTCCTCGAGCACCTGAAGCGGCTCCTCGGCTTCCTGCTGCCCCTCTACGACGAGGAGGGCAAGGCGTACCTCACGATCGGGATCGGCTGCACCGGGGGGCGTCACCGATCTGTGGCGATCGTCGAGAAGCTCGCGCAAGATCTGCGCGCCGCGGATCGTGAGGTGAACGTCAGCCACCGCGACGCCGACAAGCCCACGTGAGAGCATCTGGACCGAGCGCCCGGGAGAAGGCCCCATGAACATCGGAATCGTACTCGTGACGCACTATCGCCTCGGCGAAGAGCTGATCCAGGCGCTGCGTCTGATCGTCCCCGATGCGCCGGCCTTCGGAGCCGTCTCCATCGAGCCGTCCCAGAGCGTCGACGAGATGCGCGCGGGCATCGAGGCCGCGCTGAAGGAAGCGGACCGCGGCGAGGGCGTGCTGGTGCTGACGGACATGTTCGGCGGCACGCCCTCGAACATCAGCCTCTCGTTCCTCGACGAACACCCCGTCGAGGTGGTCACCGGCGTGAACCTGCCGATGTTGATCAAGCTCGCGACGGGAGTGGAGCCCTCGAGCCTCGAGGAGCTCGCGACCTTCATCAAGGATTACGGCCGGCGGAACATCTCGGTGGCCAGCGAGATCCTTCCGGGAGGTTCCGGTTGACCCGCGAGGAGGCGGCCGGCGCCGCGGCCTTCGAAGCCTGCTTCGAGATCCGCAACCCGCTCGGGCTGCACGCCCGGCCCGCGGGCCGCTTCGTCGCCCTGGCCGGCGACTTCGCCAGCGAGATCGAGGTCGCGCGCGGCGACGAGTGGGTCAACGGGAAGAGCGTCCTGTCCCTGCTCTCCCTGGCCGCGGCCCAGGGGACGACCCTCCGGGTGCGGGCCACCGGGGCCGACGCCCGGGCGGCCGTCGAGGCCCTGGGCCGGGTCCTCGAGGAGCCCACGGAGCCCACGCCGCCGCCCCGCTCCTAGGCCGGCCCCCGGAGCCGGGGAGCCGGCCAAAACCCCTGGAACCACTGAGGAACCGCCGCGGCGGTCGGGTTTGATTCGGGCAGGGGCATCCCTTATAACTTCCGCTCCCCGGAACCGAAGGGACTTCCGCCGTTGGCGGAACCGAAGGAGCTTCCGCCGTTGGCGGAACCGAAGGAGCTTCCGCCGATGGCCCGCCGCTCGCTGTTTACGTCCGAATCCGTGTCCATGGGGCACCCCGACAAGATGTGTGACCAGGTCTCGGACGCCATCCTCGACGCGATGCTCGCGCAGGACCGCAACTCGCGCGTCGCCTGTGAAACCCTCACGACGACCGGCCTCGTCATGGTCGCGGGGGAGGTCACCACGACCGCGCAGATCCAGATCCCGCAGCTGATCCGTCAGGTCGTGCACGACATCGGCTACACGAGCTCGGACATGGGCTTCGACGCCTCGACCTGCGCCGTGAACGTGGCGCTCGGCCGTCAGTCCCCGGACATCTCCCAGGGCGTGACGGAGGGCGAGGGCCTGCACAAAGAGCAGGGCGCCGGCGACCAGGGCCTCATGTTCGGCTTCGCCTGCGACGAGACGCCGGAGCTGATGCCCGCCCCGATCCTGTGGTCGCACCGCTTGATGGAGGGCCACCGCGAGGCCATGGAGTCGGGGGACCTCGACTACCTGCGCCCCGATGCCAAGAGCCAGGTCACGATCGAATACGAAGGCGATCAGCCGGTGCGCATCCAGACGGTCGTCCTCTCGAGCCAGCACTCGCCGGACGTCTCGCACGACCAGCTGCGCAAGGACGTGATCGAGCGGGTCATCCGGCCGAAGCTGCCGGCGAACCTGCTCGACGACGACACGATCTTCCACGTGAACCCGACGGGGCGCTTCGTCGTCGGTGGACCGATGGGAGACGCGGGCCTCACGGGCCGGAAGATCATCGTCGACACCTACGGCGGCATGGGCCGCCACGGCGGCGGCGCCTTCTCCGGGAAGGACCCCTCGAAGGTCGACCGCAGCGCGGCCTACGCGGCCCGCTACGTCGCCAAGAACCTGGTCGCCGCGGGCATCGCCCGCCGGGCCGAGGTCCAGCTCGCCTACGCCATCGGCGTCGCGGAGCCGGTCTCGGTGCGGGTGGAGACCTTCGGCACCTCGGATCTCGAGGCCGGCGAGCTCTCGAAGCTCGTCTACAAGCACTTCGATCTCACGCCCCGCGGCATCATCGACTCGCTGGACCTGCTCCGGCCGATCTACCGCGCCACGTCCTACCACGGCCACTTCGGCCGGGAAGGGTTCCCGTGGGAGGCCACGGACCGCGCCGAGGCCCTGCGCCGGGACGCCCAGGGCTAGGCGATAGGAGCCGGATCGACCCATGGAATCCCTGCCCCTGCTGATCGGGCTCCAAGCGCAAGCGCCGGGCCTGTTCCAGAGTTTCCTCGTTCCGATGGTGATGGTGTTCGCCATCTTCTATCTGCTGTTGATCCGCCCCCAGAACAAGCAGCGTGCGGAGCACGACGCGATGCTCGCCTCGATCGAAAAAGGGGACGAAGTCGTCACCGTCGGCGGCCTGCACGGCAAGGTCGTGGGCGCGACCGACGACGTGCTGACCCTCGAGATCGCCAACTTGAAGGGGGAGCGGGTTCGCGTGAAGCAGGATCGCAAGGGTGTCGAGCGGCGCGTGTCGCGCGCCGAGGGGGGAGAGTAGGTGAACCTTCGCTTGCGCATCGCTTGGGTGCTCTTCGTGGTGCTCGGGCTCGCGTACTTCGCGGGCTCGAACGCGGCCGAAGACGAGACCCGCACCGACGCGTGGTATCTGCCGGACACCGTCATGCGCCTCGGTCTCGACCTGCGCGGCGGCATCCACTGGGTGCTCGGCGTGAAGCTCGAGACCGCCATCGACCACGAGCTCGACTACCTGGTCGGGCAGGTCGAGCGCGACCTCGAGTCCAAGGACCTGGGTTCCGTCTCCGCCGTTCGCGACGGGCACGAGATGATCGTCGATACCGCGGGCGCCTCGGTCGAGGCCGTGCGAATGGCGCTCTCGGAGGCGACCCAGCTCGAAGTCGTGGGGACCGAAGAGGGCCGCATCCGCTACGCGCTCACCGAAGACTGGCAGCGCGAGGTGCGCGAGAACGGCATGCGGCAGGTGCTCGAGGTCATGCGCCGCCGCATCGAAGACCCCCAGACGGGCGTGCCGGAATCCGTCGTGACCCGCCAGGGCAGCGACCGGATCCTCGTCCAGATCCCGGGCGGCGAGCTCGAGCGCGAGCAGGCCCGCAAGCTGCTCGACCAGACCGGCTTCCTCGAGTTCAAGATCGTGCAGGACTCGGACCGCAGCGAAGAGCTGCTCCTGGCGCGCTACCCGGACGGGCTGCCCGAGGGCACCGAGATCGCCTTCCAGCGCGACCGCCTGACCGACCGCGTCACCTTCGCGTACGTCGTGCCCGAGAAGGCCGACATCACGGGCGACTACCTGAAGCACGCGGCGGTCGGCTTCGACCAGCGCAGCCGCCCGGTCGTGAACTTCACCTGGAAGCCCGAGGGCGCCGAGATCTTCGGCGACCTGACCGCCTCGAACATCGACAAGCCCCTGGGCATCCTCGTCGACGACGAGGTCTACAGCGCCCCGACCATCCGCAGCAAGATCGTCACGCGCGGCCAGATCGAGGGCCAGTTCACCAGTGACGAGGCGGGCGAGCTCGCGGTTATCCTGCGCGCCGGCGCGCTCTCGGTGCCGGTGGTGATCGAGGAGGAGCGGACCGTCGGCCCCGCGCTCGGCGCGGACTCGATCCGCCGCGGCGTGAACGCCTCGGCCGTCGGGCTGCTGCTGGTGATCATCTTCGCGGGCCTGTACTACCGGAGGTCCGGCGGCTACGCGGCCGTCGCGCTGTTGGTCAACCTGGTGATGATCATCGGCCTGATGTCGATGTTCGGCGCGACGCTGACGCTGCCCGGCATCGCCGGTCTCGTGCTGACCGTCGGCATGGCCATCGACGCCAACGTGATCATCTTCGAGCGGATCCGCGAAGAGCTCCGCAGTGGGAAGCTCCCGCGCGGCGCGATCCGGACCGGCTTCGACAAGGCGACCTGGACCATCCTCGACGCCAACATCACGACGCTGATCACCGCGCTCGTGCTCTACGAGTTCGGGACCGGGCCGATCAAGGGCTTCGCGGTGACGCTCGCCATCGGCATCCTGACCAGCGTGTTCGCGGCACTCGTGGTGACGCGCCTGCTCTTCCAGCTCCACCCGGGCGACCGGCCGGTGGAAGCCGTCTCCATCTAGCGGAACGGAGAGTCCCTTGCCCTTCGAGATCATCCAACCCGGCACCCGGATCGACTTCATCCGCTTCGCGCGGCCGGCGGCCATCCTTTCGATCCTGCTGATCGTCGTCTCGCTCGCCGCGATCGGGCCGCGCGGCTTCCGCCTCGGCATCGACTTCGCGGGCGGCACCGAGGTCCAGCTCCACTTCACCGGCGGCGAGGACGTCGACGAGGGCGCGATCCGCGCGGCGACGAACGAACTCGTCCCCGACGCGAGCGTGGTGCGCTTCGGCGCCTCGGACACGCGCGAGTACCTGCTCCGCTTCAAGTCCGATCAGGGCGAGAAGGGCGAGAAGGTCGACGCGATCGCGGCCAAGCTCCGGGAGGACATCGGACCGCTCGAGGTGGACCGGGTCGAGTACGTCGGCCCGAAGGTCGGCGCCGAGCTGCGCGCCGCGGGCTTCAAGGCCCTGGGCCTCGCCGGGCTGATGGTGCTCGTCTACATCGCCTTCCGCTTCAGCGCGCGCTTCGCCCCGGGCGCCATCGTGGCGGTGCTCCACGACGTCATGGTGACCGCGGGCATCTTCATCCTGCTCGGGATGGAGTTCGACCTGCGCGTCCTGGCCGCGCTGCTCGCGATCGTCGGCTACAGCCTGAACGACACGATCATCATCTACGACCGCATCCGCGAGAACATGGAACTCCACACCAACGCGGACCTGCCGGACGTGATCAACCGGAGCATCAACCAGATGCTCGGCCGCACGGTGCTCACCTCGGGAACGACCCTCGTGGCCGTGATCGCGCTGCTCGTGCTCGGCGGCCCGGTGATCCGGCCCTTCGCCTTCGCGATGACGATCGGGATCCTGGTCGGAACCTACTCGAGCATCTACATCGCATCGCCGATCCTGATCCTGCTCGAGCGCTGGCAGGGCCCGGAAAAGGCCGCGAAGCCCAAGGCGAAGGCCAAGGCCGCTCCCCAGGTCTAGCGCGCTCGGCCCCTAGGGCGTCGCGCCGACCGCGGGAGCCGGCGACGGGGCCGAGCTCTGGGGCTTGGGCCGCGTGCTCGTGCTTGCGCTGGCGCCATCGCCCTTGGACATCGAGATGCTGCCGTTGAGCACGGCGCCTTCCTCGACGACCAGGCGCGGCGCCTTCACGTCACCCTCGACGATGCCGCTCGCCTGGACCTCGACCCGCTCGATGGCGGAGACGTCCCCGGCGACGCGTCCGATCACGACGACGTTCTTCGCGTGGACGGTGGCCTCGCAGATGCCGTTCGCGCCCACGGTGAGCTGGTTCTCCGGAAGGGAGACCTTGCCCTCCACCTTGCCCTCGATGACGACGTCCTCGTCGCCCGAGAGGTCGCCCTTGATCGTGATCGACTTGCCAACGTTGGCCATGCTTGCTTCCTGAATCGGGGGTACGGATCGGGAATCGCGTTCCGGACGGGAGCCGGGGGAGTTCGAGCCGCGGGCAGGGGAGGGCGCGGAGCCCTCGGAACCCGAAGGGGAGCCCGGGCGGGCCCCGGAATCACGCCCCTCGTGCGGATCCCGGCCGTCCTGGCTCTCCTTGTTGTCCCTGCCGAACAGTGCCATCGGTGCGCCCCCCAGCGTCGTCGCAGCGCGTGGCGGCCAGCCTATCGCAGGCGGCGCGCCTCATCGACCACGATGTTGTGGCGCTCGAGGATGGTTCCCTGGGCCCGTTCGAGCTCGACCACCGAGTCCCGGTAGGCCCGGAACGCGTTGATCTTCTGGCTCTCGGCCTCGACGAGGTCCCGCTCGCGCTGGAGCACGTCGAAGGGGGTGGATTCGCCCTGCTCGAGGCGGATGCTCTCGGCCCGGAACTGCTCCTCGGCGGCGAGCCGCCGCCGCTCGGCGGCCTGGATGCCCTCCCGCGAGCTCTGCAGCCCGCGCGCCGCCTCCCGGACCTCGAGGATGATGTCCTGGACCTGACGGGAGCGGGTCGTGCGCGCCCGGCGCAGCTCGATCTCGGCGCTGCGGCGCTTCGCCCGCGGGACGTGGTTCCCGAGCGGGATCGAGAAGACGCCGCCGACGCTCCAGTTCACCGCGCCGTCGTGGTCGAAGAAGTCCTCGGTGCTGTGCGAGAAGCTCGAGTGGATGTCCGGCGGCACGCCGCTGCAGAAGCTGAAGGTCCCGCCGCCGGCGGCGGCCGGGTCGCAGGGCTTTCCCGAGAGGCCCTGGTAGCCGTAGCTCGCCTTGAGGTCGACCTGGGGGGCGAGCTGGTTGCGCGAGGAGGCCAGCTGGATCTCCTGCTGCCGGATCTGCCGATCGATGGACGAGAGCTCCGGGCGGCGCTCCATCGCCTTCTCCGTGGCCGCCTCGACGTCGACCTTCTGGCTCGTGTCGGAATCGGGGCGGTCGGTCGGGTTCACGCGCAGGGTCGAGCCCGCGGTGAGCTGCTCCCCGAAGACCTGGTCGACCAGACGGTCGCCCGTGTTCTCGAGGTTGTTGCGCGCGACGATCAGATCGACGTCGCGCTCGGCGACGCCGGCTTCGGCCTCGAAGACCTCGACCTTCGACACCACGCCGACGTCGTACTGCACCTTGGTCTGCTCGAGGAGCTCCTTGGCGGCCTCGAGGCTCTTCTTCGCGACGCGCTGCTGCTCGTCGGCGGCCACCAGCGCCCAGTAGGACTCCTCGACCCCGCGGACGATGTCCATCAGGGCCTGCTTGAACTGGTCGAGGGACTGCCGATAGAACTGCTTCGAGACCTTCACCTCGGTCCACGGTTCGTTCCAGTAGAGGTTCCGCAGCAGGGGCTGGCTGATCGAGAACATCAGCGTGCTGTCCCACTGTTCGCGCAGGGTCGCGATCGAGCGGTTGGTCTTGGTGCGGTCTCCGCCGGCGCGGATCTCGTACTGGGTGCTCAGGATCGGGACGACGCCGGACAGGGTGAACTGGTTGCTCCACACCTCGTCCTCCGTGCGGCTGGTCGCCTGGAGGGCGCTGGCGATGGGCGTCTCGGTGCTCGCGCGGGTGATCTCGAGCGTGGCGAGGGGGTCGTAGGCGCCCCACGCCGCCCGGTTGCGCTCCCAGGCGATCAGCGGGTCGTGCCGGGCGATCTCGACGTTCAGGTTGTTCTCGATCGCCATCGCGATGGCGTCGTCGAGGGACAGCGCCATCGGCGACTCGGCGGCAGCCGAACCGACCTGCATCGCGAGCAGCAGTGAGAGTACGAGCCAGACCTTCCGTGCCATCGGGTCACCTCCGCGGCCGACGTTAGCAGCCCGGGGTCCCGCAGGGACCGGCTCCACCGGACGGATCGGCTACCCTCGGGCGCCATGTCCGTCGCTGCACTCGTTCTCGCCGCAGGACGCGGCGAGCGCTTCGGGGGCGACGTTCCCAAGGGTCTCGTCACGCTCGCGGGGCGCACGCTGCTCTCGCACTCGGTCCGGGCCCTGGCGGCGTCTCCGGAGATCGACTGCGTCATCCCCGTGGTGCCGAGCCTGGCTGCACCCTGGGAGGCGTGTCTCGCCGAGATCGCCGACATCGGGAAGGTCGAGCCGCCCGTCCTCGGCGGCGAGGAGCGTCAGGACTCGATGCGGGCGGGACTTGCTGCCACGCCCGGGGGGACCGAGTTCGTCGCCGTCCACGACGCCGCCCGCCCGTTGATCCGGCAGGAACGGATCGATGCGGTCGTACGCACCGCGCGCGAGCACGGCGCGGCCGTCCTGACCGTTCCCGTCCGCGACACCCTGAAGCGGATGGCCGGCGACCGCATCGGGGAAACGCCGGACCGCACCGCCTACCACCAGGCCCAGACGCCCCAGGTCTTCCGCATCGACTGGCTGCGCGAGGGCCTCGCCAAGGCCCAGGCCGAGGGGCGGCATGCCACGGACGATTCGGCGCTGGTGGAGGCCCTGGGCCTCGAGGTGCGGGCCGTGCCCGGAGACGTCGAAAACGTGAAGATCACGGTGCCCTCGGACCTCGCCGCCGCGGAAGCGTGGCTGGCCCGGCGGCGTCCAGAATGGGAGGTCGAGTGAGCGTTCGCGTGGGACAGGGCTTCGACGCCCACGAGCTCGTCGCGGGTCGTCCGCTCCGCCTCGGAGGGGTCACGGTGCCCTACGAGCGCGGGCTCGAGGGCCACTCGGATGGCGACGTGCTGCTCCACGCGGTGGCGAACGCGCTGCTCGGGGCGCTCGGCGAGGGCGATCTCGGGCGCCACTTTCCTTCGTCGGACCCGGAGCTCGCCGGCATCGACAGCCGCGACATCCTCGCTCGCGTGATGGCGATGGCCCGGAAGGCGGAACTCCGCATCGCCAACCTCGACACGACGGTGATCGCCCAGCAGCCGCGGCTCGAAGGCTACGTCGGGGCCATGCAGGAGAGCGTGGCCAAGGTGCTCGATGCACCGGTGGAGCGCGTCAACGTGAAGGTGACGAGCACGGATCGCCTGGGTGCGATCGGGCGGGCCGAGGGCATCGCGGCCCTCGCCGTGGTGCTGCTCGAGGGCGGCTCGTGACGCTTGAGCTCTACAACACACGCACGCGGCGCAAGGAAACCTTCGTGCCGCTCGAGCCCGGCCACGCTCGGGTCTACACCTGTGGCCCGACCGTCTACGCGCCCCAGCACGTCGGGAACATGCGGTCGCAGCTCTTTGCCGACACGTTGAAGCGGGCCCTTCTCGGGGAGGGCCTGCGCGTCACCCACGTGATCAATCTGACCGACGTCGGGCACCTGACCCAGGACGACGTCGATCAGGGCGAAGACAAGATGGAGGCCGCGGCCGCGAAGAGCGGCCGGACGGCCGCAGAGGTCGCCGCCGAGTACACCGAGCAGTGGCGGGTGGATCGCGAGCGGCTCGGCTGTCTCCCCCCGGAGGTGCTCTGCAAGGCCACCGATCACATTCCCGAGCAGCTCGAGCTCATCCGCACCCTCGAGGAACGTGGCTACAGCTACGTGATCGCGGACGGCGTGTACTTCGATACCTCGAAGTTTCCTCGCTACGCCGAGTTCGCACGCCTCGATCTGGCAGGAGAAGCCGAAGGCGGGCGCATCGCGGCCGTGGAAGGGAAGCGGAACCCGAGCGATTTCGCGCTCTGGAAGTTCGCGGCGCCCGACGTGCAGCGGCAGCAGGAGTGGGACTCGCCCTGGGGGCGCGGTTTCCCGGGCTGGCACATCGAGTGCTCCGCGATGAGCCGCCGCTACCTGGGGGACCACTTCGACATCCACACGGGCGGGATCGACCACGTGAAGGTCCACCACACGAACGAGATCGCCCAGAGCGAATGCGCCTTCGCCGACCCGCCCTGGGTCAACGTGTGGATGCACAACGAGTTCCTGACGCTCGGCGACGACAAGATCTCGAAGTCCAAGGGCCACGTGCTGGTCGTGCAGGACCTGGTCGACGAGGGCATCGAGCCGTTGGCGTTCCGCTACTTCACGCTTCAGGCGCACTTCCGGCAGCAGCAGGCCTTCACGATCGAGGCCGTCCAGGCGGCGGCGACCGGCTACCGGCGGCTGCTGGCCCAGGCGGCGGAGCTGCGGGACGCGCCGGGGTCGCCCGACGACGCGCGTCTGGCTCCCTTCCAGGAACGCTTCCGCGCGGCCATCGGCGACGACCTGAACACGCCGCGAGCCCTGGCCGTGGTGTTCGACGTCCTGCGCTCGGAAGCGCTCGAGCCCGCCGACCGCCGGACCCTGCTCGCCGAGTTCGATGCCTGGCTCGGGCTCGGGTTGGCGGAGGCCGAGGTCGCCCCGGCCGCCCAGGAGTCGGACCCGCGCATCGACGGCCTCGTCGCCGAGCGCGAAGCGGCCCGCAAGGCGCGCGACTTCGCCCGGGCCGATGCCGTGCGCGACGAACTCGCCGCCGAGGGCATCACGATCGAGGATACGCCGGAGGGGCCGCGCTGGAGGCGCGGATGAGCGAAACCGAGGAGCGCTTCCGCCTGGTCTCGGAGTTCACCCCGCAGGGCGACCAGCCCGCGGCGATCGACGCCCTGTGCGAGGGGCTCGAGCGCGGCGACCCGCACCAGACCCTGCTCGGCGTGACCGGCAGCGGCAAGACCTTCACCGTGGCCTGCGTGGTCGAACGGTTGAACCGGCCCGCCCTGGTGATGTCGCCGAACAAGACCCTCGCCGCCCAGCTCTACGAGGAGTTCCGCCAGCTCTTCCCCGACAACGCCGTCGAGTACTTCGTCTCGTACTACGACTACTACCAGCCCGAGGCCTACATCCCGTCCTCGGACACCTACATCGAGAAGGACTCGTCGGTGAACGACGAGATCGACAAGCTCCGGCACTCGGCCACGCACTCGCTCCTGACGCGCAAGGACGTGCTGGTCGTGGCGAGCGTGTCCTCGATCTACGGCCTCGGCGCCCCGGCCACCTACGGCGAGATGCATGCCTACGTCGAGACCGGGATGACCCTCGACCGCGACAAGCTCCTGCGCCGGCTCGTCGACATGCTCTACGAGCGCAACGACCACGACTTCCACCGCGGTACGTTCCGCGTGCGCGGCGACGTGGTCGAGATCTTTCCGCAGTACGAGGCGGAGCAGGCGGTCCGGGTCGAGTTCTTCGGCGACGAGGTGGAGTCGATCGCGGAGATCGACCCGCTCCGCGGCAAGGTCCTGCGCAAGGCAAAGCGGGCGATGATCTACCCCGCGAGCCACTACGTCGCGACCCAGGCGATCCTCGACCGCGCGGTTTCGGGGATCCGCCAGGAGCTCGACGAGCGGCTGGTCGAGCTGCGCGCCGAGCAAAAGCTGCTCGAGGCCCAGCGGCTCGAGCAGCGCACGATGTTCGACGTCGAGATGCTGAAGGAGATGGGCTTCTGTCACGGCGTCGAGAACTACTCGCGCTGGCTCGACGGCCGCGAACCCGGCCAGAAGCCGTACACGCTGTACGACTACCTCCCTGAAGGCACCATGGTGTTCCTCGACGAGAGCCACATCTCCGTGCCCCAGATCGGGGGCATGTACCGTGGGGATCGCGCCCGCAAGGAGACGCTCGTCGACTACGGCTTCCGGCTCCCCTCGGCGCTCGACAACCGGCCGCTGCGCTTCGACGAGTGGGAGGGCATCCCGAAGCAGTGCGTGCACGTCTCGGCGACGCCCGCGGACTACGAGCTCGAGAAGTCCCAGGGCGTGGTGGTCGAGCAGATCATCCGCCCCACCGGCCTGATGGACCCGGAGATCGAGATCCGCCCCGCGGCCGGCCAGGTCGACGACCTGCTCGGCGAGATCCGCGCCCGCACCGAGGCGGGGGAGCGCGTTCTCGTGACGACCCTGACCAAGCGCATGGCCGAGGAGCTGACGGACTACTACGGCGAACTCGGTGTTCGGATCCGCTACCTGCACAGCGAGGTGCAGACCATCGAGCGCACCGAGATCATCCGGGAGCTGCGCGAGGGCAAGTTCGACGTCCTGGTCGGCATCAACCTGCTGCGCGAAGGGCTCGACATCCCCGAGGTCTCCCTCGTGGCGATCCTCGATGCCGACAAGGAGGGCTTCCTGCGCTCGACGCGCTCGCTCATCCAGACGATCGGCCGGGCCGCCCGGAACGTGAACGGCCGCGTGGTGCTCTACGCCGACAAGCGGACGGATTCGATTCGCGAGACCCTTGCGGAGACGGAGCGCCGGCGGGCCGCCCAGCAGGCCTACAACACCGAGCACGGCATCACGCCGAAGTCCGTGGTGAAACGCATCTCGAGCCTGCGCGATTCGATCTGGGAGCGGGACTACTCGACGGTGAAGGCGGGCCCCGAGCGGCCCGAGCCCGAGATCCCGACCCACGAGCTTCCGGAGCTGATCGACGCCCTCCGCAAGGAGATGAAGGTGGCGGCCGAGGCGCTCGACTTCGAGCGGGCCGCTTCGCTGCGGGACCGCATCCAGGCGCTCGAGGCGGAGCGCCTGCGGGAATCCTGATGCGCGAGGCGCGGCGATGAAGCTCGCGGAGCGCGTCGCGACCCTGCCCACGGACCCGGGCGTCTACCTCTTCAAGAGCGGTCGGGGCCGCGTGCTCTACGTCGGCAAGGCGCAGAGCCTCCGCCAGCGTGTGCGCTCGTATCTCTCGCCCGGCGCCGACGGCCGCCTGCGCATGCCGGCGATGGTCGAGCGCGCCGCGGACGTGGACGTGCTCGTCACGGGGAACGTCAAGGATGCGCTGCTCCTCGAAAACGAGCTGATCAAGCAGCACAAGCCACCCTTCAACGTCCGCCTGCGCGACGACAAGCAGTACCTCGCTCTGCGTCTCGATCCGAGCGAGACCTGGCCGCGCTTGACCCAGGTGCGGCGCTTCGGCCGCGACGGCGCCTGGTACTTCGGCCCCTACACCTCGAGCCAGGCCATGCGCGAAGCGGTCTCGAACCTGCGACGGATCTTTCCCCTGCGTTCGTGCAGCGACGCGGTCTTCCGCGACTACCAGCGCCGCGGCCGGCCCTGCCTCGAGTTCGAGATGAACCGCTGCCTCGGGCCGTGCTGCGACCGCGTCGACGAGGCGACCTACGCCGACCTGGTGCAGGGGACCGCGCTCTTCCTCCGGGGCCGCTCGGACGACCTGCGCAAGGACCTCGAGGCGCGCATGCAGAAGGCGGCCGAGGAGGAGCGCTTCGAGGAGGCGGCGCGCATCCGGGACCGGCTGACCGCCGTCGAGCGGACCGTCGAGCGCCAGCGCATCGTGACCGAGCGCCCGGTGGACCGCGACGTGTTCGGGCTCGCCCGGGATGGCGGCGAGGTCGAGATCCAGGCGCTCTTCGTGCGCGAGGGCCGCGTCGTCGGAAGCTCGGGCTACGCCTTCTCGGAGGTGCGGCTCGAAGAGGGCGAGGTGCTCGAATCCTTCCTCGCCCAGTTCTACGGCAGCGGCGACCGCCATCCCGTTCCGGACGAGGTGTTGACCGACCGCCCGGTGCCCGAGGCCGAAGCCCTCGATGCGCTGCTCGCCGAGCGGGCCGACCACCGCGTGCCCGTCCGCACGCCCCAGCGCGGGGACCTCCGGAAGCTGGTCGAGATGGCCTCGCACAACGCCGAGCTCGGCCTGACCCGGCGGCTCCAGGAACGCGAGAGCCTCGATACCGCCCTCGACGAGCTCTGCGCGCGGCTCGGCCTCGAGACGCGCCCCCACCGGATCGAGTGCTACGACGTCTCGAACCTCCAGGGAAGCTTCGCCGTGGCGAGCCGGGTGTGCTTCGAGGACGGCCAGCCCGTGAAGGCGGACTACCGCCGCTACCGGATCCACGACGCCCGCGGCGGGGACGACTACGACTGCCTGCGGGAGGTCGTCACGCGCCGTCTGGCGCGAGTCGAGCGCGAGCCGTTGCCGGACCTGCTCATGGTGGACGGCGGGAAGGGGCAGCTCGGCGTCGTGACCGCGGCCCTCGCCGACGCCGAACTCTCGGTCGAGACGGTCGGCATCGCCAAGGAGCGGGACGACGAGAGCGCGGGCCCGCGCGTGCGCCGCTCGGGCGGGCTCAAGGCCGAGCGGCTCTTCCGGCCGGGCCGGAAGGACGCCGTGCTGCTGCCCCCGTCCTCGCGCGGTCTGCTCCTGCTGCAGCGCGTGCGCGACGAGTCCCACCGCTTCGCGATCGAGTACCAGCGCTCCCTGCGCCGGCGCATGACCCTGACCTCGATCCTCGAAGCGCTCCCCGGCATCGGCCCGGGCAAGCGGCGGACCCTGCTGCGCGAACTCGGCAGCCTTTCGGCGGTCCGCTCCGCGGAGGTCGAGACCCTGGCGGCCCTGCCGGGCATCTCCGAAGCCGACGCCGTCATGCTCCACCGTTTCTTCCGGGAGGCGGATCCCGCCGCGGCAGCGGAGGAGGGCGCGCTCGGGTCTCCGGAGACTCCGGCAGGCGAGGCGCAGGGGGAGGGCAGCTCCTCCGCCTGAATCCCGCCCGGTGCAGCCGGCGAGCGTCAAGCCTGCCGCTGGGGTTTCCGATGAGTCCGGGATGCGTCCTTCGACCGATTCGCCGCGCAGGGCCCTCGGCTGGCTCGCTCGGCTCCTGCTCGCGGCTCCGCTGCTCGTGCTGGCGCTGCCCGCGGCCGCGCCCGCCGAGATCTACAAGTGGGTCGATGCGGAGGGGAGGCTCCACTACACGACGGACCTCTCGAAGGTGCCGGCCCGCCAGCGCCTGCGCTCCGAGCAGGGGGCCCGGGAGCGCGAGGCTTCGGACGCGGTCCAGCGCACGACGAGCCGCCCGCGGCCGGCGCCGGCGCGGCGCGCCTCCTCCTACGGACGCACGAGCCAGGCCGAGAAGAAGACCTACACGATCCGCATTCCCCCCGGCGGGCGGAACCTCCCGGTGATGGTGGAGCTCAACGATTCGGTCGTGGCGCCCTTCATCATCGACACCGGGGCGACCCACGTGGCGGTGCCGCGCAAGTTCGTCGAGGAGCTCGGGATCGAGACCGACGAGAACACACCCACCCAGACCTACCACACCGCGAACGGCGTGATCGAATCCCAGCTCGTCACCCTCGACTCCGTCTCCATCGGTGGCGCTCGCGTCGAGGACGTCCAGGCGAGCGTCAGCGACTCCCTGCCGATTGGTCTGCTCGGGCTCTCCTACTTCAACCACTTCGAGTACCGCGTCGACAGCGCGCGCGGGCTCGTCCATCTGACGCCCATCGATCAGGGCGGCGACGCCGTTCGCGGCGGACGCACCGAGGCCCAGTGGCGCGGCCTGTTCGCGAACCTCCGCAAGCAGCTGCAGTCGATCCAGGAAGAGATCGAGCGCACGCCGGCGAGCCGCTCGCGAAAGCTCGCGCGCCTCGGCTCTCAGCGCGCGAGCACCCTCGAGCGCCTGGCGGAGGCCGAGGCCGAGGCGGACCACACGAAGGTCCCCTTCGCCTGGCGGCGGTGAACGCCGCGGCGCCCGCTTCGCCGGCCTCTGCTAGCTTCGCCGGCCCCGGTCCCGGGGTCGTTCCTTGCATCGCATTCGCGGGCTGCTTCCCGCCCTGGCCGTGGGCCACGCGGCCGGAATCCTGTGGGCCGACCGCCTGTGGTCGGAGGCGCCGGTCGGCTCCGGGGCCGTCCGGCTGCGTCTCGCGAGCTGGCTTCTGCTCGGTCTCGCGGCATGGCTTCGCCCGCCGGCCGCGCGGGCTCTCGTCGCGGGGTTCGCCGCGGTCTTCGTCGGCGCATCGGCCCACGCCGTCCGGTTCGCCGCCGCGGACGCCGCGCCCTCTCGCGCGACGGCCACGAGCTACGAGGGCGTCGTCGCGCGGGTGGAGGGGCGCACGCGCATCCTGCGCGCGCTGCGGGACGCCGAAGGCCATCGCGCACTCCCGCAGCGCGTCGCGCTCGTGCTCGGCGAAGAGGACGGCCCGCTCGCAGACGCCCATGCGGGCGAGCGCTGGCGGCTCCACGGCGTGCTGCGGCCGCTCGCCGGGCTGCGCAACCCGGGAGGCTTCGATGGGGATCGCCGCTGGCGTCGGCGAGGCGTCGGCGCGCGCCTGCGGGTTTCGCACCGCGAGCTGGCCGTCCGTGTGGGCGGCGAAGGGGAGGGGCCGATTCGGCGCCTCTCCCGCTGGAGGCGCGAGCGCATCGAACGCGTTCATGGTCTGGGCGCCGGCGGCGCACTCCTCGCCGCTCTGTCGCTCGGCGACCGGGCCGGCCTCGCGCGCGAAGATCGCGAACGTTTCGCGGCCCTCGGCCTGGCCCACCTGCTCGCCGTGTCCGGGCTGCATCTCACGCTCGCGTTCGGCCTGGTCTTCACGGGCTCGCGCTGGCTCTTCTCCCGGTCTGCGGCGCTCTGCGCGCGCGGCGATGCCCGGCGTCCGGCGCTCGCGACGGCTCTCGTCGCGACTTCGGTCTATGCACTCCTCACCGGGCCGGCGATCCCGGTCCAGCGAGCGTGGATCCTGCTCGCGGCGCTGGGGCTGGCGTGGGGGTCGGGGCGGCCCCGCCAGCGGTTTCACCCGCTGGCGCTCGCGAGTCTCTGGATCCTCGGCCGCGACCCGGCCGCGCTCTTCGATGCCGGTTTCCAGCTCTCCTTCGCGGCCACCGCCGGCCTGGTCGCCGCGGGGCTTCCGGAGCCTGGCCCCGAAGAGGGCCGGACGCGTCGCTGGCTCCGGAGCCTCGCTCACGCTTCCACCCTCGCGATCCTGGCGACGGCTCCGCTCGCGGCCTGGCACTTCGGGCAGGTGGCTCCCGTCGGGGTTCTCGCGAACCTCGTCGCGGTTCCGTGGACCGCCTTCGTTCTGCTTCCCGTCTCCGGGCTCGCCTGTCTCGCGACGGGCTTCGAAGGGCCGGTGGGGACGGCGCTCGCGAGCGCGGCGGAGCGTCTCGCGGCAGCCTCCCTGGCCGCGGTCTCGCTCGGGTCCGCGCGTCTTCCCGTCCTCGACGCGGTGGCGCGCCCGGCCGCTGCGGTCCTTCCGGCGGCACTGGCCTTCGCCGGTCTCGCGGTCCGTGTGACGCGGCTCCGCATGCGGATCGCGCTCCTGGCGGCGCAGTCCCTGCTGCTCGCACTCGGGCCGTCGTCTGCCGTCGCGCCGCCGCCACCCCGCGTCGTGTTCTTCGACGTCGGCCAGGGCGACGCTGCCCTCGTTCAAGGCCGGCGAGCCGCGCTGCTCGTGGACGCGGGCACGGCGATCGAGACGGAGCGGGGCGGCTTCGACGCGGGCCGCTCCGTCGTCGTCCCGGCGCTCCGCGCCCTCGGTGTGGCGCGGCTCGAACGCATCGTCGTCAGCCACGGTGACCTCGACCACGCCGGCGGCGTCGCGAGCGTGCTCGCGCGCGTGCCCGCCGGAGCGGTCTGGGTTCCGCGGGGTGCGCGGACCGACCCGGGCTTCGATGCGCTGCGCGAGGCCGCGGCGCGCCGGGGAGTCGCGGTCGAGGAGCGGGGGCGGGGCGATCCGCCCGAGACCCTGGGAGACCTGCACGTCGAGTTCCTCTGGCCGCCCGCCGGTGGCCTCGGCCGGAACGACGGATCGCTGGTCCTGCGCGTGACGCTCGCGGGGACGCGTCTGCTCCTGCCGGGCGACATCGAGGCCCATGCCGAGCAGCGGCTGCTCGCGAGCGGCGCACCGCTCGCCGCGGAGTGGTTGAAACTTCCGCATCACGGGAGCCGGACCTCGAGTACGGCCGCGTGGCTGGCCGCCGTCGGACCCGTCCTCGCCGTCGCCTCGGCGCCCTGCAATGGCCGCTTCGAGATGCCGCACCCGGACGTTCGCCAGCGTCTCGCCGCGGCCGGGGTCCGCCTGCTCTGGACCGGGCGGGACGGAGCCGTGCTCGCAGGGGCCGGCCCGGGGCGTTCCGAGGTCCGGACCTGGGGGGCTCCCCGGCCGGACTGCGGGGCTCCGCGAGTCCGCAGGTACGGGCCTCGGGTGCCTGTTTTCCCAGGGGAAAGTCGTTAACTTGCGCCTCTGGCCGGGCCCATCCCGGCCGGACGGGTTCGGCGCCGGGGGTCCGGCGCCGGCCAGTGAAACTTGGGGGGTTACCGTGAAGAATCGATCGAAGTTCGTCTCGGCTCTGGCGGTCGTGGCATTCGCCGCGACGTTGGGCGTTTCCGGCCAGGCCGAAGCCCAGGACGCCATGACCAAGTTCAAGCGCGGCCTCGGAAGCACCGTGTTCGGCGTGCTCGAGGTCCCGGGGACCATCGTCGAAGAGGCGAAGGCCTCGAACCCCGTCCAGGGTCTGATCGTGGGCCTGGTGAAGGGGACGTATCGCTTCGCGCGCCGCGAGGTCGTGGGCGTCTACGAGATCCTGACCGCGCCGATCGCCATTCCGGACGGCTACGAGAAGATCGTCGAGCCGGAGCATCCCTGGCAGTACTTCGAGTAGGTCCGGGATTCCTGCCGCCGGGGCGTCCCCGGGCCTGCACGGGCTCGGGGACGCCCCCGGCATCGCGCTCGCGTTTCCGGCGCACGCACCGCCGTCGATTCCGCCTGAGCGCGCCAGGCCGCTCCGCTCCGCGAGCCGCCGCTAGACTCGCCGCATGAAACCTCTTCCCTTCGGAAGTTGGCCCTCCCGCCTCTCCGCCTCCGCCGCCGCGGCCTCGGGCGTTCGGATTTCTCAGGCCCGCGTACACGGCGGGCGGATCCATTGGGTGGAAGGAAGGCCGGCCGAGGGCGGAAGGCAGGTGATCTGCCGCGCCGCCGCCGGCGAGCCGGTGGAAGACCTCCTCCCGCCGGACGTGTCGGCGCGAGCCCGCGTCCACGAGTACGGCGGCGGCGACTACACGGTGGGGGGCGCCGGCGTCTTCTTCGTCTCGAGCGAGGGGGGCATCTGGCGCGCGCCCGAGGACGGGTCGCCCGCGCCGGTCGCCGGGACGGCCGCGGATGCGGCGTATGCGGACCTGGCCGTCTCCCCGGGAGGGCGATGGCTCGTCGCCGTCGAGGAGCGGACCACGGACGGGGAGACGAAGAACCGCCTGATGGCGTTCCCGCTCGCCGGTGGAACGCCCGTCGCCTTCGCCTCGCGTCACGACTTCGTGAGCTCGCCGTGCTTCTCGCCCGACGGCAGCCGGCTCGCCTACCTGTGCTGGGACCATCCGGACATGCCCTGGGATGCGACGGAGCTCCGCGAGCTGCCCTTCGGCCCGGAGGGCCCGGCCGGGCCGGCGCGCCGGGTCGCCGGCGGAGGCGAGGAGTCGATCTTCCAGCCCGGCTACTCGCCCGCGGGGCGGCTGACCTTCGTCTCGGACCGCGACGGCTTCTGGAATCTCCATCAGGAGCGTGAGGGAGCGGTCCGCAACCTCTGCCCGCGGGAATCGGAGTTCGGCGTCCCGCAGTGGGTCTTCGGCATGACGACCTGGGCCTTCCTGGGCGAAGACGCGATCGTCTGCGCGGTGCGGGACGACGGGAAGGCCTCGGTCGCGCACCTCGATCTCGTCTCGGGAGCCCTGCGCGATCTCGGCCTGCCTCTGTGCGAGGTGACGAGCGTGTCCGCGGACGGGGGCCGCGTCGCGTTGATCGGCTCGGCGCCCGAAGTCGCCGAGAACGTGCTCGAGCTGCGCCTCTCGGACGGGCTTCTGACGCCGGTCCGCTCCGCCTCGGAGCTGCCTTTCCCGACGGAGGGGGTCTCGCGCGGTGAAGCCGCGTGGTTCGAGACCGCGGGTGGCGAGCGCGCCCACGCCTTCTTCTACGCGCCGTGCAACGAGGCCGTCGAGGGGCCGGCGGGGGAGGCGCCCCCGGCGCTGGTCCGGATCCACGGCGGGCCGACGGGTGCGGCGTCGGCGGGTCTCGACCTCGGCATCCAGTACTGGACCCAGCGCGGCTTCGCCGTGGTCGACGTGAACCACCGCGGAAGCACCGGCTTCGGGCGGGCCTATCGCAACCGCCTCCGCGGGGAATGGGGCGTGGTCGACGTCGAAGATTGCCTCGCTGCGGCGCGCGCACTGGCCGGCCGCGGCGGCGCGGATCCGGCGCGCCTCGTCATCCGCGGCGGGTCCGCGGGCGGATTCACCGTGCTCTCGGCCCTGGCCTTCCACGAGGGATTCGCAGCGGGCTGCAGCCGCTACGGCGTCGCGGACTTGGCCGCCCTCGCCGCGGACACGCACAAGTTCGAGTCGCGCTATCTCGACCGGCTGGTCGCTCCCTGGCCGGAAGGGCGCGACGTCTATCGACGCCGCTCGCCGCTCTTCCACCTCGAGGGTCTCTCCGCGCCCGTGATCTTCTTCCAGGGCACGGAAGACCGCGTCGTCCCGCCCTCCCAGACCGAGCGCATGGTGGAAGCGCTCGCCGAACGCGGAACGCCCCACGCGTACGTCTCCTTCGAGGGCGAAGGTCACGGGTTCCGGAGGGCCGAGACGGTGGTGACCTGCCTCGAAGCCGAACACTGGTTCTACGGCGAAGTGCTCGGGTTCGATGCGGGCCCCGCGCCGGAGGGCGTCCGGCTCCGCTGAGGTCTGCCGGAAGGGCCGGGCCGCCGGTCCCCATCCGCGCGGCGGGCCGCGGGAGCCGTTGTGATAGCATCCGCCGCGCCATGGCCGACGAGGACGCCCCCCAGCCCGCTCCCGAGACCATCGACGTCCGCAGCGACGAACGCTTCGACGAAGCGCGCGTCGCCGAATACCTCCGCGACAAGCTCCCCGACGGTGACAAGCCCCTCGAGGTGCGCCAGTTCGGCGGGGGGCACGCGAACCTCACCTACCTCCTGCGCTACGGCGAAGGCGACGCCGTCCGCGAGTACGTCCTGCGCCGCCCGCCGCTCGGCCCCGTCGCACCGGGCTCCCACGACATGGTCCGGGAATACAACGCGCTCTCGAAGCTCTGGAAGGGCTTCCCGAAGGCCCCGCGAGCCTTCTGCCTGTGCGAGGACGACGCGCTGATCGGCGCGCCGTTCTTCGTGATGGAGCGCCGCGAAGGCGTCGTCGTGCGCGGCGTCGTGCCGCCGGAGTTCGGTTCCGGCAAGGACCCGGCCGCGAACCGCGCGCTCTCCGAGGTGGTCGTCGACGTGCTCGCCGAGTACCACGCCGTCGATCCCGAACCGATCGGGCTCGGCGACATCGGACGCCCGGAGGGCTTCCTCGAACGCCAGGTGAAGGGCTGGGCCGGACGCTTCGAGCGCGCGCGGACGGAGGAGATCGCGATCGCGGAAGAGGTTCGCACCTGGCTGCTCGAGAACCGGCCCGAATCTCCGGCGCCGACCCTGCTCCACAACGACTGGCGGCTCGACAACATGGCCGTCGCGCCGGACGACCCGAGCCGCTGCGTCGCCGTCTACGACTGGGACATGTGCACGCTCGGCGACCCGCTCTGCGATCTCGGCACGGTGCTCGGGATCTGGAGCGATGCCGACGACGAGATCGACGTGGTGTCCGCCATGCCGACCCACCTCCCGGGTTTCATCGGCCGCAACGAAGCGGCCGAGCGCTACGGCGAGAAGAGCGGGCGCGACCTTTCCACCCTCGACTACTACATCGTCTTCGGCGCCTTCAAGATGGCCGTCGTGCTCCAGCAGATCTACTTCCGCTTCGCCAAGGGGCAGACCCAGGATCAGCGCTTCGCCGGCATGGCCGAGGGCGCCAAGCGCCTGTTCGAGTTCGCGGCCGACCGGCGCCCCTAGCTTGCAGCGCGAGCGGCTCGTCACCCCCACGCTGGCTCTCGCCTTCGCGGCGAACTTCCTCCAGGGCACGGCCTTCAACCTCTTCCTGAATCTCCCGGGCTTCCTGACGGATCTCGGCGCGACCAAGACGGAGGTCGGCCTGATCTGGGGTGTCACGGCGGCGGCGGCCATCCTTTCGCGACCGACCGTCGGCCGGATCATGGACCGCCGCGGGCGGCGCGTGATCTTCATCGCCGGGGGCGTGCTCAACGTCGGCGTCTGCGCCGCCTACCTGACCGTGGACGCGATCGGCGCCTGGGTCTCGGTGATCCGCGTGATGCACGGGGTGTCGGAAGCGATGCTCTTCTCCGGGCTCTTCACCTACGCCGCGGATCTGATCCCGCCCTCCCGGCGCACCGAGGGCATCGCCATTTTCGGCATCTCGGGGCTCCTGCCGATCTCGGTCGGCGCGGCCATCGGCGAGTGGATCGAAGTGGGCGCGGGCTACGACATGCTCTTCCTCGCGGGCTCCGTCCTCGCGGCCGTGTCTCTGCTGCTCTCGCTTCCGCTCCGGGACGTCCCGGGCGATCCCGACGCCGAGCCGCCGCGAAGCTTCAGCGCGGCGCTTCGCCAGCCGGACCTGCGGCCACTGTGGATCGCGACGGGGGTCTTCGCGACGGCCCTCGCGGCCCCCTTCACCTTCATGAAGCCCTTCGTGATGGAGAGCGGCATCGGATCGATGGCGGCGTTCTTCAACGCCTACTCGATCTCCGGGGTGGTCCTGCGGCTGCTCTTGAGCGGCCTGCCGGACCGCATCGGCGCGAAGCGGGCGCTCTTTCCGGCCATGGCCTGCCTCCTGCTCGGCTTCGTCCTGCTCGTGCGGGCCGACGGCAGCGGCGACCTGATCGGCGCCGGCATCGCCTGCGGCCTCGGGCACGGCATGACCTTCCCGATCCTGATGGGCCTGGTCGTCTCCCGTGCGCGGGACGCGGAGCGTGGCGCGGCGATGGCGACCTTCACCGCGCTCTTCGACGTCGGCATGCTGGTCGGCGGGCCGCTCTTCGGTGGACTGATCGACGCCCGGGGCTACGCCGCGGCCTTCGCCGCCGGTGGCGCGCTGCTCGCGACTGGCGCGTGCGTCTTCGCGTGGCAGGATCGGGGCCGATGAAACGGATCCTGCTCGGCATGGCGTGTGCGGCCTTCCTCGGATGTGCGGAGCCCTGGCAGCCGCCGGGCCTCGAGCCCCATCGTGAGGCCCTCGCCGCGCTGCCGGACCACCGGCTGCGCGACGCGACGCCGTACCTGCTGCCCGTTCGGGGGGAACTGATCGAGTTCTTCTGCCGCTGGCCGTCGAACGAGCCGGTGCGCATCGCCTTGCCCGGGGATGCGACACCGGACGAACGACGCGCTCTCGAAGCCGCCGTCGCGGCGTGGCAGGGTCTCGATCTCGGCATCGCGCTGGCCGTGGCCGAGCCGGCGGGGCCGGCGGAGATCACGGTCGAGTTCCTCGCACCCGAGAGCACGTCCCGCGCCGAGGGGACGGGCTACACGCTGGCGGACTGCCGCCTCGAGGAGACCGGCGCCGAGGCGCTTCGCGGCGCGGTGCTCCCCGCCCACCTCGAGCGCGCCCGGATCCGGATCGTCCGCCGGGAGACCGACGAATGGGACGCCGCCGACCACGCGTGGTTTGCCGGCGAGGTGGCCGGCGTGGCGCTCCACGAACTCGCCCACGCCCTGGGGTTCCAGGGGCACGCCCGCTTCGGGGGCGGCATCCTGGCCCAGAGCACCAAGGAGAGTACGAAGGTCGGCCGCGCGCTCCTTGCGGGGGCCGCCTTCGACGAGCCGACGCTCCGGGCGCTCTACGGGCTCCCGAGCGGCGTGGTCCTCGCGCGCACGCCGATCCCCCACCCGCGGACCGCGGCACTCGACGCGTGGTGGGTGAGAGCGGCGCGCCAGGAGGGCCCCTTCATCCGCGTCGGCGACCGGACCGGCCGGATCTTCTGGCGCTTCGAAGGAGACAAGGAAGCCGGCGTGACGCTGGCTTCGATCACGACGGCACGAAGCAAACCCGAGCGACTCGTCCTGCTGAGCGATCCCCGGCCGCGCTAGGTGCGCCCAGCTGGTCTGATCCAGTGTAGGATGCCGCTCCTGGAGATGAGCGAATCCAAGCAGACAAAGATCTTGCTTAGCTACCGCCGAGACGACGCCGAAGGCTATGCCGGACGTATCTACGATCGCCTAGTGGCTGAGTTTGGAGAGAGTCGAGTCTTTATGGACGTCGACGAGATGGCCCCTGGTGCGAACTTCCTTGAGGTCATCGAACGCTCACTTGAGGAGAGCGCCGTCTTCGTGGCGGTCATCGGTACCAACTGGCGCGGTCCCCTTAGCACGGGAGGTCAGCGGATCGACCAGCCCGGAGACTTCGTCAGGCACGAGGTATCTCGCGCACTGGAACGTGAGGATGTACTGGTCGTGCCGGTACTCGTGCGGGGGGCAAGAATGGCCGCGGCCTCCGAGCTTCCGGGCGAGCTTCGGGCTCTTGCCTCCCTGCACGCGCACGAGCTGACCCATCCACGCTGGAACTACGATCTCGACCGACTGGTTTCTCGGGTTCGCGAGTCACTGCCGAGCCACGACACCGCGTCTCGGGATCTGAACTCGGTCCTGAGATCGATGAGGTCAGATTTTCAGTTCCTCACCCGCGTCTTCATGCAGCGGCCCACGCTGACGATCTCTGCTTTCGTGTTGGCGCTCTGTTGGATATGGCTCTCAGCGACTGGGCCAGTTCTCGCTGAGGCAGGCATCGACGTTCCTGTGGTCCCTCACTCGCTACCAGAGCGGTTCGTTCTGACCGATCTGACGACGGATGCGGTGAGTCTCCGCGTACAAGGGGTTCGGTCCCATGTCACGGAGCTGCTTCAGAGAAATGATCTCGAATACCCACTGAATCTGAGTGCGGCGAACCTTGGAGAGAGCTGGTACGAGGTGAACGAGCTACTGGTCAGTCTTCCCGACGGCATCAGGGTCGTCTCTCGGGCTCCGAGCCAGATTCGAGCGAAGTTTGATCTAAGGTCTCAGCGCTTCGTCCGAGTCAGGCCCGACATAGTCGGCGAACCGGCGCCAGGTTTCATTCTTCAGGAGGTCTCAGTCGTTCCACCCCGTGTGCGTATTTCTGGAGCTCGGAGTTCGGTCTTGAGAGTGTCCGAAGTATCGACTGAGACGGTCGATCTCGATGGCGTCGCTGCGTCATTCGAGAAGGAGGTTCGATTCTCCCTCCAAGGCGAGAACATGTGGATCGACGACGCTCAGTCGGCGACGTTGACGGTGACGATACGAAGCGCGCAGCCGGAATCTAGCTAGCCCTTCTTTTCGAGGGACTTCGCGCGGTCGAGGAGCTCCTGCGCGCGCTCCGCCTCGCCGAGCTTGCGCAGTACCATGCCCAGGCGGAAGCACAGGAGCGGGTCGTTCGGCTTGGCGGCCTGGGCGAGCTCGAGGTGCTCGCGGGCGCCATCCCGGTCGGCCGGGCGGTTCTTGTAGAGGGCCCAGCCGAGGGCGCCCTGGTAGTCCGGCTCGTCGGGCCATAGCTCCACGCACGGCTTCAAGAAGTCGAGGGCGCCGCCGAAGTTTCCGATCTTGATCATGATCTCGGCCTTGCGGAAGAGCGTCTCGGCCTGGGCCAGCCGGTTCGCATCGCTCGAGGGCGTTCCGCCGGCGTCGCCCGCCTGCTTGGCGTCGTACTCCTTGCGCCGCCCCTTGTCGGAAAGGGTCTGGTACGCCTGGGCGATGCGCGCGAAGAGCTCGTTGGCCTCGCGGTGCAGGGAGGCGAGTCCGACGCGCGCCAGCGCATCCGGGTGGGCCCGCTTCGCGAGCTGGAAGTAGGCCTTCTTGATCGGTCCTTCGCCCGCGTCGGACGGCACGCCGAGGAGCTCGTAGTGGCTGAGTTCGTCGATCCGTTCGTGCTTCTCGAGAATCTCCTTGCGGAGCTGCTCGGCCTCGGGCGAGAGGGCGGCGTCGGTCCCACCCGGACCGTGACTGCCCGCGGTGTCGGAGGTCGCGTCGTCGTCGGGCGCATCCTCGAAGAGGAACTCGAGGGTGGGCTCCGTGTCCTCGCCTTCGGCGGCGTCAGCAGCTTCGCCCGGCTCACCCGCGGCGGGGTCCGCGGGCGGGCCGTCCTGGAAGGCGAGGGCACCGCTCTCGGCGAGGAGCCAGGCGCAGGCGAGGCGGTCCGGCGAGGGCGAGCGGTAGACCGCTTCTCCGAACGTTCGCATCGGGTCGAGGTCGTCGAGCAGGCCGCCGCCGTCCGCCGGCGCTTCGAGTCGCGCAGAGAGCGCCTCGAAGGTCTCGCTCGGAACCGCGTGCTGCGAGAGGCGCGCCTCGAGATCTGCGAGCAGGCGCTCGACGCTCCAGTGCGTGGCGAGACCCTGCTGCACGATGACGATCGGGTCGACGCGGAAGGCCTGGGCTTCGTCGCGCCCGGCGTCCGCCGCTTCGAAGCGGAACCGTCCATCGGGCCAGGAGAAGGCGTCGACGATGCGGCGGCGCACCTGGTCGCGCAGGGCGACGAAGAGCTCCTTCGGTTCGATCAGCTTGAGCGCAAGGAGGGCCGCTCCTTCCCGTGCGCCTCGATCCTTCACGTACGCGGACACGCGCTCCTGGTCCTCGGCGCTGATGCGCTCGGCGGAGACGAGCTGCGCACCGAGGCTCTCGCGCGCGAGGTTCGACTCGACGAAGACCGGGACGCCGGCGTCGAGGGTGATGCGCTTGCTCAGCCGCTCGCGGGAGATCTCGAGCGTTCCCGTTGCGCGTTCGTGCGCGGCCGCCAACAACACGCGCGGAAGCGGGTGCTCCTGGAATGTGCCTTCGCGGGGCAGCTTGCACGGGTGGCTCGGCATCGGAGAACAGTTCCTCTCCTGCGCCATCGGCCGTCTCGGAGCCGGTCTGGAGGAATTCTAGAGCGGGCTCTGCTGGGCGCGTGCGATCTGGAAGCCGAGAGAGATGGCTTCGGCCATGCCCTTGCAGACGATCACGTGCTCGGGGTCGAGGTCCGCGATCACCGCCTCGGAGAGGGGGGCAATTTCGGTCAGGATCGCCTCGGCGCCCCAGGAGGCGATGGCGTCGAGCGTGCGCTCGAGGGCGACCGCGCCGAAGGCTTCGTCGAGGATGACGCCGCCGAGATCGAGGATCACGACGCTGACCTCGCGCGCCTGGGGATCCTGCCCGATCAGGTCGACGGCACGCAGGGACTCGTCGGCCCCGGAGAAGGGCAGGATCATCACCGGGCCCCAGACGTGGACGGCCGGCGACTCTGCGCCCATGGCCTCGGCCTCGAGGTCCTGGCCGCAGGCATCCGCGAGTTCGACGTTGACGACGCGCCGCAGGTCTTCGAAGGGGAGGAAGCGCAGGATCTCGCGCGCCGCGGGGTCGCCGAGGGCGCGCCAGCTCTCGGGCGTCCGTGCTACGAAGCGGCAGGCGTCGTCGCCGCTCGCGGCGCAGCGGGTCTCGAGGGCGAGGAGGTCCGTGTCGTGGAGCCCCGAGAGCCAGCCCGAGGCGTAGCCCGCGCTCGCGAAGCAGGTCGGGTGCGGTGCGGGCCCGAGCGTCGAGAGCCGCGCCTCGACTTCCGGCTGGTCGGGCCAGGCGCCCTGGATGGAAGGGCCGCGCTCCGAGTCGCTCCGGCGGTGGCCGAGGCGGAGCGCGAGGAGCGGGGCCATCGGGACCGCGCCGCCGAGCATCGGGTCGCTGCCGCGGCTGCGCTGGACGAGGGTGCGCGCGTCGCGCAGGCCGCGCAGGAAGCCGAGCTGCATCAGGTTCTCGGCGGCCTGTTCGACGCCGAGCTTCTGGGTGAGTTCGAAGTGGAGGACGCCGAGGAAGCGCGGATCGACGAGCAGCCGCGGCTCCCGGGCCAGGGCCGGGTCGGCGTCGAGGGTCAGGGCCGAGAGCGGAGCCGCCGGTCCATCGGGGGATTCGTGGGGTTCCGTCGATCGACTCATCGGGGCCTCGTGTTCATCTAGCCTTCGATGAACTCGTAGATGTCGAACTTCTGGTCGCGCTTGATGAAGGCTTCGCCTTCGCGATCGAGCAGGCCGAGCATGGCGTTCACGCACTTGGGGTCGAACTGGCTGCCCGAGTACTTCGAGAGCTCCGCGAGCACCGCCTCCATGGGCAGGCCCTTGCGGTAGGGCCGATCGCTCGTCATGGCTTCGACGGTGTCCGACACGAGGATCACGCGCGAGGGCAGGGGGATGCGGTCGCCCTTGAGGCGCTCCGGGTAGCCCATCTCCGAGCCGTCGAACCACTCGTGGTGGTGGCGCACGCACGGCACGATGTCGCGCAGGAAGTCGACGGGCTCGAGGATCTTCGCGCCGATCTCCGGGTGGAGCTTGATCTCCTCGTACTCCTCCTCGGTCAGGCGGTCGGGCTTGGTGATGACCGCGTCGCGCACGCCGATCTTGCCGACGTCGTGGAGGAGGCCGGCGATGTAGACGCGCTCGATCACCTCCTTCGGCAGGGACAGCTCGCGGGCGAGCTTCGAGGCGTAGACGCCCACGCGCTCGGAGTGGCCGCGGGTGTAGGTGTCCTTGGCATCGACGGCCTCGGCGAGGGCCGCGATCGTCTGCACGTAGGCCTGTCGGAGTTCCTGGTGCTTCAGATCGAGCTGCTTGGTGCGTTCGCGCACCTTGCCCTCGAGGTTCCGGTTCATGTCCTGGAGCTTGAAGTTCTGCTCCCGGGTGACCTGGTTCAGCCGCTTGATCTCGTTCTTCAGGTCGTAGTGGTCGAAGGCCTGACGGAGCGTGGCCTTGAGTTCTTCGTCGTTCCACGGCTTCGTGATCAGGCGGTAGATCTCGCCGCGGTTGATCGCCTCGACGGCGACGTTCATCTCCGTGTACCCGGTCAGCATCATGCGGACCATGTCCGGGTACTTGGCGCGGATGTTCGAGAGCAGGTCGACGCCGCTCATCTCGGGCATGCGCTGGTCGGTCACGACGACCTGGGCCGGCTGCCGGTCGAGCTGCTCGAGGGCCTCGGAGGCCCGGGACGCGCAGATCACGTTCCAGTCGTCGGACCGGAAGAGGCGCTTCAGGGCCTTGAGGATGTTGACCTCGTCATCGACGAAAAGGACGGTGTGTTGCATCGGGCGGAAACCGATCTCGGTGAGTTGGGTTCGGGGGGGAACCTTTCAACGAACGTGCCAGCCGGCCCCGGGGCCGGGTTTTCCCTTTCGCGGCGGGGGCTCCGGCCAGGTACTGCCGGTTCCGGGCCGCCCGGCCGACGCGCGCGTTTCGGCCGCCGACCGGAAGAGCACCGGAAAGTCGCCTCCGGGTTGCCTCCGGCCTGCGCCCGGTAGAACCCCCCACCGACCGGATCCGTTTCGGCCTAAGGCGCTGGAATCATTAGAGAAGTCAGATTTGTGCCCTCCCCGGAGGGACGACGGGTGACGGAATTCGTCGGCGGAGGCTCACTTTTCGGACGATTTCCGCGCCACGTCCGGGGTGCTCCGGTCCACGTACCGTTTGATGAGTACGCTTTGCGCATGGTGCGGAACCTTGATCCAGCGAGCCTCGGGCCGTCAGGCCAGCCAGGCCGTGAGTCACGGGATCTGCAAGCAGTGCGTGGCGAGGCAGCTCAAGGGCTGATCCCTCGCCCCCGCCTGCGCCCTGACCGCCGCTGAACCCGGCGCGGCAGGCGCCCGCCGGCCTCGACGGGCCGCGTTCTCCGACCCCTCCATCGATTCTCCGACGCTCGGGCGCCGACATCGGCTCCCGCCAGCTACGGCTTTTCCTTGCGGGGCAGACCGGGGCCCCAGCCGAGACCGGCGTCACGCACATGGGTTCCATGCGAACGGCCGGGCGTGGTTTACGGTCCCGGCTGGGGCCCCGGCCTGCCCCTTGTCCTGATTCGAGGGATCCGCGCGCCGTCGTGTACCGCATCACCGAGGAGCGTCGGGTGGGAGGGAGGTCTGCCGGACCGTAAACCCATCCCCGATGCCGGTCGCCACCGAGCCGTGCGTGACGTCGGTCCGGCAGGCCTCCCTCCCACCCGTCGCGGCGTCCGGGCTATTCGGACAGGCCGAGGCGGTCCCGGTCGTAGCTGCCCTGGAGGACGGCCCGGCACCAGTCGCGGTGCTCGAGGTACCAGCCGACCGTCGCCGCCATGGCGGATTCGAAGCCGTGCCGGGGCTGCCAGCCGAGTTCGCCGCGCAGGCGGTTCGAATCGATGGCGTAGCGGCGGTCGTGTCCGGGCCGGTCCTGGACGAAGGTCTTGAGGTCGCCGTACTGGCTCATGCCGCGGCCGGCGAGGGCCGGGTTCTCGGCGCCGGGGACGGCCGCCTCGAGGTGGGTCAGGAGCTCGTCGATCAGCTCGAGGTTCGTGCGCTCGCAGTTCGCGCCGACGTTGTAGCTGCGTCCGACCCGGCCGTTTTCGAGGACGGTCCAGATCGCCTCGCAGTGATCCTCCACGTAGAGCCAATCGCGGACGTTCCCGCCGTCCCCGTAGATCGGGATGTCCTTGCCCTCGAGGGCGTTCAGCAGGACGAGGGGGATCAACTTCTCCGGGTACTGGTAGGGCCCGAAGTTGTTCGAACAGTTCGTCACCTGGGTCGGCAGGCCGTAGGTCTCGTGGTAGGCGCGCACGAGGTGGTCGGCGCCGGCCTTGCTCGCGGAGTAGGGCGAGTTCGGCGCGTAGGGCGTCGTCTCGCTGAAGGCGCCCTCGGGCCCGAGCGAGCCGAAGACCTCGTCGGTCGAGACGTGGAGGAAGCGGAAGGCGTCGCGGGCCTCGCCCGAGAGCCCGGCGTAGCGCAGGCGCGCCGCCTCGAGCAGCGCGAAGGTTCCGACGACGTTGGTCCGCACGAAGGCGCCCGGCCCGTCGATCGAGCGGTCGACGTGGCTCTCGGCCGCGAAGTTCACGATCCGGTCGGGCGCGTGCTCGGCGAAGGCGCGCTGCATGGCCGCCTCGTCCGCGATGTCCGCTTCGACGAGTGCCACGCGCGGGTCTTCGAGGACGCCTTCGAGGCTCTCGCGATGTCCGGCGTAGGTGAAGCAATCGACGATCACGAGCCGCTCGCAGCCTCGCGCGAGGGCCAGCCGCACGAAGTTGGCGCCGATGAAGCCAGCGCCGCCGGTGACGAGTAGGGTTGCCATGCCCGGAGTATTCCCCAAAGCGGCTCCCCGGGCCCGGGGGGTTCGCCCGGTGCCGCGCCCGGGAGAACGCCGCACGCGGGCTCCGGGGAAGCCCCCATTTTCGGGAGCCGCGCTCCGGCTCCCGGCCGGAACGGACGATGAGGATGCCGAGGAGGCATGCCCGGTGACACCCCCCCACGCCATCGCGGGCGCGCTGCGCTACCGCGTGCTCCTGGCCGAGGCCGACGCCGGCGATGCGGAGCTGGTGCAGATCTGGCTTCGCCGCGCGCAGGAAACCCAGTACGACCTCTGGCAGGTCGAGAGCCTCGGCGATGCCGAGGGCTGTCTCGCCAAGCAGGAGTTCGACCTCGCCCTCGTCGATCTCTCGCTGCCCGATGCGCCGGGGCCCTGGGCCTACCACGCGCTCCACGAACGCTGCCCGGACCTTCCGATCATCGTGTTCAGCAGCTTCGCCGACGCCGAGGTCGCCAAGAAGCTCCTCGCCGACGGCGCCTTCGACCACCTCGTGAAGGGCCAGATGAGCGGCGACACCCTGATCCGGGCCATGCGCCACGCCATCGCCTTCGGCAGCGTGAAGCAGGAGCTGGCCGCCGCCCGTTCGCAGGGGCAGGCCGCGTCGCACCTGCGCGCCGACCTCGTCGCCGAACTCGCCCAGGACTTTCGGACGCCGCTGCACACGGTGCTCGGCATGGCGGACCTCCTGCTCGAGACCGAGCTCACCCGGGAACAGGAGGGCTACGTCCGCTCCTTCTCGCGCGCGAGCGAAGGGCTGCTCGGCCGGCTCGATGCCCTGCTCGCCGAAGGCCAGCGCCCGGCCGCCGAGGAGGCGGAGGCGCCGCCGGTGAGCGAAGCCCCGTCCGCGGTGCGGCGCGAGCCGATCTTCCACGGACACGTTGCCTCGGGGGACCGGCTCCGCGTGCTGGTCGTGGACGATTCCGACGTGGCGCGCGAGGAGACCCTCGCGATCCTGCGCGAGGCCGAGCACGATGCCGACCCGGCGCCCGACGGCCTCGTCGCGGCCGAGATGTTCCGCGAGGGCGACTACGACGCCGTCCTGATGGACCTCGACATGCCGCTCGCCGACGGGTTCAGCACGACGCGCCTGCTCCGCGCCATCGAGGAAGAACTCGGGCGGGATCCCGTCGTCGTGCTCGCGCTGACCGGCCGATCGAGCGAAGCGAGCGTGCAGGCCTGTCTCGAGGCCGGCTGCGACGACCACCTGCGCAAGCCCGTTGATGCCGGGCTCCTGATCGAGGCCCTGGCCCGCCACGCACCGAAGGCCCATCAGCGCCTGCTGCGCGTGGACGGCGGCGCGGCCGAAGCCGTCGACCACTACCTCCACGAGCGGCACAACGACCTGGCGGCCCTGCGCTTCGCCCTCGAAGAGGACGACTTCGACTCCGTCCGCGCCGTCGGCCAGCTCCTCGAGAGCTCGGCCTCGCGGCAGGGCTTCCGGGAGCTCACCGAGATCGGCCGTCAGATCGAGCGCGCAGCGGACGCGGCCGACGCCTCGGCCGTGCAGGCCGCGGCGGGCCGGCTCACCGAGTTCCTGCGCGAAGTGAAGATCGTCGTCCGCGACGCCTAGAGCCGATCGCTGGCCCGGAGGGCGCTACCAGCGCACGTCCGTGATGCGGGGTTCGATGCGGTCGCTCTCGACGCCCTGACGCAGGCAGGAGACCGCCCGCGCCGTGCCCGGTTCGATCGGCACCGCCTGCTCGCACTCGTCGACGAGCACCATGTGCCCCCGGTTCCAGTACGCCACCGCGAAGCGCAGGCCGCGGACGGTGCGCCGCCCGCCGTTCCAGACGTCGACGGCGAGCGCTTCGCCACCCTCCGGCCAGGTGCCGACGATCCGGATCCGCGAGTGGTCGTCCACCGAGGCCCGGCGCTCGTCGCGCCCTTCGCTGGCCCGCTTGTGGACGCGGAAGACGTCGAGGACGGCGCGGGCCGCGTTGCCGAAGCCATCGCCGCGCCGGTAGCCATCGTCGGCGACGCGCGGGTAGAGCACGTTGTCGGCCAGGATGGCCGCGCTGCGAGGGTGCCTGCGCCCCGGCCGCCAGTACTGCGCGACCTGCCTTCCCGCCTCCTCGGTGATCTCGATCCGCTCGCGGTGGACGGGGTGGTCGTGCAGGAAGCGGGACGCGGCCGCCGAGTCCGGCCCGCGCGCCGAGACCCGGCGCCAGAGCCGCGCCGCGGCGAGCGGGTCGAACCCCGCCAGGGCCAGGTAGAGCGTGCTCAGCCGATCCGCCTCGGCCTCCTGTTCGAGGGTGTAGGCGGCGCGGTAGTACGGATCGTCCGGATCCTTCGAGATCGCGCCCCCGACCCGCAGCCAGGAGACGCGCTGGGGCGGGTGGAGGAGGGTCACGTGCGCGATCTCGTGGGCGAGGACCGCGGCCAGGGCCTCGTCCGGGTCCTGCCCCTCGCTTCCGGGCGGCACGTCGAGCATTCCGTTCCACAGGCCCGCGAGCACGACCACGAGCCCGCCCCCCGGCGTGAAGGCGTTCTCCGTGGCGTCGTCCACGAGGTGCACCTCCCAGGGGAGGTTCCGTCGATGGGCGACGGCGACGAGGCGGTCGAAGGTGCGCCGCAGCCGCGCGAGGCGCTCGCCGGGCGGGTCGATCGCGATGCCGCGCGCGTGCGCCTCCTCCGTGTAGTCGCGAAAGAACTCCCGCGCGAGCTTCACCTCGAGCGCTTCGGGCACGACGTTGAAGACGCGCTTGCCCGTCACCGGGTGCCGGGGCGCGATGGCGCCGGTGGCCTCGTAGATGGTGCGGTCGACCGTCTCGATGCCGGGCGGGCCGTCCGCGCCGAGGGGCGTGGCGAGCCCCAACGCGAACCCCAGGGCCAGGCAGACGGCGGGGCTGGTTCGCATGCCGGAAGACTAGCGCCCGGGGGGCGGAAAGCCGAGTGGCGGCAGGCCCCTAGCGCCCGTTGGTCAACCACTCTGCGAACAGGCGCATGCTGTGGGACTGGAGCCGGTGCAGGTTGCGATAGATCTTCGCGCCGATGCGCGGGTACCGGCGGCGCAGGCCTTCGAGGGTCTCGGTCGTGAACAGCAGCATGCGCGCGGGCGTCTGCGCTTCGGCTTCGAGCGGGAGGGGGCCCGCGAACAGTTCCCCGTGTCCGATCACGTCCCCGCGCCGCAGCCGGCCGACCGGGACGCGCTGGCCGAACTCCTCGTAGTAGACGGTGAGCTCCCCTTCGGTCACCACGATCAGGGTGTTGCGCACGTCGATCGCCTTGAAGACCTCGGTGCCGCGCGGCGCGACGCGGCGTTCGCCCATGAGCGCGACGATGCGCGCGGCGCGCAGCGAGAGTCCTTCGAAGAGCCCGATCTCCCGCGTCGGGTCCCGGCCGAGGTCGAGCCGCAGGACGTCCCAGAGGGTCACGAGCCGGACCGAGCAGGCGAGGGCGGGGGTGAGGGTCATGTCGACGGCCCAGGCCGCTGCGAGGGCGAGGGCCGCGAGGCCGCCGAACTGCGTCTGGGTCTGGATCTCGCTCGCGGTCAGGGTGAGGAACCCGAGGCACAGGCCGAGCGACGTGAAGCTCACCGGCCGGATGACGGACCGCAGGGCGGACTTCGTCGCCGGCATCTCGCGGACGGGTTGCTTGGCGTCGTGGTTGAAGCGCGCGAAGTAGTGGACGGTGTCGTCGACGGCGATGCCGAGGGCGATGCAGCCGATCAGGCTCGTGGTCGGGCCGAGCGGGATCCCGGCGATGCCGAGGGCGGCCAGGTAGATCGCGACGATCAGGACGTTCGGCAGGAGGGCCACGAGGCCCATGCGAAGCGACGTGAACATCGCCGAGAGCACCAGGAAGATCGCGACGAGGGCGGTCAGCAGGCTCCGCACCTGACCCTCGGAGATCGCTTCGACCGTGTGGCTCGCGACGACCAGGCTTCCGCCGACGTCGCCCTCGAGCTCCGGGGTCGCGGCGAGCCGGGTCTCGATGGCCGAGACGAGCGCCGCGACCTTCGAGGAGTCCTGGGAGCGCACGCGGGCCCAGACCGTGGCTTCCTGGCCCGTGGCGTCGAGCAGGAGGGAGAGGTCCTCGCCGCCTCCGAACATCAGGAGCTGGTGGGCGAGGCTGCGGCTCTCGGGGAGGGCGAAGGCCTCGGGGGCGTTGCCCTGGAAGGCGCGGTTCAGGATGCGCAGGTAGTCGGCGACGGAGACGCTCCCGCCGACGTCCGGCTGCGTCGCCAGCCAGCGCTGGAAGGTATCCACGGCGGCGAGGGCCGCGGGCTCGTGGAAGGTCGAGCCGTCGCGGCTGCGCAGGGCGATCGAGACCGGGCTCGCGCCGTCGAGGCGCTCGTTCAGCACGTCGAAGTCCTGCCGCAGGATCGAGTCTTCGTGGAAGGTCTCGGCGTAGTTCATGCCGACCTCGACCTGGAAGGCGCCGTAGCTGCAGAGGGCCAGCGCCGCGAGGCTCGTGGCGATGATCGCCTTGCGGTTGTGGAAGTCGAAGTCGGAGATCCGGCTCGCGAGGCGCGGCAGGCCCGTCTCCGGCGCGTCGGCGGCGCGCGCCAGGGGCATGGGCAGGATGGCGAGCAGCGCCGGGCAGAGCAGGATCGCCGCGACGAGCGAAGCCGCGACGCCGAGGCTCGCGAGCCAGCCGAACTCCGCGATGGCCGGCACGGTGCTCAGGGTGAGGGCGAGGAACCCGGCGAGCGTGGTGATGCCGGTGATCGTGAGCGGGACGAGCACCGCGCGGACGGCCTCGTGGACCGCGTCGCGCGCGCTCATGACGCCCCGGCGGGCGAGGCTGTAGTGCTCCGAGACGACGTGCATGCAGTACGCGAAGGCGAGGGTGAGCACGAGCGGCGGCACCGTCACCGTGACGACGTTGAGGGAGAACCCGAGCGCCCCGGCGGCGGCGAGGGTCCACAGGAGCGCGGAGCCCATCGAGACGAGCGGCACCCAGACGCCGCGCGGCCGCCGGAAGGCCAGGGCGAGCACCAGCGCCAGCAGGAGCACCGCGGCGGGGACGACCCGGACCAGGGTGTCGCGGAGCATGCCGGCCAGGGCCGCGTCGAGGTGCGGCTTGCCCGTGACGTGCACGTCGAAGGCGGGCGCGAGCGACCGCGCTGCGTCGAGGGCTTCGGCGTAGGCGGCCTCGCCCTCCGGGTCCGCGGTGAGGCGCACGAGCATCACGGTGAGCTCGGCGTCGGCCGAGAGCAGGGTGCCCACGACCATCGGGTTTCCGAGCGCCCGCGCGCGCAGGGCGGCGAGCCCGGCCGGGTCCTGCGGAAGGTCGTCGAGGAAGCGCGTGACGAGCAGGTCGCCCCCGGCGTCGCGCACGTCGTGGGTGGTCGCGAGGGAGCGGACCTCGGCCACGCCGGGCCGCGCCTCGAGCCGGTCGCTCAGGGTTCGGAGCTCGGTGAGCCGCGGCGACGTGAACAGGTCCGGGGCGGAGAAACCGAGCACGAGGGCGTCGTCGCCGCCGGGTTCCGTGCCCGGATCCTCGGCGAGGAGCGGTGCCAGGGAGGCGTCGATCGGGAGGCGCAGCTCTCCCGTGCGCAGGTCCACGAGGGCGTGGACCGACGCAAAGGTCAGTACCGCTGCAATGGTCAGCACGACGCCCGGCCGCGCTGCGACCCACCGAGACAAGAGGTTCCCCTTCCGGGCGATCCCTCCCCGGGGCGCGGGTGAGGGTCGAGACAGGCCCCTATCGGAAGACCGGGGCCGGAAGCACAGGGGTTCCATCACCGATTTCGGGCATCGGGGGAACGCCTGGCTCCACCCGTGTGCGGGCGGCGTGCAACTCGACCCGCCGAGCTCCTGCTAGTTGCCCTGGGCCAGGTTGCCCTCGGTGAACATGCGCCGGTGGATCTTGGCGTTGACCTCGATCGTGTCCACGCGGAACTCGGTCGAGGTGCCGCGGACGACGTCGGACATCACGAGCCGGTGCGGAATCCAGTGGCTGCCGACCTGCTTCACGTGGGCCGGCTCCGCCTTCAGCACCTTCCGCAGCTTGCGGTTCGCTTCGAAGAACTCGGTGCGCATGGGGACGCAGCGCTCCGGGTCGACGTAGGACTCGACGTAGTCGAACTCCGGGTCGTCGGCCGGTGTGTGACCGAGCACGTAGACCGGGCTGCCCTCGAACTCGCCGTCGGCGAGGCGGACCACCTCGATGTCGCGCGCGACGCCCTGGAGCCGCTCGAACTGGGAGTAGGTGAAGTCGGTGCCGAACATGCCGCCCGAGAGCGCCGGGCCGGTCACGCGGCGGACGCGCTTGAGCTCGGGCAGGTACATGAACATGTCGTTGCGGCCGGGCTTCTCGAGCAGGAGCAGGGCCGAGCCGCGCATGTCGAGGGGCGCTTCGAAGCGCAGGTGCACGCGCGAGAGCTCGGTCTTGGCGTCCTGCTGCCAGTGGATCTTGACGTTCGAGTCGGTCGTGGCGCCGCCCGGCCCGTTCACGCGGAAGGAAACTTCCTGGACGCTCGAGCGGGAGGGGAGGTTGGCTCGCACGCAGGCTTCGATCTCGTCGGCGGTCTTGCCCTCGGCGGGGACGGCCCGGGCCGGGCCCAGCGGAGCGAGAAGGGCGGCGGCGAGGGCTGCGAGGAGGAAACCGGAGGGGCGCGGCGGTGCGGGGTCGGCAGGCATGGCGGGTTGGGCGAGGCGGGCGCGGCAGAAATTCACGGGGGTTCCTCCGCGGCCAAGAATGACAAATGACGCCGCCCGCTGCCGGAGGTCCGACAGCGGGCGGCGAGGGACGTGCGGGGCGGCGAGCCCGCGCGCGGGTTCGCTAGCGGGCGGCCACCGAAGGGCCGGCCTCGACCACGAGCTCTCCTTCGATCCGAGAGGAGAGCTGGATGGCGCCGGTGGTCGGCCGTTCGGCCGGCCCCGTCCGCTCGATGCGGTAGCGGTACCGCCCCGGGGCGAGCTGGCAGAAGCTCGACGTATCGCCGGTGCGCAGCGGCGCCGAGCGCAGCGAGTCGCCGTCGATCTCGAAGTTCACGAGCGAGTGGCAGACCATCGAGCGGGCGACCTCGCGCTCGAACACGATGCGCGTGCCCTGCCGGGCCATGCTCCGCCAGACGATGCTCTCGCCCCCGCGCACCACGGCGCGGCGCGGGGAGACGCGGTCGTCGGTCACGAGGATCGGGACCTTCGGCGCCACCGACGGCGCCGGCTGGAGCATCGGGAAGGCGCCGGGCGTCTCGTAGCGGATCGTCTGGACGGCGTCGGCCCGGACGGCTCCGGCCGCCGGGACGAGCAATGCGCAGGCGAGGGCGAGAAGCAGGGCACGTGCGCCGCTGAGCTTTGCCGCCAGGGAAGAGATTCGATTCATCATGAGAGGCCTCCGTCGAGCTGGGCGCTGCGATGCGAGGGGTGCACCGGGGAATTGCAATCGCCGAGCCAACCGGGATCTGGCTCCTGGGCTTCCTTTTGGTCGAAGAGGCGCCGCACGAGGCTTCAGAGGCCACCCGTGGCTGCAGTCGCGAGGCGCCGGTGTCGTCTCGACGGCGCACCTCGGCCCACCCCGGCCCAGGGCGGGCAGGGCGCCTGCTCCTCCGCGGGGCCGGTGGTATGGTTCGCCGTCGGAGGGCGAAGAAGGCCGGCATGGCGCTCGAAAGAGGAGACCTCGCACCGGACCCCGGCAGCGCGCGTGCAGCGGCGATGCTCGGGGGCGACGTCGAGCGCGTCGTGCCGAGCTGCTGCGTCGTGCTGGCGGCCGGCGAGCGCCCGCCCGAGGCGCGCTGGCTCCCGGCCGGCCAGGCGGGCCGGCCCTGGCCGCTGATTCGTGTGCTCGGTCTCTCGCTCGCGGAGCGCACCGTGGCCACGGCGCGCGCGGCGGGCATCGAACGCTTCCTCGTCGTGCTCGGCCCGCGGCCCGAAGAGGTGCGGGCGCTCTACGAGCGGGTCGCGCGCGCCCGCGGCTGCCAGGTCGACTTCGTGACGGCGCCCGATTGGGAGCGCGGCAGCGGCGCGATGCTGCTGGCGGCCCGCGCCTGGGTCGCCTCGGGTCCCTTCCTGCTCCTTCGAGGGGACCACCTGCTGACCCCGGGCGTTCTCGACCGCCTGCTCGCCGGCAAGGCGCAGCCCGGGGAGCTCCGGCTCGCCGTCGACCGCGACCGCGCGAGCCTGCCCGACCCCGAGCACACGCGCCGCGTGGCGCTCGCGGGGGAGGCGGTCACCCGCGTCGGTCCGGACCTGCGCTGGTGGTCCGCCGCCGAGGCCGGCGCACTGCTGTGCCCGCGCGATCTGTTCCACGCGCTCGACCGGGCCGTCGGCGAGGGCGAGTACGATCTGACGTCCGGCGTCGCGCGCATGGTCGAAGCCGGGCGGGTCCGGGCCGTGGCCGTGACCGGCGAGCCGTGGGCCGACGTCGCCCAGCCCGGCGGCCTGCGCGCCGCGCGCGTCCGGCTGCTGGCCTCGCTCGCCCGGGGCCGGAGCGACGGCTTCGTCTCGGCCCACCTCACGCACCGGCTCTCCCTCGGCCTGACGACGCGCCTCGCCGAGCGCTCGGTGCGCCCCGACCACGTGACCTTCGCGAGCTTCCTCGCGGCGCTGCTCGGCGCGGGCTTTCTCTCCGTCGGCGAGTACGCCTTCAGCGTGGTCGGCGCGCTGCTCGTGCTGGCGGCGGCCGTCGCCGAGGGCTGCGACCAGGCCCTCGCCCGGCTGACCCACCAGCTCACGCCGCGCAGTGCGTGGCTCGACACCGTCCTCGACCGCTACGCGGACATGGCCGTCGTGCTCGCCGTGACGGTGGCCGACGCCTCGATCTGGGGCGGGGGCCTTCGGCCCTGGCTCGGCGGCTCCCTGGCACTCACCGGATTCCTGTTCGCGAGCTACGTGACCAAGGAGTTCGCCCTGCGCCACGGGCGGGAGTACCCGAATGACGTCCTGAACCGCCTGCGCCGCCGCGACCTCCGCCTGTTCGGGATCGGCTGCGGCGCGCTGTTCGGGGTGGCCTTCGAGGCGATGGTGCTGCTCGGCGTGATCGCCCACCTCTGCGCCGCGGGCATGGTCCGCCGCGCCTGGCGCCGCGAAGGCCCCTTCGGCTACCGCCCGGCCTGATTGCGCCCCGAGCGTCTCCGGACTCCAGCGCCGTCACCGGCCCGCCGATGAACCCGGAAGCGAAACCCCGCTTCCCCCGGAGCCGCCTGCATGGAAACCCCGATCGCCTGGGCCCTGGCGCGATGACGAGCGCCCTCACCGAGGTCGTGCTGCTGCACGAAGGAGAGCTCTCGGACGTCGCCGGCTTGCTCGACGAGCTCGGCGCCTCCTGGGTCGAAGGGCGCGCCGCGCAGCTGATCACCGGGACGCCCGGGGTCGTGATCGGAACGCCCCAGCACCTGTTGCGCTGGCACGGCGACAACGACGGCGTCGCGCGCGTCGCGGTATGCGACGGCGGCGGACGCACCCTCGCGAAGAAGCTCGAGCTCGAGGGCATAGACTTCATCGTGCGGCGCCCCATCCACCCGGCGGCGCTCCGGCTGCTGATCCTCCACCTGATCTACCGCGGCCCCGAGCGGCGTCGACTGCGCCGCGTGAGCGCGGGCCTCCCGGTGAAGTACCGCATGGGCCTCTGGCCGCGCCCCGGTCTGCTGCTCGAGTTCTCCGTCGGCGGCTGCCAGATGCTCTGCGACTCGGAGCTCCCGGCCGGGCAGAACCTCCGCATGACGCTTCCCGCCGAGCTCGGCCTCGGGCGCAAGCTCAAGATCCAGGGGCGCGTGGTTCGCAGCAAGCCCGCCGAGGAGGGCGCCGAGGGCGAGTTCGTCTCCGCCATCGACTTCGGAGATCTCGCGCCGGACGTCCGCCAGCGCCTGGCCGCCGGTGTGGTCGCGCGCGCCCGCCAGGTTCCCACGCCGAAGCCCCAGCCGGCGATCGCGAAGACCGAGCCGATCTCGCTCGAGCCCGAGCCGCAGGCCGCCGAGGAGCCCGGCGAACGCCGCGAGCACGCGCGCGGGACCTACACCAAGGCGGTCCACGGCCGGGTGGGCGACGTCCACGTCGTGCTCATGGGGAGCAACCTCTCCTGCGCCGGCATGCAGGTGGACCGCGATCCGAACCTCGCGATCGGCCAGCGCCTGAAGCTCGACCTCTACGGCCACGGCGACATCCCGCCGCTGCGGATCGAAGCGCACGTCGCCCGCGACGACGGCGAACGCGGCTTCTTCCTCGAGTTCCAGAGCCTCTGGCCCGGCGCCCCCGCGCTCCTCGAACGCCTGATCAAGACCCTCCCCGTCCTCACCCCGAGCCAGGACGAAGCCATGGTCATCTCCGAAGTCGTCGAACGACACTAACCGCCGCCCGAAACGCTCAGCCGACCTGTGCGCCTCGGGCGAACCCGCACGCAACGCCCCCGGCGAGTCTCTTTGGAGCCCCCCGTCGGACGCCCCCCGCACCGAGGCAAACGACACCGCGGTCCCGCGCAAGGGCGAGGCTGGATCAAGTCTTGGATAGAAGGCGAGACGCCGAGCCCGCGCAGTGAGCGAATGCGAACGAAGGCAAGTGCGTTGGTGGAGCTGAGGGGGATCGAACCCCTGACCCTCAGACTGCCAGCCTGATGCTCTCCCAGCTGAGCTACAGCCCCACTCGGCGCGGAAATTAACTCCGCCGGCCAGGCCTGTCAAAGCGTCGTGTTTTCAGGAGGTTGCGGCCGGTGGGGCCGGGCGCTCCCGCCCGCACTCCCCGCCCGATGGCGTGGTATGCTCCCGCGCCGTCCGCCGGAGTGGCGAAACTGGTATACGCAGGGGACTCAAAATCCCCCGGCTCGTGAGGGCCGTGTGGGTTCGAATCCCACCTCCGGCACCGGGCGGGGCCCGGAACCGACCTTCCGGGCGGGGTCCGGAATGAATATTCTTCGCCCACCCGCGTCGGACCCGAAACGACGCGCCGTGCGGCGCCAGGGAACGATCGAACAGGAGAGGATTTCATGCGCAGCTTCACCAGCAAGATTCTCAGCACGATGGGTTTCGCCGCCGCCGTCGCGGTCGCCGCCGTCGCCTTCGCCCCCGCCGCTCACGCCATCGAGTGTGACGGCATGCAGCGCAGCTTCAGTGGCGAGCTGCAGAAGGCCAAGGGCAAGACGATCGTGGTCGACAACAAGCAGGGCGACAAGATCAAGTTCACCCAGCCGAAGGAGCCGAGCGTCGCCGGTGAGAAGACGAGCTGGGACGATCTCAAGAAGGGCGACCGCGTCGCCGTCTGCTCCAAGATGCTCGAGAAGCCGCGCTACGCCTACAAGGTCGAGGTGCTGCCCGAGCAGAAGGACGACTAGCTCGGCCTCTGCCGATGAACGAACGGAGGCCCTCGGTGCGAACGCACCGGGGGCCTTCGCACGTCCGGGGCTCGCGCGGCCCGAGCGCGCGCTGGCCCGCCCCCGGGGCGTCGGATAGCCTTTCGCGATGCCCCCCGAGCCGCCGCTGACCCCCGACCAGTACGAGCGCTACCAGCGGCATCTCTCCCTGCCGGAGTTCGGTCTCGCCGGACAGGAGGCGCTGCTGCGAGGCTCCGTGCTGCTAGTCGGCACCGGAGGCCTCGGGAGTCCGCTGGCGCTCTACCTCGCGGCGGCGGGCGTCGGTCGCATCGGGCTGGTGGAGTTCGACGTCGTCGATGCCTCGAACCTCCAGCGTCAGGTCCTGTACGGGACGGAGGACGTCGGCGCGCCGAAGATCGAGCGCGCGGCCGCCCGGATCCACGCGATGAACCCGGACGTCCAGGTTGAGCCCCACGCGCTCCGCATCGACGCCTCGAACGCCCTCGAGCTGCTCGGCGGCTACGACGTGATCGTCGACGGGACGGACAACTTCCCGACCCGCTACCTGCTGAACGACGCCTGCGTGCTGCTCGGCAAGCCGAACGTGCACGGCTCGATCTATCGCTTCGAAGGCCAGGCCACGGTCTTCGACGCCGCGCACGGCCCCTGCTACCGCTGCGTCTTCCCCGAGCCGCCGCCGCCCGAACTCGCCCCGAGCTGCGCGGAGGGCGGAGTGCTCGGCGTGCTGCCGGGCACCATCGCCATGCTCCAGGCCACCGAGACCCTGAAACTGCTGGCCGGGATCGGGACGCCGCTCTACGGAAGGCTCGTCCAGTACGATGCCCTCGAGGCGAGCTTCCGCGAGTTCCGCGTGCGCAAGGATCCCGCCTGCGCGCTCTGCGGGGATGCGCCGACCATCACCGAGCTCATCGACTACGAGGGCTTCTGCGGCGTTCCGGCCCGCAGCGCCGCCGAGCCCGAGGTCCGCACCACGACGCCGTCGGCCGCCGCCGCACGCGCCGGGCGCGGAACGGAGTTCCTGCTGCTCGACGTCCGCAACCCGGACGAGTGGGCGGTGGGGCACCTCGAGGGCGCGAAGCTCGTTCCGCTGCCCGAGCTCGCCGATCGGCTGGCCGAGCTCGCGGAATGGAAGGCGCGGCCCGTGGTCGTCCACTGCCGGCGCGGCCCGCGCGGGGAGAAGGCCTGTCGGCTGCTCGCCGAGGCCGGCTTCGAGGACGTCGTGAACGTCGCCGGGGGCCTCGAGGCGTGGGTGGCGACGGTCGATTCCGGCGTGGCGCTCGGCTAGCCGGCCAGGGGAGGGACTCGTTCGTGGCGATTCGTGCGCGGTTGTTTCGTGGGTTGATCAAGGAGATCGAGGAGGATCTGAACAAGTTCCTCGAGACCCACGACGTTCGCATCCTGCAGATGACCCAGAGCGAGAGCGGGGGCCACGTCAGCCTCACGCTGATCGTCGAGGAGCCGGAGCCGGGCCCGTAGTGGCCGAGGCTTCCCCCGAGCCGGCGCTGCCCGCCATCCACGTGGCGGGCGCCCGCGCCCACAACCTGAAGGGCGTCGACTGCCACGTTCCGCTCGGGCAGCTCACGGTCGTGTCGGGCGTCTCGGGTTCGGGCAAGTCGACCCTGGCCTTCGACACGCTCTACGCCGAGGGCCAGCGGCGCTACGTCGCCTCGCTCTCGACCTACGCCCGCCAGTTCCTCGAGCGCCTGCCGCGCCCCGAAGTCGATACGATCTCGAACCTCCCGCCGGCGATCGCCATCGAGCAGCGCAACCGGGTGAGCAACGCGCGCTCGACGGTCGGGACCGCGACCGAGATCCTCGACCACCTGCGCCTGCTCTTCGCGCGGATGGGCGAGACGATCTGTCCGGGGTGCGAGGCGCCGGTCGTCGCCGGAACGGTCGAGTCGGTGACGAGCGAACTCCTGGCGCGCCACGACGGCGCCCGGGTCTCGATCGGCGTTCCGCTTCTGCACGCGAAGAAGGAGAGCGCGAAGGACCATCGCGAGCGCCTCGCCCGGGAGGGCTGGGTCCGCGTGCTCGACGCCTCGGGCCAGGTCGTGGACCTGACGGAGATCACCGGGCGGGCCTTCTCTTCGCTGCGCAAGGAGGGGCTCCTCCTGATCGACCGGATGCGCGTGGCCGGCGAGGAGACGCGCACGCGGCTGGCGGAGGCGGTCGCCCAGGGGTTCCTGCGCGGCCACGGCGAGCTGCTCGTACTGCCCGAGGGCGGCCTGCCGGCCCGGTACCGCCAGGGCCTGTGGTGCAACGCCTGCGAGCGGCGCTTCGCGGCGCCCGAGCCCGCGCTCTTCTCCTTCAACAGCCCGCTCGGCGCGTGCCCCGAGTGTCAGGGATTCGGCCGCGTCTCGGTGCTCGACCGCGAACGCGTGGTGCCCGACCCCGACAAGAGCCTCGAGGAGGCGGCCGTCGCGCCCTTCGCGACGCCCAAGTACCGGCGCATGCAGCGCGACCTGCTGCGCGCGGCGAAGCGTGCCGGGGTGCCGCGCGACGCGCCGTACCGGACGCTCAGCGCCGAGCAGCAAGAGTGGGTGATGGAGGGGGACGACGCGGGCTGGTACGGCGTCCGGGGCTGGTACCGCTACCTCGAGAAGCGCCGCTACAAGGTCCAGTCGCGGATCCTCATCGCTCGGTACCGGCGCTTCGACCCGTGCCCCGGTTGCGACGGGCTCCGCCTGCGGCCCGAGGCGCTCGCGGTGCGCGTCGGCGGCCGCCACATCGGCGAGGTCTCGAACGTCACGATCGGGGATCTGCGGGCCTGGCTCGATGCCCTCGAGCCCTCCGCGGAGGCGGCCGAGCGCGCGGGGCGGCTGCTCGACGCGCTGAAGGCCCGGGTCGGGACGGCCGTCGACGTCGGGCTCGACTACCTCGCCCTCTCGCGGCAGACGCGCACGCTCTCGGGCGGCGAGGCCCAGCGCATCCAGCTCGCGACGGCCCTCGGCGGGGCGCTCACGGCTTCGCTCTACGTGCTCGACGAGCCGTCGATCGGGCTCCACCCGCGCGACGTCTCACGGCTGCTGCGGGTGCTCGCTTCGATCCGGGACCACGGGAACACGGTCGTCGTGGTCGAGCACGCGCCGGAGGTCGTGGCGGCGGCGGACCACCTGATCGACCTCGGGCCCGGGGCCGGGCGTCTCGGCGGGGAGTGCATCGCCGAGGGGACCGTCGCCGAGCTTCGAGATCATCCGGCCTCGTTGACGGCGCGCGCGCTGCGCGGCGAGTACGGCGGTGCGAAGGCGTCGAGCCGCCGCAAGGCGCGCAAGCGGCGCGGCGCGCTCCGCATCGTCGGGGCGACCGAAAACAACCTGCAGGACGTCACCGTCGAGATTCCGCTCGGCCAGCTGGTCGCGGTGACCGGCGTCTCCGGCGCGGGGAAGTCGACGCTGGTCCGCTCGGTCCTCGTCGGCCACCTGACCGGTGACCCCGAACGCGGGCGGTGCCGGGCGGTGGAAGGCAGCGAGCAGATCGCGGAGACCGTGGTCGTCGACCAGACGCCGCCCACGCGCTCCTCGCGCTCGAACCCGGCGACGGTCTCGAAGGCCTTCGACGGCATCCGCAAGCGCTTCGCGGCCACCCGCGAGGCGAAGGCGCTCGGCGCCACGCCGGGCTGGTTCTCTTTCAACGTCGCGGGCGGGCGCTGCGACGTGTGCGAGGGCGTCGGCGAGGTCGTCGTCGACATGCAGTTCCTCGACGACGTGCGCGTGCCCTGCGAAGCCTGCGACGGCACGCGCTACCGGCCCGAAGCGCGCGAGATCCGGCTCGAGGGCCAGTCGATCGTGGACGTCCTGGGCCTGCCGCTCGAAGAGGCCGCCCAACGTTTCGCCCACGACGGCCAGGTGGCCGAGCGGCTGCGGCCCTTCGTGCAGGTCGGCCTCGGCTACCTGACCCTCGGGCAGCCCCTCTCGACCCTCTCGGGCGGGGAGGCCCAGCGCCTGCGCCTGGCCCTCGCGCTGCAGGGCCGCGGGGCCGGCCGTCTCTTCGTGCTCGACGAGCCCACCACCGGGCTCCACCCGGCGGACGTCGAGGTCCTCGTCGGCTGCCTCGATCAGCTGCTCGACGAAGGCGGCAGCGTCGTCGTCGTAGAGCACAGCCTCGAGGTGATCCGGCAGGCCGACCACGTGATCGACCTCGGCCCGGAGGGCGGGCCGGGCGGCGGCGCCGTGCTCGCCGAGGGCCGGCCCGAGGCGATCGCGAAGGTCCGGGAGTCCTTCACCGGGGCCGCCCTGCGCGGGGAGTTTTAGGCCCTCCGGGCCGCTTTCGCCGCGGGCGCCGGTTTTCCCGGTCCGGACTCAATCGTTCTCCCGAGCAGGCCGATAACGGCTGCGTGGGCCGGCCCATCGTACAGATCGACCCCTCGGCACCCCTGCGTTCCGCCGCGAACGTCAGGCGGTATGCCGACGAGTTGCCGAAGGCCCAGGACCAGCTCGAGGCCCTGGGGGCCGTGGGCATGATCCTGGTGGATGCGGGCGCCCTCGAGCGCATCGAGAAGAGCTACGGCGTGAAGGCGCACCGGCGCGCCAGTCAGGACCTGGCCCTCCTCGTGCACGACGTCTGCGAGATCTGCCTCGAGCACGACTTCGCCGTGTGCTCGGAGCCCGGCAGCGAAGAGGTGCTGGTCTTCGTCTACCGGCCGCGCAGCGACGACCGCTTCTACCGCGAGGAGCTCCCGACCATGGGCACCGGGATCGGCGAGAGCCTGATCCGGAACATCGGACGGATCTGTTACCCCTACCAGCGCGATCCGGTGCAGCTCCCCGTGGGCCACGCCTTCGCGATCTTCAACCCGACCGAGCGCACGGGCAAACAGCTCCGCCGCACGCGCGACCAGGCCCGGGAAGAAGCGCAGCTCAACGCGCAGATCCACCAGCGGCGGCTCCGCGAGCAGTTCCATCAGGTGATCCTGGCCGAGGACGTCTCGAGCGTCTACGAGCCCATCGTCGACGCCAAGACCAGGAAGGTGATGGCCTACGAGGCCCTCATCCGCGGGCCGGTGGGCACGGAGCTCGAAACGCCGGCGGCGCTCTTTCCGATGGCGGAGAAGACCGGGCTGCTCTTCGAGCTCGATTGCCTGTGCCGCCGCAAGGGCCTCTACGGCGCCAAGGGGCTGGCCCCGGGGAAGAAGCTCTTCTTGAACTGCCTGCCCTCGGCCATCCACGACCCGGGCTTCCGAGAGGACCGGCTGCGCGAGACCCTCGACGCCATCGGCATCGCCCCGAGCGACGTCGTCTTCGAGATCTCCGAGAAGGAATCCATCGCCAACTTCGAGGTCTTCCGCGAGGTGCGCGACTACTACAAGATGCTCGGCTTCGGCATCGCCCTCGACGACGTCGGCGCCGGCTACTCCGGCCTCGAGACCGTGATGGAGCTCCAGCCCGACTTCATCAAGCTCGACCTGTCCCTGGTGCGCGGCATCGACAGCGACCCCCATCGGCGCGAGCTGGTCGCGGCCCTGAACAAGGTCTCGGGCAAGCTCGGCACGAAGGTGATCGGGGAAGGCGTCTCGACCGGCGAGGAGCTGAAGACCCTGGCCGAGATCGGCATCCCCTACGCCCAGGGCTGGTTCCTCGGGCGCGACGCGCGCCCCTCGGAGCGGGCCGAACCCATCGGCTAGCGCCCGCCGGCTCTCCGGGCGCCCCGGCAGCGGCTATCCTGCCCTCCGATCATGGCCGGACAGCGCGCGAAGCCCCCCGAAGACATCACGCCGAACGAGTTCTTCACGAGCTGGCTCGTCGAGGCCGTGGCCGCCGATCCCGAGCGCCGGGCACGGCTCGGCGGCGCCGCCGCGCGCATCCACTTCGCGCTGGAAGGTGACGGGGGAGGGGACTTCACCGTCGCCGTCGAGGACGGCCGGGTCTCCGGAAGCGCCGGCGCCCCGGAGTCGCCGAACCTGCGGGTCCGCCTCGCCGTGCCGACCTGGCGCGACCTCAACCGCGGCTCGATCTCGGCGCCCGAAGCGATGGTGCGGCGCCGGGTGAAGCTCGAGGGCGATCTGCTCCTCGCGATCAAGCTCCACTTCATCCTGGGCTGAGGGCGCGCCGCCCGCGCACGCTGCCCCGCGCTAGTGCCGGGCCGCGGCCTTCTTGGCCTCGCGCCGGCCCTTGAAGATCTTCTTGTCGTGGACCTTGCGGAGCGCGCGCTCGAGCTTGTCGAGCATGCGGTCCGCGGCCTCCCCGAGCTGGCTGCCGTCCGCGTGGCCTGCCACATCCGTGTGTCGGCCGGTGACGTGCCCGTGGGCGGAGTAGCCGTCGCCGTCGGGGGTGAGGGTGATCTCGAACTTCGTCGTCTCGGGGAATTCCTCGGCCAGGCGGGCGCAGCGGTCTTCGACCGTCGCGCGGACGCGCTCGCTGGTGGAGATGTCCTTGAAGCTCACGAGTACGTTCGGATCGGGCATGGGTCCTCCTCACAACAAGGCTACCGACCTCAGGCCTCATCGGGAAGAGAAGCCGCGCGAAGTGTTGGTTTAATCACCCGCTCGTGTGTCCAATTCGGCCGGTCCTCATCGGGACTCGTAAAGTTTGCCTCTCGGCTTCCGATTCCCTTCCAAGCCACTTGTGCGTTCCGCGGCCTCTGGCCGCAGGAGGGGGAGCTCATGAAGCTCGTTCGTTCCGGATTCTTCGCGGCACTCGTCGCCGTCGTCTTCGCATCGACGGCGGGAACCGCGGGGGCATCCGCTTTGGTCGATGACCAGGACCTCGGCGAGCTCTCGCTCGACCAGCTCATGGGCATCACGATCACTTCGGCGTCGAAGAAGGCGCAGAGCGCGGACGAGGTTTCCTCGGCGATCTTCGTTCTGACGAACGACGACATCCGCCGGTCGGGTGCGACGAGCATCCCCGAAGTCCTGCGCCTCGTGCCGGGCCTCCAGGTCTCCCGCATCAACTCGAACAGCTGGTCGGTGACCTCGCGCGGCTTCAGCGGCCGCTTCGCCTCGAAGCTCCTCGTCCTGATCGACGGCCGCAGCGTCTACACGCCGCTCTTCTCGGGCGTCTACTGGGACGTCCAGGACACGCTGCTCGAAGACATCGACCGCATCGAGGTGATCCGCGGCCCGGGTGCGACGGTCTGGGGTGCGAACGCTGTGAACGGCGTGATCAACATCATCACCAAGGAAGCCAAGGACACCCAGGGCCTCCTCGCGACGGTGGGCGGTGGCAACGAAGACCGCATCATGGGCGGCCTGCGCTTCGGCGGCAGCGTCGGGGAGAACCTGAACTATCGCGTCTACGGGAAGTACGACGACCGGGACGCCTTCCAGACCGCCACCGGCGCCAAGGACCGGGACGACTGGGACATCGCGCGCGGCGGCTTCCGCATGGAGTGGACGCCCACGGAGTCCGACAAGCTGACCCTCCAGGGCGACGGCTACGACGGCGATGCGGGCATGAGCTTCACGGGGCTGACGGGGCTGTCGCCGACCCTGCGTACGTTCAACTCCGACCAGCAGATCCACGGCTGGAACGCACTCGGCCGCTGGAGCCACACCTTCTCGGAGACGCAAGACGCCTCCGTCCAGATCTACTACGACCGGACCGATCGCGCCGCGCCGCTGATCAAGGAGATCCGGCACACCTACGACTTCGAGTTCCAGCACCGCTTCGCGCTGCCGTTCAACCAGGAGGTCATCTGGGGCGGCGGCTACCGCTACACCGAGGACCGCATCGAGAACACCTTCTCGACCGGCATGGTCCCGACGCGCCGCCACGACGACACCTTCAGCATGTTCGTCCAGGACGAGATCCGCTTCGTCGAGGAGAAGATGCGGCTCACCTTCGGAACGAAGATCGAGAACAACGACTACACGGGTTGGGAGTACCAGCCGAGCGTCCGCCTGACCGCGATGCCGCACGAGAACCACACGTTCTGGAGTTCGGTCTCGCGCGCGGTGCGCGTCCCGTCCCGGGCGGACGACAACGCGCTCCTGCGCCTCGCATTCGTGCCGGCCCTTCCGCCGGGGGCGACGAACCCGCTCACGGGCACGGCCTGTCCGCTGCTGCCCTTCGGCGGCTGCCCGCAGACGTTGGTCCAGGCGATCGGCAGCGGGACGCGTGGGTCGCGTTCGGAGCGGCTCTACGCCTTCGAGGCCGGCTGGCGTGGGCAGTTCTTGGAGCGCTTCACCGCGGATGTCTCCGCCTTCTTCAACGACTTCGACTTTCTCACCAGCTTCGACACCGGGCCGACGACCGTCTCGTTCGTTCCCGCTCCGCTGGTCACTCAGTCGGCGGTCCTCGGGAGCAGCGAGAAGCGCCAGAACTGGGGCGTCGAGGTGGACCTGCGGGCCCAGATCACCGACTGGTGGCGCATCATCGTCGGCTACACGTATCTCAAGAGCCACGAGGAATCCCTCGACGCGAGTCACCAGGGGGTGTTCCGGTCGCAGATCGATCTTCCCTTCAACCTCGAGTTCGACACCATCCTCTACGTGATCGGGAACCTGCACTCGCACTCGGCTCCGGGCCTCAGCATCTCGCCCGCGGTCGACATCCCGAGCTACGAGCGCCTCGATCTGCGGCTCGGCTGGAAGCCGAACGAGAACCTCGAGTTCTCCCTGGTCGGGCAGAACCTGCTCGAAGGCCGCCACACGGAATACGTCTCGGAACTCGGCATCGCGGCGAGCGAGGTCCAGCGCGCCTACTACGGCAAGATCACGTACCGCTACTAGCGGTTCGCTTCAGGGTTCACTCCTCGGGACGGGGGGCCGGGTCGACGACCCGGTCCCCCGTCCCCGTTCCGGCCCTCCCTCGGGCCGGCCGGGATCGGCCCGTCCCGGCGCCGGGTATCGGGTAACTTCGGGCCGATGCTTCGCGCCCTTCTTCTCATGCTCGCCGTCGTCGGCGCTGCGGCTCCCGCGAGCGGAGAAGACCCGGAGACCCTCCGGGCCCGCGAGCTGGTCCGGGAGGGCTTTTCCCTCGACCACCTGAGCTCCGACTGGGAGGTCCTCTTCCACGATCCGGACCACCTCGGGCCTTCCCGGGGCAAGCTCCGGGTCGACGCCGCGCCGGCGCCGGACTGGCATGCGCTGCACCGCATCGAGAACCTCGTCCGCTATCGCTTCCCGCTGCGCGCGAGCCAGCTCTCCGCGCGCACCACCGTCGAACTCGCGATCGATGCGCCCGGGAAGGGCGCCGCCCTCGTGCTCTACCAGGACGACCGCAACTGGGTCGAACTCGCCCTGCGTGGAGAGCCCACGGGCGAGGACGGATCCCTCGAGCGCGTCTTCCGCCTGACGCGCCGGATCGGCGGCGAGACCGAGACCGTGGTGCGGCGCCACGGCCGGGGCCCTTCGCAGCGCGTCGAGCGGGCGACCCTCGTCATCGAACGCGAAGGGGACGTCTTCCGTGGCCTGATGGAGCTTCCCTTCGGGCCGCCCGGCGTCGTGCGGCGGGGCACCGTCGGCCAGGTCGAGGCCGCGGGTCTCGGCGATCTTCAGCTGATCCTGAAGGCGGCCCGGGAGGATCCGCCGCCGGCCGAGGCGGAGCCGGTGACCTTCGACGACGTGGTCGCGACGGGCTTCTCGGCCGACGCGGCGCTGGCCGACCCCCCGGCGACCCTCCGCGTGGTCTACGCCACCGACTTCCGCGACGTCCCGCGCTTTCGGCGCGACTTCACGGTCATGCGCCCGGAGCTCCATTCCCTGGCCCTCGAGAGCGGGCTCGAACTCGTGGCGCGCTACGGGATCCCCGGCGACCGCTGGACGCCGGTGCGCAACATGGTCGTCCTGAACCGCCCCCTGCCGCGCGGTCACTTCGAACTCGAGGTCGAGGTGGACGCGGCCTTCACGAGCCCCCACGACGACGTCGGTCTGGTCCTCTACGGCGAAAAGGGCAACGCGGTCTACCTGGGCCACTGGTCGGTCCCGGGCGAGGAAGGGGAGGGGCGCCGCGCCTACCTTCGAACGGTCGAAGGCGGGGCGGGCAGGACGCTCTTCAGCCCCGATCCGGCCACGCGCACGGACGTCGAGGCGACGACCCTCGTCTTCCGCCTCGAGCACGGGGAGCGCGGCTACGCCGCGTGGGTCGACGTCGGTGGCCGCGGCTGGGTCCGCCTCGGCGAGGCGAAGGTGGCCCTCGTCGAGCCGCGCCTCGGCCTCTTCGCCCGCAGCGCGCGGGACCGCGGCGAGAAGCCCGGTGCCGGCGTCCGCTTCTCCCGCCTCTGGGTCATGGCCGAGAATCCGAAGCCTTAGGGCCCGGGCCTGCCCATCGGAGCCCGGGCCGGGGGGTGCCCAGCCGGGACCCGGGGCCCCGTGTGTCGGCCGTCACAGACGCTCCCCGGGGCGCCGGGCAGTTTACTGGGGAGCGTCTCGGGTGCCCTTCTCGGGCACGGCCCACGGGGCGCTCGGAGAACTCGATGCACGACATCAAGCAATCCGATCCCTTCGACGAGGCGCGGCGCACGGCCAACCTGCTGGACGCCCTCGTCCGCGAGACCGAGCGGATCGGAGAGCGCCAGGCCGACCCGGCGGTGCGGCGCGCCCTGTTCGTCCAGGCCCGCAAGAGCCGCGAAGACGCGGCCCGGCTCCTTCCTCACCTTTGGAAGAAGCTCTCGCCTCCCTGGCGCGCCTAGCGCCCGCCGCTCCTGCAGGGAAGGGGCGTGGCGGAAGCGGACGGTAGTCGAACCCGTCTCGACCGACCGATATTCCGCGGGGTTAGAGCCTCCATCTGGCTCGTGTGAGAGTCGTGCAGGCCGGAGCACCCCGACTGGCGCCCGCTACGAGGCCCTTCGACCCGCTGTGGTGTCCTCGCTCCTGTTGGCCATCGCCACGAAAGCGCACACTCGTCCTGTCACGGATTGGGGCCCGTGCCCTTCTCCCCGGGGTCTGGTTTGACCGATTTCAAGAGAGAGGATGAATGCATGACCGTGGAACTACACCGTGGGACAACCCATTGCATCCGACTCACGCGTCGCGGATTTGTGCTCGGCACTGGTGCCCTGACTGTTGCATGGAGCGTTCCCGGAGCGCTGAGGGCAGCTCCTGGACAAGGCGCTGACTATATCGGTCCCTACGTCATATTCGCGCCAGAACTCCAGGCTGAGGCGATCTCCCGAATGGAGTCGCCCGAGATCAGAGAAGCCTTCACCGCGATGGTAGAGATCCACAGGATCGCGTCCACTACTCTTGCCCCGGGTGCTACCGAGGAGCAGCGGCGGCGAGCCAAGGAGAGAATCGAGGCGCTTGTTGCCCACGAGGCGACCTTGAGGCCGGAACTGTACCCGGAGCTCGTTCGTTTTGCTGAGTACACGAGCTTCGAGCCGGACGCGTCGACGGAGGCCTGGTTCGTCGCGTCAGCCCTGGCGGGACTGGGCATCGTGATAAGCGGACCCGCTGGTATCGCGTTGGGAGTCGCTTCGATCTTCGCGGGTCCCGCACTTGAGGCATGGCTTGAGTTTGCCGTCCAAGGTGGTGATCCGATAGCGATGACCTTGCCCAATATGGACCGATCGCAGCTGGAAGCTTACGCGCTCCTAGCTCAGGAGCGGATGGTCGATCTCTATCAGAAGGACCCGAGCTTCAGCCGCTACGGGATCAAGATCGACGTCGCAGACTCGATTGGATTCAAGCGCAGTGACGACTCTGGCTTGATCATTGAGAAGCTCCCACCAGAGATGCAGGAGCCGGCTCGAGAGGCCTTGGCCAAGCCCGGCGACCGAAAGATGACGGATGCGGAGCTTGAGGCAGCGTTTGAGAAGGGCGCGAAGGCGTCACTCGAGCGTCTCGCCGAGTTGATAGAACGGCAGAGGGCCATACAAGAGGAACAGCTCTCGGAGTATCAGCGCAGAGTCAAGCTTGCGGAGAACCGACGAAAGTTTGAGCGTCTGAATGCCGAGATCTCCGGAGCCGCCCAGATTGGGATCGCAGCCTTCACTCTGTTCGGAAACCGAGACGCTGCAAACGCCATCAATGTGGGCACGCAGGCAGTACAGAAGGTCTATACGACGGTCTGGCAGTACACAAACAACTTGATTGGAGAGTTTGCCCTCACTGGCGGAGTACTTAGCGGGGTCTCCCTGCTCTCGCACCTTGGTGGCGAGTCGTCCGAGGCTCAGCTGCTTCGCGCGATCGGGCAGATTCAGGAGCAGCTCGTCTCCATAGAGAACCGCTTGATCCGAGTAGAGGCAACTCAGCACCGCATACTCCGAATCCTCGGAGTGACTCTGAAGGAGATGCGTGAGAACCATCTGGCGGCCATGGCTCGCCTAGACCTCCTTCAGAAGGAGATGTACGCGGCCAGCAACGAAGTCAATGAGATCGCCCGCAGCGACGACGAAGTGGAGTTCGCCGACGAATGCGAAGCGATTCGCGCGCTCGTTGATGGAGCACGGGCGGATGCGGAGGTTCTCGCTGAGGACTACAACTACCTCATGCGCCGCTTCTACATCTTCGCGGTTCGAGTATCGAAGAAGCCGGCGTTTGTTGGTGGAGTCGCATCTGACGTCTCGGTCGCGCAGGCTCGATCAGAAGTGAAGAAGACGAGGAAGGTCGAGCACCTATTCGGATTCTTGGAAGGCTATGGAGACATCGTGGGGCTGCCACCGGTGGAGCATCGCGCAGAAGGCGGATTAGTATGCAACCCAGTCGTGTGGGCGAAGGGCGCGCGAGCTTTCCTTGAAGCGCGGGTTCTCCTCCCTGACGCTTCTCCCGCTTCAGAGGTGAGGTGGCTTAGGCGTCTCTACTACGAAGGACTTGCCGTTAGGGCGGTTGCAAGGCGTGTCAGCGACTACACCAGCCTCCGAAAGGCCAGCGAAGTGTTCGTCGAGAAGTCTGGAGCCGACCAGGGGGACAAGGCGGAGCCCACAACGATGGTTGGGCTAGTAACACAGGCGCTGAAGGAGTCTGAGAGTTTCCACTCGACGCCGAAGTACAAGCCGTCGAAAAAGAAGGACAAGAAGGAGAATATACCCGCCGGCGAAATTCAGTACTTCGTTCGCGGGGGCTACTTCACAGTCAAGAATGACCCGATTGACCTCGCAACGAGCGACGAGATCGGTGTCCTCATCAAGAAGAAGGTGAGGACCGTCTACAATCATGACAGGGCGAAGCAGATCGAGTACCGGCTCATCTACGCGAAGGGCCCGAAGAAGGGGAAGGCCCTCAAGGATGGAACCAAGGAGTGCAGGATCTTCGAGAATCAGCAGAAGCGAGCGAACTACGGGCTGATCCGCCAGTACATGACGGGCAAGCTCACGCGAGGTGGCTCACCGCACGATCTGTGGGATCTCGTTTACGACGTCATAAGAGAGCTGCATGACCGACCTCAGATTATGGAAAACGCCGCAGGGAGTGTTAAGACGAAGATCGACTCCTCCAAGACCCTCGTCCCGGTCGTGGACTTTGAGGGCTACGGCGGAATACTCAGGATCTTCACATCAATAGCGCAGTGGCGAATGGCTCCCGTAGAGCTCACACGCCTCGTCACCGACCTTCGAAATGTAGACGGTATGTTGACGTCTGATCACGTCGTCGCGCACATCCGAGGCTTGACGGTTGATGCGGCCGAGAAGGGCGCTTTCCTCACATACAAGGAGATCGCGAATTCGCTAGCAGGGGCGATCAAGGAGGATGCACGTCGATTGCTCTCTGCGGCCGACAACCTCCCAGAGGAGCGTGGCCTGGAGGTCGTCGACTCAACGCTGCGTGCCCTGGCGTCGTACATGGCTGCTAGGGAGATCCCGCTCACTGCACCGCGAGCATGATCTGAGAGGCGGATTCTGGTGCACTCAGTAGCTGGACCAAGTAGGGAGGCCCCCCCCCGCGAGAGCTGCTGCTTCCCAGCGATCGCCGCTTGACGCCCGGGCTCTCGGGAGCTCATCAGCAAGATCCGCCGCGCGTAGCCAAGTAGAGGCCCCCTGCGCTCTAGCCTGGGTTCCCCCGGGGATTGGTCATAACCCGGAGTTCCCGGACCTCGAAAGGCCCCTTGGAGTTCCTATCCGCGTGCTCGACTCGCCGGTCGCTCGACTCGCATCGTGCCCGCGGATCGCGGCAGAGCGGTGTGATGAGCACTACGACACATCGGACGTGCAGTCCGCCCGCTGTTTCGGCTCCTCCGGCTCGGGAGGCACGACGAGGCAAGAGAGCGGACCGACGAGCGACGGCCAGAGGGCGGTCCGCTCGACCTCGGAGCTCCGTCAGTGGCAGCAGCACCCGAGCGATCCCGCGCCCAGATCGCGGGCGACTCTCGTTGCCCGCTCTTTGCCCACGCCCCCCGATCTCTTTAGGCACTGCCGTTCTCAGCGGGTTGGAGTTCCCGGTTCAGGGTTCGATTCCCTGCTGCGAGAAACCCCGGAGCAGTAGCTCGGTGGTCCTGAAGAGGGCGGCACGTCAACGTGACCACTGCATGACCGCCGGATGGCACGCTTCCTGAGTGGCGGCAATCGCTTGCGTGCCATTCGTCGTGCGCCAGTCGTGCAGCTGATTCCCACTCGTCGAGGAGCCAGGGATTCTGCCCGCTGTCCGCGGAGTTGCGTGACCCCCTCGCGGAAGCGGACGGGAATCGAATACGGCCGCCATCGAGCGTTTCCGGTCACTTCGACCTCCTGATCGCCTTGTGTGGGCTTTGTGCGAGGTCGCGAGCAGCTCGCGACGGTGGCCGGCGATTCGGGTACCGACGGGTACTTCAGTTGTAGGCATGGCCAAGGGCGGCCTGGACCTCGAAGGCCGGGCCGCGCCGGATTCGCGTCGGCCGTGTGCGCATCGCCGTCGGCTCGAGAGTTGCTTCCTCTGACGCGAGGCCTTCGAGGCTTGGGCGAGGTATTCGGCCGGGCGCCGGCGGTCACGCCGACGGCCCGATGAAGGCGCGCATCCAGTCGATGCCCTTGGCGATCCAGCCTGCCCTCCAGAGCCACCTAAGCTTTGTCCCATGAGAGAGCTGCCAGCGTCGCGGCGACCTCTTTGTAGAACCAAGCCCGCGCCCACCGGTCGCTCCCATCGAACTCGACAAGCTTTGCAGGGTAGGATTCTTCGATCTGGCCCAACCTTTCGAGAGCCGATTGGTCGAAACTCAAGAGGATCATCTTCTCGACAGTGCGGCCCAGCGTTGGCGTGCTCAAATCGTCTCGAAGAGCCTGCTCGAGGTCAGGGAACTTGTAAGCCATCAACTCCAGGGGCGATTGCTCAAGTCCCAGTGCGTCCATCGCACGGTCGGCTTAACAAATGACCTCTTCCGCGGTGCGGAAGAGGTCGGGGCCATGATTGTCAAGTTCGATCGCAAGCCCGATGAGTTGGTTAACTCTGCTTCGGTCGTAAGGTTCGAGCCCCGAGTACGCAAACGCCAATCGCGCCATCCCGTATCGAACCCGTTCTTGGAAGTGGACATGCTCGGCAACGGATCTCACGCCACTGCCCCTTCAGCCATGGCCTCGATCGCAACCAGAGCTTCCCGAGCTGCTCGCTCTCCTGCTGCAGTGATCGAGTACGTCCCTCGCGGTCTGCCGCGCATCGTCGTTCCGGTGCTCTTGGAGCGAAGCATTTTCTTGTCTTCAAGCCCTCCGAGTCGCTTCCCCATCTACTTCTCCTTTTCGCTCATCGATGTAGAATCCTTTGGATCAAGGCGAGAAGAAAGGCCCGCGGGACACACCCGCCGGGGCGCGGGCTCAAGTAGGCCGAGGGTCTGGAGGGGGCTCGCGGCTGCTGTAGGCCCCGACGAGGCCGGCGGCGTTCTCGGCGGCTGCGCGAGGACTCGGGGCTTCCAATCGTTCCCGCGGGCCTTCTTGGTCGGCGAGGTGTGACCGGGCCGCATCTCCGACCGTGCGGGCGTTGTGCAGGCGTTGTCGATGGTCTGCAACTGGTTGACAATGCAGGCGGGCTGGCGGAAGCGGACGGGAATCGAACCCGCCGGAACCGTGTCGCCACGGTTCCCATTGGTTTTGAAGACCAAGCGAGGCACCAGCACTCGAAACGCTTCCCCGGGGAGCCAACGCTAGCGAAGGTCGGCGCGGGGTAGCGGCCGAGGGCGCCCGTGGCCGATCTTTGGTGGCGGCTCAGGGCGTCCGTGGCCGAATTTCGATGGCTGGTTTGGCTCTGGGCGGCATACTGCCCGGTCATGGGGGATCGATTCGAGCTCGAAGGGAATCGAGTTCGGGCGCTGGCGAGCGTCTGGTTCCTCCCGATCCTGATGACGATCCTGGTCGCCGGGGGCTTCACCTGGCTGGCATGGGAGGTCCGAGCCCGGGAGACGGCGGCCCTGGCCGGCGAGACCGGGATCCTCGCCGAGCAGGCCCAGCGGCGGCTCCGAGAATGGGTCGACGCCCGCCTGGCCGTCGCCGCTCATTTCTCCCGCCGCTGGAACGAGCACTACCAGGATCGGCCCGAGGCGTTCCGTCAGGACGCCGAGCTGTTCCTCGATCGCCTCCCGGGCATGCAGGCCCTGAACTGGGTGGACGCCGGCTGGGTCATCCGGACGACCGTCCCCAACGAGGGCAACGAGCGGGCGCTCGGCGCCGACCTCCACACCCACCCGAACCCGGACGTCCGCACGGCCTTCGAGCGCGCCACCGCGACGGGCGGGCCGAGCCGGACGCCGGCGAACGTCGCGTTCTTCCAGGGCGGACGCGGCTTCGCCTTCTACTGGCCGGTGTACGCCGAGAGCGGGGAATCGGAAGGCTTCGTCAACGGCGTGGTGCGGATCGACGAGATCATCAGCGACGGGTTCCTCGGGGAGTCCTCGATGGACCGTTTCCGACTCGCCCTCTACGACGGGGAGGAGCGGGTCGCCGTGATCGGCCAGGGTGCCGCCGAAGCAAGCGAGGCCGCCGATTGGCCCTACGCGCTGACGCGGGAGGTCGACGTGCTCGACGGCACCTGGCGGCTCGTGATCGCTCCGAGCCACGCGGCACTCTCGCCCATGGGCGGCGCCGGGGCCGCAGCGCTCGGCAGCGCGTACTTCGTGGCGGGGCTCGTCGGCTGGCTGCTCCACGTCTCGCTCGCCGGGCAGCGGCGGCTGCGCCTGCGGCAGCTCGAGCTGCATCAGCTCGCGACGGCGATGGAGCAGGCCTCCGAAGGCATCGTCGTGACCGACCCGCTCGGCCGGGTCGCCTACGCGAACCGCGCGTTCGGCGAGATGATGGGGCGCGACCGGGCGCGGGAGGCCGGTGCTTCGGTCCTCGGCCTCGCCGCCGCCAACGGCAGCGACGACGTGCTGCTTTCCGAGATCGCTTCGAGCCTGCGCGAGGGCAAGCCCTGGCAGGGGCGCTACGAAACGGTCTGGGACGACGGCTCGCGCCACATGCGCGCCGGCAGCGTCACGCCCGTGCGCGACACCGCCGGGAAGATCGTGCGGCTCGTCTGCGTGCTTCGCGACGTGACCCGCGAGGAGGAGCTCGAGGATCAGCTCCGGCAGGGGCAAAAGATGGAGGCGGTGGGGCGTCTCGCCGGCGGGGCGGCCCACGACTTCAACAACCTGCTCACCGTGATCAGCGCCTGCTGCCAGCAGATGCTCGAGCACCCCGAAGATGCCGAGGAGACCCGCCGCAGCGCCGGGATGATCCACGACGCGTCCGAGCGGGCCGCGAGCCTGATCCGCCAGCTGCTCGCCTTCAGCCGTCAGCAGTCGCTCCGCCCGGAGCGGCTCGACGTGGACGAGGTCCTCGAGACGCTCGCGCCGATGCTGCGCCGGCTGATCGGCGAGGACGTCGCCCTCGAGGTCGAGCCCGGACCGGGCGTGCCCGAGATCGAGGTGGACCGCGGCCAGCTCGAACAGGTCGTCGTGAACCTCTGCCTGAACGCCCGGGACGCCATGCCCGAGGGCGGGCGGATCGTTCTGGCCACGCACCGCGAGACCGTGGGGGAGGGCCCGATCGACGTCCGGCCGGAGCTCGCCAGCGGCGTCTACGCCCGGCTCGAGGTGCGCGACGACGGAGCCGGCATGCCGCTCGCGGTCCGGGAGCGGATGTTCGACCCCTTCTTCACGACCAAGGACGTCGGCCAGGGGACGGGCCTCGGACTTTCGACGGTCTACGGCATCGTCGAACAGAGCGGGGGCGGGCTGCGGGTGCGGAGCTCGCCCGGCGGCGGAACGGAGGTCGCGGTGCTGCTGCCCGGAGCGGCCGGTGCCGCCGCCGAGGCGTCGCGAGCGGAGCCGGCCGCGTCGCCCCGCGCCGCCTCCCGCCCGGCTCGCGGCGAGACGATCCTGCTGGTCGAGGACGAGCCGGCGATCCTGAATCTGGTGACGCGGCTGCTCGAGTCCGCGGGCTATCGGGTGATCGCGGCGTCGGACGGGGAGGAAGCGTTGGCCCGGGTCAACGAGTCCGGCGAGGAGCCGGAGCTCCTGCTGAGCGACGTGATCATGCCGAAGCTCGGGGGGCCCGACCTGGCCAAGCGTCTGCGCGAGCGGCTCCCGGGACTCCGGACGATCTTCATGTCGGGCTACGCCCTCGACCATCGCACCGGCGCGGTCCGCCTCGACCCGGGCGACCGGGTGATCCAGAAACCGTTCACCCCGCGCGCCCTGGTCGAGACCGTCGAGCGCGTGCTCCTCGGCCAGGAGATGGCCAAGGACGAGGAAACCCGGCTCTCGTGAGTCAGCGCTACGCCCTCGAGGCGAGGTTCGGAGAAGAGCGGCACGAGTTCGTCGAGTGGGTTCCCCACTGCGCCGTCTTGGGGATCCGGGTGGTCCGGGTCGGGCCGGCGAGCGCGACGCTCCGGCTCCCGTTCCGCGAGGATCTCGTGGGCGACCCGGACCGCGGCGTGGTCTTCGGCGGCGTGATCACGACCCTGCTCGACCAGGCCGGCGGCGTCGCCACGATCTGCGGGCTCGAGACCATCGTGCCCGTGGCCACGATCGACCTTCGCGTGGACTACCTGCGCGCGGCGAGGCCGGGGATGGAGCTCTTCGGGACGGCCGAACTCTTCAAGCAGACCCGCAGCGTGGCCTTCGTCCGGGGCAAGGCCTGGGACGCGGACGAAGAAGACCCCTTCGCCCACTTCATCGCGACGTACATGCTCGGTTCGCGCGACATGGAGCACCCGCTGAAGCGTTTCGCGGCGGAGCAGGCCGGTGGCTGAGCCGCGGGATCCCGTCGAGCGCATCCCCTATGCCCGTCTGATCGGGGTCGAGACGCGCCGCGATGCCGAGGGGCTCCTGTGCGTGCTGCCCTTCAAGCCGGAGATCGTCGGCAACAAGGACCTCCCGGCCGTGCACGGCGGCGTCGTCGGATCCTTCCTCGAGATGACGGCGCTGCTCGCGCTGGTCGCGGAGGGGGGCGGCACGCGCATCCCGAAGCCCATCAACTTCAGCACGGACTACCTGCGCAGCGCCGGGCCCGAGACGACCCACGGCCGGGCCGAGATCGTGAAGCAGGGGCGCCGGATCGCGAACGTCCGCGTCGTGGCCTGGCAGGGGGACCCGGAGCGCCCCGTGGCCGCCGGCATCGGCAACTTCCTCCTCTAGGTGCCGGAGGTCGTCTCGCCGTACCGCGTGTGCCCGATCGGGGCTCACGTCGACCACCAGCACGGCCCGGTGCTCGGGATGGCCATTCGCCTGGGGACGCGTCTCTCGTTCGAGCCCGCTTCCGGGCCCGCGTGCGCGCTCGAGAGCGGCGCCTTCTCCGAGCGGGCGTCTTTCGACGTGCGAGCGCCCGAGGCGGGGCGTGCCGAGGACTGGACCCGCTACCCGCGCGCCGCCGCCTGGGCCCTGCGCGACAAGCTCCCCGCGGACGCTCGGGGAATCACCGGCCGGGTCGAAGGCAGCCTCGCGGGCGGCGGCCTCTCCTCGTCGGCATCGCTGATCCTGGCCTGCCTGAACGCGCTCGCCCTGGCGAACGGCATCGAGCTCGGTGCCGAGGACCAGGTGAGGCTCTCCTTCGAGGCCGAGAACGGATTCGTCGGGCTCAAGAGCGGCGTGCTCGACCCGGCCGCTATCGTCGCCTCGCGCCGCGGCGCGCTCGCGCTGATCGACACGCGCGAGGTCCGCTGGGAGACGATCCAGCCCGCGCCCGAGACGCCGCCCTGGCGCGTGCTCGTGGCCTTCAGCGGGCGGACCCGGAACCTGGTCGCGACCGGTTTCAACCAGCGCGTCGAAGAGTGTGGCGCGGCGGCCCGCCGGGTCGCGGCCGCGACGGGCCTGCCGGCCACCGAACGCCTGGGCGATCTGCCGGAGGATCTGCTCGCCGAGGCCCTCGCCACGCTCCCGCCGGTCGAGGCGCGTCGCGCGCGGCACTTCGTCGGCGAGCGGGAGCGGGTTCGGGAAGGGGCCGCGCTCTGGAAGGCGGGCGACCTCGCGGGTTTCGGCGAACGAATGGTGGCCTCGTGTCGCAGCTCCATCGTCAACTTCGAGACCGGTTCCGAGGAGTTGGTGGCGCTTCATGAGCTGTTGCTCGAAGGGGGGTGTTTCGGCGCGCGCTTCAGTGGCGCCGGCTTCGCCGGTTGCGCTGTCGGTCTGGTGCCGGCCGCGCGCGCCGAAGCGTGCCGCGAATTCGTCGAGCGGCGGTTCGCGGAACGATTTCCGGCCCTCGCCGATTCGGCGCGGACCTTCGTGACCGAAGGCGACGACGGCATCCGCGTCACGCAAGATTCGTGACGGGGTTTGTTCGGCCGCCGGGTGCTTCCGCGCGGCGGAGAAATCGGTTAACAACACGGCGGGGTGAGGGCTTACTCGCAAAGCGACGTCGCTCGTTTGTTCAAGGTGTCTCCCGCGCGCTTGCGCTCGTGGGAGCGAGCGGAACTCGTGGGCCCGAGCGTCGTCGTCGATTCCGAGCCGGCCTACGAGTACGAAGACCTGCTCTGCGTTCGCGCCGTTCTCGAGCTGCTCGACCGCGGCGTGCCGCTGCGACGCATCCGCAAGAGCGTCGCGGCGCTGCGGCGCCAGATCCCGGACATGGACCGCCCGGCCCGCGCGCTGCGCATGTGGCACGAGGGGTCCGGCCGGGTCGTGGTCCGGCACGACGATCAGCTCCTCGAGCCGAGCGGACAGATGGTGCTCGACCTCGGCGGTGAGGCGGCGAGCTCCGTCACCGAGATCGGCCGCGCCGAGGCCGCGCCGGCCCAGCAGGCCGGCGATTGGTTCGAGCTCGGCTGCCGCAAGGACACGGATCCGCGCACCTACGAAGACGCCATCGCCGCCTACCGCCGCGCCCTCGAGATCGCGCCGGACTTCACCGACGCCCACTGCAACCTCGGCGCCGTGCTCTACAACGACGGGCGCCGCGAGGAGGCGCGCGTGTGCTTCGAGCGGGCGCTCCAGCTCGACCCCGCGCACCTCGAGAGCAACCTGAACCTCGCGAACATCCTCGAGGAGGAGAACCGCAACGAGGCGGCGCTTTCGCACTACAAGCTGGCGTTGAAGGCGGACCCGTTCCGGGCGGACGTGCACCTGAACCTGGCCTTGCTCTACGAGAAGCTCGGCCTGCGGCGCAAGGCGCGCAGCCACTGGCGGGCCTATCTCCAGCGCGACCCCGAGGGCAGCTGGGCCGACGTCGCGCAGACCCGGCTGGACGAGGAGTGAGCCGCCGGTCCTCCGGCCGCTCGTCCCGGGCATGAACCTGCGCCTCGTGGGCATCGTCGTCGTCGCTGGCGCCGTCCTGGCGCTGCTCGGGACCTGGTTCTACTTCGAACGCGTCGCGAACCCGCGCGTGGTCCGGGAGCTCCGGGCCGACCCCGAGGGCGAGCGCGCGAAGAAGGTCGCGCTGCTCACGCTGCCCAGTGGGCGCGAGGTCCCGGCCAACTATCTCCGCAAGGGCGACGTGGTCTACTTCGGGGCGGACGGCCGCTGGTGGAGGGAACTCGCCGGCGCGGGCGGCCGCGTCGAGGTCCTGATCCAGGGGGAGTCCCTCGCCGGGCAGGGCCGGGCGATCGAGGACGACGCGGAGAAGACGAAGCGGGTCTTCGCCGAGCTACGGCCGACGGCCTTGCCCGGGTTCGGGACGCTCGTCGAGGTCCAGCTCGAGGGTCGCGCCGGCCCCTAGCCGCGGGCGGCGCGGGCTCGCGCGGCCAGCACGGTCAGCGCGGCCAGCCACGCGACGCTCCGCCCCGGCTCCGGGACGATCTCGATCTCGAGGTTCGCGGTTCCGACGTCGATCAGGCTGTTGAAGAAGAAGATCGAGCCGAACGTCTGCCCCGGGCTCGGCGGCGGCAGGAACGTACCGGTGCCGGGCGCCAGGGTGAGGCTGACGCCGAAGCCGGTGGCGCCGGGGACGAAGCACGGGTCGCAATCGAAGAACTGTTCGAGTCGCCAGAAGGCCGGGACGTCGGTGAGGAAGCCGCCGTCGAGGGTGAGGGGCAGGCCCGCGATGGAGAGCGTCCCCTCCTCGATGAAGTGGGAGCTGCCGGAGGGGCCCGTGGTCGACACGACCTCGACGCGCCCCTCGCTGGTGAAGCCGATCGGGAAGATGTCGAAGTCGGTGTTCAGCACCCGGGCACGGAAATCGAAGGCGAAGGAGACCGCCGAGGCTGGCGCCGCCCAGGCGAGGGCGATGAAGAGTGCTGCGGTGGCGGTGGCGAGTCGCACGGGCTTCTCCTTCCGGGAAGGAGGTGGCCGCGAGGGGGGCTCACGTGGCGAATCGGGCCCGCGGGGCCGGGCTACCAGCGCAGGACGGGCTTGCGCGCGGCGCGGGTCTCGTCGAGCCGGGAGTGCCGCGTGTGGTGCGGGGCGTCGAGGAGGGTCTGGGGCTCCTCGGTGGCCTCGCGGACGATCGCCTGGAGGCTGTCCACGAAGCGGTCGAGGCCCTCGAGACTCTCGCTCTCGGTGGGCTCGATCATCAAGGCCCCGTGGACGATCAGCGGGAAGTAGATCGTCGGCGGGTGGTAGCCGTAGTCGATCAGGCGCTTGGCGACGTCGAGGGTCGAGATGCCGTGCTCGGAGAGCTTGCGGTCCGAGAACACGCACTCGTGCATGACGGGCTTGTCGAAGGGCACGTGGAAATCGTCGCGCAGGCGGGCCAGCAGGTAGTTGGCGTTCAGCAGCGCCATCTCGGAGCAGCGGCGCAGCCCCTCGCGGCCGAGGGAGCGGATGTAGGTCCACGCGCGCACCGCCATGCCGAGGTTGCCGAGATTCCCGTGCAGCCGGCCGATCGAGTGGGGGAACTCGTGGTCGAGGGTGAAGCGCGTCTCGCCCTCCCGCTCGACCTTCTGGATCACGGGGGTCGGCAGGTACGTCGCCAGGATGTTCTTCACGCCGACCGGGCCCGAGCCCGGGCCGCCGCCGCCGTGGGGCGTCGAGAACGTCTTGTGCAGGTTGAAGTGCATGACGTCGATGCCGAGATCGCCGGGCCGCGCGATCCCGAGCAGCGCGTTCAGGTTGGCGCCGTCGCCGTAGATCAGGCCGCCCTTGGCGTGCACGATCTCGGCGATCTCGACGATGTGCTCTTCGAACAGGCCGAGGGTGTTCGGGTTGGTGAGCATCAGGCCCGCGACGGTCTCGTCCATGCGCTCGGCCACGGCCTGGGGGTGGAGGATGCCGTCGGGGCCGCCGGGGACCGCGACGACCTCGTAGCCGTTCAGGGCCGCGCTGGCGGGGTTCGTGCCGTGGGCGCTGTCCGGGATCAGGACCTTCGTGCGCTTCTCGCCGCGGTGCTCGTGGTAGGCGCGGATCATCATGATCCCCGCGAGTTCGCCCTGGGCGCCGGCGGCCGGCTGCAGGGTCACGCGGTCCATCCCGCTGATCTCGGCGAGGAGCCCCTCGAGCTCGAAGCAGAGCTGCAGGAAGCCCTGGGCCTCCTCCGCGGGCAGCATCGGGTGGGCCCCGGCAAAGCCGTCCATGCGGGCGGCGCGCTCGTTGAGCTTCGGGTTGTACTTCATCGTGCAGGAGCCGAGCGGGTAGAGCCCCAGATCGACCGCTGCGTTCCAGGTGGACATCCGGGTGAAGTGCCGGATCACGTCGACCTCGGAGAGTTCCGGCAGGCCCGCCGACTCTTCGCGCAGGGTGCCCTCGGGCAGGACGTCGGCCGGGTCGACGGGCGGCACGTCGAGCTCGGGCAGGGTGTATCCGACGCGGCCGGGGCGGCTGCGCTCGATCGAGAGCGGCTCCTCGTAGGCGAAGCCGCGCGTGGCGTTGCCCGGGGCGGGGCCCGGCCGGCCGCCGTTCGTCTCGGTGCGTTCCCGGCTCACGAGGCGGCTCCGGCGAGGGTCTCGACGAGACGGTCGATCTCCTCGCGCTTCGAGAGCTCGGTGGTGCACACGAGCACCGCGGGCCCGAGCTCGGGCGCCGCGGCCGAAAGATCGAACCCGCCGATGATGCCGGCTTCCCGCGCCCGGGCGAGGGCGTCCGCGGCCGTCCCCGGTACGCCCACCACGAACTCGTTGAAGGTGGCCCCGGGAAGAGGAAGCGAGAGGCCTTGCGTCTCGCGCACCCGCTGCTTCGCATATTCCGCCTTGGCCAGGTTCGTTTCGGCGAGCGAGCGGAGACCTTCCTTCCCGAGCAGGGTCAGGTAGATCGTCGCCATCAGCAGGCAGAGCCCCTGGTTCGTGCAGATGTTCGAGGTCGCCCGCTCGCGCCGGATGTGCTGCTCGCGGGTCGAGAGGGTGAGGACGAAACCGCGGCGCCCGCGCGTGTCGGTCGTCTCGCCGACGATGCGGCCCGGGAGCTGCCGCACGTGCTTCTGGGTCGTGGCGAGGAAGCCCAGGTGGGGGCCGCCGAAGCTCATCGGGACGCCGAAGCTCTGGGCCTCGCCGCACACGATGTCGGCGCCGAGCTTGCCGGGCGCCTCGAGGAGCGCCAGCGAGAGCGCTTCCGAGACCGCGACCACGAGCAGCGCGCCGTGCGCGTGGGCCTCTTCGGCCAGGGCGCGAAGGTCCTGGACGCTGCCGAGGAAGCCGGGCTGCTGGACGATCACGCAGGCCGTCTCGGCATCGACGAGGCCCGCGACCGAGGCCGCCGAGCCCTCGGGCGAGCGCTCGCCCTCGGCGATCGCGACACCGAGGCCGCCCGTGTAGGTGTCGAGGACTTCCCGCCAATGCGGGTGCAGGCCGTTCGCGAGCACGACCCGCTCCCGGCGGGTGATGCGCATGGCCATGAGGGCCGCTTCGGCCACGGCCGAGGCGCCGTCGTACATCGAGGCGTTCGCGACGGGGAGCCCCGTGAGCTCGGAGACCATGCTCTGCCACTCGAAGATGGTCTGGAGCGTGCCCTGGCTGATCTCCGGCTGGTAGGGCGTGTAGGCGGTGTAGAACTCCGAGCGCGAGACCAGGGAGTCGACCGCGGTCGGAACGAAGTGGGCGTACGTGCCGGCGCCGAGGAACCAGGCGTGGGTGGCGGGCGAGGCGTTCCGGCCGGCCAGCGCGTGGAGCTCCTCCATCAGCGTCTGCTCGCTCGCGGCCGAGGGCACGTGCAGCGGTCGGTCGAGCCGCAGCTTCTCCGGGATCGTGGCGAGGAGCCCGTCGAGGCTCTCGAGCCCGATCGCCGCGAGCATGCTGCGGACGTCTTCGTCCGTGTGGGGGATGTAGGGGCTGCGCGCCAGGGGCTAGTCCTCGCGGTCCTTCACGTGCTGGGCGTAGCCCTCGGACGAGAGCAGCTCTTCGTACTCGGACTCGTTCGAGGGGGCCAGCGTGATCATCCAGCCGTCGCCGTAGCAGTCCTCGTTGACGCTCTCGGGCGCCTCGGCCAGGTCGGTGTTCACCGCGACGACCTCGCCCGAGATCGGCGCGAAGAGATCGGAGACGGTCTTGACGGATTCGATCACGCCGAACGGATCGCCCGCGTTCACCTGGGCGCCCACCTCGGGGAGCTCGACGAAGACGATGTCGCCGAGCTGCTGCTGGGCGTAGTCCGTCACCCCGATGACGATGTTGCCGTTCTCGGGGCGGGCCCACTCGTCCTCTTTGCTGTAGCGCAACGTATCCGGGAAATCGTAGCTAGCCAACGGCAGCTCCTCCGTGCTTCGTGACGAACGGAGTCGAAACGACGTGTGCGCGCTTGTTGCGGCCGCGGATCACCACGTCGAGCGACGTGCCCTCGGCTGCGAGCGCAGGCGGAACGTAGCCGAGGCCGATCGATTTTCCGAGGGTGGGAGAGGGGGCTCCGGAGGTGACGACGCCGATCTCGCGCCCCTCCGCGGCCAGCGGATATTCGGCGCGGGCGACGCCCGGGTCGTCGAGCACGAAACCGACGAGGCGCCGCGCGGGCCCGTCGGCGGCTTCGCGCGCGAGGGCGTCGGCACCGAGGAAGCCGCCCGCCTCGAGCTTGACGAAGCGGTCGAGCCCCGCGGCCAGGGGCGAGGTCTCGTCGTCGAGTTCGTGGCCGTAGAGGGGGAGCGCGGCTTCGAGGCGCAGGGTGTCGCGCGCGCCGAGCCCGGCGGGCTTCGCGCCGGCCTCGAGGAGAGCGTCGAACACCGTTTCAGTGGCCGCGGCCGGAAGGTAGATCTCGTAGCCGTCCGCGCCGGTGTATCCGGTGCGCGACACCAGGGCCGTGCTCCCCGCGACCTTCGCCTCGAGGAAGCGGAAGCGGCGCAGGCTGCCGAGATCGGCTTCGCACAGGCCCGCGAGCCGGGCGGTGGCCTCCGGCCCCTGGAGCGCGAGCAGGCCGGTCGCGTCGCTCTCGTTGCGGACCTCGGCGTCGCCGGCGTGGCGGACCACCCAGCGGTAGTCCTTCTCGATGTTCGAGGCGTTCACGCAGAGGAAGAGCGTCTGTTCGTCGACGCGGTAGACGGTGACGTCGTCGACGGTCCCGCCCGCCTCGTTGCAGAGGATCCCGTAGCGCACGCGCCCGGGCGCGAGGCTCGCGACGGGGCAGGTCACGAGCCGCTCGGCGGCGGCGACGGCCTCGGGTCCGCGCAGCCAGATCTGGCCCATGTGGGAGACGTCGAAGAGCCCGGCGCTCTCGCGGACCGCCCGGTGCTCCTCCACGATCGAGTCGTACTGGACCGGCATGTCCCAGCCGCCGAAGGGCACCATGCGGGCACCGAGCGCGCGGTGCCGCTCGTTCAGCGGGGTCTTGCGGAGCTCGCTCACGGCGTGGCTTCGGCGGGCACGCCGAGCTGGCGCGCGGCGGCGATCGACGTCTGGTCGATCAGGGTGGCGATGGTCATGGGTCCGACCCCGCCCGGGACCGGCGTGATCATCGAGGCCCGCTCGGCCGCGGGTTCGAAGTCGACGTCGCCGACGTTGCCTTCGTTGTAGCCGGCGTCGATGACGATGGCGCCTTCCCGGATCCAGTCGCCCTGGACGAAGTTCGGCCGGCCGACGGCCGCGACGACGAGGTCCGCCTGGCGGACCAGGCCGGGCAGATCGCGGGTGCGCGAGTGGCAGATCGTGACCGTGGCGTGGGCGGCCAGGAGCATCATCGCCATGGGCTTGCCGAGGATGGCGCTCCGGCCGATCACCACCGCGTGCATGCCCTTCGGATCGACGTCGTAGGCCGCGAGCAGGCGCATGATGCCGGCGGGCGTGCACGAGCCGTAGCCCGAGTCGAGTTCGAAGGTGACCGCGCCGAAGCTGTGCAGGGTCACGCCGTCGACGTCCTTGGCCGGCGCGATCGCCTCGAAGGCGACGCGCTCGTCGACCTGCGGCGGGGCGGGGTGCTGGAGAAGGATGCCGTGGATGGCCGGGTCGCTCGAGAGGGTCTCGATGCGCGCGACGAGCTCTTCGGTCGTCGTGCTCCCGGGCATCTCGACCGAGACCGACTTCATCCCCACGGACTCGCAGCGCTTGCGCTTCATGCGGACGTAGGTCGCCGAGGCCGGGTCGTCGCCGACCAGGACGGTGGCCAGGCAGGGCGTCTCGCCCGTGGCATCCGCGATGCGGGCGACGCGTTTCGCGCAGTCGTCGAGCACACGGCGCGAGACCGCTTTGCCGTCGAGAAGTGTGGGATCGGACATGGCGCGGAGTATAGGCGCCTGCCGCCGGGCGTCAGGCGGCGGGGCAGGGCGCGTCAGGCGGCGCTCTTCTTGCTCTTGCCGCTCTTCTTGTCCTTGGTCTTCGACTTCGAGTCTGATTTCGACTCCGACTTCGAGCTGCTTTTCGTCTCGGCGCTCGAGCCGCTGCTCTCGGAGTCCGAACTCGACTCCGACTTCGAATCCGTTCCCGAGTTCCCCGTCGAGGAGTAGAGGTCGTTGTACCAGCCGCCGCCCTTCAAGACGAACGACGTCTTGGAGATGAGCCGCTTCGCCTTCATGGCGCCGCAGGCGGGGCACTTCTTGATCGGGTCTTCGACGATGCGCTGCTCGCGCTCGAATTCGTGGCCGCACTTGGTGCACGCGTAGTCGTAGATCGGCATTTCACTCTCCCGTGCGACCCCTCCGCCGGCCGCGTACGGCAGGCCCTGGCGAAGGCGGCGAAACCTTGGGGTTCCCTTGGTCCGCCGTCAACCCTGGGCCTCCTGCGGGCCGAGGGCCCGGACGGGAGGTGCCGGCGCTAGCCCTGGCCGAAGAAGACCCGCCAACCCTGACCGGAAGGCGCCTCGGGCCGGGCCCGGCGCTTCGGGCGGGCCTTGGCCGGCTCCGAAGCCGCCGCGCGAGCCGGCTCCGGGGTGGGCGTCGCGGCCTCGCCGGCCGCGTCCGGGCTGGCCGCCTGGACCTCCGGGGCTTCTTCGCCCTGCGGCGGGCCGGGCGGGCCGAAGAGCTCGGTCTCGTTCTCGATCTCCTCGAAGAGACTGGCGACGGCGATCGCCTCCTCGGTCTCGGCGGCGAGCGCGGCCTCGTCGGCCGCCGTCTCGGCCTCGTCGGCCGCCGTCTCGGCCTCGTCGGCCGCCGTCTCGGCCTCGTCGGCCGCGGGAGCCGGAGCGGCGGCCTCCGCTGCGGCGATGGGCGCGGGTGCGTCTTCGGCATCGGCGGCGGTCTCGACGGGCGCCGCTTCGAGCTCCTTCACGGCGGCCTCGGGCGACGGCGCCGCCAGGGCGGCGATCGGCGTCGGGCGGGCGTCGGCCTCTTCGTCGTAGTCCTGGGAGAAGCCCTCGAGCAGGGCGAGGTGGGTCTCGATCGTGGCGCGCACGGAGCTGGCGACGCGGGTGCGCAGGGCGCGCAGCTCGCGGACGTCGTGGGCCAGGCGGCTCGTCTGGCGGTGGGCGGCGGCGAGGATCTTCTCGGCCTGGATCTCGGCCGCGCCGACCCGCATCTGGGCCTCCTGCTCGGCCGTGCGGCGGAGGTCGTCCGAGAGGCCCTGGGCGGTCACGAGGGCATCGCGGAGCGTGTCCTCCTGGCTCGAGATCTCGCGGATCCGGGCCTCGAGCTCCGCGACGCGGCGGCGCAGGCCGTCGGCCTCGGCGGTCAGCTCGGCCCAGTCCTCCACGAGGCTCGCGCGGAACTGCTCGACCTCGTCGACGTCGTAGCCCGAGAAGCGGCGCGGGAAGGTGTGGTTCTGAACGTCGAGCGCAGTCATCCGCATGTCCGGGTCCCCCGGCTGATCAGCAGCCTTCCGGCAGGGGATCGGCATTCCGGACGCGGCCCTTGAGGCCCGGGACGGGGCCTCCTCGGGGGCGGGCCTAGGACTCCCCGAGCTCCCGGGAGCGCCGGGTGGCCGCCTCGACGGCGTCGTGGAGGGCCGCCCGGAACCCGCCCGCCTCGAGGCGTTCGAGGCCGGCGATCGTGGTGCCGCCGGGCGAGGTGACCTGATCCTTCAGGGCCGCCGGGTGCTGGCCGGACTCGATCGCCAGCTGGGCGGCGCCGGCCACGGTCTGGAAGGCCAGTTCGTAGGCCGCATCCCGGGGGAGCCCCATGCGCACGCCGGCGTCGCCGAGGGCCTCGAGGAAGACGAAGACGTAGGCCGGGCCGCTCCCGGAGAGGCCCGTCACGGCGTCGAGCAGCCCTTCGTTCGGGGCTTCCCAGCAGGTGCCGACGGCCGCGAAGAAGCTCCGCGCGATGGCCCGGTCCGCGTGGGTCGCCCGGGCGTTGGCGTGGATCGCGGTCGCGCCGGCGTGCACGAGCGACGGGGTGTTCGGCATCGCGCGCACGATCCTGCCGCCACCGAGCGCCTCGCCGAGCGTGGCCAGGGAGACGCCCGCGGCGATCGAGATCCAGAGCGGACCCTCGGCATCGACGCCGGCCTCACGCAGGGCGCGCAGCGCCGGCGCCGCGACGCCCGGCTTCACGGCGACCACCGCGACGTCGCACTCGTCGAGGGCTTCGGCGTTGTCCGCGACGACCGCGAGGCCGCGGGTCTCGGCGAGGGCCTTCTGGCGGGCGGGATCCGGGTCGGAGAGGCGGATGCGGTCGGCCGGGACGCCGGCGCCGAGCAGGCCTCCGGCGAGGGCCTCGGCCATGGCCCCGGCTCCGATGAATCCGAATCGACGATCGGCGAGTTCGCTCATGACTTCCTTCCGGCTCTCTTCGGGCTCTCCGTCCCGCTACTCGCGGGCGCCGAAGATCGCGCTGCCCACGCGGACCCGGGTGGCGCCTTCTTCGATGGCAACCTCGAAGTCCGCGGACATGCCCATCGATAGCTCGCGCAGGCTGGCTCCGCCCGGCGCACTCCGGAGCTCCGCGAGCAGGCCCCGGAGCCGGGCGAAGGCCGGCCGGCCGGCCTCCGGGTCCGCCGCGGCGGCCGGGACGGTCATCAGGCCGGTCACCCGCAGGTGCTCGAGCGGTTCGCAGGCGGCCAGCAGGGCAGGGAGCCCTTCGGCGGCGACGCCGCCCTTCTGGGGCTCCTCGGAGAGATTCACCTGGAGGAGGACCTCGAGCGTGCGGCCGGCGCTCGCGGCGCGGGCGTCGAGCGTTCGCGCAAGGCTCTCCCGGTCCACGGACTCGATCACGTCGAAGGCTTCCGCGACCGGGCGCGCCTTGTTGCGCTGGAGCTGGCCGATGAAGTGCCACACCGGCGCGGGCAGCCCCTCGGCCGCGAGCGCTTCGCTCACCTCGCCGACCTTCGGGACGGCTTCCTGTGCATAGTTCTCGGCCAGCCGATCGAGGCCCGCCGCAACGGCCGCGACGACGTCCGCCGCCGGCTTGCGCTTCGACACCCCGACCAGGGACACGTCGGAGGGGTCGCGCCCTGCGCGCCGGCAGGCGTCGGCGATCCGTTCGCGCACCGCGGCCAGGCCTTCGGCGACCGGGGCTCGGCTCACCCGAGCGCCGCCGCGACGAGGGCGAGCGACTCTTCGACGGGCAGGCCGATCACGTTGGTCTCGCTTCCGTCCACGTGCTCGACGAACTTCCGCCCCTCGCCCTGAAGGCCGTAGGCGCCGGCCTTGTCGAGGGGCTCGCCGCCCGCCACGTAGCGTTCGATCTCCTCGCGCCCGGCCGGGCGCATGCGGACCCGGGACCGGAACGCGCCGGTGTGCGCCACCCGCGATTCGCTCGAGAGGACCGCGACGCCGGTGATCACCTCGTGGGTCCGCCCGACCAGGCGCTCGAGCAGGGAGACGGCATGGGCCGCGTCGTCGGGTTTACCGAGTACGTCGTCGCCGAGCACCACGATGGTGTCCGCGCCGAGCACGATGCGTTCCGGCGAGGCGCCGATGCGGCCGGCCACCTCGGCGGCCTTCTCGCCCGCCAGCCGGACCGCGAGATCCGCCGGGGCCTCGCCCGCCCGGGGCACCTCTTCGACCCGCGACGGGATGACCTCGATCGCGACGCCCGCGGCGCGGAGCAGGTCGCTTCGCCGCGGCGAACCGCTGGCGAGAACGAGCGGATGGGCGAGCTCGGGGGCGACCATCGCCCGGGGATACCGACCGCGTCGAGGCGGGTCAACGCCCTGCTCCCGGAAGCCGAAACCGGGCTAGCGTGACGGGGTGGAACGCACGTGGACCCTGGAGACGGCCCGCGCCCTGCTCGGCGAGGTGCGAGAACGCACCGGGAGCGCCTGCGCGGCCGTCGAGGCGCTCGAGGCGCGCATCGAGGCACGGCGCGGCGAGCCCGCCGAGGCGCGGGCCCTGGCCGAAGCGCTCCGGGAGCGCGTGTCCCGCTGGATGCGGGAGATGGAGGCGCTCGGCGTCCGCGTCGAAGGCCCCTGGCAGGTGCTCTTCGAGACCGAGGGCGGCGCCTTCTGCTGGGCCTGGCCCGAGGAAGAGCTGACCCGCTTCCGGGCGAGCGAGGCGATCCACGCCACGCCCATCCAGTAGCAAGCCCGCGGCAAGGGACCCGCGGCTTCCGGCGTAGGGCCCCGGTTCGAGAGCCGTGGCTCGGTGCGTGCAAGCGCCGTGAAGCGCTGCGGCAGGCGTCACCTTTCGCAGCGGAACGCGACTCACGAGCGAGCCGGTCTGCCGCCACCCCCGGAACCGGACCTCGCCGGAGGTCTCGTCATGAACCCGCAAGCCCCTTCGTTCTCGCTCGGCCGCGCAGCGCATCTCCGCTCGCGTTCCTTCTTCCGTGCTCTCGCCCTGCTCGCCATCGGCGCATCCTTCGCGCTCCAGGGGCCGGCGCAGGCGGCGGAGGAAGTCGGACGGGTCGCATCGGTCGAAGGCCAGGCCACCGCGGCCGCGCCGGGAGAGGAGCCGCGCGCCCTGCGCTGCGGGGATCCCGTCTTCGCGGACGAGCGGGTGGTGACGGGCGCGGCCGCCGGACTCCGGATCGAGACCCTGAACGGCGCCGAGCTCCAGCTGGGCGCGGGCAGCGGGCTCCACATGAACCTCGCCCACGGCGAGCTCACCCACCATCTCCACCGGGGCGTCCTGCGGGTGTGGGATGGCCGCCCGGCGCCCGGCGTGCGGATCGCCGGCCCGGGCGGAAGCGAAGTCGCGCACGCGGGGGACGTCGAGATCGTGCGCGTCGGGCCCGACGTGCGCGTGTGCGAGTGGCTCGACGCGGGGCTCGCGAGCTGCCGGTTGCTCCAGGCGAACGGCCGCGCGAGCTGGCTCGAGGACGCCTCGCCGCGCAGCCTGCTCGCCCTCGGTGACGGCTGCGGCTGGAAGCTCGGCTTGCGGGGTCTCTACTCGCCGGCGGACTTCCTCACGGCGGCGCCCGTCTCGGCCGGGCCGGGCGACGAAGCGCTCGCCTTCGATTTCGACGACCACGACCCGCCGTGCAGCGGCGACGAGTGTGGCGGTGGAACCGGCGGGCCCGGGCCCGGAGTGACCCCCGTCGATCCGACGGACCCCGAGCGCGTGCTCACGGTGGCGCCGGCGCCGATCGGGATCCCGCCCTTCCCGCCGGTGATTCCCTGAACGCCGGTGATCCCCTGAAAGGAAGCCCTCCGGTGATTCCTGAGGGAAACGCCGCAACCCCTGTGCAGGCCGCTCGAACGGGAAGGGGTGCTCCAATGTCACAGTTGGCCGGATCCCCGCATTGGACCTTTCGAGGCCGCCTGGAGGGATTCGTGCCGACCGATTGCGCTGCGGCTCGGGATGGGTTGAATTCATGGCCGTGATCCACGGCGACATCCATCCGGACTTCGAGACCGTCAGCCGAGCGCTCGAGAGCCAGATCAAGGGCGGCGGCGGAGCGGCGGTCTGCGTCTACCACCGCGGGGAATGCGTGGTCGATGCCTGGGCCGGGAAGCGCGACGCCAAGGGCAGCCCCTGGAATGCCGACACCACGGCGCTCTCCTTCTCGACGACCAAGGGTGTGACCTCGACCGCGCTCCACCTGCTCGTGGACCGCGGGCTCGTCGACTACGACCGGCCGGTCGCGCACTACTGGCCCGAGTTCGCCGCCGAGGGCAAGGGCGAGCTCACCGTCCGCCACCTGCTGGCCCACGAGGCCGGGCTCTTCCGCATCCAGGGCCTGGTCGACCACGCCGACCACATGCTCGACTGGCAGCGCATGACCGAGTCGCTGGCGGCGGCACGGCCTTCCCACCCCCCCGGTGCCTACAACGCCTACCACGCCCTGACCTTCGGCTGGCTCGTCGGCGAGTTGATCCAGCGGGTCGCCGGCGTTCCGTTCCAGGACTTCATCCGCAAGGAGATCGCCGACCCGCTCGGTCTCGATGGCCTCACCATCGGCGTCCAGAGCGACGAGGAGCGCGCCCGGGTCGCGCAGCTCCTGGGCGGTGACCTCGCGGCCTCCGCGGGCGAGGAGACGGTGGCCGCCGAGAGCCGGCTCTTGCGCTGGTCGAGTCAGGCCGCGTCGTTCCTGCGTCTGCCCTTCAACCCCGGGCGCACCGCCGGCGCCCTCGTCCTTCCGGGCGTGCTGCGCTTCTTCTTCTCGCCCCAGGCGGTCGATGCGCCGATCCCCGCGGCGAACGGCACGTTCACGGCCCGGTCCCTCGCGCGGCTCTACGCGACCCTCGCGGCCGACGGCGAGATCGACGGCCGCCGCCTGCTTTCGAACGGCACCGTCATGCAGGCCACGGAGATCCAGAACACGCGCGTCGACGGTGTGGTTCCCTTCCCGATGCGCTGGCGGCTCGGGTACCACCTCGCCGCGACCACGCGAGGGATCCTCAAGAACGGCTTCGGCCACTTCGGCTACGGCGGCTCGGGCGCCTGGGCCGACCCGGACCGCGACCTCGCCGTCGCGATGGTCACGAACCAGGTGGCCGGGACGCCCTTCGGCGACCTGCGGATGCTGCGCATGGGCGCCGCCGCCGTCAGCGCGGCCGAGGCGCGCTAGCGCCTCGAGACCCCGTCAGTCGTCCCGAGGCCCGACCGTGCCCTGGGCGCGCAGCGCCGCGCGCCGTTCTTCCGAGTAGCCGAGCTCCGAGAGCAGGGCGTCGTCGTCGGCGCCGAGCGCCGGGGCGCCGCTCCGCACGCGCGTCGGCGTCCGGGAGAACTTCGCCGCGGGGCCGACGATCGGTGCGGACGCGCCATCGGCCTGGGGCGTCATCTGGAGCATGTCGCGGTCGCGGACGAGGGGGTCGGCGGTGGCCTCGGCGTAGCTGCGAACGGGGGCCGCCGGGAGCCCGGCGGTGGCGAAGGCCTCGAGCACCTCGGCCACGCTCCGCTCGCCGACCCAGCCTTCGAGCCACCCGTCCACCTCGCCCCGGCGCGCGAGGCGTGCCGCCGTCGTCGCGTAGTCCGGGTGGTCCGCGAGCTCCGGCCGCCCGAGGACGCCGGCGAGGATCCGCCAGTGGGCGTCGATCAGGACGCCCACCGCCACCAGGCCATCGCGCGCCGGGTAGGTCCGGGCCGGCGCCGCGATGCGGAACTCGTTGCCGAGGCGGGGCAGGGGGATGCCGAGGGCCGCGAGCGTCGGGTAGCCGTTCGACTGGAAGAGCAGGGAGTCGAGGAGCGACACGTCGATGTGCTGGCCCTCGCCGGTCTGGCTGCGGTGGTGCAGGGCCGCGAGGGTGGCCGTGGCGGCGTGGAGCCCGGCGAAGTCGTCGCCGACGAAGGTCGGCGCCTTCACGGGCTCTCCGTCGGCGTCGCCGTTCAGGGACATGAAGCCGCTCGCCGCCTGGGCGAGGGGGTCGTAGCCGGCGCGTTCGTGCCCGGTTCCGAACTGTCCCCAGCCGCTGATCGAGACGTAGATCACGTCCTCGCGGACCGCGCGCACCTCGGGGTAGCCGAGCCCCCAGCCGGCGAGCGTCCCCGGCCGGAAGTTCTCGACGACCACGTCGCTCCGGGCGGCGAGACCGAGGAAGATCTCGCGCCCGTCCGGGTGTTTCAGGTCGAGCGCGAGGCTCCGCTTGTTGCGGTTCACCGTGGCCTGCATGAACCCGAGCGGCGGCTCGTGACCGGGGAGGTACGGCGGCGCTCGGCGTGCCATCTCACCGCGCGGGTGCTCGACCTTGACCACGTCGGCGCCGAAGTCCGCGAGGAGACATCCGCACAGGGGGCCGGCCCAGGTGGTGGTCGCCTCGAGCACGCGCACGCCCGCGAGGGGGCCCGGGAGATCGTCGCGCGCCTCTCGGTAGAAATCGTCTTTCTGCACGGCGACGGTCGAAGCTATCCACCGCTTTCGCCCCACGCCATTACAATCCGGCGGGAGGAGGCGGCATGGCGAACGGCGTGATCGTGGTGGGTGTGGGCGCGAGTGCGGGGGTCGGCGGCGCGCTGTGCCGGCGCTTCGGGCGCGAGGGGCTGCACGTGTTTCCTGCGGGGCGAACCGGGGCGAACCTCGAAGCGGCCGCGGAAGAGGTCCGCCAGGCCGGGGGAGAGGCCACGCCCGTGGTCACGGATGCGACGGACCCCGCGGCGGTCTCGGCGCTCTTCGACCGCGTCGAAGTGGAGACCGGCGCGCCGCCGGAGGTGGTCCTCTACAACGCGGGGAACAACGCCTTCGGGAACCTCGCGGAGATGACCGAGGCTTTCTTCGAGGATCTCTGGCGGGTGTGCGCCTTCGGCGGTTTCCTGGTGGGCCGCGAGGTCGCGCGCCGCATGGCACCGGCCGGGCGCGGCACGGTGATCTTCACCGGAGCCACGGCCTCGCTGCGTGCGCGGCCGCCCTTCACCGCGTTTGCCTCCGCCAAGGCCGCCGAGCGAGCCTTGGCCGCCGGCATGGCGCGCGAGTTCGGCCCGCAAGGCATCCACGTCGCCCACGTGATCATCGACGGGATCATCGATGGCGAGAAGGTGGCCTCGCGCTTCCCGCAGCTGATCTCGGACCGCGGCCCCGACGGCGTCCTCGACCCGGACGCCATCGCCGACGCCTTCTACGGCCTGCACGCGCAGCCGCGCAGCGCCTGGACCTTCGAGCTCGACCTGCGGCCCTACAAGGAGGTGTTCTAGCCGGAGGCGGCGACGCCGTCGATGAACTGCCGCGTGGTTTCGGCGAGCTCTTCGAGGACGTCGTCGTCGCTGCGTCCGGTGCGCTTCGGGACGTGGAAGCCGTGGTCGGCCTCCTTGATCACGTGGAGCCGCGCACGCCGCCCGAAGCCCGCGACCAGGGGCTCGAGCAGCTCGAGGCTCGCGAGCTTGTCGCGGCTGCCCTGGAGGAAGAGGAGCGGGCCATCGGTCTCGGCCAGGTGCTCGGCCCGCTCGGTCGAGGGAGGCTTGCCGGCCGCGTGGAGCGGGAAGCCGAAGAAGACGAGGCCGCGGACCGGGAGCGGCGCCTCGGCCGCGCGGAGCGACGTCATCCGGCCGCCCATCGACTTCCCCCCGGCGAACAGCGGAAGCCCGTCGGCGAGCGCTCGTGCACGCTCGACGGCGGCGCCGACGGTCGCCACGAGGGTCTTCCCCGGGTTCGGGGCCCGGCGTCCCGCCTCGCTGTACGGGAACTGATATCGCAGGGTCGCGATCTTCCGCCGGGCCAGGGCCAGGGCCGCGGCCTCCATGAAGGCATGGTGCATGTCGGCGCCGGCCCCGTGGGCGAGGGCGAGCGCCGCGGTGGCACCGCGTGGGCGGAGCCAGAGCGCCGAGACTTCGCCGTGGCGCTCGTCGACGGGAATGCGCAGAGATTTCGCCTTCGGGGCCATGGGTCGGACGCTACCACGGTACCCTCCGGCCCCGATGGCGTGGCTCCCGAAGATCCTGCAGACGCTGGCGTTCTCGAGTCTCTGGGTGGCGGCCGCGGCGTGCGCCCTGTGCGCCGCCGCCGGCCGGGCGATGGCGATCGAGGTCGCGCCGGCGGTGATGGGGCTCGTCTTCGCGGGAACCCTCGTCGTCTACAACGTAGATCGGCTGCGCGACCTCGAGCGCGACCGGGCCTCGGCGCCGCTGCGCACGGCCTTCGTCGAACGGCACGAGCTCGTCTTGACCCTGGTGTGTTGGGTGGGCGCCGGGGTGGCGGTCTTCTGTGGGCTCGCGGTCGGCGCGATGGCGGTGCTGGCCCTCGTGCCCGTCGGCCTGCTCGGCTTCTTCCACCGGCGGGCGAAGCGCTACTCGGCGCTCAAGGCGGCCTACATCACGCTCGCCTGGTTGATGGTCGTGGTCGCCTTTCCGGCGGTCGCGGCGGCCGAAGCGCACTCTCCGGCGGCGGTCGCCTGGGTGCTCGGGCTCGGGCTCCTCGCGAATGCCCTGGCCTCGAACGTCGATGCGCCGGGCTCCCGGGGGCTTGCCCTCGCCCGGGGCGTGGCCGTCCTCGGCGTGCTCTCGGCCTTCCTGGCCCCGGCCGGCGTCTGGCCCCTGGCGAGCGTCCCGCTCGCGGTCGCGTGGGCCCTCGTCCGCTTCGAGCCGGAAGAGCGCCATCGGCTGATCGTCCTCGACGGCGCGCTCCTCTGGGGCGGCCTCGCCGCCTTCCTGGTCGCGCCCCTCGTTCACGGCGGCTGAGGGCGCCTCCTCAGACGGGAATGAGGCCGCCGCGAACCGTGGCGCCGGCATCGCTCGCGAGGAAGGCGACCACGTCGGCGATCTCGGCCGGCGGGGTCCACGCGTCGAAGTCGGCATCCGGCATGGCGGCGCGATTCGCGGGCGTGTCGATCGTGGTCGGAACGACCGCGTTCACGCGGATTCCGTGCGCGCCGAGCTCGGCCTGGAGGGTGCGGGTCAGGACGGCGACGCCGGCCTTCGAGATCGAGTAGGCGGCGAGCCCGGCCGGTGCGTCGCTCGCGGCCTGGGAAGCCACGGAGACGATCACCCCCGCGCCACGATCGATCATGCCGGGTGCACAGGCCCGGGCCATGGCCGCGGCGGTTCGGACGTTCATTCGGAACATCGCGTCGAGCAGGTCGAGGTCCGCCTCGTGCAGGGGGTCACCGCCGCCGAAGCCGCCCGCGGCGTTCACGAGCACGCGGACCTCGCCGGCGGCTTCGGCCGCGGCGGCCGCGCCCGCCGCTTCGGCGATGTCCGCCTGGAGCAGGTGGAGCGTCTCCTTCGCGAGGGGTTCGGCATGGCTCGCTTCCATGCGTTCGCGCTCGGCCTCGAGGATCCAGGGCACGACGACCCGCGCCCCTGCGGCCAGGGCGCGATCGACGATGGCACTCCCGAGGGCGCCGGTCCCGCCCGTCACGATCCACGTGTCCTGCTCCATGGTGTGTTCCTCGTTTCGTTTCGTGGTGCGCGCGCTCGTCCGCGGGGTCCGCGGCTCGGCGCGCGGTGGTTCAAGCGGGCCCGAGGGCCAGGCCGGCGGCGCGGGCGGCCAGGGCGCGCACCGCGGGGTCCGGGTCCCGCGCGGCCGCTTCTTCCAGGCGCGCCGCGATCGCGGCCCGCGCGCCGTTGCCCCCGGGCGCGCCGGAGGCCAGGGACGGAAGGGTGGTGATCGCGGCGCGCCGGAGGCTCGGGTCTTCCGAGCGGGATGCGGCCAGGAGGGCTTCGTGGGTTTCCGGGCGTTCCGGCGCCAGGTCGCGCAGGCAGAAGAGGGCCATCCGCCGGACGGACGGCGTCTCTCCGGCGTGGACGAGACCGGTCACGATGGGCAGGACCTCGGCGTGGAGCCGCCCGGTCGCTGCGAGCAGCCGCGCCGCCTCCCACGCCGTTTCCTGGGAGGGGCTGTCGAGCGCCTCGACCAGGGCGGGAATCAAGCGCGGCGCGGGCGGGGCCAGCTCGGCGAGGATGCGGGCGGCCTCGAAGCGCGCGAGGGGATCGTCGCCTCGCAGCGCCTCGCGCAGGAGCGGATCGACCTCCGCGTGGCGTTGGCCGAGCGCCGCGAGGGTGTCGCCCGCGGCGCGGCGCACCCGCGCCGCGTCGTCCGCGAGCGCGCCGACCAGGGCATCGAGGAAGAGCACGGCCGAGGGGTCTTCGAGCGCCGCACGGCAAGCGGCCCGGCGCTCGGGTTCCTCCGCGGTCCGGAGCGTCTCGTGCCAGGCCGGCGCGTTCACCTCGGAGACCTCACGCGAGGCTCCAGGTGGCCTTCCGCGCATCGCCGTCGCCCTCGGCCCGTGCGCGCCCCTCGTCGCGAAGCTTGATCAGGTGCGAGCTGACCGAGAGCTCCGCCGCCTTGTGCAGGACCTCCGGCACGTCCGTGTAGACCCGCGCGACGATCTCGGGGACGCCTGCCGCGCCCTGCTCGAGGGCCGCGACGATCTGCCGCTCGCGATCGTCGCGGTGAGCCCGGTACTCGCGAATCTTGCCCGGGCCGTCCTCGATGCAGGGCCCGTGGGCGGGATAGATGCGCCCGGCGGGCTCCTCGAGGAGGCGCGCCAGGGAGTTCATGTAGTCGAGCAGGGAGCCGCTCTCGTAGGGGATCACCGTGGTGCCGACGCCGAGCACGTTGTCGCCGGAGAAGATCGCGTCCTCCTCCTCGAGGGCGAAACAGAGATGGTCCGGGGCGTGCCCCGGGGTGTGGATCGCGCGCAGCGTCGCGCCGTCGGTTTCGATCCGGTCGCCGTCGTCGATGGCGGTGCGGGGGAAGTCGTAGCGTTCGTCGTTGCCGGGCCACGGCCGTTTCGAGACGCGCAGCGGGCCGAAGCGCTCGAGGATCGGCCCGACGCCGCCCATGTGATCCGGGTGGCCGTGGGTGAGCACGATCTCCTGGATGCCTTCGCAGCCCGCGCGCTCGAGTGCGGCCTCGAGCACGTCGAGGTACTCGGGCACGCCCTGGCCCGGGTCGAGCAGGATGCGCCGCGGTCCGGTGCCGACGAGGAAGGTGTTTGTCCCGGGCCCGGTGAAGAGGCTCGGGTTCTGGCCGAGGGCCACCACGACCCGATCGGACCAGACGTCGACGTCGGCCATCTCGAGGCCGATCATCGTGTTGCCGCTCGGACTTCCTCCGCTCCCGGCCATGGCGAACCTCCGCTACTCGCCCGCCACGGTCATGCGGGAGACCCGCAGCGAGGGGGCGGCGACGCGGCCGAGCCAGAGCAGGTCGCTCCCGACGACGTCGATGTCCGTGAGCATCTGGCCGAGGTTGCCGGCGATGGTGATCTCCTCGACCGGGAAGGCCAGGGCGCCGTCTTCGATCCACATGCCCGAAGCGCCGCGCGAGAAGTCGCCGGTCACCGCGTTGAAGCCCTGGCCGAAGAGGCCCGTCACGAGCAGGCCGCGGGGCGTGTCCGCGATGATCTCCTCGAGGCTCGCCGTGCCGGGCTCGAGCCAGAGGTTCGTGGCGCCGACGCCCGGGCCGCTCCCGACCCCGCGCGCGGCGTTGCCGGTCGAGACCAGGCCGAGCTTGCGCGCGGAGTAGGTGTCGAGCAGGTAGGTCTCGAGCCGTCCCTCCTGGACCACGACGTTGCGGCGCGTCGGGAGTCCTTCGCCGTCGAAGGGCTTGCTGCCGAGGCCGCCGGGCAGCCGCCCGTCGTCGATCACCGTGACCTTCGGGCTCGCGATCCCCTCGCCCACGCGGCCGGCCAGAAAGCTCGACTGGCGATAGACCGAGTAGCCCGAGAGGCAGCCGACGAGGTTGCCGACCAGGCCGCGCGCCGTCATCGGGTCGAACACCACCGGGACTTCGCAGGTCGGGACCCGCCGGGCGCCGAGCCGGCCGAGGGCGCGCTCGGCGGCGCGGCGGCCGACCGCGTCCGGCGCTTCGAGGTCCGCCAGGCGCCGCGCGACGCTCATCCAGTAGTCCGTCTGCATGCCGCCCTCGTCCTTCGCGACGGGCATGCAGGAGAGGCCGTGGTTGGCGCTCTCGTACCCGGCGAGCACGCCGGCGCTGTTGGCGAAGTGGACGGTCGAGAAGCTCGAGGAGGCCTCGGAGCCCTCCGAGTTGGCGATGCGATCGTCGAGCGCCCGGGCCGCCTGCTCTGCGGCGCGGGCTCCCTCGATGTGGTTCTCGACGGAGACGCTCCGGTCGCCGCCGTCGACGAGGCCGAGCTCGGGAACCGAGTCGACGAAGCCGCCGTCGGGCAGGCCGGCGTGGGGGTCGCGGGCCGTGGCCCGGGCCAGGGCGACGGTCTCCTCGGCCATGCGGCCGATCGCGTCCTCGCTGAGGTCGCTCGTCGAGGTCACCGCGACCGAGCGGCCGTCGCCGTTGCCGTGGAAGGCGCGGATGCCGAGCCCGCGCTCGCGCGCCTGCTTCACGAAATCGATCTCGCGGTCGCGCACGCGCGCTTCGACGGAGTCGCTCTCGACGGCCACGGCGTCCGCGGCCACGGCGCCCGCGGCGAGCGCCCGCTCGACGGCGAGCGCGACGGCTTCGCGTCCGTTCATCCTTCGGTCCCGCCGACGGTGAGCTCGTTGATGCGGATGGTCGGCATGCCCACGCCCACCGGGACGCCCTGGCCGTCCTTGCCGCAGGTTCCGATCCCGGGGTCGAGGGCGAGGTCGTTCCCGATGTGGCTGATGCGGGTAAGGGCGTCCGGGCCGTTTCCGATCAGCGTGGCGCCCTTCACGGGCGCACCGAGCTGGCCGTTCTCGATCCGGTAGGCCTCGTTCGCCGAGAACACGAACTTGCCGCTGGTGATGTCGACCTGGCCGCCGCCGAAGGAGACCGCGTAGATGCCGTTCTCGACGCTCTTCAGGATCTCCTCGGGGTCGTCCTGGCCCGCGAGCATGAAGGTGTTGGTCATGCGCGGCATGGGCAGGTGGGCGTAGCTCTCGCGCCGCCCGTTGCCCGTGGGCTCGACGCCCATCAGCCTCGCGTTCAGCCGGTCCTGCATGTAGCCGACGAGGATGCCGTCCTCGATCAGGACCGTGCGGGACGTGGCCGTCCCCTCGTCGTCGACGTTCAGGGAGCCGCGGCGCTCGGCGATCGTGCCGTCGTCGATCACGGTGACGCCCGGCGCGGCGACGCGTTCGCCGATGCGGCCGGCGAAGGCGGAGGTGCCCTTGCGGTTGAAGTCGCCTTCGAGGCCGTGGCCGACCGCCTCGTGGAGCAGGATGCCGGGCCAGCCCGGTCCGAGCACCACGTCGAGGGTGCCGGCGGGGCAGGGCTGCGCCTCGAGGTTCAGGGTCGCGACGCGGACGGCTTCGTCGACCAGGGGCTTCCAGGCGTCGGCTTCGAGCAGGCGCGAGAGTTCGAAGCGTCCGCCCGTGCCTTCGACCGCGGCTTCGCGCCGGTCGCCGTCCGCCGCGATCACCTGGACGTTCAGCCGCACGAGGGGCCGTACGTCGCCGACGAAGGTGCCGTCGCTCGCGGCGATCATCACGTGCCGGTGCTGGGAGTTCACGCTCGCCATGACCTGGGCCACGCGCGGGTCGCGCGCCCGGGCGTAGGCGTCGATCTCCGAGAGGAGCGCGATCTTGTCCGCGACGGGGACGTCGGTCGGGGGCGTGGCCACCGGATAGAGGTCGCTCGTGTCGGCGCCGCTCCGCACCGCGACGTTCGGCGTGCGGGCGCTGCCCTCGGAGATGGCGCGCGCCGTGGTCGCGGCGAGCTCGACGCTTTCGAGCGAGATCTCGTCGGCGTGGGCGTATCCCTGGCGTTCGCCCTGCTGGACACGGACGCCGAGGCCCTGGTCCAGATGACGGGTGCCGTTCTTGACGATGCCCTCCTCGAGCACCACCGAATCCTCGACGGCGTACTCGAAGAAGAGGTCGGCGTGGTCGACGGGACGCGCCAGCGCGGCACCGAGACCGGCCTCGACGCCCGCGTCGTCGATGCCGAAACGCTCGCGAAAGAATCCCACCGCTCGGGTCAAGCTTCACCCCTCTCGAGTGCGCGCAGGTGCGCCGGAAGAGCGTGCAAGGTAGCAGGGGGAACGAGCGGGAAGGCGTGGAGGCCCGCTGCGCGCGCGGCCTCCGCGTCCTGCCCGGGGTCGTCGCCGACGTGGAGGGCCGCTTCCGGCCCGACCCGGAGGTGCGCGAGTAGGGTCGTGAAGAAACCCGTATCGGGCTTCGCGGCGAGGGCCCGGGCCGGGGTCCACGCGGCTTCGAAAAACCCATCCAAACCGAGCCCTTGGAGGACACCTCCGAGGCGGTGGTCGAAGTTCGACGCGAGGGCCAGACGGCGGCCGTCGGCGGCCAGGGCGGCCAGTATCTCGATCGCCCCCTCGGCGCACTGCCAGGCCCCGGCCTGCGCATAGTGCGCGAACAGCTCGTCGAAGAACGCGTCGAAGTCCGTGAACCGGACGGTCTGGTCCGTCGCCTTGAACGTCTCGCGCACGCGAGCACGCCACCACGCGCGTTCGAGCCCCGGCACCTCGGCGTCCGCGGCCTCCGGGAACACCATGGCGGGAGCGCGGGCCAGGATGCGTCGGAAGCCATCGTCGACCCGCCAGGCCGGAAGCTCCACGCCGTAGCGCCGCGCCGCGCGCGCGTAGGTCTCGCCGACGCTTTCGCGCAGGGTGAACACCGTGCCGACCGCGTCGAAGGTGACGAGTTCGATTGACGGCGGCGCTGGCTTCACGCCGGGCGCCGGCCGCAGGCGATGAAGGTTCGCGGGAGCTCCTGGGCGCCCGGCTCCGGGGCCAGGGTGAGTTCGACCTCTTCGAGGCCGGCCTCTTCGAGCCACGCCCGGACGGCGTCGGTCTCGAAGCCCAGCCAGACCACGCCGAGCTCGTCGCGCATCCACTCGCGGTCGTGGCGTTCGAAGTCGACCAGGACGACCTGGCCTCCCGGGCGAACGATGCGGGCCATCTCGGCGATGCCCGCGGCGGGCGACTCCACGTAGTGGAGGACCATGTGGGCGAAGGCCGCATCGACCTCGCCGTCCTCGAGCGGCAGCGCTTCGAGCGTGCCTTCGCGGAGCTCGATGCGCGCGGCTTCGCTCCCGCTGAGGTTCGCGCGCGCGGCGTCGAGCATGCGCGGGGAGTGATCGACCGCGACCACCGAGAGGCCGAGGCCTGCGAGCTCCCGGGCCAGGACGCCGGTGCCGGTGCCGACGTCGGCGACGCGCAGCCCGCTCGGGACGAGCCGCGCGACGGCGCGGGCCCGCAGCGCCTCGTCGTTGAAGACCTTGCGCAGGGCGTCCCACTCCGGGCCGACGGCGTCGAAGAAGGCCCGCGTGCGCGACTTGCGCGTGTCGCGGTAGGCGGCGAGGGCGGCCATGTCCCGCTCGCCGGCCGGGTCGTCGCTGCGCGCCTCGGCCGCCAGCGCCCAGGCGGCGCGCCAGGCCTCGGGCAGGTCCGGGTTCATGCGGTAGAAGACGAAGGTCCCGTCGCGCCGGTCCGAGATCAGCCCCGCCTCGCGCAGGATCGCCAGGTGCCGCGAGACCCGGGATTGCGCCATGCCGAGGACCGCCATCAAGTCCTGGACGGCGAGCTCCTCGCTCTCGAGCAGCGCCAGGACCCGGATGCGCGTCGGGTCGGCGAGGGTCTTGAAGATCTTCTGGACGTCGTCGATCGACACGTTCGAAAGCCTACACCGGATGGAGCGTCCCCGGACGTCCGGGGACGTTCTCGCGCTAGCGGCCTCCGGATCCCTAGCGGACGACGGGCGCCGCGAGGTTCCCGCGGATCTTCAGGTCGACCGTCCCGTCCTGCCCGAGGCGGATGCCCGCCGAGCGGAACGCCGGCCGCAGGTTCGGATCGCTGACCGAGAGGTGCACGTCGATCTGGAGGGGCGCGAGGAGCAGCGTCGGGCTCGGCCCGGTTCCGCCCTTCACCGTGGCGGAGACCAGGGGGCCGTCGAGGGCCACGTCCTCGAAGGTCACGCTGCCGTCCTCCGCGAAGATCAGCTCCCCGGCGAAGCGGTCGTAGGGCACGGCCAGGGGCATGCGCGGCGGGGCTACCGAACCCTCGCGGGAGGCGAACTTCACCTGGCCGACCGGCCGGCCCGCGACGAGTACGACGTCGCCGGTGAGATCGAGCTCGCCATCGACCTGGGCGCCGCGCAGGAGCCCTTCGAGGGGGAGTTCGCCGAGGGCGACGCCGCGCAGCTCGCCGTCGAAGGAGGGCGCGTCGCCGGCGGCGAAGGCGCCGTCGATGGCGCCGAGGTCCGAGTCGGCGTCGACGTGGAAGGCCGGCTCTCCGGCGAGCCAGGAGGCGGAGACCGCCGGGCGCAGCTTGGCGCGCGAGATCGTGGCCTTGCGCCCGTCCCGGAAGCGGATGCGGACGTCGCTCGCGACGAAGGCGGGACCCGTGAGGCCGATCGAGGGCTCGAGGCCGGCGATGTCGACCTCGGCATCGAGGGCCACGCCGGCCTGCCGGGCCAGGGTGCTCTTGAAGCGGTCGAAGGGGAACTGGAGGAAGACGAAGAAGACGACCAGCACGATGGTCGCGAGCGGCACGCCGAGCACGAGCAGCCAGCGCGGGAAACGGGGCTCTCGCCCGGCGCTGCGGGCAGGCTTCGAGGGGGAGGGGTCACTCATGGTTCAGGCGTTCGTGGGGGGCGGGTTCGACATCTCACGCAGGCTCGAAGGCCGAGACCGTGAAGGTGACGTCGAGCAGCTCCGGCTTGTCCGCCCGCGTCCGGATCCGCAGGGCCTTGATCGAGAGCAGCTGGGGCGAGGATTCGATCTGGTCGAGGTAGCGGCTCAGCTGCGAGAGCGTGACGCTCTTCAGGACGACCTGGACCTTCTCTTCGACGTAGTGGTCACCGGCCGGCGCTGCCTGGGGCTCGAGGGACTCGATTTTGACGGCGGAGTTGAGGGCCAGGGTCTCGAGGGTCGTGAAGACGTTGCCCTTCGGCCCGCGCTGGATGCGGTTCTCGACCTTCTGGAGGCGCCCGGCGATCTCTTCGTACTGGGCGCGCAGGTGGACCATCATCCCGATCTGACTCTCGGCGCGTGCGACGCGCTGGGCCGCGCGGTCGCGGGCGGTTCCGATCGGCAGCACCACGAGCAGCCAAACCAGGGCGCAGCCGATGGCGATGCCCATGCCCCAGAGGGCCAGCCGCTCGCGCGGGGTCAGGTCGTCGATGGCGGCCCGGATGCGGGCCCAGACTTCACTCACCGTCCGTTGCTCCTGCCGCCAGGCTGACGGTCATGCTGAAGGTCGTCCCGCCGCGGCGCGAATCGGCGGAGAGCTCGCTCGTCTGGATGCGCGAGAACAGCGGCTCCTTCTCGAGCTCCGCCTTCAGGCGATCCACCGTTTCGAAGTTCTGCGCGTGGCTGCGAATGCGGATCACCTTGCCGTCGATCGAGAGCTCCTCGAAGGTGACGTCGAGGTTCTGCGGCACCTGCGCCGAGAGCAGCGCGAGGAGATCGAGGGCCGAGAGGTTGCCGCGGTAGACGCCGAGCACGTCGGCGCGCTTGCGGGCCTCGCGGATTTCGTTGCGCAGGGAACGCACCGGGTCGCCCGGCACCGGGCGGCCGGGCAGGACGTCGCTGTAGACGCGCGCCACCTCGGCCTCCATGCGATCGGCACGCTGGCTCTCGAGCCGGAGCGAGGTCAGGATGCTCGCGCCGAACAACAGCACCGCCACCGCCGCGAGCGCGGCCGTCCAGCGCAGCTCCTTGCCGATCTTCCGCAGGTCGACCTTGTAGGCCAGCTCGTGCTGGCGGAAGTTCATGTGGGTCGTGGCGCGGGTCGTGCCACGCAGGGCGAGGGCCACGGCGGGGCCGAAGGCGAGGGGGTCGCCGCCGGCGACGAGCGAAGTGGCCGCCGGCCCTTCGGGCAGCTCGAGCGGACCCGTCTCGATCCCCGTGCGTTCCGAGAGATGGAGGTCCATGCGGTGCAGGCGGGCGCCGCCGCCGACGAGCGTGATGCCGGCGAGGGTGCTCGCGGCCGAACCGCCGAGGAGCGGCTCGAGCGAGCCGACCGAGCGCACGACCTCGCGCGCCAGGCGGTCGAGGGTGCCGAGGGCGCCCGGGATCCGGCCGGCCAGGCGCGGCGTGAAGAGCCCCTCTTCGTGCTTGATGCGTTCGGCCTCGGCGACGTCGACGTCGAGGTCCTTGGCGAGCGCCTCCGTGAGCGCGCGCCCCGCGACGGGGAAGGAGCGGGCGGCGACCGGGCGGCCGTCGAGCAGCAGGCAGAGCGTCGACTTGCGGTGGCCGACGTCGAGCACGATGCGGTTCCCGGGCAGGTCGAAGAGCCCGGCGAGGTTGCCGAGCACGAGGCCTTCAGCTTCGACCACGCGCGGCTCGAGACCGGCCTGGCGGAGCGAGTGCAGGAGCAGCGCGACCTCCTTGCGCGGCGAGAGCGTCGCGACGAGCTCGGTCTTGCTGCGGTCGCTCTCGATCTCGGCGTAGTCGATCACGATGTCTTCGAGATCGAAGGGCACCTGGGCTTCGACCTCGAAGGGCACCGCCTGGGCGATCTTGCGCTTGTCGCGGAACGGGAACTCGAGCACGCGGTTCGAGAGGCGGTCCGCGGGCAGGGCGGCCACGACGTGCTGGGTCGGCAGCCGGTGGGTCCGGACCAGCTCCTGGAGGCGCTCGGCCACGGTCTGGCCCGAGCCGCCGAGCGGGAGCTCGCGCAGCTGCACGACCTCGAGGTCCCGCAGGGTCTGACGCAGCTCCACCGCCTTGATGGCGTAGCTGCCGACGTCCAGTCCAAGAATTCCGCGACTCATGCGCCGAATGGATACCTCAATTTGCGGCCGTCTTCGCGGGCGGGATCGTCCACGCTCCGCACGAGCTTCCGGTTCTTCGTCCTGATCGCGTCCGCCGGTCCGAGCTTCCGGTTCTTCGTCTTCATCGCGTCCTCAGCGCCACGAGGGTTGGCCCCTCGGCCTGGCCGCGGTCGATCACGGCTTCGATCGTGCGGCTCACGTCCCCCACCCGGGCCGTCGCCAGGACGGTGAAGACCTCCGAGGCGAAGGTCGCCGGCGGAAAGATCGTCCCCGGGACCACCTCCGAGAGCGGACGGCACTTTGGGCTGTTCGCCGAGTCCGCGCACCACAGCTCGCCGCGCTCCCGCCCCGAGAGGAGGTCCTCCACCTGGTCTCCATCGGCCAGACGGTAGTCCTCCGAGACCCCGTAGTAGAGGAGCCCCAGGACGTGGGGCGGGGCCGTGTTCGGGTTGACGCCGTCGCCGCCGGCGTAGGGATGCACCGTCAGATAGGGGGTCAGGGCCTCGACGAGCTGGCCGTCGAAGCCGGAGACCAGCCGGAGCTCGTCCAGGGTCACGAGGGGCCGGTTCCCGGCCCGGTAGGGCGGCTCGGCGCGCTGATAGGCGTCGTCTTCGAAGGCGCCGCTCGGGGTCTCGCCGTCGGCATCGATGAAATCGACGAGGTTCTCGGCCAGCTCGCGCGGGTCGTAGTCCTTGTCCTCGTCCGTCACGGGGAGGGCGTCGACGACGCGCTCGAGCAGGGCTTCGAGCAGGGCGAGACCGATCGGGTCGCGCAGCTTGCCGTCCTCGAACAGGGCGTTCAGGTTCAGGCGCGCGCCGGCGTCGAGGATGCGGAGTTCGAGGACCGCGTCGTCGCCCACCGGAAGCGGGGTGCCGGCGGCGCGCGCCCAGAGGTCGTCCGAAGCCTCGACGCGGAAGGTCTCGTCGCCCTCGCGCAGGCGATCTTCGAGCAGCAGGGCCTTGGAGAGCTCGATGCCGCCGCGGGCCAGGGCCTCGGCGGTGCGCGCGGCGTCGCGGTGCCGGGCCACGAGGCTGTCGACGGAGGCCCGGCGCGCGAAGGTCGCGACGGCGGTCGTGAAGAGCACCACGAAGAAGACGACGATGATCAGCGCGATCCCGGCGCGGCGCCGGTCCCGCGGCCGGAGCCCGGCGGTGGTGGGCGGCGTGGGGCGCATCATCGGTTCCCCTGGCAGTGGGGCAGCACGGCGTCCATGGGCACGCCGACGTCGCTCAGACACTGGTCCTGGAGCTCGAGGATGATCGACATGAGCTCGCCATCGAGGACGGCGGCGTCGATGCAGTCGCGCACGCGCAGGCAGTCCTCGTCCTCGCCTTCGCCGTCTTCGTTCTCCCCGTCCTCGTTCTCGCCGTCTTCGGAGCCCGCCTCGCCGGGCGCCACGCCGGCGAGCTGGGCGGCGAGATCGAAGGGCCGGACGGGGAGGAGGACGCGCCGCGTGAAGCGCTCGCCGTCGGCGGCCGGGTCCTCGGGCTGCATGCGGACGGAGACTTCGGCGACGAGCGGGAGCTGGCTCGAGCGCGCGAGCGAGGACGAGTCCCAGCGGTCCGTCCACTCGCCTTCTTCGTCCATCAGCCGGATGCCGAACTCGGCCAGGCCCTCGGCGGCGAGGAAGACGCCCGGGTCGTCGTCGCGCGGCATGCGGCGGTCGAGGCCTTCCGAGAGGCGCGGGAAGGACCAGCGGAACAGTTCGAGACTGCCGTCGACCGCCTCGCGCGTGAACCAGGCGACCTGGGCGAGGTCCGAGGCCTTGGCCCGGCTCGCGCTCGGCGCCTGGCCGCGGGTGATGAACTTCAGGCGGTTCGCGCCTTCGGAGAGGCCCCGCGCTTCCGCGAGGAAGAGCCAGGGGTGCTCGAGCGGGTCCATCTCGCCGGGTTTCTCGACGAGGCGCGCGGCTTCGAGATCGCGGGCGACGCGGTCGAGGACGGCGGTCGCGCGCCGGGCGTCGCGGGTGAGATCCGCCGCGCGGATGTTCTGGCTCGAGACGTCCACGTAGCCGCTGATCGCGACGCTCGTGACCGCGACGATCACCACGAGCACGGCCATCAGCTCGAGCAGGCTGAAGCCCCGGGCCAGCGGGCGGTGCTCTTGCCGCCTCACGGTTCCGGCGTGTCCTGGGCACCCGGAGGCGCCTCCGGCCCCGGCCCGTCGCTGCCGAGCGTCACGCCGGCCTGCTGGAGGAGTTCCGTGGCGGCCGCCGAATCGAGGACGAAGGTCGTCCGGCGCACCTCGCGGTCCGCCACGCCGTCGAACCAACGGACGGCGATTGCGATCTGGCGCAGGGCCGGCTCCTTGCCGCGGCCGGCCGGCGAGAGCAGGCTCGGCGCCCGGGTGTCGCGAGGGCGCGCATCTTCCGGTTCGGGGAGCCACTCCTCGAACGGGAGCTCCAGGGCCGAGATCTCGATGCGGACGTCGAAGTCGCCTTCGTTCTCTTCGCGCACGCCGAGGGGGGCGGGCACGCCCAACGCACGCTGGGAGTCGATCTCGGCCAGCACGCGATCCGCGAGCAGGGAAGCGTGGAGCCGGCGGTTGGCGTCGCCCTCGGCGATCGTGGCGTTGATGTTGCTCGCCGAGAGCGCGCCGTACATCGCCGCCATGATGACCGCGGCGGCGAGCACCTCGAGCAGGGTGAAGCCGGTGCGCGTCCTACGGCAGGACACTGACGCGCACCGTGTCGGCGAGGGGCAGGACTTCGAGGGCGAGGCCGTCGCCGTCCCCGTTCGCGAGGGCGATGATGGCGGGTGTGGCCGAACCGTCCTGGGCGAACTCGACGCCGACGATGCCCTGCTGCTGGATGCCCTCCGCGGTTTCGACCCTGGCGAAGTAGATGCCTTCGCCGAGCCCGGTCCCACGGCCGAGCCGGTGGGCGATCGGCAGGAAGCTGCCGGTCACGGCCGGCGGGGCGAGCAGGGCGAGCGCTTCGTCGCGCTCCCGGTCCTCGGCGTCCTCCTCGGCTTCGGGCTCCGGCGTCTCGAAGCCTTCCACGTGGTAGCGGCTCTCGTCGAGGTCGATCGCCACCCGGTGGGGGGCTCCGGTCGCGATGGAGCGCTGGCGTGCGAGCTCGAGGCTCGCGCGCAGGGAGCTCGCGTCGCTCTCGAGGACGCGCCGGCTGCCGATCCCGAAGTTCGGCAGCACGAAGCCGTAGATGAGCGCGATCACGAGCACGACGGCCGCCATCTCGATCAGCGTGAAGCCCGCGAGGCGGGCCCGAAGGGCGGCCGGGCGGCGCACGCTAGGCGTCGCCCCAGTTCCCGATGTCGGCGCTGTCCTCGCTTCCGCCGGGGGCTCCGTCGGCGCCGTAGGACCAGAGGTCGAACCCGCGCGGGTTGAACTCGCCCGGGGAGCGGTACTGGTAGGGCTGGCCCCAGGGGTCGAGCGGCAGGGTCTTCTTCTGGAGGTAGCCGTCGGGCTGGTAGCGGCGCGGCTCCGGCGGAGACGTCGGCCGCGCGATGAGCGCCTCGAGGCCCTGCTCGGTGGTCGGGTAGAACGAGTTGTCCATCCGATAGAACTCGAGCGCGCCCTCGAGCCGATCGATCTGGGCGCGCGCCGTGTCGACCCGAGCCTTGTCCATCGAGCCGGTGACGTTCACGCCGACCAACGCGATCAGCAGGCCGATGATGACGACCACGGCCATGATCTCGATGAGCGAGAAGCCGTTCGTCCGGGGGTGGTCTTGCATGGGGTGTCTCCTCAACTGAGCGAGCCGGTGAGTTTCATGACGGGCTGCAGCGTCGCCATGATGATGAACAGGACGAGCCCGACCATCACGAGGATGAGCACGGGCTCGAGCAGGGCGGTGAGGCGTGAGACGGTGGTCTCGACCTCCTCGTCGTAGGTTTCGGCGACCTTGTCGAGCATGGCCTCGAGCTGGCCGCTCTGCTCCCCGACCTCGATCATCTGGGTCACCATCGGCGGGAACTGGCCGCTCTGGCGGAGCGGGCCGGCGATCGAGGCGCCCTCGGTGATGCTCACGCGCGCGTCGTCGATGGCTTCGCCGAGCACGACGTTGCCCGAGACGTCCCGGGCCACGTCCATCGCGCGCACGATGGGGATGCCGCCCGAGAGCAGGGTGGCGAGGGTGCGGGAGAAGCGGGCGACGGCGATGACCCGCGCCACGCGCCCGGCGACGGGCATGCGCAGGACCAGCCGGTCCCAGAGGCGCCGCCCGCGATCGGTCTGGATGAACGCGCGGACGCCGAGGCCCACGGCCACGAGGACGAGTCCGACCAGCCACCAGAAGCGGCGCACGAAGTCCGAGCCCTCGATGATCGCGACGGTGTAGAAGGGCAGGTCCTGGTCGAGGCTGTCCAGGAGCTCCGTGATCTGGGGCAGGACGAAGCTCACGAGCACGGCGACGATCACGCCGGTGAAGGTGAGCATGAAGAGCGGGTAGACGAGGATCGCGCTGACCTTGTTGCGGAGGCGGACCTGGCCTTCGAGGTAGTTCGCGAGCCGCTCGAGGATGCGCTCGAGGGCGCCGCCCGCTTCGCCCGCGCGCACCATGCTCGTGTAGAGCTCCGAGAAGACGCTGCCCTGGGACATCGCGTCGGCGAGGGAGGCGCCCTCGTTCACGCGGTCGCGCACGCGCACGAACTCGGACTTGAGCTTCGTGTTCTCGCTCTGCTCGGCGACCGCGCCGAGCGCCGTCACGAGCGGGACGCCGGCGCCGACGAGGGTCGAGAGCTGGCGGGTGGCGACGGACTGGTCCGTCATGGAGACGCCGAAGCTCGGCATCGTGATCTCGAACTGCGAGCGTTCGGTCGGGTCCGGGACGTTGCCGCCCTCGCGCAGCTCGGTCGGGAAGACGCCGTCGCTGCGCAGCTGGAGCCGTGCGGCGCGGGCGTTGTCCGCGTCGATGTACCCCTTCAGGTTCTTGCCGGAGTCGGATACGCCCCGATATTCGAAGACGGGCATCTCGGCTCCTAGATCTGCGCGACGACGCCTTCGTCCTCGGTGGCGCGCAGCACCTCGGCGACCGAGGTGATGCCCGCGAGGACCTTCCGGGCGCCGTCGACGCGCAGCGAGTGCATGCCGAGCTCGATGGCCTTCTTGCGGATCGTCTTGGCGTCGACGTTGCCGGTGACGAGGGTCCGCACTTCGTCGTCGACGAGCAGCAGCTCGAAGATGCCGACCCGGCCGCGGTAGCCCGTCTGGCTGCAGCGCGCGCAGCCCGTGGCGCGGTAGGCCTTCACCGGCTGGGCCGGGCGCCGGACGCCGAGCTCGACGAACTCTTCGTCGCTCGGCTCGTAGGGCTCGCGGCAGTCCGGGCAGAGCATGCGGACGAGGCGCTGGGCGAGGACGGCGACGAGGGAGGAACCCACGAGAAACGGTTCGACGCCCATGTCGACGAGCCGTGTGATGGCGCTCGCAGCATCGTTCGTATGCAGGGTCGAGAAGACGAGGTGGCCGGTGAGCGACGCCTGGATGGCGATCTCGGCGGTCTCGAGGTCGCGAATCTCGCCGACGAGGATGACGTTCGGGTCCTGGCGCAGGAAGGAGCGCAGCCCCGTCGCGAAGGTCAGGCCGATGCGCGGGTTCACCTCGACCTGGCCGACGCCTCGGAGCTGGATCTCGACCGGGTCCTCGATGGTGAGGATGTTCTTGTCGGTGCCGTTGATCTGGGCGAGGGCGCCGTAGAGCGTCGTCGTCTTGCCGCTGCCGGTCGGGCCGGTGACGAGGATGATGCCGTTCGGCCGGGAGATCAGTTTCGTCCAGATCTCGTGCTGCTGCGGGTTGAAGCCGAGCTTGCCGAGGTCGAGCAGCTCGGTCGAGCGGGGCAGGAGCCGCATCACGAGCCGCTCGCCGTGGGCGACCGGGACGGTCGAGAGGCGCACGTCGTAATCGCGGCCGGCGATCTTCAGCCGGATGCGCCCGTCCTGGGGCAGCCGCTTCTCCGCGATGTTCAGGCCGCCCATGATCTTCACGCGCGAGGCGATGCTCGCCTGGAGCGAGCGCGGAAGCGGCGGGATCGGCTCGTAGAGCACGTCGTCGATGCGGAAGCGGACGCGGATCTCCTCCTCGAAGGGCTCGAGGTGGATGTCCGAGGCGCGCTCCTTCACGGCGCTCTGCAGGAGCGAGTTCACCAGGCGGATGATCGGCGCGTCGTCGGCGGCGTCGATCAGGTCCGTCGGCTGGCTCGAGATCTCGTGGGCCATCGCGTCGAGGTCGAGAGCCGCGTCCTCGGCGAGCTTCTCGGCCGAGGCCGGGCCGCGGTCGTAGACCTCGTTGATGGCGGTCTCGATCGTGCGCCGGCTCGCGAGCGTCGTCTCGATCTCGGCCACGTCGAAGAGCAGCCGCAGGTCGTCGAAGGCGGTGGTGTCGAAGGGGTCCGAGACGGCGACGGTCACGGACTCTTCGGTCCGCGAGAGCGGCAAGAGGTGGTGCGTTCGGGCGAAGGAGATCGGCACGCGGGAGAGCAGGTCGTCGTCGACGTCCGTGTGGCTGATGCTCTCGCGCACGGGCAGGTCGAGCTGCTCGGCGAGGGCGCGCACGACCTCGGTCTCGTCGACGTGGCCCTCGGCGATCAGGACGTCCAGCAGACCGCGCCCGCCGTCCTCCTGGAGGCGTCGCGCCTCCTCGAGGTGCTCGGGCGTGAGCCGCGTGGTCTGCAGCAGGACCGCGCCGAGCTCGAGGGAGCCGTTGTCCGCTGCGCTGCTCACGGGCCTCCCTGGGCCTGGGGCTCGCCCACGATCACGGTCGGTGCGAGGCTGAAGCCGGCGCGGACCTCGGCGGCCGCGTCCCGCGCCTCGCCGACGTCTTCGTAGGGGCCGAGCACCACCTGGAAGATCAGGGCGCCGCCGCTGTCGCTCGAGACGATGAAGCCGTCGTGGCCCCCGTCGACGAGCTCGGTCAGGGTCGTCGCGGCCGCGGCCTCCGTGCTGAACACGGCGGCGAGCACGCTGTAGCGCGGGCCGTTCCGGCTGGCACGCTCCTGCTCCTCCTTCTCGAGCATCTGCTGCTCACGCTGCTGCTCGATGTCGCGCATGCGCTCGAGCGGGTAGCGGTCTTCGTGCTGTTGGACCACGCGCCGGGCCGGGTTGCGGCCGTGACCGCCCGCCGGGGGGAGACCCAGGGCCGCGGCCTTCGCGTTCTTCGCCTCGAGCTCCTTGCGCTCCTTGTCCGAGAGCTGCAGCGCCTCCATGGAGCGCTGCCGGAATTCCTCGCGCTTGCGCAGGGTCTCGTACTCGAGATCCGCGGGGCTGCGGACGATCTGCGGCGTCAGGAAGATGAGCAGGTTCTCCTTGGTCAGGTTGCGGCGCTCGGTCTTGAACAGCCAGCCGAGGATCGGGATGTCGCCGAGCCAGGGCACCTTGGAGAGGTTGTCCGAGTAGACGTCGCGGATCAGACCGCCGATCACGATCGTTTCGCCGTCGGCCACGACGACGGTGTTCTCGACGCGGCGGTTCGTGAGCGCGACGCCCACGTTCTCCGAACTCCCGACCGTCGCGCTCAGATTCGTGTCGATGCCCGTGATTTCCTGGAAGATGTCGAGCCGCAAGCTCTGGCCCTCGGTGATCTGCGGTGTGACGCGCAGGGTGACGCCGATCTCCTGCCTTTCGACGTTCACCGAGGTCGCGAGGTTCGTGTCTTGGCCGGCGGCGGACTCCACGCGGCTCGTGATGATCGGGATGTCGTTACCGATCTGGATCTCGGCCTCTTCGTTGTCCGAGGTCAGGATGTGAGGCGCCGAGATGATGTTGGTGTCGCCGTTGGTGGCCGAGGCGCGGATGATCCCCTGGATGATGCTTCCGCTGCGGACGCTGGTCGGGTTGCCGGCGGCGTCCATGTTGAAGTTCAGGTTGTTTCGTAGGAAGTTGGTGACGAACCCTGCGCCCGGAACCGCAGCGTTGGCCGCCGCGTCCACCGCGGTGCCCGCGACGGCACCCAGGCGGTTGCTCGTGCCGAAGCTGGTCGTGCTGGCTTCGGCCGAGGAGATCTGGATGTCGTTCGTGCCGGCCAGCCGCGCGATGCCGTTGAAGCCGAGCTCGCTCGTATCCGTGATGTTCACTTCCATGATCAGCGCCTCGACCAGCACCTGGGGGCGCGGGATGTCGAGTTTGTCGATCACGGTGGAGAGCGTGCGGTAGCCCTCCTGGCTCGCCTGGATCACGAGGGCGTTGGTCGCGGCGTCCGCCGTCACGGTCACGCCTTCGGAGAGCTCCGTCACCGCGGCGCGCAGGGCCTGGGCCTGGGCGGCGCCGCGGCCGCGGCCCGCGCCGGCGGTGGCCGTCGCGGCGGGCTGGCCGCTGATCAGCGAGGTGAGGGTGGTCGCGAGCTCCTCGGCGTCGGCGTGGCGCAGGTAGCGCACGTGGATGCGCCCGCCGCCGGTCACCGGGATGTCGAGCCGCCGCACCATCTCGCGGATGTCCTCGAGCTTCCCGCGCGAGGCGAGCACGATCAGCGAGTTCGTGCGCTCGTCGGTGATGATGCGGATGCGTCCGGCCCCGGGCGAGTTGTCCTCGTTGTTCGCGGCGTTGCGGCGGCGCGCCGACGTGGTCCGGCGGGGCGCCGGGGTCGCCGTGGTGGTCTCGGCGCCGTAGATCTCGGAGAGCTGCTGGGCCAGGGTCGAGGCGTCGCCGTGCTCGACCTTCAGGACCGCCAGGTTCTCCTTGTAGGTTTCGACGTCGATGGCGTCGAGGATGCCGAGCAGGCGCCGGATGTTCGCGGCGGAGTCCGTGAGGATGATCGTGTTGGTCGGTGCGTAGGAGACCATCGAGGCCTCCTTCGAGACGAGCGGCTTCAGCGTGTTCGCGATGGCCTCGGCGTCGATGTACTGGAGCGGGATCAGCCGCGTCACGAAGCGGTCGCGGTTCGGCGTGCCCTGGCTCCCGCGCAGGGTCTCGACGCTCGACTCCTTGGCGTCGCGGATCGGGATGATCTTCACCACGCCGGAGGGCGTCTTCACCGTGGTGAAGCCCTTCACCTGCAGGATCGATTCGAAGACCGCGTAGGCCTGTTCCTTGCTCATCGGGGCCGGCGAGATCACCGTCACCCGGCCGCGCACCTTGTCGTCGTAGATGAAGTTCGTCCCGGTGAGCTGGGCGATCGTGTCGATCACGACCGAGAGCTCGACGTCGTTGAAATCGAGCTGCACCTGGCCGGCCTGCTGCGCGCCCGCGGGCTGGTGGGCCACGAGCAGGGCGAGGGCCGCGAGCGCCCCGATCGTGCGCATGCGAGCCCGGACCGGCGCGTGCGGGGCGTGGGAACTGGAAGCCAAAGAACCGGAAAGCAAGGATTTCTCCCTCACGGCGTCGGAGCGAAGGTCATCGTGTCCTCCGACCCATCCTCACGCTCGACCTGGATTTCGAACTCTTCGCCGTTCATGAGCTGCTGGAGGAACTGGGCGCTGTCGGCGGGGCTGCCCAGGCTCTGGCCGTTGAAGCCGGTGATCGTGTCGCCGTCGGAGAGGCCGACCTCCGAGAACACGCTGTTCTCCTTGATCGAGTTCAGCTGGATCCCGACCATCTGCCCGTCCTCGTAGCGCGGCAGGATGCGCGCCTCCGAGAACAGCGACGCCGGGTTGCGCACGGCCTCCTGGACGTCGTCGTTGTCCACGGTGAAGCGGTTCTCCGCGACCTTGCGCACGCGCGACGCGAGGTTCTCGGTGCGCTCGCGCGGGCGCACCGGCCGGGTGCGCCGCGTGGGCCGGCGCGAGGCGACCTTCGTCGGCGTGTCGTCCTCGTCGAGGGTCAACTCCTCGAGCTTGCCCTGGTTGCGCAGCACGACGCGCTTTCGCTCGATGCGAACGACGGAGACGCCGGCGCGCGCCTCGCCGCCCGTCGCCACGACCTTGTGCTTGCGGAGTTCCTGATCGTCGATGGCGGCCCAGGCGAGCGCCTGGTCGTCGGAGGCGGCGGTGCCGAGGAGCTTCAGGGGAAGCTTGGTCTCCTCGAGGTCCTCGGTCACCGGTGCGGGCTCGGGCTCCACCGCGGCCAGCTCGGTCGAGTTGAAGAGGTTGCGTTCGACGATCCGCCCGCGGTTCGGCGCGGCGCGGCGCGGCCCGCCCGTGGGCGTCGGGGCCGCCACCGCCGCAGCGGCTTCGGGCGCAAGACGCGCCGCCCCCACCTCGGCGATCACGCCGGCGAGGATGAAGCAGCACAGGGCGAACAGGCCTGCGTTGACGGCCCAGATGGCGTAGCGGTTCATCGTCTCAAGCTTCCGGGCGGCAAGCCCGTCGTCCGCGGACCGCGGCCTGCGGGCGAGAGAGCCGCGTGCCGGGCGCAATGTAGCCCGGCAAACCCCTGAATCCAATCATGTTCCCGTCCCATCGGCCATGGGTGCCCGCGAGCCAAACCCCGTCCCGGCGACCCCTGGGAGCCGGCGTTCTGGGCTACTCTTCTGGACACCGGACCCCTCGATCCCGTTCATCGGCAGGCAGGAGGCAGCAGTGGAGTCCGAAGCCAAAACTCGGCGCGAAGCCCGCCGGAGCCGCGCCTCCGGGGATCGCCCCAGGAGCGGATTCACGCTCTGGTGGGCGGGCCTGCTGACGGGGATCCTGCTCTGCGGCTCCCTGACGCTCGTTTCGCCGGGCGGGCCCGGGCTGGTCTCGATCGTCTCGCCGCTCCCGGGCGAGGTGGTGGGCCTGGCCGGGGTGGACGTCATGGCGCGCGTGCCGAGCGACCCGCGGGTCGTTCCCATGAGCGTCCGCGTCCTCCTGAATGGGGCGGATGTCACCCACCTGCTCACCGCCGGCAAGAACGGCGCCGTGGGACAGCTCGTCGGGCTGCTGGACGGCGAGAACGTCCTGCGGGTGGAGGTCGAGGCCGCCTCCTGGTGGTTCGACGGCCGCCCGTACGAGTCCGCCCGGGAGGTTCGCTTCCTCTCCCGCCGGCCCCTGGACCTCGACCGCGGCTAGCACGGCCTCCGTGGGCCGCCCCACGCCCATCCCCCGAAAATCTCTGCAAAAAACCGCCGGGTCGGTTTGACACACCCCCCGGTGGACCCCAGGGTTCCGGCCGGATTTGCGCCCCGTGGTGGGCGAAGCGCGACCGGGCCGCCCCGCGGCCCCGGAATCAGAACCAGGAGGAATCATGGCGGACTCGGGCAAGATCATCGGCATCGACCTCGGCACGACGAACTCGTGCGTGGCGGTCATGGAGGGCGGACAGCCCACCATCATCCCGAACGAGGAGGGCGGCCGGACGACCCCGTCCGTGGTGGCCTTCACGGACGAGGGCGACCGCCCCGTCGGTGCGGTGGCCAAGCGCCAGGCCGTGACGAACCCGACGCGCACGATCTACTCGATCAAGCGCTTCATGGGCCGGCGCCTCTCGGAGGTCCCCGAGGAGACGCGACTCGTCCCCTACGAGGTCGTCGAAGGCAAGGAAGGCGCCGCGGCCGTGAAGGTCGATGGCACGACCTACGCGCCGCCGGAGATCTCGGCGATGGTCCTCCAGAAGCTGAAGAAGGCGGCGGAGGACTATCTCGGACAGGAGGTGACCGGCGCGGTCATCACCGTCCCGGCCTACTTCAACGACGCCCAGCGCCAGGCCACCAAGGACGCGGGCACCATCGCGGGCCTCGACGTCAAGCGCATCATCAACGAGCCGACGGCGGCGGCGCTGGCCTACGGGCTCGACAAGAAGGACGACGAGAAGATCGCCGTCTACGACTTCGGTGGCGGCACGTTCGACATCTCGATCCTCGAGGTGGGCGAGAACGTCGTGGAGGTGAAGTCGACCAACGGGGACACGCACCTCGGCGGCGACAACTTCGACCAGCGCGTGATCGAGTACCTCGTCGCGGAGTTCAAGAAGGACCAGGGCATCGACCTCTCCCAGGACCCGATGGCCATGCAGCGCCTCCGGGAAGCGGCCGAGAAGGCGAAGATCGAGCTCTCGACCTCCCAGAGCAGCGACGTGAACCTGCCGTTCATCACCGCGGACCAGTCGGGTCCGAAGCACCTGAACATCAAGATCACCCGGGCCAAGTTCGAGCAGCTCGTCGAGGAGCTGGTCCAGCGCTCCCTGGCGCCGTGCAAGCAGGCGCTCGAGGACGCCGGTCTCTCGACCGCCGAGATCGACGAGGTCGTGCTCGTCGGCGGCACCACGCGCATGCCGATGGTGCAGGAGAAGGTGCAGGAGTTCTTCGGCAAGGAGCCGCACAAGGGCGTGAACCCGGACGAGGTCGTCGCGATCGGCGCGGCGGTGCAGGGCGGCGTGCTCGCCGGTGAGGTGAAGGACGTCCTGCTGCTCGACGTGACGCCGCTTTCCCTGGGCATCGAGACCAAGGGCAGCGTGATGACGAAGCTCATCGAGCGCAACACGACCATCCCGACCAAGCGCCAGCAGATCTTCTCGACGGCGGCGGACAACCAGCCGCAGGTGGAGATCCGGGTGCTCCAGGGCGAGCGCGAGATGGCGGCGGACAACCGCGAGCTCGGCCGCTTCATCCTGGACGGCATTCCGCCGGCGCCGCGCGGCGTCCCGCAGGTCGAGGTGACCTTCGACATCGACGCGAACGGCATCCTCTCGGTCGGCGCCCAGGACAAGGCGTCGGGCAAGGAGCAGTCGATCCGCATCGAGGGCTCGGGCGGCCTCGCCGGCGACGAGGTCGAGCGCATGGTGAAGGAGGCCGAAGCCCACGCGAGCGAGGACCGCGGCCGCCGCGAGCGCATCGAGAAGAAGAACCAGCTCGACTCGCTCGTCTACCAGGCCGAAAAGCAGCTCGCCGAGAGCGGCGAGAGCATCCCGGTCGGCGACAAGAACGAGATCGAGGACGCCGTGAAGGCCGCCAAGGAGGCCCTCGAGGGCGAGGACGAAGCCGCCCTCGACGCGGGCCGGCAGAAGCTCGAAGCCTCCCTGCACAAGCTCGCCGAACACCTGTACAAGCAGCAGGCGGAGGCGGGCGACGCGGGGGCCGGCGCGGCCGGCGCAACCGGCGGCGATGCCGGCCCGGCCCCGGGCAACGACGGCGGTGACGACGACGTGATCGACGCCGAGTTCACCGAGGAGAAGTAACTGGAACGGCAACCCTCGGATCCCTTCGCTCCGCTGTTCGGCGACGACGCCGGGCGGCCGGACGACCGCTGGCGCCCGCCGGTGGACGTCTACGAGACGGAGAAGGCGCTCGTCGTCCGCGTGGCCGTCGCGGGGGTGCGCAGCGGCGACCTGCGCGTCCTCGTCGAAGGGGAGCGGCTGTGCGTGCGCGGCGTCCGGAGCCAGCCGAGCGGCGGCCAGGACGTGCTGCGTCACCACCAGCTCGAGATCGAGCCCGGACCCTTCGAGGCGCGCGTGCGTCTGCCCGCGTCGATCGAGAAGAGCGAGGTTCAGGCGAACCTCGAGGACGGCGTGCTGACCGTGCGGCTGCCCAAGCGAGCCCCGCGCCGGATCGACGTCCGATCGGAATCCGAGTGAGCGAGTACGAGAACGACGATCCGGGCATCGAGCTCGAGAGCGACGAGCGCCCGGCCGGGACGGCCGTCCACGTCGAGCCCCTCGACGAGGAGGCTGAAGGCGGGCCGGAGTCCATCGAGATCCCGGACGTCCTGCCGGTCCTGCCGCTCAAGAACACGGTGCTCTTCCCGTTCCTGATCTCGCCGCTCCTGGTGAACTCCGCGCGCTCGAAGCGGCTGATCGAGAGCGTGCTCACGACGCCCCAGCGCCTGCTCGTGACGAGCGCCGTGCGTCGCCCGGTCGACGGAAGCCCGGGCCCGGAGGACGTCTACGGCGTCGGGACGGTGCACCGGGTGGTGCGCATGCTGAAGTTCCCCGACGACTCCTACCGCCTGCTCGTGCAGGGCGTGGCGCGCGTCCGGGTCGAGGAGTTCCTGCCGAGCGACGACTTCCTGCTCGGCCGGATCGTCCGGCTCGAAGCGCAGGGCGACGCCGAGTCCGTCGAGCTCACGGCCCTTCACCGGACGGTTTCCCAGCAGTTTGGCGGCCTGGTCGCCGAGAGTCCGCGCCTCTCCGCGGAGCTCCAGGTGCTCGCCCAGAGCCTCGACGATCCGGCCAAGCTGGCGGATCTCTGCGCGCACCACCTCGAGATGGAGGTCGCCCAGAAGCAGGCCGTGCTCGAGGAGCCGGATCTCGGCGCCCGGCTCAGGCTCGTGCAGACCGAGATCGGGCGCGCGCGCGAAGCCTTCTCGATCGAGAGCGAGATCCGCGAGAAGGTCCAGAGCGAGATGGGCAAGACGCAGCGGGAGTACATGCTGCGTCAACAGCTCGAACAGATCCGGCGCGAGCTCGGCGAGAGCGAGGACCAGGGCGTCGAGGCCGAGCGGATCTCGGAGCGGATCGACGCGGCCGGGATGCCCGAAGAGGCCGAGAAACAGGCCCGGCGCGAGCTCGAGCGGCTCGAACAGATGCCCGCGGCCTCCGCCGAGCACGGCGTGATCCGCACCTACCTCGAGTGGATGACCGAGCTGCCCTGGTCGAAGGCCACCGAGGACCGCCTCGACGTGAACGAAGCCCGGCGCATCCTCGACGAGGACCACTACGACCTCGAGAAGGTCAAGGACCGCATCGTCGAGTACATCGCGGTGCTCTCGCTGAAGGGCGATCTCAAGGGGCCGATCCTGTGCTTCACCGGGCCTCCGGGCACCGGCAAGACCTCGCTCGGGCGTTCGATCGCCCGCGCGCTGGGCCGCGAGTTCGTGCGGATCTCCCTCGGCGGCGTGCGCGACGAGGCCGAGATCCGTGGCCACCGGCGCACCTACGTCGGTGCGCTGCCCGGCCGCCTGATCCAGGGCCTGCGCCGGGCCGGGACGCGCAATCCGGTCGTGCTGCTCGACGAGATCGACAAGGTCGGAAGCGACTTCCGCGGCGATCCTTCGTCCGCGCTGCTCGAGGTGCTCGACCCGGAGCAGAACGCGACCTTCAGCGATCACTACCTCGAAGTTCCCTTCGACCTCTCCCAGGTCCTGTTCATCGCCACGGCGAACTGGATGGATCCCGTGCCTGCGGCCCTGCGCGATCGCATGGAGGTGATCGAACTCCCGGGTTACACGGAGGAGGAGAAGGTCGAGATCGCGCGGCGCTACCTCGTGCCGCGCCAGCTCGAGCGCAACGGCGTCGCCGAGGTCGGCCTGACGCTGCCCGACGAGACCGTGGCCCGGCTGATCCGCAGCTACACGCGCGAGGCGGGCGTCCGGAACCTCGAGCGGGAGATCGGCGCCGTCGCGCGCAAGGTCGCGCGCCGCGTAGCGGAGGACGGGAGCGATGGCCCCGTCGTCGTCGAAGCCGAGGAGCTGCCCGAGCTGCTCGGACCGGTCCGCTTCGAGCCCGAGCTGGCCGAGCGCGCCGGGATGCCCGGCGTCGCCGTGGGCCTCGCCTGGACGCCGACCGGGGGAGACATCCTGTTCGTCGAATCGACCCGCATGGCGGGGAAGGGCGGCCTGAAGCTCACGGGCTCGCTCGGAGACGTGATGCGCGAATCCGCCGAGGCCGCGCGCTCGTGGCTCCACGTGAACGGCGAGGCGGTCGGCGTGAACGCCGCGGACTTCGAGAGCCAGGACCTGCACCTCCACGTGCCCTCGGGCGCCGTTCCGAAGGACGGCCCCTCCGCGGGCGTGGCCATGGTGACGGCGCTCGGCTCGCTGCTCTCCGGCCGGCCCGCGCACCCGGACGTCGCGATGACCGGGGAGATCACCCTGCGCGGCAAGGTGCTTCCGGTCGGCGGGATCAAGGAGAAGCTCCTGGCGGCCAAGCGCGCCGGCATCCGCCGCGTGGTGTTGCCCGAGCCCAACGAAAAGGACGTGAGCGAGATTCCCGCCGAGCTACTCAAGGGGCTCGATCTCCAGTACGTTGGGACGATCGATGAGGCCCTGGAACACACCCTCTCGCCGGCGAGCTAGCGGGGTGGCGCGCAAGCCCCGGCCGTCGTCCTTCGCCGCGCTGTCGGTGGCGGCCCTCGCGCTCCTGGCCCAGGGCTGCGTCTCCACCGAGACCTACGAACTCGTCCTCGCCGAGCGCGACCAGCTGCTCACCGAGCGCACGAACCTCCAGGGCCGGGTCCGAAGCCTCGAAGGCGAGAAGCGGCGCCTCCTCAGCTCGAACGAGAGTCTTTCGAACGAGCGCCGGCAGCTGCTCGAGAACGTCGAGGGCCTGCGCGCGGAGCAGGAGCAGCTCCAGTCCGACGTCGCGGGCCTCGAGCGGACGAAGAAGAATCTCGGAGAGGAACTCGCCAAGCGCGAAGGTCAGCTCGAGGAGCGCGAAGAGCAGCTCGCCGCGCGGGCGACGGAACTCGCGACGCTCGGCGCCGAGCTCGACGCGCGCAACGCCGAACTCGACGAGCGGACCCGCGAGCTCCAGGCCCGCGACGTCGAGATCGAACGGCTGAAGGCGAGCTACGAGGCTTTCGTCTCGGATCTCGAAGCGGAGATCGCCGACGGGCAGATCGTGATCGACCAGCTCCGCGAGGGGATGCTCGTGAACCTGCCCGACGCGCAGTTCTTCCCGCCGGACTCCGTCGATCTGACCCTGCACGGCAAGCAGACCCTGGCGAAGGTCGCGGCGCAGATCCGCGCGATGCCGCACGAGGTCGAGGTCCAGGGCCACACGGACGACGTGCCGCCGCCCGAGGCCCTGATCGAGCGCTTCCCCTCCGGCTGGGACGTCGCCGCCGCGCGCGCCACCGCGGTGCTCCGCCAGCTCGTCGCCCACGGCATCGCTCCGGACCGGATCCGCGCCGTCTCCTACGGGAGCGCGCGCCCCATCGCGCCGAACGACACGGCGACGGATCGGGCGCGCAACCGGCGGATCGAGATCCGGCTGATCCCGGCGGTCGCGAGCCCCCAGCGGCCCCTCGCCGCCACCTCTCGCTGAAAGCCCGGCCCGGTGCCGCTCCCGCGCGAGCGTCTCGAAGCGTACTTCCGCGCGGGCCTCACCGCGGTGGATGCCGGGCATGCCGTCCGCGGCGTGGTCACGAAGGGCGCCGACGGCTCGCTCCAGCTCGCAGGACGGCCGCTTCCCGACGCCGCGCCCCTGGTCGTGCTCGCGGCGGGGAAGGGCGCCGTGCCGATGGCCGACGCCCTGTGCGAGGCGCTGCCGGGCCGCGCGCTGCGCGGACTCGTCGTCACGAAGGAAGGCCACGGCCGCGCGGCTTCCGGGCTCGAGACGCGGGAGTCGGCCCATCCCGTCCCCGACGATCGAAGCGAAGCCGCCGGCCGCGCGGCGCTCGACCTGGTCGCGTTGGGCGCGCCCGGGGAATGCCTGGTCGTGCTGCTCTCGGGCGGTGCATCCGCCCTCCTCGCGTGCCCCGCGCCCGGCCTCACCCTCTCGGACGTCTCCGAGACCACGGACCTCCTGCTCGCGAGCGGCGCCGACATCGAGGCGATGAACGTCGTGCGCAAGCACCTCTCGGCCGTGGGAGGCGGCAGGCTCGCGCAGGCGTGGCGTGGCGGTCCGATCTTCCTGCTCGCCGTTTCCGACGTTCCCGGCGACCGGCTCGACGTGATCGGCTCGGGCCCGTGCAGTGCGGACCCGAGCTCCTTCTCCGATGCATGGGGCGTGGTCGAAGCCTTCGGGCTCGCGCGTGCACTCCCGGAGCGGGTGAGGCGACACCTCGAAGCGGGCTGCCGCGGCGAGATCGACGAGACGCCCAAGCGGCTCGCGGGCGCGCACGCCGCGGTGATCGCGTCGAACGAACGTGCCCTCGCAGCGGTGGAGTCGGCGGCACGCGCGGACGGCCTCCGCGTGGTGAGATCGCAAGAACCCCTGGAAGGCGAGGCCCGGGAGGCCGCCGCCCGGGCTCTCTCGGAGGCCCGGGCCGCAGCCCGCGAAGGGCCGTGCCTCTGGCTGGCCGGCGGCGAGACCACGGTCCGTCTCGAAGTGCCGGAGGGCCTCACGCTCGGGCGGGGCGGACGGAATCAGGAGCTCGCCCTCGCGGCCGCCCGGGCGATCGACGGCGACGGCCGGGTCTCGTTGCTCGCGGTCGGCACCGATGGCACCGACGGGCCGACGGACGCCGCCGGCGCCTTCGCCGACGGCGGCACGGTCGAGCGCGCCCGCGCGCTCGGCCGGGACGCCTCGGACGCCCTCGCGCGGCACGACGCCTACGCCTTCTTCGACGCCGAAGGCGGCCTCCTCCGCACCGGCCCGACCGGCACGAACGTGATGGACCTCCTGCTGATCAGCACTGACCAGGGGGACGTTCCTGCCTAGCTCGGAGAGCTAGGCAGGAACGTCCCCCTGGTCAGTCCGGGCTGGGCGCTATCGTCCAGGGGAAGCGCCGGAGGCCCGAAACTTCCCCATGTCCCGATCCGAGGCTGACGGCGCGAGTCCCTTCGCACTCGCGCACCGTTTCGTGGTGCTGCTCGGCATGATCTTCCGCGCCGCGGTGGTCTACCTGCGGCTCGTCTTCGACACCCGCGGCTGGTGGAAGATGACGCCGGAGAAGCGCATCGAGATCCAGCGGGCCTTCGCCGCCCGCTTCGTGCGCGTGGCGACCCGGTTCCGCGGCGCGCTGATCAAGGTCGGGCAGGTCGCGAGCCTGCGCATCGACGTCGTCCCCGAAGAGGTCACCGACGAGCTCGCCACCCTCCAGGATCAGGTCGAACCGCACCCCTTCGAGGAGATCGACCGGCAGATCCGCTCCGAGCTCGGCCGGCCCGCCCGCGAAGTCTTCGCGAGCTTCGAGGACACCCCGATCGCTTCGGCGAGTCTCGGCCAGGTCCACCGCGCGACCGACGGCGAGGGACGTCCGCTTGCGGTCAAGGTGCTCTACCCGGGCATCGAGCGGGAGGTCGCGGTCGACGTGGCGGCCACGCGCATCGGGCTCTGGCTCTTCAACTGGCTGGTGGTCGCCGATCTCACCCAGGTCTACCGGGAACTCCGCCGCAGCATCCTCGGCGAGATGGACTACGTGCGGGAGGGGAAGGCCGCCGAAGAGGTCGCGGCGAACCTGGCGAAGGATCCGGCGGTCGCGGAGCGGGTCCGCATCCCGAAGATCCACTGGGAGACCACGACCCAGCGCGTGCTGACCATGGAGTTCCTCGAGGGCACGAAGGTCAACGACACCGCGACGCTCGAGGCCTGGGGGCTCGACGTGAACGACGTCGTTTCCTGGGCGACCCGCGCCTTCCTGCACATGATGCTGCGCGACGGCTTCTTCCACTGCGACCCGCATCCGGGAAATCTGCTCGTCGACCGCGAGGGCCGGCTCGGCATCGTCGACTTCGGCATGAACGCGCGGATCGCGGCGCCCCTGCGCGAGGCGATCCGCAAGAACCTGATGGCCTCGATCCAGCGCGACCCCGAGGCCTACGTGGATTCGCTGCTCGAGGTGGGTTTCATCGGCCCCTCGGACCGCGAGGCGGCCGTCGGCCTCGCGCGCATGGGCTTCGACCCGCGCTACTACAACCTCACGCCGGCCGAAGCCATGAACATCGACCTCGGGGAATACATCTCCGAGATGCGCGCCAACATGAAGAAGATCAAGAGCTTCCAACTGCCCGACGGCATCGTGATGCTCGGGCGCGCGATCAACCTGCTCTACGCCCTGGCGCTCGAGCTCGCCCCCGGCATCCGGCCGCTCGAGGTGGTCGGCCCCTACGTGCTCGAGTTCATGGCCGGCGGGCTGCCCAAGCCCGCGCCGGCGGACTCCGCGGCCGCTTCGGGCTGAGCGGCCCGCCAGACGCGACGTCGGATCCGAAAGAGGACCCGGCCTTCCGCATCGGTCCCTTCGCGCTTCGCGCCGATCTTCTCGGCGGCGCGCTGGGAGCGGCGGTTCTCGGGGGCGATCAGCAGGATCACCGAGTCCACCCAGCGGAAGGCGTGGTCGAGCATCAGCCGCTTCATCTCGCCGTTGAAGTCGCCGCCCCAGTGGGAGCGCGCGAGGAAGGTCCAGCCGATCTCGACCTCCCGTTTCACCGGATCATGGCCGTGGAAGCGGGACGTCCCGACCACGACGCGGCTCTCGATGTCTCGGGCGAGCAGGGCGCCGCCCGAGGCGAGCGCGTCCTCGAAGAAGGCCCGGAAGACGGATTCCTCGTGGCGGTCGCTCGCCGGGTGCTGGGCCCAGACGCCGGGGTCGCTCGCGGCGGCGTAGAGGTCCGCGAAGTCGACCTCGCGCAGGGGACGGAGCTCGATCAGCGACCCGCGCAGGATGGGCTGGGCGTCGAAGCCCTTCGCGGGCTCGGAGGCCACGCCGGGTCTCTCAGGTCCGAGACGCGTCGAAGATGCTCTGGATCGACGCGTCGAGCGTGGCGTCGAACTCGGCCTCGCTCTGCTGCGCGGAGAGCCCCTCGGTGAGCGCGCGGCTGAAGCTCGCGATCATGCGCGGATTGCGCGCGAGGCGGGCGTTCGCGTCGTCGCGCGTGTAGCCGCCGGAGAGCGCCACGACGCGCAGCATGCGCGGATGGTCGATGCACTCGCCGTAGAAGCCGTCCTCTTCCGGGAGGGTCAGCTTGAACATGACCTGGGTCTCGGCGGGCAGGGCGTCGAGGCCGGCGAGCAGGTGCCGCTTGAGCGTCACCTCGGCCTCGGCCTTCTTCGGGCTGTGGATGTCGACCTCGGGCTCGAGGATCGGGACGAGCCCCGCCGCCGCGATCTGCCGCCCGACGGCGAACTGCTGATCGACGATGGCCTCGATGCCCTTGGCGTCGTCGGTCTTGATGACCGAGCGCATCTTGGTGCCGAAGACGCCGTGCTCCCGGGCGCGGGCGAGGAGCGCGTCGAGGTCCGGCATCGGCTTCATGAGCTGGACGCCGTCGGCCTCGTCGGCGAGGCCCTTGTCGACCTTCAGGAAGGGCACGACGTTCTTCTCGTTCCAGAGGTACTCGGCCGTGGCCCGGCCCTCGATGGTCCGGTCCATCGTCATCTCGAAGAGGATCGCGCCGAGGATCCGCGCGCCGTCGAAGGCCTTGCTCGTGATGATCCGCGTGCGCATCTCGTGGACGCGGTCGAACATCTCGGCGTCGCCCGAGTATTCGCTCTCCTCGACGCCGTAGAGGCGGAGGGCCTTCGGCGTCGAGCCGCCGCTCTGGTCGAGGGCGGCGAGGAAGCCGTCGGCGGTCCGGACCTTCTCGAGCTGTTTCGGGTCGACGCTGGCGCTCATGGGTGTCCTCGCTCCTGGCTGGGGGCTCGAAAGCCGCCCGATTTTCGCCGAGATGGGGAGTGGGGTCAACGGAGCCCGGAGCGCCGCGCCGTCGCGCTTCGAAGCGATGCTAGGCTCGGCCCGCCCCATCGCAGGAGATGCACGCCCATGTCCATTTCGGCTGACGACTTCCGCCAGGCCCTCGCCTCCTGGGCCAGCGGCGTCACGATCGTGACCTCGCGCGAGGGCGACGCGATCCACGGCATGACGGTCAGCGCCTTCTCGAGCGTGTCCCTCGACCCGCCGCTGGTGCTGGTGTGCGCCGACAAGACCTCGGACACCCACGGCTTGATCGCCGAGTCCGGCTGCTTCGGCGTGAACGTGCTGACCCAGGAGCAGGAGGCGCTCTCGAACCGCTTCGCGGTCAAGAAGGATGAGCACCTCCGCTTCGAGGGCGTCGAATACTCGTCGGCCGAGACCGGCGCGCCGCTCTTCGACGAGGCCCTCGTCGCCATCGATTGCGAGGTCGAGGCGGCCCACGACGCCGGCGACCACGTGATCTACGTCGGCCGCGTGCGCGCGCTCCGGTGCAACGAGGGCGAGCCGCTCCTGTACTTCAGCGGGCGGTACCGCGCGCTCCGCGAGGCGTAGGGGTGGGAGAGCGGGTCCGCCTGACGGTCTGGTCGGACTACCTCTGTCCGTGGTGCTTCAACGCCTCGGTTCGCGTCGAGCGATTGCAGGACGAGTTCGGCGACGACCTCGAGGTCGAGTGGCGGAGCTTCCTGCTGCGCCCGCATCCGCGCGGCGGGGCGCCGGCCTTTCCGAGCGAAGACGACCCGCCGCGGCGCGTCTCCCTCGCGAGCCTCGAGAAGTTCCGCGCCTACACGCGGAGCTGGGAACGCCCCGGCGCCGAAGAGGATGCCGGCACCTTCCGCTACTGGGACGGCGAGACGCCGCCGCCCTCGCACAGCGTCCCGTCCCACGTGGCGGCGAAGGCGGCCGCGAGCCTCGGGCCCGAGGCCTTCCGCGCCCTCCACCGGCGCCTGCTCGAGGCGTACTTCACCGAGAACCGCGACATCAGCGACCGCTCGACCCTGCGCGCGCTGTGGAAGGAAGCCGGGATCGACGACGCGGACTTCGAACGCTGCGACGATCCGGCGCTGCTCGCCGAGACGCTGCGCCAGCATGAGGAGGCCCTGGCCTCGGGGGTGACCGGCGCGCCGACGATCCGCATGGAAGGCAACGACGCGCTCATCCTCGGCGCGAACCCGCTGCCGCTCTACCGACGCTGGGTCGAACGCAAGCTCGCGGGTGAGATCTGATCGGTCGGGAAGAGAAGGTGGTGCGGCGGAGAGGATTCGAACCTCCACGGGGTTGCCCCCGCCAGCCCCTCAAGCTGGTGCGTCTACCAATTCCGCCACCGCCGCACGGCGCGCCCAGGCCGGGCGCGGCGGGACCATACCGGATCCCGGCCCGCGCGGCAGCCAGCCCAGGCCTCGAAACGGGAAAGGCCCGCGACGAGTTCCGTCGCGGGCCTTTCGGAATCCGGGCTGGCTGGAACCGCTCAGGCGCGGCGTGCCTTCCGCGCGATCGCCAAGCCGACGAAACCGAGCGCGAGCAGCCCACCGGTGGCCGGCTCCGGCAGGGGCAGCACGACGAAGTTGCTGGTGAACGACGCCGAGTCCCCGGCCGTGAGCGTGAAGTCGAGCCGGATCGCGATCGACGTCAGCGCCGGCGGGCCCGCCTGGCTCGGGATCGGGGTTCCGTAGGCGAGGCTCGGGACGTTCACGCTGAGGAACCCGCCCGCGGAGTAGGAGGTCGGGTCGTCGTACAGGGTCTGCACGGAAGCGCCGTCGATGAGCGCCGTGTAGAAGGAGCTGCCGGTCGGCGCGGCGAGCGTCACGCCGTCGCCGTTGTTGTCCGTCGCTCCGCCCTGGATCGATCCGCCGATGACGGTTGCGCCCGGGATCGGCGGAGCGATCGGGAGCGTGAAGAGCAGGGTGAACTGCTGGGTGGTACCCGAGAGGTTGGTCAGGCCGATCACGCCGCTCACGACCGGGTCCGTGTCGACGAAGAAGTCCCACATGTCGAGACCGAGGTCTCCGATCTGGGCTCCGCTGCCGGTGCACTGAGCGGTCGGCAAGCCGCCCACGTCATCGACGCAGCCGAGCATCGCCGCACCCGCCGTCCCCTGATAGTTGCCACCTTGGAAAATGTCGAGGTCGAAGACGACCGCGCTGGCGGGAGACGCCAGAGCCACCGAGCCCAGTGCAACGAACAACGTACGGAGAGAGCGCATCCGGTCCTTCCCAGGGCTCGACAAGTGGAGCCCGAACCAACACAACGGGCCCAGTATAACCAGATGGATCAGGGCCGCGTCAGGAAAGATGGGCAAAAACGCCACAGTTGCGAGCGTTTCGCGCCCCCTGAGGGACGCTGCGGCACTCCTCAGGATGTAGAGAGGTCAGGACCCGGGCGGCGTGTCGAGCGGGATCTCGGGGGCCGGGGCTTCTTCGATGGCCTCGGCCGCCGGAGCCGTCGCGTCGGCGGCGGGCGCGGACTCCTCGGCCGGGACTTCCCCGAACTCGCCGAACTCACCGAAGGGCGACTCCTCGCCCTCGGGCGTGGTGGCCGGTGCTTCCTCGCCCTCGATCGTGGTGTCTTCGAAGAGCTTCTCGCCCTGGCGCGCCTCGGCGTTGAAGTAGGCCAGCGCCATGCTGGTGCACATGAACGTGATCGCCGACGCGGTGGTGATCTTCGTGAGGAAGTTCCCGGCGCCGCGGCTACCGAAGACCGTCGAGCTCGCGCCACCGCCGAAGACGGCGCCGATCTCGGCGCCCTTGCCGCGCTGGAGGAGCACGACGACGATGATCACGAGGCAGACCATCACGTGCAAAACGACGAGGAACGTACTCACTGCGATCTCCTGGGGGCCCGGCTTCGGGCCGACGCTAGGGGCGGGCGGGGCCCGCGGAGCGGCAGATACTAGCGAAGCTCTCGGGGTCGAGGCTCGCGCCGCCCACGAGGCCGCCATCGATGTCCGGCTGGGCCAGCAGGGCGCCCACGTTGTCGGGCTTCACCGAGCCGCCGTACTGGATGCGGATGGCCTCGGCGCCCTCGGCGCCGAAGCGGCCGAGCAGCCAGCCCCGCAGGAACCCGTGGACCTCCTGGGCCATCTCTGGGGTGGCCGTCTTGCCGGTGCCGATCGCCCAGATCGGCTCGTAGGCGAGGGTCAGCTCCGGCGCGCGCTCGGGCCCGATGCCCGCCAGGCTGCCCTCGAGCTGGGCCTCGCAGACGGCGAGCGTCCGGCCCGCCTCGCGGGCCTCGAGGCTCTCGCCCAGGCAGACGATCGGGCGCAGGCCCCCGGCCAGCACCGCCTGGGCCTTGGCGGCGACGTCCGCGTCGGACTCGCCGAAGAGGGTCCGACGCTCGCTGTGGCCGACGATCACGTAGCGGCAGCCGACGTCGGCGAGCATCCCGACCGAGACCTCGCCGGTGAAGGCGCCGGAGGCTTCCGCGTGGACGTTCTGTGCGGCGAGAGAGACCGGGCCTCCGGCGAGAGCGTGGCCGAGGGCCGCGAGCGAGGTCGCCGTCGGGGCGAGTGCGACCTCCACCCCCGAGAGGTCCTTCACCGCCGGGAGGAACGCCTCGGCGAAGGCGGTGGCTTCGGCCACGGTCTTGTTCATCTTCCAGTTCGCCGCGAGGAACGGGGTCCGGCTCATGGGGTTCCTTTCGTTCGGAGCGCCTCGACACCCGGGAGCGCTGCGCCCTGGACGAACTCGAGGGAGGCGCCGCCGCCCGTCGAGCAGTGACCGATGCGGTCCGCGACGCCCATGGCGTTCACGGCGGCCAGGGAATCCCCGCCGCCGACGATCGACCGCGCCGAGGAGGCCGCGACGGCCTGGGCGACCCCGCGCGTGCCGCGGGAGAAGGCCTCGATCTCGAAGATCCCCATCGGCCCGTTCCAGAAGATCGTCTTCGCCTCGGCGCAGGCGGCGCCGAAGCGTTCCGCCGAGGCCGGCCCGATGTCGACGCCGAGCCAGCCTTCGGGGATCGCGCCGACCACCTGGGTCGGCGAGCCGGCCTCGGGGCGCTCGGCCACGACGTGGTCGACGGGCAGGAGCACGCGGCGCCCGGCGGCCTCGGCCGCTTCGAGGATGCGGGCCGCGTCGGCGATGCGGTCTTCCTCGACGAGCGAGGCCCCCGTCGCCTGGCCGGCGGCGCGCAGGAACGTGTAGGCCATGGCGCCGCCGACGCAGAGCGTGTCGGCGCGCGCGGCGAGGCTCTCGAGCACGGCGAGCTTGTCCGAGACCTTCGCGCCGCCGAGCAGGCACACGAAGGGCCGCGCGGGCTCGAGGACCGAGGCCAGGGCCTCGAGTTCGGCCTCGAGGAGCAGGCCCGCGGCGGCGCGCTCGACGTGGGGCACGACCCCGGCCGTCGAGGCGTGGGCGCGGTGGGCCGTCCCGAAGGCGTCGTTCACGTAGTCGTCGGCGAGCCGGGCGAGATCCCGGGCGAAGGCGGCGTCGTTCTTCGTCTCGCCCGCGTGGAAGCGCAGGTTCTCGAGCAGGAGGACGGCGCCGTCCCCGAGTGCCTCGACGGCGGCCTCGGTCTCGGGGCCGATGCAGTCGGGCGCGAGCGAGACGGGGCGGCCGAGGGCATCGCCGAGGGCGCGGGCGACCGGCGCGAGGGAGAGTTCGGGCTTCCGCTCGCCCTTCGGGCGCCCGAGGTGCGACGCGACCGCCACGCGCGCGCCCGCCGCGGCGAGCTTCTCGAGCGTCGGGAGCGACGCACGGATCCGGCTGTCGTCGGCGACGGCGCCGTCGCGCAGGGGGGCGTTCAGGTCCGAGCGCACCAGCACGCGCCGGCCGGCGACGCCCTCCCGGATCAGATCGGCCAGGGACGGAAGCTTCATTCCGCGGCTCGGCTCATGTGCTCGATCAGGTCCACGACGCGGCAAGCGTAGCCCCATTCGTTGTCGTACCAGGAGACGAGCTTCGCGAAGTTGCCATCAATCACCTGGGCGCTCGGCGCGTCGACGATCGAGGAGCGCGAGTCCCCCCGGAAGTCCTGGGAGACGCACGGATCCTCGCATACGCCGAGGATGCCTTCGAGCGGGCCCGCGGCGGCGGCGCGCAGGGCGTCGAGCACGGCGCCCGCGTCGGCGTCCTGCTCGAACTCGACCGAGAGGTCGACGGCCGAGACGTTCGCGGTCGGCACGCGCATCGCGTAGCCGTCGAGCTTCCCGGCCAGGTGGGGCAGCACGAGCCCGAGCGCCCGGGCCGCGCCGGTGCTCGTGGGGATCATCGAGATCGCCGCGGCGCGGGCACGCCGGAGGTCCTTGTGGGGACGGTCGAGGGTCGGCTGGTCGCCGGTGTAGGCGTGGATGGTCGTCATCCAGCCCCGGCGGATGCCGAAGTGGTCGTCGAGCACCTTGGCGAGGGGCGCCAGGCAGTTCGTCGTGCACGAGGCGTTCGAGACGATGCGGTGCTTGGCCGGGTCGAAGTCGCCGCCGTTCACGCCGAGCACCACCGTCACGTCCGGGTCGGGCGCCGGCGCCGTGATGACGACGCGTTCCGCGCCGGCGTCGAGGTGCCCGGCTGCGGTCTCGCGGCTGCGGAAGAGCCCGGTCGCTTCGATCACGGTGTCGACGTCGAGCTCGCGCCAGGGCAGGGCGGCGGGCTCGCGCTCGCCGCAAACCCGGATCGGCTGGCCTTCGACCACCAGCCCGTCGCCGTCGAGTTCGACCGAGCCGGGGTACGGACCGTGGACCGAGTCGTACCGGAGCAGGTGGCAGAGGGTACGGGCGTCGGCCAGGTCGTTCACCGCGACCACGTTCATGCCGCGGCCGCGCGCCGCGCGCAGCGCCATGCGTCCGATGCGGCCGAAGCCGTTGATCGCGACCCGCGTCTTGGAACCCTTCTCCGCCATCTCGTCCCTCCCGTCGTTGCTGGCCCTCTCGGGCGGGGGACAGGGTAACGGCCCCGGCCTCCGTGAGCTTTGCCGTCGGGGTCGATAAGTTCCCTTTCGATGCGACGGGTCTTCGTTCTGGCGGCGATCGCTTTGCTCGCGCTCTCGGCCTGGTGGTTCCACCAGCGCGAAGGCGAGGCGAGGCGCGTGCGCTCGGCCGGTCTGCCGACCGTCGAGGGCCGGATCCCCGTGGCCGGCGCCCAGGCGCCGCTTCGCATCCTGCGCGATGCGCGCGGCGTCCCCCATGTCGAGGCGGAGAGTGAACGCGACGCCTACTTCGGGCTCGGTTTTGCCCAGGCGCAGGACCGGTTGGGACAGATGGTCTCGATGCTGCGCGCGGCCGACGGCCGCAGCGCGGAGATCCTCGGGCCCGAGGCGCTCGCAGCGGATCGCATGGCGCGGGTGCTCGGCTTCCGGCGCCTGGCCGCGCGCGCCGCGTCGGATCTCGACGGCCGCACGCGCCGTCTGCTCGAAGCCTACGCCGCCGGTGTGACGGCCCGCCTCAGCCGGGTCCACGCCGGGCTCGCCGCGCCACCTGCCCAGCTCACGCCGGCCGATCTGCCGACCGCGTGGACGCCCGCGGACAGCTTCGCGGTGCTCAAGGTCTGGGCCTGGGGCCTCGGCGGTTCGATCGAGACGACCCTGGTGCTCGACGACATCCTCCGCCGCCTCGGTCCCGAGCGCGCGCGGCCCTTCTTTCCGGCGGGCGTCGGCGTGCGGCCGGCCGGGGACGGGCCGCCGGCGCTCGTGCGGCGGGGCACCCCCGCCGCGCCGAAGGCCGAGTCGACGGCCGGGACGCCGCGCCGGGCCGCGTTCCGGGATCCGCTGCGCGACGCGCTCGGGATGCGCGCACCCGGCCTCGGCAGCAGCGCCTTCGTCCTCGCGGGTTCGGCCTCCGCGAGTGGCCGGCCGCTCCTGGCCGGCGACACCCACCTGGCGCCGACGGTGCCCGCGCACCTTCACCTGGCGCACCTCCGGGCCGGGGCGTTCGAGGTGGCCGGTGCGGCCGTCCCCGGCGTGCCGGTCTTCTGGTCCGGGGGGAACGGCCGGGTGGCCTGGGCGGCGACGGCGGCCCGCGCCTCGGTGCAGGACCTCTTCGTCGAGACCCTCGACCGCAGCCGCGAGGCGGCCCGCGCCCACGACGGCCGGGGCTGGCGGCGTCTCGAGGTCCGCGAGGAGTCGATCCCGGTGCGCGGCCAAGAGCCGTCTTCCGTGACCGTCGAGATCGCGCCCCACGGCCCGCTCTTGAATGCGCTCCTCGAGCGCGACCGGGAGCCCCTGGCGCTGGCCTTCGCGGGCGCCCGGCCGGGCGACGGCATCGGCCCCTTCCTGCGCGCGGCGCGGGCGGCGGACGGGGAGGCCTGGCTCGAAGCGCTCGCCGACCACCACGAGCCGGCGCTGGTCCTGGCGTGGGCGGCGGGCGACGGGGACGCGGGCCGCACGGTCGCCGGCTGGATTCCCCAGCGCTCCCTGCCCTCGGGGCTCGTCCCCGTGAGCGGCCGCTCGGGCTGGGCGACCTGGCAGGCCGGGATCCCGGCGTCTCGGCTTCCGCGCGAGCGTCTCGAGGGGAAGCGTGGCTTTCTCATCGCCTCGGACGGGGCCCGCCCCGGCGGCGAGATCGAGTGGCTCTGGCGAAGCGGCGAGCGGCGCGCCCGCATCGCCGAACGCCTCGAGGCCCTCGTGGGTCGCGGCAGCGTCGACCTCCGCACCCTCGCGGAAGTCCAGCTCGACCGCCGCGCGGCGGCGGCCACGGCCGTCCTCGAGCCGGCGCTCGCCCTGGCCGGGACGCCCGCCCAGCTGCCGGCCGAGGAGCGCGAGATCCAGTCGCTCCTGGCCGAGTGGGACGGCGACACCGGCCCCGGGAGCGTCGGCGCCGCGGTCTACCACGTGTTCCTCGACGACCTGGCACGGGCGCTGCTCGAGCCGAGCCTCGGCGGCGAGCTCTACGCCCGCTACACGGCGCTGCCGCATGCCAACGTGATCCCGCTCGTCGCGCGCGTGCTCGCTGCGGCCCACGAGGGCTGGGCCCGCGAAGGCGTCGAGGCGCCGGACGAGTGGGCGCGCCAGCGCGTCGCCGAAGCGGTCCGCGCGGCTCTGCGGCGGACCTGGCTGCGCTTCGGCGTTCGCCTCGGGCCGAACCGCGACAAGTGGCGCTGGGGCGAGCTGCATACGCTCCGCTTCGAGCCCTTCGGCCTGCTGCGCTGGCCCGGGGAGGGCTTCGCGGCCATCCCCCACCCCGGCGATTCCTCGACGATCGACGCGGGCGGGTACGACTGGAACGATCCGTTCGAGGTGCGCAGCGCCTCGACCTTCCGGTTCGCGATCGATACCGCCGAGCCCGAGACCTGGCTCGCGCATCTGGCGCCCGGGCAGGCCGAGGCCCTCGGTCACCCCCACCGCGCGGACGGGATCGAGGCCTGGCGGGCGGGCCGGCCGCAGCTGCTCTCCCTCGGCGCCGTCCGCCTGAACGAACAGGCCGCCGCGCGTCTCCAGCTCGTCCCCCAGGCTGCGCCGTGAGCGAGCTCGGGGCAACGGTGCGGAGGAGCACGCGGTGAGCGAGCCGACCGTGCTCTACCTCGAGGTGCCGGGCTTCTACGCCGAGGTCGAGCGCCTCGCGCACCCGGAGCTCGCCGGGCGGCCCATCCTCGTCGGCGGGGACCCGCGCAAGGCCGGCACCGTCCAGTCCGCGAGCCGCGAGGCCGTCGCCGCCGGCGTCGAGGTGGGAATGACGCTGCTCGAGGCCCTCGAGCAGTGTCCGTCCGCGCGTCACTTCCGCACCGACATGCGCCGCTACCGCGAGTCCTCGGCACGGCTGCGCGCGTCCCTGCGTCGCTTCGGCGAGCGCCTCGAGCCCGCCGGCCTCGGCGCCGCCTACCTCGACGCCAGCGCCACCGAGAGCCCGCCGGAGGCGCTGGCGGCCTCGCTCCACAAGGCGGTCGGCGAGGAGCTCGGGCTGCCGCTCCGCGTCGGCATCTCCGCGGTGAAGTTCCTCGCGCGGCTCGCGGCGGAGGGGCTTGCCGGCGCGCCGGGGGAGAGCCCGGTCCTGCGCATCCCGAGCGGCGAGGAGACCGCGTTCCTCGCGCCGCTGCCGGTCGAGCGCCTGCCGGGCGTCGGCCCGGCCACCGCGGGGAGCCTGGCCGAGCTCGGCGCGTCCACCGTCGGCGAGCTGGCGGCGCTCGATCGCGCCTCGGTCGAGGGGGCCCTCGGCAGCCACGGCCGCACCGTCTGGGAGCTCGCCCACGGCCGCGACGCCAGCCGCGTCCGCCCCGCGGCCCACCCGAAGACGCTCAGCCAGGAGTCGAGCTTCTCGCCGGAAGAGCGCGACGTCTCGGCGATCCTGGCGCGCCTCCAGGAGCTCTCGGAGGGGCTCGCCACCTCCCTCGGCCGGGAGCGGCTGCGGGCCCGCCGGGTGACCCTCAAGGTCCGCTACGCCGACCAGGAGCGCATCAGCCGGAGCAGCACGGCGGAGACGCCGCTCCAGCAGGCGGCGGAGATCCACACGCGCAGCGTCCGGCTGCTCGAGCGCACCCAGGCCGGGGAGCGGGCGGTGCGCGGGGTGGGGATCGTCCTGGGGGGGCTCGCCCCCGCCGAGCGGGAGGACCGCCAGCTCGAGCTCTTCGGCGACTGACGCCCCGGAAATCCTGCCCTCGCGAAACTCAAGCCCGCCCCGGAAGCCGCCGAAACGGGTCGCATGGGCAAGAGCGGTGCCGAGCGACGGAAGTATTCACGCCTCTCCACGGATCACGTGATCTCGTTCGCGCACGTCGACACGCGCGATCGGCTGGCCGTCGGGAAGAACCTCTCCGAAGGCGGGATCCGCTTCGAGGTCGTCGGCTGCGAGATCGCCCTCGGGGACTACCTCAAGGTCACCTTCAACGTCGGGGACCACACGGTGGTCGCGACGGGGCAGGTGGTCTGGGCCACCGAGATCGACCCGTTCACCCAGGACATCGGCCTCGAGTTCTCGGACGTCGACCCGATCGCCCTGGCGCTCCTCCAGGAAGCCACCACCGAAATCGAGTAGCCGCCGCCCCGTTTCCCTTCTCACCGTCCGGGATGGGCGGTTGGGAGTTCTGCGTCCGGACGCTCCTCGGCGGTGCGGGCCTGGCGCGCCAGGCCATGAGGTGCGCGAGGGGTCTCCGGGTCCCCCAGCCGGGACCGTAAACCACGCCCCGACGCCCGCGCCCCCAAGCCGTGCGTGACGCCGGTCCCGGCTGGGGGACCCGGAGACCCCCATCTCCCCCGGAAAGCCGAGAATGTCGCCGCCTTGACACCCCCGCCGGGGGGGTGCGAGCCTCCGTCCGCCATGGCCGACTTCCACCAGACCGGGGTGATCACCACCCTCCATCGACTCGGCGATCAACCCCTCGAGCTGCTCGAGAAGCGCCTCCTGAACCACGCGACGAACCGGCCGATCGCGCTCGTCCTGCCGTGCCTCTATCAGGAGCTCCAGGGGCCGGCCCTGAAGCGGATCCTCGAGTCCCTCGCCGGTGTCCGGTACCTGAAGCAGGTCGTGGTGAGCGTCTCGGGGACGAAGTCCCGGGAGGAGTTCGACCACTTCCGCAAGGCCTTCGACGCGGTGCGGACGCTCGACGACCGGCCGACCACCTTCGTCTGGAACGGCAGCGACCGCGTCCAGCGCATCTACCAGCGGCTTCGGGAAGAAGGCCTGGACGCCGGGGAAGACGGGAAGGGGAGGGGCACCTGGCTCGCCTACGGCTACGTCCTCGCCAGCAACCAGGCCCGGGTCGTCGCCCTCCACGACTGCGACATCCTCGACTACGACCGCGAGCTCCTGGCGCGCCTGTGCTTCCCGACGGTGAACCCGAACCTGAACTACGAGTTCGCCAAGGGCTACTACGGCCGCGTGAGCGACCGCCTGCACGGCCGGGTGACGCGGCTCTTCATGACCCCGCTGCTGCGCGCCATGAAGTCCGTGCTCGGCGAGATCCCGCTGCTCGACTACCTGGATTCCTTCCGGTACCCGCTGGCCGGCGAGTGTTCGATGACCACGGATCTCGCGCGCATCAACCGGATCCCCTCGGACTGGGGCCTCGAGGTCGGCATGCTCGCCGAGGTCTACCGCAACTGTTCGCTCAAGCGGATCTGTCAGGTCGAGGTGGTCGAGAACTACGACCACAAGCACCAGGATCTCTCCGAGGAAGACTCGACCCGGGGCCTCCACCGCATGGTCACCGACATCGCGAGCTCCCTGATCCGGAACCTGGCGAGCTACGGCGTCCAGTTCGACGCGGGCTTCCTGAACACCCTGATCTCCGCCTACGTGCGGACGGCGCAGGACGCCGTCGCTCGCTACAGTGACGACGCTGCGCTGAACGGGCTCGTGTTCGACCGCCACGAGGAGGAAGTGGCGGTCGAGACCTTCTCACGGGCCCTGCGGGCAGCCGGCCTGTCATTCGTCCGTGACCCCATGGGGGCCCCCCTCATCCCCAACTGGAATCGCGTGACGTCGGCTCTGCCCGACCTCCTGGGCGAGCTCGAAGCGGCCGTCGAGGAAGACCTCCAGGAAGGGGTTTAGAGCTTGCAGCTGAAGATTGGTTCCATTCCGCTCGGCGGCGGGGCGCCGCTCGTCCTGATTTCGGGGCTGAACGTGCTCGAGAGCGAGGCCGCCGCGGTCGCGACGGCGACGGCCGTGGCCGAGACCGGCCGCCGCCACGGCTACCCCGTGGTCTTCAAGGCGTCCTTCGACAAGGCGAACCGCTCGAGCCACGAGAGCTACCGCGGGCCGGGCCTCGACGAAGGCCTCGCGATCTTCGACCGCATCAAGCGCGAGACCGGGCTGCCGGTGCTGACGGACGTCCACGAGCCGCACCAGGCGAAGCCCGTCGCGGAGGTGGTCGACTGCCTGCAGATCCCCGCCTTCCTGTGCCGGCAGACGGATCTCATCGCGGCCTGCGCCGCGACGGACCGGCCGATCAACGTGAAGAAGGGCCAGTTCATGGCGCCGGGCGACGCGCGGCTCCCCGTCGAGAAGGCGCGGCACTTCGGTGCGGCCGGCGTCTTCCTGACCGAGCGCGGCGCGAGCTTCGGCTACAACGACCAGGTCGCGGACATGCGCTCGCTGGCGATCATGCGGCGCTTCGCGCCGGTCTGCTTCGACGCCACCCACGCGGCGCAGAAGCCGGTGGCGGGCGGGACCCGCTCCGGCGGCGATCACGACGACGTGGCCCCGCTGGCGCGGGCGGCGGTGGCCTTCGGCATCGACGCCCTCTTCGTCGAGGTGCACCCGGACCCGGCGAACGCGCCCTGCGACGGCGCGCTCCAGCTCGCCCCGGCGGAGTTCGACGCGCTCCTGCGCGAGGTCCGGGCCATCGAGACGGCGCTCGATCGCCCGGCCGGCTCCGCCGAAACCCGCTGAGGCGCTCGGGGTGGGTTCGGCGGACGGCGCCGACGTCCGATCGGGGCGGGCGCTGAGCGCCCGGGCCCCTGCGGCCTCGGCCGCCGGGGCTTCGAGCGCGGCCCTCGATGCGCCGCCCTGGCGGCTCCCGGCGATCGTCGCGGTCGCGCTGCTCGTGCGCACCGTCGCCTGGCTGCGGACCGAAGCCATGATGAACGACGGCCCGACGTTCATCCGCATCGCGCGCCTGTTCGCCGAGGGCGAGTTCTCCGCCGCCCTGGCCCACGACTTCCACCCGCTCTACCCGCTGGCCATGGTCGCCGCGAAGCCCTTCTTCACGGACTGGGCCGACGCGGGCGCCTGCGTGGCGATCCTGTCGGGCGGGCTCGCGGTCTTCGCGCTCCACACGTTCCTGCGAAGCGCCTTCGACGCGACCGTGGCCTGGGTGGGTGCGCTGCTGCTCGCCGTGCACCCCTACGCGGCCCCGTTCTCGGGCGACGTCCAGAGCGAGGGGCTCTACCTGGCGCTCTTCCTCTCGGCCCTGGCCGCGGTCTGGCACGCGCTCGGGACCCGGCGCTTCGCGCACGCCGTGCTCGCCGGCGGCGTGGCCGGGCTCGCCTACCTGGTGCGGCCGGAGGGAATCGGGCCGGTGCTCGTCGGGGCGGGGATGCTCGGTCTCGGCGTGCTGCAACGCGAGTGGCGCCTTCCCGAAGCGCTGCGGACCGGCGCCGCGCTCCTGCTCGGTGCCGGCCTGTGCATGGTTCCGTACCTCGCCGCCGTGGCCCTCGACGAGGGGCACCTGACCCTGACGCGCAAGAAATCGGTGACGGCGATCGCGACGCTCGACACGCCGGCCACGGTCCCCGCGCCTCCTGCGCCTGCCCCCGCCCCGGCTCCAGGCGCGGCGCCGAGCCCGTCCGCCTCGACGGCCGCGCCGCCCGAAGCCCCCTCGCTCTTCCGCGAAACCGCGGCCGCCCTGGCGGATCCCGTGCGCCACGGCTTCCGCACGGATCACCTGGTCCTGCTCGCCTTCGGGCTCTTCGTCTCGCGGGGGCGCCCCGGGCCGCGCGCCTGGTTCCTCGGCGGAACCGTGCTGCTCTACACCTTCGTGCTGGCCGGGCTCCAGCTCTCCGCGGGCTACGTGAGCATGCGCCACGTCCTGCCGCCGCTCCTACCGTGCCTCGGCTACGTGGCGCTCGGCGTTCCGGTGGCCGGGCGGATCCTGCTGGCCGGGCCGGCGCGCCTGGCCGGCCGCGGCGTCTCGCCGCGCGCGGCCCTCGCGGTCGGTCTCGCGCTGCTCGTCCTGGCCTCGACGCTGATGGCGATCCGGCCGCGCCGGGAGAACCGCGTGGCGATCCGCGCCGCCGCGGAGTGGCTGGCCGCCCAGGAGGCCGACCCGGGCGTCGTCGCGGCCCTGAAGCAGCGCGACGCCTACTATGCGGGCGCCGGGTGGGTCCGCCTACCGCCGTCCGGGGAAGGGGAGGCCTTCGTCCGGAGCCTGCGCTCCCAGGGCGTAGACTACGTGGTGCTGGACGGCCGCCGGCTCGATCGCTATCCGGGGCTCGAGGCGGGCGGCCGGCTCGTGCACCGCGAGGACGCGGGGAAGCGCTGGGCCGGGGTCTGGGCGCTCGGCCACGAGGGCCCGGATGCGGCGCCCGCTCACGGCTCGGAGGTCCGCTGAATGCTCTATCGCTACAGCGAAGTCATTCGCAGCGCCCTGTTGGTCGCCGACATGACGATCGTCGGCGTGGCCTGGGTGGCGGCCTTCTACCTGCGCTTCTACCTGCCGGGCATGCCGCCGCCGAACGGGGAGATCCCGCCCTTCGAGCAGTACGCGGTGCTCCTGCCCGGGATCCTGCCGCTCTGGTTCTGGCTCTTCCGCGCGCGCGGTCTCTACGAGGCGCAGCGGACCCACGCCGTCGTGCGCGAGGCCGGCGCCGTCGTCGCGGCCACGGCGGTCGGCGTGCTCCTGCTCGTCGCGGCGACCTTCTTCGCGCGCACCTACTTCTATTCGCGGCTCGTGCTGCTGATCTTCGCGGCGCTCTCGGCGACGTCGGTGATCGCCATGCGCGCGTCGGCGCGCCTCGCCCTGAAGCAGCTCCGCCGGCGCGGCTACAACCTGCGCTACGTGCTGGTCGTCGGCGGTGGCGAGCTCGCCCAGAGCGTGATCGAGCGGCTCGAGGCGCACCCGGAGGCCGGCCTGCGCGTGGTCGGCATCGCGGCCGAGGAGGGCAGCCGCCGCGCCGTCCGCGGCGTTCCGGTCGTGGCCTCCTACGGCCAGATCAAGGACTTCCTCCAGCGCCGGCGGATCGACCAGGTGATCGTGGCGCTCCAGCGCGACGAGTCGCACCTGCTCGAGAAGGTGATGGCCGAGCTCGAAGACGAGCTTCCGAGCGTCCAGCTCGTGCCCGACCTCGGCCACCTGCTCACCCTGCGCAGCACCGTCGAGGATCTCGAGGGTCTGCCGGTGATCGGCCTGCGCGACACGCCCTTCGTCGGAATGGCGGCGGTGTGGAAGCGGGTCTTCGACGTGGTCGTCTCGGCGGGGCTCCTGCTCGGGCTCTCCCCGCTGCTCGCGGCCCTGGCGCTGGCCGTGCGGGTGAGCTCCGGCTCGCCGGTCTTCTATCACCAGAAGCGCATGGGCCTCGACGGGCAGGTCTTCTCGATCCTGAAGTTCCGCTCCATGCCCGAGGGTTCGGAGAAGAAGACCGGGCCGGTGTGGATGCAGCAGGGGGACGACCGCCCGACGCGGCTCGGTGCGTTCCTCCGGAGCAGCAACCTCGACGAGCTGCCCCAGCTCTGGAACGTCCTCCGGGGCGAGATGAGCATCGTCGGGCCGCGGCCCGAGCGGCCGGTCTTCATCGAGCAGTTCCGCCACGAGATCCCGGGCTACATGCTGCGCCACAAGGTGAAGGCGGGGCTCACGGGCTGGGCCCAGGTGAACGGCTGGCGCGGGAACACGTCGCTGCACGAGCGCATCGAGCACGACATCTACTACATCCAGAACTGGTCCCTCGGCCTCGATGCGCGGATCGTCGTGCTGACGATCTGGCAGACGCTCTTCGGCCGCGGCGAGAACGCCTACTGAGCTTCGGCGGGCGCGGCCGTCTCGCGCCAGAGCTGCCGCGCGACCAGCACGTAGAGCGCCAGCGTCATGAACATGTGGAAGCCGAGCGCGCGCGCCGGGACCGAGAAGACCGCGGCCAGCGAGAGCACGCCGAGGGTGATCACCGTCCGCTTGTGGGTCTCCACCAGGTAGACGAAGCACGGCAGGAGCCAGATGAAGTAGTGCGTCCAGACGAGGGGCGAGACGGCCAGCATCGCCGGCGTGGCCAGGGCGAACAGGCCGAGGAAATCGCGCGTCCTCGGCGCGCGGCGGGTGCGCCAGGCGAAGTAGGCCGAGGTCACCGCCAGCACCGCGACGACCGCGTAGTAGAGCCGCCAGATCCAGACGACCGGGATGTCGAGGAGCTGGATCGAGCCCTTGGCGGCGAGGGCCGGGTCGAGGGACCAATCCGTGCTGAAGGATCGGACGAGGGTGATCGCGAGGCCCTGGTTGTTGTAGCGGAGCCCGCGCACCACCTCGACGAAGCGCTCCGCGCGCTGCTCCGTGCGGACCTCCTCGAACCAGCGCAGGAAGTCTTCGGCGCCGGCCTGGGCACCGATCGCCAGGGCGACCCAGGCGGCGATGCCGACGCCGGCGAGGGCCGCGCCGAGCAACACGCCCGGGGCCTGCCGCAGGGCGAAGGGCACGGCGAGGAGCGCCCCCGGAAAGACCTTGTAGAAGCCGCCGAGCGCGATCAGCGCGCCGCCGCGCACGGCCTGGCCGCGGGCCGCGGCGAGGATGCCGAAGGTCGCGCCAGCGAGGAGCACCGGCCCGCTCTGGCTCAGCGTGATGTTGTTCACGATGAAGGGCGTGATCGCGAACCAGGCCCAGGCCTGCCGCGCGGGCGGGGGCCCGCCGAGCTGCCAGAAGCCGTAGGGCAGGGCGGCGAAGGCGAGGTAGGTCAGAAGCACCCAGAGCGCTGCGGCCACGGAGATCGGGAAGGCGCCGAAGGGCGACATCATGACCTGGAAGCTCGGCGGGTAGCGCAGGGTGCCCTTCTCGAGAAAGAGCTCGCCGTCCTCCCAGACCGAGACGGCGGCGAAGTGGAAGTTGTCGAAGTCGTTCGAGTGGCGTGCGGCGCGGTCGACGGCGATGGCGCCGAGCGCGATCGCCACCACCGCCAGCGCGGCGGCGGCCAGCCGGGGACGTCCGGAGGGGATCTTCACGGCCCATGGGTTAGCGCAGGAGAGCAGGGGGGGCGTTACTCTTCGGCGGCCGAAGAGGGGGAGCCGTGACGAACCAGCGGGCCGTGGACCATGCCTGCGACGAGGCCGTGCTCGACGAGCTGGTCGCGCTCGCGCGGGAAGACGCCTCCCGCGGATTGCTCCAGTTCGGCGGGCGCGTCGGCGCCGAGCAGTACCGGCTCCTGTATCGAGCGGTCCGGCGTCACGTCCCGCCGGGCGCCGAAGTCCTCGACTGGGGCGCCGGCAACGGACACTTCACGTACTACTTGAGCCGTGCCGGCTATCGGGCCACGGCGTTCTCGATTTCGGGCGCACCCTTCGAGAGCTGGCTGCCGCCCGCGGGCTGGCGCTCGGTCGAGGGGAAGCCCGAGGAGCCGACCCGCCTTCCCTTCGAGACGGCGAGCTTCGACGCCGTGAGCTCGGTCGGCGTGCTCGAGCACGTCCACGAGGCCGGCGGGCGGGCCGAGGACAGCCTCGCCGAGCTGACGCGCGTGCTGCGGCCGGGCGGCGTCTTCGTCTGCTGTCACCTCCCGAACCAATGGAGCTGGATCGAGCTGGTGGCGCGCCGGCGGGCGGGCGTCCACACCCATGACGTCCGCTACCGGCCGCGGGAGGTGGAGGCCCTCGTGGCGGGCGCCGGGCTCGAGTGCCTCGAACTCCGTCGGTACGCGTTCCTGCCGCGCAACCTCTGGTCGCGGGCGCCGCGCGGCGTGGCCGACGCGCGGGCGACCTCGCTCCTCTGGAACGGTGCCGACGCCGTGCTCGGGAAGCTCTTCCCGTTCCTCTGCCAGAACTACCTGCTCGTGGCCCGGAAGCCGGGCGCCGGGGCATCGGGGGCGGGCCGCGCGTGAAGCGGCTCCTGCTCGTCAGCTACTACTTTCCGCCCATGGGCGGCGTACCCGTGCGCCGGGTGCTGCGGATGGTGCGCCACCTCCCGGAGCACGGCTGGTCGTGCACCGTGCTGACGGCCGACCGGCCCTACGACCCGTTCCATCCCGAAGATCCCGAAGGGCTCGAGAACCTGCCCCCGTGCGACGCGGTCCTGCGCGCCCCGGCGCGCTCCTTTGCCGAACGCGCGATGGCCGCCGCGTGGCGGGGAATCGGCCGGCTGCGCCCGGCGCCGGCCGCCTCTGCTGCGCCCGATTCCGGTGCGGCGGCCCCGGGCGGAGGTCTCCGCAGCCGGCTCTACGAAACGCTCCAGTTCCCGGACCCGAAGCGGGCCTGGCAAGCCGGCGCCGTCGCCCTCGGCCGCAAGGCCCTGGCGGAGGCCGACTTCGATGCCGTGCTCGCGAGCGGGTACCCCTGGACGACCTTCCTCGTCGGGGACGCCCTCGCCCGCGAGGCGGGCCTCCCGCTCGTTCTCGACTACCGCGACGCCTGGACCCTGAACCCGCGCGGTCTCTGGAGCGGCGACCGCCACCGCCGCTGCGAAGCGGAGTTGATCGCGCGGAGCGCCGCCGTCGTGGTCGCGACGGACTGGATCCGCGACCACACCCGCGAGCGCTATCCCGAACACGCGGCGCGGATCGAGACGCTCACCAACGGCTACGACGTCGATCGCCCGCCGCCGGATCCCGCACTCGAAGACCCGGAGCGTCTGGTCGCGACCTTCACCGGGAGCTTCAACGACGCGCACCCGCCCTCGGATCTAGACCAGAGCCCCTATTACCTGATCGAGGCGGCCGCGAGCCTGCCCGATCCGGTCCGCCGCCAGCTCCGCATCCGGCTCGTCGGCCGCGTCGGCGACGTGCACGCGCGCTTCGCCGAGGAGCGCGGCATCGGCGACGTGGTCGAGATCGAGGGGCCGGTCTCCCACCGCCGCGCGCTTCAGCACCAGGGCGCGGCCGACGTCCTGCTCGTCCTCGTGTGCCGAGGGCAGGGGAGGGCCGGCGTGCTCACCGGGAAGGTCCTCGAGTACGTGGGCGCGCGCCGGCCGGTGCTCGCCCTCGCGCCCGAGGGCGAACTCGCGGGCTTCGTGCGGGCGCGCGAGCTCGGCTGGGTGGAGCCGCCCGACGACCCCGCCGCGATCGCCCGGCGCTTGACCTCGCTCGTCGAGGCGAAGCGCGCGGGGGAGCTCCCGCGCGAGACGCCGCCCCACGCGGATCTCTCGGCCTCCGGCCGCGCCGCCCGTCTCGCGGAGATCCTCGACGGGTTCTCGCTCGAAGGGGTCGTCTAGGGATGTGCGGGATCGCCGGCATCCTGCGCTTCGGCGGCGCCCGGGTTGCGCCGGACCGGCTGGCGGCCATGGTCGACGGCCTTGCGCACCGGGGCCCGGACGATCGGGGCTACCTCGGGGCCGCGGGGGAGACCGTGCGGGTCGGGCGCGAACCCGACGCGGCCGAAGGGGCGACCGTCGGGCTCGGCCACACGCGGCTCTCCATCCTGGATCTCAGCGCGGCGGGTCACCAGCCCATGGGCCGCGCGGACGGCTCCTCCTTCCTCGTGTTCAACGGCGAGATCTACAACCACGTCGAGCTGCGCGCGGCGTGCGAAGCGCGCGGGGAGCGCTTCGCCTCGCGCAGCGATACGGAGGTGCTGCTGGCGAAGCTCGCCGAGCGGGGCACCGAGGCGCTCGGCGAGCTCGTCGGCATGTACGCCTTCGCGTGGCTCGATCGCGGGGCCGGACGGCTCGTGCTCGCGCGGGACCCGTACGGCATCAAGCCGCTCTACTGGACCCGAAGCGAGGGCCGCTTCGCCTTCGCTTCCGAGATCCCGGCACTCCTGGCCGCCGACCCCGGCGCGGCGCGCACGGTGAACCCGGCCCGCCTCTACGACTACCTCCGCTTCGGGCTCACCGACGACGGCGCCGAGACCCTGCTGGCCGACGTCGCCCAGGTGCCGCCGGGGCATTGGCTCGCGGTGGATCTCGCGAGCGGCGAACTCGAGGGGCCCGTGGCGTTCCGTCCGCCCGAGGGCCCTCGCTGGTCCGGCGAATCCTTCGCGGACGCGGCCGAGCGGACCCGGGAGCTCTTCCTCGAGAGCCTGCGCCTGCACCGCCGGAGCGACGTCCCGCTCGGCGCGGCGCTCTCCGGAGGGATCGATTCGAGTGCGATCCTCTGCGGGCTGCGCCACGTCGAAGGGCCCGGCGCGGACCTTCGCGCGTTCTCGTACGTGGCGGACGACCCGGCGCTCTCCGAGGCTCGCTACGTCGGCGTCGCCGCCGAAGCCGCCGGCGCGCGGGTCGCCACCGTCACGCCTCGCGTGGAGGAGCTGGTCACCGATCTCGACACGCTCGTCGCCCGTCAGGGCCTTCCCTTCGGGAGCACCAGCATCTACGCCCAGTACCGGGTCTTCCAGCTCGCGGCGGGGGAGGGCGTGAAGGTCCTGCTCGATGGCCAGGGCGCGGACGAGATCTTCGCCGGCTACCGCACCTACCTCGCGACGCGCTGGGCCTCCCTCGTCCGCGCACGCCGCTTCGGCGAGGCTGGCCGCTACCTCGCGCGGGTCGCGCGCCAGCTCGGGCCGGAGGCGAAGGGCTTCCTCGCCCGGGCCGGAGGGCTCGTGCTGCCGAGCGCGCTCACGCCGCTCGCGCGCCGCATGGTCGGCGAAGACCTGGCACCCGCCTGGCTCGAGCCGCGCTGGTTCGCCGAGCGGGGCGTCGAGCCGAGGCCGCTCTGGCGCTCCACCGCCCGCGACGCCCTCCGTGAGCACCTCCACGAAGCGGTGTCGCGTATCAGTCTGCCGATGCTCCTGCGCTACGAGGACCGCAACTCCATGGCCTTCTCGCTCGAGAGCCGCGTCCCGTTCCTCGACCCACGCCTCGTCGGGTATGCGCTCTCGCTGCCCGAGGAGCACTGGGTTTCCCCGCAAGGGCAGAGCAAGGCGGTCTTCCGCGCGGCCCTACGCGGGATCGTCCCGGACGAGATCCTCGACCGCCGCGACAAGATCGGCTTCGCGACGCCCGAGCGGCGCTGGCTCCGGGCCGTGGGGCCCTGGGTCGAGGAGGTGCTCGCCGGCGAGCGCGCGCGCGCCATTCCGGCCCTGCGGCCCGAGGCGATGCTCGCGAGCTGGCAGGGCGTGCGCAGCGGATCCGCAGGCTTCGATTGGCGGATCTGGCGCTGGCTCAACCTGGTGCGCTGGGCGGAGCAGCTGGACGTCGTGTTCTAGCGGACCCCGGGCCCCTCGGCCTGTCTGCCCGAAGCCCCTGCGGCTTCAGAGGGCGCCCTCACGCCTTCTCCGGGGAATCCGCGCCACCTGGCCGGGTCTCGCGGACACTTCGTCCTGGGCGGGATTCGTGCATCCGGCCCCCGAAAGGACTTCCCATGTTGCTTCGCTCCCTGCGCTCCGTCTCGATCTTCGCCCTGGCCCTCGCCGTGGCCGCCCCCGCCTCGGCCATGCTGATCCTCGATACGGGAACCCCCGACGAGAGCGGCGCCCAGGGCGTGTACTACGACCCGACCTTCGGGTCCGCCACCTTCGTGGCGCAGGAATTCACGCTGAACGAGAACACGACCCTCTCCGGGATCGAGGTCTACGCCGGCGGTCTCGCGAACAACGGCTTCCGCCTCCAGGTGGCGACCCAGATCGGCCCGGCGGCGGACCCCTCGGACGTGCTCGGTGGCACCGAGATCATGCTCCCCGGGACCCCGTCCTTCAGCACGGATGGCGAGTGGGTGCTCGGCAACATCGACCTCGCGCTCAACGCCGGAACCTACTTCCTGGTGATCAGCCCCCTCGGCATGAGCGGGAACCCGTTCCTCGGCTCCTCGTTCCTGCCGACGGACGCGCCGAACGTGCTCGGGGACCGCTACACCGCGAGCGACGGGATGAACCCGCTCGACAACGTCGATCTCACGGATCCGCTGCTTTCGGGCTTCGTCCTCAACAACTCGTTCCAGCCGGGGATCCGCTTCTACTCGGTGCCGGAGCCGGCGGCGCTGGCGCTGTTCGCCTCGGTGGGGTGGGCCCTCTTCGGCCGCCGCTCCCGGAAGGGCTAGGCCGCGGCCGAGCCGGGCTCGATCCCGAGCTCGGCCAGGATCGCAGCGGTCTCCACACCCACGGCATCGACGGAGTGCCGGCGTAGCGCGAACTCCCGCGAGCGCTTGCCCGCCTCCGCGAGCCGCTGCGGATCCTTCGCGAGCTGCCGGAGCGTCTCCTCGATCGACTCACCGTCGGCGTGGATCAGCGGTAGCTCGCCCGCCTCGAGCAGGCCCTGGCTCCGGTAGAGCGCCTCGAGATCCTCACGCACCCGGCAGACGACCGGTTTCCCCATCGCCATGGCCTCGAGCGCGAACATCGCGTACCAGCCGATCACCAGCTGATCGACGACCACGTCGGCCTTCGCCATGGCGGTGCGGACCTCGTGATTGGGCACGCCCTGCAGGACCTGGAGCTCGATGGCCAGCCCTTCGGCTCGAAGGCGCTCGACGGCCCGCTCGAGGAAGGCCGTGCCTTTCAGGTTGCGGTGGTTGGGCGCATGAAGGACGCGCAAGGCCTCGTCCCCGGGCGGCGCCGGAGCGGGCGCGAAGCGGTCCGTGTCGACCGGGAAGTGGAGCAGCATCAGGCGATCCCAATGGTACAGGTAGTCGACCCAGTCGCAGCCGCCGACGATCACGTCGGACCAGCGCGTCCAGAGGTCGACCCGGGCGGCGATGCCGCGGCGCAGGAGCCGACGCCCGGGGTAGTCCTGGCCCATCGCGTGCTTGAAGGCGAGGTTCGGGCAGCGGGTCATGTCCTGGACGTCGCCGCCGTAGGGCAGCATGACCGTGCGAACGCCGGCGAGGCGGTAGAACACGGGTTCGGCTCGCCAGAGCAGCCGCGTGTTCCCGAGGGCGCCGCCCGAGAAGGCGAGGAACAGGCACCGGCAGCGGAAGATCGCCCAGACGAACAGCGCGTGGTTCGCCAGGTAGCGGAGCGGCCCCGGCCAGGCGAGAACCACGTCGAATTCGGACGTGACGTAGTAGAGGTGGTGGACGTAGGTGCAGGCGCGGTAGCCGCGGCGCCGGAGTGCCTCGCGATGGGTCGGCAGGCTGTTGATGGGCTCCGGGCCGAGGCCCACGTCGTAGGCCTTGGGAGCGAAGCGCGCGGCCAGGGCGGCGAGCACCAGGACGGGCAGCAACGCCAGATCGATCGCCAGCCCCACGGCGTCCCGGGGCCAGTCCTGGGCGGGCGTGCGGCGGGTCGCGTTCATCGGCTCCCTCTCGAAAAGGGCCGCCGCGAGCGCGTGCTGGCGTCCCGTGACCTCGCTAAAACTATGGCTGCCCCCGGCAGGAGCGCGCGCCAGTTTCGCATGACTCAATCATTACCTCTTTCGAGGGGCTCGCGCCTCGGAGGCTCACCATGAGCGCCTCTCGTCCCCTGCGCGTCCTGCACCTCGGCAACATCGCGAACAACGCGTACAACAACGCGAAGCTCCTGCGGGAGGCCGGGGTCGACTGCGACGTCCTGTGCCCGCTCTACTACCACACCATGGCCTGCCCGGAGTGGGAGGACGCGGACTTCGAGGAGCCCGTCGACGACTACCGCCCGGCCTGGCACCGAGTCGGGCTCGGGGGTTTCGAACGCCAGGACTGGTTCGCCCAGGGCCCGATGTTGCTCTCGATCCGCTACCTGCTGGCGCGCCGGCGCGGCCACCGCGGCCGGCTCGCGGTCTACGGCTGGCTCATGAAGATGAACCTCCGGCTGCGCGCGGGCTGGTTGGGCCGGCTCGACGATCGGCTTCGGGAGATCGTCGTCGAGAACGGCGGGCCGGTCCGGGTCCGGCACCTGAGTCAGGCCGACCGGGCCCAGCTCGTGAAGGTGGCCATGGCCTCGTTCGTTCGGGCTTCCGTCATCCTCGCGAGCGGACTCGCGGCGCTGGCGCTCGCGGGAGTCCAGGTGCTCCGCGGGCAGCGGCCGGTTCGGGAACTCGCGGGCAAGCCGAGCAAGGACACGGAGGACTCGCTCGAGGCCCTCGTTCGCGAGTTCGGGCGCCGCTTCCCCGATCGCCCGGACCCGCTCACCGTGGAGGATCTGACGTTCCACCTTCGCGACAGCCGCCTGCTCGGTGAACTGTTCGCGGAGTACGACGTCGTCCAGGCCTACTCGACCGATCCGATCTTCCCCGTGCTGGCCGGCTACCGCCCGATCGTGGCCTTCGAGCACGGGACGCTGCGCGAGATCCCCTTCGAAGAGAACCGCCGCGGGCGCTGTACGAGCCTTGCCTACGCCCTGGCCGATCACGTGCTCGTGACCAACCCCGACTGTCAGGGGCCCGCCGAGAGCCTGAATCCGGGCCGCGTCACCATGATCAATCACCCCTGGGACGAGGACCACGCCCTCGGCGTGAAGGGGGCCGAGGCGCTGCGCGAAGAGCTTCTCGGGGCCCTCGACGCGGACCATCTGATCTTCTTCCCGACCCGGCACGACTGGGTTCCCGGAACCGGTTACGCGGACAAGGCGAACGACCGTTTCTTCCGCGCGCTCTCGCGATGGACGCAGAAGACCGGGGCGCGCGTCGGTGTCGTGTGCTGCGAGTGGGGCAAGAACGTCGCCCAGAGCCGGGCGCTCATCGAGGAGCTCGGCATGACGCGTCACGTCCGCTGGTCGGCGGCGATGGGGACCGTCCGCTTCGAGCGATTCGTCCTGGCGAGCGACCTGGTCGCCGATCAGTTCGACATCGCGGGCATGGGGGGCGTCGCCTTCAAGTCGCTCTCGGCGGGACGTCCGGTCCTGATGCGCATCGACGAGGACGTCATGCGGGAGAAGTACGGTGAGGTCCCGCCGGCCCTGAACTGCCATACCGAGGAGGAAATCGTGCGGGTTCTCGATACACTGCTCGAGCCCCGCGAAGTCTGGCAGCGTCGCTGCGACGACGCGCGCAACTGGATCAAGAAACATCACGCCGGTGCGGACGTGGTCGGGAAGCAGCTCGCGATCTATTCCGAGCTGACCGACGCGCGCCCGGCGTCCGGAGCCCTCTCGTGAAGATTCAACTCGTCGAACGTCTGAAGGATCCCGTGACCCGAGAACCGCTCGCCCTCGAGGTGTACGAGCGGGAGGGGGACGAGATTCTCGAGGGCCGCCTCGACGAACCGGGCGGGTACTGGTACCCGATCACGGGCGGCGTCCCGTGCGTGATCCGCGGCGGGCTGCGCCCTCGCTTCACCGAGTTCGAGGCGCGTCACGGGCTCGATCCGGTTCCCGACGCCGATGCCTCGGAGGCCGAGGAAGAGCAGGCGGACACGACCTCCTCGTTCTCGGACAAGTGGCGGCGCCTGCGGAACTGGGGTCTCGACCCCGCCCAGAACGAGTTCCTGAAGGACTGGTACCGGAAGAAGTTCGGCCTGGCCGATCAGGCGGAGCTGACGTCCTTCTATGCCGGGAAGCGCCGGGTTCTCGAGTGCGGCACCGGTTCGGGGTTCCACGCGCGGAACATGTCGGAGGCGGGAGCGGGGGAGATCGTGGGTGCGGACATCAGCGCGGCCGCCCAGACGACCTACGCCAACGTGGGCTCCCTCGCGAACGTCCACATCGTGCAGGCCGACCTGATGTCGCTCCCCTTCGAGGACGAGAGCTTCGATTTCGTGGTCGCCGACGGTGTGCTCCACCACACGCCGGACACGCGCAAGGCCGTCGAGGCGCTCTATCGGAAGGTCGAGCCCGGCGGGACGTTCTTCTTCTACGTCTACAAGCGCATGGGCGCCCTGCGCGAGTTCGCCGACGACCACGTGCGCTCGGTCTTCTCGCAGCTCTCGAGCGAGGACTGCTACGAAGCCTGCGAAGCCATCACCGAGCTCGGCCGGGAGCTCTCGCGCCTCGATGCCAAGGTCACGCTCGACAAGCCGATCGACGTGCTCGGCATTCCCGCGGGTACGCACGACGTCCAGCGGCTCTTCTACTACAACGTGCTCAAGTGCTTCTGGAACGAGGAGTTCGACTTCGAGTCGAACAACATGGTGAACTTCGACTGGTACCACCCGCGCTCGGCCTGGCGGCACCACGAGGAAGAGGTGGAAGGCTGGCTGCGGGATCTCGGCGTCACCGAGTACGCCTTCCACCCGGCGAACCCGAACGGCCACTCGGTCCTGCTGCGCAAGCCCGCCTGAGGCGCGCCGAGCGTGCGGCTCTAGGCGCCGAGCCCTTCGCGCAGGGCGGCCAGGACGCGTTCCTGGTCCGAGGGCTTCATCTCCGGGAAGAGCGGAAGCGTGATCGTGGCATCCTCCCCGAGGACCGCGTTGGGGAAGTCTTCGGCCCGGAGCCCGTACTTGTCGCGGTAGTAGCCGAGCCGGTGGACGGCGTGGGTTCCCGGGCGCGTCTGGATGCCCTGTCCGGCCATCCAATCCATGGCCCGGTTGCGGCGCTCGCGGTCGCCGTCGCGGACGCGGATCACGTAGGACTGGTAGTTGTGCAGGCAGTGCGGGTCCACCTCGGGGGCAGCCACCTCCTCGACGTCCGCGAGCATCTCGTCGTAGCGGGCGGCGGAGACGCGACGATCCTCGAGGAGCTCGTCGAGCTTCGCCATCTGCGCAACGCCGACGGCAGAGAGGATGTCGCTCAGCCGGTAGTTGAACCCCAGGGTCTCGAAGGCGGCCATGGCGAAGGGTTGGGCGACCGCCTGTCCGTCGGGTAGCCCCGAGCCGCCGTGGCTGCGCAGACAGGAGATCTCGCGGCCCAGGGCCTCGTCGCAGGTCGTGACCATGCCGCCTTCGCCCGTGGTGATGACCTTGCGCGGGTGGAAGGAGAAACAGCCGAGGTCGCCGAAGCCTCCGACAGGGCGCCCCCGGTACTCCGACCCGACGGCGCAGGCGGCGTCTTCGATGACCCGAAGGTCGTGGCGCCGCGCGATGGCCATGATCTCGTCCATCTTGGCCGGGAGGCCGAACAGATGGACGACGATGATCGCCCGCGTCCGGGGCGTGATCGCCGCCTCGAGCGCCTCGGGCGAGAGGTTCCAGGTCTCGGTCTCCACGTCGGCGAAGACCGCCTTCGCCCCCGTGTACTCGGCCGCGTTGGCCGAGGTGATCCACGTGAGCGCCGGGACGATCACCTCGTCCTCGGGCCCGAGGCCCGCGGCGATCGCGGACAGGTGCAGGCCGGCGGTGGCCGAGGTCACGGCGTAGGCGTGCGGCACCCGGTGACGCTCGGCGAACTGCTCCTCGAAGCGCTCGGTCATGGGCCCCTGGGTGACCCAGCCGGAGTCCAGGACCTGGCGGACGAGGTCGATCTCCGTGTCGTCGAAGCGGGGAAACGTGAGTCGGATGCGTTCCATGCGTTTTCCTCTTCCTAGCGGCCGACGTATTCCGGGTGGATGATGAGCGAAGATCGCGAGTTCGCGGGGAGCTCCGCGGCGACCGAGACCATCCGGACGGCATCCACCTCCCACTCGAAGATCTCGCCCGCCTCCGTCCGGCCGCCGATCACCCAGCAATCCGTACCGGTCAGCCAGAACTGGACGTCGACGTCCCAATCGCAGAGGGGGTTCGCGAGAAGGTAGCGCCGCATCCACGGTTCCGAGCGGATGTCCGCCCCCTCCGCGTCCTCGAGGTAGGCGCGGGCGGCGGCGGCGTCCGGGCTCGCCTTGGGCCGGGCGAAGGTCCCTTCGTAGGCGAGGCCGAGGTCCTTCTCGGAGAGCGCGCCGAGGGGCAGGGCGCCTCCGTGCCCGTTCTCCACGTGACGGCGCTCGAGCAGGCGTTCTTCGAAGACCTCGTAGTTCTCGGCGCCGTGGACCGGCGCGGAGTTGTGGGCCACGGTCCCGCGGATCTGCGCACCCTGCTCGCGAAGCCACTCGATCTCGGAGCGCAGCGCGTCGGCCCCGTCGATCCCGTGCTGGAGCTCGACGCCCAGGGCATCGTTGTGCATGCCGATCTCGCAGCCGGCCACGATCATCCCGTGCACCCAATCCCGCAGCTGCGGGTTCCGCAAAAAGAGCCCATCGATGAAGGTCCCGTAGTAGGGGGCGGTGTGGAGCAGGAAGAAGCTACCGCAGATCCCCCGCTGGGCGAGGAAGCGGGCGCAGCGCAGCGCGGCGACCGGATCCGCGTCGACGTCGTGGCGGAGGCCCATGCGGGCGCGCTCGCCTTCGGCCGGTGCGAACAGATCGGCCAGCGGCACGAGGTCGATCGAGGGGAGCGCCGAGAGTTCGTCGATGACGAACCGGTAGTACTGGAACGGGTTGGCGAAGGGGTCGTAGTTGCGCTGGACCTGGGAGAGATAGTCGCGAAGGTCGGGAGCGTCGGTGCTGCTGTATCCGCGGGGCCGTCCGCCGGCGCTGCGGATCTCGGCGAGGAGGCGGCGTCTTTCGAGGTGCAGCTCCTGGAGCCCGATCGCGAATTCGACGTCGCGGTTGGCGACGGCGCGCACGGCCGCGCGGGCCGGGGAGAGGGCGCCCGAGTACCAGAGCCGCTTGACCAGCGCGCGCACCCGGTCCTTCACGAAGCGGCTCCGCGCGGACTCCGTGCCCGCACCATCGTGGCGACGAAGCGCCCGGAGCCCGGCTCCCGCAGGGCTTCGGTTTCGATCTCGCGGCACCCGAGCGCCGCGAGCCGCTCGCGCAGCCGGCGTGGGGAGACGCGGTTGCGGAACGTCCCGGCCTCGGGCTCCCAGCGGTAGGTGTGCTCGGCGGCGTCCTCGTCCCAGCCGCTGCAGCCGAGGGCGACCCAGCCGTTCGAGGCGTCGACCGCCCGCTCGAGGAAGAGCTCGACGTCGAAGGTCTGCTCGAGACCCGTCGGCGATACGACGAGCTCGGCCCGGACGTCCGGGGCCGAATCCGCGCCGAGGGCGAGTTCGTGGAGCGTCGTGTCCGATTGGAAGAAGCCCGGCGGGGCCGGCGCCACGGGGATCTCGGCGTCGGCCCATGCGCGCGCCGCGGAACCGACTCGGCCGTCGGCCCTCTCGCGGGCCTCGATCCATCGCGCGAGGGACGCATCGAGCGCTTCGGCGGAGCGCTTCTCCGTCGTGCGGGGGGCGTCCGAGCGGCCGAAACCGTCGGGGCGCCAGCGTGGCCGCGTCGTGGAGAAGTAGCCGAGCCGTTCCATGCACGGAGCCGCGAACCGCTCGAACCGCCGCCGCGCGCCGCCGTCCCAGTCCGGCCAGCGCGGCGTGACGCCGGCTTCCCCGGTGCGGTCCGCCAGGGAGTTGATCCGTCGCTCGCGCTGCTGGGCCACCTGGGTGGCATCGAGGCCGCGGAGCCCGAGGAAGCGCGCGACCTCGACGATGCCTTCGGCGTCGCAGTGCGAGTAGTCGAGGGGCATCCACGCTTCGGGCGGGATCTGTCCGAGGCGCTCGCGATAGAGATCGTTGGCCGTCGCCCAGTACCAGGCGCACATCTCGTCGCGCCCGAGGGTCGGCCATTCGGCCTCGAGGGAGCTTCCGCGCAGGGGCCGGGGGCGCGAGTAGTCCGAGGTGTCGTGGGTGAGGAGGAGATTCGCCGCCGCCTCGCGGGCGCGCCGAGAGAGGCGCCCCGGATCCGGTGCTTCGCGGTAGACGCTGCCGAACATGCGGTCGTGCCAGTCGATCAGGGAGCGGACGACGTCCCGTCCATCGCGGTGCAGGAAGACGAAGCGGCAGCCGAGCCGCTCGTGCAGCGCCGGGATGAAGGGGCCGTAGGTGAGGTTCTTCTCGCCGTAGACCTCGTGCTTCTCGAGGCCGGCCGTCACACGCGGCACGATCGTGCGCTCGAGCACCGGCTTCGGGTCCCCGAGGCGCCCCTCCCAGGCGAGGCGGGATTCGACGTTGAGGTTCGGCGCGGGTTCGACGGCGCAGCAGCCGTTGCTCGCGCCGTCGAGGATGCGGGCAAGGGACGTCGAGCCGGAGCGCGCGACGGTCAACACGAAGAAGGGCTGCGGACTCATGCGCTGCGCGGCGACGCGGTCACGGCTTGCGGACCACGATCTCGTAGGAGTTGCGGAGGCCCTGGTACTCGGTGCGGAAGAACGGCGTGTCCTCCTCGGGCGTCCGGCCGCCCGCATGGACGCTGGCTTCCTCTCCGGCGCCCTCCACGACCAGGCCGACTTCCCGGGCGGCTTTCTCGGCATCCTCGAGCGAGACGATCCGATCGCCCCAGCGCGTCCCGTCGGCCGGAACGCCGCGTGTTTCGAGGGAGAGGGTGTTCGCGAAGGCATCGACGGCGCAGCGCCGCGGGTCGAAGTCCTCGGTCACGTTCTTGCGCTCGAGCCAATCGTGGAGGTAGCCGCCGATGTCCTTGCCGAGGACGTACGCGATCCCTCCCGGGCGAAGGGTTCGTGCGATCTCCCCCAGCAGCCGTTTCGGGTCGGAGTACTGGAGAACGCCGAAGCAGAAGGCGCCGTCGGCCGACGCGTCCTCGACGGGCAGTTCCTCGGCACGGCCGGCCCGGAGGTCGAGGCCGGGGCGCTCGAGCAGGCCGACGATCTGTTCCAGGACGGCGAGCCGGATGGGCTCCGGTTCGATCGCCACGGTCGCCCGGTTGGTCGAGGCCAGGCACAGGCTCCACTGGCCGAAGCCACAGCCGACGTCGAGCACGCGGTCGAGGCCGGTGAGGCCGACGTTGGCGAGCCGCGCGAGGTAGCGCTCCGGAGGTGCGGAGAAGATGCGCTGGAGGAACGCGCGGTCGTTGGCGCCGAGGAACTCGTGGAGCGAGAGGCTTCGGAGCTCGTCCGGGGTCGGGAAACGAAGGGCGGAGCTCAATGCGCGGCCTCCAGCGGCGCCGCCGGCGAGGCCGCTTTGGTGGGTTCGATCTCGGACAGCTTCGCAAAACGGCCTCCGGCCGCACGGTGCCTCGTCACCACCTCCCGCAGGAAGTGGAGCGAGCCGATCTCGGTCTCCGGGCACCGAAGAGGATCGAGCACCTCCGGTGCGAGCGGGCGGACGCTCGCCTCGCGCGGCAGCTCGACGGACCGCGCGTTCAGGTAGAGGCGAATCGGGTGGAAGTTCAGGACCCGCAGCCCCGGGTGCCCGAGCACGTCGTCGGCGGACCAGCCTCGGGGCAGGAGATCCGCCACCGAGTCTTCGAACAGGCACGGAATCCGGACGAGCCGCCCATCCCAGTGCCGCCAGGCCGCGAGGCGCATGCCCGAGGATCCCGGGATCAGCGTGTTCGCCTCGTGGGTGAAGCCGAACTCTCCAAAGAGGTCCAGCATCCGGCTGTTCTGGGTGAGCGAGTGGCTGCGCACGGCGCGAGCCTCGGGAAGCAGGGCTCGGAGCGCTTCGATCCGGGCGCGCATGTCGTCGCCGTCCGGGGCGGTTCCGAGGAGAAGGTCGTTGAAGTTCGGATGGGCGCCGATCTCGATCCGGGGTGCGGCGCGAAGCCGGTCGAGCGCCGGGCTCTCGTGGGTGACGAAGACCGTGGCCTCGATCCCGAGGGCCTCGATCTGGTCGACCGCGAAGTCGACGACGAAGTCCGGAGCCCAGTCGACGTCGAAGATGACGTGGCAAGTGCCAGGCGCTCCCATCACGCAGTCGGGGTGCCCGTGGCCTGGGCGGGAGCGAATTCACGGCGGACCCAGAGGGCGTGCTCCTCGTCCTCGTGGACGCAGACGAGGGTGTCCCGGAGCCCGTCGAACAGCAGGGTCGTGCCCGACTGGATCCGCTCTTCGTGCCAGGCCCAGGCCTCCTTCTTGAACACCACGACTCCATCACAGGCGAATTCTCGGAACGCCGACGCCAGGGTTTCCGGGGTCCAGTGGAGGCCCACCAGAAAGCGCTCCATGTAGAGCAGGGGCGCTTCGCCGTCGAGTGAGAGCCAATCGTAGAGAACCCGAATCGGGGTGTCAGGGCCCAGGGAGGCGGCCAGCGTCTGGCCGCGGCTCATCGGAACCGTGAGCAGCCGCTGCGCGTGCGGGACGGCTTCGAGCCACTCCGTGAGCGTCGTTTCACTCGTGCTCTCGAGGCCGTCTCCACCGCGCAGCCAGGCTCCGTTCAGGGCTGCGACGGTGGCGGCGTTGACGAGGCAGACCGTGAGGCTGGCGAGGCCCACGAGCGTACACGCGGCCAGGGCGTCGCCGGAGGTCGGGCCGCGTTCGAACGCGAGGGCGGCGAAGAGAGCGGCCGTGAAGGGCGCGGCGTTCTCGAGGTAGCGCTCGGCCTGTCCGAAGATCGAGAACGGCTGGAATCCCGTCAGGACGGCCGCGGCGACCAGGGAGACCGCGACCGAGAGCGAGAAGTCGGCCCAGGGTTCGCCGAACACGCGGGCGGCCGCTTCGCGATCGTCGAAGAAGAGGACCAGCCCGGCGACGACCGTGGGCGCGTAGATCACGCAGATGAACTGCGGTGCGGAGAGCAGCAGGTGCCGCCACAGGTACCGAACGCGCCTCGCCTGGAAGATCTCGATGGCGACGTCCCGCCACCAGCGTGCCCGAGCCGTCGGCATCGTTCCCGAGTGGCGGTTCCGGTACTGCCAGCGGTAGAGCCCCGCGAAGTAGCGCAGGGGTTCGCGCGCGCCGAGCGCGGGAACGGCCCACGCCAGAGCGAGAGACACGATCGGAAGCAGAAGGACCGCGACGGATCGGCTCCAGAGCCCGACCCCGAGGAACGTGGCGACGGCGGCCTGGAAACCGAACTGGGAAGACAGGACCAGCCCGATGAAGCAGGCGCCCGAGAGCACGAGGCCCAGTGCGTGGCCTTCCACCAGGTAGGCCCCGAGGCCGAGCGTCGAGACGAACTGGAGGACGAGACCGAAGGCGCGCCCGTTGAAGGCCATGAGCCGGGCCGTGGGCGGGAAGAGGCAGGGTGCGAAGAGGAAGAGCGCGGTCGCGGCCAGGGCTCGCGCGTTCGCATCCGTGCCGGCCGATCCGGGCCAGACGTGCAGCAGTCCCAGGAAGACCGCGACGCCGATGGCGAGGTCGAAGCCCGCGTTCGAGAGGTACCCGAAGCGAACCCAGAAGCGTTCGGGCAGGCGCGAGAGGAGCCAGTGGTAGAGCACCGGGTAGCCGAGGGTCGCCGGGACGAGGTTCGTCTCCACGCGGTAGTCGAGCCAGCGCTGCTCGCGCAGGCGTCCCAGCAGCCAGAGGATCCAGCGCGCGTCGTTCGCTTCGAAGACCGAGAACAGCAGGCGGAGCAGGTAGGCAGGAACGAGAAGGAGCGCGAGAACGAGGATTCCGTCGCCCGCGGTCACGGAGCGCCTCGGCTCAGGGAAAGAAGAGGACGCTGCACGATTGGCCGGGGTGGGGGATGGCGTCGAAGGGCTCGAGGCGCGCGCCCGTCCGCTCGGCGAAGCGCTCGAAGATCTCGAGGCCGCCCAGGTGGACGCTGACGAGGGGGAGCTCTTCCCCGTAGAGCCGGCCGCGGTGGACCTGCTTCTCGGTGCCGCTCAGATTGTAGGTGAAGACGAAGGGCGCCCCGGGCTTCATGACCTTCGCGAGCCGGTCGAGGCAGGCCTCGATCTGCTCCGACGAGAGATGCGTGAAGACGGCATGGCACATGGCGAAGTCGACGGAGAGGTCGAGCGGGAAGCCGAAGTCCTTCGACTGGATGATCTCGACGCGCCCCTCGTCCCCGAGCCGCTTCGCGAGAGTCCTCGCGATCTTGACGTACTTGCCGAAGGGCTCGACGCCGACGAAGCGTCCTTCGCCGAGTTCGGACAGGATGAAGGCGCCGAATCGGAGCGGCCCGCAGCCGATGTCGAGCAGCGTTCGGTCCCGGGCCCCGCCGAAGTGGTCGAGGACCCGCTTCTGCCACGTCCCGTACGTGTCCCACGCGGTGAACATGCCGTCGGGAACGAGGTTCTCGTCCACGGAGAGGTCCCACAGCTCGGTGGGCGAAACGGTCTGCGTCATCGTCCGAGAATCCTGCGAACGCGCCGAGCCACCGGCCCGAGCCCCGCGGCTCGCGCGGCGCGGCGAAGGAGACCGGCCGAGGGGGCCGGCTCGGCGGCCGCCGCGGCTTCGGGCTCCGGGATGCGAGGAACGAACACGCCCTGGGGCGGAAAGAGGATCCGGCCGAAGCCGATGCCGCCGGGGAGGCGCTTCACGCTGCCGACGCTGTGCCGGAGGAGATACCGCCAGACCAGCAGGTCGCCCGGCTTCGGCGCGAGCTCCCGGCCGACGTGGATCGCTTCTCCGTTCTCCTGTTCGAAGAGCAGGCCGTCCCCCTCGTAGTCCTTGCCCCATTCGGAGAGGAACAGCGTGGCCTGCAGGCGAGTCTGGGCCTCGGGGCGGCTCTCGCTCGACGGGAACTCGTCCCGGTGCCACTTCACGTCGGTGTCTTCGCTCTCGGTCGAGACCACGATCATCGTCTGGGTCATCCGGTCGCTGCAGGGCAGGAGGTCGCGGAAGATCGGCTGCTGCTCGAGCTGGTTGCGCAGCTGCGTGACGGCGACCGTGGCCGCGAGCGTGACGTCGTCGAGGGGCGCGTCCCAGGGGTTCAGGAACCAGCAGGACTTCCCGGGGAAGCGCGAGGCGTAGGGGCCCTGGCCGATCTGGTAGCGGTCGCGCTGGGCGAAGGTCGCGAACTCGCCGAACATCTCGGGCTCGCGCTCCCCCCAGAAACTGCGGACGTGCTCCGCCATTTCGGGCGGCAGGAACCCCCGGAAGAGCACGAAACCGGGGCCATCCGAGCGGTAGAGTGCGCGCCGGCTTTCGAGCAGATCGTCCTCTTCGAAGGTGAACGAGCGCAGGGTGGGGCGGATCCCCGGGTCGACGAGTTTCGGGCGAGCCCAGGCCTCGATCATCGCAGCGTCTCCTCCAGCGCCGCTTCGGCGGGCTGGTCGTCCTCGTGGGCCTCGGTTTCGGGGAGGGCCCGGAGGAGGAACTCGGTGGAGGGTTCGGCGAGAGCGACCCGCCATTGGGCCCACTCCACGCCGGGGAACGAGGTCGAGCGGAAGGGGCAGACCCGCCGCTCGTAGAAGTGATAGAAGAGCTCGGACTCGACCTTGACCTCTTCCGCGGGCCGCGCGAAGAGGATGTTCCAGTAGTAGGTCCCACTCCCGAGCGGATTCTTCGGGAAGCGCAGGGTGAGCTCGGTTTCGCCCTCGGGGACCTCCGGGTAGTACTCCGCGAAGGCCTCCGTCTTGGCGCTCTGATAGTTCGAGCCGATCTCCGTGAGCTTCACGCCGAGGTCGTCCGAGTAGAGCTCGAAGTAGAAACGGACCTTGGGGAAGGTGCGCCGGGCCCGAACGCGCACGCGTACCTCGAGGGGTTCGCCGTGGTCGAACACCTGGCGCGGGGCTCCGTCCGCGCCGTACATGGTGGCTCCGAGGAACTCGATGTCGTCCCGGTCGGGCTGTTCGTATTCGGGAACGGCCGGGTCCGGGGGCTGGGCGGCTTTCGAGAGTTCCTCGAGCCGCTGCGTCTGCTGGGCCACGAGGACCTTGCGGTATTCCCCGGCGACCTCGCTCGGACCGCCGTCGGCGAGCAGCTCGCCGGTGTCGAGCAGGATCGCGCGGGTGCACAGCCGCTCCACCAGGGCGATGGTGTGGGAGACGAAGAGGACGGTGCTGCCGCTCGAGCAGATCTCTTCGATCCGCTGGGTGCACTTGGTCGTGAAGTTGGCGTCGCCGGCGGCCAGGGCCTCGTCGATCACGAGGATCTCCGCGGCCTCTTGGAAGGCGACCGACGCGGCGAGCCGCGCCGTCATGCCGCTCGAGTAGAACTGGATCGGCTTGTCGATGTGGTCGCCGAGCTCCGAGAACTCGATGATCGAGTCGAGCCGTTCGAGGGCGACGGGCCGCGGGATGCCCATGGCCATCGAGCCGAACAGGATGTTCTCGCGGCCCGTGAAGCGGGGATGGAAACCGACGCCCAGGGAGAGCAGCGAGCGGACCCGGCCATGGACGCGCACGTTCCCCCGGGTCGGCAGGGAGAGGCCCGAGACGATCCGCAGCAGGGTCGACTTGCCGCTGCCGTTGCGGCCGAAGATGCCGAGGACCTCGCCTCGGTTCACGCGCAGGTCGATGTTCCGGAGGGCCGTGTTGTCGTTGTAGAAGCGCTCCTTGGGCAGGAACGGCATGAGCCAGGAGAGGATCCAGCCGCGGCCCTGCTGGTGGTAGACGCGATAGGTCTTCTCGACGTCCTCGAGTTCGATGACGGTGTCGGGGGCCTTCATAGGTAGTCCACGACCGTCTTCCGCACGTAGCCGCGGTGGCCGAGTGCGAGGGCGAGGACGGCGCCGCTCACGAGGAAGGAGATGAAGAGATCCACCATGGGGGTGAGGATGGCCGAGTCCGGGTTGCCGAACATCGCATAGCGGAACGGCGTGATGACGTAGGCGAGCGGGTTCGCGATGGCGACGAAGCGGACGTGCGCCGGAATCATGGTGGGTTCGTAGAGCACCGGCGTGACGAAGAAGACGACGCGCAGGAAGGTCGGGAGGAGCTTCTGCAGGTCGGGGAACATCACGGCGTAGCAGGAGAGGATGGAGGTCGCGCCGACGAGCAGCACCGCGAGGGAGATCGCGGCCGGCAGCAGGATCAGGGTATGCGTGCCGAGCGAGCCCACGATCAACCCGAGCACGAGCAGCAGGACCAGGCTCGAAAGGAACTCCACGGTGCCCTGCGCTACGGTGATCAGCGGCAACAGGTGGATGGGGAAGTTGATCTGCTTCACCAGCGCGGCGTGGGTGTTCAGCGACCCGAGGCCGATTCCGATCGAGCCGTTCAGGTACAGCCATGGGACCAGTCCGGCGAACATCGACAGGAGATGTCCCATCACGCCGCCCGGCCCGTTGTACTCGACCTGGAGGATCACCACGAACAGGAAGAAGTACGTGCCGAGCAGGAGCACGGGCTCGACCGCGGACCACGCGAGGCCGAGCGCGGTGCCGGCGTTCGACTTGCGGACCTCGTACGCGACGAGGTGCATCGTCAGCGAGAGGTCCTCGATCCACGCGGGTCGACGCCCGGGCCCGCTCTCCAGACCCGGAGAGGCCTGGCGGGGTTCCCCCATCCCTGATGTCGCCACGTTCTTCCGACCCCTTCAGGGATGGCTCGCGGGCCACCCCGGTTTGGCAGGCGGTCCAGGACTCGCCGGGGCAAAATCATACACTTGCCGGTCGGTTGCGTCACCGGCGCGCCCGCGCGCGGGCCGTCTGCCGCGGCTTCTCGGTGCTGCCGGGCAGGGTGACACGATGTCTCGGACGCGCCCGGGCGTCGGGAAAGGGAGCGAAGCATGAGTTCCGGCTCGAAGGGCGGCGGGCCCGTCTGGCACGACGCCTGGAAGCGCACCCATCCGGGCCACGACGACCTGCGCGAACTCCACGAAGGCTTGCGGCGCGAGCTCCATGAGCGGCATCAACGGGTGTTGTCGCTGGCCGACACCGTGACGGACCGCTGGGAGAAGGCCGCCTTCCTCGGGTTCGGGGAGGGGGCGAGCGTCTACGACTCGTGCATGGTGATCGGCGACGTGAGCGTCGGCGCGAACACCTGGGTCGGGCCCCAGACCGTGCTCGATGGAAGCGGCGGCCTCGAGATCGGCGCGTGGTGCAGCATCGCGACCGGCGTCCAGATCTACAGCCACGACACCGTGCGGTGGGCGCTGTCCGGCGGCCGCATCCCGGCGGACCGTCAGCCGACGCGCATCGGCGACTGCTGCTACCTCGGGCCGCAATCGGTGATCGGGCGCGGGACGACGATCGGTTCGCACTGCGTCGTGGGCGCCCTGAGCCTGGTGACGAGCGACGTCCCGGACTACTCCGTCGTGGCGGGAACTCCGGCGCGCGTGATCGGCCGCGTCGAGATCGACGACGCCGGAGAGATCCGGATGATCTACGACGACCCCCGGCCGGGAAGCGCCGAGTAGGCCTCCTCGTAGCGGGCGCCGAGCTCCCGGGCGATCCGCGCGGGGTCGTGCCACTGCTCGGCGAACGCCCGGGAGGCGCGTCCCCGTTCGGCGCGACGCTCCGCCGGAGCCGTCAGCCACTCGCGCAGGACCTCGACGAGGGAACTCGGGTCGGCCCGGATGATCGGCATCTGCCGGGCCATCTCCGGGGGGATCCCCGCGAGGTCGTCCTCCCGGAGTCGGCACACGACCGGCTTGCCGAGGGCCATCAGCTCGAGCGCCACACCGCCGTACCAGCCGAGCAGCAGCTGATCGACGAAGAGGTCGGCGCGCCGGTAGATGGCCTCCGCTTCGTCCCGCTTCATGCCTTCGACGCATTGGAACTCGAAGGCCACGCCTTCGCTCCGCAGACGGGCCACCGCCTCTTCGACGAAGCGCGTGCCTTTGAACCGCCGGTGGGTCGGCGCGTGGACGAGGAGGGGGAGGCGCGAGGCTTCGGTCTGCACAGGTTCGACCTTCCAGGCCTCGAGGTCGACGCTGGCGTAGGGGAGGAACCGGGCTCGCGCCGGCAGGGCATGCAGCAGGTCCGGGTTGAGCGCCCACAGGAGGTCGGCGTGTTCCGCGAAGGCGTCCGCGGTCCGTCTCCGTTCGGCGTCGATGGCGGTGTCGTAGTAGCCGGGTTCGAGTTCGCGGAGGAGGTCCTCTCGGCCAAGGTCGCCCAGGAGGTCGCCGCGCCGGATGTCGTCCCCCTGGAAGGTCACGCAGACGACCTTACCCTGGCGCCGAAGCCAGGCCAGATCCCGGCGCTCGAAGGCGAGGGCCCAGAGCCGGTAGGCCGCCGTGAAGGCTCGCGGGGCGCCCTCGCGCTCGAGGGTCCGGAGCGAGGTCCGGTCGGGCAGGAGGGTCCGGCCGAAGTTGAAGTGGACGACGTCGAAGTCCCGTGCGGCCCGGCGCACGGCAGCCAGCCGGCGCAGCTCGAAGCGGACTGCCGAAGTTCCGGGCGGCCCGAGGACCTCGTCGGCGGGGTAGCCGTAGGGGCTCTCGCGGAATGCGAGACAGTGGCTGTCGAGTCCCGCGGCCCGTTCGTGGCGCGCGAGGTTCGGAGGGTGCCCCCCGACGACGCCGGGGCAGTGCAGGATGCGTAGGCGCTGCAAACGACCCCCCGGCCCTTGCTCCAGGGCGCGGCCACGTTACCGAATGGGCGGGTCCCGAGCGAGCCGGTGACCGCGTCCGCGGGTCGGAAAAACGCTCGCCGTTGACAGAGTTAGGGCGCCTCGGCACAGTCGGGCCGCAAGGGGGGCACCCATGGATCTGCGAGATCGGAAAGTCCTGGTGATCGGGGGAGCGGGGTTGATCGGCTCCCACGTCGTCGAGGAGCTGCTGCACGAGCCCGTCGCCGAGGTGGTGATCTTCGACAACTTCAGCCGCGGCGTGCCCGGCAACGTCGAGGAAGCGCTGAAGGACGAGCGCTGCCGCGTGTTCGACCTCGGGGGCGACATCCTCTCGCGCGACCTGCTCGAAGAAGCGGTCAAGGGCTGCGACGCCGTCGTCCACCTGGCGGCACTCTGGCTCCTCCACTGCCACGAGTTCCCCGAGAGCGCGTTCGAGGTGAACATCCGCGGCACGTTCAACGTGCTGCAGGCCTGTGTCCGCCACGACGTGAAGCGGCTCGTCTACTCGAGCTCCGCCAGCGTGTACGGGGATGCCGTCGCCGAACCGATGGTCGAGGATCACCCCTACAACAACTGGACGTTCTACGGCGCGACGAAGATCGCCGGCGAGCACATGCTCAAGTCCTTCCACAAGCGCTACGGCCTGAACGGCGTCGGCCTCCGCTACATGAACGTCTACGGCCCCCGTCAGGACTACAAGGGCACCTACGTCGCGGTGATGATGAAGATCCTGGACGCGTTGGATCGCGGCGAACCGCCCGTCGTCTACGGTGACGGCTCCCAGGCCTACGACTTCGTCCACGTGCGGGACGTCGCCCGCGCGAACGTCTGCGCGCTGAAGGCCGAGGTCCCCTTCGGCCTCTACAACGTCGGCCGCGGCATCAAGACCTCGATCAAGGAGCTGGCCGAGCTCCTGGTCGAGCTCTCGGGCTCGAAGGCGGAGCTCCACTACGAGCCGGCGGGGCCGACCTTCGTGACCAACCGCGTCGGTTGCCCGAAGGCGGCCGAGCAGGATCTCGGCTTCCGCTGGTCGATCGACCTTCGCGAAGGGATGCAGAGCCTGATCGACTGGCGGCGCGAAGACCAGCGTCGGCGCGGCTAGCGCGGAGCACACGACGTGTGTGGCATCACGGGCATTCTGAGGATTGGCGATCGTCCGGTCGAGCCGGAGCGCCTTCGACCGATGTGCGATGCCATCGCCCACCGCGGCCCGGACGACGCGGGCTACGCCTTCTTCCGGCAGGGGGGAAGCAAGACCCACGAGGGCGGCTACTGGGTCCAGTTCGCCGACGAGGCGTTCCGGCACGTCAACGAGCACCTGCCGGCACTTCAGGGCGAGTACGCGCGGCGGGAGTTCTCCCAGCAGTCCTTCGACCTGGCCCTCGGCCACCGTCGCCTCTCGATCCTCGACCTCTCTCCGCTCGGCCATCAGCCCATGTCGACGTCGGACCGGACGGACTGGGTCGTGTTCAACGGCGAGATCTACAACTTCCGGGAACTTCGGGAGGAGCTCGAGGGGAAGGGTCACGTCTTCCGCACGCGGACGGACACCGAGGTGCTCTTGGCGCTCTGGCGGGAGCACGGCCCGGAGGCCCTCGAGCGCCTCGACGGCATGTTCGCCCTCGCGCTCTACGACCGCATGGCCGGCAAGCTCGTCCTGGCGCGCGACCGTTTCGGCGTGAAGCCGCTCTACTGGTCGGCGGCGGGTGACTTCCTCGTCTTCGCGAGCGAGCCGAAGGCGATCCTGGCGAGCGGTCTCGTAGAAGCGCGCCTCGACCCGGCCTCGGTCGCCGAGTACATGACCTTCCAGAACATGTACGGAGATCGGGTGATCTTCGAGAACATGAACCTGCTCCAGCCGGGCGAGAGCCTGACCTTCCGCGTCGGTGGCGGCCGGCCGGAGCGGCGCCGCTTCGCCGACGGGACCGCACCCGATGCGGAGGCGCTCGAGGCTGCGAACCTCGGCTTCGAGCCGGCGGCCGAGCGCGTGGGCGAGGTCTTCGGCGAGGCGGTCCGGCGCCAGCTCGTCAGCGACGTCCCCGTCGGGGCGTACCTCTCGGGTGGGATGGATTCCGGGTCGCTCGTCGCCGTGGCCGCCCGGTCGATCGGCCGGCTGACCACGTTCACCGGAGGGTTCGACCTCACGAACGTGAGCGGCATCGAGCAGGGCTTCGACGAGCGCGAGCTCGCCGAGCAGCTCTCCTACCTGATGCAGACCGAGCACTACGCGGTGGTGCTGCACGCCGGCGACATGCCGGCGGCCATGGAAGAGATCGCCTGGCACGTGGACGACCCGCGTCTCGGGATGTGTCATCAGAACTGGTACGTGGCCAAGCTCGCCAGCCGCTTCGTGAAGGTCTGCCTCGCGGGGGCCGGCGGCGACGAGCTCTTCGGCGGCTACCCCTGGCGCTATCGCTCGGCGCTCGCGGCCGCCAATGCCGGGGACTTCGACGAGCGCTACTTCCACAGCTGGCATCGCCTGCTGCCGCCCGACCAGCTCCCACATCTCTTCCAGGATTGGATGCGGCCGCACCTCGACGGCTGCTTCGGCGCCTTCCGCGGCATGCTCGACGACGAACTCGTGGAGAGCGGCGCGGACCCCACCGCATCGCTGATCGACCGGGCCCTGCGCTTCGAGTTCCGGACCTTCATGCACGGCTTCCTCATGATCGAGGACCGCATGGCCATGGCTCACGGCCTCGAGTCGCGCGTACCGTTCCTCGACAACGCGCTCGCTGCCCTGGCCTGGGCACTCCCGGCGAAGCACAAGGTCGACCTCGCTTCGTTCGCGGACGATGCGGCGTTCGTCGAGACCGCCGACGGCAAGCTCGTGCTGCGCCGGGCGATGGAGGAGTACCTCCCGAAGAGCTTCACCCAGCAGCGCAAGCAGGGTTTCTCGCCGCCCGACGAGAACTGGTATCGGGGCCCCTCGATGAACTACGTGAAGGAGATCCTGCTCGATCCGAAGACCGCGGACCGGCCGTGGTTCGACGCGAAGTTCGCCGGGAACCTCCTCGACCAGCACTTCCGCGGAGAACGCAACCACCGCCTGCTGATCTGGTCGCTGCTTTCCCTGGAGTGGTTGCAGCGGCACTTCACCGACTCGCCGCCCCGGCGTCTGGACTGAGCCGGTGCGCGTCCTGGTGACCGGCGCGAACGGCTTCCTGGGTCGTCGCCTCGTGGGCGAGCTCGTCCGGGCGGGTTGCGACGTCACGGCCCTGGTCCGGCCGGGTTCGACCGCCGGCCTCGAGGGGATCACCTGCCGTCGCGTCGAGGCGGACCTGGGCTCGCGCGCGCCCGTCGCCGACCCTGGCCCGCACGACGCGGCCTATCTGCTCGCACAGTCCGCCGCGTACCGGAGTGGCCTGGCCGGCGCGACCGACGTGATGGCGGTGAACCTCATGGGGCTGGCGCGTTCCCTCGAGATCGCACGTGCGGCGGGGGTACGGCGCGTCTTCTCCTACTCGAGCGGCAGCGTCTACGCCCCGAGTTTCGATCCGCTGCCCGAGGAGAGCCCGGCTGCAGGCGAGAGCCTCTACCCGATGAGCAAGCGCATGGGGGAAGAGCTCGTCGCGAGGTTCGAAGGCGAGTTCGAGCTGTGCATCGTCCGGCCGTTCATCGTCTACGGCCCTGGCCAGGAGGACCGGATGATCCCGGACCTGGTCAGCCGGGTGGCCGAGGGGCGGGCCGTGACGCTGGCCCCGCGGGTCCGGGGTGAAGCGCGCCCCTCGGGACTGGTGACGACGCCGTGCCACGTCGACGACGCGGCGCGCATCAGTGCGGGGCTTCTCGGGAGCGATGCGCCGGGCGTCCTGAACCTCGCCGGCCGGGAACGGATCTCGGTGCGCGACGTCGCCGAGCTCGCCGGGGAACGTCTCGGCCGGGAACCGGTGCTCGAAGCGCTCGACGAGCCGCGCGCCGGGGACTTCATCGCGGACACGACGCGGCTCGAGAAGCTGCTGGCCCCCCAGTTCCTGCCTTTCTCCGAGGGCCTGGGGGAGGTCATCGCCGACGCCGGGCTCGCTCCGGCCTAGGCGACGAGGCCCCTCAGCCGCGGCGCAGGAAATCGACCACCGTCTCCGCGACGTGCTCGAGCTGGGCCTTCTCGAGTTCGGGGTACACGGGGATCGCGAGTGTCTCCGCCGCGGCGGCCTCGGTCACGGGAAGGTCGCCTTCGCCGTAGCCGAGCTCGGCAAAACACGCCTGCTGATGGAGCCCGAGCGGGTAGTAGATCTCGCTTCCGATCTGACGCTCGCGCAGGGCCTCGCGAAGCGGATCGCGAAGCTCGGCCGGCACGCGCAGCACGTACTGGTTGTAGATGTGGGATGCCGCCGCGGGTGCGGGCTGCGGCGTCCGCAAGGGGAGGGTGCCGTCGTTCTCGGCGCCCGTGGGCGCGGCGCCGGCCCGCGCGAACGCGTCGTCGTACCAGGCGGCGTTCTCCTGGCGGCGCTTCGTCCAGTCGTCGAGATGCCGGAGCTTGACCCGTACGACCGCGGCCTGGATGGCGTCGAGGCGGGAGTTCACACCCACGAGGCTGTGATAGTACTTCGGCTTCGAACCGTGCAGGCGGAGCTTGGCCATGCGTTCGGCCAGATCGGGGTCTCCCGTGGTGACGATCCCGCCGTCCCCGAAAGCACCGAGGTTCTTCGAAGGGAAGAAGCTGAAACACCCGACCGTCGCCCGCGAGCCGGCCCGGGCGCCGGACCCATCGCGGGCGCCGATCGCCTGGGCGGCATCTTCGACGACGGGGACGCCGAACTCCTGCCCGAGGGCCAGGAGGCCGTCCAGGTCGGCGACCTGCCCGAAGAGGTCGACCGGGAGCAACGCCTTCAGCTGTGTGCAGCGGCTCGCGGCTTCGCGGACCTTCGCGAGGTCCACGTTGTACGTGACCGGCTCGATGTCGCAGAACACGGGGCGAGCGCCCAGTCGCCAGACGGCTCCGGCGGTGGCGAAGAACGTATAGGAAGGGCAGACGACCTCGTCGCCCGGGCCGACGCCAAGGGCCATCAGGGCCAGCAGCAGCGCATCGGAACCCGAGGCGCAGCCGACGGCGTGCGGCGCATCGGAATAGGCGGCGATCTCCTTCTCGAGGGCCTGGACCTCGGGGCCCATGATGAAGTGCTGGCTCTCGAGGACGCCGGCGATGGCCGCGCCGATCTCGTCGCGCAGGGTCGCGTACTGGGCCTTGAGATCGAGGAGCGGGACCTCGGGGTGGCTCACGTCTGGCTCTCCTTGAGGGGCAGGAGGGCCTCGCCCTCCTGGCGGTACTGGTTTCCACAGGCGTCGCAGGCGGTGTCCCCGGTCGAGTTCGTCGCCGGGAGGGTGACGCCGCAGCGGCAGACCCATGCGCGGCGCCGCGCGGGCACGCCCATCATCAGCGCATAGGCGGGGACGTCGTCGGTCACGACGGCGCCCGCGGCGATCAGCGCGAAGGCGCCGATCTCGGAACCGCAGACCACGGTCGAGTTGGCGCCGAGGGTGGCGCCTCGCCGGACGGGGGTGGAGCGGTACTCGTCCTTGCGGGAGATCTCGCTGCGCGGATTCGTGACGTTGGTGAAGACCATCGAAGGCCCGCAGAAGACGTCGTCCTCGAGAACGACGCCCGTATAGACGGACACGTTGTTCTGGATCTTGACGTTGTTCCCGATCGTCACGCCCGGAGAGACGACGACGTTCTGTCCGAGGTTGCAGCCGCGGCCGATGCGGGAGTCCGACATGACGTGACAGAAGTGCCAGATCCGCGTGTCCTCGCCGATCTCGCAAGGCTCGTCGACCCAGGCGGACTCGTGGATCTGGACGCCGGGGAAACTAGAGGGATTGAACCCGGGCATGGGCCGTGCTCCCCGCTGCTTCGCTGCGCCGCCGCTCCGGAGTGCGGAGCGAGACCGGAGCTCCGTTGGTCGCCATCGAGCGCTGGGAGGCGTGGAGGATCTGGAGCACCCGCAAGCCGTTCCACCCGTCGGTGCGGGGGGTCTTGCGGCTTTCGATGCACTCGAGGAAGTGGATGCATTCCTCGGCGAGGGGCTCCTTGTCCGGGAACTCGACCGGGACGCCCGGGGACTTCGTCGGGACGGGCTCGCCTTCCTTCCATTCGAACTGGAGGTCGTAGAGCAGGAGCTCCTTGGTCACGTCGTCGTAGGTCGCCATGCTCTTCGAGCCGATCACGACGAGCTTCTGCTCCTTGAACGGGTGAAGCCACGACACGAAGATGTGAGAGCGGACGCCGTTGTCGAACAAGAGCTGACTCACCGTGACGTCGGCGACGTTGGGCGTGATGTAGGCGCCTCCGGTCGCGACGACCTCGAAGGGCAGGTCGCCGACGAGGCGCAGGATCACCGAGACGTCGTGCGGCGCGAAGGACCAGAGCGCGTTTTCTTCCGTGCGGATCTTGCCCAGGTTCAGGCGGTTCGAGATCACGTAGCGGAGCTTGCCGAGGGCGCCCTCCTCGATGAGCTGATGGAGCTTCAGGATCGCGGGGTGGTACTCGAGGACGTGCCCCACCATCAGCAGGCGTCCCGCGCGCTCGGCGCGATCGATCAGGTCCGCCGCCTGGTCGACGTCGATGGTCAGCGGCTTCTCCACGTAGGTGTCGCGACCGGCCGCGATCGCCTCGCAGGCGACCTCGTAGTGGGTCTCGGCCGGCGTCGCGACCATCACGCCCTTGATGGCGTCGTCGCTGAGGGCGTCCGCGAGCCGTTCATGGACGGGCACGCCGGGCGCGAGCTTCTCGGCCTTCCGGCGGCCGGCCTCGCTCGGGTCCACGACGGCACCCAGTGCTCCGAGCCGCGCGACGTTGCGCACGATGTTCGAGCCCCAATGGCCGCAGCCGACGACGGCGACCTTCGCTTCGGCCGACATAACCCTCCCCCCGGGATTCGGTGGCCCCGCCGCGCAGGGCCTCGCATGGCCGGCAGACTGCGCGCCACGCGAAAACGCTACGACGGTATCCCTTGGGGTCGGGGAACGCAATCGGGACGGGGCCTTGCGGCACTCACGAGCCTCCGGGCGAGCTCCCCCGCACCGCCTGCGGCGCAGACGCTAGGGGGCCACGCTCGGCCGGATCGGACCCTGCAGGTTCTGCGGGAGGTCGAGCCACCCGTCGCTGCTCGCCGTGCCCTCGTGGGCCGACCCGTCGTCGTCGACGACGTAGAGGGCCGAGGGGTCTTCGGAGCCCACGACGATCTCGAGTCGGCCGTCGCCGTCCACGTCACCGACGGACGGGTAGGTCGTCTCGACGTTGCCCGGAACCTGGATCCAGTCCTCGCCGGCGGAGTAGGGCGCGAACCCAGCGACGCCATCGTCGAGGATCGCGAGCCAGCCCTCGCCACCCAGACCGAGACCGAGGACGATCTCGTCGCGACCGTCGCCATCGAGGTCGCCGAGGGATGGGGTCGAGCTGCCCGAAGCCGCGTTGAAGGCGCTCCAGGTCGACCACTGATACCAGCCCGCGCCGTACTCGGGGAACCCGGCCACCGCGTCGTCCAGCACGTACATCCAGCCTTCGCCCCCGTCGCCGAGGCCGACGACGATCTCGTCGCGTCCGTCGCCGTCGATGTCGCCGACGGCGGGGTGGGACACGCCGCCCGCAGCGAGGAAGGGGGCCCACTCGGTCCACTGGAACACGGCGTTGCCGCCGGCCGGCCCGTTGCTCGGCGAGAAGTCGAACATCTGGATCCAGCCCTGCTCGAGGCCGACGACGATCTCGTCGCGTCCGTCGCCGTCGATGTCGCCGCAGGCCGGGTAGGTCGCGCCGCCGCCGCCCACGTTTCGGGTCGGGGCCGGCAGGGACCAGGTCACGTTCGAGCCGGAGAGGCCGAGCACGCGGACCTCGTTCCCTTCGTCGAAGCCCACGGCGAGGCCAGGATTGCCGTCGCCGGCGAAGTCGCACCAGACCGTGCGCGTCCCACGCGACGCATCGATCCCGGCCGCAGCGATGGCGGCGGCCGTTCCGTCGAATTCGAGTCCGGGCAGCGTGTCGTCGTCGTGGTCGCTCGCGCCGAGCAGGATGCGCGCGGGGTCCATCGGCGTGACGGGCGTGCTCGAGCCCGAGCGGCGAACCGCCGGCTGGAAGCGCCCGGAGGCGCCGAGCAGCGTGAGGTCGACTCGGCCGTCGCCCTGGGGCGTCCCCGCATGCGGGGTGAGGTCATCGTCCAGGACACGGGCGATGGCGCCGTCGGAGCCAACGATGATCTCCTGCCGTCCGTCGCCGTCGATGTCTCCCACCGCCGGCAGGGTCGCGCCGCTCCCGTGCACCGGGAGCCAGCCCGAGGGGGTGCCGAAGGGCGAGAAGCTGCTCACGGCGTCGTCGGCCATCATGATCCAGCCCTCGCCGCCGTTGCCGGTCCCGATCACGATCTCGTCCCGTCCATCGCGGTCGAGGTCGCCGAGCGCGACGTACGAGGCGCCGCCTGCGTTCACGAACGAAGGCCAGGAGGTCCACTGGACCCAGCCCGAGCCGGCCCAGTCGGCAAACGACGTGCCGGCATCGTCCATCACGAAGATCCAGCCTTCGCCGCCGTTCCCGAGGCCGATCACGACTTCACCGCGGCCGTCGCCGTCGATGTCGCCGACCGCAGGCCGGCCGGTGCCGCCGCGGGCCAGGAACGAAGGCCACGTCGCCCACTGTCGAGCGCCGCGCTCGAGGCCGGAGCCGCCCATGAAGCCGTAGGAGGCGTCGGCGTCCTCGTAGAACTGGATCCAACCGCCGGTGAGACCGACGACGATCTCGTCGCGTCCGTCGCCGTCGAGGTCGCCGCAGGCGGGCCAGGTCGCGCCCGAGCCGGGGACGTCTCGCGACCAGAGCGTCGCGCGCAGGGAAGTCGTTCCGTTGGACACGCGGTGGACGGTGGTGAGGTCGCCCGAGCCGTATCCGACCACGAGCTCCGGCTCACCGTCTCCCTCGGTATCGCACCAGGCGACCCGCGGGTTCGAGTTCGCGCTGATTCCGGCCATGGGAAGACCCGAAAGCGTCCCGTCGAGGTCGAAGCCGCCGATGGCGCCGGCAAGGCCCGATCCCACACCCAGCTGCACGGAGGCCAGGGGCCCCGGCCCGGGGCCCGGTCCCGGCTCTGGCTCCGGCTCGGGTTCCGGTTCAGGCTCCGGTTCCGGCTCGGGCTCCGGCTCCGGTTCGGGCTCCGGCGCCGCGACGACGATCTCGTTCGACGGCACCGAGTAGAGCTGCGAGGTGTTGTACGCGCGCAGCGAGAGATAGACGTCGTGATCCGCGGAGATGGTCACGACGGTGGAGATCACGCCCTGCGAATCCGGGCCGTGCAGACCGAGCTCGAGGACCTGCTGGTAGCTACCGGGAGCGTTCCCGACCGACAGCGAGTAGCCGGCGATGTCCGGGCTCGCCGGCTGCAGCCAGCGCACGGTGTAGTTGCGGGTCGCTGCTTCGACGGTTCCCGCCAGGAGCACGGAAGCGAGCAGCACAGCCAGGCTCGCGCAGCGCGAGCGAGTCCGAGTGGGGTGACTCATGAGAGCACAGTTCGACCAACGACACACGACGGGTGTGATTCGGCTCACCGGGGGTTCGGTGGATTGCCCGGACTCGTCTCCAGTTCAGCCGGAGGAGGCGCGTCCGTGAAAACGTCGACGTGCATGATTCCCTTCATGCGGGCCCGACGTTCCGCGGGAATATGCCGGTTCATCGGGCGTCTGGCGACGCTTCATCAGCCCTTTCAGAAAACTCTTCCGTGTGAAGGATTCTGGATCGGGCGGCTTTCGGTCTTTGGACGCGCGAGCGGGCCGGTTCGTTCTCAGATTCCCAGAGCGGTGCGCATTTCGCGGCGGAAGCGCTCGTTCGAGAAGCCCTCGGCGTGGCGCCGGATGGCCTCCGGGGAGAACGAGCTCTCGAGTTCGGTAAAACGCCGTATCGCCGCCCGGGCGGACTCCGGGTTCGGCTCCGGGAAGTGGATTCCCGTGGGGGATGCGTCGTCTGACGTCGCATCGTCCTGCGGAATCACCGTTTCGGCCGCGCCGCCCCGGCCGAAGGCGACGACCGGCCGCCCCGCGGCCTGGGCCTCCACCGCGATGATCCCGAAGTCCTCTTCCTGGGGGTACACGAGCGCCCGGCAGCGGGCGTAGAGCTCCGCGAGCTCTTCGTCGCTGACCCGCCCGCGGAACTCGACGTTCGGCGGCGCATGGGCGGCGATGCGCTCGCGCAGGGGCCCGTCGCCGGCAACGACGAGCCGCTCGCCGAGGCCGCGGAAGGCCTCGATGGCCAGGGCCTCCCGTTTGTAGGGGACGAAGGCGCCCACCATGAGGAAGAAGTCGTCCGGGGGGCGGCCGTCGGGCTGGATGCGATTCGTGTCGACCGGCGGGAAGATCATGCCGGCCTCGCGGCCCCAGCGGCGCCTCACGCGGTCCCGCACGGTCTCCGAGATGGCGATGACCTCGTGGATCCGTTCGGGCGTGCTCGTGCGCTGGTCCCAGCGGCGGAGCGCCGCGACCAGGGGCGCGGCGACGACGCGCTTCGCGCCGCGGCCGACGTAGGCGTCGATCTGATCCCAGACGTAGCGGATGGGCGTGAAGCAGTAACAGACGTGGCGGCCGGGCGGCGGGACGCGCACGCCCTTGGCGAAGGCGTGGCTCGTGGAGACGACGAGATCGTAGCCCGAGAGGTCGAGCTGGCCGGCGGCCCACGGGAAGAAGGGCAGGAACTTGCGGTAGTGGCGCGCCGCGCCGGGAAGGCGCGAGAGCGGGCTCGCGAAGATGCGCCGGTCCTCGATCCGCTTCGACGTGCTGCCCGGAACGTGGATCAGCGTGTGGAGGTCGGCTTCCGGGAAGATCTTGCACAGCTCTTCGAGGACGCGCTCGCCCCCGCGCATGCCGGTCAGCCAATCGTGGACGAGGGCCGTTCGCACGGCGCCGAGCTTAGCCTGTCAGGCTTCCAGGGCGGCGGCGAGGGCCTCGTCGACGGTCTCGACGAGGCGGATGTCGAGCTGCTCGCGGACGTCCTCGGGCACCTCGACGAGATCCTTCTCGTTGCGCTTCGGGATGAGCACGGTCCGGATCCCGGCGCGTTCGGCAGCGAGGATCTTGTCCTTGATGCCGCCGACCGGAAGCACACGCCCGCGCAGGGAGATCTCGCCCGTCATGGCCAGATCGCCCTTGGCGCGCCGGCCCGAAAGGACCGAGACCACCGCCGTCGCCAGCGTGATGCCCGCCGACGGGCCGTCCTTCGGGACGGCGCCGGCCGGGACGTGGAGGTGAAGCTCACCGCCGGAGAGGACGGCGTGTTCGCAACCGAGGGCCTCGGCGTTGGCGCGCACCCAGGAGACGGCGGTCTCGGCACTCTCGCGCATGACGTCGCCGAGCTGCCCCGTCAGGCGCAGGCGCAGGGTCTCGCCGCCCGGGATGGCCGTGGCCTCGATGAAGAGGATGTCGCCCCCGTGGTTCGTCGCGGCCAGCCCGACCACGACGCCCGGGATCTTGGTTCGCTCGGCGGTCTCCGGCAGGTGCGGCGGCGGGCCGAGGGCGTCGCGCAGGAACTTCTCGTCGACGACGAGGGGGTCGTCGGGCAGTCCGCCGGCGATCTTGGCGGCGGCCTTGCGGGCGAGGGTGGCGAGCTGACGGTCGAGGTTCCGCACGCCCGCTTCCCGGGTGTACTCGTCGACGAGGAGCCGCAGCGCATCCTCCTCGAGCCGCACGCGCTCGGCCGCGAGCCCGTGCTCCTCGAGCTGCTTCGGCACGAGGTGGCTCCGGGCGATCTCGACCTTGTCGCGGTCCGTGTAGCCCGGGAGCTCGATCACCTCCATGCGGTCGAGCAGCGCGGCGGGGATCGTCGAGAGCGTGTTGGCGGTGGCGATGAAGAGCACCTTCGAGAGGTCGAAGGGCACCTCGAGGTAGTGGTCGCTGAAGGTGTGGTTCTGCTCGGGGTCGAGCACCTCGAGCAGCGCCGAGGACGGGTCGCCGCGGAAGTCCGCGCCGAGCTTGTCGACCTCGTCGAGCAGGAAGATCGGGTTGCGCGATTCCGCGCGCCGCAGACTCTGGAGCACGCGGCCGGGCATGGCGCCGACGTAGGTGCGGCGGTGGCCGCGGATCTCCGCTTCGTCGCGCACGCCGCCGAGCGCCGCACGTGCGAACTTCCGGCCGAGCGCGCGGGCGATCGAGCGTCCCAGCGAGGTCTTGCCGACGCCCGGCGGACCGACGAAGCACAGGATCGGCGAAGGTGCTTCGGGCGCGAGCTTGCGCACCGCCAGGAACTCGAGGATGCGCTCCTTCACCTTGTCGAGGCCGTGGTGGTCCTCGTCGAGGATGCGACGGGCCTCGCGCAGATCGAGCTTGTCCTCGGTGATCGTGTCCCAGGGGAGGTCCGCGATCCACTCGAGGTAGGTGCGCAGGAGGTGGCGGTCCGGCGCGTGGGGCGGGAGCGAAGCGAGCCGCTTCAGCTCGCGCTCGGCCTGGGCGAGGGCGTCCTCGGGCAGCTCGCGCGCATCGATGCGTTCGCGGAGTTCGTCGACCTCGCCCTGGGCGGAGTCGACTTCGCCGAGCTCGGCCTGGATCTCGCGCATGCGCCGTCGCAGGAGCCTCTCGCGGCGGCGCGGGTCGTCCTCCGCAGACTCCTCGGTCAGCGTGCGCTGGGCTTCGGCGATCGTCACCTCGCGCTCGAGGTGGTCGCCCGTGCGCTCGAGCCGGACGGTGACGTCGGGCTCCGCGAGGAGCGCGATCTTCTCCTCGACGGTGATCGGCAGGGTCGAGACCACGAGGTCCGCGAGCAGCCCCGGGCTCGGCAGGTTCTCGACGAAGTTCTTCCACTCTTCGGGCATGTCGTCCCGCAGGTCGATCACGCTCTGGGCGAGGCGGACCGTCCGGTGCCAGGCGCTGTTGCGGGCGTCGTCGTCCCGGCTCTGGTCGATCATCGGTTCGATCTCGACCCGGAGGGCGTCGTCGGCGGCGCTGCCGACGAGGGTGCCGACCCGCGATCGCACGACGCCCACGACCACGGCGTGACGCCCGCCGTCTTCGCGCGCGCCCATCGTCTTCACGACCCGGGCGATGCAGCCCACCGGGTGGAGATCGGCGAGGGTCGGGTCCTCGGTGGCCGGGTCGCGCTGGGTCGCGATCAGCAGGAAGCCGCCTTCGCCGGATTCCTCGAGGGCCGCCAGGGAGCCCGGACGGCCCACGGCGAGGGGCGCCGTCACGCCGGGGAACACCACGGCGTCGCGCACCGGCAGGACGGGCAGGACCCGCGGGATGTCGAGATGCTCCTCCCCGGGCTCTTCGATGGGCAGGGGCAGCTCGTTCTCGTCGTCGGCCAAGCGGATCTCCGTAAAGGGGAAGGGGCCAAGCTAGGCACGGGGAGGGGCCCGTCAAGCCGAGGCGGCCAGAAAGGCCGCCTTCGGGGCGTCAGGCGCCCTGGCCGAAGGTGCCCGGGTGCAAAGGGGAAATCCAGCGGCGGGGGGGCAGGAGGGCGGCCAGCGTCCCGGCGACGGCCCAGGCCAGGGTCCCCAGGTAGTTCCCGGCGCTTCCGGGCTCCCAGGAGGTGAAGGCCAGGGCGCCAACGGGCGGGAAGGCGAGGGCGGCGATCGCGGCGAGGCCGAGCGCGATGCGAGGCAGGCTCGCATCGAGCCCCGGCCGGAGCCGGGCCGCGAGCACGAACGCCGCGACGGTGAGGCCGGAGAGGGGAAGGGCGAGCTGGAGCCCGATGGCCTTCGCGAGGCCGAGCCAGACTTCGCGCTGGACCTCGCCGAGTTCGAGGACCCCGGCGGAGACGGCGAGCCCCGCCGCGCCGAACGCGGCGGCGAGGAGTCCCGCTGCCAGGGATGCGGAGACCGCCCACCAGAGAAGCCCGAGGCCCGCGCGTCGCATCGCCAGGGTGTAGCGCGCTCGGGGGCTCCTTTCGGGGCGCGGCGGGAGTTCTCGAAACCCGGTGGCCCGCTCCCGCGACGACGCTACTCTCGGCCCGCCCGAGTGCTCGGGTGGCGGAATTGGTAGACGCGCTAGACTCAGAATCTAGTGGGCGCAAGCCCGTGCTGGTTCGACTCCAGTCCCGAGCACCACTTTTCTTACTTTCTCTCCCTCCGGTCTCGTTCTTGCCTCGGCATCTCAGCCGAGCGCCACGTTTCCCTTTCCGAAAAGAAGACCCATGAAGATCGATCGCGAACGCGTCCTGTCCGAGGTCCGCGTGCGACCGCGGAGCGCCCAGGAGCTGCTCGACCGCCTCGGCGGCGGGCGGCACCAGAAGCGCACGCTCACCCAACTCCTGCGCGCCATGGTGCGCTCCGGCGAGCTCGAGAAGCGCGCCCGGCGCTACCGGCTCCCGCGCGCCGACGGCCTCGTCGAGGGAACCTTCGAGGCGGACGCCCCCGAAGGCGGAACCGTCCGCACCGGAAGCGGGCGACGCTTCCGCGTGCGCTCCGACGGCGGCGCCGAGCCCGGCGACCGCGTCCTCCTGCTTCCCCTCGGCGAGCCCGACGGCCGCCGCGCCGAGCGCGGCGAGATCCTCGACGTGCTCGACGGCCGGCGCAAAGAGTGGATCGGCATCGTCCATCTCGAACCCGCCGGCGCCATCATCACGCCCTATCGGGACGACGAAGAGTGGGGCCTCCCCGTCTCGCGCAAGAATCTCGGCCGCGCGCGGGACGGCGACGTGGTCGTGTGTCGCCCGGCGCGTCGCGGCGGCGGCCGCGGGCGTCTCGCCGGTCGGGTCGTCGAGGTGCTCGGCCGCCCCGGCGAACCGGAGGCGGACTTCCGCGCGGTGGTGTGGCATCGCCGGCTTCCGGTCGAGTTCCCGCCGGACGTCCTCGCCGAATCCGAGGCCTGCTCCCTGCCCGAGGGCGCCGACGCCGGCGACGATTCCGGCGTTCCGTACGAAGACCTGCGCGAGCTGCCCTTCGTCACGATCGACCCGGCCAGCGCCCGGGACCACGACGACGCGGTCCACGTCGAAGCGCGGGGCGATGCCTTCCGCCTCTGGGTCGCGATCGCGGACGTCGCGCGCTTCGTCCCGCCGGGCGGCGCCCTCGACCGCGAGGCGCTCCGCCGCGGCAACAGCGTCTACTTCCCGGACCGCGCCATCCCGATGCTCCCGGACCGGCTCTCCGGAGACCTCTGTTCGCTCCGCGCGGGGGAGGACCGCCTGGCCCTCGGCGTGCGCATGGACGTCGCGGCGGATGGCCGGATCGGCAGGAAGAAGGTCTTCCGCGCGCGCATCCGAAGCCACGCCGGGCTGCACTACGGCCAGGCCGCGGCCGCCATGGGCGGCGACGCTTCCGTGCTCCCGGACGCGAGCCTCGCGGAACCCCTCGAACGCCTCGCCGCCTGCGCCGCGGCCCTGCGCCGCCGGCGCGAGTCCGCGGGGGCACTCGACTTCGACCTCCCGTCGGCGCAGATCGAGCTCGACGCCGAGGGCCAGCCCGTCGCCGTCGGCCTGGCCGAGCGCAACGATGCGCACCGCGCGATCGAGGAGGCCATGCTGGCGGCGAACCGCAGCGTGGCCGAGTGGCTGCTCGCCGAGGACGTCCCTGCCATCTTCCGGAATCACGAGCCGCCGCCCGACGAGGACGCCGGGGACCTGCGCCGCATGCTCGCGAACTTCGGGTTGCTCGAGACCCGCGGCCAGGCATCGCTCACGCCGAAGGAACTCGCCAGCGCCCTGCGTGCCGTCGCCGGCCGGCCCGAAGAGCTGCTCGTGAACCGGGCGGCCCTGCGCGCGATGCAGCAGGCCCGCTACGCCGCCGAGAACCGCGGCCACTTCGCCCTGGCCTTCGAGGCCTACCTCCACTTCACCTCGCCGATCCGCCGCTATGCGGACCTCGAAGTCCACCGCGCCGTGCTGGCCCGGCTCGCGGGCGGCAAGGCGCTCGATCGCACGCGGGGCCGCGCCAATCGCCTGCCCGCCATCGCCACGCGCATCTCCTGGCGCGAACGCGTGGCCATGGATGCCGAGCGCGACATGGACGCGATCAAGAAGTGCGTCTTCATGGCGAAGCACCTCGGGGAGAGCGTCGCCGGCCGCGTCACCGGTGTGGCCCAGCACGGGCTCTACGTGACCCTCGAGCCCTGGTTCGTCGAGGGGCTGGTCCACGTCTCGACCCTCGACGACTGGGTCGAGTACGACGAGGCCCAGCACGCCCTCGTCGGCCGGGACAGCGGCCGGCGCTATGCCCTGGGCGACCGCTACCAGGTCCTCGTCGAGCAGGCCGACCCGATCAAGGGCTGGATCAACTTCAGCATCGAGGAAACCCTGGAGGAGGGCCCTCGGGTGAACCCCTGAGGCCGCCCCCGTTTCCAGGCGGATGCCTGGAAATCCCCCCGTTCGTGATCAACTTCACTGGGCGTCTTCCGATACGAGGTGAAGTCACCCCGGTCCGGGCGATCCCGGACCGCATGGGTCCGTGCCACGACCGCACGGCTCCGCGGGGTGGCCGAACGGGAGGCCCCGATGGCCGTTGAACTCGCATTCCTTCGGAAGGTGCCGCTCTTCTCCGAGCTCGAGGATTCGGAGCTCGCCGAGATCGCGGCGGCGTTCCGTGAGCGCTCCTACCCCAAGAACTCCGTGATCTTCCTCGAGGACGAGACGGGCGACTACATGTACGTCGTGCGCGACGGGCGCGTGAAGGTCGTCCGCCAGCTCCCGAGCGGGAAGGAGACGATCCTCGCCTTCCACGATGCCGGCGAGTTCTTCGGGGAGATGTCGCTCCTTGACGGGGGAACGACCCCGGCGAGCGTGATCGCCGTCGCGCCTACGACGATCCTGTCGCTCTCGCGGCGCGACTTCCAGAACCTCCTCTCGAACCCCATCGTGAACCAGGCCCTCCTGCGCATGCTCTGCCAGCGCTGCCGGGAAGCCTGGTCCCAGGTCGAGCTCCTGACCCTGAACCACGCCGAGGCCCGCATCCGGGCCCTCCTCCAGCGCCTGTGCACGAGCAAGGGGCGCGAGGAGGGGGATGGCGTCCACCTCGAGCAGCGATTGACCCACCGGGAGCTCGCGGACATGGCGGGGATCACCCGGGAGTCGGCCTCCCGGGCGGTCAGCCGCCTCCAGAAGCTCGGCCTGCTGCGCGTGGAAGAGGGGCTCCTGCACGTTCCCGAGCCCGAGGCGCTGCTCGACTTCGACCTCGACGGCTAGCGGGGAGCCTGGAATCCGTGCACTCCGGGTTTTCCACCAGAAATCGCACGATTCCCCGGTCGAATTGCGATGGGAGCGTCACCGGGCGGTGTTTTCCGGCGACTCACTTCCACGCCATACTCCTGCCTTCCCACGAGGCCACCCCGGAGTAGCACGAGCTGATGCCCGCGATCGAAGCCTCCCATGCCCTGTCGCCCATGCAGCAGGGCTTCTTGTTCCATCGCCTCTCGGGTCTCCCCGCCGGGGTCGACCTCGAGCAGATCCTCGTCCGCTGCGAGGAGCGCCTGGACCGGGCGGCCTTCGCCGAGGCCTTCGCCGCCGTGGTGGCGAGCCATCCGGTCCTGCGCACCCGCTTCCGCTGGGAGGACGTCGAGGATCCGGTCCAGGAGATCCTGGAGGAGGCCACGCTCGCGATCGACTGGCGCGACCTGGGCGCCGCCGCCGACGCGGATTCCGCGGTCGAGGCCTTCGTCGCCGAGGATCGCGCGCGCGGCTTCGACCTCGGCGAGGCGCCGCTCTCCCGGGTGACGGTGCTCGAACTCGCCGGCGATGCCTGCGTGGTCGTCTGGTCGTTCCCGCACATCGTGATGGACGGGCGCTCCTTCCCGCTCGTGCTCCGGGAGCTCTTCGCCCGCTACGACGCCGCGCGCGAAGGTGACGCCGCGCGCGAAGGCCGCACGGCCGAGATCGCCTTGCGCCCGCCCTACGCGGAATGGGTCGCCTGGGTGCTCGGCCGGGACAGCGCGGCCTCGGAACCCTTCTGGCGCGAACGCATGGGGGGCTTCCGCGAGCCGACGCCGCTGCCGGGCAAGCCCGCCGAGGCGGAAGCGCGCGGCGAGCGGGAAGTCCGGCTCTCGCGTGAAGACACGGACGCCCTGCGCCGCCACGCCGAGGCCCACGGCCTCTCGCTGAACAACTTCGTCCAGGGTGCCTGGGCGATCCTTCTCTCGCGCTACTCCGGCGAGGAGGACGTCGTGTTCGGCGCGACGCGTGCCGGCCGCGCCGGGACGCTTCCGGACGCGGACGAGCGCGTCGGTCTTTTCATCAACACGCTGCCCGTGCGCGTCGGTGTGGACGCCGGGCGCGAGGTGCTGCCCTGGCTGGCCGAGCTGCGCGAGCGCGAGCGCGCCGTCCGCCCCCACGAGCACACGCCGCTGGTCTCGCTCCAGGGCTGGTGCGACGTGCCGGCCGGGACGCCGCTGTTCGAGAGCCTGATCGTCTTCGACCACGCGCTGCTCGACAGCCAGGTTCGCGAGGGGACGGACGGTTTCGAGAAGCGCCGCTTCGAGCTGCGCGAGTGCACGAACTTCCCGCTCACGCTCTACGGCTACGCCGAGCGCGAGCTGCTCTTGAAGCTCGCCTACGACGAGCCGCGCTTCGACGCCGAGCGCGCCGATCGCATCCTCGGCCACCTGGCGACCGTGCTCGAGGCGCTGGCCGCGGACCCGGAGCGTCGCGTCGGCGAGCTCTCCATGCTGACCGCGGCGGAGCGAACGCAGATCCTCGAGGGCTGGAACGCCACCGCGCGCGACTACCCGGGCGACCGCTGCCTGCACGAGCTGATCGAGGCCCAGGTGGACCGGACGCCCGACGCGCCGGCCGTGAGCTTCGAACACGAGACGCTTTCGTATGCGGAGCTCGATGCCCGGGCCAACCGGCTCGCCCATCGCCTGCGGGAGCTCGGCGCCGGGCCGGACGACCTCGTCGGACTCTTCCTCGAGCGCTCCGTGGATCTGGTCGTCGGCGTGCTGGCGGTGCACAAGGCCGGCGCGGCCTACGTGCCCCTCGATCCGGAATATCCCCGCGACCGCGTCGCCTACATGGTCGAGGACGCGAGCGTCCGGATCGTCGTGACCCAGGCCGCGCTTTCCGGGGACGTCCCGGCGCGCGACGTCGAGATCGTCGCGATCGATGCCGAGGAGGCCGGTGCCCCCGCCGAGCGGCTCGAGAACCGCGCCACCTCCGCGAACCTCGCCTACGTGATCTACACCTCGGGCTCGACCGGGCTCCCGAAGGGCGTGATGGTCGAGCACCGGAACGTTGCGAACTTCTTCGCGGGGATGGACGAGCGCATCCCGCACGGCCAGGGGGAGGGCGACGTCTGGCTCTCGGTGACGAGCCTCTCCTTCGACATCTCGGTGCTCGAGCTGCTCTGGACCCTCGCGCGCGGCTTCCACGTCGTCGTGCAGGCGGACGAGGCGCGTGCCGCCCGTCGCGGCCCGGCGCCGGCCGCTGCCGCCACGGGGACGGGGCGTCCGCTCTCCTTCGGCCTGTTCTACTTCGCGGCGGACGAGGCCGAGCGCGCCGGCAACAAGTACGAGCTCCTGCTCGAGGGTGCGAAGTACGCCGACGCCCACGGCTACTCGGCCGTCTGGACGCCCGAGCGCCACTTCCACGCCTTCGGCGGGCTCTACCCGAACCCCGCGGTGACCGGCGCCGCCGTGGCCGCGGCCACCGAGAACGTGCAGATCCGCGCGGGCTCGGTCGTGCTGCCGCTGCACCACCCGGCGCGCATTGCCGAGGAGTGGTCGATCGTCGACAACCTCTCGAACGGCCGGGTCGGCGTCTCCGTGGCGTCGGGCTGGCAGCCGAACGACTTCGTGCTCGCGCCGGAGAACTTCGCCACGGCGAAGACGGGCCTGTTCGACGGCATCGAGACCGTGAAGAAGCTCTGGCGAGGGGAGGGCGTGGTCTTCCCGGGCCCGAAGGGCGACGTCGAGACGAAGACCCTGCCGCGCCCGGTCCAGCCCGAGCTGCCCGTCTGGGTGACGAGCGCCGGCAGCCCCGAGACCTTCCGCGAGGCGGGCCGCATCGGCGCGAACATCCTGACCCACCTGCTCGGGCAGACGCTCGAAGAGGTCGGCGAGCGCATCGCGATCTACCGCGAGGCGTGGAAGGAAGCGGGCCACCCGGGGCAGGGCGAGGTCAGCATGATGCTGCACACCTTCGTCGGCGACGACCTCGAGGCGGTGCGGGAGACCGTCCGCCGCCCGATGATGAACTACCTCGCGAGTTCGGTCGGGCTGATCAAGGGCTTCGCCCAGGCCTGGACGGCCTACAAGAAGAAGTCCGACGGCAGCACCGACGCCGACGTCGACCTGAACACCCTGTCCGAAGAGGACATGGAGGACCTCGTCGCCTACTCCTTCGAGCGCTACTTCGAGACCAGCGCGCTGTTCGGGCCGCCCGAGCACTGCCTCGCGCTCGTGCGCCAGCTCCAGGACATCGGCGTCGACGACATCGCGTGCCTGATCGACTTCGGCGTCGAGACCGAGACGGTGCTCGCGCATCTGCCCCGCCTGACCGAGCTCAAGGCGATGGCGACGGCGGCCCCGGCCGTGGCCGCCGAGGGCGGGGCTTCCGCCGCCGAGGACTACCGGTTGCCGCAGCAGATCGCGCGCCACGGCGTGACGCACCTGCAGTGCACCCCGAGCATGGCGCGGATGATCACGCTCGACCCCGAGGCCCGCGAAGCCGTCGGCAAGCTCTCGGTCTTCATGGTCGGGGGCGAGGCCCTTCCCGCGAGCCTGGCGCGCGAGCTGTGCGAGATCAGCCCCGCGAAGATCCTGAACATGTACGGCCCGACCGAGACGACGATCTGGTCTTCGACGGAGCACGTCACCGCGGATGCCGAGACGGTGACGATCGGGACGCCCATCGCGAACAACCAGCTCTACGTGCTCGACGCCGAGCGTCAGCCCGTGCCCGCGGGCGTGGCCGGCGAGCTCTACATCGGGGGCGACGGCGTCGTGCGCGGCTACCTCGACCGCCCGGATCTCACGGCCGAGCGCTTCGTCCCGGATCCGTTCCGCAGCGCCCTCCACGCGAGCGACGCGCCGGCGCGGCTCTACCGCACCGGGGACCTCGCACGCTGGCGGGAAGACGGGCGGATGGAGTTCATCGGGCGCGCCGATCACCAGGTGAAGGTGCGCGGCTACCGCGTCGAACTCGGCGAGATCGAGGCGCTCCTGAACCTGCACCCGGCGGTCCGCGAGGCGGTCGTCATCCCGCGCGAGGACGAGGAAGGCGACCAGCGGCTCGTGGCCTACCTGATCCCGCACGCGGGCGAGGCGCCGGCCAGCCAGGCCCTGCGCGAATCCCTGCGCGAGAAGCTGCCGGACTTCATGGTGCCCTCGCACTTCGTCTGCATGGAGGCGTTCCCGCAGACGCCGAACCGCAAGGTCGACCGCAAGGCGCTGCCGGACCCGGCGGAGCTCGCCGGCCACAGCCCGGCCGTCCACCGCAAGCCCGAGAACGAGATCGAGGAGGGCATTGCGCGGATCTGGCAGGAGGTGCTGCGCATCCCCCAGGTCGGGCGCGAGGACAACTTCTTCGATCTCGGCGGCCACTCGCTGCTGGCCTTGAAGACCCACCGCCGGATCGTGGCGGAGCTCGACGCCAGCGCGCTCAAGATCACGGACCTCTTCCGCTTCCCCACGGTCCGGGCGCTGGCCGAGCACCTCTCGGACGAGGGCGAAGGGCCCTCGCTGCAGCGCAGCCGTGACCGCGCCGGGGCCCGGCGCGAAGCCATGGCGGCCCGGCGCGGCCGCCCGCGCGCGCGCCGCAAGCCGCGCGGCTCGAGCGAGCCGAGCGAGTGAGCGACGAGAAGAAGCGAGAGCAGGAGGAGGCGGGTCTCGAGGAAGGCGCGGGCAACGAGATCGCCGTCGTCGGCATGGCGCTGCGCGTGCCCGGGGCGGACACGCCCGAGGCCTACTGGGAGAACCTGCGCTCGGGCACCGAGTCGATCCGTCACTGGACCGTCGAGGAGCTCGAGGAGGCGGGCGTCGCCCCGGAGCTCCTGCGCGACCCGCGCTACGTGCGCGCCTCGGGCGTGCTCGACGACATCAGCGGCTTCGATGCGGGCTTCTTCGGCGTCAGCGCGAAGGACGCGGGCATCATGGACCCGCAGCACCGGCTCTTCCTCGAGTGCGCCTGGGAGGCGCTCGAGCGGACCGGGCACACCGCCACCGGCTTCCCGGGCGCCGTCGGCGTCTTCGGCGGCTGCGGGATGGGCACGTACTTCATCCACAACATCCTGAGCAATCCGGACCTCGTGAACTCGGTCGGCTGGTTCCTCCTCCGCCACACGAACAACGACAAGGACTTCCTCTCGACCTTCGTATCGTACAAGATGAACCTGACCGGGCCGAGCGTGAACGTGCAGACGGCGTGCTCGACCTCGCTCGTCGCCATCCACGCGGCCTGCCAGAGCCTGCTCTCGCGCGAGTGCGACATGGCGCTCGCGGGCGGCAGCACGCTCAACGTTCCCCACGAGGTCGGGTACCTCTACCAGGAGGGCGAGATCCTCTCGCCGGACGGTCACTGTCGCGCCTTCGACGCGCAGTCGGCCGGGACGGTCTTCGGCAACGGCTCGGGCGTGGTGGCGCTTCGCCGGCTCGAGGACGCCATCGAGGACGGCGACCCGATCCGCGCGATCATCCGCGGCTCCGCGATCAACAACGACGGCTCGCAGAAGGCGGGCTACCTCGCGCCGAGCGTGGAGGGCCAGGCCGCGGCCATCGCCGAGGCCATCTCCGTGGCAGGCGTCTCGGCCGAGGAGATCGGCTACGTCGAGGCCCACGGCACCGGGACGTCCGTGGGGGATCCGATCGAGGTCGCCGCGCTGACTCAGGCCTTCCGCGAGACGAGCGAAGGCAAGGGCTACTGCGGACTCGGCTCGGTGAAGCCGAACATCGGGCACCTCGATACCGCCGCCGGCGTGGCGAGCTTCATCAAGGTCGTGCTGGCACTCGAACACGGGGAGATCCCGCCCTCGCCCCACTACGAGCGGCCGAACCCGGCGATCGACTTCGATACGAGCCCGTTCTACGTCAACGCCGAGCATCGCGTCTGGGAGAGCGAGGCGCCGCGGATCGCCGGGGTGAGCTCCCTCGGCGTCGGCGGCACGAACGCCCACGTGATCCTCGAGGAGCCTCCGCCGCCGGAGCCGAGCGGCGCGGGCCGCGCGGTCCAGCTGCTTCCCCTCTCGGCGCGCACGCCGGCCGCGCTCGCGGAGGCGAGCCAGCGGCTCGCCGAGCATCTGCGCGCGAACCCGGACGTGCCGCTCGCGGACGCCGCCTGGACGCTCCAGGTCGGCCGGAAGCCCCTCGACCATCGCAAGGGCGTCGTGTGCCGCACGGTCGAGGAGGCCATCGCGCGCCTCGAGACGCCGGACAAGCGCACCGTGGCGAGCGGGCAGGTCGCCGGCCCGAGCCCCTCGACGGCGTTCCTCCTGCCGGGAGGCGGCGCCCAGTACCCGCGCATGGGACTCGGGCTCTACGAGGATGAGCCGATCGTGCGCGAGCACGTCGACCGCGGCCTCGAGATCCTCCGCACGCGGTTCGATCTCGACCTGCGCGACGTCTGGTTCCCGGAGGACGCCGGCCTCGAAGCCGCGGCCGAGACCTTCCAGCGCCCGGCGCTGCAGCTCCCGGCGATCTTCATCCTCGAGTACGCGCTGGCGAAGCTCTGGATGTCCTTCGGCGTGAAGCCCCAGGCCCTGATCGGGCACAGCATGGGGGAGAACACGGCGGCCTGCCTCGCCGGCGTCATGTCCTTCGAAGACGCCCTCGGCCTGGTGACCCTGCGCGGCCGGCTCTTCGAGACCACCGAGCCGGGCGGCATGATGAGCCTCTCGCTCCCGGCGGACCGGGCGGCCGAGTACGTCGCCGAGGACACGGTGTTGGCCTCGGTGAACGGGCCGAGCCTGTGCGTGATCTCGGGTTCGGACGCGGCGATCGATCGGCTCGAGAAGCGGCTCGCGGAAGACGAAGTCGACCATCAGCGCGTGCGGATCTCCGTCGCGGCGCACTCGCCCCTGCTCGATCCGATCCTGGAAGAGTTCGGCGCGTACCTGCGGAGCATCGAGCTCCACCCGCCGGAGATCCCGATCGTCTCGAACCGCACGGGGACGTGGCTCTCGGACGACCAGGCGACGAACCCGGACTACTGGGTCCAGCACCTGCGCCACACCGTGCACTTCGCCGACGGCGTCGGCACGCTGCTCGAGACGCCCGGCCGGGTCCTGCTCGAAGTCGGGCCCGGCAAGACCCTCGGCTCGCTCGCGCGCCAGCACGCATCGGCCAGCCCCGGGCAACCCGTCGTGTCCTCCCTGCGACATCCCGAGGAAGCCATCGCCGACGCGGACTTCTTCCACCTGGCGCTCGGCCGGGTCTGGATCGGCGGGGCTTCGGTCGACTGGGAGCAGTACCACCGCGGCGAAGATCGGCAGCGTCTGACGCTCCCGACCTATCCCTTCGAGCGGCAGCGCTACTGGATCGAACCCGGCACGGCGCGCTACGAAGCGCCGGCGCCCGTCCTCCCGATCGAGAAGCTCACGGACCCGGACGACTGGTTTCGCCGGCCTGCCTGGCACACGGCGCCGCCGCCCGGGAAGTCCGCCGCCGAAGAAGAGCCGCGCACGTGGCTGTTCTTCCTCGACGCCGCCGGGATCGGGAGCGAGCTCGTCGCGCGCCTGCGCGGGGCGGGGCACCGGGTCGTCACGGTGAAGGAAGGCGACGCCTTCTACCGCTTCGGCGACGACGACTTCGCCCTGGCTCCGGAAGCCGGCCGCGACGGCTACGACCAGCTGGTGCAGGCGCTGAACGAAAGCGAAGCGCTGCCCGACCGCATCGTCCACCTCTGGCTCGTCACCGCGGACGAGAGCGCGCGTGCGGGATCGAGCTTCTTCCACCGCAACCAGGAGCGCGGCTTCTACAGCCTGCTCTTCCTGATGCAGGCCCTCGCCGGCGAAGACTCGTCCGGCGCCCGCCGCATCGATCTGCTCTCGACGGGGCTGCACTCCGTCTCCGGGGAGGCTCTGCCGCACCCCGACAAAGCCACCGTTTTCGGGCCTTTGCGCGTGATCCCTCACGAGTTCCCCGAGGTCCGCTGCCGGAACGTCGACGTCGAGGTCCCCGGCGCGGAGCGCGCGTCCGGCGAGGGCTCGCCGATGGCGGCGCTGCTCGATCGGCTGCTCGGCGAACTGGGCGAAGGCGCGACCGCGGACGTCGTGGCCTACCGCGGCGACGTGCGCTTCGAGCAGACCCTCGAGAAGCTCGCGCCCGAGACGCTCGAAGCGGGCGGGACGCCGCTGCGGGACGGCGGGGCGTACCTCGTGACCGGCGGCCTCGGCGGCATCGGCTTCGCGGTGGCCGAGCAGCTCGCCGAGCGCGCGAAGGCACGGCTGGTGCTGCTCTCGCGCCGCGGCTTCCCGGAGCGAGAGGCCTGGGACGCCTGGCTCGAGCGCCACGGCGAACGCGACGGCACGAGCGAACGCATCCGCCGCATCCGGCGGCTCGAGGCGGCGGGCGCCGAGGTCTGGGTCGCCACGGGCGACGTCGCGAACATCGAACGCATGCGCGAAGTCGTGCGGGAGGCCGAGGCGCGCTTCGGGCCGCTTCATGGTGTCTTCCACGCGGCCGGCACGATCGAGGACGGCGTCATCCCGATGAAGAGCCCGGAGGCGGCCGAGCGCGTCTTCACGCCGAAGGTTCACGGCACCCTCGTGTTCGCCGAGCTCTTCGCGGACAGCGCGCTCGACTTCCTCGTGCTCTTCTCGTCGACGAGCACGGTCCTCGGCCCGCCCGGCCAGGTCGACTACACCGGCGCGAACGCCTTCCTCGACGCCTTCGCGGCCAGCCGCCGCGGGGCGCCCGGCCCGCGCACGGTGACCGTCGGCTGGGGCGTCTGGAACGAGGTCGGCATGGCCCGTCAGATCCAGCGCGGCCTGCGCGGAGATGACGTCGACGCCGGCGCCGAACACCTGCGCGTGGCGCATCCGCTGCTCGACGAGCGCATCGATCTCGGCGGCGGCCGGACGCTCTACGCGAGCGAGCTCTCGCCCCAGGACCGCTGGGTGCTGGACGAGCACCGCCTGAAGGATGGCCGCGCCGTCTGGCCGGGCACGGGCTACCTCGAACTCGCCCGGGCCGCCGCGTCCGACCTGCTCGAGGGCGCCGCCTTCGGCCTCGAGGGCGTGCAGTTCCTGGCACCGCTCGAGGTTCCGGACGACGGCGAGCGCCGCATCGAGCTCGAACTCGAACGGGACGGCGACGTGCTGCGCTTCGAGATCCGCAGCCGCGACCTCGACGCCGAGGAGGGCGCTTCCGCGGAGCCCGTCCTCCACGCCCAGGGCCGTGTCCGTCCGGGAGCCCCGGAGCCCGCGGCGTCGCTCGACGTGCCGACGCTGGCGGCGGCCTGCACGGGAGATCTCCGCGAGGGGACGGACCTCGCCAGCGACCAGGACGTGCTGCTGGCCTTCGGGCCCCGCTGGCGCTGCCTCGAGCGCACGGGCTTCGGCGAGGGCAGGGCGCTCGCCCGGCTCGCCCTCTCGAGCGAGTTCAGCCGCGACCTCGACGACCACCATCTCCACCCGGCGCTGCTCGACCTCGCCACCGGCTTCGCCCTGCGGCTCGTCCCCGGCTACGAGCCCGGCGAGCAGCTCTACGTGCCGCTCTCCTACGACCGCGTCGCGATCCACGCCCCGCTCGAGCGGGAGCTGGTGAGCCACGTGCGGGCGCGCCGGAGCAACCAGGCCGGCGGCGAGACCGCGGCCTTCGACGTGACCCTGGCGGATCTCGGCGGGCGGGTGCTCGTCGAGGTCACCGGGTTCACGATGCGGCGCATCGCCGGGCCGCGTGCCCTCGAGGCGGCGCCGCCGAGCGCCGGGCCGAGCGGGACCTCCGCCGCCGAGCGCGTCTTCCTCGAGTCCTTCGAGGCCGGCATCCGCGTCGACGAAGGCATGGCCGCGCTCGAGCGCATCCTCGGCCACGAGACCCCGGCCCAGGTGCTCGTGAGCTCGATCGATCTCGACCTCCTGCGCAAGCGCCACGCCGAGGTCGGCGCCGAGGAGCAGGCCGGCGCGGGCGTGAAGTTCGCGCGGCCCTCCCTCGCGAGCGAGTACGTCGAGCCGCGCGACGAGATCGAAGAGGCCCTGGTCGCGCTCTGGGAGGAACTCCTCGGGGTCGATCCGATCGGCGTGGAGGACGACTTCTTCGAGCTCGGCGGCCACTCGCTCATCGCCGTGCGCCTGTTCGCCGCGATCAAGAAGAAGTACGGCGTCGAGTTCCCGCTCTCGGTGCTCTTCGACGCGCCGACCGTCGCCGCCTGTGCAGAGCTCCTCCGCGAGGAGGTCGGCGAGGCATCCGAGGGCGAGGCGCCGAAGCGCCGGCGCCGGGCCTACGACTTCCTGGTGCCGATGAACGACGTCAAGGAGGCGACGAAGGCGCCGTTCTTCCTGGTCTCCGGGATGTTCGGGAACGTGCTGAACCTGCGGCACCTGGCGGCGCACCTCGGCGAGGACCAGCCGGTCTTCGCGATCCAGGCGCGCGGCCTCTACGGCGACGAAGAGCCCCACACCCGCTTCGAGGACATGGCGCGCGACTACCTGCGCGAGATCCGCACCGTGCAGCCCGAGGGGCCGTACTTCCTCGGCGGCTTCTCCGGCGGCGGACTGACGGCCTTCGAGATGGCCCACCAGCTCCGCGCCGAGGGCGAGGAGGTCGCGACGGTGATCCTGCTCGACACGCCGGCCGGTCCGATCCGCCGGCCGAACGGCCTCGAACGCGCACGCATCCAGCTCCAGCGCCTGCGCCGCCTCGGCCCGGGCTATCTCGTGACCTGGGCGCGCAACCGCGTGCGCTGGGAGCTCGAGCGCCTGACGCGGCGGGCGCCCGTGCCGGAGATCCAGGAGGTCACGCCGGCCGAGTTCCGCTCGGGGCAGATCGAGGGCGCCTTCCGCGAAGCGCTCGACCATTACACCCTCCGCCGGTACGAGGGCGGTGTGGCGCTCTTCCGGCCGGCGCTCGACACGTCCCACCCGCTCGGGCGCGGCCGGGTCGCGAACGAGCGGCGCGAGCTCGTCGACCCCCTGAACTTCTGGGGCCCCTACGCCGAATCGGTGCACCTCGAGGAGGTGCCGGGCGATCACGACGGCATGGTGCTCGAGCCCTACGTGCGGGTGCTCGGCGCGAAGATGCGCGCCGTGATCGAAGCGGCCCAGGCTGCCGCCGGGAATGTCCGCTAACCCTCCGGTTCGCATGCCGGACCTCGTCCATACCCCTTCGATGCCGGGCCTCGACGTCTCCGGGCTCTTCGACGGAGCGCCCGGCGTCCGCGTCGCGGCGGCGCCGACGTCGACCCCGGTCGAGACGCTCCTGGCCGAGGAGCAGGCGCTCGTCGCGCGGGCCGTCGAGGTGCGGCGCCGGGAGTTCGCGACCGGACGCCGCCTCGCCCGGACCCTGCTCGCGGAGGCCGGCTGGCCCGAGGCTCCGCTCCTGCGCGATGCGGACCGCGTGCCGCTCTGGCCCGAGGGCGCGCTCGGCTGCATCTCCCACACGCGCGAATGGTGTGTCGTCGCGGTCGCTTCGTGCGACGACGTCACGGCCCTCGGCGTCGACGTCGAGCCGGACACGCCGCTCGAGCCGGCGCTCTGGCCGCGCATCGCGACGCACGCCGAGCGCGAATGGCTGTCGCGTCAGCCCGAGGCCGAGCGCGGCCGTCTCGCCCACGGGATCTTCGTCGTGAAGGAGTGCGTGTACAAGGCGGCGTTCCCGTCGCGGCGGGAGCGCTGGGGGTTCCAGGACGTCGAGACCGCGCTCGAGCCCATCGCGGGCCGCTTCAGGGCCGAGACCCCGGGCTTCGGTGCGGGCGAACGCCGCGTCGTCGAGGGCCGTCTGCTCCGCCGGGACGGGCAGTGGCTCGCGGGCCTGGCCGAGGCGCGCTGAGTGGGACGCACCGCCGCGAAGTTCGGACTGCTCGCGCTGCTGATGCTCCTGCCCCTCGAGCTCACCTCCTGCGTTGGCGGCAACCTGCTGGCCGCGCGCGGGGTCGTCTATCGCGCGCCGGGGAGCGAGGGCTACGCCCGCTACCTCGAGCGGCGGGATCCGCTGCTCGGCTGGCCGAGCCCGGCCTCGCTCGGCGGCGAACAGTACGACTCGCGCGGTGCGCGCCGCGTGGGCCCGGGCGCGGCGGACCCGGCCGAGCCGCCCTGCATGGCCGTCTTCGGGGACTCCTTCACCTTCGGCGACGAGGTCGAGGCCGAGGAGGCCTACGCCGAAGTGCTCGGGGCGGCGCTCGGCTGCCGCGTCGCGAACTACGGCGTCGGCGGGTACGGCAGCGACCAGGCGTTGCTCCGCCATCGCCACCGCTTCGAGGAGCCGGCGCAGGTCGTGCTGCTCGCCCACTACACCGAGAACGTGATCCGCAACGTGAACCGCTACCGGGGCTTCCTGACCGGGGGCGGCTTCGGCTGGAAGCCGCGCTTCGTCTCCGCCGGAGACGGCCCGCTCACCCCGCTCGATCTGCCGACCCCGGCGGAAGAGGAGCTCCCGCGCTTCGGCTACGGGGACCCGCTCGAGCACGAGTACTTCACGCCGGGCGGGCCCGCGGGAATCGTCGCGCTGCGTTTCCCGTACACGCTCTCGATGCTGCGGGTGATCGGGCAGTACCGCGTCCGCGCGGCCCTTCGCGGCGAGCTCAGCTACGCGCCGTTCTACCGGCCCGAGCATCCTTCCGGCGCCATGACCCTGACGGCGGACATCCTCGAGACCTTCGTGCGCGACGCCCGCGCCCGGGGACAGCGGCCCCTCGTGATGGTGATCCCCGACGAGCGGGACCTCGTCGCGGTGCGCGGCGGCGAGCCGCTGCCCTACGAGCCCCTGCTCGAGGAGCTCGCGCGGCGCGGGATCGAGACGCCGCGCCTGGCCGACGCGCTCCTCGCGGGTCTCGGCGAGGAAACACCCTGCGCGCTCTACCTGAGTTGCGGCGGCGCCCACATGAACCCCCGCGGCCACCGCGCGATCGCGGACGCGCTCGAGAGCATCGTCCGGCCTCTCCTTCGCTAAACGCGGGGCGGCGCGATGCGTTCGTCGTAGTGGGAGACGATCGTCTGCCAGAGGCGCACGACCTCGCGGGCGGCGTGGGGCGTCACGGCGGCCTCCCGTCCGGCGCGGGCGGCCGCGAAGAAGTCGGCGAGTTCGCGGTAGTGCGACGTCGCCTCGACGGGCTCCGGTCCGGGCCGGGAGAGACGGAGCCTGTGCAGGGCGCGCCGCCCGGCGTGGGCGAGCAGCCCGGGCATCTCCTGGCGCACCTGGGTGGGCGTGGCGGTCAGTTCCGTGATCCGACCGAAGGGATACACGATGCGGTGGCCCTGGGTCCCGGCCAGCACGAGGCTCGTCGGGATCTCGGTGTTGAAGCTGTACCAGACGTGGGCCGTCTGCTGACCGTCGCGGCTCGCGAAGTCGACGCGCAGTTCGTCGATGCCGAAGTCGACGTCCTCGAAGCCGGCCGGTCCGATCTGGTGGCCGAGCTTGCGGGCGTCGACGTGGAGAACCTCGAGGTCCGGGATCACCTCGACGAGCAGGCAGAGCGCGTGGGGCAGCGTCTCGCCCATGCGTCCGCCGGCGGTCCGGTAGTACCACGGGTCGGGGACGAAGAGCTGGTGCCGCAGGGCCGCCGTGTACTGCACGGAGCACAGCGAGCCGATCTCACCCCGGGCGAGCAGGCCGCGCAGCGCGTCGATGCTCGGGTTGAAGAGCTCGTTGTGGATGACCGAGAGCGTGCGGCCGGTTTCGCGGGCGCGCTCGACCACGCGATCGGCCTCGGCGAGGTCGTAGCTGAAGGGCTTTTCGACGAGGACGTGCAGGCCGGCGTCGAGGGCCGCGAGGGCGAGGGCCGCGTGGGATTCGGGCGGCGTCAGGACGAGGACGGCGTCGAGGCCCGCCTCGGCGAAGAGGGCCTTGGCGTCCCGGTAGCGCGAGGCGATGCCGAAGGCGTCGCCGACCTCGGCCATGCGCGCTTCGTCCGTGTCGCAGAGCGCGACGGCTTCGACGCCGGGCAGCGCGCGGAGGCACGGCAGGTGGAGTTCGCGGGCGGCCAGCCCGCAGCCCACGAGGCCGACACGAAGCGCGTCGCTAGCCACGGCCCGGGTCCTCGGGCTTGCGGGCGACGAAGGTGATCGACCCCGCCATCTCGGTCTCGCGTGTGTGCCGGTCGGGGCCCGGCTTGCGCGCGACCCGCCGGGCCACGCCCGAGGCGGCGCGGAAGGCGGCGTCGAGCGTCTTCAGCCCGAGCCGCGCGGCCCAGGCGAAGGGCTTGCCCTCCGGTCCCGGCGGAAACGCCATCTCCGGAATCGCATCCGTCCAGCGCCAGTCCGGCCACAGGCGCTCGACTTCGAAACCGGCCATGCGCAGGGTCCAGAGCAGTCCGGCGTGGCTCATGTGATGGAAACTCGCGCGGTCGTGGAACTTGTAGACGAAGGCGGCGGTGCCGAGGAAGAGCCCGCCGGGCCGGAGCACGCGGAAGCCTTCGCGCGCAGCGAGCAGCGGCGAGGCCAGGTGCTCGTAGACGGCGAGCGAGAGGTAGAGGTCGAAGGAGCCGTCGGTGATCGGGAGGTTGTGCGCGTCCACCTGGACGTGGGGCCCGATGCCGCGGTGGTCGACGTCGGCTCCGACGTAGTGGAAGCCGCGCGGTGCGAACCAGCTCTCGCACTGACGCTCGCCGCAGCCGACCTCGAGCACCCAGCGGCCGTTGCCCTCCTCGCCGGGAATCGTCGCGAGGTGCCGGTCGAGGTGATAGGGGAGGTCGCGAGCCCGGTCGGCCGGAAGCGGCTCCGGGGGGTCGAAGCGCAGGCCGTCGAGCTCCTCCCAGGGTTCCCACCAGGGCAGGTCGAGGGAGAGCCGCTCGGGCGCGACGCGCAGGTCCGGGACGTCGCCGGTCACCGGGTAGATCTGCGAGCCGCTGGCGGTCCGCACCGAGTTCCCCGCCCGCTCGAGCGGCTGCCCGGTCCGCGGGCAGCGGAGGCGCGGCAGGATCTCTTCCAGGGTCAGTCCGGGCATGCTCGCTGGGCGGTCTCCTGGGTTCCGGCGCCGGGCGTGCACGCCCGGGGGCCGCGATGGTGCCCGAAGCTCCAGCAGGGCGCATCGGTGGATGGGGCTCGCAGGCTGAGGTTTCGCGAGCCGGGCCGCTTCCGGCCGGTGATTTCCTCAGGGTTTCTCCGATTCGAGCCGACCCGGAAGGCTAGGATTCGAACGCCGCGATGAACGAAACTCACGCCAGGCCCAAGCCGTCCTCCACCCCTGAATCGGGCACCGGCGGTCCCCTCGAGGCCGCGGGCCGCGCGCCCGCGTTCCCCGGGAGCGAGCGGGACGTCCCGATTCTCGGCGTCCCGATCTCGGACTGGACGATGGAAGAGGCGCTCGCCTGGGTCGAGAGCCTGCTCGTCGCCGGCGGCGGGCCGACCCACCCGGTCTTCTTCGCGAACGCCCACACCCTGAACCTGGCCTGCGAAGACCCGGGCTACCGGGAGGTGCTCTGCTCGGCGGAGCGGGTCTTCGGCGACGGGACGGGCGTGCGCTGGGCCGCGCGCATCCTGCACGGCCACCGCCTGCGGGACAACGTCAACGGAACCGATCTGGTTCCGGAGCTCTTCCGCCGCTTCGCGGGCCGGGGCTTCCGCTACTACCTGCTCGGCGCGAGCGAGGCCGCGAACGCGCGCGCGGCGGCCCATGCCCGGGAGGCCTTCCCGGGCTGGGAGCTCGCCGGCCACCACCACGGCTACCTCGACGACGCCGGCTCGCAGGCCGCGATCGAACGCATCAACGCGGTGAAGCCGCACCTCCTGATGGTCGGCATGGGCAACCCGCTCCAGGAGCGCTGGCTCGCCCGCCATCGCGAGCAGCTCGACGTTCGCGTCTGCATGGGCACGGGGGGGCTGTTCGACTATTGGGCCGGCGACCTCGACCGGGCACCCGCCTGGGTGCGGCGCCTCGGCTTCGAGTGGCTCCACCTGCTGCGACGCCAGCCGGCCAAAGCCCGGCGGTACGTGCTCGGGAATCCGGTGTTCCTGGCTCGGCTGATCCGCGCCCGCTGGTTCTCGCGGTGAAGGGCAAGCCCGTTCGCTCGACCCGCTGGGTCGTCAAGAAGGCCGCGCGGCGTGCCTGCATGTGGGGCTCCTTCGCGACCGGGAGCCTCGCCGCGCGCGAGCGCTTCGCGGCCGCCCACGTCCGCGTCCTGACCTACCACCGCTTCGGCAACGAGCGCCACGACCCCTTCGCCGTCACCCCGGAGGCCTTCGACCGACAGATGGCCTGGCTGGCGAGCGAGGGCCGTGCGATCTCGCTCGCGGACCTCGGTGCCTTCCTCGGCGGGCAGGGGACGATCCGCTCCGGCTCGGTGCTCGTGACGATCGACGATGGCTTCGAGAGCGCGCTCACGGTCGCCGCACCCACCCTGGCCCGGCACGCCGTCCCGGCGGTGGCCTTCGTGACGACGAGCCTGGTCGGAAACGCCGAGGCCGGAGCGCGGCAGCCCGAGCGCTACCTCGACTGGCCGGAACTCCCCGAGCTCGAGCAGGCCGGGCTCGTGGTCGGCTCCCACAACCACACCCACCGCTCGCTGGCGAAGCTCCCGGCCGCGGAGATCCTCGACGAGGCCCGGCGCTCGCGCGGACTCCTGGGCGACTGTCTCGGCCGGCCGATCGAGTCCTTCGCCTACCCGTTCGGGACCCGGGCCGACTTCAACGAGGCCACCGCGCGGGCACTTCTCGAGAGCGGCTACGACTTCGGCTTCACCTCACGCCACGGGGTCGTCGCCGCCGATTCGCGTGCGATCGAACTCCCGCGCGTGAAGGTCGAGGGCGGCGAGGATCTGGATCTCTTCCGGCTGCTCTGCCGCGGCGGCATGGACGCCTGGCAGGTCGTGGACGACGTCCTCTTCCGACTCCAGCAGAGCCGGAACGAGCAGGAGGTGGCGGCGGGCCCCTGAACGGCGCCCGCTCGGCGGCGCTCAGTGCGCGGCGCCGGGCCGGAGGCTGCGCAGGTAGTCGAAGAGCTGCCCGAAGCGCATGCGCGCGCGCTGCTTCTCCTGCACGAACTCGATGAAGGCCTCGTCGCGGCGTTCGTCCCGCCGGAGCCAGGCCCAGTGCCAGCCGAGGAAGAGCAGGATGCCGCCGATCACGCGCGGGTAGTCCTGGAGCGTGCTGCGCGTGCTTCGCACGAGGTTGTAGAGCCAGAGGTATCCGAAGCGGTAGTGGAGCCGGCCCATGTCGAAGCGGCTGCGGTAGACGTTGCTCTGGCGGCCGTCGATCGGGCGGTGGTGCAGGATTTCCTCTTCGATGAAGCTGCGCGTCTCGAAGCCCCGCATCTGGGCGTGGGTCTCGTCGATCATGTCCCAGCCCCGCACCGCCTCGAGCCCGCCGATGGCCTCCCAGCAGTGGCGGGCGTACATCTTCGCCGGGCCGCGCACGTGCTCGTCGTGGCACCACTCGATCTTCAAGCTGCCGTCGGGCTGCGGGAGGAAGGTCTTGCCGCTCGCGATGCCGAGCTTCGGATCGGCGTCGAAGCGGCGCAGCAGGTTCTCGAAGTAGTCGGGTTGAAAGGAGAGGTCGGCGTCGAGCTTCACGACGAAGTCCCAATCCGCGACGGTGCTCTCGGCGAGGCCCTCGTCGAAGGCGTGGACGACGCCTGCGCCGAGCTGGCGGAAGCCGCGGTCGCGGCGGTCGAAGAGCACGATCCAATCGTGCTTGCGCGTGTACGCCTCGACGATTTCGCGCGTCCGGTCCGTCGAGCCGTCGTTCACGATGATCCACTGCATCGGACGGATCGTCTGGGCGACCATCGACGCGAGGGTCTTCCCGATCGTGTCCTCTTCGTTGCGCGCCGGCGTGACGACGACGTAGCGGTCCTTCACGCTAGCGCTCCCCCAGGACGCGGTGCTTCATGCGCCGCAGCCAGGGCAGGGCATTGCGCTGCACGTGCTCGACGGGCATCTGGACCCGCTTCAGCCATTCGCCGGGCCGGGGCTTGTAGATCGTGTCGTGGAACTCGCCATCCCAGTCGGCCGGGGCCTCCTCGGTGTAGTAGAAGCCGGCGAAGGAGTTCCGGGTGAAGCCGCTCGGGGCCTTCACGGCGCGGACGCCATGGAAGCTCTCGGTGGTCGTGTTGAACATCACCGCGCGGTTGAACGCGGGGGTCCAGGTGCCGAGGCACTCCTTCACGCGCGGATCCCACAGCTCGAACTCGCCTCCCCAGCTCTCCTGCCAGGCATCGGAGAGATAGACGATGATGTTGAGCCGGCGGTGCATCGTGCGCGCGGGGTTCATGTTGAAGTCGACGTGGACGCCGAGATGCCCCTGCTTCCCCATGACCTGGATGCCGCCGCCGGCCAGCTCCGGGTCGGCGAGCAGGCGCGGGATGCCGGTGATCTGCGAGAGCGTGTCCAGAAAAACCGGGCTTGCGAGGAGCGCGTTCAGCCGCTTCACGGGCTCGGGGAAGATCTCGGAATCGGTGACCTGGACCTTCACGTCCTCGTTGACCCAGGTGAACTGGCGGCCGACCTCGCGCGCCTGGTCGAAGGTGGGGTAGGCGGCCGCGACCTGCCGGGCGAAGTCGGGCTTCAGGAGACCGTCGATGCAGACGTAATGGGTGGGACGATGGCTCGACCACTGCTCGGAGAGCGCGCGGACGTCCAGGGGGTTCAGGAGCTCCTGGAGCGTGGGGTCCTCGGGCGAGACGTCGAGGGACGGGGCGTCGGGGCGAGGGGCCTCACCGTGCGCGGCGCTGGTGGGCGTCGACGGGTCGCTCCCGGGCTGGATGGACATGGCGGCAAACTCCTGCGACGAGTGTCCTGCGTCTTGCGACGAAGGGTGTCCTGCGGGGGGCGGCCACCGGGTGAGTGCCCGTCCGGGCCCCGAAGGGGTCACGAAATCGAGCCGCCTCGCGTCGAGGGCGCGGAAGGGCGGCTAAGACGCTAATTTTGCTACCGAAATTATCATCGAGGCGCGAGGATGCAAGCGGCTCCCGAAAGCCCTGAGCGAGGCCCCGCGGCGGCCACGCAGCCGCCCATCGCGGTCCTGGCGCCGATCTACCCGGCGCTGACCGAGACCTTCGTGTACCGCGAGGTCGAGGGCCTGCGCGCGCTCGGCTGGCCGATCCACGTGGTCCGGCTGAACCCGCTCGGGGACCGCCCGCGCGCCCACGCCGAGGTGCGCAGCGCGGATCTCACCGTCCAGGGGCCGGGGCTTCCGGGCTCGCTGGTCCGGGCGCTGCTCGAGGTGCTGCGTCACCCACTGCGCAGCCTGCGCACGTTCGGCACGGCCGTTGCCGATGCCTTGCACCCGGGAGAACCCCTCTCGCCGGGGCGCCGATTCGCCGTGCTGCCCCAGGCACTGCTCGGGCTGGGCGTCGCACGCTGGCTGCGCGAACGGGGCGTGGCCCTGGTCCACTGCCAGTTCGCGAACGCCGTCTGCGGGGTCGCGATGTACGCCTCGCTGCAGCTCGGCCGGCCCTTCGGTTTCGTCGGCCACGCGAACGACCTCTTCGACCGGCGCAGCCTGCTCGCCAGGAAGCTCGAGCGGGCCCGCTACGTCTCGTGCATCAGCGAGTGGCATCGCGATTGGTACCGCGAGCTCTACGCGGCCGACGGCGGCCGCTATCGCGTGGTGCGCTGCGGGGTCGACGTCGAATCCTTCCAGCCGACGGGCAAGGGGCGCGAGCCGGGCGCACCCCTGCGGGTCGCCGCCGTGGCGCGCCTGATCCCGAAGAAAGGCATCGACGTCCTCCTTCGTGCGCTGGCGGAGCTCGAAGCCACCGAGGGTGCGGCCTGGACGCTTCGTCTGGCGGGGGACGGGCCCGAGCGGCCCGCGCTCGAGGCCCTGGCGCGGGAACTCGGCTGTGCGGACCGCGTGCGCTTCGAAGGGGCCATCGCGAACGAAGCCGTCCGGGCGCTCCTCGCCGAGTCCGACGTGCTGTGTCTGCCGAGCCGCCCGTGCGAGACCACGGGCGACCGCGACGGGATCCCGGTGGTGCTGATGGAGGCGATGGCCATGGGCGTCCCGGTCGTGGCCGGGGACCTGCCCGCGATTCGGGAACTGGTCGAGGACGGGCGCTCGGGGCGCATGGTGCCGAGCGGCGACGCCGCCGCCACGGCGGCGTGTCTCGCCGAGATCGCTCGGGACGAGAGCCTGCGGCGCGCACTCGGCCGCGGAGGCCGCGAGCGGGTCGAGCAGGAGTTCTCCCTGGCCGAGAACCTGGCGCGGCTCGACGCGACGCTCCGTCAGGTTCTCGAGGAGGAGGCGCCGCCCGTGGCGGCCAGGGACTGAATCGCCGGGGGGTCGACGCGCCCGCCGCGCACGAACACGCTGTGGCGGAAGAGATCCCCGAGGTAGTGGTCCGGGTGCGGGTTCTCGCGTCCGCCGAGGCGCGTGCGGAGGCTTGCGAAGGCGACGCCGCACAGGGCGGCGAGGTCCACCGCGGCGGCGTAGAGCAGGCCGTGGTTCTTCAGCCAGTAGCGTCGCCGGGATTCGAACCAATAGTCGGGTAGCCGCGGATGGTCGCTCTCGCGCCGGTCGATCCCGGAGCTCTGGGCCGCGATGTGCGCGACGCGGCTCTCGGCGACGTACCAGCACGGGTAGCCGGCGAGCCGCGCGCGGCGGCACAGGTCGACCTCCTCGAAGTACATGAAGAAGCCTTCGTCGAGCAGGCCGACCTCTTCGAGCACCTCGCGGCGGATCATCATGCTCGCGCCGGCGACCCAGTCGATCGGGTGCGTCTCGGGCACGAGGGGCGGGGCGATCTGCCAGCGGGCGAGGAGCCGGGAGACCACGCCGAGGCCGATCGCGCCATCTAACTCGTTCTGGAGCGAGGGAAAGCGGTAGCGCGAGTGGTGCTGGGTCCCGTCGGCGTCCTCGAGCCGGCTGCCCGCGATGCCGACGTCGCCGTGGGCCTCGAGGAACTCGAAGAGCGCCTGGCCCGCGCCGGGCCGGGGGATCGTGTCGGGGTTCAGGATCCACACGTAGCGGTAGGGCTCGGCGGCCAGGGCCGGGCGGATCGCGAAGTTGTTCCCCGCGGCGAAGCCGCCGTTGTGGGGCGAGCGCTCGAGCTTCGCCCAGGCTCCGAACCCCTCGGCCTCGATGGCCGCCTCGATGCGTTCGGCCGAGCCGTCCCCGGAGTCGTTGTCGACGACGACGGCACGGCAGCCGGGCTGGCCCGGGATCTGCGCCGCCAGCTCGCGCAGGCAGCCGAGGGCGAGGTCCGCGACGCGGTAGTTCAGGATGACGACGAGGACGTCGCGCAGGGATGCCGGCCCGCGCGCGGTGTCTTCCATGGGCTCCGTCACCCGAGCAGCATCGGGCCGTGGCCGTCCATGTTCGTGAGGTGGAGCCCGGCGAGGCCTTCTTCGTTCGGGCCGAAGCGCTCGCGCAGGGCGGGGGAGGCCGCGAAGAAGCGGCGATCCTGGACCAGGGCGAAGCCGTGGGCCGCGAAGCCGTCGAGCCAGGCGGGGTGGGACTGGTTCGACATGATGAGGTCGACGCCGCGGGCCCGGAGGAAGCGGTAGGCGGCGCCCACCACGGCCTCGGCGTGCTCGGGGAGGGCGAGCCCGTCGACGATCGAGCCGACCCGGCAGTTGCCGAAGCGCCGGTCGCTCTCCATCTGCTTGTCGAGCACGACGGCGAAGCCGAGCGTCTCGCCGCCCCGGGTCACGCGCAGCCGGAGCCCCGGAGGCCAGCCGACCTCGGGCACGAGCAGGTTCATGGTCGCCGCGTCCCGTTGGGCGATGCCGTAGTAGGCCGGCGCGCAGCGCTCCCAGAGATCGTCGGCCCAGCTCCCGAACTCGGGCACGAGCTCCGCTTCCGCTGCCGCCGAGCGCCGTCCGCGCAGGGCGAGGCCGGCGTGCATCGCCCGGAGCCCGATCGCGCCCGCGCCGCTGAAGGCCAGGGCGTCGAGCGCGAGCCGCCGCGCGGGGCTGGTGCGGAGGTAGGTGTTGTGGCGCAGGAAGCGGGCCGGTCGCAGGACGCGCAGGCAGAAGGGCGTCGGGTGGATCAGCCAGCCGAGGCGCCGGAGCATCTCGAGCATGGGCTGTTCGAGCCCGCCGTGGCCCCAGCTGTAGAGCAGCGGGTACTGCTTCTGCATCTCGCGCATCAGGCGTATGCCGAGCGTGGCGAACTTCCGGGAGAGGACCCCTTCGGTGATCGGGCCCTGCCAGTCCGCCACGACGTCGGTCTCGCCGCCGAGGCGCCAGGTGTGGGGCTTCAGCGCGTAGCCGCCGCGAACGAAGGGCTCGCTGCCGCCTTCCTCGACGGCGAGGTAGTACTCGCGCCAGGTGTGCTCGCCGCGCTTCGGGAGCCACTCGTCGACGGGGCTCTCGTACCAGCGCCAGTGGGTACCGCCCGCTTCCATGCGGCGGTTGAAGTCTCGAACGCGGGGGATCCACTCCTCCGTGTAGGGGACGACCTGGGTTCGCATCTTGGGCGGGCCTCTCCGAAAGGTTCGCAACGATAGCAACCGGCCGCGGACCGAGCCGGGCCTCGGCCGGCGCTCCGCGCTCTCGTCAGGTTCGCGGCTGCGGCTCTTCCCCGTTTCGGCTCAACGGCGTGCGGTCCGAAGCCCGAGCCAGCCGACGTAGAGCGCGAGGGGGGCCAGCGCGACGAGACCGAGGAGGCCGAGACACCAGGGTGCATCCGGAAGCGCGAGGGCTCGCGCCGCGGCGGCGGCGCCGGGGATCGCCAGGGCGGCGAAGGCGGCGCCGAGCAGCGTGAAGCCCGCGTCGCGTAGCAGTGTCGGAACACCCCCGCAAGCGATCTTCAGCGCCACGAAGAGGTACCCGCAGGCCGCGCCCGCGCCGGCGCCGACGATCAGGCCCGGCAGGCCGCCGGCGAGGAAGCCGAGCCAGCATCCCGCCGCGCTCGCCACGGTCTTCACGATGTTCGAGAACGCCCAGCTGCGCGAATCGCCCCAGGCGAGCAGCACACGGCCCGCGGACTCCTGGAGGAAGGTGAACCAGACCGGAAGGAGGGCGAGCTGGGCGATCCAGCCCGCGTCGTGATAGCGGGCGTCGTAGAGGTAGAAGAAGAACGAGGGGGAGACCACGGCCAGCCCGAGCGTGGCCAGCAGGCCGAGGGGCAGCATCAGGGAGCGGGCCCGGTCGAAGTTCTCGGCCAGGCGGGTCTCGCCCCCGCGGTAGGACTCCGAGAGGGCCGGCATCAGCACGTTCTGGATGAGGCGCCCCGAGACCTGGCCGAGCAGGAGCGGGAGCATGATGGCGATGCTGTAGACCCCGAGCGTCGCGATCGGCAGGAGCTTCCCGAGCAGAACGACGTCGATGCGGAGCGCCAGGAAGGTGAAGAGCACGGCGACGAAGATCCACTTGCCGAAGGCGAAGAGCTCGCGCGCGGCGTCGCGGTCCCAGGCGAGGCGATCGCGTTCGCCCGGCAGCAGCGTGTGGCTGAGCAACACGCGGACGGAGACGCCGACCAGGCCGCCCACCACCAGCGCCCAGACCGAGCGCGTCCACCAGGCGACGAGGCACATCACCACGACGGCGACGGCCCGTTCGGTGGCCTCGATCGCGGTCACCCGTCCGAGGTGCAGCCGCCGCGTCTCGAGCGCGAGGCGCATGGATTGGAAGCCGAGGATCACCGCCGCGAAGGTCACGGCGGGGACGATGGCCACGAGCTCGGGCTGCTCGTAGATCCGCGCGAGGGGGACCGCCGCGGCGAGGGCCACGAGCCAGATCAGGCCGCCGCGCGCGGCCTCGATCGTCCACGCCGTGTTGCGGAAGACGCGCTCTTCGCCCCGGGGATGCCGGATGATGGCCGGCTGGATCCCGACGCTCGACATGAGCTGGAGGCCGGTGAGCAAGAGGTTCGCGAGGGCCATGAGTCCGAAGGCCTCGGGGAACAGGAGCCGCGACAGGATGACGTTGCCCGCGAGGCGGAGCCCCTGCTCCGCGCCGAGGCCGATCACGCTGGCGACCGCGCCGCGGGCGGCGCGCGTGCCGAGGGCGCCCTTGGCGGGTTCGTTCTCCGCGGGGGCTTGGGGATCGCTACCCACGAGGAAGACGCGCCGGCCGCGGGGCGTGGGAACCGGGCACTAGCTGGCCTCGAGCATCGCGCGAAGGGCTTTGCGGTCGACCTTCCCGTTGGCGTTCAGGGGGAACTCGGCGACCTCGCGGATCTCACGCGGTGCCATGTAGGCCGGCAGCCGGGCCCGGGCGGTCTTGAGGAGCGCGCCGGTGTCGATCCCGGAGCCGACGAAGGCGACCACGCCGTCCGCGCCTGCCGCGTTGACGGGCCAGCCGACGGCGATCGCGGTGTCCGTGCCCGCGAGGTCCCGCAGCAGTGCCTCGACTTCGCCGAGCTCGACGCGATAGCCCTGGATCTTGATCTGGTGGTCGGCGCGGCCCAGGTATTTGATCGGTTCGTCCCCGAGCGGCCGCCGAACGCGGTCGCCGGTGCGATAGAAGACCCGGTCTTCGCCCGGCGGCTCGAGGAACGCCGCCGCGGTCTTCTCCGCATCCCGCCAGTAGCCGGGTGTGAGCTGGGGCCCGGTCATCAAGAGCTCTCCGGACTCGCCGGGCTCGACCTCGTGCAGCGCCTCGTCGACCACGCGCACCTCCATGCCGGGGTAGGGCGCGCCGATCGGGACGAGGCCCTGCTCGCACTCGGCCGGCGAGCTCACCGGGTCGAAGCGGTAGAGCGTACAGGCGATCGTGAGTTCCGTCGGGCCGTAGAGGTTCTCGAGCGTGGCGCCCGGAGCCGCTTCGGCGAAGGCCGTCGCGAGATCGGCGGGCAGCGCCTCGCCGCAGAAGAGCGCCCAGCGCAGCGATGGGAAGGCGCCGGGCGTGAGCTTCCGGAGCTTGTTCAGGACGGCGGCGGTCGAGGGGACGGAGAACCAGACCGTCGGCTTCGCGGCGGCGACGTAGGAGGCGGGCATCATCTTCTGTCCGGCCGTCGGGCAGCACACGCAGCCGCCGCACTGCCAGGCCAGGAACATGTCGAACACCGAGAGGTCGAAGGTCAGGTCGAAGAGCTGCGTGAAGCGGTCCTCCTCGGTCACGCCGTAGCGCTCGGCCATGACGTCGAGGAAGTGTTCGGCGTTGCGGTGCGCCACCATCACGCCCTTCGGGATGCCCGTGCTCCCCGAGGTGAACAACAGGTAGGCGACGTCGTCGGGGGTGGCTGGACGCGGTTCGAAGCCCGCGCCGGAGGCGAGCTCGGCGGCGCCGAGGAAGCGGTGGCCGGGGAACCGGGCCGCGAGCGGGGCGAGCGTCTCGGCGTCGGCCTCGGGCGCCAGGATGCAGCGCGGCTCGGAGACGCCCTCGAGCACGTCGCCGAGGAGCTTCAGTCCGGCCGCGTCGACGATCACGCTCCGGCAGTCCGAGCGCTCGAGCATCGTGCGCGTGCGGTCGGCCGGGAACTGCGGGTTCAGCGGTACGTAGCCGTGGCCGCGGAAGAGCGCTGCGAGGATGCCGGCGTAGGCGGTGACCGAGCGGTGGGCGAACACGGCGGTCAGCCGCTCGGGCTCGAGGGCGCCGGCGGCTTCGAGGGTCGCTGCCAGCCGGCGCGCGCGGTCGTCGAGAGCCGCGTAGGCGATGGGCTCGCCATCGACCTCGAGGGCCGGGCGGTCCGGGAACCGGTCGCGGGATGCCAGGAAACCCGAGCGAAGCGTGCGCGTCGATTCGCTCATGGGGTCTATTGGACGAAGAAGGTCTGGTAGAGCGTGTTCACGTCCTGGAGCGACTCGGGCTCGATCGCCTCGACGTCGACCTCCTCGCCGAGCAGGCTCTCGATGAATACGATCAGCTCGACCACGTCGAGGGAGGACAGGAGGCCCGACTCGAGAATCGGCGTCTCGTCGTCGAGCCCCGCGGCGTCCGCCTGGGCGCGGTCGAGGATCCAGCTCCGGAGCTGCTCCTTGATTTTCGCTTCTTCCGTCAGAGCGCCGGGACCTCGTCGAGAATGCCCGTCTCGAGGAAGTAGTCGACGAGCTTCTTCGAGGCGCGGGCGCGCTGCTCACGGCAGGGCTCGGCCTCGAGGGCGAACTTGCGGGCCTCGTAGCCGTCGGGCACGCCCGCGTCCTTGTAGACGGCCGGGTTGTAGAAGTCGGCCCAGGAGGCGCGCAGGTAGTTCACCAGCCACTCGCGGAGGCCTTCGAGGGTTCCCTCGGGCCACTTCGGCGAGTACTCGTCGAACATCTCCTTGAGGAGCTGGCGTCCGAAGACGATGTGGCGCGCTTCGTCCCGATGATGGAAGCGGTTCACCTCCTGGACGATCTGCGGCAGGCGGTCGTCGTAGGACAGGGCGACGTTGTAGTAGTCGCCGAGCTCCTCGATCACGAGCACCTTGATGAAGAAGACGACGTCCTCTTCGCCCTTCGCGTACTTGCGCGGGAGGGCGAGCTTCTTCAGCGGGTACACCTTGCCGGCGTAGCGGTTGCAGAACATGGCGAACATGACCATGTGCCGGTTCTCTTCGCCGAGGAAGTGGTGGATGTACTCGGTCACGTCCGCGTTCTGGCGCGAATACATCTGGTTGCACAGGCCCTGGACGAGCGGGCGCTCGCCGTGGAGCGTGAGGCTGAAGAAGTTCGCGAGCTCGTAGAGGCTCAGGCGGCGCCGGGTGGGTTCGTCCAGGGCATCCCAGGCCGGGGTGCCGTAGAGCGAGATCAGCTCCGGGGGCATGCAGTAGAGCTCGGGATCGAGCTTCTCGGGCCAATCGAACGCCGTGTAGACGTCCCAGGTCTTCTTGACGGAGGCAACGGAGAGCCGCGCGGCGAGGTCCGTTGCGGCTTCCTGGGTGACGAGTCCCATGAAATCGACCTTCCCAGGCCCCGTTCGGGCCTGCGAGCGCAGGCCGGTGGAGCCTGCGGGTGAGTGCCCCTTTCGGGCACTTCGGTGAATGTCTTTCTCGACGAATCGGCATGCTAGCGCGCAGCTTTTCGATGAAAACGTCGTTCCCGCGGCAAGCCACCGGCAGCAAGGGGGAAAAACGCCGGCCGGTGCCGGGTTTCGCGGCCGTCTCGGTTACCTTCGGGCAGCTCCGATGCACCCACGGCAGAGGCCCGGCACCGTCCGTCCACGCACGCATCCATGGCAGAGATCTTCGGCATCGTCAGCACGGGCGCGCTCACGCCCGAGGACCGGGCCGCCTTCGAGGCGCTCGCGGCGGAGTTCCCCGTCGGCGCCGGGGGGCGGGTCGAGCGCCAGGAAGGGCAGGCCGCCCTGGTTGGCGTGGTGTCCCATCACGCGGCGGACCCGGTCGGTGTGGCTTCGGGCCACGAGCCGGCTGCGGCCTGGTTGGGTCTTCCCGGGGGCGAGGCGGGCAAGCCGCCCTCCTGGCTGGCCCATCACTCGGGTGCCCCGGCACGCTGGGAGGCGAGGGCCCCCTGGCTCGCATGCCTGATCCCTGCGGCGCGGCCCGAGGCGCGGGTCGTCGGCGACCCCTTCGGTCTCTCCCCGCTCTATTGGCGAGCCGACGGCGCGCGGGTGCTGTTCGCTTCCCGGGTGGCGCCGCTGCTGCGGGCCTCCGGCAGCAGCTGGCGCCTCGACCGAGCCGCCCTCCACGACCTGCTCGTCTACGAGCACGTCACCGGGCACCGGACCCTCGCCGAGGAGGTCCGCGTGCTCGCACCCGGGGCGTTCCTCGAGATCGCCAAGGGGCGCGTGCGCGAGCGGCGCTATTCGGACGGCCCCGTCGCGCCCTTGCCGGGCCAGGGCCTCGGGAACTCAGCCGTCGCCGAGGCGCTCGGGGTCGAACTCGGCGGCGCGGTGGCACGCGCCGTCGACGGCGTCGACCGCGTGGCGATAACGCTCTCGGGCGGGCTCGATTCCCGCGCGCTGCTCGGGTTCGCAGCAGACGCAGGGGCGAGCCTCCGCGCCTACACCTTCGGGGTTCCGGGTTCGCGGGACGTGAAGCTCGCCGCCGAGCTCGCCGCCGCCCGGGGCGTGCCCCACGAAGTGCTCACCATCGAGCCTTCGTTCCTCCCCGAACAGCTCGAGCACGCCGTCGACGTCACGGGCGGGATGGTCGGCGCGGCCCACTTCCACATCCTCTCGCTGGTCGATCTCGTGGCCGAGCGGGCTGACGCGGTGCTCGACGGCCTGGGTGGGGATGCCTTCACGGGAGCCCATCTCGGCTGGGGCATGTTCGCGACGCGCTCCTCGGCGCGCGTGGCCGAGCTCGTGCAGGCTCAGCGGGCGACCGGCTTCGCCGACGGCACCGCGCGCAACGCCCTGCTCGAGCCGGACTGGGCGTTGCCCCCGGGCGAGACCGCCGATGCCACGCGCCGTCACGCGGACCCGTCCGCCCAGGCCTGGTGGACGGCGCACCGCTTCGACCTGCTCGAGCGGCAGCGCCGCTTCATCCAGTTCGGCCCGCACCTGTTTCGCGCGAGGATCGACGTGCGGACGCCCTTCTACGATCGGGCGGTCGTGGATCTGCTGCTTCGCGCGAGGGCCGACGCGCTGTTCGAGCAGCGGGCCTACCGGTGCATGCACGCTGCCTGCCTGCCGGACCTCGCCGCCGTGGACGAGGCGGGGCGAGGCCTGCCGGTCGGCGCCTCGACGGCGCGGCGCATGGCCCGGCGCATCGAGGACGGGTTGCGCCGACGGGTCCCCGGCGGCTCGCACGCGCCGAGCACGCTCCCGACCGACTATCCGGCCTGGCTTCGCGGCCCGCTGCGCGCGTTCATCGAGGAACGCCTCCTCGACGGACACGGCCCGCTGGAAGGCATCGTCCGGCGCGCGGCCATCGAGCAGCTGATCCGCGATCATGCGGACGGCCGCGACCACACGGCACGGCTGTGCGTCCTGCTTTCGCTCTCGACCTGGCTCCGGCGCGCGGGGCGCCCCTCGTGACCGGGGCCACGGGCATCGGCGCGATCGCGATCGGACGCAACGAGGGCGCGCGGCTCGAGCGCTGCCTCGATTCCCTGGTCGGCGTCGCGGACGTCGTGGTCTACGTCGACAGCGGTTCGACCGACGGCTCCCGGGAGCGGGCGCGGGCCCGGGGCGTTCACGTGGTGGAGCTTCCGAAGGGGACCGGCTTCACCGCCGGCCGGGCGCGCAACCTCGGCTTCGAGACCCTCCGCGCGCAGGCGCCCGATCTCGCCTTCGTCCAGTTCGTCGACGGGGACTGCGAGGTCGTCCCCGGCTGGCTCGGGGACGCGAAGGCGCACCTCGAAGCGCATCCCGAGGTGGCGGTCGTCTGCGGGCGCCGGCGCGAGCGCGCGCCCGAAGCCACGCCCTACAACCGGATCACCGACATGGAGTGGAACACGCCGATCGGCGAGCGGGACGATTGCGGGGGCGACGCACTCTTTCGCGCCGGGGTGTTCGCCGCCGCCGGAGGCTTTGACCCGAACCTGATCGCCGGCGAAGAGCCCGAGCTCTGTCTCCGGATCCGCCGCGAGGGCCACCGGATCCACCGCATCGACCGGGACATGACGCTCCACGACGCGGACCTCCGGTACTTCGGGCAGTGGTGGCGGCGCCAGGTGCGGTCCGGGCACGCCTACGTCGAGTCGGTGCATCTCCACGGCGGCAGCGAGGACCGCTTCTTCGTGCGCAACCTGGTCTCCATCGGGGCCTGGGCGCTCGCGCCCCCGGCGCTCGCGCTGCTCGGCGTGCTGTTCTTCGGGTGGCCCGGGCTCCTGCCGCTCGGGCTCTACGCGGTGCTGGCCGCGCGGGTGTTCCGGGCCAGGCGTCGCCTCGAGGATCCGGCGGGGCACGCCGCGCTCTACGCGGCTTCCGTCGTCGTCGGCAAGTGGGCCGAGTTCCAAGGCACCGTCACCTACGCCTGGAACCGCTTCGTGCGCGGCCGCCGGACCGGGCTGCTCGAGTACAAGGGGCCGGACGAGCCGTCGTCTTCCTGACGTCCGCGTCTCCGGCCGGCTAGCGCTGGGGATCGATCCGGACGTGGCGCCGGAGGTGCTCGCGGACGCGGCCGCGCTCCTCGCCCGCCAGACAGATGCGCGCCCAGACGTCGAGCAGCAGCAGGCGCAGGCGCAGGCCCGGATCGCCTTCGGCGACGACGTGACCGAGGGTCTCGGCGTCGAGCCCGAAGTGCTCCGCGACGAAGGAGCCCGCGAGGGCGTCCGCGTCGTACCGCATGCGCTCGAAGGCGCTCACCGGGAAGCCCATCTTCCGGCGCTGGGAGAGCTCGCGCGGGAGATAGCGATCGGCCACCTGACGCACGACCCACTTGTCCCGGAAGAACGGATGCGCGCGCTCGAGGGTGCGCGGGGAGAAGCGGATCTTGTAGCGGCGCGGCAGGTTGACGGCGAAGCGCACGAGCGGTTCGTGGAGGAACGGGAAGCGCGCCTCGATGCTCGCCGCCATGCCGAGGCGATCGTTGCGGTGGAGCAGGGTGCGCAGGTGATACCCGAGCAGGTCGAGGGTCCGGGCGTTGCCTCCGGGCTTTCGGCCGAGGGCCTCGGACCAGACGCGCCGGTTGGCCTCCTCTTCGCTCTCCCGCTCGCGGCCGTCGAGGAGCCAGAGTGCCGCGGGCACCGGCCCCTCCGGCGGCGGCAGGAGGCGGCGGCCGAGGCCGGGGATCGCGCGAACGGCCCGGGCCGCGCGCTCGAGCCAGCCCTTCCAGGCGCGCTCGACCGGCTCCTGGGTGAGCCAGGCGTAGCCGAGGAAGCACTCGTCCGAGCCCTCCCCGGAGAGCACGCCCTTCACGCCGTGCTCCCGGACGAGGCGGGAAACCGCAAGGAACGGGCCCGAGTTCGGGTGATAGCTGAAGGGTTGCTCGTAGTGGGCGACGACGTCGGGGGCGGAGTCCAGGAAATCCGCGTCGCGAAGCTCGACCTTCGCGAGGTCGAGCTTCAGGTGATCGGCCAGCCGGCGGGCGGCTTCGTACTCGCTTCCGGGGCCGACGACGTCCGCGTGGAAGATGGCGAGGTCGCCGTGGCGCCGGGCGGCCATGGCCATCAGCAGCGAGGAGTCGATCCCGCCGCTGCACAGCGCGCCGACGGCGGCGTCGGCGAAGAGCATCTGGTCGACGGCGTCCTGCAGGAGTGCGTCCGCGCGGTCGACGATGGCCGTCGCCCCGAGGTGTTCGAGGCTCTCACTCTCGTCCGGGTCGAGCCAATCGCGGGCCTGGAAGAAGACCCCGGGCCGGGCCTCGGCGCCGCCGAGGGTCCAGGTGAGGGTCGCGCCCGGCGGCAGGTTCCGCACGCCGGCGAAGAGGCTGCGCTCGCGCATCGGCGCCGGGGTCCCCAGCACGTAGCTGGCCAGGGCGTTCGGGTCCGGCGCGGGCGCGCTCCACGGGGCGAAGGCCGCCACCTCGGAGGCGAAGTAGAGTGCGTGCTCGTCCTCGAACAGACAGAGCGGTTTGATGCCGAAGCGGTCGCGCGCGAGCAGGACGCTTCCGGCCTCCCGGTCGTAGAAGGCGAAGGCGAACATGCCTTCGAGGCGGGCCAGGGTGGCGTCGGGCCCCCACTGGATGAGCGCGTGGAGGATGACCTCCGTATCGCTCGTGCTGCGAAACTTCACACCCGCGGCGTGGAGCTCCTCGCGCATCGGGCGGAAGTTGTAGACCTCGCCGTTGTAGACGAGGCAATGCCGCTGGTCGTCGCTCCAGAAGGGCTGCTGGCCCGCCGGCGAGAGATCGACGAGCGCGAGGCGCGTGTGCACGAAGCCGAGGCCGGGCTGGCGGTGGATGCCGGCCGCATCGGGCCCGCGATGGCCCAGCCGCCTGGCGGTGGCCTCGAGGCGGGCTTCGTCCGGGACGTGGCTCGCGTCTCGCGGAAGGACGCCGAAGATTCCGCACATTGCCGAGCGTTTGCTCCCGAGGCTGCCTTCGGCCGTGGCCGGGTTCGCGATCGAGCGTAACCAACCCCTGGTTCGGCGCATCGCCCGCGGAGCTGAAACGAACCCTTGCCCTTGCGAGTGTGGCCGCGGGCAAACGAAACGGGCGGCCCGCACGCGAGCCGCCCGTTCGATCGATCATGCCCTAGCGCGTGCCAGGGCCTCCCGCGCTAGGGCAGGAGGATGGGCGCGGCCGGCGGCTGCGGGCCGTTGCCGCCGCCGCCTCCGGCCTGGCAGGCCGAGGCGCCGACCTCGTGGGCGCCGACGTCGAAGCCCGCGCCCTCGGCGCGGCAGTGGCGGTAGAAGTCGACGTGGACGAAGTCGCCCTGGTTCGCGGCCAGGTCGTGGCCGGCGTCGATCGCGGCCATCCCCGGCGTGAGCTTGAAGTCCTCGGGCCCGTCGAGCTGGGAGGCGCTCGCGATGAACGGGTGCCCGCCGTACTCCGAGCCGTCCCGCATGTTGCCGTGGGTCGTCCAGCCGCCGCCGGTGGCGAGCGTCTTGGTCGAGCTCGGCACCCACATCAGGTTGTTGGCGCAGAGGTGGGAGCTGCCGCCGGCGGAGTTCCGGCACATCACGGTCTGATGGGCCGCGCCGTTCCAGGCCACGGTGTTGTGGGTCACCGTGTGGTTGTCCCGGTTCGCCTGGGCGCCGCCGAGGGTCGGGCCGCGGTTGCTGATCTCGAGGATCGCCGTGTTCCAGGCTGTCGGCAGGTTCGTCAGGTTGAAGATGTTGTTGCGGACCGTCATGTCCGAGCCTTCGAGCCACAGGGCGCTGTTGAGCTGCGACGTCCCCGACGACGAGTAGTCGAAGTCGAAGTAGTTGCGCTCGAAGATGAAGTTCTCGGTCTGGTTGCCGTTGCTTCCGCCGAGGTTGCACTCGTGGTCGAGGCAGGTGCGGATCACCCGCGAGCCGGTCCGGTTGGTGAGCCGGTTGTCGGAGATGATGTTGTACTGATCCCGCACGTCACCGGAGCAGCCCGCCTCGGACTTTCCGCAGGCGCGGAAGGTGAACAGTCCGCCGTAGTTCGAGCTGACCGAGCGCCCGTGCTGGTAGACCGTGTGGCTCATCCGCATGCTGCGGAAGGGCGGCGTGCTGGCGCCCGAGCCGTCGATGTCGAGGCCCAGGTACATGGTGTCGACGCTGCGGTGCCAGATCCAGCGGACGTTGCCCCGCGGCCGGCACGAGATCTCGACGAAGGCGAGGCCGCGCGGGTGCGGGTTCGACCGGTTCCAGAAGTCGATGCAGGCGAACACGTCGTTCATGTTCAGGTCGTAGCCGAGCGCGTGGTTCACGATCGCCGACGAGTTGCCGGGCTGGCCGATGGGCGTGCCGCCGCCCTGGAAGTCGAGCCCGGTCACGCGCCAATCCGTGCGCAGCTCGATCAGGACCTGGTCGTGGCTCCCGGTCGAGTTCATGCGCGGGCGCGCGCCGCTGCCGAAGGCGCCGATGTGGACCGGGCCCGCGGTGTTGTTCGCGTAGATGCCGATGGAGAAGGAGTCCCCGCGGCGGAAGAGGTGGCGCGTGTTCGGGCCCATGCGGCCCGAGAGCGCCGAGTTGAAGCTGCTGACGCCCGAGACCTGGTTGGAGCCCGACGGGCAGCCCGAGAAGTTGCTGCCGTTGGCGTAGCAGTAGGTCGCGGCCCAGTTGTGTTCGTCGTTGCCCTCGACGGTGATCGTCGTCGAGCGCGTGATCGACTCGCCGGCCGGGTTGGTGATGGTGACCGTGACGTCGTAGGTCCCGCCCTCGGTGAAGAGGTGGCCGGCGACGGCGCCGATCGCCTGGTTCTTGCTCTGGCCCGAGAAGGTCCAGGAGCCCGAGCCGGGATCGTCGAAGTTCCACTCGTAGTGGAGCGTGTGGAACGGGCGCTGCACCGAGGAGTCCGTGGCCGCGCTGGCGTCGAAGTGGACGGCGAGCGGGGCGACGCCGCTCGTGCGGCTCACGCGGATGTTCGAGAGCGACGGTGCGGCCGCGGCTTCCAAGGAGAAGCCGAGCAGCAGGACGAAGCTCAACAATGCAGTGGCGCCCCAGGACCGCGGCGAAGCGGACGGGTGGGACCGGAACCAGGAAGACGGATGGCAGCGAGCCATGCGGTGAACCCCCAACGAAGACAATGGCAGAACTCCCGGACCGGACGCCACCGCGCCCAGTCGCTTCACCTTGAAGCGGGTGCTGGGAGAGACGGGTGGCTCAAGGGCGGACGCCCGGCTGTATGAGGGGGTATCGGTTGTGACACCGCCGACCGGCGTGATTCTCCACACCAATCGACTTCGGAGCGCATTTTCGGCGATTTTGCCGCTCTTCTGCACAGGAACGAAACGTTCTGCACACGAACGGGCACCACCGGCCTGCCGCTCGCGGGAGCTTGTAGTCCAGCTGCGGGCCGATTGCTAGCTTGCGAGCCCTCGCGATTTCGGCGGGTTTCCCGGGAGGAGGGCGATGCGAGGCCTGATGGTACGGCTGGCAGCCTTGGCGGCGAGCGCGCTCCTGGCGCTGGTCCTGCTCGAATGCGGCGTCGTGGGCCTGATCGGAGAACAGCCGAAGTTCCCGCGCCACGTGGTCGGCGCCGAGTTCGGCGTGCGCGTGAACGAGCCCGGGGCCCGCTATCGCCATCGCTCGGCGGACGTCGACGTCGGCTTCTCGATCAACTCCCGCGGGCTCCGGGACACCCGCGAGTTCGACTACGAGAAACCGCCGGGCCGGAGCCGGATCGTCTCCCTCGGAGACTCCTTCACGGTCGGCTACGAGGTCGAGGCGGAGGAGACCTTCTCGCAGGTGCTCGAGGCCCGGCTGCGCGCGGCCGGCCACGACGTCGAGGTCCTGAACGCGGGCGTCTCGGGCTACAGCAACGCCGAAGCGCTGCTCTACCTCGAGCGCGAGCTGCTCCGCTACGAGCCCGACGTGGTGGTGCTCTCCTTCTTCGGCAACGATCTCGTCGACAACCGGCGGACGGGGCTCTTCCGGCTCGAAGACGGCGCGCTCGTTCCGGTGGCCGAGGGCTATGTGCCGGCGGGGGGCCTCGGAAACTTCCTGAACACCAACCCGGTGTTCAACTGGTTCAGCGAGCACTCGAACGCCTTCGTCCTGGTGAAAGAGAAGGCGACCCACCTGGTGAAGCGCCGGATGGTGGCGCGCAACGTCGCGAACCTCGAAGCGGCCTCGGCCGAGCCGTCCGATGCCGAGCCCGCCGCGAGCGAGGGCGGCGGCGAGACCGGCGAAGACGCCGACGCCCGGCTGGCCGCGGCCCTGATCGAGCGGATGTACGAGGTCGCGCGGGGGGCGGGGGCGGCCTTCCTCGTTCACAGCATCCCGTCGCCCGTGCCCGGCATCGAGCCGGAGCGGCTGCTCGAGCTCTTCCCCGTCGATCTCGTCGACTTCACGCGCGAGGGGATCGCCTTCGTGCCGAGCCAGCCGCTGCTCGAGCCGCTGCGCGAGCGGGAGCTCCTCTACTACACGCGCTCCCACGGCCACTGGACGCCCGCGGCCCACCGCGTCGCCGGCGAGGCGCTCGCCGAGGCGATCACTGCGCGGGGATGGCTTCCGTCGGGAGGCTAGCGGCGCGCGCGGCTCGCGGGCGCCGCCGTCGGGCGTAGAGCAGCTGGCGCACGGTGGCGTGGAGCGCCCCTGCGAGGAAGATCGGGAAGCTCGTGTAGAAGCCGTTCGGGAGCTGGTCGAGCGCCCGCACGAGGATGATCGCCGCCGTCCCGACCACGATGATCCGGTCTCCGCGCCCGCGGATGCGCGAAAGGTTGCGGGCGGCGGACGTCGCGGGCCAGAGGTAGAGGATGTACCAGCACAGGAGCCCGGCCACGCCCCGGGAGCCCAGCTGGATGATCCACGCGCCGTCCGGGACGGTATCGCTCACGCCGGTGACCGGGTCGTAGATCCAGTTGCGGGCGTATCCGCCCCAGCCGAACCACGGCCGCTCGCGCCAGCGGTCGAGCATCCGGTCCTCGTTCTCGAAGCGGAAGTTCAGGGAGCCCGCCCGGGTCTCGTCGAAGGCCGCCGCGGTCTCGACCAGCAGGCCGGTGGGGAAGGTCTCCGTCATCCGCAGGGCCGGGTAGATCGCGATGAAGGCGACGATCACGAGACACATCCGTCCGAGCCACTGGGTGGGGAGGAGCGAGAGGACCGGCAGGAAGACGAGCCCCCAGACCGCGGCCGCAATGCTCTTGCACAGCAGCAGGATGCCGAGCAGATAGAACGAGAGCGGCCGGGCCGGGACGCCGACCACGCGCGCCCGGATCCTCGCGAGCAGGGTCGCCCCCATCACCGTCGTGGCCATGAAGACGCCGACCGCGATGCCGCTCTCCATGAAGACGGTCGGGCGATAGCCCCCGAAGCGGATGTTCTTCGCGAACTGGTTCTGGTGGTAGCCGTAGATCCAGTTGTGGAGCTGGGGCGAGAGCCGAAGCTCGATCAGGATCAGCCCCGTGTAGATCACGCCCCCGGCGACGAGCAGCATCAGGACGAAGCGCAGGTCCCGCGGCGTTCGGATCAGCGCGCGGCCGAGGAAGAAGGGGAGGCCGAAGCGGATGAGGTCGTCGAAGGCCGTCGCCAGGCCGTCCCAGAGGGTGAGCCCGGGCTTCACCGTCGGGCCGTACTGCAGTACGTCGCGGTTGGTCAGGATCGTCAGGAAGCCGCAGAGCACGAGGACGAGGATCAGACCCTCGAGGCCCGAGCCGAAGCGTGCGCGGGCCAGGATCTGGGGCCGGGAGATCAGGACTCCGGCCAGCACGCTCAGGTAGGTAATCTCCTCCTTGCCGAGGCTCGGGAGCCCCGGGAAGTCGAAGGAGATCCGTTCCGGCAGGAACAGCAGCGAGACCAGGATCAGCGCGGGCGCCGCCATGGCCGGGCGCCAGACCCGGCACGCGACCAGCGCGACCAGTGGCATGGCGATCAGGGTCGCCCAGGCCAGCAGGTTCGGCGTTCCGTAGATCAATGGCGCGTCCCGAGGATCAATTCCGCGTCGCGTAGATCACGGGCTGCTAGGAGATCCGCGGCACGGACCCGAGCACCGGCAGATCCGCGAGGCCCTCGACCTGGCTCGCGGAGATCAGCACCGGGTCGAGCGTCTCGAGCACCACGGCGATGCCGAGCGCCATGCCGAGGGAGACGACCAGGCCGGCGGCGAGGTACTTCCAGCGGTTCTTCGAGGGCCGCGTCGGGACCTCCGCCCAGTTGAGGACCGAGACGCGCTCGCCGTGCTGGGCGGTCTCGAGGCTCTGGGCGAGCTCGGCCTCCTGCACTTTCCGCAGGTAGTCGACGTAGGTCTCGCGCAGCACCTCGGCCTTCTCCTCGAGAGCGGAGAGCGCCTCGGAGCGCGAAGGCGTGCGCGCGACCTGGGAATCGAGGTCGCGCAGGTCCGCCTCCGTCTGGTTCAGCTGGGCCCGGAGTTCGAGCAGGGTGCCTCGCTCCGCGGCGACCAGGGCCGCCTGGGGATTCGCCGCGACCGCCTGGGGGTTCGCGGCGATCTCGGCCTCGACCAGGGCGATCTCGTCCTTCAGCGAAGTCACGTCCGGGTGCCGTTCGGTCTTGATCGAGAGCTCGCGGGCCAGCTGGGCGCGCAGCTCCAGGAGCCGGCCGTCCGGTGTCGCCGTCGGGGCGGCTGGCGTCTGCGAGAGCTGCGCCATGCGGTTCGAGGCTTCCGCGATCTGCAGGGCCAGGGACTGCCGCTGCTCCTGGAGGCGGTCGAGCTTGCCGAGGTTCGCTTCGAGCTCCGAGGGCAGCTCGCCGCGGTAGGTCTCCTTGAATTCGCGGATCGCGGCGTTCTGGGCGCGCAGCTCCTCGTCCGCCTGTTCGAGCTGGCGACGCAGGAAGTCCGTGGTCAGCTGGGCCTGCTTCGTGCGGCTGCGGATGTTCTCGGCGGGCAGGAGACCGGCGACCTCGTTCGCCACGCCCGCGGCGGCGATCGGCGTGTCCGCCTCGAAGCGCACGGTGAAGATGCGGGCGCTGTCGGGGCCGGTGCGCGTGAAGCCGGCGGCCGGCTGGATGCGGGTCTCGAGCCGGGCCCGCGCCACGAGCTCGCCCATCGGGACCTTGCCGCGCAGGGCGGGGTAGAGATCGTGCTTCTCGATCAGGTCGGCGAGGGTCTCGTGGGTGAGCACGCGGCCGACCAGGGCGTCGATGCGCTGGAGGGAGTCGTCGGCCACGGTCGGCCGGACGAAGTCCTCGGGGATCTGCTGTCGTTCGACGAGGACCGAGGCCTCGGCCTCGTAGCGCGGCTTCATCATGAAGAGCAGGGCGCCCGTCGCCACGAGCCCGACCAGCCCGGCGGCCAGCATCCAGCGCCAGCGGCGGCGCACCATGCCGACCGGGTCGGAGAGGAACGCCGGAAGGCTCGAACCTCCGCCGTCGTCGAATTCGTCCATGCTCATCGGGACGGTTCCTCGTCGCTCTCGAAGTCTTCTTCGCCGCTCAGGACTTCCTCGTCGCGGCGCATGTAGTAGCCGTACTGGCTGCCGTGGCGGCTCGTGCCGGCCTCGTTCAGGTGGATGCCGATCAGCTGGTCGCGCGGGAGGAGGCCGAGGGCCTCTTCCATGTTCGAGCGGGACGTCTGCCCGGACCGGACCACGAACAGCGCAGCGCCGAAGTGCGGCATGGCCAGGGAGACGTCCGGGACGAGCAGGACCGGCGGCGTATCGGCGACGACCAGGGCGTAGCGTTCGCCGAGCTCCTCCATCGCGCGGCCGAAGGCGGCGGTGGCGAGCATCTCGTGGGCGTGCGGGATGGGGCGCACGACCGGCAGGACGTCGAGGTCCGTCATGCTCGTGCGATGGCAGGCCTCGGCGAGGTCCGCCTCGCCGCGCAGCACGGCGTCGAACCCGACCTTCGGCCGGATCCCGAGGCCGCGCGCCACGCTCGGCCGGCGCAGGTCGAGGTCCACGAGGATCACGCGGCGCCCGGCCGACATGGACGCGAGCGCCATGGCCAGGTTGCAGCTCGTGACGGTCTTGCCTTCGTGGCGCAGCCCGCTCGTGACGGCCAGACGGTTCACACCCCGGGCCTCGAGTTCGCGGCGAACGCGCAGGGCCAGATGGCGAAAGCGCTCGGTGACGGCGCCGGGCGGAGCGGACTCCATGGCGCGCGCTTGCCAGAAGCCCGAGCGGGTGGGCCGGATTCTCAGGATCTCCCGGTTCGGATCGAGGGGGCGGGGCGCCGGCGGGGCGGGGCGCGCCGGTGCGATCCGCGGCTCCGCGGGCGGCGGGACGTCCCGCTTCCGCTCGGCATCCGGTTTCCGTTCGGCATCCGGGGTCGGGCGCAGCTCACGTTCGGCGTCCGGGTCCCTTGCCGGGGGCCGGGGCTCGCGTTCGCCGCGCTCTTCGCGCGCGGCGCGTTCGGCCCGGGCCCGGCGGAGGGCATCGGCGATCTCACCCATCGGCCGGGTCCTCCGTCGAGCGCGGGGCTGGGGCGGCGGGCATCGTGCCCTCCGCCGGAGGCGCACCGGGATTCAGGGGCGCCGGATGGATGGGGCCCGGAAGGAGCGCCGCGGAGTCGGCCATGCCGCGCGCCTTCTTCTCGACCAGCTCGGCGGGCACCGGGCGCACGCTCTTCCCGTAGGCGGCGAGCAGGACGCGGTCGGCCAGCAGGTTGATCAGGCGCGGGCAGCCGCGGGAGAACTCGTAGAAGACCTTCTCGACGCCGGGCCCGAAGACCTCCTCGTAGCGGCCTCCGGCGACTTCGATGCGGTGCGTGAGGTAGGCGGTGATCTCTTCGGGCAGGAGGGACTCCACGTGGTGTTCGAGGGCGATGCGCTGCCGCAGGGGCCGGAGGGCCGGGTCGGCGAGGGTGGCGCGCAGCTCCGGCTGTCCGGTCAGCACGATCTGCAGGAGCTTCTCCGTATCCGTCTCGAGATTCGAGAGCAGCCGCACTTCTTCGAGCGCCACGCCGTCGAGGTTCTGCGCCTCGTCGATGATCAGGACGACGTTTCGGCCGTCGGCGAGGCGGTCGAGCAGGAAGGAGTTCAGCGCGATCACGTAGTCGGCTTTGGTCTCGAGTTCACCCTTCACGCCGAGCTCGCGAACGATCAGCTTCAGCAGGTCGAGCGGGCCGAGGCCGGCGGTGTTCAGGATCAGCGCGGTGTCGGTCTCGTCCGGCACGCGTTCGAGCGCGGCGCGCAGCAGCGTCGTCTTGCCCGCGCCGACCTCGCCGGTCAGCAGCAGGAACCCGCGGCGGCTCTCGATGCCGTAGCAGAGCGCGCCGAGGCCTTCCTCGTGCGTTTCCGACGGCCAGAGAAATCGCGGATCCGGCGTCAGCGAGAAGGCGGATTCCCGCATGCCGAAGAACGACTCGTACATCGCGAAAACGTTACCTCACTTCCCAGGGCCACCCCCGGGGGGTGCGCACCGCACGCTTCCCGAGTGAGAGTCCCTTTGTGGCTCGCGAGTGACGGGCGGTTGCGGACGGATTGCCACAATTCCGGGGCGGCTCCCGTCCGCCGCGTGTGACATCTCTGAAACTTGTGCCTGAACAAGCTCGGAACCACAAGGTTTTCCGACCCGAAGTCCGTTTCTGCAGCTATCGTCGCCCGCGGTGAACGGAGTTCGAAGAAAGCGCGCAACCTTCTCCCTCCCGAAGCCCACTCACTCCTTGGACCCTGGAGTGATCCTCGTCACCGCTTGGCGGAGTCGCTCGACCTAAACCTAGACGCACCGCGTCGCTCAGCGGCCCTCGCCGGAGCGGCGCCCTTCGCGGAAGAAGACGTTGTCCATGCTGAAGTCCCATGCCCGCCAGCTCCACACGCTGATCCTTTCGGCCGACCTTCTCCTCTCGGCCGCGGTCTTCGTGGGAGCCCTCTCGCTCTTCGGTGCCCTCGACATCGACGAAGGGTCGGCCCTCAGTCTGATCGGGCTCGGCGCGGTCTCCTGTTTCGCCTGGCCGATCACCCTCGATCAGCTCGAACTCTACGGCTCCCAGCGTCGGAGCGATTGGATCTCGCGCGCGGCCGGGCTCGTGCTCGCCGCGTGCGTCGTGACGGGGCTGACGCTCTCCACCTGGATGCTGCTCCGGCCGCCGGTGCCGTACTCGCTGCCGCTGCTTTGCGGCGCCGCCCAGCTCGCACTGCTCGGCAGCGTGCGCTTCCTGATCTGGGGCGGGCTCTGGGCGATGCGCCGGCGGGGCCGCAACTACCGCAACGTGCTGATCTTCGGCACGGGGGAGCGCGCGGCGCAGGTCGGGGCCGAGATCGAGGCGAACCCCGGCTGGGGCCTGCGCGTGGTCGCCTTCGTCGACGACCGCGACACGCCGGTCGACGAGCGCGTCCCCACCGACCGCGTCCACAAGCTCTGGGACCTCGAAGACCTGCTGCGCGACCACGTGATCGACGAGGCGCTGCTCGCCTGCCCGCGCAGCATGATGGGCTCGATCGCACCGGCCGTGGCGATCCTCTCGGAGGCCGGCGTCCCGGTGACGCTGCTCTCGGATCTGTTCGGCGACATGGTGCCGCCGCCGCGCGTCACCCGCTTCGGCTCGATGGCCGCACTCTCCTTCGCGCCGGTCCACCACAGCAAGATGAAGCTCGCCCTGAAGCGCGGTGGCGACCTCGTCGCGACGACGCTGCTCTCGGTGGTGGCGCTCCCGATCGTCGGCCTCGCGGCGCTCGCGATCAAGCTGACCTCGCCCGGGCCGGTCTTCTTCCGCCAGGTCCGCAGCGGACTGAACGGTCACACCTTCGAGATGTTCAAGCTGCGCACGATGTACGTCGACGCCGAGGCCCGGAAGGCCGACCTGCTCGAGCTGAACGAGATGGACGGCCCCGTCTTCAAGATCAAGAACGATCCGCGCATCACGCCGGTCGGCGGGTTCCTGCGCCGCTTCAGCATCGACGAGCTGCCGCAGCTCTGGAACGTCCTGCGCGGCGACATGAGCATCGTGGGCCCGCGGCCGCCGCTTCCGAGCGAGGTGAGCCAGTACCGCAACCGGGACCGACGGCGCCTCTCCATGCGGCCGGGCCTGACCTGTCTGTGGCAGGTGAGCGGGCGCAACACGATCGGCTTCGACGATTGGGTCCAGCTCGACCTCGAGTACATCGACCGCTGGAACCTGGGCTCCGACGCCAAGATCCTGCTCAAGACGCCCGCCGCGGTCTTCCGCGCGAAGGGCGCGAGCTAGGCCCGGATCCCGCGGCCCGCCTAGCGGGCCTCTCGCGAAACCAGACGGCCGGGCACGCCCACCACGACTCCCCCCGAAGGCACGTCCTCGAGGACGACGGCGTTGGCGCCGATCTTCGCGTGGGCGCCCACGCGGATGCCGCCCAGGATCTTCGCCCCGGCGCCCACGTCCACGTGTCCCTCGAGGACCGGGCAGCCCGGGCGCGGGCCCTCGCCGACGGTGACCTGTTGGAAGAGCAGGCAGTTGGGACCGATCCGGGCGCGGGGATGGATCACGACCCCGTTCGGGTGCGGCAGGAGCAGGCCGCCTTCGATCTGGCAGTCGAGGGGAACGTCCGCGCCCGAGACCGCGGACCAGAAGCGGTGCGAAACCACGGCCAGGCGCGCGCGAAGCCCGCGGCTCGCCTGGTAGCGGCGCAGGGCGCCCAGCAGCTGACGGCCGGGTTCCCACTGCCAGCGATTCGCGAGCGCCTCGCGGGACCAGTCCGGGTCGACCGCGGAGATCGTCTCCTGTGCGGCCTCGTAGGCTGTTTCGCCGGATGCCATCGGCCGAGTGTAGTGGATCGGCGTTCGGGCTCACGGCGGCGTGGGCCGCCCGGGAGTCTCCTCCCGGACGGCCGGTGCCCGAGCCCCCATGATTGGCAACCGGAGAAAGCGTTCAGAGCACGATCGTCTGGGTCGACAGCGGCGACTCGCCGGCCTCGTTGTACAGGCTGGCCTTGAACTCGCCGTTGCCGCTGAAGCGCACGAACCAGAGCGAGAGCTCGGGGACCTCGCCGCTGCGGTCGATCTGCGCCGAGAGCGTCACGCCGAGCGTGTTGCCCGACGGATCGATCAGCTCGTACTCGAGGAACTCGGTGCCGTTCTCCTCGACGGTATCCGTGAACCGGATCTCCGAGAGCGGCTCGAACTCCCCGGTGACCTCGGACTTGCGCCACATCCAGATGCCGCCGATCGGACCGTCGTCCAGGGCGGGGACCTGCATGCGGAGCACCTTCACGTGCTCGGGAATGATCTGTTGCGTGACGAGATTCGGATCGACGGGGCCGCAGGCCACGGTGCCGAGAAGCAGCGTGGTCGCGAGCATCACCGCCGGGGTGGCGAAGCGGTGCGAACGTGACATCGGAACTCCCTCCGCGAGTCCGGCTCCGAAGAGCCCCTCGCTGGGAATGCCGATCGGCCCTGGGCGGGCGCCCGGTTGTAAGGGGGATCACGAATCGTTGGGATTTCTAGACGAAACCGGCGGAGGGCTTCGAGAGGCCTAGCCCTGGGGGCTCTCGGGGGCCTCCTGCGGCCAATGGCTGCCGAGCAGGACGTCGAGGTCGCCCCCGAACTCGACGAGCCGGCTGCGGCCCGCCAGGCGCTCCTCCTCCCCGGAGAGGGGCGTGGAGATGCGGACCACCGCCCCGTCGGCGCGGTCGTGGCGCAGGCGGCCGAGGAACCGGTCCCAGGTCTGATCGACCGCGTCGAGCATGCCGGTGCTGCGGTGGGAGCGGTACCAGAAGTGGACGAGGGCGAGGCTGCCGTTCTTCTCGACGAGCATCTCGTGCGCACGCAGCCCGCGCTCGGCGTCGACGGTCACGGTCTGCGTTTCCGTGATGGCCCAGCCGGCGTTCGGGTAGCAGACCCAGGGCGTGTGTTCGGGGCGGCCACCCCGATCGGTCCCGTAGTAGCCGACGTACACGCCGATGCGTACGCCGAGCGGGTGGACGTAGGCGCGCTGGAGGTTGTGGTCGGCGCGCAGGATCGCTTCGACTTCGGAGTCGAGGGGGATGTCGAGCGCATCCCATTCCCCGATCCGCGCGGGGACGCCGTCGAGGGGCGTCGCGTCGACGGCCAGGGGCTCGCGGAGCTGGAAGGACCAGGCCAGCGCGCCGACGGCGAGGAGCACGGTCGTGAGCACGGCGATCTGCAGGCGCTCGGCGCGTTTGCGCCGGGCGGCCTCGGCACTCGGCACGTCGGCCGGTGCGGCTTCGGCGGGGGGCCGCGTGGCTTCGGGCGGACTGGGGTCGGGGGCTTCGCTCACGGCGGGGACGAGGGTAGCGGGGCCTTCGGCTTCGCGGAGAGCGAGAACGCGAGAAGCGCCATCGTCGCGGTGAGTGCCCAGGGCGCGACGTCGAGGAAGAACCGCACGTCGAGGGGCGCGCTCATGCCGAGCAAGCCGCCGGCGAGGGCGATGGCGAGGATCTCGAGCGGTGCAAACAGCAGGCTCGCCGCGAGTGCGCGCAGGAGGGTCGTGAGGACCGGCCAGCCCCAGCGCAGCCCCGCATACCAGCCGAGCCCGAAGAGCAGGACGGCCACCGAGAGGCCGCCGTCCCGGTCGAAGAGCCCTAGGGTCTCGGCGCCGACGTGGAGCGTGGTCTCGTAGCGGTCGGCCTCGACCAGGGCCGGGAAGCCCGCCGCGCGCAGGACCCGTGCCGCAACTCCGGCGAAGGCCGCCTCGAGCCCGGGCGACCCGAGCGACACCAAAGCGTGGGGAACCGGCACAAACCCGAACAGCAGGAGTCCCGTCCGGAGGCGCGGGCGGCCGGTGAGCTGCGACACGCCGAGCGCGGCGACCGGCAGCAGGAGCCGCGCAGCCCGGGTGAAGCCGCCGGCGACGAGCAGGAGCTCCGCCGCGAGCGCGACGCCGAGCAGAAGCCAGCCGAGGCCCGGGCGGCGCGGGCCGGGAGCCTCGCGCAGGAGTTCCCGGGCGAAGAGCGGAATGAAGACGAGGCAGTAAGCTGCCCAGGGCCGCTCAACGAGATGTCTCGCGAGGTCGATGAGAACCGGGGAAAATGCCGCAAGAAGAAGCGACCAGCAGAGCCACTCCGGGGGAGCGGGAAGCGTCGACCCCGGGCCCGGCGCGGACGGAGCGGGGAATCGAGGCCCCGAGTCCGGAGCCGGGCGAGCGGGACCCTGCGGCATCGTCCGGGCTGGATAGCGGTTCGCTCGGGGGGAGGGAAGGGCCGTCGTCCGCCTTCGACGCGCTGCTGCTCGGCGCCGTGCTGCTCGTGTTCTCGCCGGCTTTCCTGGCCATGGCCGAGGTCTGGGAGGTCGTCGACTACCAGGCGCACGGCTTCCTCGTCGGTCCGGTCGCGGCGGCGATGGCATGGTCACGCCGGGAGTCCTTCGCGGCGGCGAGTGCGCCGGGCGCGGGGCTCGGCCTCGTCCTGCTCGTGGCCGCGCTGCTCGCCTACGTCGCGGGGGTGATGGCGGAGGTGCTCTCGCTGCAGGGCGTGGCGCTGCCCCTCGCGCTCACCGGGCTCGTTCTCTGGCGGCGCGGCGGTGCCGCGTTGCGCGTGCTGGCGTTCCCGATCGCGTATCTGCTCTTCATGGTCCCCGTCCCGCCCCAGTGGCTGACGCCCCTCGTGACCAAGCTCCAGGCCTTCGTGACGAACGCCGCGATGACGGTGCTGCGCCCCCTCGACGTTCCGGTGCTGCAGGAAGGCAACGTGCTGGTCCTGCCCGAGGGCTCGCTGTTCGTGGCCGAGGCCTGCAGCGGGATCACCTCCATCGTCACGCTCCTGCCCGTGGCGGCCCTCCTGATCTTCCTGGCGCCGACGACCCGGCGGCAGTCGATCGGTCTGCTGCTCGCCGTCGTCCCGATCGCGATGTTCTGGAACCTGGTGCGGGTGCTCGTCACGGTCGCCGCCACGCGCCAGGTCGGCGTCGTCCAGGCGACGAGCGGTTCTCTCCACGATACGGCGGGAATGCTCACGTTCGTGGCGGGTTGCGTGACGCTTCTGCTCGTTTCCTTCCGGTTCGAGCCGCCGGAGCCTGCGCGCGCCTGAGCGGCGAGCGCGCGTGACCCAGGTCACCGATCCCATTCGGCCTTTCCGAGTAACCTCGTCCTGCGACGGGGGCACTCACCGTCGAACGCCGCCGAACCCGGCCGAGGATTTTCCATGCTGAAGCGCACCCACCGAACGCTCTCCCTGCTTTCCGCTCTCGCCGTCGGACTGTTGCTCGGCGCCACCGCCCAGGCGGCGCCCATCGCCGACGTCCTCTCGGGGACCGACGGCAACTTCCGCTTCTCTGTCGTGCACACGTCGACGGGCTGCAGCGATGGACAGTGCGGCTCGATCCTCGGCGAAGTCAGCCTCGGAGCTGGCGGTGGCAACTGGCTCTCGGACGGCACGAACGCCTTCCTCGACCTCGAACTCGACGTGAACGTCGGCGGCTCGATCTCGACCTACAACGCCAAGGGCGCCTTCAGCGAGACCGCGCTCACCGACTTCGGCACCCAGGCCGACGTGCTGCTCGGTTCCCTCGACGTCACGCTGCTCTCCGGCGCCGACGACGCCGGCCTCGACGGCCTGACCTTCCTCTTCGAAGATCGGAACTACTCGACGGCGGCCAACCCGCCGAACGGCCTGACCGGCAACATGCTGACGCTCTGGGGCGCCACGGCCTACACCGGAACGCCGACCCTCGGCTCCGCCCTCGACCTCGTGCCCGGTGGCATCGGCATCGACCTGCGCGTCGAGATCGGCCCGCCGATCCCGGAGCCCTCGGCCAAGCCGCTCTTCCTGGCCGGCATCGCGGTGGTGGCCTTCGGCGCCTCGCGCATGCGGCGCAGCGCCTAGCTCGCATCGGAACGGTTCTCTCCTCGGCGGGGGTCGCGGGTTGCCGCGGCCCCCGTCCTCGTTCGGGCAGCGTTCCGTGGCCGGGCGCTAGAGCGCCGCGAGCAGCCCGTCGATCTCGCCCTCGTCGTTGTAGAAGTGGGGCGATGCGCGGGCGCAGCCGCGCCGTGCGGCGAGCAGGAAACCCTCGCTGCGGAGCCGCCCGACGGTCCGCTTCGGCGCTTCGCCCGGCAGCTCGAAGGCCACGATCCCCGAAGCCTCCGCCCCGCGCGGGCTCACGACCCGGGCGCCCCGTTCCCGAAGGCCCTCGACGAGCCGCTCGGTGAGCGAGAGCACCCGCTCGGCGATCGCCTCGACCCCGAGTTCGAGCGTCAGGTCGATCGCGCCTCCGAGGGCGAAGATGCCGGGCGTGTTCGGGCTGCCCTCCTCGTAGCGCACCGCCGTCGCGGCCAGCTCGGTCTGGTAGGTGTCGAAGTCGTGGTTGTCGGCGACGCTGCGCCAGCCCACGACGCGCGGGACGAGCCGATCCTGGAGGGCTTCGGCGCAGTAGAAGATCCCGCAGCCCTCGATCGAGCAGAGCCACTTGTGGCCGTCCGCCGCGAGGAAGTCGATGCCGAGGGCGCCGACGTCGAGGGGCAGGCAGCCGACGCTCTGGATGGCGTCGACGCAGAAGAGTACGCCGCGCTCCCGGCACATCGCGGCGAGGGCGGCGAGATCGTTCCGCGCGCCCGAGCCGAACTCGACCGAGGAGAGCGCGAGCAGCCGCACGCGCGGCCCGGCGAGCGCCTGCTCGACGGTCTCGAGGGGGAGGCGCCCGTCCCGCCCCGGCAGCATCACGGTCTCGACGCCGCGGTCGCGAAGCGCCCACCAGGGGTAGACGTTCGAGGGGTATTCGAGGTCGCAGGCGAGGATCTGGTCGCCCGCCTGCCAGTCGAGCCCCTGGGCGACCAGGCCGAGGCCCTCGGTGGTGTTCTTCACGAAGGCGACCTCTTCCGGGCGCGCGCCGATCAGGGTCGCGGCGCGGCCGCGGACGCGCTCGATCTCGGCATCGTAGAAGGCGTCGTAGCGGAGCGCGCCGCGGGCGGTGGCCTCGGCGGCGTAGCGGGCCATGGCTTCCGCCGCGCGCGTGGAGATCGGCGCCACCGCAGCGTGGTTCAGGTAGACGATCTCGTTGCAGACCGGGAAGAAGGCGCGCGTCCGCGCCCACTGCTCCGGGGAGCGGCGGCTCGTCATCGTCGAAGCCGGAGCGGCACGGGTTCTCCTTCGCCGGCGATCGGCGCTCGCGCCCTAGGATGGTCCTTCGGAGCCGTCGCGGCTAGCGGCGCCGGGCGGCTCCCGCTCGGGCGTTCTCGACGAGCTCGCCGACGTCCCACCGTGCCGGCAGGCGGACGCGCTCGCCATCCCGGGTGCGGAAGATCAGGTGGCCCTCGCGCGCAGCGAACTCGAACAGCTCGCGCAGGATCTCGACGTCCCGCCGGCAGTACGCCTCGACCTGATCGCGCTTGCCCTCCCGCCACCAGGTGATCGATTGGAGCCCGTCGCCGGACTTGCCGACGCCGAGGGTCTCCTCGGCCAGGTGGGCCAGGGGCAGCCGATAGCCGAGCCGCGCGTGGATGGCGTCGAGCATGTCGAAGGTCGGGAGCTTGCGGAGGTCCTGGTCCGTGTAGCCGCGCAGGACGCGGTAGTCGAAGCGCGCGATGTTGAAGCCGGCGACGAGATCCGCGGCCTCGAGCTGCTCGATCAGGGCCGGGACGTCTCCTTCGAAGAACGTGCGGTACTCGCCCGTCGAGGAATCCCAGGTCACGCCGAGGGCGACCCGCATGAGGTGCGTGTTGTGCCAGCCGCCGACCTCCTCGGCGCTGCGCTGGGTCTCGAGGTCGAAGAAGACCATGCGCGGTGCGGGCGCCTCGGGCTCCTCTTCGGGCGGCTCGGCGGGGGCGGCGCCGACGCTTTCCTTCGCGAGACCGGCCAGGGGCGGTTCGAGCGCGGGCAGCGGGGCGTGGCCGAGCAGCAGCTCGAGGGTGCGGAGGGCGGCTGCCTTGTCGAGGGGGCGATTGCCGCTTCCGCAGCGCGGCGAGTGGATGCACGCCGGGCAGCCCTCCTCGCACGCGCACTCGCCGATGCGTTCGCGCGTCGCTTCGAGCAGGGTCTCGAAGCGGTCGAACAGGCTCGAGACGAGGCCGAGGCCGCCGGGCGCGCCGTCGTAGAGGAAGATGGCCGCCTTCTTCAGCTGGGGATGGTGCTTGTGCGAGATGCCCGCGACGTCGAGCCGGTCGCACAGGGCGAAGAGCGGGAAGAGTCCGAGCGCCGCGTGCTCGACGGCGTGGATGCCGCCCATCACGTGGCCCTTGTCCGCTTCGACGGCGGCGGGGATCTCGTCCGGGATCTCGAGCCAGACCCCCGTCGTCTCGAAGGAGCTCGGCGGGAGATCGAGGGGCTCGGTGCCGAGCAGGTCCTGGCCGTGGACGCGGCGCCGCTCGAAGCCGCGCAGGAAGGTCGTGACCTTCACGCGGCCCTCGACGAGGCGGAAGTTCCCGGCGGGCCGCGCGCGGTCGCGGGAGAGGATCTCGGTCTCCTTCTCCGTGAGCGCCCGGGTGTAGTAGTCGACCCGGACCGGCCGCACGCTCACGGTCTGTTCGGTCGAGTCGAGCCGCGTCACGAGGTACTGGCGCCCGCGGTGGAGGTAGATCGCGCCCTCGTGGCACTCGGCGTGGACGAGGCCGCCGCCGATCGAGCCGATCGTGCGCGGGCGCGCGCCGTCGCCCGAGACGTCCTGGATCGCGTAGCCCGAGCCGATGTTGCGGAGCGAGACTTCGCGGTGGGGGAGGCGGCGCGCCGGGAACCACTCGCGCTCGGTCTCGCTGCGCAGGAGGCGGCCTTCCTCCTCGAGCCGGCCGACCGCCTCCGCGACGCGCGGCTCGGCGAACCAGGCTTCGTCGCGCCGCAGGGCGCTCTCCGCCGCCGCGCAGGGCAGGTGGTTCGAGAGGATCTCGGCGTTGCCCGGATCGACCACGGCATGCTCGTAGGCACGGTCGACGAGCAGCTCCGGGTGGTCGGCCAGGTACTGGTCGAGGGCGTCCGGCTGGGCGATCAGGGCGATGGCCGCCTCGCGCTCGCGGCCGACGCGCCCGCCGCGCTGCCAGAGCGAGACCTGGCTGCCCGGGTACCCGACGAGGATGCACACGTCGAGGGCGCCGACGTCGATCCCCATCTCGAGGGCCGAGGTCGAGATCACCCCGAGGAGCTTGCCCGAGAAGAGCCGCTCCTCGATCTCGCGCCGCTCGGAGGGGAGGAAGCCGGCGCGGTAGGAGCTGATGCGGTCGGCGAGGCCGGGTTCGGCTTCGAGGATCCAGGTGTGCATCAGCTCGGTGATGCGGCGGGCCTTGGTGAAGGCGAGCGTCCGCAGCCCGGAGCCGACCGCCATGCGGAACAGGCGAGCCGCCGTCGTGTAGGGCGAGCCGTCCGGGTTCAGCATCCAAAGGTGCCGGCGCGTGCGCGGCGCGCCGTCGCGCACGATGACCTGGAACGGGCGGCCGGTCAGGTCCGAGGCGAGCTCGCCGGCGTTGGCGATGGTGGCCGAGGCCGCGACGATCTGCGGCTCGCGACCGTGGAAGCGTGCCACGCGCAGGAGCCGGCGGAGCACCTGGGCCACGTGCGAGCCGAACACGCCGCGGTAGGCGTGGAGCTCGTCGACCACGACGAAGGACAGCTCGCTGAAGAAGCGCTCCCAGCTCGCGTGGTGCGGGAGGATCCCGGCGTGCAGCATGTCCGGCGTGGTGATGAGCACGTGCGGCGGGTCCTTGCGGGTCTTGCGCCGTTCGTTCTGGGGCGTGTCGCCGTCGTAGATCGCCGCACGGACCGGGACGCCCAGGGCCGAGGCGTCGGATTCGAGGCGGCCGAGCTGGTCCCGGGCCAGCGCCTTCAACGGGAACAGGTAGAGGGCCCGGCCCGGCGGGTCCGAGAGTGCCCCGCGCAGGACGGGGAAGTTGTAGACGAGCGTCTTGCCGCTCGCCGTGGGAGTGGCGAGCGCCACGTTCTCCCCGCGGTTCAAGGCCTCGAGCGCCCGGGCCTGGTGGACGTAGAGACGCTCGATCCCGCGCCGCTCGAGCAGGGGCTTCAGGAGTTCGAACCCCGCCGGAATCGCCTCGCTGCATTCCGCGCCGCGCTCCGGGAGCAGGCGTTCGTGGCACAAGGCTTCGGCGAGCAGCGGGTCGCGCCCGAGCTTTCGTCGGAGATCGGCGATGTCGGCCAAGACGCGCCTCTGCGTCCTGGGCGCCCGGGGAGACGGCCGGGCTGGGGGAACGGGAAGTTATCACGTCGGCCTTCCCCTATCCTCCGCGGCGTGCGCTGGTCGCTCCAGGTGCAGTACGGCGTCTACGCCATGTTCGATCTGGCCTACAACGGCCGGGAGGCCCCGGTCCAGGTCCGGGTGATCGGCGAACGGCAGGCCATCCCCGCGCGCTACCTCGAGCAGATCTTCCAGCGCCTGCGTCGGGCCGGGCTCGTCCAGGGCAAACGCGGGCCGGGGGGCGGCTATCGGCTCGAGCGCCCGCCGAAGGAGATCAGCCTGCGCGACGTGGTCGAGGCCATCGAGGGGCCGCTTCGGGAGAGCCTGGTGCCCGAGTCGGACCCCGAGCGCGCGGGGAGCGGACTCCGGCCCACCTTCCTGTGGACCCAGCTCGCCGGGCGCCTCGCCGAGGACCTCGCCGGGACGACGCTCGACGATCTCTGCCGCCAGGCCGCCCGCCGCGCCGTGCCCCGGGCCGACGACGACAGCCACACCTACGTGATTTGAGCGGTCCGGACGAGGCCGGCGGGCCCCAAAAGACGCTAGGATCCGCCTCCGCGAGCGTGATCGAGATCGAGCCGCAGCGCGACGCCGTCATGGTCCCCGAGGCCGTGCTCCACGAGATCCGCTCCCACGCCCTGGAGGCGGTCCCGGAGGAGTGCTGCGGACTCGTGCTGGGCCGGGCTTCGACGGTCGCTGCCTCGCGATTCCGCCGCGTGTACCGCTGCCGAAACGTCATGGACCGAATGCACGAGGAAGACCCGATGGGCTTTCCGCGGACGAACCGCGACGCGTTCTACATCGACCCGGCCGAGCTCTTGCGGGCCGCCAAGGACGCCGAGGCGACCGGCCTCGAGGTGACGGCGGTCTACCACTCCCACGTCGGGGCACGCGCCTACTTTTCGGAGATGGATCAGGCCTACGCCCTGGTCCCGGCATTCCCGTTCCCCAACGCGGACCACGTCGTCGTCTCGGTGCTCGGCCGTCAGGTCCATGAAGTCGGACTCTTCCGGCAGGTCGAGGGTGCCCTGTCCGGCTTCCGCGTGGCTTCGGTGACGGTGTGACGGAGGCCCGGTCGCCGTCCCTGCAACGCCGCGCCTGCGCGGCGTCGAATCCGCTCGGGCCCGTCCGGGTGCTCGCGGGCCTGATGGCGGGCGCGTGGTTCGCGCTCGGCTGCGCCGGCAATGCGGTGGTGGTCGAAGAACTCCCCGGGGAGCCGATCGCTTTCATCTACCGGACCCTCGAGGAAGGCCGCGCGCGCGCCGAGGCGCTCGGGGCCAAGCGCGAGGCTTCGGGGAACGTGCCGATCGGCGCCGGCATGATGAACCTGAACGATGCGGACGAGTACCTGGCGACCATCACGGGGAACACCCGGCGGGTGCCGAGCCGCCACGATGGACGCGTGGCCTTGCTGTACCCCCGCACCGGGAAGGTGGAGGTGCTCGAGGCGCTCCTGCCCGGAGCGATTCCCCAGGCCTGGAACGAGCCGCGCACCAAGATGCTCTTCGCGAGCCGCCGCAGCGGCGGCTTCCAGCTCTACGAGTACCGGCTTCCCGATGGACTGCTCGGCCGGGTCGTCTCGGGCCACAGCCAGCAGCCGCAGGGCGTCTATGGGCCCGACGATCGGGTGGCCTACACGGAGATGCGCGGCGGCCGGAACGCCGATCCGAGCCTCTCGATCTGGGTGACGACGGGGGCCGGGCGGCCCGAGCCGGTGACCGCGGGGCCGGCCGATGCGGGCCCGGTCTGGTCGCGCGATGGCCGCTGGCTCCTGTTCGAGAACACGGGCCCGCGGGGTGAGCGGCGCATCATGGCCCTCGACCGCTCCAAGGAAGGCGCCGAGCCGCGGATCGTCGCTCGAGGCGCCGACCCCGTGATCTCGCCGCGGGGCGACTGGGTCGTGTACTCCCGGGAGACGCGCGCCGGCTGGCGGCTCTGGCGCATGCGCCCCGACGGGTCGGGCAAGAGTGCGCTCGGCGTTCGCAACCAGGGCGAGGCGGACGAGCGTGCGCCCACGATTTCGCCGGACGGACGCTACGTGGCGTACGTCGCGGACAAGGATCTGCGTCAGCGGCTGCGTGTGCGCCGCATCGACGGAACCGGGGATCGGCCCCTGTTCGAGGATGGAGACGGCTCGCTTCCGGCCTGGTAGGCCAGCCGCGAGCTCGAGGAAACGGCGCCGTGTGGCCCGGGCGGGCCCGAGCGTTCGAGAGGAGTCAGCTGAAGATGGGTGCGGAAAACGAAGCGAAGCAGGATCTCGTTCCGGTTCACGGAGGTCTCTCGGCCCCGGTCGATCGGACGGTGCCGCTGTCCGAGCGCGCGGCCTTCCTCGAAGAGGCGTCCGGGCTGCCGAGGGTCCGGGTCTCGCGCGCGGATCTCTCGACGGTGTATCGCTTCGGCGACGGCGCGCTCTCGCCGCTCGAGGGTCCGATGAAGGAGGCCGCCTGGCGGCGCGTGCTCGACGAAGCCGTCGTCGAATCGGGCGGCAAGAAGTACGCCTGGGGCATCCCGCTCTCCCTGCCGCTCACCGACGCCGAGGCCTCCTCGATCTCGGCCGGTGGCGCCGCGGCCCTCGAGGACGAAGCCGGTACGGTCGTCGGCATCGTCGAAGACGCCGAGGTCTTCGACTGGGACAAGCCGGCGTACGTGAAGGGGGTCTACGGCACCGAGCGCATGGATCACCCGGGCGGGGCCCAGGCGAACGACGACGAGCGCGGGAAGCTCCTCGGCGGGACGATCCGCGTCCTGCCCCAGCAGCACCCGAGCGAGTACGCCGAGTTCATGCTCTCGCCGCGCATGACGCGCGCCTTCATCCGCGACCGCAAGTGGGAGCGCGCGCTCGCCTTCCAGACGCGGAACCCGCTGCACCGCGCGCACGAGTACGCGCTCGTCGCCGGCGCCGAGCGGCTGACCGCGGCGGGCCACTTCACCGGCGTCGTTCTGAACCCGCTCGTCGGCGAACTCAAGGGCGACGACGTGCCGGCGGCGACGCGCATGCGCTGCTATCGCGAGCTGCACGACCGCGCGCTGCTCGGCGAGGGCGACCGCGATCCGTCGATCTGGGAGAAGGCCGGCTACGGACTGAACGAGGTCTTCGAGCTGATCGGTCTCGACATCAAGATGTTCTACGGCGGCCCGCGCGAGGCGATCATGCACGCGGTCTACCGCCAGAACTACGGCTTCAGCGACATCGTGATCGGGCGCAAGCACGCCGATGCGCCGTACTTCGACGGGGACCCGATCTGGGGCGACTTCGACGCCCAGGAGATCTTCGAGAGCCTCCCGGGCGAGCTTCACATCCAGCCCTGCAAGATCGGCTTCGCGGCGTTCTACGAATCGCTCGGGCGGGTCGACCTGAACGAGAACCACCCGGACGAGAAGCCCTACGGCATCAGCGGGACGAAGGTTCGCGAGCAGCTGAAGGGCGGCGAGCGGCCGGACGAGCGCATCATGCGCCCGGAGATCGCCGACATCCTGATCGAGGCCTACCGCGGCTAGGGGCGGGGCCGGGAGGAGAGCCGCGTGAAGATCGGCGTCCCGCGCGAGACGAAGGATCGCGAGTATCGCGTCGGGATCACTCCCGACGGCGCCCGGATGCTCGTCGGGCAGGGGCACACCGTGGTCGCCGAGCGCGGCGCGGGCCTGGGCAGCGGCTTCACGGACGCGGACTACGAGAGCGCCGGGGCGGCCCTGGTCGATGCGGAAGAGGCCTTCTCCTCCGCCGACCTCGTGGTGAAGGTGAAGGAGCCCTCGCTCGAGGAGGCCGGGCGCCTCCACGCCGGCCAGACGCTCTTCACCTACCTCCATCTCGCGCCGGCGCCCGAGACGACGGCCGCGCTGCGCGAGGCGGAGGTCGTGGCGATCGCCTACGAGACGATCCGCTCGCCCGACGGCACGTTCCCGGTGCTCGCGCCCATGAGCGAGGTCGCCGGACGCCTCGCCGCGCAGGTCGGCGCCAACCTGCTCCAGAAGAACGCCGGCGGGCGGGGCCTCCTGCTCGGCGGGGTCCCGGGCGTGCCCCGCGGCCGCGTGTGCGTGGTGGGGGGCGGCGTCGTGGGCATCAACGCCGTGCGGGTCGCCCATGCGCTCGGGGCCGAGGTCGACGTGCTCGACGTCGACCTGAAACGCCTGGCCTACGTCTACGACATCTTCTCGGGCGATCTCAACACGCTCTATTCGAACCCGGCCAACATCGAGCGATCGGTCACGACGAGCGACCTCGTGATCGGCGCGGTCTACGTCCACGGCCGCCGTGCGCCGTGTCTCGTCACCGACGCGATGGTCGATGCCATGGCCGAGGGTTCCGTGGTGGTGGACGTCGCGGTCGACCAGGGCGGTTGCGTCGAGACGATCCGGCCGACCACGCACTCCGACCCGACCTACGAGGTCCACGGCGTGGTCCACTACGGGGTGGCGAACATGCCCGGGGCCGTCCCCCGGACCTCGACCTTCGCGCTCACGAACACGACCTTCCCCTACGTCGAGGCGATGGCCGGGCAGGGCGTCGCCGAGGCCATCCGCGGGGACGCCTCCCTCGCCGCCGGGGTGAATCTCGTGCGGGGGGCGGTCACGTGCGAGGGCGTCGCGGAGTCGCTCGGGCTCGAGTACGAACCGCTCGAAGGCGTCCTCTAGCGCGAGGCGCCGCGGTCCTCAGACCATGCGGATGCGGGGCGTCGCCGAGGCCTGGAGCAGCGCTTCGGGCTCGAGCGCGTCCTCCGGGTGGGTGGCGTAGCCGAAGGCCAGGGCCACGCGCGCCGGGGCATCGACGTCGTCACTCGAGATCGCCTCGGCCGCGGCGCGCGCGAGGCGCGAGACGGCCTCGCCCGGGGCCGGGTCCGCCTCGGGAAGCAGGAAGCGGAACTCGGAGACGCCGGTCCGCGCGAGCACGTCGAAGCCGCGGGCGTGGCTGCGCAAAGCGCGGGCGAGGTGCTGCACGATGCGGGTCATCTGCTCCGGGCGCGCGGCGGCCGCGAGCTCCTGCCAGTTCTCGATGCGGCAGCTCCCGAGCACGAAACGGCTGCCGCGCTCGGCGGCGCGGGCGATCTCCTCGGCGAGCCGCTCGCGCAGGTAGCGCTCGTTGCCGAGGTCGGTCTCTTCGTCGCGGCCGGGCTGCTGACGCGCCCAGGACTGGACCGTCGCGTGGGCGAGGGCGCGCTCGACGTAGGACCCGAAGTGGGTGAAGAGCTCGAGGTCCTCCTCGCCGAAGACGGTCGAGTGGAAGCGGTCCGAGGGGACCTTGTCATAGAGCGCGATCGTGCCGATCACGCGGCCGTCGCGTTGGAGCGGCACGACCATCGAAGACTGGACGCCGGCGTCGAGGACGCGGTTCGCGTCGTCGCGGTTCACGTCGGCGTGGCGGCAGGCGCTGCGCGTCTTCACCGCCTCGGCGCTGATGCGCTGGTCGAGGCGGAAGAGCTTCTCCTGCTGACGTCCGTCGGCGGGGCCGTAGTAGGAGCGGATCACGAAGCGGCCCGTGGTGTCGTCCCGGAGGCGGAGGATCACGTGGTCGCACTCGAGGATCATGGCGATCGAGCCGGAGGCCAGGCGGATCACCTCGTTCGGCTCGGGCTTGCGCAGGAGCTGGAGGGCCAGCTCGTTCATCGCCGTCACGCGGGTGGCGCGCGTGGCGAGCCGCGCTTCGCGCGAGGCGTTGGCGACCTCGGCGGCGGCGGCCTGGGCGATCTCGCTGAGCGAGCGCTCGGGGTTCGAGCCGAGCCGGTCCGGGAAGTCGCCGGTCTGGATCGAGAGCAGGCCGACGAGCCCGTCCGGCGTCACGAGGGGCAGGGCGGCGTAGGCGACCTGTCCGGGCTCGCGATGCAGGAACATCGGCGTGCGGTCCCGTGCGGCGCGGCCGTCGATGCCGTGGCCGATCTCGACGCGGTACTCGCCGCCGAAGCCTCCCCCGGAGAGCGAGGTCGCCTCGAGCCGCAGGGCGGTCTCGTCCCGGTCGTAGAGGTAGAGCGTCACGATGCCGCCGCCGACCCGGCGCGCGAGGCTGCGGCACAGGCGCGTGAGCCGCTCCTCCAGCGGCGTGCTGCGGTCGCCGAGGACGGCGTGGAGGTCGTGGAGGGTGTCGTAACGGCCGGCGCGGTCGCGCGCGCGCTGGTGTTCGCGCGCCCGGACCATGAGTGCGCCGGCGAGGCTCGCGAGCTGCTCGACGAAGCCGAGGTCCGCTTCGGGGAGGGCCTCCGGGTCCGAGTGGTGCGAGAGGTTCAGGACGCCGAGGGTCTCGCCCTCGTGGCGCAGGGGGGCCGAGAGCGCGGCTTCCACGCCGGCGCGCTCGCGCACGAGCTGGAACGCGCGAGCGTCGGCGCGGCCCGAGACCCGGACCGCGGCGCCGTCGGCGGCCACGCGGCCGGCGATGCCGTCGCCGAGCGGCACGCGGATCTTCTTCCAGAGCTCTCGCTCGATGCCGACGGCGGTGCGCACGCGCAGATCGCCGCTCTCGGGGTCGAGCAGCATCACCGAGCCGGCGTCGGCCCGGGTGGCGCCGATCGCGACGTCGAGCACGCGCTCCGCGACGACGTCGGCGTCGTCCGAGAGCTCGTGGGCGTCGACGACCTCGCGCAGGGCTTCGAGCAGCTCGGCCTTGCGCGCGGCCTCGCTCGGAGCCTGGCCCCAGAGCAACCGCGCCGAGAGCGGCGAGAGGACCCGGACGTCTCCCTCGGGTGCGTGCAGGGAGCGGGCCGCGTCGATCAAGGTGTGGATGCGGGCTTCCCGGCCCAGGGCCGCCGGGTCGTCCGTCAGGAGATGGCCCTGGGCTTCGGCGCGGGTGGCATCGACGCGTTCGAAGCGGGCGCGCGCCGCCGGCAGGTCCGCATCGAAGATCGCCACGATCTCGAGGTCCGGGTGGGCCTCGAGCATGGGGATCAGCCGGAGCGCTTCTTCGCTGGCTCCGTGAATGGCGATGCGTTTACGCACTCGGCTCGCCCATCTCCGGCAACAGGCCGGCCCTCCGAATCCAGGCCCTCTTCGGCGAGAGGCCAGGATCCCTGGGGAGTGAGTGCCGCGTTCGCGCCCGGCCGTGACGCCCGCTCTGCTGCGAGCTGCCAGCCGGCTGCGATCTGCCACCCGGCTGCGCACGGTGTGCATGCGCGGTGCCGGCTAGGCGCGGGGCAGACTCCCGAGGTCGAGGGTGAGCACCAGCTCGCCCTCCCGCCCATCTTGATCGACCACCCGGAGGGGCAGCCGTAGGCGTCGTTCCGATTCGACGATCGGGGTCCCGCTCTCGACCAGCTTCAGGTCCAGGGGCTCGGCCGGCCCGGTCCGGGCGTCGAACCCGCCGGTGGCCGCGTCCCAGTGGTCGTCGAACACGCGCTCGGCCCGGCGGGCGGCGGCGTCGATGGCCTGGGCGACGCTGTCGCCGGTGCTGGAGGCCGGGGGCGCCGGCGGGGTGGCTTCCGGGGCGGTGTGCGCCTCGGGCTGGGTCCGATCCTCGGGGATCGTCGATTCTTCGGGAAGGGTGGACTCCCCCGGGACGGTCGATTCCTGATCGAAGGTCGGCACCGTCGTCCCGGGATGCTGGGGCAGGGTGACGCCGCCGCCCGGCTGGGTGACTCCGCCCGGGGGCAGCGTCAGCCCGGCGGCTTCGCGCCGGTTGCGGACCACGCGCTTCGAGATCGTCGTGAGGCTCTCGAGCACGCCGATGCCCCGGGTCGCGATGGCCTCGAAGGCGGCCGCGCGCAGGCCGATCTTGCGGTGGAGCTCCTCGACCGCGAGGTCGTCGGCTTCGTCCCGGTGGTTGTACTGAAGGACGACCGGCACCTCGCCGAGGTCGCGGCCGTAGTCGGCGAGGACATCCCGGAGCTCCTCGAGGGAGGCGAGGTTCTCCGAGAGGCGGTCGCGCCGGGCGTCGATCACGAAGACGACGCCGTCCACCTGATCGACGAGCTGCTTGCGCGTGCCCGTGTGCTCGGGGCCGCCGGGCAGGGCCATGACCTGGAGGCGCGTGCGGACGCCGGAGATCTCGCCGAGTTCGATCGGCATGACCTCGTAGTGGACGCCCGGGTTCTCGGGGGTGGCGAGCCGCTCGAGTTCGCCGCGGTGGTCCGGGCGGAGCTTCTGGTGGATGCGCTCGAGGTTGGCCGTCTTCCCGGCCCCCGCGATGCCCCAATAGACGATCCGCGCGTTCACCACCTGCGTCGGCCCCTGAGCCACTAGATCCGCCCCTTCATCGTCCGAACCCGCGCCACTAGATCTTCCCCTTCTTGACGAGCAGTCGCCGCGCATGACTCGATACCGCAGACGGGACGTCTTTGCTCTTCATGATCGCGCGCAGATCGCGATCCTGGAGGTGATTGACGAACTTCATGGCGGTCGGGGCCGGGCACTTGGGGTTCGTCGCCAGGCCGAGCTTGACCTGGTACGCCCGGGTCCACTCCCGGTTCGTGGCGATCACGCGGATGACGTCGTCGCAGAGGTTCCGCGCCTTGGCGAAGCCGGCGACCTCGCCGTCGGTGATCTTCGGGCTGCGGATCGCCGCCGTCGCCACGATCTTGTTCTTGTCCCGGACGAGCAGGCCGCGGGCCTCCTTGTTGCCCACGCGGGCCAGCTTGATGCGGCCCATGACCGACATCGTCTGGACGCGTTGGTAGAGGCTGCCGCGCTCCTCCTCGGACATCTCCTCGTCGCTGTCCTCGACGAGGCGCCGGTCGAGGTCGCCGTGCTCGTCGCCGAGGACGGCCGCGAGGGCCGCCCGGGCCGCCTCGTCGGTGATCTCCTCGGGGTCCGGCCACTCGTCCTGGCGCTCGGTCGTCTCCGGCACTTCGGCCTCGCTCCGTTCGAGACCGAGGAAAGAGAGGATGCGGTCGATCTGGGCGCGTCCCGTGAGCGGGTTGTCGCCGAGCACGTCGACGATCTCCGGTCGCCGCAGGAGCCGCTGCTGGTTGTTGCAGATGATGTCCACGACGCGCCGGTGCGGAAGGCTCGCGAGGTACTCGATCGTGGCATCGTCGCAGGCCGCGTTCAGCGCGAGCTTCTCGGAGACGTCGGCGTCGTCCTTGTGGACCTGGGCCAGGTAGGAGAGCACCGCGGGGTTCGTCGGGCCGGTGACGACGGGCTCGCGCACGTTCTCCGGCAGCCCCTCGAGGCTCTCCCGGGCCCGAGCCTTGACCTCGGCGTCCGGGTCGTGACAGAGGACGAACAGGACCGTCGCGAGTTCGACCGGCGGCAAGGGCAGGGCGCCGCCGGCGGCCATGCGCCGCGCCTCGACCGGCGCGTCGCGCCGGCAATAGCGCTCCGCCTCCGGCGAGAGCCGGAGCTTGATCGTCTGCTTCGCGCCCGCTTGTTTCGTGCCCGGTTCGGGCATGCCTGCGTCACCCCCCGCGACGCGGCGTCGTCCCCGGGCCCGGCCGTCCGCCGGGCCGCCTTCAGGAATCCGCCGCCTTCGCCGCCTCCGCTTCTTGAACGATCTTCTCGCGCACCTGCGCCGGCGCCTCGTCGTAGTGGGAGAACTCCATGTGGAAGGCTCCCTGACCGCCGGTGATGCTGATGAGCGAGCTCTGATACTCGAGGATCTCGGCCATCGGGACCGACGCCTTCACGACGGTGGCGTGGCCGCGCGCCTCGGTGGACTGCACGCGCCCCCGCCGGCTCGAGAGGTCGCCCATGATGTCGCCGGTGAAGGCCTCGGGCGCCGTCACCTCGAGGTTCATGATCGGTTCGAGCAGGGCCGGCCGGGCGGCTTCCATCGCCGCGCGGAAGCCCATCGAGCCGGCGAGCTTGAAGGCCATCTCGTTCGAGTCCACGGAGTGGTGCTTGCCGTCGATGCAGCGCACGCGGACGTCGACCACGGGGTAGCCCGCGAGCGGTCCGCCGGACTCCATGGCCTCCCGCACGCCCTTCTCGACGGCGGGAATGAGCGCGCGCGGGATGGCCCCACCCACGATCTCATCCGAGAATTCGAAACCGGTTCCGCGTTCCATGGGCTCCACGGTCAGGAAGCAGACGCCGAACATGCCCTTGCCGCCCGTCTGCTTCTTCAGCTTGCCTTCGACGTTCTCCGCCTTGCGCGTGATGGTCTCGCGGTACGGCACCTTCGGGGTGGAGAGCTCGACCTCGACGTCGAACAGACGCCGGAGCTTCTCCACCGTCGTCCGGATGTGGAGCTCCCCCATTCCCGTGAGGAGGAACTCCCCCGTCGAGGCTTCGCGTGCGAGACGGAGAGTCGGATCCTCTTCCACGAGTCGGCCGAGCGAGGCGTGGACTTTATCCTCGTCCCCCTTGGATTTCGCGTGGATGGCGTAGGAAAGCACGCCCTCGGGAATGGTGATCTCGGGCAGCCGCGCGCCCCCCTTCTCGGCCGTCAGGCTGTTGCCCGTGTGGACGCCCTTGAGCTTCGCGATGGCGACGATGTCCCCGGGGCCGGCGTCGCCGGTCTCCGCGTGCTCGCTGCCCTGGACCCGCAGAAGCTTCCCGAGGCGGACCTTCTCCCCCGTCGTGGCATCGAGAACGGGGCTGTCGCCGCGGAGGGTCCCCGAGACCACCCGCACGAAGGAGAGCGAGCCGGCGTAGCGGTCGAGGGTGGTCTTGAAGACCTGGGCGGTGAGGGGGGCTTCGGCCTCGGGGGAAAGCTCCAGGAGGTCGTCGGCCTCCATGGCCTGGGCCGCGCGCGGGCCGCGATCGACGGGCGAGGGCAGGAGACCCCCGACGGCCGCGAGCAGGTCGCCCACGCCGATCTCCTTCGTGGCCGACCCGCAGAGCACGGGCAGGACCTGGCCGGCGTGGACGCCGAGGACCAGCCCACGCATGGTCTCGTCCGGCGTGAGGTCGCCTTCCTCGAGGTACTTCTCGAGCAGGTCGTCGTCGCATTCCGCCGCGGCTTCGACCATGCGCTCGTGCGCCCGCTGGGCCTCGGCTTCGAGCTCGGCCGGGACGTTCTTCATGTCGAGCAGGTTCACGACGCCCTTGAAGCCCTCGCCGCTTCCGACCGGGAGGACGACGGGGACGGGATTCACCTCCAGCCCGCGCAGGGATTCGATCGCGGTCTCGAAGTCCGCGCGGTCGGAGTCCATGCCGTTCACGAAGGCGAGGCACGCGACGTCGGCTTCGCGGGCCGCCCGGAGCATGCGGTCGGTCCCGACCTTCACGCCGTCGACGGCGGAGACCACGAGGATCGCGCCGTCGAGCGCGGCGAGGGCGACCAGGCCGTCGGCCTGGAAGTTCGGGTCGCCGGGGGTGTCGACCAGGGTGAGGGGCCGGCCTTCGTGCTCGAAGCTGAAGACCTTGGAGGAGAGCGTGTGGCGGGTGTGGCCGTCCTTCTCCTCGGGAAGGGTGTCGAGGTGGGACGTTCCCTCGTCCACCACCCCGAGCTTCGGCGTCGCTCCGGCGGTATGGAGGATGGCCTCGCCGAGCGAGGTCTTGCCATCGTGGGAATGCCCGATCAGGGCGAAGTTCCGGACGTCGGCGGCTCGGGTCATGCTTCGTTCTCCTTGCGTGCCTCCCCGGGTTCGGGGCGGTTCTTCTCGAACAGGATCCGCAGGCCCTCGAGCGTGAGGAAGGGCTCCACGCGCTCGATGGTCTCGGTCTCGGTGGAAATGCGCGCCGCCAGTCCCCCCGTGGCGAGGACGCGCATCTCGTTGCCGAGCTCTTCGCGGATGCGTTCGACCATGGCGTCCACCATGCCGGCGTACCCGAAGAGCAGGCCGGACTGGAGGGAGGCGGTGGTCGTTCGCCCGATGACGGATTTGGGCCGCGCGATCTCGACGCGGTGGAGCATGGAGGCGCGCTCGAAGAGGGCCTCCATGGAGATGTGGATCCCCGGGAAGATGGCGCCGCCGAGGTATTCGCCCTTCTCGGAGACGCAATCGAAGGTGGTGGCCGTGCCGAAATCGACGGCGACGACCGGACCGCCCATCAGCGAGAAGGCGGCGACGGAGTTCACGATGCGGTCCGCCCCGACCTCGCGGGGATTCTCGTAGCGCACCGGCATCCCGGTCTTGATGCCGGGGCCGACGACCATCGGCGCCGTGTCGAAGAGCTTCGTTCCGACGCGCTCCCAGATCGGGAGGAGCGGCGGCACGACGCTCGAGATCATCACGTTCGTGACCTCGTCGATGTCGCGCCCGGCTTGCTGGAAGAGGGCGTTCAGCGCGATCGCGACCTCGTCCGAGGTCTGCTCCCGGCGCGTGCCGATGCGCCAGTGGTGCGACAGCACGGCCTCCTCGTCGCGGTAGTCGAAGATGCCGAGCGAGACGTTGGTGTTGCCGACGTCGATGACGAGCAGGCAGGTCCGGGTCATGAGGCTCCACCTGGGAGCCCTGAGGCTCCCCCTGGGCTTGGCGCGGAAGCCTCGGCAGCGGGGGGCCGCGCCGAGAGCGTCACGTCGCCAGCGAGGACGCGTTCGATCCGACCGTCGGCGCGGGCCACGAGCAGGGCGCCGTCGTGGTCGATGCCACGGGCTTCGCCGTGAAGCTCCGGGCCGTCGAGGTCGCGCACCCGGACGGACTGGCCGGCCATGGCGAAGCGCGCCTCGAAGCGCGGCCGCACGGCGTCGAAACCGCCGGCGGCGTGAAGGTCGAGCACGTCCTCGAGGCCGCCGTAGAGCGTCCGGGCAAAGGTGGCGCGGTCGACGGCGGCGCCGGAGAAGCCGCGCAGGCTCGTGGCGGTGGCGCGGAACTCCTCGGGGAACTCCGCCGGGTCCACGTTGAGGTTCACGCCGATGCCGAGCACCAGGTAGGCCACGCGGGCCGCCTCGGAAGCCATCTCCATGAGGATGCCGCAGGTCTTCTTGCCCCCGAGCAGGACGTCGTTCGGCCACTTGATGCGAACGGCCTCGTCGTCACCCACGGTGGCGGCCACGGCTTCGGCCACGGCCACGGCGGCCGAGAGCACGACGGTGGGCGCCTCGGCGATCAGCATGTCCGGGCGCAGGACGATCGAGGTGTAGAGATTCGTTCCGGCCGGGGAGTAGAAGGATCGGCCGTGGCGGCCGCGCCCGGCGCCCTGGGCTTCGGCGACGACGACGGTGCCGTGGGGCGCACCGGCGCGGGCGCGCTCGTGGGCCTCGTCGTTGGTCGAGCCGATCTCTTCGAACCAGTGGATCTCGGTTCCGAGCCAGCGGGCTTCGAGGCCCGCCTGGATCTCTTCGGCGTAGAGCCGGTCCGGCGCTCCGGCGAGCGAATAGCCGCCTCCCGGTTCGCCGCCGATCTCGTAGCCGAGCTTGCGGAGGGCCTCGACGTTCTTCCAGATCTGGTTTCGCGAGACGCCGAGGGCCTCGGAGAGGGTGGCGCCGGAGCACGGCTGCCCGCCTTCGCGGCGCAGGAGGTCGAGAACGCGCGCCGCGCCCGGATTCATGCCGCCACACCTCCAGTCGGCCGCGCCTCTTCCTGGCTCGGGGAGCTCATCTCGAGGGCGACGTCCGCGACCGGCGCCGAGTGCGTGAGCGCGCCGATCGAGATGCGATGCACGCCGGTCTCGGCGTAGGCCCGGACGTTCTCGAGCGTGATGCCGCCCGACGCCTCGAGCGTGATGCGGTCGCCGAGGGCTTCCACGATCGCGCGGATCTGGTCGGGGGTCTGGTTGTCGAGCAGGAGGGAGTCCGCACCGGCATCGGCGGCCGCCCGAGCATCCGCGAGGGACTCGACTTCGACCTGGAGGTGGAGGCCCTCGGCGGCTCCGGCGCGGGCCGCGCGGGTCGCCGCCGGGACGCCGCCGGCCGCGGCGACGTGGTTGTCCTTCACCAGGAGCGCGTCGAAGAGGCCCATCCGGTGGTTCGTGCCGCCACCGGCCGCGACGGCGTACTTGTCGAGCACGCGCCAGCCCGGGAGGGTCTTGCGCGTGTCGACGATGGCGGTGCCCGTCCCGGCCACGGCGTCGACGTAGTGACGGGTCTCGGTGGCGATGCCGCACAGGCGGCCGAGGAAGTTGAGCGCCGTCCGCTCCCCGGAGAGCAGGGAGGTCACGGGCCCCTCGAGGCGGGCCAGGACCTGGCCGGGCTCGGCGGCCTCGCCTTCCTCGCACGCCGCGGCGCATCGCACCGCGGGGTCGACCTCGCGAAAGACGGCGGCGGCCAGCGGCAAGCCACAGGCGACCAGTGCGCAGCGCGCTTCGATGACGGCATGGCCCCGGGCATCGGCCGGGAGCACGGCGAGGGAGGTGGCGTCGCCCGGGCCGAGGTCTTCCGCCAGGGCCCGCTCGAGGAGCGGGAGCCAGGTCGCTTCGGCCGGGAAGGGCGGTCGCGTGCTCATCAGGCCCCCAGTCTACCAGCCCCGGCGCGGGCGCGAGCGCTTTCGGAGGCCGGCGGGGAGGCGGCGAGCGGGACGCAGAAGAGAGCGAAAGGGCGCCGGGTGGCGAGGGCGCGGTCTCGCTAGGCGACGAGGGCGCGGAGTCGTTCGAGGCGCTGCCCGAGGGCGGCGGCTTCCTCTTCGAGGTCTTCGTGCTTCTCGCGTTCGCCCTCGACCACCTCGGGCTTCGCGCGTTCGAGGAACTTCGGGTTGTCGAGCTTGCGCGCCACGAAGGCGAGGTCCTTGGCCACGGTCTTCTGGCGCTTCTCGAGCCGCTTCACCTCGTCCTGCAGGAAGCGCGGGTCGTCGAGCTCGACGGCGACGGAGAACCCGCCGGCGCGGACGACGGCCGCCGTCTCCGGCAGGGCGTCGTCGCTGAAGCGCCAGGACTCGGCCCGGAGCAGCGAGCGCAGCCCGGCTTCGTGCCGCGAGACGAGGGCTTCGAGCTCCGTCGGGAAGATCACGCGAATGGCCTGCTGCGGGGCGAGCCCGAGTTCGCCGCGGATCTGGCGCACGCGCGAGACGATCTCGGTGAAGGTCTCCATCTCCTGCGCTTCGTCGGCGTCGAGCCGCTGGCCGAGGCGGGGCCAGAGCTCGGAGAGTTCGGCGAAGCGGTGCTCGAGCACCGTGCGGTCCGCCGAGCCGGGCAGGGCGCGGAAGATCTCCTCGGTGATGAAGGGCATGGTGGGATGGAGGGCGACGAGCGAGCCCGAGAGCACGGCGACGAGCGTGTCCTGGGTCGCCGTGCGCGCGGCGGCCTCCTCGCCGTGGAGGCTCTGCTTCGCCAGCTCGATGTACCAGTCGCACAGCTCGCCCCAGACGAACTGGTAGAGGCCGCTGGCCGCGTCGTTGAAGCGGTACTCCTCGATCGAGTGCTTGTACTGCGCGAGGGCCTCGTCGAAGCGGGTCGTGATCCAGCGGTCGTAGAGGTTGCCCTCCGCCTCGGCGGAGGCGCCGCCGGGGGCGTAGCCTTCGAGGTTCAACAGGCCGAAGCGGGCGGCGTTCCAGAGCTTGGTCACGAAGGTTCGGCCGGTCGAGAGCTGTGCTTCGCCGAGCTTGATGTCGCGGCCCTGGGCGGTCAGCGCCGTCAGCGTGTAGCGGAGGGCATCCGTGCCGTGCGCGGACATCAGCTCGATCGGGTCGATCACGTTGCCCTTCGACTTCGACATCTTCTTTCCCTCCGCGTCGCGCACGAGCGGGTGGATGTAGACGTCGCGGAAGGGGACCTCCTTCATGAAGTGCATGCCGAGCATCATCATGCGGGCGACCCAGAAGAAGATGATGTCGAAGCCCGTCGAGAGGACGGAGGTCGGGTAGAAGCGCTCGAGCTCGGGCGTGTCGTCGGGCCAGCCGAGGGTCGAGAAGGGCCAGAGCCCGCTCGAGAACCAGGTGTCGAGGACGTCGTTCTCCTGCTCGAGATCTTCGCTGCCGCACGCGTGACAGTGCGCGGCGTCCTCGACGGAGACCGTCCAGTCGTTGCAGGATCTGCAGCGCCAGGCCGGGATGCGATGGCCCCACCAGAGCTGCCGGGAGATGGTCCAGTCCCGGATGTTCTCGAGCCAGTGGAAGTAGGTGTTCTCCCAGCTCTTCGGGTGAAAGGTCGTGCGGCCGTCGCGGACGGCGGCGAGCGCCGGCTCGGCCAGCGGCTTCATGCGCATGAACCACTGGTCCGAGAGCAGGGGCTCCACGACCGTGTGGCAGCGGTCGCAGTGGGGCACCTCGTGGGCGTGCGGCTCGCTCCCGACGAGGGCGCCTTCGCGCTCGAGATCCTCGACGACGCGCACGCGGCCCTCGGCGGCGGGCAGGTTCGCGTAGGCGCCGGCGTTGTCGTTCAGCCGGCCATCCGGGTGCAGCAGGTTGATCGCCTCGAGGCCGTGGCGGCGGCCACACTCGAAGTCGTTCGGGTCGTGGCCGGGCGTCACCTTCACGGCGCCCGAACCGTACTCGGGGTCGACGAAGTCGTCGGCGATGATCGGGATCTCGCGCCCGACCAGCGGCAGACGGACCCGCCGGCCGACGAGCTCGCGGTACCGCTCGTCTTCGGGGTGCACCGCGACGGCGGTGTCGCCGAGCATGGTCTCGGGCCGGGTCGTCGCCACCTCGATGGCCCCCTCGCCGTCGACGAAGGGGTATCGGATCGACCACAGGTGGCCCGCGGTGGATTGGTGCGGACTCTCGAGGTCGGAGAGCACCGTGGTGCAGCGCGGGCACCAGTTGACGAGCGACTCGCCGCGGTAGATCAGTCCTTCGTGGTAGAGCCGGACGAAGGCCTCGCGCACGGCGCGCGAGAGGCCCGGATCCATGGTGAAGCGCTCCCGGCGCCAGTCGCAGGAGGCGCCGAGGGCCTGGAGCTGCTCGATGATCCGCGCGCCGGACTGGCCCTTCCACTCCCAGACGCGGTCGACGAAGGCCTCGCGCCCGAGGTCGTGGCGCGTCTTGCCCTCCTTGCCGATCTCGCGTTCGACGACGACCTGCGTCGCGATGCCGGCGTGGTCCGTGCCCGGGAGCCAGAGCACGTTCTTGCCGTCGATCCGGTGGTGGCGGGCGAGCAGGTCCTGGAGGGTGTTGTTCAGGGCGTGGCCGAGGTGAAGCGTGCCGGTGACGTTCGGCGGCGGGATCACCATCGAGAACATCGGGCGCTCGTCGCCCGCATCGGCGTCGAACAGGTTGCGCTCGCGCCAGGTGGCGTACCACTTGGACTCGACCGGTCTCGGGTCGAAACGTTTCGGAAGGGCTTCGGTCACGGGAGGCGGAGTCTACCGGACGCCGCGGGCCGCTGCCCTCGAACGGTGCCGCTGGACAGGGCCTGGAAGGGATGGCACGGAGGGAACGGTCGCCCGTTCCCTCCGGCGCTATTCCTCTTCGCTGCCCGCCTTCATGCGCTCGATCTCTTCGCGCACGAGGGTCTCGGCCATCTTCGGGATGACCTCCCAGGCGACGGCTTCGATCTGGGCGAGGGCCTGCTTGACGACCTGCTCCGAGAGGTCGCTGAAGGCCTCCCAGGCGACCTTCTCGAGGCTCGCGTGGATCTGCTGCTGGAACCCGGGCGGGAGTTCGGTCCCGGTGCCGTCGGAGACGGCGCTCGGGCTCGGCTCGGCCGGCGTCTCGGGCTCGTTCGTGCCGTGCGGCGGGACGTCGGCCGGCGCCTGGACGCGGAGCGGATCGGCGTCTTCGACGACCCTCGTCGTGTCCTCGCCACCCGTGGCTTCGGCCTCGGGGGCCGGGTCGGCGACGAGCTGGGTCGGCTCGACGTCGAAGCGTTCCGCCCCAGCCGGGTCGATCTGGATCGCCTCGCCGCGCTGGGCGTCGTCGAAACCTTCGCCCACGCCCATGCCCACGCCGTTGCCCACGGGCTCGGAGACGGGGACCACCTGGGTCGCATCGAGGTCCGCCCCGGCGGGCTCGGCCGTTTCGGGCTGGGCCACCGGCGGGGTTCCGCCCGCGGCGGGGCCGGCGAGATCGAAGCTCACGAGCGGGTCCGTCGCGTCGGGCGAGGGCGTCGCCGCCGGCGGCTCCGTTCCCAACGGTGCTTCCGCCGCCATGGCGGCGTCGAGATCCTTCACGGCCGGCGCGCTCGGCGTCGCCTCGACCGCAGGGGCGGGCTCTGCGTCGACCGCGGGAGCGGGATCCGGGGTCTCGGAGGCGGGCGCAGCGTCGAGGTCGGTGACCTGGGGCGGGCTCGCCATGGAGAAGGTGAGGTCGGGCGCGGGCGGCGCCACTTCCGGGACCGTGCTGGCCATCGAAAGGTCCGCCGTCTCGATGTCGAAGCCGCTGTCGCCGCCGACGGTCAGGTCACCGCCGCCGGAAAGCTCGTCGGCGTCGTCGACGTCGTCGCCGTCGTCAGGATCGGCGAAAGAGCGTTCGCCCGGCGCGTCGAAGGCCGCCGCCTCGACGGCCGCGTCGAAGGCCGGATCCTCGGCCGTCTGGCTGCCGTCGAGCAGGACCGTCTCGTCGGCGTGCCCCGGCGAAACGCTCGGGCCCGAGTCGCTCATCAGGTCCGCGCCGCCGAAGGGCGAGGTTTCCTCCGGAGCGCTGGCCGCGCTCGGAGCCGAAGAGGCTTCCTGGCCGTTTCCGCCGGACGCGCCGCCGGCGCCGGCGAAGAAGTCGAAGGCCGCGCCGCCCTGGTTGGCCGGCGTCTGGGCCGCGGCGGGCGGAGCGTCGATCTTCGCGGCGGCGTCGTCGCCCATCGGCGTCGACCGGGCGAGGAGCTGGTTCACCTGATCGACGAGGGCCTGGGCCTCGAAGGGCTTCGTGATGTGTCCGTCGGCACCGGCCTGGCGGGCCCGCTCGGCGTCGAAGGCTTCGAAGGTCCCCGTCAGGAGGAGCACGGGCATCTGCGCCAGGCTCGGGTCGCCCTTCAGGGCTTCGCAGACCTCGTAGCCGTTCTTCCCGGGCATCACGATGTCGGCCAGGACGATGTCCGGCCGCAGCTCCTGGGCGCGCGACACGGCATCGTCGCCGTTGTCCACCGTCACGAGCTCGATGTCCTCGTTGGCGAGACTGATCCCGACCACCTTCTGAATCGTCACACTGTCGTCCGCAAGCAGCAGGGTCTTGGGCATGGTCCCCCCCGGAAGACCGGCGTTGCCGGTGTTTGAGCCCTGTGGTCTCATCGACGGGGCTCGCCGGCGAATTTAACGGTTTTTGCGCGCTCCTGAGCGGCTCTTGCCGGGGGCGGGCCGGCCGCGTCAAGTCACGCAAGTGCGCGGCCGATGGACTCTTCAGGAGCTCCTCATGCGTTTCGAAACCGCCGCGATTTCCGACGTAGGCCGCCGGCGACAAGCCAACGAGGACCGCTACGCCCTCGATCCGGATCTGGGGCTTTTCCTGGTGGCGGACGGCATGGGCGGGCACCGGGCCGGCCGGACCGCGAGCGAGCTGGCGAGCGCCGCCGTCCTGGCCGCCATCCATACGCTCCAGGACGCGCCCGCGAGCCTCGCCGAGCGGCTGCGCTACGCCGTTTCCGCCGCCAATCGCGAGATCTTCTCCATGGCCGCCGAGCAGGCCGAGCTCGCCGGGATGGGAACCACCCTGGTCGTCCTGCTGGCGGGCGACGAGCGGGTCAGCCTGGCCCACGTCGGCGACAGCCGCGCCTACCTCGTGCGGGCCGGCGGGATCCGCCAGCTCACCGACGACCACAGCCTCGTGGCCGAGCTCCTGCGCCGCCAGAAGATCACCGCGGACGATGCCCGCGAGCACCCCCATCGACACGTTCTCACGCGCGCCCTCGGCGTGCGCCCGAGCGTCGAGCCGGATCTCGCCGAGATGACGCCCCTCGACGGCGACGTCTTCGTGCTCTGCTCCGACGGCCTGACGAACCACCTGCAGGACACCGAGATCGCGAAGATCGTGAGCTCGACGTCGGTGCTGGAAGATGCGGCACGTGCGTTGGTGGAGTGTGCGAATTCACGAGGTGGAGAGGACAACATCACGGTCGTCCTCGTCCGGTCCCGGTCTCAAGACTGAGCGCCGCGCGCTCGGGCAGGTGGGCCTTCCGGCTCATGGCTCGCCCGGCTAGCACTCATCGCACGGGTACGACTTGGTAGTCCCGGGCTGCGCTTTACTTCCCCGGAAGGCCCACCTGCCCGAGCACGCTCCCAGGCCGCTAGCGACTCCGCGCTCACGATAGAAAAAAACAAAGAGAGACTACGAGCCGTCGAGGAGCGTGGGAGGCTGACGAGGGCCTCAGGCGAAGTAAAGCGCAGCCCGCACTCGGCAATCAGAAACGTCTCGGCAGTTCGACAGGGCGAGCCATGAGCCGGAGGCCCTCGTCAGCCTCCCACGCGGCGCCCGGTCGAAGGGCGACTAGCGCTCGGCCATCGCCTTGAGCCGGCTCCGCAGTCGGAGCACGGCCTTGGTGTGGATCTGGCACACGCGGGACTCGGTGATCCCGAGGATGTTCCCGATCTCCTTCATGTTCAGATCTTCGTAGTAGTAGAGCGAGACCACGAGCCGCTCCTTTTGCGGGAGCGAGGAGATCGTGTCCGCCACCACGTGCTTCATCTCGATCAGCTTGAGCGAAGCGAAGGGGTTCTCGGCCTGGACGTCTTCGATGATGTCCGTGTATCCGCCGGTGCGTTCGCCGTCGGCGTCGCGGCTGCGGATCTCTTCCAGGTTCACGAGCGAGATGCCGCGCACCTGGTTCAGCAGTTCGTGGAACTTGTCGAGCTGGATGCCGAGGGAGTCGGCGACTTCTTCCTCGTTGGCGGCGCGGCCGAGGCGCTGCTCCATGTCCGCGTAGGCGCGCTCGATCTTGCGGCCCTTCTGGCGCACCGAGCGCGGCACCCAGTCGAGGGATCGGAGCTGGTCGAGGATCGCGCCCTTGATCCGGAACTCCGCGTAGGTCTTGAACTTGCAGTTCTTCTCGGGGTCGTATTTCTCGATCGCGTCCATCAGCCCGATCACGCCGGTGTTGTGGAGGTCGTCGAGGTCGATGTGGGAAGGGAGCCGGACGGCGATGCGGTTCACGATGTACCGGATGAGCGGCGTGTGCTCGAGGACGATGCTCTCTCGCACCTGGTTGGTGATGCCCTCGCTTTTCTCCTTGGCCTCGCGCAGCATCGTTTCCATCGTCCCCTCCATTTGAACCCCCAGAAGTTGCGCGGTGGGCCTGGCGTCCCTGCCTAGGCTTTGCCCCCGCGATGCGCCTTGGAGCAGGGGACAAAGCACGGCTCATGCCAAGCAGCAGAAACTTGCGGAGCGGGTGCGGGGCGCGGGCGGGGAGGACGCTGCCGGCGCGGGCAGGACGCGGTGGTAAGTCTTCGTTCGGATTGAGGAATCGGTCCGGGCGGCGGGCGGCGGTGCGGCGGGATTCAACCCGGGGTCGGGCTGCCGCGACGGGCTGCGGCCCATGCGGCCGTAGGCAAGAGCGTCGGGCCGCCGACGGGCCCGAGGGGCGAAGCGTCGGGATTCCGACCGCCCGCCGGGAAGCCGGGCTAGGGCTCGATCTCGAACTTCTTGATCTTCTCGAGCAGGGTGGTCCGGTTGAGGCCGAGGAGCTGGGCGGCCCGGTTCTTGTTCCAGCCCGTGAGTTCGAGGGCTTCGCGGATGAGCCGCGCCTGCAGGGAATCGACCACCTCGTTGAAGTTCAGGCCCTCGTGGGTGACGTGGACCTCGCCGCCGCGGGCCGTGCCCTGGCTCTCGCGGTACTCCGGGGGCAGGTCGTCGAGACCGATCTCGCCGTCGCGCCGCAGGATGACGAGGCGCTCCATCAGGTTCTCGAGCTCGCGCACGTTCCCCGGGAAGGGCTGCCGGCAGAGCACCTCGAGGGCCTCCGGCGAGATCCCCTTCACGCCGCCCCCGTTGCGCTCGCCGTGGGTCTCGATGAAGTGCGCCACCAGGGCCGGGATGTCCTCGCGCCGCTCGCGCAGGGCGGGGACGTGCACCGGAATGACGTTCAGGCGGTAGTAGAGATCCTCCCGGAAGCGCTTCTCCTGGATCAGCTCGGGCAGGTTCTGGTGGGTCGCGGCGATCACCCGGACGTCCACGGACTGGCTCTTCGAGGAGCCGACCGGCTCGAAGGTCCGCTCCTGCAGCACGCGCAGGAGCTTGACCTGGAGGTTCATCGACATGTCCCCGATCTCGTCGAGGAAGATCGTGCCGCCGTCGGCGAGGCTGAAGCGGCCCTCCCGGTGGGAGACCGCGTTGGTGAAGGCGCCGCGGACGTGGCCGAACAGCTCGCTCTCGAGCAGCTCCTCGGGGATGGCGCCGCAGTTCACCGTGATCATGGGGCGCCCGCTGCGCGGGCTGTTGTAGTGGAGGGCGCGGGCGATCAGTTCTTTGCCCGTGCCGCTCTCGCCGGTCACGAGCACCGTGCTGTCCGCGGCGCTCACGCGCTCGACCACGTCGAGCACCTGGCGCAGGGCGTGGCTGTCGCCGACGACGTTGTCGAACTCGTAGCGGCTCTCGAGCTGCCGCTGGAGGTGCCGGTTCTCGGACTTCAGGCGGCCGTGCTCGATGGCCTGCTCGGCCAGGCGCCGGACGACGTCGAGGTGCCCCTGCTCGAAGGGCTTCTCGAGATACCAGAACGCGCCCGCGCGCAGGGCGTCGACGGAGCTCTCGGCGCTGCCGTAGCCCGTGATCACGATGCAGGGGAGGTCGGGCTGGATCTCGTGGACCTGGCGCACGAGTTCGAGGCCGTTGATGCCCGGCATCTTGACGTCGGACAGGACGAGGTCGAGCGGCTGGGACGAGACGACCGCCATGGCCTCGCTCGCATCCCGCGCGGTCAGGACTTCGTAGCCGACCCGCTTGAGGATGCGTTCGAGGGCGCGCCGGTAGAGTTCTTCGTCGTCGACGACGAGAACGGTGACCTTGCGCAGGGGGTACTCCTTCCGAGGGGGCCTTGGAAACTAAGGATTCGTTTTCGCGCCTTCAAGGCTGATTCGGACCGCGCCGGGGCCTCCGAGAGCGTCGAGATCACTCGGACGGCTGCCCGCAGCCCGGCGGATCAGCTAGCCTTTCGCCGCCTGATCGACACGCCCCCCGCGGAGCCGATCCATGACATTGCCGGCGGCCGTCCGCATCGTTCTGGTGCGCACGGCCCGTACATCCGGTGGAGAACCGGCTTCGTCCGCACGGGGGGAAGCCGCCTCGTCCGAACCCGTCGAAGCCCCGTCGCCCGCGCTCGCCGCGCTCGAGCGGCTCGGGGCCGAGGTCCAGGTCGAACCGGTCCCGACCCTCGCGGACGCCCGCGCCCGCTGCCTCGAAGAGGAGGTCGACCTCCTGGTGGTGGAGCCCGGCGCGCCGCCCGTGGAGCTCGCCCGTTGGCTCGAGGCGGGCCGCCATGCCGGGCCCCCCGTCCTCATGGTGACGGGGCCGGACGACGGCCGCTCGGCCCTCGACTGGTTCCGCTGCGGCGCCGCCGACTGCGTTTCCCAGGAAGCCGCGGAAGAGGCGCTTCCGGTCGCGGCCCTCGACCTGATCCGCCGCCACCGGGCCCAGGCCCGGGAGCGCCGCGCGGAGGAGCGGGTCGACCGGCTGCGGCGCTACACGCGCAACATCATCCAGAACATCAACAGCGCGCTGCTGGTCGTCGATCGCGAAGGCCGGGTCCGTTACGCGAACGCCCCGGCCGAGGAACTGCTGGCCGAGCCGGGCGGGGCGCTCGTCGGCCGCTCGGCGCTTTCGTGGTTCGAGTCGCCCGAAGGGCCCGACATCCCGCTCACCCGCTCGATCGAGAAGGGAGAGCGCTTCCGCGGCGCGGAGGCGGTGCTTCGCCGTGCGGACGGAGAACGCGTGCCCGTGGCCGTCTTCTGCGGCCCCATGCGCGACGAACGCGGCCGGGACCTCGGCGCGGTCGCGATCTTCCAGGATCTCTCGGAGATGCGCCGGCTCCAGCGGCAGCTCTTCCAGAGCGAGAAGATGGCGTCGATCGGGCAGCTCGCCGCGGGCGTCGCCCACGAGATCAACAACCCGGTCGGCTTCATCGACGCGAACCTCTTCCAGATGGAGGAGTACGGCGCGGACTTCCGCAAGCTCTGGCGGCGCGTCCGGCGCGTGCTCGACGCGGCGGGCCCGGCCGGGGGCTCGGGCGACGACGCGGAGCTGCGGAGCGAGCTCGAGGCGCTGCGGGCCGAGGCCGAGGAGATCGACGCCGACTTCGTGCTCGACGATCTCGGCAAGGCGATCCGCGAATCGCGGGAGGGCTCCGAGCGCATCCGCCACATCGTCCAGGACCTGCGGGCCTTCGCGCGGGAAGACGGCGCCGAGCGCATCCACGCCGACGTGAACCAGTGCGTCGACTCCACGGCCAACATCGTCTGGAGCATGATGAAGCACGCCGTGGTCCTCTCGAAGGACTACGGGGAGCTGCCCTCGGTGCTCTGCCACCCGGGGCAGCTGCGACAGGTCATCATGAATCTGCTGATGAACGCCTACCAGGCCGTGGTGGCGCGCCGTTCGGGCTCGGGCGAGCTCGGCCAGATCTCCCTGCGCACGTCCTACGAAGGCGGCGAGGTCGTGATCGAGGTCGAGGACGACGGCGTCGGCATCGCGCCCGAGCACCTCTCGCGCATCTTCGACCCCTTCTTCACGACCAAGGAGCCCGGGGAGGGAACCGGCCTCGGGCTGTCGAGCGCATTCCATCTCGTGACGTCGCTGGGCGGCCGCCTCGAAGCGGACAGCCGCGAAGGCGAGGGCGCCCGATTCCGCGTCTCCCTGCCGGCGGCGGAAGGCTCGCCCCCTCGCGCGGCGGGGGAGCCGTCGTGAAACCCGTTCTGTTGATCGTCGACGACGAGGTGCGCGTGCTCTCGGCGCTGCGCCGGGTGCTTCGCCGCGAGGGCTACGAGATCCTGCTCGCCTCGACTTCGAACGAAGCGCTGAGTCTGCTGGCCGAGCGCGAGATCGACGCCATCCTGTCGGACCACAAGATGCCGGGCATGAGCGGCATCGAGATCCTGAGCGAAGCGGCGCGCCAGCGGCCCGGAGCCGCACGGCTCCTGATCAGCGGGTGGCCGGAGGCCGTGACCCAGGAGGAGCTCGACGCCCTCTCGATCCACGCGTTGATTCCGAAGCCCTGGCGCGACGCGGAGCTCAAGGCCGAACTCGCGCGGGCCATGGGCCGCTAGAACCGTTCAGTCGCGAACGACGACGCGGCTCAGGTACTCGAGGTCGGGCTTCTGGGTGTTCTTGGCGCCCACGCACAGCACGCGGAAGCGGCGCTGGCGGCCGTGGGTGTAGTAGATGCGGCCCTTGCCCGCGAAGCCGAGTTCGAAGCACGGAAGGCCCGGCGGGAGCCCGCCGACCTTGCGCCGCACCGCCGCGTTCTCCGCTTCGTCGCAGAGCCGCTTGAGCGCCTCCTCGGCCTTGAGCTGCATGGTCTGGTCGCGCAGGCCGACGAGGTCCTGGAGCGCGCGGTCGTCCACCTCGAGATTCTTGTAGAGCGTGCGCATCCGGCGCTCGAGGAGTTCGGCCTCGCGGCCGGCCTTGCTCCCGGACTTGCCTCCCGGCGCCTTCTTCTCGGCTTTCTGCACGCGGCTGCGCAGGGAATCGATCTCGCTGTTCTTCTCGTCGAGATCGCGCAGGGACTCGTCGAGCAGCTCCTCCAGGGTATGGAGCTCGTCGTCGAGCTCGAGGCTGCGCGCGGCCTTGGCGGAGAGCTCCTCCTCACGCCGCGCGAGTCCGGCGAGCTTGTCCTGCAGCGCGCGGCGCTCGGCGCGCATCCGCCGGATCTCCTCGGCGTGGGGCGTCTCGGCCGGGTCGACGTCGTGGGCGCGCCGCCGCGCCGCTTCGAGCTCTTCTTCGATCTTGCCCGCACGGCGCGCCGCCTCCTCCCGCGCGGTCTCGGCCGAAGCGAGCAGGGCCTCCTCGTGGCGGCCGAGGGCGCGGGTGTAGAGGAAGAGCGCCCAGAGCAGGGTGGCCGCGTAGCCGAGCAGGATGCTCACCGCGAGGAGCGAGTTGTGGGGGACGGAGACGGCGACCTGGTAGCTCGCCGGCAGGATGGACGCCGCCTCGCGCGTGGCCGCCTCGGGGTCGAGGAGACCGGCCACCCCCGATGGGGCCGGGTGGATCAGCCGGCCGTCGGCGCCGTAGACGAAGACCAGCACCCGCACCCGGCCGAAGCGGATCCAGGGGCTCGTGGTGACGTCGCGGCGGATGGCGGAGCGGATCTCGTTGGCGAAGCCGGCGGTGCTCGGCTGGCTCGCGTCGACGGCGACCGCCCGCTCGACGGCCGCCTCGAAGCGCGCCTGGAGCACCCATTCGGCGGCTTCGACCGTGAAGATGTAGAGCACCGCGAAGGCGAAGATCGCGGCGTAGATCACCCGGAAGGAAGCGATCCGGTCCACGCCCCGAGCGGTGGCGGCCTCGGAGGCGCGGGGAAAGAAATTTCCCTTCTGCGGAACGGACTTTTCCATCGCGCTGCGGATCATAACGATTCCCGGGAGAGGGCGGCCCTGGGCCACTTCTGGCGGCGTCCCGGGGCATGTTTCTTGCGTCACCGGGGGCCATGGAGGACACCCGGGCAAAACCCCGCACCCGCTTCGACGACTGGGTCGAGGTCGAGTGGGATGGGCACCGCGCGCGCGGCGCCGGCGTCGACCTGTCCGTCGCCGGCCTGGGGCTCGCGCTTCCCGAGGGTGGCGTTGCCCTCGGCGGCCGGGTGATCTCGGAGTTCCCGCTCCCCGGGATCGCACTCCCGGTCGAGGTGGCGGGCCGCTGGGCCTGGGTGGATCCGTCGGCCAAGCGCGCCGGGATCCGGTTCGAGTCCGTCGACCCGGGCATCGCCGACCTGCTCGCGAACTTCGTCGCGGGCCGGCTCTGAGCCACGTCAGGCCGACGTTCAGCGCGGGCCGGCTCTGAACAAGGCTACGCGGGCCCCGAGCGCGGGTGGCCCGCCAGGACGATCACGTCCGAGAGCCGAGGAAACGCGCGGCCGAGGGCATCGAGGCCGCGCAGCAGCGCATCGGCCACCGGCTCCGGGAGCCGGTTCGAGGTGCGCGTCCAGGCCGGGAGCCCCCATCCGACGGAGATCCCCTCGACGACCTCGATCTCGATGTGGCGTTCCGCCTGCTCGCGCATGAGGTCGAGTTCGTACCGGGTGAAGTGGTCGCTCGGGACGTCGTAACCACGGCGTCCGCTGCGCACCGGCTGGCCGAGGGCCTGCTCGCGGAAGTCGTCCCAGCCGCGGGCGGCGCGGCAGGCCAGGGAGTCGAAGTTCGCGATGGCGAGCACGACGTAGCCGTCCGGCCGGACGACGCGCGCCATCTCGGAGATGGCGAGCTCCGGGCGGTCGAAGTGGTCGATCGCGCCCTTGCACAGGGCCGCGTCGAAGCTGTCCGCGGCGAAGGGCAGCGCGTCCGCCCAGGCGCGCACCCAGGCGGGGAGCGGGCCTTCGGTCTTCGCGGCCTGGAGCTCGGCCAGCCCGATCATGCGGTGCGAGGGCTCGGCGCCGACGACGCTGGCGCCGGCCGCCTGGAGGGCGATGGCGTCCTGGCCGACGCCGCTGCCGACGTCGAGGATGCGCCGGCCCGGCCCGGGCAGGGTCTTCTCGAGCGTGGCCTCGGTCATGCGGGCGAACAGGTACTCGCTGTCCCGGGTCGTTCCGGTGGGGATCACGTCCTGCATGTCCCGGTCGAGGTCAACGACGCGCACGGGCTCGCTCCTTCATTCCTTGGGCGTCAATCGAGAGCACGGGCTCGGTTCTCCTCGACGGCTTCACGGTAGACGTCGACGGTGCGGGCCGCGATGACCGGCCACGAGAATTGCGACACGACCCGCTCGCGGGCGCGCTCGGAGAGCTCGCGGCGGGCCTCGGGCTGCTCGATCAGCGTGAGCAGCGCCTTCGCCAGGGCCCCCGGATCGCGCGGCGGCACGAGCAGGCCGCCTCCGCCCGCGCGAACCACCTCCGGCAGGGCGCCGGCCGTACTCGCGACGACGGGCGTCCCGCAGGCCATCGCCTCGGCGGCGGGCAGGCCGAATCCCTCGAAGTTCGAGGGGACGGCGACGACGGTCGCGCGGTTGTAGAGGCGAACGAGCTCGTCGTCGGAGACGCGGCCGGTCACGTGCAGGCGATCGCCGCAGCCGAGCTTCGCGGCGCGCTTTCGCGCCCGGTGGCCCGGCGCGTCCTGATCGACCAGGGTGACCGTCACCGAGTCCGGGAGCAGGGCCAACGCATCGACCAGGGTGTCGACGCCCTTGGTCGGGTCGCCGGCGCGTCCGACGCACAGGACCTCGCCGCTCGCGCGCTCGATGCTCGGATCCGGGCGGAAGTGGTCCGTGTCGAGGCCGTTCGAGAGGTTCCGGATGCGCTCGGGGCGGACGTCGAAATCGCGCTCGATCTCCCGGGCCGAGACCTCCGAGGAGGTGATCACGCGCGCCATGCGCCGGGCCACGCAGGCCTGCATCGCCACCGGATGGAACTTCACGGTGCCGACCGCGTCCGAGAGCGTCTTGTCGCGCTGGAAGGAGTGGCGCCGGTCGACCGAGAGCGGGTGATGGATGGTCGTCACCATCGGCATGCCGAGCCGGGCGATGCCGAGCTCGCCCCAGCCGAGGGTCTGCACGTCGTGGAGCAGGTCGAAGCGGTCGCCGGCCTTCACGCGGGCCACGAGCGCCCGCCACGCGCGCAGGCTGAATGCGAAGGGCTCGGGCAGGAAGCCGAACCAGCTCGCGCCGAGCTCGTAGAAGTTCAACGGCTCGAACAGGCGGAGCCAGCCGCCCTCGGGCTCGAAGGCCGCGGGGTCGCGGAAGAACCACTTCCCCCAGAACTGGCCGTTCGGGAACTCGACGACGGAGCGCGCGAAGGGCATCGGGGCGGGGTGGGGCGGCCCGACGAAGACGTCGACCCGGTGGCCGAGGCGCGCGAGCTCCCGCGCCAGGTGCCAGAGGTAGATGCCCTGTCCGCCGCAGCTCATGTTGCCGCGGTAGGCGAGGAAGCCGAGGCGCAGGGGGCGCTCGGTCGCGGACGGAGCTGCGTGCAAGCCGGCCATCAGGCGGCGACCGCGGCCTTGCCCCGTTCGACTGTGTTCTCTCGCCCTGCGGCGGCCTGGCCTCGCTTCTGGGCATAGAGGATGACCGACTTCGGACAGATCCAGTTCAGGCCGCGTTCGACCTGGCTCATCAGCGGCGAGCCGACGACCTGGATCAGGAACTTGCGGTACGCCCGGACGAGGGCGCTCTCGTCCGCGTCGGGCAGGTGCATGGCGGAGCGCAGCACCCAGTAGGGCGTGTGAAACCCGTGGGCGAAGCCGCAACCGAGGGTGGCGAGCCCGGCGTCGGCGAGGGCCACGGCGAGGTCGCGCGGCTTGAAGATCCGGATGTGGCCGCCCGGGGATTCGAAGTACTCGTCGCCGAGGCGCAGGTAGAGGTGTTCGCTCGTGGCGGTCGGGATCGTCACCGCCACGATGCCGTCCGGGCGCGTCACGCGCGCGAGCTCCCGCGCCGCCGCCGGGTAGTCATGGACGTGCTCCATCACCTCCGAGCAGATGACCTTGTCGAAGGTCTCGTCGCGGAAGGGCAGGCGGAAGACGTCGCCCTGCATCATCGCGGCGAGCTGGCCGAGCTCCTCGCCCCGGTTGCGCAGAGCCTTGCTGGCGGCCTTCAGGGACGGCAGGTCGAGGTCGAGGCCGACCACCCGGGCGCCGCGCTCGAGGGCGCCGAAGCAGTGGCGCCCTTCGCCGCACCCGGCGTCGAGCAGGGTCTCGCCGGGCCGGAGCCTAAGCCGCTCGAGATCGACCGTGAGCAGCACGGACCGTCTCCTCGAAGATCTCGGCGAGCCCGGCCGCCGCCTGATCCCACTGGAACAGGTGAGCCACGCGCTCCCGGGCAGCGCGGCCCATGGCGGCGGCGCGCTCGGGGTCTCCGATCACCTCCCGGATGGCGTTGGCCAGGGCCTGCGGGTCGCGCGGCGGGACGAGCCGGCCCGCGGTGCCATCCGTGCCGATCACCTCGGGCAGGGCGCCCGCGGCGTTGGCGATCACCGGAAGGCCCGCGGCCATGGCCTCGCTGGCGGGGAACCCGAAGCCCTCGAAGAAGGAGGGCACCACGGCGGCGCGTGCCGTCGAGTACTGCGCCACGAGGTCCGGCAACTCGAGCATCTCCTTGTGCAGAACGACGCGCTTCTCGAGCCCGAACTTGCGGATCAGCCGGGGCACGAGGCCGTCTTCCGGGATGCGGCCATCGACGATCTTCAGCGTGACGTCCTCGGGCAGGAGCGAGAGCGCCTCGAGCAGCGTCCCCATGCCCTTCTTGCGGTCTTCGGTCCGGCCCACGAAGAGGAGGTCCGTCTCGACCGGCGTATCCGGGACGGGCTTGAAGATGTCGAGATCCGTCCCGTTGTAGACGACGCCGATGTCCTTCTCGGGAATCCCGAAGTAGCGCTCGATCTCCCTGCGCGACGCCTCGCTCACCGTCACGATCTTGGCGAGCCGCGGCGCGACCTGCTGCTGCATGAAGAGCGGGAAGTAGAGCGTGCGCTTGATCTTCATCTTCAGGCGCGGGTCGATCGCGAAATCCGCCTCGCGATCGATGTGCAGCGGGTGGTGGATCACCGAGACGACCGGCGTGCCGGCCGCCTGAATCCCGAGGAGGCCCCAGGCCAGGCACTGGTTGTCGAAGACGACGTCGAAGCGGTAGCGCTGCTGGAGCTGCTTCCAGCGCATCAGGAGGCGCAGGCCGAAGGTCTGCATCTCCGGGAAGACGCCGAAGCGCGAGACGCCGAGCTCCCACAGCGTGATCGGGTTGAACAGTTCGAACGGATCGTCGCGGCGCGCGAAGTCCGGGTGCGGGACGCCGAAGACGTTCGCGTTCGGGATCTCGTGGAGCGGAATGCCGGGCTCGAGTTCCGGGAGCGGCGGGCCGGCGATCACGTGCACGTCGTGCCCGGCCTTCTTCCACTCGCGTGCCAGGTACGCGGCGTAGATGCCCTGGCCGCCGCAGTACATGTTGCCGCGATAGGTGAGGAGCGCGATCCGCAAGCGCGGCGGTCCTAGCTGGCGGAGGAGCCGCCGGGGGCGGGCTCCGAGGGCGGGGCGTCGACGGGCGGCTCGGGCTCCACCTGGATGGTCATGATCGTCCAGCCCACCCAGAAGGCGAGGCCGAGCACGAACAGCGTCAGCGCCGCCACGGGCAGCGCGAGCGCCCAGTAGCTCCCCGAGAAGATTCCGGAGAGGAACAGGAGGGCCAGGATCGTCACCGCAGCGCAGATGATTCCGCCCTGGGTCCGGGAGGAGTCGTTCATGCTCATCTCTCCACAACGTCGTTTGGGGAAGTTCCGAAAAAGCGAGGCCGCGCCGAGTATTCGGGCGGGCAGGGCGCCCGTCAAGGGCCGCCGAAAGTCGAGGGTCTCGCAGGGAAAGTGCCTAACATCGCGGGCATGCTGGTGATCGGCCTGATGTCCGGGACCTCCGCGGACGGCATCGATGCGGCCCTCGTCGAGTGGCCCGACGGCCCGGAGGTGCGCCCGTTCCGCCTGCTCGCCTACCGGGAGGCGCCCCACCCGCCGGAGCTGCGGGCGCGCATCCACGCGTTGGCGGACGGGGAGACGGCACCCGGCGAGACCGTGCGCGAGCTCGCGCGTCTGGACGTCGCGCTCGGGGAGGCCTTCGCCGTGGCGGCCCGGGCGGTCGCGGAAGAGGCGGGGGTGCCGGCCGAGGCCGTCCATGCCGTGGCCTCCCACGGCCAGACCGTCGGGCACTACCCGGAGGATCGCGCGACGGTCCAGATTGGCGATCCCTCGGTGATCGCCGAGCGCACGGGCTGGGTGACCGTCGCGGACTTCCGCACGCGCGACGTCGCGGCCGGCGGGCAGGGCGCCCCGCTCGCGCCCTTCTTCCACCACGCGGCGCTCTCCGACCCCGCGGAGTCCCGCGTGGTGCTGAACCTCGGCGGCATCGCGAACGTCACCTGGCTTCCGGCCGGCGGGCGTGCGGACGACGTCGTGGCCTTCGACACCGGCCCGGCGAACAGCCTGCTCGACGAGTGCGTTTCCCTCGCGACCGGCGGCGCCGAGCGCGTCGACCGCGACGGTGCGCGCGCCGCGAACGGGCAGGTCGACGAAGCCTTGCTGGCCGAACTCCTGGACGATGCGTACTTCCGCCGCGAGCCGCCGAAGTCGACCGGCCGCGAGCGCTACGGGCGCGCCGAGGCCGAGCGGATCTTCGGCATCGCGCAGGACCGCAAGCTCGCGGTCGAAGACCTCCTCGCCACGCTCGTCGCACTCACCGCGGAGACCGTCGCGGGCGCGTGCCGCACACTCGGGCCGCCCGCCCGCGTACTCGTTGCGGGAGGGGGCGGGAAGAATCCCAGCGTGCTGGCGGCCCTCGCCGAACGGCTCCCGGGCGTGGCTCTCGATCCGCTCGAGGCCCACGGCGTTCCCTCGGAGGCGGCCGAGGCGATGGCGTTCTCGTTGATGGGCCGGAACACGCTGCTCGGCGTGCCGAATCACCTGCCGCGGACCACCGGAGCGCGGGCCGCGCGCGTTCTCGGCGAAGTCGTCCGGCCCTAGCGGCCGGCACGCACGCCGAAGTCTTTCAGACGCGGATGATCAGGCCGTCGTCGGCGGTCGGCAGCTGGCACTGGCCGCGCAGCTTCGCCATCTCGGTGCCGAGGTGGGTGAGGATCATCTCGCCCACGTCGAACTGGTCCTGGCGTTCGACGAGCTCCTCGAGGCTCAGGTGGTACTCGTACCCCGGTTCGACCTGGGTGCACTCGCTGATGAAGAGGTCCGAGCCGCGGACGAGGTCCGGGAGCGCGTCGAACCATCCGGTGTCGCCGCTGTACGCGACGCGTTTGTCGCCGACCGTCACGACGTAGCCCTGGGGGTTCGCCTCGGGGTTGTGATGGGTCTGGAAGCCGACCACGTCGACCGGGCCGAGGTGCGTCGGCTTGCCGGGCTCGAGCACGGTGAACTCGGTCTTGAAACTCCAGAGCCGGTCCTCGAGCGGGTGACCGAGTGCGTCGCACGCGGCGCGCACGCGCTGCTCCACCTCGGGCGGCCCGGCGATGCGCAGCTTCTCGCCGCGCTGGTCCTCGTAGAGCATCGCGATCAGCATGCTCGGGACGCCCGCGAAGTGGTCCGCGTGGAAGTGCGAGAGCACGATGGTGTCGACCTCGCCGCGTTCGATGCCGAGCTCGTTCATGCCGCTCAGCGTGGTGCCCGCGCAGTCGAACATCAGGCCGCCGCTCGGGCCGCGCACCAGGGTGCTCGATTGGCGCCGCCCGCCCGCCCCGAAGGCGTCGCTGGTTCCGATGAAGACGACCTCGCTCATTCCACTGCTCCGTTGCCGCTGCTCGCATCGTCCGCTGCGCTGCCCGAGACATCCACCGCGTGAAAACGGCCGCCGGCGAAGACGCCGTGGCTTCCGGAGAACCCGTCCGGGACGTGCTCGCCGTCCCAGACCACCGCGCGTTCGAGGCGCGCGCCCGCGCCGAGGGTCGCCCCGGCGCCGAGCACGAGGCCCGCATCGACGCGGGTTCCCGTGAGGTCGGCGGCGTCGGCCGGATCCAGGTAGGAGAGCCGCGGGCAATCGAGGTTGGCGGCGAGGTACTCGGCGACGGTCCCGACGGGCTCCCAGGTGCACTCGTTCTCCGAGAGCACGACGCCATGGACGTCGTCCGCGCCCTCGGCCAGTCGCGGCACGATCCAGTCCGTCAGGTGGTTCGACGGCTCCTGGGCCGGGAGGGAAGCGAGGGTCTCCCCCGAGATCACGGTCGCATGGACGTACACGCCGGCGCTCACTTCGCCCCCGAGATCGAAGTGGCGGCCGATGCGCCGCACGCGCCCGGCGGAATCCACCCCGATCGTTCCGAACAACGACCCCCGCCGATCTTCCTTGAGCAGAAACGTGACAGCGGCGCCACGGGCGCGGTGGGCATCGGCGAGTTTCGTGAGATCCGCGTCGAGCAGCATGTCGCCCGCAAGTACGATGCACTGCTCGCTCGCCGCGAGGAATTCCGCCGCGCGGCGCAGGCCGCCGCCGGTGCCGAGCGGTCCCGGCTCGTCGGACCAGGAGAGTTCCATCCCCGAAGGACGGACGGCCTCGGTGCGTTCGGTCAGCACGGAAGCCAGGTAGTGGCGGTTGATGACGACCTCATCGACGCCGTGGCGTTCGAGCAGCCGTAGCCCGAAACCGATCACCGGCATGCCGCGGACGGGAAGGGCGGGCTTCGGGCGCAGCGCGGAGAGGGGCCGCACGCGCTCTCCGAGACCGGCGGCGAGGATCATGGCTCTCATGCCGGCGCCGCCCCGGGGCTCGCGAGGGGCAGCGCTTCCACCAGCTCCGCGATCGGCGCGAAGCGCGCATCCGCGCTGCCGAGCCGGCGCGCTGCGGCCTTCAGCGCGCGCACGGTGGTCGGAACGTGGCGCAGGAAGCGGCGATCGCGCCGCGTCTCCGCCGCGTAGAGGAACCGGGCGTGGTCCTTGCCCTTGCGCGTGAGCGTCAGGGCGTCGAAGCGCAGGGCGAACTCCTGGCTGCGCGGATGGTCCGGCAGCCGCGGCCGGATCCGCTCGAGCTGGTGGGTGACCTCTTCCTCCGGCAGCTCGACGTAGGAGTCGCGGAGCAGACAGACCAGGTCGTATTCGGGCGGCGCGAGGAAGGCTCCCTGGAAGTCGATCACGGCGAGCCGGTGTCCGGCGCGCCGCCCCGACCGCACGAACAGGTTCGCGCTCTGGAAATCCCGATGGGCGAGCCGCTGGGGCGCGGTGCGGGCGAGCTCGGCGACGTGCGCGAAGGCGTCGGTCACGACGGTGCGTTCGGCCGGCGTCGCGGCGCGGCCGAGCGCCGCGGGGAGGCTCCAGTCGGCGAACAGCGCCGCCTTGTACTCGAAGTACGGTGCGTCGAGGTGCCGGTCGTGGGCCGGGATCGCCGGGTCCCGGTCGAAGCCGGCTTTCTGGAAGCGCGCCACGAGGTCGCAGGCTTCCTCGTAGAGGCTGCGGAGCTCCTGGCTCCCGGCACCCCCCGCCACTTCCTCGAGCGAGCGGTCGCCGAGATCTTCCAGGTAGTCGACGCCCGCGCCGCCGCCGAAGCGCAGCGGAACCGGAATGCCGTGCTCGGCGAGGAAGGTCAGCGTCGGCTCGAGGGGCGGCTCGGGCGGGATGCCCGGCGGGCGCCCGCCCGGGTCCTCCGGTGCTTCGACCCGCACGATCAATCGGGCGGGCGTGCCGGCGGTCTCCACGCGGTAGAAGCTCCGCAGCCCGAGTCCTCCCGCGATGGCTTCGATCGACCGCACCGTCACGCCGAGGGCGGCTTCGACCTCGGCGGCGAGCTGGGCCTCGGCGGCGTCGCCGGTCCCCGTCTGGCCGGCGGCCATCTCGGGTTCCCCGTCTTCCCTCGGGGAGGCCCCGGCTTCTTCCGCGAGCTCCGGCGCTCGATCCATCGCCAAGGTCACCTCGGACACTCCTCGGGCCGCGTCAGGGCCGGTCGCAGGCGATCCCGCGGGGTCGAGTTGCGCGGGGGCGAATCAGCCAAAGAACCAGTGGCAGGCGACCAGCGCTCCGACCAGACCACAGAAGTCTCCAATCAAACAGGCCGCCAGGCCGTGACGGCCGTCACGGATGCCGGCGGCGCCCAGGTAGAGGGCCAGAACGTAGAACGTCGTTTCGGTCGAGCCCTGTAGTGTGCTCACCACGTACCCGACGAAGGAGTCCGGGCCGCTGCTCTGGAGGATCTCCGCCATCACCCCGTAGGCCCCGGAGCCCGAGAGCGGCCGCAGGAGGGCCATCGGCAGGGCCTCGGCGGGCATGCCCACGGCCGAGGTCAGGGGGGCGATCCACGCGACCAGGGCGTCGAGCGCCCCCGAGGCCCGGAGCATGCCGACGGCGACCACGATCGCGATCAGGTAGGGCGCGATGCGGACGGCCACCTCGAGGCCTTCGCGCCCACCGGCGACCGCGGCCTCGTAGACGGGGACGCGCCGCCGCGCGCCGAACCACAGGAGGAGCGCGATCAGCCCGGCGAGGAGCCAGGTGCTGGCCACGTCCAGGAACACGTCGAGCCCGCTCGCGGCTTCGATGCGCCGGACGTGGAGCACGAGCGCGACCCCGAAGGCGAGCCAGAAGCCGCGCAGCGTCCAGAGCACCCAGGGCGCGGCGAGCGGCGGGAGCTCGTCCGGGATCTCGGTGTCGATGTCCTCGGCGCTCGGGGGCTCGGCGGCGGCCGCGGCGGCCGGCGGCTCGGGCCGGTCCTCCTGGCGGAGCCCGCGGATGCGCTGCAGCAGCAGGCAGGCCGTGACGGCGCCGATCGTCGAGCAGAGCGTCGCGAACAGCGTCGTCGGGAAGATCGCCGCGGCGTTGGCGGACCCCTCGGCCGCGCGCAGCGCGATCACGCCCGAAGGCAGGAGCGTCACGCTCGACGTGTTCACGGCGAGGAAGAGCACCATCGAGTTGCTCGCGACGCCGGGCCGCGTGTTCAGCCGGTCGAGCTCGGCCATGGCCTTCAGCCCGAAGGGCGTCGCGGCGTTGCCCAGCCCGAGCATGTTCGACGCCATGTTCATGATCATGGCGCCCATGGCCGGGTGGTTCGCGGGGACGTCCGGGAAGAGGCGGCGGAGCAGCGGGGCGATGGCGCGGGCGATCAGGGTGAGGAGTCCGCCGGCGCGGGCCACGCTCATCAGGCCGAGGAAGAGCACCATCGGGCCGGTCAGCTTGATGGCGAGCATGAGCGCGTCGACCGCCGAGGCGACGATCTGCGCGTTCAGCTCTCCCATGCGGCCGTTGAAGGCCGCCCAGAGCACCGAAATCAAGATCAGCGCGAGCCAGATCCCGTTGAGCACCCCACCCCCCGGAAGTGTGCTCGTCCGCCGGCCCAACCCGGGGCGGACGCGCCGGTTCGCGCCCGGGAAAGCCCGGGCGCGGACGTGCTTGTTCGCGCGCAAGCTCCCGGATAACTTCGGCGGCGTCAACCGCACTCGCCCCCCGCGAAAACGAGGAGACGCAGCCCGTGTTGCGTTCGAAGTTCGCGCGCCCGCGGCCCGGAATCCTGCTGGCGGCTCTCGGGACGCTCGGCCTGGGGCTCGGGTGCCTGGCCGTGCCGCGGCCCGGGACGGCCGACGAGGCGCCCGGCGGCCGGGCCTCCATGCCGGTCCCGGGGGCGCCGTCGCCGCCGTCGCGGGCCTGGGAGCAGGGGGTCCGGCGGGCACTCGACGCGCGCGGCCTGCGCGGGGCAACACTCGGGGTGCTCGTCGCGGACGCGGACACCGGCGAGCGTTGGTTCGAGCGCGGCGCCGAGCGCGCCCTGATCCCCGCTTCGAACATGAAGATCCTGACCGCTCTGGCGGTCGGCGAAGAGTTTGGTCCGACCCATCGCTTCACGACGCCGGTTCGCGTCGGCGCCGCGCCCGACGCGGCGGGCGTCGTCCCCTGGCTTTCGGTGGAGGGTAGCGGGGATCCGTCGCTGACTTCGGAGCAGTGGTGGCGCCTGGCTGCGGACGTGGCGCGTCTCGGGGTGCGGCGCGTCGCGGGCGACGTCTTCCTCGACGCCTCGGCCTTCGACGAGCACCGCTGGCACCCGAGCTGGGGGACGCCGAGCGCCCGGGCGTACTTCGGGCCGGTGGCGGCGCTGTCCGCGAACTACGGCGCGTTCGCGGTCGTGGTCGAGCCGGGCGCCGCGGGCGGCAAGGCGCGCGTGAGGACGGATCCGGCCGTCCCCTACCTCGCCGTCGAGAACCGCGCCACGACCGGGAAACGCACGAAGCTCGCGGTCGAGCGCAGGGCTGGCCCCGGCGTTCTGCGCGTGATCGTGAGCGGCACGATCGCCGCAGGGGCGGAGCCGGAGACGATCTGGCGCAGCGTGCTCGACCCCGTGGCCTACGCCGGGGCGGTCTTCCGCATGCAGCTCGAAGGGCTCGGGATCGCCGTCGACGGCCGCTTCCGCGCGGACCGTCCCGCCGGAACGAGCCCCGGCATCGAGCTGCACGCTTTCGAGGGCCAGGACGTGGGACAGCTCCTGCGCCTGCTCGGGAAGTACAGCAGCAACTTCATCGCCGAGGCCCTGGTGAAGGCCATGGGGCGTCACGCCTTCGGGACGGTCGGCGCATGGGATCCGGGCATGGAGGCCGTGCGCACGCGCCTGGCGGCGTTGGGCCTCGATCTTCGAGGCGCCCGCCTGGTCGACGGTTCCGGCCTCTCTCGCGACAACCGGGTGTCGGCGCGGCTGCTGGTCGAAGCGTTGCAGGCGGCTCGCGGCTCGTTCCGCATCGGGCCGGAGGTGCTCGCTTCGTTCCCGATCGCCGGCGGCGACGGCACGCTCGAGAAGCGCGCCTCGGGCGCGGCCGGTGCGGTGCGCGCGAAGACCGGGCTGCTGAACGGGGTGACGTCGCTCTCGGGCTACGCGGAGCGGGCGGACGGCCGCGTGGCGGCGTTCTCGATCCTGGTGAACGACTTCCAGAACGGCGCACCCGCGGCGCGGGCGGCCGTGGACGGATTCGTCGAGGCCCTCGTTCGCTGAGGGCGACCGAAGACCTGAGGGCTCGCGATCGGCGCGCTGAGGGCGGTCAGCCGCCGATCAGCGAGAGGCCCATCGTGCGGGCGGCGACGATGTTGTTGGCCACGGCCAGGCCGGTCCAGAACACCGAGAAGGCCAGGAACGAGACCTTGATGAGGTGCGGCACTCGGGGCGTCCACGCCAGGAAGGCCAGGGCGACGACGGTGACCGCCGAATCGATCAGGAGCCCCTCGACCAGGCCGGCGCGCTTGAAGAGCCAGTCGGCGATGGGGTTGGCTTCGGTCACCTCCCACCCGGGTGCGGCGGAGGAGAGGCACAGGTAGGTGGTCCAGTGGTCGGCAGCGCTCAACAGCACGGTGAGCAGGAGCAAGACGGCAAGCATTGCGGGTCCTCGACCCCCATTCCCGGCCCGGAGGAAGAGCAAGAAGCATGCCTCGTCCGGCGGCATCGCGCGGAGTGGCCCGCGGCGCATGGCCTTGGCGGAGCTTCTACGGGTGCGCTGCCGCGGGGCTGCGGCCGAGGCTCCGCGCGGGAGAGGGCAGGGCGGCGCTTCGGGCGCCGCGGAAGGGAACTCCACGTAACCCGTGCAAGAATCTGCGCAGTGGCGGGCGGGCCCTAGCGGGACCGCTTCATCTTTCCCTTGCCGAGCAGGAGCCAGTCGAGAGAAATGTTCTCCTTCATGGCCAGGGTGATGAGGAAGTCCGTGTGAGGGGTCGTTCCGTTCTCGTAGCGGTTCACGTTCTGTTGGAACACGCCGAGGTCGCGCGCGAACTGTCGCTGCGAGCGCTCGCCGCGCAGTTCGGACAGCCGGTCCGGGATTCGCTTCTTCATCCGCTTCATCTGCGCCGGCGACGCCATCGGAACTCTCCTGAAGTCTTTCGCGCGAGCCGTCTTCGGCGACGGGGCGCGCGTTCGGTGGAACGGAAACGAGAACGACGAACGCGGCGCAGGGCCGCGCGGGCGCCGGAGTGTACGCGAGGCCTTGATCGTGTCCAACAGAATTTCGTTTCTTTCGAGGGGCGATCTCGCGAAGCTCGACGGCCGGCCGGTGCGGCGCGATGCTGCGACGCAAGGACGTGTCGACGGGGACGCGGTCCGCGCGTTCTTCGCGTTCCGGATGGCGCGTTCGGGCCCAACCGGGCCGCCCGCCCGTACGATTCGGTCCGGGCGGTGTTGCAGGCGGTGTCGCAGTGAGGGTCACCGGCGGACGCCTCGGAGGCCGCAGGCTCCGCGTCCCGCGCGGTGACCTCGTCCGCCCGACGGCGGACCGGGTCCGGGAGTCCCTGTTCGCGCGCCTCGGCGGGCTCGACGGCGCGCGGGTCCTCGACGCCTTCGCGGGAACCGGAGCCCTCGGCATCGAAGCGCTCTCGCGCGGCGCGGGTCACGCGGTCTTCGTCGAGCGGGCGAAGCCGGCGTTGGCCGTGCTCCAGGAGAACCTGCGGAGCCTCGAGCTCGGCGCCGTGAGCCGCGTCGTGCGCGGGGACACCCGCGGCGCGCTCCGCCGGCTCGGCCGCACGAAGGAGCGCTTCGATTGGATCTTCCTCGACCCGCCCTACGGCGACGAGACCCTGGCCGAGGTGCTGGCGCTCGCCGCGGAGGTGCTCGCCGGGGAAGGCTCGATCCTCGTCGAATCGGACCGCAGGACCCCCTTGCCGGAAACGCCCGGGCTCGCGATTCTCGACGCCCGTCCCTATGGGGACACGGTCGTCACCCGGCTCTCGCGCTCCGGTACCCAGGGGGCGGAGGCGCCCGCCAGGAGCCCCAAGCCCATGAGCCAATCCGACGGATCGCGCGTCGCGCTCTTCCCGGCCAGCTTCGACCCGGTCACGAACGGCCACCTCGACATCATCGAGCGGTCCCTGCGCGTGGTCGATCGCCTGATCGTGGGCGTGGCCCACAACGTGGCGAAGAAGGGGGCCTTCTCGGTCGAGGAGCGGCTCGAGATCCTGAACGAGGTGCTCGGCGACGAGCCTCGTATCGAGGTGACGGCCTTCGAAGGGCTGCTGGTCGACTTCTGCCGCGAGGCAGGCGCGCGCATCGTGATCCGGGGCCTGCGCGCCATGTCGGACTACGAGTACGAGTTCGAGATGGCGCTCATGAACAAGCACCTGAATCCCGACGTCGAGACGGTCTTCATGATGGCGAGCCAGGAGTATCTCTACGTGAGCTCTTCGCGCCTGAAGGAGCTCACGCGCTTCGGCGGCAACGTCTCGGACTTCGTTCCGGCGGTCGTCGAGAAGCGGCTGCGCGAGAAGCTCCAGCCCGGGCAATGAACTTCGGATGAAGCCGCGTCCGCGACCCATCCGCTTCGGGACGAGCGGATGGCGGGGGATCTTCGGCGAGGAGATCACGATCGCCCGTGCGGCTGCGGTGGCGACGGCGGTGTCGCGTTGGCTGGCCGAGACCGGCGCCAAGGGTCCGGTCCTGCTCGCCCGCGATGTCCGGGCCGGCGGCGCGGCCCTCGTCGAGGCGGCCTCCGAGGCCCTCGTTCGCACGGGAACGTCGGTGGATCGGGCCGACGCGCCGCTGCCGACTCCGGCCGCCACCCGGGCCGTCGCCCGGGGGCACTACGCCGCGGCGCTGGTCTTCACGGCCAGCCACAACCCGCCGGCCTATCAGGGGCTGAAGGTCTTCGGTGCCGAGGGGGCCGGCCTCGAACCCCGGGCGACGCGCCGGCTCGAGCGGCTGGCCCTCGAAGCGCTGGCGGGCCCCGACCGGTCGGCGTCGCGCCGGCGCGGCCGCGTCCGGCGCATCGACCCGCTCGCGGCCTACCTCGACGCCCTTTCCGGCGTGATCGACCGCGAGGCGATGGCCCGGCGCCGCCCGACCCTTCACTACGACGCCCTGCACGGGGCCGGCGCAGGCGTCCTCGACCGGGTCCTCGCCGAGGCGGGCGCCCGGGTGGTTCCCGAGCGCTGCGGACGCGACGCGCGCTTTGCCGGCGGGAGTCCGGACCCGGTGCCCGAGCGGCTGGGCGGTCTCATGCGCCGCGTGCGCAAGACGCGAGGGCTCGTGCTCGGTCTGGCCACCGACGGGGACGCCGACCGCTTCGCGGCCGTCGACGCCTCGGGGCATCTCCTGACCGCGACCCAGGGCCTCGCGCTCCTCGTCGACCACCTGGCCGAGACGGGGCGCGTCACGCGCGGCGTGGCCCTCTCCGTCGCGACGGGATCGCTGGTCGAGCGCGTTGCGCGCGCCCATGGCTTGCGGGTCGTACGCCACCCGATCGGCTTCAAGTGGCTCTCGCGCTCGCTCCTCGCGGGGGACTGCGACTGCGCGGGCGAGGAGAGCGGCGGCTTCGCCTGGGGACGGCACGGCGTCGACAAGGACGGCGCCCTTGCCGGAGCGCTGTTGGCGGACCTCTTGGCGCGTTCGGGAGAGCCGCTCGGCCGGCGCATCGAGCGCCTCGAGCGGCGCTTCGGTGCGAGCCGCTGCGGGCGCGTGGCGACGCCCGCGAGCGACCGCGCCGACCGTGCCCTGGCGCGGCTCGTCCGAACGCCTCCGGCCCGGGTTCTCGGCGAGCGGGTGACCGACGTCGACCGCCGGGACGGCCTTCGCCTCGGCCTGGCCGATGGCTTCGTGATGCTGCGGCGCTCGGGGACCGAGCCCCTGGTCCGGATCTATGCCGAGGGGCGCTCTGCCGCGGCCCTGGGCGCGCGCCTGGCGGAGGGGGCTCGCTGGCTCGGAGGGGAGCCGTCGGGTAACTTCGCAGAAGGATGAAGGATTTTCGCCCCTTGGCGGTCGCGGCGCGTGTCGTTCCTGGATCCCGTTCCGGCGCAGGCCGGGTCCCGGGCTTCCAGCCGGGCGCCTCGGTCCGGGCCGGGCCTGAACTCGGAGGGGGCGCATGAGTCCGCGCCGCGTCCTTCTCATCGTCTCGGGCGGCATTGCGGCCTACAAGGCCCCGGAGCTGGTCCGGGCCCTTCGCGCGGCGGGACACGAGGTCCGCTGCGTCCTCACGGCGGCCGCCGAGCGCTTCGTCGCACCGCTCTCGCTACAGACCGTGTCCGGCCAGCGGGTGCGGACGGCGCTCTTCGACGCCGAACAGGAAGGCGAGATCGATCACATCGCCCTGGCGGATACCGCGGAGCTGGTGCTCGTGGCGCCGGCCACGGCGGACCTGCTGGCGAAGATGGCTCACGGCCTCGCCGACGATCTCGCGTCCACGCTGCTCCTGGCCACGCGCGCGCCGGTGCTCGTCGCGCCGGCGATGAACGTCAACATGTGGCAGCACGCGGCCACGCGGCGGAACGTCGAGACGCTGCGGGAGCGCGGCGTCCGCTTCGTCGGCCCCGATGCCGGGGCCCTGGCCTGCGGCTGGGAAGGCGAGGGCCGCATGAGCGACCCGTCGGCCATCGCGGCGGCGGCGGAGCTCGCGCTGGGGACGCGCGCCTGGGAAGGCGAGACGGTGCTCGTCACCGCGGGCGGCACGCGCGAAGCGATCGACCCGGTGCGGAGCCTCACCAACCGCTCTTCGGGGAAGATGGGTTTCGCCATCGCGGCCGAGGCGGCGCGGCGCGGCGCGCGCGTCGTGCTCGTCGCGGGGCCGGCTTCCCTGCCGACGCCCGCCGGCGTCCGCCGGGTCGACGTCGAGTCGGCGCTCGAGATGCACCGGGCCGTCTTCGCCGAGCTGGCGGAGGCCACCGTCGTGGTGAAGGCCGCGGCCGTCGCGGACTTCCGGCCGAAGCAGGCCGAGGGCCGCAAGATCAAGAAGGAAGGTCTCGCCGAAGACGCGGGGCTCACGCTGGAACTCGTTCCGAACCCGGACATCCTGGCCGAGGTCTCCCGCGAAAAAGGGCCGCGGATCGTGGTCGGGTTCGCGGCGGAGAGCCACGACCTCGTCCCCGCCGCCCAGCGCAAGCTGGCCCGGAAGGGGTGCGACCTGATCGTGGCCAACGACGTCTCCCGCGCCGGCGTGGGCTTCGACGCCGACCAGAACGCGGTGACCCTCGTCTGGCCCTCGGGCGAGGTGGAGGAGCTGCCGGTCCAGCCGAAGGCGGCCGTCGCCGGCCAGCTGCTCGACCGCCTCGAGAAGCTTCGGAGCGGGCGCGGATGAACCCGAGGAGGAAACGGACACCGATGATTCCCAGAGGGGCCGAAGCCTCGTTCTCTGCGCTTCGCGCCATGGCCGTGGCCCTGCTGATCGCCAGCGCGGCGCTCGCGGCGAGCCCGGCGGCGGCGGTGGGCCACATCAACGTCGCGACGATCTCCGGGTCGATCAACCCGGCCTCGGCGGACCACCTGATGAAGGTGATCGCGCGCAGCGAGCAGGACGGCGCGGCGGCGGTCCTGATCGAGCTCGACACGCCCGGCGGCCTCCTCGCGGCGACCAAGGACATCGTCCAGGCGATCCTGAACGCGAAGGTTCCCGTGATCGTCTACGTCTCGCCCCACGGGGCCTGGGCCGCCTCGGCGGGCACCTTCATCACCATGGCCGGGCACGTCGCGGCCATGGCGCCCGGCACGAGCATCGGTGCGGCGCACCCCGTCGGCATCGCCGGCGGCAACAAGGGGCCGGCCGAGGACGAAGAAGGCAACGCCCAGCGCGACTTCGCGGCCGAGAAGGCCGAGAACTTCACCTCGAGCTTCATCGAATCCATCGCGCGCGAGCGCGGGCGCAACGCCGAGTGGGCGGTCGAGGCCGTCCGCAACTCCGTCGCGATCAACCAGGACGAGGCGGTCGAGAAGAAGGTCGTCGACTTCGTGGCGGACACGCGGGCGGAGGTCATCGCCAAGGCCAACGGCCGGACCGTGAAGCTTCCCGGCGAGGAGCGGACCCTCGATCTCGAGGGCGCCGAGGTCGTCGACGTCCCGATGTCGCGCATGAACCGCTTCTTCGACGTGCTCGCGAGTCCGGACCTGGCCGTGCTGCTGATGCTCGCGGGCATGCTCGGGATCTACGTCGAGGTCACGAACCCGGGTCTCATCTTCCCCGGCTTGATCGGCGCCGTCTGCCTGATCCTCGGCTTCGTGGCGCTGCAGATCCTGCCGTTCTCCTGGCTCGGGCTCTTCCTGCTCGCCGGGGGCCTGGCGCTCTTCGTGGCGGAGATCTTCTTCACCTCCTTCGGGCTGCTGTTCGCCGCGGGGGTGGTGTGCCTGTTACTCGGGGGCTCGATGCTCTTCGACATGCCCGAGGTGAACGACCTGAACGTCTCGTTCTTCCGGGTGCTGCTGCCGGCGGTGGTGGGGATGTCGGCCTTCGTCGGCCTGGTCATCATCGCGATCACCCGCAGCATGGCCCTGCCCGAGATCACGGGGCAGGGCGAGCTGGTAGGGCTCGCCGGGAAGGCCCAGACCGACCTCTCGCCCGAGGGGATGGTCTTCGTACGCGGGGAGATCTGGCAGGCCGAGGCCGAGGGAGAGATCGCCTCGGGCGACCGCATCGAGGTGGTCGGCGTGGATGGTTTGCGTTTGCGGGTACGCAAGGCGGGCCAGGCCAGCTAGCGTCCGAGCATAGAGAGAGGAGGGGGCATGCTTCCGAGTGCTGGAATCGCACTGATCGTCCTGCTTGTGCTCGTCATCACGGGCTTCAAGGTCATCAAAGAGTACGAGCGCGGCGTCGTGTTCCGGCTGGGCCGGTACGTCGGCATCCGGAACCGCGGCCTCCAGTGGATCATCCCGATGGTGGATCAGATGACCCGCGTGAGCCTGCGCGAGGTCGTCATGGACGTGCCCTCGCAGGAGGTCATCACCCGCGACAACGTCTCGGTGAAGGTGAACGCGGTGCTGTACTTCCGGGTGCTCCACCCGGAGCAGGCCGTGATCCAGGTCGAGAACTATCTCTACGGCACTTCGCAGCTCGCGCAGACGACGCTGCGCAGCGTGTGCGGCCAGGCCGAGCTCGACGAACTCCTCGCCGAGCGCGACCAGATCAACCAGAAACTCCAGGAGATCATCGACCAGCAGACCGAGCCCTGGGGCGTGAAGGTCCGCGCCGTCGAGGTGAAGCAGATCGACCTGCCCCAGGAGATGCAGCGGGCCATGGCCAAGCAGGCCGAGGCCGAGCGCGAGAAGCGCAGCAAGATCATCCACGCCGAGGGCGAGTTCCAGGCGGCCGAGCGCCTGGCCGAGGCCTCGCAGGTCCTCTCCGCCCAGGGTGGATCCGCCATGCAGCTGCGCTATCTGCAGACCCTCGCGGAGATCTCCACGGAGCGCTCCTCGACGATCGTCTTCCCGCTGCCCCTCGATCTGATCAAGCCGCTGGTCGGCGCGCTCGGTGACGGCGAAGGCGGATCGAATCAAGGTCAGGGACAGGGATAGGAGAGTCCGGAGTTGGTCGACGAAGAACGGGTCCCGCCGCCCGAGAAGGTGAGCGGGCAGGTGGGACGACGGTTCGCCAACGGCGCGACGGTGCTGCTCTCCCTCGTCCTGCTCGGGGCGTGGGCCTTCTTCGGGTACTACGAGCTCGAGCCCGGCGAGCATGCGGTGATCCTGCGCATGGGCACCTACGACCGCACCGTGACCTCGCCCGGGCCGAAGGTGCATCTGCCGCCGCCGCTCGAGAGCCACGAGATCGTGCGCGTCGCCGAATCCCAGCGCGAGCAGTTCGGCGGCGCCCAGCAGGAGCCCGACTCCGTCGAAGGGCGGCTCGAGGCCGGAATCCAGACCCAGGCCAACAACGTCGTGCTCGTGCAGTTCTCGATCCAGTACCGGATCAAGGATGCCTTCTACTCGCGCTACCGCGTGGCGAGCCCGCGCGAGGTGGTGCGCGACGCCGCCCAGGCGGCCATCCGCGAGGTGATCGGCCGGACCGAGGTCGACGGCGTTCTCTACGGAAAGAAGGCGCTGGTCGCGAGCCAGACGCGGCAGGTCCTCCAGGACATGCTCGACGGCTACGAGGCCGGCCTGGCCATCGACGAGGTGAACCTCGAGGACGTCCAGGCGCCCGACGCGGTGAAGCAGGCCTTCAGCGACGTCGTCTCCGCGGACCAGGACCGCGAGACGCGCATCAACGAAGCCCAGGGCTACGCCAACGAGGTGCTGCCGAAGGCACGGGGCGAAGCCAGCGAGCTGCGCGAGGCGGCCCAGGCCTACCGCGATTCCAAGATCGCCCAGGCCACCGGCGAGGCCCAGCGCTTCAGCGCGCTCTACGCCGAATACAAGAAGGCTCCCGAGGTCACGCGCAAACGGCTCTACCTCGAGACCATGGAAGAGGTCCTCCCGGACGTGGAGAAGGTGATCATCCAGCCGGGGAGCCAGGTGCTGCCCTACCTCCCGATCGGCCCGAGCGGAAAGGTGGGCTCCCAATGAGGCGGCTGCTGAGCATCGCGCTGGTCGTGCTCGCCATCGTGGCCGGCCTGCTGTTCGCGGGAAGCCGCGGCATCGGCCCCGTCCTGATCACCCACGAGGGCGAGCAGAAGATGGTGCTGCGCCTGGGTTCGGTCGCCGCGGTGCGGACGGAGCCCGGCCTCTGGTGGCGCATTCCGCTGATCGACGACGTGCTCGTCTTCGAGCGACGCCTGCTCTACTTCAACGCCGACCCGATCTCGATCCAGACGGAAGACGCCCAGCCGATCATCATCGACTACTACGTGCTCTGGCAGATCGAAGACCCGCGCCTCTTCTACGAGTCCTTTCCGGGCGGCGTGAACGTGGACCGGGCCGTGGATCAGATCCGGCAGGTGGTGGGTGCCGACGTCCAGGAGCTGGTCGGCCAGTACAAGCTCGACGAGGTGATCACGACGGAGCGCGCAGCGCTCATGGAGAAGATGACGAGCCAGGCGAACGAGGCCCTCGCCCGCTACGGCATCTCGGCCGAGGACGTCCGCATCAACCGCACGGAGCTTCCGGAGGAGACCCTCGGCAACGTCTACACCCGGATGCGCACCGAGCGCGAGCGCCTCGCGCGGAAGTATCGGGCCGAGGGTGACGAAGAGGGCCGCCGCGTGAAGGCCGAAGCCGACCGGGACGCGCGGGTGATCGTCGCCGAGGCCGAGCGCGACGCCAACATCCTGCGCGGTGAGGGAGACGCCGAGGCGGCGCGCATCTACGCCGAGGCCTACAACGCCGACCCCGAGTTCTACGACTTCCAGCGGAGCCTCGAGGCCTACCGCAAGGCGATCGGCAAGGGCACCACGCTGGTGCTCCCGCCGGATTCGGAGTTCTTCCGGCTGCTCGGAAACCCCTCGCCCTAGGTTCGGCCGGCCGCTAGGAGGGGATCCGGCGGAGCCGGAACCCGCCCAGCACCAGGAACAGGGCCGCGACCATCCAGGGTGCCCATTCTGCGTAGGCGAGGCCCCGGCTCGAGACCATCGAGGCGATTCCGTTCACGAACCAGAACGCGATGAGCAGCATGACGCCCTGGAGCGCCGGCTGCGCCAGGCTGCGCGTGCGCTCGGCCCGGAAGGCGACGGGCACGGCGAGCAGGGCGAAGAGGAAGACGGTCAGCGGCGCGGCCAGCCGGGCCTGGAGGATGCCGCGGAAGAGCCGGGTGTTCTCGCCTTCTCGCTCGCGCGCCTCGATGTAGCGGTAGAGGTCGCCGGCCGAGAGCATGGCCGGGTCGGCTTCGAGCACGCCGAGGTCCGGGTCGTCGGCGACGGTGAGCACGATCTCGCGGGTGCGCTCGAAGTCCGCGCTGCGGGACGGGTCGTCCGGGTCGAAGCGCCGGACGACGGCGTCGTGGAAGCGCCAGGCGTCGGGGCCCTCGATGGAGGCGCGCTCGGCGTGGACGCTGCGCGCGAGACGCTCCTTCGTGTCGCGCTCGTAGACGCTCACGCCGTACAGGGTGCCGCTCGCCGCGTCCGCCCGGCGGATGTTGTAGATCGTGCGCCCGCGGTGGTACCAGAACGAGCCCCCGCGGAAGACGATGTCCGGGCCGTCCGCCTGCTCGGGCCGCTCGACGTAGTGCCGGGCGCGCACGACCAGGGTGTCGTTCACGAAGCCCGTGAGCAGGGTCAGCACGGCGGCGGCGCCGAGGACGGGGAGGGCGAGGCGCAGGGGGGAGATGCCCCCCGCCTTGGCCGCGATCACTTCGAGCCCCAGGGCCGCGGTTCCCAGGGTGAACAGGACCGCCGCGAAGGCGGCGATCGGAATCAGGTACTCGAAGTGCATGGCGGGAAGCCGCATCAGGAGGTAGACCAGGGGCTGCAACCCGTCGCCTCCGAGTTCGCGGACGCGCTCGAACTCGATCAACAGGTCGGCGCTGGCCGCCACGGCACACAGCAGGCCGAAGCACGTGCCGAACCAGAAGAGGAAGCGGACCAGGACGTAGCGCGAGAGAATTCGCACGCGGCGGAGGCTAGCATTGCTTCTCCGCGCCCGGGTCGCCGAGCCCGAGGACCCCGGACCCTCCGGGTCGCGCGGTGAAGTGGATGGAGACCGCCTTGCAGGTCGTTCGCAGTAGCCTCGCCTTGCCCGAGCCGCCGCCGGCTGCGGTGCTGACCATCGGGAACTTCGATGGGCTGCACCGGGGGCATCGCGCCATCACCGAGGTGGTCCGGACCCGGGCGAGCGCGCTCGGGGGGACGGCGGTCGTCTATACCTTCGAGCCCCACCCGCGCACGGTCCTCCAGCCGGACCACGCCCCGCGCATGCTGCTCACGCTGGATCAGAAGCTCGAGCTGCTCGAAGCCGCGGGCATGGATCTGGTCGTCCTCGAACCCTTCGACGCCGATTTCGCCAAGACCGCGCCCGAGCGCTTCGTCCGGGACTACGTCCACGCGCGCCTCGACCCGCGCGAGGTCTACGTCGGCTACGACTTCCACTTCGGCCGCGACCGCGAGGGCTCCATGCGGCTGCTCACCGAGATGGGCCCGCACCTCGGCTTCTCGGTCACCGTGATCCCCGAGGTCACCGTCGACGGCCGGGACGTGAACTCGACCCGCATCCGGGGGCTGCTCGCGGAGGGCGACGTCGTGGAGGCGGGTGCCCTCCTGGGCCGGGCCTACGCCGTGCGGGGGGACATCGTGCGCGGCGAGCAGCGCGGCCGGACGCTCGGCTTTCCGACGCTCAACTTGGCGCCGCAGAGCGAGGTCCTGCCCGGGGTCGGGGTCTACGCCGGGCGCGTGCGCTTCCTCGATGCCGGCGATCCGGAGAAGGGCGCCGAGTTCGAGACCGTCGTGAACGTCGGCTTCCGGCCGACCTTCGAGGCCGGCAGCCTGCCGCTCGCCGAGGCGCACCTGCTCGACTTCTCGGGCGACGTCTACGGCCGGCGCATCGAGCTGGCTTTCGAGCACCGCCTCCGCGAGGAGCGCCGCTTCCCGGGGCCGGACGCCCTGCGCGAGCAGATCGCGCGGGATGCCGAGCAGGCCCGGGAGCTTCTGTCCGAACGATCGGCTTGACGCCGCGCGGTTCGCGCCAAGCGGGTTCGCGGTCCGGGCCAAACGGTGTTCCACGGGAAACTCGGGCTTTCGCCCGAAAGCGTCTCGGGGCTTTCCCCGATCCACCGCTCCTCACCGGATCGGCCGTTTCCGTGCCGCTTCGGGCCGCTTGCGCCCGCGTTTCCGTGAGTCGGCGCACGCTCTTGCCGGTGCCCTGCTGCAAGGCTGCCGGGCGCGGCCTTCGGGAGAACGGTCAAGTTCCCTCCCGGCGCCTCCGATAACTCAGCGGGTTCGCGTCGTTTTTCGGTAGCCCGGGAAGACGTCGGAAGGGACGTCTTCGCGAGGACTGCCTGCGAAGGACGGCGCATAGCAAGCGGCGAGGTTGCGGTGGACGAGCGGCGGATCGGCCAACTCCTGGTCAAGGAAAACCTGCTCAGCGCGGAGCAGCTCGAGGAAGCCTCCGACAAGGCAGGCAAGTCGGGTGAGCGCATCGGCGCGCAGATCACGAAGCTCGGCTATCTCGAAGAAGCCGAGCTCTCGGACTTCATCGCGAAACAATACGGTGTCCCCTCGATCGACCTCGACGACTTCGAGCCCGACCCGGAGATCCTCGGTCTCATTCCCGAGGAGGTGGCGACGAAGCACACGGTCGTCCCCGTGAACCGTGCCGGTTCGACGCTGGTGCTCGCGACCGCCGACCCGTCGAACATCTTCGCCATCGACGACATCAAGTTCCTGACCGGCTACAACGTCGACGTCGTCGTGGCGACCGAGGACGCCATCAAGGGCGCCATCGACCGCTGGTACGACCGCGGCGACGAGCTCGCCGACGTGATGGCGGACTTCGACGACTCCGACATCGACATCGTCTCCGACGACGACGACGTCGACGTCAACGAGCTCGCCGCGCAGTCCGAGGACGCGCCCGTCGTCAAGCTCGTCAACCTGATCCTGACCGACGCGATCAAGCGGACCGCATCGGACATCCACATCGAGCCCTACGAGAAGAGCTTCCGCGTGCGCTACCGCATCGACGGCGTGCTCTACGAAGTGATGAAGCCGCCCATGAAGCTCCGCAACGCGCTCACCTCGCGCGTGAAGATCATGAGCGAGCTCGACATCGCCGAGCGGCGCCTGCCCCAGGACGGACGCATCAAGCTGAAGATGGGCCGCGGGCGCGAGATGGACTTCCGTGTCTCGGTCCTCCCGACGCTCTTCGGCGAGAAGATCGTGCTCCGCCTGCTCGACAAGTCCAACCTGCAGCTCGACATGACGAAGCTCGGCTTCGAGGTCGAGCAGCTCGAGGACTTCAAGGAGTGCATCCACCGGCCCTACGGCATGGTGCTCGTCACCGGCCCGACCGGTTCGGGTAAGACGACCACGCTCTACTCGGCGCTCTCCGAGCTGAACAAGTCGAGCGAGAACCTCTCCACCGCCGAAGACCCCGTCGAGTTCAACCTCGCCGGCATCAACCAGGTGCAGATGCACGAGGACATCGGCCTGAACTTCGCCGCGGCCCTGCGCTCCTTCCTGCGTCAGGACCCCGACATCATCATGGTCGGTGAGATTCGTGACTTCGAGACCGCGGAGATCGCGGTCAAGGCGGCCCTCACCGGTCACATGGTGCTCTCGACGCTCCATACGAACGATGCCCCGAGCACCGTGAACCGGCTGCTCAACATGGGCATCGAGCCCTTCCTCGTGGCGTCCTCGGTGAACTGCATCGTCGCCCAGCGTCTGGCGCGGCGGATCTGCGAAGAGTGCAAGGAGCCCGATCCGGAGGTGCTGCCCGAAGCGCTCGTGGCGGCGGGCATGACCGAGGAGAACGCGGCCCAGGTGAAGCCGATGCTCGGCAAGGGCTGCGGCCGCTGCTCGGACACCGGGTACAAGGGCCGGGTCGCGCTCTACGAGGTGATGGCGATCGGCGAGGAGCTCAAGGAGTTCGTGCTGAACGGTGCCTCCGCCGCCGAACTCAAGCGCGAGGCCATCCGGCAGGGGATGGTGACGCTCCGGCAAAGCGCCCTGCGCAAGGTGATGGAAGAGACGACGACCCTGAGCGAGACGCTGCGCGTCTCGGCCTCGGACCACTAGGGCGGACCATGGCGAATCTCCACCAGCTCTTGAAGGCGATGATCGAGAAGGGGGCGAGCGACCTCCACATCACGACGAACGCGCCGCCGCAGCTCCGCATCGATGGTCGGCTGCACGCGTTGAAGCTCCCGTCCCTGGCACCGCCGGAGACGAAGCAGCTCTGCTACTCGATCCTGACCGACTCCCAGAAGCACCGCTTCGAAGAGACCAACGAGCTCGACCTCTCCTTCGGCGTGCGCGGGCTCGCGCGCTTCCGCGCGAACATCTTCATGCAGCGCGGCGCCGTCTCGGGTGCGTTTCGGGCGATCCCGTTCAAGATCAACACGATCGACGAGCTCGGCCTGCCGAAGGTGATCCACTCGCTGGCGGAGAAGCCGCGCGGCTTGATCCTCGTCACCGGGCCGACGGGTTCGGGCAAGTCCACGACGCTCGCGAGCATCGTCGACAAGATCAACACCGAGCGCAACGAGCACATCGTCACGATCGAGGATCCGATCGAATACCTGCACCCGCACAAGGGCTGCATCGTCAATCAGCGGGAAGTCGGGGCCGACACCTCGAGCTTCAAGAACGCCCTGAAGTACATCCTGCGTCAGGACCCGGACGTGGTGCTGATCGGCGAGATGCGCGACCTCGAGACGATCGAAGCGGCGCTGACCGTCGCCGAGACCGGCCACCTGGCGTTCGCGACGCTGCACACGAACTCCGCGGTCCAGACCATCAACCGCATCGTCGACGTCTTCCCGCCCTATCAGCAGGCCCAGATCCGCGCGCAGCTCTCCTTTGTGCTGGAAGGGGTGGTGTGCCAGTCGCTGATCCCGCGGGCCGGGGCTCCCGGGCGGGCGCTCTCGATGGAGGTCATGGTGCCCAACGCGGCCATCCGGAACCTCATCCGCGAGGACAAGATCCACCAGATGTACTCGGCGATGCAGGTCGGCCAGGACAAGTTCGGGATGCAGACGATGAACCAGTCGCTCGCGAGCCTCTACCAGCGGCGGCTGATCACGCTCGACGATGCGCTCGGACGTGCGGGTGACATCGAAGAGCTGCGGAACATGCTCGGCGTGAAGCCGGAAGACAAGAAGTTCCCGGGCGCAGCGTAGCCCGAGGGAGAAGGGGTTCCGGGTGAGGCGCGAGGCCGCCCGCTCGGGGCGGCACGGACGACCGTGGGGACGGTCGGAGGGGAGACGACAATGCCGGTTTTCAACTGGAAGGCGCGGACGCGCCAGGGCGCCGTCAAGAAGGGCGTCATGGAGGCCCAGAACGACGAGGCCGTGATGGCGATCCTGCGTTCGCAGAATCTGCTGCCGGTCACCGTGAAGGCCGCCCCGAAGGATCTGCTGGAGTTCCTGCCGGACATCGGCAATCCCGTCAGCACGCGCGAGCTCGTCGTCTTCACGCGCCAGTTTTCGACGATGATCGACGCCGGTCTGCCGCTCGTGCAGTGCCTCGAGATCCTCGGAGATCAGGAGCCGAACAAGAAGTTCAAGGACATCCTGGCCCAGGTGAAGTCCGAGGTCGAGCAGGGCTCGACCTTCGCGGATGCGCTGTCGAAGCACCCCAAGGTCTTCGACGAGCTCTACGTGAACCTCGTCCAGGCCGGCGAGATCGGCGGCATCCTCGACACGATCCTGAACCGCCTCGGCACCTACCTCGAAAAGGCGGACTCCCTGAAGCGCAAGGTGAAGGGCGCCATGGTCTATCCGATCACGATTCTCGTGGTCGCGATGGGCGTGCTCCTGCTCCTGATGATCAAGGTCATCCCGGTCTTCGAGCAGATGTTCATCGACTTCGGCGGCGCGCTCCCGGGCCCGACCCAGGTCGTCGTGGATACGAGTCACTGGCTCCAGGCCAACGTCGGCTATCTGCTCGGTGGCGCCTTCTTGACCTACATGGCCTTCAGTCAGGCGCGCAAGCGCATTCCGAAGTTCCGCTACCACACGGATCACATCGCCCTGAAGATGCCCGTCTTCGGCAACCTGCTGCAGAAGACCTCGGTGGCCCGCTTCAGCCGGACCTTCGGCACGATGATCTCGAGCGGCGTCCCGATCCTCGACTCCCTCGACGTGGTCGCGAAGACGGCGGGCAACAAGGTGATCGAGAAGGCACTCTTCCAGACCCGGGCCGCCATCGCCGAAGGCCGCACCCTGGCGGAGCCGCTCTACGAATCGGGAATCTTCCCCGGCATGGTGGTGCAGATGGTGGGCGTCGGTGAACAGACCGGTGCCATGGACAACATGCTCTCGAAGATCGCGGACTTCTACGAGGACGAAGTCGACAACGCCGTGGCGGCGCTCACCTCGATGCTCGAGCCCCTGATGATGGTGTTCCTGGGCGGCAGTGTGGGTTCGATCCTCATCGCGATGTACCTGCCGATCTTCAAGATCGCCGAGACCATCCAGTAGCGCCGCGGACGCCAAGTCGTCCCATGTCGACCGTCTCGGGACTCGACGATCGCCTTTCGCGACGCATCGCGTGGCTCATGCTGGCGCGCGTGGTGCTGTTGCTGGTGGTCCTGGCGGCCGCCGTCGTCCTGAACGCCTCGACCGGGCTGCTCTCCGAGGGGCACGAGACGCGCGTGCTCCAGGCCGTCCTGTTCGGCCTGGTGGCGACGGCGTTCTCGGGGCTCCTCGTTCGGCGCCTGCGCAACCCGCTGGCCTTCGGGAGCCTGCAGATCGCCACGGACGTCTGCGTCGCCACGGCCATCGTGCACGTGACCGGCGGCAGCGAGTCGGTGTTCTCCTTCCTCTACGTGATCGTCGTGGCCTACGCGGCGTTGCTGTTCGACCGGCGCCTGGCCGTCGGGGCCGCGTTGTTCGCGGGGGCGGCTCATGCGGTCTCGCTGGTCGGCCTGTCCCGGGGCTGGGGCGTGCTCGATGCGAGCTTCCCGGTGGTGGCGCCGGGACTCGCCGTGGCGGACGCGGCGGTCAAGGCCTGCGCGCTCCTGGTGGTCGCCGCGCTGGCGAGCGGGCTTGCCCGCGAGCTCGCGCGGGCGGACCGCGCTCTCGACGAACGGACGCGGGACTTCGGACGGCTCCAGAACCTCCACGAGCACACGGTCCAGAGCCTGGGAAGCGGCCTGCTGACGACGGATCTCCACGGCGTGGTCCGCTCCTTCAACCGCGAGGCCGAGAGGATCACCGGCGTGGGGGGTGCGGCGAGTCTCGGCCGCCAGCTCGACGATCTGCTGCCCGGAGCGGGCGGCCTCCTGGCGGAGGAAGACCCACGCCAGCGGGAACGCCTGGCCTTCGAGGCACCCGACGGAGCCTTGCTCCACCTGGGCTTCGCTTCCTCGGTGCTGCGCGACACGGAGGGCCGCGCGAGCGGCCACGTGGTGATCTTCCAGGACATCACGGCGATCGTGGCGATGGAGGACGAGCTGCGTCAGACCGAGCGCCTGGCCGCCGTCGGCGAACTCGCCGCGGGAATCGCCCACGAGGTGCGCAACCCCCTGGCGTCGATCTCGGGCTCCGTCGAGATGCTGCGCGCGGGGCTGCCGGAAGAGAATCAGGAGGAACGGCGCTTGATGGACATCGTCCTCCGCGAAGCGGACCGGCTCGATGGCCTGATCTCCGACTTCCTCCGCTACGCGCGGCCGGCACCGCCGCGGCGCACCGAGGTCGCGCTGACCGGCCTCGTCGACGAGCTCCGCGAGATGTACGACCTCGCGCGCCCGCCCGGCGTCGACGTGAGCTTCGACGTTCCCGAGGGCCTCGAGGTCCTGGCGGACGCGGACCAGCTGAAACAGCTCCTCTGGAACCTGTTGCTGAACGCCGGCCAGGCCATGGACGAGGACGGCGAACTCACCGTCACCGCGCGCCGGACCGGAATTCAAGAACGAGGCCAGGACGGCCGAAATCCGGATGAGGGGGACGTTTCCGCTCGGATCGAGGTTGCGGTCGCGGACACCGGGAGCGGGATCTCGCCGGAGCTCCTCGATCGCGTGTTCGACCCGTTCTTCACGACGAAGGCGAACGGCTCGGGGCTCGGTCTCGCCATGGTCCACCGGATCGTGGAAGCGAACGGGGGAACGATCCGGGTCGAGAGCGAAGTGGGGAAGGGCACGACCTTCCGGGTCAATCTGGCGGATGCACAGGGAAGCGGCGAGGGGGCACCCGCCGCGACAGAAGCTGAGGGGACGGCTTGAGCGATTCAGTGCGCGTACTCGTCGTGGACGACGAGCGCAGCATGCAGGAATTCCTGGAGATCTTCTTGCGCCGGGAGGGGCACGAGGTCGTGGCCGTCGGCGACATCGATGCGGCCGTGATGGCGCTCGAGTCGGACGAGTTCGACGTCGTGATCAGCGATCTGAAGCTCGGCGACCGCTCGGGGATCGAAGTCCTGCGGGCCGGACGCGAGCTCGCCCCGGAAGCCGTCTTCCTGATGATCACCGCCTACGCGACCACGGACACCGCCGTCGAAGCGATGCGCGAGGGCGCGTACGACTACGTGACGAAGCCGTTCAAGGTCGACGAGCTTCGCATGACGATGGAGAAGGCGCTCGAGAAGCAGCTCCTCCAGACCGAGAACCAGCGCCTTCGCAGCGAACTCCGCAGCCGGAGCCGCGACCGGACCCTCGTGGGCAACAGCCCCGCCATGCAGCGGGTGTACGACCTGGTCGACCAGGTGGCGCAGACGAAGACGAACGTCCTGGTCTGCGGCGAGAGCGGAACGGGCAAGGAGCTGATCGCCCGGGCCGTCCACGAGCGAAGCCCGCGCAGCGAGAAACCGTTCGTCGCGATCAACTGCGGCGCCATCCCCGAGAACCTGCTCGAGTCCGAGCTCTTCGGGCACGTGAAGGGCGCCTTCACGGGCGCCGTCCAGAACAAGGCGGGCCTGTTCGAGGCGGCGGAGAAGGGCACCCTCTTCCTCGACGAGATCGGCGAGCTCTCGGGTGCGCTCCAGGTGAAGCTGCTGCGTGCCATCCAGGAGAAGCGCATCCGCCGCGTGGGCGGGACGAGCGACGAAGCGGTCGACGTGCGCATCGTCGCCGCCACGAACCAGGACCTCGAGACGATGATCGCGGAGAACCGGTTCCGGGAAGACCTCTACTACCGCCTGAACGTCATCCAACTGACCCTGCCGCCGCTCCGGGAGCGCGTCGAGGACGTCCCGCTCCTCGTGCGGCACTTCATCGAGAAGTTCTCCCGGGAGCTCGACCGCCCGGTGGAAGGGATCGACCCGGGCGCGCTCGACCGCCTCATGGCCTATCCGTTCCCCGGGAACGTCCGCGAGCTCGAGAACGTGATCGAGCGGGCGGTGACGCTGACGCGCGGCCCGACCATCGGCGCGGACTCCTTCCCGCCGAGCGTGCTACGGCCGAGCACGAGCCCGCCGGTTTCCCGCATTCCGACCGAGGGTGTGGATCTCGATCGTCTGCTCGCCGAGTACGAGAAGGGGCTCCTCTGCGAGGCGCTCGAGCAGGCGGGCGGCGTGAAGAAGCGCGCGGCGGTGCTGCTCGGCATCTCCTTCCGATCCTTCCGCTACCGCCTCGAGAAGCTGAACCTCGAGACCCCCGACTCCGAAGGCTAGACCCGGTGCGAGGGCCGCGCCCCGTGCGAGGGATGGCGCCCGTGGCCAAGCGGACGGGCCTCCAGGCAGAGGTACTGGTGAGCCTGGCGCTGGTGATGCTGGCGGCGACCGGCCTGCTGGCCCTGGTCGTTCGAAGCTACGACGAGGGCCGCGTCCGCGAGGTCGTCGGCCGCGCGCTCCAGGCCGAGGCCCGGAACCCCGCCGGTCCGGACCGGGCGCTCTATCCGGGAACGGTCTGGTGGCGGGTCGATTCGGCCGGCGTGGCCCAGAGCTACGGTCCCGTCACCGATCGCATCGACGACGTCTCGCGCCAGCTCGCCGCGGAAGCGAGCGCGCGGCGCGCGACCGTCCTGCGCCCCGGCTACCCGTGGGAGTCCATCCGCTTCGCCACGGCGTTCGAGGACGGCTCGGTCGCGGTCGCGCGGTTGCCGGTCGAAGCCTCGACCCACCTTCGTGCGGTCCCGATGAACCTCCTCGCCGGCCTGCTGGCCCTGGACGCCGCCGTGTTCACGGCCTTCGGCGTGTTCCTGCTTCGGCGAAGGGTCGTACTGCCGCTCCAGCGCGTCGGAGAAGCCGCCCGGGCGCTCGCGGCGGGCGACCTGCGGGTCCGGGTGCCCGAAGAGGGGGCGCGGGAGGCGGGCGAACTCGCGCGGCACTTCAACGAGATGGGCGAGGCGCTCGAGGCGCGGACGGAAGCGCTCGAGAAGGCGGTGGCGGACCTGCGCTCGGCGAACCACGAGCTCAGCGAGACCCGCGAAGGGCTCGATCGCGCCCAGCGGCTCGCCTCCGTCGGGCACCTGGCCGCCGGGGTGGCTCACGAGGTCGGCAACCCGATCGGGGCGATGCTCGCCTTCGTGGATCTCGCCGGCCGCGACCCGGGCCTCGGGGAGGAAGCGCGCGCGCACCTCGCGCGCGCGTCGGAACAGGGCTCACGGGTCCGCGTGATCCTGCGCCAGCTGCTCGACCTCTCGCGGCCGCCCGAGGGGCGGATCGAGCCGGTCGACCTTCGCGTCTGTGCCGAACAGGCGGCGGGTCTGGTCCGCGCGCAGGCTCCGTATCGCAAGCTCGCGATCGAGGTCCGCCAGGAGGAGGAGGCCCCGCCGGCGCTCGCGGACGCCGGCGTCGTCGGTCAGATCCTCCTGAACCTGCTGCTGAACGCCGGAGACGAGCTGCGCGAGCGGGGCTCCGGACGCATCGAGGTTTCCATCGAGCCCGCCGTGGGCCGTGTTCGCGCAGGGGAGGACCCGGCGACGGCCCGGCCCCGCAACCCGGCCGATGCCGTCGCGGTGACGGTCTCGGACGACGGCCCGGGCATCGCGGAAGACGACCGCAGTCGGGTCTTCGACCCCTTCTTCACGACCAAGGACCCGGGGGAGGGGACGGGTCTCGGCCTCGCCACGGTGCAGCGCCTCGTCGAGACCCTGGCCGGCCGGGTCGACCTCGTTTCACCCGGCCCGCTCGGCGGCGCGTCGTTCCGCGTCACGCTCCCGGCGGCATCGGCAGCTCCTGCGCAGGCAGTGCGCGCGAGCGGGTGAAACGCCTTGCGTAGCTGCGCAAGGTCTTGCGCGGCTCCGGTCCGGCGCCTGAATCGAAAAATCAAGGGAATCAGCGGGTTGGCCGAACGAAGTCACGTGGCACGAGGCTTGCTCTACCCCACGCCGGAGACGCTATGAAACGGCACGGATTCACGCTCTTGGAAATGATGGTGGTGATCGCGATCGTCGCGGCGCTCGTGGTGGTGGGCGCTCCCACGCTCCGCGACGGCTCCCGGCACACGCGGCTGAAGTCGGCGGCGCGCGACCTGGCGGGGGCGATCCAGATCGCCCGTGCGCAGGCCATCCGCACCCAGGTCAACCACGTCGTCATGTTCGGCACGACGCCCGCGGGCAACCCGCTTCCCGCGCCCGCGCTGATCCTGCAGGACGCCGACGCGGACGGGGAGATCGACCCCGGCGAACCGGTCACCTTCGTTCCCCAGGACGCGGGCAACGACTTCCAGGGCCGCCCCCGGACCACGGGCTACGGCATGACTTCGGCCGTGGGCGTTCCGGCGGACGACCCGGACCCGCTCGGTGTGTTCGCGGCCCCGGGCTTCGCCTACACGACCTTCCGCGCCCCGGCCGGCGCGAACGTGAACCAGCTCGTGTTCATGCCCGACGGCATCCCGCGCACCTACGACGCGGGGCCGCCCTTCAACGCGGGCGCCGTCGGCTCGGGCAACGGTGCGATCTATCTCACCAACGGAGACCCCAACACCGGCACCTCGGGGCGCGACTACGCGGTCATCGTGAGCGCGCTCGGCGCGGTGCGCGTGTCGTCCTGGGATCCGGGGCAAGGAGTCTGGCAATGAGGCGGGGTGACGTGAACGACGCAAAGAAGAAGGGGCAGGGCGGCATGACGCTGCTCGAGGTCCTGATCGCCGTCACGCTGCTCGCCGTCGGCATGGCCGGGATGATCGGCATCCAGGTCATGGCGATGCGCGACGAGGCCATCGCGCGTGAGGACAACGACGCGAGCCGGATCGCCCGCGACGTGCTCGAGCAGGTCCAGCGCCTGCCCTTCGCGAGCGTCGCCGCCACGGGCGGCGCCTTCGCCGTACCGGCTTTCGTGGACTACGGGGGCGCCTACGCGCCGGGCGAGGTCCCGGTCCAGGTGCAGACCGCCGGCGGCGCCGTCGAGGACTTCGGCCTCTACAACGTCACCTGGCGCGTGGCGAACGTGGTCGGTCAGGCCTCCCTGCGGACGGTCGACGTCCAGGTCGCCTGGACGGATCCGGTCGGCCGGGCGCAGACCTACACCGCTTCGACCCTGAGGTACAACCAATGAGCGGCCGCCCGAACCGCCTTCAGGCGGGCTTCACGATCATCGAGTTCATGGTCGCCGTGGGCCTCTTCTCGGTGCTGATGCTCGCGGTCGCCCAGAGCTTCCCGGTGCAGCAGCGCACCTACGTCGTGACCGATCAGGTCGCCGAAGCGAAGCAGAACGTGCGCGTGATCGCGGACCTGATGGAGCGCGACATCCGCAACGCCGGCTACATGGTGCCCCGCACGGCGGCGCTGTGCGGCGTCGACGACGACGTCGGGTCGGACAAGCTCTACGTGAGCGACTACACCCGGATCGGGAACCTCGGGACCCTGCCGTCGAACCTGCTGAACGTGCCCCTCGGCGCCGAGATCTCCGGCGCCCCGGTTTCGGGCTATACGGCGACCGCCCATACCTTCATGGTCGATCGGGTCGACCTCGACACCCTCGGCGGAGGCTCCGACTTCGTGGTGGGGAGCGGCGTCATCGTGGCAGACCGCAACGTCGCGACCCGAGGGGTCGCTTGTGGGATGGTCACCGGCGTGGGGAACACGTCGCTCGCGAGCATCCCCGTAACCGTTGAGCTCGAGAATCCGACAGGGGCGCTTGCCAGCGGAACCCAGCTCGTGTTGATCCCGGCCGTTGTGTACGAAGTCGACAACAACGGCGTGCTGCTCCGCAACGGCGTGGCCCTCGTCGACCAGGTGGAGGATCTCCAGGTCGCCTGGTTCTTCGACCTGAACGGCGACCGCAACGTCGACCCGGGCGAGTACATCGCAGACGGGCAGGGCGGCGCCGACGACTACGACGCCGAGGCCCTCGATGCGACCCAGCTCCGCGAGGTGCGCATCAACCTCGTCGTCCGCACGCGGGACGACGACCCGAACGACAGCTGGCGCCAGGGCATCGGCCAGGCGCTCGAGAACCGCACCGTCGGTTCGGTGCCCGCCGCCGACGGCGCGCGCCGGCGCACCCACACTTCCACCATCCGCTTGCGGAACAACGTGAGCTAGGGGGCCGTGATGACCCATCTCCACCACACGACGCAGAAGGACCGGAACCGCCGCGAAGGCGGCATCGCGCTCCTGATCGCCATCCTGCTGATGGTGCTCTTCGCCGCGATGGCCGTCGCCTCGATGGATACGGTCAAGCGCGACCGTCAGCTCGCCGGCATCCACAGCCAGTCCCACCTGGCCTTCCAGGCGGCCGAGGCGGGCGTGGCGGCGGGTCTCGCGACGCTGCGCAACCCGCCCTCCACCTGGCCGAGCTCGGTCGCCGGGCTCGCGGCCTTCAACCCGCCGCTCCCGAACATCGCGCTCGGCAGCTCCTACGAGTACCCCCACGGCCAGCCGAGCTACGTGCCGGACCCGACGGCGGGGCAGGCGATCGACTACCTCGGCGTGGGCGGCCCCTGTGACGAGTGGGAAGCGAGCACGAACGTCCAGAACATCGGCGGCTCGGGCGGGATCACCGTCCTCGAGACGCTCTTCGACATCCAGGTCCAGGGCCAGACCCAGACCGGGGCACGGGCCAACGTCGAGGCTGCCGCCGCCCGCTGTCACGTGTTCGAGCAGGGCTAGGGAAGCCCCGAAACGAGACCCATGACCCTGCCTTCGGATTCAAAGGAGAACGCCATGAATCGCCAGCGCACCCCCTACAAGAATCAGATCGTGATTCTCGTTGCGGCCCTCGGGCTGCTCGCGCCGGGAACGAGCCAGGCCGACGATACGGTCCTGTTCAGCGCCGCCGTGGCGCCGAACGTGCTGCTGCACGTCGACAACTCCGGTTCGATGAATCACATCGTGTGGCACGAGGCCTACGACCCGTCCCAGGCGGTGACGTGTACGCGCTACAACAACACGGGTAGCTACTCGGTGAGCTCGGACACCGTGGTCAACAACGGGGGCTGGACCGGCTGCAACGCGGGCAACCAGACGATCTACGAAGATCCGTCGATCCCGAACAATACCCGCTACACCGGCCACTACCTGAACTGGTACTACAGCCCGGTCAGCGTGCCGTTCCACACCGAGATCGCGCAGATGAACAACGGCACGCGGTCGACGTGCCTGGGCGGCGGGAACTTCTCGCTCTACCGCCGCTCCCGCGTGACGGCTGCCAAGCAGATCCTCTCGGACGTGATCTGCCAGGTGAACCAGAACGGCGAGGTCCGCTTCGGCCTCTCGAAGTTCCGGCTCGGCAGCGACCCCCGCGGCGGCTACGTCCGCGTGGGCGTGGACGACTACTCGACCGCCCACGGCGTGGCCCTGGCGAACGCCATCGACGAGCTCGAGGGCGAGACCTGGACCCCGCTCGGGGAGTCGGTCTACCAGATCTACTCGTACTTCCTCTCCCGGAACACCGCGGACATTCCGAACGGCCAGAACGGCACCACGGCCTTCCGCGAGTACAGCTTCGACACCAGCGGAAACAAGGTGACGCCCGGTGCCTCGTCGATTCCGGACGACCCGGTCCAGTACTCCTGCCAGAAGAACTTCGTCATCGTCATCACGGACGGCGAGCCCACGCGCGACGACTTCGACAACGGCGGCGGAGGGGGCACCGACTGGGGCTTCGAGCGCTTCATGCAGGTCATCGGCGACTACAACATGGACGGCGAGGTCGAAGTGCCGGGCGGCTGCTCCGAGTGCGCCTTCTATCTCGACGACATCGCGAAGTGGATGCAGGAAAACGACATGCGTCCGGATCTCGACGGGGACCAGGTGATCGACACCTATACGGTGGGCTTCACCACCAACGCCGTGGCGAACGCCCTGCTCTCGAAGGCGGCGCAGAACGGCAACGGCCTGTTCTTCCAGAGCAACAACGCCGAGGAGCTGACCGAGGCGATCGTCGAGTCGGTCACGGACATCATCCAGAAGTCGCAGTCCTTCACGGCCGCGACCGTGCCGGCGAGCCGGACGACGGACGGCAACGACATCTTCTTCAGCTCCTTCGTCCCCTCGGACGACGCGGGCTTCTGGGAAGGCCACCTGAAGAACTACGAGTTCACCCTGGACGGCCGCATCCTCGATGCCAACGGCGACTGCGCCCTGGACGATCCGTCGGGCGACTGCCTGTTCGGCACGCTCCTTCCGACGGCCCCGCCGATCTTCGACGCGGCCGAGGAGATCGGGGACCCGGCGACGCGAAACCTCATGGTCTCGCTCGGCGGCGCGCTCACGACCTTCGGAACGGGCCTCTCGGCGGCCGACCTGAACGTGGTCGACGACGAGATGGACGGCCCGGCGGACGAGATCGCGCTCTACGCGGACAGCAACGCCACGACCCTCGAGGAGCTCGCCGACGAGATCGTCGAGTACTTCACGGGCTGCGCTTTCGGGTCCACGCCCTGTCTGGCGCGGCGTGACCTGGCGCCGCCGGAGCCGATGCTCGGCGACATCTACCACGCGAACCCCGTGGTGATCGCTCCGCCGAACGCGGCCATCTCGGAACAGTCGTACATCGACTTCGCCACGAAGTACCAGGAGCGCACGAAGATCATCTACGGCGGCTCGAACGACGGGTTCCTGCACGCCTTCCAGGCGGGCGCGTGGAACGGCGTCGCGAATGCCTTCGACCGGGGAACCGGCGAGGAGATCTTCGGCTTCATGCCCTACCAGGCGCGGCTGAACATGCAGCTCCAGCCGCTCGACAACGCCCCGCGCGACGTCTACTTCGTGGACGGCTCGCCCCAGGCGGCGGACGTCTGGATCCCGAGCACGACCCTGGACACGACCAAGGAGGTCGACGAGTGGCACACGGTGATGGTCGGCGGCATGCGCCAGGGCGGGACCCAGTACTACGCCCTCGACATCACCAACCCGGACGGACTGGCGGGCGGCCCGGCCTACCCGACGTACCTCTGGGAGTTTCCCTCGGAGAACCCGGCTCACCCGAACGCGGTCGAAGCGCCGTGGATGGGCGAGACGTGGTCCGAGCCGATCCTCACGCGCGTGAAGATCGGCGTGCCCTCGGGCCCGTCGACCACGCAGGTGGTCGAGCGCTGGGTGGCGATCTTCGGATCCGGCTTCTCGGTCGAGGGCGACCCGAACGACGACACGAACTACGACCCGAACAGCCTCGAGGGCCGGGCGCTCTACATCGTCGACATCGGGACCGGTGAGGTGATCGCGGCCAAGCGCTTCGATCCGCTCTCGACCGGCGTGGAAGCGGACCTCGACTACGCGTTCCCGTCCGCGCCCTCGGTCTTCGACCTCGACCGAAACGGCGACGCCGACGTGGTCTACATCGGCGACCTCGGTGGGCAGGTCTTCCGCTGGGTCCTCCAGGGGACGGACCCGTCGGCCTGGGAGCTCGAGAAGGTCCTCCAGGCGGATCCCTTCGACTACACGGTCGCGGGCGTCCCGGAGACCTACTACAAGAGCTTCTTCTTCCCGCCGACGGGGCTCACGCGCAACGGCGTGCTCTGGCTCGGCATGGGAACGGGTGAGCGTCACCAGCTGAAGTTCGAAGGCGTCGACATCGACGGCGACGGCGACCCGGACGTGGACGACGGTGACAACAACCGCTTCTACGTCTTCAGCGACCTGTACCCGGAGCAGGTGGGTGTCGACCCCGCATTGCCGCTGACGGAGGCCGACCTCCTGAACGCGACCAACGCGGACTGCGACACGCCGATCGATCGCGGCTACTACGTGGTGGCCGATCACGCCGAGAAGTTCGTCACGAGCAGCGTGGTCTTCCTCGGAACGCTCTTCACCGGCTCCTTCGTGCCGATCGACTCGAGCGACCCCTGCGTCGCGGGCGGGTTGGCGTACCTCTGGCTCTTCCGCTTCAGCTGCGGAGAGGGCGACGGTCCGGGCACGACCGAGAACGAGAAGCGCAAGTCCGAACTCGGAACCGGCCTGCCGACGTCGCCGCGGATCTCCGTCGGCAACAGCGGCGAGGAAGAGGACGACGAGTGCGAAGAGATGAAGGTGGTGGTGATCACCAGTGAGGGCCAGGTGGCGACCGACTGCGCCGGGAAGCGCCCGAACTCGGGCACCTACCTGCGCGAGTGGCGCCAGGACTAGTCCGAGACCACCGAGAACCCGGGGCGGGGGGAGAACCCCCGCCCCATCTTTCGCGGGAAGGCCCGCCCCGCTCCGGCGGGAAGTTCAGGGAGACCGACATGAAGAGCATCCGACCCTTCCGATCCGTTCGACTGGCCCTCGTGGCAGCCGCGGCGCTCTGGACCCTGCAGGGGGGCAGCGTGGCCGCCGAGGATCTGCCGATCGGCGTGGCCTCGAGCAAGAATCTGGTTGAGCGGACCGTGGTGATCGACGATCAGACCTTCCAGGTGGAAGGGTCGACCCGGATCGTCGATCGGCAGGGTCTGCCGATGACGTTCGAGCAGGTGAAGACGGAAGAGGACTTCGGGGGGCTCGTCCCGCTCGATGACGTCACCTACGCCTACGAAGCGAACGGGCGAAGCCTCGGTCTGCTGAAGGCCGTCGTTTCACCGCGCTAGCCGGGCCGTCGCGCGAACGCCACGGCCATCGAAGCCGCGCCATCGGGCGCGGAGGTCCCGTCTCCCCCCAGGAGAACATCATGCAGCGGTTGCAGCAGATCGGACGCCTCGGAATCCTGGGGGCCTTCGCCGTCACCAGTGCCCTGGCCGGGTCGGGATGCGGGAGCGACGAAGTCGCGCCGCCCCCGGTCGCCGAAGCCGAGGTCGAGGCGGAGGACGAGGGCGAGTGGGAAGAGAACACCGTGCCGGTGATCTCGTGGGTTCGTCTCGAGCCCGACACGCCCGCCGCGGGCGCCAGCGTCAAGGCGCGCGCTCGGGTCGAGGACCCCGACGGGGACGAGATCGAGCTCGGCTACGCGTGGACGCTGAACGGGCGGCCCGCCCGGACCTCCGGCGACACGCTCCAGCTCTCGAGCGCGATCAAGGGCGACATCGTCCAGGTCACGGTCACCGCCAGCGACGGCTGGGACGAGAGCGACCCGGTGACGACCCAGGCGCAGATCGGGAACTCGCCGCCGGTGCTCCAGAACGTCGCCTTCGACCCGCTCGGCTCGATCACGCGCGGGCAGCCGGTGACGGCTCGTCCGATCGCGATCGATCCCAACGGTGACCCGCTCGAGTACGAGTTCGTCTGGTGGGTGAACGACCGCGAGCTCCCGAGCCGCACCGACCAGCTCGACACCTCCCGCCTGAAGCGCGGGGACATGGTGCGGGTCGCCGTCGTCGCGACGGACGGCTACGCCCGGAGCAACGAGATCCGCAGCGAGCCGATCCCGGTCCAGAACTCGGCGCCGCAGATCACCTCGACGCCGGCGAACAGCGGGCCCGAGGGCAGCTACGTCTATCAGGTCGAGGCCCAGGACCCCGATGGGGACCGCCGCCTCCGCTTCCGCCTCGAGCAGGCGCCGGCCGGGATGACCATCGACCCGATCGGCGGGCAGCTCTCGTGGACGCCCCCGAGCGATGCGACCGGAACGCACACGATCGAGGTCGTTGTCGACGACATGCAGGGAGGCGTGGGCAGCCAGCGCTTCAGCGTCGTGATCGGCGATCCGGCGCCCGAGGAGCCCGCTCCGGGCGCGCCCGGAGCGACGCCGGCCGCCGGGGAAGCGCCGGCACCGGCTTCGCCGACGGAAGACCGCTAGCTCGGACGGCCGGTCGGGGACACACGACCCCCGGGCTCGCACGGCGAGCTCGGGGGTTTTCTCTTTCGGACCCTCGGCGCCGCGAGACGGCGTCAGCGGATCCCGTATTCCTTGAGCTTGTAGAGCAGCGAGCGGTGGCTCACCTCGAGCAGTCGGGCCGCGTGGGTCCGGTTGCCGCCGGTGGCTTCGAGGGCCCGGCGGATCAGGTCCGCTTCGAGGGCCTTGCGGGCGCGGCGAAGCGAAAGGTCGCCCGGCGCGGCTTCGCCCGGGGCGGACTCCGGAGACACGACGTTGCTCGGGAGTTCGGAGAGGCCGATGCGCGCGCCGCGCGCCAGGATCACCGAGCGCTCGATCACGTTCTCGAGCTCGCGAACGTTCCCCGGCCAGTGGAAGGCGACGAGCCGCTCGAGGGCGTCATCGGTGATCGACTCGACCGGGCGGCCGAGCGTCGCCGCGGACTGCGCGAGGAAGTGATCCGCGAGAAGCGGGATGTCCTTGCGTCGGTCGCGCAGCGGGGGCACGTGGATGCGCAGGACGTTCAGGCGGTAGAAGAGATCGTCCCGGAAGGTGCCCTCGGCGACCGCTTCTTCGAGATCGCGCGCCGTGGCGGCGATCACGCGGACGTTGATCGTGCGAGGCTTCGCTTCGCCCAGGGGACGGACCTCCTCCTCCTGGAGGACGCGCAGGAGCTTCACCTGGAGCGCGGGCGGCATCTCGCCGATTTCGTCGAGGAAGACCGTTCCGCCATCGGCCTCGACGAACAGGCCCCGCTGGGCCCGGTCGGCGCCGGTGAAGGCGCCCTTCGCGTGGCCGAAGAGCTCGCTCTCGAGCAGCGTGTCCGGAATGGCGCCGCAGTTCACTGCGACGAAGGGCTGGTTGCGGCGGTCCGACTGGGCGTGGACCGCGCGCGCGAGGACTTCCTTGCCCGTTCCGCTCTCGCCGGTGAGGAGGACGGTCGCCTTCACCTCCGAGGCCCGCTCCACGAGCTCGAGCGCCTCGATCATCCCGTCCGATGCGGCCACGATGGGCCGCTCTCCGAAGCTCCGCTCGACGTCGCGGCGCAGCAGGTCCGCCGTTCGCCGCAGGCGCTCCCGCTCCTCCGCCTTGCGCAGGGTGAGCAGCACCTCCGAGGGCTGGAAGGGCTTCGCGATGTAGTCGTAGGCCCCGCGTGAAAGGGCTTCGATCGCCATGTCCTCGGTCCCGAAGGCCGACATCATCACGATCGTCGATTGGGGCATGCGCCGGACGAGCTGGGGCAGCAGCTCCATCCCGTCCTGGCCCGGCATGCGGATGTCGCAGAGCACGAGATCCACCGGGCCGCGCTCGACCACGGCCAGGGCCGCCTCCGCGTCCTGGGCCGCGACGACCTCGTACCCCTCGGCCGCGAGCACCAGTTCCAGGCTCTCGCGCAGGGAATCGTCGTCGTCCACGATGAGAATTCGCTGGGCCACGGTTCTCTATCGGCCGGGGAGGCGCTCGTCGTGAGCCGGGCGGGGCGGGAAACGCACACCCCCGAGGCCGGCCCGGGAGCCGTTCTCCTGCGCGCCGGAGGACCCCCTGGTTGCCGGTCGGCTGCCCTGGAACTGCCCGTCACGGAAGCCAAAAGAGACTCAATGCGGGGGTAGCCGACGCCTCAAGTCCCCGGAATGGCGAACCGATGGGTTTCTCACAGTTCGGACCCAAGCAACCAGCGCCACACCCCCCCTCCCAGGCGCGAACAGGAGGGGACCGTGGCGAACAACGTACAGGCCTTCCGCGAGGCCTTGATGATGAGCAAGGCCGAACTGGCCCGCAAAGCCGGGCTCTCCACGCTCACCATCGATCGCGTCGAAGCGGGCCGGCCCTGCCGGCTCGACACCCAGCGCAAGATCCTCCTGGCGCTCGGGCTCAAGGTTCAAGACAAGGATCGGGTCTTCCGGCCCGGTTCTTCCGACGACAGTGACCGTTCTTCCCACGAAGCGACCGCTCCGGCCCACGCGCCGGACGGCGTGTAGCCGGAGGTCCGCCCGTGAAGCTTCCGTTTCTTTCGAGTCTGAAGTCGAGTTCCACCGTGGGCCTCGACATCGGCTCCTCGTCGGTCAAGGCCGTCGAGCTCCGACAGCAAGGTGATGGCTACCAGCTCACGAAGCTCGGCCACGCGAAGTTGCCGCCCGAAGCGATCGTCCAGGGGGCCTTCCTCAACACGACCGCCATCGTGGATGCCATTCGCGAGGCCGTCGAATCGGCGGGCATCCGCTCCCGGGACATGGCCACGGCGATCTGCGGCCACTCGGTGATCGTGAAGAAGATCACGGTCCAGGAGATGAGCCGCGAGCAGCTCGAGGAATCCATCAAGTGGGAGGCCGAGCAGTACATCCCGTTCGACGTGAACGAGGTGAACCTCGACTTCCAGATCCTCGACACGGCGACGACCGAAGGTCAGATGGACGTCCTGCTCGTGGCCGCCAAGAAGGACCTCCTCGACGACTACGTCCAGGTGATCGCCGAGGCGGGCTACACGGCCCACGTCGTCGACATCGCGGGCTTCGCGGTGGAGAACGCCTACGAGGCCAACACCGACGGCGCCGCGGACGAGGTGATCGGGATCGCGAACGTCGGCTCCCAGGTCACCAACATCAACGTCGTCGCGAACGGGATTCCGGTCTTCACGCGCGACGTGGCGCTCGGGGGCTCGCTCTACACCGAGGAGATCCAGAAGGCGCTCTCCATCGGCTTCGAGGAAGCCGAGGCGATCAAGATCGGGGACCGCCGCGTGGACAGCAAGGACGTCGTGCCCAAGGAGGTCGAAGAGTCCATGCGCCAGGTGACGGGCCAGATCGTGGGCGAGATCGCCCGCTCGCTCGAGTTCTACTCGGCGACGGCGGAGGACGGGCAGATCGGCAAGATCCTGCTCGCCGGCGGCTCGGCCCAGGTCTCCGGGCTCGCCGCGGCCTTCGAGGAGCGCATGGACGTTCCCGTCGAGGTGATGAACCCGGTCGAGAACATCTCGGTGGGCTCGAACGTGGATCCCGAAATGATCGAAGCCCTGTGCCCCTCGCTCGCGGTGGGCATGGGTCTCGCCATGCGGAGGCTCGACGAACAATGATTCGAATCAACCTCCTTCCGTTCCGTGAGGTCCGCCGCCGGGCCGAGCTGCGAAATCAGCTCGGGCTCGTGGCGCTGGCCATCGTGGTGGCAGGTGGGCTTTGCGTGATGCTTCAGCTCTGGTCTGCGACCCGGCTCTCGAGCGCCCGCTCGCAGGTCGCGAAGATCGAGAAGAAGATCACCGAGTACGAGCCCGAGATGAAGCAGCTGCGCGGCTTCGAGGCCAAGCGGGGCGAGGTCGAGCGCAAGCTCGGCGTCATCCGCGGGCTCGAGAAGTCCCGGACCGGCCCGGTCCGCGCGCTCGACGAGCTCGCGACCAACACGCCGGACCGCGTGTGGCTGACCAGCCTGAAGGCCCAGGGCTCGAAGGTGGACCTCTCCGGCTACGCCCTCGACAACGAGGTCGTCGCGGAGTTCCTCACGGGGCTCGGGAGCTCCGAGCACTTCGGCTCCGTCGATCTGCGCGGCACCGAGTTCGTGCAGAGCAGCGGGGTTCGCCTGAACCAGTTCACCGTCCAGGCCCGCCTCACCGCCAAGAGCATCGAGGAGATCCAGGCCGAGGCCGAGGCCGCCCGCAAGGCCGCCGAAGGCGACGACGGCAAGAAGAAGAAGGGCAAGAAGAAGCGCAAGAAGCGCAAGAAGAAGGCGGGGTTGCTCTAATGGGACTTTCTGACCTCGACATCGCAGGCAAGGTCAACGCCAAGCTGGACGAGTTCCAGGGGCAGATCGACCAGCTCGCCAAGCTTCCGAAGCCCGTCCGCCAGGCCATGGCGCCGGTGGCCGGACTGCTGGTGCTCGCGGCCTACGTCTACCTCGTGCTGCTTCCGAACAACCACGAAGTGGACCGGCTGAACGCCCAGGCCAAGGCCAAGCAGATCGAGCTTTCGAAGGCCGAATCGGTGGCGGAGAACCTTCCCGCCTTCGAGCAGGAACTCAAGAACCTCGAGGCCGAGCTGAAGGTGGCGCTGCGGCAGCTGCCCGACAGCAAGGAGATCCCGGGTCTGCTGACGGACATCAGCACGCTCGGCAAGAACGCGGGCCTGAACATCAAGAAGTTCACGCCCAAGCCCGAGGTGCCCCGCGGCTTCTACGCCGAGGTGCCCCTCGAGATCTCCTTCACCGGGAGCTTCCACCAGGTCGTCACGTTCTTCGATCTGATCGCGAAGCTGCCTCGTATCGTGAACGTCGGCGAGCTGAAGATGGACATCGATCGCGAGACCGCCGAGGGGACACGCCTCACGGTCAGCGGCAAGGCGACGACGTTCCGATTCATCGAGCAGAACCCGACGGCCGCAAGCGCCGCGGTGCCCGGTGAGATTCCGCCGGCCAACCAGGCGGCAGTCACGGACCAGAACCCGGCCGACGCTCAGGCGGCGGCGAAGGGCCAGCAGCGGGGAGACGTGGGATGACGAGGGGGATGATCTTCATCCTGGCGCTGGTGTTCCTGGGCGCCTGCTCGAAGGAGGAGGAGCCGTTGACGGCACCGACCGCCTCCGACTTCGAGAAGGAGCGCGCGGAACTCGCAGCGCGGGTCAAAGGCAAGCGGCCGGAGCTCGGCAAGAAGGATCGCAAGCGCGCCTCCGAGAAGGGCGTGGCGGACGAGACCGACTTTGCCGTCGTCGACAAGGACTACGTCTACGAGTCGGAGGGCAAACGCGACCCGTTCCGCTCCTTCATCCTCGATGCGAAGGATGAGCGAGAGGACTCGCGAGGGCCCCTCGAGCAGTTCGATCTGGCGCAGCTCACGGTCGTGGCCGTGGTCTGGGGCACGAACAACCCGCGCGCGGTGGTCAACGACCCTTCGGGGCGTGGATACATCGTGCGTGAGGGGACGTACATGGGGAAGAACGAAGGGCGCGTGATCGCGATTGCCGACAACGCGCTGACGGTGAAGGAAACCTACGTGGACTACTTCGGGGATACCACCACGAAGGACGTCTTGATGCGGGTTCGAGTCGAGAAGGAGGGGAACAAGAAATGACGGGGCGCAACCGTTCGACGAAGATGACGTCGTACGCAGCCGGCCTGATCCTGCTGTTCGGCTTGGCCGTCGGCGCGACCGGCGAAAACGGCGGCATCCGCATGCTGTCCGACGTCAGCGTGGATGAGATCGATGGGGCGACGGTGCTGTCGCTGTACGGGCTGGCAGGGTCGACCTGGGAGACCACGGTGGGCGGCGATGGCCAGGCCATCGAGCTCTCCTTCACGGGGGTCCGGCCGGAGTTCATGCCCGGCAACCTGGTCGTGAACGACGCCCGGGTGAACTCCGTGGCGTTCGCCGAGGAGACGGGTCCGGAGGGTGAGCCGCGCACGGTCGTGGCCATTCTCGGGAAGACCGGCCTCGAGCACGAAGTCACGACCGAGGGCGATCGCCTGATGGTCCGCGTGACCGGCGGAGCGGCCGTGGCCGACACCGCCCAGGCGGTTCCGGTGGCGATGGCGGAGACTCCGGAAGCCGCGCCGACGTCCGAAGTGACGCCGGTGGCGCCTCCGGCCAAGCCGGCCCCGAGCCCGGTGACGCAGCAGGCGGCCACGCCGGTCGAGGCCAGCGTTCCGCCGAGCGCGACGCTGCTCGCGGTCGACGTCGAAGGCACGCCGGGGCACACGGTCGTTCGCATGAAGACCGACGGCTCGGTGGTGGACGTGAAGACGTTCACCCTGAAGGAGCCGCCGCGCCTGGTGATCGACCTCGTGGGCATGAAGAACCAGGTCCGCACGTCGAAGATCCCGCTCGGGCTGCCCCAGGCGGATCGGCTGCGGATCGGCCAGCACCCGAACAAGGTCCGGCTCGTGCTCGACGGCACGCAGGCCGCACCGTTCGGGGATCGCGACGTCTCCATGACGAGCGACGGCGTCGTTCTCACGATCGGGAATCCGGCCCAGGTGGCGCAGCTGCCTTCGGTGTCCGAGTCCCCGAGCGAGACGGCTTCCGAGTCCGAGGAGACGGCCTCGGTGCCGAGCCCCGTCGAGGACACGCCGCCGCCGGCCAAGGCCGCCGAGACGAATGAAACGTCGGCGGCGCAGCCCGCGGGCGAGCCGGAGACGATGGGCGTCGAAGCGACGACTCCGACCCAGGTCGGCGTCGGTGCACCGACGGACCAGGCGCCGGGCCAGAGCGTGGCGGTCAGCAACGTCGAACTCGAGTCCCTGCCGGACCGAGATCGCCTGCTGATCTTCCTCGGTGAGCCGACGGAGTACCGCCTGTTCGAGCCCGACTCGGACACGGTGGTCGTGCGGCTCCTCGATGCCCAGATCGACGACACGGCAGCGGTCCGGCTGATCCCGCCCTCGGGCGGCCCGGTTTCGCTCGTGACCTCCTTCCAGCAGCCCGACGTCGAGCTGCCCGAGGTCCGCGTGGTCGTGACGCGCAACGGCGGTTCCGCTCCGGAAGTCCGGCAGCAGGGCCCGCTCCTGATGATCGACTTCGCCAAGACGGCGGACCAGATCGCCCAGGAGACCGAGGCGGCTTCGGCGCCGCAGACGACGGCGGCGGCCCCGGTGCCCGCGGCCGTGCCCGCGAGCCTCGCTCCGGCCCAGGAGTCCGCGGTCACGACGCAGCCGGCGATCGAGCGCATCCAGGAGCAGGTGATCGGGAGCGCTCCGGCGAACATCGATCCCGACTCCCCGGTGGCCATCCTCCAGGAGGGCGGCTTCCAGGAGGGCAAGCCCTACGTCGGACGGCGCATCTCGCTCGACTTCAAGGACGCCGAGATCGACGACGTGCTGCGGCTCGTCGCCGAGGTCAGCGACCTGAACGTCATCGCGGGCGACGAGGTCGGCGGCAAGGTGACGATCCGCCTGGTGGACGTGCCTTGGGACCAGGCCCTCGACGTCATCCTGATGACCCAGGGGCTCGGCTTCGAGCGCGTCGGCAACGTCCTGCGCATCGCTCCTTCGGACCTTCTCCAGGCCGAGCGGGAGGCTCGCATGCAGGAGCGCCGCGCGATGGAGAAGCTCGAGGACCTGATCGTCAAGCTGCAGCCGGTGAACTACGCCGACGTCAAGGAAGTCTCGAAGCTGGTCAAGCGCCTGCTTTCGGGCCGCGGCACGGTCAACACCGACGAGCGCACGAGCACGCTGATCATGAAGGACATCCCTTCGGTGATCGACGAGGCCACGGCGCTGGTCAAGGCGATCGATACGCAGACGCCGCAGGTGATGATCGAGGCGAAGATCGTGGAAGCGCAGCTCGACTTCTCGCGCGAGCTGGGTTCCGAGTGGGGCGCGGGTACGCAGCCTGACGAGGACTTCCAGGACTTCGTGACGGGCGGCGTGCAGCCGATCACGGCCTTCGGCCGCGGTTGGCCGGACAGCTACGCCAACAACGTGGTGGTCAGCAACCCGATCACCAGCGTCGCCAACGGCGTGGTGAACATGGGCTCCTTCCTGCTCGGCAACAAGGTGAACGTGAACCTCCGCCTGGCCGCTGCCGAGAGCCGCGGTGAAGGCAAGGTGATCTCGAGTCCGCGGGTCGTGACCCTGGACAACCGGGAAGCGATCATCGAGCAGGGTGTGTCGATCCCGTTCCAGACCTTCGAGAACGGTGATGCGGCCCTCGAGTTCATCGACGCGGTGCTGCAGCTGAAGGTGCGGCCGCACATCACGGCCGACCGCAGCATCATCATGAAGCTGGAAGTCTCGCGCAACGCGCCGGACGACTCGGTGGCGACGCCCACCGGCTCCCCGGCGATCGCCAAGAACGAGGCGATCACCGAGACCCTGGTGAAGGATGGGCAGACGCTCGTGATCGGCGGCATCTACGTGGTGGAGAAGACGAACGCGCAGTCGCGGGTTCCGTATCTGCACCGGCTGCCGTTCGTCGGGCGTGCGTTCCAGAACAAGTCGATCCGCGACATCCGCAAGGAGCTGCTGATCTTCGTGACGCCGCGGGTGGTGCAGCCCTCCGAAGTGGGGAGCTGATCCAGCCAGCGGCCCTCTGGGGTCGTGCGTCCGGCAGCGCCGGGCGAGAACGCAACACGGGCCCCGGGGTCTTCGCGACCCCGGGGCTTCGTGCATCCGGGCACGGGTGCGCCGAGACGCTCGAGGGGGGCGGGCGCCCGCGGCGCAAGACGGTGAGGGTCGTCTATGGTCTGGGCATGGGGGGTTCGACGATCTGGCTCGTGGGCATGATGGGCGTCGGCAAGACTTCGGTCGGCCGGGCGCTCGCCGTCCGCCTCGGTCTCGAGTTCTTCGACGCCGACGAAGCCGTGGAGCGGGCCTCGGGCGCGCGCGTGAGCGAGATCTTCGAGCGCGAAGGCGAACGGGGTTTTCGCCGGCGCGAGCGCCAGGCCATCAGCGAGCTCGCCGGCCGCGAAGCCGTCGTCGCCCTCGGCGGGGGCGCCCTCACGAACCCCGGCGTGCCGAGCCTGCTCGCCGAGACCGGGCGCGTCGTCTACCTGCGTGCCGACCCCGAGACCCTGCTCGAGCGCGTCGGGGGTGGAGACGATCGTCCGCTGCTCGCCGGTCTCGACGCCGCGGGGCGTCTCGAGCGGCTTCGTGACCTACTGAGGGAACGGGAGATCCACTACGGTTCCGCGAGGTTCGTCGTCTCGGCCGACGACGGCGATGCCGAGGAAGTGGCCGCGCGCGTGGCGCGCGCGCTCGAACCAGCCGACGAAGCCGGCGGCGAAGCAGCGGACGAGAACGGAGGGCAGGGCGGTTGACGGCCCGAACGAAGACGGTGAAGGTGGATCTCCCGGGCTCGGACCGTTCCTACCCGATCCGCTTCGGCCAGGGCCTGCTCGCGGGTGCAGGCGCCGAGATCGCCGGGGCGACGAAGGCCTCCCGCGCCGTGATCGTGTCCGTGCCCCCGGTGGCCCGGCGCTACGCGGGGCCGCTCGAACGCTCCCTGCGCGAAGCGGGGATCCGCACCAAGCGCATCGTCGTTCCCGACGGCGACAAGACCAAGAACCTCGGCCAGGTGAAGAAGCTCTACAGCGAGCTCCTGGCCTGGGGGGCGGATCGCGGCACCGCCGTGGTGGCGCTCGGCGGCGGCGTGGTGGGCGATCTCGCCGGCTTCCTCGCCGCGAGCTTCCTGCGCGGGGTCCCCTTCGTGCAGATCCCCACGACGATCCTCGCCATGGTGGATTCGAGCGTCGGCGGCAAGGTCGGCGTGAACGTCCCCGAGGGCAAGAACCTCGTCGGCGCCTTCTACCAGCCGAAACTCGTGCTGGCCGACGTCGACGTCCTGGCGACGCTCCCGGCCCGCCAGCGTGCCGCAGGCCTCGTCGAGGCCGTGAAGCACGGCATCATCCTCGACGAGAAGCTCTTCCTCCGCTTCGAGCGCGAGATGGAGCGGGTCCGCGACCTCGACCCGGCCGTCCTCCTCCCGCTCCTGGCCGCCTCGTGCAACGTGAAGGCCGAGGTGGTGGCTCGGGACGAGCGCGAGGCCGGCCTCCGCATGCTGCTGAACTTCGGCCACACCCTGGCCCACGCGGTCGAGAAGCTCTCGAAGTACCGGGGCATCCTCCACGGCGAGGCCGTGGCGATGGGCATGACCTACGCCGCCCGGCGCTCCGAGGCCCTGGGGCATGCACCCGCGGGGACGGCCGATCGGATCGAGGCGGTCCTCCACCGCCTCGGCCTCGAAACCGAACTTCCCGGGTTTCCACGGAGTGCTTATCTCGAAGCGCTTCGGGTCGATAAGAAGAGGAAGGAGGCGCACATCCGATTCGTGGTGTTGCGCCGGATCGGGGCTGCCGAGACGGTCCCGCTCACCCCGGCCGAGGTCTACCCCCCGCTCCGCGGCCAGAAGACGCGCCCGAAGAAGGGGCGCAGGAGCGCGCGCAAGTGAAGCAGGACGAGATCGCACGTCTCGAGGGCTTGCTCGACGGGCCGCTTTCGGCCATGGCCTATCCGATGCTGGCGGAGGCGCACCGGCGCGCCGGCCGGCCGGAAGAAGCGGAACGCGTTGCGCGGGAGGGGCTGCGCGGCGCCGCCCCGGCGACGTCCGGACACATCGCCCTCGCGCTCGCGCTGCTCGATCAGAAGCGCGGCGACGAAGCGCGCGCCGAACTCGAGAGTCTGCTCGGTGCCGGAACGGAGCATGCGATCGCCGGCGAGGCGGCCGAGCGCTCGCAGCCCGGCTTCCCGGGCGCGGAAGATACGGACTCGCAGGCCTCCGCCTCGCCCTGGTCTGCGAGCGCAGCGTCGGCCCTGCCCGAGGTCGAACCGGTCACGCCCGTGGAGCCGCCGGTCGCCGGACCTTTCGGTCCGCCGCCGCCGCCCGCTCCGGCCGAAGCCCTCGTCTTCGAGGGCGACGTCGACGACGACGAGCTCGACGACGCCTTCGACGAAGCGGAGAGCGACCGCGAACAGATGATCGGCGCCGACGACGTGGCCCACGCGGCGCTCTCGGCGGTGCTCGACGAAGAAGACGACGACCTCGAGGAGGAGCCGGAAGGCGACGGTCTCGCCCTCGCGGACCCGACCTCTCCCTTCGCCACGGAGACCGTCGCGGATCTGCTCACGCAGCAGGGTCACACCGAGGAGGCGGAGGAAGTTCGCGCCCGCCTCGCGGAGAGCCCGGTCGAGCCTGCGCCTGCGGGCGTGCCGCTCGCGGCGATCGCACTCCAGCCGCTCGCCCCGGCCGACGTGCCCGACCCGGAGCCCCTCGAGGCTCCCGTCGGGATCGATCCGTCCGATTCGCCGGTGACGCCCTTCGAGGAACCGGAAGTCGCTGCCCCGGAGCCCGTGGCACTCGACCCGGAGCCCATCGAACTCGACGGGGCCACCGGCCCCGAACGCCCCCGCCAACAACGAACCCAGGCCACGCTCGAGCGCTGGCTCGACAACCTGCGGAGGGACCGCCCATGAGCTTCTCGGACATCCTCGAAGAGATCGTCGAAAACTGTGGCGGCGGCGTCGGCGCCGCCCTGATGGGCGAGGACGGCATCGCCATCGAGCAGGTGATGGCCCGCAACCCGGCCGTCGCCCTCGATGCCGAGGACGTCGGCGCTGCGGGGGTCGAGTTCGGCCGCATCCTCATGGAGATCGGCAAGGCCTCGGACGCCCTCGGCGGCGGGGCGCTCGGCGAGACCGTGGTCCGGCTGGCCCGCTTCACGCTGATCTTCCAGATGGTCGACGCCGAGAACTTCCTGGTGCTCGCGCTCTCGCCCGATGGCAACCTCGGCAAGGCGCGCTATCTCCTTCGGACCCAGCTGCACGCCCTTCGCGCCCTGTTCTAGGGCGGGAGGCGAGGCGCAGCGGGGCAGGGGGCTTCCGTGTCCGCACGCGTGCTCGTCCTTCATGGTCCGAACCTGAACCAGCTCGGCACCCGGGAGCCCGAGATCTACGGGCACACGACGCTGCCCGAGATCGACGAGCGCCTGGCCGCCGAAGCCAAGGAGTTCGGCGCGGAAGTCGAGTGCTTCCAGTCGAACCACGAAGGCGCCTTGATCGACCGCATCCAGGACGCGGCCGGCTGGGCCGACGGCATCCTGATCAACCCCGGCGGCCTGACACACACGAGCGTTGCCCTGCGTGACGCCCTGGCGGGATGCACGCTGCCGATCGTCGAGGTGCATCTCTCGAACGTCCACCGCCGGGAACCCTTCCGGCACCATTCCTACGTCTCCGGCGTGGCCACCGGCGTGATCTGCGGCTTCGGCCCGAACGGCTACGTCCTGGCACTGCGCGCGCTGCTCGACGTCGTCGCCGGCTGACGCGAATGGCCTGGCGTTGGCTCCTGGACGGCGCCGCGCCGGGGCCGTTCAACATGGGCGTCGACGAGGCCCTCCTGGCCGCGGCCGAGACCGCCGGCACGACGACGCTCCGCCTCTACCGCTGGGCCGGGCCCTGGCTCTCCCTCGGCTACGGACAGGAGGCTTCCCCGGAACGGCGGGCCGCCTGCGAGGCCGCGGGCGTCGGGATCGTCGGCCGCAGCACGGGCGGGCTGGCCGTCCTCCACGGCGAGGACCTCACCTACAGCCTGGCGGCCCCCGTGGAAGCGCTTCCTCCCGGGCTCGACGGCTCCTATTCCCTCGTCGCCGACGCCCTTTGCCGGGCCTTCGCCGAGCTCGGCGTGGCCGTCGAGCGGCACACGCGGCCCGCCTCCCGGGCCGAGGGCTTCGACTGCTTCGGCGAGCCGGCCCGCCACGAGATCCTGGCCGGGGGGCGAAAGCTCGTCGGCAGCGCGCAGCGGCGCACGGCGCGCGGGGTGCTCCAGCACGGCTCGATCCGCGTCCGCCCGGACCCCGTGGCCGTCCGCGAGGCCGCGGGCCTCGACACGTCGCGCGCCACGAGTCTCGAGGAGCAGGGCTTCGCCTTCGCCGAGGGCGAGGTCGCCCAGGCCATCGCCCGGGCCTTCGCCGCGTCCTTCGACGCTTCGCTCGGGGGTTTCCCCGAGGCGGGGACCCTCACTTCCGCCGAGCGCGAGGCCGCCCGAGCCCGCGGTGCGCAGGCGGCTCGCGTATCGGGAAACCCCCACATTCCGATTCTCAAGGCGCCGGACCGCCGCTCCGATGATCCCAACAGCGGGTAGGGTGGCTTCCCCTCGGCTCCCCCTTTCGCAGGCCCCTTCCGGGCCGCGCCGCTGCTGAACGCTTGGGGGGAGGCGGGGCACCCGTGGGTCTGAACAAGCGCAAAGTCCTCGATGCGGCTCAGAAGTATCTCCAGAAGGGGAACCTCGACCGGGCCCTGAAGGAGTACCAGAAGGTCCTCGACGCGGACCCGCGCGATACCAACGTCCGGCTGAAGGTCGGCGACGTCCAGCTCCGCCGCGGCAAGAGCGAAGAGGCGATCGAAGCCTACTTCGAGGTCGCCAAGCAGTTCATGAAGGACGGCTTCGACGCCAAGGCCGTCGCGCTGTTCAAACAGATCACCAAGATCGACGAGAAGCGGTACGACATCTACGAGCCGCTCGCGGAGCTCTACCAGCGGCTCGGGCTGCTCTCGGAGGCGATGGGCGCGCTCCAGACCGCCGCCGAAGCGCACCAGCGCGAAGGCCGGAAGACCGAAGGCCTGGCGCTCCTGCGCAAGATGGCTTCGCTCGACCCGAGCAACACGTCGACGCGCATGAAGATCGCCCAGCTCCTCTGGAAGGAAGAGCTGCGCGACGAGGCGCTTGAGGAGTACGACGAGGTCGTCGCCGAGCTCGGCCGCCAGGGCGACCTCGAGGGCGCCGTGCGGGTGCACGAGCAGGTGCTCTCGGACCTTCCCGAGCGGCTCGAGAACCTCGTCGGGCTGGGCACCTTGCAGCTCGAGCTCAACCACGCCGAGCAGGCCGAGCCGCCGCTCCTGAAGGCCACCGAGGTCGCGGTCGAGTCCGTCGAGGCCTGGGAAGCCCTTGCGCGCGTGCACGAGGCGCTCGGCCGTCAGAAGGAGTTCGAGGACACCTGGAAGACCGTGGCCGCGATCTACAAGGACCGCGGTGACGAGGACCGCGCGAAGGAGATCCTCCAGCTCTACGTCACGCCCCAGGCCCTCGACAGCACGAGCGACGGCCTCGACGGCGGCCTCGATGCCGAGGCGGAGGCCGCGGCGGCCGCGGAAGCCGACGACCTCTCCGGCGGCCAGACGATCGGTGACCTCGCCGGCGACGACGACGCCGACGACGAACTCGAGATCGGCGACGGGGCGAGTCTCGGCGCCGACGCCGACCTCGATGCCCCGGAGCCGGAAGCGCCGGCCGCGGAGGCCGCACCGGAGCTCGACCTCGACGAAGAGATCGACATCGAACTCGACGACGAGGTGGATGCCCCGGAGGAGGCCGAAGGCGCCGAACCGGTCGCACCGGTCGCACCGGCCGCAGCGGGAGAAGACACGTCCTCGGCAGCCGAGGCCGCAGATCCGACCCAGCTGCTCGCCGAGGCGGGCGTCTACCTGCGCTATTCGCAGCACGACAAAGCGCTCGGCTGCTTCGAGCAGATTCTCGAGATCGAGCCCAAGCACCGGGAAGCGCTCGAGAAGCTCGGCGAGACGCACTGCAAGATGGAGGCGCCCGAGAAGGCGGTCCCCTTCTTCCGCGAGGCCGCCCTCGAGGCGCGCACCGCCGGCGACTCCGAGGAATTCGACCGCCTCTGCGAGCTGCTGCGCGGCGTCGACGAGGCCGCCGCGGAGGCGCTCGCGGCAGACGCGCTCACGCCGGAGCCCGAGCTCGACCTCGATCTCGAGCTCGAGTTCGATACGCCGAGCGGCGATCCGGAGCTCTCGGGCGTTGCCGACCAGGCGGGCCTCGACGTCGAAGTCGAGATGCTGTTGAACGAGCCGGAAGAGGCGGCCGAGCCGCCGGCGCCGGACTTCGCCGACCCCGGCGAGGACGACCTCGAGCTCGACGTCGAAGCGGACGTCGCCGAAGGGGCGGACGTCGAGCCGGCCACGGCCGACGCCGATGCGCCGGAAGAAGAGCTGGCTCCGGAGCTCGGCGACGAGGCGGACGAGGCCCCGGAACTCGACGCCGCTGCCGAGGTGGAACTCGGCGAAGCAGATGCGTCGGTCGGTGCGGACGAGCCCGCCGGCGACGAGGAGGCCTCCGCCGCCCCGGCCCTCGAGAAGAAGACCGGCGGCGTGACGCTCGGCGCTTCGAGTCAGGCCTCGGACGTCTCCGCGGAAGATCTCGAGGAGGCCGAGTTCTACTACCGGCAAGGCCTCTACGACGAAGCCGAGCAGCTCCTGCAGCGCCTGCTCGAAGCGGCGCCCGGGCATCCCCAGGTGCTGCTCCGCCTGGGCGAGATCGCCAAGTCGCGCGGGGAGTGCCCGAGTTCGCCGGTGTCCGAGGGCGTCGACTTCGACCGGACGGAAGAAGAGACGAGCCCGGGCCTCGACGCGGGCGCTCTCGAACAGGACGCCGAAGAAAGCGAGACGCTCGCCGCCGAGGACACGCTCTCGGGTTCGACGCTCGAGGACCTCGACGCGCTGCCCGATCTCGATGGCCCCGAGGCCGGACCCGACGACGAGACGCTCCAGGCGGAGCTCTCGGATGCACTCCCGGAGCTCGACGAGTCCGACGAGGAGGGCGTTTCGCTCGAAGGCGCGACGCTTCCGGTCGAGGACACGGCCGCGTCCGCCGAGAGCGAGGCCGAACCCGCCGAGGAGCCCCGCGAAGAACCGGCCCGCTCTCCGGCGCCCACGGCAGAGGTGCCTGCGTCGCCCGTGGCGGCGGAACCGGCTGCGCCCGTGGCAGCCGCGGGTTCCGACGAAGGGTTCGACCTCGCCGCAGAGCTCTCGGGAGTGTTCGACGATTCGACCTCCGGCGCGGAAGGGGAGGCGACCCTCGGAGGCACGACCCAGGCCGGCTTCGAATCGATCTTCCAGAGCTTCAAGCAGGGCGTGAAGGAGACCCTCGGCGACGGCGAGGAAGAGACGCACTACGACCTCGGGATCGCCTACCGCGAGATGGGCCTCTTCGAGGACGCCATCGGCGAATTCGCAGCGGCGATGACGGCCCCGGCGCGGAAGGTCGACTGCCTCGCGATGATGGGTCTTTGCGCCATGGATCTCGGACGGGCGAACGACGCCGTCGGCCACCTCGAGCAGGCGCTGGCGCTGCCGGACCTGGCCGAGGACCGCATCGCCGGCCTGCGCTTCGACCTCGGTGCCGCCTTCGAGATGCAGGGCGACCTCGACCGCGCCCGCGCGGCCTGGGAGCAGGTGCTCGCCTTCGACCCGGACTTCCCCGAGGTGGCAGAGCGGCTCGAGAAGCTCGGCCAGGAAGACTCGACGCCCTCGCTCGGCGAGATGGACCCCGCCGAGGGCGGTCTCGCCGAGGCCTTCGAGAGCTTCGACGACCTGATCGCCGAGGCCGAGGCGGACGACGACGACGACGACCCGGACGGTGACGACGACCCGGGCGCCGGTCCGGACGGCGGCGGCGAGTCGGATGGGGACATGGGCTCGACCCAGTGGGGCCGCAAGGTCTCCTACGGTTGATGGAGAAGGGCGCCTTGGACTACCTCGAGCACTTCGGTCTGGAACGCGAACCCTTCGGCAACGACCCGCTCCCCGGCTTCCACTTCGAGACGCCCGAGCGCGCGATGGCCGAGCGGCGCGTGCTGCGCGGCCCCCTCCACGGCAAGGGCCTGACCGTCCTCACCGGGGGGTACGGCTCCGGCAAGACGACGCTCCTGCACCGCCTGCTCGATCAGCTCCCGCCGAACCGCTTCGACGCGGGCGTGCTGGTGCTCTCGGGCCGGAACCACGAGCCCGTTCCCTTCCTCCAGCGCGTGGCGAAGCTCTTCGGCGTGACCGCCCCGAGCGACGAACGCTCGACCCTGCTCGGCCAGCTCGCCGGGCGCCTCCTGCAGATCCAGGAGCGCGGCCTGCGCGCGGTCGCGGTGATCGACGAAGCGCAGCTCCTCGAAGACGAGAGCGTGCTCGAAGAGCTTCGCGGCCTGCTGAACCTCGAGGGCGAGCGCGGCCGGGCGCTCTCGGTCGTTCTGTCCGGGCTGCCCGCGCTCGAAAACCACCTGGCTGCCGTGCCGGCGCTCGGTCGCCGGGTCGACGTGAAGGTCCGGCTCGAGCCCTTCGACGCGGCCACGACGGCCCGCTACCTGGCCGAGCGCCTGGCCTTCGCCCGGGGCAAGCCGGACATACTGCATCCGGCGGCGGCCGCGGCCGTCCACGACTTCTCGGGCGGGAGCCCGCGCGCGGTCAACACCCTCGCGGACAACGCCCTGTTCGAAGCCTTCCTGGCCGGCCGCGGCGCGATCGTCGTGGAAGACGTCGAGCGCGCGGCGCAGGCCCTGCGGTTCTCCGACGCCATGGGGGCCTCCGACGGGATCGAGACCCTCGAGCCCGTGGTCGCCGCGGAAGTGATCGCCACACCCGTCTAGCCACGCGGCCTCGGCCCTCAACGTTCCGCACCCGGTTCGCTACACCTCTCTGCGCATTCGCGGGGGTGACCGATGCGTGGGTGGAAGCGGTCCGCTGTCCTTTTCGTTTCGCTGGGCGTTGCCGCCTTTCTTTCCTTCGGCCTCGCGGGGACCGGCCGGGCCCAGGAGGCGCCGCCGGCTCTCCCCGAGATCACCCTCGAGGGCCGGCGCGTCCACGTCTCGGCCATCCAGGTCAACGGCAAGGGCCGCTGCTACGAAGCCCTGCCCGGCGAGCGGCTCGATCTCCGCTTCGATTGGGTCTCGCCCTGCGACGGGGACTGCGGCCCGACGAAGGCCCTCGCCGTTGGCATCCAGGGTCAGGCCGGGAGCTGCTTCGCCGAGGGCTTCTCGGCGACGGGCACGGCCGGGGGGCATGCCGCCGGGGCGGTGCTCGAGGCGCCGACGACACCCGCCACCTACTGGATCACGCTCGGCGGCGGCGCCGAGTGCACGAGCGCCTCGGCGGCGCGCCCGAACGATGCGGCCCACGCCATCGCGCAGGTGACGGTGCGTCCGAGCACGGCGGGCTCCGGCCGGTGGCTCTCCGGTGCGGGAGAGCCGGCGCCCCAGCTCGGCCGCGAGCAGGACTTCTATCTCGACAACTCGGCCGACGAGGTCTACCGGCGCGAGTGCGGCCGCTGGCTTCCGGTCGCCTCGATCGCCGGCGACGTCGGCCCGATGGGCCCGCCCGGGCCCAAGGGCAGCCGCGGTCCGACGGGGCCGGCCGGCGAACGAGGTCCGCTCGGCCCGACCGGCCAGCAGGGGCCGGCCGGACCGGTGGGCCCGATGGGTCCGATCGGTCCGCCCGGGCCGCGGGGCCCCGCCGGCCAGGACGGCGCGACGTGGCATACCCAGAGCGGGGAGCCGCCGGCGGAGCTCGGCCGGGACGACGACCTCTACCTCGACACCGAGTCCCGCACGGTCTACTGGCGACACGAAGGGAAGTGGGTCCCGGCGACGTCCATCGCCGAAGGGGCTACGGGCCCGACGGGCCCCGAAGGCGAGCGCGGCCCGGAGGGGCCGAAGGGGGAGCCCGGCCGCGCGGGCGCGACCTTCCTGACGGGAACCGGAACCCCGGACCCGGCTTCCGGCGGAGACTTCGACCTCTACTTCGACAAGCTCAGCTCGGAGCTCTTCTGGAAGCACGAAGGGCAGTGGACGCGGCTCGCCTCGCTCGAAGGCAAGCCTGGCCCGCGCGGGCCGTCCGGGCCGAGCGGGCCGGCGGGGCCGCCCGGGCCCGAGGGTCCGGTGGGCGGCAGCGGAGCGCCCGGGCTGCCGGGGCCGCCCGGCCCGCCCGGGCCGGCGGGGCCGAGCTGGCTCGTCGGGAGCGAACGCGACGGCCGCGACGGAGACCTGCGCCTCGATCCGAACGAAGGGCGCATCGAGCGCCGCGTCGAAGGAAGCTGGCGTGCGGTCGGAAACCTGCGGGGTCCGGCCGGACCGCCCGGCCCGCGCGGACAGGCGGGGCCGGCCGGCGAGCGCGGTCCGATGGGTTCGCCGGGGGTTTCGGTCCCGGGCCCGGCCGGGCCGTCCGGAGACCCCGGGCCCCCCGGCCCGCGCGGCGAGCCGGGTGCGCCCGGAACGCCCGGAGCAGCCTGGCACGCCGGGAGCGGCGCGCCCGATGCGGCGCTCGGCCGCGTCGGCGACTTCCACATCGATGCGGCGACCGGGCAGGTGCTTCGACGGGAGGCGTCCGGCTGGCGCGAGGTCGCGACGCTGGCCGGCCCGCGCGGCGAGCGCGGGGAAACGGGAGTGGCCGGGCCGACCGGGCCGCAGGGTTCGGCGGGCGAGATCGGCCCGCCCGGCCCGACCGGCGCCGCGGGCCCGCCCGGGCCCGTCGGGCCGCTGGGTCCCCCCGGTCCCGCGGGGCCGTCCGGCCCGCCGGGGCGGGACGGGGCGAACTGGTTCCACGGCGAGGGGGCACCGAGCGCATCGCTCGGCGCCGAAGGGGATTTCTACCTGGCGCTCGGCGCCGGCGAGGTCTTCACGCGGGACGCGCGCGGCTGGCGACGGGGTGTCAGCCTGCGCTCCGCGGCGCGCGCGCCCGGGGTGAGGTGGCACGCGGGCGAAGGGAGGCCTTCCATCGAGACCGGCCGCGCGGGCGACCTCTACCTCGACCTCACGAACCAGGAGATCGCCCGGAAGGCCTTCGGTTGGGTCCCGGTGGCCTCGAACGCCGGCCGCGAGCCCTCCGCGAGCTGGACCGTCGGGAACCGCTTCCCGCAGTCCGAGGAGGGGCGAGAGGGCGCGTACTTCCTCGACCTCAGCACCTCGACGATCCATCGCAAGAGCGGCGGCTTCTGGCGCGAGGTGGAACGGATCGAGGGGACCGGCAGCTGGGATTGGGGGCGCGGCGCACCGGACGCGAACAAGGGCCGCGCCGGCGATGCCTACCTCGACACCGGAACCGGCCGCGTCTACCGCAAGCGAGAGGGCTGGCAGGCGGTTCGGTCTGCCCCGGCCGAGGCCGCCCCGGCGCCGGCTTTCGCGACCGGCGCCGGCGTTCCCGGAGCCCGCACCGGGGCGGTGGGCAGCGTCCACCTCGATACGGAAACGGGCGTCCTCTACGAGCGCCGGGAGTCCGGCTGGGTGCGGGTCTTCGCCTTTGCGTCGAAGGCGGCCGCGGACCCAGGCCCCGAGCCCTCTGCGGCCCCGCGGATCAGCCCCGCTCCGAGCTTCCCTCCCGTGGCGCCCGCGCCGCCCCAGGGCCCCTAGCAGGCCCACGAACGGAGACCCCATGCAGCGCTTCGCCCTCCTCGTTTCGTTCGGCCTCGCCGTGGCTCTCGCCGCCCCGGCTCGGGCGGCGGACCCGGCCGCCTCCTGGCTGGCCTCGCTCTCGTCGCCCGCCGCGGCACCGGCGATCGAGTTCCGCGTCGTTCGCGAGGGGAATGCGCCCTCGGGCGAGCCGGTCCGCGTGGCGGCACCGGGCGACGAGATCCACTGGTACTTCGTGAACCGCTCGTCGGGCGACCTGTGGGTGACCGTGTTCGCCGTCGGGCCGGCCGGCGCGTCCCGGGTCTATCCGTTCCGCAGCCGGCCCGAGCCGATCGCTCCCGGCAAGGGGGTCGATCAGAAGGGTGAGGTCTCGCTCGAAGCGGGGCAGAACGAGAGCCGCGACACCCTCGTTCTCGTCGCGACCGCGGAGCCGCTCGACGCGGAGGCGCTGCTCGATCCCGCCCGCTTCCCGGCAGGCTCGGAGGCGCTCGAGGCGGCGGGCTTCGCGGCCGCGCGCCACGAACTCCTCGTCCGCCGCGAGATCGTCGAGATTGCGACGGCGCCGCGCGCGGAGATCGCGCCCGCGCCGGCGGCGGTCGTCGCTCCGGTGCCCGCGCAGTCCGTCGACGCCCCGGTGGCGCCCGAGGGTGAGGTGCGGACGGCACCTTCGCCGGTCTCGGCCCGGCCCGCGCCGCGGCGCGCCCGCCGCGTCCCGCGCATCACCCGCTTTGCCGTCCAGTACGACGCACCCATCGAGCTCGGGCGCGTGCAGCGGAGGCTTCCGAAGCTGCGGGCCCTCTGCGGCCGGACCGGCTCCGCCTGCAAGGTGCAGCGGCTTCCGGGAAGCGAATCGGTCTTCGAGCTCGAGCGGACGGGGCGGCGCCTCGGCGAGGGCGAGAACCAGACTCTCGCGCGCGCCTTCGAACAGGCCTACCAGATCGAGCGCGGTCTCGAGGCCGCGCGCGTCGAGCCGCTCCTCGAGCTGATCCTCTCGGCCTCGGGGGAAGATGCCGCGCGCACGATGTGGGAGCGGATCCGCGCGCGCCGGACGACGCCTCCCGGGCCGGAATCGCTCGCGCTGTTCGGCTCGCTCGGGCCGGCCACCGCGGGCTACGGCGAGCTGTTCGCGGGCCCCGGCGCCCGCGACGTCGAGCGCTTCGAGGCGGAGCTGATGCACCACTACGTGGTCGACGCCGAGGTCGCCCGGGGGCTCGACGCGCTGGCGGCCGGGCAGGGACCCGTGGCCGCGCGGGAGGCGCTCCTGCGCCGCGGGATCTCCCGCGATCTGCGGGAGGCGCTGCGCCCGGAGGACGACGCCTCCTAGCCCGGTTTCCGGGTCGCTGTCGGAGTAGCCCCTAGAACGCGACCTTCAGGCCGAGCGACGGGCCGTGGAAGAGGGTCTTCCCGTCGTTGTCGTAGTTGTTCCCGAAGAAGTCCCCGGCCGAGCCGCTTCGCGGGAACTGGTCGGGCGCGGTGGCCACGTTGATCAGGTAGATCGCGCGGTAACCCATCTTCAGTTCGATGCCGCGGAAGAGGCGAACGGTCAGGTGGGCTGCACCCTCGATCAGGCCCGCATCGTCCCACTCGCTCCGGCTCTGCCGGAAGGTGACGGGCGTCGCGTCGATGTCGGCGAACTCGTTGCGTCCATCGGCGCGGTTCGCGAAGGCGCCGCCCACCGCATAGAGGTCGAAGTCGACGAGGTCTTCGACGAGCGGGATCTCCGTCTCGACGCCGAGCTGAACGCCGATCAACGAATTCCGCGTCTCCACGTCGTATCGGCCGAAGCCGTTCGCGGCGACCGGGACGCCCGCGACGTCGTCGTCGATGGAGAAGAAGTTCAGATCCTCTTCGAGGCGCACGGCGCGGATGCCCGCCAGCAGGTTGAAGCGGTAGTCGGCACCGTCGACCTCGAACATGCGTCGGTAGTTGATCTCGCCGGAGTAGAACTCGGAGTCGTATTCGAGGTCGAACTGGACGGCAGCGTCGAAGTTGTTGTCGTCGATCCCGGCCAGGGCCCCGGCGTCCGGGTTCTCGAACGCGAACAGGGTGTCGCTGATGTCGCGGCGGCGGGTGTCCCGGTCGTGTCCGAAGCCGGTGAAGACGAGCTCGATCGAGGAGCGTTCGTCGAGCCGGATGCCGAGCACGCCTCGGCCCCCGAACTCCTCGTCGTCATCGACGACGTCGTCGGTGTCCAGGATCTCGCGGAAGCTGGCGCTCGGCGTCGGCGGCGTCGGGTCCGAGAAACCGACCTCGACGCTCGGGGTGCCGTCGCGCTCCACGTAGAGCAGCTCCCAGTCCGTGTAGAAGCGATAGCGGAGCGAGCCGTCCTTGCGGATGTGGTCGTCGGCGGCGCGGGCCTCCGGCGCGGCGGTGGCGAGGAGCACGCCCAGACCCAGGGCGACGGCGAAGAAGGTTCGAGACACGGGTTTCCCTCCAAGAAGTGCGACGATGATATCAGCCGCTCGCGGCGGCGTGCGACTCATTTGGGCTGTGGAATCGCGTGCGGGAACGTGGGGTTCCCGCTGCGCTAGCGTCCCGCGATGGCCGAGTCCGCCCGGGAGATCGAGAATCTGATCTACCGCTATGCGCGGCGGATCGACGCGGGCGACCTCGAAGGGCTCGCCGAACTCTTTGCCCACGGTCGCATCCTGGCCTCTCCCGACGCACCGCCCGAACACGCGGTCGTGGGTCGGGACGCCGTGCTCGCGCTCTATCGCGCCACGGTCCGGATCCACGAAGACGGCACCCCGCGCACCCGCCACGTCACGAGCAACGTCGCCGTCGAGTTCCCGGAAGGGGAGCTGCCGCGTGCGCGGAGCGTCTACACGGTCTTCCAGCAGCTCGAAGGCTTTCCGCTCCAGCCGATCGTCACCGGGCGGTACGACGACCGCTTCCACGAGGTCGACGGCCGCTGGTGGTTCGAGAGCCGGACCATGTTCGTGGACATGAAGGGCGACCTGAGCCGGCACCTGAAGATCGATCTCGGGTAGGCCGCCGGTGCTCCCGGTGAAGAATCCCGGAGGCCGGCCCGTCCGAGCTGGACCGAACGAACGGAGGAACCCCCGATGACCGCCCGCTCTCGATCTCCCCGGAAGCCCCTCGGCGCCCTGCCGCGCGGCCTCGCGGCCCTGGCGCTGGCCCTCCCGCTCGGGGCGGGCGCTGAGTTGCCCAAGGCCGGAGCGGCCCGTCAGAGCGGGTCCGGCGCGTCCTCGGCTCCCCATTCGGCTCCGTCGGGCTCGGGTGGCGTCGAGGCGGCCGAGGCCAGCGCGGTGCAGATCTCGGGCCGCCCGAAGGTGGAGCTCCAGCACGGAAGCGGCGACTTCGTCTCCTTCCAGGACAGCGTGAGCTACGACGGAACGGCGGACCTGCGCTTCCGCTGGAAGCTCGGGCATCCCGGAACGGTGAGCGCGCGCTGGGAGACGAAGTCCTGGCCGACCGGCGCACCGGGTGGCGCGCGGCCGACGCCCTCGGGTTCGCTCTCGCACGTACCCGCCTTCGGGAGCTGGGCCCCCGTGACGATCGACCTCTTCGAACGGCGCAGCAGTGCGGGCCCGGTCGGTCCGACGCGCTTCGAACTCACCGTCGTGGGCCTCGACGCGTCGGGCAACCCGATCGGGCAGCCGTCGCTTCCGGTCGTGGTGAACTACGCACCGCCCGGTTCCGGCCCGACCCAGACGATCCACGTCGACACCGTCGAGCTGCTCGACTGGACGCCGAAGAGCGGCGTCATGAACGGTCCGAACGATGGCAACCGCGCCCAGTACGGCCCCGATCAGAAGGTCGACCTGACGTTCCTGATCGGTCTCCAGAGCGAGAGCAGCGCACGGCTGTCGAACAACCTGATCGGCGCGGATGGAAAGGCGCTCGACGGCAACTTCTACACCTTCGTCGACCTCCATTCGAAGGGGAGCCACACGAAGACGAACTTCGTGACGATCCGCTGCGACGAAGGTCTCGGGAATCCGTACTACGAACAGGTCGCCACGGGGCTGCGCTGGAAGATGTGGCGCAAGAGCGACGGCGGCGTGCTCGCGGAGGGCGCCAAGACCTTTTCGACGCCCCTCGTCTGGCGCTGCCCGGGCAAGGACCAGCTGACGCTCGCCAGCCAGAGCCCGATGAGCGGGACGATCCGCGGTATCGGGTCCCCGACAGACGCCACGAAGCCGGGCTTCTCCGTCGTGCTCGGGTACCAGTACCGCTTGAATTCGCAGCCCAAGGCGGTGATCAAGCAGATCCCGCTGCTGGCGAACTATCAGCCCGTCCCGAACGAATACTGGACCGACACCAAGGTGAACAACGGCGCGGGGAACGCGACCAACCGGCTCTCGGTCTACTGCCAATCGCAGCTTCAGCCGGACGTCGAGGTGAAGCACCTCCGCTACACGCTCGCGAAGGAGGGGAGCGGCGAGGCGATCCTGCAGGAGGTCGTGCCGGTCGATTGGACCTTCTCCTGCAAGCCGCCGGTGCTCGTCCCCGCCGGCGTCCAGCAGGTCCCGGGCCTCCGGCGGATCGGGCCTTCCGGCGCCGCGAGCCAGGGGCGCGAGGCCATGGGCCGCGCGAGCGATGCGATGCAGAAGGTCGCCCCGAACCCCGCGGCGAGCGGCAACCCGGCCGCCGAGCGCATGCAGAAGGTCGTCCCGCGCGGCCTCGGGACGGCCCCGGCGCTGCCGTCGGCCGGCGATGTCCAGGATGCGAGGGACCGGATCGACTCGAACGTGCGGAAGAAGGAAACCCTTCGCTAGCTCGCGCTACTCGAGGTAGCCGAGGGCCTCGAGGCGATCCTGCAGCTCGGCGTCGACCGGGACGGGCGCCGGGCGCGGGACGCGCGGCGCGTCCTCGGCCGCCTCCGCCGCCGCGCGAAGTCGCTCGAAGACGGGCGCGAGCGCGGGGTCGAGCGCGCCGTCGGCATGGAGGTCGCGGACCTCGCCGGGATCCTCGCGCAGGTCGAACAGGGCGTAGAGCGGTCCGTCGCGTCGTTCGGCGGCCGCGGGTGCGGCGTCGCGCCGCTCGGCGACGTCGGAACCGTCGGGCTGGTAGAGCAGCTTGAAGCGCCCGTCGCGCGCGGCGCGGTTGGCGGTCCGCTCCATCATGCCCCCGGAGACGAGGATGCGCTCGGTTGCAGGGCCCTCGGCGGCCAGGCTGCGGCCCGGGAGGTCTTCCGGGCAGGAGAGTCCGGAGAGCTCGCAGAGGGTCGGCATGAGGTCGTGCAAGCCGACCGGGCAGGCGGGGACCGCAGCCGGGACGCCCGGGCCCGCCACGGCCAGGGGGATCGCGAGCTCCTCTTCGTAGAGCCCGTTGCCGTGGTTCCCGTAGCCGCGCTCGTAGAGCGCTTCGCCGTGGTCCGAGGTCACGATCACCAGCGTGTCTTCGCCGGCGGTCGTGCGGGAGAGCCCGTCGAGGAGGTGGCCGAGGGCGCTGTCGAACTGCTCGACGCCGCGGTCGTAGGCGTGCTCGAGCAGGGCGCGGGTCGGCCGGATGCCGGCGCGGTGCCACTGTTGGACGCCCTCGACCTCGACCAGGGCCTGGATCGTCACCGCGTTGGCCGCCGCGAGGGGCCGCGCGTCGGCGTTCAGGCGAGGCAGCTCCTCGCGGAGTTCCCGCGCGTCGAGAGCGGGGTAGGGCCGGTGCGGGTCGAGGTAGTGCACGTAGAGGAAGAACGGCCGGTCGTCCGAGCGTTCGGACAGCCAGCGGGACGCCGCGGCGCTCACGAGCGCCCCGGGCGCGTCCCAGCGCGCGAAGCCGGCCTCGTACACCTCGAAGCCCTGGGCGAAACCGAAGCGCGCCTCGAGCCAGGGGTTTGCGACGAAGGCCGCGGTCGCGTAGCCCGCCGCGCGGTACTGCTCGGCGAGGGTGTCGAATGCCTCCGGCAGGACGTCGGCGGCGGCGAGCTTGCGCCGGGTGGCCTCACCGGCCCGGTCGTGCCCGGCCGGGTGGAGCAGGACGCCGTGCTCCCAGGGCTGCCGGCCCGTGAAGAGCGTCGCGATCGAGGGCTTGGTCCAGGGAGCGGGTGCGGAAGCGACCTCGTAGCGCAGGCCCGAAGCGGCAAAGCGGTCGAGGTTGGGCGTCGCCGCCGGGCCGCCGTAAGCGCCGATCCGATCCTTCCGCAGGGTGTCGCCGACGACCAGCACGACGTTCCGTGCGGAGCTCGTGAGACCCGGACAGTCACCGGGGCCGGTTGCCTCGTTCGAACAGGCGAGGCACAGGAGGAGGGCCAGGGGTGCGTAGCGGACGTGGGGGCGCAGCATGGACGCAGCGTACCTGTGCCCGACCCGGGGGTCGAAGGTTTCGAGCGGTCTCAGGCGACGGGGACGAAGCGCTCCTTCGCCATCGCGCGCAGTCGCTCGATGTCTTCCGCGCGGCTGCGCGAGAGCGGAACCGTCCCCTCGAGCTCGTTCTCGAGGTGGGCCGCCGAGAGCGGCGACCCGCCGTGGAGCGAGCCGTAGAGCGCGGCGACGACGGCCTGCTCGATCTCGGCGCCGCTCATGCCTTCGCTGCGCGCGACCAGGGCCGCGAGGTCGAAGCGGGCCGGATCCTGGTTGCGCAGGCGGAGGTGGATCTCGAAGATCGTCCTGCGCTCCTCGGGCCGGGGGAGGTCGACGAAGAAGATCTCGTCGAAGCGTCCCTTGCGCATCAGCTCGGGAGGGAGCGAGAAGACGTCGTTCGCCGTGGCGACGACGAAGACGGACGAAGCCTTCTCCTGGAGCCAGGTCAGCAGATGTCCCTGCACGCGGCGGGAGAGCCCGCCGTCCGCCTCGGCGTCGCCCGAGGTCCCGAAGGCCTTCTCGATCTCGTCGATCCAGAGCACCGCCGGGGCCATGGACTCGGCCAGGGCGAGCGCGCGCCGCAGGTTCCGGTCCGTCTCGCCGACGTACTTGTCGTAGAGGCGCCCCGCGTCGAGCTTGAGCAGGGGCTGGCCCCAGCGCCGGGCGATGACCTTCGCGGCGAGCGACTTCCCGCAGCCCTGCACGCCGACCATCAGCACCCCGCGAGGCGGGTCGAGGTTCATGGCTGCGGCCTCGGGCGTGAACCCGTGCTGCGCGCGCTCGAGCCAGGCCTCGAGGCGTGAGAAGCCGCCCAGCTCGAAGCGGTTGTCGGCGGGGGGCCAGTACTGCAGGAGGCCGTCGTCCTGGAGCAGGCGGGCCTTGCGGTCCGTCACCCGCGCGACGTCTTCGGGGGTGAGGGCGCCGTCCTCGATCGCGACGTAGGCGATGGCCTGGCGGGCCTGGTTCTGGGTGAGGCCGCGCAGCGCCCCGATGAGATCCCCGCGCGACGCGTCGTCGAGCTCGACCCGCAGCCGATGCGAGTCGCGCAGGGCGGCGACCATCGAGTCGAGGATCAGCCCGAGTTCGTCCTCCGAGGGGAGCGAGAGTTCGAGCGAGGTGGCGAGCGGGCGGAGTTCGCTCGGGAGGCGGATGCCGTCGCCGGTGAGGACGATCGTCGAGCGCGTCTCGAGGAACTGCTGGCAGGCTTCGCGCAGGAGGCGCGCGTTCACCGGGTCCTCGAGGTGCGGGCCGAAATCCTTCACGAGGTAGACGCCCGTCCGGTCGAGCGCGCCGATGTGGCGCAGCATCCCGGCGGGTTCGCTGGTCGTGCCGATGGCGTGGCCGCCGGTCTGACGATCGGCGCCGAAGCGCAGGCCGGTCGCGATCGACCATTCGTAGAAAGAGAGGCCGAGCCGCCGCGTCGCCGCTTCCACCAGCGCCCGCGCGCGCCGCTCCTCGACCGTCTCGATCACGACCAGCGGATGCTGGGATTCGATCAGGGTCGAGAGTTCGTGCAGGACGCTCGCGAAGGCCACGCTGCGATGATAAGGAACGCGCCCGCGCGCGCCCGGGGCGCGAGCCAGGAGCCCTACTGCCTTCGATACTTCCCGGGTCGGCGCTCGAAGAAGGCCCGGAGGGCCTCCTTGTGGTCCGAGGTCTTCGCCAGCGCGACGGCTTCGCGGCCCTGGAGGAGGAACGCTTCCTCGCGGGTCAGGTCCGGGGCTTCCCGGATGCAGCGTTTGGTCGCCTCCACCGAGAGCGGGGCCCGGCTCGCGATGCGCTCGGCCAGGCGGACGGCCTCGGGGATCAGCCGGTCGGGCTCGTGGACGTCGGTGAGGAGCCCGAAGCGCAGGGCGCGCTGGGCGTCGCAGGCGAGGCCCGTCAGGAGCATCGACGCAGCGGGCCCGGAACCGATCAGCCGGGTCAGGCTGTGGAAGCTCGCGATCAGGCCGACGTTTACGCCGCTCGCCGTGAAGCGGGCGGCGGTCGAGCCGATCCGGAGGTCGCACATCAGCGCCAGCTCGAGGCCGCCGCCGAGGCATCCGCCGTTGATCGCGGCGAGGACGGGGACGCGCAGCGTCTGGATGCCCGCGAGGATCCGCCCGAACTCACCGAAGAAGCTCCCCGCGTCCTTCTCTTCGAGTTCCTCTTCTTCGCGCAGGTCGGCCCCCGCGCAGAAGGTCTTCCCTGTGCCGGTCAGGATCAGACACCGGGCGGTGTCGTCCGCTTCGATCTCCGCGATGAGGTCGAGCAGCGCGCGCCGGGCCGAACGGCCGAGGGCGTTCACCGGCGGATGGTCGAGGGTCGCGAGGCGCACGCCTTCCGCGGGGGTTTCGATGCGAACGGCTTCACTCACCGGCGGCGGGCTCCGGCTGCTCGACGACGCCGGCCGCCAGCAGGGTTCGGGCTTCTTCGGGGTCGTAACCGGCTTCGACGAGGATCTCGAGCGAGTGCTCCCCTTGCCGGGGCGGCCGGGGAACGCCGCGCCACGGGGTCTCCGAGAGTTTGACCGCCGGCCCGATCACGCGGTGGGCTTTCTCGTCCCCGTCGGCCTGCGTCTCGGCGAGCATTCCGCGGGCCAGCGTCTGCGGATCCGCCCAGACGCCGGCCATGTCGTTGACCGGGCCGCAGGGGACGCCGGCGGCATCGAGCCGCTCGACCCAGGTCGCGGAGGTTTCGGCGCGGAAGACTTCCGCGAGCTCGGCCTCGAGCGCTTCGCGCTGACCGAGGCGAACGAAGGGATCGGCGAAGCGGGGGTCTTCCAGCAGATCCGGCCGCGCGAGGGCGGCGCAAAGGCGCTCGTAGATGCCCTGGGTCCCCGCGGCGACGGCGACCCAGCCATCGGCGGTCGGAAAGGTGCCGTAGGGCGCGGCGAGGCGATGCTTCGCGCCGTTCGGCTGCGGCACGTTGCCGGTGTCGAGGTACATCGCGGACTCCCAGATCGTGAGGCTCAGCGCCGCTTCGAAGAGGGAGGTCTCGACGCGTTGCCCGCGCCCGGTCCGCGTGCGTTCGATCCAGGCCGAGAGGATGCCGAGCGCGGCGAGTGTTCCGGCCGTGAGGTCGGCGACGGGGACGCCGGCTGCGACGGGCGGGCGGCCGGGCTCGCCCGTCAGGCTGATGATGCCCGCCATCGCCTGGGCGATCAGGTCGAAGCCCGCGCGCTCGGCGTAGGGGCCGGTGCTCCCGAAGGCGGTGACCGAGGCATAGATCAGCGCCGGATGCTCGGCGGCCAGCTCGTCGTAGCCGAGCCCGCGGCGGGCGAGCGCGCCCGGGCGGAAGTTCTCGACGAGGACGTCCGAGACGAGGGCGAGCTTGCGCACGGCTTCGGCGCCGCGCGGGTCGCCGAGGTCGATGCACAGGGAGCGCTTGCCGTGGTTCACCGCGTCGAAGGGCCGGAAGGCACCTCCCGTTCGCTTCTGCCCGCGTCGCAGGTCTTCACCGACCCCCGGCCGCTCGATCTTGACGACGTCCGCGCCCATCTGTGCGAGCAGACAGCTGCACCATGCGCCCGCCATGACGTGGGTCACGTCGAGGACGCGGACGCCGGCGAGGGGCGCGGGGGCGGAACGCGGGTTCGGTTCGGTCAAGGGCGCTCGTCTCGTTCGAGGAACGGAGACCTTTCTATCACCTCGCCCTAGAGCCCGTCGATGAAGTTCTCGACGAGGGCGGCGGCGACCCAGGCGAGCGGCGGGAGCACGACGTAGGCGAGCAGGCGGCTCACGAGCTCGAAGTCGAGGGGCCAGCTCGGCGTCTGGCGCACGCGCTCGAGGTGCGCCGTCAGGGCTTCGAGGCGGCCGACGTCGCTGCGGTCGGTCGCGTCGACCTGGCTGCGGAGCTCTCCGATCCGTTCCGCCTTTGCCCGCAGGATGTTCTTTCGCGCGCCCCACATCGGGACGAGCAGCAGGCACACGAAGACCGGGAGGCCGATCACGATCGTCGGCCAGTAGTTGCCGAGCCGGAACTGTGCGTCGAGGGATTGCAGCGGGGAAAGCGCCATGGCTCCGGCGACGGCCAGGGCGTCCGAGCTCGCGATGCGCGCGATCGGCCGCAGGCGGTCGAGGCGGTAGAGGTCGATCGCCGCCCGCTCGCCGAGCCGGGAGACGGCCCGGCTGACCGGGAGCTTCCAGACGAAGACGACGGCCAGGACCCACCACATGAGCGTGGCCGAGCCGAGAAAGACCAGATCGAACGGGTGCCAGTGCGGGGCGCCCGCCATCTGGCCGACGAAGATCGGGTTGTTGCCGAGTCCGAGCAGCGGGCCGAGCAGGAAGATCAGGAGCCATCCGCCGGGCGAGACCCGGTTCGTGCGGGCGCGGGCCAGGGAGACGTCGTCGGGCCGGGCGATGGGCTCGATTTCATCGAGGGACTCGACGAGGACGGCCCGCTGACGGGCGATCAGCCAGAGCCCGTAGGCCGGCAGCAGGACGAACAGCGCGGCCGTCCCGACGAGCTGCCGGGTCGAGAGCTCCGCCCGCACGACGCCGCCTTCGGTGGACTGGCCGACGAAGAGATAGACCGCGCCGGTGACGAGCGCATAGAGGAGCGCCGGGAACGCAGGGTGCGTGCGGTCGACGAACCGGAAGTAGGCCTGCATGCGCGGCCGATCCTAGCAGTCGGGGTCAGCTCGCTCCGAAGAAGTTCTGCCAGAAGGCGGCGATGGCGTTCCAGATGGCCGCGAAGATCGAGCGGGCCTCTTCGACGGCGCCGGGCGGAGCGCTGGCGGTGCGCACGTCCTGACTCTCGTCTTCGACGTCCGTGAAGTCGAGGACGAGGGAGTACTCGCCGTCGGAGACCTCGTAGCGCGTGTCGAGGAAGTTCGTGGTGACGAAGGGGTTGTCGTAGCGCGGGTAGTCCGCGATCGGCTCCTCGTTGCCGTCCACCACGAGCGGCGCTTCCCAGCCGAAGCTCACGGTGCCCTGGCTCGGCGATTCGTACACCACCTCGAGCGGGCCGGTGCCGACGTCCGGGAAGGTCACGAGGCTCTCGTCGAAGGCCGCCTGGAAGGCCTCGAAGCCGCCCGGCCATTCGTCGAGGCTGCCCATCTCCACGATCCAGGTGTTGGTGGCACCGCCCTCGGCCACGAGGTCGAAGTCGAGCCCGCCGTTCTGGAAGACCTCGGGCTGGTCGCCGCGCCAGTCGACGGGGCGCCGCGAGTAGAGCGCGACGTACCCGTTGCCGCGCTTGCCGAAGGTCCAGTGGCCGTCGCGCACGACCTCGTCGAAGTGGGCGACGGGGAAGTAGGCGTGGGTCTCGTCCTCGTAGACGAAGTCGAAGGCCGCGATCGGCGGGTACTGCGGCTCGTAGATCGAGATGTTCACGTTCTCGAACTGGGCGGCGCGGGGCAGGGCGCCGTCGCCCGTCCAGCGGCCGCCCGTCGCGCCGGCGCCCGACTCGTCGCGCCGCTGCCAGTTCCAGCCGTCGTAGGGCGGCGAATCGATCTCCTCGGGGCGGTACGTGGGGTGCGTGACGAAGACCATCGCCTGCTCGTCGAGGGTCGCCTGCCAGATGTGGGTCTGGTTGCCGCGCACGCCCTTCCGGTAGTCCTGGGCCGTCGAGAGCATGTAGTCGCGCGTGCGGTAGGTGTAGGTGTTCACTTCCTTCAGCAGCGCGAAGTTCGCGGCGGGCCAGAGGCCGCGCAGGAGCAGGTAGGCGTTCTGGACGGACTGGTCGAAGTTGCCCGGGATCCAGACGGCGTTGGCGAGATCGGCGAACTGGGCGAACTGGGCGTCGAACAGGTCGTACTCGAAACCCTGCTGGAGCGTCAGCCCGACGTGGCTCCACACCGTGAGCGCGTTCGTGCCCCACCAGTACGGCAGGTACTCCTCGTCGCACCAATCCCAGCCGAGCGGCGCGCCAGGCTCGCAGGTGGCGGCCCCGACCGGCGGCTCCTCCTCGAGCGGCAGGTTCATTCGCTCGCGGTCGACCATGGGCTCGTCGTAGGTCGCGATGCGGCGGATGATCTCGGGCAGCCGGTAGCGCTGGGTCTTCGCCAGCAGGGCGACGGTCGCGTCGCCGCGGCCGCCGTAGGGAATGTCCGTGTCCTGGAAGAGGAACTGGGCGGAGCCGAAGGTGTCTTCGGTCGTCGCCGAGGCCTTGTCCTTGATGTAGGAGCGCCCGTGGGTGGCGCCGAAGGTTCCCTCGTGGAGGTGGAGGGCGATGTCCAGGAAGACGAGGTCGAGGACCATCGACGCGCGCCGCACGAGGTCCGGGTCGTCGGACCATTCGATGAAGGTGAGCAGCGGGCGGATGTCGAGGTTGTAGTAGACGTTCGAGTGCCACTCGGCGAAGCCGACGAGGGCGCGCTCGCGCAGCCAGTCGCGGATGAACTCGCGGGCGCGGTCGCGATGCCAGGCGCCGGTCTCGCCCGTGACGGTGAAGATCTGATCCGGGTAGAGCTGCCCCGTCAGATACTCGGCGACCTTGAACATCAGGACGTGGTTCTCGGTCCAGTACCACATGTCGTCGGTGACGGGCTCGCCGTCGAACATGCGCGAGGGCGTCGGGTCCGTGTACCAGTACTTGAAGTCGAAGAGCGCCTGCTCTGCGGCCGCCCAGGTCGCTTCGCTCGCCGCCGGGTGCCCCCGGAAGCCGTAGAGGAGATTGATCAGGCGGACGGCGTCGAAGTCGCTCGTGTCCCGCAGACGGAACATCTTCTCGAAGATCCCGTCCCAGGATCCGTCCGGGATCGAGCCCGCGGCGACCGAGAAGTTCGGATCGCGGTTTTCGCGTTCGAGGTGGCCGACGACGTTCCCGATCGATCCAGGGGAGAGGGGCGCCCCCGTCGCATGCACCAGCCAATCGATCTGGCGGCCCCACATCCACGAGGGCGAGGCGAAGCCGTCGGTCGAGGGCAGGCATCCGGAGCCGGTGGTGAGCGTCATGGCGGCGAGAAGGGGGAGGGCAAGCCAGGTGGAGCGGGAGAGCGTGCGCATCGGCCCAATTTAACACCGATTCAGGGGCCGGTGTGACGTGCGGCAGAGCCCGCACGGAGCCCGCAGGCAGGCGGCAACCCGCGCAGCTCGCCGGCCTTCACCGTCTTTTCGGCTGGCCTCGCGCCGGGGCTCCAGCGCGCGCAGCCGCGCCTACGCCTTCCGGCGAGCCCTCCGCCAGCCGAGCAGCGCCAGCGCCGGGAGCACCTCGGCGCCGAGCCCGCAGGCGGAGCCCGGGGCTTCCTGGACGTCGTTCGAGTGGGTGCAGTCGGCGTCGGGGCTCTCGGGAACCGGGCCGCCGTCCCAGTCGATGGCATCGTCCGCGTCGTTGTCGATGTCGTCGCTGCAGGCCGTATGGAAGGTCTTGATGCGGAGCTGCCAGTCGAGGAGGTCCGTGCCGTCGCCGGGGTTGAGGCCGTCGCGGAATCCGAGGGTGTAGGTCCCCTTGGCGGGGCGGCCCGCGGCGAAGATCAGATCGTCCACGAGCGCGCGACCGGACTGCGTGCCGCAGTTCGGCTGACCGGAGCCGGCCTCGTCGTCGAACCAGACGTCGTGGAACGAGGAGCGGTTATCACAGCCCGGGCGGTCGTCGAGCAGGACTTCCCAGGGATCCTTGTAGAGCGTGATCTCGAGGTTGTCGGCGTAGTTGGCCGACGTGCGCACGTAGACGTCGATGTCGCTGATTACGCCGGGCTCGTCGATGGTCGCCGAGACCTGCGTCTCGATGGCGGTGTCGACGTCGTCGGCCGGGTCGCCGTGGATCACGATGCGCGACTCGCCAGGCTCCGTGAAGCGGACGGTGAAGGTGCAGACCTCGGGGTTCGCGGTCGCGGTGCCGGTCTCCATCGCGCCGGTCGGGCCGACCATCGTGACGGCGGGGCGGAGCTGGCAGGCCCCGGTGGGGTCCGCGTCGCACAGGGCGGGGTTCGCGGCCTGGGCGGCGTCGATCAGGGCGCCACGATCGAAGAAGCCCGTCGGTCCGAACGCGCGCTCGTACTCGAGCTCCTGGCCGTCCGCGAGCAGGCCGTCGCAGGGCATCGGGCCGCCGACGTACCAACCGAGGCCTCCGGGCAGGAGGACGGGCGGCTCGATCGAGACGCTGCTCTCGTCCTGGATCCCGCAGCCGGAGCCGCCGATCTGCTGGGTCACGACCGGGCCGGCCGGCGTGTCGAGGGAGACGGTGCCGGACCAGCCGCCGCAGTACTCGGTCGCCGAGGGCGGGCGGACGAAGACCATGTACATCACGCCGCCGTCGCCGCCGCCCGCGCGGTTGCCGGGGATCTGGATGCTCGCTCCGAGCGGAAGGATCTCGCGCGAGCGGTAGAGGTCGTAGTTCACGTCGTTGATGTTCAGGATGCGGTTCACCACGGTCTGGCCGGTGGCGACGTAGTCGGCCGCGAGCCAGGACGGGATCTGCGTCGCGTTCGCGTCGTAGGCGATGTAGACGTATTCGTAACGCCCGAGGTCGAAGGAGACCTCGACCGCCGCCGTCGAGGCGAAGTCGTTCGAGTCGGTGCGGATCCACTGGGCGCAGCCGAGGTCGGCCGGGAACGATTCGAGCGTATAGATGGAGGTGTTGACGTAGGGCTGCGAACCGATCGCGGGGTCGGAGACGGTGTCGAGGTCCGCGGGCTGGACGTTCTGCGTTGCGTGATTCCCGCCGAACTCGCAGCCGTCGTAGGGGTAGAGGTCGGAGACGTCGGTGCGCGTCCACTCGCTCGAGGGAACGCCCTCGAGGGCGAGCGTGCCGGTCATGACGGTTCCCGGGATCTCGGCGGGGCGGCACGCCCGGGAGTTCCCGGGACAGTCGGGCGAGATGAGCGTCGGGCCGGCCGCGTCGAGTTCGAAACACGGGATGGCGGGCGTATCGACGCAGACGAAGCTCGGCACCGGCTCGCCGGGCTGGTTCATCCAGTACTTCTCGAGGTCTTCTTCCGAGGGGCCGGGCGGGTTGCCGAGCCCGGGGCCCTGCGCGCCCGCGAAGGCGAGTGCGGGCGCCAGTGCGACGGCAAGCCCCACCAGGGCGGCCTTCGCGAACGGAGTGGTGAATCGGAGCGGCTTCGACGGGGCGCGTGAGATGGAGAGCAAGAGAGGCCTCCTCGGCAGGGAAGAGGCGAAAATAGGGTTTTCCACCCAGCCGCTGCCAATCTTATTCGACGAGTGGCCGGTTCGACGGCGGGCGCGTGTGCCTAATTCGACGGAGGCGGGGGTTCTTCTGCCGCCCTCGGGCCCGCGCTCCCCGGAGGGGGCTGCCCGAGAGGCCGGATCCAGAGCGTGAAGGGCTCGTCGCGGCCCTTGAGCGCGATTCCCTCGCGCGGCTCGAACGGCGCTGCGGCCGCACCGGCCCGCTCGCGCGTGACCTCGTCGAGGATGATCGATGCATCGAGGTCGCGCGTCTTCGCTTCGAGGCGGGCCGCGATGTTCGGGGTGTTGCCGATGACCGTCCAGATCTTGCGGTCGACGGATTGGATGTCGCCCACGTAGGACACGCCCGTCGCGATCCCCACGCCGACGGAGAGCGTCACGTCGCCGCGCTCGCCGAAGGCTCCCGTCTCGACGGCCTCGATCACGTCGAGGGAGGCCTCGACCGCGCAGCGCTCCTTGTCCTCGAGCTCGACCGGCGCGCCGAAGGCCGCCATCAGCCCGTCGCCCTGGAACTGGATCACCGTGCCGCCGTGGTCGCGGATCTTGCGTGACACCGCTTCGGTGTAGGCGTTCACGACGGCGAAGATCTCGCTGGCGGCCCGGCGCTGCGACATCGCCGTGTAGCCGCGCACGTCGACGAACAGGATCGTGACGTCGCGCTCGCCGGGAGCGGTGTCGGCGCCCTTGCGGATCTCGTCCGCGATCGAGGCGGGGGCGTAGCGGGCGATCTCTTCGAAGAGCCGCCGCTGCTCGGCCTCGAGCGCGCGCTCCTCGAACTTCGAGAAGGCGAGGCCCACGCGCTCCCCGAGGCCGTCGAGCATGGCGATCTCCGGCCGCGAGTAGAGCTCGCCCGAGAGCTTGTCGCCGAAGCAGATGAAGGCCTCGAGCTGGTCGGCGGTGTGGATCGGGAGGATCACGTTGGCGCCGAGCGAGTCGAGGGAGGCGAGGTCGCCGGCGTCGAGCAGCCCGCGGCGCTCCCAGCGGCGCGTCCGGCTGCGCTCGACCGGGCCGTCCGCATCCGCCAGCAGCGTCGCGAAGGGGCCCTCGGCGGCGAAGCCCGGCGGGGGGACGCCGCCGTGCGCGGAGACCGGAACGAAGGCCTCGCCCGCGCGCGCGTAGACCACGCAGGTCTCGAGCGTGAGCCGCTCGCCGAGCTCCTCGCCGAGGGCGCGCAGGAGATCGCCCGGGGATTCGAAGCTTTCCGCGCGGCCGCGTAGATCGCGCAGGACGGCCTCTGCCTCGAACTGCTCGCGGAAGAAGCGGCGCTCGATCCACGGCCGAAGCCGCCGGACCGCGATCGGCATGGGCGCCGCGAGCGCGCCGGTGATCACCCAGAGCAAGGTCATGGACTGCATGCCGGTGGCCTGACTGGCCCATTCGGCGAGGGGCGGCACGCCCTGGACCAGCGCCACCAGGAAGAGGGGCGCGAGCAGCGTCGTCGCCGCGGTCGTGGTGATCAGGCGGTTGATGTCGAACAAGTTATCGCGGATGAGCGCGACGAGCATTCCCAGCGGGACGAGCGCCTGGAACGCGAGGCTCGCGGCGTACCACTGGCGCAGGTCCGGGCGCGCCGCCACGAGCGCGGAGGCCGCGAGCACGGGCAGCGTCCCGACCGCGAAGCTGTAGACCGCCCACTTCATCTGGCGCCGCCCCGGCGCGTCCGCCCGGCGCCAGTTGCGCAGCACCGCCAGGAGGATCGCGAAGATGGTGAGACCGGAGAGCGCGCCCACGGCGCTGAAGCCGTAGGCGTCGATGCTCGGTGCGCCGAAGATCCAGACGTAGAGCGCCGGCCCCATCGCGAGCAGCAGCCACGCCCAGCGCAGGAGCGGGCGGTTCGCCTGCGCGAGCCCTTCGGGGAAGAGCAGCGCCGTGCGCACCTGCAGGGCCGGGTAGAAGAATCCCGAGAGCACGACGAGCCACAGGCCGGCCGAGGTCTGCCACGGGGTCCCCGCGTACCAGCTCGAGAAGTGGAGGCTGGTCGCCAGCGCGGCCAGGGCGAAGGCGCGCACGGTGGGCGAGCCGCGGCCCTGAAGGAGCGCGAGCACCGCGGACAGGCCGAGCGCGAGGGAGAGGGGGAGCTGGGCGAGCGGGACCGGGACGCGCTGGATCTCGAGCACGGCCGGCACGCGTAGGCCGTCGCGCTTCACCTCGAAGTGGACGAGTCCGTTCGCGTCCGCGGCCGGGAAGGCGTGCGCGAGGACGTCGAGCCGCCCGGCACCGAGGAGTGCGCGCTCGCCGACGCGAAGGAGCTCGTCGCCGGGGGCGATGCGTTCGGGATGGTCGCGCGCCTCCGACCACAGGGAGCGGACGCGCGGGCCTTCCTCCGGACTCGCGGCGGCATCGAGATAGACCGGAAGCCAGGCGAGCGGCCGGTCGCTCACGTGGCGGTCGATGTGGACGATCACGGCGACGGCCCACAGGGGAACGAGCGTCACGAGGATCAGGCGATCCCAGAAGGCGAGGCGCCGGGTCATCGCGTCGGCCCCCGGCCGCGAAGGCCGTGGCGGGCCGTTCCGATGGCCACGGCGCCCCCGAGCACCCAGGGCACGAGTGCGCCGTAGCGGACGAAGGGCGTCTGTTCGGTTCGAAGCCGGGCCTCGGTGCGAAGCACCGCCGGTGCGTCGAGCGGTGCGCGTGCGACGGTCCGGCCCGAGGGCGCGATCGCGCTGGTCACGCCGTCGACCGTCGCGCGCAGGAGCCAGCGCCGGGTCTCGACGGCGCGCAGGCTGGCGTAGGTGCGCTGGAGCTCGCGGGCCGCGGGCGCCACGAGCCAGCCGTCGTTCGCGGGGTTCAGCAGGAGCTCGGCGCCCGCCCGCACGCGCCGCGCCACGTCGCCCGCGAACATGACCTCGGAACAGACGGCGATGCCGAGGTGGCCGGAGCTCGCGCGCAGGGGCACGTCCGACGTGCCGGGGACGAGCGGGTCCAGGGATTCGGGCCAGCGGCCGAAGGCGCGCGTTTCGCCCAGCGGGATCAAGCGCTGCTTGTCGCGCTCCCCGGCCCAGACGCCGCCGCGCCGGACGAGGAAGACGCGGTTCGTCCTCCCGGTGTCCGGGGCCGTGCGCTTCGGGAGGCCGACCGCGCCGAACACGAGATCGACACCGTGCTCGCGCGAGAGGTCGGCGATCGCGCTGCGGGCGGCGAAGTCGCGCTCCACGGGGAAGGCGATCGCCTGCTCGGGCCAGACGACGAGGGGGACGCGCCCGGAGGCCGGCGGGTCCGCGCGCTGTCCGGGGGGCACGGGCGTCCGCGCGATCCCCGCTTCTTCGAGCGCGCTGCGGGTGGACGCGAGGTAGGTGTCGAGGCGCCGGGCCTGCGTTGCCGGGTCGAAGCGCTCGTCGCGCGGGGTCGCGCCCTGGACGAGCCAGACCGGGACGGGCTCGCCTCGCAGGTCTTCGTCACGCTCGGTGAGGGCGGCGATGACGAGAAGGCCGACGAGCCCGGCGAGTAGAACCCGCTCCCAGGGGTGGCTTCGGATCCGGGCCGAGAACGGTTCGGCGAGGAAGCCGCCGACGATCGCCATGACGGTGCTCAACCCGGCAGCCCCCCAGAAGGCCGCCGACTGCACGAGGGCGGGCGCCGGAACCTGCGTGGCCGAGAGTCCGAGCACCGGGTTGGCCAGGGGGCCGATGCCCCGCACGAACTCCGCGAGGCCGAAGCCCAACCCGAGCAGCAGCGGCGAGACCGGCGCTCTACGCGCGAGCCACGCGGCCCACGCCCCGAAGGCGACGACGCACCAGCCGCCGGCCACCACGAACGAAGCGAAGGTCGCCGGCACGCTCCACGCTGCCGGGATGTGGAAGAAGTTCACCAGCGACTGGGGCAGCCACGGCAGTGACAGGGCTCCCACGCTGAGCGCGAAGCCGATCCCGCACAGCGCCCCTGCGCGGATCGATCCGCCCGCGACGGCCCAGATGAGAAGCGGCGTCGTGAGCCAACCCGCGGGCCAGAAAGAAAAGGGCGGCAGCGCGATCGCGGTACCCGCGCCGCTCAGCAACACCGCGACGGTTCGGCAGGCGATGCCCTTCGACCCGCGGTCGGACTGGGAACGGGCTGCGGGCATGGCGGAAAGCTAGCCGTCCAGGGGTGGTGCGGCCGCGGCTAGGCGAAGTAGGTCGGCGAGGCCGCCGTCGCCGCCACGTTCTCCCGGAGCTGGGCCAGGTCCTGGATGTCGGCGTTGACCACGTCGAGCCCGTGGGCGAGCACGTAGGCGTAGCTGCGCTGGAAGGGCGAGAGCGGTGCGGCCATCAGCTTCTCGTCGTAGTAGGCGTCGAAGGCGTCGAGCTTCTTCCACCAGCCGAGGACGGGCGCGCCCGAGAGTTGGCGGGCGGCCTTCATGCCGACGAGGGCGATGCCCGAGGCCCGCGCGCGGTCGAGCACCGGCCGGAGCCCGGTCATCGGCTTCGAGCCTTCGAGCACGGCCTTGCTCTCCCAGTCGTACCAGCCGGCCGGGGTGATGGCGATCATCGCGAGGTCGTAGATCCCCGTTTCGGCCGCCGTGAGCAGCACCTTCTCGGCGTTGCGATGGGTGCTCACGCCGAGGTGGCGGACCTTCCCCGCGGCCTTGGCCTTCTCGAAGGCGGCGCGGATTTCCTCGCTCTCGATGAGGGAAGGATTGTGCGCCGCCATCAGGTAGTAGGCGTCGACCTTCTCGACGCCGAGGTCCGCGAGGCTCTCGTCGAGGCGCTCGCTCCAGATGCGCGCGGCCTCCCTGGCCTGTTGCGGGGTGACTTCGTCGTCGTTCCCGACGTCGACCTCCGCGACCGCCTTCGAGATCAGGAAGACGTCGTCGCGCCGCTTCTTCAGGAAGCCGGCGAGGTTGCGCTCGGCCCAGCGGTAGTAGCCGCGGTACCCCACGTCGAAGACGTTGATGCCCGCGTCGTAGGCTATGTCGAGCAGGTCGTCCTTGCCGCGGAACATCAGGCTCGCGCCGCAGCCCATGAAGAGCCGGCTCGCCTGGAAGCCGGTGCGGCCGAGCGTCCGGTAGGTCATGGCCGGCCACGCCGCGGGGTCCGCCGCGTCGCGCGCCGCGGTGACGGCCGCGCGCGCATCCCCCGAACCCCAGAACGTCCGCCCGCCGACGCTGATCATCGCGAGGGCTTGGAGAAAGCGCCGTCGGCTGAGGGGCCAGCGTTCGTCCTGCGGTTCGTGGCTCATCGTCTCGCCTCCTCGCGGTGAATCGCCCCGGGGAGGGTAACCCGGAGGCCGCCCGCCGTCTCAGCGCTCGAGCAGGTCGAGCGTGCGCAGGATCGGCTCCATGAACTGTTCGCCGGCGAGGATCTCGCCGATGGCCACGGTGATGAACTGGATCCCGACGCAGACCAGCAGGAAGCCCATGATGCGGGTCAGGGCGTCCATGCCGACGACGCCGAGGAAGCCCACCACGCGGTGCGCCTCGCGCAGAACGAGGTACGAAACCGCGCCGACGGCGGCGATCCCCACCGCGATGCCGAGGTGCTGCAGCACGCCCTCGGCACCGGCGGCCATGCCGATCGTCACCGCGATCGAGCCGGGGCCGGAGAGCATCGGCATGGCGAGGGGCGTGAAAGCGATGCCCACCCCCGGGCCATCGTGCTCGGGCTCTTCGTCCTCCTCGCTGCTGGTCTTCGCGGCCAGCATGCCGAAGCCGATGCGCGCCACGATCAGGCCGCCCGCGATGCGAACCGCCGGCAGCGAGATCCCGAAGAAGGCCATGATCAGGGCACCCGCCACCAGGAAGACCCACAGAACGCACGACATGTAGAGCCCGGCCTGCCAGGCCGTCTCCCGCCGCCGCGGGATCGTGTAGCGCTGCGTCAGCGCCAGGAACACGACCGCCGTGCTGAACGGGTTCGCGATCGGAAGCAGCCCGACGAACGTGCCGAGGATGGTGGTGACGAAGTCGGAGAACATGGCGCCGGAAGTCTGGTGCCCAGCGGAGGTGCTGGCAACCCGGGAAGGCTGCGGGAGGTTCGCGGGAAAGGGGGTGGAGCGCGAGACCGGGTTCGAACCGGCGACCCTCAGCTTGGGAAGCTGATGCTCTACCAACTGAGCTACTCGCGCGTGGTGCGCAGGGTAGCACTAGAGGTAACTGAGCCACCAGTCGCTGCGGCGCTGTTTGACGGCGGCGAACCAGCGGCAGAGCGGGTAGAGGGCGGCGACGACGCCGAGCCAGACGGCGTAGACGACGGGGAGGGCGTAGCCAAACGCTGCGGGCTTGTTCATGGGGTGGAAGCCGCCGAGGAGGGTGTCGAGCGGCCCACCGGTGGCGGCGGTGAGCGCGATCGTCGCCAGGTGGATCCACAGGATGTGGAGCACGTAGTAGAAGAGGGGCACCCGGCCGATGGTGACGAGCCAGCGCGAGGCGGCGCCGACGCCGCGGTCCCAGAGGCCGAGCAGCGCGATCGAGGGCCCGAGGGTCATCAGCAGGAAGAGCAGGGAGGGCGGGTACTTCTCGGTGTTCCCGAAGGACAGGAGCGTCGCGAAGGCGTCGGGCTGGGGCTGCCAGGGGCCGGGGTCGCCGTAGCCGTTCCAAGCGCGGAGTGCGACGAAGAGGGCGACGAGGGCCGCGCCGAAGGCGAGCAGGCGCGCGCGGCGCGGATCGGGCGCCCCGTCGTAGAAGGTCCCGAAGGCATAGCCCGCAGCCATCACGCCGACCCAGGGCACCACGGCGTAGGCGACGAAGGGCGTCACGGCGGCGTCCATCGGTGCGAGGGGGCCGAAGCCGTGGAAGATCGTCCAGGCAAAGGCCAGGTCGCCGAAGCGCTCGGGGCCGATGCCGTCGAGCAGATTGTGGCCCGCGATCATGATGACCCCGAAGGCGCCGACCGCCGCGACGGGCAGCCGCGAGAGCGCGGCGAGCACCACCATCGACCAGCCGATCGCCCAGATGACCTGCATGGGGAGGAAGCCCGGAAGGAAGTCGAAGGTCCAGACGAAGCGGACCACCGTCCATTCGAGGAAGACGAGCCAGAGGCCGCGCGTCCAGAGGAAGCGCGAGAGGTCCGCGGGGCGCTTGCGCCCGTAGAGGTAGGCCGCGGTGCCGGCCAGGAAGACGAAGACGGGTGCACAGAAGTGTGTCACCCAGCGTGTGAGGAAGAGCGCCGGGTTCGCCACGTCGCGCGGGTCCATGGCGCTCGCGCCGACGAAGCCCCGCGTGTGATCGAGGGCCATCACGACCATCACGAGGCCGCGCAGGGCATCGAGCGAGTCGAGGCGGGGGCGGGCGGTCTCGGCCATGGGCCGAGTGTTCCAAGCCCGGCGGCGCCGAGCCAGCCGGGGCCGGACGGACTAGGAGTCCTGGTCCTTCTCGCTTCGCAGGAAGTGCGTGAGGTCGTCGGCCGGCATGGCTTCGCCAATCAGGTGGCCCTGGACGGCGTCGCAGGCGGCCTCGCGCAGGAACTCGAGCTGCTCCCAGGTCTCGACGCCTTCGGCCACGACCTGCAGGCCCAGGCCATGGGCCATGTCGATGATGCCGCGCGTGAGGGCCTGGGTCGTCTTGTCGGTCATGAGGTCGGTGCCGAAGCTCCGGTCGAGCTTCACGCAGTCGAAGGGGAACTCGCGCAGGTAGCTGAGCGAGGAGTAGCCCGTGCCGAAGTCGTCGAGGGTGAAGCCGACGCCGAGTTCGCGCAGGCGCGCGAGGTTCTTGCGCGTGGTCTCGTCGTCGCCGAGCAGGGAGCTCTCGACGATGTCGAGCTCGAGCAGGCCTGCGCTCATGCCCGTCGCGGTCATGGTGTCTTCGAGGAAGCGGGCGAGCCCCGGGTCGTGGAGCTGGTGGCCCGAGATGTTCACGGCGAGCCGGATGGGAGCGAGCCCGGCCTCACGCCACGCGCGCGCCTGGTTGCAGGCGGTCCGCACGACCCACTCCCCGATCGGGACGATGAGCTGGGAGTCCTCGGCCACGCGCAGGAACTCCTGGGGGGAGATGCGGCCGAGGGTCGGGTGGCTCCAGCGCAGGAGCGCCTCGACGCCGACGACGTCGCCGTTGCGCGCGTGCCGCAGCAGTTGGTAGTGGAGCTCGAGTTCTTCGTGCGCGAGCGCGTGCAGGAGGCCCTGCTCGATGGCGTGGCGGCGCTCGCTCGCCTCGGTGAGCTCCGGCCGGAAGAAGGCGAAGCGGCTCCGGCCGCGGCCCTTGGCGTCGTACATGGCCTGGTCGGCGTGGCGGAAGAGGGCGTCGGCGTCCGGCGCGTCGTCCGGGTAGATGGCGATGCCGATGCTCGCGCCGGTCTGGACCTCGTGGCCGTCGATCACCATCGAGCTTCCGAGGGAGTCGAGGATGCGCTCGGCCACGGTGGCGGCGTCGTGGGGGTCGTTGATCTCGGCCAGGAGGATCGTGAACTCGTCGCCGCCGAGTCGGGAGACGGTCGAGGCGCATTCTTCTTCGTCGGGCTGGACGATCTGGTCGCTGAAGCGCACGCAGTCCCTGAGGCGCTCCGCGACCGTCCTCAGCAGGGCGTCGCCGAGGGCGTGGCCCAGGCGGTCGTTCACCTGCTTGAAGCGGTCGAGGTCGAGGAAGAGGAGGGCGGCGCGGCGCTTGCTCCGGCGGGCGTTGCCGAGGGCGTTTTCGAGCAGGGTGCGGAAGCGCTGGCGGTTCGGGAGCCCGGTCAGCGCATCGTAGAAGGCGAGCTTGCGGATCTGCTCTTCGGTGCGCTTGCGCTGGGTGACGTCGACGGCGAGCCCGAGCATGGCGCGGTCGCCCGAGCTCGGGTCCGTGAACGGGATCTTGTTCACTTCGAAGGTGTGCTCGACGCCGTCGAGGTCGAGCCACGGCACCTCGGCGTGGCGGATGGGCTCGCCCGTGCGGATCACCTCGAGGTCTTCCTCGTGCATCCGCTCGATCTGGCTGTCGCGCCGCTCGCGCACGCCCCGGGCAAGCCGCTTTCCGGCGTCCCGGGACATCATCATCTTCGAACGCTCGGCCATGGTCTTGTTCGCGAGCAGGAGCTGGCCCTTCTCGTCCCGGGCGAAGACGATGTGGGGCACGAGGTCGATCGCCTTGCGCAGCAGGACCTCGCTGTCGCGCAGGGCGGAACGCGCCTGCTGGGAATCGGTCACGTCCCGGAGCACGAGGACCCGGCTGCTCGGCGCGCCCTGGAAGGTCTTCAGCGCGGTGATGCGCATGTCGAAGGTCCGCCAGCCTCCGTCGGCCTGGTGGATCGAGACCTCGCCGGAGACCTCCTGGCCCTCGTTCTCCTCGTTGCCGAGGGCGTGGAGGAGGTCCGGGTGGGCGGCCAGCACCTCTTCGGCCGGGATCGGCTCGAGGACGTCGTCGATGCCGAGCACCTGGCGGGCGGCGAGGTTCGCGTAGATCAGCCGCGCGCGGGCGTCGATCACGAGCGCGCCGTCGCTCATCTCGTCGAGGATCTGGGCGCGCCCGACGTGGATCACGTTCAGGATGCCGTGGCCCCGCCACACGGTGAGCGAGAGGCAGACGGCGCTGATCGAGAAGGCGTAGGGCGTCAGGTCGAGGCTGTGGGCCGCGCTCTGGTTGAAGACGTAGTAGGCGTTGGTCAGCCACGGCGCGAAGAGCGAGAGCGTGACGAGGACGGCCTCCTCCCTTCGCCGGGGCCACTCGCGCCAGTAGCGCGCGGTCAGGAAGACGAAGGACGTCGCGAGCAGGGCGTACGCGTAGGCCACCCAGGCCCAGAACGCCGGGCCGTGGGCCAGCGCGAGGTCGGGGTAGGGGGCGGCGAGATCGAGGGAGACGCTCGTCCAGACGAGGTGATGGAGCTCGTTCGTCCCCACCATGCCGACCATGGCGCCGGCCGGGAGCGCGAGGGCGAAGACACTCCGGTGCGTCACCCAGGCGTCGCGTCCGGTCGCATGCAGCGCCACCACGAGCGCGGCGATCGGAACGATCGTGATGGGCAGCCAGGAGAGCTTGGCGAGGAAGACCTTCTCCGTGAAGTCGATCGAGGCGTGCTCGAAGCCGGAACACGTGACCCAGGCCGCGACGGCGACCAGGAGCAGGACGAGCGAACCACCGCCTTCGGTCGCACGACTCCGCCAGATGTACGCGGCCAGGGCACAAAGCCCTGCGGCCGTGAACACGGCGAGCTGCAGCCAGATCGGCCACACGGTGTCGGCACCGAATCCCACTTCGACTTTCGCTCCTGCAGTGCGTCGATACAGACCGCACGGAAGTCCTTCGTGTGTTTTCGGCCACAACGAAATTGTGATTGAGGTCATTTGCGACGGAGTTGGACGGGATCGGCAGGCGGCGTGCAGGGCGCGCGCACCCGAGCGGCGGAACGCTACAAGATGCCGAGGTCCTGCACGTGGCGAAGCATGGCGCGCGCCACGGCCGAGCGGCCGAAGGGGGCGAGGTGTCCGCCGCTGTACCAATGCAGCGTCGGGCGGCCCCAGTGTTCCCAGAGAGCGTGCGGGTGCTCGGCCGGGACGATCCGGTCGCCGCGACCGGCGACGATCATCACGCGCTCGCGTTCGGTCCGGAGCGGGTGCGCGAGCGGCGAGTGGAGGCGGTAGTTCCGGCGCAGCTCGTCGTAGTCGAAACTCGGCCGGCCGCGCCGCAGGCTGCGGCCCTGGAAGCGCCAGGCGAGGTCGCCGATGCAGACGGGCGGGACGAGGGCGATGGCGAAGTCGAGGTCGTCGTAGAGGCCCGCGGAGAGCGCCGTCAGGTAGCCGCCGAGGGAGAGCCCGAGCACGCCGACGGGGTCGCCCGTGGTCTCGCGGAGCCAGAGCACCGTGCTGCGGATCTCGTGCACCGCGCGGCGGACGCCGTGGGCGAAATCGATGGCGTTCGGGACCGCGAAGCGCTCGCCCGAGAAGCGTGCTTCGGAGGGGGTGCGTGCGCCGTGCTGGGGAAGCGTCATCAGCGCGACGTCGAGCCCCGCGGCGAAGAAGTTCGAGGCGAACAGCACGGGCGCGTCGATGCGCGGGTACCCCATCGTGAAGCCGTGGAGCGCGAGCACCGTGCCCCGCCGGCGCTCGGCGGGATGCTGCCAGTGTTCGAGGCGGATCGCGTCTCCGGGCGGAGGCGGCGATTCCCCTTCGCGCGGCACGTAGGCCGTCGAGAGCTCCCGGCGGGTGACGCCGCCATCGCCGCGCGCGCCCGCGCTCGAAGCGGCCACGGTCTCGGTCGCGAACGAGTCGGACGAGAACTCGAAGAAGCTCGCGGGGTCGCCGCGCAGGGCCGGCGTGTCGAGCCGGGCCGCGGCGGCGCGCAGGGCGGGAAGCTCGGCCGGGTCCGGCAGCAGCATGGCATCGATCACGACCTGCATGCCGGCGAGGATCGCGGCGTCGAGGCCTGCGCCGAGCCAGGTGAAGGCGCCGTCGGCGAAGCCCTCCTCGGGGAGGACCGCCCGGGCCAGCTTCGGAATCGGTTCGCCCGCTTCGGCCGTCACCATGGACGGAGCATGGGGAGGCTCGCCGCCGCCCGCAAGCTTTCGTCTCCGTCGGGCGTGGGCCCACGCGATAGCATGCAGCGATGCATCGAATCGAAGAGGTGACGGTCGAGGGCGTCCCGGGCCTGGCCCTGCATTCGCCCGAGGGCCTCTCCGCGACCTTCGTGCCCGGTGCCGGCATGATCGGGACGTCCCTTCGCTTCGAGGGTGCGGAGCTGCTGGGGCAGGGCGAGGGCCTCGCGGCCTACCGCACGCGCGGGCGCTGGTTCGGGATCCCGCTGCTCCACCCCTGGGCCAATCGTCTGCGTCGCAACGGCCTGCGATTCGAGAACGTCGACGTGACGTTCCCCGTCGATGCCCCAGGTCTCCGACGTGATGGCTCGGGGCTCCCGATCCACGGCCTCGTCTCGGGATGTCCGGACTGGCAGGTCTCCGGGCGGGATGCCGACGGCGCCGGCGCCCGCTTCTCGGCCGCGCTCGATTTCGGAGCCGACCTCCAACGCCTCTCGCTGTTTCCCTTCCCGCACCGGCTCGAGGTGAGCGTTGCGCTGTGCGGCCAGAGCCTGACGATCGAGACCGTGCTCGAGGCGAGCGGCGCCCTCCCGGTGCCCGTGGCGTTCGGCTGGCATCCCTACTTCCAGCTCCCGGGGATCCCGCGCGAGATCTGGTCCGTGACGCTCCCGGTCCGGACGCGCGCCGTGCTCGACGACCGCTGCCTGCCGACGGGCCGGGTCGAGCCGCTGCGCATCCCCCCCGGGCCCCTCGGCGGGAGGACCTACGACGACCTCTTCCCCGAGCGGGAGCCCGGCCGGCCCTTCGTGCTCGAGGGCGGGGAGCGCCGCATCGAGGTCGAGTTCGGTGCGGGCTACGAGGTCGCGGTGGTCTACGCACCCGCGAACGCGGACGTCGTCTGCTTCGAGCCGATGACCGCGCCGACGGACCCCTTCGACGGCGATGGCGCGCTGCGCGTGGCCACGCCGGACGCGCCGTTCCGTGCGGCCTTCGAGATTCGCGTCCGCTAGCGCTGCGCGCGCCGGCGGCGCTCGCGATAGCGGGAGAGGAGGGCCTCCGTCGACGCGTCGTGCGGCTGGCCGGCCTTGCCTTCGATCTCTTCGGCCAGGGTGTTCGCCAGCGCCTTGCCGAGCTCGACGCCCCACTGGTCGAAGGAGTTCACGCCGAGCACGGCCCCCTGGACGAACACGCGGTGTTCGTAGAGCGCGATGAGCGCGCCGAGGGTCCGCGGCGTGAGTTCGTCGAGCAGCAGGGTCGTGCTCGGGCGGTTGCCGGGGAAGGTGCGGTGCGGCGCGAGGGCGGCGTCGGCGCCGGCTTCGCGGGCTTCTTCCTCGGTCCGGCCGAAGGCGAGGGCTTCGCTCTGGGCGAGGCCGTTCGCCACGAGCAGGTCGTGCTGGTCGAGCAGCGCATGCTCGGGCCGGCAGGTCAGGATGAAGTCGCAGGGCACGAGGCGCGTGCCCTGGTGGAGGAGCTGGAAGAAGGCGTGCTGGCCGTTCGTGCCGGGCTCGCCCCAGACGACGGGCCCGGAATCCACGCCGAGCGGCTCGCCGGCCAGGTCGACCCGCTTGCCGTTGCTCTCCATGTCGAGCTGCTGGAGATAGGCCGGGAAGCGCGCGAGGCGCTCGTCGTAGGGCAGGACGGCGTGGCTCGCCGCGCCGAAGAACGCCGAGTACCAGAGCCCGATCAGGGCGAGCAGCGCCGGGACGTTCTCTTCGAGCTCGGTGGTGCGGAAGTGCTCGTCGACGGCGTGGAAGCCGGCGAGGAGTTCGCGGAAGCGGTCCGGGCCGATCCCGATCATCAGGGAGAGCCCGACCGCCGAGGCCAGTGAGTAGCGTCCGCCGACCCAGTCCCAGAAGCCGAAGACGCGCTCCGGAGCGATGCCGAACGCGCCGGCCGCGGCGAGGTTCGTGGAGACGGCGGCGAAGTGCCGGGCGACGGCGGCCTCGTCGCCGAGCCCGTCTACCAGCCAGCGCCGGGCGGCCCGGGCGTTGGTCAGGGTCTCCTGGGTGGTGAAGGTCTTCGAGCAGACCACGAAGAGGGTCTCGGCCGGGTCGAGGCCCGCGAGCTTCGCGGTGAGATCGGCCCCGTCGACGTTCGAGACGTAGCGGAGTTCGAGGCCCGGTTCGATGCAGCCCGCGAGGGCCCGGGCGGCCATCGCCGGGCCGAGGTCCGAGCCGCCGATCCCGACGTTCACGACCGTACGGATGCGCTTCCCGGTATGGCCCGGGGCCTTGCCCGATCGCACCGCCTCGCTGAAGGCCGCCATCCGGTCGAGCACCTCGTGCACCGGTGCGACGACGTCCTCCCCGTCCACGAGGAGGGTCTGTTCGCGCGGGCGCCGCAGGGCGACGTGGAGCACCGAGCGGTTCTCCGTCGCGTTGATGCGGTCGCCGCGGAACATGGCGGCGATCCGCTCGGGCACGCCCCGGGCGCGCGCTAGGGCGAACAGACGCTTCAGGGTCTCGTCGTCGATGCGGTGTTTCGAGTAGTCGACGTAGAGCCCGCCGACCTCGGCGGCGTAACGCTCGGCGCGGCCGGGATCCGTGGCGAAGAGTTCCCGGAGGTGCCGCGGTGCCATGGCGCGCTGATGCTCGGCCAGCGCGCGCCACTCCGGAAGCGTTTCGATCGTCATCGGACGGCAGCGTTCACGAACGCCCCTCGGTGACCTCTCGGAAGTGCCGCCCGGCATAGCGCGCCGCGAGCAGCCAGAGCACGATGATCCCGACCGTGAAGACCGAGAGCCAGCGGACGGTCGAGAAGTCGGCGAAGACCGTCGTGATGCCGAGGGTCACACCCACCGCCAAGGCCTTGGCGAAGCGCTGCACGAACATGTCGATGAAGGCCTTGGCCTTGTACTTCTCGTCGCGCGTGGTCGGGACGTAGAGGGCCTCCTTCGCCGATTGGTTGATCGAGTAGGCAAAGGCGTTGTCCGCCGTGTTGAGGAGGCTTCCGAAGAGCAGGATCGGCACGGCCATGAACGCGGCGGACCCGCCGAGTGCGGCGATCGGGAGGACCATCAAGGCCACGCCAAGGCCGAACCGGGTCATGATGAAACTCGTGAGAAGGAGCTGCACGAGGAAGGCGACGCCGTTGCTGATCGCGTACATCGTGGCGAACTGGCGGCCGATCGCTTCGCCCTCGAGGTAGTGCACGATGGTGGCGGTGAACTGGAAGTCCATGATCGTCGAGACGATCTCGTAGAGGCCGACGATCGCCACCACCGAGAGCAGGTAGCGCGAGCGGAAGACCAGCCGGGCGCCCTCGAGCGCCGGGTTCCCCGCCTTCGGCGGCTCTGCTTCGTCTTTGCGGGGTTCGTCCGGGGGCGGATCCCGGTCGACGATGCGGCCGGCGGCGAAGGCCACGAGCACGATGACGACGCCGATGCCGACGCACATCCACATCCACTGGGCGGTCTCGAAGCGGTCGATCATTGAGCGCACGAACATCGAGCCGAAGGCCCCGCCCGTGACGCCGCCCAGGCCGACCAGGCCGTAGAGCCGCTTGGCCTTGTCCGGCGTGACGCTGTCGTTCAGGAAGGCGAAGAACGTCGCGACCATGAGCGTGCTGAAGGCGTCGCCGAAGAGGTAGAAGCTCCAGACCGTGGCTTCCCCGGCGCCGGTGAGCGCGGAGGCATAGAAGACGTAGGCCGCGAGGAAGAAGGCGCTGAAGACGAAGGTGAGCTGCTGCCGCCGGAGGTTCTTCGCCAGCGCCGAGAACACGACCACGGCCACGTAGGCCACGAACATGTTCATCACCTTGGCGATCAGCTCCGCCTGAGGGCCATCCCAGGCCGGCCCGAGCCAGTCGAAGGTGCGGCCTTCGTAGAACCCGATGAAGACCGTCTTCTTGATCGGCTTGAGGATCCAGAACGTGGTGATGACGAGGAAGAAGTACGAGAACATCAGGAGCGCGAGCGGGAACTCGGCCTTCCGGATGTCCATCACCGCTCGCAGCGGGTTTCCGCTGGCTTTCTCCTCGGCCATCGTGCGCGCCCTCCCGGCCCGGCGGGGCCTGGCGTGGCGAGGAGTCTAACAACCGGGGCCCGGCCAGCGCGCCCCGAATCTTCGCCGGCGGCGCGCCTGGGAGGGGCAGGGTACGCTCGGGCGATGCGTGCCTACACCCGCTTCATCGCCCGCGACGGAGGCTTGCTCGCCCTGGCGATCGCGCTCTGGTGGCTTCTCGCCGAGCGCTCGGCGGGCGCTGGCGCGACGGCCGACTTCGCCGGCTTCGTCGCCGGCGCGATGCTCGGGGTCGCGGCGTACCTGCTCCACGAATGGGGGCACGTGATCGGGGGGCTCGCGAGCGGGAGCGCCATGACCGCGGCCGGCCCGCTCTCTTCGCGATACCTCTTCCGGTACGACGCGGAGAAGAACTCCCTCGGACAGTTCCTCGTGATGTCCTCGGGCGGCTTCCTCGTGACGGCGGCGATCGTCTGGGCCTACCACGTGTACCTGCCCGATGGCCTGCTCGCCTCGCGCGTGGCGCGCGGCGCATCGCTGTTCCTCGCGTTCCTCGGCCTGGTGCTCGAGTTCCCGCTGGTGCTGCTCGCGATCTATCGGGGGGCGGCGCCGGCGGAAGCCGCCGTGTCCATCCGGGCCGGGGGGCCGGCCGAGGCCTAGGCCCGCTCAGCCGAGCGCATGCCAGAGATAGTTCAAGTAGGCCTTGAGCTTCCATTCGACGGCCTGCCAGTAGGTCTCGCGGGAGATCTCCCCGCGCTCGGCGAGGTCGGCCCACTTCTCGCCCTCGCGCCGGGTGACCTCGAGCTCGAGGCGGGCGAGCAGCTCCTGGGGCGGGACGCCGAACACCTCCCGGGTCGGCCGCGAGAGTTCGTAGGCGTGGGAGAGCCGGGCGCCCGAGTGCGCGGCGAAGGCGTAGCTCGGGAAGAAGTGCCAGATCGCGATCGGGATCTCGTCCCAGCCGTCGTCCCACGACCACGGCGGCTTGGGGCGGGACCAGCCCATCTTCGAGTAGTCGCGGCCGGCGATGTAGCGGCCGATCTCGATCGGGCTTCCGTCCTCCCACGTGCCGAGGCGGATCGATTCCTCGAAGAGCCCGGTGCCGCGTCCTTCGCTGCCGAAGGGGCCGCGCGCCTGTGAGTACCAGGCGCTGAAGTCGACGAGCTCGTAGGTCGCATCGGTCTGGACGCTGCGGTCCGCGCGGGGTGCGACGGGCTCGCGGCGGCCCTGCCAGCGGAGGATCTTCACGTCGCTCGCGAGGGCGTCGAGGTCGAGCCGCTGGAAGGCGCGCACGCCGTGGCCCTGGGGCTGGCTGTAGACGAGCAGGTGGGCCTCGTTCTCGAAGTGCAGCGCGCCGTGGACGGGTTCGCTTCCGCGGCTCGTCCCGCTGCGGTCGTACAACAGGAACCGGTTGTGGAACCAGGTCTCCGCCTGCTCGACGCGGCCGCTCGAGCGATCGACACGGATCATCAAGCCCTCGTTGTCGCTGTCGTGATAGCTCCAGTCCGTGAACCACTGGCGCAGGGGGTGGTCGTAGTCCTTCGCGTGGTAGAGCGAGTAGGTCAGGTAGAAGGAGTCGGCCGTGACGGCGGTGAGTTCGCCGTACACCGCGGCGCGGTGGGGCCGATGGCTCGGTTCGTTCTCGACGTTGTCGCGCGGGTCGAGGTTGCCGTCGAAATCGATGCGCACGGGGATGTCCCACTCGGGGTGGTGCGCGAGCTTCTGCACGATCACCGGCGCGTAGCGTTCGACGAGATGCCGGGCGAGCGCGTCCGGCGACGGGTCCTCGGGCGCGGCGCTCGCCGGCGTCGGCGGCCCGGGGAGGATCGGCGACGCGCCGGCGGACCCGGCGGCCCAGTCGGACTGGAGGCGATAGTCGGCCTGCTCGCCGATCAGGCTCTCGTTCGCGGTGATCAGGATCTCGCCGGTCAGCAGGACGGTCAGCGGCAGGCCGACGGCCAGGTAGAGCACCGAGTGCAGCGCCACGATCGCGCTGCGGCCGACGCCGGGCTCCGGCGCGAAGCGCTCACGCAGCCAGCGCGGGCCGGCGGCGATGGCGTCCCAGATCAGCCACGGAAACAGAACGATGCGCAGCGCGGACTTCACCCAGGCCCCCCGTCGCCGTATCGACCCGCGCAGGCACCGACTCAAGGGATTCCCCCACGGATCCGATGAGACCGGAGGGGATCTGCACACCCGAGAGGGGGAGCTGCACGTTCCGGCGAAGGAGGGCTGCGTGTCTCGCACCCGAAGGTTCGGAGGGGCCCGACCGAGGACCGTCCGCCCGCGCGGGCCGGCCGCTTGGCTCGGATGGTTCTCGTGCGCCCTGGCGCTCCTGGCGCCGGCGTGCGGACGCCCGGAACCCGACCACCCGCGCGGCTTCTTCCTGTTCGCGGAGGGTGCGGCCCTGAGAGAGCTCCTCGCGGGCTTCGCGGGCCTCGAGGGGACGCCGCTCGGCGAACGTTCGGCGCGTCTGCTCCCCCGGCTCGAAGGCTGCGAATGGGTCGCGGGGCACGCCGAATCGGGTGGGCTCGAGGCCCTGATCGAGCGACTCGCCTGCGCCTCGGCGGCCGAGGAGCCGAAGGCCGTCGCCAGTCTTCGCGCGGAACGAAGCGGCGTGTTCCTGGCGCCGGCGTTCCGCATCCGTGGCCAGGTGGCGTCCGGCGCGGTGGCCCTCGACGTATCCCTGCGCGACTCCGAAGACACCGGAGCCCTGGCCCTGTTCCTGCCGGACGACGACGCGGCAGGTCCCTCCGCGCTCTCGGCGGAGGCGACATTGCTTCACGCCCGGGTGCGCCCGCGCGAAGGGCTCGATCTCGGCCGCTTCGTCTCCGAGGGAGGCCAGGGTGACCGGCTCTTCCGCTTGAAGAGCGGACTTCTCTCGGACGCCGTGCTCGAGGGCGTCTGGGAACTCGCCGCCTACATGCCGGAGGCTGGCGCCGCGCTGCCACCCATGGCCGCCGCGCTCGACGTGCGCAGCGAGGCCGTCGCCCGGGAGGCGATCGAGGGGTTCGTCGCTGCGCTCTCGGAAGCCTGGCCCATCCACCGGACGCCGGCGCGCTTTTCGGCGGGCGAGGGCGCCTGCTTCTTCGATCTTCGGATCCTTCCCGACTTCGCGCCGTGCTACCTGCTTCGCCCCGGGGCGCTCGTGCTCGGCTGGAACCCGGCGAGCCTCGAACGCGCCTTTGCGGGTGCGGGCGACGGCGCGGCCGCGAGTCGCTTGACGCTGCATCTCGATCGCCTGCCCGAGGCCGACGGCCGGCTCGCCGGCTCGCGCGGCCCGCTGCAGTACGCCTGGGAGAGGCTCGAGATCGCTCCCGGCGGCGACGGGGGGGATCTGCGCATCCGTCTCGTCCCACGAAGTCGCTCCGGCCTCGAAGTGGGTGCGCGATGAGGCGTCACACCACGGCCCTGGCCTTCGTCCTCTTCGGCGTGATGGCGACGCTCGGCGTGGTCAGCGCGGAGCGGGTCGGGCGGCAGATGCGGGTGGCCAAGACCTGCACCGCGGCCATCGAAGGACGCTTCGAAGACGCGCTTGCCGCGTCCGAAGGCCTCGCCGCCTCCGATACGGACGGACGCTTCGCGGCCGAGTGCCGGTGCCGCGCGCTCGGCGCCCTCGGCCGCGAGGGCGAATGCATCGCGCTGCTCGACGGTCTCCTCGACGAGGCCCCGGACTGGGTCCCGCCGCCGGACCTCGCGGCCGCGGTGGTGCGAGCGCGCCAGGCGTCGGGCGAGAACGCCCGGGCCGTGGCGCTCGCTCGCCGGGCGAGTGCCGCCCACCCGCGCGATGCCGCCCTGACCCAGCTCGAGATCGCGGTGCGCAGCCCGCTCGAAGGCGAGACCGCGGTGGTCGAGGACGTGACGCGGCGGCTCGCCGCGCACCCGGACGCCCTCGGCCCGCGCCTCGCCCTCGGCGTCGTCCACTCACGCCGCCAGGACGCGGCCCGTGCAGCGGAAGCGCTCGGCGAAACGCCCCCGCCCGCCAGCGACCCCTACCTGACGTTCTGGTTCCAGGCGCGGGCCTGGGCGCTCGCGAACCTCGGAGACCTCGAGGGCGTCCGCGCCACCTACGCCGCATGGCTCGAGCGCGGCGGGGATGCCCGCGCCATCCAGGCGGACTACGCGCTCCAGCTCTCGGTCGCGCAGCTCCGCGATCCGGACCGCACCTGGATCGAGCTGATCGAGGGCGCCCTCGAGCACGAGGAGAGCTACGCCGACCCGAAGGTGCCCGCCGCGCTCTACGCGCGCTGGATCGGTCACCTGATGGTCGAGGATCGGCACGAGGAGGCCCTCGCGCTCTACGACCGCGCCGCGGCGCGCCACGAGCTCGTCGGCCTGACCCGGGAGCAGATCCTCCAGGAGCGGGTGGTGGCGAGTCTCGTCGAGCGGCCCGCGGCGGAGACCAAGGGCACGCTGGTCTTCTCGCTGCCCGAAGGCCTCGCGGCGGCGACGCTTTGGCTTTCCGCCGATCCCGAGGTGGCACCGGACGCCGTGTTCGAGCGTCACGTACTCGTCGCGGGCGAGCCGCTGCATCTCGATCGCACCGTTTCGGTCACCCCCCAGCGCTGGGTGCTCACCGACGAGGCGGGGGTGCGCGCCTCGGGAAGCGCCTGGCCGGGTCTCGGGATCGAGACTCCGGTCGCGATGGCGCCGCGCGCCCCGGCCGCGCTCGCGCCGGCCTTCGAGCCCGCCCAGGCCCCCGCCGACGGGCGACGGCGCGTCTTCGTCCTGATCCCGGACTGCGGCGACTGGCGCCTCATCCAGTATCTGCGCGCGCGCGGTGAACTCCCGGTGCACGATGCGATGCTGCAGCGCGGTCTCCGCGCGGTTCTCGAGAGCAACCCACCGGTGACCGCCGCCGCGATGGAGAAGCTCGTCTGGCCCGAGCGCGGCCGGAACAAGAGCGTGCTCGGGGAGTGGAACCGGCTGGGCCTCGAGATCGGCGGCCTGGCATCGGTCGGCCGGAACCCGCTCGGCTTCCTGGCCGCGGTGCTCCCCGAGAGTCGGAGCGTCTTCGAGGTGATCGGTGGCGGTCCGCACGTGGCCGCGAACCTGCTCTTCTCCCACGGCGGGATCGACGCCGGCCACCATGCCCGGCGGGTCGGTCCGCACGGCGGGAATCGCCAGGAGGTGCCGCTTCCCTCCGCTCGCGAGCTCCGCCCGGAGGAGCGCGCGCTCTTCCGGAGCCCGCTGAGCGAGCGCGGAGAGATCCACGCGCGCAACCTCGCGGCCGAGATGGACGTGGCCGTCGAGATCGCCCGGGCCGGGGAGATCGACTTCGTGATGCTCCGCCTCGAGCCGCTCGACCTCCTGACCCACGAGCTCTTCGGGGAGCTCGTCGGCAACCAGCAGGACGACGGCCGCTCGGCGCTCCTCGACGCCTACCGCTACCTCGACGCCCGCTTCGCCGCCCTGTGGAATGCCCTCGACGAGGACGACGTTCTCATCGTGCTGTCCGACCACGGCGCGCGCACCGCCATGGAGCACTCGCTGGACGCGTTCTTCGTGGCGGTCGGGGGCGGTGTCGAGCCGGGCCGCATCCCGGGGATGCCGGAGATCGGTGGGGTGCCGCGTGCCCTCGCGGCGCTCTTCGGCCATGCCGAGGATTGGCCAGAAACGGGCGTGGCCGCCTCCCTGGTCGGGGAGACGGCCACGCAGGAACGTCGGCTTTCGCGGAGTGCGCCCTAGGCGCGGCACTCTCGCGAAGCGCGCCTTCGGCGCGGCAGCCTAGCGGCGGCGGAGGGCCAGGGGAGCGAGCGCCGCGAGCAGGAGCGCGAGGCTTCCGGGCTCCGGCACCGTCGAGGCGGGGATGCCCACGGCGAAGCCGTTGCGGTTGCCGAACTCGAGCGGCTCCGTGGAACCGAGCGCTGCAGCGATCCCGGTCCCGTTCGGCACGTCGCCAGAGCAGTCCCGTCCCGCGGGGCACTCGATAGGACCGCCGTCCAGAGGGCCTGTCAGGACGTAGACGAAGAAATCGTCGTCGATGCCGTCCGCGATCGGGTTGGTGATGTCGAAGGCGATCGAGAAGAGATCCGTCGTCAGCGGCCCCGCGATGTTGAGCGACGCCAAGCGGGCGCGATCGTCCCCGGGCGCGCCGAACGGCAGGCCCCCAGTGTAGAGAAGCGTGGTGGAGTCCAGCGTCAACTCTGTGGGATCCCAGCCGACACTCACGTCGAAGCTCGAGACGGCGACCTCCTGGTCAAGGCCAACGGTGAAGATGATCTGGTCTCCGACGATCTCCTGATCGAGGGTCAGGTTGACCGTCAGCGCCTGGGCCGAGCCGGCGACGGCGACGGCCGCGAGGGCGCACAAGAAATGGCTGATCCGCATGGTTCTCCTCCGCAGGGCGGCGATTGCGCTGCCCGAGTGCTGGAGGTGAGTGGGGGCCCGATTTCGTTTGTGTCAGCGGATTCCGTAGGCCGATCGGCCTAGTCCGGGGGAGAGCGACCGGAAGGACGCGCGCAACTCGGGCCGTTTCCGGCCGAGGCAGCGAACAGGGCGGCCCCCTCGGGCCCCGCGGGCTCGAGGGCGGTGGGCGGCGCCCTCGTGCGGTCTAGGAGGCGGCCTTCTTCCGGCGGGGCTTCTTGGAGCCCTTCGCGGCCTCCGGCTCGACCTTGGCCATCTTGCGCTTGGGCCGGGCCTTGGCGGCCGTCTTCTTCGCGGCCGGCTTGGCCGGGCTCCGCTTGTCCGAGAGGCTCTTCTTGAGGGCCGCCACGAGGTCGATGATCTGCTCGCGCTCCTGCTGGGGCGCGGCGGCGACGACCTCCTCGCCGGCGACCTTGCGCTCGACCGCGGCGAGCACGGCCTGGCGGTAGCCGTCCTCGTAGCCCTCGGGCTCGAACTTCTTGCTGGCGAGCTGCCCGATCAGCTGCTCCGCGAGCTTGCGCTCGCCGTCCTTCAGCTTCACCGGATCGCCGAACTCGATGTCGTCGAAGCTCGCGACCTCGTCGGCGTAGTGGAGGCCCTGGAGGACGAGGCCGTTGCCGAGGGGCCGGATCAGGACGAGCTGGTCCTTGCCGCGCGTGGCGAAGCGGCCGACGGCGACCTGGCCCGTCTTCTTCATCGCCTCACACAGGAGCGTGTAGGCCTTCTGGCCGCCCTTGTCGGGGCCGAGCAGGTTCGCCTTCTCGTAGTAGAGCGGGTCGACCTGCTCGATCGGTACGAACTCCTCGATCTCGATGGTGCGGTCGCTCTTGGCCTCGAGGGCCTTCAGCTCCTCGTCCGTGAAGACCACGAACTGGTCGCGGGCGTACTCGTAGCCCTTCACCATGTCGCTGCGTTCGACCTTCTCGCCGGTGGCGGCGGAGACGTACTGCTGCTTCACCCGGCCGTGCTTCTTCGGCTCGAGCATCTTGAAGTGGACGGACTTCGAGCGGCTCGCGGTGTAGAGCTTCACCGGGATCGAGACGAGGCCGAACGAGATGGTTCCGGAGGCGATCGCGCGGGCAGGCATGTGGAAGAATCCCTGGGGGGAGGCTCTGGAAGCTGGAGGATAGAACGTCGTACCATACCGGTTCGGCACGCGGCGGCTCAAGCGTTAAGGGTCGCAGCACCGGACCCCAAGGGCCCGGAACGCCACGGGAGGCTCCGAGGCCAGATTGCGCGACCTCAAGCGGTACCGTCTCAAACGAGACCCGGAGGCCACGCCCGAGCCCTTCGGTGACGAGCGCCCCGGGAGGGCAATTCCCCCCGGCGGCGCCCGGCGCTTCGTCGTCCAGCAGCACGCGGCCCGGAACCTCCACTGGGATCTCCGGCTCGAGATCGCCGGCGTGCTGGTGAGCTTCGCCGTCCCGCGCGGGCCGTCCCTCGACCCCGGCGAGCGCCGCCTGGCCGTGCAGACGGAAGACCACCCGCTCGAGTACGCGGACTTCGAGGGCGTGATCCCCGAAGGCAACTACGGCGCCGGGGCGATGATCGTCTGGGACGAGGGCATCTATCGGAGCGCCGACGGCAAGGACCCCGCCCGCCAGCTCGAAGACGGCAAGCTCGATCTCGAGCTGCGCGGCCACAAGCTGCGCGGGCGCTTCGCGCTCGTGCGCACGCGGGGCGAGCCCGCGGGACGGAGCTGGCTCCTGCTGCACAAGACACGCGCGGCCTTCGAACCGCCGGACGTGATCGATGCGGCGCCCGCGTCGGTGCTCTCCGGGCTCACGGTGGAAGAGCTGGCCGCCGGCGTGACGCGCGAGGACGCGCTGCGCGAGCGGCTCGCCGAGGCCGGTGCGAAGCGCGGACGCGTCGATGCGGCGGCCCTCCGCCCGATGCTGGCCTCGACGGGGGAGGGCGCCTTCTCGGACGCGGCCTGGCGCTTCGAGCTGAAGTACGACGGCGTGCGCATCCTCGCGGCGCGCGAGGGCGGCGGCGAGGTCGTGCTGCGGACGCGTGCGGGCCGGGACCGGACGGCCGTGTACCCGGAGGTCGCGGCAGCCCTCGCGCACCTCCCCGCGAGCGACTTCGTGCTCGACGGCGAGATCGTCACCCTCGACGCGGCGGGCCGGAGCTCCTTCGAGCGGCTCCAGCGGCGCTTCACCCAGCGCGACCCGGAGCGGATCGCCCGCGAGCGCCTCGAGGCGCCGGCCGTCTACGCGGTCTTCGACCTCCCGGCGCTGCTCGGGCACGACCTGCGCGCCCTTCCGCTCGACGCGCGCAAGGCCGTGCTCGCCGAGCTCGTCCCGCGCCAGGGCGTCGCGCACTTCGTCGATCACGTCGAAGGGGAAGGGGAGGCGCTCTTCGAAGCGGCGGAGGCCCACGGCCTCGAAGGCGTCGTCGCGAAGCGCGGCGACTCGCGCTACGAGGACGGCCGCCGCTCGCCGCGCTGGAAGAAGCTCAAGGTGCCCCGCACGGCGACGCTCGCCGTGGTCGGGTTCACGGAGGGCCAGGGTTCGCGCAAGCCGCTCGGCTCGCTGGCGTTGGCGTGGCACCGGGAAGGGCGCTTCGTCTATGCCGGCCAGGTCGGCTCGGGCTTCTCGGCCGAGGCGGTGGACGCCCTGCGCGAGGCGCTCGAGCGGCAGCGCATCGAGGCGGCCCCTTGCGAGGACGTGCCCGAAGATCTGCCGCACGAGGTGTTCTGGGTCGACCCCGAGGCGTGCTGCGAGGTCCGCTTCACCGAGGTCACGGGCGCCGGACACCTGCGGCACCCGGTCTTCCTCGGGTTGCGCGAGGAGGTCGCGCCCGGCGATTGCGTGGCACCGTCTTCATCCGAGACTTCCAGCGTGGAGCGCGAGCCGCTCGGAAACGAGGGGCCGCCTCCCAAGCTGCCCGAGCGCGGCTTCGTCCCCTCCCGCCTCGACAAGATCTTCTGGCCTGTCGATGGCTACACCAAGGGCGACCTGCTCGCCTACTACGAGGCCGTCTGGCCGTGGCTCGCGCGCTACCTCGAGGACCGGCCCCTCGTCCTGGTGCGGCACCCCGACGGGATCGACGGGAAGCACTTCTATCAGAAGAACGCGCCGGACTTCACGCCGGCCTGGGCGACGCGCCGGAACATCGAAGGCACGGACTACTTCATCTGCAACGATCTCGACACGCTGCGCTACGTGGTGAACTCCGGCGCGATCTCCCTGCACGTCTGGCACAGCCGCGCGGCGGACCTCGAACGGCCGGACTGGCTCGTGCTCGACCTCGACCCCAAGGAGGCACCCTTCGCGGACGTGGTCGAGGTCGCCCGTCACGTCCACCGCCTGCTCGAGGGCTGCGGAGCGCCCCACGGCGTGAAGACCTCCGGGCAGGATGGCCTCCACGTCCTGCTGCCGCTCGGCGGCCAGCTCGACCACGAAGAATCGCGCCGGCTGGCCGAAGTGCTCGCGCGCGTGGTCGCGGCGGAGATGCCCGAGAAGACGACGCTCGTGCGCCCCGTGGCGCGCCGCGCCGACAAGGTCTATCTCGACTACCTGCAGAACGGACGCGGCAAGCTGATCGCGGCGCCGTTCGCCGTCCGCCCGCGCGCGGGCGCGCCGGTCTCGACGCCGCTGTCCTGGAGTCAGGTGACCGCCCGCCTCGACCCGGGCCGCTGGAACCTCCGGACCACGCCCCGGCAGATGGAGAAGAAGGGAGACCCGATGGCCGACCTGCTCTCGCAGGAACTCGACGTCGAAGCCCTGCTCACGGCGCTCGCCGAACGCCTCGCCTCCGCCGGGGAGGTGCAGGAATGAAGCGCATGCGTCTCCGTGCCGGCACCAGCGGCTACAGCTACAAGGAGTGGAAGGGGCCCTTCTATCCGGAGAAGCTCCCGGCGAAGGAGATGCTCGGCTACTACGCCGAGCGGCTGCCGGCCGTCGAGATCAACAACACCTTCTACCGCCTGCCGAAGACCTCGGTGCTCGAGACCTGGGCGGCCCAGGTTCCCGAGGACTTCCGCTTCGTCCTGAAGGCTTCGCGGCGCATCACCCACTTCAAGCGCCTCAAGGAGGCCGGCGACGAGACGGCGTACCTGCTCCGGACAGTCGCCGTCCTCGGCGACCGCCTCGGTGCGCTCCTCTTCCAGCTCCCGCCGAACCTCGCGTGCGACCTCGAACGCTTCGATTCGTTCCTGACCTTGCTCCCGGAAGGCGGCCGCATCGCCTTCGAGTTCCGTCACCCGTCGTGGCTCGAGGAGCCCGGCGTGAGCGATCGTCTCCGGGATCATGGCGCGGCCCTCGTCGCGGTCGACGACGCCGAGGCGCCCCTCGAGGAGCTCGTCGAAACCGCGGACTGGGGCTACCTGCGCCTGCGCGGCGAGGGCTACGGCGCCGAGGAACTCGCGGCCTGGCAGACGCGCATCCGCGCCACGCGTTGGGGAGAGGCGTTCGTGTTCTTCAAGCACGAGGACGCCGGCGCCGGACCGAAGCTCGCTCGCGCCTTCCAGGCGCAGGCCGTACCCCGAAAGGCGGCGGCCGCGCGGCCAGCCGCGCGCAAGCGGGAGGCCGGCTGATCCGGGACATGGCCCAGAACCCTGCGGCGCATTGGGTGTTCGGATACGGCTCCCTCGTCTTCCGCCCGGACTTCCCCCATGAGGAGGCCCGCGCTGCCCGTCTGCGGGGCTACGCGCGGCGCTTCTGGCAGGGCTCGACGGACCACCGCGGCGTCCCGGAAGCGCCGGGGCGGGTGGTCACGCTCTCGCCCGAGCCGGAGGCCGTGTGCCACGGCGTGGCCTTCCGCGTCGCGCCCGCGGCGTGGCCGGAGGTGGTCGCGAAGCTCGACCACCGCGAAAGCGGCGGCTACGAGCAGCGTGAGGTGGAACTCGAGCTCGTCGAGGCAGGGCCCGCGAGGATCTCGGCCCTCGTCTACTACGCGGCGCCGGGAAACCCGAACTACCTCGGCGACGCGCCGCTCGTCGAGATTGCCCGGCAGGTCCACGGGGCCCGCGGGCCGAGTGGCGCGAACCTCGAATACGTGCTGCGCCTGGCCGAGCATCTGCGGTCGCTCGGCGTGGCGTCGGATCCCGTCTTCGATCTGGAGAGGGCGCTGGCGGAACTCCCGCGGGCCCGGGGCGCCTAGGCGGTCGGCGGCGCGCTCGGTGCGGCCGGAGCGCCGGGCTCGTCGTCCTCGGGCGCGACGAGCCCCGCGGACATCACGAGCTTGAAGGCCTCTTCGACGGTCAGGTCGATGTCGTGGACCTCCTGCTCCGGGACGAGCAGGTAGAAGCCCGAGGTTGGGTTCGGCGTCGTCGGCACGAAGCAGTTGATCATCTTGTCGGGCGTGATGTCCTGGACGATGCCGCGGGCCTCACCGGTGGTGAAGGCCAGGGCCCAGAGGCCCTTGCGCGGGTACTCGATCAGGATCACCCGGTTGAAGCGCGAGCCGGTGTCGCTCTGGAAGATCGCCTCCATGAGCTGCCGCACGGCGCCGTAGATGCTGCCCGCGATCGGGATGTCGTCGATCAGGTTGGCCCAGCGCCGGGTGATCTCGAAGGGCACGAGGTGCCGTGCGATCACGCCGAGCAGCAGGATCACGACCAGCGTGAAGAGCACCCCGACGAGCGGCAGGTTCGGCGGGTCGGTGACGCCGAGCCAGCCGAGCACCGTCGGCAGGAACATGCGGTCGAGGCGGCCGATGATCCAGAAGATCGCCCAGAGGGTGATCCCGATCGGCGCGAAGAACAGGATGCCGGCTACGAAGTAGCGGCGGAAGATGCCCCGCAAGGCGGCCATCCAGCGGGCGAGCCGCGTCTTGTCGGGCTCGGGCACGAGCGGTGCTCCTAGAAGAGCGGGTCGTCGCCGTCGGGCGCGTAGGCCGTGATCTCGCAGTCGAGGCCGATCACCTCGAAGCGGGGCGGCTCGTAGGCCTGGGTCGCTTCCGGGTTGCTCGTGGTGGCCGAAGCCGCCGGGTCGCGGGGATCGTTTCGCATGGGACGGTTATAGCACGGCACGGATGCGGGCCGCCCGGCTGCGGGTGCCAGCGGGAGGGTGCAGGGGTGGCGTCAGCGCGCGCCCATCGGCCGCATTCCGAGGCGCGCGTGCTCGATGGCTTCGAGGAGGCCCTGGCGCGTGATCGCGCCCACGATCATCGAGCCGTCCATGATGGGGATCTGGTTCGTGCGGTGCTGGGAGAAGAGGTGCAGGACGTCGACGGCGGCGAGGTCCGGAGAGGCGAGGATCACGCGGTCCATGGGGGTCGTGATCGAGCCGACCGGGGTCTGGGCCCAGCGCGAGCGCGGCACCGCGTCCAGGTCGGCGCGCGAGACCAGACCGACGGGCCGGCCATGGTCGAGCACCACCGCCCATCGCTCGCCGCGCAGGACGTGATCGTCGGCGAAGGCGGCCACGGTCAGGCTGCCTTCGACGGTGGGCACACGCGGCGTCATGAGGTCGCGCGCGACGATCCCGCGCAGCTCGATCTCGAGCCCGGCCCGCCGCCGGTGGTCGATGGAGGCCGTCAGCACGAACCAGCCGATGAAGGCGAACCACAGGCCCTGCACCGGCGCTCGGAAGGCCACGACCGCCCCGATCGCGATGAGGCCGTAGGCGATCCACTGGCCGACCCGGGCGGCGATGCCCGTCGCCTGGGAGGGGTCGCGCCCGTTGGCCCAGAGCAGGGCCCGCAGCACGCGGCCGCCGTCGAGCGGGTAGCCCGGCAGCAGGTTGAACAGGGCGACGCCGACGTTCAGGAGGGCCAGGGACTCGAAGGTCGACTCGCCGACCGATCCCGGCGGGAAGAGGAAGGTGAGCGCCGCGAACAGCGCGCCGATCGCGCCGCTCACCGCCGGGCCGGCGGCGGCGATCTGGAACTCCGAGCGGGGGGAGATCGCCGGGTTCTCCATCCACGCGACGCCGCCGAAGACGAACAGCACGATCGAGCGCACACGCACGCCGTGGCGCAGGGCCACGACGCTGTGACCGATCTCGTGCATCAAGATGGAGCCGAAGACGAGCCCGGCGGTGATGGCGGAGAAGGCGCCGCGCCAGAAGATCGACAGCCCGGGCTGGGTCGCGGCCAGCTGGCTCCAGAGGCCGAAGACGACCAGCACGAAGACCACGAACCAGGTCGGATGCAGGTGGATCGGAATCCCGAGCACGCGCCCGATGCGAAGGCCCGGCTCGATGTCGGAGCGCCCGGCCACGGGCGCTAGCGCAGCAAGACGTCGCAGGCGAACCGGATGCGGCGCACCAGGCGGCCGAGCGCGTTGTGGTGGATGTTCCGGCGCAGCCGGACGAGCAGGCGCCGTTCGAGCGCGTAGCGCGTGAGCTTCTTCTTGCGGGCGGGGCGCGGGTCGATGCCGTCGAGATCCGCAGCGAGGGCGGCGCGCGAGTAGCCCCAGGTCTCGAGGTCTTCGTCCGTGGCGCGCTCGAGCGCGGCGCGGGCGGCGGCGAGCTTCTCGGGGCTCTCGGCCAGGGCGCCGGTCCACTTGTCGAGGGAGTCCGTGGTCGGGCGGCCGGCCTGGGCGGCCTGGACCGGGTCGCCGAGCCCGCGCGCGGCCGCGGCCTGGCCCGCCTGGCCGTAATCGACGAGGGCCGGTTCGTAGGGCAGGCCGAGGTGGTCGGCGATCGCCCGCGCGTGCTTCTCGGGATCGGCGACGAGCGCCTCGTAGCGCACGTGCACGAGCTCGACGGGCCGCTCGCGCAGGAAGCGCGCGATGGCCGGGACGTAGCGGTCGACGAGCGGGGCCTGCCGCTCGGCGGCCTCGTGGTCGCCGTCGAAGAAGGACTCGACCTGGGAGGACCACGCCGCGAGCGGATTGCGCGTGATCACGACGTAGTGCGCGTCTGGATAGAGCTTCGCGAGGAAGTCGAGCACGAGGGCGTAGGCCGGCGTCTTGTCGAGCAGGTGGGTCTTGCCGCTCGGGGCGAGGAGCTTCCCGTAGAGCATGTCCGTGTGCGCGCGCAGGGATTCGAGGTAGTCGGCCTCGCCGCCGGGCAGGCTCGCCACGAGCTCGCGCAGGCCGAGCTGGGTGATGATCGGATCGTAGGGTGCGGCGTCGACCTTCTCGAAGTAGCCGAGGTGGGCGAGGCCGGTCATCAGGTGGGCCTCGGCGGGAGCGTGGATCCGGCTGTGGGCGCCGAGCATCCGGGCGAGCATGGTCGTCCCCGAGCGCGGGGAGCCGATCAGGAAGATCAGCCGGCGCTGGTTCGCGGCCTCGCCGCCCTCGCTTTCATGGGACTGCGTCCGATCCTGCAACGCCGAACTCCTACCCGTCCGAGAGGTCGAAGCCGTTGCGTGCGGCCGCCTCGCCGTACCAACGCCCCGAAGCCTTGATGATGCGCTTCCCCGTGGCGTGGTCGCAGTGGACCAGGCCGAAGCGCTGTTCGTACCCTTCGGCCCATTCGAAGTTGTCCATGAGCGTCCAGGCGTGGTAGCCGCGCACCTTGGCGCCGTCGGCGATGGCCCGGGAGACGGCGGCCAGGTAGCCCTCGTAGAACGCGATGCGCCGCGTGTCGTTCACGACGCCGTTGGCGTCCGGGCCGTCCGCATAGGAGCAGCCGTTCTCGGTGATCTCGATCGTCGGCGCGTCGTAATCGCGCGTGACGGCCATGAGCTGCTGGTAGAGCGCGTCGGGCCAGACCTCCCAGTTGAAGTCCGTGCGCGGCCCCTCGCGCCCGCCGCCCGGAATGGCGTCCATGGCCGAGAGGTTCTTGTCGACCACGTGCTTCACGATGCTCCGCGTGTAGAGATTGATCCCCACGAAGTCGAGCGGCGCACGCATGAGCTTCTCGTCGCCCTCGCGGATGCCCATGGCCTCGGCGGGGAGCCCGTCGGGGAAGGCGTCGGGGTAGCGGCCGAGCAGGGCGGGCTCGATGAACCAGCGGTTCACGAAGGCGTCCCAGCGCCTGGCCGCCGCGGCGTCGTCTTCGCTGTCCGTCAGGGGCTCGGAGGGGGACATGTTGAAGGCGCTCGAGATCTCGAGCTCCGGGGAGACGGCCTTCATGGCCGCGAAGGCCTGGCCCTGGGCGAGGTTCACCGTGTGGGTCGCGCGCAGGAAGGCTTCGCGGTCCGTCCGCCCCGGGGCGTGGACGCCGACCAGGTAGCCGATGATGGTGAAGACCTTCGGCTCGTTGAAGATCATGAAGTGCTTCGCGCGATCGCCGAGGTGGCGCGCCACGAGCTCGGCGTAGTCGGTGAAGCGCCCCGCGAGGTCCCGGTTGGGCCAGCCGCCATCGTCCTCGAGGGCCTGGGGCAGGTCCCAGTGGTAGAGGGTCACGAAGGGGCGGATGCCCGCGTCGAGCAGCTCGTCGATCAGCTGCCGGTAGAAGTCGAGCCCCTTCTCGTTGACGGCGCCCTTGCCCGTGGGCTGGATGCGCGGCCAGGAGAGGGAGAAGCGGTAGCTCCCGAGGTTCAGCTCCTTCATGATCGCGACGTCTTCGCGGAAGCGGTGGTAGTGGTCGCAGGCGACGTCGCCGGTGTCGCCGTTCTTGACCTTTCCGGGGGTGTGGCTGAAGCGATCCCAGATGGACTCGCCCTTGCCGTCTTCGTCCCACGCGCCCTCGATCTGGTAGGACGCGGTCGCGGTCCCCCACAGGAAACCGTTCGGAAACTGGACCTCGGGCACGCGGATCTCCTCTAGTTCGTGGCCTCTTCCGGCTCGTGGCTGCGGAACGTGTTCCACAGGACGAAGACGCCGAGCAGGGTGACGCCGAGCGCCACGAACTGCCCCGGCGTCCAGCCGAAGTATCGCGCGTCGCCCGTACGGAGGGTGTCGAGCGCAAAGCGGACCGGGCCGTACAGCGTGAAGAAGAGCCCGAAGAACAGGCCCGTCGGCCGGGGTTTGCGATCCAGGGCGAAGAAGAGGATCGCGATCGGGATCGTGTAGAGGAACTCGAGGAGGCCGAGGTCGAAGCGGCCGCCTTCGGGGAACTGGACGCCGAGCCAGTGGTCCGTGGGCCGGCCCATGTGGTCGTGGGCGAGCGCGCAGCCGGCGCGGCCGAAGAGCCAGGCGAAGGGGAAGGCGAAGGCGATGTTGTCTGCGAGCTTCCAGGCGTCCGCGCCGCTCCAGCCCTTCCGGCGCGTGATGAAGGCCAGGGCGAGCAGGCCGCCCATGATCCCGCCGAAGGACGACATGCTCCCCCAGATCCGGAAGAGCTCCATCGGATCCGCGAGCACGCGCTCGGGGTAGTAGGCGACGGCGTCGAAGACGTGGGAGCCGACGAAGCCCCAGAGGATCACCCAGGCCACGAGGCTCGCGACGGCTTCGGAGTCGAGCCCGATGCGCGGCGCGCGCCGGACCACGACCTCGTAGCCGGTGATCACCGCGGCGCAGACCATGACCTGGAAGAAGTAGAGGGTGTAGGTGCCGAAGGAGATCGACGGCTGCTCGATGTAGGGAAACATGCGGGCGGGAGACTATCCCAGCTGGTTCCCGCGCGGGGCAAGTCCCTGCGGAACCCGGGGTCTCCGGGGGCGCTGGCGGCGCGCCTGGCTCGCGACTAGAGCGTGTCGCGGTGGCGGATCAAGACCTCGCGCGCGCGCCGCGCCTGGGCCGCGGAGACGGCCTGGGAAACGCGCTGGGCCAGCCAGGGCTTCGCGGAGCAGAGGTACTCGAAGGCCGAGCGGTCGATCTCGAGCAGGCGACAGTCCGTGGCCGCGATGGCGGTTTCGCTCGGCGCGAGCCCGGTGAGGAGCGGCGTGCCGCCGAACAGCCGGCCCGGTCCGAGGCGCTCGAAGCTCACGTTGCGGGCGCCCCGCACGCGCGCCTCGAGGACCACTTCGCCTTCCGAGACGAGGAAGATCGACTCTTCGCCCGCGTCCATCACGTCCTCGCGGTGGATGGTCGCGCCGCGTTGGACGTCGCGATAGCGCGTCACCTGGGCCAGGCCCATGGCCTCCTCGATGTCGAGCGACGAGAGATCGGAGCGCGCGTGGAGGAAACGGCCGAGCTGCTTGGCGCCTTCGAGCACCTGATCCCAGAGGGCTTCGACGAGCGCTTCGGTCGGCCGGACGAAGGAGATGCCCGTCAGCACGACCATGTCGCCCGGGGTGCTGCGCTGCCAGCGGCCTTCGGCTTCGAGCTCGAGGGGCCGTCCGGGAAGGTTCAGGGTCACGCGGTGGATCGACTTGAACTCGAAGGGCGAGGCGGTCGCCACGCACATGCCGCCGATGCCGAGGTCCCGGGCGCGGCCCGGAAGCTGGCCCGAGATCCCGCCCGCGTGGATGTCCACGGGGAAGTCGGTCCCCACGCGGGGGTTCTGGCGGACCTCGATCGCGCTCCGGCGTCTCGCGGGCTTCTGCATGACTGGTTCTTCGGCATCATGGGGCCCGGCCTGCATCGGGCGATGGCCCCGGCGCGCGGTCGGGGGTTGCCGCGCCGCCGGGTGGGAAACCCCGAGAGGAGCGTCGGTGGATCGTCGGCACGGGGGGAGGGCGTTCGGTTGATCGGCGAGACGGAGGCGCGCGAGCTGGCCCTGGCGCTCGGCTTCGACCGGGCCGGCGTGGCGCCGCTCGGCCGGAGCGAGCGCGCCGCGTTCTTCACCCGTTGGCTCGAAAGCGGCCACGCGGGCGAGATGGACTGGCTCGCCGAGCGGGCGGAGCTTCGCACGGATCCGGGCCGGCTCGTCCCGGAAGCGCGCAGCGCCCTCGTCGTCACCCTGGTGTACGACCCGGGCGAGCCGCTGGCGGCCGGCCCGGTCTCGAAGGCGCGCGTCGCTCGCTATGCGGGCGGCGAGGACTACCACGAACTGATGGAGGAGCGGCTCACGGCCCTCGGCGATGCGCTCGAGGTGGCGGCGGGGCGGCGTCTCTTCCGGCGCGCCTACGTCGATACCGGCCCGGTCCTCGAACGCGAACTCGGTGCGCTCGCGGGTCTCGGCTGGGTGGGGAAGAACACCTGCCTGATCGACCCGCGCCTCGGGTCGTACTTCTTCCTCGGCGTGCTCTTCACGGACCTCCCCCTCGCGGCCGGAACGCCCGAGCCGGATCACTGCGGGAGCTGCCGTGCCTGCCTCGACGCGTGTCCGACCGATGCCTTCCGGGAGCCCTACGTGCTCGATGCCTCGCGCTGCATCTCCTACACGACGATCGAGCACCGCGGCGCCGTGCCCGAGGCGCTCCGCGTGGGGCAGGGGGATTGGGTCTTCGGCTGCGACGTCTGCCAGGAGGTCTGTCCCTGGAACCAGCGCACGCGCCGGACGGTGCCCCCGGATGCCGCGGGCCTGCGCGACCGACTCGCGCCGCGCGCCGCCTGGCGATCGCCGACGCTGGCGTGGCTCCTCGATCTCGACGAGGCCTCGTTTCGCGCGGCGGCGAAGGGCACGGCGCTTCGCCGCGCGAAGTGGAAGGGGCTCGTGCGCAACGCGATCGTCGCGGCGGGGAACTCGGGCGACCGGGGGCTCGTGCCCGCGCTGCGCCGCCACGCCGAGGGCGGCGACGCGGGTCTTGCCGAGCACGCGCGCTGGGCCCTCGCGCAGCTCGAGGCGGCCGGCGCCTAGTTCGGGCGCCGCGCGACGAGTCGAGCCAGCGCTTCGGGGCGCGGCCCCTCGGTGCGAACCTCCTCGAAGTGCTCGATCTCAAGCATTGGAAACAGCAGGGGAAGTTCGCCTGGCTGGAGCAGGAACGCGTCGCGGCGGGGACCGTGACCGAGCTCGCGCTGAGCGACGGTGAAGGTTTCGTAGACCAGGCGGCCGCCGGGGCGCAGGAGCCCGGCGATCGCAGCGCACAGCGGGCGGTGGAGGTAGCGGAAGACGAGCACGGCCCCGAACGCTTCCGGGCGGAACGGGATGGCCGCTCCGCCCTCGAGATCGGCCCGGACGGCCGGGACGTCCGGAAGCGCGTCCCGGAGGGCCGAGAGTGACTCCAGATTGCGGTCGAGCCCGATCACCGGGAGGCCGGCTGCGGCGACGGCTCGCGCGTTCCGCCCGCGCCCGCAGGCCAGGTCGAGCACGGGCCCCTCGAGCGCATCGAGTCGTTCCCGGAGGAACCCGCTCGCCTCCAAGCGTCAGCCCCGCTTGGCGATCGCGTCGACGACCCGGGCCGGGAAGTCGCTCATCACCGCGTCGACCCCGAGGTCGAGGAGGCGCTCGATCTCGGCCGGGTCGTTGATCGTCCAGACGTGGACGTGGACGTCGTGTGCGTGGGCGAAGGCGATGAGCTCGGGGGTGACGAGGGGGTGCGGGCCGAAGTGCGTGGGGATCTGGAGCGCCATCGGTTCGGGCGGCGGTGCGCCGCCTTCGGCCGCGGCCTTCACGAAGGCGATGCAGTCTCCGAGCGCGGCGCCCATGGCGGTCCGGATGCCCGTCCGGCGCAGGACGTCGCGCACCACGGCCATCACGTCGTCCTCGGCGGCGGCGAGCAGGGTCCGGTCCGCGCGCCCGCGGTCGGCGATGAGCCGTGCGACGCGTTCGACGAACTCGGCGCTGCCCGCCTTGACCTCGATGTTGAAGCGCGTCTCCGGGAACGCGTCGAAGGCCTCCTCGAGGGTCGGGATCCGGATGCCTTCGCCGCGGGCGGGGAAGGTCGCGCCGTCGTCCGGCGAGAAGCGGTGGCCGGCGTCGAGGCGGCGGAGCTCGTCGAGCGTCCGCGCGGCGATCGGTCCGGTCCCGTCCGTGGTTCGGTCGAGCGCCGCGTCGTGGAAGACGACGGCCGTGCCGTCGGCGCTCGGGTGGATGTCGGTCTCGAGGATCTGCGCACCCTGCTCGAGCGCGCGCTCGAAGGCGGGCAGCGTGTTCTCGGGCAGCTCGCCCGACGCGCCGCGGTGGCCGACGGGAATGGGCCGCGGAAGATCGAAGTAGGGGTGACGCATGGGCCTCCAGCTCTCGCGCGTACGTTACCATGCGCCGCCCATGGCCATCCTGACCCGCGACGTGATCCTTCGCGAGATCGACGAAGGTCGCTTGAAGATCGACCCGCTCGAACGCGACCAGGTCGGTCCCGCTTCGATTGACCTGACCCTCGGTGACGAGATCCGCGTGATCGAGGCCGGCGAGGATGCGATCGACATCGCCGAAGACACGGACTACCGCGACTTCACGCGCCGCAGCCGGCTCACCGAACCCTTCCAGCTCGACCCGGGCGTCACGATCCACGGCATCACGCGGGAGCACGTGACGCTGCCCGAAGACCTCGGCGGCTTCCTCGAAGGCCGCAGCCGCTACGCCCGGCTCGGGCTCATGATCCACGTCACTTCGGCCTTCGTGCAGCCGGGCGTCTCGAACCGCCAGGTGCTCGAGATGAGCAACGTCGCGAGCCACCCCCTGGCGATCCACCCCGGGGTGCGGGTCTGCCAGCTCGTGCTGATGCGCACCGAAGGCCGGGCCGCCTACCGCGGCCGCTTCTGGGACCAGTCGGAGATCTAGCGCCATGGACCAGTCGGAGATCTAGCGCCATGACCGTGCGCCCGGGCCGGGAGAGCTAGCCGCGTGCGTGCCGTCGTCCAGCGCGTGAGCCGCGCGGAGGTGTCCGTAGCGGGAGAGCGCGTCGCCGAGATGGAGGCGGGCCTCCTGGCGCTAGTGGGCGTCACCCACGACGACTCCGAAGCCGACGCCGAGGATCTGGCGCGCCGGCTCGCGAACCTGCGGATCTTCGCGGACGACGAGGGGCGCATGAACCGGTCGCTGCTCGACGGCGGTGGGACGCTCGGCGTCGTGTCCCAGTTCACGCTCTTCGGCGACGCGCGGAAGGGGCGGCGTCCGGCCTTCGTGGATGCTGCCCGGCCCGAGCACGCGGAGCCCCTGGTCGAGCATCTGGCCGCCCGGGCGGAGGCCCTCGGCCTGCCGGTGGTGACCGGCCGCTTCGGCGCCCACATGGAGGTCTCCCTCCTGAACGACGGGCCCGTGACGCTGCTCCTCGACAGCCGCAAAGCCTTCTAGGACTGGCGGAATCCCGCCTCGGGCGCCCCACTGCAGAACCGCGTTGCACTTCCTGGCCGAGCCGGCATCCTTTCGCCGGGGGGTTCATCATGGAACGAAAGACGAAGCGGCGGGGCCTCGCCCTGGCCGCAGCGATGGCTTGTTGCGTCGCGCTGGCGCCCGCGCCGGCCCACGCCGAAAACGACACGGCGACCAACGCGGCCGCCGCGTTCTGTTCGCTGCTCTATGCGCCGACGAAGATCGCCTTCGCGGGCCTCGGGACGGTCGTGAGCGGTCTGGCCTGGGCCATGACCGGCTTCGACGGCGAGGCGGCCCGGCCGATCTTCTACTCGACGGTGCGAGGGGACTACCTGATCACGCCGAACCATCTCGAGGGCCGCCGGCCGGTCGAGTTCGTCGGGCGCGATCCCCGGGACGAGCCGCCGCGCGAAGCCTGGTAGCGGGCCCGCCCGCCGCCGGGCGAAGGTGCAGCCGAGCCGCCGGTCCGCCGATGCCGGAAAGGAGCCTGCGGCATCGAAGCCCTGGGCGTCACGGCTGCGCCCTGCGGCGGCCGGAGGCTGCCCAGGCCCGGGCCCTGCGAGTTTCGCCGTCGTCTCGGCTACGCTCCCGGGTCGGGGGATTGTCAGGAAGCCCGGCTCGGCGGCAGCGGAGCGGGGTAGGGGGCCATGGACGAGTTCTCCTCGGTTGCATCGGTGGGCGCGGTCTTCGCCGCGGGCTTGCTGTCGGTCTTCTCGCCCTGCGTGATGCCGCTCATGCCGGCCTACCTTTCGCTGATCTCGGGTGTCTCCGTCGAGGAGATGCAGGAGTCCGTCGAGGAGCACGAGCCCGGCATGCGCCGCCGGGTGCTGCTGGCCTGTCTCGGCTTCATCGCCGGGTTCTCCACGGTGTTCATCGTGCTCGGCGCTTCGGCCACGGCCCTCGGCCGGGTCCTGCGGATCTGGCGGGGCGAGGTGTTCGGCATCGAGTTCGGCGTCGCGCAGCTCGCCGGCGTCCTCATCATCGTGATGGGCCTGCACATGCTCGGCGTCTTCCGCATCGGGCTGCTCTACCGCGACAGCCGCTTCCAGATGGGCGGTCGCAAGAAGATGAGCGCGCTCGGCACGTACCTGGTCGGCGCGGCGTTCGCCTTCGGCTGGTCGCCCTGCGTCGGGCCGATCCTGGCCGGGGTGCTCGGCATCGCGGGGAGCCAGGAGACCGTCGGCCGCGGCATGGTGCTGCTCGCGGTCTACTCGGCCGGCCTCGGCGTACCGTTCCTGCTGGCGGGCTGGAGCATCGAGGTCTTCTTCCGCGCCTTCGCTCGCATGAAGAACTACTTCCGCGCGGTCGAGTTCGCCTCGGGCGTGCTGCTGATCGGCGTCGGGCTGCTGGTCGCGACCGACCGGCTCTCGACCCTGAACGGCTACTTCACCTTCCTCACGCGCTTCATTCTCGCCGCCGAGGAAGCGCTGCTCTAAGTTGCGGCGCACCGCGCGCCCGGCGCGCGCGCCAGGAGGATCCATGGCCGCTTTGATGCTCGATGCCCGACGGTTGCTGGTCGCCGGACTGCTCGTCTCCCTGGCCTGCGGGAGCGGCTCCGAGGGCTCGTCCGGCGAAGCCGCCTCCGCGGGGGACACTCCGCCGCCGGCCGAGGCGGCCCAGGCGGAGGGTAAGCCCGCGGCGCCCGAGCCCGCCAAGGACGACGACCGCCAGGTGGCGCCGGACTTCGAGCTGCCGGACCTCGCCGGCAACGCCGTCACCATGGCGAGCCTGCGCGGCAAGACCGTGGTCATCGACTTCTGGGCCACGTGGTGCCCGCCGTGCATCTTCCAGATCCCGATCCTGAACTCGATCCAGAAGAAGCACGAGGCCGACGGCGTGGTGGTGATCGGGGTCGCGGTGGATGCCGAGGGCCTCGAAGTGGTGAAGCCCTACGCCGAGGAGAACGGGGTCGAGTACACGATCCTGATCGGCGACGAGAGCCTCGCGCGGAAGTTCGGCGCCCCGGGCTTTCCCGCGATGGCCATCGTGGACCCGGACGGCCGGATCGACTCGATGCACGTCGGCCTGATCGAGGAAGAGGAGCTCGACGCCGAGCTGGCCAAGATCAAGGCCAGCCGGAGCTGAGCCTCCAGGCGAGGCGGGCCTCGGAGGCCCCCGCGGGCGCCCGCCCCACGCGGACCCTCGCCTAAAGGGTTCCGCCCCCCCGGTCGAAAAGCCCCGCATGGGAGAGGCGAAGGCCCAGGGCCACCTGTTGGACGAGGTGCGCGAGCGCTTCGAGCGGAGCTACGAGGCCGGGGAGACCGTCTTCGGGCCCGGCGAGCCTGCGCGCTCGCTCTTCGTGGTCCAGACCGGCGAAGTCGAGATCCTGCGCCCGACCGGCAGCGGCACCCGCTCGGTCGATCGCATCCGGCCCGGCGAGTTCTTCGGGGAGATGGCCGTGGTGCTCGGCGGACGCCACAGCGTCCGGGCCGTGGCCTCGAGCGGGACCCGGCTGCTCGAGATCGACCGCGAGACCTTCCACGACATGTGCCTGGACCGGCCCGAGATCGCCCTGCGCGTGATCCAGCGGCTGACGGCCCGCGTCCTCCAGCTCGAAGACCGCATCGGCACGCTGGCCGTGACCGAGCTGATTCGCCCGGTCGTCGCCCACCTGCTCGAGGGCGCCGTGCTCGAGGGGGAGGAGCACCGGGTCGAAACGAGTCTGCGGGAGATCGCCGAGGCCTCGGGGCTCTCCATGCTCGACGCGCACCGGGCGATCCAGGAACTCCTCGATCAGAAGCTCCTCCGGCTCGACCAGGACCTCCTGTTCATCGCCGACCGCGACGCCCTGGCGCGCTTCCCGAACGAAGTCGCCGCCCCCACGGCCTGACCGCCGGCCCCGCCCAAGCCCTCGGAAGCACACCGGGAACTCCCCCGGCGGATTGACCCGCTCGCGCGCCCTCTGGTAGCGTCCGCAACGCGTTGCCGGGGGGTTTCTTGCGCTTTCTCGCTTGGTTGTCGGGTTCCATTGCCGCTCGCGGGGGTTCTCTCGTCGTTCTCGCCTTCGCGGCCGTGCTCGCGGCCCCGTCCGTCGCGGTCGCCGACGACGTCCCGTTCACCCTGAAGGCCGACTCCATCGAGTACGACTCCGCGCGCTCGATCTACGTCGGGCGCGGGAACGTCCGCATCGAGGACGGCGAGCAGACCCTGACCGCGGACTGGGTCATGTTCAGCAACGAGACCCGCCAGGGCCTCGCCTCGGGCAACGTCGTCCACAAGGACGGGCCGGACACCCTGGTCGGCGACTTCCTCCAGTTCGACATCGACTCCCTGCGTGGCTTCCTGCGCGAGGGCGTGATGACCTCGGAGGAGAGCCAGTACCACCTCTCCGCCGAGGAGCTCCGCAAGACCGGCGAGCAGACCTACACGTTCAAGAAGACGCGCTTCACGACCTGTGATTGCCCGGACGACGACGACCGCAAGCCGTGGGAGGTGAAGGCCGAGACCGCGGACATGGAGGTCGGTGGCTACGCGACGGCGCGCAACACGACCTTCGAGGTCTTCGGGGTGCCCGCGCTGTGGCTTCCTTGGGCCGGCTACCCGCTGAAGGAGAAGCGCACGACCGGGCTGCTCTTCCCCGAGATCAACAGCACGAACCGCAGCGGCTTCGACGTCGGCCTGCCGTTCTACTGGGCGGCGCGCCACAACCTGAACGTGATCCTGACCCCGCAGTACCTCCAGAAGCGCGGCGTGAAGGGCAAGGCCGAGTTCGACTGGGCGCTCGCGAACGGCAGCGGCGGTGCCTTCTTCTTCACGATGCTCTCGGACAACGAGGTCGACGAGGGCGACCCCCAGGAGTCCTTCGACGAGCTCCGCTGGGCCATCGACACCAAGCAGGATTGGCGGCTGCCCTTCGACACCCGTGCGAAGCTCGACGTGAACTGGATGCGCGACAACCAGTTCGTGCGCGACTTCCGCGACATGCGCCAGTTCGTGAACGACCGCTTCGTCGAGTCGACCGCCTTCGTCGAGCGCGACTTCTTCGCCTCGGGCTGGCTCCAGGCCTCGACCGGGCTGCGCTGGGCGGACGACTTCCAGAACCCGGACGACCTCGACCGCGACGAGCAGCTCCTGCAGCGGCTTCCCGAGGCCCAGGTGAAGGTGCTCGCCAAGCCCGTCGCCGACGCCGGCCCGGTCCGCGTCGTCACCTCGCTCGATTCGGACTACGCCTATTTCTACGCGCGCGACAGCGCGAGCGACCGGCTGCGGAACCTGGTGGTCGGGGACGACCTTTTCGTCGACACCGGCATCGACGGCGTCCCGAGCTCCCAGGAGCAGAACTCGGGCGGCTTCGTCTCGGCCGTGGATCAGCACGCCGACGACTTCGCCACCCGCCGCGGCCCGGAAGGCGACGGCGTCTTCCAGGAGGGCGAGCTGCTCGGCGATCAGGGGCACCGGCTCTGGCTCCACCCGAAGATCTCGGCGCCGGTGCGGATCCTCGACGCCGTCGAGGTCGTTCCCGAACTCGGCTACCACCTGACGCTCTACGACAGCGACGCCCAGGGCTTCGACCAGCGCGGCATGGTCACGGGCCGGCTCGATCTGCGGACCCGCCTGCGCCGGGAGTTCGCGCCGAGCTTCATCAGCCGGCCCGTCGCCCACGTGATCGAGCCCTTCGTCTCCTGGGGCATCGTCCAGAGCGCCCAGCAGCGCAGCAACCCGTTCTACCTGCCCGACACGGCGCTCCAGCAGGAGCGCATCCGCCTGCTCGATCTCGACAACGTGGTCGGCGACCCGGCGGACCGCGTCGATCGCTTCCACGGACTGACGGTCGGCGTGCGGCAGCAGTTGATGGGCCGCTCGCTCGGGACACGCGAGGACCCGGAGACCGGCGAGACGATCTACGTCTCCGAGGCGTCGCGGCTCGTGGCCGACGTGACGGTGGCCTACGACTACCAGATCTGGGGCAACCGGCTCGGCAACTTCGTCGTCGACGGCGCGTGGTGGCCCTGGAACTCGTGGACGAGCCGGTTCCACGTGAACTACGACACGAGCCGCAACGAGATCGACGAGGTCTTCCTGAACTTCGGCTACTGGAGCCTGAACGGGCACAACCTCTCCGTGCAGTACCGGCTCGTGGCCGACATCCCGCAGTTCTTCGAGGAGTTCCGCACGGACCGCGACCGCCTCGACGACTTCGAGGACGATTTCAGCCAGGTGAACCAGATCTGGACGAGCGCCCGCTGGGCCGTCACCGCGAACTGGGCCCTCACCTACAACGTCGTCTACACGTTCGAGGAGGCGCTCTTCCTGAGCCACCGCGCGGGGGTGGAGTACACCTCCCAGTGTGGCTGCTGGGCGGTGCGGCTGGTCGGCGACTTCCGCCGCCAGACCGGCTTCGACCTCGGGGTGCGCTTCACCCTGGTCGGACTCGGGCAGGACCGGGTCCGGCCCTTCTCGGGCGGCGGGGGCGGCAGCAGCCTCCTTCGCTAGGCGATGGCCGGCCTCCCGGCCTCGCGGCTGCCGCGCGAGTTGAAACCGCCGGGCGGCTGCGCCAACCTAATCCTCTGAATCCCCAAGCGTTTTTCCCCTGAGGCGGTCGTGATCTTCCCCAGCGAAGAGGTCTTCGAGCAGTTATCGGGCCGCGGCAACCTGGTTCCGGTCGTGCTCGAGGTCCCCGCGGATTTCGACACGCCGCTGTCCTTCTTCCGCAAGCTCGACGACGGGCGAACGGCGTTCCTGTTCGAGTCCGTCGAGGGCGGCGAGCAGTGGGCACGCTTCAGCTTCATGGGCGTCGGCGCGCGCGCGACGTTCCGGGCCCGCGGGCGCGAGGTCGAGTGGACGGCGGACGGGAAGACCGAGCGCGTGACGGCGCCCGGCGACCCGCTCGAGCTCCTGCGCGAGCGCATGGCGCGCTTCGAGCCGGTTCCGCTCGAGGGCATCGAGCTCCCCCGGTTCGTCGGCGGGGCCGTCGGGCTGGTCGGCTACGACTGGGTCCGCTTCGTCGAGACCCTGCCCGACGGGAACCCGGACGAGCTCGACGTGCCGGACCTCGCCTTCGTGCTGCCGGAGACCGTGCTCGTCCACGATGCGAAGCGCCACACGGCGCTGCTCGTGAAGCACGTCGAGGTCGGCGAGGGCTCGGACGTCCACGCCGGCTACCACGCCGCCGTCGCGGACCTCTCGGCCCTGGCGAAGCGCCTGCGCGAACCGCTCTCGCTGCCGCCCGCCGAGCCCGTGCGCGCGCCGATGGACGTCGTGAAGACGCACACGCGCGAGACCTATCACGAGATCGTGAAGCGGGCGAAGGAGTACATCGAGGCGGGCGACATCTTCCAGGTCGTCCTCTCCCAGCGCTTCCAGATCCCGCTCCAGGTCGATCCGTTCACCGTGTATCGGCATCTGCGCCGGATCAACCCGAGCCCGTACCTCTTCTTCCTGCGCAGCGAGGGCGCGGTCTTGATCGGCTCTTCGCCGGAGATCCTCGTGCGGGTCGAGCAGGGGCGGATCGACCTGCGCCCGATCGCCGGGACGCGGCCGCGCGGGGCCACGCCCGAGGAGGACGAGGCCACCGAGCGCAGCCTGCTCGCCGATCCGAAGGAGCTCGCCGAGCACGTGATGCTCGTCGATCTCGGCCGCAACGACGTCGGCCGCGTGGCCGAGACGGGCTCCGTCGAAGTCACGGACTACGCCGTCATCGAGCGCTACTCGCACGTCATGCACATCGTGTCCCACGTGGTCGGACGCCTGCGCAAGGGGCTCGACTGGCTCGACCTGCTGCGCGCGACCTTCCCGGCCGGCACGCTCTCGGGTGCGCCGAAGGTCCGCGCCATGGAGATCATCGACGAGCTCGAGCCCGTGCGGCGGAGCTTCTACGGTGGCGCCGTCGGCTACGTCGACTACTCCGGGAACATGGACATGGCGATCACGATCCGCACCATGCTGGTGAAGGACGGTGCGATCCACCTCCAGGCGGGCGGCGGCATCGTCGCGGACTCGGACCCGGAGTACGAGTTCCAGGAGTGTCAGAACAAGGCCCGTGCGCTGATTCGCGCGATCGACATGGCGCGCGAGGGAGACGAGACGTGAGAAGCGCTCGCAAGAGCAAGCGGGGCCGGGAGGCCGGCGCGTGAAGATCCTCGTCGTCGATAACTACGACTCCTTCACCTACAACCTCGTCCAGTACCTCGGCGAGCTCGGGGCGGGGGTCGACGTGGTGCGCAACGACGTCGAGACGGTGGACGCGCTGCTCGCGCGCGAGCCCGGAGGTCTGGTGATCTCGCCGGGCCCGGGCCGTCCCGCCGACGGCGGGGTCTCGATCGAGGCGGTGAAGCGCTTCGGCGAGGCGGGCATCCCGGTGCTCGGCGTGTGCCTCGGGCATCAGGCGATCGGCGAGGCCTTCGGGGGCCGCATCGTCCGCGCCCGGACGATCATGCACGGCAAGGTCTCCGAGGTCTCCCACGACGATCGCGGCGTCTTCGCCGGGCTCCCGAATCCCTTCGAAGCCACCCGCTACCACTCGCTCGTGATCGACGGGAGCGACTTCCCCGCCGCCCTCGAGGCCACCGCCCACACGGACGACGGGGAGATCATGGGGGTGCGGCACCGGGATCTCCCGATCCACGGCATCCAGTTCCACCCAGAATCGATCCTGACGCGCGAGGGCAAGAACCTGCTCGCGAACTTTCTCGGGTTCCTGGCGTGAGTCTTCGCAAGGCCATCGAGGAGGCCGTCGCGGGCCACGAGGTGCCGTCCCCGCTCCTGGCGGGCGCCTTCGACGAGATCATGGCCGGGAACGCCGAGGCCGCGCAGATCGCCGCCCTGCTCGTGGCCCTGCGGACCAAGGGCGAGACGGTCGGCGAGATCGTCGCGGCGGCCCGAGCGCTGCGTGCCCACGCCGAGACGGGGCCCGGCGACGAGCGCGCCGTCGATACCTGCGGGACGGGGGGCGACGGCGCCGACACCTTCAACATCTCGACGACGGCGGCCTTCGTGGTCGCGGGCGCCGGCGTGCCCGTGGCGAAGCACGGCAACCGCTCGGCGAGCAGCCGCTGCGGGAGCATCGACGTCCTCGAGGGGCTCGGCGTGCGCGTCGACCTCTCGACCGCCGAGTCGTGCCAGCTCCTTCGCGAGGTCGGCATGGCGCCCTTCTTCGCGCGCCGGGCGCATCCGGCCATGCGGCACGTCGCGCCCGTGCGCCAGAGCCTCGGCATCCGCACGATCATGAACTGCCTCGGTCCGCTCCTGAATCCGGTCGGCGTGAAGCACCAGCTCGTCGGGGTCTACGACCGCGCGCTCGTGGTCCCCCTGGCCGAGGTGCTGGGGGAACTCGGTGCCCGCCGCGCGCTCGTGGCGCACGGCAGCGACGGGCTCGACGAGATCACGACCACCGGCGAAACCCACGCCGCGTTCTTCGACGGTGAGACGGTCGCGGCCCTGACGCTCGAGCCGGAGCAGGCCGGCCTGGCCCGGGCGCGGCCCGAAGACCTCGCGGGCGGAGACCTCGAGGAGAACGTCGCCATCGTGCGCGCGGTGCTCGACGGCGAGACCGGTCCGCGCCGGGAGATCGTGCTGGCCAACGCCGGGGCCGCGCTCTTCGCGGCGGGAGCGAGCGAGGACTGGCCGTCGGGGGTGGCGCGCGCGGCCGAGAGTCTCGCCTCGGGAGCCGCCCGGGAGCGGCTCGAAGCGCTCGTTCGGGCAAGCCAGGCCCTCGGGGACGAAGCGTGAGCATCCTCGACGAGATTCTCACGCGAAAGCACGAAGAGGTGGCGCGGGCGAAGGAAGCGACGCCCCCGGCCGTGCTCGCCGAGCGTGCGGCGGCGGTCGCGCGCCCGGTGCGGAGCCTCCACGCGGCGCTCTTGGCCGGACCCGCGCCCCGCGTGATCGCGGAGGTGAAGCGGCGCTCGCCGAGCAAGGGCGAGATCCGCAAGGACTTCGACCCGAGCGCCATCGCGAAGTCCTACGCGGACGGCGGCGCGGCGGCGCTCTCCGTGTTGACGGACGAGCCGTTCTTCGGCGGGCATCTCGACTACCTGCGGGAGATCCGGGCGCTCGTCGACCTGCCGCTCCTGCGCAAGGACTTCGTCGTCGATGCCTACCAGCTCGACGAAGCGCGGCTCGCCGGCGCGGACGCCGTCCTGCTGATCGTGGCGGCGCTCGAGCCCGCCGTGCTCGAGCGGCTCCATCGCGAGGCGCGCGCGCGCAGCCTCGACGTCCTGGTCGAGGTCCACGACGACGCGGAGCTCGAGTTCGCCCTCGGCCTCGGGGCCACCCTCGTCGGGATCAACAACCGCGACCTGCGGACCTTCGAGACCGATCTCGCCACGACGGAGCGCCTGGCACCGCGCGCACGCGCGGCGAGCCCCGACTGTGTGGTCGTGGCCGAGAGTGGCATCTTCACCGGGGCCGACATGCGACGGCTCGAAGCGTCGGGAGCCGGAGCCCATCTGGTGGGGGAGTCCCTGATGCGCCAGCCCGACCCGGGCGCCGCGCTGCGCGAGCTCCGCGAGGCCCACGCGGCGGCGCCGGGAGAGGAGGCGCGAGGGTGAGCGTGCGAATCAAGATCTGCGGCGTCACCACGCCGGAAGACGCCGAAGCGGCCGTCGAGGGCGGGGCGGACCTGATCGGCCTGAACTTCGTTCCGGGCTCGCCGCGCTGCCTCGAGATCGGCCTCGCCGCGGAGATTGCCGAGCAGGTGGCGGGCCGGGTCGAGCGCGTCGCGCTGTTTCGCGACGAGGACCCGGCGGAGATCGAGCGCGTCCTTCGGCGCGTCGAAGTCGAGCGCGTCCAGCTCCACGGCAGCGAGACGCCCGAGGACGTCGAGGCGATGGACCTGCCGGTGATCAAGGCCCTGCGCGGCGCCGACGCGGAGGCCGCGGCGGAGTATCCGGGCACCATGCTGCTGCTCGACCACCCGACGGCGGGGGGCGGGCAGGGTCAGGTCTGGCCCTGGAGCGATGCCGCGCCGCTGCTCGAAGAGGGTTACGACATCATGCTCGCCGGCGGGCTCGACCCCGACAACGTTGGGCCCGCCCTGGCCGAGCTCGGCGACCTCCTGCCCTGGGGCGTCGACGTCGCGACCGGCGTCGAGGGGGAGGGCCGACGCAAGGATCCGGCCCGGATCGAAGCCTTCATCCGGGCGGTTCGCGCCGCCGAGGAAAGCGGTGCCGACGAAGGCGCCGAGGAGACACCGTGACACGGCGAACAGGGGAGCCCCCGCGCTGGGAGGCCGACGGACGTGGCCGCTTCGGCGAGTACGGGGGCCGCTTCGTCCCGGAGACGCTGATCAATGCGCTCGACGAGCTCACGGAAGCGGTTCCGCGCATCACCGGAAGCGAGGAGTTCCGCACCGAGCTCGACGGGCTCCTCACGTCGTACGCCGGCCGTCCGACGCCGATCACCTTCGCGCGGCGCGCGACGGAGGAGCTCGGCGGTGCCCGCATCTGGCTGAAGCGGGAAGACCTAACCCATACGGGCGCCCACAAGATCAACAACGTCCTGGCCCAGGCCCTGCTCGCACGCCACATGGGCAAGCCCCGCGTGATCGCCGAGACCGGCGCCGGGCAGCACGGCGTCGCGACGGCGACGGCCTGCGCGCTGCTCGGCCTCGAGTGCGAGGTCTACATGGGCGCGGAGGACGTCGAACGTCAGGCGCTGAACGTCTTCAAGATGGAGCTCCTCGGCGCCCGGGTCGTCCCGGTGAGCTCCGGCTCGCAAACCTTGAAGGACGCGATCAACGAGGCGATGCGCGATTGGGTGACGAACATCGCCAACACCTACTACTGCATCGGTTCGGTCATGGGGCCCCATCCCTATCCGACGCTGGTGCGCGATTTCCAGCGCGTCATCGGCGTCGAGGCCCGCGAGCAGATCCTCGCGGAGGAGGGCCGGCTCCCCGACGTGCTGGTCGCCTGCGTCGGCGGCGGCTCGAACGCGATGGGCCTCTTCCACCCGTTCCTCGACGACGAGGGCGTCCGCATGATCGGCGTGGAGCCGGCGGGGGAGGGGATCGAAACCGGCCGCCACGGCGCCGCCCTCGGCACCGGCGTTCCCGGAATCTTCCACGGCAAGCGCACGCTGGTCCGTTCGGACGACGACGGTCAGATCTTCCCGGCCCATTCCGTTTCCGCCGGGCTCGACTACCCGAGCGTGGGTCCGGAGCACGCGCATCTGCGAGACCTCGGCCGGGCCGAGTATCACTCGGTCACCGACGACGAGGCGCTCGAGGCCTTCCAGTGGCTCTCGCGCATCGAGGGCATCATCCCGGCCCTCGAGACGGCCCACGCCATCGCCGAGGTGAAGAAGCTCGCGCCGACCTTCGACCGCGATGGGATCATCCTCGTGAACCTCTCGGGCCGCGGCGACAAGGACGCGCCCCAGGTGCGCGAGATCCTGGCCGCGCGGAAGGGCGAGTCGGCCTGATGGGACGCCTCACCGAACGTTTCGACGCGCTGAAGGCGCGGGGCGAGCGCGCGCTCGTTCCCTTCATCACCGCCGGCGACCCCGACCTCGAGACCACCGAGGCGCTCCTGCCCGTGCTGGCCGAGGCCGGGGCGGACGCCATCGAGATCGGCGTGCCCTTCTCCGATCCGATCGCCGAAGGGCCGACGATCCAGCGCTCGAGCGAGCGGGCGCTCGCGAGCGGCACGACGCTGCGGCGCATCCTCGAGCTCGTACGCAAGGTGCGCCCGCGGGTCGACGTGCCGCTGGTCCTGATGGGCTACGCGAACACTTTCTTCTCCATGGGCGACGAGGGCTTCGCCTCGGCTGCGGCCGAGGTCGGCGTCGACGGCGTGATCATCGTGGACCTGCCGCCCGAGGAGGGCGAGTCCTTCTACCGGGCGCTCGAGGCCGTCGGCATCGATGCGATCCTGCTCGCCGCGCCGACCACGACCCCGGAGCGGCTCGAACGCCTCGCGAAACAGAGCCGCGGCTTCCTCTACTACGTCTCGCTGACGGGCGTGACCGGTGCGCGGGCCCAGGTCGCGACGGACCTCGAAGCGGGCGTGCGGCGGGCCCAGTCTCTCTCCGGCGCGCCGGTGGTGGTCGGATTCGGGATCTCCACCCCCGAGCATGCGGCCGAGATCGCGGCCTACGCCGACGGGATCGCGGTGGGGAGTGCCCTGGTCGACCGCATCGCGGCGGAGGCGGACCTGCCCGCCCGGCTCGAGGCGGCGCGGGCGTTCGCCGCGGAGCTGAAGGCGCCGCTCCGCGAGCCGCGCTAGCGCCGGGAGGCGCCTAGCCTTCGGCCGGCTCGCGCTCGACGCGCTCGACGGGAACGGCGCCCGCGGCGGTGTCCTCGCGGAGCAGATCCGCGACGAGCTCCTCGACCCGGGCCCGTGTCGCTTCGAGGCCGCCCGAGTTGTCGATCACGTGGTCCGCGAGCTCGCGCTTCTCGTCGAGGGACATCTGCGCGGCGATCCGGCGCCGCGCCTCCTCCTCGCTGCAATCGTCCCGGGAGACGGTGCGCTCCACCTGGACCTCGGTCGGGACCCAGACGACGACCACGGCGTGGTAGGGAACCGCCGCGCGGCCGGCCTTGCGCCCCTCGAGCAGGAGCGGGACGTCGAGGACCACGAGCGAATGGCCCGCTTCGCGCGCGGCCTCGATGCGGCGCACCATCTCGGCGCCGACCTTCGGGTGGACGATCTGGCCGAGGCGCGTCCGCGCCGCCTCGTCCCGGAAGACGATCGCGCCGAGGGCCTCGCGGTCGAGGCTGCCGTCCTCGGCGAGGATTTCCGGCCCGAAGGCACGGGCGATCTCGGCGAGGAGCGGCGTGCCCTTGGCCTGGAGCTCGTGGACGATGGCGTCCGCGTCGATCACGACGGCGCCGTGCTCGGCGAGCAGACCCGCGACCGTGCTCTTCCCCGAGCCGATCCCGCCCGTCAGTCCCACGAGTTTCATGGCGCGAGTCTAGCCGCCCGGGCCGTCCCCTGGCGGCCCGCTACGAAACCTTCTCGGGGGCTCCCGGCGCGGGGCGCGGAGCCGGCTGTGTGGCGTAGCGGAGGCTCTCCTCGTCGACGACGACGCAGTTCTTGCCCATGTCCTTGGCGAGGTAGAGGGCGCGGTCCGCATCGCGGAAGAACGCTCGCCGATCGCCGCGGAACAGGGCGATGCCCATCGAGACCGTGACGCCGATGGTCTTGGTCTCGTGGTCGGCCGGCTGCCAGCGCTCGTTGGCGATGCGCAGGCGGATCTTCTCGGCGAGGGTCTCGGCACCTTCGATGTCTGTGCCCGTGGTCAGGATGGCGAACTCCTCGCCGCCGTAGCGCGCGAGGAAGTCGCTCTCGCGGATCGCCTCGTTCATGACGCCGGCGATGCGCACCAGCACCTCGTCGCCCGTGGCGTGGCCGAAGCGGTCGTTCAGCTGCTTGAAGTCGTCGATGTCGGCGAGGATCATCGCGAGCGGGTCGCCGGTCCGTTCGCAGCGCTTGATCTCGCGGGCCAGCTGGTCCTGGAAGAAGCGGTGGTTGTGGAGCCGCGTGAGCCCGTCGGTGATCGAGAGCTGCGCGAGGATCTCGTTCGCGCGCTGGAGCTGCTGGTTCTGGTCCGTCAGGCGGAGGTTCGCGTCCTCGATCTGCTGCTGGTTGCGGCGCAGGCGCCCGACCATGTCGTTGAAGGTTCGCGCCAGAAGGCCGACCTCGTCGCTGCGGGCGGGAAGGGAGAGCTCCGTGTGGAGATCGCCCTGGGAGATCCGGCGCGCTTCGGCCGCGAGCAGCTCGATCGGGTGGACGACGGACGCGGTCAGCCAGTACGCGATCCAGCAGAAGACGAAGACGGCGGCCGAGCCGAGGATGAACACGACCGGGAGAAGCGAGAGGAAGGGCGCGTAGGCTTCCTCGAACGGTCTCCGGACGAGAAGCCAATGGCTTGCGTCCCCGTTTCGTTGGCCGCGTAGGACCCAGATGTCCCCGTTCGCGTCCCCGTGGATCACCCGCGCGGTCGGGGACTCGAGGCCCTCCGAGGGCCAGCCCGGCGGGAGGGACCAGCCCCGCGTCGTCGCGACGGCGGGGCGGAGGGTTCCGTCTGGGAGGAGCGTTGCGCCCTGCCAGCCGAGTTCGCTCCCGCGGATCCGCCGTGCACCGTCGCCGACCGCGGCGTTCGCGAGAGCCTCGCGGCTGGTCTGGTCGAGGTGTGCTTCGACGCTCGCGCGGGCCTGGTACAGGGCCACGCCCCCCACCAGCCCCGCCGTGACGAGGGTGGCCGCGCAGACGAACAGCACGATTCGAGCCGGGAGGCTGACGAGCCTCCGCGACAGGCGGGGGGATTCCATGGGAGCGGCAGGGCCTCCTCCCCCCAGAATCGGCAGGCCATCGGACCCTCTTGAGGGGAAGTCACCCCGAGAGCAGCGAATTCGGGCTCCTGGGTGGGCCGCGGAGGCCCGGCGGAAGGCCACCGGGCCCGGAGGCGGATAAACCCTTGTCAGCACACCGGAATCGTCCGAAGGGGGGTTGGCAGGCCGTTTCCCCCTCCGATATATTGCGCCTGTCTTTTCAGGGGGTTAGCGGCGCTTCCGCGCCGTGCCTCTCCCGAGTTCGTGTCCTCCCACGGAGTCGCGCATGACGCAGCAGGGACAGCGAAGCCCTTCGCTCGATCCGGTCGCCGAAGGCCCGGAGCTCGAACGCCTGCGTCGCGAGATCGATGCCGTCGATCGTCTGATCCTCGAAAAGCTCAACGAGCGTGCGCGGTTGGTGCAGGAAGTCGGGCGTCACAAGGAGAGCGAGGCCACGCCGGTGTACGCGGCGGCCCGGGAGCGTGATCTCGTCGAGCGCCTGCGAAGCGACAACGAAGGTCCCTTTCCCGACGCCGGGTTGCCGAACGTCTTCCGCGAGATCATCAGTGCGACGCGCTCCCTCGAACGCGTGGTCCGGGTGTCCTTCCTCGGGCCGGAGGGCAGCTTCGCCCACCTCGCGGCGCGCCGTCAGTTCGGCGGCCTCGCGGCTCTCGTCCCGGCGGCCACGATCCCGGACGTCTACGCCGCGGTCGAGCGCGGGGTCGCGGACCTCGGCGTCGTGCCCATCGAGAACAGCACGGAAGGGGTCGTGACCCAGTCCCTCGACCGCTGCGTCGAGAGCGAAGCCACGATCTGCGCGGAGATCGTGCTGCGCATCTCCCAGTGTCTGATGTCGAAGTCGGGACGGCTCGAGGACGTGAAGCGCGTGGCCTCGCACCCGCAGGGCCTGGCGCAGTGCCGCGAGTGGCTGGCGCGTCACCTGCCGGGCATCGAGACCGTGGAGACCCAGAGCACCGCACGCGCCGCGGAGTGGGCCGCCGAGACGCCGGATGTCGCGGCCATCACGAGCGAGCTCGCCGCCGACATCTTCGGCCTCGAGATCCTCGAGCGGGCCATCGAGGACCGCCGCGACAACACGACCCGCTTCCTCGTGATCGGCGAGCGCCCGCCCGCGCCGAGCGGGCGCGATCTGACCTCGGTGGTCTTCACCCTGCGCAAGGCCGAGTCCGGGGCGCTCCACCGCCTGCTCGACCCGTTCGCGCAGCACGGCGTGAATCTCGCCTCGATCCAGTCCCGCCCGCTGAAGGGGCGGCCGTGGGAGTACCTGTTCTTCATCGACCTCGAGGGGCACGTCGCCGAGCAGCGCGTGCAGGACGCCCTGGCCGCCGCGTCGAAGCGCGTGAACTCCTACAAGGTGCTCGGCTCCTTCCCGCGGGCGCTGACGCGCGCCGACGACGGGCAGCCCCTGAACGACCCGGGGCGGGCCGTCTAGTGTCGATCGAACGACTCGTGCATCCCTGGGTCCGCTCGCTCAAGCCCTACGAGCCGGGCAAGCCGATCGAGGAGCTCGAACGCGAGCTCGGCATCGAGGGCTCGGTGAAGCTCGCCTCGAACGAGAACCCCTTCGGCCCGTCGCCGAAGGCCCTGGCCGCGCTCCGCGAAGCCGTCGAGGGCGTGAACCGCTACCCGGACGGGCACGGCTTCGCCCTGCGTCGGGCGCTCACCGAGAACCTCGGTCTCGACGGCGAGGCGCTCTTCTTCGGGAACGGCTCGAGCGAGGTCCTCGACCTGCTCGCGAAGGCGCTGCTCGGGCCCGGAGACGAGTGCGTCTACCCGTGGCCGTCTTTCGCCATGTACCCGATCGTCGTCACCGGTGCGGGGGGAACGCCCGTCCCGATCCCGCTCGACGATGCCTTCGGCCACGACTTCGACGCCATGCTCGCCGCGGTGAACGAGCGGACGAAGCTCGTGATCCTCTGCAATCCGAACAACCCGACGGGCACGACCTTCGGCCGCGAGGCCTTCGAGCGCTTCGTCGAGGTCCTGCCCGCCGGGGTCGTGCTCGCGATCGACGAGGCCTACTACGAGTTCGCCACGCGCGAAGACTTCCCGGACTCGATCGGCCAGGTCTCGCGCCGCCCGGGGACGATCGTCCTGCGCACGATGTCGAAGATCCACAGCCTGGCCGGCCTGCGCATCGGCTACGGCATCACGGACGCGGAGCTCGCCGGCTTCCTCGAGCGGGTGCGGCATCCCTTCAACGTGAACCTTCCGGCCCAGGCGGCCGCGGTCGCGGCGCTCGGCGACCCGGAGCACGTGGCGCGTTCCCGCGCCTGCGTCACGGAAGGCATCGCGTACCTGACGAAGGAGCTCGGCGCGCTCGGCATGGAGGTCGTTCCGAGCGAGGCGAACTTCGTCCTCGTGCGCACCGGTGCCGAGGTCTATGAGCCGCTGCTCCGCGAAGGCGTGATCATCCGGCCGATGGGCGGCTTCGGCCTGACGGACTACGTGCGCGTGACCATCGGCCTGCCCGAAGAGAACGAGAAGCTCGTGAAGGCCCTGCGGCGACTGCGGGAGGGCGCGTGATGCACGACGGACGCTTCGAACGCATCGCGATCCTCGGCCTCGGACTGCTCGGCGGGTCGGTCGCGCTGGCGGCGCGGGCTCGCGGCGCGGCGCGTGCCGTGGTCGGTACGGGGCGCCGCCGGGACGCGCTCGATGCCGCGGTTCGCGATGGCGTCGTCGACGCGACGGCCCCGGTCGAGCGCGCCGTCGCCGATGCAGATCTCGTCGTGCTCGCGACGCCCGTGCAGAGCATGGAAGAGCAGCTCCGGCGCGCGGCGCCGAATCTGCGGCCGGGCACGATCGTGACCGACGTCGGCAGCGTGAAGGGCCTGCTCGAAGAAACGCTCCCCGGGCTCCTGCCGCCGGGCGTTCCCTTCGTCGGCTCGCACCCGATGGCGGGGAGCCACCTGCGCGGCGTCGAACACTCCCGCGCCGACCTGTTCGAGGGCGCGCCCTGCGTGGTGACGGCGAGCGCCAAGAGCGACCCCGGGGCCGTCGAGCGCGTCTCGGCCTTCTGGGCCCGGCTCGGCGCCCACGTCGTGCACCGGGAGCCCGGCCAGCACGATGCCGAGGTCGCCTGGGTCAGTCACCTGCCGCACGTGCTCGCCTTCGCCTTCGCCCAGGCCCTCGGCACCGCGCCGCCGGAGGCCGGCCGCCTCGGCGGGAGTGGCTTCCGGGACTTCACCCGCATTGCCCAGAGCGACGCCGAGCTCTGGAGCGACATCCTCGTGGCCAACGCCAAATCCATCGCCGGGCCGCTCCGGGAGGTGGCCCGGGTGCTCTCGCGCTACGCCGAGGAGCTCGAGGCCGGCGACGCGGAAGCTCTCGAACGGGCCATCACCGAGGCCCGGCAGAACCTCGCCGCCGCCCAGCGCGGCGGCACAGAAGACGATTCCAACGCCCGATCCGGGGGCGAAAACCCGGAAATCCAGGCTGCCCCCGAGGCGGCCACCCGAAAGGCAAGTAGCAAACAGAATGTCTGATCAAGCAAACCCGAACGAATCCTTCGCCGCTCTCTTCGAAGAGAGCATGAAGCAGGTGAAGGAGGGAGAAGTCGTCGACGGCAAGGTCGTGGCGATGGATGACGACCACGTACAGGTGGACGTCGGCTTCAAGTCCGAAGGTCTCATCGACACGTGGGAATTCATGGACGAGGACGGAACGCTCCACATCAAGGTGGGCGATACCGTCGAGGTGCTCGTCGAGTCGACCGAGGACGAAGAAGGACGCATCGTCCTTTCCAAGGAGAAGGCGGACCGCGTCCGGCTATGGAACGAGATCAGCAAGGCCTACGACGACGACCGCGCCGTCGAGGGCGTGATCGTCTCGCGCGTGAAGGGCGGCCTCGCGGTCGACATCGGCGTGAAGGCGTTCCTGCCGGGCTCCCAGGTGGACCTCCGGCCGATCCGGAACCTCGAGGACCTGCTCGGCAAGCGCCTCGAGTTCAAGATCATCAAGTTCAACCAGCGCCGCGGCAACATCGTGCTCTCGCGCCGGGTCCTGCTCGAGAAGGAGCGCAAGAAGCTCCGCGAGGAGACGCTCGGCCAGCTGACCGAAGACCAGATCGTCGACGGCGTGATCAAGAACATCACGGACTACGGCGCCTTCATCGATCTCGGCGGCATCGACGGCCTGCTCCACGTGACCGACATGTCGTGGGGCCGGGTGAATCACCCGTCGGAGCTCTTCCAGGTCGGTGAGGAGATCAAGGTCAAGGTCCTGAAGTTCGATGCGGAGACGGAGCGCGTCTCCCTCGGCCTGAAGCAGATCCAGCCGGATCCGTGGGTCGACGCGAGCATGCGCTACCCGATCGGCAAGCGGGTTTCGGGCAAGGTCGTGGCCCTCACGGACTACGGCGCCTTCCTCGAGCTCGAGCCGGGCATCGAGGGCCTGATCCACGTCTCGGAGATGTCGTGGACCAAGCGCGTGAAGCACCCGTCGAAGGTGGTGACCCAGGGCGACCAGGTCGATGCCGTCGTGCTCGACGTGGACGAGACGAACCGCAAGATCTCGCTCGGCATGAAGCAGATCGAGCCGAACCCGTGGGACGTGATCGAGCAGAAGTACCCGGTCGGGACCCACGTCTCGGGCCAGGTCCGCAACATCACGAACTTCGGTGTGTTCGTCGGGCTCGAAGAGGGCATCGACGGGCTGGTGCACGTCTCGGACATTTCGTGGACGGAGCAGATCAAGCACCCGAGCGAGAAGTTCCAGAAGGGCGATGAAGTCAACGCGGTCGTGCTGAAGATCGACAAGGAGAACGAGAAGTTCTCCCTCGGCATCAAGCAGCTCGAGACCAACCCGTGGGACGACATCCAGAAGCGCTACCCGCTGGGCAGCGAGATCGAGGGCGAGGTCACCAACGTCACCGACTTCGGCGCATTCGTGCGGCTCGAAGAGGGGATCGAGGGCCTGGTCTACAGCTCGGAGATCGCGCAGGAGCGGGTCGAGAAGCCGTCGGACGTGATCAACAGCGGCGAGCGCGTGAAGGCGATCGTCACCAAGGTCGACCCCGCCGAGGGGAAGATCTCGCTGTCGATCCGTGCGGTGCACGACCAGGCGGAGCGCGAAGCGCTCAAGCGCATGGCCGAGCAGCAGTCGCGTCAGCAGACCTCCACGTTCGGAGACCTGCTGAAGCAGAAGATGGCCGAGAAAGAGGCCGCTTCGGACGACTAGGGTTCATGAGGCCACCGGGGGGCGGTGTCACCCCCGGTGGTCGGAACCCGGCGCCTTGGTGGCCGGGGTTCTGGGGGAGGCACCCAATGCGCCGCGGTGAAAGCCGGCGGGCAAGGGGAGACGGATGACGAAGAGCGGGCTCATCGAGAAGGTGGCGGAGAAGACGCCGCACATCTCGAAGAAGGACACCGAGGTCGTCGTCAATACCATCTTCGATTCGATGACGGATGCCCTCAAGACGGGCGAACGGATCGAGATCCGGGGCTTCGGAAGCTTCCAGGTCAAGGTCCGGGAGGCGCGCGAGGGGCGCAATCCGAAGACGGGCGAAGAGGTGCACATTCCGGCCAAGCGCACGCCGTTCTTCAAGGTCGGCAAGGAACTGAAGGAGATGGTGGACCAGAGCTCGGGCGAAGGCCCGGACGCCACCTCCTAGTCTGCTAGCAGGGCCTTCGGGCCCCGGGGACCTCCGAAGATGCGGATCGTTCGGACTGTGTTGCTGTTGGCGATCGTCGCCGGCTTGATCGTCGGCTCCGTGAAGTTCGTGAACGCGAACGCCACGACCGTGCCCGTGGACTACCTCGCGGGCGTGCTGCCCGAGGTCCCCATCTGGGCACTGCTGCTCGGCTCCTTCGGAGCGGGCGTCCTGGTGACGGGGTTCTTCTCGCTGTACGAGATCGCGAAGAAGGGCTGGGTGGCCCGGCGCTATCGCAAGGTCGCCGAGGGCCTCGAGTCCGAGATCCACCAGATGCGAAACCTTCCGCTGGTGGCGAGCGACGAGGAAGCCCCGCCGGCCGCCGCGGCTCCGAACGAACGGAGCGCCTGACGCCATGTCGTGGTGGAAGCGCGCGTTCCGGGGCTCGCGCGCACCGGACACGCCGAACGCGGCGGTTCGCGAGGCGCTCTACGCGCTTCTCGACCGGGATCTCGAGCGCGCGCAGGAGCTGCTCGCCCGCGCGGCGCAGCTCGACCCGGACGAGATCGACGCCTATCTGCTGCTCGCGAGGCTCTACCGCGAGCGCGGTGAGGTGGGGCGGGCCATCCGCATCCACCAGAACCTGCTGCTGCGGCCCGAGCTCGAGCAGGACCAGAACACCGAGGTGCTCTCGGAGCTGGCGAGCGACTTTCGCGCGGGAGGCTTCCTGCGCCGGGCCATCGCCTCCTTCGAGGAGGTGCTCTCGCGGGATTCGAGCCACCCGAAGGCGCTCAAGGAGCTGGCCGCGCTCCTCGACAGCGTGCGCGACCACGAACGGGCGATCGAGATCGAGAAGCGGCTCGCGAAGATCGAGCGGCGGGATGCCTCGCCTCGGGAGTCGGCGCTCTACGTCGAGCTGGCGCGCACCGCCGAGGCCGAAGGCCGCGCGGGGGACGCGCGCAAGGCCCTGAAGAAGGCGCTCCGCCGGAACAAGGAGAACGTCGACGCCTGGACCCTGCTCGGGCGCATCGAGGCCGAGGAGCGCCGCCCGAAGCAGGCGCTCGCGGCCTGGCGGAAGGTTCCGGAGATCGATCGACGGGCCGGGCCTCGTGTCTACTCGCAGCTCGCCGCGACCTTTGCCGCGTCCGGAAAAGCGCGGGACTACGAGACGTATCTCGAAGGCCTGCTGGCCTCGCAGCCCGAGGACCCCGCGGCCCGGCTCGCCCTGGCCGATGCACGCGCTGCCCGGGGCGACCGCGAGGGGGCCATCGCCCAGATCCGCGAGGTGCTCGACCGCGACGCCTCGAACCTCACGGCCCTGGCGGCGCTCGGCCGCGCGCTGCTCGCCGACGGCAACCACGGCGACGCGCTGAAGAGCTACGCCGAGCTGCTCGGTGTGCTCGAACGCCGCGGCCTGCTCGGCGTCGAGGAGCACCTCGAGTGAGCCCGCGCGCTCGCTTGGCCCTCGAGACGCCCATGATGCGCCAGTTCCTGGCGATCAAGGCCGAACATCCGGACGCGATCCTGCTCTACCGCATGGGCGACTTCTACGAGATGTTCCTCGAAGACGCCGAGCGGGCGGCGCCGCTGCTCGAGATCGCTCTCACGACGCGCGACAAGGGCAAACCCGACGCCGTTCCCATGTGCGGCATCCCCGTGCACAGCGCCGACGGCTACGTGAAGCGGCTGACGGAGCTCGGGCACCGCGTCGCGATCTGCGAGCAGGTCGAAGACCCGCGACAGACGAAGAAGCTCGTGAAGCGCCAGGTGGTCGAGGTCGTGACGCCGGGCCTCGTGGGCGACCCGGAAGGACTCGAGGGCAACCAGGAGGTGGCGGTGGTCGCCCTGGTTCCCGGAAGCGATGGGCGAGACGCGGGCCTCGCCGCCCTCGAGGTCTCGACGGGCGACTTCCGGATGACGAGCGTGCCCGACCCGCAGGGCGAGGGCCTGCCGTCCGCACTCCTCGAAGAGGTCGAGCGGATTGCGCCACGCGAGGTGCTCCATCCCGAGGAGGCGCAGCCCCGCGTGATCGACGCCGTGCGGCTGCACCTGCCGAACGCGGCGCTCACGCCGATCCGCGCGGGCGAAGGCGAGAGCGAGACTTCCGTCGACGGTCTCGAGCCCGGCGACCGAACGCCCTCGGGCCGAGCCGCCGCCGCCCTCGTCGACTACCTCGCCGCGAACCAGCCCTTCGCCCTCGATCAGGTCCAGCGCCTCCGCCGCTACGCGCTCTCGGACGCGATGGTCATCGATGCCTCGACGCGGCGTCACCTCGAACTCTTCGAGAGCAGCGAGGACCGCAGCCGCCACGGCACCCTCGTCGCGACGCTCGACCGCACCCGGTGTGCGCCGGGGGCCCGGCGCCTCGCGCGCTGGATCGCCTACCCGCTCCTCGGCGTCGATGCCGTGGCCCGGCGCCAGGAGGGCGTGGCCTGGCTTGCGGAGCGGGACCGGGTTCGCGCCCGGCTGCGCACGGCGCTCTCCGGCGTTCGCGACCCGGAGCGCCTGCTCGCGAAGGCGGGCCGGCCCAACGCCGGGCCGCGTGATCTCGCCGCCCTGCGGGATGCGCTGGCGGCCCTCCCGGCGGTGAGCGAGGCCCTGGCGGAGGAGGCGGGCTCGGAGCGTGGGCTCGCGCCGCATCGCCCGGAGGTCGTCGTGGCGCCGGAGCCCGTGCCGGCCGCCGTGGACCTGCTCGCCGAGGCGCTGGTGGACGACCCGCCCGTGATCCCGCGCGGCTCCCGCGGCGCGAACGAGACCGGCTACATCCGCGACGGCTTCCGTCCGGAGCTCGACGCCCTTCGCGAAGCCGCACGGAAGGGCCGCGAGTGGATCGCCGGGCTCGAGACCAAGGAGCGCGAGCGGACGGGCATCGCCACCCTGAAGATGCGCTTCCACCCGGTGCACGGCTACGCGATCGAGGTGAGCAAGTCTCAGCTCGGCAAGGTCCCGGAGGACTACGAGCGCAAACAGACCCTCGCGAACGCCGAGCGTTTCACGACGCCGGAGCTGCGCGACGTCGAGAGCTCCGTGCTCGGCGCGAGCGATCGTGCCGCCGCTCTCGAACGCGAGGTGTTCGAAGGGGTCCGCCGCGAGGTGTTGACCCACGGCGCCGCCATCCACGCGGCGGCGGACGCGGCGGCGAACCTCGACGCCCTGGCCTCGCTGGCCGAGGTGGCGCGGGAGGGCGGCTGGATCCGGCCGGAGGTCGACGACAGCCGCGTCGTCGCGATCGCGGGAGGGCGGCACCCGGTGATCGAGCCGCTGCTCCGGGCCCAGGGCAGCGAGGAGTTCGTCCCGAACGATGCCCACCTCGACCCCGACGGGACGGGGATCCTGCTCCTCACCGGGCCGAACATGTCGGGCAAGAGCACCTACCTCCGGCAGGTCGCCCTGATCGTGCTGCTCGCGCAGATGGGCTCCTTCGTCCCGGCGGACTCCGCGCGCATCGGCGTGGTCGACCGTGTCTTCACGCGGGTGGGCGCTTCGGACCGCCTCGCCCGGGGCGAGTCCACGTTCATGGTCGAGATGCGCGAAGCGGCGGAGATCCTCGGGCAGGCGTCGGGCCAGAGCCTCGTGATCCTCGACGAGATCGGGCGCGGCACGAGCACCTTCGACGGCCTCTCGATCGCCTGGGCCGTGGCGGAGTACCTCCACGACACGCCCGGGCTTTGTCCACGAACGCTCTTCGCGACGCACTACCACGAGCTGACCGAGCTGGCCGCGACCAAGGAACACGTCGGCAACGCGCACTTCGAGGTGCGCGAGTGGAAGGACGAGGTCGTGTTCCTGCGAAGGATCGCGCCCGGGGGCGCGAACCGCTCCTACGGCATCCAGGTCGCGCGTCTCGCGGGCCTGCCCGCCGAGGTGATTCGCCGGGCCCACGAGATCCTCGCGAATCTCGAGTCGGGGGAGCGGGATGCCGAGGGCCGCTCGCGCCTGGCGGGAACGCCGGCCGGGGGCGGGAGCGATTCGCAGCTCGGCCTGTTCGCGGGGAACGCCGCGGGAGGCGTGCGCGTCGAGGAGCGCGAAGTCCTCGACGGGCTGCGCGCGCTCGAGCCCGACCGGCTGACGCCCCTCGAGGCGCTGACGATGCTCGCCTCGCTGCGGGATCGGCTTCCTCCCGAGGAGGGGTCGTGAGCGCTCGCCCCGTCATCCGCCGCGCGCTCGGGGAGGTCGATCCGAAGTCCCAGGAGTGGGTGCCGGCGATCCGCGGCTACCTCGAGGGGGTGCAGGCGTACCTGCTCAAGCTCCACCGCGACGAGACGAGCGCCCGCACCGTCAACGCGGCGCACTCGGACCTCGTCGACGAGCTGGTGACGGCCCTCTACGACCGCGCGGTCGAGGCGGCGGGCGATCAGAGCTGGCGTCGGGGCGACCGCCTGAGCGTGCTGGCCGTCGGGGGCTACGGCCGTCAGGAGATGGCGATCTATTCGGACATCGATCTCCTGCTCCTGCACGCGCGCCGGCCGACGGCCTGGGTGAAGGCGGTGTGCGAGAAGCTCCAGTACTGGCTGTGGGACTCGGGGCTCCAGGTCGGCGCGGCGACGCGCGATGCGCGCGAGACCCGTCGCATGGCGAGCCAGGACGGGACGGTCCGCACCGCGCTGCTCGACTTGCGCGTCCTGGCCGGCGACGCGGAGGTCGGGGCGATCCTGCGCGAGAAGGTCCGCAAGGACGTGAAGCGTCACGCCGCGAGTCTCATTCAGGCCCGCATGGACGACATCCGCGACCGGCACAAGCGTTACGAAGAGTCGATCTACCTCCTGCAGCCCAACCTGAAGGAGGGCGCGGGCGGTCTGCGCGACTACCACGCCGCCTGCTGGGCGACGGTGGCCGCCTTCGGCACCGAAGGCTCCCTCGAGGCGCTCGCGCGTCTCAAGCTCCTCACGGACGCGGAGGAGGCGGAGTATCGCGAGGCGCTCGACTTCCTCTGGCGCACACGCAACGAGCTCCACCTCGTGGCCGGGCGCAAGAACGACCAGATGAGCTTCGAGCTCCAGGACCGGATCGCCCGGACCTTCGGCTACGCCGAAGACGACGACGCGGGCTCCCTTCCCGTCGAGCGCTTCATGCGCGACTACTACCGCCACGTCCGGGTGGTGCGGAGTACGTCCGAGCTGGTGCTGGGGCAGTGTCTCGCCCACGCGCGCGGGCCACGCGTGCGGCGCGTGGTCCGGGAGGTCGAGGACGGCTTCCGCATCGCGGACGGCCATCTCGAGGTCCCGGACGCCGAGCACCTCCGGGCGAAACCCGGCCGCCTGCTCTCCGTCTTCCACGTCGCCCAGAGTCACGACGTCCCGCTCTCGCGGACGGCCCAGCGCCTCGTCCGCGAGAACCTCGACCTGATGGACGACGCCTACCGCAGCGACTCCGAGAACACCGCCCAGTTCCTCGCCATCCTCGAGGCCGAGCATCAGGTCATGCGGACGCTGATGACGATGAACGAGGTCGGGGCACTGGCGGCGTTCCTTCCCGAGTGGGAGCACATCGTCTGCCGCTGGCAGCAGGTCATCTATCACACCTACACCGTCGACGTGCACAGCATCTTCCTCGTGGAAGAGCTCCGCCGGCTCTGGAAGAACGAGTACCAGGGCTTCGTGCCGGACCTGACCGACCTCATCCAGAACGACGTGCCGGACAAGGCGGTCCTCTACCTCGGCTGCCTGCTGCACGACATCGGGAAGGGCTTCGGCGGCGACCACTCGGAGAAGGGCTTCGACCGCGCGGTGCGCTGCGTCGAGCGGCTCGGGCTCGAACCGCTGCGCGCGGCGCGGGTCTGTTACCTGGTGAAGTATCACCTGTTCATGTCGCACGTCGCGCAGCGCCGCGACCTCTCGGACCCGAAGCTGATCGTCGAGTTCGCGCGTCAGGCCGGCGACCGGGAGAACCTGCGCAACCTCTATCTACTGACCTTCGCCGACATCCGGGCCTCCTCGCCCACGGCCTGGACGGAGTGGAAGGGGCAGCTCCTGCGGGAGCTCTTCGAGCGGACCTCGGAGTTCCTCGAGGCCGGCGGCGAGGATCCGCGCCGGGCCCTCGAGCAGGTCCAGGCCCGCGTCGACGAGCGGCGCGAGGCCGCGCGCAAGGAGATCCAGGCCCAGGGCGTCGGCGACGGCCGCATCGACGAGTTCTTCTCCGTGATGCCCCAGCGCTATTTCATCTCGCACACCCCGCGCCAGATCACCCGGCACGCGATGGTGGCCTTCAGTCTGAAGCCCGAGGACAAGATGGCGACGGCTGTTCGGGCCAAGGGTGACGTCAGTGAGTTCATCCTGTGCACCCGCGACGTGCACGGCCTCTACTCGACGACGGCCGGGGCGATCACCGCCGCGAACCTGAACATCCTCGGCTCCCACGTCTACACGACACGCTCGGGGCTGGCCCTCGAGATCTACCGGGTCGAGACGCCGGGAGGGGGGCCGGAAGAGCAGGAGGTGGCCTGGAACCGCCTCCGCGAGATTCTCGAGGGAGCCCTCGACGAACGCGTCGACCTCGGAACGCTGGTGCACCAGGGCCGGGTGAAGGTCGGCATGCAGGGACCGCCCGTGCAGAGTCCGCAATCGGTCCTGATCTCGAACTCCGAATCCGACTTCTACACGATCGTCGACGTGGCGGCGAACGACCGGCGCGGCCTGCTCTACGACCTCACGCGGGTGATCGCCGGCATGGGATTCGAGATCTTCATCTCGAAGGCCGCGACGATTCTCGATCAAGTGACCGACACCTTCTACCTGAAGGACGGGAACGGCAAGAAGATCACGGACACGGAGCAGCTTCGGCGTCTGGAAGAGGCGCTGGCGGCCGTGCTCGAAGACGAAACCACCGAGGCTGCATGAGGCTTCTCTCCGCGGCTCGAAACCTTCGCGAAGCGCCGTGAGCCGAGCGCCGGCCCTCGATGCGAGCATCGACGCGTTCCTGCTCCACACGGGCGTCGAGCGGAACCTGTCTCCGAAGACGGTCGAAGCCTACGGCCGCGACCTGGCGCGCTTCGCGGAGTACCTGGGCGGTCAGGGCGTCGCGTCGCTCGGAGACCTCGCGACGAAGCACGTGACCGGGTTCGTGCGCCACCTCGAGGCCGTGGGCCTCGCCGCGCGCAGCCGGGCCCGGGCGCTCTCGGCGGTTCGGCGGCTGGTGCAGTTCGGCGCCCGCCGCGGCGAGTGCGTCGCCGACCCGGTCGACGGCGTGACGGCGCCGCGCTTCGGCGCACCGCTGCCGCGCACCCTGCGTAGCGACGAGACCCAAGCCCTGCTCGACGCGACGGACCCCGAGGACCCCCTCGGCTGCCGCGATCGCGCCATGCTCGAGGTGCTCTACGGTGCGGGGCTGCGCGTCTCCGAGCTGGTGAGCCTGCCCCTGGCCGGGCTCGACCGGCGGGCGGGCTGGGTCCGCGTGCTGGGGAAGGGGCGCAAGGAGCGGATCGTTCCGCTCGGCGATCCGGCGCTCGAGGCCCTCGACCGCTACCTGGCCGAGGCCCGGCCCTTGCTCGCCCGCGCATCGCGCCGGAACTCGGACGCCGTGTTCCTCTCGCGCCGGGGCGCGGCGATGACGCGGCAGAACTTCTTCGACCGGCTGCGCGGAATCGCCCGCAAGGCGGGCATCCCGACGGAGCGCGTCTCACCCCACGTCCTGCGCCACGCCTTCGCGACCGACCTCCTCGAGGGCGGTGCCGACCTGCGCGCGGTGCAGACGATGCTCGGCCACGCGGATCTCGCGACGACCGAGATCTACACCCACGTCAGCCGGAAACGGCTGCGATCGACGGTCGAGGCCAAGCACCCCCGTGGCCGGCGCGCGAAGGGGGCCGGCGCGAAGGCCGGGGGCCCGCCGCAGCCGCGGCCGGGGAAGCCCAAGCGGCGCACGTGAGCGAGCCGACCCTGGCAGAGATCCGCGCCGCCATGCCCGAGGCGGCGCGGCCCTTGCTCGATGCCGTGCTGCGCACCGCGCGCGAGGAGAAGCTCTCGATCCTGCTCGTCGGCGGGCCGGTGCGGGACCACCTGCTCGGCATCCCCATCCGGGACGTCGATCTGATCGTCGAACCCCAGGAGGGCCGGGACGCGGCGTGGCTGGCGGAGCGGGCCGCACCGGATGCGCCGAGGGTGGTCCACGGGCGCTTCGGGACGGTGACGCTCGGCCGTGGCGAGGCCCAGCTCGACGTCGCGACGGTCCGGGACGAGAGCTACGCGCACCCCGGAGCGCTGCCGACCGTCGGCCCCGGCACGCTCGAGACGGACCTCGCGCGGCGGGACTTCACCGTCAACGCGATGGCGCTGCCCCTCTCGCCGGTGGCCCGGCGCCGCCACAGCGGGCTCGTCGACCCGATGGGGGGGCTCGCGGACCTCCACGAGAAGGTCCTTCGCATTCATCACCCGCGCAGCTTCTGCGACGATCCCACCCGCGCCCTGCGCGCCGCCCGCCTCTCGCCCCGGCTCGGCTTCGGCCTCGAACGGAGGTCACGGGCCGCGCTCCGCGACGCGCTTCGCGAAGGCGCCTTCGGACGCGTGAGCGGCGACCGCTTGCGCCGGGAACTCACGAAGCTTTTCGCGGACGCACCGCTCCACCTGAACCCCGCCGAGGCGCTCCGCTGTCTCGCGAAGTGGCACGTGATGGCGGCGATCGAGCCCGGCCTCGAGCTGCCCCGAACCGTGGTCACGCCCCTGCGCCGGCTCGGTCGAAGCCTCGCCGAGCCTCCCTTCGCGCTCCGCGGCCGCGCCGTCCTCTCCGGCCTCTGTCTCTGGTTCGCACCGCTCCCGGCCGGGCTGCGGCGGCGGGCCGGCGAGCGCTTCGGGCTGAGAGGGGAGGGCCTCGAGCGCGTCGTCGCCTTCCCGAAGAACCGCGACCGCTGGCTGAAGGGGCTCACGCGGGCGCGCGGCCGCGGCGCGATCGACGCCGTGCTCCACCCGATCGGGGACGAGGAGCTGTTGGCGCTCCACGCGGGCGCGCCGCCGACCCTGGCGCGCCGCGTCGCGCGCTGGGCCGGGGAGGACCGCCGCCGCAGCGCGCCGATCGACGGCCGCGACCTGGTCGCCGCCGGGCTGGCCGGCCCGGCCCTGGGGCGGGCCCTCGCCCGGGTCCGTACCGCCTTCCTCGACGGCGAGGTCCGCACCCGCGACGAAGCCCTCGCCCTGGCGGACGAACTGGCCCGCCGGGCCGGTGCCCGGCACCGCCGCAAGAAGGCCTGAGGGCGCGCCAGGGCACGGGGCCGGCTCGGCTCCGCGGTCGAGCTTTCGCCTTGCCCGCCCCCGAGGGATTGCCCATATTCGTGTGGCCCTCCTGCCCCAGTGTTCGCACATCCTCCGGGGAAGCCCATGGAGAATCCCGAAGCCGGGGTTCCGGTCCCGACAGAACTGACTCCGGAAGCGCTCGCGGGGCCCCGCGAAGCGGCGCCCTACGCCGTGAAGCTGCCCATCTTCGAAGGGCCCCTCGACCTGCTCCTGCACCTGATCCGGCTGAACGAGGTCGAGATCACGGACATCCCGATCGCCCGCATCTGCGAGCAGTACCTTGGGTACCTCGACGTGATGCGCGAGCTCAACATCGACGTCGCGAGCGAGTACCTGGTCATGGCGGCGACGCTCGCGTGGATCAAGTCGCAGATGCTGCTCCCGATCGAGGTCGAGGAAGAGGAAGAGGCCCTCGACCCGCGGGCCGAGCTCGTGCGGCGCCTGCTCGACTACCAGCGGTACAAGGAGGTCGCCGAACAGCTCGGGGACCGGCACCGGCTCGGGCGCGACGTCTTCGCGGCGCGCGCGACCGAGCCCGAGAAGGAGCCCGAGGCCGAGCGCGAGATCACCGCGGACCTCACCGCACTGCTCGGCGCCCTGCGCGACGTCCTGCGCTCCGCGCCGGCATCGGGCGCGGCCCACGAGCTCGAGGTCGAGCCCGTCACCGTGCGCGAGCGCATGATCGCCGTGATGGAGCGGATCGACGGGGACGAGGCGGTTCCCTTCGAGAGCCTGCTCCGCGATCCCGGCCCCCACGAGTTCACCAAGGCCATCGTCGTGGCGACGTTCCTCGCGATCCTCGAGCTTGCGCGCCTGGGCAGCCTGCGGCTCTACCAGGGGCGGAGCGAGAGCGGCGCCCCCGAAGGCCCCATCCACGTCCGCTCGCGCGGCGAAGCGCTCGAAGGCAACTGGGCCGAGCGCATCTCGGAGTACATGTAATGGATCGGGACGGAAAGCGTCGGCTGGTCGAAGCGTTGATCCTGGCGTCCCCGGAGCCGATCTCGGCGGCGCGGTTGGCGGATCTCGTGCCGCGGGGGAAGCCCGCGGTGATGGCCGAGTTCGTGAACGAGCTGAACGAGGCGTACGAAGCCCAGGACCGCGGCTTCGAGATCTGGCAGGTGGCCGGCGGCTACCAGATGCGGACCCGGGCGGACCTCGCGCCCTACGTGCAGCAGATGCACGCCCAGCGCCCGGCGCGCCTCTCGCGCGCGGCGCTCGAATCGCTCGCCATCGTGGCCTACCGCCAGCCGGTGACGCGCTCGGAGATCGAGCACGTGCGCGGCGTGGACGTCGGTCCGATCCTGCGCGGCCTGCTCGAGCGCAAGCTGGTTCGCATCGCCGGCCGGCGTGACGTGCCGGGCCGGCCGATCCTCTACGGGACGACGAAGCGCTTCCTCGAGGTTTTCGGCCTGCCCACCCTGAAGGACCTGCCCGCCCTCCGCGATCTCGAGGAGCTGCTCGGTGAGGACGGCCTCGGGGTCGGAACGGAGCGCCTGGGCGAGGTCGGCGGAGCCGAAGCGGGAGCGGTCCTGCCGGTGGAAGCGGGCGAAGATCCCACCCTCGAGACGCTTCCGGAACCGGACGCTCCCGCCGAGCCGGACCCGACGGCCGACGACCCGGAGCCCGCCTCCGCGCCGCCGCCCGGCGGGCTTCACTGACCCATTCGCGAACGACTCCAGAAAATTCTCGCCTCCGCCGGCGTGGCTTCGCGGCGGAAGTGCGAGGAGTTGATCCACGAGGGCCGGGTCGCAGTCAACGGGGCGACGGCGAAGGTCGGTGATAGCGCCGACCCGACGACGGATCGGATCACCCTCGACGGACGCCGCGTTCGGTACGAACCGCGCGTCTACTGGGTGCTCAACAAGCCGGCGGGCGTGCTCACGACGGCGCGCGATCCCGGCGGCCGCCGGACCGTGCTCGACCTCGTCGACGAACGCCGCGCACGGATCTTTCCCGTCGGCCGGCTCGACCGCGAGACCGAAGGGCTTCTGCTCCTCACCAACGACGGCGATCTCTCCCAGGCCCTGCTGCACCCCTCCCACGAGAGCCCGCGCACCTACCGGGTGGAGGTCGCCGGGAAGCTGCGCGAAGGCGATGCCCGGCGTCTGGCCGAGGGCGTCGACCTGGGGGAGGGCGAGATCACGGCGCCGGCCCGCGTCGATCGCCTGCGGCACCGGCCGCGTTCGGACGTTTCGAGCTTCGAACTCACCCTGATCGAGGGCCGCAATCGGCAGATCCGGCGCTCGCTCGAACGCCTCGGCCATCCGGTGCGGCGCCTCGTGCGGACGCGCATGGGGCCGCTCTCGCTCGGGAAGATGCCCGTGGGCGGCTCGCGCGAGCTCACGGCGGCGGAACGCAAGAAGCTGCTCGACCACGCGCGGCGCGGAGGCGAGCGGGCGAGCCGCTCGAAGAAACGGCCCGGCCGCTCGAAGGAAGGTTCGAAGGGCCGGCCGGGCGCTTCGCCTAGGGGCGGAGGACGGTCCCGATCCGGCGGTCGTTCCAGTAGACGTCCCAAGAGCGGGCGGGATCCATCCGGTCCGGAAGGACCACGTAGCCGAGCACGACCTCCTCGGCGCCGATCTCCCCGAGCGTTCCCTCGAGGATTCCCATCTGGGCCGGGTCGTCGATCCGGGGACGGAACGTGTCGTGGTCCTGGACGAACGTGAAGTTGGGGTGGAACGCGTCGGCGCGGTGGGCGAGCACCGTGAACAGCACGACGGGCCCGCGGGCCTCGGGCGCGGCGGCGCGGAAGCGGCCATCGAAGGCATCGGACCAGGCGAGCGAGACCTCGAGGGCGAGGCCTCCCTGTGCATCCTCCTTGAGGAAGCGGGCGGGCGCCTGCTGCTGGGAGAGCTCGACGATGAGGAAGAGATCGCGGACGTCGTCCGTCGAGAGGTGGAGCTCCGGGACGCGCGGCGCCGGCGGAGGCGCGGCGAAGGTTTGCGGCGCCTGGGCCGTGCGGGCGGTGCCGGCCGGAATCCGTCCCCCGAAGCCCGGGGAGATCCCGGAGTTCGCGTTCGAGGAGGCCATGTTCTCGGGCGTCGGGGGTGCACCCTGGAGTTCGCGGACGCGTCGGGCGGCGTCGATCAGGTTGTAGGGGTTGTTCGGGTTCTGGCTGTCGCGATAGACCTGCCAGCTGTAGGGGCGGGGCAGGTACTCCGGCCTGAGCGGCGGAACCTCTTCGGGGGCCACCTCCTTCGCGGCGCGGCACGGAATCGCCCGCCGGTCCTGGACGATGAAGATCGAGCCGTCCGGGCAGACGCCCGAGATGGCAGCGTTCGCGGCGCCTGCTCCGAGGAGGGTGGCGAGAGCGAGTGCGGCGGCGAGGGGCTGGGGGCGCATGTTCAACCTCGGTGGGGAAGCGGGAGCGGTTCGCGCGCTCAGCGCGGGAACGTCACGTAGACCTGGGTGTAGAAGAGGGTTCCGTCGCTGCGGCGGGCGACGCCGATGCCGGTCGCGTTGAACGCCGGCGCGCTCAGGTTCTCGAAGTGATCCTTGGAGTGCAGCCAGCCCTGGAAGACCTCGCGGTTCGGATCGCGGCGGCTCGTCATGCCGACGTTCTCGGCAGCGAGGGAGAAGCCGGCCACGCCGCCGGCGTGGATGCGGTCGACCGGGTTCGCGCCCTCCGGGTTCTCGTGGGAGAAGAACCCTCGCGTGGCCATGTCCTGGCTGTGCCGTCGCGCCACGGCGTCGAGCTCGGGCCGCCGCTCGAGGCCGATCAGGTGATGGCGCTGCCGCCACTCGTTCACCGAGTGGTGCATGCGCTGCTCGAGGTCCGCGATGCCGTCCGCACGGGAGGACAGCGTCTCGCGCGCGGGCACGGAGCTGAAGTCCGCCCCGCGCGCGCCGAGCGGCATCAGCAGCACGATGGCGATCCAGACGCCGATCAGGAAGCCGAAGGCTTGGACGAGGGTGCGCGGCATGCCTACTGGATGATCTCCCGGCGGCGCAGCTTGCCTTCCTGGTAGAAGGAGCGGACGTCCATCACGCCGTCGCGGTCGGTGTCTTCTTCCTGGTGGGTCTTGCGGTCTTCGCCGTCGTAGTGCGTGACGCGGTCGGGGCGCCCGTCGCCGTTTCGGTCTTCCTCTTCGCGGACGAGCTGGCCCGCGGCGTAGAAGGACATGCGGTCGCGAAAGCCGTCGGCGTCGCTGTCCTGCTCGTGGCGCAGGAGCACGCCGTCCTGATAGAAGCTCCAGACGTCGACCTCGCCGTCGCCATCCGCGTCGGCCCGGCGCCGGACGATCACGCCCTCTTCGTACTCGGTGAAGGTGTCGGCCGTTCCGTCGAGGTCCGTGTCCTCTTCGTCGTGGGCGATCTGGTCCGTACCTCGGACGTAGTGGACCTTCCGTTCGGGTCGGCCGTCCCCGTCGTCGTCGGTCTCCTCGGCCACGATGTCGCGGCCCTGGCGGTAGACCCAGCGGTCCGGCTTGCCGTCGGCATCGCGATCGATGGATTCGTAGAGCCTTACGAGCTCGGGCGCGGGGGCGACGGCGACCTGCGGGGCCTCCGCTCGCGGGGCCGCGAGCTGCGGAGCGCCGGGCGAGGCGGAGGCCTGCGGCCGCGGAGCCGGGCCGGGTGCCGGGTTCCCCGTCGCCATGGCGCTGCGCAGGGCGGCGAGCTCGGCGGCGATGCTGCGCCGTCCGGTGGAAGGGGAGGTCGCCGGAGCCGGTGCGCTCGGCGTGCGCGCTGCGTAACGAGGAGCGGGCGCGGGCGCCGGAGCCGGGGCTCCGCCGGGCTGTCCCTGCAGCTCCTTTTCCATGCCCTCGAGGAGCGCCTGCTCGCGCATGGCCTGGCGCTCGGCGGGCGTCGGCGGCGCCGGGGGCGCTTCGCCCGTGACCTTCACCGTCGGATCCGCCGGGCCGGTCACGGCCTGGTGGACCTTCTTGAACGGGTACGCGGCGACGAGGAAGGGGAGCTTGAAGGCCTTCGCCCAGGCCGGTTCGTTGTTCACCTTCTGGTGGCGTTCGATGTCCTGATCGGCCCCGCCGATCATCACGAAGCCGCCCGGTGCGGCGCCCTGCGGAACGCCCGCAGCTTGGGGCGCTCCCGCGGCACCGGGCGCTCCGGCAGGGCCTCCCTGGGCGCCGGGCGCTCCGGGCGCGGCGCCGGGGACGGGCGGCGCCAGGCCGACGTTCGGCGCGATGTTCGGCATCGGAACGCCGGCCTGGTTCGGCATGAGGATCGTCGCGGCGGCTCCGGTCGTGACGATCGGGTGGGTATCGAGGTCGCGGTCGATGTTGGCGTAGCCGCCGCAGCCGAGCAGGGCGAAGGAGGCGCAGCCGACGACGGCGAGGGCGCGCGGCGAGGCGAAGGGCAGTCGATGCATGGCGTTCCCGAAAGGAGAGGGTTCGCGTCCAAAGACTGCAAGATCCGTGCGAGGGGTGGGCGTGGGCGGAGGTGCCGCCACTTCGCGAGCCCCGGCGCGGGAAAGCCGATGCCTTTGCCGGGCGCCTGCCGACGGCAGGGCGCTCGCAAGGGTGGGTAGCGAACTACCCTGATCGGGTGGTGGTGGGGTCCGCTGCGTTCGCGCTGCCGATGCGGTCGATGGCGAGCGTCGCGCCGAGCCCGAGCAGGACGAGCAGCACGGAGGCTCCCGCCTGCAGCGGCGTCGGGGTGAACCGTTCGAGCGGCCAGTCCTCGGGGTCGATCTCCGCGAGGCTCGCCGCCGTGACGGTCCGGCCCTTCACGACGTCGCCCGGCTCCGGCCGCACGCCTTCCTGGAAGGGCCAGAGCCCTACGACCGCGCCGAGGAGCAGCCCGAGCAGGACGCCGAGGGTGGCCTGGCGAAGGTGCTCGAGCAGCCAGCGCACGAGGTTGCTCACGCCGACGATGCCGAGGGCGACGCCGACTCCGACCGGAACGACCACCGCCATCGCCTCGCGCAGGGCGACCGTGTCGACGCCTCCGCCCGAGACGGCCTGCTTCAGCTGGTCGATGCCCGTGAGGATCGGGACGTACTGGCCGAGGAGGAGCAGCAGGTACCCGCCGCTCACGCCGGGAAGCACCATGGCGCTGGCACCCGCAATGCCGGCGATCACGAGGGGGACCGGGCCCTCGGCGCCGCTGCCGCCGCCGTCGGCGAAGGCCAGCAGCAGCATGGCGCCGAAGCCGCCGAGAGCGCTCGCGAGGACCGTCGAAGAGGCGGGCTTCGCCATCCGCCAGACGAGGGGAATGCCGCCGAGCGTCAGGCCAATGAAGAGGCTGTACATCACCCAGCGCTGCTCGATCACCAGCGTCTTGGTCGGCCCGGCGAGGAGCAGGATCGAGAGCGCGGCGCATCCGGCGATGACGCCGACCACGAGCAGGGCCCGGGGGCGGAGGCGCAGCGTCGTGAGGTCGGCCACCGCGGTGACGAAGGCTTCGTAGACGCCGGCGGCGAGAAGCATGGTGCCGCCGGAAACCCCCGGGACCAGGTTCGCGAGGCCCATCAACGTGCCGCCGAGCGCCGAGCGCGCCGCGAGCGTGCGCGTCGATCCAGCGGGCGGGGCGGCGTCGCCGTTTCGCGTTGCGTGCGAGGGCTCTTGGGTCGTCATACGGTGCGGCCGCCTCCTCGTGCGGCGCGCTACTGTAGCAGCCGTGTGCGGACGGTTTACGCTCGCGAGCCCGGCCGAGACCCTCGACGGCGACTTCGGGCCCTTCGATGCCGGCCAGGATCCGGAGGACGTTCCGGAGCTCGCTCCCCGTTTCAACATCGCGCCCACCCAGCCCGTGGCGACGGTCCGTGCGACGACCGAGGGCAGGCGCGCCCTCGAGCTGCGGCGCTGGGGGCTGGTTCCTCACTTCTCGCGGGAGGCCTCCGGTGCGCCCCTGTTCAACGCCCGGGCGGAGACCGTCGCGGCCAAACCTTCCTTCCGTGACGCCTTCCAAAAGCGGCGCTGCCTGATTCCCGCCGACGGCTTCTACGAGTGGTTCCGGGTCGCCGAGCGCCGGCAGCCCTTCTACGTCCGCCGGAAGGACGGGCGGGCCTTCGCGATGGCGGGCCTCTTCGAGCACTGGGAGGCCGAGGGCGCCGATCCCATCGACTCCTGCACGATCGTGACGACGGAGGCCAATGCGCTGCTGGCGCCGATCCACGACCGCATGCCGGTGATCCTTTCGAAGGAGGGCGTCGATGCGTGGCTCGATGCGCAGACCCACGAGCCCCACGCCCTCGATCCGTGGCTCGTGCCCGCGCCGGCCGAGGACTTCTGCAAGTTCCCCGTGGATCCGCGGGTGAACCGCTGGAGCTGGGACGACCCGTCGAGCGTCGAGCCCCTCTTCGAGGGCCTGCAGTGATCCGCGGGCTCCTGCTCGCCGGCGTGGCGCTGCTCTACGTCTTCTCGATCCCGTGGTACCGCGAGCCGGGCGCGGAGAGCGCGATCCTCTTCGGCCTCCCGGACTGGGTGATGGTGGCGCTGGGCTGCTACGTCGCCGCGGCGGTCTTGAACTCGCTCGCCTGGCTCGCCACCGACGTCCGCGACCCCGAGCCGCCGAGCACGCGAGACGGCGGAGCGGACGATTCGCCCGCGGAAGCGCCCCGATGACGTTCGGCGAACTCGGGGTTCAGGCCCTCGTCGTCTACGTGATCGGCGTCGTGGTCGTGGCCGAGCTGGCGCGGCGCGCGCGGCGGGACCACTCTCCGGCGGACCACTTCCTGGCGGGGCGCGGCCTCGGTGTCTTCGTCCTGTTCCTCACGCTCTACGCCACCGCCTACAGCGGCAACTCGCTCCTCGGCTACCCGGGCGAGGCGTACCGGCGCGGCTTCTCGTGGATCATGTCGACCGGCTTCATGATGTCGATCATCGTCGTGTTCCACCTGCTGGTGCCGAAGCTTCGCCCGATCGCCGTCGCCGAGGGCTTCCTCACCCCCGGCGATTGGCTTCGCTTCCGTTTCGGCAAGGAGCCCGGGGGCAAGGCGCTCCTCGCCGCCTGCGCCGGGCTGATGACGGTCGCCCTCGCGAACTTCCTCCTGGCCCAGCTGACGGCGATGGGGCACGTGACGAGCCACGTCACCGCGGGGGCGGTGCCGTTCTGGGCCGGCGTCATCGGGCTCGCCTTTCTGATCCTGCTCTACGAGACCCTCGGCGGGATGCGCGCGGTCGCCTGGACCGATGCCGTGCAGGGGATCCTGATGCTCGTGGGGCTCGGGGCGCTGCTGCACTGGGTGCTCGGCGATTCCGGGGGGCTCGAGCGCATCACGCGAGCCGTGGCGGAGCTTCGCCCCGAGGCGGTGGCGGTGCCGGGCCGGACCGAACAGAACAACTGGGCGAGCACCATCCTGCTGCTCGGTCTCGCGAGCGTCGTGTACCCCCAGGCAATCCAGCGCGTCTACGCCGCCCGGAGCGGCCGGGCGCTCTCCCGGGCGATGGCGCTCATGACCTTCATGCCTCTGGCCACGACGACGGTCGTCTTCCTGATCGGGATCGCGGCGATCCCGCGCCTCGAGGGCATGAGCGGCGTGGCCGCGGACACGGTGATGCCGAGGCTTCTCGAGCAGTGGGCTGCGGTCGGGCCCGCCCAGGCGGTCATGGCGATCGTCGTGTTCGTCGGGGCGCTCGCGGCGATCATGTCGACGGCGGATTCGGTGCTCCTTTCGCTGTCCTCGATCGTGGCCGTCGACCTGCTCGGCCGGCCGGCCGGTGAGGAGCGGACGACCCGGCTCGGCAAGCGCATCGCGGGCACGATCATGTTCGTCGCCGTCCTGCTCGCGCTCTTTCCGCGGTTCACGCTCTGGCGGTTGATCGAGCTCAAGATGGAGCTCCTGATCCAGTGCGTTCCGGCCTTCCTGTTGGCGCTGCACTGGGCGGGCCTGCGCGCGCGGCCGGCGCTGCTCGGCGTGGTGGTCGGGACGCTGCTCGCCGCCGGGGCGACCCTCGGCGGTGCCAAGCGCATCGACGGCGTCCACATGGGCGTGATCGGGCTGTTCGCGAACACGGCGGTGGCGGTGCTCGGCTCGCTCTGGCTTCAGGCCTCGGCGCGCGGCGGCGGCGCGGGCGCGGCGACCCCGAGCGCTTCGGCCAGGTAGGGCAGGACCTCCTCGGCCAGCACGATCTCCGGGGCCAGGCGCTTCGAGAGACCCTCGGCCGTCATGATCGCGAGGTTCACCATCGTCATGTGGGCCCGCGCCTGGATCCGGTGCCGGCGCAGGATGTCGAAGATCCGGCCGATCTCCGCCGAGACCTGCAGGTTCGCGAGCCCCTTCACCCGGACGCTCTCGACGAACTCGCTCATGTCGCGCTCGTAGGCGGCGTAGTCCGGCGTCGCCGTGTGAGGCGACTCCTCGTAGAAGACGCGGGCCGTGGTCGGGCCGTCGCCCGTCGCCAGGGCGAACAGCATGCGGGCGGTGTTGAGCCGGTCGCGGTCCTCGATCTCCCCGACGAGGCCGAGGTCGAGGGCGACGATCTTGCCCGGGGGCAGGAAGCGCAGGTTCCCCGGGTGGAGGTCGGCGTGGACGAAGCCGTTGTGGAAGATCATCCGGCAGACGCCGCGCAGCCCGGAGCGCACGATCCGTGTGACGTCGACGCCGTGCTCCGCGAGGGCGTGCTCGGGGATGCCTTCGATGAACTCCATGGTGAGGACGCCCGCGGCGGAGGCCTCCGGGTAGGTCGCGGGGAAGAGCACCTCGGGGTCGTCGGCGAAATCGGCCTGGAAGCGGGCGTTGTTGGCGAGCTCGTTGCGGAGGTCGATCTGCGCCTCGACGGCGACGCAGAAGGAGCGGATCGCGTCCTCGATCGCCATCAGGCGGAACGTCGGGACGACGCGCTCGAGGAAGCGCGCCACGGCGAGCAGGATCGAGCGGTCGAGCCGGACCTTCTCGAGGATGTCCGGCCGGCGCACCTTCACGGCCACGACGTCGCCCGAGGAGGCGAGCACCGCGCGGTGGACCTGGGCGACGGACGCCGCGGCCACGGGCTCGCGCTCGAACTCCCGGAACACGCTCTCGAGCGGCTTGCCGAGTTCGCTCTCGATCGTGCGCCGGACCTCGCCGAAGGGGAAGGGCGGCACCTGATCCTGCAGCGTCGCGAGCTCTGCCACGAAGACCGGGGGAAGGAGGTCCGCACGGGTCGAAGCGATCTGGCCGACCTTGATGAAGGTCGCGCCGAGCTCGGTGCAGGCGCGGACGGCGCCCCGCCCGGCGGCGCGCTGGAACCTCCCGGGCGCCGGGCCGCGGAGCGCAGCCAGGGCGGCGCCCCCGCCGAGCAGGCTCGCCCGCAGGATCTGGAACGCCCGTTGCACGATGCGCGCGGGGTGTCTTCGAGCGGAGGGACGGGGCGACACGGCCGACGAGATTAACGGCGACCCCGGGAGACGGCTATGGTGGGCCGGTCCGCGCAGGCCCGGCCCGCGCCCGAAGGGAGGCATCGATGGAACTACCGAAGCAGGGAATCCCCCAGGCCGAGCTGATGGCCGACATGAAGGCGCGCAAGGAACAGGACGCGAAGTGGCGAGAGGGCAAGACCTGGAGCCTGATCTACCCGGCGGGCGAGGAGGTCGATGCGCTGCTCGCCGAGGCGAACTCGCTCTACCTCTACGAGAACGCGCTGAACCCGTTCCGCTTCCCGAGCCTCCGGCAGATGGAGGTGGACGTGGTCTCGATGACGGCTGCGCTGCTGCACGCGCCGGCGGAAGCCGGGGGCTGCATGACCTCGGGAGGGACGGAGTCGATCATCATGGCCGTCAAGGCGGCGCGAAACCGCGCCCGGGCCGAGCGCGGTGTCACGAATCCGACGCTCGTCGCCCCGGTCTCCGCGCACCCGGCCTTCGCGAAGGCGGCCGAGTACCTCGGGCTGGAGCTCGTCCAGGTCCCCCTCGACGACGACTACCGCGCCGACGTCGCCGCCGCCGAGGCGGCCATCGACGAACGCACGGCGCTCGTCATGGGTTCGGCCCCGAACTACCCGTTCGGGACGATCGACCCGATCCCGGAGCTGGCGGGCCTCGCCCACGAGCGCGGGATCTCCTTCCACACGGACTCGTGCCTCGGCGGCTTCCTGCTGCCGTTCCTCGAGCGGCTCGGACAGGACGTGCCGCCCTTCGACTTCCGGGTCCCGGGCGTGACGACGATGTCGGCCGACGTCCACAAGTACGGCTACTGCACGAAGGGGGCCTCTACGGTCATCCACCGCGACGATGCGCTCCTGAAGAAGCACCAGCTCTTCGTCTACGACAAGTGGCCGGGCGGCCTCTACGCCTCCTTCGCCATGGCCGGGGCCCGCCCGGCGGCACCCATCGCCGCGGCCTGGGCGATCATGCGGTTCCTCGGGGAAGACGGGTACCTGAAGCTCGCCGGGCGCGTGCGGGACACGACCCGGAAGCTGCAGGAGGGCATCGCCGCGCTCCCCGGCCTCCACGTCTGGGGCCAGCCCGCGATGAGCGTGTTCTCCTTCGGGTCCGACACGCACGACATCATGGCCATCGGCGACGTGATGGACGAGCGAGGCTGGCACCTCGACCGCCAGCACGGGCCGGACGCCCTCCACCTGATGGTCTCGCCCGAGCACGCGGAGGTGGCCGACGCCTTCCTCTCGGACCTCCGCCACGCGGTGGAGAACCACGGCGAGTCCCAGGGCAAGGATGCCCGGTACAGCTAGTCTGCGGAGGAGCTGCGGGTTTGCACGTTTGGCGCAGTGCAACTGCGTTCCACTCGTCACCACCGCGGAGATCGGGGTCACTTCAAGGGATGGATGCGTGGATCGTCGCCCTCGGTAGCCTCTGCTGCCTCTACACCGCCTGGGAGCTCGCCGGGCTCGCCAGCGGGACTGGCCGCTCGCGCGCGCAGGCCCACTCCGCTTCGCGCGGTGCCTGGGAAGCTCCCCGCGGGCCGGGTGCCGGGGGACAGGCCCCGGGGCAGGCGCGGGCCGCCGACTCCCGCTCCGGCCGCCCCCTGCGCCTGCGGGTGGACCGGCGCTCGCCGGGCGGCCGCCGAACGACCGACGCACGCGGGACCGCCGGGGAGGGGACGTGGTCCGGGGCCTTCTGACCCTCGCCGGCCTGGCCGTCGCCATCGGCGCCCTCTACGTCTACACCGTCTCCGAGCATGCGGCCTCCTGCGAGGCCTGCATGGTCTTCGAGGGCCGCCGGGCCTGCCGAACCGCCGCTGCCGCGGAGGAGGAGCGGGCCCGCCAGCATGCGATCATGGCCGCCTGTTCCCTCATCACCCGCGGCGTGACCGAAGACCTCGCCTGCCAGCGCAGCGTCCCGGAGCGGCTCACGTGCGAGTGAGCGGAGTGGCCCTCGAGGCCCCCGGGAGGCGTCCTTGAGGCCCCCGAGAGGCGCGTCGTTGAGCTATAAACCGTCCTTTCCCCACGAGCCCTCGCGGCTCGTGACCTGCTGATTTCGCGGACCCGGAATAGGGAGAATCGCTGTGGCGACGACCAAGAACGAGAAGCTTTCGGCCTGGGTGGATGAGTTCGTGGCGCTCTGCAAGCCGGAGCGCGTCCATTGGTGTGACGGTTCGAAGGCCGAGTACGACTCCCTGTGCGAGCTCATGGTCGAGGGTGGCACCGCGCTGCGTCTGAACGACGAGAAGCGACCCAACTCCTACCTCGTCCGCTCGGATCCGGCGGACGTCGCGCGCGTCGAGGACCGCACCTTCATCTGCTCGAAGGACGAGCTCGACGCCGGCCCGAACAACAACTGGCGCGAGCCCGAAGGCATGAAGGCCGAACTCCGGGAGCTGTTCGCGGGCTGCATGGCCGGCCGCACGATGTACGTGATTCCCTTCTCGATGGGTCCGGTCGGTTCGCCGATCGCGCACATCGGCATCCAGCTGACGGACTCGCCCTACGTCGTGGCGAGCATGCACACGATGACGCGTGTCGGGCAGAAGGTGCTCGATACGCTGGGCGACGGCGCCTTCGTTCCCTGCGTCCACTCCGTGGGCGCCCCGCTCGCGGCCGGCGAGGCCGACGTGCCCTGGCCGTGCAACGCGGACAACAAATACATCGTCCACTTCCCGGAGACGCGCGAGATCTGGTCCTTCGGCTCGGGCTACGGCGGCAACGCCCTGCTCGGCAAGAAGTGCTTCGCACTGCGCATCGCCTCCGCCATGGCGCGCGACGAAGGCTGGCTGGCGGAGCACATGCTCATCCTGAAGCTGACCTCGCCCGAGGGTGCGAGCCACTACGTGGCGGCGGCCTTCCCGAGCGCGTGCGGCAAGACGAACCTCGCGATGATGAACTCGGCCGTCGACGGCTGGAAGGTCGAGTGCGTGGGCGACGACATCGCCTGGATGAAGTTCGGCGACGATGGCCGCCTCTACGCGATCAACCCCGAGGCCGGCTTCTTCGGCGTGGCGCCGGGGACGAGCATGAAGTCGAACCCGAACGCGATGCTGAGCCTCCGCGAGAACTGCTTCTTCACCAACGTGGCCCTCACCGACGACGGCGACGTCTGGTGGGAGGAGATGACCGACGAGGCGCCGGCCCACCTGATCGACTGGCACGGCAACGATTGGACCCCGGACCAGGGCAAGCAGGCCGCCCACCCGAACGCGCGCTTCACGGCGCCGGCCAGCCAGTGCCCGGTGATCGCCTCCGAGTGGGAGGATCCCCAGGGCGTTCCGATCAGCGCCATCCTGTTCGGCGGGCGCCGCGCCACGGTGGTGCCGCTCGTGAACGAGGCCTTCGACTGGACCCACGGGACCTTCCTCGGCTCGATCATCGGGAGCGAGAAGACGGCGGCGGCGGCCGGCAAGATCGGCGAGCTGCGCCGGGATCCGATGGCCATGCTGCCGTTCTGCGGATACAACATGGCCGACTACTGGTCCCACTGGGTCCGCAAGATCGGCGGTCGCGAGGGCGCGAAGCTCCCGCGCGTCTACTACGTGAACTGGTTCCGCAAGAACGACGCCGGCGAGTTCCTCTGGCCGGGCTTCGGCGAGAACGGCCGCGTCCTCAAGTGGGTGTTCGAGCGCTGCGAAGGCACGGCCAAGGCCACGGAGACCCCGATCGGGAACCTCCCGGCCCAGGGCTCGCTCGAGCTCGACGGCCTGGATCTCGACCCGGAAGACCTCGCGGCACTGCTCGCGGTGGACGTCGAGGGCTGGCTCCACGAGGTCCCGCTGATCCGCGAGTACTACGCCAAGTTCGGCGACCGGATGCCCCAGGAGCTGGTCGACCAGCTCGACGCCCTCGAAGCCCGGCTCAAGAGCCGATAGCCGAAACGGCATGCTGGTCCGGCTGGCGATCGACTACGAGCACGAGAGCCGCCGCTGGTGGGAGGCCGGAGGCCAGGAGCTCTGGGAGGCGATCCTCGAATCGCCGGACGCCAAGGACGTCGTGCTCGACGAGGCCCTGGCCGACTCCTGGTGGGCCCAGGCAGCCGCCCTCGAAGGCTGGAACGACGGACCGGACTACGCCCCCCATCCCCTCGTGCGCCATACCGTGGACGAAGACGAGGACGTTTAGTACAAACGCCCTGTAAACTGCTGGAATCGCGGGGGAAGCCAGTCGATGTCGGTCACCGACGACGTTCGGGTCAAGGAGCTCCAGCAGGAGATCGCCCAGGGGGGGCCCCAGTCCGCGGCCAAGAAGCTCGCGGACGAGTCCGACGCCGTCATCGGCCAGGTCCTCGAGAAGATGATCGCCCCCCACGCGCTCCAGACCCTGGAGACGTTCCCGGCCGAGCGCCGGCAGGGCATCCTGGGCTTCGTCGCCGAGGCCCGCCGCCAGCAGTGGGAGATCAACCAGACCTTCCCGACGGACTCCGTCGGCCGGCTGATGGAGCTCCCGGCGGGGGTCTTCTCCAAGGAAACGCTCGTCTCCGACGCCATCGAGACGCTGCGCGAGATCGTCAAGAAGACCTTCATCACCTACCTCTACGTCGCGGACTCCGAGGGCCGGCTCGAGGGCCTCGTGGTGTTCCGGGAGATGGTCCTGGCGGACCGCAGCCAGACCCTCGCAGACATCATGCTCGGCAATCCGTACTCCCTCGATCCCGGCATGCCGCTCCAGGACGCCATGAAGGAAGCGGTCCAGCGCCACTTCCCGGTGTATCCGGTGTGCGATGAAGAGGGCCGCCTGGTGGGTCTCGTGCGCGGCGACGACCTGTTCGAGCAGAACGTCTACCAGCTGATCGTCCAGGCCGGTTCGATGGTGGGCGTCGAGAAAGAGGAGCGGCTCGCCACGGGATGGCCGCGAGCGCTGCGACTGCGCAACCCGTGGCTGCTCTTGAACCTGCTGACCGCGTTCGTCGCCGGCGCGGTGGTCGGCCTCTTCGAAGGCACGATCGCCCAGGTGACGGCGCTCGCCGCGTTCCTCCCGGTGCTGGCCGGGCAATCGGGCAATACGGGCTGTCAGGCGCTGGCGGTGACCCTGCGCGGCATGGCGCTCGGCGAGCTCTCGGAGCACTCGGCGACCAAGATCGTGATCAAGGAGGCCTTCCTCGGTCTCCTGAACGGCGCCGTCGTCGGCGTGCTCGCGGGGGGCGCGATGTTCTTCTTCGCCCAGGGCGAGTCCGAGCCGCTCAAGCTCGCTGGAATCGTGCTCGTCGCGATGATCGGGAGCTGCGTGGCGAGCGGCATCGCCGGTGCCCTGGTGCCGATCGGCCTGAAGAAGCTCGGCGCGGACCCGGCCACGGCCTCGAGCATCTTCCTGACGACGGCGACCGACGTCGTCAGCATGGGCCTCCTGCTCGGCCTGGCGACCCTGCTGCTTCTCTAGGGCCTAGCGGGCCCAGGCGAAGGCCAGGGCGTTCACCAACACCATCGCCACGATCGTGACCCAGGCGAGCGCCGACTCGAAGGCCTGGCGCTGTTGGCTCACCTGCACCGCTTCGAGCAGCAGGTGCGCGCGGGCCTCGGTGTCGCGGAGCTGCTGCCGCAGGGCCTCGTTCTCGTGGGCGGCTTCGTCGCGGGGCTTGGGGGGCATGTCCGTCTCCTCCCTGGAGGATCGGTGGGCCCGGCGCGCCGCTTGACGGCCGCCGGGGCCCGGGACGACACGCCTGCGTGTCGCTTGCACGGAGGCCGCACGAGAGCTGCGGAACGCGCCTAATCCCATAGGAGGGCCGGATCCGCTACAAACCGCGCGCGGGCGGGGCAGGGAGTCGTGCGATGCAGACGGTGCAATCCTCGGAGAACACGGAAGGGGCCCCGGCGTCGAACGCGGCCGCGATCCTGGGCGGGGAGCCCGCGCCGCGAGGCCGCGACCAGGTCACCGAAGCGCTGCTGATGTCCGCGACCCGGCTCTTCGCCGAGTCCGGGATCGAGGGGACCTCGGTTCGCGAGGTGGCCGCCCGCGCCGGCGTGAACCACGCCCTGGTCTTCCGTCACTTCGGCTCGAAGGCGCAGCTCGCGCGGACCGTCCTCGATCGCCTGCTCGACGAACTCCTCCGCCACCTCGAGGGGGCAGGGCTCGACCCGAAGTCCCTGACGGCGCTCGGTGAGGGGGTGGCCCAGCGGGACGTTCTCTGGAAGCTGCTGACCCGGGCGGTGCTCGACGGGGAGGTGGACTTCGTGAGCGAGCGGCGTTTCCCCGAGATCGATGCGCTGGTGGCGGGCCTCGAGCGTGCGACGGCGAGCGCGCCGTTCACGGACCGGGTCTCCGCCCGCATGATCCTCCTGGTGATCCTCTCGGGCGCACTCGGTTGGGAGCTCGTGGACCCGGTGCTCGCCGAGACCGTCGGCACGCCCGGCGAGACCCCGGCCCGGCGCCGGGAGCTCGCGCGCAGCTCCTTCCTCTCGCTGCTCGGGCTCGTCCCCCGCGACGCGCTCCGCCTGACGCCCGAGGAGGTCCAGCCCGAACCGCCGCGGCTCGCCTCGGTGCCGCGACCCAGGCCCTCCGTGCGCGTCGGCGACCCGCCGGGCGACGGACCGCCGCGCGGCCGCGACCAGGTCGTCCGGGCCCTGATGGAGGCCGCGATGCCGCGGCTCGCCGCGCGGGGGCCCGCCGCGGTTTCGGTCCGCGAGATCGCGAACGCCGCGGGCGTGAATCACGCCCTGGTCTTCCGCCACTTCGGATCGAAGGAGGGCCTCGTCCAGGCGGTGTGGGAGCGCGTGGCGGAAGACCTCGCGAGCCGCGTGGTCGGTGGGCCGAAGACGCCGGATCTCGGAGCCGTCGTCGAGTCGATCGCCGAAGACCGGATCCTCTGGCAGCTCGCCGCGCGGGCGCTTCTCGACGGCGGCGCCGATGCCATCGCCGCCGTCCGCTACCACTTCGTCGACGCGATGGTCGCCGCCGCCGCTTCCGGGCAACGCGGAGGGCTGCTCCCGGCGGAGATTCCCCCGCGCCTCCTGGTCGGCATGGTCGTCGCGACGGGCCTCGGCTTCCTGGTCTTCCACCCGGTGCTCGAGCCGCTCCTCGGGTTGCCCGCCCAGGCGCCCGAGCAGACCCGCCGGGACGTCCGCGAAGCGATCGCGACCCTGCTCGGCTGGCCGGCCCCCGAAGGCGCCTCCGCTTAGCGACGCGGCGCTTCGCGTTCAGGAATCGTCGGAGCCGAAGCGGCTGCGGGCGGCCCCCGTTCGCGACGCGGCGAGCAGGAGGTCTCCGTCCGCCTCCGTCGCGTCGCCCAGCGCCGCCCGGGCGCCGTAACCCCGCAGCTGGGTCTTCGTCATGTGGACGGCGACCTCGGGCATGGCGAGCAGGCGCTCCGAGAGCGCGGCGACCTCCGCGTCGAGGGCGTTCGGCGCGGCGAGCCGGTGGACGATGCCGAGCTCGTGCGCCCGGCGCGCGTCGAGCGCATCGCAGAGGAGCAGGATCTCGCGGGCCCGCGCCGCACCGACCTCGGCCAACAGGCGCGGAACGGCTCCCCAGGTCAGGGGGATGCCGAGTTCCACCTCCGGGACGCGAAAGCTCGCGTCCTCGGCGGCCACGCGGAAGTCGCAGGCCAGGGCCAGGACGAACCCCCCGCCGACCGCGTGGCCCTGGATCCGGGCAACCGTCAGCGGCTCAGCCTGTTCGATTGCGCGCGTCGCCCGCAGGCCGAGCTGGGAGACGTGGCGCCGCTCCCGCTCGCTGGCACCCGAGTCGGCCGCCAGGCGCTCGCTGCCGGGCGGCGAACGGAGGTCCGCGCCGCCGCAGAAGGAGGGGCCGCGCCCGCCCAGAACGACCAGGCGGATGGCGTAGTCGTCGGCCAGGGAGTTGTAGAGCGCTTCGATCTCGCGCAGGGTTCGCGTGTCGAGGGCGTTGCGCCGGTCCGGGCGGTCGAGCCAGACGTGCAGGACCGGCGGCGTGCGTTCGAGGCGGAGTCGCTCGAATTCCACGGGCTAGGAACCTTCCGGCGCCTCGTCAGTCAGGGGCGCCTCGTCCGTCAGGGGCGCCTCTTCGGCCAGGAGGGCCTCGATGCGCGCGACGAAGGCCGGGTCCTCGGGCCGGGTCCGGGGCTTGAAACGGGCGACGACCTTGCCGCTGCGGTCGATCAGGTACTTCTGGAAGTTCCACTCGACCGGCCCGCCGATCGGCGCCGGCGAGGAGGTGAGCTTCCGGTAGAGCGGGTGCATGCCTTCACCCTTGACCGTGATCTTCGAGAACATCGGGAACTCGACCCCGTAGGTCGATCGGCAGAACTCCGCGATCTCGGCGTCCGTGCCGGGCTCCTGACCCGCGAAGTCGTTCGAGGGAAAGCCGAGCACGACGAGGCCCTCGTCGGACTTCTCCGAGTAGAGCTTCTCGAGGCCCTCGTACTGGGGCGTGAGGCCGCACTTGCTGGCGACGTTCACCATCACCACGACCCGGCCTTTGTACTCCGCGAGATCCTGCTCCTCGCCGGTGATCCGCTTCATGCGGAAGTCGAGCACGCCCTCGGGCTCCGCGTGCACGCTGCCCGTCGCGACGAGGGCCAGGGAGGCTGCCAGAGCGAGGAAAGGCCGAAGGAAAGCTTGCATGGCCGGAACGTAGCCTGCTGTAAGCTCCGTGTCCCTCGACGGATGGCTCTGGGGAGGCCGGGGAGACGGGCATGGAACGGATCGTGGTGGTGGGCGCATCGCTCGCCGGTTTGCGCGCGGTGGAGACCCTTCGTCGCGAAGGCTTCGACGGAGAAATCGTCGTCATCGGCGACGAGGCGCGGCGCCCCTACGATCGCCCGCCGCTCTCGAAGCAGATCCTGACGGGCGAGTGGGAGCCCGATCGGACGGCGCTTCCCGGTTCGGAGGAAGACCACGGGGCCGAGTGGCGCCTCGGAAGGCCCGCCGAATCCCTCGACGCCGACGAGCGCTGCGTCGTCCTGGCCGGGGGCGAGCGCGTTCCCTTCGACAAGCTCCTGATCGCGACGGGGGCCCGGGCCCGCGCGCTGCCCGGCGCGCCGGACCTCGCCGGCATCCACACGCTTCGGACGCTCGACGACGCGCTCGCCGTGCGCGCGGGCCTCGAGGGTAGCCCGCGGGTCTGCGTCGTGGGCGCGGGCTTCATCGGAGCGGAGGTCGCCTCGAGCTGCCGTGCGCGGGGCCTCGAGGTGTCGCTCGTGGAGGCGCTCCCGGTCCCCCTCGGCCGCGTTCTCGGGGATGAACCCGGCGAGTACTGCGCCCGGCTTCATCGCGACAACGGCGTCGACCTGCACGTGGGAGTGGGGGTCGAGGGCTTCGAAGGCGAAGGCCGCGTCGAGGCCGTGCGCCTCGCGAACGGGACGCGGATCGCCGCGGACGTGGTCGTCGTGGGGATCGGGGTCGAGCCGAACACGGAGTGGCTCGCCGGCTCGGGCGTGGCCGTGGAGGACGGCGTCGTCTGCGATGCGCAGTGTCGCACCACGCTCCCCGGGGTTTATGCCGCGGGGGACGTGGCACGCGCGGAGAGTCCGCTGCTCGGGGGCGCGATCCGCGTCGAGCACTGGACCCACGCCGTCGAGCAGGGCATCGCGGCCGCGGAGAGCCTGCTGGCGGGGGATGCGGCGGAGCGGTTCTCGGCCGTGCCGTTCTTCTGGTCGGATCAGTACGGCGTGAAGATCCAGATGGCGGGCCGGCCCTCGCCGGGAGACGAAACGGCCGTCGTCCACGGAAACCTCGGGGACGAGCGCTTCGTCGTGCTCTACGGGCGCGAGGGGCGGCTGGTCGCGGCGCTCGGGTTCAACCGCGCCCGCTACATCGTCGGCTACCGCCGCAGCATCGGCGAGGGCGTGAGCTTCGCCGACACCGTTGCGAAGGCCTCGGCCTGAAGCATCGAGCCCGTCGCGGTTAGCGGAGCTTCACGAGCGGGGCGACCAGGGGCGAAGGCGTTCCCACCGAAGTGAGCCAGAGCTGGTGCACGGCGCGGGTGGCGCCGACGTGGAGCCGCCGGCGGGCGTCGTCCCGTTCCGGGTAGGCCTCGCCGTCGACGTCCACCAGCACGACGTAGTCGAACTCGAGGCCCTTGGCCTGCTCGACCTCGGTGACCTCGACGCCCGGCGCGAAGGTGAAGTCCTGGTCCGCGACGAGCCGCAGCCGGTGGAGCTCGCAGCGCTCGAGCCCGTCGAAGTAGGCGAGGGTGGCCGCGCGCGAGGGCGTCAGCACCGCGACCGAGGCCAGCGGCTCGGCCTGGGCCAGCTCGCGCAGTGCATCGGCGAGGAACGCGACCGTGGCGCCGCGGTCGGTGAAGCGGAAGAGCTCGACCGGCGGCCCCGAGCGCGGGGCCAGGGGCGCCTCGTCCTCCTGGAGCGGTCCGAGCACTGCCTGGGCGAAGGCGGCGATCTCGCGCGAGGAGCGGTAGCTGATCTTCAGCGTCTCGATCTCGGCGCCGGGGATGCCGAGCTCGTCGAGGAAGGCGGCCCAGGAGGTGAAGCCGCTGGCCGCCATCAGGTGCTGCTGGGTGTCGCCGGCGAGGGTCAGGCTGCGCCGGTCGTCGAGGCAGTCGAGCAGGACGCGGATCTCCGTCGGCGAGAAGTCCTGGACCTCGTCGATCGCGACGTGGGCGTAGCGCAGGGGGCGGTTCAGCCGGCCTTCGAGCGGCCCCACCCGGAGCTGCCAGGCGCGGAGCAGGAGGGCGTCGTCTTCGGCGTCGAGCTCGGCCTGGACTTCGCGGTCGCCGTCGAGCCAGGCGAAGATCTCCTCGTTCCGGCGGCGGTTCCAATCGACGAAGCGGTCGAGGGCGCGGCCTTCGAGCAGGCCCGGCGCGGCGCGGCCGAAGCAGCGGGCGAGGAGCTTCTCGTTCGTCAGCACGCTCGCCCAGTCGTCGAGGGCCTGCTCGGGCGTGCGATCGCCGGGGTGGGTCGCCACCTGCTCGGCCAGGGCGTGCTCGAGGGCCGCGTGGAGCTTCGCGCGGGAGATCTCGAGGGGCGTGTCCTGGCGCTGGTCCCGGGGCAGGGCGGGATAGTGACGCCGCCGGAGCCCGGCGGCCCAGTCGCGCCAGGTCTCGATGCGCACCTGCTTCACGCCGAGGGCCGGGAGCACGTGCTCGACGTAGCGCGCGAGGGCCCGGGAGAAGACCAGGAAGAGCGTGCGCTCGGAGTCGTAGCGCCGGTCGTCGTAGGCGAGGTAGGCGATGCGGTGGAGGGCCACGGTCGTCTTGCCCGAGCCCGCCGCGCCGCGGATCACGAGGAAGCCCGAAGCGTCGCGGGTGATCAGATCGAACTGCGCCGCATCGATCAGGCTCGTGATCTCGGGGAGCCGCTTGTCGGCGCGGCGGCGGTCGCCCGAGAGCTCGGTGCCGAGCCGCCGGCCGTCGGCCGCGCTCGCTTCGTGTCCGCGGACGGCCGAGGCCTCGCCGCCGGCGAGCCGCGCGGGTTCGCGCTCGACGTGGCTCCAGCGGCCGTCCGCCTCGTCGCACACGAAGACGCCCTCGGGCGCCTCGATCCGGTCGAGCGTTCCTTCGCGGATCCGGACCGTCCGCCGCGCGACGACCTCCCCCGTGCGGACCCGTCCGCCGAAGGTCTCTTCGTAGTCGTCGCCCTGGCGGTAGCCGTAGAAGATCCGCGAGATCGGCGCGTTCCTCCAATCGACGATGCGCACGCCGCGCTCGATGCAGGTCGCGCGGCCGAGGCAGAGGTCCCGCTCCTTGCCGTCTTCGGAGAGCCGGAGATGCGCGAAGTAGGGCGAGCGCGGATCGACCCGGGCGCTCTCGCGCGAGCGGCGCAGCTGGTGGAGCAGGGACGTATTGCGGTGCCACTGTTCGGTGAGGGCGACCGTGTCCTTGCTCTCGCTCCCCGAGACGAGCATTTCGCGCAGCCGCTCGAGTTCGCGGACCACCGGCGCCTCCGAGGGATTCCTCGGCTCCGGGAGTTCCTCGAGCAGCGCGGTCACGCGCCCGAGAAGCCGCAGCTCGTCCTCGACGAGCTCGAGGGAACCGTCGTCGCCGTCGCCCGCGAGCGTCTCCTCGTCTTCGATCCGATCGGACAACCGCACCCCCGCAGGCCACTTCCGCGCCGGGCGCCATGGCCCGGCGGCGTAGGAGGCTAGCGCGACCGCGGCACCGGGGCCTCGCGTCGTCGAGGGCGCGCCACGGGGCGTGACTTCGCCGCCGTCCGCCGCCCGCGAGGCGCTGCGTGCCCCGGCTGGGAGAGCGAGGCCCAGAGATGGAGGGCGGCGTAGGCGCGCCAGGGCCGCCAGGCCTCGGCCCGATCGGCCACGGCGCGTTCGGGGACGGGGTCGCCGCCCGCGTTCGCGGCCTTGCGCAGGGCGAGGTCGCCGGCCGGGAAGGCGTCCGGCTCCCGCAGGGCGCGCATCGCCAGGTAGTCGGCGGTCCAGGGGCCGATGCCCGGCAAGCCGAGCAGGCGATCGCGGGTCGTCGCCGGGTCGGCGGATCCGTCGAGGCAGACCTCTCCCCGATCGACGGCGGTCGCCAACGCACGGATGGCGCCGGCCCGCGCCGCGGGCAGCCCGATCGCTTCGACCCGCGCGCGCCGGAGCCGCTCCGGCGCGGGGAAGAGGCGGCTCGGTGCATCCGGGTCGGTGACCGGCGCCCCCGGCTCTCCGAAGCGCTCGACGAGCCGCCCGGCCAGGGTGGTCGCGCCCCGCACGCTCACCTGCTGGCCGAGGATCGCACGCACGCCGAGTTCGAAGCCATCGAAGGCGCCTGGGACGCGCAGGCCCGGCGTGGCGCGCAAGGACGGCGCCAGCAGCGCGTCGCCGGCCAGGTGGGCCGCGATCGCCGCCGGGTCCGCGTCGAGATCGAAGAGCCGCCGCAGGGCGCCGACCACGGGGGCGAGGGGCGCCGGAGCGGTCTGGTGGAGCCGCACCGCGATCGCGTTTCCCCGGGCCGCGGGCCGGGCCTCGAGCCAGCCGGGCGTGCCATCGACGCAGAAGGTGCGCCGGTAGCGGTCGCCGGAAACCGCCTCGACCCCGGGGATCGCGCGGGCGGCCAGGAAGGCGAGCAGCGCCGGCCAGGCGAGCGGCGGGCGGTAGGCGAGTTCGAGGGTCAGCTCGCTGGCCGCCGCCGGGAGGGCCCGGCGCCGCAGCTCGCGGGGCGGGCGGCCGTAGGCCTGGCGGAGCGCGTCGTTGAAGCGGCGCACGCTCGCGTAGCCCGCGGTGAGAGCCACCTCGACCATCGGAAGCGACGTCTCGTCGATCAGCTTCTTCGCGAACAGGACACGGCGGGTCTGGGCGACGGAGCGGGGGGAGGCGCCGAGGTGCTGCGCGAAGAGCCGGCGCAGGTGGCGCGAGCCGACCCCGAGGCGCTCCGCGAGCCCATCGACGTCGCCCCCGTCGAGGGCGCCGGCGTCGATCAGCCGGAGCGCCCGGGCGACCGTGGCCGAGGTGCCCTGGGCGGCAGGGCTGCCGGGGGCGGCTTCGGGCCGGCAGCGCAGACAGGGCCGGAAGCCGGCTTCGCGCGCGGCGGCCGGGGTCGGGAGGAACCGGCAGTTCTCCCGCTTCGGCGTCCTCGCCGGACAGATCGGACGGCAGAAGACGCCCGTCGATCGGACCGCGACGAAGAAGCGGCCGTCGAAGCGGGGGTCCCGGGTGCGGAGGGCCCGGTAGCAGACCTCGGCGTCGAGCATGCCCCGGTTGTAGCGCCTCCGTCCGGCCCCGGACTGGCCGTTTTCGGACCTTGCCGTTCGCCCCGGCCGATCGTTTCCTGATCTTGTGCCGCGCCGCCGCCGGGAGGCCCGGGAGGACGCCCCCGGGCTGCTAGGCTGCCCGCCGTGCCGGCCGCCTCCACCGTCGCCCCGGGCCTCGACGCCCGGACCCGCCCCGCGCGGATCGCCGCCCTCGCCGAAGAGCGCTTCGATCTGCTGGTGATCGGCGGCGGCATCACGGGCGCCGGCGTGGCCCTCGAGGCGGCGTCGCGTGGCCTCCGCGTCGCCCTGCTCGAGGCCCGGGACTTCGCCTCGGGCACCTCGAGCCGCTCCTCGAAGCTCATCCACGGCGGTCTGCGCTACCTCGCCATGGGCGACGTCGCGACGGTCCGCCAGACCGCGCTCGAGCGGAAGATCCTGCGGCGGATCGCCCCGCACCTGGCCGAGCCCCGCTGGATGGTCGTCCCGGCGAAATCCCGCGCGGGCCTGATGAAGCTGCGCGCGGCCGTCACGACCTACGAGAAGCTCGGCGAGGTGGAGGAGGCCGACCTCCACCGCAACTGGTCGGGCGACGACCTGGCCGCCGGCGAGCCGCTCCTCGACCGCAAACTCCACCGCCACGCGTGCGTCTACCGCGAGTACGTCACCCACGACGCCCGCCTCGTCCTCGCGAACCTGCGCGCGGCGGCGGCGCTCGGCGCGATCGTCCTCGCTCAGGCCCCGGTCCGCTCGATCGCGGTCGAGGACGGGCGTGCGGTGGGGGCGGAGGCCGAATGCCGGGAGACGGGGGAGCGCTTCCGCGTCCGCGCGCGCTGCGTCGTGAACGCCGCCGGCCCCTGGGTCGACGCGGTCCGCGCCCTCGAAACGAACGAAGCGCCACCGCGCCTGCACCTCTCGAAGGGGGTCCACGTCGTGGTCGACCGGGAGCGGCTGCCGGTCCGCAACGTGCTGATCCTCGGCACGAAGGACAGGCGGTCCATCTTCGCCGTGCCGCGGGGCGACGCCGTCTACCTCGGGACGACGGACACGAGCTACGAGGACGGCGCCGAGACCTGGCCCCCGGTCGCGATCGGCGACGTCACGTACCTGCTCGACGCCGTCGCGCACCATCTCGGGATGAAGCTCGGGCCGGAGGACGTGTTCTCGGCCTGGGCCGGTCTGCGGCCCCTCGTGGCCGAGGCGGGCAAGGCGCCGACGGAGATCTCGCGGAAGGACGAGGTCTGGCTCGGGCCGGCGGGCGTCGTGACGATCGCCGGCGGGAAGCTCACGGGCTACCGGCCGATGGCCCGCACCGCCGTCGAGCGCGCCGCCGAGGCCGCCGGGCTCCCCCTGGCCGACGCGCCGGCCGAGCCCGGCGTGCTGCCGGGCGGGGAGGGCGGCGCGGATCTCGACGCCGCCACCGGCTCGCTCGTCGAGAAGTTCGGGCTCGATCGGCTGCAGGCCGAGGCGCTCGCCGAGGCCCACGGCAGCGAAGCGGACGCCGTGGCGTCGGCGGGGCCGGAGCCCGTCGCGCCCGGGGCACGTCTCCTGCGCGGACAGGTCCGCTTCGCGGTCGAGCACGAGGATGCGGCCCACGTCGAAGACGTCCTCTACCGTCGCACGGGCAGCGCCTTCTACGACCGGGTGGGCCGCGAGGCGAGCGTCGCGCCCGTCGCGGAGCAGATGGCCGAGCTGCTTGGCTGGGACGAAGCGAGGACGCGCGCCGAAACGGACGCCGCCCGCCGCCGCCTGGCCGCCGATCTCGCCTTCAAGGAAGACTCGAACCCCCTGCTGCAAGCCAGCGCCCAACATGAGTGAGCAGAAGACGGCGTGAGGAGAAGATCACCGTGAGCCAAGCCGGCCTGGACGCCCTGCGCAGCGCGCTCGGAGAGCGCGTTCGCACCGATGACGAGACCCGGGGAGCCTTCCGCCGCGATTGGTGGGTGCTCTCGGAGCTGCAGGATCTGCAGGGAAACGGGCCGGCGCCTCCGCTCGCGGTCGTCGTGCCCGAGAGCACCGAGGAGGTCGCGCTCGCCCTGAAGACGTGTCGCGCGGCGGGTCTGCCGGTCGTGACCTACGGCGGCGGGTCGGGCGTCTGCGGCGGAATTCGCAGCGAGGCCGGCGACGTCGTGCTCTCGACCGCGGCCCTCGACGGCATGGTCGAGCTCGACGCGCACAACCTCACCGCGACCTTTCGCGCCGGCATGAACGGCCTCGCGGCCGAGAAGGCGGTCCAGGAGCAGGGGCTCACGATCGGGCACTGGCCCCAGTCGATCGGCCTCGCCAGCGTCGGCGGGCTCGTCGCGACGCGTTCGGCGGGCCAGTACTCGACCGCCCACGGCAACGTCGAGGACATCCTGCTCGACCTCGAAGTCGTGCTCCCCGACGGCCAGATCCTGCGGACGCGCCGGACGCCGCGGGCGGCGGCGGGGCCGGACCTCCGCCAGCTCTTCCTCGGCAGCGAGGGCACCCTCGGCGTGATCACCGAGGCGACGTTCTCCCTGCGGGCCCTTCCCGAGACGAGCGAGGGCCAGAGCTTCCACTTCCCGGACCTCGCGGCGGGCATCGAAGCCATCCGCTGCATCCTGCGCGCGGGCTATCGGCCGCCCGTCGTGCGGCTCTACGACGCCAAGGAGTCCGGCCGGAACTTCCCGGACGATTCGCCGGAAGGCCGCTGCTTCCTGCTCCTGCTCCACGAGGGCCCCGCAGCGATGGTGGCGGCCCAGCAGGCCGGGGTCGCGGCGCTGTGCAAGCACGTCGGCGGCGAACCGGCCGGCGCCGGTGCGGTCGACGGCTGGCTCGACCATCGCAACAACGTGCCGGGCTTCGACGTCTTCCTCGAGAAGGGGATCATCCTCGACACGATCGAAGTCGCCGCGACCTGGGACCAGCTCGAACGGCTCTACGACGCCGCCATCGCCGGCCTCTCCGCGGTGCCGGGGCTGCTTTCCGGTTCGGCCCACACGAGCCATGCCTACCGCTCGGGGACGAACCTCTACTTCACCTTCCTCGCCCGCCCGGAATCGCGCGGCGACATGGAGTCCACGTACCACGCGTGCTGGCGCGCCGTGATCGACGCGGCGGTCTCCGTCGGCGGCGGCATCGCGCACCACCACGGGATCGGGCGCGTGCGGGCGGGGCGCCTCGAGGAAGAGATCGGCGCGGCGGGTCTCTCGGTGCTCCGCAGCGTGAAGGAGGCGCTCGACCCGGGCGATCTCCTGAACCCCGGAGCGCTCCTCCCGGCCCGGGGTTAGGGGTTGGCGGAGCGGGCCTGAACGTGGCGCGGGAGTTCGTGCTCGCCCTCGACGCCGGGACGACCGGCGTCCGCGCCCGGGCCTATGCGCCCGAGGGCCGGGTGGTCGGCCATGCGCACCGCGTGCTTCCGGTCTCCTTCCCCGCGCCGGGCCGCGTCGAGCAGGACCCGGAGCGTCTCCACGGGGAGAGCGTCGCGGTGCTCGAAGCGGCGATGGCGGAAGCGGGCATCGCGCCCGCCGAGGTGGCCGCGCTCGGAATCGCGAGCCAGCGGGCGACGGCCCTGGCCTGGGACGCGGAAACCGGCCGGCCCCTCGCGCCCGCGCTCGGCTGGCAGGATCAGCGCCGCTGCCAGGCGCTCGATGACCTTCACGCACGGGGCATTCCGATCCCCGCCCAGGCCGCCGCCGCCAAGTTTCTCTGGTGGCTCGAACATTCGCCCGAAGTGGGCGAGGCGGCCCGCGCCGGAAGACTCCGGCTCGGAACGCCCGAGGCCTGGCTGAGCGATCGGCTCGCCGGCGGAGCCGCCCACGTGACCGACCCGGGTCACGCCGGCTGCACGGCGCTCTACCACGCGGAGGAGCGCGGCTGGGCGGAGGGTCTCCTCGCGCTGCTGGGATTCGAGGCGGCGTGGCTCCCGGAGATCGTCGCGAGCGCGGAGCCGGTGGCCGAGGGCGTCGGCCCGCTCGCCGGGGTTCCCCTCGCGGCCCGGGCGGGGGACCAGCAGGCCGCGGCCTTCGCGGCGGGTCTGCGGATGCAGGGCGACGCCAAGCTGACGCTCGGGACCGCGGCGATGCTCGAGGTCCATGCCGGATCGAGCCCGGGAACGCCATCGCCGGGGACGATTCCCTTGCCGCTCTGGCGGCTCCCGGACGGCAGCGAGCATCACTGCCTCGAGGGTCACGTGGCGACCGCGGGCTCGGCGCTCGAATGGGGTGTCGCACTCGGGCTGGCTCCGGACGTCGCCGGCCTCGATGCGCTCGCCCGGAGCGCGGCGGATTCCGCGGGCGTCGTTGCCGTCCCCGCCTTCCAGGGGCTCGCGACGCCGTTCGACGACGGAGAGGCGCGTGGCTTCGTCGGGGGGATCACCCGTGGCACCGGGCGCGCCGAGTTCGCCCGCGCCCTGTTCGAAGGCGTCGCCCACCGCTGCGTCGACGTCGCCGAGGCCATGGGCGTGACGGCGGCACCCCTCCCTGCGGACGGCGGGCTCTCGCGCTCGCGCTTCCTGCTCGAGCGCATCGCGACGCTGCTCGGCCAGCCGATCCTCCGGGCCGCGGATCCGGAGGGAACCGCCCGCGGCGCGGCCGGCCTCGCAGCCCTCGCCGTGGGCCTCGACCCCGCGCGCTTCCTGGCGGCCGGGGCGCCCGAGCGCATCGAACCCGCGCCGGAAGATCGCGAGGGCGAGCGCGCCCGATGGCGTAGCATCGTCACCGAGCGGGTCGGGACCCGGTCGCCGTGAGCCGGCGCCCGGGAGGAGCGGCAGGCGTGCGCAGGGGCGCGGAGCGGGTGTGAAGAAGTTCTGGATCGGGCTCGTCGTGCTCGTGCTGCTGCTCGGGGTGGCCCTGGCTGCAACGCTGACCCTCGGCGGGCCGCGGATCCTGACGGAGCTGATCGTGCGCGGCGGCGCGGCGCTCGGCTACCAGGACGTCGCGGTCACGGTCGAGTCGGTCGGCCCGAAGCGGACCGTGATCTCGGAGATCTCGGCCGGGCCGGCGCCCGGCCTGCGCGCCGAAGGCGTTGTGCTCGAATACGACTGGCGTTCGCTCCGAGCGCTCCGTGCGACCCGCGTCCGGATCGAGGACGTCCGGCTCCATGGCCGCTGGAACGAAGACGGCATGGTGTTCCCGGCGCTCCCGCCCGCTGACAATTCGGGCCCGCTGATCGCGGTGCCGGCCTGGGAGGCGCTCGAGGTGGGGAAGGGCGCCGTCGCGCTCGGCGGCGCGCGCGGACCCGTCACGGTCTCCTTCGCGAACTTCAAGGCGAGCGCCCCGGAGGGCGCCCGGCTCTCGGCGGCGGGCATCGCGTCGATCGACAGCCAGGCGCCCCCGATCGACGCGGACTTCGATCTCGTCCTCGACGGCGACCGGCTGCTCGGCCACGCGAACGTCCACTCGCGGGACGGGAAGCTCGACCTCCGAGCCGCCTTCGGCGACCCGGGCGAGGGCCCCGGCACGTTTCCGACCGTGGCCCACGCGGGCGAGCTGCGCATGGCCGGGCAGGTGCGCGTGAAGGCCGAGGAGGCCGATCTCTCGCCGCTCACGCCGGAGTTCTCGGCCAGGGGCACCGTCCGCTTCGGGACGGAGAACCAGCGGCTCCAGATCTCGGGCAAGGGTCTCGCGCTCGACGGTTTCGGGATGTCGCTCTCGGGGCTGCAGGTGGCGCTCGACCTCGAGCAGCTCGTGCCGCCGGTCGGCGGCGCGGGACAGCGGATCTCCGTCGATACCGCGGCCATGGGCGTGCCGCTCGGCGGGGGCGACGTCCGCTTCGGCGTGCGTCCGAACGGGGTGATCGACGTCGAGGCCCTCGACTGGAAGCTCCACGGCGGCCGCCTCCGGAGCGCCGCGGCCCTCGATCCGAACGCCGAATCGAACGCCCTCACGCTCGAGGTCGCGGGGCTGGATCTCGCCCGCCTCTCCGCCGGTCTCGGCCGCGACGACCTCGAGATCACCGGGGTGATCGACGGCACGCTGCCGCTCCGCCTCGAGGGCGATCGAATCTTTGCGGAGGAGGGACGTCTCATCGCCAGTGAGGCGGGCGGAGTGATCCGCTATCGATCCGGGGGCGGAACCCCCGGGGAGGCCCCGCCGGAGAGCGGGACCGTGGGAGGCATGGAGCTCGTGTTGGACGCTCTCGAGAACTTTCACTACCGCACGCTCGACGTCACGATCGGCGGCGAGCTGACCGGGGAGCTCCTGCTCAAGCTGCGGATCGAAGGATCGAACCCCGACGTCTACGATGGCTATCCCTTCCAGCTGAACCTGAACCTGGAAGGGCCCCTGGCCGACGTGATCCGGGGCAGTCAGACCGGCTTCCGCGTGCAGGATGCCGTCGAAGAGCGCTTCCAGAAGAAGCGCAAGGAGAAGCGATGAGAACCCTTGGCCTGGCCGTGCTGGCTGCCGCGGCGGTGGCGTGTCAGCCGACCGTGCGCGTCGAGCCGCCGAAGGAACCGATCGTGGTCAACCTCAACGTGAAGATCGAACACGAGGTCCGCATCAAGGTGGAGAAGGACGTCGAAGCCTTGTTCGCCGAGAACCCGGATCTTTTTTAGGAGCGCGTGATGAAGACTCTCTCCCTACAGCGGATGATGATGCTGCTGGCGGCCTTCGTGCTGGCGTCGGCCCCGATGGCCCTGGCGGCGAGCCCGCTCGATACCGCCAAGTCCGCCGGCCTGCTCGGTGAGCGTTGGGACGGCTACCTCGGCGTCGTGAAGAGCGACACCGCCGCGACGGCCCTCGCCAAGGAGATCAACTCGAAGCGCCGGGCGCACTACGCGAAGATCGCCTCCGGCGAGGGAACCTCCGTCGAAGCCGTGGCGGCGATCGCGGGCGAGAAGCTCGTCGAGGGGGCGCCGAGCGGGCACTACGTCCGGACCTCCGCCGACGCCGACTGGACGCGCGTGCCCTAGGTGGGTCTGCTCGAGGGGCGGCGCGCGCTGGTCACGGGCGGTGGCTCCGGGATCGGCCGCGCCACGGCCCGGCGTTTCTCCGAAGAGGGCGCGCGCGTCGCCGTGCTCGACCGCGATGCCGAGAGCGCGGAGGCCGCAGCCAGAGAGGTCTCGGGCCGCGCCTTCGTCGCCGACGTGCGTGAACCCGCCGCCGTGCGCGAGGCGGTCGATGCCGCGGCCGCCTGGCTGGGGGGCCTCGACACGGTCTCCCACAACGCGGGAACCGGGCAGCTGCTCGGCTTCGAGGACGTCTCCCCGGCGCAGTTCGACGACCTCGTCCAGGTGAACCTCTCCGGGACCTTCCACGTCCTCCAGGCCGTGACGCCGCACCTGCGCGCGGCCGGCGGCGGGAGCATCGTCACCAACGCCTCCGAGAGCGGGATCCGCCCGACCCAGGGCGAGCTGCCGTACTCCGCGGCGAAGGCAGGGGTGATCGCGACGACCCTCGGTGCGGCCCAGGAGCTCGGCCCGACCATCCGGGTGAACTGCGTCTCCCCGGGTGTGATCCGGACCCCGCTGACCGAGCCGCTGTTCGCGGCGCCCGGTCTGCTCGACCCGGTGGAGCGCGCCGCCCCCCTCGGCCGCGGCGGCGAGGCCGAAGAAGTGGCCGACGTGATCCTCTTCCTCGCGAGCGATCTCGCGCGCTACGTCACCGGCCAGAACCTGGTGGTCGACGGCGGCATGGGGCTCCCGCAGGCAGGAATCGACGAGGTCCTCCGCCGCGTCCTCCCGGCCATGAAACCGAAGAAGGCCTGAGGCGGCCCTGGGGCTTCTCTCCCGGGCCCACCGCTGGCACGTTCCCCGAGGCATTCCGCGCCGCTGCACGCGGCGCTGCGCGGGAGCTGCAGGTTTCCGTCAAGGCGCGGGCCGAGCGGGCCGATGAGTCCGGCTGGGGGTTTCCCCCGAGGAGGACGAATCATGTCGATCAGTCATTGGCTCGCAGGCCGGATGGCCCTGGTGGGCTGCGCCGCGCTGGGCCTGGCCCTCGCCGGCCCGGCCGAAGCCGACCCGGCGAAGATCGCCCCGGGCAGCAACAGCGCCGAGCGCGCCTTCGGGAAGTTCGCGGGTTCCTGGATGAAGACGATGGAGCAGCGCGAGGCGACCAACCGGGGCAAGCCCGAGATCAAGCGCTACGCCGGACGGACCTACGCCGCCTACACGGGCTACGGCTCCGATTGGGACATCGAGGTCCACGCCACGGGCGACAGCGTCTCCCCCTACGTGGGCGTGCTCCACTACAAGGAGCAGCACTTCACCTGCGCGGACGAGACCACGAACAAGTGCTCCGTGGCCTCCCAGACCCCGGTGACCGAGGTCTTCCCGTACCGAAACGGCAAGTGGAAGTACTAGGCCGTCCGTAGAAGGGGCCGATTCCCGCTTTCTCGCTCGAGCCCGAAGAGAAGGCTAGCGATGCGCGGTCGGATATGAGATTCCTCCCTGGGAGCGCGCCCGTGCTCCCAGGGAGGATGCCCATGGATCTCGTGGCGGCCGTCGTCGTGGCGGTGTTGATCCAGTACTTCTACTTCGCGGTCCTCGTGGGCCGCTCCCGCATGAAGACCGGGATCGCCGCGCCGGCCGTGACCGGGGACCCGGTCTTCGAGCGGACGCTCCGCGTGCAGCAGAACACGCTCGAGCAGCTCGTGATCTTCCTGCCGTGCATCGCGCTGTTCGCCCACTACGTGAGCGCGAACCTGGCGGCCCTGCTCGGGCTCGTCTTCCTGCTCGGCCGCGGCCTCTACGCCGCCGGCTACATCCAGGAGGCCGGGAAGCGCGGGCCGGGCTTCATGGTGACGCTGCTGGCCCAGGCCTGCCTCGCCGTGGGCGCCCTGGTCGGGGCGCTGCGGGCGGCGCTCTAGCGACCCTCTCGAAGCTCCAGTTCCGGCTCCGGCAGGCCGCTCCAGAACGTTCGGTGCGCGTCGGTTAGACTCGCTGCCTGCGCCGAAAGGAGCTTCCGTGGAACCGAAGAGCGTCCTGTCCGTCGACGAAATCGAGCTCGGGCTGCCCGAGTTCTGGCTCCGGCCCCTCGCGGAGCGCGAGGGTGCCTTCGCCACCCTGCGCGCCGAGCGGCCGGTCTCCTTCCACGAGGAACCCGACGTCGAGTTCGTTCCCTTCCCGCGCGGGCCCGGCTTCTGGTCCCTCACGCGTCACGCCGACATCCTCGAGGCCAGCCGCCGCGCGGACGTCTTCTGCTCGGGCAAGGGCAGCAACATCGCGGACCTGCCGCCGCCGTTCCTGCAGTTCTTCGGGTCGATGATCAACATGGACGACCCGGACCATGCGCGGCTGCGCAAGATCGTCTCGGCCGGCTTCACGCCGCGCGTGCTCGAGAACGTCGAGGCCGACGTCTCCCGGATCGCGAGCCGCATCCTCGACAACGTGATCGAGAAGGGCGAGGTCGACTTCGTGACGGACGTCGCGGCGCGGCTTCCCCTCGCGATCATCTGCGACATGATGGGCATCCCGGAGAGCCAGCACGATCTCATCTTCGAGAAGACGAACGTGATCCTCGGCGCCGGCGACCCGGAGTACGTGCCGGACCCGACGCAGATCGTGCCGACCCTGCTCGCCGCCGGCGCGGAGCTCTCCCAGCTCGTGCAGGAGCTCGGCCGGGACCGCCGCAACAAGCCGACCGAGGATCTCACTTCGGCCCTCGTGAACGCCGAGGTCGACGGCGAGAAGCTCTCGGACGCGGAGCTCGGCTCCTTCTTCGTCCTGCTCGTCGTGGCCGGGAACGAGACGACCCGCAACGCCATCTCCCACGGGACGAAGGCGCTCTCGGACTTCCCGGAGCAGAAGGCCGCCTGGGCGGCCGACTTCGACGGTCTGGCGCCGACCGCCGTCGAGGAGATCGTGCGCTGGGCCACGCCCGTGATCCACTTCCGCCGCACGGCCACTCGGGACACGGAGATCGGGGGGCAGGCCATCCGCGAGGGCGAGAAGGTCGTGCTCTGGTACTGCTCGGGGAACCGTGACGAGGCGGTCTACGACGATCCCTTCCGCTTCGACGTCGCCCGCAAGCCGAACCCCCACGTGGGCTTCGGCGGGCCGGGCCCGCACTTCTGCCTGGGCGCCCACCTCGCACGGCGCGAGATGACGGTGATGTTCCGGGAGATGTTCCGGCGCATCCCGGACTTCGAGGTCGTAGGCGAGCCCGAGCGCCTGCAGTCCTTCTTCATCCACGGGCTGAAGCACATGACCGTGCGCTTCACGCCCGGGGGCGCCGGGAACTAGCGGGCCCCGGAGCCCGCGCCGAGCTCGGCCTCGAGGGGCCCGGCGGGCTCGACGGGGAAAAAGAGCGGCTCGCCGCGGGCGCGGAAGCCCGCGATGGCCTCGCGCCCGGCGGCCGAGGTGATCCAGTCGACGAAGGCCTGCGCGCCGCGGATCTTCGTGTGCGGGTGGCGCGCCGGGTCGACGGCGATCACGCCGTACTCGTTGCGCATGCGCGGGTCGTGCTCGACGAGCAGGGCGAGCCCCTCCCGGTTCCGGAAGGCCACCCACGTCCCGCGATCCGTCAGCGTGTAGGCCGGAAGCTGGTTCGCCGTGTTCAACGTCGCGCCCATGCCGGAGCCGGTCTCGCGGTACCAGGTGCCCGGGCCGGTCTCCGGGTCGAAGGCGGTCGCCTGCCAGAGGGCGCGCTCGGCCTTGTGGGTGCCCGAATCATCGCCGCGCGAGAGGAAGAGCGCTTCGCTCCGGGCGATCTGCTCGAGCGCCTTCGTGATGTCCCCGCCGCCGGCGACGCCGGCCGGGTCTTCGGCGGGCCCCACCAGCACGAAGTCGTTGTACATCACCGCGTGCCGGGCGAGGCCGTAGCCCTCGGCGACGAAGGCCTCCTCCGAGGGCCGGTGGTGGACGAGCAGCACGTCGGCATCGCCGCGCCGGGCGAGGTCGATGGCGCGCCCAGTCCCCACCGCGATCACCCGGACCCGGACGCCGGTCGCGGCCTCGAACTTCGGCAGCAGATGCTCGAAGAGGCCCGAGTCCCGGGTCGAGGTCGTCGAGGAGAGGGTGATCGTCTCGGCCTCGTCCGTCGCGTCGGCGTGGGCCGGAGCGGCCAGCATCACGGCGAGGATGCACAGCCCTCGTGCCCACCGGGAAAAGTGCCTCATGCGAGGAGATCCCCCTTGAGGAAGGCCTGGGCCTCCGGGGTCTCGGGCCGGTCGAAAAAGCCTTCGGCCGGGGTCTGTTCGAGCAGGCGGCCGCGGTGGAGGAAGAGCACTTCGTCGGCGAGGCGCCGGGCCTGGCCGAGGTCGTGGGTCGTCATCACGATCTTGGTTCCCGTTGCCCGGATGCCGCGGATCAGCTCTTCGAGCGCGCGGGTCGAGGCCGGGTCGAGGGCGCTCGCGGGTTCGTCGAGCCAGAGCACTTCGGGTTCGACCGCCCAGGCCCGGGCGAGGGCGACCCGCTGGCGTTGCCCGATGGAGAGGGCGCGGGCCGGACGCGCGGCGAGGTCCGCGAGGCCCGCGGCCTCGAGGGTCCTGGCGACGCGCTCGGCGCGGGCCTCCCGCGCGAGTCCGCGCAGGCGGAGGGCGTAGTCGAGGTTCGCGGCCACGCGCCTGCGCAGGAGGACCGGGCGCTGGAGGAGCATCGCCTGGTGGGCCGGGGCTTCGTCCGCCCGCGCGCCGAGCCAGCGCACGCGCCCCCGGCTCGGACGGACGAGGCCGTGGGCGACGTGCAGCGTCAGGCTCTTTCCCGCGCCGTTCGGGCCGAGGATGACGCTGCAGCCGCCGGCGCCGAGCTCGAAGTCGAGGCCGTCGAGCCGCGCGGCGCCCGCGAGGTCCAGCCCGACGCCTTCGAAGCGCAGGGGAAGGATGCTCGGGGCAGCCTCCTGCGGAGCGGCGTCAGGCTTCGGCAAGTTCCGCCATCCCTTGCGCGAGCTGCGCCACGGCCGTCACCGCGACCGAGAGCACGATCAGGACGATGCCGAGGCCGAGCGCCAGCGGCAGATCGCCGCGGCTCGTTTCGAGCGCGATCGCCGTCGACATCACCCGCGTCGCGTGGGCGATGTTGCCGCCGACGATGATGGCCGAGCCGATCTCGGTGATCGCGCGGCCGAAGCCCGCGAGGAGCGCCGTCAGCAGGCTGTAGCGGGCCTCGTAGATCAAGGTCGCCATCGCACGCACGCCGCGCGCGCCGAGGGACTGGAGCGTTTCGCGGTATTCGCCCCAGTGGTCCTCGAGAACCTGGCGCGAGAGCGCGGCGAGCAGCGGCAGGACGAGCAGCGTCTGACCGACGATGATCGCCTGGGGCGTGAAGAGCCATCCGAGCGATCCGAGCGGCCCCGAGCGGGAGAGCAACAGGTAGACGAACAGGCCGACGACGACCGCGGGAAGCGCCATCAGGCCGTTCAGGAGGGCCAGGACGACCCGGCGCCCCGGGAAGCGTGCGATCGCGAGGGCGGCGCCGACGGGGACGCCCACGAGCACGCCCAGGGTGAGCGCCGTCAGGCTCACGCGCAGGGAGAGCCCGACGATCTCGAGCAGCTCGGGGTCCGCGCCGGCGATCAGCCCGAGTGCACTGCGAAAGGCCGCGACCAGATCCGCCATCCCGGGGGGATAGCTCAGTCCCTGCGCCAGGGGACAGCCGGCACCACCCCGAGGCGGCCCGGTGTAGCGTGTACCGATCGGTACGTTACAATGTACTGATCGGTACGGTACGCGCCCCGGCCGGCCGAAGACCTCGAAAAGGGGGACCCATGACGACCGCCGCTTCGAACACCCTCGCACCCGGTTCGCGCCACGAGATCCCCGTGCGCGACCCCGGCTTCGCCTTCGACGCCTCGATCCCGCGCCACTGGCTCGCGGACAACCCGATCGCCACGCACTTCTTCAACGGCCTGAACCTGGTCTTCCCGGACGGGGAGCGCTGCTTCATTCGCGCCGTTTCCGACCACGCCTCCGAGATCCGGGATCCGGCGCTTCGCGAGCAGGTGAGCGCCTTCTTCGGCCAGGAGGCGCGCCACGCCGCCGAGCACGAGCGCTACTTCGACACGCTCCGCGAGCAGGGCTACGAGATCGACCGGTTCCTGGGCCGCTTCGGCCGGCTCGCCCGCCTCTCGAACCGCCACCTGCCGCGCAGCCTGCGCCTTGCCATGACCGCCGGTGCCGAGCACTGGACCGCGGTCTTCGGCGCACAGGCGCTCGAGGACGAGCTCCTGCTGAAGCGGGCCCACCCGACGCTCCGCAACCTGATCCTCTGGCACGCGACCGAGGAGATCGAGCACAAAGCGGTGGCCTTCGACGTCTTCATCGAGGCATACGGACGGGGGCCGCTCGGGTGGCTCCTGCGCATGGTCGGCTACGGCGCAGCGACCGTGATCCTGTTCGGCTGGACGATCGCCGGAACGCGGATGCTCCTCCGGCAGGACGACCTGCGCCGCAACGACGTCGACCGCGCCCGGCGCGAGCTCCGGACGCACCATCGCTGGGCGAACCTGAAGGCGACCCTTCGGGCGGCGGCCTCGTATCTGCGCCCGGGCTTCCACCCGAACGAGACCGACGAACTCGGCCTCGCCCACGCGCGGCTCGCCGAGTTCGGCATCACCGACGGCTCCGGAGCGGGCCTCGCCGAGGCACCCGGCGAGTCCCCGCCCGGGGCCGGCGCGGCGCTGGCGGCGGGAGGTGCGGCCTGAGTCCGAAGGCGGCGACCCGGCCGCGCGGCGCCGAGAGTCGCGAGCGGCTGCTCGAGGCCGCGATCGCGCTCGTCTCGGAGCGGGGCGTGCGCGGTGCGGCGGTCGGGCCGCTGTGTGAGCGCGCGGGCGTCGCGCGCACGGCGCTCTACTGGCACTTCGAGAGCAAGGAGGGCCTGATCGCCGAAGTCATCGAAGCGATCGGCAGCCAGCTCATCGAGCGCATCCAGAAGCAGGTCTACCTCGAGGGCGACCCGATCGAGCGGGTCACGCGCCTCGTCGACGGCTGGCGCGAGCTCCTCGACGAAGCGCCCGAGCTGATCCGGCTTCCGATGCTCGTGCAGCTCGAACACGGCGAGGACCCGAGCGGCCTTCTGCCGCGTGCGGTCGCGCGCGTGCTCGACCGGGCCGAGGGCGCGCTGGTGGAAGGTCTCGAGGACACGCTCGGCGCGGAGATCGACGCGCCGGCCCAGGTGGCCTGGACGATCATGGCGCTCCTGCAGGGCGCCGCCGTGCGCCAGGTCGCGCGGCCCGACGAAGGTCTGGATGCCTTCTTCGACGAGCTGCGCCGGACGATCGTGCTGGTGATCGCCTCGCGACTCTCGCCGGCCGCCCAGCGGGAGATCGAAGCAACCCTGGCCGGGCGGGTGCGCCCCTAACGAAGCAACGCTTGCAGAGCGGGTGCGCCCCTAGCGAAGCAACGCTCGCAGAGCGGGTGCGCCCCTAAAGTTCGATGCGTGCCGCCTGGGCCGGGTCCGCGAAGTCGAGGCCCTGCTCGCGGTAGACCTTCCGCACCGCCTGGGTGTCGTCGCCGAAGGTGTGGATGTCGGTGACGGTCCGCTCGGCCGGATCGACGCGCCAGCCCTGGGCCAGGTAGCCCGGCACGAGCCGGTCCGGAACGAGTCCGATGCGCAGCAGGTTCGGGAGCACCGTCTGGGCCATGGGATCCCGCAGCCCCTCGAGGTCGAGGTTCTCCGGGTGCTGCACCTCCGAAAGGAACTTCGGGAGGAACTCGCCGAGGTCGATCCCGGTCTGGGCGAGCGCCTGGAACTGCGACTGGAAGGCCGGCTTCCCGGCGCGGCCGCCGATGCGCGCGATCGCGTCGTAGGCCCAGTTCTCGAGCCGTTCGCGCGTCTCCGGGGCGAGGGCGGGGATCCGGTCTTCGAGCGTGAGGACGCCGTAGGCGACGTGGCGCGCCTCGTCCTCGTGCACGCGCCCGATGAACTGGGCGAGGACGGGTTCGATGGCCATCTCCTCGCCGAGGCGGAAGAAGGAGAGGGCGATGCTCTCGAGGATGACCTGCATGCCGACGCACTTCGCTTCCCAATCGCGCTCGGCCAGCAGCTCGGTGACGATGCGCTGCAGGTCCGGGTCGATCGGGAAGCGCGTGCCGTGGCAATCGAGATAGCGGGCGAAGACTTCCACGTGGCGCGCTTCGTCGATCACCTGGGCCGCGGCGGCGAACTTGCCGTCCATGTCCGGCACGGCGTTCACGAGCTGGCCGCAGGTCATGAGCGCGGCCTGCTCGCCGTGCAGGACCTGGGAGATGAGGAAGAGGTTCGCGGTCTTGAACAGCCGCGCGCGGTCCTCGTCCGGCAGTTCCTGCACGCAGCGCAGGCGCGAGAGGAAGTCCGCCTTCGGATCGAGGATGTAGGCGCTCGGCTCGAAGTCGTTCCAGTCGACGTCGAGCTCGGCGTTCCACTGGTGGCGCTTCGACTTGCTGTAGAGGGACTCGAGCTTCTCGTGCTCGAGGCCGTAGTCGTCGCGGAAGGTGCTCGCGACGAGGGCGTCGGTGGTGAACTGGGACGGGTCCATCGGGTTCTCCCGGGCGCAGCGAGGGGGCAGCTTAACGGTCGGTCAACTGGCGGGTCAATCGAAACTCCCGCATGGAATCCGGAGGGGTGCAGGTTTTACGCTCCGCTTACGAAAGAAAAGCGGATCCCGGTGACACCGCAGCCCGGTTGCGGGCGACTCACGAGCAGCCAACCAAGGAGCTGCCATGCCCGTGCGTCCGCTTGCCCGTCTCGAGAACCTCGCGCTGCGCGCCTTCACCGCGCTCACCGTGCTCTTCGTCGCTTCGCCGAGCCTTGCCGTGACGGACCCGCGGGCCGTCCAGGGCGCCGCCGATTCCCTCGGCCCGGCGATCCCGGAGCCGAGCTCGATCCTGCTCTTCCTGGCGGGCGTCGGGGTGGTGGCCTGGGGCGTGAAGAACCGCCGCTCCCGCATCGACTGATCGCCCGCGAGCATCGACTAGGACTGGAACACGTTCTATTTTGAGCCTCCCACTGGGAGGCTTCCATGTCCGACCCCGCCGTTCTCGTCGAGAAAGACGGTCCGATCCTGACCGTCACCCTGAACCGTCCCGAGAAGCGCAACGCCGTCAACTGCGAGGCGCTCTGCCGTCTCTACGACGCGTGGGTCGACCTCGACCAGGACGACGCCCTGCGGGTCGCGATCCTGACGGGCAAGGGCGAAACCTTCTGCGCCGGCATGGACCTCGCCGAGATCGGCAAGCTCCAGAAGGGCATCCGCGACAACGAATGGCTCGAGCGCGTCGGCCGCGAGCCCCACGTGATCTTCGGCGGCTGGCTCAAGACCTACCGGCCGGGCAAGCCGCTCATCCTCGCCGCCGAAGGCTTCGCCCGCGCCGGCGGGACGGAGATCCTCCAGGGCACGGACATCCGTGTGGCGGGGGAGAGCGCGTGCTTCGGCGTGACCGAGGTCCAGCGCTCGCTCTTTCCGATGGCGGGCTCCGCGGTCCGTCTGCGGCGCCAGATCCCCTACGCGATCGCCGCGGAGATGCTGCTCGCCGGCGAGGACCTTCCGGCCCGGCGGGCCTACGAGCTCGGCCTGGTGAATCACGTCGTGCCGGACGGGCAGGCCCTCGCGAAGGCCCGGGAGATCGCCGAGCGGATCGCGGCGAACGGGCCCCTCGCGGTGAAGGCCCTCGTCGCGACGCTGCGGGAGACCGAGACCCTGCCCGAGCCCGTGGCCTTCGAGATCGAGCAGAAGCACGCCATGCCCGTGATGATGTCGAAGGACGCCATCGAGGGGCCGAAGGCCTTCCTCGAGAAGCGGCCGCCCGTCTTCAAGGGGCATTAGGCCTCACTCGCGGAGGGCGGCCCGCCGGATCTCGCGCGTCCGGCACGCTGACGTACACTCGAAGGCGACTCCCCAGGAGGCCTCCATGGCTCGCTACGCCTACGACCGTCTCACGGCCCTCGACAACTCCTTCCTCCTCTTCGAGCGCCCGAACGCCTACATGCACGTCGCATCGACCCAGGTCTTCGAGATCGGGCCCCTGCGCACCGCCGACGGCGGAGTCGATGCCGAAGCGATCCGCAAGGCGATCGGCGCCCAGCTGCACCTGATCCCGCGCTACCGGCAGAAGCTCGCCAAGACGCCGATCGAGGGCCGCCCGGTGTGGGTGGACGATCCGGCGTTCAACCTCGACTACCACGTTCGCCACACGAGCCTGCCGAAGCCCGGCAACGAGGCGCAGCTCAAGCGGCTCTCCTCGCGGGTCATGGAGCAGCACCTCGACCGCCAGCGGCCCCTCTGGGAGATCTGGATCGTCGAAGGCCTCGACGACGATCACTTCGCGATGATCTCGAAGGTCCACCACTGCATGATCGACGGCGTGTCGGGCGTGGACCTGCTCCGCATCCTGATGGCACCGACGCCGGACCAGCAGATTCCCGAGGCCCCGATGTTCATCCCGCGCCCGGAGCCCTCGGGGTTCGAGCTGCTGCGGGACGAGGCCATGCGCCGGATCGCCATGCCTTTCAAGCTGCTCGGGGGGCTCGGCGAGCTCGTCGGCGAGGCGCGGGACGCTCGCCGCGACCTGGTGAACCGCGTCCAGTCGCTCTCCTCGATGATCGGCCGCACCCTACGCAGCGCCACGGAGACGCCGCTCAACCGCGACATCGGCCCGCACCGCCGCTTCGACTGGTTCAAGATGGAGCTCGACGAGCTGAAATCGATCCGGCGCGCGCTCGACGGGTCGCTGAACGACGTCGTGCTCACGATCGTGACCGGTGCCGTGCAGCGCTTCCTCGAGGCGCGCCAGTGCGACACCCACGACATCTGCTTCCGCGTGATGGCGCCAGTCAGCGTCCGGGCCAAGCAGGAGCAGGGTGCCCTCGGCAACCGGGTCTCGGCCTGGATCATCGACCTTCCGGTGGGCGAGGCGGACCCGACGGCGCGCTTCAAGAACATCCACGAGCAGACGACCCAGCTGAAGCAGAGCAAGGAGGCCGTGGCGGCGGAGCTCCTCACCCAGGCGGCCGAGTTCACGCCCACCGGGCTGCTCGCCCTCGGTGCGCGCAACGTGACGCGCATGCTCCCCTTCAATCTGGTCGTGACCAACGTGCCCGGGCCGCAGTTCCCGATGTACATGCTCGGCGCGCAGATGCTCGACATCTACCCGCACGTCCCGCTGATGGATCATCTCGGGCTCGGCATCGCGCTGATGAGCTACGACGGCCAGCTTCACTGGGGTTTCAACGCGGACTACGACGTCGTTCCGGACCTGCGGGACTTCGTCGAGGACATCCAGGCCGCGTACCACGAGCTCGCGCGGGCGGCCGGGGTTTCCGTGGAAGGCGCCCGGCCGGCCCCGAAAGGCAACGGGGCGGCAGCGCCCTCGCCGAGCGCCTGACCGGTTCACGAGGCGCGGGCCGGGTCTGACCCGAAGTCGGCCAAGTCGCACATTCGTTGCCGTGATCCGGCGCACGGCCGGGTCGCTTTGGGCGCACGGCCGGGTCGCTTTGCCCGCGTCTTCGATCAACCCCCCGACGCGACCGTCCGATGAGGGAGGGGAAGGGGGGGATCCATGGCGGGCTCCCGAACCGTCCTGCTCCTCGATGGATTCGACGTCTCCATGGAGACCGTGACCGAGCGCCTGCGCGCGCTGCGGATTCCGGCCGTGCGCGCGAAGACCGCGGACGAGGCCTTCGTGCTCGCCGAGGGCCAGGCCATCGGTGCCGTCGTGCTTCCGAGCGACCTGTTCGGGCCCGATGCCCACGGCGTCGTCGCCGCCCTGCGCGCCTGCTCGGCCGGCCAGCGGCTGAGCTTCCTCGCTGCGGGCCCCGAGCCCGACGAAACGCGCCGCACCGAGCTGCGCGAGGCGGGTGTGGCCTTCGCCCTGTTCGACCCCTACGACGACGCCCTGCTTCGCTTCCAGGTGAATCGCGCCCTGGCGGCGGCGGACGGCCTCCAGCCGCGGTCGGCGCTTCGCGTCCCGTGCAGCGCCCCCGCGCGGGCCCGCACCGGGAACCGCGAGAAGCCCGGGCGGCTCTACACGATCTCCGAACTCGGGCTCTTCTTCGAGACGCCGCGTGCTTCGATGCGCGGCGCCGCCGTCGAGTTCGAGATCCAGCTCGAGGGCCGGATGGTCCGGGCGGCCGGGCAGGTCGCCATGAGCAACGTCCCCGGCAACCTGAACAACCCGAAGCTCCCGGTCGGGATCGGCGTGGCGTTCAGCGACGTCGAGGACGAGAGCACGAGCGTGCTGCGCCAGACCGTCGAAGAGATCGCCCACGCCCTCGACGTCTAGGGCCCCGGCGCCCCGGCTCTTCGTGAAGGATCGGCCGGGCGGATCGAACCGCCTCCCCGCTATGCTGCCCGCGCCGTGCCCGTCCACAGCACCTCCGGAAGAAGCCGGCTGGGGTTCGCCCTCGCGACGGCGACGATGCTCTCCTGGGGCACGCTGCCCGTGGCGCTCTCGGCGATCCTCGCTCGCCTCGATGCGCTCACCATCACCGGCGTCCGCTTCTTCGTTTCGGCAGCGGTCCTCGCCGGGGCGCTGCTGGTGAGCCGCCGCCTGCCGAAGCGCGCCGGTCTGCGCGCGAGCGGCTGGGGCCTGCTCGTCCTGGCGACGGCCTTCCTCGCCGCCAACTACCTGGCCTACATCGTCGGTCTCGATCACACGACGCCCGCCGACGCCCAGGTGCTGATCCAGGGCGCGCCGATCCTGCTGGCGCTCGCCGGGATCTTCGTCTTCGGCGAGCCGTTCTCCCGCGTGCAGTGGGTCGGCTTCGCGATCCTGGTGGCGGGCCTCGGGCTCTTCTCCCTGAGCCGCTTCGAGGCCGAACTCGGCGCCCGCCACGGCTTCGGCAACGCGATGATCGCGCTCGCTGCGGTGACCTGGGCGGGGTACGGCATCGCCCAGAAACAGCTCCTCCGCGTACTGCCTTCCCAGCACATCATGCTGACGATCTACGTGGGCTGCGCCGCGATCTTCCTGCCGCTCGGATCCTTCGCCTCGCTCGGGAGCCTCGACGGAGCGGGCTGGGCGCTCCTGCTCTTCTGCGCGCTCAACACGGTCGTGGCCTACGGGTGCTTCTCGGAGGCGCTCGAGCACTGGGAGGCCTCCCGGGTCTCCGCGGTACTCGCGCTGACGCCGCTGGCGACGCTCGTCTTCCAGCGCCTGTGCGTGCTCGTCTGGCCGGGCTTCGACCCGGGCCCGCCGCTCGGTGCGCTCGCGATCGCCGGGGCCTTCATCGTCGTGGTCGGCTCCCTCACGACCTCGATGGGGGCGCCGAAGGCGCTTCCCGCGATCGAGGCGGTCGAAGCATGAATCTGCGACACCTCGCCACGACGATCGGGGCGCTGGCGGTGCTCGGCGCGCTGGCTCTGGCGGCGATCGAATGGATCGTCGCGCTGCTCGCCTACCTCGAGACGCCCTGGGGTGGCGGCTTCCCGGTGGGGCTCGCCGTCGCGGCCTTCGGCGAGCACTTCGCCACCCACGCGCTCTGGTGGTTTCCCGTCTCGATTCCGCTCGGCCTCTTGATCGCACGGCTTCGCTCCGGCGAGCGCTCGCGCGGGGCCGGCGCCGCGCTCGGCGGGAGCGTGCTCGCAGGGATCTCATTCTTCGTCTTCCTCGGCTCGCCGTTCTTCGACGCCGGCACCTTCGCGCCCGATCCGCCGTCGGCGCGGGCCGAGCGCAGCGATCGGCCCCACGTCCTCTGGGTCGTCCTCGATACGGCGCGGGCCGACCGCATGAACATCCACGGCGCGCGCGAGGCGACGACGCCGTTCCTCGCCGAACTCGCGCGGAGCTCGCGCGTCTTCGACGCGGCCGCCGCCGACGGCACCTGGACCGCACCGTCCCACGCTTCGATGTTCACCGGCTTGAGCGTGCGCGGGCACGGCGTCGGGCGGACCACGCCGGTGCTCTCCCACCAGTTCGAGACGACGGCCCAGCGGCTGACGGAAGCCGGCTGGCGGACGGCCTCCTTCTCGAACAATCCCTTGATCAGCCATCCCTCGGGTCTCGCGCGCGGGTTCGAGGACGTCTTCCTCCCGACCCAGCTTCGCCTGCTCGGGAACTCCATGGCCGAGCAGTGGGTCATCCGGCAGGGCTTTACGCCCGTCGTCCCCTGGCTCGATCCGGATCAGGGCGCCGCCCTCACGGCGGACCGCGTGGCGCGCTGGCTCGACGCCGAGGCGGGGCAGGGCGAGCCGCTCTTCGTGTTCGTCAACCTGACGGAGGCGCATCTTCCCTGGGAGCTGCCCGAGCCCCACCGCCGGGCGTTTCTGGATGCCGAGGAGTCCGCCCGCTCCCGGGCCCTCCGCTACAGCGTGCACGGCGACATCCAGGACGCGCTGAACCGGCGCGTCGCCCGGGACGGGACGAGCTTCCTCGCCGCAGAGGACGCCGACATCCTGCGCAAGCAGTACGACGCGACGATCCGCTACCTCGATGGGCGCGTGGCGGAGCTCGTCGCGCTCTTCGAGGCGGCCGGCCTGTGGGAGGACACGCTCTTCGTGCTCACGTCGGACCACGGCGAGTACCTCGGCACCCACGATCTCTGGTCGCACCTCTATCGCACGTACCAGGACCTGACCCACGTGGCGATGCTGATCCGCCCGCCCGGGGGAACGACGGGGACCACGAGCGACGTCCCGGTCCTGCTCTCGGACCTTCACGCCACGGTCCTCGCCGCGACCACGGGAGCCGCGCCGGGAGCCGGCACGGGGCGGGACCTGCTCGCGGACCCGAGCGCGCTGGCCGAGCGCCCGATCGTGAGCGAGGCCGGCCCGATCGGCGCCAGGGCGGCCGTCGGCGCCCGGGGCTTCCGGGAGGCCGAGACGCCGCGCGGCCGGAAGCTCGCCCGGCCCGAGATCGCGCTCCGGGACGCGCGCTACAAGCTCGTCTGGCCCGAGGGCGGCTCGCCGGAGCTCTACGATCTCCAGAACGACCCCGGCGAGACGCGGAACCTGCTCGGCCGACGGCCGGCCGTGGCGCGCCGGATGCAGCAGGAGCTGCGCCGCTACCTGGCGGAAGAGCCGGCCTATGCGCCCGGTGCCGAGGAGATGCTCGACCCGGACTCCGGCCTCGGACAGGCCCTGAAGGCGCTCGGCTACATCGAGGACTGAGCGCGGACCACGGGTCGGAGGCTGGCTTGCCCCGCGGGGGTAGGCCATCGGGCCGATGCGGCCAACCCACCGGAAAGACGACGATTCCGCTCACCGAGGCGACACCGCCTCCGGTGCAGAGGAGTCGTCCATGGCCGCCCTTCGGAACATCGTTCGAAACGCAGTCTTCTTCTACGCGCTGGGCCTGGTTCTGGCGCCCTCGAGCGCCTTCGCAGCGGACACGGACTCCGACGGCGTCGACGACGCCTTCGACACCTGTTCCGAGCTCGCGCACCCGGCCCAGGGCGACGCCGACGGCGACGGCTTCGGCGACCCCTGCGATTGCGACTTCGACAACGACGGCTTCTGCAACATCAGCGACTTCACCGCCTTCGTCGCGGACTTCATCGCCGGCCGCGACTCCGGCGCCGGGACGGACATGAGCAGCGACGGCGCGGTGAACGTCGACGACTTCAGCCTCTTCATCACGGGCTTCACGAGTGGCCGCCCCGGCCCGGGAGCCACGGGCGCTGCGGACCCGGCGGCGATGTTCCCCGGAGTCGATTGCGAGGGCCCGGCCCTCGAAGACCTCTGCGAGATCACGGTGGTGCCGGGCATCGTCATCGAGGCGATTCGCGACCAGCTCGAGGCGCTGGCGGACGGTCTCCACGTGACGGGGGACGTTCGGGTACCGGCCTACGAAGGCGTGGCCCTGCTCGGCGATGCGACGCTCGTGATCGAGCCCGGCGACGGCCCTTTCGGCTTCGACACGATCCGCGGCACGGCGACCTTGAGCTTCGGCTTCGAGACCGGCTTCTTCGGTGAGGTGCCGGTCGACTCCGTGATCGTGGATCTCGGCCTCGACCTCGGCGAGAACATCGAGGCCGACATCCCGCTCCAGCCGGACCTTCACTATCTGCTCTTCCACGCAGGCGTCGGTTTCGACATCGAAGCGGGCCCGCTGCTGATCGAGGGCCCGGGCGGGTCGATGACCCTGCTCTTCAACCCGAGCGACCCGTTCTTCTACGCGGGCGCCCAGGTGAACAACATCCCGATCCCGACCCCCGGCGGGCTCTTCTTCCTGACGGCGGGAGGCGGCGTCGGCATGTCGCACCAGGGCCTGATCCCCTTCGCTCCGGCGACGACCGACGGGATCGCCGCGCTCTTCCCGAACTTCGAGGGGCACTTCATCCAGCAGGTTCTCGGCGAGCTCCCGACCTGCGCCGGCTGTCCGACCCTCGAGGGCAACGGCTACGCGATCCTCGACCTCGATCCGCAGGAGGACGGCCTCGCGATCTTCGGGCCCGCCGAAACGGGAGGCGACGTCCAGCTCGGCATGAACGGCTTCTTCGCGCTGACCGGCTCCCTCGGGCTGGTGAGCCTCGAGGTGGATCTCTTCTCGGCGACGGGCGGGATCATCGCGACCGAGGGCGACCTCTCGACCTTCGTCGGAGGCCGCATCGCGACCCCGCCGGACCTGTTCGCCTTCAACCTGGACAGCGGCTTCGAGATCTTCCCGGCGCCGACCACCCTCGAACTCGGACTCGGCGTGATGCTGAGCTCGGACCCGGCGATGCGCTTCTTCCGCTTCGAGGGGGAGCTGCTGAACGTCGGAGCGTCCGGGGTGGTCACCAACACCGGCGTGAACGTGACCCCCTTCTCGAGCGAGGGCTTCTTCTTCCAGACGGGCGGTTCGGGCACCTTCATCGGCGGCTCGACCCAGGCCGAGTACGTGGTCGAAGGCGTGCGCGCGCTCGAAGAGACGAGCTTCGAGATCAACTTCCCGGCCGACGACGACACGGAGATCGTCATGCGCTCCCGCTACGAGATCGGCAGCAACCGGCTTCGCCAGTCGACGCTCTGGCTGTCGCCGCGGCGCATCGCCCAGGAAGGCCTCCTCGACATGCCGAACTACACCTTCACGATGTTCGGCGAGCACACGCGGGATGGCACGCTCCTGCAGGGCACTCTCGAGGTGCCGATCCCGTACCACTACCCGGCGCTCGAGGCGATCCTCGAGATCAGCGACCTCATCAGCCAGCAGGAAGCGGCGGTGGCCGCCATCGAAGCCGAAGCGGGACAGCTCGCGGGTCAGATCGCGGCAATCCAGGCCCAGCTCGATCCGGCGATCGATGCCCTGGACGTCGCGCTCGACGTTCTCGAGGACGCCGAGAACGCCCTCGAGGAAAACCTCGACGACATCGCCGACACGGAGCGGATCGACTGCGGCTGCAGCGAGTGCCAGATCTGGAACGTCGTCTGCTGGACGCAGTGCGGCCTCTGCGAGGGATCGCAGGAAGCGACTCTGATCTACCTCCGCGGTCTCACGAGCGGGCTGCGGCGTGCGGTCGAGCTGGCGGAAATCGTGGTCCTCGGGCTCCAGGGGGAGGTCGCCGAATACCAGGTCCAGCTGAATGCCCTCCAGCAGTCCCTCACCCTCGTGAACGTGGGGCTCACCCCTGCGCTGGCGGCACTCTCGGCGCTCTATGCCCAGCGCGACGCACTCCCGCCCGAGGACGGGGTCTTCGATGCCGAGGTGACGCTCAGCATGACCCGCGAGGACCTCACCGGCTCGGTCGGCGGCGACTTCCAGGGAACGCCCGTCGGGGCCGGCACGGTCTACATGGACGGCGCTCCGCGCGCCTGCTTCCGCCCGCCGGCGCCGGGCGCTCCGGAGTTCTGCACGCTGCTCTAGTCGCGGCGCTTGCGCAGGTTGCCTGTGCAAAGGCCGATGGGAGCGCCGGAACCTCGCCTCCGGTGTCCCCGCAAGACCGCCCGAGCTGCCCCCGCGGCTCGGGCGGTCTTTCCCGTTCCCGGACGCTATGCGCCTCCGCCTCGAGATCGCCGCAATCCGGGCCAACGAACCCTTCGCGCCGACGCGGTTTCTCCAAAGGCTCGCTCTAGCTTTTCGGGCGAAGCGTCGGGAGAACCATGTCGGAAACCGGAACGAAGCCCTCGCAGCGGGGTCATGCGCGCATCCAGAACTCTCAGCTCGTCCGCATCGGCGTCGTCGGGCTGCTCCTGCTGGGGCTCCAGATCCCCATCCTGCTCATCGATCAGCAGATCGGCGCACGCCAGGCGACGCGGGACGAGGCGGTCCGGGAGGTCACGAGCCGCTGGGGAGGGGAGCAGCGCATCCTCGGCCCCGTGCTGCGGGTTCCCTACCGGGCGACCCACGTCGAGGTGGACGACGTCGGGCGGCGGCACACGCGCGAGGTCGTCCGCCACGCGAGCTTCCTCCCGCAGGATCTCGAGATCGCCGCGGAGGCGAGCGGGGAGACGCGCTACCGCGGCATCTTCGACGTGCCCGTGTACCGCTCCCGGGTGGACCTCGTCGGGAGCTTCGGCTCCATCGACTTCGCCGACTGGGACGTCCCCGCGGAGAAGATCCTCTGGGAGCGCGCGGAGCTCCTGGTCGGCATCTCCGATGCCCGTGCGCTGCGGGGGCAGCCCGTCGTGGTCTGGCAGGGCGGGGCGTATGCGTTCGAACCCGGCGGTGCCCACCTCGGCGACTGCGCTTCGAGCCTGCGCGCGAAGCTGGCCGGCGATCGGGCGGAGGACTTCGCGGGGCCGATGACCTTCGAGATTCCCCTCGAGCTGAACGGCGCCGTGCGCATCGCCTTCGCGCCGGTGGGCGACAGCACGGTGGCCACGCTGCGCTCGAACTGGCCCGATCCGAGCTTCGAGGGGCGCTGGCTCCCCGCCGAGCGATCCATCTCTCCCGAGGGCTTTTCGGCGCGCTGGGAGGTCTCGCAGATCGGGCGCGGCTATCCGCGGCGCTTCGCGAGCGCCATCGACCACGGTGCCCTGATGTCCGCGACCTTCGGCGTCGGGTTCCTCTCTCCCGTCGATCCGTACCGCATGGCGGAGCGCAGCGTGAAGTACGAGCTCCTCTTCCTGGCGCTTCCGTTCCTCACGCTCTGGCTCTTCGAGGTGGTCGGCGGGATCCGGGTGCACCCCGTCCAGTACCTGTTCATCGGGGCGGCCCTGTGTCTCTTCTATCTGCTGCAGCTGGCGCTCGCGGAGCATCTCGGCTTCGGACTCGCCTACACGATCGCCGCGGCGAGCGTCGGGGGGACGGTGCTGCTCTACGGCCGCGCGATCCTCGGCGCGGGCTCGCGTGCCTCCGTGCTCGGCGCGCTCGTCGCGGCCCTCTACGGGTACCTGTACATCCTGCTGCGGGAGCAGGACTTCGCCTTCCTGCTGGGGTCGCTCGGGCTCTTCGCGGCCCTGGCGCTCGCGATGTGGCTCACGCGGAAGGTGGACTGGTACGCGCTCGACGGGAGCGGGACGGCCCCGCAGACGCCGCGCTAGCCCACAGGCGTCTGCTAGCTTCGCCGTCGTGACGGACTCGACCGCCTGGCGACGCTGCAACGCCTGCAAACGACCGATCGCGCTCGGCGCCGTGTACCAGGTCTGCAGCGTCTCGACCTGCAACCAGAAGCGGACGGGCATGGTGTTCTGCACCGTCGACTGCTGGGAGGTGCACCTGCCGAGTGCGAACCACCGCGAGGCGTGGGCGGTCGAGAAGACGGCGCCGAGAACGGCCGACGGGCCGGCCAAGGCAACGGCAGCACCGCCGAAGCCTGCGGGGAGGGAGCCGCGGCGTCGGATCGTCCGGCCGGAAGCCGTGTCACGTCCTGCGAAAGCCGCCGCGGCGAAGGGTCCCGTCGACGACGCCATTCTCATCGTTGCGAGCCGGCTCAAGGACTACGTCCGGGCCCGCTCCGGCTTCAACACCTCGGACCGCGCCCTCGGGCCGCTCTCGGACATCGTCCGGCGGGCCGTGGACGAGGCCATCGAGCGGGCGCGCCGCGACGAGCGCAAGACCGTCCTCGACCGCGACATCCCCTCTCGCTGAGATCCGTGGGCTCGCCACTTTCGGCGTCGGGACGCCACCCATGCATGCCGGGGTTCATCCCCGGTAGCGGGAGGTGTGCCATGCGTGGAATCGGACGAGTCGCGGCCTTCTCGGCTGCCGTTGGCCTGGCGGTTGCCGCGGGAGCGGAGGCGTCGGCGGCTCCCATCTACCTGAACATCGACAACATCACGGTCGAGGTCGGCCCGGGAACGTCGGCGGGCAGCTTCAACAACACGTTCGCGAGCGGCCAGACGATCGACAAGGTGATCGACGCGCCCTCCGCCGACGCCGCGGAGTTCCACAACCAGACGACCCACATCTGGTTCACCGCCGATCAGATCGGTGGAGGCCTCGAGCTGCTCTTCGACTTCGGCCAGGGCTACGACATCTCCACCCTGCATTTCTGGAACTACACCGGCGAGGGCTTCGACGTCGACCAGGTCGACTTCACTTTCTTCAACCCCGGAAACGTCGAGGTCGGCGATCTGACGATCAACCCTGCACTGGGCAGCAGCCCGGGCATCCTCGCCGAAGACATCCCGCTGCCCGCACCCATCAACGTCCGCTACGTCACGGCGTTCCTGACGGGTTCGAACGGAGAGGTCGACTTCCAGAACATCGGGTTCACCGCCGAGGTGTCGGTGCCGGAGCCGTCGCTTCTCGCGTTGCTCGGTGGCGTCCTCGTCGCCGTCTCCAGACGCCGGCTGGTCTGAACCCGCTTCGGGTTCCGTCGCGGAAGGCTCGATCGCCGCAAGCGGGCGCATTTTCCCACTGGGTCGACCGGATCTGTCGCAGAACGGAGACGGTGGGGCAGCAGCGTTCGTACGGGCGATGCTTTTTCGGAACGGATGAAGCGCGCTTCATGCGAGAGTTCTCCCTCGGGAGGAATCCATGCGCTACCGAGCCACCCTCGAGTTCTTTCTCGCGTCCGTCCTGCTCTCGATCGGGAACTCCGGATGTCTGAAGCCGGAGCTCACCAAACGGCATGATCGGATCGTTCCCAGCGCTGGCGTGTGCACGGAGGCCGGGGCCGCCCTTGCGGCCTTCAGCATTCCGACGCCGGGCGCCGGGTCCTCGTCCGGCGTGACGGACCTCGACGGGCGGGGCCAGAAGGCGTTGATCCAGGCCGTGGCGGCCACTTCGCCCGATTCTCTCTTTGAGGAGCTCGGGAAGCGCTTCAGCGCACCCGCAGCGCGTCCGACCGTTGAGCATGCGAATCGCTTCCAGCGAACGGTGGTGCTGTCGGTCGATCACAAGGCCGCAGGGGCGGCAGATCGCATCCGCGAGGCTCGGATCACCCTGACGCCCGAGGGCGCAGACTTTCTGAGCTGGGATCGGTTCGTCACCGAGTTCGGGAGCGTGGACCTCGGCAAGATCACCGCGGGACAGAGCCGAACGTCCTCGCTCGAAGCGTCGATCGGTGCGCCCCAGGTTCCGGAGGGGCTCTCGGTCAAGCCGCGCGTCGAGGTTTCCCGCTCCCTGAACGAAGAGGTCCAGCTCAAGCAGCGCTACGTGACCCTCACCGGCATCCTCGATGCGGACCGGGCGGAGGTGATCCAGCAGGGGACGACGGGGATCGACCTCGCCGGGAACGTGACCCTGGCTCTGAGCGTCGCGGTGACCCCCCTGCAGGGCCCCGTGGAGGTGACGGAGTTCTCCGGCCTCTCGGCCGGGGGAGGGCCGAGCCGCCAGGCGGACGTCCGTTTTCGGCTCTTCGAGGTCCACGTGCCGACGATCCCAGGGAAAACGGATCCGATCCAGGCCGCGGCCAAGCTGGCCTACGAGATCCGACACGTCACCAAGAACGCGAGAACCATCAGCGAGGGCGACGACCATGTCGCGCTGTGTTCGGGCGAGGCCAGCGTCGAGGGGAACTTCACGCTCGTTCCGGTCGAGGACATGAAGTTCTCGACGTGGCACCTGTCGGCCGAAGGTGCGGTCGATGCGGATCGCGACCCGCCCGCCACGAGCGCGACGTATTCCGTCGAGGTGCCGCGGCGACCGAGCCATGATTGTTCCACCGACGACCGGGTCGAGCTCGGGTTCCGCTCGGCCGCGGCCGCGGACGACCTGTTGACGTGGCTCTCGGCGACGACCGCGGCGAGACCCGACGAAGCCGTCCAGATCGCGAACCGGCCGCTGTGCCAGTGCCTGAATCGCTACCGGGACGACGCCTGGGTCGACAGCGAGTGCGGTCCGATGAGGGGCCTGCTCGTGCCCGAGCTCTACACCTGGGAACACCGGGTCAACTGGCAACCTTCATCGACGCGTTCGAACGTCCGAACCGCGCCTTGATGGCGAGGTCGCGCCGACCCGCCTAGCCCTGCCGGCGGCCCCACAAGAGGAGCCCGGCGATCGAGAGCAACGCCAGGCTCGACGGCTCGGGGACGATCCGGAAGTTCGGGCCGAAGTAGCCGTCGGTGCGTCCGGGCTGTTCGGCGGCCGGGAAGTCGAAGCCGTTCGCGTCGCGGGGTGCGCCGTAGCTGATCTGGGGGACGGCCGTCGCGTCGACGACGAAGCGGAACTCGTCGCACAGGGCGCAGTTCGTGCTCGCCGTGTTGTCCGCACCGATCACGTACTCGCCCGGAGCCAGCACGAGAAGCTCGATGTCGTTGAAGAGCCAGCGGCCCTCGGCGGCGGTCGAGGCGAAGGGGGTGCTGGCGTCGGTGATGATCGTCTCGGCCAGGAGCTCCTCCGAGCCGTCGTCGCGCCAGAGCCGGATCCGGTGGTCTTGGCGAATGCCTTCCTCGGCACTGCCCGAGGGCAGGAAGGAGTCGAAGAAGCCGAGGCCATCGACGGTGACCTCCTCGTGAACCGTGAAGCTCCAACCGAGGGTCAGGCTCTCCGAGAAGCGGTTCCCGGTTTCGCCGACGAAGTCGACGGCCAGGACGGCGTGGGCCGCCGCCGGGGTGAGCAGGGCGAGCGCCAGGGCGAAGGCGGAGACGGAACGGCGGATGGCTGTGGCCACGATCGGGACTCCCGCGCGTCCGGCGCGCGGAGCCCGGGCATCGGGCGGCACGGCCGGAGTTGGTCCCTGGGAAGTGGTCGGAGGGGGGCCGTTGTGGCAACCGATCGGCAAAGAACGGGCAAACCCCGGGGGATCGGCGGGCTAGGGGAGGGGGCCCCGGAGGCGGACGCCCGAGGCCGTGAAGGCGACCTCGCGCTGCGGGCCGACGATCGAGGCCGGGTCCCCGTCGCGGGATTCCTCCTCGTAGTGGCGCGCGCGGTCCTCGGAGATCGTCTTCACCGTGACCACGCCCTCCGCCTGGGCGCGAGCCCCGACGGCGTCGGGCGGCAGGAAGAAGCCGTAGCCGAGGAAGCGGATGCGGATGTGCTCGCCGCCCTCGCGCAGGACCGTCCAGCAGCCCTTCTTCTGACAGACGTCGACGAGCGTTCCCGAGAGGAGGATGGGCTTCTCGGTGAAGGTCTCCGGCGCGCGGAGGACGTCGGCGAGGGGCGTCGCCTCGGAGAGCGTCGGCGGGGCGCCGAAGTACCGGACCGGCGGCGCCTCGGCCGTGGCCGCGACCGCAACGAGCGTGGCGCTCAGAAACCCGAGGAGGCCGAGCCGAGTTCGTCTTCGCATGGGGCGAGACTAGCAGCCGCCGCAGAGCCTTCTTGAACCGAGGAAGGGCCGAGAGGTGAGGGGGAGCCCCCGCGCGCTGAATTCCGCGGGGCGAAGCCCGGTCGAAGGTCGGAACCGGGCCCGCTCCGCGTAGGATGGGGCCGGCACCACTTCGCTGGGAGACCCCATGAGCCACCCGAATCGACGGATCCGACGCCTCTTCGCAACGGCCTTCGCCCTCGCCGCGGGCCTCCTGTTCGCCACCGCGGCCATCGCCGCCGGCCCCAAGGCCACGGCCCAGCCCACCGGGCGCACCATCGCGCCGCGCGCGCTCGCCTGCGTTCCGCCGCTCGTCGCGAGCCCCGATGGCAAGGGCTGCGTCTGCCCCGAGGGCACGAAGCCGAGCGGGAACCAGTGCGTCCCCGCGCCGGGCATGCGCGCGATCCAGCCGCGGGGCGGCCTCCAGAAGAAGGCGCCGACGATGATCGAAGCCGTCCCGCAGCGCGACGGCACGCTCGCTCCGAAGCGCAGCGGCATGGACGGCCCGAGCGCCGTCATGCAGAAGAACCGCGGGCTCACGCGCATGACGACGCGGGCGGGCGAGTTCGGCACGCTGCTCGAGGTGCGTCAGATGTCCGGCGACGTCATGACCGCCTGGGGCATCACCCACGCCATCCAGACCCCGCAGCAGCTCACCTTCCGCTGGACCACCCAGGCCGCGAACCCGGCCTCCGCGCGCCAGCGCATCACCGGCCTCACCTCGAACGGTTCGCCCGTCGTGCTCCAGGACAGCATGGCGCCGCTGCCGACCGGGCCGTATGCCTTCTTCAACTTCCCGTTCCCGTCCGGCTTCGAGAGCTTCATCGTCCAGGTCACCGTCATCGACGGCGGCGGCCAGGAGATCCAGAGCGTTCCCGTCCACATCACCTACGGCGCACCGACCGGGCCGACCCCGCGCATCAGCATGCCGCAGATCATTCTCACCATCACCGAGATCCACATGATCGACGACAGCGACCTGCACGGGAGCGGCGAGGTCGACTTCTGCGCCTGGGCCACCTGGACGGGCGGAAGCACCGGCCAGACGATCTTCTCGAACGACGACATCGCCTCGGGCGCGAGCTTCAACCCCAACGCGACCGTCGTGGTCGACGCGACGCCCCAGAACCTGACGCTCCACGTCAAGGGCCGCGACAGCGACACCCAGAGCTTCACCACCGTCGGCTGCGAAGGCGACACCAGCGACTACGACTTCGCCACCGGCCAACGCCACATCCACATCGGCCCCGCCGCCGCCGACACCCCGGCCCACGCCTTCACCGACTTCCCCGTGCACGGCACCGAGGACCTCGAGTTCGTGGTGAAGGGGACGTGGAAGGTGAAGACGCCTTAGGGCGCCAGCCTTCGTTCGCGCCGGCTCGTAATTGAGATGCCGCCCGATCCGTGAGGCGGGCTTTGGCGTTTCCATGCCACGGCGGGGGCGCTGAAGTCCACCTATCGCCTAGACGATTCCTGCCACGGAGGCCTCTAGGTGAAGCGTCGAGTCCTATGCGCGGTCCTGGCATGCATGATTCCGAATGTGGGGGATGCACTCGTCATTGACGACTTCGAGGCGGGGGCCATCTCGCGGGGGACCCGAGGCAGCCTGACGCAGAGCATGCTTCCGACCGATCACGTGCTTGGGGGGACCCGGGAGATCAACCTGGGCCGGGCGCCGTCGTATTCCCTGGAGCTGACGGATGGTGATGATGGGCTCGAGTTCGCGCGAGAGTTCATGCCTACGATGTTGGCTGAGTTCCTCTACCGGATTCCGTTGGGTGCGGACCTGGCCCCGAGCGGGGAAGATCGGTTCTTGATTCGGGCCGACTATCTGCTTCCGGATGTGTTCAACCGGAGGCTCGCGGTGGCGGTGCGAGACGGGAACGGCGGACTGTCGAATGCCGTCATCGATCCTTTCGAGCCCGGGGTGATCGAGATCCCCTTCGCGTCGCTCTCTCATCCGACGGGCGTTGCTGCAGACCTCTCGGCCGCGGTCGTGGTCTTCGTCCAATTTGCCGCTTCGCTCAGGGACACCGGAGTGCCCGGGGCCCCGGGCCTGCTCATCTCGGACATCCGGACCGTCCCCGAGCCACAAGCCGCGCTGGTCGTTACCCTGACCTTCCTGTCCTTCTTGGTGCTTCGTCAGCCTCGTCACCGGTAGAGTCCGCTTGTCAGAAAGCTCCGTGGGCCGCGCTCCAGCACGATACGACGAGGGCGGCGCCCGCCGCACCGGCCAGCCATTGGCCGGGACGTGGCGGCGGTTCGGGAAAGGCCCACCCGGCCAACGGGCCGGCCATGCATCCGGCGAAGAATCCGAAGAAGTGGGCCGAGAGATCCGTGCGCGGGCTCATCCCCGTCATGGCGAGCAGTCCGAAGGCCGCGGCGAAGGGCAGCCAGGCCCGTCCGCCCGCGAAACCCTGCCGCCTGCGCCGGACCACGCCGACACCGCCGAGGATGCCGACCGCCGCGAAGACCGCGGTGGATGCGCCCACCGAGATGTGGTGCGAACCGTAGAGCATGGCGTTCGCGTAGTTCCCCGCGGCACCGGCAAGCAGCACCAGCAACGACCCGATGCCCGCGCCGAGCATCCCGCAGACCGCGGCGAGGAAGAGGGTTCCGGCCAGGACGTTCGAGAGCAGGTGGGGGAGGTCGGCGTGAAGGGTCAGGGCCGTGACGGTCCGGAAGAGATCGCCGGCGAGGATGCGCGCGGCATCCGCGCTGCCGGACTCGAACCACGGCCCGCCCGCCTGGCGCGGGCCCGAGACCAGGAAGACGGCGAGCAGCGCGATCGAGAGGGTAATGCCCGGCTGGAAATCTAGCGGCGGGGGAGGGGCTTGGTTCTTGGGCGGATCGTCTTGGTGCTCGAGCGTCCACTCGTCGATCGCGCTTCGGGCTCGCTCGGCTTCGTCCCCGCGCACGGTGACGACGAGCCCACCGTCCCGAGCGCGGATGCGCGGTGCGAGGCCGATGGCCACGAGCACCAGCGCGTACTCGTCCGCCTGTCCGCGACTGGAAACGGCGCAGACCTCGACCTCGGCCGGGGTCCGATCGTGCGGATCCATGGGAGAAGGCTAGCCCCCTCTGCGCTGACTCCGGAGAGGGAACGCTCCCCAGCCAGGGCCGGGAGGTCTCCGAGGCCGTCTTCGTGCAGCTACTTTCCGCCGGTCTGATCCGGGCGCCGCTGCCTAGAACCCTCGCCGCCAAACCTTGCGGCCACCATCGATGGCTCCGAGCGGGGCGTCATCCAAAGCAGCGCGATCGCGACCAGCGCGTACAGCGTCGAGGCCTCGGGTTCCGGCACGACGACCGACACGGCGCCCGGAGCGAAGTCGAGCCTGGCCACGTACTGACCGTCTCCGGAGAGCGACAGGGAGCCTTCTTCGTACCGCAGGGCTGCTCCGAACTCGTGCACGGTCCTGTAGTCGAACGGGCCGGGTCCGATCTTGATCGAACGACTGATCACGAGTTCGGGATCCTCGAAGATGGTCCCTGTCGAGCTCAGATGCAATCCCAGCAAGGAGATCGGCCTTCCGTCGAGCATGGAGATGCTCGGCGAGGAGTCGTTCACAGAAATCATGTCCGTCTTGACGGAGCCCCCGAAAGTGAAGATGCCGATCTCGTTGAGGCTCAGGCTCGCGTTGCGCAAGTCGAACGAGAGCCCGGCGGCCTGAAGCTCCACGACCCCCGACGAAAGGACGTAGAAGGTCGAGATCCCGCTCCCCCCCGGAACGGTCGGCTCCCGCTCGACATACTCGAAGGAGATCCGGATCGGGTCGCCCACCGAGAACCTGCTGCCGAACGCAAGCGGCACCGAGGAGACCGTTGTCTCCACAGCCACCTGGATCGTGGCCGCGTGGCTCAGCACGGGGAGAAGGAGCGTCGCGCAAGCAGCGACCAGGGAGCGAATAGGGAGCATCGGATCGGGCCTCCCTGTTGAGTGGCTGCCCGACCGTCCGAATCGCGCGTGCCGCGGCACGTGCTTGATCCCTGAAAGAAAAAGCCCCCGGAACCACAAGGATTCCGAGGGCTTGATTGGTAGCGGGGGAGGGATTCGAACCCCCGACCTCCGGGTTATGAGCCCGACGAGCTACCAGACTGCTCTACCCCGCAGCAAGATCTCTGGTGGCGGCAAGATAGGCGAGAAGGGGCGCGCGTCAAGCGCGCGGGATTGCGTGCGAGATGCGAGCGCTTGGGGGCGCAACCCCCCGGCACTTCGACATTTTTCCGTTTCTGGGGCCACTCCCTTCCAGAACCGGAGGAGCACCATGCGCATCCTGAACCACCCGCTGACCCTGGGCCTCGCTGCGGCCGTCGCCATCACCGGCGTCGCGCTGCCCGCCGCGGCCGGATCCTTCTACCGCTACGAAACCGAGACCGGCGGCATCGCCTACACGGACGACGCCAAGCGCATCCCCGCCCGCTACCGCGACGCGGCCGAGCACGTCACGACGAAGAGCCTCGAGAGCTTCGAGCGCTTCACGCCGATGGCGCCCTCACAGCCCGCGCCCTACGCGGCGCGCCTCGGCGACCGGCTCGACCATCTGCGATCGATGAATGCCACGCCCGACGAGAGCAGGTTGGCCTCGCAGGGAGGGCAGCCGAGCGTCACGATTCGCTCGAGTGGTCGTTCGAATGTGGTCGAGACCACGACGCCCCATGGCGCCGACGGTCCGACCGTCGTCGATACCGTTCGCGTACGACCCCGGGGCTCGAACATCACCGAGTCTTGGACCGTCGTTCGCCAGGGCGACAAGATCATCTCCGTCGTCCAGCCGCGCAGCCGACAGCAGGACTCGCGCTGGATCAAGGAGAGCGATCTCCTCGAGTAGCGTACCGTCCAAGCTGAACCTGCTGACCCCGCGGTCTCTCCGAGTCCGCGGGGTTTCTTTTCGTTGAGACTCAGGCGTCGATCAGGGACGGCGCCTCGGCCGTGTGCAGCGCGGGCGTCCGCTCGTAGACGAAGCTCTCGAGCTTGCGGGCGTCGCGTCCGTCGAGTTCGACGAAGCGCATGCCGAGGCCCATGCCGAAGGGCGAGTTCTCGGTGCCGTGCCACACGACCATGGCGGTCGGGCTGAGCGCCTCGCGCAGCTCCGGGAGCTGGAACTGGACGCGCCACTCGCTGTGGGTCGGCAGGCGGAGGTCGGTGCGCACGAAGACGCCGCCGCGCGAGAGGTTCACGGTGCGCACGCGGGCGGTCTTCTCGGAGAGGTAGATCGTGAGCGGCGCGTTCACGTCGACGCGGGGCAGGCCGCGCACGGTGGGCGAGGCGAGGAAGCGGGTCACCGTCGCGAGCAGCTCGACACGCTGGAGCGGCTTGATCAGGACGTCGTCGGCGCCCGCGCGCACGGCGCGCACGCGGTCCACGGGCGCGTCGCTCGGAAGCAGCATCACGAAGTGGGTCCCGGCGATCTCCGGGTCGGCCCGGACGGCGCGGCAGAGATCCACGCCGTCGGTGCCGGGCATGTCGAGGTCCGAGAGCACGAGCTTCGGGCGCTCGCGGCGGATGGTCTCGAGCGCTTCCGCGCCGCTGGCCGCCTGGAGCACGCGCCCGGCGCGGGCGAGGAAGAGGCTCGTCAGGTCGCGCATCATCGGGATGTCGTCGACGACGAGAATGGAGCGGGAGTCCACGGCAGCGCTGTCTTGCGGGGGGCCGTCAGGCCTTTCGCTCATTGCGTTCCGCGGGAGCCCCCCGGCGCGGCCTTGGCCGGCGCCTGGCTGCCGCTCGTCCCCGAAGGCTCGATGGCGATGCCGAGCACGCGCTGGAAGCTCGTGAGGTCCGGCGAGACGTTCCAGCCCGAGCGGCCGCCGCTCGTCCAGGACTGCTCCTCGACGATGCGCTGCTCCACGAGCGTGCGCACGTCGTACACGTGGTAGACGACCTTCACGGTGGCGGTGTCGCCGCCCTCGTCGAAGAAGACCGGGCCGACGTCGAAGTCGGTGAAGCGCAGGCGCTGGAGGTCCGGAGCCAGGGCCAGGAACTCGGCGCGCTCCTCATCGGCGACGAAGCGGCTCGCCACCCCGAGCTCGCCCCAGCGAACCAGGTTGGCGTAGGTGCGCAGGCTGTCGTGGAAGGTCCCGTCGGTGTCCGCGACACTCGGCTGGTGCGTGCAGCCGGCGGCCAGCAGCAGGGCGGGCAGGGCGAGCCAGCGGCTGCCGCGTGCGATGCGTCGCGCAAGGTTCGTCCGCCCTTGGCTCGTCGGCTCCTGGCTCGTACGGGTTCGGTTCGTCATGGTTCCCTTCCTCGTGCGGCCTCGTGGCCATGCTCGTGTGGCCTCGTGGCCATGCGGGCGACCGGCAGACCGCGCCGAAGGCGCGCGCGCGCCGATAGCTTTCACTGGGGTCCGTATCGGCCGAACCGGGCCCGGACTCCAGAGGGAACCGGCCGGAGGCAGCCAGGTTTTCCAAGGGTGCGGCGCGCCAGGGGAATCCGGCCCAGAATGGGCCGTTCGAATGGGTCGGGGAGGCGTTCGTGACACGGAGCCGGCGGGGCGGGAAGAGCGGCGGAGAAGGCCCGAGCGGGGCGGGCCGGGCCGGGCTCCGGCTCGGCTTCGACATCGGGGGGACCAAGGTCGCCGTGGCCCTCGGCGAAGGCGATCGGCTGCTCGCGCACCGGCGGGTGCCCTTTCCGGCGACGGGCGACCCGCGCGAAGACCTCGAGCGCATCACGGATGCGGCCCGCGGCCTCCTGGCCGGCGCCGGCCGATCGGCGCGGCAGATCGAGGCGCTGGGGATCTCGGCCCCGGGCCCGCTCGACCCGGAAGCCGGCGTCATCCACAACCCGCCGAACCTGCCGGGCTGGCGGGACGTGCCGCTGACCGAATGGCTCGGCCAGTCCTTCGACGTGCCCGTCGCCCTCGAGAACGACGCCGACGCCGCCGCCCTCGCCGAGTGGCGCTTCGGTGCGGCGCGCGGCGCACGCCACGCGGTCTACCTCACCATGTCGACGGGGGTCGGCGGGGGGCTCGTGCTCGGCGGGCGGCTGCACCGCGGGCAGGGGAGCGCCGGCGAGATCGGCCACGCCCCGATCGAGTGGGAGGGCGAGCCCTGCGTCTGCGGTCTCCGCGGGTGCCTCGAGGCCTACATCGGCGGCGCGGCCTGGACGCGTCGACTCCGCAAGGTCGCGCCCGAAGACGGCGCCGTGGCCGAAATGGCGGGCGGCCGCGAGGCCGTCTCGCCTGCGCACGTCCTGGCCGCCGCGCGCGAGCGCGACGCCTTCGCCCTCGAGGAGCTCGCGCGCTGGAACGGCTACCTCGCCCGCGGGATCGTCTGGCTGACGATGGTGCTCCAGCCCGAGGTCGTGGTGCTCGGCACGATCGCGACGGCCGCCGGCGAGGAACTCTGCTTCGCCCCGGTCCGCGAGGCGGTCGCCGCCCACGTCTGGCAGCGGGAGGGGATCGTCCCTCGCATCGTGCCCTCGGAGCTCGGCGATCTGCTCGGCGAGTACGCCGCGCTCGCCGCCGCGCCCGAGCCGGCCGGGCCGCCCCGCTAGGCCTCGCCGCCCTCGAGCTTCGCCCGCACGTCCTCGAGCAGCCGCATGTAGAAGCGCAGGTTGTGGAGCGAAGCGAGGCTCGCGCCGAGGGCCTCGCCCGTGTGGATCAGGTGGCGCAGGTAGGCGCGCGAGTGGCGCGCGCACACGGGGCAGTCGCAGGCGGGGTCCGGCGGCCCCTCGTCGTCCTTGAAGCGCGCGTTCTTGATGTGGAGGAGGCCCTCGCTCGTGAAGAGCACGCCGTGGCGGCCGTGGCGCGTCGGCAGCACGCAGTCGAAGAGGTCGACGCCGCGTTCGATCGCCGCGACGAGATCCTCCGGGCGCCCGAGCCCCATCAGGTAGCGGGGCTGATCGACCGGGAGTTCGGCGGTCGCTTCCGCGACCAGGTCCGCGCGCCGTTCGGGCTCCTCGCCGAGACCGAGCCCGCCGTGGGCGTAGCCGTCGAAGCCGATGGCGACGGTCGAGCGCGCGCTCTCGCGCCGCAGGGCCGCGTCCGCGCCGCCCTGGACGATCCCGAACACGCACTGGTCTGGCCGCTTGCGCGCCGCGGCCGCGCGCTCGGCCCAGCGCAGCGTGCGCTCGGTGGCCGCGCGGACCTCGGCGGCCTCCGCATCGATCGGCGGGCACTGGTCGAGCACCATGGCGACGTCCGGCCCGAGCGCCTCCTGGATGCCGACGACCGACTCCGGCGTGAGCAGGCGCCGCGCGCCGTCGAGGGGCGATTGGAAGGTCACGCCTTCTTCGCGGAGCTTCATGCGGTCGCCGAGGGAGAAGACCTGGTAGCCGCCGCTGTCCGTGAGCCAGGGGCCGCGCCAGCCCGTGAAGCCGTGCAGACCGCCGAGCCCGCGCACGCGCTCTTCGCCCGGGCGCTCGTGCAGGTGGTAGGTGTTCGCGAGCAGGATCTGGGCGCCGATCCCTTCGAGCGCTTCCGGGCCGAGCCCGCGCACCGCGCCGTAGGTGGCGACGGGCATGAAGGCCGGCGTCTCGACCGTGCCGTGGGGCGTCGTGAAGCGGCCGCGCCGGGCCGCGCCCTTCGTCGCGAGGACCTCGAAGGAGAAGCCCTCTCTCATGCGGGCGCCTCGCCGCGGCACGGAAGGATGAACATGGCGTCGCCGTAGGAGAAGAAGCGGTAGCCGCCGGTCACCGCCTCGGCGTAGGCCGAGAGGATGCGCTTCCGCCCGCAGAAGGCCGCGACGAGCATGAGCAGGGACGAGCGCGGCAGGTGGAAGTTCGTGAGCAGGCCGTCGACGACGGAGAAGGCGTCGCCCGGGCGCAGGAAGAGGTCGGTCGTGCCGGAGCCGGCGCGGACGCCGCCCCGGCCATCGGCCTGGCTCTCGAGCACGCGCGTGACCGTCGTCCCCACGGCGATCACGCGGCCGCCGGCCGCGCGCGTGCGGGCGATGGCTTCGGCCGTGGTTTCGGGCAGGACGAAGCGCTCTTCGTGCAGCCGGCCCTCGCCGAGCTCGCGGGCGCCGATCGGGCGGAACGTCCCGGCGCCCACGTGGAGCGTCACGCTCGCGCGTTCGACGCCGCGCTGGGCGAGCTCGGCGAGCAGGGCCGGGGAGAGGTGCAGGCCGGCGGTCGGCGCGGCCACCGCGCCGGGCGCTTCGGCGAAGACGGTCTGGTACCGCTCCTCGTCGCGGGCGTCGGCCCGGGTTCGCTCGATGTAGGGCGGAAGCGGCATCTCGCCGAGAGCGTAGGGGTCGGCGCCGGCGGCGAAGACGAGCCGGACCTCGCCGTTCTCGTGGCGCGCCGTGATCTCTGCGTCCACGCGCTCGCTGCCGCGCTCGAAGGTGAACTTCTGGCCTTCGCGCAGGCGTCCGCGGCAGCGCACCAGGGCCCGGAACGCGCCGCCGCCTTCGGCGCCGAGCAGCAGCGCCTCGGCCGCGCCGCCGGATTCCTTCCGTCCGCGCAGGCGTGCCCGAAGCACCCGGGTCGTGTTCACGACGAGCAGGTCTCCCGCCCGCAGCCAGCGCGGCAGCTCGACCACCTTGGCGTGGGCTTCGACGCCGCCCTCCCGGGCGAGCACGAGCAGGCGCCCGCCGTCGCGCTCGCTCGGCGGCTCCTGGGCGATCTGTTCGGGCGGCAGCGTGAAGTCGAAGCGGTCGAGCTCGGCCTCGGCGGCCCGCTCCTCGGGGCTCGGCGCGTCCATCAGTGCGCGCCACCGGCGACGTCCGGGCGGGGCTCCACGCGAAACGCGTCGCGCAGCGCGGGCGAGGCCGCGAGGGCGTCCCAGGAAAAGAGCACCCGGCCCCGGGCGCCGAAGTCATCGACGGTGCGGAGCTGGGCTGCGGCCCCTTCGGGCGTGCGGCGGAAGAGCCAGGCGCCGAGCCCGATCCAGATGCGATCGCCGGCCACGCCGCCGACGAAGGCGCCGGCCTGGTAGCGCAGGAGCCGCTCGTCGCGCGTGTAGAGCATGGGGACCGCGAAGTGGAGGTGGCCCGCGTCGAGCCAGCCGAGCCAGTCCTGGTAGACGGAGAGGTAGGCCCGGTCCGTCCAGGCGAAGACGGCGGCCGAGAGCTTCGCGGCGGGAGCGTCCGCCTCGAGCTGCTCGCGGAGACCGCCGACCAGCCGCGCGAGCTCGGCGCGCCGCCAGTCGTCCCAGGCGTTCGCGTTCGTGAGCACGTCGCCGAAGGGCGCATCGAGGCCCGTCGCTTCCTTGAAGCGCGCCCGGGTCGCCTCGCCGTAGCCGAAGTCCATGCCGACGCCGAAGCGCGAGCCGGGCGCGAAGGGCAGGACGTCCGGGTAGCGGATGTAGTCGAGGTGGAGCCCATCGAGGCTCGGGTAACGCTTGAAGAGTTCGGCCACGAGCCCGCGGTACCACGAGGAAACCCCGGGCGCCGCCGGGTCGAGCCAGATCGCCGGCGTGCCCATGCGCAGGTGGGGCGCCTCGGGCTCGGGCATCTCCATCTCCGGGTAGGAGAGGATCGAGCGTCCGCGGCGGTCGACGTGGAGGACGCCCTCGCCGAGTGCGCGCACGATCGCCGCCTCCGTGTTGTCCGAGAGCGAGAGCACGTTGATCCAGGCATGCACGCGGAGGCCCGCCGCGTGCGCCGCGGCGAGGAGCGCCGCGAGCGGGTCCGGCGATTCCGCACCGGCCGCCGCGCGCGCGGCCTGCCAGGCCTCGGCCGGCTCGGCGACGTCGCTCGGCCACCACGCGACCCCGCGCCGGTAGACCTGGACGAAGAGGTCCGTCGCCCCGACGGCGCGTGCATCCTCGATCAGGGAAGGGATGCGCTCCGGGCGTTCGAGCACGCGCTGGGAGCCTTCGGCGAGCACCCAGAGGCCGAGGGGCGTCGGCGTCGCGGCTTCGGCCGCCGCGGGGCGGGGGAGGGGAGGTGCCGGCTTCGCCGCGTCGCCCGCAGCGGGGCCGGGCGCCGCGAACAGTGCGCAGGCCAGAACGGCTCGGATGCGAAGTCGGGCAAGGGCGCGCAAGGCGGTCGGAACCTACCCGAGGGGGAAGGCCGTCACAAACGCGCGAGACGGCGCCGCGCCCGCTGCCTCATGGCCGCGATGCGGCGCGATGTTTGCGGCTCGGGGAAAGCGATGGCCGGCCTGCGGTGGGTCGTTGACAGGGCCGGTGGGCCCCGCACACTCGGTGCCGATGCGCCGCCGCCCGTCCCTGCTCGCTTCGTCGTCGACCGTGGGTTCGCTCCTCGCACTCGCCTGCATCGCGGCGGGTCTTCAGGGTTCGCCGCTCGCCGCCGCGTCGACCGAGCCCGCCACGCCGGATGCGCTGCTCTCGCGCCCGGGCTGGGCGCTGCGCGCGGGCGTCGCCGCGTACCGCGCGGAGGACGACGCGCGCGCCCTCGAGATCCTCGGACACGTCGCGAAGCGGCACGAGATCGTCGGCGACCACGCCGAGCTCCTCCGCCTGCGCATCCTGGCGCGCGGGGACGACCCGGCCGCCGCCGCCGAGGCCGCCCGCGCGGCCGTGGCGCGCTACGGCAAGGGCCCGCTCGGCTCCCGGCTCGAGGAGGCCGCCGGCAGCGCCCACCGCGCCGCCGGGGACGAAGAGGCCGCCCGCGCCGCGTGGCAGCGCGCCTACGACCTCACCGACCGCTCCGTCGACCGCGCGCGGCTCCTGCGCTCGCTCGCGGAATCCTACGACCGGAGCGGCATGCTCGAGGCCGCCGCCGAGCGCTGGCTCGAGATCTGGAAGCGCTACCCGCTCTCGCCGGGGGGCGACCCGGCGGAGGTCCGCCTGCGCGAGATCGAAGCGGCGCTCGGGAAGAGCGATCGCAAGGGTATGGACTATCGCAAGCGCGGCGACTCCTTCCGCTCGCTCGGCCACAACGCCCAGGCGATCGTCGCCTACGAGAAGGCGATCGCGAGCGGCGATCTGAAGCCCCGTGATCAACGACGTGCCCAGCGAAGCCGCGCCCAGTCGATGTTCGCCCTGCGCCGCTACGAAGAGGCAATCCCCGCCTTCGAGGCGCTCGCCCCGGATCCGAGCTCACGCGTCTGGCGTGCGCGCTCGGTGGCGCGCAACGGCGATGTGCTCGGTGCGGTCGAAGCGCTCGAGAAGATCGCCGGCGAAGGCTGGGGCAAGACCTCGGTGTATGCCCGCTACCTCGCCGCACTGCTGCTCGTGGACGAAGACGAATCCGAGCAGCCCCGGGCCCGGCGCCACTTCGAGAAGATCGCCGGCGAATCCGCCTACCCGCGCTACGCGAACCCCTCGGTCTGGTACCTCGGCTGGACGTCCTGGCGGGAGGGCCGCTACGAGGAGGCGCGCAAGCAGTTCGCCCTGCTCGCGGCGCGGCTCGAGAAGGACCCGATCGGCCGCCTGCGCGCGCGCTACTGGGAAGCCCGCGCCGCCGAGAAGCTCGCAGACCCGGCCGCCGAAGCGAGCTTCACCGCCATCGCTCGCGAGTTCCCGCTCACCTACTACGGCTGGCGCGCCCAGAAGCGCATCACGTCCTTCGAGCCCGTTCCGCCGAAGCCGCTCGAAGCCGGCCGCCGCGCGGTCACGACCGGCGACCTCGCCCGGGCGCGCATCCTGCTCGAGGCCGATCTCGAAGACGAGGCCGTCCGCGAGCTCCTGCGCCAGGCCGGCCGCGCGAAGGGGCTCGCCGACCGCATCGAGATCGCCCGGCTCCTCGCCGACGCCGGCGCCTACAACCGGGCCCAGGGCATGATCCTGCGCCCCTACCGGACGGATCTCGCGCGCGGCGTCGTCCCCGGCCAGGAGGAGGCGTGGTGGCTCGCCTGGCCCGCGGCGTTCTCGCCGGAGATCGAGGAGCTCTCGCCCGCGGATTCGAGCGTGGATGCCGCGGTCGTCTCGGCCGTGATGCGCGAGGAGAGCGGCTACCGCCCGGGCGTGACGTCGCCGGCCGGAGCGCGCGGGCTGCTCCAGATCATGCCGAAGACCGGCGAGCGCCTCGCGCGTCAGGCCGGGCTCGGCGGCTTCCATCCGGACCAGCTCTACCGCCCGCGTGTGAACATCCAGCTCGGGAGCTTCTACCTCGATCAGCTCACGCGCGAGTTCTCGGGCCGGCTCGAGGCGGCCATCGCGAGCTACAACGCCGGGCCGGCAGCCGCCGCGCGCTGGACGGCGGAGCAGCCGGGGCTCGAAGACGACGAGTGGGTCGAGGCCGTTCCGTACTCCCAGACGCGGGCCTACGTGAAGCGCGTGCTGCGAAGCGTCCACGCCTACCGCGTGCTCTACTGAGAGACGCGATGTCGCCCGAATCCGCAGCCGAGGACGAAGACGCGCCGCTCTGGCCTTCGCTGCGCAGCCGGGAGGATGCCGCCTGCGACGTCGTGGGCGTCGGCGAGTGCGCGATCGACCACGTCGGGACCCTCGAGGGGGGTCTCCCGGACTTCGCGGGCAAGCGCCCCCTCGCGGGCTATCAGCGCATGCCGGGCGGGCAGGTCGCGACGACCCTCGGCGGCGTCGCGCGGCTCGGCCTGCGGGCCCGCTTCATCGGCGCCGTGGGCGACGACGGCGCGGCGCGGGACGTGCAGCGGCCCCTCGCCGAGGCCGGCGTCGACCTCTCCTGCGTGAAGACCGTGCCGGGCGCGCCGACGCAGATGGCGATGATCCTCGTCGATTCGGCCTCGGGCGAGCGCACGCTCGTCTGGTACCGCGACCCGGCGCTGGCGCTCGGGCCGGGCGACCTGCCCGGCGGCTGCATCGAGGATGCGCGCGCCCTGCACGTCGACACCGGGCACCTGGACGCGGCCACCGCCGCGGCGGAGCGGGCGAGGGCGGCGGGCATCCCCGTCGTACTCGATGCCGACGCCCCGCTCCCGGGCCTCGAGCGGCTCCTGCGCTCGGTGGATTTCCCGATAGTTTCCGAGTCGTTCGCCGATGCTTCCTCAGGAAGTGCCTCCATTTCCGCGGCGCTCGATGCGCTGGTCGGGAACGGGGCGCGGATGGCGGTGATGACGCTCGGCGAGCGCGGTGCCGTCGCGAAGATCGGCGGGCGCCTGCTGCGCTCCCCGGGTTTCGTGGTGGAGCCCCGCGATACGACCGGCGCCGGAGACGCCTTCCGCGCGGGCTTCTTGATGGGCTTGCTCGAGGGCGCGAACGCCGAGCGGACCCTCGAGTGGGCCCACGCCGTGGCCGCGTGCAACTGCATGGGCTTCGGCGCCCAGGGAGGGTTGCCCGACCGGGCCGCCCTCGAAACGTTCCTCGCCGCGCATCCGCGTCAGCCCTGGCGGGAGCCGCCGGGCCTGGAAGCGGGGGCCTAGAGCGGACGCACGCGCAGGCGCTGCGGCGGCCGCGGAGGCGAACGCCATGGCGAAGGGCGAAGGGAACTCGCGGCTCCTGCTGCTCGTCTTGATCGGGCTGCTCGGGGCCGGGGGCTACAACTACCACCGGAACTATCAGGTCGAGGCGGCCGTCCCGCGCCCGTACAAAGCGTACTCGGAGGCGGACCTCCAGGCGCTGCTCGCCGCGTACCAGGGCGAGAACTCGGCCCTCGAAGCGCGCTACGAGAGTGCCCAATCCGCACGCGGCGCGCGTTCGGGCCCGGGCCTGCTCGACGAGAACGTGAAGGCCTTCGAGGCGGCCCAGCGCCGCTCGCAGTCGAGCCGGGAGATCGGGCAGAAGCTCTCGATGCAGCAGGCCGCCGCGCGCGAGATCGAAAGCGAGCTCGACCTGCGCCGCGATCAGGCCGACGTGATGAAGCTCCACCTGAAGCGCCTGCTGACGATCTAGCGACGCGGGGCGACGATGAACGACGCCCGGCGCAGCCTTTTCGCTGCCCCCCCCGGCGCCGACGTGGCCGCGCGCCGCCCGAAACCGCTATGGGTCGGGTCATGCGCACGGCACCGAGCTTCTCGAGACTCGTCGCGGTCCTGCTCTGCGGGATGCTCGGCGGCGCGTCCGTCGCGGAGCCCCCCGGCCAGTCCTGGGGCCACTACGGCGGCGACCCGGGCGGGCACCGCTACCTCGCCGCAGACCAGATCACGCCCCAGAACGTCGAGGATCTGGAAGTCGCCTGGCACTGGCGGAGCGGCGAGCTCGACGGCGAGCCGCCCCACGCCGAGACGGCCTTCGAAGCGACCCCGATCCTCTTCGAGGACACGCTCTACCTCTGCACCGCGCTGAACCAGGTGGCGGCCCTCGACCCGGACACCGGCGCGGAGCGCTGGCGGCACGACCCGCAGGTCTCGCGGAAGGGGCGCTGGTCGAACCAGCACACGTGCCGCGGCGTGGCGAGCTGGCAGGGGGAGGGCCGGGAAGGCCTCTGCCGCGCCCGCATCTTCACCAACACCGTCGACGCCCGGCTGATCGCCCTCGATGCCCCCACCGGCCGGCCGTGCCCGGGCTTCGGCGAGGACGGCACCGTCGACCTGCGCGAGGGCGTCGGCAAGATCGCCTGGCAAGGCGAGTACGGCATGACCTCGGCGCCGCTCGTCCTCGGCGACGTCGTGGTGGTCGGCTCCGCCATCGGCGACAACCAGCGGACGGACGCTCCGAGCGGCGTCGTGCGCGGCTTCGACGCGCGCACCGGGGCGCTTCGCTGGGGCTTCGATCTCGCGCCCCCGGGCTTCGTGCGGACGCCCGAGAACACGAGCGAGGCGGGCTGGGCGCTCGGCACGCCGAACGTCTGGGCGCCCATGTCCGCGGACGTCGAGCGCGGTCTCGTCTTCCTGCCGACCGGCAACCCGGCACCCGACTACTACCACGGCGGGAAGCGCCCCGATCACTACGGGAGCTCGGTGGTGGCCGTGCGCGCCGAGACCGGCGAGGTGGTGTGGCGCTTCCAGACGGTCCACAACGACGTCTGGGACTTCGACGTCCCGGCGCAGCCGACGCTCACCGAGATCGAGCGCGACGGCGAGCGGATCCCCGTCGTCGTCCAGGCGACGAAGATGGGCCACTTCTTCATCCTCCACCGCGAGACCGGCGAGCCCGTCTTTCCCGTGGAGGAGCGGCCGGTGCCCGCGAGCGACGTGCTCGGCGAGAAGCTCTCGCCGACCCAGCCGTTCCCGCTGCTTCCGCCGCCGCTCATCCGCCACGAGCCGCTGCGCGAGAGCGACGCCTGGGGCATGGCCGTGCTCGACCGCATGGCCTGCCAGCGCAAGATCCGCGGCATGCGTTCCGACGGGATCTTCACGCCGCCGAGCCTCGAGGGCTCGATCATGCTCCCCGGCAACGGCGGGGGCTCGAACTGGGGCGGCGTCGCCGTCGATCCGGTTCGCCAGCGGCTCATCGCGAACACGATGGATCTCGCCTGGACGATCCACCTGATCCCCCGGGATGCGTTCCCGGCGCGGCGCGAGGCCGAGAAGGGGAGGGGCATCGAGTTCGCCCCGCAGACGGGGATGCCCTTCGGGCTGCGGCGTGACACGCTGCTCTCCCCGCTCGGCATCCCGTGCAATCCGCCGCCCTTCGGCACCCTGGCCGCGATCGACCTGACCACCGGCGCCATCGAGTGGCAGGTGCCCCTCGGCACGACGCGCGATCTCTCGCCGGTTCCGATCCATTGGCGGATCGGCGTCCCGAACATCGGCGGCCCGATGGTGACTTCGACGGGACTCGTCTTCATCGGCGCCGCGCTCGACGACTATCTGCGCGCCTTCGATCTCGCGAGTGGAGAGGAGCTCTCCCGCTGGCGGCTCCCGGCGGGCGGGCAGGCGACGCCCATGAGCTACGTCGGGCCGAGCGGGCGCCAGTACGTGGTGATCGCGGCGGGAGGTCACGGCCGGGCGGGGTCGAAGATCGGCGATTCGGTGGTCGCCTTCGCCTTGCCGAAGGCCGACTAGCGCCGAGAGCGCAAGGCCGGCTCAGTCTTCGTCGGAGTCGCCGGAGTCGGCCTTCTCGAGCAGCTTCTCGTTCGTGCCGAGCTCGAGGTCGAGCTCCATGCTCTCGCTGTCGTTCGAGGAGACCTCGCGCGTCGCGTCGTCGTCGTCGAGCACGCGCAGGGCCCGCAGGCTGTCGCGCTTCGGTGCCGGCTTGTCGTCGCTCTTCGATTCCTTCGGTGCGGCGGTCTGGTCCGTGTCGCACTTCGGGCAGATCGGGTCGGGCTTGTTCAGGTCGTAGAAGACCGCGTTGCAGGACCAGCAGGTCCAGCGGATCCCGAGCTTGTTGAGGCGCTTCCCGCCGGCCACGACCAGCTTGCCCGGCTTGACGGGCTTCGCGGCAGCGCGGGCGGCCTCGCGCTCGGCCTTGGCCAGGGCCTCGGCCTGCTTCTTCGTGAGGCGCTTCTTCTTGGTCGCCTTCTTCTTCGCTGCGGCCTTCTTCGCCGGCGCCTTCTTGGCGGTCGCCTTCTTCGCAGCGGCCTTCTTGGTCGCCTTCTTGGCGGCGGGCTTCTTCGCCGCCTTCTTGGTGACCTTCTTCTTGGCCGTCTTCTTCTTGGCGGCGGTCTTCTTGCGCGCAGCGGACTTCTTGGTCGTCTTCTTCTTGGCGGCAGTCTTCTTGGCCGGACTCATTCGTGAGCTCCCTCGCCGAGGCGGATGCCGGGCGCTGCATCCGCGAGGTCGCGGATTCCACTCCGCTCGAGATCTGTGGGACCGTCGAACCGTGCGTGGTCCATTTCGATCCGGACTCCCTCCCTGGGGGCGCGAAGCCCCGCCTGTTCGATCCAGGCGCGGTAGCACCCCTCGAGCGCCTTCCGCGCCGCCGCCGGCGAGGCGTCCCCCTGGGCGCTCTTCACCGGCGAGTATTCGGCGCTGCGGCGCGTTTCCATTACCGCAACCCGGGTGGTTCGTGCCAGTGCATCGAAGACGAAACGCTCGGCCTTGTAGGCATTCGGGCCCGTCGGGTCCGGGTCGTCGACGTGAGGCACGCGCTTGTGCGCCAGGTGGAGGGGGAGGGGCGGGCCCTCGGCCACGCGCCGCACGAACGCCGTTTCGAAGACGTGGATCCCGATGCTCCCGGCCCAGTGCACCAGGCGCCCCGAGGCGTCGCGGGCCGCCGCCAGGGTCTCCGGCAGCTCGCTGTACTCGACGATCTCCGTGCGGCCCCGGTGCCGGCACAGGAAGCCGACGTTCTCGAGCGGGTCGCGCTTCTCGACGGCCTTGCAGGACATCTCGGCGCCGCGCTCGAGGTGGAAGCCCAGGTACTCCGGATCCGCGAGCCGGGCCAGCGGGTTGTCGACGTGGTGGTAGAAGAGGGCGCGCAGGCCCCGGGCGTCCATGGCGTCGAGGGCGCCGGAGCCGAGCAGGGCGGCGAACAGTCCGCCGTGGCCGTCCGGGGCCATGGCCAGCCGGTCGGGGGCCGCGAGCAGGATCCGGCCCTCGGCGTCGAGCGCGGGCAGCGAGCCCTGGACGACGAAGTGGACGTCCTCCCGGGCGAGCCCGAGGAAGTGCTCGGCCTCGAAGTAGGCCCGGGTCGCCGCGTCCGTTGCGGGGCTCGTCATGATCCACCACGGGATCGAGCGGCCGGTGCGCCGGGCCTGGCCGCGCAGGCGCTGGGCAAAGATGCCGAAGAGCGTCCGGCCGCTGACCGGGCCGATCGGGTAGCGGCCCTTCGGGCCGTCGAAGCCGAGCCGCGTGCCCTGGCCGCCGGCCACGGTGACGACGCCGACGCCGCCCTCGGCGAGGAGATCCAGGCCCAGGGCCCGGTGGCGCGGGGCCTGGCTCGGCGCCTCGTCCAGCCCCAGGACTTCGACCGGCTCGATCGAGGCCGGGCTCGGCGGCTCGGCCGAACGGGCCGCCACGAAGCCGTCCCAGAGCGAAGCCAGGTCCAGCGCCGAGAGCTCGGCCTGCAGGCGCCGTCGGCCCTCCGGATCCAGCTCGGACCAGAACCGCAGGGCGTGTGCCTGGCCGGCCGCTGCGATCGGCTCGACCCAGTCCTCGTCCGGAAGCGCCATGGGCGGGGCGGTAGCACACGTCCGTGGGGGAGCGGGGAGGCGAAGGAGTCGCGGCCCGGCGAATCGACGGATTCACTACTTTACATAATCTATCTTATCGGACGTTAGCGAGAAGAGGGCGAGGGAGCGAAAGCGGGCCAGGGCCCAAGGGTCGCGGGCCGGACGGCCTGCTGGGGGCTTCGGAGCGGCCGAGGCCGCCTAGCTGGCGGAGGCGCTGCGGAGCGACTGAGCCGCGCGGAGCTCGCGCAGCCGCGCCACCGTGTGGGCCGGGACTTCGTCGAGCACGGCGGCTTCTTCGAGCTCGGCGAACAGTGCGAGCGCGGCCTCCGGCTCGCCGGCTTCGATGCGCGAGCGCGCGGCCGCGGCCAGCGATTCCCAGCGGCCCGGGAAGTCCGCGATCCGGCCCGCGCGTTCGTGGGCTTCGGCGGCAGCGGTCCATTCGCCGGCGTCCTCGTGGGCCCGGGCCGTTCGCCCGAGCAGCAAGGCCGCCAAGGCGGAATCCGGATCGACGGAGTCGAGGCCGGCCTGCCAGGCGTCCTGGGCCAGATGCGGTGCTCCGAGGGCTTCGTGGAGGTTCCCGGCCTCGAGCATGGCGAGCGCTCCGGCGGCGGTTCCGGCGTGCTCGGCGCCCACGGCTTCGAACCGGCCGACGTAGGTCTCGCGGGTGGTCCGCGCGACCTCCGGGTTGGCGGGCTCGAGGATCTCGATGTCGTCGGGCTGCGCGCCCATCGCCGTCAGGTACTCGGTCCGGACGTCGGCCAGCGCGGAGGCGCCCTCCTGCTCGCTGCGGTCCGCGTAGCCCGAATACAGGTCCGTCCCCAGCGCGATCGCGAGGATCGCCACCGCCGCCACGCCGAGCAGAATGCGGTTCTCGGAGACCCAGCCGGCCATGCGATCGAAGCTCTCCTCGATCTCGTGCAGGGTCTCTTCGGCCTGATTCGGTTCGTCTCGACGGCGCGCCACGGCAGGTTCTCCCGGAGTCTCGGTTCGGCCAGGCTCGCCTGGCGGGGTCTCGGTCTCGGTTCGATCTCGAAGCGGCGGAGTCTAGCGCCGTCCCTCTCCGCGGCGATGGCGAAGCAGCAGCCGCACCGGGGTCCCCTGGAGCCCGAAACGCTCCCGGAGCTGGTTCTCGAGGAAGCGCACGTAGCTCTTCTGGATCGACTCCGGCGCGCTGCAGAACAGGACGAAGGTCGGCGGCGCCTCGGCGGTCTGGGTGGCGTAGAGGAACTTCACGGGCCGCCGGCGCGAGCCACGCTGGGCCATGGCCGGTTCATGCTTGTTCGTTGCGTCCTTCAGCCACTCGTTGAGCGCCGAGGTCTCGATCCGCGTGTGCGCCGCCGCGGCGAGCTGGCGCACGAGCGGCAGGATCTTCCCGCAGCGCGCCCCGGTCTTGGCGGAGACCTGGAGGACCGGCGTATCGGACATGAAGCGCAGGCGGCGCTGGATCTCCTCGACCGTCCGGCGGCGCTGGGGCGCGTCCTCCTTGGCGGCGAGGTCCCACTTGTTCGCGAGCAGCGCCGCGGCCCGGCCGCGCTCCCGGGCCATGCCGGCCACGCGGACGTCCTGGTCCGTGACGCCCTCGTTCGCGTCGATCACGACCAGCGCCACGTCCGCACGCTCGAGGGCGCGCAGCGCCATGTAGGCCGAAGCGCGCTCGGTGCCCTTCTCCCGGCGCCCGGGCCGCCGGAGGCCCGCCGTGTCGATCAGCACGAAGTCGCCGTCCTCGGTCCGCAGCAGGCTGTCGACGGCGTCGCGCGTGGTTCCCGGCACGTCCGAGACCACGACGCGCTCGTCCCCGAGCAGCCGGTTCGTGAGCGAGCTCTTGCCGACGTTCGGGCGCCCGACCAGGGCGATGCGAATCACCCCTTCGAGTGTTTCCTCAGGGGCTCCGGACTCCGGCACCTCGGCGACGAGCGCCTCGAGGGCGTCGAAGGCGCCCGTGCCGTGCTCGGCCGAGACCGTGCGCAGGGGCAGCCCGAGGCGGTGGAACTCGGCGGCGCGCGCTTCGTGCTTCGGCTGGTCGATCTTGTTCACGACGAGCAGCAGCGGCCGCGAGCCCTTGCGCAGGGTCCGCGCGATCTCCTCGTCCTCAGGCAGGAGCCCGCCCTTCCCGTCCACGACGAACATCACCGCGTCGGCCCCCTCGACGGCCTCGCGGGCCTGGGCCTGCACCGCCGCCTCGAGCCCGGCTTCGGCCTCCGGGTCGAGCCCCGCGGTATCGACGAGCAGGATCTTCCGGTGGCCGAGATCGACGGTCTCGGTGATGCGGTCGCGCGTGACGCCCGGCGTGTTCTCCACGAGCGCCCGCCGCGATCCGGCGAAGCGGTTGAACAGCGTGCTCTTCCCGACGTTCGGGCGGCCCACGATGGCGATGATGGGGAGAGAGCGGTCGGCCATGGCGGCGCAACCATAGCCTCGTCCGGCGCCCTGCCCTGCCCGGACCGGCCTTCCCCGATGGACCCGGCTCCCGGGCCGCAGCGCCCGCAGCCTTCGTGGCCAAATCCGCGTCACGGCACGCGTTTGCTTGACATTTCTTCTCGGCGGCCCGTAGAGTCGGCGACTGAAACGACCCTCGTGGCGACCTCGGTCGGCCCGAAAGGGAGGAACGCAAGTGAGAAGCCACGAAACTCGGAACAAGGCTCGGATCATGGCTCGGACCCTCGGGCTGGCCCTGGCGCTGGCCGTCGTCGCGGGCTCGCCGGGCACGGCCCAGGCGACCGGGGAGACCCTGAAGCGCGCCACGAGCAACATCCTCATGGCCCCCTTCGACATGGTGATGTCGCCGATCGTCGCGGGAAAGACGATCGTGACCAACATGCAGGAGATCGACGATTCGACGGGCGTGCGTGTCGCCTACGCGGTCCCCGGCTACATCTTCCTGACCGGGATGCAGCTCGGCGCCTCCACGATCCGCGCGATCAGCGGCGTCCTCGAGTTCCTGCCCGGCCTCGGCCTGCTCTTCTTCGACACCGACCTCGACCCGCTCTACGACCCCGTCGAGAACGGCGACGCCATGGTCGACTACGACACCCGATTCCTGAACATGAAGTTCGGGATCGACTACACGGGCGCTTCGGCCTACTAGGCTCGGCGCCCGTGCCAGCGCCCGGCGGGTCCCCCCGCCGCGGCGCGGCTCATTCCGAGAGGAACCGCTCCACCGCGCCGGCGACGGCCTTCTCGTCGTCCGGGTGGAACCACTGCACGTCCGGGACCCCGCGCAGCCAGGTCCGCTGGCGCCGCGCGAAGCGGCGCGTGTCGGCCTTCATGGCGGCGAGCGCGTTGACGACGGTGTCGACGCCGTCGACCACCGGCTGCATGTGGCGGTAGCCGATGCCGCCCATGGGCTTGAGCTCGGGCCCGTAGCCGCGCTCGCGGAGTCCGCGCACCTCGCGCAGCAGGCCCGCCTCGATCATCTGCTCGCAGCGCAGCTCGATGCGCCGGTCGAGTTCGTCGGTTCCCGGGTCGACGGCCAGGTGCAGCACGCGGAACGGGACGGCGCCCGGCGCCCGGTTCTCGGCCCGCTGGGCGGCGGTCTCCCCGGTGCGGTGCGCGAGCTCGAGGGCCCGCACGAGGCGCACCGTATCGTTCGGGTGGAGCTCCCGCGCGCGGTCCGGATCGAAGCGCTCGAGCTCGCGGTGGAGCCAGCCCGGGTCGCCCTGCTCCCGGGCCTCGCGGGCCTGGTCTTCCAGGCGCTGGCGGAGCTCCGGGTCCGCGCCGCCCCCGTCGACGAGGCCCTCGAGGAAGGCGCGCACGTAGAGCCCCGTCCCGCCGACCACGAGCACCGGCTGGCCCTTGGCATGGAGGTCCGCGGCGACGGCGCGCGCGTCCTCGGCGAAACGCGCCGCGTTGTAGGGCACGTCGGGAGCGACGACGTCGATCAGGTGATGCGGGACGCGGGCCCGTTCGGCGAGGCTCGGCTTGGCCGTCCCGATGTCGAGGTAGCGGTAGACCTGCATCGAGTCCGCGCTCAGGATCTCGGCGCCGATCGCCTCGGCGAGGCCGAGCGAGAGCCCCGTCTTGCCGGCGGCGGTCGGGCCGGCCAGGACGACGACGGGCGGTTTCTCTGCGGGGCTCTCGGACATGGCGGCGGAGCCTAGCAGCGCCGGTCGCCGGGGCTCGCGCGGGCCTCGGCGCTAGCGGCGCGAGAAGAGCCGCTCGATCGCGTCCCGGGCCAGGGGGACGGCGACCGGCCGTCCGTGGGGGCAGGTCGGCGCCCAGGGGATCGTGTCGAGCTCGGCGAGCAGGGCGCGCTGCTCTTCCGGGGCGAGCTGGTCTCCGGCCCGCCGGGCCGAGTGACAGGCCATGGTCGCCAGGCGCAGGTCCGCCTGGGAGAGCGTGCGGCTGCCGGGCTGGAAGCTCGCGCCGGCGTCGCGCGCGCCCGAGACCTCGTCGGCGAGATCGCGCACGAGGCGTTCGGGGGATCGGCCCGAGAGCAGCGCCGGGATCGCCCGCACCACGACCGACGCCTCGCCGAAGGGTTCGACCTCGAAGCCCATGCGGCCGATCGCTTCCGCCGCCCCCTCGATGGCGGCCACGGCTTCGGGCGCGAGCTCCACCGTCTCGGGCATCAGCAGGGTCTGGCGCGCGACCTTCCCTTCGAGCCACTCGGCCCGCAGCCGTTCGTAGAGCACGCGCTCGTGGGCCGCGTGCACGTCGACGAGCAGGACCCCGTTCGGGCCTTCGCAGACGAGGTAGGTCGAGAGGACCTGACCGAGGCAGCGGAGTTCGCCGAAGCGCAGCGGCGCCTCGGGGTTCGCGGACGGGAACGCGCCCTGCCCTTCGGGCGGCGCTTCGCCCGCGGCGGCGCTCGCCTCGGGAGTCCGGTTCCCGGCGAACACCCAGTCCGTCGTGCCGGAGCCCGCGGCCGGGCTCGGCGGGGCCGAAGGCGAGAACGCGCGCTCGAAGGCGCGGTCGGCGACGGCCTGGGCCGGCGTCGCTTCCGGGACGCTCCCGGGTTCGGTGCCGCTGCCCGTTTCGGCGGCGAACCAGCGCCGGGCGGCCACGGCCGCCGTGAGTCCGTCGCGCAGGAGCTTGTGGATCGCGCGCGGGTCGTCGAAGCGCACCTCCCACTTCGCCGGGTGCACGTTCACGTCGACGGCCTCGGGCGGGAGCTCGAGAAACAGCACGTGGGCCGGGAAGCGTCCGCGCGGTAGGACGTCGCGGTAGACGTTCATCACCGCGTGTCGGAGCAGGCGGTCGCGCACCGGGCGGCCGTTCACGTAGAGGTGCAGGCCGGCGGCCGTGCCGCGGTGGTATTCGGGCCGGGAGGCGAAGCCGTGCAGGCGCGCCCTTCCCTCGCCGAGCGCCGTTTCGTGTTCGACGGCCACCATCGCCCCGGCGTCGTCGTCCGAGAGCACGGCGGCGATCCGGTCGAGGGGTTCGGCGACGCTCGGCCAGACCAGGGGTGGCCGTTCGTCGCGCCGGATCTCGAAGTGGACCTCGGGCCGGGCCAGGGCCGCGCGGCCGAGCCAATCCGCGGCGTGCCCCCACTCGGTGGTCGCGGTCTTCAGGAACTTCCGCCGCGCGGGCACGTTCGCGAAGAGGTCGGCGACCTCGATGCGCGTGCCCTCCGGGCCGGCCGCGGTGCGCGCGTCGACGAGCTCGCCGCCGTCGATGCGCAGCTCGAAGCCCTCGGGCGCGCCGCGCCGCCGCGTCCGCAGCCGGAAGCGCGAGACCGAGGCGATCGCCGGCAGCGCCTCGCCGCGGAAGCCGAAGGTGGCGATCCGGCGGAGGTCGTCCGCGCTGCGGACCTTGCTCGTCGCATGGCGCTCGACCGCCAGGCGGGCCTCCTCGGGCGACATCCCCGAGCCGTCGTCGGAGACCGCCACCAGGGCCCGGCCGCCGTCGCGCAGATCGACCCGCAGGCGCTTCGAGCCGGCGTCCAGGGCGTTTTCGACGAGCTCCTTGACCACGGAGGCCGGCCGCTCGACGACCTCGCCTGCGGCGATCTGGTCGACGAGGGCGCTCGGGAGGCGTTGAATGCGCGGGCTTTCCCCCGTGGGGCGTTGCCCGTCTTCGCGCGCATCGGCGCCTGCTGCGTCGCGCGCTTCGTCCGAGTCGGCTCGCGCCACGATTCTCCTTTTCCCTTGAGGACTTGGACGTATCATGTGCCGGTAGGCGTCGTCAAGGCGCCTCAGGGTGAATTTCCCCCGCAAACGCATTGACAAGATCGCGGACCGGTCAATAGATTCCAGCCCAAGGCCTCGGATCGGGGATGGGGGGGATTTCGACATGGATGCCGGCCAAGACAACCGTGCCATGAAGCCGAGTGGCGAAGCCACGGAGGGGCCCGAAGCCCTCGGTCGCCCGCTCGGGCGAAGGCGCAGCGACCGCATCGTCGGCGCGAGCCGCGCGACCCAGCAGGTCGTCGAGCGCGCCACCGCCGCCGCCCGCTCGGACCTGCCCGTGGTGGTCCACGGGCCCTCGGGTTCCGGCAAGACCTTCATCGCCCGGGCCGTCCATGCCTGGAGCGATCGCGCTTCGGGCCCGTACCGTGCGCTGAACTGCGGGAGTCTCACGCCCTCGGCCCAGGCACGGGAGCTCTTCGGCGCCGCCGGGGAAGCGGGTGTGCTCGGCGAGCTCGCCGGCGGCACGCTCGTGCTGGCCGACCCCGACGAACTGCCCTCGGCCGTTCGCAAGGACCTCATCGAAGCCATCCGCGCGCGCAGCTTCCGGCCCACCGGTGCGGACGCGCCCGTCGCCCTCGAAGCCCGGGTGATCCTCGTGACACGAAACGGGGAAGATCGTCTCCTCGGCGACCTCCCCCATCACGAGATCGAGCTCGTCGGCCTCGACGGACGGCGCGAGGACATCCTGCCGCTCGCGGCGCAGTTCCTCGCCGTGCACGCCGAAGAAGCCGGCCATCGCCCCGTCGGGTTCACCTCGGACGCGCGCGAGTACCTGCTGACCGAGACCTGGCCCGAGAACGTGCGGGAGCTCGAGGAGCGCGTGCGCCAGGCCGTGCGCATCGCCGGCAACGGAGCGATCTCCGCCGAGGCGCTGATGCTCGCGGCGGAGTCGGCCGAGGTGCCCTCGTTCAAGGAAGCCAAGCGCGCCTTCGAGACGCGCTACGTCGAGGGGCTCCTGCGGCGCTGCGGCGGCAACATCAGCCGCGCCGCGCGTCTGGCGAAGAAGGACCGCAAGGACTTCTACGACGTGATCCGCCGCACGGGCGTCGACCCGCAGGAGTTCCGCGGCTAGCCGGATCGGCAGCCTCGCCCGGACCCCGGCTCGGCTACGATCGCCCGCATGCGTGTTGCCGTAGTCCAGATGTGCTCGACGGATGACCTGGCCGCGAACCTGAAGGCGGCCGAGGGCTTCGTGCGCGAGGCGGCCGAGGCCGGCGCGAAGCTCGTGGCCCTGCCCGAGAACTTCCCGTTCCTCCGGCGCGAGGGGCAACCGGTCCCCTGTCGCCAGCCGATCGACGGCCCGATCGTCTCCGCCGTCCGCGCCTGGGCCGAGGAGCTGGGCATCTGGATCCTCGCCGGAACCTTCCCCGAGACCCGCGCCGAAGACGAGCGCTTCCACAACACGAGCGTGCTGATCGATGCGCAAGGCCAGCTCGCCGCGGCCTACCGCAAGATCCACCTCTTCGACGTGGACCTCTCGGCGAGCGGCGGCGAGGCGTACCGGGAATCGACGAACGTAGCGCCGGGCGAAGACGTCGTGGTCGCGGAGACGCCCTTCGGAGGCCTCGGCCTCTCCGTCTGCTACGACCTGCGCTTCCCGGAGCTCTACCGGCAGATGGCGGACGCGGGCGCCCGCTTCCTGGCCGTGCCGAGCGCCTTCACGCCCCACACGGGGAAGGACCACTGGGAAGTCCTGCTGCGGGCCCGCGCCATCGAGAACCAGGCCTTCGTGCTCGCTCCGGCCCAATGCGGGCGTCACAGCGCCGAACGGGCGAGCTACGGGCGCTCGCTGATCATCGACCCCTGGGGCCTCGTCCTGGCCCAGGCCGGGGATCGCCCGGGCGTGATCTTCGCCGATTGCCGGGCCGAGGATCTCGAGCGCGTCCGGGCCGGGCTGCCCGCCCTCGAGCACCGCCGCCTCTAGCCGCCCCGCTTCGGCCCCGGAGCCGTCTCAAGGCCCGCCCGGGCCCTTCCGATGCAGCGAGAGAGCCCCGGTACCGCCGGGGGTCGAGCCCCTGCGGAGGTGCCATGGCGAACGATCCGTCCGAAACGAGCGACGTCCCCTGCCTGATCGTCGAGACCGGCCAGTTCACCGGGACCCGCTTCGACATCGACGCCGAGGAGATGGTGATCGGGCGGAACCCGGCCAACGACATCGCCCTGCTCGATGACGGACTCTCGCGGGAGCACGCCGTGATCTCGTGCGATCCGGCGAGCGGGATCGCCACGATTGAAGACCTCCAGTCGAGCAACGGGACCAAGGTGAACGGCAAGCGCGTCCGCTCGGCCGAGCTCTGCCACGGCGACGAGGTCCAGCTCGGCCGCACGATCTTCCGCTTCTTCGAGCCCGGCCTGCCCCTGCACGCGCCGCGCACGGCCGGCGACGAGGACGAGACCCAGGCCCTCTCGGGCCCGAGCGTGCCGCCCCGGAAGTAGCCGCGCCCTAGGGCGTGGCGTAGGCGCCTTCGCGCCGGCGCTGCTCGTAGTGGCGCTTGATGTGGTCGACGACTTCGTCGATGTCGTCGGTCACGTGGAAGAGTTCGAAGTCGGCCTCGCTGACGGTGCCGCGCGAGAGCATCTGCTCGCGCATCCACTCGAACAGCCCGCCCCAGAAGTCCGAACCGAAGAAGATCACCGGCACGTCGGACATCTTCCCCGTCTGCTTCAGGGTCAGGGCCTCGAAGATCTCGTCGAAGGTGCCGAAGCCGCCGGGCAGGCCGACGAAGGCCGCCGCGTACTTCACGAACATCACCTTGCGCACGAAGAAGTACTTGTGGTTCAGCTGGATGTCGGCGTAGGCGTTGCCGAGCTGCTCCTGGGGGAGCCGGATGTTCAATCCGATCGACTGGCTCTTGCCCTCGGAAGCGCCGCGATTGGCCGCCTCCATGAGGCCCGGGCCGCCGCCGGTGATGACGTTGAAGCCGGCGTCGGAGACGCGGCGGCCGAGCGTCACGGCGTCGCGGTAGGTCTGGGTGTCCGGCCGGAGGCGCGCACTGCCGAAGATGGAGACGGCGGGCCAGAGCGGCTGGAGGGTTTCGAAGCCTTCGACGAATTCCGCCATGATGCGGAAGACGCTCCAGGTGTCCTTGATTCGGGAATCGGTCACGGTTCTCCTCGGCTCCCCGCTGCGGGGGCCTCGATGGTTCATCGGACGCGCAAGTCCTCGACTTGAAGCGCCCCGCCCCTCGGGAAACGCGCCCGTCCGCCCCTTCGGAACCCGCCCTTGGGCCAGGCGGTTCAGGGTTTCTTGAACAGGGCGTCGAGCTGCGCCTTGGCGTCGCTCGCGGCGGGCGCCGCGGCGGCGCCCCCTTCGACCCGGGGCGAGAAGTAGTCGCAGCGGTTGCCGCGATCGCGGTCGGCCACGCGCTCGGCGTTGGTCTCGCGACACTCGTTGTAGGCCGAAGGGTCGTGGTGCCGGCAGTTCAGGCAGACGTGGAGGTCGCTCGCACAGCGCTCGCACGCTTCGCGGAACCCGAGCCGCTCCGAGGGCGCAAGCGGCCGCTCCGTCTGGCAGGAATGACACCGCATGCGAAAAGGCTGCGCCGCGGGCGTGGCGCTGTCAATCCCACCGGCCCTGCGGCCGCTCCCCGCTTGGGAGGAAGGCGCTGTGGTAGCTTCGCGCGCGATGGCACCTCTCCGGTCGGCGTGTTGGGGATTCCTCGCGCTCGCCCTCGCCTTTCCGGCGACGGCGCAGGGGCCGGACCTCAACTACCTGGCCCTCGACTGGGTGCGCGGCCGCTTCGCCTCCCCGGTCGTCTGCGAAGGCGGCGGCGAGGCCGCTCGGGTCCAGCGGCGTCTGACGGTGGCGCCCGGCCCGAAGCGCGCCCGGCCCATCACGAACCGGATCACCTTCCACGGCATCGACGTCAAGAAGGCCGAGCGCTGCATGGACGTTCTCGGCAAGGACCAGCCGGAGGTACGCGGGGGGATCCAGATCACCCTCCCCGGCCACTCGCGCCCGGACCTCGCCCCCTCCGAGTTCCGCCGGGTCCTGCGCAACGAGGGAGGCTTCGACTTCGACATCACCGAGGGCCGCCTCCAGCTCACGGACTGGAGCGTGCCTCGCGAGCGTCGGGTCATCGACCTCCGGGGCGGGAAGGCGCGGTTCCGGGCCGTGCGCCGCGGGAGCGACGCCGCGCGGATCCTCTCGGGCTACGAGAGCCCACAGAAGCTGACGCTGGAGCTCGAGGCGCCCGAGGGTGAGACGCTGCAGTTCCAGCTCGCGCTCTACGACTTCCGGTGAACGGCCCCTTCGAACGGGACGGGCTCCGCTGGTGGCTGGCCGACGGTGTCGAGCCCGAAGGCTTCTTCGCGCTCGCCGCCTCCGCCGCGAAGGCCCTCGAAGCCGGTGCCGAGCCGTTCAAGGCCGGGCGGCGCAAGCACGCCTGGCGCCTGGCGCTGCGTGGGCCGGCCGAGGACCACCTCTGGAAGGTGAATCACTACCCCGCCGGGAAGCGCGCGCCCCGGGTCTCGAAGGCGCGGCGAGAGCTCGCCCGCGCCGAGGCCGTGGCGGCCCGCGGCGTCGCCACGCCGGTCCCGCTCGCGGCCGGCGAGGAGATCCGCGACGGGAAGCTCGTCTCCTGCCGCCTGGCCGTCGCGCTGCTGCCGGGCGTGCAAGACCTGCGCGCCCGTCTCGATGCGGCACCCGAAGCGCCCGCAACGCGGCGGGAGATGGCGACCGCCTTCGGCGCTTTCGCTTGCGCACTCCACGAGGCGGGCATCCACCAGGACGACTTCCAGCCGAACAACTTCCTGGTGCGGCACGGAGCGGGTGGGACGCCCGAGTTCCTCGCCATCGACTTCGAGCGAACGCGCATCGTCCGGTTCCGGCGAAGCGTTCCGAGGCGGCTGCGGCTGCGCGCCCTCGCGAAGCTCGACCGCGAGACCCACGCGCTGCCGGCCTCCCTGCGTCACCGCTTTCTCCTCGGCTACGCGGGGGGCGATGTCGGCGAAGCCCGCCAGCTCGCAAGCGAGATCGCCGAGGCTGCGGCCGTCCTCGCCCGGCGCGACCGGGCCCGTCTCGAGCGCATCGCCGTCCCGGGCCGCCGCTACATCGCCTGGGGCAAGGGGCTGGCGCGGAAAGGCCAGGAGACCGCGCTCGAGCCCGGTGGCGCCGCGGAAGAGGTGTTCCTCGCGGGTACCGAAGAGGCTTCCGCCCTCGCGACCTTTGCTTCCGCCCTCACCCTCGCCGCGCGCGGCCTGGCCCCGCGGCCCGTCGGCGTCTCGTGGGAAGGGCCCCGCGCGCGCCTCTACTTCGCGCCCGCTCCGGGGGGCGCCGCGCCCCCGGACGATGCCGCGCTCCGCGTCCTCGAGCACAAGCTCGCGCGCTACGGGCGTCTCGCGCACCCGCCTTCGGCGGACGACGTTTCCTTCGAGCAGAGTTCGGGCCGGACCGTCGCGCGGCTGCGCAACGTCGAACGCTGGGAGGTCAGGCCGCGCTTCGGTGGCCGAGGCGGATCCGCTGGACGACCTCGATCAGGTCGCTGATCGCCTTGCGCGAGGCCTCGGCCTCGCCCTCTTTCGCGGCGGATGCGACCTCGCCCGCGCCTTCGGCCAGCACGGGATAACCGAGCTGGGCGGCCTCCTCGGCGTGGGCGTCGGCGAGGCTTCGTACGCCCGCCAGATTTCCCGCGGCATGGGCGTCCTGGAGATCGTCGATCCATTCGCCGAGGCCGACGACGAAGCGATCGATCGCCGGGGCCACCTCCGCGTCGTCTTCGCGGGTGGATCGGATCGGGGACAGCCGGTCGTTCGACATGTCCGGCGTATCGGCCGGAGCCGCCCGGGAGCTGAGGGGTGCGGGGGCCGCAGCGTGCGGGCCGGGGCGGGCCTCTTCGGTCGCGGCGTCGTAGACGCGGGCGTCGTCTAGAGGAAGATCCAGAGATCTGGATTCGACGGGGCGCGCAGCAGCACGAACGCCCAGATGGCCGCGTTCGCCACGGCGTGCGAGAGCACCACGGCGCCGATCCGGCGTCGTCGGTACAGCCACAGATTCCAGAGGATCCCGGTCGGGAGCGCGACGATCCATTCCCACGTCTGATGGGTCGCCATGAACCACAAACTGGTTCCGATAAAGCTGCGCCAGGCGAAACGGCCGATCGGCACGTCCCGAAAATCTGCGCGCTGGTCGAAAACGTCAAGGAAGCGGAGCAGGAAGCTTCGCACGAAGAGCTCTTCCATGAAGGGCGTGACCAGGGCGAAACCGATCAGCCGGACCGCCAGGGTCAGCGCCGCCGAGCCGAGCAGCGTCGGGGCGAAACCCTCTGCGGTGTCGGGCCGAGGAAGCCCCTCGAAGAGCAGGAAGGGTGCGACCCACAGCACGGCGACCCCGAGTCCGAGCGCCACGTCCCCGAGGACGTTTCCCTTGCCCTCGTCTTCCGGACCGGCGGGGCCGAGCTCCGGGTAGGCCCCGCGCGACCAGAACCAGAGCAACGCTGCGGCGGGGATCAGGACCTGGAGCGCCAGGGCGATTCCGGCCATCGCCCCCACCTGGGCACCTCCGAGGGAGACGACCACGCCGAACAGGAAGTACGGCAGGACGTGCGACCACGGGCCCGGCGGTTCCTGCCCGGCCTCCTCCTGTTCGCTGCTCATCCCGCCTCCTCGCCTCCGGCCGTTCCTGCACGAAAGCTGCTCACGGTGCCGCGGTGCCCGGCGCACCCGCCTTCGAGACCCCGGGACCCGCCATCGAGACCCCGGGTTCTAGCATGGGGCGCACCGTGCTACACCCGAAAGAAGCCCCAACGGAGGACCCATGTTCAACGCCGCCGAGCTGCTCATCGACGAGTTCGTCAAGCGCCTGGAACACGCCTACCGCCGGAACTACGGGAACCTCGAGCCCGCCTACCCGGAACTGCTCGGCTGGGCCGGCCGCATGGCGATGGAGCGCATCGCCAACAGCGACGCCCTCTACCACAATGCCGAGCACACCATGATGGTCACCCTGGTCGGCCAGGAGATCCTCAAGGGCAAGCACATGCGCGATGGGGGCGTGTCGCCGAAGGACTGGCTCCACTTCATGATCGCCCTGCTCTGCCACGACATCGGCTACGTGCGCGGCGTGTGCCGGGACGACCGGGACGACGTCTGCACGACGGGCATCCCCGGCGAGACGACGACGCTCCCGCCCGGCGCGACCGACGCGGCGCTCACCAACTGGCACGTCGACCGCGGCAAACTCTTCATCCGCGAGCGCTTCGGGGGTCACTCCATCATCGATGCGGACCGCGTGGCGAGCTACATCGAGCTCACCCGCTTCCCCGTGCCCGACGACAAGGATCACGCCAACACGATCGACTACCCGGGCATGGTGCGCGCGGCGGACCTGATCGGGCAGCTGGCAGACCCGAACTACCTGCGCAAACACCCCGCCCTCTTCTACGAATTCCAGGAGACGGGGATCAACGAGCGGCTCGGGTACAAGACGCCGGCGGATCTCGCGCGCTCCTACCCGCACTTCTACTGGAACGTCGTGAGCCCCTACGTCGGAGAGGCCATCGACTACCTGCGGCTGACCCAACAGGGCAAGCAGTGGGTCGCGAGCCTGCACTCGCACGTCTTCTCGACGGAGCACGACATGAAGATGCGGGAGCCCTCGTGAGCCAGCCCGTCCTCGTCGAAGCCGTTCGCACGCCGATCGGCAAGCGGGCCGGCGCGCTCTCGGGGCTCCACCCGACGGCGGTGCTCGGGCACGTCCAGGAGCAGGTGCTCGCGCGCGCGGGGGTCGACCCTGCGGCGGTCGAGCAGGTGATCGGAGGCTGCGTCACCCAGGCCGGGGAGCAGGCCTTCAACCTGGCCCGCAACGCCTGGCTCCACCAGGGCCTCCCGTACCAGGTCGCCGGAACCACCGTCGACACCCAGTGTGGCTCTTCGCAGCAGGCGAACCATCTCGTGGCCGGGCTCGTGGCGGCGGGCGGGGTCGACGTCGGGATCGCCTGCGGCGTCGAGATGATGAGCCGGGTCGGTCTCGGTGCGAACGTCCTGAACGGCCCGGGGAAGAGCCGGACCGACGACTTCCCCTACGACATGCCCGACCAGTTCGGCGCCGCCGAGCGCATCGCCGAGAAGCGCGGCATCACCCGGGAGGATCTCGACGAGTGGGGCGCCGCCTCCCAGCAGAAGGCCGCCGCGGCCTGGGCCGCCGGCCACTTCGAGCGAGAGATCGCTCCGATCGACGCGCCGGTGATGGACGAGAACGGGCCCACCGGCGAGACGCAGACGGTCACGCGGGACCAGGGCCTGCGGGAGACGACGAAGGAGAAGCTCGCCGGCCTGCGGCCGGTACGGCCCGACGGCAACCACACCGCGGGCACGAGTTCGCAGATCTCCGACGGCGCTGCCGCCGTGCTCTGGATGAGCGAGGAGAAGGCCCGCGAACTCGGCGTGAAGCCGCGCGCCCGGATCGTCGCCCAGTGCGTGGTCGGCTCGGACCCCTACTACCACCTCGACGGGCCCGTCGACGCGACCCAGCGCCTGCTCGACAAGAGCGGGATGCAGATGGCGGACTTCGACCTCTTCGAGGTGAACGAGGCCTTCGCCTCGGTGGTGCTCTCCTGGGCCCGCGTCCACAAGCCGGACCTCGCGAAGGTGAACGTGAACGGGGGCGCGATCGCCCTCGGTCACCCGGTCGGGGCGACGGGGAGCCGGCTCATCACGACCGCGCTCCACGAGCTCGAGCGGCGCGACGCCTCGACCGCACTCGTCGCGATGTGCTGCGGCGGCGCCGTGGCGACCGGAACCATCCTCGAACGGATCTAGTCGGAAGCGGGCTTCCCGAGTGCGCCGGCGGCGCGGAGGGCCGCGATGCGCTCGTCGTCCATCCCGAGCACCTCCCGCAGGATCGCCTCGCTGTGCTCGCCGATCTCCGGCGCCTTGCCCGGGGGCGGGATCTCTTCGTCGACGAACTTGACGGGGAACGGGAGCATGTCCGCCCCGTGCTTCTCGTGCGGGAAGATCGGGAAGCGCTCCTTGAACTGGGGGTCGTCGAGGATCGTCTCGGGCGTGTTCACGGGCGCGATCGGGATGTTGTGAGCTTCTCCGATCTCGATCCACTCGCGTGAGCTGCGCGCCTTGAAGAGATCCCGCAGGATCGCCTGGAGCTCCCGGTTTCCCCGGGCGTGGTCCGCGTACTTCGAGCCGGGCCACTTCTCGAACAGATCCATGCGCCCGACGAACTCGCAGAAGTTCTTCCAGAAGGCCTGCTCGCTGGCCATGAAGAGCACGTGCCCGTCCGAGGACTCGTACATCTGGTAGCGCACGCCTTCCTTCATGCCGGCCGTGCCGACCGCGCGGCGGGCATAGCCGTCGGCCTTGTTCCCGGTGACGACGTCCTCGGGCCGCTGGTACGCCAGATAGGTCTCGCTCCGGTACCAGTCCATGTAGGCCGCGGCGTCGGACTGGGCGATCTCGAGAAACGCGCCCTCCCCCGTCTCCCGCGCGCGGACGACCGCGGCGAGGATCCCGAGGGCGCCGATCACCGGGCCGGCGTGGATGCCGATCGAGGCGTGCTCCGGGATGAAGCAGAAGCCCTCTTCGTCGTACGCCGGGTTCACGATGCCCGCCCAGGTGTCGAAGGCGATGCCGTGGGCCGGGAGGTCGCGGTACGGGCCCGTCATTCCGTAGCCCGAGATGTTGCAGAAGACGATCTTCGGGTTGATGGCCTTGAGCTCTTCGTAGCCGAGGCCGCGCCGGGCGAGCGAACCGGGCCGCATCGCTTCGATCACGACGTCCGCACCCTTCACGAGCTCCTTGTAGACCTCGATGGCCTCCGGGTTCTTGAGGTCGAGGGTGAGGCTCCGCTTGCCCCGGTTCACGTGGAGGTGCATCAGCGAGACGCCCTCGACGATCGGCCAGGTCATCTCGCGGATGTAGTCGCCGGCCGGCGGCTCGATCTTCAGGATCTCGGCGCCGAGATCGGCCAGGTGGGTGGTGATGGCGGCGGGCCCGAGCATGGAGCTCTCGACGACGCGCAGCCCCGACAGCGGAAGCGATGCAGCTTGACTCATGGGCCGCGCAGCGTACCCCAAGTTCGCAGCGCTGGGTCGCCTCCCGCCGCCTCCCGAGCCGTCCGTGTACACTGCCGTGATGCCGAAGAACACCCAGATCGTTCTCGTCGAACGCCCGAGCGGCGCTCTCGAAGAGTCCCACTTCTCCGTCCGCGAGGCGGAGGTGCCCCAGGCGGCCGATGGGCAGGTCGTCGTCCGCAACGTCCTGCTCTCCCAGGACGCGGCCAACCGCGCCTGGATGCAGGGCGCGACCTACCGCGAGGCCGTGAACGAGGGCGACGTCATGCACGGCTATGCCATCGGCCAGGTCGTCGAGTCGAAGGCCGCCGGCTGGGCCGAAGGCGACCTCGTCATGGGCGAGATCGGCTGGCAGGAGTACGCCGCCCTCGACGGCCGCGCCGTCACCGCGTGTACGGACCACCGGCCGCTCTCCCAACAGATCTCCGTGCTCGGCATCGCCGGGCTCACCGCCTACCACGGGCTCCTCAACGTCCCGGGCATCGCCGAAGGCGAGACCCTGCTCGTGTCCGCCGCAGCGGGGTCGGTCGGCTCGCTCGTCGGGCAGATCGGACGTTTGAAGGGCGCCCGGGTGGTCGGTATCGCCGGCGGCCCGGAGAAGTGCGGCTGGGTCGTCGACGAGCTCGGCTTCGACGCCTGCATCGACTACAAGGGCGAGGACGTCTCCGCGGGCATCGCGAAGCACGCCCCGGACGGCATCGACGTCTACTTCGACAACGTGGGCGGGCCGATTCTCCAGGCGGCGCTGTTCGCCATGAAGGATCACGGCCGCATCTCCTGCTGCGGCGCCGTCTCGATGTACGACGGCGGTCCGCTCACCGGCCCCGTCGGCGTCCCGGGCCTGCTGGTGGTGAAGCGCATCCGGATGGAGGGCTTCATCGTGATGGACTTCATGGACCGGAACGCCGAGGCGCTCCACGCGCTCTCGGGCTGGGCCGCGAGCGGGGATCTCGTGGTCGCCGAGGACATCATCGAAGGCCTCGAGAATGCGCCGCGCGGGCTGATCGGGCTCCTGGCGGGGGAGAACCGCGGGAAGCGCATGATCCGGGTCTCGCCGGACCCGAGCTGAGCCGCCCCGAGCTAGAACCCGAAGCTCTCGAGCCCCCGGCAGTACTTCGAGATCTTGTTCACGAAGAACGGGAAGACGCCCGTGATGCGGTCGGCTTTGTCGTCCGCGTCGGGGTCGTACTTCAGCTCGACGACGACGCTCTCGCGGTCGATCGCGCGGGCCAGCAGCCGGTTGCGGAAGCGGCGCAGGCGATGGAACTCGAGGTCGCGGTCGAGGGTCAGGCGGAAGCGCCCGCAGCGGGAGGCCCAGTACTCGCGGCGGTAGCGGTTGAGCAGGGTCGGCTGGAGGCTCGTGAGCTCCGCCCGGCGCGCGGGCGGGAGATCGCAGGCGAGCAGCACGTCGGTCAGGCGCTCGGCGTCGAAGGGGCGATCGAGCCGGAACGCGGGCGCGCCGAAAGCCTCCTTGCGACCAAGCAGGTTGCGCTTGATCTTGAACTCGAGCCGCCCGCCCTCGATCTCGCCCTCCGGCTCGCCGTACCAGCGCAGCCGGACCTTCTCGCGGTCCTCGAGGCCTTCGACGTTGGCGTGGTAGTGCGAGAGCAGCGGTGTGTCGAAGTAGACGTTGTTCACGAAGCGCGGCGGGTGGAGCGTCCGGAAGCCCGCGGGATGCTGGGCCACCATGCGCCGGACCTGACCGAAGGAGAGATCCTGGACGTGGGCCTTGCGCTCGAAGCGCAGGTCGTCGCTCACGGCGCGGCCGCCGCGGGGGGCGCCGGGTCGGCGTAGATCTCGTCGGCGACGTCCCGGGCCTTGCCGTCCAGCACGCGGCCATCGAGCTCGACGCGTGAGCCGGTCTCGATGCGATGGGCCTCGGCCACGTTCACGCTGCGCAGCCCCGCGATCCGCAGCAGCGCCGGTCCGAACTCGGGTTTCTTCTGGAAGACGGCGAGGCCGACCCGGCTCTCTTCGATCGCGAGGCGTTCGAGCGCGGCGAAGGAGTTGTCCTTCACGGCCACGCCGAACGCCGCGCCCCGCACCGAGAGCTCCCGGCCCCGGACCTGGCTCGCCTCGCCGAAGGAGAAGGCCTTGTCGCCGGCGCCGTCGACGCGGACGTTGCGCAACTCGACGTGGCTCCCGGAGAGGTCGACGCCATCGTTCCCCGCGGCGACGAAGAGCGTGTCCACGAGGGAGCCCTCGGCGAAGTCGGCATCGAGGGCGTCGAAGAGGCTGCCCTGGAGGCGGGACCGCTCGAGGGAGAACTTCGAACGCACGACGTTCAGCAGGTCGTCGCCGCTGTGGTTCGCGGCGAAGAGGCAATCGCTGAAGGCCACGTCGGACTCGTAGAAGGTGACGGCGCCCGTGAGCGACCAGCCCCGCTGGTCCGGGGCCCCGAGCCCGCGAAAGACGACGAAGGCGAGCCGGGACGCTTCCCCTGCCTCGAGCACGGCGACGCCCTGCCCCGTCCCGTCGCTCGAGGTGATGACGATTGGCTCCGCCTCGGTCCCGACCCAGTCGAGGGGCGAGCGTGAGAGCAGCATCGCCCCCTGCTGCAGATCGAGCGTGAAGCCCGGCGGCGCGTGGACGCGGTAGCCCGCGGGCAGGATCACGTTGCGCTCCGCGACCCACCGGCCGGGGAGCAGGTCGATCTCGCGGGCCTTCTCGCGCACCCGGACGAAGGGGATCGAAGCGAGATCGGCGCGGGCCCGCGGCGGGTCGCGCTGAAGGATCTCCGCCTGGAGATGGTTCCAGGGCGACACCGCGGCGGTCTCGATCTCGGGGAGCCCGGCGATCCGGTAGCGGATGCGCCAGCCCGGCGCCGCGGCGGAGGCATCGTCTGCGTTCTCGGAGTCGTCCGGGACCAGGACGACGCGGCCGTAGCGGGCGGGTGCCTCGGCGCGCTTGCCCGGGACGAAACCGCCTTCGGTCACGCGCCAGACCGTTCCGTCCGGCCCGCGCGCCCCGAGCAGCCGAAGCGGCCAGTGCTGGAGGCTCGCGACCTCGAGCACGGCACGGTCGCCCCCAGCCTCGGCCACGTAGGCCCGGACGGGGTGCAGCGGATCGAGCACCGTCCGGATCTGTTTCTGGAGCCCGACCAGCGCCCCCGGCCCGAAGCCGTAGTCCGGGAACTCGCGCCGGAGCGTCGCGAGCGCGCTCGCGAGATCCTCCTCGTGGCGTTCGAAGAAATCCGCGAGCCAGTCCGGGTCCGAGAGCCGCGCGAGCTCGGCCACGTAGTGCTCCATGAAGGCCGGATCCGCGAAGAAGCGACGGGTGAAGGCTTCCATGTACGGACGCGGGCCGTCCCCCATCCACCAGCCCGGAACGGTGAGGGTCGGGCGGTGATGGATCTCGGCGACGATCGGCTGGAGCCGCCCGGCCACCGGGTCGTAGTAGAACTTGGTGTCCTTCCAGTCGAACTCGTAGGCCCCGAACACGGCCTTCAGCGCCATGGCGCGGGCCATCTTCTCGAGGTCGAACGCGTCGGCCGGCGCGGCGTCGCCGTTGCGAAAGGCCTCGAGCAGGCCCGCGGCCTTGCGATAGCGCTCCGCCTCGGGCGTGCCCGGGGTGAGTGCGCTCGCCTGGATGCCGTCCACCGGCGCCGCGTGGAAGGCGCCGTCGACGTTGTAGGGCACGACCTGCTCGCGGTTGCGCCGCCGGTACTCCGCCAGGAGGAGGTCCTTGTCGAAGCCGACGATCGGGCCTTCGCGGAAGCGGTTCGATTCGATCAAGCGCTTGCCGAAGTGTTCGGCCAGCGCGTAGATCCCGAGCTCTTCGCCGTTCACCACGACCTCGACGAAGCGGAAGCGCAGCGCCACGAGGCCCTCGTCGGCGACGGCGCGCAGGAAGAGCCACTCGTAGATGAAGTCGCGATTCATCGGGTGCTGGATCGAGAAGCGCTTCATCCCGAGCAGCGCGTGGTCGCCCTTCAGCTTCACCTGGAAGGACCACTTGCGGTCGTCGCGCCAGTGGCCCGAGTAGACGCCCTTCAAGCGCATGCGCACGGGGACGTTCTCTCCCCGCCAGCGGATGCTCGCCGGGACGTAGCTCTCGCCATCGGGCAGGTGGATCCCGTCTCGGAGGGCCGTCTCGCGCTGATAGCGGATGCGCTGCCAGTCCATGTGGGCGACGTCGAAGACGAGCCGCTCGGGCGCCGTGGTCGCGCGCGCCCGCTGCTGCTCGACGAAGTTCGCCACCCGCGCCGGCGCTTCCTTCGCGGCGACCATCACGCGGTTCGCGCCGAGGAGCATCAGCACCGCCAGGGCGAACCCCGCGGCCAGGAGCGCCAGCGCGCTCCCCAGGGTCAGCTCGAGCTGGCGGCCGCCCCGCGCGAGGCTGCGCCGTGACGGGCCCTTGATCTGCATCGGCTAGCGGATCCCCGGGAGCGGCACGGTCAGACGATCGCGCCGTCGAGGAGGCTCAGGCGGAGCGATCCGTGGCTCTCGGCCAGGCTTCGCCGCGCGGCTTCGAGGGCCTCGAAGTTCGAGAACTCGACCTGGAAGGTCGCCTCGAGGGCGCCGTCCCCTTCGTCGAGCCGCTTCAGGTCGAGCGTCTGGCAGTGGCGCCCGAGGATCTCCGAGAGTTCCGAGAGCGAGATCCCGGCGTCGCGGTCTCCCGAGACCGTGAGCAGCGTGCAGGCCTGCCCTTCGCGCGCGCGGGTCATGCCGCGGAAGACGACCGCCGCCGAGAGGATGGTGAAACCGACGAGGGTCACCTCGCGCTGCCCCGCGCCGAAGCCGAGGCCGACGGCGATGCAGATGAAGAGGAAGGCGAGCTCTTCGGGATCCTTGATCGCCGTGCGGAAGCGCACGATCGAGAGCGCGCCGACGAGCCCGAGCGAGAGCGCGAGCGAAGACTTCACGACCGTGATGATCACCATGGTCGTGAGCGCCAGGAGCGGGAAGTTCCCCGCGAAGCGCTGGCGGTTCGAGTGAGCCTGGGCGAAGCGGCAGTAGAGCTGCTTCAGGATGAGGGCGAGCACGAACGTCAGGCCCAGGTTGACGACGAAGTCCACGAGCGGCACGCGGGCGGCCTCCGTGGCCAGGAATTCTTCGAAGCTCGGTTGCGAGTCCATCGCCGAAGGCGTCCTTTCGGCCGGGCGCAGCGGGGGCCCGACTGGGGGAATTCCCCTGGAGAATCGGCCGGGAAGCGCGCGCGCTTGAGCGATCGGCACCTTCGTCCGACACACCGGTCATGGACCGCGTCCGAATCCGATCGCGAACCAGAGCCACCGTGCGAGCGCTCCTCCTCCTCGCCTCGCTGCAGCTCACCGGGGGCTGTGGGGGAGAAGACCCTCTCCCGCCGGTCGTTCGCGAGACCGTCTTCGTCGGCGAGGCCGGCTCGGCGCGGGGCACGCGCTTCGCGCTGATGGGCCACCTCTACCCGATCGCGAAGGATCCCGGCCGCCTGCGCGAGTTCCTCGGCGCCGTGAACGCGACGCGCCCGGACCTGATCTTCGTGCTCGGCGATTCGCTGCTGCACGATCCGGCCATCGTGGCGGTGTTCGAGGAGGTCCTCGAGGCGCCCTGGCACGTCACGCCGGGGAACCACGAACTCAAGCCCGAGCGGCGCGAGGCCTACCTCGCGCGCTTCCCGGATCTCGCCACGCGCGTCTTGGCGCCCGACTGCAACTTCCTGCTCGTGGCCTCGTCGATGTCCCTCGACCAGTTCCGCGGGAGCCTCGCAGGCGTGCTCGAAGGCCTCGAGACCGACCGCCCGACCGTGCTCCTGACCCACCACCGGATCTGGGACGACACGCTGCTCAGCGCCGGCCCCTACCAGCACGACAAGTCCTACTGGTTCGACGAGATCCATCCGGTGCTCGCGGGACGGGTCCAGGCGATCTTCGCGGGGAACTCGAAGCGCCAGTACTTCCGCGACCTCTCGACCAGCCCGAACTACGGGCCCCAGAACGTGAACAACGTCTTCTGGGCCGACCGGGTCGGCGGGCTCGACGCCTACAGCATCGGCATGGGCGACGGAGTGCCGAAGGCGACCTTCGCCGTGGCCGAGGTGGTCGGCGGCCGGCTCCTCGTCGAGCCCCACGCCCACGTCTGGGGCGGCCGGGACCCCGTCGACCGCAAGCTCCTGCAGCCCATCCGCCGCAGCCGGGCACCGCGGCGCTAGCGCGGACGCAGCGCATCCCGCGGGCGCCTTGGCGTAGAATGGCGCCATGCCGAGCCCCGAGCCCGACACCCGCCCCGAGCCCTACGTCGTCATCACCGCCGACACCCACGCCGGCGCGGCCATCGATACCTACCGCGAGTACCTCGAGCCCGGTGAGCGCGCCGACTTCGATGCCTGGCGCGGCCAGTACAAGAACCCGGCCAAGAAGCACGTCGGCGGGAAGAAGACCAAGAACTGGGACTCCGCCGAGCGCCTTGCGGACCTCGAGGGCGACGGGGTCGTGGGTGAGGTGATCTTCCCGAACACCGTGCCGCCCTTCTACGACCGCGCCTTCCACATCGCCCCGCCGCCGACGCCGGAGCAGTACCCGCGCTACCTCGCCGGCACCCGCGCCCACAACCGTTGGCTGGCCGAGTTCTGCGCCGAAGCCCCGGAGCGGCGCGCTGGGATCGGGCTGATCCACCCGAACGACGTCGACGATGCCGTCGCGGACGTCGAGTGGATCGCGCGCAACGGCCTGCGCGGCGGCGTGCTGCTGCCCCTGCCCTCCCCGAGCGACGTCCACCTCGCACCGCTGAACGATCCGAAGTACGACCGCCTCTGGGCCGCCATCCAGGACCACGAGCTCGTGATGAACCAGCACTCGGGCCAGGGGACGCCCGAATACGGCGCAGGCCAGGGTGCCAAGGCGCTCTGGGCGAGCGAGATGTCCTTCTTCGTGCAGCGCGGCTACACGCACCTCATCATGGGCGGCGTCTTCGAACGCTTTCCGAAGCTCCGCTTCATCCTGACCGAGAGCGGCTGCGCCTGGGCGCCGAAGCTCATGGCCCAGCTCGACGGCATGTGGATGGCCTGGAAGGCCGGCGCCATCGGCGAGATCGACACCAGCAAGGACCCGGCGCTGCCGAACCCGCCGAGCTTCTACGCCAGGCGCAACTGCTGGTACGGGGCGAGCTTCCCGAGCCCGCGCGACGTCGCCGGCCGCGAGACCGTCGGCATCGACAAGATCCTCTGGGGCAACGACTACCCCCACTACGAGGGCTGCTTCCCGTACTCGCGCGAGAACATGCGCTTCGCCTTCGCGGACCTCGAGGAGGCGGACGTGCGCAAACTCCTCGGCGAGAACGCGGCGGCGCTCTACGGCTTCGACCTCCAAGCGCTCCGCCCCCTGGCCGCCAAGGCCGACATCACCCCGGCGCTCGTCGCGGAGCCCCTCGAGGAGATCCCCGCCGACTCGACCTGCATCACCTTCCAGCGGGCGCGATTCGAGCGGGCCCGGGCTTGATCCAGCGGCTTCGAGCGATCGCCGTGCTGGGCACCCTGGTCCTGCTCTCGGCCTGCAGCCGGGCGCCGTACTACGAGCCCGTCTTCGACGAGCATCGCCTGGTGCGCGGCGAAGACCCGATCGACCTCGTGTTCGTGCTCGACACTTCCCAATCGACGAATCTGGCGAGCGGCGCCGACATCGACCGCGACGGCCGGTTGGGCGTGAACCCCAAGCAGGGCGGGACGGCCAAGCGTCAGCCCGAGTACGTCTTCTCGACGGACATCGGCGACACCCTGCTCGACCTCGCCGCCGACTTCGTCCGCCATCTGCTCGAGGACGTCGACTGGACGCGGGACCGCGTGGGGATTGTCACCTTCGCGGGCGAGGTCGACCCCGCGACGGGCTACGCGAAGCCGGGGCGAAGCCACGCGCGGCTCGAGCTCACGCTGTCCGGGGACCCGATCCAGGTCGAGGGAACGCTCCGCAAGATCGCGAAGCACGGCGGGGACGGAGCAACCGACTTCCAGGCCGGCCTCGAGCTCGCGCGGGCCGAACTCGAACGGGACCCGCGGCCGGCGACCCGCCGCATGGTGCTCCTCTCCGATGGCCTGCCGACCCTGCCCTTCGGCAAGGGCCTCGTCATGGACGAAGACGACCAGCGCGCGGCCATCTTCGCCGCACGCGACGTGGTGGCGGCCGGGATCGATCTCGAGGTCTACTGGCTGGCCCCCGCCGGCCGCCCGGCGCCGTCGCTCGCGGGCTTCCCGGCCTTCGAGGAGGCAAAGACGATCGGCTTCCGCCGGCTCGTCCCCTAGTCCGCGTCCGGCTCGGCCGGGTCGTCGGTCTCCGGGCCGTCCTCGGGCTTCGCGCGCCCCTCGAACGCCTCGATCGAGATGTAGTAGACGCCGGCGCTGTCGACGGCGACGTCCGCTGGCCGCTCCCCGTTGCCCGCGCTCAGGGAAGCTCCACCACGTCGGCGTTGCAGCCGGGCCGGCTCGGGTCCTCGGCCGTGAGAATCGACGTCCGGTCGGTGCAAGGCCGGTCCGGACAGCCGAGCAGGCCGAGGGCGACGGAGGCGCATGCGAGAAGCATCAAGAAGCGGTCCATGGACTCCCTCTCTCGAGCCCCATGGTGCGATCCGGCGGCGTGAAGATCAACGCCCGAGCCCCTACCCTCGCCCCATGCGCAAGCAGCAGAAGAACAAGCGGCGCTCCTGCAAGCTCTGCAAGCCCCACAAGCGGGGCTGGGCGAACCGCTGGAAGCCGAAGGAGCGACAGGCCCGCCGTCTGGCGATCGCCGAGATCCGCCGACTCGGCGGCTGAGCGCCTGCCCGATGCTCGCCCTGCGGCGCGAAACAGGCGCTTCGGTACACTTCGTCGCGACGGCCCGGTCTCCTTTCGCTCCGACATCGCGAACGGTCGTCCCGGACGCCCGACTCGGCGAGTGACCGCGTGGGCGAGCAACCCGATAGGAGACCGACATGAAGCACTACTTCAATCCCATGAGCCGAGCTGCGTCCACGGCTTGGATGTTCGAGGAGCTCGACGTCGAGCGTGAGGACATCCTCGTCGATCTGCAGGGCGATGAGCGCGAACGGCTCGCTTACCGTGCCATCAATCCGATGGGGAAGGTCCCGGCGCTGGTCGACGGCGACGTCCTCGTCACCGAGACCGCGGCGATCTGCGCCTACCTGGCCGATCGCTTTCCCGAACGCGGGCTGGCGCCGGAGCCGGGCTCGCGAGAGCGCGGGCCGTACTACCGCTATCTCTTCGTTCCAGGGACGACGCTCGAACCGGTGTTCACGTTGGCCGCCAGCGGCTTCGAGCATCCGGCGCCAACGAGCGCGGGCTGGGGTGACGTGCCCCGAGCGCTCGCCACCATCGAGGCCATGACGCCGGATACAGGGTGGGCTCTCGCCGAGCGCTTCACCGCCGCCGACATCGTTTTTGGCGGAACCCTCGACGCTCTCGCCATGCTCGCTGGGCTCCAGCCGTCGCCGCGGGTCGCCGCGTACCTGGAGCGCCTCAGGCGCCGCCCGGCCTACCAAAGGTCGCACGCTGGGTTCAGTGCCACCTGACTGAGTCTGGTGCCCCCGGCAGGAGTCGAACCTGCGACTTCCAGCTTAGGAGGCCGGCGCTCTATCCAACTGAGCTACGGGGGCAGCGGCGGAACGTTAGCGGCCTCGCCGCGCCGGGGCCCGGACGGGCCCGACTAGTAGTGGAGCAGCGAGTGGATGCGGTCCGCTTCCAGTCGTTTGCGGCCTTCCAGGAAATCGAGCTCGACCAGGAAGGTGCAGGCGACGACCTCGCCGCCGGCCGAGCGCACCAGCTCGACGGTGGCGCCGGCCGTACCGCCCGTCGCGATCAGGTCGTCGACGATGAGCACGCGCTCGCCCTCCGCGACGGCGTCCGTGTGCATCTCGACGGTGTCGCGTCCGTACTCGAGCTCGTAGCTGACCGAGCGGGTCTTCCAGGGGAGCTTCCCGGGCTTGCGCACGATCACGAGCCCGGCTCCCAGCGCCAGGGCCAACGGGCCGCCGAGGAAGAAGCCGCGGGATTCGATGCCGACGACCTTGTCGATCTTCTCGCCGGCGAAGGGCTCGGCCAGGCCGTCGATGGCGGTGCGGAAGGCGGCCGGGTCGGCGAGGAGCGGCGTGATGTCCTTGAAGAGGATCCCTTCCTTCGGGAAGTCCGGGACGTCACGGATGTAGTCGCGCAGATCGAGGTCGGGCACGGAAGCTCCAGCGGTGTGGCGGGTCGGGTCGGATCAGGGCAGGAAGAGCAGCGGGTCCTGGGGCGTCCGGCCGCGTCGGACTTCGAAGTGTAGGTGCGGCCCCGTGGATCGGCCCGTCGAGCCGACCTCGGCGATCTTGTCCCCGCGCCGCACCCAATCGTTGCGCTTCACGTGGAGCTTGCGGGCGTGGGCATACACCGTGGTGTACTGCTTCGAGTGCCGGATCACGACGACCTTGCCGTAGGCCCCGAGCGGCCCGCTGTGGATCACCCGGCCGGATTCGGCGGCTCGGATGGGGGTGCCGGGCCGGGCGGCGAGGTCGATGCCCTGGTGCTTCCGCCCCCAGCGCCGCCCGAACTTCGAGGTGAGGCGCCCTTCGCTCGGCCAGCGGAAGGAGAGATCCTCGCGGCGTGCATCGCGGCGGGCGGCTTCGCGCGAGGGCGCTTCCTTCCGTTCGATGCCGCGGATCACGCCGGGCGTCCCGGAACCGGTGCCCTCGGGCGGCTTCCCGCCCGGAACCCAGATGCGCCGCCCGGCGGCGACCTCGCGCACGTCGCGGATGCGGTTCGCGCGCACGATGCGCTTCACGCTCGTCCCGTAGTTCTGGGCGACGCTCCAGACGGTCTCGCCGGGCCGCAGGACGTGCCAGGCGCCCACGGGCTTCGGGTTGCTGAAGCAACCGCCGAGCAGCGGCAGCACGAAGCACCCGGACAGTGCGGCGAGACGAAGCTCGCGCCGGGCTAGGCGGCCCACCCGTCGGCCCCGACGAGATCCACGAACCGCGCGGGCCCGAGGATCTCGCGTTCGAAGAGTCCCTCGGCGGTGCGCCGGATGCGCACCAGACGCTGCTCGCCGCGCTCGCCGAAGGGGCCGACGAGCCGACCTCCCGGTGCGAGCTGTTCGAGCAGTGCCACGGGGACGCGCGGGCCCCCGGCCGTGACGACGATGGCGTCGAAGGGGGCATCGGCCGGGCGTCCGTGGGTGCCGTCGCCTTCGTGGACGACGACGTTCTCGATGGCGAGGGTCTCGAGCGCCGCTCGGGCTCGCTCGGCCAGCGCCGCGAAGCGTTCGATGGAGATGACCCGGCCGCACAGGTTCGCGAGCACCGCGGCCTGGTAGGCCGAGCCCGTTCCGACCTCGAGCACGGTCTCGCCGCCGCGCAGGCGCAGGGCCGCGGTCATGGCCGCCACGGTCCGGGGTGCCGAGATGGTCTGGCCTTCGCCGATCGGGAGCGCCTCGTCCTCGCGGTAGGCGCGGCCGCGCAGGGCCTCGGGGATGAGCAGATCGCGCGGGACGCGGGCCAGGGCGCGCAGGACCCGCCGGTCGCGCAGCCCATCGCTCGCCAGGCGCGCGACCATGCGGCGCCGCGCCAGGGCATAGCGCGCAAAACGCCGTTCGCGCCGCGCAGCGCCCTCGTTCCTCTCCACTTCCCAGTCCATGGACATGGGACGTCGTTCCCCCCGCGAGATTCGCAGCTTAGAGGGGAAGTCCGCGAAACGCCACGGGTTTTCGGCGTGAATCCGGGGCTCTTCGGCCCCAACCCGCGTTTTCCTGCAGCCGGGGTCTAGGCGGCGCGGGAGGCGGCGTCCGCGCGGGCGACGGCGTCGCGGACCTCCGCGCTGCGGAAGAGCTCGTGGACCGTCAGGGCCAGGGCCCGGGCCGCTTCGAGCAGGCCTGCCTCGCCGGCCGGCTTCGTCGTCGCCTCGGCCAGCGGCCGCGTGTGGAGCTGGAGCCGTTTGCCCGGAGCGGCGATCGAGAAGTTCGGGTGGATCGTCGGCACCACGCGCGAGACGTGGGTGATGTCGCTCGAGCCGATGTTCTGGTCGGGCGCGTGGCCGCTCTCCTCGAGGCCGAGCGCGTCGAGCTGCCGCCTGTAGGTGTCGGCCAGCGGCAGGTTCGGGCGCATCGCCGGGGACGAAGAGGCCAGCGTCTTGACCTCGAGGCGGGCGCCGGTGGCTTCGGCGGCGCCGCGCGCACAGGCGAGGACGCGCGCCGCGGCCTGGTCGAGCTCCGTCTCGTCGAGCGCGCGGATCCAGATCTCGGCGGCCGCGTACTCGGGGATCACGTTCGCGGCGCGGCCGCCGTCGGTGATGATGCCGTGGACGCGGACGCCGCGCGGCAGCTGCTGGCGGAGCAGGCCGACGCCGCTCATCAGCTGGACGACGGCATCGAGCGCGTTGATGCCGCGCTCCGGGTACGCGGCCGCGTGCGAGGCGCGCCCATGGAAACCGAGCGCGAACTTCTTGTTGCCGAGGAACAGGCGGTGCGCGCGCCGCATGTCCGAAGCGTGGGCCATCATCGCGGCGCCGACGCCCTCGAAGACGCCCCCCTCGACGAGCCGCCGCTTGCCCACCCCCGTCTCCTCCGCCGGGCATCCGACCACGAGCAGCCGCCCGGCGCTCTCCGGGAGGACGCGCGCGAGTGCCGCGGCCGCCAGCAGGCTCGCCGGCCCCGAGACGTTGTGACCGCACGCGTGGCCGATCTCGGGGAGTGCATCCATCTCGGCCAGCAGCGCGGCGGTGAACCCGCCGTTGCCGCGGGAAGCCACGAAGGCCGTCGGCATGCCGGCCACGCCCGCCTCGACGGCGAACCCGCGCTGCCCGAGGCACCGGCGATAGCGCTTCGAGGTCTCGTGTTCTTCGAGGGAGAGTTCGGGATGCCGCGCCATCCAGCGCGAGAGCTCGAGGGCTTCGCCGGCTTCGTCGTCGATGGCGGAAAGGAGAGCTTCGCGGGAGGGGTCGCCAGTGGCCGTCATGCCCCCCGCATCGGCCGGCGCGAGGCGGTCCTTGACGCAGCCCGCCCCGGCCCGCCCGGCGCCGTTGATTCGCGAGTCGACTTCGCCCGGGGCCCCACGTATACTCGCCGCCCGCCTTCAGGAGCACGAGCTCCTGCGGTTCAACCCCACGGGTTCCAACGCTTTTCAGGAGATTTCGATGCCGATCGATCCGAGTGCCGTCGGTCAGACGGGTGGCCCCCAGACGCGCAAATGGGATTCCAAGGATGCCCTGCTCTACGCCCTCGGCGTGGGCGCCGGCACCGACGAGCTCGCCTTCACCACCGAGAACACGAAGGACACGCCGCAGCAGGTGCTGCCGACCTTCGCCGTGATCGTCGGCTCGGGCGGGATCCCCTTCGACAAGATCGGCAGCTTCAACCCGGCCATGCTCGTCCACGGCGAACAGCGCATCGAGCTCCTGGGCGCGCTCCCCGCCGACGGCGAGGTCGAGGTCACGGGCCGCGTCGCGAACATCTGGGACAAGGGCAAGGGCGCCGTCATCGAGATGGAGTGCGAGGCGGTCGACAAGAGCGGCAACACCGTGATGAAGACCATGATGAGCGTCTTCATCCGCGGCGAAGGCGGCTTCGACGGAGAGCGTGGCCCCTCGCCGACGTTCGCCGTGCCGGACCGCGCCCCGGACCACGAGGTCACCTACCAGACCCGCGAGGACCAGGCGCTGATCTACCGCCTCTCGGGCGACCGCAACCCGCTCCACAGCGACCCGTCCTTCGCGGCCCTCGGCGGCTTCGACCGGCCGATCCTGCACGGGCTCTGCACCTACGGCTTCACCGGCCGCGCCCTGCTCCACACGCTCTGCGGCGGCGATCCGGCGAAGTTCAAGTCCATGTACGGTCGCTTCTCGAAGCCCGTGCTGCCCGGCGAGGCGCTCACCGTCTCGATGTGGGTCGACGGGAACGAGGCGCTCTTCCAGACGAAGAACCCCGCCGGCGACGTCGTCCTCGACCAGGGACGCTTCACCTTCGAGAGCTAGCCCGGCCGGCGCACCGTCATGGCTCGCCCGCCGCGCCCGACCTGGGATCGCGACTCGGCCTTCTTCTGGGAGGGGCTCGCGGCGGCCGAGCTGCGCATCCAGCGCTGTACCGCCTGCTCGGCGCTCCGGCACCCGCCGATCCCCATGTGCCCGGGCTGTCACTCGCTCGATTGGGATTGGCTCGTGGCGAGCGGGCGCGGCGAGATCTTCAGCTTCGTCGTCCACCACCACCCGCCGATCCCCGGGCTCGACCCGCCGTGCGTGATCGCGCTGGTGGAGCTCGAGGAAGGCACGCGGCTCGTGGCGAACGTCGGCGGCGTCGCCCCCGAGGACGTCCACGTCGGTATGCCGGTCGAGATCGAGTTCCGGCGCATCGAGGGCGAAGACGGCTGGACCGTGCCGCACTGGCGCCCGCGCGGCGGAGGCGCCTCGTGAGCGTCTCCTTCGCGGGGGCCACGGCCATCGCCGGCATCGGCGCCACCGAGTTCTCGAAGGACTCCGGGCGCACGCCGCTGAAGCTCGCCCTCGAGTGCGTGAAGGATGCCCTCGACGACGCGGGCATCGCCCCGGAGGAGGTCGACGGCCTCGCGACCTTCACCATGGAGGAGAACGAGGAGATCGCCGTCGCGCGCGGCCTCGGGATCCCGGAGCTCAAGTTCTTCGGCCGCGTGCACTACGGCGGCGGGGCCGCCTGCGGGACGGTGCAGCAGGCCGCGCTCGCGGTCTCCGCGGGGATCGCCGAGGTCGTGGTCTGCTACCGCGCCTTCAACGAGCGCTCCGGGAAGCGCTTCGGCAGCGCCATGCCCTCCATGGGCAACGTCGAGGCTCCGACGAACTGGAACGTTCCCTTCGGCCTCGCCACGCCGGCGGCCTGGGTCGCCATGCTCGCGCGGCGCTACATGCACGAGTTCGGCGCCACGAGCGAGGACTTCGGGCGGGTCGCCGTCGCGGACCGCAAGCATGCGGCAACGAACCCCAAGGCGTGGTTCCACGGCCGGCCGATCACGCTCGAAGAGCACCAGGCCTCGCGCTGGATCTGCGAACCCCTCCACCTGCTCGACTGCTGCCAGGAGAGCGACGGCGGCGTCGCGCTGGTGGTGACGAGCCTCGAACGCGCGCGCAAGCTCGGAAAGCCGGCGGCGGTCATCCGCGGCGCGGCGCAGGGCTCCTTCCGCGAGCAGGAGATGATGACGAGCTACTACCGGGAAGAGCTCGGCCTCCCGGAGATGGGGCTCGTCGGCCGGCAGCTCTGGGAACAGTCCGGACTGCGCCCCGAGGACTGCCAGACGGCGGTCATCTACGACCACTTCACGCCCTTCGTGCTGCTCCAGCTCGAAGAGCTCGGATTCTGCGGGCGCGGCGAGGCGCGCGAGTTCATCGCCGACGGCCGGATCGAGCTCGGGGGCGCCCTGCCCTTGAATACCCACGGCGGCCAGCTCGGCGAGGCCTACATCCATGGCATGAACGGCATCGCCGAAGCCGTGCGTCAGATTCGCGGAACGGCGGCGAACCCGGTGCCCGACGTCGAGAACGTCCTGGTCACGGCCGGGACCGGCGTCCCGACGAGCGGGCTCGTCCTCTCGCGCGACTGAGCCGCTCCCGGCGCCTAGCGTCCGTACTGCTTGCGCAGCGCGTCGAGGTCCATCTGCGCGGGGCCCGGGATCTGGAAGCGGGAGTAGCCCGAGGGGATCTCGAAGTGGCCCGGATCGACCGCGCCCACCTTCAGGTTCGAGAGCTCCATGTGGACCTTCTCGGCCCCCTTCCCGGTGCGGATCCGGACTGGGATCTCCTGCTTCGTCATCCACATCGTGCCCTCGAAGGCCTGGCCATCGGGCGTCTCGCCGTGCACCCGGTACTTCGTGGCATCGACGCCGTTCACGGACTCCGTGCCGAGCTTCTCGCGCTCGAGCTTGCCGCCCGCGAACTCGTCCTGGGGCATGCCGTCCTTCCCGAGCGGGTTCTCGAGGTACATCTTCTGCTCGGGCATCAGTACCCAGGAGACGTTCTTGTCGCGGCGGACGATCATGATGTGCTGACGGCCGCCCATGTTGAATTCGCGCCGCTCCTTCATGCCGCTGGCGAAGACCTTGCCCCGCATCTGGCCCTGGCTGGCCTCCATCAGCGTGTCGGCCGTGTAGTCGGCCTGCGGCTTCAGCCAGTCGGCCGGCCCCGCCGCGGCGGACCCCGCCAGGAAGATCACGGACGCACCCACGAGAAACGATCGCAGCATCGACACCCCCCGTTCGCGGCGAAGCGCCGCGTCTCCTCTCGGACGAGGCGGGAGCCTACCGAATTCGACCGGGGCCGATCCTAGGGAAGCCGAAAGTGGAAGGATTTCGGCCGCGTGAGGTTCTCGAACCCGACGCGGGAGAGCGTCGCGCCGCGGCCCGAGTCCTTGACGCCGGTCCAGGCGAGGGCCGGGTCGAGGTAGTCGCAGCGGTTCAGGAAGAACGTGCCGGTCTCGACGCGCGTCCCGATCGCCCGCGCGGCGTCGACGTCCTGGGTCCAGACGGAGGCGGTGAGCCCGAACTCGCTGTCGTTCATGAGGGCGATCGCCTCCTCGTCGCCGGCGACCGGCATGATGCCGAGCACCGGGCCGAAGCTCTCCTCGTTCATGACCCGCATGCCGTGGTCCACCCCGACCCAGATCTGGGGCGCGAGGTACGGGCTCCCGGGCTCGTCCGCCGGGAAGTCGCCCGGGTCGACGAGCGGCCGGGCCCCGCGCGAGGCGGCCTCGGCGTTCTGGGCGCGGACCCAATCGGCGGCCTCGGCGCGGACGAGCGGGCCGAGGGTGGTCGCCGGATCGAGCGGGTCGCCCAGCCGGTAGCCGCGGACGATCGCCACGGCCGCCTCGACGAACTCGTCGAAGCGCTCCCGGGCGACGTAGACCCGCTCGATGCCACAGCAGGACTGTCCGGCGTTGAAGAAGGCGCCGTCGATCACGTTCTCGGCGGCGAAGGCCACGTCGGCGTCGGCCCGGACGTAGGCCGGATCCTTCCCGCCGAGCTCGAGCCCGATTCCGATGAAGCGTTCCCGGGCCGCCTGCTGCACCCGTCGGCCGGCCCCCACGGAGCCCGTGAAGGCGATGTAGTCGATGCCCGGGCTCGCCACGAGCTTCTCCGTCACCGCGTGCCCCGCGTGGAGGACCTGGAAGACGCCGTCCGAGAGCCCCGCGGCAAGGAACGCCGCCGCGAACCGTTCGGCGCAGAGCGGGGTCTGGGCCGAGTGGCGGAGGATCACTGCGTTCCCGGCGAGGATCGCCGGAACGACCGAGTTCACGGCGGTGAGGAGCGGGTAGTTCCAGGGCGCGATCGTCAGCACCACGCCGAGCGGCTCTCGGCGGATGAACCGTTCGAAACCCGCGCGCGGTTCCGGAACGACGTCGGCGAGCGCCTCGCCGGCCTGGGCGATCATGGCGCGGGCGCGTTCCTCGAGCCCGCCGATCTCCCCCGGGCTGTGCGCGATCGGGCGGCCCATCTGCAGCGTGATCTCCTCGGCCGCTTCCGTCCGTCCGGCGACGAAGGCATCGACGAAGCGCGAACAGGCCTCGGCCCGATCCGCCAGCGGCACGCGCGCCCAGTCCGCCTGGGCCGCGCGGGCCCGCGCGACGGTCGCGGCCGCCTCGGCATCCTCGACGAGCGGCCGCTCACACACCACGCGGCCGTCGATGGGTGAGATGCAGCGCAGGCTCTCCATCAGCGGTGGCCCTCGGCCGCGAGGGCCCACACGACGCCCTCGCACGGCTCGAGCTCGATCGAGCCCGATGCGCTCGGCGCCGCCGCACCCGGCTTCGTATGCACGCCCGCGGCGATGGCGCCTTCGGGAAGCTCGACCCGCGCCGGGGCATCGCCGAGGTTCAGCGCGACGACGGCACGCGACGAACCCTCGACCCGCTCGTAGGCGAGCACGTCTTCGGGCGCTTCGAGCCAGCCGAGGCTCCCGCGCTCGAGGGCCGGTGTCGCGCGGCGGAGCGCGAGCAGGTCGCGATAGAGACAGAGAAGCGAACTCGGGTCGTCCCGCTGGCGCTCGACGTTGCGTTCGGCCGCATCCTCGGCGAGCGGCAGCCAGGGTTCCCCGTCACTGAAGCCGGCGTTCTTTCCGGCGTCCCACTGCATGGGCGTGCGCTCCGGGTCTCGGGAGATCTTCGGGTGGATCGTCCAGGCCAGCGGGTCCTGGAGGCGGTCCTCCGGGACGGGCACGTTGCGCATGCCGAGCTCCTCGCCGTAGTAGAGGAACGGCGTGCCCCGGAGCGTCAGCAGGAGCGCGGCCGCGAGCCGCGCCCGGGCGTCCCCGAGCTCGGGGTGGTCGAAGCGCGTCGCGTGGCGTGCGATGTCGTGGTTCGAGAACACCCAGACGGGCCAGCCCTCTTCGGGCACGAGGGCGCTGAACTCTTCGACCTCCCGGCGAAGGGCCGCGGCCGACCACTCCTGCCGCAGGAAGGCGAAGTTGAAGGCGAGGTCGAGCTCGTCGCCCTGGCCGTAGTACGCGGCGGTCCGGGCCGAGGACGGCGCGGCCAGCGCGACCTCCCCCACCGTCATGCGCTCCGGGTACTCGTCCATCACCTTCCGGATGCGCTTCAGGAAGCCGTGGACGTCCGGGTGGTCTTCGTCGTGCTCGTGGACCTGGCCGAGGAAGCCCGACCAGCCGTTCTCGTGGGCCGGGTTGTCGCGCAGCGCCGGATCCTTGGCGATGCGGTGGATCACGTCGATGCGGAACCCGTCGATGCCGCGGTCGAGCCAGAAGCGCAGCACGTCGTGCATGGCGGCCTCGAGCTCCGGGTTGCGCCAGTTGACGTCGGGCTGCTCCTTCAGGAACGAGCGCAGGTAGTACTGCCCGGTCGCCTCGTCGAGCTCCCAGGCGGGGCCGCCGAAGACGGCCTGCCAGTTGTTCGGCGGCCCGCCGTCCGGCGCTGGATCGCGCCAGACGTACCAGTCGCGCTTCGCGGAATCCCGGCTCACGCGCGACTCCTTGAACCAGGCGTGCTGGTCCGAGGTGTGGTTCGGGACCCAATCGAGGATCACGCGGATCTCCCGGGCATGCGCCTCGGCGACGAGCCGGTCGAGGTCCGCGAGGCTCCCGAACATCGGGTCGACGTCGCAGTAGTCCGAGACGTCGTAGCCGAAGTCCTTCATGGGCGAGGGAAAGCACGGCGAGAGCCAGAACGCGTCCACCCCGAGCCAGGCCAGGTGGTCGAGCCGCTGGCGGATGCCCTCGAGATCCCCGATGCCGTCCCCGTTCGCGTCCATGAACGAGCGCGGATAGATCTGGTAGACGACGCCGTGCTTCCACCAGAGGCGATCGGCCATCACGGGCGCGCCTCGTAGTAGGCATTCATCGGATGCTCGATCTCGCAGCGCCGGAAGCGGGTGAAGCCCGCGGTCTCCGCCATCTCCCGGCACAGGCCCTCGTGGAGACCGAGCGTGCCGAGCCCGGCGCCGCCCGGCTCCGAGAGCGCGCTCGACATGCACGAGACCACCGAGAAGCCGTACATCATGGCGGCCATCGGGTTCTTCTCGACGTTCTCCTCAAAGCTCGGCAGCGCCTTGATGTCGGCGATGAACCAGGTGCCGTCGGGCTTCACCGCCGCCCGGATGGCCTTCATCACCTCCTGCGGGTGGGTCATGTCGTGGAGGCAATCGAAGGTGGTGACGAGATCGAAGCGCGGCTCGGGCGGGAGCGGGTCGCTTCGCACGTCGTGGAAGGTGAGATTCGCGAGGCCCGCCTCGCGCTGGTTCTCGGCGGCGAGCGCCAGGGCGTGCTCGGAGACCTCGTAGCCGTGGAACTCGGACTTCGGGAAGGCCTTCGCCATCTCGATCAGCGCGACGCCGCTCCCGCAGCCGACGTCGGCCACCGCCGCTCCCGCTTCGAGCTTCGGCACCACGCCCTCGAGCTGCGGCAAGGCGAAGGGAACGAGCAGCGTGCGGAACCACGGCGCAAAGCCGCGCTCGACGCCGCGGTTGCCCTCGGGGCCGAAGGCGTCGTACGGCAATCCGCGGCCGGTCCGGAAGGCCTCCGGGAGCCGCTCGAGCACCTTGATCTGATCGGGCAGTCCACAGAACGTGCCCGCGGCGAAGGCCGGGTGGTTCTCCTCGGCCAGCGCGATGGCGGCCTCCGGGTAGAGCTCGAAGCGTCCCTCGCCGTGCGCATCGAGGAGTCCCGCAGCCGCCTGGCCATAGAGCCACTCGCGGACCCAGCGCTCGTCGAGCTCGGTCTTCTCGGCGAGCTCGTGGGAGGTCATCGGCCCGGCGCCGTTCATCGCGCGATAGAGCCCGAGCCGATCGCCCAGGTAGATCATCCCCGAAACCATCGCCCCCTGGAGCTGGCCGTAGATCCCGCGGACGGTCGCTTGCAGCTTCTCGAGATCGATCGGAGCGTCGGACATGGGCCCTCCCGTTGGGGAGGGCGAGTCTATCGCGTCCGGCGAAGCGCGGCGGCGACGATGGCCGCGAGCAGCAGCAGCGACGGCTCGGGAACCGTCCGCGCGAGGCGCTCGAGCAGGGCCCGCCGCGCGCCTTCGTAGGCGGGCTTGCGGGCATAGTCCTCGTCGAACGGGAGCGGGACGAGGCCCGGGCCGAGCGTCCCGTCGATCCAGGTGTGCGCATCGGTGAAGCCCCAGAAGGTGATGCCTTCACAGGCCGTCACCGAGAGGCACGCACTCATGATCTCGTAGACGGTCTCGCCCTGGAGGTCGACGTCGCCGGTCGGCATGGCGACGTCGAGCTCGGTGATCTCGACGACGAGGCCGAGGTCCGCAAAGGCCTGCACGGCGGCGCGGAAGGCCTCGGGGTCCGGGTCGACGATGTTCTGGATCAGGTGGCCCTGGAAGCCGACGCCGTGGATCGGGACCCCGTCCGCCAGGAGATCCACGACGAGGTCGTAGAAGTTCTGGAAGCGCGGCGTGTTCGGATTCTCGAGCAGGACCTCGTTCAGGAAGAGCGTCGCCTCGGGGTCGACTTCGTGGGCGATGCGGAAGGCCTCGGCGATGTAGTCGCGGCCGAGCAGGTCCGAGAAGACGTTGTCGAAGAAGTCGCTCGAGAAGTTCTCGAGGGGCTCGTTCACGACGTCCCAGGCGTCGACGTCGTCCTTGTAGCGGCCCACCACGGTGCGGATGTGGGTGTCGAGCCAGCCGCGGAGGGTCTCGGCGTCGGGCGCCGTCTCGACCCAGTCCGGGATGCGGATCGGGTTCGCCCAGAGGAGCGTGTGGCCCCGCATACGCTGGTCGTTCGCCCGGGCAAACGCGACGAGTTCATCGGCCGGGCCGAACTGGAAGTTCCCCTGGGTGGGCTGGAGCGCGTCCCACTTCATCTGATTCTCGGCGGTGATGGAGTCGAACTCGCTGGCGAGCGTGGGGGCGTAGCGCGGGTCGCCCGCGATCAAGCCCGGCTGGGTGGCGGCGCCGATCCGCACGCCGGCCGCCCGGGCGATCTCCCGCAGGCTGCAATCCGCGTCCTCGGCGAGGCAGGGATGCAGGGGCATGCCGAGCGCAGGGCTCGCGAAAGCCAGCACGGCCGCGGTGACAGCTTGCTTGAGAATCGATCGCCAAAGGCCCAAGAAACCCTCCGTCCTGCTCGAAGGGTGGGATCGCAAGCCCTTGGGGTGTCAGGATTTTCCGAGCTAGGGCCGCCCTGCCCGGCCGGCGCCCACCGCGAGAGCCTCGATCCGGCCGGTCGGCTCGGCGCGGCAGACCGCGGGGTCGCTCGTCGCGGCGGTGCAGACGTAGAGGGTCTTGCCGTCGCTCCCGCCGAGCATGCAGGCGAAGGCCTCGGTCTCGAGCTCGATCCGGTCGAGGACCTCGCCGCCCTCGGCCACGCGCAGGATGTGGTGCCCGATCGGCGAGGCGACCCAGATGGCGCCCTCTTCGTCGAGGCAGATCCCGTCGGGCACGGCGCCCGAGAGCGGCGCCCAGACGCGGCGGTTCGAAAGCTCCCCGGTGGCCGGGTCGCGGTCGAAGGCGGTCAGGCAGGCCGAGAACGTCTCGCCGAGGATCAACGTACGCCCGTCGGGCGTGAGCACGGTGCCGTTCGGGAAGCGCAGATCGCGCGCGGCGACGTGGACGCTGCCGTCCGGATCCACCCGGCAAAGGACGGCCGGCACGAGTTCCCCATGCTCGCCGTGGATCTCCGAGCCGAAGTTCCCGACGTAGGCCCGCCCCTGCTCGTCGACCAGCATGTCGTTGCAATGCCAGGTGGCGTGGGCCGAGAGGTCCGCGACGAGGGCGAGCCCCTCCGGATCGAGGCGCAGGAGCCGGCGATCCTTCATGGAGACGACGAGCATCCGCCCGTCCGGCAGCCAGCCGAGGCCCGAGGGCTGGTTCGGCACCTCGACGATGCGCTCGGTCTTGCCGCCCTCGTCCATGGCCAGGACGACGTCGGCGTGCATGTCCGAGAACCAGAGCCGGCCCTCCCGCCAGCGCGGGCCCTCGGGAAAGGCCAGCCCCTCGAGGACGACGTCGGTCTTCCTTGCCATGCGGCTAGGCCTCCGCGGCGGGCGGCGCCGCCCCCGCGCGCTCTTCTTCGATCGAGCCGAGGAAGTCCTCGAGCTTGCTCTCGCCGAGCTCGCCGCGGTCGCGCGAGCGCACGTTCACCGTGGCGGCCTCGGCCTCCTTGGCCCCGACGACGATCACGTAGGGGATCTTCTGGAGGCTGGCCTCCCGGATCTTGTAGCCGACCCGGTCGTCCTTGAGATTCACCTCGGCGCGAACGCCCGCATCGAGCAGCGCCTCGTAGACACCCCGCGCGTAGTCGTTCGTCTTCTCGCTCACCGGGATGACGACCGCCTGCACCGGCGCGAGCCAGAGCGGGAAGCGCCCCGCGAAGTGCTCGATCAGGATGCCGAGGAAGCGCTCGACGCTGCCGTAGCACGCGCGGTGGATCATCACCGGCACGTGCTTCTGGCCGTCGGCGCCGACGTAGGTGCAGCCGAAGCGTTCGGGCATCGAGAAGTCGAGCTGGATCGTCCCGCACTGCCAGGACCGCTTCAGGCTATCGCGGATGTGGAAGTCGATCTTCGGGCCGTAGAAGGCGCCGTCGCCCTCGTTCAGCTCGTACTCGATCCCCGCCCCCTCGAGCGCGCCGCGCAGGGCCTCTTCGGCCTGGCTCCAGATCTCGTCGCTGCCGATGCTCTTCTCCGGCCGCGTCGAGAGCTCGATGCGGACGTCGTCGAGCTCGAACCGCCCGTAGACCTCGTGGAAGAAGCCGATCAGCATCTCGATCTCGTCGCCGATCTGCTCCGGGGTGCAGAAGTGGTGCGCGTCGTCCTGGGTGAAGGACTGCACCCGGAAGAGGCCATGTCGCACGCCCGAGAGCTCGCGGCGATGCACGAGCCCCATCTCCGAGTAGCGCAGCGGGAACTCGTTGTGGCTGTGGTTGCGGTCCCGATAGACGAGCACGTGCCCCGGGCAGTTCATGGGCTTCACGGCCATCGGCCGCTGCTCCTCGACGTTGTCGTGGATGGCTTCGGCATCCGCCTCGTCGCGCAGCTTCAGCTTCGTGAAGAACATGTTCTCGAGGTAGTTGTCGTAGTGCCCCGAGACGTGCCAGAGCTTCTCCGAGAGCACGAGCGGCGTCTTGAGCTCGTGGTATCCCCGGCGTCGCAGCAGGTCCCGCATGAAGTCCGTCAGCGTGTTGAAGAGCACCGCCCCCTTGGCGTGAAAGAACGGGAAGCCCGGGGCCTCGTCCTCGAAGTGGAAGAGATCGAGCTGCTCGCCGAGCACGCGGTGGTCGCGCTTGCGGGCCTCCTCGAGCATCCGGAGATGCTCCTTCAGGTCTTCCTTCGTGAAGAACGCCGTGCCGTAGACGCGCACGAGCTGCTCGCGCTCGGCATCGGCTCGCCAGTAGGAGCCCGAGACCGACGTCAACCGGACGTTCTTCAGGAACCCCGTGTCGGGGACGTGCGGGCCGCGGCAGAGATCGACGAAGTCGCCGTGGCGGTAGAGCGTGATCTCGTCCCCCCGGGCCTCGATGTCGCCCACGATCTCCTGCTTGAAAGGGTTGCTCCCGCCGTCGATGGCCCGGTAGCGGGCGAAGGCCTCGTCGGCCTCCTTGTCCGCCACGGCACAGCGCTCGAAGGCGTGGGCCTCCTTGGCGATGGCCTTCATCTCCTTCTCGATGCGCGGGAAGTCCTCGGGCGTGATCGAGCCCTCGGGCAGGTAGATGTCGTAGTAGAAGCCGTCCTCCACGACCGGGCCGATCGTGAGCTGCGCGGCCGGGAAGAGCCGGAGGATCGCGTCGGCCATGAGGTGCGCGGCCGAGTGGCGCAGGACGTCGAGGGCCTCCGGGTCCTTCTTCGTGAGGATCGCGACCTCGGCGCCATCGGGCAGCGGGCGGGCGAGATCGCGGACGTCGCCGTTCACGCGTGCGGCCACGGCGGCGCGAGCGAGTCCGGGTCCGATCTGTTGGGCGAGGTCGAGTGCGCTCTGCCCGGGTTCGAGCGAGCGCGCACTGCCGTCGGGCAGGTGCACCTGGATCACGTCGTTCTCCTTCGCGAGACGGCTACGGTCCGCCTTGCATCACGACCGACGGATACGGCCCGCCGGCGAGACCGGGAGTATCGCGAAGCTTCGCGCCCGCGGCTAGCGCAGCGCCGCCAGGACCTCGGCGACGAGGGGCTCGTCCGCGGGGTCGTCGGGCAGCGGGAAGGTCAGGCGGTCGCACAGGCCGCCGAAACCCGTGCGCAGGAGATCGGGCATCTCCGCGTAGGTCCCGGCGGGAACGAAGGCCTCGAGCATGGCGTCGTCGACGAGGGCCGTCATCTCCTTCCAGCGCCCCGCACGGGAGTGCTCGCGCAGCTCCTCGCCGAGGCCCTCGAAGCCGTGGAGCGCGAGGCTCGGCCAGTAGGCCGGCGTCGAGTAGAGGAAGCCGAGCAGGCCGCGCGCCCATTCCCGCTGGGCGGCGACGGCCTCTTCGTCCCGGCCCGTTGCGATGAGCGGGCTCGCGAGCAGCGACACCGCCCCGGGTCCGCGGCCGGTGCGCGCCCCGCCCTTCTCGAGACGCGGCACGACGACCTCGCGCAGGTACCGGGGCGAGGTGTTCGTCGGGTGGGTGAAGAGGCCGTCGGCCGCTTCGCCGGCGAGCGCGGTCATCGCCGGGCCGATGCCCCCGAGCCAGATCGGCGGCGGGCCGGACTCGAGCCGGCCGGGATCGAAGAAGGGTTGCATGCGCGTGAAGCGGTAGTGCTCGCCCTCGAAGGCGAGCCGCTCGCCGTCCTGCCAGCAGGCGAAGATCGCGCGCAGCGAGCCCACGTACTCACGCATGCGCGGGACGGGCGCCGTCCACGGCGTCGAGTAGCGGCCCTCGACGTTGCCGCGCACCTGGGAGCCGAGCCCGAGCGCAAAGCGGCCGCCGGAGAGCTCCTGGAGATCCCACGCAGCCTGGGCGACGGCCATGGGGCTACGCGGGAAGGCCACGAGCACCGCGGTCGTCACCGCGATGCGCTCGGTCGCGGCAACCGCCTGCCCCGCCGCGAGAAGCCCGTCGTGGGTCGCTTCGGGGACGCAGAGCCCGTCGTAGCCGAGCCCCTCGACGCGCCGGGCGTGGGCGGCCACTTCGGAGAGCGGCAGTCGTTGATCCGTCGTGGCGTAGACCTGGAACATGCCGCGAGGGTAACGCGGCCCGCCCGGTTCCGAGTGCGAGGAGACAGGCCAGATCCCGCGCCGGCCCCCGCCCCTGTCCGGTAAGCTCGGGCGATGGTTTCCGCTGCGCCCCGGACCCTGCCCCTCCACCCGCGCAACCGCGCGTTTTCCTGGCGTGCACCGGCGCCGCCCTTCCGCCGCATCACCGCAGAGCAGGCGCAGGCCTGGGAGCGCGATGGCGGCTTCCTGCTTCGCGATGCCTTCGACGCCGGGGAGATCCGCACCGTCGTCGAGGCCCTCGACCCGCTCGAGGCCGAGGCGAGCGCCTTCCTGCGGACCCGCCCCGACGGCAAGCTCTTCATCGCCGAGGAAGGCAACCTCACCTTCGCCGTCCACGCGTGCCTGCGCGACGAACGGCTGCGCGCGTTCTGCGCGCATCCGGTCTTCGCGGACCTCGCCCACGACCTCGTCGGCCCGGACGTCCGCCTCTACTGGGACCAGGCGGTCTACAAGAAGCCCGAGCGCCCGCGGACGTTCCCGTGGCATCAGGACAACGGCTACACCTACGTCGAGCCCCAGCAGTACCTGACGTGCTGGGTGGCGCTGACGGATGCGACCGTCGAGAACGGCTGCCCCTGGCTCGCGCCGGGCCTCCACCGGCGCGGCACCCTCGACCACGCGGGCACCGAGGCCGGCTGGCAGTGTCTCGCCGAGGACCCGCCCGACGCCTACCCCCTCGAGGTGCCCGCCGGAAGCATCGCAGTCTTCTCCTCCCTCACGCCCCACAAGACCGGTCCGAACCGCAGCGGTTCCGTGCGCAAGGCCTACATCGTCCAGTTCGCGCCGGACGGCGCGGTGGCGATGCTGCCCGGGTCGGACGACCCGCATTCGCAGGACGACCCGGGCCGCCAGTTCCCGATCCTCGTCGGCGGAAGGGCGGTGGCGTGACGATGCTGCGCGGCACCGTCGGCCTGGCGCTCGGCAGCGGGGGCGCGCGCGGCTTCGCGCACATCGGCGTCCTGCGCGGGTTGCTCGCGGCGGGGATCGAACCCGACGTCATCTCGGGCGCATCCGCCGGCGCTGCGGTCGGCGCGGTCTATGCCGCGGGGGCCCTCGACGACTTCGAGAAGTGGTCGCGCGAACTCGACCGCCGCGGCGTCATGAGCCTCCTCGACGTGTCGCTCCGCGGCGGCGCTCTCCGGGGCCGGCGCTGGATGGAGGAGATCGGCCGTTTCCTCCCCGAAGGCCCGATGGAGGAGTCGCTCGGAAAGCGCTTCGGCGTCGTCGCGACGGACCTCGAGACCGGGCGCGAGGTCTGGCTGCGCGAGGGGCCCCTGCTCCCGGCGCTGCACGCCTCGGCGGCCGTGCCCGGCGTGGTGAGCCCGGTCCGCATCGGCGAACGCTGGCTGATCGACGGCGGGGTCGTGGACCCGGTCCCGGTGGCGCTCTGCCGGGCGCTCGGTGCGGACACGGTGATCGCCGTCGATCTGAACGCGGCGCTGCTCGCCCGGCGCTTTCGGGGCGAAGCCGCCCGGCCCGCGCCTCCCGAAGTGCCGGCCGAGACGACGCCGGGTTCCGACGCCTCTGCGGAGACGACCGAGGCCAGCGAGGCCTCGCGCACCCTGCAGAACGCCTGGGCGGAGCTCCGGCTCCGCCTCGTCGGGCCGAGCGAGCCCCGGCCCGCCCCCGGGCCGCCCGCCCCGGGGCTCTACGACGTCCTGAACAACACGCTCGAGATCATGCAGGTCCGCATCACGCGCAGCCGCATGGCCGGCGACCCGCCCGAGCTGCTGATCACCCCGCGGCTGCCCGACTTCACCTTTCTCGATTTCGACCGCGCGGCCGAAGCCATCGAGGAGGGGCGGCTCGCGACCCAGCGGACCCTGGCCGCCCTGGCCCGAGGAGAAGAGGCATGAATGCCCTGGCCGATTTCGTCGACACCGAACGCTATCCGGTGGCGGACCTCGGCGCGCCGGCCCTGCGCCGCGTGGTCGACGAAGCCCGGAAGAGCCTCGCCGGCCGAGGCGTCGCCATCCTGCCGGGCTTCGTGCGGGCTGCGGCCCTGCCAGACGCCGTCGCGCAGACCGAGGCTCTTCGCCCGAAGGCATTCCACGAGGACATCGAGGTCGGGACGCCGTACCTGGAGCTCCCCGACGAGTCCTTCCCCGAGGGCCATCCGCGCCGGACGTCGGTCCGCAGCGCCACCTGGGTTCTCGCCTACGACCTGGTTCCGGAGACGCACCCGGTGCGCCGGCTCTACGAATGGGACGCCTTCCCCTCGTTCCTCGCCGAGATCCTCGAGCTGCCCGAGGTGCACCGCATGGACGATCCGCTCGGCGCCCTGAACCTGGCGGTCATGACCGAAGGCCACGTCCAGGGCTGGCACTACGACTCGACGGACTTCGTCGTGTCCCTGGCGCTCCAGAGCAGCGAGCGCGGCGGGCTCTTCGAGTGCGTCCCCTTCCTGCGCAGCGATACCGAAGAGCACTACGACCGCGTGGCCCGCGTCCTGGCCCTCGAAGAGCGCGAGAGCGTCGAGGTGCTGCCGATGGTCCCCGGCACGCTCATGATCTTCGCCGGACGCCACTCGCTCCACCGCGTGACGCCCGTCGAAGGGCCGACGCCGCGCTTCGTCGCGCTGTTCGGCTTCGACCGCAAGCCCGGAACGAACAGCTCGGACCTGCTGAAGATGGTGCGCTACGGGCGCACGGAACCGGTCGGCACCGCGTGAAACACCTGCTCCTCGCCCTCGCCACCGGATTCCTCCTGAACGCCTGCGCCGCCGAGCCGCCCGAGGCGCCGCGGGCGCGCGGCGTGGTCTGGCTCGTGATCGATGCGACCGCCGCGGACCACACGAGCCTCTACGGGAACCCCCGCGCGACGACCCCGCGCATCGCCGCCTTCGCCGAGGACGCGACGGTCTTCGAGCGCGCGTACTGCCAGATCCCCTGGACGCTCGGCTCGGCGGCCTCCTACATGACGGGGCGGTATCCGGAGAAGCGCGAGGCGAGCGTCGCGCCGGGACAGCTCCTCGCGGGGTTCCTGAAGCAAGCGGGCGTCCGCACGGCCGCCTTCTCGGAGAACCCCTACGTCACCGCCGAGTTCGGGTTCGACGAGGGCTTCGACCACTTCGCCGCCTATTTCCCCTACGACGAGATCGCGCGCTCGCCGCGCGACTACGGCCGCGTCGACAGCGCGCGGACCGTCGACGAAGCCATCGCCTGGATCACCGAGGCCGCGAGCGACCCCTTCTTCGCCTACGTGCACCTGCTCCCGCCCCATGCGCCCTACGACGCGCCGGCCCCCTTCGGCGGGACGTTCGCGGCGCCCGAGGGCATCGACGGGTCCGTCCCGACGCTGATGGAGATCCGGCACGGCAAGCGGAAGGCCTCCGCGGAGGACGTCGAGCGGCTGCGCGACCTCTACCACGAGAACCTGGCCTTCGCCGACCACCAGGCCGGCCGCCTCTTCGATGCGATCGAGGCGCTCGGGCTCGGCGAAGACACCCTCGTCATCGTGGCGTCGGACCACGGCGAAGCGTTCCTCGAGCACGGCTGGCTGATGCACGGCGAGACGATCTACGAGGAGGTCCTGCGCGTGCCTCTCGTCGTCCGCTTCCCGAAGGCCCACCGCGGCGAGCGCTGGCGCGGCGTCGTCGAACTCCGGCAGCTCTTCCCGACCGTGTGCGAGGCCATGGGTGCCGACTGTCCCGGCGGGCCCGAGAGCCTCGCCACGACCCTCGCGCGCCGCAGCGCGGACGAAGGCGTGGCCTATGCCGTGAGCGCCCAGGGCGGGAAGCTCGTGCGGACGGCCATCGGCCCGCGCTGGAAGCTCGCCCTCGAGGAGCGCTCCGGACGCCCCGTGGCGCTCTACCAGCTCGACGTCGACCCCGAAGAGAAACGGAACCTCGCGGCGCTCGACCCGGGCAGCCCCGTGCGCGAGCTCCGAGCGGGCCTCACCCGGCATCCCCTCGAACGCGTCCGCCTGCGCGAGCGCGGCATCTCCGCCGAGCGTCGGCGCCAGCTCGAGCAGCTCGGCTACATCGAGTGAACCCGCCCGCCACGCGCGCGCCCGTGCGCTGGCCCGAGGGAGCGGGCCTGGCGCTCCTTCTCGTCGGTACCTTCGCGGCGCGCTGGCCCTTCCGGAACGCGCCCCTGATTCGGGACGAAGGTGAGCTCGCCCACCTCGCCCAGGCGATCCTCGGCGGCGCCACGCCCTACCTCGACGTCTACAACCAGAAGACCCCGCTCGTCTTCTACGCCCTGGCCGGCGTGCAACAGGCGGCCGGCGAAGGGCTCGCAGCCCTGCGCACCGCGACCACGCTCCACGCGCTCGCGACGACCCTCGTCCTTTGGTGGCTCGCCCGGCGCCTGTTCGGCCCGCGCGCGGCGGGGATCACCGCGGGCGCCTTCGCGCTGATGAGCTTCGAGCACGTCGGGGTCGTGCACAGCGCGAGCCTCGAGTTCTTCGCCCTGATCTTCGGCGCGGCGACGCTCCTCGCCTGGACCCACGGTGGCGCACGCGCCGCCTTCCTCGCCGGCGTGGCGGCCGCCCTCGCCTACCAGACGAAGCAGAACGCGCTCGTGCTCCCGATCTTCCTCGCAGCGGACTTCCTCTGGCATCGCGCGCTCGCGCTGCGGCCGGGCGGCAACGCGGGACGCGGCGGCCTTCGCCCCGCCCGGGAGCTGGCCGCCGCCACCGCCGGCTTCGCCCTCGTGACGGCGGCGACGCTCGCCTTCTTCGCGAGTCAGGGAGCGCTCGCGGCCTATCTCGAGTGCACCTGGTCGAACAACTTCGCCTACGTCGGCGTCCGGCAGACAGGCATCGAGGACGTACTTCCGCGGCTCGTCGCGGAGACCCGCTACGCGGATCTGGGGCTCTGGGCCTTCGGCGCCGTCGGCCTCCTGGCCCTCGGCGGCCGGGCCCTGCGAGGCGCGGACGGCGAGAGCCGGGGCTCGCGGGCGAGCGGCCTCTGGATCCTGCTGGCCGGAACCGCCGGCCTGGCGGTGCTCGGCGGGAACGTCGTCGGGCACTACTACGTGCCGCTCCTGCTCCCGCTCTCGCTCGGGGTGGGCTTCGCGGGAGACGCCCTCCTGCGCGCGGCGGCCGCAGCGCCCGCGCGGCGTCTGGCGGTCGTCGCGCTCCTGGCGCTGCTCACCCTGCCCGTCCTCGTCTCCTCCGCCCGCCGCCTCGCCGACCCCGAGGCCACGCTCGAGCGCATCTACGCGACGCTCGTCCCCGCCGGCATCGCCGAGGAGGTCGCCCACGCGCTCGCCGAGCGCACCGAACCCGGTGAGCCCGTTCTCGTCGTCGGGTCCGAGCCGCAGATCTACTACCATGCACGGCGCCCCGCCGCCTCGCGCATGGTGTTCAGCTATCCGATGACCGGCCCGTATCGTTTCGCGGCCGATCTCCGGAGGGAGTTCCTCGCGCAGATCGGCCCGGGCGGAGTGCGCTGGGTGGCCTACGTGAACAACCTGCAATCGCTCGCGAGCTCGCCCGCCGACGGCCGGCGCTTCGCCGCCGAGGTCGACCCGCTCCTCGAAGCCCACTACCGCGAGGGGCCGCGCTTCCGCGCGAAGAACCCGGCGATCCGTGCGGACATGGTGATCCTCTACGAGCTGCGGGAGGCGCCGTGAATCCGCTGCGCGTGCTCGCGATCGTGCTGGGCTTCGCTGCCGGAGGTTGCGGCGAAGCACCTGCGCCGCCCGAGCCGCTGGCCCGGAACGTCCTGCTGCTCACCGTCGACACGCTGCGCGCCGATGCCCTCGAGTGCTACGGCGGACCCGCCGGCTCCGGGCGCGCTCTGTGTTCGCTCGCCGAGGAAGGCCTGCGCTTCCACTGGGCGTTCTCCGCGGCCCCCTACACCGCGCCTTCCGTGGCCTCGATCCTGACCTCGCAGTACCCCTTCGAGCACGGGGTCCGCCAGAGCGCAGGCACGCTCCTGCGCGCGGAGGCCGACACCCTGGCCGAGGCCTTCCGCAGCGCGGGCTACGCGACGGCCGCCTTCGTCTCGAACCCCGTCCTCTCGCTCCCGAACATGGATCAGGGCTTCGACACCTACGACCTCGAGATGAGCCGCCGCGAGCGCAACCGCGACCTCGGCGAACGGGAAGCCGAAGCGACCACCGATGCCGCCCTGGCCTGGCTCGCCCAGGCGGGGGAGCGCCCGTGGTTCCTCTGGGTGCACTACCAGGATCCCCATGGGCCCTACGAGACGCCCCATCCCTCCGCGGTTGCGGACGCGCCGGGCGAGCTCGAACTGAACGTGCTCGACAACGAGTCCGGCTACGGCGGCATTCCGGCCTACCAGGCGCTCCCCGGCCTCTTCACGCGCCGCGCCTACCGGGAACGCTACGACGAAGAGGTCCGGTATCTCGACGAACACGTCGCGCGCCTGCTCGAAGCGCTCCCGGCGGACACGGGCATCGTCCTGACCGCCGACCACGGCGAGGCCTTCGGAGAGGACGGCTACTTCTTCGCCCACGGCCACGGAATCGGCCTCGACCAGGTGCGGGTGCCCATGATCGTGCGCGCGCCCGGCGCCACGGCGGCGGTCCGCCAGACCCCGGTGAGCGGGATCGACGTCGCGCCGACCGCCCTCGCCCTCGCCGGGATCGAAGCGCCCGAGGGCTTCCGCGGCCGCTCGCTGCTCGCCGAGGATCTCGCGGGGCCCGTCTTCGCCGAGAGCCGGCACCAGCTCGCGACGATCGAGGCCGAGCGCTACGTCGCCGCGCCGCGGGGCGGCCGCGGGCAGGCGCGCCTACCGCGCTCGGCCGACCTCACGCCAGGCGCCGACCCCCCGCGCTACCGGCCCCTGCGCGAGCCGCCGGCCGGACACGCCAAGCTCTACGAAGACTTCGAGGCCCGGGCCGCCGAAGCTCCGCCTCCGCCCCAGCGCGACAACGTCTCGGAGGAGACCCGCGAGCGGCTGCGGGCCCTCGGCTACGTCGAATAGTTCCCGTCAACGGCGCGCCGCGCCCCGGAGACGCCATGCTCCACTACGAATCGGTCCGCGAACTCACGAAACGCCTGCGCGAGCGCTCGCTCGGCTCCCTCGAACTCCTCGACCATCTGATCAAGCGGGTCAGCGCCCGCGATGGAGAGCTGAACGCCGTCGTCGCACGCGACTTCGACCGCGCGCGGGAGCGGGCCCGCGCCGCCGATGCGGCCCTCGACCGCGGCGAATCCGGCCAGCCCCTGCTCGGACTCCCCGTCCTGATCAAGGACGCCCTCGAAACGGAGGGGCTCACGACGGCGTGCGGCGCCCCGGAGCTCGCCTCCCACGTGCCCGGCACGAACGCCGATGCCGTCCAGCGCTACGTCGATGCGGGCGCCATCGTCTTCGGGAAGACCAACGTTCCGCTCTACGCGGGCGACAGCCAGTCCTTCAACGAGGTCTATGGCACGACGAACAACCCCTGGGATCCGACGCGCACGCCCGGCGGATCCTCGGGCGGCGCCGCGGCGGCCCTCGCGGCCGGCTTCACGCCCCTCGATATCGGAAGCGACATCGGCGGCTCGATCCGCGTGCCGGCCCACTTCTGCGGCGTCTACGGGCACAAGCCGACCTGGGGAATCGTCTCCGACCTCGGGCACATCCCCGGCCCGCCGGGGCAGCTCGCCACCACGGACCTCGGCGTGCTCGGCCCGATGGCGCGCAGCGCAGAGGACCTCGCCCTCGGACTCTCGCTCCTCGCCGGCCCGCGGCCGACGAACGAACGCGGCGGCTGGCGCCTCGACCTGCCCGCGCCGCGAGCGACCCGGCCCGGCGGGCTCCGCGTCGCCGCCTGGTTCGACGACCCCTTCTGCCCGGTCGACGCCGCCTCGCTCGCGTGCCTCGAGGACTTCGCCGCGCGGCTCGAGAAGGAAGGCGCCAAGGTCGACCGCCGCGCGCGGCCGGAGATCGACTTCGCGAGCGCCCACGAGACCTACCTGAACCTGCTGCTCCCGATCATCGGCGCGGGCTTCCCCGCGGAGGTCATCGAGGGCCTGCGCGCGGTGGCCGCCGGCGCGGCGGACGACGACGAGAGCCCGCTCGTCCGGCAGGCCCGGGCGACGCTCCTCCCCCACCGGGAGTGGATCGTCCAGGACGAAATCCGCGCCCACCTCGCCGCCGCCTGGCGGCGCTTCTTCGACGACTTCGACCTGCTGCTGATGCCCGTCCACCCGACCGCGGCCATCCCCCACGACCACGAACCGAACTTCCACGCGCGCACCCTCGAGGTGAACGGCGAACCGACGCCCTATCTCGATTTCCTGAAGTGGGTGAGCCTGCCGACCGTCGTTGGCCTGCCCGCAACGGTCTGCCCCGCCGGCCGCACGCCCGGCGGCCTCCCCGTCGGCATCCAGCTCGTCGGCGCCCGTTTCGAGGACTACACGACGATCGAAGCCGCGTCCTGGCTCGGCGAGTTCACGCCTCCGCCCGGGTACTAGAACCGGAGAGGTTGGACAGAGCTGCGGCGCGGGTGGGGTGCGCGGCAGCGGATGGTCGGGCCGGGGAGATTCGAACTCCCGACCTCCTGAACCCCATTCAGGCGCGCTACCAAGCTGCGCTACGGCCCGACGGACCCATTCGTAGCCTTGTCTCGCGGGGGAGTCCACTCCGCGCGGGCTCGGCCCGTTCGAAACCGGGCCGCGATCACTCGAAGCTGATGTGGCGGTTCTCGGCGGAGACTTCGACGGTCCGCACGACGGCGCGGCCGCCGGGGAACTCCGCGCGGAAGACGTGGAGGCCGGGGCTCAGCTCGTAGCCGATCAGCGGGGTCTCGCCGGCCGTCTTGCCGTCGATCAGGATCTTCGCCCACGGGATGGCGTGGATGTTCACGCGCACGGTGTCCGCGGCCGCGGCGCTCGGCGCGGGGGCCGGGCGGACGGCGGCGGTCCGGGGGGCGGGCTCCGGCGGCGGCTGGGGGGCTGCGGCCGTCGGCGCAGGAGTCGCGCGGACGGGTGCGGGCTCGGGTTCCGGCGTCGGCTCCGGAGCCGGGGCGACGGGGCGCGGCGGCGCCGGCGTGGCCGCGACGACGGGGGCCGGCGCGGTGGCCGAGGTCGGCACGCGGGTGCGGGTCGAGGGCGCCGGACGCGGGGAAGCCGTGGTCTCGGGCGGCGCCGGACTCGGCGGAGCCGTCGCGCTTCGCGGAGCCGGACTCGGGGCGCGGGCCGTCTCGGAAGGTGCCGGGCGCGGGGTCGTGACGTTCTCGGGCGGCGTGAACGGCGAGCGCGCGGGGCGCGGTTCGACGGCGGGCGCCGGCGGCGCGGAGGGCGTCGCCGACCGCGTCGGTTCGCTTCGCCGCACCGGGACTTCGGGTTCGTCGCGCGGGGGCGGCTCGGTGCGCGGAGCTTGCGCGGGCGTCGGCTCCGGCGCGGGGCGCCGAGCGACGGTGGGCGTTGCAGCCTCGGGCTCGGGCGATTCCGCACGGGCCGGGATCTCGGAATCCGGAGAGGCCGTTGCCGAGCCCTCGGCCGGCGCGGCTTCCGGCTCGGGCGCTTCGACGAATTCGGGCGGATCCCCGGGCGCCTCCGCAACCGAATCGTCGACGACGGCCGCCGGGCCGATCGGCACCTTGGGCCGCTCGGCTTCGCCGGGCAGGAGGCCATCGATGCCTCGCAGCAGATACGGCATTGCGACGGCCAGGACCCCGAGGCCCGCCACGGCGAGCCAGGCCGTGCGCGTGCGGGAGCGGCGGCGGTCTCGCAGGGGCGCACCGCTCGCGGCGGCCGGCTCGGCGATCGGGGGCGGCTCCGGTTCAGGGGTCTCCTCCACCGTTTCGGCGGGCGCCGGGGCCTCCTCCGACGCCGCTTCGCTCGCAGCCACCGCGCCGACGTCCCGCAGCGCCGGAAACGAGTCTTCTTCGTCGGTGGCCGGCTCGGGATCCGCTTCGGGTTCGGCTTCAGGCTCGGGGGAAGCCCCCGCCTCGTCCGCAGGCGTGTTCGCGGCTACCGCGGCACCTGCCAGTGCTGCTGCGGCCACCGCGGGCTCCTCGACCTCCGGCTCGGGATCCACGGGCTCCATCGGCTGGGTGTCTTCGCCGGAGACGGCCACGGGTTCCGGCTCGGCGATCGGGGCCTCCGCCACGGGTTCCGGCTCGACGGGCTCGGCCGTCGCGGCGCGGACGGCTTCCGGCACGGGCTGCACGCCGCGCGTGCGCCGCGGCGGTGCGGCCTGTTCGGCGGCCAGCGCTGCGGCCGCCGCCGCGGCCGCGCTCACCTCGATCTCGGCCTCTTCCTCCTCGGTGTCGAGCGGCTCGGCCGGCGGTTCCTCGGCGCGGCCCTGCTCGTCGCGGGCCCACTGGTCGATCGCCGCCGCGGCGTCGGCGTCGGGTTCGAGGCGCCAGACCACCGAGGCCAGCTCGTGGATGCGCCGCGGGTTGCCGGCGGCCGCGCCGTGGATGCGCGCGACGGTGTCCGCATCGAAGCGGCCGGTTCGCTCGGCCTCCTGGGAACGCTCGAGCCGCGCGCGCACGTAGGCGGCCGTCTGATCCGCGGTCATCGGCGCGTCGTATCGCACCTCGTGGAGGTCCGGGCCGAGGGCGGCCATCACCGAACCGAGGCGCGAATCGTCGACGGCGCCGAAGACCGCACGCAGCGCTCCGCCCGAGGCGGAGACCAGCGTCGCGAGCTGGCGCGCGGTCGAGAGCGGGAGGGCGCTCGCGTCGTCGACCATCATCAGGATCTCGCGGCCGTCGCCCGCCGTGCGGAAGGCGCAGTCGAGGAGCGCGCCCTCCGGGTCCTCGGCGCGGGCGTCCTCGCCGAGGGCCTCGAGCACCCAGCGGCAGAGCTCCGGCGCCGAGAGCGCCGGGTACGGCACCCAGACCACGCGGAAGGAACCGACCAGGCGGTCCGCCGCCACGTGCAGGAGGAAGGTCTTCCCGAGCCCGACCGGGCCCGTCAGCGCCACGGGATGGGCCGAGTCGCGGACCCGCCGCTCGAGCTCCGCCAGGACCGCGTCGCTGTCGGGACGGGCCACGTAGTGGGCGGGGTTCGAGGTGCTTTCGAAGGGGTCGCTGGCAGCGGCCGTACTCAAGCCATGTCTCCTGGCCGACCGCGGACGTCGGGCGAGCGCAATCTTAGTGCACGCACCCCGGAGTTGTCCGTGGGCGCCGCCGCGTTCCGGACCGAGCGGGCCCACCGGACCTCCCCGAGCACCGCAGGGGTCGGCGGGCACCCGGCCGCCTCGGGCGCTTGACCCGCCGCCGGAACGCCCCCTACCCTCCCGCCGCATTCGCGCGCCAGCCCGCGTCCGGCCCGCGAAGCCTGGGAGGAGACCGTGGCCGCAGACCGTTCCATCGTGCGCATCGTCGTGGAAATGCGCGTGGGGGCAGACCGCATGGCCGCGACCGACGACCCGGTCTTCCTCGGCCTGCGCGGCCCCTCCGGCCGCGAGTTCCGCCTCGCGGTGGCCAAGGGGAAGTCCCTCCGCCGCAAGGGCGAGGACGAGTTCGTCTTCGGCGCCCAGGACGACGGACGCGTGAACGTCGCCGAGCCGCAGCTGAACGACCCGACGCAACCCATGATCGACGGGGACGGGGTGGCGAGCGCGTACATCATCAAGCGCCTCGATGCCTTCCCGAACGTGCGCGGCGTCGGCGAACTCGACGACCGGCTCCAGCTCGAATCCGCCACCGTGAGCCTCGAGTTCGCCGACGGCAGCGTGCGCCGCTTCCACCGCGAGGGGCCGATCTGGCTCGGCCTGACCTGCGGCCTGCGCTTCGACCTGCCCCCCGCGGCCGAGGGCTCGTGAGACCGCGCGCGGGGCGCGCGGCCGCGCTGGCCGCCGCGGCCGCCCTGCTGCTCGCCGCCAAGGACCCGAGCGCGCCCGGCGCCTACTGCCCGCTCCCCAAGGAGGGCGAGGTGCCGAGCTGCCTGGCCGGCGCCCAGGAGCAGTACGAGGGCTTCTTCCTCGGCGTCGAGAAGGGCGAACTCGACGAGAGCGAGGTCGCGCGGGTCGAGGCGGCCGTGCGCGGGAAGGAAGGCACCGAGCGCTTCGACGCCCTCTCCTCCCTGTCCTACGGCTACTTCATGCTCGCGCGGGCCCAGGCCGCTTCGGAGAACCCGGACCCGAGGCTGCGCGAGCGGCTCGAGGCCTGGAACGGCGTCCTGACCGAGGCCTACCAGGAGAACGACGCGGACCCGCGCTACCGCGCCGCCGTTCGCGCCGCGGCCCTCGATCTCAAGGAGAGCGTGCCGGCCCTCGGCCTGCGCTGCACGGACGCCGAAGGCCACCCGACCGAGTGCGCCTCGACCGAAGCGGTGATCCGCGCCATCGACGCCGCGCGCCAGCAGACCGGCCTGCGCGGCGCCCTCTCGCGCCTGCTCGGAGCCCTGTTCGGCCCCGACCCCGAGCCCGCGCCTTGAGCCAGTCCTTCCCCGTCCGCATGTGGAAGGCCTCGCTCCTCGACGCGGAGACCTACGAGGAGGTCGAGGCGGACCCCGCGTCGATGCCCCAGGCGGTCGCCGTCGTGCTGATCTGCGCCGCGGCCGGTGGGCTCGGCTCCTGGTGGCTCCACGCCGTACAGCGCGACATCCCGATGGACGTGGCGATCCTGCCGATCGCCCTCGAGGTGCTCGAGCCGCTCGTGCTCTGGGCCGGCGGGTCGCTCTTCGCCTACATGGTCGGCGCGACCTTCTTCCGCGGCCGGGAGACCGAGACGGACTACGCGGAGGTCCTGCGGACGGTGGGCTTCGCCTTCGCCCCGGGCGTGCTGCGCCTCGTGGGCTTCGCCCTGCCCCCGATCGCCGCGACCTTCGGCATCGTCGATACCGAGGTCCCCCGCATCGTCTTCAACACGGTGATCGAGCTCTGGGTGCTGATGGCAGGCATCGTCGCGGTGCGGCAGGCGCTCGACTTCACGACGCTGCGCGCCGTCGGCACCTACGGCAGCGCCTACGTCCTGCTCTACCTGGTCGTGATCGGACTGTCCGCGACGCTCGCCTAGGCGCCGGCGTGCGCGCTAGAGCAGCGCCCGGATCGCTTCGAGCTCGGTGCGGATCTCCCGCAGGTTCCCGGCCCAGTCGCCCGGATCCATCGGCATCGGCTCGGCCAGGGCGGAGGCCCGCTCGGCACCGCTGCCGAGCTCCTTCAGCCGCTTCTTCGCACCGGCGATGGTGAAGCGCTCTTCGTAGAGGAGGCGCTTGATCAGGAGGATCGTCTCGATGTCCTGCTTGCGGTAGAGGCGCTGGTTCGAACGGGACTTCCCCGGCGCCATCCATTTGAACTCGGACTCCCAGTAGCGGAGCACGTAGGGCTTCACGCCGGTCAGGTCCGCGACCTCGCCGATCCGGTAGTAGATCTTGTCGCTGGCCTCGAGTTCGTGGCGCGAATCGCTCACGCTGCGCGTCGTCTCGGGCGCGGGCGGCGCGGGCTTGCGCGCTTCCGACTTCCGCGGCTCCGCCTTGCGCGAAGTGGGCTTCCGCTTCGGGGCGCGGGGCTTGCGCGCCACTACTGGGCGCCGCCCGAAGCCTCGGCGGAACCGCCGTCGCCTTCGAAGCCCTCGTTCAGGACGTTCTTCAGGACCAGGCTCGGCTTGAACGTGAGCACGCGGCGCGCGGCCAGCCGGATCTCTTCGCCCGTCTGCGGGTTGCGGCCCTTGCGCGCATTCTTCTCGCGAACGACGAAGTTGCCGAAGCCCGAGATCTTCACCTTCTCGCCCTCGGCGAGGGTGTCCTTGATGATGTCGAAGACGGTCTCCACGAGATCCGCAGACTCCTTCTTGGAGAAGCCCACCCGCTCGTAGATGCACTCGACGATGTCGGCCTTGGTCACCCCGTCCCCCGTCTCTAGCGCCGCTCGACCCCGAGGGTCCGCGACAGCGCCGCAACCACCTTGTCGGTGGTCTTGGTGATCTCCTTGTCCGCGAGCGTCCGGTCCGCCGCGCGGAGGGTCAGCCTGTAGGCCATGCTCTTCTTCCCGGCCGGGATTCCCTTGCCCGCGTACCGGTCGAAGAGCGTCACCCCCTCGAGCCGAGACCCCGCCGCCTTGCGGATGGCGGCCTCGACCTCTCCAGCAGATACATCCTCGGGGGCCAGGAGCGCAAGATCTCTCTGTACGGACGGGAACTTGGGCGCCGCCCGGTAGCTGCGTCCGGCGGCCCGGACCTCGCCCAGGGCGTCGAGATCGAGCTCGACGACGACCGTGGCGGGCGGCAGCTCGTAGGCCTCGGCGACATCGGGGTGGATCTGCCCCATTTCGCCCACGAGCTTCTTCCCGGCCCGCACGAGGCCGCTCGCGCCCGGGTGAACCCACGGGCCGGCCTCGCCCGGTTCGACCGCACAGGGCCGCCCGAGCGCCGCACAGAGGGTCGAAACTGCGTGCTTGGCCTCGAAAAAGACCGCTTCCGCCGACGGCTTCGGGTTCCAGAGATCCGGCGCCTCGCGCGGCGTCGCCACCGCGGCAAGGATCCGGCGCTCGTTCGGGAGACCCTGGGAGAGCCGGCCCTGGAAGGTGCGGCCGATCTCGAACTGCCGGACGCCGTCGACCCCGTGGCGGAGGTTCCGCGCCACGCCGCGCAGGAGCCCGGGGAACATCGAGCCGCGCAGGAAGGCGAGCTCCTCGCCGATCGGGTTCGCGACGGGCACGGCCTCTTCGCGGGCCGGCGTGTCGGCGCCCAGGCGCAGCCGGCCGAAGTCCGCCTCGGCGTGGAAGGCGACGTTCACGCACTCGCTGTAGCCCGCCGCGCGCAGGGCTTCGCGCGCCTGCTCCATGCGATCGCGCTCGGGCGAGGCGGCCGGCGGGCGCTCGGCGCCCTGGGGCAGCGTCTCGGGGAGCGCTTCGTAGCCGCCGAGGCGCACGACCTCTTCGAGCAGGTCGGCCTCCTCGCGCAGGTCCCCGCGCCAGCTCGGCGGGGTCGCGAGCAGCGTCCCGTCGCCCTGGTCCTCGACGGTCATGCCGACGCGCTCGAGGCGGGCCACGACCTCGTCGTTCGGGAGTACGAGGCCGAGGAAGCGCTTCACGCGCTCGAGGCGGAGCCGCACGGGCGGGCGGGCGAAATCGCCCGAGGCCACGTCGACCACGCCCTTTGCGACCTCGCCGGCGGCGATCTCCCCGAGCAGGCGTGCGGCGCGGTCGAGGGCCCGAGCGACGCCCACCGGGTCGACGCCGCGCTCGAAGCGGTACGAAGAATCGCTGCGGATCCCGTGGCGCCGGCCGGTGCGGCGCACCGTGCCCGGCTCGAAGCAGGCGGCTTCGAGGATCACGTCGCGGGTGGTCTCACTGACGGCGCTCTCGGCGCCGCCCATCACGCCGGCCAGGGCGATCGGGCGCGCTTCGTCGGCGATCACCAGGTCGTCGCTCCCGAGCTCGACCTCGTTCTCGTCGAGCAGCGCGATCTTCTCCCCGGCCTCGGCCTGGCGCACGCGGATGCGTCCGCTGGGGATGCGGGCGGCGTCGAAGGCGTGGAGCGGCTGGCCGAGCTCGTGAAGGACGAGGTTCGTGACGTCGACGACGCTGTTGATGGGCCGCGCGCCGAGCGAGAGCAGGCGGCGCGCCAGCCAATCGGGCGACGGCCCGACCGTAACCCCGCGCACGAGCCGCGCCATGTAGCGCGGGCAGCGCTCGGCGTCCTCGACGGTGACGGAGACGGCGTCGCCGAGGGCCGCGCCGTTCTCTTCGACGGCGGTCGGCGGTGGCGTGGCTTCGAGGTCGTAGAGCGCGGCCACTTCCCGGGCCAGGCCGAAGAGGCTCGCGCAGTCCCCCCGGTCCGGCAGCAGCGCGACCTCGAGGATCGCGCTCCCGAGGCCGAGCGTCCCGGCCGCGGCGGTGCCGAGCTCGGCGCCTTCCTCGAGGATGAGGATCCCGCTGTGGTCCGAGCCGAGCCCGAGCTCGTCGGCCGCACAGAGCATGCCCTCGCTCTTCTCGCCGCGGATCTTGCTCTTCTTGATGGTGAGGCCGCCGGGGAGCTCCGTGCCGGGCGTCGCGAGCGCGACGAGATCCCCGGCCTTCATGTTCGCCGCCCCGCACACGACCGGGCGCGGCGCCTCGCCGCCGTCCTCTATCGTGCACAGGGTCAGCCGGTCGGCGTTCGGGTGGGGCCGGGTCTCGGTGATCCGCGCGACGACGACTCCTTCGAGCGGGCGCTCGATCTCCTCGACCTCGAGCGCGCACAGCGAGAGCCGTTCGGCGAGGGCATCCGGGTCATCGGGGACCGGGACGTACTCGCGCAGCCATTCGTAGGGGACGCGCACTAGAACGAGTCCAGCACGCGCTGATCGTTCTCGAACAGCACGCGGATCGAATCGATGCCGTACTTGAGCATCGCGATGCGGTCGATGCCGGCTCCGAGGGCGAAGCCCTGGACCTTCTCCGGGTCGTGCCCCGCGGCGCGCAGCACGTTCGGGTGGATCATTCCGCAGCCGAGGATCTCCATCCATCCGCGCTCGCCGAGGATGTCGACCTCGCCCGAGGGCTCGGTGAAGGGGAAGAAGCTCCGGCGGAAGCGCAGCTCGACGTCGCGGCCGAAGAGCTGGCGCGCCGTCTCGTAGAGGATGCCCTTCAGGTCCGCGAAGGTCGTCCGGTCGTCGACGAGAAACGCCTCCATCTGGTGGAACATCGGGCTGTGGGTCGAGTCCGCGTCGTGGCGGTAGACGCGCCCCGTCGTGATGATGCGCAGCGGCGGCTCGCGCCCCTCGAGGGTGCGGATCTGGACCGGCGAAGTGTGCGTGCGCAGGACGATCCCGTCGGCGAGATAGAAGGTGTCCTGCATGTCGCGGGCGGGGTGGTCGGCAGGGATGTTCAGGGCTTCGAAGTTGTAGTGCTCGGTCTCGACCTCCGGCCCGTCGACCCACTCGAAGCCGAAGCCGCGGAAGATCTCGATCATCTCGCGCTCGACGTGGGTGAGCGGATGGAGGTGGCCGGGCTCGGTGCCCTTGGCGGGGAGCGTCACGTCGAGGCCCTGGCCCGAGAGGCTCTCGGCCCGGGCCGCGCCCGCCAGCGCCTCCTGGCGCTCGGCGACCGCCGCCTCGATCCTGGCCTTTGCGACGTTCAGCGCCTTGCCCGCGGCGCCGCGCTCCTCGGCCGGGAGCTTTCCGAGCCCGCGCAGCTCCGCCGTCAGCGTGCCGCTCTTGCCGAGCAGCCGAGCGCGAACCTGGACGAGCGCGTTCGCATCACCGGCGGCGGCGACGTCGCGCAGCGCGTCCTCGACGAGTCCGTCGAGGTCCACGGCTAGCTCGTGGGATCGTTGACGGTGGCCCCGCGAGCCACGATCAGGCTGCGGAAGCTTGCTTCGAGACTTCGACCAGCTGGGCGAAGGCAGCCGGGTCGCGCACGGCGATCTCGGCCAGCTCCTTGCGGTCGATCTCCACCTGGGCCTTCGAGAGGCCGTTGATGAAGCGGCTGTAGGACAGGCCGTGCTCCCGGCTCGCGGCGTTGATGCGCGCGATCCAGAGGCGGCGGAACTCCCGCTTGCGCTGCTTGCGGTCGCGGTAGGCGTACTTGGCAGCCTTCTCCACGGCCTCGCGCGCCGTGCGCAGGAGGTTGCCGCGCCCGCCGACGTACCCCTTCGCCTTCTTCAGGATGCGGTTCTTGCGACGCCGCGCCTGGGCGCCTCGCTTGACTCGAGCCATGATGTTCCTCGCTTCCCCAGTCGCCTGGGGGGCGTCGTTCGCTTCCCCGGGCTGCCGGGGGCGTCGTTAGTACGGCAGAAGCTGGTTCAGGCGCTTCTCGTCGACCGGATCGACGAGCGCGCTCTGGCGCAGCTTCCGCTTCCGCTTCGTGGTCTTCTTCGTGAGGATGTGCTGCTTGTTCTTGCGCATCCGCGAAAGCTTGCCGGTGCCGGTGCGCTTGAAGCGCTTGGCCGCACCGCGATGGGTCTTCATCTTCGGCATCGTCTAGTCCTTTTCGGCCTTCTCTGCGTCGGCCGGCTTTTCGGCCTTCCCTGCGTCGGCCTGCTTGCTCTCCGCCTCGGCGGCGGCCTGTTCTTCCGGGGCCTCTTCGGCCTCCTTCTTCGCGGCTTCCTTGATCGCGGCCCGGTCCGGCACCAGGATCATCGAGAGGAACCGGCCCTCCATGCGCGGAGCGCTCTCGGACTTCGCGATGTCCTGGAGGCGCTCCTTCACCACGTCGAGCTGCTCGTAGCCGAGCCGCCGGTGAACCATCTCGCGCCCGCGGAACATCAGGGTGACCTTCACCTTGTCACCTTCCATGAGGAACTTGCGCGCGTTGCGCAGCTTGAACCCCAGGTCGTGCTCGTCGGTACGGGGGCGGAGTTTCACCTCCTTCAGCGAAGCCGAATGGCCCTTGTTCTTGTTGGCCTTCTTCTTCTGCTCGTACTTGTACCGCCCGTAGTCCATGATCCGGCAGACCGGCGGCTGGGAACCCGGCGCGACCTCCACGAGGTCGAGTCCGTCTTCCTGCGCACGGCGCAGCGCATCTTCGGGCTGCATGACTCCGAGCTGTTCCCCATCCGCACCAATCACCCGGATCTCGCGTGCGCGGATCCGGTCGTTGATGCGGGTGACGTCCCGCTTGTCGCGCGTCGGAAAAGCGATCAGGAATCCCTCCCCGGGGTGGATCTCGTCCGCGGCGCCTTCCCCGGGCGACGCTGCGGTTCCTGGCCGGTCTTCTTCGTTCGCTCCAAGAGCGTTTCGCGGCACTGCGGAGCTGCGGGCCCCGTCATCGGGTGCCCGAGCGAACCGCGGCGCCGCGAAAGCCGCTAGTAGAGCATCGCTAGAGCGTATGCGAAGAAGACGCTGGTAGGCACGGGCGGGATTGAACCGCCGACCCCCACCGTGTCAAGGTGGTGCTCTCCCACTGAGCTACGTGCCTGAAGGTCCGGTAACACCCGGCGCTAACTAGCCTTTTTACCAACGGGTGTCAATTCATCGCCCCCGCCGGGGTTCGCCGCGGACCCGGGCCCGGGCGACGCGGTCGCCCGCTTCGAGGGGTTCGAGCTGGAGCCCGGGCGGCGGCGAGGCCGCCAGGCGCGAAAGGAGCCGCTCTCCGTGCTCCCGGGTCACGACCTCGAGCACGACCCGGCCCCGGGCGAACTCGATCGGCAGCGCCGACTGGGCCTTCAGCTGGCCCACCAGGGTCTCCTGGATCGCCTCGTAGGCCGCGTAGGACGGCAGGGTCTCGAGCTCGAGGCGGACCCGCCGGAGGGCGCCCTGCCCCGGGGGAGCCAGCATGCCGGCCCGGACCAGCCGCTCGCGGATCGGGCCCACGTCGACCACCGCCCGCACGAGCACGACGTACTCGTGGGTCGCGCCGGAGAGCGTCGTGAGCTGCTTGGTCCGGGTGCCCCGGTCCTCGACGACCCGGAAGCGGGTCACATAGTCCCGGGTCTTCTTCGAGAACAGGCGCCGTCCGACCGCGCGGGCCTCCTCGGCATCGAGGGCCGGCAGCTCCTCGGAGACGACCCGGTAGACCGCCTCGGCCACGCCGTAGCGGACCGCGTTCTGCCGGGCACCGTCGACGGCATCCCCGGGCCGGATCCCCGCGACGCCGAGCGAGTCGACGGTCCGGAGTTCGGCCCCGGCGGACGCGGCGAAGAGCGTCAGCGCGAGAACCACGAAGGAACGAGCGGCGCGCATCAGAATTCGAGCTCCGTCACCGGGCGGCCGAACAACCCGTTCAGCTTCTCGAGCAGCGCTTCGGTCGGCTGGACGCAGTAGCGGTCTGGCAGTGCCAGCAGCGTCTCGCTCTCGCCCGGGATGGTCATGTGGAGCACGACGGCGCATTCCCCTCGGCGGGTCGATAGCACGTCTTTCAGGGCGGTGAGGCGGTCGCGCGAGAGCTCGCCGGCGAGCACCTTCACGTGGAGGTTCTTGCAGAGGCGCTCCTCGGCCGCTGACAGCTCCATGCCGTCGCGGACCAGGAGCTTCGGCGTGTCGCCCTCCTCGAGCGTCCCCGTCAAGATGATCGGATCCGGGAGCTGCCCCTCCTCGAGCTGGAGCCCGGCCTTCAAGAGCTCGCCGAGCCGCGCGTAGGCTTCGGAGAAGACGACGAGGTCGAAGCTCCCCTCCATGTCCTCGAGCGTGGCGAAGGCCATGCGGTCGCCCTTGCGCGTGCGGGTCTCACGGACCGCCGTCACGAGCCCGCCGACGCGCACCACGGTGCCTTCCTTGCCCTCGACGGTCGACGCCGTGGTGTCGGTGAAGCGGCGCAGGGCCGGCGCGTGGGGCTCGAGCGGGTGGCCGGTGACGTAGAAGCCGAGCACCTCCTTCTCGTGGGCGAGCCGCTCGCGATCCGACCACTCCGGAGCCGAGGGCAGCTCGGGCTCCGGCGCCGCGGCGCCGCCCTCCATGCCGAAGAGGCTCTCCTGCCCGATCTCGCGGTCGCGCTGGGCCGCGGCGCCGGACTCGAGGGCCCGGTCGAGGCCGGCCCAGACGGCGGCGCGGTTCTCGTGGAGGGAGTCGAAGGCGCCGCACTTGACCAGGCTCTCGACGACGCGGCGGTTCACCTTCTTGCCGTCCACGCGCGAGGTGAACTCGAACAGGTTCGGGTAGCGCTCGCCCTCGGCCCGGGCGGCGACGATCGCCTCGATCGCGCCCTCGCCGACGTTCTTCACGCCGGCCATGCCGAAGCGGATGCCCTCCTCGACCACGGTGAAGTTCCGGCCGGATTCGTTCACGCAGGGCGGGAGCACCTCGATCCCGCTCTCCCGGGTGTGGGCGATGAAGCGCGCCAGGCGGTCGTTGTTGCCCGCCTCGATCGAGAGCAGCGCGGCGAGATACTCCTGCCGGTAGTTGGCCTTCAGATAGGCCGTCTGATGGGTCAGGAGCGCGTAGGCCGCCGAGTGCGACTTCGCGAAGCCGTAGCCCGCGAACTCCGCCATCAGGGCGAAGACCCGGTCCGCCTGCTTCTCGTCGATCCCGTTCTCTTTCGCGCCGGAGAGGAAGCGCTCGCGCTGCTTCTCCATCTCCTCGGGCTTCTTCTTGCCCATCGCCCGGCGCAGCAGGTCGGCCTCGCCGAGGCTGTAGCCGGCGACCCGGTTCGCGATCTGGAGCACCTGGTCCTGGTAGACGATTACGCCGTAGGTCTCGGCGGTGAGCTCTTCGAGCTCCGGCAGCAGGTACTCGACCTTGGTGAGGCCGTGCCGCCGGCTGATGAAGTCGTCCACCATCCCGGAGCCGAGCGGGCCCGGGCGGTAGAGGGCGACGATGGGGATGAGATCGATGAAGGCACTCGGCTTGAGCTTCACGGTGAGCTCGGTCATGCCGGCCGACTCCACCTGGAAGACGCCCTGGGTGTCGCCCTTGCAGAGGAGTTCGTAGGTCGGGCCGTCGTCGAGGGCGGTGTCCTCGATCGAGAAGTTCGGGTCCTTGCGCTCGCGGATCAGGGCCTCGGCGTCGGCGATCAGGGTCAGCGTCTTCAGGCCGAGGAAGTCGAACTTCACGAGCCCGACCTTCTCGACGCAGCGCATGTCGAACTGGGTGACGCAGTCGCCGGATTTCGGGTCGCGATAGAGCGGGACGGTCTCGATCAGGGGCTTGTTGCCGATCACGACGCCGGCGGCGTGGGTCGAAGCGTGGCGCGTGAGCCCCTCGAGCCGCTGCGCCGTGTCGAGCAGCTTCTTTACCTGGCCGTCGGAGTCGACCCGCGCGCGCAGCTCCGGGGACTGCTCGAGGGCCTCGCTGAGCGTGATGCCGAGGGTCTCCGGGACGAGCTTCGAGATGCGGTCGACCTCGCCGTAGGTCATGCCCAGCACCCGGCCCGTGTCGCGGATCGCCGCGCGGGCCTGGAGCTTTCCGAAGGTGATGATCTGCGCCACGCGCAGCTCGTCGAAGCTGTCGCCCTCGTTGTACTTGTCCGCGACGTAGCGGATCACCTCGTCGCGCCCGCGCATGCAGAAGTCGACGTCGATGTCCGGCATCGAGATGCGCTCGGGGTTCAGGAAGCGCTCGAAGATGATGTCGTACTCGATCGGATCGATGCCCGTGATGCCGAGGGCGTAGGCCACGAGGCTCCCCGCCGAGGAGCCCCGGCCCGGCCCGACGGGGATGCGGTTGCGCCGCGCGTAGTCGATGAAGTCCGCGACCACCAGGAAGTAGCCCGGGAAGCCCATCTTCTCGATCACGCCGAGCTCGTGCTCCATGCGCGAGACGTACTCGGCCTGTTCCTTCTTGAAGGGCTCGTCGGGCCCGAGGCCGAGACGGTCCCGCAGCCCCTTCCACGTCTGCTCGGAGAGCACCTGCTCGCGGCTCTTCCCCACCGGCACCTGGAACTCGGGCAGGTGGTACGTGCTCATGTCGAACTCGAGGTTGCAGCGCTCGGCGATCTCGAGGGTGTTGGTCACGGCCGAGGGGTGATCCGCAAAGACCTCCATCATGTCCTCGGCGCTCTTCACGTAGAAGCCCTGGCCGTCGAACTTGAAGCGCTTCGGGTCGTCGAGGTTCGTGCCGGTCCCGATGCACAGGAGCGCCTCGTGGGGCTCGTGGTCGTGGGCTTCGAGATAGTGGGCGTCGTTGGTGGCGACGAGGGGCAGATTGAAGTCGCTCGCCATCTTGACGATCTCGGCGTTCACCTGGTCCTGCAGGTCGATCCCGTGACGCTGCATCTCGAGGTAGAAGCGCCCCTTGAAGATCTCCGAGAACTCCTGGCAGAGGCTCCACGCGCGCTCGCGCTGCCCGCCGGTGATGGCCCGCGACATCATCGAGGAGAGGCACCCCGAGGTCGCGATCAGGCCGGCGTTGCGTTCGCGCAGGAGGTCGAGGTCGATGCGGGGCTTGTAGTAGAAGCCCTCGAGGTAGCCCTTCGAGACGAGGTAGATCAGGTTGCGATAGCCCGTCTCGTCCATGGCCAGGAGGAGCATGTGGTTGATCGCGTCGTAGCCCGATTCGTCGCGCTCCCGCTTCTCCTTGTCGAAGCGCGAGCCCGAGGCGACGTAGACCTCGCACCCGATGATCGGCTTCACCCGGGCGCCGACGGCGACCTCGTAGAACTCGACCGCGCCGAACAGGTTGCCGTGGTCGGTCATGCCGACCGCGGGCATGTGCAGATCGGCCACGCGCTGGACGAGCGGCCCTAGCTTGATGGCGCCGTCGAGCAGCGAGTACTGCGTGTGGAGATGGAGATGGACGAACGGTGCGTGAGCCACCTATTCCCACTCGATCGTGGCCGGGGGCTTCGACGAGACGTCGTAGACGACCCGGTTCACGCCCTTCACCTCGTTGGTGATGCGGTTCGAGATCGTGGCCAGCACTTCGTGGGGCATGCGCGACCAGTCGGCGGTCATGCCGTCGACGGCGTCGACGCAGCGCAGGGCCACGGCGTTCTCGTAGGTCCGCTCGTCGCCCATCACGCCGACGCTCTGGAGCGGCAGGAACACGGCGAAGGCCTGCCAGATCTCGTCGTAGAGGCCGGCGCGGCGGATCTCCTCGATCAGGATGGCGTCGGCCTGGCGCAGGACGTCGCAGCGCTCGCGCGTGACCTCGCCGATGATGCGGATCGCGAGCCCCGGCCCCGGGAAGGGGTGCCGGCCGATCACGGCCTCCGGCAGGCCGAGCGTGCGGCCCGCGGCGCGCACCTCGTCCTTGAAGAGCTCCCGGAGCGGCTCGACCAGCGCCAGCCGCATGCGCTCGGGCAGGCCGCCGACGTTGTGGTGGCTCTTGATCGTCGCCGAGGGGCCGCGCACGGAGACGCTCTCGATGACGTCCGGGTAGAGCGTGCCCTGCACGAGGAAGTCGACGTCGCCGAGCTTGCGCGACTCCTCCTCGAAGACCTCGATGAACAGGTGGCCGATGATGCGCCGCTTCTTCTCCGGGTCCTCGACCCCGGCCAGGGCCGAGAGGAAGCGCTCGGAGGCGTCGACGGTGATCAGCTCGATGCCGAGGGCGTCGCGGAAGGCCGCCTCGACCTCCTCGCGCTCGCCCAGCCGGAGCAGGCCGTGGTCGACGAAGATGCACGTGAGCTGTTCGCCGACGGCCCGGTGCACGAGGGCCGAGGCCACCGTGGAATCGACGCCGCCGGACTGGCCGGACACGACGCGCCCGCCCCCGACCTGCTCGCGAATGCGCGCCGTCGCCTCTTCGACGAAGGCCTCCATGGTCCAGTCGCCCGTGCAGCCCGCGATGCGCTGCACGAAGTTCTCGAGGATCGTGTCGCCGCCCTCGCTGTGGACCACCTCCGGGTGGAACTGGATCCCGAACAGCGGCTTGCTCTCGTGTCCGACCGCGGCGAAGGGCGAGTTCGCGCTCGTCCCGAGCACGCGGAAGCCTTCGGGGAGGCGCAGGACCCGGTCGCCGTGGCTCATCCAGACGCGCCGCTCGAGGGCGTCCCCGAGCCCGGCGAACAGGCCCTCGGCGGCCTCGAGCTTCAGCACGGCGCGGCCGTACTCGCGATCGTCCGCCTTCTCGACGAGCCCGCCGAGCATCTTCACCAGGAGCTGCAGGCCGTAGCAGATGCCGAGGATCGGCACGTCGACCGCGAGCACCGCCGGGTCGAGACCCGGGGAGTCCGCGTCGAGCACGCTCGCCGGGCCGCCCGAGAGGATGATCCCGGCCGGCGCGAACTCGCGCACGAACGCCGCATCGACCGTGTGGGGATGGATCTCGCAGTAGACGTGCTGTTCGCGGATCCGGCGCGCGATGAGCTGGGTGTACTGGGAGCCGAAGTCCAGGATCAGGACTCTGCGGTGAGGGGACTTCTGCAACGTCGGCGGTCCTTACTCGACCCGGTAGTTCGGGGCTTCCTTGGTGATGATGACGTCGTGCACGTGGCCTTCGTGGAGGCCGGCCGGCGAGACGCGCAGGAAGCGGGACTTCGTGCGCAGCTCCGCCAGGGTGGCCGCGCCGCAGTAGCCCATGCCCGAACGCAGCCCGCCCATGAGCTGGTAGATGCTGTTCGTGAGCGAGCCGCGATAGGGAATGCGGCCCTCGATGCCCTCGGGCACGAGCTTGCTCGCTTCGTCGACGTCGCCCTGGAAGTAGCGGTCGCTCGAGCCTTCGCGCATCGCGCCGAGCGAGCCCATGCCGCGGTAGGTCTTGTAGGAGCGCCCCTGGTAGAGGATCACTTCGCCCGGCGCCTCGTCGGTGCCGGCGAAGAGCGAGCCAATCATCACGGCGTTCGCTCCGGCCGCGAGCGCCTTCACCAGGTCGCCCGAGAACTTGATGCCGCCGTCCGAGATCACCGGCGTGCCCGCCTTGCGGGCGACGGCCACGGCGTCGGTCACGGCGGTGAGCTGGGGGACGCCGACCCCCGAGACGGCGCGCGTCGTGCAGATCGAACCCGGCCCGATCCCGACCTTCACGGCGGAGACGCCGGCCTTGATGAGGGCTTCGGTGCCCTCCCCCGTCGCCACGTTGCCGCCGATCAGCGGCTGGTCCGGGAAGGCGCCGCGGAGCCGCTGCACCGCCTCGAGCACGCCGGCCGAATGGCCGTGGGCGCTGTCGACGACGATCACGTCCACGCCGGCCCGGATCAGGGCCTCGGTCCGCTCCTCGAGCTCCGGCCCGACGCCAACGGCCGCGCCGCAGCGCAGGCGGCCGAGGCCGTCCTTGGCCGCGTTCGGGAAGCGCTCGCTCTTCTCGATGTCCTTGATCGTGATGAGCCCGCGGAGCTGCCCCTTGTCGTCGACGACCAGGAGCTTCTCGATCCGGTACTCGTGGAGGAGCTCCTTCGCGCGGTCGAGGGTGGTCCCCGGCGCGACGGTCACGAGCCCCTCGGAGGTCATGTGCTTCGAGATCGGCTGGCTCGTGTCCTTCACGAAGCGCAGGTCACGGTTCGTGAGGATGCCGACGGCCTTGCCGTCGCGGACCACCGGCAGGCCCGAGATCTTGTAGCGGGCCATCACCTCGAGCGCCTCGTCGATCGGCTGCTCGGGCGCCATGGTGATCGGGTCCGAGATCATCCCCGATTCCGACCGCTTCACCCGGTCGACCTCGCTCGCCTGGCTCTTCGGATCGAGGTTCTTGTGGACGATCCCGATCCCGCCGTTCTGCGCCATGCAGATCGCGGCTTCGTGCTCGGTCACCGTGTCCATCGCGGCCGAGAGCAGCGGCGCCGAGAGCTCGATTTCCGGCGTCAGCTGCGTGCGGAGATCGACGTCCCGCGGCAACACCTCGGAGTGCCCGGGCACGAGGACCACGTCGTCAAACGTCAGCCCTTCGGCAAGCTTCGAAACATCCATGGCTGTGGGGACCCCCAACCGACAGGCCCGTCAGTTGGCGCCAAAGCTTAGTTAGCCCGCCCTTCTCGCGCAATATGCGCAGGGGAAACGAGAAGGCGTTCTAGCGAGCCGGCCGGCTCCCTACGTACCCGCAACAAGCGAGGGGGAGCAGCTCGTCGCAGGAACGGCCACCGGCCGCGCCGGTCGGGAGCATCACACCTCCGGAGACGTACTCCGAGGCGGACGACCAAGCGGTGAGCGGCTGTTCACCGGCCAGGCGGAAGGGGTTGCAGTCTTCCTCGCTCAAGCTTCCCCATGCGAACTCCGGGATCTCGTCTGGCAGCTTCGTCGTGAACGCCAGGGTGCCGGCACTGCACATCCGAGTGCTCGGGAACTCCCGCTGGCACTTCCTCGTTGCCCCGACCAACCCGCCGAGGTTGCCGTCGTAGAGCTCCTCGGTGAATCCGACCACCTGCCATTGCGCGGGCGGCACGGGCTCTGGCGCTTCGACCACGCGCACGTCCTGCACCTCCGGAAGGTTCGTCACCTCGACGGCGCCCGTGACCTCGATGCCCTTCGGCGGCGGAATCGGCGGGATCTCCTGCTCGGGGCAGCGGACCGCCACGAGGGCCAGGGACGACAGGATGAGAAGACGCATGCGACCTCCTGGGGGAGAGCCGCTGCGAAGCTAAGGACTGGATCGCCCGAGCGCGAGGGCGGACTGCCCCCTAGGGAAGCACCCGCGAGAAGAGCCCGCGCAGGAGCGCCAGGGGCTCCTTGTCCCGCTCGAGGGGTAGGAGGAAGAGCGGGACCTCGTCGAACAGGCGGGTGTTCTCGCGCAGGTCGTCGGCGAGGGACTTCTCGCCCTTGCGGACGAGGACGACGTGGAACATGCGTGCGCGGGGCAAGGCGCGCAGGGTCTCGGCCAGGGGCCGGAGCCGCTCGGCGGCCTCGCCGATCGGCCCGCTCATCAGGAAGAGCGTGCCGATGGCGCCGTGGGCGGCCACGGGCCAGAGCGGCGCGTGCTGGCGCCCGGCCGGGACGTGGACGAGCTGGAGCGCCGTGTCGTTGTCGACCGGGACGCGGCCGATGCGCAGCAGGTCGTCGGCGTTGAAGTCTTCCTGGGTGAAGGCGTCTTCGAGCCGCGCGCCGGGCAGGCCGCGCAGAAGCCGCACGAAGTCGTGGGTGGCGCCCTCGTCCGCCGAGACCACGAGGAGCTTCGCGTGCTGGCCGGCGCGCGCCGCGCCGAGGCGGCCGAGCCAATCCCGCAGGCGGTGCGCCTGGGCGCTCGAGAAGAGCTTCTCCGCCTCCGAGAGCGGCGCCGCCGGGGCCGCACCCTGGCGGATCTCGACCATGCCGCGCTCCGAAAGCGTCTGGAGCGTGCGGAGCACCTGGTAGTCCGGGTAGGAGCAGCGGTCCACCACGTCTTGCACCGTGCTGTAGAGCTCGAGCAGGAGCAGGACCTCCTGGGTCAGCGGGTGGATCGTGTTCGGGAGCTCGGCGGTCTTCACGCGCAGCTCGACCTGGGCGTCGCCCGTCGGGAAGGTCGTCCCGAGGCGCGCGAGCTCGTCGACCTGGCGCATGCCCTCGAGCAGCAGGCTCCGGGTCGAGGTCTGGATCTGGTGCGGCACGTCGCCCGAGCCGTGGCGGAAGGCGAAGCTGCCCTCGCCCCAGGTGAGCAGCCGGAAGAGCGCCTTCTCGCCTTCGACGGCGCCGACCGCGGCCTGGACCACGTCGCCGTTCGCGAGCGAGATCGTGCCCTCCTCGGTTTCGCCGCCGGCACCGGTGCGCGAGAGCTCGATCGTGCCGCTCTGGCGGTTGCCCTGGAAGAGCTGGATCAGGTCCGGGAGCGAGATCTGCGTGAGTTTGCCGGTCACGCCCTTCTCGGTCTCGCGGCCGACGTCCTCGATCCGGGCGCGCCGGTTCACGATGCGCTCGATGCGGAGCGCGAGCTCGTTCGGCTCGACCGGGAGCGTCACGACCTCGTCGAGGTAGTCGCCCCGGGGCGCCGCGCTCTTGTGGTCGTCGAGAAAGACGAAGCGGATCTGGGCCGTGCGCGGGTTCGCGCGCAGGATCGAGGCGAGCTTGGTGGCGTCGATCAGCGGCAGGTCGAAGGGCGCCACGAGCACCGCGGGCGGCGTCTCGAGGGAGACCTCGAGGGCGCGCGTGCCATGGCCCACCGTGCGCGGCTCGAGCCCGTGGGCCCGGCAGGCCTCGGCGAACTGCGTGGCGCGCTCCCGGTGGTGGTCGGCGATCAGGACGGAACGGGACATGCGATCGTCCTCCTACGCCGAGAGCGCGATGCCGAGATCGCGCTGCAGGCCGAAAGCCAGGTGTTCGACGAGCGCCCGGTCCGCGGTATGGAAGAGGCACTCGTCCCCCTCCTCGGCCGCGCCGCGCAACAGGGCATAGGCCGGGCCCTCGCCGTAGTAGAGGACGAAGGGATGCGTGATGCCGGCCTCCTCGGCCACGACCGTCGTCAGCGGAATGCCGGCCGGCGCCTCGGCCCCGTCGGCCACGAAGATCACCTGGGTGCCGAGCTCGACCCCGCGCAGGGCTTCGAGGCCTTCGCGCAGGGACGGCGAGAGCGGGCCCCCGGGCGCGAGGAACAGGAGGCCGCGGTCGCCCGGGCGCCGGACGAGCTCGTCGAGAAGGAAGCGCGTGGCCTGCTCCGCGGTGCGCGGCGCGCCCGGGCCGGCCACCCGCAGGAGGCCGGCGGCCATCTCCTCGAATGGCGTCTCCCCGCCGACGAGTTCCTTGGCGACGCTCGTGCGGGCCTCCTCGAGGCGGGCGTCGAGCACGCGGACGAGCGGTTCGAGCTGGTCGCCATCGCCCGGGAAGGTCGCCGCCGAGAGCGTGACCTCGGGCTGGAGGTCGCAGCCCTCGGGCTTCAAGACGGACTCGCGAGCGATCATGTCGCGGATGCGGCGCTTCAGGACGGCGGCGCCGAGGGCATCGGTCTCCGGGAGCAGGATCCGGTAGCGCGCGTCGCTCTCGGTCGCGACGAGGTCCGTCGCACGCAGGGCGCGCCCGATGTGGAAGACGATCGACTCGAGCCAGTGGCCGAGCTCCGGGTCCGAGAGCCGCTGGCGCATGGGCGCCAGGTTCCCGAGCTCGAGCTTCAGCATCGAGAAGTGCCGGCCGAAGCGGCTCGCCTTGTTGATCTCGTTGCGCGCGAGGTCCTCGAAGTAGGCGAGCGTGTAGGCCTTGGTCGTCGGGTCCTTGAAAGAGCGACGCTCGAGGGAGCGGAAGCGCTGGGCGTTGCCGAGGGCGAGCCCCGAGAGGTCCACGAACTTCTCGACGGCGGCGCGGTCGGAGTCCTCGAAGGCCGCGCGCTCGAGCTTGTCCGTCAGCCGCGCGAGGGCCACGAGGCTCCCGTTGCGCACGAAGGGAACGTAGAGCGCGCCGGCCGCCTGCTCGTGCCCCGCAAGATCGTGGACGCTGTCGATCACGCAGCTCGTCCCCGCCGGATCGCTGAGATCGGAGAGCTCCGTCGGGAAGCGGCTCGGCAGGATCTCCTCGGGCTCGTCGACCATGCGCACGAGGCCCTTGGCGGCCACCAGGCGCAGGGTGTTCGCGTCCTCGCTCGGCTGGGCCCAGAGCACGCCGCCCTGGGCACCGGTCTCGAGACAGAGCCCGTCGACGATGCGCTCGGCCAGGGGCTCGAGCGAGAGCGTCGCGAACAGGCCCATGGCCCGCTCGTAGAGCGAGAGCTCGCCCATGTAGTCGAGGTTCTCTTGCATCAGGCGGTGATGCTCGTTCTCGAGCCGCCGCCGCTCGAAGAGCCGTTCGAGGGTGTGCTGGAGGGCGCCGCGCTCGATCGGCTTCAGCTGGTAGTCGAGCGCGCCCTGCTTCATGCACTCGACGGCGGTCTTCACGTCGCCGCCGCTCGCGAGCACGACGATGCCGAGGTCCGGGTAGCCGTCGCGCAGGGCGCGGACGAAATCGGTGCCATCGGCGTCGGGCAACAGCACGTCGGTCAGGACGACGTCGAAGTTCTCGCGTTCGAGGGCGCGGCGGGCTTCCGCGGCGGAGCCCGCCGTGCGGACCTCATAGCCGTCCTCTCCCAGGAGCTCTTCGATGAAGGCCCGGAAGTACGGTTGATCGTCGACTGCGAGTATTCGTCCGCTCGGCACGTTCCCCCCTGCCCGGCCGGCGCTTCCCGCGGCTAGTGGCCTTGCGACGCCAGACCCTCGGGCCCGGGATCGCCGGCTGCCGCGGGCCCACGCGGCCCGCCCCTGCGCAACCCATCGGCAGAATCGCCTCCGGGCTTCACTCCATCCAGTGATTTCGGACGTCCGATCATGGAGTGGGGGGTCGCCTCCACGATTTCGACGCGGGCCAGGGCCCCCGGCGCCAGCTCCGCACCGCCCTCGAGGTTCACGCGGCGATGGTGGGCGTCGCGCCCGCAGAGCTGGCGGCCTCCGCGGCGGCTCGGCCCTTCCACCCGCACCTCGACCGTCGTGCCGACCCGGCTGCGATGCGTAGCCAGCCGGAGCCGGGCCTGGAGCGCCTGGAGGCGTTCGAGCCGGTCCTGGGCCACGTCCTCGGCCACCTCGCCGGGCAGCTCGGAGGCCCGCGTGCCCGGCCGCGGCGAGTACTTGAAGGAGAAGCTGTCGACGAACCCGACGGCCTCGACGAGCGCCAGGGTCGCCTCGAAGTCCTCCTCGGTCTCCCCCGGGAAGCCCACGATCAGGTCCGTCGTGAGGTCGATGTCGCTGCGCGCGGCGCGCAGGGCCGCCACGATCTCGAGGTACTCCGCCGCCGTGTAGCGGCGCCGCATGAGCTCGAGCATCCGGTCCGAACCGCTCTGCACCGGGAGGTGGACGTGGGGGCAGAGCCGCTCGAGCTTCGCGTGGGCGGCCACGAGCGCCTCGTCGAAGAAGAGCGGGTGCGGGCTCGTGTAGCGGATGCGGTCGAGGCCCGGCGTCGCATCGAGCGCCGCGAGCAGCTCCGCGAAGGGCATCGTGCCGAGGGCCTCGGCCTTGCCCCGGCGCACGTCGTGCCGGCCGTAGGCGTTCACGGTCTGGCCGAGCAGCGTGATTTCGCGGACCCCCTGCGCGGCGAGCTGGCGCGCTTCTTCGAGGATCCCGGCGGCGGGCCGGCTGATCTCGCGGCCGCGCGTCGTCGGCACGATGCAGAAGCTGCAAAACATGTCGCAGCCCTCCATCACCGTGAGGAAGGCGCGGCCCGGCGTCGTGCTCGAGAAGGACGGATGGCGCTCGGGCAGGTCGAAGCGGTCGAGCGAGCGCGACTCTTCGGTGCGCACCGCCCGCTGGCCGTCGAGGGCCGCCTCCGCCAGGGCCGGCACGCGCACGAGGTTGTGCGTCCCGAAGACGAAGTCCACCTGGTCGAAGCGGTCGAGCAGGACGTCGCCCTCCTGCTGGGCCACGCAGCCTCCCACGCCGATCACGCGTTCGGGCCGGGCCTCCTTCCAGGCGCGGAGCTTGCCGACGTCGCTGTAGAGCTTGTGCTCGACCTTGTCCCGGATCGAGCAGGTATTCACGATCAGGAGATCCGCCGAGTCCGGATCCGCTGCGGCCTCGTAGCCCGCATGGTGGAGCAGGTTCGACACCTTCTCGGTGTCGTGGACGTTCATCTGGCATCCAAAGGTGCGGATCCAGAAGCGGCGAGGCTCGGCCACGGTGGCTCCAGGGGCTGCGGGACGTTCGCGCCGCGCGGCGATGCGGCCCGTTCCGGGCATGCCGCGATGCGTTGCGAAGCCTCGCGACGGTAACGGAGCGCGAAGACCTGCGTCAAACGCCACCCGGGGCCCATTCGGCCCGCAAATAGACGTGCAAAATCAGGGTCATCGGTCGGGAATCGTTGATGTTTTGCGGGCGAGGAAAAACGTGTTTGACAACGTTCGGGCCCCCTGCATAATGGCTCTCGGAGGGCCGGTGGATTAGACATTTCGAGTTCGAAATGTCCAACCTCTCACCCCCCATAATCCGTCCACCGGACCTCCACGCATTCGAAAAGCCCCGCTGGGAAACCAGCGGGGCTTTTTCGTTCTTCGCGGTTCATCGGGTTCGGGAGCGCTAGGGCACGGGCTCACCCGTAGACCATCTCCGGGTACATGAGGTCGACGGCGAAGAAGAAGACCGGCATGAAGATCTCGTCGAAGATCCGCCACGCGATCAGGATGCCGATCCAACCGAGCATCGGCTCCCGGGTCACGTTCATCCACGCCTCGCTGGCGCGCTCGCTGAGGAGCAGCGGCAGCGCGCCTGCCCCATCGAGGGGCGGGACCGGGAGGAGATTCAGCACGAACAGCACCAGGTTCATGGAGAAGAATACGCCGACGATGTAGCCGACCTGCTCGAGGCCCGGCGTTGCCGCCGCGGTGATGGCCGCGAAGCGGATGGAAGGCGGGGGGAAGAAGATTTCGAGTGCGATCCCCGCGCGAATCAGCAAGGCCGCGATCAGCACGAGTGCGAGGTTCGCCGCAGGCCCCGCCAGCGCCATCCAGGCTGCGCGCCGCGGGTGAGCCCGCGCCCAATCCGGGTCGTACGGGGCGCTCGCAAAGCCGAACGGCCAGCCCGAGATCGCCACCGTGATCAGCGGCAACAGCACCATCCCCACGGGCTCGCGCCGGATGTGGGGAATCGGGTCGAGCGTGACCTGCCCCCCGTGGTACGCGGTCGGATCTCCGCCGCGGAGCGCCGCCCACGCATGCGCCGCCTCGTGAACGGTCACCGAAAACAGGAACGCGACGTAGAAGACGAGGGCTCCGACCGGGTCTTCCATCGGCGCCGGCTACAGGATCAGGCCGTCGACGATCTTCGAGAGCTGGCGGAGGTTGCGGACCTCCTCGGCCACGTCGGTGTAGGGCAGATAGCGATCCATCACGGAGTCGCCGAAGCCCCAGGCGCCGGGGCTCTCCGGGTTCAGCCAGACGACGTTCTTGGCCTTGTCGTGGATGTCGCGCACGCACCAGGCCTTCGGGTCGTTGTAGTTGTTGCGGGCGTCCCCGAGGATCAGGACCGTGGTCTTGTTGTCGACCGCCGAGAGGAAGTCGCGCCAGAAGGTGTGGAACGCGAAGCCGAAGTTGCTGCGCGTGTAGACGTTGATCACGCCGCCGCCGTCGAGGGCGCTCTCGACGGCCTCGTTCACTTCCTTTTCCTGGAAGACCGAGGAGACCTCGCCGAGCTCCGCCACGAACACGAAGGTCCGGATCTTGGTGAAGGCTTCCTGCAGCGCGTACATGAACTGCAGCATGAAGCGCGAGACGTTCGCCACGGAGCTCGAGACGTCGCACAGGATCACGAGCTTCGGGCGGTCCTTCTTCTTCTGCTTGTAGACCACGTCGAAGGGCACGCCGCCGTGGCTCATGTTCTTGCGCAGCGTGTAGTGGAGGTCGAGCTTCCCCTTCTTCAGGCGGCGGCGGCGGATCGAGAGGATGTTCTTGATGCGCTGGGCGAGGCGGTTCACGACCTCGCGCATCTGCTTGATCTCTTCCTCGGTCAGGTTGTAGAAGCTCTTCTCGAGCAGGCTCTCGCGGCGGAACTTCTCCATGTAGTCGAGGTTCTGCTTGCGCAGCTCGCGCTCGGTGAAGTTGCGCACGGTCTTGCGGAGCGCTTCCTGGATCCGGCCGAGGTGCTCCATCAGCCCCTCGACCTCCTCCTCGCCCATGCCCGCGTCGCGCAGACGCTGGGCCAGCGCTTCGAGCTGCCCCATCGCGCCCTCGGCGTTCATCTGCTCAAGGATGCGGCGCGTGAAGAAGCCGACCTGGAGCATGTTCTCGATGCGGCCGGTCCCCGCCTGCTCGGCGGCGTCGCGGATCATCTGCTCGAGCTGGTCGAGGTCCATGGTCAGGAGCGCCTGGGCGAGGTCGTTCAGGTCGATGTCGCCCGGGTCCATCTCGCCCATCAGCTCCTGGAGCCGCTGCATGAGCTGATCCATGTCCATGCCTTCGGGAAGGCCGCCGGCGGCGCCTTCGAAGTTCTGGCGGAGCTCGTCGTAGAAGCCCGACCAGAAGAGGTCGAAGAGCTGGTCGAAGGTCCCGATGTCCTCGTTCTTCTTGACCATGGACGCGCGCAGGGCGTCCTTGAAGATCTCGCGCTCGTCGAGCGAGAGGCGGTCGAGGGCGTCGAAGGCGTCGATCGACTCCGCCACCGACACCCGAACGCCGCTCTTCCGAAGCAGATTCCCGAACTCGACGAGCTTCTTCTGCATCAACCGGCTCCTAGTGGAGGACGCCCTTCTTGGCCTTGTCCGTCGGCGCTTCGACGGGCTTCTCGGCGGCTTCCTTGGCGGTCTGCTCCTCGGCCTTGCGCACGATCAGCCGGCCGAGTTCGCTCTCGGCCTTCCGAATGTCGCCCTCGTACTTGAGGATGATCGAGAGCGTGTCCTTGACGATCGACTCGTCGAGCTCGTTCGAGTTCAGCACGAGCAGCGCCCGCGCCCAGTCGAGCGTCTCGGAGATCGAAGGCGTCTTCTTCAGGTCGAGCTTGCGGATGCGGTGCATCACGCCGACCAGCTCCTCCGCCAGCCGGTCCGCGATGCCCGGCACCTTGGCCTCGAGGATCTTCTGCTCGAGGGCTTCGTCCGGGAAATCGATGAACAGGTGGAGGCAGCGGCGCTTCAGGGCGTCGCTCATCTCGCGGGCGTCGTTCGAGGTCAGGATCACGAGGGGCGTCTGCTTTGCCTCGAAGGTCCCGATCTCGGGCACCGAGACCTGGTAGTCCGAGAGCACCTCGAGCAGGAACGCCTCGAACTCCGGATCCGACTTGTCGACCTCGTCGATCAGGAGCAGGACCGGATCCTCCGAGGTGATCGCCCGCATGAGCGGCCGCGGCACGATGAACTGGTCCGAGAAGAACACGCTGTCCTGCTGGCCGACGCGGGCCGCGGCCTCCTGGATGGTGCTCGCCCCCTCCATCGACTCCGTGAAGCGCTCCTTCAGGATCTGGGTGTAGAGGAGCTGCTTCGAGTACTCCCACTCGTAGAGCGCCTTGGCCTCGTCGAGCCCCTCGTAGCACTGGAGGCGGATCAGCTCGCGATTCGTCGCCGCGGCGACGACCTTCGCGAGCTCCGTCTTTCCGACGCCGGCCGGGCCCTCGACGAGCACGGGCTTCCCGAGCTGCTCCGCGAGGTACACCACCGTGGCGATGTTCTTGCCACAGATGTAGCCCTGGGCATCCAGGGAAGAGATGACGTCGTCGACCGATTCGAACATGAAGCGCTCCTAGCCCCTGAGGTGAAGGACGTGGCCGAGCTTTTCCTTCTTCGCGCGGAGGTAGTCGAGGTTGCGCTCGTTCGGCGCAATCTCGATCGGCACCCGCTCGACGATGGTCAGGCCATAGCCTTCGATTCCGGCACGTTTACCGGGGTTGTTGGTGATGAGTCGCATGTGGCGCACGCCGATGTCCCGGAGGATCTGGGCGCCGACGCCGTAGTCACGCAGGTCCGGCGGGAAGCCGAGCTTCTCGTTGGCCTCGACCGTGTCGAGCCCTTCGCCGTCCTGGAGCCCGTAGGCCGCGATCTTGTTCTTGAGGCCGATCCCGCGGCCTTCCTGGCGCATGTAGAGGATCACGCCCTTGCCGACGTCGTCGATCATGCGCATGGCGGCTTCGAGCTGTTCGCCGCAATCGCAGCGCAGGGAGCCGAAGGCATCGCCGGTCAGGCATTCGCTGTGCACGCGGACGAGCACCGGCTCCTCGGGATCGATCTCGCCTTTCACGAGCGCGACGTGGTCGACGTGGTCGATCGCGTTCTCGTAGACGTGGGCGTCGAACTCGCCCCCGGCGGCAGTCGGGATCTTCGCGCTCGAGGCCCGCGCGACGAGCGTCTCGTTGCGCAGCCGGTAGTCGATCATGTCGGCGATCGTGACGATCTTGAGACCGTGCTCGCGCCCGAACTCCACGAGGTCGGGCATGCGGGCCATGCTGCCGTCGTCGTTCATGATCTCGCAGATCACCGAGGCCGGCTTGAAGCCCGCCATGCGGGCCAGGTCGATGCCGCCTTCGGTCTGCCCCGCCCGCCGCAGGACGCCGCCTTCGCGGCCCCGGAGCGGGAAGATGTGGCCCGGCCGGACGATGTCGTAGGGCTTCGTGTCGTCGGCGATCGCCGTGAGCACGGTCCGGGCCCGGTCCGCGGCCGAGATGCCCGTCGTGACGCCCTCGCGGGCCTCGATCGAGACGGTGAAGGCCGTGTGGAAGGGGGTCGTGTTCTCCGCCTCGGGCACCATCATGTCGAGGCGCAGCTCCCGCAGGCGCTCCTCGGTCAGGGGCAGGCAGATCAGCCCGCGGCCGTACTTGGCCATGAAGTTGATCGCTTCGGGGGTGCAGGCCTCGGCGGCCATGCACAGATCGCCTTCGTTCTCGCGGTCCTCGTCGTCGACGAGGATCACCATGCGCCCGGCGCGGATCTCCTCGATCGCCTCCTCGACGCTGGCGATCGAATCGCTGAAGTCCGGCTTCTGCAGGGAGCCCGGGTCGGGCCGTTCGAGGGTCTCGTCCGCCATCCGTATTTCCTCCCGTACGGACCCCCCTGGAGGTGGCGTCCGTCCAGTGGAGTGGGTTCCGTCGGCTTCCCCCGTCGCGGACCCTGTGAAGGGAACCCGACGACGCTATCAGCCGTTGATTCCAGTGTCAAACCGGCAACCCATCGGAACCAAAAGCGTTCCCGCCAACCTGACGCCAACCTGGGCGCTACTTCCGGAACAGGTCGAGGAGCAACCGGGCGGCGCTCGCCGGGGCGATTCGCCGAGCCGTGACCTCCTCCTTCAGGCTCGGGAGACGCGCGGCGACCTCGGGATGGTCCCGGAACGCGCGGGCGAGGCCCTCGTCGACGAGGCTCTCCATCCAGGCGAGATCCTGGGCCTGGCGGCGCGTCTCGAGCTCGCCGCTCGCCTCGATCTGCGCCCGGTGCTCGAGCACGGTCTGCCAGAACGCATCGATCCCGAGCCCCGAGAGCGCGCTCGTCTTCAGCACCCGGGGCTGCCAGCTCGACTGGGCCCGGAACAGTCCGATCGCCGCCTCGTGCTCCGCCGCCGTGCGGTCCGCGAGGCCGGCCTGGGGCCCGTCGGCCTTGTTCACGACGAGCACGTCCGCAATCTCGAGGACGCCCTTCTTCATGCCCTGGAGTTCGTCGCCCGCACCGGGCTGGAGCAGCACCGCGAAGAAGTCGACCATCGAGGCCACGGTCGCCTCGGACTGGCCGACTCCCACTGTCTCGACGATCACCGCGTCGTAGCCCGCCGCTTCGCAGACGAGCATGGCTTCGCGGGTCCGATGGGCGACGCCGCCGAGCTCGCCGCCCGAGGGCGAGGGCCGGATGAACGCCTCGCTCCGGTGCGCGAGCCGCTCCATGCGGGTCTTGTCCCCGAGGATGCTGCCGCCTGAGACCTGGCTCGAGGGGTCGATGGCGAGAACGGCCACGCGCTTGCCAGCCTCGATCAGGTGGAGCCCCAGGGCCTCGATGAAGGTGCTCTTGCCGACGCCGGGCGTGCCGGTGATGCCGAGCCGCACGGCGCGGCCGGTCTCCGGCAGGAGCGCCTCGAGGACCGCCTGCCCGCCCGCCGCGCGGTCTTCCCGCGTGCTCTCGAGCCAGGTGATCGTCCGGGCCACCGAGCGGCGGTCGCCCGCGCGGACCCCGTCGACGAAAGCGGAGACCTCCTCGGCCCCGGGCTTCATCCGCGTTCGGCGCGGGCCGCGCGGATCGCCTGGAGCACTTCGCGCGCGGCCTTCGGAACCGGCGTCCCCGGCCCGAAGATGGCGTTGGCGCCGTTCTCGAAGAGGAAGTCGTAGTCCTTCGGCGGGATCACGCCGCCGACCACGACGGCCACCTCGCCCGCCCCGTGCCGCTCGAGGGCTTCCACGAGCTGGGGCACGAGCGTCTTGTGGCCGGCCACCTGGGTCGAGACGCCGACCGCGTGGACGTCGGCATCGACCGCCTGCTGGGCGGCCTCGTCCGGAACCTGGAAGAGCGGGCCGATGTCGACGTCGAACCCGATGTCGGCGAAGGCGCTCGCGATGACCTTCATGCCGCGGTCGTGCCCGTCCTGGCCGAGCTTCACGAGCAGGATGCGCGGGCGGCGGCCCTCTTCCTTCGCGAAGGCCTCGACCTCGGCGCGCACGGAATCGAACTCCTCGTCTCCTTCGTACACGGCGCCGTACACCCCCGATACGGAGCGGATCTCGGCGCGGTGGCGCCCGAAGACCTTCTCCATGGCTTCGGTGATCTCGCCGACGCTCGCGCGCTTGCGCGCGGCCTCGACGCAGTGCTCGAGCAGGTTGCCCTCGCCGGACTCGGCGCACTTCGTGAGCGCCGCGAGCGCGGCCTCGCAGGCCGCGGAATCGCGGCTCGACCGCATCGCCTCGAGCCGGGCGATCTGGGCCTTGCGCACCGCGTGGTTGTCGATGTCGAGGACGTTCACCTCGGTCTCTTCGACCGGCGGGTACTTGTTCACGCCGACGATCACGTCGTCGCCGCGGTCGACGCGCGCCTGGCGCCGGGCCGCGCACTCCTCGATCCGCAGCTTCGGCATGCCGGCTTCGATGGCGCGCGTCATCCCGCCGAGCTCCTCGACCTCGGCGATGATGCGTCGCGCCTCGTTCGCCACCGAGTGCGTGAGCGACTCCATGAAGTACGAACCGCCCCAGGGGTCCACCACCGCCGGGATGCCCGTCTCCTCCTGGAGGATCAGCTGGGTGTTGCGCGCGACGCGGGCCGTCTGGTCGGTCGGCAGGCCGAGCGCCTCGTCGTAGGCGTTCGTGTGGAGCGACTGCGTCCCGCCGAACACGGCGGCCATCGCCTCGATGGTCGTGCGGATCACATTGTTCAGCGGATCCTGCTCGGTGAGGCTCGCGCCCGAGGTCTGGCAGTGGGTGCGCAGCATCGAGGAGCGCGGGTTCTTCGGCTCGAACTGCGCCATCAGCTCGGCCCACAGCAGGCGCGCCGCACGCATCTTCGCGATCTCGAAGTAGAAGTTCATGCCGATGGCCCAGAAGAACGAGAGCCGCCCGGCGAACTGGTCGACGTCGAGACCCTTCGAGAGCGCGGCCCGCACGTAGTCGAGCCCGTCGGCCAGGGTGAAGGCCAGCTCGAGGGTCGTCGTCGCCCCGGCTTCCTGCATGTGGTAGCCGGAGATCGAGATCGAGTTGAACTTCGGCATCCGCTGGGCCGTGAACTCGATGATGTCCGCCACCGCCCGCATGCTCGGCGCCGGCGGGTAGATGTACGTGTTGCGGACCATGAACTCCTTGAGGATGTCGTTCTGGATGGTCCCGGCGAGCTTCTCGGCGGGGACGCCCTGCTCTTCGCCGGCGACGATGAAGCACGCCAGCACGGGCAGGACCGCGCCGTTCATCGTCATCGAGACCGTCACCTGATCGAGCGGGATCGAGTCGAACAGGATCTTCATGTCCTCGACCGAGTCGATCGCCACGCCGGCCTTGCCGACGTCGCCCTCGACGCGCGGATGGTCCGAGTCGTAGCCGCGGTGGGTCGCGAGATCGAAGGCGACCGAGAGGCCCTGCTGGCCGGCCGCGAGGTTGCGGCGGTAGAAGGCGTTCGATTCCTCGGCGGTCGAGAAGCCGGCGTACTGGCGGATCGTCCACGGCCGGTTCGCGTACATCGTGGCACGAGGACCGCGCAGGAAGGGGTGCACGCCGGGAAGCGTGTTGGTGAACTCGAGCTTCTCGAGGTCCTCGGCCGTGTAGAGCGGCTTGACCTGGATGCCCTCGGGCGAATCCCAGAGCAGGCCGTCCACTTCGCCTCCGCGAAGCTCCTTGCCCGCCAGAGCGCGCCAGGCGTCGAGATCCACTTTGTCTTGGCTCATCGTGTCGTCTCCATCCGTCCGCGGGAACCCGTCCTGGCGGCGGCGGCAAATTAGCTCACATGGCCCGGCGAGACTGGCCCGGCGGCCGGATCACATGGCGCGCCGGTACTGGCCTCCGACCTGGAAGAGCGCGTCGCTGATCTGGCCGAGGCTCGCGACCTGCACCGTCTCCATGAGCTCGGCGAAGACGTTCCCGCCCGCCAGGGCGACTTCCTGAAGCCGCGCGAGGGCCGCCGGGGCATCCTGCGCATGGCGTGCGTGGAAGGCGGCCAGGTGGCCGAGCTGGCGGTCCTTCTCGTCGTCGCTCGAGCGCATCAGATCCCGCGCCCCCGCCGCCTCCTCCGGCTCGGGATTCAGGAAGGTGTTCACCCCGACGATCGGGAGCTCGCCCGAGTGCTTCAGCGTCTCGTAGTGGAGGCTCTCGTCCTGGATCTTCCCGCGCTGGTAGAGCGTCTCCATCGCACCGAGGACGCCGCCGCGGTCCGAGAGCCGCTCGAACTCCGCCAGCACCGCCTCCTCGACGAGATCCGTCAGCTCCTCGATCACGTAGCTCCCCTGCAGCGGGTTCTCGTTCTTCGAGAGCCCGAGCTCGCGGTTGATCACGAGCTGGATTGCGAGGGCGCGCCGCACCGACTCCGGCGTGGGCGTGGTCACGGCTTCGTCGTAGGCGTTCGTGTGGAGGCTGTTGCAGTGGTCCTGGAGCGCGGTCAGCGCCTGGAGCGTGGTGCGGATGTCGTTGAAGGACATCTCCTGGGCATGCAGCGAACGCCCGGAGGTCTGGACGTGGTACTTGAGCTTCTGGCTGCGCTCGCTCGCCCCGTAGCGCTCCTTCATGGCGACGGCCCAGATGCGGCGCGCCACCCGGCCGATCACGTTGTATTCCGCATCGAGTCCGTTGCTGAAGAAGAAGGAGAAGTTCGGCGCGAAGTCGTCGATCGAGAGGCCGCGCGCGAGGTAGTACTCGGCGTAGGTGAAGCCGTTCGCCAGGGTGAAGGCGAGCTGGCTGATCGGGTTCGCTCCGGCTTCGGCCATGTGGTAGCCCGAGATCGAGACCGAGTAGAAGTTCGCGACGTCGTGCTCGACGAAGTACTCCTGGATGTCCCCCATCATCTTGAGCGCGAACTCCGTCGCGAAGATGCAGGTGTTCTGGGCCTGGTCCTCCTTCAGGATGTCCGCCTGCACGGTGCCGCGGACGCGCGAGAGCACGTCGGCCTTGATGCGCGCGTAGGTCTCCGCATCGACGGCCTTCGAGCCCGGGATGCCGAGCAGGCCGAGACCGTTGCCGTCGTGGCCGGGCGGGAGTTCGCCGTCGTAGGCCGGAAGCTCCCCCGCCTTCGCCCGCACGGCCTCGAGCTGGCCGGTCTCCTTCAGGTGGCGCTCGACCTGCTGGTCGATCGCGGCGTTCAGGAAGAAAGCGAGCACCATGGGCGCCGGCCCGTTGATCGTCATCGAGACGGACGTATTGGGCGCACACAGGTCGAAGCCCGAGTAGAGCTTCTTGGCATCGTCGACGGTCGCGACGGAGACGCCCGAGTTCCCGACCTTCCCGTAGACGTCCGGCCGGGCGCCCGGATCGCGCCCGTAGAGCGTGACGCTGTCGAAGGCCGTGGAGAGCCGGGCGGCCGGCTGGCCCTCGGAGACGAGATGGAAGCGGCGGTTGGTCCGCTCCGGCGTCCCCTCCCCTGCGAACATGCGCGCCGGATCCTCGCCGCTGCGCTTGAACGGGAAGACGCCGGCCGTGAACGGGAACTGGCCCGGCAGGTTCTCGAGCCGGCGATAGCGCAGGATCTCGCCCCAGTCGTCGCTGCGCGGAACGGCGACCTTCGGGAGCTTCGTCCGCGAGAGCGTCTCGCTGTGGTTCTCGACCGGGATCTCGCGGTCGCGCACGCGGTAGGACTGGCGCTCGGCCCGGTACTGCTCGCGAAGCGACGGCCAGCTCGCGAGGCGCTCGCGGTCCTCGGCGTCGAGCGCCTCGAGCGCGCGGGCGTAGCGTTCGCGGAGGGCTGCGACCTCCTCGCTCGCGGGAGCCGGCGCATCGCTCGGGTACGGCGCACCCATGGGCGGCGGCGCGTCGCCGAGCAGGCCGAGCGTGCGTGCGAGGGCCGCGGCGTCGCGAGCCCGGTCCGCACGATCGGACGTCCCCTCCCGGAACCCGCGCACGGTCTCGGCGATCTCCGCCAGGTAGCGCGTGCGCTTGCGGGGGATCGAGACCTCGCTCGCCGCGCCGCGGGTCTCGGCGGCCGGCGCCTCGGCCACGGCATGCGGCGACGTGTTCTGCACCGCGGCGGCCAGGCCCGCATAGAACGCGTCGAGCCCCGGATCCGTCCAGCTCCGCGCGACGGTGCCGAAGACCGGCACTTCGTCTCCCGGCGCGAGGTCCGGCCGGGTGCGCCGCCACTGCTTGCGGACGTCGCGCAGGGCGTCCTCCGCCCCGTGGCGATCACACTTGTTCAGCACCACGAGGTCCGCGAGCTCGATCATGTCGATCTTCTCGAGCTGCGAGGGAGCGCCGTACTCGGGCGTCATCACGTAGACCGAGACGTCGGCGAGGTCGACGATCTCCGAGTCGCTCTGCCCGATGCCCGCGGTCTCGACGATGATCCAGTCGTAGCCCGCGGCCTGGAGGACGCGGACGGCATCCTTCACCGCGGCCGAGAGCGCCAGGTGGGCCTGCCGGGTCGCCAACGAGCGAACGAAGACGCCCTCCCCGTGGATCGCGTTCATGCGGATGCGATCCCCGAGCAGCGCGCCGCCCGAGCGCCGCCGGCTCGGGTCGACCGACAGCACCGCGAGCGTCCGGTCCGGCTGGTGGCGGCGGAAGCGGCGGACGATCTCGTCGACCACGCTCGACTTGCCCGCGCCCCCGGTCCCGGTGAAACCGACCACCGGAGCCCGGGGCCCGGCGCGCCGCCCGTCGAGGGCCGCACGGACGGACTCGACGCCCTCCCCGCCGGCTTCCCCGTTCTCCTCGAGCCACGTGATCATGCGGGCCACGGCGAGGGGGTCGCTCGGCGCGAGCCGCTCCAACTCGTCCCCGACGCGCTCGATCGTGCGGCGCTCGCAGCGCTCGACGATCGTTCGGATCATTCCCTCGAGTCCGAGCGTGCGGCCATCCTCGGGGCCGAAAATCTTGGCCACTCCGTAGGCCTCGAGCTCGGCGGCCTCTTCCGGGGTGATCGTCCCGCCTCCGCCGCCGAAGACCTGGACGTCCGGGGCCCCGAGCTCCCGCAGCCGGTCGACGAGGAAGCGGAAGAACTCCATGTGGCCGCCCTGGTAGGACGAGATCGCCACCGCGTGGGCGTCTTCCTGGACCGCGGCGCGGGCGATCTCCTCGACGGAGCGGTCGTGACCGAGGTGGATGACCTCGGCCCCCTGGCTCTGCAGGATGCGGCGCATGATGTTGATGGCCGCGTCGTGGCCGTCGAACAGCGAGGCGGCCGTCACGACGCGCACCCGGGTCGGCGCGCGGTGGATCGGCGTGACGTCGGCGACGGCTTCGCTCATCGGCTCTCCTCCGCGCGCAGCAGGTCCGCCCGCTCGCCCACGTGGCTTCGATACTTCCGGATCTGGTCGCGCAGGGTTCCGAGCTCCGTGATGCGCGTGTCGAGATCCTCGAGATGGGCCTCGAGCAGCTCGTCGAGGCGCCCGAGCATCTCCTGGGTGCCGCCTCCGATCGCGTGGACGGCGTTCAGCTCCTTGATCTCGGCCAGCGAGAGCCCGAGGGCCTTCAGGCGCGTGATGAAGCGGAGACGCTCCTCCTCGTCCGGCCCGTAGACCCGCCGGCCGGCCTCCCGCCGCCGGACCCCGGGCAGCAGCCCCAGCTCCTCGTAGTACCGCACCGTCCGGGCGGAAAGCCCCGTTTTCGAACAGATTTCGCCGATCGAGTCCATGCCCGCACCCGGTTGCCAGTTGACGTGAGCTGGCAGAGTAGCATCGGCGAGACGGGCCGGCTCCTTCGCTAGTTTCCGCGGCCATGTCTCGCTTCGCGGTCCGTGGCGCCCTGGCCGCCTTCGCCTTCCTCGCCACTTCGACCCTGCTCGCGGCCCTCGCGCCCCTGCCCGAGGCCGCGGACCTCCACGGAAGAGCCCGGCAGCTCGAGGCGGGCGGCTACGACGTCGTCTTCCTCGGCCCGAGCACGGTCCGCTGCGGCCTCATCCCCGACGTCGTCGACGAAGAACTCGCCCGGCTCGGGCGGCCGCTCCGCTCCTTCAACCTCGGGATCCCCGGCGCGCGCGCCTTCGAGCTCGACTTCTGGACCCGGCGCATCGCCGAGGATCCGCCGCCGGGGCTCCGCTACGCCGTGATCGAGCTTCATCCCGACGCGGCCACCCGGCTGATCGGGCCGCACAACCATTTCACGGACCGCGCCATCTACTGGCACACCCCCACGCAGCTGCGCGGAGTCTTCGCCGACCTCCGGGCCTCCGATGCCTCGCCCCTCGTCAAGCTCGACCGCCTCCTGCTCCACGGACAGCACTTCCTCTGGCGCGCGACGGGGTTCGGCCAGGCCGAGCGCGCCCTGACCACACGCATCGCCGGGAGCGATGCGGCCGCGGTCGAAGCGCGTGGGTTCTCGACCGCCGATTGCACCGAGGGAGAGCGCGCCGTCACCTCTCGACAGCGATATCTGGAGAACACGGCCGAGGTCACCCGCCTGAAGGCGACCCTCGACGTCCAGCGCCGGCGCCAGGTCGACATCGATCATCTTCGCCCGGCCCACCTGCGTGCCCAGGTCGAGCGGCTTCGCCGGGCGGGGATCGAGCCGGTCTTCGTGCTCTCGCCCATTCTCGGCGCCGTCCCAGGCATCCACTCCCTGCGCACGGAGCAGATCCTGCCCGCACTGCTCGCCTTCGACTCGCCGCGCGGCTACCCGGCGCTCTACGCACCGGAGGCGCGCTTCGACATGTGGCACCTGAACGCGGAGGGCGCCGAGCGCTTCAGCCGCGCCTTCGCCCGGCGCTTCGTCCGCTGGCTCGCGAGCGGAACCGACGGCTGATGCTCTTCTCCGAGCTCGTCTTCTTCGTCTTCTTTGCCGTGGTGCTCGTGCTCCATTGGAGCGTCTCGAGCCCGACGGCGCGCAAGCGCATCCTGCTCGGCGCGAGCTACGTCTTCTACGCAGCCTGGGACCCGCGCTTCTGCGGCCTCATCCTGGCCTCGACGCTCGTCGACTTCTTCGCCGGCGCGCGCATCGCCGGGAGCGGTTCGCCCGCGGCCCGCCGGCGCTGGCTCACCGCGAGCCTCGTCGCGAACCTCGGCATCCTCGGCTTCTTCAAGTACTGGAACTTCTTCGTCGTCTCGACGGGGAGCGCGCTCGCCGCCCTCGGGCTGCCGGCCGAGATCCGCACCCTCGAGATCATCCTGCCGGTCGGGATCAGCTTCTTCACGTTCCAGTCCATGAGCTACACGATCGACGTCTTCCGCCGCCGCATGGATCCGGCGGAGTCCTTCATCGACTTCGCCCTGTTCGTGAGCTTCTTCCCGCAGCTCGTCGCGGGGCCGATCGTCCGCGCGAGTGAGTTCATCCCCCAGCTCGCCCGCCCCCGGGTGCGAAGCGACGTCCGGATCCGCGCCTCGCTGACGCTCTTTCTCGTCGGCTTCGTGAAGAAGACCTGCATCGCCGACCGGCTGGCCGAACCCGTGGATGCCGTCTTCACGCCGGGCGCGGGCTTCGACGCCGCGAGCCACTGGCTCGCCACGGCGCTCTACGGCGTCCAGATCTATTGCGACTTCTCGGGCTACACGGACATGGCCATCGCGACGGCGGGCCTGCTCGGCTACCGCCTCGTGCGGAACTTCGATTTCCCGTACCTCTCCCGGAGCGTGCGCGAGTTCTGGCGGCGCTGGCACATCTCGCTTTCGAGCTGGTTCCGCGACTACCTCTACGTCCCGCTCGGGGGCAACCGGCGGAGCCAGGCGATCACCCTTCGCAACCTCCTGCTCGTCTTCTTCCTGTGTGGGCTCTGGCACGGCGCGGCCTGGACCTTCGTGGTGTGGGGGCTCCTGCACGGGGCCCTGCTCGTGGCCGAACGCACCGCCTTCGGCCCGTGGCTCGCCCGGAGGCCCCGCGCCCTGCAACACGCCTACGTGTTGTTCGGCGTCGGGCTCGCGTGGATCCCCTTCCGCGCCGAGAGCCTGCCCCACGCGGGCGATTTCTTCCGGGGTTTGCTGGGCTCCGGCGGCGCGGCGGAGGCCCTCGCGTTCGGGTGGTGGCTCGTGCTCGCCGCCTTCGCGGCGCTGCACCTCGCCAACGCACGCTTCGCGCTGCCGAAGCGCCTGGCCGGATTCTCGCCCGAGGCCTTCGCCGCGGCCTACGGCGCGCTCTGGGCGGTCGCGCTCTCGCTCGTCGCCACGGGCCACCGGCCCTTCATCTACTTCCAGTTCTGAGGAGGCGCGTTTCTAGACGTAGCCGAGGCCGGTGATGCGCTTGCGCTTCTTGAACCAGGCCGGGTCGACCTTCACGAAGAGTTCGAGGTGCACGCGCTGCCCCATGAACTTCTCGATGCTGCGCCGGGCGCGTGAGCCGATCGCCTTGATCTGGTGCCCCCCGGCACCGATCACGATGCCCTTCTGGGAGGAGCGGCGGACCAGCAGGTTCGCCCGGATGCGGGCGATCTCGGGCCGGCTCTCGTCGAACTCGAGGATCTCGACCGCGAGCTCATAGGGAAGTTCGTCCTCGAGTTCCTGGAAGGCCGCCTCCCGAACCATCTCCGCAGCGAGGAAGCGCAGCGGGCGGTCCGTGATCTCGTCGTCCGGGTAGTACGGGGGCGATTCGGGCAGGTAGCCGACCAGGGCGTCGAGCAGCGTCGGCGTACCGTGGCCCTTGTCCGCGGCGATGCGGAAGACCGCATCGGGCGAGCCGGCTCCCTCCGGCGGCCAGGGCCGGCTCATCGCCCGGGGCAGGTCCGACTTCGTCCCGACCAGCACCCAGGGCTTCGACGCCGCGTCGAGCCGCTCGCGCAGGGCATCGTGCCGCTCCTCCCAGCCCCGAGCGAGATCCACGAGCAGCAGGGCGACGTCGCAGTCCGAGAGCGCCTCGTCGACGGCCTCCTGCATCATCTCGTGGAGCGCGCCCTGTCCGCGGTGGACGCCTGGCGTATCGACCAGCAGGAGCTGGGCATCGGGCCGCGAGACGATCCCGAGGATCCGGCTCCGCGTGGTCTGCGGCTTGTGCGTGACGATCGCCAGCCGCTCCCCGACCAGCCGATTCAAGAGCGTCGACTTCCCGGCGTTCGGCATTCCGAGCAGCGCCACGACGCCGGCGCGGTGGGCGCCGTCAGCCATGCTCGACCCCGAGGCCCGCGATCGCCGCGGCCGCGGCCCGCTGTTCGGCCTCCCGCTTGGTGCGGCCCCGCCCTTCGCCGACCGTCTTCGGGCCGATCGCGACCTCCGCCGTGAAGCGGGTCTCGTCGTTCTCGACCCCGCTGTCGTGGACGAGCTCGTACGCCGGAAGCACGTGTTCCTGCGCCATGCTCCACTCCTGGAGACGGGTCTTCGCATCGCGTTCGAGCATGGCGTCGACGTCGCGCTGGTCTCCGACGGTCCGGCGCAGGAAGGCTTCGGCCGCCTCGAGCCCGCCGTCGAGATAGATCGCGCCGATCAGGGCCTCGAAGAGGTTCCCCAGCAGGCGGTCGCGGTCGGCGCCGCCCGCCTTCCGCTCCCCGCGTCCGAGCTGGACGAAGGAGCCGAGCTCGAGCCGCCGGGCCTGCTCCGCCAGGGCCCGGTTGTTGACGAGCGTCTTTCGACCGCGCGTGAGCTCGCCTTCGCTCCACTCCGGGTGGGCGTCGAACAGCAGGTGCGCCACGACCAGGTCGAGGACCGCATCGCCCAGATACTCGAGGCGCTCGTTGCCGCGCGTGCCGTCCGTTTCGTAGGAGTAGGACGGGTGCGTGAAGGCCCGCTCGAGCAGGCCGGCATCGCGAAACGTGTAGCCGAGACGGTCTTCGAGCTGCTTCGCCATCGCCGGGTCCCAGCGGCCCTGCGCCGCGGGTTCCGTCAAGAGAGCGCCTCGGCGATCCAGCCGCCGCCCAGCACCTCGTCTCCGTCGTAGAAGACCGCGGCCTGGCCCGGCGCCACGGCGCGCACGGGCTCGTCGAAGTGGACGACGGCACCGCCGTCGCGCGCGGGCTCCACCTTCGCCGCGGCGCCTTCGTGCCGGTAGCGGACCTGCACGGAGGCCCGGACGCCCGCGGCCGGCGCCTCCCCCGCGACCCAGGCCACCCGCTCGAGGCGCGCACGCGCGGTCCCGAGCGCGTCGACGGAGGCCACCACGACCCGGTTCCCGGCGGCATCGATCCGCTTCACGTACATGCGCTCGGCCGAGGACAGGCCGAGCCCGCGCCGCTGCCCCACGGTGAAGTGGTGGATTCCCTCGTGACGCCCGAGGACGCGACCGAGCTCGTCGACGATCTCCCCCTGCCCCGGCAGCCGATCGGGCCGGATCGCCTCGACCACGCGGGCGTAGTCGCCGTCCGGGACGAAGCAGATCTCCTGACTCTCGGGCTTGTCCGCCGTCTTCAGGCCGAGCGCCCGCGCGCGCGCGCGGACCGCCGGCTTCTCGAGGTCGCCGAGCGGGAACTCGATGCGCTCGAGCTGTTCCTGGCGGAGGTCGAACAGGTAGTAGCTCTGATCCTTCTGGCGGTCGCGGCCGCGCAGGAGCCGCATGCGGCCCGTCGCCGCGTCGCGCGCAACGCGGGCGTAGTGGCCCGTCGCGACCCGCTCGGCCCCCAGCGCCTGGGCGCGCTCCATCAGGTGATGGAACTTGAAGCGCTGGTTGCAGGCGACGCAGGGGATGGGCGTGCGACCGGCCAGGTACTCGTCCGCGAAGGCTTCGATCACTTCCTCGCGGAAGCGCTCGCGGTAGTTCGCCACGTAGAACCGGATCCCGAGCCGTTCCGCCACGCGGCGGGCGTCCTGGGTGTCTTCGAGCGAGCAGCAGCGTGAAGCGTCCCCGGCGAGCGCCAGGGTGACGCCGATGACCTCGCGGCCTTCCTCGGCCACGATCGCCGCCGCGACCGAGGAGTCCACGCCGCCGGACATCGCCACGACCGTGCGCTCGCTCACGGCGCACTCCCGCGCACCCGCTCGACGAGCCGGGGCAGGAGCGCGAGCACGCGATCGATCTGCACCTCGTCGGTCCCGTGCCCCACGCTGAAGCGGACGGTGCCGCGTGCTTCCTCGGGCGTCCGGCCGAGGGCGACGAGCACCCGCGACGGCTCGATCGACCCCGAAGCACAGGCGGCGCCCGCCGAGACACACACGCCCTCGAGGTCGAGCGCTTCGACGAGTACGTCGCCCGCCGCGCCGCAGAACTCGACGGAAAGCGTGTTGGGCAGGGCCGCCTCGAAGGGCGTGTTCGAGCGCACCTCCGGAATCGACCCGGAGATGCCGCCCCAGAGCCGGTCGCGCAGCACCGCGAAACGACGGGCCCGCTCCTCGAGCCCGCGCGAGGCGTGGAAGGCCGCGACCCCCATGCCCACGATCCCCGCGAGGTTCTCGGTCCCACCTCGGAGGCGCCGCTCCTGCGGGCCTCCATGGATCAGCGGCGAGAGTTCGCCGCCCCGCATCGCGAGGAAGCCCACGCCCTTGGGCCCGTTGAACTTGTGCGCGGAGCCGGAGAGGAACGTCACCGGCACGGCCTCGCCGTCGACCGGAACCTTGCCGAGCGCCTGCGTGGCGTCGCAGTGGAGCGGCACGCCGCGGCGCGACGCGTCGGCCGCTACCTCGGCCACGGGCTCGACCACGCCCGTCTCGTTGTTCGCCCAGATCAGCGAGACGAGCCGCGTCTCGGCCGAGAGCGCGGTGGCCACGGCGGACGGGTCGATCCGGCCGAGGGCGTCGACGGCCACCCGCGTGATCTTCACGCCCTCGCGCTCGAGGAGCGCCGCCGGGGCCTCGATCGACGGGTGCTCGACCGTGCTCGTCACGAGCTCTCCGCCCGAGGCGAGGAGGGCCGAAAGCACGGTGTTGTTGGCCTCGGTCGCCCCGGCGGTGAAGACGATCTCCTCGGCCCCGAAGCCCACCAGCGCCGCCACCCGCTCCCGCGCGACCTCGAGCTCGGCCCGTGCCCGCGCGCCCAGGGAGTGGACGCTGGACGGGTTCCCGTAGACGTCGCGCAGGACGTGGGTCATCGCCTCGACCACTTCCGGCAGGACCGGCGTGGTGGCGTTGTGATCGAGGTAGACGGGGTCGCCCATGGCCCGAGCTTAGCCCGCGGCGGACGGTTCGAGCGGCTCGCCGGCTCCGGCGGAGCTCGTCGCAGCCTCCATTGGGCTCCGGTTCAGGGCCTCCGCCAGCGTCATCTCGCCGCCGGCCTTGGCCGCCCCTTCCTCGATGCGGCCCAGGATGCGCGCCACCGAGGGATGGATCCGCGCACCGTCCTCGCCATCGAGTTCGCCGCGCAGGGCCCCGAGCACGTCGAGCACGGTGACTCCGTCCGCGGCGCGCCCGAGCTGGTAGCCGCCCTCTTTGTCCGTTCCGTGCGGGGCGGCGATGCCCGCGGTAATGAGCTCGCTGCACAGGTCCCGGACTGTCCGCACCGGCACGTCGAGTTCGCGTGCCAGCTCGTCCGCGGTCCACACCTTGCGTCCATCGCGGAAGGCGCGCGCCAGCTCGAGCGCGATCTCGAGCCCCATGGCCTCCCGCGCGGCGGCACCCGGGGGTGCGCCGAGCACTTCGCGCCGGTAGTGCTCGAGGTTCTGATGGGCGAACGCCAGCTCCGCACCGATCAGGATGATCGCCCACGAGAAGTAGATCCAGACGAAGAGCAGCGGCAGCCAGACCGCGCCGCCGATCAGGGCGTTGTAGCGAGCGGCCCCGACGTTCAGTCCGACGTAGGCCGCCTGGGCCAGGGAGAACAGCACGGCGGCCAGCACTCCGCCGAGCGCCGCCGAGGTGATCTTCACGTGGGTGTTGGGCAGGAAGCGGAAGAGGAACGTGAAGGCGGCCGCCATCACCAGGACCGGGACGTAGCCGAGACCGATCTGGTAGAGCGAGGCCATCGTGTCGTACTCGAGGAGCCGCTGCACGACGGTCTGGCTGCGCAGCGCCGCCCCCGCCGAGATGGCGAAGGCGAGCAGCAGCGGTGCGGTCACCAGGACGGCCAGGTAGTCGGTGAAGCGGCGGACGTAGTCGCGCTGCTCGCGCACGCCCCAGATCTCGTTCAGCGCCTGCTCGACGTTCCCGATCGCGAGGATGGTCGTCACGAGCAGCGTGATCGCGCCGACCGTCCCGAGCTGGCCGAGCTTCACGTTGCCGACGACTTCGAGGAGCTTCGTCTGGGCTTCCGGGCTCCCCGCCGCGACGTAGCGCACCACGATGCCGACGAGATCGTCCGACACGCCGATCGCCCCGACGATCGAGAAGGCGAGCGCCAACAGGGGAATCAGCGAGAGCAACGTGACGTACGTGAGCGCGGAGGCCCGCAAGAGGAGCTGGTCCCGGAGGAAGCCCTCGGCGAGGAGCACGGCGAGCTGGAGCGGACGGACGGCCCAGGCCGCCCAGGAACTCGGCTGCGGTTCCCAGGCCCAGAGGTCGCGTTCGACGAAGCGCCGCGCGCGTTCGAGGAGCCCGGGGCTCGTTGCACTCATGGCGTCTCCCAGCCCTCCCGGGGCCCCCACGGCCTCCATGCCGGCGGAAGGCCCCCGCGGAGAGGTTGCCCAAAACGGCAACCCGCCGCCCCCCACGAGGGAGAGCGGCGGGCACCTGTCTTTTCGGCGAAGCGCAGGCCCAACGAGAGGCCCGGGCTCCTGGAGCGAGGCCCCTATTCGAGGACCTTCATCTCCACGCGGCGGTTGCGGTCCCGGCCATCGCGCGTGTCGTTCGGCGCGACCGGCTGGGATTCACCGAAGCCCGCGGTCGACAGCCGCGCGTCCTCGATGCCCTGCTCCACCATGTACTTCTTCACCGCTTCGGCACGGCTCTCGGAGAGGCTCTGGTTGTACTCCTCCGGGCCGGTCCAGTCCGTGTGGCCTTCGATCACGACCTGCCGGTCGGGGTTGCGGGCCAGGATCGCGGCAGCCTCGTCCAGGATGACCGCGGCGTCCGAGCGGATCTCTGCGCGGTCGAAGTCGAAGTTCACGCCACGCAGGACGATCTTCTCCTTCACCGGGTCCGGCGGCGGAGGCGGTGCGATCGGCGGAACCGGCTCGGGCTCCGGCTCCGGAGCCGGCGGCGGCTCGGGCGGTGCGGGCACCGGCGCGATCTGCGGCGGAAGCTTGCGCATGGGCGGAGCGACCGGAGCCGGCGGAGACGGCATCGGCGGAACGTCGGAGGCCTCGGGCGCCTTGGGCGCGGCCGGCTCGGGCGCGAGCGGCGGCGGCGGCGGCGGGAGATCCGGGATGCCCCCGACGGGCTCGGGCAGGCGCGGCTGGTAGGCCGGCGTGCTCGGCGTCGAGGCCGCGGCGCCGGGCGACGGCGGCGGCAGCTCGTCCGGGTCTTCCGCGGCGAAAGCGTTGCAGATGTAGTAGGCGGCGGTTCCGACGAGGACGCCACCGACGACGGCGCCCGCGGCGCCACCCTCGAAGCCAGCAGCCTCGTTTCCGCCGGCGTAACCGCCGGCACCACCCAGCAATCCACCGATGACGCCACAGGTGCGTCCGGCCGGCGCACTCGCACAGGACGAGACGAACAGCGCCAGACAGGCCATGGCCAAAACTCGAGTCAGTCGCACGAGGGGAGTCCTCCTTGGAGAGCCCGGGCTTTGCAACCCGGACACAGCGATCCGCAATGCGGATCCAGCGGTGATCTCGACAGCGATTCTCTCACCGTGAGACCCTTCTCGTCACCCACGAGACGGCCTCTGCCGAGGGCTGGATCGGCCCGATGGTTGTAGCTGTTTTCGCATGGATTTGAAAGCAATTGGGGGCGTTTTTGCGATTCTGCACACGCCCTGCGAGCGTCGCTGCACGCACCCTGCGCAACCGTGACCCACCCGCCCAATCGAGCCACCGTGACGGGGCCGATCCCGGCCACGCGCTCGAGGTCGTCCACCGCGCACAGCGGCTGGCGCACTCGCTCGGCCACCACCGCGCGTGCGCGGGCCGGCCCGATCCCGGGCAGGGCCTCCAGTGCCCAGGCGGGCGCGCTCGCCACGTCGAGAAGCCGGCCGAAGAGCAGCGGCGCGGCCCCCCGGAGGGGTATGGCTGACCGTTCTGGGTTGCAGTCCACCCACGACGACCCGCGGTCGCGGGCGACCTCGGTCGGTCGCAAACAGGGTTCCGGACCGGGCGCCCGCGACCCGGCGCTCGCCAGGTGCAGGAGCACGAGGAGCACGAGCGCGGCCGGCACGGCGGGCGCTTTGCCGCGAGCGACGCGAACCGGGGGAGACGCGAGCATCGAGAGGCTCCCGGGACCGGGAGATCCGGGCGGGCGGGGTCAGGCTTCGGGCGAGGGCTCCGGGGCCCCGGCCTCGACGAGCGCCTCGTGCAGCGCGCGGACGGCGAGCTCCGAGTACTTCTCCTCGATCACGACCGAGACCTTGATCTCCGAGGTCGAGATCATCTGGATGTTGATGCCCTCGGCGCCGAGGATCGCGAACATGCGCTGGGCCACGCCCGCGTGGTCCTTCATGCCGAGCCCGACGATCGAGACCTTGGCGATGTTCTCGTCGCCCTCGACCGTGGGGGCGCCGAGCTCCGGCGCGAGCTCGCGCATCTTGGCCATGGCATCGGCGTAGAGCCCGCGCGGCACGGTGAACGTGACGTCCGTGCTGCCGTCGTCCGAGAGGTTCTGGACGATCATGTCGACGACGATGCCCGCGCTCGCGAGCGGCTCGAAGAGGCGGCCCACCACACCCGGCGTGTCCGCGACGCCCTTCACACGGATCTTCGCTTCGTCGTTGTTGTACGTGACGCCGGAGACGACCAGGCGTTCCATCACATCCTCCTCGGGGGTGACCCAGGTTCCTTCGCCGTCGTGGAAGGACGAGCGCACGTGGAGCGGCACCCGGAAATCCATGGCGAACTTCACCGAGCGGATCTGCAGCACCTTCGCGCCGAGGCTCGCGAGTTCGAGCATCTCGTCGTAGGAGACGCGGTCGAGCTTCCGGGCGCCCGGGACGATGCGCGGGTCCGTCGTGAGCACGCCGTCGACGTCGGTCAGGATCTCGCAGGCGTCGGCCTCGATCGCCGCGGCCACCGCCACGGCGGAGGTGTCCGAGCCGCCCCGGCCGAGGGTCGTGATGTTGCCCTCCTCGTCGACGCCCTGGAAGCCGGCGATCACCGCGACGGCGCCCGTATCGAGCGTGGCGAGGATGCGCTTGGCATCGATCGAGCGGATGCGTGCGCGGCTGTGGGACTGGTCGGTCTTCATCCCCATCTGGCCGCCGGTGAAGGAGCGCGCCGCGTGGCCCCGCTGCTGGATGGCCATGGCGAGCAGCGCGATGGTCTTCTGCTCGCCCGTCGAGACGAGGACGTCGTACTCGCGCGGGTCCGGGTGGTCGCCCGCGATGCCTTCGGCGAGGGCCACGAGGGCGTTCGTCTCTCCGGACATGGCCGAGACCACCACCGCGACGCGGTTCCCCGCCTCGACGGTGCGGACCACGCGGTCCGCCACGTTCTGGATGCGCTCGAGGTCCGCGACGCTCGTGCCACCGTATTTCTGGACGATCAGTGCCATGGTCTCTTCTAGGAGGTCTCTTCCGCTCCGACCGCTCGCAGGACGCGCTCGCTCGCGGCGCCCGAGGCGCGGGCCGCGATCGCCCGCTCCTGGTCGCCGGTACGCTCGATGCGGACCTCCAGCCGATCCTGGGGTAGCGCGTCGGGGAAGCGATCGCCCCACTCCGCCACGACCAGCGCCCCGGGCTCGAGCCAGTCGAGGAACCCCGCCGCCAGGAGTTCGGGCTCGGATTCGATCCGGTAGAGGTCGCCGTGGACGAGGACGCCCTGCCCTTCGTAACGGTTCGCCAGGACGAAGGTCGGGCTCGAGACCTCCTCCGGCGGGATGCCGAGCGCCTCGGCCGCGCCCTTCACGAAGACGGTCTTGCCGGCCCCGAGCGGCCCGGTGAGCGAAATGAACAGGCCCGCCTCGGGAATCGACGCCGCGATCCGCCGGCCGAGGCCGGCCGTATCGCTAGGGCCGAGGGAACGCCACTGCAAGGGCGGCCTCCGCCTCGGGCTCTTCGAAGGATTCCCGGGCCGCCTCGCGCAGCGCCTCGAAGCTCGCCGGGAGCTCTTCGAGCAGGTCGCCCGCGAGATGGCCGGACTCTCCGCTTCGCGCCGCGAGCCGGTCGCCCGCCTCGCCGTGGACGAAGGCCGCCAGCGCCGCCGCCTCGAAGGCCTCGCAGCCCTGGGCGAGCAGCCCGGCGCAAAGCCCCGTCAGCACGTCGCCCGTCCCGCCGGTTCCGAGGGCCGGGCCTCCCGTCGGGTTGATGGCGACGCGCCCGTCCGGGCCGGCGACCACGCTCGCCGCGCCCTTGAGCAGGGTGACGGCGCCCGAGAGCTCGGCCAGGCGCAGGGCCGCGCCGACGCGATCCGCATTGACCGCCGCGGCGTCGGTCTCGAGCCAGCGCGCGGCCTCGCCCGGATGCGGCGTCAGGATCGTCGCGGCCCGGCGGCCCCGCAGCGCGCCCATCGCCTCCGCATCGGCGGCCAGCACGTTCAAGCCGTCGGCGTCGAGGACGAGCGGCACGCCGACCCCTTCCACGACGCTCCGCACACACTTGCGCGTCTCCTCCGAAGCCCCGATCCCCGGCCCGAGCGCCACCGCGTCGCGCTCGTTCGCGAGCGCGATCAGCCGGGCCGCCGCCCCCGCCGAGAAGGCCCGATCGGCCGTGTCGGACACGGGGACGGTCATCGCTTCGGTGCACTTCAGTTCGAGGATGTCGTTCAGACCCGCCGGACAGGCGAGGGTCACGAGCCCGGCTCCGCCGCGGCCGGCCGCCGCGGCGCACAGCGCGGCCGCCCCCGTCTTTCCCTCGGAACCGGCGACGGCGAGCACGTGCCCGAAGCTCCCCTTGTGGCCCGCGGTGGGCCGCTCCGGAAGGCGCAGGCCCGCCGCGGCCGGAGACCAGAGCTCGGCTTCGGCCGGACGATCCTCGTCGGGGTCGGCGATCCCGATGCGAGCGACGGTCACCGCGCCGGCGAGGCTGCGCCCCGGCTCGAGGGCGAGCCCGAGCTTCGGCAGGCCGATCGTGACGGTGAGGTCCGCGTCGACCGCCACGCCGTGGATGCCGCCGGTGTCCGCATCGACGCCCGAAGGCAGGTCGACCGCGACGACGATCGCTTCGTCGTCGGCCGCATCGAGAGCCCGGATCGCCTCGGCCGGGGCGCCCGTGATCTCGCGGGAAAGCCCCGTCCCGAAGAGCGCATCGACGATCACGTCGGCCTCGGGGAGTGCGCCGTCGAAGGTCTCGATCGGGACGCCGAACGCGCGGGCGCGCGCGGCGTTCGCCGCGACGTCACCGGCCAGGCTCTCCGGGTCGCCGACCAGCACGACGCCGACCTCGATGCCCAGCGCCGCGAGCTGGCGCGCGACGACGAAGCCATCGCCGCCGTTGTTCCCGGCGCCGCACACGCACAGCACGCTCCCCTCGCGCGGGCGCACCGCCAGCACGGCTTCGCAGACCGCGCGGCCCGCGCTCTCCATGAGCACCTCGCCGGGAACGCCGAGGTCCCCGATCGTGTGCTGATCGAGGGCGCGCATGGTCCGCGCGCCGACGAGCGGGAAGATCGTGCTCACGCCGCCAGCGACTTCTGGAGGCGTTCGGCGAGATCCGCGGCGACCTCCGCCACGCGCGCCTCGTCCTCGCCCTCCACCATCACGCGGGCCTTCGACTCGGTCCCGCTGTAGCGGACGAGCACGCGCCCGCGGTCGCCCATCTCGGCTTCCACGGCGGCGAGGGCCTTCTGGAAGTCCGGCAGCTCCTCGAGCGGCCGCTTCTCGGCGACGCGCACGTTCACGAGGACCTGGGGGTAGCGGGTCATCTCCGCCGCGAGCTCCGAGAGCTTGCGTCCGGTGCGCAGCATGATCGCCATCACCTGGAGGGCCGTGATCATGCCGTCGCCAGTGCGGTTGTGGTCGAGGAAGACGACGTGGCCGGACTGCTCGCCGCCGAGGTTGCAGCCGTTCTCGCGCATCGACTCGACGACGTAGCGGTCGCCGACGGGGGTCCGCAGCAGGCCGACCCCGATGCCGTCGAGGTAGCGCTCGAGGCCGAGGTTGCTCATCACCGTCGCCACGAGGTTGCCGCCGGAGAGCGCGCCCCGCTCCTTCAGGTCCGCGCCGCACATCGCGAGCACGGCGTCGCCGTCCACCGCCTCGCCGTGTTCGTCGATCAGGATGCAGCGGTCCGCGTCGCCGTCCAGACACACGCCGAGATCGGCGCCGGATTCGCGCACCGCCCTCCCCGCGTTCTCGGGGTGCATCGCCCCGCAGCCTTCGTTGATGTTGCGCCCGTTCGGCTCGCTGGCCAGCACGACGAGGTCCGCGCCGAGCTCCGAAAGCACCGCCGGCCCGACCTTGTAGGCGGCGCCGTTCGCGCAATCGAGCACGATCTTCATCCCGTCGAGGGTCCGGTCGGCGGGAAACGTATGCTTGAGGAAGACGACGTAACGCCCCTCGGAGTCTTCGATTCTGGTGACCTGGCCGATCTCGTCGGCCCCGGCGCGGACGGCGTCGAAGTCCGGCGATTCGATCAGGCGCTCGATCTTCGCCTCGATCTCGTCGGGCAGCTTGAAGCCGGTGCTCGAGAAGAACTTGATCCCGTTGTCCTGGTACGGGTTGTGGCTCGCCGAAATCATCACGCCGGCGTCGCAGCGCATGTCCGCCGTGAGGAACGCCATGGCGGGAGTCGGCATCGGGCCGACCACCAGCACGTCGACGCCCATGGAGCAGATGCCCGCGGTGAGCGCGTCTTCGAAGACGTAACCCGAGAGCCGCGTGTCCTTCCCGATGATGATCTGATGGCGGCCGCCGTCCCCGCGGAAGATGTGGGCCGCCGCTCGGCCCAACGAAAGGGCGATCTCCGCGGTCATCGGATAGACGTTCGCCGTCCCCCGCACGCCGTCGGTTCCAAAAATCCTCGATCGCTGCGCCATCGAATCTCGACTCCCACTCCGCGCGCCCGGGCGGCGCGGCTCGTACTCTGACCGGACCGACTAGCGATTCTTCGCCGCGGTCGCCCGCTGAACCCGGATCGTCGCCTTCAGCACGCGGTCCTCGGCCAGCCACACGTTCGGGCGGTTGAGCGAGATCCGGACCTCCCGCTCCTCGGTCTCGTCGAGGCCCGTCACGTCGATGTTCTCCGTCACGATCTCGCCGCGGCGCCGCACCTCGCTCCGAGCGCCCGTGATCCGGACCTCGGAGGGCTGCAGATCCACGCCGACCACGGCGAACCCCTCCGCCGGAGTCCCGCTGATGTCCGGCTTCACGCGGACCACGCGGCTGCTCCTCCGCTCGAAGTTCACGATCAGGTTCGAAGGCGAGCGGGAGACCGGATTCACGCCGCGCGGGAACTCGATCTGCCCGAGGTCGACCTCGAAGTTCGCCCGGCCCGAGCGCGCGCCCGAGGCATCGACCGGGTACTCGAAACCTTCGACGGCCATGCGGCGCAGGCCGGCCCGGCTGCCGCGCATGCGCACGTTCACCACGTCCGAGTTCTGGTCGACGATCACGAGATCGTCCGGGAGGTTCGTGAAGAGGACGGGAATGTCGTAGCCGCGCTCGATGTCCGCCGTGCCGTGCGCCACGCTCCAGAGCACGAGGGAGCTCAGGATGGCGAGGATCTTGTACCGCAGGTTCCGCGTCAGGAAGCCCATGCCTAGCCTCCGCTCGGGGTCGGGGCATCGGCGGCACCCGTGTTCGAGTCTTTCTTCTGCGCGGGGGGCGCGGCGTCTTCGGCTTCCTCCTCCGCCTCAGCCGGGATCGGGGCCGCGGCCATCTGGTCGCGCAGCATGTCGCGAAGCTGCGGCGGGTCGAGCGCCGCGAAGAGCTCCCCCCGGCTCGAGAGCGCGATCTGCCCCGTCTCCTCCGAGACGACGACGACCAGCGCATCGCTCTCCTCGGTCAGGCCGACGGCCGCCCGGTGACGCGTCCCCACCCCTTCCGGAAGGCCCGCGCGCTGGGTCAGGGGCAGCACGCAGCGCGCCTGGCTGATGCGGCCATCCTGGATCACGGCGGCGCCGTCATGGAGCGGCGAGGTCGGTTGGAAGATCGCGGCGAGCATCTCGCGGTTCACGACCGCGTCGATGGGGACACCGCCCTCGACCTGGTCGTCGAGCCGGTTGTCCCGCGCGAGCACCATGAGCCCGCCGACCGCGTTCTGCGAGAGCCGCTGGGCGGCGCGCACCACCTCCTCGAGGATCTCGGACTGGTTCAGCTGGGTCCCGCTCGTGAACAGCGGGCGGCCCATGCGCGTGAGCGCGCGCCGGATGTCGTGCTGGAAGATCACGACGAGGATCACGACGGCCCAGCCGAAGAAGTTCTCGAGGATCATGGCGACCGTCTCGAGGTTCGCCCAGTCGGCGACCAGCCGGACGCCGGTCAGGAGCAGCAAGCCCGTCACCATCTGCACGGCCCGCGTGCCGCGGATCAGCATCAGCACCCAGTAGATCGCCAGGGCCACGGCCGTGACGTCGACGACGTCGATCAGGGTGACCGTCGTCGTCAGGTACTCCCAGACCGATTCGAGCTGCTCCCAGAGGAAGGTGATCACGGCTGCGCCCCGGATCGCTCGCCGCGGAGCGCTGCGGCGACCGCGGCGGTGCGGGCCGCCGCCGCCACGTCGTGGACGCGGACGGCATCCGCGCCCTGGAAGATGGCGATGGCGTCGGCCGCCTGGGTGGCGGTGCCGCGCTCGCCCGCCTCGTCGCCGGTCAGTCGGCCGAGGAAGGACTTGCGCGAGGTTCCGACGAGCACCGGGACGCCGAGCGCCGAACGCAGCCGGTCGAGATTCGCGAGGAGCGCGAGGTTGTGCTCGAGCGTCTTGCCGAACCCGATGCCGGGGTCCGCGACGAGGCGCTCCTCCGGCACCCCGGCCGCGCGGGCCGTCGCGAGCGACGCCTCGAGCTCCGCCGTCACCTCCGCGACGACGTCCTCGAATTCCGGGTCGGCCTGCATGCTCGCGGGCTCGCCGCGCAGGTGACCGAGCAGCAGCGTCGCGCCGCGCTCGGCGCACAGGCCGGCCAGCTCGGGCGCGTGGCCGAGGCCGGAGACGTCGTTCACGATCCGGGCGCCGGCGTCGAGCGCCGCCTCGGCGACCTCGACCTTGCGCGTATCGATCGAGATCGGGACCTCGAGGTGCTTCGCGAGCGCAGCAACCACGCCGGCCGTCCGCCGCACCTCCTCGGCCACCGGGACGGCCTCCGCGCCCGGGCGGGTCGACTCCCCGCCGACGTCGAGCACGTGTGCGCCGTCCGCCACGAGCTTCCGGCCCGCGGCGACCGCAGCGTCCACGTCGACACCGCCGTCTCCCCAGACGAAGCGCCCGCCGTCCGAGAAGGAGTCGGGCGTCACGTTCAGGATCCCGACGAGGGTCACGCGGGTTCGAGGGAAGAACGGTTCGGGGCTGCGCGGGAAGAAGGGCTCGTCCATCACGCGGGCCTCCCGTTCTCCTTCATGGCTGCGGCTCTAGCCCGCCACGGGTTCGGGGTCGGGCACGTTGTCGCCCGGGAACTCCTTGGCCGGCTCCGAACTCTCGCTCTTGCGCTTCGGCCCCTTCTCGCTGACGGGCAGCGGCGGAAGCACGGGCAAGGGCTCACCGCGCTGGAGCAGCGCGAGATCGTCGGCCTGGAGCGTCTCCCGCTCGAGCAGGGCCTCGGCGATGCGGTCGAGCACGTCGCGGTTGTCCTCGAGGACCTGCCGCGCCGCGGCGTAGCGCTCGTTCAGGATGTCGCTGATCTCCTCGTCGATCTCCTGGGCCTTCTGCTCGCTGTAGTCCTTGCGCGAGACGAAGTCCCGCCCGAGGAAGACGTCGTTGTCGTCGTTCCCGTAGGCGACCGGGCCGAGCTTCGAGCTCATGCCGTACTTGCAGACCATGCTGCGGGCCATCTCCGTGGCCTGCTCGAGGTCGTTCGAGGCCCCCGTGGTGAAGGCGTCGAAGACGAGGTCCTCGGCCGCGCGCCCGCCCATGGCGTGCTTGATGCGCGCCAGGATCTGCAGCTTCGACCAGCTGTGGCGGTCCTCTTCCGGCAGGGTCTGCGTCAGCCCGAGGGCCATGCCGCGCGGGATGATCGTGACCTTGTGGACCGGATCCGCGTGCTCGTCGAGCATCGCCACGAGCGTGTGACCGGCTTCGTGGTAGGCCGTCGTCCGGCGCTCCTCGTCGCTCATGATCATGCTCTTGCGCTCGGTGCCGAGCAGGACCTTGTCCTTCGCGTGCTCGAAGTCGATGTTCGCCACGCGGTCCGCATCGCGGCGGGCGGCCAGCAGCGCCGACTCGTTCACCAGGTTCTGGAGGTCCGCACCGACGAAGCCGGGCGTCCCCCGGGCGATCTCGTCGAGCTTCACGTCGTCCGAGAGCGGCACGCGCCGGGTGTGGACGTTCAGGATGGCGAGGCGGCCCCGCAGGTCCGGGCGCGGCACCACGACGCGGCGGTCGAAGCGGCCCGGGCGCAGGAGCGCCGGGTCGAGCACGTCCGGCCGGTTGGTGGCAGCGATCAGGATCACGCCCTCGTTCGACTCGAAGCCGTCCATTTCGACGAGGAGCTGGTTCAGGGTCTGCTCGCGCTCGTCGTGACCGCCGCCGAGGCCGGCGCCCCGGTGCCGGCCCACGGCATCGATCTCGTCGATGAAGATGATGCAGGGCGCGTTCTTCTTGCCCTGGAGGAAGAGGTCCCGCACGCGCGAGGCGCCGACGCCGACGAACATCTCGACGAAGTCCGAGCCCGAGATCGAGAAGAAGGGAACGCCCGCCTCGCCGGCCACGGCCCGGGCGAGCAGCGTCTTGCCCGTTCCGGGCGGGCCCACGAGCAGCACGCCCTTCGGGATCCGTCCGCCGAGCCGGGTGAACTTCTTCGGCTCGCGCAGGAACTCGATGATCTCCTCGAGCTCGATCTTGCTCTCTTCGACGCCCGCCACGTCTTCGAACGTCACGCGCTGGGAGTTCTCCGTGAGGAGCCGCGCGCGGGACTTGCCGAAGCTCATGGCCTTCCCGCCGCCCGACTGGACCTGGCGGAAGAAGAAAACCCACAGACCGATCAGCAAGAGGAAGGGGAACCAATAGAGCAGGATCGTCTGCCAGAGCGGCGACTCCTGCGCGGGGCGCGCCTCCACCTCGACGCCGGAGCTCTCCAGGTTGGCGAGGAACTCGTCCGTCAGGGCGCTCGGCGGCGCGTAGGTCAGGAACTCGTCGCCGTTCGTGTTGGTCCCGGTGATGTGGCCCTCTTCGATGAGGACGCTGTTCACCTGACCGAGCTCCACGGCCTGCTTGAACTTCGTGAAGCTCTTGGTCTCCGGAGTCGCCTGGCCCTGGCGAAGCATCAGGGCAAGACCCGAGATCAAGAGGAAGATCACGAGCCAGACGGCCATGTTGCGATAGATCTGCTGGTTCACCCGATCCTCCGCGGCGCGGCGGCTGAAAACGCGAGGGAGCGCCCTGGCTTCGAGCTCGGCTCGAGGCCAGAAACGTCCATGTGGTCACAGGTTAGCACCCGCCCCGCGGGAAGACCCGTTACCCGGCGCGGCTGAGGCGAAAGCTCCCACCCTCGTGCGCCAGCACGAGGCCCCCGGGAAGCTCGATCGCGGTTCCGGGCCGGCCGGTCCGAAAGAAGGCGACCATCCGCCGCAGGTGAACCCGAGAGACGTCCCGGCCGCCCCCCATGAGGCGCAGGGCCCGCCGGGCGAGGCGAAGCGCCAGCGCGTCGGGCAGGGCCTCCCAGTCCTTGGGTTCGATCCGCAGGCAAGAAGCCTCCTCCTGGAAGCGGGCGGCCGCTTCCCGGGCCACCTGGCCCTCGATCCACTCCGCATCCCCACGCAGCGTTTCGGCAAGTTCGCCGAGACTCCTGAGGAGCCGCGGGTTGAAATCGCGTGCGAGCCCCGGGAGCCAGTGTCGGCGGAGCCGGTTGCGGGCGTAGTCGTCGCTCTGGTTCGAGGCGTCCTCGCGCCACGTGAGGCCGTGGGCGCGCGCGTGGGCCTCGATCTCCGCCCTTGAGACACCGAGCAGCGGCCGCAGGATCCGCCCGTCCGGGGAGACCGGGGGAATCCCGGTGAGGCCGTCGAGCCCCGTCCCGCGGAGCAGCCGGAAGAGCACGGTCTCGGCCTGGTCGTCGGCCTGGTGGGCCGTGGCGATCCGGCGAGCGCCGGCCTCTTCGGCCATCTCGTCGAGCGCCGCGTAGCGGAGGGTCCGGGCCGCCTCCTGGAGCGTCGGGCGGGCGCGCGACGGCCCGCCCTCGCGCAGCTCGGCCGGTGCGACGCGCCGCACGAGGAGGCGCACGCCGAGGTCCCGCGCGAAGCCGCGAAGGAAGGCCTCGTCCGCTTCCGATTCCGCGCCGCGCAGGCCGTGGTTCACATGGCCCAGCGAGACGCTGCCCGAGTGGATCGCGGCGAGCCCATGGGCCAGGACCACGGAATCGATGCCGCCGGAGATGGCCACGAGGACCGGACCTTCGAGCCCTTGGGCACGAAGCGATCGCTCGACCGCTGTGTCTTGCACCTTCCGCCTCCCCCGTGCGTCTCGGACCCCAGAGCCGATGGCTATCGAACTTCGCGAGCGGGTGCGCGCGCCCGAACGCGACCGAGCCAGAGTACGACGGCGCCTCCGCCGATGGCGAGCAGCACCGCCGCCATCCGATAGACCGCCTCGATGCCGAAGCGCTCGGCCAGGGCGTAGGCCAACGCGGGCGCAAGTGCGGTGCCGAGGTCCGAGGCGTTCGCGAACCAGCCCATGAAGCGAGCGCGCCCCTGCTCCGGGGCCGTGTCTCCGGCCAGGGCATCCGAGGTGACGCGGAGGACCCCGCCCGCAAGCAGGGCGGCCAGCGCCGCGAGCAGGGTCCGGGCCACCCCGCCCTCTCCGGCCAGCGCCCACAGCGACAGCGCCGTCACGAACGCCGCCCCGCCGGCGAAGCGGAGCCGGCCGATGCGGTCCGAGAGATGCCCGGCGAACGGCGCCCAGACCGGGTTCAGCGCGAACCGGCCGCCGAGGAAGAGCCCGTTCACCGTGGCCGTCCCGACCAGCGCACCGCCGATCCCGATCGAAGGCCCGAAGCGCTCGGCGAGGACGAGCCCGAGGGTCGCCACCACGAGCGGCCCTCCGGCCGCCACGAGCAGGGCCAGCGCGTAGACGCCCCAGCGCTCGGAAACGCCCGGCAGCTCGGCCGGTGCTTCCTCGGCTTCGGCGGACGGAGCCTCCGGCCCCGGCCCCTCCCGCCACATCGCGAGCCCCGCCGGCAGCGCCACGGCGGCGAAGCACAGCAGCGTCGCCTCGAGCCCGATGCGATCCGTCAGGAAGCCGCCGGTCGCCATCGCCAGGAGCGTGCCGATGTTCGCGACGCCGTTGTAGAACCCGAGCGCGTAGCCGCGGCCGATCTCACCCGCCGCGAGCGCGGCGAGGAAGCCACCGAGGCGCAGGACGGACCAGAGTGCGCCCCAGGCCAGCCGCAGCGCCAACCAGACCGCGAAGCCCGGCGCTGCGGCGTAGGCGGCGGTGACGGCGGCCGTGAGGAAGATCGCAAGGGTGAAGGGGCGATGGATTCCGAAGCGCTGCGCGGCGAGGCCCGCGAGCGGGTTGGTCACGAGGCGCACGGCCCGGTTCGCGGCCAGCAGCGCCCCGACCATCCAGAGCTCGAGCCCGAGTTCGGCGTAGAGAACGGGGAGGACCGCGTAGAGCAGCGCGTCCCCGGGGAGCGTCGCCGCCACGGCCAGCGAGACGATGGCGACGCGGCGGGGAGGCAACTGCACGCCCCGGGTGTAGCCGAAAGCCGAGCCCGGGGCTGGCCGCGTTGCCGTCTAGAGAAGCGCGCTCGCCTCGCCGAGCAGGATGCGCGTGCCGTCGGTCTTGTCGCACCAGACGTCGCACACGACGCGCGTCCGGGTCCCTTCGGTGCGCTCCTCGCGGACCTTCCCGTGGGCGGAGACCGATTCGTCGACCCAGAGCACGTTGGTCAGCTTGAGGCTCGCCTTGCCGCCCTCGAGCCAGCCCGTTCCGAACTCGTTCAGCATGACCTCGGAGATGAAGCAGGTCGACATCATCCCCTGCACCACGATGTTCGGGAAGCCGAGCTGCTTCGCTGCCTCGGCATCCGTGTGATAGTTCTTGCCCGGGCCGGAGAACATCCAGCAGCGGCGCGCGTCCACGGTCTTCTTCGTGGGTGCGAGGTCACGGCCCGTCGCCGTCGGGAACGGCGGGCGCGGCGCCTTCTTCGCGGCCGTCTCGCGATCGACGACGAAATCGCCGCCGCCCTCCGCGGCCTCGCCTTCCTTCTTCGGCGGCAGGAAGGATTGGTGGGTGCGGCCACGGACCAGCAGGGCATGGCTCTCGGCGTCCATGATGTCCGTCTCGTTCACGACGTAGTTGCGGCCGCGCTTGTCGTAGCGGTCGATGATGGTCGAGCGCGTACGGATCCGGCTGCCGACCGGGATCGGCGCGAAGAGTTCCCAATCCTGCTGGCCGTGCAGATTCCCGAACAGGTTCTTCAGGTACCACTCGCCCAGGTGCTCGTAGCACTCGGAGTGGTGGAGGAGCGGCGGCGCGAAGCGCTCGTAGAGCGGGTGGTGGTCGTCGAGGGCATCCGCGTAGAACGCGACGACCTTCTCGGAGACGTCGTACTCCCGGCTGCCACAGTGCCGGCCGACGTGGGCCGGGGCTCCCTTCAGATTCATCCTTGGCTCCAGTCTGGCGCCCCGCACGAGGCGACGAAGCGCGTTCCGGGACGCACCCTGCCCCATCCGGCCGAAGCGTGGCAAGAGCCTCGTTCCCAGAGCCCGTCTTCCGGCGCGATTTCCCCGGCGCGGGCGTGGCGGGACCGCGCCGCCCCTGGTATTCCCGCGCCGTGGAGCAAGCCGCCCCGGAACACAACTTCGCGAGCCGGATCGAGCGCCACGCGAGAGAACGGCCCGAAGCCCTGGCCCTCACCGATGCGCGGCGGCGCCTGAGTTACGAGGCGCTCGCCGTCCGGGTGCGGCGCTGCGCCGGCGCCCTGGCCGAAGCCGGCGTCGGCCGGGGCGACCGCGTGGCCGTGCTCGGCGGAAACCACACGCCCTACGTCGAGACGGTTCTGGCGGCGACGCGGCTCGGCGCCATGGCGGTGCCGGTCAACTCCCGCTGGTCTCCGCGCGAGCTCGCCGTCCTTCTCGACGACTGCACCCCGCGCGCCGTCGTCCACAGTGCGGGGCTCGGCGAGACCCTCGAGCGCGGCTACGAGCGCGCACGCCACCGCCCGGCCTGCTCGCTGCCCTTCGGCGGCGACCCCGCGCGCGACGCCTACGAGGCCGCCCTCGACGCCGCCAAGACCGAGGCGCCGCTCGCGCCGGTCTCCCCCGAAGACCCGATGATCCTGATGTACACGTCGGGCACGACGGGAACGCCCAAGGGCGCCCTCCTCCCGCACCGCAAGACGGACTACAACTGCCGGAACGCGGAGATCTACTTCCGCATGACGGCCGAGGACCGCGTGCTCGTCGTGGTCCCGCTCTTCCACTCCTTCGGGCTCGCGATCCTCACGCTCCCCACGCTCTACGTCGGCGGTGCTGCCCTGCTCCTTCCCGAGTTCGACGCCACGGCCGTCTGGAAGACCGTCGAAGCCGAGAAGATCACCTTCTTCGGCGCGGTGCCGACGATGTTCCAGCGCCTGCTCGACGAACACGACCGGCCCGAATCCCCGGCCCGGGACCTCGAGAGCCTGCGCTTCCTGTTCTCCGCCGGCGCGGCGATCCCCGTCGAGCTGATCCGCGCCTACGAGCGCCACGGCCTGACCGTGAAGCAGGGTTTCGGCCAGACCGAGACCTCCATCCTCACGTGCCTCGATGCCGAGGACGCCGTGCGCAAGGCCGGGAGCGTCGGGCGCCCGGTGCGCCATGCGGAGATCCGCGTCGTCCTGGCCGAGAGCCTCGAGGGGCCGACGGAATCCTGGCGCGACGCCGCCGTCGGCGAGACCGGGGAGATCGTCGTGCGCGGCCCGATCAACATGCTCGGCTACTGGCAGCGGCCCGAGGACAGCGCCGCGACCCTGCGCGGCGAATGGCTCCGCACGGGCGATCTCGCGCGCCGCGACGAAGAAGGCTTCATCACCCTCGTCGGTCGGGCCCGGGATCTCTACATCTCGGGCGGCGAGAACGTCTACCCCGCCGAGGTCGAAGCCGTGCTCGAAACGCACCCGGGCCTGCGCGAGGTCGCGGTGGTCGGCGAGGCCGACGAGCGCTGGGGCGAGACCGGCTGCGCGTACGTCGTGCCCGAAGCGGGCACCCGCTTCGACGAAGAGGAAATCGCCGTGTGGGCCCGGGATCAGCTCGCCGCCTTCAAGATCCCGAAGCGCTGGGTCGTGCTCGACGCGCTCCCCCGCACGGAAACCGGGAAGGTCCAGAAGTGGCGGCTCGGAGAAGTCGGGCCATGAGCGCCACGACCCTGCGTTTCGCGACGCTCAACGTCTGGGCCCTGCCCTTCGGCGTCGCCCGGCACGTCCCCGAGCGCATGATGGCCATCGCGCGGGAGATCGAGCGGCTCGAGCTCGACGTCGTCGGGCTCCAGGAGGTGTGGACCAACGAAGCCCGCGCGCAGCTCATCGCCGAGACGCGCGGGGCCGGCTACGTCCACACCTGGCACCGGCCCGGCGATGCGCGGGGCGGAAGCGGGCTCATGTTCCTCTCGCGCGAACCCCTCGGCGACGTGCGCTTCGAACCCTTCTGGCTCGCAGGACTCCCCCAGCGCATCCACCACGGGGACTACTGGGGCGGCAAGGGGTTCGCGACGGCCCGGCTCACGACGCCGGGCGGCCCCGTCCTGGTGATCAACACGCACCTCCAGGCGCAGTACACCCCGGACCCCGTGGACGAATACCGCGGCATCCGGACCGCGCAGGGGATCCAGATCGCGGGCTCCGTGGCACGGCGGCCGGAACCCGTCGTGGCCCTCGGCGACTTCAACATGCGCGAAGGCAACCCGGACCACGCCGTCCTCCTGGGCCTCTCGCAGTTCACGGACCCGGCGGTCGCCCTCGACAACCCCCAGGACACGATCCTCGCGCCCCACCCCTACCGGGGCGCCGGCCACAGCGGCGGGGAGCGCATCGACTACGCGTTCTGCCGGCCCGGGACCCAGACCGGGGCGCGGCCCTTGAAGATCGAACGCGTCTTCGACGGCACCTTCGAGGTGGCGGGCGAAGCGGCAACGTTCTCGGACCACGCCGGCCTGTGCCTGACGGCCGAGATCGCACCGCAGCCCGCGCGCATGCTGCCCGCCGTCGATGCGGAGGCCATCGACCGCGCGCGGGGCCTGCTCCGGCGCGGCCGGGCCGAGGCGGCGCGGCGGCGCGGCATCGAACGCTCCCTCGCGCTCGGGAGCGGCGCGCTCGCGGCCGCGGCCTTCCCCGGCGCCGCCCAGCTCCGCGCTTCGCGCCGGCGCTTCCTGGCGGCCCTGGCCACGGGGGTGGGCTTTGCCGCGCTGCCGGGAGCGCTCGTCGCCGGGTTGCTCTCGGAGCGGGCCGTGCCCGCCGAGCTCGACGCCTACGAGCGCATCGAAGAGCTGCTCGAGGACTTCGTCGTCGCCGCGTGATGCCGGGCGCGGGTGCGGCCCGGAAGGCGCCTCAGTGGTTCAGGAGCTTCATCTCGCGCCGCACCTCGAGGGCCTGGGCGAGATCGTTGAGATCGTCCGAGAGGTCCCCGAACGGGTCGCCCGCGCGCAGCGTGTTGCGCGCCTTGTAGTTGCCGCGGCGCAGCGACTCCACCTGACGGCGGAAGGCCACGACCGGGCCGACCACGCGACGCAGGTAGGCGATGCACAGACACACCACCACGAAGCCGTAGGCGACGAGGAAGAGGAACGAGATGCCCATGAAGTTGCGCGTCTGATCGCCGAGCAGCTCGAGGTAGCCGTCGGGCGCGGAGGGCACGCTCCGCAGGAGCTGCGAGTAGGCCCACCAGCTGTGGAGCGTCGCGGCCACGGCGAAGGCCACCGTCACGCCGACGACGAGCAGCGGCAGGCGAAGCTGGAGCTCCGGCTCGACCAGGCGCAGCGTTGCGCGCTTGGGGCGAGCCTCGGGCGTCGAAGGGGCAGCGGCTTCCATCACGTTCACTCCGCAGGCGTGGATCGCCCTACGGAGACGTTTTCGGCCGTTTCCCGGAGGCGCTGAAGACGATGCGCGGCGCAGCGGAAGCGCGCAGGCAAGCGAGTGGCAGGAAGGTGGTGGCGGAGGAGAGACTCGAACTCTCGACCTCGGCTTTATGAGAGCCGCGCTCTAACCGGCTGAGCTACTCCGCCTCTGGGGCCGCGGGCCGAGCGAGCCGGCCACCGCGAGGGGCGGAGATTAGCGAAGGCGGGTCTCGGGGGAAGCGCCCTCTTCCGGGGCCGCCTCGGCCGTCTTTTCCTCGGCCTTCCCGCTGAAGAGGAAGTCCTCGATCGTCTCGAGCCGGCGGCGGAGATCCTCGAGGCCGGCCTCGTTGGCGGCTGCGCGGGGGGCCGCCGGAGCGGGCCCCGCTGCGACGGCCGGGAGCTCCGGCTCCGCCACGTGGGCCGAGCCGGCGACGAAGAGGCTGATCTTGCCGGCCGTGGCGTCGAGCTGCGGGATGATCTCGCCGACCGTGCCGGACTGGATGAAGATGCGCCGCGCCCGGGGGTCGTCGTCGTTGCCGAAGGCGGCGGCGTCGAGACACTGCACGTCGAGGGAGGCGCCTTCCCCGAACTGGGTGAACGCCCCGAACACCGCGTACTGAGCGCCGTTCTCGATGGCCAGGGCAGCGGCCCGCTGGGGATCCGACGTCGCGAGGGCTTCATCCTCGATGCGAACGACCGCCAGCTCTGGATTGCGCCCCAGGCGCGAGGCCAGCATGTCCGCGAGGCCCGAGCGGAGGTACGCCTGCTCACCCGAGGTGTTCACCACCATCGGAAGGATCGCGATCCGCGCGCGCGAACCGGCGGGGGCCGCGGCAGTGACGTCATCGGCACGCAGCTCCGCTCCACCGGCGAGCAAGGCGACTGCAAGAGCGAACAAAAGACCCGTAGCGCGCACGCGATCTCCCAAAGAAGGTCTCCTGGCCGCAACGCGCAGCCAAGTGCGTGGTTTTACTACCAATCTCGATGGGCGGGGTCAAGCTGTCGCGCGGCTCCCCCAAAGAAACTCACGCGCGCGGCCCAGAAGCGGCTTCATCCCGAGAGCCTTCGCCTTCTCCTCCGACCGCAGCGCCATCTCGCGCGCCTTCCGCCCATCCCCGGGCCCGGCCCGCTTCCGAAGCAACTCCGCATACCCCAGCTCGATGTGCGCGACCCAGGGCGGCGCCTCCGCCGCCTCAGCCTGCGACAGCGCCTTCTCGAAGAGCTCCTCCGACCGCTCGTACTTGCCAGCCGTCATGGCCAAGCGCGCGAGGTAGTAGTTGACTGGGCGCCAGACGGCTACGGAGTAGACCACGACAAGGTACTGGTCTTCGTACGGGAACAACGCGTCGAACAACACCTCGGACCGACGCTTGTCGCCGAGAAGGACACATGGCTCGACGATCAGCGCGACACTGATCAACCACTCAGCTGTTTGCGGCAATCGAACAGCAGATGGCGAGACGATCTTCGCGAGGGCGGCCTTCGCCTCCTCCCGCCGGCCCGCGCCGGCGAGGAAATGGATTCGCGCGCACTCGTAGGCACGGAGTCGCGGATAGAGCAGCGCTTGGCGCTCGGCGATCGCGACCCCTTCGGCAAGGCTTCCGATCTCGATCTCTCGATAGAGTCTGTGAATCACAGCCGAGTTCTCGGCGTTCCGGTCGTTTAGCTCTCTCCCTCGCTCCTCAAAGCGTGCAGCACACTCCTCCGCATCGCCCCACCTACCCTCTGTCATAGCCTGCATCGCAGAGAAGAGATCCCGATACCACAGCGCGCTTGGGTTGAGAGAAGCCGCGGCCTTCCTTGAGAACTCCGCGACCTCGACCTCCGCCGCCTCAAACTCTCCGACCTGAAGCAACCCGGTCAACCGATACAGGCGATACACGAGCTCCATCTCCCGGTCCTCGTTGTCGACAGCATGCGCGATCGCCCAACTCGCGAGCGCCGCCCTCTCAGACGCCCCACCTGGCCCCCAGCAGGCAACCTCCCTGGCCGTCGCAGCGAAGACTTGCGATTCCGGCGAGCCCGCCACTGCCGCCTTGTCCAACGCTTCTTGCGCAAGCCCCACACACTCGTCGTGTCGCACGGACCAATACAATGCTATCGCCAGCTGACCGCAAACCTTGGCTTGAAGCTCTAGGGGAACCCGAGCGCCGAGTGAGCGGACTTCTTCAAGTGCCTCAATCAAGAATTCATCGACTACGCCCGCCTCGATCGCGAAGAAGTCGGGCGCGTATCCGAGTGCCGCCCGGGCCAGCGTCTCTGGATCACCACACGCTCGTGCCAACTCCGCCGCGCGCTTGCAAGACCTCTCGGCCTCCCGGGGAAGGCCTGCTCGCCGCTGGGCCGTTCCTAGCCTTATCAGAAGATCCGCACGCAGCATCGGATCTGCCGGCCCCGCCCGATCTAGGAGATCGACGGACTCTTGCAGATACTCGACTGCCTCGGGGAACCCAAGATTCCTTGCCGACCACTCCGCAGCCTCTTCAAGCGTCTTCAGCCAGCCATCTGTGTCATCAAGCCTTCCCGCCGCGAGCCCATGCGGAGCCGCCAAACATGCGACCTCACCGACGAAGACACCATGTATGTCTCGCAGGGCTGAGACGACCCCCAGATGTGCACGAGAACGCTCCTCAGCAGAGAGAGAAGAGTACAGAACGTCCCTAAGAAGACCGTGCGCGAACACAAACTCGAGAGGCCCAACCTGACGGAGGATTGCCGCACCGACTCCCTCCTCGAGTTCCGGCAGAACCTCCGCGGGCTCTCGCCCTAGCAAGCGACTCAGGACCCCCACATTCGGCTCTTGCCCCACGACAGCCGCCGCCTGCAAGACATCTCGAGTCTCGGCTCTGAGGCGATCGAGTCGCGCTTCGAGCATCGCCTCGACGCCTGGAGCTACCCAGCCCACCGGAACTGATCTCATCCCCGCCATCTTCATCTCATGGGCGAACTGCTCAAGAGCGAAAGGATTTCCTGCGGTTCGCGCCATCAGCTGGTCCACCGTATCCTCGTCAAAGCCCTCGCAGCCAAGCCCACCCAAGAGGGAAATTCCCTCTCCTCTAGTCAGCCCGTGCAGGGCCACCGTGTTGACAGGGCTTAGCCTCTGGATCTTCGCCGCCAGCTGCGCCGGCATTCGCTCGAGCTCGTGCGATCGAAATGACGCGACCAGCCGAACACCAGCGGGACGCAGCTCCCTTGCCAGAGCTTCGAAGAGCACGATAGATGACGGATCACCGACCTGGAGGTCGTCGATCGCGACCAAGACAGGCGAATCCACTGCCAGATCCGACAGCGCCTGCCCAATGGACTCGAACGCATCAAAGAGAATCATGCTTGCGGAGCTCGCCGCTTTCGCCTGCCGGGACTGCATCGCAGAGAGCTCCGACTCCCAGCGATCAGCCAGGCCGAGTGATCGAAACACCTGCTGCCACGGGGTATACGGAGCGCCTCGGCGCGCCTCAGAACAGCGCCCCACCGCAACGCGACATCCCCTCCGTCTAGCCCGCAGCGCGAACTCTTCTATCAGTCGAGTCTTTCCTATTCCCGCCTCTCCCAGCACCAGCGCAACTCCGGTCATCCCAAGATCGAGATCGATCACGCTTGTCAACTGCGAGAGCTCAGTTCTCCTCCCTACAAACCCTTGAGACTCGGTTCGCAGCTCGATGTTCTGATGATCGCTGTCAGCTTCTCGGACATTAACGAGCCACCGATACCCCTTCCCGTACACTGCCTGGATCGTTGTAGGATTGTCCGCCGAGTCGCCGAGGGCAGTCCTGAGTGAATTGATGGCAGTCGGAATAGTCGAAGCAGCGATCGCCCGCCCTTGCCAGATCTCCTCTTGAAGCTCGGCTTTTCTGACTACTCGATCGCGATTGCGGATGAGATAAAGGAGCAAGTCAAAGACCAACTGCCCAATCTCTACGGGCTGGCCGCGACGAAGCAGAAGCCGCCTGCCTTCGTCCAACTCGAAGTCCGAGAACTGAAAATGCATCGGCGATCAGTCTAAGGCGAGGGGAGGCCGGTCTGCGCCGAACCGATGCAAAGAGCCGAAAAGCAAGGTAGAAACCCTCGCTAGATCATCAGAAAGCCTCAGAAGCCCCGCAAGGCGCAGGGCGCCTCACCCGATCGAAACCGAGACCCGAAGCTCCTCGCCCGCGGGGTTGAGTGGCCCGACACTCAGCGGTCCAAAGAAGCCGGCACCGAGCTCGGAAGCGGCTGCCAGCTCAAGGGATTCCATGACCCTCGAGGCCACCAGGTCGGGCGCCACTCCAGGATCGAGGGGCACCACCAATGCAACCCGCCCACCCGCGATGGTGACCCCAATTGTGCCACCTCTCCTAGCGAGCCCGACACAGAGCACGAGGAGCAAAGCAAGGCAGAGAGTGAGACGAGACCTCGGCCCCGAGACTTTGCCCGACTCGACGTCCGTCGCGATTGAAACCCCGGCCCGGCCCACGGCCGCAGCGATCCCCTCAGCAGCCTCGGAAAGCAGCTCGCTCAAATCGCACAAAGTGCAAGCCTCGATTCGATCGCTGCGGACCTCAGCGATTAAGTCCTCCAAGACCCTCGCTGGACGGAACCCTGAAGCTAGCAATAGGGCCGGCGCCGCAAGGACCTTGAGCTGATCGACTTCGACCGACACCGATTCAGCCGGCTCCATCGAGCGAGCGTTCTCGATCGCAAGAGAAACCTGAGAGGCTAAGCCCTCCAAGAGTGCGCGTTCGGCTGCCCGAAAGGACCTCCCGCCCTTCCGATTGTCAACCACCAACACGCCGACCGCGCCTCTTGGCCCCACAAGCGGAACAGAAAGGATCTCTTCTGCGGCTAGCTCCACAGCCAGGGTTCTGCCGACCGGGCCGAGCTCCGTCGCGGTCTCTGCAACGACCAACTTCGTCTCTCCCGAGCGAACGGATTCGAGCCACGGCCCCCCATTTGCCTCGTCGATCGAAAGCTCACAGGCAAGACCGCCATCGGGGTCGGAGCTCTCTGAGCTAGCCACCATCGTCAACCGGACTCCTGCCTTGTCGAGGATTCCGATCATCGCAGCATCGAACCCAAGATCTGAGGCCACAGCCCGGACCACAAGCTTTGTGAGGCGGTCAAGGTCGGATTCAGAGCCGATTTGGTGGCTAATCGATCGGACGGCTGTCAGTTCCCGGAGAAGCGAGTCCTTCTCAGACTCCAGGGCATAGAGGTCGATGGCTTGCACCACCACCTGCCTCATCTGATCGGGCGACCAAGGCTTCGGGATGTACCGGTAGATCTTCCCGTGGTTGACTGCGTCCGCCAGGGTTTCTGCGTCACCGTATGCGGTGACCAAGAGGCGCACTGTCCTCGGGTCGACCTCCCGCACCCGAGAAAGAAAATCGGTTCCCGTCATCTCGGGCATTCGGTGGTCGCTGAGCACGACGGAAATAGGGTGTTGATTGATCAGGTCGAGCGCGTCAGCGCCGCTCTCAGCCGTATAAATCGTGAAATCTCGACGAAAGGCGAGTTCGAAGGCGCGCAGGTTCGCCCTCTCATCATCTACGTAGAGGACAGGGAACTCTCGTCGATCCACGAGGCGTTGCGGCTCAGGCTGCATCAATGTTCTCTTCTGGGAGCCAGATCTCGAAGCAGGCGCCGTCGCCTAGAACAGAAGACACTCCGATCGTCCCGCCGTGGCTCTCGATAACCTGCCTCGAGATCGAAAGGCCGAGCCCCGTGCCCTTCCCTGCACCTTTTGTCGAGAAGAACGGGTCGAACAGTCGCGCTATGTCGTCAGGCTCGATCCCGGGCCCATTGTCACGAATCGCCACTTGAACCCCGCTGGCGTGGGCCTCGATCGATACCGAGATCTTTCCACCCCCTCCTTCTTCGAGAGCCTCCGACGCGTTCTTTAGGATGTTCAGAAGGACCTGACCGATCGCCTGTGGGTCTCCCACCACAAGAGGAACGCCCTCTGCGCAGCTAACCGCGACAGAGACGTTCTTCTCTGCCATGGAGTGCCGCAAGAATCTCGAGACAGAATCAACAGACTGGACGACGCTGAAATGGACCTTCTCACCGAGGGCTGGCCTGGAGAAGTCTCGAAGATCTCCTACAAGCTTTCCCGTTCGCTCGAGGCCTTCTTCAACGATACCGGCGAGCTCTATCACCGCGCTGGACGTATCGCTCAACTCAGCCAGCCGCAACCGCTCGGAAATCTTGGCTTTCTCTTCACCTGACAGAGGCGGCCCGCTCTCTTGAACCAGCCCACAAACCTCACGAGCTGCCGATACGAGATCCTCGATGTAGGGCTTCATGGCACGGACCGCATTCACGGAGTAGTTCACAGGGTTGTTGACTTCGTGAGCGACACCAGCTGCGAGTTCGCCTACCGCTGCCAAGCGCTCCGATTGTACGAGCTGGGCCTCCGCCTCCTTCAGCTCATCCAGCGTCGTCTCAAGTTCGTCGTTCGCATGCTCTAGAGCGCGGTTCCGTTCCGCAAGCTCAGTCTGCAGCTGCCTGAGCCGTACCAAGCTCCGCACCCGGGCGAGCAGCTCCCGCGAGTGGAAGGGCTTCGTAACGTAGTCGTCAGCCCCCAACTCAAGGCCCTCAATCTTCATCTCGCGCTCTGCCTTGGACGTGACCAAGATCACCGGCAGAGCTTCAGTCGTCGAATCACATTTCAACGTCTCACAGAGCTCAGTCCCCGACATCTCCGGCATCATCACGTCCGTCAACACCAGATCTGGCATTCTGCGCCGCACTTCCTCGAGGCCCTCCCGTCCATTCTTCGCCGTCCGGACTGCGAACTCACTCGACAGGACGTGAACCAAGAGCCTACGCATATCCGGGTTGTCCTCGCAGACCAAGACGTCCGGCATGTCCGCTCCGCCCTGGCCAGCCTGCGCCCCCTCATCGTGCGCACTCCCTTTCGTACGCTCCCATCGGTCTACCGATCGCTCTAGATCCAGGAGCTTGCTCGCCTCCTCATGGTCCCGCGAGAGCTGAGCGTCCAAATCTGCGAAGCCTGAGACCTGCGACCTTTCCCTGGGTGCATCCGCAAGGACATCTTCCCTCGCAACGTCCTCTTCTCCTTGTGGCAAGGTCACAGCCACGTTGGTCCCGAAGCCTATACCCTTGCTAACCGCCCAGATCTTTCCACCGTGCAGCTCGACCAGCTCTTTCGAGAGCGCCAGGCCAATCCCCGTTCCTTCGTGCCGACGAGTTGACGAACCATCGGCCTGGGCGAAGCGATCGAAGATCCTCTCGCAGTCACGAGGCTCAAGGCCGATGCCTGTATCCGACACTTCGAGCCTTATTCCATCACCATCAGCACGAGCGCAGACAGAGATCGACCCGCCCGAATCCGTGAACTTCAATGAGTTTCCAACTAGGTTGATCAACACCTTCTCGAGTGCATCCGGGTCCGCGTTGATCGAGAGAGACTCATCGAACTCGCCAACGCTGAGATTGACTCCCTTCTTGCGAGCCAGAGGCTGAGCTCCCGACACGATGTCTGCCGCAAGCTGAGCCGGCGATACCAATCGGCGCTCGATCCTAAGTTGATCACTCTCAATCTTCGCCAGATCGAGCAGGTTATTGATCAGCTTCAGTAGCCTGAGCGCATTGACGTGCATCGTGCGCAAGTAGTCGCGCTGGAGCGGGTTGACTTCGCCGAACTCACCCCCCAGAAGGCTCTCGAGCGGAGCGAGGGTCAACGTAAGGGGCGTGCGAAGCTCGTGGTGGACGTTCGCAGTGAATCTCGACTTCTGCTGGTCGAGCTCCCGCAGGGTGTCTCGCGCCTTCTCGACCTCTCGACGCCGAACGAAATCTCGAAAGCGGCTGTTGTCGATAAGCGCGGCACTAGCGATGCAGACGATTCCGGCCGAGAACAAGAACACCGAGCTCATCAAGAATTCACGCCAGGGGATCTCCCATGGCAAGACCAACGGAGAGCATGCATAGAGTCCGAACGTGCAGACGCTCAAGACTGCCGCTTCTCGTACTGAGAACGGCAACAGGACAGGAACGCCCGCAAGGAAGAGGATTAGCCCGACGTAGTAGCCGCCAGAGGGCTCGCCGGTACCGAAGATCACCATTCCCAGCATCGCTTCAGTCGACAGAGTCAACGCCCACTTCGAGACAGGCGCAGGAACCCCACTGGAGGGCGCGAAGAACAGCCCGATCAGTCCGACTTGGAGAGCGCATCGAACCAGGAAGAAGTCTGCGAATTGCGCCGGGAAGAGGTAGAAGTCAGAGAAGACGAAGAGGACGTTGACGACAGCAGTCGTCACCACTCCGGTGCGAATGTAAGAGCTTCCACCATAGTGGTTGAGCTCTCGCCAGTACGCTTCGTAGGAAGCTCTGCCTGCCTCTTCTACCAAACCGGCCATTCAGACCAGAATCGGTAGAAAACACAGCTTTCTTGAGCTGCTATTGCTGATACCGCAGCGCGCGGTCGCAGCTCCCAGCTGACGCAGGGGACTTGGCTAACTGGGCCTTATCGCTGACAGAACGATCGCCTGCGGAGGGTCACCGAACCCACCGGATGTACGCACGGACGAGAAACCTGCCCGCCGAACCATCTCCTGCAGCTCGACTTCATCCCAAAAGTGGAACCGACCGGCCTCCTCGAGGTCAAGGATCCGAGCGGCGTCGTTGAGAAACCGACGCAGCGACTCATCAACCGCAGTCTCGCCAACACTCCCTAGCAACTCACTCGCTCGACCGGACCTCAACTCCCGAACACCCTCGACAAACAGTCGAGAGATGTCCGCGTCCTTCCGGAGCGTCGAAAGGACCAGCCTCCCCGACGGACGAAGCATCCGATACATCAGCTTAATCTGAGCTTCGGGTTCTTCAACGTAGGAGAGAAATAGGGACGCGAGAAGGGCATCGTACCTGCCCTCGAAGCCACCTGCTGAAACCACCCCTGTATCGGCGAGGTCGCATTCGATGTAACGAAGAGAGACGCCATGAGGCGTGCCGACCTTTTCGATTCGAGTTCTTGCGTGCTTCAATGCCTCGGGAACGAGATCTATCAGGTCAACCGTGATTCCCTGCGGAGCCCCAGACTCCAGCAGCCTAAGCGGGAATGCTCCTGTGCCAGCGCCGACATCCGCGACCCGATCCCCAGAGCCTAGGCCTAAGGCGAGAATCTGCGTATCCATGAGGCGCTGGTACGGCTCGATCGCATTCATCAAATCGATCCCGAGCCCCCCGTCCCGGCCGAGCAGGTAGTTGCGCCAGAAGTCCACGGCATTGATCGATGGTGCGCCGACCCGTGCTCGCTCTGCCTTCCTCTTCAGCTCCAATGCCGAAACATCGGGAAGGCCAGGAGCAAGCTCCATTTCCGTAGCCATCTTTCCGATCTCGACTGCGATCAACTGGAACACTTCGATCGCCTCTTGACTACTCCGCAGCTGATGGCCAGTGGGTACCTCAAGCAGTTTTCGCCTCGACGTATCGCCGAGCGCCATAATCTCGCGGACGCGGGTCAAGTCTAGCCACGCATCGAACTTACCGTGGATCCAGGTGATTGGAACGTCGATCTCAGCCATCTCTCGACGAGAGTCTTCCAGAAAGGCTAAGTCGTTCCCAATCGCGTCACTCGCGACCCTATCGATGTCTGTCGTTACGCCCATCAGTTCCTGAATTCCGAACTCCAGTCCCTGCTCGGCGCCACCGATGAAGTCCAGCCCACCCGAGACCTTCTTCAATCCTGACTGGAGGTCGGGAGCACCGACAACGCTAACCCAACCTTTGATGAGACCAGTCTGGTCTGCCACAACAGCCCTCCTAGCCTCGATCGATGCGGCGCTGAAGCTGACCAAAATGGCGGTTTGGGTGGCGAACTCAGGAGAGGTTGAGAAGTAATCAACCGTGGCCTGAATGTCCTTCACGCCCTCGGAAATCGAGAAGTGCAGATTCTCCATTCCTTCGGTCAGGCACTCGGGGTCATTGTGGGACTCACCTCTTTTCCGAACACCATCGAAACGAACGACCACCACAGGAACGTTTGCTTTCTCGAAGGTGGCCAGAATCGTCGCCGCCAAGGGGAGCAAAGTCTCCTTCGTCCGACCCCAAGCAGGGGGGATAACGACCAGCGTTGCCCCTCTTCTTTCCCCGACACTGTCAACGATCGCCACGATCTCTTCGCCGCGGGAATTTGGGTACCTCACCACCTCGATACGTTCCGAGGTTCGTTTCGCTCGCCCGAGGGCTCCACGAATCACAGCACTCGCGCCAGCAGCTGCAAGGCTCAGCTTCTGCCTGATCCGAGAGCCTGCTGGTAGTTGGAGAATCGAAGAACGGCGCTCCACTGGGTAGAGATCTGTGGGTCGGACAGAACTAGTAGACAACCCAACCCGGCTCCACCCGGCCCGCGTGGGAGCCGCGGACTTTCGGCGCAGCTGTGCCCAGCGAAGCGCCTCTCCATGAATCTCCACTCGAAACGAGGACTCTAAGTCCTGCGCGCCTCTTGTCGGCAGCTCAACTTGAAGGCCGTCCGCCGAGAGATCAACAACCCGACCTCTAGCTAGAGTCGCGCCAGACTCTGAGTAGATCGATACCTCTCGCGCTCCCCCCTCATCAACTCGGCTGCGGCGCCGATCCCGGCGCTCCGCGCGGTAGATCCTACTGGGCATGGGCGCGACCACGCGGTCCGCCACCCCACAATCAGAACTAGGCAAACAGACGAAGAAGTACGGGAGGCCGTCCAGAAAGAAATTGAGAAGCAACGAACTCTTCCGTGCCTTGTCAAAGTTCTTAGTGCTGAGCGATACGGAGTCGGACCCGACTGTCTCCAAATACGCGGTCTCGGGATCATCTGAGCGATGCCTAGCCCCAGAGAGGGGAATACGCTCGCGGCACACCCTGGCTAGAACCGCCTGGATCTCTTTGGAATCCTTGATTGCGCTGGCGTGAAGCTCATCAATGACACCCGGAGCTATCGGCTGCCCTAGGCGGTACGTAGGAGAGGTCTGCACGAGGGCCTTTCTCAGTTGAGACGGAGCCTGGAAGGGAACGCAAATCCGGCCGTCCTCGACCGATTCCGCCGATCCATCCCGTTTCGCAGGGGCGTGTCGAGCGCTCGCAGGCGCGAGAGGATCTCGACGACCGCGGCGCGGTCTGCGATGGATTGTCGGTGGAGGGCGCCGAAGGTCGGCTGAGGATTCAGCTGGGTCATGCATCCTTCTTCCGTGAAGTCCGCGCGTAGCCAAGTGGTTGCGAAACCGCATTCTACTTACGGTAGAAGAAGGGATTCAAGCTGTAGTTGCGAGTTTGGGGTGATAACAACGCGGACTCAGGGCCCGCGGCTGTCCACCTTCTCGAGCTTCACCCCGGCGTCCGAGAGGATCTCGAGGGAGCTTTCCCCCAGCGGGTAGTCGCCGTTGTAGATCACGGCCACGATGCCCGCGTTGATGATCATCTTGGTGCACTGCAGGCACGGAGACATCGTCGTGTAGATCGTGCCGCCGCGGACCGGGACCCCGTGGTACGCGGATTGGACGATGGCGTTCTCCTCGGCGTGGGAGCACAGGCAGGTATCGAGCCCCGCCCCGCTCTGCCCGAAGGCGTTGCAGCGCGGGCAGCCCCCTTCGTTGCAGTTGCGCACGCCGCGGGGGGTGCCGTTGTAGCCCGTGGCCACGAGCCGGCGATCGATCGTGATGACGGCCCCGACCTTGCGCTTCACGCAATTGCTTCGAGATGCAGCCACCTCGGCAATGTTCATGAAGTACTCGTCCCAGTCAGGGCGCTCGAAAAAAAGCGAGCGGGAGAGGATGGTCTGGATCGCCTTGTGGAGTTCCTCCTTGCCGCCGTCGTTGCGCAGGGTGAAGTCCGCCAATGCCTGGACGGCCGCCATCTGCTGCCCGGCGGCGTTCTCGCCCCCGCGCTCCCGGCCTTCGAGCTCCTTCAGGCGCTCGAGGGTCTCCGGGTCACCCGGGCGGGCCCTGCCCTTCAGGCGCTCGAGCCGGGTCTCCATGTCTGCGTCGACCCACACGAGCTTGAAATCGCCGTGGGCCTCGCGAAGGGTCTCGACCTCCGCGGGGTGGCGAACGGAATCGACGACGTAGTTGCGGTCCGGCGCGAGCTTGTCGAGCAGGCGGACGGCCAACGCCCCCGGGCCGTAGCGCTCGCGCAGCTGGGTGCCGACCTCGATCATGCGCTCGCGCGATTCTTCGAGCCCGCGCTCGCGCAGCTCGTCGCGCAGGACGTCGGAAAGCGAGAGCGCATAGAAGCTCCGGCTTTCGAGGTACGCCATGACCTCGCCCTTGCCTGCACCGTAGGGCCCCGAAAGACCGAGAATCATGGTGTTCCCCCCTCCCCTCACTTATCCCGGTGCGCTGCGGGGGTCAAGCGTTCCGGCTCCGGACCGGCCTCGGCGAGCTTGGCCGGCCCCAGGAGCGGAGACTCGCTCACTTCCGGCGGCTGGCGAGAAGCAGAAGGCCCGCGAAGCCCGTGGCCATGGCCAGCAGGCTGCCCGGCTCCGGTACCGGCAGGCTCACGTTCGTGAATGTGATCGTCGTGAAGATCGGGAACTGGTTGCCGAGGACTGAGACGAAGGTCGGCGAAACCAGCGTAAGCGGGCCCGAGGCGCCCGCTAACGTGACGATGTTCGTGCCCGAGTTCACCGCGCCGACTCCCGTGCTGAAGACGGCGGCGTCTATCGTGAAGGGCGAGGCCGTGGCACCCCCCTGACCGAGCTGAGCCGCGTTCAGATCGACCGGGATCGGGACGATGACCGGAGTGAAGACGTTCACGAAGCCGTCGAGGCCCATGGCCCCACCGACACCGCCACCCGTGTTGCAGGCGATGCCCGGTGCGACGCCGCCACCGCACACTTCCCCTGGAGCATGGACCGTCACGCCACCGGCCGAGAACGTGCCAGCCTGGTTGCTGATGGTCATGGCGGCAATCGAGTTGATCGCCGTGGTGGAGGTTACGGGCACGACGACCGGAGCCGGCAGCGAAACGGTGCCAGCAGCAATCGACACGGTGCTACCGGACACCGAAACCGTTCCGACTTCCGAGAAGGAAATCGGGCTCAAGCCCTGAATCGTCAGCGTGAAGATGATGTTCGTCGCTACCGGCGCCGCCTGGACGACTCCGCTCACCAAGAGCGACCACGCGGCCACGATTCCGAAGAACCAACTCACGAAAGCTCCTCCCAGCCTGCGGCAACGCCGTCTCCGGACGCCGCGACGACTGACGGAGCCTTCCGCGCCGCGGCTCCCGAGGCCGCACCGGCCTCGAGTCACGACCCTAACACAGGACTCGGGCGGGCTCGGTACCGGCGCCTAGGCCTCGAGCATCGTCACGAAGAGCTCGCACATGGCTTCGACCTGGGCGGTCTCGACCCACTCGTCGGCGGTGTGGGCCTGATCGATCGAGCCCGGACCCATCACCACCGAGGGGATGCCTTCGGCCTCGAGGATGCCGCCGTCGGTGCCGAAGGCCACCGTGCCCGGCGCCGTTTCGAGGCCGTGGCGGCGTAGCGCCTCCTGGCAGGCCAGCAGCGCGGGGGCGTCTTCCGCGGTGCCGAGGGGCGCCTTCATGCGATCGCAGCGCTCGATGGCGACGCAGTCCGCCGCCCCCGAGGCCGCGAGCGCCTGCTCGAGTTCGGCGCGCACCGTGGCCTCGTCTTCGCCGGGCAGGAGGCGGCGGTCGACGAGCAGCCAGGCTTCGTCGGGGACGATGTTCGGCGCCTGCCCGCCGCCGACCACGCCGACGGAGAGCGTGGCCTCGCCGAGGCGGGGGTCGCGCTTGGCCGCGATCTCGTGGGAGAGCTCGTCGAGCGCCACGATCACGCGCGAGAGCGCGACGATCGCGTTCCTGCCGAGGGCGGGGTTCGAGCTGTGGCAGGCACGCCCGTGCGCCACGAGCTTCGAGTAGGCGATGCCCTTGTGCGCGGTGACGGGGCGCAGATCCGTCGGCTCGGTGACGACGGCGATCTCGGGTTTCCGCCCGCCGAGCCAGCGCACGACGTCCTCGGCGCCGACGCTGCCGAGTTCTTCGTCGGACTCGCCGACGAGGATGACGTTGCGGCCGAGGCTCCCGCGCGCGAGCACCTGCTCGAGCGCCGCGACGAAGGCCGCCATCCCGCCCTTGGTGTCGCAGGTGCCCCGGCCGTACATACGGCCCGCTTCGATCTTCGGATCGAAGGGCGGGATCGTCATGCCATCGACGGGGACGGTGTCGAGGTGCGAGGCCATGAGCAGGGTTTCGGCGCCGGCGCGCGAGGCCTCCGCCGTGGCGACGACGCTCGGGCGCTCGGCATCTCCGATCAGCTCCGCATCGAGACCGATCCCACGGAGCTGCTCCCGCAGGTGCTCCGCGTAGCGGCGCTCTCCGAGGATCTCGGCGGGCTGGTCGTCGCGCCCCATCGGGTTCACCGAGGGAACGGCGACGTAGTCCCGCAGGTATTCGAGCGGCTTCGAGATCGTGCTCACGCACGGACGTTAGCGCCGCGCCCGGCGTGCGGTGTCGGCGCCCGGCTGCACCCGACCCTTGCGGATCGCGCCCTGGCGCCGCTTCCCCTGGCACGCCACTTGCTCCTTCCGTCATCATCGGGGCCCGGCGCCAGCCCCACGGGAGGCGGTCATGCACTGGCGAGTTCGTTTGGATCAGACGCTCCAGGCTCTCGAGATGGGAGCCAAGCTCGCGGCCGAGAAGCTCGAGACGGGCATCACGTTCAACCCGATGCGCAAGGAGATGCGCTCGGACCCGCACCCCTTCTACAAGGCGCTTCGCGAGCGCGACCCGCGGCACCGCTCGCGGCCGGCGGACGGCTGGGTGCTCTCGCGCTTCGAGGACGTCCACACGGTCCTGGCCGAGCGCCGCTTCTCGGCCGACGAGCGGAACCTCCGCCGCTGGAAGAAGATGGTCGGCCGGCGCCTCCGCGCCGGGCTCGCCGACCCCTACGAAGAAGACCGCGCCTCGATGCTGCGCATGGACGCGCCCGACCACACGCGCCTGCGCAAGCTCGTGAACAAAGCCTTCACCCCGCGGGCCGTGGAAGCCATGCGCGGGCGGATCGAGCGGCTCGTGGACGAGCAGCTCTCCCGCTTCCGGCCCGGGGAGCCCATCGAGCTGATCGGCGATTTCGCCTCGCCCTTCCCCGTCACCATCATCGCCGAGATGCTCGGCGTACCGCCCGAGGACCACGCGCGCTTCCGGCACTGGTCCGACGAGGCGATCCGCAACCTCGGCGACGGTGATCTCGAGGACGCCCGCCACGGCGAAACGGCCATGATCGAGCTCGGCGAGTACCTGAAGGCCGTGGCGGACGCCCGCCGCGACGACCCGCGGGACGATCTCATCACGGGCCTCGTCCAGGCAGAGGAAGAAGGCGACCGCCTGCGCAACGACGAGCTGGCGACGATGTGCGTCCTGCTCCTCGTCGCCGGGAACGAGACCACGACCAAGCTGATCGCGAACTCGATGGTGGCCCTCATCCGGAACCCCGAGCAGCTCGCCATCCTGCGCGAAGAGCCCAAGCGCATCGCGGGCGCCGTGGACGAGCTCCTCCGCTACGACGGCCCCGTCCAGCTCACCTCGCGCATGGTTCTCGAGGACGAGGACTTCGACGGCTGCCGGTTCGAGAAGGGCCAGCAGATCGTGCTGCTGCTCGCCGCCGCCAACCGCGACCCGGAGCAGTTCGATCGCCCCGATGAGCTCGACGTGACCCGCGAGAACGTCCGCCACCTGGCCTTCAGCCACGGCGCGCACTTCTGCCTCGGCGCGCAGCTCGCCCGGCTCGAAGCCTCCCTCGCACTCGAAGGCCTGGTCACCCGCTTCCCGGACATCGGTTTCGGCGACGCGCCGATCACCTGGGGCAGCAACACGGTGCTCCGCGGCCCGACCTCGCTGCCCCTTCGGCTCTAGCGCGGGCGGGCCCCGGGTCACCGCCCACCCGGATTCGACGTAGGCGAAAGGCCGCGGGCACCCCGGAAAGCGCGATGGAAAGCAGCGCTTTACAGGCCCCCGTGCGGCTGCGACGATGGGGGCTCGACACCCTCGTCTCCGACTTTCCCGAGAGGATCTACCCGTGACCCGAGCCACCTGGAACCCCCTCGCTTCGCGCCGCGCCGGCGCGGCCGCGCTGACCCTGACCTGCCTCGCGTTCGCCTTTCCCGCCCAGGCCGACGAGCGCTGGATCGTCCCGAGCTCCTTCTACACCGAGTTCGCCGGCGGCATGGAGTGGGTGAACCTCTCGGAGACCACGGCCTACTTCAGCCCCACGCCGGCAGCCGGCAACGACTTCAGCCACACCGACGACGAGTTCACGCGCTGGTTCGCCGAGGCCGTGATCGGCTACGCCGACCCCGACGGCCTGAGCCTTCCGGACCCCTTCGGCCAGAACGCCCGCGTCGAGCTGCGCATGCGCTACAGCGAAGGCGACAGCGACAACCAGGACACCTCGCTGAACAACCTCGGCATGGTGAGCCCGGACCTCACGGTCTTCACGACCTTCCCGAACCGCAACACGCTGCGGGCGCTCACCAACACGAGCCTGCAGACGTGGGACGTGGCCGCCATGTACGAGACCGACGTCGTCCTCGACCCGGTGCTCGTCTTCACGCCTTCGGCCGGAATCGTCTACTCCCGGCTCGACCTCGCGAACGATTTCAAGATCGTCTCGACCTCGCCGACGCGCCCGACCACGACGGCCGAACTCAACGACGAGATCACCGCCCACTACTACGGCGTGGCGGTCGGTGCCGAGTTCTCGCTGCGTCCCGCGGATTGGTTCCGCTTCGACATCGGCACCCGCGTGGACCTCATGGGCGCCACCGCGAATCTCGACGCCAGCCAGGACTTCAACTTCAACACCGTGAACTTCACCGAGAGCGATAACGACACGAACTTCGCCCCGCGCGTGACGGGAACCGCCGGCATCCACCTGAGCTGGCAGTACGTGTCGCTCGGCATCGAGGGTCAGGCCCGCTACGTCGGCTACCTGCCCCTGGCCGACCACCCGACCTCCACGACGGATCGCGCCTCGAACATCGACGGCGACGACCTGTGGAGCATCGGCGCCATGGGCCGGCTCACGATCTGGTGGCCCTAGGCCCAGGGTCGACGGGCCTCAGTCCGAAAGCAGCGCGTCCGCGAAGGCCGTGAGGCTCGCAGCGCGAGCGCACTCCCGCTCCGCGTAGCGCCCGAACGGGTCGAGCAGGCACGGCGCGAGCCCGGCGGCGCGGGCTCCGAGCACGTCCACCGTGTAGATGTCTCCCACGTAGATGGCGCGCTCGGCCGCCGTTCCGCTGCGCGCGACCGCCCGGTGGAAGATCTCCGGGTCGGGCTTCTCGACGCCTTCCTCGTGGGAGTCGATCACGTAGTCGAGGCCGTCCGCGAGCCCGGCGCGCTCGAGCACGGCGCGCACACGGCCGTCGGCGTTCGAGATCACGCCCGTGGCGAGCCCCGCGCCGCGCAGGCGCGCCAGCACGCCGGCGGCGTCCGCGTAGGGAACGCGCCAGAGGTTCTCCTCGAGGTGCGCCGCCCGGACCCGCGGGCCGAACTCCGCCGCCGCCCCGGCCTCCATCCCGGCCCCGACGAGCAGGTCATGGAAGTAGCCGCCGACCCGCGCCGCATCGTTGTCCTGATCGGCGGAGAGTCGGGTGAGGCGCTCGTCGACGCGGAGGCGCGCCGCCGCGTCGCCCTCGGGCAGCCGTGCGCGGTCGACCGTTCCCCCCGCGCCGCCGACGACCTCGGCCACGCGGTCGTAGTCGATGTGGACGAGGGTCCCGCCCGCGTCGAAGAGCACCGTATCGATACCGTCCGGAAACATGGAGCGGTGGTAGCACGGCGGCCCGCGATCGGGCAGCTTCGCTAGGTGCGAAGCCGACGCGCCACCAGCCCGAGCCAGCCTTCCCCGCTCGCATCTTCGAGCACGCATTCGGTGCGGATGGCGAGCCCACTCGCGCCGAGCGCCTCCTCGAAGGCGGAGCGGTCGCTCGCGAGGAGGCCGGCGAAGACGGCATCGCCGCCCGGCTCGACGCGGGCACCGATCCCCGAGAGGATCGGAAGCACCTCGCGGCGCAGCAGGTTCGCCACGACGAGCGCGAACGGCGGCGCCGTGACCGCTTCGATGCCCCCGGTGAAGAAGCGCGTGCGCTCGCTGGCACCGTTCGCCCGCGCGTTCTCCCGGGCTGCCTCGGCGGCCAGCGGGTCGAGGTCGAAGCCCACGGCATGGCCGATGCCGAGCCGCACGCCCGCGATCGCCAGGACGCCGGACCCGGTCCCGACGTCGAGCATGCGATCGAGCTCAGCCCGCTCCGCGATCACCTCGTCGAGCAGCGCGAGCGCGAGGCGGGTGCTCTCGTGGCCGCCGGTCCCGAAGGCCTGGCCCGGCTCGATCACCACCGCCGTCTGCCCCGGGCGCGGCTCGCGCGCGACGAAGGGCGGCCGGACGAGCAGGCGCGGCGAGATCTCGATCGCCTCGAGCCCTTCCCGCCAGCGCTCGCTCCAGTCCTCCTCCGCCACCGCCTCGTGCGGCGCCGCCGCCGCACCGGCTGCGCGCAGGGCGTCTTCCACTGCCTCGGCGCACTCGCCGGGCACGTACAGGAGATAGCGGGTGCCGCCCTCGGTCTCGGACTCTTCACAGCCGCTCGCACCGGCCGCGAACGCCTCGGCGAGCCACCGCTCGCCCGTCTCGGCGTCGGGCGCATCGAGGATCCGCTGGCGGAAGTTCTGGCTCACGCTCGTCGTCCTGTTCGTCTCGTTCGGCTCGAGTGGCTGCTACTACCTGCACCTGGCCTCGGGCCAGTGGCGCATCCTGCGCGCCAGCCGCCCCATCGACGACGTCCTCGCGGACCCGGCGACCTCCGACGAGCTCCGGACCCGGCTCGAGCGCGTCCTCGAGGCCCGCGAATTCGCCGCTGTCCTCGGCCTCGACGTCGGCGAACAGTACACGAGCTACGTGCCCTGGCCCGAGGACCGCATCGTGACGAGCGTCGTCGCCGCGCGCCCGGGAGAGGTCGTCCCGGCCGGGTTCGACTTCCCGATCGTCGGGCACGTCCCCTACAAGGGCTTCTTCGAGCGGGATCGCGCCGAGGCCGAGGCCGAGCGTCTGCGCGGCGAGGGGCTCGACGTCTGCGCCCTCGCCGTTCCGGCCTATTCGACCCTCGGCTGGTTCCCCGACCCCATCACCGACCCGATGATCCGCCACGGCGAGACCTACCTCGTCGAGACCGTGATCCACGAGCTCGTGCACGCGACCGTCTTCTTCGCCGACCACGCCGACTTCAACGAGGGCATCGCGAACTTCATCGGGCAGGAGGGCGCCGTGCGCTTCTATGCCGAGCGCGGCCGCGCCGCGGAAGTGCGCGCCGCCGTCGCGGACGATCGCCGGGTCGCACAGGAAATGCTCGCCTTCCGCGAGGCGGTGGCGGGCCTCTATGCGGAGATGCCCGCGGGCGAAGCGCGCGACGCGGCACGGGCCCGGCTCGAAGCCGAGGCGCGGGAGAAGCTCGCGGGCCTCCCGCTCGGCTCGATCGATGCGGCGCGACTCTCCGAGCGGGCGCGCCTGAACGACGCGTGCCTCTCGATCGCGGCCACCTACGCCGGCGACCTGCCCCGCTACGCCGAGCGGCTCGAGGCCCTCGGCGGAGACCTGCCGGGCCTGATCGCACGGGCCATCGCGGCGCGCGACGCCGAGGACCCCCGGGCCGCCGTCCTGTCCCTCGACTAGAACCCCTCGGCAGGCACGTACACGACGCGAGGCGCGCTCATGCCGATCGGAATCCCCTCTTCGGCGAGCCCCCGCACGACGAACACGTAGGCGTGCCCCGGCCGGAGCTTCCCGCGCGCCCAGGCCGAGAGCGCCGCCTCGTGGGTCTCGCCATCGACGAGGACGCCCGCCACCGGCTCGCCGGTGGGCGTCTCGAGGGCCTCGGGCGCCGCTCCGGGACCGAAGCGCTCGAAGGCGGCTCGGTCCTGGCTCGGAGTCCCGAGGTCCGCGAAGGCGGGGTGCTCCCGGTCGAAGCGCAGGTGAGGGCCGTCCGGCCGGTCGTGTTCGTAGAGCTCGAGCCGATACGCGCTCGCACCCTCGAGCGGCGCCCAGGTGAAGCGCGTCTCCTTCCCGAGCCGGCTCGCGTGGGGCGGTGCGCGCACGCCGATCACGGCCGGTGCCGCGCGACCGACGTCGCTCTCGGTGACGTAGTAGCGAAGCGTCGGTTCGACGAAGGCGAGCGCCGGCGTCTCGATCACGAGGCGCAGGAGATGGAGCCCGGTCACCTCGGTCGGAAGCCGCGGGCTCTCGATGCTCACGCGCCCGCCGCCGGTGATGTAGCGGCGCACGCGCGAGAGCACGCGGAAGACCGGCGTCCCCGCGGTCGACTCGGGCCCCGCCACCTCCCAGCGCGCGACGAGCTCTCCGTCGCCGGTGTAGACGAGGTCCGCGTAGGCCGTGATCTCGTCGAACTTCGGAACGATCCGCAGCGGCGAGCCTTCGTCGAAGCGGAGCTGGATGCGGTTCACGTCGAGGGGGCCGCCGAGACCGGAGCCGAACTCGACGATGGCGGCACAGAGTCTGGGATCGCCCGCGAGGGCCATCGGGTCTGCGTAGGCCCGAACGATGGTGATCCGCCGTGAGCCCGATTGGATCGCGCGCTGCACCGCCGCTTCGTCCAGGACGACGGTCTGGGTCACCGGCCCGGCCGGGAGCGGCCCGAAGCGCTGGATGATCCCGGCGCCGTCGGCGAGCACGGCCCCTTCGATCGATGCCGCAGGGAGGAGCCAACGGAACGTCAGCGGACGCTCCGTGCTGCGCCCGATCTGGAGCCGGACGTAGGAAGGCGTTACGCAGGTCGACTGCGCCAGCGCCTCCTCGGCTGCGCCCAGGCAGGCGAACAGGACGAGCGCGATCCGCAGCGACCGCATTCGGTACCTCGGGCTGGCCCTTCGGAGCTGCATCAGTAGCCCCTCCCTTGCCTCGACTGGCTCGGTTGGCCCCACGTCCCCCGCGGCGACCAGACCAGCGTCACCCGACCAAAGACTTGATAAGCGTCCACGGAATTCATCCGGGTGACTTCGTCGATCGCCGCCTGGTAGAGGCCCAGCACGGCGAAGCTCAGGCCTGGGCGATTCCCCTGGGGCTGGATGGCGTGCCAGCTCGTTTCCGCCGAAGCCAGCCAGTCCCGGCGGTCCGACGTGCGGAAGGAGTTCTGCGACTGCTGCCAGTCCACGCGCAGGGTGCCGTCGAGCCGCCCGGGCAGGATCTGGTGGAAGATCGAAGCGCCCAGCCGCTTCGACGTGCTCTTGAAGGCCGGGTCGCGGAAGCGGCCGACCTCCCGGCTCCCGTTGATCTGGAGCGAGAGCCGCTCATGGATGCGCCACTGAAAGTGGCCGCTGATCGACTTGCTCGCCTGGTCCTCGAAGGGGCTCGAGGTCTCGTCGAAGCGGCGGTCCGTGTAGCTCCCGCCGATGCTCCAGCGCTCGAAGCTCGTCTGCACGGCGACGTAGAGCGTGCGCGTGGTCCGGTTGGAGACCGGAACGGGAATGATGTCGATGATGTTGAACATCCCGTCGAACACGAAGATGGGGGGCGGCTCGTTCGCGATCGGCTTCGAGCGATACCGCGACCAGCCGGCCTGGATCGTGGGGATGCCGAAGTACTTCCGCCACCACGGGTCGTCGCGCAGGACGGGGGTATAGGAACCGTCGAAGGACCAGCTCTCGTCGCGACGGGTCGTGAGGTCTTCCTCGTCGTCGATGTTGTCCTCGAGGCGGGCATAGCTGCCGCTGAAGGCGAAGCCGGCCCAGGAGAGATCGAAGCGCGAGTTCCAGCGGTGGAGGTCCACCGGCGATCCCGGGTTCCCGAGGCTCCGGAAGAAGGGGTCGGTCTCGCTCTCCTGGTAGAAGAGACGCGCGTCGAGCGGATGCCCGAGGACCTCGACGCCGCGCAGGGGCGCCGCCTCGCCGTAGACCTGCCAGGCGTGGCCCACGATGGAGGAGGCGCCGCCGCCTCCGTCGAAGTCGAAGCGGGAGCGCGCCCACTCGCCGCCGAGCATCAGGCCGCCGTCGAACAATCGCACCTCGGCAGCGCCGTCCATGGCGTGGCCGTGCTCGGTGCCCGGGTCGAAACCCACACCCGCGGTGCTCACGCCGGCTTCACCGCCGGTGGCCGTGAGCCAGGTGAGCGCCAGCGACATGTCGCCGATCTCGCCGAGGGAGAAGTGGTCGGTGCCGAGCGTGGCGCCGGTCAGCCGGTTGCGGCGATCGTCGATGCCGAAGCGCTCGCGGAAGCCCGTGATCGGCTCGGTGCGATAGATGAACCCGCTGGCGTAGGAGCCGACCGGGCCGTCCGCCCGGACCGAGATGCCGCGGCGGTGGAAGCCTTGCAGGATCAGGCTCGGCCGAGCGGCGCCGTGCTGGCCGATCTGCGCGGAGAACGGTCCGAGCCGGACGGTGCCGAGGAAGTCGGCCAGGTCCCAGTGGCGCCCGAGGCCCCGCTCCTTGCCACCGCTGTCGTAGAGGAGCGGCGCGTAGATCGACCCGCTGAGCGGACCGCGCTCGAACTCGCTGCGGACCTGGATGGCGCCCGAGCCTTCCCCACGGTCGAGCTCCGGCGGGTGGGGGATCTGGTTGTCCTGGACGCGGTAGGAACCCTGGCCGTCGACGGCCCCGGCGAGTTCGACGTAGTACGGCTTCTCGTGCACCTGGAAGACGATCGTCTGCTCGCGCACGCCGTTCGAGATCGCGACCAGAGTGTGGCTGCCGGGCTCGAGCTTCATCGGGAGCTCGATCACGCGGCGCGAGCCGTCGGCCCGGGCGAAGGCGGTGACATCGACGCCGTCCACCACGAAGACGAAGGAGGCCATGGCGTCGGCCACGTGGTCCATGACCACGACGAGCGGCTTGCCCGCTTCGATCGAGCCGCCGTCCCCGCCATCCTCGAGGAAGAGTGCGGCGGCCGGCGCTGCGGCCAGCAGGCAGGTCCCGAGCGAGAAGACGGTCGCGGCGCGAACGAGTGCCCTCATGCGGCCGCGAGTGTGAAGGTTTGCGGCCGCCGGGTCCAGCGTTCCGGCCCGGTTCGGGCCGCACGGCGCCGTGTGCGGCCAAAAACGCCCGGCGACCCCGCACCGCGCCGATCGCCGGTTGCTAGCCTCCGCCGCCATGGGACGCTTCGTCTTCCTCGACCGGGACGGGACGATCATCCGCGATGCGGGATACGGCCCCGAGGTGCGTGACTGCGCCCTCCTCCCGGGCGCCGTCGAGGGGCTCTCGCGCCTGGCGGCCGCCGGCTTCGAGCTCGCCATCGTGACCAACCAGAGCGGCATCGGCCGCGGCTACTTCGACGAAGCCCACTACGCCCGTTTCCGGGACCACCTCGAGGGGGAACTCGAACGCCTGGGCGTCCCGGTCGCCCGGACCTACCACTGCCCGCACGCGCCCGACGCGGGCTGCGATTGCCGCAAGCCCGAACCGGGCATGCTGCTGCGCGCCCGCGACGAGCTCGGGGCCGACCTCGCCGCGAGCTGGGTGGTCGGCGACAAGCCGAGCGACGTGGGCCTGGCCGAGCGCGGCGGCTGCGCGGGCGGGCTCCTCGTCGGGCGTGGCCTCGAGCCGGGCACGGTCACGGACCTCCGGGAGGCGGCGGACCGGATCCTCGGCGAGACCGGGGGGAAGCCCGGGCGCCCCTAGCGCGCCGACCAGACCGGATGGGTCTGCGGGATCACCCGGACGTCACGCAAGGTGCCGCCGAGGCGGCGCTCGAGCGCGAGCATGCGCTCCGCACCCGGCCGCTCCCTCACGCGCGCGGCCGGTGTCACGGGCTGCAGGACGAGCGGGATCTCCGGGTCGACGGCCGCGATCCGCCGCGCCATCTCGTCGAGCTCCGCGTCGCTCGACGCCGGCGTCACCACCGCCTTCACGTAGACCTCGGCGCCTTCGCGCGCGGTCCGAAGGAACCGCTCGTGGGCTTCGTGAAAGTCCGGAACGTCGCCGTGGCGGGGGTCGCTCGCGCGGCGGACGTCGCTCGCGAGCTTCCAGTCCATCGAGACCACGTCGACGTCGCCGATCACCCGGGCGAGCGCCGCCTCGGCGAGCCCGTGGGTCTCGAGGTAGACGCGCGCGCCGGCCGCGCGGAGCCCGCGCGCCAGGGCGCCGACCGCCTCGGGCTGGAGCAACGGCTCGCCTCCGGTGATCGAGACGAAGCGATGCTCGGCCGCCCCGAGCTTCTCGCACGCCGCGAGCAACGCGGCCACCGTGAGCGGGTTCGCGGCGGTCTCGAAGTCGCCCTCCCCGGGCGTGGCCTCGAGGCGCGCCTCCGCGGCAGGCCGCCAGGTTCCGGGCGAGTCGCACCAGGCGCAGCGCAGGTCGCACTCGCCCAGGCGCACGAAGAGCGTTCGCGTGCCGACCCAGGGCCCCTCCCCCTGGATGGAGGAGAAGACCTCGACCACGTTGACCTCGACGACGGGGTCGGCCGCAGCCATGCCCCTAGCCTTCGAGGATCGTCCGCCCCATGCCGATCTCGGCGATCAGGGCATCGAGACGCTCCGGGTGCGCATCGAGACCGTGGACGAAGACGCGCGCCACGTGATCGTCCGCGGCGAGCGCATCCACCCAGGCGAGCTTCTGCCCGAGGTGCTGTGCCATCGGCACCACGGCCATCGGTCGCGGCGTGAGGCCCTCGTGGGTGCCGAGGATCAGCAGACCATCGCCCTCGCGCCGGGCCAGGGAGAGATGCGCGCCGTAGCGCTCGCGCACGACCCGGCCCGTGAGGGAGAGATCGAACTCCGCCGGCACGTCGATGATCACCATCGCGTAGCCGCCGAAGTGGACGATGCGGAAGTCCCGGCTCCCGACGAACTCGACCTCGGGCGGCGGCGGCGGCATCTCCGCGCGGTCGGCCTCCTGGGCCAGCTCGCTCGGACGCCCCGTCAGCAGGGCCTGGAGCTCGTTGCGATGCTCGCCCGGGCGCGCTGCGAGGTCGCCGAGGCGCCACCACCAGAGCCGGCCCCAGCGCTGGAAGTCGTGCTCCGTGAAGCGGCCCGCCGCGAGGTCCACGAGCTTGTCCGAGAAGCGGCTGCGCCGCGAGCAGCGCGGCAGCACCAGCGGAACGCAGGACTCGAGGTTCTCCCGCACGTCGACGAAGTCCGAACCGAGGGCCTCCTTCAGCTGCGCGAGGTCTTCGGGCGGCCAGGCCTGCGTGTCGTACCACTCGATGCGGCCGGCGTAGAGCGCCGCCGCCTGGAGCGCGTCGCGCGCCGGCGAGGCCTGGAAGCCGACCACGAAGATCGTGGTGTCGTCGCGCAGGTCCGTCGCCACGCTGCGGAAGAACGTCATCAGCTCTTCCTGCGGATAGATCCAGACGCCCTCGACCTGGCGCGCCTCGCGCGCGAGCAGCATGGCCGCGGCGATCGAGTGCCGGTCCGCGTGGGCGAGCACCGCGGCGCGGCGCGGGCGGTCCTGACGCAGGGGCTCGGGCTCCTCTTCGGGCTCGGGGGCCTCCGCGAGGGCGAGATCCTCTTCGTCGACGGTGACGTCTTCGTCCTGGTCCTCGACCTCCGGGGACTCTTCGTCGGAAGGGTCGGCGTCCGCAAGGCTCGGGCGGTCGCGTCCCGGAGGACCTTCGCCGTCCTCCTCCTCGCCCTCTTCCTGCCGGCGGCCCCGGCCGCCGCGGCGGCGGCTGCGCCCGCGGCGCTTGCGGCCCGCGCTTTCTCCCTCGCCGAGGCCGAAGCTGTCGTCGAGGTCGAAGCTCGAGAGCTCGGCGAAGCGCGGGCGGTCCTCGCCGGCGTCCTCCCCGCCGTCGTCGCCGGAGTCGTCCGAGGCGTCGAGTTCCAGCGCCGCCGGCCCGTCCGGGATGTCGCCGTTCTCGGAGGCCTCCGCGTTGCGGCCTCGGCCCCCGCGGCCGCGCCCGCGGCCACGGCCTTCTCGGCGGCCGCGCCCAGCGCGGGCCGGCGCCTCGGCCTCTTCGCCTTCCTCGGCGCTCGCTTCGGCTCCGGCGTCTTCACCTTCGTCTTCTTCACCGCGCTCGCCGCGGGTCCGCCGCGGTCCACGACGGCCGCGCCCGCGGCGACGCCCCGCCCGCTCGCGGCCCTCACCGACGGCCGGCGCCGAGGCCGGAGCGCTTCCGGCGGGCACGAGTTGGGTCCCGCGAACGTCGAGCCTCACGGTCTCGAGCGTCAGCCCCTCGAGCACGCGGACCGCACCCGGCGTCATGGTCTCGGCGGCCACGACCAGGCGCGGCGCGCGGTCGAGACGAACCGGAGGCAGGGCCGAGGTCAGCAGGCCCGGAACCGAGGGCTGCAGCGCGGCCCAGGCATCGAGGATCGGACCCAGCGCGGCAACGTCGAGGGCCTTACGGACGGCCACCACGACCACCGCACCGTCCTCGCCGACGCCGACCGCATCGAGCACTTCGCCATCGCTCCCGCCGAGCGGGAAGGCGACCACGGAGCGGAGGCCACAGGCCGCCGCCAGATTCGGGGCCACGCCGGCGCGCAGGCCGTCTTCGCTGCGCGTCACCGTGCCGTCGCGGAGCCGCTTGCGGAGCTGGCCCTCTAGCCCGTCGAGGGCGTCTGCGAGGCCCTCGGCCGTGAGCCGCTGGGGCCCCGTGCGAGCGCCGAAGGTCTCGAGCTGAACCTGGTCGTCCCGGGTGGAGAGGCGCGCCACGCGGCGCGCGACCAGCACCAGCTCGACGCCGGCCTCGGTCCCGCGGACACCGCCGGCATGCTTGGCCGCGAGCCCGGAGAGCCCCGCCAGGGCCCGGCTGAAGAGTTCGCGCGCGGTCGGGTCGGAAAGGCCCGCGCCGACCTGCTCCGGCGGCAGCGCCTTCGGCGCCGGCGCGGCCTCGGGAGCCACGCCCGGGCCCTCGAGCAGGCGCCCGGCCTCGATGGGCCCGACCTTCACGTCGAGCTCCCCGATCAGCGCCAGGCGGCGACGCGCCGCCGCGCTCCAGCGGGAGACCACGTAGGCCACGGCGGGCTTCGCCTCCGGCGTCTCCGCCGGGGCTTCGGGTTCGGCCGCGTCGCCGTCCGTCTCGGGCGCGGCGGCGGGCGCCGGCGCGCTGCGGTGCGCCGCCAGCGCGAGCAGCGCATCGCCCGCATCCTGCGGTGAGAAGACGACGAGCACCTTCGCGCCGGACTCGTCCGCGCCCTCGCCCAGCAGCGCCAGGCTCGACGGCACGTTGTCGTCGGTGATCGTTTCGAGTGTCTCGACCGGGACCAGCCCGGCCTCGGTCAGGCGGGCCAGCCAGCCCGCGTCGATCGGCTTGCGCCCATCGTCGTCACCGCCGCTGCGGCGGCGACGTCCGAATCTGCGTTTCATCGTTTCCCCTCAGGAGAGCATTCATCCGGTGGGATGCGCGTTGGCTAGGGCACGTTGCCTTCGTGCCCTCGGGCACGTCGCCGTGCCCCCGTGGCACGCTGCCGTGCCGACCGCCCGCGTCAGGGCTTCACCACCAGAGACTCGCTCTCGGTTTCCGAATCTTCGTTTCCTGCTGCGCGGGTTTCTGCGTCCGCCTGCAGCAGCGGGGCGAGCAGCCGGCCGAGCAGCGCTCGGGCCACCGGGTTGCTCCCCGCCTCTTGTTCGCGAAAGGCGCGCGCCCCCGCCAGACAAGCCCGGGCGACTTCTTCCTCGCCCGTCTTCCAGAACACATAGGCCGATTCCGCGAATCGCGCAGCCGTGAGCGCGGAAAACCCTTCATCGTAGGCCGCTTCCGACGCTTCCCGCAGAATCTCCTCGAACCGCTCCTGCCGGGCCGGGCCGCTCACGACGATCTTCGACTCCCGGACCTCTTCGAGGGCATCGATGGCCGGCTTCAGCCGCTCGGGCGGCGGCGGCCAGGGGCCGAGACGCCCGGTCTCGATGAAGCCGAGCAGCCGGCTGCGATCCTCGCCATCCGGCTCGGGCAGCTCTGCTTCCGCGACGGCTCCGGGCGCCGCCGTGCCTTCCGGCGCTCCGGTGATCTGGCCGCGCCATTCGCCGAAGGCCCGGGGCAGCGCGCGGTCGGTGGGCTGGGCCTTCGCCGCGTGCCCGACGAGCCAGCGGGCCTGGTCGGGCGAAACCGGGACCCCGGCGCCGGCGCCCTCCTTCGTCGCATCGCGCAGGAAGCGGCGCGCCTTGCCGCGCGTCGCCCGGTAGACGTCGCAGCGCCGGATCCCGAGCTGATCGTCGATCACGAGTTCGAAGATCCGGGCGCCGCCCGCCGGGTTGGTGCCGACGATGACGACCGAGCGCGACCCGCCCGCGTCGAGCGGCGAGACGAAGGCCCCTTCGACGCCCTCTTCCAACTCCGGGAGCGTGGCGACGCGCGGCGCGGCCGGCGCGTCTTCGAGCTTCACGCCGCGGCTGCGGAGCCGATGGCGAACGCGGCGGAGCGCCTTCTTCCCGGCCTTGGTGAGCTCCTCCTCACGCAGGCCGCCCACGGCCGCGAGGCCCGCTTCCTGCTCGGCCCACTCGGCCGCGAGCTCACAGCCGTCCTCGGGAACCTCGGAGAGCATCCAGACGAGGACGCTGTGGATCTGCTTCTCGTCGAGTCCGGCGAGCACGCGGTCCGGGTCTCCGTTCGCGGGCCGGATCACGTCCTCGAGTTCGGGCAGCGCCTCGGCGGCGCGGTCGAGCGCGTCCGCCAGGCTCATCGGCCGGACTCCGCACAGACCCACTCGAGGTAGGGAACGCTGCCTCCCGCGGCGGGCAGGGCCAGCACCTCGGGCAGGTCGTAGGGATGGAGCGCGCGGACGCGCTCGCACAAACTTTCCATGCACTCCTCGGTCGTCTTGATCACGAGCAGGACCTCCGCATCGTCCTGCACCGCGCCTTCGTAGCGATAGATCGAACGGACCCGCGGGACGACGTTCACGCACGCGGCGAGCCGCTCGGTGACGATCGTCCGAGCCAGATCCGCCGCGACCGCCTCTTCGGGGGCCGTCACCAGCACGACCCGAATCCGTCCGGCCAGCGCCGCCTCGGTCACGCCGCAGCCTCTCGGGCCCGGCTCACCCGCCCTGCCCCACCAACCGGGCATGCTCGGACTGGGCGAAGCGGTCCGTCATGCCGGCAATGTAGTCTGCGATGGCCCTCGCTTCACCCTCCTCCGGGAAGCGGCTCCGCACGGCCTCCGGCAGCGCCGCGGGCTTCTCGGCGAAGCACTCGTAGAGCTCCGAGAGCACGCGTTCGGCGCGGCGGTTCACTTCGGCCACCTGGGGATGGTCGTAGAGGTGCTCGAACAAGAACGTCTTGAGGGAGAGGAATCGCTCGGTGACGGAGCGCGAGAACCCGACGAAGGGGCGCTCGTCGTCGCGCACCGCATCGACGCCGGCGGGCCTCGCCTCCTCGAGCCGGGCCGAAGTCGCTTCGACGAGGTCCGTCACCAGGAGGTTGATCAGGCCCCCGACGGTCTGCGCCCGCTTCACGCGCTCCCCCGCCTCCGGCATCTCGGCCTCCACGCGGGCACGCATCTCGTTCCAGAGCGGCGCGTCCTCGAGCTGCCCGAGCGTCAGCAGGCCGGAGCGCAGGCCGTCGTCGAGATCGTGATTCACGTAGGCGATCTCGTCGGCGCGGTCAGCGATCTGGGCTTCGAGCGTGGGCTGCCGCCGGAGAGGCGGGAGCGGCACGGGGTGCGGCCAGTTCGCGCCGTGCTTGCAGAGGCCTTCGCGCGTTTCGTGGGTGAGGTTCAGACCGCCTACGTGCGGGTAGCGCTCCTCGAGCGCATCGACGATGCGCAGGGTCTGGCGGTTGTGGTCGAAGCCGCCCTCCTCCGAAAGGAGCCGGTCGAGCACGCGCTCGCCGGCGTGGCCGAAGGGCGGGTGCCCGAGGTCGTGGGCCAGGACTACGGCCTCCGCCAGATCCTCGTTCAGCCGGAGCGCCCGGGCGAGCGAGCGCGTGATCTGCCCGCCCTCGATCGTGTGGGTCAGGCGATTGCGGAAGTGGTCGCCCTCGTGAAAGACGAAGACCTGGGTCTTGTACTCGAGGCGCCGGAAGGCCGTGCTGTGGATCACGCGGTCGCGATCGCGGTGGAAGACGGTGCGGTAGCCGTGGTGCGGCTCGGGAACCACCCGGCCCCGGCTCTCGGCCGCCCGCATGGCCCAGGGCGCGAGCCGTTCGGCCTCTTCGGCCTCGCAGGCCTCCCGCGTGCGCAGGCTCACGGGGAGAAGGCCCCGAGCGGGAGCGGTCTCACGGAGAGAGGCCTTCGCGCTCGAGGAGGCCGTCGAGCTCGCGACGGGAGGCGTCGTCGATGTGTTCCCGGACCGGCGCTTCCCGTGCCTCGGTGGCACGGGGCGCGGGCTTCGGCTTCGCCGGACGCGCGCCGACGGCCGGGGCACCGCGGCTCTCGGCGGATCCGTCGCGAGCCTCGGGAACCGCCTCCGGGCCGGCCGGGGTCGAAAGCAGGAGCCAGCCGGCGAGTGCGGCGGCGGCGAGCCCGAAGGGAAGAAGGAGCCAGCGCATGGCAACGGGCACGATAGGATATGCGCCGTGAGCACACCCGAAGAAGTCACCGTCCCCGAACGCCTCCTGCTCGGCCCCGGCCCCTCGAACGTGAACGTCCGGGTCCGCCAGGCGATGGGTCAGCCGCTGCTCGGGCACCTCGACCCCGCGTTCCTCGACATCATGGAGAGCGTGAAGGCCGGCCTGCGCCGCCTGTTCGGCACCGAGAACGACATGACCCTGCCGCTCTCGGCCACGGGCAGCGCGGGCATGGAGGCGTGCTTCGTCAACCTGCTCGAGCCGGGCGACGCGGTCGTGGTCGGCGTGAACGGCGTGTTCGGCAACCGCATGTGCGAGGTCGCCCACCGCGCGGGCGCGAACGTGCACCGGGTCGATGCGCCATGGGGCGAGCCCCTCCCCGAAGAGGCGATGGTCGCCGCGATCGAGAAGCACGGCCCGCGCGTCGTGGCCTTCGTCCACGCGGAGACCTCGACCGGGGTCTGCCAGCCCGTCGAAACGATCGCGCGGGCGGCCCGGGAGGCCGGCGCCTTCGTGCTGCTCGACTGCGTGACGTCCCTGGCCGGCCTGCCCCTCGAGATCGACGCCTGGGGCGTCGACGCCGTCTACAGCGGAACGCAGAAGTGCCTCTCGTGCCCGCCCGGGCTCTCCCCGGTGAGCTTCAGCCCGCGGGCGGTCGAGCGCGTGGCGGCCCGGCGCACGCCCGTCCAGAGCTGGTACCTCGACGTCTCGCTTCTCGCCGGTTACTACGGCAGCGAGCGCGTCTACCACCACACCGCCCCGATCTCCGCGATCTACGGCATCGCCGAGGGCCTCCGCGTCGTCGAGGAAGAAGGGATGCCGGCCCGGGAGAAGCGCCACCGCGAAGCCTCGGCGCGGCTGCTCGCGGGCCTCGCGCCGCTCGGCTTCGAGCCGCTGGTGGCGGAGCCCTACCGCCTCCCCCAGCTGAACACCGTGAAGCTCCCGGAAGCCGTCGTGACCCACGGCGAGGGGGCACTCCGAGCCCGCCTGCTCGATCACCACGGGATCGAGGTCGGTGGCGGGCTCGGCGATCTCGCGGGGAAGATCTGGCGCATCGGCCTGATGGGCGAGAACGCTCGCCCGGAGCCCGTCGAGCGTCTGCTCGGGGCGCTTCGCCAGGAGCTCGCCTGATCGCCGCCCCTGCCGGCTGGATTGACCCCACACGGGCCGGGCGGTATACCCGCTCCCGTACGAACAGCGCACATGGGTGCCCGGCACGTCGCCGGGGTAAAAGGGAAGGCCGTTCAAATCGGCCGCGGTCCCGCCACTGTGAACGGTTGATTCGTCCGCAAGAGGCCACTGGGGTGCGAGCCCTGGGAAGGCGCGGACGATGTTCGTAGGCTCGGTTGCCTACGGACCACCGTGAGCCAGGAAACCTGCCCACGTGCAAACGTCAGCGCTCTCCGCGGAGGGAGCGACGCTGCGATTCCCGCTCACAGGAATCCCGTCGGTCGTCCGTGGCGAGCATGGAGACACCATGACGCCCGCAGACCGGCGCCGCGCGGAAACGGCAGCCGAACGAAGCCTTCCCTTCACCCTCGCGATCCTCGGAACCACCCTCCTCTTCGCGTACACGAACGCCGCAGCGGACCCGCCCACAGGGCCGCCTCCGAAGGCCGCCTCGGTCGGCGAGGTCACCGCGACGGCGGGCCGGACCGAACGCAACGTGCTCGAGACCGCGGGGCACGTCACCGTGCTCGAGCGGAGCGACATCGAGACCAGCGGTGCCAAGAACGTCGCGGAGCTCCTCCGGCGCGAGCCGGGCGTTCTCGTCACGAACTCCACGAGCACGCGCGGCGGCTACGAGGTCGAGGTGCGAGGCTTCCAGAACGGCTCGGGCGGGGGCTCCAGCCTGCTCGTCCTCGTGGACGGCCGACGCATCAACGAGCCCGAGACGAGCGTCACCGACTGGGGCTTGATCCCCCTCGACAACATCGAGCGGGTCGAGATCGTGCGCGGCCCGGCGAGTGCGCTCTATGGCGACAACGCCGTGGGCGGGGTCGTCGAGATCACGACGCGCAGTGGCGAAGGCCCGCCCCGAGCCACCGTCACCGGCCGGCTCGGCAAGTACCGAACGAAGGAAGGGAGCGCCTGGGCCGGGGGCAGCGCGGGCCCCGTGGCCCTGTCGGTCTTCTTCGATCACTTCGAGACCGGGGGCTACCGCGACCAGTCGAACTTCCGTTCCCGGGACTTCCAGGGTCGAACGGACATCCAGCTCGGCGACTCGGCATCGCTGTCGCTCCGCGGCGGCTACGTCACGAACGATCGGCCGCCCCCGGGGCCCCTCAACGAGCTCGAGCTCGACGCGGATCGCCAGCAGGTCGACCCCGACAGCATCGGCAGCGATGCCATCGCACGCCGGCGCTTCGTGGATGGAACGCTCACGGCGCAGCCCGCCGAAGGCGTCACGCTCTCGGCGCAGGGCTACTACACCCGGCGCAACGACAGCACCGTCGCGCCCTCCGCCGCGGGACTCTTCTCGCGCGGCTTCGAGACCCAGGCGCTCGGGCTGAACGGCAAGGCCCAGTTCGACTGGCAGGGCCCCGGGGAAACGAAGCTCCGCACCATCATCGGGCTCGACCTGCTCCGCGAGGATCGCAAGGGTGCCGATACGTTCGTCTCGGCATTCAACCCGCTCTTCAACAGCGACTCGAAGCGCCGTTCCCGGAAGGACAGCGTCGGAGCGTATCTTCAAGCGGAGCTGGAAGTGCTCTCCTGGCTCCTGCTGACCGCAGGCTATCGCCACGACCGCGCCGACTACGAGATCAACGACGTCGACCGGATCACGCTGGTCAAGCAGGCCGCGGACCCGACCCATACGCTCCATACGCCACGCTTCGGCATCGTGGCCCGCGCCACGGAGACGACCTCGGTCTACGCCTCCTGGGCCCGGGGGTTCCGTCTCCCGAACCTCGGCGAGACCGGCGGGGTCTTCGCGAACAACCCGAACATCGATCCCCAGCGCTCCAAGGGGATCGAGGTCGGCGTGAAGCATCGCAGCGAGCGGCTGCGCGCGAACCTCGCGCTCTATCGCATGGACGTCCGCGACGAGATCCTGCTCGATTCCGAGGTGATCCAGTTCGGTTTCTTCGGGCTGCAGACCGTCAACATGGACCGCGTTCGCCATCAGGGTCTCGAGGTCTCGTGGTCCTTCGACCTGTTCCCCGCCCTCGAGCTCCACGGCGGCTACACCTGGGACGACACCCGCATCCGGCGCGACAGCACCACGAACCTCGACGGCAAGCGCGTCCCGATCACGCCCGAGCACCGCGGCAGCCTCGGTGTCCTGGCCCGGGGCCCCTGGGGCCTCGAAGCCGGAGTCGACGTCCAGTTCGTGGGCCGGCGCTACGGTGTCAACGACTTCGGCCACCGGCTCGATCAACTCCAGGACTACCGGCGCTGGGACGTTCACCTCGGCTGGCGGCCGAAGCTCGGCGAGCACGTGGAGCTGGGCTTCACCTTCGACCTCTTGAACGCATCGAACCGCCGCTACGAGGAGACGGGCGGTCGGCCGAGTTTCGTGGCCGTCGGCGCCACCGCGGTGCCGGGCTTCTTTCCCGCTCCGCGCCGGCACTACATCGGTGGCGTTTCCGTCACGGTGCGGCGGTGACGTCGTGAGGCGGTACGGAGAGAGGTTCCCGAGCCTTGCGCGGTTCGCCGCGGTCCTCGCGCTGCTTGGGGTCGGGGCCGGGGTGCCGGCGCACGGACAGGAGCGTGTGGCCCGCGTGACCCTGGTCGACGCACTGCCCCCGAGCCCGAGCGTCGATGCGCGCCTCGAGACGATCCGCGTGCGCATCCAGAGGGCGCTCGTCTATCCGCCGAACGCGAGGGCCCGGGAGCTCGTCGGGACCTCGCGGGTGGAGTTCGAGATCGACGGCAGCGGCCAGGCGACCGGGTTGGAGACGGTCGCCTCCTCGGGCCACTGGGTGCTGGATCGCGCTGCGCGGCGCGCGGTCGAAGCCGCTTCGCCTCTCCCCTACGTCTGGGGGAGGCTGGCCGTCCCGGTCCGCTTCGAACTCGATTAGGGCCGACCCGGGCAAACCCACCGCGCCCGCGGCGGGCTAGCGCAGGGTCGAGGAGAAGAGCTCCTTCACGCGGCGCCAGGCGTCCTTCGCGGCATCGGCGTCGTAGGTCGCACGCTGGTCGCAGAAGAAGCCGTGATCGCTGCCCTGGTAGACCACGACCTCGTGGTCCGTCCCGGCCTTGCCGAGCGCGGTGCGGATCGCATCGACCTGATCGGACGGGATCAGGGCGTCCTCGCCGCCGAACAGGCAGAGGATCCGCCCCTCGATGCCCTCGGTCCGCGAGACCGTCGAAGGCCCGCCCCCGAGGCCCTCGGGCGCCGCGACGCCTCCGCCGTAGAAGCTCGCCGAGGCAGCGACGTCCGCTTCGCAGGCGGTCAGGTAGGCCATGTGCCCGCCGATGCAGAAGCCCATGCAGCCGACGGCATCGGTCGTGTCGTCCCGATCCCGGGCGTAGGCGACCGCATCGCGCGCGTCCGAGACCATCTCGTCCGCGACGAGCTGGTTCAGCAGGCTCATGCCCTTCTCCATCCCCGCGTCGTCGTAGCCGAGCTCGATGCCCGCTCCGGTGCGATGGAAGAAGTCGGGCGCGATGGCGACGTAGCCCTCCCCCGCCACGCGCTGCACGACGTCCTGAATGTGGGAGTTCACGCCGAAGATCTCCATGTAGACGACGACCGCCGGGTGCGGGCCGCCCGAGGCGGGGCGTGCGACGAAGCCGCCCATCGTGCCGCCTCCGGAAAGCGGGATCTCGACGCGTTCGGTCTGGACAGGGGCCATGGGTCCTCCGTGAAAAGGCGAAAGGGTCCGGGAGAGCGCGCGGCGCATCTCCCACGCCTGGGAACGTGCGCGGAACCGTGCGCCTCGTCAACTGCTCCGCAGCGCGGCCGCCGCGCTAGCGGGCGCGGGCGAGGTGGTCGCGGAGTGCCCGCGTCCACTCGGACGGGTTCTCGAGCTGGGGTTGGTGCCCTGCGCTCGGGATCACTTCGTGGACCGCGCCGGGAATGGCCCGCGCCAGCTCCTCCGCGGTCTCCACGAACGGCCCGTCCTCCTCGCCCACCATGACGAGCGTCGGGCAGGAAACGGCAGCGAGCCGCTCGAGCCAATCGGGGTGCTCCGCGATGGCGCGTCCGAAGGGCTCGAGCGCGTAAGGGTCCATGCCGACCATGCGCTCGCGGCGCCACGCCCAGTAGCGCTCGGAGCCCCACTCCTGCTCCCGGCGCCGGTCGGCGGCGCTGCGCGTCGGGTCGTCGTCGCCCCGGCTCCGCAGGATCTCCTGGAGCGCCTCGACCCCCTGCTCGATCGCGATCTTCGCGCCCACGGCGAACATGTCCCCGTTCATCCAGTCCATGGCCCGGCCGGCCGTGTCCATCAGCACCAGGGAGGCGACGCGTTCGGGATGGGCCAGCACCATGCGCTGCACGACGAAGCCGCCCATCGAGTGGCCGAGCAGGTCGAAGCGGTCGATGCCGAGGGCGTCGAGCCAGCCGACGAGGTCCTCCGCCGCCGCGTCGAGCGTGTACGCGGCAGCGTTGCCCGCGTGGTAGCCGTCGCCGTGGCCCCGCAGCGCCGGCGCCAGGGTCCGGCCGAGATCCGAGAGGTCTTCGAGGCACGGCGCGAAGTCCTTGCGCGAGCCCGTGAAGCCGTGGACCAGGACGAGCGGCCGCCCGCCCTCCCCTTCTTCATCCCAGACCACGTGCACGTCGCCGACGTCGACCTGGTTCGTCTCGAAGTGATGTTCATGCTCCATCGAACGAGGGCTCCTAGCCGTGCAGCCGCACGAAGGGCGTGCGCTTGGCGATCAGGTCCGCTTCCGCGGCGAGAATCTCCGAGAGCCGCTCGCGCACGGCCGCGGCCGGCGCCACGGTCTCGGCGAGGTCGACGTAGAGCCGGTGGTGCCGCGCCTCGCAGGCGAGCAGGCTCCGGTAGAAGGCCGCGAGCTCCGCATCGCCGCAGCGCTCCGCCAGGAGCTTGAAGCGTTCGCAGCTCCGCGCCTCGATCGTCGCGCAGCAAAGCAGGGTGTCGATGAGCTTCTCGGGCTCGTAGGTCCGCGCCTGGCCGAGCAGCGCCTTCGCGTAGGGGCTCGGCTTCTGCGCGCGGTAGGGGATGCCCCGCCGCTCGAGCAGAGCGAGGAGCTGCTCGAAGTGCTCGAGTTCCTCGCGTGCGACCTCGGAGAGCGGCACGAGCAGCGCCGTGCGGTCGGCGTAGCGGGAGATCAGCCCCATGGCCATGCCGGCCGCGCGTTTCTCGCAGTGGGCGTGGTCGAGCAGGAGTTCGGGCAGATCCGAGAGCGCGGTGTCGACCCACGCCGGGTCCGTCTGGGAAGCCAGCCTCAGCATCGCGCGGAGTCTACCGAACGCCGCGCGACGCTCCGCAAGAGAGCGCGCCGGCCTCGTCGCAGCTCCGCGGGTTACACTGGCGCCATGGAATATCGGAACCTCGGACGCAGCGGCCTGAAGGTCAGCTCCGTCTCGGTCGGCTCCTGGCTGACGTTCGGCTCGAGCGTGGAGGTCCGGGAGACGGCCCGCCTGATCGAGCAGGCCTACGACCTCGGCGTGAACTTCTTCGACACCGCGGACGTGTACGCACGCGGCAAGAGCGAGGAGGCCGTCGGGGCCGCCCTGCGCTCGATTCCCCGGCCCTACGTCGTGCTCGCCACCAAGTGCTTCTTCCCGATGTCCGAGAACCCGAACGACCGCGGGCTCTCGCGCAAGCACATCGTCGAGAGCGTCGACGCCTCGCTCCGTCGGCTCGGCACCGACTACATCGACCTCCACCAGTGCCATCGCCCGGACCCCGAGACGCCGATCGACGAGACCGTGCGCGCCTACGAGGATCTGATCCGGGCCGGCAAGGTGCTCTACTGGGGCGTCTCGGAGTGGCGCTCCGCCCAGATCGTCGACGCCTGCCGGTCGGCGGCGCTCCATGGCGCCTACGCCCCGATCTCGAATCAGCCCCAGTACAACCTGATCCGGCGCGGCATCGAGCGCGACGTCCTGCCGACCTGCGAGCGCGAGGGCCTCGGCCAGGTCGTCTTCAGCCCCCTCGCCCAGGGCGTGCTCTCGGGCAAGTACAGCGGCGGGAAGAAGCCGAGCGGGAGCCGAGCCGCGGACGAAGAACGCAACCAGTTCATGGACGACTTTCTCCGGGACGACGTCCTCTCGCGGGTCGACGCGCTCGGCCCGATCGCCGAGGCGTGCGGCCTCTCCCTGCCCCAGCTCGCCCTCGCCTGGTGCCTTCGCCAGCCCGGCGTCTCGAGCACCATCGTCGGCGTGACGAGCGAGAAGCAGCTGCGCGACAACGTCGCCGCGGCGGGCGTCACGATTTCGGAAGAATGCCTCGCACGGATCGAGGCGCTCTTCCCCGGGGCTGGCGTCTGAGCCGGACGCTCCGGGCCGACGCGGTCGTCGTGGGGACCGGCGCCGGCGGCGCACCGGCCGCGGCCGCGCTCGCCGAGGCCGGGCTCACCGTCGTGATGGTCGAATCTGGATCCCACTGGACGTCGAAGGACTTCACCGGCGTCGAGGGCGACCTCTTCTTCCGCCTCGGACGCCTCGCCGCCACGCAAGACGGGAGCTTGAACCTCTACGCGGGCCATTGCGTGGGCGGCTCGACCGTCGTGAACGACGCCCTGTGCTGGCGAACCCCGCCCGAGATCCTCGCCGAGTGGCGCGAACGCGACGGCCTCGCCGCCTTCGAGACCGAACGCTTCGCCCCCTTCCTCGACCGCGCCTGGGCCGACGTCCACGCGAGCCCGACCGCGCGGAGCCACATCAACCGGAACGCCCACGCCCTCGAGCGCGGCGCACGGGCCCTCGGCTGGGCGGCCGAGCCGATGCACCGCAACGTGCGCGGCTGCGCGAAGCTCGGCCTGTGCAACTTCGGCTGCCCCGCCAACGCCAAGCAGTCGACGCTCCTCTCCCACGTCCCGCGCGCCCGCGCCGCGGGGGCCCGACTGCTCGCCGACACGCGGGTTCTCCGCGTCCTTTCCCAGGCCGGCCGAGCCCTCGGGGTCGCCGCCGAGCGGATCGACCCGAATACCGGCCAGGCTCTCGAGACGCTCGAGATCCACGCGCCGCTGGTCTGCCTCGCGGCCGGCGTCCTCGGCACGCCGCCGCTGCTCCTGCGAAGCGGCTTCGAGCGGGCCGGACGCGGCATCCAGTTCCACTCGAGCGTGCACGTGACCGCCCGCTTCGCCGAGCCGATCCACGGCTACTTCGGGCCGACCATGGCCTACGCCATCTCCGAATTTGCCGACGTGCTGGGCCGCGGCGGGCCGGGCTTCATGATCGAGAACACCACCGTGCATCCCCTCGTGACGGCCCAGAACCTGCCGGCCTTCGGCGATGCCCACGAGGCGGCCATGGCCGCGCTCCCGCACCTCGCCAAGGCCGTCGTGGTGCTGCGCGATCGCGCCCGCGGGACCGTCTCCGTCGACGACGCGGGCGAAGGCCGCTTCGACCTCGCGCTGGTGAACGAAGACCTCTCGCGCATGGCCGAAGGGATGGTGGCGACCGCGCGCGCCTACCTTGCCGCCGGTGCGGAGGAGGTCTGGCTTCCCGTGGACGGCCTCGACCCCATCCGCAGCGAGGCGGACCTCGCCCGCGTCGAGGGCCGGGTCTTCTCCCAGACCGAACTCTTCTCGCTCTACGCCGTCCATCTCTTCGGTGGCGCCTCGATGGCGCGAGGCGCCGCGGACGGGTTCTGCGACGAACGGGGCGAAGCCTTCGACCTGCCCGGCCTCTACGTGATGGACGCGGCGGGCCTGCCGGGCAACACCGGCGCGAACCCCCAGATCACGGTCATGGCGAACGCCCTGCGGATCGCCGACGGCATCGTTCGGCGCGGAGCCGCCTCGTGACGCCGCGCCGGGAACTCGAGCGCTCCCTCGCCCAGCTCGACCGCCGGGGCTTCCTCCGGCTCACGGGCGCCGTCGCCGCCGCGGGGCTTCTGCCCGCCGGGTGCTCGGCACCGGACCGGTTTGCCCCACCGCCGGACCTCGACCTCCGGGTCCTCTCGCCGCGAACCTACGCCACGCTTTCGGCCGCGAGCGACCGCCTGCTCGGCGCCGAGGCCCGTGCGCGCGTCGAGGCCGCGGGCTTCGACCTCGCCGCCCGCGCCGACGCCCGCCTCGCCGAGACGCCGGCCCTGACCGGGCTCGTCCAGCAGGCCCTGCTCGCCCTCGAGTTCGGCGTCTGGCCCCTCGTCCCGAAACTCCGGCCGTTCTCGCGCCTCGACGCGCCGACGCGGGATGCCGTGCTCGGATCGCTGGCTCGCGGCCCCCTCGACCTCTCCCGAGCCCTCTTCCAGGGCGTCCGCAGCTTCACCTGGCTCGCGTATTACGGCGACACCGTCTCGCATGCGGCGATCCGCTACCCCGGCCCCTTCGGCGGGCCGGGCGCGCGGGTCGAGGACGCCATGACCTACGATCCGGACACCGCGACAGGAGAACCCTCTTGAGCTTTCAGGTCGATTGCTACTGGTCCTTCCGAAGCCCCTACTCGTATCTCGCCACACCCCGGCTGCGGGCGCTGGCCGAGGAGCGCGGCGTCGACGTCCGCGTGCGCATCGTCCGCCCCCTGGCGATTCGCGACGGCAGCTTCTTCGCCAACGTGAACCCGCTCTGGCTGCCGTACCTCGCCCGCGACGTCCTGCGCCTGGCCGAGTTCCACGGCATGAAGATGGGCTTCCCGCGGCCGGACCCCGTCGTGCAGAAGCCCGAGAACGGCCGCATGGTGACGGACCCGAACCAGCCCTACATCCATCGTCTCTCCCGCCTGGGGCTGCTGGCTTCGGAGCGCGGCCACGGGCTCGCCTTCATCGACGAGGTCTCGCGGATCATCTGGGACGGAACGACCGAGAACTGGCACGAGGGCGACCATCTCGCGCGCGCGAGCGAGCGCGCCGGGCTCGACCTCGCCGAACTCGACGCCGCGGCCCGCGACGACGCGGCGCAGATCGACGCGAAGATCGAAGAGAACGAGCGCGCCCACGAAGCGGCCGGACACTGGGGCGTCCCCACGATGACCTACGAAGGCGAACCCTTCTTCGGCCAGGACCGCTTCGACGTGCTCGTGTGGCGGCTCGAACAGCGCGGCCTTCCGGCGGCCGGTTGACCATGCGACTCCGACAGATCGCCCTCGCCGCCCACGTGCTCGAAGACGCGACCGACGCCTTCGAGGCCGTCCTCGGGATCGACGTCGCCTTCCAGGACCCCGGCGTCGCCGTGTTCGGCCTCGAGAACGCCGTCATGCCCCTCGGCCAGGAGTTCCTCGAGGTCGTCTGCCCGACCGCCGAGGCCGCGCCCGCGCGCCGCTACCTCGAACGCCGCGGTGGCGACTGCGGCTACATGGTCATGGTGCAGACGGAGGGCTGGGAGGCCGACCGCGCCCGCGCCGAGGCCCAGGGCATCCGCGTCGTCTGGGAGGCCGAGCTGCCCGACATCCGCGGCATGCACTTCCATCCGCGCGACACGGGCGGTGCGCTCCTCTCTCTCGACCAGCCCGACCCGCCGGAGTCCTGGCGGTGGGCCGGGAAGCGCTGGACCGAGCACGTGCGGACGGAGCGCGTGGTCGGCCTGCGCGGCGTCACGGTCGCCTGCCTCGAGCCCGGCGTCGTCGCCGCACGCTGGGGCGAGCTGCTCGACCTCACGCCCAGTGCGGGCGACGCCCTCCCGCGACTCGATCTCGAGGACACCTTCATCGAGTTCTCGACGGCGGCCAGCGCCCCCGAAGAAGGCGTCGTCTGCGTCACGCTGCGCGTGCGGGACGCGGCCGCGATCCTCGCCGCCGCCCGGGAACGAGGGCTCCCAACGGACGACACGAGCTTCACCGCGACGGGAACCCGGTTCCGGCTCGAGGCCGAAGACGCCGCTTGAAGACCGGCCGCGAACGCGGCCTCAGGGCTCGCGAATCTCGATCTCGATCTTCGCGACCTTGTTTCCGTAGGAGTCGCCCTGGTAGGCGGCGAAGGAGACCGGCAGGCTGTCGCCCTCCTCGAAGGGCTGCCCGTCGTAGAGGAACGAGTTCCGGTAGTCGAGCGTGGCGCGCGAGAGCGCCGTCCCGGCCGGGTCGTAGAGCGTGTAGACCATGTACCCGATCGGATCCTCGAGCCGGCGGGTCATGGTGGCCTCCCACTTCACGACCTTGCCGCCGATCACGACCTGCTCCCATTCCTCGAAGCGCACGATGTCCGCTCCCGCGCCCGTGACGACGACGTCCGGCATGTCCGCCGGCGCGCAGGCAGCGACGGACACCGCGAGGACCGTCGCGAGGGCCGCTCTCGACGACCGCAACGCCATGGCTAGCGCTCGGGCTCCGGCGGCGGCGGCGGGACCCGGTTGAAGAGCGCCGCGACCGAGGGCACCTCCTGCGCAGCCACCCAGGCCGGCATGCCGACCGCCCAGACCAGCGTCGTCGGAAGCACGCGCCCGTTCACGACGGCTTCTGCGAGCTGGGCCGGAGACAGCGGCCCCGAGGCGGCGCCGTTTTCGACCACGTGCCAGACGGTGACCGCGGGCGGCGGAGGCGGCGGGGCCGCCTGGGGTGCGGGACCGGCCGGCCCGGGCGTTCCGCCCTGCACGCCCGGCGTCATGTTCTGGGCGTAGGCCATGCCCATGCCCAGACCGACACCCGCGGCCGCGAGACCACCCGCCGGATTCTCGGCCGCCGAGGGGATGGCGGCGCCGAGCTGATACTGCTGGAAGTTCGTGAGGTCCCCGACCACGTTCATGCCCGTCCGCGCATCGATGGCCTTCTCGACCTCCGGCGGGAGCGAGATGTTCACGATGTAGAGCTGCGGGATGTCGAGGCCGTACTCATCGTCGATCTTCGTGACGACGCGCTGGCGAAGCTCTTCCGAGAGCTCCTGGTAGTTCTCCGCCAGGTCGAGGGCGGCGATCTCCGCGCTCGCCACGAGCTCCGCGAAGGTGTGATTGATGATCGAGCGCAGGAGCTCGCTGATCTCGTCGGCCTCGAAGTTCGCGTCCGTCCCGACGAGCTCGCGCAGGAGCGCCCGAGGGTCCTGGGCCTTCAGCGTGTAGGTGCCGAAGGCGCGCAGGCGGATCGGCCCGAAGTCGATGTCGCGCATCATCACCGGGTTCGGCGTGCCCCACTTGAGGTCCGGGATCTGCCGGGTGCTGACGAAGTAGACCTCGGCCATGAAGGGGCTGTCGAAGCCGTACTTCCAGCCCTGGAGCGTCGAGAGGATCGGCAGGTTCTTCGTCTCGAGCCGGTACTGACCGGGCTCGAAGACGTCGGCGATCTGCCCCTGGCGGACGAAGATGGCCGCCTGGCCGGGCCGCACGATCAGCTGGGCGCCGTACTTGATCTGGTTGTGGTAGCGCGGGAAGCGCCACACCAGCGTGTGACGGCTGTCGTCCACCCATTCGATGATGTCGATCAGCTCGCCGCGAAGCTTGTCCATGAAACCCATCGGTTGCGTCTCCCTATCCCTGATTCGTCGCCTGATTCGTCGCGCCGGTGCGTCGAGCCCCCGCGCTAGTCGAGCAGTTCCCAGATCAATCCGAGCACGCTGCGGCCGAACAGGCCGCCTCCCCCTCGGCGTTCGTGGCTCCAGTCCATCTGGAAGTCCGGTCGCGGGCGCTGCGGCGGCGGCTCGAGGGCCGGCTCCGGCGGCACGCCGCCCTGTTCGAGGATGAAGCCCGCGATGGCCTCGAGTTCGTCCGCGTCGAGCCACGTGCCGTGGTCGTGGCAGTGGTCGAGGATCACGCCGGAGCACTTCCGGTAGTTCTTCCGGTGCATGAAGGCTTCGCAGACGGGGCACTTCCGGTACCGGACGCTCTGCCGGTACGGGTTCGCACCGGCTCTTCGCGGTGCGCGCCCGGGCAGCTCCCCTTCCTCGGCCTTGCGTACGGCATCGACGGCTCGGGCCACGAGCTGTTCGAAGCGGTCTCCCGCCACCCAGAGCCCGTTGCAGTTCGGACACTCGTTGGCCGGGATGTCGCCGACCTGGCGCGAGGGCATGAGCCCGCCGCAATCCGGGCACGGAAGCTCGTGCTCGCCCGCGACGACCGGCTGGGGGTCGAAGCCGACCCCGCAGGCCGTACAGAAACGGGAATCTTCGGCATTGCGGGCGAAGCACTCGGGACAGAGCAGCGAGAGCGCGCCCTCGCGGACGACGGGCGCCGCGCAGTAGTCGCAGACCTCCGCGTCCTCGCCGAGTCCGGCGCCGCAGGAGCCGCAGCGCACGACCCGGGCATCGATCGGCGCATGGACCTCGTTCGCGACCTTCGCGCCGCACGGGCAGGAAAGCTCCGGATCCGTCACGTGCGTGACGTCGAACTGGCGGTGGCACGTTCCGCAGGCGACCAGGCGCAAGTTGCGTCTCCCTGGAGGCGCACGGAGCACCCCCTCGGCCGGGCGCGTTCCGCCCGGCACCGCCCCTTGCATCGGCCCCGCGCCCGACCCTCTTGACCACGCACCGGGCGGCAGGAAACCGGCAACTCCGTGGTAGGATCCGCGGTCTTTCGCGGGCCCTCGGCCCGCGCCCGAAGTGGCCCGCGATCGGAATGCTCAGGAAGGAGTGCCATGAGACCCGCGGCTCGCAGCGCGGCGCGCATCACCCTCGCGGGCCTGGCCCTGCTGTCGACCGGCTGCCAGCTCGTCGGGCCGCGCACGGTCGACATCGGCCGGGTTCACTACAACACGGTCATCCAGCGCACCGGGAACGAGCAGATGCTGCTCAACCTGGTCCGTCTGCGGTACAGCGACACGCCCTTCTTCCTTCAGGTGGCGAGCATCTCCACGGCCTTCGAGTTCAAGACCGGGGCGAACGTGGGCATCGGCGTGAGTCCCGGGACGTACCTGTTCGGCGGCGACGTCGAGCTCGCCGAACAGCCGACCGTCACGTACACGCCGCTCGAGGGCGAGCAGTTCGTGAAGAGCGTGCTCACCCCGATCGACCTCGCGACGGTGCTCCTGCTCTATCACTCCGGCTGGGCCATCGACCGGCTCCTGCGCATCACCGTCCAGGAGATGAACGACGTCCCGAACGCGCCGAGCGCATCGGGCCCGACGCCCAAGACCGCGCCCGAGTACGAGACGTTCCTGGGCGTCGCCGAGGCCCTCCGAGAGCTCCAGTCGCGCGGCGACATCTCCCTGGCCGGCCGCGCCGGCCCGTCCGGCACCGAACTCCAGCTCACCTTGGAGCCCGACGCCGTCGGCAGCCCCGCTCACCGGGCCTTCGCTTCGGGTCTCCGGCTCGATCCGGCCCTCGCCCAGTACCGTTTGGTGACGGACGCCGGCCTGCGGGAGCCGGATCAGATCTCGGTCGTCACGCGCTCCCTGATGGCGTCCTTTTTCTACGTGTCGCAGGGCGTCGAGGTCCCGGAGGAGGACGAAACCGCCGGCCGGGTCAACACGACGCGCACGGCGGCCGGCGAGCGCTTCGACTGGAACTTCATCCAGGACGATCTTTTCCGGGTCCACCAGGCCGAGCACCTGCCGGACCAGGCGTCCGTGAGCACCCATTATCGGGAACGGTGGTTCTACATCGCCGACGCCGACCTCGAATCCGAATCTACATTCGCGTTGCTCATGCAGCTCTTCTCCCTCCAATCGGGAAACGTGCCCTCGAGCGCCCCCCTGCTGACCCTCCCGGTCAGCCGCTAGCCGCCTCCCGTCCGCCACGACAGCGCCACGACAGGCGTTGACGCATCGGCCGCCAGACCTGTAAAAGGAAAGGGCCGTCGGGGGCCTTTTGCCTCCTACTCAGCTTTTGCGCGGAAACCGACCGAGCTGTCCGGTTTAGGGGGATTGTATGCGCGTGCCTCATCGACCTCTGTTCATTGCTTTCGCTCTCGTTGCCATGCACTTTCAGATCGGTGTGGGCTGCGCAGAGCCGCTCACCATCAACGTGACCTCACCGAGCCACGGCGAGTTCTCGACCGCCAGCTCGATCACGATCACCGGGTCCGTGACGGGCGTGCAGCCGGCCAACGCCGCGCTGACCATCAACGGCTCGCCGGTGACGGTCGCCGGGAACTCGACCTTCTCCGCGAACGTCGCCCTCGATGGCAACATCGTGTTCAACCCGTTCCTGCTCGAACTCACGAACACCAACACGAACGTCACGATCCGCGATCGGATCGTGGTGATCGCCGGTGAGTCGGTCGCGGACGGAGCCCTGTCCGAGGACAGCATCGCGCTGCGCCTGAACGACTCGGGCCTCGACTCCATCGAAGGGGTCGTGAGCAGCCTGGTCAACTTCGACCTCGCCACGCTCCTCCCGGTCGGGACGGCGGTGATCAACGACTTCTGCGCGATCGACGGCGGCTTCCTCGGCTGCCTCGGCAGCGTGGACGTCGTGATCGCCAACCCGACGCCGAGCATCTCGGGCTTCTCGATCGACATCGACTCGCTGGTGAACGCCGCCGCGGGCGACGTCACGATCAACGACCTCGACGTCCGGGCGCAGATCAACGGCTCGGGCATCGCCCCGAGCTGCGGGCTCCGCCTCACCGCGAACTCGCTCGACATCCTCGGGGACTACACCCTCGAGCCCGACGCTCTTGGCGACGCGATCGACGTGAACCTCATCACGTCGCCGCCGGGCATCGTGTTCTCGGGCTTCAACAGCGAGTTCACGAGCGGCCTGTGCGACTTCCCGCTGATCGGCAGCCTGATTCAGCTGATCATCGGCGACGTCCAGCCGATCGTCGTGAACGGCCTCCGGGACTTCCTGGACGATCCGGACGGGGCCGGCCCCGCGGACGCCCCGCTCGCGGAAGGCATCGAGACGGCTCTGGCCGAGATCTCGATCGCCGGCCCGATCGGCGAGGGCCTCGGCCTGAACCTCGAGGCGCCGCTGTTCGCCGTGGACGAGGACAACGCGGGCATCACCCTCGGGTCCGATGGCCGCATCACCTCGACGCCGTGCACCCCGCCGCCGAACGCGCCGGACCTGCTGGCTTCCCTGGCCGTGCCGGAGCCGTTCCCGAGCTTCGGGGCGCTCACGCCGGGCGGCCTGCCCTACGGCCTCGGCATCTGCGTCTCGACGGCGGCCTTCAACCAGCTGCTGAAGGCCGAGACCGAGTGCGGCCTGCTCCAGACCACGCTGACGGAGCTCGACCTCGATGGGCCCGGCGGCAACCCGCCGCTGCCCATCACCGCAGCCGTCCTCGCGACGTTCATCCCCGAACTGGCCAACGCCGACCCGTCGACGCCCTTCGCGATCAATCTGATCCCGACCCTGGCGCCGGCCCTGACCGGCAACCCGGGGCCTGCGGGTGAGATTGCCGAGCTCCGGCTTGGCGGTCTGGTCGTCGAGGTCGTCGAGACCATCGGAGGCCAGAAGATCATCGACGGTCAGGTCGACTTCCGCGCCGGCCTGGACTTCAGCTTCGACAGCCAGACCAGCGAGCTCGTGCCGACCATCGGCGCGGTGGGCGCCGGGGACATCAACGTCGACATCGTGAACAACACGGTGATGACGAACCCGACCCAGCTCGCCTTCATCCTGGAGATCCTGCTGCCGGGCCTGCTGCCCACCCTGGGCGACTCGCTCGGCTCGTTCCCGCTGCCGGAACTGCTGGGCCTCCAGATCCAGGGCGTGTCCGTCGAGCAGAACGGCGAGTTCGTCTCGCTCTTCGCCGACCTGGTCCCGACTCCCTAGGGGCCCGCGTCTCCGAGCCTGCGCCCCCGTGACGGGACGATCCCAGATCGTCCTCGTCACGGGGGCTTTCTCGTTCTGGCCCGGCGGTTTCTGGTAGGATCCCGGGTGGCGAAGGGGCCACCGCCGCGCGTCCGACCGGGCGCCGGCCGGAAACCGCCCATGCGCCTCCTCCTGCCCCTCCTGCTGACCCTGTTCGCTCTTCCCGCCCCGGCCCCCGCGGCGCCCGATTCGGGCGAGCTCGTCTATCTGAACGAAGGCAACCGCCTGCGGCGCTTCGACGTCGACACGCTCGGCCAGCGGCTTCCCGCCCAGGACGTCCTCGTCCAGCGCGAGGGGCCCGAGGGCCCGGGCGGAGGTGACGCCGGCGCGACCCCGAACGGGAACGACATCAACGGGATGATCTGCCCGTTCCCGGACGGAAGCGGGCGCTTCGTCGCCGGTGAGGACACGCACCAGCCGACGCCGCCCGCAGGCTGGGGGATCTACGCGCCCGACGGCTCTCTGGTCGGCAAGATGACCCCCACCTATCCGACCGTCTCCCCCGAGACCTTCGGCTGCGGGTTCAACTCCGAGGGCCTCCTCTTCACGACCTCGACCGGCGACCCGGGCATCGGCTTCGGGAACGGGCAGCTGATCCTCTGGTTTCCGCCCTACGAGGGCTTCCCCGGCCCCCCGGGCGCCTACCCGGAGACGAACGCCCGGAGCGAGAACTTCTGCGTCCTCGCCAACGACATCGGCACCGCCACGGGCGTCGCGATCGACGACGACGACAACGTCTACGTCGCTTCGGGCGGACTGCTCCGCGTCCTGCGCTTCGCGCCGCCCTTCCCGACCGGGCTCGGCCCGGGCGAAGGCTGCGAAGGCACCGACCCCCAGGGCTCCCCGATGGCCGACGCCGTGAACCGCTCCATCGCCGTCCAGGGAAACCTGGCCTCGCTCTACAGCACGTTCACGGGCCTCGCGATGGCACCGAACGGGAACCTCTACGCAGCGAGCATCATCAACGGGACGATCGGCGAGTTCCGGCTCGACACGGGCGACCCCTCCCAGGCCTCGACCTTCGTCCGTCACATCCTGCTGCCCACGGACCCGCCCTTCCCGTTCGAGACCGGCACGCCCCAGGGCCTCGCGGTGGGGGGCGACGGCAGCGTCTACTACGCCGACATCGACCTCGTCGGCACCTTCCCGAACCTCGGCCCGGGGCCGGACGGAAAGCTCCGCCGGATCCGCTTCGACGGGAGCGGTGACCCGCTCCCGCCCGAAACGATCCGGGACGGACTCGCCTTCCCGGACGGCGTGGCGGTCCTCCCGGGGCATCTGCCCTCGAAGGAGTGGCGCAGCTACGCGGGCGGTCCGGAGCGGCTCTTCCACAACCCCGACGAGTTCATCCTCGGCGCGGCCCAGGCCGGCTCGCTCGTGCAGCGCTGGCGCTTCGAGACCGACGCCATCATCACCGCTTCGCCCATCGTGGCGCGCCTCGACGTTCCCGGAGAGGGCCCGCAGTCGATCGCGTTCATCCAATCCTGGGACGGGAACGTCTACGCCGTGCGCGTGAAGGACGGGACCGAACTCTGGCGGTTCGCCACGGAGCCCCAGCCCGGGGCGAACTTCCCGAACACCGGCTCCGCCCACGTCGAGAACGTCGACGGGCGCGAAACGGTCTTCATCGCCAGCGGACACCTGGCCTACGCCCTCGATGCGATCACCGGCGAGGAGATCTGGCGGTTCACGGCCGGCACGGGCTGCCGTGACGAGAACGGCGTGCCGCCCGGTGCGTGCACGATCGGAGGGGAGCGCAACGAGATCGAGACCTCGGCCATCGTCGCGGACGGGAAGGTCTACTTCGGGATGGACGTGAACGACACCGTGGGCGGCAAGGGCGGCTTCTTCGCCCTCGAGACGACCACCGGGCACCTCGCCTGGTTCTTCGACCTCGAGTCCGGGAAGACCTGCCGGCCCTTCCCGGGCGATGAGATCGACCAGTTCGACGCCTACCACGACGCCGCCGATCTGAACCTCCCGGCGGACTTCTTCAGTACGCGGCCGGGCTGCGACTTCCCGCGCAGCCAGACCGGCTGCGGCAACGTCTGGGCGACGCCCTCCTACGACGCGGGCCGCGACACCCTCTACGTCGCGGCGAGCAACTGCGACACGCGCACCGGGCCGGGGGACGACCCGCGAAAGCCCGACCCGCCGATGCCCCCCTTCGACCTCTCGGTCTTCGCGATCACGGCGCAGGGGACCCCGACCTGGCGCTACCGCTCCTACGCCGTCGACAACGAGGACTTCGCCTTCGGCGCCTCGCCGAACCTGTTCTCGATCGACGTGCCGGGCCTCGGCTCCGTCGACGTGCTCGGCATCGGGCAGAAGGACGGCCACTACCGGGTGCTTCCGCGCGACGGCGTGAACCCGCTGAGCGGGATCGACTGCACCGTGCTCGACGCCAACGGCGTCCCGGGCTGCGTCGACACCAACCTCGGCGGAGCCCCGTCCGAGCCGGCCGACTTCCCCGAGTTCCCCTTCTGGGACACCCAGGTCGTCCCCGGCGGCCGCGCCGGGGGCGTGATCCTCACCGCCGCCGCCAATCCGGTGGACCGGCGCATCGTCTTCAGCACGGCGCCGGGCTTCGACCCGCTGGCCCCTCAACAGCCGACGCTTCACATCCTCGACATGGACACGGGCGACGTCGTGTGGGACGCGAGCCAGCTGCCCGTCCAGGACTCGGTCACCGAGAGCGCGAGCTTCGCACCGACGAGCACGGTCCCGGGCCTCGCCTTCTTCGGGACGGTGCCCTTCGACCTGCTCCGGGTGATCGCGACGGAAGACGACGACCCGCAGGAGGTCTTCGTCTATCCGCTTTCGGGCTTCCCGATCTCCGGAGCGGCCTCGGGCGCCATCGTCGTGGACGGCACCGTGCTCGTCGGTCACGGCATCGGCGTCCGCGGGAACCCCCAGGACCAGGGGACCCTGACCTCGAACATCCCCTCGGCCCTCGTGGCGCTGTGCGCCCCCGGCACGCCGGGCTGCGCGCCCTGCAACGACGGCATCGACAACGACCTGGACGGCCTCGTGGATGGCGACGACTCCGGCTGTACCGGCCCCGGGGATCTGAGCGAGCGCCCCGATTGCATGGACGGCCTCGACAACGACCACGACGGCCTCGATGACTGGCCGAGCGACCCCGGCTGCCGGAACCGCCTGCCGCGCTCCGTCGAGAGCCCCGCCTGCGACGACGGCATCGACAACGACGGCGACGGCGGGATCGACCGCGACCCGGCGACCGGCGACCCCGACCTCCAGTGCGAGGCCGCCTGGGACGAGAGCGAAGGCGAGAGCAGCGGCCCGAGCTGCGGGCTCCTGGGCATCGAAGCGCTGGCCGCGCTCCTCTGGCTCCGCCGGCCGCGTGGACGGCGCCGCGCAAGCGCCCGGCTCGTCGCGGGCGCGACGCTCGGACTGCTTGCGGCCGGGCTGCCGGCCGGCCTGGCCGGAGCGGCCCCCATCCCCGTGAGCGTCGGCGTGACGCTCGGAGTCGAGTTCCCGGGCGCGACCCTCTTCACCGGCCCGGAACAGTTCGGCACCGTCACCGTCGATGCCACGGCCCGGACGGTGTCCCTGCCGGCGGGGGTCCTCTCGCTCTCGGGCACGGTCGCCGGCCAGGTCGGCTTCACGCTCCGAAACCCGGCGGGTACGTTCCGGCCGGGCGGTGCCTCGGCGGGCACGTGCCCCGGGCCGCTCGGCGGCCAGGGCGCCTGCATCCTCGGCGCCGCCGTCGGAGGCGGCTTCGGCGGGACGCTGCCGCTCTCGGGCACGGTCCGGATCCTGTCCGCGTCGGCGTCGCTCCCGGCGACGGCCATCGGCGCGGCGCGGACCGCCTCGGCCGCGGGGAACGTCCTCCAGGGAGCGCCCTTCACGACCCGGACCGCGGCGGTCACGACCACGGCCAACGGTTTCTGGACCACCGCCCGCGGCAACCTTCCGGCAGGCTGGCTCACCGCTGCCGGCAACCCATCGGCACCGCCGGTCCAGAGCCTTCTTCTCGTGAGCCCGGTCCACGTCCAGCTCGCCGGGAGTGCATCCCCCGTGCCCGTTTTCGTGACCCTGTCGATTCGTGCGATACCCGAACCCGCCGCTGGGGCACTCATGCTGTGCGGCTGGCTCGCGCTCATGGCTAGCCTCCGGTGGCCGATGCTATGGTCCGCCGTTCTGCGAAGATGAGGGTCCGCGATGAACATCCTGGGAATTTCCGCCTACTACCACGACAGTGCAGCCTGCCTGGTGCAGGACGGCCGCATCGTGGCAGCGGCCCAGGAGGAACGCTTCACCCGCAAGAAGCATGACGCGGAGTTCCCCGCCCATGCGATGCACTACTGCCTCGAAGAAGCGGGGATCGGCGTCGAGGACCTCGACCTCGTCGCCTTCTACGACAAGCCGCTCCTGAAGTTCGAGCGCATCCTCGAGACCTATCTTTCCTACACGCCGCGCGGCTTCAAGCTCTTCATGATGGGCTTGCCCGTCTGGCTGAAGCAGAAGCTCCATACCCCTCGCGAGCTCGACAAGGGCCTCGGGGGCAAGTACGACGGCCGCTACGTCTTTCTCGAGCACCACGAGTCCCACGCCGCGAGCGCTTTCTTCCCCTCCCCCTACGACGAGGCGGTCATCCTGACCCTCGACGGCGTCGGCGAGTGGGACACGGGCAGCATCGCCGTCGGCCGCGGCAACAAGATCGAGATGCTCGAGGAGCTGAAGTTCCCCCACTCCCTCGGCCTGCTCTACTCCGCCTTCACCTACTTCACCGGCTTCCGGGTGAACAGCGGCGAGTACAAGCTCATGGGCCTGGCGCCCTACGGCGAGCCGATCTACGCCGACCGCATCCGGGACAACTGCCTCGACATGAAGGAGGACGGCTCCTTCCGCATGAACATGGACTACTTCGCCTACACGCGGAAAGACGTCATGACGTCGGAGAAGATGGACTCTCTCTTCGACGGCCCGCCGCGGACGGCCGAGACCGAGATCACCCAGCGCGAAATGGACATCGCGGCTTCGATCCAGGTCGTGACCGAAGAGATCATGCTGCGCATCGCGCGGCACGCCCACCGCAAGACGGGGATCGACAACCTCGTGATGGCCGGTGGCGTGGCGCTCAACTGCGTCGGCAACGGGAAGATCCTGCGCGAAGGCCCGTTCAAGAATCTCTGGATCCAGCCGGCCGCGGGCGACGCCGGCGGCGCGCTCGGCGCGGCCCTCTTCACCTGGCACCAGCTGCTCGACAACCCCCGCGACAACGGGGGCAAGGACTCCCAGACCGGATCCCTCCTCGGCCCCCAGGCCAAGGAAGCCGACATCCGCTCCTTCCTCGATTCGGCGGGCGCCGTCTACCAGCACTACGACGAGGAAGAGAAGCTCTGCGACGCCGTGGCCGAGCTCATCGCCACCGAGAACGTCGTCGGGCACATGGGCGGACGCATGGAGTTCGGACCCCGCGCCCTCGGGAGCCGCTCCATCCTCGGCGATCCGCGCTCGCCGAAGATGCAGTCGGTGATGAACCTGAAGATCAAGTTCCGCGAGTCCTTCCGGCCCTTCGCTCCGGCCGTCCTCCAGGAGGACGTCCACGAGTGGTTCGACATGAAGCCCGGCCAGGAGAGCCCCTACATGCTCCTCGTCGCCCCGGTCCGCGAGGACAAGTGCAAGCCCGTCGACGACAGCAAGAGCGGGCTCGACAAGCTCAAGCAGGAGCGCTCGGTGCTGCCCGCGATCACCCACGTCGACTACTCCGCGCGCGTGCAGACCGTCGACCCGGAACGCTACCCGCGCTTCTACGGCATCCTCAGCCGCTTCAAGGCCAAGACGGGCTGCGGCGTGATGATCAACACCAGCTTCAACGTCCGCGGCGAGCCGATCGTCTGCACCCCGGCGGACGCCTACCGCTGCTTCATGGGCACCAACATGGACGCCCTGGTGATCGAGAACTTCGTCCTGCGCAAAGAAGACCAGCCGGACGCCGACGTCGACCGCGAGGCCTACCTCGCGAAGTTCGACCTGGACTAGCCGATGGCGAAGATGGTCGAAATCGATTGGAACCCGGATCCGGGAACCCTGCGCCAGTTCGGCTGGGTGGCTCTCGTGGGCTTCTCGCTGATCGCCCTTCTGGCGCACCAGGAGTGGCTGATCTTCGCTTTCGGCCTCGGCGATGCGCGAATGAAGGTGGTCGTGGGCCTGCTCGCCGTCGGCGCCCTCGCCGCCCTGATCGGCCTCGTCTACCCGAAGGCCAACAAGCCCCTCTTCATCGGCCTGACGCTCCTGGCCTTCCCGATCGGGTTCGTACTCTCGTACGTCATCATGATCACCCTGTTCTTCGTGATCATCGCGCCGATCGGGATCCTCATGCGCCTCGCCGGACGGGATCCGATGGAGCGTGAGATCGACCCGAACGCCGAGAGCTATTGGACGCCGGCCAAACCCGCGCCGCCCAACAGCCGCTACTTCCGCCAGTTCTAGGGCACCACGCCCTCCCCAAACTTCCACTCCGGGAGCCCGACATGTCCGATCAAGACGCGAAAGACTTCATCGCCGAAGCCAAGGAAGAGCGCAGCGGGCTCGTTGGCGAGTTCACCGACTTCCTGCGAGAGAACAAGAAGTGGTGGCTCGCGCCCATCATCGTCTCGATCCTGGCCCTGGGGGCTCTCGTGCTCCTCGGCGGGACGGCCGCGGCGCCCTTCATCTACACGCTCTTCTAGAGCCGGTCTCAAAACTGTGAAGCGGGCTCGGCCCTCCTGGGCGGGCCGGACCCGCAGGAGATTTCTGAGACGGGCTCTAGCCGCGGGAGCGGCCCGGAAGGGCCGCTAGCGAGCTTCGTCCGGGAAGCAGGCGTCGCGCTGGTGCCGGTAGGCGGCGATCAGCCAGTCGCGCGTCTTTTCCCGGGCCACGGAGAGCTTGCCCGGCATGACGGGGCCCCCCGCGATCAGCAGCGTCAGCGGACGCGTGGCGTCGAGCACGAGTTCGGGAGCCCGCTTGAGCTGGGCCAGGCTCGGGTGCCGGACCGGCTCGCCTCCGAAGACGAACAGGTAGCTCGCGACGGCTCGGCGGCCGTTCGCGCGGTCGATGATGGTCTGGATCGGGAGCGTCTTGCCGTCGACCTCGACGTGTTCGACCTCCCGCTGCCCGGCCTCGAACTGCCCGAGCAGGATGCCCGGCGGACGCGTGTAGAGCCGGATCGCATCGAAGGAGCGCACCAGCGCTCCGCGCAGCTCGACGCCCCGCTCGCCGATGTCGATCTCCGCCTGGGTCCACTGGGGCACGTCCTCGTCGTACCTCTCGAGGCGTTCGGAAAAGGTCCGGGTGAACGGCAGGCCCTTGATCTCGAGCGCCCGCTCGGGGTCCTGGCAGTCATCGTGGCGGCGCACCTCGAAGCGTGCGACCGCCAGCGGCGCGAGCAGCACCCCGACCGCCACGAGAAGCCACGGCGCGTGGCGGCCCGACAGATGGATCATGCCAGGGCTTCGCGCAGGTTGTCGCGGTCCGACACCATGAACAGGACGAGCAGCACGAGCCAGAACGTCGCGACGCCCGAGGCACCGTGGAACGCGGTGTCGAGCAGGTCCGAACCGAACCAGTGCGCCGCGACGACCAGCAGGAAGACCCGCAGCGTGTTGCAGAGCAGCGCCAGCGGCCACGCCGCCACCAGCAGCGCCAGGCGGCGCCAGTTCGAGCGCGCATAGCGAGCGAGGATCAAGGAGAGCCCGACCGCGGCGTAGAGGGTCGAGAAGCCGCTACAGGCGTCGGCGACCAGGAAGGTCTCCTTCGGCAGGACCAGGAGCGTGTCCTCGCGAAGCACGGGGATCCCCACGAACCGGATCATGGGCTCGACGAGCTGCGCCGTCCAGCTGCGCAGGAACAGGTGCGCGCCCATCATGTTCGGGATCGGGATCATGAACACGCCGAGCAGGAGCGGCATCGCGAGCATCCGCGTTCGACGGATGCCGAGCAGCAGCAGCGAGAGCCCGGGCAGCAGAAAGACGAAGCCGACCGCAGCCAGGTACGCGGTCCGCAGCGCGAAGTCCGCCGAGGCCGCCAGCAGCGCGGGTACGACCAGCGCCAGGCCCCAGAGTGACCCCTCGGGCCGCTCGGGATGCGGATCTGCGCGCAGCGCGTTGGCCGCGAGGTAGGCCATCAGAAAGGGCATGAAGAGCCCGTGCCCGTTCTCCCAGATGTTCCCGGTCCACTTGTCGTAGAGGAAGACGAAGGTCGGCGCGAAGAAGACGACCAGCAGCACCAGGGCCAACCAGACCATCGGCGAAATCGAGCGGGCTGGGACGCCGAAGATCGGTGCGTCCGCGGGCGTCTCCTCGACCGGGTCCCACCACAGGCGCCACGCCGCCACGCCGATCGCCGTTCCCACGCCGGCGATCAGTTTCACCACGAGCTCCTGGGGCACGAAGGGACTGACGGCGATGGTCACGCCGGCGACGGCGGCGAGCACGAGAGTCCGGAGCGGTTCCTGGCGCAGCAAGGGACTCCCTGGGATGAAGGGCTCGGGCCGGGGACATCGGGAAACGCCGCCACGGCCCGACCCGGCCGCGCGGAGCTCGCGCACCCGGTGGGCGGCCGGTGGCCCAACCCGACGAGTGCACTTCCTCTGGTTTCGGAGGACGTTACAGCAAACCTGAGTCGCCGCTGCCGGGGCCGGGGCGGCGAAATCCCGGCGCGCAGGTCAGGCGGGCGCGGTATGCTGGCGTTGCGGCGCGAGCCACCGGAGCGCGCCGCACCCCGACCGGGCCGGAGAAGCCCGGCCGCGGCCAGGAGGAGCGGAAATCCTGGTCAGGATCAGCCGGTTACGGGGTATGATTGCCGGCCACGGCCACGGCGACGACCGGGCCAAGCGAAGGAGAAGGCACGATGACACGATTCCTGGCCCTGGCTGCCGCGTTGGCCCTCGTCGCGGGGACCGCGGTTGCGGACATGCACGAGGGCGGTGAAGCCATGATGGAGGAGGCGCCCGCCTACCAGCTCGACACGGAGTTCGTGTGCGGCTCGGCCCTCGAATCCCAAGGCCACTACGCCGACAACCTGATCACCTGGCTCCAAGGTCGCTGCCAGGACGGGTTCATCGGGGCGGACGTCTGCAAGGAAATCAACCACTACGTGGCCGCCTACAACGCTCAGGTCAAGGAACAGGTCGCGGCCTGCCACGAGAAGATCAAGAGCGGCGGCTGATCGGTCCAGGCGAGGACGGCGCGAGGCCGTCCTTCGTCGATCCCGAGCCGGCCCGGCATCCGTCCGGCCGGCTCGGGGCGACCTCCCGCCCGCGTCTCTCCCCTGAGGCGCCACGGGCCCGCGTCGGGCCCCTCCCCCCGATCAACGTACGTAGCCGAGCGCTCGAAGCCGCTCGGTCATGGCGTCGTCGTCGACGCTCCTGCCTTCCGCAGCGGTCTCGGCGAGGCTCGGTAGATCCTCCGCCGGGACGACCCGCACCGGATTCGCCGCCAGGTAGGCGGGCGCCAGCCACGCCTTCGGGAAGCGCCCCTCGAGATCGTCCGGGACCGGCTGGCCGGCCAGGTACGCAATGAGCGAGGCGATGTCGAGGACGGAGATCCGCCCGCGTTCGGCGACGGCCTTCAAGGGCCCGCCCGCGGCGACGAAGACCGCGATCGGATGGTGGGTGCCATCGAAGCGCTCGACGAAGGCGAGATCCCCGGCGCGGACCGGCTTTCCCGCGACGCGCAGGGTGGCGTCCGGGCCGAGCTCGGTCATGCGGCCGTCGTGGAAGCGGGCGATCACCCAGCCGTGGGCCGGCTCGTCGAACTCCGCGCCGAAGAAGCGGCGTGCCACGAAGCGCAGCCCGTACTGCTTCGCGCGCTCGAACCAGGAGCGCGCGGCCTCGGCCGGCCGCGGCGCTTCGTCGAGCTGCATCACCCGCATCAACGGAGCGCCCTCGGCGTCGGTGATGGATTCGTAGAAGGCGACCACCCGGGCCTGGACCGCGTCGCGCGCAGCGAACGGGCCGGGGTGGATGCGCACGACGGAGATGCCCCACTCCCGGATCACCGTGAAGCCATCGCGGCTTTCGTCGAGACCCGCGGAGGCGAGGTACTCCTTCGCGCGGCCGACCCAGATCCCCTCGTCGCGTTCCGGGTCCGCCTGGAAGCCGTGGTCCGAAGCGATCATCAGCACGTCCTCGGGGCCGAGGGCCGCCGCAATCTGCCCAAGGCCCGCATCGACCTGCCGCATCGCCTCGAAGAGCAGGCTCCCCTCGCGCGGCGCCGCGCGCCGGGGCCCGTCGCCGAAGTCCTCGGGGTACGCCTCCCGCCAGAAGCGGTGCGACGCGCGGTCGACGCCGTAGAGAATCGTGGCGGCGACCTCCGGCTCGAAGCGCTCGACCAGCCGCAGGAAGAGACCGGGCTTGCGCGCGAGTTCGTCGCGGATCTGGGCGACGGCCTCCTCACGGCTGAAGGCCGGCTCCGGGTAGTCGAAGCGCCAGGGTGCGACGCCGGCCTGCTCGAAGAGGTCCGGCGGGAAGACGCTCGGGTCGCGCCGCATCCACCCCGGTGCCGCGAACCCGCCCGGCAGGCTCGGCGGCGGCCAGCTCACGAGATACTCGAAGAGTCCGACGCGAACGCCCGCCGCTGCGAGGCGTTCGAACACCGTCGGCGTCTTCACGTCGAGGCGGGTCGCCAGGAAACCGCCGATGCCATGGGCCTCCGGCGAGCGGCCCGTGGCCACGCTCGTCCAGACCACGGGCGAGACCACCGGCTCGACCGTCTCGAGCTCCGCCGAGACGCCGCGGCGCAGGAGCGCGTCGAAGGCCGGCAGGTGCCCCTCGGCGCGCATCCCGTCGATCACCCGCCAGGAGGCGCCGTCGATTCCGACCAGCACGACCCGCGCCTCCGCCGCCGGCGGAACGAGGCCGAGCCAGAGGGACAGCATCGCGGCGCGGGCCACGCGACTCATGCGCCCTCCCCCGGCTTCGAGCGGGTGAAGAAGTAGGCGACGCCGCCGACGGCCACGGTCAGCAGGCCGAGCGAGGATTCGAGGGGCCGGGCCTCGAAGGCCCAGAACATCGTCCAGGTCGAGATCGCGAGGAAGAGCAGCGGCGGCAGCGGATAGGCCCAGACCCGGAAGGGCCGCGGCAGATCCGGCCGCCGGATGCGCAGCACGATCACGCTCGCGACCGCGAGACTCCCGAACAGACTCAGCGTGAACCCGGCGTACTGCATGATCTGGTCCACGGAGCCCGCCAGGATGATCGCGCTCGTCACCAGGCCCTGGAGGAGAAGCGAGCGCAGCGGGGTGCCGTCGGCCTGGGTCTGCGAGAGGAAGCCGAGCGCGGGTGTGTCGCGCCCGACGGCGTAGTAGACGCGCGGGCCCGCCAGGGTCATGGCCGAGGCCGAGGCGAGCAGCGAGACCGCGAGAACGAGGATCGTCGCCGTGACGCCGCCTTCGCCGAAGAGGCCCCGCGACGCGACGAGCCCGACCTCGACCTTGCCGGCCAGCTCGTCGACGGAAGCGCCGTAGAAGTAGACCGCGTTCAGGCCGAGGTAGAGCAGCATCACCGTGGCCGTCCCAAACAGCAGCGCCCGCGGAAGCGTCCGCTGGGGCTCCCGCAGCTCGCCCGCGAGATAGGCCGCCGCGTTCCAGCCCGAGTAGCAGAACATCACGAAGATCAGCGAGGTCGCGAACGCCCCGAGCGCCGCGGTCCCCTCGGGCCGCGCGATCGTCTCCGATGCGCGGAACAGCCCCGCGGCGTCGCCGTCACCGACCGCCGCGGCGCCGAGCAGGATGCCGAGGATGCCCAGGACCTTCAGGGCGGTGAGGCCGTCGTTGATGCCGAGGCCCGCGCGCATGCGCAGTGCATGGGCGGCGATCAGCAGCCAGACGAGCCCGACGGCCAGCGTGTCGTTCAACCCGAGCGAACCGACGAGATCGGCGTCGGTCCCGAGCACGGGAAAGAAGTGGCTCCCGTAGCGGACGAGGCTCTCGAGCGCCGAGGCGATCGGCGCCGAGAAACCGGCCGTCAGCGAAACCAGCGCGCTCATGAACGCGAACGCCCCGCCGAAGGCCTCGCGCAGGTAGACGTACTCGCCGCCGGCGTGGGGCATGGCGGCGCCGAGCTCGCTGTAGGAGAGCGCGCCGCAGAGCGCGAGCACGCCGCCGAGGATCCACAGCCCGTAGATCCAGGTCGGGTCGCCGAGGGCCTGGGCCTGGAAGCCGGTCGTGGTGAAGATGCCTGCGCCGATCATGTTGGCGACGACGAGCGCGAAGGCCGACCGCAGCGGGATGGAGCGCTTCTGCGCTGCGCCGGCCGCAGGCGCGCCCGAGCCCTGCCCTTGCGGGCCTGCCGGTGAATTGCTCATGGGCGCCTCATCCCCCGATCCCGTGCACAAGTGGTACGCTGCCGCGCCGGCCGACGCCGCAGTCTAACCACCCCCCGCACGATCGAGGAGTCCCGATCCGATGAAGCCCTTCGCCGCCCCGGGAGCGTCGACCCGATGAAGTCCTACGCCGCTCCGCTCGGGCTCGTCGCCGTGCTGCTCGCGGGTGCCAACGTCTACCAGTGGCAGACGGCCGCGTGGTCCTCGGACCGGACGATCGCCGACCGCTTCACCTACGTCTGGGCCAACCAGCCCGACACCTGGTACCAGAACACCTTCATGGGGATCCAGACCTGGCAGAATCCCCTCGACGTCTGGGTGACCCTCGAGATCATCTGGGACGTCAAGCCCGATGCCATCCTCGAGACCGGCACCTTCAAGGGCGGCAGCGCCCTGCTCTGGGCGATGTTCCTCGAGCACGCCAACCCGAACGGCCGGGTCGTGACGATCGACCTCCACCCCCAGGCCTTCGACGCGCGCCGCCGCAAGCTCGCCATCGAACGCATCGACTTCCACTACGGGAGCAGCACCGACGAAGAGATCGTCGGCAAGGTCTACGAGCAGCTCGAGGGCCAGAAGGTGCTCGCGATCCTGGATTCCTGGCACGCGAAGGATCACGTGCTCGGGGAGCTCCGGGCCTTCGCGGATCTGATCCCGGTCGGCAGCTACATCATCGTCCAGGACGGCGCCGTCTGCGGCCACCCGCTCGACGACGCCGAGCCCTGCCCCGGCCCCTACGAGGCCGTTGAGGCGTTCCTCGCCGAAGACGACCGCTACGTCCCGATCCGGGAGCACGAGCGCCACCTGATGACCGCGAACCCCATGGGCTTCCTCAAGCGGGTGAAATGACGGGAGCAGCCTCCGAGAGGCGGCGGAAGCCGACGGGCGACACGCGGGAGCGCATCCTCGAGGTCGCCGAGGAGCTGGTGGCCCGGCACGGCATGGAAGGCCTGCGGCTGAAGGACGTGGCCGAGCGCGTCGGGATCCAGCCGCCCTCGGTCTTCGCCCACTTCGGCGGGCGCGAGGCGATCGGCGACGCCGTCGCCCACCGCGTGCTGTCCCGGATCGCCGAAGCGCTCGGCGCCGAACTCTCCCGGCCGGACTCCCCCGAGCGGCGCCTGCGCGCGGGCGTCCGCACCGTCGCCGAGCACCTCTACGATCACCCCGGTCACACGCGGCTGATCCTGCGCGACCTCGCCCGCACGCGGACCGGCGACGAACTCTCCCTCTGGTCGCCGGAGGTCGTCCGCCTCGTCGACCAGGTCGATGCCCTGCTCGCGGAGGGCGCCCGCGAAGGAGCCTTCCGCGAGGTTCCAACGACCTCGTTCTTCCCCATGATCGAGGGCGCCATCGTCGCGATGATCGGCTGGGCAGGCTTCCAGGAGGACGGCCGCCCCTCGACGTCCGCCTCCCGCGCACAGATCGTCGAACGCGTCGAAGACCTCGCCTGGAGCTACGTCCGGCCGGTAGCCGCGCCGAGCTAGATCTCCGCGCGCTGCGCCTCGGGCCCCCAGGCCTGGAAGACGCGCTCGGCGTAGCGGCGCGGGATCGGATGCCCGCGGCGCAGGAGCCGCGCCACGCGGGTCGGGCCGGCGTTGTAGGCCGCGAGCGCCACCTGCACGTCGCCGAAGCGATCGATCAGCTCCTCCAGGTAGCGCACGCCGAGGCGCACGTTCTGGACCGGGTCATAGAGGGTTTCGGGCCCCTGCCACGGGATGCCGTGGTCGAGGGCCAGGTGGAGGCCGGTGTTCGGGAGGAGCTGCATGAGGCCCCGGGCGCCGGCGTGGGAGCGCGCGCGGATCCGGCCGCCGCTCTCGACCTCGATCACGGCCAGGACCATGGCCGGGGAGAGCCCGGCCCGCTCGGCTTCGTCCACGACGGCCGGGACGAGGCGGGCCAGGTCGCGATCGGTCAGGCCCGTCGTGCGGGCCTCGAAGTACTCGCGGACCGCGGCCTCGGGATTGCGCTCGAGGGCCGTCGCTCCCGGCATCTCGGCCGGAACCCAGTGCACCGAGGTGAGCACCAGGCTCACCGCGAACAGCAGCGCGTAGCGTCCACGCATCTTGGACTCCTCGGGCTCCCGCCTCGAGCCGGACCCTGCAGCGAAGCCGCAGGCTCGGCTCTCGATGGGTGCCCTCGACGCCCCTTCGGGCATCGCGGCGTTCCGTCCTGGGATTGTACCCGCCTCGGGGCTCCCGGTTTCAACCCCGGGGGCCCTGGCCGGGCGGTTTCGTCCCAGGGGGCGGCCTGGGCCCGCCCTCACGGATCTTCACGGCCGATCATCCAGGGCCCTTGACCGCCTCGGTCACAGAGTGCCCCCGCGGGGACTCTCGTGGAAGCCGGGGCGGGCCTGCCGCGAATCTTCTGCACGTTTCGCGCTGGCCGACCGATCGGTAAGCTGGGCGCGCGCCCTGGAGCCCCGCATGGCAACCGAACCCGTCGACAGCGCCGTTCTCGAGACCGCCCCCCTCGCCCCCGGCGAGCTCTTCCGCATCTGGTCGAAGCACCTGACCTCGCTCTTCCTCCCCGGCCTGAGCCTCGCCTTCGTCCTGACCGGCCCGCACGCGTGGTGGGTCGCGATCCTCTTCGTGCTCCCGACCGTCTTCATGCACCACGTCGACTGCTCGCTGAAAGTCGAGCGTCGGCAGCCGTCGCGAAGCGTTCCGGCCTGGCCCTTCGACGCGCTCGTCTACGTGCTGGCGGGGCTGCAGGTCTGGGTGATCGTCGAACTCGTCCGCATGTTCGCCGCCGGCCAGGGCATCTTCTCGGTCGACATGGTGATGACGTTCCTCGTCGTCGGCGGGAGCAGCGGTTTCTCCATCATCACCGCCCACGAGCTGATCCACCGCCCGCGCAAGTGGGAGCAGCAGATCGGGCGGCTCCTGCTCTCCCTCGTGCTCTACGAGCACTTCTACACCGAGCACCTGCGCGGCCATCACGTGCGCGTCGGCACCGCCGACGACCCGGCCACCGCGCGCTTCGGCGAGCGCTACGAGCCCTTCTTCCGGCGCACCGTGCCGGCCCAGTTCAGGAGCGCCTGGCGCCTCGAGACCCGGCGCCTCGGCGACGAGAACATGTCGCTCTTCGACGCCCGCCAGCTCGGCAACCGCGTCCTCCACGGCCTCGTCTTCGAGTGGGGGCTCGCCCTCGCGGTCCTCGGCTTCTTCGGCATCGCGGCCTTCGTGGCCTTCGTGGTGCAGGCTTTCATGGCGGTCCGCCTGCTCGAGGCCGTGAACTACTTCGAGCACTGGGGCCTCCAGCGCCGGGGCAACCGCGTCGCCCCCGTCGACTCCTGGGACACCCACGGCTGGTTCACCTACTACGGCCTCGTCGGACTCTCGCGCCACGCGGACCACCACGCCTATCCGATCCGCCCCTACCAGAAGCTCCGCGTCTGGGAGGAGGCCCCGGTCCTCCCTTACGGCTACGTCGGCACCGTCGACCAGGTCATGGCGAAGAACGACGAGTTCATGGAGACGGCGACGGTCGAGCTCGGGCGCCGCCGCCTCGGGCCGTTCTTCGAGGAGGGCGCCGAGCCGCTCTCGAAGGAAGCGTCCCTCGCGCGCCTCGCGGAGGCGGCGGAGGCCGAAGGCGGCGAGACGACCTACGGGCCGATCAGCGCGCTGCGCGCCTTCTTCGGATGGTTCCGTTCGCCCGCACGCATCGCCGGCCTCGTCATCGGCATGGCCTTGCTCTCGGCGGGCCTCGTGTACCTCGAGACCGGCGCGGCCGCGATGGGCCTCGGCGCGCGGGCGCTGCTCCACCTGTGGATCTTCGCGTCGGTTGCGGTGTTCATCTTCATCGGGCACCAACTGAACGTGAGGACCGAGCACGAGTCCTTCTCCTGGAGCGTGGCCATGGCCGTGCTCGCCGTACTCGGTACGGCTTCGGGAGCCCTCATCGGCTGAGGCGCGGGCGTGTCCGAACGAGGCACTCCCGGCACGGGAGGCCCGGATGGCCTGGAAGAACTGGCGCAAGGAAGTGCCGGACGTCGCCGTCGACTTCACCTGCTTCGACGTCAAGCGCCGCACGACCGGCCAGAAGCACGTCCTCTTCCGCCTGGTCGACCCGCTCGTCGTCACGCGCCACGACACCGGCGAGACGCTCGAGCTCGCGCCGGGCTTCCTGAGCGACGGCTCGAGCGTCCCCGGCGCGCTCTGGGGCGCCCTCCACGCCGATCCGGCGGACCTGCTCGTTCCCGGCTTCGCCCACGACTACGCCTACCGGAAGAAGGCCGTCTGGCGGAAACCCGGCGGCGCGACGCGCGAGATCGACCGCTACCAGGCCGACCTCCTCCACATCGCCGTGTGCCGACGCCTACGCATCCGGAAGTCCGACCAGGAGAAGATCTTCTTCGCCCTGCGGGTGGCCGGCGGCTTCTCCTATCGCAACCGGAAGATCGGCTGGGACGGCACGGGCTAGCGCCAGGCCGACGCGCCGCTTGCGCCCGCTGCACCCGCGCTCGTAGGATCGAGCGCATGAAACGATCGTCTCGGGTGCTGTACGGCCTCTTCGTTCTGATCGCGGCGCTCGCGAGCGGTTGCGGCGGTGAGCGCACCGCGGGCGAGATCACGGGGGAACCCCGTCCGCCCGAGGCGGTGGCGGCGGCCGCCGCCGCCCAGGCGCAGGCTCGCGAAGCACTCGCGCTGCGCTCGGCCTCTGCTCCCGCCGAGAAGGCGATCCTCTTCGGCGACCTCCACGTCCACACGACCTGGTCCTTCGACGCCTTCCTCTATTCGCTGCCCGTCACCGGCGGCGAGGGTGCCTACCCGCCCGCGGACGCCTGCGACTTCGCGCGCCACTGCTCGGCCCTCGACTTCTACGCCCTCACCGACCACGCCGAGAACCTGACGCCCGCGCACTGGGCCGCGGAGAAGGAGAGCGTGCGCCAGTGCAACGCGCGCGCGGGCAACCCGGAGGATCCGGACCTCGTCGCCTTCACCGGCTTCGAGTGGACCCAGGTCGGCTTGACGCCCGAGACCCACTGGGGCCACAAGAACGTGATCTTCCCGGGCACCGGCGAAGACGAACTCCCAGCGCGGCCGATCGGCTCCGTCGACGGGGAAGGCGGCCTCGTCTCGGGCTTCGAACCCATCGGCGGCCTGCGCTGGATCGACCCGCTCGGATTCGGGGAGTACGCGGACTTCCTGTGGCTTCTCGACGAGCTCGCCGCCCAGCCGCGCTGCGAGAAGGGCGTCGATACCCGCTCGCTCCCCACCGAGTGCATGGAGTCGGCCACGACGCCCGCGGCGCTCTTCGAGAAGCTCGACCAGTGGGGCTTCGATGCCCTCGTCATCCCCCACGGCACGGCCTGGGGGACGTACACGCCGCCCGGCACGACGATCGACAAGCACCTCACGGCCGAGCAGCACGACCCCGAGCGGCAGGGCCTCGTCGAGATCATGTCCGGGCACGGGAACTCGGAGGAGTACCGCCCCTGGAACTCCGTCGAAACGGGTCCGGACGGCGCACCGATCTGCCCCGAGCCGAGCGCGGACTTCCTGCCCTGCTGCTGGCGCGCGGGCCAGATCATGCGCGAGCGCTGCGGCGACCTCCCCGAGGCCGAGTGCGAGGCGCGCGTGGAGCTCGCCCAGCAGCTCACGCTCGCGGCGAACGTCTCGCATCAGCTCGTGTTCCCGGACACCCGCGCCGAAGACTGGCTCGACTGCGACCAGTGCCGCGACTGCTTCAAGCCCGCCTTCGGCCTGCGCCCGAAGGAGACGGTCCAGTACGCGATGGCGCTCTCGAACCCCGAGGCCACCGACGAGAACGGAGACCCGCTGCGCTTCCGGTTCGGCTTCCTCTCCTCGAGCGACAACCACTCCGCGCGGCCGGGAACCGGCTACAAGCAGTACGAACGGCGCCGCATGACCGACGCGCGCGGCGTGCGCTCGGCGTTCTACGAGAGCCTCGTCCGCCCCGAGCCGGACGTCGACCCCCAGGTGCCCCAGCCCGTCGAGGTCCGCGGCGGCCTGACCGACCGCGATACCGAGCGGGTGCAGAGCTACTTCTACACGGGCGGCCTGGTCGCCCTGCACAGCGAGGGGCGCAGCCGCGAAGCGATCTGGCGCGCGCTCAAGGCCCGCGAGGTCTACGGCACGAGCGGCCCGCGCATCCTGCTCTGGTTCGACCTGCTGAACGGCCCCGGCGGCCCGGCCCCCATGGGCAGCGAGCACGACTTCGCGGGGATCCCGCTCTTCGAGGTGCGCGCCCTCGGCGCCTTCGAACAGAAGCCCGGCTGCCCGGAGTCCGCGACGTCGGCCCTTCCCGCCGACCGCATCGAACGCCTCTGCCGCGGCGAGTGCCACAACCCGAGCGACACGCGCCACCCGATCGTCGCCCTCGAGATCATCCGCATCCGGCCCCAGGTGCACGCGGGTGAGGACGTCGGTGAGCTCATCGAAGACCCGTGGAAGCGCATCGCCTGCGAGCCGACGCCCGAAGGCTGCGTCGCCCGCTTCGAGGACGCCGAGTACCCGACCCTCGGCCGCGACGTCCTCTACTACGCCCGCGCCATCCAGGAAGAGACCCCGGCCATCAACGGCGCCCAGCTGCGCACCACCTTCGACGAAGCCGGCAACGCCCTCGCCACCGACCCGTGTTACGGCGACTACCGCACCGACTTCGGCGAGAACTGCCTCGCACCCGTCTCCGAGCGCGCCTGGTCCTCGCCGATCTTCCTGAACGCGAAAGCCCGCTGAGACCGCCCGCACCCCCGGCCCAAGGAGCCCCCGTGCCCGATTCCGATGCCTACGAAACCCTCGACGTCCGCGTCGAGGACCACCTGTGCTGGCTGACCCTCGACCGGCCCGAGTCGCTCAACGCGATGAGCCGCCAGCTCGTGACGGACCTGCGGGACTTCCTCGCGCGGCTCCCCGAGCGGCGCGACATCCGCGTCGTGCTGCTACGTGGCGCCGGGCGTGCCTTTTGCGCGGGTCTCGACCTCAAGGAAGCATCCGCCGCTCCCTCGGGCGCCGAGGCGGGCGAATCGGGCACGAACCGCGTCGGGGCCGGCCTGCGCGCGCAGCGGCGCATCTCGGAACTCGTGATCGCCATGCGGCGCGCGCCGCAGCCCTTCATCGCGTGCGTCCACGGGGCGGCCAGCGGAGGCGGCTTCGCCCTCGCGCTCGCCTCGGACGTCCGCATCGCCGGCGAATCCGCACGAATGAACGCCGCCTTCATCCGCATCGGCCTGTCCGCCTGCGACATCGGCGTGAGCTACTTCCTGCCGCGCCTGGTCGGCGCCTCCCTGGCTTCCGAGCTCCTGCTGACGGGGAAGTTCATCGGCGCCGAGCGGGCCCTCGCCCGCGGCCTCGTTTCCGACGTGGTGCCGGACGACGAACTCGACGCCGCGGGCGAAACGCTCGCGCGAGAAATCCTGCGCAACTCACCCCTGGGCGTGAAGCTCACCAAGGAAGCCCTCGGCATGAGCCTCGACGCGGGCAGCCTCGAGCAGGTCATCGCCATGGAAGACCGCAACCAGATGCTCTGCGTCCAGTCACCCGACGTCATCGAAGGAATGAAGGCGTTCCTGGAGAAGCGGACGCCGAGCTACACGGACTGAAGGCTACGTCGATGGAGGGGGTGGGATCGCCAAAGGACGGAGCGAAAGTGGTGACCCCAACGGGGTTCGAACCCGTGTTACCGCCTTGAAAGGGCGGAGTCCTAGGCCTCTAGACGATGGGGTCACGGCGGCGGAGTATGGCGGATCCGTGGGCCGGCCGCCCTACCCCTTCCGGGACTTCCTGGGCCTCGCGGCGGCTTCCTGCTCGGCGGCCTTCGCCCGCTTCGCCTCGGCGGCGCGCAGGTCGAGGTGGCGCCACATGTACCAGCTCCCGACGCTCCGGAAGGGCCGCCAGGGCTCGGCGATCGCCTCCATGGTCTCGGGCTTCGGCAGCTCCGCGAGGCCGTAGAGGTCCTGCATGCCCTTGCGAACGCCGTAGTCGCCCGTGGGCAGGACGTCCGGCCGGCCGAGGCAGAACATGAGGGTCATGTGGGCGGTCCATTCGCCGATGCCGCGGACCTGGATGAGGTTCTCGACGATCGCGTCGTCGTCCATGTACGGAAAGCGGCGGGGCCGGACGTCGCCGTCGCGGACGGCGCAGGCCACGGCCTTCATGGCGGCACTCTTCTGGCGCGAGAGGCCCGCCTTGCGCAGGCGCGGGTCGCGCGTGGCGAGGAGCTCCTCCGGCTCCGGGTAGCGCCCGCCGTAGAGGGCCACGAAACGGCCTTCGATGGTCTTCGCGGCGGCACCCGCGAGCTGCTGGAAGAGGATCGAGCGCAGCAGCGAGCGATACGGCGCGCCGGTCGGCCGGATCACGGGCGGGCCGTAGGCGCGCACCACGCCCCGGAGCTTCGCGTCGCGGCGCGGCAGCAGGCGATGCGCCCGGGCGAGCTGCGCCGCATCGAGGCGGACGGGGCGAGTGGACCGAGGGGTGGCTGCGGAAGGCATGCATGCGCACGCTAGCGCAGGCCTGCCGCAGGCCACGTGCACGGTGCTCTCCGCACGCAGCAAGGGTATTCTCCCGAGCCATGGAGCGCCCGGTCGAAGTCTCGTTCGTGATGCCGTGCCTGAACGAGGCCGAGACCCTCGCGGATTGCATCCGCGCGGCGAAGGGCTGCATCGAACGCCACGGCCTTTCCGCCGAGATCGTCATCGCCGACAACGGCAGCACCGACGGCTCCCAGGACATCGCCCGCAGCGAAGGCGCGCGGGTCGTCGACATCGAGGAGCGCGGCTACGGCGCGGCGCTGCTCGGCGGCTTCGAGGCGGCCCACGGCGAGTTCCTCATCATGGGCGACGCCGACATGAGCTACGACTTCGGCGAAGCGTTCCCGATGGTCGAAGCCATGCGCGCAGGGGCCGACGTCGTGATGGGCTCGCGCTTCCGCGGCCGCATCGAGCCGGGCGCCATGCCCTTCCTCCACAAGTACCTCGGAAACCCCGTGCTCTCCTTCCTCGGGCGCTTCCTCTTCCGCATCGAGATCTCGGACTTCCACTGCGGCCTGCGCGGCTTCACGAAGAAGGCCTTCCACGCGATGAACCTCCGCACGAGCGGCATGGAGCTCGCGAGCGAGATCGTCGTGAAGGCGGCCACGGGGAAGATGCGCATCGCGGAAGTCCCGGTGACGCTCCGCCCCGACGGCCGCTCCCGCGCCCCGCACCTGCGCACGTGGCGCGACGGCTGGCGGCACCTGCGCTTCCTCCTCACGCTCTCGCCGCGCTACACGCTCTTCGTCCCCGGGAGCGTCCTGCTCCTGCTCGGCGGAGCCCTGCTCGCGGCGGTGGCGCCCGGCCCGCTCTCCGTGGGCTCGGTGGTCCTCGACGTCCATACGATGCTCGTCGGGAGCCTGCTCGTGATCACGGGCTATCAGGCCATCACCACCGCCTTCGCGGCACGCATCTTCGCGCTGGAAGAGGAGATCGGGCCGCCGGCGCCCTGGCTCGAAAAGAGCTTCTCGATCTTCACGCTCGAGCGCGGAATCGTCGGCGGGCTGCTGCTCGCGCTCCTCGGCGTCGGCATCATCGGGCGCCTGATCGCGCACTGGGCCTCCCTCGACTTCGGGCCCCTCGACGCCTCGGCGACCCTCCGCCCCATGGTCTTCGGCGCGACCTTCGTCGCCCTCGGCATCCAGACCCTCCTCATGTCGTTCCTCTACAGCATGATGGGGATCAAGCGGAGACGATCCCGCTAGATGACGCCGGGCTCCCGCTAGATGCGCACCATCGACCACATCCTTTCGCGCTGGCGGATCGGCAAGGCCGCCGCCTGGACGCGCCCGGGCGACCGGCTCCTCGACGTCGGATGCTACGACGGAAGCCTGATCCGCGAGGTGCGCCCACGCATCGCGAGCGCGGTTGGCATCGACGCCGTGGCCGAGCCGAGCGATGCGGGCGACGGCGTGCGCATCGTGCGAGGCCACTTCCCCGAAGACCTCTCCGAGCCCGACGGGAGCTTCGACTGCATCACGGCCCTCGCGGTGCTCGAGCACGTGACGGACCCGCCGGCCTTCGCCGCCGCCTGCCATCGCCTGCTCTCCCCCGGCGGCCGGGTCGTGCTGACGGTTCCCCACCCGCGCGTCGACGGCATCGTCGACACCCTGATCGCCCTGCGCCTCGCCGACGGCATGGACTTCGAAGAGCACCACGGGTTCGACGTCGGCCGTACACGCCCCATCTTCGAGGAGGCAGGGTTCAGGCTGCGGGCCGAGCGCGCCTTCCAGCTCGGCCTGAACCGGCTCTTCGTGTTCGAGAAGCCGGGGCCCGCCTAGGGCCGCCGCAGGTCGGGGCCGGCGAGCTCGCTCCCGGCCCGGACGGCGCGCTCGGAAACCGAGAGCGATCCACTCCCGCCGCGCGCTCCCACGAGCGTGAAGTCTCCCTCGCCCTGCACCGCGCTTCCCGGCGTGGCCTCCGTCGAGTACGGCAGCACGAAGACGTAGCGGCCCTCTCCGTCGGCTTCGGCCACCGCGCGGTAGCGGTGCCGCCGACCCTGGGCCGTTCGCAGGACGAGGCTCGCTTCGACGCGCTCCCCCGGCGCGGCAAAGCCCACGACCCGCGCCCCCGCGACGATCTCCCAGATCCCGAGGGCGAAGCCCGGGGGCTCCGCAGCGAATTCGAGCGCGCGGCCGCTGCGCTGGTGCCAGAGCAGCCGATGATGCGAGAGCGCCGGCACGGCGGGTGCGAGTGCATCGGCCGGCCATGCCGTCCCGAAAGCGAAGGCCAGCCGGTGCGCGAGGGTGCCCTCCGGGTACGCGGCGGTGCGGCCGGCGCCGTGGCGGTCCGCCATCACGTAGCGGACGCCGAGCGCCTCGAGCATCGCGACGGCCTCCGCCTCGTCCCGCGCCGCGAAGTAGCGTTCGGCCGCGTCGTAGTTCGCGCGCCCGCCGTAGACGCCGAAGTTGTCCTGGATGAGCGGCCGGCGCGCGCGGTAGCGCAGCATGTGGCCCGCGTCCCAGCTCGAGAGCACGGCGTACTCCGGCAGGACCTCGGGATCGAACCAGCCGGAGGTCGGCGGGGAGTTCGCACCGAGCCACCGCGAGCCGGCATCGACGAGGCGGTTGCGAACGCCGTGCGGCCCGCCGCGGGCGACCGCCGGGTCCGCGTGGGCGCGCGCGTGGCCCTGCCAGCGTTCGAGATGGAGCGCCAGGAGGCCGTCGGCGAGGAGCAGCAGGAAGACGGCCGCGAAAGCGCCTGCCGCGATGCGGCGCCCCGTGCCCCAGCGCCGCCAGGCCGCTGCGACGAGGGGCGCCGTCTCGTAGAAGAGCCATCCCCAGACCAGCACGTAGAAGATGGAGAAGCTGTTCCCGAAGCGGCGCTGCAAGCTCGTCAGGACGAAGAAGAGGAGGCTCATCCCGAGCAGGACGAAGCGGTCTGCGGACGCGCCCGTCCGCACGCTCCGCCAGGCGAGCCAGGCCCAGGCGAAGGGGAAGAGGAAGGCCAGGATCGTCAGGCGGGAGACGATGAGGTCCGGGGAGAACGGGCGCAGCTCGCGGACCTCGTGCTGGAAGGCCTCCTCCTTGGAGAACCATCCGGCCCCGGTCGCGACGACGTCCGAGAGGCCGGGGATCACGAGAAAGGCCGCCGCAAGCGCCACGACCCCGGCGGCGACGGCGGCACCGATCCGCCGGCCGCGCGTGGCCCCGAGACCGGTTCCGAACGCGAGCGCCGCCACCCCGAGCACCCCGGCCGCGACCGCGAAGAAGGCCGGCTGGAAGTTCGAGAGCACCCACGGGCTCCACGGTCCGAACTCCGGCCACGCCTGCCCCCACCCGAACGGCGCGAGGACGACCGCGGCCACCGCGTTCGCGAGGGCCAGCCACCGGGCCCGGGCGCGCGCATCCTCCGCGCGCTCCGCGAGCAAGGCGTACAGCACGAGCAGGCCGTCGAAGGCACCGACGTGGATCAGCGCTCCCGGCCACAGCAGCAGCAGCGCCGCGAAGAGCCCCCCGAGACCGAAGGCGCTCGCCAGCCCCGGTGCACCCGCCCGCGATGCGGAAGCGAGCGCGACGCCCGTCAGAGCGACCGCCCCGAGCGCAACGGCGACGTGGTGGTCGAGCTGCCCGGCCTGGGAGTGCAGCAGGTGGACGGGCAGGACGGCGAGGAGCCCCCCGGCCAGCCACCCGGCCCCCGGCGAGAAGTGCCGCCGTCCGACCCACGCGACGCCGACCACGGCCAGGGCGCCGAGCACCGCCGGCACGCGCGCGGCGACGTGTTCGACGGCCGTCTCGTCGCCCTCGGGCGCCACGGCGCGGGCCAGCGCCGCGATGCTCCAGTCGAAGGCCGGCGGCCAGACGATGTGCCCGCCGTGCGGGTAGTTCACGTAGCGGTCGAAGTCGAGGACGTCGGGAAAGCGCTCCACCGAGTAGGCGATGCGGCGCATGTGGTAGTAGGGATCGCCGCCGGCGGTGAAGTGCACGCCGTCGGGCTGGAGGACGAGGACCTCGGACTGCGCGCGCAGGCTCCACGCGGCGGCGAAGAGCACGAGGAAACCGAGAGCGACGAGGAGCGGGCGTCTCATTGCGGGCGTCCGAGCCTATCAGCCGGGGCCGAGCGCGGAAACCGTGCGCAGCGGCCCTCGGGCGGCCTGCTAGCCTCCCCTCCATGGCCGAACACGACCCCATCCTGATCGAGCGAGCACGGAACCTCTGGACGAGCTTCGGGCGCAAGTTCCCCGCCATCGAGAAGTCGACCCAGATCGGCTGGCCCGAGACGCGCTTCGACCAGATCGGCGGTCTCGCGGGCCCGAAGGACGAGGTCCTGACCTTCGCCTGCGCCGCCACCAGCCCCGACGTCTACGGCCGCTGGGGAACCTTCCCGCCCTCGGGCCTGCTGCTCATCGGCGCACGCGGCACCGGCAAGCAGATGCTCGCCGAGGCGCTCGCCGAACAGGCCGGCACCGGCTTCCTGAAGATCCGCATCCCGACGCTCGTGATGGAGACCCTGCGCCACGGCGGCAAGGTCGGGGAGATGACCGAAGGCTGGAGCCAGACGCTCTCGGAGCTGCCGCCGGTCACGGTCTTCTTCGGCGAGCTCGAGTTCTACCAGGCCCACGAGTTCGGTTCCCAGCGCGATGACCTCCCGATCGGCCCGGTCATGGACTTCCTGCTCGACCTCGTCGACCGCACCGTGGCGGTCGAGCACGCCCTGACCGTCGGCTCGACGAGCTACCCGGACACGCTCCGGCCGGCTTTCCTGAGCGACCGGCGCTTCGAACGCGTCGTCGAGGTGAACCCGGTCTTCCCGGGCGACGTCGTCGAGTCCCTGCGCATCCACGCCGAATCGGCCAGCAAGCGGGCGGGCCGGCCGCTGTTCGAAGAGGTCGACTGGCTCGAGGTCGTCCGGCCCTACGCCGATCATTCCATCGCCGAGTGGGTTCGGATCCTGCACGGCGTGCTGCGCCGCAAGGCGCGCTGCGAGGCGGCCGGCGAAGCCGTGACGCCCGTCGTGACCGAGGACCTGGTCAGCGAAGCCGCCCGCGTCCAGGGCACCAAGAAGCGCTTGAGCTACGGCGAGGGGACCTACCTCTAGGCCGGTCCGCCTCCGCGGGTCAGTCCGCCCGGAAGCGCCCGACCTCCTGCTCGAGGGTGCGCGAACGCGTGGAGAGGCTCTCCACCATGCGCTTCATCTCTTCGGCCTTGCGCCCGCTCTCGATCTTCACGTCGCGGAAGACGGCGAGCGCTTCGTTGATGGTCTCGGCGCTCTTGCTCTGGGCCTGGGTCGCGGCGGCGATCTGATTCACCATCGCCGTGACGTTCTCGACCGAGTTCGTGATGAGCTTGCTCTCGCGGCTCTGCTCGGAGGTGCTGCGCTTGACCTCCTGGCCGAGCTGACGCATCGCCTCGACGGCGCGCGTGATCTCGCTGCTCGCCCGGTCCTGCTCGTGGATCGACGTGTTGATGTGCTTCACGATCTCGCGCACCTGCTGCATGGCGTCGTCCACCTGCTGGATGTCCTTCGCCTGCTGCTGGTTCGCCTGGACGATCTCTCCGACCATCTGGGTCGAGAGGCGCGAGCTCCCGATGATCTCCTGGAGGAGCTTGCCGGCCTTCTCGGAGAGGCCGACCCCGCGCTCCACGGTGGTGGAGCCCTCGGCCATGGCCGCCACGGCGTTGCCCGTCTCGGCCTGGACGTTCTGGATCAGGGCGGCGATCTCGCGGGTGGAGAGCGCCGTCTTGTCGGCGAGGCTCTTCACCTGCTCGGCGACCACCGCGAAGGCCTTGCCGTGCTCGCCGGCCTGGGACGCGATGATGGCGGCGTTGAGCGAGAGCAGGTTCGTCTGCTCCGCGATGCCGTCGATCACCTTCACGATCTCGCCGATCGATTCCGAACGCTCCGCGAGACTGCCGACGACGTTCTCGATCGCGCCGAACTGTTCGCGGATCTCGCGCATGCCGGTGATGGTCTCGCTCACCGCGCGCATGCCCTCCTCGGCTTCGGCCGCGGCCTTGTCCGAGAGTTCCTGGCTGTGGGAGGCGTTGCTCTCGACCTGCTGGACCGACGTGTTCAGCTCGTGGACCGAGGCCGTCGTCGAATCCGTCGCCTCGTTCAGGACGTCGACGCTGCGCGCGACCTCCTTGATGCTCTGGGTCATCTCGACCACGGAGGACGAGGTCATCTCGATCGATTCCGAGAGGCCGTCCATGTTGGTCGCGATCTCGTTGACCGCGAGGTCCATCTGCACGATCGAGCCCGAGGTCTCGTTGGCCGATTCCGCGAGCCGCTCGGAGTTCTTGCTGACCTCCTTGATCGACTGGGTCACGGACACCACCGAGTCTCCGGCCTCGTCGACGGCCTGCTCCTGGCGCTGGCCTTCGACGATCATCTCGCGGCTGGCGGACTCGAGACCGTCGGTCACGAGCCGCACCGAGGCCGTGTTCTCGTGGACCTCGCCGATCAGCTTCCGGAGCCCTTCGGCCATGCCGTTGAAGGCCCGCGAGAGCGTTCCGATCTCGTCGTTGCCGTCGAAGTCCACCCGGATGCGCAGGTCGCCCCCGGCCACCGCTTCGGCGCTCTCGGCCAGATTGGCCAGCGGAACGGTGATCGCCCGCTGCAGGCGGTTCCCCAGCCCGATCGCGACCAGCGCCGCGAAGAGCGCCGTTGCCAGGCCGAGCATCAGGTAGGCATTGCGGCGCTCCGCAAGGTGGGAGATGTCGCTGGCGAGGTAGATCGTCCCGACGCGCTCGCCGTAGCTGACGACGTCGCGGAACATGCGCAGCGCGTCGGACCCGAACTCGGAGCCCGAAGCCTGCGGCGCCGGCGGACGGAAACCCTCGGAGCCCTCCCGCCGCGAGTAGGTCGCGAAGACCTGGCCGTCCGGCGTGTAGATGGCCGCCTCGAGGATGCGCGGCTCCTTGCTCAGCGCGAAGAGGGTCTCCCGCGCGGCTTCCGGATCGTTGAAGGCGAGCGCCGCGGTCGAGTTGGTCCCGATGATCTCGGCCAGGGTCCCGGTGTCGTGGACCATCTTCTGTTCGTAGGTGACCCGTTCGTAGGTCATGAAGCCGCCGACGGCGATCGCGAGCGCCGTGAGCGACGTCACGAGCACGTTCAGCGTGAGCTTCTGTCGGATCGAGAGTTCGCCAAAAGATCGCATGGTGATCATCCGCCCTCGACGATGGTGGCGAGCCGGAGCAGCTGGGAGCTGATCTTGAGCCCCGCCTTCTTGGCTGCCCGCTCGTTGATCTCGAACCGGATCTTCTTGTCCGATTCGACGAAGTTGATCATGCCGCCGCGCTTCGCGAAGCGTTCGAGGTCCGCGACGAGCAGGACGGGCGAGCCCGAGAGGCTGCTCAGGATCGTGTCGACCGAGCCGCTCTCCGAGCGGCTCACGAAGAGGATCGAACAGCCGCCCGCCGCCGAGACGCTGCCGATCCGGCGCGTCTTGACCGCACGTTTCCCGACGGATCGGCCGGCGACGGTCTCGTCGAGCGTCGACCCGAAGGGGTCGTCACCGAGCACGCAGATTTCGAGGTCGCCCTTGGCGTCGGGCCACTCGACGAACTTGCCGAAGTTCAGCAGGAAGGCCGCCTTTACCTGGTACTCGGAGACGGCCGAGACGGCCGGCGCCAGCCAGAAGAGCGACGACAGGACTGCGCCCGCCAGAACTCTGTGCGCAACTTTCACTCGTTCCCCCCGCGCGGTCCCGCCGATCGGGGCCGGGTGGCCCTGCTGAAACATCGGCAGAAGATCCCCCCTCTTGAGCGCAGCCTCCGTGGAAGACCACGGCCCCTCCGGAGAAAACCCTGGACGAGGCTGACGGGACGCCGGTCCCTTCCTCGGCGTGCCCGGCGCTCGGCGCCGCCGGTTTTGCGCTCGACGCGCGGGCCCGTTGCGTCGAAGTTTGGGGTTGGAAAGCCCCGAGGCCGGACCTATTCTGCCCGGTCGCCGAGGGGCGACCGGAGGTTCCCTCGCATGCTCGCCCACCGCGCCCGCCCGACGGCCCTCGCCCTCGCCACCGCGCTCTCGCTCACGATGGCGCTCGGGTGCACCCCGGCCATCGACGCCCAGCTCGCCGAGGCGCAGTCCCTCGTCGCGGAAGGGCAGCCGCTCGCCGCCCTGCCCTTGCTCGAACGCGTGCTCGAGCGACGGCCGGCCGACGGCGCCGCGAACCTGCTGCTCGGCCAGGTCCTGATCCAGGTCGGCCGCATGCGACCCGCGGCGGCACCGCTCGCCAAGGCCATGGAGAGCGAACGCTATGCCGTTCCCGCTGGCCTGCTGCTCGCCTCGGCGCAGCTTGGCGAAGGCCGGCCGGCCGAGGCCCTCGCGACCGTCGACCAGGTGCTCGCCTCCCATCCGGACCAGCCGGCCGCGCTGCGCATCCGTGCGACGGCAAGGCTCCAGGCCGGCGACGCCGAGGCGGCGCTCGCCGACGCCCAACGTCTGATCGAGGTCGCCCCGGACGATGCCCAGGGCCCGCTGCTGCTCGGCACGGCCCTCAGCCGGCTCGGCCGCCTCGACGAAGCCGAGCAGATCCTGGGCGAGCGCGAACGCGCCGCCCGCGAAGCCGGCGGCGCCGGCCATGCCCACCTGTGTTCCGCCTTCGCGACCTTCCTCGCCGCCGGCAGGCAGGACCTCGCGCGCGCCGAAGAAACCTGGCTCCGCTGCCTCGAGACCAACCCCGCGGACGCCATGGTGCTCCAGGGCGCGACGCGCTTCTTCGACCAGCGGGGGCAGGGCCAGCGCAGCGTCGAAATCCTCCGCCGCGCCGTCGAAGCCGCCCCGGACGCTCTCGGCATCCGCCTCGGCCTGGCGACGCGGCTCTCCGCGGCGGGCGACGCGGCCGAAGCCGACGCCCTGCTCGCCGAGTTCGCCGAGAGCTCGCGAGCGCCCCAGGCCTGGCAGGCCCTGGCGCTCTTCCGCGGCGAGCGCGGGGACACCGCCGGCGCGCGGGACGCCGTCGAACGCGGCCTCGAGGCACCGGGCGAAATGGCGGACGCCCTGCGCTTCCTGCACGCGGGCTTCCTGATCGAGCTCGGCGAAGCCGACGCCGCCGAAACCGTGATCGCGGCGATCGAAACGCCGGACCTCGCGGACCTGACGACCGCTCGCCTGCAGCTGATCCGCGGCCAGGCCGCCGCGGCCCTCGACACCCTCGAAGGGATCACGGCGCGGAGCCCGACCGACGTCCGCGCCCACTACCTCGCCGGCATCGCTTCGCAGACCCTCGGCCAGGTGGACCCCGCGCTGCGCTCCTTCGAGACGGCGACGGAGCTCGAGCCGGCCACCACGGACGCCGCCATCGCCGCCGCCCGCCTGAACGCAGCCCTCGGGAACCACGCCCAGGCCATCGAGATGGCCCAGCGGCACCGCGCCTCGCGCCGCACGGCCCATCCCGAGACTTACCGGCTCGAAGCCCGTTCGCGCATCGCCTCGGGTCAGCCCGCCGCCGCCGTCGCGCTCCTCGAGCGGGAACTCGAGCGCGGCCCCGGAAGCGCGGACCCGACGCTCTGGCTCCTCCTCTGCGACGGCCTCGAGGCCTCGGGCGGTGCCGACGCCGCCCTCGCCCGCCTGGAACGCGAACGCCGGAACGGCCTCGACCTCACGGACCCGGCCCGGCTGCCGATCCTCGAGCGCTACGGCTGGCTCTCGGTCCGCACCGGGCAGCCGGACCGCGCCGCCAAGGCCCTCGCCGAGGCCGCCGCGCGCAGCCCCGAGTCCGTCCCGCTGACCGTGCTCGAAGGCGTCTTCGCGGCCGCCACCGGCGACCCCGAAAAGGCCGACGCCGCCTTCCGCCGCGCCGCCGAACGCGCTCCGGAGGACCCCCTGGCCCTCGCCCACCTCGGCCGCTGGCTCGCCGGCCACGGCGAAGCGGAGGCCGGTCTCGCGCTCCTCGAGAAGGCCGAGACGATCGCGCCCGGGCAACACGAGGCGGCCTTCCACTCGGCGCGCATCCTCACCGCCCTCGGCCGCAGCGACGACGCCGAGGCCCGCCTGCGCGCCGTGGTCACCCGCGACCCCTTCCACGCCGGTGCAGCGAACGACCTCGCCTGGCTCCTCGCGGAGGAGCGCCGGGACCTCGAGTTCGCCCTCACCCTCGCGCGGCGCGCCGTCCGGCTCCAGCCCGGCGACGCCACCCTCGACACCCTCGGCTGGGTGCTGCTCCAGTCGGACCAGCTCGATGCCGCGCTCGCCACCTTCGAAGAGGCGATCACGCTCGCGCCGGGCAACCCCTCCTACCGCTACCGCCTGGGCAGCACGCTCGAGCGGCTCGGCCGGGTCGAGGAGGCGCGCAAGGCCTACGAGCAGGCCCTGAACGAGCCGTCCTCCCCGGTGGCCGAGGACGCCCGGAGCGCCCTCGCACGGCTCTCGGAAGGGGCCGGCTGAGCGGCCGCCCCGGGCTCGGCTGCCCCTCGCGAGCTGCCTTCCTCCTGCGACCGCTTGCCACCCGCGACCGCTTTCCACCTGCGACCCGTTTCGTCGTAGAATCGGCCTGCGGGCGCCCGCCGCGTCCGCAGGAGGCTTCCGATGCGTCACGCTTCAGTCCGTTTTCACGTCGCCCTGCTCTGCGCCGTCCTCGCCGGCTCGCTCCAGACGGGCGCCGGCTGCAACGAGAACCCGCGCCCGGCGGTCGGGAGCCAGCTCTTCACGAGCCCCCAGACCAACCCCATCGCGCTCTCGAGCGACGGCCAGGTCGTCTACGTGGCGAACACCACGGCCGGCAACGTGACCCTGATCGATGCCAACCCGCCCCACGCCCGGCTCGGCGTGATCCGCGTCGGCATGGACCCGGTCGGCATCGCCGTCAAGCCGAAGGCGCTCCCGACGGACGACGAGATCCTGCTCGTCACGAACCACATCTCGGACACGATCTCCGTCGTGAACGTGAACCTCGGCCAGGTCGTGCAGACCCTCCAGGAGCTCGACGGCAACGACGTCAGCCAGACCGACGAGCCCGTCGGCGTGGCCTTCGACGGGCCGACCCGCGCCTTCGTCACTCTCGACCACCCGAACCAGGTGATCGGCATCGAGTTCGACGGCTCGGGCAACGCCACGATCTCCGAGGACCGCGCCACCCTCACCGCCCAGGCACCGCGGGCCATCGCCGTCTCGAACGGCCGTGTGTACGTGGCGGCCTTCGAGTCCGGGAACCAGAGCGAGTTCACCTCCTGCGGCGCGGGCGGCGGCCCGCCCTACGACCCGAACGGCAACGGCGGCGAGGGCACGGGCTGCGAGTTCCCGCTCAACTTCACCAACCTGCTCGCCTTCGCGACGAACCCGAACATCGGCGGCGAGGTCGTCCACAACGGCCTCCTCCCGGACCGGGACCTGTTCGTCTACGACGCGCTCGACTTCTTCGACGCCAACGGCTCGAGCCAGGCCGTCACGCCCGACGACGTGGTCGAGGGGCTCGGCACGCTGCTCTACGGCGCGACGGCGGTCGGCGACACGCTCTACCTCACGAACACCGACGCGCGGAACAAGCTCGACGGACTCAGCGCCCTCGGCAACCGGATGTTCGAGAACCGGCTCGCGATCGTCTCCTGCCCGGGCGGGAGCTGTGGCGCGCCGAGCCTCGTCGACCTCGAATCCGGCGGGGCGAACCCCTTCGGCGTGCCCGTCCCGACGCCCTACGGCATCCGCGCGGCCGACGACGGACTCGTGCTCGTCGCGAGCGTCGCCGGCTCCGACGGCGAGCCGGCGGACCTCGGCGACCCGAGCACCGTCAACGTGGACATTCCCGGCCTCGTGACGCTCGACGCGGCCGGGAACGTCCTCGGCCACGTCCAGACCGGAGCGATTCCCCAGGGCGTCGCCCTGCGCTCGGACGGCGGCGGCGCCGCCGAGACCGCCTACGTCCTGAACACGGTCGATTCGACGCTCTCCGTGGTGGACGTCTCGAACCCGGCCGCGCCCACGGTCACCGCCACGGTCTCCGCCGGCTTCGACCCGACGCCCGCCGTCGTCCGCGAGGGCCGCATCGCCTTCAGCTCGGCGCGGGCCTCGACCGGCGGCACGTTCTCCTGCGAGTCCTGCCACCCGAGCGGCAACATCGATCAGATCGCCTGGACCATCAATTCGGACCTCGGGCCCCAGGATTCCTGCGGCGGCTCCATCGCCTGCCCCGAGCCGCGGTCGACCATGCCGATCCGCGGCCTGCGCGACACCCTCCCGCTGCACTGGGTCGGAAACCTCGCCGACCCGTTCCCGGGCGTCGGCGTCGGCGGCCCGGAAGATCCGGTCGCACCGGACTGCGACCTCCTCGTCGACGGCGAGACCGGCTGCATCCGCCACCTCGTGAACGCGAGCCTCTCGGGCGTCATGTGCGACCAGAGCGGCGGCTGCGCGAACGGCCCCTCGGGCCTCGCCGGCGCGCTCACCGACACCGAACGCGACGCCATGGCCGAGTTCCTGGCAGCGGTCGCCTTCCCGCCCGGCCCGGCGCGGCGGGTCGACGACGTCCTCTCCGCCTCCGCGGACGCCGGCGTCGACGACTTCTTCCTCGACAACGGCGGCCTCGGCGGGATGGTCGGCGCCTTCGCGGCAACGTGTTCGAGCGACGAAGGCGGGTGCCACGCCCTGCCCCTCACGGTCTCGACGAACTCGGCGGTGGTCGGCGGCTTTGACGCGCCTTCGATCCGCGGCCTCTGGGACCGCCACATCACCTTCTCGAACGGCTTCACGAGCTCCCAGGACCACCTGCTCGAGCAGGGCTTCGACCCGGCCCCGGGCGGCATGAGCGAGCTCGGCTCGCTCTCGGCGACCTTCCCCAGCCTGTTCACGATCGCCTACGGCGTGCCCGTCACGAACATCTGGGCGCTGATCAACGAGATGAGCGTCGGACTCCCGGGCGCCACGGGCCGCCAGCTCGACCTGACGCCCACCAACTCGGGCGACGCCACGGTCGGGAGCCGGCTCGCCCAGATCGAAGCCGTCGCCGGTGAGGGCCGCGTCACGGCCACCGCTGAGGGCCTCGGCGTCAGCTACCACTACGAGCCGACGGCGAGCGCCTGGCGCCCGACCCAGGGCCCCGACGTCAGCGGCACGGACCTGCGGAACCTCGCGGTGACCAACGGCCGGACGATCCTGGTGACGGCGCGCCTGCCCGAGGGCATGTCGATCGGCGGCGCGGACCGGCAGCCCCTGCTCTCGGCGGACGACCGGCCGAACGTCACGGGCGGGAGCCCGTCGATGGTCGTGATCGAACAGTACGTCGACCCGGCGGCCACGATCCTGGTCGACGGCGTCCTCTGCGGCGGCTGCTCCCTGGCCCTCGGCGGCGGGAACGCGACCATCACGTTCTCGCCCCTGCCGAGCAACGGGCTCCACGTGGTGCAGGTCCACAACCCGAACAGCTACGCGAGCAACGAGTTCCCGTTCTGCGTCAACGGAGGCTGCAACACCGGCTTCTAGCGAGGCGGAGGGCGGGCGCGCCTAGTGCTCGTGCTTCCAGCCCTGGGCGAGCTCCATCATCCCGCGGAAGAGTTCGCCGGTGTCGAACTCGGCGTCCCAGGGCTCGCCTGCGAACTCCCGATAGGCGCGGGCGACGTTGAAGTAGAGCCGCTCGGGTTCGGTCCAGTCCGCGTAGGGTCCGAGGTCGATCTTCTTGGCCGCCTCGAGTGCGGTCAGGCCCGCCTCCCGGAAGCGCTCGCTCTCGTTCCGCACGTACTCGAGGTAGGCCTTCATCTCCTTCGGCCCCTCGTCTCCGCACAGGGGCCCGTGTCCGGGCACGATGGTCTCGGCACCGAGCTCGACGATCGTGTCGAGCGCCCGGCCCCACTGGGCGAAGGTCCCCTCCCAGCCGATCGGCGTGCACAGGCGGAAGAGCACGTCCCCCGCGAAGACCACGCCTTCCTCGGGCAGGTGGACGATCACGTCTCCGGCCGTATGGGCGGGCCCGACGTAGAGGATCCGGGCCGCGACCCCGTCGAGATCGAGGTCGAGCCGGTCCTCGACGACCGTGGTCGGGGGCGTGAGCGCGATGCCCGTGAAGTCCCAGTCCGCGAGCCGCCGCGCCAGGGAGGCCGCGCCGGGCGGTGCGTCGGGCCGCGCGGCGAGGCCCTTCAGGGCCTGGAGCCCCTCGGGCGAGCCGTCCGCCTCGAAGCGGTCGCGGCACTCGCGGTGGCCGATGATCTCGGCACCCTCGAAGAGCTGGTTCCCCCAGCAGTGGTCGCCGTTGTGGTGGGTGTTCACGACCCTGCGCGCCGGGCCCGGCCAGACTCCGGCGTAGGTCTCGATCAGGCGACGGGTGTGCGGGAGGTCCCAGAACGTGTCGACGACGAGCCCTCCCCCGCGGTTCACGAGGCCGGAGTTGCTATAACCCAGGCCGCGATCCTCTTGGAGGCACGCGTAGACGTCTCGCGCGAGAGGTCGAAGCTCCATGGGGACATCCTAGACCGACCGCGCCGCCCACGGACCGCCAAATGCGCACGGAGTGCGCACAGGAAACGGAATGAAGCCCGCCGACCGACCGCTGAACCCGAACTTCTCCTCCGGCCCCTGCGCCAAGCGCCCGGGCTGGTCCCTCGACGCCCTCTCGGACGCGTGCCTCGGCCGCTCCCACCGCGGCAAGCCCGGCAAGGCCAAGCTCGCCGAGGCCATCGAACGCCAGCGCGAGATCCTCGGCATCCCCGCGGACTGGCGCGTCGGCATCGTCCCCGGCTCGGACACCGGCGCCTTCGAGATGGCGATGTGGTCGCTGCTCGGGCCGCGCGGGGTCGACGTGCTCGCCTGGGAGAGCTTCGGCAAAGGCTGGGCGACGGATGCCACGAAGCAGCTCCCGCTCGACTCCCCGCGCGTCCTCGAAGCGGACTACGGCCAGCTGCCGGACCTCGGCAGCGTCGATTTCTCGCGCGACGTGCTCTTCACCTGGAACGGCACGACCTCGGGCGTCTGCGTCCCGGACGGCGACTGGATCCCGGCGGACCGCACGGGCCTCACGCTCTGCGATGCGACCTCGGCGGTGTTCGCCATGGACCTGCCCTGGGAGAAGCTCGATGCGGTGACGTGGTCCTGGCAGAAGGTGCTCGGGGGCGAGGCCGCCCACGGCATGCTCGTGCTCTCGCCGCGCGCCGTCGAGCGGCTCGAGACCTACACGCCGCCATGGCCGATGCCGAAGATCTTCCGCCTGACCAAGGGCGGAAAGCTGATCGACGGCATCTTCACCGGCGCGACGATCAACACGCCGTCGCTCCTGTGCGTGGAAGACGCCCTCGACGCCCTGCGCTGGGTCGAGTCCATCGGCGGCCGCGCGGCCGCCGAGAAGCGCTCGCGCGAGAACCTCGCGGTGCTCGAACGCTGGGTCGCGCAAACGCCCTGGGTCGATTTCCTCGCCGGCGACCCGGCCACGCGCTCGCGCACGTCGGTCTGCTTCACGATCGCGGACCCGGAGTGCAAGGACCCGGCGGAAGCCGCGAAGGCCGTGAAGACCCTGCTCGAGCAGGAAGGCGTCGCCTTCGACATCGGCGCCTACCGCGACGCCCCGCCCGGCCTGCGCATCTGGTGCGGCGCGACGGTCGAGGCCCGAGACCTCGAGGCCCTCACGCCGTGGCTCGACTGGGCCTACGCAGAAGCCAAGACCCAGCTTCAGGGCTAGCCGCTAAGCCGTTGGTTCGGTGTCGTTTTCCGGATCGGCGCCGGAGGCGGCGACGGGCTCCTCGCCGGGGGCCCAGCCGATCCGCGCGAGCGCCGTCAGCGCGTCGTTCGCCTCGGGCTTGTGGAGCGCCACCAGGGCGCCGTCGCCCATGCGCGGCGCGACGCCGGCGTGCATGACCTGCCAGGCGTTGCCGCGGCGCAGCGCGAGGATCACGTAGGGGTCGACCTCGCGCGGGCTGCGCAGACCTTCGGCATCGGCCGCCGAGGGGGGCTCCGTGCCTTCGGGCAGGCCGACCCAGTGGAAGTCCCGGATCTCGGCGCTCGCGTGGCGGAAGCGCACGTTCCAGCGCTCGACGTCCTTCGGCCCGTCGAAGAGCATGTGCGTCCCCTGCTTCTCGAGCAGCGAGGGCGTCATGCCCGCGGTCACCCGGTTGATGGCCGCGAAGGTGTTCGGCACGCCGAAGTCCTCGCGGGCCTCCCGGGCGAACAGGCTGTTCACCTCGTCGTTGGCCGTGAGGCCGACCACCGCCTTGGCCTGACCGAGCCTCGCCCGCGCGAGCACGGTGGCCTGGAGTGCGTTGCCGAACACGACGGGGAAGTTCTCGTCCTGGGCTGCACGGCAGTGGCCGGGGTTCGAGTCCACGAAGCCGACCGGGACCGTCTCGTCCCGGAGCGCCTTGCCGAAGGCGATCCCGAAATCCTCGGCGCCGAGGATCACGACACCGTCCCGCGGCGGCGCCCGCACCGCGAGGATGCGCGCCACCAGCGGCGCCGTCGTGCCCTGGGCGAGTACCGTCACCGCGATCGTCAGGAAGACCAGGGCCCGGAGCTGGGCTCCGCCCTCCGCCCCGTTGGCCTCGAGCGCCGCCGCGAAGATCGAGGCGATCGCCGCGGCCACGATGCCTCGGGGCGCCATCCACGAGAGGAACGCCCGCTCCCGCAAGGTCAGCTCGGTCCCGAGCGTCGAGACCGCCACGCACAGCGGGCGCACGAGGAAGACGAGCGCACCGACGGTCCACAGGCCCGGCCAGCCGAGGGCCATGACGTCGGCCACGCGCACGTCGGCGGCGAGCAGGACGAACAGCAGCGCGATCAACGCGAGGGTCAGGTGGTCGTTGAACTCGCGCAGCTCCCGCGCGACGCCGGCGCCCGAGTTGCCGACCACCACGCCGGCCAGGGTCACGGCGAGGATGCCGCTCTCGGGCACCTGGGCGTCGCAGAGCGCCGAGAGCGCGAGGACCAGGCCGAGCGTCACGACGTTCTCGAGCCCTTCGGGCACGAGGCGCGGTACGCGCAGGAGGAGCGCCAGGAAGCCGCCGCCGAGCAGCCCCGCCGCCGCGCCGAAGGCCAGGCGCTCGGCCAGGTGCGTCAGGCCGACCGAGAGGATCCCGCTCGCGCCGGCCTCGAGCACGACCGTCAGGGCGACCGCGGCGACGATCGCGCCGATCGGGTCGATCAGGACGCCTTCGGCCTCGAGCACCGTGGCAACGCGCGGCGAGAGCCGGACGTTCTGGAGGATCGGGCGCACCACCGTGGGGCCGGTCACGATGACGAGGGTCCCGAACAGGATCGACTGCCCCCAGGACCAGCCCATCCAGGTGTGTGCCGCGAGCGTGCCGCCCGCCGCCGTCACGACCGCCCCCGTCGTCACGAGCATGCGGATCGAGCGGGCCTCGCGCCGCAGGCGGCGGATCTCGAGGTTCATGGCGCCCTCGAAGAGGATCACCGCGACGGCCAGGGTCACGAGGCCGACGAGCCCCTCGCCGAGCAGCTCGGGCTTGATCCAGCCGAGGCCGTCGGGGCCGAGGGCCACGCCGGTCGCCAGGAGCGGGACGATGCTCGGAAGCCGGAGATGCCGCGCCAGCGCCTGGGCGATGACGCCGGCACCGAGCGCCAGGGCGATGACGAAGGTCGGGCCGAGCTCGTGCACCGGGAGACGCTAAGCAACCCTCCGCGGCTTGACCAGCGCGGAAGACGATTCCCGCGACCCCGCCGGGCGGGTTTCGGCCCGCCCTAGCTCGAGAGCTTCTCCTCGAGGAAGTCGAGGCGGTCGTTGCCGAAGAACATCTCGCCCTCGACGTAGAAGGTCGGCGCCCCGAAGGCGCCCCGCTCGACCGCTTCCTCGGCGTTGGCCTTGAGCTGGTTCTTCACGTCCTCCTCGCCGATCCGCGCGAGGATCCCGTCCGCATCGAGACCGGCCGAGCGCAGGACGTTTCCGAGCACCTCGGCGTCGCCGACGTTCTGCTCTTCCTGCCACATGGCGCGGAACATCGCCGCGTGGAAGTCCGGGAAGACGCCCTGCTCGAGGGCCACCAGGGCCGCTCGCATGGGCTTCACGGTCATCACCGGGAAGTGCGGGTTGAACTTGATCTCGACGCCGTAGCGCTGACACCAGCGGGCGATGTCCACGAACATGTACTTGCCCTTGGCGGGCACCGTGGCCGGCGGGCTGTTCCCCGAGGCCTGCATCACGCCCCCGAGGAAGAACGGGCGGTAGACGAGCTCCGCCCCGGTGCGTGCGACGAGCGCCGGCACCTGGCTGTCGGCCAGGTACGAGAAGGGACTCACGTAGTCGAAGAAGTACTCGAGTTTCTTGCCCATGGTGCTCCTCAGCTCCCGGCCGCACGCAGGCGGCACGGGACGTAGCGGTGGTGGGGAATGCCGGTGAAGGGGTCGCGGTCCGCGGCGTCGGTCAGCTCGTTCAGGTTCAGGCCGTCGACGGCGACGTCGCCGGAAGCGCTCGAGTGGACCATGCCGAAGCCGTTCGGCACCCAGACGTGGCCGCGCCGCAGCTTCGCGTCGAGGGCCAGCGGCAGCTCTGCAGCACCCCGGCGCGTCTCGAGGACGACTTCCTCGCCGGCGTCGAGGCCGAGCTGGGCCGCGTCGTCCGGGTGGACGCTCACGGTGCAGTGCGGCCCGCGGCCCTTGCGCCAGTTCGGGTCGCGCTGGATCAGGTTCGCCGTCCAGCGCGTGCGCAGACCGGCGGCCAGGACGAAGGGATACTCCGGGTCCTCTTCGAGGCTCGCGTCGAGGGCGCGGCCGATCTCGGGCATCACGGCCTCGGGTGCGAGGCGGATCTTGCCGTCGCTGTGGCCCACGTGGTCCGAGAGCGCGTCCTCCTCGTTGGCCCGGGCGATCGCGACGCCCTCGGGGTGCTCGAGGATGCGCCGGAAGAGTTCGTTCCCTATGGCGAAGGGGTTCTCGTCCGCGAAGTCCGGGCCGAGCTCCCGCAGGACGCTCTCGCGCCGCATCATCGCGTTCAGGTGGCACTGGGCCCAGATCCCGGCCAGGGCCGGAGAAGGCAGGTGCGGCCCGACGGTCCGGTAGGCCCAGAAGATCATCGCGTTCTCGCCCGCCTCGGCGGACTTCTCACGCGCCGTCGCGAGCCAGCGCATGGCGGCAGCCGGATCCTCGGTGGCGGTCTTGCCGAGTTCGAAGAGCTCCTCGGCGGGCTCGCCGAAGAGGTCGAGGGCCGAAACCAGCCGCGCGTAGATCTCCGGCTCGGGCAGCGCCTCGGGCGGCCCCGCGACGACCGGCGGCCGCACCTGGACGTGCACCTCCGGCCAGCCCTTCGGGAAGAGCGCCATCTCCCACTTCTCGTAGCCGACCGGGGTCGGCAGCACGTAGTCGGCCAGGCGCGCGGTCTCGGTCATGGCCGGGTCGATCACCACCACGAGGTCGAGCTTCGCGAAGGCCTCGCGCCAGCGCGGCGCATCGGAGAAGGAGAGCAGCGGGTTCGAGCCCTCGACGACGACCGCCCGGATGCGTTCGGGGTGGTCGATCATCACCTCTTCCGGGAACAGGTTCGGCGAGAACATGCCGGCGTTGCCGAGCGCGCGGATGGCGGGGATGCCCGAAACGAGGGCCCGCTCGGGCTCGCTCACGCGCTCCGGGTCCACCACCGGCGGCGCGATCGTCTCCATGAAGATCGATCCGCCCTTGCGGCCCGCATTGCCCGTGACGACCGCGAGCAGGTGGATCAGGTAGGAGTTGAGCGTCGAGAAGCGGGTCATCTCGACGCCGAGGTCGAAGAGCACGCCCGCGCCGTCCGCCGCGGCGAACTCGCGCGCCGTCGCCAGCAGGGCCTCGGGCTCGATCTCGCAGCGCTCGGCCATGGCCGCCGGATCCACGCCGGCCAGCGCTTCGCGGACGTCCTCGAAGCCGACGCAGCGCTCGGCCACGAAGGCCTCGTCGTGCCAGCCGTTCTGGACGATCGCCGCGAGCATCCCGAGCAGCAGATAGACGTCGCTCCCGGGCGGAACCCGCAGGTGGCGATCGGCCGCGCGGGTGGTCTCGGTCTCGCGCGGGTCCACCGCCACGAGGATGCGCTCCGGATCGTCGGCGTACTGCTTGAAGAACTCGTTCGCGGCGTGCCCCCGGTTGCTGATCCGCGGGTTCGTGCCCATGACGAGCAGGTACTTCACGTGCTTCTGGTCGACGTGGAAGAACGTCGCCGGGGAGCTGCCGAACATCCAGCCCTCGACGAGCGGGTGCTGGGTCTTCTCCTGGGCCAGCGCGTTGAACCAGCGCTTCGAGCCCATCCCGCGCAGCCAGCCGAGCCCGTAGGGGCCGTCCATGTGGTTGCCCTGGCCGCCGATGCCGACGAGCGAGAAGGCCCGCCCACCGCTCTCGGCATGGATCTCGCGCATCTTCTCCGCGATCCCGGCGATCGCCTCGTCCCAGGAGACGCGCTCGAAGGTGCCGTCGGGCCGCCGGCGGAGCGGGTGCTGGGTGCGCTCCTCGTGCTCGACGTACTTCGCGATCGTGAAGCCCTTGTTGCAGATGTAGCCGTGGGTGATCGGGTTCGACTCGTCGGCGCGGACCTTGGTGATCCGGTTCCCCGCGACGTCGACGCGGACGCCGCAGTTGTGACTGCACAGCACGCAGACGGTGGCGAGGTTCTCGCCCTCGCTCGGAATGGGCTCTCGGGAAACGGACGGGGGAACGCTCTGGGCAGGCATCATCGATCCTCCTCGGGCGCGGTGGCTCGCTCGCGATCGCGGGTGGGGAAACGGTCGGGAAAACCTCGGGCGCGGAGTGCCGGGCCGGGGCGCGGCTCGACACCGCGGGGATCGAGCGGCTCGCGGCACTCGGAGCAGACGACGGTGGGCGTCGTCTCGTGGCCGCAGGCCCGGTGGTGGAGCTCGAGGGGCTTGCCCTCGTCGCCGGATTGCCAGCGGTCGCCCCAGCGCAGCAGGGAGATCATCACCGGGTAGAGATCCCTGCCCTTCTCGGTGAGCCGGTACTCGTAGCGGCGCGGGCGGTCCCGGTAGGGGACGCGCTCGAGCACGCCGGCGTCGACGAGCTTCCGCAGGCGGTCGGTCAGGACGTGGGGCGTCGGGCCGAGCTGGCGCTGGAAGTCGTCGAAGCGCCGCGTCCCGAGGAAGCAATCGCGCAGGATCATGAGCGTCCAACGGTCCCCGACGATCGCCAGGGTCCGGGCGATCGAGCAGGTCATCTCGCCGATCTCGTTCCAGCGCATGGCGGGATAGTAACTTCCTTTTTGGAAGTAATCTATCGGAAAGAGGCCGGAGGCCGTAGAATCGGCCCTCCCAAGGAGGCCCCGTGAGCGAAGAAGTCCTGCTCGAATCCGAAGGCGCCGTCGCCACCCTCACGCTGAACCGGCCGGACCGCCTGAACGCGATCTCCGTCCCGATGCTCGACGAGCTCGCCCGCCAGCTCGTGGAGCTCGACCGGGACCCCGCGGTCCGGGTGATCGTGCTGACCGGCGCCGGGCGGGGCTTCTGCGCCGGTCTCGACCTCCAGGACGCGACCTCGGGCTCCGGCATCGGCAGCCCGGGCGGTGCCAAGTTCCCCCCGACCCTCGACCTCCGGGAAGCCCCGCCGACCGTCCTCCACGCCCTCGACACGCCGACGATCTGCGCGCTGAACGGCGGCGCCGCCGGCTACGGCATGGACCTCGCGCTCGGCTGCGACATCCGGATCGCCAGCGAGAAGGCGAAGCTCGCCGCGGCCTTCACGCGGCGCGGCGTCGTGCCCGAGAGCGGCGGGACCTGGCTCCTCCCGCGGCTCGTCGGCTGGGCCAAGGCGGCGGAGATCATCTTCACCGGCCGGACCCTCGATGCGCCGGCCTGCCTCGAGCTCGGCCTCGTGAACCAGGTCGTCCCCCAGGAGCTCCTGATGAAGGAGACGATGTCCCTCGCCCAGGAGATCGCCGAGAACGCGCCCCTGGCCGTGCAGGCCTCGAAGCGCATGATGCGCATGGCGCAGAACGAGACCTTCGACGAGCACGTCCACCACGTCTACCTGCAGCTGATCCCGCTCTTCCAGACGAAGGACTTCCGCGAGGGACTGAAATCGTTCCTCGAGAAGCGCAAGCCGGACTTCGAGGGGCGCTAGTGGCCCTCGAAACCTTCAGCCAGGAGACCTTGGAGTTCGAGGGCGCCGCACGGACCGTCTACCGCGGCGGCTCCGGGCCGGCGATCGTGGTCATGCCGGAGATCCCGGGCATCACGCCCGAGGTGGCGGGCTTCGCGAAACGGCTCGTCGATGCGGGCTTCTCGATCTACCTGGCCGACCTCTTCGGGACGCCCGGCAAGCCCCTCTCCGTGCCCTACGCGCTCGGACAGATCGCCCGCGCCTGCGTGAGCCGCGAGTTCTCGGTGCTCGCCGCCCACGAGGCGAGCCCGGTCACGGACTGGCTGCGCGCCCTCTGCCGCCACGCCCATGCGGAACAGGGCGGCAAGGGCGTCGGCGCGATCGGCATGTGCATCACCGGGAACTTCGCCCTCGCGCTGATGGTCGACGAAGCCGTCATGGCGCCGGTGCTCTCGCAGCCCTCCCTGCCCTTCGGCCTCGGCAAGGAGCGCCGAGCGGCGCTCCACGTCTCGGACGCCCAGCTCGAGACGATCCGCACGCGCGCGCGCAACGGCTGCCCGGTGCTCGGCATGCGCTTCACCCACGACCCGATGTGCCCCGGCGAGCGCTTCGAGACGCTGCGCCAGGAGCTCGGGCCCGAAGGCTTCGAGGGGATCGAGATCGATTCGGGGCCGGGCAACCCGCACGGGATCCCGCGCATCGCGCACTCGGTCGTCACCAACGACCTCGTCGACGAGGCCGGCCACCCGACGCGGGAGGCCCTCGACCGGGTGCTCGCCTTCTTCGGGAGTCAGCTTCGCTGAGGGCCTGGCGCCGCCCCGGGCGCTCTAGTCGGCGTAGGAGGGTTCGTCGTCCCGCAGCGGCATGACGATCCACAGGATCAGGTAGACGATGATCCCCGGGAACGCGACGGACAGGACCGAGACCAGGACGAACAGCAGGCGCGTGAGGCCCGGGCTCCAGCCGAGCCAGTCGGCGAGCCCACCACAGACGCCCGCGAGCATGCGGTGCTCACGCGAGCGCAACAGTCCCTTCCGGGGTTCGGCCATCGGATCTCCTCCAAGCAGGTCGTTCGGAGGATAGTACGCAGGGGGGCCCTCTCGGGTTCACGCCCGGAGGGAAAATTCTCTGGGGGCTCCTAGGCCCCTTCCCGGCTCGTGGTGATGTTCCCGCCGACCTCGGGCGGCAGGTTCATGACCTCCCGCGGAAAGTGGTCCACCAGGAACTGCACCACGTCGCGAACCGAGACGATCGCCACCGGGTGGCCGGCCTCGTTCACGACCGGGACGTGCCGGAAGCCCCCCACCGCCATCCGGTTGAGCACGAAGGCCACGCTCGTGCCGGCAAGCAGGGTGTCCGGGTTTCGCGTCATCACCTCGGCCAGCGGCAGGGTCGCCGGGTTCCGGCCGCGGTCGATGATGCGGTAGAGGACGTCCCGTTCGGTGAAGATGCCCACGAGGGGGCTCTCGTTGCCGCCCCCGTCCGTGATGAGCACGCAGCCGCGGTGCTCCTTCTGCATGGCATGCATGGCTTCGCTCACGAACTGGTTCCGCGAGAAGACGATCGGCTCGTGCGTGGGCAGGACGCTCAGCGGCTGCTTCAGAATCGAGGCATCGAAGGAACGCTCGGAGCGGGCTCGGTCTGACGATCGCGTCGGTCGGTCGGTCATTTCGCCCCCCATCGTGGTTCGCTCGCCTGGATGATCCTCCGTCCGCCAAGGCCGGGGAGACGTCCCCAGAAGGGCCCTGGAAGGCCCCACGGCCCTCGACGGCAGGCAGCCATTTTACGCCCGAGGGCCTCGTCCTGTCCACACGGACCCGCAGGCGCTCAACCTAGAGCCCCGTTTCGCCGTTGAAAACCGCGGAGACGGATTCCGCATGAACCTCTACCTACTGCTCCCGCTGTTCGCCTGCCTCGCCTCGGCGATGCTGACGGTCGGGATGCTCCAGCGCGACGGGACCCACCGCGCGAACCGCATCGCCGCGGCGCTCACCTTCGGCGCGATGTTCTGGTCCCTGTGCGAAGTCCTCTGGGCGACCACGACGGACCCGGAGCTCGCCCTGCGCCTCGTGCGGATCTCCTCGGCCGGCTGGGTCGCGATGGGCCCGCTCGGGCTCCACCTCTTCCTCGAACTGACCGGAGCCACCTCGCATCGCCGCGCGGTCGGCTACCTCTACGCCACTTCCGCCGTTTTCCTCGCGATCACCCTCACGACGGACTGGATGCACACCGGCGTCACGCCGACGGCCTGGGGGTTCGGGTACGAGTTCGGCCCGGCCTACCCCGCCTTCTGGTGCTTTACCGTCGCATGCCTCGTGTTCGGGCTCTCCCGCGCCGTGCGCCACCTGCGAACCGCGGACTCGCCCGCGGAGCGCTCCCAGGCCACCTGGATCATCGTCGGCGTGACCGTTCCGCTCTGCACGGCCTCGATCACCGACGGCATCCTCCCGCTCCTCGGGATCCAGGTGCCCCGCCTCGGGACGGCCTCCTTCGCCTTCCTCGGCGGCACCATCCTGTGGAGCTTCTATCGCTACGGCTACACGTTGCTCGCCCCCGGCCACTTCGCCCGGGAGATCCTCGCGACCCAGAGCGACGGCGTAGCGCTGCTCTGGCTCGACGGCCGGGTGCGCTGGGCGAACCCCGGCCTCGCGCGTCTCGTCGGGCGCTCGGTCGCCGTCCTCGAGGGGATGGACATGTCCGCGCGGCTCCCCGGAGTCCCCCTCGACGCGGGCACCCCCGTCGATGCCCTCGAGTGCGACCTCGTGCAGGACACCGAGGACGTGGCCGCGGTCTCCGCCTCGACCTCGGTCCTGCGGGACAAGCAGGGCCTGCCGCTCGGCCTGGTGCTCGTGCTCCGCGACCTCCGGGAGGTCGCGGCCCTTCGCTCGCGCCTCGTCACCTCGGGCCGCCTCGCCGCCGTCGGCGAGCTCGCGGCGGGCGTCGCCCACGAGATCAACAACCCGATCGCCTACGTCCGTGCGAACCTCGGCCTCCTCGGCGACGTGCTCGACAAGCTCGACGGTCCGAGCGACGCGGACGATCGCAGCGCGCCCCTCGCGGAAGGCCGGGAACTCCTCGAGGAATCGCTCGACGGCGTGGATCGCGTCGCGAACATCGTGCGCGACATCCGCGGCTTCGCCCACCAGGGTGCCGGTCGCCACGAAGAGATCGACCTCAACGCCTTGCTCGACTCCGTCGTGCGCGTGGCCACGCCCCACCTGAAAGAGGTCCGGATCGAACGCCGCTTCGAAGCCGGGCTCACCGTCGAAGCCTCCGCCCCAGAGCTCCAGCAGGTGTTCCTGAACCTCGTGGTGAACGCCGCGCAGGCCCTCCCGGAGGCGGGAACGATCCAGCTCGCCACGGAACGCGACGGCGAGTGGATCATCGCGTCGGTCGAAGACGATGGCGGGGGGATCGCCCCGGAGATCGTCGAGCGGATCTTCGACCCGTTCTTCACGACCAAGCCCGTCGGCGAAGGCTGTGGACTCGGCCTCGCCATCGCCTACCAGATCGTGCGCAAGCACGACGGCGACCTGCAGGTCCGCTCAAACCCGGGCGAAGGAACGCGCTTCAGCGTCCGCCTCCCGGCGGGCGCACCCCAGCGCGACGGCGAAACCTCACCCGGTCACGAGTCCGAGGGCTCGCCCGGCGGACGGCCCTCGAGCAGCACCTCCGTGAGCCAGGGGTCGAGCTTCACGCCGGGGGCCGCGCGCAAGGGCTCGTAGCCCTCTTCCCGCAGGGCCTCCGCGAAGGTCCCGACGGCGCCATCGGTGATGCCGAACCCGCGCAGCGCCTGGGCGACCAGATCGATCGTGCTCTCGAACTCCTCGGCCACGATCCCGCTCGCGCCGGCTTCGTAGAGCGCATCGGCTTCACCGATGTAGCGGGTCCGGGCGAGCACGCGGACGTTCGGCGTCATGCCCCGGATCGTCCCGACGACGTTTCGCGTCGCGTGGGAGTCCGTCGTGGCGACGACCACGAGCCGAGCGTTCTCGACGCCGACCCGCTCGAGCAGCGGACGACGGGTCGCGTCGCCGAACACCACGGGGTGACCGTCCTCGCTGGCCTGCCGCACGGTACGCGCGTTCGAATCGATGGCGACGTGTTCGATGCCGATCGCCTCCAGCACGCGCGCGAGCGCCTGCCCGGCCAGGCCGTAGCCGATGATCACGACGTGCCCGCCCCGGCGCGGCGAACCGGCCCGCTCACGCGGCGCGATCCGGTCCGAGCCGCGCGCCAGCCAGCCCGCCACGCTCGGCGCGGCCTGCATGAGGAACGGGGTCGCCACCAGCGTGAGCACCGAGCCCGCGAGGAAGATCTGTTCGACGCGCGCATCGAGCAGCCCGGCCGTTCCTGCAGCCGCCGCCAGCACGAAGGAGAACTCCCCGGTCTGGGCGAGGGTCAGGCCGGAGAGCACCCCCACCCGCACGCCGAGCCGGAGGAGCAGCGTCACGAGCAGCATGACGAGCCCGGCCTTCAAGACCACGACGCCCGCGACGTACCCGAGGACCTCCGCCGCGTTGGCGACGGCCGCGCCCGGGTCGAAGAGCATCCCGACCGCGGTGAAGAAGAGCCCGAGCAGAACGCCCCGGAGCGTCACGACCTCGGCGAACAGGGCATGGGCGTAGCGCGAGGTCGCCGTCACGAGGCCGGCGACGAAGGCGCCCACGGCGAGGGTCAGCCCCGCCTGCTCGGCCAGCCACGCGGAGCCGAGCACGAGCAGGAGCGCGACGAGGCTGAACAGGTCGCGGGAGGGCTGCTGCGCCACCCGGTCGAGCGTGGCGGGGAGGACGAACCAGGCGACGGCCACGAAGCCCACCAGCGCCAGGCCCGCGCGCCCGAGCTCGAGCATGAAGGCCGACGGCGCCGCCGCGGCATCGCTCGCGAGAAGCGGCACGGCCAGCAGGAACGGCACGATGCACAGGTCCTGGAAGAGCAGGATTCCCACCGAGACCTGGCCGTGGGGCGCGTCGATCGAGCCCTGCTCCGAGAGCAGCCGGATCACGAGCGCCGTACTCGACATCGCGACGAGGGCCCCGAGGACGAGCGCCGTCTCCCCGCGCATGCCGAGCGCACTCGCCGCGCCGGCGACGGCCGCGACGGTCAGCGCGACCTGGAGCCCGCCCGCGAGGAACGTCTCCTTCCAGAGGCCGCGCAGACGGTCCACCGGAAGCTCGAGCCCGATCTCGAACAGGAGGAAGACGACCCCGAACTCGGCGAGCGCCCGGACGCGCTCCGGGTCCGAGACCAGGCCGAGGCCGCCGGGCCCGACGAGAGTTCCCGTCAGCAGGAAGCCCGCCACCGAGGGCAGGCCGAGGCGCTCGAAGACCGCGACGCCCACGGCCGCGACCGCCACCAGCAGCAGAAGCTGGGAGAGCAGCTCCCCTTCGTGCAACGCGACCCCCTCTCGCGACGCCGTGGACCGTGCCGCGCCGCCCGGCGCGCGAGATGACTACCAGCGGGTGATGTCGCCGTGGCTGTCGGCCACGGGGACGGAACGCATCCAGAGCTGCGAGGCCCACCAGGACTCGTTCTCGCGGTACCAGGCGACGGTCCGCGCGAGGCCCTCTTCCAAACCGATGCTCGCTTCGAAGCCGAGCTGCTGGCTCGCCTTCTTCGTGCCGGCCCGGTGGAGCGCGACCTGGCCCGGGCGATCGGGGCCGTGGACCACGCGCGAAGCGCTTCCCTCGGTCAGGGCGAGCACCCGCTCGGCCAGCGTCATCACGTCCGCCGCGACGCCGGTCCCGACGTTGAAGACCTCGCCCCGGACGTCGGCGATCGGCGCCGCGAGCACCCGCTCGACGGCATCGCAGGTGTCGTCCACGTAGACCCAATCGCGGGCGGCGCGGCCGTCGCCGTGCACCGTCAGCGGCTCGCCGCGCAGCGCGCTCGTCACGAAGCGGGGGATCAGCTTCTCGAGGTGCTGGCCCGGGCCGTAGTTGTTGAAGGGGCGGAGGATCACCGTCGGCAGGTCGTAGGTATGGGCGAAGGACGAGACCAGCCGGTCGGCCCCGCACTTGGCCGCCGCGTAGGGCGTGCGCGGATCGAGCGGATGGCTCTCGTCCATGGGGTCGACGATGGCGCTCCCGTAGACCTCCGAGGAGGAGACGTGGACGAAGCGGTCGAGGCGTTCGCGGTGGCGGACGAGCTGGGCCGTCAGCGTCTGGGTGCCGAGCACGTCGGTCTCGAAGAAGATCAGGTTGTCCGAGATGCTGCGCGGAACGTGGGTCTCGGCGGCGAAGTGGACGACGGCGTCCGAGCGCGAAACCAGCGCGTCGACCAGGACCGGGCTGCGCACGCTTCCGTGCACGAACTCGAGACGCCCCGTCGCCGCTGCGGCCGTGAGCCCTTCGAGCCGGCCGGCGTAGGTGAGCGCGTCGAGCACGATGATCCGGTCTTCGGCGTGGTTCTCGAGGTAGCGCGTGACGAAACGCGAGCCGATGAAACCCGCTCCGCCGGTCACCAGCAGTGTGCGCCCCGATGTCGACTCGCTCATCTTCGCCCTGACTCCGTGCCGGCCCTCTCGGGGGCTCGCATCCCACCCGCTCCCGCAGCGGCCGTCACCTCCTCGAGGGCGTTGGCGTATCCGCTGCCGTCGGCCAGACGCCAATCTTCGCAATTCGCGCACGGCCCCGCATCGGCGAAGCGGCCCTCCTTGTGGGCTCGCCGGCGCCGTTCGAGTTCGGCTCCGCGCCAGATCGCCTCGATCGTGGCGTCCGGATCCTCGGCGAGGCTCCCGAGCGGGGCCGCAGCGTCCCAGTCGGCGCCGCACATCGTGACGGTTCCGTCCTGGAGCACCATCAGGGATTCGAAGAGCCAGCGGCACGGCGGCCGGGCGTTTCCCAGCGGAGGCCGTGCCTCCGCAATGGCGCCGCCGAACGGCGCGGGGGCGATCGTCATGACGAAGTCTTCGCTCCCGAGATCGGCGCGCCAGCCTCCCACCAGTTCCGCCAGGCGCGCTTCGACCTCGGGGGTGCGCATGAACTGGATCGAGGTGACCGGCTTGCGCAGGCCCCGCTCCCGCTTGCGGGCGAGGAAGGCCCGGACGTTGCGATCGACGCGCTCGAAGTGGTCACGCCCGCGCATCTCGCGGTAACCGGCGCGGTCGTCGGCATCGAGAGAGCACTCGAGCCGGTCGAGGCCGCTCTCGAGGAGCGCATCCACCACCGGGCCGCGCAGGGAGACCCCGTTGGTCGAGAGCCCGACCGACGCCACCCCGGCTTCCTTGGCCGTCCGGACCATCCCGACGAGGCCCCGGTGAAGGAGCGGCTCCCCGAGGAAATGCAGCCAGAGCGAGGTGTCGTGCTGCGCGCACTCCCGCGCCACGCGGGCGAAGAGCTCCGGGTCCATGAAGCCGAGCGGGCGCGTGAAGCCCTGCCGCGGACACAGCCGACACCGCTGGTTGCAGTGGTTCGTCGGCTCGACGTTGATCCGGCGCGGGAAGGGCAAGGGAGTGGACACGGCGCCCGATGGTATCATCGCCGGGACGGCGCCGAATGAGCGGCAAGACTCGCACGAGGAATCGCCGCGCAAGCGGCAACCCGTGCGCAGGAGAACGATGCCGGCGGACCTGATCGACCTGCTGGCCGGCGCGCGCTCGTCGCCGGTCCCCCTCGGGCGCTTCGACCACGACGGCATCCGCTGGCGGGCGACCGAGGCCGGGACGTCGGCCGTGCGCGGGTTCTCGGGCTGGCAGGATCTCGCCTCGAATCCGGCCTTTCACCCGCTGCGCAAGGGGAGCAAGCGGGTCGTCCTGCGCGGGTCCCTACCCGGCGGCCCGGACGTGGTCGTGAAGTCCTCGAGGACGACCTCGCTGCACCTCCATCTGCTCCACTGGGTCGGACCGACCCGCGAGGGGCGGGAATGGTCCCACCATCTCGACGCCGCCCATCAGGGCCTCCCCGTCGTCGAAGCCCTCGCGCTCGGCCACCGCCATCGCTTCGGAACGCCGGTCGAGGGTTTCCTCGTCACCGAGTACTGGCCCCACGATGCGACCCTCGGCGCGCTCGACCGAGCGAGCCTCGCACCGACGCTGCGATCCCTCGGAGCGGTCGTCGCACGGATGCACGCGGCCGGGCTGCTGCACGGTGACCTGCACCCGGACAACGTGCTCGTCCGTGGCGCGCGCCCCGCCGAGGCGGGACAGCTGCGCATCGTCGATTGGAAGCACGTCGTGCGCCGACGGAAGCCGGGCGAGGACGCCCTGGCCGAGCAGCTGGCGAAGATCGTCTGGCAGTTCCGCGCCGCCTCGGTCTTCCGGGGCGGAGGCGATGCGGCGGAGGCCGCATTCTTCGAGGGCTACTTCGCCAACCGGGACCTTCCGGCGCTGCGCGAGGGGATCGACCGGGCCGTCGCGCGCGCCGGCGCCCGGCGTGCCGACCGGGCGGAGACCCGCTGCGTCGAGACCAACTCGACCTTCCTGCAGGAAGAGGGACCGGGCTGGCGGCGCATCACGCGGCGCGATCATCGTCCGCGCCTTCCGGCGTCGCTGCTCGCCGCCGAAGGACCGGAGGGCCTCCCGGAGAAGGCCGAGGCGGAGATCGCCGGCGAGCCGCCCCTGCGCGCCCGCCGCATCGAAGGCACCGAACCCGGGGACACCCTCGCCCCCTGGCGCGCGGCCAATCGCGAGCACGCCCTCGGCAACGCCCCACTCCCGCTCGCCTGGCTGGAGCGCAGCGAAGGCGGCGGCTGGTTGATCTCGCTGGCCGAATGAGGCCCGGCGGGCGATCCTACCGCCCAAGGAGGCCGCCATGACGACGACGAACTCGTACCTCGCAGGCAACTTCGGTCCGGTTCCCGACGAGCTGACCGCCCTCGACCTCGAGGTGACCGGCCAGGTCCCGGAGCAGCTCGAGGGCCGCCTCCTGCGCATCGGCCCGAACCCGATCGACGCCGACCCGTCGAACTACCACTGGTTCACCGGCAACGGCATGGTCCACGGGGTCCGTCTGCGCGGCGGCCGCGCCGAGTGGTATCGGCGGCGCTTCGTGCGCGACGACGAGATCGTCGCGGCGAAGGGCGGCCCGGCCGTCCCGGGCCCCCAGCACGCCGACATCGGCGGCGGCATCGTAAACACGAACGTGATCGGCTTCGCCGGCAAGACCTTCGCCCTGGTCGAAGCGGGCAACGTCCCGGTCGAGCTCGACTACGAGCTCGAGACCGTCACCCGCACGGACTTCGGCGGCACGCTCCCCGGCTCCTTCACCGCCCACCCCAAGGTCGACCCGAAGACCGGCGAGCTCCACGCCCTCACCTACTTCTTCGGCTGGGACTTCGTGCAGTACGTCGTGGTCGGAACCGACGGCCGCGTGCGCAAGACGGTGAACGTCCCGACGCCCGACAAGCCGATGATCCACGACTGTTCGATCACGGAGAACTGGTTCCTCTTCCTCGACCTCCCCGTGATCTTCGACGCCCAGATGATCCTCGACGGGCACACCCTCCCCTACCGCTGGGAAGAGGATCGCCCGGCGCGGGTGGGCATGCTCCCGCGCGACGGAAGTGCCGAGGACGTGGTGTTCGCCGAGGTCGAGCCCTGCTGGGTCTTCCACCCCTTGAACAGCTACGAGGACGAGGACGGCCGCATCGTGCTCGACGTGGTGCGCCACCCGAAGATGTTCGCCACGGACCTGCTCGGTCCGAACGAGGGTGCACCGACCCTCGACCGCTGGCTCGTCGACCCGAAGGGCGGACCGGTGAAGGAGACCCGCCTCGACGATCACGGCCAGGAGTTCCCGCGCATGGACGAGCGCCGCATCGGCCAGCGGCACCGCTACGGCTACGGCGCCGGCCTGCAGGACGGCGCCTTCGTGGCGGGTGGGCTGCTCAAGCACGATCTCGAGGCCGGGAAGACCGAGGTCCGCGACGAGGGCGCCCACCGGCAGTTCATGGAAGCCGTGTTCGTGCCCCGCGCGCCGGACGCCGACGAGGACGACGGCTGGGTCATGACCTACGTCCACGACGCCCGCGCGAACCGCGCGGACGTCCAGATCCTGAACGCCCAGGACATCCAGGGCGATCCGGTCGCGACGGTCCATCTGCCCGAGCGCGTGCCCTTCGGCTTCCACTGCAACTGGGTGCCGGACGAGGCCTGAGGCCGCCGGGAGGCGCTCAAGCCTCCGGTGAATCCGACCGATTCACCGGGGGATGGCCCGAGAAACTGCGCGCCGAAGAGGGGTCGACGTCCGGCAGACGACCCTCGACCCCGAGCACTGGTACCCGCTCGCCCTCTCGAGCGAGCTGGCGCGCGGCGGAACCCGGGCGGTCGAGTGGGCCGGCGAGCCGATCGTGCTCTTCCGGACCGCGGACGGCGCCGTGCATGCGCTCGAGGACCGCTGCCCGCATCGCCAGTACCCGCTCTCGAGAGGGTGCGTCGAAGGCGACGGCCTGCGCTGCGGCTACCACGGCTGGCGCTTCGGCACCGAAGGCCGCTGCCAGGAGATCCCGAGCCACCCGGAGGCGAGCCCGGCACGCATGCGCGTGCGCCGCTACGCCTGCCGCGAAGCCTACGGGATGGTGTTCGTCCATCCCGGAGCCGGTCCGGAACCCCGCTTCCCGTTCTTCCCCGGATGGGAGCCCCGGCAGCGGCACTTCCTGCACACGAGCCGCCGCGTCGAATGCCACCCGAGCTTCCTGTTCGAGAACCTCCTCGACATGACCCATCAGACGCTCCATCGGCGGCTCATGGGAGGCGTGGAGACCGAAACGACCGGCCTCGAGGCTGGCGATGGCTTCGTCGAAGCCCGCTATCGCTTCCACCGCGCCACCGGACGCATGCGTCTCGGCGGGCGGCTCGCCCTCGGCAGCGACGTGGGCGATGGAACGCTGGCGCACGTGACGGTCCGCACCGAGTACCCGTACCAGCTCCTCGAGGCCTGGCGCCCCGGCAGCAACGTGCCGGCGCTTCGCCTCTTCAGCACCTACACGCCCGTCGGCACGGAGGGACGCGCGTGCAACACCATCGGGGTCGTGGCCTTCCAGAAGCCGCCGGTCCCCGGCGCAGCGCGCGTGCTCGCGCCGATCCTTCGCCGCTTTACCGAGGCCATCTTCCGCGAAGACCGCGAAGCGGTCGAAGCCGAGCAGCGCGCCTACGACGCCCACGGGAATCAGAACCGTGAGGTCTCCGCGGCGGTGCTCCGCCTCCAGGATCTTCTCGTGCGGCACTCGCCCGGTGGAAACGAATCCGACGCGCCGGCTCCGCGCCGACGCCAACCGCTCGTGCCGACGACGCCCCCGCCCCAGCCGTCGCCGTAGCCAGGACATCTCCCTCCGCCCGCCTGCTCGCGCGGTGCACCTGCGAATGAGTCCTTTCCAAGCGCCCCCATCCCGCCGATACTCGGCCCGTGAGTGCCGCGCCCCACACCTCTTCCCGCTGGCTCTGGGGGCCGACGTCGGACCTCCTGCTCGGCTGCGGCGGCTGGTACTTCTTCGCGTTCGCGGGCCTGTGCCTCTGGGGCGGCGCCATCCGCCAGGGCGGCGGCTTCGAGGCTCTCCCCTACATGACGCTGCTGTTCGGGACGCCCCACTACGGCGCGACCCTCCTGCGCATCTACAAGAGCTCCGCCGACCGCCGCGCCTACCGCTTCTTCACGGTCTACGCGACGCTCGCCGTGATCGCGCTGTTCGCCGTCGGCGTCCACCAGCCCTTCGTGGGCTCGGCGATCCTCACGCTCTACCTGACCTGGAGCCCCTGGCACTACAGCGGCCAGAACTACGGCATCGCCTCCATGCTGCTGCGCAAGCGCGGCGTCGCACCGAGCCCGCAGCTGAAGCGGATCCTCTACCTCTCGTTCTTCCTCTCCTTCCTGCTGACCTTCCTCGTGCAGCACAGCGGCGGGAGCGGAAGCGACCACTTCGCGCCGCTCTCCTACGCCGGCGCCGGGTACACCTTCCTCCCGCTGGGGCTCCCACAGCCGTGGGCGGGCTACGCGATCACCCTCGTCGGCCTGGGGTACGTCGGCTCCTGGGTCGTCGGCGCGGCCGGCATCGTGCGCGCGGGAGGCCTTGCGGCCTGCGGCCCGGCCCTCCTGCTCATGGCGAGCCAGTCGCTCTGGTTCTCGATCCCGCTCGCCGCGCGCTACCTCGACCTCGGCCAGGGCTTCGAGCCGCTCTCGCGCAACTTCACCGAGTACTACTTCCTCTGGATCGCCGTCGCGCACTCGGTGCAATACCTCTGGGTGACGTCCTACTACGCCCGCAGCAGCGGCGACGACGCCGGGCTCACCGGCTACTCCGCCCAGACCATGATGGCCGGGGCGCTCGCCTGGGTGCTGCCCTCGATCGTCTTCGCCCCGGACCTGCTCGGGCGTCTCTCCTACGACGCCGGGCTCGGCATCCTCGTGGCCTCGGCGGTGAACATCCACCACTTCATTCTCGACGGCGCGATCTGGAAACTCCGCGACGGCCGCGTGGCGAAGCTCCTCCTGCGCGCGAAGGAAGAAACGCCGCAGGCACCCCGGGAGACCGCCGGCCCCGCCTGGCAGCTCGGCCTCCTCGCCGCCGCCGGCGCGCTCTGCACCGTGCTCCTCTTCTACGGAAAGTTCGAAGCCGGCCGCGCGAGCGACGCTCTCACGAGCGGGGACACCACCGCCGCGGAAGCTTCGCTGCGACGACTCGCCTGGGCCGGCCAATCCTACTCGGAAGGCCACCGCCAGCTCGGCGACCTCCTCGCCGCCGAGCAGCGCGACGGCGCGGCGCTCAGCCACTACGAACGCGCCCTCGAACTACGCCCGAGCGCCCAGACCTGGCAGGCCCTCGGCGGCCTGAAGCTCCGCCGCAATGACCTCCCGGGCGCCGTCGAAGCCTTCCGCCAGGCCGTCGCCGCCGCCCCGGACCAGGACGCCCTCCACCACGACCTCGGCGTCACCCTGATGCGTGCCGGCGACCTCGAAGGCGCGCGCGAATCGCTGACTCGCGCACGGGACCTGAACCCGCGCCGAGGCATCCACGCGAAGATGCTCGAGCGGGTCGAGGCGGAGCTGACCACGAGAACCTCGACGCCCGCGCTACGGGATGGTCCCGGCCAGTGACCCCGCCGTGTATCCTCCAACGGTAGCCAGTCCGCGGTTGACCAAGTTCAACACGATCTCGCCGACCGGAGGGAATCGCAACGTGTCGCAGTTGAGGCGTCGATCGAGGTTCCTCCTTCTGGTTACCGCGGCGCTCGTAGCCCCCCTTCTTGTATCGGGCTGCCTTCGGAACCCATCCATCAACGACCTTTCCCGGGCGGACCGATCTCGCCTTGCCGGATTGCAGCAGGTCGATGTCTCGGACCTGAGTCCAGCGCACTACCAGATCCTTGAGACAGTCCACGGCATATCCTGCCAAGTCACCACCTTCGAAGGTCCGCCCACATATCAAGAAGCGATGGACGGCCTCCGTCGTCGCGCAGCGCAGGCCGGAGCAGACGCCGTCGCGAACGTTGCCTGCGAAAGAACCGGCCTGTCGTGGTCGAACAACTGTGCCGATTCTATCGAGTGCATCGGCGAAGCGATCGCGCTCTCTGAACAGATCACTCCGCGCGACCATCCTGGCAATGCCTCTCCTGCCGCCTTGGGAACCGGCTGGTTCCTCCGAAACGGGCTCGTGGTTACGAACGAACATGTGGTTCGCGGCCGATCCCGAATTTCTCTCGTCTTACCCTCAAGAGAGGCGGTCCCTGCAAGGGTCATCGCAGCAGACGCACGCAACGACTTGGTGCTCCTTGAGACCGATGGCGGGTTCGAGCGCCCCAACGGAATCCTGCTATCCCAGGAACCTACCGACCCCGGGGCGGAGGTTTGGACGATCGGTCACCCGCACTCGAACTTTATGGGACCAGAGCCGAAGGTCACTAGCGGAATCATCAGCGCAGCAACGGGGCTTGGCGGAGATCCACGATTCCTACAGACAACGGTCTCGATCCAGCCTGGAAACAGCGGCGGCCCACTACTGGACATGCGAGGTGTTGCGGTAGGCGTGGCGACCAAGAAGCTAGATGCTCGAGCCGTCTTCGAGATGACAGGCGACTTGCCCGAAGGAGTTTCCTACGCGATCAAGGCGATCTACGTCCGTGCCTTGGTCGAATCGACCGGACGTCGATCAGCGGCAACGTCACACGAACCGGTGAACCCTTCCCTAGCCGATGTCGTCAAGAGAGTCCGCGGGTCTGTTGTCGGAATCGTGGCCCAATGAGCCGCAGGCAGGTCCGCTCAACGGATATGGGCAGTTGGTGGGCCCTGCGGGGCTCCAGCCCGCGAACCCGGACCAAGAGAAGAACCGAGTAGTCAGCGCGGCCCGCGCCAGAGCCGGCTGCGCGCAATCCCGCGGAGGATCGCGGCACCGAGCGCCGTCCGCGGCCCCACGTCCTTATTGCAGCCCCGAGGTAGCTAGGGTCCGTCAGCGCCCGATGTCTTCGGCACTCCAGCGCGAGGCTACGGGTCTTCGTGTCTGAGCAAGGCGGCCTAGCTCCAGTAGGCGCGTCCGGGCGATTTCCGGCGGAACGTCGAACGCGATCGCTATCAACTTCACGAACTCTCGATCGTCCGAAACGGGCAGCCTGAGTTTGCGAACCGACTGGATGTCCCTGGCCGTACGGTCAACCGCACTCCGGAGTGGCTGGCGAGGCATCATCAGCGCCGAGGCGAACCGCGTCGCTTGCCACTCCATCCACCGTCTCGCGGGCGGGTCAGTCAGGACGTCAGCCTCGGTATCGGTCAACGTATCGTAGTTGCCTCGAAGCACTTCGAGATTTCTATGGAGAACGAAATGCGCAAACTCGTGGGCCAGCACGCAACGCCGAAGGTCTGAGTTCGAGACTCGCCAATCAAGGAGTATCGCCGGCTGCGGCCGAAAGACACAGGTCCCGACCAGCACGCCGCGCTGCCGCCCTGGATTCAGATCGCAGATTTCAAAAACGAGCGTCCCGGCGGCGTCGAGCGAGACGATGTGCTCCTCGATGCTCACCGGCCGAGGCACTCGCAGTGCATTGCCATCGAAACTGGAGAGTTCGTCTTCTGCTAGCTGTTCAAGGTCCCGCGCGGAGTGATACGGGACGCCGGAGGAGTCTACTTGGGTCAATTCTCCTTCTACGCCTTCCTGGAGGTCTTGGAGCCGATCAGATAGTGAGAGGGTTGACCAAGAAAGTAGCATTCACTTCACAGGTTCCCTACATCCCGGAGCACCCCTCCACACCAAGTCTCCCCGCAACTCGACACACGCCCGTTGGGTCGCCGATCAACTCGGTCACTCTGACCCGGCTTTGACTCTCCGGGTCTGTGCCAACGCGTTGCGGGAGGCCGACACGGGCCTCTGTTCTGCCGCGTCCAGCGCCCCCGGCCGGCCCTATGCGGCCCCCCATGTGGATGAACGGACGATGATCTGAAGTGGTGGGCCCTGTGGGGCTCGAACCCACGACCCTCGGATTAAAAGTCCGGTGCTCTACCAACTGAGCTAAGGGCCCGGGCCGAGGTTAGCGCGCCGCGCGGGGCCTGCGGCTACGGCTGCGCCGGTGCGCCGGGGCGGTTGGCCGCCTGCCAGCGGTCGCAGCGGGTGATGAGGTCGTCGAGGACGGCGACGACGCGTTCGCGTTCGCGGACTTCGTTGCTGGTGACGTCCGGGGCGAGGCGGAGATCCGGGACTTCGTCGCGCAGGGTGTCGGCGACGCTGCGCAGGCCGCCGACGATGCGCTCGAATTCGTCCCAGGCGCCCTGTCGGCCGACGACGACCTCGCGCAGGAAGACGTCGATCTTCACGGCGAGGACGAGCACGGTCCGGGCGTTCAGGCCGGCGTTCATGGCGGCGACGCCGCCTCCGCCGGCCAGGCCGAGGAGCGCTCCGCCTCCGACCAGGATCACCGTCCCGTGGGCGACGGCGGCGCTTCCGAGGTGCAGGATCGCGCCGAAGCCGAGGGCCGCGAGGCCGGTATTCGCGGCGATGGCGCTGGCGAGCCCGAGCAGGCCGCCGAAGGCGCTCCCGATGATCGGCGCAGCGAGGCCCGCGGTGAGCGCGCCGAGCGCGAGTCCGCCGAGCGCGACCGTCCCGACGCGCGCCCAGAACCGCGAGAGGTCCTTCAGCGCCGAACTCGAGGCGCGTTCGAGCGTGACGGGCCACGCCTCGCTCCGACCGAGCCGTTTCGCCGCGCTCCGCAGCCCAGCGCGGCGCACTTCCTTGTCGAGGGACGAACCGCCGAAGGGTCGCATGCGGCGGCGCTTTCCATCCGAGGGCCAGTACGGCTCGAAGCCCACCAGCTCGAGCAGGATGAGATCCTGGGCGTGGCGGTTCTGGGAGCCTTCGAGAGCCTCGCAGGCGGCCGCGAACTCGGGGGTCTCGACCCCGAGGATCTGCGGCACGTCCGCACCCGAGAACTCCTCGAAGCGGCGGCGCCAGAGGTCCTGCCACTCGGCGTACCAATCCTTCTTGCGCTGAAGGCCATCGTTGGAACCGCGCGTGGGCGCGGTGGCCTTGATGTCGGCTTCGACGAGGGACGCCTGGAGCGAGGCGAGCACCGTCGTCGCCGTCGCGTCGAGGGCGAACTCGCGCAGCACGCCCTGCTCCACCCGGCCGACCCCGCCGAGGCGCGACGCGTCGAGGATGCGCCGCCAGTGCGGGTCGTCCTCGTCGATCTCGAGCGCGCGTGCGGCCCGCGCCGCGCGGCGGAAGTGGAAGAGTGCGAGGCCGAGCCGGGGAAGCAACACGTAGGCCACGCCGGTGATCGCCCAGACGTGGAGCCAGATCGCGGCCTCGGCCCCGGCCGGGTCGGCCAGCGCCCGCACCGCCTCGGCGTCCGGGAACGCCCCGCCGAGCGCCAGCGCCCCGGGCAGGAAGACGCCGTGGACGAGGCTTTCGCGCGCGGCCTCGGTGCCGACGAGCGTGCTCTCCCAGAAGGCGCGGTAGCCGAAGCCGACGCCGCGCAGGTACATCCCCGCGAGGGTGCCGAGGGCGAAGCCCACGGCCGAGAGGTTCAGGATGCCGCGCACCCGATCGGTCGCGGGGGCCGCGGCGTGGGCGGCGTGCAGGGCGCGGAAGCGCGTCGCCACGGGCCCGAGGCCCTCGGCGGTCGAAGCGGCCCCGCGGCCCCAGAGCCGCACGAGCCAGCGAAAACCCGCGAGCAGGCCGCGCCCGAGCCAGCCGAAGTTCCCGGCGATCACCGAGGTCGGCGCGCGGAGCGACTCGTTCGCACCGGCGTCCGCTCCCCGTGGCTTCCACCCGCCGGTCGCCAGGAACGCCAGGTACGCGCCGACGCTCCAGAGCACGAGCGCCATCATCGGATTCACGAAGAGATGGATCTTCCCGCCGGGCCCGAGCGAGGCCCCCGCCACACCGAGCAGCGCGGCGCCCGCCGGAACCGCGCCGAGCAGCCAGCGCGGGGGCAGCGCGCCGTTCGCGAGCTCGGCGAGCCCGGCCGGCATGCGTTCGAGCAGGACGTCCGCGCGCCGGAGCAGCCAGGGCGCGAGCTCGTCGCGCTCCCCGGCCGCCTCGTTCGCCGCCGCGATGGATTCGGGCAGGAACGCGCCCTCCTCCACCTCTTCGAAGGCACGGACGAGGAGCACTCGCTTGAGTTCGGCTTCCTGCATCGAGACGCGATGCTACCGGAGCCCGTGCCCGGGTAGCTCGTCCGGCACGCCTACGCCGGAAACGGCTCGCGGCGCACGATGGTCTCGTCACGCCCGGGGCCCACCGAGATCAGGTCGACGGGGATCTCCGTCAGGCTCTCGATGGTCTCGACGTAGCGCCGCGCGCTGTCCGGGAGGTCCTCGAAGGCCCGCACGCCCGTCACGTCCTCCGCGAAGCCCGGGAAGGTCTCGTAGACGGGCTCGGCCCGCTCGAGCTCCCGCAGCGTCATCGGGAAGTCCCGCGTGAGCTTGCCGTCGATCTTGTACTGGGTCGCCACGAGGATCTCGTCGAAGCCCGAGAGCACGTCGAGCTTGTTCACCGCGAGCGAGGTGAAGCCGTTCACGATCGCGGCCTCGCGCAGCATCACGGCGTCGAGCCAGCCGCAGCGGCGCCGCCGCCCGGTGGTCGCACCGAACTCCGCACCCTGCTTCTGGAGCCGCTCGCCGTTGGCGTCGTCGAGCTCCGTCGGGAACGGGCCGCCGCCGACGCGCGTCGTGTAGGCCTTGGTGATGCCGAGCACGCCGTCGATCTTGGTCGGTCCGATGCCCGAGCCCGGCGCCACCGCCCCCGCCACGCAGTTGCTCGACGTGACGTACGGGTAGGTGCCGTGGTCGACGTCGAGGAACGTCCCCTGGGCCCCCTCGAAGAGCACCCGCTTCCCCTCGCCGAGGGCGCGGTGCAGGATGTGCCCGGTGTGGTCGACGAAGGGCTCGAGCCGGCGGCCCCAGGCCACGCACTGCTCGTACATCGCGTCGACGTCGACCGGATCCCAGCCGCAGTACTTCTCGAGCTCGAAGTTCTTCTGCTCGACGAAGCGGTCGAGCAGCTCGCGCAGGCCTTCGGGGTCGAGCAGGTCCGCCACGCGCACGCCGCGTCGCGCGACCTTGTCCTCGTAGGTCGGCCCGATGCCGCGCCCCGTCGTACCGATGGCGTGGCCCTTGGCGCGCTCCTCGCGCGCGAGGTCGAGCTTCTTGTGCCAGTCGAGGATCACGTGGGCACGGCCCGAGACGCGCACCCGCGAAGGGTCGCGCAGGATCCCGCGCTCGGTGAGCGCGTCGAGCTCGGTCAGCAGCGCCTCCGGGTCGACCACGACGCCCGGCCCGATCAGGTTGATCGTGGCCGGCTGGAGGATGCCCGAGGGCACGACGTGCAGGATGGTCTGCTCGCCGTCCACCACGAGCGTGTGCCCCGCGTTGTTGCCCCCGTGGAAGCGCGCCACGAGGTCCGAACGCTCGGCCAGCCAGTCGACGATCTTGCCCTTGCCCTCGTCGCCCCACTGGGCGCCACAGGCCACCAAGGTCGCCACGGCTAGAGCTCGACCAGCTGGGCGGTGATGACGTGCTCCTGGCCGCGGAGCTTCTCGAGGGTCTCCTCGCTCGGGGCCGGGTCCATGTTCACGAGCATGGCGGCCTCACGGCGCTCCGGGACCAGGGCGAGCTGCATGCGCGAGATGTTGATGCCCGCTTCGCCGAGCAGGTTGCCCACCATCCCGACCACGCCGGGCTGGTCGTGGTTCTGCACGAGCAGCGTCGGGCCCTCCGGAATCGCCTCCAGCATGAAGTCGTCGATGCGCACGATGCGCGGCTGGTTGCCGTGGAAGAGCGCGCCCTCGATCAGGCGGTCCGTGCAGCCCTTCACCTTCGTCGTGATGGCGCTCGCGAAATCCCGGGAGCGGCTCGTCTTGCTCTCGATCACGCGGATGCCACGCTCCTGGGCGATCACCGGCGCGTTCACCATGTTCACGCGGTCCGAAACGCTCTCGAGCATGCCCTTCAGCACGGCGATCGTGACGGGCGCGACGCGCAGGTCCGCGACGTCGCCCGAGTACTCGATCTCGATCTCGTCGATCGCGCCCTTGCAGAGCTGGCCCTGGAAGCGGCCGAGCTTCTCGGCGAGGGTGATGTAGGGTCGGATCTGCTCGAGCAGCTCGCCCGAGACCGAGGGCACGTTCACGGCGTTTCGCACGACGCCCGAGGTCAGGAAGTCCGCGACCTGGCGCGCGATGGCCGTCGAGACGTTGAGCTGCGCCTGGCCCGTCGAGGCGCCGAGGTGCGGCGTGCAGATGACCTTCGGGTGGCTGACGAGCGGGTGGCCCGCCGGAGTCGGCTCTTCGACGAACACGTCGAGCGCCGCGCCGCCGACCTGGCCGGACTCGAGGGCCTCGAGCAGCGCCTCCTCGTCGACGATACCGCCGCGCGCCGCATTCACGACCAGCACGCCTTCCTTGCAGCGGCCGAGCGTCTCGCGGTTCAGCAGCCCGGTCGTCTCCTTCGTGCGCGGCACGTGGATCGTGATGGCGTCCGCGCGCGCGAAGAGCTCTTCCTGGTCGACGAGCTCGACGTCCGCGCGGGCCGCCGCCTCGGTGGAGATGTGCGGATCGCAGGCGATCACGTGCATGCCGAGCCCCTGGGCGCGGTCGCACACGATGCGCCCGATGTTCCCGAGCCCGAACACGCCGAGCGTCCGGTTGTAGAGCTCCATGCCCTGGAACTGGCTCTTCTCCCACTTGCCGGCCTTCATCGACGCCGTCGCGTGGGGGATGTGGCGCGCGAGCGAGAACAGCAGCGAGAGCGCGTGCTCGGCGGTGGTGACGTTGTTGCCCTCGGGCGTGTTCATCACGACGATGCCGCGCTGGGTGGCCGCCGCGAGATCGACGTTGTCGACGCCGATGCCGGCGCGGCCGACGGCGCGCAGCTTGTCGGCGCGCTCGATCACGTCCGCGGTCACCTTGGTGCCGCTGCGGATCACGAGCCCGTCGAACTCGCCGATGCACTCGAGCAGGTCGCCCGGGTCGATGCCCGGCTGGTAGCTGACCTCGAGGCCCGGGGTTTGTTCGAGGATTTCGAGCCCCTGGGGCGCGGTCTTGTCGCTGACGAGGACCTTCGGCACGGACGGCTCTCCTTTGAGCGTGCGGATGATGCTGGCGCGCGCCAGCGGGGGCCCGGCGGCACCGGAAGCGGCCCCGAGGACAGGGCGGTGTCCCGAAGGCCACCCATGGTGCCTCAACCCCCCGGAAAGGCGCGGGATTTCCTTGCGGAGCCGAGAGTGTGCGAGACCGGCGAGGGGGTGTCAAGCAGGAGCCGCCGGGGTAGCCTGCCCGGGCCGCGCCCCTGCCCCCGACTCCCGGGAGCGGCCGCCGCGGCGGAGGGTTTCCGTGGCTGCCAGCGAACCGATCGTCCTCTACACGACCAAGGATCACGTGACGCGCATCACGATGAACCGGCCCGAGGCGCGCAACGCGCTCTCGCCGGAGCTCGTGCGCGAGCTGATCGAGGCCCTGAACCGCGCCAAGGTCGACCCGGACACCCGGGTGATCGTGATCCAGGGCGCGGGAGAAGAGGCCTTCAGCATCGGCGGGGATCTCGAATCCCAGGACCTGCCGCCCGAGAGCCCCTTCCAGCACTACGAGAGCGAGGACGCCTACACCGAGATCTTCCGCACCCTCGAGGACCTCGGAAAGCCCGTGATCGCCAAGGTCGACGGCTTCTGCCTCTCGACGGGCCTCGGCCTGGCGCTCGGCTGCGACCTCGTCGTCGCCACCAACGACAGCACCTTCGGCACCCCCGAGATCAAGCGCGGGCTCGTCCCGATGCGCGTGATGGCCGTGCTGATCCGCAACTGCGGTCGCAAGAAGGCCATGGAGATGATCCTCACGGGCCAGCGCGTCTCGGCGATGGATGCGGAGCGCTTCGGCCTGATCAACTACGCCGTCCCGAACGAGGACCTCGAGAACAAGCTGAACGACCTCGTCGCGCCGCTGAAGGAGAAGTCCGCGACGGCGATCCGCCTCGGCCGCGACGCCTTCTACTCGATGTCGGACCTCGAGTTCGAGAACGCCCTCGACTACCTCCAGTCCATGTGGACGCTGAACCTCTCGACCGAGGACGCGCGCGAAGGCATCGAAGCCTACCGGGAGAAGCGCCCGCCGGTCTGGAAGGATCGCTAGGGCCATGTCCGGTGCCGCCCCCATCGCCGTGCGGCCGCGCGGCGCCGTCGACGCGGACTTCGTCGTCCCGGGCTCGCGGAGCCTGACGAACCGCGCGCTGCTCGCCGCGGCCCTCGCCGACGGGGAGAGCCTGCTCCGCGGCGGCCTCGAAAGCGACGACACCGAGGCCATGCGCGATTGCCTCGATGCGCTCGGCGTTCAGGTGGATTCCTCCTCCGACCCGTGGCGGGTGCGCGGAGCCGGAGGTGCCCTGCTCGCCCCGAGCCGCACCCTCGACGTCCGCTGGTCCGGCACCACCGCGCGCTTCGTCACCGCCGCCGCCACCCTCGCGCCCGGCCCGAGCCGGGTCGATGGCGAGCAGCGCACGCGCGAGCGCCCCATCGACGACCTCGTGCACGCACTCGCCCAGCTCGGCGCGGAGATCACGATCGAAGGCAGCGGGGGCTGCCCTCCCCTGGCCGTCGCGGGCGGCGGCCTTGCGGGCGGCGAGGCGGTGATCGACGGCAGCCGCTCGAGCCAGTACGTCTCGGGCGTCCTGCTCGCCGCGCCCTACGCCGGGGCCCCCGTGCGCCTGAGGCTCAAGGACGGCGTGCTGATCTCGCGGCCCTACGTCGAGATGACCCTTTCCGTGATGCGCGCCTTCGGCGCCGAGGCCGGCTGGGCCGCGGCGGACGAGCTGCGCGTGACGCCCGGCGGCTACCGGGCCCAGGACTACGCGATCGAGCCCGACGCCTCCTCGGCGGCCTACCCCTTCGCGGCGGCGGCGATCACGGGCGGGCGCGTCCGCGTGCCGCGCCTCTCGGCGCGCTCGACCCAGGCCGACGTCCGCTTTCTCGACGCCCTCGAAGCCATGGGCTGCACGATCGACCGCGGCGAGGATTCCTGCGAGGTACGCGGGCCGGAGCAGCTCCGCGCGATCGACGTCGACGCCAACGACTTCCCGGATGCCTCCATGGCCCTGGCCGTCGTGGCCCTGTTCGCGGACGGCCCGAGCCACATCCGCAACGTCTGGAACCTGCGGATCAAGGAGACGGACCGCCTCGCGGCCCTCGAGACCGAGCTCCGAAAGCTCGGCGCGGGCGCCACCGCGGGCCCGGAGGACCTCCGCGTCGAGCCGGCCGCGGCATACCGGGGCGCCGAGATCGACACCTACGACGACCACCGCATGGCCATGGCCCTCTCCCTGGCCGGCCTCCGCATCCCGGGCGTGGCCATCCGGGACCCGGAGTGCGTCCGCAAGACCTGGCCGGATTACTTTCGGGCCCTCGAGCGTCTGTCCTAGCAGGGGGACGACGTGGATCGAGTGCAACAGACGGCGGCCGTCCGGCATCGCACGAGGATGGCGACGGCGGGCGCAGCGACGAGGGGATGGCAGCGATGAGCGCGGCGGCGGCTCCGCAGCGCGAGGGCGTCCGGGTCGAGGCACGGGGGCTTTCGCGCCACTTCGGCGAGCACCGCGCGCTCGATGGCCTCGACCTCGCGATCGAGCCCGGCGAGACCTTCGGCCTGCTCGGCGCCAACGGGGCCGGCAAGACGACCTTCATCCGCCTCGTCACCGGCTACCTGCTGCCGACCGCCGGCGAGATCCTCGTCGACGGCTTTTCGCCTTCCACCCAGGCCCCGGAGGTGCACGCCCGGCTCGGCTTCGCGGCCGAGACCTCGCGCCTTTACCCGGAGCTCCGCGTGCGCCGCTTCCTCGCCTTCGCGGGCGAGATCCGGGGGCTCACCGGCGCGGCGCTCGAGGCGGCGATCGAGCGAGCGCTCGAGCGTTTCGAGCTCGGCTCCGTGGCGGGGCGCATCGTCGGGAACCTCTCGAAGGGCTACCAGCAGCGCGTGAGCCTGGCCCAGGCCTTCCTGCACGATCCGCCGCTGCTGATCGTCGACGAGCCGACGAGCGGCCTCGATCCGCTCCACCAGGAGGCCGTGCGCGAGGTCATCCGCGAGGCCCACGGACGGCGCACCCTGCTCCTCTGCACCCACGATCTCGACGAGGCCCGGCGCCTGACCGACCGCGTGGCCGTCCTGCATCGCGGAAGCCTCGTCACCGCCGGGCCGACCGCCGAGGTGCTCGCCGGCGACGACCTCGCGCCGCTCTTCGACCCGACGGGCTCCGGCCACGAGCCGTCGGAGGCGGGCGCCCGATGAGGCCCTTCCTCGCCCTCTTCCGCAAGGAGCTCGCGGTCCTGTTCGGATCCCCCGTGGCCTACCTCACGCTGACCTTCGTCGGGCTGGTGACGGCGCTCCTCTTCTTCGACCACCTGCGCGTCTACAACCAGGTGCTCTTCGTCTACAGCAGCAACGCCATGCGCGGCTTCGAAGCCGGCACCGTCCCGGACCACGTGAACCTGCGCGACCAGGTCTTCGTGCCGCTCATGGAGACCCTGGCCATCACGTTGATCGCGCTGATCCCGCTGGTGACGATGCGCGTGTTCGCCGAGGAGCGCGCGCGCGGTACGGACGAGCTGCTCCTGGTGAGCCGCCTCACGCCGCGCGCCATCGTGCTCGCGAAGTTCCTGGCGACGTATCTCTTCATCGCGGTCCTGCTCGCGGTGAGCTTCGTCTACCCGGCGACGTCGGTGGTGCGCGCGGGCCTCGGGCTCGAACATCTGGCGGCGGTCTACCTGGGCCTGCTCGCCGTGGCCATCGGCATCAGCTCGATCGGCCTCGCGTGCTCGGCCTTCACGCAAAGCCAGCTCGTCGCGGCGATCTCCGCCTACGGCGTGGCCTTCGTCTTCTACGACTTCGGCTGGGCCCTGCCCTTCGTCGGTGAGACGCTCGGGGGCACGCTCGACCGGCTTTCTTTCCACACGCGCTTCGCGTCGTTCTCCGAGGGTCTGGTCGTCCCGGCGGACCTGATCTTCTTCGCGGGCGTCTCGGCGCTGTGCATCGCGCTCTCGCGCATCTCCCTCGACCTGGTGCGGGTCCGCTAGTGCGCGAACTCGGCCTGGCAGGAGCGATCGCGATCGCCTTCACGCTCGTGTCCTACTACGCCACCCGTGGCCCGGCGGGCGGGGAGCTCGGCGGGTACGGCTGGGTGAACCTCGTCGGCGGCGGGGCAGCGCTCCTCGTGGCCGCCGGAATGGCCGTGCGGCGGGCCCGCGGCTTCGGAACCCCGGCGGCGCGCCGGATCCTCCTGCCGCACCTCGCCGCCACGGCGCTCCTGGTGACGGGCTTCGTCGTGGCCGAGGGCGCCGCCCGCAAGGCCGGCTGGCGCTTCGACTGGACGGCCGACGCCCGCTTCGAACTCGCCCCCGCGACCCTCGAGCTGTGCGCCCGCCTCGAACAGCCCGCTCGGGCGACCCACTTCGCCGAGCCCGGCGACCCGGACTCCCGCCGCACCCGTTTCCTGCTCGAGAGCTTCGTCGCGGCGGGCTGCTTCGACGTTCGCGAAAAGAACGCCGAGCAGTCCGAAGCGGAGCTCGACCTGTTCGGCGTGTCGACGCCCGACGCCGTCGTCCTCGAGGTCGGCGAGTACTACGACGTCGTCGAGCGCGCGAGCGAAGGGAGCCTGCTCGAGACGCTCCTGCGCCTCGAGAGCGACCCGACCCGCACCCTTTACGTCACGATCGGCGAGGGCGAGGGCGACTTCCGCGCCCCCGGGCCGGCCGGCTACTCGGGCCTGCGCGAGGCCCTCGGGAGCGAGGGCTACGTCCTGAAGAGCCTGGTGCTCGTCGCTGCGGGCGAAGTGCCCGAGGACGCGGACGGCGTGCTCGTGATCGCGCCGCGCCGGCCGCTCCACGCGAGCGCCCAGGACGCCTTGGAACGCTACGTCTCGCGCGGTGGACGGCTCGTCACGATGCTCGAACCGGGGATCGACACGGGCCTCGAACCGCTGCTCGAGCGGTTCGGCATCGACGCCGGGCCCGGCCTCGTCGTGGACTCCCGCTTCGCGGATCTCCAGGGGACCGCCCGGGGCACGGGCGTGCTCGTCTCGGACTACGCGGACCACCCCGTCGTCGAGGGCTTCGAAGGACGCCACATGAGCTTCTTCCCGAGCGTCCGCGCCGTCGTGCCGGCCCGCAAGCCGACGCCCGACGATCAGCTCGCCGCGATCCTCTACACGAGCCGCGAGGCGTTCCTCTCCGACAACGTGGAGGCCGCCCGCCGCGGCATCGCCCCCACCCGCGGCGACGCGCGCCTCGAGCGCTTCCCGCTGGCGGCCTCGGGCCGCTACCCGCGCGAAGCCGGCGAAGGCCGCATCGTCGCCTTCGGGGACGCGGACTTCGCGAGCAACCGCTACGCCCGGGCCCTCTACAACCTCGACGTCGTCCTGAATGCCGTGCACTGGGCGCTCGAGCGCGAGCCCCAGATCACCCGGCGGCCCAAGGTGCTGACGCCCTACCAGACTCCGCTCCCGCCGCAGACCACCTTGCAGATGCTCTACGGCGTCGGCCTGCTCGTTCCGGAAGTGCTCTTGATCATCGGCGGGATCGTCTGGATCCGCCGGCGCTCGGGCTAGGCCCGGCGCTCGCCCCGCGCGCGGCGCCCGCGGCGTCAGTTCCTCGGTTTCCTCGTCGCCAGGCCGATCCCCCGCGCGCCGGCCTGCTGAGCGACGTCGAGGATGTTCACGGCCTGGCCGAGCAGGACCTGCCGGTCCCCCTTCAGCACCACGAACTTCTCGCGCGATTCCTCGAGGGCGGCCGTCAGCACGGCCACGATGTTCGCGTCGCTCACGGTCTCGTCGTTCACCTGGACGACGCCGTCCTTGGTGACGGTGACCGTGACGCCCTGGGGCGAGGTGTCCGAGACGGCGGCCTCGGGCAGGTTCACGTTCTTGCCCTGGCTCTGGATCGCCGAGGCCGTGACCATGAAGATGATCAGCAGCACGAGGAACACGTCCGTCAGCGGGGTGATGTTGATCTCGGCGACGATCGCGTCGCCGCCGTCCCCGCCGTCGCTGCTAGGCAGGCTGGAGATCGCCATCCGGCACCTCCTGCGCACCGCTCGCCGGCGGCGAGGCCCCACCGCCCGACGCTTCCACGTAGAGCAGGGCCTGGACGAAGCGGTCGCTCGAGCGATGGAAGACGCCCGCGATGTCGCCCACGCGCACCTGGAGCCAGTTGAAGAAGGCCAGCGCGACGATGGCGACCAGCAGGCCGACGGCCGTGGCCACGAGCGCTTCGGAGATGCCCGCCGCGACGACCTCGAAGCCGCCCACGCCCTCGACGGCCATGTCCTGGAAGGCGCGCAGGATACCGATCACGGTGCCGAGCAGACCGATGAACGGCGCCAGCGAGCCGATCGTTCCGAGGATCCACAGGCCCCGCCGGAGCTCGTGCACCACTTCGGCCCGTGAGGTCGCGAGGATGCGGTCGAGGTCTTCGAGGGCGACGTTGCGCCAGCGCAGCGCCTCCTGGAAGACGTCGCTCATGGGGGTCTTCGTCGCCTGGCACGTCGCCAGCGCGGCGGAGAGGTCGCGCTGGGAGAGCGATTCCACGACCTTGCGGGTCAGGTCCCGGGTGCGCTTGGCGAGGCCGCGGTAGCGCCAGAGCCGCTCGAAGACGATCCCGAGGGCGATCACGGACATGATCCCGAGCGGGACGGTCGTGAGCGCGCCGATCCGCAGCAGTTCAAGAACGGTCAAGCGTTCGACACCGACGCCTTCCACGAGCGCGTACCTCCAACCTTCAGTCGGTTCTGAGCCTTCAGTCGGTTCCGGGCTTCGATCGGTTCCGACTCTTTCGGCCGGCCCCGATTTCACTACGTGCCAAAGGTCACTTCGGCTACGCGGCCAGCGGAATCTACCGGACCGCTTGTGGGGCTGCACCGTCACCCGTGTTGCGTGCTTGCGTTGCACAGTTGCCGGTCGCTGCTGCGTTGACAGCGTGAGGGCCGAAGCCTACGATTTTTCGAGGGTTCGGGGGGTTTTCTCGAAGGGTGTTCGAACTCTTCGGGCGTTCCGAACGTCGCAAGGATGACGGCGCTGCCGTCGGCTAGCATCGGCCGACTCGCCTCGGCGAGCTCGTAGGACTCGCCGCGGCGAGCACGAAGGGAACTGACGTTCGGCATGAAGGACGAAGCGTTCATCGTCCGTCGTAGACGGGCCCGTTCGACGCCGATGCGCTCACGCCGCATCGGCGCGGCCCTCGCTGCGGGCGGGGCCGGCGGCGGCAGCGGCGCCCCCGTCGAGTTCCCGGGCATCGACTTCGAAGACAAGGACCAGGCCGGCGGCCGCTGGGCCGGAATGGGCCTGGCCGCCCTGATCCACGGAGGGTTTCTCGCCTTCCTGATGGCCCTGGCGGCCCTGAACCCCGAGATCGCCGAAGAGATCATCGAGCTCCAGCTCATGAAGGAGCCGCCCGCCGCCAAGACCGACCCGGCGCCCGCCCGCCGCGTCGTCGCCGAGCGCCGCTCCGCGAACTTCGCGCCCCAGGCCCAGGCCCTGAAGGCCGACGTCGCGAACCCGAAGGTCGTGGCCCGCCGCTCGGCCATCGCCTCCAAGGCCTTCCAGGTCGACGCCGCCGGCGCGCGCGTCGCTCCCCGCCAGGTCACCCGCGCGCGGGTCAACACCACGCGCGTGAACGCGATTGCCACCGTCGCCCAGCCGACCCGCACGGACCTGAACGTCGCCGACAGCGCGGCCCCGGCCCTGCGCTCGGCGAGCGTCACCGGGCCGACCGGCCCCTCGGTGGGCCCGCGCCAGATCGTCGCCAAGGGCGACTCGATCGGAACCGGGCCCTCCATGGTGATCGGGCTCGGCGACACCTCCTCCGTACGCGACGGCATCGATTCCGACCGCGACGTGCTCGGCTCGAGCACGGGGCCGCGGCTCGCCAACGTCGACACCGCCATCGGCCAGGGCCTCATGGACGGCAGCGGCGGCACGGGGCGCGGCGGCGTCGCCATGGGCGACTGCTATAAGCTGCCGGAGGTGCTCCAGTACCTCGAGTCGGTAAAGGTGAGAACGTTGGCTCGCTGGGTTCTCCCCCCGAACATCCCGGCCAACCAAGAGGTGGCCCTGCGCTTCAGGATTGACCCGGCAGGGACGGCCACGCGCGTCGACGTCGTCAGGACCGAGAACCAGGCGCTTGGCCAGAGCGCGGTAGACGCCCTCAAGAACGCTTCACCCTTCCCCGCCATGTCCGGCCGCGCGCGCTGCCTCTCGCGCGAACCCATCGTCGCGACGTTCCGCAACCCGAACGCCAGCGGATAGACTCCTCTCGTGATCGCCCGACGCTTCCTTGCCCCGTTGATCGTCCTGACCCTCGCCACCGGCAGCCCACCGGCAGCGGGCCGCTCGCCCGTCGTCCTCGAGTACGACGACGCCGAGCAGCTCAAGCTGAAGAAGGTCGATACCAACGGCGACGGCATGTACGACGAGCTCGTCCACTACCAGGACGGCAAGACGGTTCGGGCCGAGCGCGACGACGACCACGACGGCCGCATGGACGTGACCATCCACTTCCGGGACGACGGCAAGACCCGGCTTCGCCAGGAGCGCGACACGAGCGGCAACGGCCGCATCGACCAGTGGGTCGACTTCGACGCCAACGACCAGCCCGCCCTCCAGAAGACCGACCGCAACCAGGACGGCAAGCCCGATGCCACCATCACCTACCACCGCGGCCAGCCCGCCTCCGAAGAGCACGATTCGAACTTCGACGGCAAGCCCGACCGCTTCGTCCGCTACGAGGGCGGAAAGCTCTCCTCGATCGACGAGGATCAGACCTACGACGGGAAGATCGACGTCCACGCGGTCTACGGCGCCGACGGCGAGAAGATCCGCGAGAAGCAGGACACCACGGGCGACGGCAACTTCGACGTCACCATCAACTACGAGAACGGGAAGAAGGTCCTGCTCTCCGAGGACGCCGACGCCAACGGCAAGCTCGAGCGCGTGACCTACTACCGCGACGAGGTCGTCACCAAGCGCGAGGCGGACACCACCGGGGACGGCCACTTCGACACCGTGGCCCTCTTCGAGGGCGGCACCGAGCGTTTCCAGTACCGCGACGAGGACGGCGACGGGCAGAACGAGTTCGTCATCACCTTCGCCGCCAACGGCGACCGGGAGCTCGAGGAGATCGACACCGACGGCGACGGGCGCCACGATGTCGTCCGCCGCTTCGAGAACGGCTTGAAGGCCCGCGAAGAGGAAGACCAGAACCACGACGGCAAGGTCGACCTGATCCGCGAGTTCCAGGGCGACCTGATCCTGAAGAGCCGGGCCGACGTGAACTTCGACGGCCGCATGGACACCTTCGTCGAGTACGCCGGCGGCGCCAAGCTCGAGCAGACCGAAGACCGCAACGGCGACCGCAAGCCCGACGCCCTCTACCGCTTCGACGAAAAGGGCCAGGTCGAGCTCGAGCAATTCGACGAGGACTTCGACGGCCACTACGAGATCGTGGCCGAGCGCAGCGGCGGGAAGATCGTGCGGCGCTCCGTCGACGCCAAGAAGAAGGGCTCCCCCCAGCGCATCGAGCAGTTCGACGCGAACGAGCGGCTCGTGCAGGTCCAGCTCGACGAGAACGTCGACGGCCGCATCGACGTGTGGAACTTCTATGGTGGGGGCAAGCGCCTCGTCCGCCAGGAGCAGGACCAGGACTTCGACGGGAACCCCGACGCCTGGATCGAGCTCGACCCGAACACCGGCAAGGAGACCGCCGTCCGCCGCGACACGGACGGCGACGGCAAACCCGACGTGTTTCGGCAGAACGACGTGAACGGCGTCGCCCAGAAGGTCGAGGAAGACCGCGACAAGGACGGCAAGGCGGACCGCTTCGTCTTCTACGAGGGCGGCCAGGCGGCCCGGTTCGAAGAGGACGACGACGGGGACGGCAAGCCCGACGTCCGCGGCACGCTCGACGCCGACGGCAAGGTGGCCTTCGAGGAGCGCGAGCCCACGCGGGGCGGCGCCTTCAACCTTCGCGTCTTCTACGAAGGCGGCGAGAAGGTCAAGGAAGAGCGGGCCACCAAGGGCGATGGCAAGATCGACGTCGTCACCTTCTTTGCGGACGGCAAGCAGACCCGCCAGCAGCAGGACACGACGGGCAAGGGTTCCTTCGACTCGACCATCGTCTTCGCCGACGGCAAGCAGGCCGAGCAGAGCCTCGACACCGACGGCGACGGCAAGCCCGACCAGGTCACCCGCTTCGATTCGGACGGCCGCCCCGAGCGCGAGGAGATCGACCGCAACGGCGACGGCAAGCCCGACTTCGTGAAGTCCTACTCGCGCGGCAAGCTCGTCCGCGAAGAGGAAGACCGCGATCAGGACGGCGACTTCGACCTCGTCACCGAGTACGACGACGAGCTGCCGAAGCGCTCCGTCGAGGACGCCGACGGCGACGGCCGGCCCGAGATCGTGATCGACTACGAGAACGGGAAGAAAGCACGCCAGGAAGAAGACCCGGGCTCGGACGGACGCATCGACGTGGTCACCGTCTTCGACGCGAACGAGCGGCCCGCCCGCATCGAAGTCGACGGCGACGAGGACGGACGCCGCGAAACCGTGCAGACCTTCACCGCCGGCCAGCTCGTGCGCGAAGAGAAGGACATGAACGGCGACGGGAAGCCGGACGTGATCTCGGAGTTCGAGAACGGCAAGCTCGCGCGCCAGGAGAAGGACGTCGACTTCGACGGCAAGCCCGACCAGCGCGTCGTGGCCGGCGCCGACGGTGCCGCCGTGCAGGAGGCCGACTCCGATGGTGACGGCAAGATCGACACCTGGATCACCCTCGACGACCAGGGCCGCCCGAAACTCCGGCGCGAGGACCGCAACGGCGACGGCAAGCCCGAGCTCGTCGCGACCTTCAAGAACGGCGTGATCCAGCGCCTCGAGGAGGACGTGAACGGCGCGGGCTGCTTCACCCTGGTCCAGGACCACGACGCCGCCGGCGAGATCTCCTACGAGAAGCGGGACGCCAACGACGACTGCAAGTTCGACCTCTGGACCTGGCTCCAGAACGGCAAGATCCGCAAGCAGGCCGAGGACCCGCGCGGGACCGGCAAGGCCACCGTGCTCACCAAGTACGACGCCCAGCAGCGGCCCCAGCTCCAGGAGGTCGTGAGCGAGGGCAAGCGCCGGCCGGACAAGAAGCTCTTCCTACGCGCCAACGGCACCGTGCGCTCCCAGTGCGTGGACGGCGACGGCAACGGCCGCCTCGACACGCGCATCCGCCTCGACGATGGCGGCAACGTCTCCGAAGTCGCCCTCGACACGGACGGCAACGGGGGCGTCGACCAGCAGGAGATCTACTCGGGCGGCATTCTCGTCCGCTTCGACGCGGACACCAACGCGGACGGCAAGGCCGACGTCGTCGAGCACCGCCAGGGCGACACCGTCACGCACCAGGACCAGGACAGCGACTTCGACGGCGTGCTCGACTACCGCTTCGTCGGCGAGCAGGCGACCGAGATCAAGACGAAGGTCCCGGCCTTCGGGAGCCTCGGCTGCGGCAACTTCGATCCGTTCTGGCGGAGCTGACCGGCTCCCCAGCCCCTACGGACAGCTGTAGATCCCGTAGACCCGCTCGCCCGAGGCCACGTCTTCGAGGGGCGACACGGCGTTCCCGCCCATGTTCACCGCTTCCTGACGCGCCAGCCGTTCGAGCTCCTCTTCGACCTTGCTCCCGCGGCGCGGGATGAAGCCGACCTTGTCGAGCGTTCGGGTGTGGGTCTTCCCGAGGCGCTTACATCCGGCCACGTCGCCCGCCGCCCGGACGTTCACGGCTTCCGCGCGCGGCCCGAGGGCGACCCAGGTGCAACCCGTCGCCAAGAGACCGCCCAGAACGGCCGCGGAGATCGTTCGTCTGCTCATGCCTTCGGATCCTCCTCCACGAATGGACGCCGCTGCCGGGCTCCGAGTTCTCGGAAGGGCGAAACGCCGGCCGGCCCCGGGCCAACCCGGGCGAGGTTCGCCCGTTTCGCCCGGCTTCGCCCACCCGGGCGTGCGCGGCGCCGACTCTGCCGCCCGCCGCGCGGCATGCCTCTTGCTCTCCCCCTGCACGGGACGGGGAACAGGAGGAAACCGTGAAGCTTCGTACGATTCTCTGGGTGGGTTCGGGGGACGGCCGCGGCGCGAGCGTCGTCAGCGATGCCGTGAGCCTCGACGTGGCCTGGGCGCGGGATGCGGAGGACGCCCTGGCCCTCCCCCTCGCCGCCTTCGAGGCGCTCGTGGTGGATGCCGGCTCGGCCCGCACGGCGCGCGCGACGATCGCGGCATTGCGCGAGGCGGAACCGAGCGCGGCCATCCTCGTGCGGATCGACCCCGCCGAGCGCGCGGACGCGGCCCTGCTCGAGAGCGCGGGTGCCTCGCGCGTGATGCTGCGCCCGACCGAACACGCCCGGCCCGGCGCCGACGCCGAGGCGATCGTGCAGGAGCTCGACCGTCTCCCCCGCAGAAGCCCTTCCACCCCGCCGCCGGCGCGCGGGCTCGACGCCCTCGTCGGGAACAGCCGCGCACTGCAGGCCCTGCGAACCCTCGCGCGCCGCGCCGCGCGCTCCCAGGCCTCGATTCTCGTCTCGGGCGAGACGGGGACCGGCAAGGAGCTGCTCGCGCGTGCGATCCACGAAGAAAGCCCGCGCAGCAAGGGCCCCTTCATTGCGATCAACTGCGCCGCGTTCCCCGAGACCCTGCTCGAGAGCGAACTCTTCGGCCACGCCAAGGGCGCCTTCACGGGCGCCGACCGGGAGCGCAAGGGCCTGTTCGCCGCAGCCGACCGCGGCACGCTCTTCCTCGACGAAGTCGGCGAGACCTCCGCCGGGCTCCAGGCGAAGCTCCTGCGGGCGCTGCAGGAGGGCGAGGTCCGGCCCGTAGGAGGAACGGCCGCGCGGCGGGTGGACGCGCGCATCGTCGCCGCCACCAACCGCGACCTCGAAGAGGAGATCGAACGCGGCGGCTTCCGCGAAGACCTCTTCTACCGCCTCGCCGTCTTCCCGCTCCGCATGCCCTCGCTGCGGGAGCGCATCGACGACGTCGTCCCCCTGGCCGAACACTTCACCGCACGGCAGGCCGAGAAGCGTGGCGAACTCGTCTCTCGCTTGGCCCCGGCGGCAGAAGAGATCCTCCAGCTCCACGCCTGGCCGGGAAACGTCCGCGAGCTCCAGAACGAGATCGAACGCGCGCTCGCCCTGGCGGAGCCCGGCCAGCCGCTCCGCCCGGAACACTTCTCCGAACGGCTGGCCTCGGCCCGCGGCGCCCTCGGCAACGTCACGGGCCCCACCGGCACCCTGCGCGACGCCATGGACCGCGTCGAGGCCTGGTACCTCCGCCGCGCCCTCGCCGAAAACGCCGGCCGCCGCGCGGCCACGGCGCGCAAGCTCGGCATCACGCGCGAGGGGCTCTACAAGAAGATGAAGCGGCTGGGGGTCGAGTGAGTGACCGCCGCGCGGCGACGGCGTTGTCCGGCTTCAATCTCGCCCGGCACTCGACTCGAGATGCCCCGCGAGCGCTTCCCCGAGAAAGTCGAAGACCAGCCGGATGCGCCGGCTGGTGTGAAGCTCGCGATGCGTCGCGAGCCAGAGGGGCATCGGAATGGGGGCAAGCTCGGGCAGTGCGCACTCGAGCTCCGGGATGCCCATCGCGATGTGGCTCGGCATGGGTGCAACGCCGAAGCCGCGCCGGACCAGCTCCACGACCACCGTGCCGCTCGACGTAGTGGTCCTGAAGTTGTCGGGCGTGAGGGACAGACCGAGCGCGTTCCACTCAGGAACGAACCGCTCTGGTTGCTCAGGCCCGACGAAGTCGGCCTCGGACAGATCCCGGGGGCCCGTGGGACGACCGTGCTCCTTCAAGTACTCGGACGACGCGTAGAAGCGAGCGTGAATCTCGCCGATCCGGCGGGCGATCAGGCTGGGCTGCTCGGGGCGAACGTGCCGGATCGCAATGTCTGCCTCACGCCGAGTCAGGTCATGCACCTCATTCGACGCGACGATCTCGATCTCGATCTGGGGCGCCACCTCCTGGAGCCCTTTCAACCATTCCGGGAGCAGATAGGTCGCGACCAGGTCGGAGGCCGAAACGCGGACCTGCCCCTCGATCGCTTGAGACTGCCCGGACGCCGCCAGCGAGATGCGCGCGGCGGCAGCTCCCATTGCGCGGAAGTGCTCCAACAGATCGATCCCCGACCGGGTGAGGGACAAGGACCGCCCGCTCCTCTCGAACAGTGCCACGCCGAGTTCCGCCTCGAGGGCGCTCACCTGACGGCCGACTGTTGGCTGGGTAAGTCCCAGCACCCGCGCAGCTGCGGAAAGAGAGCCCTCATCTGCCGTCGCCAGGAACGCTCGCGCCTGGTTCCAATCGAAACGGATGGCTTGCCAATTCATGCATATACGCATATCAGATGCGCGATTCTGGTCAATTGATCACAGAAATTCGCATGTCATGATCGGGTCTCGCCGCTCCAACGCGCTTTGCGCGTGGAACACCGCGGAGCACGCGTTCCGGAAAGGAGACCGATGACTAAAGCCGCGCGCTTCTGGAACCGCCACGCCGACAGCTACGCGAAGAAACCGATCCAAGACGAGGCGAGCTTCCGCCAGACCCTGGACCGGACCCGGAGCTACCTGTCGCCGGGCGATCGAGTCCTGGAGATCGGCTGCGGGACCGGGACGGCTGCGCTGCTGCTCGCACCGAGCGTCGCGCAGATCACCGCCACCGACATCTCATCTCGCATGGTCGAGATCGGTCGGGAGAAGGCGGCAGCCGAGAACGTGGAGAACGTTCGCTTCGCGGAGGCGACGCTCTTCGACGCGGATCTGGACCGCGGACCTTTCGACGTGATCACCGCCTTCAACAGCCTGCACGTGATCGGGAACCTCCCCGATGGCCTCGTCGAGATCAGGGAGCGTCTCGAGCCAGGCGGCTTCCTCATCTCGAAGACGCCCTGCGTTGGCGAGATGAACCCCCTCGTGCGCGTCGGCATCTCGGTGATGAAGCCGCTCGGCCTCGCGCCCCCCCTCGACTACCTGAGGGCGACGGAACTCGAGGACCACATCACGGGTGCGGGCTTCGCGATCCTCGAGACCGCCTTCCGTCCACACCCCGTCCGATTCATCGTGGCGCAGAAACCGGAGTAGAGAAGCCACGACCCGGCAGGGTCCAGCTACGACCGCTCGTCTAAGCGGTGGACGCCCGCTTCGGCCGTCCATCCGACCCATCTCGTCGAGACCTGGAACCGGGTTGGCGCTGGGCTTCCCGGGCCCGCGACACTACCGTCGAGCACGGAGAGCGCTCCCGCTCTCCAGGAGGAGGAACCATGAGTCTCGAAGGCATGAACGCGGTCGTCACGGGAGCCGCATCGGGAATCGGCCGGGCTTCGGCCGTCCGCCTCGCCGAGGACGGTGCAGACGTCGCGATCCTCGACGTCAACGAAGCGGTCTCGCCGGAACGGCGGAACTCGTGGAACGGGCCGGCCGACGCAGCCTGCCCGTTCGACTGGATCTCCTGGAGCGCGATGAAATCCGCGAAGCGTTCGACACCGTCCAGAAGAACCTCGGGGCGATCACGATCCTTCACAACAACGCTGGCGGGAGCCTGCGTGAAGGCATCCGGACCTTCCCGAAGTCCGACCATGAGCAGTGGGACTACATGGTCACGCTCAACCTGCGGCAGGCGGTCGACTGCACCCGCCGGGTCCTGCCCGCGATGATCGAGGCCCGGTACGGGCGGATCATCAACACGTCTTCCGAGATGGCCTTCCGAACCGGCCACGGCATGACCGACTACACGGCCGCGAAGGCGGGCCTGCTCGGGTTCACGCGCTCGCTCGCGAACGAGGTGGGCCAGTACGGGATCACGGTCAACGCCGTCTGCCCCGGGGCCACGCGCACGCCCCTCTCCGAGCGGATGCCCGAGGAGCACATGCAGCGCACGGTCTCGCAGATTCCGCTCGGGCGCCTGGGCGAGCCCGAGGAGATCGCCCACGCCGTTTCGTTCTTCGCGAGCCCCGGAGCCTCCTACGTGACGGGCGAGCACCTGCTCGTCACGGGTGGCCGCACGGTGCATTGAGGCCCGCGAGACGCGCAACGAGAGGCTGAAGCGCCTCGCGGCCAAGTGGGGATGCCCCGCTACCCTGGGCGGGTGTTCGGCTTCTTCCGACGGTTCTCTCGCCGCAAGCTCCTGCGAGAACCCATGCCCGAGGACTGGCTCACGCATCTCGAACGGCGCGTGCCGTTTTTCCGGGACATGGAGGGACCGCTCCGCGAGCGCTTCCTCGACGACCTCAAGGTCTTCGCCTGGGAGAAAGAATTCATCGGCGCCGGGGGGCAGGAGATCGACGATGAAGTCCGCGTCGTCATCTCGGCCGCCGCGGTTCGCCTGATCCTGCACCTCGACCTCTCCTACTACGACCGGCTCACGGAGATCATCGTCTACCCGGAGGCGTTCCGGCGGCCCGGCGAAGAGACGTGGGTCCTCGGCGAAGCGCACACCTGGGGGACCGTGGTGCTGGCCTGGAAGAGCGTCGTGCTTGGGCTGGCGAACCAGGAGGACGCCCACGACACGGCCACCCACGAGTTCGCCCACGTGCTCGACCGGGCCGCCGGCGCCTTCGATGGGACGCCGGAGCTCCGCGCCCGCGCCCACTATCGCCCCTGGGCCCAGGTGATGACCCGCAACTTCAGGGCGCTCCGGCGCGGCGGCCGCAGGGCCCGCAAGGTCCTGCGGGAGTACGGCGCGACCAACGAGGCCGAGTTCTTCGCCGTGGCGACCGAGGCCTTCTTCGAGAAGCCCGAGCAGATGCGTGAGCAGACACCGGACCTCTACGCCGAGCTCGAGCGCTTCTATCTCAGGCGGTCCATCCCCGCAGCGAAGGCCTAGACCTTCTCCGCTTCTGCGAGGACGTGTTCGAGGAAGGCGCGGATCGTCTCCTGCTCCCGGCGGTCGAACGGCGCCAGCAAGGCGGCGTTCAGGCGCTTCGTCTCGGAGAGGGTCCGCGCGACCAGCGCCCGGCCCGCCCGCGTCAGATGCAGGAGATGCACCCGGCCATCGTCGCCGGAGACCCGGCGCTCGACGAGCCCCTCCCCTTCGAGGGTGTCGACGAGACCGGTGAGCCGGGACCGGCTGTGGCCCGCTCGCCGTGCGATCTCCGAGCTCGGCAGACCGTCCGCGGCCGCGAGCGTGAACAGGATGACCTGATGGGCCGTCGCGATTCCCTCGGCTTCGCGCAGCTTCCGGTCGAGCGCGCGGAACAGCGCTCCGTGCGCACGGTGCAGCAGGTGGAAGACTCGAAGCGGGCCGGAGTTTGACATCGTTCCTGGCACGGAGTATTTAGTTCAATCTTGAATCATATTGCACCAGGCCCGGGCTGATCGCAACCGCCCGCCCTCGGAGGTCGCCCCTGATGGCCCAAGCCGCCTACTTCGTCGCACTCGCCGCCAGCTTCGTCTGGTTCTCCATGGGTTTCCGGTACTTCGGCTTCCAACCCGAAGCGGCCGCCAAGGTGATGGTGGCGAAGTCCCAGCGCGACTCACCGATCTTCAGGACCTACGCGGCCGGCGTGCGATTCCTCGGCGGGTTCAATGCCGCCTTTGCGCTCATGTCCCTCGTGCTCCTCGTCCTCGCCCTGGTCGGGAGCCCCCTGTTCGCCGCGCCCGGGGAACGCGCGATCGTCCTGTTCATCCTCGGAGCCGCCCACTTCTCGCAGTTCTGGTTCAACGTTCCGGTCCTGCGGAACGGCGAACGCCAGGGCGAGGCCTACTGGCCGGTCCTCTCCGGCCCCATGCTCGTGATCTTCGTGGTCGATGCGGCCGAGGCCCTCCTCCACCTCGGGGGCGGCCTGCTTCAGCTCGCCGCCTGACTCGAAGGGAGCGTCGGAACGCCCTCTAGACACTCGATCTAGATTGATCTAGACTGTCCATCTAGAGATGGCCAGGAACCGACCCGAACGCAGCCACGAGGACAAGGCCGCCGAGATCGTCGCGATCGCGCGGCGGCTCTTCCTCGAGAACGGCTACGACAAGACGCCCATCGCCGCGATCGCCCGGGAAGCCGGCATCGCGAGCAACGTCGTCCACTGGTACTTCCCGACGAAGGACGACCTCTTCGTCGCGGTCCTCGAGGACCTGCAATCCGAGGACCTCGAGGAAGCGCTCGAACGATTCGAACGCTCGGCCGGCCGCGAGGAACAGGAACTCGAGGCCCTCCTGACCGAGTTCGTGGTGCGCCGCCTCGACCGCTACGCGCTCATCGCCACCCTTCACGAGCGCTCCCACCACTCGCCCGCCATGGCCGAGTTCCACGAGCGCATCCACCGGCGCTACGCGCACTACCTGAGCGAAGCGCTCGATCGCTGCGGCGTGCCGGCCGGGAACCGCGGCCTCGTCGTCAGCGCCCTCGTCACCGCGATCGAGGGGCTCGTCATGCACCGCGCCAGCAAGCGTGAGGCGAAGAAGATGATGTCCTTCCTCGCCCAACGGCTCATCACACCCTGACCCTCGCCCACCCGAAAGGAACCGGACCATGAACCTACTTCCCCTCGCCGACGAACCCCTCACCGCCCCGACGGACCGGGACATGCTCCCCTCCGAGCGCCGCGAGTTCGTTCGCACCCATCGGACCTGCCTGTTCGGCCACGCGCGCAAGAACGACGGCCCGGCGATGTCGGTCGTCTACTACATCCCGACGGACTCGGACGAGCTCCTCGTCTCGACCATGGGCGACCGGGCCAAGGCCAAGGCGGTCGGGCGCAACGGAAAGGTCAGCCTCTGCGTGCTCGACGAGCGCTGGCCCTTCACCTATCTGCAGGTCTACTGCGACGCCGAGGTCGACCGCGATCCGAAGCTCGTGACCGACGTGATGATGGCCGTGGCCGGCCGGATGTCCGGAACGCCGCTCCCGGAGGCGACCCGCCCGGCCGTCGAGAAGATGGCGCAGGCCGAGGGGCGCGTGGTCCTCCGCTGCCGCCCCTACGCCACCTTCGCGACGCCGCCGCGGCATCTGCACGCGAACGACCAGGAGGAGCAGCTCACCCACTGGGTCACGGCCAACATGCCGTGGGATGCGGCCGACGAACCGGCCTGAATCCGGCGGGAGCCGCTAGGGGCCAAGCGAGTGAACCGATGGAATGTCCCAGACCTCGGCGATGCGGCCGTCGACGATCCGCCAGACCACCACGACGTCCGTCGCGATGGGCTGATCGCCGATCCGCATCGTGTTCCTCGTGTGCACGACGAGCAGCTCGTCTCCCACCGGCGTGACGGAAACCGGATGGACTTCGAAGGTGCCGTTCGTCAGCTCGGCGATCCGGCCGAAGAAATCCAGGATGCCCTTCCGGCCGACGTAGTCGCCCTGGACGTCGGGAAGCAGGGGATTGTAGAAGTGGAAGACGGCGTCTTCGGAGAAGGCGTCGATCGTCCCCGGAACGTCCGCCGGATCGAAGCGCTCGAGTACCGCGACGTTCGGGTGAGCCCCGCCCACGGCCGGCTCCGCTCCACCGGCTTCCTGCCGCGCGATCCCGTCGATCGTCGCCTGAACCTCGGCCGTCTTCGATGAGATCCGCGTGGGGCCGCCCTGTTTGAAGCGAAAGTCGCAGTGACTGCACCCGTCGGCGAGCGTCTGGGTGCGGACCAGCCCCCAGCCGAACGCATCGCTCAGGGCGACGTCGGACATGCAGACGTAAGGCGCGAAGGCCTCTGCGCCCAGCTTGCGCGCGAGCTCCAGGTTCCCGCAGCGCAGATAGTCCACCCCGAAGTCGAAGCGCTCGCCGTCGCCGACGACCGAGCGAGTCTCGAAATCGCCTGCCCGGAGCGGCGCAGCGGCAGCGCGCTTCCGGATCACGAAGCGCGAAAGGCGCGAGAACAAGAGCCAGCTCCGCAAGCGACGCTTCCACGCGGGAATCCGTTGTATCCGGAGCCGAAGCCCTCGGTGGCAAAGCTCCCATGCTTCGGAAGCAGTCCCTCCCCGCGCTTCGACGGCCTGATAGACGGCAAGCTCCTGGGCCGTGATGTCGAGGAACCGGTTCAGCACCAGCCCCCGCCTTCCCTTCACGCGCTCCATGCGCGGCAGGATCTCCGCGTATCTCTCGCGGGCCGCGAGCACGAGCGCCGTCGCGCCGGGCTCTCCATAGCGCTCGCGGAGGAACCCGCGCAGAAGGCCAGCCGTCCGGTCGAAGTCTTCCAGCGCTTTCCGGATCCATCGCGGGGGATGGGCCGCTGCTGAGACCTGGGGGACTGCGGAGGTCACCCTACCCTCCTCTCCTTCGGCGACGAGGAGAACGTTCCACCGCAAAGAAAGAAGCAAGGCGAGTGCCAGCCGGACAGCTTCGAGACGGCGCGGGCGTCCAGGCGGCGCTTCGCCCCGTGGCAGAATGCCTTCGCGAGTGGTGCAACGAGTCACACCCGGAGAGCCGCTGCCCGGCAGGACGAAGCCTACTCGTCGAGCTCCCGGTTGAAGCGCGGCGGGCGCTTCTCGAGGAACGAGCGATACCCCTCGATCTGGTCGGGTGTCCCGGAGGTCGCGTGCACGGCCGCTCGCTCCGCAGCGAGGTTTTCCTCGAGCGTCCGCTCATGAGCATCGACGATCGCGCGCAGCATCCCCGCCACCGACTTCGCGGGCTGGGCGGCGAGCTCCTGGCCGAGGGCCTCGGCGCGATCGAAGAGTTCGGCGACCGGCCACACCTCGTGCACGAGGCCGATGCGCAGGGCTTCGGGCCCGGAGACCTTCTTCGCGCGGAGGATCAGGTCGAGCGCGTGGTGGGCGCCAACCAGGCGGGTCAGGCGCGCACTTCCGCCCCAGGCCGGAACGCTCCCGAGGTCCATCTCCGGCAGCCCGATCTTCGCACCCTCCTCCGCGGCGAGGCGGAAGTGGCAGGCGAGCGGGAGTTCGAGTCCACCGCCCAGGCAGTACCCCGCGAGGACGGCGATCACGGGTTTCTCGAGCGTCTCGATCGCGCGAAGCACGCGCAGCCGCTGATCGAAGAGCGCGTCCGCGCTGCCCATGCGCTGGATGCCCGACGGGAGTTCCTTCAGGTCCATCCCGACCGAGAAGTGCTCCTCCCCGGCCCCGCGGATCACGACCGCGCGCACCCGCGGGTCGCCCGCGATGCGCGGGAGCTCCGCCTCGAGCGCATCCATGAATGCCATCGACATCCGGTTGCGCGGCGGGTCGTTGATGACGAGGGTGCGGACCGGCCCGCGGTCTTCGACGCGGAGCGCCTGCGGGGCCTCTTCCTTCAGGTTCGAGCTCATCGCTGCACGCTCCTCGTTTTCCGAGTATGGTTTTGCGGCTGCGCCCCGGCAGCCTCGCAAGGGTCGAGAACATGCACCACTACGCCTGCATCATCCAAGAGGGACAGGCCGCGGACCAGCGGATCGATTCCCTCGAAGCCGGCCTGAAGGGGCTGGCGAAGGATTTCTTCGGAGACGACCCCGCAGCGGTGAACATCCGCTGGACGCGCCAGGCGCCGGGCTGGGCCTGGACCGCCGGCGAGCCCAGCACCTCCTCCATCGTGGTCCGCTCGGTCCCGGTCGGCTTCGACGATGCGGAGCGGGAGCGGTTCCTCCACGCCGTCTGCGACCTCTGGGTCGACACCACCGGGTGTTCCGTGAACGAGATCGTGGCGACGGCCTTCGACGGCCCCCTGCCCCTCTAGACGCGAGGTCTTCCCATGCCCCTCTACCGATGTGCCATCCGCGAAGGCCTGAGCAGCGAAGCGCAGCGCGGCCAGATCGCGAAGGAAGTGGTCCGGATCCACTGCGGCGTGACCGGGGCCCCCGCCTCCTTCGTCCACGCCTTCTTCGAGGAGCGCCCGGCCGAGGCCCTTCCGGGAGGCCAGGCCGCCTTCGTGCTCGGGACGATCCGCTGGGGGCGGACGGAAGCACAGAAGGCCGAGATCGTCTCCGAACTCACGAAGAGCGTCGCCGGCGCGCTCGGATGCCCCGCGGCAGACGTCGGCGTGGTGACCGTCGACATCCCCTCGAAGTGGAACATGGAGGGCGGCTCGCTGCTCCCCGAACCGGGAGAGGAAGCCGCCTGGCTGGAACGCCACCGCTAGAGGCGAGACAACTCCGGTGCCGGGCGAGTAGAATCAGGAGCCGAAGGAGGACGCATGGCGGATCTCCGGATGAGGCCCCGCTTCGCGGTCGACGTCTCGTGCGACGTCGAGACTTTCGTGAGCGTTCTCGAGGCGCGCGCCGTCCACGCCGCACCGCCCCTCGAGGGCCACTTCGACCCGGGCCACTGCGTGCTGCGGATCCCCAAGGCGCGGCGCGCATTCTGGTCGCCCGAGCTCGACATCACCTTCGATCGCCCCGAACCCGGAATGAATGGACGCCACCTCGTCCGGTGCCTGCTCGGGCCCCGCCCCGAAGTCTGGACGGGGTTCGCCTTCGTCTTCGCCGTGCTCGGGGCCGCGAGCGTCGTCGGCCTGCTCTACGGGCTCGCGCAGCTCACGCTCGGGGAGTCGCCGTCCGCGCTCCTCGCGATCCCCGTGGCCCTCGTCCTCGGCGGGCTCACCTACGCCTCGAGCTTCATCGGACAGGGCCTCGCGCTCGCGCAGATGTACGAACTCAGACGCACGCTCGACGAGACCGTGGTGCGGGCCGAGGCCCAGGCCCAGCGGGATCGGCCCCGCGGCTATCAGATCTGACGAAGGCCGGAAGCGGCGTCCCGCGTGTTCAGCGCATCGAAGCGGCGTCGTCCGTACGGACGACCTCGCGGTCCCCCACAGGCCACTCCTCCGGCGGTTCGAAGCGGGCGAGGCTCGTCGCCAGGAAATCCGGCCCGGCATCCGAGGGGTCCTTTCCGGCACGGGCTCGCGCTTCGAGGCGCTGCCTCGCCTGCTCCAGCTCACAGCGCACCTCGATCAGGCGTGCGCGCACGCCCCGCTGCTCCGCCCACGCGCGGGCCATGGCGCGCTGGCTCCGCGTGGTGAAGGAGGCGTCGAGGAGTGCCGTCCTTCCGGACGCCACGAGATCCTCGGCGCGTTCGAACAGCGCCTCGTAGACCCGGCGCGTCTGCTCCGGGTGGTAGAGCCCCTCGTCGACGCCGGCACCGGTCCGCGCAGTCGGCTCGAGACCGGCGAGCCGCTTGCGGACCCGATCGGACGCGACCGGCACCCCCTGCCCCGCTTCCGCCATTCTGCGCGCCACCGTGCTCTTCCCCGAACCCACCGTGCCGCAGAGCAGCACGATCGCCCCCTCGCTCCGAGGCTCGAGGAGCGACTCCGCCAGCTCGAGGTGGCGGACCGCGCTGGCCCGGGCGTCGCCGCGCTGCGCCGCGGACAGGGTCGCCTGGCCGGTTGCCAGAGCCGCAACCTTCGCCCGCACGAGGGCACGGTAGGCCGCAAAGAAGTCGACGACCCGGAAGAGCCCGAAATCGTCGGTCCGCCCCGCGTAGTCGGCAAGGAGGAACTCTCCGAGGTCCGCCCGCCCGCGATAGGCGAGGTCCATCTGGAGGAAGGCGAGTTCGCTGGCGCGGTCGATCCGGCGGAGGTCTTCGCTGAACTCGAGGCAGTCGACGAGCAGCGGCTCGTCGCCGTCGTCCTCGAACCACACGTGGTCGAGATGCAGGTCGCCATGGGCGTCCACGGCTCGCCCGTCGGACCGGCGCCGCTCGAAGTGCGGCGCCCCCGCCGCGAGCGCCGCCTCCGCTTGCGCGGCCGCGGCGGCGACCCGGGCCGCCTCCATGCAGTCGCCCTCGCCGAGCACCACAAAGCACTCCCGGACGGGTTCGGCGATCCGCGCGAGCCAGCGCTCGGCGTCCCAGGGAGCGGGGCTTCCGAGGGTGTGGGCGTCGTGGAAGGGAGGGAGTCGAGCGGCGATGGCCGCCACGTGGCCCGCCGTCAGTTCGCCTCGCTCGAGCAGCGAGAGCGCGTCCCGCCCGGCGGGTAGCCGGCGCATGACCGTGGCGTGCTCGGCGTCGCCGGCCAGCGACTCCCCGAGTGGACCCACCGTAACCTCGCCCGCTTCGCACCGGATCGGGGCGACGCCGAGGTAGACCGAGGGCGCGAGCCGACGATTGAGTGCCACCTCGCGCAGGCAGTCGTCGTTGCGTGCGGCGCGCTCCGTGAAATCGAGGAACGGGAAGGCCACCGCCTTCCGCAGCTTGTAGACCCGTTCGCCCACGAGGAAGACGTGGGAGATGTGCGTCTGGATCCACTCGGCCGGTCCGGCGCCGCCGGGCCACACGCGAAGCGACGCCAGGCGTTCGGCGAGCCGGTCCGGTGTCTCGTCGCTGGCGATCGGTTCGGGCATGCACCGCAAAGCTACCCGAAGCGCGGCGAGCCTTCGGCCGGTCCCGAGCGGCATCCGCGAACCCGAACCGCGCGCACGTGACATGCTGACTCACTCCCGCCCGCGAGACGCTTGGGATAGCCTCCCGGCCATGCCGAGCGACGTCGAGATCGCCCACTCCGTCGAGCCGCAGCCCATCGCCGACATCGCCGCGAAGCTCGGCCTCGAGGCAGGTGATTGGCGGCCGCGGGACGTCGACGTCGCCAAGGTCGACCCGGCCCTGCTCGGGCAGCCGCCGGCCTCCCCCCGCCAGCCGAAGCTCATCCTCGTCTCGGCCATCACGCCCACCCCCGCCGGCGAGGGCAAGACCACCACCAGCATCGGGCTGGCGGACGGGTTGGCCCGCCTCGGGGAGTCCGTCTGCCTGGCCCTGCGTGAACCCTCCCTCGGGCCCTCCTTCGGCATGAAGGGCGGCGCGACGGGCGGCGGACGAAGTCAACTCCTCCCGATGGAGCGCATCAATCTCCACTTCACGGGCGACTTCCACGCCATCACCTCGGCCCACAACCTCCTCGCCGCCGTGCTCGACAATCAGCTCTACTGGAACAACCCGCTCGGGATCGACCCGCGGCGCGTGCTCTGGCGGCGCGTGATGGACATGAACGATCGCGCTCTGCGGAGTCTCGTCGTCGGACTCGGCGGTCCGAAACAGGGCATCCCCCGGGAGACGGGCTTCGACATCACGGCCGCGTCCGAGGTCATGGCCATGCTGTGCCTCGCAGAAGACGAGGACGATCTCCGCGAGCGCATCGACCGCCTGCTCGTGGGCTTCACCTACGAGGGCGAACCGGTCACGGCGTCGAAGCTCGGCGCCTCCGGGGCGATGCTCGCGCTGCTCCAGGACGCTCTCTGGCCGAACCTCGTGCAAACCCTCGAGGGCACGCCCGCCCTCGTCCACGGGGGCCCCTTCGCCAACATCGCGCACGGCTGCAACAGCGTGGTCGCCACCCGGCTCGCGCTCCGACAGGCGGACTGGGTCATCACCGAGGCCGGGTTCGGCTTCGACCTCGGGGCCGAGAAGTTCTTCGACATCAAGTGCCGCAGCGCCGGGCTCGAGACCGCGGCGGTCGTCCTCGTCGCGACCGTCCGCGCGCTCAAGATGCACGGGGGCACGCCGAAGAAGGCGCTCTCGCGCCCGGACGCCGAAGCCGTCCGCGCCGGACTCCCGAACCTCGAGAAGCACGTCGAGAGCATCGGGCACTTCGGTCAGGCACCGATCGTCGCGCTGAACCGCTTCGGCGAGGACACGGATGCGGAGATCGAAGTCGTTCGCACCCACTGCGAGACGCTCGGCGTTCCCTTCGCCGTCTCCGACCACCATGCCCGGGGAGGCGAAGGCGCAGAGCCCCTCGCGAGGACGCTCCTGGCCCATGCCGACCCCGAAACCCCCATGACGCCGATCTACGACCTCGAGGCCTCCGTCGCCGAGAAGGTCCTGGCCGTGGCGCGGACGATGTACGGCGCCCGCGACATCGTCTTCAGCCGCGACGCCAGGCGCGACCTCCGCGAGGTCGAGCGGCTCGGCTACGACCGCCTCCCCGTCTGCATCGCCAAGACACCCGGCTCGCTCTCGGACGAGCCGGCGCGCCGCGGCCGCCCCGAAGACTTCGAGGTGACGGTGCGGGGCATCCAGATCAACGCCGGCGCCGGATTCCTCGTCGTCCTCACGGGCGACATCATGCGGATGCCCGGCCTGCCCCGTCGCCCCCTGGCCGAAGCCATCGACCTGCGCGACGGTCGGATCGTCGGACTCGAATGAGGAGGCATCTCTCGATGAAGCAGCAGATGGTCGGGGTCTTCGTGGCGGCAGCGCTCGTGGTGGCGTGCTCCTCCGAACCTCGGCGCGCGCCCGGCTCCAAGCCGATCCTGACGCCCGTCCACGATGCGACGCTGCGAGCCCACATGGCCCGCCTCGAGCAGCTCGTGGTCGAGCGCCTGCCGGCCGCGATGGACAGTGAGAAGGCTCGGGAGGAGATTGCGCGGGAGGCGACCGAGCTGGTCAGCTCAGCCAAGAGCCTGCCCGAGATCGCGGACGATCTCGACCTCTCGCACGACGAGAAGGCGCTCTTCTACACGCTGGCGGACTCCCTCGACGTCTCTGCCCAGCAGCTCGCCTCCGAGGCCGCGACCGGTGACGCCGACTCCGTGATGGCCCGCTACGAGGCGATCGTCCCCAGCTGCGTCGGCTGCCACAACCTCTTCCGCGAGCTCCCGGAGTAGCCGGGCACCGCGACGCTCAGCCTTCGGGGCAGGGATCGAAGCGCAAGGCCACCGTGGTGTCCCGGGCCTCGGCCGGGTAGAGGCCCACGGCCGCGGAAGCCCGCGCCACGGCGTACTTCTCGACCTTCATGGCATGGATGGCCTTCACGGTCGGACGGTCTTCATGGAGCACCGGGACCACGCAGCGCGTCTCGCCGGCCCGGAGCATGTCGAGGCGCGCCCCGTCGAGGGAATGCTCGACGGCCTTCGAGCGCTGCATCCCGACCCACTCGCCGTCGTCGCGATCGACGATCCAGAGGCGCAGCTCCGCCGGCTGTCCCCCGCTGTCGGTCGCGTAGAGCGAGATCACCTCCTCGAGCTCCGACATCGTCGCGTAGAGGCCGAAGAAGAGCACGACGGGGCTCGCGGCCAACCCGGCCCAGCCGAGCGCGCGCGGCTTGCCCGGCCACAGCAGGAACGCGCCGAGCAGCAGGGCCCCGACCCCGCCGAAGAGATTCCCGCCGCGCGGCACGGCGTAGGCGCCCTCGTGCTGGAGCCGGACCGCGAAGACCACGAGCCCGAGGACAAGCAGCAGGACTCCGACGACGGTCTGGACCTTCGATGAAGCGTTCGACTCCGGCATGTCGTTCCTCCTTGAAGGACTGAGGCTACCCCACACCGTTGCCCGAACCGCGAACTCGGATCCGGCGCCCGCGACGGAAGGTCAGCGCGTTGCGCGAGGCCCGGCGCCCTTTCCCGGCAACTCGTTTCGGAGCAGCGCATCGATCGACAGCGCCAGCTCCCGGCGGGTGAAAGGCTTGCAGAGGAGCGGAACCCCCGCCGGAGGCGTGAGATCGCGCTTCCCCGACATGAGCAGCGACCGGGTCGCCGGAACGCGCTCCGCCACCTCCTTCACCAGCTCGACGCCATCGATCCCCCCCGGAAGGGAAACGTCCGAGAGCAGGAGGTCGAACGTCGTGCCCTCGAGGGAGGCCAGGGCCTCCGGAGCCGTCCCGGCCTCGGTCACCCGATAGCCGAGCAGCGCCAGCTGGCGGCGGACCACCGTGCGGACGGCCGGCTCGTCCTCGACCAGCAGGACCGTTTCGCCGGCCCCACCGGGCGCAGCCTGGGCGACCGGCTTCGGCGCCTCTTCCAGCGCCGCGTGACGCGGCAACATCAGGGTGAACCGGGCTCCGTTCCCCGGCTCGCTCTCAGCAAGGAGCTCCCCGCCCGTCTGGCTCGCGAAGCCGTAGACCATGCTGAGCCCGAGCCCGGAGCCGGCGCCGTCGGGCTTGGTCGTGAAGAACGGGTCGAAGACCCGCTCGAGGACGGCGCGGCTCATTCCGACGCCGGTGTCGGCCACCGTGACCGCCACGCGGTCGCCGGCCTCCCCGCCCTGTCCCGCAGCCTGGACGTTCCGGGCGCTGATCCGCAGGGTCCCGCCCGACGGCATGGCGTCGCGCCCGTTGAGCGCCAGGTTCACCAGTGCGTTCTCGAGCTCCGAGGGGTCCGCCTTGCACTTCCACAGACCGGGCTCGCAGTCGATCCGGATGTCGATCCGGTCTCCGAGCCCGACCGAGAGCATGGGCTCGATGCGATGCAGGAGCGTCGGGAGGTCCAGCGGGACCGGCGCCAGATCCTGCTGCCGGGCGAAACTCAAGAGCCGGTTCGTGACCGAGACCCCGCGCTTGGCGGCATCGACGGCGCCTTGCAGGAGCTCCCTCGTCTCGCCGCTCTGGGGTGCGTCCAACGCCAGCTCGAGCGACCCGATGAGCACGGCCAGGATGTTGTTGAAATCGTGCGCGACGCCGCCCGTGAGCTGGCCGAGGGACTCGAGACGCTGGAGCTGCCGAAGCTGGGCCTCGGTCCGCTTGCGCTCGGAGATGTCGCGACAGTTACAGACGAGGCCGACGCGCTCCCCCGACTCGTCCATGAGCAGGCTCAGCGAGACCTCGACGTCGAACGCGCGACCGTCCCGGCGGAGCCCAACGAGTTCTCCGCTCCAGGCGCCGCTCCTCAAGAGCTCCGGGAACGACTCTTCGTCGATCCGGCGCGTTTCCTCGGGGCCGTAGAGCAGGCGCCAGCTCTTGCCGAGGAGCTCCTCCGGTGCGTAGCCGTACATCCGCGCCTGCGCCGGATTGACGTAGGTGAAGTTGCCGTCGTTGTCGTGGAGCGCGAACCCCTGCATCGCCTGATCGCAGGCAGCTCGGAGCATCTCGACCTTCGCGACGGACATGGAAGCTCCTGGGCCGGGGTCCTCGGGTCCGCTCCGGAACATAGAGACCCCCTTGCGGCACCGCAGGGGCAAACGAGCCCGTGCGGTGTAGGCGGAAACCGGCAGTCGACATTAATTGAACTCGTTCATTTAATGGTCTAGAGTCGCCCGCAGACCCCACGAGGAGGCCCCATGCCCCGACCCATCGTCGATCGTGCGTTCGCCGAGAAGTTCCTCACCTCGGTCGACCGCCCCCTCGAATACGGCGTCTACTTCCTCTTCCACGAGTGGTGGGACCAGGCTCCCCAGTCGGCCATCGACGCCTACGCGAAGGAGCTCGCCTCCCTGCCCGGCGCGGACGCCTTCATGAAGGAGCGCTACCTCGCGGAGCCGCTCTCCCTCGAACGGCTCGCCGCGTGCGCGGAGGGCACGCTCGGCCACGGCTATCACCGGTTCATCGTCGAGAACGACCTGGAGGCGAACCTCGCCCGCAACTACCGGGAGTTCAACGCCGAGCTGCAAGCCTCGGGGAAGCTCGACCGGCTCCCGGACGACATGAGCTACGCGATCGTGCGGGGGTTCCAGATCCACGACTTCCTGCACGTACTCACCGGCTTCGACTCGACTCCCGCCGGAGAGCTCGCCCAGGCCGCCTTCCATTTCGCACAGCTCCGCTACCCCTACCATGCGATGCGCATGGCGGTGACGACGGCGCACATCGCCTTCCTCGCCCCGGGATTCATCGAGACCGCGATGGATTCGATCGTGGCGGGCTGGAGCCTCGGCCGGTCGAGCCAGAACCTCCACTTCGAGCGCTGGGAGGACGAGCTCGACACGCCGATCGCAGAGCTGCGCCAGCGCATGAACATCGCGTCCGAAGCCCGAGCCGCCTAGCGCCCGCGACGCCCGGAAGCGCTACCGATCCGGACCGCCGAAGCCTCGAAGGAGCTGCCGGATGGCCCGCTCGATCGCGGCCGGGCCGAGGCGCGGCTTGCGATGGAGCGATGCCAGGGCCGCTTCGGCGAGGGCCGCATTGACGAAGCGGGCCGTGAGCTCGAGCGAATCGACGCGGAGCTCCCCCGCCTGGGCCGCGCGTTCGAGCCCCCGGGTCATGAGACCGAGACTCGTCCGGGCCTCGAGGTCGCGCGCACGCTTCCAGCCGAGGACCTGCGGGCCCTGCTCGAGCAGGATCGCCGCGACCTCGGGCTTGCGAACCTCTCGCAGCCAGCCGAGGCACACCTGGACGAGCGCCTCGAGCGGCGAGTCCGAGGGTCTCGCCCGCCGCAGGGCACGGGCGATCGCCTCATCGGAGACCCGCTCGAAGACGGCCTCGAAGACCGCCCGCTTGTCGGCGAAGTGGTGGTAGAGCGCGCCACGGCTCGTTTCCGCGGCCTCGAGGAGATCCTCGGTCGAGGTGGCCTCGTAGCCGTGCTCGGCGAAGAGTGCCTGGGCCGCGTCGAGGATGCGCGCCTGGGTCGCGGCGCGACGTTCTGCCTGGGTTGCCACCCCGTGATGTTACCGACGGCTCGTCGGTTTGCTATCTAAACAGACTCACAGTCTGTTTTCTGGAGGCGACATGAGCGATTACCCCGAGTCCTTCGATCACATGCTCGCGGCGTGGAACGAAAGCGAGCCGGCCAACGTCCGCGGCCACCTCGAGCGGGCCCTGGCTCCGAGCGTGCACTTCGTCGACCCGAGCATCGAGACGCGCGGCATCGACGCATTCGAGGCCAACGTCCACGAAGTCCAGGGGCGGATCCCCGGCGCCGAGTACCGCCGGACCAGCCGCGTCGACGGACACAACGGCCTCTACCGCTACCACTGGGAGATCCGGCGCGACGGAAAGACGCTGCTTCCGGGCTTCGACGTGACGGAGGTCGACGACCAGGGCCGTGTCGTGCGGGTGCTCGGGTTCTTCGGCCCGCTGGCCGAACACGACGGCTGACCCCCGGCCCCTTGCGGGACCGTCCCGTGGCCCATAAAATGACCATGATCATTTATGAGCCCGATCCCCGCCACGACGGAACCGCCCCTCGGCCTGCGCGAGCGCAAGAAGCGTGACAAACGCGCCCGCATCCTCGCGGCCGCCCGGTCCCTCTTCGAGGAGCAGGGATTCGAGGAGACCACGGGGCGGCAGGTCTGCCAGCGCGCCGGGGTCGCGACCGGAACCCTGTTCCTCTACGTGAAGGACAAGCGCGAGCTGCTCCTCCGGGTCTTCGAGGAGGATGCGCGACGCCTCTTCGCGCGCCCCCGGCCCGCGACGGGCCCGGCCGTCGACCGCTGGCTCGCGATCTTCTTCCCGTTCCTCACCCTCTACGCGCGCAACCCGGGCCTCTCCGCCGCCTACGTGAAGGAGCTCCTCTTCCGCACGGAGCGGCCTCCGGAACTGCGAGAGCTGAATCAGGCGCTGCGCGACGCCGTCCTCGAAGTCGCCCGGGATGCCCAGGTCGCCGGCGAGCTGCGCCGCGACGTCGGCGCCGAAGAGGTCGCCGCGCTCGTCGCAGGCCAGTACGCACACCTCGTCCAGATGTGGCTCGGCGTCGGCGCCCTGGGCCCGCGGCAGGTCCGCTCACAGCTGCGCCGCGGGCTGACCCTCCTGATGGAAGGACTCGGAACATGACGGATCGGACACGCGGCAACGAACGGATCTTGATCGTCGGCGGCGGCATCATGGGGCTCGGCCTGGCCACGGGGCTGCGGCGCCTCGGCCTCGCCCCCACGATCGTCGAGCAGGCGCCGCGTTTCGGTGCGGTGGGCGCCGGGATCTCCCTCAGCGTGAACGCCATGGCCGCCCTGCGCTCCCTCGGCCTCGCCGACGCCGCCCGCCAGGCGGGCCGCGTCATGCCGACGGCCGAGATCTTGACCTCGAGCGGGCGCTGCCTCTCGCGGGTCGATCTCGGGAAGCTGGCCGCGGAGTTCGGCCCGACCCTCGGGATCCACCGCGCGCAGCTCCACGAGGTGCTCCTCTCGGGCTGCGAGGGCCTCGACCTCCGAGCCGGCACGACCGTCGAGAAGCTCGTCGACCACGGAGAGGTCGTCGAGGCGAACTTCTCCGATGGCACCCAGGGCGAGTTCGACCGCGTCATCGGCGCCGACGGGCTGCGCTCGCGAACCCGGGAGCAGGTCTTCGGCGAGACGGCCCTCCTCTACTCCGGCTACACGTGCTGGCGCCTCGTCGTCGACCGCCCGGAGGGACTCGACGGCGGCCAGGAGATGTGGGGACGAGGGCAGCGCTTCGGGCTGATGCCTCTGCCCGAGGGCCGGGTCTATTGCTTCGCCACCGACAACGCGCCGGAGGGGACGCCCGACCCGGCGGACGGCCGCGTCGAGCGCTTCCGGGCCCGGTTCGCGGACTTCGCCGGCCACGCCCCGGCCGTCCTCGAGCAGATCGAACGCCCGGAGCAGCTCATCCACAACGACCTCTACGAGCTGCCGCCCCACCCCTGGCACGCGGGCCGCGTGCTCCTGCTCGGCGACGCCGCCCACGCCACGACGCCCAACATGGGCCAGGGTGCCGCCATGGCCCTGGAGGACGCCTCGGTCCTCTGCGAGATGCTGGCCGGTGGCGCGCCCTGGGACGCGGTCCTTCCCGCCTTCGTGGCCCGGCGCGAACCGCGGGTCCGCTTCGTCGTCGACCAGTCGCGGCGCATCGGCCGGATGGGCCAGACCGCGAATCCGCTCCTCGCCTGGCTCCGGAACACGATCGTCGGAGTGACGCCGGACCGCGTCGCAGAACGGACCGCGCGGCGCGCCGCGGCGACGGCGATCTGAACGGCCCGGCCCTGCTCACGGGCCGGCGGGTGATATCCTGCCCCCGTGGTACCGCGCGAACCGTCGGAACCCCTGCTCGAAGCTTCCGGACGAATCGTCCGGCCCGCCTATCTCGGCGCCGCCATCGTCTATCTCGGCCTCGCCGCGAGTCACCCCTGGCTCGGGCAGGCCGACACGCCGCTCCCGCTGACCCTCGCGGTGCCGATCACCGGCCTCGGGCTGCTCGCCGCCTGGGCGTTCATGGCACGGCGGCCGGCACCCACCGTCCATGCGAACGCCCTGATGCTGCTCCTCGTCTTCATCATGTGCCTCAACTCGACGGCCTTCCTCGACTGGGCCCGCGACCCGATGCACAGCACGAACCACATCCTGATGGGCTTCGCAGCCGGCTTCGCGCTCTCGTCCCGCGCCTACCTGGCCGCGGCGCTCTCGATGATCTTCGCGTTCTGGCTGAGCGTCGCGGTCGCCGAGGGCCTCGATACGCCCGAGTGGCGCCACTGGAGCGCGATGATCGGTGCGAGCAACGTCCTGGCCGTGCTCCTGTTCGAAGCGCGCCGACGCGCCCTGCTGCACGAGCACGGGCTCCGCACCCTCTCGGACGAACGCGCCCAGGTCGCGGCCCAGGCCCTCGCCGAAGCCAACGCCGCCAATCGCGAGCGCCTGGAGATGCAGGAGATGATGCAGGAAGCCCTGCGGCGCGAATCCCTCGGCTCCCTCACTGGCGGGATCGCCCACGACTTCAACAACCTGCTGGTCGCGATCGGCGGCAACCTCGAGCTCGCGAAGGGCCAGCTCGACGACCCCAAAGCCCTCCGCGAGTGCATCGAGGAAGCGGAGCTCGCGACCCAGCAGGCCGCGCGCCTGACGCAGCAGATGCTGCTCTACGCCGGGCGTTCGAAGCCGAAGAGCGAAGTGTTCTCGCTCGGCGAGCGGATCCGTGACATCTCGCGGATGCTGCGCTCGTCGATCCCGCCCTCCATCTCGTTTCGGCTGGAGGGGACGGGCGCAGGGCCCACGGTCAGCGCGGACGGGACCCAGTTCGATCAGGTCGTCCTGAACCTCGTCCAGAATGCGGTCGACGCCTGCACCGAATCGGGGGGCTCGATCGAGATCCGCTGGTGCGAGATGAACCTCTCGGCCGAGGCGCTCGCCTCGATGCGCCGCGCTTCCTCCGCGGCCCCGGGCCGCTTCGCGTGCATCGAGGTCCGCGATACCGGCGTCGGCATGGATCGCTCGGTCGAGACCAGCATGTTCGACCCCTTCTTCACGACCCGCGGCCGCGGCAGCGGACTCGGCCTCGCGACCGTCGACGGCATCGTGACGGCCCACGGCGGTGCCATCTCCGTGACAACGGCCCCGGGCGAAGGATGCACGGTGCGCGTCCTGCTTCCGCTCACGCCGGGCGTGGCCGACGATCCCCGGGAGGAGACGCCGCGCGCCCGCGCCTCGGGCGCCGTCCTCGTCGTCGACGATCGCCCCGAGGTGCGCCGCGTCGCCCGCCGCCATCTCGAAGCGGAGGGTTTCTCGGTCCGCGAGGCCGACGGCGGCCGGGAAGCGCTCGCGATCATCGGCAAGCACGACGACTGGGCCGCCGCCCTCGTCGACCTCACCATGCCCGAACGAAACGGCCACGAGGTCGCGAGCGATCTGCGGGTGCTCCTTCCCGAACTCCCGGTCGTGATCGTGAGCGGCTTCGACCGGGACGACGTCCTCGCCGAGCACGCAAGCGAGTACCCCTTCCTCGCGAAACCCTTCACGCGCAAGAGCCTCCTCGAGGCGCTCTCACAAGCGATCGCACGGGGCGGCCCGGGCCCGAGGACCGGCTGAGCCCGGGAAGGGCGCGGTCTCAGGGGTTCGCTTCGAGGAAGTCGAGAATCAGCTCGTTGAAACGCGCGGGCTTCTCGAAGTAGGTCGAGTGCCCTGCGCCGTCGAAGGCGACGAAGCGTGCACCCGGGATCGCGTCGGCGACGGTCACGAGCGCTTCGCGAGGGAAGATCACGTCCTCGTCGCCGGACAGGACCCGGGTCGGCGTGTCGAAGGCCGCGAGGTCCTGCTCGTTCAACCGGACGCCGGCGAGGCGAGCCACCGCGGCGGGCTCGAGGCCGGGGTTGAAGCCGGCGATCTGGTCGTAGAGAAACGCCCCGGTCGGATCGCGCTCCTTGAAGCTCACTCCGAGCGCCGGGCCACCCGGACCGACGATCCCGCCGTCGGCGGCGATGCGCGCGCCGAGCCCCGCAAAGGCCTGTGCGACGGCTTCGTTCCACACGCCGCCCGGGGTTCCGCAGAGCGCCAGGGCGGAGACGCGGTCGGGGTTCGCCAGGGTGAAGGGCAGCCCCGTCCAGCCGCCCATCGATTGGCACACGAGGGCCGCGCGCTCGATCCCGCACGCGTCGAGGATCGCCGCGAGGTCGTTCGGGAACTCCGCCGGATCGAAGTCGTCGCTCGCGCAGATCGAGCGGCCGAAAGCGCGGTGATCGAACGTCACGACCCGGTAACCGCGCTCCCGGAAGAACGGGACCTGCTGCCACCAGATCGCCGCGTTGCCGCCCGCGCCGTGGGCGAAGACGAGCGGCCGCCCTTCCCCGTGGACCTCGTAGTGGATCTCCGCCGCCTTCGTCGCGACCCTGGGCATGCCTAGCCCCCCGCGATGCCGTCGAGCCGCTCCATCGTGTCCGCGTACTCCTGCGCGAACTCCTCCATCACGGTGCGAACCGACTTCACGTGGTTCATCGAGCCCACGATCTGTCCGACGAAATAGTTCGAGAGCTGGCGCGCACCCTCGTGGTTGTGGGCGGTTCGCTGGATGCGGGCCTGGGCCTCGCGGACCAGGCGCGGCTGCAGCGGCATGGGCAACGGATCCGGGTTGGCCGGATCTTCCCAGGCCTCGGTCCACGCGCTCCGCAGCTGACGGGCCGGCTTCCCGGTGAGCGAGCGGCTCCGGACGGTGTCCGAAGAGCCCGCCGCGAGGAACTTCTCCTTCACCACGGGGTGGGTCTCGGCCTCCTCCGTCGTGAGCCAGACCGATCCACACCAGATGCCCTCGGCGCCGAGCGCGAGGGACGCCGTCAGCTGCCTTCCGTTTCCGATCCCGCCCGCGGCGAGCACCGGGACCGGCGCCACGGCGTCGACCACCTCGGGAACGAGCACCATGGTCGAGACGGTTCCCGTGTGCCCGCCCGCCTCGTAGCCCTGGGCGACGACGATGTCGACGCCCGCTTCGACGTGCCGCTTGGCGTGTTCGACGGTGCCGGCGAGCGCCGCGACCTTGACCCCGTTGGCCCGCCCCATCTCGATCATCCACGGCGGCGGCGGGCCCAGCGCCGAGGCGATCAGCGCGATCGGGTACTCGAAGACGAGCTCGATCACCTCGCGCTGCTGCTCGTAGCCGACGGCGATCTCCCGGCCGAGCTTCACGTCCCCCGGAAGCGCGGGGACGCCGTGCTCGTCGAGCAGGCGCTCGAGGAACGCGACGTGTTCGCTCGGGATCCGCGCATCCATCTCCTCGGAGTCGAGACCCCCGCGGTCGCTGCCCGCGAAGCGGGTCGGCAGCAGCAGGTCGACGCCGAAGGGTTTGTCCCCGACCTCGTTGCGGATCCAGTCGAGCTCGACCCGCAGGCCGGCGGGCGAGTGCCCCGCGACGCCGAGCACGCCGAGGCCTCCGGCCTTCGAAACCGCCGCCGCGACGTCGCGGCAATGGGTGAAGGCGAAGACGGGGAACTCGAGCCCGAGATCCTTGGCGAGCGAGGTGAACATGGAGACCTCCTTCGGCGCTAGGCGGCCGGCACGAGCCCCTGGAGCCCGGCCGCGCGCTCGCGCAGGAACTCGGGCCCGCCGAGCAGGTGCCGGGCGTTCGCGATGCGCTTGAACCAGAAGTGCAGGTTCTGCTCGTCGGTCCAGCCGATTCCCCCGTGGACCTGGGTGGCCACGCTGGCGATGTCGCGGCCGATCTCCGAGACGTGCGAGAGGACGTGGCACGCCATCTGCGGCGCCTCGTCCGGCATGGCGTCGAAGCTGTGCGCGGCGTACCAGAGGAGCGAACGCGCCGGCTCCACCTCCGCGATCATCTCCGCGCAGAGGTGCTTCACCGCCTGGAACGAGCCGATCAGGCGATCGAACTGCTTGCGCTCCTTGGCGTAGGCCACGGCCTGCTCGACCATCGTCTCACAGCACCCGAGCGCATCGGCGGCCAGGGCGATCCGTCCCGCGTCGAGCATGCGGGCGATCGCGGCACCTGCGTCCTCGAAAACGGTTTCGGGCGCGACGCCCGTCAGGACGACTTCCGAGGTGCAGCGCGTCGCATCGACCGTCGCGAGCCGCGTGGTCTCGACGCCCGGGGCGCCGCCCCGGACGACGGCGAGCTGCCGCCCGTCGACCGGAACCAGGACGAGATCGGCGCCGAGGGCATCGAGGGCCATGAGCGCCTTGCCGTGGAGCGCTCCGCCTTCGAGCCGGACTCCGGCTCCTTCGCGAACCGAGAAGCACTCGGTCGCCGCGACTCCCACGACGATCCCGCCGTCGGCGATCTCGCCCAGCCAGGCTTCCGCCTGGGAACCGCCCGCCGAGGCGAGGGCCGTCGCCGCCATCACCGCCGTCGAGAGGAACGGGGCCGGCGTCGCGGCGTGGCCGAGAGCCTGGGAGACGAGCGCCGCATCGAGCAGGCCGAGGCCGCTCCCCCCCTGCGCCTCCGGAACCATCACGCCCGTGATTCCGAGTTCGGCGAGCGCCGTCCAGATCTTCCGATCGTTCGGGCACGGCGCGTCGCGCAGCTCGCGCACCCGCTCGATCGGCACCCGTTCGGCCAGGAACGAGCGGACCGTTTCGTCGAGGAGCCGCTGGTCGTCCGAGAGTCCGAAATCCATCCCGCCCCCTAGGCCCGCGCCGGCTTCGGCTCTCGGGGCAGCCCGAGTCCGCGCTCTGCGATGATGTTCTTCTGGATCTGCGCGGTGCCGCCGCCGATGATCAGCCCGAGCGAGAAGAACGAGTGCGCCTGCCAGAACCCGCGCTCGCGCTCGTACTTCGTGTGGTCGTAGAGCGCGCCGAGCTCGCCCATGACGTCGAGCGCCAGGGCCGCCATGTCGAAGTTCAGCTGGCAGTTCTGGAGCTTCACGATCAGGCCCGCGACGCCGGGCGACTCCTGCTTGAGCGTGCACGTGAGCATCCGCATGCCGTGGTGCTTCATCGAGAGCGCACGCGCCTGGAGCCGCATCAGCCGGTCCCGGTAGACCGGGCTCGCCAGGAGCGACACGCCATTCACCGTCTCGCGCTCCATCAGGCGCGCCAGGCGCATCCAGGTGCCCTCGGCGTTGGCGTTGAGCGAGCTGCGCTCGTGCGCAAGGGTGGTGTTGGCGATCTTCCAGCCCTCCCCGCGCCGGCCGACGACGTTGGCCTTCGGGACGCGCACGTCGCTGAAGAAGACCTGGTTGAAGGAGTTCTCGCCGATGTCGCCGGACATCGTGCGCAGCGGCTGGACCTCGATGCCCGGCGTGTCCATGGGCAGCAGGATGTAGCTGATGCCCTCGTGCTTGCGGGCGTCGGGCTCCGTGCGGACGAGGATGAAGCACATCTGCGAGATGTCCGCGGAGCTCGTCCAGATCTTCTGGCCATTGATCAGGAAGTCGTCGCCGTGTTCGGTGGCCGAGGTCTGGAGGCTCGCCAGATCGCTCCCGGAGCCGGGCTCCGAGTAGCCCTGGCACCACATGATCTCGCCACGCATCGTCGGCGCGATCCATTGCTTTCGCTGCTCTTCGGTCCCGTGGGCAAGCAGCGTCGGCACGAGCATCGAGGGGCCCTGCGCCATCATCCCGCGCGGGATCCCGGCCTTGTTGAACTCCTCGTCCATGATCACGGTCTCGAGCAGATCGGGCTCGGCACCGTAGCCGCCGTACGCCTTCGGGATCGTCCGGGCCCAGTAGCCGTGCTCGATCAGTTTCGTGAGCCAGGCGGTGCGGTTCTCCCGGCCCCCCTCCTCCGCGGGTCGATGGTTCGCGAGGAAGTCCCGAACCTCCTCCCGAAAGGCGTCGTAGCGGGCGTCGATCTCGAGATCCATGAGGCGTCGTCTCCCTGGCCGTTCCTTCGGCCGGACTAGCGCGCGGGCCGTCGCGTGCCGGGCGCCGGCGGATCGACCGCCCCGCCGGCGAAGCACTGGGCGATCGACATCCACTCCGTCGCCACCGGGCCGACGACGTCGAGGTCGGTATCCGCCACGTTGCAGTTCTGCGTGACCACGTGACAGAACTCGGCGGCGCTCCCGCGCACGCACTCCGTCTCGCTCGGCTCGTTCCACTCCCAGATCGCCCCGGACGGAGCGGCGAGCCGCACGTACGGCGGCGGGCCGGGCGCCTCGCGTTGGCGGTTCGCGAAGGTCCACCCGAAGGTCTTCACGCCGATGGTCGCAATGTGCTTGAGGCGATCGCTGTAAGTGCGCGTTTCGCCGACCAGATCGAAGATCTCCTGGCCGTGCGCCCAGGTCTCCATGAGACGCGCGGTGGTGAACATCGCCACGCCCATGTCGGGCCCGAACCAGGGGAGCCGCGCCTTCGGGTCCGCGGCCCCGAGCGTTTCCGCGAGCGCGTGGGCCGTGCCCTGCCAGGCCTCGAGCAGGGCCGGCGCGTCGAGTCCGCCGAAGGTCTCCCGGGCCAGCTGTTTGTGGGTCTTGCCTTCGACCATGGCCGCCACGAGCGCCTTGCGCTCGGGTGCGAAGGCCTCCTCTCCTTCGAGCGAGACCATCGAGACGCGATCGAAGAAGTGGAGATGCGCGACGACGTCCCAGGGCGTCCACGCCATGAACTCGGTCTCGCGCTCCCAGTGTTCGCTTCCGACCGTCTTCAAAAAAGCGTGGAGTTCATCCACCTCTTCGCGAAAGTCGCGACAGACCTCGAGCATCAGGCCTCCTCGCTCTCGTCCGCCGCCCAGGGCGGCTTCTCTCGTTTCAAGAACGCGCGCATCCCCGCCGCGGCCTCATCGCCCCGGAAGAGGCTCTGGGAAAGCTCCGCGGTCCAGGCGAAGGCCTCCTCCTGCTCCATCCCGGGGACCTCGTGCACGAGCCGCTTGGCGAAGCCCAGGGCCTTCGGCCCGCCGAGACGGAGATCGGCGAGGACCGCCTCGACCTCGTCGTCGAGCGCATCTGCCGGAACGGCCCGGCTGATCAGACCGAGCTCCGCCGCACGCGCGGCCGGGAACCGGTTCCCGCGCAGGAAGGCTTCCATCGCTTCCCCCTGCCGCATCTTCGGAAGACACACGACGGAGATGATCGCCGGGGCCACGCCCAGGCGAACCTCGGTGAAGCCGAACTTCACGTCGTCCTGGGCGATCGCGATGTCGAGCGCTGCGACGAGGCCGTTGCCGCCTCCGACCACGTGTCCCCGGATCTTGCCGACGAAGGGCACCGGGCACTTCTGGATCCTCACGAGGAGCTCCGGGAGCCCGCTCTTCGGCCGAGCGCCCTCGGCCGCGCCGGACTGCTCCTTCAGGTTCGCGCCGGCACAGAAGGTGTTGCCCTCGTTCGTGACGAGAACCGCGCGAACGCCGTCGTCCGCCTCTGCCTGGTCGAGGGCGTCCACGAGGCCGTTGATGACCGTCGCACCGAGCGCGTTGCGGTTCTCGACGTCGGCCAGGGTGACGGTGAGCACCCCTTCGACCCGTTCGCTTCGGACCTCTCCCATGCGATCCCCCGTGCTCGCTCCCTGCAAAGTTCCTGGCGGCGAGGGGCCAGGATAATATGAGTTGCCCAAAATTACCTCCCCTGTTATTGGTGTCCGCGAACGAACCCTGGGAGCCCCATGCGACCGACCCTGCTCGCCCCGCCCCTGCGATCGAGCCTCGATGCCCGCACCGCCGAGTTCCGGGAGAACCGCGCGGCCATGCTCAAGCGGCTCGAGGAGATCGACGCACTCCTCGACGAAGCCGAGCAAGGCGGCGGCGCCTACCACCACGAACGCCTGGCCAAGCGGGGGAAGCTCCCGGTCCGCCAGCGGATCGCCCTGGCCCTCGACCCGGACAGCCCGTTCCTCGAGATCAGCTCGCTCGCGGCGTACAACTCGTCCTACACGATCGGCGGCGGCGCCGTGATGGGCATCGGCGTGATTGCCGGCGTCGAGTGCGTGATCTTCGCGAACGACCCGACGGTCCTCGGCGGCGCCCTCACGCCCTACGTCGGGAAGAAGTGGATGCGCGCCCTCGAGATCGCGCGCGACAACCACATGCCCTACGTGAGCTTCGTCGAGTCCGCGGGCGCGGACCTGCGGCGCGGCGGGGGCGGCGGCAAGAAAGAAGGAGCCGCGACCGCCGCCGGAACCCGCATCGAACACTTCGCCGAGACCGGGCGCTTCTTCTACGAGATGATCGAGCTCTCGAAGCTCGAGATCCCGACCGTCTGCGTCGTCTTCGGCTCCTCGACCGCCGGCGGCGCCTACCAGCCCGGCCTCTCGGACTACAACATCGTGGTCAAGGAGCAGTCGAAGATCTTCCTGGCCGGCCCTCCCCTCGTGAAGATGGCTACCGGCGAGGAGTCCGACGACGAGAGCCTCGGCGGGGCCAAGATGCACGCCGAGATCTCCGGGCTCGGCGAGTACTTCGCCGAGGACGAGCCCGACGCCCTGCGACTGTGCCGCGAGGTCGTCTCCCATCTGAACTGGAAGAAGCCCGGCCCGGCCCCGACCCTCCGCCCCGACCCGCCGAAGCTCGACCCCGAGGAGCTGCTCGGGATCATCGACCCCGAGCTCAAGCGCCCGGCCGAGATCCGCGACGTGATCGGCCGCATCGTGGACGGCTCGCGCTTCGAGGACTTCAAGCCGCGCTACGGCCCGACGATGGTCTGCGGCTTCGCTTCGATCGAGGGCTACCCGGTGGGCCTGCTCGGCAACAACGGAGTGATCTACCCGGAGGCTGCCGAGAAGGCGGCCCACTTCATCCAGCTCTGCAACCAGATCGACCTCCCGCTCGTCTTCCTGCAGAACCTGACGGGCTTCATCGTGGGCCGCGCCTTCGAAGAGGCGGGAATCATCAAGAAGGGCTCGCAGATGCTGAACGCGGTCACCAACTCCACGGTGCCGCATCTGACGGTGATCGTCGGCGCGTCCTACGGCGCGGGCACCTACGCCATGAGCGGGCGGGCCTTCAACAACCGGTTCACGTTCCTGTGGCCCACCGCGAAGATCGCGGTCATGGGCGGGAAGCAGATCGCCGGCGTCATGTCCATCGTCCGTCGAGGCCAGGCCGCCCGCAAGGGCGAGGCGTTCGACGAAGAGGCCGACGCCCAGATCCGCGCCGCCGTCGAAGACGCCCAGGAGCGGGGCTCGGTGGCCCTCGAAGCCAGCGGCGCGATCACCGACGACGGCATCATCGACCCGCGCGACACGCGCACCGTGCTCGGCATCTGCCTTTCGGTCGTCCGCAACAAGCCCGTCGAAGGCACCGACGGCTACGGAGTCTTTCGCCTGTGAGCTTCTCGACCCTGCTCGTCGCCAACCGCGGCGAGATCGCGCGCCGCGTCATCCGCAGCGCCCACGCCATGGGCATCCGCTGCGTCGCCGTCTACGTCGATGCGGACGCGGGCGCCCCCTTCGTGCGCGACGCGGACGAAGCCGTCCGGCTCGAGAACGGCTACCTCGACGGCGACACCATCCTCGAAGCTGCACTCGCGACCGGCGCCGGCGCCGTCCACCCCGGCTACGGCTTCCTGTCCGAGAACGCCGACTTCGCGCGCAAGGCCACCGCTGCGGGCATCGTCTGGGTCGGCCCCTCGCCGGAAGCCATCACCGAGATGGGCGACAAGATCGCGGCGAAGGCCCTGGCCGAAAAGGCCCAGGTGCCCACCCTGCCCGGTTCGGAGGATCCGGCGGCCGCGGAGGAAGTCGGCTTTCCGCTGCTCGTGAAGGCCGCGGCCGGTGGCGGCGGCAAGGGCATGCGGATCGTGAACGCGGCCTCGGAGCTCGAAGAGTCGATCGCCGCCGCCAAGCGGGAGGCGCTCGGCGGCTTCGGGGACGACCGGGTGTTCCTGGAACGCTACGTCTCCCGGGCCCGGCACATCGAAATCCAGATCCTGGGCGATGCGCACGGCAACGTCGTGCACCTCGGCGAACGCGAGTGTTCGATCCAGCGCCGGCACCAGAAGATCCTCGAAGAATCGCCCTCCCCGCGCGTCGACGCGGCCACCCGGGAAAAGATGGGCGCGGCCGCCCTGAGCCTGGCGCGCGAACTCGGCTACCAGAGCGCCGGAACCGTCGAGTTCCTGTTCGACGACGAGACCGGAGAGTTCTTCTTCCTCGAGGTGAACACCCGCCTCCAGGTCGAACACCCGGTGACCGAGCTCGTCACGGGCATCGACCTCGTGCGCGAGCAGCTGCGCGTCGCGGCCGGGGAGCCCCTCGGCTACGAGCAGAGCGACATCACCTTCGAGGGCGCGGCGGTCGAGGCCCGGCTCTACGCGGAAGACCCGAGCAACGAGTTCCTTCCCGCCACGGGCACGCTCGAGGCCTACGCTCCCGCCGAGACGCCCGCCGTTCGCTGGGACTCGGGCGTCGAGCAGGGCTCGGTGGTCGGGACCGACTTCGACCCGATGCTCGCCAAGGTCATCGCCCACGCGCCGACGCGCAGCGAAGCGGCCGGGCGGCTGGCTCTCGCCCTGGCGCGCACGCATCTCGGCGGCGTCGTCACCAACCGCGACTTCCTCGTCCACGCCCTGCGCGCGCCCGAGTTCCTGGCCGGCGACACCACCACGGACTTCATCGATCGCGTGAAGCCGCCGCGCAGCCTCGAGCCGAGCGAGGACGAGCTCGTCCGGCTCGGCCAGGTCGCGGCGCTCTGGCTCCAGGGGAAGAACCGGGCCGAGGCGCCGGTCCTCTCCACGGTGCCCTCCGGCTGGCGCAACGCGCGGCTGCCGGACCAGCAGGTCGAGCTCTTTCACGGCGAAGACGTCCTGACCCTGCAGTACCGATCGCTCCGAGGCGGCGGGTTCCGGTTCGCCGACGGCACCGACGCCCGCGTCCACGACTGGCAGCCCGGTTCGATCGACGCGGAGATCGGCGGCCGCCGGGTGCGCGGACGTGTCACGCACGCGGAGGACCGCCTGCACGTCCAGGGCCCGCGCGGGGACGTGACGTTCCTCGAGAAGCCGCGCTTCGTCCTCCCCGGCAGCGAGGCCGAAGCCGGCGGCTTCGTCGCCAAGATGCCCGGCAAGGTCCTCGCGCTGCAGGTCGGGGTCGGGGACGTCGTGCGCGAAGGCGACACCGTGCTCGTGCTCGAGGCCATGAAGATGGAACACCCCATGCGCGCGGCCGAGGACGGCACGGTCACCGCGGTCCACGTGGAGGAAGGCGAGCAGGTCGAGGCGGGCACGCTCCTGCTGGTGGTCGAGCCGCTCGCGAACGAAGACGCCTAGGAGGCCCCGATGGCCGACCCGATCCGCATCGCCAACTGCTCCGGCTTCTTCGGGGACCGCCTGACCGCTGCACGCGAGATGGTCGAGGGCGGCCCGATCGACGTCCTCACCGGGGATTGGCTGGCCGAGCTCACCATGCTGATCCTCGCCCGGACGCGCATGAAGCACCCGGGCCGCGGCTTCGCACGAACCTTCGTCGCGCAGATGGAACAGGTCATGGGCCCCTGCCTCGATCGGGGGATCAAGGTCGTGAGCAACGCCGGCGGCCTCGACCCGGAGAACTGCGCCGAGGCCGTGGCCGAGGTCGCGAAGGAGCTCGGTCTCTCTCCGAAGATCGCCTTCATCCGGGGGGACGACCTCCTTCCGCGCATGGACGAACTGATGGCCGCCGACCAGCTCATCCACTTCGAAAGCGGCGAGCCGATCAAGGACGCGGCCTCGTTCCTGACGGCCAATGCCTACTTCGGCTGCTGGGGCATCGTCGACGCCCTCGAGCAGGGGGCGGACATCGTGATCACCGGCCGCGCCACCGACGCCGCCATCGTGTGCGGCCCGGCGGCGTGGCACCACGGCTGGAAGCGGGACGATTGGGACGCGCTCGCGGGCGCGGTGGTCGCCGGGCACGTGATCGAGTGCGGAACCCAGGCCACCGGCGGGAACTACTCCTTCTTCCACGAAGTGCCCGGCATGGAACGCGTGGGCTTCCCCTTCGCCGAGGTCGCCTCCGACGGCTCTTCGGTGATCGGCAAGCACGAGGGAACCGGCGGCGCCGTGACCCAGGGCACGGTGACCTCGCAGCTCCTCTACGAGATCGGCGGCCCGGCCTACTTCGGCCCGGACGTCACGGCGCGCTTCGACACGATCGCGCTCGAGGACGCGGGACCCGACCGCGTGCGCATCCACGGCGTGAAGGGCGAGCCCCCGCCGCCGACGCTGAAGGTCTGCATCAACCGACCGGGCGGCTTCCGCAACGACATGAACGTCTGCCTCACGGGCCTGGACATCGAGGCCAAGGCGAAGCTCGTCGAGGACGGGTTCTGGGCCGCCTGCCCCTATCGTCCCGAAGACTTCGCCCACGTCTCGACCCAGCTGATCCGCACGGACCAGCCGGACCCGGCGAGCAACGAGCAGGCCGTCGCCATCCTGAAGATCAGCGCCAAGGACCCGGACGCGAACAAGGTCGGCCGGGCGTTCTCGAACGCCGTGATCGAACTCGCCCTCGCGAACATTCCCGGCTTCTTCGCCGTGGGCGGCGGTCCCGGGCCGGGCCGGCCCTTCGGCGTGATGGTGCCCGCGAAGATCGCCGCGGAGCTCGTTCCCCAGGAGGTCGTCCTGCGCGCGGGAGAGTCGCGGTCGGTCTCCTCGGTGAATCCGACGGAGGGAAGCGCCGTCGAGCCGGCCCCGGACCCGGGTACCCCGGTTCCCGGCGGAGGCACCCGGCGCGTTCCGCTCGGTACGATCCTCGGCGCACGCTCCGGCGACAAGGGCGGCAACGCGAACCTCGGCGTCTTCGCCCGCAGCGACGAAGCCTTCACCTGGCTCGACGACTTCCTCTCGACCGAGACCCTGAAGCAGCTCCTCCCGGAGGCGGCCCCCCTCGAGGTCGACCGCTACCGCTTGCCGGCGATCCGCTCCCTGAACTTCGTGATCCACGGCCTCCTGCAAGAGGGCGTCGCCGCTTCGACGCGCCAGGACCCTCAGGCCAAGAGCCTCGGCGAATGGCTGCGCGCCCGGGTCGTCGAGATCCCGGAAGCGCTCCTGCCGTGAGCCGGCCGGGCAAGAGCCGCCCGCGCGTTCGCTTCAGCGACGTGCGTGCGCCCAAGCCCCTGCTCTCCCGCGAGAGCGAGCGGCGGCTCAGCGCCCGCCAGCTCGAACTGCTCGAGGAGCTCGAAGCGAAGCTCGTTCGCGGCGGGCTCGGCGAGCTCACCATGTCCGAGATCGCCTCGGACGTCGGCTGCTCCCTGCGCACGCTCTACGGCATCGCACCGAGCAAGGACGAGCTGCTGCTGCTGGTCGTCGACCGCCGACTCCACCGGATCGGCCGTGCCGCCGTGGACGTGCTCGAGGCTGGCCGGCCTCCCCTCGAGACCCTGCGCGCGTACCTGCGCGCCACCAACGAGGCCGTCCAACCGGAATCCGTCGTGCTCTCGGCCGACCTCGGCGACGTAGTCGGAGCCGGCGCGCTGTTCGCCTCCCACGAGGGCTACCTGAGCGCCGTCGCGAAGAGTCTGCTCGACCGAGCGGTCGCCGCCGGCGACGTCGGCCCCGTCGACACCGCCGCGATCGCCCACGTCCTCGGCGGACTGGGCCGCGAGTTCGCCCGGCCCGAAGTCGTCCGCAAGGTGCGCGGTTCGGCGAAGGAGACGGCCGACCACCTGACCGAACTCCTGCTCGATGGCCTCCCGCCGGGCCGGAACGCGTGAAGCGCGGCCTGCTCGTCCTGGCCGTCGTCGCGGGGCTCGCGTTCGCCGCGGTCGAACACCGCCACCGGATCCTGATCCACGCGCTCTCGCTGGCCGGCCCGCCTGCGCTCCTCGAAGCCGGTGAGGAAGGCCCCGGCGTCCGCTGGCTCGACGACTACTTCACCGTCGAAGCCCTGGACGAGCGCACCTTCGCGATCGGCGAGCCGCGCTACGCCCAGCAGGTGTTCAACTACCTGATCGTCGGAGAGACGCGGGCCCTGCTGTTCGACGCGGGGCCCGGACTGCGGGACGTTCGCGCGGTCGCGGAATCCCTCACGGACCGGCCCATCACGTTCCTGCCCTCCCACTTCCACTACGACCACGTGGGCAACGAGGTGCGCTTCGAACGGGTCGCGCTGGTGGACCTCCCCCACCTGCGGGAGCGTGCCCGGGACGGGCGGCTCCGCCTGACCTTCGAGGAGCATCTCGGCGTCGCCGAAGGCTTCGACGCACCGACCTTCGAGGTCAGCGAGTGGATCGCGCCGGGGTCGTTCATCGACCTCGGCGGGCGCTCCGTGCAGCTCCTCCTGACGCCGGGGCACACCGAGGAGTCCGTCTCGCTGCTCGACGCCGAGGCCGGGCGCGTCTTCACGGGCGACTTCCTCTACCCGGGCCCGCTCTACGCCTTCCTTCCGAACAGCGGCATGGGCGACTACCTCCAGGGGGCGGAAACCGTGCTCCGGCTGGCGCCGGCCGGCGCGAGCGTCCACGGCGCGCACCGGACCGCCGCGCCGGGGAAGCCCGTCCTCGGCCTCGCGGACGTGGAGGATCTGCGCGCTGCGCTGGTGGCGATCCAGCGCGGAGCGCTCTCGGGGGATGGCTTCTACCCGGTCGAGTATCCGGTCAACGACCGCATCCAGCTCCTGGCCGAGCCGCCCTCGCTTCAGAACTGGACGCCGCATCATCCAGAATGAAAGTCGCCCGCCGGCGCGCGGGGGCAGCCCCACGGCAGGCCTTCGGCAAGACGCGCCGGACCTTCCCGTCCGCTGGCGCCTCGGCGACACCGATGGGGTTCAGCCTCGGCCGGCGCTGCCGGTTGGACTCACGCTTGCAACACACGAGGGTGTGGGACTGCGAATCAACACCAACGTCGCCTCGCTCCGGGTGCAGCGAAATCTCGCCGAGAACACCCGCCAGATCGGCGTCCTGATGGAGCGGCTCTCCTCGGGCCTCCGCATCAACCGGGCCTCGGACGACCCGGCGGGCCTCGCGATCTCCGAGCGCATGCGGGCCCGCATCCGCGGCCTCCAGCAGGCCGAGCGCAACGCCCTAGACGGGATCTCGCTCGTCCAGATCGCCGAGGGCGCCCTCGCCGAGAGTGCGAACCTGCTGATCCGCATGCGCGAGCTCGCCATCCAGGCGGCCAACGGCTCCCTCTCGGACGCGGACCGCGCCTCCATCCAGCAGGAGGTGGACGACAACCTCGCCGAGATCGACCGGATCGCCGCGGTGACGGACTTCAACGGCGTCTTCCCGCTCGCCGGGAGCAGCCCGATCTTCCTCGCGATCGACCCGAACGGGAGCGGGATCTCGATCGGCGGCGTCGATGCCTCGGGCGCGGCCCTCGGCCTCGCGAGCGCCGACGTCTCGACCGCCGACGCCGCCCGGGCCCGGCTCTCGGCGATCGATCAAGCCATCGGCAACCTCTCGAGCCTGCGCGCGACGCTCGGCACGGCCCAGAATCGGATCGAGTCCGCGATCCGCAGCATCCGGGTGAACATCGAGAACACCTCGGCCGCGGAGTCGCGCATCCGCGACGCCGACCTCGCGGACCTCGTCTCGGAACTCTCGCGGCGCCAGGTCCTCCAGCAGTTCGGCACCGCGCTGCTGACCCAGGCCAACCTGGCGCCTTCGATCGCCCTGCGGCTCCTGCCCTAGCCGCTCCGTCACCCGCTACCCTCCCGGCGCACCGCAGGGGCGCGGCGAGGAGACGAGACATGGCGGACGCGGAACGGATTCGATCGATCTACGAGCGCTACCCGGAGCTGGTGAGCGCGGGCGACGTCGACGCGATCGTCGACCTCTACGCCGAGGACGCGACGATCGAAGACCCGATCGGCTCGGACCTCCACCGGGGACGCGACGCGATCCGCAAGTTCTACGCCGCCTCGGCCGGGCACGTGACGATGAAGCAGACGGGGCCGGTCCGCGTCGCCGGCCACGAGGCCGCGACGCCCTTCGTCATCCTCATGGGCCCCGAGGGCGAGCGGCGCGCCCTCGACGTGATCAGTACGATGTCCTTCGACGACGAGGGCAAGGTGCGGGCGATGCGCGCCTTCTGGAGCTTCGATGCCATGCGGCCCGCGACCGAGGCCGATTGACCCCAAGCCGCTCGCGCAGCGGAGCGGCGCGTTCCCCACCGGGCTTGACCCTTCGACGCCCGGGGCGTAGAAGCACACCTGCGCCATCCGGAGGAACCGATGACCCCTTCCCTGATCGCCCTTTGTGCCTTCGCTCTCTGGACGAGCCTGCTCGTCTTCTCCCTCGCGAACGTTCGCGTTCTGACCAGCCAGCGTTCCGGCAGACCCGTGAACAGCTTCCGGCCCGATGGGACCGACCTCGAAGGGTTCGGAAGCCGCCTCACCCGGGCGCACCTGAACTGCGTCGAGTTCCTGCCGATCTTCGGCGCGGTGATCCTGGCGGCAGCGGCCGCCGGCAAGGGCGCCGTGACCGACGGCCTCGCCATGACGGTCTTCTACGCGCGCGTGGGCCAGTCCATCGTGCACATCGCGTCGACCTCCGTTCCGGCGGTCCTCGCACGCGCGACGCTCTTCGTCGTGCAGCTCGCGATCACGGCCTGGTGGGCGTTCCAGCTCGTCACGGCCTGAGCCCGGCGGAGGCCCGTCTCCTCAGGCTTCGAGCAGCTGCTTGCCGAAGTTCGCTCCGGTGTAGAGCCGCCGGAGCGTCTTCGGCAGGTTCTCGAAGCCCTTCTGCACGTCGACCTGCCAGGCGATCTTTCCGGCGGACACCCACTCGAGCAGCTGGGCCGTCGCCTCGCCGGCGCGCGGGAGAAAGTCGAGCACCACGAACCCCTCCATGCGCGCGCGCTGGGCGATCAGGCGGTAGTAGTGGCTCGGCCCGGGCGGCAGCTCCTCCTGCCCGTAGCGCTGGACCGTCCCGCAGATCACGACGCGCGCGCCGCGGGCGATGCGGGCGAGCACCGCGTCGAGGATCGGACCGCCCACGTTGTCGAAGAAGACGTCGATGCCGTCGGGGCAGAGCGCGGAGAGCCGCTCGCCGACGTCCTCGGACTTGTAGTCGATCGCGGCGTCGAGGCCCGCCTCCTGCGTCAGCCAGCGGCACTTCTCGGGCCCGCCGGCGATCCCGACCACGCGGCATCCCTGGATCTTCGCGATCTGGGCGGCGACGGATCCCGTCGCCCCGGCGGCTCCCGAGACCACGACCACGTCGCCCGACTGGAGCTTGCCGATCTCGAGCAGTCCGAAGTACGCCGTGATGCCCGTCATGCCGAGGGCGGAGAGCGCGAGCCCCGGATCGACCCCGGGTTCGAGCTTGCGGAGCCCGGCGTCGCCGACGGCGTATTCCTGCCAACCGGTCATGCCGAGCACCGCATCTCCGGGCGCGTAGCCTTCGAGGCGCGACTCGACCACCTCGGCGACGGCCATCCCCCGCATCACGCCACCGACGGGCACCGGCGGCAGATAGTTCGGTGCGTCGTCGACCCAGCCGCGCATGGCCGGTTCGAGACTGAAGAGGCGGTTGCGCACGAGCACCTGTCCGTGGCCGGCCTCGGGCACGGGCGTTTCGGTGAGTTCGAAGTCGCTCTCCTCGATCATCCCCACCGGTCGGCGCGCGAGAAGCCACTGCCGGTTCGGCCCGGTCATCGCGCACCCACGAGAGCCGGTGCGCTCTCCGCCTCGGCGGGAACGAGCCGGAGGTGCGCCGGCCGCAGCGCGTAGGACGCCGCGCCCAGCGCGAAGACCGCGACCGGGGCCAGGCTCTCGCCGATCGGATCGCCCACGAAGACGTGAGAGGCCAGCGCGCCTGCGAGGTCGATCGCGAAGCCCGCGTAGGCCCACTCCTTCAAGAGCGGCAGCCCCGGGGCCAGGAGCACCGCCACGCCGGCGAGCTTGGCGACCCCGAGGATCGTCATCACGTAGGCCGGGTATCCGAGCTTCTCCATCGAGGCCGCGATGGTCTCGAGCTGGAAGAGGTGCCCCACCCCTCCGGCGAGGAAGACCAGGGAAAAGAGCCCGGTCGCGATCCAGTAGGCGGTCGAACGATTCATGGAGACTCCAGGCAGGACCGGGCGCGAGGTGCTGCGGTTTGTACGATTGACTAAATCGACCCAGGGCGATTATACAGACGACTAAACCAGGGTCAAGCGTCTTCGGGGGCGCTCCGGGCGAGCGTGGCGAGGCGGAGGAGCAGCTCGGCCTGAAGCGCCTGCTCCCCGGGAGCCAGATCGTGGGAGAGGCCGGCGAGCAGGACCAGCGTCCGGACGACCAGGGCGATGTCGGGCGGGACGGTGCGCAGCCGGCTCCGCCGCAGGAGGGCCGGGACGCCCGCCGCCGTGCCCGGTCCCTCGCCCTGCCCACGCGCACCCGGCGCTCCGCCGAGGACCGTCCGGAGGAGCCCCAGCACCGCCTCGGCATCCGAGCCCTCGACGTCGAAGCCGAGGGCGGCGGCCGAACGCGCAAGCCCCTCGGCGTCGCCCGAGAGCCCCTGCATCACGAACCGCGCGGCGTCCCGGGCGAAACCCGGCGGGAGTTCCTTGCAGAGCCCGAAGTCGAGCAGGCCGAGTGTTCCCCCCTCGAGGACCAGCAGGTTCCCGGGGTGCGGGTCGCCGTGGAAGAAGCCGCGCTCGAAGATCATGACGGCGTAGAGGTGGGCCAGGCGGCGCGCCAGCTCGCGCGGATCGTGCCCGGCGGCGCGCAGGGACGCGACGTCCGTGATGGGGATCCCGTCGAGGTACTCGAGCACGAGCGTGTGGTCGCCGCAGAGCGGCCCGTGCACGCGGGGGACGCGGACGAAGGCCAGGGTCGAGAGTTCCTTGGCCGCCCGTTCGGTGGACGCCGCCTCCCGTGCGAAGTCGAGTTCGAGGGCGACGAAGCGCGTGATCTCCCGAACGAAGCTCGGGAAGTCGGTGCCCGAGACGAAGCCGATCACGTGGGACATGAGGCGCCCCATCGCGAGATCGACCGGTGCGATCCGGCCGATCTCGGGGTACTGGAGCTTCACCGCGACGTCGCTCCCGTCGCGGAGCCGGGCGCGGTGCACCTGCGCGATGGAGGCCGCGGCGAGCGGGCGCTCGTCGAACGCCGAGAAGACCTCTTCGAGCGGCCGGCCGAGATCGGCCTCGAGCGCCGGTCTCAGGCTCGCGAAGGGCCGCGGCGCCGCCGCGTCGTGGTAGCGGCGCAGCCGGCGCACGAAGGGTTCGGGAAGCAGGTCCCCGCGCGCGCCCGCGATCTGGGCGAACTTGACCGGCAGCCCGCCGAGATGCGCCACGAGCCGGTCGACCCGCGCCGCCGTTCGCTCGTGGATGCGCAGCCAGGCCGCCTGGCTCGCCGCTTCGTCCCGGAAGCGGTCGAGGACCCCGGCCCACAGGTACGCGGGCAGACTCCGCGCGACGGTCCCGCCGATGCACGCCATCCGATAGGGGCGCAGATGACGAAGCCGGGCGCCCAGAGAAAGAGTCACGAGCTCTCCGCGCCCGCGCTTCCGATCACCCCGTGCAGAAACAATTCGGCGAGGGTGTCCGTCGCTTCCTCGACCGGGATGGCCACGTGCCGCTCGGCCCCGAGGAGTTCCTGACTCGCCCAGAAGGAAACCACCAGCGTGACGAGACTCCGCCCCGCCACCCAGGTGTGGAGACGCTTCGCGCGCTCGGCCGGGAGCTTCGCCTCGAGGAACTCGGCGAGCAGGCGGTTCACGGGAACGAGAACCTCGGAGACGAAGTGGTCCGCCTTGTCGAGCTGCCCCGGGAGCTCGCGCAGCAGGAGGCCGACGAGATGGCGGCGTTCCTCGAGCGCAGCCCAGAGGCTCCGCACCAGGGTGCGGACGACCACCTCGAGCGGCTGCTCCTTCCATGCGGCGAGGAGCGCCTCCACGTCGGGACGGAGGCTGTAGCGGCGCAGGACTTCGTCGAGCAGGGCGAGCTTCCCCGGGAAGTAGAGGTAGAGCGTGCCCTTGGTGAGGCCGACCTCCCGCGCGATGGCGGCCATCGAGGTGCCGTCGTAGCCGTGACGCCCCCAGAGCCGGATGGCCGCTTCGAGGATCTCCTCGCGGCGCCCCTCGACGAAGGCCTCCCGGTCCTTGGCGGCGATCCTGGGCATGGGGTATAGAATGACTGAACGTTTGGTCATCCTCAACCCCTGACGACCGAGGACACCATGGACCCGCAGAAGAGCTCCCCGCCTCCGCCCTCCCTGCCCCTCGGCGGGAATCCCCTCGCCAACCCCGCCCTGCTCGAGAACCCCTACCCGTTCTACGCGGCCCTTCGCTCGAACAACCCGATCTTCCGCGTACCCGCGCCGATCGAGACCGGAGCCGGCATCTTCCTGCTCACGCGCTACGCCGAGGTCGAGGCCGTGCTGCGCGATTCCGACCACGCCTTCAGCGTCCGCCGCACCGAATCCGACGTGTTCCGTCTCTACGAAGACCAGCTGCCCGCCGCGTTGCTCACCGGGCCCGGCATCGGCCAATCGATGCTGGTGAAGGACCCGCCGGTCCACACGCGCCTGCGTGGGCTCGTGAGCCGCGCCTTCACGCCGCGACGGATCGCCGCGCTCGCGCCGCGCATCGAAGAGCAGGTCGACCGCCTCCTCTCGGAGATGCTGTCGGCGGGGGGCGGCGACTGGATCCACGACCTCGCCGAACCGCTGCCGGCCGTCGTGATCGCGGAGCTCCTCGGCGTCCCGCCCGAGGACCACCGCCAGTTCCGCCTCTGGTCGTCGGAGCTCATCAACGCCCTGCCGAACTTCGGCGAGGGTACGGCGGAGGCGGCGGAATCGGCGGTCGGCGTACTGCTCGAGTACCTGCGTAAGCAGATCGATCATCGCCGCGAGCACCCCGGCGACGACCTGTTGACCGCGCTGATCGAGGCCCGCGACGAACAGGACGCGCTCAACGAGGACGAGCTCGTCTCGACGGCGTTCCTGCTGCTGCTCGCCGGCCACGAGACGACGACCAACCTGATCGGGAACGGCCTTCTCGCCATGATCCGCACGCCCGAGGCCTGGGACCAGCTCCGCGGCCACCCCGAGCGCGCCGAGGCCGCCGTCGAAGAGCTCCTGCGTTTCGACAGCCCGGTCCAGGCCACCGTGCGCGTCGCGATGCGCGACGTCGAACTCGATGGGCACACGATCGGCGCCGGAGCTCTCGTCGTGTGCGGGATCGGCGCGGCCAACCGCGACCCCGAAGCCAACCCGGAGTCCGACCGCGTCGACCTCCTGCGCGAGGAGGTCCGCCACCTCTCCTTCGGCTTCGGGACGCACTTCTGCCTGGGCGCGGCCCTGGCCCGCAGCGAAGGAGCCGCGGTCTTCCGCGCCCTGGCCTCCCGCGTCGAGAAGATCACGCCGAAGACGGAGACCTTCGAGTTCCGCCCGAACCCGGTGCTGCGGGGCCTGCGCACGCTGCCGGTCGCGCTCGGCTGAATCGAGCGAACGATTCGAGGGGGCACCGCTGCGGGCGGGAACGATAGACTCGGGCCATGCCCGCACGCTTCGAACTCCCCGCCGACCATCCCCACGTCGCCCTCGTCACGATCGACCGCGCCGAGAAGGCGAACTCCCTCGACCCGGAGACGCTCCGCGACCTCGCCGCCGCCTGGCGGCGGATCGCCGAGGACGACGCGATCCGCTGCGCGGTGCTGACCGGCGCCGGCGAGCGCGTCTTCTGTTCGGGCATGGACATGACCACCACCATCCCGGCTTCCCAGCGGCTGGCCCGGGGTGAGCGCGTCGAGCCCGAGGTCTTCGAGGCCCTGCGTGACGTCAGCACGGCCCTGCTCGCCGGCTTCGACCTGGCGACCCCCCTGGTGTGCGCCGTGAACGGCCACGCGCGAGCGGGCGGCTTCGACCTGATGCTGGCCTCGGAGCTCCGCTTCGCCGTCCCGGACGCCACCTTCGCGCTCGAGGAGGTCGCGCTCGGTCTCTACCCGACGGGCAACGCGACGGTGATGCTCCCACGCCAGATCGGCTGGACCCACGCGAACGAGCTGCTCCTGACGGCGAAGCCCGTCGACGCGGAGCACGCGGCCCGCGTCGGGCTCGTGAACCGCATCGTCCCCGCCGAGCGGCTCCTCGAAACGGCGCTCGGCGCGGCCGACGCCATCGCGGCGAACGCGCCGCTCGCCGTGCGCGAGACGCGCCGGGGCGTCCGCGAGCTGCTCGCCACGCCCCTGCCCGAAGCCTACGAGCGCCAGGAAGCGCTCGGCCGCCCCCTGCGCCGGACACGCGACGCCGCGGAGGCCCAGCGGGCCTTCGTCGAGAAGCGCAAGCCGGAGTGGGAGGGCCGCTAGCGCACGCGGGCGGGCGAGGCGGCGGTCAGGCGAACCAGCCGTCGCGGGCCGCGAGCCCTTCGTCGACGAGGCGCCGGATGCGGGCCTTCACGACCTCGACGTGGCCCTCCATCACGGAGTCCTCGTCGTTCGGGGCGCCCTCGAAGTAGAGCGGCTCGCCGAAGCGGATGCGGAACTTGGTCGGCAACGGGATGAAGCCCATCGGGCCGAGCAGCGGCATCGTCCAGGTCAGGGGCAAGGCGGGCGCACCGACCCACTTCGCCACGCTCTCGAGGCGCGCGATGCCGGGTGAGATCTCCTCGGAGCCGACGATGCCGATCGGAACGATCGGGGTGCCCGTCTCGAGGGCCAGCCGCACGAAGCCGAGACCGAAGCGCTTGAGTTCGTAGGCCTGGCTGTAGGGCTTGATGAAGCCCCGCTGGCCTTCCGGGAACACCATCACGGCCTCGTCGTGCTCGAGCAGCTCGACGCAGTTGGCGGGCGTGCCGACGACCGACCCCGCGCGGTGCATCATGACGTTGAAGAACGGAATCTGCGGCAGGTAGTACTCGGCCATGCCGCGGACGATGCGCGGCGGCTCGCCTTCGAGGAAGAGCGAGGTCGCGAGCATTGCCCCGTCCCAGGCGAAGGTGTTGCCGGCGTGGTTCGCGATCAGGAGCACCCGGCCGCTCGGGACGTTCTCGATGCCGTGGGTCTCGACCCGGAACCAGTTCCGATAGAAGAAGAGCATCGGCAGGATGAACGAGAGCGTCCAGCTCGGGTCGTAGCCGAAGGGGTCGAAGCCGTACTCGTTCAGGCGGGTCGGCAGGCGCGCGGCGCGGTCGGCCAGGTGGCGCCACTCGGACTGAAGGCCGCTCGGCAGCCACGACGGCGGGTCCGGCAGCGCGGGAGGACCGCCCGGGCGCGGGATCGGGAACGGAAGCGTTCGCGGGTCGAAGGGTTCTTCGGCGGCCATGGGCCGAGTCTATCAAAGCGCCCTGTCAGGACTGGACTCGGTGGGCCCTAGGGTCCGACGCTCGCCGACCTGGGCCGTGAACGGCCCGAGGCCGAAGCAGGCGATCAGCGCCTTCGGCCCATCCCAGCGAGGCCGAGCCCGCCGAGCAGGAACAGCAGCATCGCGGCGGGTTCCGGGACCGTGTGGTTCACCAGCAGCGCGAGGCCCGGGGTCGGGATCACGGTGCCCGCCAGATCGTCCGCGACCACGTGGACGAGCTCGAAGGTGTGCATTTCGCCCGGAGCGAGTACGGGCAGGAGCACCGCACCGAAGTAGTAGGGCGCGGCGTGGAGGAGCAAGAGGCCGTCGGAATCCAGGCCGAACTCGTGGGGCTCGATGAAGGGCCACGGGTCCGGCGCGCCGTCGACCGCGCCGAGCGTGAAGACGAGGTACTCGTTGTCGAGCGTCGTTCCGGTGGTGTTGGTGACCGTGTAGCGGACGTTTCCGAGCAGCGGCGTGGCGAAGCTCGGCGGCATCGGCTCGGAGCCGATCAGTCCGAGCAGCTCGGTCACGACCGACAGGCTCGGAGAGAGAGAGGGATCCCCGGCGCTGTCCCAGGTGTAGCTCCCGTCGACGACCAGGTGGATCGGCATTCCTGCAAGGTCCGCCCCGTCGAAGCCCCAGGCACTCGGGCCCTCGAAGTAGAGCGGCGTCGCGTGGACCGGGGGAGCCATCCAGCAGCCGACCGCCAGCGCCAACGCCGCAGCCAGGCCCTTCGAGGAAGTGATTCGAGTCTCCATCGCAGATCCATCCTTCATCCGCCCGAGCCCGCTGCCGCGAAACCCACCGCAGCCTGCAGGGCCGAGCGGTCGTGAGTGTCCGCCCCCCGTTCCGAGGTGACGATCTGCCACCCGCCTGCGCGCAACGCACACGCACCGGGCTGGCGGTCACGCGGCAACGCAACGGGTAGACTCGCGCGGTGAATCGAGATCCTCGTTCCGACCCCGGCGCCATGGTGCTCCCGGAGGCCGTGCGCACGATCCTCTCGACGCTCGGTGCGAACGGCCATGCCTCGTTCCTCGTCGGCGGTTGCGTGCGCGACCATCTCTCCGGCGAACCGGTGCGCGACTACGACGTCGCGACGCCCGCGACGCCGCACGAGGTCCTGGCCCTCTTTCCGTGCGCGATCCCGATCGGCCTGCGACACGGAACGGTGATGGTCCCAACGCCGTGCGGGCCCGTCGACGTGACCTCCTTCCGCGGCGCGGGCGGCCTGCATTCCGACCTCGGCCACAGGGACTTCACGATCAACGCCATGGCCTTCGACCCGGCCACGGAATCCTTCGTCGACCCCTTCGAAGGACGGGCGGACCTGCTCGCGCGGCGGCTGCGGGCCGTCGGGTCCGCCGCCGATCGCCTGGGCGAGGACCCGCTCCGCGCCCTGCGCGCCGTGCGCTTTCTGTCCGAAGGCGGCTTCGAACCCGATGCGGAGCTCGTAGCGGCCATGGGCGAAACCGCCGCGGCCCTCCCCGGCGTCGCCGGAGAACGGCTGCGCGCGGAACTCGAGCGAACCCTGCTCGGACGGGGTGTTCGCTCCGCACTCGCCCTGCTCCGCCGAACCGGGCTCGAGGCCGCACTGGCCCCCGGCACCTCCGAGCGAGCCGCCGCGCGCGTCGAAGCACTCCCTCCGGACCGCGACCTCCGTCTCGCCGGCTGGCTCGCCGGAACGGACCCCGGCCCGGTCCTCGCACGGCTGCGCTGCTCTCGCGCGGTCGCGGACCGCGTCGCTCGCTGGCTGCGCGCCCACCCGCTCCGGCCCGAAGGGGACCCCGGCCGGCCGGCGGACGTACGGCGCCTCCTGCAAAAACACGGCGAAGACGATCTCGCCGCCCTGCTCGCACTCGCGCGCGCCACCGAACCCGCGGGAGCGCAGCCGCTCCTCGCCGAATGGACGGAGGCGGTGGACGGCCTGGCGGATGCGGGCGGACTCGTGATCACCCGCGAGGACCTCGCACTCGATGGGCAGGCCGTGATGGAAGCCGTCGGCGGCGGGCCGGGCCCGGTGGTCGGCGAGGCATTGCGCTACCTCCTGGATTGCGTGCTCGAAGAACCGTCGCAGAACACCCCGGAGAATCTCCGCGCACTCCTGGCCGAGTGGCGCGAGGCCCGTCCGTGAGCCCGGCCGGAGCCGCACTGCGTGGCGCGCTCGCGTGCCTCCTGCTCTTCGTCTTCGGGTGCGGCAGTTCGGGCAGCTCGGCCGGCCCCGCTCGCTACCGGCTGACCGACAGCGGCGAGCAGTGGCACCACGCCGGCAGCGACGCGGTCCAGAGCGATCTCGAGGCCCGCTACCCCGCCTTCTTCCGTCACGTCCTCGATCCCAACCAGCGCGGCGACCTCGACATCCGCCCCCTCCGGCGCGACCTCGAGCATCGGCCCGTCGACCGGCGGAACTTCGACGCGCTGAACGCCGTCGCCGTGAGCTACTTCGAGCTGAATCACCGCGCCCAGGCGGACCCGGGCGGACCCGGCTACTTCGACGACTCCTTCCGCGCCGCGAAGCTCCTGGCCCTGCCCTGGAAGGCCTACGGCCTCGTCGACGACCCGTCCCTGCGCGACGCAATCATCGACTTCTTCGAGGACGCGGGAACGGGGACCAAGCTCGACGCCGCCACGACCGCGCCGCGGCTCGCCCGGATCGTGGAATCCCTCGCCGCCAAGGAGGACGACCCGGGGCGGCTCGAACGCATCGAAGCGCTCACGCGGCGCCTCGACGAACCTCCGAGCGGGCCCTAGGGCGCCGAGCCTTCCGGGGGCGTCGTGGCCGCGCCTTCGGGCCCGACCCGGACGACGCGCAGCTCGTGGCCCTCGAGCGCCTCGACGCGCACGGCCGCTCCGGTCTCGATCTCCCCATGGTCCGCCACCGCGCGCCAGAGTTCGGCGTTCACGCGCACCCAGCCGTGGGGCTTCAGGCCTTCGACCACCGTGGCCAGCCGGCCGACGAGATGCTCGCCCGGGTCGGCGCCGACCTTCTCGTAGGCGCGCTTCATCCACGGATAGAGGAGCACGTCCTTGACGGCGAAGCCGACGGCCCCCGCCACGAGGAGCCACGCCGGCGCCTCGGTGTAGTTGTGGACGCCGAGGAGGATCAGCGCCACGAGCGACCACTCGGGGATCTGGAAGAGCATGTAGCGAAGAAAGGTGCGTCGCCCGGACACCCGGGAACACTGCCCGATCCGGGGCCTTGCGGCCAGCGGGTGCGGGAGGGTCAGACGCGGAAGCGGTCGACCGCCTCGCGGAGCCGCTCGGCTTCGCCGCGCATGCCGCCGACCGCGACTTCCATGGCCTCGGCCAGGCCGCCGTGGGCCTGGGTGCGGGCCTCGAGTTCGCGGACCTCACCCTCGGCCGCGCCGCACGCGACCGACTGCTCGGACAGGGCGGCGCTGATCAGCTGGACGGCCTCACGGACCGCGTCGACGCCGTCGGCGATGCTCCCGGAGCCCTGGGCCTGCTCCCCGGCCACCGACTTCACCTTCGCAGCGATCTCCCGCATGACCTCGCTCGTGGCGAGAACGGCTTCGTTGCCCCGGTCCTGCTCCTGGCCCGCCCGCCGAATCTGGTCGACGCCCGCGCGCACGCGCTCCATCAAGGAAACGACGTGGCCCGCCGCCCGCGTCTGTTCGTTGACCGCGGTCACGATCTCACCGATCCGGCTCCCGCTCGATCGCGCGGCGTCGGTGATCGCGTCGAGAGCTTCGCCGGCATCGACCGCCTGGCGCACGCCGCCTTCGACGGCCCGCGAACCGCGCTCGATCGCGCCGACGGCGTTGGCCGCCTCGTTCTGGACCGAGCGGATCACTCCCTCGATCTCCTTCGTGCTGGTGAGCACGCGGTCCGCGAGCTTCTTGATCTCATCGGCGACGACGGAGAAGGAGCGCCCGTTCTCGCCGGCCTGGGCCGCGATGATCGCAGCGTTCAGGGCGAGCAGGTTCGTCTCCTCGGCGACGTCGTCGATGACGTTGACGATCTCGCCGATCTCGTGGGTGCGGCGGCCGAGGTCGTTGATCACGCTGCGCGCCGTCTCGGTGGTCTCGCGGATCTCCTCCATCCCCTTCACCGTCTCGCGCACCTTCGAGCGGCCGCCTTCGGCCTGCTCCACCACGCCCTGGGACAACCGCGCCGTCTCGACGGCGTTGGCGTCGACCTCGCGCAGGGACGCCGCCATCTCCTCCATGCTGCTCGAGGTATCGACCGCCGCCCCCGAGAGGTGCTCGGCGTTGTCGAGCACGTCGCGTACGCTGCGGATCAGCTCGTCGATGGCGCTCGAGACCTCTTCGACCTTCTCGTTCAACAGGTTCGCACTCTCGTCGAGGTGCTGGCCCGAGCCGCGCATCTCGAGAATCGAACGGGAGCCGTCGTCCACGGCCGAGGTGAGCTGCTGGGCCGTCGCGGCGATCCCCTCCACCTGACCCGTCACGCCGAGCAGCGACGTCCGCAGGGTGTCGGCACCGGTGCGCTGTTCCTCGCTGGTGGTGAGCAGGTCCGCGCTGGCGGCGGCGATCTCGCCGGCCGCGGAATCGACGCGATCGGCGGTGCCGCGGACGCCCACGATCATGGCGCCGAGGCTCCGGCCCATGTGCTCGAGACCGCTCGCGAGCTGCCCGAGTTCGTCCTCCCGCAGCACCGGATCTCCGGCCCGGAGGTCGCCCGAGGCGAGACGCGCGGTCTCCGCGCCGAGCTTGCCGACGGCCCGCTCCATGTCGGACGCCAGCATCCAGGCGATCGCCAGGGTCGCGAGCAGGACGAAGGCGAGAAAGAAGCCGACCGCGCCGGACCAGCCCGGCACGAAGGCGCCGTAGGTCTCGGCCCGGGAGATCGCGAGGGCGAGCCGGCCGTCCGCGAGCGCGCGCCAGGCGAAGTGGTTCGGCGAGTCGAGCCCCCGGCTGTCGCCTCGCTCGAGGCCCGTCTGCCTCAACCACTCGACCTCGAAGGGCAGCAGCAGGCCGTCGAGCGCCGAGAACCCGGCATTCCCCGCCGGGTCGACGAAGACGATCCGATCGACGAGCCCGAGACGCTTTGCGACGTCCCGCGTCACCTGCTCCTCGCTGCGGAAGGGCGCCGGCTCTTCCGCCACCTCGGCGTCGGCATTCTCCTCGACCGCTTCCGCGACCGGCTCGAACGCCGCCAAGGCCGCGGCGTCCTCGGCGACCCCGTCGAGAACGCGCGCGCCGAGCTGGGTGGCCGCTGCCTCGGCGGTTCGAACGCCCCGCACGTGGGCCAGCGTCACGCCGTAGAGCATGCTCACGAGGAGCGCGCCCGTGACCCCGACGAGGAGCTTCGCTCGCAGCGGCAGCGGCTGGATCCGCTCGCGGGCGGCGTCGAGGTCGGGCAGTTCCCGGGCGAGCGAGTCGAGCAGCGGCCGGAAGAACGCCTTCAGCAGGAAGAAGAGCAACGCGGCGTACACGAAGGCGCCGGCCAGGTTGCCGACCATGCGGATCGCGAGCTGGCCGACCGGGAACATCTCCGGTGCGGACCAGTGGCGATACACCTGGAGCTCGAAGCCGACGAGCACGAACCATCCGAAGGAGCGCAGGGCCCAGAAGCGGGGCGCGTTGACGACGCGTTCGAAGCCTCGTTCCAACGTGGCGAGATCGACCGGCTCGGCACGCCGCGCCGGGTCGATGGCGAGCACGTCCCGGAAGAATCCGGCGTAGAGCCAGAGCACGAGCGCGATGTGGAGGACGGCGAATCCGACGAGGAGCGCCGAACCCTCGGTCACGTCGCCGGAGCGCGAGAGCGCGTTCACCGAGAGCAGCGTGACGTTCCCCGATGCCACCGCCAGGAGCGTTCCGGGCACGACCGTCCGGACCACCGTCTGTCGTGCGGTCACGGGCGGCGCGACCTCGTCGCGGGGCGGCGCGTTCTCGGTGCGTTCGGCGTCGGACATGCGCTCCTCACGGGCCCGGGGCCCCGCTCCCTGAATCGGCCGGTTTCAGCTCCGAGTTGAGGCGCAGGAGCGCCGGCCAACCCCGCCGCGCCACGAGTGGTTTTCGCAACGTTCAATCTGAAGCGGCCCCATCGCTCCTTTCAAGGATGCCGCTCGGCTGCCGATGGAAGAGCCGCAGCCGCGAACCTGCCCGCGACGAAGAGAGCCACCCCATGACGACATCCGCCTGGCAGCCGGTCCCCCTTTCCGGCCGGCACCGCCCGTCGGTCTACCCGACGCCGGTCTCGTACTTCGCCGAACGCGTGCGGCGCCAGCAGTTCTTCGCCTTCGCGCGGGCGGGACGCTCCTTCTGGGATGCCTGGCTTCGCCTGCCCAAGGGAACCGCCGCTTCGCTGAGCCCGCACGGCGAGCTGCTGCACGATCTGATCGCGCAGCTCTCCCTCGCATCGGAAGCCGACCCGAACCGCTTCGTCGCCACCAGCCATCTCCCCTACCCCGAAGCCGATCGCCACCGCGCCGAAGAGCGCGGCGACGCCGCGGTCCTCACGGCCATCGAGGAGACCCTGCCTCGCGGGTTCGTCGCCCAGGACGCCCAGCTCTGGATGCGGGGAACGATCGACGGCAGCATCCGTGCGCTCTACGAGGCCCTGCGCCCCTGGAACGTCGTGGCCGTGGGCCCCGAGTGGCTGATCGAGGTCGGCGGACGCCTCAAGCTCCCGCGCTTCGGGCTCACCCCGGTCTCCGCGAAGACCGACGTGGCCGAACGCGAAGCCCTGGCCGCCCGCATCGAGCGCGAGCACGCCTCCTTCCATGGCGCGCCGGTCGCGTACCTGTTCCACGCGGGGCTGCTCTCGCCGTGGCTCACCCTCGAGCTCCACGGCCGCCTGCGAAACGCCTTCCTGATCGATCTCGGATCCGCGCTCGACGTCTGCGACCCGGCGCGCGCGCAGCAGGCGCCCTGGGGGCGGCTGCACTGGAACCACATCGCGCAGCACCTCGGCTTCGAAGAGCTCACCGCGCGGCACGGCCGCACGCTCGTCCGCCCTCGGACCATCACGGCCCGCACGGCGCCGGCGCCCGCTCGCACGAAACGGTCGGCCGCCAAGCCCGCCGTCGATCGACGGGGCCCGGTCGCCTTCGTCGAGAAGAAGGCCGTCGACTTCGGGTTCGTCGAAGGCGCGCTCGGCGCTTCGAAGGAACGCAACCACTGGACGAACTTCGGGCCCGCCTCCGAGCGCCTCGAAGAGGAGCTCGGCCGGATGCTCGGCCTGCCCTCGTCGCGCCGCGCGGTCGTCTGCGCTTCCGGGACCGCCGCCCTCTTCGGACTCGCGGCGCTCGCCCAGTATCGGGCCGGCCGGCCCCTCCGGTGGGTCACCTCCGCTTTCGGGTTCCATCCCGCCCGGCAGGGTCCGTTCTCGGAAGCCCGCCTCGTCGATTGCGACGCGCGGGCCATGCTCGATCTACGCGCCCTCGAGCGCCTCCCGGAGGACGCCTGGGACGCCGTCCTCGTGACGAACACCTTCGGAGCCCTCGAAGACCCGGCGCCCTACCAGCGGCTGTGCCGCGAGCGCGGCAAGGTGCTGCTCCTCGACTCGGCCCTCGGCCTCGATGCGCACTACCGCAAGCAGCGGTACCCGACCGACGAGATTGTGAGCTTCCATCACACGAAGCCCTGGGGCATGGGCGAAGGCGGTTGCGCCATCGTCGACGCCGCCGACGCCGACGTCCTGCGCTCGATCTTCAACTTCGGCACCTACCGCGGCCATGCCACGGGCGCCCTCTCGTTCAACGGCAAGATCTCGGACTTCGCCTGCGCCTTCATCCAGCAGCGGCTGCGGGACTTCGAAGCGCTCTCGCCGCGCTACCACCTCCAGCACGCGCGGATCGCCACGATCGCGCGGCGCCTCGGCTACGAGGTGCTCGGCGGCATCGATCGCCGGCGCCAGGCGACGCCCGCCCACGTCCCGCTCCTCGCCCCCCACCCGGTGGGGGAGAAACCGCTCGAGAATCGCTGCGTAACCCTTCGGAAGTACTACGAACCTCTCGAGCGCGGACATGCCACGGCCGACGACCTCTACGCGCGCATCGTGAACGTCCCGTGCCACCCGGGGCTCGAAGCGCTCAGCGAAGGGGCGCTGCGCGATTGCCTGGCGGCGCTGCTCTCGGAGTCACGCCCGGGCCGGCGCTCCTCTTCGTCCGGCTGAACGCGCGCGGTCGAGGCCCCTCGCGGGTTAGCCGCCGCCGCCGAGCACGTCCCCGCAGATACGGCAGAAGCGTGCATCGCCGTCGTGACCGTCGGCGCCGCAGCTCGGACACGTGCGATGGCGCCGCGCGGAGTAGGCCATCTCCGCAGACACGATCCCCGTCGGCACGGCGATGATGCTGTAGCCGATCAACATGACGGCGCCGGCCAGGATCTGGCCGAGCGTCGTCTCGGGCGCGATGTCCCCGTACCCGACCGTCGTCATGGTCACGATCGCCCAGTAGAAGGCGCGCGGGATGCTGGTGAAGCCGTGCTCGGGCCCCTCGATCAGATACATCAGCGTGGCCACGATCGTGACGAGCACGAGCACCGTCCCGAGGAAGACGGTGATCTTGTAGCCGCTCGAGCGCAGGGACGTGACGAGCACGTTGGCCTCACCGAGGTAGCGGGAGAGCTTCAGGACCCGGAACACGCGGAGCAGGCGCAGGGCGCGGATCACGAGGAGCGACTGCGTCCCCGGCAGGAAGAGGCTCAGGTAGGTCGGCAGGACCGAGAGCAGGTCGACCACGCCGAAGAAGCTGCGCGCATAGTTGAGGCGGCTGCGCGCGACCCAGAGACGCAGGCCGTACTCGATCGTGAACACGCCCGTGAACATCCACTCGAGCGCCACGAGCAGCGGCCCGTGCTCCTCACGGATCCACTGGACGGTCTCGAGCATCACGAGCAGGACGCTCGAGAGGATCAGGAAGAGCAGCGCCACGTCGAAGGCGCGGCCCGAGCGGGTCTCGTAGCCGAAGATCACCCGCCCGATGTACTCGCGGCGGCTCTCCTCGCGCTCTTCCGGCTCCTCGCTGGCCATGGCCCGATCCTAGGGAATCAAGAGCACGCGGCCCTAGGGAATCAAGAGCACGCGGCCGAAGGCTTTCCGGCTCTCGATGTAGCGGTGCGCCTCGGCGGCCTCGGAGAGCGGGAGCTTTCGATCGATCACGATCTCGAGGGCTCCGCTCGCGACGTCGGCGATGTGGCGGGCCACCATGGGATGCACGCGCTCGGGGTGGGTCATGAGCTCCGCGCCGAAGAAGATGCCGACCAGCGTCTTGTTGGTCGGACGCAGGAGGGTCACGTCCGGGCGGTGCTCGTCGCGCGCGGCCCCGCCGACGGTCGTGATCCGTCCCCGGTAGCCGGCAGCCTCGATGCTCTTCTCGAGGATCTCGCCGCCCAGGGAATCGACGACCAGATCGACGCCGCGGCCGCCGGTGATCTCGCGCACGGCATCGACGAAATCGACCTCGCGGTAGTTGATGCCGTGATCGAGGCCGAGGCCCTTCAGGCGCCCGAGCTTCTCGTCGCTCGAAGCGGTGGCGAGGACGGTCGCACCGGCCCGCTTCGCGAGCTGGATCGCCCGCCATCCCGACGCCGCCCGCCCCGGCCTGGACGAGCACCGTCTCGCCGGCCTGGAGGCGCCCGAACTCGAACAGACAATCGTCGGCGGTGCCGACCGGGATCGGCACGCAGGCCGCCGCTTCGAGGTCGACGTCCTCTCCGACCACCCAGGTCGAACCCGCCGGTACGGCCCGGAGCGCCGCGTGGGAGCCGTGAAGGTTGATGCAGACGACGCGCTGCCCGGGTTCGCGGTCGGTCACGCCCTCGCCGACCTCGCGCACGATCCCGGCGCACTGGTAGCCGACGATGTGCGGCTTCGCGGCCATCAGCCCGCCCGCGCGGTTCAGGACGTCGCCGCCTTCGATGCTGATCGCCTTCACCTCGATCAGCACGCCGCCGGGCGGACACACCGGATCCGGAACGTCCTCGTAGCGGAACACGTCCGGCGCGCCGGTCTCGTAGTAGACTGCTGCCTTCATGGCGCGCAGGGTATCAGAGCCCGAGCGCCACTCGCCCGCATGGAGAGCCCGTGATCGACCTCTACTACTGGCCCACCCCGAACGGCTGGAAGGCCTCGATCGCCCTCGAGGAGATGGAGTTCCCCTACCGCGTCGTGCCCGTGAACATCGGCCGCGGCGAGCAGTTCGCTCCCGAGTTCCTGGCGATCAGCCCGAACAACCGCATGCCGGCGATCGTCGACCACGAACCGGGCGACGGCGGGGAGCCCCTGGCCGTCTTCGAGTCCGGCGCGATCCTCGTCTACCTGGCCGAGAAGTCGGGCCGCTTCCTTCCCGCGGACGTGCGCGGCCGGAGTGACGTCCTGCAGTGGGTGATGTGGCAGATGGGCGGCCTCGGCCCGATGCTCGGCCAGCACGGCCACTTCAAGCTCTACGCGCCCGAGAAGGTCCCGTACGCCATCGAGCGCTATCGCAACGAAGCCGAGCGGCTCTACGGCGTGCTCGACCGCCGCCTCGCCGGACGCGAGTTCATCTGCGACGAGTACAGCATCGCCGACATGATGAGCTGGCCCTGGGTGATCACCTACAAGAGCCAGGGTCTCGACCTCGACGCCTTCCCGAACGTGCGGCGCTGGTACGACGCCCTGAAGCAGCGCCCGGCCCTGCGCCGCGGCTACGACGTCGGCAAGGACACCCGCGGGCCGACCTTCGAGGGTGGACCCGACGAGGAAGCCCGCAAGCACCTGTTCCGGAAGACGCCCGGGCGCGAGAGCTAGAGACCTTCGAGGAACTCGAGCAGGGCCTGGTTCGTGCCCTCGGGGTTTTCCTGCTGGTTCCAGTGGCCGGCGCCCTCGACCATCACGGTGCCGCGCAGGTCGGGGACGAAACTCGGCATCGCGGCGAGCATGGGGTTGCCCGGGCCGCCCGGCGGGCCGGTCACCACGAGGTCCTTGGCGCCGCCGACGAAGAGCGCCGGGATCTCGACCTTGCCGCCGAGCCAGGCGCCCATCAGCTCCCAGTTGCGGTCGAGGTTCCGGTAGTAGTTCAGGCCCCCGCGGAACCCGGTTCGCTCGAAGGCTTCGACGTAGACGTCGAGATCCGCCTCGGGGAGCCAGCCGGGGAACTTCTCCGGGTCGATCATCGGATCCAGGAAGCCCGAGCTCTTCGGCAGGTTCATGTCGAAGACGTGATCCTCCGGGAGCGACCCCGAGGCGGTGTAGTAGATCTTGCGCAGCGCCATACGGACGTCGGCCTCGAACTCCGCTTCGGCCTTGCCGGGCTCCTGGAAGTAGAGGATGTAGACGAAGCGGTCGCCGGCCATGGCCTTCATCATCTGTGTCGGCGGAAGCGGCATGCGCGGGACGAACGGAACGCTCATGCCGCAGACGCCGCGGAAGCGGGCCGGCCGGATCTGGGCCGCGCCCCAGGCGATGATCGAACCCCAGTCATGGCCGACGACGACCGCCTGCTCTTCCCGGTAGTGGTCGACGAGGCCGACCAGATCGCCCACGAGGTGGAAGATCGTGTAGGCATCGATCGCTTCGGGCAGGGCGCTCTTGCCGTAGCCACGCATGTCGGGCGCCACCGCGCGGTAGCCCGCGTCCGCCAGCGCCACGAGCTGGTGCCGCCAGGAGTGCGCGAGCTCGGGCCAGCCGTGCACGAGCAGGACGAGCGGCCCCTCCCCCGCCTCGAGCACGTTCAACGAAATCCCGTTGGTGGTGACGGTCTTCTCCTGGATCTCGGACATGGGGCCTCCGGGGCGCTGGAAGTAGACTCCAGTCTAGTCTTAGATTAAGCTCCAGGCACCCCTTGGGAGGAGCCGTGGGAGCCACCGAACCCACCCAAACGGCCGAGCTGGCCCTCGAACCCGGGTCCGAGCGCGAACCCGAGCCGACCCGCCGCGAGCGGAAGAAGGCCCGGACGCGGCAGGAGATCTACCGGGCGGCCATGGCGCTCTTCGAGCACCGGGGCTTCGACGCCGTCACCGTGGAGGCCATCTGTGAGGCGGCGGACGTCGCGCGCGGCACCTTCTTCGCCCACTTCCCGACGAAGGCCGCCCTGCTCTACGAGTTCAGCAACCAGGTCGCGGCAGACTACGAGGCCAGCCGGGCCGAGGAGCCCGCGAGCGCCCGCGAGGAGCTCTCGAGCCTCGTCGACCTCATGATCGGGCGGCTCGTCGCCCACGCGGGCGTCACGAGCGCAATGGTCCGCGAGTTCTTCGCGAACCCCCAGGCCATCGCCGTTGCCCACGCCCACGGCCGCGACTTCCCGGACCTGATCGAGACCATCGTGCGCCGCGGCCAGGCCCGCGGCGAATTCCGCCGCAGCGTCGACCCGCGCCTGGCCGCAGCCGTGCTGCTCTCGACGGCGGGCGCGATCCTCTCCGGCAACGTCTTCCCCGAGGGCGAGCTCTCGGTGGACGAGATCCGCAACCAGTTCTTCGACGTGGTCTTCGGCGGCCTGCTCGCCGCCGGGCCCACGAACCCAGGAGCCCCGAAATGACCGAGCCCAGGACCGAGACCGAACGCCGCCTTCGCTTCGGCACGTTCATCGCGCCCTTCCACCCGCCCCACGAGAATCCGTACCTCGCCTACCGGCGGGATCTCGAGCTGGTCGAGCATCTCGACCGGCTGGGCTTCGAGGAGGCCTGGATCGGCGAGCATCACTCGGCGGGCTACGAGCTGATCGCCTCGCCGGAACTCTTCATCGCGGCGGCCGCCGAGCGCACGCGCGACATCCGGCTCGGCACGGGGGTCGTCTCCCTCCCCTACCACCACCCCCTGATGGTCGCGGACCGCATCAACCAGCTCGACCACATGACCCGCGGCCGGGTGATGTTCGGAGTCGGACCCGGCGCCCTGCCCTCGGACGCGTTCATGATGGGCATCGACGTCCAGACCCAGCGCGACCGCATGGACGAGGCGATCGGCGTCCTCGTCCCGCTGCTCTCGGGCGAGACCGTGACCCACGAAGCCGACTGGTTCACCCTGCGCGACGCGCGGCTCCAGCTGCGCCCGTTCACCGAGCCGCACATCGAGATCGCCGTGGCCTCCCAGGTCTCGCCGGCGGGGGCCCGCGCGGCCGGCAAGCACGGACTCTCGCTCCTCTCCATCGGCGCCACCACGACCGGCGGCTTCAACGCCCTGGCAACGAACTACGAGATCTACCAGGGCAAGGCCGACGAGTTCGGCAAGGCCATCGACCGGCGCAACTGGCGGCTGGTCGGGCCGATGCACATCGCGGAGACCCGCGAGCAGGCGCGCGAGGACGTGCGCTTCGGCCTGCAGGACTGGCTCCGCTACTTCCAGGAGGTGGCCGCCCTGCCGCTCGCCCCGGCCGGCGGCGTCGACGATGCCGTCGACGCCCTGAACGAGTCGGGCTTCGCGGTGATCGGAGATCCGGACGACGCCGCGGCGCAGCTCGAGAAGTGCTGGGAACAGAGCGGCGGCTTCGGCGCGTTCCTCTTCCTCGCGCACAACTGGGCGAACTTCGAGAAGACCCAAGCTAGCTACGAGCTGTTCGCCCGCTACGTTGCACCGCAGTTCCAGGGTCTGTGCGAGCCGCGCCGCGCGAGCATGGATTGGGCGGTGAAGAACCGGCCCGCCTTCATCGGGGCGATGACCCAGGCCATCGGCTCCGAGATGCAGAAGCACAACCAGGAACAGGCGGCCAAGAACGCCAAGAAGTCGTCCTAGGAGCGTCCGGTGAGCGAATCGAAACACGTCGTGGTGATCGGCGGCTCCGTCGCGGGGCTCGGTGCGGGCCTCGCCCTCACCGCCGACGGGCACCGCGTGACCATCCTCGAAGGGGATGCGGCGCCCATGCCGGAGAGCCACGTCGAGGCCTTCGAACAGTGGGAGCGGCGCGGCTCGCCCCAGACGCGCCATAGCCACGCCCTGCTGGCCCGCCTGCGGAACCTGATCCGGGACAACGCCCCCGACCTGCTCGAGAAGCTCCTCGCCTGCGGCGCCGACGAGCTGCGGCTCACGGACATGATCGCGCAGCTCATGCCGGATGCCGCGCTGGAACCCGCGGACGAGGACGTCACCCTGCTCGCCTGCCGGCGCATCACCTTCGAATGGGTCCTGCGGCGCCACGTACTCGACACGGGGCGCCTCGACTTCCGCGACGGCGCGAGCGTGCTCGGCCTGACCTCCGAGCCCGGCGAACCGCCGCGCATCACGGGCGTGCGCTTCCACGACGCCGCGGGCGAGCACGAGCTCCCCGCGGACCTCGTGGTCGACGCGAGCGGGCGGCGCTCGAAGCTCCGCCGCTGGCTCGAGGCGGCCGGGACGCCGCCCGTCCGCGAAGAGTCCGAGCCCTGCGGGATCTTCTACACCTCACGCTTCTACAAGCTGCGGGACGGCGTCGAACCGCCGGTGATGGACGGCCCGATCGTCGGCGAAGACCTCGGCTACCTGAAGATCGGGCTCTTCCCCGGCGACGCGCGCATCTTCTCCGTGACCCTGGCCGCTTCGCCGGACGACGATGCCCTGCGCGCCGTCCTGCACCGGCCGGCCTTCGAGGCCGCCGCCGCGAGCCTGCCGCGCGTGGCCGACTGGGTCTCGCCGGAGATCTCGGAGCCGATCTCCGACGTCCACGCCATGGCGAACCTCAACAACACGCGGCGCTTCCTCGTCGAGGACGGCAAGCCACTCTGCCATGGACTCGTCGCGATCGGGGATGCCCTCATCCACACGAACCCGATCACGGGACGGGGCTGCAGCCTGGCCTGGGTGGGCGCCTTCGAGCTCGCGGCAGCGCTGCGTGCCCACGGCGACGACCCGGAAGCCCTCGTCCTGGCCCAGGACGAAGCCATCGAGCGTGAAGTCGTGCCCTGGTACCGGATGCAGGTGCAGCAGGATCGCGATGCCGTCGAGGTCAACCAGGCCCAGCGGCGCGGCGAGAACCCCTTCGAGATGGTCCGTCCCGACGGCACGAACAACCCGCGCGCCTTCATGCGGTCCGTTCTGCGGGACGGCCTGCTCCCTGCCATCCGCACCGACGTCCACGTCCTGCGCCGCTTCATGCGCATCATGAACCTGCTCGATGCACCGGAAGACCTGATGAAGGACCCGATGTTCTTCGGCCGCGTGGTCGCCTGCTACAACGCGCGCGACGAGCGGGAACCGATGGACCTCGGACCCGGGCGCCAGGAGATGGTCGAGCGCCTCGTGCGCGCCGCCTAGGCCCGAGCGCCCGGCGCTTCGGCCGGATCCTTCGGTTCGGGAGGTGCGCCGGGCCCGCCGCGGCCGGCGATGACCGCGCGGTCGCGGCCCTGGTCCTTCGCCTCGTAGAGCGCGCGGTCCGAGATCTTGAGGAGCTCGTCCCCGCTGATCCCGTGCTCGGGGCGGGCGGCGATCCCGATCGAGACGGTGAACTCCGGCCCGCTCTGCTCGCACGCCAGCGCCAGCGACTCCCGGATGCGCCCGGCGAGGATCGCCGCGCCGTCGGCGTCGACCCCCGTGGCGATCACCAGGAACTCCTCGCCGCCCGGCCGGCAGGGAAGATCCGTGTCCCGGCACTGGCCCCGAAGGACGTTGGCGAAGGTCACGAGGCAGCGGTCCCCGGTCTCGTGGCCGTGGACGTCGTTCAGGCGCTTGAACTTGTCGAGGTCGCAGGCCAGGACGGCGTAGGGCGTGGCCGTCCGGTCGAGCTCCTCGAGCCGCTGCCCCATGGCCCGCCGGTTGGCGAGGTTCGTGAGCGGGTCCGTGGCCGCCTCCTGCTCGCGCTCGACCAGCGTCCGGACGACGCCGAGCCGGGTGCCGAGCGTCCCGACGAGGGTGGTCAGATCCGTCTCGAGGATCTCGGTGTCGTCCTTTTCGCTCAGCGAGAGCTGGGCGGCGGCGAACGCCTTCCCGGCCGCGGCCACGGGCGCGCACATGACCCGGCTGTCTTCGTCCTTCAGGAACGGGCACCGCGCGAGGCCCGCGCTGTCGGTGAAGGAGATGACGCGGCCCTTGCGGATCGCCGGGCAACGGCGCGGCAACGGGGCGTCGCAGAGTGCCGGCCCCTCGGCCACGCGTTCTTCGAGGGACGAGCCCGAGTCGTCGGAAACGAGGAGCCGGAAGCTCGAACCCGGAAGGCGCAGCTTCGCCGCTCGGGCGACGGTCTCGTAGACGTGCTCGGGCGTGTCGTCGAGCTCGAGGGCTTCGATCAGCTCCTGGGCGAAGCGCGCGTGGCGGCGCTCCTCGGCGCTCGCCTCGATCAGTCCATGGTGCGTCTCGCGCAGCGTCTCGAGCGCCCGGACGACGCGATCCCCGAGCACGGGATCGATCGCGACCGAGGCATCGTCCTCGCGCGCGGCATCGAGCGCCACGGCCAGGCCTTCGCGGGCGTTCCGCCAGGTCTCGAGGTGGCGCCGTTCGCGCCGCAGGGCCGTCAGCCCGACGATCACGTGCACGAGCGCGAGCCCGGCGAGCACCATGTAGCAGCGCTCCGCGAGCTCCCGCATGCCCTCACGCGACTCCTGGGTGAGCGCCATGTCGAGCTGTCCGAGCTGTCCATCGAGACCGGCGAGGATCTTCTCGAAGGAGACGAGCTTCGAGCCCCGGGCGTCGGAGGAACTCCACAGCGCCTCGCCCGCCTGGGCCACGGCGCGCGTATGCTCTTCGGTCCGGGCGATGCTCTCGGACTGCTCGGGCCAGAGCGTCTCGAGGGTCGAGAGCCGGGCCCCAAGGTCCGCGATCGCGGCGATCGCCTGGTCCCGCGCGCGCCCGGAACCCGAGTGGGCGAAATCCCGGACCGCCAGGGAAAGCTCGGTGGTGTCGATGTGGGCCGCCTGGAGCTGTTCCTTCCGCGCCGACTCCTTGTGCGCGTGGTCGCGTACGCTCGCGCCGAGGAACGACGCAGCACCCGCGGCCATCAACACCACGATGCCGAGTTCGAGCACGGCGCCGCCGCGGAAGGAGCTGGAGGAAGACGCTTCGGTGACTCGCGCCGCGCCCTCCGCATCCACGCTCTCGGCGTCCACGGGTTCGGCGACTTCGGGGTTCTCATCCATGAGAGGGAATTTCTCCAGGCGGTGCTTTCACTGGATCGGCTCGACTGCGCCTCCACTCGATCGGGTCGGGCCCCGAGTCCGCACCGTGAACGTCGGATTCGGCCGTACGGACAACCCCGGAGGCCGGCTCCGGCGTTCGCCGCCATGGGACCGTGCCGGAGCCGCGCGTGATAGCCTGCCGCCGCCGATGGAGGACCGATGCCCCGCTTTTCCCGCGCCGAACTCGAAGAAGCCTTTGCCCACTACGTCGCCGTCAACGACGACGCCTCGCGCCGAAAGGACTGGCAGGCCTGGGCGGACAAGTTCACCGAGGACGTCCACTACGTGGAGCACGCCTTCGGCGAGTTCCACGGGCGCGATGCCGTGCGCGAGTGGATCACGGGAGTGATGGCTCCCTACCCGCAGATGGATTTCCCGATGGACTGGCACGTCGTCGACGAGGAGCGCGGCTGGGTCGTCTTCCAGTGCCAGAACCGGCTCGCCCACCCGACGGACCCGGACGGGCCGCCCTTCCAGTTCCCGACCTGGTCGAAGATCCACTACGCCGGGGACCATCTGTGGAGCTACGAGGAAGACACCTACAACCCCGCGCTCGCCGGTAGCGCGATCCAGGCCTGGCGGGAAGCCGGCGGAAGACTGCTCGAACGACAGATGAAGATGAAGTAGCCCGCCCGTCCGAGCCGACGGAGCCCGGCCTACTCGCGCCGCCGCGGGCGGCCGCGCATGCCGAGCCCGATCCCGACGCCGAAGGCCGCGACGAGCAGGGACATGCGCTTCTCCGAGGTCCACTCGGAGGCGTCTCCGGACAGCAGCCGAAGAATCGAGCCCAGGGCCTCGGCGTCGCTCGCGAGGTCCGCCCGGGCCCGGCGCGCCGCCTGCTCCGCTGCCTCGAGGTCCGAAGAACGCGAAAGCGGCCGCGCGAGAAGCACCAGCACGAGCGCCAGGAAGAACTGCGCGCCCCCGATCATCAAGGCCGCGTTCAGCGAGCCGTAGGCCTCGGAGAGTGCGAGGAAGCCCGCGACGAGGAGCATGAGCAGGCCGCCGACCGCGAGCAGCACGGCCACGACCTGGAAGAGGCTCTGCTTCACCACGGAACGCGCCGAAGCGCGCACCCGGAGGAGCTCTGCCTCGGCGAGGTTCCGCGCGTCGTTGATCGGATCGATGCTGGCCATGGGCCGTGCTAGCGCCCGAGGATCCGGGCGAGGATGAACCCGACGATGAGCGCGATCAGCACGCTCTGCACGGGCTTCTCCTCGATCTGCTGCTCGATCTGATCGAGGCCCGCCTTGGCCTGATCGATCCCGGCCTTGGCCTGCTCGGTGGCGTCCGCCGCGGCGGTGCGCAGGCGCTCGACCTTTTCGGAACCACTAGAAGCGCCCGAGCCACCGGAACCCGCGCTCTTGCGGCGCGCGGTCTCCTCGCGGAGCGCCTTGCGAAGGGCCGCTACGTCCTGACGCAGGTCCTTGACTTCCTGCTCCAAGGCATCGCCACTGGCGCTCATCGCTCGTCCTCCGGGCGGCGGCCGAAACGGGCCGGCCGATGACGCATGGTGCATGGATCCCCGGCCCATTTCAATACGGCCCGGGCACCGGCCCCGGTATGATGCGCGCCATGACGAGAGCGGAAGGTCCTGCGAACGCCGCCGGCATCGACGCCGGGGCGACCCTCACCAAGCTCGCGCTCCCTTCCGAGGACGGCTCGGCCCGGCTCGAGGCCCTTCCGAGCGAGCAGACCGAGGCGATCCTCGCGAAGGTCGAGGCGGCCGCCCCGGCCCACGTGGGACTGACCGGCGGCGGCGCCAAGCGGCTCCTCGCGCGGATCCCGGCCGGACGGACCGTGGACGAGTTCGATGCCTGGCATGCCGGCGTCCAGGACATCGCCCTCGAGGTCGGTGAACGGTTCCTGCTCGTCTCGATCGGGACGGGAACTTCCGTCCTGCTCGTCGACGGCCCCAAGGTGCAGCGCCTCGGCGGCACCCCGCTCGGCGGCGGCACGGTCCTCGGCCTGGGCAAGGTCCTCGCCGGGACGTCGGACTTCGAGGCGCTCTGCGCCATGGCCGAGCGCGGCGACCGGGCGCGCGTCGACCTCTCCGTCGCCGACGTCTACGCCGGCGGCGACGCTCCCCTCACGACCGACGTCATGGCCTCCTCCTTCGCCCGGCTCGCCGACGGCGCCCACCACGCGAACGCCTCGCCCGAAGACTGCGCCCGCTCCCTCATGGCCATGGTCGGCGAGAACGTCGCCCTGCTCGCAGGGAGCCTTTCGCTCGTGGTCGACGCCCCCGCCATCGCCTTCGGCGGGTCCACCGTGACCGGCAACCCGGCCCTGGCCGAGGCCCTCCGCGACTACGTCGGCCGCTTCGGCCGCAAGACCCACCTGCTCGATCACGGGGGCTTCATCGGCGCCCTCGGCGCGCGGCGCCTCGCGGTAGAGCCCTAGCCACCCGCGCTCGACGCGCACGCCACCTTGGTTCAAACTGCGTCCGTTCGAAACGCACCGGAGGAACCGTCTTGGAGTTCAATTTCGCCGACGTCAACGAGGCCGTGGCCGCCGCCGCTCCCGAGCGCGAGGCCCTCGTCTTCCGCGACCGCCGCCTCACCCACGCGGAGCTCGCCGAACGCAGCCGGCGCCTGGCGAACTTCCTTCTCTCGCGAGGCGTGAAGGTCCGGAAGGAGCGCTCCGAGCTCGAGGGTCACGAATCCGGCCAGGACCACATGGCGATCTACCTCTACAACGGCAACGAGTATCTCGAGGGGATGCTCGGCGCCTGGAAGGCCCGCGTCGCGCCGCTGAACGTGAACTACCGCTACGTCGAGGAAGAGCTCGTCTACCTCTTCCGGAACTCGCGCTCGCGCGCCGTCCTCTACCACGCCGAGTTCGCCCCGCGCCTCGCGGCGATCCGCGACCAGGTCCCCGATCTCGAGCTCCTGATCCAGGTCGCCGACGGCTCGGGCAACGCGCTCCTGCCCGGGGCCGTGGACTACGAAGAGGCGCTGGCGAGCGCCTCGGCGGGCACGCCGGACGTCACGCCTTCCGGCGACGACCTCTACATCCTCTACACCGGCGGCACGACGGGCATGCCGAAGGGCGTGCTCTGGCGCTCGGGCGACATCTTCATCGCGGCCATGGGCGGCCGCCGCGCCGACCGCACCGAGCACGACTCCGTCGAAGCCATCGCCGAGCAGGTGAAGAACGCGCCGCCCATGCGCACGGTGATCGGGCCGCCCTTCATGCACGGCGCCGCCCAGTGGACGGGCTTCATCATGATGCACGCGGGCATGACCCTCTGCGTGCCCTCGGTGCCGGAGAAGCTCGACGCCCACGACTTCCTCTCGACCATCGAGCGGGAGAAGGCCTTCTCGTGCAGCATCGTCGGCGACGCCTTCGCGCGGCCGATCATCGATGCGATCCGCAAGGGCAGCTACGACCTCTCGAGCCTGAAGATGATCGGCTCCGGGGGCGCGCCGCTCTCGACGAACAACAAGCAGGCGATCCTCGACGCCGTCCCCGGCGTGACGATCCTCGACGCCATCGGTTCGAGTGAGACCGGCGTCCAGGCGAGCAACCCGAGCAACAAGGACACGGGTGTCAGCACGGGCGACTTCCAGCCGGGCCCGGGCGCCTGCGTCGTGAGCGCCGAGCTCGACCGCAGGCTCGAGCCCGGCGACGACGAGATGGGCTGGTTCGCCCAGGAGGGCCGCGTCCCGCTCGGCTATCTCGACGACGCGGAGAAGACGGCCCGCACCTTCCCGGTGATCGGCGGCGTGCGCTACTCGGTGCCCGGCGACCGCGCGCGCTACCGCGCCGACGGCGGCATCGACGTGCTCGGCCGGGATTCGGTCACGATCAACTCGGGCGGCGAGAAGATCTTCGCCGAGGAGGTCGAGGGCGCGCTGAAGCAGCACCCCGCGGTCTACGACACCGTGGTCGCCGGACGGGAGAGCGAGCGCTGGGGGCAGGAGGTCGTCGCCGTGGTCCAGCTGCGGGAAGGCGAGAGCGCGACGCCCGAAGAGCTCGTGGCCGAAGCCGGCAAGCACATCGCCCGCTACAAGCTCCCGAAGGCCTTCGTGTTCCGCGACCACATCGAGCGCAGCCCGAGCGGCAAGCCCGACTACCGGTGGGCCAAGGCCCAGGTCGGCTGACCACCGAGGTCGGCTGACCCCCGAGCTCGGCTGACCACGAAAAACGGGGGCGGCCCATCCGGACCGCCCCCGTCTTCGATTCGATTCCCGGGCGCTGGCCCGGGCTACCGGCCCCTACTCGGAACCGAAGCGCGCCTCGAGTTCCTCTTCCGAGAAGACCACGTCGATCTTGCGCGCGAAGAACTCGCCCTTCTTCTTGTCGTCGGGCACCCAGTACACGTTCACCCGCTTGCCGGCGGGGATGTCCTTGATGTCGCCCTTCACGCCGTTCACCGCGACGCTCGTTCGCGTGAGCACGCTGCCCTCGGGCTTCACGTTGAAGGTCGCTTCCTTGCCCTTCTTCAGCGACTTCTTGTTCGGGCCCTTGCTCTTGCGGACCTTCACCACGGCGGTCTTGGAGGCGGCGTCGTACTTGACCCAGTCGGCTTCCGTCTGGGTGCTCTTCGACTTGGCCTGGGCTTCGGGCGCGACGGCGGCGGCAAGGAACAAAGCGGCGACCACGGCGGCCCCCCGCACGAAGAGAGTCTTGGTTCGGTTCACGGCAAATCCTCCAGTCCAGAAAAAGGCGTCATCGCTCAAAGGCGTCATCGCTCGGGCGCAACCGAGCCCCCCAGGGAACGCAGAGCCTACACGGTCCCGGAATCGCCGGGAAGATCCGTTGTGGGCCTCCTGCTCGCCCCGTTGGGCCTTCGACGCGCCCCTCTCCTGAATGATTCATCCCGGGCCCGGGACACATCCCCGGCCCGGGCGAGGGTACATCCCCGCGGGTATGCGAGGCTTTCCGGGGATCGGGGCCAAGTCCGGGGGCGCGCGCGCCGAAACGGTTGGACATGGACTTTCTCGAGGCCGAGCCGGCCCGACTGACGGTCGAGGAGGGGGAATCCGAAGGGGTTTCCTTCCGCCTGGAGCTGACGTCCACGATCGGCCGGGACCCCCAGAACACGATCCGGCTGCTCGACGAACTGACCTCCCGCCACCACGCCGTGATCCGCTTCGCCGACGGCGCGTGGACCCTGCAGGATCTCGACAGTGCGAACGGCACCTGGGTGGGCGACACGCGGCAGGACAAGCCGCTGCGGCTCGAGGGCGGCGAGCGCATCCGGATGGGAAACACCGTCTTCCGGTTCGAAGGGATCGCGGGCCCGCCGGCGCCGGCGCGGCTCGAGCTGGCCGACCACACCGCCGTGCGCATCGTGAACTCCCACCGTCACGCCGTCGTGCTCGGGCCGGACGAAGCGACCGAGCCCATCACCGCGGCGGTCACGGCGCCGGCCGCCGCCTCCCCGATCGTGGCGCCGCCGGACAGCCCGCGTTTCCAGGCCCTGCTCCGCATCCAGCGCGCCCTCGCCGAGCTGCGCGAGATGGACGATCTGGCCGAGGTCCTCCTCGACGAGCTCTTCCGCTGCACCCCGGCCCTGCGCGGCGCGCTGCTCGTCGCGCACAAGGACCAGACGCTGACGCCGGTCGCCATCCGCCGGCCGGAGGGCGAGCCCCGCTCCCGCATCCCCATGAGCGAACGCCTGCTGCGCCTGGCCCTCGAGGGGCGCAAGGCCGTCCTGGCCGGCCATGGCGACGCGCCGAGCGCGACCCGGACCCATGGCACCGCCGGCTCCGCGATCACCGCCCCGCTCATCTTCCAGGACCGCCTGCTCGGCGTCCTCCACCTCGAGAGCGAGACCGGCTTCGAGCCGGACGACCTCGACGTGGTGGCCGGCGCGGCGGCCCAGGGCGCCGTCGCCGTGGCGAACACCCGCCTCCTCGACCGCATCCGCCGCGAGTCGAAGCACCGGGCCAACCTTCAGCGCTACCTCTCGGCCGGGCTCGTCGAACAGATCCTCGACGGAGATCTGAACCTCGACACGGAAGGGACGACCCGCCAGTGCAGCGTCCTGTTCGCGGACCTGCGCGGCTTCACGGCGATGAGCGAGTTCCTCCCGAGCAAGGAGGTCTTCGCCACCCTGAACGCGTTCTTCGGGCGCATGGTCGAGGTCATCCACGCCCACGGAGGCTCCGTCGACAAGTTCATGGGCGATGCGGTGATGGCGGTCTGGGGCATCCCGGACCGCACGGAAGAGGACGCCCGGCAGGCCGTCCTGGCCGCCGTCCGCATGCAGCAGGAGCTCGTGCACTTCAACCTCGAGCGCGAAGCCCAGGGCCGGCCGGGGCTCCGCATGGGGATCGGCGTGCACTCGGGCCCGGTGCTCGCGGGCAACGTCGGCGCACCGCAGCGCATGGAGTACACGGTGATCGGCGACACGGTGAACCTGGCGAGCCGCATCGAACGCCTCGCTGGGCCGGGCCAGACCCTGGTCTCCGAAGCCACCATGGTCGCGATCCAGGCCCTCGCCAAGGCGACCGAACGGCCGCCGGTCCACGTGAAGGGCAAGCGCGACCCGGTGAAGACCTACGAGGTACACGGCCTGCGCGACACCGAAGAGGAGACTTCGGAGCTCGGCCGCACCCACCCGCGCCACAAGACCGCGGCGCGGGTCGCCCTGCTCTCGGAAGGCGATCGGGTCCACGAGGGCCTCCTCGCGGACCTCTCGGAGACGGGCGCGGGCGTGAAGATTCTCCCGGAGCAGATGCAGGGCCTCGAACCCGGCATGAGCGTTCGCGTGACGCCGGGCCGGCGCGACGGTTCGGACGGGTTGGCCATCGAAGCCAGCGTGGTGCGGTTGATCCTCGCCCACGACCACACGGGGCAGGCGCTCTTCAAGGTCGGCGTCCGCTTCCTCGATTCGAGCGAGCGGGTCCTCGAGAAGACGCGCGACTGGCTCGTGGCACCCGAGGGCTGACGCGCGGCCAGCCGCCGCTAGACGTTCGCACCGAGGCGGTCGAGCTCGAGCCCCTTGTAGCCGCGGCGGAACCCCGCAGCGAGGAACGCCTCGACGAACGGCGACGCGGCGGCCTCCTCGCCATCGATCTGCTCGATGCGCAGCCGCTCCGCGCCGCGGCGCCGGCCGGCCGCCGCCAGCGCCCGCGCCGCGCTCTCGAGCCGCTCCGTCTCGCGATGCGGCTCCGAGCCTTCGAAGGTGAACACCCGGCCCGCGCCACGCTCGACGAAGAGCGCTGGCTCTCCGTCCACGACCACGACGCGGCAGCCCGCCGCCCGCCGCAGGCGGGCCGCTTCGAACCGTGGCCCCGGCCAGGGAAGGAGCGCACCGAAGGGCTGGGCCGGATCCACGGCCGCGAAGACGCGAGCCTCGGGCTCCGCCGCGGGCTCGCGCGCCCCGCGCAGCCGATCGACGACGCCCGGGAAGGCGAACTGCGCGCCTTCGAAGCCCTCGACGAAGTGTCCGCGCCGGACGCGTCCGCCCTCTTCCATGGCTCGCAGCACCGGGTACACCGAGGCGAACCCGCCCGGGATCGCCTCGAGAGCGATCGCGGCCCGGGCCAGCACGCCGTGACGTTCGAGCAGGGTCAGCGTCCGGGCGTGGCCGCGTTCCGTGTCCGAGGGGCGCGCGGCAGCCGGCCCTCCCTCGAACAGCGGTGCGACGAGCGACCAGCGCCCGGCCGAAGCCGGCGCCGGGGCGCGGGGCCCGCGGCGGCGCGACCCCCGCACCGGTGTGCCGAGCGCCCGGAGCGGGGCAAAGGTGTCGTTGGTGACGAGGCCCCACCAGACGAGGTCGTAGAGCGCGTCGAGAACGTCCTTGGGCTCCGTGCTGCCCGCCGCGCCCTGCAGCTCGGCAAAGAAGGAGGCGCCGCGCGCTTCGAGGTGGGCAAGAAGGCTCTCGTGCAGCGCGGTCGCCTCCTCTCGCCAGGCATCGTCCGGCGGGTCTGCCAGCAGACCGATCCGCTCGCGGCGATAGAGCGCGACCCGGCCGTCGCGGTCGCCGAGCGAGCCGCGGCCGACCCAGACCCACTGCCCGAGCGCGCCCAGTTCGTCGAGCCCAGCCGGGTCGAAGTTCCCGACGCGCGCGGGCAGGATCTCGCCTTCGAGTTCGCGGAACGAGAGCGGAAGACCTTCGAGACGCTCGAGCACCTCGGCGAGCGCGCCGTCCTCCCCGATGCCGTGCCAGCTCCCCAGGAAGCGCGTCAGCACCCGGCCTTCGACGGGCGCGACCTCGTCCCGCAGCTTGGCCAGCGTCTGACGGCGCAGGCGGCGGAGCACCTCGGCGTCGCACCACTCCTTGCCCGCTCCTTCGGGATGGAACTCGCCCGAGACGAGGCGGCCCTCCCCTTCGAGGCTCGCGAGCACGACGTCCACCTGGGCGGGCACGAGGCCGTAGCGATCGGCCAGGGCCCGGCTCGTGAAGGGCCCGCGGTTGCGCGCGTAACGGGCCACGAGCTGGTGAAGGGGGCGATCCGTCGCTTCGAGGAAGGCGTCGGGAAGCCCCGAGGGCGGCGCGGACCCGAGGGCGTCGCGCACGAGGCCGGCGTCCTCGGCCGCGATCCAGCGGGGCTCGCCGCCGAGCTTCACCGACACCGCGCGCCGCTCGGCCTCGAGGGCCGCAAGCCAGCCCGCCCCGTCGCCGTCGCAGCGCGCGTCGACCTCCGCGGGCGCCAGGTCCCCGACCCGGCGCAGCAGGTCGTGCAGTGCGTCGGCGTGGCGGGGCCGGGTCTCGGGATCGAGGGCCTGGAGCCGCGCTTCGAGCGCCGCGATCACCGCGACGTCGAGCAGCTCACGCAGCTCCTCCTGGCCGAGCAGCTCGCGCAGCATGTGCCGGTCGAGCGAGAGCGCCTGGGCGCGTCGCTCCGCCACCGGCAAATCGCCCTGATAGAGATACGTGGCGGTGTAGGCGAAGACGAGCGAGCGCGAGAACGGCGAAGCGCTCCGCGTCTCGACCTCGTCGATGCGGACGTCGCGCGAGCGGATGCCCCGCAGGAGCGCCGTGAGCCCGGGCATGTCGAACACGTCCTGGAGGCACGAGCGGTAGGTCTCGAGCATGATCGGAAAGGCCGGGAAGCCGCGGGCCACCGCCAGCAGGTTCTGCGCGCGCAGCCGGAGCGCCCAGAGCGGCGTCCGCGCGCCCGGGCGCCGGCGTGGCAGAAGCAACGCGCGGGCGGCGTTCTCCCGGAACTGGGAAGCGAACAGCGAGGAGTGCACGAGCTGTTCGACCACGAGGTCCTCGATCGCCTCGGGCTCCGGAATCAGCACGTCCCGCCCCGGGACTTCGTCGGCGTCCGCCAGGCGCAGGACGATCCCGTCGTCGCTCCAAAGCACCTGGGGCTCGAAGCCGTTTCGGGCCGTCAGGCGGGCCTCGATCGCCAGCGCCCAGGGCGCGTGGACCCGTGCGCCGAAGGGCGACAGGATGCAGACCCGCCAGTCGCCGAGCTCGTCGCGGAAGCGTTCGACGGTGATCGCCCGGTCGGTCGGCAGGGACTCCGTCGCTTCGTACTGATCGACGAGGTGATCGACGAGGTTTCGCGCGGCGAAGGCGTCGAGCCCGTGCGCTTCGCGGAGCCAGGCTTCGCCTTCCGCGCGCTTCTCGTGCAGGCCTTCGGGCCCCCGGCAGCGCTCCGCCAGCGTCCGGACGAAGCGCCCGAGGGCGCGGCCGAGCTCGACCGGACGGCCCGGCCCCTCGCCGCGCCAGAACGGCAGCTTGCCGGGCTCGCCCGGGGCGGGTGCCACCACGACGCGATCCCGCGTGATCTCCGTGACGCGCCAGCTCGAGGCGCCCAGGGTCACCGTCTCCCCGGGCCGCGTTTCGTTCACCATCTCTTCGTCGAGTTCGCCGATGCGCGGCCCGTCGGCGCCGAGGTGGACGCCGTAGAGGCCGCGGTCCGGGATCGTGCCTCCGGAAAGGATGGCCAGGCGCCCGGCGCCTTTGCGCGCCTCGAGGCGATCGCCCACGCGGTCCCAGACGAGCCGTGGGCGGAGCTCGGCGAAGTCCGTCGACGGGTAGCGGCCCGAGAGCATGTCGAGCACGCCGTGCAGGAGGTCGAGCGAAAGCTCGCGGAAGTTCGCGGCGCGCCGGACCCAGGCGTGAAGCGCCTCGACCGAGAAGCCGTCGACCGCCGCGGCCGCGACGATCTGCTGGGCCAGCACGTCGAGCGGGTTGCGCGGCACCGCGAGCGGCTCGACCTCCCCGGCGCGCATGCCCTCGGCCACGACGGTGGCCTCGAGGAGGTCGCTGCGGTGCTTCGGCCAGATCCGTCCGCGGCTCACGTCGCCCACGTTGTGACCCGCGCGCCCGACACGCTGGAGCCCGCGCGAAACGGCACCCGGCGATTCGACCATCAAGACGAGATCGACGGCGCCCATGTCGATGCCGAGCTCGAGGGAGCTCGTCGCGACCAGGCCGCGCAGGCGTCCGGCTTTCAGCGCCTCCTCGACCTCCTTGCGCTTTTCGTGGGCGAGGCTTCCGTGATGCGCGCGGACCCACTCTTCGCCCGCGAGCTCGTTCAGCCGGTTCGCGAGCCGCTCGCAGAGCCCGCGGCTGTTCACGAAGACGAGCGTGCTGCGATGGGTCCGGATCGCTTCGAGCAGCCGCGGATGGATCGCGGGCCAGAGGCTCCCCGTCGGCTCCTCGGCCGGAGCCGCGGGCGGATCGAGGAGCGCCGCGAGCGCGCCTTCTTCCTCTTCGTCCGAAGAATCCGGCGCGGCGTCGGACGGAAGGGCCAGTCCCTCGTCGGGGCGGGTCATGTCGGGCACCGGGACCTGGATCGCGAGATCGAGCGACGGCGCCCGGCTGCAGTCCGCGATCTCGACGGGCCGGTCGCCACCGAGGAAGCGCGCCACCTCCTCGAGGGGCCGGGCCGTGGCGGAGAGCCCGATGCGCTGGGGGTCGCGGTCCGCGAGCACGGCGAGGCGTTCGAGCGAGAGCGCCAGGTGCGCGCCCCGCTTGGTCGGCGCGAGCGCGTGGATCTCGTCGACGATCACCCACTCGACGGTGCGCAGGGTCTCGCGCTGGGCCGAGCCGAGGATCAGGTAGAGCGACTCGGGGGTGGTGACGAGGATCTCGGCCGGGTCGCGGGATTGCGCCCTGCGATCGGCGGCCGGCGTGTCTCCCGTGCGCATGGCCACGCGCGGTGCGCGGAAGAGCGCCTCGCCGCCGGGGAGCCGTTCCGCCGCGCGCTGCACGCCGACGAGCGGCGCGCGCAGGTTCCGCTCGACGTCGTTCACGAGCGCCTTCAGCGGCGAGACGTAGAGCACGCGCACGCCGGAGCGGGGCCGGGTGTCACCGCGGGCCGCCTCGCTCGCGAGCTGCGAGCCGAGGCGGTCGATGCAGCCGAAGAACGCTGCGAGGGTCTTCCCGCTTCCCGTCGGCGCGATCAGCAGCGCGTTCTGGCCGGCGGCGATGTGGCGCCAGCCCGCCTCCTGGACGGGGGTCGGCGCGTCGAAGGTGGCTTCGAACCAGTGCGCGGCCGCCGGGCCGAAGAGGTCTCGGGGAAACTCCACGGCGCCAGTCTAGCCCGGGGCGAAGCCCCACCCTGCCGGCCCGCCGCGGGAGGGGTACGTTCGGCGCCATGCCCGATCACCCGTCCGACACGCCCGACAAGGCCGGAACCGACGTTCCGGAGAAGCCCCTCGCCATCCTGCTCTCGCGCCTCGATCTCGACACCCTCGACGAAGACCTCTTCCTCGGCCGGCCCGAGCCCGGGGGAGACGCACCGCTGTTCGGTGGGTTCGTCGCGAGCCAGGCGACGGTGGCCGCGGGCCGCACCGTCGAGCGCGGCTTCCTCCACTCCCTCCACGCCTACTTCCTGCGGCGCGGGCGCCACGACCTGCCGATCCGCTACGTCGTGCACCGCATCCGGGACGGCCGGACCTTCACCACCCGCCGCGTCGTGGCCTACCAGGGCGGCGCGGCGATCTTCAACCTGTCCGCGAGCTTCGCCGTGCCCGAGGAGGGCATCGCCCATCAGAGTCCCCCGCCCGAAGCCCCGCCCCCGGAGACCGCGCCGGATTGGGAGGACGAGCGCGCGCGCATCCTCGGCGACCCGGCCAAGCGGCGCCCCGACGGCCCGATCGAAGTCCGGCTGTGCGACCTCGACGACCCGGAGCCCGGCATCGCCCGCCCGCCGACCCGGCGGGTCTGGCTGCGCCCCCGCGGCCCGCTCCCGGACGACCCCCTCATCCACGCCGCCGTCCTGGTCTACGCCACGGATCGCACCCTGCTCGGCACCGCCGCGCGGCCCCACGGCCTGCCCTGGGGCCAGCGGGTCGGCGCGAGCCTCGACCACGCGGTCTGGCTGCATCACCCGCCGCGCTTCGACGGTTGGATCCTGTTCGCGAGTCACAGCCCCGTCGCCCACGCAGCGCGCGGCCTGATCTTCGGCGCGATGTACGACGCCGAGGACCGCTGCATCGCCTCGGTCGCCCAGGAGGGATTGATCCGCATCCCGCGCGACTGAAGCGCGCAGCGTCGCGCAAGCCACGCGCAAGACGGACGCATCGTTTCGAGCACCACAGAAACCGGCCAAGCCCGGGGCCAGAGTGTACGATCCGGTGCCCATGGCCCACGAGCGCGCGCCCCAATGACGGCTCCGACCCGAACGGAGACGAGCCCCAGCTCCGCCCACGCGCCGCGCTACGCGACGGCGTGGTGCGCCGTGGCCTTCGGCTCCGGCGCCGCCGCGTTGATCTTCCAGACGCTCTGGTTCCGCGCCGCCGGGCTCTCGCTCGGCAACGGCATCTGGGCGAGCAGCGTCGTGCTCTCGGCGTTCATGGCCGGCCTCGCCCTCGGCAACGGACTCGCCGCCCGGCGCGCGGACGGCGTCGCCCGGCCCGCCCGGCTCTATGCGTGGCTCGAGACGGCCATCGGGGCGAGTGGCTTCCTCGTCGTCGCGGGGCTTCCGTGGCTGACCGTGCTCCTCGGCCCGGTACTCGCTTCCCTCCGCGACACCCCGGAGCTCTTGAACCCCTTCCGCCTGACGCTCGCCTTCGGCGTGTTGATGATCCCGGCAACGGCCATGGGCGCCACGCTGCCGGTGCTCGTGAAGGCGCTCTCCCGGCACGACCCGAGCTTCGGCCGGGTGCTCGGCCGCCTCTACGGATGGAACACGCTCGGCGCGGTCGCCGGGGCCCTCTCGGGCGAGGCGTTCCTGATCGCCCAGTTCGGCGTGCGCGGAACGGCCGTCGTCGCGCTGGTCGTGAATCTCCTCTCCGCCGCCGCGGCCCTCGCCCTCGGACGCTCGGCCCACGAGGCCGAGCAGGCGGCACCCGCCGCACGGCCCACGCCTCCCGCGGCCCGGGCCGGCATCTCCCGGCTCCTCGTCGCGGCGTTCCTCTCGGGGGCGATCTTCCTCGCGCTCGAGGTCGTGTGGTTCCGCTTCCTCGCGCTCTTCGTGTACGGCACCGGGCTGGTCTTCACGGTGCTCCTGGCCGTCGTCCTCGCCGGCATCGCGCTCGGCGGGCTGCACGCGGCGCGCTGGCTTCGCGACGGCCGCCGCGCCGCACCGGCCCTCCCGGCCCTCGCCCTCGCCTCGGCCTGCGCGTCCCTGGCCGGGTACGCGGGATACGGCGCGGTCCTCGACGCGTTCCTCCAACCCGGGCATGCGGCCGCCGCTCTCTGGCACGTTGCGTTGCTCGCGATCCCCTTGATGGCACCGGCGGCGTGGCTCTCCGGCGTGCTCTTCACCGCGCTCGGTGAGGCCGCCCGGGAGCGGCTCGGCGGCCAGGCCCGGCCGGCCGGCCTGTTGACCCTCGCCAACACCTTGGGCGGCGCGGTCGGATCCCTCGCCGGAGGATTCCTGCTCCTCCCCCGCCTCGGCATGGAGGGCTCGATCCTCCTCCTCGCCGGCCTCTACGTGGGCATCGCCGCGCTGACCTTCCCGCAGGCCGGCGAATCGGGCGAACGGGGGGGCGGACGGCGGCTCGGCGCCGCGGGCGCCCTCGCGTGCGCCCTGCTCGCACTGCTCGCCGTCTTCCCGTACGGCGCGCTGCGCGACCGCCACCTGATCCACCCGACGCGCGCCTTCGAGGAGCCGGGCGCGCACATCGCGGCCGTCCGCGAAGGTCTCCTCCAGACGATCGTCCTGGTCGAGACGGAGCGCTTCGGCCAGCCCCTCCACCATCGGCTGTTCACGGACGGCTTCAGCATGTCGGCGACGACGCCCCACTCGCGGCGCTACATGAAGGCCTACGTCTACCTCCCCGTGGCACTCCACCCCGCACCGCGCGACGCCCTGCTCATCAGCTACGGCGTCGGCTCGACGGCCAAGGCGCTGACGGACACGCGAGCGCTCGAACGCATCGACGTGGTCGACATCTCTCCCGACGTCCTGGCGACGAGCGCCCTCATCTTCCCGGAACCCGGGAGCGACCCGCTCGACGACCCGCGCGTGACCGTGCACGTCGAAGACGGACGTTTCTTTCTGCAGACGACGAGCCGACGCTACGACCTCATCACGAGCGAGCCGCCGCCGCCCAAGTACGCCGGCGTCGTGAACCTCTACAGCCGCGAGTACTTCGAGCTGATCCGCGAGCGGCTGAACGAGGGCGGGCTCGTGACCTACTGGCTCCCGGTCCACAACCTCTCGGAATCCGACGCCCTGGCGATCTCGCGGGCCTTCTGCGACGCCTTCGCCGACTGCACGCTCTGGAGCGGCGCCGGAATGGACTGGATGCTCGTCGGGACCCGCGGCGGGCTCTCACCGGTCGACGAGGCCCAGTTCGCGCGCCAGTGGCAGGACCCCGTCGTCGGGCCGGAGCTGCGGGCCGTCGGCTTCGAGTCGCCCGAGTTCCTCGGCGCGACGTTCCTGGCCGGCACCGAGACGCTGCGCGCGTGGACCGCCGACGTGGCGCCGGTCGTCGACGACTTCCCTCTGCGCATCTCCCACGAGCCCGTGACGCCCTCGGACACCCATGCCTCCACCTTCTTCCGCGACGTGCTGGCGGTCGGCGCGGCGGCCCGTGAGTTCGACGCCAGCCCCTTCGTCCGTTCGCTCTGGCCGGAGGCGCTGTTCGAGCGGACGCGGCGCGTCTTCCCCTGGCAGCGAATCGTGAACTCCCGGCTCGTCTACGACGGCGGCGCGGCGACCGAGCGCGACCTGCATGCCGTCCTCACGGAGACGGAGCTGCGCACCCTTCCGCTCTGGCTCCTCGGAACCGAGGTCGAGGAGGTCGCCTTCGCACGGAAGGCCGCCGCAGGGAACGGAGCCACCGCGAAGGCAGAGCCGATCCGCGCCTTCGGGAGCCTCGCCGAGCGGGACTACGCCGCCGCCTCCGAATGGCTCGCGCGAGCGCGCCGGAGCGACCCGGCCGATGCCCGCATCGCGAGCCTCGAGGTCTACGCCCTCTGCCTGGCCGGCGAGACCGAGCGCGCCGGCGAGCGGGCACGCGCCCTCCTGAGCGATCATCCCGAAGCGGCGGGCAGCGATGCCTACTGGCGCTTCCTCAACGAAACGTTCTCGCTCCCGGACCCTCGCGTATGAACCAGGAAGCCTCGATCGAAGCCCCGGAGAGCTGGCCGGCCACGGTCTGGCTGGCGCTCGCCGCCGCCTTCGTCGCGATCTCGCTCGTGATCGTGTGGCCGGCCATCGACGGCGCCTTCCTCTCCGACGACTACATCTACATCGTGAACAATCCCTACGTTCACGGCCTGTCCTGGGAGAACGTTCGGGCGATCCTCGACCCCTACGGCGCCCCGACGATCTACACGCTGAACTACGCGCCGGTCCACCTGCTCCTCCACGCCGCGCAGTGGGAGCTCGTCGGCGACTCGACGCGCCTCTACCACGTGTGCAACGCCATCGCCCACGGCCTGACGTCGCTGCTCCTGATCCCCTTCTTCCTGCGCGCGGGGATTCCGCGCATCCCGGCGGCCCTCGCCGCCGGTCTCTTCCTCGTGCATCCCGCCAACCTCGAGACGGTCGCGTGGATCTTCCAGCTGAAGACGATCCTCGCGGTGGCGCTCTCGATCGGTGCCCTCCTGCTCCACGAGCGGCGGCCCGCCATCGCCGCGCTGCTCTTCGGCGTCGCGCTGCTCACCAAGGTCACGGCCCTCGGCGTGCTCCCGGTCGTCGCCGTCCAGGCCTGGGTCCGGAGCCGCGGCGAGAACCCGGTGCCGCCCCACTGGGGCTGGATCGGCGGCTGGGTGCTGATCGCGCTCTCGATCGCGGTGCCGGAGATGACGGCCTTCCAGCGCCAGAGCGATGCGCGCATCCTGATCGCCGAGGACCCGCTGGCCCACCTGCGCACGATCTTCGCGATCGCCGCCCGCTATCTCTGGATGGCGGTCAGCTCCGCCAACGTGGCCGCCTTCCACGAACCGCCCGTGGCGGAGTCCTGGTTCGACCCGTGGTGGCTCTTCGGGCTCGTGGCCCTCGTCGGCATCGGCGTGCGCATCCTGGTGACCCTCTTCCGCGGCGAGGAGGAAGCCTGCCAGTGGCTCTTCGCGGCGGCCGCCTTCGGGCCGGTCTCCCAGATCTTCCCGTTCATCTTCCCGATGGGCGACCGCTACCTCTACCCGATCCTCCCGGGCCTGCTCGGCGCCCTGCTCCTGGCGTTCACCCCCCTCGCCCGAACGCTCGCGGCGCGCGCGCCGGACGTCGCGCCGAGGGTCGCGCTCGGCCTGACCCTCGCGCTCACCGCCGTCTTTGCCGTGCGGTCCTACGCGCGGGCGCCGGTCTTCGTCGACAACCTGAGCATGATGCAGGACGCCGCCCTCGCCTACCCGGACGGCATGCAGGCCTGGATCCTGCGCGGCCACCAGGCGGCCTACGAGGGCGACGGCGCCGCGGCAGCCCACGCCTTCCGCAAGGCCATCGACCTCGGGTTCTCGGATCTCCAGGCGATGGTCCTGAACCCGCAGCTGCGGCCGCTACGCCGGCACCCCGAGTTCGAGGCCACGCTGCGTCACCTCGCGACGACGGACATCGAGCGGCTCGAACTCCACGAGGACCCGGAGCAGTCGGAGCTCCTCCGTCTCTCCCTGGCCTACGAAGTCCGGGGTGAGCTCGACGAGGCGATCGGTGCGGTCGAGCGGGCGCTCACGGTGCCCGGCCCCTTCGCGGACGACGCCCGCGCGCGCCTGGCGATGCTCCGCGAGCAGCGCGCGAAGTCCACGCCCCGGTAACGGCGGCGCTCCTCAGCCGGCTCCGTTGGCCGCCACCGAGGCCTTTGCCTGCTGGGCCGCCTCGTGCTTCGGCTCGATCCGCAGCGCCTCGCTGAAGGCCTTGCGGGCGTCCTCTTCCCGGCCCTGCGCCTTGAGGGCGAGGCCCAGGTGGTAGTGGTACTCGGCGACCTCGCGGCCGTTCACGCGCGCCAGCTCGATGGCCGAGCGGAACTCGAAGGCCGCCGGCTCGAGCAGGCCCTTCTTCAGGTAGACGAAGCCCAGCGTGTCCGCGACGGCATCGTCATCCGGGCGGCCCGCCTTCACGGCGCGCGCCAGCTCGACGGCCCGGTCGAGGTCCTGGCCCTCGGTGGCGAGGACGAAGGCGAGGTCGTTCTGGATCGCGAGTTCGCCCGGCGCGGCCGCGTGCGCCTCTTCGAGTCGCGCGCGTGCCTCGCCGACCTCTCCACGCTCGAGGCGCAGCCGGCCGACCTGCCAGAGCGATGCCGCTCCGAGCGTCCCGGCCTCGCGCGCCTCCTCGAGGAGCTCGAGCGCTTCGTCCTGCTTGCCGAGCTCCGTGAAGAACGCGACGAGCATTTCCGGTACGCGGTACGGGCGGGGGTCGAGCGCGAAGGCCTCGCGGATCGAGGCCTCGGCTTCCTTCCTACGATCGAGCGCCCACAGGATCTGTGCCCGAAGGCCCAGCATGGTCCGGCGGCCGACCTTCTCGTTGTAGGCGTCGAGACGCGCGAGCGCCGCCTCGCCCCGGCCGGTCTGGAGATCCGAAAAGACGGCGGCATTCACGACCCGGAAGTCGTTCGGGTAGAGCTCCACGGCCTTCATCAGGTAGTCGCGGTTTCGCTCCGGGTCCGTCTGCGACTCGTACCGGTTGTAGAGCAGCACGAGGTTCACGCGCGGCCGCTCGACGTCGAGCAGGCGCCGCACGATCCGCCGCGCCGCCTCGGTGTTCCCGGTCTCGTAGAGCCCGCGCAGGCGATACTGCCGGACGTCGGCGGTGATCGGGAGGCCGAGGCGGAGCAACTCCCGGTAGGAGCGGAGCACGCCGGTCCAGTCGTCCTTGCGGGCGAGCATCCGGATCCGGACGCGGTGCGGAAGGTTCGTCGCGAGCGGCGCCAGTTCGATGGCCCGGTCCGCCGCCGCAATGGCCGCGTCCGCGTTGCCCTGTCGCGCCTCCGCCACGGCGAGCTGCCGCAGGACGTCGGCCCGCTCCACCTGCCCGGCCAGGGGGCGGAGGACGTCGAGAGCGCCCTCGACATCATCGCGCTGGAGGGCGAGCTTCGCCTTCGCGAGCTGGGTCAGGGGGCTCTCGGGGTGCTTCGCCTCGAGCTCCGCGAGGACGCCGGCCGCCCCCTCGAGATCCTTCTTCGAGATGAAGAGCTCGACGCGCAGGGCCGTCAGGTCGGCGGTGTCCCCCACCTCGCTCGGCAAGGAGGCCAGGTGTTCGAGGGCCTTGTCCTGCTCCCCCTTCTCCTCGAGGAACCGGACGTAGCCAGCCTGGAGGACCAGGTCATCGGTGCGCCCTTCGAGAGCGCGTGCCCAGACGTCTCCCGCCGAGCCTCCCGCCTGCTCTTCGAGGCGCGCCAGCAGGCGCCACGCGGCGGCGGAACTCGGGTCGGCCTCGACCCAGCTCTCGAGCGTCCAGCGCGTGAACCCCGTCTCGCGCTCGCGGTTCGCCAGCAGCCGCGCGTCGCGAACGACGGCCAGCATGCCGCCCTCGTCTTCCTTCTCCTTGGCGATCGCGAAGGCCCGCTTGAAAGCCTCCATCGAGTCCTCGGCGCGGCCCTCCCAATCCGCATAGGCGAGCGCGATGTGGAGCCAGTCGAACCAGGCTCCCTGCCGCTCGTAGTCGGCCGTGAGCTTCGCGGCGCGCCGGTGCGCGGCGATGGCCGCTTCGTGAATGGCGTCGGGCGTAGCCTGCCCCGTGGCAGCGAGCTCACGATGGCGGGACCGGTGCACCGCGCCGACCACCCGGTGGGCGACGACGTACTCGGGGTCGAGCTCGGTCGCCGTGAGCGCCGAAGCCAGCGCACCCTCCGTATCGGCGCTCAGCAGCTTCAGCTCCGCCATTCGCGTATGCGCTTCCGCGTTCTGGGGCTCGAGCTCGAGGACCTCTTCGATCAGCGCCCGCGCCGCGTCCGGGTCGCTCGCGTAGAAGGCGGGCGCCTGCTTGAGTGCGGCCTCGGTGTTCGTCGGGTCGAGCCGGTAGGCCTCGCCGTAGTAGAAGGCCGCGCGCTCCGGCTTGTTCAGCTGGGCGAGCAGCTCGGCCAGCTCCATGTTGAGTTCGCCGCTCTTCGGGCGCACGCGAAGGGCCGACTGCAGCTCGACCAGCGCCGAGCGCAGGTCGCCCTCTTCCTGGTAGCGCTCCGCCTCGGCGACGTGCTTGGCGACGGTCTCCTCCTCGGAAGCGCAACCGACTGCGAAGGCGGCGGCCGCGACGGCGATGACGAACAGGCGAATCGGAGACGAGGACATCAAGAGGCTCCCTGGTCGAGGCGTGCGAGTTCGGAGCGAGCGGCGTCGGCTTCGGGGAAGGGACCCCCGTCGAGGGCCTGGCGGAACAGGTCCGCCGCTCGAGCCCGGTCTCCGGTTTCGACGAGCGCGAGGCCCAGGCGGTAGGCGACCGACGGGGACGCATCCTCCTTGGCGAGCGCACGCTCGAAGGTGCTGACGGCGGCGCCGTGCTCGCCGCGCCGGTACTGGACCCAGCCGAGCGTATCCAGGACCGCAGGGGACGGGTCCGAGGCGCTCGCTCGGGTCGCCAGCGCCAGGGCCCGGTCGAGATCCTCGCCACGCTCGGCGAGGATCCAGGCGAGGTCGTTGCTCGCGTGGGCGTGCAGGGCGTCGCGCTGGAGCACCTGGGTCAGACGCTTCTCGGCCTCGGCTTCCCGACCGGCCGCGAGTTCGATCTGCGCGGCCTGATACGGGTAGGCCGCGTTGACCTCGTCGAGCTCGCTGGCCCGGTCGAGCAGCTCACGAGCCGGGCCGGGCTGACCCGCAGCCATGAGCAGGGCCGCCTTGGCTTCGTGGGCCGGTGCGTAGGTCGGTTCGATCTCGATGGCGCGGTCGAGCACCGCGATGGCCTCGTTGCCCCGGCCGAGGTTCACGAGGACCCGCCCGCGGATGTCCTGGTAGGCGGCCATCCCGGGATGGGCCGCGGCGGCCGCTTCGGCCCGGGCCAGGGCCTTCTGCCCCTGACCGTCCTGCACGAGCAGATCGCACAGCAAGCGCAGCGCGGGCTCGTTGGCGGGGTCGTTCCAGTCGAGGCCGGAGGACTCGAGCTCGCGGATGGCCGCAGCCGGGCCGCTCTCCTCGAGCGCGAACTGCGCCAGCTCCGTCGAGGCCGCGAGCGTGTTCCCGGTGCTCTTGGCCAGCCGCTCCAGAACGTTGCGAGCCATGTCGTGGCGACCGGCGGCCCAGTGGCCGCGCGCCAGCAACACGGCGGCGGAATCGATGCGGGGCCCGGTCTTGTCCTCCGCGTTCTCGAGCATCATCGCCGCGGTCGCGACCGCCTGGGCCGGGCGGCCGAGCTTCAGGTAGATGAGGGCGAGCTCGAGCGGCGCGTCGGTGCTGTCCATGCCGGAGCGGGTGGCTTCACGCAGCTCGGAGAGGGCGCGGTCGAGATCGCCCCGCGCCATGGCCGCCTTGGCGGCCAGGTAGCGAGCACCGGCATTGTTCGGCCACTCGTGGAGACCGGCGTCGAAATGCTCGAGCGCCTTCTCGGGCTCGCCGCGCAGGAAGGCGATCCGGCCGAGGGTGACGTTGCGATAGGCCGCCCCCTCGATCTCCTCCGCGACCGTCGCCGCCCGGTCGATCTGGCCCGCGTCCGCCAAGGCGCCGGCATGCCGGAAGCGCAGGAGGTCGGTCTCCCCGGGGAGCAGCTCGAGCGCCCGCTCGAAGGAGGTCAGGGCGTCGTCGAAGCGCTCCTGCCCCCGATAGTAGTCCGAGAGCGTGATCCAGGACTGGGGCGAATCGAAGAGCTCGGTGGCCTCGAGCAGCACCTTCTCGGCTTCCTCGTTCTTGTCCGACGCGACCAACAGGTCGGCCAGCCGCCCGCGGAGTTCTAGATCGCCCGGGTCGTTCTCGAGGGCGGTCTGCACCAGCTCCGTGGCCCGCTCGTCGCGGTCGTGCTGCTCGAGGAAGTCGATCACGAAGCCGAGCACGCCGCGGTCGTAGGGAAAGCGTTCGAGCAGGGCCTCGAGCTGACGATCGGCGGCCTCCATGTCCTCCCGGTGGTAGGCAAACAGCTTGACCAGCGTGATGCCCGCGCGACCGGCGGCGGGCGTCTTCCCGCGCTCGGGATCGTTCCAGATGCGAAGGATCACCTCCTCGGCTTCGTCGATGCGCTCCGCACCCATGTACGCCCGGGCCATCAGCGCGAGCGCTTCCGGGTCCTGCTTGTCGAGGGCGAGAAGACGATCGATGTCCTCGAGGGCCGCGTCCCAGTTGCGCGCGTTCAAGTGGGCGGCGCAGCGCAGGCGGAGCGCTCCGGAGCGGATGACCAGGTCCGAGGGATCGCGAGCCAGCACGCGGTCGGCGGAGGCGATCGACGAGTCGTGCTGGTTGAGCTGAAGGTAGGCGGCACCCAGGGCCAGGTCGGCATGGTCCGCGAACTCCGGATCGCGGCCCGCGACCTCGAGCGGCCAGATCGCCAGCGCGGGCTCGAGCAACCGGATCTGGGCACTCCCGAGCAGGAGGTTGGCTTCCGGATGATCCGGCTCGGTCTCGAGCAGGGCCTGGAGGGTCGTGATCGACTCCTTCCACGAGCCGATTTCCTGCTGGAGCTTCGCGTCCGCGAGCTGGTCTTCCACACTCTTCTGGCAGCCCAGGGCGAGTACCAGGAGAAGGGGCAACGCGAGACAGGAACGGATCCCGACGCGACGGGAGATGGTCATGAGGCCTCCGGCGGAAAAAAAAGAACGCGCGAGTATAGCCGCGGAACCCGCGGGGACGAGCGGCTCCCAAGCTTCATCGGCGCCTCGCGGCCAGGCTGGAGACGCGAGCGGCGAAATCCCACTCTCGAGGGGAGGTTACGACCCTCCCCCGGGCCCGACGACGCGCCGCGGAACGGACCCTGGGTACGTCGAACCGGGACGCACAGGGCAATTCCATGCGCCAGGGAAATCAATTTCCGTTCGGGGGGAAAGCGTTTTCATCCCCGGCCGGGTGAGGCCCCTTCCCCGCGGGGCGTACCAGATGGTTTTATTCAACTACTCCAGCCACTTACAGCATTTTTCAGGGACGGACCAACCCTGGCATCGTGATTGCAACTATGCGCCGCAGGCTAGCTGCTGGAACGTCGCCTCGGAGAAACCGGGACCGGCACCGGCAGGGCCTAGCAGGGGTGCCTGCGCCGTCCGACCTGTGGGGAAGGCGGCCGATCCTGCAAGAGGAGTGAACTGAAGATGCGCAAGTTGTTTGCAATTATGGCCGCTGGCTCGCTGTTGGTGGGCGGTGCGGTTCAGGCGGCGCCGGTGGCGACGAACATCATCGTCACCGTCACCATCCAGGGCCTCGGCCCGATTTCGTTCTCGGGTGCTGGCACGGTTTCCGTGACCGGTAGCACCGTGTCGATCGCTGCTGGCGCCGTTTCGCTGCCGGCTCCGGTCGTCGTGCCCGTCACGGCCACCACGGCCGTCACGTCCATCACCGCCATGACCGTCAGCAACCAGGCTGGCACGTTCTCGGCCGGTGGCGTGACTGCCCAGGCTGCTGGCGAAGTTTGCCCCGGTGGCGGCCCCGCGGCTGGCGCGGCGTGCAACGCCGGCGGCGGCGTTGGCGGCATCATGGGCCTCTCGGGCTTCATCAACGTGGCCGTCATCCCGATGGTCGTCGTGATCCCGGTGGACCTGAACGCTGCTCTGCTCGGTCAGGGTGGTGCCACGGCCTCGCCGTTCACGATCGACGCCGCCGTGTTCAGCACGGGCGTCGGCTCGGTGAACTCGGGCACGAACATCATCACGTCGGCCGGTTCGTCGGGCCCGCTCACGCTGGTCTCGCCGACCTTCGTGTCGGCCCTCGGCAACCTGCTCCCGATCTTCACGGCGATCACGTTCACGAACGTGAGCCTGCCGGTGCCGGAGCCGGGCAGCCTGCTGCTCATCGGCACGGGCATCGCGGGCCTCGCCCTTCTCGGCAGCCGCCGGAAGTAAGCGGGCTCTTGCCCTCGCTGGCTCTTCGAGCTGGCGGTGACTCTGGAACGGCCATCCCCTTCGGGGGGTGGCCGTTCCCTTTTTCGGTCAGCCGGACCGAAAGAGCCAGCAGGGAGCGGCTAGCGACGGCCTGATCCCCGCGGGGCGTCCATGTTGCCAAAAACCCGCTGAATCGAGAAGAAAAGTGCTCCGGTCGGTGACACATCCCGATTCCCAGGGCCACCTACTCCCTGCATACCGGTTTCGGTCCGCTGCGCGCCCCGTAGGCGTTCGCGGCCGCCGGTCAGAGGAGTGGAAACTATCATGCGTAAGTTGTTTGCAATCATGGCCGCGGGCTCGCTCTTGGTGGGCGGCGCGGTTCAGGCGGCGCCGGTGGCGACGAACATCATCGTCACCGTCACCATCCAGGGCCTCGGCCCGATTTCGTTCTCGGGTGCTGGCACGGTTTCCGTGACCGGTAGCACCGTGTCGATCGCTGCTGGCGCCGTTTCGCTGCCGGCTCCGGTCGTCGTGCCCGTCACGGCCACCACGGCCGTCACGTCCATCACCGCCATGACCGTCAGCAACCAGGCTGGCACGTTCTCGGCCGGTGGCGTGACTGCCCAGGCTGCGAGCGAGCTCTGCGGCGGCGGCCCCGGCGCGGGCGTTGCCTGCAACGCCGGCGGTGGCGTTGGCGGCATCATGGGCCTCTCGGGCTTCATCAACGTGGCCGTCATCCCGATGGTCGTCGTGATCCCGGTGGATCTGAACGCTGCTCTGCTCGGCCAGGGTGGTGCGACGAACTCCCCGTTCACGATCGACGCCGCCGTGTTCAGCACGGGCGTCGGCTCGGTGAACTCGGGCACGAACATCATCACGTCGGCCGGTTCGTCGGGCCCGCTCACGCTGGTCTCGCCGACCTTCGTGTCGGCCCTCGGCAACCTGCTCCCGATCTTCACGGCGATCACGTTCACGAACGTGAGCCTGCCGGTGCCGGAGCCGGGCAGCCTGCTGCTCATCGGCACGGGCATCGCGGGCCTCGCCCTTCTCGGCAGCCGCCGGAAGTAAGCGGGCTCTTGCCCTCGTCGGCTCTTCGAGCCGGCGGTGACTCTGGAACGGCCATCCCCTTCGGGGGGTGGCCGTTCTCTTTTCCCGGACCCGGCGCCCTCGGCAACGCTCAAGGTGACGCGTCTCGCGGCCGAAACTGCCCGAGAAACCGATGGAACCCGCGGGCTTGCCCCGGGCGGGTTTTGGCTAGACTGCTCCGTTCGCCAATCCGCGCCGCCTCGTAGCGGCGCCGCCAAAGGAAAGCCGCCTGATGAGTCGCGCCCGGTTGCTGATCGTTCTCGCCTGCGTCGCCCTGATCGGCTTCGGACTGCTCCGCTCCCTCGAGCTCCGTGGACCCGACCGCCCCGAGGGCACCTTCGAGGACATCGAGTCCCTCCGCGAGCGGGACGACCTCAACCTCATCGTGATCCTGATCGATACCCTGCGCGCGGACCGCATGTCGGCCTACGGCTACGAGCGCCCGACGACTCCGGTGCTCTCGGCCATGGCCCAGTCGGGCGTTCTCTTCGAGCACACCCTGGCCCAGTCCACCTGGACCAAGACGTCCATGGCTTCGCTGCTGACGGCCACCTACCCCTCCACGAACAAGATCACCCGCTTCAACCACGGCGTTCCGGATGGCGCGACCCTGCCGACGGAGATGCTGCAGCGCGCCGGGTACCGCACCGTCGGCCTCTGGAGAAACGGCTGGGTGTCGCCGAACTTCGGCTTCGACCAGGGATACGACGTCTATCTGAAGCCCTTCCCGAAGGACCTCGGGGCAGCCGAGAACCCCTCCGCAGCCGGCCTGCTCGGGACGGACCAGACGCTGATCGAATCCGCCGCCCAGTTCCTGCGCAACAACCAGGACGAGCGCTTCTACCTCTACCTGCACATGATGGACGTGCACCAGTACGTGTACGACGGCTCGGTCAACTTCGGGAACACCTACTCGGACATCTACGACCAGTCGATCCGCTTCGTCGACGCCCAGGTCGGGACGCTGATCGCGCATCTGCAGCAGCTCGGGCTGATGAAGAAGACCGTCATCGCGATCATCTCGGATCACGGGGAGGCCTTCCGTGAACACGGGACCGAAGGCCACGCCCGCGACCTCTACGAGCCGACGACCCGGGTTCCCTTCATCATCACCCTGCCCTTCCGTCTGAAGGAGCCGCTCGTCGTTCGCACGCCCGCCGAGAACATCGACGTCTACCCGACCCTGTTCGATCTCATCGGGATGCCTCCGATGAAGGAGGCCGACGGCAAATCGCTCGTGCCCTACATGCTCGCCGCCGCCCGGGGAGAGGAGGGGGAGCCGCACGAGTACATGGAGCCCCGCTTCTCCTACCTCGACACGCACTGGGCCCGCATGATGCAAGAGCCTGCCCCGCTGATCCTCGTCCAGCAGGGTCGCTACCGCCTCCATCAGCCTGGCGATGACAAACCCGAGCTCTTCGACGCCCTCGAGGACCCCGGCGAGCAGCGGGACATCGTCCGTCTCAAGCCGGAACAGGCGGCGGAGCTTCAGCAACTCGCCATCGACTGGGCTGCGGCACCGGACCCGTCCTGGGGGCAGCCCTCGAACGTGACCGTCGACGAGATGGAAGCCAACCAGCTCCGCGCCCTCGGCTACGTCGTCGACCCGCACGCACCGCGGGACAAGCGCAAGATCGAACGGCAGTGAACCCGCGAGGCCGGCGGGCCGGCTAGCCTACGGACCGGCCGCGGAACGCCCTCCTCGCGCGGAGATCGCACGGGCGGGGCGGGAGCGGCCCGGGCCCCCCGACGAGGTTTCTGCGGATGCGTCGAGACCGAGCCTGGATCGCCGCCATCGCCTGCGCAGGACTGCTCCGCGTCCTTCTCCTCGCCGCTGCCTTTCCCTACTTCCACCCGATCGACGAACACCAGCACGTCGAGACGATCCACCGCTGGTCGCGGGGCACGCTTCCCGGCCCCGAGACGAGCCGGCTCGGCGACCCGGTGGTCGACTGGGCCCTCCGCTTCGGAACCTTCGAGTACCTCGATCCGAACCCGCCGCCGCCCTACTTCGCACGGCCCGGCTACCGGCCGGGCGTCGCCTGGGAAGGGACGGCGCGGCGCGCTTTCGAAGCCGTCGTGAACCAGGAAGCCGAGAGCCCGCCCGGCTACTACGCACCGGCGGCCCTCTGGTACCGCGTGGGCGAACTCGTTCTCTCCGATCAGGCCCTGCTGTTCTGGGTCCGTGCGCTCAACGGGTTCGCGCTCCTCGCGCTGGTCCTCCTGAGCCATGCCTGGCTCCGCCGCCGACACCCGGACGATCCTCTCCTCTATCGCGGCGTGCCGGCCTTGATGGCCTTCCTCCCGCAGGACGCCTTCTACGGGATCGGACCGGACGGCGCCTGCGCCCTGCTCGGCGGGCTCGCCTTCATGGCGGCCGTCGGCGCGGCAGAGGCCGACGGGACGCGCGACGGCGCGGGCCGGGATGTGCGAGCGGGCCTGCTGGCCGCCGTGGCGTTCCTCGCCAAGTACACGAACCTGCTCTACTTCGGGCTGCTCGGGCTCGCCTACGCCGCCCGAAGCCACGCCCACGGCGCTGCCGCCGCGGCCCGCCGGGCGGCCGCCGCCCTGGGCGTCGCCGCCCTCGCCGCCGGCGCGTGGATCGCGCGCAACCTCGCGGTCCTCGGAGACCCCTTCGGAACGGCCAGGAAGGTCGAGCACCTCGAGTGGCAGGCCCGGCCGTGGGGCGAGCTCTTCTCGCACCCGATCTTCACGCCCGCCGGGTTCGCAACCTGGTGGACGGAGACGCTCGTCCACTTCTGGCGCGGGGAGTTCCGCTGGCTCGGGGAGCCGATGACCTGGCCCGCGCTCGACACCGCGCTCTGGGCCGTGTCCTCGGCCGCCCTCGCGGCGGGGACGGTCTCCGCCTGGCGGGCCGCCCGGCGGCGGGACCGGCTCGAGCCCTTCGCCGCCCTCGCCGTGGCGGGAGGGTTCGCGACGCTCGCCGTCCTCTCCACGCGCTTCACCTTCGCGGACTGGGGGAACCCGACGCGCATGCACCCCTACTTCACGGAGGGGCGGCTCATCCTCGGGGTGCTGCTCCCCTTCGCCGTGGTCTTCGTGCGGGGCGTGGGGACACTGAGCGAACGAGTTCCGAACGGAGACCGCCTGGCAGCCTGCGCGCTCGGCTCCTGGCTCGCACTCGTCACCGCAGCGGATTTCGTGCTCGCGGCGCCCGCCTTCGCGAGCCCCTGGAACCTCTTCCCCTGACCCGCCCGCGGGCGTCTCAGTTCCCGAGCAGCTTGGCCTGGAGCAGCCGGTTCATCCAATCGATGATCGGCGGCACCGACTCGTTCTCCTCGGCGGTCAGCACGTCGAGGTGGGCGTAGCCTTCGACGATCACGACCTCCTGGTCCGTGCTCGCGATCGAGCCGAGGTAGTTCGCGAAGGAGGCCTCCGTGGTGGCCAGGCCGTTCGAGCCGCCGATGCCGAGCACCGGAACGTCGACGTTGGCGTTCTGGGTCACGTTCAGGAGCTCCGGTGCCCCGAGCGCGCTCGAGTCGCGGCCGAAAGACAGGTCGAGGTTCACGCGGCCGGAGACGAAGTACCACTCGCTCGAGTTCCCCGTCTCGTAGAGCGAGCGCAGGAAGACGTCGACGTCCGTGACCTCGCGCTCGACCCCCCAGCGCCCCGTCTCGCCCGGCGGCGGCTTGGGCCCGAGATCCTCGATCGCGCACCCCGTCAGGCCGAGCACGGCCGGCTGCGGGTCGAGCGGCGGACAGGTCAGCGGATCCGGGTCGCCCGCGTCGAAGCGCGGGCTGTCGTGCGGGATCCACGTGCGCGTGACGCCCTCGTCGACGGCCAGGTAGAAGGAGCCGGGGATCAGCCCGCCGATCGGGTTGAAGAGGTTCGAGCCGTTCGCACTGAAGCCGAAGGAGGCGCTGAAGGCGGCGTTGGTGCTGAACTCGTCGTCGAGGAAGAAGCCGGCGAGCGAGCGGTTCGTCATCGGTGCCTGGAGCAGGATGCTGACGGGCAGCCCGCCGAAGATCGGCGTCTGCTGCAGGATCGAGTCCGATTCCGGGTCGAAGCTTCCGGCGACGCCGTTCAACTCGCCCGCCGCGCCGATGTCCGTGGCGTCGACGAAGCCGAACAGATCCGCCAGGAAGACGTCGCTCCCGCCCGGGGTCTCGAGGTCGGTGATGCTGTCCTGGTACGCGGTCAGGTCCGGCGCGGAAGCGGACGGTCCGCGCGTGCCGCCGCCCTCGAGCAACAGCAGGCCATCGACGAGCTCGTAGCCCGCTTCGACGCCGCCCGGCGTCACGTCGAAGTCGTAGGCCGCGAAGACGCCGGTCCAGGTCGTGCCCATCGAGTGGCCTCCGAACAGGACGAGGCCGTCCTCGCCGACGATCGCGCGCGCGGCGAGCACGAGCTCCCGCCAGTCGCGCACGTACGTGTCGACGCCCCAGTGCGCGAAGATGCCGCGCAGGTCGTCTTGCGAGAGCTTCTGGAAGTCCGAGTCGCCGTCGCCGGGGACCGCGTCCGGAAGCGTGAACGGGCCATCGGGCCCGGGGACGCCGTCGCGGTCGATCGTGGCGTCCGGGAAGTAGAAGCGGACGCCCTCCGCGATGGCGTCGCGCATGGCCTCCTCGTCGCTCCCGGCCGCTTCCGCGCCCGCGCGCGCGTAGAGCGCGCCGCGCCGGTCCTCGAGCTGGTTCGTGCGCCGGTCCACGGCCCAGACCTCGAGATTTCCGTTCTGCTCGCGCACCAGATCCCGCGCGAGCGGGTCGAAGTTCCCGGCTCCGCCGAGGAAGCCCGGGATGAGGATCAGGATCACGCGCGGCGGCGCGTCGGCATCGGCGAGGGCGGTGCGCACGTAGGTCACCCGGTTCAGGTCCGGTGCGTCGCCGAGGATCTGGCGGATCGGCGAGTCCGCCGGGATCGCGTACTCCTCCGCGGCGCCGGAACCCGGCGTGTGGACCTCGTTGAAGCCCGCCATCTCGAGGCGATCCTGCACGATCTCGACGGCGGGGTTGCACTGGTTCGCCCCCATCGCCGCCAGCCCGAGCACACCGACGAACAGCACGATTCGCGTTCGACCCACCACGACTACGACCTCCGTCCGGAGGCGGCGGCCCACGCCAGCCCCGACATCAAGAAAACGGCGAGCCGGCCCGGCTCGGGGACGGCCGCGACGATCGAGACGCCGATCATCCCGCCCGTCGGCGGATCCACGGTGAGGTCCGCGAGCAGACAGAGCTCGCCGGCACACGCGGCATCCGGCGCGAGGCTCCCGGCGACGTTCGTGACCGTGAGGTCGGCGCCGTCCACCGAGAGGTGGAGCGCCGGGATGAGGAAGCTGCCGTCCGGGAAGAGCACGCCCAGGCCCGGGTTCGCGAGGCTGCCGTCGAGGCCGATCGAGAAGCCTCCGCCGGTCAGCGCGAGGGCGACCACGTCGAGGGCCGTGTTGCTTCCGACCGGCGGCAGGGCGCCGAGCTCGAGGGTGATCGTGCCCGAAAGCGGAGACCCGCCGATCGTGCTCTGGGCGTCGTCGACCTCGAGGAAGAGCGGCACGGCGGCGGCGGGCGCGGCGAACGCGAGCCCGAGGGCCAGCGCGGCGGCGAGCACCGTCGGCCGAGGCCAGGAGTTGGGCGGGAGCGGGAGCCGGGAACGAGCGGCAGGCATGAAGACCTCTGGGGCTTCCACCTTCCCGGGTGAACGACCGTTATATCACGCCGGCGGGGCCTTTGCCGGACGGACTGCGGGGCCGCCGGGCCTTGGCCGGTTTGTCCTCTTGCCGGCTCGTTGCTACCGCAGGCCGGGTGACGCGCCCGACCCCTCGCGCCTTCGCCTCGTCCTCGCCCCGCGCGCTGGCCCTCGCCTGGACCGTGGCGACCGGCTTCTGCGGCCTCGTCGACGAAGTCGTCTGGCAGCGCGCCCTGTCGGTCCTTCTCGGCTCCCACGCGGAGGCCACCGCGGCGGTGCTCGCCCTCTTTCTCGGCGGACTGGCCGCCGGCTACGCGGGCTTCGGCCGACTCTGTCACCGGCACCCCGAGTGGACCCGCGGCGACCTGCTGCGACGCTACGCCGCCGCCGAGGCCGGCATCGGCCTCCACGCCCTCGCCTTCCCGTGGCTGTTCGCGGCCGTGCGGGATGGCTCGGCGGCGCTCCCGGCGGGAGGCTTCGCGGCCGAGACCGCGCTCTGCGCCCTGCTCGTCGTTCCGCCGGCCTTCCTGATGGGCGCCACGGTCCCCCTGCTGACGGACGCCCTGGCCCGGGACGCCGACGACGCGACGCGCCTCCACGCCCAGGTCTACGGCTGGAACACCCTCGGCGCCTTCCTCGGCGCCCTCGGTGCGGGCTTCTTCCTGCTCCCGGCGCTCGGCGTCGTCGGCTCGCTTCGCGTGACCGCGGCCGTGAACTTCGCCGCGGCCCTCGGCTTCTTGCACCTCGCGCGGCAAGTGGGCGAGGCGCCGCGCGTGGCCTCCGCGCAAGAACCCGATCGCCCGGCGTCCGGCCCGTCGCTCCCTTGGGAAGCCACGGCCGCCGCGGGCTTCGGCTTCGCGCTGATGACGCTCCAGACCGTGGCCGTCCGGGTCTCGGGCCTCGCCTTCGGCGCTTCGCCCGCCACCTTCGCGATCGTCGTCGCGACCTTCGTGCTCTGCATCGCCCTCGGGAGCCTGGCCGTCGCACGCTTCGCAGCCGTCCGCTCGCTTCCCGCAGCGCCCGTCGCCCTCGGCGCCGCCCTCCTGCTCGCAGCGCTCTTCCCCTTCGTCGACGACGCGGCCTTCGTGGCCCATCGCGTCCGCGTCCTCCTCCCGAACGACACGACGGGGTTCCACCTCTTCCAGGCCGCGACCGCCGGGCTGGTGTTCGCCGCCCTCTGTCTACCGCTCGCCCTCTCGGGCTCCCTCCTGCCGCTGATGTTCGACGACCTGCGCCAGCGCCACCGCGAGCTCGGGGCCGCAGCGGGCCGGCTCTACGCCTGGAACACCGTCGGGAGCGTGCTCGGCGCTCTCGTCGGCGGCTACGCGCTGCTCCGCTTCCTGGACCTGCACGCGGTCTACCGCGTCGGCGTGGGCGCCGTCGCCATCGCCTCGGCGCTGCTCGCGCACCGCTCCCCGCAAGCCCGGCCCATCGCGCTCGGCGCCGCGAGCCTCGCGCTGGTTCTCGCGTTTCTCCCGGCCTGGACGCCCGAGAAGCTCTCGACGGCCCACCTGCGCCAGCGCCACGGCGTCGGCACGGTCTTCGAGACGCCTGCGGATCTCGCCGCGTACCAGCACGCCGGCGGGATCCTGTTCGCGACGGACGACCCGACGACGACCGTCCTCGTCAACGAACACACGACCGACGACGACCGCTCCTCGCGCGCGCTCTTCACCAACGGAAAGTCCGACGGCTCGCTCTGGCCCGACTACCCGACCATGGCGCTCGCCGGGCTGATCCCCTGCGCCCTCGCGGACCGCTGCGAGAACGCCTTCGTGATCGGCCTCGGGACGGGGGTGACCGCCGGCGAGCTCGCCGCCCTGGATGGCGTCGAGCGCGTGGCGGTGGCCGAGATCTCGACGGGCGTGGTCGAAGCCCTTCCCCTCTTCGCGGAGGGGAACCTCGGCCTCGGCGACCGGCCCGCATTCGAGCTCCGCCGCAGCGACGCCTACCGCTCGCTCCTCCGGGAGCCCGGCCGCTTCGACGTGATCGCCTCCGAGCCGAGCCACCCCTGGGCGATCGGCGTCGAGAACCTCTTCGCCCTCGAGTTCCTGCGCGCGGCGCGGGACCGGCTCGCGCCCGGCGGCGTCTTCGCCCAGTGGATCCACGCGTATGAGATGGACGACGCGACCCTCGCCCTCGTCCTGCGGACCTACGCCGCCGCGTTTCCCGAGGTGGCCGTCTGGTACGCGTCGGGCCCCGATCTCCTGCTGCTCGGCTTCGGCGACGTGCCCCCTGCGCGCGACCCCGAACGCCTCGCCGCCCGCTTCGCCCGGCCGGACTTCGCCGCGGGCTTCGCGCGGGCCGGCGTCGACTCCCTCTCCGGGCTCCTCGCGCACGAACTCGTCCCGGGCGGCGTGATCACCCGGGCCGCGCTGCCGGGCCCGATCCACACCCTGCTCCACCCCCGGCTCGCCCACGCGGCGGCGGCCGCGTTCTTCCGGGACGACCGCGCGCGCCTGCCGAGGCTCGACGGCCCGGATGCCCGAGCCCGGGCCCTCCACGCCCGAGCCCTCGGCCTCGCCATGCGCGACGGGAAGCTCTCGGAGGACCAGTACGAAGCCGTGGTCCGCCGCCTCTGCGTCTCCCGCGAGTGGGAATGCACGACGGCGCTCGGGAGCTGGCGCCACGACTACCCGGACTCGCCTCGCCCCCACGCCGTCCGCGCGGAACTCGCCGAGAGCCAGGAGCCGCACCTGCTCGAATCCCGCATCGACCTCCTCGCCGGGCTCTTCGGCGACGGACTCGGCCCCCTCGACGCCGAGTCCACCCGGCGCGTCCACGAGCACTACACCGCCTACTATCACCACGCGCTGCCGTTCCGGCCCGAAGCCATCGCCCGGACGCTCGAGCGCTGCGAAGGCGAAGGCTGCGAGGCGCTGCGGACGGCCGTGCGGAAGGAGGAACCCCATGAGTGAACTCTTGCCCAAGGGAGAGAAGCTGCGCCGCGCGGTGCGCTTCCTCTCCGAGGCCTCCGAAGGCTCCGAAAGCTCCGAAAGCTCCGAAGGCGACGATGCGCCCACCGCCGCGGCGTTGATCGATCAAGCGACCCTGCGCTTCGACCTCACGCCGCGCGAGGCGGAGCTGCTCGCGGACTTCTGGCGCAACCGCGACTCCTGACGCCTGCGGCGGCCTAGCCGTCGAGGTGCCGACGAAGCTCCCGCAGCGCGCCACGGTGGTTGGCGGGAAGCGAACGCAGGGCCGAGCGGGGAGCCCGGCGCGGCGGGACGCCGCCCGCGTGCTCGATGAAGCGCACCACCCAGCCCCGGCGGCCGCTGAACGGTGCGAGCAGCTCGAGCATGCGTTCGTCGCCGGCCCGCCGCTCGCCCGCGAGGTTCCAGGCGACGTGGCTCGGCAGATGGAGGTCTCCGATCGGGAACGCGTCCGGCCGACCGCCCGCGTAGAGTTCGAGCGAGCTCACCGTCCACGGCCCGATGCCGGGCAGCGCTCGAAGGCGGGAGGTCGCCCCCGGTGCCCCGAGGTGTCCGAATCCGGAGAGGCGCGCGGCCTCCCGTCCGACGTTCCGCAGCGTTGCGCCGCGCCTGGCATCGAGGCCGAGGGGCGCGAAGGCCCAGTCGGGCAGCCGGGCGACGCGCTCGGGATCGGGCGGCAGCCACAGGGCGGGGAACGGGCCCGGCGCGGGCTCGGAGGCGATGCTCACGAGCGCGCGGTGGCTTCGCGCCGCCTCCTTGCCCGAGACCTTCTGCTGGAGAACCAGCAGGAAGAGGAACGGCAGCCAATCCTCGAGGCACGAAAGGCGAAGCCCCTCGCAGGCCCGGACCAGCCTGCGAATCCGCGGCGGGAAGCCCTCCGGCCGGGGTGCGTCGCTGGCCAGCCCGAGCAGGGCCGGCGCGGATTCGAGCGCCGCCTCCGCCCCCGCGCCGTAGGCGACGAGGCGAAGCGAGCCGGGCCGGTGCAGGATGCACAGCGTCGCCGGCCCGAGAGCGGTCCGCTCCGCGCGCAGCCACCCCACCTCGCCGCCGGCTTCGACCACGCGCTGGGTCGGATCGGCGAAGCCCGAGGAGAGCGGCCGCGCGATCGCCCGGAGATCGAGGGGGCCCTCGAAGGCGAGGTGCCGCTCGAGCGGGGCCGCGCCGGCGTTCACCGGGAGAAGTCCGGGGCCGCGATGCGGCGGCCTTCGCGGACGTCTTCCTCGCCGACGTCGACCGTGCGCTCGGCACCGCTCGCAAAGACCCCGTACCCGCCGCGGCTTCGAACCCGGCCGTTGGCTTCCCGCGTCGCGTAGGGAACCCGGAGACGGTAGACGCCGTCGGTGCCCGCCCGGGTGCGGGAGCCCCACGCGAACTCCCGGCCACCGGCCGTTGCCAGGGCGAGTTCCACCGAGACCTCCGCTCCGGGCGGCGCCCGCCCTTCGAGCTCGGCCCCTCGGACGAACTCGTAGAGCTTGAAGAACGGCTGCTCGGGCGCCCAGGGCTTCGGCCGGGCCTCGTACACCAGACGGTGACGCTCGAGGGCCGGCACGTCGACGACGACCTCCCGGAACGCCGCGGGCAGGGTGCGCGCCCGGGAGCGCTGCGCCGCCTGGCCGTCCGCGAAGAAGGCTCGGGCGATCATCGAGCGGGGTCCGAACTCCGCGAGCGCGCCCTGGCGCCGATACTCGAGGACGACGTAGCGGACGCCGAAGGCATCGAGGATCTCCGCGGCTTCGGGCTCGCTCGCCGCGAAGTAGCGGGCCATCGCATCCATGCCCTCGGGTCCGAGGTCGTCCCCGAAGTTCGTGACGACCGCGGGGCGTTCGCCGGCGGTCAGCAGGATGTGCCCGTTCGCCCAGAAACCCAGCACGCCGTACTCCGGCGGCGAGCCGCCGCGGGCTTCGAAGCCGCTCGTCGGCGGAGAGTTGCCGCGCAGCCAGCTGGCCAGGCGATGCAGCTCGCGCCGCTGGAGCTGGTCCGCGGCGAGCCTCATCGGCTGGCCCGCACGCAGCGCAGCCCGGCGCTCGAGGGCCGGGGCGAACCCCTGGAGCGTCGGGAGCAGGAGCAGGAGACCGAGCGCCACCGTCCCTCCAGCGAGCAGCGCGCGGACGAACCGCCCCCGCTCGGCGAGTCGCAGCCGCCGGGGCAGCTCGACGACGAAGGTCCAGCCGAGCAGCAGCGCCAGGAGAACCGAGAAGGGATTCGCGAAGCGCCGCTGGGCCAGCGTCGCCAGCGCCAGCCCGACCAGCAAGACGAGGAACAGCCACGCGCTCGGATCGAAGGGCCGCTGGCGGAGTCGGGCGAGGAACGCCCAGGCCAGAACCGGAACGAAGAGGAACCCACCCGAGAGCTGCTGCAGGCCCTCGGCGAGGCGGCCCCGCGGGTCCGGGGCGAACAGGGCCTGGGACTCGGCGACCTGACTCTGGAAGGACTCGGTCCGCGCCAGCCAGGACCACATGCGGCCCGGTGCTTCCCCGAGCTCGGGCAGGAGGAGGCCGCTCCCGAGCGCCAGCGCCGCCGCCGAGCCGAGGGCCACGGCGAGCCGCTGGGCCGGCGGGCGATGGGCCACGCTGGCGAGGGCCGCGAAGCAGAGGCTCGCGCAGGCGAGCAGCCAGGGCTGGAAGCCGCCGAGCACGACCGGCGCGAAGCCGCCCCAATAGGCGTAGTCGCGGCCGGCGAAGGGCAGGAGGAAGAGGAGCGAAAGTCCGTGGACCAGGCTGGCTCGCAGGCACAGGGCGCGGGCGAACCTCGCGTCGAGGAAGACGGCCCAGGCCGCGAACGTCGCGGAGACGAGCAGGAGCTGGAGGAGCGACCCGGGCCAGACGAGGAGCGACCCCGCCTGGGTGGCTGCCAGCGCCCCGACGGCAGCCACGTCCCGGCCAGCCCAGCGCTCGGCCCCCGACGCCCGGAGGGCGAGTCCGCTCCCGGCGGCGAGGAAGGCCAGGGTCACCAGGGGCTCCGCCGCGTGGTGGTCGAGCATCCCGAAGCGGCTGTAGACGGCGTGGGCCGGGAGGATCGCCAGAACGCCGGCGGCGGCGAGGCCCGAACCGGGCCCGAAGCGCCAGGCTCCCCAGGCGAAGCAGCCGAGGATCGCCGCACCCCCGAGCCAGACCGGGACGGCCATGGCGAAGGCCGCCAGCCGCTCGGGCGGCACGTCCGGCCCGAGCCGGAGCCGCGCCGCCGCCGCCACGCTCCAATCGAGGCCCGGAGGCCAGATCACGTCGCCGCCCGTAGGGTGGTTCAGGTAGGGGTCCCGCTCGAGGACCTCGGGGAAGTTCGCGTAGCTGAAGCAAACGCGGCGCAGGTGGTAGTAGGCATCCGGTCCGACCGGGCGGATCCCCTCGGCGGTCCGGACCGTCGGCGCATCGAGCATGCGCAGGTTCGCCCCGAGGGCGAGCACACCCAGGAGCAAGAGCCCGGCAACGGCCCACGCGGCCCGATCGCGGCGGTGTTCGGCGTCCCCCACGCGGCCATTCTAGGCGCGTTCCGGGGGTCGGCGCGCGCCCCGGAGGCAGATCACCGGCAGAACGAAAAACGTTGACTTGTCGAAGGGTTGCCGGTTATGGTGCTTCGCTTACCCGCGGTTAAACTGCCTGCCGGAAACCGTCCTGGAGGATGTCGATGCCCGCCCTGTTTCGCTCGTCCCTTGCACTCGCCGTGTTGCTCGCCGCCGCCGGCTGCTCGCCGAACCCGAAGGCCCCGGAGGTCGGCGCGCAGCTGTTCCAAAGCCCGCACGTGAACTCGATCGCGCTCGCGCGCGCGGACCGCAAGCTCGTGGTCGCGAACACGACCTCGGCCACGGTGTCGGTCTTCGAGACGAACCTGCTGCCGCACGATCCCGAAGGCGCGCTGATCGGCGAGATCGCCGTCGGCATCGATCCGGTGAGCGTCGCGATCCGGCCGAAGAACGGCCCGAACGACCGCGACCTCGCGCTCGTCGCGAACCACATCTCCGACTCGATCTCGGTCATCGACCTATCGAAGCTCGGTGTCGTGCAGACCCTCCAGGAGTTCGACGCGGACGGCGTGACCACCACGGATGCCCCGACCGGCATCGTGTTCGCGAGCCCGGACCGCGCCTTCGTCGCACTCGACGACCGCGACGAGATCGTGGTGATCGACTTCGACGCGAACGGCCGCGCCAGCATCAACCCGGAGCGGCTGCCGATCACGGCCCAGGCGCCGCGCGCCATGACCGTCGTGGGCGACCGGCTGCTCGTCGGGGCCTTCGAGTCCGGCAACCAGACGGAGTTCCCGAACTGCGGCCCCCTCGATACGCCGGCGACCGCCCCCTTCCTCCCGGGCGACCCCTACGACGAAGGCTGCATGTTCTACAACCGCTTCATCGAGAGCATCACCGTCAACGACATCTTCAACCTCGACCTCGACCTCGAGTTCGGCGTGATCGTCGACTTCGCCGCGCGCAACCCGAACATCGGCGGCGAGGTCGTGATCGACCGCGACCGGCCCGACCGCGACGTCTTCGTCTTCGACGTGGCCGCCCTCGGCGCGCCGCTCCAGGTGATCGACGGCGTCAGCACCCTGCTCTACGGCATGGAGAGCAGCGGCAACCGCGTGTTCGTGACGAGCGCCGACGGCCGGAACGATCTCGACGGCCTCGACGACCTCGACAACCGGATGTTCGAGAACCGCATCTCCTGGTTCGACTGCGACCCGGACTGCGGCCCGGTCCAGCACCGGGACCTCGACCAGAACGCCCACGGCGTGCCGGTGCCGACGCCCTACGGCGTCCGGGCCAGCGCCGACGGCTCGGCCCTGGTCGTCGCCGTCTCCGGCTCCGACGGGATCCCCGGCCTCGCCGAAGACCCGACGACGGACATCCCCGGCCTCGTCACCCTCGACGCCTCGGGCAACGTGCTCGGCCACGTCCAGACCGGCGCCATTCCGCAGAGCGTGGCTCTCGCGAGCGACGAAGCCGGCGCGGCCCAGACCGCCTACGTCCTGAACGTCGTCGACAGCACGATCTCCGTCGTGGACGTGAGCGACCTCGCGAACCCCCAGATCCTCGGCACGTTCAGCGTCGGCAACGACCCGACGCCGCCCGAGATCCGGGACGGCCGCAGGAACTTCATGTCGGCCCGCGCTTCGACGAAGGGCACCTTCTCCTGCGAGTCCTGCCACCCGAACGGGAACACGGACCAGCTCATCTGGACGATCAACACGGTCGAGAGCCGCGAAGACGTGCCGGAGTGCAACCCCTTCGAGGAGAACTGCCCGGAGCCGCGCACCACGATGCCGACCCCGCGCGGCCTGCGGGACACGCTCCCGCTGCACTGGCTCGGCAACCTCGCCGACCCCTTCCCGGACCACGAAGACCAGCTCTTCCAGCCCGAGGACGACGGCGCGCCGGACTGCGATCTCGAGACCGACGGCGAGATCGGCTGCGCCCGGCACCTCGTGAACGCGAGCCTCTCGGGCGTCATGTGCGACCAGGCCGGCGGCTGCGCGGTCGGCCCCTCGGGCCTGCCCGGCGCCTACACGGAGGCCGAGCGCAACGCCATGGCCGCCTTCATGATGTCCGTGAGCTACCCGCCCTCGCCCACCCGCCGCCCGGACGACGCCCTGTCGCCGGTGGCCATGCAGGGCGTGACGGACTTCTTCACGGACGAAGACGGGCTCGGCGTCGGGAGCGCGGCGGCCGGCGTCGGCGCGGCGGTCGGCTTCTCGCCGATCACGTGCGCCGACAACTCCGGCGGCTGCCACGCCCTCCCGCTCACCGTCGACACCAACAGCCTCACGGTCGGCGCCTTCGACGTGCCGACCATGCGTGGCATGTGGGACCGCCACGTGCAGTTCTCGAACGGCAGCCCGAGCTCGGAAGAGGTGCTCCGCGCCGGCCAGGACTGCGCCGACGGCAACCCGCCCGGCGACCACCCGAACCTCGGGAACTTCCTCACCGGCGACCCGTGCGCCCTCGCGTCGCCCTTCATCGAGGCGTTCCTGGGCTTCCAGCTCGACCCCTTCCAGGGCGTTCCGAGCGGCGAGGAGATCTACGACCCGGCGGTCGGCGTGACCGAGCGCGGCGTCTTCCTCTCGACGTTCGAGTCGCTCTTCCAGCTCGCCTACGGCGTGCGGGGCGCCCCGATGTGGGAGTTCTTCTCGGAGATGGGCGTCGGCTTCGCAGGCGTCTACGGCCGCCAGCTCACCGTCGACGCGAGCGACGCGCAGTCGCCGGCGACCCAGGACGCGCTGAACCCGCTGGTCGCCGCAGCCGACGAGGGCCGCATCGCCCTGCGCGCGAGCTTCATGGGTGGGGACCGCGACTACTCCTACTCCGAGGGCCGCTGGCACCTGACCCAGCTCCCCGACGACAAGGAGAGCAACGGCTTCACGACCGAGAAGGTCCTCCAGCAGGTGGTCGACTGGGACCAGGTCCTGACCTTCACCGCCCACCTCCGCGAGGGCATCAGCATCGGCGGCGCGGATCGCCAGCCGCTGCTCCACGTGGACCCGGAGCGCAAGGAGACCGAGGACTTCGGCGAGCTGCTCGCCATCCCGCGGCCCGAGCCCCTGCCGAACCAGGCCTTCCGCATCGGCGGCATCTACGTCGACCCGGCGGCCAAGATCCTGGTCAACGGCGCGCTCTGCGAAGACTGCAGCTTCACCATGGGCACGACCGAGTTCGGAACCCACCTCGACGTGACGCTCGTCGACGCGCTCCCGCTCGGCACGCACGTCATGCAGGTGATGAACCCGGACGGCTGGATCAGCAACGAGATGCCGCTCCAGGTCGAGTTCCCGCCGCCGCCCTTCGTCCAGGTGCCCGACGAGACGATCGAGTGCATGGAAGAGGCCGGCTGCTTCACCGACGCCGATCCGATCGGCTGCGGCGCGCTCGCGGGCTGCACGGATCTGCCGGGCAGCGTGGTCTGCGAAGAAGCCGGCGGCTTCCTCGACTGCGACAGCTGCGTGGTCGAACCGGACTGCTCCGACGGGAGCTGCACGCCGGTCTCGGACACGCTGCTCGTCCCGACCGGCCCGGGCAACTGCGGGATCCCGATCGAGCTCTGATCGCACGATCCACGCACCGCTCGACGGCGGTCCATTGCGCGTCACCCGAACCGGGTGTCTCCGACTGAAGAGTCGGAGGCACCCGGTCGTTTTTTCCGGCCCCGAAGCATTCTTCGGCGGTCCCCCTCCCCTCTTGCCCCCAGGTTGCCCCTCCCGCTTGGCACGAACGCTGCTCTAGCGCCCGCCGACCGGTGCCTGCACGCACACGGCGACGAGACCCGTCGCCGATGAAGGCACTGCGCGCACGGGGTCTTCCGGCACCGTGCGGGCGATCACAGGGGGGGGAACCATCATGACGCGAGCCGCGCTGGTCTCGACGATCGTATGCAGCCTCATGACCATGGCCTGTTACGACCACGGGGAGCACACCCTCGCCCGCATGGGGTACGGCCACGACGACTGGAGCCGCGAGCGCTTCGAAACGCTCGGCATCCGCGGCTACATCCTCGAGCAGCTCGACCCGGAGTCGATCCCGGACGGCACCTACGAGGCCATGGAGTCTGCCTACCCCGTCCTCGACCTCGACTACCGGGGACAGCTCCAGGACGACGTCGATTCCTGGCGGGCGCGCCAGCAGCTCGCCCGGGCCAAGGTCCTGCGCGCGACCTACAGCCGGCGTCAGCTCGAGGCCGTCCTCCTCGACTTCTGGATGAACCACTTCAACGTCTTCGCCGGCGGTGGGCTCGCCTCGGACGCCATCGTGCCCTACGAGCGGCAGCACATCGCCCCGCACGTCCTCGGGCGCTTCGAAGACCTGCTGCGAGCCATCGCACGCTCGCCGGCCATGCTCGACTACCTCGACAACAACCAGAACAGCCGTTGGGGCCTGAACGAGAACTACGCCCGCGAGCTCATGGAGCTCCACACCCTCGGCGTGGACGGGCCGTATACCGAGATCGACGTCGTCGAAGTGGCGCGCGCGCTGACCGGCTGGGCCACGGACCGCGACGCCGAGGAACGGGCCGACGGCTACCGCTACCGCGACGACTGGCACGATCCGGACGAGAAGACGGTGCTCGGACAGACGATTCCTGCCGGGGGCGGCGAACAGGACGGCTACGACGTCCTGGCCCTGCTCGCCCGCCACCCCTCGACGGCGCACTACGTCTCCGGGCGGCTCGCGCGGCGCTTCGTCTCGGAAGAACCCTCCGAACGGCTGGTGGAACGCATGGCCGAGCGCTGGCTCGAGACCGACGGCGACCTGCGCGAGGTCCTGAAGCTGATGTTCCTCTCCACGGACTTCCGGCTCGCGCGGGACGACAGCAACCCGCGCGTGAAACGCCCCCTCCACCTGATCGCGAGCACCCTCCGGGCCCTCGACGCCAGCGGCGACGAACTCGCCGAACGCATGGCGAACGAGCTCGAGAACCTCGGCGAGGACCCCTACATGGCGCGGCCGCCGACGGGGTACCCCGAGGATTCCGCGTCCTGGGCCGGGAACGGGACGATGCTGAACCGCATCAACATGCTCGCGAACACCGCGCGCGGCTGGAACGGCATCGAGTTCACGCCGGTCGTGGCCGGGAACCCCGACGATCTGGTCGATGCCTGGCTCGATCGTCTCTTCATGGGCGACGTCCCGGGCCAGACCCGGAACGCGGCGGTCGCGCACCTGAACTCCCTGCCGAACTACATCCAGAACGACCCGGACCGTGCCTCTCGCGAGGTCCTGGCGGTGCTCCTCGCGAGCCCCCGCTTCCTCGGCCACTAGGCACCCCTTCCACCCCACGAGAATCCAGAGGAGACGACGATGATCTCTCGACGAGACTTCCTGCGCGCCGGCACGGCCGGCCTGGCCCTGCTCGCGATTCCCGGCTCCGGCCGGGTCGCGCGCGCCGCGACCTCACGCAACGTCCTGGTCGTGGTCTACCTGCGCGGCGGCGCCGACGGCCTCTCGCTGGTCGCGCCCTACGGCGACCCCGAGTACGCCTCCCTGCGGCCCACGCTCTCGCTGCCCCAGAACCAGCTGAACGTGCTCGACGGGTTCTTCGGGATGCACGGCAACCTCGGCGAGCTCGCGGCGCTCTACGGCTCGAACGAGCTCTCCGTCGTGCACTGCTCGGGGCTGACCTACGAGACCCGTTCGCACTTCGACGCCCAGGATTTCATGGAGCGGGCGGCCCCGGGCGACAAGTCCGTCACCGACGGCTGGCTGAACCGCTACCTCGCGCTTCGGGGGCAGGACTCCGCCCTCGCCGGCGTCAGCATCGGCTGGTCCGACGAGGCGGCCCTGGCCGGCCCGGCGGCCAGCCTCTCGCTGACCTCGCTCTCGCGCTTCTCGGTCAGCGGACCGTTCCCCGAAGAGCGGAAGGCAACGATGCAGGCGATGCACTCGCAGCATCCGAACAGCCTCCTCTCGACGAAGTTCTCGGACATGCTGGCGACCGAGGAGCTCCTGACCTCGGTCTCGACGGACACGTCCGTCGAGTACCCCGACAACAGCTTCGGACGGCAGCTGCGGGATCTCGCCGCGCTGATCCGCGCCGACGTCGGGCTCCACGTCGGCGCGCTCTCGCTCGGCGGCTGGGATCACCACGACGACCAGACCGGGCAGTTCGAGAACTCCGCCGCCCGCCTTTCGACGGGCCTCGGCGCCTTCTACCAGGACCTCGGCGGCGACGCGAACCGCGTCCTCACCCTCGTGATGACCGAGTTCGGCCGGACGGTCGAGGAGAACGGCACCTTCGGGACCGACCACGGCCGCGGCTCGGCCATGATGGCCCTGGGCGGCGGCGTCGCCGGCGGCAACGTGCTCTTGAAGAACGGCACCTGGCCCGGGCTCACGCCCAACCAGGGCTGGCCGCGGCGCGACCTCGACGTGACGACCGACTTCCGGGACGTGTTCGCCGAGGTCCTCGCACGCCACCTCGGCCTCGGCGGCGCCCAGCTCTCGAGCATCTTCCCGGACTTCACCCCGGCGGCGCAGAACTACCCGGGGCTGTTCGTCTGATCGGCCGCGGAGCGCCGGGCCAGGCGGCCACCCGATCCGCAGGGGTGCGTCGCAAGCAGCCCGCTCCGAGCCGCCCGTCCGCCGGGAAGGAAGCGTCCCCCCTTTCCGGCGGACGGGACATCTCCGAGGGGACGCTCGGGGCCGGTCTCTCGGCCCCTGGCTAAGGCGCGGAGGGGCCGGGCACGCCGACCTGGAAGCCCGGCAGGAACGCGCTCGCGTCGTCGACGTTCACGAAGCCGTCGCCGGTCATGTCCGTGCCGAGCGTCGTCTCCTGGCCGCTCGAGAAGTCCGGCATGAACAGGCTGAAGTCGTCGAGGTTGCAGAAGCCGTCGCCGTTGAAGTCGCAGTCGCACAGGTCGCCGAAGCCGTCGCCGTCGCGGTCGCGCTGGGCCGGGTCCGTCACCGCGGTGCAGACGTCGCACGCATCCCCGATGGCGTCCCCGTCGGAATTCGCCTGATCGGCGTTGGAGACGTGGGGGCAGTTGTCGTTCACGTCCGGGTCGCCGTCGCCGTCGATGTCGGAGTTCGGATCCGGGTCGATGCGGACGATGCGGCCGGTCCCGGACAGCAGGTAGTAGAGCTCGCCGTCCGGGTCCTTGCCGATGCCGGTGATGAACTCTGCGGGCTTTCCGCCGACCACCAGGATCTCCGAGATCGCACCGGTGTCGGTCTCCATCACCAGGGGCAGGCTCGCCCAGTCCGCGAAGACGTACCGATCCTGCAGGGCCGCTACCGCATCGCCTGCGTAGACGAAGCCGCCGATCACGGCGAAGCCCTCGGAGTGCGTGTACTCGCCCACCGGCCCGACGGAGAAGGGCGGCCCGCCGGCACGGTTCACCCGCGTCCCCTCGCGATACGGCCACCCGTGATCCAGGCCGCCCACCACGAGGCTCACCTCCTCGCGGTCGCCTTCTCCCACGTCGCCGGCCCAGATCCGCCCCAGGCCGTCGACGGAGACGCGATAGGGGTTCCGGAAGCCGAAGGCGAAGAGCTCGGGCAAGCCCGCCGGCACGCCGTTGCCCGGAAGCCCGTACTGGCCGTTGGCCGAGTCGCTCCCCAGCGGGTCGATCCGCACGATGGAGCCGTAGATGTTGGTGCGATCGTTTCCGTTCCCGGTGCCGTTGGTGTGGCCGTCGTTCGGGGCGTTGATGCCGCCGTCGTTGTCGTCCGAGCCGCCGCCGTCACCGATCCCGATGTAGAGCAGACCGTCGGGCGAGAAGGCAAGGCCTCCGCCGTTGTGGTTCGACTGCGGCTGGTCGATCCGCAGGACGACGCGCGAACCCGGCAGGACCACGCCCGGGTCGGTCGGGCTCACCTGCCACTCGCGCAAGGTGGTCTGGAAGGTCGGCGGCGAGGCCGCGAGTTCCGGATGGCTGAAGTCCGCCGCGCCGTCGCGGAACTCGGCCTGGTAGGTGTAGAAGAGCCCGCGGCCCGGCGTCCCCGGTGCCGCGGCGAACTGGGGGTGGAACGCGAGGTCGAGCAGACCCTGCTCGAAACCGAGCGCGATCGAGATGCCGCGGTCGGGGAGGTCCAGGATCGGATCGGTCTCGATCCCGGCCTGGGTCATCACGTAGACGAACCCATCCTGGCCGACGAGGAAGGAACGCCCGCTGCCATCGGGAACGCCGACGAGGGCGGTCGGATCGCCCGCACCGGCCGGGATCGTGCCGACCTCGGTGAGGACGACGCTCGGGCCGTCCGGGATCGGATCCGTCGGCCCACAGGACACGGCGAGGGCCGCCATCAGGAGCGCAGCTCCCGCGCGCAGGGCGCGTCTCCGGTTCTTCGAGTTCGAGTTCCTCACGAACGAAATCCTCAGCAGGCGCAGGGCACAACGACAGCGGGGCCGACCGGGGCCGACCTGCTACGTGAGTGTCCCTGGGGGACGGTTTCGTGGCGAGAGAAGTGACCTGGGGTCAGCGGAGGGGCTCGCCCCGGGCGTACAGAAATGTCTCTTTTTCTGATTGAATCCGGGAGGTTGCGGGGTCCAACCACATGCGCTGGACCACCACGACCAGATTCTCGTGCTCCGGGTGACCGGCATGGACCGCCCGGGCCAGGGCATCCGGCCGGACGAGGGTGCCGAGGACGCTGCGGCGCGCCCGAAAGTCCTGGAGCGCCAGCCGCACCTCGCGGCCGAGGGTTTCCTCGTCGATGTGGGCCAGCCCGCGGTCCGTCGGGCGGAAGAGCGCCGCCAGGGACGTCTGATAGCTCGTGTACATGGCGAAGCCGCCGAGCTTCCACGGGTTGGCATCGATCGCCACCACCACCCCGCGGTGGGCGAGCGGCCAGAGGGCCACCACCAGCACGACCGCCAGGTAGCGCCTCGCGCCCCTCACAGGAGATTCCAATCGGCCGGATGCCCCGGCACCGCCGAGCCGAGCGCCAGCAGCCCGTAGATCAGGAAGAGCGCGAACGCCGGGAAGAGGCGTGCGTTCCAGGGCCCGGGCAGGAAGAGCAGCAGCAGGTTCACGAAGAGCATGGCGAAGCCGAGCTCGAGGGCCGCGACCTGGATCCCGACCATGAGGCCGATCGAGGCGAGCGCGCCGAGCACGCGCGTCCGCCGGGCGACGAGCAGCGCCGGCAAGGTCAGCTCCGCCATCCAGACCAGGTTCGAAGCCAGCGCGAACAGGGGCGCATCGACCCGATAGGGCCCGGCCCCCGTGGCCTTGCGATCGAGCCCCGAAAGGCGCGTGAGCTCCGCCTCGGGAAGCAGCCAGCGGAAGACGCGCCCGAAGCGCTCTTCCGTCCCCGCCATGAGCGCCAGGAACTCCCCCTGGAAGTAGGCCCCGTAGAAGAGCTTCTGGAGCCCGGTGTGGAACAGGACGAGCGCGGTCGTCCAGCGGAGGGCGGCGAGCGCGTGGGCCTCACCCTCCCCTTCGGAGTCGCGCGGGACGAGCGCCAGCAGCAGGACGCAGACGAGCTCGAGGTAGAGATGGTTCGCGGTGTAGGGGAAGCGCCAGACGACCTGGGCGAGCACCGCGGGCAGTGCGATGCACGCCGGGAGGCTGCCCGCCCCCGCGCGGAGCGAGAGTCCGGCGGCCACGCACAGGGTCACGGCCGCAACGAGGAGCAGGAGGTCGCCCCGGGTCGAGAGTGCCAGCCAGAGCAGGCTGCGGACCGCGCCGTAGAAGAGGAGGAAGCGCTGGAAGTCCTGGATCCGGGCCCGGGCGTCGCCCGGCGGATCGGTCACCCAGGCCCAGGCCTTCGAAAGGAGCGAGGCCTCGCGGGGACCTTCGGCCGGCGCGCTTCGCCGGCCTCCGCGCGGCGCCTTCGACGACGCCTTCGACGACGGTTTCGGAGGGGACACGGGCCCATCTTACCGTTCGGCGGCACTGGTGCGGCGCGTTATGATGCCGTGCCTCTCGTCGCCCGCCGGAGCCCGCCATGCGTTCGTCCCGCCTCCTCCGCCCCCTCGCGCTGCTACTCCTCGTTCCGGCCTTCGCCCTCGGCGCCCTCGCCGTCGCGAACGTCCGCGCCGACGGCAGCCTCGCCTGGCGAAACGGGGGCCGCACCCCGAGCCCCGCCCCGCTCGCCGAGCGCATCTCGCTCCGCGCCGTCACCTTCAACATCGCCGACGGCTACCTCTTCACGGGCAACCGGCCCGAGCGCATGCGCGCCCTCGGTGCGCTGCTGACGGAGATCGACCCGGACGTCGTGGGGCTCCAGGAGGCCTTCATCGAGTCGGACCGGGAGGTCCTGCTCGATGCGCTCTCGGGCTCGCGCCTCGTCCACCACGTCCGTTTCCCCGGTGCCGTCGTCGGCAATGGGCTCTGGATCCTCTCGGCCCACCCGATCGAGGAGGCCTGGTTCCACCGCTTCGAAAGCGACGGGTCCTGGTACCGCCTCACCGAAGGGGACTGGTGGGCCGGCAAGGGCGTCGGCCTCGCACGGCTTCGCCTGCCGAACGGGGCGCGGGTCGATTTCTACGACACCCATGCCGTCGCCGGACGCGGGAACGCGGCGAACGAGTGGATCCGCCAGGGGCAGATGGCCGAACTGGCGCGCTTCGTGCGGGAGTCCCGCACGCCGGGCGCCCCGGCCTTCGTCGTCGGCGACTTCAACACCCGCCCGGGCGCGGCCGACTACGAACTGGCCGTCCGGGAGGCCGGACTCGTGCGCGCCATGAACGTGCCGTCCGAGATCGACCACGTCTTCGCCGTCGCCGACGACGCCTACGCCGTGCACGTCCGCGAAACCCACGAACTCACGGGGTCGACCCTCGGATCCGGCCCGCCGTTCTTCATCGCGCGCCCGCCGACGCCCCGGGAGCTCTGGTCCCTCGCCTTCGGCGACCCGGCACCGACGCCCCTGAGCGACCATCCGGGCTACCTGAGCGTCGTCGAGTTCCACCCCGCGCGCGAAGGCTCCTAGCCCGCATGTCTTCCGCCGATGCCAGCGCGACGGGAGACACCGCGCCGAAGCCCGCCGCGAAGGCCCTCCCCACCGGACTGCTCGTCTCCTACGCCTCGGCCCAGTTCGGCCTCTCGGCCATGAACACCCTGGTGAACACCCAGATCCCGTTCTTCTACGTCGACACGCTGAAGCTCCCCGCCGCGGCCTTCGGCCTCGTGATGCTGCTCGGAAAGCTCTGGGACGGCGTGACCGACCCGCTGATGGGTCACCTCACCGACAACACCCGCACGCGCTTCGGACGAAGGCGTCCCTACTTCCTCATCGGCGCCCCCCTGCTCGGCGTCTTCACCTTCCTGCTCTTCAGCCCGCCCGAGGGCCTCACGGGCGAAGCCGTCTTCCCGTGGCTCCTCGTCACCTTCCTCGGCGCCTTCACGGCGCGGACCGTCTTCGAAACGCCCTACCAGGCCATGGCCCCCGATCTGACGCCGGACTACGACCAGCGCACCCGCGTCGCGAGCTTCCGCGTCACGATCGGGAACGTCGGCGACATGATCGGGGCGATCGTCCCGATGATCCTCCTGGCGGCGATCGCCGCGCGCACGACATTCCGCATCAGCGGGGCCGCGATCGCCGTGATCATCGTCGTCACGGCCTTCGTGACGTTCTGGCGGGTCCGGGAGCGCACAGAGCTCGTCCCGAGGGAGCAGGTTCCGCTGCGCCAGAACCTCTGGCAGATCGTGACCTTCCCGGTGCGGAACCGCCCGGCGCGGATCCTCATCGCGAGCTACGCCTGCGCCGTCTTCGCGACGACCCTCCCGACGGCGGTCTTCCGCTTCGTAAACAAGTACGTCTTCACCGCAACGGGGCTCGAGGGCACCTTCGCCGGCCCCTGGGTCGAGGCCATGGGGAAGTCCGCCTTCCTCGACCTCGGCGTCATCCTCGGCTACTTCGCCGGCGTCTTTCTCTCGGCGCCGCTCTGGACCCGCGCGCTCCGCCGCTACGACAAGAAGACCGGGTACCTCTTCGCCTTCGGCTACCTCGGCGTGGTCGTGATCGGCGTCTTCCTGATCCCGCGCGATCTGGGCTTCCTCTTCCCGATCCTGAACCTCTTCGTCGGCGCCGGCGCGCTCGGCCTCTGGATGCTGCCGGGCGCCATCGGCCCGGACGTCCAGGAGTGGGAGGAGCTCCACCACGGGCGGCGCCACGAAGGGGGCTTCTACGGCATCTGGATGCTGGTCCAGAAGACCGGCGGCGGCATCGCACTGTTCGCCATGGGGTTCCTGCTCGACCAGATCGGCTTCGTCCCGGACCTGCCCCAGACCGACCAGACGATCTTCGGCCTGCGCATGCTCTACGGCGGGACGCCCTTGCTCGTCGTGAGCGTGGCGATCCTGATCTTCTCCCGGTATCCGCTGACGCGGGAGGTGTACGCCGACGTCCAGGTCGAGCTCGAGGCCAAGCGCCGCGAACGCAACGGCACGGACGCAGGCGACGCCTAGCCCGGCGGGGCGAAGGCGACCACGCTGTAGGCCACGGCCGTCGCGCTCCCGACGTTGCGGTAGGAGTGACGCTGGTCGCCGCGGAAGGCCACGACGTCCCCGGGCTCCAGGCGGAAGCGCTCGCCGCTGGCCACGAGTTCGAGCGTGCCGCGCTCGCAGGTCAGGTACTCGCGCGTCCCCGGCGTGTGGGGAGTGCCGGTCATCTGCCCGCCGCGCGGGATCTCGAAGCGGTCGATCTCCATGCCGGGCACCGGATCCGGGAGGAGCGCCCGGACGCGCGCCGCCCCGCGCTTTCGGGTCGGGAGCGAAGCGGCGGGGTGGAGCTTCCCGCCCGAGCGCGGCGGCCCGATCAGCTCCTGCACCGAGACCTGGAGGGCCGCCGCGACCTTGATCAGGACGGCCAGCGTCGGGTTGGCCGAGCCGGACTCGAGGGTCGCCCAGGTCGGGCGGGGCACCTCGGCCAACCGGGCCACGCGTTCCTGGGTGAGCCCCCGTGCCTCCCGGAGGATGCGCAGGTTCTGGGCGAGATGGAGCGGGACGTCGGGTTGCATCCCGGGAGCATGACAGAGCGGAGTCGCCCTGGCGACATCGCTGTCGACTCATCGACGAAGCGCTCTCGCGCCGACGCGCGGGGCCTGAGGTAGCGTTCGACGGCGCCCGAGGAGGACTCCTTGATTCTCTACACCGCTCAGGCTCCGAACGGCCGGAAGGCCTCCATCGCCCTCGAAGAGCTCGGCATCCCCTACGAGACCGTGTGGGTCCGCACGGACCAGGGGGAACAGTTCGAGCCGGACTTTCTGGCCAAGAACCCGAACAACAAGATCCCCGTCCTCGACGACGACGGCTGGATCATCTGGGAGTCCGGCGCGATCCTTCTCCACCTCGGCGAGCGCCACGACCCCGAGGGCCGCATCCTCCCGAAGGATCCGAAGACCCGCATGGAGGCGATCCAGTATGCCTTCTTCCAGACCGGCGGCATCGGGCCCAACATGGGGCGCCTCGGCGCCGCCCTGCGGAAAGAGGGCGAGAAGAACGCGGAGATGATCGAGATCTTCTCGGCGGAGGTCGACCGGCTGATGGGCGTGATCGACACGATCCTCTCGGACGGCCGCGAGTACCTCGCCGGGCCCTACTCGATCGGCGACATCATGCACTACGGCTGGCTCTCGATCGCCTACGGGCTGAAGGCGCCCCAGGTGATGTCGCGCGAGCGCGTCGTCGCCTGGCTCGAGCGCATCGGAGAGCGCCCCGCCGTCCTGCGCGGCCTCGCGGTTCCGTCCTAGCCGAACGCACGATTCGAAAGGTGAGAGGCGCGGCGGGAGCGGCGCGGCTTGCGTGATACGTTCCCGCCGTGCCGAAGCCTCGTCGCGAAAAGGCCCGGCCGCCCCGCCGCTGGCTCCGCTTCCTCGCCGCCCTTCTCGCCCTGGGCCTCCTGTGGGCCTCGGCCGTGGCCGCCGTTCCGATCCTCTTCCTGCGCTTCGTGCCCCCGCCGGCCACGGCGTTCATGCTGCGCAGCCGAAGCGAGGACCCCGCGACCGGGCGCGCCTGCCCCCAGGTCCACTACCGCTGGGTCGCCTTCGACGAGATCAGCCCCCACCTCGCCCTCGCGGTGCTGGTGGCCGAAGACCAGCGCTTCTTCGAGCACTACGGGTTCGACCTGAAGGCAATGGAGCGGGCCTTCCGGGAGAACCGCGGCAAGGGGCGCCGGCGCGGCGCCAGCACCCTCACGCAGCAGCTCGCCAAGAACCTCTTCCTCTACCCGGAGGCGACCTACGTGCGGAAGCTCGCCGAGGCCTGGTTCGTGGGCTGGATCGAGCTGCTCTGGCCGAAACGAAGGATCCTGGAGACGTACCTGAACGTGGCCCAGTTCGGACCCTGCCGCTTCGGCGTCGGCGTGGCGGCGCCGGACTACTTCGCGCGGGCCCCCTCGAAGCTCGGGCGCCCGGAGGCGGCACTGCTCGCCGCGGTCCTGCCGAGCCCGGGCCGCATGCGCGCCCACGACCCGGGGCCCCACGCCAGCGAGCGGGCCGCCTTCATCCAAGGGCTGATGGGGAAGCACGGAGGCCTGCGCAAGGCCGTCGCCGAGATTCGCTGAGCCGGCCCTAGCCGAGGCGGCGCGAGCGCTGCCGCAGCCGCGCCGCCAGGGGCAGCGCGAGGGCCACGATCAGGCCGAAGGCGCCCGCGGCCGACCCACAGGAAGCCGGCGCCGGTTCGCACCAGTCGCCGGTGCCGTCGTCGTCGGCATCGTCCTGGTGCGGGTTCCATTGCAACGGGCAGTTGTCCCGCTCGAAGGAGATGCCGTCGCGGTCGGCGTCCTCGGCCGCCTCGTGACAGACCAGCCCGCCATCGTCGCGGCCGCAGATCTGCAACCGGTCGGCCCCCGAGAGGTTCGCGAGCAGCAGGCTCGCACCGTGCTCCTCGGCGTCCCAGCCCTGGGCATCGAGGAAGTTCGTGTTGACGGGGTAGTGATAGTCGACGAAGCCCGCGCCGGTCGAGCGGGCGCACACGATGCCCGCCGCATGGCGGCCGCAGACGTCGGCGCGCCCGTCGCGGTCGAAATCGCCGAGGCGGATCGAGAGGAACCGGCCGCGCGCCGCCCAGCCCTCGAGGTCGGTGAAGCCGGGCGTGATCCATGCGGCCGAGGCCGCGAACCCGGACCCCGTCGAGATGGCGCAGCGCAGGCCGTCCGAGCCCCGCAGGCAGACGTCCGCAAGGCCGTCCCCGTCGAGATCGCCGAGCTCGAGGGTGGCTCCGTACTCGCTCCCGCCGTAGCCGCTGGCGTCGTCGAACTCGGCGGTGAAGCGCGCGGCCGCGGCGAACCCCGAACCGGTCGAGAGCGCGCAGTGCACGCCGTCGACCGAACGCCCGCAGACGTCGGCGAGGCCGTCGCCGTCGACGTCGCCCAGGCGGATGGAGCGATAGCGGCTCTCGGCGGCGGCGAACCCCGCGAAATCGGAGAAGTCGGCGCTGACGAACCCGGAGGGGAGGAATCCCGTCCCGTCCGAGAGCTCGCACACCCAGCCCGCGGCGCCCCGCGCGCACGCGTCGGCGCGGCCGTCGCCGTCGACGTCGCCGAGGCGGAAGGTCGTGGCCTCTGCCGCGCCGCCGAAGCCGGCCGCGTCCGAGAAGCCGGCGGACCACAGGGACGGGGTGCCCAGGGCCGCGCCGTCCGACAGCGCGCACATCACGCCGTCGGCGTGGCGGGCACAGACGTCGTCGTCCCCGTCCCCGTCGACGTCCCCGGCGCGCAGCGTTCCCGCGGCGTCCGGTGCGGCGAACCCCTCGGCATCCGAGAACCCACCCCAGGCCACGGCCGGGCCCGCCGTCAGGCCGCCTTCCATCCCCGAGATGGCGTCCCCCGGCACCCAGACGAAGGGCGTCCCCGGGAGGGCCTCGACGCCGAGCACGATGGCCTCGATCACGCGCTGGTGGTAGGTCGGATCCTCGTCGATCACGCGCTCGTGGAGGACGATGCCTCCGTTCTGGTCCGGACGCGCCACGATCTGGGCGACGTAGTCGTCGGCGCACTGCTGCGACGTCTTGCCCTGGCCGAAGCACGCCCAGTCCTGGGCGTTGATCTCGTACTTCCAGTTCGCCATCAGGAGATCGAACTCGCCGGTCGCCAGCAGCTCCTGCTGCATGGCGACGCTCCACTCGCCGTAGGGGACGCGCAAGAGGTGCATGCCGTCGCTCAGGAAGGGCGCGATGCGCTGGAAGACGAGCCGGACCTCCTCGGGCCCGACGGTGATGTCGTTGCTCCACCGCTGATGGGTCTCGGTGTGGTTCGCGATGCGGTGCCCGAGGGCCACCGCCTGGCCGAGGACCTCCGAGCCGTTCGGCATCGCCTCGATGAGATTGCCGTTCACGAAGAAGGTCGCGCGCACCCCGTGGTCGTGGAGGAACTGCGCGAGCGGCAGGGTCAGGGCCGCCGGGCCATCGTCGATCGTGAGGGAAAGGGTCCGCGGGGGAAGCGGAATGCCGCCGGGGTAGCCGCTGCCGTCGCTGCTGTAGTCGGCGATCGACTCCGGCAGGATGACGGCCCACGCCGGAACCACGGCGAGCAGCAGCGACATCGAGAGCAGGACGTGGATCGACGCACGAAGACGAATGGCGCACCTCCCCTCGCGTGCCACCGGCCGAACGAACGCACAGACTAAACCCGCTCTCGAGGAACGAGGCGGACTTTTTCGCAGAATCGAGCGGACTGAGGGTCTTCTCCGACACCCCGGCGAGAAACTGTTCGACGCGAAACTGCGTCGGCCACACCGGGGACGGAGCGTCGGCCGCTAGGCGATCACGAGAGCTGGCGCTTCAGCACCTTTCCGGTGGGGTTTCGCGGAAGCGCGTCGAGAAACACGATTTCACGCGGGACCTTGTAGCGGGCGAGGTTCTCCTTGACGTGGGCCTTGAGCGCCGCCTCGTCGGCCTGCGCGCCCTCCTTCAGGACGACGAAGCCCTTGAGTCGCTGTCCGAACTCGTCGTCCGGAACGCCGATCACCGCCGCCTCGACGACGTCGCCGTGGTCGGACAGCAGGTCCTCGACCTCGCGCGGGAAGACGTTCTCGCCCCCCGAGACGATCATGTCGTCGTCGCGTCCATCGACGAACAGGCGCCCGTCCTCGTCGAAGTGACCGACGTCGCCGCTCGACATCAGCCCGTCGATCACCTCCTTGTTGCCTCCGCCGGTGTAGCCCTCGAACTGGTTCCCGTTGGCGACGAAGATGCGGCCGGTCTGGCCCCGGGGCACTTCCTTGCCCTGGTCGTCGAGAATGCGGACGGTGACCCCGCGCGGCGGGCGGCCTGCCGTCCCCGGCGCGGCGCGCAGCTCGTCGGGCATGGCGATCGAGGCCTGGGCGACCTCGGTCGAGCCGTAGAAGTTGTAGATGTTGTCGCCGAAGGTATCCATCCAGCGCAGGGCGAGTTCGCCGGGAAGGGCCGAACCGCTGGCGCAGACCAGCTCCACCGAGGACGTGTCGTAGCGGTTGATGACGTCCGGCCCGAGCTCGAGGATGCGCTGCATCATCACGGGCACGACGGCCATGACCTCGGGGCGAAGCTCCTGGATCGCCGCGAGCGTCCCCTCCGGATCGAACTTCCTCCGCATGCAGATCGTGCTGCCGAGCTGGGCGCCGATCATCAGGTGGAAGCCGCCCCAGGAATGGAAGGCCGGCGCCACGATCAGCGCGCGCGTCCCGGTGCGCAGGGGCATCCGCCCGAAGAGCCCGACGAGGCTGTCGATGCCCTGGGACTTCACGGTGCGCTGAGCGCCCTTGGGCGTGCCCGTCGTCCCGGAGGTCAGCACCGTCACGCGGCCCTGCTGGGGCGGCGCGTCGAGCGGGGAGTCGTCGTGCTGCGCGGCGAGTTCGGCCAGCGTCGGCTCTTCCGAGGCCGACGTCGAATGGGTGATGAAGCGCAGCAGGTGACTGGCGCCCTCCTCCACCATGGGCCGGAACTCCTCGTCGTAGAGGATGACCTGGGTGCCCTCCCGCTTGCAGACCTCCGCGAGCTGGGGCGCGGCGAAGCCCGTGTTCAGGAGCAGCGTGTTCGCACCGATCTTGTCCATCGCACATTGGGCCTGGACGAAGCCGCGGTGGTTCCGCGCGAACAGGCCCACGCCGTCGCCGGGCTTCACGCCGGCCTTCATGAGCGCGCGCGCGATGGCGTTGGTCGAGCGGTCGAGCTCGCCGAAGGTGATGCTGCCCTCTTCGTCGATCACCGCCTCGCGGTCGGGCTCCCGCTGGGCCGCGGCATGGAACCCCGCGGCCGCGGTGGTGCCGTATTTGCGGACGGCCGGGCCGACGGTCCGCAGGAAGCTCGGGGACAGGAACCCCGAACCGCCGAGCACCTGAAACACCTCCGCTGCGCGGCGCAGCGGCCCACCCTGACCGGTCCCTCGTAGACTCATGCTGGTGTTTTACTTCAGGCCCGCCGTGGGGTCGAGCACGATCGGCCCGGCGCCCCCCGAACCGCCCCGAGCGAGTAGACTGGCGCTCCCGGAGGCCCCATGGACCACCCCGTGATCTCGGCCGATTCCCACATCACCGAGCCCCCGAACACCTACCTCGACTTCATCGATGCCCGCTGGAAGGACAAGGCCCCGCGCATGGAGGCCCTCGGCGCCATCGGGGACGCCTTCGTGATCGACGGGCTCCCGAAGCCCGTTCCCATGGGCCTCGTGGCGGCGGCGGGGAAGCCGGCCGAGGAGATCCGCATCACCGGGAGCCGCTTCGCAGACCTCCACCGCGGCGGCTGGGACCCGGAGGCCCGCATGGCCGACCAGGAGCGCGACGGCGTCGCCGCCGAGATCATCTACCCGACCGTGGGGATGGTGCTCTGCAACCACCGCGACTTCGACTACAAGCAGGCCTGCATGGAGGCCTACAACCGCTGGCTCGCCGAGTACTGCGCCGCGCACCCCGAGCGCCTGCTCGGCTGCGGTCAGACCGCCATGCGAAGCCCGGAGGACGGCATCCGGGATCTCGAGACGATCGCCGCCCTCGGACTGCGCGGCGTGATGATGCCGGGCGAGCCCGCCGTCGAGGACTACGACTCCCCCCGCTACGACGCCTTCTGGGAGAAGGCCATCGAGCTCGGCCTCCCGCTCTCCTTCCACATCCTGACCGGGGCGGACAACTTCAAGACGCGCGGCCCGAAGATGAACGGCTTCCTTTCGATCATCCGCGGCTGCCAGGACATCATGGGGACGGTGATCCTCGGCGGCGTCTTCGAGCGCCACCCGGCCCTGCGCGTCGTCTGCGTCGAAGCCGATGCCGGCTGGGTACCCCACTACATGTACCGGATGGACCACGCCTACAAGCGTCACCGCAACTGGCTGCCCGCGGGTCAGGAGCTCTCGCGCCTGCCGAGCGAGTACTTCGCCGAGCACATCTACACGACCTTCCAGGACGACTGGGTCGCCTTCCAGAGCGCCGACATGATGAACTGGCGCCGCTTGCTCTGGGCGAACGACTTCCCCCACAGCGACTCGACGTGGCCCGACTCCCAGGCGATGCTCGCGGAGCACGGCCAACACCTCCGCCCCGAGCAGCGCCGCGCAATCCTGTGCGACAACACCGCCGCGCTCTACGGCATCGACCCGGCCGCGCTCGCCACGCAGAAGGAAGGACACGCATGACCGCAGCCACCCCGGACGAAGCCAGCGCCCCCGCCGACGCGATCCCGCTCGGCACCCTCGCCCGGCGCGACGGCCTCGCGGCCCTGGGTCTTCTTTCGGCCTTCGCGGCCGCCGACGCCTGGCACGCGGCGACAAGCCTCCGCATCGCCTCGCTCCTGACCACGCTGAACGGGATCGCCGCGGGCATCCTGCTCGGCGGCCTCGCCCATGAGTGGGGACACTTCGCCGGGGCGCGCTTCTCCGGGGCCGCCGCACCGACCAAGAAGGGCCGACTCTTCCAGTTCATCTTCGACTTCGATCTCCAGAAGAACTCCGAGCGCGCCTTCCGGGCCATGAGCTTCGGGGGGAACCTCGGCCACTGGGCCTTCGTGGCGCTCCTCGCCCTGGCCCTGCCCCTCGACACGCCGGGCCGCTGCGCCCTGCTCGCTTCGGCGTTCGGCGTGGCGCTGGCGGCGAGCGTGACCGAGTTCCCGATCCTGCAGCGGAGCTACGCGGGCGCCACGCCGGCCGAGAGCTTCCGCGGACTCAGCGCCGCCAGCCTGAGCCGCGACCGCTGGATCGGCGCCGCGGCGGGCGTCGCCCTCTTCCTGATCCTCTAGGCGCGGCGGCGCTCTCGGGGCACGGCGGCCACGGCCAGGACCAGGAGCCACACCAGGGACGGCTCGGGCACGGCGCGGTAGACCCGGACCCAATCGACCGTCATGCGCGCCGCGCTCTCCTCGCGGGCGCCGAAGCCTCCGCTCGGTACGGTGTTGATCAGGCTGCTCTCGACCTCGGAGCTCAGGATCATGTACTGGGCGCGCTGGGAGATCGGCTGGTCCGACGCGTCCCAGACGAGCGCGTCGTCCACGTAGAACCGCAGCACCGTCGGCGTCCACTCGAGCGCGAAGGTGTGGAAGCCCTCGGCCAGGGCGGGCATCGACGTCGGCTGCACGACGAACTGATGGTCCGCGCCGTAGCCGTCCCAGTGGAGCCCGCCGTTCCAGATCGGTTCGCTGCCCACGGTGGTGAAGAGGTCGAACTCGACGATGTCCATCTCGACCCCGGCCCGCTCCGGGTCGCCGATGAACTGTCCCATGTCCGGGCTTTGCAGCCAGAAGGCCGACCACATGCCCGGCATGTCGTCGAACTCGATGCGCGCCTCCCACCAGCCGTAGCGCTGCTCGAAGAGGCCCTGGGTCCCGATCATGCCGGTGTAGTGGACGCCGCCTTCGGTCCAGGTGTCGATCGTCAGGTGGCCGCCGCCCACCTGCACCGCCTCGGGGACGTTCACGGCGTCCCGGCGCGGCCCGGGCAGGCGCTGGCTCCAGATCGAGGCGTCGAGCGCCGTGCCGTCGAAGTCGTCGGCGAGGACGAGTTCGTAGCCCGCGGGCACCGCCCCCGCGGCGCGGGCGAATCCGACCAGGAGGAGCAGCAGGAGCACGCGGCGCATGCCGGGGAGTGTCCTCGAGGCGCCAGCGGGTGGCAAACGCGGGCGGGCCCGGGCGAGGCTACTAGGCGGCGCCCGGGCGGCTCTCCACCATCAGGTCGTAGACCCGGCCGTGGGCATCGGAGCGGATCGCCTCGGCCATCATGCCGTCGCGGTCGCACTCCCGTGCCGCCGCGACCAGCCGCTCGAAGACCCGGATGAAGTTCGCGGAGTGCCGCGTCCGGACCTCGGTGCTCCAGAAGAGCTCCCCGGCATCCTCGCCCCGGAACACCAGGGCCATCATCAGCCGGCTGAACGTCGAGTGGTCACCCTGCCCGATCTGCGCCCAGAGCTCGGCCGTCGCCTCGTTGGGGTTCGCATCCCCCTGGCTCGACATCCAGAGGAAGCCCGTGATCACGCCGAGCTGGTTGGTCACCATGCGGGCGACCTCCATGAACGTATCCTGGCGCGCGTGCATCTCGTTCGCGGCGATGGCCCGGGCCTGGATCTCCGCCTGCTCCGCGCTCCGCTGCAGAGCCTCGTACTGCTTGCGGATGGCGAGGGTGTTCTCCGAGAGCTGCCGCTGCTGGAGGAAGAAGCCGATCACCAGCCAGAGGAACGCGAGCGGGGCGAAGGCACCTTCGAGGAACCCGCCGAGATCCGGCGCCGGCTGACGGGCGAAGTCGAGCCAGCCCACGACGTTCGCGATGTAGAGGAAGCCCAGCAGGATCCACACGAGCGTGACGCCGAGACCGAGGGAGAGCCGCCAGTCCCGCTCCTCTTCGCCCGAGACCTCGACGGCCCGTTCGCTCATCCGATCCTCCCGGCGCCGGCGCATCCGCAGACGCGTCGTGACGCGGAAGAACGCTAACGGGTTCAGTCGAGGATTCGCCAGACCGCCGAGGCGCAGAACACGGCGAGCAGGTCCTCGTCGACCCGGCCTCGCTCGGCCTCGGCGTGGAGGATGTCGAGGGCCCTCTCGCGGGGCAGCGCGCGCTTGTAGGGCCGGTCGGCGGCGGTGAGCGCGTCGTAGATGTCGGCGATCGTGAGCATCCGGGCTTCGATCGGGATTTCGCCCCCGGCCAGTCCGCGGGGGTAGCCCGAGCCGTCGAGCTTCTCGTGGTGCGCCGAGGCGATCGCGTCCACGCGCCCGAGGTCGCGCGTCCAGGGGATCTGCGCGAGGAAGCGGTGGGTGTAGAGCACGTGGGATTGGATGGCCTCGCGCTCCTCCTCCGTGAGGCTCCCGCGCTCGACGGAGAGGAAGGCGACGTCGGTCTCCTCGAGCAGCGAGACCATCTGGCCGTCGGCGCCCACGAGCCGGTGGCGCGCGACCTCGGCGAGCTCGGCCGGGGCCTCGTCGGGCAGCACCCGGGGCTCGTTCGCCCGGGCCACCGCGGCCTGGAAGCGCGAGAGCTTTTCCCTCTCGTTTTCGCGGACTTGCTCGAGGTTCTTCTCGAACAGCTCGAAGCCGGCCTCGCCGCACTCGAGCAGGTAGCGGGCGCGCTCCCGCTGAAGGTTCGTCTCGAGGATCTCCGCCGCCTGTTCGAAGCGCGCGGCCACCCGGACCTCGCGGTCGCGCGGGAGCTTGCGGTCCTTCCCGAGCACGGCCTCCGGGACGAAGACCTTCCCGAAGTCGTGGAGCAGCGCCGCGTAGCGCAGCTCCCGAAGCGCCTCGCGTCCGAAGGAGAGCCCGCCGAAGACGCGGCTTCCGCTGCGGTCCACGCGCCGGGCGAGCTCGCAGGTCATGTCCGCGACCCGCGCAGAGTGGCCCGACGTCCCCGGATCGCGTTGGTCGATCGCCGAGACCGAGGCCCGGATGAATCCTTCGAAGAGCGCCTCGATGTCCTGGCGCAGGCGCTGGTTGTCGAGGGCGACCGCGGCCTGGCCGCCGAGCGCGCGCGCGAGGCGTTCGTCGCGGTTGGTGTACGCCCCGGCCTTCGGGTTCAACAGCTGGAGGACGCCGACGGTCTCGCCCGTCGGTTCGACCATGGGCACGACCAGCACCGCTCCCGTCCGGTAGCCGTTGGCGACGTCGAAGCGCCGGTCGAAGCGGTACGGGGCGCCCTCCGGAATCGCGTAGGCATCGTCGATGCGAACGGTCTCCCCGGTCGTGGCGGCGTAGCCCGCGAAGCTCGCGCGATCGAGGGGGATCGCGAAGTCCGGCGGGTCGAGCCCGGGGAGCGAATCGTTCTGGGTGAGCCGGAAGCGCAGGCGATCCTCGTCCACCAGGTAGAGGGTTCCGGCGTCGCTCGAGGTGATCCGCCGGGCCTCGCTCAGGATCTTCCCGAGCAGCTCCTCCGCCGCGCCGACCTTCATCAGGGCCGCACCGATCTGGGCGAGGCTCTCGACGTCGCGGGCGGCGAGCTCGTGCCGCTTGCGGAGCTTCGCCATGGAGAGCTGGCTGCGCGCGTGAAGCAGCCCGGCTTCGATGCCCGCGTTCAGGACCTCGGCGTTGCTTCCAGCGGGGAGGACGAGGAAGAGGCGTCCCGCGGACCGAGCCAGGCGCTCTGCCGCGCCCCCCTCGGCCACCACCACGACGCCGGCCGGCAGGGCCTGGAGCCGCTCGCGGCCGGCGCCCTCGAGCAGGGTGTCGTCGAGCAGCAGCAGCGCGGCAGCGTCCTCCGCCGTGCGGATCTGGGCGAGCCGATCGATGACCTGCCAATCCGAGGCGGGCGACGCCTCGGCGGCCGAACCACCGCGGAGGACGTCGGCCCACCGGGCGCTCGAGAAGATCTGGACGGACGGGCGCTCCACGGACGCTCTTTCGGCGAGACGGAGGCGGTGCCTGAGGCGCCCTGCCCGCTCCCAGCGGCGGCCTCGGCGCTTGTTCCGACCGTTGCGCCGTGAGAGCATCCCGCGATGCGAAAGAGCCTGCTCTGGGGCATTCCCGGCCTCTTCTACCTGGCGTTCTGCCTCTGGTACACCGACCTCGGCGGGCCTCTCGAACCGGAAGAAATCGCGCAGTTCGCGAGCGAGTTCGAAGCCCTCGGGCGCAGCCCGGAGCAGGTCGCGAGCGTGCGGCGCTTCATGGAGGAGGACACGGGCCGCCAGTTCCTCATGCTGAACGCGCTCGAACTGGCGGCGAACCCCACGCCGCCGCCCGGGGCCGCGCCGGACGCGAGCGCCGAGGACCTGATGGCCCACTACATGGAGCACATGTTCCGGGAACTCCTCAGGCGCGCGTGCCACCCGGTGGTGGCCGGCGACGCCGTCCACCCGGCGATGGACCTCGTCGGCATCGAGAACGGGGAAGACTGGAGCCTCGGCGCCCTCATGCGTTACCGCAGCCGGAGGTCGCTGATGGAGATCATCACCATGCCGGAGACCCTCGAGCGTCACGACTTCAAGATCGCCGCGCTCGAGAAGACCATCGCCTACCCCGTCGAGACGCGGGTCTACCTGGGCGACCTCCGGGTCCTGCTCGGCCTCGCGCTGCTCTCGGGAACGGCGCTGCTCGACCTCGCGACGAGCCGGCGCCGGTAGCCCGGCCCCCAGGACGCCGGGCGTTCCCCGGGCCCTAGGACGCCGGGCGTTCCCCGATCTCTCAGGACGCCGGGCGTTCGCCGGCGTGCCAGAACGCGTGGGTGCCGCTGGCGATGCGCTCGGGCAGCGCCACCTTCGCGACCGGGCCGGCCTCGGGCTGGGCGGCGTCGAAGATCCAGCAGGCGGAGCGGTCGTTCGGGACGTCCATGGTGAAGGTCACCAGATACCCATCGTCTTCGGCCCGGCTCCCGAGCCGCGGCGCCATCGCCGTTTCGCTCGCGTAGACGCCCTCGGGAAGCCGCACGACGGTCTCCGCGCCGGTCTCGTAGTCGCGCTTGATGATGCCCTCGAAGCCGAACCAGCCCTCGGCGGGCAGCGCGTTGTAGCTGTAGCGGTGGCGGCGGCCGCCGTAGCGGCCGTTGATCATCCCGAACTCCTGGATGCGATCCGACAGGCGCTCTTCCTTCGTTTCCCCGGTGGCGAGATTGAACCGCCAGCGGTGGGCCCGCGCCTGCATGGAGTAGAGGTCGAGATAGCGGAAGAGGTTCTGCTCGAAGCTCCAGCCCGGCACCCGCTGCGGGGACGGATCCGCCTGGAAGAACCCGTCGAGCACGACCTCGTCCCCATCTTCGTAGGCGTTCACCCAGTGGAGGACGAACGTGGGCTCGGCCTCGAACCAGCGGATCTCGTCGCTCCCCCCGCGCCGCGGGATCACGCCGAAGCGGGTCGGGAGCTCCGGGTAGAAGCGCGTGACGTGGTGGCCGCCCGCGAGCGCCTTCGGGTCCCAGAACATCGGGCAGTCGTTCACGATGGCGAAGCGCTCGGTGAAGGCCATGTCGTGGGGAAGGCGCGGGCCGGGCAGCGGGACGTCGACGTAGTGGGCGAGCTGGCCCCGGGCGTCGAGGACGCCGTAGTGCATGTACGGCGCCTCGGTGCCGTAGTTGAAGAAGAGCATCTCGCCCGAGACTTCGTCGATCTTCGGGTGCGCCGAGACCCCCTCGGCCGGGAACCGGCCGCCGAAGTCGGCCTTGCCGGCGGGCTCGAGGCTCCACGGATCGAAGGCGTAGAGGTCGCCGCAGAGCCAGAAACTCGTGAGCGCCTGGCCGGCGTGCACGACGACGTCCGTGCTCGAGGCGTCCTTCATGTTGGGCCGCGCACCGAGCGTGCAGCTCCGCCGGGCCAGGCTCAGGTTCTCGGCCGCCCCGGCGTAGAGGGCGTGGCCGGCTTCGCGCTCGGCGCGGAAGCCGTCGGTCGGCACGAACCGGCTGCGGTAGACCGCCTCCCCGTCCGCGAAGGAGATGGCGTGGAGCAGCCCGTCCCCATCGAACGGGTGATAGCGCTCGAGAGACGGGAGGAGCGGGTTCTCGGTGTTGCGCAGGTAGCAGCCCGCGAGGTCGTCCGGGATCTCGCCTTCGACCTCGAGGTCCCAGGCGTCGTATTCCTTCGACTGGGGCCGCCAGGCGCCGGTCCGGTACGGGTGGGTGTCGCCCTCGGGCAGGCCCGAGTCGAAGTGTTGGTGGACCTGGACCTTCACGGCTGCCTCCTGGCCCCGGCCGCGGCATGGGCGGCGGGCCCGGACAGCCTACAGGAACTTCCGGGCCATGCTGAGCACGTCGTCGAGGGCGGAGCCGTCGCCGTCGGCGTCGAGGAAGCCCGAGAGCGCCTCGAGGCCCGACCCGCCGGAGGCCGCCGGCGAAGCCGCCTGCGGGAACCCTCCCCCGCCGCGCTGTTGCTGCTTGCTCAGCGCCCCCATCGCCATGGCGGCGACCATCGGGAGCATCTTCTTCAGCACGTCGCTTTGGAGGCCGCTCTGTTGGGCCGCGCGGCCCGCGACGTTCCGGCTGACGTCCTTGCTGCCGAAGACGTGGCCGAGGACGGCGTTACCATCCGCGCGGGTGGCCGCATCGCCGAGCACCTGCGGCTCGTCGACGTAGCGCTGATGCTGGCCCGACCGGAGGGCACCGAGCAGAGACTCGAGCCCTCCCGGCCGTGCCGCATTCTTCTGCAGACCTCGCCCGAGCCCGGGCAGCAGCGCTTCGATTCCGGTCTGGGCTTCGCGGCGCCCGAGCCCGAGGCTCTCGGCAACCTGACCCACGAGCTCCGGATTCCCCAGGATCGTTTCGGCGAGGTTCATGAGTTATTCCGCCGCCGGAATGCGAAGCACCTGCCCCGGATAGATCTTGTCCGGGTCCGACAGCATCGGCTTGTTGGCTTCGAAGATGACGGGGTACTTCATCGCGTCGCCGTAGTGGGCCTTCGCGATCTTCGAGAGCGAATCGCCGCTCACGACCGTGTAGAAGGTCGCCTCGGGCTCCGGCGTCTCGACCGAGATGCGGTCGTCGACCTTCGCGATGCCCTTGGTGTTCCCGGCGATCAGGATCGCCTTCTCGCGGTCCGCCTGGCTCGCCACGCTGCCGTTCAGGACGGCGGTGTCGCCATTGACCTCGATCTTCAGCCCCTCGATCTCCAGCCCGTTCGCCGCGATCGCCTCGGCGATCGTGCCGCCGGCGGCTTCCTGCGCCTCGGCGCTCCCACCCAGCAGATCGCCAGCCGCGCCTCGCAGCTTCTCACCGGCTTCCTTCACGAAATCGAACAGTCCCATTCTTCCTCCTCGAAGTTCGGATCCGCCCAGGCCCGGCGACGTCGCTCGGACACGCGCTCGCCGCGCCGGGATCCGATTCCTCCAATGCAGGCTACCGCGGGTCGGTCACCGACGGGCCGCGAAAGCAGCCTGCTCCGTCGGAATCCGCCCGAGGAGCCCGGCCGGCCGTCGTTGCGCGTCCGTTTCCCATCGCCCGAACCCGGCATCCGTCCCTGCTAGGCTACGGCCCATACGGCCCCACAGAAACCCTTCAGTACGAGCCCGTTTCCGGCGATCCCGAGTCATGGCCCAACCGAGCACTTCCCAGCAGACCCGACCCCGAGCCACGCCCGCCGCGGCGGATCTGCCGGACCTCGTCTCGGTCGTGATTCCCGCCGCGGACGAGGCCGAGAACGTCGGCCCGCTGCTCGAGCGGCTGCGCCCGGTGCTCGAGGCCGGCGCCAAGGCCCACGAGGTCATCATCATCGTCCCGCGCCCGGACGACCCGACCGGCGAGGCCGCTCGCAGCGCCGGCGCCTCGGTGATCGTGCAGAAGCGCCCGGGCTACGGCGGCGCTCTCAAGGAAGGCCTGCTCGCGGCCACCGGCGACTACGTCGTCACCATGGACGCGGACCACTCGCACCCGCCCGAGAAGGTCGCGGATCTGCTCGCCCACCGGGACGACGCGGACATGGTCGTCTGCTCGCGCTACGTCGGCGGCGCCGCGCCCGAGGCCAGCGGCTGGCGGAACTTCCTCTCCCGGGTGCTCAACCTGATCTACTCGCGCGCCCTGGCCACGCCCGTGCGCGACACCTCGAGCGGGTTCCGGATCTACCGCCGCCGCGCCCTCGAAGAGCTCGACCTCTGGGGCGAGAAGTACGACGTCCTCCAGGAGATCCTGGTGAAGATCCACTGCCGCGGCTGGCGGGTCACCGAGATCCCCTTCGACTACCAGCCGCGCGCCGCCGGCGAATCTCACGCGCAGCCCGTCGCCTTCGCGCCGCACTTCCTCGCGACGCTCTTCCGCCTGTTCCCGATCCGCAACCACTTCACGGCGGCGGACTACGACTCGCGCGCCCACGACAGCATCATCCCGCCCCAGCGCTACTGGCAGCGCAAGCGCTTCGAGATGGTGAACCGGCTCGCCGGATCGCGCGGGAAGCGCATCGACGTCGGCTGCGGCTCGAGCCGGATCATCCAGTCGAACCCGGGCTCGCTCGGGCTCGACATCGAGCAATCGAAGCTGCGCTTCCTGCGCGCGACGAACGCGCTGCTCGTGCGCGGCAGCGCCTACGACCTGCCCGTGCCCGACGAGAGCTTCGACGTTGCCGTGAGCTCCCAGGTGATCGAGCACATCCCCTACGACCGGCGCCTGTTCACCGAGCTGAACCGCGTCCTGGTGCCCGGGGGCGTTCTCGTGATCGGCACGCCGGACTACGGGCGCGTCCAGTGGCGAACGATCGAGTGGCTCTACAAGGTCCTCATGCCGAACGGCTACGGCGACGACCACATCACCCACTACACGCGCCAGAGCCTGATCGAGGAGCTCGCCGCCGCGGGGTTCGCCACGGAGTCCTACGAGTACATTCTCGGCGGCGAACTCGTCGTGAAGGCGACCAAGCGCGAGGGGCTGCCCGCAGGGGCCCCCGCTTGACCCAACGACCGGGGCCGCCTGCCGCAAGGCTCGAGGCCCTCGACGGCTTGCTGGCCGCCGGCGTCTTCCTCCTCGCCATGGCCTGGTTCTCCCTCACCTGGACGGCGACCTTCGAGCCGCGCGACGAGGGCTACCTGCTCGCCCAGAGCCAGCGCGTCCTCGCGGGCGAACTGCCGCACCGCGACTTCACCGACGTCTACGGCCCCGGCGCGCTCACCGTGACGGCAGCGCTGCTCGCCGCGGGCGAAGGCGACGTGCGCGGGGTCCGCATCGCGATCGCGGTATGGAAGGCGCTCGCGGTCGTCCTGGCATTCCTGCTCGCGCGGGGGCTCGTCGGCCGCCCGTGGGCCCTGCTCGGCGCGCTGGCCGCCGCCGCGTTCTGGGGCCGCCTCTCCTGGAACCTGAACACACCCTACGCCTCCCTCTACACCGTCCCGCTCCTGCTGCTCGCGGCCGCGGTCCTCGCGGCGGCGGAGTCTCGCGGCTCGGCGCGCGGACGGTTCCTCGCCGGCGCCGTGGCCGGGAGTGCCGTGCTGTTCAAGCAGACCCTGGGGCTGATGGGCGCCTACGGCCTCGGGCTCGCGGTCGCGGCCGTCGCGCTGCTCGAGACGCGAGGTTCGGGTTCGACCTCGCGCGGCACTCCGGCGGTGCTCGGCCTGTGGGCCGTCGCCGCGATCGCACCGCTCGTTGCGGTCGCCGGATATCTCTCCGCGACGACCTACGCGGTGCACTTTCTCCCGCTCCATGCCTGGATGGCCTGCATCGCCGTCGGCGCGGCCCGGCGGGGGAACGGCCTCACCGCCGGCGACCTCGTCGCCCGGCTCCTGCCCTATGGCCTGGGCCTCGCCGTCCTCCCCGGCCTGGCCGCGCTCTACTACGCGATGCAAGGCGCGCTCGGCGCCATGCTCCACGACATGTTCGTTCTTCCCCGGTCGCTCGTGAACTACGCCCTTCCCCTCGCTCTCCCGCCCTGGGGGGCGTTCGCCGTGCTCGCCGCGGGCGCCTGCGCGATTGCCGCGCCGCCGCTCGCGCTGCGCGGCACGCCGCGCGCCGCGGGCGTCGCCCTGTTCGCGGCCGCGGCTCTCGCCTGGGTCGGCTCGCAGCAGGTCTCCCTGGCCAGGATGCTCACGGTCGGGCCGGCGCTGTTCGAACCCGTCCAGCTCGCTCTCATTGCTGCGCTCGGACTCGCCGTGTTCGGCCCTTCGATCGGATCGGGCCGAGTTTCCCCGGCACTGCCCGCCCTCGTCTTCACGCATCTCCTGCTGTGCTTCCAAGGCTTCCCGCGTGGCGGCGTCGACGTCTACCTGACCCAGGGGGCACAGATGCCGCTCCTGGCCGTCGCCCTCGGCACGGTCGGCGCGCGCCTGCCGACGACGCCGAGCCGGCGCCTGGGCGGCGTCGCACTCTCCCTGGTGTTGGTCTGGCTCGCCTTCCCCGCGGCCCAGGGCGTCGTCCAGACGGCGAGGGCACCGCTCGCGACCCGGGCCCTGGCACTCCCCGGCTTCGAGTCGGTCCACATGCCGACCCGGGTGCTGCGCGAGTTCGAGATCGACGATCTCGAACGGCTCGCCGCCGCCCTGGCGATCGCGGAGCCCGCCGACGCCCCCCTCGTCCACTTCCATCACGACCTCTCCCTGGCCTTCGCGAGCTCCCGGGAGGATCTCTTCGCGGACCGCCGCGCGCGGCTCTTCTGGGTCGCCTGGGACATGCTGCCCGCGTCCGAGATCGCGAAGCTCGAGGAGGACCGCATGATCGAGCGCCTCGCGGCGACGCCGGACGCGATCGTCGTCGACCGCCACGGCGAGGGCACCGAGCGGCTGCGGCGCGCACTCCCGAAGTTCGCGACGTTCCTCGACGTCCACTATCAAGCCACCGCGCAGATGGGCCCCTACCGGACCCTCCGCCGCAAGCCGGAACCGACGCCTTGAGCATGAATCGAACGCAGCCCCGGGGCCGTGGGAGACGCGCCCTGCTCGGAGCCGTCACCGCGACGCTCCTCGCCTTCGCCCCCACGGCCTGCAGCCCCGGCCCGAGCGGGCCGCCGAACGTGCTGGTCGTCGTGCTCGACGCCGCACGCGCCGACCACTTCGGCACCTACGGCTACGAGCGCGACACGACCCCTCACATCGACGCCTTCGCGCGCGACGCCGTCCGCTACGAGACGGCGATCGCCGAGAGCGCCTACACCTTCGCCTCGACGGCGGCATTGATGACCGGCCTTCCCCCGGCCGAGACCGGCCTGCTGAGCCCCCAGCGCCTCGGCCCCGATCTGCGCCTGCTCGCGGAGGTCGCCGAAGCCGCGGGGCGGCTCGCGGTCGGCTACTCCGAGAACCCCTACATCACGCGCTACTTCGGCTTCGAGCAGGGCTTCACGCTGCTCGACGAGGCCGTCGCCGTCGGGCGCAAGAGCCAGCGCCCCGTCGACAGCCACGCGGGGATCGCGCGGCTCTTCACCCGCCTCGACTACGAACGCGACCGGCCCTTCTTCGCCTACGTCCACCTGCTCCGGCCTCACAACCCCTACGCCCCTCCGGAGGGGTTCGCGGGCCGCTTCGGCTCCCGGGCGGACCGGCGCGTCGACGGGTCGACGGCGACGCTGCTCGCCCTCGACGAGGGCAAGCGCGAGCCGCAGCCCGGGCAGATGGAGAACATCATCGCGCTCTACGACGAGAACCTGGCCTACGGCGACGCGCTCTTCGGCGAGATCCTCGCGGGTCTGCGGGAACGCGGGCGCCTCGCGAACACCGTCGTCGTGCTGACCTCGGACCACGGCGAGGCCTTCCTCGAACACGGCCGCATGCTCCACACCCACACCACCTACGACGAGATGATTCGCATCCCGCTGATCGTGCGGATCCCCGGAGGCGAGGGTGGCTCGGTCGACGCGCCCGTGCAGCTCGCGGACCTCGGGACGGCGCTCGCCCGCGTCCTCGGGAACGAACCCGGTTCGGCGGAAGCCCTCGGCGCCCTCGGGCGCGAGGGCGCCACGGTCTCCTTCACCCTGCCCGGCACGGGCCATGCCGCGGCGCGCACGCGCGAACGCAAGCTCATCGCGCGCACCGAGACGCTCGAGCCGATGGGCTACTACGACCTCCTCCGCGACGCCGGAGAGCGCTCCCCGCTCGAGCTGGATGCGGCGGCGACCCCGCTCCTCCAGAGCCTCCAGCGCGGCCTCCCGCCCGAAGCACGCGCCGACGTCGTCTCGCCGACCGACGACGACGAAGCCCTGCGCGAGCGCCTCGAGGCCCTCGGTTACATCGACCCCTGAGCCGCCCCGCCGGCGGGCGCGTCCGGACGATCCGCTAAGGTCGGACGCCGTGGATTCCCTGCAGCTCGAACCCGGAACGCGCGCGACGATCCTCGTCCACTACTACCGCGCGATGGTGGGCCGCGCCGACATCTGGCGCATGCGCATGGACACGACCACCCACTGGGCGATCGGCGCGACCGCCGCCGTGGCTTCCTTCGCGCTCGGGAACGCGGCGGTTCCCCACTACGTGGTGCACATCGCCTCCTTCCTGACGGTGATCTTCCTCCTGCTCGAGGCCCGGCGGCTGACCTTCTACCACCTGTGGCAGAGCCGCGTGCTCGACCTCGAGCGCACCCTCGTGGCGCCCGCCCTCGCCGACGAGACCACGACGGCCGCGGATCTCCCGAAGCTCGAGGACGAGCTCGGTCCCGAGCTCGGCACGACCATCCCGACCATGTCGATGGGCAAGGCGGCCGCGCGCCGGCTGCGCCGCGTGTACGTCTACCTGTTCGCGGTCCAGGGGCTGGCGTGGCTGATGAAGCTCGCGACCCATCCCGAGCCGGCCCAGGACGCGGGCGCGCTGGTCGCCCGCGCTGGCATCGGCGCGGTACCGGGCGCCGTGACGCTGGGCCTGGGTGCAGTGGGACTCGCCTTCGCCGTGGGTCTCGCCGTCGCCCGCGGCGGCGTGAGCCGGCGCTCGGTTCAAAGCGCCTAGGCCTCAGGGAAGCGCTTCGAAGCAGTCCTTCACCAGGTGGAAGCGCCCTTCGAGCCGGAGATCGCGCGAGGACGCGCCCACGGCGATCCGATACTCCCCCGCCTCCGCACGCCAGCCCCGCTGCAGCTCGTCGAACCAGGCAAGGTCGCGGGCCCGGAGCCGGAACTCGACGCGGCGGCTCTCGCCCGCCACGAGCGTGCACTTCTCGAACCCGGCGAGCTCGCGAACCGGCCGGGGCACCACGCTCAGCTCGGGCCCGACGTAGAGCTGCGCCACCTCGGCCCCGTCCCGGCCCCCGACATTCGTCACGGTGAAGGAGATGCCGAGGCTCCCCTCCCCTTCCCACGACCCGGCATCGACCGCGAGATCCGCGTACTCGAACGCGGTGTAGGAGAGCCCGTGGCCGAACGGGAAGAGCGGCTCGATCTCCTCGCGGTCGAAGTGGCGGTAGCCGACGAAGACGTCCTCGTCGTAGTGCACGGTTCGCCCGACCCCGGGGAAGTTGCGCGGCGCCCGGTGGGCGGGCGAGTGACGGAGCGTCTTCGGGAACGTCACCGGGAGCTTTCCGGAGGGATTCACGGCCCCGGTCAGGCCCGCTGCGATGGCGTGGCCCCCTTCCATGCCCGGGTACCACGCCATGAGCACGGCCGGCACGGCGTCGAGCCACTCCATCTCGATCGGGCTCCCGGCGATGATCACGACGACCGTGTTCGGGTTCGCCGCCACGGTGCGGCGGATGAGCGCCTCCTGGCGCGCCGGGAGCGCCAGCCGGCGGCGGTCCATGACCTCGGAGTCGTGCCCGGGCCGGTGGCTCAAGCCGACGCACACGATCGCGAGGTCCGCCTCGGCGGGGTCCCGGACCAGCGCGGCCCGGCCGGCCAGGGCCTCGGCGATGCCCCGGCGCGGCGTGATCTCGTGCGGCGGCCAGACGCCGGAACTTCCGCCCCAGAGCGGCAGGCAGTTGCGCGCGTTCGCCTTCGGGCCGAGCACGGCCACCGTCTTCACGTTCGTCGGGTCGAGGGGCAGGAGATCGCCTTCGTTCTTCAGCAGGACGAGGCTCGCCTCCGCGACGTCGCGGGCCACGCGCTCGGTCTCGGGCGTCCCGAGGCGGCCCGGGCGCTTTCGCGGCGGTCCGTCGACGTGCCCCGTCAGGAACATCACCCGGACGAGGCCCTCGAGCGCAGCGTCGAGCTCCGCCTCGCCGAAGCGGCCCTCGGCGTGCTCCGCGGCGAGGGCGTCCGTGCGGTAGCGCGTGCCCTTGCCGGGCATCTCGAGGGAGAGCCCCGCCCGCAGGCAGGCTTCGCCGCTGCTCGTGCGGCGCACGGCGAACCAGTCCGAGACGGTGAAGCCCCGGAAGCCCCACTCTTCGCGCAGGATCTCGGTCAGCAGTTCCCGGTTCTCGCAGGCCGCGGTTCCGTTCACCGCGTTGTAGGCGGCCATCACCGACCACGCATCCGCCTCGCGCACCGCCGCCTCGAAGGCCGGGAGGTAGAGCTCGCGCAGCGCGCGCGGACTCACCCGCACGTCGTGCTTCATGCGCTCGCTCTCCTGATTGTTCGCGACGTAGTGCTTCACGCAGGCCGCGACGCCCTGGGATTGCACGCCCTCGATGAAGGGCACGGTCAGCCGCGCGTTCAGGTGCGGGTCCTCGGTCAGGTACTCGAAGGTCCGGCCGCCGAGCGGCGTGCGCAGGAGGTTCACCGCCGGGCCGAGGATCATCCGGCAACCCGCCGCGCGGGTCTCCTCGCCGAGCGCCTCCCCGTAGCGGCGCGCGAGGTCCCGGTCCCAGGTGGCCCCGAGGGCGATGCCCGACGGGAACGACGTCCCCCGGCGGCGCGCCGAGTGGAGCGCGACCCCGCGTGGGCCGTCGGTCATGCGGAAGGGGCGCAGCCCCAGGCGCGGCACCGCGCGCGTCTCCCAGAAGTTCCGGCCCGCACACAGCGAGAGCTTCTCTTCGACGGTCACCGCCGCGAGCAGTGCGGCGACGCGCTCCTCGAGCGGCAGGCTCTCGTCTCGGAAGTCGGCGGTCTCGGTCATGGCGTGGTCTCTCCGTCCCAGCCCTGGTCCTCGAGGGCGTCGAAGGCGGCCTGGATCCGCTCGGCTTCGGGGTGCGCGGCGATGCGCTCGCGATAGATCGCACGCTGCTGCTCGGCCACGAGCTTCGGCTGTTCGACCGTCGCCCACTGGCAGATCTCGGCCCAGAACCCGTCGACGATCTCGTGCCCGGCGATCGTGCCCCCGTCGAGGGTGTGGAAGTGGCAGTGCCGGATCTCGCCGAGCACGAGGCGCAGGGAGCGCACGTGGATCGCCTCGTCCCGGCGGATCCGGCGCACGATCTCGGCCGCGCGCCCGGCGGCCGCCCGGTCTTCGCGGAAGAGGTCCGGGTCCATGAGCAGGGCCTCGGTCATCGAGAAGCCCCGCTCGGCCCGGAACTCGATCAACAGCAGGTTCAGCAGGAAGTAGATCACCCGCATCGGGCCTTCCTGGATGTTCGGCCGCGCCCGCAGCGCTTCGTCCGGGCGGGCGATGTTGCCGGCGTCGGGCGGGTCGGGGAAGTCGGCGTCCGGGAAGACGAGATCGCGCAGGGCGAACCACATCGTGTCGTGGCCGCCGAGCCCCTTCGCCGGTTCGCCGCCTTCGTCGAGCCCGTGAGCCTTGAGCAACCCGGCGTGCAGATGGCCGAGGGCCATCTGCGAGACGTCCTCCACGACGACCGGCTGGAAGTCGGGGAAGCTCATCTCCGCGAGAACGCGTCCACGGGCTTCGATCTGGCCGGTGATCGTGAGCATGTTCCAGAAGCTCTGCCCGAGGCCCTCCAGGAGCAGGAGCTTCATCTGCTCGGGGTTCGGATAGCGGATCCCCGCGAGCAGCCGGTTGTCGGCGGCCAGCGGCTCGCCACCGCGCGCGGCGAGCGCGGCTTCCCAGGCCTCGAGTGCGGGCTCGCGCAGGAGCGCGCGCGGCGGGACGTAGGCTCCCTCGGCATCGAAGCCTCCGTGCAGGCGCAGGCCGGCCTCCACGTGGGGCACGGCGAACTCGTGGGAGCGCAGGAGTTCTTCTTCGCTGTAGCGGAGTTTGGCGGGGTCTCGGAGCTGCACGGGGGGCCTCGGCGGCGAGACTACCACGGGCGCGCGTTCGGCTGGGGGCGGCGCTAGCGCTGCTGCGCGGCGGCGCGCAGCCGCTTCAGGATGTCCGGGCCACGCTCGTGGGCCGGAAGACGGGTGGCGAGCGGGATCGCCGCCCGGACGAGGGCGCCGCGGTCGGCGCTTCGCTGGCGGGTCAGCACGTCGAGGGCGCCCCAGGCCTTCGCCGGCTCGCCCGCCAGGGCCGCCACGCGGGCGCGGGCCAGGAGGTCGCGGGCCTCGCGGGTGGCGTCGAGCAACGCGTCGCTGATCGCGAGCCCTTCCCGGCCGAGGGCTTCTTCCCCGCTCGCGATCCGCCAGGCGATGCGCGCGCGTTGCGCTTCCTCGTAGAGCAGGTGCGTCGGCTCGAGCCCAGCGAGGACCGGCTCGAGGGCCCGGAGCGCGGCCGGCTCGCCGGAACGTTCGTGGCCCCAGGCAGCGGTGAGCGCCCGCTCGGCCTCGGTGACCGCGCCGCCGGAATCGCCGCGCGTGGCGAGGAGCAGCCCCTGGCGGGCGTCGGCGCGGTCCGGCTGCAGCGCGAGGGCCCGCCGGAAGGCCACGGCGGCGGCTTCGGCGTTCCCGGCCTCGAGTTCGGCGAAGCCCTGCCCGACCGCGCCCGCCGCGCCCGGAACCTCCGCGAACAGGCGGCGGGCCCGCTCGAGCTGGTACGTCACGACGAGCCGGCGCGCGAGCGGTGCCGGTTCGTACGCGGCGATCCGCCGCGGGAGCGGGTCGAGCTCGGCGAAGAACGGGTCCACCCAGTGGAAGTTGCCGGAGCCCCCGAAGGCGACCGAGGCCAGACGGTTGTGGTCGTCCGTGTTCACCGGCGCCCCGGCGGCCATGGCCCGCGCGCCTTCGGTGTCGAGGGCGAGGGCCGGGACGGCATCCTCGACCCGGTAGAGCCCCTCGGCCGCGAAGCTCTCCGGCGCCCTGCGGATCGCCTCCTCCACGTGGGACAGCACGTCCACGGGCTCGGTCGAGCCGACGAAGAGCAGCGCCGCGGGGACCGGCCGGTAGACCTCGAGGTTCGGGAAGACCTCGAGCAGCGTCGCGAGCAAGGTCCGCAGCAGGGGCTCGTTGATGAAGCCCACGCCGATCCACTGGGCGAAGACGCCGCCCGGCGCGAGGTGGTCGCGGACGAGCTCGAAGAACTCCCGGGTGTAGAGGTGCGACGCCCCCGAGGTCCACGGGTGCGAAGGCTGCGAGACGATGGCGTCGTAACGTTTGTCGGCGAGGGTGAGGGCGCCCCGGGCATCCCCGAGCTTCAGGCGGACGCGCTCCTGGTCGAGGGGCTCGCCGCCGTGGCGCGCAGGAACCTTGCGGTTGGCGACGACGACCTCGGGCTCGAGCTCGATCACGTCCACGCGCGCGACGGAACTCGGAACGGCCCCGAGCGTCAGGCCGCCGCCGAGGCCCACGACGAGCATGTCCTCGGCCCCCGGCCGCGCCATGACCGGAAGCATCGAGAGCCAGCGCACCTCCGAGAAGCGCGTCGGCGGAAGCTCGGGCAGTTCGATGGCGGATTCCGGCAGGCCGTTGGTCGCCACGCGGTAGGTCGCACCGCTGCGGATCAGCGTCACCGTCGCCGAGCGTCCGACGCCGAGGTAGACGATCTCGCCCGGGAACGGCTGGCCCGTGAGCACCGAGTTGCGCAGGAGCTGCCAGGGCGGCTCCTGGGGGAGCAGGAGCACCGCCGCCATGCCTGCCGTCGCGAGGCCGGCGAGCGGTTTGCGGGACGGGCTCGCGAGCCAGGCCGTCGCCGCAGCCAGGCCGAAGTTCAGCGCGACGCCGAGCGCGAGCGTCCCCTCGAGCCCGAGCCCGGGGAGCAGCGCGAAGCCCGCGAGCACCGCCCCGAGGATCGAACCCACGGTGTTCCATGCGTAGACGCGGGCGCTCACCACCGCCGCGTCCTCGGCGCTCCCGGCGAAGAGCCGGACCGCGAAGGGGAAGGTCGCGCCGATGCAGAGGGTGAAGGGCAGCAGGTAGCCGCCCGCGAGGAGGATGCCCGGCGCCGGGTTGCGGGCCGTCGCGCCGAGGCTCGCGGCGAGGGTCGGGAGCTGGTCGGCCGCGGCGAAGGCGATCCACGCGAACACCCCCGTCCCGATCTGCGCGAGAGCGAAGCCGACCGCCGCGAAGGAACGCGAGCGGGCGAAGCGCGCCGCGATGGCGCTCCCGAGCGCGATCCCGAGCAGGAAGCTCGCGAGCATGGTCGCGAAGGCGTGGGTGCTGCCGCCGAGGATCTGGCCGAGGAGCCGCGTCCAGAGCACTTCGTAGGCGAAGGAGACGAAGCCCGAGAGCAGGATGACGGGCAGGATCCAGTGGAAGCCGTGCTGCTTCGACTCGCTCACGTCGGTCGGCGGGCCCGCCACGCGTGCGAGCAGCGCAGCGGCGACGAAGACGAGCGCATTCGCCGCCGCCCCGAGCTGCACCGTCGCCCGCAGCCCGAACTCGGGCAGGAAGACGAAGGCGGCGAAGAGCGTCCCCGCGATCGCGCCCGCGGTGTTCACCGCGTAGAGCACCCCGACGCGCGGACCGATCTGTTCGTCCCGCGAGACGGCGTGCCGGGCCAGCAGCGGGAGCGTCGCGCCCATCAGCGCCGTACAGGGAACGAGCACGAGGAAGGTCCCGAGCAGATGGAAGAGCGCGGTGGCGGTGCCGAGGGTCTCGGGCGGGGCTTCGAGCCCGCCGAGCAGCGAGAGATAGACGGCGGAGACGGCCCGGATGCCGAAGGGCACGAGCAGCGCCCCCACGGCGATCAGCAGCTCGAGCACGCCGTAGGCCAGGACCGGCCGCTCGATGCGGGCGGCGAGGCGTCCGGCCACAGCCGCCCCGAGCGCGAGCCCGGCCATGTAGGCCGAGAGCACCGCGGCGATGGCCAGCTCCGAGGTCCCGAAAACGAAGGAGAACTCGCGCGACCAGGCCGTCTGGTAGAGCAGCGCCGCGAAGCCGGAGAGAAAGAAGCAGGCGAGGAGCAGCGCGAATCGCGCCCGGTCGGAGTTCATCGCGCGGCGGGTCCAGTCCGTTCGTCCGAAGGGTTGCCGGACTCTACCAGACGACGGAAGCGGCCCGCGACGATGCGATCCCGCCCGGCGAGGCGCCCCGATGTCGTATCCTCCCGGGGATGCCGTACATCAGCGACCGCCGCGTCCACGATGCCGACGCCCACATCATGGAGACCCCGAACTGGCTGCGCGACTACGCGGACCCGGCCCTCCGGGACCGCATCGCCCCGCCCGGCTACGCGAACGAGCTCAAGCAGACCGGCGAGAGCGGTCGCCCGGCCGATCTCGACGCGGCCTTCGAGCGGCTCGCGGAGCGCCACCGCTCGGCCGAGTACCGCGCCGACGAGGCCGCCGAGATCATGGGCCGCAAGAACTTCGCCGCCACGGGCTCGTTCCTTCCGGAAGACCGCGGGCGCGCCATCGACCTCATGGGCGTCGCCAGCCAGCTCGTCTTCAACACGTTCCACAACCGGCGCCTGCACGACTGGGAGCACGGCGACGATCTCGACCTCGCCTACGGCGTGGCCCGGGCCCACAACCGCGGCATGCTCGAGTTCTGCGCCGCCGACCGCCGCATGCTCGCCACCTGCTACGTGCCGCTGGTCGACTTCGCGCGCGCGCGCGCCATGGCCGAAGCGTCCCTCGCGGAGGGCGCCGCGGCCCTGCTCGTGGCCTCGGGCTGCCCGAAGGGCCACTCGCCGAGCCATCGTTCGCTCGACCCGGTCTGGGCCCTGGCCGAGGAGGCCGGCATCCCCATCGTGTTCCACGTCGGCGGCACCGGCGATCTGATCGACCCGGCCTACTTCGAGAACGGCCTGCCCGTCCCGCCGGACTTCCACGGCGGCGAGGAGAACTTCCGATCGGTCGACTACATGGGCATTCCCGGCCCGCCCATGCAGACGCTCGCCACGATGATCTTCGACGGCGTCCTCGAACGGTTCCCGAACCTCCGCATCGGCGTGATCGAACAGGGCGCGATCTGGCTGCCGAGCTGGATGCGGCAGATGGAATCCGCGGTCGAGGCCTTCGGCCGCCACGAGGAGCGCCTCCAGCAGCTGTCGCTGCGGCCGAGCGAGTACGTGCGCCGCCAGGTCCGCGTGACGCCCTACCCCACCGAGGACGTCGGCTGGATCACCGAGCAGGTCGGTCCCGAGATCTGCCTCTTCTCGACGGACTACCCCCACGTCGAGGGCGGCCGCCGCCCCTACGAACGCTTCGATGCGAGCCTCGGCGATGCCGACGCCGCCGTTCGCGAGCGCTTCTACGCCGAGAACTTCATCGACCTGATGGGACGAGGGCTGCCGGCCGAGCTGGCCCAGGCCCCCGCCCCGAACTGAATCGAACCGAACACGAGACCAGGAGCCCGCGATGGACCTTTCTTTCACCGACGAACAGCTCGCCTTCCGCGAGGAAGTCCGCGAGTTCATCCAGACGGCGATGCCGCCCGAGATCAAGCGCAAGGCCGATGCCGGCGCGAGCTTCTCCCAGGCCGAGAGCATGGAGTGGCACAAGATCCTGTACGCCAAGGGCTGGGTCGCGCCGAACTGGCCGAAGGAGCTCGGCGGAACCGGCTGGGACACGGGCCAGCGCTTCATCTGGCAGGAAGAGACCGTCCAGGCCAATTGCCCCGAGCTCTCGCCCTTCGGTCTCACCATGGTCGGGCCGCTGATCATCCAGTACGGCACCGACGAGCAGAAGAAGCGCTTCCTGCCCCCGATCCTCTCGGGCGAAGAGGTCTGGTGCCAGGGCTACTCCGAGCCCAACGCGGGCTCGGACCTCGCGAACCTCCAGCTCCGCGCCGAGAAGGATGGCGACGACTACATCCTGAACGGCCAGAAGACCTGGACCACCTACGCCCAGTACGCCGATTGGATCTTCGTCCTGTGCCGCACGAGCACCGAGGGCAAGAAGCAGGAGGGCATCTCCTTCCTGCTCGCGGACGTGAAGAACACCCCCGGCATCACCGTGAAGCCCTTCCTCACGACGGGCGGCACCGATGCCTTCTCGGAGACCTGGTTCCAGGACGCCCGCGTCCCCCAGGCGAACCGCGTCGGCCCGGAGAACGGGGGCTGGAGCATGGCCAAGGCCCTGCTCGGCCACGAGCGCACCGCCATCGGCGGCGTCGCCGAGAGCGGACGCTGGCTCGGCCACGTGAAGCGGATCGCCAAGCAGACCCCGGTCGGCACGGGCACGCTCTTCGAGGATCCGGCCTTCCGCCGCCGCATCGCCGAACACGAGATGCGCTGGCGGGCCGTCTCCATGGCGAACCTGCGCAACCTGGCCTCGGCCCAGCTCGGCCACGCCCCCGGCGCGGAGAGCTCGATCCTCAAGATCGTGGGCACCGAGATCTACCAGGAGATGACCGAGCTCGCGATGGACGCCCTCGGTCACGGCGCCATGGGCTGGTTCGACGCCCCGGAAGAGGCCATGGAGGAGCAGGAGCGCTGGGTCGCCAGCCAGTTCAACTACCTGCGTGCGGCCACGATCTACGGCGGATCGAACGAGATCCAGAAGAACATCATCTCGAAGCACATCCTGCGGCTTCCGACCCAGTAAGGACGACCCGATGAATTTCGATCTCACGGACGAGCAGCAGATGCTCGTGGATTCGGTGGCTCAGTTCGTCACGAACGAGTCGAACGCGGAACGCTTCCGCAAGCTGCGCGACGTCGAGCTCGGCTGGGACAAGGCCATGTGGGAGCGCATGGGCGAGTTCGGCTGGCTCGGCGTGCCCTTCCCCGAGGAGCAGGGCGGCTTCGGCGCGAGCTTCGTGGACCTGGCCCTCGTGCTCGAACAGCTCGGGCGCGGCCTCGTCCCCGAGCCGATCGTGCCTTCGGTCGTGCTGGCGGGCGGCCTGATCTCGCGGCTCGGAAACCCGGCCCAGGTGGAAGCCTTCCTCGCGCCCATGATCGAGGGGCGCGAAAGCCTGGCCTTCGCCTACGCGGAGCGGCAGAGCCGCTACGACCTCTCGGACTGCACGACCGCGGCGGAGAAGAGCGGCTCCGGCTGGACGCTCCGCGGCGAGAAGGTCTGGGTGCTGAACGGCCACGCCGCCGATCGGATCGTCGTCCTGGCGCGCACGAGCGGCGGCCAGACGGATGCCGAGGGGCTCTCCCTGTTCGTCGTCGACGCGGATGCCGAGGGGCTCTCCCGCACGAACGTGCGCGGCATGGACGGCCAGCGAAGCGCCCTCCTCCGCTTCGAGGGCGTCGCGGTCGGCGAGGACCGGCTCCTCGGAAGTGAAGGCGGAGCCCGCCCGCACGTGGAATGGGCGATCGACCGCGGCGCCGCGGCGGCCTGCGCCGAGGGTCAGGGCGCGATCCAGGAGCTCTTCGAGCGCACCGTCGCCTACCTGAAGGAGCGCAAGCAGTTCGACGTCCCGATCGGGAGCTTCCAGGCGCTCCAGCACCGGGCCGCGGACATGTTCGCCGAGGTCGAGCTGTGCCGGAGCACGATGATCCTCGCCGCCATCCAGGCCGACGAAGAGGACGAGGACACGCGGCGCGCGGACGTCTCCGCCGCGAAGCTTCAGCTCTCCCGCGGCGGCTGGCACGTTGCGGAGAACGCGATCCAGCTCTTCGGCGGCATCGGCGTCACCGACGAGCAGGACGAGGGCCTCTATTTCAAGCGGCTCCGCGTCCTCCAGGGTCTCTACGGGGACGCGGACCACCACATCGATCGCTTCCAGTCGATCGAGAGCTTCGACGAGGCCTAGTCGAAAGCTTCGACGCGGCGCGGTCGTTCGCTAGCTTGCGATTTCCATCAGGAGGAACGGTCATGGCAGGGAGTTTCGAACTCAAGCGATCCAAGGATCAGTTCATGTGGAACCTGAAGTCGGGGAACGGCCAGATCGTTCTCACGAGCGAGCGGTACAAGACCCGCCGCTCGGCCGAGGCCGGCATCGCGTCCGTGAAGAAGAACTGCAGCCGCGACGCTTGCTACGACCGCAAGACCACGGCGAGCGGGAAGTACCGCTTCAACCTGCTCTCGACCAACGGCCAGGTCGTCGGCTCGAGCCAGAACTACGCCTCGGCTTCCGGCCGCAACAACGGCATCGCCTCGGTGAAGAAGAACGCGCGAGGCGCCAAGGTCAAAGACCTGACCTGACTCCGGGAGCACCGGACTGCGACGGATCGGGCCGCCCCTGGGCGGCCTGGCCCGTCCCCCCGGCGTCGGCTTCCATCCGCCCACCGAGGAGTGGTAGGATGGCCACGCTGGAGGTGTCTCCGTGGCGTCCTCGCGACCGACCGGCTTTCACGCCCTGCGCGCTCCCGCCGCCCTGCTCGGCGCGCTGCTCCTCGCCATCGCCAACGCGGGCCCGGCCTGCGGCCCGATCCAGGGCATCCAGTTCCTCGAGCCCGCCTCCGAGATGCTCCACACCGCGGGCACGGCCGTCGCCGTCACGGGCCGCACCGGCCCGGGCTTCGACCCCGCGACCACGCGCTTCTCGGTCGACGGCGTCGACCTCGTCGCCGCCCTGGGCCTCACGCCGCCCTTCACGGACGCCACGGGCGACGTCCTGATCGGGGCGACCCTCGTCTCGGTCTCGGGCTTCAGCTACGACCCGAGCGGCCCCGGAGAGATCCCCTTCGCCTTCACGCTCGATGGGCTCCCCGTCGGGACCCACCAGCTCGAGGCCTTCTCGGAGAAGCTCGCCACCGGAGCACCGACCACGAAGACCCGGGACCTGCGTGTGGTCGGCGGCTTCGAGGAGAAGCTCGCCACCACGACCTCCGCCGGCCTCGTCGGCGGCTCCGTCGCCACCGGAAGCGCGGGCGTGCTCGCCAATCAGTCCCTCGGTCAGGCCGTCGCCGCGCCGCCCGCCGCGCTCGCGGGGGGAGGCACCTTGCGATCGGGCCACGTCGAGGCCGTCGAAGAACGCATCTCCGCAGGAGGCCCATGAGCCATGCGCCAGCCCCTCTCCTTCAGCGTCGCCTTCGCTCTGCTCTTCGCCGTGGGAACCTCCACGGCCGCGCCGCCCTCCGTGCCGGCACAGATCAGCTACCAGGGCGTCCTGCTCGACGACGTCGGTGTCGCGCGCACCGGCCCCGTCGATCTCACCGTGCGGATCTGGGACGGCCTTCTCGGAAGCGCCGTCCTCGTCTACAAGCAGGAGCTCTCGGGGGTGGCGCTCGAGCAGGGCGTGTTCTCGATCCAGCTCGGCCCCGCGGGCAGCGCCACGGACACGCCCACCGACCCGCTGACCACCGACCTCGCCGCCGCCTTCACGGCGGACCTGACGGCGGCGCCGCAGCGCTTCATCGAGCTCACGGTCGACGGCGACACGGCCCAGACCCGGACCCAGATCCTCTCGGCACCGCTCGCCTTGCGTGCCCAGAGCGCAGAGACGGCGGATACCGCGACCTCCGCCACGACCGCCGCGACGGCGCTCAACGTGACGAGCGTGAACGGCCTCGATTCGACCGCCCTGAACGAGATCTTCGAGCACTTCCTCTTCGACGGAAGCAACCCCCCGAACGACGACCCGAGCGAGGGCACCGGCGACACCGACGGCGACGGCCTCGCGAACTTCATCGACCCCGACAACGACGACGACGGCATCAGCGACGGCGCGGAACTCGCCCAGGGCACGGACATCAACCTCGTCACGCCCACCGTCACGGGCGTCAACCCCGCGGTCACCGACTTCGGTTTCGCCGAGACCGTCACCGTCTCGGGCACGAACTTCGAACCGGGCATGTCCGTCGCCTTCGGCACGCAGAACCCCACGCCGACGAACGTGTCCGGAACCAGCTTCGACGTCACCGTCGGCCCCCAGGCCCAGGGGTTCTTCCCGGACGTCACGGTCACGAGGACCAACGGCGAGAGCGACACGGCCTCGGGCCTCTTCGAGTTCTCGGGCTTCATGCCGACCGTGCTCACGGCGACCCCGGCCCTGGCCTTCGCCGACGAGACCGTCAACGTGAGCGTGACCGGGACGAACTTCGTGCCGGGCATCACCGTCACCTTCGGCACCGAGAATCCGGTGCCCTCGAACATCACGCCCACGAGCTTCGACGTCACCGTCGGGCCCCAGCCGATCGGGCTGGCCTCGATCACCGTGACGCGGCCGAACGGCGTGTCGGGCCTGGGACTCCACCTTTTCGACTTCCGCGACCCGCTCCAGGGGATCGACTTCCCGCACGGCTCGCCCGGGCCGGTCTCGAGCTTCGACGTCTCCACCGCGGGGATTTCGGTCGTCGGCGACCTGGTCGACGAGCTCCAGGACCAGACCTGGTCGACGAATGCCCTCATCGACCCGGTGGGGACCCTCGGCGCCTTCGACCTGGCCTTCGACCCGACCGACACGCTCGGCGGAATCGTGCTCCTCGACCTTCCGGGGGACTGCCGCGTCCAGGCCCGAAAGGATGCGAACGCGAACTTCAAGATCTTCGCCGGCGAGGGCGTGACCGTCGAAACGCTCACGGGGAGCTGTTCGATCACCTCACCGAGCGCCGACTACCTCGCCAACGGCGGCCTCGTGGGCGCGTACTCACGGGAAGGCAGCGACCTCGTGGTGATCGCCGACCGCGACAACGACACCGACTTCACGGATCCCGGCGACTACACCGTGGTCGACACCGGGCTGACCTCGGTCCTCGCGGAAGCCGCAGCCAGCCCGACGGGCCAGGTGGCGGTGGCCTACCGCGCGAACGCCGGCAGCGGCTTCTTCGGCCGCCTGCTCCATGACCGCAACGGCGACGGCGACTTCGACGATGCCGACGAGGACCTGACGCTGCCGACCACGAACAGCCTCGATTGCCTCGACGTCGCCTTCGACCCCTCGGGCCGGATCGGCGTCCTCTACCAAGAAGACCAGGCCAGCCACGCCACGCTGCTGCAGGATCGCAACGACGACGGCGACTTCGACGATGCAGGCGAGAACCAGACCTTCGGAACCGTGGGGGGTACCCAGTGCGCCCTCACGAGCATCCCGACGGGCTTCGCCCTCGTCCACGACGCATCGGGCGTCTACTCGGTCCTCAAGGACCTCGATGATGACGGAGACTTCGACTCCCCCGGAGAGGGAGTGACGATCACGATGCCGGTCAGCACCAGCACCAACCTCGCCGCTGATGCCACGGGGCAGCTCTACATCGGGACGCCGACGTTCGTGAACCTGCGGCCCTAGGCCTGCGGATCACGGCCCGCTGAAGGTCTTCCCTTCGCCGGGGCCGGCCAGATAGGTGGCCTTCGGGTCGTAGTCCGAGGCGCCTTCCTCGGCCCAGCGCGAGATCTCCGAGCGGCCGACCACGAACCAGTGGACTTCGTCCGGCCCGTCGGCCAGGCGCAGGGTCCGCTGGCCCGCGTACATCGCCGACAGCGGCGTCCATTGGGAAACGCCCGTCGCACCGTGGATCTGGATGGCGTCGTCGATGATCTTGCAGACCCGCTCGGGCACCAGCGCCTTCACGGCGCTCACCCAGACCCGGGCCTCGCGGTTCCCGAGGACGTCCATGGCCTTGGCGGCCTTCAGCACCATCATGCGCAGGGATTCGATCTCGACCCGCGCCCGCGCGATCACCTCGGTGTTCTTGCCGAGGTTCGCGAGGGGCTTGCCGAAGGCCGTCCGCGTGAGCCCGCGCTTCACCATCATCTCGATGGCCCGCTCCGCGGCGCCGATCGAGCGCATGCAGTGGTGGATGCGGCCCGGGCCGAGGCGAACCTGGGAGATCTCGAAGCCGCGCCCGGGCCCGAGCAGGATGTTCTCCTTCGGCACCCGGCAGTCCGTGAAGCGGATGTGCATGTGGCCGTGGGGCGCGTCGTCCTGGCCGAACACGTGCATCGGGCCGAGGATCTCGTAGCCCGGGGCGTCCGTCGGAACGAGGATCTGCGACTGGCGGAGGTGCGGCGGCGCGTCCGGGTCCGTCTGCACCATGACGATCATGATCTTGCAGCGCGGGTCGCCGGCGCCGGAGATGTAGTACTTCTCGCCGTTGATGACCCACTCGTCCCCGACGAGCTCGGCGCGGCAGGAGATGTTCTTGGCGTCGGAGGACGCGAGGTCGGGCTCGGTCATGGCGTAGGCCGAGCGGATCTCGCCGTTCAGGAGCGGCTTCAGCCAGCGCTCCTTCTGCGCCTCGGTCCCGACGCGCTCGAGCACCTCCATGTTGCCCGTGTCCGGGGCCGAGCAGTTCAGGCACTCGGACGCGATCGGGTTGCGGCCGAGCTCGGCGGCGATGTAGGCGTAGTCGAGGTTCGAGAGGCCCTCCCCCGTCTCGGCGTCCGGCAGGAAGAAGTTCCAGAGATCGTTGGCCTTGGCCTTCGCCTTGACGGTCTCGAGCAGCTCGAGCTGTCCCGGCGCCCACGACCAGCGATCCTCGCGCCCCTCGCCGAGTTCGAAGAACTCGCGCGTGATCGGGTCGACCTCCTCGCGAACGAAGGCGCGGACCTTCTCGAACAGGGGCCTGGCGTCCTCCGACATGCGGAGGTCGAACATCTCGTCGGTCGTCTCGAGTCCCGGCACGGCATCTCCTCACGGGCCCGCACTGGGTCTCGGCCCGTGTCTCGACGGTACGGGTTCGGCCGATGCGATGCCATTCCACCGGCCGGGCTGGTAGAGTCCGCTCCCATGATCGGCCTCGGAGACCCCCAGACGAGCGGCGTCGGCCGCCGACCGATGACCGCGAGTTTCGAGCCGTCCGGGCCCGAGAGTGAGACGATCGGCCTCGATGGCACGTGGCAGTTCCACCTGGCGCCGGGCCCCGGGGCTTTCCTCGGCACCCTCGACGAACCCGAACCCGACGCCTTCGTGCCCATCGAGGTTCCCGGCTGTTTCACGTGCCAGGGACACGCGGCGCCCCACTACACCAACGTCGTCATGCCCTGGCCGCTCGATCCGCCGGACGTTCCGGAGGAGAACCCGACCGGGATCTACCGGCGGACCTTCGAGGCCCGTGCCGGGGAGCGCGCTGCCTTTCTCGAGATCGGTGGAGCCGAATCCTTCGCCGCGGTCTGGCTGAACGGAACGTTCATCGGCTCCGGGAAGGACTCGCGGCTGCCCCAGGTCTTCGACGTCACCGCGGCCCTACGGGAGGGCGAGAACCGGCTCACCGTCGCCGTCGTCCGCTACTGCGACGGGAGCTGGCTCGAGGACCAGGACCACTGGTGGCAGGCGGGACTCCATCGCTCGGTGAAGCTCCACCTTCGCCCGAGGACGCGCCTCGGGGACGTCATCGTCGACGCCGGCCTCGCGGAGGATCTCGCGACCGGCACGCTGCGCGTGAAGACCTCGATCGAAGGCGTCCGCCCCGGCCTGACCGTGCACGCACGCCTCGCGGACGGCTCGGGCAACGAGCTCTGGCAGGCGGACGGGCCGCTCCAGCCGTTCCTGCGCGAGAGCCCGCTGCAGGAGATGGCGATGGCGTACCTCTACCGGGGGCCCTTCGTCGAGCTCTCGGGGGAGATCGCGGGAGTCGCTCCGTGGTCCCACGAGGACCCCGTGCTCCATGAACTCCGCGTCGAGCTCCGCGACGAGAGCGGACTGCTCGAGTCGACGTCCGTGCGCGTCGGGTTCCGCCGGGTCGAGATCGTCGGCCGGGAGCTGCGGATCAACGGCCGCACCGTTCCGATCTACGGCGTGAACCGCCACGACCACCACCCGGAGCGTGGCAAGACGCTCACCCGGGAAGAGATCCGGCACGACCTCGTCACCCTGAAGCGCTTCGGTTTCAACGCCGTGCGCTGTGCCCACTACCCGAACGACCCGGCGCTCTACGAACTCTGCGACGAGCTCGGCCTCTACGTCGTCGACGAGGCCAACATCGAGAGCCACGCGCGGCTGAACTCGCTCTCCCACGATGCGCGCTGGCACCCGGCGTTCTTCGAGCGCTTCACGCGCATGGTGCAGCGGGACCGGAATCACCCGTCGATCATCGGATGGTCCCTCGGGAACGAATCCGGCTACTCGGCCGTCCACGACGCCATGGCGGCCTGGGCGCGCCGGACGGACCCCTCCCGCTTCGTCCAGTACGAGGGGGCGAGCTTTCACACGAGCCTCGACGGCGGCGAAGCGGCGAGCGACGTCGTGTGCCCGATGTACGCCTCGGTCGAGGACATCGTCGCCTGGTCCGAACGCAACGCGACGCCGCGCCCGCTCATCCTCTGCGAGTACTCCCATGCCATGGGCAACAGCAACGGCGGGCTGGCCGACTACTTCGAGGCCTTCGAGACGCGCGAAGGGCTCCAGGGCGGCTTCATCTGGGACTTCAAGGATCAGGGCCTGACCCTCGAACGCGACGGCCGCCGGTTCCACGGCTTCGGGGGCCACTTCGGCGACGAACCGAACGACGCGAACTTCTGCTGCAACGGCATCTTCGGCCCGAACGCCGAACCCCGCCCGGCGGCCTTCGAACACCGACAGCTCGCGACCCCGGTCCGGGCGCACTGGGAAGACGCCGGGGCGGGCCGGGTCCGCATCGAGAACCGGCGATGCTTCTCGGACCTCTCGGACGTCGCGTGCCGCTACGAGGCGTCGATCGACGGCCGGGGCGTCGAGCACGGCCGCCTCGAGCTGCCTCGGGTCGGCCCCGGGGAATCCGAATCCGTGGACGTCCCGCTGAAGCCGCCGGACGCCCGGGGACGCGAGGCGCATCTCACCCTCTTCTTCGAGACCGCCGCCGATGCCGCCTGGGCCCCGGCCGGGGAGACGCTCGGCGTCTCCCAGCTCGCCCTGCCCTGGCCCGCCGAAGCGAACGGAACGGCAGCGGACGGAGCATTGCCGCTCGGCTGGGCCGAGGGCGCGCCGACCCTCGCGGGCGAGCCGGTGCTCGCCGGACCGATCGCACCGTGTCTCTGGCGAGCCCCGGTCGACAACGACGGCGTGAAGCAGGGCCCGCGCAGGACGGCGCCACAGACCTTCGACGGCTGGCTCGAGCACGGCCTCGACCGCCTCGCACCCGGCCCCGTCACGCGCAAGGGCGCGGAGGACCGGCACTGGGAGCACGCGGCCTGGATCGCGCCCGGCGCGAAGCTCGGCATCGACCACGAGCGAACGATCGAGCTGCGCGGCGACCGCTTCGTCATCCACGAAACGATCGACGCGCCGGCCGAGTGGAGCGACCTGCCGCGCGTCGGCGTGACCTTCCGCCTCCCGGCGCGCTTCGACCGGCTCGCCTGGTTCGGGCTCGGCCCCCAGGAGACCTACCCGGACCGCGTGGCCGGCGCGCACCTCGGGATCTTCGAGCACGCGATCGGCCCGGACGACTCGCCCTACCTGGTCCCCCAGGAGTTCGGCGCCCACGCCGGGACGCGCTGGTTCCGCCTCACCGATGCCGACGGGCTCGGCATCGAGGTCCGGCTCCCCGAGCCCCTGCAGTTCTCCGCGACCCGGTTCTCCGCCGATACGCTCTGGCGAGCCGGCGACGTCGCCTCCCTCACGCCCGACCCCGACATCACCGTCCACCTCGACGCGGCCCACCGCGGCGTCGGGACCGGCGCCTGCGGCCCCGACACCACGCACCTCGTCGCGGGCGGCCGCTTCCGCTTCACCTGGGAGCTCCTGCCCCTGCGGCCCTGACGGCCTGCGGCGGGTTCCGTAGCTTCCGCGGCCATGGGCATGCGTCGGTTCGATCGGAAGTTCGGCGCGGACTTCATCCGCGAGCTCCCGGAGGCCCCGGCCGTCTACCTCTTCAAGGACGAGGACGGCTCGGTCCTCTACGCCGGCAAGGCCAAGAACGTCCGCAAGCGGCTCTCGGGCTATCGAACGACGAGCCGCCGCAAGGCCCACCGCAAGATGCGGACCCTGGTCCGGGAGGCCCACGCTCTCGAGATCCGCGTCCAGCCGAGCGAGCGCGATGCGCTGCTCCTCGAAAACGAGCTGATCCGCACCCTGCGCCCGCCCTACAACGTCGACGGAGCCTACGACTTCCTCTACCCCGCGATCGGCGTGGGCTTCGACGAGGGTCAGCTGCGCCTGTGCTTCACGAGCCAGCCCGACGCCTTCGCGAGCCTCGCTCTGCGCTGGCACGGAAGCTTCCGCCCGCGGCTGCGCGCGCGCGAGGGCTTCGACGCCCTGGTTTCGCTGCTCGGACGGATCGGTCACCTGGAGCCGCGGACGCGCCTCCCCGAGGCGCCGCGGCTGCGCGGCTCGCGCCTGGTCGCCGTCCGGCGCGTCCCCCCGGAGATGGCCCCACCGATCGATGCCTTCTTCGCCGGGGAGTCCGACGCGGTGCTGGCCGACCTCTTCGGCCGGCTTCTCGAGCGCACCGCCGCGCGACAGGACGCCGCGGAGGTCCAGGAGGCGCTCGATCTCCTGCGGCGCTTCTTCCACCGGGACGCGGAGCGGCTGCGCCGCGCCCAGCTCGCGATCGGGCGATCGCCGGGCTTCGTCCCGAGCCCCGAGCGGGATGCGCTGTTCATCGCCGCGCGGTTCGAGGCTGCGGGCGATCCCGACTAGAGCGTTCCGAACGCCTTGCTCAGCAGGAAGTCGACCCAGCGGTCCGGCAGGCGGGCGAGCCAGGCCTGTCCGGTGGCGTCGGTGCCGACCCGATAGCGGGTCTTCGGCCGGCGGGCCGAGAGCGCATGGTGCACGGCCTTCGCGACCTTCTCGACCGGAGCCGCGCTCGCGGATCGCTCGTCGACGAGCCCCTGCACCTTTTCGATCGCACCGCCATAGAGCTCATGGGCGCGCTCCGGGAGCTTCTCGATGATCTCGTCCGCGGCCGACTTCGACTTCTCCCAGATCGGCGTCTGGATCGCACCCGGCTGCACGATCGAAACCGAGAGCTTCCAGGGCAGGAGTTCCCGACGGAGGGCGTCCCCCACCGCTTCGATCGCGTACTTCGAGGCGCAGTAGGCCCCGGTGAAGGGCGTCGAGAGGTAACCGCTCGAGGAGCCCACGAAGACGATGCGGCCGTTCGCGCGGCGGAGCAGCGGGAGACAGGCACGCGTCACCGCGAGCTGGCCGACGACGTTCACCTCGAGCTGGCGCCGCAGGTCTTCGCTCTCGAGGAACTCGAGCGGGCCGGCCACGGCGATGCCGGCGTTGTTGACCAGGCCGGCCAGGCCCTCGCCCGCGAGCTCGCGCTCGAGACCCGCAACGGTCTCCGCGATCTGGGCTTCGTCGAGCACGTCGAGCCGGACGGGCGTCACGCGGCCGCCGCTCGCCGAGCGAAGCGCCTCGGCATCGGTGTCGCGCCGGACGCCTGCGAACACCCGAAAGCCCCGCTCGGCCAGGTCGAGGGCGCAGGCACGCCCGATGCCCGTCGAGGCGCCCGTGATCAGGATCGAATCGTTCATGGCGCCGACACTAGCCCAGCGCCGGAAGTGAGCCCTCGCGGGCCGCTTCCCGAAACACGACCGGCGGGCCACCCGGAAGTGGCCCGCCGGCAGGGTCACGCGAAGCGCGGCACTAGGCCGCGTAGCTCCGCTTCGCCTGGATCTTGCCGTTGCGCCCCTTGATCTTGAGCACGCCGCCGGCCCGCTTGGCCAGGGAGCGGCCGCGACGCACGGCGACGTCCTTCTTCTTGTGGGTGCTCTCGGGGCTCTTCTTGCCCTCGCGCTGCACCATCCAACCGTCTTGCGAGCTGCGAACGACGAACGACTTCATGGCCATGTTCTTCTCTCCTCGTGGCTCCCGTCCTGTGGTCCCCAAAAACGGAGAGGGTGGAGCCGCGGGGGTCCGATCGGTCGACGCGCGAACGGCCTGTAGCGTCTCGCACACTGCAATCTGCGGACGTGATCGAACGCGCAGCCGGCCGGTGTTCGCGGTCACCCGATGGCGGGCGGGCTCGTCCGATCTCCAGGGAAACCGACGAGGACTCCACTCCCATGCTGGACCGGAATCGCAGGCGCGGTTGCCACCCGCGGCGCCTCGCGACGCTCGGAGCCCTCGGCTCCGGCCTGTTCGCGTTCGCACTCGGAACCGCCACCGCCTCGGAACCCGCGAGCGCCACCGATCTCGAAGCGTCCGCCGCGCTCGTCGAGCTCGCGCCCGCCCATGCCGCGCTCGAGGCCCTCGCGCCCATCGTCGACGGCTCGCCGCGCGCGGTGGAGCTCACGATCGACTCCCCCGAGAGCGGCGAGATCTTCAGCGGAGAGCCCATCGCGTCCTTTCGAGGCTCGCTCTCGGCGCTCGGACAGACGGGGCGCGTGGACGCGATCGTGGTGATCGACACGTCCGCCTCGACGGGGCGCCGCGCGGAGCCCCGTGATGCGGTCCGCGCCCGGCATCGCGGGCGCTTCGCTCCGCGCACCGCGCCGGCGTCGATCCTCGAACAGGAGATCCGCTCGGTCGAGCGCATGCTCGCCGACGTCGACCCGGGAAAGACCCGGCTCGGCATCGTGACCTTCGCCGGGGACGACCCTCGGAGTCCCGAACCGGCCTCCCCCATTCGCGTCGAAGTGCCCCTCACCGCGCGCCTCGAGACGCTCGACGCCGGGCTCCAGCGCGTGGCGGCACGCGGCGCGGCCGGACAGACCGACATGGCCGGTGCCCTCGACCGGGCCGTGGCCGAGCTGCTCGGTCGCGGGAGCTCCGAGCCGTCCGAGGGGGCGAGCAAGGTCGTCGTCTTCCTCACCGACGGCACCCCGACCCTGCCCCACGCGGATACGCGCGAGAACGAGCGCGAGGTCTTCGCCGCCGCAGAGCGCGCGGCCGCCGCCGGCATCCGGGTCTTCTCCTTCGCCATCGGCCCCGAGGCCATCGGACGCCCGATCGCCGCCGCCGAGATGGCCCGACGAACGGGGGGAGCCTTCACCCCCGTCCGCAAGCCCGCGGAGCTCACCCAGGCCGTCACACGGCGTGTCGAGTTCGCGGGCGTCGGAGGAAGGCTCGAGATCCGCAACACCACCAACCGCGAGGCCGCACAGGACCTCGAGATCGCCGAAGGGGAGTTCTCGGGCCGGATCGCGCTGCGAACCGGAAAGAACGAGATCTTCGTGCGCGCGCGCGCCGGACGCCGGAGCGTGGAGCTCCGGCGAGCGGTCCACTATGCGCCGGGCGAGGTGAAGGTCTTCCGGCCCTCGACGTGGTTCGGCGGGCCCGTCCCGAACCCGCCGACGAAGGCGGAGCTCGACGTCACGCTCGGCCAGCGCCGGGAGCTCGACTTCCAGGTCGGTGAACCGACGACACTTCGCGGTGAGCCGGCGAAGCTTCGGCGCTAGCCCTCGCCCTGGAGCGCCTCGACCGCCTGGGCCGCATCCGCCCGCACGAGCTCGATCTGCTCCGCTCCGAGCCCGAGCGCGTTGGCCGCATGTTCGAGGGTCTTCTCGCTGCTGCGATCCACGCCCGTGTGGCTCCGGATGCAATCGCGCTCCATCTCGGAGAGCTCCTCGAGGCGGTCGTTCTCCTTGGGGAGGACGCCGAAGCCGAGCCCGTGGGCGAGGTCGTCCGCGAGGCAGACGGTGGCCGCCAGGGGATGAGGCTCGCCCTTGAGGATGACCTGATGGTGCGCCGCGAGGACGGTCCGAAGCTCCTCGGGCAGCTCCCAGTGTTCGGCCATCAGCTCGGCCGCGCGCTCGTGGACGCGGTCCACCGCCGGCCAGATGGCGATCAGGTCCGGCGGCTTCGCCCGCGGCCCCTTGCGGTCCGAGAGCGCGAGCAGCGTGCCGGCGATCCCGACGTCGTGGAGGAGGCCCGCCATGAACGCGTACTCGCCCTCGACTTCGGTGTGCTTGCAGACCGCCTTGCTGATGTGGGCCGTCGCCGTCGCGTGCCGGCGCAGGAACTCCATGGTGTCGGTGTAGTCCTCGGACTTGAACACCTTCATGTTCATCGAGATCTCCATCACGAGATCACGCAGGGTCTTGATCCCGAGGCGCATCAGCGCGTCGTGGAGCGACTCGATGCGGGCCGCGCCCGCGTAGACCGGCGACTGCACGAGCTTCAGGATCCGGCCGGCGATGAAGCCGTCCTTCTCGAGGAGTGAAACGACGTCTTGGATTTCGACCTCGGGACGCCGTGCGAGCTCCATCAGCTCGAGCGCGACCGCCGGCAGCGTCGGGGGCCGGTAGTCCGGCGCCTCGAGACAGGCGAGGAGCTTCGCGACCATCGCCTCCTCGTCGAGCAGAACGTCGTCGGTGAAGGCGATCGTGGCCTTCCCCTCGCCGTATCCCTCCTCGCCTTTTCGCTTCCCGAGACGCTTCTTTTTCCGCGGAAGAATGCCCATCCCGAACGGATCGGGTGGGGTGGCGCCGCTCTTGAGGCTGCGACGCGCGCGCCGTCCGGCCGATGACCCCGGGGGCGCCCGCAGCGCGGGATTCCGCCGACGCGAACTCGGGGTTCGCCGACGGTCCCTCCGGGGTTTCCCGGAACGTCGTTTTTGGAGACGGAAGCGTTGCGTTCCCGACCCAGATCGGGCCTAATCCGTTTGCCCGGCCGCTGGCCCGGACGAGGAGTGATCGACGTGCGACGCCAGCCCCCGGCCTTCGCCCCGAACACGGCATCGAGACCCGCGAAGATCCCGCTTGGCATCTTCGTGCTTTCGCTCCTTCTCGCGAGCGGCTTCCCCGTCGGCGGAGCGCGGGCCGACGGTGCCGCCGCGAGCGAAACCGACCTTCGCATCGAGCGACCGGCCAAGCTCGAGCAGGTGCGCCACGCGCTCCGCGTGGAAGGCCGCCGCCTCGCCCCGGACGAGCGCAGAGAGATCGCGGAGATCATCGTCGCGGTCGCGAAGCGCAACGGACTCTCGGCCTGGACCCTGCTCGCGCTGATCCAACAGGAGAGCCGCTTCGACCCGAAGGCGCGCGGCCCCCGCGGCGCCCTCGGGTTGATGCAGGTCCGCCCCTTCGTCGCCGCCGACGTGGCGCGCCGCCACCAGCTGCCGTGGACCGGGCCGGAAACGCTCTTCGAGCCCGTCGCCAACGTGCGAATCGGAATGATCTACCTCGTCGAGCAGCTCGAACGCTTCGGCACCGTCGAACGGGCCCTCGCGGCGTACAACATGGGGCCGACCCGCCTCTCGCGGCGGCTCGCCGCCGGGCGCAACCAGCGGGGCCCGTACGTCCGGAAGGTGCTCTCGAAGGCGGAGCACCTCGCGCAGCAGACCCCGCCGAGCGACGCCCCGGACATCCGGCACGCCGCCGGCGGCTGAGACCCGCCCCACCGCGCCTCGAACGCTGGACCGACGCCCACCGCGCCGACCTTTCCGGTCCGGTATCTTGCGCGGCGATGGCGCCCGGAGACGACGCAACCGCGCAATGGACGGGACGCCAGCGCGCCGCGTGGAACGCGGGGGGCGTCCTCGTCGCCCGCGCGATCCTCCTCGCGATCGGCTTCTTCCTCGTCCCGTTCATGATCGAGAAGATGGGGAAGGAAGAGTACGGGCTCTTCCAGTTCACCCAGACGTTCCTCGTCTACCTGCCACTGCTCACGCTCTCCGCCGGCACGGGCCTGAACCGCTTCCTCACGAACGCGCTCGCGCGCGACGAGCCGGGTCTCGTCGCGCGAACGCTCGCCACCGGGGCCTGGGTGCTCTCCGCGGCCGCCCTGGCCCTCGGCGGCGCGGGCGCCCTGCTCGCCTGGTCCCTGCCGGAGATCTGGCCTTCCCTCGGCGAGGGCGCGGGGCGCGCCCGCCAGCTGCTGTTCCTGCTGAGCGCCGGGCTCGCGATCCAGACCGTCGCGGGCGTCTTCCGCGCCGTGCTCTTCGCCCACGAGCGGCTCGGCGAAGCGAACCTCCTCTCGGCGGTCTCGAACGTCGTCCGCGCGGCGGTGATCGTGGTCGCCTTCCAGAGCTTCGGCGGCTCGCTCCTCTGGGTCGGCGTGGCGACGCTCCTCGGGATCCTCGTCGAAAGCGCCGTCGAGGCCCTCTTCGCCCGCAAGCTCCTGCCGGGCGTCTCGATCTCCTGGCGTGAACGGGACGCCGCCGCGAGCCGCGAGCTGCTCTCCTTCAGCGCGCTCGCCACCTTCGGCGGCTTCACGAACGCACTCCTCCTCTCGAGCGACAACCTCTTGATCCAGGCCGTCTTCGGCTCGGCGGGGCCCGAGCGCATCGCCGTGTTCAGCGTCGCCGCCATGTGGGACCCGATGCTCCGCGGCTTCTTGATGCAGCTCACGGCCATCGTCGTGCCCCGGATGACGCAGATGGCCGCGCGCGAAGACCTCGGCGCCCTGCGCGACCTGACGAACCTCTCGGTGCGCTACGCGACCGCCCTGGTCGCGGGCCCCTGCATCGTGTTCGGCCTCTACGCGGATGCGTTCCTCGGCCTCTGGCTCGGAGCCACGCTTTCCCCGGACGACCTCGCGACCGCCGCCCGGGTGCTGCGCTGGATCCTGGTGACGATCGTCCTGCAGATGTCGATGAACTCGACCTACGGCGTGTTCTATGCGACGGGGCACCTGACGGCACCGATCGTCGTCTCCCTGCTCGTGGCGCTCGCCAAGATCGGACTGAGCCTCGCCCTCGCGGGCCCCCTGGGCTTCGGCCTCCCCGGCATCGCCATGGCCACCGCCGTCTGTGTCGGGGTCTCGCAGATCCTCGTCCGCCCGTGGCTCCTGTGGCGCGAGATCGCGCTCTCGCCCGGGTGCCTGCTGGCCACCGGCCTCGCGCCCGGGGCGGCCGCCGGGGCCGTGGTCCTCGCCGCGGGCTCCTGGCTCGTCGGCGCCCTCCCGCCCACGGGGATCGTGGGCCTGGCGGCCAGCGCGGCCGGCCTCGGCCTCGCCTACGCCCTGCTCTGCTGGCTCTGGGTCGTCCTGCCCGAGGACCGCAGGCGCGTCCAGGACGCCCTGGGCCGGGCCCTGCGGGGCTGACCGGCAGCCCGCCGGCAAGACCTCGGAACACCGGCAGTTCGGGCCGCAAACCGCTGACACAACGGCCGGCCGGCCACCACTCATCTCCAGCCACCCGTCATGGTTGGAGGTTCACCCCTTGGAACCCGTCGCCCGGCCGACCGTCAGCATCGTCACCTCGCTCTACAACAAGGCCAGCTACATCGCCGCAGCGGCCAAGAGCGTCCTGGCCCAGGACTTCGATTCCTTCGAGTGGGTGATCGTCGACGACGGTTCGACGGACGGCTCCGCAGATCGCCTGCCCGACGACCCGCGCATCCGCGTGATCCGCCAGGAGAACGCCGGCATGGCCGCGGCCGTGAACCGCGCCGTTGCCGAGGCCCGCGGCGAGTTCGTGACCTTCCTCGACGCCGACGACGCCCTCCTGCCCGGGAAGCTCTCGAAGCAGGTGGCGATCGCCCGGGCCCATCCCGACGCCGACTGGGTGCTCTCGGGCTTCCAGAGCCGCTCCGCCGACGGCGTTCGCACCCGCCTTCCGCTCGGCGACGACGTCCCGGCCGGAACCGTGCGCGCCTTCGACGACGCCCACGTCGCCCTCGAGCTCGGCGGCCAGCGGCTCGATGCGCTCCTGCTCCGCCGCGAGGACTTCGACGTCGTCGGCGGCCTGATCCACGAGGCCACCCCCTTCGACCACGCCCACTTCTTCGCCCGCCTCTTCCTCGCCCGCCCGCACTGCGTCGTGCACCAGGGGGCGGTGAGTCTCTACGACCTCGAGGTTCCGGGAAGCCTCTACAAGCAGGCCATGAAGCGGGTCGAGGGCTGCCGGATGATCTCCGAGCTTCACCGCGCGCTCGCTCGCCGGTACCCCCACCACCGACGGTCCCTCCTGCGCCAGGCCGAGCGGAGCTTCTGCCAGTACGCGCGCGGCATGGCCCTGAACGGGCATCGTGCGACCGCGCTGCTCGAACTCGGCCTGCGTTACCGGGGCGTGCGTCGGGCGCCGTTCCTCGCGGCCCTCGGACGGGTCCTGACGCCGGAGCTTCTCGCCGATGCGCTGAAGGCTTCGATGACCCTCCTCCGGGGCCTCTCGGTGGGCGAGCCGGCAGCCGCCCGCCCGATCCCGGCGACGGCGGCCGCGGCGCCCGCGCAGCTCGGCGCCTAGCGCGCCCGCTTCGGGCCCGGCCCGCCGGAGTTCGTGTCGCCGGGCCTTCGCGCCGGCCCGCTAAGCTCCCGCCATGGCGAACGACCCCTCGCGAGACGCGGCCCTCGCGCGCGCCGAGACCCTCCCGGCCTCCGCCTACCGCGACGCCTCCGCCTTCGAGGCGGAGCGGCGCGAGGTCTTCGGCCGCTCCTGGCTACTCGCCGCCCACGCGGACGAGCTCGCGGAGCCCGGCGCCACCGTTGCGGAGCGCCTGGCCGGCTGGCCGATCTTCCTCCGGCGCGGACGGGACGGCGTGCTGCGAGGCTTCCACGACGTCTGCCGCCACCGCGCCGGCCCGATCGTCGGCATGCCCGAAGGGGACGTCGCGAAGACCTGCACCGTCCCGAAGCTCCGCTGCCGGTACCACGGCTGGATCTACGGCGAGGACGGCGGGCTCGAGCGCACGCCGGACTTCGGCGCGGCCGAGGACTTCGAGCCGAGTGCGCTCGCCCTGGCCCCGCTCCGCGTCGCCTGCTGGCGCGGCTTCGTCTTCGTCTCCTTCGACGCGGAGGGCCCCGAACTCGCCGAATCGCTCGGGCGGCTCCCCGAGCTCACGGAGCGGCTCGACCTCGAGCGCTTCCGGTTCCACTCGCGCAGCGCGCACCGGCTCGCGTGCAACTGGAAGACCTACGTCGAGAACTACCTCGAGGGCTATCACATCCCCTACGTCCACCCGCGCCTGCACCGCGAGATCGACGTGAAGGGGTACGAGATCGAGGCGGGGCGAAGCGTCGTCACCCACCATGCGCCGGCGCGCGCGCGCGTCGCGGAACCCGTCTACGACGGCCTCTGGGCGTGGCTCTTCCCGAACGTCGCCTTCAACGTCTACGGGGAGGGGCTCTCGGTCGAACGCATGGTGCCCGTCTCACCGAGCGAGATGCGCATCGAGTACCTCTTCCTGTTCGCCGACGGGGCCGACCCGGAGGCGGCCCTCGCCATGTGCGCCGAGGTCACGGACGAAGACCGCCGAATCTGCGAAGCCGTCCAGCGGAACCTCGAGGCCGGGGTCTACGACCGGGGACGTCTCTCGCCCCGCCACGAGGCGGGCGTCTTCTACTTCCAGTCCCGGTTGCGCGAAGCGCTCGCCCGCGACTGAGGGCGAACGCGCCGGGCCCGCCCGCCGAGCCCGTGCGCCCGCCGGTTCGGCTACCGTCCGGGCCGTGACCGAACCCACCGACTTCCGAGAACGCTTCGGGCCCTGGGCCGTCGTGACCGGCGCCGCCCAGGGCGTGGGGCTCGCCTACGCCGAGGAGGCGCTCACGCGGGGGCTTCGCGTCCTGCTCGTCGACCGCGACCCGAAGGTCGAAGACGTCGCCCACGGTCTCGGTGCCGAAGCCCGCGCCCTCGTCGCGGACCTCGCGGATCCGGCCTGGATCGATCGGCTGGCCGAAGCCACCGCCGGGCTCGAGGTCGGCCTGGCCGTCGCGAACGCGGGCGTGAGCTTCGTCGGACGCTTTCTCGACATGCCGGCGGCCCGCCGCGACGCGATCCTGCGCGTGAACTGCGACGCCACCGTGCACATGGCCGAGTGGGCGCTCCCGCCCATGGTGGCGCGCGGGCGGGGCGCCTTCATCGTGACGAGTTCGGGGTCCGCCCTCGCCGGCACCGCGGGCGTCGCCCTCTACAGCGCGACCAAGGCCTTCGTCTTGAATCTGGCGGAAGCCCTCGGGTACGAACTCCGGGAGACCGGGGTCGTCACCCAGGCGGTCGTCGCGCCGAGCATGAGTACGCCCGCCTTCGGCGAAAGCGGCGCGGACCCCGAGCGCATGGTGACGCCGGCCGTCGACCCGCGCGACGTGGTCCGCGGCGCCCTCGACGCCCTGGGCGAGGGCACCTGCTGGCTCGCCGACCCCGGGCTCGAGTTCATGGCCGGCCTCGACCGGCGGAAGTCCGCCGATCTGATTTCCGCTGCAACGATGGGGATGTACCCGAAGGTCTTCGAGCAGGACTCGTAGGGCCCACGGCCCCGGCCTTCAGCGCCGCCGCGGCCCTCAGCGCCGCCGCGGCCCTCAGCGCCGCCGCGGCGCCAGGCACTGGTGGGTGACGTACCACTCCCGGCCCTCGTCGAAGCCGAACAGCTCCGCACAGCCCATGAAGAAGAGCCGCCAGCGCCCGAGCCAGCGCCGCGCCTCCGGCCCGTAGGTCTCGCGGAAGACGGGCTCGAGGCGGGCCGCCGCCGCATCGAGACGGGCCAGCCAGGCGTTCGAGGTCTTCTCGTAGTGGCGCCCGTCGACGGACCAGCGCTCCTCGACGGCGAGGTGCTCGTCGAACCGCGAGAGCAGATCCTCGGAGGGCATCATCCCGCCGGTGAAGAAGTGCCGGGCCATCCAGTCGCTCTCGTCGCGAATCTCGTAGGGATAGGCCGAGCGCGCGTGACAGAAGTGGTGGACGAAGAGCCGCCCCTCGGGCTCGAGCCAGCCGGCGATGCGCTCGAGCAGGCGCGGCCAGTTCCGCATGTGCTCGAACATCTCGACCGAGACGATGCGGTCGAAGACGCCCGCGCCCCCGAACGTGTTCATGTCCGCAGTCAGGACCTCGACCTCGACGCCCCGGCGCGCCGCCTCCTCGAGGATGTGCTCGCGCTGCGGCTTCGAGTTCGAGACCGCCGTGACGCGGCAGCCGGGCATCTTCTCGGCGCAATAGAGCGAGAAGGAGCCCCAGCCGCAGCCGAGGTCGAGCACCCGCATGCCGTCGGCGACGCCGGCGCGCTCGAGCGTGCGCGCGAGCATGGCTTCCTCGGCGGCCGCGAGATCGCCCTGCCCCGGCTCGAACCAGGAGCCGCTGTACTTCAGGCGCGGTCCGAGCACCTCGCGGAAGAAGGCCGGCGGCACCTCGTAGTGCTGGGCGTTGGCGTGGTCGGGCACGAGCGCGATCGGGCTCGCCGGGAGCGTCGCGACGAAGCGGTCCGTCTCGGCCGCGCCCTCGCGGGCCGCCCGCTCGGCGCGGCCGGCCACCATGTGGCGAACGCCGGCGCGCAGGGCCGCGTCCGGCAGCCAGCCGTGCTCGGCGGCGTGGATCAGGGAAGGAAGCAGCGGTCGGACGAGGCGGTCTGCGATCACGGAGAACCCTCCGCTCCGTAGCAAAGCCCGTGCTGGCGGATTGGCAAGCGCTAGGCCGCTTCGAAGAAGCGGCGCAGGAGCGCGGTCAGCTCCTCGTCGGTCCCGTAGACCTCTTCGACGCGCTCGCTGTGGACCAGGGCGTTCACCGTCCGTTTGAGGAGCTTCTTCAGGGAGTTCGCCTCGATGGCGGCGGCGGTGAGCTCGGCCACCAGGGCGGCGATGTTGCCGTCCTCGACCTCGATGATCTCCTTGGCCCGAAGCGCCTGGACCGCCTCGTCGAGGGCCGCGGAGACCGTCTTCTCGAACTCCGTCGGCTCCTGGGGCTCCTCCTCCGGCAGCCCCAGCAGGGCCTTCAGCGGGAACTCGGAATCTTCGCTCAACGGATCACCCCCTCGGCCACCACAGTAGGTGCATCCCGCCCCTGGAGCCAGCTTTCCCCGGCGAAGCGCTTCAGTGGGCCGCCGGCGCGGGCTCGAGCATCGACTCGAGGAACGCCCGGGTCTCGGCCGCGTCCCAGGGCACGGGGCCGCCGCCGTAGGCGACGATCCGCCCGGCGGCGTCGGCCACGAAGGCCGCCGGAATCCCGGTGATGCCGAGCGCCTGGAAGTTCGCCTTCTGCGAATCGAGGTACGGGCGGAGGTGGTGGAGCCCTCGGCCCGCGAGGTAGCGAGCCGGCACCTCGATGCCGCCGTCGTCGATCGAGAGCGCGACGACGGGCATGCGGCCCGCGAAGGCCGCCGCGAGACGGTCGAGCTTCGGCATCTCCTTCGCGCAGACGCCGCACCAGGTCGCCCAGAGCACGACCAGGACCGGCCGCCCCTGGAACTCGACGAGCCCCCGCTCGAGCACCGTCCCGTCGTCCTGGAGCTCTTCGAGGACGTAGCTCGGCAGCTCGGCGCCGGGCGGCACCGCGCGCAGCGGTTTCGGGGCGCGCGCGGAACCGGCGAAGCTCGCCGCGGCGAGGAAGCCGCCCACCACGACGAGGAGCGTGGCACTGCGGCGCCAGGGGAAGCGCTGGCGCGTGGGCGGGGGATCCGGCCTGGCGGTCGAGTGAGCGGAAGTCATGGACCGCCAGAGCCTACTGAAACCCTGCGCGCGGATCGAAAGCGGGCGGAGCGGGTCAGCCCCGGCCCGCGCCCTTCCCGCCGAGGGCCCCCTCGACGAAGGCGTGGCTCGTCAGCGCTTCGGCGAAGAACCCGTGGCTCCCGGCGTCGAGCAGCTCGCGCCCGGCGGCGACGACCGCCGCCTGGGCCGCCTTCGCGATCGCGCCGCCCGTGGAGATCCGCGTCACCCCGGCTTCGAAGAGCTCCGCGATCGACGGCCCGCCCGGCAGGATCAGGCCGTTCAACGGGAGGTCCACGGCGGCTCGGACGGAACGGAAGTCGTCGAGGCTCCGCAGCCCGGGCGCGTAGAGGACGTCGGCGCCCGCCTCCTGGTAGGCCTCGAGGCGCGCGATCGTGTCGGCCAGGTCCGGGTTGCCGCGGATGTGGTTCTCGGCGCGCGCCGTCAGCACGAGCGGCGCGGCGTGCGCACGGTTCACCTCGACCGCCGCCCGGATGTGCTCGGCGGCGCGCTCGGGCTCGTAGAGTTCGCTGCCGCTCCAGTCTTCGATCGAGCATCCGGCGAGCCCGGTCTCGAGCGCGGCGCGGAGGGTCTCCGCCGCATCCTTGGCCTCGTCCCCGAAGCCGTGCTCGAGGTCCGCACTCACCGGGAGCGGCGTCGCGCCGACGATCTCCTCGGCGTGGCCGAGCGCCTCCTCCCGTGTCATGTCTCCGTCGAGCCGCCCGAGCGCGTTGGCGTAGCCGGAGCTCGTCGTCGCGAGCGCCGGGAAGCCGAGCGCGGCCAGGATCTTCGCGGAGCCGCGATCCCAGGGGTTCGGCATGATGAAGGGGGCTTCGTGAAGGGCGCGGAAGACGTCTCGGGATTCCATGGCGGGCTCTCCGGGGCACGGTGTGGGAACGGAGCGGAGAGTCGCGCAGAATCGATCGCGCGACTGGCTCCAATCGGACGTGGATCTCGCGGGCCAATCGTGGAGCCGTCGGCTCGCGGCGGCTACATGACCTCGTGCTTGCGAAAGGCGTCGACCACGCTGCCGCCCGCCTCGATCTCCTCGCGCACCTTCTCCTCCCGGCGCGCCTTCGCGAGCGCGCGCTGGAGGATCTCCTCCTCCGCCTCGTGGGGAATGATGCAGACGCCGTCGTCGTCGCCGAAGACGAGGTCGCCGGGCCGCACGCGCACGCCCCCCACCCGGATCGAGCAGCGGAAGTCGACCACGTTGTGGCGGCCCTGGAGGCCGTAGGCGTAGGCGCCCCGCGCGAAGACCGGGATGTCGACGGCCCGGATGCCGCGGACGTCGCGGACGTTGGCGTTCAGCACGATCCCCGCCGCGCCGCGCTTCGCGATGCGCAGGGTCAGCATGTCGCCGAGGCGCGCCGCGTAGGTCGGGCAACCCGTCGCGATGTAGACCTCCCCCGGCGCGAGGTCCTCGATCGACTCGAACATCAGTCCGAAGGGCTTGGCATCGAAGCGGCCGGGGGCGCCGTGGGGCAAGGGCGGATCGTCCTGCACGGGCATGGCGCGGCCGATCATCACACGGCCGCCGGTGAGGGTTCCGATCTCGTGGGGCAGCATCGGCTTGCGGAAGCCGAGCTGTTCCATGACGTCGCTCACCGGGCAGGTCGAGAGCTCGGCCCGCATGAGCGCGAAGAGCTCCTCGTCCGTCTTCGGGTGGGTCACGCGCTAGGCCGCCGGCGTCATGCGCAGCGGCTTGCGCACGCGGTTGTGGCCGTGGCGATCCTCGCCGGCCACGAGCACCGAGGCGTAGCGGTCGAGATCGAGCTCCTCGCCGAAGTGCTGAAAGGAATCCCGCCCGGGATACACCTGCACCTCCGCGGGCACGAAGCGCGTCGCCCAGCCGAAGCGGACCGAGGACTTGCTCGTGTTCGGATGGGAGCCGTGCAGGCAGCGCGACGTGAAGACGAAGAACTGCCCGGCCTTCACCTCCATGTGGACCGTGCCGTCCTCGTCCGCCTCCCAGTTCGGATCGAGCTTCAGGCGGTCCCAGTCGTAGCCGTAGAAGCCGACGCCGGCGTCGGGCTCGAAGGGGATGTTGCGCTTCTCGTCGAAGTACCACGTGCGGTGCGTGCCGGGCTTCAGTTTGAAGCAGCCGTTCTCGCGCGTGGCGTCCGTCATCGCGATCCAGGCCGTGAGTTCCCAGGGCTCCGCGCGCCCGGGGGGCGGCACGAGCTTCTCGGTGCCCTCGAACTCGACGAAGCTCTGGGCCTGGTGCCAGTCCGTGCCGGCGTTGCCCGGGTACTTCGGGAACCACTCGGTGCGCCAGCACAGGACGTCGGGGCCGAGGATGCTCGTCAGCCGGTCCACCAGGCGCGGGTGGCTGATCATCTCGTCGAGGGCCGGGACGTCGAGATGACGGTCGTAGTTCAGCCGGCTCTTCGGGAACGGCGCGTCGTCCTTGCGCAGAAGGTCGACCCGGAGCCGGGACCAGATCCGCTTCATCTCCTCCGGCTCGTAGAGGGTGAAGGGGCCGGCGAAGCCGTTCGCGTGGAAGGCCTCCTTCTCGGCGTCGGAAAGGTGGAATCGCTCACTCATGGGAGGCTCCCGTTTCGCCCTGCTGATCGAGGATCGCCCGCGCGATCCCCTCGGCCGACGAGGTTTCTTCTTCGAAGAAGAGCCGCGGGTCGAGTACGACGCCGGCCTCCGCTTCCAACTGTTCGAGCACCTCGACGAGGTTCAGCGAGTTGCCGCCGACGTCGAGAAAGAGCCCCTCCGGGCCGATCCCCTCGACCCCGATCACCCGCTGGTAGATCCCGAGGACCGTCGCCGTCGTCCGGCGGAGCTCGGCCTCGGCGGCTTCGTCGCCGCCCCCGACGCGGCCCTCGAGGATCACGGTGAGGAGCTTGCGGTCCGTCTTGCCCGAAGAGAGCTGGGGGAACTCCCCGAGGATCTCGATGTGGCGGGGGATCATGTAGGCCGGCAGCTCCTCGGCGAGCCGCTGCGCGATCCGTTCGCGCGGGACCTGGTGCCCCGGGTCGAGCAGGACGCCCGCCGCGAGGATCTTGCCTTCGTAGGCGGACTCGAGCGCCACGACCTCGGCCGCATGGACGTGGGGAACGCTGCAGATCACGCGCTGGATCTCGTTCGTGTGAACCCGGTAGCCGCCGAGGTTGACCTCGGCGTCGCGCCGTCCCTGGTAGAGCAGGCTCCCGTCCTCGAGCCAGGTGCAGACGTCTCCGGTGCGGTAGCAGCGCACGCCCTCGAACTCGACGAGACGTGCGGCGGTCTCCTCGGGGAGCTTCCAGTAGCCGTCCATGACCTGGCTCCCGGCGAGCAGCAGCTCGCCCGGACGGCCCGCGGTCTCGATGCGCTGCCCCTCGTCATCCACGAGGAAGGCCTCGACGTGGCGGAAGGGCTTCCCGATCGGATAGAGCGCCTCGCGCCCCGGCTCGCGCTCGCGGATCGGGTGGGCGGTGGCGGCGCAGGTCACCTCGGTCGGACCGTAGGCGTTCAGCACGGTCACGTGCTCGTTCTTGGCGAGCCAGCGCTGCACGGTCTTGACGTCGGGAACGTCGGTCCCGGTGAGGATCGTCCGGAGATGCGGGAGGGGCGCGGAATCGAAGACCCGGGCCTGGGCGACGAGCCCGAGCATCCGGCCCCAGGCCGAGAAATGGGTCACGTCGTTCGCGCGGATCGTCTCGAACAGGAGGTCCGGGAAGACGACGTCGTCGTGGAGGTGGACCGTCGCGCCCTCCGAGAGAGGGAAGAGCATGTCCATGAGGAACACGTCGAAGTGGAGCGGCGAGAAGCTCGCGCAGACGGCGCCCTCGCGGACGTCGTAGAACTCGCGCGTTCCCTCGAAGAAGTCGGGGAGACTGCCGTGGCGGATCACGACGCCCTTGGGCCGGCCCGTCGACCCGGAGGTGTAGATGCAGTAGGCCGGCGCCGCCGGATCGAAGGAGCCGTCGTCGGCCGGGCGCCCTGCGGAGGCCGGCGCCTCCTGCGCCCGCTCGAGCACCGCCGCGAGGTCTGCCTCGGCCAGGATCGGCGCCTCCGCGGGGAGCGCCTCGGCCACGCGCTCCCGCAGGCTCTCCTCGGTCACGACCACCGCGGGGGCGATCTCCTCGAGGATGTAGGCGAGGCGGGCCTCCGGCATGCGCGGGTCGAGGGGCACGTGGACCGCCCCGGCTTCGAAGGTGCCCAGGATCGCCGCCACGGTGACCGCCCGCCGGTTCGAGAGCAGGACGACCCGGTCGCCGTGCCGGCAGCCGAGCGCGAGGAGCCGTTCGGCGAAGGCGGCACTGAAGCGGTCGAGCGTGGCGTAGTCGATGCGGACGTTTCCGTCCGCGAGGGCACAGCGTTCGGGATGCGCCTCGGCCGTACTCTGGATCGACTGCAGCAGGGGGGTCCGCATCGGCTCGTGCCCTCGTCGTGGCGTCGGCCCAAAGTACCACCGGCGTCGGGCGCGCGGCAATCGCGACGCCGCGTGACGGCCCTGCGCGAGGCCCGCAACTCGGACGCAGAAAACACCGCCCGGACTCCCGTTCCCGGGCCGCGGCGCAGGGGCGCGCTAGCCTCGCGCCCGCGACGCCATCCATGGAGGCTGCGCCCACGTGGAACGCCCGATCACGGGATTCGACCTCGACGAAGCGGGTCACTGGCGCGCCCAGCTCTCGTGCGGCCACCGCCAGCACGTCCGTCACCACCCGCCGTTCTCCGACCGCGGCTGGGTGCTGACCGAGGCCGGGCGCGGGTCGCGCCTCGCGACGCCGCTCGATTGCCCGAACTGCGACCGGAGTGAGCTTCCAGAAGAAGCCTCGGCCTACCGGGAGACGAAGCTCTTCACGCCCGAATCCGTTCCGAAGGGGCTCCTCGCCGAGCACTCGACGAAGGCCGGGGTCTGGGGCCGGATCCACGTCCGGGCGGGCACCGTCGAGTACTTCGTGGCCGGCGAGAACCCCCGCCACGAGACCCTCACGCCGGGACGGCCGGGCGTGATCTGCCCGGAGGTCGAGCACCGGGTGGCACCGGGCGCTTCGAGCGAGTTCTTCGTCGAATTCCTGCGCGTCGCGGAGTAGCTCCGCGTCCCGTTTCCGGCCTGGAGCGGCCCCTGGAAGGGCCGACGCGGCCCGGTGTATCCTGATGCGAAGCCGGCACCCTGCCCCACCGGAGTCCGCCATGCGCCCTGCTTCGTCCCGGTTCCGCCCCTTCCAACGCCGCCACGCCCCGGCCCTCGTCTTCGCCGTGGCTCTCGTCGCGCTCCCGGCGACGGCGGGGTACGTGATCTTCGGCAGCGGGGGCTTCGGCTCGAAGTGGGACGATCCCGTCCACGGCACGCCGGCCACGGTCACCTGGGGGTTCATGACGCCCGGGACGACCGTCGACCCGATGCACGACATCGCCGCGGAGGTCATCGGAGGGAGCGACGTCGCCTCCCTGCGCGCGACCTACGACGGAACCTACGGCGCGGGCGCCTTCGATGCCGCGCTCGGCCGCGCCTTCGCGACCTGGTCGACCCTCGCCGGGATCACCTTCGTCGGCCCGGTGGCGGACGGGGGCGGCGCCGTCGGCGCGGCGGGCGCGACGACCCCCGACATCCGCGTCGGGGCCTTCGCGCCGGTGCCGGGCTCCGGCTTCTCCTTCGTGGCCGGCGTCGGCTTCGGCCCGCCCGGCAACGACCTGCTCTTCCCCGACGCCCTGGCCGGCGACATCCTGTTGAACTCCGCGCAGACCTTCATCGAGCCGGTCGGCGCCGAGGGCGACCCGATCGGCATGCCCGGCAACGATCTCGAGAACCTCTTCCTCCACGAGCTCGGCCACGCGGCCATGGGTCTCGGCCACCCGGCCGAGGGCGTCGGCGACGTCATGTACGTCGGCTTCGACTGCTGCGACCTGATCAACCGGGAACCCTCCCACGACGACATCACCGCCGCCCGCAGCGTCTACGGACTCTCGGCGACGCCGGCCTGCAGCGACGGCTTCGACGACGACGGCGACGGCCTCTACGACCTCGCCGACTCCGGCTGTGCGAGCGCGGCGGACACGAGCGAGCGCGGCCCCGGCCTCGCCTGCGACGACGGCATCGACGACGACCTCGACACGATCGCGGACTTCCCGAACGATCCGGGCTGCCTCTCCCGCACGGACCCGGACGAGACCGACCCGAACCTTCCGTGCGACGACGGCATCGACAACGACTCGGACGGCCTCATCGACGCGGGCTTCGACCCCGCCTGCTCGAGCGGGAACCCGGCCGTGCCGGACCCGACCGTCGGCGTCGAAGCGTCGGCCTGCCAGGACGGCTTCGACAACGACGTCGACGGCAAGAAGGACTTCGACGGCGGCCAATCGATCCACGGCGCCTGCGGGGGCGGCTCCTGCCCGCCCGGCGTGAGCGACACGGATCTCGACGGCGTCGCCGACCCGGACCCGGAGTGCGTGGACCGGGCCTGGGCGACGAAGGAGAAGGCCTCCTGCGGCCTCGGCTTCGAGGTCCTCGTGCTGATCTCGCCGTTGCTCTGGCTGCGCGGGCGGCGCCTGCGCCGAGAGCGCTGAGCCCCGCCCGGCGGACGACCCGCGCCGAGTTCGACCGCGACGGGCCGCGGCCGGCCCTGGCGGCACGCTCCCGGCGGATCCCCCCGACGAAAGTCGATAGGCTCCGGGCATGACGCTCCAGGTCGCCCTGCGCCACGAGACGCACTACCGCTACGACCGGCCGGTCGTGCTCGGGCCCCAGACGATCCGGCTGCGCCCGGCCCCGCACTGCCGGACCCCGATTCGCGCCTACTCGCTTCGCGTCACGCCGGAGGCGCACTTCCTGAACTGGCAGCAGGATCCGCAGGGGAACTTCCTCGCCCGGGTCGTCTTCCCGGATCCGACCCGCGAGTTCCGCGTCGACGTCGATCTCGTCGCGGAGATGTCGGTGATCAACCCGTTCGACTTTTTCCTCGAAGAAGACGCGCGGGAGGTTCCCTTCGTCTACGAGCCGGCGCTCGCCAAGGAGCTCGAGCCGTTTCTCGTGCCCGAACCGGCCGGCCCCGCGCTGCGCGAGTGGCTGACCGGCGTATCGCGCGCGGCGACCCCCACCATCGACTTCCTCGTGGGCCTGAACCAGCGGCTCGAGCAGGAGATCCAGTACGTGATCCGCCTCGAGCCCGGCGTGCAGACGCCGGAGGAGACGCTCGGCCTGGCTCGCGGCTCCTGCCGGGACAGCGCCTGGCTGCTGGTCCAGATCCTCCGCCAGCTCGGCATCGCTGCGCGCTTCGCCTCGGGCTACCTGATCCAGCTGAAGCCGGACACCGAGAGCCTCGACGGGCCGAGCGGTGCCGAGTCCGACTTCACCGACCTGCACGCCTGGACCGAGGCATACCTGCCGGGCGCGGGCTGGGTCGGCCTCGACCCGACCTCGGGCCTGCTCGCGGGAGAGGGACACATTCCGCTGGCGTGCAGCCCGAGCCCGCAGTCGGCCGCGCCCGTGAGCGGCCTCGTCGGCACGGCGGAGGTCGAATTCGGCCATCGCATGTCGGTGGAGCGGGTGCGCGAGTCGCCGCGGGTCACCCTGCCCTACGACGAGGCCACGTGGCAGGCGATCGACGGCCTGGGCGAGGCCGTCGACCGTCAGCTCCGCGGGGACGATACGCGGCTCACCATGGGCGGCGAACCGACCTTCGTGAGCATCGACGACTTCGAAGCCCCCGAGTGGAACACCGATGCCCAGGGGCCGACCAAGCGCGCGCTCGCGGAGGACCTGATCCGCCGGCTGCGCGAGCGCTTCGCTCCGAGCGGCATCCTCCACTACGGGCAGGGCAAGTGGTACCCGGGCGAGCCACTCCCTCGCTGGTCCTTCTCGCTGCTCTGGCGGGAAGACGACGTGCCGCTCTGGCGGGATGCCTCGCGCATCGCGCGGGAGGCCCGGGATCACGCCCCGGATGCCGTCGCCGCCGAGCGCTTCCTGCGCGCCCTCGCCGAGCGGCTCGACGTGGACCCGGCGCATGCGGTGCCGGCCTTCGAGGACGCGCTCGCCAGCCTGGCCGCCGAAGCGCGGCTCCCGGAGAACGTCGACGCCCTGCATCCACAGGCCGAGGAGCTCGAAACGGGTGAGGGCCGCGCCCGGCTGGCGCGGACGCTCTCGCGCGGCCTCGGCAACCCGCGCGGGTTCGTCCTCCCGGTGCAGGCCTGGAACGCCAAGAACGGCCGCCGCCGCTGGTACTCGGAGAAGTGGAGCTTCCGGCGCGGCTCGCTGTTCCTGGTCGAAGGCGATTCACCGCTCGGATTCCGGCTTCCCCTCGACTCCCTCCCCTTCCTCGACCCGCTCGAGTACCCGCACGTCGTTCCGGTCGACCCGACGCTCCCGCGAGGCCCGCTCGGCCGGCCCTCGCCGCGCCGCCAGCCCTTCCTTTCCCGCGAGCGGGACGAACGCGCGGCGGGCGCTTCCGCGTACGCGGGTGAGATCGCGAGCACGGCCGTCCGGACGGCGGTCTCCGTCGAGCCGAGGGACGGGAGACTCTGCGTGTTCCTCCCGCCCCTCGAGACCGCGGACGACTTCGTGGACCTCGTCGCAGCCATCGAAGACGTCTGCGCCGAACAGGACACGGCCGTCCACCTCGAGGGCTATCGCCCGCCGGCGGACCCGCGCCTGCGAATGCTCCAGGTCTCGCCGGACCCGGGCGTGATCGAGGTGAACGTCCAGCCGAGCTCGAGCTGGAGGGAACTCGTCGACGTCACGACCACGGTCTACGAGGAAGCGCGGGCGGCCCGCCTCGGCACCGAGAAGTTCATGCTCGACGGCCGCCACACGGGCACCGGGGGCGGGAACCACTTCGTGCTCGGCGGCGCGACACCGGCGGACAGCCCCTTCCTTCGGCGGCCGGACCTGCTGCGCAGCCTCGTCGCGTTCTGGCTGAACCACCCTTCGCTCTCGTACCTGTTCTCGGGCCTGTTCATTGGCCCGACCAGCCAGGCACCCCGCGTCGACGAAGCGCGCCAGGATGCCCTGTACGAGCTCGAACTCGCCTTCCGGCAGATTCCGGAGCGCGGCGAGGGGGAGTGCCCGCCGTGGCTCGTCGATCGCATCCTCCGCAACCTGCTCGTCGATACGACGGGCAACACGCACCGCGCGGAGTTCTGCATCGACAAGCTCTACTCGCCGGACTCGGCGAGCGGACGCCAGGGGCTGGTCGAGCTGCGGGCCTTCGAGATGCCGCCCCACCCGCGCATGAGTCTCGTCCAGCAGCTTCTGCTGCGATCCCTCGTGGCCCGCTTCTGGCGCGAGCCGTACCGGGCACCGCTCGCGCGGCACGGCACCGACCTCCACGACCGCTTCCTGCTGCCGCACCACGTCTGGACCGACTTCCGCTCGGTGCTCGCAGAACTCCGGGAGGCCGGGTTCGCCTTCGAGGACGCCTGGTTCGGCCCGCACTTCGAGTTCCGCTTCCCGCACGTCGGAACCCTCGAGACGGCCGGCTGCGAGATCGAGATCCGCCAGGCCCTCGAACCCTGGCACGTCCTCGGCGAGGAGGGCGCGGTCGGCGGGACCGCGCGCTTCGTCGATTCCTCCCTCGAACGCGTCCAGGTCAAGGCCCGCGGGCTGACGGGCGGCCGCTATGCGGTCGGCTGCAACGGCGTGCGCCTCCCCCTCCAGCCGACGGGCGTGTCCGGAGAGTTCGTGGCCGGCGTCCGCTATCGCGCATGGCAACCGGCCCGCTGCCTCCACCCGACCATCCCGGTCCACGCGCCGCTCACGTTCGACCTCCTCGATCTCTGGACGGGACGGGCCGTGGCCGGCGGCCGCTACCACGTGGCGCACCCCGGCGGAGTGAACCACGAAACCTTTCCCGTCAATGCCTACGAAGCCGAGGGGCGCCGGCTCGCCCGCTTCGCCGCGTTCGGGCACACCCCCGGCCCGCTCGAGCTCGTGGAACCCCCTGCGGCCACCGAGCATCCCGCTACTCTCGACCTGCGAGCCTGCTCCGGGCCGTGGGGGAACCGATCGGCATGAGCGAGCTCGTCGCCCTTTGCTTCGACGCCGACGCCTCTCCGCGCGTCGGCTTCTCCAAGACCCGGGACGCCCATCCGATGGACGGCGAACGCATCCACGGCTGGGGCGTCGGCTGGTATCCGGCGAGCGAGCGCGGCGCGACCGTCCTCAAGGACCCGGGCACCGAGACCCGGGACGACGTCGGCACGGCGCTCGGCGGATGGGAACGCTTCCGGTCGACGCTCTTCCTCTGCCACCTGCGCGGGCACGATCGGCGCCAGTCCCAGCAGGACCTGCAGCCCTTCGTGCGCAGCTACGCGGGCCGTCAATGGATCTTCGCCCACGACGGCGACCTCACCCACGGCTGGCAGGAGCGCCTGCCGCTCCCCGACGACCCGTCCTTCGAACCGCTCGGGCGGACGGACAGCGAGCACGCCTTCTGCTGGTTCTTGAGCCGGCTCCACCAGAGCCGCGCCCGTTCCCTGGCGGACGTCGACGCGGCGGCGCTCGACGCGTGGCTCGGCGAGCTGAACGCCCAGGGCGAACTCAACCTGATCCTGTCCGACGGGGACATGCTGCTCGTCCACCGCGATCGGGTCGCCACCGACGCCCTCTACTGGACGCGCCTCATTCCCCCGCACGCCGGCCTCTCGCTGCGCTCCCTGGCCGTGGAGATCGACCTGAACGCCCCGCAGGATCCCCACCGGACGGCGCTCGTCTTCTCGAGCCGGCCGCTCTCCGAGGGCGCGTGGCGCCCCCTGGCCCCGGGACAGTGGATGTTGGCGCGGCGGGGCTCCGTCACCCACGACAGCGACCCGAGTGCCTCCGTCGAAGTCCTGACCGATCCCGCGACGCGGATGTCGGGCTCGCCTCCGGCCCAGGCGGAGGCCGGACACCAGCAGGCCGGCGCCGAAGCCGCTCCGGCGATCGCGGCGCCCGCCTCGGCGCCGCCCTTCCTTCCCCAGCGCGACGAGCGGACGCTCGAAGTGGTCCAGGAGACCGTCTACCACTACCAGGAGCCGGTCGAACGCAGCTCCCACCGCATCCTCCTGAAGCCGGCGCAGGACGGCCTGCAAACTCTCGAAGCGTTCGAGTTCGACGTCTCCCCGGCGGGCACCACGGTCGAGTACGAAGACGTCTTCGGAAACTCCGCCTACGACGTCCAGATCAACTCACCCTACACCGAGCTGCGCATCGCGAGCCGGGCGCGCGTTCGCGTGCAGTCCCCCGGCATCCTCGAAGCGCGTGCGCGCCGCGACACCATCCCGCTGGTCTGGATGCCCTCGCATCGCCAGATGCTCCAGGCGTATCTGCTGCCGATGGAGCTCCCGGAAACCCAGCTCGAGGAGCTCTCCCGCTTCGCGATGAGCTTCGTCGAGCGAAACGACTTCGACCTCGTGAGCGTCCTGCTCGACATGAACGAGACGATCTACCGGGATTTCTCCTACGTCTCCGGCTCCACCTCGATCCACAGCACGCCCTTCGACGTCTACCAATCCCGCGAAGGCGTCTGCCAGGACTTCGCGAACCTGATGATCTGCCTTGCTCGGCTCCTGAACGTCCCCGCGCGGTACCGGATGGGATACCTCTTCACGGGTGCCGACTACGAGAACAAGATCCAGTCCGAAGCGTCCCACGCGTGGCTCGAGCTCTACCTTCCGCGGCACGGGTGGCACGGCTTCGACCCCACCAACGCCCGTCAGATCGGGAGCGACCACGTGCGGGTCGCCGTCGGGCGCAACTACCGCGACGCCACCCCGACCACGGGGACCATCTACCGCGGTGGCGGCACGGAGACCCTGACGGTGAACGTGCAGGTCTCGGAGGTCGGCTAGCCGCCCCTCCCCCGAGCGCGCCCGCCGGCGCCTAGCCCTGCTTCTGGGTCTGCGTCTGCACCTGGTCGTGCGTCCAGCTGGCCGTCAAGAGCACGGGGTCGAAGAACTCGACGCGCACCGTCTCGCAGATCTCCGCCGTCGCGTTCACCAGGTGGGTCACGACCTCGTGGAGCCCGCGCTCGAGCACGGAGTCGACGTCGTGCGCCTGGAGCTCGTCGAGCGTCTTGGCCACGATCGCCTCGCTCGCGGAACCGCGCGTATCCCCGCGCCCCGGGCGGACGAGGCCCAGGAAGTTCCGGGCCCGCAGCAGGTTGTGGATCACCGAGCGCGGGAAGGTCGGATCGAACAGGAGGAAGTCCGCGACGGCGCGGCCTCCGAGAATGCGATCCTCCCGCTTGACGAAGGTCTCGGCGCCCGAGCAGAAGCGCAGGGTCGCGATCCAGTGCGCGGCCTCGAGCGGCGACTCCTCGCCCGGGCGCGTCGGCCCGATGCTGTGATGCTTGATGTCGAGCAGACGCGCCGTCTGCCCCGCCCGCTCGAGCGAGGTTCCGAGCCGCATGAACTCGAACGGGTCTTCGTGGAGCATCGTGGCATGGGCGATGCCGTGGAACAGCCAGCACTGGTTGCGCAGCCGCAGATAGAAGGCCTGCCGGTCCGACCGGTAGAGCTTGCGCGCAGCCGGCTCGGCGAGCCAGACCCAGAGATCGTTCAGCGCCTCCCACATCTCGAGCGTGATGGTCTCGCGGATCGTGCGGGCGTTCTCCCGGGCGAAGCGGAGCGAGGAAGCGAGCGAGGCCGGGTTCTCCTCGTCCCAGGTCAGGTACTCCTGGACCGCTTCCGCATCGTCGAGCTTGCCCGCGTCGATCCGGCGGACGAAGTCCTCCTCCTGACCGGTCACGATCACGAGGGGCCGCCACCGTTCGGCATCGGCCATCGCGACGTCGAGCTGGAAGGAGAGGTTCACGCTGAGCATCCGTGCGAGCACTTCGACGCGCTCGACGTAGCGGTTCAGCCAGAAGCAGCTCTCGGCCACGCGCGAAATCACGGCCCGCCCTCCAGCACCCACGTGTCCTTGGAGCCCCCACCCTGGCTCGAGTTCACGACGTAGGAACCCTCCACCAGCGCCACGCGCGTCAGGCCACCCGGCAGGACCCAGCTCTCCTTCCCCGTCACGATGTAGGGCCGGAGATCCACGCGGCGCGGCCCGACGCTCGAGCCCGCCCAGGTCGGGCACGTCGAAAGCTCGATCCGCGGCTGCGCGATGTACTTCCTCGGGTTGGCCTTCACCTTCTCGCGGAACTCCGCGCACTCGGCCTTGGAGGCCTGGGGGCCGATCAGCATCCCGTACCCCCCGGCGCCATCGACCGCCTTCACGACCAGCTCTTCGATGTGCTCGAGGACGTAGTCGCGGTCCGAGTCCCGGTCGCAGACGTAGGTCTCGACCTGTCCGAGCTTCGGCTCCTCCGACAGATAGAACCGGACCATGTCCGGCACGTAGGGGTAGATGCCCTTGTCGTCCGCGACGCCGTTGCCGATCGCGTTCGCGATCGCGACGTTGCCCTTCGCGTAGGCGCCAAACAGCCCGCGCACTCCGAGCAGGCTCGTCTTGTCGAACACGAGCGGGTCGAGGAAGGGGTCGTCGATGCGCCGGTAGATCACGTCGACCGGCCGCGGGCCGAGGGTGGTCTTCGCGAAGACGCGGTCGTCGTCGACGAACAGGTCGCTGCCCTGGACGAGGGCCAGCCCCATCCGGCGCGCGAGGAAGCTGTGCTCGAAGTACGCGGAGTTGAACGGGCCCGGTGTGAGCACGACGGCCGCATCGGCGTCGCCGCCCGGCCCGACCGAAGCGAGCGCATCGCGCAGGCGGATCGGGTACTCCTCGACGCTCGCCACATGGGACTCGGCGAAGACGTACGGGAAGACCTTCTTCATCACGGTGCGATTCTCGAGGGCGTAGGACACCCCCGAGGGCGTCCGCGCGTTGTCCTCGAGGACGAGGAAGCCGCCCTGTTCGTCGCGAATGAGGTCGATGCCCGCGATGTGGACGTAGACGCCGCCGGGCGGGACGATGCCCGCCACTTCGGGCGTGTAGCCCTCCGCGCCGAGCACCAGCTCCCTCGGGATGATCTTTTCCTTCAGGATCCGCTGTTCGCCGTAGACGTCCGCCAGGAAGGCATTGAGCGCCTGCACCCGCTGCTCGAGGCCTTCGCGCAGGTCGGACCACTCCTTCGCAGGGATGATCCGCGGGATCAGATCGAAGGGGAAGATCCGCTCCGAGCCGCGCTGATCCGAGTAGACCGAGAAGGTGATCCCGCTCTTCAGGAAGGTCGAGTCCGCGAGCTTGCGGCGCGCTTTGAACTCGCGCGCGCCGAGCGCATCGAGGCGCTCGAGGATCCGCCGGGCCTCGGGCCGGACCTCTCCGGCCGCGTCGAAGCACTCGTCGAAGGCCCCCTCGAGCGGCGCGTAACCCTGGAACAGCGAAGCGGGAACGGGAGCGGACATTCGGGTCGAGGGGTCCTCCGGAGGAAGCCGGAGTCTAGAACGGGTTCGGACCGTTTGCAGACCCCCGGCCGCTCGCGAGGTGGACGCTGCAGCGTCTCGGGATAGCCTGCAACCCGATGAAGATCGCCATGACCGTGCTGCTTTCCGCCCTGTCCCTCCCCTCCGTCGCCGAGGCCCAGGGCCCTCCCTCCTCTTCCGACGGCCTGCGCGGACGGATCGAGACCTCGGGAAGTCACACCTTCGAGCAGGGGCTCGACGGCCCGGGCCGCGTCGCGCTCTCGCGTGCGGGGGTCACCGGCTCCTTCGACGCGCCGGTGGCGCCGGGCCTGCGCGCCGGCCTGTTCGGGGGCTACGAGCTCGCGCACTACGCCTTCGACGGAGCAACGGGCCTGATCCCCGGCCGGAGCGACCCCTTCGACGATTTCCATCGGGTGACGGCCGGCTTCCAGCTCGACTGGCGCCGCGACCGCTTCAGCCTGTTCGCGCGGCTCGGGGCCACCTGGGCCGGCGAGAGCGACGCATCGCTCGGCGGCGGCGTGACCTGGCAGGGCTTCGGAGGAGTCCGCTGGCAGTACCGGGACGACCTGGCCTTCACGTTCGGGTTGCTCGGCTTCACCCGGCTCGAAGACGATGCCTTGATCGTCCCGATCGTGGGCGTCGACTGGCGCATCAACGACCGCCTGCGCCTGTTCACGCCGGGCCCGGGCCTCGCTCTCGTCGCGAAGCTCGACCACGGGCTGAGCCTCACCCTGCGGGGCGGCTGGGAAGGCCGGGATTATCGCCTCGACGGCGGCCGACGCGGCCTGCGCTCGGGCGTGGTCCGCGACGACCGGGTGCCGATCTCCCTAGAACTCAGCACCTCCCGCGGACCGCTGCGCCTCGGCGTGCAACTCGGCGCCACCGTGTACCAGCAGTTCGAGATCGACGACCGCACCGGCGATCGCATCTCCCGGGTGGAGACCGATCCGGCCCCGTTCCTGGGCCTGCGCGGCGCGTTCCGCTTCTAGCGGCCAGCAGCAGGCCGGATGGCCGCGTTCAACGGGACGCGAAGGCCGCGATCAGCTCGGCCAGCCGCTCGGGTTGGTCCCAGCAGACGAGCGTCTTGCAGTCCTCGATCATCACGAGCTCCGCGGTGGGAACCTCCGCGCAGAAGCGTTCGGCCAGGGACGGCTTGAAGGCCCGGTCGTCGGCGCCCCAGGCGACGAGGAACGGGAGCTTCGTCGAGCGCAGCGCGGCGGCCGCGCGGTTCGTGACGTCCGGGCCGAACCCCTTCAGCACCTCGAGCGCATCGCGGCGGACCTTCTCGTTCGCGAGCAGGGCGTCGGCCCAGCGGTCGATCTTCTCGCCGTCGATCTCGTTCGCGAGCAGCCCGAAGACGAAGGGCAAGCCCCAGAGTGCACGGATCTTCAACACGCGCCCGAGGATCGACATGCTTCCGGGGAGGTAGGGCAACAGGTTGAAGTAGCCGAAGATCTTCGGCGGGAAGTCGTCGTACATGTCGCAGTTGGTCAGGACGACGCGCCCGAGGCGCTCGGGGTGGTTCGTGGCGACCACCTGGGAGATCGCCCCGCCGCTGTCGTTTCCGACGAGCGTCACGTCCTTCACGTCGAGCTGTTCGAGCAGCTCGGCCACGGCGCGGGCCAGACCGTCCGGTGAGAGGTCGGCACCGTCATCGGCGGGCAGGCGATGGGCCCCCATCGGCAGGGTCGGCAGGATGCAGCGGAACCGGTCCGAGAGGAGCGGCGGCATCCGGTCCCAGTGGGACGCCTCCGCGAGCACGAGGTGAAGGAAGACCACGACCGGGCCCTCGCCGATGTCGCGGTATTCGATCGTTCCGAGATGGGTCCGCGCGAGCTTCGGCTCCGGCCACGGGTGGCTGCGGCGGGCAGTTTCGTCCATGGAGGATCCTCCGGCTGAGTTGTAGTAATCACTACAACTCTAGTTGTAGTCACTGCTACAATCAAGGCCGTTCATGGGACCCAAGCACGACAAAGCCGCCATCCTCGAAGCGGCCCTCGCCGCCGCCCTCGAGGACGGCCTGAGCCGCCTGAGCTTCGGCCGCCTGGCGAAGCGCCTCGGCATCCGAGACCGGACGGTCGTCTACTACTTCCCGACGAAGGACGACCTCGTCCGCGAGGTGCTCACCGCCCTCGGGCTGGAGTTCCAGGAGACCCTCGCCGCCGCCTTCAAGACCCGGGCCGCCGACCACCTCGAACTGCTGCGCGCAGCCTGGAGCGTCCTCGCCCACCCGAAGGTCGACCCCCTGTTCGCCCTCTTCTTCGAAGCCAATGGGCTCGCCGCCTCGGGCCAGGAGCCGTACCGCTCGGTCGTCCCGGCGCTGGTGGAGGCCTGGATCCTCTGGGCCGCGGAGTTCGTCGAGGGCCCGGCGAAGAAGCGCCGGACCGAGGCCGAGACGGCCGTCGCCGTGCTCGACGGCCTGCTGCTCCTGCGCCAGCTCGCCGGGCCGGCCGCGGCCAATCGGGCCGCGCGCCGGCTCGGGGTCCGCTAGCCCGAGGCGAGGGGCCGCTCCAAAACCTTCGATATTCTCGATGGTTGGAGCCGGGACGTCCCGCGGCCCCATCCCTTCGGGAAACGGAGGATTCCAAGGCTACAATCGCGCCTTTGGGGGTTCACGATGGAATCGAAAGCGCCGGAAGGCCGCGGGGGCACCGGCCCCGCGCGAGTCGGCATCGTGATGGGCTCACGCTCGGACTGGGACACCCTACGGGCGGCTTCGGAGACGCTCGAGCGCCTCGGCGTCCCCCACGAGACCCGCGTCGTCTCGGCCCACCGAACGCCCGACCTGCTCATGGAGTACGCCGCGACGGCAGCGGACCGCGGGCTCGAGGTCCTGATCGCCGGGGCCGGCGGCGCCGCGCACCTGCCGGGAATGCTGGCGGCCAAGACGTGGCTCCCGGTCTTCGGCGTTCCGGTGCAGAGCCGCGCGCTCCGGGGCATCGACTCGCTGCTCTCGATCGCCCAGATGCCGCGCGGCATCCCGGTCGGGACGCTGGCCATCGGCGAGGCCGGAGCCGCCAATGCCGCCCTGCTCGCGGCCTCCGTGCTCGCGGTCACCACGCCCGAGGTTCGTGACGCCCTGGTCGCCTTCCGGGAGCGACAGACCGCGGCAGTGCTCGCCGACCCCGATCCTTCCCGAGAGCCCTCGATCGGCCCGGCCACGCCCCCCGCCGGAAAGGCGCGGAAAGGCTCGCGATGAAGGTCGCCATCCTCGGCGGCGGCCAGCTCGCGCGCATGATGGCCGTGGCCGGCCACCGGCTCGGGATCGAAACCTTCGTTCTCGACCCGAAGCCCGACGCCCCGGCCGCCGCCGTCGCCCACCACCTGCTCGGCGCCCTCGACGACGCCGCGGGCCTCGAGGCCCTGGCCCACTGCGACGTCGCGACCGCGGAGTTCGATCACGCTCCGCCGCATGCGCTGGCCTGGCTTCAGGAGCGCATGCCCGTCCGCCCCGGGCCCGAGGCCTTCGCCATCGCCGGCGATCGGGTACGCGAGAAAGAGCTCCTCCGCTCGCTCGACATCGAGACTACGCGCTTCGCCGCAGTGGCGAGCGAAGCGGATCTCGACGCGGCGGTGGCGTCCGTCGGGCTCCCGGCGATCCTGAAGACCCGCTTCGAAGGCTACGACGGCAAGGGACAGCGAACGGTCCGCACCGCCACCGAGGCCACCGAGGCCTGGCGCGTCCTCGGCGCCGGTCCCATGATCCTCGAGGCGCGGGTCCCCTTCTCGCGGGAGGTTTCCATCCTCGCGGTTCGCGGCCACGACGGCGAGGTCCGCTTCTGGAACCCGGTCGAGAACGTCCACGAAGGAGGCATCCTGCGCACGTCGCGTCCGCTGCCCTCGGAAGCGTGCACGCCGCTGCACCGGGAGGGGGAGAAGGCCGTCGCCCGGCTCCTCTCCGCCCTCGACTACGTCGGCGTCCTGTGCGTGGAGTTCTTCGAGTGCGAGGGCCGGCTCCTCGCGAACGAAATGGCGTGCCGCGTCCACAACTCCGGCCACTGGACGGAGGAAGGCGCGGAGACGGGACAGTTCGAGAACCACCTGCGCGCCGTGGCCGGCTGGCCTCTCGGCGGTACCGACCTGCTCGGGCCGACGGCGATGGTGAACCTGATCGGGGAAGTCCCGCCGCGGGAACGGCTGCTCTCCATCCCGGGCGCCCGGGTCCACCTCTACGGGAAGACGCCGGCCCCCGGCCGCAAGCTCGGCCACGTGACGCTCCGCGCCCGCGACGAAGCGAGCCTCGACCGCGCACTCGCCCGCGCCGTCTGAAACCGCTCCGGCCTCAGCGCCCCATCTCATCGAGCGCCGCCAGGACGTCCGCGTTGGGCGGGAGGTCCGACGGCTCCTTCGACTTGTACTCGAAGCGCGCGGTCCCGCCTGCGTCGACCACGACGACGCCCGGAAGTCGCAGGACGTCCGCCGCGGGCAGCGCCGCCCCCCGCATGTCGGCCTGGAGGACGAGGCGCATCGTCTCGAGCGGGTCGGTCACGAGGGAGCGGCCGAGCACCGTCCACCAGTTGCCCCGCAGCATGCCGAAGGCCTGGTACGCCGCGGCCTTGGGATCCCCGAGGATCGGGAAGCCGACGCCCCACTGGTCGGCGTAGTCCGCCGCCTGGTCCCCCGTCCCCTGGCCGACGGCGAAGACGCCCGCGCCGCGGGAGTCGAACGCGTCGATCTCTTCTTGCACCTGGACCAGGTGCCGGCGGCAGAAGGGTCAGCCGAAGTGGCGCAGGAAGATCAGTACGGCCGCGCGGTCACGCCAGCAGTCGGCGAGTGCGACCGCGCCGTCTTCGTCCTCGACCCGGACGTGCGGCGCCGGGCGGTCGATGGCTTCGAGCGACATGGAGTCCTCCGCGCGCTAGGTAGTCTCAGGCTAGGGCGCCAGGCCGACTTCTTCGGCGACGCCGCGCACGAACAGCGGCGTGATCTCGTGGGCCTCGGTATCGGCCCGCATCGCCTCGTCCGTGGGCGCCGTGATCGTCTCGCTCGCTACCTCGAGCGTTGTGCGCAGGAGCCTCGCGTCGCTCGAGGTATTCAGGAAGTGGCCGGGCCGCGCCAACACGAAGTGGACGGCGCGGCGGATCGCTTCCGGATCCATGAGCGGCTCGTACCAGCTGAAGGCGCGTTCGGGCGCGCCGTCCCAGCGGCGCCGGGCGAGCGATTTGATGGTCTGCAGGGCGACGCCCCGCTCGCGGCACACCTCAGCCAGCGCCTCGAAGCTCTCGGCGTATTCCGGGTCCTGGAGCATCGTCCAGTTGCACGGAGCCAGCACCGAGGCGAACTCGAACCGCTCGAGGCTGCGGCGGTGCATGCCCGGCGCCCAGGTCCCGTGCCCCGTGACGCCGATGTGGCGGACGAGGCCCTCCTCGCGGGCCCGCGCGAGCGCCTCGACGGCGCCGCCCGGCGCGAAGGCGGCCTGCCACTGTTCCTCGTGGACGAGGTTGTGGAGCTGGATCAGGTCGAGCCGATCGGTGCGGAGCCGCTCGAGGGAGCGTTCGAGGTTCGCGCGCGCGCCCTCGCCGCCCCGTTCGCGGGTCTTCGTCGCCAGGAAGAAGCGGTCCCGGTGCCGCTCCATCCACGGCCCGATGCGGAGCTCCGAGTCGCCGTAGCCCTCGGCCGTGTCGATGTGGTTGATCCCGAACTCGAGGAGCGTGGCGAGCACTTCGTCGGCCCGTTCCTGGGTCATCCCGCCGAGGGCCGCGGCACCGAACAGGACCCGGGTGCTCTCGTGACCGGTTCGGCCGAAGGGAAGGATCTCGATCAAGGGGGAACCTCCGAGCGATGGACTGCGTCGAAGCAGGGTACCACCCTAGCCGGTCTCGGGGCCCAGCCCCTCGGCCTCCACGATGCGGACCAGCTGACCCATCACGCGCAGGCCCGCCTCGAGACACTCGGGGCGCAGGAGATCCGGCGTGTCGAGGCGCGTGTGATACCAGCGCGGCGGGGCCGGATCCATGGCCACCAGCGCGATCGCGCGGAGACCCGCCTGGGTGAAGGCGGCGGCGTCGGTCGCGCCGACGGGGATCGTATGGAACGGCAGCGAGAGCCCGGCTTCCCGGGCCGCGCGCGCCAGCAGCTCGGCGGCGCCGCGGTCGTGCTGCACCGTACCGTTGCGGTCTCGGTCGTAGACGGCCATGTGCTCGAGGTCGCGGAAGGTGTCGAGGGCCACGTAGAGGCTCGGCGTCCCCTCGAGTTCGCGGCGGTGGCGCTCGGCGTAGGCCCGCGCCCCGCGCAGGCCGGCCTCCTCGGCTCCCGTGTTCAGGATCCGGATCTCCGTGTGTTCGAGGTCCGCGCCGGACTCCCGGAGCTGCTTCGCGAGAGCGATGCTCAGGAGGACGCCCGTCAGGTTGTCGTTCGCCCCGGGAGAGCAGCGCCGGAAGTTCGTGAAGCCCATCACGAGGACGAAGAACGGCGCGAAGAGCCACAGCGCGCTCCCGAGCCAGGCGGCAAGCTTCGAACCCGGTGCGGCCAGCGCGGCGACGCTCGCCGCCAGCGCGACGACGGCACCGACCAGGGCCCCGCCGACGATCGAGAGGAACGCCGCCCGGCCGAGGTAGTGCCAACGCCACTCCCAGGCGCTGTCGCAGTGCCCGCCGAACAGCAGGATCTGCTTCGTCGGGCCGCGCGGGCGGAGGCGAGCGATCAGGTTGTGGGAGGTGGCCCGGGGAAAGAACGCATCCACGACCGGCCGGTAGAGGACCAGCTCACCGACCAGGAGCCCGACCGCGCCGGCCACGGCCAGCAGCGCGGCGCCGGGTGCCCAGGACAGCAGAACGGCTGCCGCCACGAGCAGACCCCCGCTGATCGGGACGAAGCCCATGAACGCCTTCGGCGAGAGCGTGAAGGGCTCGAGGTCGACCTCGTCCGCCACGGGCTCGAGCAGGCCCGCCAGGTATCGCTGGGCCCGCAGCTCCTCCTCGCTCCCCGGCGGCCGCGGGCCGACCTCCCGGACGAGGGTCTCGATGTGCTGCCGGCAGAAGTCGACGTAGGTGCCGAGCCCGGCGCGGGGATTGGCTTCGGGGTGGCTCATCGCCGCGCATTGTGCGCCGCTTCTCGGAAACGCCCAAGGGCGATGTCGAGTTTTCGGAGCCACGCCCGGCCCGGTCGCGCCCACTCCCCTCCATGCGGATCCTGCGCCCGCCCGCCTTCTCCCCCGCCCTCGCCGCGCTGGCCGCGCTCCTCTTCCTTCCCGCGCCGGCCTCCGCCGCGCGCTTCGAGGTGGACCTCGTCGTGACGTTCTCGGACCTCCTCCCGGCAGGCTCCGGACTCACCCTGACGTTCGACGTCGACCCGGACACCCCGGACAGCTCGACCGATCCGGCTTCCTCCCGGTTCTTCTCCCCGGGGACGGTCTCGGCGATCGGCACCGTCTTCCCGCTTCAGCAGATCCTCGTCCGCCAACGCCTCTGGCGGGCGCGCGTCGACGTGACGCCGGGAGGTTTCGACGAGATCGGGCTGAACCTCTCCCTCGACCTCGGCCCCGTCCTGACCGACATCGAGCAGCCCCTGCCGTTCGTGACCTCCCCGGTCCGCGGCCAGGCGGTCGCGAACGTCCAGTTCGGCGTGGACCTGTTCTTCGTGAACGCGGACGTGACGGCCCTGCGCTTCGTCCCGGAGCCGGGCCGTGCGGCCCTGCTGGCGGCAGCCCTCGGCCTCGTGCGGCGGGTCAGCCGCTCGCGGACTCGCTGACGGACGGGCGCCCGGCAACCCGCTCGAACCAGCCGTGCAGGTGCTCGAGCTCTCCGCCGGGCTCGAGGCCGACCATGGTGCCCGCGAAATCGATCCAGCAGAACGCGCTGATGTCCGCGACGGTGAAACGGTCTCCCGCGACGAACGCCCGCTCGCCGAGTTCCGCATCGAGCGTGCGATAGCACTCCCGTGCCCAGGCATCGCTTCGGGCCTTGGCCGCTTCGATCGGCTCGACGATCCCCATGCGCGCCACGATCGGGCCGTTCACCCAGGACGTGCCGATCGCGATCGCCAGTTCGAGTTCGATCCGGCGATGGTGCATCTCGATCACCGCGGTCTCGTACGGGTCCTGCCCGAAAAGATTCGGCTCCGGTTCGTGGGCCTCGAGCAGGCGGCAGATCGCCACCGTCTCGGCGATGCAGCGGCCGTCTTCGAGCTCGAGCACCGGGATCTTGCCGCTCGGGCTCTTGCTCAGGAACTCCGGCTTCTTGTGCTCGCGCCGGGCGAGATCCACCTTCACGAGCTCGAGGGCGATCCCCTTCTCGGCCGCGAAGATCTTCACCCGGCGCGGGTTCGGGGCGCCGGGGAAATCGTAGAGTTTCATCGCGCCCGCTCCAGCCCGAAGCGCTTCATCACGTTGCGCGTGATCGCCTCCACGAAGGGGTCGCCGGCCGCGAGGCCGTGGGCCCACTCGGTCGTCCCGGCGTTGAAGACCTCGCCCTTCCCGCGCGCGAAGCTCGCCATCACCGCGTGGCCCCGCATGAGCCGCGCGAGCGACTCCGCGTCGTCCCGCCCGAACGCGCAGCGGGCGAGCACCTCGGGCTCCTCCGGCGGGATCAGCGGCGGGTGCGGGCTGCGCGCGTCCTCCGCCAGGGTCGCGGGCGTCAGGGCGATGATCTTCAGATTCTCGGGTACGCCGACACCGCCGTCGGGTGCCGGAAGGCCGTCCGGACCGAAGCGGATCGGGCAGCCATCGTTCTCGTACCCGACGAGCGGAACGTCGCTCCCGACGACGTCGCCGTAGTAGAGATCCGTCCCCTCGAGCGCCCAGTGCCGGTCGTCGTAGATGGTGAACCCGGCGCTTCCGCGCGCGACGCACATCCCCAGCCGGTGGTAGCCGCCGTACAGGAAGGAAAGGCCCGTCATCTCGGCCTCCGGGCGCTCGAACGCCGGGTGGCTCCAGAGGTGGGTCGCGTCCTTGCGGGTGGCCGGGTCCGCGAAGAGCGGATCGTTCGTTTCGCCCCGCCACTTGTGGGCGACGAGCTTCGTCCCCTGCTCTTCCCAGCGAACCTTCCAGTAGCAGGTGTTCCCGGAGAAGATCGCGAGGTTCCCGCCGTCCGCGACGAAGCGCTCGACGCGATCCCGCCCCCGGGCCGACCAGTACTCGCTGTGGCCGACGAGGAAGACCGTCTCGTAGCCCGCGAGGACGTCGTCCTCGCTCTCGAGATCGTGATCGGTGAGAACGTCGAGCGCATGGCCTTCGGCCTCGCACCAGGCCAGGAAGGCGTGCTCCCACTTCCCGATGAAGCCGGCCGAGCCGTCGTAGGGCGACGGCTGGTGCTCGGCCAGCCACGCGAGTTCCCCCGGATGGCCCATCGCGCCGACGGCTCGCCGCGCCAGGTTGATCAGCCGCGGCGCTCCCTCCGGCGGGAAGAGCAGGTTCTGCGTGTAGGGACGCAGGAGCGCGAGCTCGCCGATGGCCTGGGCCCGGGCCTCCTCGGGCGCCAGTTCGCCGGCCATGAGCCTCGTCACGTCGGCGTAGGAGTTGGCGCCGCCCCAATAGTTGTAGGCCTGGTACGTGTTCGTGTTCAGGACGACGACGCCCTTGCCGCGAGACGCTTCCGCCGCCCGGACGCACACGAAGTGGTGGCTCGCCGCGCCGTCGGGTCCCGTCAGGACGAGGTCGTAGTAGCCGGTCTGCCAGTCCGCGCCGACCTCGAAGCGGAAGGCCTCGGGCCAGTCGCAGCCGTGGCGATCCGCGTCTGGCGGGGTCGGATGCGAGCCGACCGCCAGGTCCTCGAAGACCGCGACGACCTCGCGCTCGCGGCCGACGCGCGCCACCTCGAGCCGACACGGCGAGGCCGGCGCGCTCGCGTGGAGACGCACCGTGTCGCCGGGCGCGGCACTCACTCGATCGGCGTAGAACCAGGGGGTCGTCATGTTCGGAGATCAGCGCTGGGGCCGGTTGCCTCGCACCTTCGGGGGCGCCGGGGTCACGTCGGGCGCCTCCTTCAGGGCATCCTGCCAGAGGCCGTGAGCCTGCCGACAGAGATCCACGGGCCCGCCGAAGTCGCCCTTGCCCCGCGTCTCCATCTTGTGGACGACGCTCAGCGCGTTGCCGCACCCGCGGCTGCACTTCATGGCCGAGGCGCGGACCGGCGTCGACCCCACCGTACGCTGCGCGAAGTCGGAGCACTCCTTCTGGAGTGCGACGATGGTTGCCCTGGCGGCAGCTCCCGCAGACAGTGACTGCCGGGTGTCTTCGGCCCACGACGGCACCGCGAAGACACCCAGGAACAGCCATGCCCCGAGAGCGCTCCAACGCCTCCGCGCTCCAGCCGCCGCATCGATTCTCATGAGCCGCCCCCTTCGCGCACGCCCGGGGGCGCGTTTCGACACGCCCGAGTTTCGAACATTTTCACTCTCCTGTCGGCCCTCGGCCCGCGGCGCTGGCCTGCACCGGCTCGGGCCACCACGGGCAGGCGTCACCTCGCCCGTCGCCGTCGCCGTCCTCCTGGCCCGGATCGTAGAGGAGCGGGCAGACGTCCTCCGCATCCGTGGCTCCGTCGCAGTCGAGATCCGGGGCGTGACAGCGCGGCACCTCGACCGTTGCCCAGACCGGGACGTGGTCCGAAAGGCCGCCGCAGACGTCGAAGCTGCAAACGCCCGGATCCCGCACGATCGCGCCCCGCGTGAAGACCAGATCGATGATCTGGTTGCCCGGGTCGCGGGTCGTCGTGCGTTCGGCGATGGGGAGCGCGAGGTGCGCATCCCGGAACCCCTCGGCTTCGTACGGAACGAAGGTCGCCGTCGGGAAGCCGGCCAGCAGGTTGAACAGGTACTCGAAAGTGTTGAAGTCGCCCCCGATGACGACGGGGTGTGCGACGTTGCGCGCGTCTTCGACGAGTTCCAGAGCCTGATCGACGCGTTTCTCGACGGAGCTGACGGTGGACTCGAGGTGCACCGAGTAGACGCGCAGCACGCCGCCCTCGATGCGCACGTCCGCCGCCACCGCGATGCGCCCGCCGAGGCGCGGTTCGTCGGGGTTCGGGAAGCCGGGGGGCGTGTACCAGACGTGCTGGCTGCGGTGCCGGATCCCGCGGACGTTCCCGACGGGCCAGCGGGAGAGGATCGCGTTGCCGTGCTCGCAGAGCGGCGGGTCGTAGGGGCCCGCGAGACCGCGGTCGCCCGGCAACTCGACGAACTCCGTCGCGAAGACCGCGTTCATGCCGAGCGCTTCGGCGAAGTCCCGCGCGACGTTGCGGAAGTCCGTCCGCTCGCAGCCCCGGTCCACCTCCGAAAGGAGCAGGATGTCGGGCACGGGCACCGCCGGATCGTCGAGGATCCGTTCGAGCTGCTCCTCGATCCGGAAGCCGCGCTCGATGTTCCAGGCCATCACGACGGCTTCGTTCGCGAGAGGTGCCTCAGGGTCAGCGAAGTCCGCCCCTTCGACGCGGCAGTCGACGAAGACCGGGTCCTCGGCAGCGTCCGGCGCCGCCGCTTCGGCACAGAGCCGCTCGGCCCGGGGATCGGGCGTTCGCGCCTCAAAGGAGAACGGCTCGAAGCATCCCGAGAGAAACACTGCGAGGAGCGGCAGCCAGAACCGTAGCGACATGGCCCCAGTCTACTCACAAACGGACCGAGGCCCCAGCGCGCCGCATCTTCTCGTCGTCGACGGCGGTTGACACCTTCGAACACGCAACGTTAGAACCACTCCTACGTCCGTCGGATTCCCGACGGCAGGGGGTCATGATGATTCGCAACACGATGGTGGCTCTCTTGCTGTGCGCGGTCGCGGGCCCGGCCCTCGCCGAGGACGCGGCGGAAGCACCCGCGACGGTCTCGATGGAGTCCTACCTGGAACTCCTCGAGCGCCTCGATCGCCTCGAGTCCGAGCTGAAGGAGATCCGCGGGGAGCAGGAGAAGGCTGCGGCTGCACCCGCGCCGACCCCGCACGTCTCGGCTCCGGCTGACGTTGCCTCACGGCCCAAGGAACCTGGCCGCTTCTACTTCGAGGGCGGGCCGGTCATCCTCCAGAGCTTCGGCGACCAGGACACCGCCTTCGTGGCCGAGGACGTCGAGCTCTTTGGGATCGGCGGAGGGCTGCCCAACGCGGGCTTCGGGTTCGAGACCTCGGACTCGCGCGACTTCAACGAAGACACCGAGGTCGCCGGGCGCTACGAGCTCGGATTCGTCCCCGACGAAGGCCTCGGTTGGGCCGCGCGGTACTTCCACTTCGACTCGTCGGACCGGGTGCGTCGCACGCACGACCCGGCGTGGACAGTCGGGCAGTTCGAAACGAACTTCTTCGACGACCCGGACATCGGGATCGACACGAACGTCGGTGACACCCTCGTCGCCCGCCGAGAACTCGACCTCGACCTGGTCGACGTCGAGGCCATGCTCGTGAATCGGACTTCCGGCGGAACGAACTTCACCGTGACGGGCGGCGTCCGCTACCTCCGCGCCAACCAGAGCGGCCAGTGGCGCCTCATTCGGGGTGGCACCTTCTCCGAGATCGTCAACGTGCGGAACGACTACGAGGGCGCCGGCCCGCTGCTCGGCGCCTCGGTCCGGCACGCGCTGTTCGAGCGGGACCGCTTCTCACTCGACGTCTTCGGCCTGACCCGGGCCGGCTTCATCTTCGGCGACGGCGAACTCGAACTCGAGGACGACAACAGCCTCGGAGTACCGGGCTTCAACGACGTCCTCCGGAACGAGCGCAACAACGTCGTCTACACCGCCGAGGCCCAGCTCGGCTTCGAGGCCCGCTTCAGACCGCTCGAGCGCTCGAAGATCGAAGCCTACGCTCGCTTCCTCGCGGAGGGCCAGTTCTACGCCAACATCGGGTCCATCGGTTCGAGCGCCGGCGCGAGCGGTGACTCCGACGATGCGGACGTACTGAGAGACGCCGACCTCGGTTTCGTCGGCGGCACCATCATGTTCGGGATCCGAGCGCCCTTCGGCGGCGACTGAGCCCTTCCAGGCCGAGACAGCCCCGAGAGGAGAGAACGCCGTGCTGGCCCCGATGGCAGAACGCGCGCGGCGCGGCCTCGCCCAGCCCGTCGACGGCGCTTCCCTCGCCGCGCTCCGGATCGGCTTCGGCCTGATCCTGACCTACCACATGGCCAGGCACTTCCAGGAGCGAGGCGGCCGGACCCTCATCGACTTCCTCTACGTCGAGCCGGCCTTCCACTTCCCCTACCCCGGCCTGGAATGGCTCACGGTCCTGCCGGAGCCCTGGATGACCGGGACGTTCGTGGTCGCCGGGCTCGGCGCAATCGGGATCGCGCTCGGACTCTTCTACCGCGCCGCGGCCGTCGCCTTCTTCCTCGCCTACACCTACATCTTCCTGGCCGACCAGGCCGAGTACAACAATCACTACTATCTGATCAGCCTCGTAGGTCTGCTCCTCAGCGTCGCGCCCGCGCACCGCGTGTGCTCGATCGATGCGTGGCGGAGACCCGCGACGCCCGAGGTGCCCTTCTGGGCCGTCTTCCTGTTCCGCTACCAGCTCTTCTGCATGTACTTCTTCGCGGGCATCGCGAAGATCAACGCGGACTGGCTGACCGCCGTTCCCATGCACTCGCCGGCCGAAGCCCTCCGCGGGCACGTCGCCGCCTGGCTGCCCCTGCCCGATGCGGTCACGATCGAGCACTTCGCGCGGCTCCTCGCCTGGGGCGGGCTCGTCTTCGACCTCTCGATCGGCTTCCTGCTGCTCTTCCGGAGGACTCGCTGGCTCGCCCTCCTCCTGCTGGCGGGCTTCCACGGTACGAACCACGTGCTCTTCCCGATCGGGATCTTCCCGGCCATGGCGTTCTGGATGACGTTGATCTTCCTCTCCCCGGACTGGCCCCGGCGATTCGCCCGCTGGATTCGGCGCCGGCCTCCGGAGTCGGCGGCCCCTCCCCGCGCCCCGGAGCGCGCAGCCGCCGCGCCGCTGGCGGGCGCGATGCTGACGTTCGTCGTCGGCTGGGTCGTCCTCCAGGCGACCGTTCCGCTCCGGCACTTCTTCATTCCCGGCGATGCGAACTGGACGGAAGAGGGACAGGACTTCAGCTGGCGCATGATGCTCCGCATGAAGACGGCCGGGCACGTCCTCTTCTACGTCCGCGACCCCGGCCTCTTCCTCGACGAGAAGCCGACCCGAGCCGACTGGGAGCAGTGGCCTGCCGATGCGGCTCGGATGGTCCACGTCCCGACGGACGCGAGGCGCTTCGACTGGAGCACCCGCACCGGCCTGATGGTCCTCTACGAACCCCTCCACGGCTACCGGGTCGTGTGGAACCCGGGGCCCTCCGACGCCCCCGAGGCCAGCGTGCTCGCGACGTGGGAAGCGCGTTTCGGACGCCTGCCCGCGCTGCGCGAGACGACCCCGGTGCCCGATGCCTTGGAGCAGATCGCCGCAGCGATCCGCTCGGCACGCGAGAGCGATCCCGTGCTCGCGAAGGCCGACGCCCTGGCCGACCTCGGGCAACTCCACGCGCGCTGGCTCGCGCGCGGCGCGGCGCTGCCTGCGGAGCTCGCCGAACTCTCCCGGGCGACCATCGACCTCCTCGAGCGGCTCCAGGTATCCCGGTACGGCGTCCAGGCGGAACCGTTCCTCGTTCGGCTCGCACCCTTCGCCCTGCAGTACGGAAGGCCGGCCCCTGCCGCGTTGCGCATCGTGGACGACCCGCAGCTCGACTTCGCGCAGCGCTCCCCCGGCCTCGAGGCCCTCTCGGGAGGCAACCCGGCACTCGTCTGGATCGATTGGGACCAGCTCCCCAGCGCCGACTGGCGCGCCCTCCCCCAGATCCTGCTCGCCTTCGAAGAGGGCCGGCTGCGCGCCGTCTGGAATCACTTCCGCGAGCTCAACCACTTCCAGACGCGGCGCATGTCCGTGCGCCCGCACCTCATGAACACCTACGCGCGCCTGCACATCGCCGAGGAGTGGAAGCAGCGCTTCGGCCGCCGCCCCGAGGTCTATGCCTCGAGCCTGGTCATGCTGAACTACAAGCGGCCGCAGCGTCTCGTCGACCCGAGCGTGGACCTCGCCAGCGCGGGCTACTCTACGCTCCGGCGCAACCCGTGGATCCTCCCCAAGAACCCGGGTGCCAACGCCGGGGACTAGCATGCCGTCGCTCCAGCCGAATCCGTTCCGCGCCACCCGCTACGTCGCGCTCGGCGACAGCCAGACCGAAGGTCTGTGGGACTACCACGCCGACGGCCGGCTCCGCGGCTGGGCCGACCGCTTCGCCGAGCGGCTCGCGGAGGCGAACCCGGGCCTGCGCTACGCGAACCTCGCCGTGCGCGGTCGCCGCACCCGGGAGATCCGCGACGAGCAGCTCGAGGCCGCCCTCGCCCTCGCCCCCGACCTCGCGACCGTCGTCTCCGGGGTGAACGACGTCCTCCGCCCGGGCGCCGACGTCGAAGAGGTCGCCGCCGACCTCGAAGGCATGTGGGCGGCGCTCACGAGCGCCGGTTGTCGGGTGATGGGCTGCACGTTCCCCCTGCCGACCACGGGACTGACCCGGCGGCTGGCGCCGCGCCTCGAGGCCCTGAACGTCGCCCTGCGCAAGGCCGCCGAGCGCCAGCGCGTGCTGCTCGTCGAGGTGGAGGACATTCCCTCGGCCGCGGACCTCCGTCTGTGGAGCGCCGACCGCATCCACCTGAACCCCGACGGTCACCGACTGCTCGCCGCCGCCTTCGAGGGGACGCTGCGAGGGGCGGAGGAAGGCAGCTGGCGGGAGCCCCTCCCGCCGGCACCCCCTGCTTCCCGGGCGCGGGCCGCGGCGTCCGAAGCGCTCTGGCTCGCCCGCTTCGTGGTCCCGAAGGTGGCCCGCATGGTCCGGGGGCGATCCTCCGGGGATGGCCGCACCGCGAAGCGGCCCGCGCTCGAACCGATCGCCTGAACGGTCGAACTTGCCGCGCCTCCATCGCCGGCCACACTGCCAGGATGGAACGCCTCGCGACCCTCTTGGCGGCGCTGCTCGCCGCAGGCACCCTCGGCGCCTGCGCGACCGGCGGCGGCCCCGCCCCGCTCGAACCCCTCAACCGCCGGATCGATCTCGAGCGGTTCATGGGAGACTGGTACGTGATCGGGTTCATCCCGATCGAGCTCCCGTTCTTCAGCGAGGCCGGCGCCCACAACGGCGTCGAGTCCTACCGCCTCACCGAAGAGGGCGTCATCGAGACGACCTACACCTTCCGGGACGGGGCCTTCGACGGGCCGGAGAAGCGCTTCACGCCCAGGGGCTGGGTCTACGACGAGGCCACCAACACCGAGTGGCGCATGCAGTTCGTCTGGCCGCTCAAGGCCGCCTACCTCATCGCCTGGGTCGACGAGGATTACGAGGAAACCCTCGTCGGCGTCCCGGACCGCGGAAACCTCTGGATCATGACCCGGCGCTGGGACGTGAGCGACGCATCCTACGAGCGGCTCCTCGGCCGTGCGGCCCGGCTCGGCTACGACGTCGAGACGGTCCGACGCGTGCCGCAGCGCTGGCCCGCGCCCTAGGGGGCGCCGTGGGTCAGCGTGAAGAGACGACGATCTCGTCCGAGTTCGCGGGCAGCGAGATCATCGTGCCGTCGACGCCGAGCGTGACGCCTCCCGAGTAGGCCTCGGAGACGCCCTCCAGGAAGATCACGTCGAGCCCGGGCGCGGGCAGCGGCGGGACGACGTGGGTGTAGAGCAGGTGCCGGGCACCGGCCTCGCGAGCGGTCTCGGCCGCCTCGACGGGCGTCGCGTGATAGTCCGGAATGTCCGAGAGGATCTTGCGGATGTTCTCGACCTGCTTGCGCTCGGCAACCTTCTCGAAGAGACCGACCAGCCGCGCCGAGAGCGCCTCGTGTACGAGCAGGTCCGCCCCCCTCGCGTTGATCACCACCGCCTCGGACTTCTTCGTATCCCCGGAGAACACGGCGCTGCGGCCGCCGTACTCGAACCGATACCCGACGGCCGGCGCCACGGGCTCATGCTCGACGCTGAAGGCCGTCACGCGCAGACCCCCCTCTTCGAACACGACCACGGCTCCGCCGCCGGGCGCCACATCGAAGCGCCGCGCCGCCAACCCGGCGCCGCTCGGCGGCACCGTCTCCTCTCCGTGGTGCGCGATCCGATACCGGACGTCGAGCGCGTAGGCCGCATTGAACCCGTCGACGACCCGCTCGACACCGGCCGGCCCGTGGACCGGAAGCGGCGCTTCATGGGCGTTCCCCGCCCAGCGGAGCGTCGCGAGCTCTCCGAGGCCGTCGATGTGGTCCGAGTGGAAGTGGGTCAGGAAGATCGCCGAGAGAAACCCCGGCGGGAGCTGCATCTCCCCGATGTGGCGCGCCGAGTCGCCCCCGGCGTCGACGAGGAAGAGCGATTCCCCCGCGACGACCGCCGCGCACGGTGCCGAGCGGGTGCCGCTCGGGTCCGGCAGCGGCCCGCCGGCCCCGCAGAGAATCACGTGCAGGCCATCCTCGAAGTCGAGCAGCGGGTTCTCGCCGAGGTTCTGCTCCATGGCAGTCTCCGCGACCCGGAGCGCGATCGGGCCGCGGAACGTGTACGCGAAGGCCATGACGGCCAGTCCGCCGGCCGCGAGGATCATGAAGAATCGCCGCATTCGCCCGCTAGGTCGGGTTGCCGTCGTTGCCGAGGGCCTCGTGCACCTTGCCGACCATCTTGGCCGAAGGCTTGAGCGTGAGGTCGCCTTCTTCGTTCCAACCCGGCGGGATGCCCTCGTCCTTCTTGGCCACGTAGAGAGCGGCCTTGAACTTCCGCATGAGTTCGTCGACGTTGCGGCCGACGTTCAGGAAGTTCACCTCGGAGAAGAGCAGCGTGCCGTCCGGGCTGATGACGTAGGTGCCGCGCAGCGCGAGGCCCGCGTCTTCCAGATAGATGCCGAACTGCCGGGCGAGATCACCCGTCTTGTCGGACGCCATCGTGAAGCGAACGTTCTGGAGCTCCTTCTCGACGGTATGCCAGGCCAGGTGGGTGAAGTGCGTGTCGCAGCTGACCGAGACCAGCCGCGCGCCCATCTTCTCGAACCGATCTTGCAGCCCTGCCAGGGCCGCGAACTCGGTCGCTCAGACGAAGGTGAAGTCGGCGGGATAGAAGAACAGGATCGTCCACTTCCCGCTCGACTTCAGGTCCGCCAGGCTGAGTTCGCCGAAGTCGCCGGACTTCGGTTCGTACGTCGTGAGTGTGAAGTCGGGAACCTTGGACCCGACCTGGATCGTCTCGGTCAAAGCGGATCTCCCCGGGTGGATGGTGTGACGAGAAGTGTGCCGGATGGCCGCCGCGCCGCCAACCCGGCGGACGGGGCTATCCTTCGGCCCTCGGAAGGAGGACGCATGACAAACTCGAAACGCCCGGGCCGGTGGTTGCGGCGGCTCGCGGTGGGCCTCGCCCTGCTCACGCTCGGCGCCGTCGGCGGTTCGCTCCTCCTCTCCCGCGCAGACGGCCCGCTCTGGGTCTTCGCGGGCGGCCCGCTGCGCTCGGGCGAACTCGTCGAGCTCTCGGAGCTCGACTGGGAACGCCTCGACGCGGCCAGCGAGTTCGAGCTCGAGATCGTCGGGCTCGAGAGCTCGCGAACGCTCTGGTTCAGCGTCCACGAGGGCGCCGTCTACGTCGCCTGCGACCTCGACTGCATCGACGGGCGTCTCACGCGCTGGCCCCAGGCCATCGAACGCGACGGCCGGGTCGTCGTCCGGATCGCCGGGAAGCGGGCCGCGGGGCGCCTCGTCCACGTGCCCCACGGAACCCCCGAGTACGCTGCCGCGCGCGCGGTGCGCGAGCGAAAGTATGCCGGGGACGACGGAGCGCGAGCCGCTGCGGAGTCCGCGGCCCATGGCGCCGTGGTGGGCGTGGGCGAGAGCCTCACCGGACGAGACCAACGCGAGGAGCCGGGCGACCGGCTCTACCGCCTCGCTCCGCGCCCCGCCGAGGCTTCGGCCCGGTCGGCGACTTCCTCCGGCTGACACCCCGGGCAGAAGAAGAGCTTCCGCTGACCGAGGTTCTCGCGGCGGATGGCACCGCCACAGGTCCAGCAGGCCTGGTTGCCTCGCGTGAAGACGTGGTGGCGGTACTGGCTGCGCCGGAGACCCTGCTCCTTCAGGCGTCGCGCCCGCCGCTCGTCGTTGGTGATGCCACCGGTCCGGTAGGCGCGCTCGCCGAGAGTGAGGACCGCCTTCGTGAGCCGCCGCCACTCCGTCGCCGTGAGGGAGCCCGCCCGCCGCAGCGGATGCAGCTTCGCTTCGAACAGGATCTCCGACCGCAGGTAGTTGCCGACCCCCGCCACGAAGGCCTGATCGAGCAGCAACGCGTGAAGCGGCCGGCCGGCGAACTTCGCGGATTTCATGTGGGCGCGCAGGCGCGGCTCGTCGAGGTCCCGGGCGAGCAGATCGGGGCCCAGCTTCGAGAGGAAGGGATGCGCCGCGAGCGACGCCGCCGGGAGGACCTCGATCTGCGAAGCGCTGTAGAGGAGCGCCGAGTAGGCGTCGTTGTGGACGGCAAAGCGCAACACGCGCCCCGTCCTCGGGAAGGTCCCGGCGCGCTGGACGTACCAGCGGCCGTAGAGCTGGTTGTGCGAGAAGACCGTGAGCCCGCCCTCGAAATGCGTGAGCATGGCCTTGCCGCGGGTCTCGACCTCGGTGACCCGGCGCCCGCTGAGCCGCGGGCCGTAGCCCGCGATCTCGGGCAGGCGAAGCTCGACCTTCGTCGCGGTGCGACCCGCGATGGCGCGCTCCACCTGGTCGGCCGCGCGGCGGATTTCCGGCCCCTCGGGCATCCCTCTCGACGTCCTCCCTGCTCGGAGTGAAGCTCGTCCGGGGCCGCTGTCCAGCCGCCGCACCGCGCGGTGGGGTACGTTGTGGCGTCCGCCCGAGGAGGTGTCCGCCCGTGAGAGCCCTGAAGATCGCCGTCGGCGTCGCACTCGCGTACGTCGGAATCGTCGTCGCCTTCGAATCGTTGCTCGGGGTGATCCAGCCGGCCAACGAGTCGACCCTCGTCATCACCACCTTCGACGCGGCCGGGACCGCACACGACCGCGTCGTCTCCCGGCTCGAGAGCAACGGTAATCTGTATGTGGCCGCGAACCACTGGCCCCGCGCCTGGTTCGAGCGGGCGCTCGAGTACCCCGAGGTGCGTGCGACGATCGACGGTGAACCGGCCGACTACCGCGCCGTGCCGCCCGGCGCCGCCGAAGCCGAGCGCGTCGACCGCGAGCACGCCCTCCCGCTGCCGTTCCGCATCCTCACGGGCTTCCCGCCGCGGCTCTTCCTGCGCCTCGACCCGCGCTAGCCCTCCGATCTCGATCGGGTCGGCAACGCACTCGAACGATGAGGGCCAAGCCGCTGCCCTGAAAGGCTTTTCCCGCGAGGCACGAGGCTCGGCGCTCCTGCGCTACGCCTCAAGCCGCCCCCGCCGCAGGGCGATCCATCCCGGATGAGCTTCCTCCTGCTGGAGCTGCGAAGCGCCGCCGATCCGGGCGATGTGCTCGGCGACCTCGCCTGGGTGGCCGCGCTCGTCCTCGTCTCGGGGCTCGTCGCGACCGCCGCATCCTGGGCCTTCTTCGCCGGATTCGCGCCGCGCTGCGCGCGCCGCGCGATCGCGGCCGGGACGCCCGGCCACGCGCTGCACGCCTATTCCATGGCAGGCGGTGTCGTCTTCGGCGTGGCGGGCATGCTGATCTTCGGCCTCGCCTTCCAAGCGACGGACCCTTCCGAACCGTCTCTTCGCACGCTCGCGTTCCTCGGAGGCTGGCTCACGGTCTGGTCCGTCTACCGGGGCTACTCCGCCGGCCTGCGGCGCATCCTCCGAACGACCCACGGCCCGGACTGGGACCACCCGGGCCAGTTCCAACTTGCCGCGCTGATGATGGGGCCACTGCTCGGCGGGCCGATCGGCGCCGCGCTGCTGGCCCTCCCCTTCCACGCCTGGGCCGACGCCTCCGGAACGCCCTTCCCGGGATGGATCGCCGCCGGTTTCATCTACCCCGGACTCGTGCTCTCGGGCTTCTACTTCCGCACCGTGGCGGGCCGCATGCTCTCCGAACCGAAACCCCTGCCGGACGAGATCGCGGAGCGGCTCGAGGCGGCGATCGGCTGCGCGCCCACCCAGCAAACGGCGGTCTTCGGAACGGGCGGCGGCGCCTTCTACAACGCCCTGGCCCTCCAGGGCATTCCCGGTGCGCAGATGTGGATCAGCGAACCGCTGGTCGATCTCCTCACCCCCGAGGAGGCGGCCGCCGTTCTCGTGCACGAATGGGATCACGTCGAGCAGCGCGACGATCGCCGCCGCATCTGGACCACGATGGCGCTCCACGGGGTCTTCCTTGCGGCCGTTTCCGTCCCGTGGACGGTGGACCTCTACACCTCCTCGGCGGCCTTCGTTCTCGCGTTCCTGCTCGCATCGACGTTCTTCGGCCAGCGCATCGAGCTGCGCGCCGACGCGCGTGCGAAGGCGGCGGGCCTCGGGGAGGCCATGGGCAGCGCACTGGTCAAGCTGTATCGCGTGAACCAGATCCCGCGGAGCACGAGCGCCGACTCCCTCGCGACCCACCCCATGCTCGCGGCGCGCCTCGAAGCCCTGGGGCTCGAGGTTCCCGAGGCGGCCCCGGAGGAAGCCCCCGTCCCGGCCGGGCCCTCGATGAAGAAGGTCTTCCTGTGGACGTTCGCGCTGGCCTTCGTCCTGGCGCTCTCGAACGTCGTCCTCAGCCGCCTCGTCTAGCGCCCTCAGCCGCGCGGAGAGCGCGGCTACGGCGTGGGGACGACCCGCTCGAAACGCCGCGTCCAGCCCGGGCGGTCCGGGCCGCGCGGGCTCTTCGCCCAGAGCGTCCCGCGGTTGCCGGACTCGAACCAGAGCATCGCTTCGTGGTGGTGGCCCGTACGCGGGTCGTAGACCGTGCCGCCGACCCAGCGCCGTCGGCTGTACTGGAAGCCCGAGAGGACCTCGAGGCCGACCACCGGCCGGTCCCGCAGCGCCGGGTCCGGGTGGATCGCGTCGCGCCGCTCGGGCTCGACGGCCGAGACCACCCGGCCGTAGAAGAGGCCCTCCCGTTCGACGATCTCCATCTGGCCCACCCGCCCCGGGAGCCAGTACGTCCCGAGCAGGTCCGAGGCCTGGGGGCGGGCATCCACTGGAGCCGCCACCGCCACCGCCAGCGCGAGGAGGAGAGCCGCGCCCGCGCGGCCCAGAGCGTTCAACCGCGTTCCTTCCGCGCGCGGCGCAGCGCCGCGATCGCCCCCAGGGCCACGATCACCTCCGGCCCGCCGAGCCCGCACGCCTCGGTGTCGTCGAACACGCCCGAGCACTCGGGGTCCGCCAGGTCGACGGCGCCGTCGCCATCGTTGTCGAGGCCATCGCTGCAGCGCGGGTTCTCCGTCGCCGCCGCGGCGCTCGCGCAACCGTCGTCGGCGGGGAAGTCGACGAGGCCGTCCCCGTCGTTGTCGAGCGCGTCATCGCACACGGGGTCCTCGATGCCGTTGGTGGTGGCACAGCCGGGGTCGCCGCCGAAGTCGACCCCGCCGTCGCCATCGTTGTCCAGTCCGTCGCTGCAGGCCGGCGGCGCCTGGAGCTTCGCCGCCAGGGCGAGGCCGAGCTTCGCGTGCCCCCCGGCGTTCGGGTGGACGTCGCACCCCTCCGCATCGGCGACCGGATCGAGCAGGTCGTAGACGTCGGGGCCGCAGATCAGCCCCGGCGTGGTGAGGCACGCCGTGAGCACCTCGGCGCGGTAGCCGGCCAGACGATCCCGGACCGCCTGGGGAGCCGACTCGCAACGAGCGGGTGGGGTCATCAGGACGACCTTCCCCGCGCCCGCCGCCTGCAGGGCGGTCACGATCGCCTGGAGGTGCGCCGCGTAGGTCGGCACGGGAATGGGCGTGCCCACCGGAGTCGGCTCGTAGAAGCCGGTGGCATCGTTGGTTCCCAGCATGATCGTCACGTAGTCCGCCGGCAGATGCGGGAGGACCTCGGCGCCGAGCGCTGCGCAGAACGGAAAGGCAGGGGTTCCCGGATCCCAGTCGTTGCTGGTCGAGCCGCCGCAACCCTCGTTGATCACCTGCCAACCCGCGCCCAGCGCCGTGGCGAGAACGTCCGCGTAGGGCGTCCCTCCCCCGCTGACCGCGCCCGCGGTGATCGAGTCCCCGACCAGCACGACCCGCGTCTGGGCGGCGGCGGGTTCGGAACCGCCGAACACGAGTGCGGGGGCGAGTGCGAGTACGAGGGCCAGCGGAAAGGTCGGCGGACGGTGTGCCATGGCTTCCTCCTGAGGGGCTCATCATCGACTGCCGCGGCCCAGCTGACAAGCGGCATCCCCTGCCCCCGCCGCGACGTGGCACCCGCGGAGCCCAGCCCCTAGCCTCGGCGGTCGACCGAAGACCCGGAGAACGGCCATGACGAACATCCTCGGCGGCTACCAGTCGGACTTCGCCGTGAGCCTGGCCCGCGAGGGCCGCGACCTCTCGGACCTCGTGCGCGAGGTCGTCACGGAGACGCTGGCCTCCGCGCGGATCGATCCGGAGCAGGTAGAGAGCGTCCACGTTGGGAACGCGTTCGGACAGCTCTACACCGGCCAGGGACATCTCGGGGCCATGCCGGCGACGGTCGTCCCGGAGCTCTGGGGCACGCCCGCCATGCGCCACGAAGCGGCCTGCGCCTCGGGCTCGATCGCGACGCTCGCGGCGATGGCCGAGATCGAGGCCGGCCGCTACGACGTCGTGCTCGTCCTCGGTGCCGAGCAGGAGAAGACGATGCCAGGGCTCGAGGCCGCGCAGGTCCAGGCGGCGGCGGCCTGGGTCGGCCACGAGACCGACGGGCCCGACGCGATCTGGCCCGCCATGTTCGACCGGGTCGCCGAGGAGTACGACCGCCGCTACGGCCTCGACGAGAAGCACCTGCGCGCGATCGGCGAACTGAACCTCTCGAACGCGCGCGCCAACCCGAAGGCCCAAACCCGCGCGTGGAAGCTCTCGGCCGAGAGCTTCGCCGCGGACAACGCGGCGAACCCGGTCGTCGCCGGGCGGCTCCGCCGCAACGACTGTTGCCAGATCACCGACGGCGGCGCGGGGGTCGTGCTCGTCTCGGACCGCTGGCTCGCGGAGCACGGCCGCGAGGCGGAGGGCGCGCGCATCGCCGGCTGGGGCCATCAGACGGTCGGTCTGCCCCTCGCGCCGAAGCTCGCGCGCAGCCGCGCGGAGGAGTTCGTGATGCCCCACGTCCGGCGCACGATCACCGATGCCTGGCAGCGCGCGGGCGTCGAAGGCGCGGGGGCCATCGACGCCATCGAGACGCACGATTGCATGACGCCCTCGGAGTACATGGCGATCGACCACTTCGGCCTGACGCCGCCCGGCGAGAGCTGGCGCGCCATCGAGAGCGGAGACCTCGCCCGCGAAGGGCGGAGCCCCGTGAACGCGAGCGGCGGGCTCATGGGCGGCGGCCACCCGGTGGGGGCGACGGGCGTCCGCATGCTCGTCGACGCGGCGAACCAGGTGCGCGGAGCCGCCGGGGAGACCCAGGTGGAGGGGGCCCGGCGGGCCCAGACCCTGAACATCGGCGGGAGCACGGCGACGACCGTGAGCTTCGTCGTCGAGGGGCGATAGCCGCAGGGCGCACCCGGAATTCCCGCCCGCCGCGGCCGGGACTCCTTGTCACAGCGCGAATTCCATAGGTACATCGCGCCTCAGCGAGCGGCGCCGGTCCGGGCTCGGGCGGGCGCTCAGTTCTCGCGATCGGCGAGCACCGCGAGAATGGCGGGCATGAGATCGGCGCGGCTGATCACCCCCACCAGCTTCCCGCGCTCCGAGATCAGGATCCGCCGGAAGTCGTGGGACATGAGGCAATCGAAGACCTCCACCAGCTCCGCCCCGACGTCGATCGTGATCGGATCCCGCGTCATGATCGAAGCGACGCTCGGCGCCTCGGGCTCGGAGAACAGCTTCAGGACGTCCTTTTCACTCAAGACACCGAGTATGGTGGCTTTCTCGTCCGTCACGGGCAGCCCACTGAGCTCGTGCTCGATCAGCAGCTGCAGCGCGTGCTTGACCGGTTGATCCGGGCGGACCGTGATGGGATCGGGCGTCATCAGTTCGCGGATCGTTGCCATGCGACCCTCCCGCGGAGACCTCCGCTCGGAGATCACGTTCGCACCACGGCCCCTCGCGCGCCAGTTCGTGCGCGCGAAGCCTCCGCCGTGATTGTGCAAAGCCCGGCACAGAAAATGCACACCGAAGAGTGTGGGTGGGCCATGCTGGCCCACGACGGGGAGGCGATCATGGCCAAGAAGGACGAGCGACCGACGATCGAACGACAGGATCAGTCCGGGACCAACCGACGCGACTTCATGAAGGGCGGGCTGGTGGTCGGCGGGAGCCTGGTCGGCGGCAGCGTGCTCGGCTGCTTCTCCCAGGACGACGCCAACCCGAGCCCCGAGCGGGCCAAGGTCCTCGAGCACGTGGAGGCCAACAAGGCCCACGTGGCGCCCGGCAAGCTCGACGACTACTACGGCTTCTGGAGCGGCGGGCAGTCTGGCGAGGTGCGCATCCTCGGCGTGCCCTCCATGCGCGAGCTGAAGCGCATCCCGGTCTTCAACCGAGATTCGGGCACCGGCTGGGGCGGAGACGACTTCTCGAAGCAGCTCCTGGGCAACCGGATGTCCGGGGACACCCACCACGTCCACCTCTCGTACACGGACGGCACCTACGACGGGCGCTACGTCTACGTCAACGACAAGGCGAGCGCGCGGCTGGCCCGCATCCGCTGCGACACGATGGAGGTCGACAAGATCACCGACATCCCGAACTCCCAGGGCACGCACGGGATCTTCCCGCAGCGGCACAAGACCGGGCTCGTCCTGTGCAACGCCGAGTTCCGGACGCCCCAGGTGAACGACGGCCGCGACATGGACGACCCGTCGAAGTACGGCGCCATGCACACGGCCATCGATGGGGAGACGATGGAGGTGAAGTGGCAGGTCCTCGTCGAGGGCAACATGGACCTCTGCGCCACGGACTACCAGGGCAACTACTCCTTCGCGACCTGTTACAACTCGGAAGGAGGCGTCGACATCGAAGGCATGATGGCCGCCGAGCGCGACCACCTCTACGTCTTCAACATCCCGGCGATCGAAGAAGCGGTCGCCCAGGGCAAGACGATGACGGTGGGCGACAGCCCGGTCCCGGTGGTCGACGCGCGCGGCGAGAACGGGCCCTACGTCCTGCGCGTGCCGATCCCGAAGAGCCCCCACGGCGTGAACATCGACCCGACGGGGAAGTACGCCGTCTGCTGCGGGAAGCTCTCGCCGACGGTGTCGGTCGTCCAGATCGACAAGCTCGCGGCGGCCTTCGCGGGTGAGATCACGCCGCGGGACACCGTCGTGGCGGAGCCCGAAGTGGGCCTCGGGCCGCTGCACACCTGCTTCGACAACCGCGGCAACGCCTACACTTCGATCTTCATCGACTCGGTGGTCACGAAGTGGGACATCGCCAAGGCCATCGAGGCCTACAACGACGAGTCGGTGAACCCGATCCTCCAGAAGCTCGACGTCCACTACCAGATCGGCCACACCAACGCCTCCATGAGCGAGACGAAGGACGCCGACGGGAACTGGCTCGTCGCCCTGTGCAAGTTCTCGAAGGACCGGTTCCTGAACGTCGGGCCGCTGCACGCCGAGAACGATCAGCTCGTCGACATTTCGGGCCCCGAAATGAAGCTCGTCCACGACGGGCCGACCTTCCCGGAGCCCCACGACTGCGTGCTGGTAGCGCGAGACCTGATCCATCCCTCGAAGATCATGATCCGGGACGGCGACCGCTTCGACTACTACGAGAAGCTCGCGGCAGAGGACGGCGTCAACCTGCTCGAGGCGAGCCAGGTCATCCGGAAGGGGAACCAGGTTCGCGTGTACATGGTGAGCGTGGCGCCCGCCTTCTCCCTGACCGAGTTCCGCGTGAAGAGCGGCGACGAAGTCCAGATCATCGTGACCAACCTGGACGCCGTGGAGGACCTCTCCCACGGCATGTGCGTCTCGAAGCACGACGTGAACTTCCTGATCAACCCTCGGGACACGAGGAGCATGACCTTCACCGCAGGGGCGCCCGGCGTCTACTGGTACTACTGCCCCTGGTTCTGCCACGCGCTGCATCTCGAGATGCGGGGGCGGATGATCGTCGAGGCGTAGCCCTGCGGAACCGCCCCTTCTGGCGCGCATGCTTGCTGTGGGTCGGGGCGGCCTGGGTCGTCGCCTCCGGGAGCCCGGCGCGGGCGAGCGGCGAAGCCCCGAGCGAGCTCGACTGCGCGGCCCTGCCCTGCGCCGAGGTCCTGTCCGGCGCGGTCTCCTTCGAGCCCGCGGAGGGTGCGAAGCACTGGGTCGGGCATGACGCCGCCGGAGAACTCTCCGGCTGGGTCGCGCTCTCGACGGACTTCGTCGACATCAAGGCGTACTCGGGGAAGCCGCTCGTCACGCTGGTGGGCCTCGACCCGGGCGGCGTCATCACCGGGGCGCGGGTGGTCCATCACAGCGAGCCGATCCTACTGATCGGCATCCCGGAGTCCGCACTCACGGACTTCGTCGGACACTACGCCGGCAAGCGCGCGACCCAGCGGATCGTCGTCGGGCGCTCGGACGACCCCGATACGATCGCGGTCGACGCCATCTCCGGCGCGACCGTCACCGTCCTCGCCCAGAACCACACGATCCTCGAGGTCGCGCGCAAGCTCGCGGTGAACCTCGGCGTGATCGACGCCGCCTCGATCCGGCCGGGCCGCTTCCTCGCGGAAGAGGAGCCCTGGACCTTCGAGCAGATGATCGACGAGGGCGCCTTCGGCCGCCTGACCGTGACCGAAGCCGAGATGGGCGTCTCCGATTCGAAGGCCCCCTTCATCGACCTCTACTTCGCGATCGCCGACGCACCCCACATCGGCCGCGCGCTCATCCGCGAAGGCGACTACCGCCACTACATGAGCCGGCTCGAACCCGGCGAACACCTCGTCGTGGTCCTCGGCCGGGGCAGTGGCTCCTTCAAGGGTTCGGGCTTCGTGCGCGGCGGCGTCTTCGACCGCGTCCGCCTCGAGCAGGGCCTGCGCGAGATCTCCTTCCGCGACACCGACTACTACAACCTCTCGGGCACGCCCCTCGAAGGCGCTCCCGCCTTCGACGAGGGCGCGGTCTTCATCGCCCGCCGGGGCCTGCTCGACCCCGGAGACCGCTACGACCTCGTCTTCCTCGGCAGCCGCTACGACCGTAAGAGCGCCTTCAGCCGCGACTTCCGCGAGTTCCGCGCCTCGCACCGCCTGCCCCGCAGCGTCTACCAACTCGAGGGCGCCGCGGACCTCGCGCCCTGGCAGCAGGCCTGGGTGAACCGGCGCGCGGACGCCGTCGTCCTCACGATCTTCCTGCTTGGCGTGATCGGCGTCTTCGTCGCCCGCCGCACCACGACGGGAGCGCCCGGACGCATCGAACGCATCCACGTCGCGGCCCTCGTGGTGAGCTTCTTGCTCGTCGGCGTGTACATGGGCGCGCAGCCCTCGGTGACCCAGATCCTGACGCTGCTCGGCTCGGCCGCCGGCGAGTGGCGGTGGGAACTCTTCCTGAGCGAGCCCCTCATCTTCATCTCCTGGATCTTCATCGCCGTCGTGTCCGTCATCTGGGGACGCGGCGTGTTCTGCGGCTGGGTCTGTCCCTACGGCGCGATGACCGAGCTGCTCTTCAAGGCGTCCCAGAAGCTCGGACTGCGGAGCTACGAACTCCCCGACCGCATCCACCTGAAGCTCCGCCACCTCCGCTACGCCGTCCTGCTGATCCTCGTCGTGGCCTTCTTCGTCGACAGCGTGCTCGGGGAACGGATGGCCGAGGTCGAGCCGTTCAAGTCGACCTTCCTCGTGCCCGCGTGGGAGCGAAGCTGGCCCTTCCTCGCCTGGTGGCTGGCCCTGCTCGCGCTCTCGACCTTCATGTACAGGCCCTTCTGCCGCTACGTCTGCCCGCTGGGCGGGGGTCTCGCCCTGTTCGGGAGCTTCCGCTTCTCGGGCCCGCGGCGGCGGCGCTTCTGCACGAGCTGCAAGATCTGCACGCGTGGATGCGAGCCGCGGGCCATCCGGCCCGATGGCACCATCGACTCTCGCGAGTGTCTCTCCTGCATGGAGTGCGAAGCCAACTACCGCGACGCCGCGGTCTGCCCTCCGCTCGTCGGCGTGAAGCGCCTCGAGGTCGGGGACTTCATCGCCGAGGCGAAGCGCGAGAAGCTGGCGAAGCTCAAGCGCGATCTGGAGCGAGTTTGAGCCGGGCGAACGCGAGCCGCGCGGTCGCGGCCGCATTGGCCTTCCTGGCCGCCGCGGTCCATCCCGCAGCCTCCGCGGAGGTGATCCGCGTCGGGGAACACGCCCCGACGCCCCAGGCCGCCCTGGCCGCGGCCCGGGAGGGCGACGTGGTCGAGCTGCCCTCGGGCCGATGGCCCGGACCTCTCCGGCTCGACCGACCCGTCACGCTCCGCGGAGCCGGTGGGATCCTCGACGGCGGCGGGGTCGGAACGGTGCTCACGATCGACGCCCCCGGAGCCGTGGTCGAGAACCTGGCGCTCGCGAACGGCGGGGCCGACGTCGGCGCCCCGGACGCCTGCATCTTCATCACGCCGCGCGCGCAGGGCGCGGTGGTGCGCGGCAACACGATGCGGGGCTGCGCGTTCGGTGTCTGGGTCCATGAGACCCACGGCGTCGAGATCCTCGACAACCGCATCGACGGCCGAACCGACCTGCGCGTCGCGGACCGCGGAAACGGGATTCACCTCTTCGATGCGAGCGAGCTGGTCGTGCGCGGAAACGTCGTGCGCCAGGCACGGGATGGAATCTACGTCTCCGCCACCGAAGACAGCCTGATCGAGGGCAACCGGACCGAGAACCAGCGCTTCGGCATTCACTACATGTACTCGTACCGCAACACCCTGCGCGGGAACGCCAGCCACGACAACGTCGTGGGCATGGCCCTCATGGAGAGCCTCCACCTCGTGGTCGAGGACAACGAGGCCTTCCGCAACGAGCGCAACGGCATCCTCTTCCGCGACGTCCAGTTCTCGACGATCCACCGCAATCGGCTCGAAGGAAACGGCTACGGCATGTTCTTCTTCTCGAGCACGGAGAACTCGATCGTCGGCAACCGCATCGCGGGCAACGACGTCGGGCTGAAGATCTGGGCGGGCACCCGGCGCAACGTCATGGAGGAAAACCAGATCGTCGGCAACCGCCAGCAGATCTTCTACGTGGGCGCGGAGGATCAGATCTGGGGTACCGAGGGCCGCGGCAACCATTGGGGCGACTACATCGGCTGGGATCAGGACGGGGACGGCATCGGCGACCGTCCGCACCGCGTCGACAGCTTCAAGGCACGGCTCACGTATCAGTATCCCGCCGCGATCCTGCTCCTGCACAGCCCCGCGCTCGAGATGCTCTCGCACCTTTCCGACTCGCTCCCGCTCCTGCAGACTCCGACCGTGGTCGATCGCTCTCCGCTGCTCGACGAGGCGGCCTCGCCGGCGCTCGATGAGGCCTCGCCATAGACGCCTTCACCGCATCCGGGGTCCGGGTGCGCCTGGGCCGCGTCCAGGCGCTCGACGGCGTCGACGTCACCCTCGCCGGCGGGCGGGTGACCATGCTCGCGGGCCCGAACGGCGCCGGGAAGACGACGCTCATGAAGGTCGTCCTCGGGCTCGTGCGAGCCGACGCGGCGTCCTTCGCCGTGGACGGCGCGCCGATCGCCATCGACAGGGCCTGGAAACGGCGGGTCGGCTACCTGCCCGAGGCCGTCGCCTTCTCGGACAACCTGAGCGGCCAGCAGGTGCTCGGCTTCTTCGCTCGCGCGCGCGGCGTCGCGGGCCAACGCGTCGACGCGGTCCTCGAGCAGGTCGGGCTCGCCCACGCGCGCCGGCGTGCCGTGCGCGGCTACTCACGCGGCATGCGCCAGCGGCTCGGCCTCGGCGTCGCGATCCTCGCGAGCCCCGAGTTCCTGATCCTCGACGAACCGACCGCGGGCCTCGATCAGGAAGGCCTCTCGGTGCTCTGGGCCGTTCTCGACGAGTGGCGGGCCGCGGGGAGGCTGGTCTTCGTCTCGACCCACGACCTCGCACTCACCGAAGGCCGCGTCGACGAGATCTGCCTGCTGCGCGCGGGACGCGTCCTCCTCCAGGGGAGCGCGGAGCGTCTGCGCCGCGAAGCCGACCTGCCCCACCGCGTCTGGTTCGAACTCGACGCGGCCGAGGGGCGGCGCTTCGAGGAAGCCGTCGCGAGCTGGGGCCGGGGTGGCGTCGAGCGCGACGGGCATCAGCTACGCGTCGACGTCGCACCCGGCCACCTGCTCGAGCTGATGCGGATCCAGGGAGAGTTCCCGGAGGCGATCCGCAGCCTGCGGGTCGAGGAAGCCGCCTTCGACCGCGTCTACGAGACGCTCCTGGCGGCCGGATCGTGAGCCGCGTCGGCTACGCCCTCGCCCGCCACGAACTCTCGGAGCGCATTCGGGACCGCTGGGTGCTCGTCGTGAGCGTGCTCTTCGCCCTGCTCGCCTCGGGCGTGAGCCTCTACGGCCGCGTCGCCGAGGCCGACCTCGACGCCATGACCGGCCCGAGCCTGGTCACGCTCTCGGCACTCCTGGTCCCGCTCGTCGCCATGGTGCTCAGCCACGACGCGATCGTGGGAGAGCGGGACCGCAACACGCTCGGTCTCCTGCTCTCGCTCCCGGTGAGCCCGCTCGAAGTGGTCGCCGCCAAGTACGTCGGCCGAGCGCTCGCCCTCACCCTGGCCGTCGTCTTCGGCCTCGGGGCGGCCATGCTCGCCAGCGGTCCGGCGGGCGCGCGCACCCTCCTCGCCCTGGCGGGGCCGACCCTCCTGCTCGGCCTGGCCTTCCTCTCGCTCGGCCTGCTCATCTCGGCGTGCACGCGCCGCCAGGTCGCCGCCGCGAGCGCCGTGGTGGTGGTCTGGTTCCTCCTCGTCTTCTTCTACGACCTCGCCCTGCTCGGCGTGCTCGTCGTCTCCGACGGCGCCGTCTCCCAGCAGGCGGTTTCGTCGCTCGTCCTCGCCAACCCGGCCGGGCTCTTCCGGCTGCAGATGATGCACGCCTTCGCGGGGCCCGAGATGCTCCGCACCCTCGGCATGAGCGTCGCGATGCCGGAACCCGGAACCCTCTGGCTACTCTGGGCGGCATGGCTCGTGCTGCCCGTCGCGGTCAGCGGAATCCTCCTCACTCGAGCGAAGGTGACCTGATGCCCCGAACTCCGACTCGCCTGACCCTTGCCATGACCGCGGCCGTCGCCGCGGCGCTGGCCGTCGCCTGCACCGCCGAGGACGCCTCGGAGCCCGCCGCGCCGCTCACGACCGTCGCCATCGACGACCAGGCGGGCGCCGTCTGCGGCATGATCGTCCGGGATCAATCGGCCCCCCGGGCCCAGGTCGTGCACCGGGACGGCGAGCGCGCCTTCCTCTGCTCGATCGGCGACCTGCTCGTCCACGTCCTGGCACCTTCCCCCCACGGCAAGGCGGAAGCGATCTGGGTCGAGGTGCTGACGCCCGAGCAGGATCCGGCCGAGAGCCACACGGGCCCCCACGAGTGGGTGCGGGCCGAGGACGCCGTCTACGTCGTCGGGATCGAGCGGCGCGGCATCATGGGCCCGCCGGTCCTGGTCTACCGGACGCGAGAAGACGCGGAGCGGGTCACCGCCGGGACGGCGGGCCGGGTTCTCGACTTCGAGGGCCTGAAAGGTTGGTGGCAGGAACGCGGGAGCGAAACGCCGGGCCACCAGCACTAGCCAAGAAGGACTGTACAGTCCCGCCCATGTCGAAGACGGTCGTGGTGGGGGGCGGTGCGGCCGGGCTGATGGCGGCGATCTTCGCCGGGCGCGGCGGTGCATCGGTGACCGTGCTCGAGGGCGCACGCGCCTGCGGCCTCAAGATCCTCGTGAGCGGCGGCGGACGCTGCAACGTCCTCCCCATCGAGTCCGATCTCGGCGACTTCTACACCTCGGGCTCGCGCAACGTGCTCGCCCGGCTCTTCCGCACCTGGGGCCTCGCGGAGGTGACCGCTTTCTTCGAGCGCGAGCTCGGCATCCCGCTCCTCCGTGAAGAGGCGACGGGCAAGCTCTTTCCCGAGAGCGGCTCGGCGCGCACCGTTCGCGACCGCCTCGTGGAAGAGGCGCGCGCGGCCGGCGCCACGATCCACGTCGGCCACCGCGTCACGGGGATCGAGCCCGTCGACGACGGCTTCGTGGTGCACGGGATGCGGGAAGGCCGCAGCGTCGACGTCGCGGCCGAGCGCATCATCCTCGCCTCGGGCGGCCAGTCGCTCCCCAAGAGCGGCTCGGACGGCGCGGGCTACGGGTTCGCTCGGCGGCTCGGCCACGAGCTCGTCGAGCGCTATCCGGCGCTCGTCCCCCTCCACTCCCCCGACCCGGAGCTGCGCGAACTCTCCGGGCTCTCCGTGCCCGTCCGCTGGACGGCGCTCCGGGGCCAGAAGGCGATCGAGACCCGCACGCGTGAGTTCCTGTTCACCCACCGCGGCTACTCGGGCCCGGCCATCCTGGACGCCAGCCACTGGGTGACGCGCGAGGGCGCGGGCCTGCGCGTCGCCTGGGACGGCCTCGACGAAGAGGCCTGGCGCCGGCACTTCGAGGCCGAATCCCGCAAGCGGATCGACGTGCTGACGAGCGAGCGCCTCCCCCGTCGGCTCGCCGAACTCCTGCTCGCGCGCGCCGACGTTCTCGGCAAGACCCGGGCCCGCAGCCTGAACCCGAAGCAGCTGCGCCGCCTGCTGCGACTGCTCTCCGCCTTCGAGCTCCCCGTCGAGGGAGACGGCGGCTACGCCAAGGCCGAGGTCACCGGCGGTGGCGTCGCGCTTGGCGAGGTGAACCCCTCCACGCTCGAAAGCCGCCGAACCCCGGGCCTCTACCTCTGCGGCGAGATCTTCGACACGATCGGCCGCATGGGCGGGTTCAACTTCCTCTGGGCCTGGATCACCGGGCGGCTGGCCGGGGAGAGCGCGGCCCGCCGCGGCCCCTGAAAAAGGAAGAGGCCCGCCGGAGCGGGCCTCTTCGGAGTCGAACTCGATGCGTCGGCGTCAGCCTTCGCGCCGGTTTCCCGCGATGCCGAGGCCGAGCAGGCTCAGGGCCAGCAGGACCGCCGTGCCGGGCTCCGGAACGGTGATGCTGAGGCTGAAGAGGCCGTTGTAGCCCTCGCTACCCGTCGCGGTCTCGTCGGCCGTGAAGCCGCCGCCCGCCACGTTGTTGAAGCCGAACACGGCCGCGGCCTCGTCGCCGCCGTTGGCCGAGCTGCAGATGAAGCCCGAGCAGTCGGCGTTCGAGAACGCGTCCAGCGTGAAGCTGATGACCATGTTGATCGTGTCGTCACCGACGCCCGCGATCTGGTTCAGGTTCGAGTCGCTGAACACGGAGCTGCACCCGCCCTGGCCGCACGAGGTGCTGGCCGCGGTCGAGAGTGAGTAGTCGTTCCCGTCGAAGATCACGTTGACGTCGGTCATGCCGGCGTTCGACGCGTTCTGGGTGCCGACCTCGACCGAGGTGTCGTCCACGATCTTGACGAAGCCCGAGGCGTTCTGGTCGATGTCGAGCGTCCAGCTGTCCAGCGGGTTGTCCACGTCCACCGTGAAGGTGAGCGAGTAGTTCACGTGGAGAGCCTGGTACTCGTTCGTGAAGTCCGTCAGCGCATCCGAGGCCGCCGCCGCATCGAGCGTGAAGCTCGTGTTCAGCGTACCGGCGCCGGTGTCCGACACGGTGCCACCGGTGGTGATCCCGGTGACGTTCAAGTCGTTGACCAGCGCGTTGTCGAAGCAGGCGCTGTTGCCGGGGTTGTACGCGACGAGCCCGCCGCTGTTGTCGCCGTTCGAATTCTGGCATTGACTGTTGTTGGTTGCGACGTAAGAGAACGTCGCGGCACTCGCCTGTCCGGCGAAGAGCCCGAAGGCCGCCAGCACCGCCAGGTGCCGCGCGCCCATCCCGTAGCTGCAGTTGCGCATCTTCCGATGATCCCTTCCCGGCCCGGGGCGGCGGTGAAGCCGAAGCCCGGGCACGTGTCTCGTTGACATGGGAACGCCTGCAACCCGCAACAGGAGCCCCTTCCCGACCGCGGGCTAGTGCACGGTCCGTGCCAGGGCCTGAGATCTGAAATTCTGAATGAATTCAGGCCATTGAGACCGGGTATCGGATTTTCGGAGGAAGAGGTTTTCTGAAATGGGAAAAAGAATTCCCACCTCTGGAACCACTCGTCCAACTCCTGGACGTGTAGGCCATTCGACGCGCCGTCCTTCCGTGGCGGCACCGCTCACACCACCCGCGAACCTCGTTCCGGGACTCCGCATCCTTCGCGTGGGCGCCGTGGACTCGGCACGGTCGGACTCCGATCCGCCGCTATGGTTGCCGCATGTCGCGCTCGCTACGCACCGGGCTCTCCCTTCTGCTCGTCGTTTCGGCCTTGCCGGGTGCGGGCTGCCAGCAGGAACCCGTCGACCCGGCCGCCGAACGAGCGGCGCTCGCATGGGAGCAGATGGTGGCGCGCGAGGAAGCCTTGCGCGCACTCGGCCCGGCGCTCCGCGACCTCGGCCGCTCCGTGATGAACCTTCGCCTCCCCGACCCGAGCGCACGAGCGCGCTTCGGCGTGGTAGCGGTGACGGACGATCTCGCCGTGCCCACCGCCGCGGGCGCGCCTTCGGGCGTCGCCCGGACGCGAGCCCTCACGGTCCAGCCGATGGGGGAGCCCGCCGCCCCCTCTGGCATCTCGCTCTGGGACGATCTCTTCGCACGATTCGCCTTCTTCGAACACGCGTCCTTCCAGGCCGAGGCGGGTGATTTCGAAGATGCGGAGCGAACGCGGCTCACCGCGGCGGTCCGCTTCCGCGCAGCGGGCCGACTCGAAGGAGGATCGCGCGCCGCCCTGCGCGGCCAACTCGAACTCGGCTTCGAGCGAGTCGGCGACCACCCGCCGGACGACCCGGAGGCTTGGCGCATCGCGTCCTGGCGCACCCTCGGCTTCGAGTTCCAGGAGAGCGCCGGCGCGATGTTCCGAGAGGTCCTCGACGCCGCCCTGCCCGACCCCGAGGCGCTCCGACGGGCGCGCGAATCCAAGCACGCGCGGCTGGCCGCTGCCCGCCTGGCCGATCCGGACGGCTTCGAGCCGCCGCACGCCCATTTCTTCGTGGGCTCCCAGGACCGTCACCCCGGCGTCTCGGTCGTGGACGTGAACGCCGACGGGCTCGACGACGTCTACGTGATGGCCCGCTTCGGACCGAACCAGCTCTTCGTGAATCGCGGCGACGGCACCTTCACCGAGCAGGCCGCGGCCTACGGCCTCGACGTGGAGGACCACACCGCCGCGGCGCTCTTCGCCGACTTCGACAACGACGGCGATCCGGACGTCTTCCTCGGCCGGACGCTGGCGCCGAGCCTGTATCTCGAGAACCGGGAAGGTCGCTTCGTCGACACGTCGAGCGCAGTCCTCGGGGGAGCCGCGCTCCCGGCCCTCGTGAGCTCCCTCGCCGCCGCCGACGTGGACGGCGATGGCCTGCTCGACCTCTACGTCTCGACCTACGCGGCGCAGATGCTCGTGGCCGAGGCCGTCGCCAAGGATCGTTCGCGCCGCGAGCTCGGGACGGCACCCGCCACGAGCCTCCTCGAGGCCTTCCTTCCGCGCCCCGACGCGGAGCGCCTCATGGCGGCCACCCGCGAGGCAGGAGCTCACGAGTACATGTCGCTTCCCGGACCCCCGAACCTGCTCCTCCGCAACGCCGGAGGCGGACGCTTCGAAACGAGTCCGGCGGGCGTCGAGCGCGCCTTCCGCAACACCTTCCAGGCCACCTTCGCCGACGTCGACGCCGACGGCGACCCGGACCTCTACCTCGCCCACGACTTCTCCCCGAACCAGATGCTGCGCAACGAGGGCGCGGGCCGTTTCGCCGACGTGACGGAGCCCACGGGCACCGCCGACGTCGGCTTCGGCATGGGCGCCGCCTTCGGCGACTACGACCGTGACGGGCGCGAGGACCTCTACGTCTCGAACATGTTCAGCAAGGCCGGAAAGCGGATCACGACGAGCTTCGACGGGGCCGACCCCCGGCTCGCGAAGATGGCCCGCGGCAACACCCTCTTCCGCAACGCCGGTGAGCTTGCCGGCGAGCGCTTCGAAGTCGTGTCGGGCACCGAGCCGCCGGCCCTCGCCGTCGAGGAGGCCGCCTGGGCCTGGGGCGGGCAGTTCCTCGACGCCGACAACGACGGCTTCCTCGACGTCTTCGCGCTCTCGGGCTACTACACCGCGCCCACCGACGTCGAATCCTTCGTGGACATCTGAAGCGACTGGTGGCGCGCGGTCGTGCGCACGGATCCGGCGCTGGAGTTTCCCGACGCCTTCGCCTTCGAGGGCGTGAATCTTCCCGGCCGCCACTTCACGGACGGCGTCTCCCAGAGCGGCCGGGAGCGGAACCACTTCTTCCTGAGCCGCGAAGCGGCGCGCTTCGACGACGTCTCCGGACTTTCCGGACTCGACCACCCCGCCGACGGCCGCGCCTTCGCCGTACTCGACTTCGACCGCGACGGCTTCCCGGACCTCGCCGTGGTGAACGCCAACGAGCCGTTCTTCCAGCTCTTCCGCAACGAGCTCGGCGATGCCGGCGGACGCTTCCTGGTCGTCACCCTCGAGGGCGCCAACCGCACCGCCGCAGCGCGCCCCGGGTCGAGCCCGCGTGACGGCGCCGGGGCCCGCGTCGAAGTCCGCGTCGGTGAGACGCGGCTCCTTCGCGAGTTCCGGCTCGGCGAAGGCTTCGCCGCCCAGAACCATGGACGCCTGCTCTTCGGCCTCGGCGAAGCGGACCGCGCCGAGGCGGTCGAAGTGGTCTGGCCGTCCGGGGAGCGCCAGCAGCTCACCGCGGTCGAAGCCGGCACCCGTGTGCATTTCCGCCAGGACGCCGACCCCGAACGGCTCGCGTGGACGCCGACCCCGCCGCCGGCCGCAGCGCCCCGCGACGGCGGCGCCCGGCTCCTCGCGAACCTCCCGGACCCGAGCGGCCGCCCGCTCCGGGTCCTCACCACCCAGGCCAACTGGTGCGAAGCCTGCGTCGCCGAGCTGCCGCACGTCGCCCTCCTCCGGGACGCCTTCCAGGACGCGAGCTGGTGGGGCATCCCCGTGGAACCCGCGGACGACCGGGCCGCGCTCGAACGCTGGCGTGCCGAGCACCGCCCGGCCTACGAACTCCTCGTCGACCTTCCGCTCGCTGCACGCGCGGCCGCCTCGGCGCACGTGAAGCGCGCCCTCGGCCGGGAGGCCCTGCCCGCCACGATCGTGACGGATGCGGAGGGCCGGGTGCTCCGGACCCGCTTCGGGCCGCCGACGATCTCCGAGCTTCGCGCCCTGCACGCGAGCCTCCCCTAGGATCCCCCACGTGAGACGAAGACTCGCGAGCCCGGCCCTGCTCTGCGCACTCCTCTTGGCCGTGAGCGGCTGTGGGCCCGAGCGCCGCTTCGAGGCCGCGCGGCGCGGAGCCGTCGAGTACTTCGCGCGAGAGGTCCGGACGGTCGACCCGGGCTGGGCCAACCTGTTCGGCTACCTCCATCGGCGCTTCGGCCTCGAGCTCGTGAACGCGGCCGGCGCCGCGCTCCACGAAGTCCCGATGGAGCAGGAGCGCCCGGAGCTCGCGGCCATCTTCCGGCGCCTCGTCGATCCGGGCGCCCGCGTCCCGAAACGGACGATCGCCGAGCTCTCGACGCCGATCGACCGGATGACGGCGAGCGCCTTGCATTGCGATCGCATCCGCCTGCCCGAGAACTGGAACGACGTGCTCCGCGAGGCGACGCGCATCGGCGGGTACGCCCTCACCCACGCCGCGCTCGCGAGCCAATGGACCCTCGAGCAGGGCTGCCGGCCGGAGATCGAGGTCGCCGTCCTGCAGGAGCGTCAGATCGAGGCGCTCGGCGCGCTCGTGGACGGACGCGACACCCTCACCGTCGGGAACGCGACCGACCTGTGGATCGAGGCGCTCGTGATGCTCTACTACCTGGGCGCGGCGGACCGCATCGACCCCGCGTGGCTCGAGGCGCTGCTCGATGCCCAGCGCCCCGACGGCGGCTGGCCGCTCGGGCCCGGCGCGAAGCGCTCGGACCCGCATCCGACGGCCCTCGCCCTCTGGGTCCTGCTCGAGAACCTCGAGCCCGACGCGGCCCCCATCCGCTGGATCGCGCGCTAGGGCTGGATCCCGCGCTAGGGCCGGGCGTCGATCAGGGCGCGGAGCTCCGCAAGCTCCTCGGCATCCCCGGGCGGAAGCGACTCCTCCGCACTCTCGAAGCTCGCCAGCAGCTCGCGCTCGAGCAGGGCGAAGGCATCGCGCGCCAGGGGTTCGCCCGGCGCCATGCGGATGGAGGTCTCGAGCAGGAACGGAGCGGAGGTGACCCAGTAGTTGCGTCCGATCCACGCCTCGGTGAGTCCGAGCAGGTAGTAGGCCTCCGCCGTCTCCGCGGAGGGGCCGGGGTCCGCCTCGACGAAGCGCTCCAGCACACTCGAAGCGGCCACGTAGTGAGCGACGGATCGATGGCTGTCCGGGACCGTGGCGAGGCCGCGCGCCTCTTCGACGAGGGCCCGGGCCACGGCGAGCCGCGGCGGCCCCGCCGTACGCGCGCGCAGCTCCGGAAGCGCCGCGATCCACGCTTCGACGTCGCGGCGAAGGGCCGACCAGAGATCGGGCCGGCGGGCGAATCGTTCGAGCACGGGAACCGGGCGATCGAAGTCCTGCTGGATCCGGACCGAAACCACGAGCAGATCGGTCAGGGCCCCGAGCAGCATCGCCGGATGATCGGGCGAAGCCAGCTGGGCCTCGATCGTGGCCAGCGCGTCGTCGAAACGCCGCGTCGCCAGCTGAAGGGCCGCACGCTGGTCGGGAGGCAAGGCGGCCAGCCCTTCGACGTCGAGGAAGCCCTTCGCGAGCGGCCGATCGGCCGTATCGGGGAGCCGCGAATGGCACACGATGCAGCTCTCCGTGATGCGACGGACGAGGAACGCAGCCCGATCGCGGCGGCCCGCTTCGTAGGCCTGGGCGACCCGTGCGGTGTCGTAGGCGATCGACCGCGCGAGGAAGCCGCCCTGGGCATCCCCCTCGACGTGATCCACGAGCCGGTCGGTGCTGGTCGACAGCCGAGCCAGCGCCGCCTCGAACTCGGCGGCCTTCGCGGGGTCCTCGAAGGGCTCCGGTTCGGCACTCGCCGGCAACAAGACCTGGATCGCCCGGTAGATCTCCCCCATCAGCGCCCGCGTCTCGGTATCGCCGCCGGGCGTGGTCTCGTCACTGCCGCACGCGACCACGCACAGCGCCGCCAACACCGCCGCCGCCCGGAACCCCCTTCGCACCATGGAACACCCCCTGTTCGCTCGAGCCTTTCAGTGAAACCTCCGACACCCAACGCCGATTGCAACCCTTCGGGCCGCATCGACCCCGGGAAACCGCCGGCTAGGCTGAGGGGACGCCCGGCCCGGAGAGGAGACGATGCAGCTCGACCCCGCCCGCGAAGTTCGCCTCGTCCTCGGGGATCAGCTCGATGCCCGGCACGAGTGGTTCGCCGAGGCCGACCCGGGCGTCCTCTACCTGATCATGGAAATGCGCCAGGAGACGGACTACGCGCGGCACCACGTGCAGAAGGTCCTCGCATTCTTCCTCGCCATGCGGGCGTTCGCGGACGAGCGCCGCGCCGACGGGCACCGGGTGCACTACCTCGCGCTCGACGACCCGGCCAACACGCACTCGCTCGCGGAGAACCTCGAAGCCGTCCTCGAGGCCTGCGGAGCCCGCCACTTCGCCTACCAGGAACCGGACTCCTGGCGCGTCGACCGGCAGCTCGCCGCCTTCACCGAGACACTCGAAGGCGTCGAGTCCCGCAGGGTCGAGGACGCCCACTTCCTGACTCGCCGCCACGAAGCCGCCGAACACTTCCGCGGCAAGAAGACGTGGGTGATGGAGAGCTTCTACCGCGCGATGCGGAAGAAGCACGCCATCCTGATCGAGTCCGACGATGCGCCGGCCGGGGGCAAGTGGAACTTCGACGCCTCGAACCGCAAGCGGCTTCCGAAGGGCCTGGCACCCCCTCCGCCCCGGGTCTTCGACCGGGACGTCGGCGACCTGCTCTCGATGCTCGACCGCTGCGGCGTCGAGACCCTCGGCCGGGTCGAGCCGGATCGTTTCGGATGGCCCGTCACCCGCGAGGAAGGCCTCGAGACCCTGCGCTACTTCGTCGACACGCTGCTGCCCCACTTCGGCGACTACCAGGACGCGATGACCCCCGAGAGCTGGAGCCTCTTCCACTCCCGCCTCTCCTTCGTCCTGAACGCGAAGCTCATCTCGCCGCGGGAGGTCGTCGCGGCGGTCGAGGCGCGCTGGCGGTCCGACCCGGAGCACGCCGACATCGCCCAGGTCGAGGGTTTCGTGCGCCAGGTCCTCGGCTGGCGCGAGTACATGCGGGGCCTCTACTGGGAGCACATGCCGGAGTTCGCCGAACGGAACTTCTTCGCTCACGACCGCCCCCTGCCGGGCTGGTACTGGACCGGCGAAACCCGCATGGCCTGCCTGCGCCACGCCATCGGCCAGACCCTCGACCACGCCTACGCCCACCACATCCAGCGGCTCATGGTGACCGGGAACTTCGCGCTGCTCGTCGGCGTGGACCCGGACGCCGTCGACGCCTGGTACCTCGGCGTCTACGTCGACGCGCTCCACTGGGTCGAGGTCACCAACACCCGGGGCATGAGCCAGTTCGCCGACGGCGGCCTGGTCGGGACCAAGCCCTACGTGAGCAGCGCCAACTACCTGAAGAAGATGGGGCCCTATTGCACCGGCTGCGCCTACTCCGCCAGCGAGCGCGTGGGAGAAGGCGCCTGCCCGTTCAACAGCCTCTACTGGCACTTCCACCATCGCCACCGGGAGAAGCTCGAGGGCAACCCGCGGATCGGCATGGTCTACCGGACGTGGGACAAGATGTCGCGCGAACGGCGCGAGGCCCTGCTCTCGACGGCCGAGGCCCACCTCGAGAACCTCGAGCAGCTCTAGGAAGGCGCGATCGAGGCGCTCGCGAGCCCGGGGACGGAGTAGAATCGGCCGACGGAGGGACCATGGCCTTCTCCGAACGCCTCACCGCTCTCGACGCATCGTTCCTGGACATCGAGGACCCGGGCACCCACATGCACGTGGGCGCCGTGCTGCTGCTCGACGCCGCGCCGGTGCGCGACGCCGACGGGCACCTCGATGCCGGCCGCATCACCCAGATGGTCGGCGCCCGCATCCACGACTTCCCGCGCTATCGCCAGCGGCTGGAGACCATCCCCGTCGAGGGCCACCCGGCCTGGGTGGACGATGCGGACTTCAACCTCGACTACCACGTCCGGCACACGGCCCTGCCCGCGCCCGGGGACATCCGCCAGCTCAAGCGCCTGGCCGGCCGCATCATGTCCCAGAAGCTCGACCGCGGAAAACCGCTGTGGGAGATGTGGCTCGTCGAGGGGCTCGAGGGCGACCGCTTCGCAGTGATCGCGAAGGTGCATCACTGCATGATCGACGGGGTTTCGGGCGTCGACCTGATCGCGGCCCTGCTGCGTCCGACGCCGGACGCGGAGGTCGAAACCGCTCCGCCCTGGGAGCCGCGGCCCGCGCCCTCGGGCGGCGCCCTGCTCTCCTACAGCGTCGCGCGGCGTGCGCTGGCCCCGCTGACCCTCGCCCGCAAGGCCGGAGACGCCGTCCGCTCCCCCCGCAGGACGATCGGCTCCCTGCGCGACGGCCTGGATGCGGTGACCGAGGTGATCGGCGCGGGCCTCACCGGGGCCTCGCCCACGTCACTCAATCCGGAGGCCATCGGGCCGCACCGCCGCTTCGATTGGATCCGCTTCGAACTCGAAGCCATGCGCAAGCTCGCCCACTCGCGCGGAGGGACCCTGAACGATGCGGTCCTCGCCACCGTCGCCGGAGCCCTCCGCTCCTTCCTGCGCAATCGCGGCGACGACGTCGACGAGCTCGACTTCCGCGTGATGGTCCCGGTCAGCACCCGCGAGAAGGACGAGCGCGGAAAGCTCGGCAACCGCGTCTCGCAGATGATGGTGCCCCTGCCGGTGAACGCCTCGATGCCCCAGGACCGCCTCATGCGCATCCTCGAGGCCACGAGCGAGGCGAAGCGTTCGGGCCAGGCCTACGGCGCCGAGCTGATCGAGAACTTCAGCGATTGGATCATGCCGGGGCTCGTCACCCAGACCGTGCGGCTCCAGGCACGCTCCCTGCCCTTCAACCTGGTGGTGACCAACGTGCCGGGGCCGCCGGTGCCGCTCTACCTGCTCGAAGCCCCGCTGCTCGAGATCTATCCCGTCGTGCCGCTCTTCAGCAACCAGGCGCTCGGGCTGGCGCTCTTCAGCTACAACGACGCCCTCTACTGGGGTCTCAACTCCGATTGGGACCGCGTGCCGGATCTCCACGACTTCGTGGAGGCGCTGATCAGCTCCTGGCAGGAGCTCGAGAAGTAGCTCCCGGGACGCCGCCCCGTCTCCGGCGGTTGCGCATCACCAGGATCAGACTCAAGAGCGGCGCGACCTCTCCGCCGAGGCCGCAGTTCATCGGCCACTCGTTGTCGTCTTCGGGGCTCGCGCAGTCGGGGTCCTGGCCGAAGTCCACGAGACCGTCGAGGTCGTTGTCGACGCCGTCGGCGCACTGGGGCGGCGGGGGCGGTGTGAAGATCTCGGTGACGTGCAGGAGCGCGTCGAAGGCGATCCGCGCGCCGATGTGGCGCGAGACGATGTCGTCCTGGGGCGGATGGATGCCGCCCCAGATCCGCGAGAGGCTGGTCTGGTCGGAGGCGTCGTAGTACGTCGCATACTGCAGCTTCAGCGGGACGCTCGGGCCGTCTTCGAAGACCAGGAAGGCATCCTTCGGCGCCTCGAACTCGCCGTAGCCACCGGGGAAGTACGGCGAGCCCGTGAGCGAGTCGAGCACCATGGCGGCGGCCCGGCTGTACGCGCTGTGGCCGGACGGGAACCCGGCGAAGGGCGGCGAGACGAAGCTCGGCCGCTGGTAGGGCCACCAGTCCTTCGCGAGGATCCAATCGACGCCGGCCACGTCCAACTCGGGGTCGACGATGAAGCCCGGGCCCCGCCAGGCGAGGATCGCGATCTCGTTCACGTGCTCCGCGAGGTGCTCGTGCCGCTCGCCCGGAGCGCTGCTCGCCACCGTCACCAGCTCGATGAACCCCGGTCGGAGCTCGAAGCCTTCGGCGTCGTAGCGCGGGAGGCCGGGGTCGGAGCGCTGCCCGCGCTCGGCCATGGCGCGCAGAGCCGACACCGGCCGGACGTAGTCGTACCAGCCCTTCATGCCCCAGACGGCCACGGCCACGTCGTGCATCGTGCCGCCGAGGGCGAGGTAGAGCTTCACGTCCCACTCGAGGTCGTCGAGCAGCGGGCCCCGGCCGCCGATCCGCTTCTCGGCCAGGTTGTCGCTCACGTAGTTCGCGATCGCGAACCAGTGGCCCGGCGGCGTCTCCGAATCCGGTCCGTCCGCCCAGAACTCCGCGAGGACCCGCGCGTAGTCGGCACGCGGAACCACCTGGGGCTCGTAGGGCAGCCCGGTCGCGGGGTTCATCGCGTGGCCGGTTCCCCAGTCCCACCCCTGCTCGAAGTCGTAGTACGTCCGCCACTCGTCCGGCTCCGGCAGCGGCGCGTTGCCGTTCGATGCCGGCGAGATGTCCCACATCACACCGTCGGCGGGGTCGAGGTGGCTGCTCCAGAGCGCGACCATCTCGAAACCGTCGAGGTAGTCCTCCGCGGTCGGGGTGCCGAGCAGCGGGGGCGGGCCCGGGTCGTGGTAGACCCAATAGTCGAACCCTCCGCGCGAGAAGACCGTCGCGTCCTCGGCGGCCAACGAGAACGGCACGACCTGACCCCACTCGGGGCTCAGGAAAGGCGGCGTACCGCCGGGGATCGGGTTCCCGCTCTGGTCGATGAAGAAGTCGAGCGCGAGAGGCTGCCAGAGGTTCGGGAACAGGATGCCCGGGTTGCCCGGAAGCGTCACGATGAGCGGCGGATTCGACGGTTCGTAGTACTGGTTCGCGTAGCCGCCCTGCTCGTTCGATCCGTCCGCCAGGCCGAAGGCCAGCACGGCTTCGGCGATGCGGTTGCCGAGCTCCGCTGCGGGGTCGGCGCCGCCCGAGGTGGCGGTGTAGCTCGGGTCGTAGCCGAGCTGCGTCATGCGGGCGTCGAAGGAGATCTGGGAAAAGGATGCGCCCGGCGACGCGGCGAAACGTGCGGAGAGGATCCGGTAGGCCGCGTAGCTGATCGTGCGGGCGCGCGCGGCCGGGACGTCGGCGGCGACGGAGCGCTCTTCGTGAAGCACCTGGGCCGGGGTCGTTGCGTAGGCGGCCCAGGCGTCCCACATAGCGGCGGAGACGTGGAACAGGTTTCGCGCATGGACGGTCGGGCGCGCGAAGTCGCGGCGGATCGCGTTCAGGAGTTCCTCGTTCCACTGCCGGGCGACCGAGCGGTCGTCCTCGCAGGCATCGCCGATGCCGTCGAGATCCGCGTCCTCCTGGAGCGGGTTCGCCACCACGGGGCAGTTGTCCTCGGTGTTCGGCCAGCCGTCCCCGTCGGCGTCGTCCGGCTGGCAGACGTCCCCGATCCCGTCGACGTTCGCGTCCTCCTGGCCCGGGTTCCCGTGGCCTGGGCAGTTGTCGTCGGCGTCGTCGATGCCGTCGGCGTCGGCGTCGACTTCGAGGTAATCGGGCGTCCCGTCCCCGTCCGCGTCGTCGTCGGCCGGGTTGCCGTTGCCGTTCGCGTCTTCGTCGCGGGTCGGCACGCCGTCGCCATCGTCGTCGGCGTCGAGCGCGTCGATGGTTCCGTCGCCGTCGGAGTCCCGGGGCGAGGCGACGGAGCCGATCTCCTGTCCGTCCGACAGGCCGTCGCCATCGCTGTCGGCGGCCGCCGGATTCGTGCCGAGGACCGCTTCGTCGGCATCGCTCAGGCCATCCCCGTCGCCATCGGGCTGGCCCACGGGCGGCACGAGCACGATCTCCTGATTGACCGCGACCGTGCCGAAGATCGCGGTCCCGAGCCCGGGCCAGGTGGCGGTCAGCTGGTGGATCGGCCCGGGGTGGTCGCCGAGGCCGAAGTGGAGCGTCCGCTCGCTCTCGCCGAGGAAATGGCTCGAGGCGCCGACGTGCCGGACCTGGACCGGCCCGCCGGGGTCGGCCTGGAGCGTCACGACCGCGCCGATGCCGTCGGCGTTGAAGCCCGGGCCGCCCGCGATGCGCACGCGCAACCATTCGTTCCCGCCGTCTTCGTCGTTGCGATAGAGCACGCCCGTGGCCGCGTTGTTCGCCACGAACAGGTCGAGATCTCCGTCCCGGTCGTAGTCGAAGGTCAAGAGGCCCTTGCCCGAGCCGAGATCCGTGAGCCCCAGGCCGGCCGAGACCTCCGGCATCGCCCCGGGGCCGTCGTTGCGCCACATCCGCATCGGGTCGGGATCGAAACGGGCGTAGACGCTCCGTTGCGGCTCGGGGAGGATCGGGAACTCGACGCCGTTGGTCATCGCGAGGTCGAGGTCCGCGTCGTTGTCGAAGTCGAAGAACGCGGCGCCCCAACCCCAGTAGCCGTCGCGTACGCCCGCTTCGTCGGTGGCGTCCTCGAACAGCCGGCCCCCGAGGTTCCGGTAGAGCCGGTTCCCGGTGTAGCCCCAGTTGCACTGCTGACCGGGCTGATCGCAGGTCTCGTCCGGGTCGAAGATCGACGTCACGAACCAGTCGAGGTCGCCGTCCCCGTCGTAGTCCCCGAAGGTCGAGCCCATCCCGTTCTCGTCGGTGCCGACGCCGGCCGCCACGGTCCCGTCGCTGAAGGTTCCATCGCCGTCGTTCCAGAACAGGCGGCTCGTCCCGAAGTCCGCGGCGACGGCCAGGTCGAGCCAGCCGTCGCCATCGAGATCGACGAAGGCCGGGGCGAAGCCGAAGGTCTCGCAGGTCGACGCGGCCGCGCAGGCCGGGTCCGGGTCGATCCGCACGCCGGCGGCGTCCGTCACGTCCTCGAAGTGGCCGGGAGCCAGGACGCCCCGGTTGCGCAGCAGCCGGCCGTGGGGCTCCTCGAGCTCGTCGGTGGCCCAGTCCGTCGTGTAGAGGTCGACGAAGCCGTCGCGGTCGTAGTCTCCGACGGCGACGCTGAACCCGCCCCGGTTCTCGTCGGAGGCGACCGCCGCCCCGCGCACGACGGCCTCCTCGGTGAAGTGTCCGCTGCCGTCGTTGATGAACAGGTAGAAGCAGCTGTTGACCGGATCCGTGGCCAGTCCGACCACGAGCACGTACAGATCCGGGTCGCCGTCGTTGTCGACGTCGGCGAAGTTCGCGCCGTTCGATTGCAGGTCGAACCCCGAGAGCCCCGCCGTCGTGGTGAAGTCCTCGAAGGTCCCGTCGCCACGGTTGCGGAAGAGCAGGTCCGGAGCGTCGAGGCGGGTCACGTAGAGGTCCGGCCAGCCGTCGCCATCGACGTCGGCCGTGGCGGCGCCCCCGCTCAGGCGCTCGGTCTCGCAGCTGAAGGGGCTCGGAAAGGTCAGGCACTCCGATTCCGGGTTCGCCGGGTCGAACTGGACGTAGCCCCCGAGGCCGGCCGCGTCCGTGACGTCCGTGAACCCGGCCTGGGCGCTCGATGCCAGGAAGACGACGAGGGTCGCCGCAGCCCATGCGCGGACGAGTCGGCCCCCGGCCGAGCGGCACGGTCGGAGAGTCCCGGATCCAGCTACATCGCGTCCCATGCTCAGCCCCAGCGCTCCAGCTCCCATGCTACTCCAGCCTCGGACGCAACCGATGCGCAGAAGGATCGTCGGCAACCCGGGCCTACGGCTGCGGCGCGGAGAGCCTGCACGCGGCTCGATCCATCCGGTAGGATCCGCCCGTGCGAACCCTCTGGATCCTCCTCGCCCTCGCCGGAGTCCTCTTCGGCCTGTGGCTCGCGCCGGTCGCCCACGACGCCTGGCACGTGTTCAGGGATCCGGGCGTCGCTGCCTGGGACCCCTACGGCGCGCCCAACCCGATCCATCGTGCCGAGTACCCGGGCGCCGTGGTCGGCGACCGATTCTTCGTGTTCGGCGGATTCACCGGAACGGAGCTCGCGGCGAGCTACCGGGTGGACGTCTACGACCCGGCGGCCGACCGCTGGGACTCCGCGGCGGACCTTCCGACCAACGTCACCCACAACATGACGGCCGTCGTCGGGGACGACGTGTGGCTCGTCGGGGGCTACGTCGGCGACAACCCCGGCGTGGTGACGGCGGAAACCTGGATCCTCGACACGCGCGCCGAGACCTGGCGCACGGGGCCTCCCCTGCCCTCGGCCCGCGCTGGGGGTGCGCTCGTGAAGCACGGCGACCGGCTCCACTACTTCGGCGGGTTCGTCGACCGGCAGAACGTGAGTGGCGACCACTGGGCGCTGGATCTCTCGGACGGGGACGCCCGCTGGGAGCCTCGGGCCGCCCTGCCCGAGCCACGGGGCCACCTCTCCGGCGCTTCCCTCGGCGGGCTCGTCTACGGGATCGGCGGTCAGTTCGGCCACGACGATTGGCTTCGCGACGTGCCCTACGTGCACGTCTACGACCCGGCGAACGATACCTGGCGGGAGGTCGCGAGCCTGCCGCGCGGCCGCTCCCACTTCGAGTGGGCCACGGTGGTGGTCGACGGCCGGATCGTGATCCTCGGCGGGCGGAGCGTCTGGCAGCGAAGCCTCTTCCCTCCCGACGTCGGCGGGCGCGAGACCGCCGTGCCCGACGTCAGCGCCTACGACCCCGAGCGCGACGAATGGTTCGAGCTGCCCGGGCTCCGCTTCGGCATCCAGGGCGCAGCCGCGGGCATCGTCGGCGACACGCTCGTTCTGACGGGCGGGAGCGCCAGCCTCGCGGCCCACCTCCTCGACGACACCTACCGGCTCACGCTCCCGCTCTGGGAGTGAGCGCCCGCGCAGGGCCCGCTACCGCTTGAAGAACTTCTCCTTGGCCATGCCCGCAGCCACGGTCGCCAGATTCGCAAGGGTCGTGAAGTTCCAACTCTGGATGAGGTAGCTGATCGTCGGCTCCGGGTTCTTTCCCCAGTAGTCGCGCCCGCCGTCGGTGCCCTGGACGGTCGACTCGTACTCGACGTTCAGCAGATCGGTGTCGGCCCAGTGCTCGTGGATGCGGCCCCACGGATCCTTCCAATAGTCGTAGATCTGCCCGCCGAGCCGGTGACGGCCGATGCCCCAGACGTGCTTGTAGGCGCCGTCGGCCGCCAGGTGCTCGTGGCCGACCATCACGTCGTCGAAGTTCTGGACCTCGAAGGAGACGTGCTGGAGGCGCTCGATGCCGTCCATGCAGAACTGGAAGCCGACCGTGTGGTGGTCCGTGTACTCGAGCCCCTTGTCGAGGCGGGTGAACAGCATGCCGTCGGCGCCCGAGGGCTGGACGACCTTGTCCGTGCGCAGCAGGCCGAAGTGCTTCCAGTACCAGAGGTAGGCCTCCTCGATCCGCTCGGTCTCGATCACGAGGTGCCCGATCCGCTTCACCGTCGCGGCGCCGCGCTTCACGTCCGCGAACCGGCCGACCCGGTTCTGCTGACCGTCGACGTTCAGGGGAAGCGACTTCCCGGCATCGATGGGCTCGAGCGCCTCCATCCCGAAGACCGCCTCGACGGTCATGCCGTGGGGGTCGGTGAGGCGCACGGCGTGGCCCCCGCCCGGCTCGTCGAGCTTCTCGACGGGCGTGGCTCCGGCCTCGCGATGCAGCCGCTCGAGATCGTCGAGGCTGTTCATGTGGAAGGCGATGCTGCGGCAGTCGGGTTCGCCTTCGTGGAGGATGTAGACGTGGTGGGGGGAGTCCGTGCCCCGCGCGTAGAGCGTGTCCGGCGTGCGGGCGCTCACGATCAGGCCGAAGTCCTCGAGGAACTTCTCGCCCTTCGCGAGGTCCGGGGCTTGCATCCGTACGTAGGCGAGATCCTTGGCGCGGGTGATCGGTTCGTCCATGGGGTTCTCCTGTCCGTTCACGAGAGGGGGTTGGCGGGTGCGGCGACGACGCGGTTGCGCAGGACGCCGAGGTCGATCGCGCCGTCGTCGGTCCGCACCGAAGCTTCGATTTCGTCCCCGGCCCGCAGGCAGCGGGGGTTCCGCGCGGCGACGCGCCGCACGAGCTGCTGTCGGCGCAGCGGGGAGACGGCCCGCGCGAGGAGGGCCAACGGCTTCGCGGGCGCCTGCAGGGCGCAGCCGCCGGGCGTTCCCGTGGCCAGCAGATCCCCGGCCTGCCAGTCCTGCAACGCCGAGAACTCCGTCAGCGTGGCCGGTGGGCGATGCACCATGTCGCTGGCGAGCGAGTTCTGGCGGACCTCGCCGTTGACGGAGAGCTCGAGCCGGAGCTCGGCGAAACGGCGAAGCTCCGCGGCGTCGACGAGCACGAGGTAGGGCCCGACCGGGCCGAAGGTCCGATAGCTCTTGCCCTTGTAGAACTGCCCCTCGGGAAGCTGCACGTCGCGGGCGCTGACGTCGTTCAACACGACCAGACCGCCGACGTAGTCCGCGAGGTTCGCCTCCGTGACCTCCTCGGGCCCGTCGACGTCGCGCGAGAAGACCAGACCGATCTCGACCTCGTAGTCGAGGAACTCGACGTGGCTCGGGACCACGACGTCCGCGGTCGCCGAGGCCAGGCACGAGGACGCCTTGCGGAAGAAGATGTTGAAGGGGTTCGTCGCCGGGTCGAAGCCCGACTCCCGGAGGTGGGAGTGGTAGTTGATCGCCTGGCACAGGAACTGACGGTCGGTCGTGATCGGGCACAGGGCCTCGACCTCGGAGAGCGCCACTTCGGGCCCGAGCGCTGCACTTCCGCTGCGGACGCGCGGCGCGGCCTCGAGCATGAACTCCCGGGTCGTCGCATAGTCGCCCTCGATCGGGGCGACGCGCTCGCCCCGGACGACGCCCCAAACGGACCGGCCGTCGGCTTCGTATCGAATCACCTGGATGGCCATCTCAACCCTCCAGAATGGTGGCGACGGCGCGGGAGAGCGCCGGGCCCGGGTCGTTCGGGATCTCGGTGGCCCGCCAGGCGACGTGCTGATCGGGCCGGACGAGCAAGGCGCCCCCCGGCTCGACGCCACAGGTGCGCGCCCAGGCCACCCGCTCGTCGCCCACACGAACCTGTGAACAGGGCACCGCGCCGAGCCCCCCGACCGCTTCGGCCCAGCGCTCGTGGTCGCCGAAGCTGAAGAGCGTGAAGCCCTTCGCCGTGACCTCGTCGAGCGTCGAACGTCCGTCGCCGCCCTCGCCGACCCACGCGTGGGGCAGCCGGGCGCCGGGGTGCCCCGAAGGCTCGTACTCGCGCGGGGAATCGAGCGCCGGCGGCGTGCTGCCCTCGAGGGCCAGGGCGCCGCGGTCGTAGACGTACCCGAGCTGGAGCCCGAGCATGTCGAAGTGCTCGGCCTGCTCCTCGACGGCCGCCTCGACGGCCTTTCGGCCCTCGGGGTCAGCGAGCGTCGCGGCCATGCGCTGCGTCGTCGGCTCCGCATCGATGCCGAGCGCCTGGGCCAGGAGCACCATCTTCAAGGCGTTGCGCAGGCTCTGGTTGGCGTTGTTCTGGGCGACGGGGATCCGCTCCTCGGCGTAGGTCTCGAGCAGCCGCGCCGGCGCCCAGCCATCCTCGACCGCCCCGATCTTCCAGGCGAGGTTGTGGGCGTCCTGGAAGCCCGAGTTGAGGCCGAGACCGCCCGTCGGCGGGAAGCGATGGGCGGCATCGCCCGCGAGGAAGATGCGGCCCTCCCCCATGCCGTCGGCGACCTGGGCGCTCATGTGCCACGTCCCCGAGTGGAGGATCTCGATCGGCACCTCCTCGCCGAGGGCGCGGTGGACGAGGGAGCGGCAGCGCGCCTCGTCGTAGTCGGCCTCGGACTCCTGCTCGGGGTCGTAGTCGTGCATGTAGACCCACTCGCGGTCGATGTCGTGCGCGATGAAGGCGCCGCCCGCCTCCGGATCCACGATGAAGTGCAAGACCCCGAGCCGGTCCCTCACGAGCTCGCGCAGGTTCGCGCCGAAGTGGATCATCAGGAAGCTCTGGATGCGCGGGGGGCCCTGCATCTCGATGCCGAGCGACCTGCGCACGCGGCTCCCCGCACCGTCGGCGGCGATCACGTAGCGGCTGCGGACCTCGTGGACCTCGCCGCTCGCGAGATCGCGCACCTTCGAGGTCACGCCCTCGGCGTCCTGCTCGCTCTCCTCCCACTGCCAGCCGTAGCGGAGCTCCACGTTCGGAAGCTTGCGCACGGCGTCGGCGAGGATCGGCTCGAAGCGATGCTGCGAAAGGTTGCGCAGCGGGGTCGGCGTGTAGCGGAGGCACTCCTCCCCCTGCCGCTCGAAGGGCAGATGGCCGATCTCCTCGCCCGCGAGCCGCGTGACGAAGCGGACGTGGCCCGCGTCCTCCGGGTTCTTGCAGGCGGCGTCGATGGCCTCCATGTCGAGCCCCGCCTGGCGGCAGATCTCGAAGGAGCGCGCATTGACCACGTGGGCCGCCGGCGCGGTCTGGGGCCCGTCCCTGCGCTCGACGACGAGGCAGCGGCGCCCCTGCTTCGCGAGCAGGATCGCCTGGATCATCCCGACCGGGCCGGCGCCGACGATGAGAAACGGTGAGTCGTGATTCGACATGGGGTCTCCCTAGATCAGGCCGGCGTAACTGCCGCCGTCGAGCTGGAGGTTCTGTCCGGAGATGAAGCCGGCCTGGGCGCTCGCGAGGAACGCGCACGCATCGCCGAACTCTTCCGGGCGGCCGAGCCGGCCCGCGGCGATCGACTTCTTCATTTCGTCGTAGGCCTGCTCGATCGAGACGCCGCCGAGCTTCGCCCGCAGCTCGGCCATCCCGCGCTGGCGCGCCGTATCGATGCGCTCCGGGAGCAGGTTGTTGATCGTGACGTTCGCGTGGGCCACGTCTCGCGAGAGCGCCTTGCTGACCGAAGTCAGACCCGTCCGCGCGCCGGTCGAGAGGCCCATGGGCGAGATCGGCGTCTTCACCATGGCCGAGGTGATGTTCACGATGCGGCCGAAGCGGCGCTCGACCATGCCCTCGAGGACCGCGCGGATCATCGCCAGGGGGGCGAGCATGTTGGCGTCGAGGGCGTCGATCCAGGCGTCGCGGTCCCAATCGGCGAAGCGGCCCGGGGACGGGCCGCCGTTGTTGTTCACGAGGATGTCCGGAGCGGGGCACGCCTCGAGCAATGCCGCCCGCGTCTCCTCCTGCGCGATGTCCCCGGCCACGAAGCCGACCTCGACGCCGTGCTCCTTGACGATCGCGCCCGCCGTCTCTTCCAGCGTGGCGGCGTCGCGGCCGTTCAGGGTCGGGTGGACGCCCTCGCGAGCGAGCGCCTCGGCGCAGGCGCGCCCGAGGCCCCGGCTCGAGGCGCAGACGATGGCCTTGCGGCCGCGAATTCCGAGTTCCATGGGGATGCTCTCCTGGAAAGAGTCGGGTTCAGCCCAGCCGCGCGGCGGCGGCGCGCAGCAGGCGCTGCACCGGGTAGCGTTCGGGATCCTGGTCGCGCCGTTCCGCCAGCACGCCGACGCCCATCTCGATCTCGCGCCCGACCTCCTTGCGCAGCTCGAAGCACGCGTCGCGGTCCTCGTGCCGGCCAGCCCAGGCCGTCGTGTCGATGGGCTCCGCGAAACGGAAGTACTGGCGCTCGAGGCGGGGCAGCCCGAAGGGGCCCTTCCCGAGCGAGAGAGACGGGATCGCTTCCCCGCCCCGGAACCAGGCCTGTTCGGTGATGCCGAGCCGCCGGAGCAGCGAGCCGACGGGGGAATCGAGCACGTGGTCGACGTCGAGGAACACCTCGAACATGTCGTCGACGCCGAGCGAAGTGAACGGCACGATCGGCACGCCGTACTCGATCGCCATGCGCGCGAAGCCGATGCGCTCCTTCCAGATCAGCTTGTACTCCTCGCCCCGCCGCCGGTTCACTTCGCGCCCGCCGCCGGGGAAGACCATCACGGCGTGCCCTTCGCGGAAGAGCTGCGCGCAGTTCTCGCGGGAGCCCACGACCGCGCCCATGCGCGAGAGGAGCCCCCGCCAGCCGGGGATCTGGTAGTGCAGCGTGTCAGCCAGGCCGCGGATGTGGCGACCCGTGCCCTCGTAGATCGAGAGGCCGAGCATGGCCGCGTCGAGCCCGCCGTAGATGGTGTGGTTGCCGACGAAGAGGACCGGGCCCGCCTTCGGGACGTTCTCGAGGCCGAGCGCCACGGGGCTCAGGAGTTGGCGCAGGGGTGCGAGCGCCCGCTGGTACGCCTCGAGGGAGATCGGTTCGAACGGGGGGACGGCCATCGGTCTCTCCTTCCCAGCATCCGCGCTGGTGATGGGCAGGAAACCCCAAAATGAGGATATTGTCAATATTGAAATTACCCTCAAATCTGGGCTAGAGTCACCCCATGGCATCAGGAACCGAAGAACCCCGGACCCGGGGGCATCGAAAACGGGAGAAGACCCGGCGCCAGCTCATGGCCGCCGGCCTGCGGGCCCTGGCCGAGAAGGGCGAGGGGTTCACCGTGAGCGACGTCGTGGCCGAGGCCGACGTCTCGAACGGCACCTTCTACAACTACTTCGTCGACCGCGACGAGCTGCTCGATGCCCTGACCGAGCAGCTGGCGCTCTCGCTCGCCACGGCCACGGCCGGCGAGGCGATCGCGGACCCGGCCCGCCGGTTCGCCCGCGGCTCGGCGCGCATGATCCAGGCCGCCGTCGCCGACGACGTTTTCGCGCGCGTCCTCCTGCGGCTGGTCGGGCGCCCGGGCGCATCGGTCTCCATCGACCGCTACCTGCGCGAAGACCTCGCCGAGGGCCTCGCCAAGGGCCGCTTCGACGTCGGGCCGGAGGATGCGGCGCTCGACCAGGTCGCCGGCCTGATCGTGCTCACCATCCGCCGCATCGTCGAAGGCCGCGCGCAGTCGGACGCCCCGGCCCGCGCCGTCGAGCGCGCGCTCCGCGCCGTGGGCGTGGCACCGGGCGAAGCCACGGAACTCGCGGAAGAGGCCGTCGCCGCCGCCGGGAAGGAAACCCTGCGCGGCTAGGTGCCGCGGCCGGCCTCAGCGTTTCGGGAAGTAGAGGTCGGTGATCGTGCCCTCGGCGATCTCGGCAGCCATGGCCGACGTCTCCGAGAGCGTCGGGTGCGCGTGGACGGTGAGCGCGAGGTCCTCGGCGTCCGCGCCGAGCTCGAGAGCGAGCACCAGTTCGGCGATGAGCTCGCCCGCGTGGGGGCCGACGACGCCGGCCCCGAGCAGGCGCCCGGACGCCGGATCGAAGAGCAGTTTCGTCAGGCCCTCGCTTCGGTCGATGCCGAGGGCGCGTCCGCTCGCGGCCCACGGGAAGCTCGCCTTGCGCACCTCGACGCCCTGCTCCTTCGCCTGGAGCTCGGTCAGTCCCATCCACGCGACCTCCGGGTCCGTATAGGCCACCGACGGGATCGTGAGCGGCTCGAAGGCGACGTTCTTCCCGGCGATCACCTCGGCGGCGGTCTTGCCCTCGTGGGTCGCTTTGTGCGCCAGCATGGGCTGCCCGACGATGTCGCCGATCGCGAAGATGTGCGGAACGTTCGTGCGCTGCTGCTCGTCGACGGGGATGAAGCCCCGCTCGTCGACGTGGACGCCGGCCCGATCGGCCGCGATCAGCGCGCCGTTCGGCTTCCGGCCGACCGCCACGAGCACGCGGTCGAAGACTCCCTCTGCGGGGGCGCCCTCCCCTTCGAGGCTCGCGTGGAGGCCGTCTTCCTTCGCCTCGATGCCCGTGACCTTCGTGCCCGTGTAGATCGCCTCGTAGCGCGCGTCGATGATCTTCCGCAGGGGCTTCACGAGATCCGGATCCGCGCCGGTCATCAGCTGGTCGAGCAGCTCGACCACCGTCACCTTGCTTCCGAGCGCCGAGAACACCGAGGCCAGCTCGAGACCAATGATCCCGCCCCCGATCACGAGCAGACGTTCGGGGATGTCCTCGAGTTCGAGGGCGTCTCCTGAATCCATCACCCGCGGATCGTCGTTCGGGAAGCTCGGGATGACCACGGAGCTCGATCCCGCCGCGATGATCGCGTTCGCGAAGGCGACGGTCTGGCGGCCCTCGCTCCCCTCGACCACCAGCAGATTCGGCCCCTCGAAGCGGCCGTTGCCCTCGATCACCGTGACCTTGCGCCGCTTCGCGAGCCCGGAGAGTCCGCCCGTGAGCTTCTTCACCACGGAGTTCTTGAAGCCGCGGACCTTCTCGAGGTCGATCTTCGGCTCGCCGAACTCGACGCCGTGGTCCCCGAGCCGTTTCACCTCCACGAGCACCTCGGCCAGGTGGAGCAGGGTCTTCGAAGGAATGCAGCCGACGTTCAGGCAGACGCCCCCGAGCGCCGCGTGACGCTCGACGAGCACGACCTTCTTGCCGAGATCCGCCGCGCGGAAGGCCGCCGTATAGCCGCCGGGGCCGGCACCGAGAACGAGCACGTCGGCCGTGACGTCCGCGTCCGGCAGCGTTGCCGCGGGCGCGGGAGCCGCCTCCGCCGGAGCGCTCGGAGGGCTTTGCGACTCCGGCTTCTCGGCGGGCGGCGGCGGTGGGCTCTCGCTCGGAGACGGCGCCGGCTCCGCGTCGGAGGCCGAATCCCCCGCCACCTCGAGGCGCAGGATCAACCCGCCCTCGGAGATCACGCTCCCGAGCTCGACGCAAAGCTCGGTCACCGTCCCCGCATGGGTCGACGGGATCTCCATCGTCGCCTTGTCGCTCTCGAGCGTGATGAGCGATTGCTCGACCTCGACGGTGTCTCCCGGCGCGACCAGGATCTCGATCACCTCGACGTCTTCGAACTCGCCGATGTCCGGGATGCGGATCTCGACCGTGCTCACGGGAGGCGTCCCCCACTCACAGGATGAGGTTCCGGATGTCGCTCAGGACGGCCTTCAACCGGGTCGTGAAGCGCACGGCGTCGGCGCCGTCGATCACGCGGTGGTCGTAGGAGAAGGAGAGCGGGACGATGAGACGCGGTTGGAAGTTCTCGGTCTCCTCGCTCCAGACCGGCTGCAGGCTGGCGCGCGACACGCCGAGGATCGCCACCTCCGGCGCGTTCACGATCGGCGTGAAGGCCGTGCCGCCGATTCCGCCGAGGCTCGAAATCGAGAACGTCCCGCCCTGGAGGTCCTCGGGCCGGAGCTTCCGGTCCCGGGCCTTCTGGCTCACCGTCGCCAGCTCCTCGGCGAGATCGAACAGGCCCTTCTTGTCGACGTCGCGGATGACGGGGACGACGAGGCCGCGGTCCGTGTCGACCGCGATGCCGATGTGGAAGTAATCCTTCACGATCAGGGACTCGCCGTCGGGCGCGAGCGACGAGTTCACCTGCGGGAAGTCCTGGAGCGTCACCGCGCACGCCTTCAGGAAGAAGCCGAGCGGCGTGAGGGAGAGCCCCCGTTCCTTCGCCTCCCCTTTCTTCGCCTGCCGGAACTCCTCGAGCTCGGTGATGTCCGCCTCGTCGAACTGCGTGACGTGGGGAACGGTCAGCCACGCGCGGTGGAGATTGCGCGCGGACACCCGGCGGAGCTTGTTCAGGGGCTGGTGCTCGACGGGCCCCCACTTCGAGAAGTCGATCGTGGGCATCTCGGGCACGGCGAACCCGCTCGGGCTCGGCGCAGCCCCCGCGCCCCCGGCGAGCGCCTTCTTCACGAAGGCCTCGACGTCCTCCTTCTTGATGCGCCCCTTGGCCCCGGTGCCGACGACCTTGGAGAGATCGACGCCGAGGTCCCGGGCGAGCCGCCGCACGCTCGGCGTCGCGTGGGCCCGCGACGCACGGGGCGCAGGCCGGCTCTCGAGCGGCGGAGCCTTCGTGAGCATCTGCGCCGGCCCGGCTTCCGCGACACCCGAAGCCGGCGCGGCGGCCTGGGGCGCGGACGGCTCGGCTGGCCTGGCCGACTCCGAGGACTCGGCCTTCGGAGCCGCGCTGGAAGCCTCGCCGGCCTTCGCGGGCTCGGCCGACGCTTCCCCCGAGGGTTCGAGCACCGCAATCGGCGACCCCTCGGAGACGAGGTCACCCACCGCGACGGAGAGCTCCTTCACGACGCCGGCGAAGGGCGACGGGATCTCCATCGTGGCCTTGTCGCTCTCGAGCGTGATGAGCGATTGCTCGGCCGCGACGGTGTCCCCCGCGGCGACGAGGATCTCGATCACCTCGACCTGATCGAAGTCCCCGATGTCCGGGACCTTGACGGCGCGCCCTTCCGCCACCCTAGACTCCCACCGGGTTCGGCTTCTCGGGGTCGACGCCGTACTTCGCGATCGCCTCGCCCACCTTCCCGGCCGGAATCTTGCCTTCGTCGGCCAGGGACTTCAGCGCGGCGATGGCAACGTAGTGGCGGTTCACCTCGAAGAACTCGCGGAGCTTCACGCGCGTGTCGCTGCGCCCGAAACCGTCCGTGCCGAGCACGCGGTAGGACCGCGGCACGAAGCCGCGCACCTGGTCCGCGTAGGCGCGGATGTAGTCCGTGGCGGCCACGACCGGGCCCGCCCGCTCCCGGAGGCGTTCGGTCACGACCGGAACCCGCGGCGTCTCGCCGGGGTGGAGCAGGTTCCAGCGCTCGACGTCGGCGCCGTTGCGGCCGAGCTCGTTGAAGCTCGTCACGCTCCAGACGTCGGACTCGACACCCCAGTCCTCGCGCAGCAGCGCCGCCGCCGCGATCACCTCGCGCAGGATCGTTCCGCCCCCGAGCAGCTGCACGCGCAGGTCCGAGGCTTCCCCTTCCTGGAAGAGATACATGCCCTCGATGATCCCCTCGCGCACGCCTTCGGGCATCGCCGGGTGGGCGTAGTTCTCGTTCATGACGGTGACGTAGTAGAAGACGTTCTCGCGATCGCGGTACATGCGCTCGAGGCCGTCGTGAAGGACGGTCGCGAGCTCGTAGTTGAAGCACGGGTCGTAGGCCCGGCAGTTCGGGATGGTCGACGCGAGGACCAGCCCGTGGCCGTCCTGGTGCTGCAGCCCCTCGCCGGCCAACGTCGTGCGGCCGGCGGTGCCTCCCATCAGGAAACCCCGCGCCTGGCTGTCGGCGGCCGCCCAGGCGAGGTCGCCGATGCGCTGGAAGCCGAACATCGAGTAGTAGATGTAGAAGGGGATCATCGCGACGCCGTGGTTGGCGTAGGAAGTCCCGGCCGCGATCCAGGAGGAGATCGCACCGGCCTCGGTGATGCCTTCTTGAAGGATCTGGCCCGCGGAGTCCTCCTTGTACCACATGACCTGATCGGCATCGACGGGATCGTAGAGCTGACCCTGGGCCGAGTAGATGCCGAGCGTTCGGAAGAGCCCCTCCATACCGAAGGTCCGCGCTTCGTCGGCGACGATCGGCACGATGCGCTTCTTCAGGTTCTCGTCGCGGGTGAGCGCCGTCAGCATGCGGACGAAGCTCATGGTCGTCGAGATCTCGCGGTCGCCGGTTCCTTCGAGCTGGTTGGCGAAGACCTCGGGGCCGGGAACCTCGAGGGCCTCCGCTTCGTGCCGACGGGCCGGCAGGTAGCCGCCCAGCGCCTCGCGGCGCTCCCGCAGGTACTGCATCTCCGCCGAGTCCGGGTCGGGCTTGTAGAACGGCGGGTTGTCGAGCTCGTCGTCGGAGATCGGGATCCGGTAGCGGTCCCGGAACGCGGTGAGGGCTTCGCGCCCGGGCTTCTTCAACGAGTGGGCGATGTTCACGCTCTCGCCCGCCTTGCCGAGCCCGTAGCCCTTCACCGTCTTCGCGAGAATGACCGTCGGCTGGTCGGTGTGCTGCATCGCCTGGGCGTAGGCGGCGTAGACCTTCGCCGGGTCGTGGCCTCCGCGCTGGAGGGCCCAGATCTCGTCGTCGGTCATGTCCTCGACCATGGCCGCGGTCTCGGGGTACTTCCCGAAGAAGTGCTCCCGCACGTACGCGCCGCCCTTGGCCTTGTAGTTCTGGTAGTCCCCGTCGACGGCCTCTTCCATCCGGCGAAGGAGCATGCCCTTCTTGTCCTTGGCGAGCAGGCGGTCCCAGCCTTCGCCCCAGATCACCTTGATGACGTTCCAGCCCGCCCCGCGGAAGACGCCCTCGAGCTCCTGGATGATCTTCGCGTTGCCCCGCACCGGGCCATCGAGGCGCTGGAGGTTGCAGTTCACGACGAAGATCAGGTTGTCGAGCTCTTCGCGCGCGGCGAGGGAGATCGAGCCCAGGGATTCGGGCTCGTCCATCTCACCATCGCCGAGGAAGGCCCAGACCTTGCGCTCGGTCGCGTCGATCAGCCCGCGCTGATGGAGGTGCTTCATGAAGCGGGCCTGGTAGATCGCCATCAGCGAGCCGAGCCCCATCGAGACGGTCGGGAAACTCCAGAAGTCCCGCATCAGCCAGGGATGCGGGTAGGAGGAAAGCCCGTCGCCATCCACTTCCTGGCGGAACTTCAAGAGCTGCTCTTCGCTCAGGCGGCCCTCGAGGAAGGCGCGGGCGTAGATGCCCGGTGCCGCGTGTCCCTGGAAGTAGATGAGATCGCCGCCGTGGTCCGCGGTCGGCGCGTGGAAGAAGTGGTTGAAGGCGACCTCGAGCATCGTCGCGCAGGAGGCGTAGCTCGAGATGTGGCCGCCGAGCTCGCTGCTCAGCGTGTTCGCCCGGTGCACCATCGCGATCGCGTTCCAGCGGTTGATGCTGCGGATGCGGTGTTCGAGCCCGGGCTCGCCCGGGGACTGCTCTTCATCGCTCTTGCGGATCGTGTTCAGGTAGGCGGTGGTCGCCTTGTAGGGAAGGTGCGCGCCCGAGCGGCGCATCTCGGCGACGAGCCGCTCGATCAGGAAGTGGGCGCGCTCGATGCCCTCCTTCTCGAGCACCGAATGCAGCGAGTCGACCCAATCGCGGGTCTCTTCGGGGTCGACGTCGTGTTCTTCCGCCAATCTGGAACCTCGGTTCTTTCCCGAGCGCTCAGTCTAACGACCCGCCTCCGCCGATGCCGCCGCCGGCGCAAACGGCTCGGCCTTTTGGACTACAGTAGCGGCGCTCGGGCCGGCCTCGCGCTCCGCCGGCTCGACCCTTGGGAGATCGACGAACGAGCATGAGCCCGCGCAGCCCCCTGGTCCACGGCCACGTCGCGCCCGGCTTCGAAGGCGTCCGGCGCGCCTTCGAGCACAACTTCTCCGCGCGTCGCGAGCTCGGAGCGGCCGTCGCCGTCCACCATCGGGGGCAGCTCGTGGTCGACCTCTGGGGTGGCCACCTCGACAAATCGCGCAAGACACCGTGGGAACGCGACACGGTCACGACCGTCTTCTCGACCACCAAAGGCGTGAGCGCCCTGGCGATGGCCCTGGCCCACTCCCGGGGCTACTTCGAATGGGACGACCCGGTCGCGCGCCACTGGCCGGAGTTCGCTCAGGCGGGCAAGGCCGAGATCACGCTCCGGCAGCTCCTGGCCCACCAGGCGGGCCTCAGCGCCGTCGACACCCCCCTCGATCCGGCGTTGCTCGGCGACCCGGACCGCCTCGCCGAGGTCCTCGCCGCCCAGAGACCTTCCTGGGAACCCGGCACGCGGCACGGCTACCACGCCATCACCCTGGGCTTCTACCAGAGCGAGCTGATCCGACGGACGGACCCGGCGGGCCGCTCGCTCAGTCGTTTCTTCCGCGAGGAGATCGCCGAGCCGCTGGAGGTGGACTTCCAGATCGGCCTGCCCTCGGACTTCTCCCTCGAGCGCCTGGCGCCGATCCATCCGGTTCCGCCCGCAACCGTCCCGTTTCGGCTGCGCGGCCCGAACAAGATGCCCGCGCGCATGATCCTGCAGATCCTCAACCCGAGGTCGCATACCGGGCGCGCCGTCGGCAATCCACGCATGCGGTCGCCCGCAGACCTGAACCGTCGGGCCGACCTGCGCAGCGTCGAGATCCCCTCCGGCAACGGCATCGGCAACGCGCGCAGCCTGGCCCGCCTCTACGGAGCCTTCGCCACGGGCGGCGAGGCGCTCGGCCTCCGCAAGGAAACGCTCGACTCGCTCACGGAGGAGCCGACGCCGCCCCGGGACGGTGTCCGTGATCTGGTCCTCCACACGGACACGCTCTACGCCCATGGCTTCACGCGCCCGCGCCCGACCTTCGACTACGCCTCGAGCCCGCGCGCCTTCGGCACGCCGGGCGCCGGTGGCTCCTTTGCCTTCGCGGACCCGGACGCGCGGCTCGGCTACGCCTACGTGATGAACCGCATGGGCGTCCACCTCGTCGACGATCCGCGGGAGAAGGCCCTGCGCGACGCCACCTACCGCGCGATCGCGAAGGTCGGCCCGGGCCACTAGCCCGTCGCTATTCCAAGTAGCCGAGGGCCCGCAAGGCGTCCCGCTCGGCTTCACTCAGCGTGTTCACGCGAGCGGCCTCGCGACGCTGCGCGTCGGCGCGGCCGATCTGCTGCGCCAAGAGCTCCTCGAGCCCCTCGTCTGGCGGAACCACCTCTCGGTAGCCGGGCATCCCACCCTCGGGAACCAGCTCAGCCACTCGCTGCGGCAGTGGGGTCAGTTCGCCGCCCGTCATTGGATCCCGGATCGGCTCGTCGAACCCGTCGCGGTCTCGAGCAAAATAGCTGCCCCCGAGAACGATGGCGCCACGCTCCCGATGCTCGGCGAAGACCGCGCGATCGCCAGGCGGAGCCTCCTGCAGCGGATGTCCCAGGAAGCTCTCGGGGACCTCGAGGCCCGCGGCCACCAACAGTGTCGGAGCCACATCGACCACGCTCGCTGGACCGACGACCCTTCGCTCCTTTCCCGGTTCCAACGGGCGCAGCAAGAGCGGCACTCGAATCTGGTCCAACCCGACCGAGTGCCCGTGAGCGAAGTAGTAGCCATCCTCTCCGAATGCCTCACCGTGGTCGGACGTAAGGAGGACGAAAGGCGGCGTTCCAAGCGAGTCGACTCCGTCGATCAGTCGTCTGAAGTGCTCATCGAGGTAACGGATCTCGTCGACGTAGCGCCGGGCATACGCCTCGAAGCTACGCAGGCCCGGCAGAACCTGGTACCGCGGAATCCCTCCGCGCCCCGAGTGGTCGTCGAGCACCTTCAGGCGCTTCTCCTCGGGGACGTCTTCGCCGACTAGCCGGCTGGTGGGCGGTTCGTAGGGGCCGTGAGGATCTTGATAGTGCACCCACAGAAACCACGGCGGCTCGGCCCTCTTCACCCAGGCCAGGGCGGCCCGGGTCGTGTCGCCCGCGGAACGCTCTACGAGGTGTGGGCGACTCCGCTCGGGCATCGACATACGGTCGTCGTAGACGTCGAAACCCCGCTCGAGCCCTCGGCCCCGCGCAACGACCGGGTTCGAAACGAATGCTGCCGTGCTGTAGCCCGACGCACGCAAGCGCTCCGTCACCGTCACCACGTCTTCGCGGAGGCGGCTGACTGCCGCCTCGGTCAGGCCGTGCCCGGAGGGATAGCGGGACGTCAGCACCGACCCGAGGGAGGGTGCCGTCGACGGCGCCGTCGAGAACGCCCAGACGAACTGGGCGCCCGAGTCAGCAAGCGCGCAGATCGAAACACCTGCGCCCGGCTCTCCGCCATAGCAGGCCAGACCGTCCGCACGCAGCGTATCGACGGTCACAAGCAGAAGATTGGGCGGAGGCCCCGGCTCCGCGCAGGCGGCAGCGAGCAACAGCGGCAGCACCAGAAGGGCTTTCCCCAGCTTCATCGCCGAGAGCTTATCGCGAATGCAACAGGCGGCTGGTCCCCGGTTCATGACATCCTACAATCCGGCGAGCGCCAGCCCCGGGATGGAGGAGACCACGCTTGCAGCCCTTGGAGCAGGGACCTGCACCGGAAACTGAAGAAGAGCGCATTCCGACCCGCGAGATCCTCGTCTACAGCGCCCCCGTCCTCGGCGTTTTCTTTGCAAATACGCTGATCTCCTTCTACTTCCTGAAGTACACCACGGACGTCCTGCTGATCGCTCCGGCGATCGCGGGGACGATCCTCCTGGCCGGCCGGGTGTGGGACGCGGTGACGGACCCGCTGATCGGCCATTGGTCGGATCGCACGCGCTCGCGGCTCGGCCGGAGGCGGCCGTGGTTCCTGGCCTCGGCGATCCCCCTGGGCTTGGCGGTCGTCGCCCTGTGGAGTCCGCCCGCAGCCCTCGAGGGGCGCGCGCTCACCCTCTGGCTGCTCTTCACGTTCCTGATCTATCTGACCTTCTACACGACGTTCCGCGTCCCCCACATGGCCCTCGGCGCCGAGCTCACGCGCGGCTACCACGACCGGACGCGCGTGTTCGGCGTGATGCAGGTGGTCGAGAACGTCGGCATCCTGCTGGCCGCCGGCGGGCTCGCCTTCCTCGAGAACGCCGACGCCCCGCGCGAGGCCGCCGCACAGCTCTCGCGCGGCATCGCCGTCCTCATCATCGCGCTCATCCTGTGGACGACCTGGCGCGTCCGGGAGCGCAGCGAGTTCCAGGGGCGCGGGCGCGCCGGCTCCTACCGCGCGTTCCGCGAGGTCCTCGCCAACCCGCACGCGCGCCTGCTCGTCGGGATCTTCTTCCTCGAGCAGCTCGGCTTCTCGACGCTGCTGATCCTCTTCCCGTACCTCTCGGACTACCTCGTCGGAACGCCGGGGCAGACGTTCATCTACCTGATGGCCGCGATCGTCTCGATGGCCGCGAGCATCCCCTTCTGGATTCCGGTCTCCCGCCGGTTCGGGAAGCAGCGGGTGTGGATCGTCACCCTGGGCATCAAGATCGCCGTCTTCGGCGGCCTGTTCCTCGTGGGTGAGGGCGACTCGATCCTCCTCGCCTCGGGCGCCATCGCCTTCGGGGTCCTCTCGGGCGCCGGCAACGTCGTCGGCCCCTCGCTCAAGGCGGACGTCATCGACTGGGACGAAGCGGAGAGCGGGGAGCGGAAGGAAGGCGCCTACTTCGCCGCCTGGAACTTCGTCCAGAAGGCCGCCGGGGGCTTCGCGGGCTGGATGGTCGGCATCACGCTGAGCGCCACGGGCTTCGTGCCGAACGAAGCCCAGTCCGAGGCCGCGCTGCTCGGGATCAAGCTTCTGGCTTCGCCGTGGCCGCTGCTCCTCCACGTCTTCGCCCTGGCCCTGGTCTGGCGGTTCGCGCTCGACGAGCGAGCACACCGGGATGCCCGGGACCGCGCGCGAAGGGAACAGGCGGGCCGCTGAACCTCCCTGCGCGCCGAGACTTCCACCGATCATCTTCCGCCCGGGGTATCCTCCCCTCTCCAACCCGAAGGAGGCCCCATGGCCAGCATGCACGACTTCTCGATGGAATCGATCACGGGCGACACGGTCGCGCTCTCCGAATACGAAGGCGACGTCTGTCTGGTCGTGAACCTCGCCAGCCGCTGAGGCCTCACCGGCCAGTACGCAGGTCTGCGTACCCTTCACGAAGACAACGACGGCTTCCAGGTGCTCGGCTTTCCGTGCAACCAGTTCGGCGCCCAGGAGCCCGGGACGAACGCGGAGATCCTCGCGTTCGCCCAGAACGAGTACGGCGCGAACTTCCCGATGTTCGCCAAGACCGAGGTCAACGGCGACGGCGCCTGCGAGCTCTATCGCTTCCTCAAGGCCGAAGCCCCCGACGAGGAGGGCAACCCGGACATCCCCTGGAACTTCACGAAGTTCCTGGTGGGCCGGGACGGTCGGGTGCTGAAGCGCTATGCGCCGCAGGTCACGCCCGAGCAGATCGCGGAAGAGCTCCCGTCCCACCTCTAGAACGATCTCCGCGAAAGGACCGAATGGAACTCCACGGCTTCTGCGAACCCGGCTTCGAGCCCGTGCGCGACGCCTTCGTTGCGAACTTCGAGCGCGGCGCCGAGGTCGGCGCGTGCTGTGCCGTCACCCGCAACGGCGAGCCGGTCGTCGACCTCTGGGCGGGCGACGCCATCCAGGGCCAGGCGCCCTGGCGGGAGGACACGATCGTCAACGTCTACTCGACGACGAAGACGATGGCGGCGATCACGATGCTGGTCCTCGCCGACCGGGGTCTCCTCGACTTCGAGGCGCCGGTGGCGCGCTACTGGCCCGAGTTCGCCGCCCAGGGCAAGGAGACCGTGAAGGTCAAGCACGTCATGAGCCATTCGACCGGGCTTTCGGGCTTCGAGCCCGCGCTCGGTTCGATCGACGAACTCTACGATCGGAAGGCCATCGCCGAGCGGCTCGCGGCCATGACGCCCTGGTGGGACCCCGGGGAGGGCTCCGGCTATCACGCGGTCACCCAGGGACAGCTGCAGGGCGAGATCGTGGAGCGCATCACGGGCAAGACCCTCGGCACCTGGTTCCGGGAGGAGATCGCGGAGCCGCTCGGCGCCGATTTTCACATCGGCCTCGACCCCGCACACGACGCGCGCGTCGGCGAGCTCGTACCGCCCGAATCGGGGCTCGCGACCCCTCCCGGCGGCCGCGAGTCCATCGCGGCACGCACCATGCGGAGCTGCCCGATCACCGGTCTCGAACCGCGCACCGAAGCGTGGCGCCGGGCCGAGATCCCGGCGGCGGGCGGCATCGGCAACGCTCGTGCCGTGGCGCGGATCCACTCGATGATGGCCTGCGGCGGCGAGGTCGACGGCGTGCGGATCCTCTCCGAAGCCGGTGCGCTGCGAGCCCTCGAGGAGCAGACGAACGGCCCGGATCAGGTGCTGATCCTTCCGATCCGTTTCGGATTGGGCTTCGGTCTGGTCAGCGAGACCTTCCCTCTCTCCCCGAACCCTCGCTCATGCTTCTGGGGCGGGTGGGGCGGCTCGCTCGCGATGATCGATTTCGACGCGCGCATCTCGGCGTCGTACGCGATGAACAAGATGGAGGGGAATCTCGCCGGCGACGCCCGGGGCGGCAGCATCCTGCTTTCGGTCTACAAAGCGCTCGGAAGCTGAGACCCCGCGAGGCACCGGCGCACGCGATGTACCGACTCTACTCCTGGGAGCACAGCTACTTCTCCGGCAAGGCCCGCGCGTACCTGCGCTTCAAGGAACGCGCCGGCGCCCTCGCTCCGGGCTGGGAGGACGTGCTGGCCACCCCCGAGCTGATCACCGGGCGGCTCATCCCGCGCTCGGGTTCGAACGCCGTACCCCAGCTCGAGGCGCCCGACGGCACGTGGATCCAGGACACGTCCGAGATCATCGACTTCGTCGAGGCGGCCCACCCGCAGACGCCCGTCGTCCCGGACCCCGCCCGGGCGCCGCGCCAGTGTCTCGCCGCCTACCTGATCGAACTGTTGGCCGACGAGTGGATGCTCGTGCCGGCGTTCTGGGAGCGCTGGTTCTTCAGCGAGGACGGCCGCAGCCCGAGCCACCGCGCCTTCAACGAACAGCAATGGGGTGCGGTCTTCGCGGCGGGTGCGCCGGGCGAGGCGCGCCGGGCCGCCGCCGCGGGGCTCTTCGAAGAGATGTTCGGCATCTCCCACAGCCGCGACGAACCGAAGGGCACCTACGCGGGGCTGGTCCATCTCGGCTGCGACGGAAAGACCGAGCGCGCCTGGCAGGCAAGCCAGCACCGGGTGCTCGGGCTGCTCGAGGCCCACTTCGCGCGCCACGACTACGCCTTCGGCGGCCGGCCGAGCCTCGCGGACTTCGCCCTCCTGGGCCCGCTCTACGCCCACCTCTATCGCGACGCGGTCTCGGGCTTCGCGCTCCGCACGTTCTTCCCGATCACCACCGAATGGGTCGAACGCACGAACGGCGAAGGCGCGCTCAACGCCCGCCAGTGGGGCCAGCAGCTCTACTCCCTCGGTGACGACGGCGAGCTCGTCGGCCGGGCCGCGACGAGCGACGGGGGAGACTGGCTCGCCGACGACGTCGTCCCCGACACCTTGCATCCGCTGCTCGGAGTCTTCTTCGAAGAGATGTGGCCCGTTCTCGCGAGCAGCATGCGCGTGCTCGGAGACTTCATCGCGAGCGACGCCCACGAGCCCGGCGGCCCGCTCCCCGGCGGAAGCTTCATGGCGACGCCCGGGTTCTGGGACGTCCAGACCGGCAACGGGCCGCTGACCCACGAGTTCGAGATCGGAGGCATCGCCTCCCGACGCATGGTGGCCCCCTACCAGGTCTGGATGCTCGGCCGGCTCGCCGAGGTCCTCGAGCGCTGCATCGGAACGGCCGAGGGCCGGCGCTCGATCGAGGGTCTCCTCTCGAGCCACCCGAGCGCGCTCGAGTTGCTCGAGCTCCCCGAGCGTCTCGCCCGGTGCCGGGTCGAGAAGGTCGGGGGACGGCTCCGGTCGGCCAGCGCCTAGGCCCCCTGGCAGCCGGCGGGACCCCCGACGGAACCGTGCGGAACGCAGACCACTTCGGGCTTCGTCCAGCGCTTCCGGAGGTAGCAGGTTCCCGAGTCCGCCCGCGAAGTGTCCGCGTGCACCGAGTCGTGGGCGCCCAGGGCGATCGAGGGCTTCGATGCGTGATACGTGTTGAAGTCGATGAGGCTGTTCGACCCACCCCACCCGATCTGCCCCTTCGAACTCACGACCGAGTTGCAGCGAGCGACGGTCCCGTCGGCCGAGTCCTGGGCGTTGATCCAGCTTCCGCTGTCGACCACCGTGTTGTTCAAGACTTCGCTGTCCCGGCCCGCAACGATCGTCGCGATGCTCTGCTGGCTTCTGGCTCGGTCGATGCGATGCAGGTGATTTCCGATCACCCGGGTGTTCCGGGCCGACCCGGCCACGGTGACGCCTCGGGGCCCCTCCTCGAGGAAGTTGTCCTTCACCACGACGTGGCTTCCGTGCATTCCCACGACGACCAGGCCACCCCAGGAGCCGCTGGCTCCGCAGGCATCCTCCCAGTCTCCCTTGGGCCCCTGGTCGGTCTCGAGCCACCCCCAGATCCGATTGTTCGAGATCGTCACCCGCTCCTGGGCCAGGTCTCCGGACCCGCCGAGCTTGATGTCGATCCCCTCTTCACCGCAAGAGCACGGACCGTCCCACTGCAGCTTGCCGCGACAGTCCGTCCTCCGGGCCTTCGAGAGATAGATGTCGTTCTCGTCGATCACGAGATCCCGAAACCGGCCCCCGGGCAAGAACTCGGGACGAGAGTAGAGCTGGATCCCGTCGGTGCAGTCGTAGATCTCGTTCTGGACGAGCCGGTTTCCCTGCTGATGGTGGCCGGGGCCCGGATCGACGAACAAGACACAGACGCGGTCCCCGCCGTAGACGATCTTCGAGCGCCGAACGACCGAGTCCTGGAGGACGTTCCCATGCGACGCGCCCTCGAAGCGGACCTGCTCCCACTCCGCCTCCTGGACCACCAGCCGGTTCAGGACGTTCCGGCTCGCGTCCTTCAGCCACAGACCGACCCGCTCCCCTCCCCGGATGAAGAGGCCATCGACCACCCAGTGTTCCGCGCCTCGCAGCGTGAGCGCCTGGAGCGTGACCCGCGCCGAAGCGCGGAGCTTCAAGGGATGAAGCCCGGCATCGACCCGCCGGATCACGCGCGGCCGGGCGGCAGTACCCGAACGCTCGAGGCGGATCACGCCCGCCGCGCTGTAGTCACCGGGATGGACGCAGAAGATGCGGAGCCCCGGCTCGTTCACGCGCGACCAGTCGCTGTCCTGCCGGATGAAGGTGACCTCCGGGTTCGAGGCGTCGCAGGCGGGCATCGCCGGAGCGACGGCATACCGGCTCGTCGAGAATCCTCGGCAGCTGGCACCGGAAGCCAGCGCCGCAATCACGATGGCGAGACAGACCCGCCATCGCACGCCAAGGGTGCGATCTCGTCCGATTCCCACGGCCCCCCCTCTTCGACCGAGCCATCCCCAAAGAAGCCGGGGCCGCTCACGGCCTGGACGACGGCCTGTGCAAAAGGCGTGCAAAGGAATCCAAGGCCGTCCCAACCCTCCTTGCGGCGATGTGGGGGCCGGGGGGTGTGATCCGTCGCACGCCCTCGGGAGTTCCGGTCGGACTTACACGGCGATCGATTCCTTGACAAAGTAAATTTTACGGCGTATACACCACCCCATGCCGCGAACCGCCCTCTCCCAGGATCAGGTCGACGAGTTCCGCGAGGCGCTGTGCGAGACCGCCACCCGCCTCTTCGCCGGCCACGGCTACGAGGGCGTCACCATGCGCGCCCTGGCCCGGGAGCTCGGTTGCAGCCCGATGACGCCCTACCGCTATTTCGAGAACAAGGCCGAGATCTTCGAAACGGTCCGCTCCGCGGCCGCCCACCGCTTCGCCGATGCGATCGACGGTGCCGGCAAGGCCCACTCGGAGCACCGGCCGCGCCTCGAGGCCATGTGCCGGGCCTACGTCGAGTTCGCCGTGGTCGAACCCCACGGCTACCGGATCATCTTCGAACTCGACCAGGACCAGCGCCCGCCGGACCGGAGCCTCGAGGACGCCCGCGGCTGGTTCGTCATGAAGGCCGCCGTGACCGAGGCCATCGAGGCCGGCGCCCTCGAAGGCGACCCCGATGCCGTGGCGCATCTGTTCTGGTCGGGCATCCACGGCATCGTGGCCCTGCATCTGTCCGGAATGCTCCAGCTCGGCATGGAGCTCGAATCCCTCGTCGAAGCCTTCATCGAACGCGAACTCGGCTGAGGCGCGCGCCCCGCGCCCTGCCCTTCCGCCCCAGGAGTCCGTCATGAACGAACGCATCCAGACCGCCAACGAACGTTTCGCGCAGATCTCGCGGCCGAACCCCGTCGAGGCCGATGGCCCGATCACGCGCGTGGAGGGGGAGATCCCGCGCGAGCTCTCGGGCACCCTCTACCGCAACGGACCCAACCAGAAGGTCGCCCCCCAGGCCGGCGCCCGCGCGCTCCACTTCTTCGATGGCGACGCTCTCATCCAGGCGATCCGCTTCGAGGACGGCACGGCCCACCACCTCGGCCGCTACGCGCGCACCGAGAGTTTCCTGCGCAACGAAGCCGAGGGCGCCTACGCGGTGGCCGGCCTGAACCTCCCGGCGGACCGAGCGGTCGAGCCGCTGCTCCCGAGCCATGCGCCCAACACGAACGTCGTACCCCACGCGGGCCGGCTCTTCGCCATGGCGGAGAACATGCCGCCCTTCGAGATGGACCCGAAGACCCTCGAGTCCAAGGGGCTCTGGGAGTACGACGGGAAGATGGTCGGGATGTCGACGACGGCCCACCCGAAGATCGACGGCAAGACCGGCCAGATGTGGATCCACGGCTATGCGCCGATCGCCCCCTTCATCCAGCTCTACTGCGTCGAGCCCGATGGCACGGTCTCGCTCGCCGAAACCCACGACGCGCCGTGGGCTTCGATGATGCACGACTTCGCCATCACCGAGAACCACGTGATCTTCCCGCTCGGCAGCATCGGCTTCGACCTGAACCCCCTGCTCCAGGGCGAGCGCTTCAGCAAAGCCATCCAGGGCAACGACCGGCCGATGATCTTCGGCATCCGCCGCCGCGAGCCGGGCAGCGAGGTGCACTGGTTCGAGACTTCCTCGGTCGGGTACATGTTCCACCCGGGCAACGCCTACGAGGTCGACGGCCGCATCCTCATGGATGCCTGCACCTACGAGAACCCGCAGGGCCTGATCGACTCCCTCGACGGTGCGCGGGACGCCGAGGTCGGCTGCGGGCTGAACGCCCACCCGTACCTCTACGAGTTCGACCTCGAGTCCGGCACCTGCAAGGAGACGAAGTTCTCCGACTCGACGGCCGAGTTCCCGCGCATCGACGACCGCCTCGTGGGGCACGAGAATCGCTTCGGGTACGCCGCGACGGCCGAGCCCGACGACGGCGCCCTCGGCTTCGCCCGGCGCATCACCCGGTACGACCGCAAGGGCGGCGCCTCGCTCCACCGCGCGGCGGCCGAGGGCCAGTGGGTCGGCGAGCCCGTCTTCGTCCCGCGCGACGCGGAGGCCGCCGAAGACGACGGTTTCGTGCTCTTCCCCGTCTACGATGCCATCCGGGACGAGACGGCCGTCGAGATCCTCGACGCCGGTGCCGTCGATGCCGGGCCGGTCGCACGGCTGTGGCTCGACACCCGGATGCCCTTCGGCTTCCACGGCAACTGGGCGGGCGCCGCGCGCTAGGCCTCGCCGTACAGGAAGCGCATGTCCGGCCGCTCGGTGCAGAAGTAGTGCACCCAGATGTAGGCGTGCGAGAAGGCCGCGACGAGCAACCCGGCCCCCGAGCCGAAGGCCAGCGCGATCGCCCAGAAGGCGAGGAACGCGTAGACGTACATGCCGTTGCTCGTGAAGCGGAAGATGCCCTCGCGGACGAGCGGCATCGTGCGGTAGCGCGGGTCGAAGTGATCGGCGCCCGCCGCACGCACGGGGCCGAAGTAGCGCGCGACGCTGTAGCCCGCGTAGACCGCGGGCGCGGCCACCAGGCTGCCCAGCGAGAGCTGCTGCGCCAGGGAGAGGCCGAGGCTCCCCCGGTCGAGCCAGGAGAGCCAGGCCAGCGCGACGAAGCGCCCGCCAAAGAGGACGAAGAAGATCGCCAGGTAGACCCCGAAGCCGATCGTCTCGCTCGTGGCGCGGGACCGGAGTTCGGCCCGCCATGCGATCCAGACGAAGACCTGGTGCAGGACCGGAAGTGCGACGGCCGCCCAGAAGGCGGTGGGATGCGGCGCGCCGAGGGCCCGCCACGCCAACACCGTCAGCGCCAGCAGGAGACCAAGCGACGCGGCATGGAGCGGAAACCCGCTGCCGAAGGAAGGGGCGGAATCCTGGCTCATCGGGCTGCCTCACGATGATTCTACGACAGCCTGCCTCCGCAGAGCCGCCTCCTCCTAAAACAATCAATCCTGATTGCTTTTTTAGCCGAAGCTCGGTACACCCTAGGAGGACCGCGCCCCAAGGAGACCCGATGGCGACGGAAGTCGTGGAGCCGCCCCGGCGGAACTGGATGACCCCGGCGCAGGCGCTGCGCGCGGCGCGAGCCCTCGGCGGCGCGATCCGGGACCCGGACCGGACGGACCTGATCGGCGAGTTCATCGCCGCCACCTCGGGCGCTTCCGGCGCAGAACTCTACGACGAGCTCATGGCCGACCCAGAGGCCCGCGCGATCCTCGAGGAAGGCCGCGACCTCGAGTCGACGCTCTCCGATCGCGAATCGCTCGCCGCGATGCCGCCCGGCAGCCTCGGCCGTACCTACCATGCCTGGACTTCCGAACGCGACTTCGACGCCGAAGGCATCGCCAACGCCATCCGCAAGCAGGTCCCGCGGGACCTCGGCGGCCCCTTCCCCACCCTCGCCGCCCGCGTCGTCGACCAGCACGACCTCTGGCACGTCCTGAACGGGTGGGACTCCGACATCCACGGCGAGCTCCACCTGCTCGGCTTCAGCCACGCCCAGCTCGGCGGCCGCGGCTGGATCTGGCTGGCCCGCCTCGCGGTCTTCTTCCTCTCCTCCGCCGGGAGCTCGGAGAGCCGCCGGTACCTGGAAACGGCCATCGCCCGCGGCCGGAAGGCCCGGACGCTTGCAGGCGTCGACTGGGAAGCCATGCTGCCCTTGCCGCTCGAGGAAGTGCGCCTTCGTCTCGGGATCGACCCGCCGGTCCCCTACGAACGCCTCGAACCCGCCGACGCCCAGCGCCTTCGCGCGAAGAGCCCGGTGCTTCGCCTCCTGAACACCGTCCTGCCGGCCTGAGCGGCGAGAGGAACCCGACATGAGCTCTGCCGAACAGCCTCGAAAAGACCCCGATCTCGGATTCGACCCGGACGCCCTGCGCGAAAAGTACCGACGCGAACGCGACAAGCGCCTGCGCGCCGACGGCAACGAGCAGTACGTCGAGGTGAAGGGACGCTTCGCCCACTACCTCGACGATCCCTACGCCCGCGAGACCGCCGAACGCCCGGCGCTCGAGGACGAGGTCGAGGTGCTCGTCGTCGGCGGCGGGTTCGGCGGCCTGCTGGCGGGCGCGCGTCTGCGCGAGGCCGGCATCGAGAGCCTCCGCATCCTCGATGCGGCGTCGGACTTCGGCGGCACCTGGTACTGGAACCGCTATCCGGGCATCGCCTGCGACATCGAGTCCTACACGTACCTGCCCCTGCTCGAGGAGGTCGGCTACCTCCCGAAGAGCAAGTACGCCGACGGCGTCGAGATCCTCGAGTACAGCCGGAGCCTCGCGAAGAAGTACGACCTCTACCGGGACGTCTGCTTCCAGACCCGCGTCGAAGAACTGCGCTGGGACGAAGACGCGGCGCGTTGGATCGTCACGACGAACCGGGGGGACCGGATGCGCGCGCACTACGTGTGTCTCGCGACCGGCCCGCTGAACCGACCGAAGCTCCCCGGCATCCCCGGCCTCGAGGAGTTCGAAGGCCACTCCTTCCACGCGAGCCGCTGGGACTACGAGTACACCGGCGGGGATGCGGAGGGAAACCTCACGGGCCTCGCCGACAAGCGGGTCGGCATCATCGGCACCGGCGCGACCTCGGTGCAGGTCGTTCCGCACGTGGGCGAATGGGCCGAGGAGCTCTTCGTCTTCCAGCGAACGCCCTCCTCCGTCGACGTCAAGGACAACCCGCCGACGGACCCGGAGTGGGCGGCGAAGCTCGAGCCCGGGTGGCACCGCCACCGGATGGAGAACTTCAACAACCTCGTCTCGGGCATCCCCCAGGAGGAGGATCTCGTCAACGACGGCTGGACCGCCCTCGTGGGCAACGTCCTGAACAACATCCGCGCCGGGCACAGCACGGACTTCTCCGAGCAGGGTCTCGCGCGCGCGGCGGAGATCGCCGACTTCCAGAAGATGGAGGAGATCCGGGGCCGCATCGACGACACGGTGAAGGACGCGGAGACGGCGGAGGCGCTCAAGCCCTGGTACCGCCAGCTCTGCAAGCGCCCCTGCATCCACAACGACTACCTGGAGGCCTTCAACCGGCCGAACGTCACGCTCGTGGATACCGCGGGCCAGGGCGTCGAACGCATCACGAAGAGCGGCGTGGTCGTCGGGGGCAAGGAGTACGAGCTCGACTGCCTGATCTACGCGAGCGGGTTCGAGGTCGGGACGGACTACTCGCGCCGCGCCGGGATGGAGATCCTCGGGCGCGGCGGCCAGCGCCTCTCCGAGGAGTGGGCCGAGGGCGTCCGCTCCCTGCACGGCATGCACGTGAACGGCTTCCCGAACTGCTTCATCATGAGCAACCCGCAGGCGGGCTTCACCGCGAGCTACACGCACCTGCTCGACGAGCAGGCGGTGCATCTCAGCTGGATCGTTCGCGAGGCCAACCAACGGGGGGCCCGATCGGTCGAGGCGACGCCGGAGGGCGAGACGGCCTGGGTCGAGAAGTGCATCGCGAAGGCCGGGCGCGCCCGCTCCTTCCTCGAGAACTGCACGCCGGGCTACTACAACAACGAGGGCATGCCCGGCGCGCGCGACGACCGCGACGGCTTCTACGGCGGCGGCTCGCCGGAGTTCTTCCAGATCCTCGCGGCCTGGCGCGAAAGCGGCGACCTCGAGGGCATGGAGGTCGCAGACTGATGGCCGGCCGAGGGCCCCTCTCCCGCGAGGCCCGGGCGGTGGTGACCGGCGCCGGCAGCGGCATCGGCCGCGGGTTCGCCGAGGAGATCCACCGGCGGGGCGGCGCCTTGGTCTGCGCGGACGTCGATGCGGAGGCCGCGGAGGAGACCGCCGCGAGCCTTCGCCGCGCAGGAGGTCACGCCCGCGCGGTGCGTTGCGACGTCGCGCAGCTCGAAGAGGTCGAAGCGCTGGCCAAGGAGGCCGAGGCCTTCTTCGGCACCGAGACGACCCTCGTCGTGAACAACGCCGGCGTCGGGGTCGGCGGCGCGCTCCTCGAAGACATCGCGATGGACGACTGGCGCTGGATCGTCGGCGTGAACCTCTGGGGCGTGGTGCACGGCTGCAGGGTCTTCGCTCCCCGCTTGCGCGCTGCCGGCTCGGGAGGGATCGTGAACGTCTCCTCGGCAGCGAGCTTCGGCGCGGCGCCCCGCATGGGCGCCTACAACGTGACGAAGGCCGCGGTGCTCTCCCTCTCGGAGACCCTCCACGCCGAGATGTCGGGCAGCGGCGTCCACGTCGCCGTCCTGTGTCCGACCTTCGTGCGCACCAACATCATCCGGAAGTCGCGCATCGCCGTCGGCTCCCGCGACCGGGCCCAGGCGCTGATGGACCGCCGGGGCGTCGACGCCAGCGAAGTGGCCCGCAAGACCCTCGACGCCCTCGACCGCAACCGCCTTCACGTCCTGCCCCAGGCCGATGCCCGCTTCGCCTGGCGCATCAAGCGGTGGCTTCCCGGCCTGTACACCCGCGGCATGGGGCGCGCGGCGCGCGCCGCCGCCAGGGAGCTCGAGAAGGAATGAGCGACCCCCTCGCCCGGGAGAAGGCGCCGCGTCGGCCGGGCCGAAAGCGCCAGGCCCGCAGCGCAGCCACGCGAGAGAGCATCCTCGACGCGGCCCTCGAGTGCCTCGTCGAGCGCGGCTTCGCCCGGACCGCCACCGCCGACGTCGCCGAGCGTGCCGGTGTCTCGCGCGGGGCGCAGCTCCACCACTTCCCGACGCGCGCCGGGCTGCTCGCGGCCACGGTCGAACACCTCGCCGAGCGCCGGCTCACGGAGCTCGGCCGGACGCTCGAAGCGCACGACCGGACGGGAGACGACATCGATGCCATGGTCGACTTCGTCTGGGAGGCCTACTCGGACCCGGCCGCGTACGCGAGCCTCGAGCTGCTGATCGCCGCGCGCACGGACGACGACCTGCTCGCCCACCTGCGCCCCGTCGCCGAGCGGTTCGAGGGCTCCCTCGCCCAGGCCGACCTCGACCTCGCCCCGGATTCCATGGCGCGCGAACGACGCGCGGCCCTGCGAAAGCTCGTGATCTCCACGATGCAGGGCCTCGCCGTGATGCGCATCCTCGGAGAGGACGACGCCGCGGTGGAGCCCGTCCTCGACATGCTGAAGGACCTCTGCCGCCGGAGCCTGGCGAGCGAGGCGAACGAGTCCGACCCCCGCGACTGATCCGGGCCGTTGGAGGTACACTCGCGTGGCGCCGCGGACGAGACGGCCGCACGAGGGCCCGTGTCGAACGAAGTCATCCGCATCCGCGATCTCGCCCAGCCAGAACGGACCGACCTGCAGCGGGCGGGCCTCGCCTATGCCGAGACGCTCGAGCTCGACCTGAGCGTCGAGGCCGTGCTCGCGAAAGCCTCCGAGACCGCCGGCCTCGACGACTTCGGCCCGAGCGACTTCACCGACCGCCTCGCCCTCTGGCTCTCGGAGCCCGACGAAGACCCGGACCGCACCGACCTCGGGCGCCTGATCCTCTTCAACGACTGCGTCCGCTATGCCACGAACCGCCTGCGCATCCACAAGCTCCTCGCCGACCATCCCGAGATCCACGACCTCGAGATCCGCGCGCCGATCATCGTCCTCGGGCTGCCGCGCTCCGGAACGACGCACCTCGTGAACCTGATCGCCGCGGACGGGCGCCTGCGCTCGATGCCGCTCTGGGAGGGCCAGGCGCCGGTCGCCGAAGAGAATCCTTCCCGCGGCCCCGCCGATCCGCGCTGGGCCCGCTGCCAACAGGCGTGGGAGCAGATGCAGGCGGCCTCCCCGCTCATCTCCGCCATGCATCCGATGAACCCGGACCACGTCCACGAAGAGCTCGAACTCATGCTCCCGGACTTCTCGAGCTACAACCAGGAGTGGACGGGACGCGTCCCGAAGTGGGTCGAGTACTACCACGCCCACGACCAGCGCCCGCACTACGCCTACATGAAGACGGGCCTGAAGATCCTCCAGTGGTACCTCCCGCGCGAGCGCTGGGTGCTCAAGTGCCCGCAGCACCTCGAACAGATCGGTCCGCTCGTCGAGACGTTCCCGGACGCCACCTTCGTCGTGACCCACCGCGACCCCGTCGCCGTGATCCAGTCCGCCGCGACCATGACCTGCTACGGCGCGCGCATGAGCTACCGGACGACGGACCCCGCGTGGTACCTCGACTACTGGTCGAAGCGGGTCCACGAGCTGCTCTCGGCATCCGTGCGGGATCGGGCCCTCCTCCCCGAGTCGCGAACGATCGACGTCCCCTTCCACGAGTTCATGGCGGACGACCTCGCGATGGTCGAGTGCGTCTACGAGGTCGCCGGGCTCCCGATGACCGGGAACGCGCGACGCGAGATCCAAGCCCACCTCTCGGCTCACGCCCGCGGCAAGCACGGCCGGGTGGTCTACGACCTGCGCGCGGACTTCGGCGCCGAGCCCGCGCGAGTCCGCGAGCCCTTCCGCTTCTACATGGATCGTTTTCCGATCGAGACCGAGGTGACCTGATGGCGCGGGCCGAAATCGAACGAGAGGTCGACCGCCTGATCGACGAGCGTCCGGGGCGCGAGCTCCTGCATGTCCCCTACGACGACGCCGCCGTGCAGGTCCACGCCCGCGTCTGGCGCTCGGCCGGCCCGACGGCGAGCTACCTCGTCGATTGTGGCAGCGAGCGCGTCATCGTGAACTGCGGCATGGGCTTCGAAGCGCCCCACCACCGGGCGCTGTTCGCCCCGGTCCATCCGGGCCCGACCCGCTACATCATCACGACCCAGGGCCACGTCGACCACGTCGGCGGGGTCTCCCAGTTCCGGGAGCCGGGAACCCAGTACGTCGCCCACGCCAACAACCCCCGCTGCCAGGCCGACGACCGGCGCATCGCGCGGTTCCGCGGCGCGACCGCGCTCACCTGGTTCCCGGATCTCCCGCAGATGATCGGGGATCTGCGGAAGCGATACCCGGATGCGAAGCCCGTTCAGGACGCCCCGACCCCGGACCTGACCTTCGAGACCCGCATGCCGCTTCGCGCGGGAGATCTCGACTTCGAACTCGTCCACTGCCCGGGCGGCGAGACGATCGACAGCCTCGTCGTCTGGTTCCCCGAGCTCCGCACGGCGATCGTGAGCAACCTCTTCGGCCCCCTCTTCCCCCACTTTCCGAACTTCAACACGCTGCGGGGCGACCTCTACCGCTTCCCGGTTCCCTACATGGAAAACGTCGACCGCGTCCGAGCGCTCGGTGCCGAGACCCTGATCACCGGCCGCCACCTTCCGATCGTCGGCGCCGACTTGATCGATGCCTGCCTCGCCCGCATGCGCGGTGCCGTCGAACACGTCCACGACCAGACCCTCGCCATGATCAACGAGCAGAAGAGTCCCTACGAGATCATGCGTGGGGTCTCGCTTCCACCGGAGCTGCGGGTCGGCCAGGGCTACGGGAAGATCGAGTGGGGCGCGCGAACGATCTTCGAGGCCTACACCGGCTGGTTCCAGCGGCGCTCGACGGCCGACCTCTACGCCGCGGACCCGGCCGACGCCCCCGCCGCGCTCGCAGGCCTGCTCGACTCCGAGCGGGTCGTCGACCTCGCGCGCGAGCGCCTCGCCGAGGGAGACGCCGCCACCGCCATCCGGCTCGCCGAAGCCGCCCTCGCCGCGCACCCCCGCGACCGCGGCGCGATGCAGCTCATGCTCGACGCCCACGAGGCCCTGCTCGAGACGGGCGACGAGAGTTTCTGGGAGAGCGGCTGGCTACGCTCCCAGATCGAACGCTGGCGCGAAGCCCTGGCTCCGTGAGCGGGCGCCGAGGAGGACCATGGCGACGACGACCTTCGATTTCTCCGGGCGCCGCGTGCTCGTCACCGGTGGAAGCTCCGGGATCGGGCTCGCCGTGGCGGCGGCCTTCGCCGACGCGGGTGCCGAGGTCACCGTCACCGGCCGCAAGGCGAAGCCGGAGGAGTACGAGGCCGATCTCTCGCGCTTCGCCTATCGGCCCGCGGAGATGACGGACGCGGCTGCGCTCGACGCACTCGCCGGAAGCTTCGACGCACTCGATGTCCTCGTGAACAACGCCGGCAGCAACCTCGTCGCCCTCGACGAGTGGAAGCCCGAAACCTTCGCGACGGCCCTCGAACTGCACCTCGTGAGCGCCTTCACGCTCGCAGTGAAGCTGAAGCCGCTGCTCGCCGGGAGCACGCTCGAAGGCGGCGGCAGCGTTCTCAACACGACGAGCCTCTCGGCCTTTCGCTCGGTGCCCCTGGTCCCCGGGTACGGCGCGGCCAAGGCGGGCCTCGTCCAGATGACGCTCAACCTGGGCGCGGCCTGGGCGAAGGAGAACGTCCGGGTGAACGCCGTCGCCCCGGGGCTCATCGAGACGAACATGACCGCCATCATGAAGATGGAGGGGATGGAGGCGATCGCCCGGGCCGAGCTCGACCGCGTGCCCATGGACCGCTGGGGCGACCCGGCGGAGGTGGCGCCGGCCTATCTCTTCCTCGCGAGCGAAGAAGCCCGCTTCATCACCGGCGCGACGCTGCCCGTCGACGGCGGCTTCATGGCCCGGTAGGCGCGGCAGGCGGATGGGAGGCTCGATGATCCAAGCGCGCATCCATGGCCCCGACGACGTCCGACTCGACGAGGTGCCCGAGCCCGTCGCGGGCCCCGGCGACGTCGTGCTCCGCGTCCGCTCCTGCGGGATCTGCGGCAGCGACCTCGGCTACATCCGGCTCGGCGGCGTCGCGGGCCCCGGCCGCGAGCCGATGCCGATCGGTCACGAGCTCGCCGGCGTGGTCGAGGCGGTCGGCGAGGGCGTCGCGTCCGTGGCCGTCGGCGACCGGGTCGCCCTCGACCCGCGGGATCCGGCGGGCCCCGTCCTCGGCAACGGCGGAACCGAAGGCGGCTTCACGCCGCTGCTGCTCGTGCGGAGGGCCGAGGGCCGGCTCCACAAGCTTCCCGAGGCGATGCCCTTCGAGCGCGCGGCCCTCGCCGAACCCCTCGGCGTCGGCACGAACGCCGTCGACAAACTCCGCGTCGGGCCGGGCGAGAAGGCCGCCGTCTTCGGCGCCGGGCCGATCGGTCTCTCGGCCGTAGCCGCCCTGCGCGCCGCCGGCTGCGAGGACGTCGTCGCGATCGACCTCTCGGAGCGGAGACTCGCCCTCGCCCGAGCGCTCGGCGCCCGCGCAACCCTCGACGCCGGCGCGGTGGACGTGTGGCGGGAACTCCGCCGACTCCACGGCGAGACCACCTTCTTCGGCGGCCCCGTGGCGGCCACCGACGTCTTCGTCGAAGCCTCGGGCGCACCGCCGGTCATCCCCCAGGTGATCGGAAACGCCCGGCGTGGCGCCCGCCTCTCCGTCGTCGCCCTTCATCGCGCCCCGATCGAGGTGAGCTTCCTGCTCGTCCTCATGCGCGAACTCCAGATCAACGGCGCGATGGAGTACCCCGAGGATTTCGGCCGCGGCATCGCGATGCTCGAAGACGGAACCCTCGACCCGATGATCACCCACCGCTTCCCGCTCGAGCGCTTCCACGAGGCCCTCGAGGTCGCGCGGGACGCCTCGGTGGCGGGGAAGGTCATGATCGAGGTTTCGCAGTAGGACTGGGCGACTCGCGAGCCCCTCCTCAGTAGCCGAGCTCGCGGCTCACCTCGTAGAGGAGCGGATCCGCCCGCCGATAGCGACCGAGGTTCTCGACGAACGGCTCGACGAGCCAGTCGAGCGCACCCGGCATGCTCCAGGAGATGTGCGGGCTCAGGCGAACGTTCGGATGGGAGTAGAGCCAGTGGCCTTTGGGCAGGGGCTCGGGGTGGGCGACGTCGAGCGAGGCCCGGGCAACGCGCCCCTCGTCGAGCGCTTCGCGCAAGGCGCCCTGATCGACGAGTTCGCCGCGCGCGACGTTCACGAGGTGCGCACCCGGCTCGAGGTGAGCGAGCGCCCGCCGATCGATCAACCCGCGCGTCTCCTTCGTGACGGGCGCGGCGAGGACGACGTGGTCGGCGCCCGCCAGGAGTTCGCTCAGCTCGTGGACGATCTCCACGCCCGGGACGGGGCTCGCAGCGTCGCTCCGCCGAAGGGCCCGAACGCGCATGCCGAAGGCCAGCGCGCGCGTGGCCACGGCCTGGCCGATTCCCCCGACGCCCACGAGCCCGAGCTGCTTGCCATGCAATCCGCCGAGCCCGCGGATGCGCCAATCGGCCGCCTCTCGGATCCAGGTCGCCGGGAAGTCCTTCTCGTGGGCGAGCATGGCCGCGAGCACGAACTCCGCGATCGGCACCGCACTCGCACCGCGCGAACAGGTCAGCACGCGGTCGCCGAGCGCCTCGTATGGGAACTCGTTCACGCCGGTGCCGTAGGCGTGGACCCACCGCACGCCGCGAGCGACGACTTCGCCGAGGTTCGGACTGCCCCAGGCCTGGGTCAGCAGGACCTCCCCGCAAACGCTCGCGGGAACCGGGCCTTCCTCGGGCACCGCGACGATCTCCACGTCGGGGTGGGCCTCTCGCACGAGCCGGAGGAGCGGTACCGGAACGTGGCTGAGGATGCGAAGGGCTGACGCACTCATCCCGTCACCCTGGCGCTGATCTCCTGAACGAGCAGGGCGCGCAGCACCTGGCCCGTGGCCGCGGTGCGCGGCAGGGCGTCGCGCCGTTCGAGGCGGCGTGGTTTTTTGAAGCCCGCGAGGCGGCCCTCGCAGTGCGCCTGAAGCTCGGCCAGCCCGGGCTCCGTGCCCGCGGCCGGCACGATCACGGCGCAGACCTGCTCGCCCCACTCCGCGTCGGGAATGCCCACCACGGCGACCTCGGCCACCGAGGGATGGGTCGCGAGCACGGCTTCGACCTCGCCCGGGGCCACGCTCTCGCCACCGGTCCGGATGATCTCCTTCAGCCGTCCGACGATCGAAAGGTGGCCTTCTTCGTCGAGAGCGCCGAGATCGCCCGTATGGAACCACCCTTCGCGCAGCGCCGCGGCGGTTGCCTCGGGATCGTCGAAGTAGCCCTCGGTGAGATAGGGGCTTCGCACGCAGATCTCGCCGGTCTCCGAGAGGCGCACGTCCACCCCCGGCGAGGGCGGCCCGACCGAGCCGGGCTTTCGCAGGACGTCGGCGTCGGGCAGGGTGGTCGCGGACCCGACCTCCGTCGAGCCGTAGTAGATGCGTGTCGCCGTACCCGGGAAGCGCTCCTTGAGTGCGCGAATCAGGGAGACGGGCGTGGCCGAGGTGCCGGTGTCGAGCTCGCGAAGGCTCGAGAGGTCGTAGCGAGCCGTGTCCGCCGCGAGGATCCGGCTCCAGACCGCGGGGATGCAATAGAGTCGGTTCGCCTTGCGCCGTTCGACGGCCGCCAGGATCTCCGCGGGCGTGGCGGCGTCCACGAGGGCGAGTTCGCCGCGAGTCTGCCAGGCCGCGAGCCCGAGCGTGAAGGCCGCCATGTGGAAGAGCGGGAACATGCAGAGCGAGACTTCCGGCACGTCGCGGAAGACGCCCTGAAAGGACCGCAGCCAGTTCGCACGGTGCGAGAGCACGACGCCCTTGGGCGCGCCCGTGCTGCCGCTGGTGAAGAACACGACCTGGGCGTCGGTCTCGCGAAGCGCGCGCTCCTCGACGGGCGCGTCGGAGAACGCCGCCACATCCGTGCCGAGATCGTGGGTCTTGGCACCGGCGCGATCGGCCACCTCCTCCGCGGCGGCCGCGCGCTCCGCATCGGACGCCACCAAAGCGGGCCGCGCCAGCCGGACCAACGCCTCGGCCTCCCCGGGCGTGAGCCGCGCCGAGATCGGAGCGAAGGCCGCGCCGAGCCGCGCGCAGGCGACGAACAGCGGGATCACCTCGAGGGCCGTGTCCGCCCAGCACACGACGCGGTCGCCGTGGCCGACGCCCTCGCCGCGCAGCGCTCGGGCCACGCGGTTCGCCCGGCGATCGAGCTCACCGTGCGTCATCACGTCTTCGCCGAGGGAGACGGCCGCGCCGTCGGGGACGGCCTCCGCATTGCGGCGGAAGATCTCGCCCACCAGCAGCGCCTCGGACGCGGAGCTTGCGGTCATCGTGGACTGAGAATATCATTCTGAAAATGCAGAACAAGCCTCTCCGCAGCGCAACGAGCGACGCAGGCCCCTCCTTCGCCGGACGGGCGGTCGAGCGCACGCTTGCGCGGCGGCGGGAACGCTACGCCTCCGAAGTCACGCGGCTCGTCGACGCGGCGCTCGCGCTGATCGAAGCCACGGGCGAGCTCGAGCCCCGCGTGAGCGAGATCGTGGCCCGTGCGGGCCTCTCGAATCAGGCCTTCTACAAGCACTTCCGCTCGAAGCGCGAACTCCTCGTCGCCGTGCTCGACGCCGGCATCGAGCGGCTCGCCACGCACCTCGCCGAGCGCATGGGCGCGCACGCCGACCCCGTGGAGCGGGTGCGCGCCTGGCTCGAGGGCATGACCGCCCAGGCCCTGCACGAGAAGGCCGCCTCGGCGACGCGCCCCTTCGCCCTCTCGCGCGAGCGACTGGCGAGCGCATACCCCGAAGAAGTCGCCGACTCCGAGCGGAGGCTCACCGCCCTCGTCCGCGACGCGCTGCTCGAGGCGCGGGAGTCGGGCGCCCTCCCCTTCGCGGACCCGGAACGCGACGCGGAGACGCTCCATCACCTCGCCATGGGTTGGATGCAGTCGCGGCTGCGTGCGGGCGACGCCACGGATCCGGCGGATGCGGAGCGGCTGGTGCGGTTCGCGCTCGCAGGGCTCGCACGTACGGGCGAGGCCGACTGATGGAGCGCGAGATTCTCCTCACCGGCATCGGCGGGCAGGGAATCCAGCTCGCGGGCCAGGTGCTCGCGCGCGCGGCCGTCCGCGAAGGCCGCCACGCCATGGCCCTCGGGACCTACGGCGGGACCATGCGGGGCGGCAACACGGACTACTCCCTCGTCCTCGCCGACGCACCGATCGTCACGCCGCCCATCGTCCCTCGGGTCTGGGCGGCGCTGGCCCTGCACCACCGCTTCTTCGAACCCACGCGCGCGCGCCTTCGCACGGGGTCCCGGGTCGTCGTCGACGAGACCCTCTTCGACGCACCGCTCGACCGGGAGGCGCATCGGGTCCTGGCCCTCCCGGCAACGCGCATGGCGAGCGAGCTCGGGTCTGCCGTCGCGGGAGCGCTGGTCCTGGCGAGCGCCTTCGCCGCATGGACGCAGCTCGTCGGCGTCGAGGCCCTGGTCCTCGCGATGCGCGATTCGGTGCCGTCCTACCGAAGCGAGCACCTCGAGCCGAACGAACGTGCGCTGCGCACCGGGTTCGCCGCCGGCGCGCCGGGGGAACCCTCGGCCTGGGCGACCGGGGAGGCGGCGTGAGCGAAGCAGCCGTTTCCCGCGGTACGGTCCACCTCGCCGCCGAACGCTGCAAGGGCTGCGAGCTGTGCATCCCGGCCTGCCCGCCGGCCGTTCTCCACATGTCCGACCAACGAAACGCCCAGGGGTTCCGCGTGCCGGAGCTCCGCGCAGGCTGCACCGGCTGCGGGGCGTGCCTCCTCGTCTGCCCGGACTTCTGCTTCGAGGTCTACCGGTTCGAAGGAGGTCCGGCGTGACGCGGCGGCTCCTCGAAGGCTCGGAGGCGATCGCCGAGGCCGCGCTGCTGGCCGGCTGTCGTTTCTTCGCCGGCTACCCGATGACCCCGTTCACCGAACTCCTCGAGACCTTCGCGCGGCGGCTGCCGGAAGAGGACGGCGTCTGCATCAACGCGGAGAGCGAACTCGAGGCGATCGGCATGGCCTGGGGGGCGGCCGCCACCGGCGCACGCGCCGCGACGGGCTCGACGGGCCAGGGGCTCGCGCTCATGCAGGAGTCCCTCTCGGAACTGACGCGTGCCGAGATCCCGCTCGTGTACTTCAACATGGCCCGCGGCCAGGGCGACTACTTCCAGGCCACACGCGGCGGCGGCCACGGCGACTATCGCCACCCCGTGCTGGCGCCCATCGACGCCGGCGAGGCCGTCGCGCTGACCCAGCTCGCTTTCCACATGGCCGACCGCTGGCGGAACCCGGTCTGCGTCCTCGGCGACTACCTCCTCGCCCACACGAGCGAATCCGTCCTGCTCGAGCCCGTCGATTTCGGGCCCCTCCCCGAGAAGGACTGGGCCGTCGACGGAACGAAGGGGGGAACCGGGGCGGCGCGCAACCTGAACCCGATCGGCATGGAGCCCGGCCGGAAGGGCATCGACCCGGAGCCCTTCTGGCAGCGGCTCCAGGCGAAGCACGAGGCCATGGCCGCCGCAGAGGTCCGTTTCGACGCGGAAGGCGTCGAGGACGCCGAGATCCTGGTCGTGGCCTACGGCACGATGGCGCGCTTCGCGCGCTACGTGGTCCGCGAGCTGCGCGCCGAGGGGCGCCGGGTCGGCTGGTTCCGTCCGATCACGCTGTGGCCCTTCCCCGCCGAGGCCCTCGCGGCTGCGGCCGAGGGAACCCGCTGCGTCGCGGTCCTCGAGCAGAACGCGGGGCAGATGATCGACGACGTCCGGCTTGCCGTCCTCGGACGGGCGCCCGTACGAGGCATCGGCGGGATCTCCTCCGACGAAGCCGGCTTCGGGATCGGGCCGCTGCTCGACGTCGGCGAGGTGCGGCGCCGCATCGAAGAGGTCTCCCCGTGAGCGACGACACGAACGTGCGCATCGACGCGCCCCCCGCCTGCCCGGCCACCCGGGTCGGCGAGTTCGCGCCGCGGCTCCAGCGCGACGTCGACCACGATCTCTGCCCGGGCTGCGGAGAGCCCGTCGCGCTCCGCGCGATCCTCGAGGCCATCGAAGAACAGGGACGCGCGAGCTCGGCCATTGGTGTGGTGGGCATCGGCTGCTACACGGCGCTCACGCCGCTCATGGACGTCGACCTGATCCAGGCCCTCCACGGCCGAGCGCCGTCCCTCGCGACCGGTGCAAAGCGCATGCGCCCCGAAGCGCTCGTCTTCACCCTCCAGGGCGACGGCGACATGGTGAACGAGGGCCTCCAGGAAGTGATCCACACCGCCGCGCGCGGCGAGAGCGTGACCTGCGTGCTCCTGAACAACGGCGTGTTCGGAGAGACCGGCGGACACATGACCGCCACCACCGTCCTCGGGCAACGCACGAAGAACTCGATCGAGGGGCGCGACGCGGACTACCACGGTCACCCGATCGTGATCGGCGACCTGCTCGCCGGCCTCGGGGGGACGCGCTACGCCGCGCGCGGGGCCGTCTACGACGCAGCCACCGTCGCCCAGACGAAGCGATTCCTGAACCGTGCGTTCGCCTCCCAGCGCGAAGGCGGTTTCTCCTTCGTCGAGATCCTGACGATGTGTCCGACCGGCTGGTTCATCCCCACCGCGGAAGGCCCGAGCTACCTCGCCGACGTCATGGCGCCGGTCCACGCCATCGGCGAACTCAAGGTCGACGGCGAGCTGCAGCGCACCACGGACGACCTGCGAGAGCGCGCCGAGCGGCGCGGGAAGCCCGGGCCGTGAAGCGGGTCGCAGCGGTCGCCGTTGGTTCTGCCCTGCTCGGCTGCGGCAGCTGGGAAACCGAGCGAAGCCTCGTCATCGAGGCGCCCCCGGATGCGGTGTGGTCGCTCCTCGCCGACCTCGACGCCTACCCGGAGTGGAACTCCTACTCCACCCGCGCCGAGGGAAACCTGACGGTGGATGGCATCGTGACGATCGAAGCGCAGCTCGGCGGGGAGACCCGCCAGGTGGCGAACCGGGTGACCCGCATCGAGCCCGAACGCGCGCTCTGCTGGCATTCGACGAACTGGTACGAGGTCCTCGTCCGCGGCACGCGCTGCCGCTTCCTCGAGCCCGACGGTTCCGGAGCGACCCACTTCCGGCACCACGAAATCATGGAGGGGCCCCTGGCGCGGGTCGTCGAGCGCATCTACCGCCCCCGCATCGAAGCCGGGCTCGAACGGATGAACGACGACCTGAAGCGCGCCGCCGAGGCCCCCGGACGATGAGGCCCCCGGCCTACCTGGCCGTCATGGACCGCCTGAACCCGCTCGTCGTCGGCCTGCTGCATGCACCACTCCTGCACTGGCTCGCGAGCCCGGGCCTGATGACGATCACGCTCGAGGGCCGGCGAACCGGCCGACGGGCGCGCTTCCCCGTCGGCTACCACGACCAGGGCGACGCGGTCGTCGTACTCGTCTCGAACGCGAGCGCGCGCCAGTGGTGGCGGAACTTCCGTTCTCCCTGGCCGGCCGAACTCCGCCTGCGGGGAAAGCGCCGGCCGATGACGGGCGAGGTGCTCGAGCCGGGCAGCGAGGAGTATCGTGAGCGCGTCGGCCGTTCCTTCGCGCGCGCTGCCTTCATCCCGGGCCTGTTCGAGATCGATTTCGATCGCGAGCGCGGCCTCACCGCGGAGCAGATGAAGGCACTCGGCGAATACGCCGCCGTCGTTCGATTCACGGAGAACCCGGGATAGTGTGGTTCGACCTCGAGCCGGTCCCCCTCGAGTTCCTCGAGCGTGCACCTCGCCGTTTCACCGTCGAGGCCCGCGTCCGCGCCCCGCGCCAGGCGGTCTGGGACGCTTTCATCGACGCTCCCGGCTGGCCGCGCTGGTTTCCGGGCGTGAGCGAGGCGAGCTATCCGGGCGGCGCGCCCCCCTATGGTGTGGGGACCCGGCGGGAAGCGACCGTCCGGGGCCAGCGCTGGCAGGAGACCATCCTCGCCTTCGAGCCCGGCGTCCGCTGGGCCTACCGGGTGGACCGCGCGACCGTTCCGCTGGCCCACGCCCAGATCGAGTGCACCGAGTTCGCCGACGACGGCCCCGGAACCCGTCTGCGCTGGACCCTCGCCGCCCGGCCGAGGGTCTTGCTCCGGCTCTCCGGGCCCCTGATGGAACGATCCCTGGCCAGGCTCCTTGCAAGGGCCAGCGAGAACCTCGAACGCGAGGTCGGGATTCCCGAAAACTAGGCATTGACAAGATCGCCGCCTTCGATCATCTTGGCGCCGTCAAGATGAAGGAGCGGGCATGGCCTACCACCACGGAAACCTCAAGGAAGCCCTGCTCGAGCGCGCCGCCGAGGTGATCGCCGAGCGCGGGATCGAGGCGCTCTCCCTGCGCGGCCTCGCCCGGGACCTCGGCGTCTCCCACGCCGCGCCGGGCGCCCACTTCGCGGACCGCCGGGCCCTGCTGAGCGAGCTGGCCAAGCAGGGCTTCGAGAAGAGCGTGGAAGCCATGAACGCGGGGGCTGCCGCCGCCGGGCCCGACCCCGTCGCCCGCTACCGCGCGCTCGGGCGCTCCTACGTTCGCTTCGCTCGGGACTTCCCGTCGTACTTCCGGATCATCAACCACCCGGAGGTCCAGTCCCACGTCGACGAAGCCCTGCGCGAGGCGCGGGCCGCCTGGGTCACGACGCTCCGGGAGGGAGTCGAGGCAGCGCGCGCTTCGGGATGGCACCCCGAGATCGACGTCGAGACGCTCCTTGCCTTCAGCTGCGCGGCCGCCTCGGGCGCCGCACAAATTCTCTCCGACTCCGGCTGGTCTGCACACTTCGACACGGACGACCTCGATGCCCTCGCGGACGACGTGCTCGACCTCGTCGTGCACCGCAGCCGGACGAGCGCGCTGCCGAGCGCCGAGGACGAAAGGAAGGTCTCATGAGATTCGCCGGCTCGAACCGCGCCCTCACCGCCGCGGGCCCGATCCTCTTCGGCGTCGCATTCCTCGCGCCGCTCGTCGCGCAGTCCCTCGAAGCGGCCTCGCTCCCGGCCCCCTTCGGCCTCGAGCCGCTTCCCTTCGGGCTGGCGCTCGGCCTCTCCCTCGGCGTCGTCGCGGCGCTGCGAGGTTGCTGGGTATGAGCGCTGCCGCCACCCGAAGCGAGCCGCTCGCGCCGCGCAGCGAACGGGAGCTGAAACTCGAAGAAGCCGCCGTCGCCCGGAAGTACATGGGGCGCGTGCCGTGGGAGATGGTCGCCTGGGGGCTCGGCAACTTCGTCCTGTGGCTCTCGATCTGGCCGCTCACGTTCCTGGGCGTGCTTCCGCTGTGGGCCGCCTTCGTGCTCTCGACCGTCTCCATCACGGTCTGCTACCTGCCGTCCCACGAGGCGCAGCACTCGATCATCGCGACCGAAGGGAGCCGGCTGCGCTGGCTGAACCAGCTCGTCGGACACGTCTCGACGATCCCCCTGCTGCTCCCCTACCGGATCGCGTGGATCACGCACAAGCAGCATCACGCCAACGCGAACGACCCCGAGCTCGACCCCGACCACCACAACAAGGGCGACACGTGGTGGCAGGCCGCCTGGAACGGTTTCCAAGCCCGGCAATTCGGCGCGAAGAACGGGTACAAGAGCGCGCTGGCCCGGAGCGACGACCCGGACCTCGGGAAGGCGATCCGCGAAGGCACGATCCTCTCGCTCTCGTACTACGCGATCCTCACCGCGCTGGCGTGGTCGGGACATGCCCTCGAGGCGGCCTTCATCTGGTGGCTCCCGCGGCACATCGCCATGACCTACATCCAGCTCTTCCTCAGCTGGGCGCCGCACCACCCCATGGAAGAAACGGGCCGCTATCGCGATACGCGCGCCTGGAAGTCTCCCGTCGGAACGATCCTCTCGATGGGGATGGAGTACCACCTCATCCACCATCTCTTCCCGAGGATCCCCCTCTTCCAGACTGGCCCCGCCTACCACGAGCTGCGTCACCTGCTCGACGAACGGGGCTGCCCGAACGACCGGCCCGACTGAGCGCCCACGCGCATCCGCGGCGATCTGCCCTACGCTGACGCCTCACGACGCCGCGGGGCCCGCCATGACCGATCTCATCCTCCACCACTACGACCTCTCGCCCTACGCGGAGAAGATCCGGCTCGCGCTCGGGATGAAGGGGCTGGCTTGGCGCTCCGTCCAGACGCCGATGGTGCTTCCGAAGCCCGATCACTTCGAGCTCACCGGCGGCTACCGGCGCGTCCCGGTCCTGCAGATCGGCGCCGACGTCTACTGCGACAGTCACCTCATCACGCGGGTCCTCGACCGGCACTTTCCCGAGGTGCCCCTCTCCCCGCCGGGCCGGGAAGCCGAGGAGATCGCGTTCTCCCGCTTCGGCGAGACCACCTTCATGATGCTGATCAACGCGTTCTTCGGGCTCGGCGGCGTCTTCGACGAAGCCTTCGTCGAGGACCGCACGGCGACGATGATTCCGCCCGGCATGGACGTGAAACAGGCTCCCCTGATCCTGCCGACGAAACTCCTGCAGATCCGCGCCAACCTCGACCGGATCGATCGACAGCTCGCGGACGGGCGGCTCTTCGTCCTGGGCGGCGAGGCTTCGGCGGCGGACCTCTCGGCCTACCACCCGACGGCGATGCTCCGCGTCCATCCGAAGACGGCGGAACTGCTCTCGCCCTACCCGCGCGTGACGGATTGGCTCGCGCGCGTCGCCGCCTTCGGGCACGGCAAGCCGGAACCCATCGACGTCGCTGAGGCCATCGAGACCGCGCGCACGCACGCCCCGGTCCCCTTCGAGGGCGAGCCGGTCTTCCCCGACGGCATGGAGGAAGGCACGCCCGTCGTGATCCTGCACGACGAGTACGGCTCCGGGACCGTCACGGGCGAGCTCGCCGCCTCAGGCCTCCACGAGATCGCCGTACGCCGGCGGACGGAACGGGCCGGCGAGGTCGTCGTGCACTTCCCGCGCGACGACTTCACGGTCATCGCCACGGGCTAAGCGTCGACGACGCGCTCCTCGACGAACTCCCGGAGCGTCGTCAGCGCCTCGGGGAGGTAGGGCAGGAAGCCCATGTGGCTGCACGGGTACCAGGAGATGCCCGGCTCGCCCCAGTCGCGCCAGAGATCTTCGACGAGCTCGGGCCGGAAGAACAGATCGTCGCTTCCTGCGAACAGATGGATCCGTTCCTGCGGGATCACCGGGCGCAGGCGTCCCCAGCCGATGCGCTCCATCCACTTTCCGACGTCCTCGGGTTCCCAGCCGAAGCCGCGCAGGTCTTCCCGCATCGCGCCGAGTACCGGGGCATCCTCGACCACGGCGCCGAGGTCCATGTGCGCGATGAACGGCGCCGCGAAGGCGAAGCCGGGTTCGAGGCACGCCAGCGTGGCCGCGATCGAACCCCCGAGGCTCAGCCCGCAGATGCCGACGGGCGTGGGGCTCTCGGCGCGCATCCACGCGAGCAGCGTACGGGCATCGATCACCGTCTGGCGCAGGGATTCGAAGCTCTGGACGAGGTCCGCGGTCCAGAAGAGTTCGCCGTCGAACCGGGAGCCGCGCGGCTTGCGCGAGCCGTGATACGGAGGCTGGAGCTGGACGATCTCCATGTCGAGCCGCCGCGCCATCCCGGCAATGAGGGTCACTTCCTCGAGCAGGGTCTCGGGCTGCATGTAGCCGTGGATGTAGAGGAGGCGCGGGCGTCCGCGCGCGGCCGGCGTTCGCACGCGCCGCGCCGTGACGGTCTGGATCCGCCGCCGGCGCGCGTGGTAGTGGCGGCGGAACGCGGGCTCGAGCGGATCGTGCTCCGAGGGAAAGGAGAGCTGCTCGCTCTCGATCCCCGGCACGCGCCAGCGGGGGTTCCAACGGACGGCGGGCACGCCCCTCGGCTCCGGGAAGAGCTCTTCGACGCTCCTGCCCTCGTAGACCCCGAGCCGGTCGAGGGTGTTTCGCGCCGTCGGCCGAAAGAGCTGCGCGATTCGGGCGAGGCCACCGGTGATGGCGTCGAGATGAAACCCGCTGCGGGCCTCTTCAGCGTCGGAGTCGGGGGGCATGGCGTGGGCAGCCTACCATGCGCGCGACCGCCGCGGCCGACCCGTCCCGCCTCCGCTAGGCCCGGTCGGCGCAGCGGACCGCGGCGCCACCGATGCGGGCGATGCGCGTGTCGCCGAAGGGCGTCCCGACGCCACTGTTCACGGTCAGCGCCACGGCCAGCTCCCGCTGCGGATCGGCCCAGCCCCCGGATCCACCGAAGCCGAAGTGGCCGAAACCCTGGGGCACCCGGCCACGGAACGCGAACACCCGGTGGTAGCCGAGCCGCCAGCGCATGGAGATGGGGATCACCCGCCCGGCCCCGCGGTTCTGCTCCTCCGCGGCGCGTCGCAGCGTCTCCGGGGAGAGCAGGCGTACGCCGTCGAGCTCCCCGCCCCGGGCGAGGCAGGCATACATCCGCGCCAGCGACCGCGCCGTGAACATGCCGTTGGCCGCCGGGATGGAGGCGGCGCGGAACTCGGGCGCGTTGAAGTCGAGGTCCTCCATGCTCGGAGCCATCAAGGCCGCGATGCTCTCGCTCGGGTCGTACCGGAAACCCAGCCGGGAGAGACGGCGGCTCCACCGATCCGCCCGCGCGAGGACCTTCTCCGTGTTGCGGCGGCGACGCTCGACGGGTCCATCCACGAGGCCGGACATGAGCGTCGCGCAGCGATGCTGCTGATCCGCCGGCACGCCGCAGTACAGACCGTCCAGCCCGAGCGGCCGCGCGATCTCACTCTCGAGCAGCTCGGCAAAGGGCTTCATGCCGGCAACGCGCCGCACGATCTCACCGACGAGCCAGCCGTAGGTGAGCGCGTGGTAGCCGTGCGCCTCGCCCGGGGCGTGACGGGGCGAGGCCTTCGCGATCCGTGCGGTGACGTGATCCCAGTCGAGCATCTCGCTGCCGTGCTCGACCATGTCCTGGATCCCGTAGAGCCCGGCCTCGTGGCACATCACCTGGCGAACGGTGACCCGCTCCTTGCCGGCTTCGGCGAACTCGGGCCAGTAGTCCGAGACGGGCGCGTCGTAGTCGATCAACCCGCGGTCCGCGAAGACGTGGAGGAGGGTGGAAGCCACGCCCTTCGTGGTGGAGAAGGAGATACTGAGCGTGTCTTCCTCCCAGGGCGAGCCCGCGGCGTCCCGCGTGCCGCCCCAGATGTCGACGACCTTCTCGCCGCGGTAGTAGACGCAGGCGGCCGCCCCACCCTGTCGCCCCTCGCGGGGCAGGATGCGACGGAGATGCAGGGCCACCTCGGCGAAGGCGGGATGGACGGTTCCGCATGAGCGACCTCCGCGGGCAGCTTACCGAATGCTCTCCGGCGAACCGTGGGCGGCCTTCCCTTCAGTCGAGCTGCGCGCTCGGGCCCGCGTCGGAGGCTCGGGCGTCGCCCTTGCGGATCATCGCCCGGGACCCCTCGTCCATCCAGCGCCCGCACATCGCGAAGACCCCCGCGCCGTCGGTGTCGACGATCGCCCCGTTCAGCCAGCGCGCGGCGGGCGAGCAGAGCAGGACGATGGGCGGCGCTGCGTCCTCGGGCCTCGCCGCGGTCCGCAGCGGGTGGCTGCGCGACTCGTAGCCGGTCGCGGTAGCGAAGAGCGCGTCACCGAGCATCGTGCGCATGGAGTCGCTCATGATCGTGCCGGGATTGACCCCGAGCACGGTGATGCCGCGCTGTCCGACTTCGCAGGCGAGGTAGCGGATCATGGCCTCCATCGCGGCCTTCGCACCGGCGAGGATGCCATGGGCAGGGATGAGGGTGCGGGTATCCGCGCCGGAGACGCCGATGATCGTCCCGCCGCCGACGGCTTCCATCATGGGGACCGCATTCTGGACGGCGCGCAGGAAGCCGATGGTCGAGATCGCGTAGGTCTTCTCGAGATGGTGCGGCTTCGCCTCCATCAGCGGCTTGAACGCCGTGGCCGCGGCGTTGAGGACGAGGATGTCCAAGCGACCCGGGGTCTGCCGCGCGGCCTCGAACAACGCGTCGATGCTCTCGACGTCGCCCATGTCGAGCTCGTGCACGAAGGTCTGCCGCCCCATCGAGCGGATCTCCTGCGCGACCTCGTCCGCCGCCTCCCGCTGCTTCCGGTAGGTGACGATCACGTCGGCCCCTGCGCCGGCGAGGTCGAGCGCCGTGGCGCGTCCGAGGCCACGCGATGCTCCGGTGACCAGCGCCGTCTTTCCCGAGAGGTCCGGCAGATCCCGGTCCGGTCGTTCCGTATCCATGCAATCACTCCGGCATTCCGGAAGCGAGACGCTCCCTCTTCTCACACTCTAGGCGATCGGTTCCGTGGAGAGTCCGGGGGAAGCGGCCGGCCGGGGTTTTGACAGGACGGGGGCCGGCTCTAGTCTCCAGACATGCCTGTCTCATCTTGCGCGGCCGACCCATGAGCACGAAGGCCTCCGAGTGGCCTCACCTCCCGGACCCCCTCCCCCGGGACCCGTTGCCCTGGGTCGCGAAGTGGTTCGAAGAGGCGCGGGGCGCGGAGCGTTTCCGAAATCCCGACGCCATGGCCCTGGCCACCTGCGACGCGGCGGGACGCCCCCAGGTCCGCATGGTGCTCTGCCGGGGCTTCGACCCGGCTCGCGGGAGCCTGCGTTTCTACACCCTGCGTGACAGTCCGAAAGGGCAGCAGCTCGATGCCTCCGGCCGCGCGAGTGGCGTCTTCTACTGGGACGGCTGGGGCCGCCAGCTGCGCATCGAAGGCCGCGTGGCTCGTACCAGCGACGCCGACTCCGACGCCTACTTCGCGAGCCGCCACCCGCTCTCCCAGATCTCGGCCTGGGCGAGCGAGCAGAGCCGGCCCATCCCCTCACGGCAAGCGCTGATCGAGCGCCACGAGGCGTTCGCGAAACGTTTCGGTGTGTCCCCGACGGATGGAGTGGCGGAACGCGACGGCCACGATCCCGTCCCCCGGCCGCCGAACTGGGGCGGCTACGAGATCCTCGCGGACCGGATCGAGTTCTGGCTCGAGGGCGAGGCCCGGATGCACGAACGCGCCGCCTTCACGCGCAACGCCGGCGCGACGGACGCCACCTGGCGGGCCGAGCGCCTCCAACCGTGAGCGACGCCCCGGATCTTCTCCTGCTCGTCCACGTCGCTGCGACCTGGTACATGGTGGGCCTCTGCTGGCTGATCCAAAGGGTCCAGTATCCGCTGATGGCTTCGGTCGGACGCGAGTCCTTCGTGGCGTACGAGCAGGGCCACACGGACCGGATCCGCGCCGTCGTGGTTCCTGTCATGCTCGTCGAGGTCGCCACGGCCCTGACACTCTTCTTTCGGGGTGGCAGCCCGGCCGAGCGGATCGAGTTCCAGGTCGGCCTGGCCCTGCTCGCAGCGATCTGGCTCTCGGCCTTCCTGATCCAGGTCCCCCTCCACGCGAAGCTCACGACGGCCTTCGACGCGCGCGCCCACGCCGAACTCGTCCGCAGCAACTGGATTCGCACCCTCGCCTGGAGCGCCCGCGGTCTGCTGCTCCTGCACCTCCTTTGGGCCGGTTGAACCGTTCCGATCGGGCGGGGGCCCGCCCGGGGCCGCCGGTGCTCGCCGCCCCCGCATCCCGGTCGCGAGTGATACGCTCGCCGGATGGAATTCATCGAAACCCCCGACGAGCGCTTCCTAGGCCTGAAGGACTATCCCTTCGAGCCCCACTACCACACGATCGAGCCCGAAGGCCTGCGCATGCACTACGTGGACGAGGGCCCGCGCGACGCCGCGCCGGTGCTGATGCTCCACGGGGAGCCGTCGTGGTCCTATCTCTACCGCTTCATGATCCCGCCCTGCGCCGCGGCCGGGCACCGCGTCATCGCGCCGGACCTCGTCGGCTTCGGGCGCTCCTCGAAGCCCACGCGCCTCGAGGACTACACCTACGAGCGTCACTGCGACTGGCTGCGCTCCTTCATCGAAGCCCTCGACCTGCGTGAGATCACGCTCTTCTGCCAGGACTGGGGTTCGCTCCTCGGGCTGCGCCTCGCCGCCGAGCTCGAGGGCCGCTTCGCGCGGGTGATGGTCGGCAACGGCGGGCTCCCGGACGGAAAGCCGCCGGGGGGTACCGGGCTTCGCGCGCTCCCGAACGTCGCTGCGTTCCTGGCGTGGCGCACATTCGCGCGTTTCTCACCGCGCCTTCCCGTCGCGCGCATCCTCCAGTTCGGCACCGGGCGCGAACTCGACGCGGAGGAGCTGCGCGCCTACGACGCCCCCTTCCCCGACGACCGCTTCAAGGCCGGCGCACGGGCCTTCCCGCTGCTCGTCCCGATCACACCTGGCGACCCCGCCGTTCCGGCGAACCAGCGCGCCTGGCAGATCCTCGAGCGGTGGGAGAAGCCCTTCCTCACCACCTTCAGCAGCGGTGACCCGATCACCCGCGGGATGGATCGGGCGCTCCAGCGCCGGATCCCCGGAACGAAGGGCCAGCCTCACCGCACCGTCCGCGGCGGCCACTTCCTCCAGGAGGACTCCGGCCCCGAGCTCGCCAAGATCCTCACCGAGTGGGTCGCCGCGACCCCTGCCGAGGGAGCCATCGGATGAGCGAGACCCTGATCCTCCATCACTACGACGCCTCGCCCTACGCCGAGAAGATCCGCCTGATGTTCGGTGCGAAAGGCCTGCGCTGGCAGTCGGTCCTGTCCCCGCCCCAGCCACCGCGCCCGAACGTGGACCCCCTCTCCGGCGGCTACCGGCGCATCCCGATCGCCCAGATTGGGGCAGACGTCTTCTGCGACACCTACGTGATCGCCCAGGAGGTGGCCCGGCTGGCCGACGCGCCGGAACTCGACCCCGCACTCGCGAGCGGTGACGCCGCCGAGATCCTCGAACGGGCCGAGGGCGACGTCTTCTTCGCGGCGATCGGCAGCGTCGCGCCGGCGACCCTGCTCGGAACGCTCCTGCGCACGGTCGGGCCTTTCGGGCTCGTGCGCTTCGCCCTCGACCGCGCGCGCATGATGCAGACGGCGAACGTCCGGCCCGCCCAGGGCGAAGCCGCCCGGAAGATCATGAAGGAGTTCCTGGCGGACCTCGAGCAGCGTCTCGCGTCCGGCGCGACCTTCCTGACCGGCGACGGCCCGACGATCGCGGACTTCGCCGCGTTCCATCCGCTCTGGCTCCACGTCCGCAGCCGCCGCGAGCCGCTCGACGAGCGCTACGCGCGGATCGTTCGCTGGTACGAGCGCATGGAAGACCTCGGCCACGGCACGCGCGAGGAACTCCCTCCCGAACGAGCTCTCGAAGCCGCGCGGTCCGGCAAGCCGCGCCCGCTCCCGGCGGCCGCCGGCGAAGCCGACCCTCGGGTCGGCCGCCGCGTCCGCGTGGCGCCGAGCGACTACGGGAACGTCCCGGTCGAGGGGGTTCTCGCGGCGGCCACGCCGGACCGACTGATCCTCGCCCGCGAGAGTGAAGCCGCCGGGGCCGTCCACGTCCACTTTCCGCGGCGCGGGTTCTCGATCGAAGAGGCCTGAGCCGGGACGCCCGATCAGCGGAGGCTGGAGAGTCCGGGCCACCAGAGGTAGTGGAAGCCGGGCTGCTCGAGCATCGCGCCGAGCGCCGCGGGCAGCGGCGCGCCGGAAGCCGCGGGCGCCGGCGTCGCAGACTTCATGTAGACGTTGCGGCGCCGCTGGTTCGGACGGTGGTAGGAGACGACCCGGACCTCCGGCACGCCGATCTCCTTCTCGAGCAGCGCGATCGCATCGTTCAGGTTTCCGATGCGGTCGACCAGTCCGTTCTCGAGCGCCTGCGGTGCACTGTAGACCCGGCCGTCCGCCAGGGCGTCGACGCGTTCCGGGCCGAGCGCCGGGCGCCCGCGCACGACCACCTCACGGAACCGCGCGTGCAGGTCGTCGACGATCGCCTGAAGCTGGGCCCTCTCCTCCGTCGTGAGCGGCCGAAGCGGAGAGCCCATGTCCTTGAGCTCGCCGCCGGTGATCGTCTGGTTCTCGATTCCGAGCTTGTCCATCAGGCCGGCGACGTTCACGCCGCCGAAGATGACGCCGATCGAGCCGAGCACGCTGGTCGGATGCGCCTGCACGGTGTCTGCGGACATCGCCACGTAGTAGCCGCCCGAGGCCGCGAGCTGGAGCATCTGCGCCACCACCGGCGCGCCCCGCTCCTCCTTGAAGCGCACGATCTCGCTGTAGATCTGCTCGGAGCCGGTCGCGGTCCCTCCCGGGCTGTCGATGCGCAGAAGCAGGCCGCGGACCTCGTCGTCCTCGCGCGCGCGATCGAGGGCCTCCCTGACGCGGGCGACCATGCTGGGCGCTTCCCGATCGAACAGACCCGACGAAGAGGGTTCACCGCTGATCACCCCGTCGATCTCGACGAGCAGGACCTTGGGCCCGGCGTCGCCTTCGACCGTGGATTCCCGAAGTGGCGCGTTGGCGCCCCCGGACAGCAGGTCGACGGTGATGCACCCGGTCGCCCCGAGCGCCATCAGCGACAGGGCGAATGCACGAATCCAGGAAAGGAGGGGCCGCGCACGGCGCGGCGCGTGCCAGCTAGAGATAGACATCGACATGGTCAGGAGGATATCCCCTCTCGTCGCTCTCCGAAGGAGCACGCTCAGAGACCGTCCGCGAGATCCTCGAAGGCCCGGAAGCCGGTCTCTTCGCGAAACACGCAGAAGTGTCCGTCGTAGTCGACACTGGGGGTGCAGCGTTCGAGGCGGCCTTCGCGGCTGGCATCGGCGATCCAGCCGGGGCCGTCGTCGGGGACCTTGCTGTCCCCATCGCCTTGGAAGACGACGATCGGCACGGGGTGACTCGCCGCTACGGGCAGCGGATCGCCCCCGTCGAGAATCAACTGGAACGGGAAGCCCAGGGGGTGGAAGCGATCGATCCCGTCGAGGGCCTGGGGCGGCACTCCGAACAGTGCGCCTAGCACCTTGGGAGGCGTCGGGTCGTCGGGAAGCGGCACCCCCGAGAGCAGGAAGATCGTCTCCGCAATGCCCTCGAGCTCGAACAGGTCCGAGGCAAGGACCGAATGGAGCTGGAAACCGGACGTTCCGTTGATCAGGGCGCGCCGCGGCCCACTCCCGCCGTGGAGGGCCAGGGCCACGCCGCCGATCTGCGCTCCGATCGAGTGGCCGAACACGCCCAGCCGATGCGGATCGAGCCCGGCCCCCTCCCCGACCGCTGCCAGCACGTCCGGGAGTCCTTCGCGTGCGAAGCGCACCAGGACGTGTTGGTCGACCGCGCCCTGCTGCATGGCGGCGCGGAAGGCCGGAAGGTTGGGCACGTTCACCACGGCCAGATTCGTCTCGTAGCCTTCGTCGACGAGGGGATGCCGTCTGCCGAACAGGGGCTGGTCCGAGCTCAGCAACACCGTGCCGCGTTCGGCGAGTCTCCGCCGGATCTCCGGAATGTCGTTGCCGGGGCTCTTGCGCTGCACCGCCTCGTAGGCGTCCCCGCCGGAACCGTGCCCCCAGAGCACGATGCGCTCCGGCGAGACGGCTCTCGGGACCTGGACGACGACGCGCATTGGCTCCGGCATTCCGGTCGAGAGCAGCCCCCCGTCGTCCGCGAACCGGATCCATCCATCGGTGCGATCGGTATCGGAGAGGATGCCGAGCCCGGGGCTCTGGTACGGACGGCCCTCGGGCGCCTGGAAGACGACGGTGTGCAGGGTGATCTGGAAGACCCGCATCGGACCAGCGAGTACGTCGATCTCCTGGGCCGCGCCGCCGCTCACGCGACCGAGGTAGGTCACCTCCTCCCCTCCGTCGACGAAGCGCACCGTCTCGACCGTCGCCGCTCGCCCGGAGGGTGTCACCCCCTGCGCATAGCCGACGGAGGCCACCTCCCGAGGCGGCTCGAGGGGCTGGAGCGCTTCGGGAAACGCCTCGATGACGGCATCCGTGGCACGTCTCAGCTCGAGGAGCTCCGACACCGGATCCTGGACCGTGAAGACCGTCGCGATCCCGGCCCGCCTGGCCAGCCGCCACGGCAACTCCGCCGGAGGCTCCCAGCCCTCCGCCGGCCGCACCGCCTGGTGCGAAACGACGCACGCGTAGCGTTCACCGGGCCGGAGCGGGTGACGCTCGTCCGGCGTCACGATCAGCAGGCCGTCCCTCAAGTACGGATCGCCGAGCGCGTCCGCGCGATAGCGGACGCGGACCGGCACCCGATGCCCCGAATCGAGTGACACCAGCCGCACCGCGTCCCAGCGGCGGCTCTCGTAGGCCGAAGCCAGATCGGGCTCGCCATCGACGCGGAAGTAGATCGGGGTCATGGCGGAGAAGCCCCGGACGCTGCCCGCCACCTGGCCGAGCCAGCCTCCGAGGAACAGATCGCCCAGCGCCGGACCCGAGCGCGGAAACCCTTCGAGCGAGACGAGGCCGTCGCCTCCTCGAAGCTCGTCGGCGGGATACGGCCGATCGAGCAGGTGCCCACTGCGGTCGGGTGCGACGAGCGCGGTCGGCCGCGCGCTGCCGCTCGGCGGACACGCCTCGGGCGCGAAGCCGAGCCACGCGAGGAGGAGGAAGAAGATCGAGAAGTGGCTCTGGAAGGTGACGGCGTACATCGAGAGATCCGGTGCTGCAGCGGCGGAGAGGAACGAACCGGGCGCGGCGCTTCGACGCCTCAGCCGAAGGGCATCATTTCATGCGAGCCAGCCGGAGACAATGGCGCAGTGCGCGCCGGGCCTCGCTTCAAGCCGGTTGCGGCCCGGGCGGGACTCGCCGAACCTGCCCCGAGCGGTGCCCTTCGCAGCCTTGGGAGCAGCTGGCCATGCAGCCCGGAACCGACGACGACCGACCCAACGGTCGCTACGACATGGGTAGCTCGGGCGACCAGCGCCGCATTCGCTCGCTGGCGGACGAGTACCTGGCCTCCGGCGCCACGAGCGAAGAGCTCATCGAACGCGGGCGGCAACCGGGCACCCCGATCGACGTCGCCCTGGCCCTCCGGCTCGCCCGCTCGAAGCGCTACATCCGCGAGATCCGCTGGGACGGCGAGCTCGCGGTCGTCATGGCGATGTGGGGTGAACGGCGGCGGCTTCGGCCTCGCGGGCCGGAGAACCCGACGGGAGAGGATTCACTCCACGCGAAGCTCGACCAGCTCGAGTGGCTCTTCCGCGACTCGGCCGTGCGCTGGAGCCTGCTTCCGGTCGACGATGGCGACCCGGAGGACAGCGCCTCGGTCGCCCGGGAACGAGCCGCGGACCACCCGCTCGGAGACCGCGTCCGCGTGCTGCGCCTGGCGGACGCGCTGCCCGCGACCAACGGACCGCTCGCCACGCTTGCGGACGTGGACCAGTCGCGGAAGGGAGGCGCGATCGTGCTCGGCGCAGCCACCGCTCTCGAGCGGGGGGCCGACGCGATCCTGATCACGGATGCGGACAACTCGGTGCACCTCGGACAGGCGGGGCTCCTGCTCGAACCGTTCGTCCGCCGAGGCAGCGACGTCGTCGTCGGCGACCGCAAGCACCCCGATGCCGTCCTCGTGAAGGCGGAAGCCCGCTGGGGCCCGGGCATCGTGGTCCTCCGGCACATGCAGCGCATGGTGGGGCGCGCCCTCTTCGGACGTGGGCTGCGCGACACCCAGGCCGCCTTCAAGCTCTACGGGCGCCGGGCGCTCGAGCCGGTGCTTGCAGCCCCCTCGACCTTCGGTTTCTCCTTCGACTCGGACTGGCTGCTCGCGGCCCTGGGCGCCGGAGCCGAGATCGAACGAATTCCTTTCGTCTTCACCGACTCCTTCGAGGAGTCCGCATCGATCGTGCAGGGCCCGATGACGACCTGGGAGTCCCTGCTCCAGGGCCTCGTCGCCGCCGCCCGGGCGCGCGGCGCCGACCACGACGAAGAGATGGCCACCGTCGTCGACGACTTCGGCCAGGCCGCCACCCTGGAAAAGGTCGTCGCCCGGGTCCCCGAAGCGCTCGTCGGCGTCTCGGACGCGGAGCTCGGCCAGCGCTCGACGATGACGCCGTCTGAACTTCGAACCTGGCTGGAGACCCTGTGAGCGACACGACGGAGCGCTATGACGTGATCGTCATCGGTGCGGGCGTGAGTGGCATGTATGCGCTGCACCACTTCCGCGAGATGGGCCTGTCCGTGCGTGTGTACGACGGAGCGAGCGACGTCGGAGGGACGTGGTGGTACAACCGCTACCCGGGCGCGCGCGTCGACGGCCCGGGCAGCCCCTTCTACTGCTACACCTTCTCCGACGAACTGATGAAAGAATGGGACTGGGCCGAGACCCAGTCCACGCAGGCCGACGTGCTGGCCTATCTCGAACACGTCGCCGACAAGTTCGATCTGCGCCGCGACATCCAGTTCGAGACCTGGGTCGAGGACGCGCGCTTCGACGAGACCGCGCGGCGCTGGACCGTCGAGACCCACGCGGGCACCCGGGCTTCGGCCCCGTTCCTGATCTGCGCGGTCGGCGCCCTCTCCACGGCGAACCGGCCCGACATCCCGGGGATCGAAGACTTCGCGGGCGAGTGTCACCACACGGGGCGCTGGCCCCACGACCCGGTCTCCTTCGCCGGCAAACGCGTCGCCGTGATCGGCACCGGCTCTTCGGGGATCCAGGCGATTCCCGAGATCGCGCGTGAAGCGGCGCACCTGACCGTGCTGCAGCGCACGGCGCAGTTCTCCGCTCCGGCTGGAAACCAGCCCATCACGCCGGAAGAGATGTCCGAGGCCCGGCGGGACTGGGAAGTCATCCGCGCCCGGATGCTCGCGCACCCCGGCGGCTTCCCGTTCGAGCCCAACCCCCGCTCGGCCCTCGACGAGACGCCCGAGCAGCGCCGCGAACGGTACGAAGCACTCTGGCAGCGCGGCGGGTTCCGATTCTTCCTCGACGGCTACGCGGACATCCCGATCCACGAGGAGGCCAACGCCTCGCTCTCGGATTTCGTACGCGACAAGATCCTGGAGATCGTGAAGGACCCGGAGACGGCCCGGAAGCTCCTCCCGGACCACTTCATCATGACCAAGCGGCCGATCCTCGACAACGGCTACTTCGAGACCTTCAACCGCGAGAACGTCAGCCTCGTCGACCTGCGCGAGGACCCCATCGAGCGTTTCACCCCCACGAGCGTCATCACGCGAACGGGCGAGCACCCCATCGACATGCTCGTCCTCGCGACCGGCTTCGACGCCATCAGCGGCTCCATGCTTCGCCTGAACCCCATGGGGCGCGGTGGCGCCCGGCTCGAAGAGCGATGGAAGGACCGATTCCACAACTACCTGGGGCTCACCATCGCGGGCTTCCCCAACCTGTTCGTGATCCACGGCCCGGGCTCGCCCGGCGTCTTCTACAACATGCCCCTCGGAGCCGAACGACAGATGGAGTGGATCGGCAACCTCGTCCGGCACCTCCAGAAGCACGGACTCGCCGCCGCCGAACCCACGAAGGAAAGCGAAGAGTCCTGGGCGAGTGAGGTCGACGCCATCGCGAATGCCACGCTCTTTCCGAGGACCGATTCCTGGTGGACCGGCGCGAACATCCCGGGCAAGCCCCGGTATTTCTCGGCGTACCTCGTCGGCATGCTCTACTACCAACGGATCGCCGAGGTCGCCGCCGCGGATTACCCCGGCTTCGTCTTCGAGTGAGCGGCGAGAGAGGCCAGGCGTGAGCAAGCAAGCGAAGTATCTCGGCATGCGGCCCGGCGACCTCGACGGAAAGCCCTATGCCCGCCACTGGAACCCCGACATGGGGCCGATGCAGGAACCGGCCCGCCGCGCCCTCTTGCACGGACCCGAAGCCTCGGAGCTCGGCTTCCCGTTCAGCGAAGTGCACCGGCTCCTCGAGCCCGGCGATCTGCCCCTCGAGAATGGCTACACGCGCCTTCCCAACGGTCAGGTCTTCGTCGCGGCGCTGACGAAGATGCCGGGTGTCACGAGCGCGATGATCGACTGGTGGTTCGGCTGGCACTACATGGAGTCCCAGCGGTACAAGCTCTGGCACCCCCGCGCGCACCTGTCGAACGGCGCCGAGAAGATGATCGGAGACGAGCCCGGCCTCTCCGACCGCGAGAAGTACCTGAACAACCCGAACTACGTGACCGAGTACGTCGGCTCGGAGCGGCTCGACATCGTGATCACCTTCCGCGACGCCGGCGAGCTCTTCGACGTCGCCCGATTCGAGGAATCCCGGACGGGCACGATCGTCTGCGGGACCGTCAGCCACCCCACCCTGCCGGTGGCGGTCGCGCGCCTCGTCCACCAGATCCGCGCGACCGACGACGGCTGCGAGATGCGAAGCCGCTTCTGGATGGGCGACGTCGAGCTGAAAGGAGCGGCGCGCTTCCTGAAGCCCGTGGCCAATGCCGGCTTCGTCACGCGCCGCGCCGTCTCCCTCTCCCAGGGTCGCGACCTCCTCGCGCACTGTGCGGCCGAGATGAACCACCTGGCGAGCTTTCTCCCGGCGCTCTACGCGGACTACCACCCCGGGGCGTAGCGTGTAGAATGAACACGTTCATCGAATAGCCCGCCCCGAGGAAACCGTGCCGAGGAAGCCGGCGACTCCCGAACAACGCATGGAACTCCGACGCCGCCTCCGGCAGGCCGCGGAGGAGGTGTACGTCGAGAAGGGACTCCAGGGCGTCTCGGCTCGCGCCATCGCGAAGCGCGCGGGCGTCTCCCCGGGAACGCTCTACCTCCACTTCGAGAACCTCGAAGACCTGATGCGGTCGCTCTGGACCGAGCCGGTCGCCCGGGCCAACGAACGTCTCGAGCGGATTGCGAAGTCCCGTCGCGATCCGCTCCGGCGGATCCGCGCACTGCTCGAAGCGTACGTCGCCTTCGCGCGCGAGAACCCCATGGTGTACCGGCGGGTGATCCTCTTCGTGCGTCCGGAGACCCAGCCCTCCCCCGAGCGGCGGCCGCTGTCCGAGTTTCCGATCCACGCCCTGCTCTGTGAGGCGATTCGCGAAGGTCAGGAGCGCGGCCAGATCCGCGCCGGCAACCCGCGCCAGATGGCCCAGGTGCTCTGGGCGTCGCTTCACGGCGCTCTGGGCCTGCCCATCAACGTCGACGGGGCCGCCTTCGATCCGCCGGAGAAGCTCGCGCGCGCGACGATCCGGCTCCTCCTCCGGGCCATCGAGGCCTGACGTCGTCGGGTCTAGCTCGCCGGTCGCAGCTCGTTCAGCGCGGCGCCGTTCTCGTAGAGGATCTTCGCCTGGTCGCCGAGCGAGAGGCCGTCGAGTTCCGCCTCGCCGAGGATGTCCATGGGCTGCTCCATCCCCTCCATGTGGGGCCAGTCGGAGCCGTAGATCACCCGGTCGGCCCCCATGTGCTCCACGACGTCCGTGATCTTGTCCTCCCAGAACGGGTTGATCCAGACGTTGCGCCGGAAGAGCTCGGCCGGATCTTCCTTGTAGTACCAGGGCATTCGCTGCTTCGAGTGTTCGAGCTTCACGAACAGATCGCCGAGGAAGCCCGAGCCGTTCTCGACCGAGCAGATCCGCAGGTTCGGGAACCGCTCGAACATCCGGTCGAAGGCAAAGGTGAGCAGGTAGTCGTAGATCGCACGTTCGGGAATCAGCCCCGCGACGGTCGGCTTCAGTCCTCCGCCGAGGGAGTCGATCGCCGAGTTCCCACCGTAGCCGTTCGACGTGTACCCGGTGCTCCCGACGTGGGCCACCACCGTGATGCCGGCCTCGTTCACGCGTGACCAGAACGGGTCGAAGCGCTCGTCGGTGTGCGGGAACCAGCCGTCGCGCGTCAGGATCGGCGACGGGCGCATGACGATCAGGCGCGCATCGTGCTCGAGGGCCCAGTCGAGCTCGCGGCAGGCCCAGTCGACGTCGGCCAGGGTCAGATAGGGCGCGCTGAAGAGCTTGTCCTTGTAGCTGAGGCCCCAGTCCTCCTCGAGCCACCGGTTGAAACCCTCGGTCAGCACGCAGAGTGCCTCGATGTCCCGCGACATGGCCTGCTCGTACAGCACCCCTGCGGTCGGGAACAACCAGGCGCCGGCCAGGCCCTGCGCCTCGGCGCGAGCGACGCGCGCGTCCCGATCCATGTACTCGGGCGGCATCGGCTCGAGGGCCGAGCGGATGAGTTCGAGGAAGCTCTTCCCTTCCGGATTGCCCTGGTAGTACTCGCGCAGTACGCCCGGCTTCGAGATCGGGTTGAAGGTCGGGTTGCCGACGGCGTGGTTGAGCTTGCCGGCGACGAGATGGCGGCGCTTCCCGTCCATCTCGACCCACTGCACGCACCGCTTCTGCATGCGCTTGGGGACGTGGCGCATGAAGGCGTCTTCCGCCTCGTAGTAGTGGTTGTCGCAGTCGAAGAGAGGGCCGTCGTAGCGCTCCATGGGGGACTCCTTGATGGTCGGCCTAGCGGCCGCGGAACTCGGGTTTGCGCCGCTCGAGGAAGGAACGGATGCCCTCCTTCACGTCCTCGGAACGGCTCGCGATCCTCTGGTTGCGCGCTTCGAAATCGAGCAGGCTCTCGAAGGGCCGGTTCGCGCTTTCGTAGACCGCGGCCTTCGCGAAGCCGTAGGCCACGGTCGGTCCGTGGGCGAGCCGCTCGGCGAACTCGCGGGTCGCGTCGGCCAGCGCATCGGCAGCGACGACCCGGTTGACCAGGCCGAGCTCGAGGGCTTCGGCGGCGTCGATGATGTCGCCGGTGAACAGGAGCTCGAGTGCCTTGGCCGTCCCGACGAGTTCGCGCAGGAGGTGCGACGCACCCCCGTCGGGCGCAAGGCCGATCCGCGAGAAGACCACGCCGAAGCGCGCGACCTCCGAGACGATCCGCAGGTCGGCCGCGAGCGCCAGGCTGCAACCGATCCCGACGGCGTCGCCGTTGACGCTGGCGAGTACCGGTTTGGGGAGCGTGCGAAGGCGGAGGATGCACCGGTTGCCGCGGTCGAGGATGTCGCCCCCTGCGTCGCCCGGGAAGCTCGGCGCAGCCGTACGGCGGCGTTCCTCCTTGGAGACCGGCTTCAGGTCGGCGCCCGCCGAGAATCCCCGGCCGGCGCCGGCCAGCACCACGACGCGGACCTCCGGATCCCCCTCGATCTCGAGGAGGATCCGCTCCATGTCGAGAAACATCGCGTTCGTCAGCGCGTTGCGGGCGGCGGGACGATTCAGCGTGAACGTCGCGATACCACCGTACTTCTCGAAGAGGAGCGCATCGTCCGCCATCGGCTAGCGGCCCTCCACGCGATGCACCATCGACCAGACCAGGCCCGGTGCGAAGCGGCGCATCACCTGGGCGAGCTTCGTCTGGGCCGTCGGGAAGCAGAAGGGCTTGCCCTTCGCGAGGTCCCGCTCGATGGCATCGAGCACCTGCCCGGGCGGAATCGGCTTGCCCATCTCGAGCACCTTCGGCTTCGAGACGGCCTGGTCGAGCAGCGGCGTCGCCACCGGCGGCGGGCAGACGGCGATGATGCGAACCCCTTTGCCGAGGTTCTCGTGGTGGAGCACCTCGCTGAACGCCACCACCGCGAACTTCGCCGCGTTGTAGGCGCCGAAGTGCATCGTCGGGCCCCAGCCCGCGATCGATGCGAAGTTGATCAGGTCCCCGCGCCCCCGTTCGAGCATCCCGGGGAGGATGGCCTTGGCCACGTGCACGACGCCGTCGTAGTCGACGCGCATGATGCGGGTGATCGTCTCCGTGTCCTGCTCCATCAGGATCCCGGTGGGCATGATGGCCGCCGCATTGTAGACCCGGTCGATGGGCCCGAGCCGATCCTCCACCTCCTTCACCGTCGCGAGGACCGCCTGGTTGTCGGTCACGTCGAGACGCCACGTGTGAATGGCCTCGCGCCCCTCGGCCGTCTCGGCGAGTCCGGCCTCGTTGACGTCGACGGCGGCGACCTTCGCGCCGGCATCCGCCATGCGCTGGGCGGCCAGCCGCCCCATGCCGCTCCCGCCTCCGGTCACGAACACCACCTGGTCTGCGAAGGGCATCGTGTCTCCTCTCTTCGAGAACGCCTGCCGTCAGGCGAGATGCAGCGGCAACCGCGTGATGCCGCCGATGAAGTTGGATTCGAGCCGCTCGGCCGGCCCCGCGAGCCGGATGGCCGGGAAGCGGCGCAGGAACTCTTCGAGGGTCACGCGCATCTCGAGCCGGGCGATGTGGCTCCCCATGCAGAAGTGCGTGCCGATGCCGAAGGCCAGGTGCGGGTTCGGGCGCCGCGTGATGTCGAAGGTCTCGGGGCTTTCGAAGACCTCCGGGTCGCGGTTGGCCGCGCCGTAGTACATGACGACCTTGTCGCCTTTGCGGATCTTCCGCCCCCCGAGCTCCGTGTCCCGGGTCGCCGTCCGGCGAAACTGCATCACCGGCGAGACCCAGCGCAGCATCTCCTCGATGGCCTGGGGCAGGAGGGACGGATCCCGGCGCAGGAGCGCCAGCTGCTCGGGATGTTCGCAGAGCGCCTGGATGCCCCCGGAGAGCGCGTTCCGCGTGGTCTCGTTGCCGGCCACGATCAAGAGGAAGAAGTTCACCTGAAGCATCCGGCGCGTGAGCGGTGCTCCCTGGAACTCCCCGGTGACGAGACTCGAGAACGGGTCGTCGAGGGGCCGCTTGCGGCGCTCCCGTTCGAGGAGGGTCGATTGCAGAAAGATCTGGGCCAGCGCGAAGCGCACGCGCAGCCGGTTCCAGAGCCCGGGCTCGCCGAAGCGCATCGTCTGGTTCGTCCAGCGATAGAAGCGGGCCGTGTACTCGTCGGGTACGCCGAGGAAGTTCGTGAGGATCCGCAGCGAGATCGGCGCGGAGACGGCGTCCACGAAGTCGCACTCGGTCCGGCCCTCGAGGCGGTCGAGGGTCTCGCACACGACCTTCCGCATGTGGGCTTCGGTCTCGCGCACGACGGCCGGCTTGAACTTCACGTTCATGAGGTTCCGCAGCTCGGTGTGGCCGGGCGGGTCCATCTGGATGAGCTGGTCGTAGGCCAGCTCGCGCAGCCGCGGCGGCAGGTCGTTCAGCGCGGAGGTTCCGACCTCGGAGGAGAAGAGCTCCGGGTCTTTCGAGACCTGCACGACGTCCTCGTAGCGCGTGAGCGCCCAGTAGCCCGGCCAGGGAAGGAAGCCGAAGAGCTCGCGCTCCGGCTGCCAGTGAACCGGGTCTTCTTCCCGCAGGACGCGGTAGTACTCGTGGGGGATGCCGTCGAGGAAGGTCCGCGGGTCCGAGAGGTCGACGTCGCCGGGGCGGAGTCCGGTCACGAGCGGCTGCTTCAGGGCCGGGGCGCTCATCGGTCCGAATCGATCCAGGCGACGGGCTGCTTGAGCTCTTCGGGGGCGTTCCGCTCGCGATAGCGCGCGGCGGCAGCCAACGACCGGGCGATGATCGCGCGGGCCTCCTCGGGCTCACCGTTCTCGATGGCGCTGACGACTCTCGCGTAGCTGCGAACGGCCGATGCGCGCTCCCGCTCTCCCCAATCGCCGCTGCCCTCGGACATCCGGTGCAGGGCGTCCACCAGCACCGCGAGCACCGGGTTCGCCGAAGCGGTGCCGAGCAGGCTCATGAAGCGGCGGGCTTCTTCGATGAAGAACTCGGGGTCTGCGGCGCCCTCGCGCAGGCGTGAGACGCTCTCCTTCAAGGCGGCGACGTCTTCGGCGCTCGCGCGCTCCGCCGCCTCGGCCGCCAGGACGGGGTAGATGGAACGGCGTGCGTCCACGACGGAACGGAAGGTCGCGCCCGCGAACTGAAGGTGGAGTGAGAGCACGCTCGCCAGGTGGTCGGCACCCGGGACGCTCACGACGGGGCCGCCCCCCGGTCCGGCCTTGATGCGGAGCGCGCCCTGGAGCTCCAGGAAGCGAAGCGCTTCGCGAACGGTGGCCCGCGCGACACCGAGGCCCTCGACCATGCGGTGCTCGGAGGCGAGCTTCGTGCCCGGCCGCAGGCGCCGCCGCCGGATCTCTCCGACGAGCTTGCGCGCAACGCGGATGGCCGCGCGTTCCTGGGTCGCCTTCGAGCGCATGCGATCGGCGCCTCCGAGAGCTCCGGTTGACCGAGGCTTAACTAGTATCATAGTATCGCTCGGCCAGGAACCCCACCCCGCGAGGGCCCATGTCGATCGCACTGACCGAAGAGCACCGGGAGCTCGCCCGCGTGGCGCGCTCGTTCCTCGAGGCCCACGCCGCCCGGGCCGCCTCGCGAGCCCAGCTCGAGGCCCCGAGCGATCGCCTGCCCGAGTTCTGGAAGGAGATGGCGGAACTCGGCTGGATGGGCCTGCACGTGGACGAGGCCTTCGGCGGCCAGGGTTTCGGCATCGCGGAGCTCTCGATCGTTCTGGAGGCGCTCGGTCACGCGGCGGCGCCCGGGCCCTTCCTGCCGACCGCCCTCGCCGCGGCGCTCGTCGCCGAGGCCGGCAGCGACGCCGCGCGCCGCGCGACGCTCCCGGCCCTCGCGGACGGCTCGCTGGTCGGGGGCGTCGGCCTCGGCGGCGATCTCGCCCTCGGTGGCGACGGCGGGCTCTCGGGCTCGGCCGGGCTCGTGCTCGGCGCCGAGATCGCGGGCCTCCTCGTCGTCTGCGTAGGCGACGACGTCGCCCTGCTCGCCCCCGACCTGCCCGGCGTGAGCATCGCGCCCCGCAAGAACATCGATCCGACCCGCCGGGTGGCCGCGGTCACGTGCGAGGGCGTAGAGGTCGCCCCCGAGAACCTCCTCCTCCGCGGGGCCCGCCCTGCCCTCGAACGTCTGGCCCGCACCCTCGCCGCCGCCGAGGCCGCGGGCGGTGCGCGCGCCTGCACCGAGATGGCGACGGCGTACGCGAAGGAGCGCCGCCAGTTCGGCCGCCCGATCGGCACCTTCGGCCCGGTCAAGCACCACTGCGCGAACATGCTCGTGGCCACCGAGCAGGCGACCGCCGGCGCCTGGGGCGCGGCGCGCGGGGACCTCGACGACGCCCAGGCCGAACTCGCCGCAGCCGTCGCCTGCGCCCTCGCCCTGCCCGCCTTCGCCTTCTGTGCCGAGCGCAACGTCCAGGTGCACGCCGGCATCGGCTACACCTGGGAGCACGACGCCCACCTCTACGTTCGGCGCGCCCTCGCGCTCGACGCCCTCTTCGGCCCCGTCGACGCGGCGCGCGAGGACGTCGCGCGGCAGATGGCCGCCGGCGCACGGACCAAGGCGACGATCGAACTCCCGGCCGAAGCCGAGACCCACCGCGCGGAGGTCCGCGACTTCGTCGAGCAGTACCGCTCGCTCCCGAAAGAGCAGACGCGGCAGGCGCTCTGCGACAGCGGCTACCTCGTGCCCCACTGGCCGAAGCCCTGGGGGCGCAATGCGGGCCCCGTCGAGCAGCTCGTGATCGAGGAGGAGTTCGAAGGGATCCGCCGCCCGGACCTCTCGGTGAGCGCCTGGAACACGCTGACCATCGCCCAGCACGGCAACCCCGATCAGCTCGAACGCTTCGTACGGCCGAGCCTCGAGGGCGCGATCGAGTTCTGCCAGCTCTTCAGCGAGCCGGCCGCGGGCTCGGACGCGGCCGCGGTGCAGACCCGCGGCGTGAAGGTCGAGGGCGGCTGGCGCGTCTCGGGCCAGAAGGTCTGGACGAGTCTCGCCCACCGCTGCACCCACGGATTCGCCACGGTGCGGACCGACCCGGACGCTCCGAAGCACCAGGGCATCACCATGATGGTGATCGATCTGCGCGCCGAGGGCGTCGACGTGCGCCCCCTGCGCCAGCTGACCGGACACTCGCACTTCAACGAGGTCTTCCTCGACGACGTCTTCGTCCCGGACGCCGACGTCGTCGGCCCCGTCGACCAGGGCTGGACGGTCGCCCGCAGCACGCTCGGTAACGAACGGATCTCCCTCGGTGGTGGCACGGAGGGCGGCATGGAGGGCGGTCCCGACCTCCTCGCGCTGCTCGAGCAGCACGCCGCCGGAGACCGGGGCCTCGCCCGTGAGGTCGGCACCGCCCTGGCCGAGACGCAATCGATCGTGCTGATGAACCTGCGCGGCGTGATCCGTGCCGTGGAAGGCTCGGAGCCCGGCGCCGAAGCCAACGTCACGAAGCTCCTGGGCTCGGAGCTCGCCCAGCGCAAGGCCGAGCTCATGGTGAAGCTCGTCGGCCCGGGCGCCGCCGTGCGCGACGGCGAGGACCGGCGGGTGGCCACCTGGCGGATGGCGACCCTCGGCGCCACGATCGGCGGCGGCACGTCGGAGATCCTGCGCAACCAGATCGCCGAGCGGCTGCTCGGCCTTCCGCGCGACCCCCTGATCCAGTAGGCCGGGGGTCAGCGCTCCTCTCGCGCCTTCCGCACCGCTTCGCTTCGGCCCTCGGGCTCGTCCACCCGCGCGTAGCCCTCACCGAAGGGTTCGTCGCGCCGGCGCAGGGTTTCTCGCAGACCGTGGTCGCGCACGTCGCGACCGTACTGCCGAACGGCCGGCGCGCGGTGGGCGCGCGCGTCGTTCTCGCCCGCCAGGCGCTGGAGGGTCTGGGCTCCCATCAGCTCGAGCGCGAGGTTCGTGATGCGCTTGTTCGCCGAGAGCAGATCCGGGTCGATCAGCGCGAAGCGATCGGCCAGCCCCTCGACCTCGTCCTCCAGGGCTTCGGCGGGGACGGCCTTCAGCGCGAGGCCGATCTTGGCGGCGTCGGCGCCGGTGACGGAGTCCCCCGTCAGCTGCAGGCGCTTCGCCCACTGCGGTCCGCAGTGGTACATCCAGAGATTGTTCGGCAGGGCGCCCATCGCGCGCGCGGCCGGAAAACCGATGCGCGCATCCTCCGCAACGACCACCAGGTCGCAGGCCATGGCCAGGTCGGTCCCACCCGCGAGGCAGTTCCCGTGGACCTGGGCGATCACGGGCTTGTGGATCTCCCACAGGGCACGGATGCGGCGGTTGTTCTGCTCGATCAGCCAGGCGTCGTCGTCGTGGGTCCGGCCGGTGCGATGCCCGTCGCGGGGTTTCTCGGTGAGCGCGGTGAGGTCGTAGCCCGAACAGAACGAAGGGCCCTGCCCTCTCAGGATCACGCCGTGCACCGCGAGATCCGAGTCCGCTTCCCAGAGTGCGTGTTCGAGCTCCTCGAGCAGCCGGGGGGTCATCGCATTGTGTTTGTCGGGCCGCGCAAGCGTGATGCGCGCCCGGCCCTCTCCCACCTCGTAGTGGATCTCGCGGTAGTCGCCGGTCTCCATGGATCGTCCGTCCCCTAGCGCCCGGTGAACTCGGGCTTGCGTTTCTCGAAGATGGCCTTCACGGCCTCGCGGCCGTCCTCGCTGCGCAGGGCCTGCCTCGCGAGGTCGAGCTCCATCCGCAGGTGATCTTCCAGGTCCTCGATCAAGCCGGCCCGCGCCACCAGACGCTTGGTCTGCCGGGCGGCGAGCGGCGCGACCTCGGCGAGCCTGCCGCAGTAGGCACGAAACGCGTCCGCGAACCGGCTCTCGGGCACGACTTCACCCACCAGTCCGAGCGCGAGGGCCGTCTCCGCGTCGTTCATCCTGGGCTCGAGGAGAAAGCGCATCGCGCGCTCGCGCCCGATCGCCTCGGGAAGCGTGAAGGAGAGCCCGCAATCCGGGGAAGCGCCGGCGCGCGCGTAGCCCGGATGGAAGCGTGCAGCCGCGCTGGCGATCCGCATGTCCGCGCACATCGCGAGGGAGAGACCCGCGCCGATCGCGATGCCGTTGACGCCGGCGACGACGGGCTTCTCGCAGTCGATGCGCAGGCCCCGCACGAGGCGGACGACCTGCTCGGTTCCGTCCCGGTCCGACGAGGCGTCGGGCGCCGGTTGCGGCGAGAGATCCGCCCCGGAACAGAAGGCATCACCGGCACCGGTGAGGCCGACGACACGGACCGCGGCGTCCTCGGCGGCCGCCACGATGCCTTCGACGATCGCATCGATGAGCTCGGCCGAGAGCGCGTTCTTCCTCGCGGGCCGGTTCATCGTCAGGATCCGCACGTGCCCGAGGTTCTCTTCGAGCAGCACCGCTTCCGTGGAATCGCTCATGCACCCTCCCGATCGCGACACCCCGTGAGTTCCGACATCAGCTCCATCGCCTCGGGCTGGAGGTTCGCGAGGATCAAGCCCGTCGCACCGGAGCGCTCCCACTCCGGGTAGCGCTCGCGGATGCGCTGGACGGGGCCCACCAGGGACGACTCGTCGCAGTACTCGTCGGGGACGGCATCGATGGCCTCGCGCTTGCGTCCGGCGAGGTAGAGCTCCTGGATCTTCGCTGCCGCTTCCGGGTAGCCCCGGCGAACCATCATGTCGTTGTGGAAGTTCTTGTCGCGGTGCCCCATGCCACCGACGTAGAGCGCAATGCCCGGCTTCATGCGCGCGAGGCTGCCCCGGACGTCGTCCGTGACGCGGACGGAGACCATGGGTTGGATCTCGAAGTCCGGGAAGCCCTTCCCCGTACCCGCACGCCGGAAGCCCGCCTCGAGCCACGGACGGTAGAGCTCCATCATGCCGGGCACGAAGGCGAGCGGAAACCAGCCGTCGGCGATCTCGGCCGTGAGCCGCACGTTGCTCTCGCTCCCGGTGCCGAGCCAGATCGGGATGTCCGGGTTCATGTGGAGGATCGACTTCAGCGGCTTGCCGATCCCCAGGGAACCCTCGCCGGTGTAGGGCAGTGAGATCTCCCTGCCCTCGTGGGACACCGGCTCCTCTCGCTCGAAGATCTTGCGCATGATCGAGACGTAGTCGCGGATGCGCCAGTACGGCCGCCCCCAGGGCTGCCCGTACCAGCCTTCGACGATCTGTGGCCCGCTCACGCCGAGCCCGGCGATGAAGCGGTTGCCGCCGGCGAGCGCGTCGATGGTCGCCGCCTGCATCGCCGCCATGGCCGGCGTGCGCCCGGCCAGCTGCATGATCGCCGTGCCGAGCCGGATGCGCTCCGTCACCGCGGCCAGATACGCGAGCGGCGAGGTGGCATCGGAGCCGTACGCCTCGGCCGTCCAGACCGAATCGAACCCGAGCGCCTCGGCGCGCATCACGAGCTCGACCGGGAGCGCCAGCTCGGCCCCCGAGTACCCGAGCATCAGACCGAGCTTCACGGCCGCGCCTCGCCGCTCACCCGATAGCGCAGCGGCAGCTTCTTCAAACCCACTACGAAGCTCGAATGGATCCGCTCCGGCTCACCGGCCAGTTCGACCGAATCGAGGCGCCGCACCAGCTCGGCGAGAAGCGCCCGCTGGGAGCGGCGCGCCAGGTGGGCACCCAGACAGAAGTGCTGACCGATCCCGAACGCCAGGTGCGGGTTCGGGTGACGATCGACGCGGAAGCTCGAGGGATCCTCGAAGACGGCCTCGTCGCGGTTCGCCGAACCGTAGAAGAGCACGAGGTTGTCCCCCTTGCGAAGCTTCTGGCCGCGGAAGTCGGCGTCGTGGCCGACGACACGCTTCATGTAGTTCACCGGCGAGACGTAGCGCAGGATCTCCTCGACTGCGCTCGGAACCAGTTCCGGGCGTCGCTTCAGCTTCTCGAACTCCTCGGGATGCTCGGCCAGGGCGTGGAGCCCACCGACCAGCGCGTTCTTCGTCGTGTCGTGGCCCGCCGTGAAGACGATCAAGAAGTAGCCGAGGGTTTCGAGCGGTGGCATCGGCTCGCCGTTCACACGGCCGTTCGCGAGCACGGTCGCCAGATCGTCGCGTGGGTTCGCCCGTCGGTCCGCGATGATTTCGTTGAAGAGCTTCAGGAAGTCGACGGCAAGGCCCTTCGCCGCGGCCAGGCGATCCTCCCCCTCGCGCTGGAGATCCGGATCGTCCGAGGCGAAGAGCTGATTGGTCAGTTCGAGAAGCTCGGGCTCCCGCTCCCGCGGCAGACCGAGGATCGTCGAGAGGATACGCAGCGGGTGCTGCGCCGCGATCTCGTTCGCGAACTCGCACTCCCCCTCCCCTCCAGCCGCGCGCTCGACCAGCCGGTCCACGAGCCCGCGGGCGCTCTCCTTCGCGATCGGATCCACGCGCTCGATGGCCCGGGGCGTGAACCAGGACGAGGCGACCTTCCGGTAGTCGCGGTGCTCGGGCGGGTCCATGACGAGAATCGCGCGCAGGTTCCCGAGCCCGGACTCGGCCTCGAGAATCGTCCGCTGCTGTCTGCTCTCGAGCACGATGCCCTTGCGGTTCCAGAAGAGGTCCGGCCGCTTCGAGATCTCGCAAATGTCACGGTGGCGTACCACGGCGTGAAAAGCGTCGTAGCCCTCGGGCTCGAAGCGTTGCAAGCGATCACGCTGGCGAAGCCGCGCCCAGGCGCCGTGAGGAGTCCCCCGCGCGGCGTAGGCGCGCGGCGCGATGAGGTCCCGGCCATCGATCTCGGTCACGTGGACTCCGCTCGTTCGGGGCGGTGCTTTCTTCTTCCCAGCCCGCGAAGGAAACTAGTATCATGGTTTTCGGGATCCGCAAAGCAGGTCCCAGGAGGGCCGCTTGTACCCCGGACAGCACGCGAAGACCCATCCGGACAAGCCGGCCGCCATCCACGGGCGCAGCGGAGAGGTGCTGACCTACGGCGAGCTCGACGCCCGCTCGAACCGCCTGGCCCAGCTCTTCTGGGCCGAAGGTCTGCGCCGCGGCGACCACGTGGCGGTCTTCCTCGAGAATCACCTCCGCTACTTCGAGGTGTTCTGGGCCACCTTCCGTTCGGGCCTCTACCTCACCACCGTCAACCGCTACCTGACCGGGCCCGAGGCGGCGTACATCGTGGACGATTGCGAGGCGCGGGTGCTGATCTCCTCGCGGGCGCTCCACGACGTGTCGGCCGAGATCCCCGCTGCGGCACCACGCTGCCGGCGCTTCCTCGTCGTCGACGGACTACCCGACGGCGCCTCGGGCCCCTTCGAACCCTACGAGGACGCGATCGAAGCGCATCCCGCGGACCCGCTCGCCGAAGAGCCGCTCGGCGAGTTCATGCTCTACAGCTCGGGCACCACGGGTCGGCCCAAGGGAATCACGCGCCCCCTACCGGAGCGGTCGGTCTCGAAAGGCCTGGCGATGAACGCCGTGCTGAAGGGCCTCTTCCACGTCGACGCGAGTGCGGTCTACCTCTCGCCCGCGCCGATGTACCACTCCGCACCGATCGGGTTCTCGTCGGCGACGCAGTCCCTCGGCGGCACGGTGGTCATGATGGATCGCTTCGATCCCCTTCGCGCGCTCGAAGCCATGGAGAGGTACGCCATCACCCACAGCCAGTGGGTTCCGACGATGTTCTCGCGCATGCTGAAGCTCCCCGAGGAGGAGCGCGCCCGCTTCGACCTCTCGGCGCACCGCGTTGCGATCCACGCTGCGGCCCCCTGCCCTCGCAAGGTGAAGGAGCAGATGTTCGCCTGGTGGGGGCCGATCCTGCACGAGTACTACGGCGGCACCGAGCTGAACGGCCTGACCTACGTGGGCCCCGAGGACTGGCTCGCCCACCCGGGCACCGTCGGCCGGGCCGTCATGGGGACGCTCCGCATCTGCGACGAGAGCGGCGAGGAGCAGCCGGCCGGAGAGCCGGGCATCGTCTACTTCGAACGGGACAAGCCGCCCTTCCGCTATCACAACGATTCGGAGAAGACGCGCAGCGCGCAGCACCCGAAGCACCCGGGCTGGACCGCCCTCGGCGACGTCGGCTACGTCGACGAGGAGGGTTTCCTCTACCTCACCGACCGCGCGACCTTCATGATCATCTCCGGCGGCGTCAACATCTACCCGCAGGAGATCGAGAACGAGCTGATCCTGCATCCGAAGGTCGAAGACGTCGCGGTGATCGGCGTTCCGCACGAGGAGTTCGGGGAGGAAGTGAAGGCCGTCGTGCAGCCCGTGGCCGGCGTCGAGGGCGACGAGGCCCTGGCCGAGGAGCTCCTCGCCTTCGCGCGCAAGCACCTCGCGGCCTACAAGTGCCCCCGCTCCATCGACTTCGAGCGCGAGCTTCCACGCCTTCCCACCGGAAAGCTCTACAAACGCCTGCTCAAGGACCGCTACTGGGGGCGTGGCGAGTCGAAGATCGTGCAAGAATGAACGCGCAAGCCGCGATGTCAGGCAGTGCCCACGAGGTACGCGCGAACGAGGTCGGTGAGTTCCTCGGCGAGGCGCTCGCCGAAGTCTTCCTCGCTGACCGTGGCCCCCACGCCCTCGACCGACGCCACGACCACGAATGCGGCGAGTTCGAGATCGGCGACGCGGAGCTCGGCCCGGTGCTCGGCGAGGAGGTCGCGTATGAACCCCACGCTGGCCGCGCGCGCTGCGGCGAGCTTCGTCCGGAACGTCGCGTTCGGCACCTGCTCGAGAGAGCGGTAGAAGCTCGGACCGTGTCGCATGGCCGCCATGGCGGCCCGCACGACCTGCCCGAGCTTCGCGTCGATCGAGGCCCGCGCCGGCAGCGGCTCGCTCGCGATCGCACCGACGAGGCGTTCGAGTTCGCGGTCGATCAGGGCTTCGTAGACCTCGGCCTTGTTGGCGAAGTACTCGTAGACGGTTCCGACGCTGACCCCGGCCTCCTCGGCGATCCGGTTCGTCGTGGCGGCGGCGTAGCCTCGCTGCGTCAGAACCCGAGCCGACGCCTCCAGAACGACGTCCACGGTCTCCCGCGCGCGACGCTGTTTCGCTTTTCTTCTCGGACGGTTAGGGCCCGCCAGACGAGCCCCCTCCGAAGATCGGAAACCCGAGTTGAGCAAAGTTGAGCATTTCTTCAATTTAGGCGCATCGCCCCAACCTCTCAAGGAGGCGCCCAGTGGGGCGCGTGAGGGAGATCCCGCCATGGACCCGACCCAGGCCCGCTACTCGGGGGAGCCGACCCGCAACCCCTTCCGCTACGCGCGCGCCGCGTGGCGACTCATCCGCAACGACCCTGCCGAGACCACGGACGAGGCCGCCATCATCGAGATCGGATTCGCCCGTTCCCGATTCGGCCGGCGCTTCGCGCGCTGGGAGCAGACCCTCGCGCACCTGAAGCGCGACCCGCGCACGGCGGCGGCGATGGAGGCACGCCGGGTCTTCGAACCGATCGACCTCGCCGCCCTCGAGCGGCTGCCGGCGGGCACGCTCGGCCGCGTCTTCGCGGAACACTGCCGAACGCGCGAGATCGACCCGAACCTCATCCACGTCCCGCCCGACGACGAGGTCGGCTGGTTCCTGAATCACCTCTACCGAACCCACGACGTCTGGCACGTCGTGACCGGCTGGGGAAACGACCTCCCCGGCGAAGTGGGCCTCGGCGCCTTCTACGCCGCGCAGCTCGGCTCCCCGCCGTTCTTCGGGTACATGTCGGCGCTGATCTTCTTGAACGTGATCTCGCGCCGAGCGGATCTCGACGGGGTCTTCGCCGCTTTCAGTGCCGGCTATCGGATGGGAAAGACCTGCGAGCCGCTTTTCGGCGTCGCGTGGGACGAGCTGTGGGATGGGCCGATGAGCGACATCCGTGCCCGGTTCACGACCGACCGGTCGCAGGTCGTCGGCGAGGGGATCCTGCATGCCGCCTGAGCTCGCGACGCTCCCGGAAGCCCCCGAACCGGCGCCGATGGCAAGAGAGGCCGTGGTTCCGCGCCGTTTCATCGGCCCGCCCGACTCGGCGTGGAATCCGACGCTCTCCCTGATGCTCGGGTGCGTCCTCGGTTTCCTCGCCATGGCCTTCGCGATGCGGGGCGCTCACCTGCCCGCGTGGATCGCCATCGCAGGGCTCGCCGTCTCCTACTACGTCGTCTTCACCGTCCTGCACGACGCCATGCACGGCGTCGCTCACCGGAACCGCACCGTCAACGCGTGGCTCGGCCGGGTCGCGGGCTTCGCGTTGATGCTGCCGTACCCGCTCTTCCGCGCGGCGCACCTGGCCCACCACACCCACACGAACGACCCCGAGCGCGACCCGGACATCATGGTCGCCTACCGCCCGGCGTGGCTCCGGCCGGTGTGGTTCCTCCTGACGCCCGCCCACTACCGGCGAATCGTCTATGGCACGGGGCCCCTGCGAGACGCGGCCGCGCGCCGCGAAGCCTTCGCCACCGAAGCGCTGCTCCTCGCGAGCATGGGCGCCGCCGTGGCGCTCGGGCACGGCATGACGCTCCTGCAGCTCTGGGTGATCCCCGCCGTCCTGGCCATCCTCTGGCTCGCCCTCGCCTTCGATCTGCTGCCGCACCACCCTCACACGACCCGCGAGCGCTACTACGACACGCGCGCCTACCCCGGGCGCTTCCTGAACGCCGTACTGCTCGGCCAGAACTACCACCTGGTCCATCACCTCTGGACGACGATCCCGTGGTACCGCTACCGCCACGCCTACCGAGAGGTCGAGGCCGACCTCCTCTCGCGCGGCGCCCCGATCGGATGGGGACGCCTCGCAGAGCGGCCGCCCGGTTGAGAGACGTGCTGAACTCCCCCCGGATTCCGTTGTGGGCGGCGGCCCTCCTGCTCGCGAGCGGCGTTGCTTCCGCGGCGGAGGATGCCCTGCCGGGCAATGCGCCCCTTCGCGAGGGGGAGGTCATCTCCTTCGACGCCATCGACCGGCTCGAACCCCACCTGCCGCCCGAACTGTGGCCCTACCGGGAGTTCGTCTTCTACGAGGGAATGCAGCTCGAGATCGGACCGCCCTTCCGCGAGTACGGCCCGCCGCCCGTCTATCGGGAGGCGACCGAGACGAACCGCGGCAAGGCGCGCATCGGCCCCGACGGGAGCCTCGAGAACTACGCCGCCGGCCAGCCTTTCCCCATGGAGGAGATCGACTGCGAGGGCGACCCCCAGGCCGGCGAGAAGATCATCTGGAACTTCGACTACCGCTGGCAGGGCGCCGGAACGGCCGGCCACGGCTACTACTCCTATTGGGATCGTGGGGAAGAACTGCCCCTGTACTACGAAGGATGGGCCCGCCAGGTCTGGCTCGCCCACCGGCCCGAGCCTCAGTACGCCGGGAACGGAGGCGATCTCTTTCGCGGCGAAAAGCGCAAGCTCGCCTACGGCGTCGAGGTCTGGGCGCCCTTCGACGCCAAGGGCATCTCGCTCCTCAGCTACCGCTACAAGTCGGCCGACGGCCCGCTCGCGGACGCGAAGAACGACGATACCTGGGTCTACGTCCCGGCCCTGCGGCGCGTGAGGCGCATCTCGACGGCCCAGCGCACCGACGCCGTCTCCGGCACGGACTTCACGTTCGACGACTTCTCGGGCTTCTTCGGAATCCCCCCGCAATACGAATGGAGCTGCCTCGGCCGGGTGGACGTCCTCGCCACGGTGAACTCGAAGGTCAAGGCCTACCCCTACACGAAGGATCACAACTTCGGGCCCTACGGCCTGTCCTTCGCCAACGATCGCTGGGAGATGCGGCGCGCCTTCAAGATCCGTTTCGTCCCCAAGAACGACGACCACCCGTACGCCTACAAGACGCTCTACATCGATCGGGACACCGCAGAGATGCTCTACTCCTTTGCCTACGACCGGAAGGAGGAGCTCTGGAAGATCATCTACCACAACAAGCGCTGGAGTGAGGACGGCCACGAGTTCTACGAGGGCTGGAAGGACGTCCCGAAACCCATGGACAGCGTCTCGATCGCCGACGTCGTCTTGAACGTCCAGACGGGAACGGGCAACCGGATCGAGTTCTGGGACGCCCACGGCACGCCGCTCAAGAGCAAGGGAAAGACCCGGCGCTTCATCGACATCGGCCGCCTGAACCAGGGGCGCTGAGCCGGTGCGTCGCGCTCCCCTCCTGCTCGCCGCGGTCCTCGCCCTCCTGTCCGCCAGCGCCGCGGCGGATTCCCGCCCCAAGCTGGTCTCGCCGGATGCGGGGCGATTCCGGGTCGGCGGATACGTCGAACAGCAGCTCCGGGCCCTGGCGGACGGCTTCGACATGGACCGGGGCTACCTGAGCCAATGGGCGTGGGTGCTCGACGTCGAGCCGGAGTTCGAGATCGCGCCCGACGGCTGGGGACCCTTCGACAGTCTCTCCGCCTTCGCCCGCATCGAGGCGCGCTACGAGTGCGTCTTCACGGGCTGCGGCAGCACGACCTGGCAGCACTTCGGCAACCGCGCGCGCCGGGCCCCCGCGCGCAACTGGGCCGATGCCGAGACCGAGCGCTTCGTCGGCGGCATCGGGCTTGCGGGCGTCGGCGTGGGACAGCGCGACGTCCACACCAACGCGCTGAAGCTCCTCGATGCCACCTTCACACCGCGCTTCGAGCGCTTCTTCGACGTCGGGATCCCGCGCTCGACGGTACGCTCGGCGCTCGGCCCCCTCGGCGACGACCGCTTCGCCTTCAAGCGCATCGACGGGCCCCGCGAGGGTCTCGCCCTCCCCCTCGGGCCGTGGAACCCCTCGTCGGAGATCGAATCCGTCTCCCCTCTCGCCGGCCGACCGTCGTCGACGCTCGCCCTGCCCCTGCGGCCCTCCACCGGCGACCTCTACACGCCGAGCGCCGCGCTACTTCGCCGGATCGACGAGTTCGACGACTTCGACCAGAACTTCCGGCAGAGCGATCTCGAGTGGAACCACGGGGCGAGCCAGGACGAGTACGAGTTGAAGGAGGCGTACATCGACGCCGAGCTGTTCGACGGCCGGCTCTGGATCCGGGCGGGCAAGCAGAACGTCGTCTGGGGGAAGACCGAGCTCTTCCGCACCACCGACCAGATGAACCCGATCGACATCGGGCTCGCCTCACTCCCGAGCCTCGAGGAGAGCCGCGTAGCGCTCTGGGCGTTCCGGGCGACCTGGTCGGCCTACGAGATCGGCCCTCTCGAAGACGTGCGGCTCGAAGTGGCGGTGAACCTCGACGACTTCGAACCCATCGACACCGGACGGTGCGGGGAACCCTATACCGTGTGGCTCATCTGCGCGAAGTCGACGGGACTCTGGGCACACGGCGCACTCGGAGCGGGCATTGCCGGCGAGATCAAACCCCCGGACCCCTGGGACGACATCGCCGGCCTCGAGTTCGGCGCGCGCATCGAGTTCCGATGGGGGCGGTTCAGCGTCGCCATCACGGACTTCTACGGCTTCGACGACGTCCCCGCGATCGAGCTCTTCAACGAGTACGAGCGCAAGGTCGACCCGCAGACCGGGCGGCCCCTCGCCGGCGACGGTTCCCGTCTCACGGCCTCGAACGCACTCCTGGGTGCTGCGGCCAACCGGCAGGGATTCGACGTCGGCTGCGCCGCGAGCCAGGGCTTTGGCCAACGCGCCCTGCTCGCCCTCGTCGGCGGGAGCGGCATCGTCCCGGACATCAGCGACCGCTGCCTCGGTGACGTCGTGAACCTGCGCGACCCGGTCACGCTGATCACGAACCTGCTCGGCCCACCGATCGGCATCGTGGGCGAGGTCCCGAACGTGATCGGGGCCGTTCTCGCTGGCCAGACCGCCGGCAACCTCATCCTCGAGGGCGCCCTGAACGGACTCGATGCAGCCCTGATCTCCTTCGTCGGCATGACCCTCCCCCAGCGCCTGGCGCCGCTCAACCGGGACGCCGCGAGCGACGGCGCCCTCGGCGGCGGCCTCTTCGGCACGAACTGCCCGGGCGGCGCGATCGGCCTGGTGCTCTGCCCCGCGCTCTCGGACGACAACCTGAGCTTCTACCTGAGCGACGCCCAGGAAGCCCTGCTCGGCTGCGGGCCCTTCTACGGGACGGACTGCGACGTCCAAGGCATCGACTTCTTCCACACCGAAGCGAGCGTCCTGCTCCAGGCGGTACCCGGCTTCGAGGACAACCCGGTCGCCACGCGCTTCGTCGACGGGCGGCTCGTGATGCTCCCCGGCTCGCGCGGCCCGGGCGACCCGGGCTACGACGTGCGGGTCGACGGAACCCCCCCGGCCGGTTTCCGGAGCGAGATGGCCGCGGTCTCCTTCAACGCGATGCAGGCCATTGCCGTCCTCGGCATCGCCGAGGGCGACACCGCCTGCAACCTGCTCGACGTCTCCACCTGCGCGGCCGTGCGCGCCTTCGTCGCCCTGACCGGCTCCCAGCGGCCAGAGCTCCGTTCCGGCGGCAACGGCGCCTACGGACGCCGCGACTTCACCTGGCACGGCGGCGGCCAGGCGCTGATCCGCTACGACCGGCGGAACGTCTTCGGGGTCTCCTTCGATTTCCCGGAGGACCGCACGAAGAGCAACTGGAGCTTCGAATTCACCTGGGTCGAAGACCAGACCTTCGCGAGCAACACGTCCGAAGACCTGCTCCAGAAGGCCGACGTGCTGAATCTCACGATCTCCGCCGACCGGCCGACCTTCGTGAACTTCCTCAATGCCAACCGGACGATCTTCCTGAACTCCCAGGTCTTCTTCCGCTACATCCCCGACCACGACTCGAGCTTCGACACGAACGGGCCACTCTCGATCCTTGCCACGCTTGCCATCGTGACGGGCTACTACCAGGACCGGCTGCTGCCCGCCCTCGTCCTCGTGCACGACTTCTGGTCGGCCTCGGGCGGCGCGATCTTCCAGACCACCTACCGGATCAACGAGGCCTTCTCGATCACGGCGGGGCTCCTCGCCTTCTACGGGAAGCCCGAGAACAACCGCATCCCGCGCCACCCGATCCAGCTCTTCGACACCCAGACCGAGTTCGACGTCGGGACCCGCTTCGACGGTCTCTCGGCGATCTCGGAGCGGGACGAGATCTTCCTGACGCTCCGCTATACGTTCTGACTCGGAACGGAGGGCCCAAGGATGAGCGTCAACGAAGCAGAGCCATCGGATCCTCGCCTCGAACCCCGCCTGCGCCCGCTGCTGGCCATCTTCGGCCGGCTGCGGGACGACCCGGACGCCAACATGGCCACGCTCCGCGAGCAGGGCGCGAGGCTGAACCGCGCGGCCGGCTGGCTGCTCGTCCGGCACGGGCCCCGCGACGTCGAGACCTCGGAGGTCTCGGCTCCGGTCGACGGCGGAGAGATCCGCATCCGCATCTACCGTCCGCGTTCGACCGCCGGCCAGCGCCTTCCGCTCTACGTCTTCCTGCACGGCGGTGGCTGGTGCGTCGGCAACCTCGACGAACGCGACCCCCGGTGCCGGACCATCGCGGCCGAAGCCCGCTGCGTCGTCGCCTCGGTCGACTACCGGCTGGCGCCCGAGAACCGCTACCCCGTTCCCCTCGAGGACTGCTACGCCGCGCTCTGCTGGCTCGCCGGAAACGGCGACCGTTTCGAGATCGATCCAACGCGGATCGCGATCGGTGGGGAATCCGCGGGCGGGAACCTCGCCGCTGCGGTGTGCCTTCTCGCGCGGAATCGGTCGGGCCCGGCGCTGTGCCACCAATGGCTGGACGTCCCGTCGGTGGATGCGACGTGTACGCAGGAAGGGTTCGCCAACGTCGAGGACGGCTACATGCTCGACACCGCGATGATCGACCGCTTCCTCGCGTGCTACCTCGACGACGCCCAGGATCGCAGGGACCCCCTCGTCTCGCCGCTGTTCGCGGCGGACCACTCGGGCCTCCCGCCGGCCTTCATCACCACCTGCGAGTTCGACCACCTGCGCGGAGACGGCGCCGCCTACGCCGAGGTCTTGACCAAGGCCGGCGTCGCCGCGGAGCACGCTCGCCTGGCGGGCCACATCCACGCCTCCTTCGCGCTCACCCGCCTGCTTCCGTCGGCGCGCGCGCACGAAGAGCGAGCGATCGAGGCGCTCGCAGCGGCCTTCCGCCGCGCCGCCTGACGGCTCAGTCGATCGGGCGGTCCCAATCGGCCGGGTGGTCGAGCTCCGGGTCCGGCTCGGCGTCTCCACCGAGCTGCCGCTCGAGCATCTTCTTGGCAAGACCATCGAGGCCCGTGGTCCGGGTCGTCATGGCCCGCCGCGCCAGCCGGGTCAACAGCTCGACCTTCAGCTCGCGCACGCGCTGATCCCGCTCGCTGCGAATCGTCATTGCGCCCCCAGGGTCGTCGCGGACATGCCCTCGGGCGGGTCGCAAGGCACGAGCCTTCCCGGGTAGCCCTTGAAGTGCGGGATCCCCTGCTCGCGGTCGAGCAGCTCGTCGGTGTCGACGGTGAGGACGGCATCCGAGGAAACGAAGGCACCGGCGAGATCGAGATTCCCGCGGGTTTCCGGGTACCACCAGCCGTGCGGGACCCGCACGTGGCCCGGCCGCATCCCGGCCTGCACGCTGACCTTGGCGTGGACGTGGCCGTGCTCGGTTTCGAGCCGCGCCCACGCGCCGTCGACGAGCCCCTCGCGCGCGGCGTCCTCGGGATGGACGTAGAAGTGCGGAGCCGGCTGGCGTCGGCGCAAGACGCCGACGTTGCGCTGCCCGGTCTGGAAGAACGGGTCCTCGCGCACCCCCGAGAACACGAGGTAGGGGTACTCCGCGGTCGGCGCCGGCGCGGGCCGGTGATAGGGAAGCGGGTCGAAGCCGAGGTCCGCGAGGATCGAAGAAGAGAGCTCGACCTTGCCCGACGGCGTCGCGAAGCCCTTCTTGCGGTACTTGCGGAACTTCGGGACCGGCAGGTCCATCACGGTCGTCTCGCGGAACTCCTTCCAGGTGCGCCCGGAGGGCTCGAGCCGATGGTCGTGGAGCGCCTCGGCCGTCTCCCAGGGGAAATGCGCGCCGAGGCCCATCCGGTGGGCGAGATCCGTCCAGAACCGGAAGGTCGAGCTCGCCTCCTCGGGCGCCTCCGCAACGGCCTCCGAGAGGGCCAGGCGGTCGCTCCAGGCCCAGGTGTCGGCGATGTGGTTGCGTTCGCTGAATACGTCGCCCGGCAGCACGTAGTCGGCGAGCATCGCCGTCGGCGTCATGAAGATCTCGTGGGCGACGATCAGGTCCTGGTTCATCAGCGCGCGGCGGATCTGATGCTGGTTCGGGTACGAGAGCAGCGTGTTGTTGCCGAGCGTGAAGAAGGCCTTCACCGGGTACGGGTCCCCGTCCGCCATCGCGCGGAAGACCTCGGTCGGGTTGGCCATGTGGCAGCCCATGACCTGGTCGACCCACGGCTCGCCCCAGACGCGCTCGAGGTGGGGCTTCAGGATCTCCGCCGTCCGGTAGGTGTAGACCGGGTGCTTCTCGTAGCCGAGCTGCTTCTTGCGCTGCTCGGGCGAGATCACGTCGTGGAGCTGGAGCTCCGCCTCGCTGCGCCAATCGTCACGAAGCCCGTGCAGGAGCTCGCCGCCCACGACGTCGAGGTTCCCGGTGATCGCACGAAGGATCGATTGCAGGCGGATCCCCGAGGTCGAGTCGAGCTGCTGGTCGGTGATCGGGGTCCAGGGAATGACGGCGCCGTCGGCATTCGCGTAGATGCGCGCGGCCTCGGCGATCTTCTCCGCGTCGACGCCGGTGATCTCGGCGACCCGCTCGAGGGGGTACTCGTCGACGCGCTCGGCGAGCTCCTTGAAGCCGACGCACCAATCGCGGACGAAGTCCTTGTCGTAGAGCCCCTCGTCGATGATCACCTTGGTCATGCCGAGCAGCAGCGCGGCGTCCGTTCCGGCGCGGATCTGCAGGTGGAGCGTCGCGCGCTCGGCCTGCTCCGAGACCCGGGGGTCGACGACGATCGTCTTGGCGCCGCGCTTCCGGGCCGCTTCGATCATGTTGTAGATCGGCGTCCAGGAGTGCTTGCGCGGATTGTGGCCGAGCAGGAGGATGCAGTTCGAGGCGGCGATGTCGGGGAACGGCATCCAGCCGTAGGTCAGGCGGTTCACCGCGGCGGTGTTGCCCGCGCAGAGCGCCACGCCCGAAATCCAGTTGGGCGCGCCGAGCAGGTTCATGAGCCGCCGATCGAGGCCGTAGGTGGTCTGGGTGTTCCAGCCCGAGGTCGAGACGGCGAAGGCCTCCGCGCCGTGGGCATCGATCACGCCGCGGAGGCGCTCGGCGATCTCGTCCATCGCCTGCTCGTAGGAGATCTCCTCCCAGCGGTCCTCACCGCGGGCGCCGACGCGCTTCAGCGGCACGCGCAGGCGGTCGGCATGGTTGTGGACGTGCGGCGCGGCCGTCCCCTTGTAACAGACGTTCTTCGCGAGCACGGGCGAGTCGTGGGCTCGCATCCGCTCGAGCCGTCCATCGACGGACTCGGCGCGCAGCTGGCAGCCGATGTCGCAGATCGAGCAGACGGTGTAGCCGGTTCGCCGCTCGGAGCCGTTGGCGTGCGGTGCGGTCATCGCGGGGTCTCCCCTTCTCGCCCGATCCGGGCGTCGTGTTCGTGAGCCAGGCGCAGGAGCTGCTCGAGGACGCGCGCCTCGTGTCCCACCGGGCCGCCGCTCGTCGCGCGGCCGAGCGCGAGGCCGAGCATCGTCTCCCGCGCCAGCAGGACGAAGGTTTGCGCGGGCTCGTCGACCAGCACATCCGGGCGCGTCTCGGGGGAGACGAGCTTCGCGAAGCGTTCGACCACCGGCCCGATCGAGGCCCCGAGCGCCGGATCGTTCGCCGCCGCGAGCCAGGCCTCGATCACGACCTTGAAATCGATCGTCGTCATCGTCTCCCAGGTCGTGGTCACGAGATCCGTGACGCTGGCGGGCGACGGCCGGGCCGCCGCCGCGGCCGAGAGCGCGGCGTAGCGATGCTCGAGGGCGGCGGCGAAGAGCCCCGGCAGCCCCTGGAAGTGGTGGACGAAGGCGCCGCGGGTCAGGCCGGCCCGGCCGCAGACGGCCACCGAGGTGACGCCTCCCCAGCCGCTTTCGACCAGAAGCTCGAGGGTCGCCCGAATGAGGGCTTCTCTCGTGCCCGCAGAACGCTCGGCCTGGGTTCGTCTCGCCATGGAGGGAACCCTAGCATAATTATTCATCGATGTATGTATCTTTCTACCCTGCTATCGTGAGGCCGTGCCCGGCGGCTTCGCGCGGCTGAGGGGCGAACACGCCCTCGCCGTCTACATCGATCTCAAGAGTCCCTACGCCTACCTCGCGATCGACCCGACGCGGGCCATGGCCGCGCGCCTCGGCGTACCGATCGACTGGCGCCCCTTCACCCTCGACATCCCGAGCTATCTCGGCTCCGCCAAGCTCGCCAAGGGCGGCCGCAAGGTCGAGAAGGCGGAGCGCAGTGCGACCCAGTGGTCGGGCGTGAAGTACGCCTACATGGACGCCCGCCGCTACGCGAACCTCACCGGCAAGACGGTGCGCGGCACGGTGAAGATCTGGGATTCGAACCTCGCCGGGATCGCCATGCTCTGGGCGAAGCGGCACGGCGCCGAAGCGCTCGACCGCGTGCTCGACGCGGCCTACCCGGTGTTCTGGCGCCGCGAGCTCGACATCGAAGACCTCGCCGTCCTCGAGGGCGTGCTCACCGCGGCGCGCGTTCCGCTCGACGGTTTCCGCCCCTACGTCGAGGGCGAAGGCCGCACGGAGCACGACGCCCTGAACGAGGCCGCGTTCGATGCGGGGGTCTACGGCGTACCGACCTACCTCGCCGGGGACGAGGCCTGGTTCGGCCGGGAGCACCTTCCGCGGGTGTCCTGGCTCCTGGCGGGCCGTCCGGGGCCCCCGCCCGACGTCGCCAATCGGAGCTTCGCCCCGTGAGCTTCGGGGATCGCATCGACGCGTCCACGCTGACCGTGCTGCTCGACGTGCGCCAGCCGCTCGCGTACCTGGCGCTCGGGCCCGCGGCGGCTTTCGGCGACGAGCGCGGCGTCGCGATCAACTGGCTCCCCTTCGCGGTACCGCCGCTTCGCGCGCCGAGCGAGCCCGGCCCGGACGACGACCGCAGCACCCGCCACCGCCGAAACCGAGCGCGAATGATCGCGCGGGAGATCGAGACCTACGCCGCAGCGCAGGGGCTCACGCTACGCGAGTACTACCGGGACGGCGGAGCGACCGCCGTCGAGCTCGGTTGGCTCTGGATGCGTGAGCACGCACCGCGGCAGCTCGTTCCCTTCCTCTCGGAGGTGTTCCGGGCCTACTGGGCCGTCGAGCTCGACCCGGAGGACATCGCTGCCGTCGCGCGCGTGGTCGGCGCGGAAGGCGGCGACGCCGACGCCTTCGCCGCATGGGCCGCCGAAGACGGGCCGGAGCACACGCGCCGCCTTCGGGAAGCGCTGCGCGAGCGCGGCGTCAGCGGAGCACCGAGCTACCTCGTCGAGGGCGAATACTTTCAGGGGAGGCAGCACCTCCCGATGATCGGCTGGATCCTCGACGGCCGGAACGGCCCGGGACCGATCTGATCGACCGGGGATATAGGCCCTTCGCGAAGTTCCCACCGGGCCGCCATCCGGGGCGATCGCGAGTCGCGCGAGCTCGTGGGCTTCGTGCGCCGGCCACACCAGAGGCTCACCCCCAGGAGAGAACCGCCGCCCGCTGCGGCGGGACGCCGCCGGCCACCACCCGCCCGTACGCGGCCTCGATGGCCTCCGGCCCGGCACCCGGCTCGATCTCCAACCAACCCGCCGCCCAGGCCGCGAAGGGATGCCAGGCGTCCGCGAACCTTCGGTGATAGGCCTCGAGCCCCTCCTCGGCGGCACGCTCCTCGGCCAGGTTCGGGATGAAGAAGAACCGGGGCGAAGGCCCAGGCATCGGGAGCGGCTCCGCGGACGGCGCGCGATGCGTGGCACCGAGCAGGACGGAGTCGACGAGCCTGTCACCGAGGGCCACGTGGGCCGCGGAAGTCGCGGCGGCGTTCCCCGCGATGTCGACGTAGGCGGTGCGACTCGGGGCGTCGATGGAGCCGAGCGAGTCGTACGTCAGGACCTCGGAGTACGTGGCGAGGCCCTCGACGAACCCGCGGTGGGTTTCCGAGGTGATGCCGATGCACCGCGTCGGTGAGCCCAGCCGAGAAATCGACCCCGCGAGCGACAGTGCCGTCTTGCTCGAAGCACTCGAGACGTAGACCGCATCGACGGCACCCGCGAGTTCTTGCGCGAGCATCCAGCCCGTCATGAAGAGCGCCCACAGGACGGGCTGGACTTCGCTGCCCTCCGCCGTCGAGACGGGGTCGCCCGCGCACCGGTAGTAGCGGTTGTACCAGGGGTGGAGCGCCTCGCGGTGCGGGCTCGCATCCGAGAAGCAGAGTGGAGTCAACGAGCTCGGGGTGACCACGAGATGAGACGCCAGCGGCAGGAAGCCGAACACGCGCTCCCCCACCTCGAGCTCGGTCGCGCTTGCTGCGACGCGCCCGAACCCCCAGACGGGTACGCACCCCCACCCGTCTTCCGCCGGGAAGTAGGCCCAGTATCCCAGGGCGTCTCCCATGGCCGCGTAGCTCACGTTGTTCGCCGTCAGTCCGAAGCGCTCGACCTCGATCAAGGCCTGCCCCTCCCCGATCGGGGGCGGCGCGTTTCGGGAGCGCCTCTGCGTCTTGCCGAGCTCGGACTTGCTGACCCAGATCTCCTCGAACACGGCGACCCCTCCCTATCTCGCGAGACCCGCGGGCCCGGTCCGGCAAGATCCTCACGCGGCTATCGGATGGATGTAGAGTACCCGTCCAACTAGCAGGAAGGAGAGCGATCGTGACGGCCGACGAAAGATGGGGGCCGCTCGCGGCCTTGGCGGGGAAGTGGGAAGGGTCCGAGGGGCTCGACGTCGCGTTCTGCCACGCGGAGAACAAGGTGCTCGAGACTCCCTTTCGGGAGGAGATCACGTTCGAGCCCTTCGGGCCGGTGGACAACGGATCCCAGCAGATGTTCGGCCTGGACTACCGCATGACGGCATGGCCGAACGGAGAGGCCGAGCCCTTCCACATGGAGATCGGGTACTGGCTGTGGGAGCCGAAGGCCCAGGAGGTCTATCGCTGCTTCATGGTGCCGCGGACGACGACGCTGCTCGCGATGGGAAGTGCGGCGGCGGACAGCACCGCGTTCCGGCTCGAGGCGCGGAACGGTGAAACCACGAACGGCATCTTGTCGAATCCCTACCTGCAGAAGGCGGCGCGTTGCACGCGCTACTGGGTCGACGTGCGCATCGAGGGCGACGCGTTCTCCTACGAAGAGACCACCGAACTCCAGATGACGGGGCGCGACGAACCGCTGGCCCATACGGATCGGAACCGGCTCACGCGCGTCGGCTAGCCGGCGTCGGACCGGCGGGCCCATTCCTCGAGGACGTCGCCCGCGCGTTCGAGGTAGCCCTCGCCCCGGACGAGTTCGCGATAGCCCGGGACGGCGCCCACCCACTTGCCCAACCGGACGTTCGGCGCATCGGTGAGGTACAGGGTGGCGAGTCCCATCAACGCGGGGCCGTCCATCCCCGCGGTGGTGACCCCCACCTGACCGACCAGACCGTGCGTTCGCCTCAGGTGCTCGAAGAGCTGGAGCTGGGCACGCCGCATGTCGGCCCCTTGGAAGAGCGGGTCCTTCCAGAAGAGCGTGAGATCCACGGCGCCCGCCGGGACCGGCCCGTCGAGGGCGTCGCCCACGAAGATCGGCGTCAGTCCGGCCGCGCCCGATCGCGCCGCGAGCTCGAGCAGCTCCTCCTCCGACGAGTTGCGCCACTTCTGATAGGCGCTGTGACGAACCCAGACGAGGACCTTGCCGCGGAGCAGAGCGTCCCCCATCGCGCGATCGGCCCAGTCGACGATCCGCCGAGGGACCGGCCCGTCGCCGAGGAACGCGGCCCGGAGCTTCCGCTGCGAAGCGCGCGGATCGGCGCGGAAGGCCTGCGCCACGATCGCGGGGAGCTGTTTGTTCGCACGAGGGCGCGACCGTGGCGGGACCAGCCGCCCCCGGAGCCCGGCATCGTGGAGGAAGCGCTCCGCCTGGTGTGTCTGCGGTTGGTCGGGCTCGATCTGGATCGCGACGCCCGCGAGCACCGCCGCAGCTCCCAGATACCAACCCTCACCGAAGGAGAACCCCGGATCGGCGTGGAAGGTGTACGCGTCGTTGCGTTGGTCGACGATGCGTCGTGCATCTCGCGCCGCAGTCTCCGCCGCGCGCGAGGACTCCCACACAGCGGAGTCGTCCAACCGGGATACCAACTCCTTGGCTTGCCTTGCAGCCGCCTCGGCACCGGCCACGATGGCGTCGACCCGTCGCCAACCGTCGTCGCAGGCTTCCCGGGTCGGCGCGCGCTGAGCGCTCATCGAGAGCTGCCCCGCCCCGTAGCGGGCGTCAGCAGCACGAGCAGCGAGCGAGCGCACCAGGGTGCCGCGCGCGCATGCAATCGCCTCGGGCGTCGCGTCGGCTTTCGCAAGGGCGGCCCGCGCCAGCTCGATCGCCTGCACGATCAGGCTTCGGTGGCTCTCGCGCCCGCCGGGCAACCCGACCCTGCGCAGCGCCTCCGCGAGAAGGTCCGCCGCACGACGCCCCAAGGCGTGCGCGTCGCCGGGGACGCGACTCGGAGAAGTCATCTCGCCCAAGCGAGTGGATGGCCAAGCATGAACCGAGCATAGCGGCGGGCGCCGCCGACCTAACGCGTGGCGTCCTGGAACTCGAGGCCGACCCAGCGGACCTTCGGTGCGATGTACGCCACCCAGGCCCCGAGCGCGACGGCGACCGGCAGGGTCGGCAGCGCCCAGAACGCGAGCGCCCAGGCCCCGACGAAGCCGACGAGCTTCGCCATCGCCCACGGAATGAGCTCGGGGCGGATGAAGCCACGCGGGCGGAGGAACGAGCCGTTCGCCACGAGCAGCGCGGCGAAGATCGGCCACGGAAAGCCCCTCGAATCGAGCGCCGGGGCGTCGTCGTGGGCCGCGTCGCCCGCGCCGGGCCCGGCGGCGAGCGCTTCTTCGACCCGCCCCCACACGTGCTCGGGCGTCGGACGCTCGAGCGCACCACCGACGTTCTTGTGGGTCGGCACGCTCCGCCAGCGGTAAAGGACGCGGCCTTCGCCGGACAGGGCGAGCACGCCCGGCTGGAAATAACCCTTCGGGTGCTGGGGCGCGTCCTTGCCGTAGTCCGCGGCGCTCCGCTCGAGGAACCCGAGGCGCCGGTTCACGAAGATCTCGAGCCACCCCCGCTCGTTGCAGACCGCGGAGATCTCCTGGTGCGGATCCCCGACGCACTCGAAGGGAAGATCCCATTCGCGCCGGGCGCGGTCGGCCAGGGCCTGCGGCTCACTGGTGACGGCGTAGACCTCGCCGCCCGCTGCGCGGATCGCTTCGACCGTTCCCGACTTCGCATAGCTTCGCAACTCGAAGCGACAGGGCGGTCACCAGAAGCCGCGATAGAACAGCACGACGCTGAAGGGGTGGCGGAGCGCAACGTCATCGAGCCACGCGCGCCGCGGACCGGGCGGCGGGTCGAGCTCGGCGACGCCGGCGGCCTCGGACGCGGCCCCGTCCCCGAGCCATTCGACCTGCGCCCCGTCGACGCGGAAGGTCTCTTGCCGGCACGTCCCTTCGCCGCACAGGACGAGGCGGAGATCCCGCTCGGCGCCCGGGGCAGCGGGCGGATCGACGATGCCCGTCACCTCGAACTCACCCGCGCCCCGTGCGTTGAACCAGGCCAGGGCCGCCTGGACGTCGCGCGCGAGGGGTTCGGGGATGCTGTCGAGAACCGTCGTCACGAACGAGACCGTAGCCCAGCTCTCCCGGCTAGAGCCTGCCCGAGGCTCCCGGGCCAGCGCCCGCCGCGAGGTACCCGCCGTCGATCCACGCGGTCAGGACCTCCACGTACTCCTCGCCCGCGTCCTCGTGGGAGAAGTGCCCGGCGTCCTCGAACACGACGAGTCGGCTCGAAGGGAGGCGTTCGTGAAGGCGCTCGGCGTTCTCGGGAAGGACGAAGGCATCCGCGCCGCCCCAGGTGATCAGGACGGGCGTCTCGGTCTCGGGGAGCATCTCTCCGAGCGCGGTGAGTTCCCGTTCATAGGAGGCCAGGAAGGCGAGACCGAGGCGATGCGAAGCCGGATTGTGCGTGATGGCGTAGTACTCGGCGCGCGCGGCGGCCGAGGGCTCGGCGCTCGCGTAGCCCGTCTCCGTGGCGATCTCGTAGGTCTGGCGCATGGCCGTTCCCGTGACCACGTTGCCCACGAGCCAGCGGTAGGCCCCCGAGCGGACCAGGCGGTCGAGCCCCGGGCCCATGGCCGGCGGGTAGTACCCCGGCCCGTTGAACACGTTCGCGCTCTGCACCCGGTCGCCGTGCTTCGCGGCAAGCCAGAGCGCGACCGGCGCCCCGACGTCGGGACCCGCGACGTGGAAGGGGCCGATCCCGAACTCGTCCGCCATGCGAAGCACGACCTCCCCCGCCGCGGACGGAGACATCCTTTCTTCGGACCCCTCCGACAGGCCGAAGCCCGGCAGGTCGAGGGCCAGCAGGTCGTATCGCGCGGAGAGCGCCGGCCAGGCGGCGTCCCAGGCGCGGATCGATTGCGGGTAGGGCCCGAGCAGGACCAGGGAGGGCGCGCCGTCTCGCGTGCTTCGGCGGTACCGGATCTCCAATCCGTCGACGGTCGCCGTCGTCGCGGCCGCCCTCGCCTCTTCCCAGGACGGCCCGCCCTGTTCCTCTTTCGGGTTCGCACAGCCCAGAACGAGCACCGCCAGCAGCGGCGCGGATACCAGTGTGGCCTTCGTATTCATCGGAGCCCTCCTCGATTTGTTAGTCTTGATTATAGACTTACTCGACCGAGGAGTGCAACCAACCTCCCTGAGCGTGTTTCGCTAGGCTTCAGAGCGCCTGGACCGAGGCCTGCAGATCCGCCACGCACGCGCTGTCGGTCTGGTTCCGAGACTCTCAGGACGGAAGGAAGCCAGCCATGAAATGGAACGAGGTCGGCACCCAGGTCTGCTCGCTCGCGCGCAGCCTGTCCGTCGTCGGCGACCCCTGGACCCTCCTCTTCCTCCGGGAGGCCTTCGCCGGGACCACGAAGTTCGAGGATTTCCTCTCCGGGACGGGCGCGAGCCGGGCCATCGCCACGGAGCGCCTCGGTGGACTCGTCGCGCACGGGGTCCTCGAGCGGCGCGAGTACCTCGATGCGCCGCGGCGGTTCGAGTACCGGCTGACGCCGATGGGGCTCGAGCTCCTGCCCGTGGTGCTCTCGCTCGTGAAGTGGGGCGACGAGTGGCTCAGCGACGGCGGCCCGCCACCGGTAGAGCTCACCCACTCCGCGTGCGGCGGATCGGCCGGATACGAACTGCGCTGCAAGTCGTGCGGCGACCCCCTCGGCAATGAAGTCGCAGCGACCTACCGGCCCGGAACCTGGGCCACCGGCCGAAAGACGACGAAGAAGCGCCTCCGGCCAGCCCGCGCCTCGCGCTAGCCCCGGCTAGCGGCCCGCGTCGATCGGAATCACCGGCACCAGCAGGTGGGAGTCGTACGGACCGCCCGCGTGGAGGACGTGGGTGCCGCGGTTGATCGTCTTCTCGTGCGCCAGGGCGGGGTGAGCGTAGATGTCGCGACCCTGGACCACGACCTCGAGCACCTCGCCCGGCCCGAAGCGCGTACTGCTGGGGAGGATCTCGATCTCGACGGGCACGATCTCGCCATCGCCGAGCGGAAGGCTGCGCTCGTGCGCAAGGACGGGCTGGGCCGGCGTCGACCGGCCTGGGTCGAGCTCCCGCTGGGAGACGCGCAGCCAGCCAAGCGCGACCGGCCCGCGCGAGTAGCCGGCCTTGGCGTAGAAGGTCTGCTCCTCGCCGCGCGCGTCGTACTTCTTCACGGCGACGAAGAGGTCCATGTCCCGGGCGCCCTCGGCCTCGACCCAGAGCTTGAGCTTCATGTTCCCGGTGATCTCGGTCTCCTCCTCGAAGGCCGTGCGAAAGACCGCCCTGCCCTCCCGCGCGCCGTAGCGGACGGCAGCGGCCGCCTCTGCCCGACGCGGCCCGAGCGACCCGGCGGTGGCGTCGAGATGGAGCGGTGTGTAGACGGTGGAAGGCAGCGGCCAATCGGCCTCCCCACGCACGGCGTACTCGTCGCGCGCGTTGCGAACCTCGAGCCGCACGCGGGGCCGGGCGTCGAACCCGTTCGCCTCGCCCTTCAGGAAGTGATCGAAGAAGGCGGTCTGCATCTCGAGCGCCTCTTCGCTGTAGTAGACCGCCCACTTCGGTCGGCCGTGCGTGAAGAGCCATTTCTGCTCCGAAGCGATGCGCTTGAAACCTTCGAAGGAGCCGCGCGTGTGCATGCCGTGATCGGACCAGCTCGCGCAGATCAACGCGGGGACGGTGATCTCCTCGAGCGCGATGCCCGAGGGCGGCATGAAGCGCTCCTGGAGACGTTTCATGAGCATCGGCCGGACGCCGGCGAAGGACACCACCGAGGCGGGCGGAAGGTTCGCCTCGTTGGCTTTGCTGCGCACGCGGGTCAGCCAGAACTCGGTGAAGGCGGTCTCGGGGATGCCGCCATGGAAGAGCACCTCGCGGAAGTTGTCGCTCTGGCCTTCCCAGGGCGTGATCGCCTTGAGGTGTTCCGGCGCCCCGCTGCCCGCGACCCACTGCGCGATGGCGAGGTAGGACACGCCGGTCAGGCCGACGTTGCCGTTGCTCCAGTCCTGCGTCCCCGCCCAGGTGATGGCGTCGTGGAAGTCGTGCCGATCCTGCAGGCTGAGCACGGTCGCGACGCCGCCGGACTTCCCGTAGCCGCGCGCGTCGAGGGTGACCACGGCGTAGCCCTGCTGCACCCAGTAGGCCGGATCGGGGCCCTCCCAGGGCGTCCAGGGGCTGATCGCGAAGCGGCCCATGTCGAAGTCCGGCTTCAGCGCGTTACGCAGGTGGTCCGGGTAGCGCCGCGGCCCGTCGTCTTTGTGGTAGGCGGTGATCGTCATGACCACCGGGTACCGCCCGGGCGCCGTCGGGCGGAAGACGTTCGCCGAAAGGCGCGTCCCGTCGCGGGTCGTCACCGCGACGTCGCGTTCGATCGCGATCTCCTTCTCGAGCGCCGAGACGTCGAGAACGCGGATCGGACTCCCGGGCGAGGCGAGCAGGTCCGAGATGTCCGAAGGCGGGTGAAGGGCCGGCCCGGTTCCGAAGACCAGGTAGAGGCCGAGTGCGGCCGCGCCCGCGACCAGCGCCAACCCCCATCTCATCCAACCCATGGTCCGCCCTCCTTCGCTGCGCCCTTGCGTGCGTACCGTTATCCGATACAACTGTATCGTATCATGGAACATGAGGAGCCGCCGCCATTCCCGTCGCCACCCCGGAAAAGGCCCGTCGTGGCACCGGAATCCGCTCCATTGCCCGGGCCGCCGACGTGCTCCGCTCCCTCAAGGGCAGCGAGGGTCTCAGCCTCGGAGAGATCGCCGGACGGGTCGGTCTGCCGCGCTCGACGGTCCAGCGCCTCGTCGACGCCCTGATCGCGGAGGGGCTGGTCGTGGCCTCCGCCGCCGAGGGCGGCCTGCGGCTGGGCCCGGAGATCCAGGCGCTCGCGGCGGCCGACCGGTCCGCCGTGCTCGACGTGGTCCGCCCCTTCCTCGAGACGCTGTCCGCGAAGACGGGCGAGACCGTCGATCTCTCCGCCTTCCACGCAGATCACATGCTCTTCGTCGACCAGGTCGTGGGCACGCACCGGCTGCGCGCCGTCTCCGCCGTCGGCGAGCGCTTCCCGATGACGACGACGGCCAACGGCAAGGCCGCCCTCGCCCTGCTCGACGACGGGACCCTCGACGCCATCGCGACCCGCCAGCTCGCCGGGCGCAGGAAGGCGCTCCCCTCGTTTCGCGCGGAGATCGATCGCATCCGAAGCAGCGGCTACGCGCTCGATCTCGACGAACACAGCGAGGGGATCTCGGCCGTCGGTGCGGCCTTCCGCGCACCGACCGGGATGCTCTACGCGATCTCCATTCCGGTTCCCTCGGAGCGATTCGCTCGGAGCCGGGAAGGACTCGTCGAAGCGCTGCTGGGCACGATGGCTTCGCTTCGGGCAACGCTCGGCTGAGCTTCGCGGCCCCGCCCACGCGCCAGCATCGGGAGCCTCAGCGCGGCGTCGCCATGATCGCGTCGATCAGCGTGATCAGCCGATGGATCGCGGGCCCGAGCGTCCAGACGAGGATTCCCGGCAGGAAGCCCGAGACCAGGGGAAACACGAGCTTCTCGGGCAGGGCTTCGGCGCGTGCGAGGGCGCGCTCGCGGGCCCGGCGCGCCAGGTCGTCCGCGATGTTCCGCACGATCTCGACCAGACCGGCCCCGGCCTCCTCCGCCTGGATCCACGCCGAGACGAAGCTCCGGATCGCGTCGACTTCCGTCCGGGTGGCCTGCCGCCGCATCGCCGTCGAGCGGTTTTCGCCCGCGCGGATCTCGTTCTGGACCCGCGCGAACTCCCGAACGAGGGGCCGGTCCGGCGTGGCCGAGACGTAGCGTTCGAGCGCGGCTTCGAACCCCATCCCCGACTCGGCCAGCGTCGCCAGCGTCTCGAGGGCGGGCGGCAGGTCCCGCTCGAGGGAAGCCACGCGCTCGCGACGGGCGGCCCTCACGCGAAGCGCCGGCACCGAAGCGATGCCCAACGCGACGAGGACCGGCGCGAAGGCGACGAAGTAGGACAGCGCCGTCCCGAAGACGGGGATCGTCCGGGCCTGCCACTGGAGCCCGGTCGCCATCGCACTCGCTCCCCAGGCCCAGGCGATCGCCACGCCCAGGAACAGGGCGATGCCCTGCCGAACCGAGAAACGGCGGACGGCGTCCTCGCCCTCGTAGCCGGCCAGGGCGAGCCAGTGCGCGAGGCGCGAGCTCCGGGGCGTCGAGACATCCTTCTCCCAGAGCCGGGCTTCCGCCCCGCGGCTCCGCTCGGTCCACCACGCGAGGCCCGCGGCGCCGACGATCAGCAGCAGCCCGAACAGCAGGGTGAGGAAGTCCAGGGCCGACATCAGACGGTGATCCTGGAGATGCGCCACATCCAGAGGAGTGAGAGCGCCTGCACGAGCAGGGTTCCGCCGACGAGCCCCTCCCCGACCCCGCTCGCCAGGAACGAAGCGATGCCGGGCGGATCGTTCAGCCAGACGACCACGGCGATCGCCAGGTTCGCGGCCATGAGCACGAGGACGGAGCCTCGGGTCGGCGCCGCCTGGGATTCGATGCGCCGCAGGACGTCGGCCCGGTCGCGTACCGAGCGCGAGACCACCGCGAGGCTCCGCGAGAGCTGGCCGCCGGCGTGCCACTGGATCGCGAGGCAGAGCGCGAGCAAGCGGAACGATTCGAGGGGGACTTCCTGTGTCAGGCGAGCCGTGGCCTCGGAGGGGTTCTCTCCGGTGGCCAGGCGACCCGTCATGTCGGAGAGCAGGCGGCGCAAGGGTTCGCGCGCGTCGCGTGCCGCTCGCTGGAACGCATCGAGCGGGCTGGCACCGGACCGGAGGGCCGAGGTGACGAGGTCGAGCGCGTCGGCCAGACCCTCTTCGAGTGCGAGCGCGGCCCGGTCGACGCGCGCGCGGTGGGCGATGAACGCGAGCGCCCCCACCACGGCGCCCAACCCCAGACCGACCACCACCTGAGCCAGGGCGACGACGGCGATGGCCCCGGCGCCGGCCCCGACGAGCAACCCGACCTGGATGCTGCGCTGACCGGCGAGCGAGCCGGCGACGGGTTCGGGCGAATCGGCGTCGTCGGGACGGCTGTGCAGCCGCTGCGCCGCCCGGGAGCGCTGCTGCCAGGCGCGGGCAGCCGCTCCCGAGACCGCCAGAACCCCCGCGAAGGTGAGTGCTGCGAGCCCTGCACTACTCATCCGACCCACCTCCGCCCGAACGCAAGAGGCGCGGCCCCTCTTCCGAGGAGCCGCGCCTGATGAAGGGCGACTGCCCGCCGCGACGGTTCGACCGGCACGGCAGGCCCCTGGCTAGTCGCGCTTGCGGCCGAGCGCCGCGAGGCCCGCGAAGCCGGAGAGCAGCAGCAGCAGGCTGCCCGGCTCGGGCACGAGGTTGCTCTCGACCCAGCCCTCGGCGAGTTCGAGCGCCTCTTCGAGGTCCTCTTCGTTCGCCGGCGTGAGGGTGGCGAAGAGGATGAAGAGCGAGTTCGACGGGTCGACGAAGCCGTCCGCCTGGAACACGGCCTCGACCAGGTAGATGCCCTCGGTCGCGAAGTCGGGCGTGACCGTGGCATCGCCGAGCAGCGTGAAGTCGTGGTGCTCGTGGAGCAGACCGTTGGCCGCCGTCGTGCCGAGTTCGATCCCGGTCACGGCCGCCGAGCCGTCCAGCACGGACGTGCCGCCGAAGTGCGCGATCTCGAGGACCTCGCCGTCCGGAGTCGCGCCGAAGTCCACCGCGCCGACGCCATCCCAGTACGAAAGGCTCCGGCCCTCGTAGCCCAGGATGATGTCGAGCTCGACGTCGGTGCTGCCGGGGATGTTGTCCGCGCCGAGCGGCAGCTGCAGGGGAGCCACCGTGTCGCTGAACGAGTTCCAGCCGGGCTCGTCGCCCGAGAAGGAGCCGTCGAGCTCCGGGTCGAAGAGCTCCCCTTCGAAGATGTTCGCATCGACGAACAAGAGATCGTCGAAGTCCATGCCTCCGACGACGAGCTCGCCGCCCTGCTGGTAGACGTTCGCATCGACGTGCTGGGCCTGTGCCGATTCCGTCCCAAGGAACAACAGCGAGGCCGCCAGAGCCAAATTCAAGATCCGCATGATCGTGTTTTCTCCTTTTCGGTTCGGGGCCGGCCGATGGACGTACCGCCACGATGCCCCTTCCCGAAAACTCCAGTGCCGCTCGGGCGCCGACGGTTCCATGGCACGCCGATCAGGCGAGCAGCCGGCGCCTCCTGGCGGCGGCAAGCAGCGGCAGGAGGACCGCGATCTCCGTTCCGAGGCCGCAGCCCGAGCTCGCCTCGACGTCTCCGTCGGCGCTCGCGCACTGCGGGTCGTTCGGGAAGTCGATCAGGCCGTCGTTGTCGTTGTCGATCCCGTCGGCGCACTGGAAGGCCTCGGAGGGATCGTTGAGTCCCTTGCAGCCCGGGTCGTCGGGGTGGTCCGCGAGGCCGTCGCCGTCGTTGTCGATCCCGTCGTCGCAGGCGAGCGCGAGGGAGTACTCGGATTCGTCCGAGGCGCCGTCGCAGCCCGGGTCGTCGAAGCCCAGGCCCAGGTTCCCACCGTCATGGTCGGCGCGGCCGTCGCCATCGTTGTCGTAGCCGTCCTGGCAATCCGGCACGTCGAGGTTGGCCTCGACCCACGCGACGGCGGTGTCCAGGGTCGACTGGAACTCGTTGTACGCGAAGACCATCCAGAAGCGCGGGGAAGGCGCGACTGCGTCCGCGGCGAGCACCGGGTCGATGGACGCCTCGAGGGCAACGAGGTAGATGCCGCTCGCTGCGCCGCCGGTCGGCCGCAGGTGGTAGTCGATGTGGCGGTGGATGCCTCCGGTGGAGGGCTCCGTCGCGATCAGGAAACCGGAGACCGGTGCCGTTCCTCCGTCCGCGATGGCCAGGTTGGCGCCACGGGAAATCTCGACGGTCTCACTCCCTGGGACCGGCCCCCAGCTGACGGCGCCGTCGCCGTCCCAGTAGGAGAGGTTCCGCCCCGTCAGGGGCTCCACCACGATGTCGAAGTAGAGATCAGCGTCGTCCGGCAGGCCGACCATCCCCGGCGGGGAGTCGTTCGAAGTGTGGCCCGGCGCGTCCGTCCACAGCCCGCCCTGGCCCGAGTTGAAGTTGAACGTGTCCGAGAAGACGCGGACGTCGGGAACGAGCTGCAAGAGGTCGAAATCGGTGGCGCCCGTCTTCACGTGGCCGTCATCGATCCCGTAGAGCATGTCGAGGTGCTGGGCGTTCGAGGGCCCTGCCGTGAAAGCGAACCCCGCCAGGATTGCGGCCCCAAGCTGGACCTTCGCGATCCGCAACCGATTCGACGCCCGGTTCGACACCCAGTACCTCCCTCCGCGCTCGTGTGCGCACTTGTGCACAGGTCCGTGCGGTGAGGTAGTGCCGGCCGGCCCCGAAGGGTTCCCGTCGATCCCCGCTTTTCTCGTCAGAACGAGGCCCCCTAGACCGATCGGAACGCATCGAGTAGGGTCGGCGCTCATGGGCCTCCGTCGAACCAGCACGTGGATCCTGATCGCGAGCTTCATTGCGTCCGTGCATCTGATGCCGGGCGTTCACGAGCTCTCGCACGACGGACATCCCGCGCACGCGGAAGCGAGTGACAACGCGGAGACCTCTGCCGCCGAGGCGGAGTGCGATTTCTGCGCGCTCTTGTCCGGTGCCCGGCTCGGACTCACGGGAGCCTCGAGCCACGCGGATCGCACCGTCCCTGCTCCGACCCGCCTCGAGGCTCTTCCGGAAAGCCCGCACTTCGCTGCGCGCTTCGATTCGCCCGCCTCGCCGAGAGCCCCGCCCGCCGCCTAGTACCTGGGCTGTGGCAGGGACGCACCTGCGTCCCTTGGTTCCGACTTCGAACCTGCGGGCGAACCGCCATGAAAACATCGACCTGTCGAGACGGGGGCGCACTCCGCTCCCATTCAGGTTCCGTGCACCGCCGAGAGGCCGACCGCCTCGAGTCCGTGCGCGATCATCTCAGTGAACTCCGTTCCGTCGCCACGCGCGTGCTGGGCTGTCGGGACGCGGCCGAGGATGCCGTTCAGGAGGCCCTCGTCACGCTGTGGGGCCTGCGCGATTCGCCGCCGAACCAGCGCGCGTGGCTCGTCCGGACCGTCCTGCATCGGAGCCTTCACGCGCGCCGCACCGCGATGCGCAGGCGGAAGTGGGAGACGCGCGCGGGCGAGGAGCTGACCCGTTGGTGCGCCCTCTGCGCCCCCGGCGACGAGCTCGAGCGGCGGGAGCTGAGGCGCACGCTCGACCGCGCCCTCGAGGGCCTCTCGGAGGAGCACCGCACGGTGCTCGCGCTGCGCGAGATCGAAGACCTCGACTACGAGGAGATCTCCCGCGCGCTGGAGGTCCCGGTCGGAACGGTGCGATCCCGGCTGAACCGGGCCCGGGCCGCCTTCCGGTCGCAGCTGCAGAGCCAGGCGTCGGCCCTGGGGCACGAGGCGCCGCAACCCGCCCGCCAGGGGATGCGATGAGCTGCGCCGCACGCATGGCGGCGCTGATCCTGGCGCTCGGGCTGGTTCCCGGTGTCGCCGCCGCGGCCAAGGGCGACCGCTCGGTCCGCATCGGCACCCATGCTCGCGTGCTTCTCGAGCAGGCGGTGACGCGCGTCTCCGTGGCGGACCCGTCGATCGTCGACGTCCAGATCCTGAACGCGCGGGAGCTCCTGGTGCTGGGGCGCCGCGTCGGCCAGACCAACGTGATCCTCTGGCTCGACGACGGCTCCGTCGACGACCGGCTCTGGACGGTCCACCGCGACCTCTCCTTGCTGAACTCCGTGCTGCGCGACATCCACCGCGGCGTGCGCGCCGAGAGCGCCGCCGATCGCGACGCGATCGTGCTGCGCGGCCGCGTGCCGAACGTCCGCTTCTCGCGCGCCGCCGAGGAGGCCGCGCTGCGCTTCTTCTCGGGCGGCGCCACGCAGACCGAGGGCGGGCTCGTCGTCCAGGTGCCCGGTGGCGGAGCGCCGGAGCCCTCGGGTGGGGCCTCGGCCCAGGAAGGCGAAGGGGCGGCCGAGCCGGCCGTCCGCGCGGCGACGAGCCGCCGAACCACCGGCCAGACCGTGCGCGTTCTCAACCTGATCCGCGTTCAGGAGCTCCCCGAGACCCTCGAGGAACGGATCCTCTCGGCCACCCGCCCGATCGGAGGCGAAGAGGTGCGGGTGCGCCGGATCGCCCGGGGCGACGCACCCGACGACCGTGCGGACAGCTTCATCCTGGAAGGACACGTCCAGAACCAGGTCACCCTCGTCCGCGTCCTGACCGTCGCCGCGCAGGTGCTCGGCGGCGGGGCCGGCACGACGGACATCCGCACGATTGCCGACGAGGCCGGTTCCCTGCGACAGGGCGGCGGCGGGGGCGGCAGCGGCGGAAACGTCGCCGCCGTGGTCTCGACCGCGGGCAGCCGCTCGGGAGGCGCCGGGGGGTCGAGCAGCGTGCGAACCAATCCGGCCCGGGCGCCCGCGCTGACCGCGGCCGGCGGCCGGATCCTCTCGTTCCTGGAAGTGCGCGACCTCCCGCAGGTCCGGATCGAGGCGCGCCTCTACGAGGTCAGCCGGGCGCGGCTCCGGGACTGGGATCCGAGTGCGAACCTGCTGCTCGGCGATTTCTCGCAGGGCGCGCTCCTGCCCTCTCCTCTCGCCGCCCTCTCCCAGGGCGCCGGAGCCGCGAGCGTGGGCACCGGGAGCTCGACCGTCCAGAACGTGCTCTCCCTGATCGGCGGCGGCCTCGCAAACAGCTTCCAGGTCCAGAGCGGCATCGTCGCACTCGACCTGCTCTTCTCCCTCCTCGAAGAGGAAGGGATCGCGCGCAGCCTCGCCACGCCGTCGCTCACGGTGCTCTCGGGCGAAACGGCGAACCTGAACGTCGGAGGCCAGATCCCGATCGCCACGACGATCGAGACCCAGACGAGCGCCGCCAGCGGCACGCTCTTCAGCTCCACGGTCTTCGCCGACTTCGGCGTCAACCTGAGCGTGGTGCCCCGGGTGGGCGAGAACGACTTCGTGACCCTCGACGTCACGCCGAGCATCTCGGCGCCGGACCTCACGTTGACCTCGAACATCTCGAACGCCACGGGCGCGACCCAGACGACGACCGCCTTCGAGACGCGCAGCCTCAGCACGAGCGCGCGCCTCCTCGACGGCCACGCCCTGGTCCTCGCGGGGCTGCTCCAGCAGAACGCCTCCGAGGACGCGCGTTTCACCCCGGGGCTCCACCGCGTTCCGGGCCTCGGCTGGCTGGCACGCAGCCAGGGGCGCCAGCGGGACGACCTCGAACTGGTGATCGTGATCAGCCCGAACATCGTGCGCGACCCGGCCCCGCGGGTTGCGCTCTGGGAGTTCGCCTCGACGGCGGAGCTCTTGCGAGACGACCTACCGGCGATCCCGGCCCCGCGGCCGGCGCCGGTGATTCCCTGACGAGAAGTGAAGACCGCCCGGTGAGCGCACCGGGCACCAAGGAGGAAGAAGGATGCGATTGAAGAAGCGCGGACTGCGGGACGAGCGAGGTGCCGCCCTGGCCGAGTACGGACTGCTGCTCGCCGGCGTCGCGATGGTCTGCATGCTGGCCGTCTCGGTGCTCGGCACGAAGGTCGGCGGCCTGATCGGCTCGGTGGCGACGATGATCCCGGGAACCACCATCGACCTCGATGCCCCGGTGCTCGTGGGCACGCTGCTCGAGACCCAGGCCACGGACATCAACGGCGACCAGATCAAGGAGATCAACATGCCGCTCGACTCCGTGGTCGACCGCAACTCGGCCACCGTGCGCGAAGAGGGCCTCTCGCCTCGCCTCGGCCAGGGCATGGGACTCGACCCGCACGCCACCTCCCACGCGGTCCAGGTGGGATCGGGCCAGAACCCCTTCCACGCCGGCGGCGGGAACTAGCGGAGCCGAGAGCGGGAACGTGGATCGGCGTCGACGCAGAGAAGGCGGGGGCGTGCTGCTCGAGTTCGCCCTCGTGATGGGCGTGCTCTGGATGCTGGTGGCCGGGACCATCGAGCTCGGTCGCATGGTCGCGGCCGGCCACCTCATCCAGGGCGCCGCCCGTTCCGTGGCGCGAAGCATGGCGCTCGAGCCAACGGGTGCGAACACGTCCTTCGCGATGGCGATCCAGAACTTCTTCGACCCCGACTACCTCGTGATCGACATGGCCGCGTGCAGGGCCTTGGACATCACACCCGAGCAGCTCGCTCGCGGTGACGAGGCCGAGGAGTTCGACGGACTCCCGCTCCTGAACCGCCTGCTCTTTCCGCTGATGATTCGGGAAGACCGGGACGTCGATGGCGAAGAACGCAGCTTCCTGCGCTATCCGGGGACGCTCGTTCGACACCTCTCCGCGCCGCCGGCCAAGCCCTGCGCCACCGCCTACACGGTGGCCGTCCCCGAGCTCCGCTCGGAAGGCGGCTCGACGCGGGTGTGTTGGCACCGGGTGGTCGAAGAGCTCGTGAGTGGCGGGACGGACGGGACTCGTTTCGCGCTGTCCTGTGCGGGCGAACCCTGCGGGATGGCCGGCGTCCAGGTTCGCTTCCCGTTCCAATCGGCCGCATTCCCCGCATGGCGGGAGACCGGAGAGATCCTCCCCGACGGCCGGCCGCAACAGCGCGTCGCCGCCTGGAACGAAGGCGCGCCCGGCGAGCCCATCTCCGCCAGCGGAGGCAGCGAAGGCTGTTCGGATCTCTCCGGGAAGTTCGACAACACCGCGCGCGTCGGGATCCTCGGCATCGAGGACGGCCGCGTCGACGCCTACGGCGGCCCGCTCGGCCTGGGCGCCCTCCGCGTCCTCCCCGAGATCGCCTCGGGGCCGAGCCGCGCCTATCGCAAGGTGCTCGCCGGGAGCGCCCTCTACCCCCGCGAAGGATTCCTCTGATGCGACGACGATCGAGCACGTTTTCCGACTGGCCCTTCCGGCTCGGCCTCGTGGCGTTTGCCGCGCTCGGCGCCGCCCTCGTGTACGTCGTGGCCGAGCGTTCGAACGACGACTCCGATCGGCTGGCCGGCCCGCCGCCGGGGACCACCGCCGTCCCGGTCCTCGCCCGCCCGCTTCCCGCGTTCACCGCGATCGAGCTCGAGCATCTGATCGATCCGGCCACGGGCGGGTTCGCCGCGATCTACCTCCCGACGGATTCCCTCTTCGACTCCACGCTCACGGAGCCCCAGGCCCTGCTCGGCCGCGTGCTGGCCAACGACAAGCGGGCCGGCCTCGTGTTCTCGGAGAACGACTTCATGCCTCGCGGCACGCGGCCCGGCCTGGTCGCCGGCATCCCGGCCGGGAAGCGCGCCGTTCGCCTCGAGGCGAGTCGCGTCTCGGGCCTGGTCGGTCTCCGCCGGGGCGATCGGCTCGATCTCATGGTGAGCGGCCGGAGCCGGAACGCCGCGGCGCGCCCGGGCCAGCTCCTCGGCCGCCGCAGCCGCGCCGTGGTCCAGAACGGCATGATCGTCGAGCCCGCGCGGGCGCGCCGGTCGGCGGCCGACGGCAAGATCATCGAGGAGGTCGTGATCGCGATCGATCCTTCGGAGGTCGCCGGCCTGACGGCCGCGCTCGACGACGGACTGCGCATCGACACCCTGCCCCGCTCCGGCCAGGGAGGCGCCACCCAGGAAGAGGACGCCTACGGCGGCCGCGCCCACGAGGAGATTGCCGAGATCGACCTCATCCGCGGAACGCGCCGCACCGTCGAGACCACCACCGGCGGGCCGCGCCCTCCGGCCGTCGCCAGCGGCCCTCCTCTCTGACCCATGCTGGCCTGGTTCTCGCTCCTCCTGTTCGCCCTGATGGGCGTCTCGGCCCTCGCGCTCGACCTGGGCGTGGCGCGCCTGGCCCAGACGCGCCTCGAGACCGCGGCCGAGTTCGCGGCCCTCGGGCGCACCCACGGCATGACGGAGGCGGAGCTGCGCGCACTCGCCGGCGAGGTGCTGGCGGAAGGGGTCACGCCCGCGAGCCGGGTTCGCCTCGGCCCGATCGGCCCCCTCGACCCGGCCGACGCGGGCTGCCCGGGCAACCTGCCGGCGGAGGCCGGAACCCCCGCGGTCCTCGCGCGGCGCATCCCCCTGCTCTTCGGCCACGGCAGCATGGTGGCCTTCGCCTCCCCGACCGGCCTCACCGACATCCTCGCGATTCGGAACGATCCCACCATCGAAGATCCGGCCGACCGCAACCCGACACCGGTCCTCCCCGATGCATCGCTTCCACCGGACGTCCTCGCCCTGCGCGAACAGGGCCTGTGCGTCGACGGTCGCGGCCAGGCGGAGCTCGTCCCGGCCCTCGCCGTCGCGGGCGTCACCCAGCGCACGCTGCCCGGCGGGCTGCGAGGGCTGGCGGTTGCCATCAACAGCGACCTGTGGCTCAGCCGAGAGGCCACCCTCGAGACGGAGTGCACCGCGGACCGCCAAGCAGGCCCGTGGTTCGAGGTCCAGGCAATTCCGGGCGGATGCGACTCGGGAGTCGAAGCATGTTCGATCCCCGTCGGAGACGAAGCCTTCCACATCGGGGCGACGGTGGAAGGCGATCCCCGCAACCTCGCAGCGGCCCCGGAACCGCTGGAACCCGACCTGCATCAGCGGGTCATCGCACCGCTCAGCCGCGGCGGGGTGACCGAGGGCTTCGTCGCGCTCTGTGCGCGTCTCAAGGACGCCCGGATCTACGTCTCACCTCGCTGGAACGACGCTCCGACCCGGTTCACCTCCTACACGGCCGAGGTCCGGCGCGATCCGATGGTTCTGAGCCGGCTGACCACCGATCCCACCGATCTCGAACCGCACCCGCTCGACGGCAACCTCCGCCCTCTCGTCCAATCCGCGCGCCTGACACTCCCGGAGGCCGGCTCGTGAGTTCGGGGCGCATCGAGATCCTCGTCGTCGGCACCGACGCCTCGCTGCTCGACGAGCTCGACCAGGCCGCGACCGGCACCGAGGAGGTCCAGCCCTCGATCCGCTTCGCCGAAGGCCCGCGCGACGCTCTCGCGACGGCGCGACGGCGGCGCGTGGACCTCGTCTGCATCGAACTCGGGAGCGATCCCAAGCCGGTGCGCGAACTCGCCGCAGAACTCCGCGCCATCGACCCGGGCGTGGCGCTCCTCGGGCTCCACGCGGGCGGCGAGGAGCACGCCGAGAGCCCGGTTCTCATCGAGGCGGTGCGCTCGCGTTTCGTCGACGTGCTGCGGCGCCCGATCTCCGGAACGGAGCTTCGCCCGATCCTGCGTGACCTCGGCGAGACGACGACCGAGCGACGCCGGGCCGAGGGCACCCTCGTGGCCTTCCACAGCACGAAGGGTGGCGTCGGCAAGTCGACCCTCGCGATCAACACCGCCTGCGCCCTCGCCGAGAGCCGGCCCGGCCGGGTGCTGCTCGTCGATGCCTCGCTCCAGCTCGGGGTCTGCGCGGCCGCACTCGATCTCGCCCCGGAGACGAGCCTCGCCGACGCCGCCCGCGAATGCGAACGGCTCGACGCCGGCCTGCTGCGCGGCCTGACCGCGCGGCACGAAAGCGGGCTCCACCTCCTGGCCGCGCCGCGGGATGCCGTCGAGGCCGCCGAGGTCGACGAAGCGGCACTCTCGCGCGTCCTCGGTACGGCCCGCCAGTGCTTCGACGTCGTGATCGTGGACACGCTGCCCATGGTCGACGAGCTGATGATCGCGATCCTCGATCAGGCCGAACGGATCTTCCTGGTGAACCAGGCCACGGTGCCCGACGTGATCGGCGCGAGCCGCCTGCTCGACGTCCTGCGCCGCCTCGAGATCGACCCGGAACGCTGGCGCATCGTGGTGAACCGCACGATGCCGCGCTTCCCGGGCGCCCTCGGCACCCGCGAGATCGAAGCCCGCCTCGACATGCCCGTCGGCTACGAGGTGCCCTTCGACCGCCGCGTGCTGAGCGCCCTCAACCTCGGCGAACCCTACGTCCTGCGCGCGAGCCAGCGCCGCGGCTGGGGCCGCGCGGTGGCGGGAATCGTCGCGGACGTCGAGCGCGCCCTCGAGATGGTGCGCTCCGAGCGGGGCGCGGACCGATGAGCAGACGGAGGATGCCGTGACGGGCGACCCGCGAGAAGAGAGCGCGCGCAGCCGCCTCACCCGCGCGCGCCGGGACGTCGTCTCGACGCGCGTCTCGAGCGCCGCGGCCCGCCGCCGGGCCGCTCCGGAGCCCCCCGCCGCCAACGCGGCCGCGAGCCTGCGGGCCTCCCTGCACGCGCGCCTCCTCGACGAGCTCGCGGAACGCAACCTCCTCCACGCCGACGACGAGGCCATCCGGACCGCGGCGCGCGAGCTGATCGAGCGCGCGCGGGCCGAGGGCGACCTCCCGGTGAATCACGAAGAGGAGCGGGATCTCGTCCGAAGCCTCACGGAAGAAGCCATCGGGCTCGGACCGCTCGCGCCCTTCGTCTCCGACCCCGCCGTCACGGACATCCTCGTGAACGGGCCGCACAAGGTCTGGGTCGAGCGCTTCGGCCGGCTCGAGCCCGTCCACGCGCCGTTCCAGGACGAGGCGCACCTCCTCCGGATCATCGAGCGGATCGCGGGCCGCGTCGGGCGGCGGATCGACGCCGCCTCCCCGATGGTGGATCTCCGCCTCCCCGATGGAAGCCGCGTCCACGCGACGCTTCCGCCGGTGACCCCCGACGGCCCGACGCTCTCGATCCGCCGCTTCGGCGCGCGGCGCCTCGAGGCCGCCGATCTCGTCAAGACGGGGAGCTTCTCGCCGACGATGTCCGACGCCCTCGAGGCCTTCGTGCTCGGCCGGCGCAACATCCTCATCTCGGGCGGCACCGGGGCGGGCAAGTCGACCCTGCTCGGCGTCCTCGCCGCGCACATCCCGGCCTCGGAGCGGGTCATCACCATCGAGGACACGCTCGAGCTCCAGCTCGACCACCCGCACTGGGTGCGCATGGAGTCGCGCCCGGCCAACGTCGAAGGCCGCGGCGAGCTCACCGCGCGCGACCTCGTCCGCAACAGCCTGCGGATGCGTCCGGACCGCGTGATCGTCGGCGAGGTTCGCGGCGCCGAAGCGCTCGACATGCTCCAGGCCATGAACACGGGCCACGAGGGAAGTCTCGGGACGATCCACGCCAACTCGCCGCGCGACGCGCTCGCGCGGCTCGAAACGATGGTGCTGATGGCCGGGATGGACCTGCCCTCGCGCGCGATCCGCGAGCAGATGGTCTCCGCGATCGACCTGATCGTCCACGTGAGCCGGGACGAGGACGGCGTCCGCCGGGTCGGGTCGATCTGCGAGGTCGTGGGGCTCGAGGGCACCGTCCCTCAGCTTCAGGACCTCTTCGTCTTCCGGCGCAGCGGCCACCGCGAAGGCCGCGTCCTCGGGCGACACACCGCCAGCGGAATCGTTCCCCGTTTCGGGGACGAGATCCGCCGCCGCGGCATCGCACTTCCGAACGAATGGTTCCAACCCTCCGAGGTTTCCTCATGAGCTTCTCCACGCCGCGCCGACTGCTCGCGCTCGCCCTGCCCCTCGGCCTGCTCGTCGCGGGCGGCTGCGCCCGGACGCCGGGCCCGCCTTCGGACCCCAACGTGCGTCTCTCCCAAATCATGGAGGCCTGGCACGACCAGCGCGCCGCCGGCGTGACGTGCCAGGACGGCTACGAGCCCGGGCGCCCGGTGGTCGACTGCCGGCGGCTGATGAAGGCCCTCGAGGGGCTCGCCCTCGAGTTCCCGCGCCACCCCGGCGTCCTGTTCGCGGCGGCCACGCTGGCGCGCGAGGAAGGCGCGCCCGAGAAAGCGCAGGGCTACCTCGCCGCCCTGTTCACGGTGCGCCCCACGCACCCCGCCGCCGCGATCCTGCGCGCACGGATTGCAATGGACCAGGGCAATCTCCCCCAGGCCGAGCGCACCCTGAGCCACCAGATCCTGCTGGCACCGGACCACGCGGGCCTGCGGGAGGCGTTCGCCTCCGTCGCGTACCTGAAGGGCGACTGGAAGGCATCGGAAGAGCGCCTGCGGGCGGCCGAGCAGCTCGGCGCTCCGGATTGGCGCGTGGCCTACCACCGCGGCCTCATCGCCGAGGCGCGGGGCCAGCTCGACGAAGCGGCCGCGCACTACCGGCGCTCGCTCGACGCCTCGCCGGGGTTCGAGCGCGCGCAGATGCGGCTCGCGGGGCTCGCCGTCCGGCCGCGCGTGGACTAGTCGCGCCAGCGCAGGCGGGCCACACGGAATCGCGCTCCCCCCGGACGTCCGGTCCGGTACCCTCCGGCGAATTCACGGGAGGGATCCATGAAGCGCTTCTCGCTCCTCATCACGGCCGTCGCCGCACTGGCCCTCGGCTGCGCGACCGGCGGCGGCCACGCCGACGACCACGAGCACCACCACGGCAACGACGGCCACGCCAACGCCCACGAGCACCATCACGGCGACGACGGCCACGCCAGCGAACACGAACACCACCACGGCAACGACGGGCATTCGAGCGAGCACCAGCACCACCACGGCGACGACGGCCACGCCAACGAGCACGAACACCACCACCACGGCGACGCCTCCGAGCGCGAAGACTCCGATCACCACCACCACGCCGAGTAGGGGCCGCCTGCCATGGCCCGTTCCGGCCCCGCCCATGTTCGTGGCGGGGTCTGGTAGCCTTCTGGGTGCCGCAACCGAAAAGGAGCCGCCGCCATGGCCACCGCAGCGCACCCGACCGACGGAATCGACGTCCAGCGCCTCACGGGCTCTCTCGGGGCGGAGGTCCGGGGGATCGACCTGCGCAGCGCAGGTGCCGCCGAGGCCGAGACCATCCTCGAGCTCGTTGCCCAGCACCTGGTCCTGTTCTTCCCCGACCAGCACCTGACGCCCGACGAGCACATCGCCTTCGGCCGGCTGTTCGGGAAGCTCGAGGGTCACCCGAACCTCTCGCTCGATGCCGAGCGCCCGGAGTTCTTCGAGCTGCGCGCCGAAGGCGGATCCGGGGCGATCGCCGACGAGTGGCACAGCGACCTCACCTGCCAGGCCGAGCCCTCGATCTTCGCGATCCTGCACATGAAGAAGTGCCCGCCCTTCGGCGGCGACACGCTCTGGGCCAACATGTACAAGGCCTACGAAGCGCTCTCCCCGCCGATGAAGGACCTCTGCGAGAGCCTCACGGCGATGCACGACGCGAGCCCCCACTACACGCCGGAGCGTCGCGCCGTCCACCCCGTCGTTCGCGTGCACCCCGTGACCGGCCGCCGCTCGCTGTTCGTGAACGAACACTTCACCCGGCGCATCGTCGAGCTGAGTCACCCCGAGAGCGAAGCGCTGCTGCGCTTCCTCACCGGTTGGGCCACGAACGACCGTTTCACCGTCCGCTACCGCTGGAGCGAGGGCACGATCGCCATGTGGGACAACCGGTGCACGCAGCACCACGTGCTCGACGACTTCGAGGGCGAGCGGGTCATCCAGCGCGTCACCGTCATGGGCGACCGGCCCGAGGCCGCCACGCCGCCGCGCTACGAGCCCTTCGGCGGAAGCTTCAGCGCCGCCAGCTGGCGCGACAAGCCGCTCAAGGACTTCCTGCGCAAGGGCTGACCCTCCGACGGCAGCTATGCTCCCCTGCCCGCCGCACGCCGGCGGAGCAGGAGGAGCGGACATGGCCGACCGGACGGTCTCGGAGATCTTCGACCCCACGCGCTGGGAGGCCGTCCCCGGCTTCGACTTCGAGGACATCACCTACCACCGTGCCGTCGACCAGGGCACGGTTCGCATCGCCTTCGACCGCCCCGAGGTACGGAACGCCTTCCGCCCGCGCACCGTCGACGAGCTCGACCGCGCCCTCGACCACGCGCGGATGACGACCGACGTCGGCTGCGTCCTGTTGACCGGGAACGGCCCCTCGCCCAAGGACGGCGTCTGGGCCTTCTGCAGCGGCGGCGACCAGCGCATCCGCGGCCGGGACGGCTACAAGTACGCCGAGGGCGAGACGGCCGAGACGATCGAGCCCGGCCGGGCGGGCCGCCTCCACATCCTCGAGGTCCAGCGCCTGATCCGCTTCATGCCGAAGGTCGTGATCGCCGTGGTGCCGGGCTTCGCCGTCGGCGGCGGCCACAGCCTCCACGTCACCTGCGACCTCACCCTCGCGAGCGCCGAGCACGCCGTCTTCAAGCAGACGGACACGGACGTCGCGAGCTTCGACGGGGGCTTCGGTTCCGCCTATCTCGCCAAGCAGATCGGCCAGAAGTTCGCCCGGGAGATCTTCTTCCTCGGCCAGGGCTACTCCGCCGAGCAAGCGCACCACATGGGGATGGTGAACCGCGTCGTCCCCCACGCCGAGCTCGAACGCGTCGCCCTCGAGTGGGCCCGCGAGATCAACACCAAGAGCCCGACGGCCCAGCGCATGGCCAAGTTCGCGATGAACCTCGTCGACGACGGCCTCGTCGGCCAGCAGGTCTTCGCGGGCGAGGCCACCCGGCTGGCCTACATGACGGACGAGGCCGAGGAAGGGCGCGACGCCTTCCTCGAGAAGCGGGATCGGGACTTCTCGAAGTTCCCCTGGCACTTCTGAGGCCGGGTCGGCCCCTCGGGGGCCGGTGGCCGGCCGATCCCGCCCAAGCTTTCGGATTCACGGGGGTTTCGCCGATCGCGGGGCCGGAGCGGATCGGATAAACTGCAGCGCGCGTTCGACTCGCCCCGAGTTCCGGACGCAGCCCGAAGGAAACCACCGGGGAGGCATTCTCCCTGTCACGCGAGGCCGAACCGCGACCTCCCGCCCCCTCCCCGAAACGGGGCGGGGCGCCACACCCACCACGGACGACCCACCATCCATGGACGCCCCTGCCACCCAGTACCAGCTGACGAATCCCTTCGACGCGCCCCCGCCCGGCGACGGCGAGACCGACGCCGCGCCCCAGGGCCTCTACGACGCCGCGCTCGAGCTCGGCCACGAGCTGAACGCGAAGCCCGTCGTCGGCGGCGGCCTCGCGCGCGTCCGCGTGCAGCACGCCAAGCAGCGCATGACGGTGTTCGAGCGGATCGACGTCCTCACGCGCGAGACGCCGAACCTGCTCTGGACCAACTGGGGCCCGGCGCTCGACGGCGCCTCGATCGTGACCGGCATCCTGCGCATCGGCGACCGCGACGTCGCGGTCTACGGCCACGACTTCACCCTGCGTGCCGGCTCCATGGACGCGACCAACGGCGACAAGCTCGCGCGCCTGATCTACATGGCCGGCGAGCGCGGCATCCCGCTGATCGGCATGAACGATTCCGCGGGCGCGTTCGTGCCGGCCGGCGTCGGCGGCCTCGACGGCTACAGCGAAGCGTTCACCGCGCTCCGCAAGATCTCGGGCGTCGTCCCCTCGATCAGCCTGATGTTCGGGTACAACGCCGGCGGCGGCGCGTACCTGCCGCGCCAGGGATCGTTCATGATCCAGTGCGAAGACACCTTTACCGGCTTGACCGGCCCCGGCGTCGTGAAGAGCGCGCTCGGCGAGGACGTGACGGCCGACGAGCTCGGCGGCCCCGGCGTGCACGGCCTGAACGGCGTCTGCGACCTCACGACGGCCGACGAACTCGCCTCGCTGCGCACCGCGATCCGCCTGCTCAGCTACCTCCCGGACAACCATCACAAGACGGCGCCCTTCCAGGAGACCTCGGATCCGCTCGATCGCTTCACCGTCGAAGAGGACATCCTGTTCCGGCGCACGTTCAACTCGCCCGCCGGGATGAACGCGCCGCTCGACATCACGCTGTTCATCCAGCAGATCTGCGACCACGGCGACTTCTTCGAGCTCCAGCCGGCCCGCGCGCGCAACATGGTGACGGCCTTCGGGCGCATCGGCGGCCACGTCGTCGGCTTCGTGGCGAACAACTCGGCGGTGGCCTCGGGCCAGATCGACGTCGACGCCGCGCGCAAGGCGACGCGCTTCATCCGCTTCTGCAACGTCTACAACGTTCCGCTGATCTTCCTCGAGGACACGACGGGCTTCCTGCCCGGCACCGAGCAGGAGAGCCGCGGCATCATCCTCGAGGGTCGGCGCCTGCTCGACGCGATCATCGACGTGCGCGTGCCCTCGATGACGCTGATCATCCGCAACGCCTTCGGCGGCGCCTACGCCGCCTACAACTCGCACTTCGTCGGGGCCGACCGGGTCTTCGCCATGCCGCACTCGCGGATCGCGGTCATGGGGCCGGGCGGCGGCACGGAATTCGTCTACAAGGGCGAGATCCGGGCGCTCGAAGCCGAGTACCGCAAGGCGATAGAGGACGGCACGCCCGAAGCCGACGCCGTCCGCGCGCGTGACGCCGGCCTCGCCAAGCTCCGCGATCAGTACGAGCGCGAGCTGATGAACCCGAAGGAAGCGCTCTCGCTGGGCTCGGTGTCCAGCGTCGTCATCCCAGGAACGAGCCGCCGCGTGCTGGCGCAGAACCTCGACTTCCTGATGCGCACCTACACCCCCGGCCCGATGGCCGGCCCGCAGCGGGAGTTCGAATAGTGCTCGACCGAAACCTCACCCCCTCCCGGTTCCAGGACGCCGCGTCCGAGTGGCAGCGCTCGTTCTCCCTCGAATCGCTGAAGGTGCTCGTGGTGTGCCGCGGCCCCGTGCGGCTCGAGGCCTTCGAGATCTTCGACCGGATCGGCGTCGGCGAGTACGGGATGCTCCTCTCGGAGAAGGACTCGGTCGTCTACCCGCGCTGCCTCGCGCCGGAGCTGCGCACCCTCCGCTTCCCGAACAACGTCCACCGCGTGGCGGACTACATGGGCGTGGGCCAGGAGGAGAAGCAGGAGCGCATCGCCGAGATCATCGAGATCGCGAAGAGCGAGGGCTACACGCACTTCTTCGCCGGCTACGGCTTCATGGCCGAGGACGCCGAGTTCATCCAGGCGATCGAGGACGCGAACCTCGGGTTCCTCGGCCCCTGCTCGGCGGTGGTCCGCCGCGCCGGCGCCAAGGACGAAGCCAAGAAGCTCGCGCGCGAGCTCGGCAACGCCGTCATCCCCGGCGTCGACGACATCTCCTCCCAGGCGCTCCTGAAGAAGGTCGAAGGCCGCAAGGGGCTCGAGGCGCTCGCCGCAGAGCACGGGCTCTCGTTCTCCTGGGACGACGCCGTCTCGGAGTCCGAGAACGCCGAAGCGCTGCTCCAGGCCGGCTACGGCTCGCGCGTCGAGCTCGTCGGGATTCCGGATCTCCAGGCCCAGGCCGAGGCGATCTGCAGCGAGATGTGGGCCGAGTATCCGAGCAACCGCATCCGCTTCAAGCACATCGGCGGAGGCGGTGGCAAGGGCCAGCGTGTCGTTGCCTCGCCCGAGGAGATCCCGGCCGCGGTCATGGACATCCTCGCCGAGTCGAAGGTGGTCGAGCCCGGCTCGAACCGGAACTTCCTCGTCGAGCTGAACATCGAGAGCACCCGCCACAACGAGATCCAGCTGATCGGCAACGGCAGCTGGTGCCTCTCGCTCGGCGGCCGCGACTGCTCCGTGCAGATGCACGAACAGAAGCTCGTCGAGGTCTCGCTCACGAAGGAGCTGCTCGAGGCCGAGGCCAAGGCGATCGGCGGCAAGGCCCAGGCCATCCTCGAGGGCGACGTCGGCACGCTCGCGCGCATGGAGAGCGAGGGCGAGCGCTTCGGCGAAGCGACCGGCCTGAACTCCGTCTCGACCTTCGAGTGCATCGTCGAGGGCTTCAACCACTTCTTCATGGAGATGAACACGCGGATCCAGGTGGAGCACGGCGTCACCGAGCTCGCCTACCGCCTGAAGTTCACGAACCCCGACGACGCCCAGGACTTCTTCTTCGTCGACGAACTGATCGAGGCCATGGCGCTGCTCGGCCTCCACGGCGAGCGCGTGCCGAAGCCCGAACGCGTCGTGCGCTCGCTCTCGGGCCTCGAGGTCCGGATCAACGCCACGAACCAGGCACTGCAGCCCCACGCCGGCGGCATGATCCGCAGCTGGACGCCGCCGATCGAGGGCGAGATCCGCTTCGACCAGGGCATCGGCGTCCCGAACCCGGACACCGGCTCCTTCGTCTACTACAACCTCGCGGGCGCCTACGACTCGAACGTCGCCCTCGTCCTGACCGACGGCCCGACGCGCCACGAGAACTACGAGCGCATGGCCGAGGTGCTCCGCCGCATGGAGCTCCGCGGCGACGACCTGCAGACGAACCTCGACGTCCACTACGGGCTCATCAACTGGTTCCTCGGCAAGGGCGTGATGGCCGAGCCGAACACGCGCTTCATGGCATCGTTCCTGGCGGCGGTCGGCGCCCTCCAGCAGGAGGTGAACGGCCTCGACCTCGACCTCGCGGCGAGCGAGATCCTCGGCCGCCTCGACCACGCCGAAGCCAAGCAGGCCCTCGCCGCGCAGGAGACCCTGCTCAAGCGCCCGCTCGCGAAGCTCTTCGGGCGCCCGCACAGCCTGGCCGGCTTCCTCGGCCGGTACGACGGCGTGCTCTGGGAGCGCGAAGGCGAAGACCTCCGCTTCGTGAAGACCCCGATCGCGTTCCTCGACGCGCTCTACCTCTACCTCGACATGGAGGAGCGGCCCGACGTCTCCCCCTCGGAGAAGATCTGGGACCACGACGAGGAGATCCTCGCCGCCGGCCGTGCCTTCTACCGCACCGTTGCCGAGCGCACCGGCGCGGCGGACTGGGCCTCGATCGAAGCCCTCTTCGCCTCCGACGACGGCGCCGCGAAGCTCTGCGAAGGCGACGATGCGCTTTGGCACCAGTGCCAGGCCAGCCACCGCGGCTTCAGCGTCGGGGCCCCGCTCCTGCTCCTGATTCCCCGCATCGGCATCCGCAGCGAGTTCCTCGACGTCACCGTGAACGAGGAGCTCGCCTCGGTCTTCCCGGAGCGCTTCCTCGACGCGGAGCGGATGGAGACGGACGCCCGCGCCCTCGCCCCGGCCCCGAAGGCCAGCGCGGACGAGATCGTGACGCCCATGGGCGGAAACTTCTACGCCCGCGAGGCGCCGCACCTCCCGCTGCTCGTCGAGGAGGGCCAGCACTTCGAGGAAGGCCAGCCGCTCTTCATCATCGAGGTGATGAAGATGTTCAACAAGGTGGTCGCGCCCTTCGCCGGGACCGTCACCAAGAACCTGATGGCCGACCGCGACGGCGCCGTCGTCAAGAAGGGCGAGCCGATCCTCAAGATCGAGCCCGACGAGCGCATCGAAGAAGAGTCGCCCGAGGCCCGCGAAGCGCGCATCCGCGCCGCGACGTTGGCGCTGCTCGACTGAGCGGGGCGGGATGAAGCTCCTCGTCATCCTCGGAAGCCTCCGAGCGGCCGCCTTCAGCCGAAAGCTCGGAGAAGCGGTGGTCTCGCTCGCGCCGGACGGGACGGAGACCGTAACGACGGACGGCGGCGCCCTCCCCCTCTACAACCAGGACCTCGACGGCGAGGAGAAGCCCGCGCCCGTGGCGACGCTGCTCGAGCAGGTGACCACGGCGGACGGCATCGTCTTCGTCACGCCCGAGTTCAACTACGGGATCCCGGGCCCGCTGAAGAACCTCATCGACTGGGCCTCGCGCCCCGCCTACAACTCCCCGCTCAAGGGAAAGCCCTCCCTGATCCTTGCGCACTCGCTCGCGCCCTCCGGCGGAGCACGCGCGCACGTTCAGCTCTCGAGCGTCCTCGCAGGGACCCTCACCCCGCTCTTCGTGGCGCCCGGCTTCGTGGTCCCCCAGGTGCACGAGAAGTTCGACGCCGAAGGCACGCTCACGGACGAGATCACGAAGGCCCGCCTGCAGGGCACGCTCGCGGAGTTCGCGAAATGGGCCGGGAGCCAGGGCTGAGCCGCAGCCTGCGTGCCCACGAGCGACACGGCTGCAGCCAGGAAAGCCGACTCTCGCCGCCCCGCGCTTCAGCGCGTGACCGCACCGATCGAGACTTCTCCGTCCGGACTTTCCCACTCGTTCAGGTCACAGGCGCCGTCGTCGCAGACCACGACGTAGTCGACGCCCTCGCAGGTGAAGTGGCTACGGTCATCCACGCGCGTCACGAAAGTATCCGGACAGAACTCATGGGCCGCCTGGTAGGCCGCCTTCTCGTCGGCGAAGTAAGCGCTCAATCCAAGAAAGAAGATGTCCAAAATCAGGGTCATGGGTCGTCTCCCGGGCGATGGCGCAGGCCGCCCTTTTCCCCTGAGACGACCGGACCCGGCTCGAGGTCACACGAAAGATTCTTGTGACCTTTGCCGTTCCTGGACCATCTCAGGAAACGTCGAGGGGAGGTCTTCATGACCGGAGAACACGGCCTCGAAGCCCTGCCCGGGCCGACCCTGGCAGACGAGGAAGTCATCGCGAGGGTTCGCCGCGGCGAGACGGAGCTCTTCGAGCTGTTGATGCGGCGATACAACCAGCGGGTCTATCGCGCGGTGAGGGCCATCCTTCGCGACGGGCCCGATCTCGAGGACATCCTCCAGCAGGTGTGGCTGAGCGCCTACCTCCACCTCGACCGCTTCGAGGGACGCTCGCGCTTCTCGACGTGGCTTCATCGCATCGCCCAGAATGCCGCGCTCGATCGCACCCGGCGTCCGGTCCGGCTGGTCGCCGTCGGCGCATCTCCCGAGGCCGGGGATCCGGTAGGTGCACCCGCGGCCGACCCGGAGCGCAGCCTGCTCGCCCGCGAGCAGGCGCGCGCCATCGAACGGGCGCTCGATGCGCTGCCCGAGTCGCACCGGCGCGTCTTCGTGCTGCGCGAGGTCGAGGGCCTCTCGACGGCCGAAGTCGCCGAGGCGCTGGGTGTCGGGGAAGGCGCGGTGAAGACCCGCCTCTACCGCGCCCGCGCCGATCTGCGTGAGCGACTCGGCCGGGACGTCGGCGACGCGACTAGCCTGGCCTTCCGATTCGGTGGATCCCGATGCGACGCGCTCGTCCGACGGGTGATGGTCCAGCTACCGGGCCTCGAATCCGGCTCGAACGGCCAGACGGACGCGTAGAGTGCGCCCGTCGATCCGCGGAGCGCCCGAGCCCGGAACACTGGAGCGGCCTCACCTCCGCGGGTTCCGGGGCTCTCCGACAGGCCGCGGCCACCGGAGCCGCCGACGTCGCCCACGAATCGACCCGTCCGAGGGTGTCGCTTTCATGGAGAACCTGATGAACCGACGGCGCGGCGCTCGCTCCCCGGCCGGACGTTCCACGTCACGATCGTCGTGACCAAGAAGAACAAAGTGAAGATCGTGGTGCCCCAGGCCGGGCGGACGTAGGCCCCGTAGGGGCCGGGCAGCATCTCGGCAAGAGGTTGCGTCGCCGGAGCAAGGATCGGGGACAGAATCGCCATCCACCGGCGATAGTGCGTCTTCCGGAACAGCACGACCGCGACGAACGCAAGCGATCCGACCGGGGCGCTCCAGGTGATGAGCTGGAGGACGGCTTCGTGGTGCGCGTGCATCCGGTCGACCATCGTCGTGAGGCTGCCGGCGAGTTCGGCCGAAGCGGCCACCTGGGCCTGAAACCCCGCCGCGTAGAGTGCGTAGGACCCGTGGTAGCCCGGGAAGATCGAGAAGGCGTACGCGAGGAAGAGAACCGGCGGCAGCGCGAACTTCCTCCCCGCCGGTTCGAGGGCCACGTAGACCGGCCAGAAACCGAGGAGCCAGAACGGGATGGCCGCGTTTCCGAGGATGCTCCCGAGGAAGACCTGGTCGTAGGGCGCTTCGGCGAGCTGGGCGTACGTATTCACCCCAGGGCCCGGTTCGGGCCCGCCTTGCAGCATGTAGTCGGCCACGCCGTTGACGATCCCGCCTGCAACGGCCAGCAGGCCCGCGGCGCGGAGAAGGGTCGTTCCCGTCACGGATGCGATTCTCCCTTCCCATGTGTGCCGGCCGGGGCGGTCGAGTTCCGCGAAACGACAAGAGCCGGAGAATCCGGAAGCTCCGGAACTCCACTCGCCTCTCCGGCACCCCATGAGCGATGGCGATCCTTCCGAACACGACCGGGGACGGCGCTGTGCGTTCTCTTCGCGTGCACCTGCTCACTGGCCTGCCTACAGCGTCGATCCGATGCGCCCTCGAGCAGGCCGCCGAGGCGGTCCCGACGGTGCCCCTGGCGGATCTCTCCGAGGCCGCAGCGGGAGAACCCGACACGATCGGCGTCGTACTCCCGCCCTTCGCGGAGCCTTCCTCCGTCGCCGAGAGCTGGGCCGAGTGCGACTTCCTCGCGCACCGCTTCGGGCGCCCCGCGCACGTCGCGAGCGTCTCCGCGTTCGTGGACGTCGACCTCGCGGACGAGCACCTCGCCTCGAGTTGCTCGCTCGCCTCGCGCGGCTGGGGCCAGAGCCGCTCCGACTCACGCAGCCTCGCCGACATCCTCGTCGGGCAGATCGAGTCGGCGACACGGCTCGTACTCGTCGGCGCCGCTCCCCCTTCCGAGGCTCTCACGAGACGGCTCCGACTGCTCAACCCGGGAGCGGCCCACGTTGCGGTCGGCACGGGATCGACCTCCGACCTCGGACCGGATGCTTCCCCGTTCCAGTCGGTCCGGGTCGCCCCACCCTGGCTCGAGGTGCTGCGAGGCGGAGCCGATCCGGCGCTCCACCCCGAGCTGTTCGTGTACCTCCGCCGGCGTCCGTTCGACGCGGAACGCCTGCAGGAGTGGCTCGCGGATCCGCCGGGGGACCTTCTCCGAGGCAAGGGGAACGTCTGGCTCGCCGGCGAGCCCGTTCGGAGCTTCGGTTACTCCTGCGCGGGCTCGGTCCATCGGCTCTTCCCGGCCGGCCGGTGGTGGGCCAGCTACGCCGAAGGCGATTGGCCTCGGTGCGGCTTCGAGCGACGCCGCTTGCTCGAGCGGTGGCATCCGAGCATCGGCGATCGAAGGCAGGAGATCGTCTTCCTCGGCGTCGACCTCGACGTCGACCGGCTTTGCGCGGGCCTGGACGCATGCCTGGCGGGCGATGAGGCCGTCCAGGAGTTCGTCAGTCGCGGAGCCTCCTCGGCGAACGGCGCACGGCTTCAATGACCCTCGACTGGCTGATCGTCGGAGGGGGCCCCCATGGAGTTCATACGGCGCTCCGCCTGATCGGCGAGGGCGGCGTTCCGCGCAGCCAGATCCGGATCCTGGACGATGAGCCGCATCTCCTGGCACGATGGCGGAGGGCGACACGCAACACCGGGATGAGATTCTTGCGCTCGCCCAGCGTCCACCACCTCGGGCTCTCCTCGGTATCGCTCAACCGATTCGCCGGAGGCCCGGGCCGAAAGGTGAACCGGCCCTTCACGCGCCCCTATTCCCGGCCCGCGCTCGAGCTCTTCGACCTTCATTGCGATGCCCTGATCGATCGGTACGAGCTCCAGGACCTTCACGTATGGGGGCGCGTCAACCGTCTGGATCTCGTGAGTCCGGGCGCCCGGGTGGGCTTCGAGGATCTGGCGGCGGGCGGGCGAACCGGAGAGATCGCGGCGCGGCGCGTCGTCCTGGCCATCGGTGCGCCGCGAGAACCGGCGTGGCCCGAGTGGGCGCGGCGCGCTGTCGCCGAAGCGACCGAGCCGGAAGCATGTGATCGCATCGGCCACGTCTTCGACCCGGGCTTCGTGCTCGAGGACGACCCGGACGATTCCATCGTCGCCGTGGTCGGCGCCGGGATCTCCGGCGCGCAGCTCGCGCTTCGGCTGGCTCGGCCGGGACGGCAGGTCCTCCTGATCTCCCGGCACGCGCTCCGCGTCGAACAGTTCGACAGCGACCCGGGCTGGCAGGGGCCGAAGCACATGGCGGCCTTCGAGAAACTCGACGATCGGAATGATCGCCGCGACCGGATCCGCGCGGCGCGGCATCGCGGCTCCATGCCGCCCGACGTGCACTCGGCGCTACGGCGTGCGACCGGCGATGGGACGATCGAGTGCATCGAGGGCGCCGAGAAGCTCTCGGCCAGCCTCCCGGGCCAACGGGTTCTCCTCGAGGTCGATGGGCGGAAGGTCGAAGCCGATCGGGTTCTGCTCGCGACCGGCTTCCCCGGCCACCGACCGGGCGGGCCCTGGCTCGACGAGACCATCGAGGCGTTCGATCTCCCCTGCGCCGGCTGCGGCTATCCGATCGTCGATCGCGGGTTGCGCTGGCACCCGAACCTGCTGGTGACGGGCGCACTCGCGGAACTCGAACTCGGGCCGGTCTCGCGAAACCTCTCGGGGGCGCAGCGCGCAGGAGACCGCATCCTGGCCGTCGCGCGCAGCCGGCGCGCCCGAAAGGCGGAAGGAGGCGATTCGTGACGGACTACCGTGGCCTCTACGAGAACGATTCCTTCGTCGACGGCTACGTCAAGAACGGACCGCCCGCGTTCATGCCCGGCCACGCGGGGGTCCTTCAGATGGCGGGTATCCTCCTTCGCGAGCATGCGCCGGCGGACGCGCACGTACTCGTGGTCGGCGCCGGCGGGGGCCTCGACACGCGGGCCCTCGCCGAAGCCCAGCCGAGGTTCCGATTCCTCGGCGTCGACCCGGCGCCGCCGATGCTCGACCTTGCCCGGCAGGTGATCGGCACCGAGCTCGGCTCACGGGTCGAGCTGATCGAAGGCGCGATCGACGACGCACCGGCAGGTCCGTTCGACGCCGCGACCTGCATCCTGGTGCTCGGCGTGATCCCGGACGACGGCTCGAAGCTCGACACCCTGCGCGCGATCCGCAGCCGGCTCCGGCCGGGCGCGCCCTTCGTGCTCGTCGACCACTGCCTCGACCGCGAAGCGCCCGAGTTCGAACGAAACCTCGAGCGCTATGCCCACTACGCCGTCGCATCCGGCGTCGAGCCCGAGGTGGTCGGAAACGCGAAGACCCACCTGCGGACGAATTCCGGCCTCATCCCGTGCGAGCGCGAAGAGGCGCTGATCGACGAGGCGGGCTTCCGGGATCGGGAACGGTTCTACGCTGGGATGGCCTGGCGGGGATGGATCGCGCTCGCATGAATTCCGGAACACCCAGGTTGCCGAGACGTCCGGGCTTGAATGTCCAAAGCCGACGCGTCTCGGGAGGAGACATCATGTCCCGTGTATGCGAACTCACCGGAAAGAAGGTCCACTACGGCCGCAACGTCTCGCACTCGAACCGGAAGACGAGCCGGACGTTCGAGCCGAACCTTCAGCCGGCCCAGCTCCAGTCGGACGCTCTGGGCCGTTCGCTCCGGCTGCAGGTCTCCACGCGCGCCCTTCGAACGGTCACCAAGAAGGGCGGCCTGGACCCCTACCTCCTCGCGACCCCGGACGACAAGCTTCCGGAGCGCGCCCTGCGCCTGAAGCGGGAGATCCAGAAGAAGCTCCGAAGCTAGGGGCCCAGTCCGGAAGCGACGGCAGCGCTGGGGTGACGCATGCTGCGTCCGCAAGCATTGACGGTGCAGGTATAGTGGGGCCCCTGACGGAGATCCCCATGCACCGCTTCCTGCTGCGCTCCCCCCGCCTGCCCTCCTTGCTCCTCGCCGCCCTCGTCATCGCTGGGGCCGGCTGCACCCCGCGCCCCCGATTCATCGCGCCGACCGACGGCAGCGTGGTCGCCCCGGGCGCGAGTGAGCTGACCTTGGAGATCGCGCTTCCGCCGGGGTTCGATCCGGGCGTCGGCCGCCTCCGGGTGACGCTGCTGACCGGAATCGACGATCCGCCGGCCTCGCTCGTCGACGTCTCCGACCGCTTCACGATCGACGCGGGCCGGGCGCACGCCACGCTCGTTCCCGCCGCCGACCTCCGCGAGGGCCGCAGCAGCCTGTTCGCGGCGGTGGATGCGGACGGCGACGGCGAGAGCGACACGGTCGTCGAGTCGACGATCTCCTACGAACCGGCCATCGACCTCACCGCGGCCGACCGCTGCGATTGGCTCGACCCGAGCGTGTGCCTCTATCCGTTCCCGAACGACTTCTTCAGCGTGGCGGACGCCGCGACGGACACCGGCCGCCGCATCGCCTTCCACGAGGCCTCGATGCCCGCGAACCGCAACGGCGCGGGCGTCGACCCCACCGAGTGGAACCGCAACGACGGCTTCAGCCCCGGACAGGCCGTGCAGCTCATGGTGCCGGAGATGGCCGTGCTGGCCTCCGGAGACCCCACGGACCCCGCCGGGCCGCGCCCCGTGCCCCTGCCCGGCACCGCGCCGGAGTGGGACGTGGCCCGCTCGCTCGCGCCGGACGCCCAGGTCGTGCTGGTCGACGCCGCGACCGGCGAGCGCGTCCCCTACTGGATGGAGCTCTCCGCGCGCACCACGCCGGAAGAGGGCCAGCCGCTGCTGATCCGGCCCGCGGTCAACTTCGCGAGCGGCGGGCGCTACCTCGTGGCCCTGCGCAATCTGCGGCGCGCGGACGGCTCGGTGATCCCGGCGCCCCGCGCCTTCCGCGTCTACCGCGACGGCGTGCCCACCTTCCTGCCCGAGGTCGAAGCGCGCCGCCCGCGCATGGAGGCCATCCTCGGCGAACTCGAGGCGCACGGCGTACCGCGCGACGACCTCTACCTCGCCTGGGACTTCACGGTGCTCTCGAAGCGCAGCATGGGCGAGCGCATGCTCGCCATCCGCGACGACGCCTTCGCGCGCCTCGGCGAGGCGGCCCCGACCTTCGAAGTCACCTCCGTTCAGCAGGCCGACTGGAACCGCGAGCTGCGCGCCCACGAACGCATCCGCGGCACCTTCCGCGTCCCGCTCTACGTCACCAATGGCGGCGAGCCCGGCGGCCCCGAAGCCGCTACGCGCCTCCACTGCACGGACGAGGAAGGCGCCAGCAAGCCCTTCTGCGAGGGCGACGAGCTGCCCGTCTGGACGGGCGAATGGTACGAGGCCGACTTCTTCTGCAACCTGCCGCGCAGCGTGCGCGACGGCGGCGGCCCGGCCCGCATCGCCTTCTACGGCCACGGCCTGCTCGGCAGCGAGCGGCAGACCGGCGCGAGCTACGTCTCCACCATGGCCAACCGGCACGACATGGTCTTCTGCGGCACGCGCTGGATCGGGATGGGCGAAGACGACCTCGGCACGGTCGCCTCGATCCTGAACGACTTCTCACGCTTCCCGACGCTTCCGGACCGGTCGCACCAGGGCATCCTGAACTTCCTCTTCCTCGGGCGCCTGATGCTCCACGCGGACGGCTTCGCGAGCCACCCGGCCTTCCAGGCCTCCGACGGCACCCCGCTCCTCGACCGCAGCGAACTCTTCTACGACGGCAACAGTCAGGGCGCGATCCTCGGCGGCGCGCTCTCGGCCTTCGCCCAGGACTACACGCGCGCCGTGCTCGGCGTGCCCGGCATGAACTACAGCACCCTGCTCTTCCGCAGCGTCGACTTCGACCTCTACCTGACGCTCCTCCAGTTCAACTACCTCGAGCAGCAGCTCTACCCGCTCATGTTCGGCCTGGCGCAGATGCTTTGGGATCGCGGCGAGACCAACGGCCACGCAAACCACCTGACCCACGACCCCTACCCCGGCACGCCGCCGAAGAAGGTGCTGATGCAGGTGGCCTTCGGCGACTTCCAGGTCTCGGACACCTCCGCCCAGGTCCAGGCGCGCACCCTCGGCGTTCCCATGCATCGGCCGGGATTCGATCCCGCGGCGTTCGCCGACGAGACCCCCGCCGCCGGCGTGCGCGAGTTCTGGCAGGAGAACCCCTTCTGGGACATCCCGGCCATTCCGCCGAGCGACCCGGGCCCCCTCGCCGGCGTCGACCCGGCCGGCGTGCTCCCGGGCGCGCCGACCTACCGCTACGACGGCTCGGCCATGATCGTCTTCGACAGCGGCAGCCTGCAATCGACCCAGGCCAACCTCACGCCCGTGGGCGGCAACCCCGAGCGCTCCCCCTGCGCCATCGACCAGGGCGACGACCCGCACAGCTGCCCGCGCCGCCAGCCCGCCGCGCAGCTCCAGAAGTCCGAGTTCCTGCGCACGGGAGGGTCCATCCTCGACGTGTGCGCCGGGCAGGCCTGCCTCGCGCCGCTCGAGTGAAGGCGGGCCCGAGGCGGCCACTCGAGACCACGAGGCGGCGTGAACGCCGACGGAGTCGTCAGCCGGCTCCGCGCTTCCGGGCGTGCGGATCCGGCGAGCCGGAAGCCGGCTCGTTCGCTTCGGCCGAGTCCGCCTTCGCCGGATCGATCGCGCCGGTCTCGAGGATCGGCGCTGCGTCGAGCGCCTCGGCGTCCATCATGCCCGCGAGGCGCTGGAGGATCGAGAGCATCTGCGTCCGCTCCCACTCCTCGAGCCGCGCCAGCTCCCGCTGGAATCGATCCTGGAGGAGCGAGGGAGCCTCGCGGAGCGTTCGGCCGCCCTGGGGCGTCAGGCTCACGAACACGGAGCGGCGATCCTGTTCGCTGCGCTCGCGGCGAACCAGGCCACGCTTCTCGAGGCGCTCGAGGATGCCGCTCACGGTCGGCTGACTCAGGCTGACGGATCGAGCCAGCGCGCTAATGGATGCGCCACTCAGCCGCCCGACCGCGCGCAACACCACGAGCTGCGGGCCGGTGAGGCCGCAGGCGTCCATCATCCGCCGCGACTGGAGATCGATGGCGCGAACGATGCGCCGCAGGGCCGAGACGATGTCTTCCTCGATCGGATCCGGCGTCGCCATGCTCCTACCTTACCGAAACGAGGGCGCCCTTCCGGCGGCGGCCGCGATCGCCGGTTGCGTTCAGCACTATCGATTCCCCCTGGGGGATCCATCTTTTGCGATGAGTCGTTCGGAGTCAATGAATCGCACAAATATCTGTTTTTCAAAGACTCTATGGCTCTTTTCGACGATATCGGGCGGCGAATCTGCATTGAAGGCAATCCTTTCATGGCATAGCTTAGGTGCCCGTCGCGACACCCAACGTGCGACGCGAGGGGGCTCGATCGCCATGTCCAACGGATCCCAGACCACCCCGGCGCGAGACCCTGGGGCGCAGGAGCAGGACTTCGGTGCCCGGCCGACCGCCGTCCGGGACACCAAGCACTACCAGGCCGAGTACATCCAGAGCTTCGTCGAGAAGTGGGACGAGCTGATCGACTGGGAGGCCCGGGCGGAGAGCGAGGGGCGCTTCTTCATCGAGCTGTTGAAGGCGCGCGGCAAGATGAAGGTGCTCGACGTGGCCACGGGCACCGGCTTCCACTCCGTGCAGCTCCTGGACGCGGGCTTCGAGGTGACGAGCGTCGATGGCAACGCGGCCATGCTCGCGAAGGCCTTCGACAACGCGAAGGCGCGCCACCATATCCTGAAGACGATCCACGCGGACTGGCGATGGCTGAACCGCGAGGTTCACGGAAAGTTCGACGCGATCATCTGCCTCGGGAACTCCTTCACGCATCTCTTCGAGGAGCAGGATCGTCGGCGCGCGCTCGCGGAGTTCTACGCCGCCCTCAAGCACGATGGCGTGCTGATCATCGACCAGCGCAACTACGACGGGATCCTCGACCACGGCTTCCAGTCGAAGCACAAATACTACTACTGCGGCGACGAGGTCGTGGCCGAACCCGAGCACGTCGACGAGGGCCTGGCGCGCTTCCAGTACGCCTTTCCCGACGGATCGACGTACCACCTGAACATGTTTCCGCTGCGCAAGAACTACACGCGGAAGCTCCTCGGGGAGGCGGGCTTCGCGCGCGTGAAGACCTACGGCGACTTCCAGGAGACCTACCAGGAGTCCGAGCCCGACTTCTTCGTCCACGTCGCGGAGAAGCTTCTCGATGAGTAGCGACGGCAGCTCCGTTGCCGAGACGACCGAGGCCTACTACGACAGCTCGGAGGCCGACGCGTTCTACGCTGCCATCTGGGGCGGCCACGACATCCACATCGGGATCTACGCGGGAGAAGACGATTCGGTCCACGAGGCCAGCCGCCGCACCGTGGCGACGATGGCCGATCGCCTGGAGGGCATCGGCGACGGCTCGACCGTCCTCGATCTCGGATCCGGCTACGGGGGCTCGGCACGCGCGCTCGCCGAGCGCTTCGGCTGCAGCGTCGCCTGCCTGAACCTCAGCGAGGTCCAGAACGAGCGCAACCGCGCGCTGTGCCGCACCGCCGGCCTCCAGGAGCGGATCGAGGTGATCCACGGCAGCTTCGAAGCGATCCCCGGTGAGCCGGACCGGTACGACGCCGTCTGGTCCCAGGACGCCATCCTGCACAGCGGCAATCGCGAGCGCGTGCTCTCCGAGGTCGCCCGCGTCCTCCGGCCCGGCGGCCAGTTCATCTTCACCGACCCGATGCAGACCGACGATTGCCCGCCCGACGTGCTTCAGCCGGTACTCGATCGCATCCACCTCGACTCCCTCGCCTCCCCCGGCTTCTACCGCAAGAGCCTCTCGGGGCTCGGGTTCGAGGAGATCGGCTGGGCCGAGATGCCGGAACAGCTCGGGAGGCACTACGCCACGGTGCGGGCCGAGCTCCTGGCGCGCCGCGAAGAAATGGTGGCGCGCTGCGGGAGCGACTACGTCACGCGCATGCTCGAGGGGCTCGGCCACTGGGTCGAAGCGGCCGATCGCGGCTACCTGACCTGGGGCATCCACCACTTCCGCCTCCGATAGACGCCGCGATGCGGAGCGGGCGCCCGAGAATCGAGCCGGCCGTATTCTTCTCGTCCGCCGCGGTCGTCGTGCTGGTCCTCGGCTTCGGCGTCGCCGCCCCGGACCTGGCGAAGGCACTCTTCCTCGGCTTGCAGGACGTCGTCGTCTCCCGCCTGGACTGGCTCTTCATCGCGTCGAGCGCGCTGTTCCTGGCGTTCTCGGCCCTCGTCGCCTGCGCCCCCACCGGAAGGATCCGGCTCGGCCGGGACGACGAGGCCCCGGCCTACGGCTTCGCCTCGTGGTTCGCGATGCTCTTCAGCGCCGGGATGGGCATCGGCATCATGTTCTACGGCGTCGCCGAGCCCGTCTTGCACTACGCCTCGCCGCCGCGAGGGGACGGCGGAACCCCCGAAGCCGCCCGCCTGGCGATGACGATCACGTTCTTCCACTGGGGCCTCCACGCCTGGTCGATCTACGTAGTGATGGGCCTCGCCATCGCGTACTTCGCCCACCGCCGGGGCCTCCCCATGGCCGTGCGCTCGACGCTCGAGCCCCTCCTCGGAGAGCGGATCCACGGCCCGTGGGGCCACGCGGTGGACACGCTCGCAGTCTTCGGGACGCTCTTCGGCCTCGCGACCTCCCTCGGCCTCGGCTCGATGCAGATCAATGCCGGGCTGGACCGCCTCTTCGACACCGGCGAATCCACCGCGATCCAGGTCGGACTGATCGCCCTCATCACCGCGTGCGCGACCGCGTCCGTCGTCCTCGGGCTCGACCGTGGAATCCGCCGGCTGTCCGAGCTCAACGTCTCGCTCGCCATCCTCCTGCTGCTCTTCGTACTGATCGCGGGGCCGACGGGCCGCCTGCTCGAGGCCTACCCGGACCGGCTCTTCGACTACGGCGCCCAGCTCCTCCCGCTGGCGCTGAGCCTCGATCCGCTCGGCGATCTCGAGTGGAGCAAGTCCTGGACGATCTTCTACTGGGCCTGGTGGATCGCCTGGTCGCCCTTCGTGGGCACTTTCGTCGCGCGCATCTCACGCGGGCGCACGGTCCGCGAGTTCGTCTTCGGGGTCCTGCTCGTGCCGACTTTGGTGAGCGCGTTCTGGTTCACCGTGTTCGGGTGGACGGCCATTGCGCTCGACCAGGCCGAGCCCGGGATCGCGGCCGCGGTCCAGGCCAACGTGGCGACCGGGATCTATGCCGTCCTCGAGAGGCTCCCCCTGGCCGGCGCGACGTCGCTGCTGGCGGCCGGCATCGTCGCGATCTTCTTCGTCACGTCCTCGGACTCGGGCTCTTTCGTCGTCGACATGCTGACCTCGGGCGGACACCCGAGCCCGCCCGTCTGGCAGCGCGTCTTCTGGGCCGTCGGCGAAGGCATCATCGCTGCCGTGCTACTGCTGTCGGGCGGCCTCGCCGCGCTCCAGTCCGCCGCGATCAACACGGGACTCCCCTTCTGCATCGTCCTTCTTCTCGTCTGCCTGGGACTCGGCCGTGCGCTGTGGAGGGAGGCGCGCTCGCCTCGGCCCCCCGCGAGAGAAACGCCCTAGTCGAGGCGGAACCGGAGCTCGAGGGTGATCCAGGACGCAACCGGGCGCCCCCCGCGTCGGGCCGGCTCGAAGCGCGCCTGGCGAAGCGAATCCCGCACCGCGGCCGTGAAGGCGTCGTCGCTGCTCGATTGGAGCTCCGCCCCGCCGACGGAGCCGTCGGCCAGGACGATCACGCGGGCCTCGACCTCCCCTTCCCGGCCCATGGCCCGAAGCTCCGGCGGATAGGCTGGCTCGATGGGCGCCAGGGGCCGCGCGGGCAGATCCACCTCGTCCTCGGTGAAGTAGCGCGGGCCCGCGTCCTCCTGGACGTCGGATGGACCGGATGCAGCGGGGACGGTGGTGACCGGCGCCGGAGGCGGAGGCGAAGGCGCGCAACCCGAGACCGCCACGCAGAGGACGGCAAGCGCCCGTGCCGCTTGCCATTGCCCTCTAGAACGCGACGCGCACCCAGCCTCGAACATTGCGACCGTTCCCCGGCGTGAAGTGGAAGTCCTCGAAGCCCGCCCCGCCCCCGGCCGCGGGACACGCTGCCACCCGGCCGACCTCGCCCGGCGCGCAGGACTCGTAGAAGAACTCCGAGCTCCGCCAGTCCGTATCCGTCAGGTTCTCGAGCGCCAGGCCCAACTCGAAGGGGCCGTATCGATAGCGCATGCCGAGGTCGAGCACCGTGTAGTCCGAGAGCCGCGGGCTGCGGGAGGCATCGCTGGCGTAGCGCTCGCCCAGGTGGCGCACGGAGAGCTCCGCCGCGAAGCCGCCCTCGCGCACGCCGAGGGCGCCCTTGGCGACGAAGCGCGGGGACTGGGGCACCGGATCGTCGCCGGAGGTGGAGCGCGCCGAGGTGTAGGCCACGTCCCCGCGCAGGTAGAGCCATTCCGTCAGGTCGGCCTGGGCGACGAACTCGATGCCGAGGCGCTTGGTCTTCCCGCCCGACTCGGTCGTGCCCTCGTCGCCCACGAAGACGAGCTCGTCCTCGAGCTCGAGCCAGAAGCCGTCGATGGCCACCTCGAGCCGCTCGAAGAAGCGCGTGCGCAGCCCGACCTCGGCGCCCGTGGCCCGGGCGAGGATCTGCCGATCGGCCACGACGGTCCGCGCGTCGTTCGAGTGGAAGCCCTTGCCGAAGTTCAGGAAGAGCTCGAGACCGCGCAGCCAGGAGGCCTCGACCGGAACCGGCCCCGAGGCCGAGAACGGCGAGAGGACGAGGTTCGCCTTGGGAAGCCATAGGTGGTCGTCGCCGTCTCCATCGGGCCCACCCGGGATGCGGTTGTGGACGTCGTAGTCGAAGTACGCCACGCGAAGCCCGCCCACGAAGCGGACCCACGGGAGCGGCAGCAGCTCGGCTTCCAGGTACGGGCCGATCGAGAGCTCCTCCACGTCGTCGTCGTTCGTGAACCCGGTCGTCCGCCGGCGCGTCTGGGTGCCCAGGCGCACGCGGGCGTCGTCGTAGCGCCACTCGGCCCCCGCGCGCAGCCGCGTCGGGAGGGACACGTCGAGAACGTGTTCGTACTCGACCCGCCCGCCGGCGTAGAGGCGATCGTCTCGCTGGACGATGCCGTCGCCACGGGCCGGGTCGTTCAACGCGTAGGTGAAGTTCGAGAAGAGCTCGAGCTCGTAGTCCGCCACGTAGACGTTCGCCACGAGGTGGCCGCGCTCGCTCGGCTGCCAGTCGAGCTGGAGCTTGCCCTGGAGGCGATGCGTGTCGCCACCCTCGGTCGGGTCGAGCGAACCGAAGCGGGAGAGGCGCCCGTCGTCGACCAGGCGCTCCGGGATGAGCCCCGAAGCGTCCCAATCCGCCATGTAGCCGAGGACGTGGCCCGAGAGCCGAAGGCCCGGGCGCAGGTCCACCCCGCCGCGGGCGAAGAGCGAGTAGCGCCAGAGGTCCTCGTCGTCCCGGAAGGGACCGTCCGTGTGGTAGGCCTCGAAGGAGACCAGGGCGTCGGCGCGCGGATCTTCGCCCGCGAAGGGCCCGAAGCGCGGCGAGGCCACGGCCACGGCGCGCCAGGTATCGAACTCGCCCGCCTCGACCCGCACGAGCGATTCCTCCACCGATTCGTAGGGGACGTACTCGATGGCCGCCGCCGTCGCGAAGTCGCCGAAGCGGGCAAAGTACGGCCCCTTGTATGCGTCGAGGCGCTCGATCGCCTCCTTCGTCACGAAGTGGAGGTCGAGGAAGCCCTGGCCGTGGGCGTGACTGCGCAGGTTGATGGGCACGCCGTCGAAGTAGACCGCGAGGTCCGTGCCGTGATCCGCGTCGAACCCGCGGATGAAGTACTGCTCGGCCTTTCCGCCGCCCGTGTGCTGGGCGGTGATCGCGTTGGGCACGGCCTCGATCATCTGCCCGCCGCTCTCGAGCGGGCGAAGCTCGAAGTCCTCGGCGGGCACCGTGAGCGTCGAGGACGCGGTCACGGGTTTGCGCTCGGTCACGGTGAACTGATAGGTGGAGCCGCCCGGATCCGGTGCGGTTGGATCGGCGGCATGGGCGCAGGGCACCCACAGTGTGAGAATGCAGCACAGGATCCACGCGCGACGTCCGAATTCCATGGAGTCGCACCCTACGGCCTCGGCACAAGACCGACCATGGATCGGTTTTCCGGTTCCTCAGTGCGCTCCGAGCCCTCAGTGGACTCCCAGAAGCAGCCCGAGGGCGTGCTCCGTGGCGTGGTGAAGGGGCTCCGCCAGGAGGATGCAGACCCCGAGCACGCCGCATGCCACCCACCCCGCCGCGGGCCGCCGATCGGCGACGGGCTCGGCGAGCAGACCGCGTACGCGGGCCGGGACCGAGCTTCCCCCGAAGGCCAGCAGCGGGCTCCCGAGCAACGAGTTCCGGCGAGGCGCCGAGGCGACGAGACGTTCCGCAGCGAGAATCGCCTCGGCCACGACGAGGCGGTCTCCGACCTCCTGCCCGGCCTGCTCATCGCAGGCCCGCTCCATCGAGAGCTCCAGCTCGGCCAGGATCGATCGGCGGACCCAGGGGAGATGGGGCCAGGAGAGCACGCGCGCGGCGAGGGTCTTCAAGCCGTCCCGGCTTCGCACGTGAGCCCGCTCATGTGAGACGACCGCCGTGAGATGCGTGGGCGCCAGCGCCTCGGCCAGAGCGGTCGAGAGGAAGATCCCGCTCCGCCCGAGGCCGGCCGTCAGCGAGAAGGCCCGGTCCGATTCGACGAGGTAGACGCCCGGCTCCGTGCACCGTGACGCTGCGCTGCGAAGCCGCGCCAGCGATCGGCGCCCGCTTGCCACGCGAACGACGATCTGGACGAGCGCCGCACCCAGCAGCGTGGCCGCGAAGGCCGCGACCCCCTGCAACACCACCGCCGTCGGGAGCATCGCGGAGGGGTGGACGAGGCAGAGATGGGGGTGGGACGGATGTTCGAGACAGTGATCCCCGTGGAGCCCGAGCCAGACCAGGACGCCCGGAGCCAGGCACAGCCCGACCCCGACGAGAGGTGCGATGGCCGGAGCGACCGCCGCCCCGAACGCAAAGCGAGCCCGCGCGGCCGGGTGCCGGCGGCTGGCTCCTCGTTGCAAGAGCGGCCAGAAGGCCCCCACCAGGAGGGACGTCCCCGCCGCGAAGGCGATCGCGGCCGCGGCGGACAGCGCCAGGGTCCCGAACACGGCACTCACGAAGGGTCCTCCTCCCGGCGGGTGCGACGGGCCTGGACGAGCCGCTCCAGTTCCTCGAGCTGCTCGGTGCCGGCGCGCTCGGCCAGGTCGACGAAGGCCGAGAGCAGCAGGTCCGGCGCGCGCTGCGGAACGTCCCCCAGGACCGCCTCGAGCGTGCGGAACACCCACTCCTGCTGCGAGACCCGCGCCCGGTAGACGTAGGCCCGGCCCACCTTCTCCCGCTCGGCCAGCCCCTTGCGATGGAGGCGGTCGAGCGTCGATTGGATCGTGTTCGGCTGGACCCCGCGCAGCTCGCCGACGGCGCGCTGCATGGCCTTCACGTCGGCCGGCCCGTGCGACCAGAGGCGGCCGAGGACGGCACGCTCCAGATCTCCGAGCTGCGGCAACCCGCGACGACGCATGTTCGGCCCCCACCCTTCGAGACGGCCCGAGAGTAACCGGCACGCCCCCGGAAGGGCCACCGCATCGTAAAATGGGGCGGAGGCTCCCATCCAGGCACTCACCCACTCCGGAGAGAAAGGCCACCGACATGTCCGACCCGCAAGACGCCGCAGGCGAGAAGCCGACCCTGCACCCCGAGTTCGTGAAGAACCTGGTGCGCACCTTCGACGATCCGGACGAGCACGGCGTCCATCTGCTCTTCAACGAGTGGTGGCCCTTTGCACCGGACGCGACGATCGAGCGCTACCTCGAGAACGTCCGCGCGGCGCCCGGCGCAGGCCGCTTTCTCTCCGAGCGCTACTTCGCCCCCCAACGACGCTCGAAGACCTCGCCGCGATGCCGGACGGGTCGCTCGGCCGCGACTACCACGCCTTCCTCACCGAGAACGGCCTCGAGAAGAACCTCGCCACCGACTACAAGAGGCTCCACGACTTCATGGCCCGCTCGGGCCAGCTCGATCGCATGCCCGAGGATCTCAAGTACGCGATCATCCGTGGCTTCCAGATCCACGACATCCTGCACGTCATCACGGGCTACACGCCGAGCCGGCTCCACGAGCTCGGCCTCCAGGCCTTCTGCCTCGCCCAGCTCCAGTTTCCGTACTTCGGGATGTGGATGGCGACGACCACCTCCCGCATGACCTTCCTCCAACCGGACGCCATCGTCCCCGTGATGGACGCGATCAGCGGGGGCTGGCAGCTCGGCCGGCACGTCGAGAACCTGCAGTTCGAGCGCTGGGAGGCGATGTTCGCGGAACCGCTCTCCGACGTCCGGCTCCGGTATGGCATTCCGCCGGAAGGGCTCGAGCTCTCGCGGAGCCGCGGGGAAGCAGGCCGGCAAAGCGCGGGATAACCCGCCGTCGCCATGGAAAAAAGGCGAGAGGAGTCGCCCGAGCGAGGCCCCCGTTCGGGCAAGTTTCTGCGCAACCTTCGGCCAGTCCGCGTATACCTACCGGGTGGAGGACGGAGGTGCCGATGGCGCGTCGGGGCGCTGGCCGAGACCGAGACCGTCCGATGCTGCGGACGTTGCTGTGGTGGGTCGCTCTCGCGTCGATCCTCGCCCCGGCCGGGGCTCAGGCCGAGCCCGTCGACCTCGCCAACGCGACACCGCGCTGGGTGTGGGTTCGCTTCGAGATCTCGCCGCCCGAGCTGCCCGGCCAGACCGACGCCCAGTACACGAGCCCCCAGGCAGCTTGGTTCGAGCCCAGCGACGACGGCGCCGAGGTCCGCATGACCGTCTCGGGCTCGACGGTCGAGTCGGATCTCCTCGCGCACCAGGACCCCGTGGCCGGAAGCTTCAGCGACTTCCGATGGTCGATCGACCCGCGCACCGGCCACGTGCTCTCGGCCACGCTCGAGGGCGAGGTCGTGCGGCATCTCGATTTCGGCGTCGCCAAGGCCAAGGTTCCCGCGAAGGTCCGGTTCGAGATGAGCACGCTGCGCGCGGCCGGCTTCCGGTCGACACGCCGCATCCTCGGCGAGACCGTGAACCGCTACTGCACCCCGCCCGGCGCGCGCAGCTGCACCGCGGTCGAGCCGCGCCAGTACGACCCGGAGACCGGCTACGTGAACGCCGTCGGCTCGGTGCAGGTCGACTCGCGCATCATGCGCCTCAAGACCTTCTCGACCCTCGGCGAGGCGCGCCTCAGCGAGATGGATCCGAGCGAAGCCGGCCCCACCCTGGCGGCGGCGCCCTGAGCGCGGCGCGGCGCTAGAAGCGATCCTGCGAGCTTCCACCACCACGGCAAGCCCCGGCGCCGCCCGGCTCCGGCTACGACACGTCGACCGGCGGATCTACGCTCGCGCTCCGGGCGCGAGCTGCGCGTAGCTCGCTTCCAGGACCTCGACGAACCGCGGCCACAGCTTCGCGATCCATGCCGGGTCGTCGTCTGCGAATGCGGCGCGCACCTGCCGCCGCACGTCCTCCGCCGCACTCCCATGGGGATCGCCGTGACTGTGCAGCCAAGCGTCCGCGCGCAGCGATTGCAGCACGGCCACGAGGTCGACGGTGCCGTACTCGAGCGCCGCGGACGTGACCTCGGTCCCCGCCATCCAGTGGTCGAAGCGTTCGAGCCAGTCCCCGTGGAGACGCGCAGAAACGCTCTCGCCATCCACCATGGAGCGGACGCCCTTCCACCACCGTGCCGCGCGCTGGTAGCCCGCGGACTCCATGGCGTGGTGGCTGATCATCTCGCCGTATCCCCAATCTCCGAGCCCGGTGTGCACATCGATCACCGCCACCCGCTCGAGCCCGGCCAGCTCGCGCTTCGTGATCTCGTGCATCCGGCGATGGGACCAGGTCGGCCCGGACCCGCCGTAGAACACGCCACCCGGGTGCGCGTACTGCCCCTGGCTGATGTGCGCCTGCATCTTCGCCGTGCCGGACTCGGCGGCGTAGTCGAGCAGCGCCTTCGTCGAGCTGCTTTGGGACGCCTCGCTCCAATCCGCCGGCACGAGCAGGTCGGCCAGCTCGTCGTAGCCGGGGTTCGGGACCGGCTCCCCCGACCAGTCGATGTAGTTGCGATTGAGATCGACGTTGTCCTCGTTCACGCGGCGCGTCCAGGCGAACCCGTAGGGGTTGTGGGCGTGGAGCCAGACGCTGCGAACACCCTGGGGCTGCGAGGCGGAGTGATTCAGGAGCCAATGGGTCTGCAACGGCGAGCCCGCGTACCCCTCCACGCCATGGGTGCCGCTCACGACGAAGACCGCGCGCGTCGCACTCGCCGGCCCGAGCGATGCCACGTCCATCGCGATCTCGCCGTCCGGCCCGGCCTCCGGGTGGACGACGCTGCGGACCGTGGCACCGGCCGCCTCGCAGGCCGCAAGGAACTCACGTCGGGCGACTGCGTAGCTGCCGGGCAGCCCGGCCGGCGGGGACGAGGTGCGTGTGCTCAAAGGAGCATCCGTAGCAGTGGGCGCATCGGGCAGACAGGGTACAACGCGCCCGGCACCCTTTCTCCTAGCGAGCGCGGAGGCGGAGGAGGCCGAGCAGTCCGGGCGCCACGAGCCACGCCAGCCGCGGCTCGGGAACCGCGGTGACCTCGAGGCTCGTCAGATTCCAGCGAGGCTCGTGCGGCGAAGTGATCCTCGGCGCCCTGGCGGCATGGGACGGGCGAAGCTGCCTTCAACCCGCTCTTGATCCACGGCCTAGAATCTTCTAGGCTCTTGATCAAGAGATGCCTGCCAATCGACCCGACCGCAGCCGAGACGAGAAATCCGGCGAACTCCTGGAGATCGCCCAACAGCTCTTCCTCGAGCGTGGCTACGCCGGCACCACTCTGGCCGCGATCGCCACGAGAGGAGGGGTCTCGTCCAACGTCGTGCACTGGTACTTCGCGTCGAAGGACGAGCTGTTCGCAGCGGCCCTGGAAGCCCTGCAGGTCGCAGCGTTGAGCGCCCTGGGCGAGGACTTCGACGAGAGCGGGGCACCCGACGAGCCGAAGCGCCTCCAAGAACTATTGGTAGACCTGACACAACGAGCGGTAGCGGCGCACAGCCTCATCAGCACCGTTCACGAACGTGCGAGCCACTCCGCTCCGATCGCCAGCCTCCATGAACGTGCGCACGAACGGTATGAGGCGTTCCTGCGCGGGCTTCTTTCGCGAAGCGGAGAGCGAGACGAGGACGTGGATCTCGTAGCTTCAGCTTTGCTGAGCGCGATCGAGGGCCTCGTCATGCACCAAGCGACGGAGGCGGAGAGTCGGCGAATGCTCTCGTTCCTGGTCAGCCGTCTGTGTCGTACCGAAGGATAGAGGGAGGGCAACAGTGACCCCCGGCTACATGGACATCCATCCGAACCCTGGGTTCAACTTCTTCATGAATCGACTGGCGTGGACGAACACTCCCGACGAGCTGCGAGAAGTCGGCGCACGCATCACGACGATGGAAGATTGGATCCGAGAAATGCTCAAGGCTGCAAAGACGGCCGAGGCCGAGGGCCGTTCACTCGAAGCCGCGAACTACTGGCGCGCCGCCGAGTTCTACATGGGCATCGAGGAACAGGGAAAAGCCGAAGCGTACGACCGGTTCCTCGAACTGCACGACAAGGCTCTTCCTGAGCTCGCGGCAAAGCGCACCACCGTTTCCTTCCGCGGTGGTGAACTGCCCGTGATCGACCTCGCCCCCGAGGGCGAGGCTCGTGGCACGATCCTCGCGCACAGCGGGTTCGACGGGCTCGTCGAGGAGATGGTCACGGCTTTGGGCCCGCTCGTCGAAGCCCAGTATCGAGTGATCGCCTTCGAAGGTCCGGGACAGGGAGCGGCACTTCGCCACAGCGGTCTCCATATGGGGCACGACTGGGAGAAGCCCGTGGGTGCCGTTCTCGATCACTTCGACGTGCACGACTGCACGCTCATCGGTATGTCATTCGGCGGCTATCTGGCACCGCGTGCCAGCGCCTTCGAGCCCCGCATCAGCCGCGTCGTCGCTTGGGGGGCGATGTACGACTTCATCGAGTGTTTCGCGCGAGGCATGGGAAGAGCGAAGTTCGCCGCCCTCTCCGCCCTGCTCCGTGTGGGTGCAAGAAGACAGGTGAACTCTGCGATCGCCCGTGTGGGGCGCTCGAATCCTGTCGGAAAGTGGGCAGTGGGTCACGGGATGCATGTGAGCGGTTCCGCGGACCCGTTCGAGTTCTTCCGGTGGCTCACCCACATGAATCTTCGAGATGTCAGTAGCCAGATTCACCAGGACGTACTGATCGTCATGGGTACGGAAGACCACCTCGTCCCGTTCGAGCAGGTCCATGCGCAGACCCGGGCACTCACCAGCGCCCGGTCCATTTCCATCCGCATCGCGACCGCCGAGGAGCAAGGCGCCCAGCACTGCCAGATCGGAAATCCAGGACTCGTCGTCGACGAGATCCTCCGTTGGCTGGAGGGCTTGGAGCGTCGAGACGAGGCACTCACTGCTGCAGGCCCCAAGCCCGGGACGCCGTAGCTCGGTCGTTGCCCTCGCCGGTCCCGCGGCCTGCTCCTTCTCCATCTGCGTCCGTCGACTGCGAAGGCCGAATGGCCACCCGATCCCGAGCGTTGGCGCCTGGTCTATGACTAGAGGCCCTCACTCGGGACGATTGGCTCCGAGCACCTGCTGCGGAAGCAGAAGTCGTTGGGCTTCTTGGTTCCGGACGCGGGAGCCTGAACGCAACCAATCCCGAGGAAGATGGTGGAGGCGGGGGAATCGAGCCCGACCTAGAGCGATCTTTTCTTAAATTTTTTCAGCTACTTGGAGCGCGATAGACCTGGCTCCGAGTTGGCTCCGCCAGCGGCTGATATACCCAGTCCGTATATTTTTCGGCATGGATATACGCGATCTGGAAGACTTCCTCGCTGTGCTGACTCACGGCAGCATCCTCGGTGCCGCCGACGAGCTGGGCGTCGCGCAGCCCGCTTTGAGCCGCCGGATCCGGGCGCTCGAGTCGTCGCTCGGCGTCCCCCTCCTGACCCGCGGCAGTCGCGGCGTGACCCCGACCGTCTACGGCCAGCTGCTCGAGCGGCACGCGCGGCTCGTCCTCCGCGACCGACAGCAGGCCGTCGATGAACTGCATGCGCTTCGGGACGGTGTCGAGGGGCACGCACGCATCGGGGTCGCCCCGGCGCTTTCCGGCCTTCTGCCGACCGTCATCGATCGCCTCTGCTCGGAGCGGCCGCGATTGACGTTCAGCGTCGTCGAGGGGACGTACCTCTCCCTCGCGGAAGACCTTCGAGCCGGCGAGATCGACGGGGCCTTCTCCTTGGTCCCACCCGGCGCAACGCACGAAGGGCTCGCCATTCGCACGCTCGCGCCGGATCCGCTCGTGATCGTCTGCAACCCGAAACACCCGCTGCTTCGCAAGAAGCGACTTCGGCTCTCCGACCTTCGGGACACTCCGTGGGCCCTCATGAGGGAGCCGCGCTCGTTGGTCGATGCCTTCCTGGACCTCGCGGCGGCGCGCGGCCTCCAATCGCCCCGCATCTCGGTCCGGACGGACTCTCTCGACGTCCTGAAATCACTGGTCCTTCGCGGGAGCTTCCTCACCGCGCTCCCGCGCGGCGCCGTCCGGCCCGAGCTCGGCGAGAAACGCGCCGCCCTCCTCGAGACGGTCGAACGGCTCCCCAGGCCCTCTGCCGCGTTCCTTCATCGCCAGGAGATCCTCCCGCCCGCCGTCGGACTGCTCGTCGACGAGGTCTCCGCTTCGCTCGAGACCACCTGAGGCCCCCGCCGAGCGGCCCGGTCGGTATGCCGGGGCTGCATACGCAATGACACCCCGGGACATACGCCGGGTCTCGTGAGCGCCATATCCTCGCGCTCGTCATGAGGACGGGGAGAAGGCCATGAAGACGACCCGAAGAGAGGTTCTCCAATCCACACTCTGGCTCGCCGCGGCCCTCGGCGCCGGCGCTCCGGGAGCGGTGGCGCGCGCGGCGAGCGGCCGGCCGAAGTTCAAGCGCATCGCCGTGGAAGAGTCGTTCATGACCCGGGAGGTCTTCGGCGGCTTCCTCGAGCTCCTGGCCGAGGATCCCGGATCGGAGCCGGGCTTCGCTCACTTCTTCGAGACGGCCCTCGGAAAGCCGGGGGAGCTCGTCGCGGGTCTGTCTTCGGTCGTGGGCGGCGAGAACACGGCCGACCTCGTGAACTGGATCAGCCGAAGCGCCGCCGCGCTGGGCAGCGAGGCCTCCATCACGGCCCTCGCTCGCCAGTTCGACCTCGGCGCGGAGCGGCTGCGCATCATGGACGAGACCGGCGTGGCCATGCAGGTCGTCTCGCTCGGGTCTCCCGGCGTCCAGGTGTTCGAAGCCGAGAAGGCGACGGCGCTCGCCCGCGCGGCGAACGACCAACTCGCGGCAGCGGTCCGCGCGAATCCCGATCGCCTGGCCGGTCTCGCGGCGATCGCGCCCCAGGCCCCGGCCGAGGCGGCCAAGGAGCTCGAGCGCGCGGTCACCGAGCTCGGCCTCTCGGGCGTGATGATCAACTCCCACACGAAGGGCGAGTACCTGGATGAGGAGAAGTTCCGGCCGATCCTCGCGAAGTGCGAGGCGCTCGGCGTCCCCCTCTACCTTCACCCCCGCACACCGTCCCCCGGAATGCTCGAGCCCTTCACCCGGTACCCAGGGCTCGCTGCGGCGACCTTCGGGTTCAGCGTCGAGACGGCCCTCCATGCGCTGCGGCTCATCCTCGGCGGCGTCTTCGACGATTTCCCGGGCCTGACCGTCATCCTCGGCCACATGGGCGAGGGCCTGCCGTTCTGGATCGACCGGGTCGACAACCGCACCGCCTTCATCCAGACGGGCCCGGGCCCGAAGCCCCGGAAGCTCCGCAAGAAACCGAGCGACTACCTGCGCGAGAACTTCTACGTCGCGACGAGCGGGATGGACTTCGAACCCGCGCTCCTGCTGGCACACCGGGTCGTCGGCCCCGACCGGATCCTGTTCGCCATCGACTACCCGATGGAGGACGGCGCGCACCCCGTCCGCGTGATCGACGAGGCGCCGATCAGCGACGACGACAAGACCCAGATCTACCAGACCAACGCCGAGCGGGTCTTCGGGCTCTCGTCGGCCTGACGCCTAGCGCCGTTCCGAAGCTGGCGCTGGGACTCGGCACGCAGCGGCCCTCAAACGCGGGCCGGTTGGCTCCACGCTCGCTCCGATCATAAGCATCTGATTCAATTGATAAAATTGGTGGAGGCGGCGGGAATCGAACCTGACGTCCCGGAGAAATTCATTAGCAAAAGCAGGCACTTGGATTCAGGCGACCTGGCTCCAAGCTGGCTCCGACGACCTCTGTTCGAAGGCTCCGAGCACAGCGTCAGCGACTAGCCGTCGCCTGCGCGGACGGAAACGACGCGCCTTCCGAGCAGGTTGAGTTTGAAGCGACGGATGGTCTCCGGCTCGATGCGATGCCCGGTCTCGTCCTCGAAGGAGAGCGCATCCACGGGGCATTGCACGACGCAGGCACCGCAGCGGATGCAGCGCTCGTCGTGAGCGAGTTCGACCTTGCGTTCGGTCTCCCGCTTCTCGAAACAGGCCTCCGGACAGACCGCCCAGCACGAGTACACGCCCTTGCATCGCTCGAGGTCGAGTGCAATGCGCCAGTCGGCACCGTCGTGGCCCGCGGGCGCGCGGGTCGGTGAGGAGCCGTCGAAGTCGAAGGTGATCACGGCCGCCAGGCATGCCGCGGCCAGCGGAGCGGTGGCCAGCCCCAACCCCTCGGCGCCCAGGACCCACGCCACAAGGAACGCACCCAGCGTTCCCCCGCCCACGATGATCCAGCGCCTGGGCTCGGGCAGTCGGTCGTAGAAGCCGAAGGCACTGAGCGCCAGCGCCCAGACGAACACGACGGCCGCCAGCCCCCAGCCCGCCTGCACCAGCCAACCGATCGCGCCCGCGACGACGGACACCGGTGCAGCCCACGCAGCGGCCATCTCCAGGCGCTCGCCGAGCGAGAACCGGGCCCGTCGCATGGAATCGGTCTTCTTCTCGCCAGCGTCCAGGTAGGCAGGCAGATCCTCGGCATAGACAGGCCCGAAGCGCGCCTTCCAACCGCAGCGACGCGAAAGGTCGACGGCTCGCACACCCGTTGCCGCGAGCTGGGGAAGGATGACGCGGCGGTGCGTGACCCGGCCCTCGACTCCGCTGGTCTTGAGCGCCGTCACGACTTGGGGCGTAGAGAGCAGACCTCCCGCTGCAGCGCACCAGACGTTGATGCCTCCGCTCGGAGCCACGACGAGCCAGGCATCGACACCCCGCAACGCTCGCGTCACCCGGCGAACGGTCAGGTCGTAGTTCCCGGTGACGAGCACGGGACTCCCGGCCCCCGGAGAGCCGATGGCGCGAAGCCCCGGCTCGGTCGGCCAGGGGAGCATCCGGAAAGCGGTCTGCAGCCCTTCTCGTATCAGCTCGGTGAGCGGCATCATGGGCCCGACTCGGTGCGCCGTCCGACGAGAACGCCCAGGCTTCCCCACAACCAACGGCGGTCGCTCTCGTCGATCAGCCCGCTGCTGCGGATCTCCGCGGCGAGGTCGTCCAGTGGCCGGCTCAGCGAACCTGCGAGGAGCCAGGCCACCAGCGCCTGCGGCCCTCGGAGCAGACGCAAGACGGTCCGGGGGAGGAGCGAGCTAGGGCGCAGCTCGTCGGCCACCACGAGAGCGCCTCCAGGCCGAAGGCGGTCCGCAGCCTGCTTCACGACGAAGGCGCGCTCGGCGCGGCCCATCTCCGAGAGCACGAAGCTCGCTGCGACCGCATCGAACCCCCGCACTGGAAGCGAATCGATCTCGGCGGCTGCGCGCTCGAGGAGGACCACCTGCCATCCCGGACCCTTGCGCAGGCGCTGTTCGCATTGTTCGAGCATCGCGGCGTTCGAGTCGAGGGCGGTGACTCGGGCTCCCCGAACCAGAAGGCGCTCCGTGAGAGCGCCTGTCCCGCATCCAATTTCCAGGACCTCGGCACCAGGTCGGGGCGCCGCCACTGCGGCCACCGCATCGAGGACGGCGTGCACTCGGCCGAGCGTCATGAGGTGCATCCCCGCGTCGTAGCGCTCGGGCGTCGACTCGAGCCATCGCATGAGGGCGAGAGAGCTCACGCTTCCAAGGCTCGCTCGGCGAGGCGTTCCATTTGACGACGAAGGGCCTCGCGATCGGGAAACGCGTCGGGCTCCAAGAAGAACTGAAAGAGCAGGCCGTCGACGGCTCCGATGAGCGAAGCCGCTGCGAGGTCGGGGTCGAAGTCACCCGATAGCTCGCCTTCGCTCTGACCGGTTCGAAGTACGCCGGACAACTCGGCGCGAACCTCTCGAAAGAAGCGGCGAAAGCGCGCCGTGTCGCTGAGGCGGAAGTCGTAGAGCATCCGCCCGAGGGCGGCCCACTCGTCGAAGAGGGTCAGAAGGGAGTCGAGCAGGTGGCGCACCCGCTCCTTCGCAGAGCCCTCGGCGCGCAGGCACGCGCGGAAGACCGCGCGTTCGTTCTCGAGCGCACCGCGAACGAGATCGCGCAGCAGCGTGTCCTTGTCCGGGTAGTAGTGGTAGAGGGTCGAGCGCCCGATCCCGGCGGCCTTCGCCACGTGGGCGAGCCCCGTGCCGCGGACGCCGCGTCTGGAGAACGTGCGCCGCGCGGCCCTTCGGATCTCGTCTCGCTGGCTCTCGGGATCGACGATCTTGGGCACTCGTCTTTTATAGACATGATTGTCGATAAAGACAACGATGTCGATAAAAGCTCAACGCAATCTGGCGCCGAGGGCCGGATCCACACGAGGCCGCCCGAGCCGCAAGCCCTTGGATTCGCTCAGGTCTTCCGAACCGGACGCGGGAGCGCAGCCGCAACTAGCGGCACAACCAACTGATTTCGTTCGAGAAATTGGTGGAGGCGGCGGGAATCGAACCCGCGTCCGCATGGGATCCACCGACAGCGTCTACGTGCGTAGTTCCCGATCGATCTCGGCGGCGCCAGGCTCGGGGACGGGCGAAGCGCAACCCAGGCAGACTTGTGTCTCGCTCCCGGATGCGGCCTGCCAGCGGCCGGGAGCCAGCTTCCTGATGACGGCCGCGACCCGCTAGGAAGCGTCACGGACGGCCGTCGCTAGTTCCTAGGTGTTAGCTAGGCAGCGAGTGCGTAATTATCGTCGGCAATTATCATTACCAACATGCCAGCTAGTTAACGAGGTGGCTGACGACCTCGGCACGCAGCTCCCAGCTTCCACCACCCGTCGAAGCCAGTCGCCCCCTTGAACCCCAAGGGTAGGCACGATCCCGCCCCTGGCAACCCGCCTCCCAAAAAGCCTCAGTTCGGCGCGGCGTACTGGAGCGTCTTGCGGTTGTCGTGCTGGGAACCAGCGACGGTTGACCTTGCCGGCCAGTCTTTGAGATGGTGATGGGAGTGTCTAGAGGAACCACACGCTAACAAGGGAGCCTAGGGATGCTGGTCCGACTGTACCTCGCTCTCGCATCAGCGCTCGCAGGCGCTACTGCGGAGGCCACCGACGTTGGCCAGATCTACGCAAAGTGCCACCAGTCCAGGAGCGGACATGTGTCGGTCGTGAGCTTTCAGCCATACGCTGAGGGGCCGGGCGCCCCAACGACTACCGGCTGGACGCTGGAGGGGATGAGCAACAATATCCACGCGTGCTACGCGCCCAGCTATCAAGAAGCGACGGACCTCGCCTACCAGATCTGCAGGGAACACCGACGCCAAGCCCTCGCACGGACTCAGAGGCGGGGGTTTGGAACGTACCTCGCGCTTGAGTGTTCGGTCAGGGGCTCGACTACCCACGCTGGCGAGGTCGGAGGCTGCGTTGTCGCTCACTCGCGAAAAGGCTTTCACGGGGTCAACTGCTATCAAGGGCGCAGCGACTGGGCGAAACTCGCGGAAGCGGAGGCGCGCCAGGAGTGCGCTTCAGCGGCGATGGCCCAAGCCACGAAAGTAGACACGTCGTCTGCCAGCAAGGACTGCGGAACCCTCGACCTCTGGTTGCTGCCCCTAGACGTTCCCTAGCGCGCCAATCGCACGTCTCCGCTGTCGAGACAGCTCGAACGCATGACTTCGAGGGTTCTCATCAGACCAAGACTGTCGGCACCGGAGTCACGCCGAGGCAGAGAGAAGTTCGGCGGCGACGGTCGCCACTACTAGGAGGCTTGCCAGTAGCATCGCGCTACTCTCAGGAAAGACTGTGGCGGGCTGTCCGAGGAAGCGCAGCCCTAGCTGCGAACAGGAGAGTAGGTGGCCAGAGGCAAGAACAAGGCTGCTCGCGATTCGGTACTTCGCTTTACCAATCTACGGCTGGAAAACTGGAAGAACTTCACATCAATCGATGTTGAACTCCAACGTCGCGTCTTTCTGGTCGGGCCCAACGCATCCGGAAAATCGAATCTATTCGACGCACTTCGCTTCCTCAGAGATGTCGCTTCCGTCGGCGGAGGACTCGCTAAGGCAGTCGAGCACAGAGGTGGAATCAGCTCAATACGCTCGCTCTCAGCTCGCAGGTACTCGGATATCGTGGTTGTTGCTGAGCTCTCGAGCGCACGAGGTGACGAACACTGGAAGTACGAACTGGCTCTCACCCAAGACAACCAGCGCAGGCCAAGAGTCAAGCGAGAGATCGTAACAAAGGGCCAACGGGTCTTACTCAAGCGACCTGACTCAGACGACGACAACGACTCAGAAAGACTAACGCAGACCCACCTGGAACAGGTTCAAGTAAACAAGGCCTTCCGTGATCTCGGCTCGTTTTTTTCCTCTATCCAATACCTCCACATCGTTCCGCAACTAGTACGGGAACCTGACAGGTCGGTTGGAAAGACGGATGACCCCTTCGGAGGGGACTTCTTGGAGCAGGTTGCACGAACACCGGCGCGCTCACAAGAAGCGCGCCTTCGTCGAATTGCAGATGCGTTGAAGGTAGCCGTTCCGCAACTGAGCAAGCTGGAACTCTGGAAGGACGAGGCCGGCGTTCCTCACTTGCGAGGTCGATATCAGCACTGGCGCCCGCAGGGCGCGTGGCAAGGAGAGGACCAGTTCTCGGACGGGACCTTGCGCCTTATGGGGCTTCTCTGGGCCGCGCAGGGAGGGCGAGGACCGCTGCTCCTTGAGGAGCCCGAGCTCTCTCTCCATCCGGGTGTCGTCCGCTACCTACCCCAACTGTTCGCGCGACTCCAGCGCAAGAGCGGACGGCAGCTCTTCATCAGCAGCCATTCCCCGGAGCTCTTCCTAGACCCTGGGATTGGGCTTGACGAGGTACTCTTGTTGTCTCCCCTCGCAGAGGGAACCATCGTCAACACGGCTTCGACCGTCAGCGAGGTGAAAGACCTGCTGGAGGGCGGCGCGAGCCTTGCCGACGTACTCATGCCGATCACGAGACCTAGGCGAGCCGATCAACTCGTACTGTTCGACCTCTAGGACCCCCGAGAGTGCCCAGGAAGGTCGTGAATGCAGCAGTTGAAGGTGTCGTAGACGAGGCTGTGGCAAGCCGCCTAATCGCTGATGCCGGCGGTGAGATGGGCCAAGTCTTCGGAAAGTGTGGACGACCGGCGGTAGTCGACAAGGTCCTTTCCTACAATAGTGCAGCGAGGCACCGACCCTGGTTCATCCTAATGGACCTTGATCGCGATGAGTGCGCACCCTCTCTCCTAGCAGACTGCCTGCCACCAGAAAACCACGCACGCGGCCTGTGTTTCCGCATCGCGGTTCGAGAGGTTGAGTCATGGCTGCTCGCCGACCGAGACACGATCGCGCGCTACCTCTCAGTGAGTAGGGACTTGATACCACCTGACCCCGAGTCACTTGCGGACCCCAAGGCCACCCTGGTAGCTCTCGCGAGCAGGTCTCGGGCACGTACGGTCAAGGACGACATGGTACCAACCCCTGCGTCCGGGCGGCGAGTAGGACGGCTATACGTCGCCAGGCTGGTCGAATTCGTCCGAGACAAGTGGGACCTAACAGCAGCGTCGAAGGGCAGCCAAAGCCTTCGCCAATGTCGCCGACGTCTCCGCGAACTAGTTCTATCGCCTCCGTGAAACCCGAGAGCTAGCTGCCCAGTCTCTGGTGCTTCGGCTGTGCCAGGCTCGGGGACGAGCGCAGCGAAACCCTGGCAACCCGCCTCCCAAAAAGCCTCACTCCGGCGCGGCGTACTGGAGCGTCTTGCGGTTGTCGTGCTCGTTGGGCTCCGGGACGAGGTTCCCGGGGTCGATCGTCGCCGTGACCGTGTAGAAGCAGTCCGGCGGGTTCCGCCACTCCTCGCCGTCGTCCGGCAGGACGTCGAGCGTCTTCACGCGCTCTTCCGAGTGGGGCGGGAAGATCGCCTGGGGCCACTGGTAGACCGACGGCTTGATCTCGACGATCTTCGTCGCATCGCAGGTGAGGGTGATGCGGAGCTTCAGGATGCCCGGGGCGAAGGTCGAGACGCCCGCGCGGCGCGCGGTCACGCGGACCGGATCGCGCGCGTGGGCGGGCCGGGAGAGCTCGACGGAGAAGTCCGTGGGAATCACCGCGAGGCCTCCGCGACCGGGCTGCACGGTGTGCCGCTCGAGGACCCCGCCCGGGCCCGGCGCGGGCGGCGGCGGGTCCGGGTTGAAGCCCGGCCCGTCGACCTTGCGCTCGATCACGGAGGTCTTCGGCTCCGCCGTCGGCGACGCCTTCTTCTCGATCGTGCGCGAGGGCGCAACCCCCATGGAAGGCCGTTCGGCCTTCGCGGAAACGGGTGCGAAGCCGCAAGCCAGGAGGATCACGAGAGCGAAGCGACTCATTCCTCCTCGCCTCCCACGCGCGTCGGCGGTGCGACCTTCCAGCTCTGCGAGCCCCCGGGCACCCGCACCTTCTGTCCGACCGCATCCTGCTTCTGCGGATCCGCCGGTCGGACCTTCCAGCTCTGGCTCGCAGCCGGGTTCCCCGGCGCGTCGGACGGCGCGACCTTCCAACTCTGCGCGCCGCCCGGCAGGCGAACCTTCTGCTCGCCCGTCGACGGCTGGTAGCGCTTCCCCTGCGGGACGGCGGGGACCGTGTTCGCCGCGCCCGGCGTCGCGAGCCCCTTCGCACCGCCGAGGATGCCGACGCTCGTCAACTGGCACGTCACCGCCGTCGAGGGGTTCGTGAGGCCCTCGTACACCTGGTGCAGGCTCGAATCGTTCGGCGCGTGGTTCGCCGCGCAGTGGGCCGAGAACGTGATCGCGTCGCCGTAGAACTCCCCGTCGGAGACGAGCGTGACCTGCGCCGTCGACTTGAAGCTCCCGTCCGGGTTCGTGAGCGCCGCGGCGCACTGGGACTCCACGTTGTCGAGATCCCACGGCTCCGCGGTGAAGGCCTTCGTCGCCGTGCCCTGACCGGGCATCGCGCCGCCGAGGACTTCCTCGTAGGTCCCACCCTGCATGCCCCAGGCATCGCTGTAGCTGTAGACGGTGAAGGACGACGGATGGAAGCTCTGCGGACAGGTGAGCTTGGCGAGGAAGGGCACCGTCTCGTTCACGTTGTGGTGGGCGAGCACGAGGCCGCTCGGCCCCTGGGTCATCGGGACGTGCCCGCCGGTGCCCCCGGTCTGGGTGACCGTGGCGCCGGGCGCCGTCTGCTGCTGATAGGCTTCCTGCTGGGCCTGGGCCGGTGTGGCGCCGAGGGCGGCGCAGGCCGCGATCGAGGCGATCCATCGAGTCATGGTGCTCCTCCTGGTCTCCGAGCATGGGTGCCCGGAGCCGGCGATTCGGTATCACAGCTTCGACGCCCGGCGCCCGGGAAGATTCGCTGGGCCCTCGCCCCCACGCCCCAAGGGCATCCTCGGCCCCTAGGGGCACCCTCCGCCGTCGCAGAGGTTCCCGCCCAGGTTCACGCCGCCCGATACGGTGCCCCCGTTGGAATTCAGAACGTTCCCCCGGTAGCCCGAGGTCCCGCCGAGCGAAATGCCGAAGCCGCCGTTCACGCCGAAGACCGAGCCCTCGACGAGGGAAGTGACCAGAACGACCACGCCTTCGTCTTCGTTGTCGAGGGCGGAACAGCGGCTGACGACGGATCCGCCTCCGGCGTCGATCCCGTCGTCGGCGTTCGAGTTGGCCACGGAGTCCACGATCACCACGGTGTTCGCATCGATGCCGTCGCCCCCGTTCCGGGAGGCGTTGACGCGCGTGAGGATGCTCCCGCCGCCCGCCGTGATCCCGGAGCCACCGTTGCTCACGGCCCGGACGTCGGTCACCGAGCCGTCGTTGCCGACCGCGACGCCGTGGCGTCCGGCCCCGGAGACGACGCCTCCGAAGACCACCACGCCCCGCTGCTCGAAGACCGAATCGACGGCGATGCCGTCCCCCGTGCCCGAGGCGGAACACACGGTCGTGTTGCCCTCGCAGACCACGGGGCCAAAGATCCCGTGCCCGCCGAGGTCGATCGTGACGTTGCCTGCGGTGACCTGGATCCCGGTGGTGTTCACGGTCGCGAGCCGGAGATCGCTCGTCAGGCGGTAGCTGCGCCCCGCACGGCCATTGATGGTGACGGGGTAGCCCGCGGCGTCCCCCTCGAAACACCCCGTCGCCGCGCAGGCCTCGTTGATCTCGACCTGTCCGTCCACCGCGTGCAGCGCGCCTCCAGAGAGGGCCAGCCCGACGATTCCCGTGAGAAGTGCAGCTCCGCGCATTCTGATTCCTCCGCTCGACCTACCGATTATGCACCGGCGCGAAGCCGCTAGCATGACTCCGTGCTGACCGTCGACCAGATCGCCGCCTTCCGCGAAGAGGGCGTCCTCCGGGTGGAGGAGCCGTTCCTCGCCGACGCCCTGGCGCCGCTCCAGGCCGACCTCGAGGCCTGGATCGACCGCCGCGCGCGCGAGGTCCAGGCCGGCGGCCACCTCGACGACCTCTGCGAGGGCCTCCCCTTCGAGCGCCGCTTCGCCGCGCTCTACGCGCAGTCGGGCTTCATGGCGGCGGGGCTCGACGTCCACCTGATGCGGACCCCGGCGCTGTTCGCGTTCCTCCGCAACGAAGCGCTCCTCGACGCCGTCGAGTGCCTGCTCGGCCCGGAGATCGTGCTGAACCCGATCCACCACCTGCGCGCGAAGCTGCCCCAGCCGCTCGTCCACGAGGTCATGGAGACCTACTTCAACGTCCCGTGGCACCAGGACTCGGGCGTCATGTGGGAGGAGGCCGACCCGGTCCCCGTGGTCGGCGTGTGGATCCCGCTCGTCGATGCAAACGAGGACAACGGCTGCATGCAGGTCATGCCCGGCGCGTTCCGCAGCGGACACCTCCCGCACCAGGCCGAGGGCGGAACGACCCTCCGGCCCGACGTGCTCCCGGACGTCCCGCCGCGCACCCTGCCCTGCCCGCGCGGCGGCGCGATCTTCCAGGACAAGTTCACGCCCCACCGCTCGACGCCGAACCGCACCGAGGGCGTGCGCTGGAGCCTCGACGTCCGCTTCCAGCCCGCGGGCACGCCGACCGGGCGGCCCTTCCACCCGGCCTTCTGCCTGCGCAGCCGGCGCGATCCCGCCGCCGAGGTGCGCGACCCGGCCGTCTGGGACGCGGGCTGGCGCGATGCGCTCGCGGCGCTCGAAGGCCAGCCGGAACCCATGGCCCACCGGGTGGCGAGCTAGCCGCAGTGGAACGAACGCGATGATCGCGATCTTCATCGACGGGGATGCCTGCCCGGTCAAGGACGAGGTTTACGTCGTCGCCACGCGCTACGGGCTCGGCGTCGCGCTCGTCGCGAACCGCCGGCTCTACGTCCCGGAAGGCATGGGCATCGACATGGTGGTCGTGCCCGAGGGGCCCGACGCCGCGGACGACTGGATCGCCGAGCGCGTCGAGCCGGGCGACGTGGTCATCACCGCGGACCTGCCCCTCGCCGCACGCTGCATCGAAGCCGGCGGCTACGTGCTCGGTTCGACCGGCCGCGAGTTCGACGAGAACTCGATCGGGGGGCTGCTCGCGACCCGGGATCTGAAGGAACACCTGCGCGGCGCCGGCATGGCGACGGGCGGCCCGCCCCCGCTCTCGGACCGGGATCGTTCACGCTTCGCCTCGAAGCTCGACGGGATCGTGCAGAAGAGCCTGCGCGCGCACGGCTTCCGCTAGCGGCAGAACGGGATCGCTCCGGGATCAGCCCCAGGCGAGCGCGCGTTCGAGCACGGCCGTCGCCGCGCGCAGCGGGCGGCGCGCCACCTTGCGCTCGCCCGAGAGCAGCGTCACGCCGCACCCGCCGGGTTCCCCCGGCTTGCCCAGGCCGACGACGCGGCCGCCGGCGCCGCCGTTGCAATCGACCCGGGCTCCGCCCGGATCGAAGATGCCCGCGGGCGCCGTCACGCCGAGGATGAAGCCGCCCGAGCCGCCGCCGCCGCCGTTCGCGCCGCACCGGCCCTCGCCGCCGCGTCCGCCCCGGGCAGAGAGCCGGGTCTCGCGGTCGAGCCGGACTTCGCTGCCGTGGAGGACGATCGAGCCGCCGCTTCCGCCGCCTCCGGCCGTTCCCTGCTCTGCGGCACGCGCCGCGAACCCGTCGACGCGGACGCTCGCGCCGCCGAGCACCAGCGATCCACGCGCTCCGATCTGGAGTCCGCCGCCGCCGAGGCCGCCGGTCGAATCGCCGCTCTGGCCGCCGGAGCCCGTCTCGAAGGCTTCGTTCAGGCCGTAGCGCGTGCCGCCCGTCGCCGCGGCGCTCGCGCCGCCCGGTGCGGCGAAACCGCCGCCGCCGCCGGGGTGCGCACCGAGGCCGGCGCCTCCGGCCCGCGCGCCCGCCGCCCGCGCATCGATGCGCGCGGAGACGAAGCCATCGTTCGCGAAAAGGATCGCCGCCGGGCGCGAGCCGCGCACGACCACGTTCCCGGCGAGCTCGCCGCCGCTGAAGCAGAAGACCGCGATCTCCGGCGACTGCGCGTCCTGGCGGTGCACGGTGCCGCGGGAGCCTCCCGTCGCCTCGAGGCTGCACGTGTCGAGAGTGATCGACCCGGCGCCGCGCGGCGCGGGGCCGATCGGGCGGAACCACTCGGGCCGAAGCGCCGCGCCGACCGGCGGCGTCCAGGCAGGCGCATCGAGCAGCATGTCCACGGTCGGCCAGAACAGTCGCATCGGCATTCCCTCTTCGGGTGGCGCGGGGTAGTGAGGAGGGAGCCACACCCCCTCGGCGACTCCCTCCCCAAACGAGAACGCGAACGCTCCCGTTAACTCCGCGCGAACTCCTCTTCAGGCACTCAACTTCCCAGGGGCCGGAACGACGAGAGCAGGAGCACCTCGCGTCCGTCCTTGCGCTGCGAAACCACACCCGTCGCGGAGACGCGTTCGCCGGCGTGCTTGGAGAGCGCACGCCCGGCGCCGACTTCGTCCACGATCAACTTGCGCCGCCGTTCGGTGTCGACGATCTGGACCAGGCGGCCTTCGCTGGCGCCGCCCGGCCGGACTTCGACGTGGCCGATCACGGTGATGGCGGCCGAGACCCCTCCGCTCGCGGCAGGCGGCGCGGCCCCGACGGGCGGAGGCGGACCGGCTGCCGGTTCCGAGGGTTTGGCTGCCGGTTCCACGGGTCTCGCGGAAGGGTCCGCGGCCTCCGGCGGCGCGCCGACGGCACCGCCGCCCGCGGACAGCACGAGGCCCAGGGCGGCACATGCCAGCCAACCTGCCCAGAACCGTCCCGATACCCGCTCCATGGCCGCCCCCCGCTCTCGATGCCCTCCTGCTAGAGCAGCAATCGTGCCAGCGGACTGCGCACGGAACGCGCGCTGACGGCCTCCCGGCGTTCCCGGCCGGGAGTGGCGGCAATTCCGACTCGGTAAGAAAGGTGTCCCCGGAGGGATCTGGCCACCCTGGGCCCGCGGCGCTCCTAGCCCTCTTCGCGGTACGCCTTCAGGCGGTTGTAGAGGGTCTTCGGGCTGATGCCGAGGGCCGCCGCGGCGTGGGTCCGGTTGCCGCCGTGGCGCTCGAGCGTCGCGAGGATCAGGCGCCGCTCGGCGTCGTCGAGCGGCGTGCCGACGCGGATGCGCAGGTACGGATCCTCGCTGGCCTCGCCCGGGCCGGCGGCATCGGGATAGAAGACGTTCTCGTCGAGGTCGCCACCGGCCAGGATGAAGGCGCGCTGCAGCGCGTTCTTCAGCTCGCGGACGTTGCCCGGCCACGGCCGCTTGCGCAGCGCATCGAGGGCCGAACCGGTGAGCCGGCGGCTCGTGCCGTGTTCGCGGTTCAAGCGCTCGAGGAAGGCCTGGGCCAGCAGCTCGACGTCGCGCCCCCGCTGGCGCAGCGGCGGCAGCGCGACCGGGAAGACGCTGATGCGGTAGAGCAGATCCTCGCGCAGGCGGCCCTCGGCGACGCACGCCGCCGGGTCGCGGTTGGTCGCGCTCACGATGCGCACGTCCACGGGAATGGACGTGTCCGCGCCGAGACGCTGCACGGTGCGGCTCTCGAGTACGCGCAGGAGGTTCACCTGCGCCTCGAGGGGCATCTCGGTGATCTCGTCGAGGAACAGCGTGCCGCCGGAGGCGCGCTCGAAGACGCCGGGGCGGGCCCGCTCGGCGCCGGTGAAGCTCCCCTTCTCGTGGCCGAACAGTTCGCTCTCGAGCAGGCTCGAAGCGATCGCGCCGCAGTTGACCGCGACGAACGGGTGGTCCCGCCGCGCGCTCATGTCGTGCACGGCCTGGGCGACGAGTTCCTTGCCCGTGCCGCTCTCGCCCGTCACGAGCACCGGCGCATCCGTCGGCGCCACGCGCGCCACGAGGTCGTAGACGTGCTGCATCGGTTCGGAGGAGCCGATCAGCGGGCCGAAGCGGCCGAGGGAGCGCAGCTCCGTGCGCAGGCTGCCGATCTCTCGCTTCAGGGCCCGGGTGCGCATCACGCTCGCGAGCGTCGCCTTCAGCCGGGCGCCGTCGAGGGGTTTCGTCAGGTAGTCGGTCACGCCGTGGCGGAGCGCTCCGACGGCGGTCTCCACCGTCGCGTGGCCCGTCACCACGACCACCTCGGCGTCCCAGGAGCGGTCGGCGTCGAGCAGGGCGAGGCCCGGGCCGTCGCCCAGCTCGAGATCGAGGAGCACGAGATCGGGTTCGTACTCCTGGAGTTCCTTGCGCGCCTCGGCCAGCGACCCGACCACGCGGCACTCGCAGCCCTCGCGCTCGACCCAATCCGCCTGGCGGATCCGGAAGCGCTCGTCGTCGTCGACGATCAACACCCTAAGCATGGCGCTCACCCCCACTGCTGCCATTGCCCCCGACGCGCGGGAAGCGCATCACCACCGCCGCCCCGCCGCGCGGGGCATCTTCCACGGCCACGGAGCCGCCGCAAGACTCGACCACGGCACGGACCACCGTGAGCCCGATTCCCGAGCCCTCCTCCTTCGTCGAGTAGTGCAGGCCGAAGACCGCCTCGCGCTCGTCCGCGGGGATGCCCGGCCCGGCGTCCTCGACGCGCAGCTCGGCCCGCTCCTCCTCGGCCGAGACGCCGATCCCGACGCTTCCGCCGCCCGGCTGCACCTCGAAGGCGTTCATCACGGCGTTCAGGAGCGCCTGCTTCACGCGGTTGCGGTGCGCGTGGATCTTCACGACCGCGCCCGGAAGCGAGGTCTCGAGCTTCACGCCCTGGCCGTGGGCCTTCGCCGTGAGCAGATCCTCCACCTCGATGACGAGGGCGCGCAGGTCGAACTCGCTCGTCTCCTCGCGCTCGTGGGTCGTCTCGGACATCACCGCCATGAGCGACTGGTCGAGCCTGCGGAGCTCGGTCGCGAGGGTCTCGACGTCGCGCGCGGAGCCCTCCCCTTCGCCGAGCTTCTCGCGCATGGAATCGACGTGGAGTGCCATGGCCTGGAGCGGCGTGCGCACCTCGTGGGCGAGCGCGCGGTAGATCGAGGTGAGCGTGCGAAGCCGTGTCGCGGAGGTGAGGTCCTCGAGGTTCGCCGGCGTCGCCACGCCCGACTCGCCCTCCTTGCGCATGCGGTCGAGCTCGCGGCCGAGGGTCCCGGCCATCTCGAGCGCTTCGGAGAATTCGTCCCGGTTGCGCGTGATGGCGGGGTCCGGGGAGCGGCCCTGACGGATCGCTTCGAGGGTCTTCGTCAACGTGTGGCCGCGCTGGCGGAGTTCGCGATGCAGGGCGAAGCCGAGCAGCGCCACGAACAGGAGGCCGCCGATCGCGGCGACCATCAGCTCGCGGTAGGCGTCGCGGTAGAGCCCCTCGAGCCCGCTGTCCGCGAGGGTCAGGCGCAGGTAGCCCGCCAGGTGATCGTTGCGCACGAGGGGGACGAGCACGGTGTGGCTCGCGTCGGAGCCGGCGGCGGGCTCCTCCTCGTCGAAGTGCGTGTAACGGATCTCGGGCTCCTCCCCGAACAGCTCGTCCGGGAGGCTCTCCGTGGTGCCCACGGGCACGTTGTCGCTCGCCACGACGGTGCCGAGCTCGTTCACCACGGTCACCGAGGCCAGCAGCGAGGACTCGGCGGTCAGGCCGTCGATCAGGCGCCGCAGGTGGGTCCGGGTCGGCAGGTCCTTGCGGATGATGCGGGCGAGGCTCGCCTCGGAGAGCGCCGCCGCGATCTCGTGGCCGACGAGGTTCGCCGCGCGCTGGGCGACCTCCTCCTCGCGGCGGCCGATGCGCTCGTGCACGAGCACGGCGAGGGCACAGACGGTGAGCAGGTAGCCCGTCCCCACCCAAAGCGTGGCTTTGGCGGCAATCCGCACGCGATCCCTCCTGGCGCAAAGCGTAGCCCGCGCCCCGAAACGGTGCGAAAGCCGCCCAACGCCGCGTGGGCGCAGAGCGGACGAACGCCCCGCATGGGACGGTGGACGCTACGAACGGTTTGCCGGTTCTCGGGGGTGAGGAACGAGCGTTTTCGCCGACCGGGCGGCGACTAGGGCGAGACTTCTGCCGGAGCGGTCTCGGCTTCGATCGGCTGCCCCGTCGGCCGCAGGGCGTCATAGTACGGCGCCAGGCGCGCGACCGCGAGGAAGAGGCCGGCCACGAGCAGGTCCGCGACGATCCAGATTTCCCGGGTGATCTGCACCTTCACGATCGGGTTGAAGAAGACGCCGGCCGCGAGGAAGGAAACGGCCATCCAGGCGTGATTCTCGCGCAGGGAGACGTAGGCGCCGAACGCACACGTCGCGCAGATGTAGAAGCGCAGCATCGTGTAGTACTCGTCGAAGGGCCAAGGCGCGATGGCCAGGACCAACAGGCCGGCACCGACGTACAGCATCATCCGCAGCGAACTCATCGGGTCTCCTCGGGCCGCGCGTTTCCCAGGGCGCGTACGCCACGGCTCATCGGGGAGTTTGTCCGCCCCGGCCCCGGGTGTCGGTGACCCTTGTCACAGGCAGGCTTCCCCGGGGGCATCGGTCGGGTTCAGGCCGTCTCGTCGTCCGGCGGGTCGAGCTCCGAGGTCACGAGACGCTTCTTCTGCCGCTCGGTCCGCGGGATCTCCTCGACGGTCTCGTGGCGGACGCGCACCTCGCCGGCAAGTTCCTCGTGGAGGAGCCGGCAGAAGTTCTCCACGTCCTCGGGGTGGTAGTGGTTGCCGGGCACCACGCGGACGATCACCTCGTCGATCGCGGTCTGCACGATCTGGAGGTCGGCGAAGCGGTCGCGGCCGTCGAGCAGCACGCGGTCCATGAGGAACTCGATCAGGATCGGCGAGTGCCGCGCGCCGGAGGGCGTCCGGATGAAGTCACCCTTCCGCCCGACGATCTGCTCGACCAGCGGATACTGCCGTCCGCAGTCGCAGCGGCCCGCGGCCGGCTCGGCCATGTCGCCCGTGCGGTAGCGCACGAGCGGCAGCGCACGGTTTCCGAAGTTCGTCGCCACCACCTCGCCGACCTGGCCGGGCCGGGCGTGGGTTCCGTCGTCCTTCAGGAACTCGGTGAAGCCGTATTCCATCTGCACGTGGTACACGTTCGAGTGTTCGCAGTAGCCGAACAGCGTGCACGACTCGATGTGGCCGTAGTGGATCCGCACGGTCGCCTGGAACACCTCTTCGAGCGACTTGCGCTGGAACTCGTACAGGGTCTCCGAACCGAGGATCACCAGGTCGAAGAGCTTCTCGTGGAAGCCCGCCTCCTTCAGGTGGCTCGCGAACAGGTACGCCAGCGACGGATACGCGATCAGGACGCGCGGGCGCTTCTCGAGCAGGACCTCGACGTAGCGATCCACGGTGGCGGGCGAGAGCCGGTGCGCCGAGAGCACCACCGCGTTCGACGGCTTGTCCATGTACCAGATGCCGTCGTTCAGGTCCGCCGGGCAGTCGCGATGCTGCAGGATCGCCGCCGTCATGTTGTGGCGATATCCGATGCGCTCCCAGAGATGCCACATGAACGCGCGCGAGCGGTTGCGATAGGACTCCTCGAAGGGAATCACGACGCCGGGCCCCGTCGTCCCGCCGGTGCAGAACTCGATCAGCGTCCGGCGGTCGACCTCGGGCGAGATCATGCGGTCGATGTGCTCGCGCAGGTCGTTCTTGTCGATGGTCGGGAAGCGGCGGATGTCGTCGAGGCTGCGAAGGCGGTCCGGCTTCACGCCGGCACGATCGTAGAGGTCCTTGTAGAAGGGACTCATGTGGTACGCGTGCTCGACGGTCTTCTTCAGCTCCTGGAACTGGTAGGCCTCGAGCTGCTCGTGGCTCCACCACTGGCTCTTCTCGAGCATGCGCCGGGTCTTGCGGTAGTCCGAGCCGTGGCGCACGGAGAGCGGGACGTGGCGCGCGACCGTTCCCACCAGACCGGTCATCAGGTGGGGGTAGCGGTTGAAGACTGCGCGTCCGATCCGGTAGAGCATGGTTCGCGGCGCCCGCCGGCTAGCGAGCGCCCGCCTCCCCCGCCGCCCGGACCCCGGCCCGGATGGCGTCGAGGAGCCCGTCGAGCTCCGCTTCCCCCGTGAAGGGGTTCTGGAACGTACAGCGCAGCCAGTTCTTGCCTGCGAGGTCCACGGAGACGACGTAGTGGCTGCCGCCGTCGATGATGCCGCGCCGCACGCGCTCGTGGAGCCCGTCGCCGTGGGCGCCGCCGTCGCGCAGGTGCCGGAAGCAGACGATGTTGGCGTCCGGCTCCATGAAGAGCTCGAACTCCGGCGCCGCGTTGATCTTGTCCGCGAACAGGCGCGCGACGTCGAAGCAGCGCGTCACGTAGTCCCGGAAGACGCCGACGCCGTGGACACGCAGGGCCGTGTAGAGCAGCACGGCGGCCCCTGGCCGGGTGCACTCGACGGTGCGGTTGCCCGGGTTGTACCACTCCTCGTCCGGGCGCTCCTCGAAGAGGTACGTCGCCTCCTGCCGGAAGGTCTCGTAGGAGCGCCGCCCGTCGCGGAAGAGCACCGCGGTCAGGACCGCGGGCATCATCATCATCTTGTGGCAGTCCCAGACGATCGAGTCCGCGCGCTCGAGCCCGGCGGCGCGATCGCGATACTTCTTCGAGAGCACGACGCTCCCGCCGTGGGCCGCATCGACGTGGAACCACAGGCCGTGCTCGGCGCAGAAGTCGGCGATCGCCTCGAGGGGGTCGTAGCTGCCGGTCGCCGTCGTGCAGGCGCTTCCGACCACCGCGATCGTCCGCCGCCCGGCCGCGTGCGCCTGCTCGAGGACGCCCGGCAGCGCCGCGGCGTCGAGCCGGAGGTTCTCGTCGACGGGCACCTTGAAGACGCCCGCGTCGCCCCAGCCCATGATGCGCGCGGCGCGCGAGACGCAGTAGTGCGCCTGCTCGGAGACGAGCACGCACAGATCGTCGCCGGCGGTCTGCCCCCGGCTCCAGAGGTCGAACCCGGCGAGGCTCTGGCGCGCGGCGAGCAGCGCCGTCAGGTTCCCGAGCGAGCCGCCGTTGGTGATGATGCCCTCGCTCTCCTGGGGCAGGCCGATCTCGTCGCTCATCCAGCGCAGGACGCGGAACTCGATCGGAACGACCGCCGGGCCGGTCTCGTAGACCGACGGGTCGTTGTTCATCAGCGACGTCAGCATCCCGGCGAGCGCGGCGGAGGGCATCGGGAAGCCGTCCTGGTGCCCCATCGTTCCCGGATGATGCAGATGGAACCCGCGGCGCAGGAGATCCTCGGCGACCTCCTTCACGAGCGAGCCCGGCTCCTCCCCGAACATCGGCGTGGCGGCGAGCTGTTCGTCGGGCTCGACCCAGGGCAGCACGGAAGGCGTGCGCCCGGCGAGCGCGGTCTCGAGGTAGTCGGCGAGGCGATCCACGAGATCGTGGCCGCTCTCGCGAAACCGGGCGGTGTCGAAGGCGGCCTTGAGGCGGCCCAGCTCATCCATGTTCTCGATCACTCCCGCATCGGCGGCCGCCGCCCCGGACCGACATTCCCGTTCGAACGGCCCTTCAGTGTACCGGATGCCCCCGGGGGCCGCCTCGCCCGAGCGCCATCCCCTGCCAGCTGGAGCGGCTAGAAGCGCAGCCGCGAGGCCTCCATCCGGACAAGATCGACCACGCCGACGGCGTTCCAGCCCGCCACGTGCCCCGCGCACTCCCCCGGGTTGAAGACCAGACAGCCGGCTCGGCGCTCTTCTACGTACTCATGGTTGTGGCCATGAAGTGCCAGTTGGTGATGGCCTCCGAGGGCCGCCTCGAGATCCTGCGGGTCGTGGACGACGACGATGTTCCGCCCGGCGAAGCAGAGTTCGAGGGGCGGCTCTGCCAGCGTCATGCCGACGCGTTGCGCAGCGGCTGCCAGCGGGTCGCGCTCGAGATCGTTGTTCCCGTAGACGCCGAAGACCGGCGCCTCGAGCCCTGCCAGCGCCTCGACCGTCTTGGCCTGGGTGATGTCGCCCGTGTGGACGACCCGCTCGACCCGCGCCTCGTTGAAGAGCTCGACGATCCGCCGCACGTTCGGCAGGTGGTTGTGCGTGTCGCTCACGACGCCGATGCGCATCTCGATCTTTCTCTCTCGCTCACGACGCCGATGCGCATCTCACTCCTCGCCCAGCCCGGTCGGTGACGCCGGAACCGCGAACTCGAGGGACGCGACGGCGGCCTCGAACCAGCCCTCGTAGCGCGGGAACTGCTCGCTCGCACAGTCGGCGATCACGATGAGCACCCGCCCGTCGCCCACCTCGAGGAAGCTCAGCAGCTCCGTCGCTCCGGGCAGCCGGTTGCGGACGACCCAGCGCAGGCCCGGCCGCCCCGCGACCTCGAAGCGATCCTGGTCCACGAGCACGCCGCCGCGCAGGTGCGCCGCCGCGTGGCGCTGGAGGTACGAGTCGATGCTCGGGTGCCGGCGGACGATCACCTGGAACGAGGCGTCGTAGTCCCAGGCCACGCCGTGCACCGCGATCACGCCGTGGGAGGTCTCGATCCGCGTCCAACCGCGCGGGAGGTGGATCTCGTACCCGAAGCGCGGGTCGACGTGGGGCGCGACGGAGAGCGCCGGGTGGTCGCCCGCCGGCCCCGCCGGTGCGGGCGACGCCTCGGCGCTGCCCACCTGCGCCATGCGCATGTAGACCGTCCCGCTCTCCAGGCGGTAGAGCGAGACGAAGGAGTTGATGTCCTCGTTCGAGAGCACCTCGCCGACGGCCCCGTCCCGCGCCACCGGGTACATGAGGTCGCCGGGAATCGGGCTGTGGCGGCTCATCCCGAGCACGTGTCCGAGTTCGTGGAGCGCCAGCCGCTCGACCTGGCCCGGCTCGAGCAGGCCGTTCTCGTCGGCCACGAACACGCGGAAGGTCGCGACGTCGAACTCCGTGACCAGGCGCTCGGCGTCCGGGTCCCAGTTGCGGACGCGGCAGGCGCCGCCGAGCGGGGTCGCGCCGAGCACGCGTACGTCGGCCTCGGGGACCGGGCCGACCTCTCCGCGGAGCTCGACCCGGACGTCCGCTTCCTCCGGCGTATCCACGTAGCGGAAGCGCACGAGCCCCTCGAGGTTGCGCTCCCAGGTCTCCACCGCGACGCGCACGGCCGTCACGTAGTGCTCCGGCGGCTTCGGATGGAATTCGTCCTGGAGCGCCTCGGGAATCACCGGCGCCGCGATGTAGACGCGGAGCGGGAAGCGCTCCTCGGCCCAGCGGCAGAAGACCATCGCGTCCCCGCCGGCGTCGTCGATGGGGAAACGATGGACCATGAACGGGAGGTAGTTCGGATCGAGGATCTCGGGGTAGGCCGCGCGGAAGGCCGCGTAGTCGCGCCGGTCGGGCTGGTAGTCACCCCAGGCGATCGACGCCGGGCTGCCCGTCGACAGCGAGGGCGTTGCGCAGCCGAGGGTCGCCGCGAGCCCGGCCCCCGCGGCGCACGAAAGCAGCGCCCGCACCGCCCGGCGGCCCCGGCTCACCCCCGGCGGCCCCTTCGCATGGCGCGATCCACCTCGCGTTTCTCCTCGCGTTGGCGGATCGTCTGCCGCTTGTCGTAGCGGCGCTTGCCGCGGGCCAGGGCGAGCTCGCACTTGGCGCGGCCGTTCTTGAAGTAGAGCGAGACCGGGACGAGCGTCAGCCCCTTCTCGGCGATCTTGCCGTGCAGCTTCGCGATCTCGCGCTTGTGCAGGAGGAGCTTCCGCTCCCGGCGCGGCTCGACGTTGTCGCGGTGGGCCTGGGTGTAGGGGCTGATGTGGGCGCTCATCAGCCAGAGCTCCCCCTTGCGCACGACGGCGTAGGCATCGGAGAGGTTCGCTTTGCCTTCGCGCAGCGACTTCACCTCGGGCCCGACGAGCACGAGCCCCGCCTCGAAGTGATCGAGGAGCTCGTAGTCGAAGCGCGCGCGGCGGTTGGTCGCGATGAGCTTCTTCCCGCCGGTCTTTCCCGCATCGTCGGCCATGGCGGCCAAGGCTAGCGGACCCGCCCCGCGGGACCGCCTAGTAGGCCGAGATGTCTTCCTTGATCCGGTTCTGCGGGTCGCAGAAGACGCGCTTGGCGTGGAAGCCCTTGGCCTCCTCGGGCGTCATCTGCGCCCAGCTCGCGATGATCACGAGGTCGCCGGGCTTGTTCAGATGCGCCGCGGCGCCGTTGATGCAGATCTCGCCGCTCCCCTCTTCCCCGAGGATCGCGTAGGTCTCGAGCCGCGCGCCGTTCGTGCAGTTCCAGATCGAGACCTTCTCGTAGGGCTGGATCTCGGAGGCGCGCAGAAGGATCGGATCGATGGCGACCGACCCCTCGTACTCGACGTTGGCTTCGGTCACCGTGGCACGGTGGATCTTCGACTTCATGAAGGTCAGCAACACGGGGGCGTCTCCGGAAGGTTCTCGGGGGTGGAACTTCTCTCGCCGCGGCCCTGCCCGGGGGCGAGCACGCGGTTGTCGATCAGGCGGACCGGGCCGTTCTCCGTCTCGAACTTCATGGCCAGGGCCAGGAGCGTCGGGCCGGAGAGGGGCTCGGTGACGGGCGCGAGGGTCTCGGGATCCCGCAGCTCGGCGTAGTCGATGCGGCCGCGCGTCGCCTTTTCGAGCTCGACGCGGACGAGGTGGAGCAGCGCGGCGGGTGCGGTCTCGCCCGAGCCGACGGCCGCCTCGGCGGCGGCAAGGCCGCGCGAGAGCACCCGGGCTTCCTTGCGGCACTCGGCGTCGAGCAGGCGGTTGCGGCTCGAGCGCGCGACGCCGTCGTCCTCCCGGGCGATCGGGGCGCCGAGGATCTCGACGTCGAAGCACAGGTCCCGCGCCATGCGCCGGATCACGGCGAGCTGCTGGAAGTCCTTCTCGCCGAAGACCGCGACGTGGGGTTTCGTGGCCAGGAAGAGCTTCGTCACGACGGTCGTCACGCCCTGGAAGTGCCCCGGGCGATCCTTTCCGCACAGCGGGAGCGAGAGGTCCGAGACGTCCACCCAGGTCTGGGCGCCCTCCGGGTACATCTCCGCCACCAGCGGGAGGAAGACGGCGTCGGCGCCCGCTTCGGTGCAGGCGGCGAGGTCCGCCTCGAGGGTCCGCGGGTAGCGCTCGAAGTCCTCCCCCGGACCGAACTGGGTCGGGTTCACGAAGATCGTGACCCACACCACGTCCGCGTGCCGGCGCGCTTCGCGCACGAGCGAGAGATGGCCTTCGTGCAGGCAGCCCATGGTCGGCACGACGGCCAGCCGCCGGCCCGCACCGCGCAGCGCGTCCGCATGGGACTGCGCCTCCGCCACGGACTCGATGCAGCGGATCGTCGCGTTCTCCGCGCGGACCGCCGCGAGGCTACTCGTAGGCATGCTCATCGCCCGGGAACTTCCGGTTGGCGACGTCGTCCGCGAAGGCCCGCGCCGCCTGGGAGGCCAGCGAGCCGAGGTTCGCGTACTGCTTCACGAAGCTCGGGGTCCAGTCCGAGAGCCCGAGCATGTCGTGCATCACGAGCACCTGACCGTCGCAGCCGACGCCCGCGCCGATGCCGATGGTCGGGATCGAGAGCTCGGCCGTGATCTCGCGGGCCAGGGCCTTCGGCATGCCCTCGAGCACGACCGCGAAGGCGCCGGCCTCCTCGACCGCGCGCGCGTCGGCGAGCACGCGCTCGCGCGCCTCCTCCGTGCGCCCCTGCACCCGGAACCCGCCCATGCGGTGGACGGCCTGGGGAGTCAGCCCGACGTGGCCCATCACCGGGATCTCGGCCGCGACGATGCGCGCGATGGACGGGGCGACGGCGGTCCCGCCCTCGAGCTTCACGGCGTGGGCGCCGCCCTCCTTCACGAGGCGGATGGCGTTGCGGACGGCGTCCTCCGGGCCGACCTGGTAGCTCCCGAAGGGCATGTCCCCGACCAGCAGCGAGCGCCGGATCCCGCGGGCGACCATGCGCGTGTGGTAGACGACCTCGTCCATGGTCACGGGCAGCGTCGTCGCGGCCCCCTGGACGACGTTCCCGAGCGAGTCGCCGACGAGCAGGACGTCGATCCCGGCCTCGTCGAAGATGCGCGCGAAGGTGCAGTCGTAGGCCGTCAGCATCGAGATCGGCTGGGCCTTGCGCTTGCGGCTCTGGAGCGTGCGGACGGTGACGCGGTGCTCGCGCACCGCTTCCTGGGTGACGGTCGACATGAGGGGGGACTCCGTCGGCCCGTTCGCCTCATCCACTGGAAACAAAAGCGCGCCTGCCGGTCTTGAAACCGGAGGCGCGTCGGGTGGGGGATGGCCGCGCCCGGAGGCTCGCCATCCGCTCGATCCCACCTGGCTCGAGCCTCCGTCTCGCTCCCGAGGGATACGAGCTTTGCTCTTGCAGGATCGGCGTCACTCTCGTTCCGGACGGATGTGGCGTCCGGTTGGGTTGTGTCGATGAAGTTCGCACCGTGCGAGACCTCTCGACTTCGGAAGGTTAGGCCGATTTTCGGGCTTGGGTCAAGGGCCGGCCGGAACTCGGCCTGGGGCGCTCCCCGGCTCAGCCCTCCGCCCCGGCGTTCGGCCCTTCGAGCAGATCCCGAATGGCCGGGGGCAGGTAGCGCTCCGCCAGCGCAGGGCCTGCGTGTTCGCGCAGCGCTTCGCTGAGGACCCGGATGCGATCCGCGACGAGGTCTCCCTCCGAGAGCACGACCCAGACCTCGCCGCGCACGCGGCAGACGGCCGAGGCCGGCGCAGCGTCGGTGCCGGGCGTCCGCGCCAGCACGCGAACGTCGATGCCCACCTCCCGGGCGAGGTCAGCGAGCTGGTCGAGCAGGGTCGCCGCGTCCATCGCGAGAGGCTAGCGGCTCGCCTCGGTACCCGCGGGCAAGGCGCGGGCGAGTGCCAGGAAGTCGTCCGGAGAGAGCCGCTCGGCGCGCACGTCCGCGGGATGGCCGAGCGCCTCGAGCACGGCGCGCACGGCATCGGGCTCGACCGCCGGCGAGAGCCCCCCGCCGCGCAGGGCGTTCACGAGCGTCTTGCGTCGCTGGCCGAAGGCGGCCCGCACCACGCGCTCGAAGCCCGCCAGCTCGCCGCTCCGGAGCGGCGAGTCCGTTCGCGGTTCGAGGCAGAGGAAGGTCGAGGTCACCTTCGGCGCAGGGTGGAAGCAGCGGGGGGCCAGGTCGCGGACGCGGCGGACGTGGGCCGTCTGCGCATGGAGGACGGCCAGGGAGCCGTAGTCCCGCTCGCCCGGCGCGGCGGCAACGCGGGCCGCCACCTCCTTCTGCACCATCACGGACCAGCCCGCGAGCCGCTCCCGCAGGTCGAGGACCCGGCGCAGCACGACCGAGCCGACCGAGTACGGCAGGTTCGCGACCACGCGAACCCGGCCGGGCAGCTCGTCGACGAGCGCCGCGAGATCCTGGGCCAGCACGTCGCCGTGACGGAGCGAGACGTTGCCGGGCAGCGCGCCCTCCGCCTCGAGCAGGCGAACGAGACCCGAATCGATCTCGAGGCTCGTGACCTGCTCGGCCACCTCGGCGAGCGCCCGGGACAGGATGCCGAGCCCCGCGCCGACCTCGAGCACCGACTCCCCCGGCGAGACGCCGGCGGCGCGCACGAGGGATCGGGCGAGGTCCGGGTCGACGAGGAAGTTCTGGCCGAGGTCGCGGCGGGGCGCGAGGCCGTGGCGCTCGAGCAGGCCGCGCACTTCGGAGACGCTCAACGCCTGGACTCCCGGCCCACGCTCACGCGGACGGAGACGCTCACGCGGAGGCTTCGGCTTCGGTCCACGGTGCATCCCCGAGCGGGACGCGCGAGAAGGCGGTCAGGTCGAGGGCGTGTCGCTCGCCCCGGGCGAGCAGCTGCGAGCCGGCGGCCGCGATCATGACGGCGTTGTCGGTGCACAGCGAGAGCGGCGGGAAACACGCCTCGAACCCCTCCGCCTCGGCCGCCGCCGCCATCTGCGCCCGCAGGCGGCGATTCGCAGCGACGCCGCCCACGACCGCGAGCCGGGCCAGGCCCTCCTGGTCGAGCGCGCGACGCGCCTTCGCGACGAGCACGTCCGTGGCCGCCGCCTGGAAGGAGGCGGCGATGTCCGAAACGGTCTCGGGCGTGAGCGAAGGTGCGCGTTCCGCCGCCAGCGCCACCGCGGTCTTCAGCCCGCTGTAGGAGAAGTCGAGGCCGGGCCCGTCGAGCATCGGCCGGGGAAACTCGATGGCGGCTTCGTCCCCCGCCTCGGCGGCCGCCGCCACGGCCGGACCGCCGGGGAACCCGAGGCCGAGCAGCTTCGCGACCTTGTCGAAGGCTTCGCCCACGGCGTCGTCCCGCGTCTGGCCGAGTAGCCGCGGCGGCGCATCGTCCTCGATCCGGTAGAGCGCCGTGTGCCCGCCGGAGACGACGAGGCCGACGAAGGGCGTCTCGAGCGGCGCATCGCCGAGCTGCGCCGAAGCCAGGTGACCGGCCAGGTGATGCACGCCCACGTGCGGAATGCCGAGCCGCCACGCCAGGGCCTTCCCGAAGGAGAGCCCCACGAGCAGGGATCCGATCAGCCCCGGCCCCGCCGTCAGCGCCACCCCGTCGAGCTCGCTCTCCGCGATCCCCGCCGCGGCGAGCGCCCGCTCGACCACACCCGAAACCGCCCGAACGTGATCCCGAGAAGCCAGCTCCGGCACCACCCCGCCATAGGGCGCATGCACGTCCCGCTGCTCGTGGATCACGGACGAAACGATGCCCCGCCCATCCCGAACCACGGCAGCGGCCATCTCGTCACAAGAACTCTCAATCCCGAGAACGAGCATGGGTGCGTTTTCCAAAAGAAGGGCGAATCACCGAGGAGGCGCGGGCCGAGGGGAACCCTTCGGCGAAGTAAAGCGCAGCCCGCACTCGGATGTTCAATCGGTGTCGGCTGCCCGAGCGGGCGAGCCATGAGCCGAAGGGTTCCCCTCGGCCCGCGCCGGAGCCGGCGCTACCCGCCCATGCTCCGTTCGAGCTTCTCCTGCTCCGACTTACACTCGATACAAAGCCGAGCCACGGGCCGAGCCTCGAGCCGCTTCAGCCCGATCTCCTCCCCGCAGTTCTCGCACTCCCCGTACTCCCCGTCCTCGATCTTCTCGAGCGCCGCCTCGATCTTCGAGAGCAGTCCGCGTTCGCGCTCGCGCAAGCGGCCGATGAACGCCAGGCCCACCTCGGAAGAGGCGGTGTCGATCTCGTCGGGGAAATCGTCGGGGTCGAGGTGGATGTCGCCCGAGAGGGCCTTCTGGGCGCGGCCCAGGACCTCGTCGCGCTGCCCTTGCAAGATCTTCCGGAACTTCTCGAGCTCCCGCTTTCTCATCGCTGTCCCGTCTCCACTTCGGTTCGAACCCGGTCCGCATCCGGCTCGAGTCGCCCCGGTTCGTCGCGCCGCCGGCTCTAGCCCGTGCCCAGGATCTCGAGCTGACGTCGCGCTTCGATCGCGCGGTCCGACTCCGGGTACTCCCGCAACACCCGCTCGAAGGCCTTGCCCGCCGCCTTCGTGTAACCCGGGCCCAACCGCAGGAGCGCTTCGCCCTGGCGATAGAGCGCGTCCGCTGCCTTGTTGCCCGTGGGATAGCGTGAAACCACGTCGTCGAAACGCAGGATGGCCGTCTTGTAGTCCCCCTGCTTGAAGTAGCAGTCCGCCATCCAATACGACGCGTCGTCGGCGAAGGGCGAGGACGCGTTAGTCTGCAAGAACTGCCGGAACTGGTCAATGCAGGCCCGGGTATCGTCGTTTCGCCACGCGGCGTAGGCCGAGCGGTAGGCCTCGATCACGCCCGTCCCGCCCGGCGTGCCCGGGCCCGGCGCCGAGGCGGGCACCGAACTCAGCGGATCCGCCGTCGGCGCGCCCGGAATCGAGAGCGCCGGGTCCGGCGAGACCTCGGGCACCGGTGCGACCGCCACGGACGGGCCGGGTGCCGGCGCCGTCGACGCCCCCTGCCCCGCCGCGTCGCGCGCTTCGCTCGCCGTGCGCGCGGCTTCGCTGGCTTCCCGCCGGGCGGTGTCCGCGTCGCCCCGCGCCTCGGCGGCTTCCGAGCGCGCGGCGGTGGCTTCTTCGAGCGCCCGCTCGCTGCGGTGTTCGATCTGCTCGAGCTGACCCTGGATCTCGTTCAGCCGCGCTTCGATCTCGTCGAGCCGGACGCCCAGGTCCGCCGCCTCACGGGCGGCCACGTTGCTGCCGGCTCCGGTAGCGCGCAGCTCGCGCACGTCGCGCTCGAGCGCACGGTACTCTGCCGTGGTGGCGCAGCCCGTCGCGAACAGGGCGACGAAGCCTGCGCCGAGCGCAGCGCGCAGGGCGCGCGCACTTCTCCGATTCTTCGTGCGATGCATGGGCAACCTCCCCTTCCAGACCCGGCCCGCATCCCTGCGGCCGAGGCCCCCCGCGCGAAACGGTACCGCGCCGCCCCTAGCGGGGATAGGGGCCCCAGGACGGGCTCTTCTCGTCGCCGCGGCCCCGCGTGAGCCGCACCAGGTTCTTCCCGCTCACGTCGACCCGGTAGAGATCGTGGCTTCCCCGCCGGGACGAGCTGAACACGACCTTCCTGCCGTCCGGAGACCAGGAGGGTCCTTCGTCACTCCGCGGGTGCGACACGAGCGGAACGTTCGTCCCTTCTTCGGGATCGATCAGCCAGATGTCGAACTGGCCGCCCACGCGCGCCTCGTAGGCGATCCAGCGGCCGTCCGGCGACCAGGCGGGCGACGTGTTGTAGCGGCCGTTGAAGGTGATCCGGCGCACACCGACACCCTCGCGCGTCATCACGTAGATCTGGGGCGAACCCGAGCGATCCGAGACGAAGGCGATCTTGCGGCCGTCGGGCGACCAGGCGGGCGAGACGTCGATGGCGCGGTTGTTCGTCAGCCGGTTCAGGGAGCGTCCGCTCCGGGCCACCGTGAAGATCTCCGCCGCGGGGCCCTCCTTCGCGACCAGGGCCAGGCGCGGGCCGTCGGGCTCGAACACCGCGCGGTAGTGGGACTGGGCGGGGCTGAGCGCGCGCAGGATCCGGCCCGAGCGGCCCACCCGCGCGAGGACGAAGATGTGGGGCCGGCCTCCGTCGCGGTACGACGTGTAGACGATCTCGTTGCCCTTCGGGTGCCAGGACGGGAACTGGTTGATCGAGCCGCTCTTGGTGATCGCGCGCTCGTTCCCGCCGATCGCGTCCATGACGTGGATCTCGGGAACCCCGCTGCGGTTCGAAACGAAGACGATCTCGGTGCTCGACACCCCGGCCTTCCCGGTGAAGGCGGCCACGACGTCGTCGGCCACGCGCCGGGCGAGCGTCTTCGAATCCCCGGGGCTCGCCCGGTAGCGGTGGCGGCGCAGGCTCCGGCACGCGCGCGCCACGTCGATCACGCGGTACTCGACGACGAGCTTGCCGCGCTCGCTCTGGATCGCGCCCTGGACGAGCGCGTCGGCCCGGATCTGCGACCAGTCCGTGCAGGCCACGCGGTCGTCGAAGGAGCCCGTCGCGACGGGGCCGAGGAAGGCCTCCTCATCCAGGACCTGGAAGAGGCCCGAGAACTCGAGCGCCGCGGCGATCTCCTTGTGGAGCGCTTCCACCTTCCCGCGTTCCCCGGGGCCGGGGGCGAAGCGCTGGAGCGCGACGCGGTAGGCCGCCGCGGAAGGATCGGTCACGACCACGGCGGGGCGGTCCTGGGCGGCCGCGGCCGTCGCCAGCAAGACCGGGAGCAGAACGAGAAGCCTCGGCAGCATCAATCATCCTCCGGCCGGAACACGAACGGCCACTTTCCCGCTTCCGGCGGCGCCGGCAGCGGGCTCGACTTCTCGATCGCCCTTACGACGGACTCGTCGTACCAGGGGTTCCCCGATCGCCGCGTGATCTTCGGCTCGCCCTGGACGTGCCCGCCGGAGTCGAGGGTGACCTCGACGTGGGTCTCGAGGGGCTCGCGCCGGAATCCCGCCTCGAGCACCCACTCGCGCCGAACGTGGATCCGGGCGTCGCGCAGCCAGGCCACGACCTCCGGCGGAGCCGGCCGGCCGGGGCCGCTGGCCTGGGGTGCGGGGACCGCTTTGGGTTGGGGGCGAGCCGGGGCCCGGGGAGCGGGCGTGGGCGGAGGCGTCGTGCGGCGGCGCACCATCTCGATCGGATCCGGGCGGGCTTCCCCGGCATCGGCGCGCAGGGACTCGAGGAGATCGTCGTACTCCGCCTCCGCGGGCTTGGGCGGCGGCTTCGCGATCTCGCGGGGCTCGACCTTCCGCGTCGGCCGCGTCGGCAGCACCACCTTGCGCGGCACCGGCTTCGGCGCGGGAGCCGGCGCCGGGGCGGCCTTCGGGGCGGGCGCCGGCTTCGGAGCCGGCCGCGGCGCGGGAGCCGGTGCGGCGGCCACGAGCTCGACGGTGACGACGCTCGGCAACTCGATCCGGCGCTTCGGGAAGCCCGGCTGGATCACGAAGAAGGCGACGATGGCCGCGTGGAAGAGCGCCGAGAACGCGAATGCCTTGCGGAAGCCGCGCCGTCGGGCCTCGTCCCAACCGGCGAGGGCCGCGCTCACGAGGCCTCGCCGGGGGCAGCACCGCGCGGCGGACGCGCGCCGGCCATCAGCGGCCTTCGGGCTCGGTCACCATCCCGAGCTTCTTCGCCCCGGCGCCGCGGGCGGCGGCCATGGCCTGGGCCACGAGGCCGTAGGGCGCCGCCGCGTCCGCCCGCAGGAAGACCTCGGGCTCGTCCTGGCCCTCGAAGATCGCCGTGAGCTTCTTCTCGAGATCGCCGGGCTTCACCTCGGACCGACCGACGTGAACCGTGCCGTCCTTCTTCACCGTCAGGATCAGCGGCTCGTTCTTCACGCGCAGGGCCTGGGTCGTCGTGTCGGGCAGATCGACGTCGATGCCCTGCTGCATCATCGGCGCCGTCACCATGAAGATGATCAGCAGCACGAGCATCACGTCGACGAGCGGCGTGACGTTGATCTCGGAGAGCGGCTGGCCGTAGCCGCCTCGGCCGGAGCTGGCGCCCATCAGGCCTTGGCCACGCGGGCCGTCCGGGGCCCGCTCGTCGCGCGGTTGCGCAGGTCGTCCTTGAGCTCGGTCGCGAACAGGTCGACCGTGCCGACGACGTCGCGCAGCTGGCCGACGAACTGGTTGTAGAAGATCGTCGCGGGGATGGCGGCGACCAGACCGACGGCCGTGGCCACGAGCGCCTCCGCGATACCCGGGGCGACCACGGCGAGGCTCGCCGTCCCGGTGGCCGCGATGCCGGTGAAGGCGTCGATGATGCCGATCACGGTTCCGAACAGGCCGATGAAGGGCGTCGCGCTGCCGGTCGTCGCGAGGAACGGCAGGCCGCGCTCGAGGCCCGAGATCGCGCGCGCCGCGGTCCAATCGACGTGACGGCAGATCCCGGTGATCTGCTCCTCGGAGATCTCCCGGCCGGGCCCGGTGGCGTACTTGGCCAACCGGTTCAGCTGGACGTAGCCCTGGAGATAGGTCGCCGCGGCGGGCGAGCGCTCGAGCCGCCGGGCCGCCTCGTAGGCCGATTCGAAGGCCCCTTCGTGATAGACCCCGACGAAGGCCTCGCTATCCTGCTGCGCGCGGCGAAGCTCGCGCCACTTGTAGAGGATCAGTGCCCAGGACGTGACGGAGAACAACGCCAGCAGGACCAGCACGAGCTTAACGATGAGAGACGCCTGGAGAACCAGGTCGACGATGTCCAGGCTCACGAGACGGCCCCCCACACAGGCGTCGGCCGGTACTCTTCGAGCCCGGGAGCGACGCGCCATCACCCATGGCCTCGCGAAGCGAGCAAATTAGGCAAGCCCCTAGGTGACTTCAACCGATCCCCGGATCGATGGAGAGTGCTCAGTAGAACCGATCGGCCCGCGGTGGCGATCGCAGTCAAACCGGGAAGGATCCCGGACAAGAGAGGAATCCCATGAAGGTCTCGGTCGCCCGTCAGACGGCGAAGAAGCTCGGCAGCATCGCGGTGGACGTCCTGGCCCTGCCCGTCCCGGAACTGCCCGAGAAGGGCTGGCGGCTGCCGGCCGCCGTGGCGGCTCTCGACAAGGCCCTCGGCGGCACCCTGACCGCCGCCGTGGCGGCGGGCGACTTCCGCGGCAAGCGCGGGCAGAGCCACCTGGCCTACGGCACCGGGCGGGTGAAGGCCAAGCGCGTGCTGCTCGTGGGCCTGGGCGGCGCCGACCGGCCCGACACCGAGAGCCTGCGCGGCATCGGTGGCGAAGCCGTGCGCACCGCCTTGCGCAACGGCGGAACCCGCGTGGCCGCCCTCTCGCCCCAGGGCCGCGGCCTCGAGCCCGGCGCCGTGGCCCAGGCCCTCGCCGAAGGCGCGACCCTCGGCCACTACCGCTTCGACCGCTACCAGACGCTCGGGGCGAAGAAGAAGAGCAAGGGCGTCGCGGCCTGCACGCTCTACTTCGAGAACGAGAAGGGCATCGCCAAGGCCAAGGCCGGCGCGAAGGCCGGCCAGGTGATCGGCGAGAGCCAGAACGTCGCCCGCGACCTCTCGAACGAGCCCGGCGGCGACCTGCCGCCCGAGGCGCTCGCCAAGGAAGCGGGACGCGTCGCCAAGGAGGCCGGCCTGCGCTTCAAGGCCTTCGGCGTCCCGGAGCTCAAGAAGCGCAAGATGGGCGGCATCCTGGCCGTCGGTGGCGGAAGCTCGCGCCCCCCGCGCCTGATCGTCATGGAGCACGGCCGCAAGGCCAAGGGGAGCCGGGGCCGGCCCACCGTCGTCCTCGTCGGCAAGGGCATCACCTTCGACTCGGGCGGCATCTCGATCAAGCCGAGCGCGGCCATGGACGAGATGAAGCACGACATGGGCGGCGCCGCAGCCGTCGTGGGCGCCATGCGGGCCGTGGGGCTCCTCGACCTGCCCCTCCACGTGGTTGGGCTGATTCCGGCCGCCGAGAACCTCCCGAGCGCCACCGCCTACCGCCCCGGGGACGTCGTGAAGACTTCCGCCGGAACCACCATCGAAGTCCTGAATACGGACGCCGAAGGGCGCGTCGTACTCTCGGATGCCCTCCACTACGGGCGGACGGAGTTCGAGCCGGACGCCATGGTGGACCTGGCGACCCTGACCGGGGCCGCCGTGATCGGCCTCGGGCCGTGGGCGACGGCGATGATGGGCAGTGACGAAAAGCTGGCCGAGCGCATTCATCTGGCAGGGGAGTCCTGCGGAGAACGCGTCTGGCAGCTGCCCTTGTGGGAGGAGCACCGGGAGCACATCCGGAGCCAGGTGGCGGACATCAAGAACACGGGGGGCCGCGAAGGCGGAACCATCACGGCCGCCGCGTTCCTGTCGTACTTCACCGAGGGCACGCCCTGGGTGCACCTCGACATCGCCGCCACCGCCTGGACCAAGAAGAGCACGCCCACCCAGCCCTTCGGGGCGACGGGCGTCGGGGTCCGGCTGCTCGTGGAGTTCCTCCGCCACTACCGCTCGGGGCGCTAGCGCGGCCCGGGCCATCCGCGCGAAGGCCGCGCGGGGTTTCGACGGTCCGTTCCGTGCCCGCCCGGCACGAGGCGTTCCGCCACGTTTGACGCGAAAACGGCTGGAGCTACAGTCCGGCCGCCTCTAACCCGGTGCCACGAGAACAAGCCGGGAGACCCAAGGAGACCTCATGACTCGTTCCATTGCTCGCTCCGCGCTCTTCGCCCTCGCCGCCGGCGCCTTCCTCGCGGCCCCCGCGGCCCTGGCTGGCGATGCGGCCGCCGGCAAGGCCAAGTACGACATGTTCTGCGGCTCGTGCCACGGCGCCACCGGCAAGGGCGACGGCCCCGTCGGCGGCTCCTTGAACCCGAAGCCCCGCGACTTCTCCATCGGCGACTTCAAGATCGACGCCGACAAGGACGGCAAGGCCGGCACCGACGCCGACCTCACCCTCGTCATCAAGAACGGCGCCGGCGCCTACGGCGGCTCGCCGATGATGGCGCCCTGGGGTGCGACGCTCTCCGAGGCCGACCTCGACAACATGGTCGCCTTCGTCCGCAGCCTGAAGAAGTAGCGACGCCTTCGTCGCGAAACCCGAACGGGGCCGGCGCGCTGCGCTGGCCCCGTTTTTCGTTGCTACCCTCCCCCCTCGCGTGAGTGATCCCAAGCCCGAGGGCGACGCCGAAGACCCCACCGACGCCACGGACGCTGCGGAGGCGCTGCCCGCCGTCCCCGAGCGCGGCTTCACCCTGCCCGCCCGGCCGACGAGCGACGAGTCCGGCCTCGAGCGCGTCGACGCGCTCACACGCTACACGGCGGAGCTCGCGAACCACCCGCCGATCTCCCGCGAGGAAGAGCACGCCCTCGCCGTCCGCTTCCAGGATCACGGCGACGCGGAGGCCGGCCAGCGCCTCGTGCTCTCGAACCTGCGGCTCGTCGTGAAGATCGCCATGGAGTACCGGCGCGCCTGGACCCAGGTGCTCGACTTGATCCAGGAGGGCAACGTCGGCCTCGTGAAGGCCGTCGAGCGCTTCGACCCCTACGCCGGAACCAAGCTCTCGACCTACGCGGCGTACTGGATCCGCGCCTACGTCCTGAAGTACCTGCTCGACAACATCCGCATGGTGCGGCTCGGGACGACCCGCGCCCAGCGCAAGCTCTTCTTCCGCCTGAACAAGGAGAAGCGCGCCCTCGAAGCCGAGGGGTTCAAGGTCGAGCCGAAGATGATCGCCGAGCGGCTCGACGTGAGCGAAGAAGACGTCATCGAGATGGAGCAGCGGCTCTCGGGCTCGGACCTCTCGATGGAAGCGCCGGCGCGACGCGACGACGAGGGCGGCGCGAGCTTCGGCGACTTCGTGCGCGCCGAGTCCGTCAGCGCGGAGGACGCCGTCGGCGATGCGGAGCTCCGGCAGGTCTTCCTCGAGCAGGTCGACGCCTTCCGCGAGACCCTGGACGAACGCGAGCAGAAGATCGTCACCGAGCGGCTGCTCTCCGACGAGCCGCGCACCCTCGCCGAGATCGGCGAGGACCTCGGCGTCACCCGGGAACGCGTCCGCCAGCTCGAGGCGCGCATCGTCGAGCGGCTGCGCGAGCACCTGCGCGAGAAGCTCGTCGACTTCGAGATCTACGCCCCTGAAGCGGACTGAGGGCCGGCAGACGCCGCGGGAGCCGGGCGCCCGAGACCGTCATGGGCCTCCGCGTGGAGTGCGGCGAGCCAGGCGGCGTCGTCCGAGGAAAGCGACGCGAGCCGCGCCTTGCGCTCGAGACGGGGCAGCGCGGAGAAGGCCTGGGCCTTCCAGCCCCGGAGCGGCCGCTTCTCGAGGCGGCCGAGGATCCCGAGCAGGCGCCGCACGGCCCCTTCCCCCCGGCGTGCGAGGCAAGCCTCCAGGGCCGGCGCGATGTCTGCGACGGGCGCGCCGGCGGCCGGCGGACAGAGGGCATCGGCCACGTTGTAGAAAGCCCGATGCGCGGCGGCCGGGAGCCGGTTCATCCGTTTCCCCTCGAGAGTCTTGCCCGGATCGCCTCGGCCCAGGCCGGGTCGAAGGTGAAGGCGTGCATCACGAGCATACCGACCGTGAGGCCCGGGAACGCGAACAGTGCCAGGAGGGCGAGCTGCAGACCGACCCCCATGGCCCATGCCAGGGGCCGCGTCGCCCGGAAGAGCGCGAGCAGCGGGAAGACCAGCTCGACGCCGAGACCGGCCCACGTCGCCGCGCGCTGGAGACCGCGCGGGAGGGCGAACAGGAGCTGGGCCGCCCACTCCCGCGCGTACGGCAGCCCCGCGGCGGCCGAGAGGGCATCGCCCTGGCGCCAGCCCGGGCTCGCGAGCTTGTCGAACCCCGCGAGCCCATAGCCCGCGGCGAGCACCACCCAGGCCCCGACGAAGAGCGCTCGGGGGACCCGCCCGCCTTCGGGCCGCGCCGGGCTCCGCCCGAACGGACGCCAGGGTTCCCCGGGCGGAACGAGTGCCGACGCCAGCAGGAGCCAGCCGAGAAACGGCGCCGCCACGGTCTGGGTCTGCGGCGCCGCGTGCCCGAGGCAGACCCAGCCGTACCAGAGGAGGACGGCGGCCGTCGGCCGCCAGACGCCGGCGGCCAGAGCCAGGGAGAGAACCCCCATTCCGGCGAGCCAGGCCCGGGCGACCGCCGGCTCCGCCGGGAAGGGGCTCGGCAGCACCCCGGCAAGGCCCCCCGCGCCGAGGCTCGGAATCCCGTCCTTCGAGAAGAGCTCCGCCGCGTGGGGGAACCAGGCGGCGAGCTGGAGCGCGAGAGCCAAGCCCAGGAGGATCCGGAAGGCCGCGAACGCGTGGGGCCCGGAGCGGCCGGCCAGCGCGACCCCGGGAGCCGGGACCGACGTCTCCCTCACGGCGCGCACACGAGGAAGGCCTCGCCGAGGGGCTCGTCGTTGGCGAGCGCGCTCTGGTTCACGACGCGAACGCGAACCACCTCCTCCTCGACGCCGAGGGCGCGCGCAGCGGGCCCACGGCGGCAGAAACCGAAGCGCAGCAGCCCGTGGTCGGGGTCGGTGCCCGGGAGGCCCGCATACATCGCCGCGTGGGCGTAGGCGGCCATGCGGACGACGGGGCCGTCGAATGCGGCGCCGAAGTTCCGATCGATCGCGAACTCGCGAACGCTGCCGTCGGCCAGCACGAGCTCGACGCGCGCGCGCCGCGCGAAGGTGTCGATGCCCTGACTGTTGCGAAAAACGCGGGGCAGTGGCGCCGCGCCCGAGAGCGAGCCGAGGGCCAGCAGGAAGCGAGAACCGGAGATCGAACCGGCCATCTGGAGGAGGCCAACGGCCGTCAGGAGGACGGCCAGGAACGTGCGGAACCGGGCGGAGGGAAGCCTGGCCGCGAGACGCGAGGTCTCGCGGCCAGGTTGGAGGCCCTGGTTCAGGAGCGGCGCCGCCGTGCGATCGCGACCCCACCGACGACGGTCGCGGCGAAGACCGCGGCCAGCGCCGGCTCGGGGACCGGAATCGTGGCAGCGAGATTGTCCGCGACGATGTTGCCCGTCACGTTCAGGAACTCGAGCGAAACGATCTCGAGCTCCACGGACGTCACGTTCACGGCGCAGAAGAAGGTCTGGAGCTCACAGCCCGGTGCGGGCTGGCTGACCGGGTCACCGGCCGGAACCTCGAAGCCCACGCCGGGGAGCGGCACCGTCAGCTGCGTGCCGACCTCGGTCGGTCCGCTGAAGAGCCGATCGAGCGTCCCGAGGACCGGAATGTCCACGGGCGTTCCGCCGCCGAAGCTGAACGGCGCGATGTTGATGTCGACGATGCCGTCGGCGCTTCCGCTCGCCGTTGCGCCGAGCACGATACCGACCGAGGGGAAGATGGCGCTCCAGCCGCCCGGGCCGGGGACCGTCTCCGACGGGATCGGCGAGGTCGTGACCGGTGCGTCGAGCCCGAGCGTGATCTCGTCCACGTCGATGTTGAGGTCGAAGTTCAGGGTGCCGAGGATGCCGACGTCGATGCCGACGGTGCCGGTCACCGAGCCCGGGTTCGGGTTGCTGATGTCGATGTCGTTCAGCGTGACCGAGTTGTCCCAGCCGGGCGAGCCCCAGTCGGCCGTGATCGTGCCCTCGGGCGTTGCCGAGAGAGCGCCGGACACCATGCCGGTTCCATCGAACGTGCCGATGTTCGAGAACACCGTCACCTTGAGCTCACCCTCGATGTCGCCGCTCAGCGTGCTCGTGTTCAAGACGTTGTAGACGAGAGGCGCCGCGGTGGCCGTCCCGGCAAAACCGGCCGCCAGCGCGAACGCAAAGAGAGACTTCGTGATCCGCATCCAACACTTCCTTCCCAGCATTCCCGCGGCCGGTTCCCAGGGCCGGACGCGAGACCGAACATGTGGCGAGAAGGCGGAGCTGCGGTGCCCGCGCTCCTCCCCTTCCCGTGGCAGCCGTGGCTACCGACTGAGCGTTAAGTGCAAGACTCAGGCCAAGGTCCCTTGCAACACGATTTCAGGGACTTGGCGCTCTCGGCCCGCCGGATCGGGCCGGATCGAGCCCCCTCGACGGAAAACCTTTTCCATTGGAACGGAAGCTCCATTCCGCGGACCGTGTGTTCAGAGCCCCTGCGCGCCGAGCGGGGTCTGGCGCCGGAGCTGATCCCGGAGCCCCTCGATCCGGGCGTCGGGGTGGAGGGCGAGGCTCTCGTCGGCCAGCGCCAGGGCCTGCCGGGGCTCGCCGAGCGCCGAGAGCAGGCCGATGCGCACGCGCCGACGCCAGAGGTCGAGATCCGCGCGTCCGGCTTCGGGGAGCCGGGAGAGTGAGGCGGGGTCGGCCGCTTCCCAGTCCGCGCCGGCGGGCTCGCGAACGAAGACGGCCGCGACATCGTCGAGCCAGACCATCCGCCAGTCCGGGTCGCGATGCAGCTCAGAGAGCAGCGACGTATCGGGCAGGAGCGCGTGATGGAGGAGCGCGGTGCCGAAGCGATAGCGCCGCTCGAGGCGCCGGAAGTTCTCCGGGCGGCCGCCGTCCTCGACCTCGAAGTCCGCGAAACGCTCGGCCCCGAACACCTCGAGCCGGCCGTCGACGAGCACCCGGTACGCCGGGAAGAGGCGCGCGATGAGATAGCCCCCGTCGCCCATGCGGTGATAGATCGGGCCGGGTGGCCGCTCCCGCTCGATCCAGTCCACGGCCGCTTCGGGATACTGGAGCGGGAACAGCGCCGGAGCCGAGCGGCCTTCCGACCCCCAGGCACCTTCGAGGCTGCGCGCCGCGAACACGCCTCCGAGCAGAACGAGCAGGGCCAGGACGCCGGCGTTCGCGTAGCGACGAAGCCGAGCCGGAACCCGCGTCGCGACGGCGGCGCCGAGGCTGCGGTTCACGAGCGGAACGGCCACGACGGCGAACAGCGCGAGGTTCCGGCGCGCGGAGAACGCGAGGTACAGGAAGGCGAGCCCGAGCAGCAGGTCGAAGGCCGAGACTTCGCGCCCCCGCAACGCCCAGCCGAGGAGCAGGAGGGCGATCAACGCCCAGACCGGCGCGAGCGCGGCCACACCCAGCTCGAGCGACGGCCGCAGCTCGAGGATCACGCGGCCGAACACCCCGCGGTCCTGCCAGCCGCCGATCATGCCGAGCTGCTCGAGCGGAAAGAGCACGCCCTCGAGGCCGTTCGGGTTCGCAAAGGACACCGCCCCGGAAAGCGCGCCTGCGACGACCAGGGGAAGCCAGCGCGCCCGGCGGTGGCGTTCGCCGGGAACCATCCACGGCCGCAGCAGCTCGGCCAGGAACGCCATGCCGAGGACCGCCAACCCCACCGCGAACAGTCCGTGCACGTTCGCCCAGACGAGCTGCAGCGGCACGACCGCCAGGACGCCCCACCCCCCCGAACGCTCGTGGCGAAAGAGCAGAGCGAGCAACGCGAGCAGCAGGACGAAGGAGAGCAGGTCCGGGCGTTCGAGGAAGCGGCTCGAACCGATCGCGGCGAGCAACGCCACCGCGACGCCGGTCACGCCCGCGGCGCCGCGGCGGAAGCCGATCGCCGCCGCGCCCCCGAGCACGAGCCAGACGAGGCCACCCTTGGCGAGCCGGACCGCCTCGTGCCCGCCGAGCTGGTGCAGGCCGTGGAGCCCGACCTGGAAGAGCCAGTGGAGATCGATCCAGCGGGCGCCGGGCACCGTGTAGGTGTAGGCGTCCACGCGGGGCACCTCGCCGTGGGCGACGATCCACTCCCCCGTCGCCAGGTGCCACCAGTAGTCGAAGCTGCGGATCGGCACGAACCCGACCGCCGCCCCGAACAGCGCGATGACGAGCAGAAGAAGTGCAGGCCCGAAGAATCGTTCGAGCGGCGGTGTGCGTTCCATCCCCTCCTCGGGCCGCGAGCAGCATACCGGAAGGCATCCCCGCGAGGCCGAGCCCCGAACCCGCTTGCCTCGCCGCCCCCGGGCGACGGATAATCCGCGGATGCGGATGCGCCCTCTCCTGCTGTGCTCCTTCCTCCTCGCCGGCTCCCCGGCCGCGGCAGAGACCTACACCGACGTGACCGCGGCTGCCGGCATCGCCGGGCCGCAGCACGTCTGGAACCTCCCGCCCGACTGCCTGATCGCCGGCGTCTTCTGCGAGCCCGAGCGCATGAGCGGCGGTGCGGCCGTGGGCGACGTCGACGGTGACGGCTGGGACGACCTGCTCGTCACACGGCTCGAAGCTCCGGACGTGCTGTTCCGCAATCTCGGCGACGGCACCTTCAGCGACGTCACGGCGGGCTCGGGGCTCGACCTCCACTCGCGCAACACCAACGGCGCGCTCTTCCTCGACGTCGACAAGGACGGCGATCTCGACCTCTACGTGACGACCCTCGCGGAGGACGCCCACCTCCTCTTCATCAACGACGGCACGGGCACCTTCAGCGAGGAGGCGGCGGTGCGCGGCGCGGACGTGTTCTCGAGCGGAACGCGCATCGGCTACGGCCTCGCCGCGGGCGACTTCGACAAGGACGGCTGGCCGGATCTCTACGTCGGCGAGTGGCGGCCCTCGGGCCTCGCGGCGCCGGGCACCTCGAACAGCCGCCTGCTGCGGAACCGCGGCGCGGCGGCCCCCGGGCACTTCGAAGACGTGACCCTGGCCGCGGGGGTGCAGCCCGCCGTCGTGATCCCGAACGAATCCTGGGTGTTCGCGCCCGCCTTCGTCGACCTCGACGGCGACTCCTGGCCGGACCTCACCCTGACCTCGGACTTCGGCACGACGCTGCTCTTCTGGAACGACGGCGACGGAACCTTCACCGAGGACACGGCCGGTGCGGGCGTCGGCACCGACGAGAACGGCATGGGCTCGACCTTCGGCGACTACGACGGCGACGGCGACCTCGACTGGTTCGTCACCTCGATCTTCGACCCGGCCGAGACCTGCGAGACGGTCTCCTGCGGCTGGGGCTACAGCGGGAACCGCCTCTTCCGCAACGAAGGCGGGCGGAGCTTCACGGACCAGACCGATTCGGCCGGCGTCCGCGAGGGCTACTGGGGCTGGGGCGCGGCGTTCTTCGATTCCGACAACGACGGCGATCTCGACCTCGTCCAGACGAACGGCGTCGACTTCCCGGACGGCACGGGCGGCGTCCCGGTGGGCATCGACGCCGACTGGGAGATGGACCCGATGCGCTTCTGGCGCAACGACGGCACCGGCGTCATGAGCGAGGTCTCCGCGGCCGTCGGGCTGACCGACACGGGCTCGGGCAAGGGCCTGCTCGTCTTCGACTACGACCGCGACGGCGATCAGGACGTCCTCATCGCGAACAACCAGACCGGGCCGCTCCTCTACCGCAACGACGGCGGCAACGCGAACGAGTGGCTGCGCGTCCGGGTCGTCGGGCGCGGCGACACGACGAGCGGCTTCGGCACGCGCATCCAAATCTCCGTCACCGGCCCGAGCGACGAGCAGGTCCGCATCCTCGGGGCGACCTCGCATTTCCTCGGCCAGAGCGAGCGGACGGCGCACTTCGGGCTCGGCGCGGCCACCCAGGTGGCGACCCTCGAGGTCAAGTTCCCGAACGGTGCGAAGCGGATCCTGAAGAACGTGCCGTCGGGGCAGGAGATCGTGATCGACCAGGCGGAACTCGGCTGCGGGCTCCTCGGGGTCGAGGCGTGGCCCGCCCTCGCCTGCTGGCTCGCGCGTCGACGGCGGCGCCCGGCCCTGCGCTAGCGACCGGCCTCGGCCCCCTCGGACAGGTAGGAGAGCGCCATCGCCGCGTGGAGCGCCACGCCCGTCGCGAAGGCGGACTCGTTCAGCACCATCCGGTTCGAGTGGATGGGCGCGGCCGGCCCGTCGTCCGGGCGCGCGCCCAGGAAGACCATCGCCCCTGGGACCTCGTTCAGGACGTAGGAGAAGTCCTCGGCGCCCATGATCGGCGCGGGCATGTCGATCCAGCGCTCCTCACCGATCATCTCGGAGGCCACGCGGCGCGTGAAGTCCGCGAAGCCCGCATCGTTCGAGGTCACGCCGTAGCCCGGAAAGAGGCGCACCTCGCCCTCCATCTGGTGGGCCGCGCAGATGCCCTGCACCACGCGCTCGAGGCCCTCCCGCATCCGCTTCCGCGTGCGCTCCGAGACGGTGCGGATCGTCCCCATCAGCTGGGCGAGCTCGGGCACGACGTTGAAGGCGGTCCCCGCCTTCACCTGGGTGACGGAACAGACGGCGGGATCGAACACGTCGACGCGGCGGGTGACGAGGCTCTGCAGGGCCGCGACGATCTCGCACGCCACCGGGATCGGATCGCGTGCGTGGTGGGGCATCGAGGCGTGCCCGCCCTTCCCCTTCACGTCGACGACGAAGGCGTCGGCGGCGGCGAGGAGCGCGCCCGGGCGCGAGGCCACCGCACCCGCGGGCACCGTCGGGTCCACGTGGATCGCGAAGGCCGCCTCGACCTTGGGCCCCTCGAGCAGCCCCTCGTCGATCATGTAGCGGGCGCCGCCCAGGCCCTCCTCCCCGGGCTGGAACATGAACTTCACGTTGCCCGCGAGGGCCTCGCGCCGGCTCGCGAGCAGGCGGGCCCCGGAGGCGAGCATGGCGACGTGGGCGTCGTGGCCGCAGGCGTGCATGCGCCCGTCTTCCTTCGAGGCGTAGGCGAGGCCGGTGTCTTCGGGCATCGGGAGCGCGTCGGTATCGGCGCGCAGGAGGATCGTCGGGCCGGGCTTCGCACCGCGCAGCAGGGCGACGACGCCGGTCGTCTTCTCGTGCTGTTCGACCTCGAGATCGAGACCCTCGAGGGAGTCCAGGATCGCCTCGCGCGTCCGCGGATTCTCGAGCCCGAGCTCCGGGTGCTCGTGGATCCGGCGCCGCAGGGCGACGGTCTCCGGCAGCAGGGCACGGGCCTCGTTCAGCAGTTCGGGATCGATGGACATCGCGAGCCTCCCGGGCGACCCGAAGCGGCGGCGCGCCTATCGGGACGGTGCGCGCCATTGTAGGCTCTCGCGCCCATGGCCCGCCCCCTCGTCCGCAAGAACTCCGGCAGCACACGCCCGATCCCCGCCCGTTCCCCGGGAACCCTCGGTGGATCGATCGAGCAGCGCATCCCCCGCTGCCGCCGCTGTCCGCGCCTCGCGGGCTTCCTGGCCGATTCGCGCAAGAAGCGGCCCGACTACTGGAACCGCCCGGTGCCCGGTTTCGGCGACCCGCACGCCTGGCTCGTGATCGTCGGCCTCGCCCCCGGGCTCCACGGCGCGAACCGGACCGGGCGCCCCTTCCAGGGGGATGCCTCGGGCGAATGGCTCTACGGAAGCCTCGAACGCGCGGGGCACTGGGACGGCGAGCGGCTGCGCGGCGCCTACATCGTGAACGCCGTGAAGTGCGTCCCGCCGGCGAACCGCCCCACCGGCGAGGAGATCACGCGCTGCGCACCGTGGCTGGCGGAGGAGTTCGAACGTCTCGATCGCGCGCGGGTGGTCGTGGCGCTCGGGCAGATCGCCCACCGCGCGGTCCTGCGGACCTGGGAGCAGACGCCGCTCTCCCACCACCCCTTCGGCCACGGCGTCGTCCACCGCTTCCCGGGCCGCCCGGCGCTCCTCTCGAGCTACCACCCTTCGCGCCAGAACACGAACACCGGCACGCTGACCCGGGCGATGTGGGGCCGCATCTGGACCCGCGCCGCACGCTTCGCTCCCGAGCCGCACCCGGGAAAGCGGGGGCGCCGGCGTTGAGCGGCGCGGAGCCCGTGCGCAGGCGCCTGCGCATCGAGGGGCGCGTCCAGGGAGTGAGCTTCCGCTACTCGACCACGCAGGTCGCACGCCGTCTCGGCCTCGGCGGGTACGTCCGCAACCTGCCGGACGGGAGCGTCGAAGCCGCCTTCGAGGGGCCTCCGGGACCCGTCGCCGAAGCCGAGGCGTTCTGCCAGACCGGGCCCCGCCAAGCCCGGGTGGACCGCGTCGAAGCCCGCGACGAAGCCACCGAAGGCGCCACGGAGTTCGAGATCCGATGAAGCCGCAGCGCCTGAAGATCCTCGGCGCCCTGCTCGCGGCCGCCGCGCTCGCCTGCACGGACGCCGGCTCGGGCCTTCCGCGCGGCGAGGTCACCATCCGGGGGACGACCGTCGGCGTGGACGTCGCCAACACGCCCGCCCGCCGCGCCCAGGGGCTCTCGGGCCGCCCGGAGCTGGCGAACGGCGAGGGCATGCTCTTCCTGCACGAAGAGCCGGGCCGCCACGGCTACTGGATGAAGGACATGCACTTCGAGATCGACATCCTGTGGCTGCGCGCCGGCCGCATCGTCGACATCGCCCACCGCGCCGCGCCGCTCCCGGCGGGCACCCCGGAGAGCGAACTCCCCGTGCATCAGCCGCGCCGCGAAGCGGATGCCGTGCTCGAGGTGCCGGGCGGGTTCGCCCGGATGCACGGCTGGGACGTCGGCTCCCGGGTCGAGATCGAGCTGAAGGAGTAGGCGCGCGCCGGCGGCCTAGGGGCCGAGGAAGCCGACCTTCGCGGCCGACGGGAACTCGGCGAGGATCGATTCCTTCACCGCGCGTTCGAGGCCGTCGAGGTCGCGGCCCACGGCCTCCCGGAGCGCGTCGTCCTGGGAGTCGCCCCGGGCCAGGGCCGCCAGCAGGCGCGCGCGCTTCCAGCTGTCGGTCCGCTCGACGAGCCACTGCGCCGCCGCGGTGGAGATCGTGTACGCGATGCGCGCGTCGTCGCCCTCGAGCCCGGCGAAGCTCGGCGAGAGCCGGTAGAGCGGAATCCACGTCCCGCTGCGGATCCGGTCGCGCAGGCGGATGCGCTCGGAGCGCGAGAGGATCTCCTCCTGCCGCGACGTGCGCTCCGCCATCTCCGCGAGCCCTTCGTTCAGCCAGTAGGGCCGGTCGCCGCCGGTCTGCTCGCGAAAGAGGGCGTGGGTGTACTCGTGGAAGAGCAGCGAGCGGAGTTCGCCCTCCGGGTGCGCGGCCGAGACGACGTGGATGCGGCCGTCGTAGAAACCGACCGTGTCGAAGGAGAAGCGGTGCGCGTGGGCGCGGACGTAGGCCGCCTTGCCGTAGAGCACGACGGTCGTCGGCTCCTGCGGGCGGACGCCCCATTGCCGGACCAGGTGCTCGTGGGCCTCCTCGAGGTAGCGGGAGACCGTGCGCGCGTAGTCGGGCGTGCGCAGCGCCAGGGCGCGGTCGTAGCGAACGACGAAGTTCGGGCTCTCGACGCGGCGGAACGTCGCCGGCCCGGTGTCCGCGCGCAGGAGCCGCCGCTCGTCTTCGAGGGCCGCGAGCCGCTCCTTCGCCGAAGAACGCCAGGTCTCGAGCTCCGGCCCCGCGTGGGTCAGGAAGGATCGCAGGTGGTCCTCGGCGGTCCGGAAGTGCCCGCGCTGCCGTTCGAGCAGCGCCAGGTACCAGTGGGCGTGGGCGTTGTTCGGGTCCTGCTCGAGGACGCGGCGCAGCGTCGTGGTGGCGCGGGCCGTCTCCCCCGCGCGCAGGTCGTCGAGGGCACCGCGCAGCTCGCGCACCCGCCGCCGTTCGGGGCGGTTCGAATCGGAGACCAGGGGCTCGCCCGCCGGACCGAGGATCTCCCCGTCCCAGAGTCCGCCGAGTTCGACGTCCTCGCCGACCACCGAACGCTTCGACGGGGGCACCTTGGACGGGTCGCTGGTGAGATGGGTGGTGCCGTTCTCGTCCACCCAGACGAAGGTCTCCGCCGCAGCGTGGGCAGCGAGAAGGAGGGCAGAGGTCACCAGGAACGAGGCCGCTCGGAGGCGGGTCGACAGAGCGCGCATCCCTTGTTTTTCGGCCGGTTGCGGCCCGGGCTTGAAGCGCTTCGCGAGAGCGGGCGGAGGGCCCGGGCTCTCCCCTATCGCGTCTTCACCGCCTCGGCGGCGAGGTGCCCGAGTTCGGGGAGCAGGAGCTTCTCGAGGGCCAGGCGGAGGGCGCCCCGGGAGCCCGGCAGGACGAAGACGACCTTCCCCGCGGAGAGGCCGGCGAGCGCGCGCGAGAGGATCGCGGCGGAGCCGATGTCCTCGTAGGAGAGCATGCGGAAGAGCTCGCCGAAGCCCGGGATCTGGCGGTCGAGCAGCGGGGCCACGGTTTCGGGCGTGACGTCCCGGGGTGCGACGCCGGTTCCGCCCGTCACGACGATGGCGCGAACGGCGTCGCTCGCGAGGGCGTCGCGGACGGCGGCCTCGATCTCGCTCGGCTCGTCGCGCACGATGGTGCGGCTCGCCACGACGTGCCCGGCGCCCTCGAGCGCCTCGGCGAGCAGCGCGCCGCCCGTGTCGGTCTCGAGCGTCCGGGTATCGCTCACCGTCAGGACGGCGGTCGGCACGCTCGCGAGCGCATCGGCCCGGTGGCGGTGCAGGCCCGCGTGGTCCTTGGCTCCGGGGTCGGACACTAGGCGTGGTCCTCGACCCAGTACTCGCCCGAGGTGGTGACCTCCTTCTTCCAGATCGGGACGGTCACCTTGAGCGTGTCGATGGCGAACTGGCAGGCGGCGAAAGCCTCCCCGCGGTGCGGCGACGCCGCGGCGATCACCACGGCAAGGTCGCCGATCGCCAGGTGCCCGACGCGGTGGGCGATCGCGACCCGCGTCTTCGGCCAGCGCTGCTCCGCCTCCTCGGCGATCTTCTCCATCTCCGCGCAGGCCATCGCCGGGTAGGCCTCGTACTGGAGGTGGCGGATCTCGTGGCCCTTCGAGTGATTGCGCACGGCACCGAGGAAGGTCACGAGGCCGCCGGCGTCGGGGCCCATCACCCGGGCCGCGACGGCGTCGGCGTCGAGCGGGGTTTCGTGGAGCGAGCAGCGCCCTCCGCCCCCGGAGACGGGCGGCAGGAAGGCCACCTCGTCGCCGTCGGCGAGGGGCTTGGCGTCCTCGGCCCGCTCCTCGTTCACGGCCACCATCAGGTGGGAGGAGGCGCGGGCGAAGGCTTCGTGCTCGGCTTCGAGCTGGGCGCGAAGGGCCGCGACGTCGGCCCCGTCGGGCAGGCTCACGTCGAGGTCTTTGGCGCCGACGGCCTCGCGGATGCTGCCGAACAGGAGGATGCGGACACGGAGCGGCATGGGGCGGAGCCTACCCGACCCGGCCCCGCGCGGCTGCTCCGCCGGCCCGACGAAAAAGGAGAGGCGTACCGCGCCCGTCCGTCCTCGAAAGGGCGGCGGGCGACGGCGCCTCGGGTGGTTCGTTCCGGCTTCGGCCGCTCCTGCTCGGCCGCTCCGGGTTCGGCCGGGCTCGGACTAGTTCGCGCTGGCGTTCGCGCCGTTGCCCGCGGCGTCGGGCTTGGCCTGTCCGTTCGGCTTCGCGCCCGGCTTCGTCTTGCCCGCGTCCGCGTTCGAGCCCATGCGGATGCTGCCCTGCAGGCTCGCACCTTCCTCGACCACGAGCTTCGGCGTCTGGACGTCGCCCGTCACCTCGGCGGTCTTGTGCAGCACGAGCTTCTCGGTCGCGACGATGTCGCCCTCGACCGAGCCGCTCACGATGACGTGTCGCGAACGGATCGTCGCGCTCACCACGCCGGGCTCACCGACGATGAGCGTGTTCTCGCTCGAGATCTCGCCCTTGAACGAGCCGTCGATGCGGACCGTGTTCTTGAAGGACAGCTTGCCCTCGAACTCCGACCCCTGGTCGATGAAGGCGGTCAAGGCCTCGGACGTACCCGAGTCGTAGGAAGCAGGCGGCGCAGCGGGCGCGTCGCCCTCGTTCGGTCGAAGAAACCGGCTCATTTGGGGACCCTCCTCGTGCTCCATGAGTTCGGCCGCCTCGGGGAAAGACTTGAGGCCGGAGTGGGCCCCCGGAGAGGGAAAATCGCTAGCCGGGCTGGGGGCTCTTCCGGAAGAGATGCGGGGCCGAGAGCCAGCCCCCGGCGAAGCCCGCGAGGTGGGCGAAGACCGCCACGCCCGAGCCACCCAGGCCGAGCGTGAGGCCCAGGGCGAGCAGGCCCGGCAGGAGCCCGCGCGGGCCGCCTTCGCGCCAGGAGCCGAGACGCAGATGGGCGCCCAGCAGGCCCGCGATGCTGCCGCTCGCGCCGACGGCCGGCACGAAGGCCTCGGGCTGCGAGACGACGTGGGCGAGGCCGGCGCCGAAGCCGACGCCGAAGAAGAGCGCCAGGAACCGGCCGGGGCCGCCGCGCACCTCGAGGCTCGGGCCGAAGAGGGCGAGGAAGCCGAGGTTCGAACCGAGGTGGAGCCACCCGGCGTGCAGGAAGATCGCCGTCGCGAGCGTGAACCAGCGCCCGGCGACGAACTCTCGCGGAACGAGCCCGTAGGACGAGATCAGGGCGTCGAACTCTGCGGCGCCACCGCGCTGCTGGACGAAGAGCTCGAGGCCGAACCCGGCAGCGAGCAGGAGGGCCAGGCCGACGACCGCGGGGCTCCGGCGCAGCGCGCTCGATGCGGGCGGGAGCGGCCGGTCGACGTCGAGCGCCATGACCCCCGATCATACAGCCGCACGCCCCGCCGGGCGCATCGGCCGAGGCGCTCCGATCGCGCCCGAAGAACCGGTGCCGGGCGCCGAGTTGCTAGAGTCCGGCATTCCATGGCAGAACCCGCCCCCGACACCGTGCCCGATGGATTGCTGCGCCGGAGCCTCGCTTCCGGGCGCATCCACTCGGCCTACCTGCTCGCCGGCCCGGGGGAGCGGCCGCGCGAGGCCGCGGAGGCCTTCGCGCGAGCCATCGTCTGCACCGCCGAGAGCGGGCAGCCGTGCGGAACGTGCGAGGCCTGCCAGCGGTCGTCGCGGGGCGAGCCCGTCGAAATCGACGGCACGGGCAAGTCCGGCCCGCTCTACCGGCACATTGGCGACCACCCGGACCTGCTCTGGGTCGCCCGCGGGCCCGACGACACCCGCGTGCGCATCGGCCAGGTGCGCGCCCTCCAGGCGGCGCTGCAGCTTCGCTCCCACGGCGGCGGCCGGCGCGTCGCGGTCATCGCGGATGCGGAGTGGCTGAACCAGGAAGCGCAGAACGCCTTGCTCCGGCTGCTCGAGGAGCCGCCCGAGGACACGACCCTGGTGCTCGTCGCCGCGAGCGCCGCAGGGCTCCTGACCACGGTGCGTTCGCGCTGCCAGCGCGTGGTCTTCGCGCCGCCGCGGCGCCCGGCCCTCGCCGACGAGGAGACGCCCGAAGAGACCCGCGAGATCGCCGCCCGCCTCGATGGCATCGCGCGGGAGGACGTGCCCTCCCTGCTCGACTGGGCCGAGGAATATCGCGGCGCGCGGGCCCCCGCCGCGGCCGCCGTGAGCCACCTGCTCGGGACGGCCTGCGTGTGGCTGAACGAGCGCGTGCGCCGCCAGATCGCCGACGGGGCCCTCGGCGTCGACGCCGAGCTCGACGCCTTCCACACCCTGCGCGATTGCCGCCGCTCCCTCGTCCAGCACAACGCGAACCCCCAGATGGTCGCCGAACGTGCCCTGCTCGCCCTCCGCGGGGCCGTCCGATGAGCGAACGCTTCTACATCACGACGCCGATCTACTACGTGAACGACCGCCCCCACATCGGGCATCTCTACACGACGACGGTGGCCGACGTGCTGGCGCGCTGGCACCGCCAGGCCGGCGAAGACGTCTTCTTCCTCACCGGCACCGACGAGCACGCGGCCAAGGTCGCCGACGCCGCCGCCGAGCGGGACCTCACCCCGATCGCCTGGGCGGACCGCAACGCGGAGATCTTCCAGGAAACCTTCGCGCGCTACGGCATCCGCAACGACGACTTCGTCCGCACCTCGGAGGACCGGCACAAGGAGCGCGTGGTGCGCTGGGTCGAACAGCTCCTCGAGACCGGCGACGTCTACCTCGGGGAATACGAGGGCTGGTACGACCCGGGCGAAGAGGAGTACGTCGCCGACGCCCGGGCGGAGGAGTTCGAGTTCAAATCCCCCGTCAGCGGGCGCGAGCTCGTTCGCAAGAAGGAGAAGAACTACTTCTTCAAGCTCTCGGCCTACACGGATGCGCTGCTCGAGCTACTCGAGAAGCGCCCCGGCTTCGTCCAGCCCGACGCCCGGCGCAACGAGGTCGCGGGCCGCATCCGCGAAGGCCTGAACGACGTCCCGCTCTCCCGGACCGGCACCGGCGATTGGGGCATCGCCATGCCCGGCGACCCGGAACACCGCATCTACGTCTGGATCGACGCCCTCTTCAACTACCTCTCCGCGGTCGATACGGACGAGCGCCGGCACCAGTGGCCGGCCTCGGTCCACCTGATCGGCAAGGACATCCTGTGGTTCCACGCGGTGATCTGGCCGGCCCTGCTGCTCGCGCTGCACCGCATCCCCGGCAACGAGTGGATCGCGGTCCCCGGCCGGATCTACGCCCACAGCTACTGGATCAGCGAGGGGCGCAAGATGAGCAAGTCCCTCGGGAACTTCGTCGACCTCGAGAAGCTCGAAGGCTTCGTCGAGCGCTACGGCCTCGACGCGCTGCGCTTCTACCTCGTGGGCCAGGGCCCGATGGGCGTGAACGACGCCGACTTCGCGGCGGCGCGCTTCGACGAGCTCTACCACGCCGAGCTCGCCAACAAGCTCGGCAATCTCGTGAGCCGCACGCTCAACATGAACGCGAAGTTCGCGGACGGGCGCGTGCCCGAGCCGGGCGAGGCGGAAGCGCCCGAAGAAGGCCTGCGCGCGGCGGCCCGGGCCGCCGGTGAGGCCGTGGCGAACCACATGGAGCGGCTCGAAGTCGGCCGGGCCCTCGACGCCGCGATGGAGCTCGCCGCCGCCACCAACCGCTACCTCGACGAGCGCGAGCCCTGGAAGGCCGCCAAGGACCCGGCGCGTGAGGCCAGCGTGGCGACGACGCTCTACCACTGCTGCGAGGCCCTGCGCATCACGGCCCACCTCCTCGTGCCCTTCCTGCCGGCGACGGCGGCGGAGATCTTCTCGCGGCTCGGCCTCGAGAGCGTCGCCCGCCCGAAGGACGCGCTCGCCTTCGGCGGCCTGGCGAGCGGCCTCCCGACGACCAAGGGCGCCGCCCTCTTCCCGCGAGTCGAGGCGGTCGACGCGGCGGAGGGGGCCTAGCGCGTGTGGCTCGACAGCCATTGCCACCTCACGGCGGACGACTTCGCCGAGGACCGCGACGAGGTCGTCGCCCGCGCCCGCGCGGCGGGCGTCGAGACCCTGATCGCGATCGGATCGGGCTACGGGGCGGCGCGCCTCGCGGAGGCCGCGGCCTTCGCCAAGGATCGCCCGGGCGTGTTCGCGACCGCCGGGATCCATCCCCACGAGGCCTCGGAGTTCGACGAAGCGAGCCGTGCGGCCCTGAGCCGGGTCGTCGAGAACGAGCCGATCGTCGCCGTCGGGGAGTGCGGGCTCGACTACTTCTACGAGAACTCTCCGCGAAAGGCCCAGCGCGACGCCTTCGCCTGGCAGGTCGGCCTCGCGCGGGAGCGCGACCTGCCCGTCTCGATCCACGTGCGCGACAAAGGCCAGGACGCCTACGAAGAGCTGCTCGAGATCTGGGAGCGCGAAGGCGGTGGCGAGGTGCGCGGCGTCCTGCACTGCTACACGGGCACCCTGCCCTTCGCCGAACGGGCCGTGGCCCAGGGCCTGCTCGTCTCGTTCTCCGGCATCCTGACCTTCAAGCGGGCCGAGGAGCTGCGCGACGTCGCGAAGGGCCTGCCGCTCGGCAAGCTGCTCGTCGAGACCGACGCGCCCTTCCTCGCGCCGGAAGGCAAGCGCGGCAAGCGCAACGAGCCCGCGTTCATGCCCCGCATCGGCGAGACCCTGGCCGCGCTCCACGGAACGGACGTCGAGACCGTCGCCCGGACCACGCGCGAGAACGCCCGCAGCCTGTTCCGCCTTCCCGAGTCCGAAGGAGCGCCGCCGCCCTCATGAGCGAAACCGAAGACCTCCTCGCCCTCGCCAGCCGGCTCGCCCGGGAGGCCGGCGCGATCCAGCGCGAGCGCTGGGGGACGAAGCTCGAGATCTCGACCAAGAGTGCCGAGGTCGATCTGGTCACCGAAGTGGACCGCGCCTGTGAGGCCTTGATCATCGCCGGGATCGACCGCGAGCGGCCGGGCGACGCGATCCTGGCCGAGGAAGGAGGCGGCCGCGAGATCGACGGCGCCACCTACCGCTGGGTGATCGACCCCCTCGACGGCACGACGAACTTCGCCCACTCCTACCCGTGCTTCGCGGTGTCGATCGGCATCGAGCGCGAGGGGGAACCGCACGTCGCCGCCGTCTACAACCCGGTGATGGACGAACTCTTCCACGCGACGGCCGGCGGCGGCGCATTCCTGAACGGCCGCCCCATCCGGCCGACCCCGGAGACGGACCTCGGCAAGGCGCTCGTCGCCACGGGCTTCGCCTACGACCGCCGCAAGAGCGAGCGCGACAACCTCGACGAGCTCGCCCACTTCCTGGCCCGCGCTCGGGCGATCCGGCGCGACGGGAGCGCCGCCCTCGACCTGTGCGCCGTCGCCTGCGGCCGGCTCGACGGCTACTGGGAGTTCAAGCTCGCACCCTGGGACGTCGCGGCCGGGCGCCTCATCGTGACCGAGGCCGGCGGCCGCGTGTCCGATACCGCCGGCGGCCCGGCGCCCGCGTCGGGTGCGGAGATGGTCTCGAGCAACGGCGGGATCCACGAGGCCATGCTCGAGACCCTGGCCACGGCGCGCGGAGCCGCCTCGTGAGCCTGCCGGACTCGGACTTCACGCGCGGGCTCGGCATGGAGACGGCGACCTGCGCCGACGGGCTGTGCGTGATCGAGCTCGAGCTCGACGATCGGCACATGAGCGTCGCCCGCCGCGCCCACGGCGGCGTGCTGTTCACCATGCTCGACACCGCCATGGGCCGCGCGGTGATCTCGCGCCTGCCGGCCGGCAAGGGCTGCGCCACCGTCGAAGCCAAGATCAACTACCTGCGGCCCGTCCAGGGCGGCCGGCTCCGCGCCGAGGGCCGGGCCCTCGACATGACCCGCCGCACCGCCTACTGCGAAGGCCTGATCCGCGACGGCGAGGGCCGCATCCTCGCCCGCTCCTCGGGGACCTTCTTCCTCACCGAAACGATCGAGCAGGGCGATCGCGAGCGCGTCTGAGCCCGGCCGGTTCAGGGCGCCGGTGCGTCTTCGACCGGCTCTTCCTTCGACAGGAAGCGGTTGCGGAGCGCTTCGGCGCTCAGCGGCAGGTGCTCGGCCAGCTCGAATGCGATGCGGTAGATCCGCTCGCCGTCCGCCGAGCGCGCGACGATGCCCCGGTCCGGATCCGGCTCACCGAGCAGGATCTCGGCGAGCACGGGCCCCTCGGCGCCCTCCTCACCCACCCCGCGGACGCGCAGCCGCACCCGCGGCGGGACCAGACCGAGCGATTCCTGCTCGGCTTCGCCGAGGGCGTCGGCCACGATGTCGACGCCACGCAACTTCGCGAGCTCGGCCACCATGCGCGCCGCCTTGCCGGGGGCGAGCCGTTCGGGCGAGGACGCCCAGCCATCCTCGGTGCGTTCGGCGAGCACGACGTGGGCCCCCGCCTCCGGGTCGTGGAAGGCGATCTCGAGCCCCTTGGCCGCCTCGGCCTCGAAGTTCGCCAGCTCCTTGAAGCGGTAGGCGGCGACGTCGCGCGGGAAGGCGCGCAGGCGGTCCGTCGAGACCAGGTAGAGGGAATGCTCGCGGGCGCGGACGGGGTGCTGCCCGCCGGCCTCGTTCTCGCTGCCGACCTTCAGGTGGAAGACCGGCGGCGGTGCGGACGCATCCTCGCCCGCCGGTGCGCCGGTGAGCTTCGCCTCGAACACGGGCCGGTCGAGTCCGACCTCCGGGTCCGCCGGCGGATCGTCGACGAAGTCGTCTGCGCGCAGGTAGGAGAGGTCCGAGAGCAGGGATTCGACGGCCTCGGGATCGGCACGGTCCGAGAGCGGCTCGACCACGCGCCACGCACCCTCTTCCTTGGCGAGCACGACGCCACCGCCCTGCCAGCGCAGCTCCGCCCGCTCGATCCCGTCCTTGTCGAAGGGCAGGACGCGCTTCTCGCGCAGCTCGTCGAGGGTCCGCCGCAGGGCCGCCGCCCGGAAGCTCGGGATCGTGTAGACGGTCTCCGCGTCGCCGCGGGCCGCGTAGTGGTTGCCGCCGACGGGCGTCTTGCCGCCGACGCGCACGGCGAACTCGCCGTCCCCGGTGCCGAAGCGGACCTCCGTCGCACCCGCGCCGAGGCCGTAGACCTCGGGCGACTGGGGGGACTCGATCACGCCGGCGCTGCGCGTCTCGACGATGGCGGCGACGAGGCCGTCCACGGCGAGCCCGTCGGTCGGGAAGCTCACGGGCTCGACGAGCCGCCAGCGCCCGTCCTGGCGCTCGAGCCGCGCCGCTCCGGCGTCGCTCGTTTCGAGGGCCAGCCAGCGGACGTCGGGCTCCTCGAGCTCCGGGAAGAGCTCCCGGGCCTCGGCCTCGGCCTCCTCGGCGTCCCCCTTGCGGACGTTCTCGTTCCACCAGACCCCGCCCACCACGACCAGGGCGACGAGGAAGAGGATTCCCGTGCTGCGCGGATTCATCTAACGCCCCGGGGCCCGGCGGCGCCACCACCACGCGCCGACGCCGATCACGGCGATCAGCTCGGGCAGGACGAAGAGCGACAGGTATCGGATGGTCGCGAACTCGTCCTGGGACGGGTTGAAGCGCGAGGCGCGCGCGGTGTTCGGCCGCACGGAAATGGCTTCGACGTCCCCGAGCAGCCAGTTCACGCTGTTCACGAACAGGTCGCGGTTCCGGTAGGCGTCGATCAGCTGGTTCGTCGCGAAGTCCGAGTCGCCGAACACGACGAGACGGCCGCCCTCGGCCGGCACTTCGCCGTCCTCGGCGGAAAGGCCGAGCGTCCCGGCGACGGCGACGGGCACAGGCCCCGCGAGGTCGTCGGGGCCCTTCTCGGCGCGACCGCTGCGCAGGTCCCGCTCGCCCCAGGAGTCCGCGCTCGTCCGCACGATCTCCGTGAAGGCCTCGCGCGCCTCGGGACGCGCCCGCACGCTGCGCGCCTGGTGGAACATGGTCGGCTCGCGCAGGCCCTGGTTGATCGGATGGCTCGGGTACTCGGCCGCGAGCGGCGTCGTGGCCCGGCCGAACAGGCTCTGCAGGTAGTCGACGATCACGTCCGCGCCGAGCTCGACGCCCCAGTTCGAGAGCGCCCCGTAGAGGTTCGTGTTGGCGTTCGGATCGACCATCACGAGCAGGCTCCCGCCCCCGTCGAGGTAGCGCGAGAGGGCCGCCTCCTCTTCGGGCAGGAAAGGCCGGGTCGGGCCGGCCAGGATCAGCGTGTCCGCGTCCTCGGGGACGTCGCCCCGCGTCGCGAGCAGCAGCGGCTCGAAGCGGTAGTTCTCGTTGGCCAGGGCCTCGGCCGCGCGCGAGAAGCCCGTCGGCTCGGCCGAGCCCGGGCCCTCCACGGGCCGCTCGTTGTGCCCGGTGAGGAAGTAGACCTTCTTCTCTCCGGTGCGCGTGAGCTTCAGGATCGCGTTGGTGATGGTCTCCTCGTCGACCTGGTCGATCACCGTCTGCTCGTTCCCGATGGCGACGTGCAGCAGGCCCTGGGCGAGCCGCTCCGGTTCCACGCCGAGGGTCTCGACGAGGTCCGGGCGCTCGTTCGGATCGGCCAGCGTGTACTGGAAGCGCTCGCTCTCGTAGGCGTAGCGCTCGAGCACGCCCTCGATCTGCATCTGCTCGACGCGCGAGAAGAGCGCCGTCACCTGGACGTCGCGCTCGAGACCGTCGAGGAGCTTCTGGGTCTGGTCCGAGAGCGAATGGACGCCCGACTCGGTCCAGTCGAAGCGCACCGGGTTGCGGGCGGCGAAGTAGCCGAGCGCCGCCACGATCGCGATCGCGAGGGCGGTCTGCACCAGCGCGCTCGTCCCGTAGGTGCCCACGCGGCGCGCCTCCCCGGAACTCATGCGATCGCGCAGCCCCTCGAAGCCGACCACCAGCCAGACGACGATGAGGAGCACGCCGACGACGAAGTTTCCCCAGATCCAGGAGAGATCCCAGAGCGCCACGCCCGGACTGAACGCCGAGAGCAGCAGGCTCGCGATCCCGAAGAGCAGGGCCACGACGCCGAGAGCGCCGAACAACGACGTGAATCGACTCATTTCAGCGCCACCTCACGCTTTCGACGACGGCTTTCGTGAGCAACAGGGGCACGGCGATCATCACACCGAAGTAGGCGAGATCCGCCGTATCCACGAGCCCCTGGGAGAGGCTCTCGAAGTGCGTACTCACCGAGAGCCAGGAGAGGAACCCTTCGAGCCACGGGGCGTTGCCCATGGCTCCGAGCTGCCCGATCACGCCGACGATCAGGAGCAGCAGCAGGATCACGAAGGCCAGGATGAAGGCGATGATCTGGCTGCGGCTCACCGAGGAGGCGAAGCAGCCGATCGCCGCGTAGGCGAGCCCCGTCAGCAGCAGCGCGAGCAGCCCCGCGGCCGTGCGCGCGAACTCGGGGTCGCCGTACTGGAAGAGCACCAGCGGAAAGAACCCGAGCAGCACGCCGAGCAGCAGCACGAACACCGCCGCGGCCAGGTACTTGCCGAGCACGATGTCCCAGACCGTGAGCGGGCTCGTCAGCAGGAGTTCGTCCGTGCCGTTGGCCTTCTCCGAGGAGAAGAGCCCCATCGTGATGCCGGGGATCACGAAGATCAGCACCACGTTCATGCTGCTCAGAAAGGGCGTGATCAGGCCGTCATTGAGGTTGAACTGCTGCAGGAAGTCGAAGGCCTGGAACTGCTGCGCCTGGCGCAGGGTCTCGACGAAGCTCACCACGCCGAGCAGGAAGAAGAACCCGGCGAGCAGCGCATAGAGCGTCAGGACGACGTAGGCGACGGGCGACACGAAGAGCGAGGAAAGCTCCCGCGCCGCGACGGCGGGAATCCGCTTCACGGCCGGCCCTCCTCGCCCGCGGTCACCGGGGCGTCGTCGTCGCCGCCCGGGGCGTCGTCTTCCACCCCCGGGAAATCGCTGGCGGCCGTCCGCGCGAAGAGTTCCTCGAGGCGCCGGCCGCCCGACGTGAGCTCGGCGAGCGGGGCGTCCTCCATCTTCCGGCCGCGGTTGATCAGGATCACGCGGCCGCAGATCGCCTCGACCTCCGCGAGGATGTGGGTCGAGAGGATCACGCAGTGATCCCCGCCCTCGCCGGCGGCGAGCTCCTTGATCAGGGCGCGGATCTCGCGGATCTGGATCGGGTCGAGGCCTACGGTCGGCTCGTCGAGGACCAGGACGGGCGGCGTGTGCACGATCGCCCCGGCGAGCCCGACGCGCTGTCGGTAGCCCTTCGAGAGCGCGCCGATCACGCGGCGCCGCACCTCGGTGAGGCCGCAGCGCTCGAGCGCGCGGTCGACGGCGGCCTTGCGCTTCGCCCGCGGCACGTCCTGGATGGTCGCCGCGTACTTGAGGTAGCCCTGCACGTCCATCTCGGGGTAGAGCGGCGGCGTTTCGGGCAGGTAGCCGACGGAGCGGCGTGCGGCCTGGGCATCGGCGAACACGTCGTGACCGTCGATCACCGCCGTGCCGTCGCTCGGCGGCATGAAGCCCGTCAGCATGCGCATGGTCGTGGTCTTCCCGGCACCGTTCGGCCCGAGGAACCCCACGACCTCACCGCGCCCCACCTGGAACGAAACGTCTTCGACCGCGACGAGATCCCCGTAGCGCTTCGAAAGGCCCTTGGCCTCGATCATCCCTTTCCCCCGTGTTCTCCGACTCCGTTCAAGAAGATCTCGACGACGGTGCGTCCGACCCTCTCGTAGTAGGCACGATCCCGGCGCTCGCTCTCGCCGCGGTCCGTCTCCCCCTCGCCCTCCTTCTGGATGACGTTGAGCACCACGCCCGTGATCACGATCTCGAGCGCGCCGATGAAGACGTAGCAGGCGACGTCCGGGTCGAGGTCCTGGCGGACCTCCCCCGCCTCCTGCCCTTCGCGCAGGATGCGCGCGACGATCTGGAACAGCCGCCCCACGGCCCGGATCTGGCTCGGCTGCGCGAAACGCGAGGAGCGCTGGATCTCGAGCACGAGCACCTTCACCCACTCCGGGCGCACGTGGTGGCCGCCGAGGATGATCGTGGCCACCCGCCCGAGGCGCTCCTCCGCGCTGCCGGGCTGACCGGCCACGTGCTCGAGGGTGTCGAGGAAGGCGCCCCAGCGCTCCTCGAAGATCGAGCTCAGGACCTCTTCCTTGTTCTTGAAGTAGTGGTAGACGAGGCCGTAGGCGATGCCCGCCTCCGCGGCGATGTCCGCGATGCGCGAGCCGTGGTAGCCGCTGCGCGCGAAGACCTTGATCGCGGCCTCGAGGATGAGGGCGCGCTTGTCCGTGCGGTTCCGGGATTCGCGGTCGGGCTGGCTGGGGTCGGCGGGCGCAGTCATGACTCGTGGGGCGCATCATCGCGACGCGCAACAGGGGTTGCGAAGGATTCGTTCGGCCGCGAGGTTTCGAGCGCGGGCGAGTATAGCAGCAGGACCGGCCCTGGCTGCCGCCGCCCCAGGCTCGAATGCTAGAGTCCGGGCACCCCGAGTCGGGGTCCCCCGCCGATTCATTCGCCCCCGGAGGCCGTAGCCGAGCGTGCGCGTCGCATTGGTCATCGAGCGCTTCCTGCCGCGCGGCGGAGGCGTCGAATCGGTCGCGTGGAACGTGGCCGCCGCCCTCGTCCGGCACGGGATGGAGGTCCACGTGCTGTGCCGCGACGGCGAGGACCAGGCCGGGGTCACCCGGCATGCCCTGGCCGTCCCGACCTTCTGGCAGCCCCTGCGCGTGGTCGCGTTCTCGCGCGCGGCGGCCCGCTGCGCGGAGCGCGAAGGCTTCGACGTGGTCCACAGCTTCTCGCGGACGCGGCGGCAGGACGTCTTCCGCGCGGGCGGCGGATGCCACGCGGACTACCTCGAGCGCGCCCACGGCCCGCTCGGCCGGCGCCTCCGTCGCCTCTCGCCCCGCCACGCCCTGCTGCTCGGCATCGAACGCGCGGTCTTCGCGGACCCGCGGCAGATCATCCAGTGCAACAGCACGATGGTGCGCGACCAGATCGCCGCGCGGCACGGCGTCGCCGGCGAGCGCTTCGTCGTGATCCCGAACGGGGTCGATCTCGATCGCTTCCGCCCCGGGGAACCCGCGGAAACCGAAGCGCTCCGCGCCGAGCTCTCGACGCCGGCCGGGCCGGCCTGGCTCTTCGCGGGGTCGGGCTTCCCGCGCAAAGGGCTCGACACGGCGCTGAAGGCCCTGGCCCTCGCAGGCAGCAGCGGGACGCTCTGGGTCGCCGGCGGGGACGCCCCCGGGCCCTGGCAGGAGCGCGCGGCGGCGCTCGGGCTCGGCGACCGCGTCCGCTTCCTCGGCGCACGCGACGACCTCGAACGCCTCTACGCCGCGGCCGACGCCCTCCTCCTCCCGACCCGCTACGACGCCTTCGCGAACGTCTGCCTGGAAGCCCTGGCGTGCGGCTGCCCCGTCGTGACCAGCGGAACCAACGGCGCCGCCGACGTGGCCGCCGAGGCGGGAATCGTCGTCGAAGACCCGGAGGACGCGGCGGGCTTCGCGAAAGCCCTCGAGCAGCTCGGCGAGGGCGAAACGCGCGCGCGGCTCGCGGCGCGAGCGCGCCCCGTCGCCGAGCGCTTCGGCTGGGACGTCCACGCCGAGGCGCTGCAGGCCCTCTACCGGCGCGTCGCCGGCTCGGATCCGCGCGGGGTGGCCGCATGAGCGAGATCGGCTGGATCGCGGGCGACCCGCTCGTACGGGCCGTCGTCGAGGACTGGTTCCTCGACCCCGAGCGGCCGGGGCACGGCGCGACCGTGCTGCGCGACAACCCGCGCCGGCGCCTCGTGCGCATCGATTCGAAGAGCGCCGGCACGCTGCTCGTGAAGCACTACCGCCTCGGCTCGGGCCGTCACCGCGGCCGCGAGCGCGTGAAGGGCTGGTTCCGGCGCTCTCCGGCCGACCGCGAGTTCCGCACCCTGGCACGCCTGCGTGACGCCGGGCTGCCCGTCCCGCCGCCCCTGGCCCGCGGCACCCTCCCGGGCGGCGACCGCCTGATCGTGACCCGCTACCTGCCGGGCGAGACGCTCGGCGAGGCCCTCCACACGGACGCCAAGTCGCGGCGGGCCCTGCTCGTTTCCCTCGGCGCCGTGCTCGCACGGCTCTACGCGCGCGGCATCGTGCACGGCGACCTCCACGGCGGGAACGTGCTCTCGACCTCCCACGGCCCGGTGCTGCTCGACCTGCAACACGCGCGGCGCACGAAGCGGCGACGCGCCAAGGAAGCGGACCTCGCCCGGCTCGAGCACTCGCTCTGGGCGGCGGGCGTCCCCCGGACGGATCGCCTGCGACTGCGCGCGACGGCCCTGCGCCTGGCTCGCCCCTTCGACCGCAAGGCCCGGAAGGCCCTCGCGCGCGTCGGGCGCGCCACGGGCGACCGCTTCCACGAGCACGCCCGGAGCCGCCACAAGCGCGCCCTCCGCCCGGGCCGCCGCTTCGGAAAGATCCGCGTCGAGAACCATCGCGGCATGCGCTTGCGCGACCTCGAGGCCAGCGAAGTCGTCGAAGCCCTCGCCCAGCACCGCGAGGCCCTCGCCCGCGACGACGCCCGCGTACTCAAGGACGACGGCCGCTCGCGGGTCACCGCCCTCACGGTCGGCGACCACCGGATGATCGTGAAGGAGGTGATGCCGCGGGGCCTGTGGCGGCGCCTGGCGGACCGCTTCCGCGGCAGCCCCGCCCGCCGCGCCTGGTACGGCGGCCACGGCCTGGCGGCCCGCTTCCTCGGCGTCGCGATGCCCCTGGCCTACCTCGAGCGCCGCCGCTTCGGCCTCCCGGCGGGCTCCCTGGTGTTCCTGCGCGATCTGCGTCCCGCCGTGCCCGCCGACACCTTCCCCGGCGACGCGGCGAGCCTCGACCGGGCCGTGGCGACCCTCGGCCGGGTGGCGCGCGACCTCCACGCCCGCGGCGTCGACCACGGCGACCTGAAGTCGAGCCACGTCTATCTCGACGCCCACGCGATCGGGCTCGCGCCCAAGCTGATCGACCTCGAGGGGCTCCGCTTCGGACGCAAGGTCTCGGACCGCCGGCGGCTGCGCGCCCTCGCCCAGCTGAACGCCTCGCTCCCGGACGAGTTCCCCGATGCGGCGCGCCTCGCGGCGTTCTCGCGCTATGCGGCGCGCCTCCCCTTCCGAAGAGGGCGAGAGCGGGCGTTGCGTTGGGTCATCGCGGAGAGCCGCGCGCGGAAGCACCGCTGGAGCGGAGCGGCGTGCCGGGAAACGGGCGGGGAAGAGCGCGGGGGCTGAGAAGCCCGGCGCTTCAGCTCGAGAGTTCCACCCACTGGTAGTAGGCGGCCGAGTTCCGGATGCGGCCGCCGCGGCCGAGTTCGAGCGAGATGCCGCCGCCCTCGCCGGCGCTCGCCAGCACCTCGCGGAAGGCTTCGATCTTGCGGGCCGGGTCTTCGGGGTTCAGGCCGTGGAAGACGATCTCCACGCGGTCCCGGTTCTCGAGCACGTTCATCACGAGCGTGCAGAGCGTGAAGAGCTTGCCGATCTCCTCGCCCGCTTCGACCGCGAAGCGCGGAACCTCGACCTTCGAAAGCTCGAAACCGTATTCGAGTCGCATGAACCCTCCCAAGGAGCCGCGCGAGGTTGGCCCCGGGCCTGCCCGGTGTCAAGCCGGTCCGCGAGCCCACGCCCGGCGGGCGGGCCGCTCCGGCCTGCTCGCGGGCCTTCGCTAGGCGTTTCGTTCGAGCTGTTCGATCTTCGCGACGAGCTCTTCGCGCGTCAGCACGCCGCGTTCGATCAGCAGGTGCGTCAGCGCCTGGAGGATCCGCCGCGTCGAGGCGTCCCCTGCCCCGCCCGCGGGCTCGGCCGCTGGGCGCTCGGCGCTCTCCGAGACCGGAGCCTCCGGCTCGTCGGGCTCGATCGAGAGCGCATCGTCGCCGTGGAGCAGGCAGTCCGGCCCGACGACGCCGCCCCCGATGTCGAGCTCTTCGTCCCCGGCGCCGGCATCGCCCTCGCCGCCGATCTCGTAGTAGCGGCGGAGGCCGGCTTCGAGTTCGCGGAAGGCGACCAGCACCGGGCAGATCTCGTAGCCCGTGCGCATCTGCAGGGCGTCGAGCGCGTCGAGGTCGGCGGGCTCTTCCATCCCGAGGTAGAGGTACCGGGAGGGCCCGTCGACGTCGATGAACAGGGGCAGGCAGCGCATCTTCTCGGCCAGCTCGCGCGTGACGAGCGCGAGGACCTCGTTCTCGATCTCGCGGCCGCGGATCTCCGCCAGCGGGTAGCCCATGAGCTTCGAGAGCTGGCGCATGAGCGGCGCCTCCTCGACGAAGCCGAGCTTCACGAGCGTCTTGCCGAGGCGGTTCCCCCAGCGCTTCTGGTCCGCCAGGGCGGATCGCAGCTGGAAATCGTCGATCAGGCCGGATTCGACGAGGGCTTCACCGAGCTTTCGGCGGGTCGGACCATGGGGACCAGGCATCGACCCGTCATCGGCCAGTGCGGCGCCGAACCTTACCGGTCTTGCCCGGTTCCGGCGGGCTCCGGGGCCGAGCCGCCCTCCGGATCCTCGAGACGCAGGAAGCAGCGCGCGTGGCCCGCTCCGACCGGGACGTCCGGGGGCGCCTCCGCGGCACAGCGGTCGAAGACCTTCGGGCAGCGCGTGTGGAAGCGGCAGCCCGGCGGCGGCGCCGACGGTGAGGGGACGTCCCCCCGCACCTGGGCGCGGACCCGCCGCACGTCGGGGTCGACCGAGGGCACCGCCGCCAGCAGGCCTTCGGTGTAGGGGTGCGCCGGGGTCTCGAAGACGGACTCGGTCGGCCCCTCTTCCACGATCTGGCCGAGGTACATCACGGCCACGCGGTCGGCGAGGTAGCGCACGACCGAGAGGTCGTGGGTGATGAAGAGGTACGAAAGGCCGCGCTCTTCCTGGAGGTCCGAGAGCAGGTTCAGGATCTGCGCCTGGATCGAGACGTCGAGGGCGGAGACGGATTCGTCGCACACGATGAGCCGCGGCTCGACCGCCAGCGCCCGGGCGATGCAGATGCGCTGTCGCTGGCCGCCCGAGAACTCGTGCGGGTAGCGCCACATCGCGTCGGGGTCGAGCTGCACGCGGGACAGCAGCGCGGCGATGCGATCCGTGCGTTCGCTTTCGCCGTCGCCGATGCCGAAGGAGACCATGCCCTCGGCGATGGCGTCCCGGATGCGCATGCGCGGGTCGAGCGAGGCCATCGGATCCTGGAAGATGATCTGCACGTCGCTTCGCCGCTCGCGCATGCGGTCCGGCGAGAGCGTGCGGAGGTCTTCGCCGTCGAACCACACCTCGCCGGCCTGGGAGCCGACGAGCCCGAGGATCGAGAGCCCGACCGTGGTCTTGCCGCAGCCGGACTCGCCGACCAGCGCGAGCGTGCCGCCGGCGGGGACGTCGAAGGAGACGTCGTCGACGGCGCGCACGTGGCCGACCGTCCGCTGGAAGAGGCCCTGCTTGATCGGGAACCACGTGCGCAGCCCGCGCACGCGAAGCAGCGCGTCCTGCTCGCTCACGAGGAGGCCTCCCGCTCGACCACGTGGCAGCGCACGACGTGGTCCGGGGCCGGCCGCGTCTCCCCCGGGAGGTCCGTGGCGCAGTGGTCGAGCACCCGGTCGCAGCGGCCCGCGAAGCGGCAGCCCTCCGGCCACTCGTCCGGCGGCGGGACGGTGCCCTCGATCTCCGCGAGGCGCGCGCCGCGCTGGGCGAGCGCCGGCATGGAGCGCAGCAGGCCCTGGGTGTAGGGGTGCCGGGCGGCCCCGAGCACGGTCTCGCGGCTCCCCTCCTCGACGAAGCGCGCCGCGTACATGACGGCGACCCGGTCGGCGAGCTCGTTCACGATGCCGAGGTCGTGGGTGATCAGCAGGATCGACATTCCGGTGTCGCGCTGGATCTCGCGCAGCAGCTCGAGGATCTGGGCCTGAATCGTCACGTCGAGGGCCGTCGTCGGCTCGTCGGCGATCAGGAGCTTCGGCTCGCTCGAGAGCGCCATGGCGATCATCACGCGCTGCTTGAGCCCGCCCGAGAGCTGGTGCGGGTAGGCGTCGAAGCGCGCATCGGGGTCCGGAATGCCCACGCGGTCGAAGAGCTCGACGGTGCGGGCGCGCGCCGCCCGGGCATCCGCCGGACCGTGGAGCTGGATCGCCTCGACCACCTGCGCCCCGACGGTCTGCACCGGGTTCAGGCTCGTCATCGGCTCCTGGAAGATCATGGCGACGTCGCTGCCGCGCACGCGGCGCATCTCGGGCACCGGCAGGGCCATGACGTCGCGCCCGAGCAGCTCGATGTTCCCGGCGACGATGCGGCCGGGACGCGGCACCAGCCGGAGCAGCGAGAAGGCGGTCATCGACTTCCCACAGCCAGACTCACCGACGAGCGCCAGCACCTCGCCGCGATCGATGTGGAACGTGGCGCCGTCGACCACCGGGAGCAGCCCGTCCGGCCCGGGGAACGCCGTCGTGAGGCCCTCGACCTCGAGGATCCGGTCGCTCATGCGAGCTCCGCTGCCTGGGGCCGGTCGCTCATGCGAGCTCCCGGGCCGTGCGCGGGTCGAGCACGTCGCGCACGGCATCACCGACGCGGTTCACCGCCAGGATCAACACGAACAGGGCCGAGGACGCCGCGGTCAGGTTCCACCAGACCGCCGGGTCGCGGGAGAGTTCGTCGCGGGCCTGGTCGATCATCTGCCCCCACGATCCTTCGAGGCCGATCCCGAGCCAGGAGAGCACCGCCTCCGAGAGCACGAGGCCCGAGAAGAGCAGCACGAAGGTGATCACCACCAGGTGCATCAGGTTCGGCAGGATGTGCCGGACGATGATGCGGGCGTCCGAGACGCCGAGGGCCCGGGCCGCGCGCACGTAGTCGAGCTCGCGCAGCTTCAGCGTCTCGGCGCGGGAGAGCCGGCACATGCCGACCCAGCTCGTCACCCCGAGCGCCACGCACACCTGCACCGTGCCGTTGCCGAGCACGGCGATGAGCGCGATCAGCAGGAGCAGCCCGGGCATCGAGGCGAGGGTCGACATCACGAAGAAGACGACGTCGTCGAGCCAGCCGCCGCGGTAGCCGGCCGTCACGCCGAGGAGCAGCGCGAGCAGGATCGCGATGGAGCTCGTCAGGCCGCCGATCAGCAGGGCCACGCGCGCGCCCTTGAGCGTGAGGTGCAGCACGTCGCGCCCGATCTTGTCGGTGCCGAGCAGGTGGGCGCCGGGATGCTCGAGCTCGCCGCGCCCGGAGAAGAGCTCCGTCGCGCGGGGTGCGGAGTAGCTCTGCTCCTTGAAGTCGAGCGGGAACATCCGGTCGACCATCGTGCGCGGAAGCCGGGCGGCGGTCCCGCCCGCGACGGGCGCGTCGTCGATCCAGGCGACGGAGTCCATGCCCGCGAGCAGCACGTAGACGCCGACGACCGCCACGGCGATGGGGCGACGGCGGCCGATGGCCGCGAAGGACTCGCGCCAGAAGCGGCTGCGGCGCACGAGCACGACCGTCGCCACCAGCACGGCGGCGAGGAACGCGAGGACGACGTTCGAGATCACGTGGGGTTCGAGTTCCATCACTCGAGCCTCACCCGCGGGTCGACGAGCGTGTAGCTGATGTCCGTCAGCACCTGTCCGAGGATGAAGAGCAGCGAGCCGATGTAGACCATCACCCGGAGCGTCGAGAAGTCGTTCCCCTGGATGGCTTCCACGGTGATCGCGCCGAGCCCGGGGATCCCGAAGAAGGATTCGAGCAGGATCGAGCCGGTGAAGAGGAATGGGATCGAGAGCACGACCCGCGTGAGGATCGGGATGAGCGAGTTGCGCAGCACGTGGCGGGTCATCAGGCGGCCGTCGCCGCAGCCCTTGGCCCGCGCCGTCCGGACGTAGTCGCGCTGGGTCTCCTCGACGAACACCGTGCGGTAGAAGCGCACGGATTCGCCGACGCCCGAGAGCAGCCCGACGAGGATCGGCAGCGCCAGGAAACGGTGGATCACGGCCGGCGACGGGTCGAAGCCCGAGACGGGGAACCACTTCAGCACCTTCGCGATCAGGTACTGGCCCCCGATGATGTAGAGCAGGATCGAGACGCTCATCGCGAACACGGCGAGGAACACACCGGTGGTGTCGATGTAGGTCTCCCGGAAGTATGCGACGAAGAGCGAGAGCGTCACCGAGACGATCAGGCCGAGCAGGAAGAGCGGGACCGTCAGCGAGAGGCTCGGGCCGATGCCCTCCCGGAGGCGGCGGCTGATCGGCACGTCGTCGGCGTCGCTCTTGCCGAAGTCGAAGGTCAGCATGCTCGTGAAGTGATCCACGAGCTGGGTGTCGAAGACGTCGTCCGGGTTCCACAGGGCCGGCCGGTCGTAGCCGTGGTTCTCGATCCACTGGGCGATGGCCTCGGGCGGCGCCTTCTCCCCGAGCGCCTGGCGCGCCATGTCCTCGGGCTGGGCGTAGAGGAAGAACAGCACGAACAGGAAGAAGAGCACGCCGAGAACGACGCCCGCGCCGTAGACGAGTCTGCGGATGACGTAGGCGAGCATCAGGCTTCGCCCCTCATTGTCGCTCGCAGCGCAACGCTCATTGTCGCTCCCGGAAGAACGTCACGATGCCCGGGATCACGAGCACGATCGCGGCCACCGCGAGGGCGTAGGCGGGCCAGAGCAGCGGCTCGTTCCAGGCCGCGCGCAGCTCGGCGCGTTGCGCGGCGTCGATGTCGCGGTACTTCAGCACCGAGAAGGACATCCCGAGGGGCTTCACGTTGCGCACCCAGGGCTGATAGAGCGCATAGCTCTCGCGGTGATAGAACTCGATCCAGGGCCGCTCGGTCTCGATGATCTCGCGCATCTCGTGGATCAGCTCGAGGCGGCGCGCGTCGTTCCCGCGGGCGCGCATCTCGAGGAAGAGCTCGTCGTAGCGGTCGTTCTGGAAGTTCGCGGTGTTGGGCCCGCCGCTCGCGGTCTGCCCCATCGGCCCCCAGAGCAGGAAGAGGAAATTCTCGGGGTCCGGATAGTCCGCCACCCAGCCCCACAGGAAGATCTGGTACGAACCGGTGCGGACCTTCTCGCGGAACTGGTTGTAGTTCGTCGCGGCGATCTCGACGTCGAGACCCAGCTCGTTCCAGGCATCCACGAAGTACTGGTAGCGGAGGCGCCCCCGGGCCGAGGTATCGGGCGTATCGAAGGTGAGCTTCAAGGGGCGGCCGGTCTCCGGATCGATGCCGTCGGCGAAGCCCGCCTCGGCCAGGAGCGCTCGCGCGCGCGGGACGTCCACCTGACGGTAGGGGTTCCGGTAGTCCGGGTCGTGGCCGTAGATCCCGGGCGGGATCGGCGACTGCGCCGGGATGCCGCGGCCGTTCGTGAAGATCTCCGTGAACTCCTCGGTATCGATCACGAGGCTCATGGCCTGGCGGAGCTTGCGGCCGGCCGCGCCGGCTTCCTTGCCGACGAGGTCGTCGAGCATGTTGAAGCCGAGGTAGAAGACGTCCGGGTCGACGTTCTTCTCGAGGGCCACGCCGCGCGCGGCCATGTCCGGCGAGAGCCCACCCTCGTGGACGACCTGGTCGAAGCTCTCCTCGATGATCCCCGAGGCGTCGTAATACCCCTGGAGGAACTTGCCGAAAGTCGGCAGCGGCTCCTTGTCGAGCCGCAGCTCGAGACGCTCGATGAAGGGCAAGGGCTTGCCGACGTACGCAGGGTCGAGCCGGCCCGCGGCCGCGTCGTGCGGCTCGCCCTCGCTCGGGTAGACCGCCGCGGGCGCCTGCCATTCCGGGTGGCGGATGCCGTACCAGTTCGGGTTGACCTCGAGGGCGATGCGGAAGCGCTTCGCGTACTCGACGATCTTGTACGGCCCGGCACCGACGGGATGCTCCGCGAAGAGATCGCGCCCGTCCTCGCCGTCGTAGTAGGCCACGGCCTCCCACGGCACCGGCGTCGTGAACTCCATCGCGAACCAGTAGAGGATCTGCGGGTAGGGCTCGCCGAGCGTGATCTCGAGCTCGAGGGGCGTCGGCATCTGCAGGCCCTCGACGGGGCCCGCCGCCGCGTACTGCTCATCGATGCGCAGGGCGGCGAACTCGGGATCCGATTCGCGCCGCTCCTTCAGCCGGTCGCCGAACTCCTTCAGCCCGACGATCTTCGCGAAGGTCTTGATGACCGGGCTGTTCACGCCCGGGTCCGCGATGCGCATCAACTCGAAGGCCACGTCGGAGGCGAGCACCTGGCGCGTCCGGCCGGAGCCCGAGAGCTCGAAGCACGGATCGTCCTGGAAGAGCAGCCCGTCGCGCAGCTCGAAGCGGTACTTCACGCGGCCGTCGGCCTGGGGCTCGGCCTCGGGGATGGCCACCGCGATGCCCGGAATGAGCTCGTAGGGACGCTTCAGGAAGTGATACTCGAGCAGGGTCTCGTAGATCGGGCCGGTGACCTGATGGTCCACCACGGAGTAGGCGACGGCCGGGTCGAGGGTCTTCGGCGCGGTCGCGTAGGGCGCGTACTGGATCTTCCGCGTATCGTCCGCGTCCGGGTACGGGTTGTTCCCGCAGCCGAGCGGGACGGCCAGGAAGAGCGCCGCAACGAGGAGACGGAGCGAACTCATCGGAGCCTCGCCTCGTCTTCGCGGACCCTCGCCTCGTCTTCGCGCTCGATGCGGAAGAGCGCGTCCGGGGTCTCCGGGTCGAGCTCGACGGACCGGTAGGCCACCGTGGCCCGCGAAGCGAAGCGCGGGAACTCGAATGCGATGCGATGTGCGAACGGCTGATCCCCCACCGGCCGGTAACGATCGTAGCCAACCTGCCAGGCGACCTCCCCGTTCGTGTGGCGTTCGATGGCCCGGGCGAGCCGCCCCTCGGCGTCGAAGCGAAGCTCGCGCGCCAGGCGCCCGGCGGCGTCGTGGAGGGCCACCTCGACGGTTCCGTCCGGGTGACGGCTCCCGCCGGCGGGCTCGAGCCCGGCCCGCGGCGGCGGCCCGCCGAGCAGGAAGTGCACCGCCTGGTCGAGGCGCAGGGGCACCCCGGCGATGTCGTGGAGCAGCCCCGGGTAGAGCGGGCCGGCGTCGCGAACGTCGTTCACGCTCTCGTGGTAGTCGTAGCGGCCGCGGTCGACCACCAGGATCGCGACGGTGACCAGGAACGCCTGGATCTCCATCCGCAGCCGCGCGGGACGCGCCACGACGACCTTCTGGTCGAGGCGCTGGGAACCGCTCGGGTCGTAGAGCTTGAGAGAGGCACCCCCGCGCAGCCCTCCCCTCCCGGCGACGGTGTTCTCCCAGCCCGTGACGAGCGTGGCGAGGAGCGGGTCCGATGCATCGAGGGGGATCGGTGCGCCCGGTTCGGCCGGCGTACCGCGGAGGCTCGCGCACCCCGAGCCGAGGGCGAGCACCCCGGCCAGCAGACACACCCGGCCTGCCCAACGCGCGGCGTCGATCACTGGGTCGAGAGCTCTCGCTCGAGGGATTCGAGTTTCTGGCGGAGGTCGGGCTGTTCGTTCTCGCGCGGGTCGAGTTCGATCGCCTCGCGGTAGCGCTCGAGCGCCTTCGGCTTGTCGTCGAGCAGCAGGTAGACGTCGCCGATGTGCTCGGAGATCACGGGGTCTCCGCCGGTCAGCTCGGCCGCGCGCTTGAGCGTCCGTAGGGCCTCGTGAAGGAGCTGGCGCCCCTCGGCCGGGTCGCTGCCTTCGAGCAGGGGCAGCGCCCGCATGTAGTAGACCCAGCCGAGGCTGTCGGTGATGTAGCCGTCGTCGGGCCGGAGATCCCGCGCGCGCGTGATCAGGCTCTCGGCTTCGTCGAGCCGCTCGCCGCGCTCGGCCCAGGTGTACCCGATGTAGTTCAGGGCGCTCGCGTTGTCGGGGTTCTTCTCGATCGAGAGGTGCATGTAGCGGAGCGCGTCGTCGAAACGCCCGGCTTCGCCGTAGAGCATCCCGATGTTGTAGAGCAGGTCGTCGTCGTCCGGCGTCTCCGCGAGCCGCGCCTCGAGCATGGCGATCGCGCCTTCGAGATCGCCCGTCTTCGAGCGCAGCCGGGCCACGTAGAATTCGAGCGGGCGCGTCGGCTCCGCTTCGAGGGCGATCTGGGCCTGGGCCAGCGCGCGCTCGAGATCCCCGCGCTGCTCGAAGATCGCGGCGATCTGGCTGCGCGCGTCGGCGTAGCGCCCGTGGCTCGCCGGAATCTTCTCGAAGGCTCGGAGCGCCTCGTCCACGCGGTCCATGCGCTGGCGCAGGACCCCGAGGAAGTAGGCGATCTCGTAGTCCTCGGGGCTGTCCGCCAGGGCCCGCTCGAAGCGGTCCGCGGCGCTCGCGTGGTCGCCGGCGTCGAACTCGAGCAGCGCCAGGCGGATCGCCGAGCGCGCGTCGGCCGGGTGGTGGCGCACGAGTTCCTCGAGCACCTCCCGGGCTTCGGCGCTGCGGCTCGTGGCGATCAGCGCATCGGCCAGGGCCGCGAGGGTCGCGCGGTGGTGCGGGTACTCGAGCAGGACGTCGCGGTAGACGCCGATCTCGCCCTCGCGGTCCGAGCGGTCCCGATAGAAGCGCGCCAGCGCCGCGTAGACGGAGAGACTGTTCGGAGACTGGTCGAGCGCGACGCGCAGGGCCGCCTCGGCCTCGTCCATCTTCCCGAGCTGCTCGTAGGCCCGGGCCTGGGCGAAGTAGCCGCGCATGTTCTCGGGGTCTTCGGCGACCAGCCAGTCCGCGATCTCGAGAGAGGCCTCGTGGCGCTCGGAGTCGGCGAAGATGCCGTAGAGCAGGAGCGCCGCTTCCCGGTTCACCGGGTTCCCGTCCTCGCCCTTCAGGATCTCCTCGGCGGGCGCGAACTGGCGGCGCAGGCGGTGGATCTTGCCGAGGAAGACGCGGCCCGCCGGATCGTCGGGATCGATCTCGTGGGCTCGCTGCGCGTGTTCGAGGGCCAGGTCGAGCTTCCCGCTGCGCCAGGCCAGGGCACCGACCTTGCGCTGCAGGTAGGCCGAAGCGGGGTCCTTGGCGGCGGCCCGGCCGTAGGCGGCCAGGGCTTCGTCGAGGCGGCCGGCGAGCTCGTGGTCGCGGCCGACGAGGAAGTCGTACTCGGCGATGGCGCCCGGCCGGATCTCCGGCCCCGGATCCCGGACCTGACCCGGCGCCTCGGCAGAAGAACCGCCCGCACTGCCGATCGGCTTGTCGAAGGTCGCGCAGCCGACCGCGAGGGAGGCCGCGGCGACGGCCGCGAGACGAAGCGCCCGCGAGGCGCGAGCGCTCGGGGCGGGTTCGGTTTCTCCACGGATCCGCGGCGGTGCGGGCAGCGACATGTTCCCGGACGAGGCTAACACTTCCCGGGGCGTATCGGCCCTTCGCCCCGGCGAATGGAGGGCGAAGCGATGCCGAAGGCCGGGGCCCGACGGGGCCGGGTGCCCGAGAGGCGCTAGCGCGTGAGGTAGCCCTGGTCCCGCAGGAACCCGACGAGCTGGGCGACCGATTCGTCGACGCTCTGGGTGTTGGTATCGAGCACCAGCTCGGGCTGCTTCGGCTCCTCGTAGGGCGCCGAGATGCCGGTGAACTCCGGGATCTCGCCCGCGCGAGCCTTCTTGTAGAGGCCCTTCACGTCGCGGCCCTCGCAGGTCTCGACGCTCGCCGAGACGTAGGCCTCGACGAAGTCGCCCTGGCCCAGACTCTCCCGGACGGCGTCGCGGTCCGCCCGGTAGGGCGAGATGAAGGAGCTCAGCACGATGATGCCGGCGTCGGTGAAGAGCTTCGCCACCTCGCCGATGCGGCGGATGTTCTCCGTCCGGTCCTCGGGCGAGAAGCCGAGGTTCGCGTTCAGCCCGTGGCGGATGTTGTCGCCGTCGAGCACGTAGGCGACCTTGCCCTCGGCCATCAGCGCATTCTCGGCGGCCACGGCGATGGTCGACTTGCCCGAGCCCGAGAGGCCGGTCAGCCAGATCGTGACGCCGCGCTGGGCGAGGCGCTTTTCGCGGTCCTCGCGGGAGACGGTCCCCTCGTGCCAGGTGATGTTGGTCGCCTTCTGTTCTGCCATGGGGTCCTCGGGTCGCGCTTGGGGTTGGGCAGGCCGGAGCCTGCGAGGCGGCGCAGCCTAGCGCATCAGTCCCGACGGCGGCGCCCGGCGCCCGGCCGTGCCTCGCGGGCGCGACGCACCTCCTCGGCCACACGCCCGGCCACGAAGTCGATTTCGGCCGCGGTGTTGAAGCGGCCGATGCCGAAGCGGACCGAGGCCCGCACGCGCTCCTCGGGCAGGCCCAGCGCCAGCAGCACGTGGCTCGGCCGGGGGTCCGCCGAGCTGCAGGCGGAGCCGGTGGAGAGCGCGACGTCCCGCAGGCCCAGCAGGAGCGTGTCGGCATCGACGCTTTCGAACGCCAGGTTCAGGTTTCCCGGGAGCCGGTGCGCGAGGCCGCCGTTCACGTGGACCCCGTCGAGCTCCTTCTCGAGCGCGAGACGCAGGCGCTCGCGCAGGGCGCCCACCCGCGCGGCCTCCTCCTCGCGCTCCGCGACCGCCAGCGCTACCGCCTCCGCGAAGCCCGCGATGAGCGGCACGGGCAGCGTCCCCGAGCGAAGGCCGCGCTCGTGCCCCCCGCCGTGGAGGAGTGGCGCGACGCGGATCCGCGGCCGCCGCCGGCGCACGACCAACGCGCCGACGCCCTTCGGCCCGTAGAGCTTGTGCGCACAGAACGAGACCAGGTCGACGTCGAGCGCCCCGGCGTCGAAGGGGATCTTGCCGATGGCCTGGGCCGCGTCGGTGTGAAGGGGGACGCCGCGTTCGTGGGCGATCGCGGCGAGCTCCGCCAGGGGCTGGAGGGATCCGACCTCGCTGTTCGCGGCCATCACGCTCACGAGCCGCGTGTCCTCGCGAAGGGCTTCGGCGAGCTCCGCGGGGCGGACGAGGCCGTCCGCATCGACCCGGAGCTTCGTCGTCTCGAAGCCTTCCCGCTCGAGGGCCTCGGCGGGGTCGAGAACGGCGGGATGTTCGATCGCCGACACCACGACGTGTCCCCGCGGCTCGCCCGGGCCTGCGGGGGCCGCCGCCCGGGCCACCCCGAGCACGGCGAGGTTGTTCGCCTCGGTGGCGCCGCTCGTGAAGACGACTTCCCGGGCCTCCGCCCCGACCGCCCGGGCCACGGTTTCCCGGGCCTGCTCGACGGCCGCCTCGGCGCGCCAGCCGAACAGGTGGCCGCGGCTCGCGGCGTTGCCGTAATCCTCGGCCCAATACGGAGCCATCGCCTCCACCACCCGCGGGTCGACGCGGGTGGTGGCGTGATTGTCCAGATAGATGGGTGTGGAGGGCGCCGCGTCCGGGCTAGGCGGCAAAAGACTCGCCGCAGCCGCAGGTGGTGCTGGCGTTCGGGTTGTTGATCTTGAACCCCGTCTCCTGGAGCGTATCGACGAAGTCGAGGCTCACGCCGACGAGGTAGAGCGCGCTCTTCTCGTCCACGAACACGCGAACGCCGTGGCCCTCGATGACGTGGTCGTTCTCGCCGGTCTGGTCGTCGAAGGAGAGCTGATACTGGAGGCCCGAGCAGCCGCCGCCCACGACCTTCATGCGCAGGCCGTGGCTTTCCCCCTTGCCATCGCGCTCGAGGAGCTCCTGGATGCGCGTGGCCGCGGTTTCGGTGACTTCGATCATGGCGAACCTCCAACAGGGCCAAAGGGTAGGACCGAGCCCCGGGGCGTCAAGTTTTTGGGGTCAGGCGGGCCCCGCGGCCCCCGGAACGCCATCGGCAGGTCGGAGGTGCAAGAACACTTCCCGGTTGCCCTTCGGCCCCGGGAGACGGCTCTCGGCCCGGCCGGCTTCGGCCCAGCCGAGCGCGCGCGCGGCCTCGGCGACCCGGGCCACGGCGGCGGCGCGGTCGGCGTCGTCGCGCACCACCCCGCCCCTCCCGACCCGGTCGCGGCCGACCTCGAACTGCGGCTTCACCATCACCAGGAGTTCGGCGCCCGGGCAGCGCTCGGCCAGGGCCGGCAGTACGAGGGTCGCCGAGATGAACGACACGTCGACGACGACGAGCGCGACCGGCCCGGGCAGGGCGTCCTCCGGGAGCGCGCGGGCGTTCGTCCGCTCGAGCACGTGCACGCGCGGGTCGCCGCGGAGCCGGACGTCGAGCTGCCCGTAGCCCACGTCGACGGCGGTGACGTGGACGGCGCCGTTCTGGAGCAGGCAGTCCGTGAAACCGCCCGTCGAGGCGCCGACGTCGAGGCAGCGCTGGCCCGAGGGGTCGATGCCGAGGTCTTCGAGGGCGCCGGCGAGCTTCTCGCCGCCGCGCGAGACGAAGCGCCGGGTCTCCCCGCGCACGCGCACGGACGCCCCGGCCGCGACCCGCGTGCCGGGCTTGTCGATCGGGGTGTCGTCGACGAGGACGCGGCCGGCCCGGATCAGGCCCTGGGCCTGGCTCCGGCTCTCGGCCAGCCCTTCCGCGAGCACCCGTTCGTCGAGGCGCTCGCCCTTCAGGAGGGTTCGGACCCGGTGCCGCGCGCGGCGAGCTCTCGCACGGCGGCGGCAATGCCCGGCGCATCGAGGCCGAGTTCCCCGCGCAGGTCGTCCGGGTTTCCGTGTTCGACGAGGCGGTCCGGAATCCCGAGACAGCGCACCGGCCGCTCGACGCCCGCCTCGGCCAGGGCCTCGAGCACCGCGCTGCCGAAGCCGCCGGCGATGGCGTGCTCCTCGACGGTGACGACCACCTTGGCGCGGCGCGCCTGGGCCACGATCTGCTCGGTGTCGAGGGGCCGCGCGAAGCGGGCGTTCAGCACCGCGACGTCGAGCCCTTCCCCGGCGAGTTCGTTCGCCGCCTCGAGGGCCGGGTGCACGGGCAGCCCGAAGGCCACGACGAGCGCGTCCGCCCCGTCGCGCAGGAGCTCGGCGCGCCCGACGGGCAGCGCCTTCACCTCGGCGTCGAGGGGCACCCCGTAGCCGGCACCCCGCGGGTAGCGGATCGCCGCCGGCCCCGGATGCTCGACGGCCGTGCGCAGCATGTGGCGGAGCTCGTTCTCGTCCTTCGGCGCCATCACCAGGATGTTCGGCAGGTTCCGCAGGTAGGCGATGTCGTAGAAGCCCTGGTGGGTCGCGCCGTCCGCGCCGACCAGGCCCGCGCGGTCGAGGGCGAAGGTCACGTCGAGGTCCTGCAGGCAGACGTCGTGGACGACCTGGTCGTAGGCCCGCTGGAGGAACGTCGAGTAGATGGCGGCGACGGGCTTCATGCCCTCGGCGGCGAGGCCCGCGGCGAAGGTCACGGCGTGCTGCTCGGCGATCCCGACGTCGTAGCAGCGCTTCGGGAAGACGCGGCCGAACAGGTCGAGGCTCGTCCCGTCGGGCATCGCGGCGGTGATGCCGACGATGCGCTCGTCTTCCTTGGCCAGCTCGATCAGCGTCTCGGCGAAGACCTTCTGGTACTTGGGCGGCCCGGGGCGCGACGGCGGCATCTTGCCCGAGGCGATCTCGAAGGGCCCGGGCCCGTGGTACTTCAGCGGGTCGCGCTCGGCGGGCTCGTAGCCGCGCCCCTTGGCGGTGATCGCGTGGATCAGCACCGGCCCGTCGCCGGCGTCCAGCATGCGCTTGGCGTTCTCGAGCGTCTCGAGCACGACGTCGACGCGGTGGCCCTGGATCGGCCCGACGTACTTGAACCCGAGCGCCTCGAAGAGCAGGCCCGGCGAGAAGAAGACCTTGACCGACTCCTCGGCCTTCTGCGCCCAGTGCAGCATGTCGCCGGGCATCGAGGTCAGGAACTCCTTGGTCCAGCGCTTGATGCTCCGGACCATGGGTGCCGAGAGCTTGCGCGAGAGATAGGACGAGAGCGCGCCGACGTTCGGGAAGATCGACATCTCGTTGTCGTTCAGGACGACGAGCAGGTTCTTCTGCTGCAGATCCCCGGCGTGGTTCAGGGCCTCGAAGGCCATGCCCGCCGTCATGCCGCCGTCGCCGATCATGGCGATGGCGTGGTTCGGCTTGCCCTGGTGCTCGAGGGCGCGCGCCATGCCGAGGGCGGCGGAGATCGACGTACCCGCGTGGCCGGCCCCGAAGTGATCGTGCTCGGACTCGCTGCGGCGAAGGAACTTCCCGATCCCCCCGGCCTTGCCGATCTCGTCGAAGCCCTCGCGCCGGCCCGTCAGCATCTTGTGGGCGTAGCCCTGGTGCCCGACGTCGAGCACGAGCCGGTCCTCCGGCGTGTCGAAGACGTAGTGGATCCCGGTGATCAGCTCGACGGCGCCGAGGCTCGAAGCGAGGTGTCCGCCCGTCCGGCTGATCCGCTCGACGATCTCGCTGCGCAGCTCCTCGGCGACCTGGGGGACCTGCTCCCGGGACAGCGCCCGCAGGTCTCCCGGCGCATCGATCTCCGGCAGCAGCTTCTTCTCGGTTCGGCTCAAATCGTTCTCCGGACTGCCATTCTCGCGAGCTCTCGCAGGGGCTCGGCGGGCTCCCCCAGCGCTTCCACCAGGGCCAGGGCTTCGGCCAGCAGCTGCTCGGCTCGCGCGCGCGCCGCTTCCGCCCCTGCGACCGGGACCAGCGACCCCTGTTCGCCCTCGTCGCCGGCGTCGAGCAGGTCGTCGGCGATCTGGAAGGCCAGGCCGACGCGCTCTCCGAACCGGCGCAGCGCCTGCAGTGTAGCCGCCCCGGCCCCGGCGACCTGGGCACCCAGGAGAACCGAGGTGCGGATCAGGGCGGCGGTCTTGCGCAGATGGATCCACTCGATGTCGTCGGCGCTCGGCGGCGCGGTCGCGCCGGCCGCGAGGTCTTCGGCCTGGCCCCCCACGAGCTCCCGGGAGCCGGCGGTCCGGGCCAGCTCGCGGGCGGCGGCGCGCGCGGTCGCGGCGTCGAGGGCGTCGTCCGCGAGGAGCACGCGGAAGGCTTCGGCGAGGAGCGCGTCGCCGGCGAGCACGGCGGTCGCTTCGTCGAAGGCGACGTGCACCGTGGGCCGGCCGCGGCGGAGGGCGTCGTCGTCCATGCAGGGCAGATCGTCGTGGACGAGCGAGTAGGTGTGGACCAGCTCGACCGCCGCTGCGGCCGCGGCGGCCCGCTCGGGCTGCCCGCCGGCGGCCTGGCAGGCCGCCATCACCAGCGCGGGCCGGAAGCGCTTGCCGCCCGGAAAGAGCAGATGCCGCATCGCCGCGTGCAGCCGCCCGGGGCGCTCGCTCGGCGGCGGGAGCTCGGCCTCGAGCACGGCATCCACCCGCTCGCTGCACTCGGCGAGATAGCCTTCGACATCCATCAAACGGACCCCTCGACGTCGTCCTCGTCGAAGGGGGTCTCGATGGCTTCGCCGTTGCGCTCGACGAGCACGTCGATGCGTTGGCGCGCCTCGGCGAGCTGCGTCGCGCACTGACGCGAGAGGGCGACCCCTTCCTCGAACCGCGTGAGCGATTCCGCGAGGTCGAGCTCCCCGCCCTCGAGTTCGCCGACGATGGCTTCGAGCCGCTCGAGGGAGGCCTCGAACGGCAGCGGCTCCTCTTGCTTGGCGTTCTTCGCGCTGCGGGTCCGGGCTGCCATGAGGCGTCGGATGCTACCCACCCGCACTTCGCGAGTCAATTGCGGGCAGCCACACAAGCCTTCGAAACCAAAAGGGTTTCAGCGTTCCCGGCGGTCCGGCGTTGCGCGCGGAAGGCTGGGCGGGCGCGTGACCTCGGCGCCGATCTCGCCCTCGGCCAGGCGGATCCGGAGTGCGTCGCCCGGGGCGACGTCACCGGGGCGCCGGACGATCGCCTCGTCCGCCTCGCGCTGGACGAGGGCGTAGCCCCGGCCGAGCACGGCCAGCGGCGAGAGCCCGTCCAGACGGGCGGCCAGGGATTCGAGACGCGCGGTGGGCGCGGACAGCACGCCGCGGCCCGCGCGCGAGAGCCCGGTGGCGGCGGTCCGGAAGCGGCCGCGGCGGCCCTCGACGAGGCGCGGCCCTTCCCGCCCGAGGCGGGTGCCGACGGCGACGAAGCGCTCGGCCTGGCTCGCGAAGCGCCGCTCGACTTCGCGGGCGAGGCCGCGCTGGAGTGCCGCCAGCCGCTCCGCCTGGAGCGCGAGCCGCGTATGCGGGGCGAGCATGCGGAGGGCCGAACGCTGCTCGCGAAGCAACGCCGCGCTCTCTTCGACGGAGAGGCGGGCCGCCTGCACGAGCCGGTCCCAGCGCTCGGCGAGCCGTTCGCCGTCGGCGGCGCGGTCCGGCAGGGCGGCGGCCGCGGCCGCCGAAGGCGTGGGGGCGCGCAGGTCCGCGGCGAGGTCCGCGATCGTCACGTCGATCTCGTGTCCGACGCCGCACACCACGGGCACCGGGCAGGCGCGAACGGCGCGGGCGACCGCCTCGTGATTGAAGGCTTGCAGGTCCTCGAGGGAGCCACCGCCCCGCACCAGCAGCACGACGTCGACGTCCGGGCGCGCGGCCACCGCGGCGAGGGCCGCGGCGATCTCCTCGGCGGCGCCCTCCCCCTGCACCCGGGTCGGTGCGAGAAGGAGCGGCGTGCGTCCGTCGCGGCCGGCGGCGACGCGCAGCACGTCGTGCAGGGCCGCAGCGGTCTCGGAGGTGACGATGCCCACCCGGCGCGGCCGCTCCGGCAGAGGCCGCTTCAGCGAAGGATCGAACAGGCCCTCGGCGTCGAGCCGCGCCCGGAGCTGCTCGAAGGCGATCTGCAGAGCGCCCTCGCCGCGCGGTTCGAGGGCGCGCACGATGAGCTGCAGGTCGCCCCGCGGCTCGTAGATCGTGAGTTCGCCGTAGGCGAGAACGGCCATGCCGTCTTCGGGGTCGAAGGCCAGGCGCCGCGCGTTGCCGCGGAAGAGGACGGAGCGCAGCTGGGCGTCCTCATCCTTCAGCGTGAAGTAGGCGTGGCCCGAAGCGGGGCGGCGCAGGTTCGAGACCTCGCCCGCGACCCAGACGCGGCCGACCGCGCCCTCGAGCAGCTCGCTGAGGCCCGCCATGAGCTCGCCGACGCCGAGCACCTGGCGTCCCGGCTCGGCGAGGCGCGCCGGCTCGTGGCTCCCGCCGTACACCGGCTAGGGGGCGGCGGGCGCGGCCGGGCGGGCGACGGTCTGGGGAGCGGGCCCGCCGCGGTCCCGGTTCGCGGCAGAGAGCCGCTCGAAGTAGCGCCAGCTCTTCAGCACCTCGACGGCCCGGCGGAGCTGGCTGTCCTCGGCTTCGGCCTCGGGTGCCGTTCCGGCGGCCGGTTCGGGTGCGGCCTCGCCATCGGCTCCGGGCGAGTCCTGGGCCTCCGGCGCATCGCCCGGGTCGGCGTCTTCCTGGGTGAAGTGGCCTTCGAGATCGGCCTCGCGGACCCGCCGCAGAGCCGAGGCGGCCTTGGCGTCCTCGGCCTCGCGCTCGACCACGATGTCCGGCTCGATGCCGACCTCCTGGATCGAGCGGTCGCCGGGCGTGTAGTAGAGCGCCGTCGTCAGGCGGAGCCCCGAGCCGTCCTCCAGCGGGATGATGGTCTGCACCGAGCCCTTGCCGAAGGTCTGCGTGCCGAGCACGAGCGCACGGTCGTGATCCTGGAGCGCGCCGGCGACGATCTCCGAGGCGCTGGCCGTGCCCGCGTTCACGAGGACCACGATCGGGTAGCCGCCCTCGGTCTCCTCGGCGTTGGCCTTGAACTCGTGGCGCTGGCTCTCGATGCGGCCCTTCGTGTAGACGACCAGCCCGTCCGAGAGCCACACGTCGGCCACCTCGACGGCCTGGTCGAGCAGACCGCCCGGGTTGTCGCGCAGGTCGAGCACCAGGCCCGCCAGGTCGCCGCCGTTCTCTTCGCGCAGGGCCTCGAGGCTCTCGCGCAGGTCCCGCCCGGTCCGCTCCTGGAAGGCGCGCAGGCGCACGAGGCCGTAGCCCTCCTCGAGCAGGTCGTGGTCGACGGAGACGATCTTCACGGTGTCGCGCACGATCGAATAGGGCTGGGGCAGCTCGAAGCCTTCGCGGTCGATCTGGATCGTGATGCGCGTGCCCTTGCGCCCGCGCATGAGCTTCACCGCCTCGACCAGGGTCATGCCCTTGGTGGGCCGGCAGGGCTCGCTCCAATCCGCGGGCTTCCGCGTCGGGCAGATGCCGACGATGCGGTCGCGCGCCTTGATGCCGGCGCGCGCCGCGGGCGTGCCCTCGATCGGCGAGATCACCTCGATGAAGCCGTCGCGCCGCTTCGCGATCTCGATGCCGAGGCCCGCGAACTCGCCCTTGGTATCGATCTGCATCTCCTTGTAGACGTCCGGCGCCAGGTAGGAGGAGTGCGGATCGAGGGTCTCGAGCATCCCGCGTACGGCCCCTTCGATCAGGTCCGATTCGTTCACGGGCTCGACGTAGTTCTTGCGCACGAGGTTCAGGACGCTCGTGAAGAGGTTCAGGTCTTCGTAGCGGGTGGCCGCGAGGGACTGGACGCTGCCCGAGAGGCCGAGGAAGAAGGCGGCCGCCGCCACCCCGGAAGCGAAGGGTACGACGTAGCGGAATCGTTGGCGGCCCATGCGGATCTCCTCGGCGGAAAGCCGTCCTTGCTTGACGGCCCGTCTTCCGGCGGGTGAGGGATTCGGGAGTCTAGCCCCCTCCCCCGCCCGCGAGCCAGCCGCCGGGGTCGAGGGCCTCGGCGCCGCGGCGCACTTCGAAGTAGAGAACCGGCCCCCGAAGCGATCCACTTTCGCCGGCCGTTCCCAGGACGTCGCCCGCTGCGAGGTTCTCGCCCACGGCGACCGCGACCTCTTCCAGGTGGGCCGAGACGGTGAAGTAGTCGTCGCCGTGATCGAGGATCACGAGGTTCCCGTAGCCGCGGAAACGTCCGGCGAAACGGACGGTGCCGCCCGCGACCGAGCGCACGGTGGTGCCCCGCCGCACGCCGAAGTCGATGCCCTTGTGGAAGGTCTCGGTGCCGAACTCGTCATCGACCTCGAGGCCGAAGGAGCGGACGATCCGGGCCTCCACCGGGGGCGGCAGCTCGCCGCGCAGGCTCGCGAAGGAGCCCAAGGGCCCGCGCGAGCGGAGGGAGGCGAGCTTGTCTTCGAGGGCGCGGGCGGCGCGCTCGAGCTCGACCAGGGCGGCGCGCTCCCGTTCGCGGTCGGACTGGACCGCCGCGAGCAGGCGCCGGCGCTCCTGGCGTTCGGCGCGCAGCGCCCGTTCGCGCTCGGCCAGCTCGGCCAGCGCGACGTCGCGCCGCGCGGTGGCCTCCTGGGTCGCGGTCCGCGCGGCGACGAGCGCCTCCGCCTCCGCGCGGTGACGGTCGAGCATGACGCGGTCGTGGGCGAGGAGCCGGCGGAGGGCCCGCGAGCGGGCCAGGAACTCGCGCAGCGAGCCCGCGGAGAAGAGCAGCCGGACCGGCCCGAGCTCGCCGGCCTTGTAGAGCGAGACGGCGCGGGCCGAGAGCGCCTTGCGCGTGTTCGCGAGGTCCCGCTCGATGCGGCGTTCGTCCCGGGCGAGGGTCTTCGCGCGCTCCCGCGCCACGACGACGGCCTCGCGCGCCTCGCGCTCCGCCTGGGCGATCAGGGCCGCGCTCTCGTCGAGCGCCTCGAGCGCGTCGAGCAGGCCGTGCTCCTTCGCCTCGTAGCGCTCGACCTGCGCGCGGCGCTTCTCGATCGCCGCGTTCAGGCGTTCGAGTTCGTCCTCGCCGTCGCGCGCCAGCGCGGGCGAGCTGAAGGCCAGGGCTAGCCCGCACCCGAGCGTGATCGCCGCCGCCCTCACCGGTCCGTCCGGACCGAGGCCATGGCCGAGAGCGAACCGACCAGGCCGAGCACCGAGCCGAGCACCAGGACGGCCAGGATCTCCGGCGCGGAGAAGAAGACCGGCTCCGCGCTGCCGATCAGGAAGGCCAGGGAGCTCGCGAGCAGCGCCGACGCCGCCCGGAAGAAGAGCCAGAGCAGCCCCACCGCGAGGAGCGCGCCGACGAGACCCTGGAGCAGGCCCTCGAGCAGGAACGGGGTCGCGATGAAGCCGCGGCTCGCTCCGACCAGGGCGAGGATCTCCACTTCGTCGCGCCGCGCGTAGACCGCCAGCCGGATCGTGTTCGCGACGATCAGGAAGGCCGCGAGCGAGAGCACCGCCCCGAGCGCGACGGCGACCCAGCGGAGCGCCGAGAAGACCCGGCCGTACGTCTCGACCCACTCCTCGCCGTGGCCGACCTCGGCGACGCCGGGCATCCCCGCGAGCGCCTCGGCCAGGCGCGCGACGCCGCCGGCCGTGCGTTCGCCGGGTTCGAGGGCCACGTCGAGCGAGGCCGGCAGCGGGTTCTCCTCGAGGCCGTCGAGCAGCCCGGCGCGGCCCCCCGCCGCACTCTCGAAGCGGCGCAGAGCTTCGTCCCGCGTCACGACTTCGACGCTCGCCACGCCGTCGAGGCCGCTCGCGCGGGTCGCCAGGGCGCGGGTGGCGCGATCGTCGAGGCCGTCCTCGAGGTAGGCCGTCACGGTCAGGTCGTCGCCCACGTGTTCGACGAGGCCGGCCATCTGCTTCAGCACGAGGCCGAACACGCACGAGACGAGCAGCATGGTCGCGATCGTTCCGACGGCGACGGCGCTCGTCACCGGACTCGAGCGCAGACCCGAGACGGCCTCGCGCAGGAAGTAGAAGCCCCGCCACAGGCGCGTCATGGTGCGAGCCGCCGCGGGCGCTTCACGGGGCCGCCTCGGGAGGCGGGGGGCCGGCGCTGTCCGAGAGCCGGCCTTCGACCAGATGCAGCACGCGGTGGCCGTAGCGCTCGACCAGGCCGAGGTCATGGGTCGCCACCACCACCGTCGTCCCCCGCGCGGCGGCCGCCACGAGCAGGTCCATGATCTCGATCGTCAGCTCGGGGTCGAGGTTCCCCGTCGGCTCGTCGGCCAGGAGCAGCTCGGGCTCCCCGACCAGCGCCCGCGCGATCGCGACGCGCTGCTGCTCCCCGCCCGAGAGCGCGAGCGGCGGCGAGTGCCGGCGGTGCTGCAGCCCGACCTGTTTCAGCATGCGGAAGGCCCGGCCCTTCACCTGCCGCGCCGGCTCCCCGCGCACCGCGAGAGTCAGGCCGACGTTCTCCTCGACGGTGCGCCGCGAGAGCAGCTTGAAGTCCTGGAAGACCACGCCGATCCGCCGGCGCAGGGTCGGGACGGCCGAGTCCGAGAGGCGCGCGATGTTGCGGCCGCCGATGATGATGCTGCCCTCGCTCGGCTGCTCCTCGGCGAACAGGAGCTTCAGGAGCGTGGTCTTCCCGGCCCCGCTCGGGCCCGTCAGGAAGACGAACTCGCCCTTCCCGATGCTGAGGTTCACGTCGCGCAGGGCAAAGGCGCCGGGCAGGTACGACTTCGAGACGTGGAAGAACCGGACGAGCGCCTCGCGGCCGGCTTCGTCGGTGAGGCTCACCGCTTGCTGCGGTGTCGCGCGGACTCCAGCAGATAGTCCAGCACCACCTCGTCGAGGGGGCGCTGGCCGCCTTCGGCCGCCGCGCCCTCGTCGCTCGGGCTGGCCTCCGGTGCCGGGGCCGGCTCGGGCGCGGCCGGAGCGCTCTTCGCACGCACCGCGCTCTTCGCACCCACCGGACTCGGCGGTGCGGGCTCGGGCTTCGCGATCTCCTCGGCGGCCACGCGCTGGATCGGCGTCGGCGCCTCGGGCTCCTGCGAAGCCTTCGAACCTCCGCCCTTGCCGGAGCCGAGCCGCTCGCGGATGACGGCGTTCAGCTGCCCGCTCTTCAGCTTCTCGACCATGGCGCCGTGCTGCTCTTCCATCAACGCCTTCACGGCGGTCGGCAGGTCCGCGTCTTCCTGCAGCAGGTGCTCGTAGCTCCGCTTCTCGGAGGCGAGAATGTTCCCGCCATGGAACAGGTGGGTGATGACGTGCGGATGCGCGCGCCCACTGTCCTCGGTCTGGACGTGGAACACGACACCCTTGTGCCGCACGTTCGTATTGAACCCCGAGAGCATCGCGGGCCAGACCCCCCAACGGCCACACAACTGCCGGGCGCGAAGACGCTTCGATCGCCCGAACCCTGTGTAACCAAACCCCGCCCAAGCAGGCAAACCCCGACGCCGAGCGCCCGGATCCACCCCGCTCTTGCATCGGCTGCCCCTGTCCAATGCTGAAACTCGAGTATCATCCGCCGGCCCCAAGGAGCCGGGGCGCGCTCGATCAGACCGGCTCCGTCAAGCCCGGGCACGCCCGTGCCGTTGAGGACGACATGACTCGGACCCGTCGAACGTTGTGGTGCCTGGCCCTCGCTGCCCTGGCCGTCGGACTGGCCGGCTCGCCGGCCGCGGCCCAGGACGCCCCCCTCGTCACCCAGGACGACGTTACCCAGAGCGATTCCTGGCTCGACTCCATGAACCGCGGCAGCCGCGAGTTCAACTTCTGGATGTTCGACCACGTCCTGGAGCCGACCGCGCGTGGCTACAACTACGTCATGCCCAAATGGGGCCAGCAGCGGGTCCAGAACTTCTTCGAGAACCTGAGCCGGCCGCGCGACATCGTGAACAGCCTGCTCCAGGCCAAGGGACGGCGCGCCGGGAACCACCTGGCCGCGTTCCTCGTGAACTCGACGGTGGGCATCGCGGGCCTCTTCACCGTTTCGGAGCGGCTGACCTTCCTCGACGTCGAGCCGCCCGAGACCACCAACGAGACCCTCGGCGTCTACGCGATCCCGCCCGGCCCGTATCTCGTGCTGCCGTTCCTCGGCGAGTCCTGCCCGCGCTGTCTCGTGGGCATGGTCGGCGACGCCGCCCTGAACCCGATCTTCTGGATCCCGGGCAACGCCGGCATCTACGCGGGCGTCGGCGCCCGGACGCTGACGGCCTTGAACCTCGTGGCCAAGCAGATGCCCTCGGCCTACAGCGGCAGCGACTCGGAGTGGGACGCCTACCGCGAGCGGATCAGCGAGCGCACGGCCTACGACGAGTCCAAGCGCCTCTTCTTCGAGAACCTGGAACTCGACGTCCTCGACTGATCCCGGGTACGGGGATCCCGAGGGCGAAGGCCGGGCCTCCGCCCCCGGGCCGGCGGGCGCACCCCTCATGCGAAGAGGTGAGCCCGCCCTCCCTGGTGTTGCCTCGCGAGCGCGAACGCCGCGAAGCCCATGAGCAGCAGCGCGGCCGGCTCCGGCACCGCGAGCGGGGCGCTCCCCGGGGTCGGCGACGCCAGCACGATGAAGTCCGCCGCGTTGTCGCCGGTGTCGACGTTGGCGAAGCGGCGCGCGAGGCTCGATCCGGCGGCCGGATCGGGCGCGGCGCTGCCTTCTCCGGCGAAGATCTCTCCGGCTCCGAAGACGCCGTAGCCGAGGGCATCGAGCACCGAGGTCTCGCTCCGGAGCACCACCGAATCCGGACCGTTCTGGAAATCGAAGTTCGCGAGCAGGTCGGCCCCCGGCACCGCGGTGCCCCCGCCGCTCGCCGTGTCGGCGACGACGAAGACGCCGTCGGGCCCGATCGTGCCCGAGAGCGCGATCACCGGGCCGGCGGCGCCGTTCGAGCCGTTGATGCCCTCGAGAAAGAGCCCGTCGAGCGACGTCCCCGCAGCGCCGTAGAGCTCGACGAAGCCGAGGCCGTCGTCGCTCCCGGGGGCGTCGTAGAGGACTTCGGAAATCACGGGCATGGCCGCTGCGGGCAGGGGAAGGAGCCAGGCCAGGGCGAGCAGCGCGCGCGCTCCCGACCGGCCCATCGAGTGGAGGATCATGTCGTTCTCCCGGGACACGGGGCGGGGTGAGCGAGTCACTTCGGAGGGCCTCCGGACCAGCGCTCGGCGGTGCGTTCGCCGAACCAGCCGCCGGTCCAGGCATCGATGCCCGCGCCGAGCTCGTCGGCGCGCAGCCGCAGGCGCGCCGCTTCGAGGGGCCGGCCCTCGGGCAGGGCGAGGAGTTCGAGCTGCACGCGGCGGCGCTCGAAATAGAGATGACGGAGTTCGTCGAGGACGTCGTCGCGGAGTTCGAGGAGCTCTCGAACCTCCCGGGAAACGTCCACGGATTCGGGGTGATGCAGCACATCCCCGAAGTCCCAGCTGAGGGCGAGGGAAGCCTCGAAGCCCGCCTGCCGTTCTCGCTCAAAGTCGAGCAGGCGGCGGGTGTCTCCCGAGAGGAAGGCCTCGTCGCGGTCGTCCGTGACGCTCGTGCCGTGATCGCGCTCGAGGCGGAGGGAGAGCGTCGGCAGCCAGCCGCGCCGCTCGGCCCCCCGCCGCAGCCGGCGCAGGCGCCCGGGCTCGAGTTCGAGGTAGGCCAGCGCCGCGCGGCGCACCTCCTCGATGGACGGCTCGCGCCGCTCGCCGAGAAGCCGCACCGGCAGATCCGTGATGGCGCCCGCCGCCGGCGCCAGGGCCGGACGCTCCGCCGGCTCGGGTGAGGCCGGCGCAGCATCGGCGTGCTCGAACGCCCTGCGATGCAGCCCGCGGTCCGTCGCCGCGAACCAGGCGCCGGCGCCCCCTGCGAGGCCATGGACCGCCAGGGTGTCGAGCGGCGGATGCGCGCGCTGCCACGGGCCCTCCGGACCGGTGGCGAAGTACGTGCCCCGCTGCGAGGTCAGCCAGACTCCCCGGTCGCTCACGAACAGCCGTTCTGCGCGCGCTCCCGCCGGGAGCGTCGCGCAGGCCCGGCGATCCGAGACGGCGCGGCCGTCTTCCGAGACGACGCGGCCGTCTTCGGAGACGACGCAGCCGTCTTCGAGCAGCGTGAGCCGGGCGAGTCCCTCCGGCGCGAACGCCACGTCGACGGCGCGCGCGAGCGGGGCTTCTGCGCCCGGAACGAAGGCACCGGCCCCGAGGTCGAACTCGCCCCAGTACGCGCGCCCGTCGACCACGAGCCCGAGCGCGATCCGACCCGAGTCGCTCGAAGCGTCCGCGCGGGCGGCCAGCGCCGTCGCCTCGCCCGGCGGAAGACCGCCCCCGACGCGCAGCCAATCCCCGCCCGGTGCCAGCCGGCGCAGGCCATCCGCCGTGGCGGCGAGCCAGGCGTCGCCCGCCCGCGCGAGACGAAAGGCCGGCGGCACCCCGGCGCCGCGCGTGGCCACCCGGCTCCGCGCGCCGACGTAGTGCAGGCCGGCCTCCCCGGCGGCCCAGAGCCCGCCGTCGCCGTCGAAGGCGAGGTCCCGGATGCCGGGCACCTTCAGCGGGTGGAAGAGTTCGGCCGGCTCGGCGCTCCCGAGCCGGAGGCCCTCCGCGTCGGCGACCGCGAGGGCACCCCCGGCAGCGACCGCCACCGCGCGCGCGGGCCCGGGGTGAACCGGCTCGCTCCGCCACGGAGCCGCCGCGATGCCGGAAGCGGCGACGGCCAGGGCGAAGACGAGAAGCGTCGGAAGAACCTGCACGGGGCGCCGGGAGAGCAATCGCCATGCCAGCGCCCGGTCCCCTGAAGCGCCGCCCCGCCGCGGCGCGACCGGGAGGCTTCGCGCTCGGCGTCGCCCGCCGTTCGCGCGGACATCGCCCGGCGCGCCCCACCCCCCTGCAATTCTTCTTGCGGTTGACGCGGAGGGGACCCTTCCGAAGAATCCCGGCCATGCGCCCCGCGAACCTGCTCCCGCCGCCCCGCTCGTGGCTCCTGGTCCTGGCCGCGAGCCTGACTCTCGCGGCCGCCCCCGCCGGCGCCGCCGAGAAGCCCCGCATCTACAAGTGGGTCGATTCGAACGGCATCGCCCACTACACGACGGACCCGGAGCGGATCCCGAAGGCCCTGCGCAACCGGATCGAATCCCTCGATCGCGCCGAGACGCGCAGCGAGCCGACCTTCGCGGCCCCGGCGCCCGTCGAGCCCGCGCCGATGCGGGAGCCCGAGCCCCTGCGTTCGCCGACGCCCGCCCCGGCCCCCGAACCCTCGCTCGCCGCGCCCGCGCCGAGCGCCGACGCGGTGCCGAGCGCCCCCGTCGCACCGAGCCCGGCGACCGCCGCGAGTGCACCGCCCCCGGCTCCCTCCGCCCGGCCCCTGGACGAACCGGCCGCGCTGCAGGGCAGCGGCACCGAGGAGTGGGCCACGCGCAACGCCCTCCCCCGCCGCTCCGCCGCCGCCGACGCCGATCCGAACTCCCCCGAAGGCCGCGCCGCCCTGGCCCGGGAACGCGAAGCCCTCGACGCGCGAATCGCCGAGGTCGAAGCCGCGATCACCGCCGACGAGAACGTGCTGAAGGATCTCATCACCGACCCGCAGCTCGACGAGGACACGCCGCTGTTCGACCGCCCCGAGTTCCTCGAGGTCTCGCGGCGTCTCCCCGAGCTCCAGGCCCAACTCGACGAGCTGCGCGGGCGCCGCGACCAGCTCGCCACCCCCTAGGCCCGAACCGTGCCCCCCGCCGACGCCGCACCCTGGGTCGCCCTCGCCGGGGGCGTCGGGGCCGCGCGCTTCCTGCGAGGGCTGGTCCGCGCGGTGCCTCCGGCCGAGGTCACGGCCATCGTGAACACCGGGGACGACGCGGAGTTCTACGGTGTCCACGTCGCGCCGGACTGCGACATCGTCACCTACACCCTGGCCGGGCGGATCGACCGCACGCGCGGCTTCGGCCTCGAGGGCGACACCCACATCCTCGTCGACTCCCTCGAGCGCCTCGGCCACGAAGCCTGGTTCCGGCTCGGCGACCGCGACTTCGCGAACTGCCTGCACCGCACGCTCCGGCTCCGCGACGGCGCCGGGCTCGCCGAGGTCGCCGACGAGCTGCGCCGCCGCTTCCGCGTGGAGACCCGTATCCTCCCCATGTCCGAGGACCCGTGCCCGACCTACGTCGACCTCGAGGACGGCCGCCGCCTGCACTTCGAGGAGTACCTGATCCGCGAGGGCTCGCCGGACAGCGTGACCGGCGTGGACCTCACGGCCGCGGAGCGAGCGCGCCCGGCGCCCGGCGTGCTCGACGCCCTTGCCGGCGCCCGCGCCGTGCTGGTCTGCCCGAGCAACCCGGTGGTCTCGATTGGGCCGATCCTGGCGGTGCCCGGCGTGCTCGATGCCCTGCGCGAACGCCATGCGGCCGGCCGCCCGATCGTCGCCGTCTCGCCGATCGTCGGCGGGCAGCCCATCAAGGGCCCGGCCGCCCAGCTCCTGCGCGGCGTCGGCTGCGAGGTCTCGGCGCGCGGCGTCGCGCGCCACTACCGCGAGTGGATCCACGGCATCGTGATCGACGAGCGGGATGCGGAGCAGGCCCCCGAGATCGAAGCGCTCGGTCTCGGCGTGCGGGTCGTCGACACGATCATGCGCGACGCCGGAGCCGCCGAAGGGGTGGCCCGCGCCGCCCTCGAGCTCTGCGCGTGAGCGCCGCACCGCCGAGGGCTGGCTTCGATGCCCTGGTCCCCGTGAAACGGCTCGTCGCCGCGAAGTCACGCCTGCTCCCGGGACCCGACCGCAGCGCCGCCGGGCGGCTCACCCTGGCGATGCTCGAAGACGTGCTCGCCGCGCTGTTCGCTGCCGAGAGCATCCGGCGCGTGGCCGTGGTCACCCCCGACGAGGAGGTCGCCGCGCGGGCCGAGGAGCTCGGCGCGCTCGCCCTGCTGCGCACGGACCCGGGCCTGAACCCTTCCCTCGACGCCGGCGCGGCCGAGCTCGCGGGCCCCGAGCAGGACGGCCTGGTCGTCATCCTCGGCGACGTCGCCGGAGCGACCGCCGAGGACATCGACGCGGCCTGCGCGGCCTTGGCGGAACTCGAACGCCCCGGGGCCGTCCTCTGCCCGGCGAAGGACGGCGGCACCGCGGCGCTCGCCCGGGCCCCCCACGACGCCATCGCCGCCCGCTTCGGCGAGGCCAGCGCGGCCCGGCACCGGGCGGCCGCGGCGGAGGCCGGGATCGCCTTCCGGGAACTCCCCCTGCCCTCCCTCGCCATCGACCTCGACGAGGAGGAAGACGTCCGCGCCTTCCTGCGGACCGACGCGGGCGGCCGCTGCACGCGGCCCCTCCTGCGCGAGCTCGGCTGGCGCCCGTGACGGTGGCGCCGATTACGCTCCACCCCCTGCCCGGGATTCCCGAGGTCCGCCCCGGCGACGACCTGGCGGCTCTGCTGCGCGCCGCCGCCGGGGCGGCCGGCGTGACGCTCGCGGACGGCGCGCTGGTCGTCGCCCAGAAGATCGTTTCGAAGGCCGAGGGCCGCCTCGTCGCGCTCGCGGACGTCGAGCCTTCGGAGGAAGCCCGGCGCATCGCCGCCGAGGATGAAAAGGACCCGCGCCACGTCGAGGTCGTCCTGCGCGAGACGCGGCGCATCGTCCGGCGCGGGCACCGGGTGCTGATCAGCGAGACCCATCATGGCTTCGTCTGCGCGAATGCCGGCGTCGACCTCTCGAACGCCCCGGGCGAGGAGATCGCCGTGCTGCTGCCCGAGGACCCGGACGCCTCGGCGCGCCGCCTCCACGAGGCGCTCGGCGGCGGCCCGGCCGTCGTCGTCTGCGACACCTTCGGGCGGCCCTGGCGCGAAGGGCTCGTCGACGTCGCCATCGGTTCGGCGGGCATCGCGCCGATCCAGGACCAGCGCGGCAGCCGCGACCGTGCGGGGCGCGAGCTCCTCGTCACCACGATGGCCACGGTCGACCAGCTCGCGGCGGCGGCGGGCCTGCTGATGGAGAAGAGCGCCGGCGTCCCGGCCGTGTGGATCGCGGGCGTTGCCCCGACGGGCGACGGGTCGGTCCGCGAAGGGATACTGCGCGACGCCGAGACCGACCTCTTCCGCTAGCGCCCGGCGCTAGCCCGCCGAGAGCGAGAGCGGCAGCTCCAGGAACTCCTCGTAGACGAAGTCGCGGTGCTCGATCAGGATCGGATCGAGCGCCTTCCGGGTCGCCTCGTCCGCGGCCTCGAAGGCGGCGCGCATCAACTCGGGCATGGGGCAGTGCTCCGGCGGCAGCGGCCGCACGAGCGCCATGAACGTCGCGCTGTAGATGTCGAGGGCGGAGAGCGCCTCGCCGACGTAGAAGCGGCTCCCGGCCTCGCGCTGGGCCTGCAGGCGTCGCGCCAGGGAGGCGAGGATCGCGACCACCCGCTCTCCGTAGTGCGCGGCCTCCTCGGGCCGGTAGCCGTACTTCGGGGCGAGGTAGGCGGCGACGCCCTTCGGGAACCCCCCGCGCTCGTTCAAGCCATCGTCGACGCCCTGGTTGCGGCGGCACCAGCCGAGGCCCATCTCCCCGCAGATCTCGTGGGACCAGCCGACGACGAGCGCGCGTTCCTCCGCGTCCGCGGGCAGGAGGGCCGGCGCCGGCGCCAGCCGCTCGGCCAGGAGCAGGATCTCGGCCCAGCCCTTCCGCGGCGCCTCGTCCTCGTACATCGCCACGGGGCCGCTGCGCTCGCCGGTCCACTCGGCCATGGCCGGGTTCGCCTGATCGAGGGCCACGGCCTTCCACGGGATGCCCTTCACGTGGAGGATGCCCTTGGCCGCCTCGCCCCAGGGGCTCGGCACCCCGGTCACGACCACCATGCGCAGCCCGCTCGCGCGCTGCGCCTCTTCCAGCTCGACGTACTCGATCGGCAATGGGAACTCCTGGTTGGTTCGGGCCGGCGTGCTAGCGCTGGCGCCCTAATCGGCGAGCGCCGCGTCCACCGCGCCCCAGATCTCGGCGATGCCGAGGCCCTTGGCCGCGGAGGTCGGGACGACCGCGTCCGCGGGCATGTCGAAGACGCGACAGATCTCGCGAAGGCGCTTGTTGCGCTGGTTGGCACTCAGCTTGTCACACTTCGTGACCGCCACGAGTACCGGGATCTCCTGCTCGACGAGCCAGTCGACGAGGTCCGTCTCGTCGTCCTTCGGATCGCGGCGCACGTCCTGCAGGAGCACCGCCATCCGCAGCGGCTCCCGCCCGGCGAGGTAGCCCTCGACGAGGCTCTTCCACTTTTTCCGCTCCCCGAGCGAGACCTTCGCGTAGCCGTAGCCCGGGAGGTCGACGAAGAGCAGCGAACCGCGCTCCCGGCGCGCTTCGAAGAAGTGGACCAGGCGCGTCTTGCCCGGCGTCGCGCTCGTGCGGGCGAGCTTCTTGCGCGCGACGAGCTTGTTCAGGAGGCTCGACTTGCCGACGTTCGAGCGCCCGAGGAAGGCGACCTCGGGCAGCCCGTCCTTCGGGAACCCCTCGGGCCCGGCGGCGGTCGCCACGATCTTCGCGTCGAGAACCCGGCCCTTCATCGCCTCCGCCCCCTCATCGGGCTAGGAACTCCTCGAGACGCTCCAGGGCCTCGGCGATCACGGACTCGCTGGCCGCGCAGGAGAAGCGGAGCCAGCCTTCGCCGGCCTCGCCGAAGTCGATGCCGGGGATCACCGCCACGTGGGCCCCCTCGAGGATCTCGAAGGCGAGCTTGCGCGAATCGGCGCCGAAGCGGCGGGCGTCGGCGAAGACGTAGAAGGCGCCGGCCGGCTCCGTCGGAACGCCGAAGCCGAGGGCCCGGAGGCCGTCGACGAGCAGCCTGCGGCGCCCGCCGTAGGCTTCGCGCATCCGGGCGACGGTGGCGGCGCCGTGCTCGAGCGCCGCGATCCCCGCGCGCTGCACGAAGTGGTTCGCGGAGATGAAGAGACTCTGCTGGAGCACCTGGAGCGGCCGCAGGGCCGGCTCGGGCACGATGGCGTAGCCGAGCCGGAAGCCCGTCATGGCGTAGCGCTTCGAGAAGCCGTCGAGGACGAAGGCGTCGCCCCCCGTCGCGAGCGCCGAGGTCACCTGGGCGTCGTCGTAGACCAGGCCGTCGTAGATCTCGTCGGAGATGAGCGGGAGGCCGAGCCCGGCCAGTTCGTGGACGACCTCGGGGGGCTGGATCGCGCCGGTCGGGTTGGCCGGCGAGCTCGTGACGATCGCCCGTGTGCGCGGCCCGAGGACCGCGCGGACCTTCGCCGGATCGAGCCGGTAGCCGTCTTCGGCGACCGTCGGCACGAAGACCGGCGTCCCGCCGCAGAAGCGGATGAAGTTCGGGTAGCAGGCGTAGTGCGGCGTCCCGACGACGACCTCGTCCCCCGGGTCCACGAGCAGCGAGAAGACCAGGAGCATCGCGGGCGAGGTGCCGCTCGTGACGATCACCCGGTTCGGGTCGAAGTCGACGCCCGCTCGGGCGCCCTTGTCCCGGGCGATGGCCTCGCGCAGCTCGGAGAGGCCGCGGCTGTCCGTGTAGCGGGTCTCGCCCGCGGCGATCGCCTCGCCGCAGGCGGCCTCGACCTCGGGCGGCGGCGGGAAGCCGGGCTCCCCGATCCCGAGGTGCAGCACGCGGGCGCCGCCGCGCTCGAGGGCGAAGGCGCGCTCCATGACCTCCATGGCGAGGAAGGGCTCGAAGGCCCGGCTGCGAGCGGCGAAGTGGAGCGCCATCGAGTCCGGGTAGCCGAGCGCTCCCCGCGGCGCAAGTGCCCCGAATCGTTCGGCTTTCCCCCACGGCGCCGTTTGACGCTCCGCACCCGACCGATTACCCTCCCGGCTCCTCTCGTGCCAACCAAGGGTCCTCGATGTCCAAGGGAACGCAGATGATTCTCGGCGCGACGGCGATCGCGCTGCTGGTCGCCTGGTACGCCACCGCGAACCTCGGCGGCCTCGCGTCCTTCCGCTACTACGAGACGCTCGACGAGTTCATCGCCGCGGGCGCGCCCTCCGAGCCCGCCCGCGTGCACGGCTACGTCGCCGACGGCACGATCGAGCGCGACGTGGCCGGCAAGACGGTCCGCTTCCGCGTCCAGACCCTGCCGCCCCACGCCGGCGGCCCGGCGAGCGAGACCTTGCCCGTCCTCTTCTCCTCGCTCGACGTCCCGGACCTTTTCCAGGACGGCGCGGAGGTCGTGGTCGAAGGGCGCATGGACCCCGGCGCCCAGGTCTTCGTCGCGGACCTCGTGCTCGCGAAGTGCCCCTCGAAATTCCAGGCGGACCCCGATGCCGCCGAAGCCGCAGCGGCTCCGAGCGGCGACGCTCGGCCGACCCCCCTCTAGCGTTGGCGGACGTCGGCCTCTACGCACTCCGGCTCGCGCTGCTCGTCACGGGCTTCGGCATCGCCGCGGGCCTGTACGGCGGCATCCGCAAGAACGCCCAGTGGTCCGAGGTGGCGCGGCGCAGCGGCATCCTCGTCTTCTGGCTCGTCACGGTCTCGATCGTCGCGCTGTTCTGGGCCTTCGCCTCGAACGACTTCCGGCTCGAGTACGTGGCCAGCCACTCGGCGCGCAGCATGCCCCTCCACTACCGGCTCGCGGCGCTCTGGGGCGGCCAGTCGGGCTCGCTCCTGCTCTGGCTCTGGATGCTCGCGGCCTACACCTTCGCCGCCATCGTCATCCACAAGACGACGAGCCGGAAGCTCATGCCCTGGGTCGTCGCGATCCTGCTCGCGAACTCGATGTTCTTCCTCGTGCTGCTGAACTTCGTGACGAACCCCTTCGAGCGCGTGCCGCCCGGGTTCTTGCAGAGCGACGGCAACGGCCTGAACCCGCTGCTGCAGCACCCCGTGATGATGATCCACCCGCTGATGCTCTATACGGGCTTCGTCGGGTTCGCCGTGCCCTTCGCCTACGGCTTCGCGGCCCTGGCGACCGGAGAGCTCGGCGCGGGCTGGCTGCGCACGACACGGCGCTGGACGCTCTTCCCCTGGATCTTCCTCTCGATCGGCATCCTGCTCGGCGGGCGCTGGGCCTACGAAGTGCTCGGCTGGGGCGGCTACTGGGCCTGGGACCCGGTCGAGAACGCCTCCTTCATGCCCTGGCTCCCCGCCACGGCCTACCTGCACTCGGTGATCATCCAGGAAAAGCGCGACATGCTGAAGACCTGGAACCTGGTGCTGATCGGGCTGACCTACAGCCTCTGTCTGTTCGGCACGTTCCTCACGCGCAGCGGCGTCGTGCAGTCGGTGCACTCCTTCACCAACTCCGGCTGGTTCGGGTACATCTTCCTCGGCTACGTGGTGGCGATCGCCGTGCTCTTCTTCGGGGTCCTGCTGTGGCGCCGCGCACCGGCCGACAGCCCGCTGCGGAGCGCGCGCAAGCTCGAAAGCCCGCTCTCGCGCGAGGGCGGCTTCCTCGTCAACAACTGGCTCTTCATCGTCGTCCTGTTCGTCGTGTTCTGGGGGACGATGTTCCCGGTCTTCTCCGAGGCGATCTCGGACAAGAAGATCACGGTGGGGCCGGCCTTCTTCAACGCGGTGAACGCGCCCTTCGCCCTGCTGCTGCTGTTCCTGACGGGCGTCGGCCCGCTGGTCGCGTGGCGGCGCGCGACCTTCACGAGCCTGCGGCGCCAGTTCGTGTGGCCGGCGATGGTGGGCGTGGCTACGGGCGTCGGTCTCACCTTCGCCTTCGGCAGCAACGCCGAGGTGCTGCCGATCCTGACCTGGGCGATCGCGGCGTTCGTCGTGGCGACGATCCTCCAGGAATACGGCCGCGCCATCTCGGCACGCATGAAGCGGGCGGGCGAGGGCCCGCTGGCCGCCTTCGGAACGCTCCTCCAGCGCAACCAGCGCCGCTACGGCGGCTACGTCGTCCACCTGGGCGTGGTCTTCATCTTCGTCGGGCTGGCAGGGGCCGCCTTCAACGAGGAGACGCTCGAGAGCATCGCGCCCGGCGAATCGATCACGCTCTCCGACTACCGGCTCGAGTACCTGACGGCGAAGCCGATCCCCGAGCAGCACTACGGCGGCGCCGTGGCCCGGCTCGCGCTCTACCGCGACGACGAGCCGCTGGCCATCATGGCGCCCGAGCGGCGCATGTACTGGCTCGAGCAGCAGCCCGCCTCGATCCCCTCGATCCACTCCTCCATGGGCGAGGACTTCTACGTGATCCTGACGGCCCTCGAATCCGACGGCTCCGCCACGCTGAAGCTCCACCGCAACCCGCTGGTGAACTGGATCTGGCTCGGCGGCCTCACCTTCGTGATCGGAACGGTGGCCGTCATGTGGCCGCACAGCCCCCGCGAGAGCTAGTGCGCCGAGCCCTCCTCACGTCCGCGTTGCTGCTCGGCCTGCTGCACGGGGCCGGGCCGGGCGCTTTCGCGCAAACGCCGGGGGAACCCGCGGGCGAAAGCGCCGGCGCTCCGCTCGAAGCGCCCGACGTTCCGGCGGGCGAAGCGACCCTGCGCGGCCAGGTCATCCACTCGGACCGGACGGACTCCGCGGCGGCCGGAATCGACGTCGTGCTCTACGCCCTCTCGAGCGGCCAGCAGCCCGGCGTGCGCCGCACGACGACCGACGCGGAAGGCCGCTTCCGCTTCGAAGGCATCGCCGCCCGGCCCGACGTCGCGTACCTGCTCGGCGCGCGCTACGCCGGCCTGCCCTTTCCGGGCGACCGCATCCTCTTCGAAGCGGGCGAGACCGAGCGGGTGGCCGAGATCCGCATCTCGGAGCCGACCGCCGACGCCTCCCAGGTCGAAGTGCTCCAGTCGAGCCTGCGGGTCGAGTGGCTCGGCGACCGGCTCGCCATCGGCGAAGTGCACCGCCTGAACAACCGGGCGAGCCGGGTCTACCACGTGCCCGAGGGCGAACGGGCCGGGCGCACGCCGCCCCTGCACGCCGAGCTGCCCGAGGGCGCCACGGGCTTCGCGATGCCCATGGGCCTGGTGCCCGAAGGCGCGCTGCGCGACGGCCGCGACTTCCGCTTCTGGGGGCCGCTCTACCCCGGCCAGCAGGAGATCTCCTTCCGCTACGAGCTGCCGATCGAGTCCGGCCTGGTGGGCCTCGAGAAGCGCTTCCCCTCGGCGGCGGGGCGGATCCGGGTGTTCGGGCGCGAGGGCGGCCCGCTCGAGGGCGCCGAAGGGCTCGAGCCGAAGGATGCCGTCGAGGACGAGGGCCAGCGCTTCGAGCCCTGGGAGCGCGAGAACGCACCGGCGGGCTTCGCGACGATCCTGCGCCTGCGCGTGCCGGAGTCGACCGCGGACCGCGAGGCGGTCGCGCTGGTCGAAAGCCAGATGATCCTCGAGTTCGACGACGTCGCCCTCTCGGTGAAGGAGCAGCACCAGCTCGAGGTCCCGGGAGAGGCCGCCGCACGCGCCACCGGGAACGACCCGATCGTGGAGATCGCGCTGCCGGCGGCCGCCGAGGACGTGCGCTTCTCCGGGGACGCCGCGGCCCTCGGCCTCGTGCGCACGGACACGGGGATCGGCCTGCTCGGCCCCCTCGCGCCGGGCACCCACGCCGTCGGCCTCGCGTACACGCTCCGCAACGACGCGGGCAGCGTCGCCTTCTCGCGGCGTTTCGACCGGCGGCTCCCGCTGATGCGCGTGTACGTCGCCGACTCCGGCGTGGCCGTCGAAACGAACCGCCTGCACCGGCGGCGCCCCGTGCGCGACGCCGACCGTACCTACCTGCTCTTCGAGGCCTTCGAGGTCGAGGGCGACGAGCTTCTCGAGTTCTCCCTGCGGCCGCTGCCGCCCCGCGCGAAGTCGCGGACGCCGGCCCTGGCGCTGGCCCTCCTGGCCGGCGTGGCGGGTGCGCTCTTCCTGGCGCGGCCCCTCGGCGCGGCCGTCGGCGCCGAGGACGAAGAAGACGCCGAAGCGGACGTCACCGCCCGGGAAGAACGCGAAGCGCTCTACGAATCGATCCGGGATCTCGAGCACGATCACGAGACCGGGAAGCTCGAGGAGGCCGACTACGAGGGGCTGCGGCGCGACCTCCGGGCCCGCGCCGCCGCGCTGCTGGCCCGCGAACGCGCCGCCCAGCCCGTAGCGGACGCCGCAGCCGGCGAGGGCCCGGCGGCCACCGTGACGTGCCACGCCTGCGGCGCCGAGATCGCCGCGACCGACCGCTTCTGCTCCCACTGCGGCGCAGCCCAGGCGCAGTCCCACTCGGCGTGACCGGCTGGCCCATCGAAGCGCGCGGCCTCGAGAAGCGCTTCGGTCCGGTGCGGGCCCTGCGCGGCCTCGATTGCCGCGTCGAGGCCGGGAGTTCGATCGCCGTGGTGGGCCCGAACGGCGCCGGCAAGACGACGCTCCTGCGCATGCTGGCGGGGCTCTCCCGCCCGAGCGCCGGCACGCTCGAGGTCGGCCCTCCGGGCAACGATCGGCGGCGGGCCCGCGCCGGCATCGGCTACGTCGGCCACGCCACCCTGCTCTACCCGGAGCTCACGGCCCGCGAGAACCTCGCCTTCGCGGCGCGGCTGCAGGGCATCGCCGAGCCCTTCGCGCGCGCGGACGAGCGGATCACCGAGCACGGCCTCGGGGGCTTCGCGGACCGGCCGGCGGGCACCTACTCCCGCGGCATGGCCCAGCGCACGGCCATCGCGCGCGCCCTCGTCCACGACCCGGCGCTCGTCCTGCTCGACGAGCCGTTCACCGGGCTCGACCCGGAGGCGAGCGAGCGGCTCGCCGCGCGTCTGGCGGACCTGCACGGCGCGGCGCGCACGGTGCTCCTCGTCACCCACGACCTCTCGCGCGCGGCCCGCTTCGCCGAGCGCGTGATCGTGCTCGAGCGCGGACGGATCGCCGTCGACCTGCCGCGCGGCGCGGCGCCACCCGACGTCTTCGAAGCGAACCTTCGCGAGACCCTCGGGTCCCGGTCGAACGCCCCGGAGCTCCGGCCTTGAACGTACTCCGCGCCGTGCTCTGGAAGGATCTCCTTGCCGAGTGGCGAAGCCGCGACCGCCTGCCCGCCATGCTGGTCTTCGCCCTGCTGACGGTCCTCGTGCTGCGCTTCTCCCAGCCCCCGGGTGAGGGCGCCGGCGCGGCGCCGGGCCTCCTGTGGGTCGCCTACGTCTTCGCCGCCGTGCTCGGCATGAACCGCGGCTTCGCCCTCGAACTCGAGAACGAGGCGCTCGCCGGCCTCGCCCTGGCCCCCGTCGACCGCGGCTGGATCTACCTCGGCAAGTTCCTCGCGAACGTCCTCCTGCTCGGCATCGCCCAGGCGACGACCGCGGTCTTCTTCGCCGTGCTGTTCGACGTCGATCTGCTCGGCGTCGCGGCGCCCTTCCTCGGCGTGGCCCTGCTCGGCGCCATCGGGCTCTCGGCAGCCGGCACCCTGTTCGCCGGCATCGCCGTCCGCACCCGCTACCGCGAGGTCATGCTCCCCCTCCTGCTCTTTCCGCTGCTCGTCCCGCTGCTCGTCGGCGCGGTCCAGGCGACGGCCTCGCTGCTCGAGGGCGAGGGGGTCGACGGCAGCGCGCTCCAGCTCCTGGCCGTCTACGACGCCGTGTTTCTGATAGCCTCCACCATTCTCTTCGAGTACGTGCTGGACGAATGACGCCTTCGACCCCTCCGATCGACGCCTCCGACAACGCCGTGGAACGGCTCGCCCGCGCCGCACAGCGCCCGACCGGCGTCGTGCTGGCGATGCTCGTCGTGTGGATGAGCTGGGTCGTCTGGAACGCGCCCGCCGACGTCACCCAGGGCGTCGTCTACAAGATCCTGTTCGTGCACGCGCCGGCCGCCTTCGCCGCCTACCTGGGCTTCATCCTCACCGCGATCGGCGGCGCGCTCTACCTCTGGAAGAACGACGAGCAGTGGGACCGCCTGGCGGTCGCCGCCGCGGAGGTGGGCGTCCTCTTCTGCACGATCAACATCGTGACCGGGCCGATCTGGGCCAAGGCGATCTGGGGCAAGCCCTGGGTCTGGGATCCGCGGCTGGTCGTGACCGCGCTGCTGTGGGTGACCTACCTCGCCTACACCCTGCTGCGCGGCTTCTCGGAAGAAGGGCCGCGGGCGGCGCGCTTCGCCGCGGTCTACGGCCTGGCCGGCGTGCTGCTGATTCCGCTCAACTATTTCGCCATCGATCTGTTCCAGGGTCGCGGAATGCACCCGGAGAACCTCGAGCGCGGCAGCCTCGGCGTGGGGATCGGCCTCCCCTTTCTCGCCGGCACCCTCACGACGCTCACGGCGTTCCTCTTCCTGCTCTGGCTGCGGCTCGACGTCGGTGGCCTGCGCGCGCGTGCGGACCAGCTCGACCGCGAGCGGTGGGAGGCGGAGGCGTGACCTGGGTCGTTGCTGCGTACGCGGTCGCCTTCGGCGGCGCCGCGCTCTACGGATTGCACCTCGTCCGCTCCCGATCGGCGCTCCGTAAGGCCTTGAGAGACGGGCGGAATCGAGATGGCAGTTGACAGCCACGGGCGGGGCTCGGTATAACGGCAGAATCTCGTAAGCTGTGGCTCTAGCTGGTTTTTTCAGCTCTCGATCGACGCGGTCGGCCCTCGCGAAAGTGGGGCTCGATCGTCGGAACGCAAGGCTTCTGGTATCCGCCCCCCACGGCGCTGCCCTGATCGCCAACCGTGCCACCCGCGCCCTGCGCAGGAGGCCGGCCCGGGGGACGGCTCGCAGAAGCAAGGACTGTGAAAGTTCTTGCGCAAGCGATGGCCATCGCACCGGGTGAGGGTAGTTTGGTTCTCGATTCAAGCCTTCCGGATTCCCAACACACCCGCACGGCGGGACGTAACCTGTGTGTAACGGGGCCGCAGGGGCTCGAGGCAACGGCGCGGAACGAGGGTGGTGCTCGTCCGGCCGGGGTGCCGTGGCACGGGGCTTGCCTTAGTACGGTCTGAATTCGCGAGGCCGAGCCCCCACCCACCACCGGGGCGGACGTCGGGCTCGACCAGCCGGGAGGCATCCAAGAGGATGGCCAGCATGAAACGTGGCGTCGGATACTGCGAGAACACGGACTGCGAGGACTACGCCAAGGGCGTGTTCCTGCTGAACCACGGCGACACCTTCTATTGCCCGCGCTGTCGCCAGCTCGGCAAGGTCGAGAAGGAGCGCGGGTTCTACACCGGCAACTCCGACGTCTTCAAGGAAGTCCGCGTCGAGTACAACTTCGACCCGATCAACGGCATCTACCGCGAGATCGCGATCGTGCGCGACGAGAGCCTCTGGGGCCGCAACAACGTCTACACGCTGCAGTCGCCGCTCATCAAGACCGAGAAGCGCGCCCTCAAGGTCGCCGAAGCGATCCTCGCCAACCTGAACCGCTACCGCGGCCTGCTGAACGGCGACGACATCCCGCGCACCACCGAAATCATCTTGTCCTTCGACGAGCCTTTCGACGAGTTCTCGCGGAAGCTCACCCAGCTCTCGAAGGAATGGGAGGCCAGCGGCCTGCGAGAGCAGCAGCAGCGCTAGCCCCCACCGAACGCTTTCTCTCCTTGCCTTCGCCTCGCTGGATGGTCCAGCGGGGCGTTGGTGTTTCTGGGGGGCGTTGGTGTTTCGCGGGCCTTTCAGCGCTAGCGGCCGCGGCCGGCGCGCGTCGCGAGGTCGATCCGCATGGTCTCGAGGATCGCGCGCGCGCCCTGGTGCTCGGTGCGCTCCACCGGGGCCCCCTCGCGCTCCGCATCCGCGAGCGGCGTCCGGCACCAGGGCAGGAGCGTATCCGGGAGCGCGTCGCGGGCGAACCAGGAAGCCGCCAGCGACTCCCGCGTCGCGCGCGGGCTGCCGGAGACGACCCGCGCACGGTAGACGCGCACCTCGTGGGGCTTGAAGCCGGTCCGCACGTAGGTGCCGACGAGCGAGGCCACTTCGATCTCGACGCCGATCTCCTCCCGGACCTCGCGGGCGAGGGCCTCGGCATCCGCTTCGCCGCGCTCGACGTGGCCCCCCGGGAGTTCCCAGCCGTTCAGGTCGTGGCGCAGCGAGAGCAGGACGCCCTCCGGCCCCTCGATCACGGCCTGGACGATCGAGAGGGGACGCCCGCCGGGCTTCCGCCCGAGCTTGGCGGCGAGGAAGACCTGGGCCCAGACGATGGGCGCCGTCACCGCGGCGAACAGGCCGCGTAGCGTCATGGCAGGCTCAACCGGGGCCGACGACGGCGATCAATCGATGATCTTGTTGAGCGGGAACTCGACGATGCCCTTGGCGCCGGCTTCGGAGAGCTGCGGGAGCAGCTCGCGCACGAGGCGCTCCTCGATCACCGTCGTCACCGCGACCCAGGTGTCGTCGGCCAGGGGCGCGATGGTCGGCTTCACGAGGGCCGGGAGCAGCGCGAGCACCTTCTCGAGGTTCGCGCGCGGCGTATCCATCATCAGGCCGACCCGGTCCGCCGCCGCGATGGCACCGCGCACCAGCATGAGGATCCGCTCCATCTTCTGCCGCTTCCACGGGTCCGCTGCGGCCTCTTTGTTGGCGATGAACCGGGGCGTCGAGACCAGCACCGTATCGAGCACGGCCAGGTTGTTCGCGCGAAGGCTCGATCCCGTCTCGGAGACGTCGACGATGGCGTCGGCGAGCTTCGGGGGCTTCACCTCCGTCGCGCCCCAGGAGAACTCGATCTCGGCGTTCACGCCGTGCTTCTCGAGGTAGCGGCGGGTCATTCCAACGGCCTCGGTGGCAATCCGCTTGCCCTCGAGGTCCTCGACCTTCGTGATGGGCGAGCCTTCCTTCACGGCCAGCACCCAGCGCACCGGGCGATAGTTCGACCACGGGGCGCGCAGGTCGGCGAGCTCGTCGACGTCGGCGCCGTTCTCGAGCACCCAGTCGATGCCGGTGATCCCCGCGTCCATCGTGCCGTTCTCGACGTAGCGCGCCATCTCCTGCGCACGGATCAGGATGCACTCGATGTCGGGGTCGTCGATGTTCGGGTAGTAGGAACGCCCGGAGACGTCGATCCGGAAGCCGGCCTTCGCGAAGAGCGAGACCGTCGTGTCCTGGAGGCTTCCCTTCGGAATGCCGAGCTTGAGCTTCTTGGCTTCGCTCACTTTCCGTAGACCTCCTTCGGGTCGAACACCTGCTCGCCGTCGTCGACCCAGCCGCCGTCGCTCTCGTAACGGTAGAAGCACGAGCGCTTGCCGGTGTGGCACGCGGCCCGGCCCTTCTGCTCCACCTTCAGCAGCACCGCGTCGCCGTCGCAGTCGACCCGGAGCTCCTTCAGGATCTGCACGTTCCCGCTGCTCTCGCCCTTGTGCCAGAGCTCGTTGCGGGACGTGCTCCAGTAGACGACCTCGCCGCGGGCGAGGGTCTCGTGCACGGCCTTCTCGTTCATGTAGGCCACCATCAGGATTTCACCGGTGGCGTGATCCTGGGCGATTGCCGTCACGAGGCCACCGCGTTTTTCGAAGTCGAGAGCGGACAGGGCAGTCATGGGGGCGGGAAGCTACCGCGGGCCGGGCGCGGCAGCCAGCGACGCGTTGGCGCGGCTCGGGACCTAGCGGCGCCGCAGGGCCGAAGCGAGACGCTGGCGGAGCCCCTCGAGCTCCTCGAAGCGCGGTCCCCGCGCGAAGTACGGCTCGCGCCGCCGCTCGCGGCCCTCGGCGGGCGGCCGCTCGAGGACCCCCCGGTCGAGGAGCAGGGTGAACGCGTTCCCGAACGTCACGGGGTTCGACGCCTCGCGCCGGTCGAGCTCGCCGAGGAGCTGGCCGCGCTCGAACTGCGCCTCGGCCGCCTTCACGAGCGCCTTGCGCCCGATCGGCTCCTCGATCGTCGCCGCCGCACCGAACCCCGCCGTGTAGGCCTCGAGCATGCCCCGGGTCTGCTCCGCCAGGAACTCGAAGTAGTCCCGCGACTTGTCGACGGGGACGTAGCGGTCGCCCTCCCGCGTGAGCCGCCCGGTGCGCTCGAAGTGGTCGAGGAAGGCCTCGAGGTGGGCCGCCATGACCTCCCCGCGCGGGACGAAGTACTCGGCGTAGAACAGGTCGAGCCAGGAGGCGAGGTCTTCCCGGAGCTCGGCCAGGGTCGCCCCCGGAAGCAGCCGCCGCGCCAGGAAGCTCGGCGCGGCGAGGTAGTGCACGATCGCGTTGCGGTAGAGCTCGAGGGCGCGGCGGTGCGATTCCTCGAAGTAGAGGACGTCGCCCCGCGGGTCGTCCGCATGCTTCACGAGATCCGCCTTCAGCAGGAACTCGATCGCCTCTTCGAGGTCGTCCGGTCCGGTGAGTGCGTCGGTCAGCTTCACGTCCTGGAGCTGGAGGAGCTCGACGACCTGCTGCATGCGGGTCACGAGCTCGGCGCGCAGATGCCCGCGACGCCCGGCGCCGAGCAGGGCGCAGGCGGACACGGAGGTCGCGTTGGCGGCCGTCGCCCAGTTGATCCGTTCCACCACGCGGAAGCCGACGGTCTCGACCACGTCGCGCAGGCCCTCCGCCGCTTGCGGCGAATGGTCGAAGTCCACCAGGCTCTCGCGCCGGTCGCCCATGGTCTCGGCCAGCGAGAGCGGCTCCCCGAAGTTCACCCAGACCGTTCCGAAGCGGCGCTTCAGGAACTTCCGCGCCCGGACCAGGCCGAGGACGCTCTCTTCCTTCTTCTCCCCGCCCTCCTGCTCCTCGATCATCGAGCCCTCTTCGACGAGGCGTTCGTAGGTGATCGAGATCGGCACGAAGAACAGGTCGCGGCGCTTCGTGCGCAGGAAGGCTTCGGCGTTCCAGGCGATCATGCCGAAACGCGGTGCCAGCATCTTCCCGGTGCGGGAGCGGCCGCCCTCGATGAAGAACTCCTGGGTGAACCCCTCCGAGACCAGATAGCCGAGATAGGCGCGGAAGATCTCCTTGTAGAGCGGGTCGTCGAAGCTCTTACGCAGGAAGAAGGCACCGGCCCGGCGGAAGATGAAGCCGAAGGGGCCGAAGGCCATGTTCTCCCGCGCGCCGATGTGGGGCGGGACGAGACGCCGGTGGTAGAAGAGCCAGGAGAGGATCAGGAAGTCGAAGTAGGAGCGGTGGCTCGGCATGAGCACGATCGGGTGGTTGCGCGCGTACTCCGTGACCTTCTCGAGGCCCGTCACCTGGATGCCGGCGAACATGCGATTGAAGATCGTCGTGACGACGACGTTCAGGATGGAGAGCGCGCCCGAACTCATGCGCGCGGCGATCTCGCCGAGCATCTTCTCAGCCTGGGCCATGGCCCGGTCCGTCGAGATTCCCTTCTCCTGGGCGCGGGCGGCGATGGCCCGCTGCACCTCCGGCCGCGTGAGCACCTCCTCCTGGACGCGCTGGAGCGAGCGGACCGGCGGCCCGACCACCACCTTCTCCTCGCGATACAGGAAGATCATGATCGAGCGGCGCACCTTGCGCGCGAGGGTGGCGACGCCCTCGGAGCGGCGCTTCTCGACGAAACGGTGGAGCTCGATCGGCTCGCCCGTCTTCACGTAGAGGCCGCGGTAGTTGGTCAGGAACGAGGTCACCTTGGCGAGGTCCGAGGGCCGGGTGCGGGCCCCGTAGCCGAGGTTCAGGAAGCGGCGCTCGTTGCGGGGCCCCTTCCGCCAGAAGAGCGCGAGGGGCACGACGTAGACCGGCCGGTCGGCCGTGCCGGTGGCGCGGACGGTCTCTTCGAGAAAGTCGAGCTCCTCCCGCCCCTGCTCGACGGCCCGCTTGCGGGACCAGAGCTGGCTGCGGACCCGCTTCGTGCGCAGGAACAGGAAGAGGGAGCGGCCCGACTCCACCAGGGACGAGACGGTGCGGAGCTGCTCCGCGTGGAGGCCGCTCGCGAGCAGGTGACGGCGCTCGCGCCAGCTGCGGACCGCGGTGCGCAGCGCGCGCCAGACCGGCCCGTAGTAGAAGAAGTGGATCCCGTTCGCGAACTCCGACGTCCGCAGCCCGAAGCGCAGGAAGAGCGTGTTGAAGAGCATGTAGTCGAGCCGGCTCGCGTAGCGCATGACGTACACGACGGAGCCGCGGCTCTCGAGCTCACGCAGGCGCTCGACGGACTCCGGATCGATCTCGATGTGCTGGAAGAAGCGCCGCGCGAACCAGCGGAAGAACCAGTTGTAGCGGTCGGTCATCGCCGAGAGCGGGTCGGCGCGCTCCGAGGTGGGCTCGGTCTGGGCTCGTTGGCTGAGCATCGGCGAGAAGGTACACCGCGGCCGCGTTCGCCGCTCCCACCGCGCGTTCAGGGGCGTGCGACGGACGAGCGCCCGTCGTCGGATGGGGCGTGCCGCGCGGCTCCCGCCGAAGGCCGACGGGAGCCGCGCGCAACCCCTTGGTTACGCCGGAATCTCGCCCGGCTAGGCGAGGATCTCGTCGATGCGGGCCGCGATCTCTTCGGGGTCCCAGCGGCCGCCGTCTTCGGTCTTGGTGACACCCTGGGTCCGCACCATGCGCATCTCGGAGATCGTGCCGCCCCCGACGAAGAAGATGCGCTTGGTGATCTCCTTCGAGAGGTCGCTGCCGAGGTAGCAGATGAGCGGCGAGATGAGCGCCGGGTCCATGCGCTCCTTGATGTCGTCCTTCTGGAACATCGCGAGGTCTTCGGTCATGCGCGTGAGCGCGACCGGCGCGATGCCGTTCACGCGGATCCCCGCGCGCTGGCCCTCGATGGCGAGGCAGCGGGTCAGCCCGGCGATGCCCGCCTTCGCCGCGCCGTAGTTCGTCTGGCCGAAGTTTCCTTCGAGGCCCGAGGTCGAGGACGTGTTGATGATCGAGCCGCCCTCGCCGCGCTCCTTCATGTGGTTGAAGACCGGCTGGGTCACGCAGTACGCGCCGCGCAGGTGCACGGCGACGACGCTGTCCCACAGGTCTTCGGTCATCTTCGCGAAGGTCTTGTCGCGCAGGATGCCGGCGTTGTTCACGAGGATGTCGACCTGGCCGAAGGCGTCGAGGGCGGACTTCAGGATGCCCTGGCCGCCGTCCACGGTCGCCACGTTGTCGTAGTTCGGCGCGGCTTCGCCGCCCGCCTCCTGGATCTCCTTCACGACCTGATCGGCCATGGCGGAGCCGCCGCCGCTGCCGTCCCGCGTGCCGCCGAGGTCGTTCACCACGACCTTCGCGCCTTCCTTCGACAGCGCGAGCGCGTGCTCGCGTCCGATGCCGCCACCCGAGCCGGTGACGATCGCGACCTTTCCATCCAGCAAACCCATGGGGATTCTCCTCGCTTGATTGGGGGAGGCCTAGCCTAGCCGAAGCCGGGCGGCCGCGTGGCGCGGCTTCCGGCCGGTGGGGTTCCCACCGGGGCCGACGGTCTCACTGGAAGAGGATGGTTCGCAGGTCCGCGAAGGGTTCGAAGCCGAGGCTCGCGTAGAGGCGCTCGGCCGGGGCGTTGCCCTCGACCACCGCGAGCTGCACGTGGTCGGCGCGGGCGTCGGCCGCGCGGCGGCACAGGCCCGCGATCCCGCTCCGTGCGAATCCGCGGCGGCGCCGGTCCGGCCAGGTGTAGACGCCCTGGAGGAGCCAGCCCTCCTCCCGCTGCACGTCGGCGTAGGCCACGAAGACGAGCCGGCCGCCCTCTTCGATCACGTGCGCCCGGGACATGCGGCCCTTCACCCAGCTCCGGAACCCCTCGGGATCTCCGTGGAAGGGGTCGGGCCGGCCCTCTTCCCGCAGGCTCGCGCGCGCGGCGATGACCAGCTCGTCGAGGTCTTCGGTGACCGCCAGCCGGAGCTCCGGACTCCCCGGCGAACCCTCGACGGGATTCGCGCCGAGCGCCACGCGGTGGGCGATCTCGCGGCGGTCGACCACCGCCCGGCGGCCGCGGGTGAGCAGCGCCTGCCAGAGCAGATCCACCCCGCCGGACGGGCTGCGGATCAGGCCCGCCGCCACGTTGTCGAGCTGCGGAACGAGGGCCTCGATGGCCGCGGGCGTCGCCGCCGCGTCGAGCAGCACGCTCGGCCGCACCGAGAGGATCCCGCAGATGGCATCGCCCTCGTAGGCGGCCGCGAGGGAGCCCGCGGGCGGGCGGCTCGAGCGCAGCCCGCCGAGGCCCGATCCCAGGCCGCCCAGACGGGAGGCCGCATCGAGCAGCATCAGGTTCGTGGCCGCGTCTTTCGCGAGATACGAGAGCGCCGCGCTGCGATCGCGCCAACGCAGCCTTCGGACGACGGCCATGCGCTGCCCGGGTCAGTCCAGGACGAGGAGGACGGCACCTTCTTCGATGCTGTCGCCCTCGTTGACCCGGATTTCGGTGACGTTGCCCGCCGCCGGGGCCTCGACCGGGATCTCCATCTTCATGGACTCGAGGATCACGAGCTCCTCGCCCTCGGCGACGCCCTGCCCCACCGAGACCTGGATCTTCCAGACGTTCCCCGTGATCTGCGCTTCCACTTCGGTCGCCATGCGAGTCTCCGGCTGCGAGCGGCGCGAGCCGCTGCGGCCCGGTCGCTTCGGGGGACGAGGAATACACGGGCGGAGCCGCCCGTTCAAGCGTCGCGAAGCGAATGCCCTGCCCCGAGGGCTTCCCCACCGCGTGATGAGCTATCGTGCCGTCCTTCCATCGACCGGCGGAGGATCCATGCTCGAGACCCTGTCCCGGGGCTTCGAGAGCGCTCGCGAACGGCTCAAGGGCGTCCAGAAGCTCAGCGAAGACAACGTCGACGAGGCCCTGCGCGACGTCCGCAGCTCGCTGCTCGAGGCGGACGTCGACCTCGGCGTGGTGAAGGACTTCCTCGCCCGCGTGAAGGAGCGCGCCCTCGGCGAGAAGGTCGCGACGCGCGTGCGCGACGCCCAGGGCCGGACCCACCGCATCACCGCCGGCCAGCACTTCGTGAAGGTCTGCCAGGAAGAGCTCGAGGGCCTGATGGGCCCGGTCGACAGCTCGCTGGCCCGCGGCAAGAACGGCGTCACCTCCGTGATGCTGATCGGCCTCCAGGGCGTCGGCAAGACGACCGTCGCCGCGAAGCTCGCCCACTACATGAAGACGCGGCAGCAGAAGCGGCCGCTGCTCGTCGCCGCGGACGTCCACCGCCCCGCCGCCGTGCTCCAGCTCAAGCGCCTCGGCGAGCGCATCGGCGTCCCGGTCCACGCCGGCGTCGAGGGCGCGACCCCGGCCGGCATCTGCCAGGCCGCGGTACAGCGCGCCCGCACCGAGCGCTGCGACGCGATCATCTTCGACACCGCCGGCCGTCTCGCCATCGACGAAGAGCTGATGGAAGAGCTCGACGAGATCGAGCGCACCACCCAGCCGGCCAACCGCATCCTCGTGTGCGACGCGCTCATGGGCCGCGACGCCGTGAACGTCGCCAAGGCCTTCCGCGAGCGCCTCGACCTCGACGGCGTGATCCTGACCAAGCTCGACGGCGACGCCCGCGGCGGTGCGGCCCTCGCCGTGAAGGCCGTGACGGGCGTGCCGATCAAGTTCCTCGGGACCGGCGAGGACGTCGAGCGCCTCGAGGCCTTCCGCCCGGAAGGGCTCGCCTCCCGCATCCTCGGCATGGGCGACATCGTCGGCCTCGTCGAGGACTTCGAGCACGTCGTCGACGAGAAGACCGCCGAAGAGGACGCCGAACGCCTGCTGGCCGGCAAATTCGGCATGGACGACCTGCTGACCCAGCTGCGCACGATCCAGAAGATGGGTCCGCTGAAGGAAGTCTTCTCGAAGATGCCGATGTTCGGCGGCATGGCCGACCAGGCCGACGACCGCGAACTCGTGCGCGTCGAGGCGATGATCCAGTCCATGACCAAGGCCGAGCGCAAGCAGCCCGACATCATCGACAAGAGCCGCGCCGGCCGCATCGCCCGGGGGAGCGGCATGCAGACCAGCCAGGTCCGCGACCTCGTGAAGCGCTTCGGCCAGATGCGCGACATGATGTCGGCCCTCGGCAGCGGCAAGGGCGGCGGCATGCTCTCGCGCATCCCGGGCATGGGGGATCTCGCGGGCGCCGGCGCCGGCGGCATGGACCCGGCGGCGCTGCTCGGCGGTCTTCCCGGCCAGGGGAGCCCCGGCCCGAGCCGCGCCCAGCAAGCCAAGAGCCGCGCCCGGAACAAGAAGAAGCGCAAGCAGGCCCGGAAGTCCCGCAAGCGGGGGCGCAAGAAGTAGCCCCCGCCGGCGCCGACGGGAAAAGCCCACGAACTCACGCCGCCCTTGCAGGCCTCGCGTGGGTCCATACAATCGAAGTTGCGAGGCGTTCGCGGTGCCTTCCCCCCAAACCCGCGCTTCGTGCCGTCGGCCCCCACCGAAGGCGGATCCGAAAAACGTCGAGACGAGCGTCACCCCGAAAGGCCGCATCGCGGCTTGAGCGGAGGCGCCGAGTTGCCGATCCGGGGGGCGTCCCATGGGGCGTTTTATGTCGCACCGTCACCTTCTCCTCTTCCTCTTCCTCTTCGGGGTCTTCTGGGCCCTGGTTCCTGCCGCCGCTCACGCGGAAGACGCAGCGAATCCCTTCCCCGTACCGGAGGCGATCCGCCCCCAGGTCGCGTTCTGGACGCGGATCTACTCCGAAGTCACGACGCGCGGCGGGCTGCTGCACGACTCGCGGATGATGAGCGTCGTCTACGAGAAGATGAAGTTCGGCGCGAAGGACTCGCGGCGTACGCGCAGCCGCAAGATCGACGCGCGCCGCGACCACTACAAGCGCGTGCTCGGGACCCTGGCGGGCGGCAAGCGCACGGGCCTCACCGCTGAGGAGCAGCGCGTCCTCGCCCTCTTCCCGGAAGGCGTCTCGAACCAGACCCTGCGCGCGGCGCAGAAGCGCATCCGGTTCCAGCTCGGGCAGGCGAACCGCTTCCGCGAAGGCATCATCCGCTCGGGACGCTGGGAGCCGCACATCGCCAAGGTGCTGGCCGAGCACGGCGTGCCCTACGAACTCTCCGCCCTGCCCCACGTCGAGTCGTCCTACAACCCCGAGGCCTACTCCCACGCAGGCGCGGCCGGCCTGTGGCAGTTCACCCGTTCGACGGGGCGCATCTTCATGCGCGTCGACCACGTCGTCGACGAGCGCATGGACCCCTACCTCGCGAGCGTGGCGGCGGCGAAGCTCCTGCTCTCGAACCACCGCCGCACCGGGACGTGGCCGCTGGCCATCACCTCCTACAACCACGGGACGGCGGGCATGGAGCGCGCCATCCGCAAGCTCGGCACCCGGCGCATCGACCGCGTCATCGCGGAGTACAAGAGCCGCACCTTCGGCTTCGCCTCGCGCAACTTCTACACGAGCTTCGTCGCGGCCTGGGACGTGAGCTCGAACGCGCCGCACTTCTTCGGCGAGCTGACGATCGATCCGGCCGAGGACCTCGAGGTGGTCCTCACGGACCACTACTACGCGACGTCGACCCTCACCCGCGTCTTCGGCGTCCCGACGAAGACCCTGCGCAAGTACAACGGCGCGCTGCGGGGACCGGTCTGGAACGGGCAGAAGTACGTGCCGAAGGGCTACGCCCTGCGCATCCCGCGACGGAACAAGGGCCCGGAGCCCGAGCTCGTGCTGGCCCAGATCCCCGCCAGCGAGACGATCCTGCGGCAGAAGGCCGACCGCACCTACCGCGTGCGGCGCGGCGACACGCTCTCGGGCATCGCGCGGCGCTACGGCGTGAAGACGCGGGACCTCGTCGCCCTGAACGGTCTGCGCAGCCAGAACCGCATCCGCATCGGCCAGAAGCTCCGCCTCCCGACCCACGACGGGCCGACGACCGTCGCCATGGTGCGCGACCACGACCGCAACGCCCGCAAGCGCCTCGAGCGCCCGGCGGACGGCATCCACCGCGTCCGGCGCGGCGACACGCTCTCGGGCATTGCCGAGACCTTCGGCGTCTCGCTGCAGGAGCTGATCGCGGTGAACGGCCTGCGCAACAAGAACCGGCTCGTGATCGGTCAGAAGATCAAGATCCCGGGCGAGCCCATCGAGGCGCGCACGACCTACGTCGTCCAGCGCGGCGACAGCCTCGAACGCATCGCTCGGAAGCACGGGGTCTCCCTCCGCTCGCTCCAGGACGCGAACCACATCCGCAACCGGAACCGGATTCATCCCGGGCAGGTGCTCTCGATCCCCGGCAGCGGGGGCGCCGTCGCCCGCACCGAACTCGCACGCACCGAACCCGCGCGCCATACGGTGCGTCGCGGAGAGACCCTCGCGGGGATCGCCGCGAAGTACGGCGTCGGCGTGAGCGCGCTCCAGGCCCACAACGGACTGCGCAACAAGAACCGGATCCACCCGGGCCAGGAACTCGAAATCCCCGGCCGGACCCAACCGAAGAAGAAGGTGCAGACGGCCGCGCAGCCGCCGCCGGCAAAGCCCGTCCCCGTGGCCAAGCCCGCCGTGGCGAAGGAGCCTGCGACGCCGGCCGAGGCCGTCGCGGTCGCCCGGGTCGAAGCCACGCCGCCGCCCGAACCCGCGACGCCGCCCGCCGCTCCGGGGTCCGGCCTCGTCGAGCCGGTCGTGGTCGCCCCGGACCTCACGCCCGAAGACCTCGCCATCACGCCCGCCGACGCCGCGACGCCCGCGCCGAGCGCGCCGAGCGCAACCGCCGGCCGGACGCCTTCGGCCCTGCCCTGGGCGCCGGACCGCTACGCCGTGGCCGCCGACGGCTCGATCGTGGCCCGCCCCGGCGAGACGCTCGGGCACTACGCCGAGTGGCTCGACGTGAAGACCCAGCGCCTGCGCGACCTCAACCACATGGCCTACAAGCGCCCGCTGACGATCGGCAAGCGCATCCGCCTCGACTTCTCGAAGACCGGGCGGGAGGTCTTCGAGAACCGCCGTCTCGAGCACCATCGCGGTCTCCAGGCCGCGTTCTTCGACGACTTCGCCGTCGCCGGCACCGAGGACCACGTGCTGCGCCGGGGCGACACGCTCTGGAAGCTTTCGCACCGGAAGTACGAAGTCCCGGTCTGGCTGATCCAGCAGTACAACCCCGAACTCGACATGAATGCGCTGCGGCCGGGGATGCGGATCGCCATTCCCGTCGTCCAGCCCAAGAAGGGCAACGTCTAGGCGAACGTTCCGGGTTTCTGGCTCGGGCTAGCCGTCCGCGCCGGCCTGGAACACCCGCTCGCTCGGGAGCGCGATGGCCGTGAGCGGCCCGCCGTAGGTCGCGCCCGTGTCGATGCCGATGCTGAAGGGCGGATTCCAGCGCACGCGGAAGTCGCGCTTGGGCGAGTGGCCGTACACGAGCGTCGCGCCCAGGGCGTGGCGCAGGTCCCCGGCCATCCGGTTCCAGAGGAGGTCCTCCGGCGGGCAGCGTTCGAGCGCCTGGTCGATGTCCGAGAGGCCGAGCTCCGGCAGGCCGAGCCCGGCATGGACGAAGGCGTAGTCCCCCTCGCGGTGGTAGGGAACCAGGTTGCGGAAGAACGCCTCGTGGTCCGGGGGCAGCGCGAAGCCCCCCTGCGCGGCGGCGTCGAAATCGCGAACGCCGTAGGAGAGCAGGGTCTCGATGCCGCCGTTCGCGAGGTAGTACTCGCTGTTGTCGTAGAGCGGTCCACGCCACCCGATGTAGTGCAGGAACATCGATTCGTGGTTCCCGATCAGGAATACGCAGTCGCGCTCCCTTCCGAGCGCGATCAGGCGGTCGACCACGCCGCGCGAGTCCGGGCCGCGGTCGACGTAGTCGCCGACGAACACGAGCCGGTCGCCGTCTTCGAGCGGGAGCTGCTCGAGCACGCCTTCGAGCTTCGCGAGCTGCCCGTGGATGTCGCCGACGGCGTAGATCAACGGGAACCCTCTGCGCCGCTACGCGGCATCGCGCGCGGCGAGCTGGCCGCAGGCGGCGTCGATGTCGGCGCCGCGGTTGCGGCGCAGCGTGACGACGAGCCCGGCCCGGGAGAGCACGCCCATGAAGCGCTCCATCACGGCCTCGGGCGGCGGCCCGTGGGCCGAGTCCGCGTGGGCGTTCATCGGGATCAGGTTGAGCTTGCAGTCGAGTCCGCGCACGCGCCGGACGAGTTCCTCGGCGTCCTCGAGGGAGTCGTTCACGCCGTCGATCAGCGTGTACTCGAAGAAGACGGGGTGGCGGCGGTTCACGCGCTCGTTCTTGCGCAGGGCGCCCAGCAAGGTGTCGAGGTCGAAGCGGCGGTTCAGCGGCACGAGCACGTCCCGGACCTCGTCCCGGGCGGAGTGGAGGGAGACGGCCAGGTTCACCGGGCCGCTCGCCAGGAGCTCCTCGATGCGCGGCACGACCCCCGCCGTCGAGACCGTGACCCGCCGCGGCGCGAGGCCGAAGGCCTTGGGGTCGACGAGCAGCTCGATCGCGGCGAGCACCGCCGGGAGGTTCAGCAGCGGCTCGCCCATGCCCATGAAGACGACGTTGGTGATGGGAGCCTCGGGGCCGGCGACCGCCTGCATGCGGCACACCTGGTCGATGATCTCAGCGGTCCGCAGGTTGCGCGTGAAGCCCATCGCCCCGGTCGCGCAGAAGGAGCAGGCGAGCGGGCAGCCCACCTGGGTCGAGATGCACAGGGTGAGCCGACTCTCCTCCGGGATCAGCACCGACTCGACGTCGTGACCGTCGTGGGTCCGCAGCCGCGCCTTGCGCGTCCCGTCGCTCGACTCGCGCACCTCCACGCACTCGACCATATCGAGGGGCCAGCGTTCGGCGAGGCGTTCGCGCAGGTCCGCCGGCAGGTTCGTCATGGCCGCGTAGTCCTGCACGCCCTGGCCGTAGACCCAGTTCGCCCACTGGTCCGCCCGATAACGCGGCAGACCCTCGGCAGCGAAGCGCTCGCGCAGCGCCGGCAGGGGCAGGTCCTTCAGGTGGAGGGCATCGCTCATTCGACTCGCTCGGGTGGCCCGGCGGGGGTCTCCGGCCGCCGGTACGTCCAGAAGTAGGGGATCCGGCCCTGCTCGCGCCACTCCTGCTCGTAGGCCGTCTCCATCCGCCCGGGCACGGCCCGCCGGTGGGGCTCCGGCGCCAGGGCGTTCTCGAGCCCCGCCACCCCCGGAAGGATCCCATCGATCCAGGCCGCGTAGGTCGGGTCGTCCGTCGCCACCTCGAGACGGCCTCCGGGCCGGAGCCGGAGCGCGAGATCGCGAACGAGGGCCGTCTGCACGAGACGCCGGTCGGCGTGCCGCCGCTTCGGCCACGGGTCCGAGAAGTTGATCCACACGACGTCCACGCTGCCGGGCGCGAGCAGCTCGCCCGCGACGTCCTCTCCCCGGGCTTCGATCACGCGGACGTTGCGCACGCCGAGGCGGGAGAGCCGGCGCGCCATCTTGACGAAGCGCTTGTGCGAGAGCTCGACGCCGAGGAAGGCGACCTCCGGCGCGGCCTCGGCCTGGTCGAGCAGGAACTCGCCGCGCCCGAAGCCGATCTCGACGACGAAGGCCTCGGGCTCCGGCACGTCCGGCGCGAAGAGCTCCCGCCAGCCGCGCTCGCGCAGGTCTTCGGCGGTCACGCGCGGGTCCGCGCCGACCAGGTCCGTCTTGAGCTTGCGTCCCATGGGGCTATCCGGGATCTCGCATGGCGCTACCCGAGGTCCCGCACGTTCCGGCCGAGCGCCGCGCCGAACGCGCTGCGCAGGCCTTCGAACCGGGGGACCCGCGGGTGGGCTTCGATGCGCACCCGCTCGCCCGGCACCAGCCCGGCGCGGTGCCGCACCTCGGCGACGGCCTCGAGCGGCCCGCCGAGCGCATCGACGAGGCCGTGCTCCTTCGCGCGGTCGCCGCTGTAGACGCGGCCCTGGGCAAGGCGTGCGACCTCTTCCCGCGGGAGGCCGCGGCCTTCGCTCACGCGGTCGAGGAAGAGGTCGTAGATCGCGCGCATCTCCTCGCGCATGGCGCCGCGTTCGTCGGGCGAGAAGCCGCGGTCCTCGGCATGGATGCCGGCGCGCGCGCCACGCTCGATGGAATCGCGCCCGACCCCGAGCCGTTCGTAGAGCCCGGAGAGATCGATCTTTCCGCCGACGACGCCGATCGAACCCGTGATCGAGGTCGCCTCGGCGAGCACCGCATCGCCCGCGGCGGCCAGGTAGTAGCCCCCCGAAGCCGCCACGTCGCCCAGCGAGACGACGACGGGCTTCTCCTCGCGGACCCGCATGACCGAGTGCCAGAGGAGATCGGAGGCGAGCGCATCCCCGCCCGGGCTGTCGATGCGCAGGACCACGCCGCGGATCCCCTCGTCGCGCCGGAGCCGCTCGAAGAGCCCGCGGTAGACGTCGCTCGCGACGCCGCGCAGACCGTGACCCCGGCGGATCGGACCCGTCGCCACCACGTAGGCGATGCGCGGAAGGTCCGCGAGGAGCGGACGCCAGCCCGGATCCCCCGCCCGCATGGCGTAGTAGCCGGGCGCGTCCACGACGCGCAGGTCCTCGAGCTTCTCCGCCCCGGGCGAGCGCTCGACGATCTGCTCCTGGAGCTCTTCGGGATAGAGGCAGCCGTCGAGGTAGCCGTCCTCCTTCGCCGTCGCGGCGCGGTGCGGCCCGCGATCGATCCAGTCACGAACCTCTTCGGGCTTCTTCCCGCGCCCCGCAGCGACCCCCGCCACGAGCTGGCCGTACCAGTCGTCGAGGAGCGCCTCCATCTGCTCGCGCTGCTCGGGCGACATGCCCTGGCGCGTGAAGGTCTCGGCCGCGGTCTTGTGGCTCCCGACGCGCAGCACGTCGGGCCGGATGCCGACGCGGTCGAACAGGTCGCGCAGGAAGAAGGCGTCCATGCGCAGCCCGACGAGCCCGAGCGAACCCGCTGGCGGCACGAAGAGCTCGGACGCCGCGCTTCCGATGAAGACGTCCCCCGCCGAGAGGCTCTCGCCGAAGGCGACCACAGTCTTGCGCGTGGCGGCATCGGCGACGGCCCGCCGCACCGCCAGGGCCCGGCCCCAGCCGATGGGCGCCCCGTCGAGGCGCAGCAGGATGCCCGTGACGTCCGGATCGCGCGACGCGGCGTCGAGGGTCGTGAGCAGCTCGAGCAGGCTCGGGCCCGGCGGCCGCCCCATCGGAAGCGCCGGGGCGCGCAGCTCCGTGACCGGCTGTGCCATGCGCACGCGGACCCAGACCGGCCGCTCCCGGGAGAGCACCGCGCGCGCCACGCCCCGGCGAGCCAGCCCCGCAAGGTTCGCTCCGAGCCGCCGCACCACCTCCGTGGGTTGGGCACTCACCCGCACTCTCCCTTCGTTGCGCGGGCGTTCATCAGCGGCGCGCCTGCTTCCGGTGGCTCAGGTAATCGACCATCAGGTAGGAGCCGAGCTGGTCCGGGCTCGAGTAGAAGACCCGTCCCCGGTTGATCTGGGTCATGCGCGCGACGAAGTTCACGAGCTCGGGCGCCGAGTCGAGCATGAAGGTGTTGATGGTGATGCCCTGCGCCGTCACCTTGCGAACTTCCTTCAGGGTCTCGTCGGCGGCGCGCGGCGAGACGCCGCTCACGCCCATCGGCCACTCGACGCGCAGCTCCGGCCCGACGAAGTAGGCCGTCGGCTGACCGTCGGTGATCACCAGGATCTGCGGCGCGGAGCTCGGGTGCCGGGCGATCAGCCGCTGCGCGACGCGCAGGCCGTCCTGGAGGTTCGTGAAGGGGTCGCCCATGTTCCAGACGACCTCGGGCAGGCGCGGGATCGGGATCTCCTCGGCGCGCGTGTAGAAGCCGACCACGAAGAAGTGATCGCGCGGGAAGCGGGTGCGGATGAGGTGATCCATGGCGAGCGCCACGCGCTTGGCCGCGCCGAAGCGCCCTTCCCACGACATCGACCAGCTCATGTCGAGGAGCAGGACCGTGGTCGCCTGCGTACTGGTATCGCGTTCGCGCACCTGGAAGTCGTCGAGGCCGAGCGGGACGGGCAGCGGCTGCGCCTGCCCGGGGTGGGAGAGCGCGTGGCGCTTCACGCCGCCGAGGACGGTCTTCACGACGTCGAGGTCGAGCGGGTCGCCGAACTCGAAGGGCCGCGTCTCGTCCGGGCGCGGCAGGGCGACGCCCCGGGTATCGACGTCGTGGGCGCCCGGCCGCCCCTTGCGCAGCGCGCCATAGACCTCCGCGAGCGCCCCGGCGCCGAGCCGGCGGATGGCGCGCGGCGTGAGCTCGTTCTCCCCTTCCCGCAGGTAGCCGGCCCGTTCGAGAGAGGGGGACAGGTCGCGCAGCAGGATGAGGGACTCCGCCGCGTCGTCGCCGAGCAGGTCCCGGAGGGTCTCGGCATCGATGCCTTCGAAGTTTCCCTGTGCGAGGTCGCGCGCGAGCTGCTCCATGCCCTCGACCCGCTCGCGGATCTCCTGGGCCGTCTCGTAGTCCGCGGCTTCGGGGCCCTGGAAGCGCTGGCCCTGCTGCTGCTGGAACTGTTCGAGCGCCTTCAGCCGATCGAGCTCCTCGAGGAGCTCCCGGAAGGCGTCGCCGGCCTCTTCGTCCTCGAAGTCCCAGTCGCGGAACCGCTCGATCGTCTCCGAGACCGGCGGAGCGGCCTCGGCCTCGTGACCGTGGCGCCGGGTCATGAAGTCGTTGTGGCGCGCGGACTCGTGGCCGCTCGCGCCGCGCACGGCGGTCTGCTCGCGATCGAGGATCTCGTCGAGCTGCTGCTGCAGCTCGTCCGTCGCCTCCCGCAGGTGGTACTGCTCGGCCAGCGACTCCGCCTCGCGCCGAAGCTCACGCAGGAGGTCCTCGACGCCCATCACGCGCATCTCGCGCCCGGCGAGCTCGAAGCCGTACTGGCGCATGAAGTCGAGTGCTTCGCCGAGGGACATGCCCTCCATCAGGAGGTCCGAGACGGCGTCGAGCACCGTGTCGGCATCGAGCGTGAAGCTCTCCTGGGTGCCATCCCAGCGCTGGTAGCGGTAGACGCGCATGCCCTGGGCTAGCCCTGCCCGTAGCGGACCGTGCCTTCGCGCTCGGTCTTGTTGAGGCGGTTCGCCAGGTGGAGGCCCTCCAGGATGAACTCGATGGCCGAGGCCAGCCGCGGCGGCGAATCGCCTTCGGCGAGCGAGCGCGCACCCTCGCGCAGGCCCGGGATCTCGTCGAGCCCCTCGAGGTACTCCCCCGAAGGCATGGCCTCGGACACCTCGACCCGCCAGCCCTGTTCGAAGGCCTCGACGACCGGCGCCAGGCCCTCCCCCGCCGCGCGCTCCTCGAAGACGACGTGGATGGCGCGCTTCAGGAGTTCGCCGAGCACCTCGGCTTCGGAGCGCTCGCTGCCGGCGTACTCGAGCTCGATCTTGCCGGTGGTCGAAGCCTCGAGGGCCGGAAGGTCCGAGATGCGCGGGACCGCCTCGCTCTCCCCGAGCCGCAGGGCCCGACGCGCGGCGTTCGCGAGCAGGGTCTCGTAGTTCGCGAGGGTCATGCGGACGGAGACGCCCGAGCTCTGGTTCACGTCGGGGCTCCGCCGCGCCTGGTGGGTCAGCTCGACGACGATCTCCTCGAGGAAGGGCGGCACGTGGACCTCGACGCCGGGAATCTCCGGCCGGACGGCCTCCTGCCGCACGATGTCGAGCTCGAGCGCGCGCGTCTTCGGGTAGTGCGTGCGGATCTGGGCCGCGTAGCGGTCCTTGAGCGGCGTGATGATGCGGCCCCGGCTCGTGTAGTCCTCGGGGTTCGCGCTCGCGACGACCAGCACGTCGAGAGGCAGGCGGACCTGGTACCCCTTCACCTGGACGTCGCGCTCCTCCATCACGTTGAACATCCCGACCTGGACCTTCTCCGTCAGGTCCGGGAGCTCGTTGATGCAGAAGATTCCCCGGTGGGTCCTCGGCAGCAGGCCGAAGTGGATCGTGAGCTCGTCGTCGAGGGTCCGGCCCTGGGCGACCTTGATCGGGTCGACGTCGCCGATCAGGTCCGCGATCGAGACGTCCGGCGTGGCGAGCTTCTCGACGTAGCGCGCGTCACGGTGGACCCAGGCGATGTCGGTCTCCGGCCCCGCTTCGGCGATGCGGTCGATCGCGTAGCGCGAGACCGGAGCGAAGGGGTCGTCGTGGATCTCGCTGCCGGCAACCTCCGGCACCCACTCGTCGAGCAGGTCCACGAGCGCGCGGATCATGCGGGACTTCGCCTGGCCGCGTTCGCCCAGGAAGATCACGTCGTGCCCGGCCAGGAGCGCGTTCTCGACGGCGGGGATCACGGTGTCGTCGTAGCCGAGCACGCCGGGAAAGAGCGGCTCGCCGGAAGCGAGACGCGCAAGCAGGTTGGCGCGCAGCTCCTCGCGCAGGCTGCGGGTCCGGTAGCCCGCTTTCTCGAGCTCTCCCAGGGTCTGGTACGGCGGCGGCGACGGCATGGGCCCTCCGGGTGCCCGTGCAGTCTAGGTCAGATCCGGCGCCCCGCTGCTTCGCCTAGAGCAGGTCCGAGGCGCCGAGGCCGTGGCGCTGCTTCAGGGTCTTCACGACGTATCGGATGACCGCCTGGACCGAGGCCTCGAAGTCGTCGTTGTCGATGATGGGAATGTCGTCGGACTCCTCGGCCAGCTCGAGCAGGTGTTCCTGGATCTTGAGGATGGCATCGAGGTTGTCGACGTAGTCGTGCGGTCCGTGCTTCGGGCCGCGCCGCCGCTTCTTGAAGCGCTTCCCGTAGGACTTCGCGTTCAGGTTCACGACCATGAGCAGCAGGATGTCGGCGCGGTCCGCATAGTTGGCGCGGCCGACGAGCCCGGGCACCAGGGAGACGCCGTCGAGAACGAGGCTCGTGCTCTCCTGGATGGCCCGGTCGATCAAGCCCCGGACGCCCACGGCGACCGCCTGGGCCTGATCCCGGAACGCCTCGACCACCGGCTCCTCGTAGGCCTCGGCGCCGGGCACGGACCGCCAGGCGTCGTAGCTCGACGCGTGCAGCGCCGGGGCCAGCTCCGCGGAGAGCATGATGCGCATGACCTGACGGATGGCGTCGGTCGACATCACGCGCGGGATGCCGAGACGGTGGGCGACCTCGACGGCCAGGGCCGTCTTGCCCGCGCCGGTCGGCCCGCCGAGCAGGAGGATCACCGGCCGCTCGGGGTCCTGGAACTTCCGCCAGATGAGATACCGCTCCCCGACCTCTTCCCCGTGCGCCTGGGACAGGGCATCGAAGACCGTCTTGCGAAGCGTCGCGCGATCGATCTCGATCTGCCCCCGCTGCCGCAGGCCGTTCTCGATCTGCAGGGCGACCGCCGAGGCCTCGGCCGGATCGATCGCCGCGGCGAGCAGCGACTGGGCCAGCACGCCCTTCGAGAACGGGACCTCCGGGTCGAGATCGGTGATGCGGATCGGGTCGACGAGGGCCGGAGGCGGCGGGGGGAGCCCCTCGGTCAGGGAGCCCTCGACGAGCTCCGCGAGCTCGGCGCGTGAAACCGACTCCCGCCCCTTGATCTGGTCCCGCACGGCCTGGGCCGCCGCGAAGGCCTCCTCGTAGGGGACACCCCGTCGTGTCAGGGCGTGGATCATGATCCCGCGCATGAAGGGGCGCTCGCCGTCGGCGTCCTTGACCACCGGACGGGAGGTGGAACCGCTCTTGCCGGCTCGGCTTTCCTTTTCGCGGGCCATTTCACCACGCTAACCGAGTGACCGGCGCATCGCGAGTTCGGCGCCCGGATCGCAGCGAGTACGGACCGGAGAGGCGCGCTAGCGGTTCGTGCGCGCGTCGCGCCAGGGGCGAATCCGAACGACACAGGAATTGACCCTTTTTGGGTTGACTGATTTGCGAACCAGTCTCTACCGTTCTGCAACACCGTGGTTACACCGGGGGGTGATCGTGGCCGCGGACCATCGAAGTGGAGCGGTGGCGACACCGGACCACGTTGGACCCGAACATCAGCCGTCGCCCGCCGCGCAGCGGGCCCGGGAGCACTTTCGCAGCAGCGAGGCCGCCTCCCTGCTCGGACTTTCCCGCCGTCAGCTCCTGTATTGGGCGCAGACGGGTCTCGTCCGCCCCTCGCACACGACGCCGGGCGGGCACCTGCGATACGGCTTCCGGGACCTCGTCGCCCTGAAGGCGGCCAAACGGCTGATCGACGCCGGCATCTCCGTGCAGCGGATCCGTTCGAGCCTGCGCGCGCTCGAGCTCGCGCTTCCGCACGTCCGATCGCCCCTCGCCGAGCTCGTCCTGGTCGCCACGGGCGACGTCGTGCTCGCCATCCATCGCGGCGAGGCCTTCGAGGCGCTCTCGGGCCAGGAATGGGTCCTCGACGTCGCAGAGTTCCAGCGCGAATTCGACCACTGGCGGGCGAGCCACGCGGCCGAGCGCTCGTGCAACTGACTTCGGCACCAGAAGCGGGACCGGAGGAGACGGCCATGCGAACCATCGCGATCATGAACCAGAAAGGCGGCTGCGGGAAGACGACCACCACCGTGAACCTGGCGGGCTGCCTCGCCGCGGACGGCGAACGCGTGCTCGTGATCGACATGGACCCGCAGGCCCACGCCACCCTGGCCCTCGGCGTGGACCCGGATGCCGTCGACGAGAACCTCTTCGACGTGCTGGTGGACGCCGAGGGCGGCGAGCCGCTCGAGCGCGTGCTGCTCGAGGTCGCGCCCCGGATCGACCTCGCCCCTTCCGGGATCGTGCTCTCGGCCCTCGAGCAGAAGCTCGTCGCCGACAACGCCGAATCGCGGACGGAGCGCCTCGCGAACGCGCTGTTCGGCCTCGAGGATCGCTACGACTACGTCCTCGTCGACTGCCCGCCGAACGTCGGGCTGCTGACGTTCAACGCCCTGCGCGCCGCCGGCGAAGTGATCATCCCGCTCGAGACGAGCTTCTTCGCCATCCAGGGCGTGCAGAAGCTCCTCGAGACGATCGGCCTGCTCTCGGACCGGATCGCCCACGACCTCTCGGTGCGGATCCTCCCGACCCTCTTCGACGGCCGGACGCGCTACGCGCGCGAGACGCTCGCCGAGATCCGGGAGCTCTTCAAGGAGCTGTGCTTCGACACCGTGATCCGCCAGAACGTGAAGCTGCGCGAGGCGGCTCGGCGCGGCACGCCGATCATCCAGTTCGCGCGCACCGCCAACGGCGCGCTCGACTACGCCTCCCTCGCCATGGAGCTCGCGGCCGAGGCGCCGGCCCTCGACGCTCCGGCGGATGCCCAGAACGCCGCCGCCGAGGCCGGAGAGCCCCGCGAGGTCGTGATCCAGTTCCGCGACGACGCGGCCAGCGACGTCCGCATCGCCGGCGACTTCAACGGCTGGGTCCCCGACAAGGGCGTCGTCTCCCGCACCGAGGAGCAGGGCCGGCAGCGCGTCTGGACGAAGACGCTGGCCCTGCCGCCGGGCACCTACCAGTACCGCTACGTGGTCGACGGCGACTGGTGCGAGGACCCCGAGAACCCGGAGAAGTCCCCGGGCCGGGTCGGTGAGCGCAACTCCGTGCTCGTGGTCCGCTGAAGAGAACCGTGCCCCGCGACCTCGGCGACGTCCTCCACTACTTCATGCCGGAGATCGAATCGGCGGACGAGCCGGCGGCCGCGCCGGCGCGGCGCGCGCCGGGCGCCGGGCGTGGCGCGGGAACGGACCCGGCCGGCGCGCTCGGGCTCGTCGGCGTCCCGCTCGGGCATCGGGACGTGCTGCGCGCCACCTTCGTCTGGAACCTCGCGGTCGAAACCACCGCCCAGGGTGCCCCGACCACCGTCGTGGTTCCGGCGCGCATGTCGCCGCCGGTCTGGCCGGAGCCCGGGCGAACGCCCATGGGCGCGGAGATCCTGCCGGTCTTCGCCGAGGGGCTCGCGGAGTTGACCCAGGCCGCCCTCGACGTGGCCGCCACGCGCGCCGCCGAGGTCGCGCCGGAAGCCCTCGTGCTCGTGTGCATCCCGCCCTCCTGGCTCGCCAAGGCAGCCGACGGTGCGGCGCTGCTCCGCCAGGTCCTGCTCTTCTCCTCGCCCGAATCCGCGGACATCATCGAGACCTACGCCCTGGCCAAGCACCTGCTCACGGCGGCGCCCGAGGCGCGGGTCGGGGTCACGGTCTTCGGCGTGCAATCCGTCGCCGCCGCGGCGCGGACCTTCGACCAGCTCACCCAGACCGCCCAGCGCCACCTCGGCTGCGACCTCACGAGCTACGGCCTCCTGATCGACGAACTCCAGATCTACCGGGCGATCGTCGATCGGCGGCCGATCGGGATCTCCCAGCCCCAGTCCCGCGCGGCCCGAAGCTTGCGGGACGTGGCACGCCTTCTCCTCGACGACGTCACCGCCCTGGTCGATGACGCCCCCTGAATGCTCGACGGCGCCGATGCAATGCTCGATGATCCACGGTGAATGAGCGACTTCACCTGGACCGAGCCGCCGCCCCGCAAGGAGCTCCTGGCCGGCCTGCGGGCCGAGATCAGCCGGCTGCCGGGCTCCCTGCGCGTGGTCGCCGAGAACCTGCTCGGCGCCGACGCCCGGATCGACTGGCTCGCGGCGGACGCCGACGGCCGCGTCCACGTCGTCCTCGTCTCGACCGACGCCGATGACCTCGCCCTCGTCACACTCGGTCTCGCCCAGCGCGCCTGGGTCGAGGCGCGGCTGCCGGACTGGGCCCAGCTCGCCCCGCAGCAGGGACTGCGCAGCGAGGATGGCGTCCGCCTCGTCCTGCTGGCGCCGGACTTCTCGGCGACGGCGGAGGCCGCGGTCCGGGCGGTGGGCGAAGAAGACGTCGACCTCGTGCGCTACCGCTGCGTGCGATCCGGGCCACCGGGTGGCCCCACGGGGGTCGTGATCGAGCCGAGCGGGCGCCGGGAAGAGCGGGCACGGCCGGGCCCCGTGGCCGCCCCAGCCGCCGATTCCCGTTTCCGGACGGGCCTCTCCGATGCAGACCTGCTCGTGTCGACCGCTGAGCGCCGGGCCCTCGAAATCGAGGCCGAAGTCCCCGAGGGGACCGAGCGGACGAAAAAAGTCACCGCCGGTGACAAACTTTGACACCACCCGCCCCCTGCCAGCCACTTCAAGGTCGAGGGGGTGAGGGTCCGGTCCGGGAAGGGCCGGAGCCGGCTCGGGAGGCTTCGCCGAACGAGCTTATCTGGGAAGGTGCCGATGGCTGCTCCGCAACCTGTTGTCTCTGTTTCTCCGCAACCGACCGTCCTGCAGGAAGACCCGGACCGCGAACTCGTCCGCCGCGTGATCGCTGGCGACGAGGCGGCGTTCCAGATCTTGTACGACCGCTATTTCCCGCGCGTCTACGACTTCGTCCAGCGCCGCTTACGCAACCGCGCGGACGCCGAAGAGACGGTCCAGGAGGTCTTCATCAACCTGCTGGGCTCGATCGAATCGTTCCGCGGCGAAGCGCCCTTCGGCGCCTGGGTGTTCGGCGTGACCCGCCGCACCGTGGCGAGCCGCTTCAAGCGCAAGCAGCACACGATGGTGCCGCTCGCGGACGACGACACGTCCGAGCCGGTCCACCACGGCGCACCCCAGGCCGTGGGCCCGCACGAGGCGTACGAATGCCAGGAACGCCTGGACCGCCTCGCCGAGACCGCCATGAACGATCTCACCGCCGACCAGCGCGAGCTGTTCCGGCTCCATCACCTGCAGCACCACTCGATCCAGAACATCGCGCGGTTGCTGAACAAGAGTGAGGATGCGGTGAAGTCGAATCTCTACCGGGCGCGCAAGGTTCTACTCGCTCGCTAGCCCGCTCTTGCGGGGGGCCGCGCGGGAGGCCGAGGTTGCCTCCGGCTCATGGCTCGCCCTGGCGGGCTGCCGGGATGTCTGGACATCCGAGTGCGGGCTGCGCTTTTACTTCGCCGGAGGCAACCTCGGCCTCCCGCGCTCCTCGGCGGCTCGCGGGCCAGTGGGCTCGCTATTGTGGTTGGATGGGCACCGAGTACGACTGTTCCGCGTCCTTTAGGCGATGGGCTCGCGACGAGGGCGAGCCGCTCGCGCTGCGGCGTCGGGAAGCGGGCGACGCGGCAGGGGCCTTCCACTACGAGTTCACTTCGCGGGGCGACCGTGTGGCCGCTCGGCTCGAGGGGGCGGCGGCGGGACGGCCGCTCGCGGTGGTGCTGACGGCGGACGCGGAAGGCGTTCCGGCCCTCGGAGGCGTCGCGGTCGCGACGCTCGCCCTCCCCCTCCACGGGAACCGGCACCATCCGAAGTGGAGCGCGCGCCTCGCCGGGCTGCTGCGGGACGGCGCGGAAGGCGCCCTCGACCGCGGCCTCGTCGAGGAGTTCCTGCGCCAGGCGGTCTGCGACGTCCAGACGCTGCTGCACGTCTGCGGCCAGGAGGCGGACGTCGACCTCTCGAAGACCCTTCTGCTCGGCCACGGTCCCGGAGCCTTGGCGGCCGCCGCCGTGCGCGCGGCGACGCCGGGCGTGCTCGCCACGGCACTCGCGCCGGGGGAGCTCGCGTCCGACCTCGACCCGGCCGCCGCGCTGGAAGCGCCCGGGAGCCCGTGCACGGTCCTCGGCGAGGGGCGCGGCCCGGCCTGGGCCGGCCGGCTCGACCAGGCAGTGCTCCCGCTGGCGCCCGATGGGCCGCTCGCCGGCCTGCTTCAGGCCGCGCTGTCTGAGGCGGCGGTACCGGCCGGCGACTCCGGTGGGAGCTGCGGGTAGCGCAGCGCGAGCAGCGTGCCCGAAACGACGAGCGCGGGCATCGCCAGGAAGTTGAGCCCCGGAACGAGCAGCGTCGCGAAGGCGCCGACCCCGAAGCCGAGCATGGCAAGCCGGTGCCCGAGGATCCAACGACGCTTCTCCCGGAAACGCACGCGGCGCCGGTCGAGGGTGTAGCTCGCGTAGTCGAGGGGCAGGAAGAGCACCGTGAGCGCCACCATCACGAAGGGCGCCACGAGCTGGCCGCCCGGAATGAGGAAGCCGAGCGTCGCGACGATGGCCTGGAGCAGCAGGAAGAAGAACAGGCGGCGAAGCTCCTCGCTCATGGCGCGGCCGCCTTCCCGCAGCAGGGCGCCGAAGCCCGACTCCTGGATCTCCTCCACGCGGCCGGCGATCAGGGCTTCGACCCGTTTGGAGAGCGCGTCGAGGAACGGCGAGGAGACGACGTTCGCGACGAGGAACGCGGCCACCAGGGCCAGACCCGAGAGCGCGGCCGTCAGCACGATGCCGAGCACGAAGAAGAGGGCACGCCCGGGGCCGACCCAGAGCCACTGGTACCAGGCGTTCGCCTCGAGGGCGGGCAGACCCGAGAGCACCCAGCCGTGGATCTCGCCGAGGTAGGCGACGAGGAAGACGCCCGTCGTCCCGCACAGGAAGAGCGCGATCAGGAACGGGATCAGGGCGAGCTTCCAGAGCGAGGTCTCGCGCCGCAGCAAGCGCAGGCCCTCGACGTGCACGGACAGGCCGTCGACGGCGTGGGCCAGGTTCCGGCCCGGCGGCGGCGCCTGGGGGCGCGACGGCGGGGAGCCGGGCGAACTCACGCCGCGGCCTCGATGCGGGCGAGCAGCGCGTCGCGGTGCCGGACCATCGAGGCCTCGTCTTCGGCCTCGAGGTTCAGGCGGACCACCGGCTCGGTGTTCGAGCAGCGGAGGTTGAACCACCAGTCCGGGTAGCGGACGAGCAATCCGTCGAGGTGCGAGATCTCGCTCGCGCCGGCGTGCTCGGCGGCCAGGGCTTCGAGCAGCGCGGCCGGGTCCCCGACGCGCCGGTTGATCTCGCCCGAGGCGGAGTAGCGCAGCAGCGGCGCGACGAGCTCGGAGAGCGGCTTGCCGCTCTCGGCGAGGACGTCGAGCAGCGCCACGAAGGCGGCGATGCCGTCGTCGGCCACGAGCGTCGGCGAGAAGCGGAAGTAGAAGTGGCCCGAGAGCTCGCCGGCGAAGATGGCGTTCTGCTCGCGCATGTCGGCCTTGATGAAGGAGTGGCCGACGCGGCACATGCCGGGGCGGCCGCCCGCCTCGGCGATCGCCTCGGCCGTGGCCCGGCTCGAGCGCAGGTCGTAGAGCACCGCCGCACCGGGATTCTCGCGCAGCCGCACTTCGGCGAGCAGCGCCGTCACGAGATCGGCGCGCACGATGGCCCCGTTCTCGTCGACGAACATCGCGCGGTCCGCGTCGCCGTCGAAGGCCACACCGAGGGGGTGACCTCCCCTCCGGACGGCGGCGACGAGATCCGTGAGCGTGCTCTCGTCGAGCGGGTTCGCCTCGTGGTTCGGGAAGGTCCCGTCCGGCTCGAAGTAGAGGCGCTCGACGCGCAGGGGCAGCCGTTCGAGAAGCGGCTCGAGACCGGCGGCGGCCATGCCGTTGCCGCAGTCGATGGCGACGGAGATCTCGGGGCAGGCGCCGCCCACCGAGAGCGCTTGCTCGACGTAGCTCTCGCGGACGTCGGCCCGCTCGAGCGCGCCGCGCGGCTCGATGACGGCCGCCGATTCCCGTTCGGCGGCCAGGCGCTCGATGTCCTTCAGGCCGGAGTCGCCGCCAATCGGCACGGCGTGGGCCCGGCACACCTTGAACCCGTTGTACTGCCCCGGGTTGTGGGAGGCCGTCACCATCACGCCGCCCCCGAGCCCCAGGTGGTCGACCGCGTGGTAGAGCATGGGCGTGGCGGCGAGCCCGAGGTCGACGACGTCGGTGCCCTCGTCGCGGATTCCGCGGCACAGCGCCTCGGTGAGCTCGGGCGAATGGGTCCGGGCATCGCGGCCGACGGCCAAGCGCGCGGCCCCGATGAAGTGGGCGACGCCCCGGCCCACGCGGTAGGCCATCGCGGCATCGAGCTGATCCGGGACGGTTCCCCGGATGTCGTAGGCCTTGAAGATCGACACGGCCGGGAGCTTAGCGTCCGCTCCGGGCGCCGCTTCGGCCGCTCCGGGTGCGGCTTAAACCGCTCCGGGTGCGGCAGGAGGCGCTCGGGGTGCCACGCTTGACCGACCTGCCGAGCGGCGTCACCCTATCGCCATGTTCGGTCTGGGCTTCACGGAAATCTTGATCATCGGTCTGATCATCGCTCTCCTGTTCGGCGCGCGTCGCCTGCCGGAGCTCGGGAGCGGTCTCGGCAAGGCCATCAAGAACTTCAAGGCCGGCGTCTCGGGCAACGAGATCGACGTCACGCCCGAAGACAAGGAAGAGAAGGTGGAGGAGAAGTCCTCCGCTTCGTCCTAGCCCTCACCCCGCCAGAGCCGCGGCGTCCGGCCGCTAGGAACCGACGCGCTCGATGCGGAACCGCGCCGGCGCGCCCGTGCCCGGGTTGCGCTCGAGCACCGCATCGAACCCGCGGCGTTCGCCCGGGGGAAGCGGCGCCGCGGCGGTCTCGGCCGCAGCCTGCTCCTGGCGACGCGTCAGGGCACCCACCGGAAGCTCTCGAAGATCCGCCTCCGAGAGGGAGGGCCCGGCGATGGCCGGCCGGGAGATCACCTGGCCCGCTTCGTCGAGCAGGACGACCCGCAGCCGGCCCGCTGCAGCGGCGGCCTCGCCTCCCCCTGGAACGAGCTCCCCGGAGACCACGAACAGCGTGCCGGAACGAGCGTTGTCGATGAAGCGTCCGCGGACGTTCTCCGCGCGCATGCCCTCCCAGGAGGCGCTTCCGGCGGGCGCCGGCGGCGCAGCGGGTTCGACCTGGACGCTCCCGTGGAGGACGGCGAGCAATGCCACCGCCGGCGCGATCCAGCCGACGTTCTGCCAGAGCCCGGAGCGGGCCCGCGGCGAGACCGAGACCGGGGCCTCCGGAGGCGTGGTCCCGACGTCGGGCCAGTCCGGGTCGGGGCGTTCGCCGTCGCCCGCGTCGTCGTCGTCGTCGTCGTCGTCCAGGTCGAAGCCATCGAAGGTGGCTTCGCCGTAGGCGTCGAGCCCTTCGCCGTCGATGTCGGCGACGGGCGGCTCGCTCGGCGCGGGAGCCTCCTGCGGTGCGGCGTCGTCCGCGGGCGCGGCGGGCTCGGCCTCGAGGGCGGCGGGCGAGGTCATTCCGGGCGGATGCGCGGCTTCGGGCTCGTCGAGCTCGAGGGGATCGCCGTCACCCCCGTCGTCGGTCATCTCGAACATCGCCGATTCGGCGCCCGCGACGGGGGCGATCGGACGCAAGGTCGTATCGTCGGGCAGCTCGCTCTCGTCCGGCGCGGGCATCGCGACGGCCGGAGCCGGCTCTTCGGCGGCGGGCGGCTCCTCCGGTTCGTCGGGCAGCGCGTCGAGGGCCGCCTGGGCGGACTCCGGCTCGGCCGGGTCCCCGGGCTCCGGCTCGGAAGCGGACGCCGCACCCTCGGGCGCTTCGGCTTCCGGCGCGGTGGAGCGCGAAGCCTTCGAGCTCCGCTTCGAGTTCCGGTTGGCCTCGACCGCCGCATCGAGCGCCAGGTTGGAATCCCCGAACTCCCAGGGCCCCTCGGCGATGGCCTCGTCCGGGGGCGGAAGCTCGGGGTCTTCGTCGTCGGCTTCGGGCTCGGGCGGCGCGGCCTCGGCGGAAGCGTCCTCGGCCGGGGCCTCGTTCACGAAGCGCAGCTCGTCGGCCGTTCCGGGTTGGGTGAGTCCGCCGAGGGTCTGGCCGTCGGCCGTCTCGTCCCCATCGCTCGGGGCGCCGACGGAGCCGTCGGGATTCACGTGGAAGCGGTGCTGGCAGCGCTTGCAGCGAACCCGTGCACCGCGCGGCGGGATGCGTGCCGCGTCGACCTGGAAGCGCCGCTCGCAGCCTTCGCACGTGATGACCATTGCGCCCGCCTCCCCTTCCGGCCCGATCCGTGACGGCACCGTGAAAGCGCGGTGCGGCAGCTCGACGCCGCAAGCGTGCGAGATGCGTGTGCTACCTTGCCTCCGAACGCGGCGCCGGGTTCTCCCCTCTCTTTTCGGAGTGTGCCGGAGACCGCTTGAGCCACCGCCGGAGCCCCGTGGCGAGCCCCCTCCCGAAATCCCTCCTCGACCGCCGCCTGATCTTCGTGACCGGCAAGGGCGGCACCGGAAAGACCAGCGTCGTCGGCGCCTTGGCCCAGGCGGCTGCGCGCGCGGGAAAGCGCGTCCTGGTCGCCGAGACCGGCCGCGACGAGGCCGTCTCCCGGCTGCTCGCGCCCGGCGAGCCGGAGGTCGGCTACCGCGGCCGGGAGGTGCAGCCCGGCCTCTTCGTCCTGCGCGTCGCCCCCTACGAAGCCCTCGCCGAATACATCGGCCTCCAGTTCGGCGTCCGTACGATGACGGACCTCGTCTTCCGCAACACCGCCTTCCGGCAGCTGATGGACGCGTCCCCCGGATGGCGGGAACTCATCACGCTCGGGAAGATCTGGCACCTGACCCAGGAGGAGGACGCGGAGGGCCGTCCCCGCCACGAGCTGTTGATCGTGGACGCACCGGCGACGGGCCACGGGATCACCTTCCTCGACGTCCCGCGCGTGGCCGCGGCGGCCGTCCGCGCCGGCCCCCTCGCGCGGCACGCCGGCTGGGTCGAGGACATGGTGAAGGATCCGGAGCACACGCGGCTCCTGCCCGTCGCGCTGGCCGAAGAACTCCCGGCCCGGGAGACGGCGGAGCTCGTCGGACGGCTGCAGACGGACGTCGGGGTCACGGTCGACCGCGTCGTGGTGAACGGGATCGCCCGATCGCCCGTTCCGCCCGAGGTGCCGGACCTCGCCTCCCGGCTCGACGCCCTCCCCGACGATCTCGAACTCCCGGGCCTCCCGAGCCCGGCCGTGCTCGCGGCCTGCGTGCGGCACGGCGACGCCCGCGCCGCCCTGAACCGTCACTACGCCGAGGAGATCGAGCGCAGCATCGGTCTTCCCACCGTCGAGCTGCCCTTCCTCGAAGGCGGCATCAGCGGCCCCGACGACCTGGCGCTCCTGGCCGAGTCGCTGCTCCCGGAGGGCGCGTCGTGAAGCCGGCCACCCCGGCCGCCCTGCTCGAATCGCGCCGCATCCTCGTCTGCGTCGGCAGCGGCGGGGTCGGCAAGACGACCGTCTCCGCGGCGATCGCCCTCGAGGCCGCCCGGCGCGGCCGCCGGACGCTGGTCCTCACGATCGACCCGGCGCGCCGGCTCGCGGACGCCCTCGGCCTGGCGAGTCTGACCGGCGAGCCGCGCGAGATCCCGCGCAACCTGCTCGCGCCGCTCGGCGTCCCCGAGGACGGCGCGCTCTACGCGATGATGCTCGACGTGAAGGGCACCCTCGACGGTCTCGTCGAGCGCTTCGCCGAAGACGAGGCCGCCCGCCGCCGCATCCTCGACAACCGGATCTACCAGCACGTCTCCGACGCCCTCGCGGGCAGCGCCGAATACTCGGCCATGGAGAAGGTCTACGAGCTGTTCGAGCGCCACGACTTCGACCTGATCGTCGTCGACACGCCGCCCTCCCAGCACGCGCTCGACTTCCTCGAAGCGCCGCGCCGCCTGCTCGAGTTCATCGACAGCCGCATCGTGAAGCTCCTGCTGCACCCGGCCTTCTCCGCCGGACGCTTCGGCTTCCGCCTCTTCCAGCGAAGCGCCTTCCGCGTCTTCCAGCTGATCGAGCGGGTCTCGGGCTTCGGCTTTCTCGAGGAGATCTCCGAGTTCCTGCTCGCCTTCGAAGGCATGGCCGAGGGATTTCGCGAACGGGCCCTGCGGGTCGAGTCCCTGCTCCTCGGCCCCGAGGCGGGCTTCATCCTCGCCGCTGGCGCCGCCGGAGAATCGGTGCACCACGGCCAGGCGCTGCTCGGACGGCTGGCCGAGGCCCGGGTACCGCTCTCGGGGATCGTGATGAACCGCGTGCGCACCTGGCCGGGCTCCGGGCCGCCGCCGGAGACCTTGCCGACCGACGGGGACGAGGCGAGCGCCGTCGCGGCCCTGGCCGAGGCCCTGGCGCGGGGCGCGGATTCCGAGGACTTCCCCGCCGAAACTGCAGCCCGGGCCGCCCTGCAGGCGGCGCGCGGACACGCCCGGGTGGTGGGCCGACAGCGCGCGGCGTGCGAGGATCTGCGCAAGGAAGCGCGGCAGCGAGGCCTCTTCTGGCGCACCGTTCCCGAGCTGCCGCGGGACGTCCACGACCTCGCCGGGCTGTCCCGCGTGGCCGAGCACGTCTTCGACGCAGCCGGAGAAAGCGCATGAGCGAACGCAAGAGACCGGGCCGCGCGGGAGACGAAGCCGCGATAAAGGAAGAACCCAGCCGGCGAAGCAGCGGACGTGCGCGCCGCGATGCGAGCCACGAGCGGGCAACCGAGACCGTCGAGCAGGCCCTCGCCCGTGCCGCAGACCACGGACGCCGAGCCGCCTCCGAAGCGCTCCTCGCCGCGCGCGCGCTCCTCGACGCGCTTTCCCTCGCGCTCCACGGCGCGGGCGCGGACGAGCGCCGGATCCTCGGGCTCGCTGCCCGGAGTCTCGATGAACTGGCCGAAGGCCTCGCGGGCGGCCCCTCCCGGGCGGGCCTGCTCGATGCCGTCAGCGCCGCCCTCGACGCGGAGATCGCACGCTGGGAGGCCCGGGCGCGCAACGACGTCGACGCACGCGCCATCCTGCGCGCCTACCTCGGTCTGCGCGAGATCCTCTGGGAGTTCGGCGTGCGGCGGGCCTCGCCGCGCAAGCGAGACGAGGCGCCCCCGGAAGCCGCAGGCGCGACCCGACCCGGCCGGCCCGCCCCGGAGAAGGCGCCCTCGAGCCCGCGTCCCCGGCGCAGCCCGCCGGGCGGCCGCAGCGGCCGTATGAAGCGCGTCCCGGTCGAAAACTGACGGCTTTGGGCCGGGGCCTGACGGCCGTTCCGGCCGTGTGCTAGGAGTCCGGGCGAGATGGCCATCCTCATCAAGCGCTACGCGAACCGCAAGCTCTACAACACCGAGACGAGTCGGTACATCACGTTGAAGGGCATCGCCGAGCTCATCGAGAGCGGCGACGAAGTTCGCGTCGTGGACAACGAGACGGGCGAGGACATCACGTCCATCGCGCTCTCGCAGATCCTCGTCGACAACGAGCGCACGAAGGGGGGCGCCTCGGGCTCCGTCCTGACCGAGCTGATCCAGCGCGGCGGGGACGCCCTCTACGGGGCCCTGCGGCGCGGCGTCGGCGACGCCCAGGACGGCATCGAAGAGATCCAGAAGAACGTGAAGAAGCTGGTCAACCGCGACGGCGAGAGCCTCGGGGAGTGGATCGCCTTCGCGCCGCCGGATCTCGACAAGATGGTGCAGCGCTCCGTCGAGCGCGTGATGAAGGTGCTCGACCTTCCGCGCCGCTCGGACATCGATGCGCTGAACGAGAACCTCGACCGCGTCGCCAAGGCGCTCGAGAACCTCGGCGCCACGAGCGACGAGCGGGACACCCCGCCGCCGCCCTCGCCGGACCCCAGCTAGCACGGGCGCCGCGGAAGCGGCCCTACGACCAGACCGATTCCCGCTCCCGGACGACGTCGTCGACCATCGTCTGGATCTCCGAGCGGAGCTCTTCCGTCAGCCGCGAGATCAGGAGTTCGTCCTCGACGGCGTCCACCCCGAGATCCCCGAGGGCGATGGGCGCACCGAAGCGGATGTGCCACTTCGAGGGCAGCGGCAACGCGCCCGCCGGGCCGAGCAGCGGGAAGGTCGGCGTGACGGGAACGAAGGGCAGTCCGAGCGACCGTGCCATCACCTCGGCCTTGAAGAGCACCGGGTGGACCTCCTCGGCGCCGACGACGGCGACGGGAACGACCGGAGCTCCCGTATCGCGCGCCAGCCGGACCACGCCGCCGCGGCCGAAGCGCTGCAGGCGGTAGCGGTCGCGGAAGAGCTTCGTCGCACCCTTCCCTCCTTCGGGGAACGCCACCACCCAGTGACCGTTTCGCAGGAGACGCTCCGCGTTCTCGCGGGAAGCGCGCACGCCGCCGATGCGCGCGAGGGTCGGCTGCATGAACGGGAGCGTGATCAGCCAGTCGGCCACGAGGAAGCGCGGCAGCGGCGCCATCGGGTGTGCGCGGCTCACCACGTGGGAAATCATCAGGCCGTCGTAGGGCAGCATGCCCGAGCGGTTCGAGACGAGCAGGCACGGCCCGTCCGTCGGGAGATTCCCGAGGCCCTCGACGCCGATCCGCCACCAGCGGTCCTGGAGGAAGTCGAGCAGCGGGCGCGTCCGGCGGATCACCGCCTCGTCGGCGCCGAACTCGTCGACCTCGCCCGAACGTTCGGCGATGCCGAAGGCGTTCACGCGGTTGCGGAGCTCGTCGAACAGCGCCATCCAATCGAGCTCGGTGCGCTCGTCGCGTTCGCGGGCGCCGAACTCCGCGGCGCCGTCTCCGGTCTCGCGGAAACGGCCCCGGATCTCGACGCGCAGGTCGTCGAGGGCTTCTCGGAGTTCGCGGATGGCTTCCTGCCGCTCGTCGGGGTTCATGGCCTGCCTAGCGATAGCGCCGCATGCGGCGGGAGGAGACGAAGGAGATCCAGGCCTCCTTCGTGGTGTACTCGGGCTCGCCGAAGGCCGCGAAGCCGCGCTCGCCGTCCGCCACCCAGAGGTAGCGGAGGTAGTCGTAGAAGCCCGAGGGGTGGTCGCCCGTCTGGGCGCGCGAGGGGTAGTCCCCCATCCGGTAGAGCAGCGTCGCCGGCAGGCTCAGGTTCCGCTTGTCGGCGAGGCGGAGCAGCGTCGAGAGCGGCAGGACCCCGCGGCCGACGACGTTGTAGATGCCGGGGTGCGCCCCGAGCACCGCGAGTTCGAAGGCCCGCACGTAGTCCTTCTCGTGGACGAACTGGAGGAGCGGGTCGTAGCCGAGCACCGTCGCGACGACGGGACGCTCGAAGTAGCGCACGATCGAGTCCACGAACTCGGGCCCCATTACCCAGCACGATCGCAACACGGTGACGTCCGTGTCCGGGTGCCGCCGCTGCCAGGCCGCGAGCAGCCGCTCGGCCTCGACGCGGTCGTTCACCTGGTGGGCTTCGGGATGCCCGCGCAGCGGATGGTCTTCGCTCAGGAAGTTCGGGTTGTCGGGCCAGGGGCCGTAGAGCATCGTGCTCGAGGCGAACACGAGCCGCCCGACCTTGGCCGCCGCACAGGCGTTCATCACGTGCAGGCTGCCGATGGTCTCGAGCTCGTGGTCGGCTTCGACGTCGCTCGAGGGCCCGCCGCGGAAGGCCGCGTGGACGACGGCGTCGACGCGCTCCTGGGCGAGCACTTCGGCGAGCCGGGCGTCGGCGGTCGGGTCCATCAGGTCGACGCGCTGGAAACGGATGCGCCCCTCGAGGCGATACGGGCGGCGGACGTCGATGCCGAGCACGCGCACGCCGCGCGCGACCAGCCGCTCGGCCAGGCGCATCCCGAGGCTCGTGCCGAGCCCGGTGATCCCCACCAGGCGCGGTGCATCGCTCGGCAGCGTCATCCCCGCCGGCCTCGAACCGTCGTCATGCCCCTGAACCCTCCTCGCGCGGAGGGTACCCTGTTCCGATGACCACTTCTGCCGCTCGACCCGCCATCGTCGAAGACCCGCGCTACCGGAACCACCGCGCCCCGGGCGGACACCCGGAGTGCCCGGAGCGCCTGCTCGCCGTCGGCAAGGCGATCGCCGAGCGCGCCGACGCGCTGGCCCCCCTGGCACCGCGCGAGGCCACGGACGAGGAGCTCCTGCGGGTCCACCCGGCCTCGCACGTCCGCAGCGTGACGGCGGCCGTCGCACGCGCCCCGGGCCACATCGATGCCGACACCTACGTCTCGGCCGAGAGCCTCACCGTCGCTCGCCTGGCGGCGGGTGCGAGCATCGACCTCGCGCGCGCGGTGGCGCGGGGCTCGGCTCCCTCGGGCCTGGCCGCGGTGCGGCCCCCCGGCCACCACGCCGAGGCCGACCGCGCCATGGGTTTCTGCCTGTTCAACAACGTCGCCGTGGCCGCGCGCGCGCTCCAGGCCGACGGCGTCGAGCGCATCCTGATCCTCGATTGGGACGTCCACCACGGCAACGGCACGCAGCACCTGTTCGAGGCCGAGCGCGACGTGCTCTACGTCTCTACGCACCAGTACCCCTACTACCCCGGGACCGGCGCCTTCGAAGAGGCCGGCGTCGGCGAAGGCCTCGGCGCGACGCTGAACGTGCCCATGCCCCCCGGCTGCGGCGACGCCGAATACGTCGGCGTGATGCGCCGCGTGCTCGCGCCGGCGGTCGCCTGGTTCCGGCCCCAGGTCCTGCTCGTCTCGTGCGGCTTCGACGCCCACGAGACCGACCCGCTCGCATCGATGGATCTCGGCGCGTCCGGGTTCCTCGCCATGACCCGCATCGTGCGCGCCCTCGCCGAGGACCACTGCGGGGGCCGCGTCGCCCTGGTCCTCGAAGGCGGGTACGCCCCGCGCGGCCTCGAGGAGGGCACCGCGGCGGTCCTCTCCGCGCTGCTCGAGCCGGCGGGCGCGGCGCTGCCCGAGGGCCCCGCGCCCGAGCCCGGTTCGACCCTCGCCGGCCTGCTCCGGGGGGTCGAGGCGGTCCATGGGTCCCGGATCCCGGGGCTGGGCGCCCTCTAGCCTCTTTCTCGATAAAAATCAGACACTTGAGGGCTCCCCGCCGGCGACCCCGGCGGCCCCTCCATCCTTCGCCCGCAGGGCGGCCGGACCGGCTCTCGGGACCCCTCCTGGCGGCCCGGAACACCGAGCCGCACGGCCCGCCCTGCCCCGGGCCCGGAACCCCAAGATCTAGTGGCTGCGAACCCTGTGAATCCACAACATCTAGATTATTGATTTCGCTAGAAAAAAGGGTTGCCAGGGTATAGGAGAGGGATGTACAACCCCAATCGAGGGATGAAGAGGGATCGCGAGGGATGACCCCGCCGATCCGAGGCAGCCGAGGCAAGGGATGTTTCAGGGCCACTTCTCCCACACGATCGACGGCAAGGGCCGTCTCTCGATCCCGGCGGACTTCAGAGTGCTGATCCAGGGCAAAGGCAAGACCAAGGCGAAGACACCGACCCTCTCGGTGCTGCCCGACTGCCTCGCGCTCTACCCCGCCGATCACTGGGAACAGATGGCCGACCAGTTCAACGACGCGCGCGCCATCGACCCGGAAGCCCAGGCCTTGAAGCGTTTCGTGCTCTCGAACGCGTACCTCTGCCCGATCGACAAGCCGGGGCGCATCACGGTGCCCCAGGACATGCGGGACTACGCGGGTCTCGAGCGGGAAGTCACGGTGGCGGGCGTCGGCTCGCACATCGAGCTGTGGAACAAGTCGCGTTACGAGATGGAGATGGCGAAGGTCCGCGTGAACTTCGACCGCCTCTCCCTCTCGGTGGCGCGGAGCCAGCAGAACTAGGGAGTCTTCGTTTTAGGGGGGATGGAGGGCTTTCCCGCCCTCCAAGAGAGAGAGTTGGGGTGTCCTCGGCGTCACCAAGACGGACGGGGAGTGTTGGGGGGCGCAAGCCGCCCGTCAGACGCCGGGGCACCCCAGACTCTTTCCCCGAAGACCACACCCACCCACGAAGACTGTTCCACCGGGGCCGAGGAGGTCCCACCGGTTGCCGGATCGCTACCACCACCGGCCGGTCCTGCTCGAGGAGACACTCTCCCTTCTCGCCCTCGAGCCCGGCGCCTGCGTGGTCGACGGCACCGTCGGTGGAGGGGGCCACGCCGCCGCGATCCTCGAGCGGACGGCTCCCACGGGCACGCTGATCGGCCTCGACGTGGACGACGAGGCCTTGGGGGAAGCGGGTCGCGTCTTGCGGCCCTACGGAGAGCGGGCTCGGCTGGTCCGGTCTTCGTATCGCAGATTGAACTTGGTTCTCGAGGAGCTCGGGATGACCCGGGTCGACGCGATCCTGCTGGATCTCGGCGTTTCCTCTCGTCACCTGGACGCGGCGGAGCGAGGCTTCCGCTTTGCGCAGGAGTCGGCGGAGGCGACGCCGCTCGACATGCGCATGGACCGCCGTCTCGAAGAGACGGCCGCGGACCTGCTCGCGCGCGCCACGGCGGAGGAGCTCCAGAGCCTGTTCAGCCGGTATGGCGAGCTCCCGGGCTCGCGCACCCTCGCCCGAGCCATCTGCGAAGCGCGGCGCGAAGCCCCGCTGCGCACCGCGGCGGACCTGCTGCGCGTGATCGACGAGGCGGGGATCGGCCGCGGCCGGAAGCACCACCCGGCGACCCTCGTCTTCCAGGCCCTGCGCATCGCCGTGAACGACGAGCTCGAGGGCCTGCGCGAGGGCATCGCCCACGGCATCGAGGCCCTCGCCCCGGGCGGCCACCTCGCCGTGATCGCCTACCACTCCCTCGAGGACCGGATCGTGAAGAACGCGATCCGCGACGCCGTACGCGGCTGCCTGTGCCCCCCGCGCCAGCCCGTCTGCACCTGCGGCCTCGAGCCCACCCTCGAACGCACGACGCGCCGGCCCGTGATGGCCGGCGAAGCAGAGACCCGCGAGAACCCCCGCGCGCGCTCGGCGCGCCTGCGGGTGGCCCGCAAGCTGGCGGCGGCGTCCTGATGACGCCGACCCGGGAGGAGGCTTCCTGATGGCGACCCTGCTCGGCGCGGAGTGGATCGATTGGGAACGGGAGCGCCTTCGCGCGTGGACGCGGGAGGCGCGGCGCTGGGTCGCGCCCTTCCTGGTGGGCGCCGCCCTGGCCGGCCTCGCCCTGGTCGCCCTGCGCGGGAACATCCTCCAGATGCGCTACCAGCTCGACGCGGCCTACCGCCACGAGAGCGAGCTCGCCAAAGAGACCGCCACCCTGGCCGGGCGCTACTGGGAGCTGCGGGATCCGTCCCGGCTCGGGCAGAAGGCCGGTCACGCCTTCTCCGTGCCCTCCTGCGTGGCGCGCGTGCGGCCCGACGGTTCGCGCCCGCACTTCGACCCCGCCGAGTGTGGCCGATGAGAAGCGCCGATCTCTCGCGAACCGCAAAGCGCGTCGCCGCCGTACGGATCGTCCTCCTCGTCGCCCTCGCCCTGGTCGGTCTGCGTGCCGGATACCTCGTGAGCGACGACCGCGCGAGCGCACGGGTGGTCGGCCAGGTCGACACCCAGCTCCGCGTCCCCGCGACGCGCGGCGAGATCCTCGACCGCTCCGAGCGCCAGTTCGCCGTCTCGATCGACGCGCCGTCGGTGTACGCGATCCCCGCGGAGATCCAGGACGCCGACGCGGCCGCCCGCAAGCTCTCCCGCGTGCTCGACATCCCGCGCAAGACGCTGCGCAAGCGCATCACGATGGAGAGCCCCTTCGTCTTCCTCTCCCGCTGGGTGTCCGAGAAGGAGAAGGAGCGCATCCTCGCCCTCGAGCTGCCGGGCATCGGCATCCTGCCCGAACCCAAGCGCCTCTACCCCATGGGCACGAGCGCGGGCGCCGTCGTCGGCTTCATGAACGTCGACGGCGAAGGCGTGCGCGGCATCGAGCAGGCCGAGAACGATTGGCTCCAGGGCGCCATGAAGAGCTACCCGGTCGAGCGCGATGCGCGCGGGCGGAAGCTCCCGCGCGCGGGCGTCGACCCCCGGGCCACCGTCGGCGGCGACGTCCGGCTGACCCTCGACGGCGCGATGCAGGCGGCCGCCGAGTCCGCCCTGTTCGACGCCGTCGAGGCCCACGAGGCCGCGGGCGGGATCCTGGTGACGCTCGACCCGCGCACCGGCGACCTCCTGGCCATCGCCGAGGCGCCGGGCTTCGACCCGAACCGCTTCCGCAAGGCGGCCTTCGGCGACTCCCGCGCCCGGAGCTTCGTCGACGTCCTCGAGCCCGGCTCCGTGATGAAGGCCTTCCTGCTGGCGGGCGCCCTCGAACACGGCGTCGTGTCGCTCGACGAGGAGATCGACTGCGAGGGCGGGAGCTTCCGGCTCCCCGGCAAGACCATCCGGGACCACGATCCTTACGATCGCCTCGATCTCGCCGGAATTCTGGCGCATTCGAGCAACATCGGCGCCACGAAGATCGCATACCGTCTCGGCGCCGAGCGACACTTCGAGCTGTTGCGCGCCTTCGGCTTCGGCGTGCGCAGCGGGAGCGGCTTCCCCGGAGAGTCCTCCGGCATCCTGCGCAGCTGGGAGCGATGGCGACCCGTGGACCACGCCAACGTGGCATTCGGACAGGGCATGAACGTGACGGCCGTCCAGCTCGCGGCGGCCACGGCCGCTCTTGCGAACGACGGCGTCTGGCGCGCTCCCCGCATCGTCGAAGCCCGCCGGCGCCGCGGCCAGCCCTGGGCGCCGACCCGCCCGGGCGAGATGCGGCGCGTGGTGAGCAGCGCGACCGCGGCGACCACCCTGGCCCTCATGGAGGGCGTCGTCGGGCCGGAGGGCACCGGGCGCATGGCGGGGCTCGAAGGCGTCGCTGTGGCGGGCAAGACCGGCACCGCCCAGAAGCTCGACGTCGAGAACCGCCGCTACTACCAGGACCGCTTCATCGCCTGGTTCATGGGCGTGGTCCCCGCCGACGACCCGCGCCTCGTGATCGTGGTCGGGGTCGACGACCCGCAGGGCCGCTTCCACAGCGGCGGCATGGTCGCGGCGCCGCTCTTCGCCGAGGTCGCCGCCCGCCAGCTCGTCCACCTCGGCGTCTTCACCCGCCCCGCGCCGATCGCGAAGGCGAAGAAGCCCACGCAGCAGGAAGCCCGGCGGACCCCGCACGGACGGAGGACCTCGGGCTGATGCGACTCGCCGAGCTGCTGCAAGCCCTCGATGCAGAGCACGACGCCCGGCTCGACGGCGCCGACGCGAGCGAAGTGATCGTTCGCGGCCTGACCTACGACTCCCGGGCCGTCGCACCCGGGGACCTCTTCGTGGCCCTCGCCGGCGAACTCCACGATGGCCACGCCTACGTCGCCCAGGCCGCCAAGCTCGGCGCCTCGGCCCTGCTCGTCGAGAGCACGGAAGCCGCACTGCCGAGCGGCGTGCCGGTGATCCAGGTGCGGGACACCCGGCGCGCCCTCGCCCCTCTGGCGCGCCGCTTCTTCGGCGATCCGGCTTCGGAGCTCGACCTCGTCGGCGTGACCGGGACCAACGGCAAGACGAGCACCACCTACCTCGTCGAAGCCATGTTGCGCGAGGCGGGCCGGCGCGTCGGACTGATCGGCACGGTCGAGATCCGGCACCCGGGCTCGCGCACGACCGCGGTGAACACCACCCCCGAGAGTCTCGACCTCCAGCGCACGCTGCGCGCCATGTGCACGAACCAGGTGGATGCCGTGGTGATGGAGGTCTCGAGCCACGGCCTGTCCCTCGGCCGCGTGGCGGGCTGCCGCTTCGCCGTCGCCGCGATCCTGAACCTGACTCCGGAGCACCTCGACTTCCACGGCGACATGGACCGCTACGCGGAAGCCAAGCAGCGACTCTTCCGGGACCACCTGCGCGAGGGTGCACGCGCCGTCGTGAACCTCGACGAGCCGCGGGCCGAGGCCTTCCTCGCGGCCGCGCGCGAAGCCGGCGCCGCGATCCTCACTACCGCGAGCAGCGGGGACGCGGACGTCGTCCTCGAGGACGCGGACGTCGCCCTCACGGGCACGCGCGCGCGCCTGCGCATCGGCGGCGAACCGGTCACGCTGACGCTCCCGCTCCTCGGCGACTTCAACCTCGAGAACCTGCGCGTGGCGGCGACCATCGTCCACGCCCTCGGGGTTCCCGCCGAAGCGATCGCGCGCGGGGCCGAGCACTGCCCGCAGGTCCCGGGACGACTCGAGCGGGTCGGGGACGATGTCGACCTGCCGACCGTCCTCGTCGACTACGCGCACACACCCGACGCCCTCGAGAAGCTCCTCCGCACGGTCCGCCCCCTCTCCCCGGGCCGGCTGCTCGCGGTCTTCGGCTGCGGCGGAGACCGCGACCGTACGAAGCGCGCGCCGATGGCCCAGGCCGTGGCCCGCCACGCCGACCTCGCGATCGCCACGAGCGACAATCCACGCACGGAGGATCCGCTGGCCATCCTCGCCGAGGTCGAGGCCGGCCTCGACAAGCTCCCCGAGCGCTCCCTCGACGAGCTCGCGAGCGCGGCGAACGGCTACTGCATCGAGCCCGACCGCCGGACGGCCATCGAGCGCGCCGTCGCGGCCGCGCGAAGCGAAGACACCGTGGTGATCGCGGGCAAGGGCCACGAGGACTACCAGATCATCGGCCGGGATCGCCTGCCCTTCGACGACCGCCGGGAAGCCCTGCGCGCGCTGGCCGCACGGGAGGCCTCGTGATCGCCCCGCTCACCGCCGAGGACGTCGTGCGCGCGAGCGGTGGCGCGCTGCTCTCCGGCGATGCGTCCACGCGCTTTGCCGGGGTCTCCATCGACACGCGAACGATCGAGCCCGGGTTCCTGTTCTTCGCGATCCGCGGCCCGAACCACGATGCCCACCGCTTCCTCGGCGACGCCACGGCCCGCGGCGCAGCGGGCCTCGTCGTCGAGCACGCGGATTCCCTGCCCGAGGGCGACGCCGTCGTGATCCGGGTGCCGGACACGAGCGTGGCGCTCCGGGCCGTCGCCGCCGCCCATCGCGCCCGCTTCGAAGGCCCGCTCATCGCCATCACCGGGAGCAACGGGAAGACGACCACCAAGGAGATGTGCGCCGCGATCCTCTCGCGGCGGGCGCCCTGTCTCCGCACGCGCGGCAACCTGAACAACGAGTACGGCGTTCCGTTGACGCTGCTCTCCCGCCGCGAAGGCGACGCCGCCGCCGTGGTCGAGCTCGGCATGAACCACCGGGGCGAGATCTCGGCGCTCGCGGCCATCGCCCGGGCCGACATCGGCGTGGTCACGAACGTCGGCACCGCACACATCGAGCACCTCGGAAGCCGCGAGGAGATCGCGCTCGAGAAGACCGACCTGCTCGCGGCCCTCGGCGAGGACGGCACGGCCATCCTCCACGGAGACGATCCCCTCCTTCGCGCGGAGATCCCGCGCATTCGTGCCCGCGTCGTGACCTTCGGCCTCGACGCCGCGTGCGACGTTCGCGCCGAGAACGTCGAGCGGCCCGAGCCGGGGCGCTTCGCCTTCGATCTGCTCGGAGATGGCAAGCGCCTCGCCGTGCGCGTCGCCGGCCTGCACGAGGGCACGGTGCCGAACGCCCTGGCCGCCGCGACCGCCGCACGGGTCGCCGGCGCCTCGGACGACGACGTCGCCGCCGGCCTCGCCGCCTACGAGCCGCCTCCGGGACGCATGAACTTCCGCGCGCTCGGCGAAGACCGCTACCTCATCGACGACACCTACAACGCGAACCCCCAGTCCATGGCCGCGGCGCTCACGGGCCTCGTCGGGGTACGCGGAAGCGGACGGGTCCTCGCCGTTCTCGGCGACATGGGGGAACTCGGCGAAACCGCCGACGCTGCGCACCGGGAGGCCGGAGCGCTCGCGGCGCGCCTGGGCGTGGACGGCCTGGCGGCCCTGGGCGAACGCGCGAGCGGCGTCGTCGCGGGAGCCATCGCCGAGGGGCTTCCCCGCGAGCGTGCGTTTGTGGGCAAGACCCACGAAGAGATCATCGAGCGTCTGCTCGAAGAGATGCAACCCGGAGATCGCGTCCTCGTGAAGGGGTCGCGCGCCATGAAGATGGAGCGCGTCGTCGAAGGCCTCACGGCAGGACTCTCCGAAGGCCAAGGAGCCTGAATGCTCTACCACCTGCTCTTCCCGCTCGCTTCGGACGTCGGCGCCTTCAACGTCGTCCGCTACATCACGTTCCGCGCGGGCGCTGCGGCGCTGACGGCGCTCTTCATCGCCTTCGTCGTCGGCCCGCCGCTGATCCGCGCCCTCGGGCGGCTGCGCGCCGGCCAGCCGATCCGCGAGATCGGCCCCGCGCACGAGCACAAGGCCGGCACGCCGACCATGGGCGGCCTGCTGATCCTGCTCGCCCTGCTCGTCTCGGTCCTGCTCTGGTCCGAACTCGACAACCGCTTCGTCTGGATCCTGCTCTTCATCACGGCGGGCTACGGCCTGCTCGGGTTCGCCGACGACTACCTCAAGGTGACGAGCGGCAAGAACGACGGCATCAGCGGCCGGATGAAGCTCTTCTGGCAGACGCTGCTCGCCCTCGGCGTCTCCGTCGCCATCTACATGGACCCGGGCTTCGACCAGGAGCTCTCGGTCCCCTTCTTCAAGGACTTCACGCCCTACCTCGGCGTCCTCTACATCCCGCTCGCCGTTTTCATCATCGTGGGCGCGAGCAACGCCGTGAACCTGACCGACGGGCTCGACGGCCTCGCGATCGGACCGGTGATGATCGCGGCGGGCACGATGGGCCTGCTCTCCTACGTCGCCGGAAACACCGTGATCGCCGAGTACCTGGGCATCAAATACGTCGCCGGGACCGGCCAGCTCGCGATCTTCTGCGCCGCACTGATCGGTGGCGGCCTCGGCTTCCTCTGGTTCAACGCGTATCCCGCCCAGCTCTTCATGGGCGACGTCGGCTCGCTGGCCCTCGGCGGCGCACTCGGGACGATCTCCGTCGTGATCCGTCAGGAGATCCTGCTCGGCGTCGTCGGCGGGATCTTCGTGCTCGAGGCCCTCTCGGTGATGATCCAGGTCGCCTCCTTCAAGATGACCGGCAAGCGGGTCTTCCTGATGGCGCCGATCCATCACCACTACGAACAGAAGGGCTGGGCCGAGCAGCAGATCGTGGTCCGCTTCTGGATCATCTCCATCATCCTGGCGCTGCTCGCGCTCTCCTCCCTGAAGCTGCGCTGATGGAAGAACTCGCCGGACAGCGCGTTCTGGTGCTCGGGCTCGGCATGTCGGGCCGGAGTGCGGCGCGTTTCTGCGCGGAGCGCGGGGCGAGCGTCGTCGCCGCGGACGAGCGCGCGGCGGACCGCGAGGATCTTCCGGCCTCGGTCGAGCTCGTGTGCGGCGGCCCGCTGCCCGACGCCGCGGACTTCGACCTCGTCGTCCCCAGCCCGGGCGTGCCACCCGCGCGCTACGCCGACCGCGCCCGGCGCGTCTGGGGCGACGTCGAGCTCGCGGCCCGCTGCCTCTCCGTCCCGATCGTCGCCGTGACCGGCACGAACGGGAAGTCGACGACGGTGCTCCTGGTGCGTGCCCTGCTGCGCGCCGCCGGGCTTCGCGCCGAAGCCGCTGGCAACGTCGGGCGCCCCGTGCTCGACCTCGTGGGGCAGGCGCTCGACGTCGCCGTCCTCGAGGTCTCCTCCTTCCAGCTCGAGACCGTCGATGCCTTCCGGCCGCGCGTCTCGGTCGTCCTGAACCTCGCCCCGGACCACCTCGACCGGCACGGCAGCTTCGAGGCCTACGGCGCCGCCAAGGCCCGGATCTTCGCCCGCCAGGAAGCCTCGGACGCCGCGGTCCTGAACGACGCCGACCCCGTGGTCCGCGAGCTCCCGGGCGACTCGCCGGTGAAGCGCCTGCGCTTCCGCCGCGAAGCGCCGCCGAGCGACCCGGGCGAAGGCTGTGCGTGGACCGAAGCCGGCGCCGTGCGCGTGCGAACCGGCCAGGGCGAGTTCCGCGTGGGCCTCGAGGCTCTGCCGATCTCGGGCCCCCACAACGAGGAGAACCTGATGGCGGCGCTGCTGGCGACGGCCGCCCTGGGCGCCGATCTCGGCAAGGCCGTGGACGCGCTGCCCGGGTTCCGGGGGCTGCCGCACCGAAGCGAACTCGTCGCGGACCGTGCGGGCGTCGCCTGGATCGACGACTCCAAGGCGACGAACCCGCACGCCGCCCTGCGCGCCCTCGAGGGATGCACGTCGCCGGTCGTGTGGATCGCCGGGGGCCGGGACAAGGGGCTCGAGTTCGGCGGGCTCGTGGAATGCGCCGCCGGCCGCGTGCGCGAAGCCGTGCTGATCGGCGAGGCGGCCCCGAAGATCGCCCAGGCCCTCGAAGGCCGCGTCCCGGCCACGGAGACCGGAAACCTGCGTGCCGCCGTCGCCCGCGCCGCGGCGGTGGCCCGGCCCGGCGACGTCGTGCTGCTCGCGCCCGCCTGCGCGAGTCAGGACCAGTTCGAGAACTACGAGGCCCGCGGACGCGCCTTCCAGGCGGCCGTCGCGGAGCTCGGCACACCGGAGACGGGAGACCCGCGATGAACCGCCGCTCGCAACGCCGCACCCGCACCCGCGCGCGAACGCCCATCGCCGGCGGTCTCCCGCGCGGCGCGGAGCTCGACGGCGCCCTGCTCACCGCCACGGCGCTCCTCGTCGTGACGGGCCTCCTCATGGTCTACAGCGCCACCGCCACGCGCGATCTCGAACGCCTCGTCCCGGTCCACTTCGTGCGTCAGCTCGCCGCCTGCCTCGTTGGCATCGGACTCGCGGCGGGCGCGGCCTTCGTGCCGCTCGAGTGGTGGCGGCGCAGCGCCTTCGCCCTGTGGGCAGGCGGGGTCGGCCTGCTCGTGCTGACCCTCACGGTCGGTCTCGAGGTGAACGGCGCGCAGCGCTGGCTCACGGTCCCGGGCATCGGACTCACCTTCCAGCCGGTGGATCTCGCGCGCTTCGCCACGGTGATGGCCGTCGCGACCCTGCTCGCGCCCATCGGCGCGCGCGCGACGCCCTCCCCGCTCCAGATCGGCGGGTGCCTCGCGCTCGCACTGATCCCTTCGCTCCTGCTGCTCGTCCAACCGGACCTCGGCAGCGCCGCCCTGATCCTCGGGCTCACGTCCCTGCTGCTCTTCATCGCGGGAACGCCGCTGACCTGGCTGCTCGCGCCGGTGGCCCTCGGGGTCGCCGGGCTCGGAACCCACCTCGCCCTGCGCGGTTACGCCTGGGACCGGATGGTCGGTTTCCTGCGGCCCTGGGAGACGGCGGACCGCGAAGGTTTCCAGCTCGTCCAGTCCTTCGTGGGGTTCCGGCGCGGAGGCCTGTTCGGCGAGGGCCTCGGCGACGGGCGCCAGAAGCTCTTCTACCTGCCGGAGACCCACACCGACTTCATCCTCGCCCTGGTCGCGGAGGAACTCGGACTCCTGGGCGTGCTCGTGGTCCTCGGCGCCTTCGCGGCACTGCTCGTCGCCGGGACGCGCATCGCGAGCCGGGCCAACTCGCAGTTCGCCGCGCTCGTCGCCTTCGGCATGACCGCGGGCCTGGTCGTCCCGGCCGTACTGAACGCGGCGGTCGTGACGGGCATGGTTCCGACGAAGGGGCTCGCCCTGCCCTTCCTTTCCTACGGGCGCACGGGGCTCGTGATGTCCTTCGTCGCACTCGGCGTCCTGCTCGGGATCGGCCTGCGCGACGTCCACGGGCGCCGCCGTGCGGTCCGCGGCGCGGAACGGCGGAGGATTCGCCGAGGATGACGAGCGCGGACCGGACAGCGGCGGGCACGGCGCCGAACGCAGCGGCGGCGACCTGGGCGGTGGCCGGCGGCGGCACGGGCGGGCACGTCACGATGGCCCTCGCCCTGGCCGAAGAGATCCGCGCGCAAGGCGGCGTCCCGGTCCTGCTCGGGACGAGCCACGGCCTCGAAGGCGAGATCGTGCCCCGGGCCGGGTTCGAGCTCGTGACCTTCGATGCGCGCCAGGTCATGGGGCAGTCCCTGCTCGCGCGGGCGGGCGCGCTCTTCGGCCTCGTCCGGACGACCTTCGCCGCGCGCCGGACGCTTCGCGAGCGCAACGTGACCGCAGTGATCTCCGTCGGCGGGTACGCCTCGATGCCGGCCGTGGCCGCCGCGGCGCTTTCCCGGATCCCGACGGCCCTCGTCGAACCGAACGCGGTGCCGGGCCGGGCGAACCGGCTCATGGCCCGCGTCGCACGGCGGGTATTCGTGGGCTTCGACGCGGCGCGCTCCCACCTGCCCACGGACGAGGAACGCGTGCGGACCCTCGGCATCCCCGTCCGCCGCGAGCTCGTCGAGCGATTCGCGAAGCCGCGTGAGCGGAAGCCGGCTGCGCCGCTGCACCTGCTCGTGGCCGGCGGTAGCCAGGGCGCACGGCAGGTGAACGAGGCGATGATGGAGATCGCGCCCGGCCTCGATGCCGGCGCCTTCGAGATCTTCCACCAGACCGGCAGCGCGGACCGCGATCGCGTGGAGGCCGCCTACCGCGAGGCCGGGCTCGCAGCCGAGGTCGCGGCCTTCACGGACGACATGCCCGAGCGCTACCGCTGGGCAGACCTGGCCGTCTGTCGCTCGGGCGCGCTGACCGTGGCCGAGCTCGCCCTCGCCGGCCTGCCCTCCCTGCTCGTCCCGTACCCCTTCGCCGCGGACGACCACCAGGCGGGCAACGCCAAGGCGCTCGCGGATCTCGGCGGCGCCCGGGTGCTCGAATCGCGCCCGCTCGACCCGGCGGCGCTCGCCGCCGCCCTCGAAGAATTGCGAGCCGCTCCCGAGCGGCTCGAGACCATGCGAAGCGCGCTCGCGGCCGGGGCTCGCCCCGCGGCGGCGCGCGAGATCATCGAAGCGTGCGTTTCGGCCCTCGGGCCGCTTCGCACGTAGGACGGCGCGTTCTCCGGGGCGGGGCCCATCCGATCGGGCTCACGTCTCGGGTCGCTCACGACCCGCCCGCTCGGGCAGCCGTGGGCCCCGCCTCGGCGACGCGCCATCGCGTGTAGTGCGCGCAGCGTGCCATGTGCACGCGAGCGCAGGAAGGAAGAGCGAGTTGTATCGGAAGATCCAGCGCATCCACTTCGTGGGAATCGGCGGGATCGGCATGTGCGGGCTCGCGGAGCTCCTCCAGAGCCAGGGCTACCACGTGTCCGGAAGCGACCTGCGCGAAGGACCGACCGTGCGGCGCCTGCGCGAACTCGGCGTGCGCGTCGAGACCGGACACTCCCCGGAGAACGTCGCCGACGCCGACGTCGTGGTCTTCTCGACCGCGGTAGCCCGGGACAACCCGGAGATCCGCTTTGCGGAGGCCCACAAGATCCCGGTGATCCGCCGCGCGGAGATGCTCGCCGAGGTGATGCGCCTGAAGGACGGCATCGCCGTCGCCGGCACCCATGGCAAGACCACGACGACATCCCTGGCCGCCCACGTCCTCCATGCCGCCGGCCTCGACCCGACGGCCGTGATCGGCGGGCGCGTGCTCGGCACCGGCGCCGACCACCAGACCACGGGCGCCCGCCTCGGCCACGGCGACCTGCTCGTCGCCGAAGCCGACGAGAGCGACGGCTCCTTCCTCCGCCTCGCGCCGGTGATCGGCGTGATCACGAACATCGACCCGGAGCACCTCGACCACTACGGGAGCGAAGAGGCGCTGCGCGAGGCGTTCATCGCCTTCGCGAACCGCGTGCCCTTCTGGGGGGTGACGATCCTCTGCCTCGACCACCCGGGCGTGCAGGCCATCCTGCCCTCGCTCACGCGCCGCGTCTCGACCTACGGCTTCTCCTCCCAGGCGGACCTCGTCGGCTACGACCTCGAGCCCTCGGGCTGGGGGACGCGCTTCCACGTCCGGCACCACGGCGAGAAGCTCGGCGCGGTCGAGTTCGCGCTGGCGGGCCGCCACAACGTCGCGAACGCGCTCGCGGCGATCGCCGTCGCCCTCGAGCTCGAGGTGCCCTTCCCCGTCGCCGCCGAGGCGCTTGCGGCCTTCCACGGCATCGAGCGCCGCTTCGAACTCAAGGGGGAAGCGGCCGGTGTGCGCGTCGTCGACGACTACGGCCACCATCCGGCGGAGGTTCGCGCGACGCTCGCGGCCGCGCGCGCCGTGCACGACGGACGCATCGTCGTCGTCTTCCAGCCCCACCGCTACACGCGGACCCGCGACCTGCTGACCGACTTCGCCACCGCGTTCAACGACGCCGACCACCTCGTCGTGACCGACGTCTACGCGGCCGGCGAAGCGCCCATCGAGGGAGCGGACGCGCCGGCGCTCGTCGAGGCCATCCGCAGCCACGGCCACCGGGAGACCCATCACGTGGCGGACCTCGAAGAAGTGCCCGCGCGGCTCGTGCCCGAGCTCCGCGCCGGGGACCTCCTCATCACCCTCGGCGCCGGGAGCGTGGTCGGTCTCGGCCCGAAGCTCCTGGCCGCCCTCGAGGCGCGCGGCACATGAGCCACCCCGCCATCGACGACGCCGGACGCAAGGAGCTGCGGGGCCTGCTCGAAGGCCGCGTGGCCTTCGACGTCCCGATGGCGCGCTTCACTTCGCTGCGCGTGGGCGGCCCGGTCGATGCCCTTGCGACGCCGGCCGACCGCGCCGAGCTCGCGAGCCTGCTCGCCCTGGCGAAGCGCCACGGCTGGCCCGCGTTCGTGATCGGCTCGGGCTTCAACACCGTCGTGCGCGACGAGGGGCTCGCGGGGCTCGCGCTGCGCCTCTCCGCGTTCCGCGCGCTCGAGATCGGAAAGGATGGGCTCGTGTTCGCCGAGGCCGGCGTGAGCCATGCGAGCCTGACCCGCCGCTGCCAGAGCGAAGGCCTCGGCGGTCTGGCCTTCGGCGCGGGAATCCCCGGCACGATCGGCGGCTGGGTCGCCATGAACGCGGGCATCGGAAGCCGGGAAGTGAAGGACGTCGTCGACGCGATCGAGGCGATCGCCCCGGGCGAAGCCGAGACCCGGTGGTTCGAGCGCGACGCGCTCGACTTCCGCTACCGCGAGCTGCGCGGCCTCGCACCCGGCACCGTGATCGTGGCGGCCCGCTTCCGGACCGAGCCCTCGACCCCGGAAGCCGTCAAGGCCGAAACCGACGCGTTGCTCGCGAAGCGCAGTGCCAGCCAGCCCCTCGACGTGCCCTCGTGCGGCTCGGTCTTCAAGAACCCGCCCGGCGATTTCGCAGGGCGCTTGATCGAGGCGGCCGGGCTCAAGGGAGAACGCGTCGGCAACGCCGAGATCTCAACGACCCACGCCAACTTCATCGTGAACCGCGGCGGGGCTTCGACGGCGGACGTCGTCGCGCTCATCGAACGGGCGCGCCAGGAAGTCGCGCGCACCGCCGGCATCTCGCTCGAAACCGAAGTCCGCATCCTGGGACGGACGACGTGAGCGCCTGGAAGCTCGGGAGGACGACATGAAGAGACGGACCCAGACGCGGCCGGGCGTTCGCCGGCGCGGCAAGCCGTCGGCGAGCCGCATGGCCGGGACCCGCGTGAGCGCGCCGGCCGAGGAGCCGAGCCGGGTGGGACGACAGGTGGCGGCGGTCGGCGGCGTCCTGCTCCTGCTGGCGGCGGTCGCAGCGGCCCCCCATGCCTACCGACTCGCGCAGGACGCCCTCCACCAGGAGCCGTTCCTTCTGGCCGAGCTCACCGTCGCCGGGCTCGATCGCCTCGAACCCGCGGCGATCCGCAGCGCGCTCGCCCTCGAGCCCGGGACGCCGCTCGTCGAGCTCGACGTCGACGCGGCCCGGGCGCGTCTCGTGGCCCATCCCTGGGTCGCCGAGGCCTCGGTCGTCCGCTGGCCGCCGGACGGCGTGCGCGTCGAGGTCCGCGAGCAGGTGGCCCTCGCCGTCGCCCGGGCGGGAGAGGCCCGCCGCTTCCACGCGGTCAACGCCTCGGGTGTGGCCTTCGCCGAGGCCAGCGAAGCGGACGTCGCGCGGCTGGTTCACGTCGCGCTGGAACCCGCCCCGGAGGTCGGCGTGGCGGACGGGCGGCTGACGGAAGCGCTCGCGATGGCGGCCTCGTTCCAGACCCGCGGCCTCGAGGTGCCGCGCCAGGTCCGCGTCGGGCTTCCCGCGCGCGAGCAGAGCGCCGAGCTGCGCCTCCGCGGCTTCGCGCCGGCGGTCTGGATCGAGCGCGGGCGCCACGAAGAACAGCTCGACCGGCTGGCGACGCTCCTGGCGTCGAGCCTCCCGGCCGCGAACGAAGCGCGCCTGATCGACCTGCGCTTCTCCGGCCGCGCGGTGCTCTGGGCGGGCGACGAAGAGAACGCGAAGGAAACCGCTTCCGCCGAGAGCGACCGCGCGGACCGCGGGGCGTAGGGGCACGAAGAATTTCGCGGCGGCCCGGACGGGCCGGCGCGGGACGCGGGGGCGCGAGGGTGCGCCGCCGCAAACAGCGGCCCACCGGGAGACCGGCGGCCGCACACGGGGGGGTGAGACATGGCTAGAAAAGACGAGCTGATCGTCGGGCTCGACATCGGCACCACCAAGGTCTGCGCGGTGGTGGCCGAGAGCACGGAAGACGGCATGGACGTGGTCGGGATCGGGACGCACCCGTCCAAGGGGCTCCGCAAGGGCGTGGTGGTCGACATCGACGCCACGGTCCAGTCCATCAAGCACGCCATCGAAGAAGCCGAGCTGATGGCCGACTGCGAGATCACTTCGGTCTACGCCGGCATCGCCGGCGGCCACATCCGCGGGATGAACTCCCACGGCGTGGTGGCGGTGAAGGACCAGGAGGTCGCCGCGATCGACGTGAAGCGGGTGATCGACAACGCGAAGGCGGTGGCGATCCCCATGGATCGCGAGGTGATCCACGTGATCCCGCAGGAGTACGTGATCGACGACCAGGACGGCGTGCGCGAGCCCATGGGCATGAGCGGCGTACGCCTGGAGGCGAAGGTCCACATCGTGACGGCCGCCGTGACGAGCGCGCAGAACATCGTGAAGTGCGCCAACCAGGCCGGCCTGAACGTGATGGACATCGTGCTCGAGCCGCTCGCATCGGCCGAAGCCGTGCTCTCGGACGACGAGCGGGATCTCGGCGTCTGCCTGATCGACATCGGCGGCGGCACGACGGACATCGCCGTGTTCGCCGACGGTTCGATCAAGCACACCTCGGTGCTCGGGCTCGGCGGCTACCACATCAGCAACGACATCGCGGTCGGGCTGCGCACGCCCTTCGACGAAGCCGAACGCATCAAGAAGATGTTCGGCGTCGCCTCGGCGCGGTATCTCGCGAGCGACGACGTGATCTCGGTGCCGAGCGTCGGCGGCCGCAAGCCGCGCGACGTCTCGCGCAAGATCCTCTGCGAGATCATCGAACCGCGCGCCGAGGAGATCCTCTCCCTGGCCAAGCAGGAGGTCAGCAAGGCCGGCCTCGACTCGCGCATGCCCTCGGGCGTGGTGCTCACGGGCGGTGCCTCGGCGCTCGAAGGCATCGCCGAGCTCGCGGAGGAGATCTTCGAAGCGCCGGTGCGGCGGGGATCCCCGATGCACGTGGGTGGGCTCCAGGACGTGGTCCGGAGCCCGATGTACGCCACCGGGGTGGGCCTCGTGGCCTTCGGGATGACCCAGGGCGGGGGCCGCAGCGGCTTCCCGATCCGGGAAGGCTCGAAGTTCAAGGCCGTGCTCCAGCGCATGCGGGACTGGTTCCACGACGGCTGGAAGTAGCGGCCCAAGGGGCTCGAAGGGGTCGCAACTTTCGAGCCAAATGGCTGGGAAAGCAGGATCTTTTCATTAGAATCTCGTTCCACGGGGGTGAGACGATGGCCAATCGACGTAGGCGCAAGAACACACAGGGCCCGAAGGACCGCAGCGGCGAGGTCGCCGCGGGCGAGACGCCCGAGCTGCTGGAGCTCGGGCCCGACGGCGGGAGCGACGACGAACTGCTCGAGTTCGACGGCGCCTCCCAGCTGAAGGCCACCATCAAGGTGGTCGGAGTCGGAGGCGGTGGCGGCAACGCCATCAACACGATGATCGAGTCCGAGCTCGGCGGCGTGGAGTTCATCGCCGCGAACACGGACGCCCAGGCGCTCGAGCACAGCAAGGCGCCGACGCGGCTTCAGCTCGGCACCGAGGTCACGCGTGGCCTCGGCTGCGGCGCGAACCCGGAGAAGGGCAAGTCCTCGGCCGAGGAAGTGCACGACCGCATCCACGACGAACTCGCCGGCGCCGACATGGTGTTCGTGACGGCGGGCCTCGGCGGCGGCACCGGCACGGGCGCGGCCCCGGTGGTGGCGAAGATCGCGCGCGAGGTCGGTGCGCTCACCGTCGCCGTCGTGACCAAGCCCTTCACCTTCGAAGGCAAGGTGCGCGGCAAGCACGCGGACCGCGGCATGGAGGAGCTCCACCGCACGGTGGACACGCTGATCACGATCCCGAACGATCGGCTGCTCAACCTCGCCGGCAAGAAGACGGCCATGAAGGACGCCTTCCGCCTGGCGGACGACGTGCTGCTGAACGCCGTGAAGGGCATCTCGGATCTGATCACCGTGCACGGCCTGGTGAACCTCGACTTCGCCGACGTGCGCACGATCATGAACGAGATGGGCATGGCGCTCATGGGAACGGGCATCTCGAGCGGCGAAGACCGGGCGGCGGAAGCCGCGCGGGCGGCCATCTCGAGCCCGCTGCTCGAGGACCTCTCGATCGAGGGGGCGCGCGGCGTGCTGATCAACATCAGCGGCAGCGACGACCTCACGCTCTTCGAGGTGAACGAGGCGTCCATGGTGATCCAGGAAGCCGCCCACGAGGATGCGAACATCATCTTCGGCGCGGTGATCGACGAGGAGATCCCGGAAGGCGAGGTGCGGGTGACCGTGATCGCGACCGGCCTCGAGGACGATCGCCCCGGCCGCGGCCTGCCCTACGACGACCACGTCTCGGTGACGCCGCCGCCGCGGCTCGTCGAGGTGCCCCGCCGCGAAGCGCCGCCGGCGTTCAGCGCCGAGACGGTGGCGGAGATGCCGGTGGATCCGCCGGCGCCGGCTCAGGACCCGACGGCCACCGACGGCTGGCCGGTGGACTCGCCCTACGAGGACGAGCTCGACGTGCCGACCTTCCTTCGCAACCGGACGCGGGATCCGGAGGCGGAGGAGGAGGACGAGGCGTTCGAGGATCCGGCGTTTCTGAGGCGGTCTGCGGACTAGGGGATCGGTCTCATCCCGTTCGGAGGGCCCGGTGGCTTTGGCTGCCGGGCCCTTTTCTATTGGCCTCGGCTCGCGCGACGGGGCCGGGGTGGGCTTCCGCTCATGGCTCGCCCGGGCCACCGGGTTGCTCGTTTGCTGTTTGGGAGGCCCGGGCTGCGCTTTACTTCGCTGAAGCCCACCCCGGCCCCGCCGCGATCGTGGGTTCCTCGAACTCTTGGAGAACACGACATGTCCGACCTGGTCCTGTCTGCGCGCGATGGCGACGTCGTCACGTTGACTTTGAACAATCCGAAGCGGCGGAATGCGATGACGGAGGCGATGGGGGAGGCGTTTTCGGCGGAGGTCGGGCGGCTCGTCGGGGACGAGACGATTCGGGCCGTAGTGCTCACCGGCTCCGAGGAGGGGCGCGCGTTCTGTGCGGGCGGGGATCTCGGAATGATCGGCGGGCATGCGGACCGGGGTGTCGAGAGCCCGGTGGATGCACGCAACGCGGCGCGGGACACGATGAAGAACTTCTATGGGCTCTTCCTGTGCGTGCGGGACCTCCCCTGCCCCACCATTGCCGCCATCAACGGACACGCCATCGGCGCGGGGCTGTGCGTCACGCTCGGCTGCGATTTCCGCGTCGCCGCGAGCGATGCGAAGCTCGCCTTCAACTTCACCCAACTGGGCATCCACCCCGGGATGGGCGCCACCTGGACGCTCCCGCGCCTGGTCGGCCCCGCCATCGCGGCGGACCTGCTCTATACCGGCCGCACCGTGCGCGGCGAGGAGGCCGCCTCGCTCGGGCTGGTGAACCGCGCCGTGGCGTCCGGCTCGGTCGCACGGGTGGCACGCGAACTGGCCGAGACGCTTTCGACGAGCGCACCGCTGCCCGTGCGCGGCTTGAAGCAGGCCCTGCGCCACAGCCTCGACCGCTCCCTCGACGAAGCGCTGACCTTCGAGGCCGAGCAGCAGGCGCTCTGCTACGAGACCGAAGACATGCAGGAGGGACTCGCCGCCGCCCGGGAGAGACGGGCGGCGGCGTTCACCGGACGCTGAGCCCCGCGGCCCGGCCTTCGGGCCGGGCCCGCAGCGGAGCTAGGCCGCTTCCGGCGTCGGCCGGCGCTGGCGCCGGGAGCGGGCGCCCGAGGCCAGCCGGTCTTCGACCCGCGCGATGCGCCTCCGGGCTCGCTTCAGCGCGTCGCCCAGGGCCGTGCGCGGGTCGTCCGCGTCGGATCGCACCACGATCGATCGTCCGCGGTGGGTCTCCAGAACCAGTCGGCAGCTCTTGTCGGCCCCGCCGCGCGGGCCGTTCTCGTCGCGGAGGAAGACCCGGACGCGCGCCAGGCGATGCTTCCATCGGCCGAGGGTCGTGCGGATCCGGCTCTCGGCGTGCCTCCGGAAGCGCGGCGGGAGTTCGTCGAACGGAGCGTAGATCTGGGTCTGCATGGCCAACTTCTCCTCTCGGTTCATGAAGTCATCATCGGCAGGGATGCTCGGTTCGACAATGAGGAACTTTGGCGCGAATCCATCGTCTTTTACGATGTTCGGGCCGCCCTAGCCCGCCAGGATCCGGTACCCCCCGTCGACGTTGCGGATCTCCCCGGTGATCGCGTGCCCCGGCGAGAGCAGGTGGACGACCTCGCGCGCCAGGTCCCGAGGCTTGGCGTTCCCGAGCGCCGTCTTTTCCTCACAGGCGGCCGCCGCCTCGGCCAGGCCGGGGATCGCTCCGCCCGCGCGCGAAGCGGCGTAGGGCGAGAAGCGGACGGCGTTCACCCGGATCCCGTGGGACGACCCGAGCTCGTGGGCCAGCTCGACGCTGATGCGCTCGAGGGCGGACTTCGCGACGGCGACGTTCTTGTAGGGGTGCGGCACGACGCGCTCGGCGCCGAGATAGCTGAGGCTGACGACGCTCGCTCCGGCCTCGAGCGCGCCGGCGCCGAGCAGGCGCTGCACCAGCGCGATCAACGAGTAGGCCGACACGTCCATGCAGTCGAGGAACTCCTCGCGCGTCACCGAGAGCAGGGAGCGCACGCCGTCTCCGCCGAGCGTCCGGTCGCGCGCGACGGCATGGACCACGCCGTCGAGCGGCCCGTCCGCCGCGATCTCCTCGGCGAGCTCGTCGAGGGAGGCGTCGATCGAGAGGTCGCATGCGATCGCCTGGGCCTCGTCGCTGACGGACTTCCGGAGCGTCTCCCGGAACGAATCGAAGGTCGCCTCGAGGTGCCGCGCGGCGCGCTCCGAGAGCCCCGCGTGGTGCTTCGTGAGACCGAGGCCGCTGCAGACCAGGGTCGCCCCGGCTGCGGCCAGCTCGGCCGCGATGGTCGTCGCGAGCGACGCATCGTCCGCGATCCCGGTCACCAGATAGCGTCGGCCCGCCAGAGGCCTTTGTTCCGAACTCACGAGAGTCCTCCGCTCTGCGGCGCCGGTTTGGAGAGCTCTCCGGGCGGCGCCATCGCCAGGAGAACCGCGTCGATCTGGACGTCCACCACGCCCGCGATGCGTGCGATGCGATGCTTCAGGGTCAACACGTCCGCAGGGTTCTGGAACGTGGCGCGCAGCCGGACGACGCCGCTCGCGACCTGCACTTCCGGGTCGGTTCCGAGCAGGCGGCCGTCGGCCTCCAGGACCATCCGGACCTGGCGCTCGATGGTGGAGTCGCGCTCGAGGCCACTCACCACGACGCGCAGCTCGTTGTCGAGATCCACGACGCCGGGCGTCGTCCAGGCGGCCCGCTCGGCCTGAAGGGACTGGTCGAGGAGCTGGACCCGGCCCTGCAGCAGGACGCGGCCGTCCTGGACGCGGACGCGGATCTCCGCGCCGCCGAGATCGTCGAGGGCCTCGAGGCGCGCCTCGATGGCGGCGCGAACGGCAGCGTCGCTCGGGGGCGGCGCGGCCCGAACGGCTCCTGCGATCCACGCGAGAAGCACCGCCAACCCGATCCCGCCGAGGCGAAGCGGGCCAGCGCCCGCTCTCATGAAGCCACCCCGAGCCGGGGTGGCGGGGCGGCCGCCGCCGCGCCCGCCGCTGCCGGAACCCCGACCTCCTGATGGATGGAGGCGACCAGCGGGGCGGGCAGCTCGAGCCGGGCGGCCAGCATGGCCAGGTAGGCCCGCTCCGCCGCCGTATCCACCTCGATCGCGAGGAGCGAAGCCGTGTAGATCTCGACGGCGATCTCGACCGAGGTCGCGGCGGCCACCAGCTCGTTCAGGTCGACCGGGTTCCCGAGGTGCGCCAGCAACGTCGCCTTTTCGGCCTCGGAGAGGTCGAGGGCGCCGACGCGCTCGTAGATGGCATGGCGCTCCGCACCGTCGAGCTTGCCATCGGCCTGGGCCGCGGCGGCCATGGCCCGGATCAGGGTGAAGGCCAGGAGCTCCCCGCCGCCCTGGCTCTCGGGCACGAAGCGCTCGAGCGCCGGCGCGCCCGCGGGCGAAGCGGCGTGCTGGGGGGCAGAGGGCGCCGAGGGCGCCATCGCGGGCGCTCCGGCCGGGGCCGCGGCTCCGCCGGCCTGGCCCTCGCGGTACTTCTGGAAGGCCGCGTAGGCCACGCCGCCCACCGCGGCGATCCCGCCCACCTTCAACGCCTTCTTCCCGAACTTCCGGCCGGCCTTGCTCGTGAGGAGGCCGCTCGCCAGACCGCCGGCCAATCCGCCGGCGAACCCCGAGGCGGCTCCGCTTCCAAGGATCTGGGACAGGATGCGATCGGTTCCCATGGCGAGTCTCCCTTCCGGCCCGCACGGTCCGGGGCCTCGAGAGGAAGCTATGGCCAGGGCGACCTATCGACAAATAGGAAATCAGGGCGGGGGGATTCGATTTTTTCAATCGATGGGAGTCGGGGAACGGCGCCCCATCGGCGCTCAGCCCGTCAGGCGTTTGCGCACGAGCGTGCTGACGAGCTTGCCGTCGGCGGCGGGCCCCAGGCGCGCGAGCGCCTCCTTCATGACCCGGCCCATCTCCTTCGGCGAGCTGGCCCCGGTCTCGGCGACGACCGCCTCCACCACCGCCGTGATCGCGGCCTCGTCGGGCGCCGCCGGCAGGTAGCCGTCGAGGATGGCCCGCTCGGCCGACTCCTTGTCCGCGAGATCCTGGCGCCCGGCCTCCTGGTAGCGCTCGGTGGCCTCTTCCCGCTGCTTGACCAGGGTCCGGATCACCCGGACGAGATCGTCCTCGGAGAGCTCCCCTCCGGCCTCGATCTCCTTGTTGCGGATGGCACCGCGCAGACCGCGGATGGTCTCGACGCGGAGCTTCTCGCGCGCCTTCATGGCCTGCTTCAGATCGGCCTCGAGCTGGTCCTGGAGCCCCATTGCCACATCCTCGCCACATTCGGCCCGCGTTTTTCCGCGGGCAACGCCCCTCTCATTGGCTAAAACCAAGTCGGCCGTCAAGCAGGGTCCTGCGACGGCCGAGAGAGTGAGCAGGGGGGTCCGATGCGCCGAGCCATGAAGAAGATCGTACGAAGCTCGGTGCTGTGGCTCGCCGTCGCCTATGTGGGCTGCCTCTTCCTCATGGCCCAGGCCTACGCCCAGTAGCCACCCGGACCGGGGGCGCTCCGTCTAGCTGAGCGCCTCGACCGGAGCCTGGATCTCCGTCGCATTGAAGAAGTACGAGATCTCGACCCGCGCCGTCTCGGGCGCGTCGGATCCGTGCACCGCGTTCTTCTCGATGTCGGTGGCGAACGCCTTGCGGATGGTGCCTTCCTCGGCCTCGGCCGGGTTGGTGGCCCCCATGAGCTTCCGGTAGCGGGCGATCGCGTCGTCCCCCTGGAGGACGCTCACCACGACCGGCCCGCTCGTCATGAAGGCGACGAGGTCTCCGTAGAACGGGCGCTCCTTGTGAACGGCGTAGAAGCCGCGCGCATCCTGTTCGTTCAGGTGGAGCATCTTGAGGGCGAGGATCTCGAGGCCGGCGCCCTGGATCTGGCTCAGGATGGCGCCGGTGGCGCCCTTGGCGACGGCGTCGGGCTTGATGATCGAAAGCGTGCGCTCCACGGCCATGAACGGGTCCTCCTTCGGGGAGGCGGCAGCTTAGCGTGGAAATCGCGGCGTGGAGGTCGTGCGGTCGTGGGAAAACGCGCCGAATACGCGCGGGTTCGGCGTCGAGGTCCGGCCTCGCGGCCTAGGCGCGTCGCGCCTCGGGAGCGGCGTCGGCGATCACCGAATCCACGAAGGCGCGCTGCTCCGCATTCAGTTCGTCGAAGCGGACCCCCATGCCCGGCGGGCCCTGCTCCCGCGGCACGGGGCGCGACCAGGTCACCTCGCCCGAGAGCACCATGCTGCCGTCGGGCGCACCGAGGGTCAGCCGGAGCGGCGTCCCGAGGCCGAGCGGCTCCTCGGTGGCGATGAAGATCCCGCCCTCGGAGATGTCCTCGAGGTACGCGGACCGGAGACCCTCGCGGGTCTCGAAGTGGACCTGGAGGTGGGTCGGGAACCGGAAGTGAGCCCGGCGCTCGACGACGGAGACGAGGCTCTCGAGCCGGTCGCCGTAGCGCGCGTTCAGGGTGCGGCGCAGGCACTGCCAGCGTTCGAGGTCCGCCACGTCGAGGGGCGGCGCACCGAACAGGCGGCGGCGGTTCAGTGCCATGAACTCGCTCACGAGCGAGTCCGAGGCGGGGCTCGGGTCGGACATATGGCTGATATCGGCTATGTCGGGCCGGAACGAGAGCCCTTCGTGACCCCGGGCGGCCGATCAGTCCACCCGGAGGACGATTTTCCCAAAGTGTTCGCTGGCTTTCATGGCCCGGTGCGCCTCCGGCGCGGCGTCGAGGGGCAGCACCCGGTCGACCGCCGGGCCGATCCGGCCCGCCTGGAGAGCAGGCCCAAAACGGTCTAGGAATCCCGATACGATCGCGGCCTTCTCCGCGGCCGGGCGGGCCCGCAGGGTCGACCCGATCACCTGGAGACGGCGCGTCAGCAGGACGCCCATCGGCAGCTCGGCCTTGGCGCCCCCCATCAGGCCGATCAGGACGAGCCGGCCCCCCGTCGCGAGCGCGGCCAGGTTCTTCTCGAGATAGGGCGCACCGATCGAGTCGAGCGCCACGCCGACGCCCTTCCCGCCCGTGGCCTCCTTCGCCGCGGCGACGAAGTCCCCCTCCCGGTAGTTGACGGCGACGTTCGCACCGAGCTCCGTGCAGCGCGTGCACTTCTCCTCGCTTCCCGCGGTCACGACGATGGTCGCGCCCGCCTCGCGCACGAGCTGGATCGCCGCCGTGCCGATGCCGCTGCCGCCCCCGTGGACGAGCGCCGCGCCGCCCTCGGCCAGGCCGCCGAGCTGGAAGACGTTCAAGAAGACCGTGAGGAACACTTCCGGGAGGGCGGCCGCCTCCTCCAGGGAAAGCCGCTCGGGGACGGGCATCGCGCTTCCGGCGTCGACGACGACCTCCTGCGCGTAGCCCCCGCCGGCGAGCAGGGCCATGGCGCGGTCTCCCGGGGACCAGCCCTCGACCGCGCTCCCGACCTCGAGCACTTCGCCGGCGCACTCGAGACCCAGGATCTCCGAAGCGCCGGGCGGCGGCGGGTAGAACCCCTGCCGCTGAAGCAGGTCGGCCCGGTTCACGGCGGTCGCGGCGACGCGGATGCGCAGGTCGCCCGCACCCATCTCCGGCGGCGGCGCTTCGCCGAGCTTCATCACGGTCTCGTCGCCGGGCTTCTCGATCAGGATGGCTTTCATGGAGCGGAGCCTACCAGAACCCGACGACTGAAAAGAAAGGGCCGGAGCGCGCGAACGCTCCGGCCCTTCGGACCTGCCGCGAACGGCCGAGCTACTTGAGCTCGGTGCGGTCGTAGCCGAGGATCGTCCGGGCGATGATCAGATTCTGGATCTGGCCCGTCCCCTCGTAGATGTCCGTGATCCGCACGTCGCGGAACCACTTCTCGAGCAGGTGCTCGCGGCTCACCCCGAGCGGCCCGAGGATCTCGATGCAGCCCTGGGTCACCTCGCGCACCGCCGAGCCGCCCTTCGCCTTCGAGATCGACGCCTCGAGGTTGTTGGGCTTGCTCTCGCCCGAGAGCCACGCCGCGTTCAGCACCGTCAGCATGGCGGCCTCGTACTTGCCCTCGAGCTCGTGGAACTTCTGCACCACCGCCGGCTGGCTCTGGAGATTGCCGCCGTAGGCGATGTCGAAGCCGGCTTCCGCGAGCTGCTCCCGCGTGAAGTCGAGCGCCGCCTCGGCGATGCCGAGCCCGATCGCCGCCACCGCCGGCCGCGTCATGTTGAAGGTCTTCATGACGCCCCGGAAGCCGCCGGAGCTCGCCTTCGGGATCTCTTCCTTCCCGCCGAGGAGGTTCCCGCGCGGGATGCGGCAGTCGTTGAAGACCATCGCGGCCGTGTCGTCGGCGCGGATCCCGAGCTTCTTCTCCTTGTGGGTGGTTTCGAAGCCGGGCGAGCCCTTCTCGATCAGGAAGCTCTTGATGCCCGCGCGGCCCGCCGAGCGGTCGAGCGTCGCCCAGACGACGACGCCGTCGCAGCGGCAGCCCGTGGTCACGAAGATCTTCTCGCCGTTGATGACCCACTCGTCGGTGGCTTCATCGAGCACCGCGGTGGTCTGCACCTGCGACGGGTCCGAGCCGCAGCCGGGCTCGGTGATCGCCATGGCGAGCGTCTTCCCGCTCCACTTCTCGACCTGCTCGGGCGTGCCCGCCGCGCGCAGGGCCGCGTTGCCGAGGCCACCGCTCCCGCGCTTCATGCGCACGGTGTAGTCGCCCCAGCACTGACCGGCCGAGATCAGCATGGTCATGACGGGCATGGCCGTGTCGTTCTCGTCGCGGCCCATGAAGAGCTCCCCCATGTTGGGGAAGTCCTTGGCTTCGGGCAGCTCGTCGGGTGCGAACTCGTCCTCGTTCTCGTCGTAGTACCGCGCGTAGTTGCGGCAGACGAGCGCTTCGGCGCGCACGTGGTCGAGGATCTTCTGGTCGTTCTCGGTCAGGACGAAGTCGATCATGTCGCCCTCCTAGCAGCTCACCGCACCCTCGAGAACGCCGAGGGTACGAACGTTGCGGTACCACATCTCCACGGGGTGCTCGCGGATGAATCCGTGTCCACCGAGCACCTGGAGGCCGTTGTCTCCGATCTTCATCGCTTCCCGCGCGCAGTAGACCCGCGCGAGGTGGGCGCTGCGCGTCGCATCGAGCCCGCGCTCGAGCTGCGACGCCGCCTTCCACACGAGCCAGCGCATGGAGTCGACCTCGATCGTCATGTCCGAGAGCATGAACGCGATGGCCTGCTTCTTGGCGATGGCCTCGCCGAAGGCCTCGCGGTCCTTGGCGTAGGGGATCGCGTACTCCATGACGGCGCGCGAGAGGCCCACCATCACGGCGCCGAGGGCGACCCGCGAAGCGTTGACGATTCGCGCGGCATCGATGCCCTGGTCGCCGCCCAGCCGATCCGCCGCCGAGACCTCGACGCGGTCGAGGGTCAGCGTCGACGTCGGAAGCGCACGCAGACCGAGGTTCTTCTCGTTCTCGGTGATCGTGAGCCCCTCGGCCCCGCGCTCGACGATGAAGGCCTCGATGCCGGCGAAGCCGTCCTGGGCCGTGTTGCGCGCGAGCACCAGGAAGTGGCTCGCCCGGTCGCCGAGCGGCACGAAGCTCTTCTCACCCGAAAGGATGAAGCCGTCCCCCTTGGGCTCGGCCTTCGTGCGCAGGTTCAGCACGTCGAAGACCGGCGAAGGCTCGACGAGCGCCAGCGAGGCCGCGTGGAACTTCTCCCCGGTGAACAACGGCAGGTACTTCGCCTTCTGCTCCTCGGTGCCGTGGTCGAGAACGGCGTTCGCGAACAGGGAGGGCGCCACCGCGGCCATCCCGAGGGCGGCGTCGCCGTGGGCGAGCTCCTCGAGCACGATGGCGTTCGTGATGGGCGAGCGCTCTTCGCCGCCCCCGCCGAACGCTTCCGGGATCTGGGTCGACGTCAAGCCGAGCTCCCAGACCTGCTGGAGCAGGTCGTCGGGCACCTGGCTCGACTCATCGCACTCGCGAGCGACGGTGCGGAGTGCGTCCTTGGCGAACTCGCGCATCGCCTCGCGGACGACTTCCTGCTCTTCCGTCAGTCCAAACGAGATCATTCCGGGCTCCTTTCTTCCCGCTCCTCTCGGTCGTTCCGGGGGGAGAGTCGGGAGATCTGGTGGAAGTAGAAGTCCATGGCCTCGGGGCCACCGTCCTTCTTGAGATCGCCGCGGCGAGCGGACTCGCGCGCGTCGAAGCGGCCGAGGGCGACGCCGCACCAGACGCGGGCGTCGGCCGTGTAGCGGACGTCGGCGCGCTCGGCGAAACCGCGCTCGACGGTGCAGGCGCCGTCCTTCACGTGCACGCTCCAGACGCCGCCGCCCTCGCCTTCGAGGCGGATCTCGAAGGTGATGTCGACGCCGCGCGCGCGGTCTTCGCGCACGATGAAGGGCAACACCTCGAGAATCGACTGCGGCACCGTCGCCGTGAACTTGCGCGTGTCGATCTCGAGATCGCGAACGGCGTGGGCGACGTACCAGTGGGCGATCGCGGCGATCACCGGCTCGAGCCCGCGCCCGCGCTCGGTGACCGCGTAGACCGAACGCGAGCCGTCGGGGACGGTCTCGACGTAGCCCGCCGCGACCATCTCGCGCAGCCGCGCCGAGAGCACGCGCGGGGCGATGCCGGTTCGCTTGCGGAGGTCCTGGAATCCGATCGGGCCGGTCAGGAGGTGACGCACCAGGACCAGCGTCCATTTGTCGCCGATCCGGTCGAGGGCCCGTGCGACGGGGTCGTAGATCTCGCCGGGGCGCGGGATCGCGCCGGCCGAGCTCGTCGTGGTGGGGGCCACCTCGGGCATGGCGAGAAGTATCCTATTGATACTTGCATGTTGTCAATAGGGGAATCCCCGAGGTCGCCCGCAGGATAGATCGCGAGGCCCGGTCGCAACCTATTGGATTCGTTGACGCTTTACCCCCGGCGGGACTGCGGTAGGCTTTCGGGCGGAGGTGGCCGGAGGATCGCCGGCAGCTTCGGCTGCGGGAGGAAAGTCCGGGCTCCATAGAGCAGGGAGGTCGCTAACGGCGACCCGGGGCGACCCGAGGGAAAGCGCAACAGAAAGCACACCGCCGATGGCCGGCTTCGGCCGGCACAGGCAAGGGTGAAATCGTGGGGTAAGAGCCCACGCGCGACGGCCGGGTGACCGGCGGCGCGGCAAGCCCCTCCTGGAGCAAGCTCGAATAGGGATGTCGTATTGGGTGGCTCGCCCAAGGCCTTCGGGCCCGGCATCCGGGTTGAGTGCTCGAGCGGCGCGGCAACGCGCCGCCTAGAGGAATGGTCCTCGCCCGCATCCGCTCGGAAACGAGCGGCGCGGGAACAGAACCCGGCTTACAGGCCACTCCGCAGCTTCCCGTGCCTACGGCACGAGTGCTGCGGACCCCGAGGAAGAAGCGCAAGCCACGCCTCGGGCGCTCCGAGAGTCCGCACGCCGCCCTCGCCGCGAAAGCGTCGGGGGCGGCTCCACGTTCGGGATCCGGCGCGCCGGCCGTCAGCGAAGTTCGTGGGCGAGGCAGATCAGGCGCGCGCGGCGCTCGGCGTCGTAGCCCTGCCACTTCTCGGCCGGAAGCGCCTCCAGCGCGACACGCGAGAACCCGCAGCGTTCGAAGAAACTGGCTACGCGGGAGGAGGTCGTGCAGGCGAAGACGCGCCCGAGCCCCTGGCGCGCGGCCTGCTCGAGGGCGTACTCGACGATGTGGGCGCCGACGCCCTCTCCGAGGAAACGGGTCAGCGTATAGAGGGAGGCGATCTCTCCGGACTTTCCGTCGGCGTAGGGCAGGAGCGCGCCGATCCCGGCCAGGTGGCTCGCGTCGACGAAGGCGCCGAACCCCGAGGCGAGGATCCCGTCGAGCTGGGCGGCGGAGCGCGGCGCGAGGTAACCCTCCTCGACGCCGCGCGCGATGAGATCCGCCGCGGCGTCGAAGTCGTCGATGCCGAGGCGCCGCACCGCCACGTAGCGCTCGGGCGTGAAGAGCGTGCCCGAGCCCGAGTAGGTGAAGAGCTCGTCGGCGAGCCCCTCGACCGTGCAGAGGTTCACCGCCGGGAAGTGCGCGGCCAGGAGCCGCTCGATCTCCGCGAGCAGCCCGGTGCGCGGGTCGGCAACCCCCTCCCGGAGCTCGGCCAGATCGACGAAGGAGACGCGCTCGCCGTCCGGGCGAACGAAGCCCCCGACCCGGTCGAGGTAGACGAGCTTCGTCAGGCCGAGCGCGAGCGCGGCGTCCGCGGCGCGGGTCGAGCCCTCGGGGCGGGTCGCGACCGCGGCCCGGGGCTCCTTCGCGAGCCGCCGCCAGACCCGGCCCGGCAGGCCCGGCGCATCGGCTTCGAGCGGCGGCGCGCCCGTGAGCTTCTCGAGGGCCGCCCGATCTTCCGAGAGCAGGACCACCGGAGTCCGGTTCGCCGCGAGCTCGGCGAGCACCGCTTCCAGCGGCTCCGTCTCGCCGAGCACCTCCCCGGGCAGCGCGAAGGCGAGCGTCCGCCCGCGGAACTCCTGGAGGTAGAAGTCCTTCTCCGAAAAATTGGCGGGCAGGGCTCGGCGCGGCATAGCCACTGAGTTTCGCCGATTTCCCACGGCTCGCCCGCCCCGGCCCCCGCGCCGCGCCCGGGCGCCGCGCCGGCCATCATGATGGCGGCCATGCACGGCCAGCCGTTATCGTGCGCGCCGTGGAATCGCTCGATTGGCAGGGCTGGCTCACCCTGGGCGTGATCGTCCTGGTGCTCGCCGCCATGGTCCGCGGCATCGGCGCCCCGGATCTCGTCCTCATGGGGGGCCTCTTCCTGTTGGCACTCTGCGGGGTCCTGACGCCCGAGGAGACGTTCAGCGGCTTCGCGAACCCGGCGATGGCCACGGTCGGGGCGCTCTTCATCCTCTCTGCCGCCATGCGGGAGACCGGCGCCCTCGAGCTCACGCTGGGCAGGCTCTTCGGCCGCGCCCGCGACGAGCGGGGAGCCCTGATCCGCACCCTCCCTCCCCTCGCCTTCCTCTCCGCCTTCCTGAACAACGCGCCGATCGTGGCCATGATGACGCCGCTGGCCGTGGACTGGGGCCGCCGCCGCGGCGTCCCGGCCAGCCGCCTGCTGATCCCGCTCTCCTACTCGACCATCCTCGGCAGCATCGTCACGATCATCGGGACGAGCGTGATCCTGATGGTCTCGGGGCTCGTGACGGATGCCGGCATGCCGGCCCTCGGCTTCTTCGAGCTGGCGCCGATCGGACTCCCCCTGTGCGCCGTGGGCCTCGTCTACCTGATCTTCGTCGCGCCGAACCTGCTGCCCACGCGCTCGGACCCCGCGACCCAGGTCGGCGAGCGCCGGCGCGAGTACACGGTCACGATGATCGTCGAAGACCACTGCCCGCTCGTCGGCCAGAGCATCGAGGACGCCGGCCTCCGCTCGCTGCCCGGCCTCTTCCTCTTCGAGATCGAGCGCGCCGACCACCGCGTGAGCCCCGTCGGCCCGGACGACGTGATCGAATCCGGCGACCGGCTGGTCTTCGCGGGCGTCGTCTCGACGATCGTCGATCTCCAGCGCATCCGCGGCCTCGTCCCCGCCGCCGAAGACGATGCGCCCGCGCCCGCCACCCACGACGACGGCTGGATCGAGGCGGTGGTCTCGCGCTCGTCGCCGCTGATCGGCCAGAGCATTCGCGATGCCAACTTCCGCAGCACCTACGACGCAGCGGTCATCGCCGTCCACCGGAACGGCGAGCGCATCCCGGGCCGCATCGGTGACATCGTGCTGCGCGCGGGCGACACCCTGGTCTTCCGCGCCGCGCCGCGCTTCCTCGAGACCCACCGCCACAGCCCGGACTTCTACCTCGTGAGCGAGGTCCCCGAATCCCGCACCCCCCGCCACGACCGCGCCTGGTTCGCGATCTCGATCTTCGTGCTGATGGTCGTGTTGGCCGCGACGGGCGTCCTCCCCATCGCGATCGGCTCCTTCGTCGCCGGCGGCATCCTGATCGCCACGCGCTGCATCTCGGGCAACCTCGCTCGCCAGAGCATCCAGATGCACGTGCTGGTGGTGATCGCCGCCGGCCTCGGCATCGCGCGCGCGATGGAGAAAACGGGCGCGGCCGGGCTCCTCGCGAGCTACGTCGTCGACGCCGCCCTGCTACTCGGCCCCCTCGCGATCCTCGCCACGGTCTACCTGGTGACGATGGCGCTCTCGGAGCTCCTCCACCACGCCGCCTCGGCGGCCTTGATGTTCCCGGTGGCGATCGCGGCGGCCGAGCGCGCGGACCTCGACCCGCGCGCCTTCGTGGTGACCGTGGCGATCGCCGCGAGCTGCGCCTTCGCCTCACCGATCACCTACCAGACGCACCTGCTGGTCTACGGGCCGGGCGGCTACCGCTTCACGGACTTCGTGCGCGTCGGCCTGCCGCTCGACTTCCTCTGCGCGGCCGTCGCCCTCGTCCTCATTCCGATGATCTGGCCTCTCTGAGGCCCGTCGCCGCCCGGGCCGCGGCGGCCGGGGGCAGCGCGGCATCGCTGCGCTCGGCGCGCGAGAGCCGCTCCCGGAATCGGCCGAAGCCGCCCTGGACGTCGTCGAGGATCAGGTAGAGGACGGGCACCACGAAGAGCGTCAACCCGCTCGCCGCCGCGAGACCGAACACGATCGCGGTGGCGAAGGGGCCGAACACCGGCGAGTAGCCCGTGAGCCCCATGGCCATGGGCAGCAGGCCCGCCACGGTGGTCACCGTCGTCAGCAGGATCGGACGGAAGCGCTTCGAGCTCGCGATGTGGACCGCCTCGCGGGCCTCGGTCCCCCGCGACCGCTCCTGGTTGACGAAGTCGATCAGCACGAGCGAGTCGTTCACCACGATGCCCGCCAGGCCCACCAGGGCGTAGAAGACGTACATCGAGATCGGGTAGTGCCCGACGAAGGTGTTCATCGCCCACATGCCGACCGTCACGCCGATGAAGGAGAAGGTGATGACGCTCATCACGATGAACGGTTGGAAGTACGAGCGGAACTGGGCCGCGAGGATGGCGTAGATCGCCAGCACGGCGATCAGGAGGGCAGCGCCGAGGTCCGCCATCGCCTGGTCCGTCGCCTGGAACTCGCCGCCGAAGACCACGTTGGTGCCCGGGAAACGTTCCGGGATGTCGGCGAAGGCGGCGGCCATGGCTTCGTTCGCCGAGGTGGAGGTGGCCTGGACGCCGTCGACGTTCGCGTAGACGACCACCGCCCGGCGGGCGCCGAAGTGGTAGAGCCGCTGGAAGCCGCGCTCGAGGTCGATCGAGGCGACGTCGCCGAGCTTCACGCGGTAGCCGGCGGGCGTGCGGATCTCGACGTCGAGGAGATCCGCGACCGAGGCGCGCTGCTCCTCGTCGAGCAGGACGCGGATGTCGACGTCCTCGTCCGAGGTCGGATCCTTGAAGGTCGAGGGCACGACGCCCTCGTTCGCGGCCATGAGCGCGAAGCCGACGTCGTCGAAGGTGAGTCCGTGCAGCGAGGCGCGGTGCTCGTCGAGCTTCACGCGCAGCTCGCGCGGGCCGAGCGGCGTGTTGTCCGAGATGCTGTGGACGCCGGCCAGCGTCCGGAGTTCGGCCTTCATCTCCGCGGCGATCTGCTTCCCGACCGAGTAGTCGTCGCTCTGGATGCGGATCGCGACGGGCTTGCCGATCGGCGGGCCGTTGCGCGGCAGCATCACGCGCAGCGTCTCGAGCCCTTCCCGGTGGGCCGGCCAGTACTCCCCTTCGAGGCGCTCACGGACCAGCCGGAAGACCCGATCCGGGTCCGCGATGTTCTCGCGCGTGTTCGGGAACTCGAGGAAGAGGATGCCGTAGTTCGGCCCGGTCATCGGGACCTCGTCGGCGTCCATGCTGAAGCCCGTGTAGCTGAGGACGTCGGTCAGCTCGTGCCGGACCGGCTCGAGGGCCTGCTCGACGCCCTGCACGATCTCTTCCGTCTGGTCGATGCCGTAGTCCCGCGGCGCTTCGATGGCCACCATGAACTGGTTGAAGTCGCTCGGAAAGAGATCGACCGGGACGTGCTGCCAGAGTCCGAGCGCGAAGACGAACGCGCCGATGCTCGCTCCGAGGAAGGCGTAGCGGTGCTCGAGCGCCGCGGACTGCGCGCGCAGGTATCGGCTCCGGGCTCCGGCGATCGCGCTGTCGACGGCGAAGCGCACGCGGTAGCTCGCCCGCTGCCAGCCGGGCTTGTCGCCCTCTTCCTCGACCGAGGCGCGGGCGCTCCGCCGGCTTCCCCAATCGACGTAGTGCGCCGGCAGGATCACCAGCGCCTCGAGCAGCGAGCCGAGCAGGCAGACGATCACGGCCTTCGGCAGGATCGACATGAACTCGCCGCTCGTGCCGGTGATCGTGAGCATCGGCAGGAACGCCGCGATCGTGGTGCAGATGGCCGCGGTGACCGGCCACATCACCTCCTCGGTGCCGTTCACGACGGCCTGCTCGAAGGGCTCTCCGGACTCGACGCGTCTGTAGATGTTCTCGAGGATGATGATCGCGTCGTCGACGATCATGCCCGAGACCATGATGAAACCGATCAGCGACAGGCTGTTGATGGTGATGTCGAAGACGGGGAAGAGCGCGAGAGCCACGAGGAACGAGAACGGCACGCCGATGATCGCGAGCAGCGCGTTCCGGAAACCGACCGAGAGCCACAGGATGAAGACCACGAGCACGACGCCGAGCACGAGGTTCGAGCGCATGATCTCCATGCGCGAGTCGACGTACTCGGAGGAGTCCCAGGACACCGCGAGCTCGATGCCGGGCGGCAACTGGCTCTGGGCCTCGGCGACGAGCGTCTCCACCCGCTCGACGAGTTCGATCACGTCGTAGTCGGCGTCTTTCGAGATGCCGAGCACCATCGCGGGGTCGCCGTTGTGGCGCCCTGCGAGCCTCCGCTTCGCGAAGCCCGGCTCGACGCTCGCCACGTCGGAGAGCCGCACGTGGTTTCCCGCCGGATCCTTGCGGACCACCGTGTTCGCGAGCTCCTCCGCCGAGAGGAAGTTGCCGAGGCCGCGGACCGTGATCTCCTGGTCGCCCGCGTCGGTGAAGGATCCGCCCGCGAAGTTCTGATTGTTGCTGCCGATCACGCGCGAGAGCTCGCGCAGGGTGAGGTCGTATTGCAGAAGCCGATGCTTGTCGACGAGCACCCGCAGCTCGCGGTCGCGGTCCCCGCGCAGCTGGGCCTTGCGCAGGCCGGGGATGCGCTCGAGACGTTTCTTGAGGTCGCGCGACACTTCGCGGACGGCGTGCTCGCCGACGCCGCCCTTGTCGACCACCGCGACCATGCAGATGTTGTAGACCTCGGAGACCGAGAGCTCGGTGAGGATCGGCGCTTCGGCGTCTTCGGGCAGGTCGTCCACGCGGTCGATGGCCGCGCGCAGGTCGTTCAGCGCTGCCTCGTAGTCGATCTCGGAGAGGGTCTCGTCCCACTCGACGTTGATCTCCGAGAATCCCTGGCTCGAGAAGCTGAACATCTCCTTCATGCCGGAGATGCCGTCGATCTCCTCCTCGAGCTTGGTCGTGACGAGGCGCTCCACCTCGTCCGGCGAAGCGCCGGTCCAGACCGTGGTGACGACGGCCGTGTTGAAAGAGATGTCCGGGAAGACGTCGACCGGGATGCGCTTCGCCGTCATGGCGCCGACGAGCATCAACACCACGAAGAGCAGGTTGACCAGGACGACCTGGCGGACGGAGAACGCGGGAAGGCTCATGCCGGGCCCTCCTCGCCCCGGTTCGCCTGGACCGGCGCCTTGCGCTTCACCCCTTCGCCGTCGCGTAGCTCACGGACGCCGGTGATCGCGATCTCTTCCCCGGCGGTCAGGCCCTCGACGACCTCGAACGCCTCCGGATGGAACGCGACGGCCCGCGCGACGACCCGGCGCTGCTTCGCGACGAGCCCGGCCGCCCCTTCCTCGACGACCCAGACGAAGCGCAGGCCGAACTCCTCGAGCGTCGCTTCCCGGGGCACCAGCGTGCGCGCGACGGGCGCCCCGAGTGCGACCTCGACCTCACCCACCATTCCCGGCAGCAGACGACCCGATGCATTGTCGACCTCGATCTCCACCGGGAAACGCCGCGTCTCGGGGTCCGCGGAGGAGCCGACCCGCAGGACGGTGCCCGCGAAGACCTCGTCGTCGAAGGCCTCCACGCGGAGCGAGACGGCCTGGCCCGGCGCGAGAACGACGATCTCCCGGTCGGCGACGCCGATCTTCATGCGCGCCGTCGCGAGATCGACCAGCTCGGCCAGGACCTGGCCCTCGCGGACGTACTCGCCGGCCTCCACGGGGAGGCTCCGCAGCTCGCCGGCGAAGGGCGCGCGCACGGTCTTGTTGTCGAGGTCCTCGCGCGCGCGCCGGACCATCGCCCGGGCTTCCCGGACGGAGGCCGCGGCGACGCGCTCGCGATTCTCCGCGTCGTCGAGCACGGAGTCCGAGAGGACGTTGCGGGCGGCGAGCTCGCTGCGCCGCTCGAGGTTCGACGTGGCGAGAGCCAGCTCGCTCTCGGCCCGGGCCAACGTTGCCCGCGCGCGCTCGAGCTCGACGCGGGCGAGCACGGGGTCGATCGCGACCAGGGCCGCCCCGGACTCGACGCGGTCGAGCTCCTCGGCGCCGAGCGAAAGCACCGGCCCGTTCGTCTCGGCGAAGAGCTTCACGGTCCGCCGCGCCTCGAGCACGCCCGAGAATACGGCCCGGGCCTGCACCTCGCGTTCGACCACGCGCTGGGTCGCGACCTCGCGCAGGGCCGCATCGGTCGCGACCTCCGTGGTCCGCTCCTGCTCGGGCGCCGCCGCAAACAGCAGCATCCCGGCCGCGAACAGGCCACCTCCGACGACGAGCAGGATCAGGCGAACGCCCCAACGGGAACGGGACGGTTCGGTCATTGCGGGTCTCCTTGCTCGCGGGCGGCCGGGAGGACGCTTCCCCGGACCAGCCCTTCGAGGGCGTGCTTCAGCGTCTGGCGGAGCGATTCGGCGTGGGCGCGCTCGGCGTCGAACACCGAGCGGTAGACGTAGCCGTCGTAGAGCGCGACGAGGCCCTGGGCGACGGCCTCGGGCTCGAAACCCCTGCGGAAGACGCCCTTCTCCTGCCCCGCCCGCAGGGTGGCCACGAGCTCGGCGTCGATGCGCGCGTAGCGCTCGCGCAGGTCCGCGAAGAGGCGCTCCTGGCTCGGACCGCCGCGTGCGACCACCGCCCAGACCTGGAGGTTCACCATCATCCCCGCGGTGACGTCCTCGAAGCTCTCGACCAGCCCTCGGATCCAGCCGTGGAGGCGCCCCTCGGGGTCGTCGGGCGAGCCGACGTAGAGATCCGTCCGCCGCTCCGCCTCGTCGTAGGCCTGCAGGACGGTTGCGAGGAAGAGGTCTTCCTTGCTCTCGAAGAAGTTGTAGAGCGTGCCCTTGGAGACCCGGGCCTCGGCGGCAACCGCTTCCATCGTCGCCGCCTCGTACCCCATCCGGGCGCAGACGGTCCGGGCGGCCACGAGGATTCGGGCTTGCTTGTCATCTGCCGATCCCCGGGTGGAGGCCGGCTTCGCCCGGGTGGGCGTCGAGATGGACACGGCGATCTCCTGGGCGCAGGAGAGTACTGACTAGTCAGTACCGCTAGTCCACGACCTTAGCGCGGAAGCGCCCCGGGTCAAGCGCGCGCGTCACCCGGGGCCCCCTGGGCGGCACTCCCCAGGCTGGGCGCAACCAAGGCCGAGCCAGAAACCCGTTGGGCCCGACCCAGCGGGGACCGATAGAACCGTAGGCTTTTAGCACCGGTTTCTGCCGACTGACGACCTCGGCGACCCGCGGGCGACCCGCAGAAAGGGCTACAAAATTCTGGCACTTCCGAGGAGAATGGCTCATTATCGTGGGCTACTCAGCGCCCACACGATAGGCAGACCCGCCGCGGCGAGACTGACCGGAAAACTTGCACATCCCGCCCAGCCCAACGGACGCTCCCATTGCGCGTACCACACCCAGGGGCCTCGGATGCAGGGAAGCAAGCTTCGTGATGCTGCGGTTGGAACGTCTATGAAACCGAAGACCCCCGGGCGGTATCCGAACTCGGTATCGGGAGTGCACCGTGGGGTTGGAGAGGGAATTTCGTGAAGCTCGAGGAACGCCAAACCATGAGTGGTGGTGAAGGAACCGTGCGTCGATCCAGTGCAGCCGTGCCGGCTTCGGCGGCGGAGGACCTGGATCCCGGCCGCGAGCGGCGGCCGCTCGAATCGTATTTCCAGGAGATCGGCGGAACCCGCACGCTCAAGCGTGAGGAAGAAGTCATCCTGGCCAAGGAGCTCGAGGCCGCGACGGCCCAGCTGCGGGACGCGCTCTACGCGATCCCCGTCTGCGCCAAGCACGTCGTCGAGCGCTGGGACCAGCTGCGCGCGCTCTCCCACACCGGCGCCAAGCTCTCGGAGTCGGCCGGCGACGAGGAGACGGGCGAGATCGCGGCCCGCGTGGAGCGCGCCGTGAAGCGGCTGCGCAGCCAGCTCGCCGAGCGCGAGCGTCTCCAGAAGCGCGGCGGCACCGTCTCCGTGCAGAAGGTCGACGTGCGCATCGCGCGCGAGATGCACAACGCCCAGCTCTCGCTGGCCGTGCTCTCGGAGCTGCGCGAGCGCGTCGTGAAGCTCGAGATCGACATCCGCAAGATGCGCCGCGGCACGAAGAAGCTCGAGGGGCTCGAGGCCGAGGCCGGCGTCGACAAGGAGCGGATGATCGAGCTCACGGACGGCGTGCTCGATGCCCACGACCGCATGACCCGGGTGAAGAACGAGTTCATCGAGCACAACCTGAAGCTCGTGGTCGCCATCGCCAAGGACTACCGGAACCTCGGCCTCTCCTTCCCGGACCTGATCCAGGAAGGCAACCTGGGCCTGATCCGCGCGGTCGAGAAGTTCGACCACCGGCGCGGGTTCAAGTTCTCGACCTACGCGGTCTGGTGGATCCGCCAGGCGCTCGTGCGGGCGATCCAGAACCACTCGCGGACGATCCGCCTGCCCTCCCACGTCCACGACCGGCTGCAGCGCAGCCAGCGCGTGCGTGCGGAGCTGACGGGCAAGCTCGGCCGGGAGCCCACGGCGCAGGAGCTCGCTCCCGCCCTCGGCACGGACTCGGACTCCCTCGAGGCCCTCGACCGGCTCTCCCGCGAGGCCATCTCGCTCGAGTCGACGGTCGCCGGCACCGAGAAGCGGCTCGAGGACTTCGTGGCCGATGCGGGCTCGAGCCGGCCGGACGGCGGCATCGACGGCGATCGCATGCGGACGGGCGTCGGCGCCCTGGTCGGCTGCCTCTCGCCGCGCGAGCAGCTGATCCTGCGCATGCGCTACGGCCTCTCGGGCGAAGAGGAGCACACGCTCGAGCAGATCGGGCAGTCGCTCGGCCTCTCGCGCGAACGCGTGCGGCAGCTCGAGGCCCGGGCCCTGAAGAAGCTGCGGGAAGCCGCACCGGCCCAGCGCCTGCACCCGATCCTCAAGCCCTAGGGCCCGAATCGACGGGACCGAAGGCAAGAACGAAAACGCCCCCGAGCGACTCCGCTCGGGGGCGTTTTCGTTTCGGGGCTGGCGCTAGACCGCGGCCTGCTGAAGTGCGAACCGGTCGTCCCCGCCGAGCTCCTCGGGAAGCTCCCGGGAGTGCGGACGCGTGAGGTCGAGGTCGTAGGTGATGCCGGCGCCGTAGCGCTCCGGCGCGTGCGGGTCACGCCGCAGGTGATCGAAGACGAGCAGCCGCGTCCCGAGCTTGAAGCCCTCGGACAGGTCGTGGGTCACCATGAAGATCGTCATGCCGGACTCCTCGAAGAGCCGGAGGACGAGGTCGTGGATGGCATCCTTCGTGCCCGGGTCGAGGGCCCCGAACGCCTCGTCGAGCAGCAGGACCTTGGGCTCGCGGATCAACGCCTGGGCGATGGAGAGCCGCTGCCGCATCCCGCCGGACAGGGAGTGGGGATGGGTCGCGCGCTCGCTCGCCAGCCCGACGCCCTCGAGGTACCGCTCGGCCTTCTCGATGGCCGCGCGCCGCGCGCTCCCGAACATGCGCCCGAGGAGCGGGGAAGCCTCGAACTCGAGGCCGAGCAGCACGTTCTCGAGCACCGTGAGGTGCGGGAAGACCGAGTAGCGCTGGAAGACCACGCCGCGGTCCGGCCCGGGCTCCTTCGCGAGCGGGCTGCCGTCGATCAGGATCTCCCCGCGAGTGGGCGTCTCCTGCGCCAGGAGCAGGCGGAGGAAGGTCGACTTCCCGCAGCCCGAGGGCCCGGCGACGGCGCAGAAGGTGTGCGGCGCGACCTCGAGGTCGATGTTCTCGAGGACGACCTTCTCGCCGTACTCGTGCCACAGGCCGCGAACGGAGATGGTGCTCATGCGGCTTCTGCCTCCAGCCATCCGTATCGCCACCGGCGAAGCGCGCGGAGGCCGAAGTCGAGCAGGAACGCCAGGAGCGTGATCCACAGCACGTAGGGAAGGATCACGTTCATCGCGAGGTAGCGGCGCACCAGGAAGATCCGATAGCCGAGCCCGCTCGTGGCGGAGATGGCCTCCGCCGAGATCAAGAAGAGCCAGGCCGGCCCGAGCGAGAGCCGGAGCGAATCGATCAGGCGCGGCAGGGTCTGGGGCAGGATCACGCGAAACGCGAGCTGGGCGCTCGACGCTCCGAGCGTCTGCGCCTTGATCCACTGCTCTTCGGGGATCTCGGCCACGCGCTGGGAGAGATCGCGGATCATGAACGGCAGCACGCCGATCACGATCAGGGCGACCTTCGCGACCTCCCCCACCCCGAGCAGGATGAAGAGGATCGGCAGGATCGCGAGGGCCGGGATCATCGAGAGGACGGTGACGAGCGGCTCGAGACCCGCGCGCACCCAGGGCAGCATCCCGATCCCGAGCGCGAAGACGAGGGCGACCGGCGTCGCGATGCCGAGGCCGAGCGCCATGCGCTTGAGACTCTCCGCCGTGTCGAGCCAGAACAGCCGGCTTCCGGTGCGCGTGTCTTCCTCGAAGGCCATCTCGTGCCACGTCTCACCCACGCGGGCCGGGCTCGGCATCAGCTTGTCGTCGGGGTTCTCGGCGAGGCGGACCTGCGAACCGACGAGGTAGGCCAGGAGCAGGAGCAGGAACGGCACCGCCGCGATCCACCCCCCGTTGCGGGGTCTTCGATTGATCCAACGCACGCCTGCTGCAAAAGCAAGCACGGTGCCAACGCGGATGGGCTGCTTCGCGCCGCCTTCCGCCACTCGAAGCCCACGCGTGTGCATGCACTGCTCCCGCGTTGTGCACGGGCGTGACACTTCGGTGTGCATCGGTCGGACCCGTTTCGGAACACATGGGCTTTCGATGACCCCGAACCGAACCGCCCGGCCCGCGATCCGCACTGGCACGAGAGTTGCGATGGGCCCGTCGCAGATGAACTGCATGTCGCCCCAGTCGGATCGCACGTGGGAATCGTTCCGATCTCTCCTCACGCCGGCTGGGGCGACCGAACCCTTCAAGGAGAAGAAATGACTGTTCGACGAGTGCTCTTGCTGCTTTGCGCAGTGACTTTGAGCGTGCCCGCAGCCGCCGAAGAGGAGCCCGCCCCCGACGATTGGTTTCCGGGAGAGTTCTCCGGGAACGTGACCCTCATCAGCGACTACGTCTTCCGCGGCGTCTCGCAGACCCGCGAATCCTTCGCTCTCCAGGCCGGAATCGACTGGAACCACGACAGCGGCCTGTACGCCGGCGTCTGGGGTTCGAGCATCTCCTTCGGTGGAGACGACTCCTTCCTCGAGCAGGACGTGTACATCGGATACGCGAACAACATCGGGGACTTCTCCTACGACGTGTCGGCGATCTTCTTCTACTACCCGAAGGAGAACGACTTCAACTACTGGGAGTTCGCGGTCAACACCGGCTACGACCTCGACTTCGCCCAGCTGAGCTTCGGCTTCCTGTGGTCGCCGGACTACTTCGGCACGCTCGACTCCGGCTGGTACGTCTCGACCGGCCTGAGCGTTCCGATCCCGGTCGAGATTCCGTACGGCTTCGACCTCGGGCTCGACTTCACCTTCGGCTACACGGCGACGGACGAGGACATCTTCGACGACGATGACTACCTCGACTGGAGCGTGGGTCTCGTGGTGGGTCTGCCCAAGGGCTTCTCCCTCGACCTCCGGTACCACGACACCAGCGAGAACCTGGACATCGCGGACGCTCGATTCGTCGGCGGCCTGACGTTCAGCTTCTAGGAAGCCGGGGAACCCAATGACGAAGCGTCTCTTCGCCTCGATCGCCTTCGGCCTGTGCGTGGCGATCCTCACCGCGAGCCCGTCCGCGACGGCCGAGTCCAAGGACTCGTTCAAGATCGCCTGGTCGATCTACGTGGGCTGGATGCCCTGGGGGTACATGGAGGACTCCGGGATCATCGACCGGTGGGCGGACAAGTACGACATCGACATCGAGATCGTCCAGATCAACGACTACATCGAATCCATCAACCTCTTCACCGCGGGGGAGTTCGACGGGTGCTCCATGACCAACATGGACGCCCTGACGATTCCCGCCGCGGGAAGCGTGGACTCGACGGCGCTGATCGTGGGCGACTTCTCGAACGGCAACGACGGCGTCGTGCTCAAGGGCACGAAGGATCTCGCGGCAGTGAAGGGACGGAAGGTCCACCTCGTGGAGCTCTCGGTCTCGCACTACCTGCTGGCCCGAGCGCTCGACTCCGTGGGGCTCGCGGAGAAGGACGTCACCGTCGTGAACATCTCCGACGCGGACATCGTGGCGGCCTTCGCCACGAAGGACGTGACGGCGGGCACCCTGTGGAACCCCCAGCTCTCGGAAGTCACCCGGATGCCGGGGAACCACAAGGTCTTCGACTCGAGCCAGATCCCCGGCGAGATCATCGACATGATGGTCGTGAAGACCGAGACCCTGAAGGCCAACCCGAAGCTCGGGAAGGCGCTGGTCGGGGCCTGGTACGAGACCATGAAGCTGCTCGCCGACCCGGGCGAGGCCGGCCAGAAGGCGCGGACGGCCATGGCCAAGGCCGCAGGCACGGACCTCGCGGGCTACGAGGCCCAGCTGGCCACGACGCAGATGTTCTTCGAACCGGCCGCAGCGGTGGACTTCGTGAAGAGCGAAGCCCTCCCGAAGACCATGGACCACGTCCGGCAGTTCTCCTTCTCGCACGGCCTGCTCGGCCCGGGCGCGAAGTCGCCGGACGCCATCGGCATCGCCTTCCCGGGCGGAAAGGTCCTGGGAGACGAGACCAAGGTGAAGCTCCGCTTCGACGCCGCCTACCAGGGGATGGCTGCAGCCGGAGGGCTCTAGGCACGAACGGGGAGCGCCCTCGGCTCCCCGTTCTCTTTGACCCGCAGGAGTGTTACGAACCCCCGTGAACGTCATCGGCCTGTCCAAGCGCGAGAACGTCGTCCGCTTCAGCGTGTCGCTGCCGCGGGCACTGGCCTCCCAGCTCGACGCCATGGTCGAGGACCGCCAGCTCCCGAGCCGATCCCGCGCCGTGGCCGAGATGGTGCGCCGCCAGCTCGCACGCCACCGCCTGGCCCTCGGAACCGACGTCGTGGCGGGCACCATCACCCTCGTCTACGGCGGCGATCGGGCCAGCCTCCGCGGCGAGCTCTTCCGCATCCAGCGTCGCTACCTCCGCGAGACGCTCACCTCGCAACACGCCTTCCTCGAGGGCAGCCACAGCCTCGAAGTGCTGCTCGTGCAGGGTCCGGGCAGCCGCCTGCAGTCCCTGTGCGACGAACTGCTCGCCTGCCGCGGTGTGGAGCAGGCCGAGCTGACGGTCACCAGCGCACTCTTGCCCCCGCTCCATCCCGTCGGAGCTTCGACCGAGGAGGACGCCTCTCGATGAGCGACACCGCGACCCCGGAATCCGCGCGCGCGCACGCGCGGGCCCAGGCCGACTCCGAAGCCGCCCGCGTCGCCGCCCGCCCCACCCTGCCCGCCCGCGAGTTCGCCGACGTTCCTCCGGGCGTGCCGCGCGAGGCGCTTTTCTGGGCCGAGACGCTCGGACCCGGCGGCTACGCATCGCGCCGCCTCCCTCGCGGCTCGCGGCTGCGGATCGACGACCTCGAGGGCGAGGCCTCGGCCGGGCTGATGCTCTACAACGCGGCGGAGACCTGGGAGCGGTTGAACGTCGCGGACACGGTGAAGGTCCAGTGGCAGGCCTACCTCGGCGAAGGCTCCCTGCTGCTCTCGGACATGGGGCGCGTGCTCGCGAGCCTCCTCGAGGACGAATCCCGCGGTCACGACACGATCTGTGGGGTCTCGGCCGGAAGCCCGAAGGGCCGCGATCGTTTCACCCTCGCGCTGGCGAAGCACGGCCTCACCAAGCGCGACCTGCCCATCAACCTGAACCTGTTCAAGCCCGTGCGCGTCGGCCCCGAGGGCGGACTCACGCTCGACGTCGCCGAGGCTTCCCCCGGCCACGTCACGCTGCGGGCGGAGATGGACGTCCTGGCCGTCGTCGTGAACGTCGCCCACGTGCTGGACGATCGGGTGGGCCCGCCCCTCACCCCCCTGCGCCTGCTGGCCTGGCACGGTGAGGTCGCTCCCCTCGAAGACGCGATACGCAACGCGACTCCCGAACGGCGCCGCGCCTTCGAGAACGTCGAGGCCTACTACGGGGAGGTCGATCGATGAGCGACGTCCCCGCGGATCGCACCGTGCACGACGAGATCGTGGCGGCGTGTGCGCCCTGGTCGCGCTGCATTGCGGCCGGCGAGACGCTGCGGATCGTCGACCTCGAGGGGAACCAGGCCGTGGACTGCCTGCTCTACGACCCCCACGACCCCGACGAACGCTACAGCGCGGCCGAAACGATCGTTCGCCAGCGAAACATCTTCCTCACCACGGGCACCGAGCTGGTCTCGAACGAAGGCCGGACGATGATGACCGTGGTCGAAGACCAGGTCGGCCATCACGACACCCTCGGCGGAGCCTGCAGCTGCGAATCGAACACGCTCCGCTACGGCCACCACACGAAGCATCAACACGCCTGCGTCGAGAACTTCCTGATCGACCACGCCGCCCGGGGCCGTGGAAAACGCGACGTCGTGAGCAACATCAACTGGTTCATGAACGTCCCCGTCGAGGCCGACGGCTCCCTCGGCATCGTCGACGGCCGCTCCGCACCGGGCAAGTACCTCGAGCTGCGCGCGGAGCGCGACACCCTGGTCGTGGTGAGCAACTGCCCCCAGATCAACAACCCGTGCAACGCCTTCCATCCGACCCCCGTACGGATGATCGTGTACCGCGGATGAGTCACGGGCGGCCCTTCGACCGCGTCCTCGTCGCGAACCGTGGCGAGATCGCCTGCCGCGTTCTCGCGACGCTCTCTCGCATGGGGATCGCCTCGGTCGCCGTCTACTCCGAAGCGGATGCCGGGGCGCTGCACGTCCGGCGAGCGGACGAGGCGCACGCGATCGGCCCCGCTCCGGTGGCCGAGAGCTACCTCGATGGCGACCGCATCCTGGCCGCGGCCCGGGCCAGCGGAGCGCAGGCCATCCACCCGGGCTACGGCCTGCTCTCGGAGAGCGCAGACTTCGCGGCCGCCTGCGAGGCCGAGGGCCTGGTCTTCCTCGGCCCCACCCCGGAACAGATCGCCGACTTCGGGCGCAAGGACCGCGCTCGGGCGCTCGCCGAGGCCGCGGGGGTCCCGACCTGCCCGGGCACGGGGACGCTCACCTCACTCGCAGAGGCCTCCGCCGCGGCCGCTGCGATCGGCTATCCGCTGCTCCTCAAGGCAACGGCCGGCGGCGGCGGCATCGGCATGGCGCTGTGCCGGGACGAAGCCGAGCTCGCCGAGGCCTTCGAACGCGTCTCGCGCCTCGGCGCGTCGCACTTCGGAAGCAGCGAGACCTTCCTCGAACGCTTCGTCGCGCGGGCGCGACACGTCGAAGTCCAGATCTTCGGGGACGGTGCCGGTGGCGTGCACACGCTCTCGGAACGTGACTGTTCCCTGCAGCGGCGGCGCCAGAAGGTGGTCGAGGAGGCCCCGGCGCCGGGCGTTTCGGGAGCGATGCGCACCGCCCTCGCCGCGGCGGCCGAACGCCTGGCCTCCGCCGTCGGCTACCGCTCCGCCGGAACGATCGAGTTCCTGGTCGACCCCGAACGCGAGGCCTTCTACTTCCTCGAGGTCAACACCCGCCTGCAGGTCGAACACGGCGTGACCGAGGCGATCTTCGGCATCGATCTCGTCGAATGGATGCTGCGCGTCGGCGCGGGGGAGCCGCTGCCGAAGGTTCCCTCGCCCTGCGGGCACGCCGTGGAGGTGCGTCTCTACGCCGAGGATCCGGGCCGCGACTTTCAACCGTGCAGCGGGACCCTCTCGGAGGTGCGCTTTCCCGAAGACCTGCGGGTGGACACGGGGGTCGAGCCCGGCACCGAGGTCTCCCCCTTCTACGACCCGCTGCTCGCGAAGCTCGTCACCCACGCACCGACCCGTGAGTTGGCCATCGCGCAGATGCGGGAGGGCCTCGAGGGGACGCGGCTCGACGGCATCACCACCAACCGGGCGTACCTCGCCGCGATCCTCGGCTGGAGCCCCTTCCGCACGGGCGTCCACCACACCCGCTCCCTCGAAGAGTTCGCCTTCGAGCCGCGAGCGCTGCGGGTGGAGCGGCCGGGAGCGGCGACCACCGTCCAGGACTTCCCCGGCCGGCTCGGTTCCTGGGGCGTCGGCATCCCGCCCTCGGGCCCGATGGATTCCCTGGCCTTCCGGATCGCCAACCGGATCGTCGGCAACCCGGACGGCGCGGCCGGCCTCGAGCTGACGCTCTCTGGACCCGCCCTTCGATTCGACCATCCGGCCTGGATCGCCCTGACCGGCGCCGTGGCCGAAGCGACCTGCGGTGGCGAGCCCGTCCCGCCCTGGACGCCCGTCCGGGTCGCTGCGGGGCAGACGCTCGACGTCGGCCGCATCGGTGACGGCGGAACGGGACCGCTCGGCGGGCTCCGCGCGTACCTCGCCGTGCGTGGGGGGCTCGACGTCCCCGACTACCTCGGCGCCAAGGCCACCTTCACCCTCGGACGGCTCGGCGGCCACGCGGGCCGGGCCCTCGTCGCGGGCGACACCCTCGAGTTCGGCGCCGAAGACGGGGAGGCACCCCTCGCGCCCGCCCTCTCCGCCGAGGCCGCGCACGCCCTGGCCCGGCTCCACCCCTTGCACGGTGAGAGCGCCCGGGCAGAGGCCTGGGAGCTTCGGGTGCTCGACGGCCCCCACGGCCAGGGCTTCTTCACGGAGGACGACCTGCGGGAGTTCTACGGCGCGACCTTCGAGGTCCACCATCAGTCCGCGCGCACCGGCGTCCGACTGATCGGACCGACGCCCCACTTCGCACGGCCCGACGGCGGCGACGCCGGGCTCCATCCTTCGAACGTCCACGACAACGCCTACGCCGTGGGCGCCGTCGACTTCACCGGGGACATGCCTGTGATCCTCGGGCCGGACGGGCCGAGCCTCGGCGGCTTCGTCTGCCCGGCGGTCGTCATCGAGGCGGACCGCTGGAAGCTTGGGCAGCTGCGCGCGGGCGATCCGGTCCGCTTCCTGCCGACGTCGGAGGCCGAAGCCTCGGAGGCCCGGGCCGGGGTCGAGCGTGCCGTCGCCTCCCGCGAGGCCGCGAAACCGCCGCACCCCGTGCGCCGCGCGCCCGCGCCCCTCGACGACGGAATCCTGCTCGACCGCGCCGGGTCGGGCGACGGCCCTCGCTTCGTCGTCCGGCGCAGCGGCGACCGCTATCTGCTGATCGAGTTCGGTCCGTTCCACTTCGACCTCGCGCTGCGCATCCGGGTCCAGCTCCTCCACGCAGCGCTCGAGCAGGCCGTCTCGGCGGGCACGCTCCCCGGCATCGTCGACCTGACCCCGGGCGTCCGCTCGCTCCAGGTCCACTTCGATCCACGCCGCCTTTCGCGCGACGCGCTGCTCGAACGCCTCGACGAACTCGAAGGCGATCTGCCGGCCGGTGAAGGGCTCCGCCTCCCGAGCCGGGTCGTCCACCTGCCGCTCTCCTGGGAGGACCCCGGCGCCGTCGAGGCCATGCGCCGCTACGAGGCCACGGTCCGTGACGATGCCCCCTGGACGCCGAGCAACGTCGAGTTCATCCGGCGCATCAACGGCCTCGACTCCGCCGAAGACGTCCGGCGCATCGTCTTCGACGCGCACTACCTGGTGCTCGGGCTCGGCGACGTCTACCTCGGCGCGCCCGTCGCGACCCCGCTCGATCCGCGGCATCGCCTCGTCACCACCAAGTACAACCCCGCGCGCACCTGGACGCCGGAGAACGCGGTGGGGATCGGCGGCGCCTACCTGTGCATCTACGGGATGGAAGGCCCCGGCGGCTACCAGCTCGTCGGCCGCACGATCCCGGTCTGGCGGACCCACGGCGGCTGGCCGGGATCGCCCGAGGGCCCGCCCTGGCTTCTGCGCTGCTTCGACCAGCTCCGCTTCTTTCCCGTCTCGGCCGAGGAGTTGATGGATCGGCGCCGGGACGTCGCCAACGGATGCGGCGACATCGCGATCGAGGAGACGGTCTTCGAGCCGGCCGCACATGCCCGCTTCCTCGACTCGATCGCGGAGGACACCGAGCGCTTCCGGAAGCGGCAACGGCGGGCCTTCCGCGAGGAGCGGGAGCGGTGGCGGGCGAGCGGGGAGCTCGAGGCCGCCGCCCGCGCCGAGCGCCGCGCCTCCCCGGAGCCCGCGCCGATGGACGCGCTCGAGGAAGGCGTCGCCTGGGTGACGGCACCGATGGGTGCCCAGATCGTGACGGTCCCCGTCTCGGTGGGCGAAGCCGTCGCCGCGGGCGACACGCTCGCGACGCTGTCCGCCATGAAGACCGAGTCCGCCGTCCCGGCGCCCGCCGCCGGCACCGTCGAGCGCATCGCGTGCCAACCGGGCCAGGTCGTCGCACCGGGCGCGCCCCTGGTCGCGCTGCGGGAGGCATCGTGAGCCGCGCGGAGCTTGCCACCGAGCGGGTCGAGCGCTTCCTCGACGCGCGCGAACGGGAGCCGCGGCCCGAGGCCTGGCTCTACGTGCCTCCCGCCGAGACCCTGCTCGAGAGCGCGCGCGCCGCCGACGCCGAGGCGGGCGATCGCCTCCGGCGCCCCCTGCTCGGCACCGTCTTCGCGGTGAAGGACAACCTCGACGTCGCGGGCTGGCCCACGACCGCCGGCTGCCCGGCCTTCTCCTACGTCCCCGACGTGAGCGCGCGCGTCGTGAGCCGCCTCCAGGCGGCGGGCGCCCTCCCCGTCGGCAAGACCCACATGGACCAGTTCGCGACGGGCCTCGTCGGGACGCGTTCTCCCCACGGGCCGTGCCGCAACGCCCACGACCCCTCGGTGATCTCGGGCGGATCGAGCAGCGGCTCCGCCGTCGCCGTCGCTACGGGCTGCGTCGACTTCGCGCTCGGCACCGACACGGCCGGCTCCGGGCGCGTGCCCGCCGCGCTGAACGGCGTCTTCGGCCTCAAGCCCACGCGGGGCATGCTCTCGACGCGCGGCGTAGTACCCGCGTGTCCGAGCCTCGATTGCGTCTCGGTCTTCGCCCCGGACGGGGCGAACGCCGCCGACGTCTTCGCCGCGGCCCGCGCACCGGACCCGACGGATCCCTACTCGCGCCCGGGCACCGCGCGGCGGAACTTCGGGGAGTCCTTTCGATTCGCCCTTCCGCCCGACGACGTTCTCGGGCAGGTCGACGCCGAGCACCGGGCGAGTCTCTCGCGCGCCGCCGAGCTCCTGCACGACTTCGGGGGCCGGCGCGTGGACGTCGATTGGGAGCCTTTCCGGGCGGCGTCGAGGCTCCTCTACCAGGGCCCGTGGCTCGCGGAACGGGAAGCGGCGTTCGGCCAGTTCGTTTCCGCTCACCCCGAAGCCGTGGACCCGACGGTCCGGGCGATCCTCGAAGGAGCCCGGGCGATCTCGGGCGCCGACGTCTTCCGCGGCCTCCACCGGCTGCAAGTGCTCCGGCGCGACGCGGCGCGCAGCTTCGAAGCCTTCGAGGTGCTCGTCGTTCCGCCGGTCACCCGCTCCTACCGGATCCAGGAAGTCCTAGTCGATCCGATCGCGACGAACGCTGCCCTCGGCACCTTCAACAACTTCGTGAACCTGCTCGACCTGTGCGCCTGCGTTACACCGATCTCCGCCGCCCCGGGCGAAGTGCCGAGCGGCGTCACGCTGTGCGCGCCCGCCTTCGCCGACGACGCCCTGCTCGAGGTCGCGCGCCGGCTCGAAGCCGCCCGCGGGCCGATCCCGCTTCGTCCCGCCGCCGCCGACCGGATCGAGCTCGTCGTGGTCGGCGCCCACCTCTCGGGAATGCCTCTCCACCACGAACTCGAGGCGCTCGGCGCTCGCTTCGCCCGAGCCCTTCGGACCGAGCCCCGCTACCGGCTGCACGCCCTGCCCGGCACGGATCCCCCGAAGCCGGGCCTCGTGCAGACGGCCCGCGACGGTGTGGCGATCGAGGTCGAGGTGTACCGCCTCACGCCGGAGGCCTTCGGGCGCTTCGTCGAGGCCATCCCGGCTCCGCTCGGCATCGGGCGAATCGCCCTCGAAGACGGAACGCGGCCGGCGGGGTTCCTGTGCGAGGCCGTCGGACTCGAATCCGCACGGGACGTCTCGCAGTACGGCGGCTGGCGGGCCTTCCGCGCCGCCGAATCGGATGGAAAGGCCCCGGCTCACGGGGCGCAAAACGAGGAGATGAAGTGATGCGATGGACGACCCTATCAGCGCTGGTCTCGGCGCTGGCCTGCCTCGTCGCCCTGCCCGCGACGGCCGATGACCACGACCCGTGCTTCGACCACGCCCAGGCGGTCGTGGCGGCGCTCGAAGCCGGCCCGGCCGGCGATCTCTCGGATCGGGAGCGCGGCCTCGCGCTCGCCGCCGCGGTCCGCGGCTGCCAGGCGGAGCGGGCTCGCATCGTCGGTGCCGCGGCCGTCGCCCCCGCGGATGCGGAGCCGGCGAAGCCCGAGGCCCTGGCGTCCGAAACCCCGAGTGCGACTGAGCCGAACGCGGACCCGTCGAGCACCGGCTCGGCGACGCCGGGGAAGATCGGCTTCTTCGAGGGTTTGCAGCGCTGGCTCGCCGAGCCCGTCGAATGCGAACGGTTCCGGCGCGCCAACGGCCGGATGGTCTCGCGCTGCAACTGAGGGGCTGGCGTCACGACGCACCGCAACGCAAGGGGTTCGGCGTGGGCTAGTGTCGCCGCATGCAGACCCTCACGATCCCCCACCGCTTTCGCGGGCCGGCCGACTCGGGCAACGGCGGCTGGGTCGCCGGCCAGCTCGCCCGCGCCTTCGAAGGCGCGGCCACGGTCCGGCTGCACGCGCCGCCGCCGCTCGAGACAGCGCTCGCGATTCGGGAGACGGACGACGCGGTCGAATTCCTCGACGGGGAGACGCTCCTGGCGCGAGCGCGGCCCGCCGCACTCGAACTCGAGATTCCCGAGCCGCCGGGCTTCGACGAAGCCCTCGCGTGTGAGCCCGGCTTCCAGGGCTTTGCGGTCCACCCGATCCCCGGCTGCTTCGTCTGCGGGACCGAGCGGGAGGTGAACGACGGCCTGCGCATCTTCGCCGCGCCGTGGAAGGACGAAGCGGGCACGCCGCGCGTCGCGGCCGGCTGGCAACCGGACGCCTCGCTCGCCGACGCCTCCGGCACCGTCCGTCCGGAGATCCTCTGGGCCGCCCTCGACTGCCCGGGCGCCTTCTCCTTCACGAACCCGCCCGGGCGCCACTGCCTGCTCGGCGAACTCACGGCAAAGCTCGAGGGCGAGGTCCACGCCGGCGAGCGCTGCGTCGTGGTCGGATGGTCGCTCGGCCAGGAGGGCCGCAAGCGCTTCACGGCCACGGCCGTCTTCGGAGAGGACGGCGCCCTGCGCGGGGCCAGCCGGGCCACGTGGATCGAGCTTGCCGGCTGAAGGCAAGTTCAGGGTATCGTTCGTTGCGTGGTGAAGATCACCAACAAGCTCAGGGCTTGGGTCCGCAAGATCGCCGTCATGCCGGTAGGTCGCATCTGGTGGGCGGATGCCGCCGATGCGCGCCGGCGCGGTGATTGGGAGACTGTGGTGCGCCGAGTAGAGGCTCTGCACCGATCGCACTGGCAGAACGACAACAGTAGGTTTCTGCTCGCGGAAGCGTACGGTCGACTGGACCGGCATGGCGAAGCGATCGCGCAGATCGAGCAGATCGGTGGCGTACTGACCTCGCCACTCCGCCAACAGGAGCGGCTGCTCCAGACCGCTCACAGCTTGAACCACCTCGATAGGATTCCAGAGGCGCTGGAAGTCCTCCCGACCCCCGACTGCATCGAGCAGGTGTTCCCTGACTATCTCGAGGAGGCACGGGAGCTCTATCAGAACCTAGTTGATCGCTCGGATCCCCTAACTCGTGACTAGGCCCCGGCCGATCTAGCTCCGCAGCCCCCAGAAGATCACCAGGGCGCCGAGCGGCCACACGTACCAGGCGAAGTGGTGGAAGGCGTGGTTGCGCAGCAGCCGCACGAACAGGGCGAGCGCCGCGAGGCCCGAGACCAGGGCCAGCGCCGCGCCGACCGCGATCGCCGAGAAGCCGTCCGGAGTCACGCCCGAGAGTTCCGGGATCTGCAGCACCACGGCGCCGGTGATCGCGATGATCGACATCAGGAAGGAGAACTCCGCGGCCGCGGCCGGCGCGACACCGAAGGCGAGCGCCGCGGCCACCGTGGAGCCGCTGCGAGAGACGCCGGGGATGATCGCCACGGCCTGGGCGATGCCGATCCCCACCACCGCCCCCCAGCCGGGCTCCGGGGTCTCGGCCCGGGGCAGCGTGTAGCGGGTGCTGTAGACGGCCGCGCCGGTCAGCCAGAGCGCGAGCCCGACCGGAGCGATGCTCTCGTAGAGGCCTTCGAAGAAATCGCGGGCGACCAGGACGGCGGCCACGGCGGGGAGGGTCCCCACCGCGAGCTTCATCCCGTAGCGCCAGGCGTCGGCGTCACCGCGGAGCGCCCCGGCGAGGAGTTCGCCGACGCGCCGTCGGTAGAACACGACCACCGCGATCAAGGTCGCCGCGTGCAGGGCGACCTCGAAGACGATGCCTTCCTGCTCGGCGCCGAGCGCCCGGCCGAACAGCACCAGGTGCCCCGAACTCGAGACGGGGAGGAATTCGGTCAGGCCCTGGACGAGGCCCAACAGTGCCGCATGCAGGAGGTCCAGCGCTAACGCCCCCCGGCCACGCCGACGGGTTCGGCGGCTGCGCTTCCGCCGCGCAGGCGCTCCCGTGTGCGCTCCACCTGGAGGTAGACCGCGGGCACGACGAAGAACGAGAGGAACGTCGCGAAGAACACGCCGCCGACCACGGCAACGCCGAGCGGCTGGCGCGATTCGCCGCCCGCACCGAGCCCCGCGGCGATCGGGACGAGGCCCGCGATCGTGGCGAGGGCGGTCATCAGGATCGGGCGGAAGCGGATGCGGCAGGCCTCGAGCGTGGCTTCCCGCACCTCCATGCCGCGCTCCCGGAGCTGGTTCGCGAACTCGACGATCAGGATCGAGTTCTTCGTCACGAGCCCGACGAGCATCACGAGGCCGATCTTGCTGTAGATGTTCAGCGTCATCGGGTTCTTCACGCCGAGGACGATCTCGCGCCACCACGTCACCATCTGGAGCGCCAGGAGCGCGCCGGTGAAGGAGAGCGCGACCGCCACGAGGATCGTGACCGGATGGATGAAGCTCTCGAACTGCGCCGAGAGCACGAGGTACACGACGAGGATGGCGAGGATGTAGGCGAAGGCCAGGGCGTTGCCGGACTCGAAGAACTTCTCGGCGTCGCCGGTCCAGGTGAAGTTGTAGCCGCTGCCGACGGGAACGACCTCGGAGGCGACCCGCGCCGCCGCGTCGAGCGCCTCCTTCTGGGAGAAGCCCCCTTCGAGGCGCGCGTTCACGGTGACGGCGCGGAAGCGGTCGTAGTGCGGCAGCGCGCGCGGCGCGATCGTCTCCCGGGCGTCGACGACCGAGCGCAGCGGGATCAGCAGGCCGTTGTGCCCGCGCGCGTAGAGGTCCATCAGCTGACGCGCGCGCTCGCGGGATTCGCGCTCGAGCTGGACCACGACGTCGTAGGTCTCCCCGTCGAGCTTGAAGGTCGAGAGGTCCTGGCCGCCGAGCAGGATCTGGAGCGTGCGCGCGACGTCGCGCACCGAGACGCCGAGGTCGCTCGCGCGGTCCCGGTCGATGTGGACGTCGAGCTGAGGTTTGTTCAGGAAGAGATCCGTCTCGACCCGCGAGAAGCCGGGCTCGGCCTCGAGGCGCTGCTTCACCTCTTCGGCGAGGCGCGCGAGCTCCTGGACGTCCTGGCCCTGGATCACGAGGGAGACCGGCGCGGCCGAGAAGCGGCCGAGGGGGCGCGGCTCGAAGGCGAAGGCCTGGACGCCCGGCACCTTGCGCAGCTCCTGGTTGATCGAGGCGACGACGTCGCGCTGGTGCCGGTCGCGCTGGTCCTTGGGCTTCATCATCGTGAACATGAACCCTTCGTTCACGAGCCCCGGCGTCCCGATGCCGAGGGAGACCACCGAGAAGATGCGCTCGATCTCCGGCGTATCGAGGAAGACCTGTTCCGCTTCCTTCTGATAGCGGTCCGTGTACTCGATGGTCGCGCCCTCGGGCGCCGTCATCTTGGCGATCACCGAGCCGCGGTCCGACGTCGGGATGAGCTCCTGGTCGATGCCCTGGAGCAGCACCGCACCGAGCAGGACCCACGCCGCGCCGACGGCGATCCAGAGCATGGGCCGCCGGAGCGCGGGGTCGACGATGGCGGCGTAGGCACGCGCCGGCGCGTCGAAGGTGCGTGCGAGCGTGCGCTTGAGCGCGGAGGGGGTCTCGTCCCGGCGGATCACGAGGGCACACAGGGCCGGGGAGAGCGTCAGCGCCACGAAGCCCGAGACGGCCACCGCGGCGGCGACGGTGACGGCGAACTCGCGGAAGAGCCGGCCGGTGGTGTCCGTCAGGAAGGTGAGCGGCAGGAAGACGGCCACCGCGGAGACCGTCGCCGAGACGACCGCGAAGGAGATCTCCTCCATGCCCCGGCGCGCGGCCTCGACCGGCCCCGCGCCCTCTTCCATCCAACGCGTGATGTTCTCGACCACCACGATGGCATCGTCCACGACCAGGCCGATGGCGAGCGTGATCCCCATCAGGGTGAGCGTGTTGATGGTGAAGCCGAATGCGTAGAGCACCATGAAGGCGCCGATCACCGAGACCGGAATCGCGGCGGCCGGGATCAAGGTGGCGCGGGCGCTGCGCAGGAAGCAGAAGATCACCAGCACGACGAGCGCGACGGCTTCGTAGATCGTGCGCTGGACGCTGTCGATGGACTGGCGGATGAAGATCGAGGAGTCGTAGGCCGGCTGGATGTTGACGCCGTCGGGCAGGATCGGCCGGATCACGTCGAGCTCGGCCCGCACGCGCGTCGCCACGTCCAGCGTGTTGGCCTTGGACTGCTTCACGATGCCGAGGCCGAGGCCCGGCACGCCGTTGAAGCGCACGATCTTGCGTTCGTCCTCGGGCCCGGCCTCGACGCGGGCGACGTCCCCGAGCCGTACGGGCTCGGAGCCGGTACGCGGAGAGACGACGAGCCGCCGATAGGCTTCGACGGTCTTCAGCTCTCCGAGGCTGCGCACGGTGAACTCGCGGTCGGAACTCTCGATCCGGCCCGACGGGATGTCGACGTTCTGGACCTCGAGGGCGCTGGCGACGTCGGCGACCGTCAGGTTGTGGGAGGTCAGCCGGCTGTTGTCGATCCAGACGCGCATCGAGTAGCGGCGCTCGCCGGCGACGATCACCGTCGAGACGCCGGGGAGCTTCCCGATCCGGTCCTTGATGTAGAGCTCGGCGATGCGCGTGAGCTCGACCTGGTCGTAGCGGTCGCTCGAGAGGCCGGCCCACATGACGGGCCAGGCATCCGAGTCCTGCTTCGCGACGACCGGGTCGTCGATCTCCTCGGGGAGCTGACGCCGCGAGCGCGCGACGCGGTCGCGCACGTCGTTGGCCGCCACCTCGACGTCGCGGTCGAGGGTGAACTCCACCGAGATCTGCGAGACCTGCTCGCGGCTGGTGGAGGTGATGTGCTTGACGCCGTCGATGCCGACGAGCAGATCCTCGAGAGGCTGGGTGACGGAGGTCTCGACCACCTCGGGCGCCGCACCGGGGAACACGGTGGTGACGGAGACGACGGGCGGGTCGACGTCCGGCAGCTCGCGGTTCTGGAGCCGGCTCGCGCCGATCCAGCCGAAGAGCACGATCACGAGCGACATCACCGTCGCGAGGACGGGGCGATCGATCGATGTCTGCGAGAGCTTCACGGGAGGGCCCCGGGCCTCGCGTCCGGGCCCGTTCTGCTCGCGCCCCTCACGTGCCGCTCGAGCCGGCTTCGGCGCGCGGGGCGCCTTCGGGCGTGGGCGCTGCCGGGTCGACCGTTTCGGTGGGCCGGTCGGCCGTGCGCTCGGCGGCGGTCACGCGCGCGCCGTCGAAGACCTTGTTCGTTCCGGCGGCCACGACCCGATCGCCGGGGGTGATGCCCTCGGTGATCTCGACGCGGCCGTTCAATCGCAGGCCGATCTCGACCGGCGCGCGGGAGGCCTCGTTCTCCGCATCGAGCCGCCAGACGAAGGCGCCGGCGCGGTCGTAGACGATGGCGGCCTCGGGCACGAGCAGCGATTCCGGGCGCTCGTCGATCACCGCCTCGACCTGGGCGAACAGGCCCGGCCGGAGCTTCTGCTCCGGGTTCGGGATCCAGGCCTTCACGGCGATCCGGCGCGTCGCCTGCTCGAGGTAGGGCGAGACGAAGAAGACCTCGCCGTCGAAGAACTCCCCGGGATAGGGCGCGACCGAGATCCGCAGGGGCACGCCGGGCCGGGCCAGCGGCAGCGCCTGCTCGGGCAGCGAGAAGAAGAGCACGACGCGGTCGATGGCGTCGAGGCGGACGAGCTCCGTGCGGTCGTCCACGCGGTCCCCGACCCAGACCTTCCGCTGGCCGGTGTAGCCGGTGAAGGGCGCCCGGACGTAGGTCTTCTCGAGCTGGACCTGGGCCAGGGAAACCGCCGCCCGTGCGATCTCGCGCTCGGCGGCCTGGCGCTCGAGCGCCGCGTCGGAGGCCGCGTTGCGGTCGGCCAGGCGCTTGGTGCGGTCGTACTCCGCCTGGACCTTCGCGAGCTCGGCCTGGGCCAGCCGCAGCCGGGCCTTCTGCTCGTCGTTGCGCAGGGCGAACATCACGTCGCCCTTCTCGACGACGGCGCCCTCCTCGAACTCGATGCGGTCGATCACGCCGTCGTCTTCGGCCCGGAGGACGACGCTGGCTTCGGCCTCGAGCTGGCCGACGAAGGCGACTTCGTCCCGGAGGAGCTCCGGGGCCACCGTCACGACCTCGACGGTGATGGCGCGCGGGCCGCGCGGCTCGGTCGGGGCGGCGTCGCCCTGGCCGCAGCCCGCACCGGCCAGGAGCAGGCTCGCGGAGAGCGTCAGGAACCGCCCGCCCGGCGCCGCAGGCGAAGCCCCCCGAGAAGCGAGGAAACCCATGCGAAGCAAGCGCTTAGCTGCCCTGACCATGGCCGGAGACTAGCGCGTTATGTTGTGGCCATGCGAAAGCCCGAGCCGATCATCGCCTGCCTCGATCTCGAGGGGGTCCTCGTCCCCGAAATCTGGATCCACTTCGCCGAACACACCGGAATCGAGGCCCTGAAGGCCACCACGCGCGACATCCCGGACTACGACGTGCTGATGAAGCAGCGCCTGCGCATCTTGGAGGAGAACGGCCTCGGGATCGCGGACATCCAGGAGGTCATCGCCGGGATGGGGCCGATGCCGGGGGCCAAGGACTTCCTGGACGGCCTCCGGGCCCGCGTCCAGGTCGTGATCCTCTCGGACACCTTCTACGAGTTCGCCGAGCCGCTGATGGCGCAGCTCGGCCGCCCGACGCTCTTCTGCCACCAGCTCGAGATCCAGGACGGGCGGGTCGCGGACTACCACCTGCGGCTGCCCGACCCGAAGCGCAAGGCCGTGCTCGCCTTCCGGGAGCTGGCCTTCCGGACGATCGCCGCCGGCGACTCGTACAACGACACCACGATGCTCGGGGAGGCCGATGCCGGCATCCTCTTCCGGCCGCCGGACAACGTCGTGGCGGAGTTCCCGCAGTTCCCGGTGGCGCGGGAGTACGACGCCCTGCGCGAGGAGTTCGAGCAGGCCATCGCGCGGCTCAACGGCTAGCATCCCTCCGCATTCAAGGAGGGAATCATGGCCACCCGGAATCTGCGAGAACGCTTCGCACTCGTCGCCGTCTGCTTCGGTCTCGGCCTCGCGCCGCTCGCCTGCGGCGGTGGATCCGAGGAACCGGCGCCCGCGAAACCGGCCCCCACCGAGCCCGCACCCGCCGAACCCACGACGCCGGCGCCGACCCCGACGCCGGAACCCGAGCCGGCCGCACCCGTCGCCGGCGGCGGCGACGTCGCTGCGGGGCAGGCCCTCTACGCGACGTACTGCGGAAGCTGCCACGGGGCGACCGGCAACGGCGACGGCCCCGTCTCGGCGAGCCTGAACCCGAAGCCCGCCAAGCACAGCGACGGCGCCTACATGAACGCCCTCGACGACGAGCACCTGACGAAGGTGATCAAGCTCGGCGGCACAGCGGTGGGCAAGTCGGCGATGATGGCGCCCTGGGGCGGCACCCTGAACGACGCCCAGATCGCCGACGTGATCGCCTACATTCGCTCGCTGGCGAACCCGCCCTACCCTGGAAGCTGAGGCGGGCCGGAAGTTGAGGCGGGCCTAGGAAGCGACGTCGACTTCCCGCTCGCCGGGCCGCTTGAACATCGGGTGGCCGGCGGGCTGGTAGGTGATGACGAAGGCGCGCCGCGGCCGATCGGAACGGTTCGGCTGCGAGCCGTGCACCGTGTGCGCGCTGAAGAAGACCAGTGATCCCGCCGGCGCCACGATGGGAACCTGCGCGTCTTCGTCGAAGTAGCGCGGGTCCGTGAACAGGGCGCCGAGCTCGCCCTCGCCCGTGAGCCCCGGCAGGCAGCCCTCGCGATGGCTCCCGCGCACCACCCGGAAGCAGCCGTTCTCCTCGTCGGCGTCGTCGAGGGTCACCATCACGTTCGGCAGGAGGTCGAGGTGCGCGGCGAAGTGGTGCCAGTACGGCGAGTCCTGGTGCCAGCGGAAGCCCGAGCCCTCGCGCGGCCGCTTCAGGTTCAGCTTGTCGGTGAAGAGCGAGACGCGCTCCGAGCGGACGAGGCCCCGCATCGGCTCGACCAGGCGCGGGTCGTCCATGAGCGCGTCGAGGACGTCGTCGAGGTGGTGGAACGGCTCGATCACTCGCAGGGTGCGCGTCGCCTCCGCGTGCTCGAGCTGGATGGTCGAGCCCTCCCCCTCCAGGTAGACGTTCCCGTCGATGGCGTAGCGTTCCGCCGGCGCATCCACGTGGCTCGCGGCGAGCGCGGCGACCCGCTCGGCGGCGGCGCGCAGGGCTTCGAGCTCGGCGGGGCCGAAGACGGCCTCGCGCACGAAGAAGCCGTCCTTCTCGTAGGCGTCGCGCTCGAGGGCCGAGAGCTTGAGAGAGTTTCGATCCATGGCGGCGGGAGGTTAGCTCAGACCCATGCCCGGGAGAGGAACCAGTAGAGCCCCGCGGCGAGGACCGGCGCGCTTCCCCACTGGATCGTCGCGAGCCGGCGCGGAGCGGGGCCGAGCAGCAGCGGACGCAGCAGCACCCAGCCCACGACGACGACCACGAGCTGCCCGACCTCGACGCCGAGGTTGAAGCCGAGCAGCGCGGGCAGGACGTTCTCGGGCGGAAGCCCCGTTTCCGCGAGCACCCCGGCAAAGCCGAAACCGTGGATCAGCCCGAACGCCAGCGCCGCGAGCCAGCGCAGCCGCTCCACCCGGGCGACACGCTCGGAGAGGCCGAGGTAGCAGAGCGAGAAAAGGCCGACGCCCGCGAGCGCCGGCAGCGGCAGGCCGACCTGGCCGAAGGCCGCGCCGAGGCAGGCGAAGGCGACCAGCCCCGCCAACACCAGCGTGAGACGGCGCCGGGAGCGCCGCCCGAACGTCATGCCGAAGTTCTCGAGCGCGACGACCACGATCGAGAACCCGATCAGCGCCTCGACGGCCGCGGGGAGCGGCGTCACCCAGCCGAGCACGCCGAGGGCCAGGGTCAGGCTGTGGGCCACGGTGAACCCGGTGACCACCGTCGCGAGCTGGGCGATCCCCGTCCCGGTGAGCAGCAGCGCGAGGACGAAGACCAGATGATCGATTCCCCCCGCGATGTGTTCGACGCCGAGCTTCAGATAGTCGAGGACCGACGACGCCCCCTCCCCTTCGTGGCCCTCGCCGCCCGGAATCCACTCGGTCTGAGAGAGCACGATCACGCGGTCGAGCTCGAGCCCATCCGGGGTGCGCACGCGTGCGAGGTGAAGGTGGCTCGGGTCCGCTTCGAGGAAGAGGTCGACCTCGATCACGGGGCGGCCGGGGTCGCAGGCGAGGCGGAAGCGGCGGCCGAAGTGCGTCGGGTCGGCAGAGGAAACCGGCGCCACGGCGCCGCGCACGACGCAGGGCCCGGCCTCGGTCCGCATGCGGACGTGCTCGATCAGGTAGTCGTCGACCACGGCGAGCACGTCCGTCCGGAAGCCGAGCGCTTCCGGGACGACGCCGGCGACCTCCGGAAGCACCTTCTGGAGCGCCGCCCAGGGGACGCGCACCGTCACGCGCGCCTCGGGGCCCGCGTCGGTTTCGGGCGCGAAGTGCCAGGCACTGAGCGACGTCGCACGCGGGTGCGCGCCGGCCTGCAGCGCGGGCAGGAGCAACGCCACGGCGAGGAGCCACCCGAACGAAGCCCGCTTCGAGGAAGGCGGCGTCACGAACCCTCCGCTTCCGACGCCGCACCGTCGACGGGCTCCGCCTGGACGTCGGCGCTCGCGCGCAGGTCGTCGAGGAAGCCGCGCAGGGCCTGCTCGCCCTGGCTGCGGGTCCACTCGGCGCGGACCTGGTCCGCGACCTCCTCGAAGGGCGGGACGCGGTCGGGCTGACGCTCGAGCATGCGCAGGACGACGTAGCCGGCGCTCGCGCGGAACGGCTCGGCCACCGCGCCGGCCTCGAGATCCCGCGCGCGCAGGGCCGCGGTGGGACCGAGATAGCGGCGGACGGTCTCGAGCGGCACGGGCCCGCCGGGCATCGGCGGAGCTGAGAGCGCCGGCCAGCGAGCCTGGGCGTCTTCGAGGGTTCGGCCCTCCCCTTCCCCATCCTCTTGCAAGAAAGCCGCGACCTCCGTGGCCAGCGCGCGTGCGGCGCCGTCCTGCTCGCGGTCCGCGACCGGGGAGACCAGCGCTTCGACCGAGACCCGCCCCGGGCGCGAGAACCGGCCGGGGTTCTCGGCGTGGTACGCGCGGAGCTCCGCCTCCTCGGGCTCCCGGCCTTCGGCGGCCCCCGTCACCGCCGCGATCACGGATTGCACGATCACCCGGCGCGCGGTCGGCTCGTGGCGCGCGAGACCCATCCCGATGCCGTGCTGGAGCAGGAGCTCCTCTTCGATCAGGCGGTCGAGCAGACGCTGCCGCTCTTCGACGGGCAAGGCGGCGGTCTTGCGTTCCTGGGCGACCGCCGCCGCGAACCGCTCGTAGCTGTCGCGCGAGAGCGGCTGCCCGTTCACCACGGCGATCGCCCCCTCGACCTCGGGCGCCGCCGAGCCGCGGTCCACGATGCCGACGGCCGCCAGCACGACGCCGGCCGCCGCCCCGAGTCCGAGCAGCCAGCGTCCGCGGCGCTCGCCCGCCGCCACTTCGCTCTGACCAACCGCCGCGTTCGAATCTTCCGAGCTCACGCGTCCCTCTCCCCGGCGGACCGCTCGCACGCGGCGCGCCACTCGTCCAGTTCGATCGTTTCCCCGTCGAGCCGGGCCTCCTCGGCCGCGAAGCCGAGCAGGTGACCCTCGAGCGCCGAACGCCCCGATGCGCGCAGGTCGCCACCCTCGGCGACCACGCGCGTGAAGTGCTCGATCAACCCGTCGTCGCCGCCGTAGTGACCCATCATCGAGCCCCGCGAACCCGGGTCGATCCGTTCGCTGCCGAGCACGCCCGGGCGTGAGATTTCGATCTCGCCCGCATGGAGCGCGCCGCGCAGCTCGCCGGTCGTCCCGGTCAGCCGGATCGTCCGCTCCTCCTGGCTCGCGAGGCCCTGCACCGTGAAGCTCCCCGTCACGCCGCTCGGAAACTCGACGGCCACGTGCTGGTGGTCGGGCTGATCGTTGTCGGTGCGGTAGACGCACCTGCCGTAGCGGCCGGTCTCGAGCGCCCTGCGCCGCGCGGCCCGAGCCGGGTCCGGGGAGACGTCGCGGAACGGGAAGGCCCGGGCGAGCGCGTCGTCGGGGCCGAGGTAGAAGCGCTCTGCATCGTAGGGGCAGCTCTCCTGGACGGGGCAGCCCTCGGTGCAGCGCTCGGGAGCCCCTTCGGGCGCGTGCTCCTCGCGAAAGGCGTCGCGCCCGCCGAAAGACGCGACCCGCGCCGGGCTCTCCCCCGCGAGCCAGACCATCAGATCGAGATCGTGACAGGACTTCGCGAGCAACACCGGCGCGGCCATGGCCCGGTTGCGGAACTTCCCGCGCACGTAGGAGTGGGTGAAGTGCCAGGCGGCGACGTGCTCCTTCAGCTCGAGGTGGAGCAGCCGGCCGATGGCCCCCTCGGAGACGAGCGCATGGATGCGTTCGTAGAAAGGCGTGTAGCGCAGCACGTGACCGATCTGGAGGCGCCGTCCCGCCCGCTCCGCGGCGGTGACCACGCGCACGCAGTCGACGGGATCGGGCGCGATCGGCTTTTCGAGGAGCACGTCGTAGCCGCAGGCGATGGCGCGCAGGGCCGGTTCGACGTGCTCCGTGTCGCCCGTCGCGATGATGGCGACGTCCGCCCGGGGCGCCGCTTCGAAGAGCGGCTGCCAATCCGCGTGGACCTCGTTCGCCGAAAGGCCGTGCGCCTCGGCCATGGCCTTCGCGCGCACCGCGTCGGGTTCGGCGAGGGCCACGACCTTCAGGCGCTCCGGATGCGCGAGGGCGAAGCGGCCGAACACTTCCGCGCCCCGCAGCCCGGCGCCCACCACCACGGCCGTTACCGCCAACCCGCGAACCTCCGTTCCCTCTTTCACCCGCCCGGGGGCGGGTATACTACGCCGCCTCGATGGAAGACGCAGACCGACGCGACCTGGCCGACCTCACCCGCGCACTCAAGATCGGTGGCTACACCCGCCACGTGCTGCTCTGCACCCACGGCGACTGCGCCGGGAGCGAGACCGCCGCGGCTTCGTGGAAGTTCCTGAAGAAGCGGATCCGCCAGCTCGGGCTCGACGCCGTCGAAGGCGGCGTCTACCGCTCGAAGGTCGACTGTCTGCGGATCTGCCGCCAGGGGCCGATCTGCGTCGTCTACCCGGACGGCGTCTGGTACCGGGAGGCCACGCCCGAGAACCTCGAGCGCATTCTCACGGAGCACGTCGTCGGGGGACGGCCCGTCGAGGAGCTGGCCTTCGCGCGCAACCCGATCGGCGCCGGGGCGGACGACGCCGACGCCTAGAGCAGCCCCACCGCCTCTTCGGCCAGCGCGGCCGCGGCGGTGAGCCCCGGCGACTCGATCCCGAGCAGGTTCACGAACCCCGGCAGCCCGCGTTCGGACTCTTCGCGGACCACGAAGTCCCGGAAGGGTTCGCCGGGCGCCGCGAGGCGCGGGCGGATGCCGACGAAGTCCGGCGTCAGGTCCGCCGCCTCGACGCCGGGCAGATAGCGCGCGATCACCTCCGCGAAGGCGCCCGCCTTGCCGGCGTCGACGGTCAGCGCGTCGAGCCCCTTGCCGTAGTAGGCGTCGGGCCCGAACCGGATGCGGCCGCCGAGGTCGAGGGTCGCGTGGACGCCGAGCCCGGGGCCGGCGGGCACCGGGTAGACCAGGCGCGAGAGTTCGAGCCCGTGGCCCGGTGCGAGGGCGAAGTAGTCCCCGTGGCACGGGTGGATGCGATAGCCCGCGGCGTCGACGTCGATGCCGGCCAGCGCGGCCACGTGGTCCGCGGCCAGGCCCGCCGCGTTCACCACCGCCGCGGCCCGGATCGCCTGGCGCTCGCCGTCGCAGTCCGCATCGAGGCGGTAGCTCGCGCCGTCCGGGGCGACGCCCTCGACCCTCGCCCGCCGGACGAGGACCGCCCCGTCGCGCTCGGCCTCGGCCAGGAAGGAGCTCGCGTAGGCGTGGGCATCCACGATGCCGGTCTCCGGGGAGAACAAGGCGCCCGAAGCCTTCACCGCGGGTTCGAGCTTTCGCACGGCGTCCGCGTCGATCAGCTCGATTGCACCCGCGCCGTTCGCGGTCCCGAGGGCGAAGTAGCGCTCGAGCGCCGGCAGCTCCTCGGCCGTACTTGCCACGACGATCTTCCCGAGCCGGCGGTGCGGAATCCGCCAGGTCTCGCAGCGGGCGTAGAGCGCCGCACGCCCGGCAGCGCAGGTCCGCGCTTTCCACGTCCCTTCCGGGTAGTAGAGCCCGGCGTGGACGACCTCGCTGTTGCGGCTCGAGGTCTCGCGCGCGATCTCGTCGTTGCGTTCGAGGAGGACGACGGAGCGGCCGCGGCGTGCGAAGGCCGCGGCCGTCGCCAGACCGACGACGCCCGCGCCGACGACCGCGACGTCGACGTCGGCCTTCACGAGTCCTTCGGCGGGCCGAGGGCGAGCGTCCGGAGCCCCTCGCGCCGGTTCCCCGCGCTGACGGCGACGATGCCGACGGCCAGGAGCACGTAGACGACGGCGAAGGCGCGGCGGACCTCCTCGCTCGGGAAGACCAGCTGCGCCAGGAAGAGCACGGCGAGCGCGAGGGCCTCGAGCCGCGTGAAGCTCAGGTCCGCGATGATCACCACCGCGAGCAGGGATTGCGCCGAGGTCAGCAGGAGTTCCTCGGTCTGCCGCGCGTCGAGCGGCATGCCGATGAAGGCGCCCGAGGAGATCGCGAAGGCGACGGGGATCGCGCCCACGAGCAGGGTCCACTGGTTGACCTTGGACGAGAGCAGCGCCCCGAGCCCGATCGAGCCGCGCATGCGCAGGGCGAACAGGATCGCGACCAGGAACTCGGGCGACTCGGACGCCAGTGGCGCCACCCATTGGACGAGCAGGAACTCGCTGATGTCCCGCGTGCGGCCGATCTGGACGAGCCCGTCGGCGAAGGGCTCCGCCGCCGCGAAGATGGCGAAGGCCGCGAAGACGAACAGCGATCCGGCGAAGAGCCGCCGCCCGAGGTCGTCGAACTCGCGGTCGATCAGGGCCGCCGGGCCGATCAGCTCGACCTCGTGGCGCGCACCGCGCATGGCCGCGACGAGGTACGCGGCGAAGATCGCGAAGAGCACGGCCGCGTCGAACAGCGAGATCTCGCCGCCGAGCGGGATGAAGAAGGAGTAGATCGTGGCGCCGAGCAGGAAGCGCATCTCGAGGCGCTGGTTCGGCTCGATGGCGAGCTCGTTCGTGCCCTGCTTCCAGCAGGCGATCAGCACGACGGCCGCCCAGCCGAGGCCGATCAGCAGCCGGTTGGCGCCGGTCATGTTGGCGACGGCGTAGTGGGTGTAGGTGGGGTCCTTCCCGGCGGTCCACGCGAAGTGGAGGTCGACGGCGTACTCGGGCAGGACGCTGATCAGCGCCAGCACCAGCAGCGCCAGCGACTGCGGGATGTCGCGCTCGGCGAGCTCCGTGGCCCAGGAGAGCAGGAAGGCGCCGCCGAGAATGGCGCAGCCTGCCATGGGGGCGACGGCTTCGGGCGGAAGCGAGAGCCCCCCGAAGCCATCGACGAGGAGCCAGGGGAGCGGCAGCAGCCCCGAGAAGAGGAACAGCGCGAGGTCCCGCTTGCGAGCGACCGGCTCCGCGCCCTCGCTCATGCGACGCATCGCCTCCGGGCCTTCGCAGCGCGCGCGCTCATTCGAAGCTTCGCCTCTGGTTCCGTGCGGAGCGCGCGTTCATTCGAAGCTTCGCCCGTAGGCCTTCTCGTAGCGCTCGCGGACGGCGTCGAGGTTCGTCGCGAGCCCCTGGGGCCCTTCGCACTCGACCTTCATCGCGCCGAGCACGCTGCCCACGCGGGCCGCGTCTTCGAGGTCCATGCCGCGCTCGCAGGCGAACAGCAGCCCGGCCCGGAAGGCATCGCCGGCGCCGGTGGGATCGATGGCCTTCGAGGCCGCCACGGGATCGATGGCGACCTCGCCGTCCGCCCGCAGCACGGTCGCACCCTTCTCGCCGCGCGTGACGATCACCGCGCCGACGCGGTCGGTCACGTCGGCCGGCTCGAGGCCGGTCTTCGAGAGCACCAGGGACCACTCGTAGTCGTTCACGATGAAGATCTCCGCGCCCTCGATGAACTCCTTCATCTCGTCGGCCTCGAAGATCGGAATGCCCTGGCCCGGATCGATCACCGCCTTGGCGCCGCCCGCCTTGAGAGCCCGGGCGTTGCGGATCATGCCTTCCTTTCCGTTGGGCGAGACGATGCCCCAGCCGTAGTCCCCCGAGACGTCCTCGATGCGCGCCTCGTGGCAGCGGTCCATCGCACCCGGGTGGAAGGCCGTGATCTGGTTGTCGTCGAGATCGGTGGTGATGAAGCAGGAGGCGGTGAAGGTATCGCCGAGTTCGAGCACGTGGTCGCGCGCGAGACCGTGCTGGTCCATCCACTCGGCGTACTCCTCGAAGCCGCCGCCGACGGCACCGAGCAGGATCGGCTCCGCCCCGAGCTGGTTCAGGTGGAAGGCGATGTTCGCCCCGCACCCGCCCCAGGACTTGCGCATCTGCGGGACGTGGAAGGCCACGTTCAGGACGTGGATCTTGTCCGGCTGGATGTGGTTTCGGAAGCGGTCGCGGAAGACCATGATGTGGTCGATCGCGATCGAGCCGGAAACCAGGATCCCCATCTCGGCACCTCCTCGGCGTACGCGGCGCTCTCCGCGCCGGCGTCGCCCGCCGCGTGCCGGACGGCACGGGCGGCAGTCTGCGGGGCCGGGACTCGGGCGTCAATGGCCCGCCGGAGATAGACTGGGCCCATGCGCATTCCGGATTGCTTCCAGGGCAGCGAGCCCGTCTTCTCCTTCGAATTCTTCCCGCCGAAGACGGACAAGGGTTTCGAATCCCTCTACCGCACGGTCCGCGAGCTCAAGCGGCTCGAGCCCTCCTACGTCTCCGTCACCTACGGCGCCGGCGGCTCCACGCGCCGCAAGACCGTGGACATCGTGAGCCGCATCCAGCGCGAGATCGGCATCACGGCCATGGCCCACCTGACCTGCGTCTGCGCCAGCGAAGACGAGCTCACCGCGGTGCTCGACCGCCTCGAAGCCGAGGGCATCGAGAACGTGCTCACGCTCTCCGGGGACCCGCCGGCGGATCAGCCCGAGCACGACCGCGCCGACGACGCCTTCCGCTACGCGAGCGAGCTCGCCGCCTTCGTGCGCTCGCGCTGGGGCTTCGCCCTGGCCGGCGGCTGCTACCCCGAAGTCCACCCCGATGCGCCCGACGCGGAGACCGACCTGCGCAACCTGAAGCGCAAGGTCGACGCCGGCGTCGACGTGCTCGTGAGCCAGCTCTTCTTCGACAACGCCGACTACTTCGGCTTCGTCGAGCGCGCGAAGGCCGCGGGCATCGCGGTGCCGATCGTCGCGGGCATCATGCCCGTGGTGAGCAGCAACAACATCCGGCGCATCGCGAAGCTCTCCCAGGCCCGCATCCCCGAGGAGCTCGATCGCGAGCTCGCGAAGGTCGAGGGCGACGACGAACGCACCCTCGAGGTCGGCATCGAGTGGGCGACGCTCCAGTGCCGCGAGCTGCTCTCGGGCGGCGCACCGGGCATCCACTTCTACACGCTGAACCGCTCGCCGGCGACGCGGCGCATTCACCAGAACCTGTTCGGCGCCTCGTAGCGACGTGACCCACTGGGAGCCGAAGCCCCTGCGCGTAGCCGTCCTGCTCTCCGGCGGCGGGACCAGCCTCGAGAACCTCTTCGAACACATCGAACGCGGCACGCTCGACGCGCGCATCGTGGCCGTCGTGGCCTCGAAGCCCGGCGCGGGCGGGCTCGAGCGCGCGCGTCGCCGCGGTGTCCCCGCCATCGCCGTGCCGCGCAAGGGCGCCCCGAGCGTCCGGGAGTTCAACGACCGCCTCCACGAGGCCCTCGCGGACTACGAGATCGACGTGGTGGCGCTGCTCGGCTTCCTCTCCCCCTTCGAGCCCCGCGAGCGCTTTCGCCGCTGCACGCTGAACGTGCACCCGGCCCTGATCCCGAAGTACTCGGGCAAGGGCTTCTACGGGCACCACGTCCACGAGGCCGTGCTCGCGGCGGGCGAGCGCGAGAGCGGTGCCACGGTGCACTTCGTCGACGACGAGTACGACCACGGGCCGATCCTGCTCCAGGAGCGCGTCCCGGTCCGTCCGGGCGACACCCCCGACACCCTCGCGGCCCGCGTCCAGGAGCTCGAGCGCCGCCTCGTCCCGGAGGCCCTGCGCATGATCCAGCGGGGCGATGCCCGGGCCACCTCGATCCAGGAATCCCTCGGCTGAGGCCACCCACGGCACCCGATTGACGGGAAGCGAAAATTAAGCGAAAGTCTTCCGGGTCAGGAGGTCTGCGCCCCCCATGCGCATTCGACGTCCCGGCATCGCCTCCGGCGCGGCTGCCCCCGTGGCCGCGGCCGGAGGGGATGCCGGGGCCGTTGCAGCCCTGCTCCGAGATCTCGGCCCCCAGCTCCGCCGCGGGGAGAAGCTCGACGACTCCCTCGCCCAGGCCCGGGAATCCCTCCCCCGCGACGCCACGGGAATCCCCGGCGTCGATGCCCTGCTCGGGGGAGGCCTCCCCCGCGGCCGCATCCTCGAGATCAGCGGGCCCCGCTCCTCGGGCCGGACCTCCCTCGCCCTCGGCTGCCTGGCGCGCCTGACCCGCGCCGGCGAGGTGGCCGCCTGGGTGGACGTCGCCGACGCCCTGGATCCGCCCTCCGCCGAGGCCGCCGGCGTAGTGCTGCAGCGCCTGCTCTGGGTGCGCAGCCCGGGCCTCGCCGAAGCCCTGCGCGCGACGGAGCGCCTGCTCGCCACGAGCGGGTTCGCCCTGGTCGTGCTCGACCTCGACGCCCCGGCGGCGGTGCCCCGCGCGGGGGACACGGCCTGGCTGCGGCTCGCGCGCCAGGCCTCGGGCTCGCGGACCTCCCTCGCCCTGCTCTCGCAGGAGCGTCAGGCCGGCGCGTTCTCGGACCTCGCCCTCGAGCTCGAACCCGCGGGCGCGCGCTTCTCGCCGACGCCGGCCCTGCTCGAAGGTCTCGCCGCGCGGGCGGTGCTCGTGCGGGATCGGCTCGGCCCCTCGGGCCGGAGCTGCGATCTCGAGCTCACGGCATGAACCAGCGAGCTCATGGCACGAGCCGGCCCGCGCGCCGCGTGGCGTGCCTGCTCGTCCCGAACCTCCCCCTGGCCGCCGAGCTGCGCGCGCTCCCCGAGCACGAGCGGGAGGACGGGCGACGCCCCTGGATCGTCGTCTCCGCTCCGGGCTCGCGCGGCTTCGTCGTTGCCGCTTCCCCGGAAGCCAGGCGCCAGGGAATCCACGTCGGCGCGCCCGTCGTCCATGCCCGGGCGATCTGCTCGGAGCTCGGCGTGAAGGTCGCCTCCCCGGCGCTGCAGCGCGCGGCACGCGATGCGCTGCTCGACGTCGCGCTCTCCTTCTCGCCTCGCGTCGCGGCCGACCCTCCGAGCGCCGGCGCCTTCGCCGGAGAGGCCGCCGTCTTCCTCGACGCCTCGGGCATCGGAAAGCTCTTCCGCAGCGAGGAGTCCTTCGCTTCGGCGCTGGTCGAACGCGCGGCCTCCCTCGGCCTCCCCGCCCTGGCCTGCGTGGCCGCTTCGCGCAGCCTCTCGCGCCTGGCCGCACGCCGCCTCACCCTCGAAAGCGAGACCGCCCGCGTCCAGACCGTGCCTCCCGGGCACGAGCCGGACTTCCTCGCCCCCCTGCCCGTCGACCTGCTCGACCCTTCGGATGCCCTGGCCGCCTCCCTCACGCGCTTCGGCATCCGCACCGTCGGCGCCCTGCTCGCCCTGCCGGCGGCCGGGCTCACCACGCGGCTCGGCCCCGAAGCCGCCCACCTGCTCGCGCGCATGCGCGGCGAAGCCGCCGAACCGCCGCTCCCGCGCCCGCGCGAGACGCGCTGCGAAGAGGCCCTCGACCTCGAGCACCCGATCGAGCGCCTCGAGCCCCTCGGCTTCGTGCTGCGCGGCATGCTCTCGCGCCTGGTCGAACGCCTCGAAGTCCGCGGCCTGGCCGCCGGCCCGCTCGAGCTGCGCATGGAGCTCCTCGGCGGGCGCAGCGACGCCCGGCGCATCGGCGTGGCCGCGCCCACCAACGAAGTCCGTACCCTGCTCCGGCTCGTGAACCTCGCCCTCGAGCAACGCTCGCCCGAGGCGCCCGTCGCCGCCCTCGCCCTCGCCACGCGCGGCCGCCCGGCCCGGCGCGACCAGCTCGACCTCTTCCGCCCCACCGGCCCGGCGCCCGCCGAGCTTTCCCGCACGCTCGCGGAGCTCGAAGCCCTGTGCGGCGAAGGCCGTGTCGGTGCCCCCGCCGTGCGCGACGAGCACCGGCCGGACGCCTACGCCCTCACCCCCTTCACGCTCCAGGGCGAAACCGCCCTCGCCGAGCGAACCCGAACGCGCGCCGTCCGTAGCGGAACAGATCACGAGCGAACCCGAACGCGCGCCGTCCGTACGGGGGCGGAGGCCGTGCGCGAAGGCCCGGGCGTCGCGTACGAAACGGCGGCCCCGCCCCGGCTCGGCCTGCGTGCGCTGCGCCCCCCGGAGCCCGTCGAGGTGACGGCGCCGGGGGGAACGCCCCAATGGCTGAACGGCCGCATCGCCAGCGGGCGCATCGTGGCCCGCTCGGGCCCCTGGCGGACCACCGGCGGCTGGTGGTCACCCGAACGCCACCACGCCTTCGACCACTGGGACGTCGCCACGAAGGAGGGCACGGTCGTGCGTCTGCGTCACGACCGGAAGACCCACCGCTGGGAGATCGACGGCGTGTACGACTGAGGGGAACCGGGAGTCCAGCTCCCTGGCTACACGTGAAGCCACCTGGCTACACGCGCGAACGAAAGATGAGCTAAGCCTTGCGCCTCACCCACACGAGGAACCCATGACGGCCGCACTGCGCAAGCGCAAGAACGAAGCCACGGATTCACCCGACGACCGGCTCGAGTTCCTGCGAGGTTTCTTGAAGCGGCCGAAGGAAGTCGGCTCGATCATCCCGAGTTCGCGCTTCCTCGAGCGGCGCATCCTCCGCTGCGCGCGGGTCGAAGAGGCCAGGACCGTGGTCGAGCTCGGCCCCGGGACCGGCGGCACCACCCGCGCCCTCCTGCGCGCCATGCCGAGCGATGCCCGCTTGATCTCGATCGAGATCAACCCGAGCTTCGTCGAGCACATGAAGCGCAACCTCCGCGACCAGCGGCTCACCGTCCTCGAGGGCAGCGCCACGGACGTGGGCGCCCTGCTCGCCGCCGAGGGCCTCGACGGCGCCGACGTGATTCTTTCGGGGATTCCCTTCTCGACGATGCCCCGCGCCCTCGGGATCGAGATTCTCGAGAACGTGCGCAACGCCCTGCACCCGGACGGCCGCTTCGTCGCCTACCAGTTCCGCGACCGCGTCGAACACCTCGGCCGCGAGGTCTTCGGCCGCCCGCGCATCCAGACCGAGATCCGCAACGTCCCGCCGATGCGGGTCTACGTCTTCGACCGCTGACGGCGCGCCGGCCCGGGCCCGCCGCCCCTCACGGGCAGATGAGGTCGCTCGTGCCGCACAGGTTCTGCCCGAGTTCGATCCCGCCGCGGATCTGATCGTCGTTCTCCGGGTCGCCGTCGTTCTGGCGAGCGACGTTGTCGATGAGCCCCCAAGTCCGGAGCGGGGCCGGGAACTGCGGCGCCAGGATGCCGTTGTCGAAGCCGTAGCCGTCGTTGAACGTCGCCACGTTCCCCTTGGCGAGCCCGCCGGTCGTGTTGCCGGGCCCTCCGCTCAGCGAGAAGCCGTCGCCCCCGTTCGAGCGGGCGGAGTTCCCGATCACCGTCGACCCGGCTCCGGCCGAGAAGCCCGAGCCGCCGTTGGCGAAGGACGCGTTCCCGTGGAACGTCGACCCGCTCGAGGCCACGATGCCCGCCGAACCGTTCCCGTGCGAGGTGCACTTCGAAACCGAGCTGGCGGCCCCGGCCGTGATGCCGAGGGCCCCGTTGGACCCGGCGATCACGTTCGTGACAACGGAGAAGCTCCCGACCCGAACGCCGTCGCTGCCGCTCTCGGTGACGATCACGTCCGTGACGATCGCCTCGCTACTGAGGGCGATGCCATCCGCCGCCACGCCGGTCACGCGGCCGTTCCGCACGGAGGTCCCTCGCTGGTCCGACGAGATCCCGTTGCCGTCCCCGTTGCACTCGGTGTTGATCTGGAACGCCGAACACGTGAGGCCGAAGCCCGCGAGGTCGAGGCTCACGTCTTCTTCCCTGATCTCGATGAAGTCGGTGCTCTGCGCCCCACCCCCGCTCGACCGCGAGAGGTTGCTCGTCAGGCGGTAGCTGCCCGAGCGCGTGATCGTCACCGGGAAGCCCGCCGCGTCGCCGATGAAACAGCCGGTCTGGACGGCGCAGGTCTGGTTGATTTCGAGAACGCCGGAAGCCGCGGCGGGGAGCGGGAACCCGAGGAGCCACGACGACGACACGAGGAGGAGGGAGCGCTTCATCTTCATCGCGCCATCGTACACCGCGGCGGATCGGCGGGGGGTTCTAGTCCTCGCCGCGCTTGATCTGGTCCGAGAGGCCCGCGCGCTCGGCGGCGCCCGCCTCGCCACGCACGACCGCCGTGCCGCCGAAGCGGTCCGCGATCTCGTCGAGGGCCTGGTTCAGGCGGGCGCGCCGGCGGCGCCCCTCGGCGTCGAACAGCGGGAGCTGGGAATCGGCGCTCGCCACGAGGTTCGTCACGCCGACGCCGAGCAGACGGATCGGCTCCGGCAGGCCCCACTGGCGCAGGAGCGAAGTGGCGAGCGCGCCGATCGTGCGGCCATCGTCGGTCGGGTCGGGCAGCGTCGCGCGGCGCGTGACGAGCGAGTAGCCGCGCGGTCCGGGCGCGCGCCGGCGCCCGAGCTTCACCTTCAGCACGACCGTGCGGGCGACGAGGTCGCTCCTGCGCAAGCGCCGCGCGACCGACTCCGCGTGGCGGACGATCGCCCGCTCGAGCCGCTCGAAGTCGTCGACGTCCGTAGCGAAGGTGTTCTCCTCGCTCATGCTGACCGCTTCGCGGTAGGCCTCGACCTCGCGCACGTCTTCCCCGCGAGCGAGCCGGGCGAGGGAGGTACCCCAGTCTCCAAGCGCCGCGTGGATCCGCTTCGAGTCCGCGCGGGCGAGATCGGCGACGGTGCGGAAGCCCGCCCGCTCGAGCCGCTCCCCCGCCACCGGCCCGACGCCCCAGAGCCGGCGGACGGGGAGCGGGTGGAGGAACGCGAGCAGGTTCTCGCGCGTCACCTCGAGCAGCCCGTCGGGCTTGGCGGAACCGCTCGCGAGCTTCGCCACCATCTTGATCGGCGCGAGCCCGACGGAGATGGCGAGGCCCGTCTCCTCCCGCACGGCCGCGCGAAGCCGCTCCGCGACGCCCCGTGCCGGGCCGAGCAGGCGCTCCGTCCCCGTGAGATCGAGGAAGGCCTCGTCGAGGGAGAGCCCTTCGACGGCCGGCGTGAAGCGCTCGAAGATCTCGAAGATGCGGCGCGATTCGCGGCGGTAGCGCCGCATGTCGCCCGAGAGGAACACGGCGTCCGGGCAGCGGCGCTTCGCCTCGTAGCCCGGCATGGCCGAGTGGATCCCGAACTTCCGCGCTTCGTAGCTCGCTGCGGAGACGACCCCGCGCGGGCCGCCACCGCCGACGACCACCGGCCGCCCTCGCAGCTCCGGCCGGTCCCGCTGCTCGACGGAGGCGTAGAACGCATCCATGTCCGCATGGGCGATCACGCGTGCCATGGAACCGGAGTCTAGGCGTGCCCCCGAGCGGCCGCCCGCAACGCCGGACGAGCCGGGACTAGGCGCGCCGCCGCAGCGCGAGCGCCCCGCCGGCCAGCAGCACGAGCGCCGCCGTCGCGGGCTCCGGCACCGGGTCGTAGTCGTAGGTCAGGGTCACCGTCCCGGCCGTGGCCGAGACGTCGAGGACCGCCTCGAAGTCGTCGACGTTGTCTCCGACGAACATCACCCCGATCGGGAGCGAGACGTAGAGCCCGATCTCCGTCACGGCGCCGGTCCCGAGGAAGTCCGCAAGCTCGAACTCGCCGAAGGGGGTATCGAGGGTCTCCACGGTCGTCCAGGCGACGAAGTCCCCGAGCTCGTCGAAGCAGCCCGGATCGAAGCCCCCGTTTCCGCAGGAGACCGCGGCGTTGCCGAACTCGGTGGCCAAGGTTTCGATCACGGATCCCGTCTCCGTGTACCCGAAGAAGAAGATCGGCTCGCCCAGGAGATCGATGGATGCGTCGTGGGGAAGGGAGTCGTCGCCGATCGCGGTCACCTCGATCGAGAAGTTCCAGCCGTAGTCGAACTCCGCCTCGAGGGTGACGCTGTTCAGCGTCCCGAGGCTCGGATCGAACTGCATCAGGCCGGAGATGACCGCCTCGCCCAGGAACCCGCCGGAGCCGGTGCTCGTGATGTCGTAGAAATTGTTCTCTTCGATCGAGCCGAAGGTCCCGGTGGTCGAGATCGTGTCCGCCTGGGCGGCGGCCGGCAGCAGGACGGCGAACGTGGCAGCGAGAAGCGTGAGGCGAGAGCGGGAGGGCAGCGGCATCGACGGAGCTCCGGCGACCCTTCCCAGCGAACGCGCAGCCTAACCGGGGCTGCGGAGCCACTCAAGGAAAACTCGCCCAAGTCGCTGTTTCTCCAGGACGACTGGGTATCTTCCGGCCCATGAGCCAAGCCGTTGCCGACAGCTTCGACGCCGGGCCCGCCGCCGGCGTCCAATGGGATCTCACCGACCTCTACGCGGGCGCCGACGACCCCCGCATCGACGCCGACCTCGACCAGGCGAAGGAGCGCGCCGAGCGCTTTGCGGATGCGCATCGCGGACGCATCGGGGCCCTCGAACCCGCCGATCTCGCGGTCGCCGTCGACGAGCTCGAAGGCATCTCGGAGCTCGTCGGGCGCGCAGGCGCCTTCGCCGGCCTCCTGTTCGCCCAGGACACGAGCGACCCGCGCCACGGGGCGCTCCTGCAGCACGTCCAGGAGCGAAGCTCCGCGATCCAGAACGCGCTCGTCTTCTTCGAGCTCGAATGGGTCGGGCTCGACGACGCGGCCGCAGAGGCGCTCCTCGCGGACCCGGCCCTCGCCGGCCGGCGTCACCACCTCGAGAGCGCGCGGCGCTACCGCCCCCACGTCCTCGGCGAAGCCGAGGAGCAGATCCTCGAAGACCTCTCGAACACCGGCGAGCGGGCCTGGAGCCGCCTCTTCGACGAAGTCCTCGGCAGCGCGCGCTTCTCGCTCGAAGACGGCGGCGAGACCCTCGACCTCTCCGAGGAAGAAGTGCTCTCGCGCCTCTACCACCCGGAGCGGGAGACCCGCCGCCGCGCGGCCGCCTCCCTCACCCAGGGGCTGCGGGCGAACGAGCGCGTGCTCGGCTTCATCTTCAACGTCCTCACGCAGGACAAGGCCACGCGCGACCGCCTGCGCAGCTACCCCCATCCGAAGCGCAGCCGGAACCTCGCCAACGAGATCGACGACGAGACCGTGGACGCCCTGCTCGCGGCCACCGAGCGCGGCTTCCCGACGGTGGCCCGCTACTACCGGCTGAAGGCGAAGCTCCTCGGCCTCGACCGCCTCGAGGACTACGACCGCTACGCCCCGCTCGGCGAGGCCCAGGGGGTCCGGAGCTTCGATGACGCCCGCCGCATCGTGCTCGACGCCTACGGCGATTTCTCGCCGCGCATGGCCGAGATCGCGGACCTCTTCTTCGAGCGCCGCTGGATCGATGCGGAGCTCCGCCCCGGGAAGCGCGGCGGCGCCTTTTCCGCGTCGACGGTGCCGAGCGTGCACCCCTACGTGCTGCTGAACTACACGGGCAACCTGCGCGACGTGATGACCGTCGCCCACGAGCTCGGGCACGGGGTTCACCAGTACCTCGCCCGCGACCGCGGCCTCTTCGAGCAGGACACGCCGCTCACCACCGCCGAGACCGCCAGCGTCTTCGGCGAGATGCTCGTCTTCCGCAGCCTCGTCTCCCAGGAGAGCGACCCGCGCAATCGGCTCGCCCTGCTCTGCGGGAAGCTCGAAGACGCCTTCGCCACGGTCTCGCGCCAGGTCGTGATGACGCGCTTCGAGGAGAAGCTCCACGCGGCGCGCCGGAGCGAGGGCGAGCTCGCGACGCCGCGGGTGAACGAACTCTGGCTCGAAGCCAACCGGCCGATGTTCGGCGATTCCGTGAATCTCTCCGAAGACTACGGCTACTGGTGGCTCTACATCCCGCACTTCGTCCACTCGCCCTTCTACTGCTACGCCTACGCCTTCGGCGAGCTGCTCGTGCTGGCGCTGCTCCGCCGCTTCGACGAAGAGGGCGCGTCGTTCGTTCCGAAGTACGAGGCACTCCTTGCGGCGGGCGGCTCCCAGGCGCCCCCGGCGCTCCTCGCGAAGCTCGGGCTCGACATCACGGACCCGGCCTTCTGGGACGGTGGCCTCGCCGTGCTCGACGGCATGGTGAGCGAAGCCGAGGAGATCGCGGCCTCGCTCTAGGGCTTCACGGTGGCTTCGGCCAGGGGCGCGAGAACCTTCCGCAGCCGCAGCCCGACGATCGAACCGTCGGGGTAGAGGACCGCCGGAAGCCCGGGCGGAGCGGTCAGCCGGAAGCGCCGTGCCGGCCCCCCGTCGACGCCGTAGGCGTCGCCGCGGAAGAGATCGATCCAGCGCCCGGGCGGCAGCGTCGCCGGGAAGGTCACGGCCTCCGCCGAATCCGGCTGGGGATTCGGCACGACGAGCAGTTCGCTTCCGATCAGGAACGATTCGGGCCGTCCGCTCTGGAAGGCCGGCTCCTCCGGGTGGTAGAGCCAGAGCGGCCGGAGAATCGGGAGCCCCCGCTCGGCCACCTGCCGCACGAGCTCCGCCCGGTAGCCCGCCCAGGCCGCGTGGATGCGGCCGGCGCGCACGAGGGCCGCGCGGCCCTCGGGTGCATCGAGAACCCGTGCATCGACTTCGTAGAGCGGCATGAACCCGGCGAGTCCGAGCGCCGCCGCCCCTCCGGCGGAGACCGTGGAGACGGGGAACCCCGAGATCCCCGCCGAGAGCACGCGGGCGAGGGTCGCCTCGTCCTCGAGGGCACCCGCCACGAGCACGGCCACGTGCCCGGGGCTTCCGACGTAGGCCGTCTCGGCGAGCAGGACGCCCTGCTCGCCGTCGAGGAAGGCCCGGCTCGCCGTACTCGTGGCCTGGGCCGCGAAGCGGTTGTGCTCGTCCGCACTCGCGCCGTCGTCCCCGGCGCGAACGCCGAAGGGCAGACCCTCGCCGCCGCGCAGGCGGAGGCCCCGGGCGCCCGGTTCGACGCGTCGCGCGCGGGTCTCCTGTCTCAGACGGGCGCGCGCATCGGCACGCGCGAGATCGACGAGGAGGCCGCCCGCCACCGGGACGACGTCCCCCGCGTCGTCGCGCACCGCATGGGGTTCGAGGACGGAGTCTTCGGGCAGCAACGGCCCGGCCGGAAGGATCAGGCGGATTCCCGCGCGGTCGAGCTCCACGGCGAGCGCCTGCCAATCGGGATAGGCGGCACCGTCGATCGCGGTCTCGACCTCGGCGGGCGCCGCATCCCGAACGAACAGCGCGGCCGGCATCGTTCCGAGCGAGGCGAGCTCGGCGAGGCGCTCGCGAACCGCCGCCGCGCCCCCCTCGACGGCGACCAGCGGGCCCGAGTGGATCCAGGCCGGGAGCCGGAGCTCCCCCGTCGCCCGCGAGAGGAGCCGCACGCGGTCCTCCGGGCTGCGGACCGCCGCGACCCGGAGCGTGAGCTCCCGCGCGTGCACCTCGGTGCGAAGAACGCCCTCCGTCGCGAGGTCGAAGGCGGCGTACTCGGCATTCTCCAGCCAGAGCACGGGCCCGCGGGAGCTCAGCGCATGAGGAGCCGGCGCCCGGCTGCCGGGGAAGACGGGAGAGAATCGAGCCCGAAGGCGATCGAGCGTCGTCGGGCTCGCGCCCTCGAGCCCGACGACGAGGTTGGCGAGGCGCCCGTCGGCCTGGGCGAAGGCTTCGCGCGCGCCGAAGCCGAAGAAGCGCTCGCCCGGCGCGCGCGCCTGAACGAAGGCGATGCGGTTGAAGGAGGGGTCTTCGAGGCGCACGTGCAGGCGGAGCTGGTTGCGCCCTTCGGGAACGACGAAGAGTTCGTAGGCGCGCTCGAGCACGCGGCACTTCAAGCGGCCGGTGATGCGCAGCACGTAGAGCTCGAGCTCCGCGCTCTCCACCGTCTGCCGGCTGCACCGCTCCTGCACGGCATCTTCGACGTGGGCGTTGCGCCCGGTGCCCACGAGGGCGGACCGCCCGCGCGCGATCTCGAGGAAGGCGCGGCCGGCCACGGTCTCGAGGGCGGGAACCTCGCCGAGCTCGGGATGGCTCGCCCGGAGGCGCGCATCCTCCCAACCCGTCCCCGCGAGCTCCAGCGTGAAGCGTCCGAGCTCGTGACGAAAGGGCTCGAAGGGCTGCTCGGCATCCCCGAGGCGCCCGCTCCCGGCGGGCTCCCCCGAGCAGGCGGCCAACAGCGCCCCGGCGAGCACGAGGACCCCGCGGCTCCGCCGCCCCACACGTTGCCGGGCAGCGTCGGTCTCCTCCGTGAGGCGTACGCTCACAGGGCCGCGAGCATCTCGTCGGCGGCGCGCAGCCCGCTCGTGCACGCGCCTTCGGTGTAGGCCCCGACGAGGTAGTCCCCGGCGAAGGCCAGGCGCGGCGAGCGGTCCGTGCGCTCGAAGAACCCGGCCAGCGCGCGGGTGTAGCCGGCACGGAACTGCGGGAGCATCGGGTCCCAGCGGTGGACGACGGTCTCGCGCGGCTCGAGCCGGCCGATCGGCGTCTTCGCGAGGTTCGCGAGCACGCGCTCGGCGATGGCCGTGTCCTCCGCTTCCCAGAGCTCCGCGGCGACGCTCTCGCGCAAGGCGCAGTTCACGAGACCCGCCCCGGCCGGAGCCTGGCCCTCCTTCCAGTGGTCGACGGCGAGGCCGTAGAGTTCGAGCCCCTCGGGCCGCGGGAAGGCGACGCCGTACCAGGGCAGCGTTTCCGGGGCGCGATCGAAGAGCAGGAAGACGATCATGCCGCGCACGTAGTGCACCTGCTCGAAGAAGCCGCGCTCGGCCGGCGTGAGCTTCGGGCAGACGCCGGGCACGAGCGGGCCCGGCAGAGCGACGACGGCGGCGTCGGCGAGGACGGCTTCTTCGCCAGCGTGGGAGCGGAACTGAATGCGCGCGCCCCCGTCTTCGGTCTCGACGGAGAGCACCTCGCAGCCGGTTCGCACGTCGAGACCGGCGGCCAGCGTGCGGGTCAGGGTGCCGACCCCGCCCTCGATCGTCTGGAGCTTGAAGTTCTCGCTCGTGAAGCGGATGGCCTGGAGCGCGAAGGCCGCCGAGAGGTCTTCCGGCTCGCTGTCGAAGGTCGAGGAGAACGCGGGGGCGAGCAGGTACTCGAAGGCTTCGGCGCCGACCAGGCGGCGCAGGTACGACGCCATGTCCTCGTGGTCGATCGGCGCCGCGCGCTCGGGGTGCCAGGGGTCGAGCCGCGCGCGCTTTCGCCAGACGTCGTGAAGCAGGCGCGCCAGCCGGAGCTTCGCGCGGCCCGAGAGCAGCGGCGATCGCAGCACCTGGAAGGGCGAGTCGGCGTCGGCCGAATGGAGCTCGCCGTCGCGCAGGACGGCGTTGTGGGCCTTGCGGAAGGGCTGCACGCGGCTGGCGAGCCCGGTCGCGTCGATCAGGCCGTGGAGGTTGCGGTACGCGCTCGAGATGAACTGGGCGCCGCGGTCGAGGGTGAAGCCGCCGTGGCGCTCGCTGCGCATGCGGCCCCCGGGCTCGGACTCCGCCTCGAGGACCTGGACGTCGTGCCCGGCCTGCTGCAGCCGGAACGCCGCCGAGAGCCCGGCGAGGCCCCCACCCACCACCACCACCGATCCCATGGCGGGAGTGTAGGCACCGAGTCTTCCGTAGACAGGAGGCAAAAATAAAGCGAAAATCGAGCATGGCCGCCTCCCCCATGGATTTCGTCGAACTGCGCTGCCGGAGCGCCTTCTCCTTTCTCGAGGCGGCCTCGGACCCGGAAGAGCTGGTGGAGCGAGCCGCGGCTCTCGGCCACGACACCCTGGCCCTGGCCGACCGCGACGGGGTCTACGGCGTCCCGCGCTTCCACGCGGCGGCCCGGCGGGCCGGCCTGCGCGGGATCGTCGGGGCGGACGTCCGCGTCCCGGGCCTGGCGAGCATCGGCTCGGGGCCCGACGCCCGGATCACCCTGCTCGTCGAAACCCCGACCGGCTGGCAGCGGCTCTGCCGCCTGCTCACCCGGGCCCAGGCCGATCTCCCCAAGGGCGAGGCACGCGCGCGCTGGCACGAGGTCGAGCACCACGCCCCCGGACTCCACGCCCTGCTCGCCGCCGACGCCACGCTCGACGAAGCGACCCTCGACCGCGTGCTCGGCATCTTCGGCCCCGAGCACGCCGCCGTCTTCGCGACGCGCCCCCTCGACCGCGCGCTCGCGCGCGAAACGCGCCGCGCCACGGACCTCGCAGAGGCGCGCGGCGTCCCCGTCGTCGCGAGCCAGGACGTGCGGCACGCGCTCCCGGGCGATCGCCGCCTGCTCGACGCCCTGCTCTGCCTGCGGCACAAGACCCGGCTCGACACCGCCGGCCGCAAGCTCGCCAAGAATGCCGAGCGCCACGTCGCCGCGCGCGAGGCCACCGTCGCCCGCTTCGCCGACCGGCCCGAGTGGGTGCGCGCCACGCGCGCCGTGGCCGAGCGCTGCGCTTTCGGCCTCGGCGACCTCGGCTACCGCTTTCCGGACTTCCCCACCGGCGCCGGCGAAACCCAGATGGGCCTGCTGCGCCGGCTCACCGCCGAGGGCGCTCGCTCGCGCTACGGCCACCCCCTCCCCCCGCGCGTGCACCGGCAGATCGAGCGCGAGCTCACCCTGATCGAGAAGCTCTCCCTCCCCGGCTACTTCCTGATCGTCTGGGACATCGTGCGCTTTGCCCGCGAGTCCGGGATGCTCGCCCAGGGCCGCGGCTCCGCCGCCAACAGCGCCGTCTGCTACGCCCTCGGCATCACCGCCGTCGACGCCGTCGGGATGGAGCTCCTGTTCGAGCGTTTCCTCTCGGAGGAGCGCGGCGAGTGGCCCGACATCGACGTCGACCTGCCCTCGGGCGAGCCGCGCGAGTCCGTCATCCAGTACGTCTACGGCAAGTACGGCCCCCACGGCGCCGCCATGACGGCCAACGTCATCACCTACCGCACGAAGTCCGCCCTGCGCGAGATGGGCAAGGTGCTCGGCCACGAAGAAGAGCACATCGACCGCGTGACGAAGCTCGTCTCGAGCTTCGAGCGCGACGAGCAGCAGGCCGAAACCCTCCCGGACGTCCTGCGCCAGGCCGGCGTCGACCCGGAGGCGCCGCGCGTGCGCGCGTGGATGGAACTCGCGGGCCGGGTCCGCGGGCTCCCGCGCCACCTGGGCCAACACTCCGGCGGCATCGTGATCGCCGCCGGCCGCCTCGACGAGGTCGTCCCGCTCGAGCCCGCGAGCATGCCGAACCGCACCGTCGTGCAGTGGGACAAGGAGGACTGCGCGGACCTCGGCATCATCAAGATCGACCTGCTCGGCCTCGGCATGCTCGACGCGCTCGAGAAGACCCTGCCGCTCGTGCGCGAACACGAGGGCATCGAGGTCGACCTCGCGAAGCTCCCGGCCGACGACCCGAAGACCTACGCCATGATCCAGCGCGCCGATACGGTCGGCGTCTTCCAGATCGAGAGCCGCGCGCAGATGGCGACGCTCCCGCGCATGAAGCCCGAGCGCTTCTACGACCTCGTCGTCGAGATCGCGATCATCCGGCCCGGGCCGATCGTCGGGCAGATGGTGCACCCCTACCTCGAGCGGCGCGCGGGCCGCGAGCCCGTCGAGTACGCACACCCCTGCCTCGAGCCGATCCTGAAACGCACCCTCGGCATCCCGATCTTCCAGGAACAGCTCCTGCGCATCGCCATGGACGCCGCGGGCTTCTCGGGCGGCGAAGCGGAAGAGCTGCGCCGCGCCATGGGCTTCAAGCGCTCGACCGAGCGCATGAAGAAGATCGAATCCCGCCTGCGCGCGGGCATGGAAGCCCGCGGCATCGGCCGGGAGACCCAGGACCTGATCGTGAAGCAGATCGGGTCCTTCGCGCAGTACGGGTTCCCGGAGTCGCACTCCGCCTCCTTCGCCCTGATCGCCTACGCCTCGGCCTACCTGAAGGCGCACCATCCCGCGGCGTTCCTCGTCGGCCTGCTCGAGGCCCAGCCCATGGGCTTCTACTCCGCGGCCACCCTGGTGAAGGACGCTCAGCGCCACGGCGTCGAGGTGCGGCCGGTCGACGTCGCGCGTTCGGATTGGAGCGCGACGCTCGAACCCGGGAAGGAGGCGTGCGGCCCCGCCGTGCGGCTCGGCCTGCGCAGCGTCGCGGGCCTGCGCCAGGAGCCCGGGCTCGCCCTCGAAGCCGAGCGCAAGCGCGCGCCCTTCGCGAGCCTCGCCGACCTCACGCGCCGCGTCGCCCTGCGGCGGGACGAGCTCGAACGCCTCGCCGAGATCGGCGCGCTCTGCAGCGTGCATCCGACGGTGCCCACGCGGCGCTCGGCCCTCTGGCAGATCGCCGCCCTCGAGCGCGACCCGAACTCGCTGTTCGCCGGGACGGCTCCGCGGCGCACGCGCTCCCCCCTGCCCGAGATGTCCGCCTTCGAAGAGACCGCGGCGGACTACCGCACGACGGGCATCACCACCGGGCCCCACGTGATGATCCACCTGCGCGAGCGATTGAAGGCGCGCGGCGTGCTCTCCGCGGCGGAGCTGCGCCGTGTGCCCGACGGCCGCTTCGTCCGTACGGCCGGCCACGTGATCGTCCGCCAGCGCCCGGGTTCGGCCAAGGGCTTCTGCTTCCTCACCCTCGAGGACGAGACCGGCACCTCGAACGCGATCCTCACGCCCTACTGGTTCCGCCGCTTCCGCACGCCGCTGCACGCCGCGTCGATCGTCGAGATCGCCGGGCCGATCCAGAACCAGAGCGGCGTGATCCACCTGCGCGTGAAGGAGATGCACGCCCTGGTCGGGCGCAAGGGGCGCGGCGGGGTGCGTACGCTCCCCGACTCCCACGACTACCGCTAGGAACGCGCCCGGCTAGCGGCACTCGTCCGGCGCGGCCACTCGTCCGGCTAGCGGCCGAGGTGCGCGACCACCGCCGCCGTGAGCTTCTCCGGCGTGAAGCCGAAGTACTCCGCCAGGTCCTTGGCCGGCGCCGAGGCGCCGAAGCGCTGGATGCCGTAGACGAGGCCGTCGCGGCCCGCGAGCCCCTGGAACGAACCCCCGCGCCCGGCCTCGACGGCCACGACGGGCGTGCCGTCGGGGACGACCTCCTTCCGGTAGGCCTCGGGCTGCGCCTCGAAGAGCTCGAGGCTCGGCATGGAAACCACGCGCGCGGCGATGCCCTCGCCTTCGAGGGCCTCGGCGCTCTTGCAGGCGAGGCCGACCTCGGAGCCCGTCGCGACGAAGGTGACCCGCGGCGCGGCGCCGCCGTCGCGCACCACGTAGCCGCCCTTCCACACGTCCTCGGGCGTGAAGGCGTCCGTGCGCGTGAGGGAGGGAACGCCCTGGCGTGTGAGCGCGAGCATGGCCGGGCCTTCGGCCTTCTCGGCGATCCAGGCCCAGGCGAGCGCGGTCTCGAGCCCGTCCGCCGGGCGGAAGACCGTGAGGCCCGGGATCGCGCGCAGGGAATCGAGGTGCTCGATCGGCTGGTGGGTGGGCCCGTCTTCGCCCGCGAAGATCGAATCGTGCGTGAAGACGAAGGTCGAGCGCACACCCATGAGCGCCGCCAGGCGAACGGCGGGCCGGACGTAGTCGCTGAACACGAGGAACGTGCCGCCGAAGGGCAGGAAGGTCCCGTCGAGGGCGATGCCGTTCAGGATCGCGCCCATGGCGTGTTCGCGGATGCCGAAGTGGAGGTTGCGGCCGGCGAACGGGTCGCCGTCCGCGATCGGGCCGACGTCGCCGCCGCCCTTGATGGTCGTGACGTTCGACCCGGCGAGATCCGCCGAGCCGCCGACGACGCAGGGCATGGCCCCGGCCAGGCGCTGGATCGCCTCGCCCGAGTGCTTGCGGGTCGCGGCCTCCTTGCCGTCCATGCCGTCGGCGATGCGGGTCACGAGGTCTTCGGGCGTGCGGCGGGCCCGGGCGTCTTCGAAGGACTGAGCGCGCTCGGGGTTCGCCGTGCGCCAGGCGGCATAGGCTTCGTCCCGCACCGCACGCGCGGCGCGCTTGGCGGCGATCCGGCCTGCCAGGTACTCGCGCACGTCGTCCGGAACCAGGAACGTCGGCTCGAGGGGCCAGCCGAGCGCCTTCTTCGTGAGCTCGACCTCCTCCGCACCGAGCGCGGCGCCGTGGGCCGCGGAGGTATCCGCCTTGTTCGGGCTCCCGTAGCCGATCGTCGTGCGCGTGATGATGAGGGTCGGCTTCGCCGTCTCGGCACGCCCGGCTTCGAGCGCCGCGCGCAGCGCCGGCAGGTCGAGCCCGTCCACCGAGGCGACGCTCCAGCCCTGGGCCTCGAAGCGCGCCGTCACGTCCTCGCTGAAGGAGAGGTCCGTGCGGCCGTCGATGGTGATCTGGTTGTCGTCGTAGAGGAAGATCAGGTTGCCGAGACCGAGGTGCCCGGCCAGGGAACAGGCCTCGGACGAGATGCCTTCCATGAGGTCGCCGTCGCCCGCGATGCCGTAGACGAAGTGATCCCCCGGGCCGCCCTCTCCGCCGCCGAACTGACTGCCCGTCATGCGCGCCGCGAGGGCCAGGCCGACGGCGTGGGCGATGCCCTGCCCGAGCGGGCCCGTCGTCACTTCGACCCCCGGCGTGTGCCCGTACTCCGGGTGCCCCGGCGTCGACGAACCGAGCGCGCGGAATCGGACGAGCTCCTCGTGGGGGAGGTCGTAGCCGAACAGGTGGAGCAGACCGTACTGCAGCATCGAGGCGTGACCCGCGGAGAGCACGAAGCGGTCGCGCAGCGGCCACTCCGGGTCCGTCGGGTCGAAGCGCAGATGGTTGTCGAAGATCTCGAGCGCCGGCCCGGCGAGCGCCATCGGCGTCCCGGGGTGGCCGCAGGTCGCGCGCTCGACCGCATCCACGGCCAGGAAGCGGATCGTGTTGACGATCCGCTCGTGGAGCTCGCTGCCCGGCTCGGCAATTTCGACGGTGCCCTGCCCGCTCATCGTTCCCCCATCTGGTGTATTCGGGTCCCGCCCAGCATACAGCGTCCCGCCCGCCGCGGGAGCCGCGGGGCGCCGCCGGGCCGGGCTCCGCCCACATTCACACGGCGTTCGCCCTGCCCTCGACCGGGATGCCGACGGACCGCCGGGATGGGATACCGTGCGAGCCGCCGGCGCGAGACAGGCGTCGGGCGGGAGGCACCATGGCCGGAAGACTCGAGGGCAAGCGGGCGATCGTGACGGGGGCCGCCAGCGGCATCGGGCGCGCGAGCGCGCTGCGCTTCGCCGCCGAGGGCGCGTCGGTTCTGGCGGCGGACCTCGCAGAGGCCGGGCTCGCCGAAACCGCCGAGGCAGCGGCCGGAGCCGGGACCGGGATCGTCACCCGCGCGGGCGACGCCGCCGACGAGGCCTTCGTCGCGAGCCTCGTCGAAACCTGCGTCGGCGAGTTCGGCGGGCTCGACGCGTGCTTCGCCAACGCCGGCATCACGGGCGAGATGGTGAGCGTGCTCGACACGGACGTCGAAACCTGGGAGCGCGTGCTGCGCGTGAACCTGGTCGGGCCCTTCCTCGCGATCAAGCACGCGGGCGGCCACATGAAGGACCACGGCGGCGGCTCGATCGTCTGTACCGCCAGCGTTGCCGGGCTTCGCTCGGGGGCCGGCCCGACGCCCTACAGCGCGAGCAAGGCGGGCGTCGTCAATCTCGTGCAGACCTCGGCCTACCAGCTCGCGGGCACCGGCGTCCGCGTCAACGCGATCTGTCCCGGCCTGATCGAGACCGGCATGACGAAGCCGATCTTCGACGCCGCCCGCGCCGCCGGAAAGGGCGACCGCATCGGCCAGCTGAACCCGCTCCGGCGCTACGGCGTGCCCGAGGAGATCGCCGCGACCGCCCTCTTCCTCGCGAGCGACGAGTCCTCCTACGTGAACGGCCAGGCCATCGCCGTCTGCGGCGGCCTCTCGGCCTCCCACCCGGTGGTGCCGAACCGGCTCCTCTAGCGCCCCGGAAGCGGAAAACTTCCCCGCCCCAGATTTTGAGGTTCGACCCATCGAACCCTGCTAGGGGTGTCCCGATTGCCACGCGGTGCGGGAGATCGACATGGGCCGGACCTACGACGCGCTCCGACGAGCGGAAGCCGTGCGGGCCGCGCGGGTCCTGCGGCGCGAGCCCGAGCGCGAGGCACTCCTTCCTGCCGCGGCCGCGCCCCGCCGCTGCCGGACGCTCGCCATCGCCAGCCCGAAGGGCGGCGTCGGGAAGACCACGCTCGCGCTGCACCTCGCGGTGTACCTGCGCGCCCTGCGGGAAGACCTTCCCATCCTCCTGTGGAATCTCGACGAACAGGACACCGTCGATCGCGCGCTGCTCGGCGCGCCGGCCCCGACCAGCGGAGAGCTGGCCCTGGCCGAGGGCCTCGGGGCCGCCCTGCGCCCGGGCGAGTTCGGCATCGACGTCGTCCCGCTCCCCCGCGACGGCCACGCCTTCGAAGCTGCCCTTCCCGAGGGCGACCCGCTCTCGGCCCTGCTCGGGGACGCCCGCCGCGAGGGCCTCGTGATCTTCGACACCGGCAGCCGGCTCGACCGGGCGGCCGATGCCGCCCTCGCGGCGGCGGACCTCGTGCTCGTTCCCGTGCGCGACCCGGTCTCCCTGCGCGTCGCCGAACCGGTCTGGCGGCGCGCGAACGGCACGCCGGTCCGGGCCGTGCTCTACGGGATCGACCTGCGCGTGAAGCTCGAGGGCGAGCAGCAGGACATCCTCGGACTGCTCCTCGACCTGCTCGGCGGTTCCGGACGCGAGCACTTCACCACCGTGATCTCGCGCTCGCCCGCGGTCGAGGCGCTGACCTGCGCCCCCGACGGAAGGCCCCGCACGCTGATGCACGCGGCGCCGCGCAGCATCGTGCACGGCCAGCTCGGCGCCCTGGCCCGCGAGGTGCTCGACTGGATGGAAGCGAGCGAGGCGAGCGCCAAGACGGCCGGATGACCGACGCCGTCCGCGTCGCCTACGACGCCCGCGCGAAAGACTACGCAGCCGCCAACCTCGGCGAGCTCGAGCGCATCGCCTTCGATCGCGAGCGGCTCGAGACGTTCGCGCAGCGCGTCCCCTCGGCCGGCGGCGTCGTCGCCGACGTCGGCTGCGGGCCGGGACACGTCGTCCACCACCTGGCCGAACGGGGCGTCGAGGCCGTCGGCTACGACCTTTCTCCAGGGATGATCGCCGAGGCGCGCCGCACCTTCCCACGCTCGGAGTTCCGGCTCGGGGACCTGACGAGCCTCGCCGTCCCGGATGCTTCGTTCGCGGGGCTCGTCGCCCGCTACTCGCTCATCCACCTGGAACCGGAGCGGCACGGCGAAGCGTTCCGGGAGTGGTCCCGCGTCCTGCAGCCCGGCGCGCCGGCCCTCGTCTCGTTCTTCGCTTCGGACTCGGCCGCCACGCACGGCCAGCCCTTCGACCACGCCGTCCTCACGGCCTACGCGATCGCCCCGAGAACTGCCGCTGCGGCCATGCGCGCTGCGGGCTTCGAAGACATCGAGGTGTCCACCCGCCCACCGCTCGAAGGCGAGCGCCCGCTCGACCACGCGACGATCCTGGCCCGGCGCGCCCGCGCCTAGCGCCCCAGCGCCTTGCGCGCGAAATCATCGATGGAATGTGACGAGGACTCGTGGTCGGGGTGGTGGGATTCGAACCCACGACGCTGACCACCCAAAGATCAGGCTCTGGCCACTGAGCTACACCCCGACGCCGCCGAGGCTAACCGAGCCCCGCTCGGCCGGGTAGCCGACACCGCTACGTGCCCCAGGGCGCCCACGTCCGACCCCGCAAGCGGCAAAGCCGCGCGCAGCGAGGCGCAGCCGAGCGAAGTCAAAAAGTTACGCGAGCTGAATCGTCGTCAGGCACTTGTCCTCGAGCCAGACGAGCATGTCGCGCAGGGCCTCGGGCCGGATCTCGTGGCCCATCTCGTACTCGTGGTAGGCGAGGTTCACCCCGAGCCGCATGAGCGTCTCGCGGGACTCCTGGGCGCGCGCGACCGGGATCATCTCGTCCTCGGTGCCGTGGAGCACGAGGGTCGGGAAGTTCTCGTGGCCGGGCTGCTTCTCGATCGCGCCGGTGAGCGCCTCGGGCAGCCAGCTCGACATGGCGATCAGGCCGCAGAAGCGGTCCGGGTCGTTCAACACGAGGTCGTAGGCCATCACGCCGCCCTGGCTGAAGCCCATGGGCACGATCTTGCGCCGGTCGACGGGGTACATCTTCTCGGCTTCGTCGAGGAAGGCCTTCACGGCCTCCCGGCCGGCCTGGAACTCGGCCGGGTCCGGCGGGCCGCCACCGGTGATCGGGAACCATCCGAAGCCGTGCATGCCCTGGGCGATCTCGAAGGCGACGGGGCCCTGGGGCGAGAGCACGAGGGCTTCGCCCCGGTGCAGGAGCGGCGCGAGGCCGAGCAGGTCGTGGGCGTTCGCGCCCCAGCCGTGCAGGGCGAGGATGGTCGGAAAGGGGCCTTCTCCGGCCGGGACGTGGGCAGCGTGTAGGAGTTCCATGGCGGCGGAGTCTACGGGTTCGCCCGACGGGGCGCCCGCGGCCCGCTCCGCTGGGAGCCGGCCTCCCGGCCCGGGAGCCGCCGCCCGAACGCCGTGCTATCCCACCCAGGCCATGAGCGAACGAACCCTCCTCGACAAGGTATGGGACGCCCATACCGTCCGTGAACTGCCGAACGGCCAGACCCAGCTCTTCATCGGGCTCCACCTCATCCACGAAGTGACGAGCCCCCAGGCCTTCGCGGCCCTCGACGAGCGCGGCCTGCCCGTCCGCTTCCCCTCGCGCACCTTCGCGACGGTCGACCACATCATCCCGACCGAGTCCCAGGCCCGGCCGCTGGCCGACGATCTCGCCGAGACGATGATGCAGGCCCTCGAGCGCAACACGAAGAAGCACGGCATCCCGTTCTTCGGCCCCGAGAGCGGCGAGCAGGGCATCGTGCACGTGATCGGGCCCGAGAAGGGGCTGACGCTACCGGGCATGACGATCGCCTGCGGCGACAGCCACACGAGCACCCACGGCGCCTTCGGCGCGATCGCCTTCGGCATCGGCACGAGCCAGGTGCGCGACGTGCTGGCCACCCAGTGCCTCGCCATGGACCGCCTGAAGGTCCGCCGCGTTTCGGTGACGGGCAAGCTCGCCCCCGGCGTCTACGCGAAGGACGTGACCCTCGCCGTGATCCACGCCCTCGGGGTGAAGGGCGGCATCGGCTTCGCCTACGAATACGCGGGCCCGGTGATCGAGGCGATGACCATGGAAGAGCGCCTCACCGTCTGCAACATGGCGATCGAGGGCGGCGCGCGCGTCGGCTACATCAACCCGGACGAGACGACCTTCGAGTACCTGCGCGGGCGGCCCTACGCGCCCGAAGGCGAGGCCTTCGACCGCGCCGTCACGGCCTGGCGCGCCACCGCCAGCGAAGCCGACGCCGTCTACGACGAGACGGTCGAGCTCGACGGCGACGCTCTCGCGCCGGTCGTGACCTGGGGCATCAACCCGGGCCAGAGCATCCCCGTGGACGGCACCCTGCCCCGGCTGGCGGACACGCCGGATGCCGAGCGCGCCTCGGTCGCCGAGGCCCTCGAGCACATGCAGCTCGAGGCCGGCGCGAAGATCGAGGGCACGCCGATCGACGTCGCCTTCGTCGGCTCCTGCACGAACGGGCGCATCTCGGACCTGCGCGAGGCGGCGCGCGTCGCCAAGACCGGCCAGGTCGCCTCGGGCGTGAAGGCGCTGATCGTGCCCGGCTCCCAGGCGGTCGCCCGCCAGGCCGAAGAAGAAGGGCTGCCGGAGATCTTCAAGAGCGCGGGCTTCGAGTGGCGGGAAGCCGGCTGCTCCATGTGCCTCGCGATGAACCCGGACAAGCTCGTCGGCAGCCAGATCTCGGCCAGCTCGAGCAACCGGAACTTCAAGGGCCGCCAGGGCTCGCCGACCGGGCGCACGCTCCTGATGTCGCCGGCCATGGTGGCCGCGGCGGCCCTCCGGGGCCGCGTCACCGACGTGCGGGAGGTCCTCTAGTCATGGCCGAAGACATGAAGCGCGAACGCGTCGCCGGCACCGCCTGCGCCCTGCGCGGCGACGACATCGATACGGACCGCATCATCCCGGCGCGCTACCTGCGCGTGGTCACCTTCGACACGCTCGGACCCCACGCCTTCGAGGACGACCGCGAACAGGCCAAGGGAAACCACCCCCTCGACGACGACCGCTTCGCCGGCGCGAAGATCCTGGTCGTGGGCGACAACTTCGGCTGCGGGTCTTCCCGGGAGCACGCGCCCCAGGCGCTCATGCGCTTCGGCTTCGAGGCCTTCGTCGGCGTTTCGTTCGCGGAGATCTTCCGCGGCAACTGCACGGCGCTCGGGCTGCCCTGCGTGACCCTCGCACCGAACGACGTCGAGGCGCTGCTCGAGAGCATCGAGCTCGACCCGAGCCAGGAGGTCGTGGTCGACCTCGTCGCGCGCACGGTGACCTCGCGGGTCGGCACGGCAGCGGCGAGCCTGCCGGACGGCGCACGCCAGCAGCTCCTCGAGGGAACGTGGGACGGCACGGCCGTTCTGCTCGAGGCGGGCGACGCCATCGAGCGGACCGCCGCCGCCCTGCCCTACGTCGACGGCGCCTACTAGCGCAGCCGCCGGCCGGCCCTAGAACTTCGGGTCGCGCTTCTCGAGGAAGGCGGACATGCCCTCGCGGCTCTCGCCGCCGGCGAACAGCCCGCCGAAGGCCCCCTGCTCGAGCGCGTGGGCGACGCGCACGTCCGCGTCGGCCCCTTCGAGCAGCAGCCGCTTCGCCACGGCCACGGCCCGCGGGCCCTTGCCCGCCACGTGGTTCGCGCTGTCGAAGGCGGCGTCGAGCAGCTCGTCGGGTTCGCACACCCGGTTCACGAGGCCCATCTGGAGCGCCTGCTCCGCGCGGATGGCCTCCCCGCCGAGGACGAGCTCACGCACGGCGCCCGGGCCGACCCGGCGCGCGAGCCGGCTCGTCCCGCCGAAGCCTGGAATCAGGCCGAGCTTCACTTCGGGCTGCCCGAACCGGGCCTTGCTCGAGGCGTAGATCCAATCGCAGGCGCAGGCGAGTTCGCAGCCGCCGCCGAGGGCGAAGCCGTTCACCGCGGCGATGACCGGGACCTCGAGGGCTTCGAGGCTCTCCATCACGCGGTGCCCGAGGGCGCTGAAGGCCTGGGCGCCGGCCGCATCGAGTTCGCTCATCTCCGCGATGTCGGCCCCGGCGACGAAGGCACGGCCGCTACCCGTGAGGATCGCGGCGCGCACGCCGTCGTCGGCCGCGATCTCGGCGACCCGCTCGTGCAGCGCCTCCAGCGTCTCGCGGTTCAGGGCGTTCAGGACGTCGGGACGGTTCATCGTGACGAGCGCCACGGCGTCGTGGCGCTCGAGCAGGACCGGATCGCTCAAGGGTTCTCCTCGTTCGGGTGAAGGGGTCGCTCTACTTCCAGAGCGATTCGTCGGGGAGCGGGAACAGCGACGTTCCCGCCGGATAGAGCGGCAGCGGATCGACGATGAGGGGCGCGGGCCAGCGCGGGTCGATCGCCGTCTCGAAGAAGATCAGCCGCTGGGCGCGGGACTCGACGGCCGACTGCGCGCAGAAGTGGCCTTCGTTCGAGCTGCGTTCGGACAGCGGGGGCGACATGCAGCCGGGCGTGATCGGGATGCCGGGCACGCCGTCGGGCACGAACTGGTAGAACGCCGCCGTCGTCTCCGGATCGACGTTCCCCGCGACCGAACCCTCGCGCACCTTCAGGAAGGGGACGGCGCGCTGGACCGGCCCGAGGTGCGGCAGGTCGCCGAGCTGCCAGGCCGAAGACTCCGTCGCGTGGTTCGGCACGAGGGAATCGTCGAGGCCCTCCACCATCAGCACGCTCGCCTTCTTCACGCTGCAGTTCCCCGGCCCGTCGCACCAGTCCGGGGCGAGGCAGGTCTCGAGATCGTCGCAGACGAGCGGGACGACGGCCGGCTCGCGGTAGACGAAGCGGCCGTGGTTGTGCTTGTCCTGGCGGTCGAAGTCCGCCTGGAAGACCGACGTCGCCGCCCAGATGTCGGCGGGGGTGAGCGCCGGGAAGAGGATCGGGAGGGACTCGAGGAAGGTCGCCGCCTGCTGGTGCAGGAGCGTCTCGAGCAGGCGCGCACCGCCCACCATCAGGGCCGCCGCGTCGACTTCCGGGGCGTAGGCGACGAAGGCCTGGCCGTTGTTGCCGCCCTCGCTGATCCCCATGTAGAGGAGCTTCGTCGGGTCGAGGTCCGGGACGCCGTCCGGCGCGCCAAGCGGAAGCAGATCGAAGTCGCCGAGGCTCTCGATCATGCGCACGAAGGCGAGCTGTTCACCGAGGGTCTGGTGCCAGTGGTCCCCGAGCTGCTGGTTCGAAAGCAGGTCGAGCACGATCCCGAAGACCTGGTTCGTGATGCGGACCTCGTCGTCGTCGTTCGGGTCCTCGTACTCGATGCACGCGGCACCGGGGCTCGAGTTCGGCGGCGCGACCTCGCGGTTCAGGATGTCGGTGAAGCCGATCACCGCGTAGCCGGCCTGGGCGAGGAAGCGCCTCGCGTTGCGCAGCACCTCGGTCTCGGACTCGCCCGGGTTGCCGTGCTGATACATCACGATCGGGACCGGCCCGTCGAGGGCGGCCTCCGGCAGCGCGAGGCGGAAGCAGGCGGGCCGCGAGCCCGTCACGACGGGTCGCCCTTCGGCGTCGCGCCGCAGGTACACGCCGTCGCGCCAGTTCGGCGCGTCCCAGGTCCCGCGCACGAGGGCGGCCACGTGGTTCGCGGGCTCCGGCTCGACGGCGTCGGGGTTCGCCGGGTCGATGTGGAGGGCCGGCGGGGGCGCCGCCAGGATCTGGCGCTTCATCACCTGGACGTCGTCCTGGATCGAATCCGTCGAGCGCACCGAGACGAGTGCGGCGAAGGCGATGTCGTCGGGCAGGAGCCGCGGGCGCACGACCTTGCGCCCGGCGAAGAGCACCTCCCCGAACCGGGAGCGATTCTCGGTGACGGCCGGAGGCTCGCCCGCAACGGGCTCTCCCATCACGCCTTCGAGGTAGGCGGAGGGCGCGAGGGGCCGACCCGGGCCGGCGTTCACCCGGCGCGTCAGGAAGAAGGCGTACTGCCCCTCCGGCTCGAGGGGGATCGACGGGAAGACGAGCAGCGTGTTCGAGACGCGTCCGAAGGGCGTCACGTCGTCGTTGCGCACCTCGATGCGGAACGGCACCCGCTCCCCGTACTCCGCACTCGAGGGCGTGAGGTCGACGAGCGCCGCCGTGGCGAGCGGGTCGAGGGAGGCCGTGGGCGTGAGCGGAAGCGAAGCCGGGTCGACGGCATCGTCGAGCTCGATCACGAAGGGGCCGATCGGGCTGAAGCCGTCGAGGGCGTTCGCCTCGGCCAGCACGGCGCCGAAGACGGTGACGTGGTTCGGCGTATGGGACGGGACCGGCACGTCGAGGCGCTGCCCCGTCGCGGTGCCGGCGTCGTCGACCAGGAACCAATCGTCCGGGAAGGGCGTGATGGAGTCGGTCGAGGTGCGGTCGTGCAGGACGCGGAAGGCCGCTCCAGCCGCGGCGGTGCGGAACTGGAGAGACTCCGTTCCACCGCCGGAAGGCCAGGAGAGCGCGCAATCGTCCTCGGCCGGGAGCGGGCCGAGGGGGTTGATCACCACGATGCCATCGTGCGGGATGGCGGAAGCCTGGAGGAAGCCCTCGGCGCTCGCACAGGCGAGGGAGAACTGCTTCGGGAGGGTCGTATGGACGGGCTCGGTGAACTCGAGGACGAGCCAGGCCGTCGTCGGCACAGCGATCGCCCCGGGGGCCGGGTCGCTCGCCGCGAGCGGCGGCAGCGCGGGCCCGCCGGGCTGCGGGTCGCAGGCGGACCCGGCCAGCAGGACGGAGAGCAGGAGCAGGACGGAGCGAGCGGGGGACGAGGTCTTCATCGTGGGCGGTCTCCGCGGGGGCCACGAGCCTAACACAGGCGATTTCCACAGTGTTATCGTGTGCTTCCAACCTGGGAGGGTCCGATGCCGGAACGCCGAGCACTGTCCGCCACGATCTCCGAAATGGTCGCGATCCTCGCCTTGTTGGCGGTGGTCGTGGGAGCGCTCGCGGGCAGCCAGGAGTGGGTGCCCGGCTTCATCGGCTTCCGCATCTTCGGTGCAGGCATGGTGCTCGGGGGCCTGCTGGCGCTCGTGTTCGGGCTGATCGGCCTCCTGCGCACGCGGGCCGGCTCGGGCCGTACCGGGCGCGGGCGGGCGGTCTTCGGAACACTGACCGGTGTCGGTCTCGTCGGCCTCGCCGTCGTGCTCGCCGCACCCGGGCGGAACCTGCCGACGATCAACGACATCACCACCGACCCCGACGACCCGCCGGCGTTCGTCGCCGCCCGGGAACACGCGGCCAACCGCGGGCGCGACCTCGGCTACCCCGGCGAGACCTTCGCCGCGCAGCAGCGCCGCGGCTACCCGGACCTCGGCTCCCTCGAGCGCGACGCCGGCGTGCGCGAGACCTACAACGACGCCCTCGCCGCCATCGACCAGCTCGGCTGGACCCTCGTCGCCCAGGACGCGACGGCCCTGACCATCGAAGCCTACGAAGAGACGTCCTTCTTCCACTTCGTCGACGACGTCGTGGTCCGCGTGCGGCCGCAGCCCGACGGTTCGGGCTCGATCGTGGACGTGCGCTCGAAGTCGCGCGACGGCAAGGGCGACCTCGGCGCGAACGCGGATCGCATCCGCAACCTGTTCGCGGCGCTCGAGTAACGGACGCCGGCCGCTCGCCCTTCCCTTCCGCTAGCCCGCAGCGCTCGCGAAGCGCTTCGCCCAGCCGTAGTCGGGCTTCCCGCTCGGGGAGCGCACGATGCGCTCGACTTCGAGGCAGCGCTTCGGGCGCTTGTAGGCCGCGAGCTGCCGCCCCGCCTCTTCGACGAAGGCCTCGGGCGCGAAGGTGCCCCCGGCCCGCACTTCGACCAGGGCCACGATCTCCTGCCCCCAGCGCTCGTGGGGCACCCCGACCACCAGGCAGTCCCAGACGTCTTCGTGGGCCTTGAGCGCCTGCTCGACCTCTTCCGCGAAGACCTTCTCGCCGCCGGTGTTGATGGTGACGGAGTCCCGGCCGAGCAGGACGAGCGTGCCGTCCGGGGCGACGCGCGCGCGGTCGCCCGGGACCGAGAAGCGCTCCCCATCGACCACGGGGAAGGTCATCGCGGTCTTCTCGGGATCGCCGAGATAGCCGAGGGGCATCCGGCCGCGCCGCGCGAGCCAGCCGGTCTCGGGGCTTCCGGGTGCGAGGAAGCCCGTCCGGGTATCGTCGAGGACCACGTTGTCCTCGTTCATCGTGAAGTCGCCGGTCGAGGCTTCCTCGGGCCGGGTCGAGGCGCGAACGGCCTGGGTGCCGCTCTCGGAGGAGCCGAGCACGTCGAGGATGCGGACACCGGGCAGCGCGGCGAGCAGCGCGCGCTTCACGTCGGCCGAGAGCATCGCGCCGCCCGACGAGATCTGGCGCAGCGAGGAGAGATCCCGTGCTCCCGCCGAGAGCGCTTCGAGCAGCGGGCGCGCGAAGGCGTCGCCGACGATCGTCATCGCCGCGACGCCTTCGCGGGCGACGGTGTCCCACACGTCGCCGGGGTCGAAGCGCTCGGGCCGCTCGGGGAAGACGATCGTCCCCCCGACGTTCATCAGCGAGAAGGCCGCCCACTGGGCGGCGCCGTGCATGAGCGGCGGCGTCGGGAGGAGCCGCAGCGGCTCCCGCTCCGCGAGCCCCGCGCAGAGCGCTTCGAGAGACGGCGGAACGCGCCGTGGCGCCATGGCCGTGTGGTAGATGTCGTCCTGCCGCCAGAGCACGCCCTTGGGCATGCCGGTCGTGCCGCCCGTGTAGAGCACGTAGAGGTCGTCGGGCGAGAGACCGGTCGGCACCTCGGGCGCCGCTCCCGCGAGTGCGCCCTCGTACTCGACCGCGCCCGGCAGAAGCGACTCTCCCGAGCCGTCGTCGACCTGAAGCCACAGCGCGACCTCCGGAAGCCGCTCGCGCACGCGAGCCAGGGCCGGCGCGAAGCAGCCCTGGTAGACGATCGCCTTCGCTCCGGCGTCGCGGAACAGGTAGAGGAGCTCGTCCTCGACGTAGCGCCAGTTGACGTTGAAGGAGGCCGCGCGCGCCTTGAAGGCCCCGAGCATCGCCTCGAGGTACTCGGGCCGGTTGTGCAGCATCACGGCCACGAGGTCCTGGCCGCTCTCGTGATTCGCGAGCGCCGGCCGCTCCCGGTGGCATCCGAGGCCGGCCCGGCGAAGCACGGCCGCCACGCGCCGCGTGCGGTCGGTGGTCTCGGCCCACGTCCGGCGGCACCCCGGCGAAACGATGCACTCGCGCTCGGGAATGACCTCGGCGATCGCTTCGTGGAGGCTCGCGAGGTTGACCTCGAAGCGCGGGGGCGCCGCGCTCATCGGCCGGCCAGCCAGCGCGGCCCGAGGCGCCCGAGGTGGACCAGCGAGGCCATGGCATCGAGGGCGTCGGCCACCGGCTCACCGGCCAGGCTCCGCCGCCCGAGCGCGAAGCCCCCTTCCTCGGTCTGCTCGTTCGCGATCGCCTCACACAGGTCGAGAGCGGACAGGCTCGAACCCGGCAGGGCGAGCGCGTCGCACAGGACGAAGATGCGGCTCGTCGTGACCGCGTCGAACTGCTTGGTTCGAAACCCCCGGTCGAGCTCGCGGCCGCACCACTGCAAGACGCCGTCGGAGAGTTCGGAATCGTTCATCGAGAACCAGAGCGTGAAGGCGGCGATCGGCTCCCAGGATCCCGTCTTCACGAGTTCCTCGTCCCAGTGGCGCGAAAGGTAGGCATCGATCGCGTGGCCGAAGCGCGGACGGAGCATCAGGGTCTTCGCCAGGTAGCCGCCGAGCAGGCCGGTGCGCACGAGCCGGGCTTCTTCGGGCTCCCCGGCCGCTCCCCAGCTTCCGTCCTCCCCGAGCTGCTCCGTCAACCGGGCGACCAGGGCTTCGACCTCGGGCCCCGACAGCTGGCGCGCGGGGTCGAGCGCTTCGAAGAGCGCGAGCGCCGCGTCGGGCTCGGGCGCGGCGAAGGCGCCGTCCTTCATCGCCTGGGCGAGAACGTCGCGCCCGGACACCTCGCCGACGAGGGCCTGGGCGCGGAGCCGCTCGAAGGCATTCCCGCGTGCCTCGACGAAGTCGCGCGCGCGCAGCACCGCATCCCGCCAGGCCTCTCGGACGTCGACTTCTTCCACCACGGGCGGGGACCATGCGCCATCGGAGGGGGTCCGTCCACGCCCCGGAGATCTCCTTGCTGCCCACAGCAACGACACCCCGGCGGACCGGGAGCGCGTTATGGTTCCCGCCCCGACAGGAGACGAGATGTCCACGACGGACGAGACGCCGCCCGCCGACCGCCAGACCAACCGCCTCGGCGAGGAAACCAGCGCCTATCTGCGCCAGCACATGCACAACCCCGTGGATTGGTACCCCTGGGGCAGCGAAGCCCTCGAGGCGGCGAGCCGCGACGACAAACCGATCCTCGTCTCGATCGGCTACAGCGCCTGCCATTGGTGTCACGTGATGGAGCGCGAATCCTTCGAAGACGAAGCCACCGCGGCGCTGATGAACGAGCTCTTCGTGAACGTGAAGGTCGACCGCGAGGAGCGGCCGGACGTCGACCAGATCTACATGGACACGGTGGTCCGCCTGACCGGCCACGGGGGCTGGCCGCTCACGGTCTTCTGCACCCCCGACGGCCGCCCCTTCTACGGCGGGACCTACTTCCCGCCCGAACCGCGCCAGGGCATGCCGGCCTTCCGCCAGGTCCTGGCGAGCGTGGCCGACGCCTACCGGAACCAACCCGAGGCCGTTCGCGACACGACGCTCCAGATCCTCGCCGCGCTCCGCGCGGAGCCTCGCGGCGAGGGCCGCGGCACGCCCGGCAGCGAAACCGTGAAGCAGGCCGCCGCCGAGATCCTGAAGAGTGCCGACGAGCGCTTCGGCGGCTTCGGCGGAGGGCCGAAGTTCCCGACGCCGACCAACCTCGACCTCCTGCTCGCCGCCCTCGACGTCCTCGAGGGCCCCGCGCGCGAGACGGCCGAAGGACACGTCGTACGAACCTGCCACGAGATGGCGCACCGCGGCCTCTACGACCACCTGGGCGGCGGCTTCCATCGCTACTGCGTCGATGGCCGCTGGGACATCCCCCACTTCGAGAAGATGCTCTACGACCAGGGCCAGCTCCTCCGCACCTACGCCGAGACCTGGCGGCGGACCGGCTGCCGCGACGAAAACCTCGTGTGGCCGATCCTCGAGACCGCCGGGTACCTGCGCCGCGAGATGACCGGGAGCGAGGGCGGGTTCTACGCGAGCCAGGACGCCGACAGCGAGGGCGTCGAGGGGAAGTTCTACGTCTGGACGCCCGCGGAGGTCGAGGCGGTGCTCGGAGCGGAGCAGGCCGAGGCGTTCTGCACGATCTACGGCGTCTCGGACCTCGGCAACTTCGAACACGGAACGACCCACCTGGCCGACCACCGGCGCCCGGGCCGCGGGCAGATGGCCGCCGAGCGCGAGGCCCTGCGCATCGCGCGCGAGAAGCGCATCGCCCCGGCGACCGACACCAAGCGCGTCGCCTCCTGGAACGGCTACGCGATCTCCGGCCTCGCCCGAGCCGGCAGCCTGCTCGGGGAGGCGGCGTTGATCGAAGACGCGAAGAACGCGGCGGACTTCGTCCTCACCCGCATGCGCGACCCGGAAGGCCGCCTGCTCCGCATCTTCGACGGCGGGCGCGGCCACGTGCTCGCCTTCCTCGACGACGTCGCGGCGATGCTCGAAGCCTGCCTCGACCTCCACCGCGCCGGCGCCGGCGACGCCTACCTCGAGGCAGGCCTCGAACTCGCGCGCGACGTATGCGAACGCTTCTACGACCCCCAGGAAGAGGATCTCTTCCTCGCGCCGATCGACGGCGAGCGGCTCATCCATCGCCCGCGCTCGGACCACGACGGGGCGACGCCGCACGCCGCCGGGCTCGCCGTCCTCGGCCTCCTCCGCGCGGCGGCGCTCTCGGGACGGCCGGAGCCGAGGCGCATCGCCGAGACCGTGATCACGGGCCACGGGCGCATCCTCGACCGCGCACCGCACGCCTTCCCGACCCTGGCCCGAGCCGCCCTCGTCGCGGAGCGCGGCCTCTCGGCGGCGGTGATCATCGGGGCCGCGGACCACCCCGACACGCGAAGCCTGGCCGAAGCGGCGCACCGGACGCTGCGGCCCGAGGATGCGGTCCTCGTCGCCGAACCCGGCGCCGCATGGTCCGAAGCCATCGACCCGCTCTGGATCCAAGGGCGCGGCGCCGTCGACGGCCGGCCCACCGCCTTCGTCTGCCACGGCAGCGAGTGCTCCCTCCCCGCCCACGACGCCGCGAGCGTGCGGGAGCTCGGCTAGCGCACTCACCGGGGACTCCGCCCGTACCGCTTTGCTACGGTGCGCCGCCCGAGGAAAGGAGCCCCATGCCCAAGGCCCGCGACGAGAGCCTCTACGGAACCGGCCACGACGACGGCCTCGAGGCCCTCGCCCCGCTCGATCTTTCCCGCGCCGGCTCGGTGAACGACCTCGTCACGGCCATGGCCCAGACGGCCTTCGGCGGCCGACGGCTCGGCGAAGCCGCGGACGTGCTCGAAGCCATGGTCCGCGACCCCGACTGCTACAAGGTCGTCACGATCTCCGGCGCGATGACCATCGCCAAGCAGGGGCTCGTGCTCTGCGAGATGATCGATCGCGGCTGGGTCGACGCCATCGTGAGCACCGGGGCGCTCATGACCCACGGCTTCGTCGAGGGCGCGGGCATGCAGCACTTCAAGCATCGCCCGACGATGAAGGACGAGGACCTCTACGAGCGCGGCTACAACCGCGTCTACGACACCATCGAGCTCGAGAAGAACCTCGACGACGCCGAGCTCCTGCTGGAGCAGGCCCTTGCCGACCTCGACCCGGGCACAACGCTCTCGAGCCGGCTCCTGTTCGAGGCCCTCGGCGCTCACCTGGCGGAATCCGTGCCGGGCCGCGCGATCCTGAAGTCCGCCCACGCTCGCGGCGTCCCGATCTACGTCCCCGCCTTCACGGACTCCGAGCTCGGCCTCGACCTCGCCATCTACAACAAGACCCGCGCGGCGAAGGAGGGCCGGGAGCCCTTCAGCTTCGATCCGTTCCTCGACCTCGACCACTACGCGGCGAACATCCGCGAGCACGAGACGCTCGGCATCTTCACGATCGGCGGCGGCGTCCCGCGGAACTGGGCCCAGCAGGTCGGCCCCTACCTCGAGATCCTGCGCGTGCGGCTCGGTCTCGACGAGCCGGTCCGGCGCTTCCGCTACGCCATGCGCATCTGCCCGGAGCCCGAACACTGGGGCGGGCTCTCGGGCTGCAGCTACACCGAGGGCGTGTCGTGGGGGAAGTTCGTCCCGGAGGCCGAAGGCGGAAAGCACTGCGAGGTCTTCGCCGACGCCACGATTGCCTGGCCGCTCGTGGTGCGCGCCGTGATGGAACGCCTCGACGCCTAGTCGATTCGCGGGCGCCTCAGCCGTCGATCTCCCGGGGAGCGCCGTAGACCCGGCCGTCGTGTTCGAGGACGAACCCCGCGGCGTTGCGCGGAACCTCGGGCTCGCTCGTGAGGTCGCGCGCGGCCCAGCCGCGCAGGGCCGCCATCACGCCCCCGTGACTCACGACGACGACGGTCTCGCCCGCGTGGCGGCGGGCCACGGCGTCGAGCGCCGGGCCGGCCCGCTCGGCCACTTCGAGCAGCGTCTCGCCCCCGGGCGGGCGGCGCTCCCAGCGCGTGCCCTCCGAGCCGGTTCCCGAGCCGGCCTCCGCGGTTCCCGCGAAGGAGGCGTAGGGCTTGCCGTGAAGGCTCCCGAAGAACTGTTCGCGGAGGTCCTCGACGATCTCGGGCTCGAGGCCGAGGAATCCCCCGATCAGCCGTGCCGTATCGACGGCGCGCTGGAACGGGCTCGCGTAGAGCGCGACGGGGGAATGGTGCGCGGCCACGAGCTGGCCCGCAGCCCGCGCCTCCTGGCGGCCGAGTTCCGTGAGCGGCTCCTCGGGGCCGTGGGTGAAGCGGCGCTCGGCGTTGCCGAGGCTCTGCCCGTGGCGGATCAAGACGAGTCGCGCAGCCTGGCCCATGGGGCGGCGAGCGTCGCACGGCAGCGTCGGGATCGCCAACCTCCGGCAGGGGTGCGCTGCCGCCGTGGTACGCTCGCCGGCCATGACGCCCTCCACCATGCAGGCCGCCGTCTCGAAAGGGCCGCGGCGGATCGAAGTCGACACCGTTGCGCTTCCCGAGCCCGAACCCGGAGACGCGCGCATCCGCATCGAGGCCTGCGGCATCTGCGGGAGCGACCTGCACCTGTTCGGCGTCGGCGGGCTCGCGCCGGGCCTGATCCCCGGCCACGAGTTCATGGGCGTGGTCGACGCCGTGGGCGAGGGCGTCGCGAACGTCGCTCCCGGCGAACGCGTGGTGGTCGAGCCGTTCCGAACCTGCGGGACCTGCCGCCCGTGCCGGAGCGGACAGAGCGCGATCTGCCGGGACGCGCGGCTCCTCGGCGTACACGCGCCGGGAGGCATGGCCGGCTTCACGACGGCGCCCGCGGGCCGCCTCTTCCCGATTGCGGCATCGGTGCCGGCGCCGGTCGCCGCCCTCGCCGAACCGCTCTCCGTCTCACTTCACGGCATCCGCCGCGCCGGCTTCGAACCGGGGCAGCGCGTGCTCGTGCTCGGCGCCGGGGTGGTCGGCCTGTTGACGGCTTTCGCCGCGCGGGCGCTCGGAGCCGGCGAGATCCTCGTGAGCGCCCGGCACCCGCACCAGGCGGAGCGCGCGGAGGCGCTCGGCGCGGACCGCATCCTCTCGGAAGCGGAGGCCGAGCCGGGCGCCCTCGATGCCCTCGGCCGCGAGCGCGACATCGACGTCGTGATCGAGACGGTCGGCGGCACCGCCGACACGCTGAATGCCGCGGCCGCGGCCATCCGGCCCGGCGGTGCGATCAGCGTGGTCGGCGTCTTCATGGGCCCGGTGACCCTGAACACGATCCCGCTCCTCCTGAAGGAGAACACGCTGGCCTGGTCGTACTGCTACGAGCACGGGGAACACGGCGCCGACTTCGCGGACGCCGTGCGGCTCCTCACCGAAGGCACCGGGGCCGCGCGCGAGATCGTCACCCATGAAGTGCCGCTCGCCGAAGCGCCCCGCGCCTTCGAGCTCGCCGCGGACCGCCAGGCGGGCGCGCTCAAGGTGAGCCTGCAGCCCTAGGCCGGCCTGCGAACGCTTCAGGCGCCGCGCAGGGCCTTGTAGAGCGGCGCGAACTTCCGGCGCGTCTCGTCCGGGAGCGGCACGACCTCCCCGAGCGCCTGAGCGCCCCACACGATCTTGGCCGTACGCTCCACCAGGGAGGCGACCTTCAAGGCCTGCTCCGGATCCTTGCCGACGGTCAGGAGGCCGTGGTTGGCCATCAGCACGGCCCCGCGCTCACCGACGTGGCGTGCGACCTCTTCGCCGAGGGCGTCCGAACCCGTGAGCCGGTAGTCCGCGACCGGCACCTCGCCCCCGACGTAGATGTCGAACTCCTCGATCACGCACGGAATCGGCTGGTGGGTGATCGCGAACATGCTGGCGAACATGGCGTGGCAGTGGATCACCGCATGGACGTCGGCGTGGTCGCGGAGGCAACACAGATGGAGCGCCTTCTCGCTCGTCGGCGCGCGCTCCCCTTCCAGCACGTTGCCCTCGAGGTCCGTCACGACGAGGTCCGAGACGGTCATGGTCTCGTAGGCGAGGGAGGACGGCGTCATCGCGACGTTGCCGTCGGGCAGGCGCACCGAGAGATTCCCCGCCGTGGCCTCGGTGAGATCACAGCGCAGGAGTTCGCGGGCGGTCTCGAGGAGACGCTCCTTCAGATCCTGCCCTTCCGAACCCTCGGACACGGCCTAGACCCTGACCCGCGTCACGGCTTCGTGCAGGGCCTCGAGCGAAGGAAGGAAGGCCTCGGACAGCGGCCCCTCGTCGCGCACGGCGAGTTCGAGCTCGATCACGATGGGGCGGGCGTCGTCCGGATCGCGCACGCGGCGCAGCTGGCGAAGCGTGCGTTCGACGCGCGCGTAGAACTCCTCCGAAGGAACGGTCCCCGGATGTTCCGCCCGCCACTCGCGAAGTTCGCCGAGACAGCGGGTGAGCACGTGCTGAAGCGGATCCACGGTGCGAGACACTACCACGCCGAGCCAGGTCCAACGGTCCGGGACACCACCACGCCCGGCCTGCTAGGTTCCCGCGCGTGGAACGGCTCCTTCGTGCTTTGGACTTCGCTGCGCAGCGCCACGTCGACCAGCGCCGGAAAGGCTCCCGGGCCGAACCCTACGTGAACCACCTGATCGAGGTGGCCTGTCTGCTCGTCACCCACGCCCGCTGCCAGGACGACGACCTGCTCGTCGCCGCCGTGCTTCACGACGTGGTCGAAGACACGGAGACGACCCTCGAGGAGGTCGAGGAGGCCTTCGGGGCCGTCGTCCGAGAGCTCGTCGACGCCGTCTCGGACGACAAGTCGCTCCCCAAGGCCGAACGCAAGCGCCTCCAGATCGAACACGTACGCAGCGCGCCGGAGCCCGTGCGCCTGCTGAAGCTCGCCGACCACACGAGCAACGTCGGCGGCCTCCCGGACGCCTGGTCGACGAAGACCCAGCGCAGTTTTCTCGAATGGTCCGAGCAGGTGATCGCCTCCTGCCGCGGCCTCGCCCCGGAACTGGAAGCCGAGTACGGTGCGCGAAGGGCGGCCGCCCTCGCCAAGCTCTCGGAATGAAGGAGACGTCCATGTCGCAGCGCGCCTCGAGACTCGTCACGCCGATCGCCCTGGCGGGGCTCCTCCTGCTCTCGGGCTGCACGACCGCCTACTACGGCGTGATGGAGCAGTTCGGCCAGGAGAAGCGCCACATCCTGGCGGACCGCGTCGAGGCCAGCCGCTCGGAGCAAGGCGAAGCCCAGGAGGAGTTCCAGGACGCCTACGACCAGTTCAAGTCCGTCACCGGCTACGACGGCGGCGACGTCGAGGCCGTGTATCGCGACCTCGCTGCGGCCCTCGAGCGCTCCGAGAACAAGGCCCAACGCGTGAGCCAGCGCATCGATTCGGTTGAAGAGGTGGCCCAGGACCTCTTCGCCGAGTGGCGCGGGGAGATCGAACAGATCAGCAATCCGGAGCTTCGCCGCAGCAGCTCCCGCAGCCTCCAGGCGACCGAGGTCCGCTACGAAGCGCTGCTGCGGGCGATGCAGCGCGCCGAGGCGCGCATGGAACCCGTGCTCGTCGCCTTCCGCGACCAGGTCCTCTTCCTGAAGCACAACCTGAACGCGCGGGCGATCGCTTCGCTCGAGGGGACGGTGCTCTCCATCGAGGGCGACGTGCAGACGCTCCTGAACGATCTCGGCCAGGCGATCCAGGAGGCGGACCGCTTCCTTCGGACGCTCGAGGGCTGAACCCGAACGCCGCCGGCCCTAGCGGTCGAGGATCACCTCGAAGCCCTCGAAGACCGGGTGTCCCAGGTAGGTGCCCTTCGGCGCGCGCGCCTGGGCGTGGGCCTTCTTGAAGGACTCGGACCGGGTCCAGTCGGAGAAGGCGCTCTCGGAATCCCAGACGGTGTGGGAAGCATAGAGGGTGCACTCCTCGTCCTTCGGGCCGCGCAGCAGCCGGAAGTCCCGGAAGCCCGGGACGCCGTCGAGATGGCGTTCGCGCTCGCGCCAGAGGGTTTCGAAGTCTTCCTCGCGCCCGAGGGCGATGCGGAAACGATTCATCGCGATGAACATGGTTCTCTCCTTAGCCCGTCGCCTCGGCGCTGCAACAGCCGGGCTCGTGGACGCAGCGGCAGCCGAGAACGGCCAGGCCCGCACCGCACACCGGCGCCGCGAGGTAGAGCCAGAGCGAGCCGAGCTGGCCCGAGACGAGTGCCGGGCCGAGCGAGCGGGCGGGATTCATCGAAGCGCCGGTCAGCGGCCCGGCGAACAGGGCGCACAGCGCGACGGTGCCGCCGATCGCGAGGCCCGCGGTGATCCCCTTCTCCTTGGCACCGGTCGAGACGCCGAGGATCACGAACATCAGGAAGAAGGTGAGGACGATCTCGAGGGCGAAGGCCGCCGGGAGCGCGACCGAAGGCGCCGTTCGCCCGAGCGTCGCGTGGTCCGGGAAGAGCAGCCGGAGCAGGCCGCTCGCCAGGAGCGCGCCGCCGACCTGGCTCGCGACGTAGGCGGGCACGTCGGCGCCGGGCATCCGGCGCGCGAAGAAGAAGCCGAGCGTCACGGCGGGGTTGAAGTGCGCGCCCGAGACGTCGCCGACGGCCTGGATCATCGCCATCACGACCAGCCCGAAGACGAGCGCGATGCCGAGCGTGCCGAAGCCGCCCCCCGCCACTTCGTCCACGACGATGGCGGCGGTGCCGGCGAAGACCAGCGCGAAGGTGCCGATCGCCTCGGCTGCGCAGCGTCGCGTCACTGGGGCGCCGGGACGAGCGTTCCCGAGGTCGCGATCAGCCTCGAATCGGCGAGCGCCGCAGTGCGATGGGGCGCGATGGCCTGATACTCCGGCGAGGAGACCATCTCGACGAACGCCTTCCGGGACGGATATTCGACGAGGATCGCGTTGTCCCACTCCTCGCCCGCTTCCGCGATCAGCGCGCTTCGGACCAGCCCGATCCAGATCGGACGGGCGCCGGCGCGCCCGAGCAGCGGGGTCACGCCCTCGGAGTACCGGCCGTACGCCTCGGCGCCCGTGCAGGGTGCGGCCGCGAAGCCCTCTTCGTAGGCGGCCTCCTCGCGGTAGCGCAGGAGGTTGATCATCACGATCGGGCCGTCCTCGGGCTCCGCGAGGAACCGGCCGAGGGCTTCGGTGTCGGGTTCGATGACTGCCATGGCGCGCGAGCGTATCACGCCCTCGCAGCCAGAGCGGTCGAGCCTCAGCGGTTGGTCAGGAGCCCCGGCTTCTTCCACTTCGCCTCGGCACCCGCGGCGGCCGGCTTCTTCGGCAGCGGCGAGGCGATCGGCTCGAGCTTCTGCGTCCGCTCGACCCGGGCGACGCGCAGGGCATCCTCGGCCTTGGGCGCGCGGAGCCCGGCGTAGGCGGCCGAACAGCTCGCCGTGCTCCCGCCGGCCTCGGCGCAGAGTGCGAGCCAATCGCGCGCTTCCTGGACGGCGTCCCGGCGCGGCTCGGCGACGGTCTCACAGCGCAGCACGAACTGCTGGAGGTAGAGACCGTGGGCGATCCGCTGTTGTTTCGGATAGGTCACGCAGCGTTCGGCGGCGGACGCGAGGGGCGATCCGAGAAGCAGGGGGAGCAAGAGCAGCGAGAGCGAGAGCGGTTTCATCGAGGCCTCCGGGAAGGCCGCAGGGTATCAGCTCTTCGGGCGTTTCACGCGCGGCGGCCGCGCGACCTCGAGCTTCGCGTCCACGACCGTGCGCAAGTGCGCGAGCAAGGCCGCGCGAAACGGGCCGGAATCCGCTTCGCCGGACCGGACGCGCTCGACGAGGGCGGCGTTCCGCTCCCGCACCGCCTCGCGCAACGCCTCGCGCGGCGCGGGCGGCGGCGACGCGTCTTCGAGCAGCGTGCCGAGGCCCTTCCACTCGGCCGCGAGATGCGCCTCCTCGGTCTCGATCTCGCGGGCGACGATCGCCACGACGTTCGCCGCAACGCGGGCGTGGAACCGGTTCGGGCCCGACAGGGCCGGCACGGCCTGCTCCTCGAGGAAGCGCTCGACCGCGCGCAGCAGCTCCGGTGCGGTGGGCTGGTCGTTCACGATCCCCCTCCAGAGGTCTCCATGAGCTCGACCAGGGCTTCCTCCGCCTCGGCGGTGCGGCGCCCGAGGGAGGCGAGTTCGAGCGAGGGCATCGCTCCGGAGAGATGGACGTGGGCCTGGCGGATGAAGACGAGGGCCACCTTGAAGCTCCCGAGCGCCTCCCAGAAGCGAAGCGTTTCGAGCGAGACCTCCCCTCCCCCGCCGCGCTCGTAGGCCTCGAGCAGCGCCTCGCGCGTGCCGACGCCGCCGGCCGGCAGCGGGCTCCCGAAACGCCAGGCCTTGGTGCAGAACCAGCCGAGGTCCTCGGCCGGGTCGCCGACGTGGGCGAGCTCCCAGTCGAGAATCGCGACCACGCCCTTCTCGTCGAACATCACGTTCCCGATGCGGTAGTCGCCGTGGACGAGGGTTTCGCGGCCGGGCGCGGGCAGGCGTTCGCGCAGCCAGCGCTCGGCGAGGTCGAGGATCGGGTGCGGATCCGGCGAGAGCTCGCGGATCGCCTTGGCGGTGAGTTCGAGCTGGTCCTCGGCCGGCGGACGGCCCGCGACCGGGCGGTCGAGGGTCCGCAGGCTCCGCTGATCGGTCTCCGTCGCGTGAATGCGGGCGAGCATCCCGCCGAGGGCCTCGACGATGCCCTCCCGTGTGGCCGCGTACGCCTCGTCGCGCAGCAGGCGGCGGGGGAGCGTTTCCCCGGCGAGCCGCTCCATCAGGAAGAAGGGCGTCTCGAGCACGTCGGGCTGGATGCAGGCCCAGTGGACCCGTGGAACCGGCACGCCCGTCGCGGCGACCCGGCGGATCAGCTCGAACTCGAGGCGGCGGTCCGATTCGCCCGCGCGCCCGGGCGGGTCGCGCCGCATCACCAGCTCGAGGCGCTCCGGGCCGTCGGGCGCGCTCTCGTCGAAGACGACGTCGAGGGACCAGAGCTCGCGCGAGGCACCGCCGGCGAGCCGCGCGAGCCCCTCGATGCGGACGCTCCGCTCGGGGGCGCCGGCCTGGTGGGCCACGAAGGCGCCCAGCCGCTCCGCCATCTCCTCGTTCGTCATGGTCCTAGCGATCGAGCCAGCCGGGATCTCGCGTGAGGTCCTTGGTGATGTTCTTGTGGTGCGCTTCGAGGGTGCCGCCGCCGATCTCGATCAGCTTGGCATCCCGCCAGAGCCGCGCGACCACGTACTCCCCCATGTACCCGTACCCCCCGAGCACCTGCATCGCGGCGTCCGCGGCGCGCTTGGCGGCCTGGGAGGCGAAGAGCTTGGTCGCGTCGGCGTCCACGCGCTGGCCGACGGAGTCGAGCCGCAGCCGCCGCGCGGTGTCGTACACGAAGATCCGCGCGGCGCGCCACTCGGCGAACGTCTCGGCGATGTAGCGCTGGATCTGGCCGTGCTCGCGGATCGGCTTGCCGAAGGTCGTGCGCTCGTTCGCGTAGTCGATCATCACGCGCAGGCAGCGTTCGGCGATCCCGAGGGACATCGCCGCGAGCGTGAGCCGCTCGATCTCGAGGTTGCGCATCATGTGGATCGTGCCCTCGCCCTCGTCGCCCATGCGGTTCTCGAGCGGAACGCGCACGCCGTCGAAGACGAGCTCGCCGGTGAAGGAGGCCCGCATGCCGAGCTTGTCCTCCCACTTCTGGCCGAGCCGGAACCCTTCCATCCCCTTCTCGACGAGGAACGAGCTGATCACCTTGGGCTCGGTCGCGGCGTAGACGATGAAGCAGTCGCCGAGCTCCTGGCCGTCGCTGGCGTTGGTGATGAAGGTCTTCGTCCCGTCGAGGACGTAGGCGTCGCCGTCGCGCCGGGCGCGGGTCTTCAGGTTCAGGACGTCGGTCCCGACGGCGGGCTCGGTCATGCACAGGCCACCGAGCCACTCGCCCGAGGCCGAGCGCGGCAGGATGTGCTTCTTCTGGAGCTCGCTGCCGTTCACCGCCACGTTGTTGGCGAAGAGGTACGCATGGGCCAGGACCGCCAGGGCGAACCCCGGGTCCGAGGTGCAGAGCGCCTCCATGATCTGGACGGCGGCCACCGCGTCGAGCCCGGCGCCCCCGTACTCCTCGGGCAGGGTCACCCCGAGCAGGCCGAGCTCCCCGGCCCGGCGGAAGAGTGCGTGGTTGAAGGTCTCGCTGCGATCGAACTCGGCGGCCTGGGGCTCGACCTCCTGGGCCACGAACTCGCGCAGCGTCTCCGCCAGCATGCGATGTTCCGGCGTCGGGGCGAGGAGATCGAACTCCTGCCAGCTTTCGGGCGAACTGGGGTCGGCCATGGGCCCTCCGGGTGGACGGGCAGAGTAGCTCCGGCGGGAGCGGGTTTCCCGGCCTCGGGGGCATTTCCCGGGCCCGCCCGGCGGCCGGCCGCCACCGACGGCGACGGGCCCGGCACCGCGGGTGCGCTTTTCCCCTGACCCCGGGCGTTCGACTTGGCAAATTCCCCCTGCGTACCCATCACGCCCCAGGAGACATCCCCATGAAACGTTCGGCCCGCTTCGCCCGAATCGTCCTGCTTTCCCTCCTCCCGCTGGTCACCACCGCCTGCGTCATCATCGAAGACGGCGAAGTCGGCGTCTCGAAGAGCTTCGGCGCGATCGGCGACGAGCCCATCGGCCAGGGCATGACCTTCGTCATCCCCGTCGCCCGCCAGGTCGAGACCTGGAACGTGAAGCTCCAGGAGTACAAGGAGCAGGCGACCGTCCCCTCATCGGAGGGTCTGATCGTCGGCCTCGATACTTCGCTGCTCTTCCAGGTCGAAGCGGCTCGAGCACCCGAGATCCGCAAGACGATCGGCACCGAGCGCAAGTACTACCAGACATTGATCCTGCCCTACTTCCGCAACGCGCTGCGCGACGTCGTGGCGGGCTACCCGGTCCGCAACATCTACAGCGAGCAGGGGCGCAAGGAGATCGCCGACAAGATCAAGGCGAGCCTGGTCGAAAGCCTCGGGCCGCGCGGCGTGAACGTGGTCGACGTGCTCCTGCGCGACGTCCAGCTTCCGCAGCGCTTCCGCGAGAGCATCGAGGCCAAGCTCACCGCCGAGCAGCGCGTGCAGCAGAAGCAGTTCGAGCTCGAGCAGGCCGAGAAGGACGCCCAGATCGAGGTCGCGCGGGCGCGCGGTGCGGCGGAAGCCCAGAAGATCGTCCGCTCGACGCTCTCGAGCGCCTACCTGCAGTACCTGTGGATCAAGACCCTGAACGAGAACCCGAACGTGATCTACGTGGCGACCGAAGCGAACATGCCGATCTTCAAGAACGCGGATCGCTAGGGCCGAACACAGCCCTTCCGAGCCCCGAGAATCAGCTCGCGGCGAGTTCGTGGGTCACGTAGCGCGCGATGGCCCGGCGGAAGTCGGGCCGGGTCGCGTGGAAGATCAGGCCGAGCTGCGGCATGAGCTGGTAGCTCGCCGAAGCCTGGGTCTCGATCGCGCCGAGCTCCGGCAGCTCGAAGGTCAGGTCGAGGACCGCGCCGAGCGGCGGCACCACCGACGATTTGATCAGACAGCCGTTCTCGGAGAGCGAGAGGACTCGGGCGTCCCATTCCATGCTGTCGCGGCGGCAGCGCGCCTGCAGGCGCGTGGGCACGCGGGGGACGGAGCGCGGCTGCTCCTCGAGGGCTTCCTGGAGCACGCGATAGAGCTCGTGCAGGCCGGCCGGGGCCCGCACGGCGCCGACGATGATCTTGCCGTCCACGGCCGGCGCACCCCGCCAGCCCGTCAGCACGACGGTCGGGATCGACGAGGCCGCGGTGGTCTCGAAGATCTCGGGGAGACGCTTCTCCTCCACGACCTGCACGTCCGGCGGGCGCTCGGCGCGCTCGGCGTAGCACTCGATCGGCACGATGTCGTAGCCGATCTTGGGCAGGATCTTGGAAGCCAGCGGCGAATAGCTCCGCTCACCGGCGTACGAGGCCACGATTCGGGGGGGTCGCTCCATGGTGAGGGGTTTATCGGCCAGGTTCGCTTCGCTATTGAGACGGGGTTTCCTTGAGAAGCCGGCGCGCAACGGGCCGGCGAACGGAGACCGATCCACTTGAGCGATGTAGGGATTGCGGCCGCGCACGCTCCCGCGCTCGCGGGATGGATCGTGCGGCAACGCCGGGCGATCGAGGCGTCCCTCGCCGCCGAACTCGGCGAGCGGATGCCCGCGGTGACGTCTCCGGAAGCCGAGGCGCTGCGCCGCTTCCGCACGTTCGCTGCCTCCTGCCTGCTACGCGGCGTTCGCTCGGCGCCCGCGCTCGACGGCCTGAAGCTCGACGATGCCCGCGTCCGCAGCCTGATCGAGGCCTGGTGCGCGGCCGCGGAGCGGGTCGCCGGCCCGGCGGAGGGGCCCGCCACGCGCGCGGCCCTCGCCCCGCTCGCCGTCCAGTTCCTCACGGCGGTGCGCGGCACGCAGAGCAGCCGCCGGCGCCGCGGCGCCGCCCGCACCGGAGCCCGGGCCGTGCGGGCCGCCATCGACCGCATCGCCGACGCCTTCCTCGCGATCGACCCGGACACGGGCCGGATCGTCGATGCCAACCCGGCCGCCGGCGCTCTGCTCGGCCTCCAGCGCGACGCGCTGCTGGCGAGCAACGTCGGGAAGTTCCTCGCGAGCCCGGACGCCGAGGAGTGGGTCGCCCAGATCGATGCCGTGGCCGAATGCGGCGAACCCACCCGCTTCCGGGCCGCGCTTCGCGACGGCGGCGGCCTGCGGATCCCGCTCGACGTCCAGGTCACGCGCCACGCGACGCGCAAGCAGACCCTCGCCCTCGTCGTCGCGCGCCCCGCCGCGCCGGCACCCCCCGCCTAGCCTTCGAGTCCCGTCCGCTCGGCGCACCGATGCCGCCCGAACCGGCGCCGGGAGTTGCTACGTTCCGCCGCCATGCGACTCCTCGTCACCGGCGGTGCAGGTTTCATCGGGAGCCACGTGGCGGAGGCCGCACTCGCGGCCGGCCACGAGGTCTCGATCCTCGACGATCTCTCGACCGGCAAGCGGGAGAACCTGCCCGAAGGCGCGGCGTTCTTCGAAGCGGACGTGCGCGACCGCGACGCCGTGCGCCGGGCCTTCGCCGAGGCGCGGCCGGAGGTCGTGAGCCACCAGGCGGCCCAGGCGAGCGTCTCGATCAGCGTGCGCGAGGCCGTCTTCGACGCCGAGGTGAACGTGTGCGGCGGCCTCCAGATCATGGACGCCTGCGTGGCCGAAGGCGTCGGCCGCCTGCTGTTCGCCTCGACCGGCGGCGCCATCTACGGCGAAGTGCCCGAGGGCACCCTGGCGCGGGAGGACACGCCGCCCGTCCCGCTCTCGCCCTACGCCTGCGCGAAGCTCTCGGTCGAGCACTACCTCACCTGCTACGCGAGCGAGCACGGCCTCGCGAGCACGGTGCTGCGCTACGCCAACGTCTACGGCCCGCGGCAAGACCCGCACGGCGAGGCCGGCGTCGTGGCGATCTTTGCGCGCCGCCTCGTGGCCGGGGAGCCGATCCAGATCAACGCGCGCCGCGAGCCGGGCGACGATGGCTGCGTCCGCGACTACGTCCACGTCGACGACGTGGTCGCCGCGAACCTCGCCGCGATGGAAGGCCGCATCGACGTGCCGGTGCTGAACGTCTGCACGGGCGTCGCCACGGACACCCGGACGCTCGCGAAGCACCTGAAGGAGCACCTCGCGAGCCGCTCCGAGTTCTCGGACGGCCCGCGCCGCGCCGGCGACGTCGAGCGCTCGGTGCTCGACCCCGCCGAACTCCACCGCCACCTCGGCACGGGCGTCGCCCTGGCCGAGGGCCTGGCGTCGACGGCCGACTGGTTCCGGAAAGAGACGCGCTAGCCGCGCCTCCCCAGCACGATGACGAGCAGAGCGGCTCCGAGCAGCGCGAGAGGCGCCGCTTCGGGCACGGGGAGCACCGTGCCCGAGATCGTCAGGGTCGCGAAGATCGGCAGCGTGTTCCCGAGGAAGCCGACGTACGTGGGCGAAACGAGCTGGAGAGCAAAGCCCGGCGCCGGCGAGGACGCGACCTGGGAGAGAGTCGCCGTGCCGGTGTTCACGAGCCCGGTCCGCGTGGTCCAGCCCGCCGCGTCGTAGGCCGAGGTCGGTGCCGTTCCGGCGAAGCCACCCTGCCCTACGCGCATGGCATCCAGGTCGAGCGGAAGAACGACGACGCCCGGGATGAGGTGGACGTTGAGACCGCCCGAGAGGCCGAGCAGCCCACCGATCCCGCCCCCGACGTTGCAGGCCTGGCGAGGGCCCGGAGGACACGCCTCCCCCGCCGCCTGTCCGGTGAGGCCACCCAGGGAAAACGTGCCGCCCTGGAACGCGACTCCGGAGGAGGCCGTGAGCGCCGGGCGGGTCACGGGAAACGAAACCGTCGGAAGGACCTGGGGGAAGGCGGATCCCGGCAGTACCACGGTCGTCCCGGTCACGGAGATCGTGGCGACGCCGGAGAGCGAGACCGGCAGGAAGCCGGGGCTCTGCAGCTCGAGCACCAGATTCGCGAGCACCGGCGCGGCCCGCGCTGCGGGTGCGAAACCGAACGGGACCGTCAGCAAGCCGAGAAGAAGCGCGAACCGCATGGGAGCCTCCCTTCCGGACCTCGACACCTGGCGGTGCCCCCGTACAGGAAGTGGCGCCGGGGGCCCGAGGCGTGGCACTACAAGAGCGGCGCGTCGCGGGTTTCCTCGTCGGGGATCGTGTACCACCAGGCCCAGGCGATGAAGAGCAGCTGGAACGGCAGCCGGATCCAGTTGGCGGCCCCGGCACCCGAACCCGGTCCTTCCCGGCCGACGTTCTCGAGCGCGACGTAGAGGTTCGCCGGGAAGACCGCGATCAGCAGCGCGATGAGGCCCCAGGCCGCGAGGATCCGCGTGCGCGGTTCGAGCACGTAGACGCCCAGGATGATCTCGAACAGGCCCGAGATCACGTTCAGCCACTCCGGGTTCGGCAGGCCCGGCGGCATGATCGCCACGTAGAAGTCCGGGTTCATCAGGTGGTTGAAGCCGGCGAAACAGTAGGCCGCGCTCATCACGTAGAGCAGGACGCGCTTCGGCGTGCTCATGCGTCTCCTTTCAGGGAGTCGTTCAGGAAGTCGACGAGGCGGCGCCAGGCGGCCGCAGCCGCCTCGGGGCGATGGGCCGCGGGCTGGGTGTCGTTCATGAAGGCGTGCCCGGCGCCGGCGTAGACGACCATCTCGCTCGGGTACCCGGTGGCCGCGACGCGCGCTTCGAAGGCGCGCACGTCCTCGACGGGGATCAGCGCGTCTTCGTCGCCGTACTGACCGAGCAGGGGGCACGAGAGATCGGGGGCGGCCTCCAGGGGCGAGCGCAGCTTGCGGGCGGGGTCGAGGCCGTCCGCGTAGGCGAGCATCCCGTAGAACGGGGCGCAGGCCGAGAGGCCGCGGCACGTGCACGCGGCGAGGATCGCGTACTGTCCGCCCATGCAGAACCCGGTGATGCCGACCGGCCGCGCCGCCACCGCCTCGTGCCCGGCGAGGAAGTCGATGGCCGCCTGCAGGTCGCCGAGCACCTCGCCGTCGGAGAGCTCGGCGATCCAGGCCATCGCCTGGGCGGGGCTCGTGATCGTCGGCGGGCCCGTTCGCCGGTAGAGATCGACGGCGAGAACGACGAACCCCTCGCGCGCGAGACGCGCAGCCAGCTCGCGGAAGTGATCGTAGAGGCCCCGGACGTCGGGGATCAGCACGACGCCCGGGTGGGGGCCGGCTTCGTCGGGGCGTGCCAGAAAACCGTCCTCGACGTCCGTCCCGGCCATGGCGAGCCAGTATACTCGCGCGCCATGCCCTACGAACGAGAACTCGAAGTCGCCCTCGACGCCGCACGCGAAGCGGGAGCGGCGGTCCGCCGTTTCTACGAGACCGGGACCGAGCACTGGGAGAAGTCGGAGGACAACCCCCTCACCCAGGCCGATCTCGAAAGCGATCGCATCATCGCGAAGCACCTGCGCGAGTCCTTCCCGGAGGACGGCCTGATGTCCGAGGAGACGATCGACGACAAGTCGCGCCTCGAGAAGCGCCGCGCCTGGATCATCGACCCGATGGACGGCACGAAGGAGTTCACGAAGAAGATCCCGGAGTTCTGCGTCTCGATCGGGATGGTCGAATACGGCGAGCCCGTGGTCGGGGTGATCTACAACCCGATCGCCGACGTCGCGGTCTGGGCGACGCGCGGCGGCGGCACCTTCCGCGACGGCGAGCGCGTCACCGTCTCCGCCTGCGCGGAGCTCTCCTCGGCCGTCGTGATCGCGAGCCGGACCGAGATCTCCCGCGACAAGTTCGCGCCCCACGAGGGCTGGTTCGCGAAGATCGAGCCCGTGGGCTCGATCGCGTGGAAGCTCGCCTGCGTCGCCTCGGGCGAGGGCGATCTCAACGTCTCCATGGCACCGAAGAACGAGTGGGACGTGTGCGCGGGCGACATCCTCGTGCGCGAGGCCGGCGGCGTCTACGTCGACTTCGACGGCGCGACCCGCACCTACAACCAGGACAACCCGCTCATCGAGAGCTTCATGGCCGCCGGCTCCGCCACCCTGGTCGAGCAGTTCTGCACGAAGGAGCGGGCGCGGACGGCCTAGCGCCGCCGCAGCGCCAGGACGAGGCCCGCCAGCCCGGCCCCGACGAGAAGCAGCGACCCCGGCTCGGGGATCGGGTGCGACGTGTTCGTGAAGGTCAGGTAGGACAGGATCGGCAGCAGGTTGCCGAGCGCCAGCACGTAGGTCGGCGTGACGAGCGTGAGCGGCGCGACGCTCCCGCTCGTCGTGACGAGACCGTTTCCCGTGTTGACGAAGGCCGCGCCGGTGCTCCAGGCGCCGGCGTCGAACGTGAAGGGCGCCGAGGTGAACCCGCCCTGCCCGATCCCCGCAGCGTCGAGATTCACCGGGATCACGACGATGTTCGGCACGACGTGGACGTTCACGAAGCCGTTGATCCCCATCACACCGCCGACTCCGCCGCCCTGGTTGCAGGCCACGCCCCATCCCGGCCCGCCGCCCGGGCAGACCTCCCCCGGCGCCTGGGCGGTCACGCCCCCCGCCGAGAAGGTTCCGGCCTGGTTCGACAGGGTCATCACCGTGATCGAGGCGATCGCCGTCGTGGAAGTCACCGGAAGGATCAGATCGAACGGGAGACTCACCGCACCGGCCGGGATCGCGACGGAGCTGCCGCTGACCGAGACGGTCGTCGCGCCGCTGATCGTCAGGGGAGCAATGCCCTGCAGATTGATCCCGAGGATGACGTTCGTCTGGACGGGTGCGGCCAGGGCGGGCCCGGCGAACCCGAGCGCCGCGATCGAAGCCAGGAGCCGGAAGCGTGCCATGGCGACCTCCTTGCGAGACCCGGAGGCTCGATCATCCCCCCGGCGTGCGGCCGAAGCAAGCTCGGCCCGGAACCGGGCCGCTAGCGTCGCTTGTGCCGCGCCTGGGCGAGCCCGGGGGGCAGGAGCGCCCCCAGGAGGATCCCGGGCGGGTCGCCCCGCCGGCAGTCCGGCCGGGGCGCCTCGCGGCGTTGGCCGGGCACGAGACAGTGACTGTCCGCCAGGTCGACGTCGCCGTCGCCGTCGTTGTCCAGGCCATCGGAACAGGCCGGGCGTTCGTCGTCGTCGAAGATGTCGCTGCAGCCGTCGTCGTGAGGGAAGTCGACCAGGCCGTCGCCGTCGGAATCGACGCCGTCGTTGCAGGCGGCGTGCTCGGCGTCGCTGTTCAGCGCGTCACACTCCGTATCGGCCAGGTCGCTGAACCCATCCCGGTCGTTGTCGATCCCATCTTCACACGCGTGGAGCTCGCTGCGGGTCCACGGCTTGCCCTGACATTCGGGATCGGCGAGATCGACGAGCCCGTCACCTTCGTTGTCCCAACCATCGTCGCAGGCATGGGGCCGGCGCGGGGGGCAGCGGATGAGGCCCTCGCAGGATTGTTCCCGGACGAGGCACTGGGGGTCCCAGACGTCGATGAGACCGTTGCCGTCATTATCGATGCCGTCGTTGCACTCGGCGGCCTCGGCGTCATCGAGGGCGCTGCGGCAGTCTGGATCGGATCGGTCGATCCGGCCGTCGCCGTCGTTGTCGATGCCGTCGCCGCACTCGGCGGCCGTTGCTGCACCCGGAACGAGCAGCACGAGGCTGCAGAGCATGAAGAAGGATCGACCCATGTCGATCCTATACCACGAGCGGCCAGCGGGCGTCCAAGCGGACGCCTCAGCTCTCGTTGACGGCTTCGGCCATCTCCACGGCCACGCCCTTGGCGTCGCCGAAGATCATCATGGTGTTCTCGTTGTAGAAGAGCGGGTTGTCGATCCCGGCGAAGCCCGGGTTCAGGCTCCGCTTGATCACCATGACGTGCTGGGCGAAGTCGACGTCGAGCACGGGCATCCCGTAGATCGGGCTCGATTCGTCTTCGCGGGCGGCCGGGTTCACGACGTCGTTCGCGCCGATGATCAACGCGACGTCGGTCTCGCCGAAGTCCGAGTTGATCTGCTCCATCTCGACGAGCTTCTCGTAGGGCACGTTGGCCTCGGCGAGGAGCACGTTCATGTGGCCCGGCATGCGGCCGGCCACCGGGTGGATCGCGAAGCGGACCTTCACGCCGCGGGACTCGAGCGTGTCCATGAGCTCGCGCACCGCGTGCTGGGCCTGGGCGACGGCCATGCCGTACCCGGGCACGATGATCGCGGAGCTCGCGGAGTTGAAGACGATCGCCGCGTCCTCGGCCGTGTAGCCCTTCACCGCCGGGCGATCGATGCCGCCCTGCTGGCCACCCGTCTCGGCCGCCGCGCCGAAGGCGCCGAACAGCACGTTCGAGAGCGAGCGGTTCATGGCGTCGCACATGATCTTGGTCAGGATGATGCCGGCCGAACCGACGAGCGAACCCGAGATCACGAGACCGGCGTTGCCGAGCACGAAGCCCGTCGCACAGGCCGCGAGGCCCGAGTAGGAGTTCAAGAGCGAGATCACGACGGGCATGTCCGCGCCGCCGATCGGGATCACCGCCATCACACCGAGCACGGCCGCGGCGCCCACGAGCACGGCGAAGGCCGTCGTGTTCGTCGGATCCTGGTAGATCATCACGCCGGCGGCGATCGCCGAGAGCAGGATCGCGCCGTTCACGAACTTCTGGCCCGGGAACTGGATGGGCGCGCCGGTCATCACCTCCTGCAGCTTGGCGAAGGCGATCAAGCTGCCGGTGAAGGTGACGCCGCCGATCAGGATGCCGAGTACGATGGCCACGGGAACGACGCCGGGGCCCTGGGCGATGCTCACCCCGCCGCGTAGCAGCTCCGCGCTCGCGACGAGCGCCGAGGCGATCCCGCCGAAGCCGTTCAGCAGCGCGACCATCTGCGGCATGGCCGTCATCTGGATGCGCGTGGCCATCAGGCCGCCGACGACGGCACCCGTGATCACGCCACCGACGATCATGCCGTAGCTGACGACGCCCTGGTTCAGCAGCGTCGCGACGATGGCGACGAGCATGCCGATCGAGGCGAGCAGGTTGCCGGACACCGCCGTCTTGGCGGCGGACATGCGCATGATCCCGAAGATGAACAGGACCGCGGCGCTCAGATACGCGAGCTGGACGATGAAGCTCGAGCCCACGGCCTAACCCTTCTTCCCGAACATGGCGAGCATCCGGTTCGTCACCAGGAAGCCGCCGACGCAGTTGATCGTCGCGAAGACGATGGCGAGGAAGCCGAGCCAGCTCGCGATGGTCGTGTCGCCGTGGCCGGCGGCCAGGATCGCACCGACGATCGTGATGCCGGAGATCGCGTTCGAACCCGACATGAGCGGCGTGTGGAGCAGCGGCGGCACCTTCGCGATCACGAAGAAGCCGACGAACATCGAGAGGACGAAGATGGTGAGTGCGGCACCGGGATCGGCGAGCATCAGTTGGCGCCTCCTTCGACGAGGCCCCGCACGCGCTCGTTGGCGATGCGGCCCTCGTGGGTCAACAGGGCGCCCGAGGTGATCTCGTCTTCGAGATCGAGCTCGATCTTCCCTTCGTTGATCAGGTGGGTCAGGAACGTCACCAGGTTCCGCGAGTACATCTGGCTCGCGTTGAACGGGATGGCGCTCGCGAGGTTGGTGGGCCCGTAGATCCGGACGCCATGGGCCTCGACCGTCTCGTCCGGCTGGGTCAGGGCGACGTTGCCGCCGTTCGCCGCGGCGAGGTCGACGACGACCGAGCCCTGCTTCATGCCCTCGACGGCGCTCTCCTCGAGGAGCCGGGGCGCCGGCGCACCGGGGACGAGGGCCGTCGTGATCACGACGTCGCACTTCTTCGCGACCTCGCCGAGGAGCTCGCGCTGCTTCGCGTAGAACTCCTCGGACTGGGCCTTGGCGTAGCCGCCCGAATCCTCGGAGTCGCCGGTGTCGAGATCGAGCTCGACGAAGCGGCCGCCGACGGATTCGATCTGCTCCTTCACGACGCTGCGCGTGTCGTAGGCCTCGACGACGGCGCCGAGGCGCTTGGCCGTCGCGATGGCCTGCAGGCCCGCGACGCCCGCGCCGACCACGAGCACGCGCGCCGGCGAGATCGTTCCGGCCGCCGTCACGAGCATCGGGAAGAACTTCCCGAGCGTCGCCGCGGCGTGAAGCACCGCCTGGTAGCCCATGATCGTCGCCTGGGACGAGAGGGCGTCCATGCTCTGGGCGCGCGTGATGCGCGGGATCAGCTCCATCGAGAACGAGGTCGCCCCCTGCTTCGCCAGCCGGCCCGCGAGCTCGGGCTGATCGAGCGGGCGCAGGAAGCCGATGAACGTGGCGCCCTGCTTCAGCTGATCGATCTCGTGACCCGCACCGGTGTCGGTGGGCGGCGAGACCTTGAGGACGAGGTCCGCGCTGCCGAGCAGGCCCGCGGCGTTCGCCTCGAGCCGCGCGCCGGCGGCCTCGTATTCGGGGTCCGTGAAGCCCGCTTCGAGGCCCGCACCGGCCTCCACGGCCACTTCGCAGCCGAGCTTGGCGAGCGCTTTCACGCCATCGGGCGTGAGCGCAACGCGGCGTTCACGCGGTGTCTTTTCCTTGGGGACCGCGACGAGCACGAACCTTTCCCTCCGCCGAGTGCCGGCGCACTATATGGCATGGGCCCCGGTCCCCCAAGGGTTTCCGATGGAGAAGGCATTGGCGGCGGAGAAACTCTCGGCAGCGGCGTTCCTGCGCAAAATGGGGCCCGGCTGGCCTTCCCGGCTGGCCCTCGACCCGGGGGCCGGAAGCGAAACGGACCGTTTCCTGTGGCTCGCTGCCTGCCTGCTGCGCGCGGGCGACCGGCGCGAAGACCGCGTGGAGACGGCCCTCGCCGCGCTGGCCTCGGCCGGCCTCGATGCAGCGGAGAAGGTCGCCACCGGCGGGGCGAGCCTGACCGATGCGCTCGCCGCGGCCGAACTGCGCAGGCCCGAGGTGCTCGCCGCGCAGCTCTCACGCTGTTCGGCGGCCCTGGTCGAGGGGGCCGGCGGCTCCCTCGACGCGCTGGCCGCCGAAGGCCCCTCCCTCGAAGAACTCGGGGCGCGTCTGGTGCGCCTCGGCCCGGGCCTCGGCCCCGGCACCGTGCTGCGCTTCCTGCGCGCCCTGCGGGACCGCTGGCCGGCCGCGGACGAAACGCCGCTCGATCCGGCCGCCCTCGCGGCCGGAGCCCACCTCGGCTGGCTCGACGAGTGGGACGACCTCGAGGGTGCGCCCTCCCTGCTCCGCCGCCGGCTCGACGACGAAGCCGACGCCCCTCCCCTCCCCGCGGTGGAGGAAGCGCTCGAACGCCTGGGAAAGGCCGCGTGCCGGAAAGGCCGCGCTGCGCGCTGCCCGCTGCGCGGCGCATGCCCTGCTCGAGAGTGAGCGCGGCGACTAGCGCGGTGCCTCCCGCTCGAACCACGCCACGTCGTGGTAGGCGCCGAACTTCCGCCCGTTCCCGGTGAAGACGCCGACGCGCTCGAAGCCCACGCGCTCGTGCAGGCGGACCGAGCGCTCGTTCGGCAGGGTCACCCCGGCGACGAGCCGGTTCAGGTCCTCCCCGCGCAGGGCTTCGAACAGCCCCTCGTAGAGCCGCGTCCCGAGCCCGGCGCCGACCCCATCGGGCGCCAGGTAGATCCCGGTCTCGGCGGTCGTCTCGTAGGCCGCCTTGGCGCGAAACGGCCCCGAGCACGCCCAGCCGAGGGGGCGCCCACTCTGCACGTCCTCGGCCACCAGCAGCCGGTAGCGGCCCGTCGCCGCGAACTGGTCGAACCACGGGCGCCGCGTCTCGACGGTGTAGGGCACGACGTCGAAGGTGATCGCCGTGCGCTCGATGTAGTGATTGATGATCGCGACGATGCCCGGAAGGTCGCGGGCCTCGCCGGGCCGGATGATCGTTTCACCCACGGGCGCCTCCCTGCCCGGGCAGCATACGACCCGGCCCCGGGCACCGCCCGCGATGTCCCGACCGCCGGAGGCTGCTATCGTGCCGCGCCGCAGGAGACCCCATGAGCGACGCACCCCAGATCATCCGCAAGAAGACCGGCAACTTCCTCGAGGACTTCGAACCCGGCCAGGTGTTCCGCCACAAGGGCGGCAAGACCGTCACCGAGGGCCTGTTCACCACCTTCACCGAGTTCAACATGACGACGAACCCCTTCGCCAAGAACGCGCGCTACGCGCGGGCGTACGGGTTCGAGGGGCTCGTCTGCCCGCCGGGGCTCGTGATGCTCGTGGCCTTCAGCCAGACGGTCGAGGACGTCTCGGAGAACGCGCGCGCGAACCTCGAGTACATCGACATGCGCTTCGGCGCCCCGGTCTACGTGGGCGACACGATCGAGGTCGAGACCAAGGTCCTCGGCGTCCGCCCCTCCTCGAGCCGCCCGAACCTCGGCATCGTCCACGTGCAGTCGACGGCGCGCAAGAACGTCGGGAGCGAGGACGAAGCGGTCGTCGCGACCTGGCAGCGCAAGGTCCAGGTCTACAAGGACGACATGGACGCGGATCTCCACGCCGGCGAGATCGCGCCCGACGAGGTCGCCTGCGATCTCTGGCTTCCGGAGTACGACGCCTCGGCCGACTACAAGGCCCTGGCCCACCTCTCCGCCCCCGACAGCTACTTCGAGGACCTCGAGCCCGGGACGCGCATCGAGCACTCGCGCGCGCGCACGATCACCGACGAGCACATCTACCTGACGGCGATCCTCGACAACACGAGCCAGGTCCACTGCAACCAGAACATGATCGACCGCAACCCCGACCAGTACGTCGGCGGCCAGCTGATCATCTTCGGCGGCATCCCGTTCGTGCTGTGCCTCGGCCTGTCCTGCCCGGACGTCGGCGACAACGCCCTCGGCGACGTGGTCTACACGACCGGCCGCCACACGGCCCCGCTGTTCGCGGGCGACACGGTCTACGCCGCGACGGAGATCCTCGCCAAGAGCGACCACCCGAGCCGCGAAGACCTCGGCATCGTCGAGACCCGCCTGCTCGGCCACAAGTTCGTGCGGGACGAGTCCGCCGAGGACGGCTGGAAGAAGGTCGACATCTTCACGCTCGACCGCCAGATCGCCGTCAAGCGCCGCTCGCACTACGCCTGAGGCAGTTTGCCTCCGGGCAAACCGCCTCGACAACTTTGGACGCATCGATCGCCGTTTGATTCGGACCTAGCCTGGGTGGTGTCGCAACCCAGGAGGTCCATATGCTCGCTCGAATCGCTTGGAGTGTCGTCGCCTTCTTCCTGGCCGAGAGCTCGGCTGCAGTGACCCTGACGGTGACGGCGGACAATCAGACCGGCTACGTGAAGGAGAGCGCGCAGGGAACGGGCGTTGGCGACTACACGGATACAACCGCCGTGGACGTCGGAGATCGCTCGACCCATCAGCGCCTGTACGGAATTCTCTCCTTCGACACCTCCGGGCTGCCCACCGGAGCTGTGATCGAATCCGTCACCCTCGACCTCCGATACGTCTACGAGGCCGGCGACCCCTTCGGTTCGCTGGGTGACCTGCTGCTGGACGGCTTTCGCGGCTCCCTCGGCGCAAACGAACTTCTTCAGAGCAACGACTTCGAGGCCGACGTCGGCGGCGAGGGAGACGGCTTCCTGACGATCGGCGACCCGGGAAGCCCGACCGTCGACTTCGACGAGGACTTCGGCAGCGTCGGCCTCGAGCTCATCAACGATGCCGCAAAGACGCAGTTCCGACTCCGATTCGACGGAGAGGACTTCGAGACCCCTGGCGCCCAGGACCGCGCCTCCTTCGCCGCCTCGGGTTCCGGAGCCCCGACGCTCGAAATCGAGTACCGAACCGGAGAAGACGTGCCCGGATTCGTCCCCCCGGACTACGAGGAAGGAGCCTTCGAAGTCGACGTGACGCTTCCGGCCTGCGACGGCAGCGCGCACATCATCGACACCACGGAGACCAATTGGTCGAACGTGCCCTGGAGCACGAAGGACGTCTTCTGCATCAAACCGGGCGACTACTCGTCATTGGGGACGCTAGAACTCCACACGGTCTCCGGCTCGGCCACGACGAGAAAGTTCTTGCGTTACTACGATCCGAGCGATTCCGACCCCGAGCACCCGGTGGTCCGTGCGGACACGAGCGCCAACGAGGCGGTCGTCGAAGCATTGGAACTGGATGAATCCGACTACTGGACGTTCGATGGCATCACGATCCGCGATAGCCCGAAGGCGGCGAACTTCCTTCTCGACTCCTCGCACAACGTGATCAACCGGGTTTTCTTCGACGACACGCAGGGCGACTCGCTCATCATCCAGAACGACTCGGACGGGAACGTGGTGCAGAACAGCGTCTTCCGAGACGATGACGGCGGCTACGAGTCCGACAGCGTATGCGTGCTGCTCGACGGCCTCGGGCCCGGGGCGGCAGACCCGGACCGAGAGCTCGAAGACACATGGATTGCTCAGAACGAGTTCATCAACTGCAGCGACGGAATCACCCTCCACAAGCAGCCAAACGAGACGGGTGCCTGGGTTCCCGGGACGGTCATCGCGGACAACGACATCTACCTTACCGACGTGGTCTATTCGGAATGCGATGGCGCCTTCGGTTTCCAAGACGGTGTGAGCAACGTCAAGAACGGCGCGTGCGCCTGCGCTGAGAACGGGATCGATGTCAAGATTGCCGTCCAAGCGAGCGACTTGGGCGACAACGACAAGCGTGTCCGGATCGAGAACAACCGGATCTGGGGCTACCGCCACACCGACGATAGCCAGGATGCGGGAGAGGACATCTGTTCATCCGGTAGCTTTGGGGACGCGATCGTGATCCATACCGACGCCGAAGGTGTCATCGTGCGCGGTAACATCATCTGGGATTCGCCTCGCGCTGTGACGGGCAGCGGACTTGGCGGCCACTTTGTCGTCAACAACCTGATCGCCGAGGGAAGAGACTGCCACGAAGACACGGACGGGCTGAACGACTGTTTCCCGGACCGAGGGTATGGAATATCGGTCTTCGCTGCGGGAGACAACGTCGTCTACGGAAACACGGTCGCAGGAATGGGGGATCGCTGGGCGGTCATCACCGATGGGGACTCGGGCAGCCCGAACTCTTTCGAATGCAACGCCATGATCGACGCCAAGAACTGGGCGAACAGCGACTCAGAGAACATCTCAATGTGGAATGCCTTCCACAACGTTCGGCAGCCGAACGGTGCCAGCGAGTACTGCCCGACCCAAGCTGTCCCGCTTGTCGACTGCGAAAGTATTTCCACCAGCGAAACGAGCCCGCATGCATCCTATACATTTCATATCAAGCGATGGACTGGGCCGGACGTGATGACCCTGGACAACGCCGTTCGGACCAAAGACACCCCGAACCACACCGACGAGGGCCACACGACCGCGGACTGTGACCACGAGGACTCGGGACACCCTTGGAACTGAGGGGCGGCTGGGCGGGTCAGACCTGCTCTTCGGCCCAGTCGCCCACGACGGGGAGCTTGAAGCGCTCGTTCTGGAAGGCCTTCACCATGAGCACGACCCAGAGGATCAGGCTCACCGGTGCCAGCAGCAGGCTGATCGCCCAGCCGATGAGCGGCACGAAGCCCGCGCAGGCCGAGATCACGAAGATCGCGCCGAAGGTCGCGGTGCTCTGGTAGGCGTGGAAGCGGACCGAGTCGTCGTCCTTCTCGAGGATCAGGAAGATGACGCCGGTGATGAAGCCGAGCAGGTAGCAGAGCGCTCCGGCGATGTTCGAGTCGAGGCCTGTCGAGGATTCGCTCACGGATGGTCTCCTTCGGACGCGTCACGCGCCTCCCCTTCAAAGTAGAAAGGATGCCGCGACTTCCCCAGCCAATCCGCGGGCACGGGGAGGTCGAGCCAGGAAAGCACGGTGGCGGCGGTATCGACCGTCTGCACCCGCGGGATCGTGCCGCCCGTCGGCACGCCGGGCCCCCAGGCGATCCACGGGATCTCGACGTCGGCGGGTGAGGCCCCGCCGTGCCGCAGCCCGCTCCCTCCGTGGTCGCTCGTCACGAGAATCCGGGCGCGCCCCTCCCACTCGTCGAGCAGCTCCTCGAGGAACTCGCCCAGGGCCGCGTCGATGGCCTCGATGGCCGAGCGCTGCTCCGGGCTCCCCCACCCGAAGCGGTGCCCCGCGGCGTCGACCTCGGCCACGTGCACCATCACGAAGTGGGGCTGCTCCTCGTCGGCGTAGTCGAGGGCGGCCTCGAACACGGCCTCCGCCCGCGGGGCCAGCCCGTAGCGCTCGACCCCGGGCTCGCCCCGGGCGAAGTGGGCGAACTTCTCCTTGGCCGCGAACAGGCCGCAGCGCATCCCCACCCGCGAGCAGTGGGTGAAGACGGTCTCGACGCCGATCTCGAACCCGCCCTCCCAGCGGTTCCAGAGCACCTTGTGCCGCTCCGGGCCCACGCCGGAGAGCATGCTCGTGTGGGAGGGCAAGGTCAGGCTCGGGACGGTGGTCATCGCCTTCTCGGCGCGGGTCCCCTCCCGGGCGAGGCGGTCGAGGGTCGGCGTCTCGGCCCGGGCGAGCACCCGCGGCGCCAGGCCGTCCACGGAGACCAGCAGCACGAGCCGCTCGGCCGCCGGCCCGCGGCTCGGAAAGCCCGTCCGATCGAGCCCGGTCGGGGCAGCGGGCGGCGGGGGCGGCCGGCTCCCGCAGCCCACGGCCAGGCCGGCCAGGAGGAGCCCGGCGAGGGCCCACCCCCGCAAGCGGCCGGAGCCGGACGCTGTGTTACACAAGGAGCGCTCCGACGGAGCCCCCTGGCGGAGCCAGCGCGGGCCCCGCCGAAACCGCCAACCCGACGGCCCTCTGGACGGCCCACGCGAAGAAACAGGAACCATGCCGATCTCCACCAAAGCCTTCTCGATCTCCGCCCCCGACATCGAAGCCGAAAAAGCCCGCGTGGGCGGCGACCTCGACGCCGTCGAGTTCTCCCGCGTGCTCAAGATCGACGACCTCGAGCTGCGCGACGTCGGCCCGAAGGACGTCCACATGCGCGTCCTCGCGGCGTCGGCCGAGCACAACGTCGACCACGCCGTCCTCGCGGACACCGTGAACATCGTAGAAGCCCGGGGCGGCAAGATCTATCCCGGCAACAGCGCCCTCGGCGAGGTCCTCGAGGTCGGCGCCGAGGTCACGCGCTTCAAGCCCGGCGACATCGTCATCACCCACTGCAATGGCGAGTCCGACAAGTACGGCTTCCCGCTGCGCATCTGGGGCTACGACCAGCCCGACTCGATCGGCTGGTACGGCAAGGAAGCCGTCGTCGGCGACTGGCAGCTCATCCAGGCCCCGGTGGATTGCGGCCTCTCGCTCTGGGAGATCGCGGCCCTCCCCCTCCGCGCGCCCACGGCCTACCACCTCTGGCGCCGCGCGATCGGCATCTACCGCCTCAAGGTGAGCGAGGCCGACCACCCGAGCCTGAACGTGCTCGGCTTCGGCGGCGGCGTCTCGGAGCTCTTCCTCATGCAGGCCAAGGCCGCCGGCCACCGCGCCCTCTTCTGCTCGGGCAGCCCGGCCCGCCGCAAGAAGCTCGAGGAGATGGGCATCGAAGGCATCGACCAGAAGGCCTTCAATCGCTTCAAGGACAAGGGCGACGTGAAGGCGTTCAACAAGGAGGTGAAGACCCTCACCGACGGCGAAGGCGCGCACATCGTCTGCGACATGCTGCGCGGCCCGGTCTTCCCGGCCGGCTTCGCCGTGATGGGCCGCCAGGGCGTGAACGTCTCGGCGGGCTGGCAGCTCTCCCAGGTGATCGAATACAACACCACGATCGCCTCGGTGAAGCAGATGACCCTCGACCACACCCACTACGAAACGATCCCGTTCTGCGAAGAGGCGACCGCGCTCTACGGCTCGGTCTACAAGCCGGCGATCCACGACGAGATCTACCCCTTCGAGGACCTCCCGCGCTGCATGGCCGAGATGTACGAGAACACCCAGACGGGCGTTCCGATCGTGCGCATCGCGGACGAGATGCCGGATTCCGTGAAGGGAATCCTCTAGCGCCGCGGCGCGAATCGTCTCCCGCCGGCGGTTTGCCGCCGGCGGGAAAACGTCATAACGTCCGCACCCTTAGCCGCCTGCGCCCCGCGCGGGGGGCGGTGCCCCGTTCGCTGGGACGCCTCGCCCGGCGGGCCCCAGCGAACCCTCCGGAGCCACACCATGCGCAGCAAAGAAGAGCTCGATCAGTTCATCGCCGCCCAGCGGGAGAAGGCCGCCTTCGAAGGGCTCCCGCTCGAGGGCAAGCGCGTGCTCGACATGTCGACGATCGTCGCCGCGCCCTACGCCGCCGCCATGCTCGGCGACGCCGGGGCCGACGTGATCAAGATCGAGAACCCGCGCGTCCCCGACGGCCTGCGAAACTGGAGCACGCTCTCGGAGCTCGGCATCGAGCCCTACCACTCGGTGATCGGCCGCAACAAGTTCCCGGTCACGATCAACCTGAAGGCCGACGAAGGCAAGACGATCTTCACCGAGCTGATCAAGAACTCCGACGTGCTGATCGAGAACATGCGCGTCGGTGCCATGGATCGCCTCGGCTTCTCGACGGACGAACTCCTCCGCATCAACCCCGGGCTCATCATCGGCAAGGTCTCGGGCTACGGCATGACGGGCCCGAAGAACCAGCAGCCCGGCTTCGGCACCCTCGCCGAGGCCTACAGCGGCTTCTCCTACCTGAACGGCAGCAAGGACCGCGGCCCGCTGAGCCCGCCCCACGCCCTCGCGGACCTCACCACGGGCATCCACCTCGCCTACGCCATCAGCCTCGGATTCGTGAACCAGGAGCGCGGCGTGAAGGGCGGCCAGGTGATCGACATCTCCCTCTACGAGCCGCTGTTCGGCTACTTCGGCGGCGAGTACCTCGGCTACAAGCTGACCGGCGAGGTCCCGGAGCCGATCGGCAACGAGCTGCGCTCGGCCGCGCCGCGCAGCGTCTACCGCACGAAGGACGGCAAGTGGATCGCGCTGTCCTGCTCGGCGCAGAAGCCCTGGGAGAACCTCGCCAAGCTGATGGAGCAGGAGGAGCTGATCGAGGACCCGCGCTTCGTCACCAACAACGACCGCATCGCGAACCGCGAGGTGCTGAACGAGATCATCCAGGAGTGGCACTCCGGGCGCACCGAGGACGAAGCCCTCGAGGTCTTCCAGAAGGAAGGCATCACCGCCGGCCCGATCCTGACCATGAAGGACATCGACGAAGACGCGCACTACCGCGAGCGCGGCTCCTTCGTGACGATGGAAGACCCGGCCACGGGCATCGAGCTGCAGATGCCGAACCTGCCCTTCCGCATGCTCGGCCAGCCGACGAAGTTCCGCTTCCCGGGCCTGCCCCACGGCTCGGCCAACGACCACGTCTACGGCGAGCTGCTCGGCTACTCCCAGGCGCAGATCGACGAACTACGAGAAAAGGGCGCGATCTAGCGCGCACCGCTTCGAGGAGACCCCCATGCGAAACCCCAAGGACTTCTTCCAGCCCAAGGCGATCGGCGCGCCCGAGCCCCTGCGCGAGATCCCCTTCCGCCCCTCGCGGATGATCCACTTCTTCGACCCTTCGAACCCGAAGATGGCGGCCAAGGTGCCGGACATCGCGAAGAAGGTGGACGTGATCCTCGGCAACCTCGAGGACGCCATCCAGGTCGACAACAAGGTCGCGGCCCGCGAGGGCCTCGCGAAGATCGGCCGCGAGACCGACTTCGGCGACACCCAGCTCTGGACGCGCGTGAACAGCCTCGACAGCCCGTGGCTGCTCGACGACCTCACGCTCCTCGTCCAGGAGATCGGCGACAAGCTCGACGTGATCATGGTCCCGAAGGTCGAAGGCCCCTGGGACATCCACTACGTCGATCAGCTCCTCGCCCAGCTCGAGGCCAAGGCCGGGCTCACGAAGCCGCTCCTCGTCCACGCCATCCTCGAGACCCACCAGGGCGTGTGCAACGTCGAAGAGATCTGCGGCGCGAGCCCGCGCATGCAGGGCCTCTCCTTCGGCCCGGCGGACCTCGCGGCCAGCCGCCGCATGAAGACGACGCGCGTCGGCGGCGGCCACCCGGGCTACATCGTGCGCACCGACCCGGACCCGGACGACGAGAACGCCCCGCGCATCACCGCCCAGCAGGACCCGTGGCACTACACGCTCGCGCGCATGGTCGACGCCTGCACCGCCCACGGGATCTTCCCGTACTACGGCCCGTTCGGGGACATCAAGGACGTGCTCGCCTGCGAAGACCAGTTCCGCGCGGCGTTCCTGCTCGGCTGCGTGGGCGCGTGGTCGCTCCACCCGGTGCAGATCGACGTCGCGAAGAAGGTCTTCAGCCCCGCGATCGACGAGGTGCTCTGGGCCAAGCGCGTGATCGAAGAGATGGGCGACGGCTCGGGCGCCGTGATGATCGACGGCAAGATGCAGGACGACGCCACCGTCAAGCAGTGCAAGGTGATGGTCGAGCTCGCCCGCGCCCTCTCCGAGAAGGACGCGGAGCTGAAGGAAGCGTACGGCTTCTAGGGTGCGACGCAGCCTCCTGGCGGGATGCCTTTGCATGCTGGCGTGGGCGTGCGCCCGCCCTTCGGCCGAGGTCGAACGGGACGACTACCTCCGCCACGTCGGCGTCTCCTTCCGGGGCAACGTCTTCGCGCTTCGATTCCTCGATCACCAGATGCCGCTGCGCGTCCACCTGCCCGTCCCGCCCGACGGCATGTTCGAAGACGGCTCCGCCGTTCTCGATTCGGTGCGGGACGGATTCACCGATTGGGCCGATGTCGCCGCGCCGGGTGTTCCGAGCTTCCGTTTCATCGAGGATCCGCGAGACGCGGAGATCCGCGTCGTGTGGGAACTCGAGCCCGATGGGTCCTGGTACATCGCCCACTGCGTGTACAACTCGAACGCGGGGACACGAACCCACAGCGTGGAACGCATCCTCGTCACCGCGCGACACCCGGACGGGTACGTCGCAGACCTGACGGACGTCTATCGGATCATGCTCCACGAGGTCGGCCACGCCCTCGGGCTCTATGGACACAGTCCGACGACGGGAGACATCATGCACAAGTCGGCCGGCACGGCGCAGGGACTCTCCGACCGCGACCGAAACACGCTGAAACGCCTCTACGGCCTCGGCAACGGCACGCGCATCCCGGGCGGTAAGCGAACCCGATAGCCTTAGCTGTGACCACGCTACGCACCGAGAGGCTCCTGCTGCGCCCGTGGCGCGATTCGGACCGCGAACCGTTCGCCCGGCTGAACGCAGACCCGGTGGTGATGGAACACTTCCCGGCGCCGCTCACGCGCGCGGAAAGCGATGCTTTCGTGGAACGCGTCGAGGAACACTTCGCCACGAACGGCTGGGGACTGTGGGCCGTGGAGACGCCCGAGCACCCCTTCGCGGGTTACGTCGGTCTCTGGCCCGCCACCTTCGAGGCGCACTTCACGCCGGCGGTGGAGATCGGCTGGCGCCTGGCGCGGGAGGCCTGGGGCCGGGGCTACGCGCCCGAAGCCGCCCGCGAAGCGCTGCGCTTCGGCTTCGAGACTCTCGGACTCGACGAGATCGTTTCCTTCACCGCGACCGCGAACCACAACTCGCGGCGCGTGATGGAGAAGATCGGCCTCCGCCACGACCCGGCCGACGACTTCGACCACCCCCGCGTCCTCGACGACCCGCGCCTTTGCCGCCACGTCCTCTACCGGCTCGGGCGGGCGCACTGGCAAGACACGCGCAAGGACTGATCCGAGCGACGAAGCGCACGCGGGCCGTGATACGGTCCGGCCATGTGGCCGATGCTCATGCTGTTGCTGGTACTCGCGGGGGAGTCCTGCGTCCCCGGCCTGCCGCCGCCCCAGCCGAGCGCGAGTTTCCGCCTCCCCGCGCTCCACGCCGAGCCCGACCCCGAAGCCGGCGGCCGCATCCGCGACGCCCACGGCCGGGAGGTCCTCCTGCGCGGCGTCAACGTGAACGCCTTCGTCGAGTACTGGGCGTACGACCCGGCGCTCTTCACCGTCTACCCGCTCACGCCCGAGGACGCGGACCAGATCGCCGGGATGGGCTGGAACACCGTGAGGCTGCTCTTCAGCTGGTCGCGCGTCGAGCCGGAGCCCGGCGTCTACGACGAGACGTACCTCGACGCGCTCGCCGACGCGGTGGCGCTGCTCGAGAGCCGCGGCATCTACTCGATCCTCGACGCCCACCAGGACGCCTGGGGCCCGAGCCTCGCCGCCCCGCCCGGCACGGTCTGCCCTCCCAACGAGACGCCCGCCTTCGGCTGGGACGGCGCGCCCGCCTGGGCCACGCTCGACGACGGTGCGCCGCGCTGCGCGCGGGGCTCGCGCGAACTCTCGAGCGCCGTCGTCACCGCCTTCGACGCCTTCTGGGCGGACGCACCCGGCCCCGGCGGCGTCGGCATCCAGACCCGCTACCTCCGCATGTGGCAGCGCGTCGTCGCACGCCTCGCGGCTTCCGATGCCGTGGCCGGCTACGACGTCATGAACGAGCCGAACGCCTTCATCTTCGTCGGCCCGCCCCTCGATCTCACCGCCTTCTACGAACGCGCGCTCGCCGCGATCCGCGAGACCGAACGGGAGAACGAGCTGCCGCGGCGGCTCTTCTTCTTCGAGCCCTCGATCCTCTGGGCCGGCTTCGGAATCGGCGTGCCCCTGCCCTTCGGCGACGACCAGATGGTCTATGCGCCGCACCTCTACCAGGGCGGCCTCGACGACGCGCCCCTCGACACCTCGGTCTTCGAGCAGGCCAAGGCGGAGGCCGCGACCTTCGGAGGCGTCCCGGTGCTCTCGGGCGAGTGGGGCGCCGACCCGCGGCGGGCCGCCGACCCGGGCGACGACTATTTCGATCGCCACCAGGCGCTGCAGGACGACTTCCGCTTCGGGGCGACGCTCTGGACGTGGCGCGAGGCCTGCGGCGACCCCCACAAGGCCGGGGACGTCCGCGCCGGGCGGATCCCCTACGTCTGGGGTCTCTTCGACGTGGACTGCGAGACGAACCAGGTGAACGGGCTCCGCGAGCCTCTTGCGGAAGCCCTGCGCCGTCCCCTCGTCCGGGCGGCGCCGGGCCAGCTCGATCGGGTCGCCTGGAACCGGGAGACGCGGCAGCTCGAGGTCGAAGGCTCCGGGGCCGAAGCCGGCGAGGCCTTCATCGTTTTCTACCCCGCGCGGCCGGGCGAGAGGCTCTCGCCGTCCGGAACGGGGCTCGGGACGCTGCACGCGCAGCGCAGCATCGGCGGCGGCCGTTTCGTCTTCGGCAGGACGACGGGCGGGAGCTGGAGCCTGACGGTCGAATCCTTTGAGCGGCCCTGAGCCGCGCTTCGAGCGGCCCTGAACCGCGGCGCCCTAGCGCCGGCGGCGGCGGACGAGCCAGACGGCAGCGCCGAAGGCGTAGGCCAGGCGCGCCGGCTCGGAGACGAGCAGGCTCGCGCCGGCCCCGGGCGCGCCGTCGGAGATGCGCACCTCGTCGAGGCTGCCGTTGAAGGCCGCCGCGTAGTCCATGCGGTGGCCGACCTCGACGTCGACCTCGTGTCCCCAGACGAGACCGCGGCCGTCGGCGCCGTCGTGCGACGCGACGCTCGTGCCGTCGATCCAGACCTGCCCGAGCCCCTGGGCGGCGTCGTAGCTGAAGGCGAAGTGATGCCAGGCGGAGTCCATGTCGAACAGGTCCGAGAGGTCGACCCGCGTTGCGCCGCCGGCGCCGTCCTCGACCCAGTAGCTCACGTCGAGGGAGCTCGGGTTCGCGATCAGCACGCCGTCGCTGCCCGTGCTGCGCGAGAACAGGGTCGCCTGGTTCTCGACGGTGCGGGCCCAGAATTCGATCGTGATGCTCGGGACGTCGAGCGCCGCGTACCACGCCGCCGTCGCGTTGATGCCGTTCGCGCCGCCCTGGCGCGTCCCGCCGAGACTCCCGGCGTTCGCCTGGCCGGTCAGCGGCACCGTGAAGTTCGGGTTGGCGGCGTTGTCGACGAAGGCTTCCGACGAGAAGAGGGAGCTTCCGAAGGCCACTTCGTTCGCGACCTCGAGGCCGTGGGCCGATGCATCGAGGTCGGTCTCCATCCGCCAATAGCCGATGGTCGCCGCCGAAGCGTGGGACGCCAAGAAGGTGATCAGGGTCGCCAGCAGCCATTCACGGCGTCGGATCGGGGAGCGCACGTCGAACCTCACGAGCGGGGCAGCTCGAAACTCGAGGTCCAGATCGGCGGGACGTGACCCAGACTGAGGGGGTTTTTCGACGGGGGAAGGCCCGATGCGCAGGAGGGTCGCGGCGCGGTCGCACCCGGCGCGCAGCCGCGGCAGGACGCACGCAACGAGGCCCGTCGCCGGGCCCGGGCGCTACTTCGAGAGTTCGAGCATGCGCTCGATCGGCCGCAGCGCCTTCAAGCGGATCTCTTCCGAGAGCGTGACCTCGGGCTCGAGGTTCAGGAGACAGAGGTAGAGCTTCTCGAGCGTGTTCAGACGCATGAACGGGCACTGGTTGCACGCGCAGCTCTCGTCCATGCCGGGCGCCTGGATGAGTTCCTTGTCCGGCGCCGCCTTGCGGATCTCGTGGAACACGCCGTCCTCGGTGGCGATGATCAGCGTCTTCGCCGGCGACTCGATGGCGCGGTTGATGATGCCGGTCGTCGACGCGATGAAGTCGGCCTGGGCGAGCACGGACTCTTCGCACTCGGGGTGCGCGAGCACCTCGGCGTCGCGGTGCTGCACCTTCAGCTGGGCGAGCCCCTTCGCGCTGAACTGTTCGTGGACCACGCACGAGCCGGGCCAGGCGATGATGTCCGGGCGGTTGGCCTCGCGCGCGACCCAGCGGGCGAGGTGCCGGTCCGGCGCGAAGATCAGCGGCTGCCCGTCGAACTCGCGGACCATCTTCACCGCGTTCGACGACGTGCAGATCAGGTCCGAGAGCGCCTTGATCTCGGCGTGGCTGTTGATGTAGGTGAGCACGCCGGCGCCGGGGTGCTCGGCCACGAAGGCCTTGAAGTCCTCGGGCGGACAGCCGTCGGCGAGGGAGCAGCCGGCCTCGAGGTCCGGCACCACGACCTTCTTCTCCGGGTTCAGGATCTTCGCGGTCTCGGCCATGAAGTGGACGCCGCAGAAGGCGATGACTTCGCAGTCGCCGCTGTCCTGGGCGGCCTGGGCGAGGGCCAGGGAGTCGCCGACCACGTCGGCCAGATCCTGGACCTCGTCCTCCTGGTAGTAGTGCGCGAGCAGGATCGCGTTGCGCTCGCGCTTGAGTTCGAGGATCGCGCCCTCGAGATCGTCCGGGAAGCCGCCAGGGGGGGCTTCGACCACGGTTCCGCTGCGTCCGGGGGGCATGTCGGCCATGGCGCGCAGGCTAGCGCAGGGGCCCCGCACAGGGGCCCTCGAGCCGGAGCGGGTGGGCTTCCTGCCGGCCCGGGAAGTGGCACGACGGATTCAAAAGCCCTCGAACAGGAAAGTTTTTTCCCGTTTGAGGAACGGCTTTGCCGTCGGCGTGGCAAAACGCCCTCCCCCGGGGGTCCAGGTCACCCCTAACCCACCGGAAACAGGGCCCTTCTCGGAATTCCGCCAGATGCGGCCATGCGGCACCGGACTTGCACCCTGGGGAGCCGGGAAATCGGGGATGTGTTGGCGAGTTGTGCGCCGGCCTCCCCTCGGGGTGCCGGCGTTTTTTGTGTTGTGTCCGCCGGAGCCTGGACACCCCGCAAGGGGAACCTGGGGAACTGGGGAAGGGAGACTTTGATGTTGTCGTTGAACGGATTCGGACGAGCCCTCGCGCTCGTTGCCGCGGGAGCCTTGCTCTCCACGGCAGGCACGGCCAGCGCCGTCCAATTCACGCCGGGCGTGGATGCCCGCCTCCACACGCTGACCAGCGGTCAGTCGGGTGCCGAGTGGAACACGGGAGCCCTCGGGGCCGCCAACGGGCAGCTCAGCTACTCGTCGGTCACCACGCAGCTCAGCCTGACGGCCGAGCTCGACGTGCTGAACTACTACGACCCGAACGACATCACCTGCCCGACGGACGTCGGCTCGAACTGCACGTTCAACTACGGGACCAACCTCGACATCACGGTCGGGGCGGACCTGAACGGCATCGTGACGACCGCGCTCGGCGGCGGGTTCTTCCAGATCGACATCAACTTCGAGACGACCGCGGGCACGGACATCACGATCGTCGACCCGACGGACTCGACGACGGTCCTGACGGCCGAGTGGCAGGCGGGAACCTTCAGCGGCTTCCCGACGACGGGCCTCACCGTGAGCGGCATCTACGACTCGGGCTCCGGCTCGGTGGTCGGTGACCCGACGGCGCTCGGCTTCGCCACCATCACGGGCGGCCTGTACGCCGGGCTCTTCGATTCCGGCGGAACCTCGGACGTGAGCCTCCACCTGGCCGAGTTCTTCGACTTCGCGCCCACGATCGACGCCATCGCCGCGGCCATCATCGGCACGGGCGTGCTCCCGAGCTTCACGGCCGAGGGTGAGGGCCAGATCTTCCGCGTGGCGGCCGGCGACTTCGTTCCGGAGCCGAACCTCGGCCTCCTGATCGGATCCGCGGTCCTGGCCATCGCAGCGATCCGGCGGCGCTCGTAGAACAGCCACCCTGGTTTCTTGGGGGTGAAGAGGGTGAATGTCATGATGAACAAGCTGGTCCACACGCTGCTCGCTCTGGTCGTCGTTGCCGCTGTGGCCGCACTTCCGGGACGGGCCAACGCGACGGTCTTCTCCTTCGGGACGATCGACGCGACCGACGAGATCACTTCGATCCAGCTCTCGGCGGACGATGGATCGGGCTCGCCGACGGTCGATTTCGACACGTCGACGAACACGCTCGTGATCTCGGCCTCGGTCTCGACGATCAACTTCGCCAACAAGGCGGCGATCTCGGGGATCGCGGCCGGCGACGTGGTCTTCTCGAGCACGGTCGACCTGACGGGCGCCTACAGCTTCGGCGGCCCCGTCAATCCGACGTTCACCGCCGGGTCGTTCACGAACGGCGTGGCGGCGGACTTCTCGATCACGGACATCGCGGGCGGGAACATGGTGCTCTCGGCGGACTACGTCGGAAGCCTCGACCTGACCATCCTCGCGGCGGGCTTCGTGATCCGCGGTGAGTTCAGTGGCGAGTTCGACCTGATCGACATCGGAACCGGAACGGACGCCGACGTGGCGGCTGCCTGGGGATCGAGCGGCACCTACGACCAGCTCTTCACCATCGGCACGGGGGCCAACCTCTGCTGGCAGGTGACGAACTGCCCGGTCGCGACGGACTGGGTCGACTGGAGCGCCAACACCACGTCGACCCTGTTGCCGGTCGCGGTGGTCCCGGAGCCCCAGGGCCTCCTGCTGATGCTTTCGGCGGGCGGTCTCGCTGCCCTGATTCGCCGAAGGGTCCAGGGCTAGTTCCTGCTTCGAGCAGGGTTTCTCGACGGCCGGTCGTGCCCAGGGTACGGCCGGCCGTTTTCGATCAGGGCAACGGTTGACTTCGGGTCCAAGCGGTCGCACATCTCGAGGAAGCGAACGCAGGTGAAGTCTCGAGCGGAAGCGGGTTCTGCGGAAGGGAGGAAACGGTCGTGATGAGCCGATGGCTCCGGGGGCCGATCCTGCTTCTCGTCGTGGGCCTGCTGAGCCAGGGCACCACCTGCGCGACCGGGTCCGGCCCGACGCCGCCCTCCATCTCCATCACCCTGAACGCCGTCGACGAGGACCTGAACGACCTCCTGGTGGTCCCGCCCTCGGGCTACGTGATCAACCTGGGCTTCACCGCGGGCACCTCGGCGGTCGCCCCGGCGACCCTCGACGTCCAGGCGCTGCAGTGGGGAACCGAGCTGCTGACGGATCTCTCGGGCGATCTCTCGGCGGACGCGAACGGTGCCGTGGGCATCGCGAGCACCGCCCTTCCGGCCGGCTCCTACACGCTCGTCGCCTCCGTGGAGGACGTCCAGGGCCGCGTCGGCGTCGCGACCTACGAGTTTTCCGTTCGGGAGTACGTGACGGCGATGCCCCCGGTCGGAACCGGCCAGGTCATCTGGTACGACTTCACGGCCGACCGGGATGGCGATCTCGAGCCGGACTTCGCGGCCGACCTGCGCTTCTTCGGCCTCGGGTCCGAGACGGATCCCCACGGCCTGAACCCCCAGATCGAAGCCGACGTGATCGCTCGCCTCGTCTCCCGCGTCGAGAGCGCCTACTACGACCAGGACCCGGCGGGCCTCGGCGCCCCGGACCCGATCGACGTCACCTTCGTCACCGCCGACCCGGGCCCCGGCGACGTGACGCAGATCTGCATCGGCGGCGAGTACGCGAGCTACCCGAGCCTGATCGGCTCGATCCTGATCGACCGGAACAACCTCGCCAAGTCCGGCTCCGAGTGCGGAACGATCCCGCCGACGGGCGTCTTCGCCCGAGGCCTCCAGACCTACGTCGGAAACATCGGCTTCGACAATCAGTTCAGCCCGGTGATGCCGACCCTCTCCGGCACGCCCGCCGGGGACCACCCGCTCGACCCGACGGTGCTCCACCCCTCCTTCGACCCCGGCACGGCCAGCACCGAGGAGGCGCAGCGCTACGACGAGCTCCAGACCGCCCTCGACGCCTTCGCCAACGCCCTCGGCAGCATCGTCGCCCACGAGACCGGCCACGCCCTCGGGCTCACCGAGCCGGGTCCGCCCGGCGGCGGCCTCCACGGCGGGACCAGCGGCTACGCCTTTTCCCACAACGTCCAGGTCGACGGGGTCTCCGCTCCGGCCGAACCCTGGCTGATGAACGCGGGCAACACCCTCTCCTTCTCCCAGCTCTCGGGGGACGGCTTCCCGCTGCCGACCTTCCGCCCGCTCTCCCACGCGTACCTGCGCGACCGGGTCGTTCAGGACCCGGACGTGACGGCGCTCCTCAACCCACCCATCGTGGCCTCGGCGACACCCACCTTCGTGGTCAACACGATCGAGAACCTCGTGGTGCTCGGCGAGAACTTCGCAGCACCCCCGGTCGTGCGCCTCCAGAGCATCAACCTCGACTACACCTACAACGTCGTCGGGGAGAGCCTCGTCTCGCCGAACGAGATCCACGGCCTGATCCTCGACGTCCAGCTGCCGGCCGGCATCTACTGGGTCGAGGTCGTGAACCCGGACGGGCAGGTCTCGGCGCCGCTGACGGCCTACATCGTCAAGTTCTAGCCTCGTCGAGCCCCAAGAGCCCTTCGCCAAGCAAAGCCGGATACGGTAGCCTTTTCGGGCACTTCCCCGACAGAGGCCCCACATGAGCGAAGCCCGACGAGACCGCCCCTGGGTGTTCCGGACCTACTCCGGCCACTCCTCCGCCAAGGCCAGCAACGAGCTCTACCGCAAGAACCTCGGCAAGGGGCAGACGGGCCTCTCCGTCGCCTTCGATCTGCCGACGCAGACGGGCTACGACGCGGACCACCCCCTCGCCCGCGGCGAGGTCGGCAAGGTCGGCGTACCGGTCGGCTCGATCGAGGACATGGAGACCCTGTTCCAGGAGATCCCGCTCGATCAGATGAACACGTCCATGACCATCAACGCGACGGCGGCCTGGCTGCTCTCGCTCTACGTGGCCACGGGCGAGCGACAGGGCGCCGACCCGAAGTCGCTGCAGGGCACGACCCAGAACGACATCGTGAAGGAGTACCTCTCGCGCGGGACCTACATCTTCCCGCCCGAGCCCTCGATGCGGCTGATCAGCGACATGGTGGCCTACACCGTCGACGCGATCCCGAAGTGGAACCCGATCAACATCTGCTCGTACCACCTCCAGGAAGCCGGCGCGACGCCGGTCCAGGAAATCGCCTTCTCCTTCGCGAACGCCGTCGCCGTGCTCGACGCCGTACGCGAGCGCGACGACGTCCCCGACGAGGTCATCCCCAAGGTCTTCAGCCGCATCTCGTTCTTCCTGAACTCGGGCATCCGCTTCGTGGAAGAGATCTGCAAGGCCCGCGCGATGGCGGAGCTCTGGGATCAGCTCGGCCGGGAACGCTACGGCGTCGAAGAGCCGAAGCTCCGGCGCTTCCGCTACGGCGTCCAGGTGAACAGCCTCGGCCTGACGGAAGCCCAGCCGGAGAACAACGTGATCCGGATCGTGCTCGAGGCGCTCGGCGTCACGTTCTCGAAGAAGGCCCGCTGCCGGGCGCTCCAGCTCCCGGCCTGGAACGAGGCCCTGGGCCTGCCGCGCCCCTGGGACCAGCAGTGGTCGCTCCGCATCCAGCAGATCCTCGCCTACGAGACGGACCTGCTCGAATACGAGGACCTCTTCGACGGCTCCCACGTGGTGGAAGCCAAGAGCCGGGAGATGGCCGAGGAGGCGACCGCCGAGCTCGAGAAGATCCAGTCCATGGGTGGCGCGGTCGCCGCCGTCGAGAACGCCTACATGAAGCAGCGGCTCGTCGAGTCCCACGCCCGGCGCGTGCGCTCGATCGAGACCGGCGACCTCCAGGTCGTCGGCATGAACTGCTTCACCCAGGCGGAGCCCTCGCCGCTCACCTCGGGCGAGCAGCACATCCTGAAGGTCGACGATACGGCCGAGCACGAGCAGATCGAGCGGCTGAACGCCTTCCGCAACAAGCGCAACGCGAAGGACGCCGAGGCGGCGCTCACGGGCCTCGTCGACGCGCTCAAGAACGGCGACAACGTGATGCCGCCCTCGATTCGCGCCGCCCACGCGGGCGTCACCACCGGAGAATGGGCCGACGCCCTGCGCAAGCTCTTCGGCGAGTTCCGGGCGCCGACCGGCGTCGCCGGCCAGAGCGCGGCGGCGGACGCGGAATCCGTGGCCGAGGTCCGCGCCCGGGTCACGGCCCTCGGCGAAAAGATGGGGCGCCCGCTCAAGATCCTGGTCGGCAAGCCGGGCCTCGATGGCCACAGCAACGGCGCCGAGCAGATCGCCGTGAAGGCACGGGACGTGGGCATGGAGGTCGTCTACGACGGCATCCGCCTCACGCCGGAGCAGATCGTGCAATCGGCGCGGGACGAGGGCGTCCACGTGATCGGCCTCTCGATCCTCTCGGGCTCCCACGGCGTGCTCGTCCTCGACGTGCTCGACGCGCTCCGCAAGGAAGGCCTCGAATCGCTGCCGGTCATCGTCGGCGGCATCATCCCCGACGACGACGCGGAGAAGCTCCGCAGCGCGGGTGTGGAGCGCGTCTACACGCCGAAGGACTTCGAGCTCACCAAGATCATGAGCGAAGTGGTCGACGTCGTTGCCGCTTCGAGCGCCGACACCGAGGCCCACGCTGCCGGCTGAGCTCGCCAGGCGCCTGGCCGCGCGGGAGCGCGCCGCGGTCCCCGAGGCCTTGAATCTGCTCGACGACCGCCGGCCGCACCGCCGCGCGGAAGCGCTCGCGATGCTCGACGCCCTCGCCGAAGCCAAGGCCGGAGAATCGACGCCGCGCGTCGGAGTGACCGGCGCGCCGGGCGCCGGCAAGTCGACCCTGCTCGACGCCCTGGTGCGCGCGATCCGTGCGAAGGACGAGACCGTCGGCATCGTCGCCGTCGACCCCTCGAGCCAGCGCAGCGGCGGCGCCCTGCTCGGCGATCGCTTCCGCGTGCGCTCCGGCGCGAGCGACCCGGGCGTCTTCATCCGCAGCATGGCCGCCCGGGAGAAGCTCGGCGGCCTCGCCGACGGGACGTGGGCGGCGGTGACGGTCCTGGCCGCGGTGTTTGACCGCGTGTTCGTCGAGACCGTGGGCGTCGGGCAATCCGAGGGCGACGTCGCGGATCTCGTCGATACGCTCGTCTTCGTGGCGCAGCCGGGCGCTGGCGACGTGCTCCAGTTCATGAAGGCCGGGGTGCTCGAGCTGCCGGACCTGTTCGTCGTGAACAAGGCGGACCTCGGAGCTCCCGCCGAGCGCACGGCCCACGAGCTCGAAGCGGGGCTCGGCCTCGCCGAGAGCGACCGCGCCGGCTTCGGCCTGCGCGTCCTGCGCGCCTCGGCCCGGGACGGGAGCGGACTCGAAGAGCTCGTCGCGGCCCTCGACGCCCACGCCCAGCACCTGGCCGAGTCCGGCGCCCTCGCGGCCCGGCGAAGCCGCGCCCGCCGGACCCTCGTCGGCGACGGCCTCCGCGCCCGCTACGGAAGCTACGGAGTCGAGGCCCTCGGCGGGGCCCAGGCCGTCGAAGCCCGGCTCGACGCCGACCCCGACCGCTCGCCCTTCGCCTGGCTCCGCGAACTCGGCGCCGAGGTCGAAGAGGCGCTGCGGAAGCCCTCCTCGTGACGGTGTCGCGCCCTTGGTGAAGTCCGCGATCCGGCCGGCCCGGGTACGCCGCATCCTCGAGCGCACGCTCGAGAACCCGACGGCGCCGTACCGCGAAGGCTGCGTGATCGGCTGGGTGCGCGAGTTCATCGAGGGCTGCGAGCACCTTCGCCTGCGCGAGGACGCCGACGGGAACCTCTACGTGAGCCGGCGCGGGGTGCGCGCGAGCCGCCGGCCTCTCGTCCTCGCCGCGCACATGGACCATCCGGGGTTCCGGGCGATCCGCTCGAAGCCCGCCCGCGGCGGCCACCGGGTCGAGGCACTCTTCCTCGGTGGGGTCCGGCCTTCCTACTTTCCCGGAGCGCGCGTGCGCTTCCACACCGAGCTCGAGAGCGGCGGCCGCGGCGTGGCAGCCCGGGTCCGCAGCACGAAGCCGGACCCGCGCAGCGGCGAGCAGCGCGTCGTGCTCGATGCGCGTGCGCCCGTTCCCGCCGGCGCCTTCGGAACCTGGGACCTGCCGGGCTTCCGCATCTCGCGCCGCAACCCGGACCTCGTCGAGACCCGCGCCGCGGACGATCTCGCCGGCCTGGCGGGCATCCTCACCGTCCTCGAGGCGGCCGACACCATCGACCCGAAGCGCCGCGTCGACGTCCGCGCGCTCTTCACGCGCGCCGAGGAGGTCGGCTTCGTCGGTGCCCTGGCCGTCGCCAAGGGACGGCGCATCCCGAAGGGCTCGCGCATCGTGGCGGTCGAGGCCAGCAAGGCGCTCGTGAACGCACGCCAGGGGGACGGGCCGATCCTCCGCGTGGGCGACCGCACGAGCCTCTTCGACGACCGGCTCACGCGCTGGGCCGCGGGCGTCGGGACGGCCCTCGAGGGCCGCGGCCGCTTCCGCTTTCAGCGAAAGCTCATGGACGGCGGCGCCTGCGAAGCCACCGCGCTGCAGCAGTACGGCTACCGCTGCATCGGCATGTGCCTGCCGCTCGGCAACTACCACAACATGAGCGAGCGCGGCCGCATCGCAGTCGAGACCATCCGGCTCTCGGACCAGGTCGGCCTCGTGCGCTTCTTCGAAGGCCTCGTGCGTGCCGGCGGCGACGCCCCGCGCCCCGGCAGCCCCGACCCGCTGCGCAAACGGCTCGACCGCATCCACGCGCGAGGACGCAAGGAACTCGCGCGCGACCCGTTCGCGTGAGCAAGACAAGGCTCATACGATGAAGGCGCTGCGTTCCCTGCTCCTGATGATGGGGCTCTCGCTGGCCTTCGGCCTGGTCCTAGGAACCTGCGTCCGGCGGGGCGCCGAGGCGCCCGTCCGCTACATCGGCGAACGCGAGGCGCCCGGGGCCTCAGCCCTTGCGGCCGGTCCAGGGCACGTCGGGCACGCCGGCCCGGCGGTTCTCGACGCGCGCCATCACGAACAGCAGGTCCGAGAGCCGGTTCACGTAGCGTAGGGCGACCGGGTCGAGCTCGTCTTCCCGCGCCAGGGCCACCGCTTCCCGCTCGGCCCTGCGGCACACCGTGCGCGCCTGATGGAACGCCGCCGCCGCGGCCGTTCCGCCCGGCAGCACGAAGGTCTTCAACGGCTCGAGCTCGCCTTCGAGCGCGTCGATCTGCTGCTCGAGCGCCACCACGTCCTCTTCGCTCGGGGCCGGGACGTCGTACTTCTCGCGGTGGGCGGGGTCCGGCGTCGCGAGGTGCGCGCCGAGATCGAACAGTTCGCCCTGGATGCGGCGGCACGATGCCACGAGGTCCGCTTGGTCCGAGGCCGCGATCGCCACGCCGAGCACGGCGTTCAGCTCGTCGACGGCGCCGTAGGCCACGACGCGCTGGTCGTCCTTGCCGACCCGCTCGCCGCCGAACAGGTCGGTCTCACCGCCGTCTCCGCGCTTGGTGTAGACCTTCATGGTGGAGTCGCCGTCAGTCGGACGAGCGGCCGAGCTCCTCGTCGATCAGGCGTTCGATCTCGGGATCGACGGGCGCCACCGCCGCCGCGGGCTCGGTCTTCGCCGAGGCCTGGGCCCCCTGCCGTCGCATGAAGACGAAGACGATCCCGCCTCCCAGAAAAGCCGCGAGCAGGGGAATCGCGTAGGCCATCAGGCCGAATCCCGTGGCTTCGGGGGCTTGGCGGATCTCGTCGCCGAACTCCGACAGGAGCTGCGAGTAGACGGCCTCGGGGTCCCGGCCCGCGGCCTCCTGACTCTCGATCCATTCCGCGAGATCAGCGGCCTGGGGGCTCGGGCAGTTGCGCAGCGTCCGGCCCGGGCAGTACGGGCTCATCAGCTCGTCGATCATCTCGCCGCTCCACGCCTCTTCGGCCGAAGCGAAGGCCGGAGCCGCGAGCGTGAAGAAGAGAAGCGCCGTCACGAGGAACCGCATCAGATGTCCCAGTGCAGCTGGGGATCGTCTTCGTCCTCCCCCTGCTGCACGCGTTGGGCGGGCGGCTTGATCTGCACGCGCGTCCCCGCCGGCACCGACTCCGTCAGCCAGACGTTGCCGCCGATCACGCTCCCCGCGCCGATCACCGTGTCGCCGCCGAGGATCGTCGCCCCGGCGTAGATGGTGACGTCGTCCTCGAGGGTCGGGTGCCGCTTCTGGCCGCGGATCATCTTTCCGTCCGGGTCGCGCGGGAAGGAGAGCGCCCCGAGCGTCACGCCCTGGTAGAGCTTCACCCGGTCGCCGATCACCGTCGTCCCCCCGACCACGACGCCGGTGCCGTGGTCGATGAAGAAGCGCCGGCCGATACGCGCGCCGGGGTGGATGTCGATGCCATACCGGCAGTGGGCATGCTCGGTCATGATGCGCGGCAGGAGCGGCACGCCGAGCCCGTGAAGCTCGTGGGCCAGCCGCTGGATCGTGACGGCCTGGAGCGAGGGATAGGAAACCAGGATCTCGGCAAAGCTGCTCGCCGCCGGGTCGCCTTCGTAGGCCGCCTCGACGTCCTCGGCGATGAGCGCCCGGACGGCGGGCAGCCGCCCGAGGAAGCGGTCGGTGACGTCGCTCGGCGACGCCCCGACGCCCTCGGGAAGCTGCTCGAGCAGCGCCGCGAGGCGGTCGGCCAGGGTCGCGAGCTCGGAGCGCAGGGCGTACCGGTCGCGCTGGAGCAGCAGCACCTGCCGGACGCGGTCGGTCCAGAGGATCACGCCCTCGGGATCCGGAAATCCCTCGGCGATGGCCTTGGCGAGGGCGTCGTCGCCACCGCCGGCCAGGGCTTCGATGGTTTCATCGAGCACGGATTGCGAGAAGACCTCCGCGTGGTCCTGGAATCGACGGGCTTCCTGCATGGGGCACTCCTGCCCATCCCCCGGAGAACGGCTCCGAGAGTGTAGCGAAGGGGCCGAAGCTGGCCGCCGCGGGGTGCCGGGGTGTTACGCTCGGGAGGGGGGACGGCCGTGGCGCTCGAAAACGAGTACTCCTGGTCGAAATCGCGGGACGGCAAGTTCCGGGAATGCCCGCGCGCGTACTGGTTCCACTACTACGGCGCCTGGGGCGGCTGGAACGGCGACGCGCCCGATCGGGTCCAGACCCTCTACCGGCTGAAGAACCTGCGAAGCCGCCAGATGTGGGCGGGGGACGTCGTCCACCGCTGCATCGAGCGGGCGCTCAAGAACCTCCGCCGCGGGATCGAACCCATGGCCGCGGACGCCGCCATCGACGCCACGATCCACACCATGCGCGACGAGTGGCGCCGCTCGCGCAGCGGCGCCGTGAAGGAGCGCCTGACCGAGCACGAGTACGACCTCCCGATCCCCGAGCTCGAGTGGCGGGACAACGCGGACCACGTGCGCCAGTGCCTGTGGAACTTCTACGCGTCCTCGAATTGGGAGACCCTGCGCAAGCTTCCGGCCGAGCGCTGGCTCGACATCGAGAGCCTGGCCTCCTTCGTCTTCGAGGGGGCGAAGATCTTCGTGAAGCTCGACGTGGCCTACCGCGACGAAGCCGGCCGCGTCGTGATCATCGATTGGAAGACCGGCCGCGCTCCGGACCTCGACCACTCGATGCAGGTCGCCACCTACGCCCTCTACGCCGCCGAGGCCTTCGGCGGTGAGCCGAGCGACGTACGCACCCGCCTGGCCCAGCTGGCCTCGGGCTCGAACGAGGACGTGACCCTCTCGGCCCAGGCGCTCGAATCCGCCCTCTCGCGCATCCGCGCGAGCATCCGCGACATGCGCGAGGCCCTGGCCGACCCCGAGGCCAACCTCGCCCGCGAGGAGGACTTCCCGGCGATCGACCAGCCGCGGATCTGCCGCCGCTGCTCCTTCCGCCGGGTGTGTCAGGAGGAGGGAATCATCGCGCCGCTGCCCGGCCCGTCGGGGAACGGTTCCCTATGATGCGGAGCGTGGGCAAGATCTACAGCCACTCCCGCATCTCCACCTTCGAGAACTGCCGCCGCCAGTTCCGCTACCGCTACGTCGACCAGATCCCCGTCGAGACCGACGGCATCGAGGCCTTCATGGGCAAGCTCGTCCATGCCGTCGCCGAGAAGCTGAACCTCGTGACGGCCGCCGGGCAGGTGCCCTCGCTCGGCGCCGTCCTCAAGCGTTTCAACAAGATGTGGGACGAGAGCTTCGACGCGAGCCGCATCCGCATCGCCCGCGAAGGGATGGAGCCCGAGCACTACCGCGCCACCGGCGAGCGCTGCACGGAGAACCTCTACCGCAGCCACTACCCCTTCGACGAAGGCGAGTCCGTCGGCATCGAAGAGCCCGTCCGCTTCGACCTCGACGCCGAGGGCCGCTACCGCCTGCGCGGCGTCGTCGACCGCATCGTACGCAAGGGCGAGACTATCGAGATCCACGACTACAAGACCGGCGCCCGCGTCCCGAGCCAGGCCCGCATCGACAAGGACCGCCAGCTCGCCCTCTACCAGATGGCGATCGAGGAACGCTTCCCGGACCAGCCCGTCGAGCTCGTCTGGCACTACCTCGCCCAGAACCAGGTGCGCCGCTCGCGGCGGACCCCGGAGCAGCTCGAGGCGCTGCGCCGCGAGACGATCGACCGCATCGACCAGATCGAAGCCGAGGTCGAATACAAGGCCACGCCGAGCGGCCTCTGCCCCTGGTGCGAGTACAACACCCGCTGCGAGGCCGGCCGCGAGCGGCTCGGCATCACGACCCCGCCGCCGCCCGACCCGCCGCCGAAGGCCTCGCGCGCCGCGAAGCCGCCGGCGGACGAGGGGCAGCTCTCCCTCTTCTCCTGAGCTTGCTAGCCTTCCGGCCATGGCACTCCGCATCGAACGCATCCCGACCTTCGGCGACAACTACACCTATCTGATCCAGTGCGAGGAGACGGGCGAAGCCGCCGTCGTGGACGCCCCCGAGGACGCGCCGGTGATCGCGCGCGCCGAGGCCACGGGCGCCCGGGTGACGAAGATCCTCTCGACCCACCATCACCCGGACCACTCGATGGCGAACCCGAAGCTCGCCGAGCACTTCGGCGCGCCGGTCTACGGACACGTCTCGGACGAGGGGCGCATGCCGGGGATGACCGACACGCTCGAAGAAGGCGACACGGTGAGCGTCGGGAACTCGACGGCGCGCATCCTCCACATCCCCGCGCACACGACGGGCCACATCGCCTACGTCTTCGACGAAGACCGGGCGCTCTTCTCCGGCGACACGCTCTTCGCCGGCGGCTGCGGGCGTCTCTTCGAAGGCACGCCCGAGATGATGTACACGGCGCTGGTGGAGAAGCTGGGCTCGCTGCCCGACGACATGCGCGTCTTCTGCGGCCACGAGTACACCGAGAGCAACCTCGTCTTCGCCGTGCACGCCGAGCCCGACAACGCGGCGGCCGCCGAGAAGCTCGAGCGCGTGCGGAAGATCCGCGCGAACAAGGCCGAGGACTGGCACGACGCCACCGAAGCCGAGATGACCATCCCCTCGACCCTCGCCGAGGAGCGCGCCACCAACCCGTTCATGCGCGCGCGCGACGCGGCCGACCTCGGCCGGCTGCGCAAGATGAAGGACGACTTCTAGCGGAAGATCGAGCCCAAGGTGCGGCGCAGGCCGCCCTGGAGTTGGTCCTCGGTCCAGGCGGTGACGCGCTGGATGGTCTCGAGGGCGTCGTTCTTGCCCGGCCAGTGCGAACGCACGACGTCCGGATGCACCCGGTTCAGCATGCGCGAGAGCGCCGTCCCGACGATCAGCAGGTCGTCGATGAAGCCGATCGGGCCGAGCAGGATCTCCGGCAGGATGTCGAGGGGCGAGAGCACGTAGCCGATGCCGAGCAGCGCGATGCCCTTCGAGCCGACGGGCACGCGCTCGTCGCGCAGGAGGCGCATCAGGAGCACGGTCAGGTCCGGTAGGAGCAGCATGAGATCGAGCAGCCCCGTCTCGACGGAACTCGGCTCGGCCACCTGGGCGCGCAGCCGGTCGTAGAGGCGGCGCTCGCTCGGGTTGAGCTCGATCGTGACGTGGCCGTCGGCGGCCTGGCTGCTCATCCGTCCTCCGCTCCCGTCGGTTCTACGGCCCAGCCGACCCGCCGGTTCCCCCCATCATAGGCGGCCACGAGGAAAACCGGTTCCTCGTCGGAGAAGGCCATGGGCAGGAGTTCCCGCACGTCCTCGACGAGAGGGAGTTCCCCCAACCCCGTCAAGGGTTTCCAGGCCACCTCGTGGCCCGGGCCGGGCTGCAGCTCCCTCGTTGCACTCTCCCCGGCGAACACGAAGACGACGTGGGCCTCGCCGAGGAGGCCGGACTCGTGGATCACGACGCGCAGCCGCAGGCCCGGCACGTCGAGCCCGGCTTCCTCGCGGAGTTCGCGGCGGGCCGCGGCGAGCACGCCCTCCCCCGCCTCGACGTGTCCCCCGATGCCGTTCCACAGACCGGGGAAGCGGGCGTTCGTTTCCGGGTTGCGGATCAGGAGCACGTCGTCGCCGTGGCGCACGAACGCCACCGTCACGAGATGCGCGCTGTGACGCGCTCCATCCGGCTTCGGCGGCCCGCCTCTGCTACCGGCCACCGCGACCGCCGGCCACCGACGGCGGCGTGACGACGCCGACGAGCGCCCGCCCCTCGGCCTCGGGCACGACGACGCCGAGCGCGTAGGCAACGGTCGGTGCGACGTCGATCTGGCGCATCTCCGGGATCCGGAGCGCGGGCCGGACGCCGGCGCCCCAGGCGACGAAGGCCGTCCGGTGCGGGAACCCTTCCGCCGGTGTGAAGGAACCCGCCGCACCTCGCGTCCGTGCGGGCAGCAGCAGCTGCCGCTCGGCGAGCCCCTCCGCGAAGCGGTGACCGGGCAGCGCCTCGAGCCCGAACCAGGCGCGACGGTCCGCACCGAGCGCGAGGAGTTCCTCGGCCGGAACGATGCGGAAGGCTCCGCTCCACTCCGCCGCTTCGGCGAGGGCGCGACGCGCGAGCAGGGCCGCCTCCTCGTCGTCGGCATACACGAGGGCGGAACCGCCGGCCGCGCGGGCCACCGCTTCCCAGCGCCGGATGCTGCCGTCCGCTGCCGGCACGAGCAGGCCCGCGGCCTCGAGCGCCACGTTGGCCTGGATGCGGGTGTGGACGGGGCGCACCGGGCCGTCGCCGGCGACGAAGAAGGCGCTCCGGGCGAGCGCCCCGGAGCCCGCGAGGCACGTCATCAACCGGGCGAGTTCCCGGTCGACCTGGGCGAAGGCCGCGCGGGCTTCCTCGCTGTCCGGACCGAAGCGCGCGAGCTGGGGCCACGCCTGGGACCAGCGAAGCAGCAACAGGCGCGGCGCCGCCTCGCCGGTGAGCACGTGGCACGCGACCTCCGTGAGCATGCGGTCGCGAACCGGGCCCGGGAAGCCCGCCTCGGGCGCGGCAGCGCCACTCTCCTCGATCCAGGCCGCGAGCGAGGGGGTCGCGACCCCTTCGAGCAGGGCCGGCCAGGACTCCCCGCGCCGGGTGGGATGGATCTCCGGCAGGAGCCAGTCCGCCGCGGCCCCGACGGAGGTCGGCCAGCCGACCCCCGCGGTGAGCAGGCCCGCGCCGCGCGCGGCGCTCCAGAGCGTCGGCCCGCGAACGGCCGAGGCCTCGCGCACGAGCTCCGCCGAGGCACCGTTCGGCCCGAGGCGGTGGTCTCCGCCGAGGCCGTGGCTCGCCGGGGACCGCCCGGTGAGGAGGGTCGCGTGGGCGACGCCCGGCGTCGCCGGCGCGGCGGGAACGAGTCCGTCGGCGACGGCCCCCGCGGCCGCCATGGCGGAGAGGCGGGGGAACGGGCCTTCCGGGCCGAGCCGGTCCGGCGTGAGGCCGGTGATCCCGATGAGGAGAACGTGGGCCGGCGCCCCGCGCTCGGGCTCCGGGAGGCGTGCTTCGCCACCTGCCGCCGGGCTCGCTTCAGCGGCAGGGGCGCGGTCAGGCCCGTCCGAACGCGGCGCAGCGCCGGCACAGCCGAGCCAGAGGCAGCAGGCGAACCCCACCCCGAAGAGCCGGCGCACGGAGCCCGGACCGCGGCGCGAGCTCACGCCACCTCGTGGCGGAAGGCCGGCTCCACCTGGGCCGGCTCGGGTGCCCCGGGCCTGCCCGCCGCCGCACGGCGCCGCATGCGCTGGATCTCGCGTCGCGCGTCGGCGTAGCCCGCGGTGATGAGACGGCTCGTGCGGCGCGCGTTCCAGGAGAAGAGCGAGAGCGGGCTGAAGCCGGCGTGCTGCTCGCCGGGCTCGAGCACGGTCACCGGGACGCCCTGGTAGCTGCCGTCGCGGTCGATGCGCGTGGTCACGTAGCCGACGTTGCCGATCGTGCGCCACATGACGTCGGTCAGGCGGCCGTAGTAGTCGAACGGGGTGCGGAAGGTCCGCTTGTAGGGGAGATCGCTCGCGATCACGGCCAGGACGTACACCTCCGTCGCACCCATTTCGATGGCCTGGAGGACGGGAACGTTCCATGCGAAGCCGCCGTCGACGAAGTATTCGCCCTTGTGCTTCACGGGCGGGAAGAGGATCGGGATCGCGTACCCGGCCCGGGTGAGCGTGCGCGCCTCGCGCACGGAGCTCATGTGGCGGTTGGTCGCGAACTGCCCCTCGCCCCGCGAGAGGTTCAGCAGGACGAAGGAGAGGTCGAGAGGCGACTCGATCACGCGCTTGAAATCGATGTACTCCTCGATCGTCTCGGCGAGGGGCTCCATCGAGAAGAGCGACATGCCGGAGATCGGATTGTGCTTCCAGCTCGGGCGGAACTTCGTCGCCACCGAGCCCATGCCCGTCCACGCCTCCTCCATGTGATCGACGCCGCCCGTCGCGTAGAGGCAGGCGTTGATCACGCCGATCGAGGAGGCGACGATCGCGTCGGGGCGGATGCCCTGTTCTTCCAGGTAGCGGAGCGCGCCGACCTGATGCGCGCCGAGCGAAGCGCCGCCCCCGAGCACGAAGACGCGCCGGGGGCCCTCGGTTTCGCTCACGTGAAGATGCCCTTGCGTTCGCGCAGGCCCTTCTCGAAGAGATCCTCGATGGCGTGGCGGACCTGGTTCACCTTGAGCTGGATCACGGCGTCTTCGTCGTTGGCTTCCCCTTCGAAGCGCAGCGGCGCGCCGAAGTGGATGCGGTACTTCGTCGGCATCGGGAGAATGCCGAGCGGACCGAGCCAGGGGAAACCGAGCGTGATCGGAAGCGCCGGCATGCCGAGCGCCTTCCCGAGCCCGGCGAAGTTCGCGATTCCCGGCTGCTGCTCCTCGGAGCCGATGAACGCCACCGGGACGATCGGCGTGCGCGTCTCGAGCGCGAGCCGCATGAAGCCGAGGCCGAACTTCTGGAGCCGATAGCGCTCGCTGTAGGGCTTGTTGATCCCGCCCGCACCCTCGGGGAAGACCATCACGCACTCACCGTCCTGGAGCATGCTGCGACAGTTCTCCGGCGTCCCGATCATCATGCCGCCGCGCGTCGCGGCCGTGCTCATCCAGGGCAGGCGCGCGATGAAGTACTCGCCCATGCCGCGCACGATGCGCGGCGGCTCGCCCTCGAGCAGCATGGCGAGGGTCAACATCATGCCGTCGAAGGGCAGCTGGCCCGCGTGATTCGCGATCAGCAGCACGCGCCCGGGCGGGACGTTCTCGATGCCGAAGTTCTCGACGCGGAAGTAGTAGCGATAGAGCGCGAGCGCGGGCGGCATGAGCCGCAGCGCGTCCTCCGGGTTGAAGCCGTACTTGTCGAAGCCGTACTCGTTGAGCGGCGTCGGCGTCTTCTGGATGCGCTCGGCGAGCTCGCGCTGGAGCGTGCGGAACTCCATCGGCGCGAGGCCCGCGAGGGCGTCGCCGATCGCCCCGGTGATGCTCACCCCTTCACCCCGTGGAAGATCTCGCGCAGCCCGAAGGCCGGCCGGAAGTTCGTCGCCTCGATGAAGCGCTTGCCCGAGAGCGTCACCGGGTACTTCAGGTAGTCGAGCGCACCCGGCGGGTACGGCCACATCCCCCAGTCGAACATGCGGGAGAAGAGCGGCCGGACCACGGGCTCGGGCAGCGGCATGGCCTGCCCACCGATCTCCTCGATCGCGGTGTGCAGCGGGACCTCGCCGGGCCCGGTCACGTTGAACACGCCGCGCAGCCCCGCCTCGAGGGCCCGGGCGATGGCCTCGGAGAGATCCTCCTCGTGGATGAACTGCATCATCGGGTCGAAGCCCATCATCGTGGGGATGCGCTTCTGCTTCAGGTACTGGCTCATCATCGAGTGGACGAAGTACCCGAGCACGTTCACCGGCCGCAGGACCGAGGTCTGGATGTGGGGGTACCGCCAGATGAACGCCGAGGCGAGCGTGTCGACCTCGACCAGGTCCCGGATCTCCGGATACGAGCGGCTGGCGGAGATCGGGTGGTCCTCGTCCATGTAGAACGGGTTTTCGGGAAAGGCCCCGTAGACGTACCCGCTCGAGACCACCACGAGCTTCTGCACGCCGTAGTTGTTGCAGTGGTCGAGGAGCTGCTTCGTCCCGCGCACGTTCACGTCGTGGCGGGTGTTCTCCTGCCCCCGGAAATGCCGGATGAAGCCCATGTGGACGATGGCCGTGGGGAGCTCCGTCCGGATCACGTCCTCGAACTTCTTCTTGCGGAGGTCCACGACGTGAACGTCCACCTCGCGCGGGCGGCCCTCCCAGGCCACGCGATCCACGCCCATGACCTGCCAGTTCTCGAGCAGGCGGCGCGCCAGGAGCCTCCCCTGGCCCCCCGAAATACCGGTGATGAGTACTTTTTCCATCGATTTCCTGCGGGTTTAGGGCCCTAGCGTACATGCTCCTGCGGCGGCGATCTACTCCGGGCCGTGTTATAACCGGCGCCCGGAAGGGGCCGTGCCGATGGAGCCTGCCGCCAAATTTGAGGACATCTCGATCCCCGTCACCTCCGAGGAGGGGGATTTCGAGGTCAGCGGCGTCCTGGGCGTCCCGGAGTGGTGGCCGAGCGGCGCCCGGGTGGGCGTGATCCTGGCCCCGGGCACCGGAGGGCGCCACGACGACCCCTTCCTGACCGAGCTCCAGCGTCTCCTAACGGAGCGTAAGCTCCTGACCTTGAAGTTCAATTTCCACTTCGGGGAGGAGGGCCGGAAGCGCCCCGACTCGATGCTGGTGCTCCGCCAGACCTACCGGGCTGCGGTCCAGATGTTCTCGGCGGACCCGACCTCGGCCCCGGCCCACGTCTTCGCCGGCGGGGTCGGCCTCGGGGCCAAGGTGGCCAGCCACGTGGCGACGAGCCGGGTCCGGGTGACCGGCCTCTACGCCCTCGGCTACCCGCTCCACACGAGCGGCAAGCCCGAGAAGCTCGACGCCGACCAGCTCTACCGGATCATCACGCCGATGCTCTTCATCCAGGGCTCGAAGGCCAAGAACTGCGACATCCCGACCCTTCGCCGGGTGCTCGGCCGCGTGGGGGCGCCGACGGCGCTCCACGTCGTCGAGGAGGCGGACCACCTGTTCAAGGTCGCCAAGAAGTCCGGGCGGACCCAGGAGGAGGTCACGGCCGAATGCATGGCCGCCATGACCTCCTGGTTCGAAAAGGCGGCCGGCGCCGCCCAATGAGCCGCGGGCACGGCGGGGAACGCTCGGCCGCCGAGCGCCTGCTGTTCGACCGCCCCCTCCTCTACCGCGCCAAGCGCTTCCTGATCGAACGCGTGATCTGGGACTTCCTGCTCACCGGGATCTTCCGGCTCGAGCCGCGCCCGATGCCGGCCGCCCTTTCCGGCCTCGCGGGCCAGCGCGTGCTCCTGGCCGCCTGCGGGCCGGGCACGGCCACGACGGGGCCCGCCGTCGACGAGGCGGCCTCCGTGGTCGCCTTCGACCTCTCGCCCCACTTCGCCGCGTCCTGCGCGGCGCACCGTCCGGACTGGCAGGTCTACTGCGGCGACCTCCTCCACCTGCCCCACGGCCCGGGCGCCTTCGACGCCGCGGTGCTCTACTCCTCGCTCCACCACGTCCCGGCGGACGCCCGGCAGGTGCTGGGAGAGCTCTCCCGCGTGGCGGGAGGCCGGGTCTTCGTCCTCGAGGGCGTCGTGCCCGAGCGGGGGCTCCTGCGAAGGCTCCTCCTGCTCTGGTACCGCCTGGTCGACGGCGGCCATCACTACTACACCCTCACCGAGCTGCGCGGTGCCCTCGAGGCCACGGGCCTGCGCGTCGCGCGCGAAGACCTGCACGGGCCGATCCAGCACATGTGGCTGGCCGAGCTCGCCCCAGCCCACCGAGCGCCCTCCGGAGCACCCCATGCCTGAAACGAGCGATCTCTACTTCCGCCAGATCCCCGTCGGCGAGATGGCGAACTTCGCCTACCTCGTCGGGAGCGTCTCCGAGCGCAAGGCCCTGCTCGTGGACCCGGCCTGGAACGTCGAGGGGCTCCTCGCCCAGGCGGCGGAGGACGGCATGGAGGTCGCCGGCGCCCTCGTCACCCACTACCACCAGGATCACTGCGGCGGAGAGATCTTCGGAATGAAGATCGAGGGTCTGGCGAAGCTGCTCGAGCTCGCGCCCGTCCCCATCCACGTGAACCACGAAGAGGCCGACGGCCTGCGCACGGTGACGGGGGTCTCGGAGTCGGACCTCGTCCGCCAGCGGGGCGGCGACGAGATCGCGCTCGGCCAGATGCGCGTGCGCCTGATCCACACGCCCGGCCACACCCCGGGCTCCCAGTGTTTCCTGGTCGAAGACGCCGCGGGCCCGGGCCGCCTCGTCTCCGGCGACACGCTCTTCCTCGGGAGCTGCGGCCGCGTCGACCTCCCCGGCGCCGACCCGGAAGCCATGTACCACAGCCTGAACGGCACCCTGAAGGCCCTGCCCGACGAGACCGTCGTCTACCCGGGCCACCTCTACTCCTCCGAGCCCTCCGGCAGCCTCGCCGAAGAAAAACGCCACAACCCCTACCTGAGAGTCACCAGCCTCGACCAGTTCCTCACCTTCATGGGCCACTGAGGCGGGCCAAAGGCCCGCCCCGTTTCAAATAAAACCGGCTGCACGCTCCGCCCCGCCCCCACCCCACCGAGTAGCGCCGGGTGGGAGGGAGGCCTGCCGGACCGTAAACCACGCCCATCAGCCCTCGCCGAGACTCCGCCCAAGACGCCGGTCCGGCAGGCCTCCCTCCCACCCGGCGCGGAGCCCAAAAAGAGAAAGGGCCGCGCACCCAACGGTACGCGGCCCATCAAACCAAGAGAGCGAGCAGCCCGTTCAGCCCTCCTCGCTCGGCTCCTTCACGATGATCTCCCCTTCGATCCGCGCGCGCGAACCGGCGCCGCTCTGGCCGGGGTCGGGCCGCACGACCTTGTAGCGATAGCGGCCGGGCTTGAGCTGGCAGAAGCTCGCGAACTCGCCGGCGTGGATCGGCGCGGAGCGCAGCTCGTCCTCCTTGATCGAGAAGTTCACCAGGCTGTGGCAGATCATGTCGCGGGCGACTTCCCGCTCGAAGACGATCACCGAGGGCTGCGGCGCGTAGCTGACCCAGGCCACGAGCTGGCCCTTCTCGAGCACCACGCGGTCCGGGCGCAGGGCCTGGTCCGTGATGAGGACGACCTTGTGGCTCTCCATCCGGTAGCTCGGGTCGAGCGCGGGGACCTCACCCGGCGTGTCGTAGGGGACCTCGGACGGGCGGGTGTCTTCGGCCGTGGCCGGGAACCCGGCGAGGACCAGGGCGGCCGCGAGGGCCAGGAAGCGGGTAATGCGGGGCACGCAGACTCTCCTTCTTCGACTCTTGTCGCATTCGGTTCGGAGCCGGGTCCGCGCAGATGCTGGCCGGCCGTGGGCGTTGGACGGCAGTGTATACCAGTTGATTCAAGGGGTTGGCGCCGTTTTCGCCGTCTGGGTTCCGCCCAGGCGGCGCGCCCCCGCGGGCCCGCGGCCCGGCGGCCCCCTTGGGCTCTAACCCCCCGGAACGCATTTGGTTTTCCGGCCGCGGGCGCTTGAAAGCGCCCGGCGCCCGAGCTAGCGTACCCGCGCCTCGGGCCGAGGCTCCCTGCCTCGGCGCCCCAGGGCTCGATCATTCGCATTACCGCGACCTCCCAGCGGGAAGGAAAGGCTTCCGTCCATGAAGATCCTGGTCTGCCTGAAGCAGGTTCCGCACTCCGACGCCCGGCTCGACGTCGCCGGCGACGGAAAGTGGATCTCCGAAGACAACATCAAGTTCGAGATCAACACCTACGACACGTACGCCCTCGAGGAGGCCTTGAAGCTCAAGGACGCCGGCGAGGCCGAGGTCGTGGTGGTCTCGATCGGTCCGGACCGCGTGACCCAGGCCCTGCGCACGGCGCTCGGCATGGGCGCGGACCGCGCGATCCACGTGAACGATGCGGCCGTCGAGGGCTCGGACTCGCTCGGCATGGCCAAGGTGCTGGCCGCCGTCGTGAAGGAAGAGGGCCCGGACCTGGTGTTCGCGGGCCTCATGGCCGACGACGGCAACTTCGCCGCGGTCCCGCCGATGGTCGCCCAGCTGGCGGGTCTCCCGTCCACGACGGCCGCGATGTCGGTCTCGCTGGCGGACGGCACGGTCACGGTGGAGCGCGAGCTCGAGGGCGGCGCCCTCGAGGTCGTCCAGCTTCCGACGCCCTGCCTCGTCGCGGTGCAGTCGGGCCTGAACCAGGTCCGCTACGCCTCGCTCAAGGGGATCATGGCCGCCAAGAAGAAGCCGGTGGACGTGAAGACGGCCGCCGACCTCGGCGTCGGCGACGCGGTCGGCGCGGGTGCCGCGAAGATCGAAATCGAGAAGGTGTACGTGCCGCCCAAGGGTGAAGGCGCGGAGCTCGTCGAAGGCTCCGCGGATGAGGTGGCGCAGAAGCTCGTCGGCAAGATCAAGGAGCTCGGGCTTCTCTAGCCCCGAGCACAGAAAGGAAACACCGATGGGCACCATCCTCATCGTTACGGAAATCCAGAAGGGCGCGATCCGCGAGGCGAGCTACGAGCTCGCGAGCTTCGCGCAGAAGCTCGGCGGCGACGTGAAGAGCCTGGTCCTCGGCAAGGACGTGAAGGGCCTGGCCGAGGGCTTCGCGAGCAAGGGCGGCGGCGAGGTCCACGTGGCCGAAGCCGACGCGCTGGCCGACTACAACGCCGACGCGTACACCCAGGCCGTCCAGGCCGCGGTCTCCGCCACCGGCGCGGACCTCGTGCTGATCTCGAACACGCCGAGCGGCTGGGACTTCGCGCCCCGCGTGGCCGCGGCCCTCGACGCCGCGTTCGTCACGGACGCCTTCGACGTCGAGGACGACGGCGGCCAGCCGGCGTTCCTGCGCCGCGTGTTCAACGGCAAGCTCGACGCCCGCGTGAAGACGTCCGGCGGCGTGGTCGTGGCGACCATGCAGCCCGGCGCGACGGCGGCCTTCGAGGGCTCGACCGACGGCTCGGTGAAGGAGCTCGACCCGGGCCTCGGCGAGATCAAGACGAAGTTCGTCGAGATCAAGACCGCCGAAGCCAAGGGCGTGGACCTCACCAAGGCGAGCGTGATCGTCTCGGGCGGCCGCGGCCTCGGCGCCCCGGAGAAGTTCCCGGAGATCGTGCAGCCCCTCGCCGACGCCCTCGGCGGCGCGATGGGTGCCTCCCGCCCGGTGGTCGACGCCGGCTGGCTCCCGCACGAGTACCAGGTCGGCTCCTCGGGCCAGGTGGTTACGCCGAAGCTCTACATCGCGGTCGGCATCTCGGGTGCGATCCAGCACCTCGTCGGCATGAAGGGTTCGAACTTCATCATCGCGATCAACAAGGATCCGGATGCACCGATCTTCGAGGTCGCGGACCTCGGGGTCGTCGCCGACCTGTTCGAGATCGTGCCGGCGCTGACCTCGGCGGTGGCCGCCGCCAAGGGCTGAACGCCCGGACCCGAGGCTGAACGCCCGGACAGAAGGCGAACCCGGTTCCCTCGACGGGGAAACGAAACGGGTTTCGCTTTCGCAACCTCGACGGGGCGCTGCGTTGGACGCAGCGCCCCGTTTCGTTGCGCACTCGACGCCAGATCGCCGTTGACCGGCGCCCGGCCTTGCGACAACTTCAAGCGAGTGAGAGGTCGTCCGCAGGTCGTACCGGAACCCCCTCCCGGTCCTTGTGCATCGTTTCCTTGAGATTCGTTCGACGCGCTCGTTCTTGAACTCACGCTGTCTCCGCCGTGCATCGGACGCCCTCTCGGCGCCGAAGCACGCCACGTCGGGCGGAAGAACCGCTCGGCAGTTCGAAAGGAATCGTCATTCCCCGCCGGATCGCGTTCATCAATGAAAAAGGGGGAAGCGCCAAGACGACGCTGGTGGCGAACCTCGGCGCGTACCTCGCGCGCTCGCGCGGACGGCGCGTGCTGGCCATCGACATGGACCCCCAGGGCCAGCTCGGCAAGGTGTTCGGCATCGACGTGCGGCGAACGACCCGCTCCTCGATCGACCTGCTGCTCGACAGCCTGCTCGACGACGCTTCGCTCGACGTGCCGGGGCCGCGGCCCGGGACCGGGGGCACCGAGCCGCCCGGGCTGCCGATCGTCGCGACGCGCATCCCGAACCTCGACCTGATCGTTGCGAACAAGGCGCTGTCGCTCTTCCCCTCCTGGGACGGCGGCGACGGCGACGCCACGAACCGTCTCCGCGCGACCCTGCGCGCCTTCGCCGGCCTCGACGCCTACGACTTCGTGCTCTTCGACGCGCCGCCCTCCTTCGGCCCGCTCACGCTGAACGTGCTGCGCGCCGCCGACGAGCTCGTCGTTCCCGTCCCGCTGACCTTCCTCGCCCTCGACGGCTGCGCGGAGCTCACGCGCAGCGTCTCGATGGTGCGCGCCCGCTACGGCCACCGGAGCCTGCGCATCTCGATGGTGATCCCCACGTTCTACCGGCGCACGCGCATGGCCCACGAAGTGCTCGAACAGCTGAAGCGCCGCTTCCCGAAGGAGCTCGCACAGACCGTCGTCGGCTACCACGTGAAGATCGACGAGGCGCAGTCCCGCGGGCTCTCGATCTTCGAGTACGCCCCGAACACGCGCGGTGCGCGCGCCATGGCGGCGCTCGCCGAAGAGCTCGAGAGCCGCGCGGTCGACTCGGAAGCAAGAACGCTCGAAGGAGCCGGCGCCGTCCCGCCGACGACCGGCCGGAGCGCATCGTGAGCACGCCGAACCAGCCCGACGTGCTGTGGCTCGACGGCATGCCCGACGAGGCCGTCGTGCTTCCCTCCGGAGAGCCGCGCCGCGCCCTCGGGCGTGATCCCTTCGACGAGCCCGAGGGCCCGGACGCCTTCGAGAGCGCGCTCCGCGCACGCAGCGGGGCGCCGGCCGAGGCGCGCGGACCGGAGACTCCCGTGCCCGCCCCCGAGCCCGCGGCACTCGACGCCCCCGAGCCCGATGCGCCCGACGTCACCGAATCCGACGCGCTCGACGCACGGGAGGACGACCTCACCCGCGGACGGCGGCGCAGAGGCTACTGCCGGACGCCCCGGGTCGACGAAGTCGAACTCACCGCACCCGAGAGCCTCGCCGAACGCATGCTCTCCGAGGACGTCCGCCGGCGCCTCGGCGCGCTCACCCATCTCGTCGAGGGCGGCGCGCCCTACGACCGCTACGGCTTCTCCCCCGCCGCCGCCCAGACGGCCTTCCCGTTCTTCCTCGCGCTCTATCGCCACTACTTCCGCGTCGAGAGCCGCGGCCACGAGAACATCCCCACCGAGGGCCCGGCCGTGCTCGCCGCGAACCACGGAGGCCTCCTGCCCTTCGACGGCGCGATGACCGTGGTCGACACCCTGCTGAACAGCGACCCGCCGCGCCTGCCGCGCGCGGTCGTCGACCGCTGGGCCGGCGCCCTCCCCTTCGTGAACGTCTTCTTCGCCCGGGTCGGCCAGGTGATCGGCACGCGCGAGAACGTGAACGACCTGCTCGACGACGGGCAGCTCCTGCTCGTCTTCCCCGAAGGCATGTCGGGCGTGCGCAAGCGCATCACCCAGCGCTACCGCGTGCAGCGCTTCTACAAGGGCTTCGTCGAGGCTGCTCTGCGCGCCGACGCCCCGATCGTCCCCATGGCGATCGTCGGCAGCGACGACCAGGCGCCGATCCTCTACGACTTCCAGGGGCTCGCCAAAGCCCTCGGCCTGCCCTCCTTCCCGATCACGCCGACCTTCCCGTGGCTCGGCCCGGCGGGGCTCCTGCCCTACCCGGTGCGCTACGAGATCGTCTACGGCGAGCCGCTCGCCTTCCACGAACGCTTCGGCCCCGAGGGCGCGGAGGACCCGCAGCTCGTCCGCTACCTCGCGAACCAGGTGCGGCGCGAGGTCCAGCGGCTCCTGGACCGTAACCGGCGATGAGGGAGCGGCGATGAGCCCGCGCCGCGTCCTCGTGACCCACGCGGACGAGCCGATCGGCCGCCGGGTCGTGAAGCAGCTCCTCCACGACCCGGAGGTGGCGACGGTCCTCGGCATCGGGGACGGACAGGCGCCCCGGGCCTTCGACCGCTTCATCGCCGAGACCCCGAGCCGCTTCGCCTACGCGCGGGTCGATCTCGCACGACACCGCTCGGCGACGGACTTCTTCCACTCGAGCCGCTTCAGGGAGATCGGCGTCGACGCGGTCGTCCACGTCCCGGGCCACGCGGCGCGCGAAGCGGGCCCGCCCGTGGTGGCCGGGCTCCCGGTGCGGACCGCCGAAGCGCGCATGGTGCTTCAGCACGCCCTCGCGACGCCCTCGGTCGAGAGCCTGCTCGCGCTGGGAAGCGCCTTCGTCTACCGGATGGCACCCGGCAACGCGAACCGACTCGAGGAAACGAGCGAACTCAACCTCGACCCGGATCTCTCCCCCGAGCTCCGCTCCTGGATCGACTGCGACATGATCTTCCACGGCGAGATCGGCAGCGACCGCCTGCGCGTCGCCCTCCTCCGGGTGCCGACGGTCGTCGCCTCGGGCGGGTACGTGTATTGGAACCCGTGGCTCTCGGGCCCGCCGGGCCCGCGGCCGCGGCCCCTCGGCTTCGACCCGATGTGTCCGCTGCTCTGCGACAAGGACGTCGCGAAGGCCATCCAGAGCGCCCTCCACAGCCAGGCGTCCGGGGTCTACAACGTCGCGGGGCGCGAATCCGTCCCGCTCTCGGTGCTCGGCCAATGGACGGGCCGCCCCGGCGTTCCGCTGCCGGGGCCGACGCTCGGCTGGCTCGCCGGCGCCGCGCGGCTGCTCGGCGGCAAGGCCTTCCCGGCCGGGCTCGACGGCGCGGAGCTGCGCTACGGCTTCTCCCTCGACACGCGCCGCATCGAGCGCGAGCTCGGCTTCCGGCCGCGCTACCACGTCGGCCTCGCCCAGGCCGGCGACGGGCGCCGGCGGCTCGAGACCTCCCCGGCCTGAGCGCGGCGGCCTCGCCCGGCCGCGAAGGGCTCGCTATCCTGCGCGCTTCCCGAGGCCCGGCCGTCGCGGCCTCGTCCCCGAAAGCTCCGAGGTACCGAACGTGGCGGTCGACACGTCCCAGTTCAAGAACGGTCTGCGCATCGAACTCGATGGCCAGCCCTTCACCATCACCTACTTCCAGCACGTGAAGCCCGGCAAGGGCGGCGCCTTCGTCCGCACGAAGGTGAAGAACCTGCTGAACGGCAAGGTGCTCGACAAGACCTTCCGCGCCGGCGAGAAGGTCGACGAAGCCGACGTCGAGGACCGCAAGATGCAGTACCTCTACCAGGACGGCGAGAACCTCGTGTTCATGGACAACACGAGCTACGACCAGATTCCGATCCCCGCCGAGCAGGTGGGCGACGACGTGAAGTTCCTCAAGGAGAACGACGACGTCGACGTGCTCTTCTGGCGCGGGAAGCCCACCAACGTGACGCTCCCGGCCTTCATCCAGGCGGTCATCACCCAGTGCGACCCGGGCCTGAAGGGCGACACGGCCAGCAACACGACCAAGCCGGCCACGATCGAGACCGGCGCGGTGGTCCAGGTCCCGCTCTTCATCAAGGAAGGCGAGACCATCCGGGTCGACACCCGCACGCGGGCGTACGTGGAGCGCGTGGCGAGCTGAAGTGGAGATCGTGTCGCTTTCGTGACACGCACCGGTGCGCCGCGGCCACTCCCTCCAGGAGGTTCCGCCCGTTGCGCCGATTTCGCCGACTTCGACTCCTGCTGACGTTTTGCCTGTTGTTTGCCTCTCCGGCCCTCGCCCGGGCCGGGAGCTTCACGGCCATGACCTACAACGTGGCCGGCCTCCCCACGCTTTTCGGCGGCGAGGGTGAGCTCAACAACATCCACGTCAGCCCGCTCCTGAACGGCTACGACATGGTCCTCATCCAGGAGGACTTCCTCTTCCACGACGATCTCACGAGCGCGATCGACTACCCCTACGTCACGCCCAAGGACACGAGCGGCGTCATCGAATCCGGCGACGGCCTGATCCGGATGACCGAACACCCCTTCTCCGAGTTCCAGCGCGTGACCTGGGTCGAGTGCTTCGGCTTCACCACCAACGCGAGCGACTGCCTGACCCCCAAGGGTTTCTCCGTGGCGCGCCACGAGATCGAGCCCGGCGTCTTCCTCGACGTCTACAACCTCCACGCGGAAGCGGGCGGCGCCCAGGAGGACATCGACGCCCGGGTGGCCGGCCTGCGCCAGCTCGTCGATTTCGCCGAGGTCTTCTCGGACGGCAACGCGATCGTGATGGGCGGCGACTGGAACAGCCGCTTCACCGACCCGACCGACATCCTGCCCGAGGTGATGGCCGACCTCGGCCTCTCGGACGCCTGGGTCGAGTTCGTGCTCGGCGGGACGCTCCCGCCGCTCGGGCCGCGCATCGACGACTGCGTCGCCGACGGCTACTCGGGAGCCGACTGCGAGATCATCGACAAGTTCTTCTACCGCAGCAGCGCGGACCTCGAGCTCTCCGTCCTCGACTACGACGTGCCCCGCGACGCGTTCAGCGACGCGAACGGCGTGCCGCTCTCGGACCACGATCCGATCGTCGTGACCTTCGGCTTCGAGGCCGTCCCCGAGCCCGCGCCCCTGGCGCTGCTCGGGCTCGCCGCCCTGGCCCTGCGCTCCCGCTCGGCCGTTCGCCTCCGCCGCACACGCTAGACTCCACCCCCATGCGGGGGGACCAGCTCGCTCGCCAATGGCGCCTGATCCAACGCCTCGCCCACAGCCGCGTGGGCGCGACGCCGGACGACCTCGCCGAGGATCTCGGCTGCGTCCGCCGCACGGTCTACCGCGACCTCGACGCGCTCATGTTCGCGGGCTTCCCGGTCGTCTCCGAGAAGCGCGACGGCCACGTCTACTACCGCTTCCTCGACAGCTTCGGCATGGGCGACGTGCCCTTCACGCCGGACGAGATCCTCGCCCTCGCCTTCGGCGCGGACCTCCTGCGGACCCTCGAAGGCACGGTCTTCCACGACTCCGTGCAGTCGGCGCTCGGGAAGATCCGGGCGGGGCTCTCCCCGGAGCTCACGCGCTTCCTCGAGCAGCTCGGGGAATCATTCAAGATCCTGCCCGGCCCCCACAAGCGCTACGCCGACTACCGCGAAACCATCCAGGTGCTGAACGACGCCGTGCTCGAGCGCGCGAGCGTCCGCATGCGCTACCGCACGGGCCGCACCGGCGAGACCGCCGAGCGCGGCCTCGACCCCTACCGGGTCTGGTACCGGAGCGGCGGCCTCTACGTCGTCGGGCACGACCACCGCTCCGGGGAGATCCGCACCTTCGCCGTCGAGCGGATCGAGCGGATCGAGCCGAGCGGCGAGACGTTCCGCATCCGGGAGGACTTCGACTTCGAGGCCTACGTGGGCCAGGCCTTCGGCGTCATGTCCGAGCCCGCCCAGCGCGTGCGGATCCGCTTCACCAAGACCTGGACGCCCCACGTCACCGAGCGCCAGTGGCACCCGAGCCAGAAGCTCGAACCCCTCCCCGACGGCGGCACCGAACTCACCATGGAAGTCGGCGGCCTCCTCGAGCTCCAGAGCTGGGTCCTCTCCTTCGGAACCGGCGCCGAGGTCCTAGAACCCAAAACGCTCCGCGACGGCGTCCGCTCGTCCCTTCAGGAAGCTCTGTCCATCTACGAGACGTGACAACCATGAGGGCGGGGGCAGGACCCCCATCCGGCACCGTAAACCACGCCCAAGAGCCCGCGCCGAGCCAACGCCCAAAACGCCGGTGCCGGATGGGGGTCCTGCCCCCGCCCGGCACCAAGCCACGGTCAAAGATCCTCGGAGTCAGCCGCCCCTAGGAGAGCGGCATCTGGAACCCCGTCTCCGGCAGCGTCTGCCGCTGCTTGCCCCAGAGCATCCCCAGGTCCCGGTACTTCTGCTCCGTCCGCTCCGTGACCAGCCCGAGGTTGCGCAGGTTCGGCATGACGGTGTGCATGTACATCAGGCTGTTCAGCTCGGCGAAGTTCGGCATCGACGTCGTCGCCATCACGATGTTCTTCGGGTCGATGTCGTACTTCGGACCGAGCAGCTGGAGCATGTCGAGCTGCTGGTTCGCGTTCAGCGCCTCGAGAATGCTGAAGGCGAAGTCCTCCATCTCTTCCATCTGCTCGGGCTCGGCTTCGCGCACGACGCGCCGCATGGTCAGCACGCCGAAGGCCGCGTGGCGCGCCTCGTCCTGCTCGACGCGGCGGAGCATGTCGCTGAAGAGCGGGTTCGCCGACTCCTGTCGCATGAAGTCGAAGATGCCGACCGCGACGCCCTCGAACAGGCACTGCATGCCGAGCGTCTTGGTCTGGGCGGAATCGGCCGCGAGCAGCGAATCGAGCAGCACCTTCAGCGTGGGCCCGATCGGGTAGATCGTCCCCATCTTGCGATGCTGGAACTTCGAGAGCGCTTCGATGTGGCGCGCCTCGTCGGCCACCTGGCTCGCCGCGTACCACTTCTCGTCCATCTTCTCGCACACGTTCGTGAGCTGACCGCAGAGCTGGAGCGCGGCCTGCTCGCCGTGCAGGAGCTGGGAGAGCGTGTAGTTCAGCTCGTCGAAGGCCGCGGCCTTCTGGGTCGCCTCGTCCTTGCCCATCATCTTGCAGATCTGGGCGAGCATCGAGCCCTCGGGCTTCAGGACCCAATCGTCCTTGCTGACCGGGATCGACCAGTCGAGGTCGCTCTCGGCGTTCCACTGGTTGACCTTGCCCTTCTCGTAGAGGCGGCGCAGCTCCTCGACCTCGCTGCCGTACTCCCACGTCCAGTGGAGCTCGACCGGCGCGTCGACGTCCGTCTGGTTGCGCAGGGCTTGGATGCGGTCTTCATCGACGAACTCGATGACTTCGAAGTTGCCGAACTTCTGACGCTGCTCTTCCAGGATCTTCTTCATGACGTTCCTTCTCCATGGGCGGCTTCGGGGTGCAACCCCGCACGCAAGAGTTGCTTGACTTCGTCGCGGCGCGCGCGCACCGCCTCCGCGGAAAGCAGCGGGCGGCCGAGCACGCCTTCGCCGAGATCCCCGGACGCGAAGTGGTAGACGGTCGCGCCGATCAAAGTCTGGATCGTGTGGCCGACGGAGACGGAACGAAGCTCCCCGTTCTCGACGCCGGCGCGGATCAAGTTCGAGATGCCGCCGAGGGCCGAGAGCAGCGCGCGTTCCGCCTGCTGGGCCTCCGGCAGGTCGTCCGCCTCGGGCGGGAGGCTCTCGTCTTCGACCAGGGCGCGCAGCAGGAGTCGGGCCGAGGGCGGATGCTCGGCGAGGCCGTCGATCAGGCCGTCGACCCAGCGGTCGAGCCGCTCGGGAACGGTGCCGGCGGAGTCGAGGGCCGGCTGCAGGTGGCCCTGGATCCGCGCCATCACGCGCTGCAGGACCTCGCAGTAGAGCTGGACCTTGCCCGGGAAGTGATGGAAGAGGGAGGACTTCGAGAGCCCGGCCGACTGGGCGACCTCGCGCAGGCCCACCCCCGCGTAGCCGCGCCGGGCGAACAGCGCTTCGCCGACGTCGAGCAGCTTCTCGCGGGTGCTCTGGGGTTCTTGGCTCAACCGGGCCTCCGACGGGACTCGACCGATCGGTCGGGACGATACCGACCGATCGGTCGGACGTCAAGCCCGGGATGCTATACTTAACGAACCCAACCGACCGGGAGTGATGGAAGTGCCTGATTCTTCGGCAGAACTACCGACCGCGCTTGAGAGTGCCCTTTCCAGCGGTCTTGGAGGCCGGTTTCGTGGCGAGGAGCTTCCGGGCGACCTTCTCGAAGGGGATCGGGTCGCGTTGGGGCTCGTCGGCCTTCTCTTCCGGCTTGGGCTCGTCCGGCTTCGCCATGAGCCGGAGGGTAGCGAAGTCGTCACTGAGGCGATGGTGATGGCCGCCTACAGGGTCTTCTATGACGAGTGGGATTCGCTGGATCAGTACTTCAGTTGCGGCTACCGGGAAGGCTTCACTCAGATCTACTTGGCAATGCTTGGCGCAAGTCCTGAACGAATGCGCTCACCTCGTTCGTCAGAATCTCCGCCTCCCGTGCGAGCGCATAGAGCCCGTCCCGATCCGGCTCCTTGATGGCCGGCGCACCCTTCGACCGCGGCTTCCATGCCTTGAGCACCCCCGTGTCTTCATCGTGTTCCCAGAGGGAGTGGACGTAGTGGTTTCTCTCTTCAGAGACGTCGCGAATCCTCTGCTCAAGCTCGCTCCAGAGGACACGCCACTTGTCCCCTGGCTCTGTTCGGTTCTCCACCAAGCCCGCCATGATGTCGATCTTCGTTCGGAAGTTGAGGCGCGCAGTGAGCGCGAACGAGTCCTGATACGAGCCCAGCAGGATCGCAATCGACCATCCGACCCACGCGTCCAATTCCTGCGTCGAGATCGTCAGTGCGCCGAAGGCAGCAAGGTCTCGCGGCTCGAAGGTGTACCCGGTGAACGACTTCCAGCGATCCTCGGCGTCGTCTTCCACGAGCTACCTAGGCGGCCGAGTTCGCACGAGATTGCCGATACTGGAGCCGCTTGCCCTCGATGCCTCGCAGGGCTTCGTCGGCCCGCTCCCCGTCGGTGAGATCGCGGTGGTTGTAGCGGAAGTCGTACTCGCCGACGTAGCGCTTCAAGTGCTGGCGGCTGACATGCTGATAGATCCCGTTGAGCCCGCGCTTGAGGATCGAGAAGTAGCCCTCGACGGTGTTCGTGTAGACCTCGCCGCGGACGTACTCGCCCATCGAGTGGTTCACCTTCTCGTGGCCGCCCATTTCGCGGCCGATCGCCGTGTAGTACGCGGCCTCGTCGGTCATGATCGTCGTGGCCGGGTGAAGCTGGCGGCGGATCTCTTCCTTCACGATCTGCGCCGTCACGTTCGGGACGTGGACGGAGCGCAGGCGCCCACCACGCTCGACGAGCGTGATGATCTTCTTCTTGTCCTGGCCGTAGCTGCCCCACCGCTTGCGGTTCTTTGTCTCGCCTTCGCGGAGCTTGCGCTTGCTCGCAGGCGCGCGGTGGGGGCGGCGTCGCTTGCCGCCGATGTAGACCTCATCGACCTCGACGACCTTGCCCGGGCCGCCCATCGGATCGCCGCCCTCGTCCCGCATCGCCTCCCGGATGCGGTGGGCCATGAACCAAGCCGTCTTGTAGGTGACGCCGAGCGTGCGGTGGAGCTGGTGGCTGCTGATCCCCTTCTTCGAGGAGCAGAGCAGGTACGCGGCGAGCAGCCACTTGTCGAGGCCGACCTTGGACCGCTCGAAGACCGTTCCCACGGTCACGCTGTACTGCTTGCGGCAGCCCGCGCACTTGTAGAGGCCGGGCCGGTGGGCCTTGCCCTTCAGCTCGTAGGCGCCGTCGGCGCTGCCACAGTGCGGGCAGACCGGGCCGTTCGGCCAGCGGAGGGATTCGAGATATTCCCGAGCCTTTTCGGGGTCATGGAAGTGAGGGGCCTGGATTTCGCTGCTCATGGCCCCATTGTCCCTCGACGGGGTGGGTTCGTCAAGTATACAGTCGTCGTCAAGCCGGGCTGAGGCCCGCGAGCTGCCCCGCGGGGCGTGGATGTTCCGGGGCCGGCTAGGGCTGAACGACCTCGATCGGGCCGAGACCTGCCAGGGCCTCCTGGAGGGCCTCGGCGGGCCCGACCGCCACGATGGCGGCCCGCCCCGGCGCCAGGCGGGTCTTCGCCGCCCGGGCCGCGTCCTCGGAGGTCACGGCGGCCACCCGGGCGCGGTAGGTGTCGAGCCCGTCCCGAGGCAGCCCGTAGAGGTCGAGATCGACCAGGGAGCCGAGGATCGCCGTCGAGGTCTCGAGGCCGAGGGCGAAGCCGCCGGCCGCGTAGGTCTTGGCGTGGGCGAGCTCCTCGGCGGTCGGGGGATTCGTCTGGATGCCTTCGAGCTCGGCGAGGATGAAGTCGATGGTCCGCCGCGCCTGGGCCACGCGCGTCGCCGTCCCCACCTGGAACGGCCCGGGCGCGCGGCGCAGGGAGAAGCCGGAGCGGACGCCGTAGGCCAGGCCCTCGCGCTCGCGGATCACCGTCATCAGGCGTGAGGAGAAGCCGCCGGCGCCGAGGGTGCTGTTCATCAGGGCGATCCCGATGCGCTCCGGGTCCTCGCGGCGCATGCCGTCGTGGCCCACGCGGATCTGGACCTGCCCGAGATCCGGCCGGTCGACGATGACGACCTTGCGCGCCGCCGGCGCGGGCGAGGCCGGGAGCGGCCCGGGCGCGGGAACCGGCCCCGTGGCCCAATCGCCGAAGGCCGCCTTCGCGCGCTCGACGAAATCCTTCGGGTCGACGTCGCCCGCGGCGTAGAGGATCGCGTTCGCGGGAACGAACACCCGGGCGTGGAAGGCGCGGGCCTTCTCCGCGTCCAGGGTCGCGACGCTCTCGGGCGTGCCGGACAGCGGCAGCCCGAAGCGATGCTCGCCGTAGAGAGCCTTCGCGAAGTTCCACGAGGCGAGCGTCGCCGGTTGATCCTTCGCGCGCTCGAGGGCGGCGAGCGTCTGACTCCGGAGCTTCTCGGCTTCGTCCGGTGCGAGGTTCGGGCGGAGGACGAGGTCCGCCAGCACGCCGAACAGCGCGTCGAGATCCCGGGAGAGGCCGGAGACGCTGGCTTCGACCGAATCCCACCCCGCGCCGACTCCGAAGGAAGCGCCGAGGCCATCGACCGCCTTGGCCAGGGCGAGGGCGTCGCGGCCTCCCGCGCCGCGCTCCATCAAGGAGGCGAGGAAGCTCGCGGTCCCCGCCTCGGACGGCGGCTCGACCGCCCCACCCCGCCGCACCGCCAGCCCGAGGTCCACCTGCGGCAGCCCGTGGTCTTCGTAGACCATGACGCGCAGGCCGTTCTCGAGCGTCGAGACGTGCAGGCGCTCGCCGTCGACGATGGGGCCGGTCTCGATCTCGGGCTTCGGATCCTTCCAGCTCTGGTAGGGCTCCGGGGCAGGAGCCGACGCCATCGGCGAGGGAACGGGCGGCATCCCGGAACCGCCGACGTCGTCGGCGACGAGGGCGGGAGCGAAACCCAGGAGGCCCGCGGCGACGATCGCGCGCAGCATCATTTCGAGCCTCCTTCCGCCGGCGCCTCGGGCGCCGCGGCTTCTGCGGATTCCTCGGCGGCCGGTGCCTCCGCGGGTTCCTCGGCGGGCGGGGGCACCACGTGCACCACCGTGCGTTTCTCCGGAACGAGGTAGGTCTGGATCACGCGCTGGACGTCTTCCCCGGTCACGGCCTGGAACTGGGCCAGGAGCTCCGGCAGCGGACGGATGCGGCCGAAGGTCACCCAGTCGCGGCCGATCCGGGAAGCCAGGGAGTGGGCGGTCTCGAGCCCGCCGATGAAGGCGACCTCGATCTTGCGCTTGGCCTTGTCGAGTTCCTCGGCGGTCGGCGGCTCGCTGCCGAGCTTCGCGAGCTCCTCGAAGAACATCGCCTCGACCTCGTCGATCGAACCGCCCGGGCGCACGCTCGCGAAGGCGTAGAAGACCCCGGCGTCCTTGAGTTCCCACCAGGCGCCGCTGGCCGAGAGCGCCTTTTCCTCTTCGTAGACGAGGCGGCGGTAGAGGCGGCTCGAACGGCCCGAAGAGAGGATCTCCGCGGCGACGTCGAGGGCCGGCCCGTCCGGGTGCCCGCTCGGCGGCGCGTGGAAGGCCGCGGCGAGGATCGGCGCGCGCACGTCGAAGTGCACCGTGGCCCGGCGCTCGCCCTTCTGCTCGGGCTCCGTCGTCGGGTTGCGCGGGATCGTGGCCGCCGGCTCGAGCTTCGCGAAGGCGCCGCGGATGCGCGCGAGCGTGGCTTCGAGCGGGAAGTTCCCGGCCACGGCGAGCACCAGGTTGTTCGGCGCGTAGTAGGCGTCGAAGAACTCCTGGCAGGCCTCCACCGTCACCTGCTCGACGTCGCTGCGCCAGCCGATCACGGGCCAGCGGTAAGGGTGCGCGTGGAAGGCCGTCGCGAGCAACGCCTCGAAGGCGCGGCCCTGGGGCGAGTCCTCGGTGCGCATGCGGCGCTCTTCGAGCACGACCTCGCGCTCGCTCGTGAGCATCTCTTCGGTGACGACGAGGTTCGCGAAGCGCTCCGCCTCGAGGTCGATCACGAGCGGCAGGGCATCCGGCGTGACGTCCTCGAAGTAGACCGTGACGTCCTTGCTGGTGAAGGCGTTGATGCGGCCGCCGCGCTCCTCGACGTACTGCGCGTGCTCCTCGGGCGCGATGTTCTTCGAGCCCTTGAACATCATGTGCTCGAAGAGGTGGGCGATGCCCGTGTAGCGGCTCTCGTCGCGGGCGCCGGCCTTGACCCAGATCTGGAGCGAGACGACGGGCGTGCTCGGGTCCGGCAGGGCCAGCACGGTGAGGCCGTTCTCGAGCACCTCGACGTGGGTGCCGAGGGCGACGTCTTCGATCTCGGCCGTGGCGGCCGGAGCGAAGGAGATGACGAGAAAGAGAAGGAACAGCGAACGACGGGCCGTTTCGAGCATGGCGGCGTAACGTATCCGCCGGCCCCGGGTCTGTCGAGCGAAGGAGAGGTCTTGGAAGACGATGCCTTGCGCGAGCTGTTCGCTGCGACGAAGACGATCGCGGTGCTCGGCATCAAAGCCGACCCGGCGGAAGACGCCTTCCGCGTCGCGGACTATCTGGCTCGAACCGGCCATCGGATCCTCCCGGTGAATCCCAAGCTCGACACCGTGCTCGGCCAGCCCTGCGTGCCGGACCTGGCCGCCCTCGCCGAACCGGCGGACCTCGTCGACGTCTTCCGTGCGCCCGCCCACCTGCCGGGGCACGTCGACGAGATCCTCGAGCTAGCGACCCCGCCGCGCGCGGTCTGGTTCCAGCTCGGGATCCGGGACGACGCCTCGGCGGAACGCCTGCGCGCCGCGGGCATCGACGTCGTCCAGGACCGCTGTCTGATGGTCGAACACCGCCGGCTGCTCGGAGCGCCCTCCCAGTGAGCCGCAACGACCGCAGGGCGGCCGGGAACGACCGCACCGTCTACTCCTCCCACGCGGGCCGCGTCTGCCCCGGCTGCAACATGCCCACCGCCCAGTGCCAGTGTCGGCGCAAGCGCGACGCCGCGCCGGCGGGCGACGGCGTCGTCCGCGTGCGCCGCGAGGTGAAGGGGCGCCGGGGGAAGCCGGTGACGACGATCTCGGGAGTCCCGCTCGGCGCGGATGCGCTGCGGGACCTGGCCGGCGAGCTGAAGCGCCGCTGCGGGAGCGGCGGCTCCGCCAAGGACGGCGTGATCGAGATCCAGGGCGACCATCGGGAGACCGTGATCCCGCTGCTCGAAGCCGAGGGCTACACGGTCAAGCGCGCCGGCGGCTGAGCCCCGATCAGTCCGCATCTCCGCGCGCGTCGCGCGACTCCCAGCGCTCGTGGCGCCGCTGCATCCAGCGCACGGCGAAGGTGTCGACGAGACCCACGAACAGGCGGTTCCCGATCCCGTACTTCGACTCGCCGTAGCGGCGCGGCCGGTGCGCCACGGGCATCTCGATCACCCGCGCGCCTTCGAGGCGCAGGAGCGTCGGCAGGAAGCGGTGCATGCCGCGGAACATCTTCACGCGCTTGGCGTGTTCGGCGCGCACCACGCGCAGGGCACAGCCGACGTCGGTGACCGTCTCCTCGGTCATCCAGTTGCGGAATCCGTTGGCGATCTTCGAGGACATGCGCCGGACCCAGTCGTCCTGGCGCTCGGCGCGGACGCCGTTCACGCAGTCGGCCTCGTCGAGGCGCGCCATCAGCTTCGGAATGTCGGCCGGATCGTTCTGGAGGTCCGCATCGAGGGTGGCGATGATCTCGCCGCGGGCCGCGTGGAAGCCCGCCTCGAAGGCCGCGGACTGGCCGTGGTTCGCCTCGAGGGCGACGGGCACGACGCGCGGGTCCTTCGCGGAGAGCCGCCGCATCACGGCGAGGCTCGCGTCCCGGCTGCCGTCGTCCACCAACACGAACTCGACGCCGCCCTCGACGCCCGAGAGCGCCGCATCGAGCTCCCGGTGCAGGGGCTCGAGGGAATCCTCTTCGTTGTAGACGGGCACCACCACCGACAGCCGCGGCGGCGACGCTTCGCTTCTCGGGTCCAACGGCATTCCCCCTCGATCCACGGGCACGGCCCGACGGCGGAAGGTAACGTCCCGCCGCCCGCGCAGGCAGCCCCTGCGCGCCCGGAACCCCCGGAGCCGAACGAAGGAGCGAGCCTCGTGGAGAATTCGAGCTGGAACCGCGCACGCGCCGCGCTCCTCGCTGCGGCCCTCCTGCTGTTCCTGCCGAACGTCGCCTCGCTCGGGCTCTGGGCCCCCGACGAGCCCCGGGCCGCCGCCGTCACGCGCGAGATGTTCGCCATGAAGCACGGCGCCGAGAGCCTCGTCCTCCTGCGCCTGAACGAAGAGCCGTACACGCAGAAGCCGCCGCTCTACTACTGGATGGCCTCGGCCGTCTCGCTGCTGCCCGGCGAGGTCACCGAGTGGAGCGCGCGGACGCCTTCGATCCTCGCGGGGCTGGCGACGCTCTGGCTCACCCTCGCCTTCGGCCGACGGCTGTTCGACGCGCCAACCGCGCTCCTCGGCGCCGCGATCCTGCTGACGACGTTCTCCTTCGCCGAGCTCTCGCGCCGCGTGCAGTTCGACGTGGTGCTGACCTTCTTCGAGCTCGGCGCCCTGGCCGCGTTCTGGCGCATGGACCGCGGCGCGGGCGACCCGAACCGGAACCGGCTGCTCGCCCACGCGAGCATGGGGCTCGCGCTGCTCGTGAAGGGGCCGGTCGGGTTCCTCCTGCCCGTGCTCTCCTGGGCCGGCTTCCTCTGGGCCGACGGCCGCCTGCGCGAGATCGGGCGGATCTTCTCGCCCGGCGCGCTGCTGCTCTCGCTCGGGCCGATCCTCGCCTGGCTCGGCGGCGCGGTCGCCCTGGCCCCGCCGGGTTTCTTCGGCACCGCCGTCGGCGGCGGCGTCGTCTCCCGCTTCTTCGAAGGCACCTCCCACGCGCGGCCCTTCTACTACTTCCTCTACCAGTTCCCGGTCGAGTTCCTGCCCTGGACCCTGCTCGCTCCGGCCGTGGTGAGCGTCGGCCGGCGGGAGGTCTTCGGCTCGGACGAATCGAACGGCGACAGGCGCCGGGCCTGGCGCTTCGCCCTGGCCTGCCTGGCCGTGACCTTCGTCTTCTTCAGCCTCTCGGCGGGCAAGCGCGGGCTCTACGTCCTCCCCTGCTTCCCGGTGCTCGCCCTGCTCTGCGCGGACGCGCTGCGCGGCCTGCTCGCGCGCAGCGGCGCGCCCCCGCGCTGGCTCGGTGTGACGTTCGGCGCACTCGGGCTGGCGCTCGCGGCGCTCGGCGTGTGGTCGCTCACCCAGGACGACGTGGCGGGAGCGCACGTCCCGCTCGTCGTCAGCCTCGGGCTCGTCGCGATCCCCGTCGCCGCGGCGGTCGGCTGGCTCCGCGTGGTGCGCCGGAATCGGCCGCTCGCGATCGCCGCCGTACTCGTCCTCGCCGCCTGGGCCGTGCTCGCCGTCGTCTTCGGACGCCTCTACCCCGCCCTCGACCCGGTGCGCTCGATGAAGCTCGTGGCGGAAGCGGCAAGACGCCACACCCCGAGCGAGCAACCCCTCGCGCTGCTCGGCTCACGCCCGATGATCGGCGGCCTCTCCTACTACGCCGAGGGCCCGATCCATTGGATCGACGACCTCGAGGACGTCCCCGCGTACTTCGAAAGTGGCGGCGTCGCGTTGATCACCAAGGCGAGCAAGCTCGAACGCCTTCAGGCGATCGCACCCGTGACCGTTCGCGAGACCGTGCGCGAAGGCGATCGCGCACTGCTGATCGTTCGGTACACGCCCGACGGCGAAGCCCCCCCAGGGAGGCAATAGAGCGCCGTTTGAGCTAGTTTTCCGTTCGTCCCGCGCTCATCCGAAGCTCCGACGGGACAACGCCCAAAGCCCGGCAGTCCGCAGCGAGAGGAGGCAGGAAGCATGTCCAAGACGGCAGAATTGCGATTCGACGACGAAACGGTCGAACTCCCCATGATCGAGGGGACCGAAGGCGAACGCGCCATCGACATCGGCAAGCTCCGCGGCCAGACGGGCCTGATCACCCTCGACCCGGGCTACGTCAACACCGGCTCCTGCACGAGCGCGATCACCTTCATCGACGGCGAGAAGGGCATCCTGCGCTACCGCGGATACTCGATCGAGGAGCTCTCGGAGAAGAGCACGTTCCTCGAGGTCGCGTACCTGCTCATGTACGGCGAGCTGCCGAAGCGCGAGGAGCTCCACGCCTTCGTCGATTCCATCCGCCGGCACACCATGCTCCACGAGGACTTCAAGAAGTTCTTCAACGCCCTTCCGAAGGACGCCCATCCGATGGCGGCCTGCGCGGCAGCGGTCGGCGCGCTCTCGACGTTCTACCCGGACTCTCTCGACCCGGCCGACCCCCAGCAGCTCGAGGTCTCGACCCACCGGCTGATCGCGAAGCTGCCGACGCTGGCGTCCTACGCCTACAAGCACTCGATCGGTCAGCCCTTCATGTACCCGGACAACCGGCTCTCCTACGTCGGGAACTTCCTGCACATGATGTTCGCGACGCCGTGCGAGGCCTTCGAGGTCGATCCGGTCGTGCGCAAGGCCATCGACCTTCTGCTGATCCTCCACGCGGACCACGAGCAGAACTGCTCGGCGAGCACCGTGCGGCTGGTCGGCTCCTCGATGGCGAACCTGTTCGCTTCGATCTCGGCCGGCATCACCGCGCTCTGGGGCCCGCGCCACGGCGGCGCCAACCAGGACGTGATCGAGATGCTGATCGCGATCCGCGACGAAGGCATCACGGCGAGCGAGTTCGTCGACCGCGCCAAGCAGGGCGACCCCTCGGCGCGGCTGACGGGCTTCGGCCACCGCGTCTACAAGAACTACGACCCGCGCGCGAAGGTCATCAAGAAGGCCTGCACGGACGTGCTCGAGAAGCTCGGCATCCACTCGAAGCTGCTCGAGATCGGCATGGAGCTCGAGGAGATCGCGCTCAAGGACGACTACTTCGTCGAGCGCAAGCTCTATCCGAACGTCGACTTCTACTCGGGCATCATCTACAACGCGATCGGCACGCCGGCGAACATGTTCACGGCGATGTTCGCCATCGGCCGCCTGCCGGGCTGGATCGCCCAGTGGATGGAGATGCACGACGACAAGCACAAGATCGGCCGCCCGCGGCAGATCTACGTCGGCGCGAACCAGCGCGACTACGTCGAGCTCGAAGATCGCTAGCGAGCCGCTCGAGGGCTGCTTCACCACGGCGCGCTGGACCGGCGCGGGCATCGCGTTCCTCGAGCGCCACGCGGCGCGCGTCGTCCGCGACGCCGCCCGGCTCCGGCTCGCGTGCCCGGAGCCGGAGCGCATCGCCGAAGCGCTCGCGCGGGGCGGGGCCGAGACCTTCGGCAGCGAGCCGGGGATCGTGCGGCTCGCCCTCCTTCCGGGCAGCGAACTCGAAGTCCACACCCGCGCCCTCGGCGAAGACCCGCCCGCCTGGCGGGCCGTCATCGCCCCCTTCACTCACGAGGACGACCCCGCGCCCGGCGGCGCCAAGCTCCAGAGCCGCCCGCTCTACTCCCGCGCCACCGGCTTCGCCGACGCGGCGGGCGTCGAGGAAGCGATCCTGTTCGACACCGAGGAGCGGCTCGTCGAGGGCGCGCGCACGACGCTCGTCTTCGTCGATGCGGACGGCGCCGCATCGCCGCCGGCTGCACGTGGCGGCGTCACGAGCATCGCGCTCGGCGTGCTCGAAGACGAAGACCTCGTCGCCCGGCGCGACTGCACGCGGGAGGAACTCGAAGGGCTCTCGGAGCTCATCGCCATCAACGCCGTGCGAGGCGCCCGCGCGATCACCGAGCTCGACGGCCAGCCCGTCGGCGACGGCGGCATCGGGCCGGCGGCGGAGCGGCTCGGCCGGGTGCTCGAGGAGCAGGCCGGGGCCTCCGCCACCGCCCCTTCAACTGCGTGAGATCCTTAGGCTTTCTGACCCACCGTTGCAGCCCCTCGCACCGGCCGCCGGTGGTAGGATGAGGTTGGCCCTGGGATGCGGAGCCAGCGAGAGCTGGGCCGGAGCCTCCCATGGTTCGATCCCTCCACCGCAACGCATTCACGCTGATCGCCGCCGGAGCGCTGCTGCTCGGAGGCGCGGCCCAGGCCGCGCCGGTCGCGACGAACATCGTCATGGAGATTCGCATCGGCGACGTCGCCCATTTCTCGTTCTCCGGTGCGGGCACCGTTTCCGTCACCGGAAGTACGGTCTCGATCGGGCCGGGCGCGATCCTCAGCCTCCGAAGGAGACGAAACGATGCGTAGCCTCTTCACGATCCTCGCGTCGAGCCTCATTCTGCTCGGCGGTTCGGCCCAGGCCGCGCCGGTGGCGGGAAACATCATCGTCACGGTCTCGATCCAGGGCCTTGCGCCGATCTCGTTCTCGGGCGCGGGGGTGGTCTCGGTGAGCGGGAGCACGCTCTCGATCGCGGCGGGCGCCGTTTCGCTCCCGGCACCCATCGTCGTACCGGTGACGGCGACGACGGCGGTCACGTCGATCACGGCGATGACGGTCAGCAACCAGGCCGGGACGTTCTCGGCAGGCGGGGTGACGGCCCAGGCCCCCTCCGAGCTCTGCGGCGCTGGCCCGGCGGCCGGGACCGCCTGCAACACGGGCGGCGGCATCGGGGGCGTGATGGGGCTCTCGGGCTTCATCAACGTCCACGTGATCCCGAACGTCGTGGTGATCCCCGTGGATCTGAACGCGGCGCTGCTCGGCCAGGGCGGCGCTACCGCTTCCCCGTTCACGATCGACGCGGCGGTCTTCAGCACGGGGGCCGGCGCCGTGAACACGGGCACGAACGTCCTGACCGCCGCCGGGAGCGGGGCGCCGATCACCCTGGTCTCACCGACCTTCGTCCTGGCCCTCGGCAACCTGCTCCCGATCTTCACGTCGCTCACGATCTCGGGCCTGCAGCCGATCCCGGAGCCGAACGGCCTGCTGCTGATCCTGACGGCGCTCGCCGGAACCCTCGCAGCGACCCGACACCGCTAGGACGCGGGGTCCGCTCCGGACCGCGCGTTCCGCGGCGCACACGTTCAGCAGAGGGCCGCCGAGGCGCCACGTACGCCTCGCCTCGGTCCGCCGGGCGCAGGCCGAACGCGCGCCATGATACGGTGAACGCATCGGAGGGCCGTCTGCGCAGCGACCGCTGCCTGGGAAGGGGGCCACTCCCGACGAAGGAGTGCGATATGCGTAACCCGTTCATGGATCTGCGTACGTTGTGTTCACTGCTGGCCGCGAGTTCTCTTCTCACAGGAGGAATGGCGCAGGCGGCACCCGTCGCGACGAACATCGTCATCACCGTCACGATCCAAGGCCTCGGACCGATCTCGTTCTCGAGCGCCGGCTCGGTTTCCGTGACCGGGAGCAGCGTCTCGATCGCGGCCGGCGCCGTGTCCCTGCCCGCCCCGGTCGTCGTTCCCGTCACGGCGACGACGGCGGTAGCGTCGCTCACTGCCATGACGATCAGCAATCAAGCGGGGACGTTCTCGGTCGGTGGCGTCACGGCACAGGCTCCCACGGAGATCTGTGGCGGCGGGCCGGCCGCGGGGACCGCGTGCAACACCGGGGGCGGAGTCGGCGGCGCCATGGGCGTCTCGGGCACCATCAACGTCCACATCATTCCGAACATCACCGTGATCCCCGTCGATCTCAACCTCGCCCTGCTCGGCCAGGGAGGCGCAACGAGCGTGCCGTTCACGATCGACGCCGCGTTGTTCAGCACGGGCGCGGGGCTGGTGAACACCGGAGCGAACATCGCGAGCACCGCGGGCAGCCCGGGCCCGCTCACCCTGGTCACGCCGACGTTCCTGCAGGCCCTGGGGAACGTGCTGCCGATCTTCACGTCGATCACGTTCACCAACGTGTCCCTGCCCGTACCGGAGCCGAGCCCCTGGCTCCTCATCGGCGCCGGCGCCCTGGGCATCGCCTTCTTCGGACTTCGGCGGTCCTAGGTCGGCGAGGCGTCTCGTCGAGTCGCTGTCGGGGAGCGCTCGCTCCCCGACAGCCTGGACGCCGGGGCCGCAGTGGTTAGGCTGCTCGCGTATGAGCGAACCCATCGTCCTCTCTGGCGGCACTGGCCTGATCGGCGGAGCGCTGCTGCGGCGGCGTAGCGAGCGCGGCGAGGGCACGCGCGCGCTCGTGCGGCGGGCGGGGAAGCTCGCGGGCATTCCACACGTCGAAGAAGTCGAGTGGGACGGCGTCCGGCCGCCGGCCGGTGCGCTCTCGGGCGCGCGGGGCGTGGTCCACCTCTCCGGGGAGCCGGTCTTCGGCGGGATCCCGACGGCCGCGCGGAAGAAGCGGCTCTACGACAGCCGGATCGATTCCACGAAGGCGCTGGTCGCCGCCATGGCTGCCGAGCCGCCCGAGCAGCGGCCCGCGTTCTTCGTGTGCGCCTCCGCCGTCGGCTACTACGGCGATCGGGGCGACGAGGTCCTCGACGAAGCGGCGGCGCCCGGCGAAGGGCTCCTGGCCGACCTCTGCGTCGACTGGGAAGCCGCGGCCGCGGAGGCGGAAGGCCTCGGCGTGCGCGTCTGTTCGGTCCGGATCGGCATCGTGCTCGCCGGCGCGGGCGGCGCCCTCCCCTTGATGGCCCAGCCCTTCCGCTTCGGCCTCGGCGGAAAGCTCGGGAGCGGCAAGCAGTGGTTCCCGTGGATCCACCAGGACGACGTGGTCGGCATCCTCGAGGGCGCCATCGCCGGCGAGGACTGGCGCGGCTCGGTGAATGCCGTGGCGCCGGAGTCGGTGCGCAACGAGGAGCTGACGAAGACCCTCGGCCGCGTGCTCGGCCGGCCGACGTTCATGGCGGTGCCGGGCTTCGCCGTGAAGGCCGCGCTCGGCGAACTCTCGGCGGAGCTGCTCGGGAGCCGGCGGGTCGAGCCGAAGCGGGCGAAGGCCCTCGGCTACGCGTTCGCGGTGCCCGGCCTCGAAGAGGCCCTTCGCCGCGAACTCGCCTAGCGGCGCCGGCGCCGGAGCAGGCCCGCGCCGGCGAGCCCCGCCATCGCGAACGCCGCCGGCGACGGCTCGGGCACGAGCTCGAACCCGTAGATCAGCGCAAGCTCCTCCTGCACGACGGTGATCTCGTCGGGCGAGAGCGCGCGCTCGTAGACGAGCACCTCGGCGAGATCGCCGTGGAAGAAGTAGCTGCTACCGAAGGCGCGGAAGTTCCCGAGGGTCGTGCCGGCGTTCGAGAGCAAGGGTGCGGTGCTCGTATCCGTCGCCACCTGCTCGCCGTTGTGGAAGATCCCGCGTCCGGCGGCCTGATCGAAGACGAAGCCGTCGAGGGAAGCGATCGGCGCCTCGTCACCGATCTCGACGACCGCGTCGAGGTCGTTGCTGAAGTGGGCCTGGCGGAGCCGGCGCGAGCTCTGGTAGCCGAGCACGAGGTTCTGGTGTTCGTCGCCCGGGTCTCGCCCGCGAGGTAGAAGTTCGCGAGCTCCACGCCCTGGCGCGTGTTCACGACGAAGACGGTGTAGTCCGAGCCGGCGAGAAAGGCGAGGTCGAGCTCGAGGGCATTCGCGTTGGCGAAGTGCACGCTCGCCCGTCCGCCGAGCAGCGGGTTCGCCGCATCGTAGGTCGGTGCGAGCTCGCCGTAGGCGTTCGCCGGGTCGTGGCGGGCGTCGATGCCATTCCCGATGCGGTTCGTCCAGACCTCGACGTCCTGCCCTTCCGCGAGGGCGAGGTCCGAGGCGCGGAGCCAGACCGCGAGCCCGTCCGTGACGGGCACCGCCGCGGCCGGGCCGGCGGCGAGGAAGAATCCGAGGGCGAGCAGGCAGCGCATCCACATCGTGGGCTCCGGAGCGTTCGTTCCGCGCCGGGAAGCCCACGCACGCGGCGCCCCCACGGCGTCGCGGCCACTTCCCAGGGCAGAACCCTTGCCCCCGAGTTACACGCGAATGAGAACACTTGCAATCAAAAGGAGAGCGATCGTCCCGATCTATCTGCGAAACCGGATCACAAATGCTTGAATTAGTTTGATATTTTATTTTTCTCTTCGGTCGTTTCAGTGAGATCTTTTGATATCAAAATCACCCCGGCAGCGATCCTGATACGATGCGGGCCTCTGGAGGTCCCGATGTTCCGTCCGCTGCTCGCCGTCCTGCTCCTGCTGCTCGCCACCCCCCTCGCCCGCGCCGACAACGGGCGCCTCGAGATCAACCAGGCCTGCGCCACCGGCGCCGGCTGCTTCGCGGGCGACAACCCCGGGCTCCCCGTCTCGATCTCGACTTCGGGCAGCTACGTCCTGACGAGCGACATCGACCAGCCGACGGCGAACCAGGCGGTCATCGTCGTCAGCGCCGACGCCGTGGATCTCGACCTCAACGGCTTCACCGTCGGCTACTGCCTGAATGCGTTTTGCATTCGATCGACGGCCGGTGCGGGAATCAGCGGCTCCGGCGCGGACGACGTGCGCGTCCGCAACGGCCGGGTCGTGAGCATGGGCTCTCACGGCATCGCCCTCGGCGAGCGCGCCCGTGTGACGGACGTCCATGCGACGAACAACGGCTTCGACGGGATCCGCCTCGACGGCGACAGCCTGGTCGATCGCTGCACCGTCGCCAACAACGGCGACAACGGGGTCCACCTCCAGGGCGGAAACAGCATGCTGCTGAACAGCATCGTCGTCGACAACGCGGATTGGGGCCTGATCGGCCTGAACATCACCCTCTATCGGGGCAACGTCTTCCGCGGGAACAACGACGGCCTGGAGCAGCAGGTCAGCCAGGCCAACGACGGCGGCGGGAACTACTGCGGCTCCTCGTCGGCCTGCCCGTGAGGCGCTAGCGCCCCCGCCGCAGCCGCTGCACGTCGACGAAGCGCCGCAGGTCGCCCTTCTTGGGCATGGTCCCGTGGGAATCCCAGAAGTCGAGGCGGTTGCCCGTGCCGGTCTGCACGTTGGCGATGGATTCGGAGACGACGCGCAGGTCCCGCGGCGCATCGACGCCCTTCCACGCCGGGTACCAATCGCGCGCCTTGATCTCTCCGAGGTCGTCCTCGCTCCAGCGGTGGTTGTGCAGGATGATCTTCCAGAGGGAGCCGGAGCGGTCCCAGGCGAACGAGTAGAGCGGGCTCATCGTCTGGCGATCGAGCCAGATCTCCTTCTTCTGGTACGGATGCATCTCGTCCTTCGGGACCATCTCGATGCGCACCGCGTCGCGGACCTCCCACCGATCGCTCGCGTAGGAGAAGCCGCGCGGGCCGTAGTTGCCCTTCTCCTCGCCGGGGGCGAGGTACGGGAAGCCGAGCTTCACGGTGTTGGTCGGCGCGAGCACCGGCTGCTCGCCGAGACACTTCCACTTGTACTGCGCGGGCAGGCCCGAGAAGGAGAAGAGGTCGTCGAAGCTGAAGTCCGTGCCGGCGACGGCGGCGCTCCGCTGGGTTTCGGAGACCTTGCGGATGCGGCGCAGGTCGCGCAGGTAGACCCAGGTTTCCTCGGGCTTGGCCGTCGCGCGCGGGCCGAGCGATTTGGCGTAGCGGTTGGTCAGCGTGCGCGTGCCTTCGGCCTCCTTGGGCCGATCCACCTCGAAGCCGATCACGACGAAGCGCGTCTCGGAGGGAAAGACGTCGCCCTCCGACGCCGCGAACTGCGGCTCGGGGCGGTGCTTCAGGTAGTAGGCGGAGGTCCGGCCCTGGTAGTCGAGGGGGAGCTGCTCGCCGCGGTCCCAGTAGGTGTACCGGAAGCTCGCCCGGGCCCCGAAGCCCTGCCAGCGGTAGTTGAAGTTCCAGATGATCTTGGTGCCGGCCTCGGGGTCGTTCTGGCAGTCGATCCCGTCCATCGGGAAGGGCCGGCCGGCGACGTAGCCGTCGAGCGAGCCGTCGAGGCCGATCCGGGCCTTGCCGGCGTTCGCGCGGGTCGCGGCCTGGTAGACCTCGGCCGGGGAGTAGTCGCGCCGCGCCGGGCCGATCGTCATCTCCATGCCGTCGTAGAAGTAGATGTCCCGGTGCGCCCAGAACTCCTTGGGAAGCCACGGCTTGAGCTGCTTCGTCCCGGCGCGGTCGACCTTGGCCCCTTCCGGAAAGGGGAACTCGGCAGCCGAGGCTCCGAAGGCGAGCCACGCCAGGGAGGCGACGGTCAGAAAACGGGCGGAACGGAGCACGGAGCCGAAGCGCGGGAAATGGGGTGCAAGCATCAAGGGCTTTCGACGTCCGGTGGGGGCGGCGGGTTTCGCGAGCAGGCGGAGCATACCCCGTGGACGCGGCATCGCCCTCGAAAATTCAATGGTTCCGGTGGCTTCAGGGCGCCGGCGCGCCCCGCGGGCGCGCTAGCGGCGCGGCGGGAAGGCGTCGAGCAGGACGTCGCGAAGCTGCGGCGGACGCGGGCCGGCGGGCACCTCGGCGAAGCCGAGCTCGACCGGCGGCGGCTCGGGCAGCGCGACCTCGTTCGCGAAGGATTCGAGCAGCCGCATGACCACGGTGTGGGCGCGGTCCGTATCGACGTCGGCGAGGAAGAGGACCGAGCGCTCGCGGGTCATGCGGAAGATCGCGTCCTCCATGCGCAGGGCGCTCTCGACGTAGTCCATGAACTCGGAGATCTGGGGGTCGCCGTCGCGTCCGGCGACGCCGACCACGATGGTCGCCAGGCCGTGCTCGGTGGCGGTCGCGGTGGCGCGGTCCATCAACTCGCGCAGGCGGCGGGGGTCGGACTTGGCGGCAGCTTCTCGGCGGGCTTCGGCGGTCGGCGTCATCACCCCTCCGGTTTCGGCGGAACGGCCCGGGCGCTGAAGATCGGCGGCCGGGAGGGCCGCGCCCCCGGAGCCTAACCCGTCACCGGCCTGCTAGGTTGCGCGGCCGGAGGAAACCGCCATTTCGACCTCGGACGCCTCACAGCGGGAGAAGGCCCGCCGCCTGGCCCACGGCTTCGGCGCCCTGCTCGCCACCACGGTCGGGCTCATGACCCTGGGCGCCCTGGTCCGGGCCCACGAGGCGGGTCTGGCCTGCCCGGATTGGCCCCTGTGTTTCGGGGAGGTCATCCCGGAGTTCGACCTCAAGGTGGCTTTCGAGTGGAGCCACCGGGCCCTGGCCGGCGCGATCAGCCTGGTCTTCGCGGGCCTGGCCGTCGCCACCCTCCGGCACCCGGGCCTCGGGCCGGCGCTGCGCGGGCACCTGATCGTGGCCGCCGTGCTGCTCGGCGTGCAGATCCTCCTCGGCGCGCTCACGGTCTGGGAGCTCCTGGCGGCCTGGACCGTGACGTCCCACCTGATGACGGGCAGCGCCTTCGCCGTCGCCCTGCTCTTCACGGCGCTCCGGCTCCGCGAGCTCTCCCGGGAGGAACCGGCCGGCCGCCCCGCGCCGACCGCCGGCGAGCGCGCGGTGATCACGGCGACGGCGGCCCTGCTCGTCCTCCAGATCGCGATCGGCGGTCTCGTTTCCTCCACCTTCGCGGGCCTGGCCTGCCCCGAGTGGCCGACCTGCAACGGCGGCCAGTGGTTCCCCTCCTGGGCCGGCTCGGTCGGCCTCCACCTCATCCACCGCACGAACGGCTACCTGGTCCTGGGCATGCTCGCGGCAAGCTTCGCCGTCGCGCGGCGGACGACCGGCCTCCGCGGGCTCACCGCCGCCGCGGCCGCGATCGGGCTCGTGCAGGTGCTGGTCGGGATCAGCAACGTCGTGCTCGCCCTGCCCGTCGAGGTGACGGGGCTCCATTCGTTCCTGGCCGCGGTGCTCCTGCTCACGACGGCGGCCGCCACGCGCGCCGCCTGGCGCCGCTAGCCCACCCCGCCACGGCCGTGGCCGCGGGCACGCGCGCCAAGCGCGGCGGAGGGTGCTACCCACTTCCGCCGAGGAGAGACCATGCGCGCCTATCAAGTCTTCGCAGCCATGCCGGCCGACGCCGCCGAGATGATCTTCAAGGCCCTCGCGGAGACCGCGCCCGGGGCCACGGCGTCCGCCATCGGCGTCGCCGCCGGCGCCATGAACGCGCGGCCCCAGTACCTGCGCAAGATGCCCGCCGACAAGCGCATCTCCGCCATGCGGCGCGGCCTCGCGCGCGTGAAGGCCAACGAGATCGCCGAGGAGATCCTCGCGGTCTACTTCCTCGAGTGCCGCAAGGAGCTGCTCGGCGAATGGCTGGGCCTCCTGGGCCTCGAGCACGAGGACGGTGTGCTGAAGGACGACGCGCCGGAGTGCCCGCCGGCCGAGGACCTCGCGAAGGCCGTCAAGAGCTTCCGCGACGCCGGGGACGACCTCGACCGGGAGGTCCTGCTGCAGGCCTTCGCCGCCCAGACCTCGATCGACTGGCCCGAACTCGACGCGCTGATCACGCCCGAAGGCTGAAGGACGCAGGGCCCTCCGGCGGCTCGTTCGTCAGGTAGGCATACGCCATGGCGGCGAGTTCGCGCGCGAGGTCGTCGTCCGCGATGGGCGGGGCGTCCGGGTACTGCTCCGGGGTCTGCACGAAGGTGCGGAGCACCGTGCTGAGCGTCCCGAGCGCCACCAGCGCGGCGAGGCCGGCCTGCGGGTGCCGAACCTCCCCGGAGTCCATCACGATCCCGACCACGTACTGCATCGCCTCGCGACCGACCTGGTGGTGGGCCTCGCGCAGCAGCGCATCGTCGCGCTGGGCGAGCTGGAAGGCGCGGTAGAAACCGGGCCGCGCCCGCACCTCGGAGATGTAGACCGCGCTCATCCGGTAGAGGCTCTCGTAGAGCGTCTTGCCCGGCAGCACGCCGCCCTCGCGCAGCTCGGCGACCACGTCACGCATGCGCGCGTTGTGCTCCTTGTGCAGGTGGTGGAGGATCGCCTCCTTGGTCGGGAAGCGCGCGTAGACCGAGCTCAGGGAAACGCCGGCGCCGTCGGCGATCTCGCGCAGCGTCACGTCCCGGAACTCTTTGTGCTCGAGCAGGTCGCCGGCCACGGCGACGATGCGTTCGAGGGTCTTGCGGCTGCGCGCCTGCTTCGGCGCGCGCAGCTGCTCCCCCGGAGAGCGCGACGGCTCGCCCGGAAGGCGCGGCTTCTCCCGCGGTGCGTCGGACATCGGATGCTCCGATGGAACCCTTGGGAAACTTGCGCCAGAAGGCGCGTGGCGCCAAGGAAGGCGCGAAAAGGCGGCCCTGAGCCGCACGCGAGCGGCGTGCGGCCCAGGACCGGAGCGTTGGTTCCCGTTCCCCGGGCGTACCCGGGCGGCCGGGAGGCGGCGCTAGCCCTGGAAGGCCTTCATCAGCGCCTGCATCTCGCCCGCGATCGAGTCCGGGATCGTGTAGTCGGCCGTGTCGCGGATGGCGTCGATGTTCGCCGCGATCTCCTCGACCGTGGCCGCCTCGCCCGGCGCCTTCACCCAGCCCGGGGTCATCCCGATGAAGATGCGCGCGTAGCGCCCGCCCGCGACGTCGTAGATCTCGTGGGTCTGCTCGCACTTCTCGCTCACGAGATAGACACTGAGCGGCGTCACGCACTCGGGGTCGAGCTTGTCGGCCATCGGCCCGAGCAGCTGCTCGGTGAGGCGCGTCTTCGCGATCGGCGCGATGACGTTGCTCTTGATGTTGTACTTCGCGCCTTCCTGGGCGAGCACGTTCGAGAGGCCGACGAGGCCCATCTTGGCGGCGCCGTAGTTGGTCTGGCCGAAGTTGCCGAAGATGCCCGCACCCGAGGCCGTGAAGAGCAGCCGGCCGTAGCCGTTCTCCTTCATGATGCGGAACGCGGGCTGGGAGACGTAGAAGGCGCCCTTCAGGTGGACGTCGATCACGATCTCGAGGTCCGCGGGCTCGAGCTTGACGAAGGTCTTGTCCCGCAGGATGCCGGCGTTGTTGATGACGATGTCGACCTTGCCGAAGTTGTCGACGGCGGTCTTGACGATCGCCTCGCCGCCTTCGGGCGTGGCCACGGAGTCGTAGTTGGCGACGGCCTTGCCGCCGGCCTCGTTGATCGTCTTCACGACTTCGTCGGCCATGGCCGAGCCGCCGCCGGTGCCGTCGGACGAGCCGCCGAGGTCGTTCACGACCACGGAGCAGCCGCGCCGGCCGAGTTCGAGGGCGTAGGTCTTGCCGAGGCCGCCGCCGGCGCCGGTCACGATCGCGACGCGGTCGTCGAATCGAATGTCGGACATGGAGATTCTCCTTTGATTCTCGCGGGGTTCGCGGATGTCAGGGGAGCCGCCCCGCGCGCGGCCGGCGGCAGCATAGCGCGCCGCCCGGGCAGACTGACCCGAAAATCAACCCGCCCGGGGCCCCGGCCGGGAGCCGGATTCAGCCCTCCCCGAGCTGCCGCTTCATGAAGAGGCCCATGGCCCGGCGCACGAGGCTGCGCGGCAGGGCCGAGGCGACGTTGGCCGTGGCCTGGTTCGCGAGACCGGGGACGACGACCGCCTCGCCGCCCGCCAGCGCCTTCAGCGAGGCCGCGACCACCTCGTCGGGCTCCTGCCAGGCGGCGTCCGGGAGGCCCGTATCCTCCACCCCGGCGACGTCCTGGAACTCGGTCCGCGTGAAGCCCGGGCAGAGCGCCTGAACGGTCACGCCGGTGCCGCGCAGCTCCTCGTAGAGCCCTTCACTGAAAGACGTAACGAAAGCCTTGGTCGCGGCGTAGGTGGTCGTGAACGGCAACGGCGTGAAGCTTGCCATCGAGGAGACGTTGATGACCCCGCCCCGGCCCCGCTCGATCATGCCCGGCAGCGCCGCCCGCGCGAGCCGGACGAGCGCCAGCACGTTCAGGCGGATCTCCGACTCCTCCCGGTCCGGGTCGAGCCCGGCGAAGGCCCCGCTCGTCCCGAAGCCGGCGTTGTTCACGAGCAGTTCCAGTGTGGGATCCGTCGCGAGCAGACCCTCGACGGAGGCGAGCTCGCCGGCGGAGGTGAGATCCGCGGGAAAGACCTCGACCTCGGCGCCGTGCTCCTGCTCGAGCTGCTTCGCGATCGCTTCCAGGCGCTCCGCCCGGCGCGCGACGAGCACGAGCCGCCACTTCTCGCGGGCGAGCTGCTGGCAGAAGGCGTGGCCGATGCCGGAGGAGGCGCCGGTGACGAGGGCGGTTCGGACGGGGACGGGGGCGGGGGTTTCGGCCATGGGTTCTCCGGGGTGGGCGCTCGGGGCCGTGAGAGAATCGCACAACGCCCCGGAGATTCCCGCGGCGGGCCAGGAAGGGCCCACCCCCGGGCCCCGATGGACGGAACCCGGGCCGTCGGCCAGCATCCAACCGCCCGGACGACGGCATGCGGGCGCCCTCGAGGAGAAATCATGAGCGAACCCACCGCCGAAGGCATCGAAACGGCCCCCGCCGAGGCCCGCAGCAGCCGCCTGCGAACCGTCGGCCTGCTGCTGGCCGTGGTGGCGCTCATCGCCCTCGGCAGCCAGGCCGGCCCCTACCTCGAACGCTTCCGCGACTGGGTCGCGAGCCTGGGCCCGCTCGGGCCGCTCGTCTTCATCGCGGGCTACGCGACCGCGACGGTCTTCGGCATGCCGGGGGCGATCCTCACCCTGGCGGCCGGCCCGATCTTCGGTGTCCTGTTCGGCTCCATCTACGTCTTCATCGGCGCGACCCTCGGCGCCTCCGGCGCGTTCCTCGCCGCACGCCACGTCGTGCGCAGCTCGATCGAGCAGCGCGTCGCCGGCAACGCGCGCTTCGATGCGATCGACCGAGCGATCGCCCGGGACGGCCGGAAGATCGTCCTCCTGCTCCGCCTGTCCCCGGTCTTCCCCTTCAACCTGCTGAACTACTCGCTCGGCCTGACGCGCATCGGCTTTCTCGACTACGTCGTCGCCTCGGTCGGGATGATCCCGGGCACCGTGCTCTACGTGTACATCGGCGCGCTCGGCGGAAACGCCGCCGTGGCCGCTTCGGGCGGTGGCGAGGCCGACACGGCAAAGCTCGCGGCCCAGGTGATCGGCTTCGCCGCGACCCTCGTGGTCACCCTGCTCGTGACGCGGACCGCGCGCCGGGCCCTCGCCGAAGCGGCCCTCACCGACGAAGCCAGCGAATAGACCCGCCACGAACGAACGAGGAATCGACCCCATGACCGCCAACCCGAGCACGGTCCCCGGCGACCCCCACGACGAAACCCTCCTCGCGAACGTCGCGCCCGAGGACTGGAAGAATCCGGAGCCGGCCGGCCGCTACAACCTCGTGGTGCTCGGTGCCGGAACGGCCGGTCTGATCACCGCCGCCGTGGCCGCCGGAATCGGCGCCCGGGTCGCCCTCGTCGAGCGCCACATGATGGGCGGCGACTGCCTGAACGTCGGCTGCGTCCCCTCGAAGGGCGTGATCCGCGAAGGCCGCCGGGCGGCGGAAGCGCGCAGCGCGGCGGCGATCGGCCTGCCCGCCTCGGAGCCCGGCGACGTCGACTTCGCCGCCGCCATGGACCGCATGCGCGCGAAGCGGGCCCACATCAGCGAAGAGGACTCCGCGGCCCGCTACCAGAACGAGCTCGGCGTGGACGTCTACCGCGGCGAGGCCCGCTTCGTCGGCGGCGACGAGGTCGAGGTCGCGGGGACGCGGCTGCGCTTCAAGAAGGCCGTGATCTGCACGGGCGCGCGCGCGGCGGCGCCGCCGATCGACGGCCTCGCCGAGACCGGGTACGTCGACAACGAGACGGTCTTCGCGCTCACCGAGCGGCCGAAGCGGCTCGGCGTGATCGGCTCGGGCCCGATCGGCTGCGAGCTCGCCCAGGCCTTCCGGCGCCTCGGCAGCGAGGTCGTGCTGTTCGAGCAGGCGAGCCGCATCATGACCCGCGAAGACGCCGGCGCCGCCGAGATCGTCCAGCGCCAGTTCGAGGCCGACGGCGTCGAACTCGTGCTCGGCGCCCAGATCCAGCGCGTCTCCGCCCGCGACGGCCGCAAGATCATCCACGCGAAGGACGGCGAAGGCCGCGAGCACGAGTTCCCCGTCGACGAGATCCTCGTCGGCGTCGGCCGCGCGCCGAACATCGACGGCCTCGGGCTCGAGACTGTCGGCGTCGAAACGACGCGCCACGGCGTCGTCGTCGACGACGCCCTGCGCACGAGCAACCCGAAGATCTACGCCGCCGGCGACGTCTGCATGCGCTGGAAGTTCACCCACGCGGCCGACGCCGCGGCCAAGATCGTCGTGCGCAACGCGCTCTTCCCGTTCCTGCCCAAGCAGAAGGTCTCGAGCCTGGTGATGCCCTGGTGCACGTACACCGAGCCCGAGGTCGCCCACGTCGGCCTCTACGCCCACGACGCCGCCGAGCAGGGGATCGAGATCGACACGATCGAGATGCCCCTCGAGAAGGTGAACCGCGCCGTGCTCGACGGCGAGAGCGAGGGCTTCGTGAAGGTCCACCTGCGCAAGGGCAAGGACGAGATCCTCGGCGCGACCATCGTGGCGAGCCACGCCGGCGAGATGATCAGCGAGATCACGCTCGCCATGGTCGGCAAGCTCGGCCTCGGCACGATCCTTAACGTGATCCACCCCTACCCGACCCAGGCCGAGGCGATCAAGCGGGTGGCCGGCGAACACGCGCGCCGCCGCCTGACCCCGACCGCGGCGAAGATCCTCGGTCGCATCATGGCCTGGAGCCGTTAGGCTCCGGGTGGAGGTTCCATGTCCGACACCGACGTCTTCCAGGATGCTCTCTCCCGGCTCGAGCGGATCGGCAAGGCGGCCGACATCGCGCCGAACGTGCTCGACGCACTTCGCCAGCCGAAGGCGCTCATGACGGCTTCGATCCCCGTCCGCAAGGACGACGGCAGCCTCCAGTACTTCACCGCCTTCCGCTGCCGCTACAACGACGCGCGCGGCCCGGCCAAGGGCGGCATCCGCTACCACCCGGACGTCTCGCGCGAAGAGGTCCAGGCCCTCGCGTTCTGGATGACGGTGAAGTGTGCGGTCGTCGGCATCCCCTACGGCGGTGGCAAGGGCGGCGTGATCGTCGATCCGAAGTCGCTTTCGCCGATGGAGCTCGAGCGCCTCTCGCGCGGCTACATGCGCGCGATGGCGGACTTCGTCGGCCCCGAGACGGACATCCCTGCCCCCGACGTCTACACCAACGCCCGCATCATGGGCTGGATGGCCGACGAGTACGAGACGATCCACCGCCGCAAGGCGCCGGGCGTCATCACGGGAAAGCCGATCGAGCTCGGCGGGAGCCAGGGCCGGAGCGAGGCGACCGGCCGCGGGGCCTACCACGTGATCCAACGCTACGCCGAGCGCACGGGGCTCGACCCGAAGAAGACCCGGGTCGCGGTCCAGGGTTTCGGCAACGCGGGCTACCACGTCGCGCGGCTGCTCCAGCAGGACGGGTACAAGATCGTCGCCGCCTCGGATTCGAAGGGCGCGATCTACTCCGAGGACGGCTTCGACGTCGAGAGCCTCTACCAGCAGAAGCAGGAGACGCGCGTCCTCGAGGGCGTCTACTGCAACGGCTCGGTCTGCGAGCTCGTCGACCACGAGGACATCACCAACGAGGCCCTGCTCGAGCTCGACGTGGACATCCTGATCCCGGCCGCGCTCGAAGGCGTGATCACCTCGAAGAACGCGAAGAACATCCGGGCCCGGGCGATCGCCGAGGTGGCCAACGGCCCGGTCAGCGGCGATGCCGACGACATCCTCGCCGATGCGGGCGTCACCGTCCTCCCGGACGTCCTGGTCAACGCCGGCGGCGTGACCGTGAGCTACTTCGAGTGGGTCCAGAACCGCGAGGGCTACCCGTGGACGCTCGAGACCGTCCGCGAACGGCTCGCGCGCACCATGAACGAATCCTTCGATGCGATGTGGGACGCCATGGAAGCGGAGAAGCTCGACGCCCGGACCGCCGCCTACGCGGTGGCCCTGCGGCGGATCGGCGAGACCATCGGCGCCCAGGGCGACGCGGCCTACTTCCGCGGCGATGGCCGCTAGCCGCCCGGCGTGCCGCGGCTAGCGCGCTCGCCGCTCCTGCACTTTCTTCTCCTCGGCGGCCTGGCGTTCCTCGTCGTCCCGGAGGCGAAGCCGGTCCTCCAGGTCGACCCGGACGCCGTCGCCCGAACCTTCGCCGCGGAGGCCGGGCGCCCGCCGACTCCCGCCGAGCTCGAGCGCAACGTCGAACGGGAGATCGATGCCCGCGTCCTCGAGGCCGAAGCCTGGCGGCGGGGCCTCGACCGCCACGACTCGGCCGTGGCCACCCGCCTGGCGCGAATCGGGGACTTCGTGGACCCGGACGCCCCCGCTTCGGAACGCGCAGCCCGGGTGCGCGCGATCGGGGCGGACCGGAGCGATCCGGTGCTCCGCGCGTACCTCGCCGAGCGCATGCGCAAGCTCCTGCTCGAGGACGTCGAAGCCGAAGCCGCCTCCGACGCGGTCCTGGCCGTGCACCTCGCCGCCCACCCGGAGCGCTTCGCGCGGACCGAGCGGCTCGTCGTCGAGCACGTGTTCCGCCGCGGCCCCGGCTCTCCCGAGGCGGACGACGCGTTCGCGGAGAGGCTGGCCGGGCTCACGCCGGCCGAGGCCGCGCGCCACGCGGACCCCTTCCCGCTGCCCAGCCGCATCGCCGGCTCGCGCGCCGAGATCGAGCGCGAGCTCGGCCCGGGCGCCACGCGCGGGCTCGACCCGGGCGCTCTCGAGCGCTGGCAGGGCCCGCTGCGCGGAACCCTCGGGCGCCACTGGATGTGGGTCTCGGCGTACGACCCGCCCCACGCCCCGACCCTCGAGGCCGTGCGCGCGGAGGTCGAAGCGGATTGGCGAGCGGCCCGCCGCGGCGCGCATCTGGCGCGGAGGCTGGCGGAGCTGCGCGAGCGCTACGAGGTGCGGCGCGCCGAGAGGATCGCCGCCACGAGCGCCTCGGGAACGTCCTCGGGGATCGGCGCATCCTCGCCGCAGTCGCGGCAGATCGACTTGCCGAGTTCGACGGTGCGGCGGTAGGTGTCGAGGTAGACCTCGCACGGCGGGCAGTCGGCGAGATGCGCTTCGAAGTGGGCGCGCTGCTCGGCCGGCAGCTCGGCGTCGAGGTACGCCATCAGGAAGTCCACCATCTCCTTGCAGGTCATCCGCTCTCCTCCTGCACGAGATCGGGCTCGAGCAGCGTCCGCAGCGCCTGTCGCGCCCGGTGCAGGCGCGTCTTCACCGCTCCCGTGCTGAGCGAGAGCGCCTCGGCCGTCTCCTCCGTGTCGAGCCCTTCCACGTCCCTTAGAAGCAGGATCGTCCGATAGGTTTCGGGGAGTTCGTGAATCCGGTCGAAGACGAGCTGCCGGAGTTCCCGGCGCTCGAGGGCCTCGTCCCCGGGCGCGGCCCAGGCCGGGGTCGGCTTCTCCATGTGGCCGTCCTCGATGAACTTCGGGAGGAGCGCGTCGATCGGCTCCTCGGGCTTGCGGCGGCGCGTGCGCATCTTCATCAGCGCGGCGTTCACGACGATGCGGTGCAGCCAGGTCCCGAGCTGGGAGCCGCCCTCGAAGCGGTCGATGGCCTTGAAGGCGGAGAGGAACGCGTCCTGGACGGCGTCGCCGGCGTCGTCGTCGCTGCGCAGCATGCGCTTGGCGACGGCGAACATGCGGCCGCCGTGGGTGCGGACGAGCTGTTCGTAGGCCGCCTCGTCTCCCGCGCGCAGCCCCTCGAGCAGCTTGCCCTCGTCCGGCGGCGGGGGCGCGCTCACGGGGCGGCGGGATCCGGCGGCGACGGAGGCGTGCTCACGGGGCGGAGGTTACCATGGGCCGCGATGTCCGCCCTGCTCCGCTTCCTCGGGATCCGCCCCGCCACCCCCGCCGAGAGCCGTGACGCCGAGACCGATTCGGTCCGCCGGATCGCCGCCCGGCTCGACCAGCTCGACCCGCAGATCGCGAAGTACCTCGCGGCCTTCGCCTACGTGCTCGCGCGCGTCGCCCACGCCGATCTCGAGATCGACGAAGCGGAGACCGAGAAGATGCAGGACGTGGTGGCGCGGGTCGGCAAGCTCTCGGAGGACGAGGCCGTGCTCGCGGTGGAGATCGCGAAGTCCCAGGCGCGCGTCCTCGGCGGCACCGAGAACTACGTCGTCACGCGGGAGTTCCGACGCATCTCGAGCCCGACCCAGCGGAGCCAGCTGCTCGAGTGCCTCTACGCGGTGGCCGCGGCCGACGGGGCGATCTCGAGCGTCGAGTCCCAGGAGATCCGCAGCATCGCCGAGGAGCTCGGATTCACGCGCGACGAGGCGAACGCCCTGCGCTCCCAGTACCGAGATCAGATCTCGGTACTGAAGAAGGACTGAGCGGCTGCCTCAGTTCCGGATCAGGAGCAGCGACTGCGGGTCGAGCGCGACGTGCAGCGCGGAGACGTCCGGGTTGTCGTGATCCTTGAGGGCCCGGAGCACGACGGCGTCCTGGCCGGGCTCGAGGGCCAGTACCACGCTCACCTCACCCTGGGCCGGCCCGAGCCGGTCCGGCAGGCCCGCGACCTTCTCCTCACCGCCCGCGACGGCCAGCCAGAGCTCGAGGCCGTGCTCCGCGGCGAGCTCCCGCAGGGCCTTCACGTCCGTCGCCGCCAGCACCTCGGCACCGTCGACGATCACCACGTTCGGCTTCTTGCCGGCCTCCGCCTCGAGGCCGAGCGCTTCCCGGAGCTTGCCCACGTGGAAGCCTTCGGAGGCGTAGACGCGGATGCTGCGGCGGCTGTCGGCCTCGGCGTGCACCGTGGCCGCGTCCTCGAGCTTGCTCTGCTGGGAGAGTTCGTCGAAGACGGTGTCGTAGTAGGTCCGGATGTGATCGACGGTCTGATCGAGGCCGACGTGGAGCACGTTGTGGTCGCGCAGCAGGTGGTCGAGCGCCATCCCGACCAGGAAGGAAGACTTGCCGACGCCGTGGCCCGCCAGGACCACGCCGAGGTTCCCCGCGCCGAGGCCGCCGTGGAGGCCTTTCTCGAGCATGCGGATCGGGCTTCGGGCCGTCAGATACTCGCGGTACATCGCTCCCCCTGAAACTCGCGGGCGTCACGCACCCGCGAAGACTGGGCGTCTCTTGCCAGTCTAGTCTTCGTCCATGCCCTTCGCGGCGTTCTCCGCGAACTGCTTCTTCAGCTCGTCCGAGACCTCACCGGGAACCGGCACGTAGCGTGCGAACTCCATGGTGAACTCGGCCTTGCCCTGGCTCGCCGAGCGCAGATCCGTGGCGTAGCCGAACATGTCGGCCAGCGGCACCTCGGCCTCGACCCGGCAGAACTCGCCCTCTTCCTCGGTCGTCCCGATCACCTGGCCGCGCCGCTGCATGATCGTCTTGATGTAGGCGCCCTGGAACTCCTGGGGGCCCTCGACGGCGAGCTTCATGACGGGCTCGAGGATGATCGGCTTGGCCTTGGCGTAGACCTCGCGGAAGGCGCCCCGGCCCGCGGCCTGGAAGGCCATGTCCGAGGAGTCCACCGAGTGGGACTGGCCGTCGTTGATCACGACCTTCACGCCCACGACCGGGAAGCCGATCAGCCGCCCCTTGTCGAGCATGGCGCGGAAGCCCTTCTCGACGGCCGGGATGTACTCGGTGGGGATCGCGCCGCCCTTGATCTCGGACTCGAACTCGAAGTCCTCGCCGCCCTCGATCGGCTCGGCGTAGCCCGCCACGCGGCCGTACTGGCCCGAACCGCCGGTCTGCTTCTTGTGCGTGTAGTTGAACTCGGCCTTGCGCGAGATCGTCTCGCGGTAGGCGACCTGCGGCTGGCCGGTCTCGACCGGGCAGCCGTACTCGCGGGCCATGCGCTCGATGTAGACGTCGAGGTGCAGCTCGCCCATGCCCGAGATGATCGTCTGGCCGCTCTCCGGATCCACGAAGGAGCGGAACGTCGGGTCCTCGCGCACGAAGCGGCCGAGGGCCTTGCCCATGTTGTCGGCGGTCTTCTTGTCCTTCGGCTCGATGGAGAAGGAGATCACCGGCGTCGGCACGTGCATCGAGCTCATCGCCACGTCGACGGTGCCGTCCGTGAAGGTGTCGCCCGAGGCGCAGTCGATGCCGAACAGCGCGACGATGTCGCCGGCGTCCGCCGTCTCGATGTCTTCCATCTTGTTCGAGTGCATGCGCACGAGCCGGCCGACCTTGTGCTTCTTGCCGGTCCGGGCGTTGTGGATGTTGTCGCCCTTGTTGAGCCGGCCCTGGTAGACCCGGATGTACGTGAGCTGCCCGTAGCGGCCTTCGTCCAGCTTGAAGGCCAGCATCACGAGCGGCTTCTCGGGGTCCGAGGGCAGCACGATCTGGGCCTCGTCGTTCGAGAGGTCGACGCCGGTGTTCTCGACGTCGGTCGGCGAGGGCAGGTAGCGCACGACGCAGTCGAGCAGCGGCTGCACGCCCTTGTTCTTGTAGGCCGAGCCCAGGTAGACCGGGCACAGGCCGAGCGAGATCACGCCGTTGCGCACGGCCTCGTGGATCAGCTCCTCGGTCACGTTCTCTTCGAGGATGGCCTCCATCAGCTCGTCGGAGAACATCGACACCGCGTCGAGCATGTTCTCGCGGGCGGCGGCGGCCGCGTCGGCCAGGTCGGCCGGGATCTCGGCTTCTTCGATCGTCTCGCCGTTGTCGCCGCGGAAGTAGAGGGCCTTCATGGTGATGAGATCGACCACACCCTCGTGCTCGTTCTCGAGCCCGATCGGGAGCTGCATCATCACGGCATTCAGCTTGAGCTTGTCGCGCAGCTGCTGCGCCACGCGCGCGGGGTTCGCACCGGAGCGGTCGCACTTGTTCACGAACGCCAGGCGCGGGACCTTGTAGCGCCGCATCTGGCGGTCCACGGTCATCGACTGGGACTGCACGCCCGCCACGCCGCACAGCACGAGGATCGCGCCGTCGAGCACGCGCAGGGAGCGCTCGACCTCGATCGTGAAGTCCACGTGGCCGGGGGTGTCGATGATGTTGACGTGGTGGTCGGCCCACTCGCAGTAGGTCGCGGCGGACGTGATGGTGATGCCGCGCTCCTTCTCGAGCTCCATGTGGTCCATGGTGGCGCCCGCGCCGTCCTTGCCGCGAACCTCGTGGATCGCGTGGATCTTGTTCGTGTAGAAGAGGATGCGCTCGGTCAGGGTCGTCTTGCCCGAGTCGATGTGTGCGCTGATCCCGATGTTTCGGACCTTGCTGAGGTCGCTCGCCATGTCGTCACCGCCTGGCTGGTGATCCCCCGGCCCACGGGCCTCGGGATCTAGGGCCCCCACTCCCCCTCCCCAGGGGGAAACAGCGAAGAGCCCGTCACGTCAATGTGTTCGTTCGCGAATGCGTACGCCCACCTCCCGGCGTCCATCCGGGGGGCGGGCTTGAGCCCTTGTTTTTGGGCGGCGGCAATGTAGCGAGTGGGGGCGGAGGGGGCCACCGGGGGCCCGCCGCCGCCTGCTGGCGGGCGAAGCCGTATAGAATCGGCCCCACGCGGAGGTTCCCCATGCGCTGGCTCGTCCTGCCCCTGTCCTTGCTGCTCCTCACGGCCCCGGCCCACGCGGGCGACGGGGCGCTCGAGATCAACCAGGCCTGCGTGAACTCCGGCTGCTTCCCGGGAGATGCGCCGGGCTTCCCGGTCGAGATCACCTCACAGGCCAGCTATCGGCTGACCAGCAACCTGATCGGGACCAACGGGGGCACGGCCATCTCGATCCAGGCGAGTGGCGTGACGATCGACTTCGGCGGCTTCACGGTGGGCCCGTGCACCAACGTCTCGCAAATCTGCCCGATCCTCCTGGAGCAGGACGGGATCTCGGGCAGCGCCTTCAACGACGTGACGCTCCGCAACGGTGTCGTCGAGTTCTTCCGGGGCGACGGCATCGACCTCGGCCAGCGCGCCCTCGTGGAAGACATGGTGATCCGGAACAACACGCGAAACGGTCTGCGCGTCCTCCAGAACTCCATCGTCCGGAAGAACCGCATCTCCAACAACGGCGGCACCGGCGCCTCCTTGGGCGCGGGCACCTCCTGGGGTGGCAACGTCCTCACCCAGAATGGGCGCAACTTCGCGGGCAACGCTTTCGCGGCCCTCCCGAACGTCTGCGACGGCCGGTCCTGCAGCAAGTCGGACACCGGCCGGCGCTTCTACCTCACGAGTGATCTCGCGCAGTGGGCGGATGCGGACGCGGCGTGTGCCGACGGCTATCGCATGGCGTTCCAGGCGGAGCTGACGAACTCGGCCGCGCTCGTCTACCAGGAGGGGCTCGGCGAAGACCGCGCGACGGCGCTGCGTGCCGGGGGCGGTGGCCGAGGCTACATCGCCGACCGCTGCTTCGTCCTCGAGTTCGAGACCACGGGGGCCGCGAACGTCTTTGGCGAAGGGCAGTGGCTGGCCGACGACCCCGGAAGCTGCGTCTTCACCTCCGGGCGACCGGTTTGGTGCATCCAGGAGTAGCGCCGAGCGCGCCCTAGCCCGCCAGCATCGCCTCCGCGCTGCCCCGGAGCATGAGATCCCGGGCCACCGGGTCCTTCTCCGCCACGATCAGGATCTTCGCCAGGGTCGTGGCCAGGTGGTAGAAGGGCCAGTCGCTGCCGAAGATCAGGCGGTCGGCGCCGACGGCCTGCCAGGCGCGGTCGAGCTGCCGGAGGCCGAGCGAGGAGATCCCGAGCCAGACGTTGCGGTGCCGCTTCACGATCGGGATGGCGCCCTCGAGATCCCGGGCGCCGCCGTGGCCGTAGATGAAGCGGACCCCCGGGAACTCGGCCGCCGCAGGCTCGTAGTGCCGCATGAGCGCGTAGGGCCGCAGGCGCTCCCCCTCGATGCCCGAGCGGCCGGCGTGGAAGACGACCGGGAACCCGAGCCGCTCGCACTCGGCGTAGACCTCCATGGCCTCCGGGGAGTCCGGGAAGAAGCGCTGCATCTCGGGGTGGAGCTTGATGCCCTTCGCGCCGGCCGCGGCCAGGGCCCGGAGCCTCTCCGGGGCGCCCGGGCCGGGCTTCACGCTCGCGTAGGGGAGCAGGCGGTCCTCCCAGCCGTTCTCGCGGATCGCCCGGATCCAGCGCTCCGAGAGCGAGTCGCCGAAGGGCAGCCCGAACTCGATCGGCAACACCGCCGCCTGGGTGACGCCGGTGTCCTCCATCTCGGCGAGCAGGTTCGCCGCCGTGTGGGTGCGCGTGGCCTCGGAGAGCCCGAGGCCGCCGAGCAGGAACTCCTTCTGGAGCGCCGAGTGGGCCTCCTCGCTGAAGTTCCCGTTCACGTAGACGTCGAGGTCGAGCTCGCAGCCCGGGTCCGTGGCGTCGCAGTCGAGCAGGTGGTGGACGCGTTCGCTGCGGGCCGTCTGGTCGAGCTCGCCGCCGAACAGCACGGACATGCCGAAGTGCGTGTGGATGTCGATGATGCCCGGCAGCTCGACGGCGGTGCGCAGCCGACCCTCGGGCGTCAGTTCGAACCAGGGAAGCTCTGCGAGCCCCCGGTAGCCCCGGTAGACGTGGCGGCCGTGGGGCCCCCTCCCCGCCATCGCGGCCTCTTCGCGCTGCTGCTGCTCGAGCCGCGCGACGTCCTCCGCCGTGTACTGCTCCGGGTCCTTCGAGGGGTCCGCACCGCAGCCCGGCAGCGCCAGGGCCGCCGCCGTGCCGAGCAGCCCGCGCTGGAACTCCCGCCGCGTGAGCGCCTTGGGCAGCGTCACGACCCGAGCCGATCGCCGACGCGCAGGCCCGACTCCGCCGCCACGGCCTTGGGCGCCGAGCCGACCCGCGCCTTGCGCACCCGAAGCCGCCCGCCGGAGACGGCCACGAGCAGCGCCCCCTTCTCCCCCTCGGCGACCACGGTGCCCGGTTCCCCGTCCCCGGCCTCCGCCGGCAGGAGCCCGCCGCCGAACAGGCGGACCGTCTCCTCCCCGCGCAGGCCGAAGGCGCCGGGCTGGGGGTCGCAGCCGCGCACCAGGCGGTCGATCTCCTCGCCCGGGCGGCTCCAATCGATGCGGGCGACCTCGTCGTCGACCCGGCCCTGGAAGCTCGCCCCGTCTTCGCCCTGGGGCGTCGGCTTGGCGCTGCCGTCGGCGACGGCGGCCACGGCCTCGGCCATGGCCTCGAGGCCGAGCGGGTAGAGGTGGTCGAAGTAGAGGCTCGCGGCGGTCGCTTCGGGACCGATCGCCACACCTCCCTTCTGGACGACGATCGGGCCGGTATCGACCCCCTCGTCGGGCTGAAAGACGGTGACGCCCGACACCGCCGCGCCATTGATGATCTGCCATGGAATGGCTGTCCCGCCCCGAAAGGCCGGCAGGAGCGACGGATGGAAGCAGAGAGAGCCCAGGCGGGGCGCGTCGACGATCTCCGGCGGCAGGATCACCGTCGTGAAGGGCATGACGTTGAGATCGGCGCCGAGGGCGAGGAATTCCTCGACCTTCTCGGGGATCGCCTGCCCCTTGCGCCGGTAGGCCTTGTGCCGGAAGAGGGGGATGCCGCGCGCCTCGGCCTCGGCGGCCAGGGGGTCCGGGCGCCCGCCGCCGTCGGGCGGCACGGAGACGCCGACGATCGTGTGGCCGTCCTCGATGAGGCGGATCATCACGTCCTTGCCGAAGGGCGCCTGGCCGAAGATGGCGATGCGGAGCGAGGGGGTCGATTGCGGGTCGTGCGACATGGCGCGCAGTGTATCGCGCGGGGTAGCGCCGCGCGGCGGCGCGAGACAACATCCCGGGGATTCGCTCGGACCAAGGGGGGGTTCTTGGGTTTGCAACGACCGTTCTCGTTCCCGATGGCGTTGGCCATGGGCTGGCTGCTGCTCTCGGGCTGTGCGGCCGGGCCGGCGCCGCGGGCCGCGGACGCTGGCGCCGGCGCCCACGAAGGTCTGAACGCGACCCTCTGGCTGCAAACCGCCGCCGAGTACCGCGCGAACGTCCTGCAGGCGTTCACGGGGGCGACCGCCCACCTCGACCAGGCCCTCGCGGACCCCACGTGGACCGCGGCGGTCGAGCAGACCGGCGACTTCGGAGCCCTCCCGCCCGCCATCATCCTCGACATGGACGAGGCGATCATCCGCAGCGACCGCTTCCAGGCCCAGCTCGTGCGCGACGACGCCGCCTTCACCATCGAAGACTGGAACGCCTGGGTGCGCACGGAGGTCTCCGAGGCCATGCCCGGCGCGCTCGAGTACGTGCGCCAGGCCAAGGCGCGCGGCATCACGATCTTCTACGTCACGAACCGGACGGGCACCGTCGAGCGGGAGACCTTCGAGACGCTGCGCAAGCTCGGCTTCCCCGTCGAGGGCGGGCTCGAGGCGCTGCTCACCCAGGACGAGCGGCCCGAGTGGCCGAGCGACAAGTCCTCGCGGCGCGCCCATCTCGCCCGGACCCACCGCATCCTGCAGATCGTCGGCGACAACCTGAACGACTTCGTGAGCGGCGCCCACGTCGCGCCGGCCGCGCGCCGGGAGCTGGCCGAGTCCTACGGCGGGTACTGGGGCACGCGCTGGATCATCACGCCGAACCCGGCCTACGGCGGCTGGCACGGCGCCCTCTACGATTTCGACTACGGCCTCCCGGCCGACGAGAGACGCGAGCGGCTTCGCCAGCACCTCGAGTCCTGGAAGTAGGTGCCGGTCCGGCCGCGCGTCCGGCACCCGTGGAACGTCTCCTTCCAGGAGGCCCGCGAGATCCAGCAGCGCCTCCGCGGCCGCGTCGAACGCAAGGACCGGCTCGGGCCCGTTCGGCGGGTCGCGGGCGTGGACGTCTCCTACGACCGCGGAAGCCCCGTCCTCTACGCCGCCGTCGTCGTGCTCGACGCGCGCACCGGCGAACGGCTCGAGACCGCCGGCGTGCGCCAGCGGACGGCCATCCCCTACGTGCCGGGATACCTCTCCTTCCGGGAGCTCCCTCCCCTGCTCGAGGCCTTCGCGCGGCTCTCCACCCGCCCGGACCTCGTGGTCTGCGACGGCCACGGCCGCGCCCACCCCCGGCGCTTCGGCATCGCCTGCCACCTCGGCGTGGTGCTCGACCTGCCCGCGATCGGCTGCGGGAAGAGCCGCCTCGTCGGCGAGCACGAAGAACCCGGGGCGGCGCGCGGGAGCCACACGCCCCTGCGCGACGGCCGCGAGGTGATCGGCAGCGTCGTGCGCACCCGTGAAGGCACGAAGCCCGTGTTCGTCTCGACGGGCCATCGCGTTTCGCTCGTGACGGCGCGACGGCAGGTCCTGCGCCTCGCGCCGCGGCTCCGCCTGCCCGAGACGACCCGCGCCGCCCACGAGGTCGTGAACGAACTCCGCCGCCGAGGCGAACCGTGAGTGAAACCGTTCGCCAGCGCATCGAGCGGGCCCTGCGCGAGAAGCCGCACACGGCGAAGGATCTCTCCAAGGCCGTCGGTGTCTCGGAGCGCGACGTGCCCCACCATCTCGAGCACCTCGCGAAGTCCCTGCGGAGCCGGGAGGGGAGCGTGCAGATGGAGCCCGTGCGCTGCCTCGGCTGCGGCTACGTCTTCGAGGACCGGCGGCGCTTCACGCGCCCGGGCCGGTGCCCCGAATGCCACGGGCGCCGCCTGACCCTGCCGCGCTACTCGATCGAATAGAGGGGCCGGGCGCGCTAGCGCGTGTTGCTCCGATCGCCGACCTCGCCGCGCAGGGTGGCCGGCGCGCCGAGCGCGACGCGGTGCGGGGGCACGTCCTTCGTCACCACCGAGCGCGCGCCGACGACGGCGTGGTCGCCGATCGTCACGCCCTTGAGCACCGTGCAATCGCTCGCGACCCATACGTGGTCTCCGATCGTGACCGGCGCCATGCGCTCGGGGGTCTCGGCGTCGAAGTCGTGCTGGTCCGCGTCGAAGAGCCGGGTGCCGGGGCCGAGCCAGGCCCGATGGCCGAGCGTCACCCGGGATTTGCAGCTCACGTGGGCCCCGTTCAGGAAGGCCTCGGGCCCGAGGGTGAGCTCCGCACCCTCGAAGACGGCGATCACAACCGGGCCGAGATCCGTGCGCAGCCAGGTCCCCGGCCCGATCGTGACCCGGGCACCCGGCTCGAGCAGGAAGCGCAGGGCATCGGGCGTGCGCTCGGTGACGACGCCGGCACCGATCTCGAGCTGCGCACCGGCGCCGAGCTGGAAGCGCGCAACGGCCAAGGCACTGCTGGCATCGGGATGGATCGAGAGTCCGGGGTGCTGCCGCACGAGCCTCGAGAGCTCGCGGCGGTCGCGGCGGGCGATGCGCCGCATGCGGCGGCGCAGCAGCGCCCCGCGCAGGCCCTCGGTCACGAGGGCGGCGGCTGACCCTCGCGCAGCCGGAAGGTGATGAAGCCGTGGGTCGGGTCGTAGGGCGAGAGCCCGACCTGGACCTTGTCCCCGGGAATCACCCGGATCCGGAAGCGGCGCATGCGTCCCGAGAGCTGGGCCGTCACGGTCTGGCCGGAGTCGAGCTCGATCTGATATCGGCCGCCTCCGAGAATCTTGTTCACGGTGCCGGTCGTCTGGATCAGGTCGTCTCGGGCCAAGCTAGCGGGTCCTCGTCTGGGTCATGGCGGGGGAGACTAGCGCCAACCTCGCCGTGAGCCCAGCGTGTCCCTCCGCAGGGAGAGAGACGCGCGGAGGGGCTCCAAAATTCACGACTCAGCTACAGGATCGGTGCACGTGGACCGTGAGGTCACCGAGCAGGTTCGTGTAGCTCCCGTACTCGTTGTCGTACCAGCCGAAGACCTTCGCGTGGGTCACCGGAAGCTGGATCCGCGAGGAGGTCGCCTTGGCCGCCAGCTCCTTGCCGATGCCCGGGATCTGCCCGAGGTCGACGTCGAGGAAGCCCGTCCGGGTGTGGGTCTCCGCCCCTTCGATCACCACCGCGGCCTTCATGCCCATGACGTCGGCGGCGACGTTCTGCTCGGGCGAGAAGACGAGCAGGCCCTTCTGACTGCCCTCGGAGGCCTGCTGATAGATCCGGTTCACGAGCTCGCGGTCGATCGAGCTCTCACCGTCGTCTTCGATGGTGCTCTGGAAGGTCAGGTTCAGGATGATCAGCGACTCGGTCGCGAGCGGCACGCGGACCGCGTCGCCCATGAAGCCGATCTCGCGGATCTCGGGGATCACGACCTCGAGCGCGGCGCTCGCGTTGCTCGACGTCAGGATCAGGCTGTTCAGCGCGCTGCGCGTGCGCCGCAGATCCTTGGCGTCGGCCTTCGGTACCGAATCGAGCAGGGTCTGCGAGTTGGTGACCGCGTGCACCGTGCTCATGCTGGCCGTCACGACCGTCGAATCCGGCAGGTGGTCGAGCAGCGGCTTCACCATGTGCGCGAGGCCGGTCGTCGTACAGGAAGCGGCCGACAGCACGTGATGCTGGGCCGGATCGAACAGGTCGTGGTTGATGCCGTAGATCAGGGTCGCGGCGTCGTCGGGCATCGCCTTGGTCTTGTCCTTGATCTTGAAGGCCGAGCTGTTGATCACCTTCTCGGCGCCCGCGGCGAGGTGGCCGCGCAGGGAGCCGCGCCCGTCGTCGGCCGGACGCGTCGGGTCGCCGAAAGCGCCGGTCGCATCGACGACGACGCGCGCCCCGTGATCGCGCCACCCGATGTCGGCGGGGTTGCGCGCCTCCTGGAGGAGCTTCACCGGCACGCCGGCGACGTCGAGCAGGCCAGCCTCGCGGTCGGCGATGCGGATGCAGGGCTCGGAGTTCACGCCGAACAGGAAGCGGTGCATGCTGCCGTAGGTGCTGTCCTTCTCGATGAGCTGGCAGACCGCCTCGAGGTCCTGGCCGATCTTGCGGCCGACGTTCACCACGATGCGCGAGAAGTACTTCCGCTCGACGTGGTGCCAGAGCGAGAGCTTGCCGATCCGGCCGAGGCTGTTGATGCCGAGGGTGCGTTCCGATTCCGTCATGGTCGTCCAGGTCTCCGCTTCATGGGGTGCGCTCAGGCCAGCCGCTGGCGGCGCACGATCGTGCTGGGATGCTTTCCGAGATAGAGCGAGCCGTCCACCCCGTTGATCGAAATGAAATCCCCGGTCTCGAGGGTCCGTCCGGCCAGCACCGAACGCCTCCCCCGCTCGTCGACGGAGAGCTCCCGGCAGCCCACCACGCAGGTCTTCCCGAGCCGCAGGGCCGCCACCGCGGCGTGGCTCGTCGACCCCCCGAGGGCAGTGACCATGCCGTCGGCCTCGACCATGAGCGGGAGGTCGTCCGGGACCGTATCCGGCCGCAGGAGGATGATGTGGTCGTCCGGGAAGCGGCGGCGCAGGAGCTCGACGTCCTCGACGTTGTGGGCGACGCGCCCGGAGAGCGCCCCGCCTCCGGCTCCGATGCCCGTGGCGAGCCAGGCCGCCTCGAGGCCTTCGCTCGGCAGGAAGGCCGGCACCGAGGCCACCTGCGACATCACCGTGTCGCGGCTCTGGAGGATGTAGAGGTCGGCCGGGTCGTCGCCCTCGAAGGTGAACTCGATCTCCTGATGGAACATGCCCTGCTCGTGCACGAGGGTCCGGGCGTGATGGAGAATCGCCTCGTAGAGCTTCGGGAAGTCCTTCTCGAGGGAGACGTCCGTGCCGGGCGCCTCGTTCACGCGCTGCTCCTCGCTCACCGGGTAGGTCTCGACGAGCCCGCTCACGACGTCGTCGCCCTGGGCCTGGACGATGAAGTCGCCGTGCAGCCGAACGGCCGTGCTCGCCCGGCGCGGATCCGTCGTCATCACCACGCCCGTTCCCGAGCGGGCGTGCAGGTTCCCGTAGACCATGCTCTGGATCACGACGGCCGTTCCCCATTCCTCGGCGATCTGGAGCTCGCGCCGATAGACCTGCGCCTTGGCCGAACCCCAGGAATCGAGCACGAGATCCACGCAGCGCAGGAGCTGCGGCCACGGATCGTCGAGGATCTCGACGCTGCGCGCCCGCAGCAGCTCACGGTAGCGCAGGGCCACGTCGCGCATCTGCGGGGCGCTGAGCTGCGCCTTCTTCTCCGCGCCGAAGTCCGTCTTGGAGTCGCGCATGAGTGCGTCGAAGTCGTCGCGCTCGAGCCCGTGGCCCATGCCCCAGAGCTGAAGGAAGCGGCGGTAGGCGTCCCAGGCGCCCCAGTCGCTGCCCGAGCGCGTCGCGAGGCCCGTCGCGATCTCCTCGTTGATGCCGACGTTCAGGAAGGTGTCGAGCATGCCGGGCATGCTGATGGCGGAGCCCGAGCGCACCGAGAGGAGCAGCGGCCGGTCCGGGTCGCCGAGGACGAGGCCCGTCGACGCTTCCAGGCGGTCGATCTGGCGCAGCAGCTCGCCCTCGACCTCGCGCCGCAGGTCCGGCCAGGCGCGGATGGCCTTCGAGCAGCGGAAGATCTCGCGCGTGAGGATGAAACCCGGCGGCACGGGCAAGCCGTCGCCGGCCAGACGCTTCACCAGGAAGCCCTTGTTCCCGAGGTGGATCGGCCCGTCGAGCGGGTGGTCCTCCGGTTCGATCGGGACGCAGGCCCGCTCGGGGTCGTAGGACATGAGGAGCTCGAGGGTCTCCTCCGAGAGCGTCTCCCGGACCTGGACGAGGGAGCGCATCATCCGCCCGAGCAGCATGTCGAGCTGCTGCAGACCGAGACTCGATCCGATCAGATCCCGCAGGAAGGTCTCGGAGGCCTTCATCGCGGCTTCTTCCTGGCTCTCGCCCGGCTCGCGCGGGAGGATGCCCCGCTCGACGTAGCGGGGGAGCAGCTCGGAGAGGGCGCCCTCGTAGACCTCGAGGTACCGGATCCGCACGAGCTGCTCGACGCTTCGCGAGAGCACCTGGAAGACGTTCAGGTACTGATCGACGGTGGTGCCTTCGGTCGCGAGGGATTGGTCGAGCATCGAGAGGCCCATCGAGAGCCCCCTGCCCTTGCAGCCGTCGATCCGCACGGCGCGCAGCATCTGATGGAGCCAGCCGGATACGCGGCGCAGCGCCGCGCTGTGGATGCAGTCCGCCTGGTGGGAGTCGAGCAGCCGGTCGAAGAGCGTGTTCGCGAGCGAGCCGGCCCGGAAGGTCAGCCCCGCGGCGTCGAACTTCTGCTCGCGATAGCGGCCGTAGAGGCTCGGAATGCCGACGGCGATGTGGCGCTTGCGGTAGATGTCCTCGACGGCCTCCGTGCGCTCCTCGCGCGTCATGATCTCCTTCAGCGCCTCGAGGATGCCGAGCGTCGCATCGAGCGCGTCCTCGACGTCGTCGGTGTCGAGGGCTTCCCGCAGTCGCTGCACCTCGGCGGCGTCGAGCGCGGTGAAAGCCGCGAGGCGGTCGAGCAGATCGTCGTGGTCGAAGCCGTATTTCTGGACGAGCAGGCGGCGGAGGCGGAAGAGCAGCCCGACCTTCTCCCGCTCCTCGGGGCGCCCCGCGGTGACGCCGGCGAGGCGCGCTTCGATGGCCTCGGGCTCCTCGTCGAGCAGCTTCGTCCAGGGGGCGCCCGCCACGAGCGCCTCCATGACCGCCCCCATGCCCTCGCGCGCGGGGTCGGTCTCGAGCGCCGCGTAGAGCGGGCCGGGCAGGTAGGGCCGCAGCGGCTCGCGCTCCGCCGTCGCCCAGTAGCCGGCCACGGCCTCGACGAAGTCGGCGAGCTTCGGGTTCGACTCCACGTGGCACTGTTTGCGGAGGAAGTGGCAGAGCGCGTCGCGCCTCCCCTCGATCTCGTCGAGCCGGGAGGACACCTGACGCAGGTCGCCCTCGGCGCCGATCTCGTCGTAGTAGACGGGGAAGGTGCGCAGCAGGTGCTTCACCGAGTGGAAGACGGGCTCCATGCCGCCGTTCAGGAGCTGGCTGACGTCGCGCTGGAAGAGGTCCGTGTCCGCGATCATCACGCCGCCGACGCGCAGGTGGATCACGAGCGCGGCGACGAGCTCGCGCGCCCCGGCCGGGTGGGCCTCGATCGCGGCCAGGTAGCTGCGGATGCCGCGCAGGTGCGCCGGGTTGACCCGGATCTGCCACTCGTCGGAGAAGCCCGAGAAGTCCGGCGTCGCGAAGTCGCAGAGCAGGAGCTCCTCGATGAAAGCTGCGGCGGTCTCCGGCTCGCCCGCGCGCAGGACCTCGGAGCCGAGCCGCGCGACGAGCGCCGTCGACGCGTGGGTCTCGAAGACGCCGGCGCCGCGCAGGGCGGCGAACACGTCGCGCACGAAGCGCTCGCCCTCCGCGGGGGACGCGCCAGCCGCCACCTCGCTGGCCAGGTGCGAGAGTTCCGCGACGGCGGGCTCGTGGAGCGCCGCCAGTCCGTCGTCCGAGAGCAGGTGGACGAGCCACGCCGTGCGGGCGCCGCGGTCGCCGAGCTGGCCGGCGACGTCGAGGTAGGCCCGGGCGATCTCGCTCTCGTCGGGCAGGGCGCAGAGCGGCTCCGTCGCTTCCGGCGACTCGGGGGCGAGGGCCGCGAGCGCCTCGCGCTGGCTCCGCAGGGTCGCATGGCCGAGCACGGCCATCGCATCGTTCACCTCGGCCCGGCCCGCGTCCGACGGGGCGAGCCAGGCGTTCGGGTCCTCGCGCTCGAGCCAGCTCGCGTAGGTCGCATCCAGGGACGCCGCCAAGAGGCCGCGCGCGCGGGCGCCGGCCGGGCCTCCGTCGCCGAGCGCCCGCACCAATCGCCCGAGGGCCGGCGAGAGCGCCGGAGGCGTCCCAGGGCCCCAGCCCGCGGCCAGCGCCTCGAGCCCGGTCTCGAGCACGGGCAGCATCGTCTCGAGGTGCGCGCCCGACGCGCTCGCCACCTTCTCGGCGTAGGCGAGCCCCTGGCGGGCCGCGGCCGCGCGCAGCGTCTGCGGGTGGGCCTCCCGCACGGCCCGTGCGTACAGCGAGAAGACCACGCCGATCGCCTCGGCGGCCCGCAGGTGATCGACGTGATAGGGGAAGTCCGCCATCGCGCGGCGGTGCAGCTCGGCCAGGGCTTCGGCCCAGCCGACGAACTCGTGGTTGATCTCGTGCAGGAGGCGGCGCGTGTTCTCGTGAATGCCGCGGAACTCGGCCGTGACCTCGAGCAGGACCTCCTGCTCGGGCGGGATCGTGACGGGCACCGCCGTCCGCGCGAGGTTGACCTCGAGCGCGCTCGGACCCGGCGCAGCGGGGTCCGCAGGGCTGGCTTCGTCCCGGGCCATCGGGCCTCCCAAAGGTGCCGGCCCAAGGTACCGAAAGGCCCCTACTTTCGGGCGGACAGCCCCTGGATGCGGCGCTTGCGCAGGCGGGTCGCATCGCGGTGGCGTCGCTCCGCCCACTCGACCTGCGCCTCGTGGCTCGCGCGGCCCTTGCGCCCCTTCGCTTCGCCGCTGCGCTGGACGTAGCTGCCGTCCGGTCGCATGTCCCAGGCGCTGCGCTGGTCCCCGAGCTGGGTATCGAGGACGTGGCGCAGCTCGGCCTGGAGTTCGGGCTTCTCGACCGGAGCCAGCACCTCGACCCGGCTCTCGAGGTTGCGCTTCATGGCGTCCGCCGAGCCGATGTAGTACTCGGGCTCCCCGCCGTTCGCGAAGTAGTAGATCCGGGCGTGTTCGAGGAAGCGGCCGACGACGCTGATCACCCGGGCGCTCTCGGAGAGCCCCTCGATCCCCGGCCGCAGGCGGCAGGTATCCCGGACGATCAGATCGACCTTCACCCCGGCCTGGGACGCCCGGTAGAGCGCCTGGGTCACGTCCGCATCCTCGAGCGCGTTCATCTTCATCTGGATGTGGCCGTTCTGCGTGCTCGACTGATGCCGGATCTCGCGCTCGATCTTCCCGAGGATGGCCGGCTTCAACACCGTCGGCGCCGGCAGCAGCTTCCGGTACGTGCGGCGCGGCTTGTACCCGGTCGTCAGGTAGTTGAAGAGCTCGGTCGCGTCCTGACCGATCTCTTCGTCGGCGGTGAGCAGGCCGTGGTCCGAGTAGATGCGCGACGTCTGGGCGTTGTAGTTCCCCGTCCCGATGTGGCAGTAGCGGCGCAGGCCGTCGTAGTCCTGCCGGACCACGAGGATGACCTTGCAGTGCGTCTTCAAGCCGACGACGCCGTAGGTGACGTGGATCCCGCGCTCCTCGAGGCGGTTCGCGAAACGGATGTTCGCGTCCTCGTCGAAGCGCGCCTTCAGCTCGACCACCACCGCGACCTGCTTGCCGTTGCGCGCGGCGCGGATGAGGTGCTCGACGATGCCCGAGTCGTCCGAGGTGCGATAGATCGTCATCTTGATCGCGCGCACCTTCGGGTCGTCGGCCGCTTCACGCAGGAAGCGCTCGACGGAGGCGCCGAAGGATTCGTAGGGGTGGTGGAGCAGGATCGAGCCCTCGTCCCGCACCACGTGGAAGACGTTCCGGTCCGTCACGAGGGCCGGCGGGGCGACCGGCGCGTGCTTCGGGTCGCGCAGCTCCGGGATCGGCAGGAAGGCGAGTTCCATCAGATCGGCCATGCCGAGCATGCCGTCCACGTCCTGGACGTCGGAGACCTCGTCGAGGCCGAGCTCCGCCGCGAGCATGCCGCGGTGGAGCGCCGCCATGCCCTTCTCCACCTGCAGCCGGACGATCGGCGCGAACTGGCGCGCGCGCAGCTCGGTCTCGATCAGCGCCATCAGGTCTTCCGCGCCCTCTTCGTCCTGCTCGGTGTTCGCGTTCCGCGTCACCCGGAAGAGCTCGCAGCCGTCGATCTCCATGCCGGGGAAGAGCAGGTCGAGGTTCGCGGCCATCACCTCCTCGAGCGGGACGAAGCGGTGGCCGACGCCGACCTGCAGGAACCGCGGGACGCCCTTGCCGACGGGCACCTTGACCCGGGCCAGCATGGACGCCGGATCCTTCGGGTGATGGAGCGTGACGAGGAGGTTCAGCGAGAGGTTCGAGATGAACGGAAACGGATGCGCCGGGTCCATCGCCTGGGGCGTGACCAGCGGGAAGATGCTCGAGAAGTAGAGCTCGCGAACGGCCTCCCGCTCGCGCTCGCCGAGATCCGCATGATGCACCAGCTCGACGCCGTTCTCCGCCAGCAGGCCGAGCACCGTCGAGAGCTCCTTGCGCTTGCGGGCTTCGATGTCGCGGACGATCTCCTCGCACTCGACGATCTGCTCTTCCGGCGTGCGTCCGTCGACGGTGCGCGTTCCGATGCCGGCACCCACCTGCTGCTTCAGACCGCCGATGCGCTTCTGGAAGAACTCGTCGAGGTTCGAAGAGACGATGGCGATGAACTTGAGCCGGTCGAGCAGCGGCGTCCGCTCGTCTTCCGCCTCGGCCAGGACGCGGCGATTGAAGGCCAGCCACGTGAACTCACGGTTCAGGTAGAGCTCGGGCGCCCGCAGGTCCCGGCCGGGCTCCTGGGCCGAGAGGGCCTCCGCCTCGAGCTGTTCGCGCATCTCTTTCTTCATGCCTTCTCCTGCCACCTCAAAGCGCCCGTTCGAGCTGCTTCGCCAGCGTCTTCACGATCTCGACGCGTGCGTACCGCTTGTCGTTTCCGGGGATGATCGTCCAGGGCGCGGCGCTCGTGCTCGTGCGCTCGATCATGTCGTGCACGGCCCGGGCGTATTCGTCCCACCGCTCCCGGTTGCGCCAGTCCTCGTCCGTGAGCTTCCACGCCTTGTGCGGAATCATCTTCCGCTCCTCGAAGCGGCGGAGCTGCTCGTCGGCGTCGATGTGGACCCAGAACTTCGCCAGGACGATCCCCCGATCGACGAGCTGGCGCTCGAAGAGGTTGATCTCCTTGTAGGCGCGCTCCCATTCTTCTTCGGAAGCGAAGCCTTCCACGCGCTCGACCAGGACCCGCCCGTACCAGGAACGGTCGAACAGGGCGACCTCGCCGGCCCCCGGCACGTGGCGCCAGAAGCGCCACAGGTAGTGGTGCGCGCGCTCCTCGTCGGTCGGAGCCGCGAAGGGGTAGACCCGGACGGAGGACACGTCGAGGGCCCGCACGACGCGCCGGATCGCCCCGCCCTTCCCCGCCGCGTCCCAGCCCTCGAACACCCCGAGCATCGCGGTGCCCTTCTTCTGGGCCGCGCGGTGGGCCTGGTTGAGCCGTGCCTGGGCCTTCTTGAGCTGGCTCTTGTACTCGCCGCTCTCGAGCTTCTTCGAAACGTCGACGGCGTCGAGCACCGTGACGCTGTTCGAGGTCGAGACCGCCTCGATCTTCTTCTCGGCGCGCTCCGCCGGTTTGGCCGCCAGGCGCTCCCGGATGGACGCGAGCAACAGCTCTCCGACCCGGAGGCTGCGGTAGCGCTCGTTCTCGCCTTCGACGATGTGCCAGGGCGCGCGCCCCGTGCTCGTGCGCGAGATGATCGTCTCGGCGGTCGCGATGAACGAGTCGTACCGCTTCCAGTGGTCCCAATCCTTCTTCGTCACCCGCCAGCGCTGGAGCGGATCCTTCTCGAGCTTCTTGAAGCGCCGCTTCTGGGCGTCGCGAGAGAGATGCATCCAGAACTTCAGGATCAGCGTCCCGTCGTTGGCGAGCATGCGCTCGAAGGCCTCGATCTCGTCGAGGGCGCGTTCGAGATCGGCGTCCTTGCCGCCCTTCGCATGGTCGAGAAGCGGGCGCGAGTACCAGGCCGAAAGCAGGATGCCGATCTGCCCCCGCGGCGGCAGCGCACGCCAGAAGCGCCAGAAGCGCGGGCGTTCGCGCGACGCCTGCATCGGCGCCTTGAAGGCGCGCGTCATGATCCAGCGCGGGTCCATCCACTCGTTGAGGAGCTGCGCCGTCTCGCTCTTGCCCCCGCCGTCGACGCCGCCGAAGAGGATGATGACGGGGAAGTTCGCGCTCTTGAGTTCCTGCTGGACCATCAGCAGCGCCGTGCGGAGCTTCTCCTCCCGTTCGCGGTACTCGTCCTTGCCGACCCTGCGGCCCAGCTCCGCCGTCTCGAACACGTCGCCTCCCTGGCACGGGGGCAGAGGCCCCCGCACGAACGGTATCGTCGAAGCGGCGCTTCGGCTTGCCTCGGAATCGCCCCAACGGCCCGGCTCCGGGGCCCGCACTGTGCGCTCGCGCGCGGTCCGGGACAGAATGCCTCGTGGCCGCTAACGGATCCCTCGCTCGCGCAGGGCCTCCTGGATCTCGAGAACGCGCCCGCGATCGAGGTCGTAGCGGCGGAAGTAGACGAGGGACGCGGTCACGAGCACGGCGAGCGAGAGCGCGCTCGCGAGGCCGAGATCGTGCACGACGTCGATGTGGACCTCGGCCGGGTCCGTGCCCGGCACGAGGCCGACGACGTCGAGGATCACGCCCGCGATCTGCGCGCCCAACCCGAAGACGAGCTTCGCGGCGAAGGAAGACGCGCCGAAGAAGACCCCCTCCCGGCGCCGGCCGAAGCGGAGCGCATCTTCTTCCGCGACGTCGGCCATCATCGACTGCCCCGTCACCATCGCCGAAGCCAGGAAGAAGTGCGCGATGCCCCCCGTCACGACCACCCAGAGCGCGATGCTCGCCGGCCCCCCGAGCTCGGGCCAGAACCCGGCGATCACCAGCAGGTAGGGAATGACGACGAAGACCACATAGCCCGTCATGCCCGAGATGAAGACGGGCTTCTTGTCCGTCCGGGCCGCGCGGCGCGTCCAGTAGACCAGCCCGGAGAAGATGCCGACTCCCGTCGCGACGCCCCACACCACCATCTGGTCCGTCGACGCCTTCCAGAAGTACGTCCCGGTGTGGAGGCCGAGCGTCACCGCCACGCCCCAGGCGGTGAAGAGCAAGGCCGTGCCGAAGAAGAGCGCGCGGAAGGAGGCGAGCGTGAGCGCCTCGCGCGTGTCCGTCCAGACCGAGCGCCACACGCTCTGGGTCTGCACGACCGGCTCGCGCAGGTAGGGCACCCGGTCGCGCGTCTTCCACGCCGTCCCGAAGACGAGCACCACCATGGCGACGCTGCACAGGAGTGCGTAGGTCGGGTAGGCGGCGGGGTCGAAGCGCCCGTCCGGGAAGGCCTCGCTCGGGCGCATCAGTACGAGGAAGGCGAAGCCTGGGAAGATCGCCGCGCTGCGCGCGAAGGCGTGGCGCAGGGTCACGAGCAGCGTGCGCTCTTCGTAGTCGTCGGTCAGCTCGGCGCCGAGGGAGAGGTGCGGCACGTGGAAGAGCGTCACGGAGCCACGGCAGAGCACCGTGAAGGTCAAGAGCCAGGCGAACAGGCCGTAGTCCCCGAGCCCCTCCGGCGGCGAGAAGGCCAGGTAGAACGTCAGACCGAGCGGGATCGCCGAGGCGAACAGGTAGGGGTGCCGCCGGCCGAGCCGCGAGCGCGTGCGGTCCGAGAGCACCCCGACCAGCGGGTCCGTGACGGCGTCGAAGACCAGGGAGATCAGGATGGCGAGGCCCGCGAGCGAGCCCGGCATCCCGAGGACCTGGTTGTAGTAGAAGAGCAGGAACGTCGCGAAGGACTCGTTCTTGATGCCCTCGGCCATCTGGCCGCTCGCGTACCAGAGGCGCGTGGCCCGGGAGAGCGGCGGCGCGGCGGGCACCGCGCCGGGAGCGGGCGCTGTCGTGGCTTCGGCGGGGGTCACGGGCCCGGGCATATTGGGACCCCGCCCCGCGAGCGGCAACCCATCGTCGTGCTAAATTCGCCGACCGCCGCGGAGGGGTGGCGGAGTCCGGTTGAACGTGCCTGACTCGAAATCAGGTGAGGGGGCAACTCCTCCGTGGGTTCGAATCCCACCCCCTCCGCCAGCTCGCGGGCGTTCCTGCCCGGGACCTCGCTGCGACCTTCCATGCCCCTACGCGCGGGAAACCGCTGGCCAGGTGTGCGGCAAGGGTCTGCTAGGGTCGGCCGGCCGGTCGGCTGCGGACGCATCGCGCCGACGACGAGGAACGAGCGATGAGTTCGGCTGAGCCGTTCGATCCAGATTCATTGTTGTCCCTGCTCGACGGGCTCTATCCCCGTTTCATGGGCCAGATCGACCGCGACCCGGATTCGCCCACCTACGGCTCCTGTGACCGCGGCTTCTGGATGTACCGCCTGCACGACTTCGATTCGGGCGTGGTTCAGCAGGCCAGCCTTGCGCTCGCCGCGCTGCATGCCCTGGCAGAGCACACGGACTTCGCCGGCTGCCGCTACCTCGATCGGAAGCAGGCGCCGTACTGGAAGGAACTGGCAGAGGCCGTCAACCGCAGGAACGTTGCGGTGATGGACAAGCGGGGACTGCTCGACGAGTACTACCCGGGCGAGCGCTCGTTCCCTGCCAGCGTGTTCGCGAGCTACGCGACGCTGAAATCCGCCGCGATGCTCGGACAGCAGACGATCGTCGAACACGGCCGACTCGACGCCACCGCCCGGGACTTCGCCCAACGCGAGCCGTCGCCGGCGGGGAACCAGGATTCCGCGGCAGCGGCCTTCCTGGCCCTGCGCGTGGCCCTCGGGCGGGATCCGAGCGGTGAAGCGCAAGCGGCTGCACGGCGCCTGGTGGAGCGCAAGCGCTTTGCCGGCCGCTTCCTCGAGTACGGGGGTGCGGACCTCGGCTACCTGACCGTGACCCTGAACTATCTCGGCTACCTCCATGCCGACGGCGGCATCGACGTCTCGGGCCCGCTTGTCGAGACCGCCCGATTCATCGCCGACTTCATCACGCCGTCTGGACACCTGGGCGGCGAGTACGCGTCGCGCAGCACGACCTATGCCCTCCCCTTCGGAGTCCTGGCCGCGGCGCGGTGCGATCCTGCATTGGCCGCCCGACTCGCGCCCCTCGACGTGGCGGACGTATTCGCGCGCTTCGACGACCGCTATCTCATGCACTACAGCCTGGCATCCCTGGCGATGACGGTGCTCGACCTCCATCGGCAGGGCCGGCCGGAGGTGGCCCCCACCGAGACATCAGGCGAATGGTCCATCCGCAACGACGAAGCCGTGGGACTCCTGCTCGCGCGGCGCGGGCGTTCCTTCCTCGCCGCGGCGCCGCACAAGGGCGGCTCGCTCCAGGTCGACGGACCCGAGGGCGTCGTCGTCGATTGCGGCTACCGGATCGAACGCGACGGAGCGACCTACGCGACCTGCGTCTTGGACGACGGTGCCGAGACCCGCTTCGAGGAGCAACCCGGCGCCATCGAGCTATCCGTGGACGCGCGCTTTCTCCGATACAAGGAGTTGGTCGCAAGCCCGTTGAAGACCATCGTGCTCCGCCTTCTGGGTCTACTCGGTCCGTGGCTCAACGCCTACTTCAAGCGCGTCCTCATCCAGGACGCCCAGGTTCTGGACGGCGTCCGGCTACGACGGAAGGTGCGGCTCGACCTCGAGCGAGGCGAGTTGACGGTGGCGGACGACGTCGAGGGAATGTCGGCGGGCGACCGGCTGTCGATCGCGCCCGCGGCCAGCCTCCGCCTGGTACCCAGCGCGAAGTTTCACCAGGCCGGCGAGGCCGAAGCCCATGTTGCGCGCGGGGAATCCGGCGCACCCTCCATGCCGCGGCGTCGGCGCTTCCGACTGCCCGCCTAGCCCGCTTGCGCAATCCATGCGCAGCGGCGGTGCGGCGCGCGTTCGCGATCGAGTGCACCTTGCACCGAGAGCGTTTGCGATAGAGTGTGCGCCGGCTCGCAAGGGCCTGTGCAGAGGTGGAGCATGAAGCAGACGCAGCAAACGCCCGCGTCGTCCTACTGGAGTCGTTTTCTCTCCGAGGTCATCGAGCCTGGCAATTGCATGCACTGCGGTGCGTGCGTCGGCCTCAACCCGCAGCTCCTGGAGTTCACGGAGACCGAACGCGGCCCGCTCCCGCGCCCGAAGCGGCCCCTCTCGCAGGAGGAGGATCGGTCACTGCGATTGGCGTGGGCCGTATGCTCCGGACGCGGCGCGCCCTACCCCGAGCTGTTCGAGTTCATGGGCAGCCCGGCCCAAGACCTCATGCTCGGCCCTTACCGCAAGGTCTACACCGGCTTCGCCGCAGACGAAGCGATCCGGCGACGGGGCGCTTCCGGCGGTGTGATCAGCCGAACCCTGATTCACCTGCTCGAGAACGGTCACGTCGATGGCGCGGTGATCCTCCGCCAGGGACGCTTCCGCCCTGACGAGGCCGCCCCGCTGATCGCCACGACTCCGGAGGAGGTATTGGCGTCCGCCCAGAGTGTCTACGCGGTGACGCCGATGCTGACGGCGCTTCCCGAGATGGAGACCTTCCAGGGCCGGCTCGCCTTCGTGGGCCTGCCGGAGCAGGTCTCGGTGCTGCGCATGCTTCAAGCGGCCGGCCATCCCGCGGCGACCAAGGTCGAGTTCGTTGCCGGGCCCTACACCGGTACGAACATGTACGCCGGCGCGGTGCGCGCCTTCCTCCGCGGCCATGGCGTCCGTGACGACGTCGCCATCACCTCGCTGCAGTGGCGGGCGGGGGAGTGGCCCGGCTACCTGCGCGTGGAGACCGAGGATGGGCGAGTCTTCAAGGCCGAGAAGTTCTACTACAACTATTTGATTCCCTTCTACGTCTCGCGCCACTGCCAGATCATCCCCGACTTCGCCAACGAACTGACGGATCTCTCCATCGGCGATGCCTGGTCGCCGAAGTTCGAGAGCATGGGCGGTGGCCACTCGGTGGTCGTGGCACGAACTACCTTCTGCCAGGAGCTGATGGAGAAGATGCGCGCCCAGGGCGAGCTCGAGCTCGACGACGTACCGGTCGACCAGGCACTCGCCATGCACGGCCACATGATCGACTTCAAGAAGCGAGGCTCCTTCCTCCGACTCGACGGCCAGCGCCGTCGGGGCCTGCCGGTCCCGGACAACGGCTACCGGCCCGTCGGCATCCCCTTCTCCCGCCGCTTCGTGGAGAGCATCATCAGCTCCTTCTTTTGGATTGGCCGCCAGCGCTGGGCGCGCTGGCTGATCTCGGCGCTGCCGCTCTCTCTCGTCGGCCCCACCTTCGACTTCATGCGCAAGAGCTGGAAGGGCATCTCGAAGCCCACCAAGCGCAAGGGGCTGGCCGAGGCCAGTTTCCGCACGTGGGACAACCCCGAGCGGTGGAAGGAGATCGCGCGGGTCGACCCGTGAGCGCCTCCGACGACGCGGGCGAGGCGAAGCGCGGGACGATCTGGCTGACGGTCGCGCAGCTCTGGCACGCCGTGTCCGGCTACGTCGTCTTCGTGACTGCGGCTCGAATCCTCGGCCCGGAGGACTTCGGCGACTTCGGCCTGATCTCCTGGACCATGACGGCGCTCGAGGTGTTCGTGGTGACCGGCGTCCCGCGGGCGGTTTCGTACTTCGTGGCGAGTCGACCCGAGGAGTCGCGGGGGATCGCACTGCGGGGCCTGCGGGTGACCCTCGCCCTCGGGGGCGGGATGGCCGTCCTGCTCTTGGCGCTCGCACCGACGCTGGCGGCCCTCTGGGGCGACCCGAAGCTGGCGACCGCCACACGGATCTCGGCGCTCGACTTCGTCGCCTTCGCGACCTTCGCCGTCCTGGTCCAGGCCGTGAACGGTCTCCGCCTGTTCGGCCGCCAAGCCGCGATCTGGATGCTCTACAGCTCGGCGAAGGTCGCCTTCGTGGTCGGCTTCATCGCGATGGGCGGCGGCATCACGGGCGGAATCCTCGGCTACGTACTCGCTTCGACCTTCGCGAGCATGGTGGCGGTGTTGCTGGCCCGCCTCCCGGTGGGCGCGGGGCGAGTTCCGACTCGCCTCGCTCCCGCGCGCTTCCTCTCCTTCGGAGTGGCCATGGCGTGCCAGGCCCTCTCTCTCATGCTGATGCTCACGCTCGACTTGTGGGCGACGAAGTGGGCCACGGACGATCGGACGACCGAGGGCGCCTACGTTGCCGCCAGCACCCTGGCGCGCGTCCTGTACTTCGTATTCGTGGCCGTTGCAGAGGTGGCGTTGCCGACCGTCGTGCACCGATGGCAGTCAGGGCGCCGGCATGAGGCCACCGAGACCGCGCGGGACGTCCTCCGCCTGCTGCTTTGCGTCCTCCTACCTGCCACGGGCCTGGCGACCGGAGCTGCCCCCGGAGTCCTCGAATTCGTCTACGGCGCTGGCCAGGGCTACGGCGCGGCGGCCCCTTTCCTCCTGCTTCTCGCGCCGGCTGCCGCCGCCCTGACCCTTGCGGGCGTCCTGGCTTCGCTGGTGGTCGCTTCCGGCCGCGCAAATTCCGCCGCGCTGCTGCTCCTGACCTTCCTCGCTCTCGACGCAGCGGCGGTGTTCATCCTCGCGGAGAGGAACGGCGCACAGGGTGCCGCCTTGGGCACACTGGTCGTGTCGGGTCTCGCCATGGTCGCCTTGGCCGTGGCCACGGCGCGCATCTACGGTGCGGCCTTGCTGCCCTGGCGGACCGCTCTCCCGGCCGCCGCCGTTGCGCTCGCGATTCACATGGCGCTCGCCGCCTGGGCACCGAGCGGCTGGCTGCTTCTCCCGGCCGGAGCTCTGCTCGGCATCCTTGGCGTGGGCATCCTGGCCGCCGTCGGCGCCTTCTCACTCCGCGGCCTCCGTGGGTCGACCCCGGGCTCGACCGGCAGCGGATGAGCAGCCCTTCACCCTTGGGAATCCGCTTCCGAGGCGCCCTTGGGTTGACGCCACCCCCCTGGGGATGAGAGACTCGCCCGGTCCACGTCTGCTGTAGAAGCCGCGAAGGAGATCCTCCAACATGACTGCTCACATCAGTGTCGTCATTCCCCTGCTCGACGAGGAGGGGACCCTCGAGAAGCTCCACGCCCAACTCTCCGAGGTCCTCGGCGAACTCGGAAACCCTTACGAAATCCTGTTCATCGACGACGGCAGCACGGATCGCAGCGGCAGCATCCTGGACCAGCTCGCGGAGGAGGACCCCCACGTGGGCGTCATCCATTTCCGCAGGAACTTCGGCAAGGCAGCCGCCCTCGACGCCGGATTCCGCGAGGCCACGGGCGACATCATCCTGACCATGGACGCCGACCTCCAGGATGACCCCCACGAGATCCCCAAGTTCCTGGCGGAGATCGAGAAGGGTGCGGATCTCGTGAGCGGCTGGAAGCAGCACCGCCACGACCCGCTCGACAAGACGCTGCCCTCGAAGGTCTTCAACGCGATCCTGAGCAAGGTCTCGGGCCTCCAACTCAACGACTTCAACTGCGGCTTCAAGGCCTACCGGGCCGAGGTCGCCCAGGCCGTGAATCTCTATGGCGAGCTCCACCGGTTCGTTCCGGTGCTGGCCTTCTGGAGGGGCTTCCGCGTCTCCGAGATCGCCGTCCAGCACCATCCCCGCACCAGCGGCGTATCCAAGTACGGCGTGGAGCGGATGGCCAAGGGCTTCTTCGACCTCCTGACCGTGCTTCTCAACACGCGCTATCGGAGCCGCCCCCTCCACCTGTTCGGTGGCGCTGGGACCGTGCTGGGCCTGCTGGGCGGCTCGATGCTCTTCTACCTGTTCGCCGCATCCGTGTTCGGCATCGATGCGATGCGACCGCGGCCCCTGCTCTACATGGGCTTGATGCTCCTGACGGTGGGCGTCCAGCTGGTCAGCACGGGGCTCCTGGCGGAGCTCGTCAACCGGACCGGCGAGGATTCTCAGGCGCGCTACGCAGTCCGCCGCTTCATGGCTCCGCAGCAGCGCAAGCAGCAGTAGTCGCGCCTCACCTGCGCCCATGACCACGGGTTCCTCTCTGGGCAAGCGCTTGGCTGGGTACGCGATCCTCGTCGCGATCGCGCTGCTGTTCGTCCGGATCTTCGACACGGAGAAGCACGCGGACTGGGGGCTCATGGTCCCCTTCCTGAGCGGTGCGGCGAACTACGAACTGGGGAAGGGCTGGCGCTTCAACGAGGCGGACATTGCCACCTTCTCGGCGCTCCCCTCGCGCGAGGCGCAGCAGAACTACCGCTTCGAGCCCTCCGACGAGTCGACCCTCGAGCCCTACAACTTCTCTTCCAGAGGCTTCTTGTTCGTCGTGCTGGCGGCCCGCACCCTGTTTCCGTGGCAGGGAGATCTGCAGGCCACCGAGTCGCTACAGGCGGCCGTCCACATCCTCATCTCGATCCTGATGATCTCCCTGCTGTCGTCCCCCACCAGCCGGGCCCTGTTCTTCGTGCTGTACACGGTGAACCCGCTCATCCTCATGGTGACGACGGCGCCTTACTACTACTTCTGGCAGGTGGTCCCGTCCGCGTGCCTCCTTCCCATGCTCTGGGATCGAGACCTCCGCTACGGCCGGTGGCTGGTCGCGATCGCGGTGATCCTTGCCGCCAGCTACGCGATCCGACCCACGACACTCTTCCCTGCCATGTTCTTCTTCGCGCTGGCGTTTTTGCGCGATTCCAAGCCGTTGGCCGTCGGAGCGCTCGTGCTCTACTTCGTGCTGGCGATTCCGGTCTTCGGCGGGAACCTGGCAAGCAAGGACCCTTGGCACACTGCCTACATCGGCCTCGGCGCCTGGCCGAACCCGCACGTCCCGGCCTTCGAAGACACCTTTGCATTCGTGTTGTACGAGGAAGAACACGGCGAACGCGTGCGAGTCGGCGCGGGCGGGAACTATCGCGACCCAGAGGTCCGGGCGGAGATGAGCCGGCTGGCTCGGGATGCGTACATGGAGATCGCGCGCGAGGAGCCGCTGATGATCGTGCGCAACGCCGCGCTGAACTTCTTCCAATCGTACTCGGTCGGCTACATCTCCGACAGCCAGCTGCTGAGCTATGCGAGTGCGCTGATCGGCCTCGGGACGATCGGCGTCCTTCTCTTCTTCGGCAAGTTCGCGTTCCTGATCGCCATCGGCCTCTCGACGATCGCCACGGTACCGCTCGCGCCGCCCAACCACGTCTACGGCTTCTCGAACTACCTGCTCCTCGTGGGGGCGTTCATCCACCTGGTCCGGCAGTTCGGGGTATCCGATCGGGTGGACGCCTTCATCCATGCGCGGATGCCGAACCGGGGATGACCCGGAGGAAGCGGCCGAGCATGCGGACCTCGGCGTCGATGCGCACCGCGGATCCGAGCCTGACGATTCGCTGGGCCTGAGCCCAGCCGTGGGGACCTCTCCGCCCTGAGGTGACTGGCTCGCCAAGGGCTCCATGCCCGGACGCGAATCAATAGACCGAGTGAAATATTTTTCCCTGATTGGGTCCTGCATGAACGTCGCTTGCAGAGCTCTTCGGAGGTCTCGCCCGAGCCCTCCAAGACACCTCGGATTTTCAGTGACTTACAGACCTCCCCGCGCGGAGGAGCGTGGCATGGCGATTGCAAATAGATCGATCAGTCTATTTCATCAAGGAGCTTCACCATGCGCTCGGCTCTCTCCTTGCGTTCGACCACGGCGCTTGCGGCAGCGACGACCTTCCTTCTGGCAGGTCGGGCCGACGCTCTGACCATCGATTGGAGTGCACTCCCCGACCAGACCTCCCCCACCACGATCTCCCAGGTCGATCAGGAAACGGGCACGACGGTCACGGCGACGGCGTCTGCCTGGCTGGCGAACGGCTCGGTCACGTCGCTCGACCCCAATGATCCCATCGGTTCTGGGTTCACCCCTCTGGGAGTCAACATCGGTGGCGCCAACCCGGGCTCGCCGGGCTCCTCCACCCACGGTCTCGGCTGCCACGCAACCATCGACACGGAATGCGAAGAGCACCCGGTCTTCGAGGGTGGTGTCGACACCCTGGCGGAGGTCCTGCTGATCGAGTTCGACGTGCCGGTCACCGTCGAAGCCTTCATCGGGTCTGCGATGGAGTACCACGATGAGATTGGTGCGCTGAATTGGGATGGAAGCGCGTTCGAGCTCCTCGGATTCAGCCCCTGCGACCCCTTTGGCGGCCCGTTCTGTTCGGGCGAGGAGTTGATCGGTTCAGGGGCCTATCCCGCGCACGCACCGACTCGCTTCTTTGCACTCTTTACCGCGACCACGGTTCTTCTCCCGTCGTTCAAGCTGACCCGAATCGAGGGCGTAACCCCCTTCCCGGTGCCCGAACCGTCGCTTGTTCTGCTGCTCGGGATCGGCCTCCTCGCCATCGCGCACCGGCACGGCTGACGCCGAGCGGAACGCGCGATGGCGTCTAGCCGACCCGGGCGCTCTGCCCCCCGTCCACCGGCAGCGCGACGCCGGTGATGAAGCCGGCCTCGTCCGAGGCCAGGAAGAGCGCGGCGTTCGCCACGTCCCAGGCGGTGCCCATGCGGGCCCGCAGCGGGACCATCGCATCGCGTTCGGCGATGAGCTTCGCCTTGTCGACGCCGCGCCCGCGCGAGATGCCCTCGATCGCCATGGGCGTGTTCATGAGGCCGGGCATGATGACGTTCGCGCGGATGCCGTGCTTCGCGTTTCCGATCGCGAGCGATTGCGTGTAGGCGTTCACGCCGGCCTTCGAGGTCTTGTAGGCGACGATCCCCGTCGAGCAGACGGCCGCCACGGAGGAGACGTTGGTGATCACCCCGCTCCGCTGCTCGCGCATGACCGGCAGCACGTGCTTGCACGGAAAGACGACGCTCTTCAGGTTCACGGCGAGGATGCGATCCCAGACCTCCTCGGCGATGTGGGCCGGGCCCGCGTCCGCGCCGCCGATGCCGACGTTGTTGTGCAACACGTCGATCCGGCCGTGGCTCTCGGCCACGCGCGCAGCGAGCTCCCGGCAGTCCTCTTCGCGGGTGGCGTCGGCCTCGAGGGCGTCGGCGAACCCGCCCTCCTCGCGGATCATGCCCGCCGTCTCCTCGGCGGAGGCCAGATCGCGGTCCACGGCGACGACCTTCGCGCCCTCGCGGGCGAACAGCACGGCCGTGGCGCGCCCGTTGCCGATCGTGTCGCCCGGGGTCTGCCCCGCCCCAACGACGATCGCCACCTTCCCGGCGAGGCGTCCGCTCACGCGGCCCACAGGCGTTTCATGGACGAGAAGCCCCCTTTCGGGGCCACGATACACGAGGCGCTGCGGCATCGAGCGCCCGGAAAACCCGGCACAGCCAACCTCTCCACGAGAGTATGATGGTCTCGTCATGGCGCCTGGGCGCATGCCCGTGGCACGACGCGAGAACCACCATGCCCCGTCCCTCCCCGGCCACCCTCGACCTGGTGATCCCGATCTACGACGAAGAGCGGGTGCTCCCGACCCTCCTCTCGCGGCTCGACGAGGTGTTCTCCCCCGCCGCCCTCGCGGACCACGGGATCTCGCGCGTGCGCTACCGCTTCGTCGACGACGGCAGCCGGGACGCCTCGGCCGCCGTGATCTGTGACCACAAGGCTCCGCCGGGACGGATCGTGCTCTACCGGCTCTCCCGGAACTTCGGGCACCCCAACGCCGTCTCCGCCGGGCTCGACCACGCCGATGCCGACGCCGTCGCCGTCCTCGACGCGGACCTCCAGGACCCGCCCGAACTCGTGCTCGAGATGCTCGAGCGCTGGCGCGAAGGCGTCGACGTCGTCTTCGCCCAGCGGCGCAAGCGCAAGGAGAACGTCCTCAAGCGCGCCGGCTATTGGGCCTTCTACCGCATCGTCTCCTTCCTCTCGGACCTCGACGTCCCCCTCGACAGCGGCGACTTCTGCCTGATGGACCGGCGCGTGGTCACCGCGCTGCGCGAACTTCCCGAGCGGCTGCGTTTTCCGCGCATCCTGCGCAGCTGGGTCGGCTTCCGGCAGGCGGGCGTCGAGTACGACCGCCCGGAGCGGGCCGCCGGGAAGACGAAGTACGGCATCGCGCGCCTCTACCAGCTCGCGACCGACGGCATCGCTTCCTCGAGCATCCGGCTGCTGCGCGTCGCCCAGCTCTTCAGCTTCACCTTCGCCGCCATCACCGCGCTCCTGTGCGGGTTCCTCCTCTACGAGGTCGGCACCTACGGGGGCGATCGCGAGGGGCTCGTGGTGCTCGGCGGGCTCATCCTCGTCGCGGGCGGGAACTTCGTCATCACCACGTGTCTCTACATCCTGGGCGCCTACGTCGGGCGAACCTACCTCGAGGTGAAGGGACGGCCGCCGTATCTCGTCATGGAGGTCGTGGACCCCGGCGAGCGCAGGGAGTCCACGCGATGACCCTGCCCGGCCTGCGCGACGTTTCGGCGGAGGTCGAGATGATCTCGACGCCGCGTGCCGACACGTTCGAGGAATCGAGCGAGTGGTACGGCTACGCGAGCCACGAGCATTTCTGGTTCCAGTGGCGTTTCCGGGCCATACAGGCGCTGATCGCCGACGTGGGCGTGCCGAGGGACCGGCCGGCCCGCGCCCTCGACATCGGCTGCGGTACCGGCATCGTGCGGGCGCAGTTCGAAGCGGCGACCCGCTGGGACGTCGACGGCGTGGACCTGAACCTGCCGGCCCTGCGTTCGGCGGCGCCGGGGCGCGGCAGCATCCGCTACTACGACGTCGAGGAGCGGCACGCCTCCTTCGAAGCGGCCTACGACGTCGTCACGCTCTGCGACGTGATCGAACACATCGCCGACACGAAGCGCTTCCTCGAAGCCGCGCTCTGGCACCTCGCGCCGGGCGGATGGCTGATCGTGAACGTCCCCGCGCTCCCGGCCCTCCACAGCCGCTACGACGACGCCGCCGGACACCTCCGCCGGTACACGAGAGCCTCGCTCGCGGCGGAGCTCGAAGGGCTCCCCGCGGACGTCCGCGAGACCCGCTACTGGGGCCTCTCCATGGTGCCGCTCCTGCTGGCGCGAAAGCTCTGGGTCGGACGCAACGCTTCGGCGGATTCGGTCCTGCGCGAGGGGTTCGAACCGCCCGGTGACGCCGTCCACGCGATCCTTCGCGCGATGATGCGCACCGAGACGCGGCTCCTCGCAAGACCGCCGCTCGGCAGCTCCGTGTTGCTCGCGGCCCGCCGCAACGCCTAGGCCCTTGAGGCGCTCTGCCGACACGTGGGTTCCCCTCGCCCTCGGCGTGCTGGCGGTCGCCGTCTGGGCACCGCTCGTCCCCGTCGGCTTCGGCATCGCGGACGAAGGCTGGCTGCTCTCGGCGATCGATCGGCTCGTCGACGGCCAGCGCCTCTACGCGGACGTCTACCGGAGCTACGGCCCGGGCCTCTACTGGACGTTCGAAGGCCTCTTCCGGGTCTTCGAAACGAGCACGCTCTCGGTTCGCTGGGTCTGGCTCGGTGGGCTCGTCCTGCTGAGTGCCGGCAGCTTCTGGCTGGCGCGGCCGTGGCTCCCGCTGTGGGCGGCCGCCGCCGTCGGACTCGTCCCGATCTTCCTGCGCCCGCCGGCCCACAAGACCTTCGTGCCGCTGGCCTACCTCGGCGTGCTCTGGCTCTGCCGGGGAGTCGCGGAGCGCCACGGTCGCCCGCTTCGGTTCGTCACCCTGCTGGCACTCGGGGCCGGCTTCGGCTTGCTCGCCCTCTTTCGCCAGGAGGCGAGCGCCTTCGGCATGCTCATCGCCTGGGGCACGGCCGCGTCGAACCCGGTTCGGGAGGGCCGGAGCGCACTCGGCCACACGCTGTGGGCGGCGTGGAGCCTCGGCCTGGGCGCAGCCCTCGTCTGGCTCCCGGTGCTCGGCGTGTTCGCCGCGACGGGCGCGCTCTTCGATGCGGCCGAGCAGCTCGTCTTCGCCGGAGCGCGCGGCAACGCGGCGATGTCGATCCCCTTCCCCGAATGGAGTCGCGTCCTCACCGGGCCCGAGCGGCTCCGGACGTCCCTCTTCTTCCTTCCCGGGATCGTGGCAGCGCTCGGCTTTCTCGTTTCGTGGCGATGGCTGCGCTCGCCGGAGCGGCGGACGGCGGGCCTGATCCTCGCCCAGTGCTCGGCGATGGCGGTGCTGGCCTACGGGATCTTCGCGTCGCGCTCAGATTTCCCGCATCTCCTCCAGGCGCTCGTCCCGGCGGCGCTCGTCTGGGCCGCCTGCGTTGCGGAGGGGTTCCGGGCCACTCCCGCATCGCGCGTCCTGGCCGCGGGCCTCGCGCTCTGGCTGATCGCCGGCACGGCCCTGCTCTCGAACGTTCCGGACTACTACGCGCGGCGGGCGCGGGCCGTGCCGATGCCGGTTCCCGGGGGCGAGGTGCTCGTCAGCCCGGAAGAGGCCCGGGTGCTCGGAGAGCTCGTCGCGGCAGTCCACCGGGAGGTTCCCCCCGGCCAGCCGATCCTCGCCCTCCCCTACATCCCCGGCCTCTACCACCTGGCCGATCGCCCCAACGCGAGCCGGCACGACGCCGTCCTGCCGGGCTACGCCACCGAGGCGATCCAGAGCGAGGTCATCGAAGCCGTCGACCGCGACCGGGTGCCGCTACTGGTCATCTACGCCCGCGCCATGGACGGCCGCCACCAACGGACCCTGGGGAAATCCGCGCCCACCCTGACGGCCCACCTCCGCCGCCGCTACGAACCGATCGAACGCATCGGCGGCTTCCGGCTGCTGCGCTGGAGAGAGCCGACCCGCTAGAGCGCCGCGGCCACGCGCCGGCGGTGCACCACCCACGCCGCAAGCACCACGACCCCGAACGTCGCCACGCCGGGCTCGGGGAGGACCGACGCGTAGAACGCTCCGTAGAGCGCGTCGGCGTAGACGTCGTAGCCCGCCGGGGTCAGGTGGATCGAATCGGCGAAGGCGGCGTCGGGCCCCGAGAGGGTCGCGTCGGGGAGGCTCGGGTCGCCCGGCGCGATTCCGAGCTGGGGAATCCCGAAGGCGACCTGCATGAGACCGTGCGTGTCGACGACCGTGACGCGGCTCGCGAGAAGCGGATCCGCAGCCACGTTCTGGGCGACCCCGTCGAGGAAGAGGTCGATCAGCAGGTTGGCCAGGGCCGGCGTGGACCCGGCGGGCGGGTTGGGAACGTAGTCGTAGCCCGAAAAGAGGATCTCGGCCGAACTCGAGGATGCGATCTGGGTGAGAACGGAGGTCGTGGCGCTCACGGTCTGCGAGATCACCGTGATGGGGTTCCCGCCACCAAGAACTCCACCGATCAGGTCGTTGCCTCCCACGATGAGATGCGCGACCACGGCATCGGGATGGGCAGCGAACAGGCCCGCGACGTCGTAGGTTCCCCCGCTCCACTGCGCCGCGGTACTCCCCCCGACGCTGGCGTTGGTGACGCCGAGCGCGCCGTGACCGTTCGCGGCGAGGGTCGACTCGATCGACGGGCCGGCCAACACGCCCCAGCTGTCGCCGAGCAGCACGATGGGGGAGGCCTGGGCCGGCCCGGCCAGCAGCAGGAAGCCCACCAACAGGATCGTTGCGGAGTCCGCGCCTCGCAGCGCCTCCCGGCATCGTCCTTCGCTTCGTCGCAGGTGGCCCACTCCGTCCCCTTCCCCTGGTTCGCAGTCAGCATCCCATGGCGGTGGGCAGCTCGTCTACCTCGGGGAGGGGGAAAGCGCCGGCCGCGCGGATCGGTCTCCGAGCGGCCGACGCGTGTGGACTAGTTCCTGCGGCCGCGCGGCCAGAGACTCCAGGCGAGGCCCAGGGCGATCCACCCGATCGGCCTCGGCTCCGGGACGGTGAGACTCGCCGACCACATCCCCGACGCGGACTCCGCCGGGCTTCCCGACGCCGTCGCAGAGGCCAGGACCGACCAGTGGTACTCCCCGGCCGCGAGCGTTCCCGTGCCGGGCCCGGCCGCTTCGTTGCAGCTGGCATCGAACTCGTAGAGCACCGCGCCGACCGCATCGGACAGCGTCGCCCGAAGATCGGCCGCACCCCCGGCGCACGTCGCCGAGAGCGCCGCGCTCGCCACGAAGGAAGTCGCCTCGTCGACGAGGAACGTCACCTCGAACGTCGAGCTGCCGTCTCCCGATCCGTTGTCTCCGGAGGCGCTCAGCGCGCCGGAGGCGTCGAACCCGTCGATCCGCAGGCTCGACTCCTGGCTCGATCCGCCGCTGGCGAAGGCCGGCGGGGGACAGCCAGGGTCGTCGGGCGGACAGCCCGGGTCGTCCGTAGCGCCGAAACCTGCCGTGCCGAGCCAGGGGTCGGAGTCGTTCGCCGGGTCGAAGGCGTCCGAGTCCGAGCCGCCGATGCTCCCGGCGAAGGCGCCCGCCTGTACCTCGCGGGTCTGGTCGACGATGGTCAGCGCGGCCGCCGAACCGGCCGTCCCAAGACAGAATCCGAACACCGCGGCCCACAGTCCGAGGGCCCTCTTCTCAACCAACATCACTGGATCCTCCTCAGTAGATCACTGAGAGGCAGAGCAATTTATATACCGATTTGGACGATCGAATTGGCATAGAGATAGGGCGGTCCGGATTCGCCAGATGCCGATAAAGTCATTCAAAAGAAATACTTTTCCCAATTTGTGGAATCAGAAGTCTCGTTTCCCACGGGCAAAAATGAGTCCGCTTGACCAGTTTTTTATACAACTATTTGATCTATCGAACGCATCTGACAAACCGGCCGTTCGGCACGGGTCTTGAAAGAACTCCGGAACGCCGCCCCGCGCCGGGGCGTGGAGGAAGCGATGCCCGTCCGACCCGTTCGCCGTTCCGTTCTGTGCCTTTCCCTCTTGCTCGGCTTCACCCTCGCGCCCACGTGCGGGCCCGCGCCGACCCCCACGATCCGGATCGTCACGCCCGAGACCGGCGACGTGGTCTTCTCGTCCCTGCCCTCCGTGGGCGGGCCCGGTGTTCGCGTCGAGGTGGAGGTCGAGAACGCGCTCGGCCGGATCTTCGTCTTCGTGAACGGCCAGGCCGCCTCGCGCATCGGCTTCACGAACCGCTACGAGCTCGACCTCGCCCTCGACGCAGACCAGCGCTTCCAGCCCATCCTCGCGGAGATCCAGGTCGGCACTTCGACCGTGGCCGTGGATCGGGTGGTCGCCCTCTGGGGCTTCGAAAGCGACGAGAACGATCCGGTTCCCGACGCCATCGCCCTGCGCATGAACGACGAGGACTCGGTCCTCGACCACGTGGAGCCGTCGCTGACGGACGCGGTCCAGGCCGCCGTCGACCTCGAGGCGCTCGTCGAGGACCTGCTCGGCCAGCTCGAGTTCCTCCAGCCGGGCTTCTCCCTGCCCTTCGGCATCCGCATCGGCGACGCCGGCGGCACGGTCGCCGCGACCATCCCGCCCTACGAAGTCCGCATCAACGCGCAGAACACGCCCGCGGCGTCGCCCGGCGGCACGCTCGGCCTGACCGTCGATGCCGACGACGTGGCACTCCGGCTCGAGCTCCCGCTCGAGGGCTTCGTGATCAACAACGGGACGTGCGTGATCCTCGTCGGCTTCGACGCGTCGCTGCACGTGGATCTGGATCTCGAGCCCGGCGCGGACCCCCACGGCCTCGGCTTCGAGCAGATCGGCCCGGTCGACTTCGACCTCGACGGCTTCTCGGCCTCCCTCGGCTCGGGCGGCGACTGCCCCGACGTGGTCGTGAACAACTTCCAGTCCTTCCTCGACGGCTCGGGCTTCTCCGACGTCCAGGACGAGATCGCGGGGGCCTTCAACGACCTGCTCGGCGGAAGCGGCGTCTCCATCGCCTCCCTGCTCGAGGAAGGCTTCAACGAGAGCGAACTCGACCTCTCGGGCGTGATCGGCTCCTCGCTCTCGGGCTCGCTCGACCTGACCTACGGCTCGATCCCCGAAGACGACGACGGCGTCACCGCCTTCCTCGATGCGCTGATCGGCGTGCCGACGCCCGCCGGCCCGACGCCCTTCTGCCCGAGCACGATCTGCCCGCGGCCGGACTTCGACTCCGTCTACCTCGGCAACGGCCCGCTCACGCTGCCCGACTTCGCCAACGACGGGCAGATGACGCCCCCGGTCGGACTCATCGGGTTCCCGGGCTATCAGCCGCCGCAGCCCTACGACCTGGCGGTCTCGTTCAGCAACCGCGTCATCAACAAGATGCTGCTCGACATGATCGAGCAGGGACTGCTCTCGGCGACGATCACCGAGGTCCCGGACCCGTTCTCGGCCGGGACGATCCCGCTCAGACTCGACGTCCTCGACCTCTATTTCCTGATCGAGACGGGCGCCACCTACCTGGGCCCGATCGCCGCCGAGATGCCCGACGGCTCGGCCACCCCGGTGCGCATCACCGTGGCGCCCGAGATCCCGGCGCTCGTCGTGCCCACCGAACCGGGCGGGGTCCTGATCCCGGACGGCGTGCCGCGGCGCGAAGTGCAGATGGCCCAGCTCGCGCTCCGCGTGCAGATGGAAACGTCCGCCGGCTGGAAGACCCTCATCAAGGGCTACGTCGACCTGAGCGCGGACCTCTCGATCGGGCTCGGTGGAAGCGGCCTTTCGGCCGGCCTCGGAACGCCCGCGATCGAGGAGTTCGTCCTCGTCTACAACCTGCCGGACGTGCCCCCGACCGTGCTGCGCTCCTTCCTCGAGGACAACTTCGCGGCGATCGCCGGCGCGGTGGACGTGGCCTCGGGCGAGATCGCGAGCCTGCCGCTGCCGGCCTGCGTGCTCGGGCTCCAGCTCGAACCGCTCCTGCTGCGCGAGCACGGCGGGGACTTCTTCACCGTCTACGCCTCCCTCGAGGAGGTCCAGAACGAAGTCCTGGCCTGCGGCGACCCGATCTTCACCCCGCTTCTGCCCTGACCCGCGTCGGAACGCATTCGGAAACCTGGAAAGGAACGTTGTCATGACTCATTCGATCCGCACTCTGGCGCGGGGACTCGCAATCGCGATCGCCGTCGCCCTCTCCTTCGACGCCCCGGCGGCGCCGATCCTCCACGGCGACTTCGACGGCGCGACGGTGACCTTCAACGCCGTCACCGAAGAGGCCCTCACCCCCGGCGACGGCCCGATCCTGTTCGGAACGCCTTCGGTCGTCGGCGACGAGCTCGACTTCAACCCCACCTCGTTCGCGGCCTCGGCGACCGGGGCCGGGGGCGTCGACGTCACCGACGGCCTGCTGCAGTTCGAGGTGAAAGCGCGCCCGGGCTACGTGATCGACGAGATCACGTTCTCGGAGCGCGGGGACTACACCCTCGTGGGCGGCGGCGGCGCCGGAACCTTCGCCTCCGTCCAGGCCGCCGTCTTCGGGGAGATCCTCGAGGTCTCGGGCATCGAGCTGGCCGCGGCCATCCGCTTCCAGGGGAACTTGACCTTCACGCCGTCCGACGGCGACTTCGACCTCGCGACCGACGGCGTCGCGGTCGCGCGGATCTTCCACGGATCCATCGCCTTCGATCTCCAGGCCGTGCTCGACGCCGCGGGCGTGACGGGCGAAGTGACCCGCGTCGGGTTCGCCCTCGACAACACGCTCGTCGCGACGAGCGAGTTCGGGACCAGCGCCTTCATCGCCAAGAAGGACCACGACGGCGCCGCGGTCGGCGTCGCGGTGGTGACCGACGTGCCCGAGCCGCAGCCCGGCGAACTGCTCGCCCTGGCGGCCCTCCTGCTGTTCGTCACCTCCGGGCGCATTCGCTTCCGGGGCACGCTCGCGGTGCTCGCCGGGCTCGCGACCCTCTCCGGGGGCTCGGCGATGGCCGCCCCCTTCACCTTCGAGAGCGGAACGATCACGGGGACCTACGACTTCGCCACGGGGCGGACGCGCGGCGCCCTCGAGTTCGACCCGAACGACGGCTCGCCGGTGGACTACTCAGACTACAGCCTCTCGTTCGACTTCGACGGCCTGGTCGCCCTCGTCGGCGGAACCTCGGCCAACGGCACGTGGTCCGGCGACGCCGAGACCTCGGCCGGCCGCAACGCCCGCCTGCGCATCACCATCGACGACGGCGACCCGGGCGCGTGGACCGCTTCACCGGGGCCCGGCCGGACGGAGCTCGGGCTGGGAACCCACGTCGTCCTCGATGCACCGATCGCGTTCCTCCCGAACGAAGAGCGCGACGTCCCCCTGCTCCCGGAGCACTACACCGAGCTTCGTGTCCTCGCCGAGTTCGACCTCGTCGACTGGGTCTGGGACGCGAGCGAGTTCGCGGGGAACGTGACCGGCTACGCGTTCAGCGGAACGTTCGAGCTCCAGGCGGTGCCGGAGTCTTCCCTCGTCATCCTGCTCGGCGGCGCCGCGATTGCGCTGGGCGTCGTGCGCAGCGGCCTGCGGCGCCCCTGCCTTTCCTGATGCGCCGCCGTCGCGAAGCGCGGCCCGGGGGGCGGGGCACGGTGCCCCGCCCCTCTTCCGCGAAACGCTCAGGCGGTGCCTTCGACCCTGCGGATCGCCGAGAGCATGACGGTCTCGAGCTGGTCCACGAAGTCCATGGCCACGGCCATGGCTTCCTCCGAATCGCCGCGCTCGATGGCGTCGAACATCGCCCGGTGGAGAGGGACGTAGCCATCCGGCACGAAGACCGGCGCAGGCGAGAGCTCGTCGGGCCGCATGTGGTCGATCTCGTTCAGCACCCAGAGCAGCGGGAAGAGCTTGGCCGGCTCGAGCACCGCACGCAGCATGGCCAGGTTGTGGGAGGTGAAGCGTGCGGCGTCCGAACGCGCCTCGAAGGCGCGCTCGAGATGATCCCGCGCGTCGTCGAGATCCCTCGCCCCGAGCCGCCGCACGGCTGTCCGCACCATGATCCGATAGAAGAACCGGATCAGATCGACCGCGTCGTGCGCGAGCGTCGCGGCCGGTGGGAACGTCCCGACGCTCCCCTCCGGAAGATGCGCCAGCACCCCGGGCCGCCAGCGGCCGGGGCCGAGCGCCGCGGGGCCCTCCTCGGTCTGCGTCACGACCCGGAGCCGGAGGAGCTCCGCCAACGCCAGCTCCGGGGTCGGCTCGGGCGTCGGACCGGAAGAGAGCAGTTCACCCGGCTCGAGCTTGCCTTCGAGCACGGCGCTGATCACCCCCGTGACGGCTGCGACCGTCGGGTCGACTCGATTCGTGGCGTCCATGGCGATCTCTCCTCGGCTCGTTGAACTCTCGCGGACTACTTCTTCCCGCTGGAACGGCTCTTCCCCTTGCCGCGCCCGCGCGGCTCGCGAAACCAGGGAAGCCCGTCGTACCAGCCTTTGATCGCCTCGCCGTAGGCGAGGGCGAAGCGCAGCGTGTAGCCGCGCGGGGAATCGAGCTCCTCCTCCGGCAGACTCGCCGCGAGCTTCTCCCAGGTCTTGAGGAGCTTCTCGTGGCGGGAGCGGTGGAGGCTCAGGAACCAGCCGAGCTCGTTCTCGCGCAGGTGCTCCCCGAACCAGAGCGTGAGCAGCATCGGGAATCGGAAGATCTCCGGCCCGGGCTCGCGGGAGATCCACTCGGCGAAGGCTTCACGCCCCTCGTCGGTGAGGGTGTAGACGCGGCGATCGCGCTGGCCGCGCTCGCCGCCGCGCACGAAGCCCGCCTCCTCGAGCGTCCGCAGCTCCCGGTACACCTGGCTGCGCGTGACGTTCCAGAAGTACCCGATGGTCGAGGCCGCCTGCTCGGCGACGTCCCAGCCGGACTTCGGCCCGTCGTGGAGGAAGCCGAGGACGGAGTAGGCGGTGGCGTTCGGGCGGGCCATCGGCCCAGACTACTCGAAAACCCGCTTGAACGAGCAATTTATCCGATCGAATTGACCTTTCCCGAGTTGCGCCCACTCGACCCCGGCAACTAGAGCCGCAACGCCGCGGTGCTGAGCGCGGACTCCCCCGCTTCGTTCCAGGTCGAGATCCGGTAGAGAGCCGGCGCGGCGCCCGTCGGGTAGTGCAGCTCGAGCAGCAGGAGGTCGCCCGTGAGCAGCGCCGTGGTCCCGATCGGCAGCTCGAAGGATCCCGCGCGCGGGACGAACGTGTAGAAGACGTTTCGGACGCCGCCGGCCGCCTCGCCGCTGCCCGTGAAGCGGAACTCGCCGTCCGGCTCGAACTCGCCGGTCGTCGGCGACTCGCGCCAGAGCCGGAGGCCGAGAACGTCGGCCGAAGCGAAGTCCGGAATGACGACGCGAACGCTCTGCCAGCGGCACCCGCCGAGCGGAAGCGTGACGAACAACAACAACAGCAACGAAGCGAGCCGAATCGAGCGCAAGACGCAATTCCCCCGTGCGGCGCGGACGCCGCGTTTTCAAGATCACGAGCTCGATGGAGGGGGAGCCGACCGGGGTCGGGTCGTCGACGCGCGAGCTACTTCAACGTCGACACCGTCGGGAAGTGCAGACGACGTGCCAACGCGGGAGCGCTGCGAGTTCGCAGTGCAGCGGTCGAAACGGACTCGCTCGGTAAGAACTGCTCCTCGCGACGTCGACGGGTCGCAAGGCTTACCGGCCGTCGCACGCCGACCGCCTTGACTCGCGAATCAGCCTCGTGCCACGCTGCCGCATCGTCGCCCGGCGCCCACCGGGCCATGGAGGGAAACCCGTGCCGATCGTCACCCTGCGCTCCCGCACCGCCCTTGCGGCCGCCGCCCTGTGCCTGCTCAGCCTGCCCTACGCCCCGGACGCCTCGGCAAACGGCTCCCAGAGCCTCGAGCAATGCGCGGCCAGCAAGCTGCGCGCCGCGGCCGAGGCCTGCGAGGGGCTCGTCGGTGCCTACGCCCTCCCGGACCGCAGCTGGTTCGGCCACTCGCCGCGCGAGGCCCGCATCGAGCGCGCCCTCGCGGACCTGTCCGACGCCTACGCCGCGGCCGACGCCATCGCGATCGAAACCGGCGCGGTCTGTTCGGACTCGACCGGCGGCGCCGGCGAGACCGCCGACGCGATCGCGAGCGCGGCCGAAGCCCTCGCGAGCGCCATCCAGTCGGGCGACGACGAGCCGGGCTGGGGCTTCTTCGGTTTCTTCCGCGCCTGGATCGCCAAGCTGCACCAGAAGTACCAGCTCTTCGCGACGGCCCAGCTCTGCGGGAACCTCGTCGACGCCGAAGCCCGTCACCTCTTGAACCGCGACGAAGACCGCCTGCGCGAGGGCCTCGCGGAGAAGCAGGACCGGGCCTTCCACCGCTTCGATCGCTTCTGGGCGCTCCTCGCCCTGATCTTCCACTCGGATTCGGGCCCCGACCCGAACGCGATCGCCGACGACGTCGACGCGCTCACGGGCGACGTCGTGCTCGCCGTCGCGGTCTCGCCGCTCATCTCTCCCGAGTGGGTGCGGGTCGACCCCGAAGCCGTCGTCTCCTACGAAGGACGCGACCTCGAGCCGACCTGCTGGGACGGCGAGCCGTGGTCCTTCTTCGTGAAGGGCGGCTCCGTCAACAAGCTCGTCATGTACTACCAGGGTGGCGGCGCCTGCTGGAGCGGCATCACCTGCGGCGGCCTGCCTTCGCTCGGCATCGGGCCGACCTTCAAGCAGACCGTCGGCGGAAGCCCCGCCGGCTTCAGCAGCGGCTTCGCCGACCTCGACAACCCGGAGAATCCCTTCAGGGACTGGAACCAGGTCTTCGTCCCCTACTGCACGGGCGACGTCCATTGGGGCGATGCGGTCGTCGAGTACGAAACGGCCGAGTCCGGGCCGCTGACCGTGCGCCACAAGGGCTTCGTGAACTCCCAGGTCGCCGAGAAGTTCGCACGCGAGCACTTCGTCCACCCCGAGGACGTCTTCGTCACGGGTTCGAGCGCCGGGGCCTACGGCGCCATCGTGAACTCCCTCTACCTCCAGGAGCGCGCCTACCCCTCGGCCCAGTTCACCGTCGTCGGTGACGCCGGAAACGGCGTGATCACGCCCGACTTCCTCGTCGACGACCTCTCGAACTGGGGCATCCAGAACAACCTCCCGCCGTGGATGCCCGGGCTGAACGTCCCCTTCGAGGAGCTCGAAGCCGCGGATCTCTACATCGAGGCCGCCAAGACCTACCCGGGGAATCGCTTCGCCACCTACACGACGGCCTACGACGGTGGCCAGGGCGGCCAGACGGGCTTCCTGAACATCATGCGGACGGGCGAGAACGTGATCTTCTGGATCCGCTGGTGGGACGCCTCGTGTGACTGGAACACCGAGATGCTCGCCCTGAACGAGCGCGCCGCCGACGAGGCCCCGGACAACTTCCGCTACTACGTGGGAACGGGCTCGGCGCACACGGCCTGGGGCCGGCCCAAGGTCTACGACGACACGACGGGCGGTGTCCCGACTCTCCGGGACTGGCTCTCGGAGATGCTCGTGGGCGGCCCGGGCTGGACGAACGTCGTGGCCGAGGACTTCGGCGTCCTGCTCGACGGCGACCCGCGCGCCAACCCGGCCTTCGGCAACGTCGAGCCCTTCGATCTCGAAGCGGGAAGGATCGTCTGCGACTGAGGCGACGCCAGAAGGGGCGCCGGGAGCGGAGAAGATGCGCGGACGCGAGTATCAGCGTGCGCGGGCCTTCCAGGCGCGCGTGATCTCGAGATAGCCCTCGTCGCCCGGGGCGCCCTCGTAGCGGACGACGCCTTCCGGAATCTCGACCCAGGGCTGACGGCTGGCCGCGAAGATGTGGCCCGCCGGGACGATCCACGTGGTGTCGTCGAACGTCCCGCCATCGAGCCTTCGCAGCGGCATCCCCGGCCGGGCACCGCCCAGATGCGTTCCACAGCGGGGGCAGACATCGCCGCCCTTGTTCCGGCCGTCCGGGAGTCCGACGCCCTTGTTCACGGGCTCACCGGAGAGCAACCGGTAGCTCCCCTCGTGGACCATGACGGAGACGATCCCGACGGAGCCCGTTTCCGTCTGGCAATCCGTGCAGTGGCAGACGTACACGAGGACCGGATCCTCCTCGACGACGAAGCGGACGTCGCCGCAGATGCAGCCCCCTTCCTGGCGGAAACCCGACATGGCGGAAGGCTAACAGGCCTGCCGCTGGTATCGTACCGCCCGTGAGTGCGTCGGCCGAACCCATCGAGACCCTGCTCGCCCCGCTCGCCGGGACGGTGCTCGAGCTGCCGGTCGGCGTGGGTGAACCGGTCCACCGCGGCCAGACCCTGTGCGTGCTCGAAGCGATGAAGACCGAGCACCCGATCGAGGCGCCCTCCGCGGGCGTCGTCGCGCGGATCGAAGTCACCCTCGGCGAAGTCGTGGACGAAGATGCGCCCCTGGTGGCCCTCACCCTGGGCGAAGAAACGCCCTCGGAGGAACGGACCGAAGCGGCCGTCGATCTCGACGCGGTGCGGCCGGATCTCGCGGCCAGCCGCGAACGCCACGCGCTGCTCGAGGACGAAGCGCGGCCCGAGGCCGTCGCGCGGCGGCGGCATCGCGGCCAGCGCACCGCGCGCGAGAATCTCGCGGACCTGTGTGACCCCGGGAGCTTCAGCGAGTACGGCGCCCTCGCTACCGCCGCCATGCGCCGCACCCGGCCCGAGGCGGAGCTGCGTGCGAAGACGCCGGCGGACGCGATCGTGACGGGCCTCGCCACCGTCAACGCGGACCGTTTCGGTGCCGAAGCCGCGCGCTGCGCGGTGCTCGTGGTCGACGCTTCGGTGCTCGCCGGGACTCAGGGCTACTTCCACCATCGGAAGATCGATCGCATCCTCGAGCTCGCCGAGAAAAACGCCATGCCGGTGGTCTTCTTCCCGGAAGGCGGCGGGGGGCGCCCGAACGACAGTGACCCCGTCGAGCTCGTGGTCGCAGGGCTCGGCGTGACGAGCTTCCACACCTTCGCCCGGCTCTCCGGAAAGGTCCCTCGGATCGCCGTCGTCTCGGGCTTCTGCTTCGCGGGCAGCGCGGCCTTCGCCGGCTGCGCGGACGTGCTGATCGCGACCCGCAACGCGAGCCTCGGCATGGGCGGCCCGGCCATGATCGAGGGCGGAGGCCTCGGCGCCGTCGAGCCCGAAGCGGTGGGGCCGATCTCGGTGCAGGAAGCCAACGGCGTCGTCGACCTCGTGGTCGAGGACGAGCGCCAGGGCGCCGCCCTGGCGCGCCGCACGCTCTCCTACTTCCAGGGCCCGATCGAACCCGGTCCCGCCGCGGACCCGCGCATCCTGCGACACGCCATTCCGGAGAACCGCCGCCGCGCCTACGACGTGCGCGCCCTCATCGACGCGCTCTGCGACGAGGGCAGCGTGCTCGAGCTGCGGCGCGCCTTCGGCCGCGGCATGGTGACCGCGCTCGTGCGGATCGAGGGCCGGGCCTTCGGCCTCATCGCGAACGACCCGGAGCACCTGGGCGGCGCCATCGACGACGAAGCGGCCGAGAAGGCCGCGCGCTTCCTCCAACTCTGCGACGCCTTCGGCCTTCCGGTCCTCTCCCTCTGCGACACGCCGGGCTTCATGGTCGGCCCCGAGGTCGAGGCCCGCGCCCAGGTCCGCAAGGTCTCCCGGCTCTTCACCGTCGGCGCGAACCTCTCGGTGCCCCTGTTCATGGTGATCACGCGCAAGGCCTACGGGCTCGGCGCCCAGGCCATGGCCGGCGGCACGTTCGGCGCCCCCGTCTTCAACGTGGCCTGGCCCACGGGCGAGATCGGCGGCATGGGCCTCGAGGGCGCGGTGCGCCTCGGCTTCAAGCGCCAGCTCGAATCCATCGACGACCCGGCCGAGCGCGAGGCCCTCTTCGAGAAGCTCGTCGGTTCGATGCTCGAACGCGGCAAGGCGCTGAACGCGGCGAGCCAGCTCGAGTTCGATGCCGTGATCGACCCGGCGGAGACGCGGGCATGGATCCGGCGCGGGCTCGCGAGCGTCGGCCCGCCCGGCCCGGGCTCCCGCCGCTTCGTCGACACCTGGTAGGCCTGCGCAGCCTCCGGCCGCCGCGCGCGGCGTTCAGCTCGCGCGATCCCGAAACACCGCCGGCGGCCGGTAGAGCTCCGCCGGGTCGTCCGAGAGCCAGCGGTAGTAGATCCGCTGCTCCCAGGTCGGGTCGAGGAAATAGGCCCGTGCGATGATCGAAGGGCTCCGCCCCGGGTGCCAGCGCGGCAGCTTCTGGCTGATCCAGCGCGCGTAGTAGGAGACGGCGAGCCCGCGCCGGTACGGCTCGAAGACCGTCTCGGAGGCCTGGTGGTAGAACGCGTTCGGCGAGGCGCCGACGTGGATCTCGAGCGCGCCTTCGCCCCCCGAACGCACGGCCTCGACGATCTCGAGCGCCGAGAGCGGCACGCCATCGGGCCCGGTGTAGTGGACGTCGTAGTCGCCGTCGACGACGACCCACTTGCCGTGCCGCCGTGACCAGAGCTCCGCCACCATGTGTCCGTCGAGCTGGACCGCGCGCCCGTGGCCGCGGCCGGCCTGGACGAGCTGGATCAGCATCTTCGTGATGTCGCCGCAGGCGAACTCCGCGCCCTTCTCGGCCTCGTCGAGCATCTCGAGCACGTCGAGCCGGACGTGCTCGGCCTTCGGGTAGCCGTGCGGGAACTGGCCGCGCAGGAAGTCCGCCATGGCGGCGAACTCGGGGACGTCGAGGGGACCCTGCCCGTAGAACCGGGCGGTGCGCGGATCGGAGCGAACCCGGACGAAGTAGGGGTGTAGAGCCGATTCCTGGAAGGGAGCGCCCTCCTCCGGATCGAGCCAATCGCCCCCGCCCTCGCGCAGGGAGACGAACAGCGATGCCCCTTCCATGAAGCCGCGCTTGGCCGTGACCTTCCACAGGCGGACGACGGCCGGGTCCCCGTCCACCGGGTTGCTCGCGGCGCTGTAGACGACGAAGAAGGCGAATCCGGCGAGGGCGACGAGCACCGCAACGCCGATGCCGAGCCTGCGCAGGAGCCGATGGGAACGCATCGGCGCAGTATACGAGGCTCCGCCCCGGAGGGCCTCGAGGCCCGAAGACCCAAGGGCCCCGAGGCGACAGCGAGGGCCGCTTTGTTAGCTTCCGGCCATGCCCGCCACCGACGCCGCCCTCCCCTTCAGCGAGATCCCCCGCGCCCCGCTCTCGCGGATCCTCCAGACCCTGGTCAAGCCCAAGGCCCAGCGCTACGCGATGCGCGAAATGACGGCGGACTTCTACCGCGACTTCGGGCCGGTGGTGATCCAGGGCCGCGGCCGCTTCAGCACCGTCAACCTGTTCGGCCCGGACGCGAACCGCTTCGTCCTGCTCGACCGCGACCGGATCTTCTCCGCCCGCAAGCCGTGGATGCTGATCATGGGCGAGATCTTCCCGAACGGGCTCCTGCTCCGGGACGGCGTCGAGCACCTCCACCACCGGAAGATCATGCTCGAGGCGTTCAAGCGCCCGATCCTGCGCGACTACGCGGACCGCATGAACCCGGCCATCGAGGCCGGCCTCGAGAACTGGGGCAAGGAATCGTCCTCGATCAAGGCCTTCGATTCCTTCAAGGCGCTCACCCTCGACATGGCCATGACGATCTTCGTCGGCGTCGATCTCGGCCCGGATGCGGACAAGACGAACCGCGCCTTCGAAGCCATGGTCGCCGCGTCCATGCCGGGTTTCCGGCACAAGCTCCCCTTCGGCCGGTACTACGAGGGCCTGCAGGGCCGGAGCTCGATGCTCTCCTTCCTCGAGAGCCTGCTCCCGAAGAAGCGGACCGACCCGGGCGGCGACATCTTCAGCCGACTCGCCCATGCCCGCACCGAGGAAGGCGACACCTTCGCCGACCAGGACGTCCTCGACCACATGGTCTTCCTGATGATGGCGGCGCACGACACCACGACGAGCACGCTGACCTCGATGACCTACGAGCTCGCGAAGCATCCCGAGTGGCAGGACCGGCTGCGCGAAGAGAGCCTCGCGTTCGGCGACACGCCGCCCGGCTTCGAAGACCTCGACGGGCTCGAAGCCATGACCTGGGCCATGCGGGAGACGCTTCGCCTCTACCCGCCGCTGCCCGTCATTCCGCGCGTCGCGAACGAGGACTTCGAGTGGCAGGGGTACCGAATTCCGGCGGGCACGATGGTCGTCGTGGCGCCGATCCACACCCACTACATGCCCGAGTGGTGGACCGGCCCGACCCGCTTCGACCCGGAACGCTTCGCCCCGGCCCGGGCCGAGGACAAACGCCACAGCCACTCCTGGATTCCCTTCGGCGGCGGCCCCCACATGTGCCTCGGGCGCCGGTTCGGAGAGGCCCAGGTCCGGCTGATCCTCCACCAGATGCTGCGGCGGTTCCGCTGGAGCGTGCCCGAGGGCTACGAGATGCCGGTCCAGCAGGCGCCGATCTCGAAGCCGGTCGACGGCCTTCCGATCCAGATCGAGCGGCTCTAGCGCCGAAACGAGAAACGGCGGCGCCCCGAAGGACGCCGCCGTGTGGCGTGAACTGAAGCCGGCGAGCCGGCTGGCCCGGCTAGCGCCAGGCGTAGTGGTCGTAGCGGTGACCGTGGTCGTAGCCGCGATCGTGCCGCGCCAGGCGAGCGAGCCGGGCATCCACGCGCCGGTCGATCTTGGCGATCAGCCGATCCGTGCGGCGCAGGTCCTTGCGGAGCGCCTTGCTGCGCGGCAGGTCGCGAGCGCGCTCGCGCACGGTCTCGAACCGCTTCACCACCCAGGCCAGGTCCCGCGTGAACCCGCGGTCGAGGCGGCGGTGTCGCGCCTCACGAGCGAGCTCGTCGGCGGAGCGCTCGAGCCGGCGCAGCGCGCGCAGGGCCCGCGCCTCGTAGCGATCGTCCGGGAGGCCCGTGGCGTACTCGGCTTCGCGAACCATGCGGTCCGTCGTTCGCTCGAGCTGAAAGACGAGCTCGCGCACGCTGCGCCGGTCGCGATCCTTCCGGTCGTAGCGGTCGTAGCGATCGTCATGGCGGTCGTAGCGGTCCTCACCGTGGCGATGCGATCGGCCGTCGCGGTCGTGGCGCGCCTCGGCGGCCGGGGCCACCACGAAGGTGAAGAGTCCCAAAAGCATGGCCAACGTGGTCTTCGTCCTCATTGCGTTCTCCCGTTCCCGGAATTCCGGGGTTCTGGGAGGTCAGACGAAGCGGGCCGGGAGTTATTCGATCGGCCGGAAACTCACGCCAGGACGGCGCAAATGGCGTCGGCGAACTCCTGGGTGTTGGCCGATCCGCCGGCATCGCGCGTTCGAACGCGCCCTTGATCGAATATTTCTTGAAGTGCGCCCCGCACGCGCGCTGCCGCGGCGGCCTCTCCAAGGTGGTCCAGCATCAGCGCACCGGCGAGGATCAGCGCGGTCGGGTTCGCGATGCCCTGCCCCGCGATGTCCGGCGCGGCGCCGTGCACGGCCTCGAAGATCGCCACGTCTTCGCCCACGTTGGCCGCGGGAGCGAAGCCGAGGCCCCCGACGAGACCCGCGATCTCGTCGCTCAGGATGTCGCCGAACATGTTCTCCATCACGAGCACGTCGAACTTTCCCGGATCGAGCACGAGCTGCATCGCGGTCGCGTCGATGATGCGGTCCTCGAATTCGATCTCCCCGGCGTACGCCTCCGCGATCTCGCGCCCGACGTCGAGCAGCAGGCCCTGGGTGACCTTCAGGATGTTCGCCTTGTGGACCAGCGTGACCTTCCGGCGCCCGTTGCGCTTCGCGTACTCGAAGGCGTAGCGGACGATGCGCTCGGCCCCGTAGCGCGTCACGACCATCACGGACTCCGCGGCCGCCTTGCGATCGCCGCCGACGCCGATGTAGTGCTCGACGCCGACGTAGAGGCCCTCGGTGTTCTCGCGCACGAGGACGAGGTCGACGTCCTCGTAGCGGCCCGGAACGATCGTGCGCGCCGGGCGGACGTTCGCGTAGAGGTCGAATTCCTGGCGAAGGGCCACGTTCACCGAGCGGAAGCCCGCGCCCGAGGGCGTCGTCAACGGCCCCTTCAGCGCGACGCCGGTGCGCCGGATCGAGTCGAGCACCGCCGCCGGGAGCGGCTCCCCGACGCTTTCGAGCGCCGTGACGCCCGCGACCTGCTCGTCGATCTCGAACTCGACGCCGGCGGCTTCGAGCACGCGCAGCGTCGCGCGCGTGACCTCGGGGCCGATGCCGTCGCCGGGGATGCAGGTGATGGGATGAGCCACGCGTTCCCCCGCCCTAGAAGAAGAGGCGAAGCTTGGCGCCGAAGGAGTGGTAGAGCCCGCCGTCGCCCCAGTGCCCGTCGTAGCCGATCGACATGCCCCCGCCCGAGCCGTGGGGCTGGAAGAGAAGATGGACGCCGACGTCGAGCCCCTGCTCGGTGTCCTGGGCGTCGATGGTGAAGTCGCCGGTGCGCGCGGCGGCGCCGCGGAAGCGCGACTCGAGCTCCCGATCCGCCCCGGTCCAGATGCTCCGCCACTTCACGGTCAGCTCCGGCGTCCAGGTGCCGTGAGCGAAGCCCGGCCCCCGGTCCGAGAACGGATTCTGGAAGTGGCGATAGAAGAACCGCCCGCCGAAGGAAGTGGCGACCAGCGTGTTCTCGCGCTCGGCGATGCGCAGGTCGAGGGAGCTCGCCCCCGACTCGCTGATGTCGTCTTCCTGGATCCACGTCACGTCGAAGGCCGCGACGGGCTCGAGGTGGAAGTTTCCGAACGCCTGAACCCAGGACAGCTCGAACAGCGCGAGGATCCGGTTGCTGTTGAAGTCGCCCTCGGCGAAGAGGGCGTCGCCGAACTGGCCCTGCGGGTTGATGCCGAAGAAGTCGATCTGGCGGTCGTGCTTGTGGTCGCCGCGGCCGTAGCCGAAGGCGGCTTTCGCGCGCGCCCCGGCGTAGCGGAACGTCCCGGCCATGCCGATCTCGAAGGTGTCGAGGTCGCCTTCGCCGCCCTTGTTGACGTGGATGTCGGTCGAGGTGATGCCGCCGAACATCGAGACCAGCCAGTTGCGCGTGACCCGCCAGTCGACGCCGCCCATGATCCCCTGCTCGCGGAAGCGGGAGACGCGGAAGTCGCTTCCGCTGTCGCGCTTGCCGAAACCGGTGAGGGCGCGCATCCAGGCCGACCAGCCGCGCGGTCCGCAGGGGACGTCGCCGCGCTGGGCGGGCCGCAGGCCGTAGAGAGAGGGCTTGCACCACGGGCGCTCTTCGATCGCGGTCTCGGCGATCATCCGCCCGATCCGCGCCGTCTGCCCGGTGTGCGCGTCGTAGGCCTCGGGATGGAAGGCGTCGAGGAGCACCGGGAACTGCGACGCCTCGAAGTCGTCCAGAGCGAGCAGGACCGAGTTCAGGCTCGCGCTGAACTCCCGGGATGCGAGCACCCGATCGAGGTAGCGCCCGACGGCCCGCTGGTTGTCGGTCTCCCCGACCGAGGCGTAGCTGTTGCGGCGGATGCGGAGGATCACGTCGTTCGCCGTCTGATCCACGATGAACCGCAGGAGCGCCGTGTCCTGGGGCGTGTTGACGAAGGCGCCGGCCAGGCCCGCATCGGAGTGGACCACGGTGAAGTCGGCATCGCGCAGCGGGGTGAGCGGGGCGATGCCGAGCGTCCCGTTCAGGTTGGCCGCGCCCGCGAAGCTGAACTGGCCCGCGGTTCCATTGAGCGGATCGATCAGCGTGGTGAGCCCCGTCCCGGGCGCCATCGTGAAGGCGCCCCCGTTGAGTCGGACGGTGGTGTCCGTCTGGAGGGTGCCGGCGTTCAGGCTGATCGCGTTGGTGAAGGTCGCCGTGCCGTCCAGGTCCCAGACGCCGGCGCCGGCCGTTCCCGAAGGCGGCATGTCCGGATCGGCGTTGATCTCCAGGGTCTCGAAGCCGGTCACCGCGGTCTGGTTGAAGTCAAGCCGGCCGCCGCCGTTGCCCTGGAGCAGGAAGCGGTCGCCCGCGCCGCCGCCGTCGGCGCCACCCTCGATGTCGCCGTCGATGAGGCTCCCGCTGGTTCGGAGGTCGAAGACGTCGTCCCCGGCTCCCAGGTCCACGTCACCGAAGAGCGAGCCGCGGTTCTCGATCGTGTCGGCGCCGCCACCGCCGAGGATCGCGGTACCGGGAACCGCGGTGTTCGAAGCGTCGAAGCCGTCGACGCCGAAGAGATCGCCGCGGTTGATGAGGTTGTTCGTGCCGCCCGCGGTGAAATCGATCGCCGCTCCGGGAGTCCCACCCCCGCCGGTCAGCTGGTCCGTGCGAATCGTCCCGTCGTTGACGATGGTGGTATTCGGCCCGGCCACGATCGCCCGGGCGCCCTGCCCTGCCGCCGAGATGCTCCCGTTGTTGACGATTTCGGCGGTCGTCGGGTCCGCGTCCCCGCCCCCGGTCCGGATGGCGATCGCGTTCGGGCTCGCATCCGGGCCGGTCACGCGTACCGAGTTGTCGTTTTGGATGATGTTGTTGGCGCCGGCGTCGATGCCGATCGTCGTGGCGCCCGCGTTCGCCGCATCGAGGCCGATCGTTCCGGTGTTGAGAACGTCGACGGTCATCGGATCGCCGTCGCCGGCCCCGACCCGGATGCCGGTCACGCCGTCGGCGCCGCCCCCGGTGGGCGTACGGATGATGCCCGCGTTGGTGACCTGCGCACTCGCGCCGCCCTCGATGCCGGTGCTGTTGTCCCCGGAGAGTTCGATCACCCCGCCGTTCACGATCGTGTTGGACGCGGTCTCGGCGATGCCCCTCCCGTTGCCCGTGACGTTGATCGTGCCGTTGTTCTGGACGTCGACGGTGTCGCGGTCCGCATCGCCGGTCCCGACCTGGATGCCGTCCCCGGCGCCGTCGACCGTGATCGTGCCGTTGTTGACGATCGTGTTGCCGTCGTTGGCGGCGATGCCGTCCCCACCCGCGCCCGTGGTATCGATCGTCCCGCCGGTGTCGACGGTGATCACGTTGTTGTCCCGGACGTCGATCCCCACCGGGCTCAGCGTCGCGTCCGAGTTCACCGTGATGGTCTGGCCGTCCTCGACGCCGGTGCCGAAGCCCCCCGTCCCAGGCGGTGCGCAGGTGATGACGTTCGGGGCCGTGACGGCGCAGTCCGCCCGGGCCTCTCCCGGATCGAGCGCGAAGGCCCCCACGGCGAGGAGGGCCGACACGAGCAGGCGGCGGGCGAGGGTGTGGGAGGGCGCGGGGGGCGGCATCGGGACTCCTGGGACGGCGAGCGGCCGAGTATGGCGGATCGGGCCCGGCCCGGCTCGATCGATTTCGGCCCACGCTTCCAACCCTTGGACACCCGAGCTGCCGCCCGGAGTTCCGGCTTCCTGCGCGCCGCGGCGGGGGCGCGGGCCTATTCGTCGAGGTAGCCGAGCGCCTTCAGCCGCTCGCGCATGGCCGGGTCGAGCTCGGTCTTCTCGGCCTCGCCCCGCGGGCCCTGGGCATGGGCCTCGGAGCGCTCTACGAGGCGCTGGTAGGCGGCCCGGGCCTCCGGGGAGGCACCGCGCTGGAGGAGGTCCGTCTGCTCGCCCGGGTCGCGCTCGAGGTCGTAGAGGGAGCGGCCCGTGCCCCGGCCCGGCCGGTTCAGCCGGCCGTCGGGCTCCTCGACCAGCTTGAAGCGGGCCTCGCGGTGCGACTGGTTCCGGGGCTTCCCGATCACGCCCTCGGTCACCACGGAGCGGTGCGGGTCCGCGAAGGCGCCCGAGAAGAACGAGACGCCCTGGTCCTGCTCCGTGAGGCACGAGACGCCCAGGTAGTCGCAGAGGCTTCGCCGCAGATCCACCAGCGCGGCCGGGCAGGAGTTCACCGCGGGCGCAATCCCCGGGAGCCGGGCCAGGAGCGGCACACCCGTCTCGCCCGAAAACAGGCCGTGGCCGTGGCCGAGCCAGCCGTGCTCGTGGAGCGCCTCGCCGTGGTCGGAGGTCACGACGATCGCCGTCTCCTCGGCCCCGGGCTGGCCGGCGAAGCCGTCGAGGAAGCCGCCGAAGGCCCGGTCGAAGTGGGCGACGCCCTCGTCGTAGACGAGCTCCATCAGCGCGAGGTTGGCCGGGAGGCCCTGCTCGACGAGCGGGCGGCGGCGTTCGTCGAGGGCGAGCTTCGCGATCTGCTGCTGGGAGGCCGGCGAGACGGGGCGGTCGTCCGCTTCGATGTCGGCCCACCGCGCCTCGAGGGACGCGCGCGGCACGCCGTGGAAGGGCGAGTGCGCATCCATGTAGTGGAGGTAGAGGAAGTAGGGACGGCTCGCGTCCGGGCGGGAGCGCAGCCAGTCGAGCCCCGCGCGGGTGACCTTCTCGCCCGGGGTCGTGTTGTCGGCGAAGGCGTCCTCGTAGGTCTGGAAGCCCTGGGCGAAGCCGAGCTCGCGCTTCAGCCACGGGTTGCTGACGAAGGCGGCGGTCTCGTAGCCGGCCGCGGAGAGCGCTTCGGCCAGGGTCGTGTGGCTCGCCGCCAGCACGTCGGATTCGACGACGCGCTCGCCGCCCGCGGCCCGGGCGGCCCGGCCGCGCAGCTCCGGGTGCGAAATCACGCCGTGGGCCGAGGGGACGAGGCCCGTGAAGAGGCTCGCGATCGAAGGCTTCGTCCAGGGCGCCTGGCTCTCGGCCGCGGTGAAGACGATCGCCTCGCGAGCGAAGGCGTCGAGCCGGGGCGTCGTGGCGGGCCCGCCATAGGGCGCGAGGCGATCGCGCCGCGTCGTATCCGTCAGGATGAGGACGAGGTTGCGGCGCGACTCGCCGGAGGGAGGCGGAAGCGGCTCGCAGCGGGCCGCCGGGAGCGGCGGCAGCGGCTCGGGCGGCGGCTCGGGGGCGCAGCCCGAAGCGCTCCCGACGAGAGCCGCCAACACGATCGCGAGCGCGAGCCGCGATGCATCGCCGCGCCGGCCCGTCCCGCCTCTGCTGCTTCGTCGCCCGCTGCCCACGGGCGCGGAGCATGGCAGATCGGGAAGCGCCCGGCTCAAGCTTTCGGACGGCGCACCCGAGAACCCCCAAGGCGAAGGACCCGGCCGGCCGGCGCGCCGAAGCCTTCCTTGGAAGCGCATGCGCATCGGGGGTTCGGCAACCGGCAGGAGCCGCGCACGTCGCTGCCCGATGCTGGCGTCGCTGCCCGGCGCCCGTGGGCCGATTGCAACACCACGGACAACGTGGGACACTTCCGGGTTCGATGAAGCCGCGCGTCTACCTCGCAGATCTCCGCCACAACTACACCGGCGTGCTGTCCAACGACTGCATGCCCCTCGGCGTCGCCTACATGAAGGCGGTGCTCGACCGCGACGTGCCGGAGGTCGACTCGCGCCTCTTCGCCTATCCGGACCACCTCTGGCAGGTACTCCAGGACGAGCCGCCCGACGTCCTCATGCTCAGCAACTACATGTGGAACGAGTGGCTGAGCTTCAAGTTCGCGGAGCTCGCCAAGCGCGTGAACCCCGAAACGCTCGTCGTGATGGGCGGCCCGAACATCTCGATCGAGCCCGAGCGGCAGATCGCCTACTTCGACGCGCACCCCGAAATCGACGTCTACGCCCTCGGCGAGGGCGACTTCCTCGCGCGCGACCTCGTGAAGATCTACCTCGAGGCGGGGTCGCTTGCGGCCTTCCGCGAGCGCGAGCTGCCCTCGGCGCTCTACCGCGATGGCGACGGCAACACCGTGCGCCAGGAGAGCTGGGAGCGGCACAAGGAGGTGGAGGAGATCCCCTCCCCCTGGCTCACCGGCGTCCTCGACGAGTTCTTCGACGGCAAGCTCGCCCCGCTCCTCGAGACCAACCGCGGCTGCCCCTTCACCTGCACGTTCTGCGTCCAGGGCACGCGCTGGTACACGAAGGTGCACTACTTCGCGAAGGAACGGATCGAGGAAGAGATCCGCTACATCGCCAAGCGCATCCACGAGGTCTGCCCGAGCATGGGCTTCCTCCGCGTGGCCGACCCGAACTACGGCATGTTCGAGCGCGACGCGGAGATCTCGGGCTGGATCGGCGAGGCCCAGGCCCAGTACGGCTGGCCGACCTTCATCGACGCGACCACCGGCAAGAACCGCCCGGACCGCGTGATCAAATCTCTCGAGAAGACCGGCGGCGCCCTGGTGCTCTACCAGGCCGTCCAGTCCCTCGACGACCGCACGCTGAAGAACATCAAGCGCTCGAACATCAGCAAGGAAGCCTACGACCAGATCATGATCCACGTGCGCGGGCGCGGCCTGCGCTCGCTCTCGGACCTGATCCTCGGCCTCCCCGGCGAGACCCTCGAGAGCCACCTGAAGGGCATCGAGACGCTGATCGACTCCGGCACCCACGAGCTGCATCTCTTCCAGGCGATGATGCTCAAGGGCTCGGAGCTCGAGATGCAGAAGTCGCGCGACGAGAACCGCATGCAGACGCGCTTCCGCGTCCTGCCGAAGAACTTCGGCATCTACGGCGGCGAGATGGTCTTCGACATGGACGAGATCGTCGTCGGCACCGAGACGCTCGGCTTCGAGGACTACATCATCGCGCGCAAGCACGCGCTCGCCTCGACCATCTACCAGAACGATTCCTGGTTCGAGGACGCCGTCGAGCTGGTCGAACGCTTCGAACTGAACCGCTCGGACTGGTTCTTCGCCATCGCCAACGCACTCCGTGAGGCCGACGGCGAGGTCGGGGAACTCGTGGCGGCCTTCGAGGCCGAGACGCGCGGCGAGCTCTTCGAGACCGTCGAAGACCTGGTCGCCTTCTACAGCCAGCCCGAGAACTTCAAGAAGCTCGAAGCCGGCGAGATCGGCGACAACCTCATGTACAAGTACCGGGCGAACGCTTCGTTCTTCGTCTGGCCGGACATCTGCCGCGTCGGCATGGCCGCCACGCGCAAGCTCCTCGAGGACCACGCCTTCGACACGCAGATGCCGGAGTTCGGCGTCTTCTGGGAAGACCTCACGCGCTTCGTCGAGGCCAAGCACGCCCACGGGACGACGCCGGACACGATCCTCGCACCGGTCGAGCTCGAGCTGCGCCACGACCTCCCGGCCTGGGTGGCCGCCGGGCGCCCGACGGACATCGCGCGATTCCGCCTGCCCGAGCCGACGAAGTTCATCGCCGCCCTGCCCGAGGAATCCGAGCGGGAGATCCGCGGCCTGTTCGACGTCTGGACGACGAGCCTGCAGGGGCTGACCAAGGGCGTCACGCGCATCCGCTCCGACGCCCAGGTGCGCGAGTGCCGCCAGGCGGCCTAGCGCGGCTCCGGCCGCGCGGCGACGCAGCGCTAGCGCGTCAGCCGGTGGTACACGACCAGGTACAGGAACTTCACGAACTCCCGGAGATGGTTCATCTCCGAGACGCCCTTGCTGCGCGGGTGGTAGCCGGCCGGCACCTCGGCGACGCGGGTGCCGCGGCGCGCCGTCACCGCCGTGAGCTCGAGGATGTAGTCGAAGCCGGGCCGCCGATAGGTGTCCGGGTCGAGCACCTCGCGCCGGAAGCCGCGGATGCCGGTGTAGATGTCCGTCATGCCCTGGGCGAAGAGCAGATTGAACAGGCTCGTCAGGAAGCGGTTGCCCCAGTAGCGCGGGAAACCCATGTCGCCCCGGTCCGGCCCGAGGATGCGCGAGCCGTAGACGGCACCTTCGGTCTCGAGCGCGGCGGCGATGGCCGGGACGTCCTCGGGCAGGTACTCGAGGTCGGCGTCGATCATCACGACCTTCTCGCCGGTGCCGGCGCGCACGCCGTCCACGAGCGACTGGCCGTAGCCGAGGTTTTCGTCGTGGCGCACGAGGACGACGCCGCCGTCCTCGGCCAGGAGCTCCGCCGTCCGGTCCGTCGACGCGTTGTCGACGAAGATCAGCGTGGCCTCGGGGCAGGCGCGGCGCAGGCGCTCGAGAAGCTCGGCGACGTGCATCTCTTCGTTGTAGATCGGAACGACGATGTCGACCGTCACGCGGGCCCCCGGAAACGCGAGCCCAGCGGCCCGGCGGCGCGTAGGATGGCACGTCGGCGTCTCGGCCGCAGGGTGCGGCCGCCCTGCGCAGCGCCTGCACGCCCGTGTGCGATTGCCCGGGCCTCGGACCGACGGCTACACTTCGCGCCATGACCGACCTGGTGGGCGTGACTCCGTGACCGACCTGGTGGGCGTGATTCCGGCGGCGGGCAAGGGCGTCCGGGCGTATCCGTACACCGAGTCCCTCCCGAAGTGCATGCTCGAGATCGACGGCGTGCCGCTGCTTCGCCGCAACCTCGAACGCATGCGCGACGCGCTCGGCATCCGCCGCGTGCGCATCGTCATCGGCCACCACGGCGAACACATCCGCGAGTACGTGGGCGACGGCGGTTGGCTCGGCCTCGAGATCGAGCTGATCGAGAACGAGCACCTCGACCGCGAGCTCGCCTACTCGATCTACCTGGGCACGCGGGGCGTCGACGTGCCGTGCCTGGTGATGCTCTCGGACGAGTGCTACGTGGGCGCGGACCACGCCGCACTCGCTGCCCAGGCTGCCCCCGACGCACTGGCCGTCTGCGGGCTCATGCGCAGCACGAGCCGCGCCCAGGTCCGCCGCAACTACGTCGTGGAAGAGCGCGACGGCCGGGTGGTCGACCTGATCGAGAAGCCCGAGGACGGCCTCGCCCAGTGGATGGGCGTCGGGACGTACCTGCTCCGGCCGGGAACGGTGCGTCGGCTCGAAGCGGCCTTCGAAGGCCCGGCCTCCGGCTGGCCGAAGGATTGGACCAGCTGGCTCGGCGAACTCGCCCGGGCGGGCGCACCCATCGGCGCCCACCGGCTCGAAGGCGAATACGTGAACGTGAACGACCGCGAGGCCCTGAACCAGGCCAACCACCTCGTGCGCAACCGCGACTTCGAATCGCGCACGGCAAGCCTCGTCTACGTGGTCGACGACGCCGAGGATCGCATCGAGGAGTCGGTGCTGGCCTTCGCCGAGGCGCCCGAACTCTCCGAGGTCGTGGTGGCCGCACGGCGGCCCTCCGCCGCCCTCGACGCCGCCGGCCGCCACCCGAAGGTCCGTCTCTTCGTCCACGAGGAAGCGGGCGTTCCCCTCGGCGTGCTCACCCGGGAAGCCCTCGACCTCGCGAGCGGCGACATCCTGCTCACGGCCTACAGCGACGACTCCTGCGCCCCGCGCGATCTCGCGAAGCTGCTCGTCTACGTGCGCGACGCGGACCTCGTCGTCGGAACCCGCACCACGCGTCAGATGATCGAGCAGGGCTCGAACATGCGCGGCCTCGCACGCGCGGCCCACATCCTTCTTGCGAAGCTGCTCGAGACGCTCTGGTGGCGCTTCGATTCGCGCTTCACCGACGTCGCCTGCGTGTACCGTGCGTTCTGGCGGAGCACCTGGACGCTCATCCGCGACGAGCTCGACAGCCCGGGCGTCGAGATCTTCCCCGAGATGGTGATCGAGGTGCTGCGGGCGCGGCGCCGTGTGATCGAGATCCCGGTCCACTACTGCGTGCCGAGCAGCGAGCTCGAGTACGTCCCGTCGAAGTACCAGAACGCCGCGACCTTCCTGCGCGTGGTGACCCTGCTGGTTCGCAAGCGGCTCACGGCACCCGGCGCCTCACGCGTCCGGCGCGCACCGGCCCTCCGGGCGGGCGGCGGGCCGCCTTCATGAGCACGCCCGAAGCCAACTCGCCGGACCGCGACGCGCACTTCCGCCAGCTCGAACGGGCCTGGCAGGAAGAAGTGGGCCAGCACCTGCTCGACGTCCCGCACGAATCGCCCGGCTCGGCGCTCGTCTTCGAGCGGCAGTTCGCCCGGGTGATCGAACACCTCGACCTCTCGCCCGGCGGCGTGATCGCCGAGGTGGGCTGTGGCAAGGGGCACTTCCTCGCACAGGTCGCACGCGAAGCCGGCCCGGGCGGAGCCACCGTGGTCGGCATCGACCTCTCGAGCGCCGTGCTCGCCCTGCCCGGCAAGGGACTCGCGGGCCTGAAGGCCGACGGCGAGGGCCTCCCCTTCGCCGACGGAAGCCTGCGCGCCATGGTCTACGACGGCGCCCTCCACCACCTGATCGACTACCGCGCGGCACTCCACGATGCCTACCGCACCCTCGCCCCGGGCGGCCGCATCGTCATCTTCGAGCCGGTCTCCTCGCCCTTCACGCGCTTCGTCCACCGCGTGCTCGACCCCTTCGTCTTCCAGCAGGTCGAGTACGAATCGCCGATCGACCAGGAGTACAAGCACGCCTTCCTCGAGGCTCCGGTGCTCGAGACCCTCGACGAGCTCGGCATGCCCTACACCCTCGAGCGCAGCGACGCCCTCGCCTACCCGCTCACCGGTTGCTACGCCGGCTCGGTCTTCGCGCGCTCGCTGCCGCTCATGCGCTTCGTGATGACGCTCGAGTCGATCGGCGAGCGCATTCCCCTCGTGCGCGGCCTGCTCCGCTTCGCATCGTGGCGGTTCCTCGTCGTCGCGACCAAGCCGGCCTAGCCGCTTGGCGGCGCGGATCTCGTGACGACGCGGATCTCGGCGCAGGCGCTCACCCGCTGGCAGGCGCTCGTGCTCCTGGCCGTCGCCGCCGGCAGCGCGGCCATCTGGCTCTACGCCACGCGGGTGTCGGACGCCGTCGTCTACCTCGAGCCGGACCCGGCCGCGCAGTGGATCGCCTCGGCCCAGCCCGCATCCCTGCAGCCCGTGCGGATCCCGCGGGACGAGCCCTTCGTCGCACGGTTCGGCACGCGCTTCGAGGTCCGGGGGCCCGAAGGCGCGGAGGCGCGGCTTCGCGTGCGCGCGGTCCGCGGACTCGAACTCTTCCTGAACGACCGGCCCGTTCCGCTCGAGGGGCGGGACCCGGCCCGCTGGAAGCAGGAGAGCACGGTCGACGTTTCGGAGCACCTCGTCCCGGGCTCGAACCACCTCGTCGCGGTGGTCAGCAACTTCGAGGGCCCGGCGCTGCTCTGGCTCGCCATCGAGGGGCTCGGCCAGCCCGTCGCGAGCGGGCGCGGCTGGTGGATCGAGCACCCGGACCGGAACGTCCCCGCGCGCTACGCGATCGACGTGCGGCGCGTACCGCGGGCCGACCAGGCGCCGACGCCCGCCGAGGGCCTGCGCGCCCGGGCGGGGCCGCTCGCCGCCGCCTTCCTGCTGTGCGCCCTCCCCGTCTGGCTCCTGCCGGCGGGGGCGCGAAGGAGCGCCGAACGCCACGCCGTCGCGATCGCGGCCGGCGCCGTCGCGCTCTTCTGGGCGGTGCTCTACGCGACCAAGGCGGCGCACTTTCCCGCGACCCTCGGCTTCGACGTGAACGGCCACTACGAGTACCTGCGCTTCCTGGCCGAGGAGCGGCGCATCCCCATCGCCTCGGACGGCTGGTCGACCTTCCACCCGCCCCTCTACTACGTGGCGACCGCCGCGCTGCGTGGGCTGTTCGGCTCGGCCCAGGGCGAAACCCTCGACGGGTTCGTCCTTCACTTCTTCCCGGTCGTCGCGGGCCTCGCTTCGGCGCTGTTCGCCGGCGCCCTCGTCCGGCGCCTCGCGCCCGGGGAACCGCTCCTCGCCGCTGCGAGCACCCTTGTGGCAGGCCTCCTGCCCATCAACGTGCTGCTCGGCAGCCTGGTCTCGAACGAGGCCGTGAACGCGGGCCTCGTCGGCCTCGTCCTGCTCCTGGCCGCGGACGCGATGGTCCGTGAGCGGGCGACGCCCCGGGCCCTCGCGGGCCTCGCCCTGGCCGGCTCGGCGGCCCTGCTCGCGAAGACGACGAGCCTGCCCGTCGTCGCCGCGGCCTTCGCCGGGGTCGGCCTGAAGCTCTGGCTCGTCGAAGGCCGGTCCTTCGCCCGCAGCGCGGCGGCCGTGGCCGGCGTGCTGGCCGGCGTCGGCGTCCTCGCCGGCTGGTTCTACGCGCGCAACGTGCTCCTCTTCGGGAACCCCTTCGTCACGAACTACGACCTGCCGGACGCCACCTACTGGCTCGCGCCCGGCTTCCACACGCCCGCCTGGTACGCGAGCTTCGGCGCCGTCCTCGAGCACCCCTTCTTCGCGAGCTACGCCGGCTTCTGGGATGGGCTCTACTCGACCTTCTTCGGCGACGGCCAGGCCTCCGGCATGCTCGGCATCGCGCACCCGAGCCCGTTCTGGGACTACGAAGCCATGGCCGCCGGGTATTGGCTGGCCGCGCCCGCCGTGGCCCTGCTGGGGCTCGGCTTCTTCGTGATGGGCGCGCGGGCGGTGCGCGCGGAGCCGGGGCCGCGCCTCGCCTGGAGCCTGCTCCTGGCCACGGGGTACGGCATGAGCTTCCTCGTTCTGCTCACGACGCTCCGCTACCCGCACTACGCGCTGCCGAAGGCGTTCTACGCGCTGCCGGCACTCGCCGCCTTCGCCGCGGCGCTCGCCCTCGGCATCGTCGCCCTCGACGCCGCCCTGCGCGAACGCGCCGGCGGTGTGACGGGCCGGACGCTGCGGAGCCTCCTCCACGGCTGGCTCGGCGCCCTCGCGTGCGCGTGGCTGCTCGCCTATCTCGGACGCGGCCTCGCGGCGTGACCCGGAAGCTCGCGCGGAGGGTCCGGACATTTGACCGTCGCTGGGGCCCCCGGTAGAGTCGGCTCGGTCCCGCGGCGCAACGCGATCGCAGGGTCCCGCTCGGGCGCGAGCCTCGTGAACCCCGTCAGATCCGGAAGGAAGCAGCGGCAGCGGGTGTTCGGGTTGCGGGCGGGGGTGCCCTGCGATCCCGTGCGCGGCGGGGTCGCGAAGCCCGAGGTATCCCCCGCTTGAGCTATCAGGTCCTCGCACGCAAGTGGCGGCCGCAGACGTTCGACGACGTCCGCGGGCAGGAGCACGTCACCACCGCCCTGCGCAACGCGATCCGGCTCGACCGCGTGCACCATGCGATCCTCCTGTGCGGCCCGCGCGGCGTCGGCAAGACGACGCTGGCGCGCATCCTGGCCCGCTGCTTGAACTGCGACAAGGGCCCGACGGACGCCCCCTGCGGCGTCTGCCCGGCCTGTAGCGAGATCTCGGCCGGCACCTCGACGGACGTCCAGGAGATCGACGCCGCGAGCCGCACCAGCGTCGACGACATCCGGGACGTGATCGAGTCCATCCGCTACGCGCCCTCGCCGGGCAAGCACCGCATCTACATCGTGGACGAGGTCCACATGCTCTCGAAGCCGGCCTTCAACGCGTTCCTGAAGACGCTCGAGGAGCCGCCGCCGCGGAGCCTGTTCATCTTCGCCACGACCGACCCGGAGAAGATCCCGTTCACCGTGGTCTCGCGCTGCCAGCGCCACGACCTGAAGCGCATCACCACGAGCGAGATCGTGGCGCGGCTCCAGGAGCTCGCCGGAAGCGAAGGGATCGAGATCTCCGAAGCGAGCCTGCTCGCCATCGCACGCGAGGGCGACGGCTCCCTGCGCGATTCGCTCACCCTCTTCGATCAGATCATCGCCTCGGGCGGAACCGAGATCGACGACGCGCGGGTCGCCGAGGTGCTCGACCTGATCGACCGGCGCCTCCTGCTCGCGATCCTCGAAGCCTGCGTCGACGGCGACGCCGCCGAGGCGCTCGCCGCCTGCGGGCGGGCCGAGGAAGCGGGCATCGACGCGCGGCGACTCTCGGCGGCGCTGCTCGCGAGCCTGCGCGACCTCGTCGTGCTGCGCATGGCACCGGACTCGCCGGAACTCGTCGACGGCAGCGACTCCGAACTCGAAGAGCTCCGCACGATCGCCACCCGCAGCGACGGCCTCCGCCTGCGCCGGATGTTCCGCGCGCTCGTGAAGGAACAGGAAGATCTGGCTCACGCGCCCGAGCCCTTCCCCGTGGTCGAGATGGCCATCGTCCGCCTCGCGACGATGGCGCCCGGCGACGACGTGGCGAGGCTCCTGACCCGCCTCGACGCGCTCGAGAAGCGCCTCGCCGGCGGCGCTCCGCCCGCGCCGCGTGGCGGCGGAGGCGGTGGCGGCGCGCCCGCCGGGCGGCCCACCGGCCCCGCCCGGGAACGGGGCGGACCGAGCGCTCCCGCCGCGCAGCGCGCGGCCGCGCCCGAGCCGGCGGCACCACGCGCCGAGGCCGGCCCGGCGCCGGAGCCGAGCCCGCCGGTCGATGCCGGCCCGCCCTTCGAGATGACCCCGCCGCCCTCCGAAACCCATGCGCCGCCGGAAACACCCGCACCGCAGGCATTGCCCCCGGCGACGGCCTCCGAAGAAGCCCCCCTGAACGTCGTCTTCGACCGGATCCGCGCCGCGGCCCAGGAGGAGAACCGCGGCCTGTTCTCCGTCCTCGATGAAGGGCGGCTCCTCTCGAAGAACGAGGGCAAGCTCGAGATCGCTCTCCCGGAGGGCTTCCCCGCGCGGCGGGTGGCGAACCGGATCACGGACCTCGAGGCCATCGCCGAGCGCATCTTCGGCCGGCCGACGCGCATCGAACTCGTGGCGGGAGGCGGCGGCGACGTCGCGAAGCCGGCACCGGCCGAGAAGCCCCAGCGCGCGCCCGAAGACAGCGACCTCGCCCGCGCCCGGCGCCAGGAGGCGCTCCGGCATCCCGGCATCAACGACGCCCTCGACGTCCTCGGCGGCGAAATTCTGGACATCCGCCCGATCTCCTCGTGAGCTCGGGCCGGGAGGAGAAGCAGGCGTGAGCCAGGACTTCGCCGAGCTCATGAAGAAGGCCCAGGAGGTGCAGAACCGGATGCGCGAGGTCCAGCAGGACCTCGCGCGCCGCACCATCGAGGGCAGCGCCGGCGGCGGCATGGTCACCGCCGTCGCCACCGGGGAGCTGCGCATCCGCGAGATCAAGATCGAGCCTTCGCTGCTCGAGCCCGGAAGCGACCACCAGATGATGCAGGACCTCGTCGCCGCCGCCGTGAACGCCGCCCTCGGCAACGCCCAGCGCATGGTCCAGGAAGAGCTCCAGCGCGTGGCCGCCCAGAACCCGATCGCCTTCGGCCAGCCCGTCGGCCCCGGCCAGGGTCAGGGCCAGTAGGCCCGCCGTGCGCTCCTCCCCGCCCATCGACCGCGTGATCGGCGCCTTGAAGCGGCTGCCGGGCATCGGCGAGAAGTCCGCCACGCGGCTGGCCTTCCACCTGCTCTCGGCCGCCGACGCCCAGGTTCAGGAGCTCGCGGAATCGATCGTGCGACTGAAGAAGGAGATCGTGCTCTGCGCCGAGTGCTTCGATCTCACCGACGCCTCGCCCTGCGCGGTCTGCCGCAACCCCGAGCGCGATGCGGGCATCGTGTGCGTGGTCGAAGAGCCCGCGGACCTCGCCGCGATCGAGGAGACCCGGAGCTTCCGCGGCCGCTACCACGTGCTCGGCGGCGCCCTCGCGCCGATCGACGGCGTCGGCCCCGAGGAGCTCCGCATCGCGGACCTCGAGACCCGCGTGCGCGGCGGCGGCGTCCGCGAAGTCATCCTCGCCACCAACCCGAACGCCGAGGGCGAAGCCACCGCCCACTACATCGCCGACCGCCTGCGCGACGCCGAAGCCCGCGTCACCCGCATCGCCTACGGCATGCCCATGGGCGGCGACCTCGAATACGCCGACCGCGTCACCGTAGAACGCTCCCTACAAAACCGAAGCGACCTCTCCTAGCTCCGCCCGGGGTGTGCCGCAGGCACACCCCCGTACCCCCCAGTGCGAGCGGTGGGCCGCCCCGAGCCCACCGAGTAGCGCGGACAGGGAGGGAGGCCTGCCGGACCGTAAACCCATCCTGGATGCCCGTCCCCACCGAGCCTGACGTGACGTCGGTCCGGCAGGCCTCCCTCCCTGCCCGCGCGCCCCCGCCCAACTCGGCAAAAACCCCGACACCCAGAATCAGCCACCCGCCGATCCCCGAAGAATGATCTCCCTCACAAGACCTAAAGCCCCCCGCCCAGCGCGCCGATTGCACCCCAAGAACCGTTTCGCTTGATCGAAGCTGCTGCGGAAGGTTAGATTGCAAGCGAATTCCCGTTTGGTTCGGGGCGGTTACAGGGACGGCTGCGGATGATGGACCGGTCATGAACAGCACGCTCGTCATGTACGACGAGGACCACCGGAAGCTCCTGGCGATCATCCAGCGCTTGTCGCAGGACGCCACGGCGAAGGGCGTGTTCCTCGTCGACACGAACGGCCAGATGGTCGCCGAGGCGGGTCAGATGCAGGGCATCGACACCACGAGCCTCGCGTCGCTCACCGCCGGCAACATCGCCGCCTCGACCGGCCTCGCAAAGATCATCGGGGAAGAAGAGTTCCCGACGCACTTCCACCAGGGCCAGCGCGACAACCTCTTCATCACGTTGTGCGCGAGCCGCATCATTCTCGTCGTCGTGTTCGACGAGCACAGTTCTCTCGGCCTGGTTCGCCTGCGGGTGAAGAAGGCCAGTGCGCAGATCGCGCAGGTGTTCGAGGAGATCCGCAAGAAGGCCGAACAGGAGCAGAGCTCCGGCGGCAGCCCGTTCTCCGAGATCACCGACGACGACATCGACAACCTGTTCTCCGAGTAGCCACCCCATGTCTTTCATCAACTACAGCGCTCGCGAGATCAACTGCAAGATCGTCTACTACGGCCCGGGCCTCTGCGGGAAGACGACGAACCTCCAGTTCATCTACAACCGCACCAACCCCGAGGTGAAGGGGAAGATGATCTCCCTCGCCACGGAGACCGAGCGGACGCTCTTCTTCGACTTCCTGCCGCTGGCGCTCGGCGAGATCCGCGGCTTCAAGACGCGCTTCCACCTGTATACGGTGCCCGGCCAGGTCTTCTACGACGCCAGCCGCAAGCTCATCCTGAAGGGCGTGGACGGCGTGGTGTTCGTGGCCGACAGCCAGGTCGAGCGCATGGAGGCGAACCTCGAGAGCCTCGACAACCTGCGGGTGAACCTCGCCGAGCAGGGCTACGACCTCGACAAGATTCCCTTCGTCATGCAGTACAACAAGCGCGACGTCCCGAACGCCGCGCCCCTCGAGGACCTGCGCAAGCAGCTGAATCCCGACGGGAAGATCCTCGACTTCGAGGCCTGCGCGACGACCGGCCAGGGCGTCTTCGAAACGCTCAAGGCCTCCGCCAAGATGATCCTGAAGGATCTGCGGAGCATGAGCCGCTAGCGCTTCCTCGCCGAAGCGTCCGACCGGAACGCCTCAGAACCCGTTGATGCGAAGCCGAGGCAGGGTCTCGGCCAGCAGCGGCTCCGCGCGCACGGCCGCCCGCAGCGCCCGCGCCGCGAGCGCCGACGGCCCTGCCACGAGCACCTGGTTGTCGTAGCCCTCGATGCGGATCCGCACGCGTGCGGGGGCGATCGTGCGCAGCTCGCGGGCCAGCGCCGGGGCCTCGTCGAGGCTGTTCGTGACGAGCAGGCCTCCTCGGGCGACGCGCGCCCAGGCGTTGTGCAACCCCGGCTCGGGGTACCACTCCGGCTTTCGCACGCCGTCGCCCTCGCCGACGAAGACGTCGTCGATCACCAGGTCGAAGCGGCGGCGCGTGGTGCGGACGTACTCGCGGGCGTCGTCGCAGACGGTGTCGATGCCGAGCTTCGCGAGACCCAGGTGCTTGCGCGCGGCGGCCAGCACCTCGCGGTCGAGCTCCACGCCGACGATCTGCGCCGCGGGAGCCAGCGCCCGCACGAGCCGCGCGGCGCTCCCACCCCCGAGGCCGAGAATGAGCACGCGGCGTCGGCGCGCCGGCGGCAGGGCGAGGATCGGGAGCGCGAGCGCGTCCCACACCGAGCCCGTCGTCACCCGGCCCGGCCGGAGGAGCGAGGCGTAGGTGTCGTCGACGCGGAGTTCGAGCCCGCCCGCCCGTTCGACGACGCGCACCCGCGCGCTTCGAGACCGCTTCACCTCGTCTACACTCCCGCCATGGATCTCTTCGACCAGGCGCGCCCCGCGCGCGCCGGCGTCGTTCGTGTCGCCCTGCCCGTCCCGGAAGATCGCCTCTTCGACTACGCGGTGCCGCCCGCGCTGGCCGAGGACGCCGAGCCCGGGCGGCGCGCCCTCGTCCCCTTCGGCCGCCGCCGCCTGACGGGCGTGATCGTCGAGACCGCCGAGGCGCCGAGCCCGGAAGCCCGCGGGAAGTTGCGCTCCCTCGAGCAGATCGTCGACCCCGAACCCGCCCTGCCGGCCGAACTGCTCGAGATCCTGCGCGCCGAGGCGGAGTCCGTCCTCTGCCCGCTCGGCATCGCCCTGGCGGCGGCCCTGCCCGCGGGCTCGGTGCCGAAGACCGTCGAGCAGCTCGAAATCACCGAGCGCGGACGGCGCGCCCTCGCGGCGCGCGCCGCGAGCGGAGAACTCGGTGCGTTCCTCGAAGCCCTCCGCGAGCGGCCGATGGCCCGCCGGGAAGCCACACGCCGCTTCCCGGCCTCCGCCGATCGACTCGCGGGCTGGGAGCAGGAAGGGCTCGTCCGCCGGAGCCACGGACTCCGGCGCGCCACCGCGCGCGAGGCGACCCGGCGCACCGTGGCCGTGGCGCCGGGCGTCGACGTCGCGGCCGCCTGTGAGGGTCCGCTCGCGCGCGCGCATCGACGCGCGGACCTCCTGCGCCACCTGGCCGACGTCGGGCCGAGCGACGTCCTCGGCCTGCGCGACGTCTTCCCGACCGCCCCGACGCTCGTCCGCGAACTCGCCCGGGGCGGCTTCGTCGAGCTCGGCACCCGGCGTGCCCCGCGCTCGGTCCTCGAAGGCACGCCCGAAGCGGACCAACGCGTCACCCTGACCCCGGAGCAGGAGGACGCCCTCGGCCACATCAACGGCGCGGTCCGCGCGAACCGCTTCGAACGCTTCCTCCTGCACGGCGTCACCGGGAGCGGCAAGACCGAGGTCTACCTCCGGGCCGTCGCCGCCACGCTCGCGGCGAAGCGGCAGGCGCTCATTCTCGTCCCCGAGATCACCCTCACGCACCAGATCGTCGCGCGCCTGCGCGGCCGCTTCGGCGACCGCATGGCGGTGCTGCACAGCGGCCTGTCCCCGAGTGAACGGCTCGAACAGTGGCAGCGGCTGCGGCGCGGCGAGGTCCCGATCGCCGTCGGCGCGCGCTCCGCGATCTTCGCGCCCCTCGAACGGCTCGGCCTCATCGTGATCGACGAGGAGCACGACGGCGCCTACAAGAACGACGAAGGCTTCCGCTACCACGCGCGAAGCATCGCGGCCCGGCGCGGAGAACGCGCCGGCTGCCCGGTCGTGCTCGGCAGCGCCACGCCCGCCCTCGAGACGCGCCACGCCGCCGACACCGGCGAGTGGCGACGCCTCGCCCTCCCCCGCCGCATCGGCGGGCGGCCCCTGCCGGCCGTCGAGATCGTGGACCTCGCCGCCGAGCGCGCCGCGGCGCCGCGCGGCCGCAAGCTCATCCTCTCGGCCCCGCTCCGCCGCGCCCTGCGCAGCACGCTGGACGAAGGCGGCCAGACGATCCTCTTCCTGAACCGCCGCGGCTTCTCGACCAAGGTCCTGTGCTTCGATTGCGGCCATGCCGAGCACTGCAAGCACTGCGACATCTCGCTCGTCTTCCACGCCGCGGCGGACACCCTGCGCTGCCACTACTGCGGCTACGAGATGGCGCCGCCGCGCGCCTGCACCGGATGCGGCGCCCCGGAGACGGCGCTCCTCGGGCTCGGCACCGAGCGCCTCGAGGAAGAGGTCCGCGCGGAGTTCCCGGACGCCCGGGTCGCGCGCCTCGACCGCGACGTGGCCCGCCGCAAGGGCGCCATCCAGGAGAGGCTCCGCTCCCTGCGCGAGAACGAGCTCGACGTGCTGATCGGGACGCAGATGGTCGCCAAGGGGCACGACTACCCGGGCGTGCGGCTCGTCGGGGTCGTCGCCGCCGACCTCGCGCTCCACCTTCCGGACTTCCGTGCGGCCGAGCGGACCTTCCAGCTGCTGACCCAGGTGGCCGGCCGCGCCGGGCGCGGCAGCTCCCCCGGGCGCGTCGTGCTCCAGACCTTCGTCCCGGACCACTTCGCCATCGAGCCCGTGCGCACCCACGACTACGAGCGCTTCTACGCCACCGAGCTCGAGACCCGCCGCAGCCTCGGCTACCCGCCCTTCGGCCACCTCGCACACACCGTCGTGTCGGGCCCGGCCGACGAGGAAACCCGGCAGTGCGCCGAGAAGCTCGCGGAGCTCGCGCGGGCGGCGGCACCTGCGGCGGAGGTACTCGGCCCGGCGCCGGCCCCCCTGGCCCGCCTGCGGGACCGCTATCGCCACCAGATCCTGGTGAAGAGTGGCGATGCGGAGGCCGTGCGCCTCGCGGCGCAAGCGCTGCTCGAAGGCGCCCGCCGGCTGCGATCTCCGCTCGCCGCGCACGTCGACCTCCATCCGATCAACATGCTATAGACCTCGGCGATGGCCCTTCGCGAAGTCCTGCAGTTCCCCGACCCGCGCTTGAAGCGCATCTCGGAGCCCGTCGGCGAGATCACCGACGAGATCCGCGAGCTCGCCGCCGACATGTGCGAGGTGATGTACGACGAGCCGGGCATCGGACTCGCCGCACCCCAGGTCGGCGAAGCGATCCGGCTCGTGGTCGTCGATACCGAGTGGACCGAGGACGGCGCGGACCGCAACCCGCTCGTGCTGGTGAACCCGGAGATCGTCGAGAAGGAAGGGCGCATCACCTGGACGGAAGGCTGCCTCTCCGTCCCGGACTACACGGCGGACGTCGAACGCGCCTCGCGCGTGAAGCTCAAGGCAACGGACCTCGAAGGCAACCCGGTCGAGATCGACGCCGAGGAGCTCCAGGCCGTCTGCTTCCAGCACGAACTCGACCATCTCGACGGCGTCCTGTTCATCGACCGCATCAGCCGCCTCAAGCGGAGCCTCTACGTGCAGAAGCGCAAGAAGGCCCTGCGCGAGGAGGCCGAGGCGAACGCGCTCTGACCGCCGCGCCCCGCCCGCTGCGGCTCGTCTTCTTCGGCACGCCGGACTTCGCCGTCCCGACCCTCCGGCGCCTCCTCGAAGGCCCGCACGAGGTCGTCGCCGTCGTGAGCCAGCCCGACCGAGGACGCGGCCGGGGCCGCAAGCGCACGCCGAGCCCGGTGGCCGCCGTCGCGCTCGAGCACGGCCTGCCGCTCTACCGGCCGGAGCGGGTCGGCGAGCCGGAGATGGCCGAGACGCTCCGGGGCCACGCGCCCGACGTCGGCGTGGTCGTGGCCTTCGGCCAGTTCCTGCCCAAGCGCATCCGCGAACTTCCGGCGCAGGGCTTCCTCGTGAACGCCCACGCGAGCCTCCTCCCCCGGCACCGGGGCGCCGCGCCCATCGCCCACGCGATCCTGGCCGGCGACGCGACGACCGGCGTCTGTGCCATGCGCGTCGACAAGGAGATGGACGCGGGCCCGGTCTGCGCGCGGCGCGAGACGCCGATCGGACCGGAAGAGAACACGGGCGAGCTCACGGAACGGCTCTCCCACCTGGCTGCCGACGTGATCGGGGAAGCCCTCGATGCCGCGGCGCGCGGGCCCCTCGAGTGGGTCGAGCAGGACGCGGCGCGCGCCACCCACGCCCCGCGCATCGAACGCGACGACGCCCGGCTCGATTGGAGCGAAGACGCCGAAGGGCTCGTCCGCCGGATCCGCGCCATGGCCCCGAAGCCCGGGGCCTTCACCGAGCGCGCGACGGACTCTGGCCACGAGCCGCTCCGCATCCTCGCGGCCGCGGCCGAAGCCAGCGACGGCGGCTCGGGTGCGTCGGACGAACCGGGGACCGTCTCGCTCCTCGAAGGCCGGCCCCGCATCGCCACCGGGCGCGGCTGGCTCGTTCCCTCGATCCTTCAGCGGGCCGGGGCACGAGCCCTCGACGTCGACGACTTCCAGCGAGGCCGCGGCCTCGAGCCCGGCGAGCGGCTCGGTGAGCAACCCGGCGGGAAGCCGGGCGAGCCGCTCGGTTCGCCGGCGAAGCTCGGTTAGCATCCGGCCATGGCGGGACGAGACGGCAACGGCGGCGGCAAGCGCGGCGGCGGGAGACCCCACCGCGGACGCCCCCGCGACCGCGACAGCGGCGGGCGGCGCCGCGCGACGCCCACCCGCGCCCGCCTGCTCGCCGTGCGCGTCCTCGAACGCATCGAGCGCACGCGCGCCTACGCGGACCTCGCCCTCCACGGCGCCCTCGCCCGAAGCGACCTCCCGGCCCAGGACCGCGCCCTCGCGACGGAGCTCGTCTACGGCACCTTGCGCTGGCGCGGGAGCCTCGACTACCGGCTCTCGAACGTGCTCGACCGCGACCTCGGCAAGCTCGAGCCCGTCGTCCTCTCGATCCTGCGCACGGCGGCCTACCAGATCACCCGCACCCGCATCCCGGTCTCGGCGGCCGTCGACCAGGCTGTGCGCTGCTCGCGCGCGGCCGGCGCTTCGCGGGCTTCGGGGCTCGTGAATGCCGTCCTCCGCCGGCTCGCCGAAGCCAAGGATTCGATGGTCTGGCCCGACCCCGCCGACGACCCGGTCGGCCACATGACCCACGCCCTCTCGATGCCGGGCTGGATCGCCGAGCGCTGGATCGAACACTTCGGCGCCGAGGAAGCCATCGCGGTCGCGGCCGCCTCGAACGAAGTTCCGCCCCGGACGGTGCGCGTGAACCGCCAGAAGAGCGACCCCGAGACGCTGCTCGAAGCCCTCCGCCCCCACCACCCGGGCGCGCGCCGCTGCCGCTTCGCTCCCGACGGCCTCGTGCTCGACCAGCGCGGCCACCCGGGGAGCGACCCGCTCTTCCTCGAAGGCGCCTACACCGTGCAGGACGAAGCGTCCCAGCTCGTGGTGGAGCTGCTCGACCCGCAGCCCGGGGAGAGCGTCCTCGACGCCTGCTCGGCACCGGGCGCCAAGGCCACGGCCATCGCCGAGCGCGTCGGCGAAGAGGGCCGCGTGATGGCCCTCGACCGACACCCGCGACGCCTCGGCCTCGTGCGCCGCGACGCCCGCCGGCTCGGCCTCGCCACCCGCATCGAAACCCTCGAGCGCGACGCCTCGAAGCCCCTCGGCGACCTCGGGAGCTTCGACCGCGTGCTCGTCGACGCGCCCTGCTCGGGGCTCGGCACGCTCCGCCGCAACCCGGACGCGCGCTGGCGCATCCAGCCCAAGGACATCGACCGCCTCGCCGCGGTCCAGACCGCGATCCTCCGCCAGGCGGCGGCCCAGGTCGTTGCGGGCGGCACCCTCGTCTACAGTACGTGCACGATCCTCCCAGAGGAGAACGAAGCCGTGATCGATGCCTTCCTGAGCGTGGAGACGGGCTTCCGGCGCGTCCCGGCCGCGGACGTCTCCCCCGCCGTCGCACCCGTGCTGGGCGAAGACGGCGCCCTGCGAACCCTGCCCCATCAGTACGAGACCGACGGCTTCTTCGCCGCGCGGCTCGTTCGGGAGCCCTCATGAGCCGCGTCCTGATCGCCCCTTCGATCCTCGCCGCCGACTTCGGCCACCTCGCGGACGAGATCGCCGCCGTCGAGGCGGGGGGCGCCGACTGGATCCACGTCGACGTCATGGACGGCCGCTTCGTGCCGAACATCACCCTCGGCCCGGTGGTGGTGGAAGCCGCCCGGCGCGCCACCGACCTCCCGCTCGACGTCCACCTGATGATCGAGGAGCCGGAGCGCTACATCGGGGATTTCGTCAAAGCGGGCGCGGCGACCGTCGGCGTCCACGTCGAGACCTGCCCGCACCTGCACCGGACCGTGGCCCAGATCCGCGAGGCCGGCGCCCGCGCCTGCGTCGTGCTGAACCCGGGAACGCCGGCGGAGCTCGTGCGGCCGGTCCTGCCCGAGGCGGACCAGGTCCTCGTGATGAGCGTGAACCCGGGCTTCGGCGGCCAGCGCTTCATCGAGGCTTCGCTCGACAAGATCGCCACCTTGCGCGGCTGGATCGACGAGTCCGGGCTCGAGGTCGACCTCGAGGTCGACGGCGGGATCGCGCGCGGCACCGCGGGCCGGGCCGCCGCGGCGGGCGCCAACGTGCTCGTCGCCGGAAGCGCCGTCTTCTCCGAGAAGGACTACGGCGCCGCGATCGAAGGCCTTCGAAAAGAGGCCGAAAGCGCCTGAACCGCGCGCTCCCTAGGAAAAGACCCGCCGCTCTGGTAGAAGGATCCCCATGAATCCTTCGCCGCGCCGGTCCTCTGCCTTCCTTCTCCCCCTGCTGTTCGCGCTGCTCGTCCCCGCCGCCCCCGGCCCGGCCCGCGCGGATGCCGTCCCGGGCGCCTTCCCGGAAGATGCCCTGCCCGAAGACGCGCTCCTCTCCGGGGAGGAGATCTACCGGCGCGTCCTGAAGAACCGCCTGCGCTCGTACGAGCAGCGCACCCGCGTCGTCTCCGGCGACCGCGGCGGCTCGGAGCAGGAAAGCCAGATGACGGTCCAGTACATGAGCTTCCGCAACGATGCGGACGAGGCCGTCGGGGGCATCCACTCGAAGACGCGGCTCGAGTACGAGAAGCCCTTCGACCTGCGCTTCACGTCCTACCTGGTGATCGACAAGGAAGGCGCGACGAACGATCAGTTCGTCTACCTGCCGACCTACCGGCGCGTGCGCCGCGTGAACCTGCGCGGCGAGGCCGTCTTCGGCTCGGACTTCAGCTTCGAAGACGTGCTCCCGCGTGAGCTCGAGGACGCCACCTACGACCGCCTGCCCGATCGCAACATCGACGGCGTGCCCTGCTTCGTGGTCGAGGCGATCCCCCAGGCGACCGCCAACTCCGAATACTCGCGCTTCATCTTCGCCGTGGAGAAGGAGCGCTACGTGCCGCTCCACATCCGCTACTGGAACGAGGCCGGCGTCTTCTTCAAGGAGCTCCACGCGGACTACGACTCGATCACCCGGTTCGACACGGCGTGGATCCCGATGCGTTCGACCATGAAGAACCTGCTCCAGGACAGCTGGTCGCGGCTCTTCATCGACGAGCTTCAGCCGAACCCGAAGTTCTCGAAGGCGATCTTCTCGCTGCGAGGCCTCGAGGGGCGCTAGGCGGCGTTCAGCGCCGGAATCGCACGAGAAGCGCCGGGAGCAGGACCAGGTCCGAGAGCATGCAGATGGCCATGGTCGTGGCGGCGAGCAGGCCGAACTGGCGGAGCGTGGCGAAGCCCGAGAGCGCGACGACCCCGAAGCCGACGCACAGCATGACGGTCGCGATCGCCACCGGCCGCCCGACCGTCCGCGTCGCCGTCTCGATCGCGGCTTCGACCGGCACCCCGGCGTCGCGCTCGCGGCGGTAGCGCACGACGTAGTGCACGGTCCCGTCGATGGCGATGCCGAGGACGATGCTCCCGATGAGGCTCGTCGGCAGCGAGAGCGGGGCGACCCCCGCTCCGAGCAGGCCGAAGAAGAGCGCGACGGGCACGAGGTTCGGGATCATCACCAGCCAGCCGAGCCGGAACGAACGGAAGGTCCACCAGACGACGGCGAAGATCGCGAGCCCCGCGGCGGCGACCGTGCGCGGCTGGGCCTCGGCCACACCGTCCGCGCTGCGCGCGATCAGGACCGTGTTGCCCGTGACCGCCGTGGCGGCCACGCCCGGCAGCGGGACCTCCGCGACCACGGCCTCGATTCGCGCCACGAGGTCCCGCACCGCCGCCGAGCCGATCTCACCCGTGCGCACGACGAGGTTCGCCCGCGAGTGGTCGAGGTTCACGAAGCGGGCGAGGTCGCCCTTCGGGACGAGGAAGAGGAGCTCCATCACGCCGGGGCGGCTGTCGGGCAGGACCTCGGCGGCCGGGTCGCCGCCCGAGAACGCGCGGTTCAGGCGGCGCAGGGTGTCGACGAAGGTCGTGGCGTGACTCACGCCCGGCAGCTCCGCCAGGCGGTGCTGCAACGTCTCGAGGGCGGCCAGCGTCGCCGGCTCCCGGAAGGTGCCCTTCCCTTCGCCCTCGAGGGTCACGTAAACCGGGATGGCGCCGGCCAGGAGCCGGTTCACCGCCTCGAAGTCCGTCCGCACCGGCGCGCGCTCCGAGAAGAAGGAGAGGAAGTCCGTGTCGACCGCGATGCGCGGCAGCATGGCCAGGGCCAGCGCCGTGGAGAGGGCCCAGGCGGCGAGAAGGGGCGAGGGCCGGCGCGCCACCGCCCGGCCAAGGCGGCCGAGGGCGCCGTCGAGCCAGCGCTCGATGCGCTTCGCCCGGGGGGCCGCGACCGCCCGCGTCGGGCGCGCCAGCCAGGCCGGGACGAAGGTCAGCGAGAGCACCGTGATCGCGGCGACGCCGAGCACCGAGAACGCGCCGAGTTCGCGCACGGCCGGGACGTCCGAGATGCCGAGGGCCGCGAAGCCGACCCCGGTGGTGAGCCCGGCGATGCTGACCGGAAGCCTCACGTGTTCGAGGCAGCGCCGGGCCCGCTCGGGCGCCGGCGCTTCGGGCGCGGCCTCGCACTCCTCGTCGAAGCGCGTCAGCACGTGGACGCCGTAGACGCTTCCGACGGCGATCAGCACCGGCGCGAGCAGCGTGGTCAGGACGGTCAGCGGTTTGCCGAGCGCCGCCATCGCGCCGAAGGTCCAGAGCGTCGCCAGCACGACGGTGCCGAGCGGAAGGAAGACGCCGCGCGCCGTTCCCGTCAGGACGAAGAGCACGGCTGCGAGCGCGAGCAGTCCGCCCGGGATCAGCACGGTCAGGTCGCGCAGCATCCAGTGGTAGACGCGCGCCTTCACGTGGGGACGGCCCGCGATGTAGAAGCGCCGGTCCGGCGCCGCCTCGGCCGCCACCACCGCCGCGATCGCTTCGTCGATGCCCGAAGCGATGAAGTCCGCGTCGCTCATCTTGCGGAAGGCCACGTTCAAGGCGGCCGTCCGCGCGTCCGCGGAGACGAGCGTCTTGCGGTAGAGCGGGTTCGCGAGCGCACGCTCGCGCAGCTCGGCGAGCGCCGCGGGCTCGGCCGGGACGTCCTCGATGAACGGCCGGACCTCGATCCAATCCTCTTCTTCGACGTAGCGGAAGGAGGTGACGTCGGCGAGATGCGTCACCCCGGTCACCCCGGGCAGGCGGGCCACGGCGTGACCGATGCGGCGGAGCGTCTCGAGGTGGCGCGGCTCGAAGACGCCTTCCGTCTCCATCGCGATCACGAAGACCTCGTCGTCCCCGAAGTCGCGCACGGCCCGTTGGTAGTGCTCCCGGCCCGGGTCGCCGAGCGGGAGCATCGGCTCGGTCGAGGGGTCGATGCGAAGGCGCAGGCCCGGGCCCTCGGGCCCGAGCTCGACGATGGCGCCGACGGCGGCGAGGGTCGGCAGCGCGGCCGCCAGGAGCACCCAGCGCCGCCCGCGGACGAGGGCCCCCGGAAAGCGGACGGCGAAGGCCCACGCCGCCCCGAGCAGGACCGCCGCGGCGAGGGCGAACGTCGCGATCTCGGAGTCTCCCCCCACGCAGGCGATTCTACGCGATGGGGCGGCTGCCCGAGGCGACCCGTGGCATACTCCCGCCGCTCGCGGGAATGCGTGACGGGGCGTGGCGCAGTTTGGTAGCGCGCTTCGTTCGGGACGAAGAGGTCGCTGGTTCGAATCCAGTCGCCCCGACCATTCCGCCCGCGGGCCAGAACCCCGGTCACCTTGGTGGCCGGGGTTCGTCGTTTCGGCCTCGCGACACCCCGTTCCCGTCGCTGTGTGACCCGGGCGGCCCGACCCAGCGAAAAAAAATCACCGGCAAGCCGTGCCCCGGATCACGAGTGGGCGATGAGCAACTCACGCCGCGAACGCCCGCGCGCGCTCGGCTTCGGGCGTTCGCAAAAACACCGTCTCACGCGCCGCGCGGACCCGCCCGAGAGGCTAAAACCCGTTTGATCTTCGTGGTTTACGTTGACAAGGCCGACCCCCGCTGTCAGCATCCAGCCGGTCCGCAAGGGTCTGCGCAACGCGGGTCCGGAAGCCCGCGCAACGCGGGTTCCCCAGGTGGCGACGGAGCGTTCGATGACTCATTCGGAGATGGCGTGGGAGTTCGCGGGGCTGTTCCACGACCTCAAGATCGAAGAGATCAACGAGGTGCTCGCGAAGAACGTCCCGATCGGCATGCTCGAGTTCTTCGACTGCTACGGCGCCGACGTCGCGAAGGCCGAGGGTCTCGAGGGCGATACCGCCAAGCGCGTCCCGAACCTGCTCCTGCTCGGCTACCTCCTGCGCGTGCTCGAAGAGCGCCTGATCCCCGAGGAACCGGGCGACCTCCCCTCCTGACCTTCCGACCGACCTCCTGACGCCCGGCCCATCCTGAGCGATCCTCACGCCCGTGAGTGATCTCAAGCGCGAAGTCCGAACCGAGAATGCCCCCGACCCCGTCGGGCCCTACTCCCAGGCGATCGCCGCCGGCGGCCTGCTCTTCGCGAGCGGCCAGATCCCCCTCGACCCGAAGACGGGAGAGATCGTCGGCGACGAGATCGAGGAGCAGACCCGCCAGGTCCTGCGAAACCTCACCGCCGTCCTGCAGGCGGGCGGCGCGAGCCTCGCGGACGTCGTGAAGGCGACGGTCTACGTGGTGGACCTCTCGCTCTTCCCGCGCATCAACGCCGTCTACGCCGAGTTCTTCAACGTCGAACCGGCCCCGGCCCGCGCCACCGTCGAGGTGGCCGCCCTGCCCCTGGGCGCCCAGGTGGAGATCGACGCCGTCGCCGTGCTCTCCGGCCAGGCCTAGCGCGGCGCCGGGGGCTCCTCGGGCGCCCCGTCGGAAGGGCCGTCGTCGCCGTAGCGGCGCACCAGCAGCGAGAGGTTCACGGCGTTGATCCCCGCGTGGGCGACGACGGGCGCCACCAGGTTGCCCGTGGCCTCGAAGAGGAACCCCAGCAGGAAGCCCGCGGCCACCGAGAAGAACGTCCACAGCCGGAACTCGGGCCGCGGCACATAGTGGACCAGGCCGAAGATCACGCTCGCCCAGGGGAGCCCGACCCGGGGCTGGAGGGCGCCCCGGAAGAAGAGCTCCTCGGCGAGGCCGCTCGTGGCCGCCAGGACCAGGATCGCCCCCGGGCCGACCGGGCCGATCATCTTCGCGAGCCCGCGCGCGAGTTCCTTCCCGGCCCGCGTGTTCTCCGTGAGCTGGTGGGAGACGAGCACGACCAGGGCCGCCGCCATCCCCCCGACCAGGAGCCCGCGGCCGAGGTCGATCCCCGCGCGGGCCGCATCGGCCGAGGCGTAGAGGAGGGGCTCGCCGTACCAGGCCGTGCGCCAGAGCCACGCCAGGGCCGCCAGCACGGCGTAGAAGACCAGGGCCGAGCGCACCAAGCGCCCAGGCGGCATCGGCTCGAGATCGCCCGGTTCGGGGGCGCTCCGGGGCTCGGGCTCCATCTCGCTCATGGGCGCGGGTCCGCCATCACCGCTGGTCTGTAGCCCACTCCCCCCGCGCGGAGCCCGAAAAACCGCCGCCTGCTTGCCGGCCTCCGGGCCGCCCGGTAGCCTTCCGGGGTCCGGCGTCCCCTCTTGGGGACGTCGTTTTTCGTTTCCAGCCCGCCCCCCGGGCCCAGCCCAGGATCGTTCGTGAGCGACCGGATTCCCATCACCCGCAGCGGCTTCGAGAAGCTCAAGGAAGACCTCGAGCGGCTGAAGTTCGTCGAGCGGCCCCACAACGTCCAGGAGATCGCCGAGGCCCGCGCCCACGGCGACATCAGCGAAAACGCCGAGTTCCACGCCGCCAAGGAGCGCCAGGGCCAGATCGAGGCCCGCATCGTGATGGTCGAGGACCGCATCGCCCGGGCCCAGGTGATCGAGCCCGGCGACGAGCCCCCGGACGCCGTCCGCTTCGGCACGACCGTCGTCCTCGAGGACACGGACACCGGGGAAGAGGTCAAGTACACGCTGGTCGGCGAGGACGAATCCGACGCCTCGGCCGGCCGGATCTCCGTCACCTCCCCCGTGGCCCGGGCCCTGCTCGGCAAGGCGGAGGGAGACGAGGTGAAGGTCAAGGTGCCCAAGGGCACCCGCGAGTTCGAGGTCCTCGACATCCGCTACGACTGATCGCCAGGACCGCGGCCCCGAGCCTGGGGGACGCGTTGCAAACCGTGGCCGTCCTTCTAGAATCGGGCCGGTCCGAGTCAAGGGATCGTTCCCCGGTAGCTCAGTTGGCAGAGCAAGCGGCTGTTAACCGCTGGGTCGTAGGTTCGAGTCCTACCCGGGGAGCCACCTTGAAGGCGCAGGGACGCGCCTTCGGGGCCGAAGGGGAAGAATGGTCCACCGAATCGTGGCGCTCGGAAGGATCCGGGCCATGGCCCTCGCCGTGTTGCTCGCCGTCGTCGGGAGCGCGCCCCAGGCTCTCGCCCAGGAAGTCTGGGTGAAGGACGAGGTGAACCTCAACCTCCGCACGGGCCCGGGCAACCAGTACCGCATCGTCGGCCTGCTCAAGACGGGCGACTCCGTCCGCATCGTGAAGCGCGGCGACGGCTGGACCCAGGTGCGCATCTCCGACGGCAAGCAGGGCTGGGTGCCGGCAGGCTTCCTGATGGCGGACCCGCCCGCCGCGACGCGCGTCGAGCGCATGGAACACGAGACGCGCGAACTGCGCGAAACCGTCGAGAGCCTGCGCGAGAGGCTCGGCTCGGTGACGTCCGAACGCAGCGACCTCGAATCGAGCGAGAGCGAAGCGCGCACGCGCGCGGCGGAGCTCGAAGCCGAGAACATGGAGCTGAAGGCCGGCGCGCGCTGGCCCGAGTGGATCACCGGCGCGGGAATCCTCGCGAGCGGGATGCTCGTCGGCTCCATCCTGCAGACCTGGGCCTCGCGCCGCCCGCGCTCCCGGATCCGTCTCTAACCGAATCTCATCCCGCTACGCGAGCGTCACGCCGGGCAGGTAGTTGGCGTGGAAGCCGTGCGGCAGGCGGTGCGGGAGCTTCACCCGGGCCAGCGGCCCATCGGCGAGGTTCTCGGCGTCGAGAACGGCGAGCTCGCCGTGATCCGTCTCGGGGTTCCACAGGCTGACGAGGACGAAGCCCTCCCCTTCCGGTGCCTCCGGCGAGCGCGCGGCGAAGACGGCCTCGCCGGTGTAGCCCCCGAGGCGGGCTTCGCTGCGGGTGCCGCGATCGAAGTCGTAGCGGGCCACGCCGTCGAACAGGCCGAGGGCCTTGCTTCCCTCCGTGTAGAGGCTCGAGATGCCGAAGCGGCAACCGTCCATCGCGAAGCGGTCGTCGATGCGCGGGAACTCGCAGGGGTTGTCGTCGAGGGTCTCCTCCTTCACGCCGCCGGCCGCGAGATCGATCGTCCAGCGCGTGAGGTAGGGCGGCGTGCCGCCTTCGAGGCCCGCCTCGGGGTCGTCGAAGAGCGCGAGGGATTCCATGCGGCACACGTCGGCCACGATCTGCGAGCCCTCGCTCGCGGCGTTCATCACGTGGAAGACGTAGCAGGCGGGGATCTCGAACCAGCGGACGTCGGCGGCCCCGCCCTCGCGCGGCATCACGCCGAGGCGCGTTCCGAGCTCGGGTTCCCAGCGGATCGGCTGCTCCGAGAGCAGGTTCTCCGTGCGGAAGGTCGCCGGGCAGACCATGAACACCACGTGGTCCCGGGTCACGATCACGTCGTGCATCATCGTGGCGACGGGCACGTCGATGGCCTCGCTCCGGACGAGCGTGCCGTCCGCGGCGACGACGTGGTAGCGGAGGAAGGGCGGCACGGGGGAGTAGCCGAAGAAGAGCATTTCCCCGCTCACCGGGTCGACGTGCGGGTGGGCCGTCATCGGGCCCTCGAGCGCGCCGCCGAAGTCGTGCACGCCGCGGGTCTCGAGCGTCCGCGGGTCGACCTCCGTCGGCGCGGCCGCCTCGAACAGGGCGAGGAAGCGCCCCGCGTGCTCGACCAGATGCGTGTTGGCGGCGTTGAAGGAGACGCCGAGGGCGCGCGGGTCGTTGTTGGTGATGTCGAGCAGGCCGCCGAAGAGGCTCTCGCCCGCCGCCTGCTCGGCCAGGAACTTCTCCGTCCGCAGCCAGCGGTTCTTGTAGCGGCACTTGCCGCCCGAGAACGAGAAGGCGTGGACCATCGCGTCGCCGTCGAACCAGTGGTAGCGGGTCCGCGGCGGGAACTGCGGGTTCGGACCGTTTCGGTAGAACGTCCCCTCGAGCGCTTCGGGGATCTCCCCCTCGACCTCGCATTCGGCGATGTCGACCTCGTGGGGCCACGGGGCGTAGTTGTCGCGCAGGTACGGATTGTCCTTGGGGAACTGACTCACGGAAGACTCCCAGGCAGCCCGCCCTTCCGGGCGACCGCCGCATGAACGCAACGCACGGTTTCTTGCAGCCACTCAGTCTCGCGGCTTCCGTCCTCGTCGACGAAGCAGCCGGTCAGGCCGGCGGTGACGATCCCGAAGACGAGCCGCGCGACGATCTCCGGACGCATCGGGCGCACGCGTCCGGCGTCCTCCTGGCGAACGAGCAGGTCCGCCAGCGCGGCCTCGATGCGCTCGCGCACGGCGGACTCGGCGAGGTCGCGGTGCTCGCCGTTCGAGAGACGGGCGAAGGCGCGGACGAGCGCGCGGTTCTCCCGGGCGAAGGCGAAGACCGAAGCGAGCATGGCCTCGGCGCCGTCCGCCGCGGCGCCACCTTCCACTGCGGTTCCGGAGAAGGCGGACTCGAAGGCACCTTCCCCGAGCTGCCCGGCCACGGCGGCGAGGATCCCCCGCTTCGAACCGAAGTGGTGGTAGAGGAGCCCCTCGGAGACCCCGGCCTTCCGAGCCACGCGGGCGGAGGTCATGGCCTCGTAGCCCTCGTTGCCGAGAAAGGAGGCGGCGGCCCCGAGGATCCGGTCCCGGCTCTCGGCGGGATCCCGGCGCACGGGGCGGCGCTTGCGGGCGGCGGCGGGCGGGCGGGCCATGGCCCAACCTAACTGAGCGGCACTCAGTCCCTCAAGCGGATCTTTCACCGCCCGGCCTGCCCAGGGGCGCCCGAATCAGGAAACCGAGAGGTATTGCGCGACCTTGGGCGCCTGGTCCGTGGTGGTGATGATGAGCACCAGGTCCCCGACCTCGACCGTGTCCTCGCCCGAGGGCAGGAGCAGGTCGTCGCCCCGCCGCAGGGCGGCGATCAGGACGCCCCGCGGCAGGCCCACCTCCGAGATCGGCGCCCGGGTGATCGGACTCCCGCGGACCGCCTCGGCCTCGACGACCTCGACGCGGTCTTCGAGCAGCGGCGCGACGCTGCGCACCCCGGCCCCGTGGATGTGCTGGAGCGTCAGGCCGATCGCCAGCAGGCGCGGGCTGATGATCGCGTCGATGCCGACGTCGCCCATCAGGTTCACGAGCGCCGGGTTGTCGACCAGGGCGAAGGCCCGCGCGGCTCCGAGGCGCTTCGCGAGCAGACCGGCCACGAGGTTGATCTCGTGGTCGGGGGTCGCGGCGATGAAGGTCGCGACGCGGTCGACGTCCTCCTCGAGCAGGAGCCCCCGGTCGGTCGCGTGGCCCATCACGACGAGCGTATCGCCGAGCTGGTCGGCGGCGGCCTGGGCGAGGTCCGGATCCGGCTCGACGAGCACGACGCGGCCCTCGTGCCCCTCGAGGCGGCGCGCGAGGTCGAGGCCGATCCGGCTCGCGCCGGCGATCATGATCGTCTTGCGCCGCTCCTCCTGGGCCCCGACGAGGGAGACGACGTCGTCGAGGTGCCGGCGCGCGATCGCGAAGTAGACGATGTCCTGGGCGCGGATCTCCTCCTCGCCGTGCGGCACGATCCAGTTGCCGTTGCGGTCGATGGCCGCGACCACCGAGGGCGTCCCGGCGAAGGCGAGGCGCATGAACGAGACGGGCTGGTCCACGAAGTCCGAGCTCTCGCCGATCTTGAAGGCGACCATCATCAGGCGCCCGCCCATGAACTCGACGACGTCGAGGGCCGAGGGCACCTCGAGGAGCTTCGCGATGCGGTCGACCGCAGCCGCCTCCGGGTCGACGCACACGTGCTCGAAGGGGTGGTCGCGGCTGACGAGCGAGAAGCCTTCCATGTGGTCCGGGTCCCGCAGCCGCACGACGATGTGCGAAACGCGGAAGAGCGACGCCGCGAGCAGGCCGACGATCATGTTCGTCTCGTCGGAGTTCGACATGCCGACGATCAGCTCGGCATTCTCGATGCCGGCGGCGCGCAGCACCGGCGCCTTGGCTCCGTTGCCCTGGACCACCTGGACGTCGAGCCGCTCGTCGAGGGCGCGGGCCGTCGCCGGGTCCTGCTCGATCAGGGTGATGTCGTGGCCGTCGTGGCTGAGCTTGTCCGCGAGGGTCTCGCCCACCAGGCCACCGCCGACGATCAGGATTCGCATGCGGCCCGGAATCTAGGCTTTCGCGTACCGGGCGGCTAGCGGCCTCTCGCGGCGCGGGGCGGCCTACAGCCGCGCGGGGATGAGCAACATCGCCACCACGTTCACGGCCGTGACCGCGAGCGCCACCAGGAACGTGTACCCGACGACGTCGCCGAAGCGCAGTCGCATGACCGTGAGGATCGGGATGGCGAAGAAGGGCTGGATCAGGTTCGTCGTGCTGTCTCCGTAGGCGTAGGCGAGCACGAGGGTGCGGATGGAGATGCCGAGTTCCTCCCCCGCCGGCACGAGGAACGGCGCCTCGATCAGCCACTTCGAGCCGGCCGAGGGGACGAAGAGGTTCATGAAGCCCGAGTAGAGGTAGACGAGCAGCGGGAAGGTCTCGGTGCTCGCGATGCGCGCGAAGCCGTCGCCGAGCCAGTCCCCGAGGCCCGTGTGGATCATCAGCCCGAAGATCCCCGCGTAGAACGGGAACTGCAGGACGATCCCCCACGCGGCGTCGACGCCGCGCCGGCAGGCCTCGAGGAACGAGGGCGCGCGCCCGTGCAGGAGCAGCGCGGTCACGAGGAACACGACGTTGTAGGCGTTGATCGTCCACGACGTGCCGAAGCCCTTCGTGACGATCGAGTGCCCGAGCGGGTAGGCCATGAGCGCGGCCGCGAGGAGCACCCAGCCGCGGAAGCGGTCCATGCTGCCCGCGGGCGTATCGGGCACCGGCGGCTCCGCGGGCGGCTCGGGGAGGATGGCGTCGAGCTGCTCGGGCGTGAGCGTCACGCGGCCTTCCTTCGGGTGGAGCGCGAGCACGGTCGCCATCCCGACCGCACCGATCAGCACCAGGTAGACGAGGTTGAAGGTCGAGAAGAGCGTCTCGGTGACGGGCACCAGGACGTCGACGACCGGCTCGCCCACCGCCGGGGCCACGAGCGGGTTGCCCGGGGTCGCAAGGATCAGCGGCGCCGAGCCCGAGAGCCCGCCGTGCCAGACCGTGCCCATCCCGACGTAGCAGCCGACGATCAAGAGGCGTACGTCGGCGTTCGGGTTGCGGCGGCAGAGGAACGGCACGAAGAGCGCGCAGCCGACCAGGCAGAGCGCCCAGTTCAGATACGCCGTACCGAGCGAGACCGCGGCGGCCAGAGCGACGGCCTGGAGCGGCTTCTCCGGGTCCGGGAGGCCGGCCAGGCGGTCGAGCCCGCGATAGACGGGCCGGGACGTCACGCAGGCGTGGGCGGCGACCATGGCGATCGTGAACTGCATGGCCAGGGTCAGCAGATTCCACATGCCGGCCCCCCAGGCGAGCACCGCCTCCTCGGGGCCGACCCCGGCCCCTGCGATCGCCAGGACCAGGGCGAGTGCCGTCAGGATCATGCAGATCACCCAGGAATCGGGGACCCAGCGTTCCGTCGCCCGGGAGAGGGCCGCGCCGCCAGCGCGAAATGCGTCGAGAAGCTTCATCGCTGGCCCCTCCCGGCTCGGGCGCGGTTACCCTATCGGGCAGGCCGCGCCCAGCCAAGTCCGAAAGAGGATGCATCACCGTTGACCGACGACTCGAGCGCGGACCCTTCTTCGCGAGCCACGGACCGTTGAGCCCCCGGCCGAGGAGCGCCCGGTGACGGCCGGCCCGAACGCCGCGGCCGAACGCCGCGAGGCCCTCCAGCGCCTGGGCGAGGGGAGCAGCCAGGACCGGCTGGGCTTCCGGCTCGTGCTCCAGATCTTCGCGCGCTGCCTCACCCTGCTGCGCGGCGTGCGCCGCCACGTCGTGGCCCTCGTGCTCGGCTGGACGATCTTCCTGACCGTCGCGATCGCACCGGGCCTCGTGCTCTCGGACCTCTTCCTCACCCGCGTCCTGCTCGGAGAACCGCTGACGGAGCTCCAGGCGACCCTGGTGCGCATGGACCCGGCGGAGACCGTCGAGGTCGAGGCGCTCACCCAGGAGCAGCGCCGCACCGTCGCGCGGCGCGGGCTGCTCGTCGTCCCGATGGCGCTGCCGCTCGTCCTCGCCGTGCTCGGCCTCTCCTACTACTACATCTGGATCCTGCAGCGCGTGAACCAGGTGCTGCGGCTCGAAATGCTCGCACGGCTGCAGACGCTCTCGCTCCGCTTCCACTCCGGGACGCGCGTCGGCGATGCCATCTACCGCGTCTATCAGGACAGCGCGATGGCGACGCAGCTCATCGAGGTGATGATCCTCGTCCCCCTGCGCGGCCTCGCCTTCTTCGCGATCGGGTGCGTCGCGGTGGCGATGCTGGCGCCCAAGTTCGGCTGGCTCCTGCTGGCCGTCGTCCCGCTCCAGCTTCTCGTGGGCGCGCTGTTCTCGAAGCCCCTCCGGGTCCGCTTCCGCAGCGCCCGCGAGGCGAACAGCCGGCTCACCTCACGCATCCAGGAGACCGTCTCGGGCATCCGCGTGCTCAAGGCCTTCGGCGCCGAGCGGCGCGAGCAGGAGCGGTTCGAGGAAGCGTCGACGGAAGCCTTCCAGGCCGCCTATCGCGCGCGCAGCGTCCTCGCGATCTACGGCGTGCTCCTGTTCCTGACGCTCGGCTTCGTCGCCATCAGCGGCATCGCCCTCGCCGCCGTCGAGACGGCCAGGGGCTCGGGTCTACGCGCCGAGTGGATCGCCGTCTACCTCGGCATCAATGTCTGGACGCTCGGCGTGTACCAGTTCTTCAAGGATCGCTTCAGCTCCGGCGGCCGGGGCTTCCGCATGCTGCTTCGCATGTGGGGCAAGGGCCAGGACATCGCCGTCGGCCTCGACCGCGTGTTCGAGCTGCTCGACCTCGAGCCCGAGGTCGAGGACGCCCCTCATGCAAAGCCCCTCGCGCCGCTTCGCCAGGGCGTCCGCTTCCGCGACGTCTCCTTCCGGTACCAGCCGGACCGTCCGTGCCTCGAATCCGTCGATCTCGAAGCGGGCACGGGCACCATCACCGCGCTCGTCGGCCCGACGGGCTCGGGCAAGAGCACGCTCGTCACCCTCCTGCTTCGGCTCTTCGACCCGGACGGCGGCCGCATCGAGATCGACGGCGTCGACCTGAAGGACGTCCAGCTCGAGAGCCTGCGCGAGAACGTCTCGATCGCCCTGCAGGAGAACCTGCTCTTCGGAACGACCATCCGCGAGAACATCCGCTTCGCGGTGCCCGACGCCAGCGACGAGGCCGTGCGCGCGGCGGCGCGGGTCGCCTGCGCGGACGAGTTCATCGAACGTCTGCCCGAGGGCTACGACACCCTGCTCGGCGAGCGCGGCGCCAAGCTCTCGACGGGGCAGCGCCAGCGCATCTCGATCGCCCGGGCGATCCTCAAGGACGCGCCGATCCTCGTCCTCGACGAGCCCACCGCCTCCCTCGACGCGGCGACCGAGCTCGAGGTGCTGAAGCGCCTCGCCGCCTGGGGCGAGGGGCGCGTGATCTTCCTCGTGACCCACCGGCTCAGCACGATCCGCCGGGCCGACCAGATCGTGGTGCTGCGCGACGGCCGGATCGTCGAGCGCGGAACCCACGACGACCTCCTCCGCGAAGAGGGCAGCTACCGGCGGCACGTCGAGCTCGAGGCCGCATCGTGAGCGAACCGACGGCGACGGCCCGGCCGGGCCTCCAGGAGAGCACGCAGATCAGCGCCGGGGAGACCGTTCGCCTCTTCCGCGAAGCGATCTCCTGGGTGCGCCCCCTGCGCGGGCGGTTCCTGTTCAAGGCGCTGGTCGTCGTGATCTCCGTCCTGCCGATGCTCTTCCTGCCCTTCCCGATCAAGATCTTCACGGACCACGTCATCCTGGCGATGCCGATCGCCGGCGCGCTCGACCAGTACCCGCCGTTCCTGCACGGCATCGTCTCCTGGATGGCCGCGGGGGCGCCCGCCGAGATCGCGATGCGCACCGCGGGGGTCCAGCTCGTCACCCTGGTCCTGTTCGGTGCCTTCGGCGTGACCCTTCGCGAGCGCGACACCGCCGACGCGAACGTCGCCCAGGGCCAGGACACGGCGACGCAGACCGAGAACGACGCCAACGTCGGCTTCACGCTCGGAGGCGGCCTGCTCGGGCTGCTCGACTACCACTTCACCCTGCGGCTCAGCCAGGACCTGAACCACCTCTACCGATCGCGGCTGTTCGAGCGCATCCAGACGCTCCCGATGCGCGCCTTCGACGACGAGCGCATCGGCGACGCGGTCTACCGCGTCATGTACGACACGCCCGCGATCACCCAGGTCTGCTACCGGATGATCCTCACGCCGATCGCCGCGCCAATCGGCATCCTCCTCATGGCGTGGATGCTCGCGACGCTCTTCGGGGACGACCCGTGGATCGTGTGGTCGGCGATGGCCGTGCTGCCGCTCACCCTGCTCGTGACGATCCCGTTCTCGGCGGTCTACCGGAACCGCGGTGAGCGCAGCCGCCTCGCCGGCTCCGGAACGACCTCGACCCTCGAGGAGGGCGTCCAGAACATCCTCGCCGTCCAGAGCCTCGGCGCCGAAGCGCTGCAGCGGAAGCGCTTCGACGCGGACTCGGATCGCTCCTTCGCCGAGTACCGCGGCATGGTCCGCGTCGTCATGGGCGCGATCTTCGTCGCCGTCCTGGCCGGTGGCGCGGCGGGCATCGTCCTCTTCCTGCACATGATCGACGAGGTGATCGCCGGAAACCTCACACCGGGCGACCTGACGCTGCTCACGACCTTCTACACCCAGATGGCGTTCATGGCCTTCGAGCTCGGCGGAGCGTGGTTCCTCTCCCAGAGCTCCGCCTCGGGCCTCCACCGCGTCTCCTTCCTGATGAAGCTCGCGGGCGAAGAGGATCCGCAGGGCATGCCGCCCCTCGCACCCCTCCGGGAGGGGCTTCGCTTCGAAGGCGTGGGGTTCCGCTACGGAAACGCGCAGGCGCTCGAGAACGTCGACTTCGAAGCGCCGCTCGGCTCCTTCACCGCCTTCGTCGGGCCGGCGGGCGCCGGCAAGACGACCCTCGCCTACATGATCCCGCGCTTCCTCGAGCCGGATGCGGGGCGCATCCTCGCCGACGGCGTCGACGTGCGCGAAGCCACGCGGGCCTCCCTGCGCGACCAGGTCGCGTTCGTGTTCCAGGAGACCCAGCTCTTCGATGCGACGGTCGAGGAGAACCTCCGCATCGGCAACCCCGAGGCGAGCGATGCGGAACTGCGACGCGCCGCGCGCGTCGCTGGAGCGGACCGGTTCATCGAAGCGCTCCCGGAGGGCTACCGGACGCCCCTCGGCCGCGGCGGCGGGCGGCTCTCGACGGGCCAGAAGCAGCGGCTCGCCATCGCGCGCGCGCTCCTGCGCGACGCCCCGATCCTGATCCTCGACGAGCCGACCTCGGCCCTCGACCCGGAGACCGAGCACGCGCTCGTCGCCGCGCTGCGCGAAGCCAGCCGGACGAAGCTCGTGATCGTGATCGCGCACCGGCTGTCTTCGATCCGCGCGGCCGACCAGATCCTCTTCCTGGAAGAGGGCCGCATCCTCGAACGCGGGAGCCACGAAGAGCTCATCGCGCGCGAGGGCGGCGCCTACCGGCGCTTCGTCGACCTCCAGACCCGCGGCGCGGCCTGATCGAGGGCTACTCGATCCGCCGCAGGCGCCAGACGAAGTGCTGTGCCAAGAGCGTCTCGAGCGGCGGCGGCACGACGTAGCGGACCTTCTTACGCCCACCGGAGGTGAGGCGCGAGAGCCGCGTCAGCAGGGCCTGCTTCCCGAAGGAGGTGCGCGCCTCGAGCGCGAAGCCGCGTTCGCGCAGGAGCTTCTCGAGCTTCTTCTGGGTGAAGAAGCGGTAGTGGTAGCCCTCCTGCTTCGGCGGGTGGCCCGTGAGCGTGCGCCAGCGGTAGGTCCAGTGGACGACGTTCGGCGTCGTGAGCACGAGCCAGCCGCCGGGCCGTACGACGCGCGCCATCTCCTCCACCAGCGCTTCCGCGCGCACGATGTGCTCGATCACCTCGACGAGCGTGATGCCGTCGAGGCTCGCGTCGCGAAAGGGCAGCGGGTGGTTCAGGTCGCCCGCGACGGCCGGGTGCCCGGCCCTCGCCGCACCGGCGGCGTTGCGTGCGTAGAAGTCGAGGCCGAAGCCGCGGTGGCCGCCCTCCCCCATCCGCTCGAGGAACTCGCCGACGCCGCAGCCGAGGTCGACCCAGCGCCCGGCGTCCTTCGGCTCGGGGACGAGGCGCGAGGCGTAGGCGTACCACGGGCGGTCGGGCTTTCGGGCGCGCGTCGCGTCGGAAACGTGGGCGGAGGTCTCGATCGGCGCCCCGGGAGCGTTCGACATGGCCTCATGCTAGCAGCCCGCCGCCGGACGCTCTGCGGCGTCTAGATCTCCTCGAGCTCCCGACTGCGGGTCTCGGGGAGGAAGAGCAGGATTCCCGAGACGAGGAGCGTCGCGCAGGCGAGGTAGGGAATGCTCTGGGCGAGGTCACCCTCGTTCGCGACGAACGGCGCCAGGGCGAACAGGCCGAGGGCGGAGGAGAGCACCTCGACGAGCAGCAGCCAACCCCCGGCCGTCGCGCGGTGCGCCGTCGGAAAGAGCTCCGTCGAGAACGCCCGGAGGATCATGCGGCCGCCCGAGGAAGTGAAGACGAACCCGACCCAGGCAAAGGGCACGACGTTCGCGGGCCCCCAGTAGAAGAGCGCCACCCAGGCCGGGAACAGGGCGTAGCAGACGCCTCCGACCCAGCGGCGCCCGAATCGGTCTCCGAGATGTCCGGCGACGACGTTCCCGACGATGCCGATCGCGCCACCGATGATGAACATGGCCGCGTACTCGCCCTTGGTCCAACCGAGGTACTTGATCGTGTGATAGGCGGTGAACTGGAAGGCGGCGACGCCCGCGAAACCCTGGATCGCCATCCCCGCGGCGACCGTCGCCAGCCGCCCCGAACTCTCCGCGAGCAGCCGGCGCATGGGCTCGAACCAACTCTCCGCGACGGCCCCGGAGGCGTCCTGGGCCTCGAAGCGCTCCGTCTCCGGGATCCGTCGGGCGAACACGCCGAGCAGGAGCAGCGGGATCACGCCCACCCAATAGAGCGCCCGCCACTCGTAGGGCAGATGGTGCATCTGCGAGAAGAGCAGCGCCTCGATCGCGTAGCCCGTGGCCCCGACGGCCGCGAGCACCCCCATCCCCCAGCCCCGGCGTTCGGCCGGGAACTCCTCGGCCACGAGCACGTAGGCGACGGAGACGCCCGCCACGAAGGTCACGCGCACGAGCATCTGGAAGAAGACGAAGCTCTCCATGCTCCAGGCGAAGCCGGTCGCGACGGTGGCCGCGGCGCTCGCCGCGAGGCTCGCGAGGAACGTCCGGCGGCGGCCGATCCGATCGCCGTAGACCACGAGCGGGAAGGCCAGGATCGCGCCGACCCGCACGACGCCGAGATAGGTCGGCAGGCTGCTCTCGGGAACTCCGAAGTAGGTCGCGATGAAGGGCAGGACCGAGGTGATCAGCGCGAGGTCGTACTCCTCGAAGATCAGCGCGGCGGCGACGGCGCCCAGCAGGGAGAGATGCTTGCGCTCGACGCCGGGCGGGATCTTCCCGAGGAAGGGCGGGATCCACCAGGGATTGGGCAGGGACTCGGGCGGGGCCGGCGTTGTCTGGCTGGCGGCCAACTAGGCGAGGTCGCCGAAGCGCTGCCGCGTCTCGTCCTCGGAGAGGCCCGCAGCCTCGGCCAGCTTGGCGAGCGACGCCGGATCCGAAAGATCCGTCGCCTCGATCCGGGTCTGCAGGGCCCGCGCGTTCGCGTAGGCATCCTCGCCCGTGTCGACCTCGCGGACCTGGGTCCGGCCGGTCGCCTCGTCGACGATCTCGCGGAACGGGACCGGCACGATCGTGCCGTTCTGCCGGGTGATCATGGCGTCGCTCGTTCCGGCGAGGAGCGCCCGGACGGCGCCCACGCCGAGGTCGCGCGTGTAGTCGCGATCGAAGGCCGTCGGCGAGACGCAGCGCAGCTCGTAGCCGACGTCCTTCTCGCCGATCGCGACGGTGATCCCGCGCGAGGCCAGGGCTTCGGCGACGGCAGTGCGCAGCACCTTGCCGAGCGGCACCTCGGCCAGCCGCACGTGGCCGTGCTCGTCGCGGGGGACGTCCTTCAGGATCGGATCCTCCGGGTCGAAGCGCTCGACGACGCCCTCGGCGACCACGGCGACGCCGTCGCGGTGGCCCTGAGCGAGCCGCTTCACGATCGAGCCCTCGAGCACGCGCACGACCTGATCGATGCGGATGTGGCCCTCGGGGAACTCCTCGGGGATGACGGTGACGGTCGACCCGCCGGACTTCCCGGCGCCGAGCGCCAGATGCCCTGCGGTCCGCCCCATCATGATCACGAAGAACCAGCGCCCGGTGGTCCGGCAGTCTTCGCCGATGGCCTCGACCACGGTCGCGGCGTGCTCGCGCGCGGTCTCGAAGCCGAAGGTCGGGACGCCCGGGGGCAGCGGCAGGTCGTTGTCGATGGTCTTCGGGACGTGGACCACGCGGATGCGGCCCCCGGCCACCTCGGCGACGCGGCGCGCCGAGAAGGAGGTGTCGTCGCCGCCGATCGTGATCAGGTGGTCGATGCCGAGCGCATCGAGGGATTCGACGACCCGGGCGAGGTCCGCCTCGTCCTTCGTCGGGTTGGCGCGCGACGTGTGGAGGATCGAGCCCCCGCGCAGGTGGATCTGGGAGACCTCGCCCGCCGAGAGCTCCCGGACGTGGCTCGTATCGCCGGCCATCAGCCAGCGGAAGCCATCGAGCAGGCCGATCACGCGGGCGCCGCTCGCCAGGGCGTGCTGCGCGGCCGAGCCGATCACCCCGTTGATTCCGGGGGCCGGCCCGCCGCCGACGACGATTCCGAACGTGGCCATGGACACTCCTTCTCTGCGCCGGGCGAGGACTGTACCATGCCCCGTGATGAACGCCGTCGGCCTGATCCCCGCGCGCTACGCAGCCCAGCGCTTCCCCGGAAAGCCCCTCGCGCCGATCGCCGGCAAGCCGATGCTCCAGCACGTCTACGAGGGCGCACGGCAGGCGAAGCGGCTGCGCGAGGTGGTCGTGGCCACCGACGACGAGCGGATCGCCGCGGCCTGCAGCGAATTCGGCGCACCCTGTGTGATGACCTCTCCCGACCACCCGACCGGGACGGACCGCCTGGCCGAAGCGGCCGCCGCCCTCGAAGGCGACGTGATCGTGAACATCCAGGGCGACGAGCCGCTGATCGAGGGCTTCGTGATCGACGCCGCCGTCGAGGCGCTCGCCGCCGACCCCGGTGCCGTGATGTCGACCCTCGTCCACGAAGCCGAGCCGAGCGCCCTGGCCGACCCGAACCGCGTGAAGGTCGTCCTCGACCAGCGGGGCCGGGCGCTCTGGTTCTCGCGAGCCTGCATCCCGCTCCTGCGCGAGACGAACGACCCGGCGGCGGAGCCCGTCTGGTGGCAGCACGTCGGCCTCTACGTCTACCGCCGCGAGTTCCTGCTCGAGTTCGTGACGCTCGCCCAGACCCCGGCCGAACGGGCCGAAGGGCTCGAACAGCTGCGCGCCCTCGAACACGGCCACGCCATCCGCGCCGCGATCCTCGAAGGCTGGCAGAGCCGCGCCGTCGACGTGCCGGGCGACGTCGACGAGGTCGAGCGGGCGCTCCGGGAACGCGGCGCGTGAGCGAGGAGAAGCTCGATGCGAGGACCGTCCGCGAGCTCGGGCGGCGCTACTCGAACTGGGGCCGCTGGGGCCCGGACGACGAGTTCGGCACGCTGAACCATCTGACCCCGGAGCGGGTGCTCGCCGCGACGAAGCTCCCGCGCAGCGGCGAGGTGTTCTCCCTCGGCCTGCCCTTCGAGGCGGACGGCCCGGCCCGCGGCCGCCGCTTCAATCCGATCCACACCATGCTCGTGGACGGCGGCGACGCCCAGGAGCACCCGGGCGGCTTTGGCTACGCAGACGACGCCATCCACATGCCGACCCAGTGCGCGACCCAGTGGGACGCGCTCTCCCACGTCTTCTACGACGGGAAGATGTACAACGATCGCGACGCGGCGCTCGTCTCGAGCAGCGGCGCGGCCGCCAACGGCATCGAGAAGCTCGCCCGGGGCGTCGTCGGGCGCGGCGTGCTGCTCGACGTCGCGCGGCATCGCCGGGTCGGCCATCTCGAGGATGGGGAAGCCATCCTCCCGGAGGAGCTCGACGCCTGCGCCGAGGACCAGGGCGTGACGGTCGGGCCGGGCGACGTCGTTCTCGTCCGGACGGGCAAGCTCGGACGGCATCGGAGCCAGGGTTCCTGGGACGGCTACGTCGGCCCGTCACCGGGGCTCTCGCTCCGCTGCGCGCGATGGCTCTTCGAGCGAGAGATCGCGGCGGTCGCCACCGATACGTTCTGCGTGGAGGTCCACCCCGCCGAGACACCGGACTGTGTCATGCCGCTCCACATGGTGAGCCTGCGCAACACCGGGCTCCTGCTCGGCGAGATGTTCGTGCTCGACGCCCTCGCCGAGGCCTGCGCGGCCGACGGCGACCACGCGTTCCTCTTCACCGCCCCGCCGCTCCCGATCACCGGCGGCGTCGGCTCGCCGATCAACCCCCTGGCGATCAAGTAGTGGCCGCCCGCCGACCTTCTCGCGGACGGGCCGCGGGCGCCGAGCCCCCTGCCCCGCCGGCGCCCCCGGACATGGGGCGCCTCCTCCAGCTCGCGCCGCTCTTCCTGCTCTCCGGGGCCAGCGCCCTGCTCGCCGAGACGGTCTGGCTGCGCTGGCTGCGCGATCTCCTCGGGGCAACGGCCCCGGCCGCCTCTGCGACCCTGCTCGCCTTCTTCGCGGGCCACGCCCTCGGCGCGCTCGTGGCGGCGCGCCTCGCACGCCGCTGGCGACGCCCGCTCCGCGCCTACGCGATCATCGAAGCGCTCGCGACGCTCGGCGTCCTCGCCGTCCCGGTCCTCCTCGGAATCGGCGAGGGCCTCATGGATGGCTCCTACGACGCCCTGCGCACGCAGCCGACGCTGCTCGTCGCCCTGCGCTTCGGCGTCGCACTCCTGGCCACGCTCCCGGCGTCGATCGCGTTCGGCGCGAGCTTCCCGGCCATCGGCGGCGCCGCGGCCCGGGAAGGCGGCCGGATCGGACGCGCCGGATCGATTCTCTACGCGGTGAACCTGCTCGGCGCCGCCGCGGGCGCCGCCGCGGGCGCGTTCTGGATCCCGGACGCCTTCGGCGTACGCGCCGCCTGGCTCTGCGGCGCCGTCCTCTCCGCCCTCGCGGCCGTCGGCGCGTTCGTGATCTCTGCGCGGGACGAACCCCGGGAACCGATCGCGGAGGGGGCCGACGCGGGATCGCTCGGGGCGGGCCCGCCCGCCCTCGCCGCCCTCTCGGGTTTCGGAACGCTGGCGAGCCAGGTCCTGCTCGTCCAGGCCTTCGCCCAGGTCATGAACCAATCCGTCTACGCGTTCGGGACGGTGCTGGTCGTCGTGCTCGGCGCCCTGGCCCTCGGCGCGGCCGCCGCCGCGGCCCTCGTACGGCGCGTCCATCCCGCTCCGCGGGCGGCGGGCTTCGTCGCGGTCGCCGCCGCGCTGACCCTCGTCGCCTTCCCCGGCTCGTTCTACGCGCTGAGCGACGGGCTCGAGTTCGCGGGCGTCGGTGCGCCCTGGCCCCGCTACCTCTTCGAGTGCCTCGGCATGGCGGCCCTCGGCGCCGGTCCGCTGCTCTTCGCGGGCGGCATGATCTTTCCGCTCTCGCTCTCCTGGGCGGCCGAGCGGCGGCCCGAGGCGGCGAGCGGCGACCTGCTCGGCAGGCTCGTCGTCGCGAACACGGCCGGGGCCATGGCGGGCGCACTCGCGGCACCCTACTGGCTGCTCCCGACGCTCGGCCTCTGGGGCGCCTTCGCCGGCGTCGCGGGGGGCTACCTCGCCGCCGTGTTCCTGATCCCGGACCCGAACGACGGCGTGCGCCGCCTCCGGGTACTGGCCCTCGTCGCGGGCTGGGCCAGCTGCTTCTCCCTCGCTTCGCCCCTCGAAGTGCCCCAGATGCGCCTGGCCGAGGGGGAGACGGCAATCGAGGCGCGCACCACGCCGGGCGGCATCGTCGCGGTCATCGAGAGCCGCGGCGAGCGGCTCATCCGCACGGACAACCACTACTCCCTCGGCGGCACGGCGGAGATCGTCCACCAGGAACGCCAGGGGCACCTGCCCCTGCTCCTGCACCCGACCGCGCGCTCGGCGGTCCATGCCGGCTCGGCGAGCGGCATCAGCGCCGGCGCCCTGCTGGCCCACCCGCTCGAGCGGATCCACCTGGTGGAGATCCTCCCGGAGGTCGCCCGTGCCGGCGCGCGCCACTTCGCCGACGCCAACCGCGGCGTCCACACGGACCCGCGCGTCGAGGTCGTCGTCGACGACGCGCGCAACTTCCTCGCGCGCACGAGCGAGCGCTTCGACGTCGTGATCGCGGACCTCTACGTCCCCTGGCGATCGGGAACCGCCGCGCTCTACACGCGCGAGCACTTCGAGGCGGTCCGGGAGCGGCTCGCACCGGGCGGGCTCTTCTGCCAGTGGCTCCCGCTCTACCAGCTCGGGGGCGAGGAGTTCCACGTCATCCTCGCCACCTTCCTCGACGCCTTCCCGAACGCGGGCCTCTTCCGCGGGGATTTCTACGGCCGCTTCCCGATCGTCGCCCTGGTGGGCTGGCGGGATGCGCTGGCGAGCGCGGCGGCCGTCGAGGCCGCGGTGCGCCGACTCGCGGCGCGGGGCGAACGCGACCGCTGGGTGACCGACCCGGCCGGCTTCTGGAGCCTCTACGCGGGGGCCCTCGGCCCACTCGTGCCGTCCCTCGTCCCGACGCCGCGCAACACGACCGATCACCCGGCCCTGCAGTACCTCGCGGCCCGCAACCACCGCGGCGGAAGGGCCGGCCTCGCCGATCCCTACGTCGCGATCGAATGGCAGCGCTTCGTCGACGGCGTGCGCACGGCCTCGCTCACGGGAGACCCGCTCTTCCCGGGCCTCGGGCCCGAGGCCAAGCGCGCCTCGGCAGCGGGCGCGGCGCTCCAGATGGCCGGGGCGCTCTGGGTGGAGGGCCGGTCCGGGGAGGCGGCGCGGGCGCTCACCGTCGCTGCGGAGCTTCTTCCCCCGCACCTGCTCGCCCAGGCGGAAGCCGACCCGACGGCCGCGGAACTCTGGCCCGACGAATGACCGGGGCGCGGTTCCGCGCCGAAGCCCTCAGCCCTTGATCCGGCTCGTCTCGCTCGCCCACTCCTTCTCGCGCAGGCGGAACTTCTGGATCTTGCCGGTGCTCGTCTTCGGCAGCTCGCCGAACTCGATGGCCTTCGGGCACTTGAAGTGGGCGAGGCGGTCGCGCGTGAACTCGATCAGCTCCGCCTCCGACAGGCTCGCGCCCTCGCGCAGGGTCACGAAAGCCTTGGGCACCTCGCCCCACTTCTCGTGGGGCATCGCGATCACCGCCGCTTCCAGGACGTCCGGGTGCTGCACGACGGTGTGCTCGACCTCGATCGTCGAGATGTTCTCCCCGCCGCTGATGATGATGTCCTTCTTGCGGTCGCGCAGCTCGATGTAGCCGTCGGGGTGGAGGACGCCGATGTCGCCCGAGTGGAACCAGCCGCCGCGGAAGGCCTCCTCGGTGGCCGGCTCGTCCTCGAAGTAGCCCTTCATCACGTTGTTCCCGCGCATGACCACCTCGCCCATGGTCTCCGCGTCGGCCGGCACGTCGTTCATCTCGGCGTCGACGACGCGCAGATGCGTGGCGTGGTGGAAGGGCACGCCCTGGCGCGCCAGGTACTGGGCCTTGGTCGGGATGTCGAGGGTCTCCCACTCGGGCTGGAGTTCACAGTAGACGTGGGGCCCGTAGGTCTCGGTGAGCCCGTAGAGGTGACAGATGCGGACGCCCATCTCTTCCATGCGCGCCAGCAGCGTCGGCGAAGGCGGTGCGCCGCCCGTGGCGACGCGGATCTCGGGGTCGAAACGGATCCCCTCCGCTTCGGGTGCCTCGGCGAGCATGAGGAGCACCGTTGGCGCCCCGTTGAAGTGGGTGACCCGCTCCGCCTCGACGAGTTCGAGGATGCGCGGCGGGTCGACGGCCCGCAGCATCACGTGCTTGCCGCCGGCGCCGGTCACGGCCCACGGAAAGCACCAGCCGTTGCAGTGGAAGAGTGGCAGCGTCCACAGGAAGGTCGAGTCCCGCTCCAGCCGGTGGACGACCATCTCGCCGAGAGCGTTCAGCATGGCGCCGCGGTGGGTGTACATGACGCCCTTCGGGCGCCCCGTCGTTCCCGACGTGTAGTTGATCGAGAGGACGCGCTCCTCGTCGTCGAGGTCGTTCTGGATCGGGAGGACCTCGGCGCCTTCGACGAACTCGGTGTAGCGGGGGCCGTCGAGCGGCGTCCCGAGCACGCCCGCCTCCGGGTCCTCCACGTTCACGAGGGTCGGCCGCGCCGCCAGCGGCTCCGGGCCGTCGCTCACGCGGTCCGCGAGCTCCGGGTCCGCGAAGACGATCTTCGCGCCGGAGTGGTTCAGGATGTAGTTCACCTCGGCCGGGTTCAGCCGGGTATTGATCGCGACGAGCACGCCGCGCACCAGGGGCACGGCGAAGTGGGCGGCCAGCAGGGCCGGAACGTTCGGCGCCAGGAAGGCCACGCGGTCGCCCGGCTCGACGCCAGCGCGAACGAGCGCACCCGCCAGCCGGCCGACCTCCCGGGCGAAGTCTTCGTAGCTCCAACGCAGGTCACCGTGGACGACCGCCGTCTTCTTCGGGAAGACGCGCAGGGTCCGCTCGAGCAGCACGATCGGGGAGAGTTCGTCTCGCATGCCGGGATCCTAGACTCTTGAGGGGGAGAGCCGGGCAAAAGAAAGCCCCGGAGGCGGTTTCAGCGGCTACGACGTCCGCACCTCCGGGGCCGGTAGACTGGGAACAGCGTCCCAACCACACCTGGATCAAGGATTCGATGTGGCGTCTAGGACGCGTCCACCTCACTCGCCGTAGTTCTACATTGAGACACCGAATCACCTCCATCCCGGCGTGGTCATTTTCCAGCGAGGCCCAGACCTCGCGTCGGAACCCGGGTGCGGGGCGGTCGCCGAGCCCGCCCCTCCGAGCTGCCCCGACCCGGCCCGCCCACTGCGAACCGTCCGGGACTCGGGGGTGAGTGAACCCCCTCACACGGCAACTTATCGGACGACCGGGGGAGGCGCGAGAACGGAATGCTAGACTGCGGCGCCATGACGCAGCGCACCGAACCCTCTAACACCGCGATTCTGCTGGTTTCTTGCCCCGATCGGCCGGGCATCGTCGCCGCCCTGGCACAGCTTCTTTACGGGCACGGCGCGAACATCCTGGCCGCCGATCAGCACACGGACGCCGCCGCGGGCATGTTCTTCCAGCGCATCCGCTTCGACTACGCCGGTCTCCACACCGACCGGCAGACCCTCGAACGCGCCATCGCCGAGGTCGCGGAGCGCTTCGAGATGGACTTCGAGCTCTCCTACACGGGCCAGCCCAAGCGGGTGGCGATCTTCGTTTCGAAGTACGAGCACTGCCTCTACGACCTCCTCCTGCGTCACCGCTCCGGGGAGCTCGCCTGCGAGATCCCGCTGATCGTGAGCAACCATCCGGACCTCGCCCCCGTGGCCGAGGACTTCGGGCTCCCCTACCACGTCTTCCCGATCACGCGGGAGACCAAGCGCGATCAGGAGAAGGCCGAGCTCGAACTCCTGCGCGAGCACGACGTCGACCTCGTGGTCATGGCCCGCTACATGCAGATCCTCTCCTCGGAATTCATCGACGAGATGCCGGGGCGCATCATCAACATCCATCACTCGTTCCTGCCCGCCTTCCAGGGCGGGAAGCCCTACCACCAGGCGCTCGAGCGCGGCGTGAAGCTGATCGGCGCCACCGCCCACTACGCGACCACCGATCTCGACGAGGGCCCGATCATCGCCCAGGACGTCGTGCGGACCTCCCACCGCGATTCGGTGAAGGACCTGATCCGCAAGGGGCGCGACGTCGAGCGCACGGCCCTGGCGAGCGCCGTGCGCTGGCACCTCGAAGACCGGGTGATCGTCTTCCAGAACAAGACCGTCGTCTTCGCGTGAGGAGCCTGCGTTGAAGCTCCGCGTCTTTGCCATCTTCCTCGCGATCGGCGTGACCATCGCGAGCTGGGGCACCCACTACATCGCCACCCAGTTCAAGGCCATGGCCGAGGACCTGCAGTGGCTCGAGCCGCGCGAGTTCGACGGACTGACCATCGTCACCGTCGGCACGGGCACGATCTACGAGAACCCGAACCGCCTCGGCCCGGCGACCCTGCTCGGCACCGGCACCCGCGCGGTGCTCGTCGACGCGGGGCGCGGCGTCGCCGAGGCGCTGCGCACAGCGCGCATTCCGCTCACCCAGCCCGATACGGTCTTCCTGACCCGGCTCTCCCCCGAGACGACGGTCGGCCTCGACGACCTCCTGCTCACCGGCTGGCTCAACTCCCGGGAGACGCCCCTGCGCCTCGTCGGCCCGCCGGGAACCCGCGCGCTCGCCGAGGGCCTCACCGCCGCCCACCGGGCCGGCGTCTCCGCGCGAGGCGCCTCCTTCGACCTGCCGGGCGCCGGCGCGACCTTCGAGGTCGTGGAGATCGCCGACGGGTGGAACGCGCAATCCGCGGGGCTCTCGGTGCGTGCGGCCGAGCTTCCGGGCGGACCGGCCCAGGCCTTCGCCTATCGCTTCGAGGCCGCCGGTCGCGCCGTCGTGGTCGGCACGTCGGGCTGGGGGCAGGAGCAGCTCGTCGCCCTCGCGAGCGGCGCGGACGCGCTCGTCCACGACGCCTACTGGAGTGGCTCCCTCGAGCAGGCGATCGAAGCGGGCGCCGACGACCCGGAACGCCTCCGCGTGGAGGCCACCTGGCTGACGCCCCTCGAAGAGGTCGGCGGCATCGCAACGCGCGCCGGCGTCGACTCCCTCGTGCTGACGCGGCTGCGCCCGCCGCCGCTCTACGACTTCATGTTCAGCCGGGTGGTCGACGAGTCCTACGACGGCCACGTGCTCGTCGCCGAAGACGGCGAGGAGCTCGTCCTCCCCTAGATCGGGAACGCGGCCCTAGATCGGGAACTCGGGCGCCGTCGGGTCGAGCGGACCGCTCCGGGGCGGGCCCTGCGGCAGGCTCGGCGGGTCGGGGCGATCCTCACGCCGGCCGAGGAAGCGGTCGCGCTGGCCGCGGTAGTAGCCCTCCGTCGGGTCGAGCTGCATCGCCTCCTCGATCACCGCGATCGCCTCCTCCGTCTGCCCGAGCTGGAAGAGCACCTCGGCCAGGGTGTCGAGGATGTTCGGCTGCCGGCGCGCGGTCTCGTCGACGGCGCGCTCGGCCAGGGAGAGCGCCGCGTCGAGCTCCTCCCCGCTCGGGTCTTCCCCGGTCGCCATCAACCAGGCGAGGTTGTTCAGCGCCTGGGGCGGGACGCGCTCGCGCTCGAGGAGGAGGTCCGCCTGCCGGATCAGGTCGGGCCCGCGGGCGTAGGTCTGCCCGACGTTCACGACGGCCAGCAGCACGACCGCGGCGGCCACGGCGTTGGCCGCGCGCAGGCGGCCCGAGACGGGCTCCCGGTACAGGCCCGCACGGCCGACCACGGCGCAGGTCGCGAACCCCGAGACGAAGCCGCCCACGTGGGCCCCGGTCGCGATGATCGGGAAGAACGCCCAGGCCACGATCTCGAGGGCCGCCTGGAGCGCGATCCCGGCCCAGATCACCGCACGCGGGAGCCGCCAGTGCGCCGGAAGCTCCCCGCCGTGGCGAAGCTCGAGGAAGACCAGCGCGCCGAAGACGCCCATCACGATGCCCGAGGCACCGACGGCCTGCTCGTACTGCACGAGCCACCCGGCGCTCATGGCGCCGATTCCCGAGGTGAACAGGATCAACGCCGTGCGGGCCGTCCCGATCGTCCACTCGAGGAGCGCTCCGAGCGCGAGGAGGCCGAGGGCGTTCAAGACGAAGTGCACGGGAACGAACGGCACGGCGTGGAGCAGGTTCGCGGTGACGATCCGCCAGTACTCGCCGGCCGAGACCCAGGCCGTGCTGAACTCCCCCGCCGCCTCCCAGCGCCCGGGGTCCCAGAGCTGGAGGATCTGGACGAAGGCACACAGGGCGACGAGGCCCCAGGTCGCCCACTGCTTGCCCGCGAGGGCCGAGCGGCGATCGATCTCGTGCATGGCGGCGACGCGCGCCTCGCCCCCCGGCGCCGCGGCGACCCGGCGCGCCAGCTCGCCGACGAAGGCCTCGGCCTCTTCGGGGCGGCGGAAGGCGCTGCGGTTCAGGATGTAGACGGAGCTGCGGCTGCCGATCCGGATGCTGCGGCCGGAGACGGCCACGTGCGTGACGTCCTCGTAGCGGGTGACGACGGGGTCGAGCCGCTCGAGGGCCGCGGGGTGCCGGAAGCCGGTCTCGCTGAACACGAGCCGTTCTCCCTCCCGGAGGGAGAACTCGACGGTCTCGCGCGGAGAAGGTCCGAAATCCGACGTCACGCTTCGACGGTAGCGCGCCCCGGCGCGGCGTCCCGTCCGCTAGGAGCGCTCGGGCAGTGCGATCGAGGGGAAGACCCGCGAGTAGTAGAGGTAGACCAGGCCGAACGCGCCCACGAAGCCCAGGGCCACGCCGATCTGGATCGCCCCGAACCACGAACCGCCCTGCCCCGGCGCCAGCGAGGGCCAGACCAGCACGTTCTGGAGCAGCCACTGTCCGAAGAGCAGGATCGCCGCCACGGTGCCGAGGATCTGCGGGGTCTTCTTCGCGGCCTGACCGAGCAGCACGACGAAGGGAATGATCCAGCAGCAGGCCCAGGTGGCGAGGCTCAGCTTCACGTAGGGCTCGGAGATCCGGTCCCAGACGAAGTAGCGCGTGTCCTGGAGGAACTGCGAACCGAGGCGGTCCTTCAGGAAGAACGTCTCCTCGGGCATGTTGCCGTACCAGATCACCAGGTACTGGGCGAAGAACAGGTACATCCAGAAGATCGAGAAGGCGAAGATCATCTTCCCGAGGTCGTGCAGCCGATCCTTCGTGACCGCCCCTTCGAACCCCGGCGAGTTGCGCACCAGCACCGTGATGAGCGTCGTCGCACAGACCGCGGAGAGGAACCCGCCCCAGGACCACCAGGCCGGGAACAGGTTCGAGAACCACGTCGGGGACAGCGACATGACCTGGTCGATGCCGATGAAGGAGTAGCCGAAGGCGAACAGGAGGCAGACGATCGGCGCGAGCACCCGCAGGCGGTCGGCGGTGGCGGCCTGCTCTTCCTCGTCGCCGCGCCAGCCGGAGGTCCAGCTCGCGAACATCCCGCCCCGGCTCTCGGCGCTCTTCAGCACCGGGCGGAGCGAGCTGCGCAGGAAGATCATGGTCACGATCGTCATCACCGCGAGGATCGCGAGGTCCATCACGTAGAGACGCCCGATGCTCAGGTAGGCCGCCTTCGCGGGCGGCGGACCGTCGATCCAGGTCGTGTAGATGTGCTCCCGGCCGAAGAACTGCACGCAGGCGAGCACGAAGGTGATCGGCACCCAGGCCGCGAGGCCCTCGGCGATGCGGCGGATCGGCCCGGGCCAGCGGGCGCCCACGATCACGAAGATCGCGGCGATCACGAGGCCGCCCTGGGAGAGGCCGGCGAAGTACAGGAAGTTCACGTGGAAGGCGCGCCAGGCGGTCTCCGCGTCGCTCGCGAGGCCGCCGAGGAAGGCGAGAACGCCCACGGCCGCCAGGCCGGCGAAGACCATCGTGAGCGGCTGCGGCAGGTCCCGCGGCTGGGCCTGCTCGAGGGTGGGTGCATGCGCGCTCACAGCTGGCCTCCCATGGCATCGAGGAACCGCACGTAGTTCACGATGTCCCAGCGGTCCTGCTCGGGGATGCGGCCGTAGCCGGGCATTCGCAGGCCGGGCTGACCGCCGCCCCCGATGCGGATCACGTTGTAGATGTACCCGTCGCTGCGGCCGGTGGTGAGGCCGACGAGCGGGAAGACGCCGGCGAAGGGGCCGGCCTTGGCGCCGGCGAGGCTCACCGGGCCGTCGCCCATGCCGCCCGCGCCGTGGCAGGTCGCGCAGTAGATGTCGTACTGAACGCGGCCGTTCTCGAGGGAGCGGTAGTCCTTCGGATCGCGCGGGTTCACCAGGGCATCGGCGGCCGCGAGATCCATGCGGGCGACGTCCTTCTGGCGGCCGCTGACCGGGACGGTGCCCTCGGCCGGGGCGAAGCCCACGACCTGGCCCTCGTGCTCGACGGACTCGAAGGCCTGCACGGCCTTCTGCCACTTCATCTGCGGGAACCAGTCCTCGCTCCACTGCTCCCAGCAGCCGGTGGTCGTCACGAGGATGAAGACCGTCGCGACGATGCCGCGCAGGGGGGTGCCGAGACTACGCATCGACAAGGGTCACCTCCTTCGCGGAGTGGGCGCGTAGGAGCGAATCGACCTCGGCGACGTCGCGATCCCCGCAGCCGACGACGAGCCCGAACTCCTCGGCGGAGAAGCGCGCGTCGTAGCCCGGATCGTGGGTGCCGGGGGTGCCCTTGGGCAGGCCGCCGACGATGAACAGGCCGAGCGCCGTCAGGAGGCCGCCGAAGAGGATGGTCAGCTCGAAGGCGATGATGATGTAGGGCGGGATCGAGGAGAAGGGCTTGCCGCCGACGATGATCTGCCAGTCGTTCGACATCCAGATCGTGAGCAGGAAGCCCGTGAACGCGCCGAGCAGGCCGCCGATCAGGGTGAACACCCGAACGCCCGACGGCTTCTCCTTGATCGCGTCGTCGATCTCCGCGAACGGCGCCGGCGAGAAGACTTCGAGCTCGCCGAAGCCGCGGTGCCGGAGCTTGGTCGCGACGTCGGCGACGTCACCGGGTGCGTCGAATACGCCGAGGACGGTCGGCATCAGTGCGCCCCCCCGTGGGTCTTTTCGTGAATCTCGAGCTCCTTCACCTCGGCGATGGCGATCACCGGGAAGAGCTTGATGAAGAGCAGGAAGGCGAAGCCGAAGAGGCCGAAGCTGCCTGCCAGGACGATCAGCTCGGGGATGCTGGGCGTGTAGATGCCCCAGACGCTCGGCACGTATTCCCGCGAGAGGCTCGTGATGATGATGACGTACCGCTCGAACCACATGCCGATGTTCACGAACACGCTCACCACGAACAGGATCGGGATGCTCTGTCTCGCCCACTTGAACCAGAAGATTTGTGGGATCAAGACGTTCGGGATGATCATGCTCCATGTACTGAGCCAGTAGGGCCCGAAGGCGCGCAGCCAGAAGGAACTCTGCTCCGCCTCGACGCCGGAGTACCAGGCGATGAAGTACTCCATCCCGTAGCTGTACCCGACGATCAGCGACGTCAGCAGGATGAAGCGGGCCATCATGTCGAAGTGGTAGAGCGTGAGGTAGCGCTCGAGGCCGTAGATCCGGCGGACCGGGATCAGCACCGTCAGCACCATCGCGAAGCCCGAGAAGATGGCGCCGGCGACGAAGTACGGAGCGAAGATCGTCGCGTGCCAGCCGGGCACGATGGACATGGCGAAGTCCCAGGAAACCACCGAGTGCACCGAGAGCACGAGGGGCGTGGCGAGACCCGAGAGGTGGAGCGTGGTGCGGCTGTGCGCCTTCCACTGCTGCGCCGTGCCCTGCCAGCCGAGGGCCAGCATCGTGTAGAGGGGCTTTCGCCAGCCGGTGGCGCGGTCCCGCGCGATCGCGAGGTCCGGGATCATGCCGACGAAGAGGAACACCGCGGAGATCGTCCCGTAGGTCGAGATCGCGAAGGTGTCCCACATGAGCGGGCTCTTGAAGTTCACCCAGAGCCCGCGCTGATTCGGATACGGCAGGATGAAGTAGGACTTCCAGACGCGGCCGACGTGGATGCCGAGGAACTGCATCGCCGTGATGACCGCGATCACCGTCATCGCTTCCGCGCTGCGGTTGATGGCGTTGCGCCACTTCGCGCGGAAGAGGTAGAGGATCGCCGAAATCAGCGTTCCGGCGTGGGCGATGCCGACCCAGAACACGAAGGTGACGATGTAGACGCCCCAGAAGATCGGCTGGGTGTAGCCCGCGATCCCGAGGCCCTTGTAGACCTGGTAGAAGACCGTCACGACCGCGGCGTTCAACACCAGGAACGTGATCGCCACGAGAGCCACCCACCCGAGAGTGGTGTTCTCCATCACGCGCAGGATGTCGCGGTTCGCGCGGCTGTCGCTGCTGGCGGGCGGGCTTGCGGAAGTCGTCATGTCGGCGGCAGCCATCGGTTAACCCTCGACCTTTCCGCGATCGACCTGCGCCAGGTAGGTGACGGCGGGCCGGGTGTTGAGCTGGTGCAGCGAGATGTAGCCGCGCACCGGGTCGTCCCCGAGCTTGGAAACCTCACTGCTGGGGTCCTTCAGGTTGCCGAAGGCGATGGCGCCGGAGCCGCAGGCCTGCTGGCACGCGGTCTGGACTTCGCCGTCGGCGATCAGCCGGCCCTCGTCCTTCGCTCCCTGGCGGGCATCCTGGATGCGCTGCACGCAGAACGTGCACTTCTCCATGACGCCCTGGCCGCGGACGGTGACGTCCGGGTTCAGCATCAGGGGCATCGGATCCGGCCAGGTCTCGATCTGGTAGTCGTAGTAGTTGAAGCGGCGGACCTTGTAAGAGCAGTTGTTGGCGCAATACCGCGTGCCGATGCAGCGGTTGTACACCATGCCGTTCAGGCCCTCTTCGTTGTGGTACGTCGCGAAGACCGGGCAGACGGGCTCGCAGGGCGCCGCACCACACTGCTGGCAGAGCATCGGTGAGTGGCGCACGTCGCTTTCGCCGAGCACCTCGTTGCTCTTGATCGAGGGGCGGCCGGCCACGAGAGTGGGCTCGCCGTCGCCGATGTAGCGCTCGATGCGAATCCAGGGCATCTCGCGTCCGAGTGCCGTCTGGCGCTCGCCGACGATCGGAATGTTGTTCTCGATGAAGCAGGCCGTGACGCAGTCACTGCAGCCGGTGCAGCGATCGAGATCGACGGTCATTCCCCAGCGATAGTCTTCGCTCTCCGAGTCGTTCGCCGGGTCGAAGGGGGCGTAGAGATGCGGGTCGGGCTTCTCGCCTCCTGCGCCGGCACCGCCGCGGAAGACGCCGTCGGCATCGGCCGCATGCTCGTCGTGGTGGCCGTCGGAGGCCGGCCCGTGATCGTCCGGGTAGGCGGCGCCCTTCTCTCCGGAAGCGAGGGCGACGAGCGAGATCTGCTGACCCAGCAGCCGGCCGCGCTTGTTGTCGTTGGTCTGCCACATCGGCATCTTGCGGAAGCCGCCGGTCGCGCTGACCTTGGCTCGCACCGTCAGGTAGGCAGGCCCACCGTTCTCGTCGGCGCGCGCGGGAAGCAGATCGAGCACGTTCACGCCGCGGGCTTCGCCGTCCTGGCCGTCCATCGCGGCCGAGGCGTACCAGCCGACGGTCTGGCCTCGGCCCATCGCGATGGCCACGACGTCCTTGCGAACGCCGCCGCGCGGGACGACGGGAACCTCCACACGGCCAGCCGGCGTCTCGACGGCGACGACGTCGCCGTGTTCGACGCCGAGCTTCTCGGCCGTCTCGTTGTGGATCTCCGCCCAGGAGATCCAAGCGACCTTGGTGACCGGGTCTGCGACTTCCTGCAGCCAGGGCAGGTTCGCGCCGCGCCCATCCCCCAGTAGCGGGTGCGGGTGCGCGAAGAGCACGAGCTCGCCGTCGCCTTCGAGGGGCGGCTCGCCCGCCTCGAGGCTGCCGGCGCCTGCGGCGAGGGGGCGGCCTCCGCCGTTGCCCGCGTCCGTGAAGACGCCACCCGCCTGGAGGGCGGCGTGGAAGTCGGTATCGGCCCAGGCTTCGGCGAGAACTTCGCGGAACGAGCCGGCCGGGAGCGAAGCGCCGAGCGTGCGGCCCGTCTCGAGCAGCACGTCCTCGAGAGCCTTCGTGTCGTAGATCGGCGCCACGGCAGGCTGCACCACCGAGCGAACGCCGTCGCGCGGAGCGCGGTCGCCCCAGCTCTCGAGGGGCGAGTGGTCGGGCAGCACGAGGTTCGCCGCCGCCGAGGTCTCGTCCGCCATGGAGGCGAAGGACACGACGAAGGGCACCTTCGCGAGCGCGTTCTGGAAGCCGAGCTCGGCCGGGAGGCCGTGCAGCGGGTTGGCGTCGTGCACCAGGAGGACCGAGACGCGGCCGGCCTTCATGGCGTCGATCAGGGTCGAAAGTTCCCGGTGGCTCGCCGCGGCGCCCGCATCGGCCGGGACGTGCATCGTCTTGCCCTGGGCCCCGGCGACGTGGTTCAGCAGCAGCACGGCAGCGGAGTTCGCGACCGCGCGACGGGTGGCGAGACCGACCCCGGGCGGAAGCGCCGCAGGCGCCTTCGCCTTGGCCACGGCGCGGCCGAGCCGGATGATCGTCTGCGCGTCCACGCCGGTCTTCTCGGCGGCGCTCTGGGCGTCGTACTTGGCGAGCGCCGTCAGCGCTTCGCCGCCCGCACCGGCCTCGACCGCCGCGCGCGCGATGGCGAGGGCCAGGATGCCCTCGGTGCCGGGCCTGGCCGGGATCCACTCGTCGGCGTTCGAGCCGGTCTGCGAAAGCCGCGGACCGACGTAGACGAAGCGGGCACCGCCGTCGCCGTGCTCGCGCACCGAGCGCGCTTCCGCGAGCTGGCGGCTGTGCTCGACGCTCGAGCCCTGCTCGAGGAAGTCGCTGCCGAAGTCGATGACCAGGTCGGCCTGGGAGAGGTCGAAGCGCGGCGCGCTCGCGACGCCGAAGACCTGGCGCGTCGCCGCGCGCAGGGCCTCGCCACCGGCCGGATCGTAGAGAACGCGGCCGCCAGCGCCGGTGCCGGAGACGAATCCGTCGACGACCGAATCCGCGGTCGGTCCGCGGGAGCGGCCGAGCACGTACACGCCGGCCGGGTTCGCGCGCACCTTCTCGGCGAGCGTCGCGAGACCCTTCTCCCAGGTGATGACCTCGCCGTCCATCTGCGGCGCCTTGTATCGGTCCGGGCTGTAGGTCCGGCCGATCGAGGCCTGGCCGCGCGAGCACAGTGCGCCCTCGTTGACCGGATGCTCCGGGTTGCCCTCGAGCTTGATCGGACGGCCTTCGCGCGTCTTCACGTGCAGGCCGCAGGCGGCCTCACACTCGGTACACGTCGAGGCGTAGTAGAGCGGAACGCCCGGCGTGATCTCCTCCGGCTGCACGACGTAGGGGATCAGCTTCTGGGGGATCTCCGAGTAGCGGTAGCAACCCGTCGCGACGGCCCCCGCCGCAGCGGAGCCAGTCACCTTCAGAAAGCTTCGTCGATTCAAGTCCGGCATTGAGTCGTCCCGTGCCTAGTAGTGGCAGACGAGGCAGTCCTGGCTTGCCCCGTTCTGGCGATGGCACTTGATGCACCAACCCATTTCGAGTTTCTGCGTCGGCAGTCCGTAGGCCCACCACTTCGTGTCGGGGACCATGCGCAGCTTGTGCGCCTCCTCGACCGGCTCGGCGGCCGAGCCGTGACAGGCGTTGCAGTCCAGGCCGGCCGAGATGTGGCGGTTGTGGCGGAACTGGACGTGCTCGGGAACGCGGTGGATCTGCTCCCACTCGATGGGCTCCCGGTTCTTCCAGGCATCCTTCAGGATCTGGATGCCCTCGAGCTCGTCGTACTCGGCGGGGAAGTGCTCGTGGCAGCCCATGCAGAGCTCGACGGAGGGCATGCCCGCCACGGCGGAGCGGTCCGTGCCGCTGTGGCAGTAGAGGCAGTCGATCTCGAACTCACCGGCGTGGTGCGCGTGGCTGAAAGGGATGGGCTGCTTCGGGCCGTCCGCGTTCTCGTCCCAGGCGAGGTCGTGGGATTCGCAGGCGGACAGCGACGGGAACGGCCGATCGAACTCGGCCGGGATCTCGATCTGGAGCGACGGGTTCTCCGCCTTCGCGGCCTTCAGGCGCTGGGCGTCACAGACGCTCTCGGCAACCTGAACTTCGCCGTGGGCCCCCGCGAAGGGGGCCGCCGTTCGGGATCGGTCGATTCCCGTCATGGCGGAGGCTTCGATGGCGTGGTCGTCGCCGACAGAATCGGCCTGGGCAGGCAAGATGGCGGAGCCGCCCCATGCCGACAGCGCAACGACCGCCACCCCAGAAAGAAGCACGAAGGCTCGTCCTGTAGAGCGATTGCGGCTCATCCGGAGCGCCGGAATCCTTTCTAGAGCAACACTCGCGGCCGGATTCTTGGCGGGCGGGAGCGTCTCGGGTCGGTCCAAGGAGGCGCGGGACAGGGTGGCCGTCGACGTCCGGAGGAATCCGAACCTCGACGCTTCCCCGATAGCGCCGGCGGCGCATTAAGTAGGATGTTCGCCGCATGGCGTCAAGCGCGAGAAGGCGCAAATCCGACCATTTCCGGCGCGTTGCGGCGGAATCGACCGGTGCGGAGACGAACGCGGGTTGGCGTCGTCGGCTGTACGGAATGAGATGAAACGAACACCAATTTGGTTCCCTTTTCTTCGGCGATGACGCCGTGCGGCACCAAGGGAAGCTGATAACATGCGGCACCGATTCATGAATCAATGCCGCGGGCCCCGCCCCGCCCACCTCGCAGGAGCCAGGGTGCCCGAGGTCAGGATCATCGACGCCGTTCGAACCCCTCGCGAAGCGGGAAACGTCCCCCAGGGAACGGACGGAACGGCGGTCCGACGCCCATCGAACCCACCGCAACCGCGCCGACCCGGCGCTGCGGGCCACGCGCCCGCGGAACGAGGAAGCCCCGAATGATCGACTTCTCCCCTTCCGAAGAACAGCAGCTCATCATCGAGACCGTCCGGCAGTTCGCCGAGAACGAGATCCGCCCCCTCGCCCACGAGGCCGACGAGGCGAAGCGCGCTCCGGAGGCGATCCTCGCCGCGGCCCACGAGCTCGGCCTCGTCGCCAACGCCTTCCCGGAGGCCCACGGCGGCGGCGGCGAACGAAGCGCCGTGACGGGCGTGCTGATCACCGAGGAGCTCTGCGCGGGAGACGCCGGCATCGGGCTCGCCGTCCTGACGCCCTCGCTCTCGGGCTTCCCCGTGGCCGACCACGGCAGCGACGCCCAGAAGGGCGCCGTGCTCGGGAAGCTCACCGGCACGAGCTTCGTCCCGGGCTCCCTCGCCATCGTCGAGCCGCGCTTCGGTAGCGACGCCTTCCAGCCGAAGACGAACGCGAGCGCCGACGGCGGCGACTACGTGCTGAACGGCGAGAAGTGCTTCGTGCCCTGGCTCGACGGCGGCGAGCACGTCGTCGTGGTGGCCGAGCTCGAGGGCGCCGCGCGCGCCTTCGTGGTCGAGCGCAGCGCAGCAGGCCTCTCGACCGAGCGCGAGCAGAACCTCGGCCTCCAGGCCCTCGAGACCGTGGAGCTCCGGCTCGACGGCGTCCGCGTCCCCGGCGATGCCCTGCTCGGCGAAGGCGCGGTGCGCGAGATCGTGACCCGCGGCCGGGTCGCCCTCGCGGCGGCGGCCGTCGGCGTCGCTCGGACGGCCTTCGAGGTCTCCCGGGACTACGCGAAGGAACGCCACGCCTTCGGCGTGCCGATCGCGAGCAAGCAGGCCATCGCCTTCAAGCTCGCGGACATGTCGATCGAGATCGACGGCGCGCGGCTGCTCGCCTGGGAAGCCGCCTACCGGCTCGACCAGGGCGCCGACGGCCTGCGCGAAGCCACCCTGGCCCTGCAGCAGGCTTCCCGCATCGCCCTCCAGGTGGCCGACGGCGCCGTCCAGGTGCTCGGCGGACACGGCTACATCCGCGATTACCTTCCCGAGATGCATCTTCGCAACGCCCGCGGCTTCAGCACGTTCGAAGCCCTGGCCCTGGTCTAGGAGAATCCCATGCCGATCAACTTCGATCTCGCCGAGAGCAGCGAAGCCGCCCGCGACCACTACAACCAGGTCGCGCGCGACCAGATGCGCCCGATCTCCCGCAAGTACGACCTCCAGGAGCACGACCTCCCGAAGGAGTGGGTCGACTACTGGTGGAACGAAGGCCGCTCGGCCGACCCGGCCAAGGGACGCTTCGACGACGGCATGGTGCAGGTGTGCATCCAGGCCGAGGAGCTCTGCTGGGGCGACGCCGGCCTCTACCTGCGCATGCCGACGCCGGCCCTCGGCGGCTCGGCCGTCTCGGCGGCGGGGACGCCGGAGCAGCGCGAGCGCTTCATGGGCGCGTTCCAGAACAGCCCGCACCCGGTCTGGGGTGCCATGGCCATCACCGAAGCCAGCGCCGGTTCCGACGCCGCCGCCATCCAGTCGACGGCCGAGTACGACGCCGACGCCGACGAGTACATCCTGAACGGCCAGAAGATCTTCTGCACCGCCGGCGAAGGCGCCTCGACCATCGACGGCGGCTTCGTCGTCGTCTGGGCGACGGTCGACAAGTCGGCCGGCCGCGCGGGGATCAAGAGCTTCGTCGTCCCGGCCAACACCCCGGGCATGACCTTCGTCGGCTGCGAGAAGAAGCTCGGCATCCGCGCCTCGGACACCGCCACGCTCTCGCTCGAGAACTGCCGCGTGCCCTCGAGCAACCTGCTCGGGAGCGCCGAGGTCAAGAAGCGCGACGGGAACAAGAAGGGCACCGGCGACAAGGGCTTCAAGGGCGCCATGGCGACCTTCGATGCCAGCCGGCCGATCGTGGCGGCCATGGCCGTCGGCGTCGGCCGCGCCTCGCTCGACTTCGTGAAGGAGGAGCTCGAGCGCCAGGGCATCGAGCTCCGCTACGAGCTGCCCGCCAGCCAGCAGACGGCCATCGAGCGCGACGTCATGGAGATGGAGGCCGAGCTCCAGGCCGCGCGCCTCCTCACCTGGCGCGCCGCGTGGATGATGGGCCAGGGCAAGCCGAACAACCTCGAGGCGAGCCAGGCCAAGGCCAAGGCCGGCCTCGCGGTCACGAAGATCACGCAGAAGGCCGTCGAGATCCTCGGCCCGATCGGCTACTCGAAGAAGCTCCTCGTCGAGAAGTGGATGCGCGACGCCAAGATCAACGACATCTACGAAGGCACCCAGCAGATCAACCAGATGATCGTGGCGCGCCGCATCCTCGACTATCCTTCCGCGATGCTTCGCTAGGAGGCGCCATGAGCTCCGTCAGTCAGGAACTTCTCGACATCCTCGTCTGCCCCGAGACCAAGCAGCCCGTCGCGCCCGCCGACGAGCAGACGCTGGCTTCCGTCAACGAGAAGATCCGTGCGGGCGAGCTGCGCAACCGCGGGGGCAACCCCGTCGAGCACGAACTCGCCGAGGCGCTCCTGCGCGAAGACCGCAAGGCGCTCTACCCCGTCGACGACGGGATCCCGGTCATGCTGATCGACGAGTCCATCGAGCTCTAGCCGGACCAGCACGCCAGGCAGGAACGTCCCCGGGTCTGACGAGCTACTGGGCGAATTCGCGGCGCTTGAGTTCGCGGACGTACTCGGCGAGCTCCGGGTCGCCGGCGACCATCTCGGAAACCCGCTCCTCGAAGTCCGCGGCGGTGCTCGCCAGGGGTTCGAGGTCGAGCTTCAGCTCGAGCGACTGCGCGAGGGTCTGCATGAGCGCGAGCCCGCCGCGCGGGTTGGGCGTCGCGGTGATGTAGTGCGGCAGCCCGGCCCACAGGGAAAGCACGTCGAGCTCGAGGCGGCGGAACCCTTCGCCGAGCACGCCGACGATGCCCGTCGGCCCCTCGTAGTGCGAGGGCTGCACGCCGAGCTCCGTGAGCCACTTCTCCTGGGTCGCGAAGCCGCTCACCACGACCGGGCGCGAGTACACGACGTCCGCCAGGTACGCGCCGAGCAGCACGACGCGCCGGACGCCGAGCTCCTGGGCGTATCCCTCGACGAGGCTGCAGAACTCCCGCCAGCGCAGGTGCGGCTCGGGCCCGACGCCGACGACGATGTCGTGCCCCTCCCGGAGGCTCCCGAAGTGGAACTCCACCGCGGGCCAGTCGATCTCGCGCACCCCGCCCTCTTCGATGCGCACGCGCGGCCGTTGCACCGTGAGGTCGAGGAAGGCGTCGCCTTCGATCCGCGCCAGCGGGGCCAGGCCGAGCTGCTCCGCCACGTAGCGGAGCGCCAGGCTCGCCGCCTCCCCGGCGTCGTTCCAGCCCTCGAAGGCGAGCACGAGCGTCGGGTCGGAGAGCGTCGGCTCGACGCGGCGTACGAGTTCGGTCACTTCTTGCGCCCCGCGGCCACGCGGCGCACGGCGTAGTTCCCCCGCTCCTCGTCGAAGTCGAGCTCGAGCAGGCCCTGGTCCTCCGCATCCTCGAGCAGGTCCGAGAAGGAGGAGTAGCCGTGATAGCGCTCGTTGAAGCCCGGGTGCAGACGGCGGATCGCCTGCTTGATCATCGAGCCCCAGACGACGTCGTAGTCGATCGCCATGGACTCGACGACCTCGCACAGGATCTCGAGCGCCTCGCCCTTCTTCACGTCGGCGGGCTTGGTGCCCTTCTTCTTCGAGGCGGTCGCGCGCTTCTGCTGACCGGCGTCGCGGACGAGGTCGTCGTAGTAGATGAACTCGTCGCACGCGGCGACGAGCAGGTTGCTCGTGGACTGCTTCACGCCGCAGCCGATCACGCGCTTGTCGTTTTCCTTCAGCTTCGAGACCAGCGGCGAGAAATCGCTGTCCCCGGAAACGAGGCCGAAGATGTCGATGTGGGACTTCGCCGCGCACAGATCCATCGCGTCGACCACCATGTGGATGTCCGCACTGTTCTTCCCGCTCATCTTGCTCTGCGGGATGTCGACCATCTCGACGCCGTTCTGGTGCAGCTCGAGCGCCGACGAGCGGAAGCGGCTCCAATCGCAGTAGGCGCGCTTGTAGACGATGCGGCCCTTCTCGAGCAGGCGCTTCAAGACCAGGTCGATCTTGAAGGCGGTGCCCTTCTTTCCGCCGGCGGGAATTCCGAGCGCGAGGTTTTCGAAGTCCACGAAGACGGCGATGCGAGGTTCGGTCGACATGGAGCAGAGTGTGGCACGTCGGGGAAGGGAGCGACAGACGGTGGCTCGCCCCGGTGCGCCTCCCTAGCGCACGAAACGGTAGCCGTGGCCGCGCACGGAGACGATGTGCTTCGGGCGGGAGGGGTCGCGCTCGAGATAGCGGCGCAGGCGCACGATGAAGCTGTCGACGACGCGCGTCCGCGTGTCGGGCCGGAGGCCCCAGACCTCCTCGAGCAGATCGCCGCGCGGCACCGCCTCGCCCTCGCGCTCCACGAGGACGCGCAGGAGCGCCGCCTCCTTGGTCGTCAGCTGGATCCGTTCGTCCCCGGCCTCGATCTCGAATCGGTCGAAGTGGATCTTGGCCGTGCCCACGTCGATGCTCGGAAGCGCGCCGTCGCGCTGGGCCCCGTCCCAGCGCCGGCGGCGCAGGACGCTGCGCACGCGCGCGAGGAGCTCCTCCAGGCGGAACGGCTTGAAGAGGTAGTCGTCGGCGCCGTCTTCGATGCCGCGCACGACGTCCTCGGGGTCGTCCTTCGCCGTCAGGATCAGCACGGGAGTGAAGTTCCCCGCGGCACGCATCCGCTTCACGACCTCGAAGCCCGAGAGCTCCGGCAACATGAGATCGAGCACCACGAGGTCGTAGGCAGCCTCCTGGCTCACGCGCTCGATCGCGGAGCGCCCGTCGCCGACGACGTCCGTCTCGTAGCCATCGGCTTCGAGGTTGAACTTCAGACCTTCCGCGATGTGACTTTCGTCTTCGACGACGAGGATCTTCGCCACCCGGTCTCCTAGGCCGCCGCGCGTAGCGTGACGACGAAACGGCTCCCCCGGCCCGCGCCCTCGCTCTGGGCCTCGACGCGACCGCCGTGACGGCGCACGAGGTCGCGCACGATGAACAGGCCGAGGCCGAGGCCCGACGCCGTGCGCTGCACGTCGCGGCCGGCCCGGTAGAAGCGCTGGAAGATCTTGCGGAGCTCGCGCTGCGGGATGCCGATGCCCTGATCCGCGATCTGCACGCGCACCCGGCGCTCCCCGGCCTCGCTGATGCCGACCCGGACGTCGACGGGCGGGTCCGAATACTTGACGGCGTTCTCGAGCAGGTTCCGGAAGACGAGGCCGAGCTCGCCCTCGTCGCCGCGCACGAGGGGGTCTTCGTCGGCGTCGAGCCGGATCGATTCCGGGTCGAGCCCGTGGCTCTCCCGGATCTGATCGATGCACTCGGCGAGCAGCTCGCGCAGGGCGACCCGCCCCTTGTTCGGCGGCGGGGCCGCTTCCTCCGCGCGGGCCGCGGCAAGCACGTGGGCCACCGTGCGATCGAGGCGCTCGACGTCCTCGTCCATCATCCCGAGGAAGGACGCGCGACGCTCGGCGTCCGGGTCGCGGCGGCGCAGGGTGTCGACGGCGAGCCGGAGCGAAGCGATCGGCGTCTTCATCTCGTGGGTCACGGCGTCGAGGAAGGCCTGCTGCCGCTGGTTGTGCCGCATCTCGCGGATCAACCAGGCGCACAGCAGGACGAGGCCGAGGATCACGAGCCCGAAGAAGATCGAGCCGAGGATCAGGAACCACCAGTTCGCCGGCGTGAAGCCGCGCGCGACGGAACCGAAATCCGAAACGACGAGGATCTGCCAGCCGACGGCGAGCGCGACGGCGAGCACCGTCGCCACCACGCCGATGGCGAGGCGAAACACCATCGAACGCCGGCTCCACATGCCGGGAGGGTACGATAGAATCGGCGCTCGGGAGAAACCTTTGCCCCAGCCGCCGCGCCTCCGCGCCCTTGCCGCCGCCCCCTTCCTGGCGATCCTCTGCGCCTCCTCCTTCGCCGCGCTTCCCGCCGCGGCCGAGCCTCCGCCCGAAGGCCGCTGCCCCTCGATCGCGCCGGCCGGCGCCGGCGGAGCGACCACGGATGCCATCGCCATCCCGATGCGCGAGGGCATGACCCTCACGCTCAAGGACATCTACTCCCTGCACCACCTCCTGCCGCGCGAGGTCTGGCGCAACCGCAAGATCTTCTTCCACGAGGGCATGAAGCTCGAGGTGGGGCCCTGCCACCGCCGCTACTCGCTCCCGGTCTGGTACCACGACGCCACCGAGCGTCACGCCGACGCCGTCTCCCTCGACGACGACGGCAACCTCACGGGCTACCGCGCCGGCGTGCCCTTCCCTCCCGAGAAGATCCACCCCGAGGATCCGGCCGCCGGCGCGCGCTGGGCCTGGAACCACGTCTACCGCTGGCAGGGCGCCGGCCCGCGCGGGCGTTTCCGTCTGACCGACATGCCGAGCCGCATCGGCAGCGTCGAGGTCTACGAGGGGAGCTTCTTCCAGGTCCAGACGGCCCACCGCGCGGACCTCGGCGCGACGAACTACGAGGCCCCGGAGGCCGAGGGCTACGCCTTCGTCTCCGGCGGCCGCTTCGAGAAGCCCTTCGACGCCCGGCACCTGGCCTGGCGCCAGATGCGCCCCCTCGATTTCGAGCAGCGCTTCAAGGAGCCGGACACCACCTTCGTCTACGTCCCCTCCATGCGGAAGTCGCGCCGGGGCGCGACGGCCTGGGTCGACGGCCTCTACCTGCCGACCTACCGCGTCGGCCACATCCAGGCCGGCGGCGGCGTCCCCTTCGGCTCGACGGAGTTCGGCCCGGCGGGCGCGATCAACCCGACGGCGGGCATCTCCGCAGCCTCGAGCGAGCACATCCGCCGCGGCTTCGTCGGCGTGGCCCTGCGCGCGAACGCCTACAAGTGGCACCTGGTGACGAAGCGCGAGGTCCTCGCACCGATCAACACGGTGAACCCCGTGTACCCCGAGAGCGAAGAGCGCAACTTCGGCGAATCCGGCCTCTCCCTCGGCAGCGACCGCTGGGACGTCCGCTACGCCGTGGTGATCGAAGGCGTCTCCCGCACCGGCAGCAACCCCGTCGGCCGGCTGACCCTCTGGATCGACCATCAGACCGGGCAGCTCCTCTACTACATCTCGCGCAAGAAGAACCGGCGCATCATCGACATCGGCGTCCTGGCCCACCGCTACAGCGGGGACATCGTCGAGTACCCGGAGTGGCCGGGTGGCGGTCAGGCGCGCGTGTTCGACCCGGTGGCCGCGTCCTTCTACGGAGAGATCGAGGGCGGCACCGGCTGGCGCCGCGAATCCTGGGACATCCTCTCCATCCCGCCCGACGCCGCCGAGATGAAGAAGATCCTCTCGACGAGCGACCTGCTGAAGGGGCGCTAGGCCGAGCGCCCGCTAGAACGTGTACCGGAAGGTCACGAACAGCTCCTCGCGATCGGAAACCGGCGTCAGGCCGTTGAAGCGCGTCCGTGTTTCATAGTCGTTGCCCGCGGTGGACGAGAGTGCAAGGGGCACCCGTGCCTGCCTCGCCGAGCGCGGCTCGCCTCGGAAGGTCGTCAGGCCCGTCGAGACCGAGAAGTTCTCCGTCATGCGGTAGGTGTAGTTCACGATCAGCCCGCTCGAGTTCGACTCGATCTCGTGGATCAGGGTGAAGCTCGAGATCAGTCGATCCTGCCAGAACCCCGTGAAGGCGGTCAGCGTCATCAGGGCCGAGAAGGGGCCGTCCGGGGTGAGCGCCTTGTCCGTGTAGCCATCGATCCAGCGCACGAAGAACTGGGCGTTGAAGAAGATCGTCCGGTTGGCATTGAGGAAGTTGATGAAGGTCGGGCGGTCGACGGACACGGTGAGGTTCAGCGTGTCGTTGCGCGACCAGCCGTCTTTTTCATGGGTGTTCGAGTAGGGCTCGTCCTCGAACCAGACGAACTCGATGCCCCAGTTGGTCTTGGTGCGGTCCTCCGCGAAGTCCATCGAGAAGCCGAGTACGTTGCGGCGCTTGTAGAGGAGCCTCGCCTCTCCTCCCCCGTGCCACAGGAAGTCGCGCCGGCCGAAGCGGCCGTTGCCACCCGCCGAGATGTCCGGGCGTCGTGCCCCGGCCACCGAAAAGAGCGCGGTGATCAGCGTGCAGCTCAGGAGACCCTGTTCACTGACTGCGCTGCAGTTTTCGTTGTCCGGCAGGAGCCCGGAAAGCGTCGAGAGCAGGATCATGAGGTTGTAGGAGGTCGTCTGGACTTCGCTCTGGAAGAACTGGCCGGTGCGCGGGTCGATCTGGTTCGCGGCGCCGTTGCACTGGGCGCCGAGGCCCGGGCTCTGCTGGTTGAGCGCAGCCGCGACGGCAGGAAGGTTCACGCTCAGATCGGTCACGCAGCCGTCGATGAGGGGGTTGTAGCGGAAGCCAACGGGGTCGGTGAAGAAGGAGAACGGGCTTCGCGCCCCGGGCAACTGCACCTGCCCGACCCCTGCGATGAAGCGAGTACCGATCGGGCCGTCGAACTGCGGGAAGGCCGAGAGGATGACCGAAGCCTCGGCGGAGTAGAGGTCGACCCCACCGAACTCGAGAACGCCGTCGCCGTCGAGGTCGTAGCCCGCTCCGCAGATGTCCGTCCCGGCGGGCGCGTTCGGGTGGAAGAACCGGCCCGTGCCGAACAGGGCTTCCTGCTGATCCGTGAGGAGGCTCCCGCACGTATCCGCGAACCCGAGATCGGCGCCATCGCTCAAGGGATTCTGATGGAGGGCGACGGCGGGCACGAAGGTCGCGCCGAGCTGCGCCGCGAGCAGTCCTCCGATGCCTGTCCAGGCCACGTCGCCACCGAGCGCGAGCCCGAGCACCGAGCGGATGGCGATGTTCACGGGCACGGTGAGCGAATCGACCGTGTTGAACAGGTCGAGCGCGCAGTCGCTCTGGAGGACCGGGGCACCTCCGCCGGCCAGCGTCACGCCCGCGTTGGCCGCGAGCCCGCTGCTGGCGGAGCACAGTACGTCGAAGAATTGCCGATTGCCCGAGGTATGAGTGCCTGCGTTGGCCGGCGACAGGCAGGTCTCCTCGAACCCGGTGATGCAGGTCCCGAGCCCCGTCGCGCCGGCGATGCGCGGGCGCCCGGTGACCGGATCCGCGTTCCGGTCGTATTCGTTGAAGATGTCGATGACCGGGACGTCCGGGAAGCCGTAGAAGTTCGTGATGGCGAAGCTGAAGCGGCCGTAGCGGAACTCGAGCCGCAGGCCGGCCTCGAGGCCGCGCGTGCTGTTCCACGGGTCCTGGGGCCGCTCCTCGCCCGCGAGCCCGACGCCGGTCAGGCCGTGGCCGTAGGCTCCGAACTTCTTCAGGCACACCAGCCAGACCGTGTAGGGCTCGCCGCAGATGCCGAGGTCCGTCGGCTCGAAGTGGTCGAGGTTCGTTGCCAACTCGAGGCGCACGTCCTCGAAGGGGCCGACGTTCCAGAAGGACCAGATCGCGCGCAGGGACCACAGCGCAATCCGCGAAGACTCGAGACTCGAGAGGGTCGCCAGGGCGATGTCCTGGGGGTTGAACTGGTCCTGGGCCCGGAAGAGCTCCGTCTTGCCCCAGACCGTCGTCTGGCGCCCGACGCGCAGGAAGAGCTGGCCGTCGAGGAACTCGATGTCGAGGTAGGCCTCGCGAAGCTCCTTGACCTGCTGCTGGCTCGCACCCCGGTTCCACTGGAGTTCGTTCTCGCTGAAGTTCACGTCGAGATCGTCGAGGTCGTCGATGATCTCGCGGAGGCGAGGCGAAGGCGAGAACAGCGAGCCCTGGGCCGGTCGCAGCGGGAGGGGGATCGGGATCGTGGCCGGGCCGGCGAGCGTCGTCACCGCGGTCGGCACGTTTCGCAGCGCCCCGTTGGCCTTCACGTCCTCGGGTGTCCACGGCCCCAACGGAGCGGTGAGCGGCCCCACGGACCCCTGGATGTGTTTGACGGCGAACTTGAAGTCCGAGACCGGTCCGAGGGTACGCGCCAGAGCCAGCTCGGTCGCGGCACCGCCGATGCCGAGAATCGTGTCGAGCGGCGGGATCTCCGCGACCCCGACCAACCGCGCCCCCGACCCGTGCACCCGTCGCGATGGGCTCGACGGGTTGCGGAACCGTCCGGTGAAACCGCTCGACCGGCCGTTCGTGAACTGGGACGGCGCCCGGTTCGCCTCGTTGCCCCAGAGGCGCTGTCCGGTGGCGATGTGGCACATGGACTGCCAGACGCAGTCGTAGCGCCCCTCGACGCGGATGAAGCCCTGGAGGAGCGAGATCGGGCCCCAGCCGTCGGGCAGGAGGTCGAACTCCGCCTCGAGGCTCAGCGTGTGGGCCCATTGGTGCGGGTTGAAGTTGGTGAGCTCGAAGCTGTCCGCGATGCCGCGGAACTCCATCTGGTAGGCGCCGTGCAGCTCGACGAAGCCGTTACCGAACTCGATCGCGCGGCCGGGAGAGGAAACCAGGATCGCTGCCGCCATGGACAGCGTGAGCGAAATCAGAAAGCCGGGCTTGCGACTCTTCTTCGACGTCGAGCGCACCACACCATCCGGACGGGTCATTTCACCCTCCTCCTGCTCGACCCCTCGCATGTGCTGCGGAATCCGGCCCGAACCGCCGGCAGCCACCGCACCTTCCCCCAGCGATCGGGCTCCGCGCATTATGAACCGCGAAAGCGGAGGGCCTCAAGGATTTTCGCCCTCGAGGCCCTCGGAAGAATCGCGCACGCTCCTCGGAGCTAGAACGTCTTGCGCAGGGTGAAGAAGAGTTCGTCGCGTTCGGTCAACGGCGAGACACCCTGGTAGTTGCTGCGCTGCGTCGCGTCGCAGCACGTGAAGCGCGTGAGCGGGCTCCGCTCGAGGACGCGCGAGCGGCGCGGCGAGCCGTAGAAGGTCGAGAGGCCGACCGTCGCCGAGAAGGATTCCGAGAAGCGGTAGGAGACCGTGAAGATCTGCCCGCCCGAGTTCGACTCGACCTCGTGGATGAGCGTGAGGAAGGCGTTCAGGCGGTCCTGCCAGAACCCCGTGAAGGCCGTGAAGGTCGCCAGCGCCGCCACCGGGCCGTCGACCTCGAAGGTATCCCGGCGCTCGTAGTTCGGGATGTAGCGGAGGAAGAGCTGCGCGTTGAAGAAGATCGTGCGGTTCGCGTTCAGGAAGTTGATGAACGTCGGGCGATCGACCGAGATCGTGAGGTTCAGCGTGTCTTCCCGCGAGAAGCCGCGGTCGGCCCGCTGGTTGATGTAGGGCGCGTCCTCGATCCAGGTGAAGTCCATGCCCCAGGCGGTCTTGCTCCAATCCTCGGTGAAGTCCACGGAGACGCCCAGCACGTTCCGTCGCTCGTAGAAGAGCTGGATCTCCGAGCCGGCGAGCCAGGTCATGTCGCGCCGGCCATAGCGGCCGTTGCCCCCCGCCCGGAACTCCGGCCGTTGGACGGCGCTCGTCTCGAACAGGCCGTTCAGGAACTCGCAACGCGTCGGGGCTGCAACGCTGCAGCCCGAGTCCGGATCGATCAGGCCGGAGATGCCGGCGAGCAGGCGAACGAGGTTCTCCGAGACGATCGCCATTTCGGTCGGGAAGAGCGTCCGGATCTGCTCGACCGTGTAGCTCGGTCCGGCGTTGTCGAAGTTGATGCGATTTCCCGGGTTTGCGCCGTCCGGAATGGGAACCAGGTACCCGACGCCGGCGCCGTCGGCCGGATCGTCGTCACACTGGTCGGCATTCGCAGCACTGATGCCGCGGCTGATCAGATCCGCCCGGACCTGAGCCCCATAGGCACCGAGGTTCGTCAACCCGACGACGCAGCCGTCGACCGTCGGATCCCAGCGGTACCCGACCGGATCAGAGAAATAGGTGAAGACGCTGCGCGCTCCGGGAAGCTGGATGGTTCCCACGCCGGGGATGAAGCGCGTGGCGATCGCACCGTTGAGCGGGATGCCGCCGTGCTCCGATTGTGGGAAGGCTTGGTAGAGGACACTCGCCTCCAGGTTGAACAGGTCGATCCCATCGACGTTGCAGTCGGTCTGATAGAACGGGCCGCATCCGAGCAGCGCCTGCTGCTCCGGGCTGAGGAAGCCGGTGAAGGAGGTCGCGCCGGTCTGGACCGCGTCGTTTCGGCCCGGGTGCAACGGAATCGTGGCCGTCGAGGGGTCACCCCCGCCGAAGGTCTTCCCGAGGATGTTGCAGAAGACGAGACAGGCGGCGCTGCCGTTGAAGAAGTCTCCGTCCGCCAGGGTCTGGCCGAGCACGGCCGGCACGTTCCCGAGGCCCGGGATCGGGTCCGGGTTGTTGAAGATCGAGATGACGCACGACGTGATGGGAAGCAGGTTCCCGAGGTTGCCCGGGATCACGAGATTCTGGGTGGCCGAGCACGTCGTATCGTAGAGCTGCCGATTGCCGGAGTGATACGCGAGCGCGTTGCCGACGTTCAGGCAGGCCGGTTCGTTGCCAGTTACGCAGGCCCCGGTGGCGCCCGAGATCCGCGGACGCCCGGTGTTCGGGTCGACGTTGCGGTCGTATTCGTGGAAGTAGTCAGGCGTCGGGAAGTCGTCGTAGCCGTAGAAATCGGTGATGGCGATGGAGAAGCGGCCGATGCGGAACTCGACGCGGGCGCCGAACTCGAAGCCGGTGCCGCTCTCGTAGAAGGCCGGCGGCCGCAGCTCGCCGGCGATGCCGAGGCCCGAGAAGCCGTGGGCGAACAGGCCGTACTGCTTCTGGCACACGAGGAACACGGCGTAGGGCTCGCCGCAGTCGCCGATGTCCGCCGGCTCGAAGTTGTCGAGGTTCACCGCCAGCTCGAGGCGGAGATCCTGGAACGGCCCGACGTCGTAGAACGAATAGACCGCCCGGGCCTGCCAGAGCGCGATCAGGGACTCCTCGAAGCTCGGGAGATTCGAGACCGCCACGTCCTGGGGATTCAGCTGGTCCGGCGTTCCGCTTCGGAAGAGCTCCGTCTTGCCCCAACGCGTGATCTGCTTCCCGAGCCGGAGCTGAAGGCGCCCTTCGGCCATCACGATGTCGAGATAGGCCTCCTTGAGTTCCTTCGTCTGCTGCTGGCTCGCCCCCCGGTTCCAGGCGAGCTCGTTCTCGGTGAAGTTGACGTCGGGGTTGTCGTAGTCGTCGATGAAGCGGGTCAAGCCGGCCGAGGGAATGAAGAGCGAGGGGGTCGCGGGGCGGAAGGGCAGCGCCTTCTGGTCGGGCACGGGAACGCCAGCCAGAGAGCCCGTCGAGTCGATGTGGGTCCCGGGGTCGATCGGGCCGAGCACCGAGACCAGCGGATGGAGCGAGCCCTTCACGTGCTTGCTCGTGAACTTCGCCTCGAGCAGCTCGTCACCGAAGGTCCGCTGGATGTCTTCCGGCGAACCGAGCGTGAGCAGCGTGCTGAAGGGGTCGAAGTCCGCGAAGGAGGCGAGGCGGCTCGAAGGCTGCTCGCGCACGATCGGGTTGAGCGGGTTCGGGAGAACGCCCGTCACGCCCCGCGTGCGGCCGTTCGAAATGTTCTCCGGCGCCCGCCTCGCGTCGTCGCCGAAGTAGTTCCACTGGCGCGCCATGTGGCAGGCGTGCTCGAACACGCAGTCGTACTGGACGTCGACGCGCGCGAAGGCCTCCACGATGTCGAAGGGCCCGATGCCGTCGGGGAAGAGCTCCGCCTCGAACTCGAGGGAGAGCTTCGTGGCCATCTTGCTCAGGAACCAGTTGTGGTCCCGGACCCGATAGCCGTCCCCGATCACGCGGATCTCTTCCGAGAGCGATCCGTGGAGCTGGAGCCGGCCGTTGAAGGCCTCGAGCGCCGGTGCGACCCCGGGCGTGGCGGCCAGCAGCGCTGCCGCCACGAGCAACGGTCGAACGAGACGCATGCGCATCCTCCGCGCCGTGGTCAGGAGCTCCGGAACCCGGTCCAGCCTCGGTCGGCGCGATGGCTGGGCGGAGCAGCGATCGATCGAACTCCTAGAACGTCTTGCGCAGTCGGACGAAGGCTTCGTCACGGTCGCGGACCACGCCGAGCCCGCGCTCGCTGAAGTCCCGGTAGGCGCCGCTTCCCGTGTTGTTGCCCAGGCTGATCGGATTGATGGGCATGCGGGTCGACTGCCACTTCCCGTAGAAGAGCGCCATGCCGAACTCCACCGAGAAGCTCTCGCTGAAGCGGTAGCTGATGCTCGGCAGGATGCCGCCGGACTCCGACATGAAGTCGTAGATCACGGTGAGGCTCGGGTTGAGGCGGTCCTGATAGAAGCCCGAGAAGACCGTCAGCGTGGCCAGCACGTTGAACGGGCCGTTGCGCGGCATCGACTGCTCGAAGCCCTCGGTGTACTGGAAGAACCACTGGGAGTTGATGAAGAACGTCCGGTTCTGGTTCAGGAAGTTGATGAAGGTCGGCCGGTCGACCGAGACCGTCATGTTGAAGAAGTCCACTTCCTTCACGCCGTCGAGAGCGTCGTTGTCCGCGACGATGACGTTGTGGAACCAGGTCGACTCCACCGACCAGTTGGTCTTCGTGATGTCCTCGGCGAAGTCCATCGAGAAGCCGAGCACGTTGCGCTTCTGGTGCTTCAGCCGGTTCGACGTGCCGCCGTGCCACACGAAGTCCGAGCGGCCGAAGCGGCTGTTGCCGCCGGCCAGCGCCGAGTTCCGGCGCTGCCCGATGATCGAGAGGAACGCCGATACGTTCGAGCAGAACTGCGGCGCGGCCCAGGAGCAGCGGTCGGCCGCCAGCGGCGCGCGCGGGTTGAACTCGGTGACGTCGAACTCGTCGGGGTTCAGGACGGCCGTGCCCGGCGGGTCCACGACGTCGTTGTTCGCGCCGATCAGCGAGAACACGACGAGCAGCATCTGGAAGTTCCAGGAGAAGGCGTCCATGTAGCTGTACCAGCCTTCGCCCGTGAAGGGATGGCCGTTACAGAACCCGACGTCGCCCGCGATCGGGCAGTTGAAGATCGTCGCGGCCGGGAGGCCGCCGCGGTTCTCCGTGTGGGTCGGGATCTGGCGGTCCCCGTCGACCGCGAGCTGCCAGCCCGCCTCGACCGCACCCTCGGCGGCGCTGCCGGCCTTGCAGCCCGGCAGGACCACGAGGCCCGAACCCTGGACGAAGCGCTGACACCAGAACCGGCCGTTGGCCGCGGCGTAGGGGATCGTTCCGGGCTGACCGGCACCGAGCGTCGTCGACGGCGCGTTCGGCTGCGTGATCCACGCGGAGCTGATCGCGCTGGCCTCGGCGTTCAGGAGGTCGAGACCGTCGGCCTGGCAGGCCGTCCCGTAGAACGGACCGCAGCCGATCAGGGCCTGCTGCTGGGGCGTCAGGTTGTCCAGGCCGTTGCTGTTGCCGACGGCGACGTCGAGGTCGACGATCGGGATGTTCTGGGCCGTGATGTTCGGGCAGTAGCCGAACGGGTCCGGGCCCGGGCAGGTCGTGCCGGGGAGCAGCAGCGCGAGAACCGCGGAGCCGGTGCCCAGGCCGATCTGGTCACCGCCGAGCGCCAGGCTGATCGCCTGGGCCGGGGTGATCGTGGCGAGCAGGCGGTTCTGCGAGTTGAAGATGCTCTGGGCGCACACCGTCGGGTCGAGGTCCGCCGCGAAGGCGATGCTCGTGCTGCAGATGAAGGCGAACAGCTGCTGGTTGACCGAGTGCTTGGTCAGCGCTTCGGAGGCCAGCAGGCAGTCGGCCTCGGTGCCCGTCGTGCACTGGCCGCGCTGGTTGCGCTCCCGCGGGCGGCCCGTGAAGGGATCCACGTTGCGCTCGTAGCGGAAGAGCTGGTCGGCGAAGGGGAAGTCGTCGTAGCCGTAGAAGTTGGTCAGGGCGAAGGAGAAGGCGCCGTAGCGGAACTCCATGCGCGCGCCGAACTCGAGGCCCTTGATGTCCTCCCAGGGCGCCGGCGGCCGGGTCAAGCCCGCGAGGCCGAAGCCACTGATGCCGTGGGCGAACAGGCCTGCCCGGATGTTGCAGGCGGGGTTCGGCGTATAGGGCTCGCCGCACTGGCCGAGGTCCGCGCCCTGGTACGTGTCGATGTTCGCGGCGACCTCGAGGCGCACGTCCTCGAGAGGCCCGACCTGCCAGAGCGACCAGACGGCGCGCGCCGCCCAGAGCGAGATGCGCGACTCCTCGAGGGAGGGCAGCGTCGAGAGCGCGAGGTCCTGCGGGTTGAACTGGTCCGTGGTGCGGAAGAGCTCGGTCTTCCCCATCACGATGCTCTGCTTGCCGAGGCGCAGCCACAGCGAGCTGTCGAACAGCTCGATGTCGACGTAGGCCTCCTTCAGGAAGTGGGTCTGCTGCTGGCTCGCGCCGCGGTTCCACTTGAGCTCCGACTCCCGGAAGTTCTGGTCGAAGTTGTCGAAGTTGTCGTCCGCGATCTGCTGGGCGAGCGCGAAGTTCGGGTAGTAGATGCCCTGGGCGAACTGCTGCTCGGCGCCGTTCGGGCCGACGATCGGCGCGGGGCGGTAGGGCAGCGCGGCAGTGCCGAAGCACTTCGAGGAGTTCCACTGGTCCCGGGCCGGATCGACCGGCGCCGCCGGGCCGCCGCCGTCGGCGCGCTGGGGCGTATTGAACTCGGAGCACGGCGCGACCTGCCCGCGCTGGAAGCCGACCTCGTCGTCGAGGAAGTTGCCGCGCGAGATCAGCTGCGAGCTCGGGTTCGGGCCGCCCGGCAGGAGGTCGCCGTAGGTGACCTGCGGGAGGATCGGGTTCAGGTCGCCGCTGCGGAAGGGGTTCGGCTTGTCGCGCAGGGCGCCGGTGCCGTCCACGAAGTTCTTCGGCAGCCACGGGCCCAGGGTCTGGGTGCCGTTGCCGTTGACCGAGCCGCGCACCTTGCGGAGTCCGAACTTGTAGTCGTCGAAGCGCGAGAGCACGAACGGGGCCGGGTCGTCGAAGTCACCGAGGATCGAGTTCGCGCCTTCCTGGCCGAACAGCGTGTCGATGCCGGGGACGTTGAAGATGCTCGCAGGCTTGCGGCGGCCGCCCGGGAAGAGGCCCGGCTGCTCGAGCCCGGCGGCCAGGTTGGCGGGGGTCGTCGGCGCCGGGATGCCGAACTTCGTGGGGAGGATGTCGCGCGAGATGCCATGCCGCTTGCGGACGTGGCCTGTGAACTGGCTTCCGGTGAAGCCGCTGCGGCGCCCGTCGCTGTAGCGCTTGGGCAGCTTCTTCGCGCGGTCCCCGAAGGCGTTCGCCGACGGGAAGACGTAACAGGCGCGGTCGTAGACGCAGTCGAAGCGGGCTTCCACGCGGGCGTACGCGGAGATGATGTCGAAGGGGCCCCAGCCATCGGGGGCGATGTCGAGTTCCATTTCCAGGTTGAGCACCTGGTACCACTGGGTGAGATCGAAGTCGTCGGTCCCGTCGAAGTTGCGCGAGATCACGCGCGTCTGGTTCTCGTAGAACCCGTGGATCTGAAGCGGCCCGGCTTCGATGGCCTGCACGCTCGGCGCTGCAAGCAGCACACAAACTGCGACCCACGCCGACGCAAGGAAACGGCTCGAAATCTGCACCCCGCCCATGAAACCCTCCAGCAGACGGCCCGGGTTCGACCCGGCGCCCGTCGCGCGCCCCAGTAACGACACCGCCCTTATATGATGAAACGTTGCGTGATTACAACGGATTCTTGCGAGCGGACGATGTGGTGTAGGGGGGGTTCGGGCCCAGCGGTCCGAAACGCGGCGAACGACGCAGCGCGCGGCGCACTGCGTCATTCGCGGATCGGCGTCGCGGAATCCGGGCGAAGGCCCCGGATCCGGCTCGACGGACGACGCTGGAGTTCAGGTTTGGCGGGGGCTTGGCGCCGTCGGGGGCGCGCTTTCGGCTAGTCGTCGTTCTCGGGCGCCGACTTCCGGGCGGCGGCCTTCTTGGTCGTCTTCTTGGCGGCCGCCTTCTTCTTCGTGGCCTTCTTGGTCGTCTTCTTCTTGGCCGTTTTTTTCTTGGCGGTCTTCTTCTTCGCGGCCTTCTTCTTCCCGGAGGCGCGGGCGGCCTTGCGGCGGGGCTCGGCGCCCTCCGCCTTGGCGGGCGTCTTGCCCTTCTTCTTCTTGCCCTCCCCCCGCGGCTGGAACTCGAAGCCGTGGCGGCCGGTGTCCTTGAGCACGAGCGTCGCCGAGAACGGCCGCCCGAAGCGCGAGGTGAAGTCGGTCAGGAGCTCGGTGCGGCGGTTCGCCAGGTAGTGGAGCGCCTCGTCCCGGGTGATTTCACGCTTGCAGACCGTCCGCGGCAGGATGTAGCCGCAGGCCTTCTCGACCTTCTTCCGCCGCTTCTTCTTGACCGTCTTGCCTTCCTTGGCCGCGGCCTCGACCTCGGCGGCGAAGGCCTCTTCCTCGGCCTTGGCGATCTTCGCGAGCTCCTCTTCCTGCTTGAGCCGCGCCTCGCACTCGAAGGTCGTCGCGGTCTCGACGATCGGGTGGTCCTCGCACATCGGGCACTGGCCGAGGGGCTCGGTATCGACGTCGTATTCGGGCGTCGCGCTCTCGCCTTCCTCGTTCCAGCCGACCGAGCGGACCTTCACCTTCCACTCGTCGCGGTCGAGCTCGAGCACGCCCTTGTAGGTGCGCCCGTTGCGCGCGGTGAAGCCGTCGAGGACGGGCGTCTCGCCGTGCTCGATCAAGGCCTTCACGGCGCCGCGATCCATGTAGCGGCCCGAGGTGTCCTTCCAGAAGATGACGGGCGGGTTCTCGTCGTCGTTCTCGCCCTCGGCCTTGTAGAACCAGGAGTGCTCGAAGACGGGCTTGCCGTTGCGCGGGTCCTTGCCGAGCGGCTCCTCGTCCCGGTAGAGCTCGTCGTACTCGAAGTGCTTGGCCACCTCGACGATCCCGCGCGCGTAGTCCTTGATGTCCTCGATGAACTTCTCGCCCGTGCGCTCGCCCTTCTCCACTTCGCGGAGCTGGAACTCGAGCTCACCGGTCAGGGCCGGCGAGGCGATGCGGTCGATGTCGGCGGCGTGGGCGCGCCCGGCCTCGGTCTTCGCCATGCGCACGAGGCTGTCGATCAGGCGCATGCCTTTCACCGTCGGGCGAAGCGACTTCCCGAGCCGGACGGCGTAGCCCTTGGCGATCAGGTTCTCGATCACCTCGGCGCGCGTCGCCGGAGTACCGATGCCCTTCTCGTGCAGCGCCGCGGAGAGTTCCTCGTCCTCGATCTGCTTGCCGGCGTTCTCCATGAGCGAGAGCAGGCGCGCTTCCGAGATGCGCGGGGGCGGCTTGGTCTCTTCCTCGCTCGATTCGACGCCGAGCGCCTCGACGGCGACGCCGCTCGCCTCGGTCTCGCCGCTGCGCAGGGCCGGCAGCGTCTCGGCTTCGTCGTCGCTCCCCGCCGGCAGGATCGCGCGCCAGCCGGGCGTGCGGAGCACGCGCGCCCGCGAGCGGAAGCTCTCCCCCGCGACCTCGGTGGTGCGCTCGACGCGCTCCCAGATCGCGACGGGGTGGAAGGTCGCGAGGAAGCGCCGGGTCACGAGGTCGTAGAGGCGGCGGTCGTCGCCGGAGAGCTCGCCCGAGGGCAGCGTTCCGGTCGGGATGATCGCGAAGTGGTCGGAGACGCCCTTGTCGTCGAAGGTGCGCTTCTCGTTCTCGAGCCCGTTGTCGATCAGGTTCTTCGCGGCGGTGGCGTACTCCGCGAGCGGCAGCGGCGCACTCCCCTTCCCTTCCGCGAAGCTCGCGAGGATGCCGTCGACGGTCTCGCGGTAGTCGTTCGGCAGGCAGCGGGAGTCGGTCCGCGGGTAGGTCAGGATCTTGTGACCCTCGTAGCAGCGCTGGGCGGCCGAGAGCGCCCGGCGCGCCGACCAGCCGAAGCGGCGGTTCGCTTCGCGCTGGAGGCTCGTCAGGTCAAACAGCGGCGGTGCACTCTCGCGCGAGGGCTTGCGCGTCTCGCTCGCCTCGGCGGGCTGGCCCGTCGTGGCCTCGACGATCGCGCGCGCGCGCTGCTCGTCGAAGATGCGGTCTTCCTTGGCGTGCTCGTCGTCGCCCGCCTTGAAGTTCGGATCGAACCACGTGCCGAGGTATTCGTTGCTCTCGTGGGAGAAGCGCGCCTCGACCTTCCAGAAGGGCTTCGGGACGTGGGCCAGGACCTCGTGCTCGCGCGCCACGAGCAGCGCGAGCGTCGGCGTCTGCACGCGGCCGGCCGACCACGCGCCCGCCTCGCGCCGGCTCTTGAAACGCTTGGTGATGGCGCGCGTCGCGTTCATGCCGATCAGCCAGTCCGCGACGGAACGGCACTCGGCGGCGGCGGCAAGGCCTTCGAGCTCCTCGCCCGGCCGGAGGTTCTCGAAGCCGTTCTTGATGGCATCCCGCGTCATGGACTGGAGCCAGAGCCGCTTCACGGGCTTGTCGGACTCGAAGTACTTCAGGATCTCGCGGAAGATGAGCTCACCCTCGCGCCCGGCGTCGCAGGCGTTCACGACGGCGTCGATGTCCTTGCGCTGGAGGAGCTTCTTGATCACGCGGATGCGCTCGCTCTGGCGCGCCTTCGGCTTCAGGGGAACCGTCTCGGGCACGATCGGGAGCACGTCGAGGGTCCAGCGCTTGAAGACCGGGTCGACCTCCTCGGGGCCGAGCAGCTCGAACAGGTGGCCGACCGCGAAGGTCAGGACGCGGTCGTCGCTCTCCCAATATCCATCGTGCTCTTCGAAGCCGCCGAGGGCCGCGGCGATGTCGCGCGCGACGCTCGGTTTCTCCGTGATGATGAGGTCCTTGCCCACGAAGCTCTCTCCCCCCTCGGTCGAGTCGTGATGGGGCGCACGGGTAGCCCGGCATTTCGAACCCATCAAATGGGTTGTTTTACACACGCCTCTCGGGGCCCCGGCGAGCGCCCCGTCCGCAACGCGTCGGATGTGGGCCCGCGAACTTGAGCCCGGCCCGCCCACCGGTTGAGCTCCTTGAGCATTTCCGGCAACTTGCGCGCTCGATGTCGGACGCCCAACCCATTACCGGACTGCGGCCGGGCCAGGTCGCCCCCCACGTGCTGCTGTGCGGAGACCCGGCCCGGGTCGACGCCCTCGCCCAGCGCTTCACCGGCGCGGAGGAGGTCTGCCGCGTCCGCGAGTACCGCGTGGTCACGGGAGCGCTCGACGGAGCCCCCCTGACGGCCGCTTCCACGGGCATCGGCGCCCCGAGCACGGCCATCCTGCTCGAGGAGCTCGCCAAGCTCGGCGCCCATACCTTCTTGCGCGTGGGCAACAGCGGCGGGCTCGCCGCGGACCTCTCCGTCGGCGACCTCGTGGTGACGAGCGGCGCCGTGCGGGACGACGGCACCTCGCGCAGCTACGTCTCCCCCGACTACCCGGCCGTGGCCCACCACCGCGTGGTCGCGGCCCTGGAGGACGCCGCGGGGGAACTCGGCACCCCCGTCCGCACCGGCGTGACCTGGTCCCTCGACGCCTTCTACGCCCGCAACGCCGTCCTCGGCCCGAAGGGCGAGCTCGCCCCGATGAGCTTCGGCGACTACTGGACGCCGGCCCAGGAGGAGCGCATCCGCGCCATGCAGGCGGCGGGCGTCCTCAACTGCGAGATGGAGTCGGGGGTGCTGCTCACGCTCGCCGGCCTGTTCGGGCTGCGGGCGGGCTGCATCTGCGTCGTCTCGGACCGCACACCCTGGCCGGGCCCGAGCGAGATCGACCTCGACCGCAACATGGCCGCATGCATCGACGTGGCGCTCGCCGCGATCCGGAAGCTCACGCAAGGAGTCTAGGAGTGGCGGACACGATCTTCGGAAAGATCCTGCGCGGCGAGATGAAGGCCGACATCGTCTACGAAGACGATCGCTGCATCGCCTTCCGCGACATCGCTCCGCAAGCGCCGACCCACGTGCTCGTGATCCCGCGCAAGCCGATCGCCCGGGCCTCCGAGGCGGGCGAAGAGGACGAAGCGCTGCTCGGCCATCTGATGATCGTGGCCGGCAAGGTCGCCAAGCAGGAAGGGCTCACGGACTTCCGCATGGTGGTGAACGACGGCGCCGGCGTCGGCCAGAGCGTCTTCCACCTGCACCTGCACGTGATCGGCGGCCGCGCGCTCAGCTGGCCGCCGGGCTGATCCCGAGCGCCCCCTGACCCGGGGGACGTTCCTGCCTAGCTGACGAGACGGACGTTCCTGCCTAGGGCGCGAGCGGTGCCGGGTCGCCCTGGGGCACGAGGCTCTCGGGGACCGGCATGATGTTCCAGGTCAGGTACGCGCTCGGGTGCTCCTTGCGGTAGATCACTTCCTTCTCGAAGCGGCCGTTCTCCCACGCGTAGCGCCGCAGCTCGCCGTCCTGATCGCTCGCGACGTAGAGCTCGTCGCGCCCGTCGCCGTCGAGGTCGGTCAGGGTCGAGGCGTGCTCGAAGCCGCCGGACTGCCGGTCGATCTGGGTGCGCGTCCAGGAGCCGTTCGGGTCGTCGCCGGGCCGCAGGAGCCACAGCCCGCTGCGGAAGGAGGCCACGACCATCTCCTTCGTGCCGTCGCCGTCGACGTCGCCCACGGTGATGAAGCGGCAGAGCCGGTCCTGGAGCGTCGCGACGACGGCGCCGGCCGCCGGGTCCGTGCCGGCCTCGTAGCGGCGGATCTCCACCGGGTGGACGAGCCGGGTCGAGGCGCCCTTCCCTTCCGCGTGGCCCTCGACGGCGACGTACAGTTCGTCGGTGCCGTCGCCGTCGACGTCGCCGACGTAGATCTCCTTGGCGTGGCGGTCGCCTAGGTCGGCGGCCACCGTGCCTTCGATCGGCTCGCCGGGAGCCCCCGGCACGTAGCGCTTCACCTGGCCGCGCTGGACGCTGCCGTCGAGCCGGTTCGGCTCGCTCGGCGTCGAGTAGATCTCGAGCTGGCCGTCGCCGTCGACGTCGCCGATCTCGATCTCGTGGACGAAGGTGTCGGCCTCCGCGTCGATGCGCTCGACGTCCCAGCCGCCTTCGGCCTTCGGCGAGACGATCGCCACGACGCCCTGGTCGTGGGTGGCGACCGCGATCTCGGGCCGGCCCGAGCCGTGGAGGTCGGCGATCTCCGCGTCGCGCATGCGGTTGAACTTGCCGCCGAACTCGGCCTCCCAGAGGTTCTCGGCGATCCACTGGTTGTTGCCGGTGCCGGGCTCCCAGAGCTTCAGGAACGCGCCGGAACCGCCCAGGGTGAGGATCCCGGTGCGGCCGTTCGGCGGCGTGTAGACCATGGCCTTGTGGTAGACGTTCGAGTCCTTGTCCTCGAGGGTCGACATCTGCCAGACGCCGTCGCGCTGGGCCAGGAACTCGAGCAGCGCGGGGCCGGGCTTGGGCAGGACCTTCCCCTCCGGGCTCACCTCGAACTGCGAGAGCGCGACGAGCAGGCCGTTCGGCAGGGTCGGCCCGGCCGGGGCCGCCGGCTCGCTCTCGCCGCCGCCGCAGCCGCCCAGCACGAGGGCGGCCGCGCACAGGGCGCCTCCGAGTTGCCGCGCCCGCGCGGCCTTCGCTCCGTGGCTTCCGATCGACTCCGTACCCTGCATGCTCGTGCCCCTCTCGATCCGGGGGCGTGCCCCCTTTGAACCGGTGTCTTGTAGCAACTGGCGGAGCGCCGCGCCGCGCGCCGGGGCCGTGCCTGCGCTAATTCCATGGGCGTGGCGGGGAAAGACGGACACCTCCAGGCGCCGCGCGGGACCCGGGACTTCTACCCCGAGGACGTTCGCCTGCGCAGCTGGCTCTTCGGGCACTTCCGGGAAGTGGCCCGGCGCTTCGGCTTCGAGGAGGTCGACGCGCCGATCGTCGAGCACGCGGAGCTCTTCATCCGCAAGGCCGGCGAGGAGATCGTCGACCAGCTCTACCACTTCGAGCTCCACGGCCGGCACCTGGCGCTGCGTCCCGAGCTCACGCCCTCGCTCTCGCGCATGCTGATCGCCCGGGCGGGCGCCCTGGCCCTGCCCGTGCGCTGGTTCGCGATCGGCCAGAACTGGCGCTACGAGCGCATGACCCGCGGCCGCAAGCGCGAGCACTACCAGTGGAACGTCGAGATCCTCGGCGAGGCCTCCGTGGCCGCCGAAGCCGAGCTGATGGCCGCGATCTTCACCCTCTTCGATCGCGTCGGGCTCCCGCGCGATGCCATCCGCATGCGGGTGAACAGCCGCGCCCTGCTCGAGGAGACCCTGCGCGGCGGCGTCCTGCGGGACCGGCCGGAGGTGTTCGAGCCGCTCTGCGTCGTGATCGACAAGCTCGACAAGATCGGCGCCGAGGCCGTGGTCGAGCAGCTGACGGCCGCGGACGGCCCGGTCGGGCTCGGTGAAGCCGAAGCGCGGGAGGTGCTCGCCGCTCTCCAGGTGAAGGACCTCGAGGAGGCCGCAGCGCGAGCGCCCGCCGACTCCGCCGGCCTCGCGGACCTGCGGCGCCTGTTCGAGCTGCTCGAGGCCTACGGCGTGGCCGACCGGGTGGTCTTCGACGCCGCGGTGGTCCGGGGCCTCGCCTACTACACCGGCATCGTCTTCGAGGCCTTCGACGCCGCCGGGGAGCTGCGCGCCGTGTGCGGCGGCGGGCGCTACGACGGCCTGGTCGAGCAGCTCGGCGGCCCCTCCCAGCCCGCGGTCGGCTTCGGCTTCGGCGACGTCGTGATCCTCGAGCTGCTCTCGGACCGCGGCCTCCTGCCCGAGCTCCCGCGGGACCTCGACGCCCTGGTCTTCGCCTTCTCGGAGGAGGAGCGGCCCGCCGCCGTGCGCGTGGCCTCGCAGCTGCGCGCCGCGGGCCGCTCGACGGAGCTCGTGCTCGGGACGCCCCGGCTCAAACGGGTGCTGAAGGACGCGGACCGCTCCGGCGCGCGCGAGCTCTGGGCGATCGGCCCGGACGAGGCCGCCCGCGGCGTGGCCCGGGTCCGGGACCTCGCGAGCGGCGAGCAACGGGACGAGCCACTTCCCGAGGCCTGAGCCGGCTGTCGAGCCTTCGCCCCGGCCGTCCGCCGCCCGGGCCGGAACCCACTCACTTCGACCGACTTTTTCCCCGACCGGCCCCGAAGCCGGCGCTATAACCTAACGGCGTTTCGCCCCATGGAGCAGGAGCCCCGCCCATGCACGGCTGGAAGATCAACGACGCACTCGAGCTGTACAACGTCCCGGCCTGGGGCCTCGGCTACTTCGGCATCAACGCCCAGGGCCGCGTCGAGGTTCGGCCGGAACGGCAGGCCTCGGGGCCGAGCGTCGACCTGCTCGAACTCGTCGAGGACGTCCAGCGCCGGGGGCTGCGCACGCCGCTGCTCGTGCGCTTCTCGGACATCCTGCGCGATCGCATCGGCCACCTCGCGCAGGCGTTCAACGGCGCGATCACGGAGTACGGCTACCAGGGGTCGCTGCGCAGCGTGTTCCCGATCAAGGTGAACCAGCAGCGCCACGTCGTGGAGGAGATCGTCGCCCACGGCCGTCCCGTCGGGATGGGGCTCGAGGCGGGCAGCAAGCCCGAGCTGCTCGTGGCGCTCGCGCTGCTCGACACGCCGGACGCGCTGATCATCTGCAACGGCTACAAGGACCGCGCCTACGTCGAGACGGCGCTGCTCGCCCAGCATCTCGGCCGCCGGCCGGTGATCGTGATCGACCGGTTCCACGAGCTCGACCTGATCGTGAAGGCCTCGCGCGAGCTCGGGATCAAGCCCCACATCGGCGTGCGGGCCCGGCTCACGACCAAGGGCGCCGGCAAGTGGGTCGAGAGCACCGGCGACCGCAGCAAGTTCGGCCTCTCCTCCCTCGAGATCGTGAATGCGGTCGAGCGCCTGCGCCACGAGGACATGCTCGAGTGCCTCGAACTCCTGCACTTCCACATCGGCTCCCAGATCACGTCGATCCGCGCGCACAAGGATGCGCTGCGCGAGGCGGCGCGCGTGTTCGTCGGCCTGCACGACCTCGGGGCCCGGCCGCGCTACCTCGACGTCGGCGGCGGGCTCGGCGTCGACTACGACGGCTCCCAGACGAACTTCCACTCCTCGATGAACTACACCGAGCAGGAGTACGCGAACGACGTGGTCGCCTCGATCCAGGAGGTCTGCGACGAGCGCGGCGTCGAGCACCCGGACATCGTGACCGAATCCGGGCGCGCCACCGTGGCCCACTGCTCGGTGCTCGTCTTCGACGTGCTCGGCGTGAACGAGATGCTGACGGGCCGCGAACCGGAGCCGGTCGAGGAGGACGCTCCGAAGATCCTCCAGGACCTCTGGGAAGTCTGGGACAACGTCACCCAGAAGAACGCCCTCGAGTCCTACCACGACGCCCTCGCGCTCAAGGAAGACGGCTCGACGCTCTTCGCCCACGGGACGCTCGACCTCGTCGCGCGCGCGCGCATCGAGCGGCTCTTCTGGGACTGCTGCGAGAAGATCCTGCGCTCCCTGCGCGGCATGAAGTACGTCCCGGAGGAGCTCGAAGGGCTCGAGAAGAACCTCGCCGACACCTACTACGCGAACTTCTCCGTCTTCCAATCCGCGCCGGACCACTGGGCCGTGGACCAGCTCTTCCCGCTGATGCCGATCCACCGCCTCGACGAGCAGCCGACGCGCCGAGGCGTCTTCGCCGACCTGACCTGCGACAGCGACGGCAAGATCGACCAGTTCATCGACCCCCACGACGTGAAGCACGTGCTCGAGCTCCACACCTGGACGGGCCAGCCCTACTACATGGGCATGTTCCTCCTGGGCGCCTACCAGGAGATCCTCGGCGACCTCCACAACCTCTTCGGCGATACCGACGCGGTGCACGTCTCGCTCCAGGGCGAGGGCGGCTACCGCATCGAGCACGTGGTCGAGGGCGACGAGGTCTCGGACGTCCTCTCCTACGTCCAGTACGACCGCCGCGCCCTGATGGAGCGCGTGCGCCAGATGATCGAAGAGGCCCTGCGCAAGGGCACGATCAGCCTGGAAGAGTCCGCCCTTCTCCGGCGCCGCTACAAGGAAGGCCTCGAGGAGTACACGTACCTCCGCCGGGACGACTGAGGCCTATCTCTGATACGCCGCGCCGGGTTGGGGGAAGGTCTGCCGAACCGACGTCACGCAGGTCTTGCCAGTGACCGGCATCGGGGATGGGTTTACGGTCCGGCAGACCTTCCCCCAACCCGACGCTCCTCGGGGTGCGGTCGTCCCGCCGCAGGTTTTTTGGGAGTACGGACGCGGGGTGGATGGGTCCCAGCCGAGACCGTAAACCACGCCCAGCAGTGCTCGTGACCCAGCCGCCCAAGACGCCGGTCTCGGCTGGGACCCATCCACCCCGCGGTCTCCGAACCGAGAGTGGTAACCTCAGCGCTCGATGGCCTCCGAGCACCACGAGCTGATCGTCATGCGCCAGCTCGCGAGCTACCTCGCGATGCCGATCTTCGTCCAGGACGAAGAGGGCACCCTCGTCTACTTCAACGAGCCGGCCGAGCCGATCCTCGGGCGCCGCTTCGACGAGACCGGCGCGCTCTCGCGCCAGGAGCTCTGGGATCTGTTCCGCCCGGTGCGCGAGGACGGAAGCCCCCTCCCCTACGACGACAGCCCCTTCCGGACCGTCCGCGACCTCGGCGCGCCGATCCACCAGATCTTCCACATGCGCGGCATGGACGGCATCCGCCGGCACGTCGAGGGCACGGCGATCCCGCTGACGACGCCGGACGGCAAGATCGTGGGGTCGTTCTCGGTCTTCTGGGAGATCGACGAAGGGGCCTAGGCCCGTGGAGCCTCGTGACTTGAAGTTCTACAACGCTGGTGCGCCCAACCCGCGCAAGGTCCGGATCTTCCTCGCGGAGAAGGGCCTCGAGATCCCTCGCATCGACCTCGACCTGGGAGCCGGGGAGAGCCGGACGCCCGAGTTCCTCGCCAAGAACCGGCTGGGGGAGACTCCCGTCCTCGAACTCGACGACGGAACCATCCTGACCGAGAACAACGCGATCTGCCGTTTCCTCGAGGAGCTCCACCCCGACCCGCCCTTGTTCGGTCGCGACGCTCTCGAACGGGCGAAGGTCGAGATGTGGACGCGTCGCATCGAGATCCAGGTCGTGGCGACGGCGGCGCACGTCGCCGAGCACACCTTCGAGTTCTTCGCCTCGCGGCGACGTCAGGTCCCGGAGTTCGCGGAGGCCGAGCGCGCGGCGCTCGGCGACAAGCTCGCCTGGCTCGACAGCGAACTCTCCGACGGCCGGCCCTTCGCGACCGGCGACCGCTTCACCTTTGCCGACATCACCGGAATGACGGCAGGGCTGATTCTCGGGTTCATCGATTGCACGGTGCCGGACGAGAACGTTCACCTGCGGGCCTACTTCGAGCGGCTGAAGACCCGCCCGAGCTGGGACGCCTAGCGCGCGTTCCGCGCGAGCCATTCGGCGCGCGCGACGAGCGCGGCCAGGGCGCCGACGGCGCGGTGGGCGCTCGGGTAGCAGACGCGGCCGGCCTCGCGGACGCCGGCGGGGCCGGCGTTCTCGTAACCGCGGCTCGTGTGCACGAGTTCGGTCGTCGTGAGCACGGGTTTGCCGTGGCGCTCGGACGCCTCCTTCGCGACCTGGGCGTAGCGCCGGTCCTGCCCCTCGTGGAACTGGCTGATGCGCTCGAGGCCGTGGTCCGGGAAGAACTCCCCCGAGCGGAAGACGTTCGCCTGGCCGGCCTGGATGCCGATGCCGAGGTGCAGCACGGCGTCGACCTCCGGGTGTCCGCACACGAGGTCGAGCACCTGCTCGACGGTGTCACGCGTCTCGCCGCCGGCGAGGTCGATCGGGTTGTTGCGGCTCCAGCGCGGTGGGACGAGCTTGCCGATGGATTCGCGCAGGTCGTCGGGCAGCGCGATGACGTCGAGGCCGGCCTCGGAGCAGGCGTCCGCCGCGAGCACGCCCCAGCCGCCGACGGTCGTGAAGGTCACGGTGCGGCGGCCCGGCGGGAGCGGCTGGGTCGAGAACGTCGCGGCCCACTCGAAGGCCTCTTCGACGGTCGGGGCCCGCAGGGCGCCGACCTGCCGGGCGATGCCGTCGAAGACGCGATCGTCGCTCGCGAGCGCCCCGGTGTGGCTGGCCGCCGCCCGCTGGCCCGCGTCGCCGACACCGCCCTTCACGAGCACGAGGGGCTTCTTGGCCGTCAACCGGCGCATGGCCTCGATGAGCCGGCGTCCGTCCCCGACGCCTTCCAGGTAGGTCACGACGGCGTCGGTCTCGTCGTCCGCGGCGAAGTAGGCGAGCACCTCGGCAAGGTCGGTCTGGGCGGAGTTTCCGCACGAGACGGCCTTCGAGACACCGACGCCCGTCTGCACCGCGTAGTTCAGGAAGGCCGAGACGAGATTCCCGCTCTGGCTCACCACGGAGATGCGCCCGGGCGGCGGATACGGCGCCACGATCTGGGCGCACATGCTCTTGCCCGTCGAGATCACGCCCTGGCCGTTCGGCCCGATCATCAGGAGCCCGAGTTCGTCGCACAGGGCCACGAGCTCGCGCTGGCGCGCGATGCCCTCCTCGCCCGCCTCGCCGTAGCCCGCGCTGCACATGAACGCCGCGCGCACGCCGCGCGCCGCGCACTCCCGGAGCAGGCCCTCGTTGATCTTCGCCGGCGTGCAGACGAACACGAGATCCGCCGCGCCTTCCGGAACGTCCGCGATCTCCTTGAAGGTCGGGCGGCCGAGGATCTCCTCGCCGTCGCGCTGGATCGGAAAGAGCTCACCTTCGAAGCCGTAGCGGAGGAGGTTGTGGTACGTGACGAAGCCGAACTTGCCCGGGTGCGCGGAGACGCCCGTCACGATGATGCCGCGCGGCGAGAAGAGCGGTGCGAAGCGCTCGCGGAGGGTCGCCTCGTCGGGGAGCGGGCGCACCGCGGGCTCGGGCGCTCCCTCGGCCAGCTCGACCAGGGCATCGACGGCGACCGGCCGGTCGCCCACCACGATCAACGGGTTCAGGTCGACGCTCGCGACGTCGGCCCGCTCCTCGGCGAGCCGCGAGAGCCCGAGCAGGACCTCGGCGAGCGCGCCGCGGTCGATGGCCGGCTCGCCGCGGAAGGGCTTCGTCACGAGGTGATGCGCCGAGAGGCCCTCGACCATCGCCTCCGCCTCTTCGCGGGCGAGCGGGGCCCGGGCGAAGACGGCGTCGGCGAGCGCTTCGGTGAGGATGCCGCCCAGGCCGAGCACCACGCAGGGCCCGAACTGCGGGTCGCGCACGAGGCCCGCGATGAGCTCCCGCCGCCCGGCGACCTGCTCGGCCACGAGCAGGCCGACCTCGCCGTCCTCGGGGCGGGCCGCGGCCAGGAGCTCCGCGGCCTGGGACTCGACGGCGCCGGCGTCGCCGAGCCCCAGGCGCACGAGGTTGCGTTCGGTCTTGTGGGCGATGGCGTCGCCGCAGAGCTTCACGACGACGGGGAAGCCGAGCGCCTCGGCGGCCGCACGCGCCGCCACCGGATCCCGAACGAACTCCTCCCGCGCGCACGGCACGCCGTACTGCGAGAGGAGCTGCTTGGATTCGTGCTCGGAAAGGGTGCGCGAAGCCGAGGAAGGGAACGAGGCGTCGGTCATTCCCGCGTCTCTTGGACGCCTTCGGACAAGCTCAGTCCCTCGTCTCTTCTTCTTCGTCGCCCACGGGGAAGCCGTAGCCAGCCAGGTCGTCCGCGCTGGCGACCTGGTTGCTCTCGCCTGCGCCGTCCTCGCCGAGTTCGGCCTGGCGCTCCTTCTTCAGAGCCGCCTTTTCGGCCTTCTTCAGCTCACGCTGTCGCTTGAGAACCGAGGACCCACTCTTTCTTCCCATGGTGTGCTCCCCTAGGCGGCCTCGAACAGCGATGCGAAGCCCTGCCCGCCGCCGACGCACATGGTAACGATCCCGTACCGGCCGCCGCTGCGCTTCAGGTGGCGGAGCAGCGCGCCCGTGAGGCGCGATCCGGTCATCCCGAAGGGGTGGCCGATGGCGATCGAGCCGCCCGCCGGGTTCAGCTTCTCGTTGTCGATCTCGAGCACGCGCTGGCACTGGAGGAGCTGCGAAGCGAAAGCCTCGTTCAGCTCCACCGCGTCGATGTCGTTCATCGAGAGGCCGTGCTGCTTCAGGAGCTTCGGCACCGCGTAGATCGGGCCGATGCCCATCTCTTCCGGCCCACAGCCCGCCACGGCCGAGCCGCGGTAGATGCCGAGCGGCTCGACGCCGAGCTGGTTCGCCTTCTCGGCGCTCATCAGCAGGGTGGCCGAAGCGCCGTCGGAGAGCTGCGAGGCGTTGCCGGCGGTGATCGTGCCGTCTTCCTTGAAGACCGGCTTCAGGCTGTTCAGGCCCTCGAGCGTGGTCTGCGGGCGGTTGCACTCGTCCTTCTCGACGACGAACTCTTCCTCGTACGGATCCTCGCCCTTCTTCATCACCTTGCGGGTGACGGTCATCGGGGCGATCTCCTCGGCGACCCAGCCCTTCTCGACCGCGGCGGCGTAGCGCTGCTGGCTCTGGAGGCCGTAGGCGTCCTGGTCTTCGCGCGAAACGTCGTAGCGCTCGGCCACGATCTCCGCGGTGATGCCCATCGGGAAGTAGAGGCCCGGGAAGCGCTCCTGGGCGGTCTTGTTCGCCAGGCGGTTCGTGTTCTGGGTGCCGTCCTGCATCATCGTGATGGTCTCGCAGCCCGCGCCGATGGCGACGTCCGCGCCTTCGTAGATGCGGTTGGCGGCCATCATCACGGCCTGGGAGCCCGAAGAGCAGAAGCGGTTCACCGTGACGCCGGCGACGTCCTTCGGGAAGCCCGCGGCCATGGCGGCGATGCGCGCCATGTTCATGCCCTGGCAGCCTTCCGGGAAACCCGTGCCGACGATGACGTCGTCGATCTCGGCGGGGTCGAGGTTCTTCTGGCCCTCGGCGACGGCCTTGAGCACGTGGGCGGTGTAGTCGACCGGCTCGGTGATGTTGAACGAGCCACGGTGAGCCTTGGTGAGGCCCGTGCGCAGACTGTCGACGATGACGGCTTCCCGCATGGAGATCTCCTTTGCAGCGATTCGGGGAACCGCTAATGCTACACGGCCGGCCGGCACGCGCAAACCCCCGTTTCCGTGGGGATTTCGGGGCCGTCGGGGGCGGGCGAGGATTTCGCCGCGAGGGGGGAAGGCGTGGAGGGCATCCGCAGTGCCATGGCGTGGCTCGAGGGCGCCTTTGGCGAATGGGTCGTGGCGCCGCTGTCGGCGGTCATCTTCTTCGACCTCTGGTTCTGGGACGCGCCGGGCAAGGCCGGGGTCGAGCTCCCGGCGGTGGTCGCCTGGCTGATCGTCGGCGCGACCTTCTTCACCCTGCGCTTCCGCTTCGTGAACCTGCGCGCCTTCGGCCACGCCGTCGCCTGCATCCGCGGCAAGTACGACAAACCGGGCGACACCGGAGAGATCTCGCACTTCCAGGCGCTCTCGGCAGCGCTCTCCGCCACGGTCGGGCTCGGCAACATCGCCGGGGTGGCGGTGGCGGTCGGCCTCGGCGGGCCGGGCGCGGTCTTCTGGATGATCCTCGCGGGCTTCCTCGGCATGACCTCGAAGTTCGCCGAGTGCACCCTCGCCCAGCGCTACCGCACCGTGCGCGAAGACGGCCGCGTGGCCGGTGGGCCGATGTACTACCTGAAGGCCGGACTCGCCGAGATCGGCATGCCGCGTTTCGGCGCCGTGCTCGCGGCGATGTTCTCGGTCTTCTGCATCGGCGGGAGCCTCGGCGCTGGCAACATGTTCCAGGCGAACCAGGCCTACGTGCAGGTCTCGAACGTCGTCCCCGGCATGGACGGGGAGTTCTCCTCGGCGATCTTCGGCGTCGTGCTCGCCGCCTGCGTCGGCGTGGTGATCGTGGGCGGCATCCGCCGCATCGGGCTGATCGCCGCGAGCCTCGTGCCGTTGATGTGTTCGGTCTACGTGCTGACCGGCCTGTTCATCCTGCTCGCGAACGCGAGCGAGCTCGCCGACGGCATCGTCACCATCGTCCACTCGGCCTTCGCCCCCGACGCCGCCTACGGCGGCTTCGTCGGCGTCCTGATCCAGGGGTTCCGGCGCGCCTGCTTCAGCAACGAGGCGGGCGTCGGATCGGCGCCGATCGCCCACTCGGCCGCGCGCACCGAAGAGCCCGTGCGCGAGGGGCTCGTCGCCCTCCTCGAACCCTTCGTCGACACGCTCATCGTCTGCACGATGACCGGGCTCGTGATCGTCGTGACGGGCGCCCACCTCCAGCCGGGGCTCAGCGGCATCGAGATCACCTCCTGGGCCTTCGAGTCCGTCTTCCCCTGGTTCAAGTACGTGCTCTCGCTCTCGGCGGTGCTCTTCGCCTTCTCGACCCAGATCTCCTGGAGCTACTACGGCGAGCGCTCCTGGGAGTACCTGTTCGGCGACGGATCGACGATCGTCTACAAGGGCGTATTCCTGTTCTTCGTCTGGTTCGGCGCGGTCTCGGAACTCGCGGTGGTGGTCGAGTTCTCGGACCTGCTGCTGTTCGCCATGGCCTTCCCGAACCTGCTCGGCATCTACCTGCTGGCTAAGAAGATCGACCTCGACCTGACCTCCTACCTGACCCGCCTGCGCGCCGGCGCCTTCGACTAGGCCGCCCTCCCCGCGCGGCTGCCCGGCCAAATCGTCCGATACCCGCCCCGCGGCGGGCCCGGTATGCTCCGCGCCATGGCACGGACCAACCCGCACTACGCAAAGCTTCAGGCCGGTTACCTCTTCCCCGAGATCGGACGGCGCGTGCGCGCCTTCGCGGAGGCGAACCCCGACGCCGCGATCATCCGGCTCGGCATCGGCGACGTCACCGAGCCGCTCTCGCCCGTCGTCGTCGAGGCGCTGAAGGCCGCCGCCGACGAGATGGGGACCGCCGAGGGCTTCCACGGCTACGGCCCCGAGCAGGGCTACGGCTTCCTACTCGATGCGATCGTCGAGCACGACTACCGCTCGCGCGGCGTGGACGTCGATGCCGAGGAAATCTTCGTCTCCGACGGGAGCAAGCAGGACAGCGGGAACATCCAGGAGATCTTCGGCGCCGACTGCCGCATCGTGGTGACGGACCCGGTCTACCCGGTCTACGTCGACAGCAACGTGATGGCGGGGCGCACGGGCGAGGCGGACGGCGATGGCCAGTACGAGGGCCTCGTCTACGTGCCCTCCACCGAAGCGAACGGCTTCTCCCCGGGCCCCCCGAGCGAGGCGGCCGACGTCGCCTACCTCTGCTCGCCGAACAACCCGACCGGCGCCGTCATGACGCGCGAGCGCATCGCCGAGTGGGTCGCCTGGGCGCGCGCGAACGACGCCGTGCTGATCTTCGACGCCGCCTACGACGCCTTCATCCAGGACCCGGCGCTGCCGCGCTCGATCTACGAGGTCGACGGCGCGCGCGAGTGCGCGATCGAGATGCGCAGCTTCTCGAAGCGCGCCGGATTCACCGGCGTGCGCTGCGCCTACACGGTGATCCCGAAGGAGCTCACGGGCGAAGGGCCGGACGGCGCGCGGATCCCCCTGCGCGATCTCTGGAACCGGCGGCATAGCACCAAGTTCAACAGCGTCCCCTACGTGATCCAGAAGGCCGCGGCGGCCGTCTTCACGCCGGAAGGCCTGAAGCAGACCGGCGAACAGGTCGCCTTCTACATGGAGAACGCCCGGCGCCTGCGCGAGGGCCTCGGCGGCGCCGGCTTCACCGTCTTCGGCGGCGAGCACGCCCCCTACATCTGGCTGCGCACGCCGGGGGGTGCGGGCTCCTGGGACTTCTTCGACCGGCTGCTCGCCGAGACCCACGTCGTCGGCACGCCCGGCGCCGGCTTCGGCTCCTCGGGCGAGGGCTACTTCCGCCTCTCGGCCTTCAACTCGCGGGAGAACGTCGACGAAGCCATCGCGCGGGTGACGAAGGCCTTCGGGAGCTAGCCGAAAGACTCCGCCCCTCGCGGATCCGATCGAATATGCTGGCCCCGGCGGATCGCCGCCGGGAGGCCAGCATGGGTGTATCGACGGAGCGATGGCAGGCGGATGCGGCGAGCGCTGCGCCGCCGGCGGCCGCGGGCGCCACGCCGCGCTCGCTCTCTCCCACCGCGCGCCGCGCCTTCACGATCTGGACGGTCGTCTGGTGGAGCGGCGTCGTCCTCGCCGGCGGCCTCTTCTACGGCGGCGCGCTCGATTTCACGACGAGCGCCAAGGCCTCCCTCTACGGCGTCAGCATCTGGCTGAACGGCTGGCTGCTCGCCTACTGGGCCCGCAGCCGGGAGGCGCGCTCCGACCTCGACCTCCTCCACGACTGCCTCGTGCTCTGGATGGTCTCCTACGCGATCACGAACCTGGCCTGGGAGATCCCCTGGGTGATCCTCTCGCCCTTCGTCTTCGACGGCCTGCACACGCTCGACGACCTCGTCGCCCAGACGGGCTACATGCGCTCGAGCCTGCCGAACATGTACTTCTGGGTGCTCTCGGCCTTCGGTTCGGTCGACCTCCGGACCGTCAACCACGACCCGACGTTCTACTGCGTCGAGCTCTTCGCCTTCTTGAACCTGGCCACGACGGCCGCGTTCTTCCACCTGCACCGGAAGCGCTCGCCGTACCGGTACCTGATCCCGCTGATCGGCTGCGGCGAGCCGATCGCCGCGACCTTCATCTTCTCGTTCTCCGAGGTCTTCGGAGGCTTCGCGAACATGCCGGGCGGCATGGCGGACACGCTCCTGGCCCTGGTCTGGACCCAGTACCAGTACCTGGTGTTCCCGCTGATCCTCGGCGGCTTCGCCTTCCGGCTGCTGCGCGAGGACCTGCGCCGTGAGGCGGTGGAGAAGGCCGCGCGCGCCTAGAGGGCGGCGAGGATCGAGTCCGCGTCGGAGACCTCGAACTTCATCGGCGCCTCCACGGCGACGTGCTTCACCACGCCGTCCTCGGCCACGAGGGCGAAGCGCTGGCCGCGCAGGCCGAAGCCGATGCCCGTGCCGTCCATCTCGAGACCGAGGGCCTTCACGAGATCCCCGTTGCCGTCGGCGATCAGCTCGACGGCGTCGCCGGCGCCGCGGTCCTTGCCCCAGGCGTCCATCACGAAGGCATCGTTGACGGCGGTGCAGACGATCGAATCCACACCCTTGGCCTTGATCTCGGCCGCCTTCTCGATGAAGCCCGGCAGGTGCTTCGCCGAGCACGTGGGCGTGAAGGCGCCGGGCACCGAGAAGAGCACGACCTTCTTCCCGCCGAAGAGTTCGTCCGTCGTCACGTCGGACATGTCCGTCCGCTTGAGCTTCACGCTGGGAATCTTTTCACCGACCTGGATGGGCATCGCTGGCTCCTTGTGGTTGCGGGAACGCTGGATCATACCAGGGCAGGCCGTTCATCCCAGGTCTCCCCATCCAACGTTCGGCCGGTCCGCTTCTTTTGCACACCGCCCCACTGTTTAAAGAAGAACGGTACGCCGCGTGCAACACACCGGTCGCGAATACTGCGGACCCACTCCGCCTCGATGGGCCTCGCACCAGGCCCCGATTCGCCGCCAACGATCACCCAGCCAATACCCGCAAGCGGCAACCGACGGATCGGACCCAGGAGCGGCTCAACGGAGAGGAAGCGGAGCCTAGCGGGCACCTGTTGCAGGTCGCGAACCCGCTCGACGTAGTCCTTGTTTTCGACGCTCACCCCCATCCAGAGATTGCGAGGCCAATCGAGCTCGGGAGCGATCTCGCGCAGGCGCTCGGAGCGTTTCGTCAGCACCTGGAACACGTGCTGATCCGCCCGCTTGATCGTGTCGAACACGGCGCGGATATAGTCGGTTGGCACGTCGGCATGGAAGAGGTCGCTCATCGAGTTGACGAAGATCACTCGCGGCGTCGCCCACCGAAGCGGCAGCTCCAGCAGATCGGGCTGGAGCGTCGGGCGGAAGCCGTTGCGGTAGCGGTGCTGCCCCATGGCATGCAGTCGCCCAGCCATGCGTTCCGCGTAGCAGAACTTGCACCCGGGGCTGATCTTCGTGCAGCCCGTGACCGGGTTCCACGTCGCGTCGGTCCACTCGATCGGGGAGAGCTGGGCCATGCCGCGCCTCCTAGAAAGGGAGATTCATCTGGGGATTGCTGGACTTGCGGGCTTCGCGCCAGAATTTCTTGCCCAGCTCGTGCTGGCTGAAGAACCCAAGATGGTAGATGGGTCGACCTCCGTCCTTGGAGCTGATGGCAACCGTTTCGTCTGGCCCACCGTAGAGAAAGCCACGCTCGCGCATCGAACGGCCGAACTGATCGACGATGAAGTGGCCAAAATCTCCGGTCGTCTCGGCGCGCAGATCCTTCCACAACGGATTTCCGAGAAAGTCTGCAACGACATTGTTCCCAGGTTCCGAATAGACGCCCTCGTTGCGATGAGCGTCCATGTAGGACGAGATGAGGACCAGAAAATCCATGCGTCCTCGCATCAGCTGCTCGACAGTCTCGAAGCGCAGATTCTTGAGGTTGAATGGATCCAGGACACAGAAGGACAGGACCCCGCGGCCACCGACGCGAGGCGGGAGTTCGGCCACAACCTGCGCAGCAAGGTCGTTTGAGTCGCCCTCCAGGATCCGTACGTCCCGGCCCGGATAGTCACGCTCTACGCGATCCCGTAACGCAGCCACACAAGTAGAATCAATGTCACAGAAGATGTAGCGATCGAAGGGATCGCGAACGGCCAAGGCCAAGAGCGTCGACGTCGATACGATCCGCTCCGTTTCTCGGATACGTGCACGGCCGGCGCCCGCGAACAGGTCAATGTAGACCCGCGACCACTTCTTCTTCATCGAGGTCGCGAACATCTGAGCGTAGTTCGAGATCAGGCGGTACTTCTGCTCGGACCACGGCCCGACCGCGGGCGTATGCAACCCATCGTCGGCGAGGCTGGGGCTCGGCACTGCAGCGGCCTCCTCTAGCTCGGGGCTGCTAGAAAGTACGAAAACTCTATATTTTCGCTATTTTTTCGTCATTTCACTGCGACCCAACGATCAAGCGCGGCACAAACATACGCCAGGGCTTCATGCCAGCCTCAAGGTCTCGGCCAGCCGCTCTTTGACGGCAAAGTGGACGCGCCCGTGCAGCCGATCGAACGACATCGGCGCGAGTCTAGTCCTCGGCTCGCGGGAGCAGAAGCGATTCGCTCGAACGGCTAGCGCTCGAGCTTCTTGAACTTGATGCGGTGGGGCTGGTCGGCGTCGGCGCCGCGGCGGCGCTTCCAGTCCGCCTCGTATTCCTGGTAGTTGCCCTCGAACCACTCGACGTGGCTGTCGCCCTCGAAGGCCAGGATGTGGGTCGCGATGCGGTCGAGGAACCAGCGATCGTGCGAGATCACGACCGCGCAGCCCGCGAAGCCGAGGAGCGCTTCTTCGAGAGCGCGCAGGGTATCGACGTCGAGGTCGTTGGTGGGCTCGTCGAGCAGGAGGACGTTGCCGCCGCTCTTCAGCAGCTTCGCGAGGTGGAGCCGGTTGCGCTCGCCGCCGGAGAGCATGCCGACCTTCTTCTGCTGGTCCGAGCCGCGGAAGCCGAAGGAAGACACGTAGGCGCGGGACTGCAGCGTCTTCGTCCCGACCTGGATGTGGTCTTCGCCGCCGCTGATCTCCTGCCAGACCGAGCGGTCGCCCTCGAGGGCGGCGCGGCTCTGGTCGACGTAGGCGAGCTGAACGGTCTCGCCGAGGCGGAGGCTCCCGGAGTCCGGCTTCTCCTCGCCGACGATCATACGGAAGAGCGTCGTCTTGCCGGCGCCGTTGGGTCCGATCACGCCGACGATGCCGCCGGGCGGGAGCGAGAAGTCGAGCTCGTCGATCAGGACCCGATCGTCGTAGGCCTTGGTCAGGGCCTCGGCCTGCACGACGACGTCGCCGAGCCGCGGCCCGGGCGGGATGTTGATCTCGACGGATTCGGGCACGCGCTTCTGCTCTTCGGCGACGAGATCCTCGTAGCGCTGGATGCGGGCCTTGCTCTTGGCCTGGCGGCCGCGCGGTGACATGCGCACCCAGTCGAGCTCGCGCTCGAGGGTGCGCTGGCGCGCGGAGGCCTTCTTCTCTTCGCTCGCGAGGCGCTTCTGCTTCTGCTCGAGCCAGGAGGAGTAGTTGCCCTTCCACGGGATGCCCGCGCCGCGATCGAGTTCGAGGATCCAGCCCGCGACGTTGTCGAGGAAGTAGCGGTCATGGGTGATCGCCACGACGGTGCCGGGGTAGTCCTGGAGGAAGCGCTCGAGCCAGGCGACGGACTCGGCGTCGAGATGGTTGGTCGGCTCGTCGAGGAGCAGCATGTCGGGCTTCTTCAGCAGGAGCTGGCAGAGCGCGACGCGGCGGCGTTCACCGCCCGAGAGCTTCGTCACGTCGGCGTCGCCCGGCGGCAGCCGTAGCGCATCCATGGCGATCTCGAGGTGGCGGTCGAGCTCCCAGGCGTCGGCCGAGTCGATCTTGTCCTGGAGCTTCGCCTGCTCGTCGAGGACGCGCTGCATCTCGTCGTCGTCCATCGGCTCGGCGAACTTCGCGGAGATCTCCTCGAAGCGCTTCAGCAGATCGCGCGTCTCCTGCACGCCGACCTCGACGTTGCCGAGCACGTCCTTCTCCGGATCGAGCTCCGGCTCCTGGGGCAGCCAGCCGACCCGCACACCGGGCATGGGGCGCGCTTCGCCGTGGAAGTCCGTGTCGACGCCGGCCATGATCCGCAGGAGCGAGCTCTTGCCCGCCCCGTTGCCGCCGATCACGCCGATCTTCGCGCCGGGCAGGAAGGCCAGGGTGATGTCGTCGAGGATCACGCGATCCGTGGAGACGACCTTGCGGACGTCCTGCATCGTGAAAACGAACTCGTGGGCCATGGGGCGGAACGTAGCGGGCCAGGGAGCGTCTCTCTAGCCACGACGACCGTCGTCCGTCGAGTCTTCGGGCATCGGGTAGACTGCGGGGCGATCGGAGGTCCGGATGGCTCGCTCCCTGCCCGCGCATCACGAACTGGTTCATCGCTCCTGCCCGCTGTGCGAAGCGCACTGCGGCATCTCGGTGGAGGTCGACCGCAAGGAACAGCAGGTCGTCACCGTGAAGGGCGACCCGGAGGATCCGCGCAGCCGAGGCTACATCTGCCCGAAGGCCTACGGGCTGAAGGGCCTCCACGAAGACCCGGACCGGCTGCGGCGCCCGCTGCGCCGCAAGGGCCCCCGCCCCGCCACCGGCCCCGGCGATTTCGAGGAGATCTCCTGGGAGGAGGCCTTCGACCTCGTCGCCGAGCGGCTCTCGGGCCTGCGCGAAGCCCACGGCGCGAACAGCATCGCCACCTACATCGGCAACCCGACCGCCCACGACCTCGGCTCCGTGATCTACGGCCAGACCTTCCAGCGCGCCCTCGGCACGAAGTGGCGCTTCTCCGCGAGCAGCGTCGACCAGCTGCCGAAGATGCTCTCGAGCGCGTTCATGTATGGGAGCCCGCTGGCGTTCCCGGTGCCGGATCTCGACCGCACGGATCACCTGCTCATGCTCGGCGCGAACCCGCTCGTCTCGAACGGAAGCCTTTGTACCGCGCCCGACTTCAAGGGCCGGCTCGAGGCGATCCGCGCACGCGGCGGCAAGCTCATCGTCGTCGACCCGCGTCGCACGGAGACCGCGGCGATCGCCGACCGGTGGGTGCCGATCCGCCCCGGCGCCGACGCCTACCTCCTCTTCGCCATGGCGAACGTGCTGTTCGAGGAAGGCCTCGTCCGGCTCGGCGCCCTGGAAGGCTTCACCAACGGCGTCGAAGAGGTGCGCACCCTCGCCAAGGAGTTCACCCCCGAGGCCGTGGCCGACGCCACGGGCATCCCTCCGGAGACCACGCGGGAGCTGGCCCGGGAGCTCGCCGCCGCCGAGCGCGCCGTCTGTTACGGCCGCATCGGGACCTGCACCCAGGCCTTCGGCAGCCTCGCGAGCTGGCTGGTCGACGTCGTGAACGCCCTCGCCGGCAACGTCGACGTGCCGGGCGGTGCCATGTGGCCGCGCGCGGCCTCCGGCGCGGCGAACGACCCGCCGCGATCGCCGGGCCCGGTGCCCTATGCGCGCTGGCGCACGAACGTGCGGGGACTGCCGGAGTTCAACGGCGAACTCCCGGTCGCCGCCCTGGCCGAGGAGATCGACGAAGCACCCGAGGACGTGCGCGTGCGCGCGCTCGCCACCATCGCGGGCAACCCCGTGCTCTCGACGCCGAACGGCGAGCGCCTCGGCCGCGCCCTCGAGGGCCTCGACTTCATGGTGTGCGTCGACCTCTACCTGAACGAGACCACACGCTACGCCGACGTGATCCTCCCGCCGACGGGCCACCTCGAACACTCGAACTACGAGATGGTCTTCGACATGGTCTCCGTGCGGCACTGGAGCAAGTTCTCGCCCCAGGTGATGCCGAAGCCCGAGGGCACGAAGCACGTCCACGAGATCCTGACCGAGATCGCCGCCCGCCTTTCGGGCGTCGGGCCCGAGGTCGTCGAGCAGGTGATGCTCGCGGCACTGCTGCCCGCGACGGTCGGCGGCCCGCGGACCGCGTGTCCGGAAACGAGCGAGGCCGAGGCCCGCGAAGCCCTCGGCGACGAGCCCGGCCCCGAGCGGCTGCTCGACCTCATGCTCCGCGCAGGCCCGTACGGCGACCGGTTCGGCGAGCGCGAGGAGGGCCTCTCGCTCGAGGCCGTTCGCACCGCCGAGCACGGCATCGACATCGGGCCGATGGAGCCGCGCCTGCCCGGCATGCTCGCCACCGAGAGCGGGCGCCTCGAGCTCGCCCCGGAGGTGCTCGTGGCGGACGTCGAACGCCTGCGGGCCGAGCTCCCCGAGCGCTCCCAGCGCGACGGGCTCGTGCTGATCGGCCGCCGGAACATCCGCTCGAACAACAGCTGGATGCACAACCTCCCCTCCCTCGCGAAGGGGCCGGAGCGCTGCACGCTGCTCGTGAACCCCGAGGACGCCGAACGGCTCGGCCTTTCGGACGGCGGCGAGGCGCGGATCCGCTCGCGCGTCGGCGAGGTCGTGGCGCCGGTCTCGGTGAGCGATGGCCTCCTTCCGGGGGTCGTGTCCCTCCCCCACGGCCACGGTCACCGCTCGCCCGGGATCCGCATGGGGGTCGCCGCGAGCCGGCCCGGGGTGAATTCGAACCTCCTGACCGACGAGTCCTGCATCGACGTGCCCTCGGGCAACGGCGTGCTCTCGGGCATCCCGGTCGAGGTCTCCCCGGCCTGAGGCACCCCGGGCGCCGGGCCCCGCCCCGCCGAGACCGGTTCGCCCGGGAGGCGGCGGTCAGGGGACCGGGCCCGGTTTGGACTCAAGGGAATCCCGGATCCGCCGATTCGGGTGCGAGTTGCGCGTGAATTGCGAACGCTCCCCCCGCCCCCCGCGGAGGATTCCCATGCATCGTCTCATCCTGGTCGGCCTCGCCGCTGCGTTCCTGCCGGCGTCCGGCTGCGCCAAGGCGCCCGTCGTCGCCAACACCTCGGCCGTCGAGCTGCCGCCGGTCAATGCGGGCCCCTCGCCCTGCGACCTCCTGTTCGAGCGCCTGCGCGGCGCCCAGCCGGCCTCCGCCCAGGCGGCCTGGTTCGGCGGCCCCGAGCGCATGGCCGAGGCGCACCGCGTCCGCGCCCTCGAAGCGCGCGCCGCGGCGCTCGGCTGCGGCCTGCCGCGCAGCTAGGCCAATCGCCGGGCGGCAGGCCGCCCGCAGAACACACCCGAAAGCGGCGACGCGCTTCGCGCCGTCGGCGTGCTGGGTTTCGCCCTCAAGGGTTCCGCCGAGACGGCCGATCCATGGAGGAAGCCCAACACTCGACGTTGGCGAAGAAGAGCCCCCCATGCGCAACGCACTCGTCCGTCTTTCCCTCGGTCTCGTTCTCGGCCTCGGTTCCGGCTGCGCCGGCACCCTTCCGGAGGCCGCGCCGACGCCTCGCCAAGGCGCCACCCAGGCGGCCCAGCCCGATCTCGCGGTGGCCGGCTGGCGCGTCCCCTTCCAGTGCCTCGAGCTCTCGGAGCGAATCGAAGCGAGCCAGACCCGCCTCTACGAGCGGGTCTCGGGCGTGCTCTCGACCGACCGCGCCACCGACGAGCGCCGCCTGCGCTCCCTCGAGGCGCGCGCGGACGAGCTCGGCTGCCTGGTCCCGGGATCGCCCCATACCTACTGAGGGCGCGCGGCCGGCCGGCTAGTCCGCGCCCTCGGACGGTGCTTCGGCGTCGGTCAGCAGCATCAGGCTCGAGGTGTCGAAGCGGCCGCCGCCGCGTTCCTGCACGCGCTCGTAGAAGCCGTCGACGATCTTCGCGACCGGCAACGGCGCCCCGTTGCGTTCCGCCTCGGCGAAGGCCATGCCGAGATCCTTGCGCATCCAGTCGACGGCGAAGCCGAAGTCGAACTCGCTGGCGATCATCGTCCGGGCGCGCGCATCCATCTGCCAGGATTGCGCCGCGCCCTTCGAGATCACCTCGACCACGCGCTCCGGGTCGAGCCCGGCCCGCCGCGCGAAGCCGAGCCCCTCGGCGAGCCCCTGCACCGCGCCCGCGATGCAGATCTGGTTGACCATCTTGGTGAGCTGGCCGGCTCCGGCCGGCCCCATCCGGACCGCCGTTCGCGCGTAGTGCGCGAGCAGCGGGCGGACACGTTCGAAATCCGCTTCCTCGCCGCCCACCATCGTGGTGAGCTGGCCCTTGCGGGCGCCCTCCTCCCCGCCCGAGACCGGCGCATCGAGGAAGGCTACGCCGCGCGCCGCCGCGGCCTCGGCGAGTTCGCCCGCGATCTCGGCCGAAGCGGTCGTGTGGTCGACGAGCACGCTGCCGTCGGAGAGAGCCTCGAGCGCACCCTCGGTGCCGAGCAGGACGGCGCGCAGGTCGTCGTCGTTCCCCGTGCAGACGAACAGGACGTCCGCCCCGGCGGCGGCCTCGGCCGGCGTTTCCGCCGCGGCGCCGCCGAACTCCCGGACCCACTCCCGGGCCCGCTCGGCCGTGCGGTTGTAGACGCGGACGTCGTGCCCCGCGCGCGCGAGGTGTCCCGCCATCGGATACCCCATCCGCCCGAGACAAAGGAACGCGATCTTCTCCACCTTCGAGCCCTCCTGCCGAGAGGGCGGCAAGCTAGCATCACCGGATGCAACGCATCGTTTCGCTGCTGCCGAGCCTGACGGAGATCGTCTGCGAGATCGGCCTCGGTCCCGCGCTCGTCGGTCGCTCCCACGAGTGCGACTTCCCGGAAGACCTCGGCGAAGTGCCGGTGCTGACGGAAGCCAAGCTCGATGCCGAGGCGCCGAGCGGCGCGATCGATGCCCGCGTCCGGGAGCTCGTCGAGCGCGGGCTCTCGGTCTACCGCGTGGATCCGGAGCGCCTGCGCGAAGTGGCGCCGGACGTGATCCTGACCCAGGACCACTGCGAAGTCTGCGCCGCGAGCCTCGCCGACGTCGAGGCCGCCCTCGCCGAATGGACGGGCGCGGCCCCGCGCGTCGTCTCGGTCGCTCCCAAGCGCTTGACCGAAGTGCTTTCGAGTTTCGGCCGCATCGGCCGGGAACTCGGCGAGACCGACGCCGGCTTCGCGCTCTCCGCACGCGTGCTCGGCGGCATGGAGGAGATCGCCGCGCGCACCCATGCCATTCCCAACCCGCCGAAGGTCGCGTGCATCGAGTGGCTCGACCCCCTGATGGGCGCGGGCAACTGGATGCCCGAGCTCATCGGCATGGCCGGGGGCGAACCGCTCTTCGGCGATGCGGGCGAACACTCCCCGTGGATCGACGCGGTGACGCTCGCCGAGGCGGACCCGGACGTCCTGCTCCTCGTCCCCTGCGGCTTCGACGTCGCCCGAACGCGCGCCGAACTCGAAGGCCTTCCGGGACGGGAGGAGCTACTCGGCCTGCGCGCGGTGGCCGCCGGGCGCGCCTTCGTCGCCGACGGCAACGCCTACTTCAACCGGTCCGGGCCGCGCCTGCTCGACTCCCTCGAGATCCTCGCCGAGATCCTGCACCCGAGCCGTTTCCCGGCGCGGCACGAAGGCTCCGGCTGGCAGCGCCTCTAGTCCGCGACCGCCCCGCCCAGGAAGCGATCCGGCAGGAACGCCTTGGCGTCCTCGGCCGTCGCCTGGCCGGAGATCCAATCGACGATGATCTCGCCGGTCACCGGCGAGAGCAGGACGCCGTTGCGGTGATGACCCGCCGCCAGCGCCAGCCCCTCGACGCCGGGCACCGGGCCGAGGAGCGGGAAGCCGTCGGGCGTGCCGGGGCGGAGCCCCGCCCAGGCCGTGCGGAAGGTCGCGTCGCCGAGCCCGGGAAGCAGCGCGCGCCCGATCGCCAATAGCTGGTTGACGCCCTCGGCCGTCACGCGGGCGTCGAAACCGACCCGCTCCTCGGTCGCGCCGAGCACGACGCTGCCGTCGCGTTTCGGGACGGCGTAGCCTCCGGCGCCGCGGAGCATGTGGCCGAGTTTCGGGGTCGGAGGGTCGAGCGAAAGGATCTGACCGCGCACGGGCTCGACGGGCGGAAGCGTCGAACCCTCGGGCCAAACGCCCGCGAGACCCGACCAGGCCCCCGCACAGAACACCACCCGCGGCGTCGACCAGGCCCCGTCGGCGCTGTCCACCCCCGTGATCCGGCCGCCCTCGACGCGGACCCCGGTGACCTCGCAGCCGGTCTCGATGCGTGCGCCGAAGCGCCGCGCGGCCGTCGCGTAGGCACGGACCAGCAGCGGACTCCGGACGTGGGCTTCGTCCGGGCAGAAGAGCGCACCGAGTGCTTCCGGGGAGACCGCGGCTTCGCTGGCTCGCAGGGCTGACGCGTCGAGCCACTCCCCGACGCCCTCGCCAGCGGCGCGCGCCTCGAGAGAAGCGGCCTCGCCTTCCTCGTGCGCCAGGACGAGCGTGCCGCAGCGTTCCCACTCGCAGTCGACCCCGGAGCGGTCGAGCAGCTCCTTCGCGAGCGGGGCGAAACGTTCGTGGCTGCGCTCGGCGAGGGCGCGGAACGCCCCCTCCGCGACGGCCTCGCTGCGCGGCGCCAGCATCCCGGCCGCAGCGCCCGACGCGCCCGCGGCGAGGGCGTCGCGTTCGAGGAGCGTCACCTCGATTCCCTCGCGCGCGAGGTGGAAGGCGACGCTCGTTCCGATGACGCCGCCTCCGACGACGACGACTTCACTCGTTCGCATCATCCGAGGTTAGCGCCCCCTCGGCGGCGAGGGCCTCCGCGCGAGCCAACCGCCCGCCGTCTTCCGACGACGGGCGGCAAGCTCCCGCGTTGGCGCTAGAAGGCGTACTGCCAGCCGACGGTCGCGATCCAATCCGTCTCGAGCTGCGGGCCGTCGAGGGATTGGTGGACCGGGCGCGCGATCTCGATCGCGAGCCGATTCCCCGCCAGCGGACCGTCCGGCACGACGAAGTTCAAGCCGAGGGCCGCGTCCACGCGCCGGCCCGCCCGCAGGGCGGTGTCGGCGGTCGGGACGAAGTTCTCGTTGAAGTCGTCGTCGTCCCCGACGATGTCCTTCCACTTCTCGAAGGCCAGGCGGACCGAAGCCGAGACCCACTGGACGATCTCGTACTCCACCCAGCCGGTCGCCATCATGCGATGCCCGAGCCGGTAGCCCTCCCGGTTCCGGCCGATGCGGTACGTCCCCTTCACCTGGCTGCCGAGGCGGAACCGGCCGAAGTGGCCGTTCCAGGTGAGACCGGGCTGGAAGTCCGGCGTCCCCGAGCCGAGCTGCATCGGGTACGGGAGCTTCACCCGCTCCCCCCCGGTGAAGGGCAGGTTGTCCTCCGCCCGCAGCGTGCCCGTCGGCGCGCTCATGCCGATGTCGAGCAGGAGCTCGTTCTGCTGACCGGCGAAGACCCGGGCCAGCATCGAGAGCTTCACGTCCCCGAGCCCCTTCGAGCGCGTCGTGAAGCTGCCGCCCATGCGGGTGCGGTGCTCCATGTCGAGGCGCAGGAAGGGCACCATCGCCATCAGGGTGATCTCGTCGCTCGGGGCCCACATGGCGCCGAGCATGTGCATCTCCATGTCCATGGCGGTGGGCGTCACCGGGAAGTTCGCCAGGACGTCCGAGGCGCTCTGGCGCTCCGTCCCGTCGCGGTTGCCGCGCATGCTCATGAACATGAATCGATAGGAGAGCATGACCTCTCCCGCTTTGTGGACGTGTTCTCCCATCACGCCGATCGGCGCGTGGGTGATGGCGTGATGCCCGTCGGCCCGGACCGTCCCGGGCAGCCAGACGGACGTACACAGCGCGGCCGCACACGCGGCGGCCGCCACACGAATCGCTCGTGTCACGAATGTCTCCTCGCGCGGGCTGCCCGAGGGCGCCCGCGAACCGTTCGATACTTCGAAGATGGATCAGACGGTTCGGGAGAGAATCGGGACGGGTTCGGGCGGGTCGGCGATTGCCTCGACCCAACGGGGAGCGGGCGGGGCTCCGAGCCTTTCGATCGCCGGTACGGCGATGGGCGGGCGCGCAGCGAGCAGGCCCCGGTCGAGCCGCTGGCCGGTCACGGGCGACGGGGCGTCGCCATTGCAGCCGCAGGGGCACACGGCCTTGAAGGCGGGAGTGGATTCCTCGCCACGAGGGCGGTGCATTCCGGAGCCCGCCCCGTGATGCGCGTGGTCCGCCCCGCGGCCCGAAGCACCATGCTCGTGTCGTTCGTGATGCGCGTGGGGAATCGCGTGACCTTCGACCTCGCGCGCGTGGGCGTGCCCGTCGCCGTGGCCTGCGTGGCTCGCGTGGGCATCGACGGTCGCGTGCTCGCCGCCCGCGGGCATGCACGGGACCGAGACCGCGCCGAGGTAGGCAGCCACGAAGGCGAGCAGGACGGTGCGCAGCGCGGGAGTCACGCGCAGAGCCTACGGCGGGGAGGGACCCACCGCCATCATCCGCCGAGGTCGGCTTCGAACCTTTCGGGAAGCTGGGCCAGGTCGAATCGGAAACTGCGGCGAAACGTCACGCCGATGCGGCCGTGGCGCACGGTGTTCCGGACGAAATCTCGGAGATCCCGCTCTCCGTGGCGCCGAGCGAGGTACTCGATCATTCCGTAGCTCTGGAGGTAGGCGAAGCCCGCCGCCTGCGGCCCGAACCCCGCGAGGCTCGGCGCGGAGAGGTCCGCGAGGCGGAAGAGCGCCCCGGCCCGCGACGCGCGCTGGAGCGCGCTCAGCTCGTGCGCCGAGAGTCGGCGCTTGCCGATGGCGCGGGCCTCGAACCATTCGGCAACGCCTTCGTTCAACCACGCCGGCAGGACGAGGGAGGGGGCGAGCTGGTCGAAGGCGGCGTGGACGAGTTCGTGGTGCAGGACCCGCTCGAGGTAGGTCGTCAGCTGGGTTTCACCGCGGATGCGGATCACGCCGTGGTAGAAGCCCGCCGCGGGGAAGCGGAAATAGCCGGCGAACTCCGCGTCGAAGATCGCGGGGTCGTAGACCGCGACGGTGATCGGCCGCTCCGGGCGGAGGCCGAGATACTGGTGCAGGCGGTCGTGGGCCCGCTCGAGCGCTTCGAGCACCTGCCGCTCGAAGCGGAGCGATCCGTGGAAGCCGCCGCGCCGGTCGATGGCGACGTCCTGGAGCAGGACGAAGTGGGTGGTGCGGCGTTCGCTCCACTCCCCGTCGGCGCCGCGTGCGGCCGCCGGGCCCGGCAGCATGACGGCGCCCGCCAGGGCGACCGCCGCCGCCAGACGGGCGACGGCCGGGCTCTTCGTCGGCCTCACCCTCACCCGAGCGGGTACGGGATCTCGCGGGCGATGCGCTTCGCCTCGGCCAGGGCCTCGGCCGGGAGTTCGACGTCCGCCGCCGCCAGGTGGTCGTCGAGCTGGTCCGCCGAGGTGACGCCGATGATGGTGCTGCCGACGTAGTCCTTCGTGAGCGTCCAGGCGATGGAGAACGTCACCGGCGACATCCCGCAGTCGGCCGCGAGCTTCATGTAGCGCTCGGTGGCCGCGAGGCTGCGCTCGTTCACGAAGCGCTTCGTCATGGCCTGGGTGCGCGGGCTGTCCTCCTGGTAGCGCGAGAACCGCGCGCCCTCGGGAAACGCGCCGCCCTGATACTTGCCCGAGAGCACGCCCGCCGCGATCGGGCTGTAGGGCAGCAGGCTCACGTCCTCGCCGCGGCACACGCGGGCGAGCTCGTCGTTGAAGCGCCAGTTCAGCAGGCTGAAGTTGTTCTGGATCGTCTCGTAGCGCGGCAGGCCGGCGCGGTCCGCCGCCCAGAGGCTCTTCGTGTAGCCGTAGGCGGTCTCGTTGCTGCAGCCAATGGCGCGGACCTTGCCGGCGTCGATCACTCGCGAGAGCCCTTCGAGGGTTTCTTCGTAGGGCAGCCCCGGGTCCGGCCAGTGGGTCTGGTAGAGGTCGATGTAGTCCGTGCCGAGGCGGCGCAGGCTCGCATCGACGGCGCGCTCGATGTTGTGGGCGTCGAGGCTGGTCTTGCCATGCCGCACCGGGGCCTGGAACCAGCCGCGCCCGGGGCCGGCCACCTTCGTCGCGATGAAGACCGAGTCCCGCGCCTTGCTGCGCAGCCACTTGCCGACGATCTCCTCGGTGCGGCCGGCCCACTCGGCTCGCGGCGGGACGGGGTAGACCTCCGCCACGTCGAGGAAATCGACGCCGGCGTCGAATGCCTTGTCCATGCACTCGATCCCCGCGGCTTCGTCTGCCATGCTGCCGAAGGTCATGGTGCCGAGACAGATTTCGGAAACGACCAGGCCCGAGCGGCCGAGGCGGCGATACTTCATGGCTTCCTCCGAGCGGGGGATGGGTGCGCCGGGGAAGGGTATCGCGGGGGCTCGCCTCGGGCTCGCGAGCCTCCGGGCGATCGCCGCTGTGATCGCCCCTCTGATCGGATTGGGCTGCGCCTCCGCGCCGCCGGCCTCCCCTTCCGCGGCGGCCCGCCTGGATGCCGCCGCGAGCCCCGCGCCGCCCCCCTCGCCCGACGCCATCGTCGTTCGCCTGGCCTTCGCCGCGGAGGTCGATCTCGACCTCTACGTGACGGGGCCCCTCGGCGAGACCGTCTACTTCGCCAACACGCCCGCGCGCACCGGAGGCCGCCTGCTCGCCGACGCCCGTTGCGAGGGAAGGACCGCGGAGCCGACCCGGCTCGAGACGGTGATCTTCGATCCGGCCCAGCCGGGCCGCTACCGCGTCGGGATCGACTTCCCGGAGCGCTGCGACGGCGGCAAGGGTCCGGCGGCCTTCGCCCTGTCCGTGGAGGGAGCAGGCGCGGGCCCGCTGCGCAGGGAGTCGACGATCGCCCTGCGCGCCTTCGATGCCGTGGTGCTCGAGTTCGATCGCTGAAGTCTCAGCTTGGCCGCGGCGGCTAGCGCTCGTCGCCGGCGGCCGGAAGCCAGACGTCGAAGCGCGTGCCGTTGCCCGGGCTCGACTCGACGTCGATCATGCCCCGATGCCGGCTCACGATCTCGGCGGAGATCGCGAGGCCGAGCCCCGTCCCCTCCCCTTCCTGCTTCGTCGTGAAGAAAGGGTCGTAGATGCGGTCGACGGTCTCCGGAGCGATCCCGTGGCCGTCGTCGCTGATGCTGACGACGACGGTCTTCCCCTCGCTGCGCGTGGCCACCTCGACGCGGCCGCCCTCGTCGATCGCCTGGAGCGCGTTGATCAGGAGGTTCAGGAAGACCTGCTTCAGCTCCTGGCCCGAGCAGCGGACGAGCGGGAGGTCGCCGAAGTCCGTCACGATCTGGCCGTTCTTGTGGTTCTGGGCCTCCGCCACGCGGATCACCGACGCGATCAGCCGGTTCACTTCTTCGAGCTCGTGGAGCGGGCTTCCGGCCCGCGCCAGCCCCTTCACGTCGCGAACGAAGCTCGCGGTCCGCTCGACGCCTTCGAGGGACTCCTCGATCAGCTCTTCGCCCTCGCGGACGATCTCGTCGAGGCCGGGCCGGCGCGCCGCATCCACCGCGCCGGCGAGGGTCTTCCAGTGGGACTCGAGCAGGGTGAGGTTCGTGCGGATGAAGGCCAGCGGGTTGTTCACTTCGTGCGCGATTCCCGCGGCGAGCTCGCCCACCGCAGCCAGGCGGTCCGAGGTGATCAGCCGGTTGCGCAGGCTCACGACCTCGCGGAGGTCCCGCACCACGAGCACCATGCCGATCGCGTAGCCGCGGCGGTCGTTCACGTGGGTGGAGGAGACGGCGACGGGCAGCAGCACCCCGCGCGCATCCCGAAGACGAACCTCTTCGTCGCGGACCTCGCGCGCCGGCGCGACGGGAGCATCGGGCACGATCTCCGTGATCGGCTTCCCGGTCAGATCCCGGACGGACACGCCGACGAGCTCCGCGAGCGCGGCGTTGGCGGTCCGCACGTGGCCGTCCATGCCGAGCAGCGCGACGCCCTCGGGCAGGATCGAGAGCATCTCCTGCCGGAAGGTCCACGAAGCCGTCATGCTGTAGCCGAAGTAGAGGATGTTGCCGGAGAGCACGGCGCCGAGCGCGGCGAGCGAGAGCGAACCGAACTGCGGCGTGACGTAACCGAGCATCGGGAGCAGGGCGTCGGTCAGCGAGGCGACGCAGAGCGGGATCGAGAGCGCGAGGGCGAGCCACTTGCCCTGACGGCGCTCACGCGGATCGCGATTGGCCTGGAAGCCCTTTCGCCCCCAGTACAAGCCGAGACCGACGTTCAGGATCGTGAACACGTAGAAGACGCCGAAGCCCGCCCCGGGCACGTACGACCAGCCCCACGGCGTCGCGACGGCTTCGCTGTGGATGCTGTCGGTGGTCCAGGCCAGGGCGAGGAGCGCGACGGCAAACGCGTACTGGCTCTGCACGAAGCGGCGCTTGCCCCGGCTCGGCTGGGGTTCGAGGTCGAGGAAGAGCTGGGCGACGCTCGGCCCGAGCCAGACCCAGCCGAGCGCGGAGGCGCGCATCCAGAAGTGGGCGGACTCCGCATCGGGCCGGGTGTTCCAGGCGATCTCGCACAGGGCCCAGTACGCGCCGCAGATCAGGATCTGGACGGCGGCCCGGCTCGTCCCGTACGCCGCACTCCGCGCGAAGAGCATGCCGGCGCTGGCCGCGCAGCCGACGCAGGCCAGCATCGGGACGATCAGATACGGGTGCACCCCGCCGCCCCCTAGAAGAGCCCCAGGCGATAGAGCTGGGAGTAGACCTCCGCAGCCACCACCGCGGCTTCGACCACGGCGTCGAGGGTCACGCGGATCTTCTCGGCGAGGGACGGTTCGACCCACGGGCACGAGAATCGCTCCCCGCGCGCTTCCAACCGATCGATGGTGTCGAGCAGGGAGGCCTGCCAGAGCATGTCTTCCCGCTCCTCGGCCAGGGCGAGCTGGAACCGGTAGCGGGCGATCTGGTTCGCGAGCACGACGCACTCGTTGCGTTCGCGGGAGACGGTGCAGTCGCCCTCGTCCCCGCCGTCGAGGTCTTCCTGGCTCACTGCGTCCTTCACGGCGGCGCCGGGCACCGCGGCCCACCAGCCGTAGTCCGTATCGTGAACCCACGCGCCGTTGATGTCGTCGTCGCCGTCGGTCCCGGACTCGTGGACCCAGCGGTTCGACGCCTGGTGGACCCAGTCGTCGTCGCCCGAATCGTGGTGCCAGCCGTACTGGGTGTCGTGGGGCCAGCGGTCGTCGGTCTCCACGCCCTCTTCCGGCGCATGCGCGGCGGGCGGCGCGGGCGTTCGGCATTCCTTGCGAGCTTCGGCCGGAGCGGCGGCCAGCAGGACGGCGGCAACGATCAGCGCGGTGGCCCCCGCGCGTACGGTGAGCGATCTCATGAGGCGTCTCCAAGGGGTCGTCGACCTGCCACTCATCGGCAGGACCGGGCTCCGCCTGAAGCGGCAGGAAGCGCGCGAGAGGCCCGAAAACGCGGTCGATCCGGCCCCTAGGGGAGCCGGTCGTCGATCACACCTGCCTGGCGGTGGGCCAGGGCCATCCCGGTGAACATCGGATTCACGCCGGTGCAGCGCGGGAAGATCCCGGTGTCGGCGATCCAGAGGTTCTCGAGATCGTGGGCCTTGCCGTCCTCGTCGACCACGCCCTGGCTCGGGTCCCCGTGCATGCGCGTGGTGCAGAACGCGTGGTTCCCGCCGCACACGAGGTCCGTGCCGCGGATCTCCGCCGTGCGCAGGATCTCGGCCTCGGCCGGCGAGTTCATGACGTCCGGCAGGCCATGCACGCCGGGCATGATCTTCCGGGCGCCGGCGGCGAAGAAGATCTCCGAGAGCACGACCAGGGCGTTCTGGAGGATCTTCACGTCCTCGCGGTCGAGCCGGTAGTGGAGGACCGGGTCCATCCCCCGGCGGCGCGCCACGACCTTGCCGAGCGAACGGTGGCAGCTCGCGATGGCGTCCCAGGTGGCGGAGTGCGTCACCTCGGCCAGGTGCTCCTTCAGGGCGTGGCCCATGCCCGGCGTGCGTACCGCGAGCACGGCGGGGGGCGCCCAGAGCGTCTCGAGCTTGAACCCCTGCTCGATGAACTGGAGCGACTGGTAGCCCTGGGTGGCGCCGAAGCGCGGGTTCGTCGGTTCGGGAAAGACGCCCGTGATGGCGACCCCCGGGTGGAACTGGAGGTTCTCGCCGACCTGCTCCGAGCGGTTCGCGAGGTTCCCGCTCCGCTGCAGGATCACCGGCGTCGCCATGCAGCCGGCCGCCAGCACGACCGCGGCAGCCTTCACCCGGAAGCGCGCGCCCTCGCGGCCGGTGAACGGCTCGACCACCCGGCCCGTGACGGCCTCGACGCGGCCGCCGCGGTGCTCGACTTCTTCGACGCGCACCGAGGTCAGGACCCGCGCTCCCGCCCGGATCGCCGCCGGGACGTAGGAGATGTCCATGGACTGCTTCGCGCGGGCTCGGCAGCCGGTGAAGCACTCGCCGCTCCCGCGGCAGCCCCGCACGTTGCGCGGGATCGGCTCGCTCGAATAGCCGAGCGCCTTGCAACCGTCCCGGAAGAGCAGATTGCGCGGGCCCTGGACCTCGTCGGGCGTCGGTGCGATGCCGAGGAACTCGGCGACGGCGTCGTAGTGGGGGTCGAGATCCTTGCGGGACGTTCGCGCGAGGTCGTAGCGCGTGCACCAATCCTCGAGGACGGATTCCGGCGCCCGCGGGCAGATGGCCGAGTTCACGAGCGAGCCGCCGCCGAGGGCGATGGCCTGCATGGTCGGCATCACGTGGCCGCGCGTCGCGCGCAGGCCGCCCTCGCGCATGGTGCGGACCATGGAGGTCGCGCCGTCGAGGGCGAAGTCCTCCGGCGTGAAGGGAGGGCCCTCCTCGAGCAGGACGACCTTGCGCCCTGCGATGGCCAGCTCGTGGGCGACGACCGCACCGGTCGGGCCGGAGCCGACGACGACGACGTCGGCCTCCTCCTGGAAGTCGCCTGCGTAGTCCGCGAAGACCCGGACCTCCCCCTCGCCGGGCCGCACCGTGACGGTCAAGCCGTCACCACGCGGTAGTCGGGATGAATCGGGGTCTCCGCGCCGAGGGGGCGGGCCTCCCCGGGAGGCGTGAGGTCGGCTTCGGTCCGGGTGATCGACGAGCGCGGCTGCCCGATGCGCGGGTAGAGCAGATCCGCCTCGACCACCGGGGACTCGATCTCCCAGGGAGAGAGCTCGAGCCGGTCGAGCACCCGCGGGTCTGCCAGGTAGGCCATGCAGAGGATCGCCCGAAGGCTCGTGAAGACGAGGCGCCGCGGGAAGAGCGAGCTCGTCCGCCAGCCCTCGAGGACCGCCTGCTGCTGTTCGAGCGAGAGCGCCGAGAAGCGCCGTCGCCCGCCAGAGCCCGGCGCGGGGAAGAGGAGCGTCGCCTGCTCGACGAGCAGGAAGAGCAGCCGCATCAGGATCCGCATCATCGCCGGCACGCTCGCCACGTAGCCATCGACCCACTCGGCCGCCCCGGCCTGGCTGCCGGAGGGAGGAATGGCACCACCGCGCGGAAACAGGGCATCCCCTGCCGCGGCCACGACGGCGGTCTCGCGGGCCGTGAGAAGGCGGGCGTTCTCGGGAGCGGGGCCATAGCCGAAGAACAGGCGGCGAATGCCCCAGATGAGGGCGGCAAGGAGCAGGAGGCGAATCAGCATGCGGGCAGGATAACGCGCCGGGAGTCCAGCTAAAGCCCCAGGCTCGATCGGCCGAACTCCCCAGACGATGCACGCGACCGGAACAGCGCGCCCGCGCCCGGCGGGACCCGGGCACGAACCCGCAGGCGGGGCCTCGCGGTGAGTCCGGTCTCGGTCGCGACCCTGGCGGTCGCCGTCGCCGCGCTCTACTCCGCCGGCCTCCACGGCTGGCTCCACTGGAGCTACCGGCGCGGGCGGATCCATCTGTGGCACAGCGTCACGTCCCTTGCGGTGTGCGGGCTCGCCGGCTCGATCTTCCTGCTCTACGAGAGCGCCGGCCTCGAAGAAGCCAAGCGCTGGCAGAACTGGATGTTCGTCTTCTCGGCGCCGCTCCTCGTCGGCTACTTCCAGTTCAGCTGGGAGTTCCTCGCGCTCTCCGGGCGCTGGCAGCGCTGGCTCGTCGGCACCTTCGGGGTCGCCATTGGGCTCGTCGCGGGCACCACGGACCTCTTCCTCGAGCACCAGCGCTTTCGCACTTCGATCCCGTCCGTCGGGCTCGACTTCGTCTACGCGCCCCTCTCGGATCTCGGGAACCTCGCGGTCGTCGGCTTCGGCATCACGGTGCTCTACCTGGCTTCGCTCTTCGTCCGGTACGCACGCAAGGACGACATCGAGTTCCGGGTGATCGCGGCCGCCACGGCCTTGCTGTGTGCCGCCGGGGCCGTCGATCTCGCGAAGTCCTGGCAGTGGATCACCGCACCCTACGTCGCTCCGTTCGGCTACCTCGCCCTCGTGGCGGGCAGTTCGGGCATCCTCCTGCGGCGCTTCGTGAAGTCCATGGTCTACGCCGAAGCGCTCGCCGGGAACCTCCACGACCTGGTCGAGCGGCGCACCGCGGAGATCCGCCAGAAGGACATCCAGCTCGCCCACGGCGAGCGCATGGCCGTCGTCGGCACCCTCGCGGCGGGCATCGCCCACGAGGTGAACAACCCGATGGCCTTCCTGTCCTCGAACCTGAACCGGCTCGAGGAACTCTGGACCAAGCCGGACTCGGCCGGCGAGGCCATGGAGATCCTCGGAGAGTGCCAGGAGGGTGCGGACCGGGTGCGCTCGACGGTCGCGGAGCTCTTGAGCCTCTCGCGGCGCGACGAGAGCAACCTCGAGCCCGTCGACCTGACCGACGTCGTGGCCTCGGTCCTGCGGATGGTCCGCTACGAAGCGCGCGAACGCGCGCTCATCGTGAAGGATCTGGCGACCTGCGCCCCCTTCCCGGGCGACCGGCGGCTCGTCGCCCAGGTGGTCCTGAACCTGGTGATGAATGCGCTCCAGGCGATCGGAGAGGGGCGGCCGGACGAGAACCGCGTGCTCGTTCGCACGCGTGACCTCGGCGACCGCATCGAGCTGCGGGTGGAAGACACCGGGCCCGGCATCCCCGAGCCCTTCCGCACCGAGATCTTCGACCCGTTCTTCACGACCAAACGAGCGGGGGAAGGGACGGGGCTCGGCCTCGCCGTGACCCGGAAGATCGTGCGCGAACACCGCGGCGACATCCGCGTCGAGAGTTCGAACCTCGGGACGCGCATGATCGTGGAGTTCCCGGTGGGCGAGCGCGGCGGAGACGCACCGGCCGAGGCCTCGGCCTAGAGCACCCCGTCCCAGGCGCGCCGTTCGGCCGCGTAGGGATCCCGGGCGAGCGCGGATTCGGCGCCGAAGACCATCGTCGCGCGTGAACCGCTCTCGTAGGCCGGCCAGTCGCTGCCCGGCGCCCCGTCCGTCGCGAAAGCCAGCCACGCGTCCTGCATGCGGTCGGCCAGCCGGTAGGCCGCGGGCTCGACTCCCACCAGACCGTGGAGGTTCGGGTCGCCGTCGAGCCCGAAGACGAAGGGGATCTCGAGGGCGTGGCAGGAGCCGAGCGCTCCCTCGAGTGCGGGCGAGGCCCAGGTGAAGAGGTAGCTGTAGACCGGCGCCTCGTGGGCTTCGGCCAGGCGAAGGGCGGGCATGCGGAAGTAGCGGTCGGTCTCGATCGCGAACCAGAGGTCGGCCGGGCTCGCCGACCGGCCTTCCGCAGCCGCCTCGTAGGCGGCGATCACGTTGGCGGCCGGGTCTCCGATCGTGCGTTCGCAGCGGCGCAGGAGGGCGGCCGCGTCGAGGCGGCGCGCCTTCGGATCCGCCAGCCCGAAGAACTTCCACTCGTCGAGGTTCGTCCCGACGAGGATCGGAACGCGAGCGCCCTCCCCCGCCGCGAGCGCGGCCTTCGGCGCTCGCGGGAGAACGCGGCCGTCCACGGTCGGCTGGAACGGGAGGCCGCGGTGCGCGAGTCCGCGAACGGCGAGCACCTCGGCCTGGGCTTCGAGCAGGGCCTCGACCGGCGCGGCGTGGAGCCCGTCCACGTCTCCGGGAGCGAGACCGAGGGCCTCGGTGAAACGCTCGGCCACCGCCGCCGCCTGCTCGGGCGTGGCGGCGTTCTCGGTGGCGCCGCTCTGCAGGATCACGCGGTGGAGGAGGCCGCGGGCCTCCGGCGCGGCCAGCAGGGCGCCGATGCTCATTGCGCCCGCGCTCTCGCCGAAGACCGTGACGTTGCCGGCGTCGCCGCCGAAGACCTCCGCGTTCTCGCGGACGAAGCGCAGCGCCGCGATCTGGTCGAGCAGGCCGGCGTTGCCGAGAGCGTCGGGGCGCTCGCGATCGAGCCCGGGCAGGGCCAGCCAGCCGAGGGCCCCGAGCCGGTAGTGGATCGTCACGACGACGACGTCGCCGCGCTGGGCGAGGCGGGCCCCGTCGTAGACGGGCTGGGAGCCCGCGCCGACCGTGAAGCTCCCGCCGTGGACCCACACCAGGATCGGCCGTTTGCGGGCGCCGGCCGGCGTGAAGACGTCGAGCGTGTGGCAGTCCTCGTCCGCGGCGCCCGGCGTGACGCCGAGCATGCGGGCCACCATGCCGCCGTTCTGGGGTGCGCTCGGCGGGACTTCGAGCGCGTCGCGAACGCCGGCCCAGGGCTTCGGCGGCCGGGGCGCGGCCCAGCGCGAGGGCGCCTCGGCGAAGGGCACGCCGCGGAAGACGTGGAGCCCATCCTCGGCGTGGCCGCGGATCCGGCCCGCACTCGTTTCGACGACGACGTCCATGACCCGGACATTATAGACGGTCCCTGGGGACCCTCGGATCTGGTAACTCCGGAGGCGTTGGCCTCGCATCCGCACAACGCCCGCCGCCCTCCGCACAACGTCCGCCGCGGAGCGGCGCACGCCGAGCCCGGCCCGGAGCCGCGCCGCCCGCCCGCCTGGCGCCTGTTCTCGGTCGTCGCCCTCGGCGCCCTCGGCATCGCGGCGGCGGCGATCTTCGTCCGGCTTGCCCTTCCGGCGCCCCCGGTCGTGACCGGCTTCTACCGCATGGCGTTCGCGTTGCCGGTGCTCGCGGCCGTCGTCGCCTGGCAGGGCGGCTTCCGCGACGCGCCCACCCGGGCGCTCGGGCTCGCCTTCAGCGCCGGGCTCTTCTTCGGCGCGGACCTCTCGCTCTGGCACCTCGCCCTGGTCGAGACCTCGGTCGCCAGCGCCACCCTGCTCGTCAACACGACGCCGATCCCGATCGGACTGTGGAGCCTGCTCGTCCTGCGCGAGCGCCCCGGTCGCCCCTTCGTGGCCGGCGCGTTCCTCGCGCTCTGCGGCACGACGCTCCTCCTCGGGTCGGATCTGCGAGAAGGAATCGGCTGGCACGGCGGTGCCCTCGCCCTCGGCGCCGCCTTCTTCTACGCCGGGTACCTCGTCCTGATCCAGGCGGCGCGCAGCGGGCTCGATGCGTGGACGGGGACGCTCGCCTCGACGGCCGGCGGCGTGCTGGTGATCGGCGTCTTCGCCGCGGTGCGCGGAGATTCGTTCAGCGGCTTCCCGCCCCACTCCTGGGCGACCTTCGTGGCCGCCGCGCTGGTCTCCCACGTCGGCGGCGTGCTCGGGATCGCCTGGGCCCTGCGCTGGCTGCGCGCGACGTTCGCCTCGGTCGCCCTGCTGATCCAGCCGCTCGGCGCGACGCTCCTGGCGTGGTGGCTCTTCGACGAGACGCTCTCGCCCGGGCAGGCGCTCGGCGGCGTCGCGGTGCTCGCGGGGATCTTCGTCGCTTCGCGGGGCGCGCTCCGGACGCGCTAGAGGCTCCGGCCTCGGGGGCGCTTCAGGCCGCCTCGGCCGACAGCCCGTTCACCCAGACGTAGGCGTCGAGGAGCGCCTGCCGGAGCTCCGGCGTGCCGAGTTCGTAGCGGTCGAGGTGCTTCGAGATCTCGGGCACGTCGAGGCGTTCGATGCCTTCGGCGATCGCGAGGAAGGCACCCAGGTCACCTTCGCCGTGGAGCAGCGCCGCGTGGATTTCCGGCTCGAGGCTCATCGTCTCGAGCAGCTCCGTCCGCGGCACGCCGAGCAGCGCGTCGGCCAGGGAGAGCATGCCGACGAGGAAGGCGCGGTCGGCCACCTGCCGATCGCTGTGCGGGTCGCTCTCGCGGCTCGCGAGTCCGACGATGTTCTCCATCAACCGCCCGCGCACGGCCGCGGTCTGGAGCAGTGCGGAGCTGCCCGGCTCCGAGTCGGCCCCCGCGAAGAGCAGCAGGGTGAGCCAGCGCCGGAGCTGCCGGCGGCCGAGGTAGGCCACGGCCTCGGCGACGCTCGCCACGTTCACCGCCCGGCCCATCGCCGCCGAGTTCACCAGGCGCAGCAGGTTCAGGCCGAGGTCCGCGTTCTGCTTGATCGTGTCGGCGAGCGGCTCGGAGTCGACGTCGGCCGAGAGCTGCTCGATCGCCTGGAGCACGGTGGCGCGCGCCGGGTCGATGGCCTTGCCGCTCACGACCGTCGGCTTCGAGAAGAAGTAGCCCTGGTAGAGGTCGAAGCCGAGCTGCTTGCAGCGCTCGAACTCCTCGCGGTCCTCGACCTTCTCGGCGAGCAGCAGGACGTCGTTCCGCCGCAGCCGGGAGACGAGCCGCGGGAGGTCCTTCATGCCGACGTCGAGGATGTCGACCTTGACCAGGTCGACCCGCTCGAGGAGCGGCTCGCGGGGGTCCCGCAGCACGTAGTCGTCGAGCGCGAGGCGGTAGCCGAGGCGCCGGAGCGCGCTGCAGCGGGCGGCGACCCGCGGCCCGGGCTTCACCGTCTCGAGGATCTCAAGCACCACGCGCTCCTTGGGGAGCGCTTCGAGCATCTCGTCGTGGAAGACCGTCTCGGTCAGATTCAGGAAGGCATCGGCCTTGCCGCCGAGGACCGCGTCGACGCCCATGCGCGCGAAGGTGTTGACGATCACCCGCACCGCCGCGACGTCGTAGTCGTCGATCGAGGCGAAGGTGGCGGTCGCCGAATCGCGGAACAGCAGCTCGTAGGCCGCGACGCGGCCGTGCCGGTCGAGGATCGGCTGCCGCCCGATGAAGATGTCGCGATCGCCGCTCACCCCCGGCTCATCGGCCGTTCCGGCAGGCTCGGACAGCGTGCTTCCCCCGAGAGCGCCTCAGGTCTTGAAGGGGAGCTCCGGCCACCAGGGGTAGAAATCCGGAAGGTCCTCGCTGGGCTTCATCGAGAACGCGGGGGGCCGCTTCTCGAGGAAACTCTGCACGCCCTCGTAGGCATCCGGGGAACGCCCCATGGAGTAGATGGCCTGGGAGTCGATGCGGTGGGCCTCCATCGGGTGCTCGGCCCCGAGCATCTTCCAGAGGAGTTGCCGGGAGAGTGCGATCGACACGGCGCTCGTGTTCTCGGCGATCTCGCGCGCCAGGGCCTGCGCTTCCCCGAGGAGGTCGTCGTGGGGGACGATGCGCGAGACGAGCCCCCCGGCCAGCGCCTCCTCGACCGGGAACACCCGGCCCGTCGCCACCCACTCCATGGCCTGGCTGATGCCGACCACGCGTGGGAGGAACCAGCTGCTGCAGGCCTCGGGCACGATGCCGCGCCGGGCGAACACGAAGCCCATCTTCGCGCGGTCGCTCGCGAGACGGACGTCCATCGGGAGCGTCATCGTGATGCCGACCCCGACGGCCGGCCCGTTGATCGCGGCGATCAGGGGCTTCTTGCAGTCGAAGAAGCGGAGCGTGACGCGCCCGCCGCCGTCCCGGTGGTCGCTCACCTCTTCGTGGCCGCTCGAATCGAAGGTTTCGCCCCCGCCGCCGAGATCCGCGCCGGCGCAGAAGCCCCGCCCGGCGCCCGTGAAGACCACGGCCCGCACGGCGTCGTCCGCGTCGATCTCGTCCGTCAACGCGAGCAGGTCGTTCATCATCTGGGTGGTGAACGCGTTCATGCGGTCCGGACGGTTCAGGGTCACCGTCAAGACGCCGCCGGTGCGCTCGGTCAGCAGGGTTTCGTAGGCCATGTCGGTTCGCTCCTCCTCGGGTGCGCGGTAGGATACAGCGCCAAACCCCACTTCCGAGGAGAGCTTTCATGCCGCTGTACGTGATCATCGGCCGGGATGGCCCGCGCGGCCTCGAACTCCGCAAGCAACACCGCGACGCCCATCTCGCCGGGCTCGAGGGCCTCGAGGCGGCCGGCCGCATCCGGCACGCCGGGCCGCTTCGCGACGAAGCCGGCGATCCGTGCGGCTCGGTGATCGTGTTCGAAGCCGAGAGCCTCGAGGAGGCGCGGCGCCAGGCGGCCTCGGACCCCTACGTGACCGAGGGCGTCTTCGCGAGCCACGAGGTCTTCGAGACCCTCCAGGTCTTCCCGAAGGCGTAGCGCCCCCCGCAGCGCCCCTGCCCTAGTAGCGATGGCTCGGGATGTTGGGCGGGCTCGGGGTGCTGGGTGGACTCGGGATGCTGTGCACGTCCGGCGACGAGGAGGGCGGCCGCGGCTTCGTCACGTTGCCCGGCAGGGTCGGCTTGCGCTGCCCCGTCTCGATCTCGCTGCGGAAGGGTCGATCGAGCGGATCGGTCTGGTCTTCCTCGTCCTTCGTGGCTTCGCGCGGTTCGCTCGGCTCGTCGCCGAGGCTCTCGACCGAGCTCGCGTCGTCCTTCTGGTCGATGACGGCCATCCCGCGCACGCCGCGCACGACGATCTTGCCCTCGCGCAGGATCACGGTGGTCGCGAAGTCGACGGCCGCGACCAGCACGTCGAAGATCGTCCCGCGCACGCCGATCGAAGCCACGGGCGTCTTCACCTCGTAGCTCTCGGGCTCGAGCACCCCCGTGGTGAAGCGCATCAGGCCGACGCCCATCTCGACGAGGACCTTCCCGGAGCCGCTCGAAGGCTCGTAGACGAAGTCGTCGATGTGGATGCGGGAGCTCGGGCCGACCACGAGTTCGGTCTCGTCGTGCAGCTCGATCTTCGCCCGGGCCTTCTTCTCGGTCTCGATCCAGTCGCCCCTATAGACGGCGTCGCCCCGCCCGACGCGGCGCGAGTCCGCCCCGAGCGTCGCCATCACCTTCTTCTCGACCGCCACGATCTTGCCCACGGGCTCCGCGCCGGAAGCCGCCGGATCGTCGGCCGCGGAGGGCGCGGACGTCGCGAGCATCGAGCACAGCGTGAGGATGACGAGCAGGGGTCGCATGAGGGCTCCCGAGGGTGAAGTCCGCCGAGCCGGACCGCGTTCAGTCGAGCTTTACCGTCTGGCGCTCGGGCCGATCGAGCAGCACCGTCCGGATGTCGGCCAGGACGAGGCGCGGGTCCATCAAGCCCACACTGTAGACGTTGCGGACCCGGCGGCGCTCGTCGAGCAGGTAGACCTTCAGCACGTGCTCGAGGACGCCGGTTTCGGCCCCGTCGACGTCGAGCAGGGAGACCACGCGCTGGCCGTAGTCTTCGAGCACCGGAGCCAGGGCTTCGGGGCTCGCCGAGGTGAGGAAGCGCCAGTCGGTGCGGGGGGCGAGGCCCTCGCGGAGCGCGCGCATCCGTGCGGGCGAGTCGCGCTTCGGGTCGAAGCTCACGGTCAAGAGCCGCACGTGCTCGCGCAGGTCCTTCCGCTCGGCGATGGCGCGGTCGAGCTGCTGCAGCGTCGCCAGGGCCATCGGACAGCTCTGACCACAGCTCGCGTAGATGAAGGCGACGACGGCGACCTGACCGGGCGCGAGGTCCGGCACCCCATGGGGCTGCCCCGCTTCATCGAGCAGCACGTGTTCCGCGACGCTTCCGAAGGCCGGGAGTTCGTAGCTCCCCGGGGCCGGCGGCTCGAAGAGCGGCGGCCCCGCGGCGTGCGCCGCCTCCTTCCCGTGGCCTTCGCTGCCGTGGGCGTGAGCCTCCGGCGCGGCGGCAAAGGCCGCGGCGAGCACGAGCCCGGCGATCGCGAGCCCGTGCCTCAACGCGCCGCCACCTGCGGGGTCGAATCCGTCGCGGCCATGCGGCCCCGGTAGAGGCCGATCTTTCCGAAGCGCATGATGTGGGGCCGGCCGAGCTCCTCGGCGCGGAAGTCGATGGCGAAGGTCGGCTCGAGGGTCTTGCCGTCCCAGTCGTAGGCCTTCAGGAACTGCTCGTCCTCGCCGCCGAAGCCGTCCCACTTCGAGAGCAGCGAGGACGTGAAGTAGACGCGCTTCCCGTCCCAGGACTGGGAGACCATGTTCACCTGGGCGCCGATCTTCTTCTCGTGGATGACGCGCGGCGCGCGCGGGTTCGAGACGTCGAAGACCCGCACCATGCCGTCGAGGAAGGTGTCGACGAAGAGCGTCTTGTCGTCGGAGGAGATGCTGATGTCGACGGGCAGCGGCGTCTTGGACGGATCGCCGACGTCCGCCAGCTCGACGGCCTCGAACGTGCCGTCGTCCTTGCGGAAGAGGCCCCAGAGCTTCGAGGTGAGCGCGGTCGTCGTGAAGGCGTAGTGGTTGCGCGGGTCGAGCGCCCAGCGCACCTCGAGCGGCGCGCCCGGCACTTCGAAGGTCTGGAGCGGGCGGCGCGCGTGGAAGTCCCACACCACCATCTGGTTGCCGAACTCCTTCATCGCCTCGGCGTCCGCGAGGAGGTCGCCGAGCGGCCGCATGTAGTTCTTGTGGCCCGTGAAGGAGGACGTGATCATGCGGTTCAGGTTCGCGTTCACGCGCGCGTCGTAGCCGTACTCGGCGCCCGGCGGCATCCAGCGCGTGCGGATGAACTGGCCGTCGTTGCTGTACTCGACGATCGCCGTCTTGCCGTTCCCGGTGTGGGCGTTGCTCAGGGAAGGGATCAACATCCGGCCGGGCAGCGCGTAGAACCCGTGCGGGCCGACGACGCCGCCGGTCATCTGCACGAAATCGTCGATGACCTTCACGAGCTTCGGGCGCGCCGGGTTCGTCGCCACGTCGATGATGAAGATCTTGCTCGTGTCGAGGCCGCCGAGCCAGAGGTGGCTGCGGTCGTCGGTGAAGCCGCCGTGGTGGGCCTCGTGACGCCCGCCCACGGAGACCGACGAAACGACCTTGCCGTAGTCGGGCCGGGCCGGGTTCGCGCCGACGGTGACGAGCTTGTCCGAGCCGTCGCCCAGCCCCTCGATCCCGAGCGTCCAGACGTAGATGAAGTCTTCCTGCCCGGTGATCTTCGGGAGGTAGGGGGATTGGCAGGTCTCGTCCGCGCGCACCTGCGCGGCCGCGAAGAAACCCACCACCAAGGCCAGGGCGACCCGAACGACCATCCGCTCTCCTCCTTCGGACATGGGATTGCGCCGCGTATAGTACACCGACCGATGCCCGAGCTGCCCGACGTCACGGTCTACGTGGAGAGCATCGCGCGCCGCGCGGTGGGCGAGCCGCTGCTCGAAGTGCGGGTCACGAGCCCCGCCCTGCTGCGCACCGTCGACCCGCCGCCCTCGGCGCTGGTCGGCCTGCCCCTCGAGGGGGTCCGCCGGCTCGGCAAGCGGATCGTGCTCGCCTTCGCGGACGAACACTTCTGCGTCATCCACCTCATGATCGCCGGCCGCTTCCGCTGGAAGAAGGGCGCCGCCGCTCCCCCGAAGAAGCTCGGCCTCGCGGCCTTCCGCTTCGAGCCCGGCACGCTCGTCCTGACCGAGGCGGGAACCAAGCGGCGGGCGACGCTCCACGTGGTGCGGGGCGAAGCCGCCCTGGCGGAGCTCGACCCGGGCGGCATCGAGCCGCTCGAGACCGACCTCGCCGGTTTCCGCGAGGCGCTGCTCCGTGAAAACCACACCCTGAAGCGCTCGCTCACGGACCCCCATCTCCTGAGCGGGATCGGCAATGCCTACTCCGACGAGATCCTCCACCGCGCGCGCCTCTCGCCGGTCAAGTGGACGGAGCGGCTCGGCGACGAAGAGATCGAGCGGCTCTTCGAAGCCACCCGCGCCGTCCTCGAGGAGTGGACGGACCGCCTCCGCGAAGAAGCCGGCGATCGTTTCCCGGAGAAGGTCACGGCGTTCCGCCCCGAAATGGCCGTCCACGGACGCCATCGCGAGCCCTGCCCCGTCTGCGGCGCGCCGGTGCAGCGCATCGTCTACGCCTCGAACGAGACCAACTACTGCGCCCCGTGCCAGACCGGCGGGAAGCTCCTCGCCGACCGCGCCATGTCGCGGCTCCTGCGCAAGGACTGGCCGCGCACGATCGAGGCGCTCGAGGCCCGGCGGGCAGCCCAGGCGATCGGTCCGCCCGCAGGCCCCGCCAAGGCGAAGAAGAGGAAGTAGCGGCGACCTACGCCCGCGTCTTCGGGTAGCCGAGACGCCCGAGGGCCTCGGTGATCTCGTCGAGGATCACCGGGTCGTCGATCGTCGCGGGCAGGCGCCAGGGTGAGGCGTCCGCGATGCAGCGCATCGTGCCGCGCAGCACCTTGCCCGAGCGCGTCTTCGGAAGCCGCGGCACCACGCAGGCCTGCTTGAAGGCCGCGACGGGCCCGATCGTCTCGCGCACGCGGGCGACGAGCTCCGCCACGATCTCGGCCTCGGGTCGGTCGACGCCCGCCTTCAGCACCGCGAAGCCCAGGGGGAGCTGGCCCTTCAGTGCGTCCGCGACCCCGACGACCGCGCACTCGGCGACGTCCGGGTGGCCGGCCAGCACCTCCTCGATCGCGCCGGTCGAGAGGCGGTGCCCGGCGACGTTGATCACGTCGTCGGTGCGGCTCATGATCCAGAGGTAGCCGTCCTCGTCGAGGTGCCCGGCGTCGGCGGTCTCGTAGTAGCCGGGGAAGCGCGAGAGGTACTTCTCGCGGAAACCCTCCTCGTCGTTCCACAGCGTCGGCAGACAGCCCGGGGGCAGAGGCAGCTTCACGACGACGCGCCCGGTCTCGCCCGCCGGCACGGGCCCGCCTTCGTCGTCGAGGATGCGGACGTCCCAGCCGGGCACGGCCTTCGTCGGCGAGCCGTGCTTGACGGGGAGCGGCTCGAGCCCCCGGCAGTTGGCCGCGATCGGCCAGCCCGTCTCCGTCTGCCACCAGTGGTCGATCACCGGGATGCCGAGCGCGCGCTCCGCCCAGGCGACGGTGTCCGGATCCGCGCGCTCGCCCGCCAGGAAGAGCGTACGCAGGCGGGAGAGGTCGTGATCCGCCACGCGCGCGGCCTCGGGATCCTCGCGCTTGATGCCGCGCAGCGCCGTCGGTGCCGTGAACAGGGCGTCGACCCCGTGCTCCGCCGCCACCCGCCAGAAGGCGCCGGCATCGGGCGTCCCGACCGGCTTGCCTTCGTAGAGCACCGAGGTGCAACCGAGGAAGAGCGGCGCGTAGACGATGTAGGAGTGGCCGACGACCCAGCCGATGTCCGAGGCCGCCCAGAACGTCTCGCCCGGCCGCATGCCGTAGACGTTCTCGAGGCTCCAGTGCAGGGCGACGAGATGCCCGCCCGTGTCGCGGACGACGCCCTTGGGCGTCCCGGTCGTTCCCGAGGTGTAGAGGATGTAGAGCGGGTCCGTCGCCGCGACGGGGACGCAATCCGCTTCGGGAGCGCCCGCGAGGAAGTCCTCCCAGGACAGATCGCGGGCCGGGTCGAGCTCCGCGGGCTGCTCGTCGCGCTGAACCACGATGGAGCGCTCCGGGCGGTGGCTCGCGAGTTCGAGGGCGCCGTCGAGGAGAGGCTTGTAGGCGACGATGCGCCCGGGCTCGATCCCGCAGCTCGCCGCCACGATCACCTTCGGCCGTGCATCGTCGATGCGGCTGGCGAGCTCCTGGGAGGCGAAGCCGCCGAAGACGACCGAGTGGATCGCGCCGAGACGCGCGCAGGCGAGCATCGCGACCACCGCTTCCGGAATCATCGGCATGTAGACGAGCACGCGATCCCCGGGGCCCACCCCCTGCCGCGCCAGCGCTCCCGCCGCGCACGCGACCCGGGCACGCAGCACCTCGTACGTGATGCGCTCCTTGCGCCCGGTCACCGGGCTGTCGTAGACGAGTGCGAGACGCGCGCCGTGGCCGGCGGCGACGTGCCGGTCGAGCGCGTTGTGGCAGGTGTTGGTGACGCCTCCGGGGAACCAGCGGTGGAACGGCGGGCGGGAGGCGTCGAGCACTCGCGCGTAGGGCTCGAACCAATCGATGGCCCGTGCCGCTTCTCCCCAGAACCCTTCCGGGTCTTCGAGCGATCGGCGCCAGGCCGCTTCATGCGCACCGTTCACGATTCCTCCCCTCCGCGCTTCAAGGCTCTTCTCCTTCCGCGCGTGCGGCGCGCTTCGCCTGGTTCCAGCGTGCGAGGAGCTCGTCGGGGGCGAGGTCCTTCATGGCCCGGCCCTCCGCGCGAAGGCCCGCCTCGAGGCGGCGGAAGCGTCCCTCGACCCGGGCGTTGGTCCCCCGCAGGTCGGTCTCGGGGTCGCTCCCGATCGTCGTGGCCAGATTGGCGACGACGAACAGCACGTCGCCGAGCTCCCGTGCGGCCGCCGCCGCGTCGCCGCGTTCGAGCTCCTCGCGCAGCTCGGCGACCTCCTCTTCGACCTTGGCGAAGAGCGCCTCGGTGCTTCCCCAGGCGAAGCCGGCCGACGCCATGCGCCGCTGGAGCTTCGCGGCGCGGTTGAGGGCCGGCAGCGCCCGCGGGACGTCGTCGACCGCGCTGGCCTCGCGGCCGCCGGCTCGGGCCTTGGCCGCGCGCTCGTCCGCCTTGACGGCTTCCCAGCTCGGCGGCGGGCTCCCCGGCTCCGCGAAGACGTGCGGATGGCGCCGCTCGAGCTTCTCGCAGACGGCATCGACCACGTCCGAGAACCCGAAGGCGCCCTCCTCCTCCGCCATCCGCGCATGGAAGACGACCTGGAAGAGCAGGTCCCCGAGCTCTTCCCTCAGCGCCACCCGGTCGCCCGAGGCGATGGCGTCGGACACCTCGTAGGCCTCTTCGATCGTGTAGGGCGCCACGGTCTCGAAGGTCTGGCCGACGTCCCACGGGCAGCCCTTCTCCGGGTCGCGGAGACGGCGCATGATCTCGAGCAGGCGGGAAGCGTCGCTCATGGCGCGGCCAGACTGCGCCAGCGTGGAGCCCGAGCGCAACCCCCGCGGAGAGAACTCGCCGCCGCACCTCGGGCTCCCGGCCCGGCTGCGTTACCGTCGCGGCCGTGCCGACCGCCCCGCTCTTCGTCCCCAGCGCCGAACGCATCGCGCAGAGCCAGATCGACGCCTTCCGGCGCCGGCTCGCGGCCGAAGCCGGGGTCGAGCTTCCGGACACCCGCGCACTCTGGCGCTGGTCGATCGAGGAGCGCGAAGCCTTCTGGGCCGCGGTCTGGGACGAGGCCGGAATCCGGGGAACGCGCGGTGAACGCATCGCCGCGGATGCCGACCGCATGCCCGGCACGCGCTGGTTCCCCGACGCCCGCCTGAACTTCGCCGAGAACCTCCTGCGACGCCGCGACGAGAGCCCGGCGATCGTGTTCCGCTCGGAGCACGGGCTCCGGCGGACGCTCTCCTGGCGCGAGCTCGCCGAGGCAACGGCGCGCATCCGGGCCGCGCTGGCGGCCGAAGGCATCGAGCCCGGCGATCGCGTCGCCGCCTGGCTGCCGAACGTCCCGGAAGCCGTGGCGGTGATGCTCGCCTGCGCGAGCCTCGGGGCGGTCTTCTCCTCCTGCTCCCCGGACTTCGGAGCGCGGGGCGTCCTCGACCGCTTCGGGCAGATCGAGCCGAAGCTCCTGTTCGCGACCGACGGCTACTTCTACGGCGGCAAGCGCCACGACGTGCTCGGCAAGCTGCGCGAAGTCCGCGCCGGGCTGCCCTCCGTCGGGCGCGTGGTCGTCGTCCCCTACGGCGGGGGCGGCGATGCACTCGCCGGGATCGACGGCGCCGTCTGGCTCGACGACTTCGCGCCGCCCAGCGCGACGGCCGACCTCACCTTCGCCGCCCTCCCCTTCGACCACCCGCTCTACATCCTCTACTCCTCGGGCACGACGGGCGCACCCAAGTGCATCGTCCACGGCGCGGGCGGGACGCTCCTGCAGCACGCGAAGGAGCACCGCTTCCACGCCGACGTCCGGCCGGGCGACGGACTCTTCTACTTCACGACCCTCGGCTGGATGATGTGGAACTGGCTCGTCTCGGGCCTCGCCGCGGAGGCGACGCTCCACCTCTACGACGGCTCCCCCTTCCACCCCGAGCCGACCGTGCTCTTCGACTACGTGAGCGAGGAAGGGACGGCGATCTTCGGCACCTCCGCCAAGTTCCTCGACGCCGCGAAGAAGGCCGGCCTCGCGCCGGCGGACACCCACGACCTCTCCCGCGTGCGGACGATCCTCTCGACGGGCTCCCCCCTCGTCCCCGAGAGCTTCGACTGGGTCTACCACGCGGTGAAGCGCGACGTGCAGCTCGCCTCGATCTCCGGGGGCACCGACATCGTCTCCTGCTTCGTCGGCGGCGACCCGACGCTGCCCGTGCACCGCGGCGAGATCCAGGCGCCGGGCCTCGGCATGGCCGTCGACGTCTTCGACGACGAGGGCCAGCCCCTGCGCGGCGCCAAGGGCGAACTCGTCTGCACGCGGAGCTTCCCCTCGATGCCCCTCGGGTTCTGGAACGACCCGGAAGGCACGCGCTACCGCGAGGCGTACTTCTCGCGGTTCCCGGGCGTCTGGTGCCACGGCGACTTCGTCGAATGGACGGAGAACGGCGGGTTCGTGGTGCACGGCCGGTCGGACGCCGTGCTGAACCCGGGCGGCGTGCGCATCGGAACGGCCGAGATCTACCGCCAGGTCGAGGGCCTCGATGCGGTCGAAGAAGCCATCGTCGTCGGCCAGGATTGGGAGGGCGACGTCCGCGTCGTCCTCTTCGTGCGGCTGCGCGAAGGAAACGTTCTCGACGACGAGCTCATCGGAACGATCCGCAGCCGCATCCGCCAGAACGCCTCGCCGCGCCACGTTCCGGCGCGGGTGCTCGCGGTGCCGGACATCCCGCGAACGCGGAGCGGGAAGATCGTGGAGCTCGCCGTCCGGGAGGTGGTCCACGGTCGCCCCGTCAAGAATCTCGAAGCCCTGGCGAACCCCGAGGCCCTCGAACACTTCCGCGGCCGCGCGGAGCTCGAGAGCTAGGCGCCGTCCGCCGGCTAGAGGACCGTCGACGCCAGCACGAGCTGCCCGCCGAAGTAGAGCGGCAGCCCCCAGGTCTTGTTCCAGAACGTGCGCGAGACGAACCGCTGCCGGGCCACCGCGAGGTCCGAGACGTAGAACATCACCGCCCCGATGGCGATCGTGAGCGGCCCGCCGGCCGCGACCGCACCCACCGACGCCACGACCATCGCCGAGATCACCGCGATGTACGCGTAGACCGGGATGCGCATGGCCTCTTCGACGTGGGGCCGCAGCCAGCGCAGCGCGAGGGCGATCACCGGAACGAGCGCCAGCAGCGCGACGCCCGCGGCGGAAGCCTCGATGCCCCGCACGAGGAAGGCGACGGCAAAGCCGAGATGTCCGAGCAGGAAGCTCACGAGCCCCGCCAGGAACGTCTTCGACGAATCGGGGATCAGGAGCACGTCGCCGAAGAAGCACAGCACGAGGGCCGCGAACACCCAGCGCCCGTAGGAGGAGTCGAGGGCGCCCGCGCCGTAGGCCGCCAGCAGGAACCCCGCGGCCGCGACGGGCTTGGTGAGCCAGACGCCCGCGCGCGAGCCGAACCACTCGGCGGCGAGCAGCAAGGCAAGGAAGACGAGCGTGATGGCGCATCCGAGCGGGAAGAGATCCATCTTCAGCCCCTCACTTCCGCGGAACTCGTTTGAAGCTCCCCGCACGCGCCTCGCGCCGGCCGCACCACGGACAGAAGTGCCAGTAGTCCTTCGAGACGGGCCAGCGGCAGCGCGGGCAGCGGTCCGCGAGCTCGGGATGGCTCCAGGGCCGCTTCGGCTTCTGCTTGCACTCGGGGCAGTAGCGCATGAACGGACGGAGCTGCCCGTCGCAGCCCTTGCGGGCACACGAGCGCTCGGCCCGCGGGTCACGCGGCGCCTTGCGCCCGTTGCCCTGGAAGCGGCCCGGGTAGCACCAGGGGCAGGCCCGCCACTCGGCGCGCACGCCCCGCTCGCACTCCGGGCAGACCAGCGACGCGGCCGTGACGTTGCGGAAGGAGTTGTCCGACGTGCCGCACCAGGGGCAATGGCCCATGGCCTCGGCGATGGGCCCATCACAGCGATGGCACTCGAAGCGCATCTCGAGTTCTTTCCCGTGGGCGCGACGGAAGGCCTCGGCCTGGACGGCCAGGGGCGAGCGCGCGGGCGCCTTCTTCTTCGGGCGCGGGCGCGGAGTCCGCGGCTTCCGGACGGGCTCGAGCTTGGCGAAGACCCGCTCGAGGGCGCGCGAGAGGGCGACCGCGTCCGCGTAGCGTCGCTGGGGCTCGAACTCGGCCGCCTTGCGCAGGATCGGCTGCAACGGCGCGGGGACCTTCTTCCGGAAGCGGGCATAGCCTTCGAGGGGCCAGCGGAAGGGCCAGGTCGGCAGCACCCCCGTCAACAGGTGGTAGACGATGATGCCGAGGGAGAAGACGTCCGAGCCGAGGCCGGGACGGCCGTAGGCCTGCTCGGGGGCGACGTATCCGAAGGTCCCGACGTCGGTGAAGTTGCGCGTGGCGGGCGGTTGGAATCGGGCCACCCCGAAGTCGGTGAGCGCGAAGCGTCCGCCGGGAAAGACCAGGATGTTTTCGGGCTTCACGTCGCGGTGCATGATCTTCTTCGCGTGGGCGTGGGCCAGCCCGGCCGCGACCTCGCGCGCCACCCGCAGCGCGATCTCCGGCGAGCGCCGTGCGCGGACGTAGGCGCCGAGGTGGGTGCGGGCCAGCTCGCTCGCCATCACGAACCGCCCGTCGACCCAGTCCGCGTTCAGCAGACCGACGATGTTCGGGTGATCGAGACGGCTCGCGATGCGCGCCTCGTGCTCGATCTCGTCCCGGCCCCAGGCGGCCACCATGTCCGGGTGGACCACCTTGAGAGCGACCTTCTGGCGCACCACGCAATCGTGGGCCTTCCAGACCTCCGCGAAGGAACCGGTGCCGAGCCGACTCTCGAGACGATACTTGCCGAGGCGAGAACCCCTGCGCAGCGTGGTCGCCACGCGCCCTCCCATCTTGACGGGGCCCAAACATAACCCGCTTGCCCGCGACCGGTGGCCTACAATCGCGCCGCCATGAGCTGGCGAGACGAAGTCGAGGGAATCGAGGCACGCCGGGAGCGAGCCGCCGAACACGGCGGCGCCGAGGCGGTCGCGCGCCAGCGCTCGAAGGGCCGCGGGACCATCCGCGAGCGCATCGCCGCCTTCGCCGACTTCGAGGGCTTCCACGAAGAGGGCCCGATCGCGGGCCACGCCGAACTCGGCGAGGACGGGGAGCTCGTCCACTTCACCCCCGCGAACTACGTGCTCGGCGTGGCCCAGGTCGAAGGCCGGCCCTGCGTCGTGGGGGGCGAGGACTTCACCCACCAGGGGGGCTCGCCTTCTCCCGCCGGGCTGCGCAAGAGCGTCTACGCCGAGGATCTCGCGCTCCAGTACCGCCTGCCCCTGGTCCGGTTCCTCGAGGGGGGCGGCGGGAGCGTCACCGGCGCCGCCCGGCGGAAGTCCGGCGCGCCGGCGGGCGACGCCGCCTACACCCGCCACCGCTTCCTCTCGATCGCCCAGGTGATGGGCGTGGCGCCGGTCGCCTCGGCCGCCCTCGGCCCCGTCGCCGGCTTCCCGGCGGCCCGCCTCGTGGCCTCGCACTTCTCGGTGATGACGAAGGAGACCGCGCAGGTCCTGGTCGGCGGGCCCGCGCTGGTGGAGCGCGCCCTCGGCGAGAAGCTCACCAAGGAAGAGCTCGGCGGAGCCGACGTCCACCTGCCGAACGGCGTCGTCGACAACCTGGCCGAAGACGAAGCGGACGCCATCGCCCAGGTCCGGCGCTTCCTCTCCTACCTGCCGCGCAACGTCGACGAACTGGCCCCCCGCCTCGAAACGGGCGACCCGCCGGACCGGCGGGAGGAGGCCCTGCTCGAGATCGTCCCGCGCGACCGGCGGCGGGTCTTCGACGTCCGCCGCATGCTCCGGCTGATCCTCGACGAGGACTCCTTCTTCGAGATCGCGCCGCGCACCGGGCGCGGCCAGGTCACGGGACTGGCGCGCCTCGACGGCCACGCGGTCGGCGTCCTGGCCAACGACTCGCGCTTCTACGCCGGCTCGATGACCGCCGACGGGGCCCGCAAGGTCCGCCGCTTCGTGGACCTCTGCGACACCTTCCACCTGCCGGTGCTCTCCTTCGTCGACGAACCGGGCTTCATGATCGGGCGCGACGCCGAGCGGGCCGGAACGATCCGCTACGGGGCCCAGGCCCTGTTCGCCGTCGTGCAATCACGCGTGCCCTGGATCAGCATCCACGTGCGCAAGGCATTCGGGGTCGCCGCGGCCGCCCACTTCGGGCCGAACGCGCGCGTGCTGGCGTGGCCCTCGGCGGAGCGCGGCGCGCTCCCCCTCGAAGGTGGCGTCGCGGTGGCGTTCCGGCGCGAGATCGAAGCCGCCGAGGACCCGGTGGCCCGGCGCGAAGAGCTCGAGAACCAGCTCGCCGCGCGCCGCTCGCCCTACGCCGCGGCGGAGTCCTTCGCCGTCCACGACCTGATCGACCCGCGCGACACGCGCCCCGAGATCGCCCGCTGGCTCTCCTGGGTCGGCCCCCTGCTCGAAGCGGAGCGGGGCCCACGCGCTTACACGGTCCGCCCGTGAGGCGCACGCGCGCGCTCCTCCGGCTCTGCGTCCCGGTCCTCACGTTCGCACTCGGGCCCGCGGCCCTCACCGGCTGTTTCTCGGAAGTCGAGACCGAGGAGGAGGCTCTCGTCGAACCGGGAGTCCCGCCGCCGGCCGAACGCCCGGCGCCCGGCGCCCTCGCCCGCATGGAGCTCGTCGAGGCCCTTCGCAGCGACCTCGCCCAGGCGCGCCATCCCTCGGACGGCGGCGGCCGCGCGTGGCTGGAAGACGGCGGCTCGGCCCGGGCCGGCAAGCCGGGCCGATGGACCTTCGTCTACGAAGCCGGCGAGCTCGGCATCGCGGTCGGCGGGCAGGTCCTGCTCCAGGTCTCGCCCTTCTGGGGCTGGAGCACGCCGCAGACCCTCGACGCCGACGGGCGCGGGTACACCGAGGCCACGACCGATGCCCCGGGCGTCACCCTGGAAGCGCGCACCCTCGACGAGCAGCTCCTCGGCATCGCCGTCGGCGGGCGCGCCCTCGCCGCCGGCGAACGGATCCGCATCCGCTACGGCGCCGGCCCAGCCGGCGCGCGCGCCGACCGCTTCGCCGAGCGCGAGTCTCCCTTCTTCTTCGCCGTCGACGGCGATGGCGACGGGGTGCGGAAGTTCCTCGTGGACACCCCGAAGGTCGACGTGGCGCCCGGCCCCCCGTCGCAGCTGGCCCTCCATCTCCCGGCCACGGCGAAGCCCGGCGACGAGGTCGCACTCACGCTCGCGGTGCTCGACGCGGAAGGCAGCGCCGGGACGGACTTCGCCGGCGAGATCCGCTTCGGCGACCACGGCGAATGGATCGCTCTCCCGGAGACCGTCACGCTCGGCGCAGCGGACCGCGGCCGCACCCGCGTCACCGTCCGGGTGAGCGCCCCGGGCATCGTCCGCATCCGGACCGAGGGGCCCGAAGGGCTCGAGGCCATCAGCAACCCGATGCGCGTCTCGCCCGACGCGCCGCGCGTGCTCTTCGGCGAGCTCCACGGACACTCGAACTTCTCCGACGGCACCGGAACCCCCGAGGACTACTACGCCTACGCCGACGAGGTCGCGGGCCTCGACTTCGCCGCGCTGACGGACCACGACCACTGGGGCATCCCCTTCCTCGACGCCCGGCCGGACATGCGGGAACGCATCGCCCGCGCGACCGAAGCCGCCCACGCCCCCGGGCGCTTCGCCGCGCTGCACGGTTACGAGTGGACGAGCTGGCAGTTCGGCCACCGCCACGTGGTCTACTTCGGAGACCGCTCGCCGATGTATTCCTCCATCGACCCGGCCAGCGATACACCCGAAGAACTCTGGGCCCTGCTGCGCGGCAAGCCCGCGCTGACCTTCGCCCACCACTCCGCCGGCGGCCCGATCCCGACGGACTGGAACGTCGCGCCGGACCCCGAGCTCGAGCCGCTGACGGAGGTGGCTTCCGTCCACGGCAACAGCGAGGCGAGCGACGCGCCGGCCCCGATCTACCGCGCCGTCGAGGGCAACTGGGTGCGCAACGCCCTCGACCGCGGCTACCGGCTGGGCTTCGTCGGCGGCAGCGATTCCCACGACGGGCACCCGGGCCTCGCCCACATCGCGAGCGGCTGGAGCGGCCTCGCGGCGGTCTACGCCGAGGAGGCGACGCGCCCGGCCCTGCGGGAGGCCCTCGCCGACCGCCGCGCCTACGCGACCAACGGCCCGCGCATCCTGCTCGACGTCCGGCTCGCGGGCCACGCCATGGGCCGCGTCCTCCCCGTGGCCGAACTCGGCGAGAAGCCGCAGCTCGTGGTCGACGTGGTCGGCACGGGCGTGCTCGACCGCATCGACATCGTGCGCAGCAGCGCGGTGGTGGCGAGCACGGGCGCCGAAGGACGAGCGGACCTGCTCTTCTCCTACCCGGTCTCGGGGCTGCGCGCGGGCGAGTACCTCTACGTGCGCGCGATCCAGCGCGACGGCGGCGCCGCCTGGTCGAGCCCCTTCTTCCTGGAATGACCGGGCCGGTCCGATGACCGAACCGATCGTTTCGGTGCTGCTGCCGGTGCGAGACGCCGAGCGCACCCTCGCCGCGGCCCTGCGAAGCGTCACCCGGCAGACGGAGGAGCGCTTCGAGTGCGTCGTCGTCGACGACGGCTCCGCGGACGGCTCGATCGAGATCGCCCGCCGCTTCGCCGCCGAGGACGAACGCTTCCGGGTGATCGAACGGCGCGCCGAAGGCCTGGTCCCCGCCCTGAATGCGGGGCTCGAGGCGTGCCGAGGCCGTTTCGTCGCGCGCATGGACGCCGACGACGTGATGCACCGCTGCCGGCTCGCCCAGCAGCGCGACGCCCTCGAAGAGGACGCCGGCCTCGCGGCCGTCGGCTGCCACGTCCGCCTGTTTCCGGACGGCGAGGTCGGAGACGGAATGCGCGAGTACCAGGCCTGGTTGAACGGGTTCCGGGGCGAAGCCGAACTCCGCCGCGACGCCTTCGTCGAGTGCCCCCTCGCCCATCCGACCTGGTTCGGACGCCGCGCCTGGTTCGAAGCCCACCGCTACCGCGACCGCGGGTGGCCCGAGGACTACGACCTCTTCCTGCGCGCCCTGGCCCGTGGCGACCGCCTGGGCGTCGTCCCGGAGCCGTTCCTCGCCTGGCGCGTGGGACCAGAGCGCCTCTCGCGAACCCACCCGAGCTACGCGATCGAACGCTTCGTCGCGTGCAAGGCGCACTTCCTCGCCGAGGGATTCCTCGCGGAGTCGGACGAGTACGTGCTCTGGGGATACGGCGGCACCGGCCGGGCCCTGCGCGCGGCCCTCGAGGCCCACGGCCGGCGGCCCTCGCACATCGTGGAGGTCCATCCGGGACGCCTCGGCCAGCGCATCCACGGCGCCGAGGTGATCGAACCCGCGGCCCTCCCCGCGCTTCCGCGCCGGCCGCTGCTCGCGTCGGTCGCCGGCGCCGAGCCGCGGGCCGAAGTCCGGGCGGCCCTCGCGCGGATGGGATTCGAGGAGGGGACCGACTTCCTCAGCGTCGCCTGACGCGCGCGCCACCGGTGAGATCGAGGTGCTGGTAGAGCGCGCCGTCGCGGAAGCCGAGGCGCCGGTAGTAGGGACGGGTCCCGACGGCCGAGATCACGGCCATGCCCTCGTGCCCCGCGCGGTGCGCGCGCGCCGCCGCCGCAGCGACGAGCCGCCGCCCGAGGCCGCCGTGCTGGGCGTGCTCCTCCGCGCGCTGCCCCGGCGCCAGGGCCGGACCGTAGACGTGCACCTCGCGCAGGAGTGCGGCGTTCCCGAGCTCCTCGAGCGGCGCGGACTCTCCCGGAAGCGAGAGGCGCGCGAATCCCACGATGCGATCGGCTCCATCGACGGCCTGGAGGAAGACCTCCGTGCCCGCCGCGCTCGCGTACTCCGTCCGCCGCAGGGAGAGATCCCCGGCGACGGCGGCACCGCCGATCTCGCGGCTCCGGATGTCGAGACAGCGGCGCCCGCTCGCCGCGAGCGAGCGCTCGGCGACCTCGCGATAGTTCGTGCGCCGGTTGCCGACGAGGATCTCCTGGGAGGGGATGTCGCGGATGACCCGGGAGAGCCGGCAGTACTCGGGCACGACCGAGAGCGCATCGGTCAGGAGCCCCGTCAGTTCCTCGTCGCCGTAGGGGCGCCAGCGCCCGGCCGCGTGGTGCGCGACCAGCTCGGTCCCGTCGATCAAGCTGCACGGATAGATCTTGAGCTCGTCCGGCCGGAGCGCCGGATCCCGGAACAGCTGACGAAGCTCCTGGCGATCGGACGCCGGCGTCGCACCGAGCAGGTTCGGCATCCAGTGGAGCTGCACCTTGAACCCGGCGCGCCGAAGCAGCGTCGCGGCACGGCGCGAGCAGGCCGCATCGTGCCCGCGCCGGTTTCGGCGGAGGATCTCGTCGTCGAGGCTCTGGACGCCGAGCTGGATCTTCGTCGCCCCGAGCTGACGCAGCCGGAGGAGCTCCTCGGCGTCGATCGCGTCCGGACGGGTCTCGAGCACGAGGCCCACGCAGCGCACGGAGGCGGACTCGTTGCGGCGCTGGGCTTCCCGAAGCGCCTCGAGGGAAGCGGACTCCTCCGCCTCCGGCTGCTCCCGAATTCGCGCGCGGACGACGTCGTTGTACGCGCCCTCCGTCCCGATCCGGAGGTCCTCGAACCCCGATCGGGCTTCCGTTCGCGGCACGGCCCGCTCGATGACGCCCCAATCGTTCAACGCGTCGAAGCATCGCTTCACGAACCAACGCTGGTATCCCGCCGGATAGTGCGACCACGTCCCTCCGAGCACGAGGATCTCGGCCTTCTCCACCGGGTGTCCGTTCGCGTGGAAGGCCCGCAGGCGCTCGAAGGTCTGTTCGTAGGGATCGAAACGATGCGCCTCGGCCCGCTGACAGCCGGGCTCGCTCGCGATGTAGCTCTTCGGCATGGTCGGATCGTTCGGGCAGAAGATGCAGCGCCCCGGGCACGGGAAGGGCTTCGTGAGCACGGTGACGGGGGTGACGCCGCTGCGCGTGCGAACGGGCTTGCGCCGCAGACGCCGGAGGAAGACCGCCTCGTCCAGGGCCAGACGGCTCTCGGCGCCGAAGGCCCGGAACCCGGCGATCAGGTCGCTGCGCGAGTAGAAGCCGCTACCGTCCTTGGGATGACGGCGCAGCAGCGCATCGATCGCCCGAGGCGTCCACTCCTCGAGCTCCTGGAAGGCATCCAGCAGTGCGACGAGGGCGCTTCGATGGCGCGCGGGGTCGAAGGCTCGCGGTGCGGTCGCCATGGTGGCGGGAAGATAGGGGCTGGGCGATGACCGACGAAACCGCCCACCGCCTGGACGCCCTCTGCCGCCGCTTCTACGCGCGCAACGCCGCCGACTTCAGCGCGACGCGGCAGGCGGCCTGGCCGGGCTGGGAACGCTGCCTGCCCTATCTGCTCCCGAGCGAGCCGGACCCGGGCGGCGAGCCGAGCTGGCGGCTGCTCGACGCGGGCTGCGGGAACGGGCGCCTCGCCGCCTTCCTGGCGGAGCGCTCCCCGGGCCGGCTCCGGTATCTCGGCGTCGACGCGAGCCCGGAGCTGATCGAGGAAGCGCGCGGCTCGCGGGGAGCGGACGCCCGCTTCGCCGTCGCGGACCTGGTGACGCTCGACCCCGCCGGGCTCGGTGAGGCGAGCTTCGACGCGATCGCCCTCTTCGCCGTCCTGCACCACGTGGCGGGGCGCGAGCGCCGGGAGGCGCTGCTCGCGCGGCTCGCGGGTGCGCTCGAACCCGGCGGACACCTCGTCGCGACCGTGTGGCGCGCCGACGCCTTCGCGCGCTTCCGCGACAAGATCGTTCCGTGGGAATCGTGCGAGGCACGGACCGGCATCCGGGTGAGCCCGGAGGAGGTCGAACCCGGCGACGTCCTGCTCCCCTGGAAACACGACCCGCGCGCGCTGCGCTACTGCCACTTCCCGGACGAGGACGAGGCCAATGCGCTGGCCCGCGCAGCGGGCCTGCCCCTGCGCGAAGCCTTCGACGCCGACGGGCGCGAGGGCGCGCTCAACCGCTACTGGGTGTTGGGACCCCGCTAGTCCTGGAGTGCCCGCAGGACTTCCGCCTCGTAGGCCTCGAGCGAGTCGTACATGCGGAAGGGAGCGCCGGTCGCCGAGCGCTCGTCGGGCATCGGCAGCGCCCCGCTCTTGGCGAGCAGGTCCGCCAGCCACTCCTTCAGCGCGGCCGAGCCGCCCGAAGCGTCGGGCACGAGCTTGCGCGGATCGAACCGGTCGCTGCGGAAGCGGACGATCTTGAGCGGCTGACCGTCGTCGGCGAGCCAGTTCGTCAGCAGGTCGATCAACACCACGGGCTTGGGCTTCAAACCGCGCACGCCCGCCACGGCGATGGCGTCGATGCGTTCGAGGCCGAGCGTCGCCTTGCCACGCTCCCCGACGTCGACGACCAGCGCCTCGGCGTTCAGGCTCACGGGCATCGCATCCATGCGCTTCAACGGTCGGCGCGGGGGCGACGGCGCACCCGCATCCTCTTCCAACGGCTCGGGCGTCAGCGCGACGAGCGGTTCCGGCTCGGGAGCCGCGACGGGTTCGGGCCGCTCCGGCTCCGCGGGCTCGGCGACGATCGGCTCGGGGAGCTCGAGCGAGGCCGGTTCCGGAATCGACGGCTCGGGCTCTGGCATGGGCTCGGGAGCGGACGGCGCGGCCGCTTGCGGTTCGAAGGGCAGCTCCGGCTCGGCCTCGAGATCGATCGCCGTCGGATCGAGGGCACTCGGGTCCTCGTCGGCCGCGACGAAAGCAGGAGCGGCGTCGACTTCGGGCACGTCGAGGGCGGCGGATTCGTCGGCCGGCGCCTCGGCTCCGGGCGATGCGGGGGCATCGTCGAGAACGGAAGCCGGCAGGTCGCCCGTTTCCTCGGGCACCAGGTCGACCTCACCGTGCGAGAGCACCGCTTCGGGCGCCGGGCTCTCGGTCGGGACCTCCGCGCCGGGGACCGTCATGTCGTCGAGCTCGAAGGGCGCGGCGTTGAGCTCGTCCCCACCCGCCGCGGTGTCCTCCCGGACGACGGGTGCGGGGACGTCCTCTTCTCCGGCGGAGGCGGCCGGAGCCGGCTCGGCGAGCAGGTCTTCGTGCTCGTCCTCGTCGCCGCCCGCGTGGGCCTGGAGATCGAAACTGCTCTCGAAGAGCTGTCCGCCCGTCTGCTCGTTGGGATCGTCGGCGCTCGGCGCCGCAGGCGGGGGTGCCGCTTCACCCCCTGCGCCGTGCTGCGCCACGAGGCGTTCGAGATCGGCACGCTCCTCGGGGCCGAGGTCCGGCGATGCGAGGGCCGCCTCGGCCGCGCGCAGCGCAAGGGAGGGATCGAGATCCTCGGCCACACGAGACGTTCTGTGGAGCACGGCGGCGGAGGGCTCCCCACAGTGGCCGTCGAGGATCCGCCCGATCGAGAACTTCGCGAGGTCGAACTCGCCCGTCTCCATCAAGAAGCCCGCGATGCGAACCTCGAGCGTGGCGTCCACACGGGCGCCGGGCGCGCGCTGGGTGACCTCGCCCCAGTGGGTGACGGCCAGGGCCTTCTGCCCGGATCCGACCTCGTCGCGCAGCACCCGAAGCAGGGCGCCCGCGGCGTCCTCCGGGCGGCCGACGGCGCTCGCCACGTCCCAGAAGGCCAGGCAGGCGTCGCGGTTTCCGGGCTGGCTGGCCACTTCGCCGGCCAGCAGCTCGAAGGCCTCCTCGTCGCAGCCCTTCTCGCGCGCCTCGAGGGCCTGGTCGAGCACGGGGTTCGATTGCTTCGTGCGCTTCTCTTCGAGCGCCGGGTGGATGAAGCGTTCCTCGATCCGGGTGGCCCGCAGGATCGCCGCGAAACCGACGCCCCAGACGAGGCCGCTCGCGTGCACCCAGGTGGCAAACTCGGCGCCCGGCGGTTCGATCCCGGGAGCGCCGTGCTTCAGGACGTAGTCGACGCCGAGGTAGGTGGCGCCGTAGATCGGGAGCGCCACCCAGCCCTTCGCGGTGAACTTCCCGCCGAAGGGCGGGATGTAGAAGTACCGGAAGCGGATCGGCGTTCCGGCGAAACGGATCAGGAAGGCCCCGGCCAGGGCCGCGGCGATGCCCGAGGCGCCACCGAGGGCGCCCCCCTCCGGGTCGAGCAGGGCGTAGCCCGCCGCCGCGGCGGCTGCGGCGCTGACCACGAAGACGGCATAGATCGCGCGCCCCCAGACCTCTTCGAGGAAGAGGCCCGCGAGCAGCACGAGCACGAGGTTCGCGACGAGATGGAGCCATCCCTCGTGGGCCAGGACGTAGGAGACGATCGTGGCGTCCGGGTCTTCGAGCGTGCTCGGGAAGAAGCCGAGCCGGAAGAACGAGTGCGCGTCCATCGTGTCGTAGAGTTCGTCGACCATCGCGTCGAACTCCACCTGGTCGTGGTGGACGACGAAGTCCGGGATCGGCGGGGAGCTGGATGCGGCGTGCCGCGCGCGGAATTCCTGGACCGTCGCCGCGACCCGTTCGGCGCCGAGCAGGTAGGCGAGATCCGCGTCGACCTTCACCCAGGGACGGACGGCGTAGAAATCCCAAACCGTCTCGAGCTGGACTTCGGTCTTGGCGTCGACCTCGGCGTCGGTCGTGCGGTTCACGAAGAACGCGACCGAGCACGCCGCGAGGAGGAGGAGGGTCACCCACGGAAAGCGGCGGGTGCCACGGGCTTCTTCGTTCAGCGGGATGACGATCACGACGCGGCGTTTCCAGGAATGTGCTCGACTCGAGACATGCTGCTCCCCGAGACGCAGCCCTGCATGCAAGGCCGCCGTCCCTACGGGGTTCAACGGATGAACGGCCTCGCTCCTGAAGGATCTTCAGGACGAACTGGGGCACCGGAGCCTCGGGGAAAACCCCGAGAGGCCCATCACTCCCCGGGCAGCGCGCCGGCCAGACCCGCGCCTGCCACGAGCAGCTCCCGGGCGGCGCCCGGCGCAAAGGTCGACATGAGAACTTCGTAGTGGTGCGCGGCGTTCGGCGCGGTGAAGCGCCGCGGGTGCGGCAGGTAACGCAACCAGCCTCCGACGTTCGAGAGGAGCGCCGAGCCGGGCGCCCTCCCCTCTTTCCAGTCCAAGCCGACCTCGGCCGTGGCTTCGGCCGGCAGCCCGAGCCAGCGGGCATCGCCCAGACGCAGGACGCGGACTTCGACGCGCGCCCGCAGCCCGCCGGCCAGGCGCGGCGCCGTCCGCTCCCGCACGAACAGCCGCGCACTCGCGAGCCGCTCGCGCCGCTCTTCGATCGGCAGGCTCGGGTCGAGTTCCTGCTCGAGGGCGAAGACCTCGGAGACACGCAGCGGCGCGGCGGCATCGCGTCCGAAGGCGAGCGCGGCGTCGCGGCGGCGGGCATCGACCCGCGCAGCGTGACCGGCCTCGCCGTCCTCGGCGCCGTGGACCGGCAGCTCGACCTCGGTGCAGCGGGCGGCGACGGGGAGTTCGCCGGGCTCGGCCCGCGCGACGGCCTCCCGCACGGCGAGCCCGACCTCCAGGCCGAGTTCCCGGACGGCGTCCATGCCGGCGCCGAGGCTCTGCCCGGGCACCGCGAGGTCCTGCAGCCCGCGCGTCCTCGGGTCGACGTCCGCGTGGGCGCCCAGCAGGAAGAGCGGCACCGCGCCGGGGTGGGCTTCGCGAACCGTCGCCGCCGCGGCGCCCGGCCAATCCGCGGACCAGGCCAGATTCTCGTGCCCCAGCACCGTCGGGTGCGTGCCGTGGACGAAGCCCACGGCGCGGGTCACGCCGGCTTCGTCGTCGATGCGCAGCACGACCACCTCCGGGTCGACGGCGCCGTCGGCCTCGCGGCGGTTGCGCCCGATCGAGACCCGGGCCGAGCCGAACCCCGCCTTCGCCGCGAAGGCACCGTCGACCGCCCGGGCGGCGGCCTCCTCCGCCGCATCGAAGAGCGGTGCGGCGAACTCCGGGGCCGCGGCTCCGGACAGGACGGCGGCGATCCCGGTCTCCGGCCCGGAGTGGGTGTGCGTGGCCGCGACCCAGACCTCGCCCGGTGCGAGACCCGTCCGCGCGGCCACCCGCTCCGCCAGGGCCCGGGCCTGGGGAACGGAGACCAGGCAGACCTCGAGCTGGACGAGCAGCACGCGTCCACCGTTCTCGAGGTAGAGCGCCCGGGCGTGGAGCGGATCCGCCAGGGCCTCGGCGGTTCCTTCGCGCGCGCCGTAGCCCATCATCGGGATTCCGAGCGGAAGCTCGAAGGGGATCTCCGCGGTACCGGCGCGCATGCCAGCGGTGTAGCTCATCCCCGCGGACGCTACCCTCGCGCTCGCCGACAAGAGGAGTCCCCCGATGCGCCGAACGCTCTTCGAAGAAGAACACGATCTATTCCGCGACCAGGTCCGCCGCTTCATCGCGGACGAGCTCGAACCCAAGATCGAAGGCTGGAACGCCAAGGGCATGAGCGACCGGGAGAGCTGGCTCCGCGCCGGCGAAGCGGGATACCTCGGCGCCTGCGTTCCGGAAGCCTACGGCGGCGCGGGCGCCGATTTCACCTACGACGCGATCATCATGGAAGAGATGGCCTACGCCCGGGCCCACGGCATGATGATCTCGCTCCACTCGGACATCTGCCTCCCCTACCTCCTGGCATTCGGGAGCGAGGAGCAGAAGCAGAAGTACGTCCCCGGCTGCGTCAGCGGCGAGGTCCTTCTCGGCATCTGCATGACCGAGCCGGCCGCGGGCTCGGACCTCCAGGGCATCCAGACCCGCGCCGTCCGCGACGGCGACGGCTGGGTCCTGAACGGCGCGAAGACCTTCATCAGCAACGGCCAGATCGGCGACCTCTTCATCGTCGTCGCCAAGACCGATCCGAGCGCCGAGAAGGCATCGCGCGGGATCAGCCTGTTCCTGGTCGACGCCGACACGCCGGGCTTCGTGCGCGGGCAGAAGCTCGACAAGCTCGGCCTGCGCGGGCAGGACACGAGCGAGATCTTCTTCCAGGACTGCCGCATCCCGGCCTCGGGCCTGCTCGGCGAAGAAGGCCGCGGCTTCTACATGCTGATGGACAAGCTCCAACAGGAGCGGATCTGCATCGCCGTGGCCTCGATGGCCTCGTGCCGGCGCTCCCTCGACGACACGCTCGAATACGTGAAGGAGCGCAAGGCCTTCGGCCAGCCGATCGGCCAGTTCCAGAACACGCAGTTCCTGCTCGCGGACCTCGCCACCCAGGTGGAAGTGGGGCAGACCTTCGTCGACGGACTCGTCGGCGCGCACGTCCGCGGCGAAGACGTGGTGAGTGAAGCGAGCATGGGCAAGTGGTGGGCGAGCGACCTGCAGAAGCGCGTGGCGGCAGAATGTCTGCAGCTTCACGGCGGCTACGGCTTCATGAACGAGTACCCGATCTCGACGGACTACGCGGATGCAGCCGTTCAATCCATCTACGCGGGAACGAACGAGATCATGAAGCGGATCATCGCGCGCCGGCTCGGGCTCGGGTAAAAGGGGCTCGGGCTCGGGTAAGCGGAAACACTCAAGGGCCCCGCCGTTTCTCCGATGCGCCTCGGGTGTTTGCCGAAGTCTCGGAGCCCGACGTCCTCGTCGCGGACCCGGAGCGCATCGTCGTCGAGAGCTGCGCGGCCGGGACCCCCGCCGTCGTGACGCTGCGCGAGCGAAGCGGCGGCGTGCGGGGTTGCTTCAGCGCCTTTCGCCGCGGCGAGATCGAGATCGAACTGGCCGACCCGGCGCCGGAGCTCCCGGAGGGCGCCGCCTGCCACGTCGCCTTCCTGCGTCGCGGCCAGGCCGTCTTCTTCGAAGCCCCGCTCCTCCGCCTCGAGGAGAACTCGGGCCGGAGCTTTCTCTGGCTTCCGCTCCCGGAGTGCATCACCGAGGAGTTCGCGCGCGGCGCCTTCCGCGTCCCCGCGGACGACGAGGCCGCCGACGTCACGATCGTGCTCGACGACGGCTCGCCCGCGGCCGCACGCCTCGCGAACCTCTCGCTCACGGGAGCGCTCGTCGAGTTCACCGAAGCGATGCCCGCCCTCTTCCCGGAGCAGGTCCTCGAGCTCCACCTGCCGATCGACGGGAACCCGGTCCGGCTGGCCGCCGTCGTGCGCCGGCTCGACGCGACCTCCGCCGCCTTCTCCTTCCCGGACGCCGTCTCGGACGGCCTCGAGAACCCCGTCCGCCGCGCCGTGGCGGCCCTCGAGCGCAGCTGGCACGCACGCCTGCGACGCTGAACCCGAGCCATTCTTCGGCAACGCCCCTCGCGACGCGCGCCATGCTATTTCTGGCCGACGCGAAGGAGAGCCATGCCCACCCGCCCGACGACCACCGCGGCCTACGTCTCCCGCATCGCCGCGAGCCGGCAGCCGGACTTCACCGCCCTGCGAGACCTGGTGAAGCAAGCGCTTCCCAAAGCCCGCGAGACGATGTCCTACAAGATGCCGACGTACGAGATCGGGGAGGCCCGGGTCTGCGCGATCGCGGCCCAGGCGCGGCATTTCTCGCTCTACCTCTGCGAGAGCCCCGCCCTCGAGCGCCACCGCGGCGAGTTCGAACACCTCGACCTCGGCAAGGGTTGCATTCGCTTCCGCTCGTTCGACGATCTCCCGAAGGCGACGACGCGGAAGCTCCTGCGCGAAGCCGCGCGGGACGCCCGGGCGGACTCGTGAGCCTCGAGGTCCACCGCGCCGACCTCTCGCGCGGCGATCACGCCGAAGCGATCGTCGCGCTGATCGACCACTACTCCCGCGACCCCATGGGCGACGAAGCGCCGCTGCCCGCGAAGATCCGGGAAGCGCTCGTGCCCGGCCTGCGGCACACGCCCCAGGCCCGCTGCTTCCTCGCGGCACGCGACGGCGAGTTCGTGGGCCTCGCCGTCTGCTTCCTCGGCTTCAACACCTTCGTCGCCCGCCCCGCACTCAACGTCCACGATCTCATCGTCGCGCCCGCGGCGCGGGGGGCCGGGATCGGCCGCCGCTTGATGGACGAAGCCGAGCGCGCGGCGCGCCAAGAGGGCTGCGCACGCATGACGCTCGAGGTCCGCGGCGACAACGCGCCGGCCATGGCCCTCTACCGGAGCCTCGGCTTCGAGGGCGGCACCTTCAGCCCTCCGGCGCCGCACTACCTCTTCTGGAGCAAGGAACTCGCATGAAACTCTTCCACACGCCCCTCACGCGCTCGGTCCGGATCCTCTGGCTCTTCGAGGAGCTCGGTCTGCCCTACGAGCTCGAGACCGTGGAGACGGTGGACCCCGTGGCCCGCCCGTTCGTGCAGAAGACGCCGACGGGCAAGGTGCCGACCCTCGAAGACGACGGTCTCGTGATGTTCGAATCGGGCGCGATCATCGAGTACGTGCTCGAACGGTACGGAGAAGGCCGGCTCGCCCCGGCGCCGGGGGACGCCCGGCGAGGCGAATTCCTCCAGTGGATGCACTTCGCGGAGTCGACGGCGATGGCCGGCCTCGGGCCCATCATCTGGCACACGCGCTTCCGGGAGAACGCTGCGGAGATCCCGAGCGCCATCGCCGACTACCGCGGCTGGACCGATGCCGCCTTCGACGTGCTCGAACGGACCCTCACCGGGCGCGAACACCTGCTCGGCGAGTTCAGCGCGGCGGACATCATGGTCGGCTACACCGCGCTCGCGGCGAAATCCTTCGACGTGCTCGGCGAGCGCCCCGCGCTCGAAGCCTACCTTGGCCGCCTCACGGCGCGCCCGGCCCTGCAGAAGGCCCTGACGCGCTAACCGTCGCGGTCGCCTTTCTCACGCCGGCCCTTCTCCGCGCGCCGCTCCTGCTCGGCCAGGAACGCCGCCACGGTGGCGCGCAGGTCGAGGGTGTCGACCTCGAGGGCGAAGGCCGTCGCCGCCGGCGGGTAGCCGAGGCGATAGTGCGAGCCGTCCGCCGTCCGCTCGAGGTGTCCGTAGTCGATGAGCCAGCGGCGAACCGTCACGTGGTCCGTGTCGATGGCCGGGGCGACGTCGCGGCTCCACGCCTGGAGCTCCTCGTTGATCTCGTGCTCGCTGTACTCGCGCGCCGCATCGAGCTGCATGCGGATGCTCTTCATGAGGATCTGGCGGTCGCGCGACTTGCGGGGGAAGCTGCGCGGCCCGCGGTCCGCGCCCAGTCGGAGCAGCCGCTCGGCGAACTCTTCGAGCGAGATCATCGCCGGCCGAGCCGCCGGGCCAGGCGGCGCACCGCCTCCGCGACGTCGTCGGGCGGCGCGGCCGTGAAGCACAGCCGGACGTGGTTCTCGTAGCCGGCGCCGCAGGAGCCTCCGGGCGCGAGCAGGATGCCGTCTTCGAGACAGTCCTCGAGGAAGCCCCAGAGGCCGCGCTCGTCGAGGTGTTCCGAGACGTCGAGGAAGAGGAACGTCCCACCTTCGGGCGGCGCCAGGCCGAGCGCCTCGGCCGCGGACTCTCCGGCCTCTCGGTAGCGGGCGCGGGCATGGGCGACCCAGTCCGCCCCCTCGGCGAGCGCGGCCTCGGCGGCGAGCTGCCCGGCCGTCGGAGCGTGGTAGGCGGTGTGGGTGCCGACCTTGCGCGCGGCAGCGACCGCGTCCGCCGGCCCTGCGAGATACCCGACGCGGTTGCCGGCCATGCCGTAGGCCTTCGAGAACGAGAAGACCGAGAGCGTCCGCTCCGGCGCGAAGCGGCCGATCGAGACGTGCTCGCCGCGGTAGACGTAGTCTTCGTAGACCTCGTCGGAGAGCAGCCAGAGGTCTTCGCTGCGAGCCCACTCGGCCAGGGCCGCGAGCCAGCCCTCCGGGAGCACCCGGCCCGTCGGGTTCGAGGGCGTCGAAACGTAGAGCGCCGCCGTCCGCTCGCTCGCGCGCTCCCGGACGCGGGCGACGGCGTCCTCGGCCGAGGTCGCGCGGTCGAAGAAGGGGACCTCGACCGCCTCGCCCCGGAAGGACTGCACGATCCCGCGGATCAGCGGCCAGAACGGGGAGAGGATCAGGACCTCCTCGCCGGGCGAGACCGTCGCGCCGACCGCGCAGGCGAGCGCACCGGTCGCGCCCGCGGTGACGAGCACGTTCTCCCGGCCGACGGCCAGCCCGTTGCGCTCGCGGAGCTTCTCGACGACGCCGTCGAGCAGACCCGGAATGCCCTGGGGATCCACGTAGCGGTGCATGCCCGGGTGGTCGGACTCGCAGAGGTCCTCCATCCGGGCGCCAGCGCAGGGCTCCATCCACGTGTCGCCCACGTGGAGGGGATAGATCGGGCCCTCGTGCGTGCGGATCCGGTCGGCCAGGGGCGAGAAGATCGCCCCGGGGATCGCTTCGACGGCGGGCGCCAGCCCGAGCTTGCGCGGCATCGGCGAATTCTAGCGGCGTTGCGCGCGACGGGCGGTGGGGAGACGCTTCTCTAGCGGCGTTGCGCGCAGCGGGCGGTGGGGAGACACTCCGCTCCGTGGCGCTCTCGGTCCTCAGCCTGAACCTCTGGCACGACGCCGGCCCCTGGCCCGAGCGCGCGAAGCGCATCCGGAGCTGGATCGACCGGCTCGACCCGGACCTGATCGGCTTCCAGGAGGTTCTCTCGGGGGAAGGCATCGACCAGGCCGCCGAGCTGCTCTCCGGCCGCGGCTTCCATCTGGATTTCGCGGCGGCGACCCCGCGCTTCGGCGACCGCGACGTCGCCTTCGGGAACGCCGTCGCCTCGCGCTGGCCGCTCGAGGATCGCGAGGTGCTCGCCCTGCCCTCCTCCGGCGACGGCGAAACCCGAACCGCCCTGTCCGTGATCGCCAAGGCGCCCTTCGGCCCCGTGGGCTTCACCTGCACGCACCTGAACTGGCGCTTCCACCACGGCAACGTGCGCGAGCGCCAGGTCCTCGCCCTGGCCGAGTGGGTGCGCGCGCGGCGCCCGGCTGGCGGCTACCCGCCGATCGTGGTCGGCGACTTCAACGCCGAACCCGACGCTTCGGAGATCCGCTTCCTCTCGGGGCTCCGGGCCCTCGGCGGCCGCAGCGTCTACTTCGCGGACGCCTGGCGAACGGCGGGCGACGGGAGCGCGGGCATCACCTGGTCGAACCGCAACGACCACGCGCGCGAGTGGCTCGAGCCCGAACGCCGCATCGACTACGTCTTCGTCGGCCCGCCGCACCACACCGGCCTCGGGCAGATCACCGGCTGCCGGGTCGTGTGCGACGACGTCGTGGACGGCATCTGGCCCTCGGACCACTTCGGCGTGTTCGCGGAGCTGCGCGACGAACCCCTTCCGGGGCGCGGCGGCGCGTGATCGACCGCTCAGGCGAGCGCGCGAAGCCCCGCCGCGAGGTCGGGCACGGCCTCGGCATGCGCGCGCGCGGCCTCCCACCAGGGCGGGCGCGGCCCGCCCTCCTCGACGAGCACCAGCCTCCGCACGCCGGCGATGAACGGCTCGGCCCACCAGAGCGGCCGCGGGTCTCGCTCGGCCATCATGACGTAGGGATCCGCGTCCCCCTCGAAGGCCGCGACGCGCTCCGGGGACGGCACGATGGGCCGGAAGTCCTCGAGGTCCGGCTCGGGGCCGCCCGCGGCGAGCCCCTCGCCCGGGAGGAGCAGACAGCCGGGCACGGACTCCGCGCGGGCCGCGGCGATCATCATCCCGTGCCAGGCGCCGAGGCCCGCGCCGGCGAGCACGGCCGTGCCGCCGATCGCGCGCAGGGCAAGATCCGTATCCGAGAGGAACCTCTCGTAGGAGTAGCAGCCGCCGCGCAGACGGGAGGACCCGCCGTGGCCCGAGAAGTCGAGAGCGAAGACGGGGCCGGGCCAGTCGTCGACGGCGTCGGGCCAGTCCGCGCTCGAACCGTAGAGCGCGTGGAGCAGCAGGAGCGGTGTGCCCTCCCCGGCGGTGCGTTCGTGGAGCGCGATCTCGCCCCGGCCGTTCTTCACCTTGCGTGCGCTCATGCGTCGAGCCAGTCGAGAAGCAGCCGCGCCGTCTCCTCGGGCTGTTCCATGTGGACGAAGTGGCCGGCCTCGGCGACGACCGCCTTTTCGAGGTTCGGCACGTGGGAGAGGCGTTCGCTGAGGAGCGGCTCGGGCAGCGGCCCCCAGGTATCGGGCTCCGAGCCCCAGATGGCGAGCATCGGCATCTCCAATCGCCCCCACGACACGCCGATGTGATCGGGCGTGAAGGGGCCGATGAAGCGGCCCATGGTCGGATCGTGTTTCCAGTGCCAGCCGTCGGCTTCGAGCCGCGCGGCGTGGAAGACGAAGAAGCGGAGCCACTCGCGCGAGAGGCGCGGGTTCTGGGCGAGCCGCCGCTCGACGAGATCCTCGAGACTCTCGTAGGGGCGCCAGGCCGCTCGCTCGATGCGGCGGTGGCGGGCGTCGAGGGAGTCCGCGAGGAGTTCGGGCAGGGGCACGTCGCCCTCGGGCTCCGCCGGCGGCCCGAAGCCGTCGATGTTCACGAGCTGGCGCACGAGCTCCGGGGCCACGCGCGCGGCGTCCGTCACCTGGCCGCCGCCCTTGCTGTGCCCGACCAGGTGGACCTTGCGGCCGAGGCTCCGCGCCACGGAGAGGATGTCGTGGATGTCGGCCGGCCAGGCGTAGGCGTCCGCCCAGCCGGAATCGCCGTGGCCCCGCGCATCGACCGCGACGACGCGGAAGCGCTCGGCCAGGAGCGGCCCGAGCACCGCGAAGCTGCGCGCGTGGTCCCACATGCCATGGGCCAGCACCACGGGCTGGGCCTCCGGGTCGCCCCATTCGAGGCAGTTCAGCTCGATGCCGGCCGAGGCGACGCGCCGCGTCCGCTCGGGCGGCGGCGTTCCGGGATAGTCGGGTGCTTCTTCCACGGGAAGCGGGAGGATAGGCCGAACCGCCTTCGTTAGCCTTCCCGCCATGGCCGATCCCGAGGACGCGAACCCCGAGAACGAATCCGGCGCACCGCCCGCCGAACAGACGACGGCGCAGGCGGACGCCGAGGATGCGGCAACGGAGGCCGGTGGAGGCGGGCTCTCGCCGACGCTCCTGCGCGTGGCCAAGGGCGCCGTGGCCGCCCTCGTCGTGGCCGGGCTCGTCGCCGGAGGCTTGCGCTACGCGAGCCGGAACGGCGAGTTCGAAGAACACGACGCCGAAGGCCGCCTCCTGCGGACCTACGAACTCTCGGGCGGGGAACTCCACGGCCCGCGCATCGACTGGAACCCCGACGGCAGCAAGCGGCGCGAGGTCCACTGGAAGGAAGGCCTCCGCCACGGGCCCGACATCCTCTACTGGCCCGACGGCAGCAAGCGGCGCGAGGGGGCCTGGGAAGCCGACCTGCCCGTCGGCACCTGGCGCACCTGGCACGGCAACGGAGCGCTCCAGAGCGAGGGCGCTTACTCGGACCGGGACGCCCGCGAGCCGGCGCGCCCGGCCGGCCCGTGGGTCACCTGGGACGCCGGCGGCACCAAGCTCTCGGAAGGCCGCTTCGTGAACGGCGAGAAGGACGGGCCGTGGGCACGCTTCTGGCCCAGCGGGAAGCCGCGCAGCCAGGGCCTCTGGGCCGCCGGGACGCAGGTCGGCAAGTGGAAGGTCTGGCACGAGAACGGGAACCTCGAATCCGAGGGGTCCTGGGCCGGCGGCAAGCGCGAAGGCCGCTGGGTCGAGTGGTACGCGGACGGCAGCAAGAAGTACGAGGGGAGCTACCGCGGGGGCGAAGCCGTCGGCGAGTGGACGCGCTGGTTCGAGAACGGAAACGTCCAGCTCCACACCGTCGAGTTCGGCAAGGACGGCAAGACCATCCGGGAAGTGAAGACCTTCTACCCGAACGGCGCCCCGCGCAGCGAGGAGCGCTACGCGGACCAGGTGCCCGACGGCCCGAGCCGATCGTTCTACCCGGACGGGAGCCTGTTCGAGGAAGGCCGCTGGGTCGCGGGAGCCAAGGACGGCCCCTGGAAGATCTACGCCCAGGGCAGCGACGAGCCGAACGTCATCGAGTGGCGCTCGGGCGAGCGGATCACCCCGAACCAGAAGCGGCCCCGCAGCGGCTCGATGGGACATCCGCCCATCGTGCGCATGCCCGTCGAGTCCGAAGACCGCAACAAGTACGACTGAGGCTTCGGAGCGCCGGACGAGCTCAGGAGACGGAGACGAGCCGCTGGACGGTGGGCGGTTCGGCCGCCATGGGCGCGAGCGCTCCGACGGCGGACTGCAGCGACTCCTGCGCGAGGTGGGTCGCGAGCGCCTCCTCGCTCTCCCAGGTCTCGACCATCACGAAGCGGCCCGGCTCGGCGATGTCCTGGCAGAGGTCGTACTCGATGCAGCCGGGCTCGCCGAGCGTCGGGGCGACCATCGTGCGCCGCGCGGCCTCGATGAAATCATCCACGCACTCGGGCTTGACGGCGAAACGCGCCACGACACGGACCTGACCCTTCGGCATCCTGGACCTCCACGATCTTGGAGGGAGGAGTCTACCCGATGGAACCCGATGCCCTGCGCGCGCTCGACCGCGAGCGCTACGTGAGCCTGGTGACCTTTCGCCGCTCGGGCGCGGAGGTCGCAACGCCGGTCTGGTGGGCCCTCGCCGGCGACCGTTTCTACGTCTTCACCGAGGCGCGCTCGGGAAAGATGAAGCGCCTGCGCAACGACGCGCGCGTGCGCCTCGCCGGCTGCGACGTCCGCGGCCGCGTCCACGGGAGCTACGTCGACGGCCGGGCTCGGACGGTCGAGGACGAGGCGACGATCGCCCGGGCGTACGAGGCGCTGCGGGCGAAGTACGGCTGGCAGATGCGGCTCACGGATGGGCTCTCCCGGCTGGCCGGCCGCTACGCGGGCCGGGCGATGCTCGAGATCGAGGTCACGGACGGACCGGCAGCTTGATCGACTAGAGGTCCGGACTGGTTCAGGAATCGACTATCGATCCGGACCGATGAAAAAAACGATCGTATTTTTTTAAACAAACGATCTTGTGTTATTTCAAGATCGATCATATTCTCTCGCCCATGCGACGCTCCACCTCTCGCGAACGCCACGGAGACCGGCGCCGGCGGACCATCCTCGCCGCCGCGGCGGACCTCGCTACGGCCGAGGGCCTCGAGGGCCTGTCGATCGCCCGGCTCGCCCGGGCCGTGGGCCTCAGCAAGGGCGGCGTCGTCGCCCACTTCCCGTCCAAGGAAGAACTCCAGCTCGAGGTGATCGAGGCGGCGGCCGAGGCCTACGACCACCGGGTCTGGTCGCGCGACGCGGAGCCCGGCCTCGCGCGCACCGAAGCCTTGATGGCCGCGTGGATCGATTTCATCGACGGCATCGAGTATCGCGGCGGGTGCTTCTTCGCGGCCGCCGCCGCCGAGTTCGGTGCGCGGCCGGGCGCCGTGCGCGACGCCATCGCACGCCACACCGAAGGCTGGACGCGCATCCTCGAGCGCGAACTCCGGACGGCCCTCCGCCAGGGCGAGCTCCGCGAAGGGTGCGACCCGCGCCTGCTCGCCTTCCAGCTCCACTCCCTCGTTCAGGAAGCGAACCAGCGCCGGACCCTGCTCGGCGACGAGGGGGCGTTCGACGACGCGCGCGCCCTCCTGGCGAGCCTCCTGGCCAACGCCCGCGCCTGAAACCTAGGAGAACCCCATGCACGATCCTCAACGCCTGCTCCGGAACAGCCTTCGCGCCAACGGCGCCTTCTCGACCCTTTCGGGTCTCGTCTTCGCCTTCGCGGGCGGCGCCGTGGCCCGAGCGATCGGCCTCGAAGCCGCCTGGCTCGTCCACGCAACCGGCATCGGCCTGCTCGGCTTCGCGGCCTACCTGTTCTACACGGCCTCGCGCCCCGAACTCGATACCGGCGTCGCCCTGCAGATCGTGTTCGCGGACCTCGCCTGGGTCGTCGGCACCCTGCCCGTCGTGTTCTTCGACGTGCTGAACCGGACGGGAACCCTCGGTGCCATCGCGATCGCCGACGTCGTCCTGCTGTTCGCCGTGCTCCAGTACGCCGGCGTGCGGCGGATCCGCGGGAGCGCGAGCGCTGCGGAGGGCGCGGCGTGAAGCCGCCGCGACTCCTGCTGGCGGGCGCCGTCCTCCTCGGCGCGCCCGCGCTGCAGCTCGCCGCCGAGGCCGCGACGCGCTTCCCGGTCGGCCCCGCGCGGATGGCGACGCTCGCCGTCTGGCTCGTCGCCTGGGTGCCCCTGGTCCGCTTCGGCCTGGCCCGCGCGGACGGCCTGCCCGCTTCCCGGGCCGCGCGGGCCGGCGTCTTCGCGCTGGTGCCGCTGCTCGGCCTCGCACACGTCCTCGCGGGCGCTCGTTTCTCGGACGGCCCCTTCGGCCCCGTCCCGGGCGGCCCCCTGGCCGGACCCGTCGCGACCGAGCCGCACCCGGACTGGTCGAAGGCCCGCACCGCCCGCTACGCGGAGCTCGAAGTCCTTCCGGACCGGCCACGCAGCCTCGAAACGCTGGTGCTCGCCCGCGACGGCGTGCTCTACGTCGCGGCCAACATGCCGCGCAGCAAGCGCTGGCCGGGGCAGGTCCTGGCGGAGCCCCGCGTTCGGATCCGCGTCGGGGATCGCGTCTACGAAAGAAGCGCGTTGCGCGTCGAGGGCGCCGCGCACCGTGCGGCGCTGCTCGCCTCGATGAACGAGAAATACGGCTTCGACGTGTCGCTCGGCGGCGAGATCTGGTTCTTCGCCCTCGAACCCCGGCGTTCCTAGGCCGCCTGCAGGCCCTGTCCCGACTCGAACTCGGCGCGCATCTCGCGCGCGGTCTTCGTCGAGCCGTCCGGGCTCCAGCCCGGCGGGGCGAAGACGTAGCCGAGCGCGTCGTGCAGGCTCCGGGCCCGGCGCACGTCGCGGGCGATGGCCGCCCACTCGTGGAAGGCGATCGTCCACGGGTTGTAGGTCTCGAGATTCTTCGTGAGGCCGTAGGTGACGGGGGCGCGCTCGGGCTCGAACGTCCCGAAGAGCCGATCCCAGAGGATGAAGATCCCCGCGTGGTTGCGGTCGAGATACTCGACGTTCGTGCCGTGGTGCACGCGGTGGTGCGAGGGCGTATTGAACACCGCCTCGAACCAGCCGGGCAGCCGGTCGATGCGCTCGGTGTGGATCCAGAACTGGTAGAGCAGATTCACGGAGCCGACGGTGAGCAGCAGCATCGGGTCGAAGCCGAGCAGCGGCAGGGGCCAGTAGAAGAAGAGCTGCGTGAACCAGCCCGTCCACGTCTGGCGGAGCGCCGTCGAGAGGTTGTAGTGCTGGCTCGAGTGGTGGGTCACGTGGGCGGCCCAGAAGAAGCGCACCTCGTGGCCCGCGCGGTGATACCAGTAGTAGACGAAGTCCTCGACGACGAGCGCCAGCAGGAACACGGCGATGCCGGTTCCGAGATCGAACAGGCGGTACTCGTAGAGGGCGTAGAACAGCGCGAGCCGCACGCCCTTCGTCGCCAGGTTGATCGCGACGTTCCCGAGGCCCATCGAGAGGCTCGCCGCCGTATCGCGCAGGGCGTAGCCCTTGTCTTCCTTGCGGGCGCGAACGGTCGTCGCGATGGCCTCGACGACCATCAGCGTGATGAAGGCGGGAATCGCCAGGTGGGTGAGATCAGGCATCGATCGTCTCTCCGGAGAGGGCGCGCCGGGCCAGGCCTTCGAGCAGCGCGAGGGTTCTGGGGATGGCCGGGTCGTTCGGGACGAGCAGCGCTCGGCCGCGCAGGCCCGAGTAGGCGTCGAGAATGAGGTCGAGCATGGGCGCCAGGTCGTCGACCTCCGGGAAGGACTCGCGCGCCAGGCGATGGACGTTCACCGAGTGCTGCTCGACGACCGGGAGGAGCGCCGCGAGCAGCGCACCGTCCGTGCGCGCCGCGACCTGCAGCTCGAGCGCCGCGGTCAACGCCGGATCGAGGAAGATCTCCCAGAGCAGCCCGAGCGCGGCGCGCACGCGGTCGGCCTCGGGCGGGAGCTGTGCGAAGCCCTTCTGGAAGCGCTCGGTCAAGCCGGCGTAGAGGTGCGCGACGGCGGCGGCCAGCAGCTGGTGGCGCGTCGGGAAGTGGTGCAGCTGCGCGCCGCGCGAGACGCCCGCCTCCTTCGCGACGGCCGTGGTCGTCGTCCCCGAGAACCCGTGCTCGACCAGGCACCGGATGGCGGCGTCAAGGATGCGCTCGCGGGTCAACGCGCTGCGCTCTTCCTGACTTCGGCGGGCGGTTCGTCTTGCCGGCATGGAGAGGAGTATCGGCGAAACGATACAAACAGTCAAGACTGATTGTTAAAATCTTCAAGTGTCTGATAGATTTTAAGTTTCCTGGACGAACAGATCCCCGTGCTCTGACTCCCGGGAGCGTCGGCGACGGCCCGTGCTCGGTTGACCCGGCCCGAAAACTGAAACATGTTCCATCCCATGAAGCGCCCCCCTCTTCGCCTCTCGGCCGTCCTTCCCGTCCTTCTCGCCGTCGCCTGGCTCGGCTGTGGCGAGGATCCGCCGCCGCCCGTGGAGATCGACTACGGGGGGCCGGTCGCCGAGTGGGAGCACGTCGGCGGCGACGCCGGCGGCATGCAGTACTCCCCGCTCCGCCAGATCACCGCCGAGAACGTGGGCTCCCTCGAAGTCGCCTGGACCTACCGCCACGGCGACATCTCCGACGGGAGCGACGGCAGCACCCGCACCTCCTTCAACGCCACGCCGATCGTGGTGGGCGACGGCCTCTACTTCTGCACCGGCATGAACCGCGTGATCGCCCTCGACGCAGAGACCGGCGAAGAGCGCTGGACCTTCGACCCGGAGCCGAAGCTCACCCAGCTGAAGGGGCCCTACCCGCGCGTGTGTCGCGGCGTGGCGCACTGGGAAGCCCCCGCGGCTTCGGGCGCCTGCAGCGCGCGCATCTTCACCGGCACGATCGACTCGGAGCTGATCGCCCTCGACGCCGAGACGGGCGAACCCTGCGAAGACTTCGGCGCGAACGGCCGCGTCTCCCTGCGCGATGGCATCGACGCCGAAGACTGGGAGTACTACCCGACGGCGGCACCCGTGGTGCTGCGCGACGTCGTCGTGATCGGCGCGCTCATCGCCGACAACCTGCGGAGCGACGCCCCGAGCGGCGTCGTGCGCGCCTTCGACGCGCGGACGGGCGAGCTCCGCTGGTCCTGGGACCCGGTGCCCCCGGGCTGGACCTGGCCCGAAGGATGGGGCGACCGCCCGCGCACCGACTACACGCCGGGCACGCCGAACGTCTGGACCTGGATGTCGGCGGACCCGGAACGGAACCTCGTCTTCGTCCCCACCGGCAACGCCTCGCCGGACTACTTCGCCGCGAACCGCCACGGCCTCGACCACTACTCGAGCTCCGTCGTCGCGCTCTGGGGCTCGACGGGGACGGTGATCTGGAACTTCCAGACCGTGCACAAGGACGTCTGGGACTACGACATCCCGGCCCGCCCGCAGCTCTTCCGCTTCGAGGGCGCGAACGGCCCCGTCGACGCCGTCGCCCAGATCACCAAGATGGGCCACCTCTTCCTGCTCGACCGCGAGAGCGGCCGCCCGCTCCACCCCGTCGAAGAGCGCCCCGTCCCCCAGAGCGACGTCCCCGGCGAGGTGCTCTCTCCGACCCAGCCCTTCCCGACCCACATCCCGCCGCTCCACCCGCCGGAGCTCACGCCCGACGACGCCTTCGGCTTCTCGCCCTGGGACCGCGGGAAGTGCCGCGAGATCATCGAAGGCCTGCGCAGCGAGGGGCTCTTCACGCCGGCGAGCCTCGAGGGATCGATCCAGTACCCGGGCGCCGCCGGCGGCCCGAACTGGGGGAACATCGCCATCGACCCGGAGAACCAGGTCGCCTTCGTGAACGGCATGCGCGTCCCCTCGGTGATCCAGCTGATCCCTCGCGAAGAATGGGATGCGATGGACGACAAGACCGCCGCCTACCCGACCGAACTCTCGCCCATGGACGGCACGCCCTACGCCCTGCGCCGCGGCCCGCTGCTCTCGCCGCTCGGCGCCCCGTGCAACCCGCCGCCCTGGGGCACGCTCACCGCCGTCGACCTCGTCGCCGGCGAGATCCTCTGGGAGGTGCCCCTCGGCACCACGCGCGACCAGGCGCCCTTCCCGATCTGGTGGCTCCAGGGCGACGTCGGCGCGCCGAACCTCGGCGGCGCCATCGCGACCGCGGGCGGGCTCGTCTTCATCGGCGCCACCACCGACAAGTACCTGCGCGCCTTCGACGCGAAGACCGGCGAGGAGGTCTGGACCGAGCGCCTGCCCTTCACGGCCAACGCGACGCCGCTGACCTACCGGCTCCGGCCCGACGGCAAGCAGTTCGTGGCGGTGGCCGCCGGGGGCCACGGCTGGAGCGAGCCCGGGGACGCCGTGATCGCCTGGAGTCTCCGCGAGAAGGCCCCGGAGGCGACCCCGGAGTAGGCGCCTAAGCCATCGGGGGAAAAGGGTTTTTCGCCCCCGACCTTTGTGATACGATACGTCTCGTTATTGATTTCCAGGGGGCTTCGTGGACAAGCGCACGAGCGAGGCGGCAGTCGTCTCTGAAATCCGCGACGGCATGACCGTGGGCATCGGCGGTTGGGGCTCGCGCAGGAAGCCCATGTCCCTGGTGCGCGAGATCCTGCGCTCGGATCTGAAGGATCTCACGATCGTCTCCTACGGCGGGCCGGACGTCGGCCTGCTGTGCAAGGCGGGCAAGGTCCGCCGCGTCGTCTACGGCTTCGTCTCCCTCGACTCGATCCCCCTCGAGCCGCACTTCCGTGCCGCGCGCCAGTCCGGCGCCGTCGAAGTGACCGAGCTCGACGAAGGGATGCTGCAGTGGGGCCTCTACGCCGCCGCCCTGCGACTGCCCTTCCTGCCGACGCGCTCGGGCATGGGCTCGGACGTCCTGAAGTACAACCCGGACCTGAAGCTCGTGCGCTCCCCCTACGACGACGGCGAGGAGCTCGTGGCCATGCCGGCGCTCCACCTCGACGTGGCGCTCATCCACATGAACCGCGCCGACGAGCGCGGGAACGGCCAGTACCTCGGCCCCGACCCCTACTTCGACGATCTCTACTGCATGGCCGCGAAGCGCCGCTTCATGTCCTGCGAGAAGATCGTTCCGACGGAAGACCTCGCGAAGGCCGGGCCGGCCCAGACGCTCGTCATCAACCGCACGATGATCGACGGCGTCGTCGAAGCGCCGGGCGGCGCGCACTTCACCGAGTGCCCGCCCGACTACGAACGCGACGAAGCCTTCCAGAAGGAATACGCCATGACGGCCAAGGACCCGGACGATTGGCGGGCCTTCGAGGAGCGCTACCTCTCGCTCGCGAGCGAGGCCGACTACCAGGCGGCCGTCCGCGCCCGGAGCGGTTCGTGAGCGGCGCGACGCGAGCGGAGGTCTGCGTGACGGCGGTGGCCGACGCCTTCCGCGACGACGGCGAGGCGCTCGCGAGCGCCTTCGGCTCGGTCCCCACCGTCGGCGTGCGGCTCGCCAAGCTGACCGACGCCCCCGACCTGCTGATGACCGACGGCATCGCCTACCTGCGCGGCGACGTCGCGAGCCTCTCGGGCGAGGACGCGCACGAGCCCGTCGTCGAGGGCTGGCTGCCCTTCCGCAAGGTCTTCGACCTGCTCTGGTCCGGGCGGCGACACGTGATCATGACCGCCAGCCAGATCGACCGCTTCGGCAACCACAACTTCGCCTGCATCGGCGACTACGCGAAGCCGAAGGCCCAGCTCCTCGGCATGCGCGGCGCGCCGGGCAACACGATCCACCACGCCACGAGCTACTGGGTGCCGAACCACAGCCCGAAGGTCTTCGTCGAAGAGGTCGACGTCGTCTCGGGCGTGGGCAACGACCGCGCGCGGGCTCTGGGCGAGGCCGGCTCGCGCTTCCACGATCTGCGGCGCGTGATCTCGAACCTCGCCGTCTTCGACTTCGCGCCCGAGGACGGCGCCATGCGCCTCGTCTCCGTTCACCCGGGCGTGAGCGTCGACGAGGTCGTCGAGCAGACGGGCTTCGCCCTGGACGTCGACGGTGACGTCCCCGAGACGCGGCTCCCGAGCGAATCCGAGCTCACCCTGATCCGCGAGCGCATCGACCCGCGCGGCTTCACCGGCCGCGAAGTCCCCGCCTGAGGCCCCCGTGACCTCTCCCCTCCACACCCCGCTCTGCGACCTGCTCGACGCGCGCTACCCGATCGTGCAGACGGGCATGGGCTGGGTGGCGACACCGGAGCTCGTGGCGGCGGTGAGCAACACCGGCGCCTTCGGCTTCCTCGCCGCGGCGACGATCCCGCCGGGCGAGGTCGAGGACGCGATCGTCCAGACCCAGGCGCTGACCGACCGCCCCTTCGGCGTGAACTTCCTGATGGACGCACCGGGCGCCGACGTCATCGTCGCGGCGCTGGTCCGCCAGGGCGTGAAGGCCGCCGGCTACAACCGGGCCCCGAGCGCGGAGCTCATCGGCACGCTCAAGGAGGCGGGCATCGTCTGCATCCCGACCTGCGGCGCCGTGAAGCACGCGGTGAAGGCCCAGAAGCTCGGTGCGGACGCCATCATCGTCCAGGGCGGTGAGGGCGGCGGGCACACCGGCTCCGTCCCGACCTCCCTGCTCGTCTCCGCCTGCGCCGACGCCGTCGACGTTCCGGTACTCGCCGCCGGCGGCTTCCGCGACGGCCGCGGGCTCGTCGCGGCCCTGGCCTTCGGCGCGGCCGGCGTCGCCATGGGCACGCGCTTCCTGCTCACCAAGGAGAGCCCGGTTCCCGCGCGCACGACGGACCGCTACCTCGAGGCCGGCGTCGAGGACGTCACGGTGACGACGCGTATCGACGGCCTGCCCCAGCGCGTGGTCACGAACGAACTCCTGCGGCGGCTCGAGGGCGCGAACCCCCTCGCCGCCTACTGGCTCGCCCTGCGCAATGCCCTCGCCCTACGCAAGGAAACGGGCGCGTCGCTCGTCGAACTCCTGCGCTCGGGCCTCGCCATGCGCCGGAACGAACGGCTCTCGCGCACGCAGATGCTCATGGCCGCCAACGCCCCGATGCTCGCGAAGCGGGCCATGACCGACGGCGACCCCATCGGGGGTTATCTGCCGAGCGGCACCGTCACCGGACTGATCGAGGACCGGCCGAGCTGCGCCGAGCTCGTGCAGCGCATCGTCACCGAAGCCGAGAAGACGCTCGGCCAGCTCTCGGGAGGCAACTGATGACCGGCACCAGCACCGCGCCCATGACCGGCATTCGCACCGAGGTTTCGGGCGGCGTCGCCCAGCTCGTGATCGACAACCCGCCGGTGAACGCCCTCGGCGTGGCGGGCTGGCGCGCCTTCGCCGAAGCGATGACGGCGCTCGGCCTGCGCGAGGACGTGAACTGCGTCGTGATCCGTGCCGAAGGCCGCGGCTTCCAGGCGGGTGTCGACGTGAAGGAGCTCGCCGAGGACGGGACCAAGATCGTCGAGGTGAACCGCGGCTGCTACGACAGCTTCGCCGCCATCTACGACTGCCCGGTGCCCGTGATCTCGGCGGTCCACGGTTTCTGCCTCGGCGGCGGAATCGGCATCTCCGGCGCCTCGGACATCGTCGTGGCCTCCGAGGACGCGACCTTCGGCCTGCCCGAGATCGACCGCGGCGCCCTCGGCGCGGCGACGCACCTGATGCGCCTGGTCGGGATGCAGAAGACGCGGCGCATGCTCTACACCGGCGAATCGATCGACGCGCGCGAGATGCTGCGCCTCGGTGCCGTGGAATCCGTCGTCCCGCGCGAGAAACTCCTCGACGAAGCCATGGCCCTGGCCCGGAACATCGCCGGCAAGAGCCCGAAGGCGCTCCGCCTGGCGAAGTGGTCGCTCAACGGAATCGAGCTGCTCGACGTGAAGGAGAGCTACCGCTACGAGCAGGGCTTCACCCTCGAGCTCTACACCTCGCCGGACTCCCAGGAAGCCCGCGACGCCTTCGTCGAGAAGCGCGACGCGAAGTTCGAGCAGGATTGAGGCCGAGATGGATCTCTCGTACAGCCCGTCACAGCAGGCCTTCCGCAAGGAAGCGCGCGCCTGGCTCGAAGCCAACGTGCCGAAGGAGCCCCTCGCGTCCTTCGATACGGAAGCCGGATTCGCCGCCCACCGCGCGTGGGAAGAGAAGCTCCACGCCGGCGGCTTCGCCATGGTGCCCTGGCCCGTCGAGTACGGCGGGCGCGGAGCGGACCTGCTCGAGTGGCTGGTCTTCGAAGAGGAGTACTACCGCGCCGGCGCGCCGGGCCGCGTGAACCAGAACGGGATCTTCCTGCTCGGCCCGACCATCATGGAGTACGGGACGCCCGAGCAGAAGGCGCGCTTCCTGCCGAAGATGGCCTCGAGCGAGGAGGTCTGGTGCCAGGGTTGGAGCGAGCCGAACGCCGGGAGCGACATGGCCGCGATCCAGAGCACGGCCGTCCGCGACGGCGACTGCTTCGTCGTGAACGGCCAGAAGACCTGGGCCTCACGCGGCGCCTTCGCCCACTGGCTCTTCGGCCTCTTCCGTACGGACCCGGAAAGCAGCCGGCACCGCGGCCTCTCCTTCCTTCTCGTTCCACTCGATCTGCCGGGCATCACCGTGCGGCCCATCCAGAAGATCAACGGCAAGGCCGCCTTCGCCGAGGTCTTCTTCGACGACGTGCGCGTTCCCGCCGAACACCTGCTCGGCCCCGAGGGCGACGGCTGGAAGGTCGCCATGGCGACGGCCGGCTTCGAACGCGGCCTCATGCTGCGCAGCCCTGCGCGCTTCCAGAGCACCGCCGACCGCCTGCTGCGCCTCTACCGTGAGACCGTGGCGCGCGGCGACGCCGTCTCCCCGAGCCTCCGCGAGCGCGTCGCCCGCACCTGGATGGACGCCGAGGCGTACACGCTCAACACCTACCAGACCGTCTCGAAGCTCCTGGCCGGGGGCTCGATCGGCGCCGAGGCCAGCCTGAACAAGATCTTCTGGTCCGAGCTCGACGTCCGCATGCACGAGCTCGGCCTCGAGCTGCTCGGGCCGCGCGCGGAACTCCTGCCCGGAGCACCGGCCGCCGGCGACGTCGGAAGCTGGCTCGACGGCTTCATCTTCGCGCTCTCCGGCCCGATCTACGCCGGAACCAACCAGATCCAACGCAACATCATCGCCGAGCGCATCCTCGGCCTGCCGCGGAAGTAGCCCCATGGACTTCGACTTCAGCGAAGACCAGCGCATGCTCCAGCAGACCGTCGCGGACTTCCTCGGCGGCGAGTGCCCACCCGAGCGCGTGCGCGCGGGCTGGGAGACGGAGACCGGGCGCGACGACGGCTTCTGGCGAAGCCTCGCCGAGATCGGCCTGCCCGGACTGCTCGTCCCGGAAGAACATGGCGGCCTCGGCCTCGAGGAAACCGACCTCGTCCTCGCCCTCGAAGAGACGGGCCGCGTGGCACTCGCCGAGCCCGTCGTTCCGACGAGCGTCGGCGTGGGGATGCTGCGCGAGATCGGCGGCGACCTCGCCGCGAGCTGGCTGCCCCGCGTCGCCGAGGGAGAGGCCCGCCTCGCCGTCGGCCTTCCCGAGAGCCCCTTCGTCGCCGATGCCCATGTCGCCGGTCTCCTGCTGATCGCCTCCGAGGACGCCATCCACGCCATCCCGGGAAGCGAGGCCACGCTCGAGGCCCAGGCCTCGAACGACGGCTCGCAGCGTCTCTTCCGCGTGCAGCAAGGCAGCGGCGAGCTCGTCGCGACTGGCGACGACGCGCGAAACCTCGCCCGCGCCGCCCTCGACCGCGGCGCCCTGTGCTGCGCCGCCGAAGCCCTCGGCGTGGCCGCGCGCTTGATCACCCTCGCCGCCGAGTACGCCGCCCAGCGCAACCAGTTCGGCGTCCCGATCGGGAGCTTCCAGGCCGTGAAGCATCTGCTGGCGGACGAGATGGTGAAGCTCGAGTACGCGCGCTCGCACGTCTACCGCGCCGCCCACTCCGTGGCGAACGCCGCAGGCACCCGAGCGGCCGACGTCTCGATGGCCAAGCTCGCCGCCTGCGAAGCCGCGACCGAGGCCGCGAAGACTTCGCTCCAGGTGCACGGCGCGATCGGATACACCTACGAGCAGGACGTGCACGTCTGGATGAAGCGGGCCTGGTCCCTCGACCTCGCCTACGGAACGAGCGTCTTCCACCGCGAGCGCCTGTGCAGCGCGGTGATCGACGGCACCCTCGAAGCACGCCCCTTCGGATACGAGCCGCCCGGCCTGAGTTAGGCTTTCGCAGCGGCAAGGAGACCCCATGGCGAAGAAGCGCGTCCCGGCCCAGGAGGGCTGGTTCACCCTCGAAGACGAGCCTCACCTGATCGGCCTGCGCGACAAGGAGAGCGGCTCCTGCTTCTTTCCGAAGGACGTCGCGATCTCGCGCGCGCCCGGCTACGCCGACGCCGAGCTCGAAGAAGTCGAGCTCTCGCGCACGGGCAAGCTCTGGTCCTGGACGACGAACCACTACGCGCCGCCCGAGCCCTACGTCTCGCCCGACCCGTTCGTGCCCTACACGGTGGCCGCGGTCGAGCTGAGCGTGGAGCGCATGGTGGTACTCGGCCAGCTCGACGACGGCGTCGACCTCGAGGCCCTCGAGGTCGGCCAGGAGATGGAGCTCGTGCTCGGCACCCTCTACGAGGACGACGAGAACGAGTACATGGTGTGGAAGTGGCGCCCGGCGGGCGCGGAGGCCGCGTGATGGTGGGCGAAGTCGCGATTCTCGGAGCGGGCATGCACCCCTGGGGCAAGTGGGGGCGGAACTTCGTCGAGTACGGCGCCCACGCCATCAAGGCGGCCCTCGCCGACGCCGGCCTCGAGTGGAAGGACGTCGAGTTCCTCGCCGCCGGCGAGACCATCCGCAACGGCTACCCGGGCTACGTCGCCGCCTCGAGCTTCTCCCAGGCGATGGGATTCCAGGGCATCCCGATCGCGAGCTGCTACGCCGCCTGCGCCAGTGGGACCCAGGCCATCGAGGCCGCGCGCACGCGCATCCTCGCCGGCCTGTGCGACGTCGCGGTGGTCGCCGGTGCCGACACGACGCCGAAGGGTTTCCTCGCCCCGAACAAGGGCGAACGTCAGCTCGACCCGGACTGGCTGCGCTTCCGCCTGCTGGGCGCGACCAACCCGACCTACTTCGGCCTCTACGCACGACGGCGCATGGAGCTCTACGGCGCCGAGGAGCGGGACTTCGCGCGCGTGAAGGCCAAGAACAGCCGCGTCGGCGCGACCAACCCGAACGCCCGCTACAAGAAGGTCTTCACCGAGGACGAGGTGCTCGCTTCTGCGCTCGTGGCCGACCCGCTGCGCCTGTTCGAGATCTGCGCGACGAGCGACGGCGGCGCCGCCCTGGTGCTCACCTCGCTCGACTTTGCGCGCAAGCACGCCTCGGAGTTCGTGCGCATCGCCGGCGTCTCGACGGTCACCCCGACCTACCCGAACGTCGTCGTCGACATGCCGAACTTCGCGGCGGACTCGACCGTCGGCATCGCGGCGCCGGACCGCGGCTTCAAGGACTCGATCGCCTACGCCGCCTACGAGCAGGCCGGCCTCGGGCCCGAGGACATGTCCCTGGCCGAGGTCTACGACCTCTCCTCCGCCCTCGAGCTCGACTGGTACGAAGAGATCGGGCTGTGCAAGCGCGGCGAGGCCGAGCGCCTGCTGCGCGACGGCGCCACCGAGGTCGGCGGCCGCATCCCGGTGAACCCGAGCGGCGGTCTCGGCGCGTTCGGAGAGGCCGTGCCCGCCCAGGCGATCGCCCAGGTCTGCGAACTCACGTGGCAGCTGCGCGGCCAGGCCGGCGAGCGCCAGGTCGCCGGAGCCAAGGCCGGCATCACCGCGAACCAGGGCCTGTTCGGCCACGGCTCGTCCGTCCTCTGTGTGAAGTAAGGAGCGATCATGCCCGAGGCCTACATCATCGATGCCGTCCGCACGCCCGTCGGAAAGCGCGGCGGCGGGCTCGCCACCGCCCACTCGGCGGATCTCGGCGCCCACGTGCTGCGCGCCCTCGTCGAGCGCACGGGTGTGGACGCCGGCGCCGTGGAGGACGTCGTGTTCGGCTGCTGCGACACCGTCGGCACCCAGGCCGGCGACATCGCACGCACCTGCTGGCTCGCCGCGGGGCTGCCCGAGCACGTGCCCGGCGTGACGATCGACCGCCAGTGCGGATCCTCCCAGCAGTCGGTCCACTTCGCGGCCCAGGGCGTCATGAGCGGGGTCCAGGATCTGGTGATCGCCGGCGGCGTCCAGAACATGAGCCAGATCCCGATCTCCTATGCCATGACGTCCGCCGAGCCGCTCGGCATGACGGACCCGTTCTCGGGCTCGAAGGGCTGGACGGAGCGCTACGGCACCCAGGAAGTCTCCCAGTTCCGCGGCGCCGAGATGATCGCGGAGAAGTGGGACGTCTCGCGCGAAGACATGGAAGCCTTCGCCCTGGCGAGTCACGAGCGCGCGCTCCGGGCCATCGACGAAGGGCGCTTCGCGAACGAGATCGTGCCCTACGGCGACGTCACGACGGACGAGGGCCCGCGGCGCGGCACGAGCCTCGAGAAGATGGCGAAGCTCGAGCCGCTCTCTCCGGGAGGACGGATCACCGCCGCCCTCGCGAGCCAGATCTCCGACGGAGCGACGGCGCTCCTCGTGGCTTCGGAGCAGGCCGTGAAGGACCACGGCCTTTCGCCGCGCGCCCGGATCCACCATCTCTCGGTGCGCGCCGACGACCCGATCTACATGCTCACCGCGCCGATCCCGGCGACGAAGCACGCTCTCGAGAAGACCGGCATGAAGCCCTCGGACATCGACCTGGTCGAGATCAACGAGGCCTTCGCCTCGGTCGTGCTCGCCTGGCAGAAGGAGACGGGCTGGGACCTCGACCGCGTGAACGTGAACGGCGGCGCGATCGCCCTCGGCCATCCGATCGGCGCGACGGGAACCCGGCTCATGGCGACGCTCCTGAACGAGCTCGAGCGCACCGGCGGCCGCTACGGAATGCAGACCATGTGCGAGGGCGGTGGCCAGGCCAACGTCACGATCATCGAGAGGCTCTAGGAATGGGAATCTGTGAAGACCGCGTCGTCATCGTGACCGGCGCCGCGCGCGGCATCGGGCGCGAGCACGCCCTGGCCTTCGCCCGCGAGGGCGCGAAGGTCGTCGTGAACGACATCGGCGTCGAGCTCGACGGCTCGGGCGGCGGCGAAGGCCCGGCCCACGAGGTCGCCGAGGCCATCCGCGCCGGGGGTGGCGAGGCGATCGTGAACGGCGCCGACGTCTCGAGCTGGGACGAGACCGGGGCCCTCGTGCGGCAGACCCTCGAGGCCTTCGGGCGGCTCGACGCCGTCGTCAACAACGCCGGCTTCGTGCGCGATCGCATGTTCGTCTCCTGCAGCGAAGACGAGTGGGACGCGATCGTGAACGTCCACCTGAAGGGCCACTTCTGCCTCGCGCGCCACGCGGCCGAGCACTGGCGCAACGAGGCCAAGGCCGGGAACCCCGTCGACGCCCGCATCATCAACACGAGTTCGGGCGCCGGGCTCCAGGGCAGCATCGGGCAGAGCAGCTACTCGGCCGCCAAGGCCGGCATCGCCACGCTCACCTTGATCCAGGCCGCGGAGATGGGCCGTTACGGCGTGACCGCGAACGCGATCGCCCCCTCCGCCCGCACCCGCATGACGGAGGAGGTCTTCGCGGACATGATGAAGGCCCCCGACGAAGGCTTCGACGCGATGCACCCCGGGAACATCTCGCCCCTGGTCGTCTGGCTCGGGAGCGCGGAATCGAAGGAGGTGAGCGGCTGCGTGTTCGAAGTCGCGGGCGGCGAGATCTCGATCGCCGACGGCTGGCGGACCGGCCCAAAGGTCGACAAGAACGCGCGCTGGGCGCCGGACGAGGTCGGCGCCGCCGTGCACGACCTGCTCGCGAAGCGCGTCGAGCCCCAGAAAGTCTACGGCACCTAGCGCTCCCATGAACTTCGCCTTCACCGAAGAGCAGGAAGAGCTGCGCGAGACCGCGCGCGCCTTTCTCGAAGAGCACTCCGGCTCCGAGGCCGTGCGGGCTGCGATGGAGAGCGAGCTCGGCCATGACCCGGCGCTCTGGAAGCAGATCGGCTCGGAGCTCGGCTGGACGGCGGTGACGATCCCCGAGGCCCATGGCGGCCTCGGCCTCTCCTACGTGGAGCTGGTCGCACTCCTCGAGCCCATGGGTGAAGCGCTGCTCTGCTCCCCTTTTTTTTCGACCGTGGCGCTCGGCGCGAACGCCCTGCTGTGCGCCGGGACCGAGGAGCAGAAGGCGCGCTGGCTGCCGGGCATCGCCGAAGGAGAGACCCGCGCAACGCTCGCGGTCGCCGAGGACGCCGGAAGCTGGGCGCCCGAAGGCATCACCGCGACCTGGCGGCGCGAAGGCGACGGCTACCGGCTCTCCGGGACGAAGCGCTACGTGCTCGACGGCGCCTCGGCGGACCTGGTGCTCGTCGCAGCTCGGGCCGAAGGATCCCGGGGCGAGGACGGGCTCTCCCTCTTCGCGATCCCCGGCGCGGCCGACGGCCTGATCCGCACGCCGCTCCCGACCCTCGACGCGACCCGGCGGCTCGCGGCGCTCGAACTCGACGACGTGGCGGTTCCAGCCGACGCCCGGCTCGGCGAAGAAGGTGCGGCGGCCCGGCCCCTGGCGCGGACGCTCGACCTCGCGGCCATCGCGCTCGCGGCCGAGCAGGTCGGCGGCGCCGAGCGCTGCCTCGCCGAGAGCGTCCGCTATGCCAAGGAGCGCGAACAGTTCGGGCGAGCGATCGGCTCCTTCCAGGCGCTGAAGCACAAGTGCGCGGACATGATGGTCGCCGTCGAGTCCGCGCGCTCGGCCGCCTACTACGCCGGCTGCATCGCCTCCGAAGACGCTTCCCCGGAGCTGCCCGCCGTTGCGGCCCTGGCCAAGGCCTGGTGCTCCGAGGCCTACTTCCGCTGCGCCGCGGAATCGATCCAGATCCACGGCGGCGTCGGCATGACCTGGGAGTACGATTGCCACCTCTACTTCAAGCGCGCGCGCGGCGACGAGGCCTTCCTCGGAAGCCCCGACGAGCACCGCGAGCGCGTCGCGCAGGAGATCGGGCTCTAGCATGGCGGTCACGATCGACTTCGCAGGGAAGGTCGCCCTCGTCACCGGCGGAGCCCGCGGCGTGGGGCGCGGGATCAGCGAGCGGTTCCTGGCCGCCGGGGCTGAGGTCGCCATCTGCGGCCGCAACGAGCCGGAGGCGCTGCCCGCCGCCGGGGGCCGGAGCGCCGTGTTCTTCGCTGCGGACGTCCGCGACCCGGAGCAGGTCGACGCCCTGGTCCGCGCCGTGGTGGAGCGCTTCGGCCGGCTCGACGTGCTCGTCAACAACGCCGGCGGCGCGCCGGCGGCGGAGGCCGCCACGGCTTCGCCGCGCTTCCACGAATCGATTCTCCGCCTGAACCTGACGGCGACGCTCCACTGCGCCCAGCGCGCGAACGCCGTCATGGCGGCCCAGCCCGAGGGCGGCTCCATCGTGAACATCGCGAGCGTGTCGGGGATGCGGCCCTCGCCCGGCACCGCGGCCTACGGCGCGGCCAAGGCGGGCGTGCTCTCGCTGACGCAGACGCTGGCCGTCGAGTGGGCCCCGAAGGTCCGCGTGAACGCCGTCACGGCGGGCATGATCCGCACCGAGCTCGCGCACCTGCACTACGGCGACGAGGCGGGCATCGCCTCCGTCGAATCCACCGTCCCGCTCGGACGCCTGGGGACGCCCGGCGACGTGGCGGACGCCTGCCTGTTCCTGGCTTCCCCGCTCGCGGCCTACGTGAGCGGCGCGAACCTGCTGCTGCACGGCGGCGGCGAGAAGCCGGCCTTCCTGGACGCCGCCAAGAACACCGAGCCCTGAGGCCGCGGCCGGCCGCGCCTACTTCTTGGGGAGGCTCCGGGCGAACTCGAGGCCGCGCTCGATCCAGGTGTCGAGCTGCTTCGACGTCCGCACCCCGGGCGCCGAAACGAAGACCATGCCTTTCATCGGCCGGCCCGTGATGTCCATCGGGCGGGCATGCTTCCGGGCCAGCGCCGCTTCGTGGGCGTCGGGCCCGACGCGGACCATCAGATCGTCCCGCGAGACGCCGCAGAACATGTTCCCGTTGGCGAGGAACGCCACGCCGCCGAACATCTTCTTCTCTTCGATCCCACGCCGGCGAGCGACCTTGCCGCGAATCCGCTCGGCGAGCTTCTCGTCGTAGGCCATGGCCCGCCCCTTCCGGTGGTGGAGACGAACCTAGCGGCGTCGCGGCCGCCCGCCTCGTCCGCCGCGCGGGCCGTCGGAGGGCCCCCGCGAGCCGCCTTCCCGCCCGGAGCCGCCCGGACCGCTCGGGCCGCGCCCTCGCGAGCCGCTTCCGGAGTTGCGCGAGCGGGTCTCGGAACCGCGCGGGCCCCGGCGGCCCTGCCCGCGAGAACCCTCGTCGCGCGTCGAACCGGCGCTTCGGCCGCGCGAACCCTCGCCGCGCGTCGAACCGGCGCTTCGGCCGCGCGAACCCTCGCCGCGCGTCGAACCGGCGCTTCGCCCGCGCGAACTCTCGCCGCGCGTCGAACCGGCACCTCGTCCGCGCGAACCCTCGCCGCGCGTCGAACCGGCACCTCGTCCGCGCGAACCCTCGCTCTGCGGACCCCTGCGGCGAGACGCCTCGCCCCGCTCCGGCCGGTCGTCCCGCCCGCGCGTGCTGGCGCCGCGCCGGCCACGCGTCTCGCCCTCGGAGCCTCGGCTCCCCCGGGAGCCCGCGCTTCGGCCCCCGCCACCGGAGCGGCCGGAACCGTTGCGCTGCCGGCTGGAGGGCCGGCCGTTTCCGCGGCCGCGCCGCTCGCCGCTGCGCTCACGAGGCTCCTCGGGGCCCGGGTCGAAGCCTTCGACGGCGCGCCGCGGGATCTTCATCCCGATCATGCGCTCCGTCGCTCGGACCCAGCCGCGATCCTCCCCGGTCACGAAGGTGCAGGCGACGCCCTCGTTCTCGGAGCGGCCGGTCCGCCCGATCCGGTGCGTGTAGGCCTCGGGCGTGTTCGGCACGTCGAAGTTGATGACGTGGGAAACGCCGCGCACGTCGATGCCGCGGGCCGCGATGTCCGTCGCCACGAGCACGTGGTAGCGCCGCGAGCGGAAGCCGCTCATGGCCCGGTCGCGCTGGGCCTGGGACATGTTGCCCTGCAGCCCGACGGCGCGGTGTCCGGCCTTGTTCAGCTGGTCCGCCAGGCGCTTCGCGCGATGCTTCGTCCGCGTGAAGACGATCGCGGAATCGCAGCCGTCCTCGCCCAGCAGCTGCTCGAGCAGGTCTCGCTTGCGGCCCTCCGCCACCGGAAAGAGCGCGTGATCGATGGTCGACGCCGGCGCCGTGTGCGCGAGTTCGACGACGTGCGGGTCGTCGAGCAGGTCGTCCGCGAGCCGGCGCACCTCCTTCGGCATCGTCGCCGAGAAGAGCAGGTTCTGCCGATCGTCCGGAAGCGCCGCGAGGATCCGGCGAACGTCGGGCAGAAAGCCCATGTCGAACATGTGGTCGGCCTCGTCGAGCACGAGCGTCTCGACGCCGTCGAGCCGCAGCAGGCGCTGGCCGAGCAGGTCGAGGACACGCCCCGGGCAACCGACCACGATCTCCGGCCGCGAGCGCAGGGCGTTGGCCTGGTTCCGCACGGAGACGCCGCCGAAGACGGTCGCCACCTTGAGGCGCGTGTACTTGGCGAGGGTCCGCATCTCGGCCGCGATCTGCGTCGCGAGCTCACGGGTCGGCGCGAGGACGAGGGCGCGCGGGCCCCGCCGACGATCGCGCTGGAGCCGGTCGAGGATCGGGAGCGCGAAGGCCGCCGTCTTCCCGGTGCCCGTCTGGGCGAGCCCGAGGACGTCGCAGCCGTCGAGGCTCGCGGGGATCGTCTCGGCTTGGATGGGCCGCGGCGTTTCGAAGCCAGCGGCGTGCAGGCCGCGCTCGAGGGTCTCGTCGAGGCCGAAACCTTCGAAAGCGGTGGAATCATCGAATGACATGAAAATGTGGATCTCCGCCCGACGCGCAGCGCGTGCAGAAGCTGCACGGGTTCACTGCACGGCCGGGCCGTACGTTTCCGACCCAGACAACAGCAAAGGGCAAGAGAGGTGGTTGGCGGCGCGACCTCTCGAGGGGTTGAGGTCCTGTTGTTCACCGCGTGGGGCTGACGCCCGATGGGAGGTGGTTAGCTCTTCCCGGTTTCGGCCGCCACCCGGCGCTTCTTGAGCGACGCCGACAAGGCCCCCCGGCCGGGCCCCCGAACGCAGTGGAAACGTGAGGCTTTCCGGTCCGCAGGCTAGAAGCGGGAAGCCTTCAGCTTGACGTCCGCCGCCTCCCAGGCCTTCGCGAAGCGGCGCTCGATGCCCTCGGCCTGGTCGTTCTTGCCCTGGGCCCGCATCGCCTGGGCCAGCCCGAACAGCGACCAGCCGTTCTCCGGGTTCTTCCGAAGATCCTGCCAGTAGACGGCCTCGGCCTCGTCGGCCCGGCCCGCCTTCAACAGGACGGCGCCGAGCGACTGGCGGACCGGGTAGAACCAGTCCGGCGGCTCGGTGTAGTTGAGCTGGTCCTGGAGCAACACCGCACGGTGCAGGCTCGCGAGGGCGTCGCCAAAGCGCCCCTCTTCGGCGGCGATCTCCCCGAAGAGGATCGCGCTCGCCAGGCCGAGCAGCTGCTGGGCGTCGTTCGCTCCGACGATGCGATCCTTCAGGGCCGGCGAGCGCTGGAGCTTCGCCAGCGACGCGAACTCGAGGTTCGCAGCGTCGTAGTTCCCGAGCCGGGCGTAGGCCAGGCCCCGGGCGTAGTGGTGGATGCCCCAGGCGAAGGTCAGATCCCCCGGCGGCGGCGGCTCCGCGAGGACCTCCTGCCAGCGGCCGAAGCGGACCAGGGCGAAGTACGACGTCACCGGGAAGACCTGCGCGAACTCGGGCAGGTCCCGGATGTGCTCGATCGTCTTCTCGATCACCTTGCGCGAGGCGCGGATCGAGTCCTCGCTGCGGCCCTGGAGGCTCGTCGTCCACCAGTAGAAGTGGAGATTGTGCGGGTAGTAGGCCAGCGGGTAGATGCCCTGGGCCCGACACGTCGTGATGTACTCCTCGTCGGCCTGGATCGCCTTCTCGTTGGCGAGGGTCGCATCCGCATAGCGGCCGATGCGCGCGTAGATGTGAGAGGGCATGTGCTGGAGGTGGCCGGCGCCGGGTGCCGCATCGACCAGATCGTCCGCCGCGGCCTCGCCGAGCTCCGGGTGCGCGTACTCGGTGGTGTGGATGTAGAGGTGGTTCGCGCCCGGATGGCCCGGGTTGACGGCGCGCACGCCCTCGAGGACGCGAAGGATCGTCTTGGTGCGGTCGTAGGGCTTGAAGTCGGCCGTCCAGTAGTCCCAGGGCGAGAGGTTCATCAGGGATTCGGCGTAGAGCGTCGCGGCGTCCTGGTCCTTCGGGTCGGCCTCGTGGAGCTTGCCCATCGCCTCGGCATAGGCGGCGTCCAGGGCCGCGCGGTCCGGGTTGGCCTTGCCTGTGTAGCGGGCCGAGAGCGCCTTCACGTAGGCGCGCTCGCGCGCGCTTCCGTTCTTTGCGCGCTTGCGCGCCTCTTCGACGAGGGCGTGGGCGCGCGCTTCGTTGTCCGGGTCCATCGGTGCGTTGATGTTGGGACCGAGCACGAGCGCCTGGCCCCAGTAGCCCATGGGCGAATCGGGATCGAGACGGCTCACCTCCTGGAAGGAGCGCATCGCCTCCTTGTGGTTGAAGCCGTAGGCGAGGATCAGGCCCTGATCGAAGAAGAGCTGGGCCCGGCGCGAATCCGTCTGGATCGGATGGCTGTGGCTGCCGAGCGTCTGCAGCCGCGGCGCGATCTGGCCTTCGATGACGGGCGAAGTGACGTCCTGCGCTCCGGGCGCCGCACCGACCGGGGGTGCGGCTGCGGCGAGCGCAGCGAGACGGGCGGCTTCCTCCGCGGCGGCCTGCTCCGCAGCGAGGCGAGCAGCTTCCTCCGCGGCGGCCTGCTCCACTGCGAGACGGGCGGCCTGTTCCGCAGCGAGGCGCGCGGCTTCTTCCGCAGCGGCCTGCTCCGCAGCGAGGCGCGCGGCTACTTCCGCGGCGGCCTGCTCCGCAGCGAGACGTGCGGCTTCTTCCGCAGCGGCCTGTTCCGCTGCGAGGCGCGCGGCTTCCTCCGCGGCGGCCTGCTCGGCAGCGAGACGCGCAGCTTCTTCCGCGGCAGCCTGCTCCGCAGCGAGGCGGGCAGCTTCCTCCGCGGCAGCCTGCTCCGCAGCGAGACGGGCAGCTTCCTCCGCGGCAGCCTGCTCCGCAGCGAGACGTGCGGCTTCTTCCGCAGCAGCCTGCTCCGCCGCGAGACGCGCAGCTTCCTCCGCGGCGGCCTGCTCCGCAGCGAGGCGGGCAGCTTCCTCCGCGGCAGCCTGCTCCGCAGCGAGACGTGCGGCTTCCTCCGCGGCAGCCTGCTCCGCAGCGAGACGTGCGGCTTCTTCCGCAGCAGCCTGCTCCGCCGCGAGACGGGCAGCCTCCTCCGCAGCAGCCTGCTCCGCAGCGAGACGTGCGGCTTCTTCCGCAGCAGCCTGCTCCGCAGCGAGACGGGCAGCCTCCTCCGCAGCGGCCTGCTCCGCAGCCCTCCGTGCGGCTTCTTCCCGGGCGGCCAGCTCCTCGGCCATGCGAGCGGTCTCTTCCGCGGCGGCCCGTTCGGCGGCCAGGCGCGAAGCCTCTTCCGCGGCCTGACGGGAGCGCTCGGCCGGAGGACGCTCGGCCAGCGGCGGCCCCGGGATCGCCGGGAAGGGCCGCGGCAGCGGGGCGTCCAGGATGTCGTCCGCGCAACCCTGCACGAACGTGGCGGTAAGAAGGATGGCCAGGGCCATCGACGGCGAACGCATGCGAAACCTCCGGGCGGCCAGTCTAGAACGGATGGGCCCCCGGAGTCGAACGGCGTTGCGTGGGATTGCGGCCGCGCTGCCGGTCTTTAGCGTGCGAGTTTCAGGTTGGTGTAGCGGGGGTCGTCGGTGACCTCCCGCTCGACCGCCGGAGCCAGCCAATCCGGCAACGCGGCCTCCTGGTCCACGGAGCGCAGCTCGACCTCCGCCAGCCAGAGCGGCCGATCGAGGAACTCGTCGATCTCCCAGACGAGGTCGCCGTCGGGCACGATGTGCCGCCGCTTGTGGATCCGGCAGCCCTCGGTCAGCGGCCAGAGCGTGTCGAAGACGCGCTCGGTGGTCGCCTCTTCGATCTCGATGCGCTCGATCCCGGCGCCCAGCTTGAGGGTCCGCACGAAGCGCGCTCCCGAAGGGCCCTCGGTGCGCCGCAGCCGTTCCCGGATGCGGTCGCCCGGCAGCCAGCCCTGGCGGATCTCGACGGTCTCCCGCAGCGCGGCCACCGGCGAGAAATCGACGGCGCCCCGAAGCAGGTATTTCCGCTCGATCTCGACGGGCGGACGCGCCGCCGCTTCGAGCTGGCTGGCGAACTCCTCGACGTCCTCGAGCAGCGCGGCCATGCCCCCGGCGAACCACTCCTCCTCGAGGCGACGGAAGTGAGCGTCCATGCGCGCCTGCGCTCGGCGCGTCAGTTCGAGGAGCCCGGACCGCTCGCTCCGGCGTGCCTCGCGCCGCAGCGATTCTTCCTGGGCGCCGCGGGCGAGTTCGTGCAGCTGCCGGGCGCGCTCGGCCGCCGCGAGCTCGAGCGCGCCCCCGAGCTCTTCGCGCTGGACGTGGGCATCGTTGAGGTCGCCGAGCACGTCCTGGAGCCGCTTGCACCGCTTCACCAACGCGCGCGCCCCGGGGACGTAGTCCCGCGCCGGCTCGACGAGGTAGCGAAGGCGCTTCCCGGCGACCCGAGCGTCGTGGCAGCGCTGCATGTCGTCGATGCCCTGGATCCGCGAGAGGCCGGCGATCAGCTCCGCGGCGCTCCTCCGGGTCTCGGCCGCGAGTGCCTCGCCGAACACCGGGCCCGCCTCGGGCTTCCCGAGGTGTTTGCGGACCGTGACCCGCTCGAGGCGCGGCACGAGCTCGGTGCGCAGCGCCTCGAAGCCTTCGCGGACGCCGCTGCGCGCGTGGGCGAGGCCCTCGGCCTTGCGCGCTTCGAGGCGGGCGACCCACCAGTCGTGACCCAGCCGGTGCGCGGGACTCAGACCCGGGCGTTCGCTCGCCAGCCACTCGAGGGCCACCTCGGCATCCCGGCCTCCGCCCGTCGAACGCTGGAGCGAAGCCAGCGCCCGCCGGTCCCGCTTGCGCACGCTCTTGCCGAGCGGCTTGCGCCAGGCCCGCAGCGCGCTGCGCGTGCGGCGCAGGGCCACACGGAAGTCGTGAAGGGCTTCGCTCTGGTTCGGGTCGTCGAGATCCTCGCCGCTCCGGGAAGCGTCCTCGAGCAGGGAGAGCACGACGAGGCGAGCCCCTTCCTCGGGCGATCGGACCAGCAAATCGGCGGGCAGGGCCAAGGCGGTGGTTGCTCCTCGTGTCGGGTGAACCGGAAAGGTAGGGACGCGAGCCCGGTCGGGCCAGCCGCGCCGCCGGCCCCGCGTCGAACGAAGTTTCTTCACCCAGGAACCCGGCGACCCGATGCGGAGGGTTGCTAGCTTCGGGTCGCGTTCGCGGAGTGGACACGTGAAGATCTACCTCGTCCGACATGCCAAGTCCGAGAAGCGAAACGGCTGGGACGGGCCGCTTCCGCTGCGGCCGCTCACGCCGCTCGGGCTCGAGCAGGCGCGCGCCCTCGCAGAGGAGCTCGCTGCGGATCACATCCCGCGCGTGCTCACCAGCCCCCACCTCCGCTGCCGGCAGACGATCGAACCCCTCGCCCAGCTCTGGGACAGCGGCGTCCAGCTCGATGAGCGCCTCGCGGAAGGAACGTCCCCGGCGAAGTCCCTCACGCTGCTCGACGAACTCGACGATCGCCCTGCCCTCATCTGCACCCACGGCGACGTGATCCAGAGCTGGATGGCCGAGCTGGAAGAGCGCGGGGCGACCCTCGACGGACCCTTCCGCTCCGAGAAGGCCTCCGTCTGGATCGTCGAGCAGGGCGAAGCGGGTGCGATCACCGCTCGCTACCGGCCGGCGCCGGACATCAGCCAGGTCCTGGACGAACTTCCGGGCGAGTGCCTCGGCGTGCTCGACATGGGCAGCACTTCCTTCCGTGTGCTCGCGGCCGACATGACGCGTGCCGGCCGCATCCGCCCGATGGCCTCGGAGAAGCGCATGCTCCGGCTGGGCGCTGCCGTCGCCCGCTACGGCGAGATCCCCCAGGAGATGGCGGACCGCACCGTCGAAGCCGCACGGGAGCTCGGCCTCGCGGCGAAGCAGGCCGGCGTGGAGCGCCTGTTCCCCGTCGGCACCGCCGCCCTGCGCGACGCCGGCAACGGACGCTGGCTCGCCGAGCGCATCGGTCTCGCCCTCGGCCTGCCCGTGCGCGTGCTCGAGGGGGAGGAAGAAGGCCGCCTCGCCTTCGCGGCCTTCCGCCGCCGCGTCCTCATGCCGCCGGGAATCACGCTCGGCGCGGACCTCGGCGGCGGCAGCTTCCAGATCACCCTCGGCGACGAGAACGGCCCGGTGTGGTCGACGAGCTTCCCGATCGGGGTGACCCGACTCCAGCGCGAGTTCGTCGAGGGCGACCCGGTCCCCTCCGAGGCCGTGGTGGGCATCCGCGCGCGCGTCCGCGAAGCGCTCGAGCGCGCGAAGCCTCCGACCGCCTGGCCGCGCGATTGCGTCCTCGGCGGCGGCACCGCGCGCGCCATCGGCAAGCTCGCGCTCGCCCGGCGGGGCAAGCGGGCCGGAAGCACGGTGAACGGGCTCGTCCTCTCGGCGACGAGCCTGGCCGGGATGGCGGACGACCTGCTGCACGCGAACCAGGCCGAGCGCCTCTCGATGGCGGGGATGCACAAGCAGCGGGTCGACCTGCTGCCCGTGGGCGCGCTGATCCTCTCGACCGCGGCCGAGACGCTCGGACTCGACGGCTTCCGCATCTGCGACTGGGGCCTGCGCGAAGGCGTGCTCCTCAGCGTGCGCGACGGCCAGCTCCGCATCCCCTAGCGGAGGGGCGCCGGCCTACCAGGAAAGATCGAGGGTCTTGCGCATGACCGCCTCGAACTCGGCGTCGCCGAGCTTGGCGCGCGTGGCGAGCGTCGCCTCGGCATCGCTTCCGACCGGGATGCGCAGGCGGTCGTCCTTGCCTTCGATGGAGTTCGCGATGGCCTCGCCCACGGCCTCCGGCCCGGGCCGCGGCCCGCCGAGGAGCTTGCCGTCGGTGCCGGACCAGAGCTCGTGCAGCTCGTCGTAGGGCGCTTCCTCGACGCCGTAGACCACGTTCTTGCCGCGCATCGCCGTATCGAAGTAGCCGGGCTCGACGAGCGCTGCGCGGATGCCGAAGTGTCCGACCTCGAGCTTCAGGGTCTCGGTGAGCGCCTCGAGGGCGAACTTCGAGGCGCTGTAGAACGCGCCGAGCGGCGTCCCCACGCGGCCCGAGACCGAGGAGACGTTGACGATCACGCCGCGGCCGCGTTCCCGCATGCCCGGGAGAACGGCCTGGGTCGTGCGCACGACGCCCCAGAAGTTCGTCTCGAACAGATCCCGGGCCGCTGCCTCGGGGACCTTCTCGACGGGGCCGCCCGCGTTGTTGCGGCCCGCGTTGTTCACGAGGCCGTCGAGCTCCCCGGCGGCGGCAAAGGCCGCGGCGACCGAGGCTTCGTCGTCGACGTCGAGGGCCAGGCGTTCGGCGACGTCGAGATCCGCGAGGGTCTCCGGACGGCGCGCCGTCGCCACGACGTCGTGACCCCGCGCGCTCAAGATCTCCGCGGCCGAGCGGCCGATTCCCGTGGAACAACCCGTGATCAAGACGCGCATGGGACTCCTCGCTGCGAGTGTTGGCGAACTAGAACGAAAACGCTCCGAAGAGCGATGGGCGCCGGATCTCCACCGTATGGCCGATGGCCTCCGCTGCCGCACGCGCGGCGTCTTCGAAAGCGGTGAGGTCTTCCTCGTAGCGCGGCGCATCGGCGTTCGGGTCCGCGAGCGGCACGAAGAAGTCGTCGAAGTGCTGGGGAACGATCACCCGCGGACGCAGGGCCTCGACCAGGCGCTCGGCGAAATCCTCCGGGCCGCCGACCACCGACGTCAGCAGCACGTCCACGGTGACGCCCTCGGCCTTCAGGGCCTCGAGCGCCGGCGCGTGGTAGCCGGCGCTCGAGAGCAGGAAGAGGCGAAGACCCGAGGGACGATGGGTCACGAGATACCCGCGGGCGTCGCCGAGCTTGAAGGAGAGCGAGTGGATCGGCCCATCGGGCGGCTCCTCGACCGTGCCGGGCAGAGGCGGCTCACCGAAGAAGATCTCCGCGTGGCGGGATTCGACGACGCGAACGTCGAAGGCTCCGTGGCTCACCGTATCTCCCGGATCCGCCCGGCGCAGCTGCTCGGCCGGGACGCCGTAGCCCTCGGAGATGGCCACGGTCGTGCCACTCCCGACGACCGTCGCGCCCGTCCGCTGCGCGAACCACGGCGCGTCGCCGAGATGGTCGAAGTGGCTGTGTCCGATCAGGATGAGATCGGCCCGGGCGAGCTCCGGCGCCGGGCTCCCGGCGGCGACGAGCGGCTCGAGCACGCTGGCGTCGGGCACGTAGCGGCGGAAGATCGTCCGCAGCCAGCCGGGCCGCGAGAGGTACGGGTCGTGGAGGATCGTGTCCTCGCCGGCCTCGATCGAGAAGCCCGCGACACCGAGCCAGCGCACGCGGACCTCGGCGGCGGCCGGCCCGGCCGGGAACCCCATCGACGCAGCGGCCAGAAGCGACAGGCAGGCAACGAGCAGGGGGCGGGGTGACATCGCGCGGATGCTACCGGGCCCGATCGAGGCGCGGCAACCGGCCCCTGGGAACCCGGCCGGCGTGATACCCTCCGGCCGGGTCGGGGATTCGGAGAACGCGCATGCCGCGCCGGACCTCTGCTGCCGCCCGGGCCCTCCCCTTCCTCGTCGCCCTCGCCGTGCTCGCGCCGGCCTCGGCCGAAGCCTTCGTGATCCTGAACTACCGCTTCGAGCCGTGCACCTTCCCCTGCACGCCCGAGGTCGATCTCGAACGCTCGCTCCGCGAAGCGCCGCGCTGGGACGCCGCGCCGGGAGCGCGCTCGACCCTCGCCGACGGGATCCAGGTCGGGGTCGCGAGCGGCTTCGCGGAGACGATGGCGGCCGACACCGGCCTCGACCCGGCGCTCCTCGAACGGGGGATCGTCGACGCCTTCGCCGCCTGGAGCACGCCGGAACTCTTCTTCGACATCACCTTCGATTCGACCCCGGGGACGAACGAGATCGACCTCTTCGCGACGGACTCCCGGATCGACCCGCTCTTCCAGGGCAACGGCTTCTCCGGGCTCGCCTTCACCTACCGCAGCAACCCCGCCCCGCGGACCCTCACGAGCGGCTCGGCCGGCATCGGGCGGGTCATCACCCGAGGCGAGGTCTTCCTCGCCTTCGATCGCCTGTGGCAATCCTTCGAGCTGTGGAAGCTCGCGGGGCTCCTCTTCGAGGAGGATCGCTTCGACCGCTACGTGAATCTCCTGATCCACGAGATCGGGCACACGCTCGGGTTCGGTCACCCGAACGAGAACCCGGACCTGAACATCGACGACGACGGCGACCCGTTCACGGTCTTCGAACCCGACGACCCGCTGAACCCGTGGGTCGGGCTCTCCCTCTCGGACAACGTCGACCCGGACGCGATCATGCGCGGCGGCATCCCCATCGTGAACTTCCGCGAAGCCTTCACCGCCACGGAACTCTACGCCGACGACCGCTCCGGCCTGAACCTCCTCTACCCGAGCGTGCCCGAGCCGCCGCTCGCCTGGCTCCTCGGGCTCGCGCTGCTCGGGATCCGGCGATCGCGACGGGCCTGAGACGAGGTATCCTGCCGCCCGGCACGAACGCAGGAGACTTCCATGGCCACGACCTTCGAAACGCCCCACGCCCTGCTCGACGCCATCGGCACCCAGCTCGGCGAGAGCGATGCCCTCGAGATCACCCAGGAGCGCATCAATCTCTTCGCCGACGCGACGGGCGACCACCAGTGGATCCACGTCGACCCGGAACGCGCAGCCAAGGGCCCCTTCGGCAAGCCGATCGCCCACGGCTACCTGACGCTCTCCCTCGCGAGCTACTTCCTGCCCCGCATCATCACGGTGAAGGGCATCTCGATGGGCGTGAACTACGGAACCGAGAAGGTCCGCTTTCCGGCGCCGGTTCCCGTGGGCTCGAAGGTGCGCGCCAGCGCCGAGCTCGTGAACGCCGAAGAGATCAAGGGCTGCATCCAGGCCACGGTCCGGGTCACGATGACGGTGGAAGGCAACGACCGGCCCTCCTGCGTCGTCGACACGATCAGTCGCTACTACCCGGCCTAGCCGGCGCCCGCTTCGGGGCACTGGGGACGCGTGCCCACGGACGGATCGTCACCGCGAGCGGCTCGTGGTCCGAGAGCGCCTCGCCCGTCGCCGGGTCGACGGCTTCGAAGACCGCCGGAGCGGCGACGCCGACCTTGCGGGTGAGGATCCAATCGATCCGCACCGGCACGCGGCGCGATCCGCCGCCTTCGACGCGCCGGACCGTGCCCTCCCCCAGGACGTTCGCCACTTCCCAGTCGAAGCCGGCGCTCCGGGCGCGCTCGAAGAGCGGCTCGTGGCGGACCGGACGCAACAGCCGCTCGGGATCCTCGGCGAGGGCCGGCTTCAGGTGCTCCGGGTCGAAGACGTGGGCCGTCGGCATCGACATCGTGTTGAGGTCCCCGGCGACGACGGCCGGAGCCCCCGGCGCATAGGCCTCGACGGCCTCGAGCAGGGCCGAGACCTGTTCGGCCCGGTGCGCCGGGTCCGTATGGCTCTCGAGATGGACGGCCGCGACGGTCACGTCGACGCCGCCGGCGCGGACGGTCCCGAGGACCGCCATGCGCCCGCCGACCCGGGGCTCACCGCGGGCGCCGTCGAACCACTCCCCGCCCTCGTCCAACCGCACGACGGCCGGGCGCGCGATCGGCAGGGCGCTCGTGATCGCTCCCCCGTGCAGCCCGCGCGCGTTCGACTCCCCGGCGTGCCGTTCGCGCTCTTCGGGCCCACCGAGTCCCAGCTCGAGGAACTCGACGCCGTAGACGAAGCCGTGGCCGAGGGCGCCTGCGATCTCCCTCGCCGTATGGTGGTTTCCGGTGCGCGCCATCCCGACGTCGAGCTCGGAGAGCAGCGTGACGTTCGCGCCCGTCGCAGCGATCACGGCCGCACTCTGCGCCACGTGCCGCCCGCGCTCGAGGTTCCAGACGGCCAGCCGAAGCTCGCGCGGCTCGGCGAGGCGCGCGGGCGGCGGCGCCTGCTCGACGGCGCGGAACACGCCGAGCGCTCCTTCGAGTTCCGCGTGGACACGGGCGCCGCGCGGGCCGGCGGCGATCCGCTCCCGCTCGGCCGGATCGACCGCCGGGAACTCGCCCACGACCTCTTCGAAGATGCGCGCCGCCACGGCGCGGAAAGCTAACGCGTCCCGGAGGGACGGACGCGAGAAGCCGCGAGGGGCGCGCACCACGCCTCTGCGGTGCATTCATTCGCACTCGCGCCCGGGCTCTGTTAGGTTCCCCGCGAAGGTCGTCCGATCGGTTCACAGCCGCTGGCCTGACCCGCCTGTCCTGTTTTCCTCTCGAATCAACCTTCCGCTGTTTCCGGCATGGGCTCTGGCCTCGAACCGCTTTGGCCTCGGCTTTGGCCCCGAGCTGGAAACGCGGGTTTCATCGCAACGGGACGCTTCGGACCGGACAGTCCGCGAGGAAGCGTCGCCACCGCCGTGCGGCGCCAGCGCCGAGCACGGCAAGGATCGAGAGTTTGAAGAAGCTTTACGTCGGAAACCTTCCTTTCAGCGTGGACGAGAACGAGCTGCGGGGCGTCTTCGAACGCTACGGCAGCGTCGAGTCGGTCGCGGTCATCACCGACCGGGAGACCGGCCGGCCGCGCGGCTTCGCTTTCGTCGAGATGTCCGAGGCGAGCGCCGCGGACGAGGCCATCCGGGCCCTCGACGGCAGCGACATGGGAGGCCGCAACCTGCGCGTCAACGAAGCGCAGGACAAGCGCCGCGGTGGCGGCGGAGGTGGCGGGCGCTACTAGCGCTCTCAGGATTCGCCCGGGAGGCCTGGCCTCCCGGGCCCCGGAGGCCCAGCCTCCGGGGAGTCGTCTGGTTCGGAATCTCGTCGGGGGGCAACCATGGCACGTCGCAGCCGCATGTCGGTCCAGAAACGGAAGCGTGAACGGGACAAGGCCGAACGCGCCGCAATGAAGCGTGAGGGCCGCCTGCGCGATGACGAAGGGGCGGAAGGCTCGGGGAACGAGTCGGCCGTGGCCACCCACGACGATCTCGAAGGCTACGGTTTGATCGTCGAGCCCGAAGACGTCGAAGAAGCGGAGCAGAAGTAGCGTGGCGGTCCCGGCCCGCCGCACGGAGCCCGCACGAGACGAACGCGTCGCGCCCAAGCGCGTGACGCAACTGGTCCCGTGCGATGGTCACGCCTTCGATCCGGACCTCGTCTGCCCCTGTGGCATCACCTGGTCCGAGCATCAGGCCACCCCGCGGGCCTGCACGCGGAGCGCCCAGCGCAACCGCGCGGGCGACGGCACCGGCGAAGACCGGTAGCCACCCCCTCTAGACTTTCGAAATCACCTCGTCGCCGAAGCGGAGCATCGCATCTCGCTTCTGCGCGGGCGTGCTGGTCGGCCCGAGCGTGTAGCTGAAGGGCCAGCAGGTCGTGGCGGTCATGCCCTCGTCGCCGAGCTTGCGAAGCAGCTCGAGGTCCGGCGGCACCGTGAGCGGAACGATCGTCTCGAAGGGTTCGCCGCTGCGCCCCGCTTCCTCGCGAAGGCCGCGAAGCTGCTCGAGGATCCCGGGCACCTCGTCCGGGGCCTGGCCGGTGCCGATCCAGCCGTCGCCGAGCGCCGCGGCGCGCTTGAAGGCGGCCCGCGAGACGCCGCCGACGCAGATCGGCACGCCGACCCCGGGCGCCGGCGTCATCTGGAAGGAGCCGATCCGGAAGTGCTCGCCCCAGTGCTCGGACATCTCCCCCGTCCAGGCCTTGCGCATCACCTCGAACATCTCGTTCATGCGCTTGCCGCGGGTCTCGAACCGCACGCCGAGGGCGTCGTACTCCTCGCGGATCCAGCCGGCGCCGACGCCGAGCATCACGCGGCCGCCCGACATGCGCGCGACGTTGCCCACCGTCTTCGCCACCTCGAGCGGATGCCGGAGCGGCAGGATGTAGACCATCGTGCCGAAGCGCAGGCGCTCGGTGACCGCCGCCATCGCCGCGATGGTGGTCCACGGCTCCGGGAACGGCGAGTCGCCGTCGAAGGCGGGCTTCCCGTCGTCGGAGTACGGGTAGTGGGATTCGAGCTTCCCCGGAAAGAACAGGTGGTCTGAAAGGAGGACCCCCTCGAAGCCCGCCTCCTCGGCACCGCGCGCGATGTCGAGGAGCTGATCGGGCTCGGCGAAGGACGCGACCTGCCAGAACTTCATGGGGGCTCCTAGGGGTGTTGGCTCGAGACCGAGACGACCTCGCCCGTCATGTAGGACGAGTACCCGCTCGCGAGGAAGACGATCACGTTGGCGACCTCCCAGACCTCGGCGCCGCGGCCGAAGGCCTCGCGCGCCTCGAGCTCGTCGAGGAGCTCCTGGGGCGTCACCTTGGCGAGGAAGGGATGCGTGGCGAGGCTCGGGGCGACCGCGTTGATGCGCACGCCGTGCTCCGCCGCCTCGAGCGCCGAGCAGCGGGTCAATGCCATCACGCCGGCCTTGGCCGCCGCGTAGTGGGCCTGCCCCTTCTGCGCGCGCCAGCCGAGCACCGAGGCGTTGTTCACGATCACGCCGGCGCCGCGCTCGATCATGTGCGGGAGCATCGCGCGCGTCATGCGGAAGGTCCCGGTGAGCGTGATCTCGAGGACGTCGTACCACTGGGCGTCCGTCATCTCGACGACGTTCGCGGTGCCGCCGAGGCCCGCGTTGTTCACCAGCACGTCGACGTGGCCGAGCTCCTCGATCGCGCCCGCGATGAGCGCCTGCACGCCCTCCTCTTCCCGGACGTTGCACAGACGGCTCGGGGGCGGCGCACCGGCCACCTCCGCGAGACGCTCGACGGCCTCCCCCAGCCGCCGCTCGTGGATGTCGCTCACCAACACGCGCGCGCCCTCTTCCAGGCAGCGCTTCGCGGTGGCGAAGCCGATCCCCGTCCCCGCCGCGGCGGTGACGAGGACGTTCTTCCCGGCGAGCAGGTCGTGCCCGGGCTCGTAGGGCGGCGGCGGTTGCGGGCTCATGCGGTCCTCGCTGCGGAGTTCATGCGGGCCTCGGTTCGCGCGGCAGCCCGAGCGAACGCTCCGCGATGAGGTTGCGCTGGATCTGGTTCGTGCCCGCGTAGATCGTGTCCGAGCGGGTGAAGAGGAAGAGGCGCTGGAGCCGGGAGAGGCCGTCGGCGTCCGTCACTTCGGCCTCGGCGCCGAGCACGTCCATGGCGAGCTTGCCGAGCTCCCGGTGCCAGGTGGCCCAGAAGATCTTGGTGATCATCGCGCCGCGCGGCGGCGCGGCATCGGCCGAGTGCGAGACCGTGCGCAGGGCGTTGTAGCGCTGGATGCGCAGGCCCATCCAGGCCTGGGCGATTCGCTGGCGGATCCGCGGGTCGCGGGCCTTGCCGTTGCGCTTCGCGATCTCGATCACCTGGTCGAGCTCGTTCTGGAAGAGCATCTGCTGGCCGAGCGTCGAGGCGCCGCGCTCGAAGGCGAGCGTCGCGTTCGCGACCTTCCAGCCGCCGTTCACCTCGCCGACGACGTTCTCGCGCGCGGTCCGCACGCCGTTGAAGAAGACCTCGCTGAACTCGCTGTCGCCGGTGATCTGGCGGATCGGGCGGATCTCGATGCCCTCGGCGTCCATCGGGACCAGCAGGTAGGAGATGCCGGCCTGCTTCGGCTTCGCCTCCGGGTCGGTCCGGCACAGCACGAAGCACCAGTCGCTCCACTGGGCCCAGGAGGTCCAAACCTTCTGGCCGTCGATCACCCACTCGTCGCCATCGAGCACCGCGCGGGTCTGCACGTTCGCGAGATCCGAGCCCGCGTTCGGTTCGGAGTAGCCCTGGCACCAGAACTCCTTGCCCCTCAGGATCGGCGGAAGGAAGCGCCGCTTCTGCTCGTCGCTCCCGCAGAGCAGGACGGTCGGGCCGAGCAGCCCCTCACCGATGTGCCCCATTCGGCCGGGCGCGTGGGCGCGGGCGTACTCCTCGTAGAAGATCATTTGCTGGGAAAGCGGAAGGTCCCGGCCGCCGACGTCCGCGCCCGGAATCTCCCGGGGCCAGCCGAGGCCGATCCAGCCGGCCGCGCCAAGGGCGCGCTCGAAGGCCTTGCGCTCCTCGACGAAGGCGTGTTCGTCGCCGGGGCCGCCCCGGCCGCGCAGCTCGGCGAACTCGCCGGCCAGGGCGTGCTCGAGCCAGCCGCGCACCTCGCTTCGGAAGTCTTCGTCTTCCTTCGAGAATCGGACGTCCAGGGGAGAGCCTCCGCGGGCCCGCCCCCAGGGTTCGGGGCCGGGATCCGCGGAGGGAGAATACGATACGATACGATCCGTATGCAAGGCGCCCGGAGGCGCCCTGCGCCGCCGGAGGCCCCTTGGAATCCACGATCCCCCGCCTGCTCTTCGCCTCGGCCGAGCGCTTCGGCGCTGCCCACGCCATCGAGGACGGCCCGACCACGCTCACCTTCCGCGAGCTCGCGGAGCGCAGCACCCGCGCTTGCCGGGCGCTCCTCGCCTTCGGCCTCGAACCCGGGGAGCGGGTCGCGATCTGGGCACCGAACCGTTGGGAGTGGGTCGTGGCCGCGCTCGGCGTGCAGATGGCCGGCGGCGCGATCGTCACCCTGAACACACGCTACAAGGGCAGCGAAGCGGCCTACCAAATTCGCAAGTGCCGCACGCGCGTGCTGTTCACCGTCGGCGAGTTCCTCGACTTCCGCTACGTAGACGCCCTGGCCGAGCAGGACGTGCCGGCCCTCGAGCGCATCGTCACCTTCGACGGCGATGCGGCCGGGGCGCAGTCCTTCGAGGCCTTCCTCGCCGAGGGCGACGCGGTCCCGGCCGAGGCCGCCCGCGAGCGCGCGCTCTCCGTCGATCCGGAGGACGTCGCGGACCTGATCTTCACCTCGGGCACCACCGGCCACCCGAAGGCCGTGATGGCCACGCACCACCAGAACCTGCGGAGCTTCGAGGTGTGGAGCACCGTCGTCGGCCTGCGCGAAGGCGACCGCTACCTGATCGTGAACCCGTTCTTCCATTCCTTCGGGTACAAGGCCGGCTGGCTCGCCTGCCTGATGATGGGCGCGACCGCCCTGCCCCACCCGGTCTTCGACGTGGGCCAGGTGCTCGAACGCATCGGCAAGGAGCGCATCACGGCGATCCCGGGCGCGCCGAGCCTCTACCAGTCCCTGCTCGCCCACCCGGACTACGCGCGATTCGACCTCTCGAGCCTGCGCCTCGCGGTGACCGGCGCCGCGCCGATCCCCGTCGAACTGATCGAACGCATGCGCACGGAGCTCGGCTTCGAGACCGTCGTGACGGCCTACGGCTTGACCGAAGCGACGGGCACCGTCTCCATCTGCGACCCGACGGACGACCCGGAGACGATCTCGACGACCTCCGGCAAGCCCATCCCCGACATCGAGGTGAAGTGCGTCGACGAAGCGGGCCGTGAAGTTCCGCGCGGCGAGCCGGGCGAGATCTGGGTGCGCGGCTACAACGTCATGAAGGGCTACTTCGAGGACGAAGCCGCCACGCGCGAGGCGATCGACCCGGAGGGCTGGCTCCACACCGGTGACATCGCCACGATGGACGAGCGCGGCTACCTGACCATCACCGACCGCCTGAAGGACATGTTCATCATGGGCGGCTTCAACTGCTATCCGGCGGAGATCGAGAGCCTGCTCTTCGAGATGCCGGGCGTCGCCCAGGCCGCGGTGATCGGCGTCCCGGACGAGCGCATGGGCGAGGTCGGCATGGCCTTCGTCGTCCCGAACGCCGGCGCCGAGCTCGACGAGGCCGGGGTCGTCGCCTGGGCACGCGAGCACATGGCGAACTTCAAGGTGCCCCGGCACGTCGCGATCCTCGAAGCGCTGCCGATGAACCTCTCGGGCAAGGTGCTGAAGAACGAGCTGCGCGAGGAAGCGGCGCGCCGGCTCGGGGCCTGAACCGCTCGGTGGCGGACGGGGCCCTCGATACGTCGAGTCTCTGGCGGCTCGTCGAGACGCGCGCGGCCACGACCCCCGAAGCGCTCTTCGCCGTCGACGAGGCCGGCCGCGCCCTCACCTTCGCCGAGTACCACGAGCGCGCGCTCGGCGTCGCCGCCGCCCTCCACGCCGAAGGGCTCTCCTCCGGCGACGTCGTGTCCTGGCAGCTCCCGACGAACCTCGAAGCCCTGATCCTCTCCGCGGCCCTCGCCCGCGTCGGCGCCGTGCAGAACCCGATCCTCCCGATCTATCGCCAGCGCGAGGTCGGCTTCGTCGTGAGGCAGGCGGGCGCGAAGCGCCTCGCCGTCCCCGAGACGTTCCGCGGCTTCGCCCACGGCGCGATGGCGCGTGCGATCGCGGAGGACCTCCCCGGCCTGGAGCCGTGGATCGTCGGCGAGACGCTCCCCACGGGCGACCCGTCGAGCCTTCCGCCGTACGAAGCCCCCGGGCCGCGCGACACCCGCTTTCTCTTCTACACGTCGGGAACCACGGCGGATCCGAAGGGCGCCCGGCATTCGGACGCGACGCTGCTGGCGGTCGGCCGCGCTCTACACGAACGGCTCGCACTCGAGAGCGACGATCGCATCGCCCTCGTCTTTCCTTTCACCCACGTCGGCGGCGTCGGCTGGCTGCTCGCAGGGCTCCTTGCCGGCTGCGCGCAGATCGTGATTCCGACCTTCGGACCGGAGGCGATCTCGGTGCTGGCCCGCCACGGCGTCACCCAGGGAACGGCGGGCACGGCCTTCCACCAGGCCTACCTCGCCGCCCAGCGCGAGCGCGGCGGGGAACCGGTCTTCCCGCGCATCCGCACCTTCCCCGGCGGCGGCGCCCCGAAACCTCCCGCCCTGCACTACGAGATCAAGCGCGAGCTCGGCGGCGCCGGCATCGTCTCCGGCTACGGCCTCACCGAATGCCCCATCGCGACCATGGGCGCCGCCGACGACCCGGACGAGCGCCTCGCCGAAACCGAAGGCCGCGCCACCCGCGGCGTCGAGATCCGCACGAGCCCCGAAGGCGAGATCCGCCTGAAGGGCCCGCAGCTCTGCCTCGGCTACCTCGACCCTGCCCTCGACGCCGCCGCCTTCGACGAAGCGGGCTTCTTCAAGACCGGCGACCTCGGCCACCTCACCGAGGACGGCTACCTCGTCGTCACCGGGCGACTGAAGGACGTCATCATCCGCAAGGGCGAGAACATCAGCGCCAAGGAGATCGAAGACCTCCTGCACGAGCACCCGAAGGTCGCGGAGTGCGCGGTCGTCGGCCTGCCCGACCCCGCGAGCGGCGAACGCGCCTGCGCCGTGGTGGTCGCCTCGGATCCGAGTTCGCCCCTCTCCTTCGAAGAGATGGAGAGCTTCCTCCGCGAGCGCGAGCTGATGACCCAGAAGATCCCGGAGCAGCTCGAGACCCTCGACGTGCTCCCCCGGAACCCGACGGGCAAGGTCCTGAAGCATGCGCTCCGGGAACGCTTCGAGCGCGCCTAGCCGGAGGTGGAAGCGGCGGGGTGCTGCTTCGCGTGCCGCTCGGCCGCGAGCTTGCTCTGGTAGCCCGACTGCAGGACGTCGACGAGGACCATCACGACCACGGCGAAGTAGAAGGTCGACTTCGCCATGGGCTCCACGGCGTAGCCGAGGAGCTTCAGGTGGGCGACGTGGCCGCCCTCCCCGAGCAGCACCACGCCGACGATCAGCAGGATGAACAGGCCGAGCACCTCGTACTTCCGGTTCTTCTCGATGAACTCGGAGACCTGGTCGGCCAGGAGCAGCATGGCGATGCCCGAGGATACGATCGCGATGGCGAGGACCGCGAAGACCTGGGTGATCGCCAGCGCCGAGAGGATCGAATCGAACGAGAAGATCAGGTTCATGGTGACGATGAGCGCCACCACCTGTGCGGCCGACTTCGCCGACCGGTCGCGATCCTTCTCGAGATGCTCGATGGCGAGCAGGTGACTGATCTCCTTGATGGCCGTGTACATCAGGAACGCACCGCCCAGCAGGAAGACCACGGACGCGAAGTTGAACGCGCCCTCGAAGACGCCTTCCCAGCGCAGCTCGAACCACACGCCGGTGAACCGGTCGAGCAGGTTCATGATCAGGAACAGGAGCACCACCCGCAGCCCGACGGCAATCAGGATGCCCCAGCGGCGCACGGCGGCCTGGGAGCCCTCGGGCGCGCGCTGCGACTCGATCGAGATGTAGAGCAGGTTGTCGAAACCGAGGACGGCCTGGAGGAAGATCAGCATCCCCAGGTTGGCCGCGTTCTCCAGCGTAAACAGATCCATGGTCCACCGCCCTTCTTGGGCCGCGGATTCTAACCACAGGGCGCGGGCTTCGGGAAGTGGCGAATGCCGGGTGACGCTTTTCACGCAGGCCGCATTGACGAGACGGGACCCGCCCGTCCAGGCCGGGCTGCCCCGCTATGCGAAGGAGACCACCATGGACCTCTTGATCCTCCTGCTCACCGGCCTCGTGATCGGGGCTCTCGCCAAGTTCCTGATGCCGGGCGACGACCCGGGCGGAATCATCGTGACCACGCTGCTCGGCATCGCCGGCGCCTTCGTCGGCGGCTTCGCCTCCTCGGCCGTAGGCCTCGAGATGGGCGGCGTCGGCAACATGCTCGCCGCCATCGCGGGCGCCATGCTGCTGCTCGCGGGCTACCGCGTGGTGGCCGGGAAGCGCTGAGGCCCTACAGGTTCATCTGCTTCGGCGGGCGGACGACGATCTGCTCGACGTTGACCTGGATGGGCTGGGTCACGGCGTAGTAGACGGATTCGGCGACGTCGGTGGGGTCACAGAGCATCTGGGAAAGCTGGTTCTGGAGCTTCTCGAAGACCTCGTCGGGCAGCTTCTCCCCTTGTTTCACCTCGACGTCGATGCCCGTCATCTTGGTGAAGCCCTGGAGGAACTCGGGGGCGAAGTTGCGTGCGAAGTTGGTCGCGATGGCGCCCGGCATCACGGTGCAGACGCGGATCGAATCCTCTTCGAGCTCCTCGCGCAGGGTCGAGCTGATCGCGTTGACCGCGTGCTTGGTCGAGCCGTAGACGCCGGAGTTCGAGCGGAGCGCCGCGACCGAGGAGACGTTGACGATGTGGCCGTCGCTCTCGGTCTCGCGCATGGCCTTGACCGCGGCCTGGCAGCCGGCGAGCAGCGCGATGACGTTCACGTCGAACATCTCCTGCCATTCCTCAGGGTCGGCCTCGGTGATCTTGCTCGGGTAGGAGAGCCCGGCGTTGTTCACCATGATGTCGAGGCGCCCGGTGCCGTCGGCGACCTCGGCGACGAGTTCCTGGAGCCGCGCCGTATCGCGCACATCCATGGCCTGAACGCTCGCGCGGCCGCCCGCTTCCTCGATCACCTTCTGGGAGGCTTCCATCGGCGCCGCGCTGCGGCCGACGAGCACCACGCGCGCTCCGGCGCGGCCGAGCCGCTCGGCGATGGCGCGGCCGATCCCGCTGCTGGCTCCGGTGACGATCGCGGTCTTGCCGACGAGGGCGGGGGCTTCGCTCATGGGGTCCTCCGAATGGGCGGGCGCGAGATCCAGCTCGTTCGCGAGAGCGGAGGGTATCAGGTCTCGGCGAGCAGGCTCCGAACGGCCTGCGCGATGCTGCGCTTCGTACCTTCGAGGGGCAGGCCCTGATGCACCCGCAGATGATCGAAGGTCTCGAAGGAGAGGAGCGCATCGAGTGCCGCGATCAACTCGGGCGAAGCGCCCTCGAGCTCCGGCGCAAATGCGGCCCGCATCTGCTCCCGGAGCTGCGCCCGGGTCTCCCGGTCGCGCTCGCGGTCTTTCGGGAGCGGCCGGGCCGAACGCAGCACGGCGCGCCGGAGGGGTCTCACGATCTCCGCGGCCTCCGCCCGGCGGTCGACGAGGTCCGCCACGCGGTCGGCGAGGTCCCCCTCGAACGGTCCGCGCAGGAGGATCGGGGCGACCTGGCCGCGCACGTGTGCGGTGACCGCCTCGCTCATCCCGTCGAGATCCCCGAAGTGGCGGAAGAGCGTGCTCAGGCTGACCCCGGCCTCAGCGGCGATCCGCTCGGCCGTGATCTCGATCTCCGGGTTCGAGAGCGCGCGCACGACCGCCTCGATCATCCGCTCCCGGCTCCGCTGGGAGCGGAGATGGCGGCCATCCTCGCGGCCCGGAGTGCTATCGGACACGGTATCCCCCCGGGAAATTGAGATATTGCTTCACTTGGATCATATTATGAGATATTGACTGTCAATAACTTGATACTTCCCTGGAGGATCTCATGCGGCCCAAGATAGTGAAATGTCGCCCCGGCTTCTGGCTCGTGCTCCTGTTCGCCCTGGCCCCGGCCCCCGCTTCGGCCATGGGCTTCAACTTCGAGATGCGGCAGCTGCTGCCCGGGATCAACCCCATCGCCCGCGACGTCTACGCGTGCGAGACCTGCACCCTCGAACAGTTCGAGGCGATCCCCGTCCCGGCGGGCTGGGAGAAGGCCCCGGCGCGGACGCAGCTCTTCTCGAGCGCCATCAACCTCGGCTCGCCGGACAACGGCGTGCCGACCTCGATCGACTTCGTTCCCGACGTCCCGGGCAACGAGTTCGAGTACGTGGCCCGGGTGCTCTCGGGCACCGTCGTCGGGTTCGACCTGGGCCTCGGCCCGCTCGCGATCGCCCAGGTCCAGCGCGACGTCGAGTTCACCTACGACGCGGGCTCGGTGATCCACGAGGTCATCGACCCGACCGGCGAGCGCTACATCCTCTTCACCTTCGACTTCGCACTCTCGGAATCGACCTACGACCTGATGGCCGAGGATTCGCTGGCGGCGCTCGCCCTGCCCGCGGGCTGGACCTACGAAAGCAGCACCCTCAGCGAGGCCCTCGTGTTCGATTCGGACGGGCTCGCCACGGTGTTCTCTCAAGGAGGCATCGCGAGCTGGCAGCGCTACGCCGGGGTGCCCGAGCCGTCGGCTGCGGCCTTGGCCCTGGCCGCCGCGATCGGGTTCGCGACGCTCACTCGCCGAGGAACTCGCGCGTGAACGCGGCGAGGGCGCGGCTCGCGTCGTCGCTGGCTTCGAGCCCGGCGAGCGTGCCCTCGCGATCCGCCGGCGAGCGGTTCTGGCCGAGCTTGAACTTGGCTTCGACCCGCTCGACGGGCAGCTCGAAGGCGACGATCGCGCGGCGCATCGCGCGGGCGTACTCCTCGGGCAGGTCCGGCCGCCAGCGGTCGGGCCTGCCCCCCTCGTAGCGCTCCACCATGGCGTCGAGCATCGCGGCCTTTCGCGAGTCGTCCTCGAGCACGCGCGGGTTCCCATGGGCATGCACGACGGCGTAGTTCCAGGTCGGCACCGCGGGCATCTTCGCGTACCAGGCCGGCGAGACGTAGGCGTGGGGGCCGTGGAAGATCGCGAGCGCCGGGGTGGCACCGTCGAAGCGTTCGCGGATGGGGTTGTTGCCCGCGACGTGCCCGACCAGGGTGCCCCACCCCTCCCCTTCACCGCGCTCGAGCACCAGCGGCACGTGGGCCACCTCGACGCCGTCCGCGCCCGCGGAGACCAGCGTCGCGAAGTCGTAGCGATCGATGAAGCGCAGGAGCGTTTCGCGGTCGTGGACGTCGAAGGCCGGCGGAACGTACATGGCGGCCGTCAATCCTCTCGCGACGATTGCGGGAACTGCGGCAGGTCGTCACCGATCTCGACCCAACCGGCCTTCGACGCGACGAAGATGTGGGCATCGACCCGGACGTCGGCGTCGTCTTCGAGCGTGCCGAGCGCAACGTCGACGAGGTCCGGGGTGCGAGCATCCGCGAAGAGGAGTTTCGCGCCGCAGACGCCGCAGAAAGACCGGGTCACGCGCTCCGAAGAGGGGTAGTGGGCGAGGCGGTCCTCGCCGGCCTCGAACACGAGCGCCTCCCGGGTGACGGAGCCATACGTGCCGAAGGCCGAGCCGTGTCCCTTGCGGCACATCGAACAGTGGCAGTGGGTCACCCGCGAGAACGGCTCGGCGACGCGGTAGCGGATGGCTCCGCAAAGGCAGCTTCCTCGGGCCATGGGCCGAGGGTATCGCTTCGGGCAGCGAGGCGAAGTCTCGCTAGGCGCTGCGCAGGCCCTTCAGGGCGAGATCGACGATCGGGGCCACCATCTTCGGCTGGAGCTTCGCGCCGGTGAAGAACAGGCGGACGGCGATCGGGCCGACGATCAAGTCGGCGGCGAGCTCGAGGTCGAGCCCCTTCGGGAGTTCGCCGCGGGCGACGCCGCGCTCGAGGGCGGCGGTCAGCGGGCGGCGCCTGCCCTTCAGCACCGGGTCGAAGAGCTCGGAGAAGGTGTCGTTGTGAGCGCGCTCCCCGGCCAGGCTCGGGAGGACCGTGGCCAGGGGTGTCGCGTTGAAGAGCTGGAGGTAGCCGCGCAGCATGGCCTTCAGGTCTTCGGCGAGATCGCCGGTATCGGCGTCTTCGAGCCGCGGGAGGCCGCCGAACGCCTCGACCACGAGGGGGAGCTTCGAGGGCCAACGCCGGTAGATCGTGGCCTTCCCGACCCCCGCACGCTGGGCCACGCCTTCGACGGTCAGGGCCGAGAAGCCGACCTCGGAGAGCAGCTCGAGGGTGGCGTCGAGGATGGCCTGATGGGCCTCCTCGCTCCGGGGCCGCCCCGCGCTACCACTGGGACCATTCGCCTCTGCCACGTCGATTCCTCAATCAGGGCGGTCACTTGCCTGCGAAAGGCGGGGTCCGAGAAGGGGCTCCCCCCACCGTCGCATTACGATACTATACGTTCCGTTATTGAACGTCACCCACCCATCCGAGGGGCGCACCCGCATGGCCAGCCAGCCGGCGAACTGGGATCTCGAGACTGACGTGGTGGCCGTGGGCTCGGGCCTGGCCGGCCTGACCGCGGCCATCGTCGCCCACGACCAGGGCAAGGAAGCCGTGGTGCTCGAGAAGGCACCGAAGCTCGGTGGCCTGTGCGCCTACGGCGGCGGCGAGGTCTTCTGCCCGAATGGCCGCCACATGAAGGGCATCGGCCAGGACGACAGCGACGAGGCGGCGGCGGCCTACTTCGATTTCCTCGGCGCGGGCTTCAACGACGCGGCCCTCACCGGGAAGCTCCTCGCCCACTACCGCGAAGCCCTCGAGTACGTCGAGGACAAGGCCGGCGTGCCGTGGGAGGCCGTCGACGGGCTGCACGATTACTACTACCCGGATGCGCCGGGCTCGGGCACCGGCCGCTACCTCGCGGTGAAGCTCTTCGACGGTGCGCAGCTCGGCGAGTGGCAGACGAAGACCTGGGCGATGTCGCCGCACCTCCCGCCCGGCCTCACGCACCGCGAGATGTACGAGTGGGGCGGCCTCGCGAACGTCACCCAGTGGAACTACGAACTCCTCGGCGAGCGCGCGGCCACGGATCAGCGGAGCTTCGGCCCCGGCATGATGGGCTGGTTCGTGAAGGCCGCGGTGGTCGATCGCGGCATCGCCGCCCACGTGGAGACGCCGGTGCGCGAGCTCGTCGTCGAAGACGGCCGCGTCCTCGGCGTGCGCGCCGAGAAGGACGGGCGCGACTTCTTCGTGCGCGCGCGCGCGGGCGTGCTCCTCGCCATCGGCGGCTACGACCACAACAAAGAGATGGCCACGATGTACGAGGAGTGGCACGAGTGGAACTCCTCCACCCAGCCCTACTTCCACGGCGACCACCTCGTCATGGGCGGCGAGATCGGCGCGGACATCGCGAGCGTCCCGCCCCAGAACCTCGCCATGTTCTACGGCTACAACATCCCCGGCGAGGAGCACGACGGCGTGCCGCTCTTCCGCTCGAGCTGGGAATGCGGTTGCCCCCATGCCATCTGGGTGAATCAGGCGGGCGAGCGCTTCACGGACGAGTCCTTCTACAAGGACTACCAGCCGCGCATCCGCCAGCTCGACGGGCGCACCCAGAGCTTCCCGAACCGCCAGCCGTACCTCGTCTTCGACGGCAACTACCGCGAGCGCTACCCGCTCGGCTCCTACGCCCCGGGCATGGACATCCCGGAAGAGCTGGCCGTCTCGGCCGGTTCCGTGCGAGAACTCGCCGAGAAGTGCGGCATCGACGCGGACAGCCTCGAGCGCACCCTCGCCGAGTTCAACCAGCACGCCGCCGAGGGCAAGGACCCGAAGTTCGACATGGGGCACTTCCCCTGGACCCAGGGGCTCGCGGGCGACCCGAACTACCCGAACCCGAACGTCGGAGTCGTCGACAAGCCGCCCTTCTACGCCGTGAAGCTCCGGCCCGTCGGCGTCGGCATCAACAGCCACGGCCTGCGCACCAACACCGACGGCCAGGTGATGCACGTGCGCGGGCACGCCATCCCGGGCCTCTACGCCGCGGGCATCTCCGCCGCGCTGCTCGATCTCGGCGGCGGCTACCAGAGCGGCACGTCGAACATGCGCGCCATCACCTGGGGCTACCTGGTCGGCCGGCACATGGCCCAGGGCAAGGCCTGAGCCCGGTGGCGGAAGCCGACTACACCACCACCGCGAAGCTCCCGCGCGAGCTCATCTGGGACTTCGTGAAGGACATGGACAACTTCGCGCCGTTCTTCATGGGCTACCAGGAGCACACCCAGGAGAGCGAGACCGAATCGCTCTGGGTGCTGAAGGGCGACCTCGGCGCCATGACACGCCTCCTGAAGTTCAAGGTCGACATCACCGAGTGGAACGGCCCCGAGCGCGTGACGTTCACCCTGAAGGGCCTGAACGAGCCGATGACCGGCGAGGGCAGCTTCGAGATGATGCCCTACGAAACGGCCGAGCAGGCTGCGGCGGTTCCGGCCGAGGCACCCGCCGCGAAGAACCCCCTCGCCCGCTTCTTCGAGCGGGTCTTCCGATTCTTCTTCCAGCTCGTGCGCGGCACGCCCGAGCGCGCCGAGAGCGCCGACGCCGGACCGGCCGCGGGTACGACGCGCATCCAGTTCCGCCTGAAGGTCGACCCGGGTGGCCCGATGGCACCCATGATCAACGCCATGATCAAGCCGCTCATGCCGAGCTTCGCCGAGGATTTCGCCGGCAAGCTCGTCGGACACCTCGAGCAGCAGCATGGCTCGAACTAGCGAGGAGCATCACCGATGGTGAAGTACAACCCCTTCGACCCCGAAGTCCAGCGCGGCGACACGCTCGAGGTCTACCGCCAGATGCGCGACGAAGCGCCCTGCTACTACATCGAGGAGTACGACGCCTGGGCACTCTCGCGCTTCCACGACATCTGGGAGGCCTCCCAGGATACGGAGCACTACACGGCGACGAAGGGGACGACGTCCTCCCACGTGCTGACGAAGGTCCAGCCCGTGACGCCGATGCTCAACCTGATGGATCCGCCCCAGCACACCCAGCTCCGGCGCGAGATCCGGAAGTTCTTCATGCCCGCGCGCGCGCGGAAGCTCGAGCCGTGGATCCGCGACATCGCCGCCGGCTGCCTCGACGCCAGGCGCGAAGCCGGAAGCCTCGACATCGTCGGCGACTTCGCGGCTCAGGTCGCGACCAAGGCCGCCTGCGAGGTCAACGGCTTCCCGAAGGAAGATGGCGACCTGCTGACGGAGCTCGTGCGCCGCTTCTTCGAGCGCGACCCGGAAGTCGAAGGCATGACGGAGGACGCCCTCGCCGCCATGAACGAGCTGTTCGCCTACTTCATGGAGCTCACCCAGAAGGTCCGGAAGCAGGCCGGCGAGATGACGGTCGTGAAACTGCTGACGGAGATCGAGATCGACGGCGAGAAGCTCGACGACATGGCGATCGGCTCCCACCTCTCGATGCTGATCATCGGCGGCGCCGAGACCTTCCCGAAGGTCTTCGCCAACCTGATCCGGCGGCTCGGCGAGCACCCGGACGCGCGCGCGAAGTGCAAGAAGGACCCGTCGCTCATCCCGGACGCCTTCATGGAGGGCCTGCGCTACGACATGCCGACGCAGTTCCTCTGCCGCACGGTCACGAAGGAACACGAGATCCACGGCGAGAAGCTGAAGCCCGGCCAACCGATCCTCTACCTCTACCCCTCCGCCAACCGGGACCCGCGCGAGTTCGATTCGCCCGACACCTTCGACATCGAGCGCCGCGCGCCGCGGATCCTCTCCTTCGGCCACGGGACCCACTCCTGCATCGGGCTGCACGTCGCCAAGATGGAAGGCCGCATCTGCCTCGAGGAGACGCTGAAGCGGATTCCGGACTACGAGGTCCTGATGGATCAGGCCGACCGGCTCGTGACGGACTTCGTCCAGGGCTACGCGAAGCTTCCCGTCTCGTTCCAGCCCTTCTAGGGCGTGACCGGTCTCGCGGAACCCGCGATCGGCGGCGCGGTGGTCTCGCTGGTCGAGCCCCACGCCGGGCAGGCCCGGGCTTTCCACCGCTGGTACGAGCGCGACCACTTCCATGCCGGCTGCATGGCCGGCCCCGGGTTCTTCGCGGGCCGGCGCTACGTCGCGACGACGGAGGTCGCCGGTTCTCGGGAACCGGCCTGCGCGTGGCCGGGCGACCCGAAGCGCGGCCGGTTCCTCGCGCTGTACTGGCTCGCCCGGGGCGCGGAAGAGGAAGCCATCGACTGGTCGATCGAGCGCTTCCACGCCCTGCGCGCGGCCGGGCGCATCTTCCGAGAAGCCGATCTGGTCCACGGAGGCTTCTACGCCTTCGACGGCGCCCTCGCCCGCGACGCCGACGGCGTCCCCGCCACGCTCGCCCTCGACCACGACTTCGCCGGCGTCGCGATGACGCTCGTCGAGACCCATGACCGCGAAGCGCTCCGCGCGTGGTTCGCCGCCGAGTTCACGCGCGGGCCGGTCGCCCTCTCCGTCGGACTCGCGCCGCGGCCGCGGCCCCCGGGCGCGATCCACGCCGCCGACCCCGCCGCCTACCCGGACCGTATGGCCTGGTTCCACTTCCTCGACGAACCGCCCGCCGCGGCCTGGCCCGATCACGCTGCAGCACTCGGGGCACGCCTCGGCGACCCGGCCCTCGGCCGCTGCGTCTTCTCCGCCGCCTTCCTCCCGACGGTGCCCGGCACCGATCGCCACGTGGAAGAGGGCTAGCGGCGTTGTCCGGGAAACCGCTCGCGCTCTCGATCCTCGTCTCCGGCCTCGACCGGCTCTTCGGATCGGACCTCGCACGGCTCCTCGAACTCTCCCGCGCGGCCGACGCGGCCGGCATCGACCAGCTGGTCCTGCCGGACCACCTGGCGATCGGGACCAGAACGGACCGCTACCCGTATGGCCGGTTTCCCCTTCCGGTCGAGGAGCCCTGGCTGGAACCGCTCACCGCCCTCGCAGCGATCGCGGGCGCGACCGGGCGGATCCGGCTCGGCACCGGGATCCTGATCGCACCGCTTCGCCCGGCGCTCCTGCTCGCCAAGACCGCGGCCACCCTCGACGTGCTCTCGCAGGGCCGCCTCGACCTCGGGATCGGAACGGGCTGGCAGCGCGAGGAGTTCGACGGCGCCGGGGTCCCCTTCGCCGGCCGGACCGCACGCATGGACGACACGGTCCGTGCCTGCCGCGCGCTCTGGCGCTTCACGCCGGCGAGCTTCTCTTCGGAGACGGTCTCCTTCCGCGAGCTGCGCTGCCTGCCGCGCCCCGTCCAGCCGGGCGGCCCGCCGATCTGGATCGGCGGCGCCCTCACCGAGGGCAACCTCGCGCGGCTCGTCGAGTACGGCACGGGCTGGCTCCCGATCGCAGAGAGCGACGAGGCGTGGGCCGCCGGGCGGGATCGAGCCCGCAGCGCCTTCGAGGGCGCCGGACGCAACCCCGACGACCTGGGCCTTCGCGCGCCCCTGGCCGCAAAGCTCGCGGCCGACGGAAGGATCGACCTCGATGCCACCCTCGCGGAACTGCCCCGGCTTCGGGCCCTCGGGGCGACCGCGGTCTCGATCCCCCTCGCGCGCTTCATCGCCCGGCCCGAGGAAGCGCCGGCCTTCTTCGAACGCCTCTCTCGGGCCGAGCGCTAGCCCGTATACTGCGAGCCCGAACCCATGCCCTCCTCCCCGACGACCCCCGCGACGACTCCGGCGACGAACGCCGCACCGCCCAGTTCCCGCTACGCCGCCTACGCGCTCGTCGTCCTGTTCGTCGTGTACGTCTTCAACTTCGTCGATCGCCAGGTGCTCTCGATCCTGATCCAGCCGATCCAGGAGGAGCTCGGCGTCTCCGACACGGCCATGGGTCTGCTCGCCGGCCCCGCCTTCGCGATCTTCTACACCCTGGCCGGCGTCCCCATCGCGCGCTGGGCGGACACGGGCTCGCGCCGCAACGTCATCGTCTTCTCGCTCTCGCTGTGGAGCCTGATGACGGCGGCTTCGGGCTTCGCCCGCAACTACGCGATGCTCGCCCTGGCCCGCATCGGCGTCGGTGCGGGGGAGGCCGGCGGCACGCCGCCTTCGCACTCGCTCCTCTCGGACTACTTCCCGCCCGAACGCCGTGCGACCGCCCTGGCGCTCTACGGCAACGGCATCTACATCGGCTCGGGCCTCGGCATCATGGCGGGCGGCCTGCTCGAGCAGTACTTCGGCGACTGGCGAAACGCCTTCTTCGCCGTCGGCCTGGCGGGTCTCCCGCTCGCCGTGCTCGTCTACTTCACGATCCGCGACGTGCCGCGCGGGGTGAACGACCCCCCGCGCAGCGTGGATGACGATCGCCCCGCGGCCGACGCGGCCGACGAGACCTTCTTCAGCGTGATGCGCTTCCTCTTCTCGAAGCGCGCCTTCGCCTGGCTGGTGACCGGCGCCTGCTTCAAGGCGATCGCGGGCTACGCCGTCCTGACCTGGGGCGCGGTCTTCCTCGGCCGCGTCCACGGCATGGACCGCGCGGAGATCGGCGCACTCTTCGGCCCGACGATCATGATCGGCGGATGCGTCGGGGTGAGTCTCGGCGGCTGGCTCGCGGACCGCCTCGGCGCGCGGGACGCCCGCTGGTACATGCGCATGCCCGCCATCCTCTCGGTGATCGCGCTTCCCCTGGCCCTCGGCTTCGCCCTCGCGCCGGACAAGCGGACGGCGATCGCGTGCTTCGTGCCCTTCTACGCCCTGGCGAACATGTACGTCGGGCCGCTCTGGTCGACCGCCCAGAACCTCGCCCGGCCGAGCATGCGCGCAACGGCTTCCGCGGTGCTGCTCTTCATCTTGAACATCTTCGGCCTCGGCCTCGGGCCCTTCCTGGTCGGCCTCGGCAACGACCTGCTGGCCGAGCGCTACGGCGCGCTCTCGGTCCGCTACTCCCTCGTCGCGGTGCTGCTGCTCTCGGCCGCGGCCTGCGTCCCCTTCTGGCTGGGTTCGAACCACCTGCGGAAGGAGCTCGCGGATGTCTGACCGGGTCGCCGCGAACGAGATCACGAACCTCTGACGGGAGAACCATGTCCTTCGAGAACCTGCTGTATGAAGTCGATGCCGGCGTCGCGCGGATCGCGCTGAACCGCCCGAAGGCGGCCAACGCCATCGATCTCGCGACGGCGCGGGAGCTGATGGAGGCCGCGCTCGCCGCGGACGAAGATCCGGCCGTGCGCGCGGTGCTCGTCACGGGCGAGGGCAAGATGTTCTGTGCGGGGGGCGATCTCGGATCCTTCCGCAGCGTCGGCGACGGCGTCCCGGCTCTGCTGAAGGAGATCACGACCTACCTGCACGCCGCGATCTCCCGCTTCGCGCGGATGCGCGCCCCGGTCATCGCCGCGGTGGACGGCGCGGCGGCCGGGGCCGGCTTCAGCCTGGTCTGCGGCATGGACCTCGTGCTCGCTTCCCCGAACGCCCGCTTCACGATGGCCTACACCCAGGTCGGCCTCGCTCCCGACGGCAGCTCGAGCTACTGGCTCCCGCGCATCATCGGCCTGCGCCGGACGGCGGAGCTCATGCTCACGAACCGCCGGCTCTCCGCGGAGGAGGCGCAGGCGTGGGGCATCGTGAACCGGATCGTCGCCGAGAGCGTCGAGGACGAGGCACTCGCCCTCGCGAAACAGCTCGCCGCCGGCCCGACGGAATCCTTCGGCCTCGTGAAGAAGCTCCTGCTCGCGACCGGCAACAACGGGCTCGAGACCCAGATGGAGCTCGAGAGCCACGCGATCTCCGACGCCGCACGCACCGACGACGCGAAGGAAGGCATGGCCGCCTTCTTCGAGAAGCGAACGCCGACCTACCAGGGACGCTAGGAGCCGACATGTCACGACTCGAAGGCAAGATTGCGATCATCACGGGCTCCGCCCGCGGAACGGGCGAGACGACGGCCCGCCTGTTCGCCGCGGAGGGCGCGCGCGTCACCATCGCCGACGTGAACCGGGAGGGCGGCGAATCCGTCGCGCAGGACCTCGGCGACGCGGCGCTCTTCGTGGAGACCGACGTCACGTCGGAGGCGTCCTGGGCGAACTGCGTCGAGGCGACGCGGAAGCACTTCGGCGCGCCGCCGAACGTCCTGGTGAACAACGCCGCGCTCCTGCATCTGGCGGCCCTCGAAGACACTGAAGGCGCCGATCTCGAGCGACTCCTGCGGGTGAACACGATGGGCGCCTTCCACGGCATCCGCGCGGTGCTGCCGGGCATGAAGGAGACCGGCGGCGGCTCGATCGTCAACGTCTCCTCGATCGACGGGCTCGCGGCCAAGAACGGCGTCGCGGCCTACGCGACCACGAAGTGGGCCTTGCGCGGCCTCTCGAAGGTCGCGGCGGTCGAGCTCGGGAAGTACGGCGTGCGCGTGAACGTGGTCTGCCCCGAGGCGGGCAGCCCGGACATGATCGCGCCCTACCTGCCGCCGGGTATCGACTTCGAGAAGATCGACGCGGGCGCGCACCGCATGCTCGCCTACCAGAAGGACCGCAAGAACATCGAGCGCCTGAAGGACGTCGCCCGCATGATCGCGTTCCTGGCTTCGGACGAGAGCCTCTCGTGCACCGGTGCCGACTTCGCCGTCGACAGCGGCTACACGATGGGACGGGTGCTGCCGGGCGTTCCCGGTTCCTGATCGGAGGCACCCGGCGTTCCAAGGCGACCCGTGCGGTCAAGGTCGTAGCGGCGTCCGCGCCACACGACGCTCCGCTGGGTGTAGACGCGCAGGAAGACGAAGGGCGCGAGCAGCAACACGACCGCCGGGGCGATCCAGTGGCGCGGGCGCAGCGGTGAGCCGCCGACCGCCGCGTGGAGGCGGACCAGGCTCTCGGTCACCCCGCCCGCGGCGAGAAACCACGGCAGCGACACCCACACGAGCCCCGAAGCCGCGAGCCCGGCGCCGCCCAGCAGGCCGGCGAAGAACACTCCCGCACGCCAGGCGATCGGCATCTTGAACGACCAATCGGGGAAGCCCCGGGAGAAGGTCATCCAGCGGACGAAGTTCGCGAGGAACTCGCCCGGGGCCGCGCCGAGCCAGACGATCCCCACCGGATGGGGCGTGACCCGGTTGCGGAAGCCGGCGGTCTGGAGATGCACGCCGATCTGGATGTCGTCGACGAAGTTCCCGGCGATGTCTTCGAGTTCCCCGATGGCTCGCAGCCCCTCGCGCCGCAGCACCATCACCTGACCCAGGATGAAGGGCAGTTCGCCCCCCTGCCCGGCGGCCACCTGCCGCGCCGACGCGCCGTAGAGCCCGTTCAAGAGGATCGCCGAGGCGGCGTCGGCGAGGTTGCGCGGCGCGGGGGTCACGACGGCGGGGGCGGAAGCGCTGCCGTTCTTCGGATCCGAGAGGAGCGTCTCGACGGCGACGCGTAGGGCGTCCCCGTCGGCCCGCACGTCCGAGTCGACGAAGCCGATGCACTCGCCGCGCGCCCGGGCGAGGCCGTGGATCATCGCGTGGAGCTTGCCGGTGCGGCCCGCGGGCGGCGCGCCGCAGAACAGGACGCCGATCTCGTCCTCGCCGCCGCGCGCGCGGTATTCCGCGACGACGCGCTCGACGATGGGAAGGGCCGGTTCGTCGCGATCGTCGAAGACGAAGAGCGTCTCGACCTCACCGGGGTAGCCGTGGGCGAGCCCCGCGCGAAGGTTCGCTTCGACTTCCGCGTCGAGCCCTTTGATGGGGCGGATGATCGTGAGCGACGGGTAGCAATCGAGCGGGGCGGGCAGACTCTCGGGGCGCAGCGCCGCTGCGAGACGACGGTGGTGAAGGAGCGCCGCCGCCACGAGCAGCGACCCGAGCCCGAAGACGGCGCCGGAAGCGAGACCCGATTCGAACACGTGCCCCCCACTCGTTCGAGTCGCGGAACGTAGCAGCCCAAGCTACGGTTCGGCGGCCTTGAGCCAGCCCATCGAACGCGCGCTCGCTCGTTTCGCCGGCGCCGTCGTCGATGCGTCCCAGCGCCACGCGCGCGCCGTCGTCGTTGCGGGCCTGCTCCTCACCCTGGCCGCCGGGTTCGCCGCTTCGCACCTCGTCGCCGACAGCGACCCGGACCGCATGACCGCAGCGGACCTGCCGTTCCGCGTGACGAAACGACAAATCGAAACCGAATTTCCGATGCTTCGTGACAGTTTCGTCATCGTCGTCGAGGCGACGCGCGGCGAACACGCTCGGGAAGCGGCCGGCACACTCGCCCGGCGTCTGGCCGAGGATGGCGAGCGTTTCCGGGCCGTCGCCGCACCGACGTCGGACCCGTTCTTCGAACGAAACGCCTGGCTCTACCTGCCCGAAGCCGCCTTCGAGGCGGCGCTGCGCTCCCTCCGCGAAGGAGCCAGCCCCGAGCCACGCTCGCCGCCCGCCCGGCAGATCCTGCTCGCGCAACCCGCGCTCGACGAAGACGGCCTCGCACCGGCCCTCGATGCGATCGCGGCGGTCCGGACGGCCGCCGCGGCGCTCCCCGAACGCGACGGACTGCGCGTCCGGGTGACGGGCGACCTCGCCGTGCTGACGGAGGAGATGTCCGAGATCCGCGATCAGGTGCTCGTCGCGTCCCTCGTCTCGGTGCTGCTCGTGACGGCAGTGCTGATCCTCACCCTGCGCTCGTTCCGGCTCTTCCTCGCCACGCTGCTGCTCCTCCTCGTCGGTCTCGTCTGGACCGCCGGCTTCGCCGCCCTGGCCGTAGGCCGGCTGAACGTGCTGACGACGGCCTTCGCGGTCCTCTACATCGGACTCGGCGTCGACTTCGGGATCCACTTCGCCCTGGGCTTTCGCGAGCGGCGAGAGCGAGGCGCGGCTCCGGACGTCGCGCTCCGCGAGGCCGGCCGTGACGTCGGGAGCTCCCTCGCCTTCTGCGCCCTCACGACGGCGACCGGTTTCTTCGCCTTCGTGCCGACGGACTACACCGCGGTCGCCGAGCTCGGCCTGATCTCGGGAACGGGCATGTTCCTGAGCCTGCTCGCCACCTTGACCTGGTACCCGGCGACGCTCGCCCTCGGCCTCGGCCGCTCGACCCGGCTCGACCCGCGCACGGGGGCCCGGCGCGAGATCACGCTTCCGAGCTTTCCGCTGCGGCATCCCGGTGCCGTGATCGCGGCGGCCGTGCTCCTGTGCGGGGTCGGCGCGGGCTTCGCGCGCGACGTCCGGTTCGACGACAACCCGTTGAACGTGCGGGACCCTCGCGTCGAGTCCGTGGCGGCGCTCGAAGAGCTGCTGGCGGACCCCGCACTCTCTCCGTGGACGGCCGAGGCTCTCGCAAGCGGTCCGCGCGCCGCGCGTGAGCTCGCGCAGGCGCTCGAGGCACTCCCCGAGGTCGCGCACGCGCACACGGTGCACGACCTCCTTCCGCCCGATCAGGAGCGCCGGCTCGCCCGGATCGCCTCGCTCCCCGAGGCCGTTCGCCAACAGCTCGCGCCGGGCCTTCCCAAAACTGCGCTCGCCTTCGAAGACCTGCCGGAGTCCCTGCGGAGCCGATATCTCTCCCGAAGTGGCATCGCCCGGGTCGAGATCTTCCCGAGCGAGGACCTGACCGCGCCGGGCGCCCTCGCCCGCTTCGCCGACGCCGTGCGCCGCGTCGCCCCCGACGCCTCGGGCGCCGCCGTCGGCACCGTCGAGTTCGCGCGCGCGATCACGCGCGCGCTGAAGCAGGCCCTCGCCACCGCTGTCGCGGTGATCCTCGTGCTGCTGCTCCTGCTCTGGCGAAGCCCGCGCGACGCCATGATCACCCTCGCCCCCCTGGCCTTCGGCACGCTCACGATCGTCGCCTTCGCCGGCGCGCTCGGCCTCCCCTTCAACTTCGCAAACGTGATCGTGTTGCCGTTGCTGCTCGGCATCGGCGTCGACAGCGGGATCCACCTCGTGCACCGCCACCGGCTCGCGCTCGGCGCCGACGCGAACCTGCTCGAGACGAGCACCGCACGCGCCGTGCTCTTCAGCGCGCTCACGACGGGCCTGTCCTTCGCCACGATCTGCTTCGCTTCGCACGGGGGAATCGCTTCGCTCGCGCTGCTGCTGACGGTCGGGATCGGGGTCATGCTCGCCGCGAACCTGCTGCTCCTGCCCGCGCTGGTGGCCCGCTTCGGAAAGCGGGAGCGCTAGCCGAGAACGTCGGCGACGCGATCCACCTCTTCGGGGTCGAGCGTGGTCGGTACGAGCACGACCTCGTCGCAGCCGAGATCCTCCATCTGCCGCAGCGCCTCTCTCAGGGACGCCGCGTCCTGACAGCGCACCGTCGGCGCGATGGCCGCAGCGGCGTCCGGGCCGAGGAAGTTCAGATAGCGCCTCACGTAGGCGTCGAGCTGGCCGCGCCCGTCCGCGCCGAGCGCGAACCAGAACCCGGTACAGAGCCGCGGTGCCGGGCGCTCCGCTTCCGCCCAGGCCATCCGCGCCAGCTCGAAGGCGCCATGGGTCTCCTCGGGCGACGGGCCGAAGCTGAAGGCCTTCAGGCCGTTCGCGTAGCGCGCGGCGCGGCGAATCGACTTCGGAAAGAGCGAGCCGGCCAGGATCTCCGGGCCGCCCGCCTGGCGAGGGAGCGGCTCGACGATCCGCAGGGCGCTCTCGACGACCTTCTCTCCGCGCCAGACGCGCCGCATCGTTTCCACGCTCCGCTCGAGCCGCGCGAAGCGCGAACCATCGAAGGGAACCTCGAGCGCCGCGTAGTCCTCCTCCCGGCCGCCGACGCCCACGCCGAACACGACGCGCCCCTCCGAGAGCACGTCGAGCGTCGCGACCTGCTTGGCGAGCTCGACCGGGGCGTGGAGCGGTACGACCGAGACGTCGAACAGGATGCGCACGCGCTCGGTGAGCGCCGCGACGGTGGAAAGCAGCACCATCCCGTCCGGGTTCGGAAAGCTCACGCGCTCCCCGCTCGCGATGCAAGAGAACGGGCCGGCTTCGACCCGCTCGGCCCAGGCGTGGACGTGCTCCCGATCGAGCCCCGGCACCATCACGGGCAGGTTCATGCCGACGTTCATGGCGGGGGGAGTCTACCCCCTCATCGCGTCGGCTGCGCGTCGCTGGAAGGCTCCGAGCCGGGCCGCTCGGCCTCGTAGAGGCTCACGAGCCGGGCGACCAGAACCGCGACGTAGAGGACGCCGACCACGGATTCGAGAATCTCGAGGGAGCGTGCAGGGCCGCTCTCCGGTGTGACGTCGCCGTACCCGAGCGTCGTCAGGGTCACGAAGCTCGCGTAGAGCAGGTCGGCCCAGGGCGGCGTCTTGCCCTGCCCCTCCGGGATCGCGAAAGAACCGGGCGAGACGGTCTCGAGCCAGGCGAAGCAGGCCGCAAAGGCCATGCCGAGCAGCAAGTAGACGCAGGCGGCGCCCGCCAGCGTATCGACCCCGACGCGCCTGGCACCGAAGACCTCTCGGAAGACGAGGGCCGTGATCCACAGATGGAACGCGGCCTCGAACGCGAGGGACGCTGCCTCGAGGTTCCGCGAGGCCCGCACGACGTTCGCCGCGTCGGTTCCGGCCGCCGCGATGGCAAGCGCGCAGGCCAGACCGAAGGCGGCGCCGTTCGCGCCCGCCGCCAGAACGCCAGCGACCAGGACGAGAGCCGAGATGCCATGGAGGAGGACCGCGTCGGCGAGGTCGTGGCTGGCGTACGGATAGGCCAGCAGCAACCCGACCAGGCTCGCGAGCAGCAGGCGGAAGCGCCACCCCTCGGACGGGCTCGGGAGGGGCCCCGAGGCCGGGCGCACCCTTGCCCGGGTCGGCGGTTGGACGGCATGCATCGGCGTCTCCTCCTCTCCCAGGAAACGCCCCTTTCGGCCCGAAACCCCGCAACGTTCTCGGAGTTCCGCGGGTTTCGCGTGCTCGGCTGGAGGGAACGCGGGCCCCCCCTGGTTTTTTGCGGGTTTTCGAAGCTCCCGCTGCGTTTATTCCCAGGAGGCCCCCATGGTCCCTGGCCGAGACCCGAAATCCCTGGCTCGCGGAGCCGTCGCCTGCCACGCATGCGACTGGCTCCAGGAGCGAGTCGAGCTCTCCTCCGGCGAGCGGGCGCGCTGCGCCCGATGTGGGACCGAACTCTTCCGAAGCCACCGGGAAGGCTTCGACCGGCCGATCGCGCTGACCGTGGCGGCGGCCGTCTGCTTCGGTCTCGCCAACACCTTTCCACTCCTCGCCCTTTCCCTCGAGGGCCGCGTGCAGCACAGCACCATCCTCGACGGCGTGCTCGACCTCGCGGCGGACGGGCTCTGGATCGTCGCCGGCTTCGTCTTCCTGGTGACGATGGCGGTGCCGTTCCTGCAGATCGCCGGTCGATTCTACCTGCTCCTCCCCCTGTCGCGCGGCAGGCGAGCCCCTGGATTCCACCGAAGCCTGCGAAGCCTCTCGTGGCTCGGGCCGTGGGGGATGCTCGAGGTCTACCTGCTCGGCGTGATCGTGGCGATCGTCAAGCTCTCGGATCTGGCTCAGGTCGAGATCGGCGTCGCTTTCTACGCCTTCCTGGCCCTGATCGTGCTCGAGATCGCCGCCGCCGCGAGCCTCGACCCTCATGCGATCTTCGAAGCCGCGGAGACCGCGCAATGACGGGCACGACGGCCAGGACGGCAGGCTTGCGCGCCTGCCTGAACTGCGAGGCGCTCTGGCCTCTCGCGGGCCCTTCGACGTGTGCGCGCTGCGGCGCCGATGTCCCGCTGCGCCTGCCCGAGAGCCTCTCGCGAACCCTCGCCCTGCTCCTCGCTGCCGCCGCACTGTATGTCCCTGCGAACTGGTTCCCGATCATGACCGTCCGCCGCCTCGGCCAGGGTGAGCCGGCCACCATCCTCGGCGGCTGTCAGCATCTGTTCGAGTCCGGCATGTACGGGCTCGCGGCCCTCATCTTCTTCGCGAGCGTGCTCGTGCCGGGCCTCAAGCTCGTGGGCCTCGCCTATCTGGTGGCGATGACCCATCGGCGCTCTCGCAAGCGGCTGCTCGAACGCACGCGTCTCTACCACGTGATCGAGATTTTCGGCCGCTGGTCGATGATCGACGTGTTCGTCATCGCGATTCTCGTGGCGCTCGTCCAGCTCGGCGCCCTCGCACGGATCGAGCCTGGGCTCGGCGCCACCTTCTTCTGTCTCGTCGTCGTCATCACCATGTTCGCCTCGGCGAGCTTCGACCCCCGAATGATGTGGGATGTCCTGGAGGATCCATCATGAGCGATCGAACCGACCCGCAGCACGCAGCGCAGGGCCTGCCCCGCACGCGCGTGGACCGCCGCCGGAGCATTCCCCTCGTCTGGTGGATCCCCATCGTGGCCCTGCTCGTCGGCGCTGGTGTGATCTACGACAGCTACGCGAGCCGCGGACCGACGGTGACGCTCCGCTTCAGCGACGGACAGGGCCTCGAGGCGGGCAAGACCCGCATCAAGTACAAGTCCGTCGAGATCGGCCTCCTGACCTCGATCCGTCTGAGCGACGATTTGAGCGGCGTCGTGGCCGAAGCGGAGATGGATCCCGGCACGGAAGGCCATCTCACCGACGCCACGGCCTTCTGGCGGGTGACACCCCAGGTCGGGTTCTCGGGCGTGACCGGTCTCGACACCCTCGTGTCGGGAGCCTACGTCGCGGTGTACCCCGCGGCCGGGACGCCACAACGCGAGTTCGAGGTGGCCGATCACGCACCGATCGATCTGGGTCATCGTGACGCTCTGCACCTCCGCCTGCGATCCGCGCGCGGCGCGGTCCCGATCGGTGCTCCCGTCACCTGGCGGGGCATGATCGCCGGAGAGGTCACGCGCACGACGGTGGCCGATGACGGGGAAGGGTTCGTGATCCACGCCCTGGTGGACCGCCCCTTCGCCGACGGGGTGCGGGCGGGCACGCGGTTCTGGCGCGAGAGCGGCATCGACGTTTCGCTCGGAGCCGCGGGGCTCGAAGTCCATGCTGGCTCCGTGCGCTCCATCGTGACGGGCGGCATCGCCTTCGACGGGCCCGAGGAAGCCGAAGGCCCGGCGCTCGAGCCCGGCGCCGAGCTTCCGCTCTTCGCCAACGAGAAGGCCGCCAAGGACGCGGACGTCCGCGCGGCCGGCCTGATCGTCCGGGTGGAGGCCCGCGACGCCACGGCCCTTTCCGACGGCGCCCCGGTGCTCTACCGCAAGTCGCGTATCGGCCGCGTGCTCGGCCACGCCCTTTCGCCCGACGCCCGCACCATCCAAGCGGAGGTGCTGATCGAGGCCCGCTTCGCGCCGCTCGTCCGGGCGAACACGCGGTTCTGGAACGCCAGCGGCGTGCGCGTCGAGATGGGCCCGACCGGGCTCGCCGTCGAGACGGGACCCCTCGCCCAGGTGGTCGGCGGAGGACTCTCCCTCGCGACGCCCGACCGGCCGGGAGCGCCCGCGGAACCGGGCCGACTGTTCGCGCTGGCCGAGGAACCGTCCGAGCGATGGCTCGCCTGGGCCCCGGAGATCTGGCTGGCCGGCGAGGACCCGAGCAAGGCCGTCGCCCACGCCCTGCCCCGGACGGCGCGGCCCGCCGGGCTCGCGATCGAACTGGTCTCGGACGAGGCCGGCTCGGTCTCGCCGGGCGCGGGCGTGTACTTCAGGCGCCTCCGTGTGGGGGAAATCGTTTCGCGCGAGCTCGCCGGCGACGCGCGAACCGTGCGCATCCACGCTCGCATCGAGCGTCGCTACGCGCACCTCGTCCGCCAGAACTCGCGATTCTGGAACGCCAGCGGAATCGGAGTCGACATGGGCCTCGGCGGACTTCGCGTCCAGACCGAATCGATGGAAGCGCTGCTCGCAGGCGGCGTGGCCTTCGCGACCCCCGACCCGGCCGGCGCCCCGGCGAAACGAGGCAGCTCGTTCGCGCTGCACGGGAAGGGTCGAGACGAATGGCGCGACTGGGCGCCGGCGCTCGGCGTCGGCGGGTCCGCTCCGGCCGCGGTCACGGCGGCCGGCACGGCCGGCACCGCCAGGGCCGGGGGCTTCTGGGGGCGGCTGCTGGGACGCTGAGCGCAGGCGCGGCTCGGGCTGGCGCCGGTCTCGAGGACCGTGAAGCGGGGCTCTAGCCTTCGAAGCTCGGCCCGAGCTCGCGTCGTAGCCAGGCCCGGGCGAAGGTCCAGTCGCCCTCTACCGTTCGCGCCGAGACGCCGAGAGCCGCGGCCGCCTCCGGGGTCGTCATCCCGGCGAAGTAGCGGAGTTCGACGACACGTGCCTGGCGCTCCGAGAGCGCTTCGAGCCGCTTGAGCGCTTCGTCCAGCGCGAGCAGACCCTCGAGATCCACGCCGACCTCGGGGGACGACGGCCCCTGGGTCAGCGTCACCCGGCTCCAATCCCCGCCACGCTTCTGGCGCTTCCGCGCGACGGCGTGGTTGACGAGCAGACGTCGCATGGCCTGGGCACCGATTGCCAGGAAGTGCGTCCGCCCTTGCCATTCCACGCGCCTCTGATCGACGAGCTTCTCGTACGCTTCATGGACGAGCCCCGTCGCATCCAGGGTGTGCCCCGGTCGCTCCCGATTGAGGTAGCCGCTCGCGATCCGACGCATCTCGTCGTAGACCATCGGTAGGAGTTCTTCCGCCGCGCGACGAGCCCGCTCGGGGTCGCCCTCGATCCGCGTCAGCTGCTGGGTGACGAGCGCCCGGAGATCCATGGGGAGAAAGGTAGCCGGGTTTTCGCCGGGCCTCCGAGACCCTTCACGGCGAGCGCTCGAGGAGCGCTCGGGCGACGCGGCCGTCGAGGGGGTCGGGTTCTTCCGGCCAGCCGTCGAGCGACCGTTCGATGAGCCGGCGGGCTTCGGCCGGGCGGCCCGCATCGACGTGCCAGCGGGCGAGATCGATCGCGGCCCGGAGACCGAAGGCGCGCGCACCGCGTGCTTCGGCCAGGGCAAGCGCCCGTTCGAGCGCCTCGACCCCAGCCGCGTCTCCCGCGTCGAGCCGGAGCCGCGCCGCACCCTGGAGTCGCAGCAGTTCGGGCTCCCCGAGACGGCTGAGGGTACCGGAGGTGATCTCCAGCCCGGCGTCGACGGATTGCAGGGCCTCCTCGACCCGGCCGGCCTGGAGCTGGCTCTCGGCGAGGTGGCTCAACAGGAGATCCACGTAGAGGACGGCGCCCGCGGCTCGGGCCTCGGCGACGGTCCGCGCTGCCCGGTCCAGGGCCGCCGGCTGCCTCGAAAAGGCGTCCGCACAGGCGCCCTGCGCAGAAGCCACCTTCTCGAGGAACAGGATTCCATGATCGCGGCTCGAAGCTTCGGTCGGACGGGCGAGAGCCAACGCATCCTCCCTCGATCGGCGCAGAAGGTGAAGCGCAGCGATGAAGGTGCCAGCCAGGGCGCGGTTGAGCGCCTCGCTCGAACGCTCGGCCGTCGCGAGGGCGCACCTGGCGTGTCGATCCGCTTCCGCCCTTCGCCCGCTCAGCCACTCGACGAGCGCCAGGTACTCGTGCGCCACCACCTCGAGGTCTTCCGGGTAGACCTCGAGGGGCTTCACGCCGTGGGTTCGCCAGTCTTCGAGGACTCCCTCGAGGAGCGGGCGGCAGCGATCCAACTCGCCCTTCCAAAGGGCGATCTCTCCCTGCCCGGCCCGCGCGTAGAGGGCGACGCGACGGTCGCCGGCTCGCTCCGCGGCCTCGAGCAGGGCATCGGCGCGGGTCTCCGCATCGAGGGCGCCCGCCGTCCGATAGGATCCGAGCAACGCGACCAGGGTGGAGAGTCGGCTTGGCGTCTTCGGGTCCAGGCTCAGACACGCTTCGTGGGCTCGATGGAAGACCCCCCGGGCCGCCTCCGAACCCCAGCCGAGCGTCGCGGACAGCGCGTAGCCGAGCCCGGAAAGAATGATCACTTCGCGCTCGCGATCGACGACGCCCGGCGGCAGGCCGTCCACCGCCGCGAGGGCCCGCTCGAAGTGATGTCGCGCCTCGCGATACGCACAGACCTGCTGGGCCGCGGCCCCGGCCTCGACCCAGGCCTCGAGTGCCTCTTCCAGACGCCCCGCCCGCTCGGCATGATGGGCGAGCCATTCCGGGTGCTCCGACAGCTCCGGGGCGAACCGCTCGCGCAGCAAGGCGCACACCTGCCCGTGCAGGGACCGTCGCTCCGGAGCGGGAATCGATTCGTAGGCGGCTTCCTCGATCAGCGCGTGGCGAAAGGCGTAGGCCGTACCGCCGTGCGCGTCCGCTCGACGGGTCAGAATCTCGGCTTCGACCAGGCCGGCGAGGTGGTGGTCCACCGCCGCAGGATCTCCATCCGCGAGCGCTCGCAACTGGGGCGTCGAGAAGTCGCGACCCAGGACGGAGGCGAGTTGAGCGAGCACCTTGCCCCGGCCGAGGCCGTCGAGACGCGCCATCAGGAGGTCCTGCAGGCTCGCCGGAATGCTCTCGCCCGAAGCACCCTCGAGCGATTCGAAACAGCGGATCAACTCGCCGACGAACAAGGGGTTGCCATCGGCTCTGGTGAAGACACGATCGACCGCCTCGGCCCGGACGTCGCTTCCGAGTCGCCCTTCCATCATCCGGCGCACCTCACTCTTCCGCATGCGCCGAAGTGCGACGGGCGTGACGTGTTCGCGTCCCAACCAATCCAGCTGCATCCCGGGGCGGGCCGAGAGCACCAGCAGCAACCGACTGGTCGGGATCTCCTGCACGAGCCCCTCGACCACTTCGAGCGAGCTCGGGTCCGCGAAATGCAGATCTTCGACGACGAGGACCGCCGGGCCCGGCGCTCCGAGCGCCAGGGCCCACCGCACCAGCAGATCCTTGGTTCGACGGCTCACCTGCTCGGGGGCGAGCGTCTCGGACGGTTCGCCACCGGGCAACGGGATGCGGAGCAGCTGCGCGACCAGCGGAAGGGCATCCTCCGCATCGGCCAGGCCCGAGCGCGAAACCCCCGCGCGCAGGATCTCGTAGGCGTGTTTCGGGTCTCGCGCCTCCCGCAGCGAGAGCTGTTCCCGAACGAGCTCGACCAGGGAGTGCAAGGGGCTCTGCTGCGAGAAGGATCGATTGCGGCACTCCGCCACGAAGCGTGGAGCCGTGCCGAGGCGAGCGCGAAGCTCTGCGACGAGTCGGGACTTCCCCACTCCGGCCTCGCCCGTCACGAGGACGACCTGCCCGACTCCCTCGAGCACCTGCTCGAAGCGATCCTCCAGCAGGGCCAGTTCCTGGGTTCGACCGACGAGGGCGTGGCGGTGGGCGGGGGTGCCTTCGCGCGGAGAGAGAACCTCGAAGGTCGACACCTGGGCGCTGTCGGGTCGTGGGCGAACTTCGAAACCGTCGCCACACGTCGCCAGGACCGCCTCCGTGGCGACGACGCTCCCGGCCGGGGCGCTCTGAAGGAGCCGTCGCGCGATCGTGAGCGTCGGCCCGAAGGTTCGGGGGCGCCCTGGCCCCTCTTCGATCAACGCGGGTCCCGTGTGGACGGCCACCGCGACGGCCATCGGGGCCTGCGCGTCGAAATCCTGCCCAAAGGCCTCGCGCACTTCACACGCGGCACGCAGGGCGCGCTCGGGAGCATCTTCGAGCGCGGCCGGATGGCCGAAGTAGGCGATGAAGCCCTCGGCCTGAGGCTCGGCCACGGAGCCTCCGTAGCGAGCGACGACGGCCTCGCAGCGGGCGAGGGCCCCGCGCACGCGCTCGTCGAGCGCCTCGAGTTCGAGGTCCGACGCCAGCGCATCGCTGTTGCGCAGCTCGACGCACCAGACGGTGAGCGGCCGTCGCGCCCGCCGACCGAGATGCTCGCTGGTGGACGTGAGCGAACCGGGCCGCGTCTCCGTGGCCGCGTCCGCGTTTCCCTCAAGCAGCTCGGCCAGCGCGGCGGCACTCGCCGGCCGCGCCGCGGGATCCTTCGCGAGGGCCTGGAGGATCGCCGCCTCGAGGTCCCGCGGCACGCCCGGCGCGCGCCGGGAAGGCTTTTCCGGGTCGGCGAAACGCTGCAGCTCGGACAGCGCTGCGGCCGTCTGGGCACGGAACGTCGCCTCTCCGGTCAGGAGCTCATGGAGAACGAGACCCAGCGCGTAGAGGTCCGTGCGCTCGCTCACCTCCGCGTCGAAGACGAGCTGCTCGGGGGCCATGTAGGCCGGCGTGCCGACCAGCGCTCCCGACCCGCCGTGCTCACGGGTCGTCGCAATTCCGAAATCGACGATTCGCGGCTCTCCTTCGGCGTCGAGCAGGATGTTCGCGGGCTTGAGGTCGCGGTGAAGGACCCCCCGGTCGTGGGCCGCCTGGAGGCCGGCGCACAGGCGCGCGCCGATCCGGCGAACCCGCTCGGGAGACAGCGGGCCGACCCGCTTCAGCAGATCCGAGAGATCGCCGCCGTCCACGTACTCCATGGTCAAGAACAGTTCGTCGCCGACCTGGCCGACGTCGTACACGCGGCCCACCGCCGGGTGGGTCACTTCGCGTGCGAGGCGCACCTCCTCGAGCAGCCGGTCGCGATGCTCGGGACCCGGGTCACGAACCCGCTTCAGGGCGACGGTGACGCCGAGCGCCGTGTCCTCCACGCGGAAGACCTCGCCCATGCCGCCGTGCCCGATGCGTTCGAGCACACGGTAGCGGTCGGCAAGGAGGGTCCCGGTCCCGAGAACGGCCGAGCTGGCGGCTTCGCGCAGGGGAACGTGATGGCGGAGCAACGACTCGACCTCCTCTCGGAGGGAATCGTCCCCGGGGCATTCTCGTTCGAGGAAGCCGGCGCGCGCCTCGCCCTCGAGCTTCACCGCCTCGAGGAACAGCTCCCGGACCCGTTCGAAGCGGCTCTTTCCCGAACCCGTGTTCTCCAGGGGACCTCCTCGGTTTCCCCGCTTCAGTCTATCCGATCCCCGCGTGACGCGGACCGCATGCCGTTCGAACGGCGCTTCGAGCGAGGCTCAAACCCGCGCCCGTGCGGGGAACTCGACGCGGAAGAACAGGGCGTAGAGGGCGGGGACGGCGAGGAGGGTGAGCAGCGTTCCGAAGCCGATCCCGAAACTGATCACCACAGCCATCGCCGAGAAGAGCGGGTCTGCCGGAACCATGAGCGGGATCAGCCCGAGCACGGTCGTGAGCGTCGTCATCATGACCGGCTGGAAGCGGGAGACCGACGCAAAGACCACCGCATCGTATGGCGTCTCGCCCGAATCGATCTCGCTCTGGATCGTTTCCAACAGGACGATCGCATTGTTGATGATGATGCCCGCGAGGGAAAGAAAACCGAGCGTCGCCATGAAACCCAGGTAGGAGTCCGTGAGCCAGAGGCCCGCGATGGCCCCGATGAAGGTGATCGGGATCGTGATGAAGACGATCGCCGGCTTCAGGAAGGAATTGAACTGCCACACCAGGATGACGACCATGGCTGCCAGGGCGTGTGGCACGAACGCCGCGAGCGCCTGGTTCGCATCGTTCGCATCCTTGGTCTCGCCGTCCAACTGGAGTGAGTAGCCGAGCGGGAGTTCCGAGGAGAGTCGTTCCAGAGCGGGTGCAAGTTCCTCTTCGAGCTGCGCCGCCTGGAGCCAGGCGTGTTTGGCGCTGATCGTGATCGTCCGGGCGAGGTCACGGCGTTCGATTCGCGAGAGCTGCGTGCGCGCTTCGAAATCCGCGACCTGCAGGAGCCCCACGTCCGCCCCACGTCCCTCGGAGTAGATGTTCAGACTTCGGACGCGGTCCAGGTTCCGGCGTTCGGAATCGATCGCCCGGAACACGACCGGGATGACGCGGTCCGCCTCGCGGTAGTCGGTCACGTACTCTCCGCTGAAGTAGCCGTTCAGACTCGTCGCGACCTCCCGGGAAGAGACGCCCGCACGTCGGGCCCGGGGTTGATCCACGCGGATGCGGACCTTGCTGACGCGATTCTCCCAGTCGCTGTGCACGTCGATCGTCCCGGGGATGGCACGCAGGGCCGACCGGACGTCTTCCCCGAGAGCCGCCAGGCGATCGCGGTGCTGGCCGGAGACGCGGATCTTCACGAGACCGGTCTCCGAGGTGCCGAGCCAGAACTTCTTGACGCGACTGAAGACGACCGGGTGGTGCTCGGTCATGCGACGCCGCGTGCGGTCGAGGAGCGCGTCCACGGCCTCGACCGACTTCGTGTTGACGAGCACGAAGGCGACGTTGGGAGCCGCGTCGCGCGGCGAGAGCGGCACGAAGAAACGCGGGCCCCCGTAGCCCACGTAGGCGACGTGGCTCGCGACCTCGGGGTTCGTCTCCTCGTCGCCCAGCCAGTCGAGGAGCCGACGGACCTCCGCATCCGTTGCATGAAAGCCGTACCCGGCGGGCAGGTCCACGTAGATCATGAATTGGGATCGCGGCGAGTTCGGCATGAACTGCTGGGGCACTTCCTCGAGCAGCACGACGGAACTCGCCAGCGCAGCGCCGATGGCCGACACGAACGAGACGGGCCGCCGCAGGACTCTCTCGAGCAGCGCCCGGTAGATCTGGAACATGCGTCCCTCGTAGGCTCGAGCGATCTGCTCGGGCGTCAGGATCTCCGGCTGCATCCAGCGGACGCACAGGAGCGGGGTCACGCACACGGCCAGCAGCCAGGAACACAGCAAGGTGACGGCGATCACGATCGTCATGGAGCGCAGGTATTCGCCGGTGTCGTCCGGCGCGAGGGCGAGAGGCATGAACGCCAGGATGGTCGTGATCGACGAGGTGAGCAGGGGAATCGCGAGGCTCCGGCCCGCGGCAATCGCAGCGTCACGGCGGTCTTCGCCCTCCCGAAGCCGGCGCCCGATCTCCTCCGCCATGACGATGCCATTGTCGACGAGCAGCCCGAGGGCGATGATGAGCGTCGCCAGGCTGACGCGCTGCAACTCGATTCCGAGCACTCGCATGATGACGATCGTGAGGAGCATGGTCATCGGCACGACGGTCCCGACGATGAGACCCGTCCGGACGCCCAGGAACACCATCACGACGACCAACACGATGCCGAGCGTCTCGTAGACGTTCAGCGCGACGCCCTGAACGGACTCCGCGACGTAACGCGCCTGGTAGGTGGCGAACTCCATCTGGTAGCCGACCGGGAGGCCCGCTTCGATCCGTTTCACCCGCTCGCGCAGCCGCGGGCCGAATTCCAGCACGTTGCCGCCCTTCATCATGGAGACCGCCAGGACCACCGCTGGCCGTCCCCCGAAGTAGGCCTTCGTCTCGGGCGGATCCACATACGCGCGATTGACGCGAACGAGGTCTTTCAGGTAGGCGACGTCCCCCGTCGCGGGGATCCGGATCAACAGGTTCTCGATGTCCTCGACCGTCTCGAAGCTTCCCGAGGGCTCGATTGCCACGCTCAGCAGGCCGGTGTCGACGCTCCCACCCGGAAGGATCACGTTCTGGTCCCGCAGCGTCCGCTCGAGCTCGATCGGTGAGATGCCGTAGCGAGCCAGACGGGCGTCGCTCGTTTCGAGGTAGACCTGCTCGCGTTGTGCGCCGTGGAGAACCACCTTCTTCACGCCGTCGAGCGAGTAGATCTCGTCGCGCGCGGCTCGGGCCACGTCGCGCAGCTCGTGCATCGAGAAGCCGGCGGCCGTGATGGCGACCGTGGCCACGTAGACGTCTCCGAACTCGTCGTTCACGAAGGGGCCGGCCGTACCTTCCGGCAGATCCTCCCGGACGTCGTTCATCTTGTTGCGCAGGTCCTGCCAGATGCGGGCCATGTCGAAGAAGCGATCCGAAACGATCACGTGCACGATCGCCATGCCCGCCTTCGAGCTGGCCTGGATGTGCTCCACCTCGGGAATCAACCGGATCTTCTTCTCGAGCTTGCGGGTGATCAGGTCTTCCACCCGCTCGGGCGACATGCCGGGATAGAGCGCGGTCACCACCGCTTCCCTCACGGTGACCTCGGGATCCTCCTTGCTCGGAAAGTCCAGATAGAAGGCCACCCCTGCGGCCATCGACAGCGCCGTGAGCAGACCGACGAGCCGCTCGTTGTCGAGGGCGAAGCGAGTCAGATTCATCGGAGCCGGCCTCCTGCCACCTGCTCCGGTTCGGCCCCGAACAGGGTGACGGGCTGATCGTCCGAGAGGAACTCGACGCCCGCGGCGGCCACGATCATCCCCGCCTCGAGACCCTCGGAGACCTCGACCTGGTTGTTGCGCAGGCCGGATACCACGATCTCCGTCCGCTTCACCGTCCCCGTTGCCGCGTCGTAGACGAATACCGAGTAGGCGTCGTCCGCCTCTGCACGGAGCGCCGCCAGGGGTAGATGGACTCCCGACGAAGCGGCTCGCCGCCCCACGTAGACGAACTCGGCCTCTACGGTCATGCCCGGACGCATCTTCTCGGGGCGTTCGAGGAGTCGGATCTTCATCGGGAAGGCGTCGGCGATGCCAGCCCGGGAGCCGAGCTGGGAGATCCGGCCGGGGACCCGCTCTCCGGCGAGGGTGGGAAAGACGACCGTCACCGGGTCGCCCGCGGCGACGTAGAGGGCCACGGCCTCGGGAGCTGCGAGCGCCACTTCGTAGGAACGTTCGCTATCGAGCTCGAAGAGGGGCTCGCCCGCGGGGACTTCGACGAAGGCGTCCACCTTCTTCAGGGAGATGACGCCATCGAAAGGCGCGCGAAGGACCGCGTTGTTCAAGTCGCGCCGGGCGAGGCCCAGCTCGGCGCGAGCGGCCCGCGTGAGCCCCTCCGCATTCGCATGGGCCGCTCGCACGCGGTCGTAGGCGGACTGGCTGACGGCGCCGGCGTCCAACATCCGCTGGTATCGAGCGAACTCGGCCTGCTGGCGAATTCGCTCGGCCTCGGCCTGGCTCACGCGCGCCTGGGCCCGGTGCACGGCCAACTCGAACGGCTGCACGTCGAGTTCGGCGAGCACGTCGCCCTTCGAGACGCGGTCACCCAGGGAGGCCACGACCCGCCGGACGCGGCCCGAGACTTCGAAGGAGAGCTGGCTCTCGACGGTGGGGCGCACCGTGCCGGAGATCCTGCGCTCCTCGGCGGCTCCTTCTTCCTGCACCCGCACCCACTTGATGGCCCGCAGGGGGATCTCGGGGGGCGGCGGTTCGGCGCCGCAGCCGACGACGGCCAACAGGCTGGCGAGAGCGATTCGTGACCTCATGAGAGCCTCCCTGTGGCTTGAAACGCCACATCGGGAGGGAAGTCCCGCAACCCTGATCGGGGTCGCCCTCACGGAAGGCGCCCCCGGGGCGCGGCGGGGGCCCTGGGGGGCGCGGCAAGCTCGGGGACTCGCCTGCCAGGTGCGAGGGACGTCCGCCGGGAAGGCTCGACGCCGTTGCGGGGTTTTTCGCGAAAGGTGGCGTTTCCCGGTGAGTGCCCATGAAGGAGACCCCATGCGATCCCGAAGCCTCTTTGCCCTCGCCTCGCTCGGCACCCTCATCGCCGCAGGCCCCGCCGCGGCTGCCGGCTACGACCACGTCCTCTCCGTGGCCGCCGACCGCTCCCCGGTGACCCTCCGGGTCGGCCCCGGGGATACGATGACCTGGCTGAGCCTCCTCAAGCAGCCGGTCTGGGTGGAGCTGCGCCGCCAAGGTCGGCGAGATGCCTGCCCCGACGGTCGACGAGACGTCCGGATGCTCCTGCTTCCGGGTTCCTCGGTGAAGAGCTGCTGGCTGCACGAGGGCGTCTACGAGTACCGGGTGCTCGCTTCCGCCCCGAGGTCCGACGGTTGGGCGCGCACGAAAGCGATCGAACTCCTGCTCGCCGACCACCCGCTGCGTCCCTTGGACGAGCAGGCCCGCGCAGAAGAACACGAGCGGGTCCGCGCGAGGCGCGAGGCGCGCGATCGTGCCGAGAGCCGGGACGCCGTGAGCTTCCGAAGAGCGGCGGTGGTCGGGACGTCGCTCCTCGGCACGCCCTAGGACGACGTGGCGACGGCCCGGGCGCGTGGATGGAGGGTCCGGGCTCACGCCCGGACGTCGCAGATCACGCGAGCGCGTCGGCCGCGAAGGCCTGGGCGCTCTTGTAGTCGGCCTTGCCGTTCGGCGCGCGGAACATCTTCGGCACGGCGAGCACCCGCTTCGGCACCTTGTACCCCGCGAGCTTCTCACGGACGAAGGCGCGCACGGCCTGCTCGTCGAGCGCGGGCGATTCGACGACCGCCGTCACCGCCTGCCCCCACTTCTCGTCGGGCAGGCCGAAGACGAGCGCGTCGTTCACCGAGGGGTGGAGCTTCAGGACTTCCTCGACCTCCTCCGCGTGGACCTTCTCGCCGGCCGTGTTGATGCAGGCGCTCCCGCGCCCGAGCAGGGTCAGCGTCCCGTCCGCCTCGACGGTGCACCAATCGCCGGGGATCGAGTAGCGGACGCCGTTGATCCTCGGGAAGGTCTTCTCGGTCTTCTCCGGGTCCTTGTAGTAGCCGCTCGGGATCGGACCGCGGCGCGCGATGAAGCCGCGCTCCCCGCTGCCCGGCTCGACCTCGCGGTGATCTTCCGTGAAGACCTTGCAGTTCTCGCCGACCATGAACTTCGCCGTCTTCGTGCCGGCGGCCTTGCTCGAGACGGAGGCGCCGAAGCCGATCGCCTCCGAGGAACCGAACATGTCCGCGAGCAGCATGCCCGGATGGTGCTCGAGGAGCCCTTCCTTCACCTCGCGGCTCCACATCACGCCGGAGGAGATGATGATGCGCAGCGAGGAAAGATCGAAACGCCCGCGGTGCTCCTCGAGCGTGCGCAGCATCGGCTTCGCGAAGGCGTCGCCGACGATGATGATCGAGTTCGCGCGCTCGCGCTCGACGGTCTCGAAGAGCTCGACCGCGTCGAAGCCCGGCGCCGTCAGCGTGACGACGGAGCCGCCCCCGACGAGGTTGTTGATCGCCGTGAAGAGGCCCGTCCCGTGCATGAGCGGGCAGGCGACGATCTGGATCGAGCCCGGGCCCTGGCGGCCGACGTTCTCGACGTGGGTCTCGGGCTTCTCGGGGATCTGTCCGCCGTTCGCCGGGGAGTTCTTGCCGTAGCCGAGCGCGCCCCAGAGCGCCTGGTGCTCCCACATCACGCCCTTGGGCATGCCGGTGGTCCCACCGGTGTAGATGAAGAGCATGTCGTCGCCGGCGCGTTCGATCTCGAGGGGCCTGCCGTCGCCCTCCTCCGCCCAGTCCTCGTAGGCGACCGCGAACGGCGCCGTCTCCCCGCCGACCTGGACCCAGGCGGCGACGCCCGGCAGGCGGTCCTTCACCGCCGCGACGCGGTCGGCGAAGTCCCCGTCGAAGAGGACGAACTTCGCGTCTGAGTTGTCGAAGATGTAGACGAGCTCGTCGTCGAGGTAGCGGAAGTTGACGTTCACGTGGACGAGGCGCGCCTTGAAGCACGCGCCGAGCGCTTCCATGTAGGCCGGGTCGTTTCGGAGGTAGAAGCCGACCTTGTCGCCGGGCTGGCCCCCGTTCGCGAGGAACGCCCGGGCCAGGTTGTTGCTCTTGCGGCCGTACTCCCCCCAGGTGACCCGGGCCTCGCCGTGCACGAGCGCCAGGGCGTCCGACGGCAGGACGCGCTCACAGCCGTCGAGCAGATCTCCGAAGTTCCAGGTCATCGCCACTCCGCACGGGTCCGCCCCCCAGCCAGATCCCTGGCGGAGCACGATAGCAGGAGAAGGGTGGAGCGTTCGGGCCGCTGGCCCGAGGCGGCCTAGTCCTCGCGGCGACGGCGTGCGGCGGCGCCCGCCACGAGGAGCGTGCCGACGCCGTAGGCGGCGAAGGAGCTCACCTCGGGGATCGCCGGGCCGCCGCTTCCCTCGAGGCCGCGGGCCTCGGCGTCCACGATCAACGCGGCGAAGTCGACGCGGAAGTCACCGCGCTGGGCGATGATCTCGTAATCGAGCTGGCCGGTGCCGTCGATCGTCGCGTAGAGCGTGGCCGAGACGTCGATGCTCTCGATGCCGAAGTCGACCTCGATCGGGCCGGCGGCGCTCACGTCGTCGAGCTGGACGAGCATGTACTCGCGGCGCCAATCGAAGTCGTCGCGCACGCCGAGCAGGACCGAAGCGCCCACGGTGCGATGCGTGCCGACCTCGAAGCCGCCCTCGTCTTCGAGCGTGGTCGGCAGGAAGTTCCCCGGGAGCCACAACAGGAAGGAGTCGTCCTCGATGCCGGCGGCGGTGATGTCGAAGGTGCCGCTGATCGAGGAATCGCCGCGCGCGGAGAGCCGCTCGCCGCCGAGTGCGTCGATGTCGGTGAACGTCGCGGCTTGGGCGGGGCCGGCCAGGGCAACGGTCGCAACGAGAGCGAAGAGGGCAGCGAATCGCATCAGCATCTCCGGTGGGCGCGGGCCCGGATCGAGTGTCCGGAATGGATATCACAATTCGCGCGCCTGGCCCTGCAAACTTCCGAAAGAACAGAGTTTTCTCGGGCCCGGCGCCCCCGCGGGTCAGCTCGCCTGGCGGTCCAGAACGTCGCGCGCGACGAGCTCTTCGAGATAGCGGGAGTCCCACCAGGTGATCTGGAGCTGCTTGGCCCGGCGGAAGTAGAGCTGGATGTCGTACTCGAGGGTGAAGCCGACCCCGCCCCAGACCTGCTGGCACATCGCCGTCACGTCCCTAAAGGTCTGACACGCAAAGAGTTTTGCCATCGGCGCCAGGCGCTCGATGGGTCGGCCCTCGGCGCGGGCCCAGGCCGCCTCGTAGACCAGGGCCTTGCCGCCGTCCACGTTCGTGGTGGCGTCGGCCAGGTAGTGCGAGATGGACTGGAAGGCCCCGAGGGGCTTGTCGAACTGGACCCGCTCCTTCGCGTACTCGACCGTCATCTCGACCGCCCGCTCGGCGCCGCCCATGGCCTGGGCCGCCAGCAGCACGATCCCGTCGAGCAGCACGGCGTGGATGCCGGCCCAGCCCGTGGCGATGCGGTCGCCCGCGCCGACCCGGACGCCCTCGAGCGCGACGTCGTACTGGGTGTCCGAGGCGAGGCTCCGCTGCTGGGTCAGGGTGACGCCGTCGGCGCGCGGATCGACGAGGAACGCGGCGATGTCCTCTTCGGCCTCCCCGGTTCGGGCGAAGACGAGCAGGCGCGCGGCGGCGCTCGCGTAGAGGACGTGGCGCTTGCGGCCGGTCAGCGTGAAGCCGTCGCCATCGGGTGCGGCTCGCAGGGCGATGCCCTCGGGCCCGAAGCCGCGCTCCGGCTCGAGCCACGCCGGCGTGAGGATGGCCTCGCCGGCGACGATCTTCGGAAGCCACTCGCTTTGCTGGGCGTCGGTCCCGGAACCGAGCAGCAGCCCCGCCGAGATCACCGAGGAGACGAAGTGCGGCGTCGGCGCGAGCGCGCGGCCGAACTCTTCGTAGACGAGGGCGGCCTCGAGCAGGGTCTGCTCGGCGCCACCGAAGCGCTCGGGAATGAGCAGGCCGTGCAGCCCGAGCTCGCCGAGCTGCTTCCACAGCGCGTCGGGGTAGCCCTTCGGGTCGTCCTCCATCGCGCGCACGACGTCGATGGGAGAGAACTCTGCGCACACGCCGCGCACCATGTCGCGGATGCCTTGCTGCTCTTCGCTGAAATCGAGGTCCATGGGGTCTCCTAGAAGTCGCCGGGCTGCCAGTCGGCGCCGCGCCGCGCCCAGGGGTTGTCGTCTTCGCTCGTGGGGAGCGCGATGCGCGCCTTGCAATCGGTGACGGTGCGGTCGCCGACGGTCAGGCTCACGTCGACGTCGACCCAGCCGCAGCCGGCGTCGTCGGTGGACGTCCGCGTGACCTCCCCGCGGAAGACCATGCGGTCCTCCGGGAAGACCGAGGCCTTCATGCGGAAGCGGATCTTGCCGAGGCGGCCCTTCGGGCCGGTCCAATCGGTGAGGTACCGCTCGAACCAGGCTGCCTGGTTCGGCGTGTTCAGGAAGATGTCCTGCACGCCGTTGCGGTTCACGGCGAAGTCCTTGTCGTGGTGCATCGGGCGCCAGTCGCGCGTGGCGAGGGCGCCGAGCACGACGGTCGAGGCCGTCACGTCGTAGGCGAGCTCGGGGAGGGCCTCACCCTCCTTCACGGCTCCGAAGTCGCGGCTGTCCGCATTCATCACGAATCCCTCCGGTAGCCGAAGCCCGTATACGTTTCGGTGCCGACGTGGTCGCCGTCCTGGTTCTCGTAGACGACGTCGATCACCCAGAAGCGGCCGGTGCCGAGCTTCGTGGTCTTGGGCGCGCTCACCGAGCGCAGCACCTGGTGCGTCCGCAGCCGGTCGCCGGGCCGCACGGGATCGCCGAAGGTGATGGTGTTGTCGGTCATCACGGCCTCGGGCAGCTCGAGGGTCGCCTTCAGGTCGAAGTGGACCTGGAGCGGCTGGGCCTGCTCGCTGCGTCCGGGCGCCCAGAAGTGCGGCCGGAACCAGACGGAGATCATGCTCGGCGGAGCGATGGGCCCGCCGGTGAGATCCGCCGCCACCTTCTCGTCCCAGTAGAGCGGGTTCCCGTTCTCGACGGACGCGCAGCTCGACCACACGTACCCCATCTCGACGGGGAACTCGCCCGTCTCCTCGTAGCGCTTCTTTCCGATCCAGCCTTCGACTTCGGCCGGCAGCTCGTCCGCCATGGTTCCCTCTACTCCACCACGCCGTCGGCGCGGAGCTTCTCGATTTCGTCTTCGCCGAGTCCCGCCTCGCGGAGGACGGCCTCGGTGTCGGTGTGGTCGGCCGGGGCGACTTCGTGCACCGGCAGGTCGCGGCGGGCGCCGGCGAGGACCGCGCCGGTCTGGCGGAACGTGCCGTGCTCGGCGTCGTGGGCCTCGGCGAAGGCGCCGCGCGCGGCGAAGTGCGGGTCGCTCGCGAGTTCCGCGACGTCGTAGACCGGTGCGACGCAGGTATCGGCGGGGGCGAGCTCGGCGACCCAGGCGTCGCGGTCCTTGCGGGCGAAGGCGGCCTCGAAGGCTTCGCGAAGCTCGTCCTGCTTCGCATCGTCGTACTGGTGCGCCGCGAAGGCTTCGCAGTCGAGGGCGCGGCAGAGGTTCGCGTAGAAGGCGGGCTCGATCGCGCCGATCGAGAGCCACTTCCCGTCCTTCGCACGGTAGACGTCGTACCAGGCGTAGCGGCCGAGAAGCACGTTGCTCCCGGGGCCGGGCTCCGCGCCCGTCGCGAGGTGTTCGTCGACGTGGAGGCCCATGAGCTGGAGGACGCCCTCGGCGACCGAGACGTCGAGGTACGCGCCCTCCCCCGTCGCCTTGCGCGCGTGGAGCGCCGCGAGGATGGCGATCGCGGCGTGCATCCCGCCGGCGGCGCTGTCGGCGACGGTGGCACCCGGGATCGGCGCGCCGCCGTCGGCACGCGGCGTCGAGCAGTGGAGGAAGCCGCCCACGGCGAGGTAGTTCAGGTCGTGGCCGGCCCACTGGCTGTAGGGGCCGTCCTGGCCGTAGCCACTCGTCGAGCAGTAGACGAGGCCCGGGTTCGCAGCGTGCAGGGCGTCCCAGCCGAGGCCGAGCCGCGCGGCGACCCCGGGCCGGAAGCTCTCGACGAAGACGTCGGCCTGGCGCGCCATCGCGAGCAGCGCGTCGCGCCCCGCGGCCGCCTTCAGGTCGACCTGCACGCGCCGCAGGCCGCGCCCGGCGCCGTAGCTGAAGAACGGCGGCCGGATCTGCTTGCCGGCCTTCTTCGCGACGGGGCCGACCTTCACGACGTCCGCGCCGTAGTCCGCGAGGATGCGCGTGCAGCGCGCCGCGGGCCCGACGCTCGCGAGGTCGAGCACGCGAACGCCGTCGAGCATTCCCGCCGGGATGTGATCGTCCGAGGCCAACGCGCCGCCTAGAAGTTCTTCGGCAGGCCGAGCTTGCGGCGCGCGATGATGTTCTTCTGGATCTCGCTCGCGCCGCCGCCGATCGTGTCGATCACCGAGTAGCGGTAGCTCATCTCCGGGCGGCCCCGGAGCGGCGCGTCCTCGGTGTAGACGCGAAGCTGCGCGCCGGCACCGGGCAGGTCCACCATGGCGTCCGCCACGCGCTGGGAAAGCTGGGTCGCGAAGAGCTTGTACTGGCTCGCCTGGTTCGTCGGCGGCTTCTTGCCGACCTGCCCCGCCGCGTGGACGAAGACGAGGCCGAGCACGCGGGCCACCTCGCCCTCCGTCGCGAGCCGCGCGATTCGCGAGCGCACGTGGGGGTCGTCCTTCAGCGGCACGCCGTCGCGCGTCGCCGTCTTCACGTACTCGACGAGCTCTTCCATGCGCTGCTCGGTCGGCGAGTAGGTGAACATGGTGAAGCGCTCGAGATCGAGGGCCTCACTGATGTAGCGGAAGCCCATGCCGGGCTCCCCGACGAGGTAGTCGTCGGGCACGAACACGTCGTTGAAGAAGACCTCGTTCGTGAGCTCGTCGCCGATCGTCGGGAGGCCGCGCACCTCGAGCCCTTCGTGGTCCATCGGGATCAGGAACAGGCTGATGCCGTCGTGCTTCTTCGTCTGATCGGTGCGCGCACCGACCCAGTACCAGTCCGCGAAGTGCGCGCTCGTGGTCCAGGTCTTCTGCCCGTTCAGCCGCCAGCCGCCTTCGACCTTCTCGGCCTTGAGCTGCATGTTCGCCGCGTCCGAGCCCGCGTTCGGCTCGCTGTACCCGACGGCGAACTCGATCTCGGCGTTGATGATCTGGGGCAGGAACTCCTGCTTCAGCTTCTCGCTGCCGTGGCGGATCAGCGTCTTCCCGATGATGCCGACGCCCTTGCCGATCTGCGGCGCGCCGCGCCGCGCGAGCGCCTCGTTCAGGATGTACTCGTAGACGCCGGGCATCTCCTTTCCGCCGTACTCCTTGGGCCAGGTCATGCCGAGCCAGCCCCGCTCCGAGAGCTTCTTCATGAAGCCGCGCCGCTCCGGCGTGTCGACGATCTGGGCCATGTTCTCGCGGCAGACGTCGGCGACGTCCGGCGTCGCGTGCTCGTCGAGAAAGGCCTCGACCTCGCGGGCGAAGGTCTGCTCGGCGGGGGAGAACTCGAAATCCACGGGGAACCTCCTGGGTCGGAGGTTAGTATACGATACGTCGCGTATAGAAACTCGTTAGATCGAATTCATTATATCAATCAGCTATTTAGGGATCCGCTGAAGGCCGGGAACTCAGAAGTTCTTCGGCAGCCCCAGCCCACGGCGGGCGATGATGTTCTTCTGGATCTCGCTCGCGCCGCCGCCGATCGTGTCGACCACGGTGTAGCGGTAGGAGCGTTCGAAGCGGCCGTCGAGGGGGGCGCCCTCGGCTTCGGGCTTGAGCTGGGCGGCGGGGCCGAGCACGTCGAGGGCGGCGTTCGCCACGCGCTGGCCGGTTTCGTTCATGAAGAGCTTGTACTGGGAGCTCTCGACGGTCGGGACGCCGCCCTTCAGCGCGCTCGCGATGACGCGCCGCTGGAGCATGCGCGAGACCTCGAGCTCGGTGACGGCGTGGGCGACGGCGCGGCGGGCCGAGGGATCTTCGCGCAGCGGCCGGCCGTCCTGCTCGGCCTGCGCGACGTGCTCGCAGAAGGCCTCGACCTTCTTCTCGAGCGGCCCGACGGGCATCATCGCGAAGCGCTCGAGATCGAGCGCTTCGCAGATATACGTCCAGCCCTCGTTCAGCTCGCCGACGATGAAGTCGTCCTCGACGAAGACGTCGTTGAAGAACACGTCGTTCGTGCGCTCGTCGCCGATGGTCCAGGTGGGGTGGATCTCGAGGCCCGGGTCGTCCATGCGCACGAGGAAGAGCGTGATGCCGGCGTGCTTCGCAGCGTTCGGATCCGTCCGCGCGCCGACCCAGTACCAATCGGCGAAGTGGGCGCTCGTGGTCCAGACCTTCTGCCCGGAGAGCACCCAACCGCCGCGGGCTTCGTCGCGCGTGGCGCGCAGCTGCATGTTCGCGGCGTCGCTGCCCGCCTGGGGCTCGCTGTAGCCGATCGCGAACTCGATCTCGCCGCGGATGATCTGCGGTAGGAAGAGCCGCTTCATCTTCTCGCTGCCGTGGCGGATGATGGTCTTCCCGACGATGCCGACGCCCTTGCCGGGCTGGGGCGCCCCGAAGCGCGAGAGCGCCTCGGTCAGCAGGAAGTCGTAGATCCCCGAAAGCTCCTTCCCGCCGTACTCCGCGGGCCAGGACATGCCGAGCCAGCCGCGCTCGGCGATCTTGCGCATGAGCGCGCGCTTGGCCGGGGTCTCGACGGTCTGGGAGAGCTGCTCGGGGTTCGGGTCCATGGCCTCGGGGGAGGCGTGCTCGGTGAGGAACGCCTCGACCTCCCGGCGGAAGGCCTCTTCTTCGGGCGAGAAGTCGAAGTCCATGGCTCTCGATCCTATCTTGTCCGCCCGGAGGTGTCCCGCTCGCCTCCCGGAGGGACACGTGCAGACGGACGAAGTACGGAACGCCGACCGCGGCCGGTGGGGGAAGCCGCTCGCCGGCGTGCGCGTGCTGGCCGTCGAGCAGATGCAGGCCCTGCCCTACGCGACGCAGCTCCTTTCCCATCTCGGAGCGGAGGTGGTGAAGGTCGAGCCGCCGGGCCGCGGGGAATCCGGGCGCGGCGCGCGGCCGACCCTCCAGGACCACGACGGCCGCACCGTCGGCGCGACCTTCCTGCGTAACAACCTCGGCAAGCGCAGCATCACCCTCGACCTGAAGAGCGAGGACGGCCGGGCGATCTTCTGCGACCTCGTTCCGCGCTTCGACGTCGTCGCCGAGAACTTCAAGCCGGGCGCCATGGAGCGGATGGGCCTCGGCTACGAAGCGCTTGCCGCCCTCCACCCGCCCCTGCTCTACGTCTCGCTCTCGGGCTTCGGGCAGCTCGAGGACTCGCCCTACGCGAGCTGGCCGGCCTACGCGCCGATCGTCGAGGCCATGGCCGGCATCTACGAGCCGAACCGCAAGGAAGGACAGCCGCCGCCCGTCGTCGTCGCCGGCGCGCTCGGCGACAACGCGAGCGCGCTGTTCACGGTGATCGGGATCCTCGCCGCGCTCCGTCACCGCGACCGTACGGGTCAGGGCCAGCACGTCGACGTCGCCATGTACGACGCGACGCTCGCGATGGCCGACATGGTCCCCCAGCTCTGGTCCATGGGCGCCCCGAAGGAGTGGGCCGCCGCGGGGTCGACGGCCATCGTCGCGGCCTTCCGCGCGCGCGACGGCTACTTCGTCGTGTCCGTCTTCCGGGAGCACCACTTCGAGCGCCTCGCCGCGCGCGTCGGCCACCCGGAGTGGACGAGCGACCCGCGCTTCGCCACCCGCGAGGGCTGGGCCGAACAGACCGAACCCACGGTCCGGCCCGCCGTCGAGGCCTGGGCCCGGGACAAGACACGTCTCGAGGCCTGCCGCATCCTCGCCGAAGACGGCATTGCGGCCGGCCCGAGCCAGCTCGCCGAGGACATCCACGCGGACCCCCACGTCGCCGCGCGCAACATGCTCGTCGAAGTCCCGCGCAGCGATGCGCCGGACCCGATGCTCGTGGTCGGGAACCCGGTCAAGATGTCGCGCCTCTCGGACGGGCCGATCTCGCGCTACCCGGGCCTCGGCGAACACACGGAGGCCGTCCTCGAAGAGGAGCTCGGCCTGACGCCGGAGGCCCTCGGGAAGCTCCGGGAGCGCGGGGTGATCTAGGGCCGCGCTCGGGTGATCCAGAGCCGCGCCGGGGTGATCTCCGGCCGCGGGCCGAGTTATCTTGGAAGCGTCGTTCCAACGGGAGATCCGACCATGGCAGGCATCGCACGGCCCGAGATGGTGATTGGCGAAGCGTTCGTCGGCGAGGGGGCCTCGGCCGCCCACGTGAACGTGGTGCTCGGCAAGCGGGAAGGCGCCGTCGGCACGGCCTGGGCCAACGCCATCGCGAGCCCCTCTGCCGGCCATGCGCCCTTCATGGCCGTGCTCCAGCCCGGCCTCCCCGTGAAGCCCCTCACCCTGTTCGTGAACAAGGCCACGATCGACGGCGAACGCCACGGCAAGCTGACCTATGGCGCGGCCCAGGCGGGCGTGGCCGGCGGCGTCGCCGACGCCGTGGCCGAAGGGACGGTCTCGCGCGACGAGGTCGACGGCCTCCTGATCATCGCCGCAATCTGGGTGAACCCGGCCGCCGAGGACGAGCAGGCCGTCTACCGCAACAACCGCGACGCCATGCGCGCGGCCCTGAACGCGGCGGTCCAGCAGATCCCGAAGGTCGACGAGATCCTCGACGCCCGCGACGTCCCGGAGAACCCCTACTTCAAGCCCTCCCGGTAGCGCGGGGCGCCCCCCGAGCCAGCCGACGCGAGCCAGCGCGAGGCGCATGACTCCCGAGCACCAGCCCGAAGACCTCCTCACCCCGCGCCAGCTCGAAGTCCTCGAGCTCGTCTCGAAGGGGCTCACCAACCGCGAGATCGCGGACGTGCTCGGCATCGCCATGGGAACCGCGAAGGCCCACGTCGCCGCCGTGCTCGGCGCCCTCGAGGTCTCGAACCGGACCGAGGCGATCGGCCTGCTGCGCGACAGCGAGGCCGGCGGGCGCGGCGCGGAAGAGCCCCGCCACGGCTTCCTCGAGCGCCCCGCCCTCGCCGTCCTCCCCTTCGACTGCATGGGAAACGAAGACGACACGCCGATCGCAGACGGCCTCGTCGAAGACCTCACGACGGCGCTCTCGGCCTGGCGCTGGTTCCCGGTGATCTCGCGCAACTCGACCTTCACCTTCAAGGGCACCGGCGTCGACGTGCGCAAGGTGAGCCGGGAGCTCGGCGCGCGCTACGTCCTCGAGGGCAGCCTGCGCCGCGAGGGCAACCGCCTGCGCGTGAACGTGAAGCTCCTCGACGGCCCGAGCGGGCACCACCACTGGGCCGGGCGCTACGACCGCACCTTCGACGACCTGTTCGCCGTGCTCGACGAGATGGTCGGCGACATCGTGCGCGTGCTCGAGCCCGCGCTCTCCCAGGTCGAACGCCTGCGCGCCCTGCGCAAGCCGCCCGAGAACCTCACGGCTTGGGAGATCTTCCAGCGCGGCCTCCACGTCCTGTGGCGCCAGAAGGTCGAGGACCCGCGCGTGGCCGGCGCGCTGTTCCGGCAGGCGCTCGAGGCGGCGCCCGAGAACTCCGCCGCCTGGGCCGCGCTCGGGATGAGCCAGCTCATGTGGGCGATCTGGGGAGAAGGCGCGAACCCCTTCGAGGAGCTCGCCGCGGCCGAGAAGTCCGGCGCGCGGGGCGTCGCCTGCGATCCGATGGACGCGACGGCGCACCTGACCCTCGGCGCGGCCCTCGGCATCCAGCGTCGGCTCGAGGAAGCCGCCGTCCCGACCCAGCAGGCCGTCGACCTGAACCCGAGCTACGCCCTGGCCCGCTTCGCGCGCGGGATCGGACACCTCCAGCCGGGCTACGAGCACGAGGGCATCGAGCAGCTCGAGATGGCGATCCGCCTCTCGCCCCTCGATCCGATGCGGCACCACTTCCACGGCGTCCTGGCGGCGGCGCACCTCTGGGTCGGCGAGCACGAGCGCGCACTCGAGCACGCGCGGACGAGCATGGCCGCGCAGCCGAGCGAGGCGCTCTCCTACGCGCCGACCCTCGCCTCCGCCCTCGGCTATCTCGGCCAGCTCGAGGAGGCACGCGCGGTGCGCGACGAGATCCTCGCGGCGGCGCCGGACTTCAGCCTCGCCGCCTCGCGCTTCCTCGCGGCGGACGGCCTGGTCGACGCGGTCGGCGAGGGGCTGCGCCGGTTCGGCTGGGAGGTACCGGGCTGATGCGCGATCCGCGGGAGGCTTACGACCTCGCCGGAAGCACCGCGGTCGTGACGGGCGCGGCCAGCGCCATGGGCGTCGCCACGGCGCGCATGCTCGCGGCGGTGGGCGCGCGCGTCGTGCTGGGCGACCGGGACGAGGCGCGGCTCGCCGAGGCGGCGGAGGACGTGCCCGGTGCGGTCGCCCGGGCGTGCGACGTGGTCGACTCGGCTTCGGTGGAGGCGCTCTTCGACGCTGCGGGCGAGCGGGTCGACGTCGTCGTGAACGTGGCCGGCGTGATCGGCCAGGGCGAGGTCGCAGAGACGAGCGACGCGGAGCTCGCGCGCGTGCTCGACGTGAACGCCAGGGGCACCTTCCTCTGCTGCCGCGCGGCGGTGCAGCGGATGATCCCGCGCGGCGCCGGAACCCTCGTGAACGTGGCCTCGAGCGGCGCGTACGGAGCCCTGCCCGGCCTCGCGACCTACGGCATGTCGAAGGCCGCGGTCGTCTCGCTCACGCGCTCGCTCGCCGCGGAGGTCGGACGCCACGGCATCCGCGTGAACGCCGTCGCGCCGGGCTACGTCGAGGGCGGCATGAGCACGATCCGCGCCCGGCGGCCCGACGGCAGCCTCGACGAAGCGGCGATGGAAGCGATCCGCGGCCAGACCCGGCGCCGCGTCCCGCTCGGCCGGCTCTCGGAGCCCGAAGACGTGGCCCAGGCCATCCTCTACCTCGCCACGGACGCCTCGCGCACGACGACCGGCCAGGTACTTCACCCGAACGGCGGGAGGCCGATGGTGTCCTAGGGAGCCCGACGGCGCCCCGGGGAGTGTTAGGGTCTTCGCCATGAGCTGGAAGCCCGAGAGCGACGAGATCGAACGGCGGCGCCAGGCCGCCCTCGAACACGGCGGTGCGGAAGCCGTCGCCAAGCAGCACGGGCGCGGCCGGCTCGCCGCGCGCGAACGCATCGCCGCCCTGCTCGACGAAGGCAGCTTCCGCGAACAGGGCCAGATCGCCGGTCAGGCCGACGAAGCGGGCCGCTTCACGCCGGCGAACGTCGTGCTCGGCAGCGGGCGCATCGGCGACCGGCCCGTCGTGGTCTGCGCCGACGACTTCACGATCCGCGGCGCCGCCTACTCGGCCGTCGGCCTGAAGAAGGGCCTCTACGCCGACGAACTCGCGATCCGCCGCCGGCTGCCGCTGGTCCGCCTGCTCGAAGGCGGGGGCGCCTCGGTGGCCGGAACGTCCGGGCAGAAGGGCCGCTCGGGCTACGACATGACGGCGCCGCCCGCCCTGAACCTGCTCGCGCTCGAAGCCATGGCGACGGTCCCGGTCGTGTGCGCCGCCCTCGGGCCGGTCGCGGGCTTCCCGGCGGCGCGGCTCGTCGCATCGCACTGTTCGATCATGACCCGCGAGACCGCGCAGATCCTGACCGGCGGCCCGGCGCTCGTCGAGCGCGCCCTCGGGGAGAACCTCAGCAAAGAAGAACTCGGCGGCGCGGCCGTCCACCTGGCGAGCGGCGTCGCCGACCGCGTGGCCGAGGACGAAGAGGACGTCTGGCGCCAGATCCAGGCGTTCCTGGGCTACCTGCCGAGCAGCGTCTTCGAAGCTCCGCCCGTCGCGGCCTGCGACGACCCGGCCGGGCGGGCCGAGGAGGAGCTCCTCTCGATCGTCCCGCGCAACCGGCGGCGCGCGTACAAGATGCGGCGGCTGCTCGAGCTCGTGGTCGACGCGGGCTCCCTCTTCGAGCTGCAGACGGGCTACGGCCGCAGCCAGATCACCGCGCTCGCGCGCCTCGACGGACACCCGGTCGGCATCCTCGCCAACGATTGCCACCGCGAGGGCGGCGCCATGACCGCCGACGGCGCCCGCAAGGTCCGCCGCTTCGCCGAGCTGTGCGACGCCTTCCACGTGCCCGTGGTCTCCTTCGTCGACGAGCCGGGCTTCATGATCGGGAGCGCGGCCGAGCAGGCCGGGACGATCCGCGCCGGCATGAACGCGATGTTTGCGGTCCTCCAGACCGAGGTGCCGTGGTTCGCCGTCGTCGTCCGCAAGTGCTTCGGCGTCGCCGCCGGCATCCACCTCGGGCCCGGCGCCACCACCGTGGCATGGCCTTCGGCGGAGAGCGGCGCCCTGCCGGTGGAGAGCGGCGTGGCCCTCGCCTACCGGCGGGAGATCGAGGCGGCCGAGGACCCGGAGGCGCGCCGCCGGGAGCTCGAGGAAGAGATCGCCGCCGCGCAGTCCGCCTTCCCGCGCGCCGAGGACTTCGGCGTGCACGACCTCATCGACCCGCGCGAAACGCGCCCCCGCCTGTGCGACTGGGTCCGCGAGGTGCAGCCGAGCCTCGCAACCCTCGCCGGCGCCGCCCCCCGCCGCTACACGCTCCGCCCCTAGCGCGTGACGATCGGGAACTCCGGGTCGAAGTCGTCGAGCAGCGAGAAGAACCCGATCAGCGCGAGGCGGCTTCCGTCGACGTCGATGTCGCCGGCGAGAAGCCGGCTGCGGAGCGTGGTCTCGCGCGTGACGATAGCGTCCCAGGTGGCGCGGGAAAGCTTGAGCGTGGCATCCGCGTCGTCGCGCGCGGGGCGTTGCTGGTGGTGGAGGACGCCGTTCTCGAGCCACAGCACGTGGTTCTCCTCCCGGTCCGTGAACTGGAAGTTCAACACGACCTCCTCCTTCGCCGCCTCCGGCCCGTTCAAGCGCACCGCCAGGGCATCGAAGAAGAGATCGCTCGGCATCGCGGAGACGATGTCCGAGGAGCCGGTCGTCTCGAAGGGCAAGGGGGACATGCCCTCGCGCAGCTCCTTCGAACCCGTGAGGTAGAAGGCTCGCCAGGGCCCGGACTCCGCCTGATAGCCGAGCTGGTCGTAGGCCGCCGCGAGCAGCTCGCGCGCCGGCATGAACTCGGGCTCGGCGAACACCAGATGGTTCAGGACCATGGCGACGAAGCGGTACTCGCCGGCGTCGTAGCTCTTCTGGGCCTTCTCGAGGAGCGCGTCGCGCCCGCCCATGAACTCGACGTAGCGCGGCCCGGCCTCCTCGGGCGGAAGCGGATCCAGGTTGGCCGGGTTCCCGTCGAACCAGCCGAAGTAGTGCTGGTAGACCGCCTTCGCGTTGTGCCGGACCGTCCCGTAGTAGCCGCGCACGGCGAAGGTCCGCGCGAGGCTCTCGGGCAGCTCGATCGTCTCGGCGATCTCGCGCGAAGTCAGGCCGTGATTCGCGAGCCGCAGCGTCTGGTCGTGGATGTACTTGTAGACGTCGCGCTGCTTCTTCAGGTAGTCGACGATCTCGGCGTTGCCCCAGGTCGGCCAGTGATGGCTCGCGAAGAGGATCTCCGCCTCACCCCCGAACAGGTCGAGGGTCTCCTGGATGTAGTTGCTCCAGAGAAGCGCATCGCGGACCTTCGCGCCGCGCAGCGTGTAGACGTTGTGCAGCACGTGGGAGACGTTCTCGGCGCCGCACAGGGCCTTGCGGTCCGGCAGCCAGATCATCATCTCCGCCGGCGCTTCCGCTCCCGGCGTGTTCTGGAAGACCATGCGGACGCCGTCCACCGTGATCTCGGTCGGCGTCGCATCGACCGTGCGATTGGGTGCACGCATCGTGAAGGAGCCCGGGGTCGACGCCTTGCCGAGCCCGGAATCCACGTGCCCGCGTTCGCCGCGGTGGAGCAGGAAGCCGAACATGTAGCTGGCGCGCCGCGACATCGCGGTCCCGGCCAGGACGTTCTCCGAGACCGCTTCGACGACGAACCCCTCGGGCGCGATCACCGGGATCTCCCGGGCCCGCTCGATCGAGACCATCCCGCCGGCCCCGCCGAAGTGATCGATGTGGCTGTGCGTGTAGATCATCCCGGTGATCGGGCGCTCGCCGAGGTGCTGGGTGACGAGGCCGAGCGCCGCCTCGGCGGTCTCCTTCGTCATGCCGGGGTCGATCACGATCCAGCCGCCCGCGCCGGCGACGAAGGTCATGTTCGCGAGGTCGTAGCCGCGGACCTGGTAGATCCCCTCGGCCACTTCGAACAGGCCGTGGATCCCGTTGAGTTGGGCCTGGCGCCAGAGGCTCGGGTTCACGCTCGGCGGCGCGTCGCCCTCGATGAAGGCGAAGCGCTCGAGGTTCCAGACCTCGCGGCCCTCGGCGTCGAGGATGACGGGCTTCTCGAGCGCGCCGAGGAATCCGCGCTTCGCCGCGGCGAAGTCGGCCTCGTCCTCGAAGGGAAGTTCGTTGAGAACGGCGGCGTTGGCGCGCGCGGTCGTGGCGCTCGGTGCGACGTGCCCGCTGGTCTCGTCGCTCGCCTCCGGGAGCGGCGCGTCGTCGCCACAGGCGAACGCCAGCGCGGCCAGCAGGAGCGCCGCTGCGCGGGGAAGGGTCATCTCGTCCTCCTAGCGATTCCGGTACTTGGGGTCGCGGTCTTCGGCGCGGGCCGCCTTCATCTCCGCGTAGTCCTCGGAGGCAAAGACCATCGACTGCGTCACGGCCTCCTCCTCGATGGAGCGCTTCACCAGCGGATGCCCCATGCGGCCGAGCGTGCGGCGGAACATCTTCACGGTGAAGGCGGGCGCGGCCGCGATGGCGTGGGCCATCTCCATGGCGGTGGTGTCGAGCTCTGCATCGGGGACGACGCGTGAGACGATGCCGTGGCGGAGCGCCTCCTCCGCGCCGAGCGGGCGGCCGGTCAGCGCGAGGTCCGCGACGAGGCCGTGCCCCGCCATCTGGAAGAGCCGCGCCGTGCCGCCGGTGTCCGGAACCACGCCGTGCTTCACCTCGGGAAGCATCATGCGCGCGCTCTCGGCCGCGATGCGGATGTCGCAGAGCAGCGCCCGCTCGAAGGAGCCGCCGATCGTCCAGCCCTTCATGGCGACGAGGATCGGCGCCGGGCAGCTGAAGAACCGCTGGGTGCCGCGATGGCCGCGCTCGATGAAGTCGAAGTCGCTGATGTCTTCGGTACGGACGCCGAGTTCGCTGGTGTCGCGGCCCGAGGAGAAGGACTTCCCCTCTCCGCGCCAGACGACGGCGCGCACGCCGGGCGTTTCGTGGATCTCCGCGAGCACCTCCCAGAGCCGCGTATCCATCTCGTCGTTGGCCGCGTTGTGCTTGTCCGGGCGGTTGTTCGTCATGACGGCGACGGGGCCGTCGAACTCGAGCAGGATGGTGTCGCTTGCCAACGTCTCTCCCTTGAAACGGAACCGGGGCGGCCCTCGCCAGGCCGCCCCGGCCTTGGGTCTAGTCGCCCCGAACGATCGTGCAGAACGTCCCGACGATGCCGAGGAAGTTCGTCGACTGATGTTCGATGGTCTTCACGTTCGAGATGCCGCCGTTCGCCGCGGCCGCGCTGATGCTCGCGTCGCCGGTGGCGATCATGCTCAGGAACGAGCTGGCGCAGGCCTCGCCGCGCTTCGAACCGAGCGAGCCTTCGGCGTCGATCGGCCCCTTCACGTTGGTGTAGAGCGTGCCGATGGCCGGCGACGCCACGGCCATGCATCCGGCGAGCGGCAGGCTGACGGCCAGGATCAGGGCGAGCTGAGCGATCTTCTTCATGATTCCCTCCATGTCCGGCACGATCCGTCGCACCGGGCCCAAAAGGGTAGAGAGTTGCTCAACGGCCGCATGTGAGCGGGGTCACCGCCCACGGAACACCGGCGCGCGCTTCTCGGCGAAGGCTGCGACGGCCTCGAGGTAGTCCTCGCTCGTCGCGCCTTCGACCATGCGTTCAGCTTCCACGTCGAGACAGCTCGCGAGACTTTCTGTCAGCGCGCGGTTCAGATTGTCCTTCATGAAGCGCAGGGCGATGGGTGGCCCGGCGGCGATCTTGCGCGCCCAGGCGAAGGCTTCCTCCGAAAGCGCCTCGTCCGGAACGACTCGGTTCACGATGCCGAGACGCTCGCACTCCGCGGCCGCGACCCGATCCGCCGTGTAGAAGAGCTCCCGCGCCCGGGCCGGCCCCGCGAGCTGGGTGAGAAACCAGGCGGCGCCATAGTCCCCCGAGAGCCCGAGCCGCACGTAGGAGGTGGTGATGAAGGCCGACTCGGCCGCGATCCGCAGGTCCGCGGCCAGCGCGATGCCGAGCCCGGCGCCGGCCGCCGCACCGGGCAACGCCACGATCGTCGGCTTCTCCATCGTGTGGAGGAGCCAGGGGATGCCGTGCTCCTCCCGCAGCTTCGCCACCCGCTCGGCCGGCGACGGCGGCTTGCCCTCACTCTTCATGCGCTTGGTGTCGCCGCCCGCGCAGAACGCGCTGCCCGCACCGGTCAGGAGGACGCAGCCGACGCCCTCGTCGGCCCGGGCCGCACCGAGCACCGCGAGCAGGGCGTCCTTCATCTCCCAGGTGAGCGCGTTCTTCGCTTCGGGGCGGTCGAGGGTCACCACGGCGACGCGCTCTTCCACGCGGGCGGTGATCTGGTCGCTGCCGGTCTCGAGCGGGCGGGCCGCGCTTGAACGCAAGGGATCCTCCGGGGCCCGGCCCGATGCCGGGGCCCTGCGAGGGCACAGCCTATCACCCCGGGCGCCCATGCTACCGTGCGCGCGGGTTCCGATTCTCGAGGAGAAGGCATGGGCTTGCCCGAACCGCCGGCGCTCGGCGCGGCCGCGCTCCCGGAGGGGACGTTCGCCGGCCGGGTCGTGCTCGTGACCGGGGGCGGAACCGGCCTCGGAAAGGCCATGGCCGTCGAATTCGCGCGCCTCGGCGCCGCCGTGGCCATCGTCTCCCGCAAGGAAGAGCACCGCAGGGCCGGCGTGGCCGCGGTCGAAGCGGTGGGCGCCCGGGCCATGGACACGGCCTGCGACATCCGGGACCCGGAGGCCATCGCCGCGAGCTTCGACGCCGTCGAAGCCGAGCTCGGCCGGCCCGACGTGCTCGTGAACAACGCCGCGGGGAACTTCCCCGTCCCCGCCGAGGACATGAGCCCGAACGCCTGGCGCGCGGTCGTCGACATCGTGCTGAACGGGACGTTCTTCTGCTCGCGCGAGCTGGCGCGGCGGCACATCGCCGCCGGCAGTCCGGCCTCGATCGTGAACGTCGGCGCGGCCTACGCCTGGACGGGCGGCCCGGGCTTCGCCCACAGCGCGGCCGCCAAGGCCGGCGTGAAGAACCTCACCGAAACGCTCGCCGTCGAGTGGGCGCCCTACGGCATCCGCGTGAACGGCCTCGTGCCCGGCCTCTTCCCTCACGACGACGAGACCCACGCCATCCGCAGCGTGCCCGAGCGCCGCAAGAGCGACGCCCTGCGCTCGCCGGCGCACCGCGTCGGTCAGCCCCACGAGCTCGGCTGGGCGGCGACCTTCCTCGCCTCGCCCTTCGCCTCCTACGTCACCGGCCACACGCTCGTCGTCGACGGGGCGAACTGGCAGCGGCGCGCGATGCTGATGCCCGAGTTCACCCCCATCCGCGAGCAGCTCGGCAAGCCGCCCTTCACCCTGGACTCGGAGTAACCCGGTGGCCCTCGACCTCGCCGAACTCGTCGCCCCGGGCCACACGGCCCTCGTCACCCAGGAGATCCAGCGCGGGGTCGTCGGGGATCTCTCGCAGCTCCCGGAACTCGCGGCCGCCGCGCAGCCGACCTTCCCGAACATCGCGCGGCTCGCGGAGGCGGCCCGCGCCGCGGGCGTCCCGGTCCTGCACTGCACGGCCGAGCGCCGCGCCGACGGCCAGGGCGCCAACGCCAACGCCCGCATCTTCCAGTACATGGCGAAGGCGCCGGTCAAGCTCCTGCCGGGCTCCGAGGCCGCGGCGATCGTGCCCGAGGTCCCGGTCGCCGAGTCCGACGTCGTCGTGCCCCGGCTGCACGGCCTCTCCCCCTTCCAGGGGACCGAGCTCGACTTCCTGCTGCGCAACCTCGGCGTGCGCACGATCATCGGGACGGGCGTCTCGGTGAACGTCGCGATCACCAACCTGAGCCTCGACGGCGTCAACGCCGGCTATCAGATGGTGCTCCCGCGCGACGCCGTGGCGGGCTTCCCGGAGAGCTACGTCGAACAGGTCTTCCAGCACACCCTCGGCGCCGTCGCGACCGTGACGGACACCGAGGCGATCCTGCGAGCCTGGGAATCATGAGCGAGATCCCGATCGAACCGACGAACACTCCGGAGGTTCCGAAACCATCGGGCACGGTCGTGGCCGTGCGCGACGCCTCGGCCGGGCTCGAGGTGCTGCTGCTCCAGCGCGCGGTGCGCCCGGGCCAGGACGGCCAGGCGCCCTGGGTCTTCCCCGGCGGCAAGGTCGAACCCGCCGACAGCGAGCGCGGCGGCGGGCACGCGGAGCACGACGCCCGCCACGCCGCCGTCCGCGAAGCCGAGGAAGAGGCCGGCCTCGCCCTCGAGCCGAGCGGCCTCGTGACGATCTCACGCTGGATCACGCCCAAGGTGCGCGCCAAGCGCTTCGATACCTGGTTCTTCCTCGCGCGGGTCGCCGAGCACGCTCCGGTGACCGTGGACGGCCAGGAGATCGGCGACCACGCCTGGCTCCGGCCGGGAGACGCCATCGACCGCTACGAGGCGGGCCGCCTCTCGCTCGCGCCGCCCACCTTCGTGACCGTGAGCTGGCTGCTCGAGCACTCGGACACCGAGACCGCCGCGCGCCAGCTCGGCGAAGCCGACCTCATCACCTTCGAGCCGCGCATCCACGTCATCGAAGGCGGCGCCTGCATCCTCTACCCGGGCGACGCCGGCTACGACGACGGCACCATCGAGCACGCCGGCCCGAAGCACCGCCTCTGGAGCGACGGGAAGAAGTTCCGCTACGAAAGGGCCTAGAGCCTACGTGAGCAGCCCCTTCTCTTCTTCGACCTGATTGGACACAAAAGCCAGGTGATGGCTGGTCCCAGCCTGTCGCCACTTGCTTCCGTTCCCTGGACCCTCTACCTCGACAGAGCAGTTGAAGAAATAGGCGTCGCCGTCGCTAAACGACCGTCCGGAGTACTCATCACGCACCACGAGCTTCCGACAGAGTTCGTGGAATTGGCCGTTTCCACGCCCTCGAGTGCCCTCTCCCTTGATTACAAGCCAGGCATGCTCGGTGGTGTACCGGATATTCGCGCTCATGTTCATGACCGCCCGATCCACGTCAGGCGAGATCGGGTGAGCCACCCCGTAATCTGCATACCGAGGAGTTCGCACAGATCGGAGGCTACGCACGAGTGCTGTCCACAGAGTCCACTCGAGACGCGGGATGAACTCCTCGGAGTTGCGTTCCACGTTGGTCAGGAACTCGGGGAACGACCCACCTGCGAACCAAAGCGACCGCCACCGATCCATCAACGGCAGAGACGAGAAGGTGTCAACGAGCAGTTGGAGATCGGACGCCTCATCTTCTTCTCGAAGGAACTTTAGATCGACAACCAGATCCACCTCTTCCGGCGGAAGCTCCAAATGGTCGAGAAGAGCCTCGACACTATCTTTGACAGCGACATGCCCAAAGACATCTTCACGTTCAAGCCGAACAATCACACCGCTCCCGGCGCGGCGGGCCTGTTGACTCGCGACACGGTTGTAGCTGTCGTCCCGGTTCAGTCCCGTCGATGGAATGACAATCGTGTCGTGATCCAGCGCCCACGAGAGAACGGTGTCGAGGGCGATAGCTCCGCTGTCAGCACCGTCGCCATCGAGGAACCCTCCGTCGACGCCACAGCCCTGAGCACTCCGTAGGGCGCCGCCGAGCCCCCTAACAAAACTCTCGACGTGGCCTTCGAGAGACTTCGCCGGGCGTTCCTCTTTGAAGTCCCAAGGAATCCGCGGAATCTCGAGGATCGGACGTTCGCCCTCTCGGAAGCCGCGGTCCCTCAGGGCCCAAAACTCTCCCTGCTTGCCCTTCAGGATCGGCATGTATGTCGGCACATTCATCGCCCAAAGACCTCCGGGAAGTGGCGTCGGACCTCTCCCGACGGCACGAGCGAACCCAAGATTCTGTAGTCGTTCGCTTCAAAGCGGATTCGGCCGGCCACTACAGAGGGGTGAACCCCCAGGCTCCGAGCTAGATCGAGAACCGCAGGAACACTCCGGACCGAATAGGCGCGGCTGGCACGAAATGCTGGCGACGGAACTAGCGCCTCGCGGGCAACCAGGTCCGCCTCTTTCTCGACAGCTGACTCCTTCGTCGGAGACTCCATGTCATCGATGTATGGCGCGCCTACCTCCGGGTCAAGATGGAGAGCGATGTGGGCCAGCTCATGCAGCAAGCAGAACCAGAACGAGTCCACCCGATCATGGCGGATCGTCAAGGCGACGATCGGCTTGCCGTCCGCCGACAACAGTGCTGCACCATCTAGGTGCGTTCCGGTGAGATGACGTTCGACAACGAGATGCACTCCCAGATCCCCAAGCGCCGCTACGGCACGGAGGGGGCCATCCTCAAAGACGCTGAGCTGGGCGATACGGCGGAAGCATGCTGAATCGATTCGGGTCCGATCGAACTCGGTTTCCAGTGGCGACTCGGCAGCGCGAATCCGGACTCTCGTGCACCATGCGTCCAGAGCATAAAGGTTGATTGCCCTTGCGCTGCGGAGCGTCCTGGTACGCTTGAGTAGCGAGCCGTAGGCAGATCCATGCCCAAGGAGGGGCTCAGCGAACCGCTCCATCAATTCCTTGGCGTGCGATTTCATGATGCGCTTGGGTGCATCAAGCCAGCCGAGCTTGGCCATCTCCCTGAGCGGATACTTGGACCAGTCCGGCTCGGCCCCAGCCTGCACTTCGCTCGGTTCATCTCGAAGGAACACCGCCGCAGGAATCCCGAGCCCTCGGTGTAGCGCGCGCATCATCGTCAGCGTGAGCGGTCTCTTGTGATTCAGCACTTCAGAGACACGCGACCTACTGCCGATGAACGGAATCAGATCGCGCTGTTCAAGGCCCATCTGCTCCATCCGAAACTTGATCGCATCGACTGGTGTGGGCAGTTCCAGAGGGAAAGCTTTGCCCTCGTACTCTTCAACGAGCATCGAGAGCACTTCAAGCGATTCGGAGTCCGGCGACCCAACCTCCGGACTTGTCCGCAACAAGCGATCGATCTCGGCCAGGGCGGCCGCGTGATCTGTTTCATTTCGGATCTTGGTCAGGCGCATATCAGTCAAACTTCCAGCTGTCGTACTGTTCATGGGTTCCGACTCGGAGAACCAAGACAGTTCCCGGGTCGAAATGAATCCGAGTATCTAGGCGGTACTTGTTGCCACCGATGTTGAACACGTAGTGACCGCCGATGATGCTCATGTGGGGGTAGCGTGCCTTGACCGAGGCCGGACCAACCCAAGTGGCCTCTTTGACTTCAGCTACCCACGACGCGAGCGGCGAGCGAGCTCGCTCGTGCTTTCGAATGAACTTGGCCAAGAGATGTGTCCCGAGGACGCGCACCGCCAGGATATACATTAGTCCCAAATTGGGATCAACTAAATCGATCCCAATCTGGATAGCGAATAAAAGACGAAAGTCAAGAACGGCAGACCACCCGCGTTGGAGCGACTTAGCAGGGGGATCGGTGGTCGCTTGCCCCTACGCCGCGCGACGCTCCGGCGTGTACTTCACCTTCATCTCGACACAGGACCGCACGAGGGCGCTCGGCCGCAGGACGGGGCCGTTCGTCGCGTAGGTCATGTCGGGGAAGCGGCGCAGCAGCTCCTCGAAGGCCACGCGCAGCTCCATGCGGGCGAGATTCGCGCCGAGGCAGAAGTGGTTGCCGAGGCCGAAGCCCACGTGCTGCGGATTGCGTTCGACGCGGAACTCGTTCGGCGCCTCGAACTGCTCGGGGTCGCGGTTGGCAGCCTTGTAGACCATCAGCACCTGCTGGCCCTTTTTAATCTGTTTGCCGCGAAGCTCCGTATCGGCCGTCGCCGTGCGCGAGAAGCTGTTCACCGGCGCGACGTAGCGCACGACCTCCTCGCAAGCGCTCGTCATGAGCGACGGGTTCTCGATCAGCTTGCGGCGCTCCTCCGGGTTCTCGATCAGGGCCTGCATGCCGCCGGCCAGGGCGTTCCGCGTCGTCTCGTTGCCGGCGACCATCAGGATCACCGAGAGCATGACGAGCTCGTTGGTGGCGTTCGCGAGATGCTCGTCGGTGTCGAGGCCCCCGACGCTCTGCTTGCCGAGATCGAAGCGCCCGAGCACGCCCTCGTCGTCGGCATTCACGAGGATGCTGATCAGGTCGTCCTTCGGTTCGGCGCGGCGGGCCTCGGCGATCTCCTTCACGAGCGTCGAGTACGCGAGGAAGGCGGCGCCGGACTTCGCCATGATCTCTGGCTTGTCCTGGTTCCCGTCGCCCGCGATCATCGCGTCGCTCCACTGGTGGAACTCCTTCTGCTTCTCGCGGGGAATCCCGATCATCTCGGCGATCAGCAGGATCGGCAGGGGCGCGGCGACGTCGTCGACGAACTCGCACTCGCTCTGGCCGGCGATGGCGTCGAGCGTCTCCTTGGTGATGGCGCGGAACTTCTCTTCCCAGAGCTTCACCATGCGCGGCGTGAAGCCCTTGTTGATCAGGCGGCGCAGGTTCGTGTGGCGCGGCTCCGCTTCGTCGATCAGCCCGATCTTCGGCGCGTCCTTCCCGGGGCGGACGCCGAAGCCCGAGGTGAAGAGATCCTGGTTCTTCGAGACGGCGACGACGTCGGCGTACTTCGTGAGGATCCAGCACTGGGTCTTCTCGGCCCAGTAGACGGGCTCGTTCTGCTGCAGCCAGCGCAGGCGTTCGGGCATCTTTCCGTCCCAGACGAGGGAGTCCGCGTAGTCGACGTTCGGGTCCATCTTCAACCTTGGCCTTTCGACGGGGCACCGCCCGGCAAGAGCCGGCCGACGACCTCCTGGAGGAATTGGGTCTGACGAGCCAGGGCCTCGGACGAGGTGAGATCCTCGCCGGAGAGTTCCTGGTAGAACGGCGCGATCGTGAAGTAGCCGAGCACGACGTGGTACATGGCGAGCACGAGCAGCGGGACCTGTTCCTCGGGCCAGGGCGCGCTGCCCGGGTCCGCCGCCACCATCTCGGCGGCGCGGTCGAGGGCGGTGGCGATCCAATCGCGCAGGGCCGGCGTGAGGCGCGTGCCGCCGGTGAGCGTCTCGAACTGCACGAGGCGCAGGAGGTTCGGGCGCGAGCCGAGGAGCTCGATCACCTGCTCGAGAAACTCCCGGTGCCCGGCCTCGTCCGAACGCACGCCGACGAAGCCGGCGAGCAGCTCGACCACGGGCCGGATGCCGCGCTCGAGGACGGCGGCGTAGAGCTCGTCCTTGCTCTCGAAGTGGTTGTAGAGGCTCGGCGTGCGGATGCCGACGGCTTCGGCGACGTCGCGCATGGTCGTGCCGGCAAAGCCGCGCTCGGCGAAGAGCGCCTCGGCGGCGTCGAGGATGCGCTCGGCGGTGCGCTCGCCGCGGGCGGTCCGCAGGGAGGGCTTCAGCGGCGTGACGTTGCTGGCGGCGGGGTTGGGCAAGGCGGCTCCGAGAAACTAACGAGCGCTAGTTTCGACCGAACGGCGCGGGGAGTCAATCCTTTCTTTGTGCAAGTTTCGTAAAGAAGACGGATGGTTACAGTCGGCGCCAGCGGACCAGGGCCAGGTCGGGGGCGACCGTCTCGAAGACCGCCTCGACCGGGGCCCCGATCTCGACCGGGCCCTCCCCCGCCCGCTCGATCCCGCCTCCGGGCGCCGCCAGGTTCCCGATCAGCCGGACCGCCGGCTCCTCGTCGAGCGCCACGGCCACCACCACGTAGGGTGCGAGCTCGGCGTATGCGGGCAGCAGCGGCGGGTGCGGCACCACGGAGGACCAGATCGTCCCGCGCCCGGAGACGGTCTTCCAACCGTGCTCGCGGTGCGGCGCGAAGGGGCTCGCCGCGCGCGGCGGAAAGAACAGCCGGCCCGTCTCCGGACAGCACGGGATGCGAAGCTCGCCCGCGAGCGCACCCTCGAAGAACGGGCGCGCGAGGTCGTCGACCGGCGGCAGCAGGAGCTCGCTCATGCCGACCTCGAGATGAGTTCGCTCATGCGGACCTCAGGAGGAGCGCGCTCGTCGGGACGCCCTCCCCTCCCGTCACCAGACACGTCTGCGCACCCTCGACCTGGCTGCACGACTCGCCGCGCATCTGGCGCACGCCCTCGTTGATGAGGTTGAAGCCGTGGACGTAGGCCTCGGAGAGCCCGCCCCCGGAAGTGTTCACGGGCAGGCGTCCGCCGAGGGCGATGCCGCCGTCCTCGGTGAAGGCCGCCCCCTCGCCGCGGCCGCAGAAGCCATAGCCCTCGAGCGAGAGCAGGACGAGCGGGCTGAAGGCGTCGTAGAGCTGGGCCGTCGCGACCGCCTCCGGGCCGAAGTCCGACTGGCGGTAGAGCGCCTCGGCGCAGGCCCAGGCCGGGCCGCGCAGCGGGTCCTCGCACCAGTAGTTCACCATCGTCTGGTGCTGGCGCGGGAGACCCTGGGCGAAGGCGTGGACGTAGACCGGGGGCTTGCGCAGGTCGCGCGCGCGTTCAGCCGAGACCACCACACAGGCGAGCGCTCCGTCGCTCTCGAGGCAGTTGTCGAAGAGGCCAAGCGGCTCGGAGATCCAGCGCGCCGCATGGTACTGCTCGCGCGAGAGCGTCTTTCCGTGCATCACGGCCCGCGGGTTGCGGTTGGCGTGGCCGCGCACGGCGAGCGCCACGTTCGCCAGGTGGTCCCGCGTGGCGCCGAACTCGTGCAGATAGCGCCGCGTCAGCAGCGCGATCTCGTCGACCGGACGCAGCAGGCCGTGCGGACGGGTGAACTGGGAGGCGGGCGTCGGCGGCGGGGGCCCGGCGGCCGCCCAGGGCCGCTGCCCCGAGCCCCGCTTGCGCGAACGCCAGGCAACCCCGACCCGGCACTGGCCGCTCGCGACCGCCATCGCGAGGTGCCCGACCGTCGCGGGCCCGGCGCCTCCGCCGTAGCCGACCTGGCTGAAGAACGTCACGTCCCCCACGCCGAGGGCGGCGGCGATCGCGACTTCGTCGCTGGTCTCCATCGTGTAGGAGGCGAGGCCGTCGACCTCGGCGGGCGCGATGCCGGCGTCGTCGAGGGCGGCGAGGATCGCGTCGAGCGCGAGGCGCGTCTCGGACGGTTCGAGGCGCTTCGCGAAGGGGGTCTCCCCGATCCCGGCGATGACCGCGGCGTCCTTCAGCACGGCCGCCATCATAGAGCCGGCCCGAAGTGGAACACGTTTCAATTTTGGGAATTCCGTTGTAGTCTGGCGGGCATCGGCCCCGGCCCCGGAGCGGGCTCGGCAGGCCGCGGAGACGCCCCATGCGCACGGAACTCTGCGAGAAGCTCGGCCTCGAATTCCCGATCTTCGCCTTCACCCACTGCCGCGACGTGGTCGCCGCGGTCTCGAACGCCGGCGGCATCGGCGTGCTCGGCGCCGTCGGTTTCACGCCGGAGCAGCTCGCCATCGAGCTCGACTGGATCGACGACCACACGGACAAGCCCTACGGCGTCGACATCGTGATCCCGGGGAAGTACGAGGGCCAGGGCGAACAGCTCGACGCCGAAGAGCTCGAGGCGAAGCTCAGCGCGATGATTCCCGACGAGCACCGCGAGTTCGCGTCGAAACTCCTGGCCGACCACGACGTCCCCGAGCTGCCCGAAGGCGAGAAGGCGCGCGAGCTGCTCGGCTGGACCGCCGTCACCGCCGGGCCGCAGGTCGAGCTCGCCCTGAAGCACGACAAGGTCAAGCTCATCGCGAACGCCCTCGGCACGCCGCCGGCCGAGGTCGTGAAGGAGATCCAGGCCGCCGGCCGGCTGGTCGGCGCACTCTGCGGCAGCCCGAAGCACGCCATCACCCACAAGCAGGCAGGCCTCGACTTCATCATCGCCCAGGGCACCGAAGGCGGCGGCCACACGGGCGAGATCGGCAGCATGGTGCTCTGGCCGCAGGTGATCGAGGCGGTGAAGCCCGTGCCGGTGCTCGCCGCGGGCGGCATCGGGAACGGCCGGCAGATGGCCGCGGCCCTCGCCATGGGATGCCAGGGCGTGTGGACCGGCTCCCTCTGGCTGACGGTGGAGGAAGCCGAGGCGTCGCCGGAGCAGAAGCAGTCCTACCTCGACGCCACGAGCCACGACGCCGTCATCTCGCGCTCCTGGACCGGCAAGACCTGCCGCATGCTGCGCAACGACTGGACCGAGGCCTGGGGGCGCGAGGACACGCCCGACCCGCTCGGCATGCCGCTGCAGTTCATGGTCACCGCCGACGCCGTCTCGCGCGTCCACCGCTACCCGGGCAAGTCCCAGCAGGTCGCGTTCAACCCGGTCGGCCAGGTCGTCGGGACCATGAACGACGTCGAGCCCGTGCGCGACGTGATCCAGCGCATGGTCGAAGAGTACGTCGACGCCGTCGATCAGCTGAACGCGCTGCTCCCGGAGTAGGGTCCACCAGACGGCACCTCCAGGGCAGGTCCCGAGAACCGCCGACCCCCAGCGGTGTAGCTCGGGTATGGTGAACGTGCCCGGGCCACCGCGGGCTGGAGGTCCCCCATGCCGTCCGATCGCTCGCCTTCCGCTGTCTCTCTGGTACTCGCCATCCTTCTCGTTCCCCTCGCCCTGCTTGCCACGGGCGCCCAGCGCGGCGCTCGCCCGGGAGCCGACGCGGCGGTCCAGGACCAGGTGCGCCACCTCGAAGCCCAGGTGCGGTCTCTCGGGAACGAGCTCGCCCAGCTGAAGAAGCTGGTGAAACAGTCGGACGTGAACGTGGCCCTCCTCCCGGACGACCAGCAGTTCGAGATCAAGGTCCGAGAAGTCATGAAGGTCGAGATCAAGAAACTCGGCATCCACGACGCCCTGTTCCAAAACCACGACGATCGGATCCGCACCAACAAGGACAAGATCGCCGCGCTGGGCGGCTCTGCATCCGCCGCGAGTGGCGACCTCGAGGCTCGGATCGACGCCGTCGAGGCCATGGCCACGAAGACGAAGGCCGACCTGAAGAACCTGATCGACCTCCCGGGCAGCGGAGGCACGATGAAGGTCAAGATCAAGCAGCTCTTCAACGCGTACCAGAACGAGACGCTCGACTCCTACGGAGGGGGCTACTGCTTCCGGGCGCGCAGCTGCTGACGGATCCCGCCCGTGCTGGGCGGGAAGGAGGAACGACGTGCGAATTGAAGCCACGCTTCGGATCCTGTTGACCGCGCTGCTGATGCTCGCTCCGTTGCAGGTCACCGCCGCATCCCACTCGGAAGCGCCCCGCATCACGGCGGTGCGCTCGGAGCTCGCGACCCGCCGCGTCGAGCTTTCGGCCCGCCGCGCGGAGCTGGCGGTGCACCTCGGCCACGCGGAGGCCAGCGATGCCGAGCGCGCAGAGATCGCCGCGGCCCAGGCGGCGGCCGACGAGCTGCTTCGGATGCTTCAGCAGGGCCGGCTGGACCGGGCACGTGCCGAGACGCTTCATGCCCAGGTCGCCGCGGCCGCGTTGGCCACCGCGGCGATTCCGTACGTGGGCCCGGTGATCGCGGCAATCCAGGCGGTGGTCGCCGCGATCGTCCGGTTGATCGCGGAGCTCGAGGCCAAGGCGCTCGAGCAGAAGGCCGCCGAGAAGGAGCAGGAGGCGGAGGACAAGGAGATAGGCGCCCGCGACCGGCCCGAGGCCCGAGCCGCCGAAACGCAGGACACGGGAGGGACGCGCCCTCTACCTGCCGCGCGAAAGATCCCGAAGCCCTGACCTCATCCGCACCCTGCTCCCCGAGTGGAGCTGTCCTACGCTCCGCGGCGTGGGCACGCCGGGCATCCAGGAAGAGAACGTCGCGCGGTTCCTGCGGGACAACGTCCCGGGAGCGAGCGGCCCCTTCGCCTACGAGCTGATCGCGGGCGGGCGTTCGAACCTGACCTTCCGCGTGCGCGACGGCGAGCGGACGTTCATCCTGCGCCGCCCGCCGCTCGGCCACGTCCTGCCCACGGCCCACGACATGGCGCGCGAGCACCGCGTGCTCCACGCGCTGGCCGCAACCGACGTCCCGGTGCCCCGGCCCCTCGCGCTGTGCGAAGACACGGCGGTGAACGACGCGGTCTTCTACGTGATGGAGGACCGCCCGGGCGTGATCCTCCAGTTCGGCGACGATGGCACGTACGCCACGGCGCCCGAAGAGCGCCGCCGCATCGGCGAAGCCCTGGCGGACACCCTGGCGAAGCTTCACGCCGTCGATCCCGGCGCCGTCGGGCTCGGCGATTTCGGCCGGCCCGAGGGCTACGTCGAGCGCCAGGTCCGACGCTGGGCCAAGCAGTGGGAGGGGAACCGCACGGCGCCCCTACCCGAGGTCGAGGAACTCCTCGCCCGCCTCGCCCGCGCCCTGCCCGCCCACTCCGACGCCACGATCGTCCACGGCGACTACCGGCTCGGCAACATGGCCCTCGACCCGGACGACCCGGGCCGCGTGGTCGCGATCTTCGATTGGGAGATGGCGACCCTCGGCGACCCGCTCGCCGACCTCGGCTACACGCTCATCTACTGGATCGAGGAGGGCGAGCCGGACCTCGTCGCCTCGGGCGGGATCACCGCGCGCCCGGGCTTCCCGAGCCGGGACGAGATCGTGGCGCGCTACGCGCGGGCGAGCGGCCGCAACGTCGATTCGGTGGAGTTCTACCAGGTCCTCGCCTACACCAAGCTGGCGGTGATCAGCGAAGGCATCCTGAAGCGATTCCAGATGGGCAAGACGGTGGGCGACGCCTTCGCGGACCGGCGCGCGCCCGCGCTCGCGGAGCTCGCCCTCGCCATCGCGGACGGCGCCGACGACCCGCGCCTCCGGGGGGCCCGCTAGTGCGCACCCGCCTCCTCGCCGTCACCTGCGTCGCCTTCGCAACGGCCTGCGCCTCCATGCTCGCGCCCCCGCCCGAACCCGGCCCCGTCGAAGACGCGGAGCGCGAACGCGCCCTGCGCAACGCCAGCGCCAGCCGCCCCGTCGACGCGACGAAGCTCGACCTGCGCGCCGGCCCGCCGGGTACGCGGGACGCCGACGAGCCCCTCGAGTGCACCTTCGTCGTCCCGACCACGACGCCGGGCGGGAACACGCCGAAGTTCCTCTGCCGCGAGGAAGACGGCAACGTCGTCAAGGTGAAGTACGGCCCGGACAACATGGAGGTCCACGCCGAGATCTTCGGGAGCCGCCTGCTCTGGGCGCTCGGCTTCTACAGCGACCGGATCGACCCGGTGCGCGTCGAGTGCCGCGGCTGCCCCGAGGACCCCTGGGACTTCCTGAAGAGCCTCGATCCCGCCAACCCGCGCCCCGCGCCCCGTGCCGACGTGGTGCGAACCTTCGAGCCGGCCATCCTCGAGAGCTACTACGGCCGGCGCATCCAGGGCCATTCCGGCCAAGGCGTCCCCTGGCCGTGGCTGCTCGCGACGCGTTCCCCCGACCCGGCGCGCGCCGAAGCCCAGCGGATCGAGCGCGAAGCGCTGACGCTCCTCGCCGCGTTCCTCGGCCACGGCGACAGCAAGGAGCAGAATCAGACGCTCGCGTGCGCGCCCGGCGGCGGACCGATCCACGCCTGCCAGGAGCCCGTCGTCTACATCGGCGACCTCGGCGCGATCCTCGGGCGCGGCTTCTTCGTGATCACCTCGAAGGTCGACATCGAGGATTGGACCCGCAACCCGGTCTGGCGCGACGCGAACGCCTGCGTCGCGCGCTTCGATGCGCACCCCGTCGGGACGCTGCGCGACACGCCGGTCTCCGAGCCGGCGCGGGCGCTCCTGGCCGAGCGACTCGGCGCGCTCACGCGGAAGCAGATCCGCACGCTCTTCGACGTCGCAGGGCTCGACGGGGTGGGCGGCGAGGTCGAGGACCCGGACGGTACGGCGCGGCCGCCGCGCACCACCGACTGGATGCGGGCCTTCGAGGCGCGGCGGCGCCAGATCACCGAGCACCGCTGCCCCTAGGCGTGAGAGAGGGCCCCGGGGCCGTTTCTTGACCGCGCGTTCAGGCATCCCTTATAAGGGTTGAATGCGCAGATCACTCCGCTCGATCGTCGTGATTTCCCTCCCGCTCCTGCTCCTGGCCTGCCAGGAAGAGATCCCGATCGGCCACCCGGGCTTCGCGAGCCCCCACGCGAGCCCGCTCGCGCTCTCGCCGACGCAGCCCGAGCTGTACGTGGCGAACACGGCCGCGGACACGCTCGAGGTGATCGACACGACGAAGCAGAAGGTGATGCAGCGCATCTCCGTCGGCATCGACCCGGTGAGCGTCGCCGTTCGGCCGGACGGTCTCGAGGTCTGGGTCGCAAATCACGTCTCGGACAGCGTGAGCATCATCGACGTCGCCCCGGGCAGCCCGACGCGCTACCGCGTGGTCGGCACGGTGCAGGCCTTCGATGCGGAAGGCCAGGTCACCACCTTCGACGAGCCCGTCGGCATCGCCTTCGCGAACGATGCCAAGGCCTACGTCGCACTCTCCTCGCGCAACGCGGTGGCGATCGTCGACGTCGCCACCCGCAGCGTGACGGGCGAGATCTTCATCCCCTCCCAGGAGCCGCGCGCCCTGGCCGTGCGCGGCGGCCGGCTCTTCGTGCTGCCCTTCGAATCGGGCAACCGCACGGAGCTCTCGGGCTGCCTGATCCCCGCCTTCGAGCCCGGCTGCACCTTCTCGATCGCCGAGCTCCAGAGCAACAGCATCGACATCATCCTCACGCGCAACCTGGTGGCGGACATCATCCGCAACCCCGCGACGCCGGACCGCGACCTCCTCGTGTTCGACACGGCGGACGAATCGCCCGTCGCCGAGGTCTCCGCGTTCGGGACGCTGCTCTACGGCCTGGCCGTGGACTCCCAGGGCGACGTGCTCGTGGCGCTCACCGAGGCGCGCAACGATGCCAACGGTCTCTCGGGAACGGCCGGCCATGGCCTGGCCGAGATCGAGAACCGCATGTTCCTGAACCAGGTGGCGCGCGTGAACTGCTCGGCCGGCTGCGACGCCGCCACGCTCTTCGACCTGGAGCCCCTGCCGCCCTCGCAGCCGGCACCCGGGATGGCCCTCTCCACCCCCTTCGGCATCCAGGTGAGCGACGACGACGCCACGGTGGTCGCCGTGGCCGCAGGCTCGAGCAAGCTCTTCACGATGGACGCGGCCACGGGCCAGGTGCTCGGCCGCGCGGACGTCGGCGCCATCCCGCGCGGGCTCGTCCTCGCCTCCGACGGCGGCGGCCAGCCGGCCGAGGCCTGGGTCTTCAACGCCGTGGACGCGAGCGTCTCGCGCGTGGACGTCTCGGACCCGACGGCCCCGATCGAGACCAAGCGCATCGCCCTCGACGACCCGACGCACCCGGACGTGAAGGCCGGGCGCATCGCCTTCAACGACGCGAACGGCTCCACCACGGGGACGTTCTCCTGCGCGAGCTGCCACCCGGACGGGAACACCGACCAGCTCCTCTGGAACCTCGGCGCCGTCTGCCTCACGCCCGGCTGCAACCAGGCCCAGCCCCGCACCACCATGCCGATCCGCGGCCTGCGCGACACCCTGCCGCTCCACTGGGACGGCGTGGTCGGCGACCCCTTCGGCGGCATCAACGCCGAGGTCGCGGACTCGGGCGTCGACGTCCCGCCCGACTGCACCGACGAGCACTCCTGCTTCCGCGCCCTCGTCGACGGTGCGATGTCCGGCACGATGTGCGACCAGGGGGCCTGCCCGGACAACGGCGAAGGCCTGGCCGGGGCCTTCAGCATCGCCGAGCGCGACGCCATGGCGGTCTTCCTGCGCAGCGTGCCCTACCCGCCCGCGCGCGAGCGGCGTCTCGACGACACGCTCTCGCCCCAGGCCTTCGAAGGCTTCCAGCAGTTCCTGAAGGGCGTCGACGAAGACTTCCCGGTGGGCTGCAGCCGCACCCAGGGCGCCTGCCATGCGCTCCCGTTCTGGGCGGGCACGAACACGCCGCAGCAGGGCATGGACGCACCGACCTTCCGCGGCATTCCGGACCGCCACCTGCTGCTCCCGAACGGCCGCTCCGGCATGTGGGGACTCATCTCGCTCACGCCCCTCAACGCGGTGCAGTGGGATCCGCTCGACGGCCCGGACGAGCTCTACTCCTGGGGCATGACCTTCGGAACCGAGGACATCCCGCTCGTCAACCGCAACTCGCTCGGCGACGGCCCGTTCAAGCTCTTCCAGCTCTTCCTCGAGGGCTCCATGGGCTTCGCCGGAAGCTTCGGCCGCCAGGTCACGCTCGATGCGAACACCGCGGGCGACCCCCAGACCACGGCGCTGCTCGCAGCCCTCGAGCGCGCCGACGACGACGGCGTGGTCCTGCTCGGCGGCAAGGGCACGAAGTTCGGCACGGGGGGCGCCATCGACCTCTCGCTGATCTACGACGAAGGGCTCTACGCCCGCGAAGGCGACGACGGCAGCAAGAGCGGGCCCTTCACGCGGCAGGAGCTGCTCGACCAGGCCGCGGCCGGCGAGATCACCGTCACCTTCACCGGCCGCATCGGCGCGAACTCCGACGTCGACCACCCGCAGCCTGCCATCTGGCTGCCTTCGCGCTTCCCGCAGTTCGGCGGCCAGAGCCCGCCGGCGCTTCCGGTGCTGACCACGGTCGCGAGCTTCACTGTGTTCGGCCGGCACGTCGTTCCGGGCGCCGGGCTGCTCGTCGACGGCCAGGCGGTCGACGGAACGGTCCAGTGCGAGCTCGGCGGAACGCTCCCGGCCTGCACGGACGAGGTGCTACGGATCGATCTCGCGGCGCTCCCGCCCCTCGGCGACCACACCTTCCAGGTGACCACGCCCGGCGGGCTGCTCAGCAACGAGATGCTGATCGAGGTGCACTAGCTCCGGGCTTCGAGCTCCGGGAAGCGGCGGCTAGCTCGCGCGGTAGGCGGCGAGCAGCTCCGTCTCGCGCTCCCGCGCCTCCGCGAGCTGCGCCTCCTTCACGAGGCCGAACCCGCGCACGCGCTCGGGCAGGTTCGCGAGCTCCACGGCGACGGCGTGGTTCTCCTGCGAGAGCGTCGCCAGGATCTCCTCGATGCGCTCCTCGTACTCCCCGATGAGCTGCTGCTCGAGCACGCGGTGCTCGTTGCGGAAGGGATCGAGCCGCGTGCCGCGCAGGAACTTGAAACGCGCCATCACGCCGAGCACGGGCAGGAAGTAGCGGGCCGGGATGTTCCACTTGGGCATGCGGCCCGTTTCCGGATCCGCGCGCGAGAGGAAGCGCTCGATCAATGGCAGGTGCTGCGGGTTGAAGTGGAGCGTGACCTCCGGATCGCCTTCGAACTCGCGCCGGATCTGCTCGGCGAAGCGGCCGTCGCTGTAGAGCCGTGCGACTTCGTACTCGTCCTTGTAAGCGAGCACCTTCGCGTAGGCGTGGGCCACCGCGCGCGCGAGGGCATCGTTCCCGGGCGCCACCGCCTGCTCGCGCGTGGCGACGCGGTCGACGAGGTTGCGGTACCGCTTCGCCAGGCGCGCGTTCTGGTAGGCGGTGAGGTGCTCGGTGCGGTGGGCGAGGAGCGCTTCGAGCGTTTCGGGGAGTCCGCCGGACTCGCCGCGCAGACCCGGCCGGGCCGCCGCCTCGACCTGCTCGCGGTCGTGGGCGGCGAGGCGCCCCCAGGAGAAGGCGCGCAGGTTCATCTCCACCGCGCGGCCGTTCAGCTCGATGGCGCGCTCGATCGCCGGCAGCGAGACCGGGAGCCGGCCGAGCTGGAAGGCATGGCCCAGCAGGAAGAGGTTCGTCGCGATCGCGTCGCCCATGAGCGCCGTCGCGAGCGGCGACGCCGGGAGGAAGTGGCAGCCCTCGCCCCCGGCGGCGGCCTCGATGGCCTGCTCCATGGCGCGGGAAGAGAGGTCGAGGTCCGGGTTGCTCGCGAAGTCCGAGGTCGGGGCGACGTGGGTGTTCACGACGGCCGTCGTTCGGCCCTTCCCCATGCGCGAGAGGCCGTCGATGCCGGTCGTCACCACGATGTCCGAGCCGATCACGAGATCCGCGGCGCCGGCGGGGATGCGCGTCGCATGGAGGTCTTCGGCGCGCTCGGCCACGCGCACGTGGCTCGAGACCGGGCCGTTCTTCTGGGCGAGGCCCGTGACGTCGAGTTCGCTCACGCCGAGCCCCTCGAGGTGCGCCGCCATCGCGACGATCGCGCCGACGGTGACCACGCCCCCGCCGCCGATTCCGGTGACCAGCACGTTGAAGGGGCGATCGAGCGGCGGCCGCTCGGGCAGCGGCAGCGAAGCGAAGCGATCCCCCGCATCCACCGCCTCGCGGGCGGCCTTGCGGAGCGTGCCCCCGGAGACGCTCACGAAGCTCGGGCAGTAGCCCTTCACGCAGGAGTAGTCCTTGTTGCAGGACGACTGGTGGATGCGGCGCTTGCGGCCGAGGGGCGTCTCGACCGGCTCGATCGAGATGCAGTTGCTCTGCACGCTGCAGTCCCCGCAGCCCTCGCAGACCTCTTCGTTGATGACGATGCGGCGGTCCGGGTCCGGGAAGGCCTGGCGCTTGCGCAGGCGGCGCGCCTCGGCCGCACAGGTCTGGTCGTAGACGATCGCGGTCACGCCCGGGACGTCGCGCAGGGTGCGCTGGACGCCGTCGAGGGCATCGCGATGGTGGATGGCGACGTCCTTCGGGATCGCACCGGCCGGGTACTTCTCGGGCTCGTTGGTCACGACCTCGACGCGCGCGACGCCCTCCGCCCGGAGCTGGGCCACGATCTGCGGCACCGTGACCTCGCCCTCGAGCGCCTCGCCTTCGATGGGCTGGCCGCCCGTCATGGCGACGGCGCCGTTCGCGAGCACCTTGTAGGTCACGTTCACGCCGGCCGTCACGGCGGCCCGGATCGCGAGCAGGCCCGAGTGGAAGTACGTCCCGTCGCCGATGTTCTGGAAGACGTGCTTCGTCTCCGTGAAGGGTGCGAGGCCGATCCAGTTCGCGCCCTCCCCGCCCATCTGGGTGACGGCCAGGGTGTTTCGGCCGGGCAGCCAGACGGCCATGCCGTGGCAGCCGATGCCGCCGAGGGCGAGGCTTTCGTCGGGCACGACGGTCGACGTGTTGTGCGGGCAACCCGAGCAGAACGCCGGCAGGCGCATGAGACCGCTCGCCGCGGGCGGCGCGACGGGTTCGGGCGCGGGAGTGAAGCGCTGCGCCGCTTCGGGTGCTCGGCGCCCGAGCCAACGCCGCAGGATCTCGGCGACGGGTGCCGGCGCGAGCTCGCCTTCGGCCGGCACGAGCGGCGCGCCGTCTTCGTCGACTTTCCCGAGCAGGCGCGGGCGTTCGCTGCGGTTGTAGAGGAGCCGCGCGATCTGGTCTTCCAGGATCGGCCGCTTCTCCTCGACGACGAGCAGGTCTTCGAGCCCCTCGGCGAAGCGGCCGATGCCTTCGGGCTCGAGGGGCCAGGGCAAGGCGACCTTGAACACCTCGAGGCCGAGCGCCCGCGCGCGTTCCTCGTCGATGCCGAGGTCGTCGAGGGCCTGGCGCACGTCGAGGTAGGCCTTTCCCGTGGTGACGATGCCGAACCGCCGCGCCCCGCCGGCGCCGAAGACCGTGCGGTCGAGACCGTTCGCGCGGACGTAGGCATGGATGGCCGGGAAGCGCTGCTGGTAGAGCCGCTGCTCGACGGGCAGCGGGTAGTTCGCCCAGGCGATGTGCAGACCTTCGGGCCGCGCGTCCTCCTCGGGAAGGACGATCTCCACGCGCGCTGGTCCGACCTCGACCGAGGCGGCGCTGTCGACCGTGTCCGTCAGGCACTTGAAGCCGACCCAGGTGCCGGCGTAGCGCGAGAGCGCGAAGCCGTGCAGGCCGAGGTCGAGATACTCCTGCACGCTCGCCGGGTTCAGGAACGGCATCCCGCAGTGGATGAGCGCGTGCTCGCTCTGGTGCGCGATCGAGGACGACTTCGCTCCCGGGTCGTCGCCGGTGAGCGCGAGCACCCCGCCCTTCGGCGCCGTGCCCGCGTAGTTCGCGTGCTTCAGGGCGTCGAGGGAGCGATCGACGCCCGGGCCCTTCCCGTACCAGATGCCGAAGACACCGTCGCGCTTCGGCCCGGGCATCAGGCCGGCCTGCTGGGAGCCCCAGACGGCGGTGGCGGCGAGGTCTTCGTTCACGCCCGGCGAGAAGCGCACGTCGGCGGCTTCGAGTTCCGCGCGGGCCTGCCACAGGGCGGTGTCGTAGGTGCCGAGCGGCGAGCCGCGGTAGCCGGAGATGAAGCCCGCGGTGTCGAGCCCGGCGGCGAGGTCGCGCTGCTTCTGCAAGAGCGGCAGGCGCACGAGGGCCTGCACGCCGGTCAGGTAGACCCGGCCGGCCTCCCGCGCGTAGCGGTCGGAGAGCTCGTAGCTGTGGTCGATTTCGGTCGGGGCGGCGGCCACGGGGTCCCATTCTAGAGATCGCACGCAACCCGCGTGCGGACGGAATTGTAACGTGTTTCACTCTGGCCGCGGGCGGGCAAACCCGCGGCACGAGAGAAGGAGAGGCGGGTTGAAGCTCGGCGTCACCATCCATGCGACGGACCTCGCCATGAGCCCGACGGAGCTCGGCCCCGAGGCCGAGGCGCGCGGATTCCACTCCCTCTTCATTCCCGAGCACACCCACATTCCGACCAGCCGGCGCACGCCGCCACCCACCGGCGACGCCGAGCTCGCCCAGGAATACCTCCGCAGCCTCGACCCCTACGTCGGCCTCGCGGCCGCGGCCGCACGGACCGAGCGCATCCGGCTCGGGACGGGCATCGCCCTCGTCGCCCAGCACGACCCGATCGCCCTGGCCAAGGAGATCGCGACGCTCGACTTCCTCTCGGGCGGGCGCTTCGTCCTCGGCATCGGCTACGGCTGGAACCACGAGGAGATGGAGAACCACGGCATCGACGTGAAGCGCCGCCGCGCCCACGTGCGCGAGACGATGCTCGCGATGGAGGCGCTGTGGGCGAACGAGGTGGCCGAGTTCCACGGCGAGTTCGTCGATTTCGAACCGAGCTGGCAGTGGCCGAAGCCCGTGCAGCAGCCGCGGCCGCCGGTGCTGCTCGGCGGCGGGCCCGGGCCGACGCTCTTCGAACACATCGCCGAGTACGGCGACGGCTGGCTCCCGATCGGCGGCGGCGGGCTGCGCGATGCGCTCCCGAAGCTCCACGCCGCCATGGAGGCGCGGGGGCGCGACCCGAAACAGCTCGAGATCGTCCCGATGGGCGTCTTCCCGACCGAGGAAAAGCTCGACCACTACCGCGAGGCCGGCGTCACCGAGTGCGTCCTCCGCCTCCCCTCGGCCCCGCGCGACGAAGTCCTGCCCGTCCTCGACGAGTACGCCCGCTACCTCTGAGGACGAACGGCGCGGATCAGGGGAGGAGGGCTCGGACGCGGTCGCAGAACTCCTGGCGGCTGCGGGCGGCGAGGGTCACCGTGAGCCAGGTGACGCCGATCTCCTCGAGTTCGGCGATGCGGCTGCGGAAGCGCGCGGGCTCGAGGTCGGCCTGGTCGTTCATGTTCAGGCCGAAGGGGACGAAGCACACGTCGAGCGGGCGCTCGCGGCCGACGGCCCGGGCGTGCTCGTGCGCGTAGGCGAGGCGCTCGCGCAGGTCGTCCAGGTTCGCGATGGCGGCGGTACGGATGAAGCCCGCCATCTTCTTCGGCGTCGGCACCGGCAGCCAGCCATCGCCGAGCTCGACGGCGCGGCGGATGGCCGCCTTGCTGTTGCCACCGACCCAGATCGGCGGGTGCGGCTTCTGCACGGGCCGCGGGCGCAGCGTGTGGCCCGCTGCCCGGTAGCCCGTGCCCTCGAAGTGCACGCCGTCCTCGGTCCAGGCCGCGCGGATCGCGCGCAGGGCTTCGTCGCAGTAGGCGTTGCGCCCTTCGAAGTCCGCGCCGAGCGCCTCGAACTCGTCACGCAGGTAGCCCGCCGCGACGCCGACGATTACGCGACCGCCCGAGAGCGCATCCAGCGTCGCGAGGGCGCTCGCCGCATGGAACGGGTTCCGATACGGCAGGACGAGGATGTGGGTCTGGAGCCGGAGCGTCGTCGTCGCCGCGGCCGCGAAGGAGAGCGCCACGAACGGATCGAGGGCGTGGTGCCCGCCGGCCTCCTGCACGAAGCGGTCGCTCGGGAAGGGATGGTCCGTGACGAAGCAGGCGTCGAAGCCCGCCTCCTCCACCGTCCGGGCCATCTCCGCGATGGCTTCGGCCGAGACGAAGTCTTCGCCGGATTCCACTTGATCCGTCGGCAGTTGAACCGAGAAACGCATGGGGCGCGATCATACACTTCGCTTCGCCCGAAGCGTGCCTTGTCTCCCCCCGATGCCCCACCTATGCTCCGCGCCGCGGGTTTGAAGGACGTTCGATGGATCTCCGGTACTCGGAAGCCGACGAGAAGTTCCGCGCGGAGCTTCGCGCCTGGCTCGCGGAGACCGTGCCTGCGCACGGAACCCCGCCCCCCTACAGCGATTGGGACGCGCGCCGCGCCTATGACACGGGCTGGCAGCGCAAGCTCTTCGATGCGGGCTACGCCGGGATCAACTGGCCCAAGGCCTACGGCGGCCGCGACGCCTCCCTGACCGAGCAGCTCGTCTACTACGAAGAGATCGCCCGGGCGAAGGCGCCCTACATCGGCGTGAACTTCGTCGGCATGCTCCACGGCGGCCCGACGGTGATCGCCGAGGGCAGCGACGCCCAGAAGGCCACCCACATCCCGCGCATCCTGAAGGGCGAGGAGGTCTGGTGCCAGGGCTTCTCGGAGCCCGTCGCCGGCTCGGACCTGGCGGCGCTCCAGTGCCGCGCGGACCGCGACGGCGACCACTACGTCGTGACCGGCCACAAGATCTGGACGTCCTTCGCCCAGTGCGCCGACTACTGCGAACTGCTCGTCCGCACGGATCAGGAGGCTTCGAAGCACGGCGGCATCAGCTGGCTGATCATGCCCATGGACCTCGACGGCATCGACATCCGGCCGCTCCCGACCCTCATGGGCGAGGGCGAATTCAGCGAGGTCTTCCTCGAGGGCGTGCGCATCCCCGTCGAGAACCGCGTCGGCGCCGAGAACGACGGCTGGCGCGTCACGAACGTGACCCTGCGCTTCGAGCGCGGCACCGCCTTCGCGAGCGAGATGTACCACCTCCAGGAGATCCTCGCGGGCATGGTCGAGCTGGCGAAGCGCGTGACGCGCCACGACGCCGCGGCCTGGGAAGACCGGGCGCTGCGCCGCGACGTCGGCCACCTCGCGGCCCAGCTCGACGCACTCTGGGCGATGGTGAAGCTCTCGGTCTCGGAGACGGCCCAGACCGGCGTCCCCGGCCTCGGCGCCTCGGCCATCAAGCTCTTCTACAGCACCGTCTACCAGGAGGTCGGCGAGCTCGGCATGCGGCTGCTCGGCCGCGCCGCCCTCTCGCGTGAAGACGTCGCGGGCCTGCCGAGCCAGCAGGTCATCCACCGGGCCATGCAGTCGCTTTCGCTGACGATCGCGGCGGGCACCTCGCAGATCCAGCGCAACATCATCGGCGAACGCATCCTCGGCCTGCCGAAGGATCCGAAGCCCGTCGCCGCGGGGAGCCGCTAGCCATGGACTTCCGCCTCACCGAAGACCAGGAAGCCCTGCGCGACGGCGTCCGCTCCTTCTGCGACGGCCGCGTGTCCGTCGAGGCCCTCCGCGAGCTCGAAGCCTCACCGGCCCTGGATCGGAAGCTCTGGAGCGAGCTGGCCGAGATGGGCGTGTTCGGCCTGCGGCGCCCCGAGAGCGAGGGCGGCGTCGGGCTCGGCATGGCCGACGCCGTCGTCGTCTTCAGCGAGCTCGGCCGCCGCCTCGTGCCGGGTCCTCTGGTGTGGAGCCACCTCGCGGCTGGACTCATCGACGGCGCGGGCAGCGGCGACGCCGTCGTCGGCGGCGTGGACCTGATGGGCGCGCTCGGCGAGCCCTACGTGATCGAGCACCTCGAGAGCCTCGACGCGCTCCTCGTGCTTCGCCCGAGCGGCGCGTACCACGTCGATCCGAAGTCCCTCGACGCCACCGCGGTGGCGACGCCCCTCGATCCGCTCACGCCGGTCCACCACGTGGAGAACCTGCCGGCCGGCGAACGCGTCGCCGGCCCCGAGGACACCCGGCAGCTCCACCTCGAAGGCACCGCCCTCGCCGCGGCCCTCCTGCTCGGGATCGCCGAATCGACCCAGGAGCTCGCCACCGAGTACGCCAAGGGCCGCGAGCAGTTCGGCCGGCCCATCGCCGGCTTCCAATCGATCAAGCACATGCTGGCCGACATGTTCGTGCGCCAGGAGGTCGCGCGCGCCGCGGTCTACGCCGCGGGTGCGACCCTCGACGACCCGGGCGTCGGCGACGTCGCGCGCGCCGCCTCGTCCGCCAAGGTCACGGCGGGCGACGGCGCCATGCGCAACGCGCGCACCTGCATCCAGGTCCACGGCGGCATGGGGTACACGTGGGAGGTTCCGGCCCACTACTACCTGAAGCGCGCCTGGGTCCTCGAGAACGTGTTCGGCACGGTCGGGGAGCACGAGGAGCGCATCGCCGAGATCCTGGCCGGCGGGATCTAGGAGCCGCGAACCCTCCAGCTCGGGCCCATCGCCATGCCCTGGTTCAGCTATCACAGCGCGCACTCCGGCGAGTTCTGCCGACACGCCAAGGGGACCCTCGAAGAAGTGGTCCACGCCGCGATCGACCGCGGCTTCAGCCACTACGGTCTGTCCGAGCACTGCCCGCGCTACCGCCGCGAGGACCTGTTCGGAGACGAGAACGACCTCGCCCCGGAAGACCTCGTCCTCACCTTCGCCGCGTACGGGAAGGAGGCGCACCGCCTGCGCGCGACCTACGCCGATCGCATCGAGCTCATCGTCGGCTTCGAGACCGAACGCCTGCCGCCGGATTCCTGGGAGGCGAGGATGAGATCGCTGCGCGAAGAGGGCGGCTTCGAGTACGTGATCGGCAGCGTCCACGACGTCGATGGGGTCTGCATCGACGAGTCTCCCGAGAAGACGGACGAGATGGCCGAGCGCTGCGGCGGCCGCGAAGCGCTCCAGATCCGCTACTTCGAGGCGCTCACCGAGCTGGTCGCGACGCTCCGGCCGGAGGTCGTCGGCCACGTCGACCTCATCCGCAAGTTCGACGGGGACGACGCGCACTTCGGCCCACGCGTCTGGCCCTCGATCGAAGCGGCTCTCGAGGCCGTGCGGGAAGCCGGGTCGGTGCTCGACGTCAACTCGGGCGCCTACCGGCGGGGGCTCAGTCCGATCTATCCGCTGCCCGAGATCCTCGAACGCGCCCGTGCGATGGGGATCGGCGTGACGCTCGGCGACGACGGCCACGGCCCGCACGACGTCGGCGTCGGGCTCGACGCGAGCCTCGAAGCGATCGCCGCGGCCGGCTACCGCGAGGTCCACTACCTCGCGCGCGTCGACGGGGGCGTCTCCCTGCTGGCGGCACCGATCGACGAGGTCGGGCCGGGGCGGTAGGCGGGGCGGCCCCGCCAGGAGCCCGGCTCGAATCTGATGGCCCGTCAGATTTCATAACCCTCTGCCAGAGTGAAGTTTTTCGGTTTCGCGGCCGCTTGCATCCCGTCCGCCATTTGCGATACGCTACGTCTCGAAATTCAACCGAGAGGCGGATCGACCATGGGAATTCTCGACGGCAAGGCCGCGGTGGTGACGGGCGGCGGGCGCGGGATCGGACGCGGACACTGCCTCCATCTGGCGGCCCAGGGTGCCTCGGTGATCGTGAACGACATCGACGCCGACGAAGCCGGCAAGGTCGTGCAGGAGATCTCCGAGGCCGGCGGCAAGGCCCAGCCGAACACCGACGACATCGGCTCGCGCGAGGGCGCCAAGGCGCTGATCCAGCAGTGTGTCGACGCCTTCGGCGGTATCCACGCCATCGTGAACAACGCCGGGAACGTGAAGGACCGCACGTTCCTGAAGATGACCGACGACGAGTTCGACTCCGTCCTGCGCGTGCACGTGAAGGGAACCTTCATGTGCAGCCAGGAAGCGGCCCTGCGCATGAAGGAGCAGGGCACCGGCGGCGCCATCGTGAACACGGTCTCCGCCGCGCACTTCGGCAACTTCGGCCAGACGAACTACGCGGGCAGCAAGGGCGCCATCGCGAGCATGACCTACACCTGGGCGCTCGAGCTCGCGCGCGCCGGGATCCGCGTGAACGCGATCAGCCCGGCCGGCACCACGCGCATGTCCGCCACCGCGAAGATCGGCGGGAAGATCGTCGACCTGCCCTTCATCGACCCGACGTTGAACGGCCCCTTCGTCGCGTTCCTCTGCAGCGACGAGGCGAACTACGTCACCGGCCAGATCTTCGGCAGCGGCGCCGAGCGCATCACGATGGTGAACCAGCCGCGCTACGGCACGTCGATGCTCCGGCCGGGTGGCTGGCAGGTGGAGGACATCCTCGAGCACTTCGAGAAGAACCTCGGCAAGCAGCTCGAGGACTTCGGCCTGATGAAGACGCCCTACCCGTTCTACGACGGCGTCCCGCCGAAGCCCAAGGCCTAGCCGTGGCCGGGATCGCCTCCTACGGCGCCTACGTCCCGCCGACGCGCCTGCCCCTCTCCGCCCTCGGCGGCCGGCCGGCCAAGGAAGGCGGCCCGGAGAAGGCCGTCGCCTGGAACGACGAAGACGCGGTCACGATGGCGGTGAGCGCGGCGGTGAACTGCCTGCGCGGCTTCGACCGCACGCGCGTCGACGGCGTCGTCTTCGCGTCCACGAGCTACGCCTTCCAGGAGAAGCAGGGCGCGGCACTCCTCGCCAAGGCCCTCGACCTGCCGCGCGACGTTCGCACCTCGGATCAGAGCGGATCGCTCCGGGCCGGCACCGCGGCCCTGCGCGCCGCCATCGACTCCGTTCGCGCGGGCTCGACGCGCAACGTGCTCGTGGTCGCGAGCGACTGCCGCATGGCGGCGCCCGGCTCTCCCCTCGAAGCGAACCTCGGCGACGGCGCCGTCGCGTTCCTCGTCTCGGACGAGAACGTGGTGCTCGAGTTCGACGGCGCTCACGCCGTCGCCGACGAGATCGTCGATCTCTGGCGCACGCGGCAGGACACCTTCGTCCACAGCTGGGAGGACCGCTTCGTCGTCCAGGAGGGCTACGTCCCGAACACGACCGACGTCGTTGCGGGGCTGTCGGAGAAGCTCGGGGCGAAGGCCGCGGACTTCGCCCGCGTCTGCCTCTACGCCCCGGACGCGCGCAGCCACGGCACCGTGGCTCGGAAGCTCGGCCTCTCGGGCGACCAGACCCAGGCTCCGTTCTTCGGCCGCCTCGGCAACGCCGGCTGCGCCTTCACGCTCCTCCAGCTCGCCGCCGCCCTGGAAGCGCTCTCCCCGGGCGAGCGCGTGCTCGCCGTGAGCTACGGCGACGGCGCCGAAGCCCTCGCCTTCACGGCCAGCGAGCACGCCGAGAAGCTCGGCCCTCGACGCGGCGTCTCCTGGCACCTCGAGCGCCGGCGCCCCGTCGCCAGCTACGACAAGTACGTGAAGGCGCGCAACCTGAACGCCACCGAGTGGGTGGACGCCTCCGGCCCGGGCCTCTCGGCGACCGTCCACCACCGCGAGCGCGACGAAGACCTCGCCCTGCTCGGCCAGCAGTGCAACGCCTGCGGTGCGCACCAGTTCCCGAACCAGCGCGTGTGCGAGAGCTGCTTCGCGAAGGACGACTTCACGCCGGCGCGCTTCTCGGACCGCATCGGCCGCGTCGTCACCTACACCTTCGACTTCTTCTTTCCGACGCCGGATCCGCCCACCGTCGTCACCATCACCGAGGTCGACGGCGCGCGGATCCATCTCCAGCTGGTCGACGTCGACCCGAAGGCCGTCGCCACGGGGATGCCCGTCGAGTTCCAGCTTCGCCGCATTCACATGGCTGGCGGCCGCCCGAACTACTACTGGAAGGCGTGCCCGGCCGAGGAGCCCCAATGAGCGAAGGCATCCGCGACAAGGTCGCCATCGTCGGCGTCGGCTGTTGCCCGTTCGGCGAGAACTGGGACCAGTCGCCCTCGGACATGATCGTCGACGCGGCCTACCAGGCCTACGCCGATGCGGGGATCGAAGACCCGCAGGAGCGCATCGAAGCGGTCTTCACGGGCTCGATCTACTCGCAGAAGGGCCCCCACGAGTGCAGCGACGCGCTGAAGCTCTTCAAGAAGCCCGTCAGCATGGTCTCGAACTACTGCGCGACGGGAACGGACGCCTTCCGCTACGGCGCGATGGCCGTCGCCTCGGGCATGCACGACGTGGTGCTCGTCGTCGGCTACGACAAGCCCAAGGACCGCGGCGTCTCGGGCCCCTCGGTCATGATGGACGGCGTCCGCGACCTGCCGAAGACACCCGCCGGCTGGTTCTCCCTGTGCGCCGCCACCTACTTCGAGAAGTACGGAGCGGGCCGGGACGACCTCGCCAAGATCGCCATCAAGAACCACCACAACGGCACCCTCGCGCCGAACTCCTTCCTGAAGCGCGAGATCACGCTCGAGGACTATCAGAAGGCGCGCCTCATCTCCTGGCCCTTCGGGCTCTACGACTGCGCCGCCCAGACCGACGGCGCCGCCGCCGCCATCCTGGTGCGCGCGGACCTCGCCAAGGAGTTCCGCGCGGACCCGGTCTACGTGAAGGCCGTCTCGATCCAATCGGGACCGAACCCCCAGAAGGACCCGACCAACGACTTCCTCTCCTGGAAGCCCACGGGCTGGGCCGCGACGGACGCCTACGCCCAGGCCGGCGTCGGCGACCCGCGTGCGGAGATCGGCGTCGCCCAGGTGCACGACTGCTTCTCGCTGACCGAGCTCCTGAGCTACGAGGACCTCAGCTTCTGCGAGAAGGGCGCGGCCAAGGAGCACATCGCGAGCGGGGAGTTCGAGCTCGGCGGCTCGCTTCCGGTGAACACCGACGGCGGCCTGAAGAGCTTCGGCCATCCGACCGGCGCCACGGGCGTGCGCATGATCTACGAGAACGTGCTCCAGCTCCAGGGCCGCGCCGGCGAACGCCAGGTCCCGGGCGTCGAGGGCAAGCTCGCGCTCTCCCACAACATCGGGGGCCACCCCACCGCCTGCGGCATCGCGATCCTCGGCCGCTAGGAGTCCTGCATGGATTTCGAGACCCTGCGCTACGAGGTCGACGGCGGCGTCGCCACGATCACGCTCGACCGCCCCGAGCGCCACAACGCCTTCAACCTCGCGATGGCGGACGAGCTGAAGGCCGCGTGGGAAGCCGTGGAACGCGACGGCGAGGTCGTCTGCGCCATCGTCACGGGCGCGGGCGAGAAGGCCTTCTGTACCGGCATGGACGTCGCCGACGTGGCGTCGGGCGACGCCCGGGCGACCGGCTTCCTCCCGCGGGAGGAGGCACCCTGGTTCCAGCTCACCGCCATCCAGAACCGCTGCTGGAAACCCGTCATCACCGCCATCAACGGCATGTGCTGCGGCGGCGGGCTCCACTTCGTGGCCGATACGGACCTCCTGCTCGCCGCCGAGCACGCGACCTTCTTCGACACCCACGTGAAGGTCGGGCTGATTGCGGGCCTCGAACCCGTCGGGCTCGCGCGCCGCATTCCGCTCGAAGCGGTGCTGCGCATGTCCTTCCTCGGCGGCAGCGAGCGCATGAGCGCCCAGGAAGCCAAGGAGATCGGCCTCGTCGGCGAGGTGCTGCCGGGCGACCAGCTGCTTCCCCGCGCCCGGGAGCTCGCCGCGAAGATCGCCGAGCACTCGCCCACGGCCCTCGCCCGCTCGAAGCAGTGCATCTGGGAGAGTCTCGACACCGGCCTCGATCAGGCCCTGACCGACACCTGGAACGCGATCGGCGAACACTCGAAGTGCGCGGACCTCGAGGAAGGGGCCAAGGCCTTCGTCGAGAAGCGCAAGCCCCGCTGGGTGCCCTACACCGGGGAGTAGCGATGTACGAGAACCTGCTCTTCGACGTCCGCGACGGCATCGCGACGATCACCCTGAACCGGCCCGACAAGCTGAACGCCTACACCACCGAGATGGGCGACGAGGTCTACGACGCGTTCCAGAAGGTGCGCGGCGACGACGCCGTGCGTTCGGTGATCCTCACCGGCGCAGGCCGGGGGTTCTGCGCCGGCGTGGACCTCGAGCACCTGAAGGCGCACCAGGCCGGCGGCAAGGCCGGAAGCGGCCCGAAGCTCGGCGAGGAGGCCTTTCTCAAGAAGCTCCCCCTCGAACTCCTCGAGTTCCCGAAGCCCGTGATCGCCGCCGTGAACGGCGCCGCCATCGGCGTCGGCATCACGATGATCCTCCCCTGCGACCTGCGCATCGCCGCCGCCGGCGCGAAGCTCGGCGTGACCTTCGTGCGGCTCGGCATCCTGCCGGGGCTCGGGAGCACCCATCTCCTGCCCCGGCTCGTCGGCTCGGCCCGGGCGCGGGAGCTCGTGCTCACCGGGCGGAAGTTCACGGCCGAGCAGGCGGCGGCCTACGGGCTCGTGAACGAGGTCGTTCCCGGCGACGCCCTGCTCGCCCGGGCGCGGGAGATCGCCGCGGAGTTCGCCGAGAGCAAGCCGGCCGTCCTCGCCGCGGCCAAGCGCGCCCTCCTCTACGGCGAGGAACACGGCATGGCCGAGTCGATGAGGAACGAGCAGACCGAGAGCGCGGAGCTGCGGAAGCGCTAGGCCGTCTCCTTGGCCTCGGGCCGGCTGCGGACGCTCGCGAGCCGCTGCCCGGCGAACACGACCGCCGCGGCGATCCCGACGGTCAACCCGAAGCTCAGCCAGGGTCGGTCGATCGCCATCGCCCCGAGTGTCGCCATCACGAAGCCCGCGGGCACGGCGCCGACCGCGATGGCCAGCAGCACGTGGCTCGTCGGCATGCGCGAGAGCCCCGCGATCAACACGACCCACTCGGCGGGGCCGCCCACGGCCTTCCCGAGCACGATCGCGGTCAGGCCGTAGCGGTCGTAGAAGCCCTCGGCGCGCGCGACGTCCGCGTCGCCGACCACCCAGCGCGCGCCGCGCGGGCCGAGGAAGCGGACGAGACCGAACCCGATCGCACCGGCGAGGGTCGAGGCGGCGCTGCCGATGAACCCGCCGAGGAGCGGCCCGTAGATCACCCCGAGCACGAACATCGCCGGTGCCGTCGGCATGGGGAGGACCGAGTCCGCCGCGATCACGAGCGCGGCGACGGCCCAGGCCCACGGCCCGTAGCCGCGCAGCCACTCGGCGACCTCGTCCATGCTCTCGGGAACCTCGAGCCCCGAGCCGATCGTGGTCATGAAGGTCAGACCGAACGCCAGGAAGGCGAGCGGGATGAGCAGGAGGCGCATCGGGGCTCCTCAGTGAGTCGCAGCGACCTTGACCGAGAGCTCCGTGCCCTCGTTCATCTCGAGCCGGCCGGAGCGGAACCCGTTCGCCGGGTCCGCCAGCCACGCGAGATAGGCCTCGTAGTTCGACCAGAACGCGCCCACGTTGTCGGTCACGAGGGCCGCGCCGGGCCGCATGAAGGGTGCCACGCATTGGAGCACGGCGAGCGCCGCGTTGGGGAACCCGTCGTTCAGGAAGAAGTCCACCTCGCCGGGCAGGTCGCGCAGGGTCTCTCGCGCGTCCCCCTCCCGGATCTCGACCCATTCCTCGAGGCCCGCCTCGGCCAGGTGCTCGCGGGCGCGCTTCGCCTTGGCGGGGACGAACTCGCTCCCGATCACCTGCCCGCCGCCGTTGTCGCGAACCGCCGCGGCCAGGTAGATCGTCGAGACGCCGAAGGAGGTGCCGTACTCGACGATCCGCTTCGCGCCGAGGGCCCGGGCGAGCAGGTAGCAGAAGACGCCCTGGCTGCGGTCGAGGGCGATGAACTTGTCGTCGAAGACGCCGCCGAGCCGGTCCCAGGGGAGGTCCCGCTTCCGGAGCCAGTGCGGCACGTAGCGCAGGGCCTGGACCATCATGCGCGGGGTCTCCGCGTCCGCCTCGCGATGCAGGCGGTCGAGGACAGTGCGGACCTTCTCGTCGGGGAGGGCGCCGAGCGCCGCCGGTTCCTGGGCCATGGGGCCTCCTTTCGATGGAGGCTAGAATACGAGCAATTGCTCGCATAAACTACTCGCATTCGAAACCGCCCGAAAGCCCGAACGCTGGAGAACGCCATGGCCGCCCGAGCCCGCATCCAACCACGCAAACGCCCGCGACAGGCCCGCTCGGCCCGCACGACCGAGGCCATCCTCCAGGCCGCGGCTCGCGTTTTGAAGGAGGAGGGTCCGGCCGCTTTCAACACCAACCGCGTGGCGGAGGTGGCCGGGGTGAGCGTCGGCTCGCTCTACCAGTACTTCCCGAACAAGGCCTCGCTGCTCTTCCAGCTCGACGTGCTCGACTCCTCGGCCACGTGGTCCGAGATCGAGGTCCTGCTCGGTGACACGAGCAAGCCCGCGAGCGAGCGCATTGGCGACGCCGTCGAACGGTTCTTCCGTTCCGAGGCCGACGAGATGGTCTGGCGCGGCGCGTTGCGCAAAGCCGAAGCCTTCTTCGAACACACGCCCCAGATCGAGGAGCGCAACCGGCTCGTCCGGGCCCGCGTGCGCGAACTCCTCGCCGAGGTCCTGCCCAAGGGCTCCCGGGATCTCGACTTCAAGGCCGATCTCTTCTCGACGACCGTCTCGAGCGTCGCCGAGGCCATCACCGAGCGCACGACGGAACCGAGCGAGGTGCGCCGCTGGGCGAAGGCCACGAGCGAGATGCTGTGCCGTCAGCTCGGGATCGCGTGAGGCACGCGAAGCGGCCGCTTCCCGCGGAAGCTCATTCCGCGCGCGGGTTCTTGCCGAACGCTTCGGCAGGAGCTTCGGCCAGGAGTTCCCGGATCTTCGCCTCGGTCACGTCGTAGCGGCCCTCCCCCACCTGGACGTGGCGGATCCGGCCCTGGCGGTCGACGAGATACATCGTGGGCCAGGCCCAGTTCCGGTAGCGCTTCCACGTGGTGAAGTCGTTGTCGACGGCGATCGGGTAGCGGATCTCCTTGTCGGCGACGTACTCCCGGACGTTGGCGAGATCGCGCTCGAAGGAGAACTCGGGCGTATGAACCGCGACGGTGACGAGCCCCTTCTCGGCGTAGCGATCGTGCCAGCGCACGAGATACGGCTCGACGTTCTGGCAGTTCCAGCACGCGAACGTCCAGAACTCGACCAGCACGACCTTTCCGCGCAGCCCGGCCATGGTGAGCGGCTCGCTGTTGATCCACGCTTCGGCGTGGAACTCGGGGGCCGTCTTCGGGGGCTCCGGACGCGCCGCGAACAGGCTCCCGGCGAGCCCCCCGAGCAGCAGGGTCGCGAGGGCGAAGCTCACGGCCCGCGCACCCCACAGAGATGAAGCGTTTCCCATGTTGGACCTCCCCCTCTAGAACGATCGCGGAGAGGCTTCGGTTACCGGCGCAGCAGGAAAGGCCGTTTCGTGCTCGAATCGAACCCCAGGGATTCATAGAAACGGTGGGCCTCGGGCCGATGCGCCCCGGACAGCAGCATGATCTTGTAACAGCCGCGCTCCCAGCAGGCGTCGATGAGGGCGTTCATGACCCGAGCCCCGTGGCCCTCGCGGCGGTGGGCGGCGTCGGTGACGACGTTCTCGACGACGGCGTAGGGGCGCGCGCGCCGAGTGAGATTCGGCGTGAAGCTCGCGTGGGCCGCCGCGAGCAGGCGCTCCCCGGCGAAGACGCCGAGGTGGAGCACCCAGGAGCTCGCGAGGATCTCCCGCCACGTCTCCTCGAGGCGCTTTCGCGAGGTCGCCGCGTCGTCTTCGTGGCGGAACTGCTCGTACAGCCGCAGGAGCTCGTCGAGGTCCTCGGCGCGAAGCGGCCGGACGTGGGTTTCGGTCTCCGACACGCCTCCGAGGATAGCGGGACGCCGGAATCGGAGCGGACCGCTAGCGGAGCCCCTCGGCCGCGATCTTGGCGATGGGCTCCACTTCCTCCTCGAAGACCAGCCGCCCGTCGTCGGCGACCTCGAGGGTCGTGTCGGGGTCCGGCCCCGCGCCCTCGGCCAGGGCCGGCGCCTCCTCCGGGCCGATCACGATCGACCCGCGGAAGTTCGAGCCGGGCTCGACGACGATGCCTGCGGTCGTGATGTCGCTGCGAACGCGCGCGCCCTTGTGGAGCGCGACGAGGGTCGTGGCGCTGATGTCGCCCTGGACCTCGCCGAGCACGACGACGACGTCCGCGAAGATCGAGGCGTCGACGGCGCCCGTCTCCCCGACGATCACGGTGCCGCGTGCACGGACCTCGCCTTCGATCTGCCCGTCGATGCGGACGCCGTTCTGGAACTGGAGCTGGCCGGCCAGCTGGCAGCCCTCTTCGATGAACGTCGCGCTCGGGGGAACTTCGGGCAGGGCGAGCGCACTCGCCCGCTTCGGTGCGAACCAGGACATGGGAACCTCCAGGGGTGCCTCCTCGGTCCGGATCGGACCTTCGGGCGCGGTTCCCAGTGCGCAGGCGCACAAAGCACGCTTCGGCCGCAGCGGGCTCGGCCCCGCTCTCAGGAGCGCGGGGCGATCTGGCGCCAGCGCGCGCGGGCGGTCGTCAGGACCTGCCCCTCGGCGTCGCGGATTTCGCCTCGGACGTAGACGTCACGGGCCTCGCGGCGCTCGAACTCGCCGATCACCACGATCGGAACGCCGGCCAGGACCGGCCTGCTGTAGCGGAGCTCGAAGTCGACGGTCACGATGTCGACCTCCTCGTCTTCGAAGGCCACGTGCCCGGCGACGCCCAGGACCTCGTCGAGCAGCGTGGCCTGGACGCCGCCATGCACGACGTTGGGCGCGCCGCACAGGTGTTCGGGCGCCTCGTAGCGGCACTCGACCCGGTTCTCGCCGGTCCGCGTGAAGGACATCCGGAGCCCGCGCTCGTTCGCGTGGCCACAGCCGAAGCAGGTGCCGTCCGGCCCGTCGTTTTCCCAGGTTTCGCCGATCGCGATCTTCATGGGGCGGCAGGTTACCCTACGGCCGAGACGTTTGAGGTGCGCGCCCGGAGGAACGTTCATGAAGGCGGTCTGGAATGGCCAGGTCATCGCGGAGAGCGACGCCACGCGCGTCGTCGAGGGAAACCACTACTTCCCGCCGGACTCGCTCCGCCGCGAGTTCTTCCGCGACAGCCCCGAAACGAGCTACTGCGGCTGGAAGGGCACGGCCTCGTACTACGACGTCGTCGTCGACGGCGAGGCGAACCCGGGCGCGGCCTGGACCTACCGCGAGCCCATGGAGGCGGCCGAAGAGATCCGGGACTACGTGGCGTTCTGGCGCCGGATCGAGGTCGCGGAATAGTCAGGCCGAAGCCCTAACATGGAACCACGAGTCCGCCGATGCAGAGGCAGTCTCCGACTTTTTCGTGAGGGTCCATTTGTCGTCTTCCCATCCCCTGATACGGGGCCTGGTTGCCGCCGGCTTCCTGGTGCTCTTCGGCGGCCTGTCGACCGCCGCGCCCGCGCTCCTCGCCGCCGAGCCGGCTGCCGACGCCCGAGCCGACTCCGACGCCGACGCCGAGGACGCGCCGGCCAGCTGGAGCGACCGCCTCAAGGAGGCGAGCGACCGCATCGCCCGAGCGCGGCTGCGGGCGAGCAAGGCCGAGGGCGCCTACTCGCGCGCACGACACGACGGGTATCCGCGCGGCGATGCGCTCGGGCAGATCAAGAAGGAATGGGACGCCGCGGCCGAAGAGCTTCGCGCCGCGCGCGAGGCGCTTCCGGAGCTCGTCGAGGAAGCGCGCCAGGCCGGCGCCGAGGCCTCGGTGCTCCGCCCCTACGACGGCTGACCCGGCGCGGGCATCAGCTCCCCGGCGAGGGTCCGCTTCAACAGCGCGATCTCCCGGTCGGCCGACACGAGCGGCCGCTCGCCCTGGAGCATCTCGTTCGTCGCGAGCCCCGAGAGCATCGCGATCACCGCGCGCTCGAGGGCGTGCCGCTCGGCTCGCGCGAGTGGTGAATCGTGGAAGATGCGCGTCCACAGGGCGTCGACCGCCGCGAGCATCTGGGCCGGGATGGCCGCAGTGCGGGCCTGATTCGAGGGGTTCGGCGCCGCCCGCACCGTGCCGAGCAGGATCTCGAAGTTCGCGCGGTAGACGGGGCTCCGGAAGTGCGACCAGGCCCGGTCGACCAACTCCCCGACCCGCTCTTCGAGGCCCGAGGCCTCGTCCGGAAGGTCCGCCAGCCGGCGGGCGAAGCGATCGAATCCCTCCTCGAGCACCGCGGCCAGGAGCTCCTCCTTGTCGCCGAAGTGATGCTGCACCGCACCCCAGGTGACTTCGGCGCGGCGGGCGATCTCGTTCGCCGAGGCCCGCGCGAGGCCGAGCTCGGCGATGGCCGCGATGGCCGCGTCGAGGATCCGGGCCCGGGTCTCGGCGCGCTGCTCGGCCCGCGGGCGGCGGGCCCGGGAGCGGCGACGGGGGACGCGGAGAGCGGGCTCGGACACGGTGACTCCCGGCAAGGATTCGGAATCACTACCACATTTCACATTGCATGCAAAATGTCAATGTGCTTCCCTGGCCTCTGCGGTTCCGGAGGTCCCCCGCGTGCCCGAGCCCCTCGAATTCAACCCTTACGATTGGGCCGTCCACGAGGACCCCTACCCGATCTACCGGCGGCTCCGGGACGAAGCGCCCTGCTACCGCAACGAGGCCCTCGGCTTCTACGCGCTCTCGCGCCACGCGGACGTCCTGGCCGCCTTCCAGGACAGCGAACGGCTGAGCTCCCGGGAGGGGGTCGCCCTCGAGAGCGTGGAGAACGCCGACCGGGTGATGTCGTTCCTCGCGATGGACCCTCCGCGGCAGACGCGCCTGCGAGCGCTCGTCTCGCGCGGCTTCACGCCACGCCGCGTCGCGCAGCTCGAGGGCCCGATCCGGGAGCTCGCGCGGACCTACCTCGACCGCATGGCCGCGGCCGGGCCCCGGAGCGATTGGATCGCCGACTTCGCGGGCCGGCTCCCCATGGACGTCGTGAGCGAGATGCTCGGTGTCCCGCCCGAGGACCGGGACGAACTCCGGGGGTGGGCCGACGACGTCGTCCATCGCGAGGAAGGCGACTCGGCGGTCCCGCCGACGGCGGCGGCGGCCTCGATCCGCCTCCTCCAGTACTTCGGCGAACACGTCGCGCGGCGCCGCGCGCGGCCCGGTGACGACCTGACGGACGCGCTCATCCGGGCGGAGATCGACGGCGATCGGCTCGAAGACCGCGACATCATCGCCTTCCTCTTCCTGATGATCATCGCGGGGAACGAGACCACGACGAAGCTGCTCGGCAACGCCCTCGTCCACCTGGCGCGCCACCCGGGCGAGCGCGCGCGGGTCGTCGCGGATCCGGGATTGATCGCGGGCTGGGCGGAGGAGACGCTCCGCTTCGACGCCTCCTCCCAGCTGATCGCACGCGTGGCCACGCGCGACGCCGAGTGGCACGGGGTCGTGATCCCCGCCGGCGCCAAGGTCGCGCTGTTGATCGGGGCGGCGAACCGCGACGAGCGCGCCTTCGAGGCGCCGGACCGCTACGACGTCGGGCGCGACTGCAAGGAGAGCATGGCCTTCGGCCGCGGCATCCACTTCTGCCTCGGCGCGGCGCTGGCCCGCCTCGAGGCGCGCGTCTCGCTCGAGGAGTTCATGGGGCGCTTCCCGGACTACGAGGTCAACGAGCCGGGCCTCGTGCGGATCCACAGCGGGAACGTGCGCGGCTTCGCCGAGATCCCGCTCGTGCTCTCCCCGGGCGCGTAGCGCGCCGGGACCTACTCCGGAATCTGGAGCGCCTCGGGCAGGCCGCCGTCCATGAAGGCGGTCTCCTCGATGCGCTCGGCGATGCGCCAGCCGTCGTCGGTCCACACGAGCTTGTCGTTGTAGAACGCGCCGACCGTGAAGATGTGGATCGAGCCGTCCGGGTTGTTGAACGTCATCGGGTTGTGCACGTAGGTGCGGGCGGTCGCGCGGTCGCCGTCGATCTGGACGATCGAGTTCGCCAGGGCGTGGACCGTCACCGGGAACGGCGCGAGGGCCTGCTCGAGCCAGGCGCGGACCTTCGGGTAGTCGCCGGCCACGCCGCCGGCGCTCGTGTAGTCCACGTGGGCATCGGGGGTGAAGCAGGTATCGAGCAGCGCCCAATCCTTGGTGTCGATCGCCGTCGTGTAGCGGATCAGCAGATCGTTGATCTGGATCCGGTCCGAGATCTCGCGGTTCGAAAGTTCGCGTGTGGCCATGACGTCTCCTTGTTTCAGATCTTGCGTTCGCGGCCCTGCCAATAAGGGTCGCGCAGTTTGCGGGTGTAGAGCTTGCCGGAATCGTGCCGGGGCAGCCTCTCCTCGAAGTCGATCGAACGCGGCACCTTGTACCGGGCGAGCCGCTCCCGGCCGAAACCGAGGATCTCCTCCGCCAGGCCCTCCCCTGGCGCGTGGCCCGGGCGCAGCTCGACGGCGGCCTTCACGGACTCGCCCCATTCGTCGTCGGGTACCCCGAAGACCGCGACGTCCGCCACGGCCGGGTGCTCCTGGAGGACCTGCTCCACCTCGGCCGGGTAGATGTTCACGCCGCCCGAGATGATCATGTGCGACTTCCTGTCGGCGAGGTAGACCCAGCCCTCCGCGTCGACGGAGCCGACGTCGCCGATGGTGAACAGATGCGGTTCCGGGTGGGCCTCGGCGGTCTTCTCGGGCGCGCCGTGGTACTCGAACACCTGCGCGATCCGCTCGTGGCGGCAGTAGAGAGCGCCGGTCTCGCCGGGAGGGAGCCGGTGGCCGGCGTCGTCGCGGGCGAACACGTCGAAGCCGGGCAGCACGCGGCCGACCGTCCCCGGGTGGTCCAGCCACTCCTCGGAGGTCGCGAGCGAGTTCACCCCGCCCTCGGTCGCCCCCCAGTACTCGAGCAGCACCGGCCCGAACCACTCGATCATCCGCTGCTTCACGGGGACCGAGACCGGGGCCGCGCCGTGCATGACGAGCCGGAGCTTCGGCGCCCGGAACGCCGCGCGCTCCGCCTCGGGCAGACGCAGCAGCCGGACGAACATGGTCGGCACCATGTGCGTGTGGACGATCTCGCGCTCCGTGAGCGTGCGCAGCGCCGTCCGCTCGTCCCAGCGCCGGAGGATCACGATCGGTGCGCCGTTCGCCTGGTCGTAGAGGGCGAAGAGCAGCGGCGCGGCGTGATACATGGGCCCGGTGATGAGATGCGGGCCGCTCCCGTCGAGGCCGTAGGCGCGACCCATCTCGCACTGGTACGCGAGCGCTTCGCCGAGGGTCGGTTTGCGCGCACGCTTCACGCCCTTGGGGCGTCCCGTCGTTCCGCTCGTGTAGATCATCGTGCCGCCGGGCGGGCCGGCGAGGTCGATGGGCTCGCTCGAGGCTGCGTCGAGCGCCGCCTCGTACGCGTCGCCAACCGTCACCACGCGCGGCGCCCCCGCGGCGCGGACGGTCTCCGCGTGGGCCTCGTCCGCGAAGACGACCTTCGCTCCCGAGTCTTCGACGATGTAGGCGATCTCGTCCTTCGCGAGGTGCCAGTTGATCGGCGTCAGCCAGACGCCGGCCAGGATCGCGCCGACGACGATCTCGACGTACTCGCTGCGATTCTCCATCAGGACCGCGGCGTGCTGCCCCGGCGCGAGGCCCGCCTCGTCGCGCAGGAAGTGTGCGACGCGCGTGCTGCGCTCGACGAGCTCGGCGAAGGTCCGCTGCGTCTCGCCATCGTCCACGGCCACGACGTCCGGCCGCGCTCTCGCCTGATCGAGGAGCGTCACGGGAGCCGCGCCTCGCGCAGCGCGGAGCGCCGGACCTTGCCCGCGTCGTCGCGCAGGGGCGTATCCACGAACTCGAAGGTCCGGGGCTGCTTGAAGCGGACGAGGCGCTCGGCGAGGTGTTCGCGCAGCGCGTCCTCTCCGAGCGAAGCGCCCGCGGTGTCGACGATGGCATGGATGCGTTGGCCCAGGTCTTCGTCCGGCAGCCCGACGACGGCGCTGCTGCGGACGTCCGGATGCTCGTCGAGCACGGCTTCGACCTCGGCCGGGAAGACGTTGGCGCCGCCCGTCACGATCATGTCGGTCTTGCGGTCGACGAGGTAGAGGTAGCCGTCTTCGTCGAAGTACCCCATGTCGCCGAGGGTTTCCCAGCCGCCGGCATCCGCGCGCGCCTCGGCCCCGATGTAGAAGTAGGTCGAGCCCTGCCCGCCCTCGGGCATCATGAAGAGCTCACCGGTCTCGCGCGGCGCGCAGACGGAACCGTCCGGCCGCCGCACCTCGATCTTCCGCCCGGGCGGCGGCTTCCCGACCGAGCCGGGGTGCTCGAGCCACTCGGTCCCGGAGATCATGCACCCGGCGATGCGCTCGCTCCCACCGTAGGCCTCCCAGATCTTCTCGGGTCCGAGCCAGCCGATCCACGCGCGCTTCAACCAGTCCGGACTCGGCGCACCGGTGCACATCACGCGCTCGAGGGAGGAGACGTCGTAGCGCGAGCGAACGTCCTCCGGCAGGCGCCAGATCCGCTGCATCATCGTCGGCACGAAGAGCGCCCAGTCCACCCGGAGGCGCTCGACCCAAGACAGGCACTCCTCGGCGTCGAAGCGCGAGACGAGCACCGCGCGTCCGCCGCACAGGATCTGCTGCCACGAGGTGATGAAAGGGCCGGCGTGGTAGAGGGGCCCGGGCGCGAGGGTCGTGCCGTCGGCGCGCATGGCGTTGGGAACCGCCTCCGGGTCGCACAGCGCGGGGGTCTTCTCGACGATCAGCTTCGGACGGCCCGTGCTTCCGCCCGAGGTCATCGCGCGCACGTAGGGAGCGACCCGGTCGGGCAGCGGCGCGTCGCCGTCTTCCGCACCGGGCTCGAAGCCCGGCGGCACGCAGGGGTGCGCGCCGTAGGACCCGGCTTCGGCCCCGACGAGCAGCGCCGGCTCGGCGAGGTCGACGATCGCGCGCCGCTCGGCCTCCGGCAGCCGCGCGGAGACCGGATTCGGCGTGGCGCCGAGCTTCCAGGCCGCGAGACACGCCTCCATGAACTCGATCCCGTTCGGGAGCGCCACGGTGACGAGGTCGCCTTCCCCGACGCCGAGCCGCGCGTAGGCTCGCGCCAGGCGGTTGGTTCGACGCTCGAGGGCCCCATGGCTGACGTGCCGGCCCTCGAAGACGATGGCGTCGGCGTCCGGGGCGCGTTCGGCGTGCCAGGCGACGGCGCGCCCGTGGGAGAGTTGGGGCATGGGTTCCGGGGCGTTGGAATTTACGAGACGCAGCGTATAGTAATTGACCGCGTCCCGGCAAGCGGCGATCCGAGCCCCCGGGGCCCTTCCGGCTGCCGAACCCGGAGCCGGCGCGCGAGGGCTTGAGCTAGCCTGCCGCCCCATGGCAAGCGTCCTCGACAACTGGTCCGAAGTCCTCCGCACCCAGAACCTCTCCGACGAGAAGGAGATGGACTTCGTCTCCCGCTGGCTGCTGATCATCCGCGCGAGCGTCTTCCCGATGACGCTGACGTCCGCGGCGATCGGCGGACTCCTCGCCTGGTCGGACCCGGCCGTCACGAGCGCGAGCACGACGAACTTCCTGCTCGCGACCCTCGGGCTCGTGCTGGCTCACGCCGCCAACAACATGATCAACGACTACTTCGACACCGAAGGCGGCGTCGACACGCAGGGCTACGTGCGCACCGAGTACGCGCCGCACCCGATCTTCTCCGGGCTGATCTCGAAGGGCGGCCTCGTCGCCGCCATCGTCGCCGTGAACCTCGTCGACCTCGCCATCCTCGTGTACTTCGTGCGCGAGCTCGGCATGGGCGTCGCGTACTTCGCGCTGGCGGGCTTCTTCGTCTCGGTCTTCTACGTGGCCCCGCCCTTCAAGCTGAAGCACCGCGGTCTCGGCGAGCCGGGCGTCGCGATCGTCTGGGGCCCGCTCATGGTCGGCGGCACCTACTACGTGACGGCGGGCTCCTTCGCGCCCTGGGTGCTCATCGCGAGCATCCCCTACGCCCTGCTCGTGACGACCGTCCTGATCGGGAAGCACTGCGACAAGTACGACGCGGACTCCGCCAAGGGCATCCGCACCCTGCCGGTGATCCTCGGCAAGGAGCGGTCGCTCTTCCTGAACCAGTTCCTGATGTGGACCTTCATGGTCGTGGTGACCTGCCTCGTGGTGCTCGGCCACCTGCCGGTCTTCACCCTGGCGGTCTGGATCGCGACGCCGCGCATGCTCGCGGTCTCGAAGATCTTCGACGAACCCCGCCCGAGCGAGAAGCCCGCGAACTTCCCGATCTGGCCGCTCTGGTACGTCGCCTGGGCCTTCGTCTTCACGCGCTTCGCCGGCGGCCTGTTCATCGCGGGCCTGCTGCTCGGCGCGTTCTTCCCGGTGTACCTCTAGGCGCGCGACGGTCCAGGCGCGCCTAGGCGCGCAGCTGGGAGGCGCCGAGGATCTCGCCGACCGCCTCCCGGAGGTCCGCCATCTGCACGGGCTTCATGAGGAAGCCCGTGTTCGGCTCCGAGAATCGCCCCCTCGCGTCGTAGGGGTCGTGCCCGCTGCAGACGAGGACGGGGAGCCCGGGGCGGAGCCGGCGCAGCGCTTCCAGGCACTGCCAGCCGTCCATGCCCGGCATGCGCAGATCGAGCAGGACCGCGTCGATCGAATCGCCGGACTCGCGGAAGGTCTCGAGGGCGCTCGGGCCGTCCTCGGCCTCGATCGTCGCGTAGCCGAGCAGGCCGAGCATGCGCGCGAGGACGCTCCGCACGGCGCGCTCGTCGTCGACCACGAGCACGCACGCCGGGTCCCCGCTCGCCGCAGCGGGCTCGCCGGGCGGAATCGGCACGCGCCTCGGCGCCGCGACCATCGGAAGCTCGACCACGACGCGGGCGCCCTTTCCCTCCCGCTCCTCGACGGTGACGGTCCCCTCGATCTCCCGGACGAGGACGCGGGCCTCGGCGAGCCCGAGTTCGCGCGCTTCGCCCTGCAGGGTGAAGAAGGAATCGAGGGCTCGGCCGGAGGCCTCGGCACACGAAATGCCTTCCTCGGCCACGACGATCCGGACCCGCGATGCCGGCGCGTCGGGCTCGAGCGAGACCTTCACCCGGTTCTCCCCCTCTCGCGCCTCGCTCGCGTTCAACACCAGGTTCACCAGCGCCTGCTGGAGCTTCCCGCGCTGGGCACGGACCAGGAGGCCGGCTGCGGGGCGCCCTCGCTCGAGGGACGTCTCTTCGGGAACCACCGCCTCGAGCATCCCGAACAGCGCGTCGAGCTCCTCTTGTAGGTCGAAGACCGACTCGGGCTCGTGCCCCCGCCCGGCGAAGGCGAGCAGCCTGCGCGAGAGCAGGGTCGCCCGGTCCGCTCCGCGCAGGACGCCTTCGATCGCGCCCCGCGAGGGATGGCCTTCGGGGAGGTTCATCGAAGCGAGTTCCGCGTCGCCCATCACCCCGGTGAGCAGGTTGTTGAAGTCGTGGGCCACGCCCCCGGCCACGCGATGGAGCCCCTCGAGCGCTTGAGCCCTCCGGCGCACCTCGGCCGCGTGCCGCGCCTGCTGGTGGGAGTAGTAGATCACCGAGGGATAGAGGACGAGCATGCAGAGGATCGGGAGCTCGTAGTCCGGAACGTCGTGGAACCACGCGGCGAACGACATGCCGAGGGTCAGCAGGGTCGCCATCAGTGCGTAGAGCTGGGTGCTCGAGCGGCTCTCCGCGACGCTCGGCGCCTGCACGACGATCAACCCGATCACGAGCGCCGGGAACCAGAGCTGCGGAACGAAGTGGACCAACGTGACGAGGATCGTGAGGTCGAAGAGCGGCTGGACCCAGGCGTTTTCCTGCATGGGGACCCGCCGCTCGATCCAACTGGCCGCCGGAACGCAGACGAAGACCAGAAACGCCGCGAGGGGATAGCGGTTGGGCCCGGCGCCAGGGAAGAGGCAGAGGACGAGCGCGATGCTGACGGCCCCGACGTTCCGGAAGAAGAAGACCGCCTTGGGATGATCCCAGACGGCTCGGACCCTTCTTGCAAGGCTGCGAAGCCCCGGAAGAACGCGCATGGCCCCTCCAGCATACGCCTCGGGCTCGCGCATCGGGTCGTTTCTACTCGTCGATGAAATCGTTCTCGCCCTCCCCTGCCAGGACGTGCTTCAGGACCTTGCCGGCCGCGTTCCGCGGCAGCGCCTCCTCGCGAATCTCCCAGTGGCTCGGGACCTTGAAGTAGGCAAGTGCCTCCCCGACGTGTCGGCCCAGATCCTCGGTCTTCGGCTTCCCGCCGGCCCGGGGGACGACGAAGGCCTTCACCTCCTGACCGAGCTCCGGGTGGGGCACGCCCACGACCGCGGCCTCGGCGACCTCCGGATGCTCCTCCAGGCGATGCTCGATCTCGGCCGGATAGACGTTCTCGGCGCCGCGCAGGATCAGGTCCCGCCGTCGGGAGTTCACGTAAAGATAACCGTGCTCGTCGAGACGTCCCCAGTCGCCGGTTCGAAGCCACCGACCCGCGCCGATGCTCTCCTGCGTCGCCTCCGGCTTGCCGTGGTACTCGCGCATGACGAGGGGGCCCGAGAGATGGATCTCGCCCTCCTCTCCGGGCCCGAGGACACGGCCATCGTCCGGGTCGCGGATCTCGCAGCCGAGGGTCGGCAGCATGCGGCCGACCGAATCGGGCCGGGCCTCGAGCTCCGCACCGAAGTGGATCGTCGCGAGCCCGGTGTTCTCGGTGAGCCCGTAGCCGAGCCCCATCTGACGACGCGCGTTCGGAAAGAAGGAGCGAAGCCGGTCGAGGACGTCCTGCGAGATCGGCGCACCGCCCGAGCCGCACTGCGTGACGCTCGAGAGGTCGTACTTCCCGGCGTCGGGATGGTCCATGCAGCGGTGCAGCATGTTCCCGAGCGGCCCCCAGCTCGTGACCCGTTCGCGCTCGATCGTCGCCATCGTGTGCTGCGGGTCGAAGCGCCCCTTCATCCAGACCGTCTTGACCCCGCCGGCGAGGAGCGTCACGGCGCCGGCGTAGAGGCCCGACACGTGGAAGAGCGGCGTCGAGACGAGCATCACGCGCGGCGGCGGAGGCGGAGCGTCGGGCGGGGGCGGGCCTTGGATCTTCATGAGGCGAAGCCCGTGCCAGACCTGGAGGCGATTGACGGCGACGATGTTGCGGTGGGTGTTGACGGCGCCCTTGGGGCGCCCGGTCGTTCCGCTCGTGTAGAGGATGCAGGCCGGATCGTCTTCGTCGACGGGGACGTCCGGGAGGCCCGCCGAGGGGTCGAAGGCCTCGAGCTTCGCGAAGTCGTGCTCGATCACGACGACGGGGATCTTCACGTCGTCCGCGCGCAGGCGGGCCAGCCGCTTCTCGTCGCCGACGAGGACCTTTGCCCCCGAGTCCTCGAGCCCGTAGAGGATCTCGTCGCGCACCCACCAGCCGTTCATCCCGACCGCGACCGCGCCCAGGCTGACCGTCGCCCACCAGGTGATGATCCACTCCGGGCAGTTCGCGGCAAGGATCGCGACGCGATCGCCGGGCCCGACGCCGTACTGCGTCGCCAGCGCGCGGGCCACGGAGCACACCCGGCGGTGGTGTTCCGCGAAGGTGATGCGGCGGTCTTCGTAGACGATGAACTCGGCGTCCCCGAAGGCGCGGGAGCCCTCCACCAGGGCGCGCAAGGAAGGCAAGCGATCCCGGAAGACCGGCGTCGGCACGCCGAAGACGTTCTCGTGGGTGACGTCGAAGGGTCCGCCCGGGGCGAGCAGCTCGCGCTCCGCCGCCGCGTGGGCCTCGATGTCGCTCGCCTGGAACGCCGCCGCACTCACGCCACGAGGTCCCCCATCTCGCGCAGGGTCTCGACCACGTCTTCGGGCAGAACGGGCGGCTCCTTCCCGAGGTTCCAGGAGCCGAGCATCAGCTGCGCGGAGCGGTCGATGATCTCGACCATGTCGGCCGCCCGGCGGAGCGTCCGCCCGCCGACGAGGAGGCCGTGGTTCTTCATCAAGACGGCCCAGCCCTCGCCGATGCCCTCGCCGATCGCGTCGGCCAGCGCGCGGGTGCCGGGCATGATGAACGGGATCCTCGGAATGTTCCCGAAGAAGGCGGCCTCCGTGGAGACCGGAAGGAACGGCAGGTCGGCGTTCGCGAGGATCGTCGCGTGGGGGGCGTGGGCGTGGACCACGGCCGTGGCCTCGGCCTTCGCGCGGTAGACCGCGCAGTGCATCATCCACTCGCTCGAGGGCGAAAGGCTCCCCTCGAGGCGCTTCCCGTCGAGGTCGATGCGGACCAGCAGCTCGGGGCGGAGGTCGCCCTTGAAGAGCTGGCTCGGGGTGATCCAGATCTCGTCCTCGCGCTCGGGGACCCGGACCGAAACGTTGCCGCCGGTCGCGGTGATCAGTTCCTGGGCGTAGAGCTCCTCGACCCGGGCCAGGAGTTCGTGACGCACGTCGCTCGCACCGACCGAAGTCACGAGCGCCGGTGCTCCGCCGCTGGCCTCCGGATCCGGCAGGCTCGCGAGGTCACCGGGGTCACCGCGTTCCGCCCGGGCCGCCTGGTAGATGCGCGACAGGTCGGACTGGATCTGCTGCAGCGTCATCGCCTTGGCCGTGTCGCCGCTGAAGGAGAGCCCTCCGTTCATGGCGGCCTGCATCGGGTTGACGCGGCCCGTGAACATCCCGTCGAGGACGTCGGCGCGCATGCGCAGCTCGACCTCCGGCGCTTCGGGGGGCGCGGTCATCGCCCCCGAGACCGTCCCCGCCCGCAGCGAGAAATGGAACTCGATCGGGAGATCGTTCAGCAGGAAGTGGAGCGTCACGTCCTTGTCGCGCGAGAACTCGGCCAGCCCGCCATCCGCAGCGATCCCCGAAACGAAGGCTTCCACCACCGAGGACATCGCGGAGGCGATCTCCGGAGACGCCGCCTCGCTCGCTGCCGCCGCCGCTGCCGGTTCGCCCGCCTCGGCCGGCTTCTCCTTCGCCCCCTTCCGACGACCTTTCTCGAGGTCCGTCACGGCGGGCCCCGGGCGCGCGGCGAGCTCCTCGAGCGCTTCGGGAGACAGCTCGGGGCGCGGACGGTCGAGCCGGAAGGCCTCCGCCGCACGGGGGTTCAGCGCGTAGCGCGGCGCCTCGCCCCGCAGCAGACGGGCGAGGTCCTCGGCGATGATCCGGCCCTGGTGCGCTTCCACCTCCTCGGTGTTCCCGCCGACGTGAGGGGTGGCGACGACGTTCTCGAAGCCGAGCAGCGGGTGGTCGTGCCCCGGCGGCTCGACGGGGAAGACGTCGGTGGCGGCGCCCCCGAGCTGGCCGTGCGCCAGCGCTTCGACGAGCGCCGCCTCGTCCACGAGCGCCGCCCGCGCGGAGTTCACGAGGCAGGCGCCGGGCTTCATGCGCGCGATCTCCGCGCGCCCGATCAAGCCCTCGGTCTCCGGCGTCACCGGCGCGTGGAGACTCACGAAGTCCGACTCCGCGAGCAGGAGGTCGAGACCCACGGGCTCGGCCCCGGCCCGGACGATCGCTTCCTCGGGCAGGAAGGGGTCGAAGACGACCACCCGCGCGCCGAAGCCCGCGAGGCGTTTCGCGACCCCGCGGCCGACGGCACCGAGACCGACCAGCCCCACCGTCTTCTGCCAGAGCTCGCGCCCCCGCAGCGACTGGAACGCCTGCCCCATCTTCCCCATGTCGCCGGCCTGCACGGAGGGGTCGCGCAGGAATCGATCCGCCGCCACGAGCTTGCGCGCGAGCAGGAGGAGGTAGGCGACCGCCAGATCCGCGACGGCGTCGGCGTTGCGCCCCGGTGCATTCAAGACGGGGATCCCGAGCGCCGTCGCCGCTTCGAGATCCACGTTCACCGCATCCCCGCGACACGACGCGACGACGCGGAGGTCCGCGGCCCGGGCCATGGCCTGCGCATCGACCACGTCGATCTCCGTCACGAAGACCGCGACCCCCGCCAGGGCGTCGACGAGGTCCTGCCCCGTGAGGAGCCGCATGCGCTCGCGGAAGGGCGCGTACTCGACGTCTCCGAGTGCCTCGAGGGCTTCGCGCGACGCCGCGTCGAGGCCCGCCGTCACCAGGATCCGGGGCCGGGGCGAATCGCCCGCCGCCACGGGCGCCTCGTTGCGGCGGGTCATGACCGCGGGCAGCACGGCCTGGAAGGCGAGGTCGGCGCCCGCGCCGTGCGCCTCGCCCAGGGCGCGCCAGTTCTCCCGGACGGGCGCGTAGAAGGCTGCGCGCTCGGCATCCGGTGCGAGCGTTCGCTCGGGCTGCGCGTGATGCTCGGCCGCCGCCTCGAGGGAGTCGAAGCATCCGGCGGCGACGCCGGCGCAAAGGGCGGCACCGAGACCCGTCGCCTCGGGCTGCGGCCCGATCGCCACCTCCCGCCCGAGCACGTCCGCCAGGAGCTGCCCGAAGAACCCGCTGCGCGAGAGGCCGCCCGTCAGCGTGACGGCGCTCCCGGGACGCCCGCTCGCGCGCTCGAGCTGTTCGACGGTGCCGTGCAGCGCGAAGGCCAGACCCTCCGCGATGGACCGTGCGAGACCTCCGCGCCCCGCCGTTTCGTCGGCGGCGAGATGGCTCAGGGTGAGATCGCCGAGCGGGAGGGCGAGCGAACGCGCGTCCCCGATCTGTGCGCCGAAGGTCGAGCGGAAGCCATGGGCGCCGGGCGGAGCCGCGGCGGCCTCGGCGAGCAGACGCGCGGCGGGCTGCGGTGCGTCGGGCGCGAGCAGGCGTCCGATCCAATCGAGGGCCTCGCCGGCCGGCCCGGCGTTGCTCTCGGCGACCCAGCGGCCCGACACCAGATGGTGTCCACGCCACAGGCGTCCTTCGGCGTCGCGGGGCACCTCGTCGAAGACCTGCATCACGGGAAGCGTGCTCCCGGCCACGGCCCCGACGTCCGCGGGGGCGAGGACGCCGGCACCGAGCAGGGCGCACTGGGTGTCGCCGCCGCCGAGCGCCACGGGCGTTCCGGGACGCAGGCCGAACGCTTCCGCCGCCTCGGCGGTGAGACCGCCCAGCCGGTCGCCGGCGCGGCCCAGCTTCGGGAAGGCCGCCGCCGGAAGGCCGAGCCGGTCGATCCACTCCCAGGCCCACTCGCCCTTGCGAAGATCGAAGACCATCGTGCAGCCGGCCTGGCTCGGCTCGGCGGCGATCTCGCCACAGAGCCGGAAGGCGAGCCATTCGTCGAGCGAGAGGACGTGGGCGACCCGGGCGAAGGCTTCGGGCTCGTTGCTCGCGAGATGCATGATGCGAGCCGCCGGCATGAATGGGGCCGGCCAGTGGCCCGTGGCCGCGGCGATCTCCGCACCGTCGGAGGCGGCCAACCCGATCGCCTCCCCGGCGGCGCGCGCGTCCCGATTGGACGCCGCCTGCACAGCAGTGCCATCGGCCGCGAGCAGGACGCTCGAGAAGCGCATGGCACTCGCGGCGACGCCGGCCACCTGTTCGGGCCGCGCATCGGCGCGCCCGAGGGCGTCCCGGGTGGCCTCCCCGAGCTTTCGCCACAGCGCGGGAAGGTCGACGTCGCTCCCGGTCCCGCCCGTCCCGGGCGCCGCGGCGTGGACGAGCCCACGCGACGCCCCGAAGACCGCTCCGCTCTCAGCGTCGACGAGCCGAGCGCGGGCGCCGCCGCCGCCGATGTCGAAGCCGAGCAGGTAGGTGGCGCTCACGCGCGGGCGGCCGTCGGCTCGAAGGTCACCGGAAGCGCCTTGGGGGCCCGGAAGATCATGCCCGTGATGTGGACGTCCTCGGCGGCCGGATCGAGCGCGAGCCCGGGCAGCCGATCGAGCACCGCGTTCACGACGGTCTCGGTCTCGGCCTTCGCCAGATGCATGCCGAGGCAGCGGTGGGGGCCGAAGGCGAAGGCCATGTTGGTCTTCGTCTCCCGGAAGAGGTCGAACTCCCCGGGCCGGTCGTAGCGGTCCGCATCGCGGTTGGCGGCGCCGAGGTTGACGCTGACCGTGGAGCCGGCGGGAATCTCGACGCCCGCGACCTCCGTGTCGCGCGTCGCCGTGCGCATGATTCCGAGCAGCGGGCACTCCCAGCGGAGCCCCTCCTGGACGGCCTGGGGCAGGAGGGAGCGATCGGCCCGAAGGGCCTCGAGCTGCGCCGGGTTCGAGAGCAGGCCGAACAAGAGGTTGCTCGAGGAGCGGTAGGTCGTCTCCGCCCCCGCCGGCGCCAGCAGGCGCAGGAAGGCGAAGATCTCGTCGTCGGTCAGGCGCGTGCCTTCGAGCTCGGCGTGGGCCAGCACGCTGATCAGGTCGTCGCGCGGGTCGCGGCGCCGGTCGGCCAGCACGCGGGCGAAGATCTCCTCGAGGCCGGCGGAGGCCTTGGCGCCCCGCTCGAAATCGATCGAGACGCTGATCAGCTCCACCGCGAGCCGGTGGAAGTCCGGGAAGTCGCGCGCGGGCAGGCCCATCATCCCGGCGATGACCGCCACCGGGAACGGGAACGTCAACTCGCGCACGAGATCCGCCGAGCCGCGCGCCGAGAAGCGATCGATCAGCCCGTGCACGACGGGGGCGATCAGGTCCCGCTCCCACGCTTCGATCGCCTTCTTGGTGAAGGCCTTCTGGATGAGTCCGCGGTAGCGGGAGTGCTCGGGCTCGTCCATCTGCAGGATCGTCCGGCCCATGACCTGGCCCATGGTCTCGGCGTAGCCGGCCGAGGAGAAGGTCTCCCCGTCGCGCAGCACGTGGGAGACGGCCTCGTGACTCAGCGCGACGTAGATCTCCGAGGACATGCCGGGCGGGAGCTTCACGTCCACGCCTTCGCCGCCCATGAGTGAGCCGGTCTCGATCTTCACGACGGGCCCCTGGGCCCGGAGCGCGGCGAAGATCGGGTACGGATCGCGCACGTTCCCCATGCCGGCGGAACGGTTGAACTCGTCGAAGGGGTCGTAGTCCCCGCTGCCGCCGTGAGCGGCGAGCAGTCCGGAAACGAGGTCTTCGCTCATGGAGTCCTCCTCGGCGCCGCGGGGGCGTCGCCGTTGGTCCCAAGCAGCCGGTGGGTGATGCGGAGGACCTCGGCGCGGTGGGCGTCGAGGTGTTCCTTCGCGAGGGGATCGAAGTCGAGGGCGGGGAAGAGCGTCGGGATCGCGGAAACGAAGAAGACGGTCGCGCCCGCGATCGTCGCCGCGAGATGGGCCGGGTCGATCGGCGTGCGGATGCCGCCGTCCTCGCTCGCGCGGGACTCCTCGATCGCCCGCTTCGCGAGTTCGACGAAGGGTCCGGTGTGGCGCAGGATCACCGGGCCGTCGGTACCGGTCGCGCCGGCGATCTCGCGCAGCAGCAGCCGCGCGAAGGTGGGGCGGCGCCCGACGAAGTCGACCCAGGCGGAGATCGCCAGGTCGACGCGTTCCGCCATCGGCCCCTTGCTGGAGAGCGGCGGGGCGACCTCCTGGTAGAGGCCGTCGAGCACGTGCGCGATCACGGCGTCGTAGAGCGCCGGCTTGTCGCGGAAGTAGTAGACGATGGACGCGCGGCGGATGCCGACGCGGGCCGCGACGTCCTCGAGCCGCGTCGCGGCGAACCCGTTCTCTGCGAACAGGACCTCGGCGGCTTCGACGATCGCCGCCCGGGTCCGCTCCGCCTTGGCGGTCGTCTTCCGGCCTTCGCTCATCGGGCCTTTCTACCTGCATGCAGGCAGAATTACAATCGCGAATTCCCGGGCGGGGCGAGGCGCGCGGCTAGCGGGTCAGGAGGATCGCGCTGGCCAGGGGCCCGCCGCCGGCGGCCGCGACGGCGACCTGGGGCGTCGGCGCGACCTGCCGCTCGCCGCCCTCGCCCCAGAGCTGGACGCAGGCCTCGTGCAGGAAGCCGTAGCCGTGGAGGCGGCCCGCCGACAGCTGGCCGCCCTGGGTGTTCAGGGGGATCTCGCCGTCGCGCGCGATGCGCGTGCCGCCTTCGAGGAAGGGGCCGCCCTCCCCTTTTCCGCAGAAGCCGAGGGCTTCGAGCCAGGCCAGGGTGATGAAGCTGAAGCCGTCGTAGAGCTCGGCGACGTCGACGTCCGCCGGCCGGAGGTCCGTCCGCTCCCAGAGCATGGCGGAGGCGTCGCGCAGGGCCATGGTCGTCAGGTCGTCCCACTGGTCCCAGGACGGACGCCCGTGGATGGCGGTGCCGACGGCCTCGACGCCGATCGCCGGCCGGCGGAGGTCCCCTGCCCTGTCCTTCCGCGAGACGATCACCGCCGTCGCGCCGTCGCACGGGACGTCGCAGTCGAACAGGCCGAGCGGGGTCGAGATCATGCGCGCGCCGAGGTAGTCGTCGAGACTCATCGGCTCGCGGTAGATCGCCGCCGGGTTGAGGGCGGCGTTCTTGCGCGCGTTGATCGCGATCTGCCCGAGCTGCTCGCGCGTGGTGCCGTACTCGTGGAAGTGTCGCTGGGCGCACAGGGCGATCCAGTTCGCGGCCGAGTAGGCGCGGAAGGGCAGCGACCACTCCATCGCTCCCGAGGGCCGGAAGCCGCGGCCGCCACCGCCGCCCGAAGGCAGGCCGATCCCCGAGCGGCCGCCCTTGCCCTGGGCCGTCGCCTCCCACACCGAGCGGAAGCACAGCACGTGGTTCGCGAGCCCGCCGGCCACCGCCATGCACGCGTTCACGACCGACCCGAGCTGGCCCGGCATCTCGAGGCCGCCCGTGTACCAGCGCAGGGAGAGCCGCAGCGCATCGTGGACCTCGGCCACGCCCGCCCCGGTGAAGCCCGGCGCACCACCCATGGCCCCGGGGTACGTCGCGATCCCGTCGACGTCCTCGCGGGTGAGGCCGGCGTCCTCGATGGCCGCGACGCAGGCGTCGAGCGTCAGGTCGAGGGGGTCGCGGTCGATCCGGCGGCCGATCTGCGACTGGCCGATCCCCGTGATGCAGGCCTTGCGCTCGGCGATTTCGCTCGCCGTCACGCGGGCAGGGATCCCGAGCCGGGTTCGGGCTCGAACAGCGGGAACCAGACGTCGTCGTCGTGGGCTTCGAAGACGACGCGAACGCGCATCCCGATCGTGACGTCCTCGGGCGCGCAGTGGACGACGTTCGTCATGAGCCGGAGCCCGGGCTGCTCGTCGAGCTCGACGATCGCCACCACGTAGGGATGGTCCGCCGAGGGGACCCAGGGCTGGTGGTTCAGGGTGAAGGTGTGGACGGTGCCGCGGCCGCTCACGGCTTCCGGCGCCACGTCCTTCGACCAGCAGGCGCCGCAGCGCGGTGCCGGCGGGTGGATGAACGCTTCGCAGGCCCGGCAGCGCAGGATGCGCAGGACCCCTTCGCGCCCGGAACGCCAGAAGTGCTCGTTGGCGGCGGTCACGCGCGGAAGCAGACGGAACGGGTTCTCGGGGGCCTCGGCCATCGGGCCGCAGTCTATCAGGCCGGACCTAGAGCAGGTCGATCTGCCCGTCGAGGTAGGGGAGATCCATGATCGACTCGTTGCTCGCGCGGCGGCCGGCGGCGAGCTCGGTCACGACCTGGGCGATCGCGGGATCCTCCCGGGAGAGCCGTTCGAAGTCGCTGCGCGGGAGCACGAGGGCCCAGCACTTGCCCTCGGCCATGCAGGCCGCGACCGCGGGCTCTCCGGTCACCATGGACATCTCGCCGAACACGTCGCCGGGCTCGAGGCGAGCGAGGCGGCGGTCTCCGACCGCGTCCGAGTGGATCACGTCCACGCGGCCGGCGAGCAGCGCGAAGAGCCCTGGCGAGGGGTGCCCCTGCCGGACGAGCGCGGCGCCGTCCTTCATCTCGACGAAGCGGAAGCGGCGCGCCACCGCGTGGCGCTCGGCGCCGGGCAGCGAGGTGAAGAACGGGCTCGTGCGGACGAGGCGGTCGATCAGGCGATCGCGCACGTAGCCGAGCACGACCTCGAGCACCTTCGGCTCGGCGCGCATCAGATCCGAGAGCAGACGGCGGTCCACCGCGAGGAGCTTCGTATCGACGAGGGCCTCGATGGTGGCGCTGCGCGGCCGTTCGGTGAGGAGCGAGATCTCTCCGAAGAAGTCTCCTTCTTCGAGCACCGCGAGCTTCTTGCGCGGCTCGCCTTCGGCCACGGGGACGACGGCGCCCTCGGCGATCACGTAGAGCGTGTCGCCCGGGTCGCCCTGGTGGAAGAGCTCGTGGTCCGCGGCGAGCTCCACGAGGCGCGCCCCGTCGATCAGGCGGCGCAGGCTCGCGCTGTCGAGACTCTCGAAGAGCGGGGTGCGCGGGAGCGTGTCGCGCGCCCAGCGGCGCGCGTCGTCGCCGCTCGTCTCCTTCCAGTCGAGCTCGATCTCGACCATCGGCTGGGCGGTCATCTCGTTGTCGAGGGAGAGCGCCGGGGCCTCTTCCATGACGTCCTCGAGCACGAGTTCGTCGAGGGGGGCACCCTTCTCGAGCTCCACCGGCGGCCGCTCGGGAACCGGCGTCTCGTCGGCGTGAAGCTTCTCGCAGAGCGCCTCGATGCGTTCCTTCGTCCCCGGGTGATCGGGGTCGACCAGGAGGATCCGCTTGCAGGCGGCGATCGCCTTCAGCGGGGAGTTCTCCCGCTCGTGCCGTTTCACCGCCCGTTCGAGCGTCTTGATGCGGGCGGCGTCGTCGCGAACCGGAAGCGGAGTCGGGTCACTCATCGCCCTTCGTTATCGGCCACCTCGGGCTCGCCTTGACGCGCGCCTACTTGTCCGAGGCTTCGTGGACGCCTTCCCAGTCCGCGGCAGCCGGCGCGGACCCGTTCGCGGTGAGACGCTCCGAGTGAAGACCCCAGAGCGTCTCCAGGGAACCATCGAGCTCCCGGCAGCGGGCGAGGGCTTCGCGGGCTTCGGCCCAGCGGCCGGCGCGGTAGGCCGCCAGGAAGGCTTCGTTGGCATCGAGGAGCGCGAGATAGGCGGTCCCACCGGCGACGTCGGCGCCGCCGAGGAGCGCGTGGACGGGCTCGGCCTGGGCGCGGCCCTTCACGCGCAGCCGATCGAGTTCGAGGGTCGCGAAGCCCTCGAGCGCCTGGCTCGTGCGGTCCCCGACGATGATCGGAAGGCCGTAGGTCTTCGACTGGCCTTCGAGCCGGGAGGCCAGGTTCACCTCGTCGCTGATCACCGAGTAGTCGAAGCGCTGGTCCGAGCCGAAGTTTCCGACGCAGCACGGCCCCGTGTTGATTCCGATGCCCATGCGCAGACGCGGAACCTTCGAGGACCCGGCCGCGGCCTCGGCGGCGAGGGTCTCGTTCAGGCGGCCGAGCTCGGCCTCCATCTCGAGCGCCGCTTCGCAGGCATGCCGTGCGTGCTCCGGATCTTCGAGCGGCGCGTTCCAGAACGCCATGATGCAGTCGCCCATGTACTTGTCGATCGTTCCGCCGTGGTCGAGGATCACGCGCGTCATGGGCGTGAGGAAGCGGTTCACGAGGCTCGTGAGCTCCTCCGGATCGAGCTGCTCCGAGATGGTGGTGAAGCCGCGGATGTCGCAGAAGAGCACGGTCATCTCGCGCGTCTCGCCGCCGAGCCGGAGCAGGCCGGGATCCCGCGCGAGTTCCTCGACCAGGCGCGGCGCGACGTAGCGTCCGAAGGCGGACCGGACCTCGCGCCGCTCGCCTTCGGTGCGAAGGAAGGCCGAGAGCGAACCCGTCAGGTAGACGAACACGATCGCCGTCCAGGCGTAGACCGGGGCGACGAGCCAGAGGTGCTCGCGGAAGGCCCAGTAGGAGAAGCCGCCGGCAAGGACGAGGCCCGCGACCCCGATCCCGGCGCACCAGAGCGCGCCGACCCGGGGCAGCAGGACGATCAGCAGCAGGCCGATCGCGAGGATGCCCAGGAACTCGGCGCCCTTCGCCCAGTCCGGCCGCTCGAGGTAGTGCCCGGTCAGCACCTGCTCGACGAGCTCCGCGTGGAGCTGGACGCCCGGCGTGGCCGGGTCGCGCGGCGTGGCCCGGATGTCCTTCAACCCCTCCGCGCTCGTCCCGACGAACACGATGTGCCCGGCCAGGAGCTCCGGGTTCACGCTGCCGTCGAGCACCTGCCAGGCCGGCACGTAGCGCTCGGGCACGGCCTCGGTGAAGTGGATCCAGACGCGGCCGTTGCGGTCCGTCGGGATCTGCACTTCGCGGCCGATGCGGATCTCGACGATGCCGGAGCCCGCGCCGAAGGCATCCGTCCCGCCCGCGTTCGAGGACTTCACCAGGTAGGAGCCTCCGGCGGTCGCCACGCGCAGCGCCTCGGCAGCGAGCGAGGGGTGCAGCACCTCGCCGTGGCGGAAGAGCAAGGGCACGCGGCGGAGCACGCCGTCGCGCTCGGGCCAGGGCAAGGCGAAGGAGCCCGCGCCACTCGCCGCCTCGTGCAGCGCCGGCAGGTTCGGGACCCCGCCGAGGAGATCCGGAAGGAAGCGCCGCGGGTCGTCGCCGAGGTGGCTCACGCCCGCTTTCGGCTCGGGCACGCGCCCTCCGGCGTGATCCATGAGCACGAAGCCCGCGACCACGCGCATCTCCCGGAAGGCCTGGGCGAAGACGGCGTCGTGATCGGGCAGGCCTTCGGCCCGGGCGGTGAACTCCGCGTCGGCGCTCTCCGCCCAGAGGGGAAGGACCTGCGCCGGGGAGGTGCGGTCGGGTTCCGCGAAGACGACGTCGAACGCCACGACGGCGACGTCGAGCCGCGCGAGCGCTCGCACCAGCTCCGCCAGGTGGGTCCGCGGCCAGGGCCATTGCCCCATGCGCTGGAGGCTCGCGTCGTCGATGTCGATGATCCGCACGGGCAGCGGCTCGTAGACGCGCGGGTGCCAGCGCTGATACGTGTCGAAGACCGCGAGCTCGGCGCGCTCGAGGATCGGTGGCTCGAAGAAGCGGAGCGAGAGCGCGCCGGCGAGCGCCGCGAGAGAAGCCCACGTGGCGATCGAAGGCAGCGCCCACGCGAATCGGCTTCGAGGTTTCATCAGGAGATGGTTCCGAAATCGCGCCCGGCGGCGCAAGGGCCGGGATCGACTCCCGGACGCCGGCGCGAAGTTCAGGGGACGAAGAAGCCCGGGATCCGGCCGAGGTCGCCGGTGAGGACCGGCCCGCCGGGCTGCGACACGCTCACCTTCGCGGCGATCTCCGCGGCCACCTGCCCGTTCACGTTCAGCACGTCGGCGTTCACGAGCACGAAGCAGGGCAGGCAGCTCGGGCTGTGATTGAAGCTCGTCGGGATCGCGAAGATCGCGTTGCCGCCGTTCCCTGCCGCGAAGTCGGTCGCGACGGCGTTCAGCACGACCCCGTTGCCGGGGAAGAGGCCGAGCACCGGCGAGGTGATGTTCTGCATGCCGAAGGAGGCGAGCTGCTGGCCGAAGTCGAGCACGAAGCCGAAGTCGAAACCGCCGCCCGAGGCGAAGCTCACCCCGGGCTGGTTGTAGACCGCCATGCCGGTGTTGATCGCGTTGAGCTGTTCGATGGTCGCGATCTGGACCCCTCCCTGGAAGGGGAGCTGCCCGGCCACGGTGTCGACCTGGTTGACGTTCGTGAGCTGCCCGACGTCCGCGAGGATCTGCTTGCTGAACTGGGCGCCGACGGCCGTGCCCTGGCCCGAGATCTTCGTCGCCGTCGGGGCGTTGGTCGGGGCCGCGGCGAGCACCGCCTGGGGCCGCGGCCGGTTCCGCTTCGCTTGCACCCGAGGTTTCGGAGCCGGAGGCTGCGCCTCGAGGTCGCCCTCGATCTTCACGAGTTCGGGAAGCTTCATCTGGAACGGGTCGCTCGGCGGCCCGCCGCCTGCAGGGAGCCGCGTCGCCCAGTTGGCGCGCACGAGGTCGACGGTGCGCCCGCCGCTCTCGATGCGCACGGCGCCGACGCGGTCCTGCCCGTTGGCGTTGCGGCCGGGTCCGAGCAGTACGATGACGGCGCTGCCGTCGTCCTCGACCTTCCCCGCGACGATCGTTCCGCGGATGCCGATCGTGCCGGTCGGCAGGCGCAGCCGGACGTCGTCGGGCCGATCCTTGGCGATCCGGCCCGAGACGAAGCGGAAGACGCCCCGGACGATCTGGGCATCGAGCTTGCCCTTGCGGCTCTTCGGGTCGTAGACGAACTCGTCGATCGCGATCTCGCTGTCCGGCCCGAGGGTGAAGACGGTCTCGTCCAGCAGCAGCACCTGCATGCCGGAATCGCCGCCGCTGCGCAGGGCATCGGCCAGGTAGATCTTCTCTCCGCTCGCGACGCCCCGTGCGGCTTCCTGCGCGCGGGCGAGTTCGACGGAGCCCCGAACCGCCGCGGAGACGCCGGCCAGCTCGGCCGCCGGCGAGGCCGATGCGAAGCCCATCGCCGCGCATGCGGACAGCGCGGCGAAGCGAAGGGAAGAGAGACGGCTCATGCGGGGCTCCTCGGGCATCAGAAGGACCACTGGCGCGAGATCGCCAGGGAGACCTTGGTGTCGTCGTAGGTGTAGTTCGTGAGGTTCGACTCGACGCGGTAGTAGTCGGCGCCCACGGTGAGAACGGTGCCGGAGGCGATCTCCGCGGCGCGGCGCCAGGGCATGAGGCTCTCGAGCGGAACGCCGATCACGACGTTCGCCCGGGCGCGCACGTCGCGGCGCCGGCGTTTCGTGCTGATGCGTCGGTCGGCACGCCAGTAGCTGTCTCGCCCCGCCAGGACCTGCGTCATCAGGAACCGTCCGGACCCGAGCAGCCAGGTGTGGCGCAGACGGAGTTCGGGGCCGTCGTAGGAGAAGACGTCGTTGGTGCGGGGCGTCGCGCTGCCGCGGGCGTCCTTCACCAGGTAGAGGAAGTCGCCGTCGAGCTGGTGGGTCGGCCGCGGGCGGAAGCTCGCACCGACGCGCGCTTCGGCCCGGACGCCGGTGTGCTCGTTCGACGTCGCGCTCTGCCGGATCGCGTCGTAGTCCTGCCATTCGCCCCGGACCCCGAAGCGCTGCGAGAAGCGCGGCGAAACGGAGCGGTCGACGGCGATGTCGAGGCCGGCCGTCTTCAAGAACGTCTCCGAGGAGAGCTGGATCACGCTGCCGACGACGCGCGGCGTGACGTCGGCCACGCGCGTTCGGTACCGGCCGCCGAGATCCAGGGCGTAGGCCCGGGTGTTGAAGTCTCCGAGGTCGAGCTGCTGGGAGACGTAGGTCGAGAAGGAGCCGAGGAGCACGTGCCCCTCGTGGAGTCCGAGGTCGTGTTCGAAGCCGGCCTGGGCGAGGCCGTAGAAGGCGAAGTCGTCCTGCTCGCGCGAGGAGGAGACGAGGTCGAGCTCGAGCCGCGCGCCTCCGAGCTGGATCAGCCGCGAACCCGAGAGCGGCGCGCTGTTGCGATTGGTCTCGTAGTTGGCACCGAAGGTCAGGGAGGTATCGACACGCGTCCGGCGTTGGCTGCGCGCGACCTGCTTGCGGTAGCGCTCGACCTCCGCGCGCTCGGTCTCGCTGAGCGGCCCGTCGGCGAGCGTGTCGAGCTCGCGCTCGGCCTCGACGAGAGAGTCGAGGCGGTAGAGGACGATCGCGTAGAGCAGGCGGACGCCGGCGAGGTCCGGTTTCAGCAGGAGGATGCGCTCGAGCGTCGCGGCGGCGCCGCGCAGCTCGCCCTCGCGCACCTGCTTGCGCGCCCAGCGGTAGCTCGTCTCGATGTCGTCGGGGTTCGCGAGCACGTCGGCCCACGTGACGTCTTCCCCTTCGAGCGCAGCCAGGGCCTCGGCCTCGGCGCGGGCCTCGCGCTGGGCGGCGAGCCGGTCCGCACCCTGGCGGAGCCGCTCGTCCTGGTCGCGGGCCGTGCTCTGGCCCTCGACCGGCAGCCCGAACGCAACGGTGAGAGCGAGAAAGACCCCGGCGCACGGCGTGCGCCAACGAAGCTGCGGCGACAAAGCGGTGTTCCCCCCGCCCCGAAATCGGCCGCCGGCGCCCTATTCCTGAGGGAAAGCGGGCGGCTCTCGCATCTCGTGCACAAAGTGGGGGGATTTCAACTCAAGCCGGCGGGACGCTCGGCCGTTCCTCCCCTCAATCGCAATGAGGAGTCCGACATGAGGAGCTTCCCCCGCTCTTCCAGCATCCCCCCGACCCGCGAGCCCGAAGGCGCGCCGGTCCACATGCCCGCCTGGGACCTGCCCGGCGTGCGAGAGATCCGCGCCACGCCGCCTGAGCAGGCGAACCTGGGCCTCGGCTGGGCGGCGGTCGTCTTCTGCACCTTCGGTGCGCCCCCCGCGCTGGTCCTCGCGGGTCTGGTGGCCGGCGGTGAAGCGCCGGTCGGCTTCTGGGTCGCGGCCTGCGGCTTCTTCTTCCTGGGCCTCGGCCTCTCGCTGACGCTTCGTCCGCTTCCCCCGCGCCGGGTCTTCCGCCCGCGCGGCGCGCCCACGAAGGGCGGTGCCCGGAAGGCCATGGCAGCCCGGCGTGCGGCCTCCGCCGAACGCTTCCAGTTCGGAGCGGAACTGCGCGAAGAGTTCCCCACCCTCTCGGCGGACCTCTCGCGGGTGGAGCTGCTCGAGCAGCTCGCGAAGCTCCGCGAGCAGGGCGACCTCTCGAACGCCGAGTTCCGCGCGGCGCTGAAGGGCCTGCTCGGCGAGTGACGCGCTCGGTGTAGCGCGCTTCGGCGCGGGCCCTAGGGGCTCGATTCTCCGGTCGCGGTCTGGATCAGGATCCGCGCGCAGGTCTCGACGAGATCTTCCTGGCTGGCGCCGAAGGCGCGGATCTCCCGATGGAAGGCCGCCAGGCGCTCGAGCATCGACGCCATCGCCGCCGCCGCGGCGTAGGGGTGAATGCTCCGGGCGATCCGATCGGCGCGCTGGGCCTCTTCGACCTTCCCGGAGAGCGCGTCGAGGAGCGGCTTCATGAAGTCCCGGCGCACGCGCTGGAAGCGCCGGTCCCCCTCTTCGCTCGCCAGGTTCCGGACGCGCAACACTGCATGGTGTTCGTCCCAGTGGCGGATGAAGCCCTCGACCAGGGCACGCCCCGCCTCGAGCCCCTCCGCCCCGCTCCAGGTGCGCTCGACGAGCGCGACCAGCGCCGGCACGTCGCCGTTGGCTTCCTCGGCGAGACGCAGCACCGCCTCGGGCACGTCCTTGAAGTACTGATAGAAGGTCGCCGGCGAGGCATCGACGGCGCGTGCGATCTCGACGACCGACAGATCCCGCAAGCCCCGCTCGGCCAGGAGGTCCCGCGTCGCCTCGAGCAGCCGTTCGCGGGTCTTCCGCGCGCGCGGACCGAGCGAGCGCCCGCTCTGGTCCACCGGTGCCTTCGCGCTCTTCGTGCCCCGTGCCATCCGCTCTCCACGCCCCGAGCAGCCTGCCGGGCCCGGATCTGACGTTATATCAGATCGGCCTCTCGCTGGAGTACTTGTGGCGTGCTGGCGGCCCTTCTATGGCGCTTCGCGCAAGTCGGAGAGACGACTCGTGATCAAGTCTCGATCCCTCCCGGCAAGCCCATACACCTGGAAAGCCAAGTCATCGATCCGGCGATCGAGCGACTGCCGCTCGCGTTCGTTGACCGCCCGCTCCTCCGGTGTCCGGCCACGGCTCGCGGACAGCGCCACCCTTCGCCTTACAAGTCCATCAATAGCATCGTGCTGCACCGGCACAGCGCTGCGGCGGGGTATCGAGAGCCTGCCTACCTGGTTCCAGAAGTATTCGTACTGCCCTGCGCTCGTCAGCTTTCCGATAAATCGATAGCGGAACGTCAAGGCGAGGGAGTTCAAGAGTCCAAGGATGTAGTACATGGACTCCTCCTGTTGATTCTCGTAGAGGACGGTGGTGTCGGTGAGGCCGAGGAATTCGGAACGAGCATCGAAGGCGAATCGATTCCGGCTGGCGCGGTAGGGGCACCAAATCCGCGCTCTGTCCACGTACTCTTGGTGGAGCGGCCACGTAAAACGCCACCACTCGCAGTCGCCTCGCTTGAAGGCAGCCCGGTTCCGAAGCCCTTCCTCGTGGCTCCGGAGGTGCGCCTGTAGCCCCTGCGGCAAGTCGGCGAATCGTGCCACCTGCTCAAGAAACAAGACGGGCTGCCCCGAGTCGGAGATGTGGAAGCGGTCTATGTTCGAGTTTCGCACCCGGGTGTAGTAGTAAGTCGCGGGAACCTGCCAATCCTTTAGCTGATCCATCGACGGACCGGCGAAGGCGGCGTTGAGACCTGTCTCCATCCCCTTCCCAACGTGAAGGATCTCGGACACCGGCTCACCCTGCCCGTCGATTCTTCGCAGGACGCGCTCGACCTCCTCGGATGCGAAGATCCACGGCTCACGCGAGAATGCCTCTTGGGGAACAAACAACCGTTCAAAGAGTGCGGTCTCTTCGCGCTGAGCGGCCAGATCTCCTGGCACGAAATCGCGCGCAACGAGATCGAACACCTGGGCCGGTCCCTCGCCTGATGGGCGATTCTTCTCCAAGGTCACGATCGCAGTTGCTATCCCGACTCCCGGGAACACGTAAAAGTCCCGGAAGTCCAGAATGTGATGAACGCGCGCGTTGCCCCCAATGAAGAAACGCAACTTGTCCGCCTTGTACGCTTCGCGGAACGCACGAGAAACAATGAAACCGATACGTCCGCGCGAGATACGAACTGCAGTGGCCAAGAAGTAGAAGAGCACGTCTGTCTTGTCGCGATGAATCTCTGGATACACGGCTTTGAGGTAGTCAAGGCGCGGGTCCTTCCTGCCCCAGGTGTCATCGACACTGTAGTAGGGCGGATTGCCGACTACCGCGTCGAAACCGGGCTGAGGGCCCTCGAAAACCTCAGGGAACTCGCGCTCCCAATCGAAGCAGTTGATCCTCAGCCGCTCTTCGTCGTCGGCAAGTGGGAGGCCCAACTGGGCGTAGTAGTCGGTGCCGACCAATGAGTTCCCACACCTGATATTTCTGTCGAGATCAGGGAGGGCCCGCTCCTGAAAAAGGCTCAGGTTCTGGCCGATCGTCTCCTCGGACTCACCCTCAAGGACTTTCAGGAGGAGCGCAAGCTTGGTGACTTCGACTGCCTGGGGATCGATATCGACTCCGAAGATATTCGAGATAAGAATCCGCTTCCGCTCGCTCGAAGTGAGTCGCCAATCACCGTGACGAGCGCGATAGAGCCGAGGCGGTCTGCCGCGAGCGTGACGTTCCGGGTTGTCATTCACATAGCGGTTGAGATACCAGTCGAGCAGGTACTGATATGCAACGATTAGGAAGGATCCGCTACCGCAAGATGGATCGACGATTCGAAGAGTTCGTGCTGTCTCCGGCGTTTGCCCCTCGAGCAGCGAGCCTAGGGTCTCCTGAACGATGTAGCGGACGACAAACGAGGGAGTGTAGTAGACTCCGCCGGCCTTCTTGACCTCTGGCTTCTGCTCGACTCTCACACTGCGATCCGGGGCGAGCGTCAGAGTGTTTCCCAGAAACCGTTCGTACGTTTGACCCAAGATGTCTGCCGGTAGTACCGAGAACTCGTACGGGCTGTCGGGGTAGTAGAGGGGTTTCAGGATCCTGCGCAGAGTCGTATCACCGACCTTCAGGAGTGGCGTCAGACCATCCGGCGCAGTTGCCCGCCCCTTCTCAACGCGAAAATGGAACAGACCCGAGTTATACCGATCATCCGAACGCCTAAATACTCTGAGCAGCTCGCTATAGATTCCATCCCGCTCGCAAATTTTCTGAAGCTGTCCGTACGGTTCTACTCCACGGTCTTCGCAGATCCGTAGGAATACGATGCGGTCTATCGTCACCTGGACTGCGTAGTTGAGCTCTCGAAGCGACAGGTCGGCGTTCTCTCGAGCGAAGTCCTGAGCGAAATCAATGCGCCATCTCTCGATCTCATCAAGGAAGGCCTCATCAACCGCCTCTGTTCCGCGCCTACCCTTCGTCGAGTCGACATACCGATCGAACGAACCAGAAGCAAGGGCCTCCCGAGAGAAGACTGACTCGATCTCGGCCCAGCGGTCCTTGTACTCTTCGAACTTTAGATACTTGATTCGCGCAGTCGCAGCGCCGTGTTCTTTCTTGGGAGGGATGCGACAGTCGTAGATCGCGAACTCCTCGAAGTCGGTAAGTACCGAGAGCGGAAGACCTGCTGACCACCCATAGCGCCGCAGCTGGTAGGAGGGCCCAGACGCAGTCTCGAGAGCAGTTGCGGGCTTCTTCGCCTCGACGAAGAATCGACGCTCACCACCGACACGAAAGCAGTAGTCGGGAGCTTTGACACTCCCTTCGATTCGTATCGAGTCCTCATGAATTACTTCTTTGTAGGGCTCCGGATATCCTTTCTCGTTTGCGACATCCCAACCGAGCGCGCCAAAGAGCGGATCGAGAAACTCTTTGCGCAGCTGAGCCTCGTTGTAGCTTGCGGCCTTGTACGACCGATAGTTCTCCCTAAACCGTCTGACCAGCTCAAGTACAGCGGCGGGCGCGGACAATTCAACTCCCCTTCCAACGAACCAGAATGCTGTTCGAACCAAGAAGAGTATGCCCTCGTAGAGTCGACACAGCCCCTTTTTTGTCGGGCCAACGCAGGCTAGGCGGCAGCCGAAAGACAGTTCTGGAACGCGTTAGCACCTTGACGCTCGCGCTTCGCGAAGCGATGAAAGCGTGACTAGGCCGGCAGATCAGACCTACAGCGGAGGGAAACCGACAGTAGGTTGATTTCGGGCTCGGGACCGGGGTAGAAAGGTTCGAGCTGCGAGGTCCCGATGCCCGCGTCCCACAGTGCGCCCCCCGGCCCGGCCGACGAGATCGCCGTCGTCGCCGCGATCCAATCGGCCGCGCTCGACCCGGAGCATTGGCACGAAACGCTCGCCCTCCTCGACCGGACCCTCGGCGGCTCGACCGTCGCGTTGCACTTCTCCTTCCCCGCGCCCGGCGAGCCGGTGCGCGCCTTCATGCACGGCTACGACCCGGCGAAGATCGTGGAGTGGGAGGAGCACCTGCGCGAGGTGGATCCCTGGGTCCGCGACATCCAGCGCGGGCTGCTGCCCGAGGGCAAGGCCCTGTTCTCCCTCGTGCCCCACGAGGAATTCCGGGCCAGCGAGTTCAGTGCGGACTTCCTCGAACCTCAGGAGCTGCGCCCGTTCGACAGCGTCGCGGTGGCGCTCGACGGAAGCGGCCCCGACATGCGCGCGGCGCTCGGCCTGACTCCCAAGAAGGGCTCGCCGGTGCGCGGGGCGGACGAGCTCGCCTTCATCCAACGCCTCGTTCCCCACCTCCGGAACGGCGTCGCGCTCTCCCGCCTCGTCTCCGGCTTCGAGCCGTCTCTCGACGTCCTCGACACCCTGACCGCGGGGCTTGCCCTGCTCGACGAGCGCGGCCACGTCTGTGCGGCCAACCGCGCGCTGCGCGAGCGCGCCGAGCGACGCGACGGGCTGCGCATCGAACGCGGCAGGCTCGAGGCGGAAGGCGCGCGCGACCGAGGGTCCCTCGCCCGGGCGTTGGCGGACGTCCTGCGTCCGGCCGAAGCGATCCCTTCGGGTGCGACGGTCCGCATGGGCGACGAGCGGCGCCCTTTCGTCTTGCACACCTTCCCCGTTCCCCGACGCGAAGCGCCCCCCGGCTGGGTGGGCCCCTTCGGCGCCGCCGCGGGGGTCTGGGTGATGGATCCGAGCACGGGCGCGCCGGCCTCGGCCGACGTGCTCGGCGCGGCCTTCGGCCTCACCCCCGCCGAAGCGCGGACCGCCGCGATCCTCGCCGAAGGGCGCGCGCCCGCCGACGTCGCGGACGCGCTCGCCATCACCCGGAACACCGCGCGCGAGTACACCAAACGGGTGCTCTCGAAGGCGGGCGCGCGACGCCAGCCGGAGCTCGTCCGCCGCCTGATCTCGGTGCTGCCCCCCGCACGCCTCGAAGACGAAGACCGCTAGTGGACGCGCGCCTCGGCGACCAGCAGCTCCTCCTCCGGGATTCCGCGCGGGATTTTCTCGCGCGCGAATGTCCGATGGCTTACGTGCGCGAGATGATGGAGCACCCGGCCGGAACGACGGAGGCGTTCTGGGGAAAGCTCGTCGAGCTCGGCTGGACGGGACTCGTCCTCCCGGAGGCCGTCGGCGGTGCCGGGCTCGGCTGGCTCGACCTCGCGGTCGTCCTCGAGGAAGCCGGCGCCGCGCTCCTCCCGGGGCCGTACTTCTCGTCGCTGGTGCTCGGCGCCGGATCCATCGCTGCGGCGGGCGATGCCGCGCAGCGCGAGCGTCTGCTTCCGCCCCTCGCGCGCGGCGAACGCCGCGCGACCCTGGCCCTCGCCGAGCCCGGAGGGGGCGCGCTCGGGCCGATCTCGCTCTGCGCCCGCCCGGCGGACGGCGGCATCCGCCTCACCGGACAGAAGGTCTTCGTACCGGACGGCGCCCACGCCGACGAGATCGTCGTCGCCGCGCGGCGGGATCACGCGGACGGGCCGCTGCTGCTCGCCCGGATCCCGAGCGACCGCAGCGGCCTGCGAGCCCGCCCGGTCGCCTTCACGGATGAGACGCGCAAACTCGCGGAACTCGAGCTGCACGAGGTGTTCGTTCCGGAGGAAGACGTGCTCGGCGGCGAGACCGACGCAGAAGCGACGCTCTCCCGCGCCCTCGACCGGGCACGCGTCGCGCTCGTCGCGGAGATGACCGGCCTGGCCGCCCGGGTCCTCGATCTCTCGGTCGCCTTCGCGCGCACCCGCGAACAGTTCGGCCAGCCGATCGGGAGCTTCCAGGCCATCCAGCACAAGTGCGCCGACATGCTCCTGCGCGTCGAGAACCTCCGGTCGGCCACCTGGGCCGCCGCCTGGGCCCTCGACGAAGACGAAGCCTCCGCCCACGAGGCCGCGTGCATGGCCCAGGCCTACGCTTCTTCCGCTTGCAGCGCCGTCGCCGCCGAGGGCATCCAGATCCACGGCGGGCTCGGCTACACCTGGGAACAGGATCTCCATCTCTACTACAAACGTGCGAAGGCCGTTGAAGCCGCTCTCGGCGACGGCAGCGAGCACCGCGAGCGCGTCGCCGCGCTCGTTCTCGACGGACCCGATCGGAAGACCGGGACCTCGGGGTAGACTCGCTCGATGCCCGAAACACAGCCGGCTGATTTCCTCGCGGACTCCGAGATCCGGTTCGACGACGGCGCCGAGATCGGACGGGTCGACCTCTCGCCCCGCTGGGCCGTCTGGGGGCCGAACGGGGGCTACCTCGCCGCCATCGCCCTGCGCGCCGCGATGGCGCGCAGCCGGCTCCCGCGGCCGGCGAGCTTCCACTGCCACTTCCTCGCCATCGGGGAGTTCGCACCGGCAGCGCTGCACGTCTCGACGCAGGGAGGAGGCAAACGGGCCGAGTCCCTTCGCGTGGAGATCGTGCAGGAAGGGCGAACCCTGCTCTCCGCTTCCGTCTGGATGGTCGACGAGGGCCTCGGCGGGTACACCCACGACTTCGGTAGGGCGCCGGCAGTCCCGCCTCCGGGCGACCTGCGCAGCTACCACGATCTCGTCGACAACTACGACGAGTGGTATCCGATCTGGCGAAGCATGGAGGGCCGGCCCACGCGGTGGCAGGAAGGCCACCCGGAACCCGGAGAACCCGTCTCCCGGACCTGGCTCCGCTTCACCGGCACACCGATTCCCGACGCGCGGGCCGACGCCCTGCGCCAGCTGTTCTGGCTCGACTACCCGGGCTGGAACGCGACCATCGCCGCACACCGCTGGCCCTTCCCGTACCTCACGCCCAACCTGGACCTGAACGTCCAGTTCCACCGCTTCGCACCGGAAGCGGACTGGATGCTCGCCGACGGGAACGTCTGGGTCGCCGAGGACGGCCTCGTCGGATGCGTCTCACGCCTCTGGTCCGAAGACGGGCGGCTGCTCGCCTCCGCGACGTCGAACCATTCGTGCCGGCCCAACCCGCAGTACGAGCAGGACCTGGCCGAGGCGCGGGCGCAGGAGCGCTGAGGCCCGTCAGCTTGCGCGGAAGGTGCCGTCGGCGGAGACGCGCACGGTCCGGCCGCACCACTCCTCCGCCATGCAGGCGGCCAGCAGGGACGGGTCTTCGCTCGCTGCGACGGTCCGGTCGCCGTTCTCGAGGTCGCAGACGGCGATGGCGCGCTTCGGGGCGCCGGCCTCGTGGAGCAGGGTGTAGCCCCCGACCCGAGCCGCCCCCTCGAACCGGCCGTCGAGACGCCGGACCCGCGTCGCGGCGGCGACCTCTTCGCTCACGTCGTCGAAGGCGAAGGGCGCCGAGGGCGCTTCGGTCGAGAGGGCCAGGAACCCCTGCTTGGTGAACATCCCGCTCACCGCGGTCACGAGGCCCGTCGCATCGGCCGATTCGCGCAGGAGGCCCGCCATGCGCGCCGTCGCCTGCAGCACGTAGTTGTTCACGGGACCGCCCGCGAAGGGCATCCCGCCCGTGACGGTGAAGGGCCCCTCGCTGCGGCCGAGGGCGCGCGCGAGAAAGCGAACGGCGACCGGGAAGCAGCTGTAGAGATCGACGTGGGTGAAGTCGGCCGGCGCGACGCCCGACGCTTCGCACACGCGCTCGGCCGCGATGCGCGCGGCCTCGCTCTCGAAGAGCACGTCACGCTCGCAGACGGCGGCCATGTGGTTCGACTCGCTCGCGGCGAGCGGATGGATCGCGCGGTCCGGCGCGATGCCGAGCGCCTGCGCCCGCTCCGCCGAGCAGAACAGGAGCGCCGCCGCCTGGTCCACGTTCCAGCCCGAGGTGTGGAGCTTCGCGTAGGGGAAGGCGAGCATCGGATTCGCGGTGCCGGGCGTCGCGATCGTTTCGGCGGTGAAGGGGGCGCGGCGCCAGGCCTCGGGGTTGTCTTGGGCGACGCGGCTGAAACCTTCGTAGAGACGGCCGAGCCTCTCCGCGTGCTCGCCGATCCCGAGACCCTCCTTCGCGCGGAGCGCACTCTCGAGCAGGGCGTAGTAGCCGACCGGGAAACGCAGGCCGCGCTCCCACTCGATCTCCGCCCAGAGGGCGTCGTGCGGCCGCCACAGGTGGGTCGGCGCGACGTCGCGCTGCTGGGTCTCCTCGAGCTCGACGCCGGCGATCTCGGCCCGGAGGCTCCGGTACTTCGCCTCGCCCCCCACGACGAGGGCGACGTCGGCTTCCCCATCGCGAATCGCCCGGCACGCATCCGCAAGCAGGGTCGTCTGGAGGACGCCGAACTCGGCGAGGATCGTCTCCGCCCCGGCGGAGCCCAAACGCTCCGCGAGCAGCCGCCCCGGGTCCGGGTAGCTCCAGAAGCCACGCGGCACGGCGATGCGGTCCAGACGGCCGAGCAGCGCCGGCGCCCCCGCGTCCTCGGCCGCGGCGCGCACGGCTTCTTCCATCAGCGCAACGGGCTCGAGGGCGTCGCGTGCGTCTTCGCAGCGGCGGGTGGCCGTTCCGGCGCCGACCAGGAGCGGGGTGCGCGAGTCGATCAGCCCGCCTCCCCGTAGAAGAGGCGCGCGGCGTTGCCGTGGAGGTAACCGTCGAGCACTTCGGCGGGCAGGTCGAGCTTCCTCGCTTCCTCGATGCAGCGATCCATCTGGATCGCGGGATGATCGGAAGCGAAGATCACCTTGCCCTTCCCCCGCGTCCGCATGAAGTGGATCAGCTCGGGCGGCAGATACTTCGGGAGATAGGCCGACGTCATCAGGTGGAGGCCCGGATATTTGAGCATCAGGCGGATCGCGACGGCCCACCAAGGGTCGGCGCCGTGAGCCATCACCAGCTTCAACTCCGGGAAGTGCAGACAGACCTTGTCGAGATGCATCGGATGCTGGCACTCACCGGGGGCGGGGGGCCCGGGGATCCCCGTATTGATCGTGATCGGCAGATCGAGCTCGATGCACTTCGCGTACACCGGGTAGTAGACGGCGTCGTTCGGGGCGATGTCGAGATAGAAGGGCGTGATCCGGGCCAGCACGACGGGATGGTTCGCATGGAACGCCTCGAGCGCGCGGAGCGCCTTCATCCCGCGCCGCGGGTCGAGCTGAGCCCCGAGCGAAAAGCGCTCCGGGTGCTTCTCCGCGAACTGCAGCACGTGCGGCGAGGGCTTGCCCGGGTCCGTCGTCAGGATGGCGCGCTCGACGCCGCAGGCGTCCATGCGCTCGAGCGTCTCTTCGACCTCGTAGTTCCGGAAGAAGTCCTCGCCCTGCTTGAAGTACTGGCTCGCGACGGTGACCAGGTAGTCCGGGCGACCGAGCTCGGCCATGTTCACGTTCACCCAGGCGTCGATGACGCGTCCGCTCATCGGAGGCCGCCTCGCGAGGCCGCCTCGGCGGAGTGTTCGCTGAAGAACTGGGCGTACCACTTGCGATACGTGCGGAAGTGCTCGTCGCCTTCGGCGAGCACCGGGCGCTCCCAGAACGTCTTGTTCTCCCAGATCGGGATGTCCTGGGCCATCTGACGTTCGAGGTCCTTGATGATCGCGGCGCCGACGCCGCGCGCCGCGTCCGCCCCGCCCTGCTTCGAAACCGTGTAGGCGAAACTCACGTCCGTCGTCTCTTCGTCGAGGGGCGTCGCCGTGTTGATCATGAGCGTATCCACGATACCCGAGAGCCGCACGGCCTGGAGCGCCGGCCCGTAGTCCGTGGTGTAGATGCCGCCGGTGACCTCGCCCTTCGGCGTCCCGAGCTTCATGCGATTCTTCACGGAGAAGACGGGGCCCTCGGCGTGGACTTCGCTCTCCGGGATGGTGTGTGCGCCGTGGACGTACTTGAAGTGGACGCCATCGACGCAGTTCTCGTTCATGTCGAGCCAGCGCGCCCGCACCGTCCAGTGGCGGACCTCGAGGGGCGTCCAATCGGGCGAGCCGACCTCCTCGAACTCCGGCACCTCGTAGGCGGGCGGCCGTCCCTCGGCGTCGTGGTGAAGGAAGACGATCCCGTTGCGCTCGCAGGTCCGCCACGCCCGGAGCCGGGCCTTCGGCGGGATCTTCTTCGCGTAGGGGACGTGTTCGCAGCGCCCGTCCGGCCCGAACTCCCAGGCGTGGAACGGACAGCGCACCCGGTTTCCGCCGACGACCCGTCCGCCGTGGCCGAGGTGCGCCCCGAGGTGCGGACAGAAGGCATCGAGCACGTGCGCCGCGCCCTCGGCGTCGCGGTAGGCGATGAGTTCCCGGCCGAGCCGGCGGAACGCCGCGACCTCACCGGCCTCGATCTCCTCGGCGTAGGCGAGGCGGAACCAGCCGTTGGCGTAGGCGGGGAACGGGTAGCGGCTCATCGCGTCCTCGGCGGGCCCGGCAAAATCTGACGGACCGTCAGATTGGACCATATCCGCCTTCGTTCGGCAATCCGGGCGGATCTCGCGGTCAATGGTCGGACGGGCCCCGCCCCAGCAGGAACCCCGCGAGCGCACGGATCGTCGGGTCTTCGTGGGAATCGGCGAGCGCGCGGAGGGCGCGGCTGCCTTCGGGGCCCGCGAAGGCCAGGGCGAGGACGGCTCCCCGCGCGGCCTTGGCCGGCCCGGTGCGGATCTTCTCGACGAGCGGCGGCACCACCGGCGCGCCGAGCTCCCCGAGCGCCCGGGCGGCCGCCGCACCCTCGGCTCCGTTCGGGCTCGCGAGAAACGGCTCGACGTCCGCCAGCGCCCACACGCCCTTGCGCTCGACGAGCGCCCGGATCGCCGCGGCACGGACCTCGGCCACCGGATCCTCGAGCCCCTTGCGCAGCGCCGCATCCGGGAGACCCGCCGCGGCATGGGTGAACGCCGCCGCACGCACGTCCGCCTCTTCGCGCGCCAGCCACCCCCGCGCCTGCTCCGCGCTCGGCACGTTCCCGAGCCCGATCCAGGCCGCGATCGCCTCCGCCGCCAGCGGTTTCCCCTTCGCGAACTGGGCGCGAACGTCGTCCGAAAAGACCGCGAGCTTCCGCTCGGCGATCACTTCGAGCCAGCGCGCACGGAGTGCGGGCGTGCGCTCCTCCGAGACGAGGAGCGCGCGAAGCGAGGCGAGCGCCGCAGGGGAGAGGCCCTGGCCGAGGCCCGGCGTCGCGGCGAGACGCTCGAGGGCGGAATGGGCGAGCGCCGGCGCGCCCTGCACCGTCAACGCCGCGAGCGGCGTTCGGGCATCGGCGGAGCCGGAGAGAACCGCGGCGAGGCCCTCGATGCTCGGGGCGTCGGGGTTCCGCAGGAAGGCACGGCCCCGGTCGGCCACCGCGAGGGCCGACGCGCCCTCGAGGCGCGTCCGCCAGATCGACCAGCCCGGGAGCGGCTCGAGGGCGACCAGGATCCGTGTGCCCGGATCGAAACGACGCGGGCGCTCGCGGGCCAGCTCCTCCCAGGCGATCGCGAGGGTGGCACCGGGCGTCGTCTCCCCGCGCAGGACGGTCTCGACGCGGAGCCCGGCCCGATGCGCCACCTCGTCGAGCGCTTCGACCGGTCCGACTTCGCCGACGACGACGTACGGGGCTTCGAGCGACGCCTCGAGCAGGCCGCTTCCCGCGGCCGGCACCTTCGCGGCCGCGCCCGAACGCTCTTCGGCCGAAGCACTCCCGAGTGCCAGGACGAGAAGCAGCCCCAGGCCGGCGCGATGAACGAAGCCTCGGGTCAGGGCGCGAGCCTGACGCCCGGCGCGTCGAAGCCCGGGTTGCCGTCGACGTCGGCGTAGAGCGCGTTGGTCGCGCCGAGCGCGAGGACGCCGCTCTCGCCGAGATTCCCGTCGAGCAGGTCGGCCAGGGTTCCGTTCCCGCCCTGCGAGAGGCTGCTCGGGTAGACCGGGAACATCGGCTCCGAGACACCGTCGGTGCCGCGCACGATCACCACGAACCAGGTGTCCTCGCCGAGGCTGTAGGGCAGCTCGAGTTGGAGTTCCTGGCGCGCCGCCCCGGGGATGCCCGCATCCACCACGACCGGCGGCGGCAGGACGAAGTCGACGCCCGCAACGAGCGTCGCCGTCGGCGCCGCGTTGAAGGCGACCGGCGTTCCGCCCGAGGTGCCGCTCACCGAGGTTTCCGCGTTCGCGTAGATCTCGACGGTGTCGAAGGACGCCCAGACCGGAGCCTGGACGTCGATCACGAGGATCACGTCCCCGTCGCCCGCGGTGTCGAGCGTGGTCGATCCGCCGAGGGCGAGGCTCGCCTCGTTCGACGGCGTGTCCGCTTCGCGAAGGCGGGTCTGCACGTAGAGGCCCTGCCCGCCCGTCGAACGGCCGGTGAGGACCGCCTCGCCGACGTCGTCGGGATCGATCAGCGACGGATCGTCGGTCGGCGACGCCGTCCAGCTCCGCGCCCCGGCCGTTCGCAGGTTCAGGAAGGTGTGCGTGTCCGTGTCGGCGATGAAGGTCGTCGGATAGCCCTGGTTCAGCAGGTTCATCCACACCCCGATCCGCCCGAAGCGGAACTCGTTCTGGGCGCCACGGGTCGAGCCGTTCCACAGCTCGAGCGCCGGGAAGGGGTGGAAGTAGTTCGTGACCGCCGGGTCGAGCCGGAAGGCCGCCGCCTCCGCCGGGGTGATGAACGACTGCGGCGGCTCCGCGGACGTATCGATCTGGAGCGGAGCGAAGTGGCTGTTGATGTGGTTGATCTGGACCGCGACCGAGTTCGAGGTGTTCTGCGGCAGCCCGTTCGAATCCACCTGGTTCAACACCTTGTCGTGGATCTCTTCCGGCGAAAGGATGTAGCTCCCGAAGGCGGGGAAGTCCTGGCCGGGGGGAGCGGAGCCGCCCCAGTCCGTCGAGCCGCCGGAGGGGCGCGCCGGGTCGAGACCCAGCGGATAGGCGTTGTAGTGACCGGTGTCGAAGGTGGTGATCTCCTCGCCCGTGGTCCCCGTCAGCCAGGCGCCGAGGCCCTCGGCCGCGATGGCCGGGTTCGGGTCCGTGCGGGAGTCATGATCCGTGGCCACGAAGTTCTCGACGCCCTCCCCTGCGAACTGCTCCACGCGGTTCAGCAAGCTGATGCGGGAATCCGGGCTGTTGGTGGAGTGGACGTGGAAGTCCGAAGAGACGAAGCCCGGCGTCTCGAGCACGCGCGTCAGCGCGGCCGCGACGCTGGCGGTCACGCCGGCCTGGATCGTCACGGGCTCGCGGTGGAGCGAGTACTCCGTGCCGCGGGAAACCGCGATCTCGTAGCTCCCAGGCTCGACGTCGAACTCGACGATGCCGTCGGCGCCCGTGTACTTCACCGCGCTGACGCCGAAGGGGAGCGGGTCCTTCGTGATGTCGTTGAACGTGCCTCCGTCGTCGATGAAGAAGCCGAGGAAGTTGAACGTGATGCGCGGCTCCGGGCTCGGGTCGAAGCCGACCACGGTCACGCGCGCCGGGAGGGACTTGTCCGCGCCGGGGCGGTTCGGATCCACGACGGCCACGCGAAGGCGGCCCGTCGCCGGGAGCGCGATGTCCTGGACCACGGCTCCGCCGTCGGCCACCACGATCGGGTGGAGGAGCGGAGTCGTGCCGCCGCCTTCGTAGGGCGCCCCCTCCTGGGCGGCCGCTACGGAGTAGCTCCCGACGGGCACGCGCCCCGAGTAGCAGCCCGCCGCATCGGTCACGAAGGAGGTCGTCAGCTCCGCGATCAGCCCGCCCGATTCCGGACCCACCGCGACGCGAGCACCGGGCGCCGGCGCGCCACCGACGGTCACGCAGCCGGAGAGCGTTCCGAACTGGGCGCCGAGCAGCTCGATCTCCGCGTCGATGATCTCCGAGGCCCCGCCGGTGCCGACGAGGAACACGCGGCTGTAGCCCTGGCTCTCGCCCGGAGCGATCTCGATGGTCGGCGGATCCGCCCCGGGGAGCAGGAGGTTCGGAACGGAGTTCTCGGACAGGATGAACGAGACCCCCGAGGTGCTGAAGCTCGAGTCCGAGAGCCCGCTGCCGAGCGAGGGCAGACCGATCCGGCCGTAGGAGACGCCCTCCGCCTGTCCGAAGCCGAAGTAGGAGAAGCTCGAGAGGCCGGGGATGGCGGTCAGCTCCCCGATCCCGGCGTCGAAGAACAGGCTGCTCGGTCCGTCCAGCTTCGTGTACTGCTCGAGCTCACCCATGCCGTTGATGTAGTCGCCGGGGAAGAGGCCGATGGGGTCGGGGCCGTTGTTGAAGAACGTCGTCGTCACGAGCACGCGGTTTCCGGGCTCGCCGCTGCGGCGCGGCTCCAGCTCGTAGCGCGTGCAGCCCTCGACGTCGTAGTCCTGATCGTCGATGCCGGGCGGAAGCTCCACGCCGAAGTTCGCCACCTGGCCCGAAGCGTTGATGTAGTCGATCAGATCGTCGGGGCCGCAGCTCTCGACGATCGCCGCCGTGCCGTCCTGTCCGTCGTTCAGGACCACGACGCTCGTCGCGTTGATCACGGTTTCGACGTTGACCGAGGGCGCCATCTCGAAGAAGTTGTCGCGGCCGGGATCGGAGAGCAGCTCGGCGTCGATCAGGTTCCCACCGTACTGGCCGATCGAGTAGAGGTCGCGAACGTTGGCCTGCTGGACCACGAAGCGCGCGACGTCGTTGCGCAGCATGAAGTCGCCCTTGCGGTTGTGCGCGAGCGGGCCCGTCAAGAGGTCGGCCGGGTCCGTGATCTCGTAGGCACTCGCCTTCCCGGGCGGCAGGTACTCGAACTTGGTCTTGTACAGCTCGCTTCCGCCGCCGAGGAGCGGAGCAGTCGCCTCGAAGACGTTCTTGTCCCGCAGCGGCGGGCCGGGCTCGACGGCCACGGTGAATCGGCCGCCGGGGCCCTCGACGGCGGGAACGAGTTCGCCGTTCAGCCGGACCTCGACGCCGCTCGCATCGTGACGAGCCGGGTCGAGCTGCAGCACGGCCTCGAACTCGTACGTGAGCACCGTCGAATCGTTGGGCGGGGACTGCCACGGGTCGGGCGGCGCGCAGCCCGGGCCGGCCGAGGCGAGGGCGACGAAGGCGAGGACGGGAAGGAGCAGAAGACGGTGCATGGGGCTCTCCAGCGACGGCATTCGAACGACCGTTCATTCTACACCCTGCCGCCATGCAACCGACCTGGAAACGCCACCCTGGCGGCGTGGAAACGCCATCCGGCACATCCGGCAGGTGAAAGGAAGGCGCAGCCAGGCGGCAGGCCGGGCCGCCTAGCGGCGCGGCAGCCCGAGGGCGCGCTGGGCGACGATGTTGCGCTGAATCTCCGAGGTCCCGGCGTAGATCGTCGCGGCCCGGGACCAGAGGAGCTCGTGCTGCCAGAAGCCGTCGTCGACGGCGGCCGGGTCGCCCCCGGGAACGAGCGCTGCCTCCCCCAGGATCTCGAGCGCCGTGTCCTTGATCCGTTGATCGAGCTCGCTCCAGAAGATCTTCAGGACGGACCCTTCGGGACCGGGCTCCTCCCCGTGCTCGAGCTTCGTCGCGTTCCGGTAGCCGGTCATGCGCAGGATCATGAGCTCGCTCGCGAACTCTCCGAGCTTCTGGCGGATCACCGGGTCGTCGGCCGCCGTTCCCGAGCCGCGCGGGGTGCGTCTGGCCAGCTCGACGAGCTTTCGGAACTGCATCTGCAGCCGTTCGTGGGCGGAGGCCGTTCCGCGCTCGACGTTCAGGGTCGTCATGACCACGTCCCACCCGCGATGGAGCTCGCCGACCAGGTTCTCGCGCGGCACGCGGACGCCGTCGAAGAAGACCTCGTTGAACCAGGCCTCGCCGGTCATCTCGACGAGGGGCCGGATCGTGATCCCGGGCGAGCGCATGTCGACGAGCAGGAAGGAGAGGCCCCGGTGGCGCTGGCTCTCGGGGTCCGTGCGGACGACGAGAATGCACCACTCCGAGTGCTGGGCGAAGCTCGTCCAGATCTTCTGCCCCGTGACGACGATCTCGTCGCCTTCGACGTCCCCGCGCGTGCGCAGGGCGGCGAGGTCCGAGCCGGCGCCCGGCTCCGAGAAGCCCTGGCACCAGACCTCTTCGCCGCGCAGGATCGGCCCGAGGTAGCGCTCCTTCTGCGCGTCGGTCCCATGATGGATCAGGGTCGGGCCGACCAGCGACGTGCCGACCGAGAGCTGGATCAGGTTCGGGGCTTCTGCGCGGGCGTACTCTTCTCCCCAGATGAGCGCCTCGATCACGCTGGCCCCGCGCCCGCCGAACTCGCGCGGCCAGGTCAACCCGGCGTAGCCGCCTTCGTGGAGGGTCGCCTGCCAGCGGCGCCCGAACGCCACGCGCTCCTCGGTGCGATCGGGGCCGGGCCCCTCGGGCACGTTGGCGCGGAGCCACGCGCGCACCTCCGTACGGAAGGCGGCCTGTTCGGGGGAGTCACGCAGATCCATGCAGGCTCCGTTCGGCGGCGGGGCCGACGCGGCTCGATCGTTCGTCGCGCACCCCCAGCATCATCCACAGGACCGCGCCGTTGACCAGGGTGAAGGCCACGAACGCCGGCAGGTAGCTTCCGGTCCGGTCGAAGACCCCGCCCGCGAAGACCGGGCCGAGCCCCCCTCCGACGAAGAGCGCGACCATCAACACGCCGTAGATCTTGGCCATGTGGTCGACGCCGAAGCTGTCCGCGACCAGCAGCGGCAGCAGCACGTTCTCCGCCGCCACGGCAAAGCCGTGCGCCAGCAGGAAGAGCAGCAGGAGGAGCGGCTGGTTCGCGAACAGCAGCAGCACCGAGGCGAGCCAGAGCAGGGCGAAGTTCAGGAGCACGGCGCGCCGGTGGGAGATGCGGTCGGCGAACCAGCCGATCGAGAGCTTCCCCGCCACGCCGACGAAGGCGGCGCCCGCGAAGCTCGCCGCGGCCCGGCCGTCGGAGTAGCCGACGTCGCTCAGGTACGCGGCCAGGTGTTGATGGACGCCCAGGTAGTAGAAGTAGAAGAACACGAGGCCCGCGAAGAGAAGCCAGAACGAGCGGGTGCGGAGGGCGGCGGAGAGGTCGAGTGCATCGGGCCCGACGGCGCCCGCGTGGGTCGCGATCTCGCCCTCCCCCTCGGGCACCCAGCCATCGGGGGGCTCGCGCACGGCGAACCAGGTGAAGGGGAGGATCAGCGCGAGGACGAGACCCGCGATCACCACCAGCGCTTCGCGCCAGGAGCCGCCCGGACGTCCCGCGATCCATGCCGCCAGCAGCGGGATCACCGTTCCCCCGAGGTTCGAACCGGTGTAGACGAAGCCGAGCGCGAGGCCCCGCCCGTTCGCGATCCACTGGGAGGTCACCGCCGCGACCGGGATGTCGCCGAGCCCGACCAGCGAGATCCCCATGCACAGCGAAAGCGCGTAGAAGTGCCACAGGGCGTCCATCTCGCTGATGCCGACGAAGGTCCCCGCGAGCAGGACCGCCGCGCCGGACATCACACCGCGCGCACCGAGGCGATCCGTCAGCGCGCCGACGAGCGGGGAGCCGACGGCGTAGCCCAGCAGCAGCGGCACGCTCGACCCGGCGAACTGGGCGCGCGACCACTCGAACTCCGAGACGATGTGCTTGAGCATCACCCCGAAGAAGTACGAGCAGCCGAGCCCGATCTGCGCGACGAGGCAGCCGACGAGCACCGGGCCCGAGGGCCCGCGAAAGGCTCGCGCGAGCTCGTTCACCCTGCGGCGGGGGCGTAGAGCACGAGGCCCTTGTAGAGCAGCGACGGCTTCTCGTTCCCGACGACGTGCACCGCCGTTTCGGTCGTGACGAGCGTCCCCTTCGGCTTCGCCACGGCCGCAGCGAGGCGCGCGCGGGCATGCACCTGGCTCCCGCAGGGGACCGGCGCCAGGAAGCGGAAGCCGTCCGATCCGTAGTTGACCGCGCTCCCGTACCCGACGATGGAAACCGTTTGCCCGGGGCGCAGGGCCGGAACCAGCGAGAGCGTGAAGAAGCCGTGGGCGATGGGGCCGCCGAAGGGGCTCTCCTTCTTCGCGCGCTCGACGTCGACGTGGATCCACTGATGATCGCCGGTGAGTTCGGCGAACCGGTCGACCTTTTCCTGGGTCACGTCGGTCGGCGGGCCCCACTCGCCGAACTCCTCGGAAACGGCGGCGGACAGCGCGGTGACGTCGTCGAAGCGGATCTCTTGCATGGTTCCTCCTTGAGTCAGCGCACGACGCCATCGGCCTCGAGCGCGGCGATCTCCTCCTCGGAGAGCCCGAGGAGGCCCCCGAGCACTTCCCTCGTGTGTTCTCCGAGATTCGGTCCAGGGCGGCGAAACCCGCCTTCGCTCTCGCCGAGGCGGAACCCCGATCGCTCGAAGGCGAGCGTTCCGAGATGAACGTGTTCGATCGGGACGAAGTGCTTTCGGTGAGCGAGCTGGGGGTCGGCGAGAAGCGCATCGAGATCCGCGACGGGGCCGGCTGCGACGCCCGCCGCCTGGAGGCGCTCCGAAAGCTCCGCGGCTTCGCGTTCCCGCGTGAAGGCCGCGAGGTGCCCGTCGATCTCTTCCTCCGCGGCGAGGCGCCCGGCGACCCCCGCGAGCGAATCGTCGCTCGCCCACGCCGGCTCCCCGAGCACGCCCCGCAGCGCCCGCCACGCCTCGTCGTCCGTCACCTCGATCGCGATCCAGGCATCCTCTCCGCGGCACGGGTAGACGCCGTGCGGTGCGGCGCGCTCGCTCGCGTTGCCGCGCCGCGTCTCCACTTCCCCGTTCGCGCTGTAGCGGACGACCATCTCGGAGAGCCCGTAGACGCCGGCCTCGATCTGGGAGACGTCGATCGTCCGCCCGCGGCCCGTGCGCTTCCTCTCGAGCAGTGCCGCCGCCAGGGCGACGGCCACGAACCGCGGCGCGAGGGAGTCCGTGATGGTCCCGTAGGGTCCGTGAGCCTCGCGGTCGGGCCAGCCCGTCAGATGGTTGAAGCCGGCGATCGCGGAGCCCTGCCCGCCGAACCCCGGGTACTTGCGCTGCGGCCCGGTCTGACCGAACAGGCAGCCGGAGACGACGATGGCGTCGGGCCGGATCGCGTGGATCCCCTCGGCGTCGAGCCCCCACTTTGCCATCACGCCCGGCGAGAAGTTCTCGGCGACCACGTCCGCCCAGGCGACCAGGCGCTTCACGAGGGCGACGCCGGCCTCGCTCCGCATGTCGATGGCGACGCTCTCCTTCTCCGGGTTCAGCAGGACGTACATCGGCGATCCGTCGAGACCGTGCTTGGAGTCCTTCGTCAGAAAGAGCGCACGCAGAAAGTCGGGGCGCGCCGCGGATTCGACGCGCACGACGCGCGCCCCCTGCTCGGCGAAGTACCGCGTCGCCACGGGGCCCGCCGCCCCGGAGCCGAGTTCGAGCACGTTCAGTCCGGCGTAGACCGACACTAGACGACCCCGTCCGCCGCGAGCTTCTCGAGTTCGCCCGGCCCGAGGCCGAGTTCTTCGTAGACCTCGGCGTTGTGTTCCCCGATGCGGGGCGCGCGTCGGCGGATCCCGACCGCGCCGTCGCCGGCCCGTGCGAAGAAGGCCGGGTGCTCGATGGCCGCACCGAGTTCGGGGTAGTCGAGGGTCGTGAACAGCTCGCGGCTGCGCAGCTGCGGATGCGCGAGGATCTCCCGCGCGTCGTTGCACGGGGCGAGCAGGATGCGGCGCTCGAGCGCCCCGTCGTAGAGCTCGCGCATGGTGCGGCTCGCGAAGAAAGCGCCGAAGGCGTCTTCGAGCCGCGCGACCTCTTCGTCGGAAACGGTGAGATGGCTGTAGCCCGCCCAGTCGTACCCGCGCAGCCAGTCGGGCGCGAGGTCCGCTTCGGCCATCCACGAGACGGTCGCCTCGAGGTTCGGGATGCGGGCGGCGCCGCCGCGCAGACCGAACGAGATCCAGCCATCGCGGGCCGCCCAGATTTCCCGGGTGCGGCCGAGACGCGCGCCGCTTCGCCGCAGGGGCCGAGGCTGGTGTGCGTGCTGACCCGGCGCCGAGAGCAGACTCTGCAGCTGGGTCTCGTGGAGGGAGACGTCGACGTGCTGGCCGCGCCCCGTCTCTTCGCGCTGATGGAGCGCCATCACGATGCCGAGGGCCGCCTCGGGCCCGGCGTGGATCCACGCGCTCGGGAGACTGCATCGGACCGGCGGCCGGTCCGCGTGGCCGGTGAGCATCATGTTCCCGCCCAGGGCCACGACGACGAGGTCGCCGGCCCGCCAGGAAGCGCGGGGCCCGCTTCCGCCGAACGGGGTCACCGAACACCAGACGAGGCCCGGTGCGTCGGCCCGGCAGTCCTCGAAACCGATCCCGTCCGCCGCCATCTTCCCGGTCGGCGCGGTCTCGAGGACGACGTCGAAGCGCGCGGCCAGGCGGCGGAAGACCGAACGGCCCGCCTCGCTCGCCCGGCAGAGGGTGATGCCGCGTTTGCTCGTGTTGAGCGCGAGCCAGGCGAGGCTCCGCTCGGGGTCCGCTTCGCCGTTCAGGTAGGGCGCGCGGCGCCCGCGCAGATCGCCTCCGGGCGGTTCGACCTTCACGACGTCGGCGCCGAGGTCGCCGAGCACCTTCCCGGCGAGGAAGCCCGATTCGTCCGAGAGGTCGAGCACGCGCACGCCGGCCAGCAAGTCGGATCCTCCCGGCCCGGTAGGGTATCACCGTTTCTGACACATCGTCAGATTCGTGGAGTATGCTGCGGCCGATGCACGAGCCGGGTTCCGATGCACGTTCGTGAGCTGCTCGACCTCTCCGGGCGCACGGCCCTCGTGACCGGCGGCGGCCGCGGGATCGGTCGCCACATCGCCGAAGGCCTCGCGGAGGCGGGCGCCGACGTCGTCGTCGTGTCGCGAAAGCGCGCGAACCTCGATGCGGCCGTCGCCGCGATCGAAGCCGAAGGCCGCCGGGCCTGGGCCTTCGAAGCCGACCTCTCGAAGCCCGAGGCGATCGACCGCGTCGTGGCCAGCGTGGCCCAGGAGATCGGACGCGTCGACGTGCTCGTCGCGAACGCGGGCTTCGCCTGGGGCGAGCCGGTGCTCGAGCACGGCCTCGAAGGCTGGGACAAGGTCTACGACCTGAACGTGCGCGGCACCTTCTACCTCTGCCAGCAGATGGCGCGCGCCATGAAGGACGCCGGCGGCGGCGCGATGATCCTGGTGAGCTCGATCTCCGGCCTGCGCGGCGCCCGCGACGAAGAGCAGCCGTCCATCGCCTACAACTCGAGCAAGGGCGCCCTCGTCACCCTCACCAAGGATCTCGCGGTGAAGCTCGCCCCCTTCGGCATCCGCGTGAACGGCATCGCGCCCGGGCCGTTCTCGACGGACATGATGGATCACATGCGCGAGAACCCCGAGCGCTGGGCCGGGTTCCGCAAGCGCATCCCGCTCGACCGCGCGGGGGAAGCCGACGACGTCAAGGGCGCCGCCGTCTTCCTCGCGAGCCGCGCCGCCGCCTACGTGACGGGGCACACCCTCGTCGTCGATGGCGGCATCATGGCGATGTGAAGTCGGCGCGCGCGAGGGCGTAGTGGATCGTCTCGCCCGAGGGGCCGGGCTCCCGACCCGTCTCGATGAAGCCGAGGCGGTCCGCAACGCGGATCGACGCGGCGTTCGGGGAATCGATGCTCGCCCGGATCGGGTCGAAGCCCCGGGCCTCGAAGCCCCAGGCGAGCGCTGCACGGGCCCCCTCGACGGCGAACCCCCTGCCCTGGCTGTCCGTATCGAGGACCCAGATGATCTCGCGCACCGGCGGCTCGAAGAACTCGCGGTAGCCGAACAGGCCGACGATCCCGCCGCTCTCGCGGCCTTCGGCCAGGAAGAGGCCGGCGCTTTCGCGGAAGTCCTCCTGGCTCTGGGCGATCACCTCCTCGCTCCAGGAGCGGGGCATCACCTCGTCGTCGAGCAGGTAGCGGCGCACGACGGGCTGGGCGAAGAGCGCTTCGAGGCCTTCCGCGTCGGACGGTTCGAGGGGGCGCAGCCGCAGCCGCTCGGTTTCGAGAAGGGGATTCGCCATGGCCGGAGCGTAGCGAGCACCTCGGGGCCCGGTAGACTGACGCCGCGCTCGCGGAGGAAGCATGAAGCAACTAGAGGATCGCGTGGCCGTCGTCACCGGCGCCGCGAGCGGCATCGGCCGGGCCCTGGCCGTCGCGTTGGCGAAGAAGGGCTGCCACCTCGCCCTGGTGGACGTGAACGAAGCGTGCCTGCAGGAGACCGCGGCGATGGCCGGAGCGACCGGCCGCAAGGTCTCGACCCACCTCGTCTCCGTCGCCGACCGCGAGGCCATGCGCGCGCTGCCCGAGCAGGTCGTCGCAGAGCACGGCCACGTCCACATCGTGGTGAACAACGCGGGGGTCGCCCTCGACGCGAGCTTCGAGGACGCGAGCCTCGAGAACCTCGACTGGATCGTCGGGATCAACTTCTGGGGCGTCGTCTACGGCTGCAAGTTCTTCCTGCCCTACCTCCGGCGCGAGGAGGAAGCCCACATCGTGAACCTCTCGAGCCTGTTCGGAATCATCGGCGTGCCACGCAACAGCGCCTACTGCGCCACGAAGTTCGCGGTGCGCGGCATGACCGAGTCCATGTGGTGCGAGATGTCGAAGGAGGGCATCGGCCTCTCCACCGTCCACCCCGGCGGCATCAAGACCAACATCGCACGCGCCGCGCGCACGGGCGCCGGAACGGACACGAGCGAGTTCGCCGGCGAGTTCGACAAGCTCGCCCGCACCTCGCCCGAGCGCGCCGCCGAGAAGATCGTGCGCGGCATCGAGAAGAACCAGCTCCGCGTCCGCATCACGAGCGAGACGTACCTGCTCGACTGGCTGAAGCGCCTCTTCCCGACCGCGACCCAGGCGCTGATCCGGCGCGGCGCGGACCGGGTCCCGCAACAGCCCTCGGCCGGCACCCCGTCCTAGGCCCTACCCCTTCCGAGCGATCGCCCGGATCTCGGCGAGCAGACCCGGAACCACGAGTGCCGTGACACCGACGGCCGTCCAGGCCGGGAACGGCTCCTCGATGAAGCGGCCCTTCACCTCGGCGAACTTGCCGATGTGGTCCGGCAGGTCGACGTGATAGGTCGTGAGGTCGACGAGATCCGCAAAGCCGAGACCCGCCTCCTCGAGCACCGAGGCGAGGCTCTCGAAGGCGAGCTCGAACTGGCGCCCGGGCTCCGAGGGAACGCGCCCGTCGGCCTCGAGCCCCACCTGCCCCGAGATGAAGACGAACGGGTCGCTCTCGATTCCCGCCGAGAAACCGAACTGGCGATTGACCGCGGCCGTCGCGGCCGGCTGAACGGGCTTCTTCATGGCTTCCTCCACGGGGCCGCGCTTGCAATGCGAGGCCGCGAAGGGTCATGCTAAGGGCTCGAGACAGCAGCGCCAGCTGTCCTGGAGGGCCCCATGAGCGAATCTGCCACGACCCCGGAGTTCCCTTCCCTGGGCCAGGCCGGCACGGACCCCTACTCCGTCCCTCTCGAGAAGATCGACATGTCGGACTCGGAGATCTTCGAGACCGACGAGATCTGGGGCTACTTCGAGCGGCTCCGCAAGGAGGACCCGATCCACTACTGCGCCGAGAGCGAGTTCGGCCCGTTCTGGTCCGTGACGAAGTTCGACGACATCGTCACGGTCGAGAAGGACCCCGAGACCTTCTCCTCGGCCGTGAGCATCGTCGTGGGAGACCCCGACCCGGACTTCCCGATCGAAGCCGGCTTCATCACGATGGACGGACCGAAGCACATCGCCCACCGGAAGACGGTCCAGCCCGTGGTGGCTCCCCGCAACCTGAAGCGCCTCGAACCCCTGATCCGCGAGCGCGTCATCGAGATTCTCGACGGCCTGCCCGTGGGCGAGACCTTCGACTGGGTGGACCGCGTCTCGATCGAGCTCACCACCGGCATGCTCGCGACCCTCTTCGATTTCCCCTACGAAGAGCGGCGCAAGCTCACCTTCTGGAGCGACATGGCGACGGCGAGCCCCATGCAGGTGGGCGCGACCGGCCACACCGAAGAAGAGCGCCGCGGCGCCCTGCTCCAGTGCCTCGCCGAGTTCCAGGAGCTCTGGAAGCAGCGGGAAGGCTCCCCGGCGGAAGGGGACTTCGTGGCGGCCCTGGCCAACGGCGCCGCCACCAAGGACATGCCGCCGCTCGAGTACCTCGGCACCCTCATCCTGCTGATCGTCGGCGGCAACGACACGACGCGCAATTCGATCAGCGGCGGCGTCCTGGCCCTGAACGAGAACCCCACCGAGTATCAGAAGCTGCGCGACGACCCGAGCCTCATCCCGAACATGGTGAGCGAGATCATCCGCTGGCAGACGCCGCTCGCCCACATGCGCCGCACCGCCACGCGCGACACCGAGCTCGGCGGCAAGCAGATCAAGAAGGGCGACAAGGTCGTCATGTGGTACGTCTCGGCCAACCGCGACGAAACCGCCATCGAGAACGCCAACCAGTTCCTGATCGACCGCGCGGACGCGAAGCGCCACCTCTCCTTCGGATGGGGCGTGCATTTCTGCGTCGGCAGCCGGCTCGCGGAGATGCAGCTTCGCATCCTCTGGGAGGAGATCATGGCGCGCTACGAGAAGGTCGAGGTCGTGGGGGAACCCGTGCGGGTGCGCTCGAACTTCGTCAAGGGCTTCGAGAGCATGCAGGTCCGCCTGCACCCGTGGCCCGAAGGCTCGAAGCGCTAGCCGATGGCCTCTGCAGCCCCGCACCCTCCGAAGGGACGGATCCGCCCGCTCGTCGCACTCCGCGCGATCGCGGATCAACTGCGCGACAACGAGGACACCGCAGCCGGCGCCCGCTTCGTCTACGCCCTCCAGGGCCCGGTGACGGAGCGCGTCTTCCAGCGGTTCCGGAGGGACCCGGACGGCGCGCGGATCCTCGCCGAGAGGCGTTCGATCCGAGAGACCCTCGAGGATCGCGAGGCGCTGCGCGCGCTTCCGGAGGGAACCCTCGGCCGCGAGTACGTCGAGTTCATGGATGCAGAGGGGATCAGCCTGACCGGCTTGCACGAAGCCATCGCCGAGCCGGCGCGGGAGATCCTCGGCGAGATGGACGAGGAGCGGCAGCTCGTGCTCGACCGCATCACGGATCTCCACGACCTCTGGCACGTCGCCACGGGCTACTCCCGCGATCTCGTCGGCGAGTTCGCGCTGCTTGCGCTCGGCTACGAGCAGCTCGGGAACCCCGCCTACCGGCTCTCGCTCTTCGCGGTCCGTCCGCTCTGCGCCCTCCAGGCGCCGGGCGCCAACGCGCTCATCGACGACGCCCGCCGGCGCGGGCGCGAGGCCCGGTGGCTTCCGACCCAGGATTGGGAGAGCTACCTCGCGCTTCCGATCGAAGAGGCCCGGGAGCGCCTCGGCCTGGGCCCGCCGCCCCCCTACACCCGCTACTTCCGCGTGGGCAACCGTCTTCGGCCCGAGCGCCACGACGAGGCCGCGTAGCCTCGACGGGACGGCTTCCATCCACTCCAACCATGAAGGGGAGTCCCGACGTGGACGTCTGGCAAGACAAGAGCGCAGTCATCACGGGGGGCGGATCCGGCATCGGGAAGGCCCTCGGTGCCGCGCTCGCGGGACGCGGGGCACGGGTCTGGCTGAGCGACGTGGACGGCGATGCGGCCGCGGCCGCCGCCGCGGAGATCGGCCACGGTGCCGCATCGGCCGCCCTCGACGTAACGGATGCGGAGGCCGTGAAGCGCCACGTCGAAGACGTCGCGCGCAGCCACGGGCGGATCGACGCCGTCTTCAACAATGCGGGGATCGGCGTCGTGGGAGATCTCCGCGAGCTGAACCTCGACCACTTCGACCGCTCGATCGACGTCAACATCCGCGGCGTGGTGCACGGCATCCTTGCGGCGTTCCCACTCATGAAGGGACAGGGCGGGGGCATCATCGTCAACACGGCATCCGCGGCGGGGCTCCTTCCCCTCCCGCTGATGGCGCCCTACTGCATGAGCAAGCACGCCGTCGTCGGCCTCTCGAACTCCCTGCGGCCCGAGGCGGCGCGGCACGGCGTACGGATCAACGTGCTCTGCCCGACGGCGATCGAAACGCCGCTCCTCGAGACCGACGTCTCCCGTGAGCTCGGCGCCGCGTGGCGGCCGGACCTTCGCGCATACCTCACGGAGGTCGGCGGCCCGCCCTACCCCGTCGACCGCTTCGTCGACTACGCCCTCGAGCAGATCGAGAGGGACCGCGGCGTCATCGTCGCGCCGCGCGGGGCGCGGATCCGGCTCGCCTTCAACCGGCTTTTCCCGTCCGTCGTCGAACGCATGTCGAAGAAGGCCTACCTCGGCATGCTCGCGACGCGGCCGAAGGACTGAGACGGCTTCACTCGAGCCCGAAGACCCGCTCGGCGTTTCCGGCCAGGAAAGCCGACTGGACGTCCGCCTCGAGCCCGAGGTCCGCGAGACCGGCGAGGGCCTTCTTGGGCGGGATCATCGGGAAGTTCGTTCCGAACAGGACCTTGTTCCTGCCGTTCGTCTTCAGGTAGTCGACGAGCGCGGCCGGGTAGCGCCGCACGGTGTAGGCGGACGTGTCGATGTAGAAGTTCTCGTGCTTCGTCGCGACCGCGATGGCTTCGTCGGTCCACGGGTATCCGATGTGGCCCCCGACGACCACGAGCTCCGGGAAGTCGAGGCAGACCTGGTCGAGGTAGATCGGCCGCCCGACCTCGGAGGGCATGAGCGGGCCCGTGTGACCGATCTGCGTGCAGAACGGGACGCCGAGTTCGCAGCAGGCGACGTACACGGGGTAGAAGCGGCGATCGGTCGGCGGCGCTTCCCATAGCCAGGGGAGGACGCGGATCGCCTTGAAGCCGAGCTCCTCCACGCAGCGGCGGATCTCGGCGACCGCGGCCATCGGCTTCGAGAGATCGACCGAGCCGACGCCGGCCAGCCGGCCGGGTGCTTCGGCCACGAAGGACGCGACCTCGTCGTTCGAGATCATCACGTTCCGCGGCCCGTACCAGGCGCTGAGCAGCGTGGTCGAGACGCCGCCGTCGTCCATCGCCTGGAGCGTCAGCGAGAGCGGGATTTCTTGCACGGACTCTTCCGCCGCGCTCCGGTTCCATCGCTTCAGCGAATCGAAGATGGGGTCGTTCCAGTGTCGCGGCGTCGGATGCTGGGCCCAGGCGTCGATGATCTTCATTGGCTCCCCCGCACGGAGCCCTACTTCTAGCCCGAGTAGCGGTGTCCCGCGATCTCGACGCCATCCGCGGCGAGCCGGGCGGCGGCCTTCTCTGCGAGCGGGGCGACCTGGAGCTTCTGGTTTCCGGTGTACTCGACCTCGCTCTCGTCGAACAGAAGAACGAGCCGCGGAACCTTGTACGCCGCGAGGCCGTCCTTCAGGAACGCCCGCAGCGCCTCCGCATCGAGGTCGGCCCCCTCGACCGGCACCGCGCACAGCACGACCGCCTCCCCGAGCGTCGGGTGGGGAACGCCGATGGCGGCGCTCACGTGGACGCCGGGGAAGCGGAGCGCACGCGCCTCGATCTCGAGGGGCGAGACGTTCGCACCGCCGGTCTTGATCAGGTTCGAGAGGCGTCCCGTCCAGTGCAGGTAGCCGGCTTCGTCGATCGTGCCGGCGTCCTGGGTGCGGAAGAAGCCGTTTTCGTCGAGGAAGTCCTCCGGGTCGGCCTTGTAGTAGCCCCGCATGAAGGTGCGGCCCTTCACGGCGATCTCGCCGTGGGCGCCGACGGGAAGTGACTCGCCGGTGTCCGGGTCGACGATGCGGATCTGCATCCCGGGGAGCGGCTTCCCGTGGGTCGGCTTGCGAATCTCGGCGGGGGTCGCGGCGGGGAGCGCCGAACAGATCGTGAACGTCTCGGAGAGGCCATAGCTCGCGTAGGTGCTGTACTCGTCCTTCTCGAGCCCGACGAGCGGCGCGAGCGGCGAGCTGAACTCGATCTTGCGCGCGCTCGAGAGGTCGCGCGTCTTCGCATCGGGATGCTCGGCCATCTCTTTCTCCTGGTGCGGCCAGGCATGGATCACCGTCGCGCGCTCGGCTTCGATGCGCGCGAGGGCCCGGCCGGCGTCGAGGGCCTCGTCGGTGAGCACCACGGCGCCGGCCGCGAGACCCGCGCCCAGGGACATGCAGATCCCGGCGGTCCAGAAGAACGGGAAGACGGTGTAGACGACGTCGTCGGAGGAGAGGCCCATCAGCTCCGCGAATCGCCAGCTCTGGACGACGGGCGCGCGCTGCATGTGGAGGACGCCCTTCGGGAGCGACGTCGTGCCCGACGTGTAGATGATCATGGCATCGTCGCTCGGCGCGATGCCCGCTGCGATGGCGTCGAGCCGCGCCTCGGGGACGTCCGCGCCGAGCGCCAGGAGTGCCTCCCAGGGTTCGAGCGGGAGCGGCCCGCCCCCTCCGGCGACGAACACGCACCGGAGCTGCGGAAGCGACCCGATCGTCTCGAGGAGCTCGTCGCCGAGGTCGCGTCCAAGGAGCTGCCGCTGCATCAGGAGGACCGCCACGTCGCCGTGATCGAGGACGTGATCGCGCTCTTCCTGTTTGGCGAAGGTGTTCACCGGGACCAGCACGCCCCCGGCGAGCGCGACGGCGAACGCCGCGACGGCCCAGTCGGGCCCGTTCGCCATCCAGAGACCGACCCGCGTCCCCTTGCCGACGCCCGCACCGAGGAGACCCCGCGCGAGACGCCGCGCCTCGTCGCGCAGCCCCGCGTAGCTGAGCTCCCGCTCGGGCGAGCGGATCGCCGGGCGGGCGCCATGGCGGGCGGCCACGTCGTCGAGGAAGCGGGCGAGGGTCTGTTGGTCCCGCGCGGGCTCGAGACGCCACTCGCTCACACCGTTCCGGGAGGCACCGCTCATGCCGGCGCCGGAAGCGTCTCGGTCGGCAGCAGGAGCTCGGCCTGCCCCGCCGCCATGACCTGCTCCTTCTGGTTCGTCATGGTCACCTTCACCGCCGCCACGGGCTGGCCGCTCGGATGGTCGTGGGAGACCCCGGTGACCTCGCCGTCGAGGAAAGTGACGTCGCCGGTGAAGGCGGGCGAGCGGTAGGACATGTTGCTGTGGAGCACCTCGCCCCACTCGCCGACCCAGTTGCCGAGGTAGTCGAGGATCCAGGCGCCCATGCTCGCCCCGTAGCCGTAGCCGCGCGGCAGCCCGATCAGCTGGGCGTAGCGGTCCTGGACATGGCCGCGCGACGGCCCCTTGTAGAGGCCGTCGGCCTGGGACGGGTCGAGCTTCGCCGCTTCGCGGTCGCGATCCATCTCGGGGAGCCAGCCGGCGCGCCAGAGCGAGCTGGGCCCGCCGCTGTCCTCGAAGGCGCCCCACACCGTCATCAGGTAGGAGCGCCACTCCGTGGTGAAGCTTGCCACCGTGTGCGGCCCGATCACGCGCTGGGGCAGCGCATCGCCCTCCTTCACGAACAGGCGCCGGTCGTGGCCGAGGTCGCGGATCGACTGGATGTACTCGAACTGGCGCTTCTCGAGGTCCGCGAGGTCGGCATCGCTCCACTCGGGCGCCTCGTCCTGCATGAAGAGCGCCTTCTGGCGGGCCTCGTCGGCGCGGTAGCGGACCGAGGTGCTCCTCTGCTTCGCGACCACCATACCCTGCTGGTTGATGTAGGTCGTGTCGCCGCGCGAGAACATGGTCGGCCCGGCGAACTTCGTGTCCGAGACCTTGTAGTCGAAGAGCATGCGGTCCTGGCGAATGCGGTCGCCGGCGCGGATGCGCTGGCCGTAGAACCACCACTCGTCGCCGCCGAAGATCATGTGGGTCCCGGGGATCGTTCCCTGGATCGCCGGCGCCGCGCCGTGGCTGTCGTCCGTGCAGACCGAAAAGGACTGCTGGGCGACGATCTCCCCGAAACGCCCCTCGGCGGCGTATTCGTCGTCGTAGTAGAGCGGGTTCGGGTTCTGCATGCCCTGGGCCCAGCGGCGGACGTCGTTCACGTGGACGTCGTCGCGCATGTGGGCGCCGCCCAGGGGCACCCCGATCCAGCGGTCGACGTCGCTCGTGTCGAAATCCGGGAAGCGCTTCTTGACGTCCTCCCACCTCATTCCGGGACGTCCAGGGCCTGGGGGAGCCCGTAGAGGTCGACCATGTTCCCGACGAGGATCTGGTAGCGCTCGCGCGCGGGCACGCCGTCGAGCAGCTCGCCGACCACCTTGCGGCTGTAGGGCCAGTCGTTGCCGTGGTGCGGGTAGTCCGTGCTCCAGGCCATGTTGGCGACGCCGACGTCGTAGCGGTTCTTGATGCCGATGCGGTCGTGGATGAAGGTGCAGCACCAGTTCGAGTGGAAGTACTCGCTCGGCAGCCGTTGGATTGCAATTCCGGTGTGGGCGCGGTTGCGCCAGTAGAAGTTGTCGAGCTGCTCGAGGCAGGCCGGGATCCAGCCGACGTCCGTTTCGACGCCGAGGAACTTGAGCTTCGGAAAACGATCGTGCACCCCGCCCATGATGATCTCGCACATCACCTCCGGGAAGAGCGACATGCCGGCCAGCGCCATGTTGGCGATCGCGCCCGGCCCCTCGAGCGCCCCCGTGGATTGCCGGCTCGGCCGCACGATGCGGATGTGGATGCTGACGGGCATCTCGAGCTCTTCCGCGACGGCGAAGAACCGGTCGTCCTCGGGCCCGAGCGTGTCGCCGCCGTTCGGCCAGGCGGTGATGATGCAGCCGCGCATGCCCTTTTCCTTGCAGCGGCGAAGCTCGGCGATGGCCTCCTCGACGCCGAGGTTCGGCATCTGGGCCAGGCCGAAGAGCCGCTCGTGGTCGCCCGCCGCGAACTCGTCGTGGATCCAATCGTTGTAGGCCTGGACGCCGGCCCGGTGGAAGTCGACGTCCTGGTTCCCCATGAAGTGGTACATGGTCCGCTGGGAGGGATAGAGGAACTCGGCGTCGACGCCGTCGAAGTCCATGTCCTCGAGCCGCGCCTTTCCGTCGAAACAGCCCTTGCGGATCGTCTCGTAGGTGTACCCGCGCCACTTGATGTCCTCGTACCGCATGCCGGGCGTCGCCACGAGACCGAGGTACATGAGCGGCTTGCCTTCGCCGAAGAACCAGGCGTCGCCGCCCTCCTCGTCCTTCACGAGCTTCGGCGCGCGCTCGTGGTACTGCTTCGGCAGCCACGTTTCCCAGATGTGGGGCGGCTCCACGGTGTGGCAGTCCGCGTCGATCAGCCGGTACTCGCGCATGGGGTCTCTCCTCGAGACGCCCTGCGGCGGGCCGCAGGGCGGAATCTGACGGTGTGTCAGATTCTATCCCAGGGCCTCGGAGAAAGGGAACCCCGTCCCGGCCCGGCGCGGGCCGGGGAGGAAGAACCGGAACGATTCCGACGGCTTCGGCCCTAGGGGTGGGCCAGAGCCGCGACCGTTCGCTCGATCGCCCAGTAGCCGGCCAGGCCGCCTAGACCGTACGCCGCGGCGTGGGCGCGCCAGGCGGAGGGAACCGCCTGCGCGGGCCCGCGCAGGGCCCGGGCCGCGGCCAGGGCCACGGCCACCAGCCCGAGCTGGCCGAGTTCGATGCCGAGATTGAACGCGACGAGCGCCGTCACGATCTCCCCGCGCGGCAGGCCGATTTCGGAGAGCGCGCCGGCGAACCCCAGGCCGTGGAGCAACCCGAACGCCCACGCCATCCGCCAGGGCCGTTCGCGGAAGCCCGCGAAGGATCGCCCTTCGCGCGGCACCAGCTCGACGGCCAGCGCGAGGAGCGTCGCGGCGATGGCCACCTCGGCCCAGCGCGAGGGTACGGGCGAATGGCCGAGTGCCGCGATCGAGAGCGTCACGCTGTGCCCGAGCGTGAAGGCCGTCACGGTGAGCACGAGGGCACGGGGGCCGCGCACGAGGAGGAGGAGCCCGAGCACGAACAGGACGTGGTCGATGCCGAAGACGAGGTGCCCGACGCCGAGACGCAGATAGTCGCCGAGCACGCCGAGGCGCGATGGCACCTCCGGGACGGCGACGATCGCGGACCCTGCCGTCAGGAGCTGCTGGAGGACTTCGCCGTCGGCGAGCTCCACGCGCAGCACCGCACCGGCACCGCGGGGCTCGAGGCCCGAGACGCCGACCCCTCCGCCGCGGAGGCCGCCCGGACCGCACGCGACGGCGAAACGCGTGACGAGGGCCGTGGCCTCGGCGCGGCGCTCGGGCGCTCCGAGCGCACGGCAGGCCTCGGGCAGCACGGGCTCGTGCAGCGTGCCCGCCGGGCGCTGCAGCGGCGTCTTCCAGAGGACGTCGAAGTGCCCGGTGGCAGCATCCGTTTCGCGCAGCTCGAGGAGCGAGGGTGCGCGGGGGTGCGCCGCGGCGCCCGCTGCGGCGAGCCCGGCCACGAGCATCGCCACGCCGAACCGCTTGGGGCCGAGCCTCGGACTCAAGGCGCTCCCCGGGCAAAGCCCCGCGGGTCTTCGAGGAAGGCGCGGCGCCAGGCGACGAGCCGTGCTTCCAGGTCGCGGACGATCTCCGGGTGGCGATCGGCGACGTTGTACGCCTCCTCGGCGTCGCGTTCGAGGTCGTAGAGGAGCGGCCAGGTTCCGAGGGTCGGGACCGAGCGCTCCTCGCCCTCCGGCTTGTAGTCGCGCCCGGTCAAGAGGCGGCCGCCGGGCGTGTCGGGCTTGTCGAGGGGTGCCGGCCAGACGTAGTGGCTGTTGCTGTGGATGTACTTCCAGCGTCCGATGCGGACGGCTTCGACGTCGTACTCGTGGAAGAAGAAGATCGGCCGGTCGTCCGGGCCCGCCGCCGGATCGCGCAGCACGGACCCGAGATCCACGCCGTCGACGACCCGGTCGTTCGGGAGTGAAAGGCCCGCCAGGCCGAGGAAGGTCGGGAAGAGGTCGAGGTTCGTCCCCGGGACCTCACTCACGCTGCCCGCCGGCACCGCGCCCGGCTGCCAGGCGAGGAACGGAACGCGGAATCCCCCCTCGTAGCTCTGGCCCTTGCGCCCGCGCAGCCCGCCCGGACTGCCCTCGAACCACGGGCCGTTGTCGCTGGTCACGACGACGAGCGTTTCTTCGGCGATCCCGGCGCGGCGGAGCGCGGCGACCACCTCGCCGACGCTCCAATCGAACTCCGAGACCGCGTCGCCGTAGGGCCCGCCGGCGGAGCGCCCGGCGAAGTCCTCCGAGGGCAGGAACGGCTGATGGGGATCCTTGTGGGAGAGGTAGAGGAAGAAAGGGGTCTCGCCCGCAGCCTCGATGAAGGCGACGGCCTCCTCGGTGAAGAGCTGCGTGTAGTGCGCCTGATCGAGTCCGATGTCGCGCACCACCTCCTGGCCGTCCCGCCAGAACGCCACGGGCCAGTCGTCGTTCGACATGTTGAAGCCGACGAAGCGGTCAAAGCCGTGGTTCGAGGGGTGGTACTCGGGTAGACCCGTGAAGTCACCGAGGTGCCACTTCCCGATCGCCATGGTGCGGTAGCCCGCGACCTGCAGCGCCTCCGCGAGGGTGAGCTCCGAGGGCGGGAGGCCCTGCACGGCATTCCCGCCGCCGGCCAGATCCACGGCCCCGAGCTTCGCGAAGACGGCACCCGCCCGGTACGTGATGCGGCGCAGGAGGGAATCGTCCGCGGCCTGGAGCGCCGTCGTGATGCCACTGCGCAGGGGGTAGCGGCCGGTGAGCAGGCCCGCGCGGGAAGGCGAGCAGATGGAAGCGCTCGAGTAGAACTGGGTGAAGCGCATGCCCTCGGCCGCGAGGCGATCGAGGTGGGGCGTCGCGATCGCGGTGCTGCCCTGGACGCCGAGGTCCCCGTACCCGAGGTCGTCGGCGAGGATGATCACGAGGTTCGGGCGCGGGGCCTCCCCTTCGCGGCGCTCGAGGATCGAGCCGGGCGCGGGCCCCTCGCCGGCCCCGAAGCCGCTGGCCTCGAAACCGTGGTCGATCGGGGCGAGCGCGGCGCGTCCGAGCCAGGCCAACCCGATCGCCGCGAGCACCGTCACGATGAGGAGATTTCGCACGCGTCCTCGCTTCCGCAGTCCCGATCCGCTCGCTGGAGACCGTCTCCCAGCGCGGGGCCCGGCCGAGAGAAGCACAGCCCATCCGCCAGTTCACCCCGACGCCACGCGGACGTGGTATCGGTTCGCGCAGATGCTGCGCGCACACCGACGCCCCCGGCCGCTGGCCCTCCTGCTCGCCGCCTTCACTCTTGCAGGCTGCGCGGGGGACGAAGAGCCCACCCCGCTGAGCCTCGTCGGCGGGGCGGTCTGCGCGGGTTGCCACGCGAAGGAAGCCGAAGCGTGGCGAGGCTCCCACCACGATCTCGCCATGCAGCTCCCCGGCCCGGGATCCGTTCGCGGCGACTTCGGGGACGTCGCCGTCGAACACGACGGGACGACCTCCCGCTTCCGCCGCGCGGGTGACCGGTACGTCGTCACCACCGCCGGGCCGGACGGCACCGTCGGCGACTTCGAGGTCGCGTACACGTTCGGCGTCGAGCCGCTCCAGCAGATCCTCCTGCGGCTGCCGAGCGGCCGGCTCCAGGCCTTCACGGTGGCCTGGGATGCCCGGCCTGCTGGCGAAGGCGGCGAGCGCTGGTTCTCGCTCTACCCGAACGAGACCCTCGTGCCGGGCGATCCGCTGCACTGGACCGGGATCCAACACAACTGGAACCACATGTGCGCGGACTGCCACTCGACGGGTCTGCGCAAGAACTGGAACGCCGAAGAGGAGCGCTACGAAACCACGTGGACCGACCTCGACGTCGCCTGCGAGGCCTGCCACGGCGCGGGGGGCCGGCACGCGGCCGCTCCCGCGACGCCCATGCCCGTGCCGCTCTCCCGCGCGGGGCGGCGCTGGGAACTCGGCCCAGGGGCGGCCATCGCGCACCTCGCAGCCGACAACGGGTCTGCCGCCGAGATCGAGACCTGCGGACGCTGCCACGCGCGGCGCGCGACCTTGCGCGAGAAACCCGCGAGCGGCGCTCCCCTGCTCGAGACCCACCGCGTGGCGCGCCTCGACGCCGGCCTCTACTTCGACGACGGACAGATCCGCGACGAGGTCTACGTCTACGGATCGTTCCGGCAGAGCGCCATGGCCGCGGCGGGCGTCCTCTGCAGCGACTGTCACGAACCCCACGGCCTCGAGCTGCGCGCCGAGGGCAACGCGCTCTGCGCCCAGTGCCACGCACCCGAGGTCTTCGACGAACGCTCCCATCACCACCACGCGGAGGGCACCGCCGGCAGCGCCTGCATCGACTGCCACATGCCCGAGCGAACCTACATGCGCGTCGACGTCCGCCACGACCACTCCTTCCGGGTGCCGCGGCCCGATCTCTCCGTGCGCCTGGGGACGCCGAACGCCTGCGACACCTGCCACGAGGAGGGCGCTGCCTGGGCCGCCGCCGCCGTGGCCGGCTGGTACCCGGAGGGCCGCAGCGGAACGCCGCACTTCGGGGAGGCCTTCGCGGCAGGCCGGCGCGGCGAGCCCGGTGCGGCGGCATCCCTCGTCGCGATCGCGGGAGACCCGGCGCAACCGGCCCTCGTCCGCGCGACCGCCCTCGACCTTCTGCTCGGGGCGGGAGCCCCGGGTGCCGTGCAGGCGCTGCGGAGTTCGGCCCGGGACGGGGATCCGATCCTTCGCTCGGCGGCGGCGGAGGGGGCGGGACGCCTGCCGGGCCCGCGGGCGATCGAGGTCGCCCGCCCTCTGCTCTCGGATCCCGTCGCCGCCGTGCGGATGTCCGCGGCCGAGACTCTGGCCGGCGTGTCCGACTCGGCGCTCGCGCCCGCGGAGCAAGAGGCGCGCCGGCGCGGGGTCGAGGAACTCGAATCCGCGCTCGCGCGCGATGCGGACCGGCCCGAGGGCCGTTTCCATCGCGGGCTGCTCGACGCGCGCCGCGGCCGCCTCGACGAAGCCGCCGCCTGGTACGACGCCGCTCTCGAACTCGAACCCGCCTTCACCCCCGCCGTCGTCAACCGGGCCGACCTCGCCCGCGCCACGGGAGACGAGGCCCACGGTGAAGCCGTCCTCCGCCGCGCACTCGAGCGGGCGCCCGACGACCCCGACCTGCACCACGCGCTGGGGCTGTCGCTCGTTCGCACCGGCGGCAAGCGGCTCGCCCTCGAGCACCTCGGGCGCGCGGCCCGGCTCGCGCCCGAACGCGTCCACTTCGCCTACGTCCACGCGGTCGCCCTGCGGGACGCCGGGCAGACCGAGCAGGCACGGCGGGTCGCAGCCATCGCTACCGAGCGCAACCCCGGCCATCGCGGCCTCGAGGCCCTGCTGCGCGAGCTCGAGCGAGACCGCGGCGCGCGCTAGCCCCGCTCGAGGAGGTAGTCGCCGCCTTGGTCGAGCCGGGCACGCCAGCCCGGGTAGACGACGATCGTGGTGAAGGTCTCCTCGAGAATCACCGGTCCTTCGACGACCTCTCCCGGGGCGAGACTCGCTCCGTCCCGGATCGGCGTCTCGGCAAATCCGTTCCCGAGATGGGCGCGGCGCGTCCGCCCTTCGCTCACGGTCCGGGCGCCGTCGCCCCGCCCGGCCGCAGCGAAGTCCGGCGGCGGCGTATCGACGAAGGCCGTGAGCCGTACCCCCGTGATCTCCGGCACCTCCGCCGGCCGATCGTGACCGTACTCGGAACGGTGTCGGGCGTGGAACGCATCGGCGGCCCGCTCTCCGAGCCCGGGCGTCACGAAGCCGAGGTCGCACCCGCCGACGCTTTCCCCGACGCGCACCGCGAGGGACCAGTTCTGCCCCGGGTAGCGAAGGTTGAGCGCGTACTCGCGTCGGAGCTCGCCGGGCGGAAACCCCGCTTCTTCGAAGCGCCGCGCGGCGCGCACATCGAGGTCCGCGAAGAGCTCCGTCAGCCGGTCGGCCGGCGCGACCGCCGAGGAGACGAGCAACGATCGTTCTTCGTCGATGGTCGGCTTCGCTGCGAGCGCGCCGAGGGCGGAGAATGCGGGCGAGGCCTTGGGCACCAGGACCCGCTCGATCCCGAGCTCCTCGGCCTGGATTCCCGCGAAGATCGGGCCGTTCCCGCCGTAGGCGAGCATGGCGAGGCCGCGCGGGTCCGTTCCCTTCTCGGCGGTCCAACGCCGCACGGCCTGGGTCATGTTGGCGTTCACGATGCGGAAGCAGTCGAAGGCCGCCTCCTCGACGCTGCACCCGAGCGGGCCGGCGACGTGCTCCTCGAAGGCTTCCTCGACGCCCTTGCGCTGCAGGGCGAAACGGCCCCCGGCGAAGGCCGACGTCTCGGAGAGCAGGCCGAGCAGCAGGATCGCGTCGGTCACCGTCGGCTGCGTTCCTCCGCGGCCGTAGCAGACCGGCCCGGGGTCGGCGCCCGCGCTCCCGGGCCCGACGCGCAGCGTTCCCTCGTGGAGCTGGCAGAGCGACCCCCCGCCGGCGCCGAGGGTCTCGACGGCGACCATCGGCAGCCCGAGCACGTGCCGGTGATGCCAGTTCCAGCCGGGCTCGGCGGGCGCCGCGCCTCCGCGAACGACCGAGACGTCGTAGCTCGTGCCGCCCATGTCGACGCACAGGAGGTCCGGGGCGGACTTCGCCGAACCGAAGTGCGCCGCGCCGATCACGCCTCCGGCCGGGCCCGAGGCCAGTACGCGCACCGGGCTCCCGCGGAGGTACGCGCGCGACATCACGCCACCGCTCGACTGCATGACGAGCAGGTCTCGCTCGTAGCCGGCCTCCCGGAGCCGCTCGATCAGACGATCGAGGTAGGCCGTGACGCGAGGGCCGACGTAGGCGTTCACCGCGGTCGTGCTGGTGCGCTCGTACTCCGGCGCCTTGGGCAGGACCTCGTGGGAGAGCGAGATCGGCACGCCGGGCAGCGCCTCCTCGACCCAGCGGGCGAGGAGCTGCTCGTGCTCGGGGTTCACGAAAGCGAAGAGCAGGCTGATCGCGACCGACTCGACGCCCTGACGCGCGAGCCGCTCGATCGCCGCACGCGCCGACCACTCGTCGAGGGGCACGTGGACGCGGCCGTCGTGGAGAATGCGCTCCCGCACCGTGAGGCGGCGGCGCCGCGGAACGATCGGATCGGGCGGCGGCAGCCGGACGTCCCAGATGTCCTCCTTGTAGCCGCGGCGGAGTTCGAGCTCGTCCCGAAACCCCTCCGTCGTCAGGAGTCCGGTCTTCGCACCGTCCCGTTCGATCAAGGTGTTGTCGGCGACGGTGGTGCCGTGGACGATCGCGTCGAGGCCGCCGAGGAACTCGGCCAGCCCGAGGCCCTGGCGCTGCGCGAGCCGTTCGAGGCCCGTCAGCACCGCCTCCGAGCGGTCGGCCGGCGTCGAGAGCACCTTCTCGAGCACGAAGCCCTCGGACGTCTCGAGCGCGAAGTCCGTGAACGTTCCCCCGATGTCGACCCCGACGCGCCGGCTCACGCGGCCGGCCCCCGGGCGCTCGCGAGTGCCTGGCGGCGGCGGGACGTCGCGGCAGCGTCGACGGCGAGGTCGCCGCCCTCGACGGAACCGGTGAGCACGACGCCGTAGCGTTCGGCGGCGGCCGCGACGCTCACGTACTCGTCGAGCACGTCCTCGCGAACCGCATCCGGGTCGCGCTCGAGGGGATCCCCGAACCCCGCACCGCCCCCGTACTGGTAGGCGAGCACCGCGCCCGCAGGCAGCTGGGCCGCAGCCGAGTTCTCGATCGCGTACTCGTCCTCGGTGCCGACGAGGAAGCGGTTCTCGTAGGGTGCGGCGTCTTCGCCCCCGCACAGACCGCGCAGCGGGTGGCGCATCGAGACCATCCAGGTCACGGCGGTGACCGGCTCGAGGACCTGCTTCACGTTGCGGCTGCCGGGCTGCCCGCGCCATTGGCCGGCGCCGCCGGTGTCCGGCGTCATCTCGCGGGAGAGGTTCAGGACCGGAAAGCGGCTCTCCGCCTCTTCCGCCGTCGCCAGGATCAGGTTGCCGAGGCCGCTGCACATCGCGCCCCAGCCATCGATGCCCTGCGTGGCCGAGGCGTCCGACGCGCGCACGTCGACGCCCTGGTCCATCCACATCTGCCCGGCGGCATCGAACCCCACCACCGCGTTCGGCATGCCGAGCTTGTAGACCTGGGGCGAAGCGCGCTCGGGCAGCACCGGCGAGAGGGCGACGCAGATCGCCTCCCCGACCTCGACCGCCGGATGGAAGGCCCCGAGCGCCGCCGGCTTGCCGGGCGGCGGCTGCAGGATCGACCCTTCGGGCACGATCATCTCGACCGCGTCGAAGAGGCCCTCGTTCTTCGGCAGGGTCGGGTCGACCATGGAAGCGAGCTGGGCCATCGCGTAGCCGCGCGTGTTCGCGAAGGTGTTCCAGACGCAGACGAGCTCGGGCCGGTCGTCGCTGCCGGTCATGTCCACGGTGAGCTGGTCGCCCGCGACGCGGCAAGCGACCTCGACCCGCACGTCGCGGTGGCCGACGGTGTCGTGATCGATGAAGACCCGCGCCCGGTACTCGCCGTCGGGCCAGTCGGCGACCTGTGCGCGGAAGCGCCGCTCGGTCTCGGCGATGTTCCAGTTGATCGCGGCGCGCACGACGTCGGCGCCGTAGCGCCCGACGAGTTCCCCGAGCTTGCCCGCCCCGAGCTCCACCGCCGAGATCATCGCCGCGATGTCCCCGGCGAAGGAGGGCATGCGGTTGTTGCGGACGAGCATCTCGAGCACGTCCTCGCGCCGCTCGCCGCCCCGCACGAGCTGGAGGTACGGGATGATCATCCCCTCGGCGTGGAGCTCCATGGCATCGACCGAGAAACCGCCCGGGTCCTTGCCGCCGGTATCGCCCTGGTGGGCCTGGAGCGCCTGGATCGCGACGATCTCGCCCTCCCCGTCGAAGACCGGCGCGTAGACGTTGTAGTCCGGCAGGTGGCCGCCGCCGGCCTCCGGGTCGTTGCCGACGAAGACGTCGCCGGGGCCCCAGGCGTCGCGCTCGCGCCGTTCGAGCCCGTAGCGAACCGAGAGCGGCGAGATGAAGAGGAGCTGCGGGATGCCGACGGAGATGCCGGCCAGGCGGCCGTTGCCGTCGAGGATGCTCGCGTTGCGTTCGTTGCTCTGGTTGATGATGGCCGACGAGGCACAGCGGCCGAGGTGCGTCGCCACCTCGAAGCAGATGGTCTCGAAGGCGCCGCGGATGATCCCGGCCGTCACCGCGTCGAGCTCCGCGGAGGTCGGGAGCGGCGGGCGCGGCGCCACCAGCCGGCGGTTGGTCTCGTAGGACACGCGGCCCTCCCGCTTCCGGCCCCGGCTTCGAGCGTGGAGCCCGAAGCAGTATCTGACGGAGCGTCAGAAACGTCAACCGAAGGCGGGGGATGGCGTATGCTGCCGCGATGCCCGTCGAGCACGTCTCGCACCTCGGCCTGTGCGTCGCGGATCTCGATCGCGCGGCGCGCTTCTACCGCGAAGGGCTCGGCTTCCGCGAGCGCTCGCGGATCGAGGTCGCCGGGGAAACGTCGAGCCGGCTGCTCGGGCTGGAAGGGGCGGCGCTCCGTGGCCTCTATCTCGAACGGGACGGGCTTCGCCTCGAGCTCCTCCAGTTCGACGCCCCGGGGCCGCGCGCGCTCGAGACCCCCCGCCCCATGAACGGCCTCGGGCTCACGCACCTGTCCCTGCGCGTCTCGGACCTCGACACCCTGACCCCGGCCCTCGTCGCCGCGGGGGGCCGGGTGCTCGAGGAGAGCCGCATCGAAGCCGGCCCGGTCAAGGCCCTCTTCCTGCTCGATCCCGACGGCACGCGGCTCGAGCTGCTCGAGGCGCCCGGCGACCCGTCCCGGCTCCCGGGCGAACCGGTGCCGGCGTCCGAATAACCCGACCGTCGCGCCGTCCAACGGCGACCAAGGAGGATCATCATGCGAACCCTCGTGAGCACCCTGTCCCTGACCGCCCTCGTCCTCGGCGCCGGCACGGCCGCGGCGGAAATGAAGCCCGGCGACGAAGGCCAGCAGTCGAATCGGATCGAGGCCCCGGGCTCGATCTATGAATTCAACCCGCAGCCCGAACCGCCGCGCGTGAAGAAGAAGATGGACCCGACGAACCCTGCCGCTCCGGTGAAGCAGAAGATGGACGCGACGAACCCGGCCGCTCGAGTGAAGCTCAACCCGCAGCCGGAACCGCCGAGCAAGACCGTCGAGGGTGCGGTCGCGCTTCCGGGCGCGGAGGACCGGTTCAACCCGCAGCCCGAGCCTCCGCCGCACGAAGGCAAGGGAGAGATCCCGGCCGAGCAGTCGACGAGCCAGCAGGCCCCCGGTGCGATCTACGAGTTCAACCCGCAGCCCGAGCCGCCGAAGGTCGCTCCCCTCGAGCCGGACGGGAAAGTCGGGATGAAGACGAAGCGCAAGGTCGCGCAGTAGACCCGGCGCACCGCACCGCACCGCGCCGCGCCGCCCGGCTAGAGCTCGCCGAGCTCCTGGCCTGCGAGCGCGGCGCCGATGATCCCGGCCTGGTTGCGCAGCGCGGCCGGGACGATCTCGACTTCGGCCTCGAGCAGCGGCACGAACTTCTCGTGCTTCTTGCTGATCCCGCCGCCGAGGATCACGAGATCCGCGCCGGTGTGGAACACGAGACGGCCGACGACCTCGTCGAGGCGTTCGGCCCACTTCTTCCAGGAGAGCTCCTTCTCCTGGCGGACGCGGTCCGCCGCTCGATCCTCGGCACTCTTCCCGCCGACCTCGATGTGGCCGAACTCGGTGTTCGGGACGAGCCGGCCGTCGACGAAGAGCGCGGAGCCGATGCCGGTCCCGAGGGTCAGGACGAGCACCACGCCGCGCCGCCCGCGCCCGGCGCCGAAACGGACCTCCGCGAGCCCGGCGGCGTCCGCATCGTTGAGGACAGTGACGGGGCACGCGGTCGCATCCGAGAGCGCCGTTCGCAGGTTCGTGCCGACGAAGGACGGGTCGAGGTTCGCCGCGGTCTGGACGACGCCGGCCCGGACCACCCCGGGGAAGCCGCACCCGAGCGTGCCGTCCCAGCCGAAGTGATCGACGACCTTGGCGAGGACTTCGACGACGGCGTCCGGTGTCGCCGGCTGCGGCGTCTCCATCCGGAACCGATCGGTCGTGAGCTCACCGGTGGACGTGTCCACCAGAGCCCCCTTGATGCCCGATCCGCCGACGTCGATCCCGAGGATCTCCACGCCCTACCTCCGCGGTATCAGACCCCGCGCCAACCGACCTCGCACTGCCGGACTCCCGGCCCGCGGCTGAAAGCTAACGACCCTGCTTGGATGCGTCCGCAGGAATCACGAGGCGCTCCACGGGGTCCGGGACCTCCCCCGGCTTCCACAGCGCCGATCGGAAGTATTCGAAGCGGTGCCACGAAGCGGAGAGATTTCCGTACCAGGCGGAGCCCGGGTCGCCGCGCGGGCCCGCCGAGTGCGCGAAGAGCGCCTCCTCCGGCTGCGAGAGGTCGCAGACGAAACGGCTCGTCGCGCCGATCAGGTTGCGGAGCCGGTGCTTCTCGTCGATCGGGCGCGAGGGGCTCACGGTGTAGTCGTCGCCCGGGAACGGGGCGTCGAGCGCGACGAAGCGGTCCCCGAGGCCGGGGATCTCGGCCAGGAGCGTGCCGAGCCGGACCCGCTGGATCTCGCCCCACGCCCAGCCGGCCGGATCGGCACCGCAGTGGCGGGCGATGCGCGCGACCGCCGCCAGGAAGGCTTCGCGGACGAGCGCGGCGAGGGGCTCGCCCGCCGCCTCCTCGATGTCCTTGCGCAGCGGGTCGTCCGGGTCGAGCAGCAGCCGGTGGAAGCGCGGAAGCGCGCGCCGGCCGCCCGTGTAGCGGGGGCCGACCTCCGGGCCGAGCAGCGGATGGAGGCAGCGCGGCAGGGCCTCCCTCATGGTGAAGAAGTAGATCGCCGGCGCGGCGTCTTCGCAGCGGAAGACGCCATCCCAGCGCTCGAAGAGTTCGAGGGCGACGCCCGCGTGGGCCGCGACGCCGCGGAACTCGGCCAGCATCGGCAGCAGGGCATCGCGCAGGGGGAGCGCGTAGTCCGTCCCGAAGTCCGATTGCAGGTCCGTCGAGACCTTGACGTCCTGGGCTTCCCGGGCGAGGAGCGTCTTCTCGATGCGGTCGTGCCGGTAGCGCGGCTCGAAGTGAGCGCGGGAGGCGATGCGCTCGAAGTCGTCCGGGTTCACGATCGAGTTCGCCGAGGCGACGACGCCATTCTCCGGGTTGAGGATGCGCGGCATCTCCTCGAAGGAGAGGAAGCCGTCCCACTGCGCCAGGGGGTCGTCGGAGTCGCGGACGAAGAGCCCGTCCGCCGGTCGGCGCGGAAGGCGGCCGTAGAGTTCCCAGCCGATGTGGCCGTCGCGATGGCCGTAGGTGTGGTTGAAGTCGAAGGGGCCTTCGTTCATCCGCGCGAGCGCGGCGCGGTGCTCCTCGACCGTCTTCGAGGCGGTGAGATCGAGGTTCCCTTCGATGTAGGCGGCCAGATCCGTCGAGACGTAGCGCACGGCGAGGTCCACCCCGTCGTGGTGCTGCCAGCCCTCGTAGAGGATGCCGTGCTCGCACTCCTCCCAGGAGCACGCGACGTCCTTTCCGGCCCGCACGCGGAGCGTCTCGCGGCGGCGTTCGAGGGGCGCCGTCCCGTCCGGCACGTGGTAGCGGTTCGGATCGCCTTCGACGCGGCGAATGCGCACCAGGTCCCACGCGTCCCGGAAACCGGTCGTGCATCCCCAGGCGAGGTGACCGTTGTGCCCGAACCCGAAGGCCGGGAAGCCGGGGAAGACGCCGCCCTGTACGCGGAACTCCGGACACTCGAGGTGTGCGTGATACCAGTACGTGGGGAGCGGGAAGAGCGGCACGTGCGGGTCGTCCGCGACGATGGGCGCACCGCCCGCCGCCCGCTCCGACGAGATCGCCCAGTTGTTGCTTCCGCCGGCCGGCACGTGGATCGGCGCGCTCGGCGGGATGTCGCCCCGGGCCTCGTAGCTCGTCGGCGCGTTCTGCCAGGGAGCCTCGGGGTACAGGCGCTGGGCACCGGCATCTCCCAGGCGGGCGCGCACGGCATCGAAGGTGAGCTCGTTCTCGAGGTTGATCAGCGTCACGACGAAGGCGCTGGTTCGCGCGAGAAGCAGGCTGTCGCGCGGTTGCCAGGGCCGGACCTTGCCGAGGAAGAGGTACTCGGCCGGGTAGACGCCGTCCATGGCACGCAGCGCCGCGTTCACCCCCGCGCTGAACGCCTCGAGACAGGCCTTCGTCCGCGGCGAGAGTTTCTCGGCGTCGCGGTCGGCCTCGCGCTCGAAGCCGAGCGGGCGCAGAAAGAGGTCGAGATCCGCCAGGCGCTTGCCTTGGAGCATCTCGACGTCGGGGAGCGGCGGGTTCCCGATCCACTCGGTCATCCGTCCCGATCCGAGATGACGAAGGACGTCGAGGAAGAGGAACCGGTCGGCGCCCTGGAGCCAGCCGAGCAGGGCGTAGGCATCGGCCTCGTGCTCGGCGTAGACGTGGGGGACGCCGCGCGCGTCGCGAACGACCTCGGCGCCGCCTTCGAGGGCCGGGAGGTTCGTCGCGGTGAGGGCGGGCCGGGTGCCTTCCACCTTGGCGCCGAAGGCGTCGGCGAGAAGGCGGCGAATCAGCGCCCCGTACTTCTTGCGCGGCAGCGCCTCGGCCGACGGCTCCGTCATCACCGGCCGTTCCCCGCAGGCTCACCATCGACGGTGACCGTGACGAGCAGCAGACGATCGGCGGAACCCGAGCGTTGCACGCCGCCCGAGACGGCCGAGCCGGAGCGCATCGTCTCGACGCCGCCGATCCCGCCGACCACGGCCGTCTCGCCCGGCGCGACGACGAGCGTGGTGTCCGCGCTCGAGCGGTGCACGACGGCCCCGCGTCCGAGCCGCGCCTGGAAGGGCCGCAGGTCGAGGCGCACGCGGCCGTCCCCGAGAATGCGTGGCCGCACTTCGAGGCCCGACTCCGCGGCGACGCGTACCGCGTCCGGGTAGCGGAAGGAGCCCGTCGGAAGCACGACCTCCGAGCCCCGAGCGATGCGGCCCCACTCCCCTTCGAGCACCCGCACCACGCCGACCTGGGACCCGCTCCCCCTCCGGTGCCGGTCGCCGAGCGTGACGCTCGCGCCCGACCCGCCTCCGGGCCGGACCACGTTGCCCACCCGGAAGGAGTTTCCGCCGGCGCTCCAGGTGATCCGTGCTCCGGTCGCATCGAGATCGCTCGCGGTCCGCGTCTCGTGCTCGATCAACACGGTTCGGAGCTTGCGGTCCTGGATCGCCAGGAGCTCGAGGGCCTGGGCGATGGCCTCGGCCGGACCGACGAGGACCATCGCTCCCGAGTGGCCGTCCACGGCGATCCGTCCCTCGGGGCCAATCACCGCCTCGACCATGGGGACGAGGTCCTCGGCCACCCGGTACTTCGGGTGGTAGACCTCCATCTCGGCTCGCGCGGAGCCCGCCGCGAACGAGGAAACGGAAACGAGGATCAGCACGAGCCAACGGAGCGAAGCAGCCGAACGCATGGCCGAAGTGTACTTCTTCGGTGCTACTGGCGGCCGCCCAAACCGAGGCCCTGCCGCGCGACGACGGAGCGCATGATCTCGGTCGTCCCGCCGCCGAGGGTCTCCCAGAGACTCTGCAGCCAGAGGAGCTGCGCGCGCGAGTCGGCGCACAGTGACTCCGGGCCGCCCCAGTCGAACGCCGCCCGGGCGATCTGCTGCGCCGCCAGGGTGTGGACGATCTTGTTGGCCGCAGCCTCGACCGAGCCCGTCCGCCCTTTCTGCATCGCATCGAGCACGCGCAGCGCGTGGACCTCGACCTCGAGGCTCGTGACGGCGAGCTCGGCCATCCGCTCGCGCACCACGGGCTCGCTCGCACGCCCGCTGCGCCGGAGCCAGGCGGCGACCTCCTCGAGGTCCCGGGCGACCCGTGCGGGCGGGAACTGGATGTGGCGCTCGTCCGCCAGGGCCTCCCCCATGATCTTCCACGCGCCGTTCTCCGGGCCGACGCGCCGCTCGGCGGGAATGCGCACGCCGTCGAGCCGGACCTCGTTCAGCTGGTCGCCGTCGAGGGTGGGCAGCGGGGCGACGGTCACCCCCGGCGCATCGAGTTCGACGATGAAGAGCGAGAGCCCGCGGCCGCGGCTCTCCGGGCTCCCCGTGCGCGCGAGCAGCCAGAGGAAGTCCATGTCCTGGGCGTAGGACTGCCAGCACTTCTCGCCCGTCACGACGTAGGCGTCGCCGTCGCGCTCGGCGCGGCAGCGCAGGCTCGCCAGATCGCTGCCCGCCTCGGGCTCGGAGTAGCCGAGGGAGAAGTGCGCGGCGCCGCGGCGGATCTCCGGCAGGAAGGCCTTCTTCTGCGCGTCGCTCCCGTAGCGAAGGAGCGTCTTGGCGACGATGCCGGGGCCGAGCGGGTTGCGCGCGGCGCGAGCGCGCGCAACCTCGTTCCACAGCAGGTACTCGCAGGCGAGGGACCGGTCGAGCCCGCCCCATTCTTCGGGCCAGCCGAGGGAGAGCCAGCCGCGCTCGCCCATCGCCCGGAAGAGCGCCCGGACGCGCGGCCATTGGTGACCCTGCACGAAGTACGCGCCGAGATCCGACCAGTCGCGGAGGAACTCGCGCACCTCGTCGCGGAAGCGAAGCTCGTCCCGGGAGAAGGACGCCTTCATCGGAGCGCGACGCCTCCGGCCGACACGCTCACTCGTCCCCGTCCTCGGCCTCGTCGATGCGGGCGTTCGGATCGGGATTCCAGCGCGGCGCGCGCTTCTCTGCGAAGGCGCGCGAGCCTTCGAGGAAGTCCGGGTGGGACCAGTGCGCCCGCAGGGAGTCCCAGGCGCGCTCGAGGGCCTCCTGATAGCCGAACTCGACCGCACCCCAGACGGCCTCCTTCGAGCGAGCCATCGCCTGGGGCGAGTTGCCCTTCATCTGCTCGGCCATCTCTTCGGCCAGGGGCAGGAGATCGGCGGGAGCGTCGACCAGCTCGTCGACCAGTCCGAGCTGCCAGGCGCGGTCGGCCTCGAGCCGGTAGTGCCGTCCGAGCAGGGTCATGCGCAGGGCGGTCCCGAGCGGGAGCCGCTTGGCGAGGCCGACGTTCTCGAGCGCGCCCACCATACCGACGTTCACGTGCGCATCGACGAACGCCGCGTTCGCCGAGGCGAGCACGATGTCGGCGTCCACCACGAAGTGGAGTCCGCCTCCGACGCACAGCCCGTTCACCAGGCAGATCACGGGTTTCCAGACCCGGTTCTGCTGCGGCGACCAGAAGACCGCTTCGGCCAGGGGCCGGTCGGCGAAGACCTCGTCGGCCTCGTCGCCCTCCGCCTCGGCGACGTCGAAGCCGGTGCAGAAGTGCCGCTCCCCGGTGGACCCCAGGATCGCGACCCGAACCTCGGGGTCGTCGCGCACGTCGGCCCAGATCGCGCGGAACACCGGCTGCATCGGCGGCGTGAGCGAGTTCCCGCGCTCGGGGCGGCAGAGGCGGATGAAGGCCTTGCCGTCGCGCTTCTCGTATTCGACACCCGGCAGCGGTCCGTCGAGATCGATGCTCATCCGGAGACTCCCTCGCCGTCGAGGAACGGCACGAATGCTTCGAGCAGGCGCGGTGTCGCACCGAGCTCGGCAGGCGGCAGCGAGGCCACCTCGCGGATGCGGCGCGAGATCGGGAAGGCCGGCCCCTCGCGCGTGATGCCGACCGCCCCGAAGACCTGGTGGCCGACGTGGACCGCGTCGAGCGCGGCGCGCGTAGCCGAGCGCCGCGCGGCCGTGGCCCAGGCCGGTGCCTCGGGATCGTCTTCGTCGCAGCGCCACGCCGCCGCGCGCGCGAGGGCCGCGGCGCCCTCGAGGGCCACCGCGGAATCCGCGAGCGGATGAGAGACCGCCTGGAACTCGCCGATGGCGCGGCCGAACTGACTCCGCAGGCGGGCGTGTTCGCACGCGGCGTCGAGGAGCCGTCGGCCGACCGCGGCGAGATACGCAGCGCGCGAGAGATCGGAGCGAAGGAGCGCGTGCGCCGCCGGACCGAGGCACGTCGTCCGCTCGAGCGCACCGCGGGCCGCCGGCTCACCGGCGAGGGTCCTCACCGCTTCGAGCTCGCCGGCCGGCTTCGCGAGCCAGACCTCACCGCTCTGGGCATCGACCTCGAGAAAGCGCTCCGCATCGAGGCCCCAGGGCAGCACGGGCGGTTCCCCCAGACAGACGACCACCCCGCCCGCGGCCACGTCGGCGCGGTCCGGCTCGGGGAGAACGTCGCAGGCGAAGAACGTCGCGAGCAACGGGCCGGGGAACGCTGCGAACCCGAGCGCTTCGAAGAGCGCGACGCGTTCGAGCGCCCCGCCCTGCCCCTCGGCACCCGCCACCGCGAAGCCGCCGAGCTCGGCAAAGGCCCGCCATGCGTCGGCCGGGAAGGCGCCTTCGCGGCGAAGCAGCGCGTCGTCGCAGTGATCGCGGCAGAGCGCGGCGACGGCGTCGTGGAGCGCCTGCTGGCCCTCGTCGAAGCCGAGGTCGAGGCTTCGTTCGGTGGCAGCGCTCACGCGGAGACGGGCCATCGGGCCCGGGCTGCGCTGCGCCGGTGGCCGGCCGCGCCGCCGAGCTCGAGCCGAAGCGCCTGGAGGCGCATGCTGAAGACGTGGAGGTCGTGCTCGCGCGTGAAACCCATCGCACCGCAGAACTGGTGCGTCTCGTCGAAGACGGCCTTCGCCGTTTCGCTCGCGTAGGCGGCGGCGACCGCGGCGGCCTCCGCGGCCCGAGCGCCCGTCGCATCCGCGGCTTCGAGGGCCAGCCAGCGGGTCCCTTCGACGCGGACCGCCAGATGGGCGAGGCGATGCTGCAGGCCCTGGAAGGAACCGAGCGCACGCCCGAACTGCCGGCGCTGCTTCACGTGCTCGAGCGTCGCATCGAGTGCGCCCCGGGCGCTCCCCGCGACTTCGCACGCCAATGCGACCCGCCACCAGCGCAGCAGCGCCCCGCTCTCGCCCGCGAGCCCTTCGGACTCTGCGTGGATCTCCGATGAGACCATGCCGAAGGGATACCCGAAGCTCGAACGCACCGGCTCGACGCTGCCCGGCCGGATCGTCGCGATCCGCATCGCCTCCTCGGAAGCGAACAGCACCTGCCGGGCATGGGCGGCGAAGCGGACCGGCCTGCCGGACCCGGCTTCGGGCCGCCATGCCAGGGCGACGGGCCCGGAGGCTTCGCGGCCGCCGAGCCCGCCTGCCTCCCGGACTCCGGGGATCACGAGTGTCGCGGCTCCGATCGCCGCGACCCCTGCCGCACGCGCCACCGCCTCCGTGAGCAGCGCGGCCTCGAGCGCACCGGACTCGGCGAAGAGTCCGAGAAAGCCGGCTTCCTCGAGCGCGGCCTCGAGCTCCGCGTCGTACCCGCCCTTGGCCGCGAGCTCGATGGCGCGCGCCGGCCCCGCATGGCGCTCGAGGAGCTGCCCGACGGCGTCGAGGACCGATCGCTGGTCTTCGTCGAGTTCGAAGTCCACGCCCTACTCCCGCGGCAGCTCGAGAAGATGACGCGCGATCAGGTTCAGCTGGACCTCGGTCGCCCCCACCGCCACCCCGGCCGTCATCGCCCAGCGAAAGCGCGTGTCCGCGTAGCTCCCGTGGGCGAGCGCCTCCTCCCCGAAGACCTCGATGGCCAGCTCCGCCACCGCCTGCTCGGCCGCCGTTCCGGCCACGCGGGCGACGTTGCTGTCGGCACTCGGGGGTGCACCGTGCGCGCGCTGATCGATCACGCGATAGGTCAGCACGCGCGCAGCCTCGCAGGCGGCGCGCGCCTGGCCGAGCTTCTCCTGGATCCGCGGGTCTTCGAGCTGGCCGCGAGCCCGCGCGCGCTCGGCGAGGTCGTCGAGGATCAGGGCGGCCCGGTGATAGCGCGCGGCACCGACGCGCTCGAACTGCAGGGCATAGGAGACCACGTTCCAGCCTTCGTCCTCGGGCCCGAGCCGGCAGGAGACCGGGACCCGGACCGCATCGAAGAACACTTCGTGGAAGTAGCGGTCCCCCACGACCGAGGGGATCTCGCGCACCTCGATTCCCGGCAGGTCCATCGGGCAGAGCAGGACCGAGATACCCTTGTGGCGGCGCGAATCCGGATCCGTGCGGACCAGCAGGAAGCAGAAGCGCGCGTGGTTGGCGTAGGAGGTCCAGATCTTCGAACCGTCGACCACGTAGTCGTCGCCGTCCCGGCGGGCGGCGGTCCGGAGCGCCGCGAGGTCGCTACCCGCTTCGGGCTCGGAGAAGCCCTGACACCAGAGGACGTCGCCCGACGAGATCAGCGGCAGGTGTTCGGCCTTCTGCGCCTCGCTGCCGAACTTCATGATCGCGGGGCCGATCCAGTTGACGTTCATGTACTGGGGACCGCGCGGCTCCCCGTTGCCCCACATCTCCTCGCCCAGGATCGCGTGGCGCCACGGCGAAGCGTCGCTCCCGCCGAACTCCACGGGCCAGCTCTGGGTCAGCCAACCGCGGTTCGCGAGCTGCGCGCAGAAGCCCCGGGAGAACTCGGCCTGGTCGTCGCTGCCGGGGCCGCCCTTCGACAGCCGCTCCCAGTCCCCGGGCAGGGCCTCCGCGAGGAAGGCCTGGACCTCCCGGCGGTAGGATTCCTCTTCCGGCGACCAACCGAAGTGCACCGCCCTCCCTCCCTCGTTCCTCCGGATTTCGGATCGCGCGCGTGCCTGACCCGAAACAGGCTCCGGATGCCGCGGAAGACCATCCTACCATGAACTGACGCACCGTCAGATTTCCGACCAGATCTCTCGACGCGGGCGCCCCTGCTCAAGGGCTGCCGCTCCCCTTCCGATTTTCTCCGCGCCGGCCGGTGCGCACGGCCCGGCAGGCGCCCGACGGCACGCCAAGGATGGCCTCGTCGGGCGCCGACCTTCGGGTCTCGGCGGCTCGGGCCTTTCCAACGCAACCGTCCCGCCCGTCCCGCCGACTGCGGCCGCTTTCTCCGGCAGGCCACACGCAGGACTCAACCCCAAGCCCCTTCCGGACGAAGCGTTCTTCATGGCGGACGAAGCGTTCCCCATGGCGAAGCGCGAAGCGCTCCGGAAATCGAAGCCCGGGCTCGCGCGGCGAGCGCGCGCGGGCGCGACCCTGTTCTTCGCGGGTGCGCCGCTGCTCGGGCTGCTCGGCTGCGTCCGGGTGCCCCCGCCGATCACGCTGCTGACCACGCCGGAGCCCCTCACGATCCGCACGCCGTACCCTGCCCTCCGGCTGCACGAAGCCCCGAGCCCGCGTGCCACCTTCACCTGGGCGAACGGGGGCGACTACGACTTCTTCGGAACGCCGCCCGTCGGCGACCCGTGGAGCTACCGCATCGGCGGCTGGCAGGTTCGCCAGCAGGCCGCCCAGGGCTTCCTGCCGCTGCCCGCCCACCCGCGCCTTCCCCCCGTCGCGGCCGAACCGCTGATGCTGCGCGAGACGCCTCGGGCTTCCGGGGCGCTCGGCCGCCGCTACCGCAACTTCCTCCGCTTCGATGCCCCCTTCGCAGGGACGCAGCGCCAGCGCGCCGAGGCCGTGCTCGACTTCGTCCAGGGCGAGGCGCGCACGCGCTTCGTCGAGGACGGGCCGATCGACCACTGGCCGACGCTCACCGAGATGCTCGCCGCGGAGGGCGACGACTGCGACGGCTTCGAATTGCTCGCGAACCATGCGCTGCGCGAACTCGGCTTCGGCGACGCCTACGTCTACCGCGCGATCCTCCGGCGGCCGCGCTCCGGCGAGCATCACATGGTGACGCTGTGGTTCGAGGATCCGGACGACCCCTGGGTCCTCGACCCGACGGCGACCATCACGACCCGGCTCCAGCGGCTGTCGGAGCTGCGCGGATGGGAGCCCCTCAAGATGTTCACCGAGACGCGCAACTTCACGGTCGTCCCGCGCTAGATCGCGGCCCGCGAGTCCGCCGACGCTCCCAACCCCCGCCCGTGTAGAATCCGGGCGAGGTCGCGTCATGCCCTTCCCCGACTACGAGCCGGCCCTCCCGGCCTTCCTCGAACGTCTCGCCGCTCGCGGCGACCGGGAGCTGATCGTCCAGGACGATCGCCGCCTGACCTACGCCGAAGCCGAGCAGCGCTCCGCCCGGCTCGCGCGCGGCCTGCTCGGGCTCGGTGTGGGCAAGGGAAGCCACGTCGGGATCCTCTTCCCGAACGGGCCCGAGTGGGTGCTCGCCTTCCTGGCGACGTGCCGCATCGGTGCCGTCGCGGTCCCGATCAACACCTTCTACAAGGCGCGCGAGCTCGGCTGGACCCTGCGCCACGCCGACGTGCACACGCTGCTCACGGCCGACGCGTTCCTCGGCAACGACTACCTCGCGCGGCTCGAGGAGGCGGCCCCCTCCCTCACAGGGGCTGCGAGCGCGAGCGAACCGCTGCGTGCGCCGGAGCTGCCCTTCCTGCGCAACGTGGCCGTGGCGGGCGACGGCGGGCGTCCCTTCGCGCACCGCTTCGAGGATCTCGAGGACCGACCCGGCGAGAGCGAAGCCCTGCTCAGCGAGGTGGAACGGGAGGTCTGCCCCGCGGACACGATGCTCCTGCTCTACAGCTCGGGCAGCACGGCCGCACCCAAGGGGGCGCTTCACACCCACGAGACCGTGCTTCGCCACTCCTTCAACCTGACGGCCCACCGCGACCTCAAGGAGAGCGACCGCGTCTGGTCGCCGATGCCGTTCTTCTGGGTCGGAGGTCTCGTCTTCGCCTTCCTCGGGAACCTCCAGGCCGGCGCGACGACGCTGTGCGAAGAGCGATTCGAGCCCGGCCAGACCCTGGCGTTCCTGGAACGGGAACGCGCGACCGTGGCCGTCGGCTGGCCACACTTCGGGCAGGCCCTCGCGAGCCACCCCGATGCCGCGACCCGCGACCTCTCGGCCCTCCGGGCCGGCAACGTGCCGGAGATCCTGCCTCCGGAACTCGTCCCCCTCGACCCGCGGCGGCGCAGCAACGCCCTCGGCATGACCGAGACGTGCGGGCCCCACACCTGGAGCGAGGGGCCGCTCCCCGAGGCGCTCGCGGGCTCCTTCGGACGCGCCGTTCCGGGCGTCGAGCACAAGGTGATCGACCCGGAGACCGGCGCGACCCTCCCGCCCGGCGAGTTCGGCGAGATCTGCATCCGCGGCTACAGCCTCATGCAGGGGCTCTACAAGATCCCACGAAGCGAGACCTTCGAAGAGGACGGCTTCTACCGGACGGGCGACGGAGGCTCCTTCGACGAGAACGGCATCCTCTGGTTCCAGGCGCGCCTCGGCGACATGATCAAGACCGGCGGCGCGAACGTCACACCGGCGGAGGTCGAGGGGGTGCTCGCGAGCGACCCGGAGGTTCGTGCGGCCTTCGTGGTCGGGCTTCCGGATCCCGAGCGCGGCCAGAACGTCGCGGCGGCGGTCGTGCTGGAAACCGGTTTCGAGACGCCTGCCGCGGAGCTGAAGGCGCGCGTGAAGCGGGAGCTCTCCGCCTACAAGGTCCCTCGCCATCTCTGGGTCTTCGCGGACGGCACCCTGCCCTTCACCGACAGCGGGAAGATCGACAAGAAGCGGCTGACCGCCCTGCTCGAGGAGCGCGTCGCCGCGGGGGATATGGGCTAGTCCGGGTCGACTTCCTGGCCGGCCTCGTCGAAGAGGCGGATCGCCAGCGCCGGGCAGGCGCGCGCGACCGCGCGCTTTCGTTCGTCGGAGAGGGCCGCCGCGCCGTCGATGGCTTCGACGAGGTGGTCCGCATCGAGCCGGAACGCCTCGGGCGCCTCCTTGGCACAGTGCCCCGAGCTCTGACAGCTCTCGCGGTCCGCCTCGACGCGCAGCCCGGCCACGGCCGCTACCCCTCGCCCAGCGCGAAGCGCGCGAGGACTTCGCGGAAACCTTCGGGGTTGTCGACCATGACCGAGTGCCCGGCCCGCGCGACGATGGCGAGCTCGCCCTTCGGGAGCTTCTCCTCCATCCGGTCGGCCACCTCCGGCGAGAGCACGTCGCTCGCGGCGCCGCGCACCACCAGGGCCGGGCACGGCACCCGCCCGAGCGCGTCCCAGAGCGCCTCGGTCTCTTCGCGCGCGTAGCGCTCGGCGTCCTCGGGGCTTCGACTCTCGCGCAGGGCCTTCATGTCGAGCCGGAGCTTCATCTCGAAGCGGCCGTCCGGGCGCTCCCGAAGCTCGTGGCGCGCCATGCGCGCGACCGCTTCGGCCTTCGCCGCGGGATAGTTGCGTGCGAGCAGGCGCTCGTACTCGTCGACCGATTCGAAGACCGGCTCCTGGCGCACGGCCTCGGTCGTGATGCGGGAGACGCCGCGCTCGTCGAGTTCGGGCCCGGCATCGACCACGATGAGCCCCGCCAGGCGATCGGGGTTGCGCCCGGCGAAGCGCATCGAGACGCGGCCGCCCATCGAGTGCCCGCACAGCACGAGACGTTCGATGCCGAGGCTCTCGCAGACCGCTTCGACATCCCGGGCCATCGTCTCGTGGTCGTAGCCGCCGTCGGGATCGGCCTCCGACTCCCCGTGCCCGCGTTGGTCGAGGGCCAGCACGCGGTAGTGCTCGGCGAGCATCGGCGCGACGTCGTCCCAGATGTGCGCCTCGTTCGAGAAACCGTGCAGGAAGAGAAAGGGCACGCCCTCCTCGCTCCACTCGAGGAGGCGCAACGAAAGACCGTCGGCGCCGGGCACGTTTCGGGAGGTGGGTTGCATGTCGGTTTCCGATCGCACCAAGGGTTCGGCCGGATTCAAGCACGAAGCGTCCCTTCTGGAAAGCGAGAGGTTCGCTTAGACTGGCCGCGATGTCCGACTCCGAACGAGACCTCCCGGTCGCGAAGCCGACCGCCGAAGCCCGTGCGGCCGCATGGCTGCGCGAGGTCGATGGCCGGCTGATGCGCAAGCGCGAAGATCCGGACGGTCCCGAGGGCTGGGTCGCCATCGTGAAGACGCCCGCCGCCACGGCGAAGCGCTCCCAGGTGATTCTCGGCTTCGGCGATTCCCCCGTGGCTGCCGTGTCGACGGCGCGCGAAGCCTGGATCACGGCCTCACAGACGCGGACGGTCCACTAGCCAGCGACGCCGCGCGAGGCGTTTCCCGAGAGCCGGACCCGATGGAGCGACGGGTCGGCGCAGGCCTGCATCGCCTCGAGATCGAGCCCGCCGCCGAGGAACGCCGCGATGCGCTCGCACGCCGCGCGAGGCGCGTGGACGAGCTCCCGGTGCTCGAGGTCGAGACACGCGACGTCGAGGCGCCCCTCTAGCTGCGCCCGCGTCTCCACGGCCTGGTGCGAGAGGATCGCCGCGACGCGCTCGTCCGAGAGGCCGTCCTCGGCGGGCGTGCCGAGCCTCGCGAGCAGTTCGGCCTGGGAGCGGACCGTCTCGAGCGGGTCTCGCCGCAGCCACAGGACCCGGTATAGAGGGCCCTCGGGCAGGTGCCGCACGGGCGGATGGACGACCTTCACGCAGCGTCCCGGCGCATCGGCGAGCCAGGCCGCGTCGCTCGGCAGACGCTTCACCGCTTCGAGTTCGAAATACCCGCGAGGGTTTCCGTCGTCGGCGGGCCGCTCCCCATCGGTGAGCGGCTCGATGCCCCCGGCGGCGAGCATCTGCATGAGCAACGAAGTGCCCGAGCGCGGAAGTCCCGAGACGACGGTGACGAAGGGGTGCGACACGCGGCGAGCCTAGCCCGCGCGGCCGCGGCGGTCGGCCCCGCGCTTGCCTAGCGGACGAGGCGGAGGACGATGCCCGGGCGGACCGCCTGGGTGCGCGCGGCCGAGCCGGCGTCGTCGACGACCTGCTCGCGCAGTGCCGAGGCGTTGGCGAGGGCGCCGGATACCTCCCCGGGCGAGGCGTGGGCGGCCGCCACGTTCTCCCGGGCAACGCTCGTCTGGGCGATCTCGGCCTCGAGCGCCCTTCCCCGATCGGCCAGCTCCTCGCGGAGCCGGTCGACGGCTTCGAGGGCGGTGTCGATGCGTTCGACGGCGTCCGGCGCCTCCGGGTCGAGCGCGTCCACGCCGAGCGCCTCGGCCGACGCGTCGGCCAGCGCGCCACGGCCCGCGAGAAGGGGCTGACCCACGTAGTCGGCGTTCTCGGCGACCCGCGTCACTTCGAGGGCGAGCGCCGAGAGCTTGCCGTGGCGGTCCCGCGCTGCCGCGGAACGTGCGCCCTCGGAAGCCAGCGCGCGCATTTCCCGCAGGGCCGAGAGCGTTTCCGAGAGCGCACTCCGGGCCACGCGCAGCCCGCTGGCGTCGCGTTCGAGCGCGTCCGCCTGCCGCAGCGCCATTTCATCGACGACGGCCAGCCAGCGTTCGAGCGCGACGCGATCGCCCTCGGGTGAGCGGGCGCCTCTCGCGACGGCACCCCCCGCGACGAGCCTCGCCAGGGCGCTCCCGAAGGACGGGTTCCGACGATGCTGGCGCAGCGGGATCACGTTCCCGATCCTGCGTTTCGTGTCCTGTCCCACGGCGACTCCCGCGCCCGAGAGCACCCTCCGCCGCTCTCCTGGAAGACATCGCCCGCTGCGCGCAGCGAGCGAGGGGGGAAGAACCCAGAACCGGCGGCCCGCGCGTGACGCGAGAGCAGGCCGCGCGCAGCGGATCGGCGCCCGGCGTGATGGCGGCCGAAACCGGCTCCGCGCCGTCGGAGGCGGACGTTGAGCGCCGACACGCGGCCGCTCGCGCGTCGCGCCCTCGACGCCGCGACGCGCGCCGTCCTGCGCATCGGCTTCTCCCTGCTGAAGCGCTGGTGGTGGCTGACCCATCCGACGATCGAAGGCGTCTACGTCGCCGTGCGGCGCGGCGACGACGTGCTCGTGATCCGCAACTCCTACCGGGCGGCGTACTCGTTCCCCTCGGGAAGGCGCGGCCGCAAGGAAGATCCGGCCCGGGCAGCGGCACGCGAGCTCCGAGAGGAGGTCGGGATCGACGTTCCGCCGGAAGCGCTGCACGAGGTGGCCGAGGTGAAGCTCGAGACGAAGCTCGTCGACGATCACGTCCACTTCTTCGAACTGCGGCTCACCGAGCCGCCGGCGATCCGGATCGACCGCCGCGAGGTCGTCTGGGCCGAGTTCGAGCCGCTCGCGAAGGCCCGCTCGCGCGAACTCCTCCCCCTGGTGCGGCGTTACGTCGAGGGCACCCTCGACGAGATCCGCGTCACGCCGGCGGGACGGTGACGGCCTCTCCGCGCGAGAGGAACCAGAGCTCGAAGCGCGGGGCTTCTTCGAGGGCCAGCGCCTCGCGGACGGCGCGAACGTAGACCTCGCCCTGGGCGGCGTAGCGAGCGACGCGCTCGTCGAGCGCGGCGTCGGATTCGAGGACGTCGCTCTTGTAGTCCGCGACCACGAGAGCGCCATCTTCGTCGCGGTAGACCAGATCCACGGCGCCGACGACGTACCCGAGCGCCGGGTCCTCCTCCCCGGGAGGAAGCAGGACGGGGAGTTCGCGCGCCACCACGCGGGACTCGAGCGCTCGAAAACGCTCGAAGAGCGGCGTCTCGGCGAAGGCCGCGAGGGCGGCGTTCGCTTCGGCTTCGGCGTCTCCGAACCGCGCCGGAGGTAGGAGTCCAGCGAGCGTCGCAGCCATGACGCCGCGGGCCGCGACAAGCCCTTCTTCCCGGCCGGCCCCCTCGGGCCAGCGCTCGAGCGCCGCGTGCAGCGCCGTCCCGATCGCGGCGGCGGTCTCGGCCTCGCGCCCACTTTGCCTTCGACGGACGCCGCCGTCCTCGGTCGGGAAGTTCTCCTCGCGAGCCGCGTCGCGCTCCGCTTCGTGGGAGGACGCGGCGCGGGACCGCGCGCGCTGCTCGCGCGCGCGGGACTCTTCCCGCCGGGTCGCGAGAGCGGCTGCCTCGGACCGGATCGTGGCGAGATCCGGGAGCGGGTCGCCGGCAGCGGCCGCCACGGCGAGCGCCGCCCGGGCCGGAGCGAGGGAAGGGAAACGCCAAAGCACACCGTTCTCGGAGCGCTCGGCGGCTTCGCCGCGCCCGGCGAGTTCGGCCATCCTCGTCTCCGCGCCCGCGCGCCGCTCGGCGAGGAGCGCGGCGTGGCTCCCCGAGAGCGAATCTCCCTTGATCGCATGCTTTCCGATCAGTACGAGCCGATTCCGCGCGCGCGTCATCGCCACGTAGAGCGTGCGGACGCGCTCCGCCTCTTCGATCTGCTGGCGCTGCTCCTCGGCCTCACCGAAGCCGAGGGTCGGCACGCCGAAGAGCTGGTACTCGCCCCGCTGGGGACCACGGCCCACCCGGGTCTGCGGCGAGCGCCCGCCCGCCCCGCGATGGAGCTGCGGGAGATAGACGTGGTCGAAGTCGAGCCCCTTGGCCTTGTGGATGCTCATGATGCGCACGGCGTCGTCGGCGGCTTCGCGGGGGCGCGCCTCCTCCACCTCGGCCTGGTTCTCCACGGCGAGGCGGATGCGGCGAAGAACCTCCGATACGTCACCCCCCGTCTCCTCGAGGTCGCTCTGGACGTCGCGGAAGAACTGGTCGAGGTTCGCCACGCGATAGGGGCCGAGGTAGCGGCCGGCTTCCGTCACCTCGATCAGCGTCCGCGTCCGCAGGGCTTCGATGAAGTCGTCCGAAGCCTCGGTGTGGAGCCGACGGCGAAGCTCGGCGAGCGCTTCGACTCCCTCCCACAACAACCCCTCCCAGCCCTCGATGCGACCGAGCCCCGGCGTCTCCGGTGCGACGGCAGCCGCTGCCTCGGCGATGCACGCGCGGAGTTCCTCGAGGCGGGCGGGGATCTGCTCCGACTCTTGCCCCTGGAGCGCCGACATCTTCTCCGGGAAACCCCTCGCCCAGAGCGGCACCCAGGCCGCGTCGGGGACGCCAACGGAGGCCGAGCGAAGCCAGGCGACCAGCGCCACGTGGTCGTGCGGGTCGAGCACCGTCCGTAGCAGCGCCGACGCCTCGATCACCTCGCGCCGCTGGAAGTAGCGGCGGTCCCGCTCGACGGTGTAGGGGACGCCCGCGTCTCGCAGGGCATCGAGGTAGGCGTCGACGTTCGTCATCGCCTTGAAGAGCACGGCGACGTCCCGCCAGGCAACGCCCTCGCCGTGCAGGCGCGTCACGTCCTCGGCCAGCGCCTGGGCCTCGATCTCCGTGGCCTCCGGGGCGCGGGTCTTGCCTGGCGCAGCGCCTTCCGCATCCCAACGCCAGGAGAGCCAATGCTCGATCTCCCCCGCGCCCTCGCGCTCGGCCAGGAGTTCCTGGAAGGGCGGCTGCACGCCGGGGCGCTCGACCATGACGCCTTCCATGCAACGCCCTACCTCCGCGAGCACGGCGGGCAGCGACCGGAAGTTCCGCGTCAGGTAGAGCCGCTCGCCTCCAGCCGCCTCGACCTTCGCCACGAACGCCTCGTAGGAACGCAGGTCGGCGCTCCGCCAGCCGTAGATCGATTGCCGCGGGTCGCCAACGAGGAAGAGGCCCGGCCTCGCCTCGGGCTCTCCCTGCAGGCCGAGCGCCTCGACGATGGCGCACTGCACGTCGTCCGTGTCCTGGAACTCGTCGACGAGGAGCTGATCGATCCCTTCGCGGACCTTGCGCGCCACGTGCGGCTTTCCCTCGACGAGCTCGCGCGCGTCCGCGAGCAGTGCCGCGAAGGTCTCGATACCCGAGGTGCGGAGCCTCGCTTCGACCTCCGCGAGCAACGGGGTGAGGGCGTGGCGCCAGGTCTCGAGGGTCGACGGGTCGACCTTCAGCACGTTGTCGAGTAGCGGGTGAAGCGAGCGACAGGCTGCGGAGGTGGGCTCGGCTCGGTCTCCGATCGCATCCGTCTTGCCAAAGTCACCCGAGGCCCACTCGTCGATCTTGTCGACGAAGTTCTCCTTCCAGATGTCCTGCAACCCGGAGACGAACTCGGAGTCGTCGAGTCGGTCCTCGAGGAGGCTCTGGGTATCTCCGATCGAACCGAGTGCCCCCTGGTTCTTCGCGCCGCGGAGGCCGACCAGGCGGCCCTCCTCCGCCGCGACGAAGGCGGCGCATGCCGCGCGCAGCTTCTCCCGGAACCGACCGACCCGCTCCGGACTGAACGGATCCTCCTTCAGGCAAGACGAAGGGACGCCGGCCTGGACGAAGACGAGCAGCGCCTCCTCGACGTCTTGCGGGTCGAAGCCGGCGGCGGCGAGGCGGGAGAGCGCCGCTTCGGGATCCGCGTAGGCCCGAGGGAGAGCGTGCTCCATGACCTCCCGAACGGCGCGGGTCATGCCCTCTTCATCGGCATCGACCTCGAAGGCCGGATGCAGGCCCGCCTCCATCGGGGACTCCGCGAGCAACCGGCGGCAGAAGGCGTGGATCGTGCGGACGACGAGCCGGTCTAGGGAGGAGCGCAGCACCTCGGCCCGCGCACGTCGGACCTCCTCGGACGGCAGGGCCTCGACGAAGACGGCCTGGGGATCGGCCCCCGAGGCGATCTCGCCGAGCCACTCGCCGACGCGCTGGGCCATCTCAGCCGCAGCGGCGTCGGTAAAGGTGATGGCGACGACGCGGGAGAGCGCCCGCTGGGCCACGCGGTCCGGAACCGCCTCCTCCCCACGCTCGCGCAGCCAGGCCTCGGCCTTGTCCCACCCGGGCCCGAGCGTCCACGCCACGATCCGCGCAACGAGGATGCTCGTCTTCCCGCTTCCCGCGCCGGCCTCGACGAGCAGGGGCGCAGCGAAGTCCGTCTGGGCGCGTTCCCGCACCGCGCTATCCCGGGCGCGCACCTCGGCCTCACTCATCGTCGAACCCCATTCGCCAGACCCCGAGGAGCGCGTCGGCCTGGGCTCCGGCGCCGCTCGCGCCTGTCTCGGACCACTCGGACAGACGCCGGCGGGCGCCCGAGTCGCCGCGCGCGCAGGCGATCTTCACTTCGCACCACTCACAGGTGGCCGGCTCGTCGCCGTTCTTGAGGTCGAGCAGGCGCGGTACGAAGGTGCCGGCATCGCTCGCCGCGACGACCCGACCGACCGCGCGCCGGAATGCCTCCTTCAGTGCGTCGTCCCCGGGCCCCACTTCGTAGACCCGGCTGCGATCCTCGACTTCGGGCTTCAGGAAGAGGAAGCGCCCTCGGGCACCCGGCGAAGCCTCGGAGTAGGCCGCGGCTTGGAGCGCGCTGCCCATGCGCACCCCCTTCAGGAGGTTTTCGGCGCGCTTCTCCGGCTTGGCGCCCTTCAGCTCGACGCCCCCCGCCTTTGCGTTTCCCGTCTTGTAGTCCGTGAAGATCCTCCCGCCCGGCTCTCCGTCCACCCGGTCCGCCCGGAACCAGAGGGTCTTCGCACCGGAGGGCGTCGGGACCTCGGCGCTGCCCACGGCTTCCACGCAGGCGACGCCGACCGGTCCGTCCTCCCAATCGGTGCAGCGCGCGACGTCGAGGAACCCGAGGATGCGCTCCGCCAGGAGAGCGGCGTAGCCGGGAACGGCGATGCCTTCCTCGAAGAGCAGCTTGCGCGCCGCGTCGACGGACCAACCGCGGAGCCGCTCCTCGCTCGGCCAGGGGACCGGCTGCGCCGTGGCCGCCTCGAGCTCGCGCGGATCCTCGCCGAGCGCCTCGACGGCGATGCGTTCGAGCACGTCGTGGACCAGGCGCCCCTGCAACAGGGCACTCGCGGCGGGGAGCGCTTCGAGCGCGTCCGGCGGGCGCTCCAGGCGGAGCATGCGCGTCAGAAACGCCTGCCACGGACAGCGCGCGATGGCCTCGACCGTGGTGACCCAGAGCGCGCCGTGGCGGAGATCCTTCGCCTCCCGAGCGGGGCCGACGTGGCCGAAGTACGGGCCGAGCAAGGACTCCGGATCCGTGCGCGCCTCGAACTCCTTGCGGACACGATCGCGCGCCGCCGCGTTCTCGCGCGAACCGCCCGCCTCGTCCACCGCCTCCGCGAGCAGCTCTCGCTGTCGCTTCGGGCTGGCGTGGAGGCCGGCGAGGAGGGCCCACTCGTGGGCCGGGCGCATCGAGTGGCCGCCTTCCGGGGACTCCGGCTCGGGCACGAAGGCGGTGGGGACGAGCTCCGTCTCCTGCTTGGGCGCAAGCAAACGATCGACCAGGGGCGAAGGCGCCTTGGCCTTGCCGTCGTCACCGAGGATCTGCCAGGAAAGCGTGACGTCGGCGCTCGCGGAGAGGAGCTGCGCAAAGAGGAAGCGTTCTTCGTCGTGACCGCGCTTCATCACCGGAAGCTCCGGGAGGATCTCCTGGAGCGGCTCGCGGACCTCGTCCGGCAGCAGCGGATCATCGGAAACGACGCGCGGGAACTGATCGCGGTTCAGGCCCAGCACGAAGAGGTGCCCGAAGGTCCGGCCGCGTGCCTCGGCGACGTCGAGCACCTGGACACCCCCGCCGGCGCCACCGAGCGGTTCGTGGTTGCGCTGGAAGGCCCGCTCGATCACGAGCGCAAGCTCCGCGCGAGCGAGCGCGCCCTCGGGCGGGAGCGTGCGCCCCAGGTCTTCGAGCCGGGCGACGACCTCGCGGCTCGCTTCGTCCTTCCCCCAGCCGAGCCCCTTCCGCGCGAGCGCGATGGCCCGCTCGAGCTGCTCTCCGAAGGCGGCGCTCTCCGCGGCATCCTCGAGCCCGGTGACGACTTCCCGGGCTCGACGGATCCCTTCCTCGAGCGTTCTCACGCCCAGGGACCGGCGCTCCGCAAACCGATCCGAGCCCTCCTTGCGGGGGTCGGGCTCCGGGGAAGCCTCTTCGACCCCTTCCGCCTCCGCGGAACCACCGCCGAGGCCCCGCCGCACGGGCAGGGGCAGGCGGCCCGCCCCTCGCAGGGCCTCCTCCGCATCGAGGGCGGCGAGATCCCCGAGCCGTGCCACGCCGAGGGCATGCAGCCCGAGCCGAAGATCGTCGCGTCGAACGGCATCGATGCCGCCGAGCGCGTTCACGAACCGATCGACGGGGAAGCGCTCGGCCAGGCGGAGCAGATCCACGAGCAGGGAAGCGCGGCGTCCGGCCGGCGTGAGCGGGCCGCTGAGCCCCACACCGGAGAACGGGATGCCGAAGCGTCGGAACTGGACGCGAAGTGGCGAGGCGTAGAGGTGGGGCGTCCGGGTCACGACCGCCATGTCCTCCCAGGCGGCCCCCTGCTCTCGGAGGGCGAGCAGGCGGCGCCCGACCGCGCGGACCTCGGCGTCGGTCCCGGGGGCGCGGAAGAAGCTCCGCTGGCAGGTCTGCGCGGCCCCATCGCCGTCGGCCCCGGGAAGCGTCGCGGCAAGGGGCGCGACGCGCGCTTCGAAGCGGCGGGCGAACTCCACCCCAAGGTCCGGCCGCGCCGGGTCCAGCGGGTCGGGCGGGCGATCGAGCAGGACCAGCGACGGCCGCTGGCGCACGAGCTCGCGGAGCAGGTCCGTCACCAGACCCGTCGCGTCCGCATAGCCGTGGAGCAGAACCCGCGCGGCCGGGAAACTCTCGGGGCTCTTCTCGAGCGCTTCGCGGGCCTGCCGCAGGACGTCGCCCATCCGGCCCAGACCTCGGCCGGCCAGCTCGCGGCGCACCCCCAGCGCCGTCTGTGCGACGGCGGCCGCGCGCAGCCAGGGCCCGTCCCGGCGGCCCGACGATTCGAAGAAGTCCTCCACCGCCGGCGCCGTGGCTTCGTCGAGCCCGGCGTCGAGCAGGTCCGAGACGGCCGCGGTGACGGCGCCGTAGCCGTCGACGAGTTCAGCGAGAGCCGCGAGCCCGGGCACGGCCCGCGCCGCCTGCTGCGCGAGGACCGGGAACCACTCGGCTCCACGCAGCGGCTTCTCCCCCGCGCGCTCGAGGATCTGCAGAGCCACCGTGTGGTGCGTCTGGACCGAGACGCCCGCGACCGCGCCGAACTCCCGAACCAGTCGGGTCGCCACGTGGTCTCGCAGGCTGCGGGAAGGAACGACGATCACCATCGGCCGGACGAGCCGCGCCGGTTCCTTCCGGACGGCGGCGTGCCAGGCAGCGACCTCCTCGAGGAGCTTCGCCTCGACGACGCGCGCACCGCGCCCGACGAAGACGGCATCCTCGCGCGCAGGTTCCCCCATCGCCATTTCCATCTGTTCGGCCACGAAGCGAGGTTACCGCGGCGGCGGGTCGAATCCGGTCACACCCCGGATTCGAAACCAGGATCGAAACAGGGTTCGAGCGGGCGGCGGGTCACGCTCCCGCGGCCGCGCGCTCCATCTCGGCGATCATGGCTTCGTAACCCTCGCGGAACGTCGGGTAGGAGAACGCGAAGCCCGTCGCCCGCAGCCGCGCATTGCGGCAGCGCTTCCCCGACGTGCGCGGGGCCTCGCTCGTGGCCGTGGGCGGCGACGGCGCGCCGAGCCGCGACGCCAGCCAGGTGAGCACCTCGCCCCGTTCGGCGGGCTCGTCGTCGACGCCGAGGTAGAGCCCCTCGAGCGCATCGAGCACGAGCAGGTGGGCGAGCGCCCGGGCTGCGTCGTCCCGATGGATCCGGTTCGTGTAGTGCGGCGCCGCCGGGCGTTCCGCCTCCCCGCGACGCACGCTCTCGAGCAGTCGCGTTCGGCCGGGGCCGTAGATCCCCCCGAGGCGCAGAGCGGAACCCGCTCCGCCGTGGCTCGCCACGAGCGCTTCCGCCTCGAGCATGATCGCCCCGCGGAAGCTCGCCGGCTCGGCCGGGCTCGTCTCCTCGACCCACTCGCCGGAATCCTGGCCATGGACGGAGGTGCTCGACGTGAACAGGAGGCGAGGCGCCATGCCCGCGGCCGCAGCAGCATCGATCACGTTCGCCAGACCCGTCACGTAGGCACGCCGGTAGGCCGGCTCATCGCGGCCGTCGGCCGCGGCGGTGTAGGCGATCGCATCGAGGCCGCCGGCGAACACGGGCGAGAGCGCCTCGCGCAGCGCCGCCGACACCGAGAGGTCCGCCGCGACGCCGGTGACACCCTCCGGTACGGCGGACGCGTTCCGCCGAAGGCCGAAGACCTCGTGCCCGGCTTCCGCAAGCAACCCTGCCAGGGCGCCCCCCACATACCCACACCCGGCCACCAGAACCCGCACGAGACCTCCCGTCCTTCGGGATGATAGGATCCGCAGCGTCCTTTCGGAGGCCCCATGACGCGACCGGTCCACTTCGGTGTCACGCTCCCGCAGATCAAGCGCTCCTGGCAGGAGACGCGCGAGGCGGCCACCACCTTCGACGAGCTCGGCTTCGATTCGGTCTGGGTGTGTGACCACCTCTACGGCGTGCCGCTGCCGACCCTCCCGATCCTCGAGGCCTACACCCTGCTCTCGGCGGTGGCCGCGGTGACGGAGCGCGTCGAGCTCGGCGCCCTCGTGACGCCTCCGTTCTTCCGGAACCCGGCCGTCCTCGCCAAGCAGATCGCCACGATCGACCAGATCTCGAACGGGCGCGCCATCGCGGGGCTCGGGGCCGGCTGGTTCGAAGCGGAGTTCCAGGGCTACGGCTGCGAGTTTCCGGGCCTCGGGGCGCGCATGAAGGCCCTCGAAGAAGAAGTGACGATCCTGAAGGCGCTCTGGACCGAGGAGCGCGCGAGCTTCGAGGGCGAACACTTCCGTGTCGCCGACGTCGTGTGCGAACCCAAGCCGGTGCGGCGCCCGCCCATCCTGATCGGCGGGAGCGGCGAGCGCGTCCTGATGGGGATCGTCGCGCGCCACGCGGACGTCTGGAACAACCTCGCCGTCTTCCAGCCGCAGCTCGAAGCCAAGATCGCGGCGCTCCACCGGCGCTGCGAGGAAGAAGGCCGCGACCCGGCCACGCTGACGGTCTCCCAGCAGTGCGTCGTGGTCCTCGCCGAGGACGAGGCCGGCGCCACGGAGGCCCTCGCCAAGGCCCAGAAGATCTACGGAGGCCACATGGGGGGAAACCTCGAAGCCCATGGCATCTGGGGGCACCCCGAAGCCGTCGTCGAACGGATCGCGCGCCACGTGGAGCTCGGCTGCACGAGCTTCGTGATGGAGTTCTTCGGCCGCGATACCCGCGTCCCGGCGCGCCTGTTCGCCGAGAAGGTCCTCCCCGCCTTCCGCTCCTAAGCGCCTCAAGTCGAGGCTCGAGGCACCCGATTTTCTGTGACGGACGCGTGCGTTCGCGCTCGGGGTTTCCCCCTGCGCGAGGGAGAGAAGTCCGCCGCATGGCCTCGAAGAAGAAGAACCACAAGCGCGCCCTCCAGGAGGGTGCCACCGTGCAGCTCCAGCGCGAGGACGGCGAGACCCTGCGCGGCGTGGTGATGCGCATCGAGGACGATCTGCTCGACGTGGTCGTCCGCGCCCGGGTCGAGCAGGGGGAGCTGCTCCGCCTCTCGCGGACCGTCCAGAACGACGCCCGCTACACGGCGGTCATCGAGGTGGTCGAATCCGGGACGGGCCGCTCCCGCGTCCGCCTCGTCGGCGACTGGCAGCGCATCCAGATGCGGGAGTACGTCCGCGTCTCGGTCTTCGGGATCCCCCTCGACGTCCGGCGCGACGAAGAGCTCGAAACGATGAGCCAGCGCGAAGCGCGGCTCCGGCGGCTGCGCGCGGTCGAGGAGGAGGACGAGCGGCCCTCCCGCCTGCTCGACCTCTCCGGAGGCGGCCTGCGGTTCGAGAGCCGCGAGCGCTTCTCCGAGGGCGAGAACGTCGAGTTCGACTTCACCCTGCCCGAGACGGGTCCGCTCCACCTCCGAGGCGAGATCGTCCGGGTGCTGGCGGTCGCGGAAGCGAACGAAGACAGCGGCGAGCCCGAGGGGTTCAACCAGTACGGCGTCCGCTTCCTCAGCGTGGCCGAGTCCGACCGCGTGAAGATCATGACCTGGGTCTTCGGCGAACAGGCCGCTCGCTTCCGCGAGTCCAAGTAGGCGGGACTGCCCCCTACCCTTCGCCCGCGCCCTCCCGGCGCCGCACGAGCCCTTCCTGGATCACCGACACCACCAGCTCGCCTTCGCGCGTGTACAGGTGCCCCATGGTGAAGCCGCGCGCGCCGAAGGCGTTCGGGCTGTGCTGGTCGTAGAGCAGCCACTCGTCCGCACGGAAGGGCCGGTGGAACCACATGGCGTGGTCGAGGCTCGCCATCTGGTGGCCGTCGTCGCTCCAGGCGATGCCGTGGGGCAGGAGCGCCGTGTCGATCAACGTCATGTCCGAGACGTAGGCCACCGTGCACTGGTGATAGAGGGCATGGTCCGGCAGCGGCCCGCGCGAGCGGATCCAGAGCTGTTGCCGGGGCGAACGCTTGCGCGGCTCGAAGGGATTGCTCGGGTCGACCCAGCGCATCTCGAAGGGCCGCTCGCGCGTGTGCATCTCGCGCTCTTCCGGAGGCATGTGGCGCGTGTGCTCCGCCATCCACTCCTCGCGCGAAACGAGGCTCTCGGGCTCCGGCACGTCCGGCATCGAAGCCTGGTGCTCCGGGCCGGGCTGATCGGGCTGGAAGGAGGCCGTCAGGTGGAAGATCGGCCGGCCGTGCTGGATGGCCTGGGAGCGCCGCGTGGTGAAGCTCCGGCCATCCCGAATCCGGTCCACCAGGTAGAGGATGGGCGTCTTGGGGTCCCCGGGCCGGAGGAAGTAGGAGTGGAGCGAGTGGCAGAAGCCCTTGTCGACGGTTCGGTAGGCGGCAACGAGAGCCTGGCCTGCGACCTGGCCACCGAAGACGCGCTGGCGGTCTTCGTCCGGGCTGCGGCCTCGGAACACGTTGACCTCGAGCTCCTCCAGATCGAGGAGGTCGAGCAGGCCATCAAGCGTCTTGGACATCCGGGGGCTCCGTGGGCGCGGAGACGAACTCGGGCGACTGTAGCGCGCGCGGCTGGATCTCGATCGTCTTGGGCGAAGGGAGCTCGGCGTCGGTCACCGCGCCGAGCTCCTTCATCCGGCGGCCGCTCGGCACGACCCGGGTCTCGAGCGTCCCGACCGCGCTGTTGTACTTGTCGACGGAGCTCTTGAGGCTCTTCCCGAGCGCCTCGAAGTGCTCGGCGAGCTTGGCGACCCGCCGGTACAGCTCGCGCCCCTCGTCGCTGATCTCGCGGGCGTTCTCGGCGAGCTGTTCCTGGTTCCAACCGAGGTGGATCGCGCGCAGGATCGCGATCAGGGTGGTCGGGCTCGCCAGCAGCACCCCCTTGTTGAACCCGTCCTCGATCAGCTTCGGGTCCTGCGCCAGGGCCGCGCTGTAGAAGACCTCGCCCGGAAGGAACATCACGACGAAGTCCGGAGCCTCGGTGAACTGCTTCTGGTAGGCCTTGCTCCCGAGCTGGTTCATGTGCTCCCGAACGTGCTTGGCGTGCGCGGCCAGCCCGCGCTCCCGCACCTCAGGATCGGTCGCCTCCATCGCGCTCATGTAGGAATCGAGGGGCGCCTTCGAGTCGACCACGATGGCGGCACCGCCGGGGAGGTCGACCACGAGGTCGGGCCGGAGCTTCCCCTCTTCGCCGTCGATCGACGCCTGCTCCCGGAAGTCGCAGTGGGCCTGCATCCCGGCGAGCTCGACCGCCCGGCGAAGATGGATCTCGCCCCAGCGCCCCCGGGCCGTCGGCTGCCGCAGGGCCTGGACGAGCTTGGACGTCTCGCCGCGCAGCTCGCGGTGGGCCTTGTCCACGTGAGAGAGGGTCTCGCGCAGCGAAGCGTGCTGGACGGCACGCTCCTTTTCGACCGCGCCGAGCTTCTCGTCGACCTTGCCGAGGGACTCGCGGATCGGCGCCACCAGGTCGTCGAAGGCCTTCTGCTTGCCCTCGAGGTTCTGCTCCGCCGCCTTGTGCAGCCCATCGAACTGGGTCCGGGCGAGCTGGAGGAAATCCTCCTTGCTCGTGCGCAGCACGTCGCCGGCGAGCTTCTCGAACTGGTCGGCCATCTTCTTCTCGGCATCGAGCATGAGCTGGAGCTTCTCGGCCGTGGCCTCCCGCTCCTGCCGGAGCTGCTCCTCGAGCCGCACGTTGCGCCCGCGCAGCACCGCCCAGACGACCAGCGAACCGACGAGGAGGCCGCCGAGCGCCAGGGCCACCAGGGGCAGCCAGGCCTCGCCCGCAGGCAGCGCCGCCAGGACGGCCTCCCAGACCTCGGGACCCTCCGGCACCGGCGCGGCCTCCGGCCGGCCCCCCTGAACGCTTTCGGAACTGTCCATGACCCCCCCGATCGCAAGATAACGAAGCGATTCCGGGAGTATCGAAACGCCGTGTGACGGATCCGGTCACGGCAAAGAAGGCCCCGAACGGGCCTCTAGAGGGGCGCGGGCGGCTCAGCCCGCCCGCGAGTGGCTCTTGCGGTGGCTGCCCGAGAGGACCCGCTTGCGCAGCCGGAGGTTCTCCGGCGTCACCTCGAGCAGCTCGTCGTCCGCGATCCACTCGAGGGCGCTCTCGATGGTGAGCTTGCGCGGCGGGGAGACGGCGGTGGACTCGTCCTTCCCGGCCGCCCGGATGTTGGTGAGCTTCTTGGCCCGCACGACGTTCACGTTCATGTCGCCGGCACGGCGGTTCTCGCCGACCACCTGGCCTTCGTAGACCGGGACGCCCACGGGCACGAAGAGCGTCGCGCGCTCCTGGATCGAGTGGAGGCTGTAGGCCGTCGTCTGACCGGGCTCGGTCGCCACGATGGCGCCGACACCGCGCGACGACAGATCGCCCGCGTGGGGCTCGTAGTCGCGCACGGTGCGGTAGAGCACGCCTTCGCCGCGCGTGTCCGTCAGGAACTCGCTGCGATAGCCGAACAGGCCGCGGCTCGGCGCCGAGAAGCGCAGGAGCGCCCGGCCCTCGCGCTGCTCCATGGCCTCGAGGCGGCCCTTGCGCCCGGCGAGCTTCTCCATGACGACGCCCTGGAACTCCTCGGGCACCTCGACCACGACCTCTTCCCAGGGCTCGCAGCGCACGCCGTCGATCTCGCGCACGATGATCTCGGGGCGCGAGACGGCGAACTCGTAGCCCTCGCGGCGGAGCGTCTCGATCAGGATGGCGAGCTGGAGCTCGCCGCGGCCCGAGACCTCGGTGCCGTCGCCGCCCGCCGCCGGAGCGATGCGGATCGAGACGTTGCCGAGGGCCTCGCGCTCCAGGCGATCCCGGATCTGGCGCCCGGTCAGGAAACGGCCGTCCTGGCCCGCGAAGGGCGAGGTATTCACGAGGAAGGAGACGCGGATGGTCGGCGGCTCGACCTCGATGCGCGGCAGCGGGTCGGGCTGGCCCGGCGGGCAGACCGTGTCGCCGATCTCGATCGCATCGACCCCCGCGAGCGTCACGATCTCGCCGGCGCCGGCTTCTTCGCGCTCGACGCGCTCGAGCCCGCGCACGCCGAACAGCTTCGTCACGCGGAAGGTCTCGGCCGCGCCGTCGGCGCCGACGCGCTGCACGTTCTCGCCGCGGCGGAGCACGCCGCGCGCCACGCGGCCGATCACGAGCCGGCCGACGAAGCTGTCGTAGCCGAGGGTCACCGCCTGGAAGCGCAGCGGGGCGTCGAGGTCGACGTCCGGCGCGGGGATGTGTTCGATGATGGCGTCGAGGAGCGGGCGGAGATCCTTTCGCTCGGCTTCCGGTTCGAGCGAGGCCGTGCCCTCCTTCGCGCAGGCGTAGACGACGGGAAAATCGAGCTGCTCGTCGTTCGCGCCGAGGGCCACGAGCAGGTCGAAGACCTCGTCGACCACCTCGTGGGCCCTCTGCTCCGGCCGGTCGATCTTGTTCACCACCACGATGGGATGGAGCCCGTGCTCGACGGCCTTGCGCACCACGAAGCGGGTCTGGGGCATCACGCCTTCGACGGCGTCCACGAGCAGGAGCACACCGTCCACCATCCCGAGGATGCGCTCCACCTCGCCGCCGAAGTCGGCGTGGCCCGGCGTATCGACCAGGTGGATCTGCACGCCTTCGTAATCGACGGAGGTGTTCTTCGCGAGGATCGTGATGCCGCGCTCGCGCTCGAGGTCGCCGGAATCCATGGCGCGCTCGGCCACGGCCTGGTTCTCACGGAAAGTACCCGTCTGGCGGAACAATCCGTCCACCAGGGTGGTCTTCCCATGGTCCACGTGGGCGATGATCGCCAGATTGCGGAGATCCTTGCGAGGCGGCACGTTGCTTTCCGGAGGGTGGGGCCCGAGAAGGGCCGAATGCGCGCGGAATCTAGCAGACGCCCCGCGCCACGCCCCGGGGTTTCGCTCCGGCCCCTCGAACCCCCTCGTGGCCGGCTGCCGGGCCGTTTCCGGCCGCTTGCCGGGCCCCGGGGGCCCGGGCAATGGGGAGACCCGGCTGATATGATCCTCGCGATGCGCTCGAAACTCTCCCGGACCCGTGCAATCCCTTTCGCCATCGCCCTTTTTTCCGTCCTCGCGGCAGGCCCGGCCCACGCCCGGCTGCGCTGCGACACGGTGCCGAAGCTCCTCGACTCCTACGTCCAGGCCCACGTCGTCCACAAGCGGATGACCTCGGAGCTCCGCGAGCGGACGATGGAGTCCTATCTGAATGCCCTCGACCCCTCGAAGACGATCTTCCTCGCCTCCGAGGCCGACGCGATCCGCAAGGACGCGAACCGGATCTTCCGGGAGGTCCGCGGCGGGAAGTGCGCCTATCTGACGGAGCTTCAGAAGCGGGTCCACGGCCGGTACCAGAGTCTCGAGACCCTCGTGCGGGGCATGGTCCAGCGCGAGGACTTCGCCCTCGACCCGACCATCGAACTGGTCATCGACCCGGAGGAGCGCGGCAACCCGGCGGACGACGTCGCGCGCAGCGAGCTCGTCCGCAAGCTCGTCCACTTCCAGATGTCGAACCTGCTGGCGAGCGAGGCCGAAGAGGCCGAGGCGCGCGAGCGGCTGATCCACCGCTACGAGCTGATGACCAAGCGCTCCTCGGAGATCACGGACGAGGACGTCCTCTCGAACTTCATCGACGCCTTCGCGCGCTCCCTCGACCCGCACAGCAACTACTTCTCCGCGGATGCCATGGAGGACTTCCAGATCGGGATGTCGCTCTCGCTGGAAGGCATCGGCGTCGCCCTCTCCTCGCGCGACGGCTACCCGGTGGTCGAGCAGATCATCCCGGGCGGCGCGACGGACCGCACCAAGGCCCTCGAGCCCGGCGACAAGATCGTCGCCGTGGCGCAGGACGGCGAGTCCGCGGTGTCCGTCGTCGACATGGCCCTGCGCGACGTCGTGCGCCTGATCCGCGGCAAGAAGAAGAGCAAGGTCACGCTGACGGTGCTGCGCAAGCAGGAGAAGGCCGAGCGCTTCAAGGTGACGATCGTGCGCGACACGATCGATCTCAAGGAGCAGGCCGCAAAGCTCTCCTGGGTGGAGCGCGAGGTCGACGGCAAGAAGCTGAAGCTCGCGCTGCTCGAGCTGCGCTCCTTCTACGGCGACCGCAGCCCGAACAAGCGCCGCTCGAGCGACGACGTGCGCAAGCTCCTGCGCGAAGCGCGCGACGGCGGGGCCGACGGCCTCCTGCTCGACCTCTCGCGCAACGGCGGCGGGAACCTCGAGTACGCCGTGCAGATCTCGGGCTTCTTCATCGAGGAGGGCGGCATCGTCGCCATCCGCGAATCGACCAAGCGCGAGCGCGTCCTGCGCGACCCGATCGACGACATGCCCTGGAGCGGCCCGCTCGTCGTGCTGACCTCGCGCATCAGCGCCTCGGCCTCGGAGATCCTCGTCGGCGCCCTGAAGGACTACGACCGCGCGGTCGTCGTCGGCGACTCCCAGACCTTCGGCAAGGGCTCGGTGCAGACGGTGATCCCGCTGACGCCGGGGCTCGGCGCGCTCAAGGTGACGACGGCGATGTTCTTCCGGCCGGGCGGCGCCTCCACCCAGATGGACGGCGTGCGGCCCCACATCAAGATCCCCTCCGCCTGGGACCGCGACGACTTCGGCGAGAGCGAGCAGCCCTACGCCCTGCCGACCCAGAACATCACGCCCTTCACGCCGGTTCCGGGAACGCGCGCCGCGCGCGGCCTCGGGAGCTGGAAGCGCGTGACGCCCGAGCTGGTCCAGCGGCTCACCGCGCGCTCGCAGGAGCGCGTCGCCGCGAGCGAGGACTTCGGCGAGGTGCTCGAGAAACTCGCCGAGGCCGAGGAGAACGACGGCACGATCCGCCTCGCCGAGATCCTCGAGAAGCAGGACGCCGCCAAGGCCGAGGGCGAAGACGCCGAGAAGAGCGCCGCGGCCCCGGCCGAAGGCGCCGACGCGAAGATCGCAGCCGGCGACGCCGCCATCGCCCCGCCCGAAGGCCACTCGCCGGCAGCCGACGACGAGGACGAAGAGCCGACGCTCCAGGTCGAGGAGAGCCTCGACATCCTCGCCGACCTGGTGGCGATCTCGGGTTAGGTAAGACCCTTCACCCCGCCGGGTCGATGATCTCGATCTCGATTCCGTCCGGGTCCCGAACGTAGAACCGCCGCCCCGGCTCGTACTCGGGCTCGAAGTGAGGCTCGACGCCGAGGCCGACGGCGCGCTCCCGCACGGCCGCCAGATCCTCCACCGCGATGCCGAGATGGTTGAAGCCGGCGTGGCCGTAGTCCTCTTCGACCGCCCCGGGCTGCTCCGCCTGGAAGAGCGCCAGGTAGCAGCGGTCGTCCCCGACGTGCGCCGCGGGCACGAGGCCCTCGCCGCCCGTCGCCTTCCCTTGCCAACGCACGCGATAGCCGAAGAGCTTCCGGTAGAAGGCCACCGAGCGGTCGAGGTCCTGGACGGTCAGATTCACGTGTTCGAGAAACATGAGCACCTCCGATCGCACACAGGATCGGAGGCCCGGGGCGGACCCGCCCGCGCGCGGACGCTTCGTCGACAGGCGGATGCTCGGGCGACCCCCTAGCGCGGCGGCGGCGGCGGCGGCGCCCGGAACGGCACGCCGAGGTCGGGCTGGAGCCCCCGCAACTCTTTGTGGAAGGTGTCCTCGAAGGGGAAGTGGCCGTTCGGGTCGGGCCACAGGCACTGGAGCGCGGGGAAGGGTTTGCCCTCGTAGTACCAGCCCGCGTACCCGAGGAAGTCTCCGTAGTTCGCGAGGTGCACCTCGCGGAAGTGGCACTTCATCCCCTGGACGATGCCTTCGTAGGCCTGCTCGGCCTCGAAGCGGCGGCCCTCGCCGACGTCGGCACCGACGGCGTTCACGAGCTGGTGCAGGACGTCGAGGTCCGGGCCGACGGCCACGATCTCCGGGTGGTCGTGGCTCTTGTTGAGGCCCACGGTGAAGGCGTGGGCGGGGCCCACGTCGTCCTCCATGACCTTCACGACGTGGAAGCCGTATTGCTCGATGTCGCGGGTGACGCGCGGGTCGATTTCGGGCATCGGGGCAAGGCTAGCGCGTCGACCCGTGCTACATCCGAGACATGGTGCGGCAGATCAGCGTGAGCGAGCTGGCCGATCGGCTGGCCGCGGACGATGCCCGGGGAGACGTCCAGTTCATCGACGTGCGGACCCCCGAGGAATGGCAGATGGCGCGGATCGCGGGCTTCCGCCTGCTCGATGCGGGCCTCGCCGAATCCCTGCAGGGCCTCGCGCCGGAGACCGAGTTCGTCTTCCTGTGCCACCATGGCATGCGCAGCCAGGCCGCCGCCGAGCACTTCGCCGCCCGCGGCTTTTCCAACGTCTGGAACGTCACCGGCGGCATCGACGCCTGGTCGAGCCAGATCGACCCGGACGTCCCCCGCTACTGAGCGGCGCGCCCGAAGGAGCCCCCATGGCCCTCCAGATCCTGAACCAGCCCGACGACCTGCTCGCCAAGATCAAGTCCGCCGTGGAGAACGCCATCGAAGGGGCCGAGGTCGAGGTCTCCTCGATGAGTCCGGGGCACTTCGAGCTGCGCGTGGTCTCGAGCGCCTTCGAGGGCCTGAACCGCGTGAAGCAGCAGCAGCTCGTCTACGCCGCCATCACGCCGATGATGACCGGCGACGCGGCGCCCATCCACGCCATCGACCGGCTCGAGACGATCACGCCCTAGCGGGCGCGCGCGCCTCAGGGCTTGCGGGCCCGCAGGTAGACGTGGTGACTGCCCAGCAGCACGGCGTCCGCGTTGCCGAGGTCCGTGGCGAAGGCCTTGCGGTTCCGCTTCGACGAGAACCCCGCGAGCAGCCGGACGAGGGCCGCGGCGATCCGCCACGGAAAGCCCGTGCGCTTGGCCTTCGCCGCCTCGAGGCCTTCGAACTCGAGGCCCGCGGCCTCGAGCCCGTCGAGCACCTGGGAGACGAGCAGCGGCTGGCGGAAGTTCGCGGCGGGCTCGCCGGCGTCGTGCTCCGTCGCGAGCCGGCTGATGTTGCGCGCGATGCCGCCGCCGAGCAGGAAGCGCACCCGCCGCGAGATGTGGGCGTAGTTCGGGAAGGAGACGAGCAGCGCGCCGCCCGGCCGCAGCACGCGCGCGTACTCGGCGATGGCGTTCGCGGGGTTCCACAGGCGATGCAGGCCGTTCACCGAGACCACGAGATCGAAGCCGGCGTCTTCGAAGGGCAGCTTGCCCTGGTTGAGCTCGGTGGCCTGCACGGTGAGCCCGGGTGCGCGGAACATCGCCGGGTCGACGTCGGCGCAGGCGACGTCGAAGCCCGCGGCGGCGAGGCGCTCCGAGAGAGCACCCTGGCCGCACGGCGCGTCGAGCACGCGGCCGCGCGGCAGGCGCTCCGCCATCGCCAGGATCTGATCGTGGTTTTCGAGGCGGGTGATGGGCTTCGGGGCGTCGGACAACGGAGACCTCGGTTCGCGGCGCGGGCTGAGGATCGCCTCAGGCGCCGGTGATCTTTCGGAAGCGTTCGAGCTCGCGGGCGAGTTCGGCTTCGGCGCCGCCCTCCCCCTTCGCCGCCTTGCGCGCCCAGCGCAGGGCGTTCGCCAGGTACAGATCCGCGCGGAAGACGTCGGCCAGCGCATCGTAGTCCGGGCGCCGCCCGGGCGCCGCGTCGAAGTAGGCCGCGTGGAAGACGGCGATGCTCTCGGGCTCCCCGCGGCAGATGCGCTCCTCGATCCGGACGAGGTCCGTCAGGAAGGAGCCGAAGCCGCAGCGGTGGGGCTCGAGCACCCAGGCCTCCCCGGTCGAATCGACCATGACGTCGCTCTCGGTGCAGCGGCGGTGGTGGAGCTGGAAGGGGCCGACGCGCCGGAGCGCGGGGAAGCCCCGAAGCCACTCCCGATGCCGGGGGCCGAGGTCCGCCTCGATCGCGCCGAGCTTCGCCAGCGCCCGCGTCCACTCGCCGTGGCGTTTGATCAGGCGATAGCCGAAGGGGCCGACCCGCGGCTGGTGGAAGGAGCCGTGGTGGAAGCGGCGTTCGACCCCGTGCACGCGCGCGAAGGCGCGGCCCACCGCCGCGAAGCCCTCGTCGCCCGGCGCCCCGTCGACGGCGTTCCCGCCCTCGACGCGCGCCTCGCAGAGGAAGTAGAAGCCGGTCTCCTCCAGCGTGCGGCGGGTGAGGTCGGCGTGGAGGACCCGGGGCGTCGGCAGGCCGTGGCGGGTCCAGAACTCGGCGGTCTTGCGGCGGCGGCGGAGGTCCTTGCGGCCGCGGCCGTCGCGGCCCACGCGGACGACGAAGCCCTCGCCCCCTTCGAGCCGGCCCAGGAAGACGAGCGAGCTCCGGCCGAGGGCCGGCACCTCGAGCTCGAAGGCCCGACCGGCCTGCCCGAGCGCCGGCAGGACGACCCGCTCGACCCCTGTGCGGACTGGCTCGAGGAGCGCCTGCCGCGTCTCGAGCACCGGGCTCGCCATCGGCGCCCTCCCCTCGTTCGCCACGGAGCATAACGGCCCCCGGGATGCCCCGCGGGGAAGGCTTGACCTGGACCGCCGGATGGCCGATCCTATGCATCACCTTATCCGGATATATGATCCGACCCGGGCGGATGGCGCCCCGAGGCCTCCGCCCCATCCACACCACCAGGAGAATCCGATGATCGAAGCGAGCGAGGGCCGCCTGCCCTTCAAGGTCGCCGACCTGTCCCTTCACGAGCTGGGCCGCAAGCAGATCCGCCTCGCCGAGCACGAGATGCCCGGCCTGATGGCGCTGCGCGAGCGCTTCGCCCAGAAAAAGCCGCTCGATGGCCTGCGCATCATGGGCAGCCTGCACATGACCGTGCAGACCGCCGTGCTGATCGAGACGCTCGTCGATCTCGGCGCCGACGTGCGCTGGGTCTCGTGCAACATCTTCTCGACCCAGGACGAAGCCGCCGCGGCCACGGTCGTCGGCCCGAACGGCTCGCCGGACGATCCGCAGGGCATTCCGGTCTTCGCCTGGAAGGGCGAGACGCTCGAGGAGTACTGGTGGTGCACGGAGGAGGCGCTCCTCTGGCCCGACGGCTCCGGCCCCCAGCAGATCGTCGACGACGGCGGCGACGCGACGCTGCTGATCCACAAGGGCGTCGAGTTCGAAGCCGCGGGCAAGGTCCCGGACTTCGACCCGAAGAACGACCCCGAGGAGTGGGGCGTGATCCTCGACGTGCTGCGCCGCTCGCTCGCCGCGGACGGCCAGCGCTGGACGAAGATCGCCAAGGAGATCAAGGGCGTCTCGGAAGAGACCACGACCGGCGTCCTCCGCCTCTACCAGATGGCGAAGGACGGCAGCCTGCTCTTCCCGGCCATCAACGTGAACGACTCGGTCACCAAGAGCAAGTTCGACAACCTCTACGGCTGCCGGCACTCGCTGCCCGACGGCCTGATGCGCGCGACGGACGTGATGCTCGGCGGCAAGGTCGCCGTGGTCGCGGGCTTCGGCGAGGTCGGCAAGGGCTGCGCCATGGCGCTGCGCGGCCAGGGCTGCCGCGTGATCGTGACCGAGATCGATCCGATCTGCGCGCTCCAGGCGGCGATGGAAGGCTACGAGGTCAACACCCTCGACGACGTCGTCGACACGGCCGACATCTTCATCACCACGACGGGCAACTTCAACATCATCTCGGCGGAAGACATGAGCCGGATGAAGGACAAGGCGATCGTCGGCAACATCGGCCACTTCGACAACGAGATCGACATGGCCGGACTGAAGTCGATCCCCGGAATCCAGCACGTCGAGATCAAGCCGCAGTACGACGAGTGGATCTTCCCGAACGGCAAGAGCATCCTGATCCTCGCCGAGGGCCGCCTGCTGAATCTCGGCTGCGCCACGGGGCACCCGAGCTTCGTGATGTCGGCGTCGTTCACGAACCAGGTGCTGGCGCAGCTCGAGCTGCACGAGAACAACTCGGCCTACGAAAACCAGGTCTACGTGCTGCCGAAGAAGCTCGACGAAGAAGTCGCGCGGCTGCACCTCGACCAGCTGGGCGTGAAGCTGACCGAGCTCAGCCAGGCCCAGGCGGACTACATCGGCGTGCCGATCGAAGGCCCGTACAAGCCGGAACACTACCGGTACTAGGAGAACCCCCATGGCGCAGTCGAGCCCGCTGCAGTCGAACCGTTTGGAACAGCTCCTTCGCGAGCGGATCCTGGTGCTCGACGGCGCCATGGGGAGCCTCATCCAGCAGAAGGGTCTCGAAGAGGCCGACTTCCGCGGCGAGCGTTTCGCCGCACACGGACAGGATCTCAAGGGCAACAACGAGCTGCTCGTGCTCACGCGGCCCGACGTGATCCGCGAGATCCACGACGCCTATCTCGAGGCCGGCGCCGATCTCATCGAGACCGACACCTTCGGCACGACGGCGATCGCCCAGGCCGACTACGGGACCGAAGCGCACTGCCGCGAGATGAACGAGGCGGCCGCGCGGGTGGCACGCGAAGCGGCCGACGCGTTCACGGCGAAGACGCCCGAGAAGCCGCGCTTCGTGCTCGGCGCCCTCGGGCCGACCAACCGCACGCTCTCGGTCTCCCCGGACGTGAACGACCCGGCCTTCCGGAACCTCACCTGGGCGGATCTCCACGCCGCCTACGCCGAGCAGGTCGAGGGTCTGCTCGACGGCGGCGTCGACGCGCTGCTCGTCGAGACCATCTTCGACACCCTGAACGCCAAGGCCGCCCTCGTCGCGATCGAGGACGTCTTCGAGGCGCGCGGGGTCCGCATCCCGGTGCTGATCTCGGTCACCATCACGGACCAGAGCGGGCGCACGCTCTCGGGCCAGACCGTGGAAGCGTTCTGGATCTCCGTGCGGCACGCGAAGCCCGCGGCCGTCGGCATCAACTGCGCCCTCGGCGCCGACGAGATGAGGCCCTACATCGCCGAGCTCTCGAAGCTCGCCGATTGCCCCGTGCTCTGTTACCCGAACGCCGGGCTCCCGAACGCCTTCGGTGAGTACGACGAGACGCCCGAGGACATGGCCGGGAAGATCCACGAGTTCGCCGAGAGCGGCTTCGTGAACCTCGTCGGCGGCTGCTGCGGCACCACGCCGGCCCACATCCAGGCCATCGCGGAGACCGTGGCCGACCTCCCGGTCCGTGACGTCCCGGTGATCGACGACGGCTACGCCCGCTTCAGCGGCCTCGAACCCCTCGTGATCCGCGAAGACTCGAACTTCCAGATGATCGGCGAGCGCACGAACGTCACCGGCTCGGCGAAGTTCCGCCGCCTCGTGAAGTCCGACGACTGGACCGCCGCGGTGGAGGTCGCCGTCGACCAGGTGCGCGGCGGCGCGAACCTCCTCGACGTGAACATGGACGAGGGCCTGCTCGACTCCGAAGCCTGCATGGTCCGCTTCCTGAACTACCTGGCCACGGAGCCCGAGGTCGCGCGCATCCCGTTCGTCGTCGACAGCTCGAAGTGGAGCGTGATCGAGGCCGGCCTCCAGTGCATCCAGGGCAAGGGCGTCGTGAACTCGATCAGCCTGAAGGAGGGCGAGGCCGACTTCCTCGACAAGGCGAAGCGCATCCTGCGCTATGGCGCCGGCGTCGTGGTCATGGCCTTCGACGAGACGGGCCAGGCCGAGACCATCGAGCGCAAGGTCGAGATCTGCGAGCGCGCCTACCGGCTGCTCGTCGACGAGGTCGGCTTCCCGCCCGAAGACATCATCTTCGACCCGAACATCCTCGCCATCGCCACGGGCATCGAGGAGCACGCGGAGTTCGCCCGGAACTTCATCGAAGCCACGCGCATCATCAAGGAGCGCTGCCCCGGTGCGAAGGTCTCGGGCGGCGTCTCGAACCTCTCGTTCTCCTTCCGCGGCAACGAGCTCGTGCGCGAGGCAATCCACACGGCCTTCCTCAAGCATGCGATCGAAGCCGGCATGGACATGGGCATCGTGAACGCCGGCCAGCTCGGCGTCTACGAAGACATCCCGGAGGAGCTGCTCGAGCACGTCGAGGACATCCTCTTCAACCGGCGGGAGGACGCGACCGAGCGCATGGTCGAACTCGCCGAGCGCGTGCGGGGCGACGGCAAGAAGCGCGAGGTCGACCTCTCCTGGCGCGAAGGCTCGGTCGAAGAGCGGCTCTCCCACGCCCTCGTGCACGGCATCGTCGACTTCATCGAAGCCGACACGGAAGAGGCGCGGCAGCAGGCCGAGCGGCCCCTCCACGTGATCGAAGGCCCGCTCATGGCCGGCATGAGCATCGTCGGCGACCTGTTCGGCGCGGGGAAGATGTTCCTCCCGCAGGTGGTGAAGAGCGCCCGCGCCATGAAGCAGGCGGTCGCCTATCTCACCCCCTACCTGGAAGCGGAGAAGGAAGCCGCGGGCGGCGCCGCCGCGAGCCAGGGCAAGATCGTGATGGCCACGGTGAAGGGCGACGTCCACGACATCGGCAAGAACATCGTGGGCGTGGTGCTGCGCTGCAACCGCTACGACGTCGTCGACCTCGGCGTGATGGTCCCCTGCGAGAAGATCCTCGACACGGCCGTCGCCGAGGACGCGGACATCATCGGGCTCTCGGGCCTCATCACGCCCTCCCTCGACGAGATGGTGACCGTCGCGCGCGAGATGGAGCGCCGCGGGCTCGACCTGCCGCTCCTGATCGGCGGTGCGACCACGAGCAAGCAGCATACGGCGGTGAAGATCGCGCCGGCCTACCGCGAGAGCATCGTGCACGTGCACGACGCCTCGCGCGCGGTGAACGTGGTCTCGGACCTGCTGGACGGCGAGCGTCGCAAGGCCCTCGACGCCGAGAACCGCAAGGAGCAGGCGCGCCTCGCGGAGCTCTACGGCGGCGACTCGAAGCGCGAGATCCTCTCGCTCGAACAGGCCCGGGCCAACGGACCGAAGCTCTCCTTCGGCGAGAGCGACGTGGCACGGCCTTCGTTCCTCGGACGGAAGATCGTCGAACCGAGCCTCGAGACCCTGATCGAGTACATCGACTGGACCTTCTTCTTCACCGCCTGGGAGCTGAAGGGCAAGTTCCCGAAGATCCTCGACCACCCGAAGCACGGCGCCGCCGCCCGCGAACTCTACGAGGACGGCCGCACCCTGCTCGCGGAGATCGTGAAGGACGGCTCGCTGCGCGCCCGGGGCGTCCACGGGTTCTGGCCCGCGGCGAGCGAAGGCGACGACATCGTGCTCTTCCGGGACGAGACCCGCGAGGAGGAGCTCGTGCGCTTCCCGATGCTGCGCCAGCAGGCGAAACAGCCGACGCGCACCCCGAACCGGGCGCTCTCGGACTACGTCGCGCCGCGGGAGTCCGGCGTGCCGGACTACCTCGGCGCCTTCGCCGTCACGGCCGGGCTCGGCTGCGACGAGCTCGTCGCCCGCTACGAGGCCGAGAACGACGACTACCGCGCGATCCTCGTGAAGGCCCTCGCGGACCGGCTGGCCGAGGCGTTCGCGGAGTACCTGCACCACGAGTCGCGCAAGGCCTGGGGCTACGGCCTCGAGGAGGACTTCGACAACGAGGACCTGATCGCCGAGCGCTATCGCGGGATCCGCCCGGCCTTCGGCTATCCGGCCTGCCCGGACCACAACCCGAAGGGCACCCTCTTCGAGCTGCTCGACGCACCGGAGATCGGGATGGCCCTGACCGAGCACTTCGCCATGACGCCGGCGGCCAGCGTTTCCGGCCTCTACTTCGCCCACCCCGAGGCGCGCTACTTCACCGTCGGCAAGGTCGACCGCGACCAGGTCGAGGACTACGCGAAGCGGCTCGGCAAGACGCAGGATGAGATGGAGCGCTGGCTCCAGTCGAACCTCGCCTACGAGCCCGGCGCCTAGCGGCCGCCGAGCTCGAGCCGGACCCCGTCGAAGCGGACGAGGCGGTCTTCGTCCGCCACGCGGGACCACTCGAACCCGTCGAGCAGCTCGGCGGGCGTCGTCGGCTCTTCGCGGTCGCGCAGACCGCACGCCGTGGCCAGGAAACCGATCAACGCCCTCGCCCCGTACCCGGCGTCGCGCAGGGCCGGTAGTCCCACGGCACCGTGGAACTTTGCGAGCTTCTCCCCGCGCTCCTCGAGCAGGAGGAGGTGGTGCCGGTACGAGGGGGCGGGCCACCCGAGCATGCTGCGCAGCCGGAGCTGCACGGCGGTGGTCCCGGCGAGGTCCCGGCCGCGAACGATGCGGGTGACGCCCGATGCCGCGTCGTCGACGACCGAGGCCAGGTGATAGGCGACGGCGCCGTCGCGGCGGCGGAGCACCGGGTCGCCGTAGGCCGCGGCGGGGTCTTCGCCGAGGTCCGCTCCCGCTTCGTCGCGGCAGGCGATCATGCCCTCCGGGAGCACGACACGCAGCGGCTCCCCGCTCTCCCGCCAGCCGCCGGACGGAAGCGGCCGGCCGCGACACGTGCCCGGATAGCGGTAGCTACCGTCGGGCGCGCGCAGACCGTGGGATTTGTGCGTGGCGCGCGAACACGCGCAGGGATAGAGCCGCCCTTCGGCGGCGAAGCGGTCGAGCGCCTGCTCGTGGGCGGCAGCGTTGGCCGACTGGCGGACGGTCTCGTCCCAATCGAGGCCGAGCCAGGCGAGCCCCTCGGTCATGCCCGTCACGAACTCGGGCTTGCAGCGGACGGGATCGAGGTCCTCGAGGCGCAGGAGGACACGGTCGCCGCGGGAGCGGGCATCGAGCCAGCACAGGAGTGCGGCCAGCAGCGTCCCGGGGTGCGGGTCACCCGTGGTCGAAGGAGCGAAACGTCCGGTTCCGGGCATCGCGGGGAGCCTACGGCGCCGCCCGGTCAAGCGCCCGTGAGCTGATCGTGTGCGAGGTCCCGGCAGGCCTCGAGCATGGCGGCCGCGAGGCCTTCGTCCTCCAGGGCGCGGGCGATGGTGAGCCCGCCGATGCAGAGGCCGATCGTCGCGAGCGCACGCGGGTCCGGCGAACCCTGGCCGCGTCGCCTCGCGAGCCCTCGCTCGAACTCCGCCACGAGTTCCCGGACGTTCGCCGTGTGGTTGCGCCGCGCGCGCTTGCTCGCGCGGGCGACGTCGACCGAAAGCGAGGCCATCTCGCAGCCAGGCCCGACCCGCTCCCGGTTGGCCGGATCCAGATACCCGTCGACGAGGGCCAGGGCTTCCTCGACCAGCTCGCTGCGCGTCTCTCCCCCGCGGCCCTTCATGCGCGTCACGAAGTCGGGCTCCCGGGCCATCGCCTCGGCGAACAGCTCGGCCTTCGAGCGGAAGTGCTTGTAGAAGCCCCCCCGCGTGAGCCCGGCTGCCGCCATCAGCGCGTCGAGGCTCGTGCCGTCGTACCCCTTCCGGCGGAACAGGCGTCTCGCCTCGTCGACGATCCGCTCGCGAGTCCGCCGTTTGTGCTCCGCCGAGTAGCGCACTTGACCTCCGGCCCGGTTCTTCCGTAAGCTCCGATGGGATTACATATAACATCCCATGGACGAACCGACATCCCATCCATCGAATCATCGATCGCGCGAAGGATCCACCATGGCCGAATACGAACTCGTGATGTTCAACCGCAGCCACTACAACGAGAAGGTCCGCTGGGGGCTCGACTGGAAGCGGATCCCCCACCGCCGCACGCCGCTCCTCCCCGGCCCCCACGCCGGAACCGTCACCAAGCTGACGGGTCAGACGGCCGTGCCGGTCCTGAAGATCGACGGCACGGCCCTCCACGACTCCGCGCGCATCCTCGACGAGCTCGAGCGCCGACATCCGGAGCCCGCCCTCTACCCGGCCGACGCTGCCGACCGCGAGCGGGCCCTCGGGATCCAGAAGCACTTCGACGAAGAGGTCGGCCCGAAGATCCGCCGCGCGCTGTTCTCGATCCTGATCGAAGAGCCCGCATACCTCGCGGCGACCTTCGCCGGCCACAAGAGTGGGTTCGTCCGGGCGCTCTACGGCGGAATCTTCCCGCTCGTGAAGAACAAGATGAAGCGCGAGATGAAGGTCGAGGAGCCTCACGTCGGCGAGGCGTTCGAGGCGACCCGCCAGGCCTTCGACTGGGTGGAGAAGCACGCCGGCCCGTCCGGCTACCTCGTCGGCGACCGCTTCAGCATCGCCGACCTCACCGCCGCCGCGCTGCTCGCGCCGGGCGTCGCCGTCGATCATCCCGACATGAAGAAGGCCGAACCGATGCCGGCGAGCGTCGAGGAGTGGGTCTCGCGCTGGAGCGACCACCCGGGAGCGAAGTGGGTGCAGGGGATCTACGCGAAGCACCGCCCCGGGCGCGCGCCCGAGGCCTAGACAGCGCCGGGCCGGCTAGAGCTCGGCGAGCCAGTCGCGCGGGCGGAGGAAGTCTTCGTAGAGGCGCGCCTCGGGCGTGCCGGGCTCGGGCTGCCAGTCGTAGCGCCACTTCGCGAGCGGCGGCATCGAAGCGAGCACCGACTCCGTTCGCGCTCCGGCCTGGAGCCCGAACTTCGTCCCGCGGTCCTGCAGCAGATTGAACTCCGCGTAGCGGCCGCGCCGGTAGAGCTGGAACTCGCGCTCGCGCTCGCCGTAGGGCGCGTCCTTGCGTCGCGCGAGGATCGGGACGTAGGCGTCGAGGTAGCCGTCGCCGACGGCGCGCATGAAGGCGAAGCAGTTCTCGAAGCCGCCTTCGTCAAGGTCGTCGTAGAAGAGACCGCCGATGCCGCGCGGCTCACTCCGATGCGGGAGGAAGAAGTACTCGTCGCACCACTTCTTCAGGCGTTCGTAGCGGTCCGGCCCGAAGGGTTCGCAGAGATCGCGCGCGGTGCGGTGGAAGTGCAGGACGTCCTCTTCGAAGGGATAGAACGGCGTGAGGTCGAACCCGCCGCCGAACCACCAGACGGACTCGACCCCTTCCTTGCTCGCCAGGAAGCAGCGGACGTTCGCATGCGACGTCGGCGCGTAGGGGTTGCGCGGGTGGACGATGAGCGAAACCGAGACCGCTTCGAACTGCCCCCCGGCGAGGTCCGGCCGCCGCTCGGTGGCGGCCGGCGGGAGGCGCGTCCCGACCGTGTGGCTGAAGTTGACGGCGGCCTTCTCGACGAAGGGCCCTCCCTCGAGCACCCGGGGCCGGGAGCGGCCCCCGCCCGGGCGCTCGATCTCCCCACGAACGAAGCGCGCCTCTCCGTCTTCGGCCTCGACGGCGGCGCACACGCGATCCTGGAAGTCTTCGAGCCACGCCCCGACGGGTTCGAGCGACGAGCGATCCGGTGCAGCGGTTTTCTCCGTCATGGCCGCATGATACCGCCGAGCACGGGCCCGCGGACCCCGCCCGGGCGCGAAACTGCTAGTTGTCTCCCCCCATGGCCGCCTCCCCCACCTACCACGCCGTGATCTTCGACCTCGGCGGCGTCGTGCTCGGCTCGCCGCTCCATGCCATCGCGGACTACGAGCGCGAGATCGGAATCCCCGGCGGCTTCGTCAACCGCGTGGTGGTCGACGCCGGCCCCGAAGGCGGATGGGCACGGCTCGAACGCGGCGAACTCGGCATGGAGGCGTTCTACGCGGCCTTCGAGGCGGACTGCAGGGAACGCGGGCACGAGATCTCCGCGCGCGAGATGATGGCCCGCATGGGCGCGGCGACCGAGCCGCGCCCCGCGATGATCGAGGCAATCCGCCGCATCCGTGAGGCAGGGCTTCGCACCGCCGCACTCACCAACAACTGGGTGGCCGAAGACGGCGAAGGCGCCGGTGCCGGGCTCCGGCCGCTCTTCGACGCCTTCCTCGAATCGGCCGTCCTCGGCATGCGCAAGCCCGACCCGCGCATCTACACCCACGCCTGCGAAGCCGTGGGGGTCGAGCCGGCCCGAGCCGTCTTCCTCGACGACATCGGCCGCAACCTCAAGCCCGCGCGCGCCCTCGGCATGGCGACGATCAAGGTCGAGACGCCCGAGGCCGCGCTCGCGGAGCTCGAGAGCGTGCTCGGCTTCGCCCTCGGACCCGCAGCATGAGTGAAGAGCGGCCCCTCGGCGTAATCGAGGCGTTCAACGTCGTGCGCGACCAGTGCCCGAACGGCGCGGTCCAGCGCGTCGCGCGGCAGGGGCTCGAAGCCATCGCAAAGGACGGCGCGTCCGCGCTCCCGGTCCAGGCCTTCTACCTGCTCACGGCGGCCCGAGGCTGGCAGGGCCCCCAGGCCAACCGCGTGAAGGCCGCCCTCGAGGCGTTCCTCGCGGACCACGAGAAGAGCGCCGGCTCGGGGAGCTCCTCCTGAGCGAGCTCGAGTGGGCCGGCCTCACGGCCGCCCTCTTCTTCGGCGCCGCCCTCCAGAGCTTCCTCGGCTTCGGCTACGGGATCGTCGCGATGAGCGTCCTCGCCGTGAAGCTCGGCGTCGTCCAGGCCTCGGGCATCGTCAACGTGACGGCCTTCATCCAGGTCGCCTGGGTGGCCTGGGCGCTGCGCAAGCAGATCCGCCTCGACTACGTGGTGCGCCTCCTTCCCGGCATGGCCGTCGGGCTCGGCGTCGGCCTCCTCGCCTTGAAGAACGTGGACCCGACCTGGCTGATCCGCGGTCTCGGCGCGACCATCTTCGGCATCGCCGTCTGGAACGTGACGGCCACGCGCGGCCACGGCGAAGGCTCCCGCTTCTGGGAATTCGTCGTCGGCTTCTCCTCGGGAACGATCGGCGGGGCCTTCAACACGGGCGGACCGCCGATCGTCGCCTATCTCTATCGGCGGGCCGACTCGCCGGAGGTCCTGAAGGCGACGGTCCAGATGACCTTCCTCTCCTTCACCGTCGTTCGCTTTGCCACGGCCTCGAGCGTCGGACTCATCGACCGGGAGATCCTGCGGCTCGCGGCCTGGTTCACCCCCGTGGTGATCGGCGGCGCGGTGACGGGCCTCGTGCTCGCGCGCCGGGTTTCCGCCGAGCGCTTCCGGACGATCAGCTGGATCGCGCTCGGCATGCTCGGCCTCCTGCTCATCGTGCGGGCCTGACGCCCGTTTTCGGCTGGCCGCCGGCCCCCGCATCCGCGAAGCTCCGCGCACCCATGGCGCCGCGAAAGAACAAGACCCGGCAGCGGACGGAAGCCTCGCGCGCGGACAAGTACGTGCTCTACGAGCGCGCCGTCCAGGTCCCCGAGGCCGACGTGCGTTTCCTGCGGCGCATCTACCGCCAGCACTTCGGCCGGGAAGCGCGCACCCTGCGCGAGGACTTCTGCGGCACCGCGGCGCTGTGCTGCGCCTGGGTGAAATCGAACGCAGCGAACCGTGCCTTCGGCGTCGATCTCGACCCCGAGCCCCTCGCGTTCGGCCGGGAGCACCATCTCGGTGCGCTCGCGCCTTCGGCCGAGGCCCGCGTCCGGCTCTTCGAAGGCGACGTCCGCTCGGTCACCCACGAGAAGGTGGACGTGACCGTCGGCTTCAACTTCTCGTACTTCCTGTTCAAGAGCCGGCCCGCCCTGCTCGAATACTTCCGCCATGCGCGCACCACGCTGAAGTCCGAGGGCCTCTTCGTGCTCGACATCTTCGGCGGCTGCGACGCCCACCGGCAGATGGAGGAAGACACCGACCACGGCGACTTCGTCTACACCTGGGAACAGGCGCGCTACGACCCGATCGCCATGGAAGTGCTCTGCCACATCCACTTCGAGTTCCCGGACGGGAGCCGCAAGGCGCGCGCCTTCACCTACGACTGGCGCCTGTGGTCGATCCGCGAGATCCGGGAACTCCTCGCCGAGGCGGGGTTCTCGGGGTCCCAGGTCTACTGGGAAGGCACGGACCGCAGCACCAACTCCGGCAACGGCATCTACACCCTGCGCGAGCAGGCGCCGGACGACCCGGCCTTCGTCGCCTACGTCGCCGCCCGCCCCTGACCGGACAGGCTCAGGGTGTGACGTAGATCGGTGAGGACCAGGCGCGCTCCTGGTTTTCCGAGAGGCACTCGTCGGACTTGTCGGTCTGGTAGTCGCCGTAGCAGGGGTCGACCTCGATGCAGTTGCCTTCCGCGTCGTACTTGCATCGGAGGTTTCCCGCGTTGATCGCCGGGGTCGGCTCCTGGATGGCGCGAACGTAGTAGACGGCCTCGCGGCCGCCGGCCATGAACTCCGGGTCCTCGAACTCGATGGCGCATCCGTTCGGATCCGGCGCACAGGCGAACTGACGCCAGGGGTCTTCGATCAGGTCCTCGACCGGCTCGTCCGGCCGGACCTGCGGCCGGATGCGGACCACGTCGATGCGCTCGATCCGCCGCCGTTCGTCGCTCGGGTTGTGACACTCGCCCCGGCAGAGTTTCTCGAGACGCTCGGCGCCGAGGCCCCGCACGGCGTACTCCGGGCAGCCCTCCTGCTGGATCGGCGCACCGACGGCGCGGACGCTGAACCGCGGCGCGCCGGAGACGGCCGACTCGCCACCCATCGCCACGCGTCCCTCGGCCCCGTTCACGAGGTCGAACCAGAGGAGCATCTGCTCGCCGGAGGTCGCGTAGACCTCCTTGCGATCGAGCGCGTTCCAGATGGCGTCGCGGCCCCGGCCCTCGGCGTGGACGGCGACGAGCCCACCCGTCATGAAGAAGGATGTCTGCCGCTCGTTGTAGGCGTTGCGCAGGAACTCGCCGAGGTGCGCGAACTCGCGCGCCGGCAGGGACTCGGGCGTGGGCTCGAGGGGCTTGCCGTTGATGCGGTCTCGCCAGGTCTCGTCCATCGGCCCGGAGGCCTCGGTCGTGTCGTGCCGGTCGCGCTCCTTGTAGCCCGTGCCCGGCCGGGCCGCGTGGTTGTCGCTCGACCCGATGAAACCGAACCGGAAGCGTCGCGGCTCCCCGGACTCGTCGAAGTTGGAGATGGCGAGCGCGTACTGGCTCGAGCCGGCGGGCCGGTAGCCGTAGGCGGGGTTGTAGCAGTCGTGGCACTGGCCGCAGCCGAGCCAATCCTCGACGGTCGCACCGGGCACGGTCTGGTAGCCGGTGATGCCGCCTTCGATGTAGTTGGCGCGGGCCGTCTCGACGCGCGCCTCGCAGGCTTCGTCCGACACGTCCTCTGCGCAGCGCGCCCGGATGATCTCGCCGGCGCGCCAGCAGCATGGCTCGTAGCCGTCGCTCGGTTCCGGGCAGACCTTCTCGCCCGAAGCGTCGTAGGCCACCTCCCGCCAGCCGCGGTACTCCTCGGAATTCCCGTGACCGGAATAGATCTCGACGAGCTTCTGGTACTCCGGGTCGTGCATCTCCCCGGCGAGCTGCTTGTCCCAGCTCGTGCCGAGGGGCGAGTAGAACCCCCAGGTGTTCCCGTGCGGAATCACCAGAGCCTCCCATCCGCCCTGGGAGAGCTTCTCGTAGAGAACGTCGGGCGTGGGCGCCGCTTCGTGGCAGTCGTCGGGCAGCTCGCGGGTGTCCACGCCGACCTCGCAGGCGGGAACGGCGCGGAACTCGCGCTGGTACTTCCCGATGTCGAGCACGCGCTGGGTGTCCGGCGCAAGGATCGGGAGGGCGAGCTGCGCAATCCACGAGACTTCGATGTCCGGGCGGGGTGCATCGGGGTCGACCGAGCTGATCGGACGCGGCGGGATCTCCGCGTCGTCGAGATCGCGAAGGATCACGTTCTTGTGCCCGTAGTGCGCCTCGGCGGTCGGGCGGATGTGCGACCACTCCCAACCCAGGAAGGAGACGAGGTCGGGGTTCGTCGGATCCCCGGCGCGGGCGTTGCACTCGCGGATCGCGTCCTGGGTTTCCTCCCAGTGGAGCGGGGTCAGCGCTTCGGCGTGGTCGTTGATGCTCCAGAAATCGAGCGCCGAGCAGTAGCGCGCGTAGTCGCAGGCATCCGACGGCGGGTGGGCGCCGTCGCCCTGCAGGATCGCCAGGCTCGTGAGGAAGGCGTCGGCGGAGAAGGTCGTGTGGACGTGGAGGTCGCCGAACAGGATCTGCTTTCGCGGCCGCTGGTCGTAGCCGACGCCGCGGAAGATGCCGTCGGTGGCGATCGCCTGGCGGGCGACGCGCTCCTTCACGGCATCGCGGCCGAGGCCTTCGCCCTGGATCTCCCCCGGGCCTTCGTGTTCCCCGCATGCGAGCAAGGCCAGCGCCAGCGTCGCGGCGAGCGCGACCCGTCCCCCCGAGAACCCCTCGAACATTCCTCTCCCCTTCCCTTCCAGGATCCGCAGCGGCGTGGCGCTGGGTGAGTCCAACCCTAGAGCTTCTCCGGCGCGTCGAAGCGACCGTGCATGTGCTGCATCCACACGCTCATGATCGGGCTGCGCGGCAGGCCGAGGCCGCGAAGCTGGTCCGCGATGGCGTGGTCGCCGAGCTCGAGTTCGACGCCCCGGCGCGAGAGCCCCACCCCGCGCGCCCCCGACGTGAAGGGCGTCCGGTGCGGGACGCCTTCGATCCACGTGTAGGTCGTCATCTCCCGGTCCGGCAGGTCGCGCTCCCCCTCGGGCGTCACGCGCAGCGTGAGCACGTGGCGTCCGTCCGAATCCCAGCGGCAGGCCAGCCGCTCGCCTTCGCGTTCGAACTCGATGGTCTCGACGGTCTTCGGGAAGCCCCAGATCCCGCAGCCCGCCTCGCAGGTGAAGGATTGGTTCACGGGCAGGCGCCAGATGTACGTCCCGAGCTTGCCGCGGGTCATGTCGATCCACGTCCCGAGATAGGGAATGCCGGCGGGGGCCGTTCGCTCGCGCACGAAGAAGGCGATGGAGATCTCGTTGTAGTCGCCGAGGTCGTTGTCCTGGTAGTCGATGCAGGCGATGCTGCAGAGCGCACGGCCCGGGAGCGGCTCGGCGAGTACGACCTCGTCGCCCGGCAGCAGACGGCGCGCGGCGGCGGCGTTCACGAGGAAGGTGGCGTTCCCCGAAGATGCCGCTCGCACGTCGCACGGCAGGGTCACGGTCCGGCCCTGGAATTGGTAGTTCGGCTGGCTGGGAGTCATGGCTTTCCTCGCGGGAACCCGAGCCCATGGTGGGCGTGCGGGGTGGCGCCGTCAACCGCGTTCCGGCTCTGGAGGGCCGGCGGATGGCCTTCCGTCGTGACTCCCCACACACCGGGCGACTATCCTCCGCAGATGGGCGACCGGAGCAGGCTCGAGCGGGGCAAGACCGTCTACCTCCACGCACCCGGCGCGCGGGACCGCGAGGAGTTCCTCGCACTCGGCCGCGCGAGCCGGAAGCTCCACCGGGGCTGGGTCACTCCACCGGCCGACGCGGAGGCCTTCGCGGCCTACTGCAAGAGGGTGCGCGGAGACCGCTACGCGGGCTTCCTGCTTCGCCGGAACGAAGACGATGCGCTGCTCGGCATGGTGAACGTCAACGAGATCGTTCGCGGCGCCTTCCAGAGCGGATTCCTCGGCTATTGGATCGGCGCGCCCTTCGCGGGCCAGGGCTACATGACCGAAGGGCTCGGCCTCGTGCTGCGCCACGCCTTCGGCCCGCTCCGGCTCCACCGGGTGGAGGCCAACGTCCAACCGGAGAACGCGGCCTCCCGCGCGCTCGTCCTGCGCCTGGGCTTCCGCCTCGAAGGGCGCTCGCCGCGCTACCTCAAGATCGGCGGCCGCTGGCGCGACCACGACCGCTTCGCCCTGACGAAGGAAGACTGGCGCCGCACACCGAGGACGCGCCGCGCTCGCTAGAGACGCACGGCGCGAAGCCGCAGGGCGTTCCCGATCACCGAGACCGAGGAGAGACTCATCGCCGCGGCGGCGAGCATCGGGGAGAGCAGGATCCCGAAGAAGGGATAGAGCGCACCGGCCGCGATCGGGACGCCGAGCGTGTTGTAGGCGAAGGCGAAGGCCAGGTTCTCGCGGATGTTGCGCACCGTCGCCCGGCCCAGGCGGAAGGCCCGAGCCAGGGCCGCGAGATCGCCGCGCACGAGCGTCACGTCCGCGGCTTCGAGCGCGACGTCCGAACCATCGCCCATGGCGATCCCGACGTGGGCCGCGGCCAGGGCCGGCGCGTCGTTGATCCCGTCGCCGGCCATCGCGACCGTGGCACCCTCCGAGCGGAGGCGTTCGAGATGGGCCGCCTTCTCCTCGGGCAGAACCCCGCCGTGCCGGTCGTCGATGCCGAGCGAGCTCGCCACCGCCCCCACCGTGGTCACGGCGTCCCCCGAGAGCAGGACGATGCGGAGGTTCGCAGCCCGGAGCGCCGCGAGGGACTCGGCCGCATTCGGCTTCACGGGGTCCTCGACGGCCAGGAGCGCGGCCACGCGGCCGCCGCGGACGAGGAAGCTCACCGTGGCGCCGGCCTCCCGCAGCCTTTCCGCGCGCTCGGCGAGCGGGCCGGCGTCGAGGCCCGCGCCCGCGAGCATGGACGCGTTCCCGAAGCGCACGTCCTGCCCCGCGACGGTCCCGGACACGCCCTGACCCGGATGCGAGAGGAAGCCTTCCAGCACCGGAACGTCGAGCCCGCGTTCCGCGGCGGCGCGCAGCACCGCTCCCGCCAGCGGGTGCTCGCTCGGCCGTTCGAGCGCCGCCGCGAGCGTCAATGCCTCGTCGGCCCCGAGGCCCGCACCCGCGGCCGGTTCGATCTGCGTGACGACCGGGCGCCCCAGCGTGAGCGTCCCGGTCTTGTCGAGCACGAGCACGTCGACCTCGGAGAGCCGCTCGATGGCCTCCGCGTTGCGGAAGAGAACGCCGGCCGCGGCGCCGCGGCCCATGGCCACGGTGACGGACATCGGTGTCGCCAGGCCGAGCGCGCACGGGCAGGCGATCACGAGCACCGCGACGCTCGCGAGCAGGGCGTGGGCCAGCCGCGGCTCCGGCCCGAACGCCGCCCAGCCGAGGAACGCCAGTACGGCCACGGCGCAGACGGCGGGCACGAAGACCTCCGCCACGCGGTCCGCGCCCGCCTGCAGCGGCGCGCGGCTGCGCTGGGCCTCGGCGACCCGCGCGACGATCCGGGAGAGGAGCGTCTCCTCCCCGGTGTGTACGACTTCGAGGAGGAAGCTTCCGCGGCCGTTCAGCGTGCCGCCGATGACCTCGGCCCCCGGCCCCCGCTCGACGGGGATCGGCTCGCCCGAAACCATCGACTCGTCGATGGCGCTGTGCCCCTCGACGACGATGCCGTCGGCGGGAACCCGGCCTCCGGGACGGACGCGCAGACGGTCCCCGGCCACGAGCGCGCCGACCGGCACGATCTCCTCGCTCCCGTCCGGCCCCACGCGGCAGGCCGTCTCGGGAGCCAGTTCGAGCAGGGCGCGCAGGGCCCTGCCCGTGGCCGCGCGCGCGCGAAGCTCGAGCACCTGGCCGAGCAGGACGAGGGCGATGATCACGACCGCGGACTCGAAGTAGACGGGCACCCGCCCATCGGCCTCTCGGAACGCGTCCGGGAAGATCCCCGGCGCGAAACTCGCCGTCAGGCTGTAGAGCCAGGCCACGCCGGTCCCGAGCGCGATGAGCGTGAACATGTTCGGATGCCCGTTGCGAACCGAAGCCCAGCCGCGCCGGAAGAAGGGCGCGCCGCAGCCGAGCACGACGACGGTCGAGAGCAGCGCTTCGAGCGGCCGGAGCAGCGCCGGCAGGGAGAGCGCGGGAACCATCTGGGCCATCGTCAGGACGAGCACGGGCAGCCCGAAGACCACACTCACGGCGAAGCGCCGCGTCATCTCCCGGAGTTCGCCGTCGTCCTCGCTGGCGGGAACCCCCATGGGCTCGAGGGCCATCCCGCAGATCGGGCAATCGCCGGGCCCCTCCTTCACGACTTCGGGATGCATCGGGCAGGTCGTCCGCTCACCCGCGGCGACGGCCGGACGCGGGGCGCCGGGGTCGTGGCATGCACCGCCCCCCGCCTCCGCCGCGTGGCAGGAACCGGGCTCGTTCTGGCCGTTCTGGATGGGATGCGACGCCATGACTGATACCCCCATAGGGTATCAGTCGGTCACCCCTTCGGCATCTTCGCCTGGTAGCCCATCATCTCTGCCGCCTCGGCGGCGATGGAAGGCCGGGCCCCGGCCCGCTCGAGCCACGCCGAGAGCCGCTCGTGCCCGGCATCGACCGGGAGGCCCAGCGTCGCCGAGAACAGGCAGACCAGGTAGACCGTCACGTCCACCACCGAGAACTCACCGCAGAACCAGTCGCGCCCCTCGAGCCGGGCGTCGAGCGCCGCGTGGTGCTCCGCGATCTGCTTGCGGGCCTCGGCGATCGCCGCCGCGTCGCCCGAGCCATCGGGCTTGTAGAAGACCTCGAGGATCAGGGTGTAGACCGGGGGGAAGAACACTTCGTCCGCGAAGAGTTCGAGCTGCCGGCACTCGGCCTTGGCCGCCGGCTCGGCCGGGTAGAGGGGCGGCTCGGGCGTCCGGTCCTCCAGGTACTCGAGGATCACGGTCGAATCCGTCAGCACGAGGTCGCCGTCGACCAGCACCGGGACCTGGGACTTCGGGTTCAGCCGAACCACCTCGGGGTGCTTGGGCTCGTAGCCCTGGGGCCCGAACGGCACCTCGATGCGCTCGACCGGAATCCCCTTCTCTCGCAGGGCGATCCGGACCTTGGCGGTGAACAGGGAAAGCGGGCCGCTGTAGAGCTTCATGATGCCTCCGGGCGCAGTCCGAAAGGTGCGCCCGCAGGCCGCGCCGGGAAAGGGCCAAATCGCACGGAGCACCCGGGGCCACTTGCCGCAGTGGAAGGGGTGCAGCTTCCGGCCCTACCTTTGGGCCATGCGACACGCACACCCCCTTTCCTGGGCCCTCCTTCTGACCGCAACCCTCGGCCTCCTGGGCGCGGACTGCTCGACGCGCTGGAAGCAGCGCATGTACGAAGGCGGCGGACGCGACGAATGGCAGCAGCCGGACCGCGTGGTCGAGACCCTCGGCCTCGCCCCGGACGCCCGCGTCGCGGACGTCGGTTCGGGCAGCGGCTACTTCACGGTCCGTCTGGCCCGGGCGCTCGGGCCGGAGGGCCGCGTGTTCGCGATCGACGTCGACCCGGACATCAACGGCCTCCTCGAGGACCGACTCGCCGAGGAGGGCATCGAAAACGTCGAAGTCCGCCTGGCCAGCGAAACGGATCCGGGCCTGCCCGAGAACGTCAACCTCGTCTTCACGAGCAACACCTACCACCACCTGCCCGATCGGACGGCCTACTTCGAGCGGGTGAAGGATTCGCTCGCGCCCGGCGGGCGCGTCGCCATCGTCGAGTACTCGCCCGAGACCGGCGGCTGGTTCGTCCGCACCTTCGACCACGCGACGGCGGAGGCCGAGATCGTCTCGGAGATGGAGGCGGCGGGATACCGGCTCGAAGCGTCCTACGACTTCCTCGAGCGCCAGAGCTTCCTCGTCTTCTCGCCAGCGGACTGAGCGCACCGCGGAGCTCGACGCCTAGACGTCCCAGACCATCCGGACCTCGGCATCCTCGTCGAGCAGCCCCACCGGGCTCTGCTTGTCGATGTGGCCGATCAGGTGGTTGTAGACGCCGTAGCCGACGAGCTCGCGCAGCCGCGGGGAGAACCCACGCGCGATCTCGCGGGGAATGCCGAGCTGCTGGTTCTCCTGCTGGCGCACCCAGCCCGCGCAGTAGTTCATGGCAATGCCGACGCGCCGGGCGCCTGTGCGATTCGCCCCGCCCCCGTGCCAGAGCGAGCCGTGGTAGACGACGACGCTCCCGGCGGGCATCTCCGCGGGGATCGTCTCGTGGGGCTCGCGCGGGTCCGGCCAGCGGTCCGCCTTGTGGGAGCCCGGGACGAGGCGGGTCGCGCCGTTCTCCTCCGTGAAGTCCGTGATCGCCCAGATCGTGTTGCACACGAGCGGGACGTGGGGCTTCGGCAGCGGGATCAGCTGATCGTCCGCGTGCAGCGGCTGCGGCACCTCGTCGGCGCCGATCGCGATGCTCGAGAGCGAGGAGATCAGGCACCCGCGGTCGAGCACGCCCTCCACCACCGGCAGAACGTTCTCGTGGACGGGGATCTCCTCGAACACCTTCCCGTGCACGAGCAGGTTGTAGATGCGGTGGGTCTTGAAGCCTTCGAAGGGGTTCTTGCCCGGGTCGATCGCGAGGTCCTTCTCGAGCCGCTCGAGGGCCTCGGCGATGGCCGCCACCCGTTCGGGCTCGATGGCGTTCTCGAGGATCGTGTAGCCCCGGTCTTCGATCTCGGCGAGGTGCCGCTTCACGTGCTCGGATTGCATGGCCCGAGGGTGCCACGCGGCGCGGAACACCCGCAAGCGCGACGGCCCGGCCCCGGATGCACGAAGCCCCGCCAGCCGATGGCTGACGGGGCCCGTGTTGCCTTTGCCGATTCGCCCTAGAGCAGCGACAGGGCGATGGACGTGGACACGTTGGCCTGGGCCAGAACGCTCACGCCCGCCTGCTGGAGCACCTGGGTGCGCGTCAGGCTCGCCGTCTCCGAAGCCACGTCGACGTCCCGGATGCGCGACTCGGCGGCCGAGAGGTTCTCGACGGCCGTCGCGATCGAGCGCACGGTGGACTCGAGGCGGTTCTGCGTGGTACCGAAGGTCGCCCGCAGCGAAGCGACGCTCGCGATGGCGCTGTCGAGCACGCCGAGCGCCGACTGGGCCGCCCCGGCCGAGGACACCGAGAGGCTCTGCACGCCGAGGCCCGAGGCCGTCGCCGTCACGCCGCTCACGGTGATCTGGTCCGAGGACGTTCCGTTCGCACCGACCTGGAAGTTGATGCCCGAGGCGCCGGCCAGGATCGAGATGCCGTTGAACTCGGTCACCTGCGCGATCCGGTCGATCTCGGAGATCAGGTCCGTCACTTCCTGGTTGAGCGACGACCGCTCGGCACTTCCGAGCGTTCCGTTGGACGCCTGAACCGCCAGCTCGCGGATGCGGATCAGGATGTTGCCGGTCTCGTCCAGCGCACCTTCACCGATCTGAACGAGCGACACGGCGTCGAGCGCGTTGCGCTGCGCCTGCTCGAGGCTGCGAATCTCGGCGCGGAACGATTCCGAGATCGCGAGACCCGCCGCATCGTCGGCCGCCCGATTGATGCGCTGTCCCGAAGACAGACGCTCGAGCGAACGATTCAGGTTCGACGTCGTGTTGGCGAGGTTTCGCTGCGCGTTCAGCGAAGCCACATTGGTATTGACTCGAAGCCCCATGGGATCCTCCTTGCATGCCTTGCTTGGGGGGGAGGCACCTTCCCTGGCGCTCCCTGCATTCACGTCCGGCCAATCCGGATGTGGGGGGAAAGAGCAAGACGAGTGCCAGACACCGCACCCCTCGATCCAGAAAGCCCAGCACGCACGGACGGGTTTCAAGACGAAAGACGTAGGGCTTTCGATGCGCCGCAACTGCCTGGGAAACACACGCTTTTCGTCGTGCAGGCGGTGCGCGCGGAGGCGGCGGCCGCGTTTCGATCTGAACGATCGTGCAACCTGAAACGCAGGGGCTTCGGTGGTATGGTCGCGCGCCATGAGCGACCTCCTCTCCTACGGCCTCCAAGACGACGTCGCCGTCCTGCGCATGGACGACGGCAAGGCGAACGCCCTCTCCCACGCGATGATCGATGCGCTGCGCAAGGCGCTCGACCGCGCCGAGAGCGAGGCGGGCGCCGTAGCCCTGCTCGGCCGCCCGGGACGGCTCTCGGCAGGCTTCGATCTCTCGGTGATGAAGGACGGGCCCGACGCCGCGCGCGAGCTCGTCACGGCCGGCGCGGAGCTGCTCCTGCGCCTCTACGAGTTCCCGCTGCCGACCGTCACCGGCGCGAGCGGACACGCCCTGGCGGCAGGAGCGCTCGTGCTGTGCGCATCCGACACCCGCATCGGCGCACGCGGCGACTTCAAGATCGGCCTGAACGAGACGGCGATCGGCATGGCGCTGCCGATCTTCGGCGTGGAGTTCGCACGGGACCGGCTCTCGAAGCGGCACTTCACCGCAGCCGGCGTCCAGGCGCGCATCTACGACCCGGAAGGCGCCGTCGCCGCCGGCTACCTGGACCGCGTCGTCGATGCGGAAGAGCTCGAAGGGGCGGTGCTCGCCGAGGCGGGCGCGCTCGCGAAGCTCCCGCGCGGCGCCTATGCCGCGACGAAGCGCTCCTCGCGCCGCGCCACGATCGCCCACATTCGCGAGACCCTGGCCGAGGACATGGGCCGGATCTCGGGCGGGAACTGATCCCGCCCGAGCCCCTGGTTGGCGGGCGCCGGAGCGCCCGCCTCGATCGCTGGCCTAAGCGTTGGCCGCAGCCTGGGCCTGCTCGCCCCCGTCCGACATGAACTGCATCAGCAGCTTCACGAGCTCCTCGGGCGGCGCGACGTCCGGGTCTTCCACGGAATCCTTCAGGTGCTCGTACTGGAGGATGCCGATCTTCTCGTAGGCCTCGCGCACGCGCGGGGTGAGCAGGCCGAGCCGCTTCAGGTTCGGCACGATCTTCGAGAAGAGCATCTGGCGGAAGCCCTGCATGAAGGGCGTCGTGTCCATCCACGGGATCCAGACCTTCTTGTCCCAGCCCATGCGGTCGAAGACCTGGTGCATCATGAGCCGCTCGCGCATGAGGTGCGTGGCTTCGATGATGAAGTCCTCGCGCTCGCGCAGCTCGTTCGCCGTCATGTCCGTGTAGGCGTCCTCGAGCGAGAGCACGCCGAAGGCCACGTGGCGGGACTCGTCGGCCATGATGCGGCCGGTGATGTCCTGGATCAGCGGCTCGTCCTGCATCATCAGCTTCTGCATGCCGAAGGCCGCGAGCGCCAGCCCCTCGACCATGATCTGCATGCCGAGGTAGGTCACGTCCCAGCGCGTGTCGGTGACGATCTCGTCGAGGAGCGTCCCGAGGGCCGGGTGGACCTCGTACGAGATGCCGAGCTTCTCCGTCAGGTAGCGGTGGTAGACCTCGACGTGGCGGGCCTCGTCGGCCACCTGGTTCGCGGCGTAGAACTTCGCCTCTTCGGTCGGCGCGGCCTGCACGATCTTCGCCGTCGCGACCAGCGCACCCTGCTCGCCGTGCAGGAACTGCGAGAGCATGAAGGCGTTCATGTTCAGGTTGAGCTCGATCAGCTCCTGGTCGTCGAGCTGCTTCGGCGGGTTCAGGACGTTGTTCAGCATCCCGCCCATGCCCATCGCCTGGCGCTCGCGCACCATCTTCTCGATGTCGACCTCGGTCGACCAGTCGAGCTCCGTGGCGTTCCAGTTGAGCTGCTTGCCCTTCTCGTAGAGCCCCATGAGGTTCTGTTTCTCGAGGGCGTACTGCCAATCGAAGACGGTCTCGATCGTTCCCTTGACGGCGTGGTAGGCACCACTCTCGGGAATGGGAAGCGGGTTGCGCTGTTCGTACTTCATCGGGTCGGGCTCCTTCTTGGGGCGCTCACGCGGGCGACACGGCGGCAGCCCCGTTCGGGGCGCCGAGGTAGCTGAGAACGTTGCGGACGAGCTCGTCCGCGATCTCCGAGTCCGAGAGGACGCGCGCTCCCGCGCGCACCTCGCCGAACACGATCATCTGCTGCATGAATCCGAAGACGAGCTGGACGGCGAGATCCACCGCCAGCGCCGGATCCGGATGGCCGAACTCCTCGCGGCGTGCGTGGAGCAGCGAAACGAAGCGCGCCGAAGCATCGCGGCGCAGGGCGCGGACTTCCTGCAGGGTGTCCGCAGTGCCCGTGGCGGCGCGGCCCATGAAGGCGACGAGCAGGGAGCGGCGGTCCTGGAAGACCTGGATCAGGGTCTCGATGCCGGCGCGAGCGATCTCCGGAATGCCGGCGCCGGCCCAGCGTCCGGGCGCGGCGATCTCGTCGAGCAGGTCGCGCATCTCGGCGAGGAAGCGCTCCTCGAGGGCGCGCAGCAGCTCGTCCTTGTCCTTGAAGCGGGCGTAGAAGCCGCCCACCGAAGAGCCGGCGCGGGCGACGATCTCCGGGACCGAGACGTCGGCGATGCCCTTCTCCGCGATCAGCGCCTCGGCCGCATCGAGCAGCCGCTGCAGCGTGGCCTCGCTACGGGCCTGCTTCGGCGCCGCGACGGTGCGGAGCTGGGGCGGCTTGCGGGTGACGCGTCGGGACATGGGACTTCCTGGCAAGCAGAATCAGAATCGGATTCTTATATAGCATCGGACGGCTGAAGCTGACAAGATGCGGATAAACGTCAATTGAAACGAACGTTTACGGAGAGGTCTCGGCTGCGGCCTCGGGCGGCCCGGCCGAGGAGACTGCGGGAAGCGAGGCCGCAGCGGGCACCCAGACCAGGCTCGGAGCCGAAGCCGGCCGGAGCGGACGGGAAGCCGTCTCGGGGGTGGCGGCCCCTTCGCCCTGGTTCGTTTCGGCGTCGAAGTGGACCTGGCAGCGCAGGCCGGCGGGCAGACCGCGGTCGGGGTTGGGCAGATCGAGCTGGACGCCGAAGGTGCCGCTCGCGCCGTCGAGCACCGGGTCCACGATGGCGACGCGCGCTTCGCGCTTCGCATCGAGCGGTGCCTCGGGCGTGATCTCGGCGCGGTCCCCCGGACGCATGCGCCCGAACCAGTCCGCCGGAAGGATCGCCTCCACGCGAAGCGGATCGATGCGGGCGATCTGGACGATCGTGTCGTCGTCGACCACTTCGCCGACGCCCCGGAGACGGTCGATCACGACGCCGGAGACCGGCGCGCGAATCGTGCGGCGTTCTAGGTTGGCGCGGGCCTGCTCGAGCTGGAGGCCCGCGAGCCGGTGGTCTTCGCGTTCGCGCTCGAGTTCGAGCTCGGCGAGCTCGGCGTTCGCGCGGACTTCTTCCCGGGTGTCGAGGGAGAGGACGTCGCGCGAGAAGAGCTCCTCGGCGCGGTCGAGGCGCCGGCGGCTCAAGGCGAGCTGGGTCTGGCTCGCCGTGATTCCGTCGGTGCGCTCCGCCCGGGCCTGGGCGACGCGAAGGGCCGCCTCCTCGACGCTGGCTTCGAGCTTCGCAAGGACCTGGCCTTCTTCGACGTAGTCGCCGCGCTCCGCCGCGACCTCCGCGACCACACCGCTGACCGCGCTGCCGACGTCCACCATCTCGGTCGGCACGATCATGCAGTCGAAGGCACCGCCCTGCCCCGCCGCCGTCGACGCCGCCATCGATTGCGAGGGAGCCTGCCCGAGATCGTCGAGATCGATTCCCGTCACCGTGCGCGGTTCGTCGGCCGTGCGCGCGACGGCCGGAGCGTTCTCCGGGACCGCCTCCTTGCGCGCAAAGCCCGGCATGAGCACGAGGCCGAAGCCGAGGAAGGCGGCCACGCCGCCGAGGGCCTTCAGGATCTGCTTGCGGCGGTCTTCTTTGGAAGTCGTCTCGTTCATCGCCCTGGCTCGCTTCTTCGTTCACTCCCCCTGGCCCGAGAAGGCGAGCAACGCGTCGAGCTTGCGCTCCGCGTCGAGCAACCTTCGGCGGACCCGGGGCCCCCTGCGCTCTTCGGCGCGACGGAGCCAGTGCGTGAATCTCAAAGTGAAAGACCCGATGCCGGGCAGCGCGAGGCATGCGGCGATGGCGATGCGAAAAACACGCGGCAAGTTCGGTGCAAGCAGATCGCCGTCGAGGGCGACGATCTGTTCGCAGCTGCCCGGGGTCCCCTGTCGGGCGCAGCGCCCGAAGAGCTGGCGGTCGATGCGCAGCGACTCCCCGAGCTCCGTGGCGACGACCGCGAGCCCGCCGCGCTCCGCGACGCCGGGGCCGAGCCGGATGTCCGTCCCGCGGCCGGCCATCCGGGTCGCAACCGTGATCCGCCCCGCCTCGCCGGCGGTGGCCACGAGCCCGGCCTCCTCCCGGTCTTGAACGGCGTTGAGCACGCGATGTTCGAGGCCGGCCGCGCCGAGCCGCGCGCTCAGCGCCTCGGAGGAGGCCACGCTGCACGTGCCCACCAGGACGGGGCGATGCTCGGCCCGGAGCTCGGCCGCGCGCTCGACGACCGCCTCCCACTTGGCCGCCTCATCGGGTAGGACGCGCAGCCCCCGATCGACGCGCCGGGAGGGCAGCCGGGTCGGGACGGCGACGGTCCGCAGGCGGTAGACGTTCCAGAACTCCTGGGCGACCTCGCGGGCGGTGCCCGTCATCCCCGCCAGCCGCAGGTAGCGGCGGAAGAAGCGCTGGTAGCTGATGCGCGCGACGGTCTCGCGGCGGGGCGTCGGCACGAGTCCTTCGCGGACCTCGAGCAGGGCCTGGATGCCGCCTTCGAAGCTCCGGTCGGGCGCGCGGCGGCCGGTGGGCAGGTCGATGATCTGCAATGCGCCCTCGTGGACCACGTAGTGACGCCCCCGCTCGAAGCTCGTCTCGGCGCTCAGCGCGCGTTCGACCCACGCCTCGCGCACGCGGCGGAGGGCCAGCGGGCCGTCCCGTGAAGCCGCGAGGGCGTCGAGGCGTGCGCGGCCGGCGTCGAGCAGCTCGACCCGGCCGCGGTCCACGGTGAAGTCCCGGCCTTCCTCGAGGCTGCGCGCCAGGAAGAGCGCCGAGAGAACGAGCGTCTCGTCGACGTCGGGGCCGGGCCTCGAGAGCAAGAGGGGCGTGCGGGCGTCGTCGATCAGGACGGCGTCGGCTTCGTCGACGATCGCGAAGCAGAGGCCGCGCAGCACGGTCTGGCCGGGAGCTTCGGCGCCGAATTGCCCTGCAGCGGTGCCCGCGACCCGGTCCTGGAGGTAGTCGAAGGCGACCTGCTTGTGCGTCACGTAGGTGACGTCGCAGGCATAGGCCTCCCGGCGCGCGGACCGCTCGGGTTCGCTCTCGAGGGCCGCGCCCGAGGACAGCCCGAGGCGGGCATAGAGCGGGGCCATGCTCTCGGCATCGCGACCCACGAGATAGTCGTTCGCGGTGATCACGTGGACGGGAATGCCGGCGAGCCCGGCCAGCGCCGCGGGAAGGGTCGCCGTGAGCGTCTTGCCCTCGCCGGTCTCGAGCTCCGCCAGGCCCCCGGACATCATCACGCGGCCGCCGAAGAGCTGGACGTCGTAGTGAGGCGTGCCGAGGGTCCGGCGTGCGGCTTCGCGCACGAGGGCGAAGCCGCGCGGCACGAGAGAACGGTCGAGGCCGCCGCGGCGCAGGCGACGCCGCAGGTCCGTCACGCGAATGTCGAAGGCCGCATCGGCGAGAGCCTCGAGGCCCTTTGCTTCCGCGTCGACGGCGGCGGCGAAGGCCTCGATCTCGGAGCGCTTCGCCTGGCGCGGCACCGCCGCGAGCCCGCGAAACCGATGGGCCAGGCGGGCGAGCCACGGCTCCTCGCGGTCCGGGCGCTCGGGCGCCGGCCCCCGTACCACGCCCGGGCGATCCACGAGCTGCGGCGCTGCGTCAGACACCGAGCTGTCTCAGCAGGAGACGCCGGAGCGAACGCCAGGCGCGGGGGCCGATCGGCTCGGCGCCGTGGTCGAAGCGGGCGTAGACGCGCTCGCCCGCGGCCACGGCGGCCCCGGCCGGCAGCGCCAGATCGAATTGGAAGACGGACTCGAGCGTTCGCAGGCCCTCGGGGTCCGACGGGTCCACGGCGAAGGGCCCGCCGCCGGCCGTCCCGAGCGCCGGGCTCGGCAGGCGATCCCGCGCGCCGGGCACCTGACGCTCGATGCGCGCCGGCAGGACCTGCGCCGGGTCGTGTGCCAGGCGCACCGTCACGGCGCGGGTCCGCTCCCGCAGGCGCCCTGCATCCTCCTGGGAGACCACGACGCGCGCGCTCGCCTCGGCGAGGTCGACGACGTAGGCCACGGTCTCGCCGCGAGCGACGCGGCGGCCCCGCAGCTCGGCCCGGTCGCGCGGAACGAACACGCCGGCAACTTCGGCCTGCACCCAGACCTGCCGCGCGCGTTCCCGCGCCCGGGCGAGCGCCGCTTCGGCCGCACGCAGACGCTCCCGAGCGATCGCGGCCTCGACCCGGTCGGCCCCGCGTGCCGCTTCGAGGCGGCGCGCGCTGATCTCGCGCTCGGCGCGGCGCGCCGCGACCTCCGCTTCGAGCGCCGCATCGCGGATGCGCAGCAGGCGGGTGCCCGCTTCGACCCTCGCGTGGGGCTCCGCCAGAACCTCGTCGACGAACCCGTCGACGCCGGCCCGGACGTGGGCCTGCTCGGGCAGCCAGACGACCCCCTCGCCCCGGGTCCGCAGCGGAAGCGGGAGCACGAAGAGGAGTACGAGCACCGCTGCGAGAGATCCGAAGCTCCCTGCGAGCACCCGGCCCCGCCGCTCCCCGGCAGCGGCGTCCGTCGCGAGGAACCTCACGAACGAAACCAGCGGCCGGCCGATCCGCGAGTAGACCGTGTAGAGCGCGAGCGTGACCCCGAGCGCGAAGAAGTGGCTCGCCAGGTAGAGGGCGATGGCGAGCATCACCGACACGCCGTAGACGTTCGCCGCGATCGCGTAGCCGACGAGCCAGCGCGCCTCCCCCGGCGCCGTCTCCGGGAGGGGGAGATCGCGCAGGCCGAGCAGGCGGCGGCGCGCCAGGATCTTCAGGTACTCGTTGGCGCGCTGGGCGAGGTTCGGGATCTCGAGGGCGTCGGCGAGCACGTGATAGCCGTCGAAGCGGAGCAGCGGGTTGCCGTTGAAGAGCAGCGTCGAGATTCCGCCGACCAGCATCACGGCGTAGGCCGCGTGGCGGACGGCGCCCGGCTCGACCGCCGCCCAGACGAGCATGGCAAGCGATGCGGCGAAGAGTTCCACCGCGATCCCCGCCCCGCCGACGATCATGCGGTGGCGCTTCTCGGGAAAGACCGAGGCGGCCGACGCGTCGACGTACGGCACCGGGACGAACACGAGGAAGAGGATGCCCATCTCCCGCACCTCGCCGCCCCAACGCTGCACGGCAAAGGCGTGGCCTAGCTCGTGGAAGAACTTCACGATCGGGTAGACAAACCAGAACGCCACGAGGCTCTCGGGCTCGAGCAGCGAGCGGCCGGCTCCCGCCAGCTCGGGCGCGTGGCGCGCCGCCGAGACGCCACCGGCCACGAGAACGGCCAGCCAGACCCAGGCGCCGGTTCGCGAGAAGATCGGCCGCGCGAGCCAGGCAAAGCGGTCGAGCGCGGCCTGGGGATCGACGAGCGGAACCCGGAAGGCGATCGGGTTGCGGCGACCGCGCCGCTCCTTGCGCAGCTCGTCGTCCGTCCGACGGAAGAGGACCGCGGTGTCCGAAGGGAGATCGCCGCGCAGGAGCCCCGCACCGTGGAGGGTGGCCAGGGCGGCGATCGCTTCGTCCTGGGTCGGCGCGTCGTCACCGAAACGTTCGATGCAGCCGAGCCATGCCGCGTCGATGCTGCGCTCGCCGTCGAGCGCCTCGGCCAGGGCGCGGACGGCGGGCGTCATGCGATGCACGCGGCCACTCGCCGGATCGCGCACGACCCACCAGACCTCGCCGCGGTAGCGGTGCCGATGGAAGCGCGCTTCGGCGGCGAGCCGGGGCCGGAGCTCGGCAACGCGGTACCAGGAGCTGCTCTCGAGCGGGTCCATCTAGGGGAGCCAGGTCCAGAGCCGCATGCGCAGCCAGTCGACGAGGCCGTGGCTGAAGATCCAGAGCAGCCGGCGGCTCCCGACCTCGACCTTCGCCAGGCCCTCCATGCCGGGCCGAAGCCCCTCGACGGGTTCGTCGAGGGCGGCCTCGACGCGGAAGAAGTGACGGCCGTCCTCGGTGCTCGAGACCGGGGTGATGCGCTCCACCGTGAGCGGCAGGGTTCGCCCCGGGATCGCCGAGAGCGCGAGACGGCCCTCCTGGCCCGCCGCGACGTCCGCGATGTCCCGCCCGTCGACCTCGAGCACGATCCGGTAGCCGTCGAGCGGCGCGAGCTCGAAGAGCACGCTGCCGAGTTCCACCGGGGAGCCGAGCGCCTGGCCGAGGTCGCCCTCGAGCACCACGCCGTCGAAGGGCGCGACCACGCGGGTCCGGGCGAGCTGTTCCTCTACGAGCGCGAGTTTCGCTTCGGCCTGCTCGATCTGGGCGCGCAGCACGCTCACCTCCGTGCGGTCCCGTGCGGCCAGCGCTTCCCGATACGACTTCTCGAGTTGAGACTTCTCGCTCGCGCGACGCTGACGCGAGAGTGCGAGATCGCGATCGTCGAGCCGGGCCAGCAGGTCCCCCTCCCGCACGACGTCCCCCGCGCGTGCGTGCGCTTCGGCGAGGTAGCCGTTCACGCCCGCCACGAGGGAGCGCTGCACCCGGCCTTCGAGGGTGGCCCGCGCCGCCACCCGGTAGCCCGCGGGAACGATCGCAAGAAAAAGAAGCAACGCCGCCGTCGCTGCGAACACGGCCTTCGCGAGCGTTCGGTCCGGGCCGAGGTGCCGCTCGAGCGCTGCCCGCAGCGATGCGGCGGCCCGCGCTGCCGGCCCGTGCCCCGCGCGTTCGTGCAGCGCGAGGATCGGCCCGCAGTGGACCGCGACCTCCTCGAGGAACTCGCCCCGGCCGGCCGGTGGGTCCTCGCGCCACTCGCAAAGAAGCGCCCCGACGGTCCGGCCGTTGGCCGGAAGAGGAATCGTGGCGAGAGAAGCGGAACCCGACGCCTCGCCACAGGTCGCGTGCGCAACGGTGACGAGGGCCGCGCCCTCGGGCTGCGGCCACTCGATTCGCGCATCCTGATCGACGGACTCCTGCATCGCCTCGCGCAGGTCCCGGACGGTCTCGGTCTCCGCCCGGAAGCGCAGCCCCGTCGAGAGCGCGGCGACCTGAAGCGTTCCGTCGCGAACGAGGCCGATCGCCACGCGCTCGCACCCCTCGCGGCGCGCGAGTTCGAGGGCCAGCCCATGGGCGGCTTCGTCGGCCCGCTCCGTGGCCAGCAGGCCGGCAACGAGACCGAGCAGGGCGCCCTGCTCCCCACGCTCGCGCTCGGCCGTGAGCAGGCCGTCGAGCTCGCGCACGTCGGCGGCCAGGCGTTCACCGAGCTGCTTCAGGTCGGTCGGCCCGACGCCGGGCACCGCGATGCCGAGGGAGCCGACCACGTTGCCGCCGGAGATCACCGGAACCGCCGCGCAGGCGGTAGCGGCCTCGCTCTCCGCGGCCTGGCCGGCGGGGCCCGCACGATCCCGCGCCGCCTCGGCCGTGGCGAGCAGGCGCGCGCCCGGCTCCCCCTCGGCAGGCCAGGCGATGCGCTGCGGGCCGAGCAGCAGGAGCGCGGCGCGCACTCCGGGGATCCCCCGACACTCGAGAGCGAGCCATCGCTCGAGTCGGTTTCGAAGCTCCGGATGCACGCTGCCTGACTCCCCGCGCCGAAGGCGTTCCCCGAGCGGTTTCGGGGGCTTGCTTCGGGATCTGCCTGGGTTCGTTTTCGGCGCAACAAACGGCCTGCTTGACCGCTGCCTGTGAGGGGAATTCCCGTGGCTTTTCAGAGAGTTCGGGACATTCCGCCCGTCAAGGCGCGGGGCCGACGCCCCGATGAGATAGGGACCCCCGGTTCCGCGGGGATGGGAGAGGTGGATGATGAGGCGCCGGCGCGCCGGTTCGGGCGCAGGCAGAGCACGACGTGCGCGCGTCGAGGCCCTCGAGCCGCGCATCCTGCTCTCGGCGGACTTCCCGGGCCTCGAGGCCCTGCTCGCTCCGGAGGAGACGGCGCCCCTCGAGCTCCGGATGCCGGAGACGGACGCCTCGCCGCAGCTCGAGCAGAGCGTCCGGCGCGAACTCGTCTTCATCGACCCGCGGGTCGAGAACGCCGACGCGCTGATCGCGGACCTGACCTCGAGGAACGATCGCGAGCGGCGGATCGAGGTCGTCACTCTCGACGCCGCGCGCGACGGAGTCGCCCAGATCCGCGACGTGCTCGCTCGATCGGAGGAACCGGTCGACGCCGTGCACGTGGTCTCCCACGGCACCGACTCGGGCTTCCAGCTCGGCGCGACCTGGCTCACGCGCGACAACGTCGCCGATCACGCAGACTCCCTCGCCCGCTGGAACGAAACGCTCGCCGAGGACGCCGATCTCCTCCTCTACGGCTGCAACCTCGCCTCGGCCCCGGACGGCCAGGCGCTCGTCGGCAGCCTCGCCCGCCTCACCGGCGCCGACGTCGCGGCCAGCACCGACCTCACCGGCTCGGCCCGGCAGGGCGGCGACTGGGAGCTCGAGTACACCGAGGGCCGCGTCGAGAGCACGGTGGCCTTCTCGGCCCAGGCGCGCACGAGCTGGGCGGGCTTGCTCGACGGCACCGCGATCTGGGCCCAGAACGGGCAGACCACACCCCTCACGAGCGCCTTCGACGGAACGAGCTTCGGTCCCACCGGGCCCACCGTCGACGTCGGCCACGAGTGGAACGTGATCGCCGGCGCCGAATCGCCGGACCGCGACGAGGCCATCGTCGCCGGCATCGGGGACGACGGCAACCTCGTCGGAATGGTCTGGGACGGAACCGCCTGGACCACCAGCGATCCGCTCGGAATCGGGGTCCCGAACATCACGGAAACCGAGCGCTGGGCAATCGACGTGACCTACGAATCGGCAAGCGGGGACGCGATTCTGGTTTGGAGCTCAGGGAGCACGCAGATCCTGGGCCAGGAGATCTGGTACGCGACGTGGAACGGAACGAACTGGAGCCTCCCGAAGGGATTGAACGCTCCGGCCGGGGTCGAGATCAACCAGATTCGACTCGCCTCCAACCCCAACAGCGACGAGGTCGTGCTGGTTGCCAGCAACGAGGACTACGAGGACTACGCCTTCGTCTGGGACGGCTCGAACTGGGGCAACGCGATCACCCTGCACGACGGCAACAACGTGCCCGACAACCAGGACGTCCAGATCGTCTACGAGCAGCAATCCGGCCACGCGATGGCCGTCTGGGCGGAGAACAACCCCAACCTCCGGTACCGGATCTGGGACGGGGCGAGCTGGAGCGCGGAACAAAACCTGACGAAGCCGGGCGGCGTCAACGGCAAGGTCATCTCGATCGCGGTCGCCGCCGACCCGACCAGCGATCGCATCGTCCTCGGCGCGGTCACCGAAGACAACGAGACCTGGCTCGCCGCCTGGGACGGAGGCAGCTGGGACCCTTCCGTCCTGGCCACCTCGGACAGCCCCCACACGGACCGGCTGGGCGTGGCGGTCGCCTTCGAGAGCACGAGTGGCGAAGCCCTCGCCGCCTACGCGACGACGGCGGACGAGGTGCGGTTCCGGACGTGGAGTACGGGCGGTGGGTGGTCCGGGGAAAGTGTTGGGCCCGACATCGGTGCCCAGCCGAACGTACTCACGCTCGACGCGGATCCGGAATCCGATTCGATCATGCTCTCGGTCGTCGCGGACGACCGGGACATCTGGTTCGCTCACTGGGACGGCGGCTCCTTCGTCTCCGCGACGGAGCTCGAGACCGACGCCACGACGAACGCCGGCCAACCCTTCCTGTTCCTCTGGGACGCCGGCGAGACCGCACCCAATACCGCCCCGGTCCTCACACCCGGCGGGGCTGCCCTCACGGGCATCGACGAAGACGACCTGGCGAACGGCGGCGATCTCGTCTCGGCCATCGTCGGCGCGGCCATTGCGGACCCCGACGGGGGCGCCGCGGAGGGGATCGCGATCTTCGGGCTCGCCAGCGGCAACGGAACCTGGGAATACTCGACGACGGGTGGGGTCTCCTGGAACGCCGTCGGCGCGGTCGACCCGACGAATGCCCTCGTCCTCCGCTCGACGGACCGGGTGCGCTTCGTCCCGGACGGCGAGAACGGCACGAGCCCTTCCTTCGACTTCCGCGCCTGGGACCAGACCGACGGGAGCAGCGCCGGCGACAAGGTCGACGTCACCACGAACGGTGGCACCTCGGCCTTTTCCGCAGCGAGTGATACCGCCACGATCGCCGTTGCGAGCGTGAACGACGCGCCCGTGCTCGCCCCGGCTTCACCGGCCCTCGCCGGGATCGCCGAGGACGACCTCAACAACGCCGGAGACCTGGTCTCGGACCTGCTGGGCGGAACCCTGAGCGACGTCGATGCCGTCACCCTGCAGGGCATTGCGATCACGGCCGTCGCGAGCGGCAACGGCACGTGGCAGTTCTCGACGAACGGTGGCGGCGCTTGGAGCAACGTCGGCGCCGTGGATGCGAGCAACGCCCTGCTCCTGCGCTCGACGGATCGCGTGCGCTTCGTCCCCGATGGCCAGAACGCCGATACGGCCTCCTTCGACTTCCTCGGCTGGGACCAGACCTCGGGCGCCTTCGGCACGAAGGCCGACGCCAGCACCACCGGCGGCACGACCGCCTTCTCGGACGACGCCAACACGGCCACCGTCACGGTGACGGCGACCAACGATGCCCCCGTCCTCGCGGCGGCCACGCCCTCCCTCACGACCATCGACGAAGACGAGACCGGGAACCCGGGGGACCTGGTCTCGGACATCCTCGGCGGTTCGGTGACGGACGGCGACGCCGGTGCGCTCCAGGGCATCGCCATCACTGCCCTCGCCTCGGGCCGGGGGACCTGGCAGTACGACACCGGGGGCGGGTTCACGGACATCGGCGCCGTGAACGCGACGAACGCGCTCCTCCTCCGCGCGACGGATCGGATCCGCTTCGTCCCCGACGCCGAGAACGCGGACACCGCCTCCTTCGACTTCCGCGCCTGGGACCAGACCTCGGGCGCGGCCGGAACGAAGGTCGACGCCAGCACCACCGGCGGAACGACCGCCTTCTCGGACGGTGAGAACACCGCCGGGATCACCGTCACGGCGGTGAACGACGCGCCGACCCTCGCTTCGGGCGTCCGCGCCACGCTGAATGCGGTCAGCGAAGACGCCGGGGCGCCGGTGGGCGCCGTCGGCACCCTCGTCACGAGCCTGGTGGACGTCGCGGGAGGCGGCGGCCTCGACAACTACGCCGACGTCGACGCGACGACCGCGGTCGGCATCGCGATCACCAACTCGAAGTTCGCCGACGGAACGTGGTACTTCACGACCGACGGCGGCGCGAGCTGGAACCTGCTCGGAACGCCGAACAACAACAACGCCCGGCTCCTCTCGGCGGATGCGCTGACGCGCGTGTACTTCCAGCCGAACCCGGACTTCGAGGGCACGATCGAGAACGCGATCCGCTTCCGCGCCTGGGACGGGAGCACCGGCGTCGCCGGCGGCATCGCCGACAGCACTCCGGCGGGCGGAACGACCGCCTTCAGCAGCGTGAAGAACGGCGCGGACCTGACCGTCACCGCCGTGAACGACGCACCGGTCCTCGACGCAAGTGGAAACATGGTCCTGGCGGACGTGGCCCAGGACGACGCCGACCCGCCGGGCACCTCCGTCCTCGGCATCATCGCCAGCGCCGGGGGCGACCGCATCACCGACGCCGACGCGGGCGCCTCCGAAGGCATCGCCGTCACGGGCGTCGACGACACGAACGGCACCTGGCACTACTCGACGAACGGCGGAGGGGCCTGGATCTCCTTCGCGGCCCAGGGCGTCTCGGACGGCGGCACGGACGACGCCAATGCCGTCCTGCTCGACACGACGGTCCTCGTTCGCTTCGTGCCCGACGCCGCCTACGTCGGCACCGCGGGCACGATCACCTTCCGCGCCTGGGACCAGACCTCCGGCGCGAACGGCGACGTCGGCGTGGACGTCTCGACGAACGGCGGCACCACCGCCTTCAGCACCGCGACCGAGACCGCGACGCTCGGCGTGAACGCTCCCGTCGGGGTCGACAACATCGTCCCGGGCCCCCAGAACGTCGACGAGGACGGCACGCTCGTGTTCTCCGTCGCGAACGGCAACTCGATCACCGTGAGCGGCGGCGGCGCCGGCGATGCGACCCTGCGCGTCGTCGTCTCCGTGACGAACGGCGCCTTCACCCTGGCCGGAACCGTCGGCCTCGCCTCCGTCTCGGGAAACGGAACCGCCTCCGTCACGATGACGGGCTCGAGCGCCGCGATCGACGCCGCCCTCGCAGGGGCGAGCTACCAGCCGACCGGCGACTACGCCGGAGCGGCGAACGTACAGATCGAAACCACCCTGGCGAGCCTCGAGGGGCACTACACCTTCGACGACACAGGCGACCTCGGGAACGACGAGAGCCCCGCGGGCACGAACGACGGCACGGTCACCGGCGCCGTGGCCGGGGTCGACGCGGGCGCCCGCGACTCGATCCTCACCTTCGACGGGAACGACCGCGTCGACATCACGGGCCGATTCGGCGATCCGGCCAACGTGACGCTCGCGACCTGGGTGAACCTGGACGCCGGGTTCCAGACGGACGACGTCATCAACCTCGGAGGCGGCGTCGTTCTGACCGTGGACGAGACCGGCAACGGGGTGACCGGCCACTTCTGGGATGGCGCGGCGGAACAGCTCACCACTTCGGGAACCTTCATCGCCGGTACGGGCTGGCACCACGTCGCGTACACCTTCGACGACGGGGCGAACGAGCAGATCCTCTACATCGACGGCGTCGCGGTCAACACGACGAACCACGCGGCCTCGATCTCCTACGGCCTCGACCCGGACTCCTACCTCGGGCACGACCCGCTGAACGCCGCCAACGCCCTCCACGGCAGCCTCGACGACGCTCGCGTCTACGACCGGGCCCTGACCGCCACCGAGGTGGCGGCCCTCGCCGCGGACTCGGCGCGCAGCAGCGACGCCATCGCGGTCACTGTCGACGCGGTGAACGATGCACCGGCCGGCACCGCCGGCTCCGTCGCCACGAACGAGGACACTCCCTACGTCTTCGAGGCCGTCGACTTCGGGTTCACGGATCCGGTCGAGGGCCACGCCTTCGCCGGGATCGTCGTCACCACGGCCCCCGGAGCCGGGACCCTGCGGAACGGAGGGGACGTGCTCACGGGCGGCGAGTTCGTGACCGCCGCGGAGATCGCGGCGGGCGACCTCGTCTTCACGCCGGCGGACGACGCCCACGGCCTCGCCTACACGAGCTTCACGTTCCAGGTCCGCGACGACGGCGGCACGGCGAACGGTGGCGTCGACACGGACCCCGTCGCGGACACGATGACGATCGACGTCACCCCGGTGAACGACGCGCCGGAAGGGACGAACGCCACGGTGGCAACGCCCGAAGACACGGTCTTCACCTTCGCCACCGGCCACTTCGGCTTCAGCGACCCCGTGGAGGGGCACGCCTTCGACGGCATCATCGTGACCACGGTTCCGGGCGACGGGACGCTGCGGAACGGCGGCACGGTCCTCACGGGGGGAGAGTTCGTGAGCGCGGCTGCGATCGCCGCCAACGCCCTCACCTTCACGCCGGCGCCCGAGGAGAGCGGCGCGGCCTACGCGAGCTTCACGTTCCAGGTGCAGGACGCCGGCGGCACCACGAACGGCGGCGTCGCCCTCGACCCGACGGCCAACACGATCACCATCGACGTCACCAGCGCGAACGACGCGCCGGTCCTCACCCCGGGTGGCTCGGCCCTGACCGGCATCACCGAGGACCAGCAGAACAACGCGGGCGACACCGTCGCGGACATCGCCGGCGGAGCCATCACCGACGCCGATGCGGGTGCCGTCGAGGGCATCGCCATCACCTCCCTCGTGAGCGGCACCGGGACCTGGCAGTTCTCGCTGAACGGCGGCGTCGACTGGAACGCGATCCCCGCCGTCAGCAACGCCAACGCCCTCCTGCTGCGTGCCACGGACCGGGTCCGCTTCGTCCCGGACGGCCAGAACGCCACGAACCCCTCCTTCACCTTCCGCGCCTGGGACCAGACGTCCGGGCTCGCGGGGAACCAGGTGGACGCGGGCGCCGGCGGCGGAGCCAGCGCCTTCTCCGCGGCGACCGACGTGGCGACGATCGCGGTGACCGACGTCAACGACGCGCCGACCCTCGCCCCGGGTGCCCCCTCTCTCGGCGTGATGACCGAGGACGCCGGCGCGACCCCGGGAACCCTCGTCGGGACGGTGCTCGGCGCCTCGATGAGCGACATCGACGCCGTCGCCCCGGAAGGCATCGCGGTGACCGCCCTCTCCGGCGCGAACGGCACCTGGGAGTTCTCCACCAACGGCGGCGCTTCCTGGAACGCCATCGGTTCGGTCGCCGCCAACAACGCCCTGCTCCTCCGCGACACCGATCGGATCCGCTTCCGCCCCAACGGCACGAACGGGACGGCCGCGACCCTCGGCTACCACGCGTGGGACCAGAGCACCGGTGCCGCCGGCATCAAGACCAACGCCTCGGTCCGAGGCGGCACGACCGCCTACTCGACCGCCGGCGACACCCTCCAGCTGACGGTCTCGAGCGTCAACGATGCGCCGAGCATCGGAGGGGCGACCCTGGCTTCGGTGCCCGGCGGAACGGCCGACCCGCCGGGCGCGAGCGTCGCGGGACTGTTCGGCCCGACCCATGCCGATGTCGACGCCGGCGCGAGCTTCGCCGGCATCGCCGTCGTCGGAAACGGCGCCAACGCAGGCACCGAAGGCACCTGGCAGTACTCGACCGACTCGGGTGCGAACTGGTTCGACGTCGGCACGGTGGCCGACGGTGCGACGGCGCTCGCTCTGCCGTCGACGTCCCTGCTCCGCTTCGTTCCCGCCGCGGGGTTCGAAGGCGAGCCGGCCTCGCTCTCGGTCCGGAGCCTCGACGACACCTTCGCCGGCGCGTTCTCCTCGACCGCCGGTGGCACCGAGAGCCGACAGTTCGCCGACACGACGGGCGCCGGAGGCACGAGCGCGATCTCCGGCAACGTGGGCAGCCTCGCCACGATGATCGGGGAGGCGGAGCCGCCGCCCGAACCGCCGCCGGCTCCGCCGCCCGACCTCGAGCCGCCGGAACCCGGAGAGGATCCCGAGCCCGAGGAGGAACCGGAACCCGAACCCGAGGAGACCCCCGAGCCCGAAACCCCGGAGCCGGGCGACTCCGGCGCCCTCCCCGGGGATGGGATCATGCCCCCGCCCCTGGATTCGGAAGAGGATGCACCGCCCGCGCCCGAACTCGCCCCGCCGGCGCCCGTCTACTCGATCGACACCGACCTCGATGAAGGCGGCACGGACGGAGACCCGGGAACCCGGCCGGGCGACGACTCCTTCCGGCGCGGACCGCGCGAAGCGGCCGGCGACCGCGTCGAGTTCCGTCAGCTCACCATCGAGACGGTCCGTAACCTCTTGAACGGCGGGTTCGACTTCCTCTCCGAGGGGGCCGGCCTGCTCGAGGAACTCGACCGCTTCAAGGAAGAGGCCGAGGTGAAGACGCTGATCGAGAACGCGGTCGCCGGCTCGAGCGCGGCCGTGAGCGCCGGCCTCTCCCTCGGCTACGTCGTCTGGCTGACGCGCGGGGGCCTGCTCCTCGCGAGCTTCGCCTCCTCGATGCCCGCCTGGCGCCTGGTCGACCCGATCCCGATCCTCGCGAGCCTCGCGGTGCAGCAGGAGGGTGAGGACGAGTCCCTCGAGAGCCTCGTCGACGCGAGCGCCGAAGAAGATTCCGATGGCGAGGCCGGGCGGCCGAAGAGCCAGGGCGAGGTCCACTGACCATGCGCCCGATCGGAGCCACCACCCACATCGCCCTCGGCCAGACGCTCCTGCTGCTGAGCGTCCTGCTGGCCGCGCTGCTGATCGGCCTCGTGCCCGACCGCGAGGCGGCCCTGCGCGAAGGACGGACCGCCCTGGCCGAGTCCGTCGCCATCCAGGCCTCGGCGCTGGTCACGCGCTCGGACCGCCTCGCCCTCGAAGCCACGCTGCGCGCCACGGTCTCGCGCAACGAGAGCCTCCTCTCCGCCGCCCTGCGGCGCCAGGATGGCGTCGCCCTCGTCCGCGTGGGCGAGCATGACGCACGCTGGGACGACTCGACCGGCGAGGTCTCGACGGCGACCCAGATCGTCGTCCCGATCTGGTCGGCCGGGCGTCGCTGGGGCCGGATGGAGCTCCGCTTCGCACCGCTTGCCACCGGGGGGTTCCTCGGCGCCGCGAACAGCCCGACGGCAAAGCTCTTCGCCTTCATCGCCCTCGGAAGCTTCGCCGTCTTCTTCTTCTACCTGCGGAAGATGCTGCGCCACCTCGACCCCTCCCAGGCCGTGCCGCCGCACGTCCGCTCGGCGCTCGACACGCTCGCCGAGGGTCTGCTCGTGATCGACATGAAGCAGAACGTGGTGCTCGCGAACCAGGCCTTCGCCGAGCTGCTCGGCGAGCGGCCGGAGGAGCTGCTCGGCCGCAACGCCTCGGAGCTCGATTGGCACCGGCCCGAGGGCATGCTCGAGGAGGAGCCCTACCCCTGGCTGCGCGCGCTCTCGGAGGGCTGCCCCCAGCGCAACGACCTGATCCTGTTCCGGAACCCCGAGGGCGAGCTGCGGACGTTCCTCGTGAACTGCTCCCCCGTCCTCGGGAGCGGCGGCGAGTACGGCGGCGTGCTGATCAGCCTCGACGACGTGACCCAGCTCGAGGAACACAAGGTCCAGCTGGCCCAGGCGAAGGAAGAGGCGGAGGCCGCGAACCAGGCGAAGAGCGACTTCCTCGCCAACATGAGTCACGAGATCCGCACGCCGATGAACGCGATCCTCGGCTTCACGGACGTTCTGCGCCGCGGCATGGGCAAGAGCGAGGCCGATCGGCAGAAGCACCTCGAAACGATCCATGCGAGCGGCGAGCACCTGCTCCAGCTCATCAACGACGTGCTCGACCTCTCGAAGGTCGAGGCCGGACGGCTCGAGGTCGAGCGCATCCCCTTCGCGCCGCATCTGCTCGTTCAGGAAGTGGCAAAGGTGCTCGGCGTGAAGGCGCGCGAGAAGGGTATCGGCCTCGACGTCGAGTTCAGCGGCGTCATCCCCGAGACGATGACCTCGGACCCGACGCGCCTGCGCCAGATCGTCACCAACCTGCTGTCGAACGCCATCAAGTTCACGGAGCAGGGCGGCGTCACGGTCCGCGCGCGGCTCGATCGGGAGGGCCCGGAGCCGGCCTTCGTGCTCGACGTCGCCGACACGGGCGTCGGGATGCCGCCCGAGGCGCTCGACTCGATCTTCGAGGCCTTCGTCCAGGCGGACACCTCGGTTACGCGGAAGTTCGGCGGCACCGGCCTCGGCCTCGACATCAGCCGCCGCTTCGCCCGCCTGATGGGCGGCGACATCACCGTCACGAGCGAAGTCGGGCGCGGCAGCACGTTCACCGTCCGCCTCGACCCGGGCCCCCTCGAGGAGGTCCGGCTGCTCGATCCGGAAGAAGCGCAGGCCGCGACGGCGAAGGCCGACGCGGAGGAAGACGGACACTGGGTCTTCCCCTCGCGGCGGATCCTCGTGGTCGACGACGGCGACGAGAACCGCGAACTCGTCCGGCTCGTCCTGAACGAGGCGGGCCTCGAGGTCGCCGAGGCCGAGAACGGCCAGGTCGGCGTCGACCGCGCCTGCGCCGAGCGCTTCGACCTCATCCTGATGGACATGCAGATGCCCGTCATGGACGGCTACACGGCGACGGCGACGCTCCGCGAACGCGGGCACGACCTCCCGATCCTCGCCCTCACCGCCAACGCGATGAAGGGCTTCGAAGAGAAGTGCCTCGATGCCGGTTGCAGCGGCTTCCTGACCAAACCGATCGACATCGACCTCCTGCTGGCGACGCTGGCCGAACGTCTGGGTGGCGAACGCCGGCCCGGGCCGGCACCGGGCAGCGTGCCTCCGGCGGAGACCGCGGACGCCGCCGCGTCCGAACCGGCGCTCGGGCCGATCGTCTCGCGCCTCGCCGGGAACCCGAAGCTGCGGCCGACGATCGAGAAGTTCACGGTACGCGTGGCGGAGCAGCTCGACGCCATGGACGCCGCCCTCACGGCGGCGAACTTCGAGGCGCTCGCGGGCCTCGGACACTGGCTGAAGGGTGCCGGCGGAACCGTCGGGTTCGATGCCTTCACCGAGCCGGCCAAGCGCTTCGAAGACCTGGCCCGCGAGAACGATGCCGCGGGGCTCGGGCCGGTGCTCGCCGAACTCCGAGCGCTCGCGGGACGCATCGTCGTCGACCCGGCGCCGGCGACGGCGGGCGCACCGCTCGTCTCCCGACTGGCTGGCAACCCGAAGCTCCTCCCGACGATCGAGAAGTTCGCGACGCGGATCCAGGAGAAGATCGAAGCGATGCAGGCCGCGCTCGACGCGGCGGACTTCGAGACCCTGGCCGGCCTCGGGCACTGGTTGAAGGGCGCCGGGGGTACGGTCGGCTTCGACGCCTTCACCGAGCCCGGCAAACGGCTCGAGGAGCTCGCCCGCGCCGGGCAGGCAGCGGCCCTCGCCGACGTGCTCGCGGAAGTCCGGGCTCTCGCGAGCCGCATCTCGACCCGCCCTGCGGACGACACCTCTCCGCCCCAGGAGCCGATCGCGACGAGCGGCCCTGCGACGGTCACGGCGCAAACCGCCCCGCCGCTGGCCGAAGGACCCGTCGTCTCCCGGCTTGCCGGAAACGCCAAGCTCCGCCCCACGGTCGAGAAGTTCGTCGCGCGCCTCGCCCAGCGGCTCGAGGCGATGGAGTCGAGCCTGGCGGAACGGGACTTCGAGGCGCTGGCGGGCCACGCCCACTGGCTCAAGGGCGCCGGCGGCACCGTGGGCTTCGATGCCTTCACCGGCCCCGCCGCCGTTCTCGAGCAGCAGGCCCGGGCCGGCAAGGCCTCCGAGATCGAAGCGACGATCGCCGATCTCCGCAGCCTGGCGGACCGGATCGAACTGGAGCCTTCCCCCTAGAACCCGCGTGCTCCGGTCCGGGTCGCGCGTCCCTCAAGTCGGCGCGCCCCGTTGGCCGAAAAGCACCCAGGGGACGCGCGGTCCCCGGAGAGAAGCCGAGACGATGTCCCAGGGAAACGTGGCCGCCGCCGAAGACGCGCAGGCCTTCCAGAGCGCCACCATCGTCGTCGTCGACGACGAGCCGACCACGGTCGAGATGATCGAGATGTTCCTCGAGGCCCAGGGCTACGAGAACGTCGTGGCGCTCTGCGATTCTTCGAAGGCGGTCGAGACGATCCGCCGGTCGAAGGCAGATCTCGTCCTGCTCGACCTGATGATGCCGGACGTCGGCGGCCTCGACATCCTGCGAACCCTGGCGGCGGACGAGGTCCTCTCCTCGATTCCCGTCGTGATCTTCTCCTCGACGACCGACCGCGAAGCCAAGCTCGAAGCGCTCGAACTCGGTGCCGCCGAGTTCCTCGCCAAGCCCGTCGACCCGAGCGAGCTCGCCCTCCGCGTTCGCAACACCCTCGCCTACCGCGCCTACCAGCAGCGCTTCGGCCACAAAAAGGGCGCCGCCCATCTGCTCGATCGCATGGACCGTGCCCTGCGCCGGAGCGGCCCGATGATCCGCTCCCGGCTCGGGAGCGACCCGCGCTACCGCCCCACGATCGAGCGCTTCGTCGCGCGCCTCGACGAGCGCCTCGACTGGATGGAGAAACGCCTCGAGAACGAGCAGTTCGAAGAGCTCGCCACCCTCGCCCACTGGCTGAAGGGCTCCGCCACCATGGTCGGCTTCGAAGCGTTCTCCGAGCCGGCGGACACGCTCGAGATCCTCGCCAAGAAACAGCGCACCGAAGAGGCACAGGAAGTCCTCGAAGAGCTCCACTCCCTCGCGGAGCGCATCGTGGTGGACGACGGCACCGATGACTGATCGCGCCCCCGTCGAAGAAGCCGTGCTCGAGAGCCTGAAGGCCGCGCGGATCCTGATGGTCGACGACGAGCCGACCACGCTCGACGTCCTCGAGATGTTCCTCGAAGCCGACGGCTATCTCGAGATCGTGAAGCTCTGCGATCCGGGCAAGGCCCTCGAGACCGTGGTCCGGATGGACCCGGACATCGTCCTGCTGAACCTGATGATGCCCGAGGTGTCGGGCCTCGACGTGCTCGAAGCCATGCGGGCGAACGAGGCGGTGCGCGACATCCCCGTCGTGATCATCACCGGCTCGGGCGACCCCGAACAGAAGCGCAAGGCGCTCGAAGCGGGCGCCAGCGACTTCCTCGGCAAGCCCGTCGACCCGAGCGAGCTCACGCTCCGCGTAAGGAACCTCCTTGCCACGCGGCCGTTCCGGGAGGGCGCCGAGTTCGTTCCGTCGAAGCCGTCCGCGAGCGACGGCCCCTTGTCCGAGGAGCGCGTTCGCCGGATCGTGGAGACGTTCCTCGACCGCCTGCGCCCGCGCCTCGACGAGATGGACGCCGCCCTGGCCTGCCAGGACTTCGTCACGCTCGCGGAGCTGGCCCACTGGCTGAAGGGCTCCGCGGGAACCGTCGGGATCCACGACTTCACGGAACCCGCCGAGTCGCTCGAGGAGAGCGCCCGGGTCCAGGATGCACTCGGCTGCGGCACCGCGATGCGCACCCTGCGCCAGCGCCTCGAGCGTGTCGACGGCCGCCAGGAGTCCACGCCGTGCTGAACCAGGCGCGCGAGGGAACCAGCGAACCGGCCGATTGCACCATCATGATGGTCGACGACGAGTCGACCACGCTCGACGTGATCGAGGCCTTCCTCCAGGGCGAGGGCTACGAGCGGTTCGTGATCGTCGAAGACTCGCGCGAGGCCATGGACCAGGCCGAGCGGAACCTGCCGGACGTCATCCTCCTCGACCTGATGATGCCCCACGTCGGCGGGCTCGAGATCCTCGAGCAGCTCCGCGCGCACCCGAGGCTGAAGCGCACGCCGGTGCTGATCCTCACTTCGGCCACGGACCCCGAGACGAAGCTCAAGGCCCTCGAGCTCGGCGTGAACGACTTCCTCGCCAAGCCGGTGGACGCGAGCGAGCTCGCCCTCCGGCTCCGCAACACGCTGACCGTGAAGGCACACCAGGACCGGCTGACCTACTACGACGGCCTGACGGGGCTTCCCAACCGCCTGCGCTTCACCGAGTGGCTCGACGAGTTCCTCGCCGGGCGGGCCGAGTCCGATGCGAACGCCGCCGTCTTCCACCTGCGGCTCGGCCGACTCCAGGAGATCTCCGACGCCTTCGGCCGCCCGGCGAGCCACGAGGCCCTGCGCATCGTCGCCGACCGCCTCCACGCGAGCCTCCAGCCGGGCGAGATCATGGGGAACCCCAACGCCCCCGAGCTACAGATCCTCTGCCAGGCGGGAGAAGGCGAGTTCCTGATCCTCCTCGAGGAAGCGGGCGACCCGGAGCGCGCCGCGCGCATCGCACGCCACGTCCTCGACCAGCTCAAGATCCCGGTCAACATCGGCGGCGAGGAGCTCATGGTGACGGGGCACCTGGGTGTCACGCTCATCCCCGACGACGGCGAAGACGCCGAGACGCTGCTCGACAACGCGAGCCTCGCGCTCTCGCACGCCCAGGGCCTCGGCGGTTCGGGCTTCCAGTTCCACGACGAGACCCTGAACGCCGAGACCCGCGAGCGGCTCCACCTCGAGAGCCTCCTGCGCGGCGCCGTCGAGCGCGAAGAGGTCCACCTGCACTACCAGCCGAAGGTCGACGTCGAGAGCGGGCGGGTGGTCGGCGCCGAAGCGCTCATGCGCTGGCACAGCCCCGTGCTCGGCCAGGTCCCGCCCGACCGCTTCATCCCCGTCGCGGAGGAGTCGGACCTCATCGTGCGCCTCGGCTCCTGGGCCATTCGCACCGTCTGCTGGCAGATCCGCACCTGGCTCGATGCCGGCCTCCCGCCGATCTGCGTCGCGGTGAACGTCTCGAGCAAACAGTTCCGCACGGGCGACCTCGCGAGCGTCGTGCGCTCGTCGCTCGAAGACTTCCGTCTCGAAGGCCGGCACCTGGTGATCGAGCTGACCGAGAGCATGATCATGGAAGACCCCGCGGAGACCGCGCGCATCCTCGATGGCCTGAAGGCGCTCGGCGTCGCGATCTCCCTCGACGACTTCGGCACCGGGTACTCCTCGCTCAGCAACCTGAAGCGCTTCCCGATCACCGAGCTCAAGATCGACCGCTCCTTCGTGAAGGGCGTGCCCGACGATTCGGACGACGCCGCCATCACCGCCGCGGTGATCGCGATGGGGCACGCGCTCGGGATGCGGCTCGTCGCCGAGGGCGTCGAGACCGAGGCCCAGGTCGACTTCCTGCGTGAGCGCGGCTGCGAGATCTACCAGGGATTCCTCTGCAGCCGGCCCCTGGCGGCCACGGACTGGCCGATGCTGCTCAGTCAGCTCGGCACCGAAGACTGAGCTCGCCGGCGCGACTTGGCCCTCCAGGCCGAGACTTCGACTCGAAATCCCCTCGGGGATCATCAACTTCCACGAAATAACCGAGTTTTTGCCGATTTCCCCAAGGGGATACTGGACTTTTCGGCTTGATCGGACGATTCTGCTCGAACGAACTCCCGGAGTACCGGGGGTCGCACCGAGCCGAGGAAGCCATGAGCGAAGCGAGCCCGACCCGGATCCCGACCGGCGGCGAGAAGATCATCCAGTGCCTCGAGCGTGAGGGCGTCGAGTACGTCTTCGGCCTCTCCGGCGGCGCGGCCATGCCGATCTTCGACGCCCTCGTGGACTCGGACGTCGAGCTGATCCTCGTGCGCCACGAGCAGGGCGGAACCCACATGGCCGACGGCTACGCCCGCGCCACCGGCAAGCCCGGCGTGGTGCTCGTGACCTCGGGCCCGGGCGCCACCAACACCGTGACCGGCCTGCTCACCGCGCTCATGGATTCGGTGCCGATGGTCGTGATCACCGGCCAGACGATCTCCCAGAACCTCGGCCTCGACGCCTTCCAGGAGGCCGACGTCACCGGCATCACCTACCCGGTGGTGAAGCACAGCTACATGGTGCGCGACGCCGCCGACATCCCGCGCATCATGCGCGAGGCCTTCCACATCGCGACGACGGGCCGGCCCGGCCCGGTGCTCGTGGACGTGCCGAAGGACGTGAGCCAGGGGCCCTGCGAGGCCGAATTCGTCGACGAGCTCGACCTGCCGGGCTACCGCGTGGCCTCCCACGCGCGCGCGAAGGACGTCGAGAAGGCCGCGGCGCTGCTCACGCGCTCGCGCAAGCCCGTGCTCTACGTGGGCCACGGCGCGGTCATCTCGGACGCCGGGAAGGCGATCATCTCGCTGGCGGAGAAGCTCCGCGCGCCGATCGTGAACACGCTGCTCGGCAAGGGCGCCGCGGACGAGAACCACCCGCTGCACCTCGGCATGCTCGGCATGCACGGCACCGCCTACGCGAACAAGGCCGTCGCCGACTGCGACCTGATCATGGCGATCGGCGCACGCTGGGACGACCGCATCACCGGCCGCGTGGACGCCTTTTGCACGAACGCCGTGAAGATCCACATCGACGTCGACGAGGCGGAGTTCAACAAGGTCGTGCGGCCGGACCTCTGCCTGCACGGCGACGCGCGGCTCGTGGTGGAAGACCTGATTCCGCTGGTCGAGATGGCGGACACCGACGCCTGGCTCGCCCAGTGCGCCGAGTGGCGGCGCCGCTACCCGCTCAAGTACCCGAAGCAGGGCGGCCTGCGCGCCCAGCACGTGCTCGACCGGCTGAACGCCGTGAGCGGCGGCGACGCCGTCATCACGACGGACGTCGGGCAACACCAGATGTGGGCCGCCCAGTTCCTGCTCTCGAAGTCGAACCGGCACTGGCTCTCCTCCGGCGGCGCCGGGACCATGGGCTTCGGCTTCCCCTCGGCGATCGGCGCCCAGTTCGGCCGCCCCGACGAGAAGGTCTGGGCCGTGGTCGGCGACGGCGGCTTCCAGATGACGCTGCCCGAGCTGGCGACGGCGAAGATCCACGACCTCCCGGTGAAGTGCCTCATCATCAACAACAACTTCCTGGGCATGGTGCGCCAGTGGCAGCAGATGTTCTTCGAGAACCGGCTCTCGGGCGTGGACCTCGAAGGCAACCCGGACTTCGTGAAGCTCGCCGAGGCCTACGGCGTGAAGGCCTGGCGCATCAAACGGGGTGCGGACGTCGACAAGGTGCTCGAGCAGGCCCACGCCTACGACGAGGGCCCCTGCGTCGTGGTGGCCGAGGTGGTGAAGGAGGACAACGTCTTCCCGATGATCCCGGCCGGCGCCTCCCTCGACGAGATGTTGATCGAAAAGCCGAAGGGCAAGCTCGAGAAGCCCACGGGGAGCACCTGATCATGAGCGCGCAGCCGATCCTGCACGACGACAAAGAAGAGATTCGCAGGCACCTCCACACGATCTCGCTGTTCGTGAACGACAAGCCCGGCGTGCTGGTGCGCGTGGCCCTGGTCTTCTCGCGGCGGGGCTACAACATCGAGAGCCTGGTCGTGAGCCCCTCGGCCCAGGGCGGGTTCTCGCGCATGACGATCACCTGCTCGGGCGCGCCGGACACGCTCGAGCAGATCATCAAGCAGCTCGCGAAGCTCGTGGACGTGGTCCACGCGATCGACCACACGGACGGCAAGTCCTACGAGACCGAGATCGCCCTGGTGAAGATCGCGGCCGCCCTCGACCAGCGGACCCAGATCCTGCAGATCGCCGAGCACTACGACTCCAAGGTCGTCGACTACGGCGCGGACTCGCTGATGCTCCGGATCTTCGGCTCGAGCGACAAGCTCGACGCCGCGATCGCCCTGCTCCGCCCCTTCGGCATCGTGGAGCTCGTGCGGTCCGGGAAGATCCTCATGGCCCGGGGCGCCGAGACCACCTAGCCGCGCCTGCCGCGCCCGGGAACGGCCCGGCTCAAGGGCCCCGGCTCGACTGCCGATCCGTTGCGCATGGGAATCCGTGCGAGCAACACCGAGGCCTGCGACTTCCCGCCCACCCGCTGCACGCGGAGCTACCTCGTGGCCTCGAGCCCGGGCAGCGAAAGCCCCCTCCTGTGCCGCGCCCTCTGGGAGACCGGCGCCGCGGGCGCCCCGAAGGCGTACTTCGACCCGATCGAGATGGAGGAGCTGACGGCCCGCTTCGCCTCGACCTCCGTGCGCGACTACACCCTTCGCCTGCTGCGGCTGCGAACGAGCTCGAACGGGGCCTTCGGACTGGACATCGACTACGGCACCTTCCGCGATCAGATCCTCGAGCAGGACCTGCTCGGCCTCCTGCCCCGCCTGCGCTTCCTGAAGATCGACCGCGACGACCGGCTCGGCCAGGCGATCGCCTTCGTCCGGGGCCAGCGGGCCGGTTCGCGGGAGAGCGCCAAGGCCGGGGGCGAAGCGCGCTTCGATGCGGGCCGGATCTCGACCGCGCTCCAGAGGATCCACGGCGAGGAAGCGGCCTGGGAGCGGTTCTTCTCGCGGGAAGGCATCGAACCGTTCCGGGTCCGGCACGAAGCGCTCGACGAGGACTACGCAGGAACGGTCCAGCGCGTCGTCGACTTCCTCGGCGTCACTCCGAAGCGTCCGCTTCCACCCGTGGCCGCAGCGCGGCGAGATCCCCGCGCCGAGGAGTGGCGGCGCCGCTACCTCGAAGCGACCCGCAGCCGGTGCCGCGGCCTCGCAGTCGGAGCGAGCGGCAGCGCGCCCTAGCGCGCCGCACCCGCCCTCGGGCTTCCACTCCCCCGGGGCCCCGATTCATCCGGTCTTTCCTTTAGTTGCGGACCGTCCCTGCCGATGCGTGAAGCGGAGGTGCGTACCCATGAAGGTTCGCCAGGAACCCCTCGCGGCCGGCCCGGAGCCGGTCCGCCTGACCCCCGAGCACGACTACCGCGTGCGCCGGCTTCCGCTCGCCTGGTACGTCGAGCGCATCCGGCGCCGCGACTACTTCTCGTACACGAAGATCAACCACCGCTTCTGGGAGCTCGAGGCGGAGCTCCACCGCAACCCGCCCGGGCGAAGCCCCGAGGCGCGCGCTGCCGCCGATCATGCCCTGGGCCGGGTCGCCTACCTCGAGACGGGCTTCCGCGAAGAACTCCTCGCCGACCTCGGAACGCTCCCCCTCGAAGACCCGAGCCTGGTCTTCGCGACCAGCCACGAGGGCTACCCCGGCTCGTGCCGCCTGGAGGGCGCGACGCCGGACCCGGCCGCCATCTTCGCCGTCATGAATCGCCTCCTGCCGCGTGGGCTGGTTCCGCACGACGGCATGCTCTTCAAGCGCGCCACGATCTCGGGCGAGATTCTCGCCTTCTACCGCGCGCTCCGGGATCTGCCGCTGCTCGTGGTGGGGCCCGAGTGGCTCTCGGCCCTCGCCGGGCGCTTCGATCTGCCGAACGCGACCCACCTGGCCATTCCGAGCCGCGAGGCCCGCGCGGAACGCTGGGAACTGCTCGAGCGGATTGCCGCGGCACGCGAGGCCATCGGTGCGGAAACCCCGGCCGCCGTGATCTTCGAAGCCGGCACGCTCGCACCGTGGCTGATCCGCCGGCTGCACGGCCGGGTGGACCACACGTTCTTGATCGACGTCGGCCGGCCGCTCGACGTCTGCCGCCCGGCCATCGTCTTCCGTCACAACTGGGCGCGCGTCTTCCGGCGCGAGCTGGCCGAGAACCTCGGCGTGATCGACCCGCGCGTCCGCGACTCCCGCTCGTACTTCGCGGGGGGTTCCAACGCGAGCGCAGCGTCGAAGATCTCCTCCAGCGCGAAGCCGTCGGAGATCGAGCGCTTCGAGCGTGAGGGCGCCGAGCTCCTCGAGCTCCCGGACGAGACGCGCCTCGTCGCCACGGCCTCGGGCCCGGCGGCGCTCCGCACCCTGACCCGGCTCGAGACCCTCCGGACGGGAAAGCCGCTGCGTTGGGTGGCTCCGGCCTGGATGGACTCGAAGGCAGCCACCGTCAGCGCGATCGCGCGGGCTCGTCGGCTCGATACGGACGCCCGCGGCCTGCTCGACGCCCGCGCCCTCGCCGGGCTCGACCCGAACGCCTGGCACGGCGCCATCGTGTCGGACCCCTTTGGCCTCGCCGAAAGCTTCGAACCCGTCGCCCGGGTCTGCCGCCGCTTCGGCAAGAGTCTCGTGGTCGAGGGCTTCGCCGCCTTCGACGCGATCCGCAGGCGCCGCACCGGTCGGCTCCCGGAAGCACTGTGTCTCGATGTGGAACGTCCCTGGGGCGCCGCCGCACTGGGCCTCATGGCGGTCTCCCTCGAAGACGAAGCGAGCGCCCGGGAGCTCGTCGCCGGCGGCGGAAACGCCACGCCGTGCCCCGCCTCGGAGGCAGCCGTCCTCGCCGTTCGTGAGCGCCTCCTCGACCTGACCCAGGAAGGCACGCGACGGCACCTGCAGTACAAGCGGCTCGCCGGCTTCGCCGCCGAACTCGGCTGGACCGTGCTCGGCCCGCACTCGACCCTCGAACGCTGCGCCACGCCGAGCGCCATCCCGCTGCTCGCGCCGGGCCCGCTCGACCCCGGCGCCTTCCGCATGGGACGCCTCGGCCTTCAGCCGGCCGCGCCCGCTCCCGGCCGGGGCGGCAGCGTCGCCGACTCGCTCCACGCTCGGCTCCTGCGCGTGCCCTGCGACGCGCGCCTCGAGCAGTTCTCGAACGACGAGATCCGCGCCGAGCTCCGCGCCGCCCTGCCCCGCGTCCGGACCATCCCGCGCGTCCGCGCGGTGTCCGCCGCGCGAGCCGGACTGTGACGAGCCCCGCCCATCCGCTCCCGCCCGCAACGCCCGTCGGCGCCCGGGCGCCTTCCCGGCGGAGCGCGGATTTCGAACGCAACCCGGCCCTCGATGCAGCCCTCGCCGAGCTGAACGGGCTCCTGGCCGAAACGCGAGGCCAAACCCTCGAGCGCCATCGCATGCCGCGCCACCCGGTCGTCCTGCTCGTCGGCTGTCCGCGCTCGGGGACCACGCTCTTCACGCAATGGCTCGCGCGTTCGGGCCGGTTCGCCTACCCGACGAACCTGATGGCCCGCTTCTACGAAGCGCCGGCCGTCGGCGCGTGGGTCCAGCGCATCCTGACCGACCCGGCCCTCCGTTTCCGCGACGAGTTCGACGACGTCGGAAGCGCCTTCGGCCAGGAGCCCTTCCGCTCGAACCTCGGCAAGACGCGGGGCGTCCTCGCACCGAACGTGTTCTGGCACTTCTGGCGGCGCTTCTTCCCGGAGGGCCCGACCCACGCGCTCTCCGAGGATGCGCTCGCGCAGGTCGACGGGAAGGGCTTCGCGGCGGAGCTCGCCGCGATCGAGTCGGTCTTCGAGCGTCCGGTCTCGATGAAGGCCATGTGGATCGACTGGAACATCCCCTTCGTCTCCTCCCTGCTCGAACGGGTGGTGTTCGTGAACCTCGTCCGCTCGCCCTTCTACGCCGTTCAGTCGGTGATCGAAGCCCGCGAACGCTTCTGCGGCGATCGCGCGGGGTGGTGGTCCTTCCGGCCGCCCGACTACGACGCCCTGCGCGCGCTCGACCCGATCCGCCAGGTCGTGGGCCAGATCGCGAGCATCCGCGGCGGCGTCGCGGAGGGGCTCGCTTCCCTTCCGCCCGAACGCGTGCTCGAGCTCGATTACGAGGTGTTCTGCGCCGACCCGCGCGCCGCCTGGCAGGGCCTCGCGGACCGCATGGGCCGGCAGGGCTTCGAGCTGGACACGTACGCCGGCCCCGAACGCTTCGAACATCGGGACCGTCGACGCCTCTCGGCCTCGGACAGCGACGCCGTCGTGCGCGCCTGGCGGGAACGAACCGGAGAGACCCTCGAACCATGAGTGAACTGCAGCCCGTCGTGATCCTGGGCGCCGGCGCCCAGGGGCGCATCTCGGCCGAGACGTGCCTGGCGCTCGACCGGCCCGTCGCCGGATTCCTCGACGATACGCGCGAACCCGGCTCCCAGATCGACGGCTTCTCCGTGATCGGCGCCTTCGCCGAAGCGACCCGGTCCGAGGGGCTCGCCGACTGTGCCTTCCTCGTCGCGCTCGGCGACCCGGCGGCCCGCGTGGTCTCGAGCCAGGCCATCGAGTTCGCCGGGCGGAAGCTCACGACGCTCGTCCACCCCGATGCCCGCGTGTCGCGGACGGCGCGGGTCGGGCGCGGGAGCTTCGTGAACGCCTTCGCGACGATCTTCCCGGGGGCGACCGTCGGCCCCTTCGCGCTGATCGACAACCACGCGAGCGTCGGCGTCGACAACCACCTCGGCGCGGGGGTGTTCGTCGGACCGGGCTGCCAGATCAACAGCGGCGTCCGCTGCGGAGAAGGCGTCTACCTGGGTTCGGGCGCGGTGCTGCTGCCCGGGGTGACCGTCGGATCGGGAGCCGTCGTGGGTGCGGGCTCGACCGTCGTGCGCGGGCTTCCCGCGGGCTGCGTCGCCGTCGGAACGCCGGCGCGGCCGCGACCGCAGCCGACCGAATCGCACACGACCCACTGATCGCGCCGCCCTGGGGCGAGCGTCAAGCGCCCTGCGGCGCCGCCAGCTCGCTTCGGCCCACGAAGGCGTCGAGGGCCTCCGGGTTGCGCAGCGCCTTGCGGTTCGGAACCGCGCGCCCGTGGACGGACTCGCGAACCGCGAGCTCGGCGATCTTCCCGGTATGGGTGTAGGGGACGTCGTCCACCTCGACGATGCAGGCCGGAACGTGGCGGGGCGTCGCCGCATCGCGGATGGCGCGGCGGATCTCGCTCTCGAGTGCGGCGTCGAGCCCATGGCCCGGCGCGAGCTTCACGAACAGCACGACGCGCACGTCCTCCTTCCACTCCTGGGCGATCGCGACGCTGTCTTCGACCGCCTCGAGGCGGTTCACCGGGCGGTAGAGCTCGGCCGTCCCGATGCGGATGCCTCCCGGCTTGAGCGTCGCGTCGGAGCGCCCGTGGATCAGGAAGCCGCCGCTCGGCCCCCAACCGGCCCAGTCGCCGTGGTGCCAGGTGCCCGGGAAGCGTTCGAGGTAGGCCGCGCGAAAGCGCGCCCCGGTCGGATCGTTCCAGAAGCCGAGGGGCACCGAGGGGAAGGCCTGGCTGCAGACGAGTTCGCCGGAGCCGGTCGCCCTGGGCTTCCCGGCGTCGTCGAAGACTTCGACCTGCATGCCGAGGGCCGGGACCTGGAGTTCGCCGCGATGGACCGGCCCGGTCGGGTCGCCGGTGGCGAAACAGGTCATGACCTCGGTGCCACCGGAGATCGAGGAGAGGCAGACGTCGGGTTTCACCTTCTCGTAGACGAAATCGAAGGCGTGTCCGGGTAGCGGCGAGCCCGTCGAGAGGACCGCGCGCAGGTTCGAGAGATCGTGGTGTTCCCCCGGGCGGGCGCCGCTGCGCCGGAGCCGCTCGAGATAGGCCGGCGACGTCCCGAAGTGCGTGACGCCTTCGGCGGCCGCCATGTGGAAGAGGATCTCCTCGACGGGATGGAACGGCGAGCCGTCGTAGAGCACGGCGGTCGCCTCGACGGCCAGGGCCGTCACGAGCCAGTACCACATGTTCCAGCCGGTCGTGGTGAACTGGAAGAACCGATCGTGGGGCTTCAGGTCGTAGTGGAGCACGTGCTCCTTCATGAGCTGGAGCAACACGCCGCCCTGACCGTGCAGGATGCACTTGGGTGGACCGGTCGTACCCGAAGTGAAGAAGACGAAGGCGGGATGGTCGAACGGCAGCCGCTCCGCGTCGAGGTGGAGGGCCGGGTGGTCCGCCAGGAAGCGTTCGAGGCCGACCTCGCCCGGGAGGCCGGCCGGTTCGCCGACCGAGATCGTGTGTTCGAGCGTCGGGAGCCGGGCTGCGAGGCCACGCAGCATCTCGCGGCGGTCGTGGAGATTCCCTTTGTAGAGCGAGGAAGCCTGGGCGAACAGGACCCGGGGCTCGAGCGGAGCGAAGCGCTCGGCCAGGGCTTCCGCGCCGAAGTCCGGCGAAGCCACGGACCAGATCGCGCCGACGGCGTTGGTCGCGAGCATGGCGACCATGGCGTCCGCCTGGTTCGGCAGGACGCCCACCACCCGGTCTCCGCGCCCGACGCCCATCGCGCGCAGGCCCTTCGCCGCGCGGGCGGTGCGTTCGTGGAGGGCCCGCCAGGAGACCACTTCCCGGCCGCGGTCCTCGCGCCAGCCGATGAGGGCCGGGGATTCGTCGCGACGGCGCAGGACGTTCTCTGCAAAGGAGAGCCGCGTGCCGGGGAACCAGCGGCAGCGGGCGATGCTGCGCACGTCGGTCGCGACGCGTGCATCGTCGCGATCCGCGACGAGGCCGAGCCAGTCGAACAGGAAGCGCCAGAAGTGCTCCGGCTCGGACAGGGAGAAGCGGTGCAGGCTCGCGTAGTCGGGCAACGAAACGCCGGAATCGGCTTCGAGGCCCAGGCGGAACGACGTCAGGTGTGCGAGGGAGGCCCGGCGCTCGGTCGGCGCCCAGAGGCGCTCTCCGAGCCCGCCCGCGCGCGAGCGCTTCGCGGCCACCGCGCCACCGCCGCGGCTAGCACTCGCGGGCGTCATGGGAGCGGTGTGTTTCCCTAGCGCGTCCGAATCGCATCGATCTGCGAAGCGGAGACGCCGTCGACGACGGTGCGGTTGATCATCGGGTGGATCTCGTCGGTCGGCCCGTAGTCGCTGTCGGGGTGGTACGCGATCACGACCATGTCGGAGCCACGCAGCGTGCGGAACTTGTGACGCCCCTCGGCGTGGATGCGGAAGATCTTCCCGGCTTCGAGCTTCTCGACGCCGTCCGGCGTCACGCAATCGCCGCGGCCCCAGAGGATCAGGCCGATCCGGTCCGAAGGATGCGTGTGCGCGGTCTGGTCGATGCCTTCCGGGAAGTAGAGCAGGTTCAGGCACGGGTCGCCGAGCTTGATCGGCGCGACGAGCAGGGAGTCCGTGCAGCCGTCGATGTACTTGAGCCGGCCGCCGCGCTCGACGGGGCCACCGACCTGGAAGAAGCTCTCGTGACCGACGCGGGTCATGGCGATGCCGCGTCCACCGCGGACCTCGCCTTCGCCCGGCACCGAGAAGTACATGCCTTCGCAGAGCTCGAAGCGGCCCTGGGGCACCTCGAGCACGGCACCGCCCTCCGCGACGAATCCGAAGTGCGAGCCGTTCGGCGAGAGGGCGAGCGGCGCCTCGTCCCAGGCGGACAGGACGCTCGGAAAGTTCGGGTCGCAGTCGGCGAGCTGCCCGGTCTGCCATTCGTAGGAGGAGAAGGCGGTGCGGGGGCCGCGGTTGCGGCGCGAGGCGGGAAGCGGCGTGGCGGGCGTGGTCTGGGTGTTCATGACTTTCTCCGTCGGGCCGCCTGGATCCGGTCGCGGGCGGCGCTTCGATGACGCGAATTCCGTCATGTGGATCGGTCGCCGGAGGCCGCGAGTTGAGCGCAAGGCCTCGGATTTGATCTTTGAAACCGGAGCGTTGGGGGCAAGCCCGCACGCCGCCTGCGGCGAACGTGCGAGCCGGGTGCTCGGGGTTTCCCCCTAGCCGGGGGCGGCCACGCCGTGGGCGCGTCGGATGCCTAGGCGCGCAGCACCCGCCCGGGCAGCGCCTCGGACGCCCCGAGCACGTCGCTACCGGCGCGACGCAGGATGGTGCCGTTCACCACGACCGCCTCGATGCCCGTGGCGTCCGAGACGAGACGGTCGGCACCTGCCGGGAAGTCGTGGACGCGGCGCAGCGGGGTACACCCGACCGTGTCGGGGTCGAAGATCGCCACGTCCCCGGCCATGCCCGGCGCGAGGCGTCCGCGATCGGACAGCCCGAAGAGCTCCGCGGGCTGGGAGGTCAGTCGGCGCACGCCCTCCTCGAGCGGCATCGCGCGCCGCTCCCGAACCCAGTGGCCGAGCAGGTGCGTCGGCGCACAGGCGTCACAGAGCTGGCTCGCGTGGGCGCCGGCATCGCTCAGGCCGAGCACGCTGGCGGGATGCGTCAGGAGTTCCCCGACGACGTCTTCGTCGGTGTTGGCGACGGCCATGCGGAAGCGGGCCTCGAGATCGCTCTCGAGGGAGAGGTCGAGCACGAGGTCCGCCGGGTGGAGGCCCCGTTCCTCCGCGACCTCGGCGAGGTTGCGCTCCGCGAGTTCCTCCTGGCCGGGCACCGCCGAGATCGTCGTCTCCTCCCAGGCGCCGGCGAGGAGACCGCCGCTGCCCTTCTCGCGGAAGTCCGCGCGGAAGGCGGGGTCGGCGTAGATCGCCTTGCGGCCCTCGAGGTCCGCGGCCGAGACCGGCTCGAAGATGCCGAGGCTCTGGAAGGGAAACGGCGCCTTCATCTGGTACTCGGTCATGAGCGGGCGGCAGGAGACCTGGGGCCAGACGGGTGCGCCGGACTGCTGGAGCTTCTCGCACTTCTCGAGAATGCTGCGGTGGCCGTCCGCACCGAACATGCCGGCGAGCAGCGCCGTCCAGGTGACCGGGCGCCCCGTCGCCCGGGCGAAGCGCTCGAACGGTTCGAGGAACAGGCCGCGGCCGACCGTCGCCTGGAAGACGCCGCGCCCGGCCTCGCCGAGACACCCGACGAGCGTCTCGATCTCTTCGATGCTCGCGGCTCGGCTCGGCACCGGCTTGCCCGCGTAGCCGACGTGGGTCGGCGCCTTCGAGGTCGCGAAGCCGACGGCGCCCGCCTCGAGGGCTTCGGCCACGCCGCGTCGCATCGTTTCGATCTCGTCCGGCGTCGCCTCGCGCTCGGTGGCGTCCTCGCCCATGGCGTGGAGGCGCAGCGGCGTATGGCCGACGAGGGCGGCGAAGTTGACGGCGGTCCCGCGCGCTTCGACGGCGTCGAGATACTCGGGGAAGGTTTCGAAGGGCCACTCTTCTCCGACGCCTTCCCGCAGCGCGGCCAGGGACATCCCCTCCACGTTCTCGAGCGTGCGCAGGATGAGGTCCCGGTGGGCGGCGCGCGTCGGCGCGATGCCGAAGCCACAGTTGCCGACGACGACGGTCGTCACGCCGTGCCACGGCGAGATCGTGAGCATGCGGTCCCAGAGCACCTGGGCGTCGTAGTGGGTGTGGATGTCGACGAAGCCCGGTGCGACGGCATGACCCGCGGCGTCGACCACCTCGGCCGCCTCTCCCGGAAGCTCCGGCTCGATGGCCGCGATGCGGCCACCGGTGATGCCGACGTCGGCGCGGCGGGCCGGCGCACCGGTCCCGTCGACGACGTCCCCGCCCCGGATCAAGAGGTCGAAACCCATGCGCACAGCCTCCCGGAGCCAGCCTACACGCCGCGGGACCGCCGAGGGAAGCATGGACCCCCCGATCCGGCGAAAGCCGGATCGAACCGAGGCCCCTGCGCGCCGATGAGGAAGTCGGGACGCCCGCGTTCCGACGGAGGCCCGAGACCCGATGTTCTGGAAGCGCCGCGAAGCCCCCAAGGCCCAGCCGAAACCGTCTGCAGCGGCGCCCAGCGCGAAGGATGCAGCCCTCCTCGAGGCCGCCCTCGACGCCGTGGCCGACTTCCTGCGCGCCTACGGTTCCCACGGATTCGAGATCGAGCACTGGAACCCCGAGGATCTCGAGGCGCACTGCCAGGCCTGGGCACAGCACCTGCTGGTCGGAACCCCGGAGCCCAACCGGACCCGGGTCGCCACCGCCGAAGCGCCTCCGCCGGGCCCGCCGCGCCGCAACTGGGCCGGGGCGCGGCGCTTCGTCTCCGAGCATCGCGAGGCGGAAGTGAGCGACGTGCAGGAGGGCATCGCGAGCATGCGCGACGCGCTCTGGGCCTTCATCCAGGCCCTCTCCCACAGCCTGCGCGACGACCGCTCGGGCGACGGTCAGCTCCTGCGACAGATGCACCGCCTGAAGAGCGCCGTCGACCAGAACCGCCCGGACGAGATCCGCTCCCACGCACTCGAAGCCGTGGACCTCGTCCGCGACGTCGTCGAAGCGCGCAAGGGCCGGCAGAGCCGCCAGATGGAGGCGCTCGGCGCGCGGGTCGAGGAGATGCGCAGCCGCCTGAACCAGGCGCGCAAGGCCGCCTCCATCGACCCCTTGACCACGCTGTTCAACCGGGCCGCCTTCGACGAGCACGTGCAGCACGTCGCCGATCTCGGCCAGGCGTTCGGGCGCTCGGCGTGCCTCGTGCTCGTCGACATCGACCACTTCAAGTGGCTGAACGACCGCTACGGACACCAGGCCGGCGACGCCGCGCTGCGCGCCCTCGGCGAATGTCTGAACCAGGTCTTCCTGCGCAAGGCGGACTTCGTCGCCCGCTACGGGGGCGAGGAGTTCGCCGTCGTGCTCGACGCGGAAGAGATCGAGGGAGCCACCGTGGCGGCCGAGCGCATGCTCGAATCGATCCGCGCGATCGAGGTCGAACACGGCGACGAGCAGCTCCGCATCACCGCGTCGGCGGGGCTCTCCCGGCTCGTTCCCGGCGAGGACATCACCGGCTGGATCGAGCGGGCGGACCAGGCGCTCTACCGCGCCAAGGACGGCGGGCGCGATCGGCTGGCCCTCGAGAACGAATCCGCCTGACCCGCATTGCCGGAATGGCTCGCTAGCGGCCGCCCCGTCCCGGCAGCAGATGGCCGAGGGACCAGCGCTCGATCCGGTAGCGAAGCGTGCTGCGCGGAATGCCGAGGCTCCGCGCCGCACGCCGCACGTTCCCACCGCACTCCGCGAGAACCCGGACGACCCGCTCGCGCGTCATGGCCTCGTCCGGCCGCACGTGCGTCAGCGGTTTCGCCGACGCCGGCGCGGGCCGTCGAGAGAGCGCGCGCTCGATGGCGACCGGATCGAGGCGCCCCTCGAGCGTCAGCACCCGCTCGACGACGTTCGCCAGCTCCCGAACGTTTCCCGGCCAGTCGTGCTGCGCGAGCGCGTCCAGCACGTCGGGGGTCGGCGGCTCCGTGACTCCGAACGCGGCCTGGAGCTGTTCGAGCAGCGCCGGCAGATCCTCGCGCCGCTCTCGCAGGGGAGGGACGCGCAGGGAGAGCACGTCGAGCCGATAGAACAGGTCGCTGCGGAAACGCCCGGCCGCGACCTGGGCCGGGAGGTCCCGGTGGGTCGCGGCGACGACCCGCGCCCGCAGGTGCAGCGTCTCCACCCCTCCGACCCGTTCGTACTCGCGGTCCTGAAGCACGCGCAGGAGCTTCGCCTGGAGCTCGGGCGCGAGGTCGCCGATCTCGTCGAGGAAGAGCGTTCCCCGGCCGGCCAGCTCGAACCGGCCCGGCCGCCTCGCGACGGCGTCGGTGAAGGCGCCGCGCTCGTGTCCGAACAGTTCGCTCTCGATCACGGTCGGCGAGAGCGCCGCGCAGTCGACGTGGACGAAGGGACGACCGCGCCGGGCGCTTCGCGCGTGGAGCGCCCTCGCGACCAGGCCCTTCCCGCTCCCGGTCTCGCCCCAGATCAAGACGCTGGCGTCGCTCGCCGCGACGCGCGGGAGCTCCGCCCGCAGCCGGACGATGCCCTCGCTCTGCCCCACTAGATCGTGCCGCACGGACCCATCGCGCTCCCCGGAACCGATCTCAGGGAAGCGCGGACGCACGTTTCCGATCAACCGTCGAGCGAGGCAGGTTCTTGCCGGCGGCTGCTGGCGAGCTGCCGCGGGGCTTCCGGCTCAAGCAAGCTTCAGGGGCGGCTCGGCCTCCACCGGGGAGGGGGAACCGGGAGGTCCGGTCCGGCATCCTACTGCCATGACACGCTTCGACGACCGCTCGCTCCGCCGCTCCGTCACCCCGGAAGAGGCCTACCTGCGCCGCCGCGAATTCCTGCGCGGCGGCGCGGCCCTCGCCGGAGGCCTCGCCTTCTCGGGCTGCCTGCGCGAAGAAGAGACCCAGGCCGCGACGCCCGTCGAACGGCCGCTCGCCGCCCTGAGCCCCCTCGCCAAGAGCCCCTTCAGCACGGACGAACCTCAGACGCGCGAGAAGGACGCCACCACCTACAACAACTTCTACGAGTTCGGCACCGGCAAGGACGACCCGGCGCGCAACGCGAAGGACTTCCAGACGCGCCCCTGGTCCGTGGCCATCGACGGTGCCGTCGCGCGCCCGGGCCGGGTGGACCTCGACGATCTCCTCCGCCCGCACGCCCTCGAAGAACGCATCTACCGCCTGCGCTGCGTCGAGGCCTGGTCGATGGTGATTCCCTGGGTCGGATTCCCGCTGGGCGATCTGATCAAACGCTTCGATCCCACGTCCCAGGCGAAGTACGTCGAGTTCGAGACGCTGCACGACCCGGAGCGGATGCCGGGCCAGCGGCGCGCGGTGCTCGACTGGCCCTATCGCGAAGGGCTCCGCATCGACGAGGCCATGCACCCCCTCGCCATCCTCGCCGTCGGCATGTACGGCCGGGTGCTGCCGAACCAGAACGGCGCACCGCTGCGCCTCGTCGTGCCCTGGAAGTACGGCTTCAAGAGCATCAAATCGATCGTGCGGATCCGGCTTCGCCCGGACATGCCGCCGACGAGCTGGAGCCAGAACCAGCCGGACGAGTACGGCTTCTTCGCGAACGTGAACCCGGCCGTCGACCACCCGCGCTGGAGCCAGAAGCGCGAACGCCGCATCGGCGAGTTCCGCAAACGCCCCACCCTCCCCTTCAACGGCTATGCTGAAGAGGTCGCATCGCTCTACGGCGGGATGGACCTGGCGAAGTTCTTCTAGCGTTCGCCGAAGCCCCGCTCGCCCCGGGGAGTTCCGTGCTGAAGCGAATCGCCCGTCCGTCCGTGGTCGCCACCCTCGGCCTGATTCCGCTCGCCGTCGTCGCCGGGCGCTTCTTCTTCGGCGACGGGCTCGGTGCAGAGCCCGTCGAGGTCGCCACCCACGTCACCGGGGAGTGGGCCCTGCGCCTCCTGCTCTTGACCCTCGCGATCACCCCGCTGCGCATCGCCTTCGGGTTCCGCCACCTCGCCCCGCTGCGCCGCACCCTCGGCCTGCTCGCCTTCACCTACGCGACGCTCCACATGCTGACCTGGCTCGCCCTCGACCAGACCTTCGACTGGGCCTTCATCGTCGAGGACGTGACCGAGCGCCCCTTCGTGATGGCCGGGCTCGCCTCCTTCCTCGCGATGGTGCCCCTGGCGGCCACCTCTTCGCGGGCGGCGATCCGCCGGCTCGGACGCCGCTGGGTCCGGCTCCACCGGCTCGTCTACTTCGCCGCGATCGCCGCCATCGCCCACTACGTCTGGCTGGTAAAGGCGGATCTCCTCGCCCCGCTCGTACATGGGGCCATCCTGGCCCTCCTGCTCGGCTGGCGGGTCCTCGAAGCCCGGCGGCGGAGTCAGGGCGCGCAGGCTCAGGGCTGAACGCTTCGTTTTTGTTCCATTTCCAGCTCGGTTTCTTCTATAAAGCCCACCTCGGCCCCAACCGGCTCAGATCCGCGCGGCGTCCGTTCGCGCTCACGGGCTGCAAGGAGAAGCAATGCACCTCGCCCCGTCCCTCCGCGAAACCCGCCTCCGGGCCCTTCCGGCGATCGCCGCCGCCCTCGGCGCGGGGCTCGCATCCCCGGCCGCCGCCCAGGAGACGAGCCTCGACAGCGGCGACACGGCCTGGATCCTGGTCTCGAGCGCACTCGTCCTGTTCATGACCATCCCGGGCCTCGCCCTCTTCTACGGCGGGCTCGTCCGCACGAAGAACGTCCTGTCGGTCCTGATGCAGTGCCTCGCGCTGACCGCGCTCTGCACCCTGCTCTGGCTCGCCTGCGGCTACAGCCTCGCCTTCGACACCACGGGCATGGCGGCGGGGACGACCAACCTCCACAGCTTCATCGGAAGCTTCGGCAAAGCCTTCGCGAGCGGGCTCACCGTCGACGCGCTCTCGGGCACGATCCCCGAGATCCTCTTCTTCGTCTTCCAGATGACCTTCGCGATCATCACGCCGGCCCTGATCGTCGGCGCCTTCGCCGAGCGCATGAAGTTCAGCGCGATGCTCTGGTTCTCCGGCGTCTGGCTGATCCTCGTCTACACCCCGATCTGCCACATGACCTGGGGCGGCGACGGCGGCTGGTTCTGGGACATGGGCGTGTTCGACTTCGCCGGCGGGATCGTCGTGCACATCACGGCGGGCGTGGCGGCACTCGTGGCGTGCATCGTGATCGGACCCCGGCACCGCTACCTCGAGGCCGCGATGCCCCCCCACAACATGACGATGTGCGCGACGGGCACGGGCATGCTGTGGGTCGGCTGGTACGGCTTCAACGGCGGCAGCGCGCTCTCGGCCAGCGGCGACGCGGCCATGGCGATCGCCGTGACGCAGATCTCCGCGTCGACCGCGGCGCTCACCTGGATGTTCATCGAGTGGACCCAGAACGGGAAGCCGAGCGTGCTCGGGCTCGCGACGGGCGCCATCGCCGGCCTCGCCGCCGTGACGCCCGCCTCGGGCTTCATCGGCCCGATCGGCGGCTTCGGAATTGGCCTGGCCTCGGGCTTCATCTGCTGGTGGGCCTCGACCGTGATCAAGATCAAGCTCGGCTACGACGACTCCCTCGACGTCTTCGGCGTGCACGGGGTCGGCGGCTTCGTCGGCACGATGCTCGTCGCCGTGTTCGCCTCGGGCACCTTCGGCGGCAAGGAGGGCGATCTCGCCATCGCGTCGCAGTTCGGGGTCCAGCTGCTCGCGAGCGTCGTGACCATCGTCTACACCGGGATCATGAGCTACGGAATCCTGAAGGCGATCGACGCCACGATCGGCCTCCGCGTCACCCAGGAGCACGAGGTCATGGGTCTCGACACCACCCTTCACGCCGAAACGGGTTACGACCTCTAGGGCCTCGCCTCTAGAGGCACGGCAAGGAGTCCGCGATGAAAATGGTCGAAGCGATCATCAAGCCCTTCAAGCTCGACGAGGTGCGCGAGGCGCTCTCGGACGCCGGCGTCTCCGGCCTGACCGTGAGCGAAGCCAAGGGCTTCGGGCGTCAGAAGGGGCACACCGAGCACTACCGCGGTGCGGAGTACCAGGTCGACTTCCTGCCGAAGGTACGGATCGAGGTGGTGGTTCCGGACGCGCAGCTCGACACCGTCGTCGAGGCGATCTCCCGCTCGGCGAACACCGAGAAGATCGGCGACGGGAAGATCTTCGTGACGGACGTGCTCGACGCGGTGCGGATCCGCACCGGCGAGCGCGGCGACTCGGCGCTCTAGTCGCTCACTCGAGCTCGCGAACGGGCTTCAGGAAGAGGAGCGCCGTCACCCCGACGACGGCGGCGACGCAGCCCGAGAGCAGCATCATCCGCTCGGCGCCGATCGCCGTCGTGAGCTGGCCCGCCTGGAAGTAGCCGAGCGGCGAAGACGCCAGGAACATCAGCGTGTACATGCTCATGACCCGCCCGATGAGCGGCGGCGACGCGTAGGTCTGGAGCAGCACGACGGCGTAGTTGATGAAGATCGATGCGCCGAGCCCCCACACGACGAGCAGCGCGGCCGAGAGAGCGAGCGAGCGGCTCTGGCTGTAGGCGACGAGCACCAGCCCGCCCGCCACGATGGAGACGCACAGCGCGCGCCCCCGGTGCGGGAGCGGGCGCAGCGTCAGCCCGATCGAGCCCGCGACGACGCCGCCCCCGAAGCACCCCCACAGCAGGCCGACCCAGAGGTCCGTCGCACCGAACACGTCGGGCACGAGGATCGGGAGGGTCACGGCGAAGGGGCCGATGAAGAAGATGCCGGGGACCGCCGCCAGCAGCAGGACGCCGAGCAGCGCGGGCTCCCCGGCGACGTAGCGCAGGCCGTCGGCGAGGTCGTGCAGCACCTTGCGGTCGCTCGGCGGCGGCGGCCGGGTGCGGATCGTCGAGAAGGCGAGCGCGCCGAGCACCAGGAACGCGACCTCGATCGAGAAGGCGCTCGCGAGCCCGAAGGCTTCGGTCGCGAGGCCGCCGAGCGCGGGGCCGACGAACTGCAGCGAGGCCATGAAGCCCATCGTCCCGAGGATCACGCCGTTCGGCAGCGCTTCGGGGGCGACGATCTGGGGCAGCATGCTCTGACGCGTGGGGTTCGTGAAGGCGCCCGCGGTGCCGACGAGCGCGGCCAGCGGGTAGACGGGCCAGATCAGGCCGGAATCCGAGAGACACAGCCAGACGTAGAGCATCGAGACCACGGCGCCGACGGCGTACGTCCGCACGAGGATGCGGCGATGCTCGATCCGGTCGGCCGCCGTGCCTCCGAACAGGACGACCAGGGCGGCCGGCAGCGTCTGGGCGATCAGGGCCGTCGAGATCGCGAGCGCCCGCTCCTCGGAATCGACGCGGTCCCGGATGTAGAGCGGGACCGTCACGGCCTGGATCCCGACGCCCGTTCCCGCGACGAAGGACGCCATCCACCAGCGGCGGAAGCGGGGCGAGGTGAACGGATTGCGCGAGCCCGCGGGCGTCGCCGGCGAGGGCTCGGTCACGCGGCTTGCAATCGCATGGGCGGGGACGCCCTCACGGGCGGATCGTGCGCCCGGCCGCGAAGTCGGCGACGAGCTCGGCCATTCGCTCGGGGCGCGTGATGGGCAGCATGTGACTCCCGCCCTCGAGCACGACGAGCTGGCCCCGCTTGGCGCGCTCGGCCAGGTGCTCCCCGACGGAGAGGGGAACCAGCCGGTCGTCGTCGCCGTGGATCACGAGGATGGGCAGATCGATGGGCGCCGGGTCGAGCTCCTCGTTCCACTCGAAGTACCGACCCTCTTCCCGCCAGGTCTCCATGGTATGGGGCGCCGAGAAGTTCGCTTCGAGCTGCGGCCCCCACCACTCGGGGATGGGTTCGTCGCTGAAGGCCTGCTGGCTCATCATCCCCTGGACCGCTCGGCCGGCGGGCGGCACCGCGGCCACCCAACGAAGGACCGGGTCCGAGAACAGGAGCTTGAACAGGAACGGATCCTCGGGCGCATCGGGCCAGGGGCCGGCGCTGCCGACCAGCACGATCCGCCGGATGTGGGTCGGGTCCTTCAGGGCGGCCCGGATCGCGGTCGCGCCGCCGTAGGACCAACCGACGACCGTGACGTCGCGCAGGCCTTCGGCCGAGATCAGGGCGAGCAGGTCCGCGGCGCTGCCGTCGGGCGTGAAGGCGCCGTTGCGCCGGCGGTCCGAACGGTTGTAGCCGACGCGCGAATAGGCGATCACCCGATGCCCGCGCTTCGCGAGGGGCTCCATCATCGGAAACCAGTCGAGCGCCTGTCCGGGCAGGCCATGAACCAGCACGACCACGGGGCCGCGCCCCCGCGCCAGGGCCGCCACCGAGGTATTGCCGGAAACGGCGATGCGGCCGTCCGCAGGCGGAAGCTCGGGGACCTCGCTCGGCACGGCGGCGTAGTAGAGCGGCGGCAGGGCGAGGAGAGCCCCCAACACGACCAACGCCACCAGGATCTTTCGCACGGGCCTCCCCTTCCGACCCGACTCAACTGCGCGGGCCGCGGAAAGTCAAGCCTGCACGGTTCTTGGGCACCCCCTGCCCGGCTTCCAGGCAGTCGGCGGGCCTTCACCGGCCCGACACGGCCCAGGGTCCCCCAGGTGCGCCTCCGCCCGCGCAAGCGTGGCACGCGCCTTGCTCTTGGCCTCCGGTCTGAGTCGGAAACCAAGGCCCGGAGCGCGCCGCAAGGGTGCCGCGCGCAGCTTCGGGCAGGAAAGGGTCCCCATGATTCGCTGGATCTCGATGGCAAGCGCCGGCCTCCCCTCGTGGGCAGGCGCCGGCCGCCTCCTGGCCGTTTGCGCCGCTCTCTTCGCAGCCGACCCGGCCGCCGCCGAGGACGTCCTCTCGGCCGGAGACACGGCCTGGATGATGACGGCCACGGCGCTCGTCCTGATGATGACGCTGCCGGGCCTCGCGCTCTTCTACGGCGGCCTCGTGCGTTCGAAGAACGTGCTCTCCATCCTGATGCAGTGCCTGATCTCGGCCGGCCTGATGGGCGTGATCTGGGTTGCCTTCGGCTACAGCCTGGCCTTCGGCGACGGCAACGCCTACTTCGGCGACTTCTCGAAGGTCTTCCTGAACCACGCGACCCCGGAGACCGTCTCGGGCACGATCCCCGAGTACGTCTTCGTCATGTTCCAGGGGATGTTCGCGATCATCACGCCCGCGCTGATGATCGGCGCCTTCGCCGAGCGCATGCGCTTCGGCCCCTACCTCGCCTTCATCGCCATCTGGCTGGTCGTGGTCTACTGCCCCCTGGCCCACATGGTCTGGGGCGGCGGCATGATCAGCGGCTGGGGTGCGCTGGACTTCGCCGGCGGCCTGGTCGTCCACATGTCGAGCGGGTTCTCGGCGCTCGCCGCCGCGATCTTCCTCGGGCCGCGCCTCGGCCACGGCAAGCAGCCGATGCCGCCCCACAACCTTCCGCTGGTCGTGATCGGGGCCTCGCTCCTGTGGGTCGGCTGGTTCGGCTTCAACGCGGGCAGCGAGCTCGCCGCCGACGGCACCGCCGGCCTGGCCTTCCTGACCACGAGCACGGCCACCAGCACGGCGGTCCTGACCTGGGTGATCATCGAGTGGCTCCACCAGGGCAAGCCGACGGTGCTCGGCGCAGCCACGGCGGCCGTCGCGGGCCTCGTCTCGATCACCCCGGCCTGCGCCTTCGTCACCCCGGCGGGCTCCATGCTCGTCGGCCTCGGCGGCGCCGTGATCTGCTACGTCTTCGTCATGATCATCAAGCCGGCAGCCGGCTACGACGACTCCCTCGACGTCTTCGGCGTCCACGGGATCGGCGGCGCCTGGGGCGCCCTGGCGACGGGCCTGTTCATCGCGGGCTTCGCCCTGCCCGAGGGCCAGACGGCGCTCAGCCAGACGTGGATCCAGGCCAAGAGCATCCTGTTCACCGCGGTCTTCGCCCCGGTCGCGACGCTGGTGATCCTGTTCGTCCTGCGCGCCGTGTTCGGTAGCCTGCGGCCGAGCGAAGAGAACGAGGCGCTCGGCATCGACCAGAGCGAGCACAACGAGAGCGCATACATCGAGACCGCCTAAGGGCGCGGGAGGAGATCGTCATGAAGAAAGTCGAAGCGATCATCAAGCCCTTCAAGCTGGACGAGGTGCGAGAAGCGCTCTCCGAAGCGGGCGTGAGCGGGCTCACCGTGAGCGAGGCCAAGGGCTTCGGGCGCCAGAAGGGCCATACCGAGCACTACCGGGGCGCGGAGTACCAGGTGGACTTCCTGCCGAAGATCAAGCTCGAGGTCGTCGTGCGCGACGACCAGCTCGACGCGGTGGTGGAGGCCATCTCCCGGGCGGCCAACAGCCAGAAGATCGGCGATGGCAAGATCTTCGTGAAGGAGGTGACCGACGCGATCCGGATCCGCACCGGGGAGCGGGGGGACGCCGCGCTCTAGCTCCGAGAACGGAGCCGCGTCGCTTTCGAAACGGCGCAGCGATTCGACAGACGGCCGGGTCCGCGCTCGCGGACCCGGCCGTTGCGCGTTTCCGGAACCGGTGGGCGAGCCGGGCCGCCGCGCTTCCCGTATCCTGCGTCCCGCATGAACGGCCTCGCCGGCTTCACGAACGCCTTCCTCCTCCTCTACGGTCTCGACGCGGGCTTCTCCCTCTTCGAGGAGCTCTTCCGCCTGGCGACGGGCTCGACGGCCTTGCTCGGGCCGCGCAACCTGCTGGCGTTTCCGGTCGTCCTGGCGGCCCTCGGCGGGTTCCCGTGCCTCGTGATCTCGCCGGCCCTCCCGGCCCGACTGCTCGTCCCGCTCTTCGTCTCGGTCCTCTGGCTCAACTGGGGTGCGGCGCCGCTCGCGATGTTCCTGGCGCCTCCGGCCCTCGGATTCGCAGCGACGGCCATCCAGTGCGGGGCAGCGCTGATCGCGTTCTCGTGGGTACGCCGCCAGAACGCCCGGCGCGGCGAAGCGTCGAGCTGGTGGCTCGGCGACCCGGCGGCACCGCCCTTCTCCGCGTCCCACAGCCTGCGCATGCTGCTGCTCTACGGTTTCGTACTGCTGCCGGCGTTCGGCCTCTACGGCGTGCTCCTGTTCGCGACGACGGTGCAGGTGGCGACCCGTGAATTCGTCACCTTCGACCGCGAAGGCATCTCTCTCGCGGACCGGCGCTACGAACGCGAAGGGCAAAAGCTCCGGCTGGTCGGAATGATGCACATCGGGGAAGCCTCGAACTATCGAGAAGTCGTCGAGAGCTTCGTGGCCCCCGGAACGATCGTGCTCGAAGAGGGCGTGACCGACACCACCGGCGTGATGAGCGAGACCCTCGCGTACGACGGCGTGGCGAGCGTTCTCGGACTCGACGCCCAGGACGAACTCTCCGAGTACCTGCGCGAATCCGAGGAGGCGCCGCTTCCCGAGTGGCCGGTCTTCCGCCACGCAGACGTCGACCTCGAGACCTTCTCGCCGAAGACGATCGAGTGGCTCGGCTACACCCAGGAGATCTGGGCGGGCGAGGACTGGCTCGCCGCGCTCCGACAGATCCTCACGAAGGCCGGCGAAGACCCGGAGCTTGCCAAGGCCATCGAATGGGACCTCTTCACCCAGCGCAACGCGCAGCTCCTCGAACACATCGCGGAGGCCCAGGGCGAGTTCGAGACCGTCGTCGTGCCCTGGGGTGCGCTCCACCTCCCCGCGATCGAGCGGCAGATCCTCGCCGACGGCTACGAACCCGCGGGCGAGGTCCGGCGGCGGCTCGTCGACTGGGAGACCGTGAGCGAGGCCCTCGCACGAAGGAACGCCGTGAAGGACGAGGAGGCGGCCGGTCCCGACTCCGACGTCGACGGTCCACCGGACGCCTGACACCGTATACTGGCGCGCCATGTACGAGCAGATCCTCTACGAAGTCGAAGAGCCCATCGCCACCATCACGCTGAACCGACCCGACCGGCTCAACGCCTGGACGGACCGCATGGGCGCGGAGGTTCGCCACGCCGTGGGCGAGGCCGAGAAGGACCCCTCGGTCGTCGGCATCATCCTCACCGGCGCCGGGCGCGGCTTCTGCGCGGGCGCCGACCTCGGCACCCTCGAAGCGATCGGCGAGGGCGACCGCGGGGGCAGCGACTTCCCGGAACTCGCCGCGGACCCGGGCGACCCCGGCATGGGGGAGTCCTTCCGCGGCTCCTACACCTACCTGATGTCGGTCCGGAAACCCGTGATCGCCGCGATCAACGGGCCCTGCGCGGGCATGGCCATGCCGATCTCGCTGTGCGCCGACCTCCGCTTCGCCTCGGACCGGGCGGTGTTCACGACGGCCTTCGTCCAGCGCGGCCTGATCGCCGAGTGGGGCATCAGCTGGCTCCTGCCGCGCCTCGTCGGAACGGCCCACGCCATGGACCTCTTGATCTCCGCGCGCAAGATCGACGGCGCGGAAGCCGAGCGCATCGGCCTCGTGAACCGCACCCTGCCTCACGACGAGCTGCTGCCCTTCGTCCGCGACTACGTCCGCAACCTCGCGGAGAACTGCTCGCCCACCTCCATGCGGATCATGAAGCAGCAGGTCTATCGCGATCTCACCGAGAGTCTCGAGGATGCGCATGCCACGGCGGTGAGCGAGATGATCGCCACCTTCGACCGCCCCGACTTCAAGGAAGGCGTCCAGTCCTTCCTGGCGAAGCGCAAGCCGCGCTTCGAGCGCTTCTAGTCCGCGCGTGGGGGAAGGCAGCCAGGCCGTGCGCGAAGGCCCCACCCATCCCGGGATTCGGCTGCTCGACGGCGATTTCTACGCCTCGGACCCGCACCCGCACTACCGGTGGATGCGCGAGAACGCCCCCGTCTACTGGGATCCGAGCGCGGAGCTCTTCGGCGTCGCGAGCCACGCCAACGTCCAGTTCGTCTCGAAGCACCCGGAGACGTTCTGCTCGGGCCGGAGCTCCCGCCCGGACGCGCCCGCCATCCCCTCGATGATCAACCTCGACGACCCGCTGCACATGCAGCGCAGGAACCTGGTGAACCGCGGCTTCACGCCGCGCCGGGTCCGCGAGCACGAGCCGCGCATCCGCGAGATCTGCCGCAACCTGATCGCCGGCGTCCGGGACCGCACGTCCTTCGACTTCGTGCGGGAGGTCGCCGCGCCGCTTCCACTGATCGTGATCGGCGACCTGCTCGGCGTGAAGGAGGAGGATCACGCGGACCTCCTGCGCTGGTCCGACGATCTGATCGCCGCGACGCGGCGCGACGCGCCCGAGGACGTCGCCGAGCGCGCGGCCCGGGCCTTCGGCGAGTACGCCGCCTACCACGCGGCCTCCGTCGCCGAGCGGCGCGCAAATCCGACGGACGATCTCCTGAGCGTCCTCGTCCACGCGGAGGTCGACGGCCTCGAGCTCGACGACGAGGCGCTCCTCCACGAATCGCTGCTCATCCTGATCGGCGGCGACGAGACCACCCGCCACGTGATCTCGGGCGGCATGGAGGCCCTGATCCGCAACCCGGACGAGCGGCGGCGCCTCGAGGCCGACCCCGCGCTCCTCCCGGGCGCGGTCGAGGAGATGCTCCGCTTCGTTTCACCCATCGCGAACATGAACCGCACGGCGACCCGGGACACGGAGCTCGCGGGCGTTCCGGTCCGCGAGGGCGACCGCCTGCTCCTGCTCTACCCCTCGGCCAACCGCGACGCCCGGGTCTTCGACGCCCCCGACGCCTTCGACGTCGGCCGCGACCCGAACCCGCACCTCGCCTTCGGCGGCTTCGGCGCCCACTTCTGCCTGGGCGCGAGCCTTGCCCGTCTTGAGCTGCGGATCATGTTCGAGGAGCTGCTCACCGGACTGCCCGCCCTCGCCCTCGAGAGCGACGCGCCGCTGCCGCGCACGCCGAGCAACTTCATCCCGGGCATCCGGGAGATGAAGGTCGGTTTCGCCTAGTCGTCGCCGACGGTCATGACGCGGATCATGTCCGTGCTTCCGGTCTGCTTCGAGAGACCCGCGGTGACGATCACGATGTCGCCGGGCACGACGAAGCCCGCCTCCCGGGCCTGCTGGATGCCGTAGGCGATCCGGGCATCGTCGCCGACTTCGCCGTCGTAGCGCAGCGCGGTGATGCCCCAGTTCAGGCAGAGCTGCCGCGCCACGTGCTCCGAGTTCGTGAGCGCCAGGATCGGACACGGCGGGCGGTACTTCGAGATCATGCGCGAAGTGAAGCCGCTCTCGGTCAGCGCGAGGATCGCCGCAGCGTGGAGGTGCTTCGCCATCGTGATCGCCGCCTGGCTGACGGCCTCGCTGACCTGGTTCTCCGGGTCGGGGTGGACGTGCTGCAGGTGGCCGTAGTCGGCGAGGGAGGCTTCGGCGTGCTGGGCCAGGCGCGACATCGTGGCGACGGCCTGCACGGGGTGGGCGCCGATCGCCGTCTCCCCGGAGAGCATCACGGCCGAGGTGCCGTCGAAGATCGCGTTGGCCACGTCGCTCGCTTCGGCGCGGGTCGGGCGCGGGTTGCGCTCCATCGAATCGAGCATCTGGGTCGCCGTGATGACGGGTTTTCCGTTCATCACGGTGGCCCGGATGATCCGCTTCTGCACCGCAGGCACCTGCTCGACCGGCAGCTCCACGCCGAGGTCGCCGCGGGCGACCATGGTCCCGTTCGCCGCCGAGACGATCGCGTCGAGGTGCTCGACCCCGGAGCGGCTCTCGATCTTCGCGATGATCGGGATCTGCGCTCCGTTGGCGGCGAGCACCTCGCGGATCTCCTCGACGTCCGCCGGGTTGCGCACGAAGGACGCCGCGATGTAGTCGAAGTCGTGCTCGGCGGCGAAGACGAGGTCCGCTTCGTTCTCGCGTCCCATCGAGCGGAACTGGAGCTCGGTGTGCGGCAGGTTGACGCCCTTGCGGCTGCGCAGGATCCCCCCGCTCTCGACGCGGCAGCGCACCCGGGCGCCCTCGACTGCCAGGACCGTGAGTTCGATGGCCCCGTCGTCGAGCAGGATCGGATCCCCGACCTCCACGCTCCGCGCGAGCCCGGAGTCGCTCACCGAGACGCCGGTCGCGTCGCCCTCGCGGGGTTCGCAGTGCAGGTCGAAGTCGTTCCCCGCCTCGAGCTCGGCCAGGTTCCCGGCGATCTCGCCGACGCGGACTTCGATTCCGCGCGTGTCGAGCATGGTGGCCACGGGGCGGCCGGTGCGCTCGCAGGCCTGGGCGAGGCGGTCGAGGCGGGCTTCGTGCTCGGCGGGGTCGCCATGGGAGAAGTTCAGGCGGGCGACGTTCATGCCGGCATGGATCATCTGGGCCAGGACGCCCACGTCGTCACAGGCCGGCCCGAGCGTGGCGATCACCTTCGTCTTTCGGATGCGCTGGTTCACTCGGGGTTCCCTGCTCGTCGCTGCGGGCCGGCTCGATCCGACCTCCGAGCTTCCGAGTTAGCCACCCCTTCCGAGGGGGTCAAGCAAGGCGCCAGCGTGGGCGTGCTACCGGTCGAGGGGGAGGATGCCATGACCGTCCACTACGAAGCCGAGGCGCCGATCGCCATCATCACCCTCGACCGCCCGGAGGTCCGCAACGCCGTCGACTCGGCCACCGCGGAGGCGCTCGCAGCGGCCTTCCGGCGTTTCGAATCCGACGACGACCTGGTCGCCGCCGTCTTGACCGGCGCCGCGGGAACGTTCTGCGCGGGCGCCGATCTCAAGGCGGTCTCCGCCGGCCGGGGCAACCCGGTCCGCGAAGAGGGCGACGGCCCCATGGGCCCGACGCGGATGCGGCTCGACAAGCCGGTCATCGCCGCCGTCGAGGGGCACGCCGTGGCCGGCGGCCTCGAGCTGGCGCTCTGGTGCGATCTCCGCGTCGCGGCCGAAGATGCGATCTTCGGGGTCTACTGCCGGCGCTGGGGCGTACCGCTGATCGATGGCGGCACCGTCCGGCTCCCGCGCATCGTCGGCGAGGGAAACGCGCTCGACCTGATCCTCACGGGCCGGCCGGTCTCCGGCGACGAGGCCCTGCGGATGGGCCTGGTGAACCGCCTGGTCGCGCCGGGAGCGGCCCTCGCCGCCGCCCGCGAACTCGCCGCGAGCCTCGCCGCCTTCCCCCAGCGCTGCCTGCGAAGCGACCGCCGCTCGGCGATCGACCAGCACGGCCTGCCGCTCGCCGACGCGATCCGCAACGAGTTCCGCCAGGGCATCGAAGTGATCGAATCGGGCGAGACGCGCGAGGGCGCCAGCCGCTTCGCCGGCGGCGCGGGCCGGCATGGCCGATTCGAGTGACCCCGGATGGGCTATTCCTGAGGATTCAAAGAGGAATGACCCATCGCATTCAATCCCTAAGTTGCAGATTAAAAAGGGATATGTGTCCTTCATCCGAAATTGATTGAATGACTCAATCGATCGGGTAACCAGAGGACATGGCGCGTCCCCGGAGCCAGGAAACCCTCGAACGCCTGCAGGAGGCTGCTCTATGGGTTTTTGCCCACGACGGCATCCACAGCGCCCGCATGGGCGAGGTGGCGAAGCGGGCCGGGATCGCCCACGGCACGGTCTACGGCTACGTCGCCGGGAAGGAGGCCCTCCTCTGGCTGGCCCTGCGCGTGGGCGACCTGCCGCGCCTGGCCGAGCTCCCGCTCCGCGAACCCGGCCGCCGCGCCCTCGAATCGACCGTCGAGAAGCGGGCGCACGCCCTTCATGCCCTGCCTCCCCTCGAACGGGCCCTCGACCGCGCCGGCACCCCGGCCGGGCCCGAGGAGCTCGGACACATTCTCGCGGACCACTACGACCGGGCTCGGCGAACCGCCCGGGAACTCGCCTTCCTCGAGCGGGCGGCGCAGGAACGCCCGCTCGTCCGGCGCCATCTTCACCGGGAACGGGCGGCGCTCCTGGATCGCATGCAGCGCTACCTCGAGAGCCGCATCGCGCTCGGCTGGGTGGAGCCCGTGGGCGATGCGCGCGTCGCGGGGCGCGTGGCGCTCGATGCCGTCGCCCACTGCGCGCGGCGTCACGAAGAGGAGCCGGACCCGGTGTTCCGGCCAGACTCCGTGGCCCGGGAGACCGTCGTCACCCTGGCCGCGCGCGGCCTGCTCGCCCAGGCGTCGCGGCCACCGTCGACGGGCGGCGCTTCGGTCCACTAGGGCGCTTCTCGGAGTCACCAGAGGCTCGGCGGTGTAGGATGCAGCCGCGCCCGGAGGCCCCATGTCCCGACCGTTCCGCTTTGGTGTCCAGCTCTCCACCCTGCCCGCCGAAGGCTGGGCCGAACGGCTCCGCACGATCGAAGCCCTCGGCTACTCGACGGTCTTCGTTCCGGATCACTTCGGCCCCCAGTGGGAACCGGCGACCACCCTCGCCGCGGCGGCCGCCGTCACGGAGCGCCTGAACGTGGGTTCGCTGGTCTACGACGTCGACTACCGGCACCCGGTGATCCTCGCCAAGGCCGCGGCCACGACCCACGTGCTTTCCGGCGGGCGCCACGAGTTCGGCCTCGGCGCGGGCTGGATGGAGTCCGACTACGTCGAAGCCGGCATGACCTACGACCGCCCCGGGATCCGCATCTCGCGCCTCGAAGAGGCGCTGCAGATCGTTCGCAGCATGTGGGCGAACGAGAAGACGAGCTTCGAAGGCGAGCACTACACGATCCGCGAGATCGCTCGCGCCGTGGATCTTCCGGAGGGGGATGCGCCGCGCGTGCTCGTCGGGGGCGGCGGCAAGCGCGTCCTGTCGATCGCCGGCCGCTACGCGGACATCGTCGGCATCAACCCGAGCCTCGTCGAGGGGCGCATCACCGCGCAGACCGCTGCGGACCTCGCACCGGACAAGGTGAAGGAGAAGGTCGGCTGGGTGCGCGCCGCAGCCGAGAAGGCCGGGCGGGATCCGGAGGCGATCGAACTCAACAGCCTCTCCTTCGTGGTCGCGATCGCCGACGACGTCTCGGGCCTGCGCCAGGGGCTCGCCGGAAGCTCCGGCATGACCCCGGAAGAGGTCGCCGACTGCCCGATCTTCCTCACGGGATCGGCGGCGGAACTGCGCGACCGGCTCGAAGCCCGGAGGGAGCAGACCGGCATCAGCTACGTCGTGATCCCCGGCAAGGACCTGGCCGTCCTCGAGCAGTTCGCCGAGGCCGTGGTGGAGCCGCTCGCCGGCAAGTAGGAGCCCGGCCCGGAGCGCTAGCGGGCGAAACGGACCTTCACCCAGACGCGGTCGTTCGAATCGTACTGGCCGAAGACGCCGGCACCGTTGCCATAGAAGAAATCCGCGCCGAGCGAGAGCTCCGTATCGTCCCGCCACTCCCAGGCGACGCGCGGGCGCACGAGGCCGTCGCGGTCGTTCCAGCTCTGGATCACCTGGAGCTCGAGCTGCAGCCGATCGTTCAGGAAGTCGCGCTGAACCACCAGCGTCACGTTCGTGTCGAGCGACTTCCGCAGCATCGTGCTGCGATGCCCCGGCAGCCAGCTCTGGAACACCTGCAGCGAGACGAAGGTCTCCTCGAAGCCGAACCAGTCGAAGCCGAACATCCAGCCGACGTCCGCGGTCTCCGCGATGCCGTCGCGATCGGTGGCGTCGTCGACGGGGAGGTAGCGGTCGAGGGCTAGAGCCACCTCGCTGCGAACCGTGAGGTGACCGAAGGCGGTGCTCGCCGAACCGCCGGCCACGTGCTGCCGCCGGTATTCCGGAAGGAACCGGACGGCGCCGCCCGGCGCGCCGGGAAGCCGCCGGACCTGGACCGGGAAGTCGCCGTACTGGTAGAGGTAGTTCAGCGTCCAGTCGATGCCGTGGGCGAAGCCGGAGAGGCGAAGACCCGCGTCGGAATCCTCGAACCACTTCGGCGGACGCTTCACCTGGGCCTCGGCGATGGGAATGCCGGGCGGCGGCGGGAGAACGAGGCGCTCGGAGCGGATCGCGAACAGGGCGTCGGCTTCGGGCAGCTCGTGGTGGGTGGGGTCCGGGATCCAGAGAAGCTGCAGGGTCGTATCGCCCAGGGGCAACGGCAGCTCGGCGTTCACCATCCAGAGCGGAATGCGCGAGTCCTCGAAGGCGGGGAGGATGAACTCCCGGAACTGCTGAGGGTTCACGACGTCGAGGAGCTTCAGGCCGTCGGCCTCGCCCCACACGACCTGCTGTTTGCCGAGGCGCAGGAAGGCGGGCCCGACGCTCGCGTCGAGGTAGAGCTCACGCAGCTCGCCCTCGGCGCTGCTCCCGATGAAGCCTCGCCGGCTCCAGGCCGAGACCTCGTGCGGAACGGGGGCGCCGGGCTCGAGGCGATCGAAGAAGTCCGCCCGGGCGCGGCCGATGGCCACGAGGTCCATGCCGTGGGGCAAGGAGATCTCGAGCTCGGGCTGGAGCGTCGCGGCGAGCTCGTGGGTTTCGCCGGTGCCGGTGTCGACGGTCCATTCGAAGTCGAAACGGGTCGAGAAGGTGAAGCGATCGTGCCAGGCCGCGGCCGACGCCGGGCCGGCCGACGCCAGGATGGAACCGAGGATCAGGGTGCCGACGAAACCCCGAATCCGTACGCATGCCCCCATCGCCGCGATTGCCTCCCCCATTGGCCGCCGGAAGTTACGGTCCCGTGGCCCCACGCGCCCCTGGAACGTTCCTCCCGCCCCGGGGCCGGTCCGGGCCCGCGTAGACGACCCGCACGCGCCCGCGTAGACTGCCGCGCATGGAGTTGAGCGAGAGCGACCTGCGCCGTTTCGGCGTCGAGCCGAGCGACGAGGCCCCCCACGCCTTCGACCCCGACGTCGAATGGTGGAATGAGTCCTGGTTCTGGGATTGGTACGACGCACGCGGCGAACGGGCCGGGCACTGCCGCATCGGCATCCATCCGAACCAGGACCGACTCTGGGTCTGGTTCTATCTGAAGCACGGCGAAGAGTGGGTCTGCGTCGAGCAGCCGCGCCTTCCGCTCGCGGACTTCGACCCGGCACGCCTGGCCTACGAGAGCTTCGGCCTGCGCTTCTCCTGGGACGTCGCCTCGCCGATCCGCCAGGGCCGGCTGCGCTTCGACGGCTTCGGCCGCGTGCTCTCCGGGCCTCGCACCGGCAGCATGCGCGCGGTCCACGCGGATCTCGAAGCGACCGCCATGGGCCCGCCCCACGCACCGCCGAAGATGGAGGCGAGCCACGCCTCGCCGAAGTACGGCGCGAGCCGCTTCGAACAGCCCGTCTCCTTCCGTGGCACGACGGGGATCGCGGGGGACGTCACCCCCTTCGAGGGACGCGGCGAGCGCGACCACTCCTGGGGCCCGCGCCACTGGAACATGAACTGGACCTTCATCGTGCTGAACGGCGAACGCCTGCGCATGCAGGCCGCGGTCGCGGAGATCCCGAACGCCGGCCGCTTCCCGGGCGGCTACCTCTACCGCGAAGGCTTCGAGGCGCTCTCGGAGGTCGAGCTCGACGTCGAGATCGAGGGACGCCCCGTGCTCGACCCGGTCGCGGGGAAGTTCCGCGTGGCGACGGAAGCCGGCGAGGCCCTGCGCGGAGAGATCACGAGCCTCTCGGGGGTCGAGATCGACCTCACCCACACCTTCACGCCTCCCCAGCGCTCGCTCTACCGGCGCGGCCTCATCCGCGTCGCGCTCGAGGGCGAAGCGGAGCCGCTCACGGGCTGGCTCGAGTTCAACCGCCTGCGCGATGGGGGCGGCGCTTGACCACCGTCAAGGGACGGGACCTCGAAGCGACGCGCGCGGACTTCGCCGCCTGGCTCAGGCGGACGCTGCCGGACGCCCGCAACCTCGAGGTCTCCGAACTCACCGCACCGGGCGCCACGGGCTTCTCGAACGACACCCTCTTCTTCGAGCTCGCCTACGACGGCGCCGAGGGCCGGGTCGAGGAATCGCTCGTCCTCCGCATCCAGCCGACGGAGAACCAGGTCTTCCCGCACTACGACCTCGGCAACCAGATCCGCTGCATGCAGCTCCTCGAATCCACCGACGTCCCTGTGGCGCGCGTGCTCTGGTACGAGCCCGATTCCGGCACCCTCGGCGCGCCCTTCTACGTCATGGCCCGCATCGAAGGAAAGATCCCGACGGACAACCCGCCCTACCACGTCGGCGGTTGGGTCACGGAAGCGCCCGAGAGCGAGCGCGCCAGCATGTGGTGGAGCGGGATCGAAGCCCTCGCCACCATCCATCGCATCGGTTGGCGCGAAGCGGGCTTCGGCTACCTCGACGAGACCGGCGGCGAGCGAACGCCGCTGGCCGTCCAGCTCGACCAGTACCGCCGCTTCCTCGCCTGGGCCGCCGGGGGCAAGCCTCAGCCCGTCTGCGACCCGGCCCTCGCCTGGCTCGAGGCCAATGCCCCCGACGGCGAGCCGACCACCCTGAACTGGGGCGACGCGCGCATCGGCAACATGATCTTCGCCGAAGGCCGCTGCGCCGCGGTCCTCGACTGGGAGATGGTGACGATCGGAAGCCCCGAAGCGGACCTCGCCTGGTTCCTCTTCCTCGACGAGCACCACTCGCTGGGCGTGAACGTTCCGCGCCTGCCGGGCTTCCCGTCGAAGGAGGAGAGCGTCGCGCGCTACGCGGAACTCACGGGCCACACGCCGAGGCACCTGGCCTACTACGAGGCCTTCGCGGCCTTCCGCTTCTCGGTGATCATGATCCGGCTGGCGCACCAGTTCAAAGCGCTCGGGATCCTGCCCGAGGAGTCCGACTTCGACGTGAACAACATCCCGAGCCGGATGCTCGCCAAGATGCTGGGGCTTCCCCCGCCGGGCTGAGCGGATCCGCCGAGCCCGGCCGAGCGGCCTGGCGGCCTGGCGGCCTGGCGGCCGAGCGGCCTAGCGGCCTAGCTTGGCCGCGTGCTTGAGGTTGCGCGCCTCGGCCATCAGCACGACCTCCTCGGCGATGTTCGTGGCGTGGTCACCGACGCGCTCGAGGCTCTCGGCCACGAGGATCAGGTCCACGGCCCCCGCGGCGCGCGACGGGTCGCTGTTCAGGCGCTCGATCTCCTCGCGCACGAGTTCGTCCTGGAGGTCGTCGATCACGTCGTCGCCGTCGATCACGTCCCGGGCCTTGCCCGCGTCGAGATCCGAGAGCGAATCGAGCGCGTCCCGCAGGATCGTCTGGACCAGCCCGGCGAGCCGCTTCATCTTCTCTGGATCCTGCACGCCGGCGACCGCACCGAGCCGCTTCGCGCTGGACGCGATGTTGCGCGCCAGGTCGCCGACCCGCTCGAGGTCCGTCGCGATCATCTTGATGGCGACCACCTTGCGGAGGTCCTCCGCCAGGGGCGCGCCGAGCGCCAGCGCCTTCAGCACCGCGTCGTCGACCGCCACGTCGAGCCGGTCGATCTCGATGTCGTCGGCCTGGACCTCGTCGGCAAGCGCGGAATCCCGGCTGAACAGGGAGCGGATCGACTTCTCGAGGATGGCCTCGGAGCGGCTCCCCATGCGCAGGATCGTCTCTCGTAGGTCGTTCAGGCGAGGTTCGAACAGTCGCATCAGTCCTCCGCCAGCCCGCAGGCTGACCCGAGCCGGAGTCTACCCCCGGACCGGGCCGTTTCGTGACGAAACGGTGACGGAAGCGGGGCGGCCGCGAGAAGAACTCCCCCGGGTCTTCTTCACGGTTTTGTAACAGATGCGTCGGGCCCGCGTCACCGCACCTTCGCACTCTTGGCGCGCTTTCCGCGAATCGTCCGCGGCCGGATCCGTCCAAATCGAGTCAACACCAAAGGAGAGATGACTCATGCGATTGCGAACTCTTGGTACCGCCCTGCTCGGTCTGGCCTTCGGCCTCTCGGCCCAGGCTGCCCCCGTCGAGGTGGATCCGGAAATCCCCGGCTACTCCAAGACCAGCGGCGTTTCGGGAAGCCTGAACTCGATGGGCTCCGACACCCTCAACAACCTGATGACCTTCTGGAGTGAGGGCTTCCGCAAGGAGTACCCGAGCGTCCGGATCCAGGTCGAGGGCAAGGGCTCGTCCACGGCGCCCCCGGCCCTGATCGAAGGGACGGCCCAGCTCGGCCCGATGAGCCGCGCCATGAAGAGCTCCGAACTCGACGCCTTCGAGAAGGAGTTCGGTTACCCGCCGACCCAGATCCGCGTGGCGGTCGATGCCCTGGCCGTCTACCTGCACAAGGACAACCCGCTCCAGAAGATGACCCTCGAGCAGGTGGACGCGGTCTTCAGCAAGACCCGCCGCTGCGGCGGGACCGCCGGAATCGACACCTGGGGCGGCCTCGGCCTCACCGGGGCGTGGGCGAACAAGCCCATCCGCCTGTATGGTCGGAACTCGGCTTCGGGCACCTACGGCTACTTCAAGAAAGTGGCCCTGTGCAAGGGCGACTTCCAGGACTCGGTGAAGGAGCAGCCGGGGTCGGCTTCGGTCGTCCAGGGCGTCACGGAGGACGAGTACGCGATGGGCTACAGCGGAATCGGGTACAAGACCTCGGGCGTGAACGCGCTGGCCCTCGCGAAGAAGCCGGGCGACGCTTACGGTACCGTGGACCCGGCCGACGTGTACGCGGGCAAGTACCCGCTCGCTCGCTTCCTCTACGTCTACGTCAACAAGCCGCCGAACTCGCCGGCGGACCCGCTGATGCGCGAGTTCATCCGCTTCGTCCTCTCGAAGCCCGGCCAGGAGATCGTGGTGAAGGACGGATACCTCCCGGTCGGGAAGTCCATCGTCGATCAGGAACTCGCGAAGCTCCAGTAGATGGCGACACTCGAGCCCCCCATCGCCACCGGCAAGAACGTTCGCCGGGGGATCGATACGATCCCCCGGCGACGACTTCTGGTGGACCGCTGGAATCGGCGCCTGATCTCGGTGGGCGGCCAGGCGGTGATCGCCCTGATCCTCGCCATGTTCGTGTTCCTGGTGATCGAGGCCTTCCCGCTCTCCCAGGGCGCCACGATCGTCCCCAAGAGCGAGATGTCGGTGCCGGACGCACCCCGGGTGGTCCGGCTCGACACCCACCAGACCCATGCCGCCGCCCTCGCGGCCGACGGCACGCTCCGGGTCCTGCGCCTCGCCGACGGGGAACTCGTGCTGGAGCGGTCGCTTCTGGCGACCGGCGCCTCCACACCCGCCTCCGCTCCCGAGACGGCGGCGGAACCTGCAGCCGAGGCGGAGGCCTTGGCCGAAACGGTGCCGGCTTCCGTCCAGGCCATCTTCCCGACCCCGAAGGACCAGCCCTTCCTGCTCGGGACGTCGGATGGCCGCGTCGTGGCCGCCGAGCTCGCCTTCGAGATCGAGTTCGAGAACAACCAGCGGATCGTCGAGCCCGCGCTCCGCGAACCCACCGTCTACACCCTCGACCCGACGGGCGCCCCGGTCCGGATCGCGACCCTCCGCGCGGGCGACGAACGAACCACCGTGGTCGGTCAGCTCGCGGGCGGGGAGATCGCGATGCTCCGCATCGCGGTCGAAGAGAACCTCTTCACCGGGGAACGGACCGAGACCGTCGAGCGCACGGTCCTCGAGGGCGACCTCGCCCTGACCCACCTCCTCCTCGACCCCGACCAGCGTTCCCTGTACGGGGCGACGGCGGCGGGGGAGCTGGCCTGGTGGGACCTCGACGGGGGCCCGGCGCCGGTCGAGATCCTCCGCGCCAACGCCGTCGAGATCACCTCGGCGACCCTCTTGAAGGGGGGGCGCACCCTCGTCGTCGGCCGCGCCGACGGGACGATCGAGAACTACTTCCGGATCCGCCGCGGCTTGAGCGAGAACCTGACCCTCGTTCGAGAGCTCGAGCCCCTGAACGCCGCCGTGACCCACCTCGTCGCGTCGGATCGGGACCGCAGCCTGCTCGCGATGAGCGCGAAGGACACCGGCGCCCTCTACTTCGCGACCTCGGGCCGCACCCTGTGGAGCGGCCTGTCGCCGATCGCGGGCACCAGCGCCGTCACCCTCGCCCCGAAGGGCGACGCCGCGATCTTCGGCGGCACCGGCGGCATGGCCTCCCTCGAGATCGACAACCCGCACCCCGAAGTCTCCTGGAAGACCTACTTCGGCCGGCTCTGGTACGAAGGGTCGGAAAAGGCCGAAGCGATCTGGCAGTCGACCGGTGGCACCGACGACTTCGAGTCCAAGCTCGGACTGCTTCCGCTCCTGTTCGGCACCTTGAAGGGGACGATCTACTCCCTCTTCCTCGCCGTGCCGATCGCGATCCTCGGGGCGATGTACACCTCGCAGTTCGTCCACCCGAGCTTCCAGCGCATCGTGAAGCCGACCGTGGAGATGATGGCCTCGCTGCCGAGCGTCGTGCTCGGCCTGGTGGCGGGCCTCTGGCTGGCCCCGCGCCTCGAAGACCACTTCCCCGCCCTCGTGCTGATGCTCATGGCGACACCGTTCATGCTGATCGCCGCCGGCGCGGTGTGGAGCGCTGCCCCGGCCGCCCTTCGCGCCCGCCTGCCGAACGGCTCGGAGGTCATCTGGTTCGCGGTGGTGCTGGTGGCCGGCTGGGCCGGGATCATCCAGGCGGGGCCCTGGTTCGAAGCGGTCCTGTTCGGCGGCGACTACCAGGCCTGGCTCTTCGAGACCCTCGACCTGCGCTACGACCAGCGCAACGCGGCGGTCGTCGGGATCGCCATGGGCTTCGCCGTCATTCCGATCATCTTCTCGATCGCGGAGGACGCCTTCTCGAGCGTCCCCCAGACGCTCGCCGCCGGTTCCCTGGCCCTCGGCGCAAACCGATGGGAGACGGTGACCCAGGTCGTCCTGCCGACGGCGAGCCCGGCGATCTTCTCGGCCGTCATGGTCGGCCTTGGCCGCGCCGTCGGTGAGACGATGATCGTGCTGATGGCGACGGGCAACACGCCGATCATGGATTGGAGCGTGTTCAACGGCTTCCGCACGCTCTCGGCGAACATCGCCGTCGAGATCCCCGAGGCACCCCACGGCGGAACGCTCTACCGAACCCTCTTCCTGACGGCGCTCATCCTGTTCGCCTTCACCTTCGTGATCAACACGCTGGCGGAACTCGTGCGGGTCCGGCTGCGCCGGAAGTTCGGGAGGCTCTGATGGAGGACGTCTCCAAGGCGGCCGTGCGCAAGCGGAATGCCATCTCCCAGGTCATGGTCAGCCTGACCGGCGGCGCGCTCGCGGTCTCCATCGTGATGATCACGTCGCTCTTCGCACTGATCTCCGTCCAGGGCCTCGCGCACTTCTGGCCGGACGATCTCGTCGAGTTCACCTTCGAGGACGGAACGACCGTGCTCGGCGAGGTCCACGAGCGCAAGGTCAGCGAAGACCATCCGGAGGGGCGTCTGCGCCTCAAGATCGGCAACCGCGACCTCACCGGCCTCGATTTCCGATGGATCCGCGAGGCCGAGGTCACTTCCCGGGAGCTTCCTCGAGATGCTTCGGTCGTCGAGCGCCTCGAGTGGGGGAACTTCCACGGGCGCATCGTCGAACTCCGGCGCGGCGACGAGATCCTGGCGAGCGGCCCCGCGGCCCGTGAGGCTTTCGACGAGCTCCACGCCGAGAAGCTCGAAGCCGCGGAGGCGATGGACGAGTTCGCGAACGACGAGATCGGCGAGGTGAACCACCAGATCGAGGAGCTGCGGCTCGACCTGCGCCGCATCGAACTCGCCGGGCTCAGCGTCGGCGAGACCCAGCGCCGCCAGCGCGAGGTCTCGGAGCGGACGGCCGAACTCGAGGCGGAGTACGCCGTCCTGGCCGATCGGCTCGTCGAGATGCGCGAGGATCTCGAGCACGAGACGATCGTGCTCGAGGCCGCGGGCGGCCGGCGGACCGAGATCCCCGTGGCCCACGTGGTGCGCGTCTTCGAGCCCAACGCCCTGGGCGCCTTCGGCCGCCTGGCCCTCTTCGTGGAACGCGTCGGGGAGTTCATCTTCGCCGAGCCGCGCGAGTCGAACACCGAGGGCGGCGTCTTCCCGGCCATCTTCGGCACGGTCCTGATGGTCTTCCTGATGTCCCTCGCCGTCGTGCCCTTCGGCGTGGTCGCTGCGGTCTACCTGCGCGACTACGCGAAGGAGGGCCCGGTCGTCCAGCTCATCCGCATCGCGGTGAACAACCTCGCGGGCGTCCCCTCGATCGTGTTCGGCGTCTTCGGACTGGGCTTCTTCGTGTATTTCATGGGCGGGAACATCGACGCCCTCTTCTACCCGGAACGCCTGCCGTCACCGACCTTCGGCACCGGGGGCATCCTCTGGGCGAGTCTGACCCTCGCCCTGCTGACGCTCCCGGTGGTGATCGTCGCGACCGAAGAAGGCCTCGCCTCGGTCCCCCGGGCCCTGCGCGAAGGCTCGCGGGCCCTGGGCGCCACGCGCTTCGAGACCCTCACGCGCGTGACCCTGCCTGCTGCGGCGCCCGGGCTCCTCACGGGCGTGATCCTGGCCATGGCCCGCGCGGCCGGCGAGGTCGCCCCGCTCATGATCGTCGGCATGGTGAAGCTCGCCCCCACCCTTCCGGTGGACGGCAACTTCCCCTTCATCCACTTCGAGCGAAAGTTCATGCATCTGGGCTTCCACATCTTCGACGTGGGATTCCAGAGCCCGAACGTGGAGGCGGCCAAGCCGCTGGCCTTCGCCACCACCCTGCTGATCGTCCTGCTGGTCTTCGCCATGACCCTGGTGGCCATCATCGTCCGAGAGCGGCTGCGGTCCCGATTCCGCGGCCAGACGGTCTAGGACGAACGAGAGCACCGGAGACGAGGAGTCAGTAGGATGTCGGCAGAGCAACCCGAATCGAGCGTGGAGATTCTCGTGGGCGACGACCCTTCGACCGACCCGGCCCTGAACCCCCGGATCGACAAGTCCGTGCTCGACGTGCGCGACCTCGACCTCTACTACGGCAACACCCAGGCGCTCATGAAGATCAACATGGGCATCGCCGAGCGCTGCGTGACGGCGCTCATCGGGCCCTCGGGCTGCGGGAAGTCCACGCTGCTGCGCTGCTTCAACCGCCTGAACGACCTCGTCGACGGCGTCCGCATCGAGGGCTCGGTCGAGTACCACGGCCAGGACATCTTCGCGCCGGAAGTCGACGTGAACGCGCTCCGGGCGCAGATCGGCATGGTCTTCCAGAAGTCGAACCCGTTCCCGAAGTCGGTCTACGACAACGTCGCCTACGGCCCGCGCATCCATGGCATGCGGAACCGGGCGGACCTCGATGCCACCGTCGAAGAGAGCCTGCGGGGCGCCGCCCTCTGGGACGAGGTCAAGGACCGGCTCAAGGACAGCGCCCTCGGGCTCTCGGGTGGCCAGCAGCAGCGCCTCTGCATCGCCCGCGCCATCGCCGTCCAGCCCGAGGTCATCCTGCTCGACGAACCCTGTTCTGCCCTCGACCCCATCGCCACGGCGAAGATCGAGGAGCTGATCGCAGAGCTCAAGGAGCGCTACACGCTGATCATCGTGACGCACAGCCTTCAGCAGGCAGGGCGCGTCTCGGACTTCACCGCCTTCCTCTACCTCGGCGAGCTGATCGAGTACGGCGAGACCGAGGAGCTGTTCGTGCGGCCCAAGAAGAAGCAGACCGAGGACTACATCACCGGCCGCTTCGGCTGATCTCCCGCCGGGCCGTTCCCGGCGCAGCCTTCACCATTCCGTCACACAAACGGACCCGGTTTCTCAACCGATCCGCCTAGATTTCCACACGATTTCGTCATCGTATGCGGAGGTCGCCGACCTCCAGGAAATCTAGGAGGTGATTCCAGTGCAACGAGGAAACCGGCGGCTCGGCGCCGCGCTGGCGGCCTGGGCGGGCTTCGGCTTCGCCCTCGGGTTCGCGCCCGACGCCGCACACGCGACAGAGGACACTTCGCTCCACGACCTGATCGTCGTCCTGAAGGAGCGCGGTGCCATCGGAGAGGACGACTACGAGGCCATCGCGGCCAAGAACGCCGCCTACGAGGCCAAGCAGCGGCAGGACCGCAAGCCGAAGCTCACCTTCTGGGGCGACTTCCGGGCCCGCTATGAAGGCATCTTCTTCAACAAGGACGAAACGGGCGTCGAGCGGACCAACCGCCACCGCGGCCGCTACCGGTTCCGGTTGAACGGCAAGGCCGAGATCAACTCGCGCGCCCAGGTCATCTTCCGCCTCGTCTCGGGTGCTCCGGACAACCGCAGCGCGAACCAGAGCTTCGGCACGGCCCTCGACTTCGACACCGACCCGTTCTCGATCGACCGGGCCTACGCCCGCCTCTCGCCGTTTCCCGGCGGGCGTCTGGGCGAGAACGGCCACCTCGCCGTCGAGATCGGCAAGGTCCCGAACCCCTACGTCTGGAAGAAGGGGCGCGACGTGATGCACTGGGACCACGACATCTCGCTCGAGGGCGCGACCATCCGGGCCGGCACGCACGTCTCGGAGAACACCGAACTCTTCTTCAACGGTGGCTACTACGTCATCGACGAGAACTCCCGCGACAAGGACCCGCACCTGTGGGCGGGGCAGATCGGCGTCCTCTCCGAGCCGGGCGAGTCGGTGGAGTTCGGTGCCCGGGCGACGTACTACCACTTCGACTCCCTCGACCCGGAGTTCCACCTGCGCGGCGTAGATGGCACGGGCGGCATCACCAGCGCGGGGGGCAACATCATCGACGGGCTCTCGGGCGGCGTCGGCGGACAGAACGTCCAGGTCGTCTCGGCCACGGCCTACGTGGCCATGCTCACGGACACGAGCTGGCCGGTGCTCCTCTTCGGAACGTGGTCGAACAATCTGACGGCCGAGAAGTCGTCGCTCACGATCGCCGAGCAGGAAGACATCGCCTGGGGCGGCGGCGTCGAGATCGGCAACAAGAAGAAGTACGTGAAGCTCGGCGTCGGCTACTGGCACATCGAGGCCAACGCCTTCCCGTCCCAGTTCATCGACAGCAACATCACCGACGGACGGACCAACCGGGAAGGATGGGTCGTCTACGCGTCGCGTGCGATCCTGAAGAACACGGACCTGAACCTCACCGCGTTCTTCTCCGACGAGATCAACGACAACGTCCCGCCCTTCGGCGACTCGGTGCCGAACGCAGACCGCGTCCGCGTCCAGGCGGACCTGGTCTTCAAGTTCAAGTAGGGGACGTTCCGTCCGAGGTGCGTTCGGGGCTCGGCCCTTCCGCTCGCGGCAGCGTGAAGCGGAAGGTCGAGCCCCGTCCGACCTCGCTCTCCATCTGGATCGTGCCCCCCTGGCCCTGCACCAGGTGCTTCACGATGGCGAGCCCGAGCCCCGTCCCGCCCAGATCCCGCGACCGCGCCTTGTCGACGCGATAGAAGCGCTCGAAGATGCGCTCCCGGTCGTCCGCCGGAACGCCGATGCCGTCGTCGGTGACCTCGACGGACACGTAGCCCCCGGCCTCCTCGACGCGAACCTGGATCTCTCCGCCGGGCTCCGTGTACTTGATCGCGTTGTCGACCAGGTTCACCAGGATCTGCTGAACGGCGCCCTGGTCGGCCCGCGCAACGGGGTGCCCCCGGCGCTCGACCGAGGCGACGAGATCCTTCTCGGCGATCGCGCCCTGGAGATCCTCGATCAGGGTGCCCGCGAGTTCGGCGACGTCGATCTCGGCGAGCTCCGGCTCGACCGCCCGGCTCTCGACCTTCGAAAGTTCGAGCAGATCCGCAACGAGGTGGGTGAGCCGCTCGGCGTGCCGATCGATCACCTCGAGGTATCGGCGCTGATCGTCCTCTCCGAGGTTCCGGTTCGAAAGGAGCGTCTCGGCGAATCCGCCGATCGCCGCCAGGGGCGTCCGGAGCTCGTGCGAAGCGTTGGCGACGAAGTCGCGCCGGACCTGCTCGAGCCGGACGATGTCCGTCACGTCGTGGAAGGCCGCCACGGTGCCGAGGGGCCGGCTCGCGCCGCGCGGGTAGCGAACGGCCTGGACCCGCAGCACCCGCTCGACGGGCATCGCGATCTGGACTTCGCCGGTGGCCGGCTCGTCGCGGCGGGCGGCCTCGGCGAGGAGGTCGTCGAGCGTGGCGTTGCGAAGCACTTCGAGGAAGGGCCGTCCGACGACGCGTTCGGAGATCGAGAAGAACTCCTGCGCGCGGTCGTTCACCAGAACGATCTTGCCGTGGAGATCGACCACGATGACGGCCTCGACCATGCCGTTCAGCACGGCGCCGAGGCGCTCCTTCTCCTGGGTCGCCTCTTCGAGCTGAAGGCGAAGCTGCTCGGCCATGCGGTCGATCGCGCCGGCGATCGGGTCGAGATCGTCTCCGGCGTGCCGCCGCACGCGCTGGGAGAAGTCCCCCTCGGCGACGCGGATCGCCACCTGCCCCATGTGTGCGACCGCCCGGGCGTTCGAACGCGCCAGCACCCAGCCGAGGCCCAGGGCGGCGAGGAGGCCAACGGCGAGCGCCTGGAGGAGCCAGCGGTCGAGGGCCAGGGCGGAACGGTCCTCCCCGAGCGGGACCGCCAGGCGAATCACGCCGTCGCCGCTCCGCGTCGGGACCGCCACGTAGAGAAGCTCGCGGCCGACCGAGGCGCTCCGGCGGACGGCGGATCCCCGGCCGTCCGAGAGAGCCGCAGCGATCTCGGGCCGGTCGGCGTGGTTGGCGAACCGATCGACCTGTCCGGGCGGGAGCGCCGAATCCGAGACGACCGTGCCGTCCCGTCGGATCAGGGTCACCCGCGCGCCGGAGGCATCGGCGAACGGGCGGATGGCGGCGTCGAGCTCGGCCATCGAAGCCGTCTCGAGGGCGAATCGCGCCAGGGCGGCGCGCAGGTCGGGAAGGGCCGTCTCGAGCTCGAGGCGACGGACCTCGAGCGCACGGGCGGAGAACTCGCGCCGCGCCTGGAGCCCGACCACCGCCACGACGAGCACCACCAGGGCGGCCAGGCAGGCGACGAGCTTCCACGGACTACGGGCCATGGCGAGAGGGTATCAGACGGGCCTCTGGCGCCGGGAGGAGGCCACCCGCGCCCGCCTCACTCGGCGAAGCGGTAACCGACGCCGCGGACGGTCTCGATCAGATCGCCGGCCGGGCCGATCTTCTCCCGGAGCCGCTTCAGGTGGGTATCGATCGTGCGGGACGTGACCGTGATGTCCGAGCCCCAGACCAGCTCGAGCAGCCGGTCGCGCGTGAGCACACGGCCGGGGCGCGACATCAACTCCGAGAGCAGGTTGAACTCCTTCGAAGTGAGGTCCACCTCGGCGCCCTCCACGAAGCAGCGGTGGCGTCCGACGTCGACCCGCAGGGGGCCGTGCTCGAGGGGCTTCGAATCGCTGCTGCCCTCGGAGCCCCGGCGGAGCACCGCACGCACGCGCAGGGAGAGCTCCCGCGGGCTGAAGGGCTTGGTGACGTAGTCGTCGGCGCCGAGCTCGAAGCCGACGACGCGGTCGAGCTCGTCGGCCTTCGCGGTCAGCATGATGATCGGCAGGTTCGAGAGCTCCGGCGTGGCCCGGATCTGACGGCAGATCTCGGTGCCGGCGACGTCCGGCATCATCAGGTCCAGGACGAGCAGATCGGGCGGATCGCGCCGGACCCGCTCGAGGACCTCGCGGCCGGAGGTCGTCGCATCGACCTCGAAGCCCGCCTCGGCCAGATTCACCCGGACGAGCTCCAGCAGATCGGGCTCGTCGTCGACGACCAGGATGCGTTCCGACATGACGCCCGGATGATATCAACCGGACCCTGCGCTGGAACGCCCGCTCCCCAACGCCCGCGAGAAGACCCCGTTCCGTAACGGCTTTGTCACTCTGCGAGGGGCCCGGCTCCTGTGGTACACCCTCTCGCGTCGGGAGGATGCCCACCATGGATCTCGAAGCGATCGAGGCGATCAAGCGGGTCAAATTCAAGTACATGCGCTGCCTCGACCAGAAGCGCTGGGACGAGATCGGCGAGTGCTTCACCGAGGATGCAACCGCCGCGTACAGCGGCGGCAAATACTCCTTCGACGGGCGCGAGGCGATCGTCGAGTTCCTGCGCAAGGCGATGGGGGCCGAGAGCTTCCTCTCCTGCCACCGGGTCTCGCACCCGGAGATCGACGTCGCCGGCGACGCCGCGACCGGGACCTGGGCCCTCGAGGACACCGTGATCGAGACCCAGTGGGGCATCACGATCCGCGGCGCCGCCTTCTACGAGGACCGCTACGTCCGAACGCCCGCGGGTTGGCGCATCCAGCACACCGGATACCTCCGGACCTACGAAGAGATCCAGCCGCGCGCCAGCGTCGAGGGCCTGAAGCTCACCGCCCACTGGTGGAAGACGAACGGCCAGAGCGAGCTCGACATCGGGTAGCACCCGTCGGCGCGCACGACGGCCCGAGCGGCAGCCCTGCTAGACTGCGGCGCGGTTCCGAGGAGGCAACGCGTGGCATCTCTCAAGTTGGGGATTCAGTTCGGGTACTGGGGCGCGCAGCCCCACACGAATTTCGTCGAGCTGGCCCAGGAGGCCGAGCGGCTCGGGTACGACTCGGTCTACACGGCCGAGGCCTGGGGCTCGGACTGCTTCTCGCCGCTGGCCTGGATCGGCGCCCACACCGAACGCATCCGGCTCGGCACGGCCGTCTGCCAGCTCTCGGCCCGCACGCCGACCGCGACCGCCATGGCCACGCTGACCCTCGACCACCTCACGAAGGGCCGCATGATCCTCGGCCTCGGCGTCTCGGGCCCCCAGGTCGTCGAAGGCTGGTACGGACAGCCCTTCTCGAAGCCCCTCGCCCGCACGCGCGAGTACATCGACATCGTGCGGCAGGTGCTGCGCCGCGAGGGGCCGGTCGCGAACGACGGCCCGCACTACCCGCTCCCCCTGCCGAGGGACGCGGAAGGCGCCTGGGGTCTGGGCAAGCCGCTGCGCTCGATCACCCACCCGCTGCGGGCGGACGTGCCCATCTTCATGGGCGCGGAGGGCCCGAAGAACGTCGCCCTCGCGGCGGAGATCGCCGACGGCTGGCTGCCGCTCTACTACTCGCCCTTCCGCGAGGAGGTCTACGCGGATTCGCTCGCCCACGCGAAGCCGGGCTTCGAGATCACCCAGTTCGTGCTCGCCAACATCCACGACGACGTCGAGACCGCCCTTGCACCCGTGAAGGCGATGCTCGGCTTCTACATCGGTGGCATGGGCGCGAAGAAGCAGAACTTCCACAAGAACCTGATGGGGCGGATGGGCTTCGAAGCCGAGGCCGACAAGATCCAGGAGCTCTTCTTCGAGGGGAAGCGGGACGAGGCCATCGCCATCGTGCCGAGCGAGTTCGCCGACGAGATCTCCCTGTGTGGGCCCGTCGACCGCATCCGTGACCGCGTCCAGGCCTGGAAGGAGAGCGCGGTCACGAGCCTGCTGCTCACGCCGACCGATCCGGGGACGATGCGCACCATGGCCGAGCTGGTTCTTTCCTAGGGAGATGCGGACGCTCGGAGTCCTACTGGCGGTGCTCCTGGCCGGGCCCGTGCACGTCGCCCTCGCAGCGACGCCCGAAGAGACCCGCGAGCACTGCACCGATTGGGTCGAGCAGCGGATCGAGCTCCGGCACATCCCCCGGGACGAGATCGACGGGGCGGACATCTGCGCCCGCTTCGCCGCCGCCGTCGCCGACGGCCTCCCGCGCGTGCGCTGGGGCCCGTGGATGCACCGCGAGATGATCGACGCGGAGTTCCGCTTCGCGCCGAAGGGCGCCCGCCACGCGGCAGGAGCCCGCTACCGCTTCCCCTACCAGCCCTGGATCCCGCGGCTCGCGGGCCAGGGGCCGGGCGGCGAGACCCACGACACCCCCGAGGATCACTTCGCCTACGACTTCCTGATGCCGCGCGGCGCGCTGGTGCAGGCGGCGCGCGAGGGAACCGTCGCCGCGGTGCGGGATGGATCGACGGCCCGGAACGTCACCGAGCGCTCCGGCGACAGCGGGAACGCCGTGATGGTGCTCCACGAGGACGGCACCTTCGCCCTCTACGCACACCTGGAGCCGGGGATCCCCGTCAAGCGCGGGCAGAAGGTGAAACGCGGCACCGTGCTCGGACTGGCCGGGAACACGGGCTTCGCGAAAGGCTCCCATCTTCATTTCGTCGTTCGCGCGCGCAACGCCGAAGGGGACCTCATCTCGGTCCCGGTGCGGTTCGGACGCCCGGGCACGCCCGGCCAGGAGATCCAGGTCGGCCAACACTACGGAAGAATCCCGACCGGCAAGAGGCGGCTCGCCGTCCGGGTCGACGGGGTGGAAGCCAACAACGGCAGCCCGATGACGGTCCGAGAAGGCGACACGCTCGCCGTCGAGGTCCGGATGGGCGGAACCGACGTCACCGGGAGCGATCGCCTGCGCTTCGAAACGATGACGCTCTGGAGCCTCGACGGCACGGAGGCCCCGCGGCTGCGCGTCCGGCCGGACCCGAGCGTCCCGACCGAGTTCGTCCTCGAGAGCATCCCGGACAAGAACCGCAGCGAGGGACTCCTCTTCGTGTACCACGGCGAGCCGTGGGACACCGACTTCGGCCTCTTCCAACTCCGCTTCACGATCGAGAAAGGCTCATGAGCTCTCGCATCCTCGCCACCCTCTTCTTTCTTCCCCTTTCGCTCGCTCCCCTCCCCGTCCACGGCGACGACGTCTCCGCGCCGCGCCGCTTCACGCGCGTCCCGGCACCGGAGGGCGTGCAGATCCGCCGGTTCAACAAGACGGAAGGCGAGAGCCCGGAGAAAGGAGGCCGCGTCACGGTGCACTACCACGGCACGCTCCCCGACGGCCGGGTCTTCGACAGCACCCGCCGCCGCGGGCGACCGGCGTCCTTCCGCCTCGACGGGGTGATCGAATGCTGGAAGATCGCCCTGCCCCGGCTGCGCGTCGGCGAGAAGGCCGAGATCATCTGCCCGCCCGACGTCGCCTACGGCGGGAAGGGCTCGCCCCCGACCATTCCCGGTAACGCCCGACTCAAATTCGAGGTCGAGCTGCTCGGCGTCGACTGATCCGCAGCGCGGTTCCGCCCGTCTGGTTTGATCGTTCCAGAGCAAATGGGTTCTTCTTGGCTTCGCCGGGGAGGAACCATGCGCACACTTCGACTCGCTTTCATCACGACGATCACGTTCGGTCTGGCTCCGAGCCCGGCCGCCGCCGCCACCTACGTCGTCAACAGCACACAGGACCGGGTCGACGCCGCGCCCGGCAACGGCGTGTGCGCCGACGTCTTCGGGCTCTGCACGCTGCGGGCCGCCGTCCAGGAAGCGAACGCCACGCCGACGACCTTCTTCCACGTCGCGCAGCTCGCGCCGGGTGCGCTCTACGATCTCTCGAATACCGGCGCGGGGGAAGACGGCTCCGTGACGGGCGACCTCGACGTCCGGACGAACCTCGCCGTCTGGGTGCCGGGCGGCCCGACGGGCGCCCGCGCCGAGGTCCGCGGCCTTTCGGCGGATCGCGTCTTCGACGTCCACCCGGGCCACTATCTCTACCTCTATCAGGTGGACGTCACCGGCGGTGCGGTCGCTTCGCCGGCCCGCGGCGGCGCGATCCGCGCCCGCGACGCCCAGATCTTCACCCGCTACAGCCGCGTAGCCTCGAGCCGGGCTGGCAACGGCGGCTGCATTTCGCTCGACGGCGGGAGCAAGGGCCTCCTCGACGCGACCCTCGTCACCAAGTGCCAGGCACCGGCCGGCGCCGGCGGTGCCATCTGGGCCTCCGCCTCCCAGCTCACGCTGCAGAACGGGTCCGTCGTGTACGGCAACAGCTCGCGGTCCGGCGGCGGCATCTCCGCCGAGGTCAGCCGCATCGGAGTCTACGACGCGGTCTTCGAGCAGAACTTCTCGAGCCTCAAGTCCGGCGGGGCGATCCAGAGCGTGACGGCCAGCTCGGCCCTCGAGGTGCACCGGACCTCCTTCCTCCACAACCAGGCTTCGCACGGAGGCGCGATCCACAACTGGGGCGGAGCCGCCAACGTTTCGGACTCGTACTTTCTCGGGAACCGGACCTACGCGAGCACGCTCTACGACGGATCCGGCGGAGCGATCCTGAGCAACGCCTACTTCGCCACCACCGGGCCGGCGAGCAAGCTGACCGTCCACAACTCGCACTTCAAGTTCAACGTCGCCCAGGGGCCGGGCGGAGCGATCGCGCTCGGCAAGGACGACACGACGGCGATCACACGAACGACCTTCGAGGTGAACGTCGCGGCGGCCGGCTCGAGCCAGGACCACCACGGCGGCGGCATCGCACAGCTCGACACCGGGGCGGCGCTGACCGTGGAGAACTCGACGTTCTCCGGCAACGCCTCCGCGGACCCGGGCGCGTACGGCGGCGGCCTCTTCAGCCAGGGCTTCGCCAACCTGCGGTACAACACGTTCTACCTGAACACGAGCATGCCGGCGCCGCCCTGGGGCTTCCCGGGCGGCGGAGACGCCATCGTCTCCCTGCTCGGCGGCTGGGGCATGGCCCACGGCAACATCTTCTTTTCGGGCGGGAGCGACGACGCCTGCGTGGGCGCCAACACGCTCACGGACCTCGGGTTCAACCTGGCCGACGACTTCTCCTGCCTCAACCACGTGACGTCGAGCCCGTTCTTCGTCCTCCAGCCGACGCCTGCCAACCACGGCGGAGATCCGACGGCGAGCGGCAGCCCGCCGCCGACCCTCGAGATGATCTCGACCTTCTACGACGACTGGATCCCGACGGGCAGCTGCTCCGTGGCGACGGATCAGCGCGGCTTCGGACGGCCCGCGGGCGGCGGCTGCGCCGTCGGCGCCTACGAGCCCGGCGCCGTCGCGCGCAAGGCCGAGGACGGGGAAGACCCCAAGGGTGACCCGGGCGAAGCGGGCGGACGCTAGGCCGGCGCCTCCTCGAAACCGAGCTCGCGCGTGCGCACGAATCGCAGCACCAGGTAGAGGGCCAGACCGATCGGTCCGAGCATCAGGGTGAAGAAGAGACACGGCACGACGAGCCAGTGCGGAATGCCGCGCCGGTGGGCGTCGCGGACCTCCCAGGCCCCGATGAAGAGATCGAAGGCCAGGTAGTGGATCCAGCCCGCGAGCACCGAGTAGGGACTCGTGAAGAGCGCCATCACGCCGGCCAACGAGCCGAAGCCGCCCCCCTCGGGCGAGAGCGGGTTCGCGAAGAGCGCGTAGGCGTAGACCAGGCCCAGGCTCACCGGGATCCACAGGCGGTGGACGAGCTTGTCGGTCCATTCCCAGCGCGGCGCGACCATCAGCAAGAGCCAGAAGGGCATGACGGCGGTGCTGCAGATCTGGAAGATCAGGTCGGGGCTCATGGGTCTCTCCTCCTCGGTTCGGGCGGACAGTCTATGATGGGCGCGGTCCGGCCGTCAGGATTTGCGTCGGCCGCGGAGGAATCATGCCGGAACGCCCCCAGCGCTACGGGGTCACCATCCCCTTCGACGGAGTCCCCCTGCTCGAGCAGGAAGACTGGATCCGGGAGCTCGCGGATCTCGGCTACACGGACTTCTGGTCGGCCGAGTCCGGGGGCGCGGACGCGTTCACGCCGCTCGTGCTCGCGGCCCAGTGGGCGCCGGAAGCGCGCGTCGGCACGGCCATCGTACCGGCCTACACGCGGGGCCCCGCGACCCTCGCGAGCTGCGCCGCGGGCCTGGCCGAGGCCGCGCCGGGCCGCGCGGTGCTCGGCATCGGCTCCTCCTCCCAGGTGATCGTCGAGAACTGGAACGCCTGCGAGTTCGAGAAGCCGTATGCGCGGGTGCGCGACACGGTCCGCTTCCTGAACGCGGCGCTCGGCGGCGAGAAGGTGACGGAGGAGTACGAGACCTTCCGCGTGAAGGGCTTCCGCATGAACCGCCTGCCGGCGACGCCCCCGACGCTGATGATCGCGGCGCTCCGCAAGGGCATGCTCGGCCTGGCCGGCCGCGAGAGCAGCGGCGCCATCCTGAACTGGCTCGCGGCGGAGGACGTGAAGACGGTCGCCCCCTACGTGCACGCCGGTGGCGAGGATCGCGAGCTCGTCGCGCGCATCTTCGTCCTGCCGACGGAGAACGCGGACCTCGCCCAGGCCGTCGGCAAGCGCGCCGTCGCCGCCTATCTGAACGTTCCCGTCTACGCCGCCTTCCAGGAGTGGCTCGGCCGCGGGGAAGACCTCTCGGGCATGTGGGACCACTGGAAGAGCGGCGACCGCAAGGCGGCGCTCGAGGCGATCCCGCCGGAGCTCGTCGGGAAGTTCGTCCTGCACGGCTCGCCCGAGTCCTGTCGCGAACAGGTCATGCGCTACGTCGAGAACGGCCTGCACACGCCGGTGCTGGCCCTGCTCCCGGGCGACTACGACCCGCGCGAAGCGCTGCGGCGCATGGCCCCCGGCGCCTGAAGCGCAGCGGCGCCCGGCTCAGATCTTCGGAAACGCCTCGACCAGTCGGCGCAGGCCGTGGACGATCGGCACGCGCTGGAGCGGGTCCGAGACCCCGAGCCGCACCACGATGAGGTCGCGCTCGGGCACCAAGACGATGTATTGCCCGTTGAAGCCGTTCGCGGTGAAGATTCCCGGGTCGTGGAGGGCGAGCCACCAGTGAGCGCCGTACTCGCCAGCCGAAGCGGGCGTCATCGTGCGCGCGTGATCCGCCCAGCCCTCGGGCAGCACGCGCTGCCCGCCGAAGATGCCGTCGCGCAGGTAGAGGAGGCCGAAGCGGGCGAAGTCCCGGGCCGTCGCGAAGACGTAGGAGGAGCCGATGAAGGTCCCGGCTTCGTCGAAGCGGGCGGTGGCGCTACGCATGCCGATCGGATCGAACAGGGCCTTGCGCATGAAGGCCTCCATGCCCGGCCGACCCCCGCCGACCGTTCGCCCCACGATGGCCGACACGACGTTGCTCGTACCGCTCGAGTAGTTCCAGACGGTGCCCGGCGGATGCGCCAGGCCGCGCGACTCGGCGAAGGCCGCGACGTCCTCCTTGCCCTCCTTGAAGAGCATGTCGATCACGTCGGAGCGCTGGCCGTCCTCGTAGACCTCGACGAAGTCGAGCCCGTCGACCTGACGCAGGAGATCCTCGAGCGAGATCGCCGCACGCGGGTCGTTCGCCTGCTCGGACCAGCGCGGCACCGGGGCCGGCGCCTTGGGCTCGAGCCGCCCCTCCCCGACCAGCACGCCCACCAGCGCGTGGGTGATGCTCTTCGCCATGGACCAGGAGATGAAGGTGTCCGTCGCGTCCTTGCCCGGCGCGTAGCGTTCGGCGACGACCCGTCCTCCCTGAACGGCGAGCAGCGCCAGCGTCTCTCCGTGGCTCTCGCGATTCGCCTCGTCGAAGGCTTCGTCGAACACGGCATCGATCGCCGGGGCGTCCGCACCCTCGGGAGCACCCGAAGGCCAGTCGGCTTCGGGCCAGGGAACACCCGCAGGCTGGGCGGGAAGCGGCGGGATCCGGTTCATCGAAGTCTCCACGGCGGGAAGCCCGGCGGCGTCAGCCGCCGAGCTGGTACATCTCGATCTTGGGGCGCGCGGCGCCGCCCGCCTGGGCGCGCTCCTCGGAGTAGCGATCGCGCCGGGCGCGCCACGTGCCGGCGATGATCTCACGGATCTCCTCGTCGCCGGCGCCGTCTCGGAGGGAGCCGCGCAGGTCGACCCCGCCCGCGGCGAACAGGCAGGTCACGAGGCGGCCCTCGATGGTGAGGCGGGCCCGCGTGCAGCCCCCGCAGAACGGGGCCGTCACCGAGGCGATCACGCCGATCTCACCGCTGCCGTCGCGGTAGGCCCAGCGTCGGGCCACCTCGCCGGGGTAGTTCTCCTCGAGCGGCTTGAGGGGCGCCACGGCATCGATGGCCTTCACGATCTCCTCGGCGGAGACGACCTCGTCGAGCGCCCAGCCGTTCAGGGTGCCGACGTCCATGTACTCGATGAACCGGACGACGTGGCCCGTACCGCGGAAGTGCTCGGCCAGGGCGACGAAGTCGCCGTCGTTCACGCCGCGCTGGACGACGGTGTTGATCTTCACCGGGGAGAGCCCCGCCGCCGCGGCGGCCTCGATGCCTTCGAGGGTGCGCTCGGGGCCGAAGTCGCGCCCGCTCATCTTCCGGAAGGTCTCCGGTTCGAGGCTGTCGAGGCTCACGGTCACGCGCTGCAGCCCCGCCCGCGCGAGGGTTTCGGCCTGCTTCGCGAGCAGGAACCCGTTGGTCGTGAGGGAGAGGTCTTCGATGCCGGGAATCGCCGCGAGCCGCTCGATCAGCTCCGGCAGACCGTGGCGGATCAGCGGCTCGCCGCCCGTGATGCGGATCTTCTTCGTGCCGAGGCTCGCGAAGACCCGCGCCAGCCGCTCGAGCTCCTCGAAGGTGAGCAGCTCGGGCCGCGGCAGGAAGCGGTAGTTCTCGCCGTAGACCTCGGCCGGCATGCAATAGGGGCAGCGGAAGTTGCAGCGGTCCGTCACCGAAATGCGTAGGTCGCGCAGCCGGCGGCCGAGGGCATCGGCGAAGGGCGGAGGTCCGTCGGATTCTTCGAGGGAGGTCATGGGGGATAGTTGACTCGTGAGTACACTATCGTATTCTCCGGCGCGTGCACCTTCAGGCGAACGAAGAATACGGCCTTCGCTGCCTCCTCCAAGTGGTGGAAGCGGCGGGCGGTTCGGCCGAAGCCGAGGCGCCGCCGCTGCCGATCGCCGAGATCGCCCGCGCAGAGGGGCTCTCGAGCGAGTACACGGCCAAGCTCATGCGTCAGCTCCGGCTGGCCGGCCTGGTCGAGAGCGTGCGCGGCGCCGCCGGCGGCTACCGCCTGGCCCAGCCGGCCCGGGCCGTCACCGTCTGGGCCGCGCTCCAGGCCCTCGGCGGCGAGCCCTTCCCTTCCGAGTTCTGCGCCTGCCACGCGGGCCAGCAGCGCGAGTGCGTGCGCAGCAGCAACTGCGCGCTGCGCGCCCTCTGGCAGCGCGTGCGCGGCACGCTCGAAGAAACGCTTTCCGGAATCACCCTCGAAGACCTGCGCCGCGACGAGCACGCCATGACCGTGTGGCTCGACGACGGACGCCCGGCCGGCGACGCCTTCCGCGCCGCCTTCCCCAAGGAGACGCCATGCAGCTGAACGAAGAAACCCGCACCCGCATCCAGGGCCTCGTCGGTTCCGACGACGTCGTGCTCTTCATGAAGGGCAACCGCCAGTTCCCCCAGTGCGGATTCTCCGCGACGGTGGTGCAGATCCTCGACCACCTGATCCCCCAGTACTCGACCGTCGACGTGCTCCAGGATCCCGAGGTCCGCGAGGGCATCAAGCTCTTCACCCAGTGGCCGACCATCCCCCAGCTCTACGTGAAGGGCGAGTTCGTGGGTGGCTGCGACATCATCCGCGAGATGTTCCAGTCGGGCGAGCTGCACACGACCCTCGGCGTCGAACAGCCGAGCTAGCCGCGTGGCGCGAGCCGTCTTCGTTCGCGAGACCGGCGGCCCCGAGGTCCTGCGCTTCGAAGAGGCTGCGCTAGCCGCGCCCGGCCCGGGCTTCGCGCGCGTGCGCACGGCGGCCTGCGGGGGTCAACTACATCGACGTCTACTTCCGCACCGGGCTCTATCCCCGGCCGCTCCCGTTCGTGCTCGGCCTCGAGGGCGCCGGCACCGTCGAGGCGGTGGGCGACGGAGTCGACCTCGAGGTGGGAGACCGGGTTGCCTGGTCGTCGGTGCCGGGGTCCTACGCCGAAGAAGTGCTGGCTCCGGCCGCCATGCTCGTGCGGATCCCGGACGGCGTCGCAACGGACGTGGCTGCGGCCAGCATGCTCCAGGGGATGACGGCCCACTACCTCGTGCACGGCACCCGCGAGACGCGGCCCGGGGACGTCGCGCTCGTCCACGCCGCAGCCGGCGGCGTCGGACTGCTGCTGACGCAGTTGCTGAAGGCGGCGGGCGCGACCGTCCTCGCCACCTGCTCGACCGCGGCGAAGGCGGAGCTGGCGCGCGGCGCCGGTGCGGACCACGTGATCCGCTACGACGAAGAGGACTTCGCTGCGCGCGCGCGCGAACTCACGGAAGGCCGCGGCGCCGACGTCGTCTACGACGCGGTGGGCCAGTCGACCTTCGAAGGGAGTCTCGCTTCGCTCCGCCCGCGCGGACTGCTCGTGCTCTACGGACAGGCGAGCGGCAAGGTTCCGCCCCTGGATCTCCAGCAGCTGAACGACCGGGGCTCCCTGTTCGTGACGCGTCCCTCGCTCCTCCACTACACGTCGAGCCGCGAGGAGCTCGAGCTGCGGGCCGGTGCGGTCCTGGACGCCGTCGCGGCCGGCGCGCTCGACGTCCGGATCGGCGCCCGCTTCGGCCTCGGCGAGGCCGCCGAGGCGCACCGCGCCCTCGAGGGCCGGCGGACGACCGGCAAGGTCCTGCTCATCCCCTGACCCCAGCTGGCGCCCCAGGCGACCTCCAAGGCCCTGTTTTTGCTGGAATATAAACATTTAGTATTGACTAAATGTTTATATCGTCCGAGTCTGTCCGCCATGAGCCCCGCCCGCCCGAAGACGCCGCGGCGCCGCACCCAGGCCGAGCGCACCGCTGCAACGAAGGATCGGCTGATCACGGCCACCCTCGCCTGCCTCGTCGAGCACGGCTTCGCCGGGACGAGCACCGTCGCCGTGTGTCGCCGGGCCGAGGTCTCCCACGGATCCCTGCTCCACCACTTCCGGACGCGCGAACGGCTGCTCGCCGCGGCCTTCGACGCCGCGAACGAACGCCTGCGCGAACGCGTGACCGGCGCCCTCGAGCGCATCCCGGAAGGGGACGCGCGCGTCGCCGCGGTGGTGGACGCCATGTGGGACGCCTTCGAGGCCCCGGAGTTCAAGGCGGTGCTCGAGCTGTGGCTCGCCGCCAAGAACGACCCGCACATGTCCTTCGAGATCTGGCCCGCCGCCGCCGGCTTCGACGCCGGCCACATGCCGATCGCGGACCAGCTCTTCCCCGAGGCCGCCGCGCGCCTGCCGGACTTCCACGTCTACATCAGCCTGCTCTTCCAGGCGCTCCAGGGCATGGGGCTCGCCCGAGCGACCTTCCCGCAAAGCGACGACGCCGATGCCATGCGCGCGCGGGTTCGACTCCTCCTCACACGGATCGTGCGCGACGCCTTCCAGGCACCCTCCTGACCCCACCCCCCCCGGAGCCCCATGAAGAAGATCCTCTTCCTCCTCGCCGGCGTGGGCTGCGCCGCCGTGGTCGTGGCACTCGCAATGGCGAAGGCCCTCGAACCCCCCGCCCTGCCCGTCCCCGGATCCCGGGACCTCGTCGTCCGCAACGTCACGCTGGTCGAGCCGGGCGGACGCTCGCTCCCGGGGCGTTCCCTTCGCGTCGAGGCGGGCCGGATCGAATCGCTCGACGCCGGGGACGTTCCCTCCTCGGCGCCGGACCTCGAGGGGCTCCACGTCGCGCCGGGCTGGATCGACCTCCATGTCCACTACCCACCGGGCATCGCGGTCGGGAACGCGGAGCTCTGGTCGCTCCTCTTCCTTGCCCACGGCGTCACGAGCGTGCGCGAGACGGGAAGCGCCGACGGCAGCATCTTCGCCGTGCGGCAGGCCATCGAGCGCGGCGAAACCCCCGGACCGCGCATCTTCGCCTGCGGCCCCATGCTCGACGGCGACCCGCCCTCGTTCCCGTCGAACCGGGTCCTCGTTTCGGCGGAAGAGGCGCGCCGGGCGGTCGCGGAGGTCGCCCGCGCGGGGGCCGACTGCATCAAGGTCTACAACATGCTCGGCGCAGAGGTGCTCGCCGCGATCGTCGACGCGGCTGCGGAACGCGGCCTCCCGGTGATCGGACACGTCCCCCACGACTCGACCCTCGAGGAAGCCGGCGTGGTCGACGCCCAGCACGGAACGGGGGCCGTCCTCATCGACCGCGAGAAGATCGGCCGGTTCGATTTCCATTGGGAGGATTGGCGCACCGTCGACGACGCCCGGATCGCGCGCGTTGCCGAGATCTCGATCGAACGCGGCATCGCCCACACCCCGACCCTCGTGAACGGCCGCATGCGACGCCTGCTCACGGACACCGCCGCACGCGACGAGGCCGTTCGCACCGACACCGGCCTGCGTCACCTTCCCCGCTTCTGGCTCGACGCCTGGGCCGCCCTCTGGAGCCCGCCCTGGGACGCCGGCGACGCCGCGGGGAAAGCGGCCGTCGAGCACTTCCGTGCGAGGCAGTCGGCCCTCGCCGGCGGTCTGCACGCCGCGGGCGCGCGCGTGCACGCCGGAACCGACACGATGATGCCCTTCGTGGCGCCCGGCTCGAGCCTCCACGGCGAGGTCGAAGACCTGATCCTCGCCGGATTCACCCCCGAAGACGCCTGGCGCACCGCCACGCAAGGGGCCGGAGAGGCGCTCGCGGAGGGGCTCGGCAGGCTCGAGGTCGGGGCGCCGGCGGATCTCGTCTTCTTTCGCCCGGCCCCGCCCGGCTCCCTTCCCACCCCCGACCGGATCGAAGCCGTCGTCGCCGATGGACGCCTCTACCGGAAGCGGGACCTCGACGAAGCGCTGGCCCGCTACGACGCCCACTTCCACGGTGGGTTCTACGAGGGCGTGATGGGAGGCGTGGTCCGCATCGCGCGTAGCCGCTTCGCGCCCGAAGGCTGAGCGGTCAGCCGGCGGCGGGCTCTCGGAGCATGAGCGCATCGCGCACGGCGCGGCAGACGACGTCTCCGTGCTGGTTGTAGGCGCGGTGCTCGAAGGTCACGATGCCCTGGGTCGGGCGGGACTTCGAAGCCCGCGCCGCAACGACCTCGCTCTCGACGCGGATCGTGTCGCCGTGGAAGACGGGCTTGGGGAACGTCGTCTCCTTGAAGCCGAGGTTCGCGACGGTGGTACCGAGGGTCGTCTCGTGCACGCTGATCCCGACCACCACGGAAAGCGTCAGGAGCGAGTTCACGAGCGGCTTGCCGAACTCGGTCTCCTTCTCCGCGTAGTCGAAGTCGAGGTGCAGCCAGGCCGGGTTCATCGTCATCGACGTGAACAGGACGTTGTCGGACTCGGTCAGCGTGCGCCGGATCGCGTGGTGGATGACGGTGCCCGGCTCGAGTTCCTCGAACCAGCGGCCGGTGTGCGGGCGGGGAGCATCGGGGGTCGTCATGGACTCTCCTCGGAGGCGGCGGCCAGGGTCTGGCGGGCGCGGGCGGCGAGCGGCTCGTCCACCATCTGCCCTTCGAAGTCGATGGCGGCGAGGCCGTCGGCCGTGGCTTTCTCGTAGGCGTCGAGCAGGCGGCGCGCGTGGTCGACCTCTTCGGCCGAAGGAACGAACCCCGCGTTCGCGATGGCGACCTGCCCCGGGTGGATGCAGAGCTTGCCCCGGTAGCCGAGGGCCCGGGCCTCTCGCACCTCGGTTTCGAAGGCCTCGGCGTTCCGGAAGTCCGTCACCACCTGGTCGAGGACCGGGACGCCCGCGAGGCGGCCGGCCAGGGCGACCTGCGAGCGCGCATAGTGCACTTCCTCGTTGCCGGCCGTTCGAACGCCTCCCATGTCCGCGATGAAGTCCTCGGCGCCAAAGTAGGCCGCAGCCACGCGCGGATGGGCGAGCAGCGGGCGGGCATCGGCCACGCCGAGCGCGGTCTCGATCCCGGCGAGGACCGCCAGGCCTTCGTGCCCTGCTTCGCCGAGCGCACGGGCGACCGTCTCGACCTGCCCGAGCGTGTCGAGCTTCGGGACGACGATCCCGGCGAGATCCGCCGAGAGACCCTGACCGACGTCGTCGGCGAACCACGGCGAGGCGACGGCGTTCACGCGAACGAAGACGAGGGCTCCCTGCCCGGCGATCCGTGGGGCGATCTCGCGGGCGTTGGCGCGACCCTCGGCCTTGGCGTTCGGAGGCGTCGCGTCTTCGCAGTCGATCACGACGCCGTCGGCGCCGCTCTTGGGCAGCTTCGCCAGGAAGTCCGGCCGCACCGCGGGGGCGAACAGGAGAGAGCGCAGACGTTCGATCGGGGCGCCGGTCATGGGCGCGCGATCCTACAGCATCCGCTCCGGGAAGGCGTCGGCCCGAGGGACGGCTAGGGCAGACGGAGGCGGACGGCGTGACCGCCCCGAGAGGCGCTCGTGATCAGGAACTGGAGCCGCGCGAGCGTGCGCTGGTACGCACGGTTGTCGATCACGATGCGGTACTCGCGGCCGGCCCGCTCGCCGACCACGAACTCGAAGGTCCGTCCGTAGGTGCGACGGTCCGCCTCGTAGAGCAGGTGGGCCGCACGATCGAGGCCCCCGGGTTCGAGGATGGCATCGCGTCCGCCGCCGAGCGGCCCGTGGAGCAGCGGCAGCTCGGCGAGCCCGCCGACCACGCCATGGCCGAGGAGCGCGTGGTAGGCGTTCGCACCGATCACGACCTGGGTGTCGCTCTCGAAGAAGCCTTCCTTCGTGAGCCGGACGACCCCGGCCTCGCCCGTGCCGAAGCCTTCCTGAGGTTCCATCGCCCGCATATGGTCGAAGTAGACGACCCTCAGCGCGTCGGCTCCCACGCGACCCCCGAGCGCAGGAGCCCCTTCCCAGGGCGCCCTAGCGCCCCGTCCAATTGGGCTCGCGCTTCTCCGCGAAGGCCTTCGGTCCTTCCTTCGCGTCCTCGCTCCCGAAGACCTTGCCGGCGAGCGGGCCCTGGAGCGCCCAGGCCTCTTCGTCGGTCATGCCGCGCGAATCGCGGATGACCTGCTTGCTCACGGCGACGCCGAGCGGCGCGTTCTTCGCGATCTGCGCCGCGAGTTCGAGCGCCGCGTCGACGGCCTTGCCCGGCTCCGCGAGCCGGGAGACCAGGCCGAGCTCGTGGGCCTTCTCGGCCAGGATCGGTTCGCCGGTCAGCGCCATTTCCATGGCCACGCCGTAGGGCACGCGGTTCGGCAGCCGGAACACGGCGCCCCCCGCCGCGAACAGGCCCCGCTTCACCTCGGGAATGCCGATCTTCACGCCCTTCGCCGCCACGAGCAGGTCGCACGAAAGCGCGATCTCGAGCCCGCCGGCGAGGGCGAAGCCCTCGACCGCCGCGATCAGCGGCTTGCGGGCGCCGTTCTGCAGGAACTCCGAGAACCCCTTCGGCGGCCCCTCGGTGAGGAACGCCTTCAGGTCCATCCCCGCGGAGAAGGAGCCGCCGGCGCCCGTGAGGACGCCGGCGGTGAGGCCGTCGTCGGCGTCGAGTTCCTGGACCGCGGCGACCAACCCCTGCCCGAGGGCGCTGTTGATCGCGTTGCGGGCCTCGGGCCGGTTGAGTGTGATCAGCCGAACGCGGCCGTGGTCTTCGATCAGGATCTCATCTGCCATGACGGGGGTCTCCCTCCCTGGATGCGAGTTCAAACGATGAAATTCGAACGCCCTTCAAGCGGGTCAGAGGCCGGATCTCACTTCGGGGGCATGCGGATGCCGCCATCCACCCGGAGCGTCTCGCCGTTCATGTAGTCGTTGGTGATGCACTCGGCGACCATCGAGGCGAGCTCGCTGGCGTAGCCGAGGCGCTTGGGGAACAGCACGTTGCGGCCGAGGTTCTCCTTGAACTTGTCGGACGCCTCGCCCTGGCCGTAGATCGGCGTGTCGATCAGGCCCGGGGCGATGCAGTTCACGCGGATGCCGATGGCCGAGAGGTCCCGGGCGATCGGCAGCGTCATGCCGACGACGCCGCCCTTCGAGGCCGAGTAGGCCGCCTGACCGATCTGGCCGTCGAAGGCCGCGACCGACGCGATGTTCACGACCGCGCCGCGCTGCCCGTCGGCGTCCGTGGGCTCCTGCTGCGACATGGCCGCCGCGGCGAGGCGCAGGCAGTTGAAGCTGCCGACGAGGTTGACGCGCAGCACCAGCTCGAAGCTCTCGAGCGGGAACGGCTTGCCTTCCCGGTTGACGGTGCGGCTCGCGTGGCCGATGCCCGCGCCGTTGACGAGCGCGCGCAGCGGCCCGAGGCCGAGTGCCGCGTCGACGGCGGCCTGGACCTGGTCCGTGTCCGAGACGTCCGTCTTCACGAACTCACCCTTGAGCTCCGTTGCGACGGCCTTGCCCTTTTCTTCGTTGAGGTCGGCGATCACGGGCTTGGCCCCGAGCAGGGAAAGCCGGCGTGCGCTGGCCTCCCCGATGCCCGAAGCGCCGCCCGTCACGATGACCGATGCGCCTTCGAGTTCCATGTCTAGAGCCTTTCGATGAGGGTCGCGTTGGCCATGCCACCGCCCTCGCACATGACCTGGAGGCCGTACTTGCCGCCGGTCCGTTCGAGTTCGTTCAGGAGCGTCGCCATGAGCTTCGTGCCCGAGCCGCCGAGCGGGTGGCCGAGGGCGATAGCACCGCCGTTGACGTTCACCTTGTCCATGTCCGCGCCGGTCTCCTTCTGCCAGGCGAGCACGACAGAGGCGAAGGCCTCGTTGACCTCGAAGAGGTCGATCTCGTCGATCGAGACGCCGCTGCGCTCGACGATCTTCGCCGTCGCCGGGATCGGGCCCGTCAGCATGGTGACCGGATCGGCGCCGGCGAGCGCGAAGGAGTGGAAGCGGGCGCGGGCCTTCAGGCCGAGCTCCTTCGCCTTCTCGGCGCTCATGATGAGCACCGCCGAGGCACCGTCGCAGATCTGCGAGCTGTTGCCCGCCGTGATCTTGCCGTCCTCCTTGAAGGCCGGGCGCAGGCCCGCGAGCTTCTCCGCCGTCGTCCCGTGGCGGATGCCCTCGTCCTGGGTGAGCACCTGCTCGTTGCCGTCCTCGTCCGTGTACTTCACCGGGACGATCTCGTTCTTGAAGCGGCCGTCCGCCGTGGCCTTCTCCGCGAGCTGCTGGGAGCGTGCGCCGAAGGCGTCGAGGTCCTCGCGCGAGAAGCCCCACTGGTCCGCGATCATGTCGGCGCCGATGCCCTGGGGCGGCAGGCCCGTGTCCGCGTAGCGTTCCTGCATCTCCTTCGGGAAGGGGAAGTCCATGCCCTTCACGACCGAAGCGCCCATGGGCACCTTGCTCATCACCTCGACGCCCGCCGCGATGGCGACGTCGTAGGCCCCGGACATCACGCCCTGGGCGGCGAAGTGCATGGCCTGCTGGGAACTTCCGCACTGGCGGTCGACCGTCGTCGACGGCACGGACTCCGGCCAGCCCGCGGCGAGCACCGCGTTGCGGCCGATGTTCAGCGACTGCGGGCCGACCTGCATGACGCAGCCCATGACGACGTCGTCGACGAGAGCCGGGTCGAGCTGGTTGCGCTCGGCCAGGGCCTTCAGGGTCTCCGCGGCCAGGGAGGCCGGGTGCCAATTCGAGAGCTTTCCGTTGCGCTTGCCGCCCGGCGTGCGGACGGCATCGACGATCACTGCTTCTTGCATGGAGTTCCTCTGGGTTTCAGGGGTTGTCGTTTTCCAAGGGGCTCGAGAGCGCCCCGATCACGAAAGCGGTGGCCAGATTCACGAGCGCCTCGCGCTCGATGCGGGTGCGGTGCATGCACAGGGCGAGCACCGAGAAGATCGACATCTGCACCATGGTCTGGGCTTCGTCCCGCGAGAGCTCCGGACGCACGGCGAGCAGACGGTCGCGCAGGACGGTGCGGAGGCCTCGCTCGCTGCGCAGCATGGGCTGGCGGACGTCCGCGTCGAGGCTGCGGGCTTCGAGCACGTAGCAGGCGTTCATATCGGCGTTGTCGAGCACGACCTCCACCCAGCCGCGCACGACGTTTTCGAGGGCCTCGGCCGGGCTCCCCGCCTCGGCGGCCATCGCGGCCTTCATGCCCGCGCCGATGCGGCCGGCGCCTTCGCGGATGGCCTCGGCCAGGACTTCCTGCTTGGTGTCGAAGTGCGAGTAGACGGCCGTTCCGGCCACGCCCGCCTCCGCGCCGATGTCGTTGATCGAGGTGGCGTGGAACCCCCGCTCCCGGAACAGGCGCAGCGCCGCAGAGAAGATCTCCGGGCGCCGCGAGGGCCGGCCTCGCCGAGGGGGCGAGCTCGCGCCGGGCGCGGCGGCACCGGCTTTGGGGGTCGGGGGGCTCATGCTCGGAATATCTTAGTCGACACTCAGTATTGAAGCAAGCGCGAGCCGGCCGTCCCATCGCAGCCGACGAACCCTGCCGCGAAGAACCCTGCCGGGTTCGGCAGGGACGTCTCGGGAACGGCAGGCCGAGGCGGCGAAAGCGGGCCCCTCCGCGTCCTCCGCGAGGCACGGCCGTTGCAATCCGGAGCCAGTGCGTCGCCTGTTCCTGGCGGTCGCCTTGGAAACGACAAAGGAGTCGAACGATGATGTCTCTGAACGATCGTACTCATGGGGGTCTGTGCGCTGCAGTCGCGCTGGCAGGACTCCTTTTCATGGCGTCGCCGGCCCTCGCCAAGGGCGGCCACGGCGGCAGCTCCCGGGCCTGCTCGGCGACGGCCAAGCAGCAGCTGAAGGCCTGCCACTCCGAGACCTTCGCGGACTACCACACGAAACTCGCGTTCTGTGCGAACGAGACCGAGGACCGCTGGGAGTGCCGCAAGGAGGCGCGAGCCGAACGCTGGGAGGCGGGGGGCGAGTGCGCGGACCAGTTCGATGCGCGCAAGGCCCTCTGCCACGAGATCGGAGAGGCCCCCTATGCACCGGAGATCGACCCGGAAGACTTCCAGGACCCGCGGAACCCGACTCAGACCAACCCCTACTTCCCGCTGACCGTCGGCAACCGCTGGGTCTACGAGGAGGACGGTGAGATCATCGACATCACCATCCTCGATGCCACGAAACGCATCGCCGGGATCGACTGCATCGTCTATCGCGACATCGTGACCAGCGACGGCCTGCTCGTCGAGGACACGGACGATTGGTTCGGACTGCGAAACGACGGCGAAGTCATCTACTGCGGCGAGGAGGTCAAGGACTACGAGTACTTCGAAGGCGATGATCCGGCAGAGCCCGAGCTCACCGCGATCGATGGCCGCTTCAAGATCGGGGTCGATCTGGCCAAGTCGGGAACGGTCTTCATGGCCCAACCCGTGGTCGGTACCAGCTACCGCCAGGAGTGGGATCCGGGCAACGCCGAGGACATCGGTACGGTGCTCTCGACGACATACGCATACGGCACCGACGAGGAGCTCGACGAGTTCGTCCCGCAGGCCATCGCCGAGCTGATGTGTTCGGACGCCGACTGCGTCGTGATCGCAGACCGCTCGACGCTCGACCCGGGCGCCTTCGAGCGCAAGTACTACGCCAGGGGCATTGGGAAGTTCCTCGAGGTAAAGCCCGAGGAAGGCGAGTTCGTGCCGCTTGTCGAATGCAACTTCGACTCGCGCTGCGATTCGCTTCCGGTCGAAGACTGAGCGCCGCGGCCCGCCGCTCCCGCGAGGGCGGGCCGCCTCCGCTTGGGGCAGCGGCTCGAACGAGATAGTCTCGGTTCATGGCGAAGATCCTCGGCAATCTCGGGCCCGAAGACGACGGCCTCCATGCCCTCGGCCCCGAGCCCAACTTCAACGAGAGCATGTACTTCAACTTCTTCGACCCGGAGCAGTCGCTCGGGGGCTTCGTGCGGCTCGGCAACCGGGCGAACGAGGGCCAGGCCGAGATGACGGTCTGCCTCTTCCTCCCGGGCGAGCGCGTCCTGTTCGCCTTCAAGCGCGCGAAGATCGAGCACAACGACGCCTTCGATGCCGGCGGGCTGCGCTTCGACGTCCTCGATCCGACCGAACGCCTCCGGACCCGCTACGAAGGCGGCGTGATCGAGCTCGCCAACCCGAAGGCCCTGGCGGACCCGGGCCGCGCCTTCCGCGAGAGCCCGCGGCGGCGCATCGCTCTCGACCTCACCCACGAGGCGGTCGGCCCGATGTACGGCCAGAGCCACGACCACGCCGAGTCCGGCCGCGACCCCGAGAAGCAGTTCGCGAAGGCCCACTACGAGCAACACATGCGGGTTCACGGCGCGATCGACCTCGGAGACGAGACCCTCGAGATCGACGGCTTCGGCCTGCGCGACCACTCCTGGGGCCCGCGCTACTGGCAAGCGATCGAGCGCTACGAATGGCTGACGATGAACTTCGGGCCGGACCTCGGCGCCATGGTGAGCCGCATCCAGGTGGAAGGCGCCAAGCCCCGGGAGGGCGGCGTGATCATCCGGGGCGAGACCCTCGAGCCGATCGCGAAGGTCACGATCGATGCCGACTACGAAGACAACGGCCTCTACCACCGCAGCCTCGTCGCGCGGATCGAGACCAAGGCCGGCGAGGCCCACGAGATCCACGGAACGGTGAAAGGCTTCATCCCCCTGCGCAACCGCCGCGGAGGCCAGACGACCCACATCGGGGAAGGCATGACCGAGTGGCGCTTTGGTGACCGGACGGGGTACGGCCTCTCGGAGTTCCTGCGCCAGGTCTAGAGCCGGTCTCAAGAACTGTGAAGCGGGCTCGGCCCTCCTCGGTGGGCCGCACACGCAGGACAATTTCTGAGACGGGCTCTAGCTCGCCGAGAGCCCGCCTCGGGCGGTTTTGCTCAATCGTTGCCGCCTTCCTGCCGACGCGAGCCCCATGGCCTCCGTCGACTTCGACCCCTTCTCGGACCGCTTCCGGCAGGACCCCTACCCGGCCTACCAGATGCTCCGCGACGAAGCGCCCGTCCACTTCGCGGCCGCCTCGGACCACTTCGTGATTTCTCGCTTCGCCGACGTCGAGCACGTGCTGCGCGAGCCCGCACGTTTCTCCTCGAAGCTCGACCGGCGCCGCCAGATGCCGACGCTCCGGCTCGGACCGATCGAAGGCCTGAAACTCGGCGTGCGCATGATGCGCCGCCTGAAGGCCCCGCCCTGGGCCCTCGCACGTGCGCGGTTCCTCTCGGCCGAGGACGGTGCCGTGCACGCGGCCATGCGCGCCATCGTGAATCGCGGCTTCACCCCGCGGCGCATCGCCGAGTGGGAGGGCCGCGCGAGGGCCCTCGCGGGAGAGGGCATCACCCGCCTGCGTTCGGGGGAGCCCTTCGATCTCGTGCGCGACCTCGCGACCCCGCTGCCGGTGACGATCATCGCCGAGATGCTCGGCGTCGAGACCTCCCGCATGCACGACTTCAAGCGCTGGAGCGATGCCTTCATCGCCGGCGGCACGGGCTCCGGGGGAGCGCCCGCCATCGCCGGGATGTTCGATGCCCTGGGCGAGCTGCGCGAGTACCTCGGCGAGGTCCTCCGGATGCGCCGCGCCGAGCCGAAGCAGGACCTGGTCAGCGCCCTGGTCGCCTCCGACGGGCTCGACGATCTCGAGATCCTCCTCTTCGTGTTCCTTCTGCTGATGGCCGGAAACGAGACCACGACCAACCTGCTCGGGAACGCCGTCGACGCCCTGCTCACCCACCCCGAGCAGCTCGCCCGCGTCCAGGCGGACCCGGCGACGATCCCGGACCTCGTCGAAGAGGTGCTGCGCTGGGATTCCCCGGTCCAGATGCTCCAGCGCCGGGCGGTCGCGGACGAGGCGCTCCACGGCGTCCGCATCCCGAAGGATTCCCAGATCGCCGTCCTGCTCGGCGCGGCGAACCGCGACGAGCGGCGTTTCCCGAACCCCGACCGCTTCGAACCGACGCGCCGCGGGCCGAGCCACCTGGCCTTCGGGCTCGGGCCCCACTTCTGCCTGGGCGCTTCGCTCGCGCGGCTCGAGGCGCGCGTCGCCCTCGAGGCCCTCGTCCCCGAGCTCGGCCGCCTGGCCCGCGTCCACCCCGAGCGCGAACTGGTCGATTCCTTCATCGTTCGCGGCGTGAAGCGCCTCGAGCTGCGGGCGGCCTAACGCGCCGGCCTGCGCGCCGCCTCCGGCCTTGCCCTAACCTCCCGCGATGCTCCTCCGCCTCGATGCCGTGGCGCGGACCCTCGGCGTCCGCACGCTCTTCCGCGACGCGTCCCTGCTCGTGAACCGCGGCGATCGGGTCGGGCTCGTCGGCGCCAACGGCGCCGGCAAGACCACGCTCCTGAAGATCGCCGCGGGCGAAGATCCGCCGGACCAGGGCCGCGTGCTCCGCGCGCGGGAATCCCGCGTCGGCATGCTGCGCCAGGAGATCGACCCCTCGGGAGACCGCAGCGTTCACGAGGAGGCCGCGACCGCCCTCGCGGAGCTCGACCGGCTCGAAGCCGAGATGCGCCGGCTCGAGGGCAAGATGGAAGAGGCCGGCCGCGAGGGCCGCGACGTCCCCCCGGAGGTGGCCGAACGCTGGGACCGCGCCCGCGCCGCCTTCGAGTTCGGCGGCGGCTTCGAGCGCGAAGCCCGCGTCGATCGCGTGCTCGACGGGCTCGGCTTCGACGCCGCGCGCCGCGCACGGCCCCTCTCCTCCTTCAGCGGCGGCTGGCTCATGCGGGTCGAGCTCGCCAAGCTGCTGCTGGCCTCGCCGGACGTCCTCCTGCTCGACGAGCCGACGAACCACCTCGACATCCCCTCCATCCAGTGGTTCGAGGAGACCCTCGACGCCTTTCGCGGCGCCGTCGTCCTGATCTCCCACGACCGCGCCTTCCTGCGCCGCCAGACCACGCGCATCGCCGAGCTCGAGAATGCGCGGCTCACGGTCTACGAATCGGGCTACGACCGCTACCTGACCCTGAAGGCGGAACGCCGCGAGCAGCTCCTCGCGGCGCAGAAGAACCAGGAGCGCGAGATCGCGCACACCGAACGCTTCATCGAGCGCTTCCGCTACAAGGCGAAGAAGGCGACCCAGGTCCAGAGCCGGGTCAAGAAGCTCGAGAAGATGGAGCGCATCGTGGTGGAGGACGAGGTCCGCCGTGCGATGCGTCTGCGCATTCCCCAGCCCGAGCGCGCGGGCGAATCGATCCTGCGCATGACGGGGATCCACAAGCGCTACGGCGAGACGCGCGTCTACGACGGGATCGACTTCCTCGTCCGCCGCGGCGAGCGGGTGGCGCTGGTCGGACCGAACGGCGCGGGCAAGTCGACGCTCCTGCGCATCGCGGCCGGCGTGCTCGACTTCGAGGAAGGCTCGCGCGAGCTCGGACACAAGGTGCAGGTCGCCTTCTACGGCCAGCACCAGCTCGAGGAGCTCGATACGAGCCAGACCGTGATCGGCGAGCTCGAGACCATGGCGCGCTTCGACGACCACGCGCGCCTGCGCGGCCACCTCGGCGCGTTCCTCTTCTCGGGCGAAGACGTCGACAAGAAGGTCTCGGTGCTCTCGGGCGGCGAGAAGGCCCGGCTCGCCCTCGCCAAGATGCTCCTGCGCCCGACGAACTTCCTCATCCTCGACGAGCCGACCAACCACCTCGACGTGGTCGCCTGCGAGGTGCTCGAAGAGGCGCTCGGGAGCTACGAGGGGACGCTCCTGTTCATCTCCCACGACCGGACCCTGATCGACGCCATCGCGACGAAGGTGGTCGAGGTGAAGGACGGACGCCTCGACGAGTTCATGGGCACCTACACCGAATGGGCCAACCGCATGGCCGGCGAGGGGCTCGTCGACCGCGCGGCGGATGCGCCCACGGCCAAGGGGAAGACGAAGGCAGAAGGGACGGAGGACGACGCCGGCGCCGTTCCGCCCGAGCCGAAGGCTCCGCCCCGGAGCAAGGCCGAACGGATCGCCGAGCGCGAACGCGAGAAGGAGGTGAAGCGGCGCCTCTCCCGCGCACGCAAGAAGCTCGCGGCCCTCGAAGAGGACATCGCCGCCGGCGAAGCGCACGTCGAAGCCCTCGGCCATCGCCTCGGCGACCCGGCGGTCTACAAGGACGGCGAAGCCGTCCGCACCCTCGAAGCGGAACGCAGCGAGAAGCAGACGGAGATCGACGCGAACTATCGCGATTGGGAGCGCGTCGCCGCGGAGATCGAGGTGCTGGAGCGAAGCCAGCAAGAGGCATGAGACGCCCGGCTTCGGACTGGCTGATGCTGCTCGCGCTCGTCGCGATCTGGGGAACGGCGTTCCTGGTCATCGACGTTGCGGTCGAGACCGTTCCGGCGCTGTCCGTGGCGGCCGGCCGGATCGTCTCGGCGGCCGCCCTGCTCGCCGTCGTGCTGCCGCTCTCGGGCCGCCGCCTGCCCCGCGGCCGCATCTGGTGGCACTTCCTCGCCCTCGCGCTCGTCGGAAACTGCCTGCCCTTCTTCCTGATCAGCTGGGGCCAGGAACGGATCGAGAGCGGGCTCGCCGGCGTCCTGATGGGAATCATGCCGCTCTCGACGCTCGTGCTCGCGCACCTCTTCGTCCCCGGCGAGGGGCTCACGCGGCGGAGCGCCGTCGGCTTCCTGCTCGGCTTCTCGGGCGTCGTCGTCCTGACCGGGCCGGAGGCGCTGCTCGAACTCGGCGGGAGCGCCAACGACCTGGTCCGCCAGCTCGCGGTCCTCGCGGGCGCCGTCTGCTACGCCGTGAACGCGATCCTCACCCGGCACCTTCCGGAGACCGACGCCATCACGGCCTCGACCGCGACGCTGCTCCTCGCCTCCCTCGTGATCGGCCCGGCTTCCTGGTTCATCGACGCGCCCCACCGGCTGCCCCTCGACGCCGTCGACGTCGCCGCCCTGCTCTGGCTCGGCGTCGTCACGACCGCCGGCGCGACGATCATCTACTTCCGCCTCGTCGCCTCGGCGGGGCCGACGTTCTTCTCGTACATCAACTTCCTGATTCCGATCGTGGCCCTCGCCTGCGGCGTGATCTTCCGCGGGGAGAGCGCGGGGCCGGGCGTCCTGCTCGCCCTCAGCCTCGTCCTCGCCGGCCTGGCGATCAGCCAATCACGCCCGGCAGCCGCCGGCTAGCCGCCGGCTACACTATGAAGATGGCAACGCCGAGCATCCAGTCGACCCGGCCCGCCGCCTGCGTGGTGCCGCGCCCGGCGCGCGAGATGTCGCGCCGGGGGCTCCTCTGGCTCGCGGGCACCTACGCGCTGCTCTTCGGGGCCGCGGCCCTCCACCACGTCCTCGGATAGCGCCGCGCCTACGGCTGCGCGTCCACCCAGCCCTCGACGACGCGCGCGAGGACCTCGAGGGGCAACCCCCCGTTGCCGAGGACGACGTCGTGGAAGGCGCGCAGGTCGAAGCGGCTCCCGAGCTCTTCGCGGGTCTGATCCCGAAGTCCGAGGATCTGGAGCTGCCCGATCTTGTAGGCGCAGGCCTGGCCGGGCATGACGATGTAGCGGTCGATCTCGGCCTGGACCTCGACCGGCGGCTGGCCGGTGTTGTCGACCATGTACTCGAAGGCCTGCTTTCGCGTCCAACGCTTGGCGTGAAGACCGGTGTCCACCACGAGCCGCACGGCGCGGAAGAGTTCGGCCTGGTAGGCCCCGAGGCGATCTTCGGGCGTCGGGTGGAAGCCCTCCTCGAGTGCGAGCCGCTCCGCGTAGAGGGCCCAGCCTTCGATGAAGGCCGTGAAGGGGATGATGCGCCGGAAGAACGGCAGTTCCTCCTGCTCGAAGGCCAGGGCGAGCTGCAGGTGATGGCCCGGCACCGCCTCGTGATAGGTCAGCGTGCGCATGCCGAGCTTCTGGACTTCGGCCGGGTCGCGCAGGTTCGCGTAGAACGTGCCCGGCCGGGAGCCGTCGAAGGACGGCGGGTTGTAGTAGGCGGCCGCCGAGCCGGTCTCCTTGAAGGGCGGCACGCGCTCGATGGAGACCGGCGCCTCGGGCAGCCGGCCGAAGAACTCGGGCATGCGCGCCTCCGCCTCGCGCGCGATGGCCCGGAAGTCCTCGAGGATCCGTTCGCGCGCGCCCTCGGTGTCCTCGTACACGGCCCCCGGCTGCGCGGCGAGCTCCGCCAGGGCCGCGACGGGGTCTTCGACCTCCTGGCCGAGCTCGCGGAAGGCATCGGTCATCGCGCCGCGGATGCGCGCGACCTCCGCGAGGCCGAGTTCGTGCACTTCGTCGGGCGAGAGATCCGTCGAGGTGTGCCAGCGCAGCGCCCAGCGGTAGTAGGCGTCGCCATCGGGGAGCTTCCAGACGCCGTCGTCGTCCGTGGCCCGGGTCCGCTGGTCGTCGAGCACCTCCGCGAGGCGGCGGTAGGCGGGCACGACGACCTCCGCGATGGCGGCCTTCGATCGGCCGAGCAGCGCTTCGCGCTCCGCCTCGGAGACCCCGTCGGCCTCGGCCAGGTCGTCGGAGAAGTCCACGTAGACCGGGTTCTCCTCCGCCGAACCCGAGACGAACCCTTCGATCTCCTCGAGCACGGCCTCGAACACGAAGCGCGGCGGCAGGACGCCGAGCGACTCGCGATGCCGCAGGTCCTCGATGAGCTGGTCGAAGGCCACGCCGACCTTCTCGAGGCGCGCGACGTGGTTCTCGGCGTCGTCCACGTCTTCGACCGTGTGGATGTTCATCATGAAATCGGGCAGCGAGCTCTGGACGCCGTCGAACTGGTTCACCGGGTAGCCGTGGAACCGGAAGGGCCGCCCGGCCTGGCGCGTCTCGAGGAACCAGGCCATGACGTCGGTCGAGAGCAGCTGTTCCGGGGTCTGATCTTCGCGGTCGTAGGCGCGCAGCCCTTCGAGGAATTCGTCGACCTGGTCGGCCATGCGGTCGGTGGCGGCGGGCGAGAGGTCCTCGAGATCGTCAGAGTAGAAGTCGAGACCGTAGGGGTCGAGGATCCGGCCGTAGGAAAGCAGCATCGGGTGCTCGAGGACGAACTGGGCCAGCACGCGCAGGTAGTAGTGCTCGATCTTCCAGGGCTTGCCGAAGAGCGTCGGCACGAGAAAGACCGCCGCCGCGAGCAGCAGCATGGCCACGACGGCGGCGAGGGTCCGGCCGAGGTTCGCCATCAGGTTCCGCGCGGACCGAGGCCCGCCTTCTCGTAGACCGCGTCGATCACGCGCATGTTCGCGACGGCGTCGTCGACGTCGGTCGGGAATGGGGCACCGTCCCGCACGGCCGCCTCGAAGGCGCGGAGCTGGAAGAGGTAGGTCGGCTCACGCGAGAACGTCTCGGGCCGCTTGCCGTCACGCTCCGTGTCGAGGACGAGCCGGTGATGGACCTGGGGCCCGAGCGGGTTGAAGACCCGCAGCTCGCCCTCGTCGCCGACCACGCGCGCCCGGATCTCGAGCAGCCGGGCCGAGAAGAGCGAACATGTGATGCGGCCGGTCGCACCGCTCGCGAAGTCGAAGGTCGCCCGCATGAAGCGGTCGACCCGGGGCCGCGCGAGCCTGGCTTCGGCCGTCACCACCTCGATCGGCTCCTCTCCCGCGAGGTGGCGGAGCATGTGGATCGTGTAGCAGCCCGTGTCCATGAGGGCGCCGCCTGCGAGATCGAGGCGGTAGCGGATATCCCCGGGAAGCGGCAGCGGAATGCAGAGCGACGTCTCGACGTGACGGATCGTCCCGAGCAGCCCGAGCCGGCAGATCTCCACCATGCGGCGCCCGAGCGGGTGGTAGCGCCAGTGGAAGGCTTCCATGACGACGCGGTCGCTCTTGCGCGCGGCCTCGGCCACGCGCTGGGCCTCGGGCGCGTTCGAAGCGAAGGGCTTCTCGCAAAGGACGTGCTTCCCTGCGGCGATCGCACGCTCGGTCCACTCGGCGTGGAGGCCGTTGGGCAAGGGGATGTAGACCGCGTCGAGGTTCGGGTCCTCGACGATCGCCTCGTAGCTCTCGAGCGCGCGCGGGATGCCGTGCTTGCGCGCGAAGGCGGCGGCGCGGGTGGCATCGCGCGCCGCGACCGCGCTCACTTCGACGCCGGGCACGTTGCGGGCCGGGCGCAGGAGCGCCATCGGGGTGATCCGCGCTGCACCGAGGACACCGATGCGAAGGGGCTCGCGGCTCAAGAGGGATGGCTCCTCATGGACCCGGGAGTCTGACACATTCACGACGGGGATTGGAACGGGCACCGCGGCCCCATCGGCGCACCCGTCGCCCTATCGGCGCACCCGTCGCCCTATCGGCGCACCCGCCGGGCACGCCAGGCACGCAGCTCGGTCACGAACTTGTGGACCGTCGCAAAGCGGTCGTCGGGGTCCTTCGCCACCGCCTTCATGCAGAGCTCTTCGAGGTCTTCGGGGATCGTCCGGTCCGGCGCGCGCTCCGAGGGCGGCACCGGGGTGACGTTCCGGGCGTTGTCGCAGATCTCCTGCATGCTGTTCCCCTCGACCATGGTCTCGAGGGTCAGGCTCTCGTAGAGCACCGCACCGAGGCTGTAGAGATCCGAGCGGCCGTCGATGTCCGGGCAGCGTTCGATCTGCTCGGGCGACATGTAGGGCGCGGTCCCCTGGAGCTGGCCCTGCCCCGTCATGTGGATCGTGCCGCCCTCGATGCCCGCGCTCGACTCTTCGTCCTCTTCCTTGGCGTTCCACACCTTGGCCAGGCCCCAATCGAGCAGCATCACTTCGCCGAAGGGTCCCATGAGGATGTTCGCCGGCTTGACGTCGCGGTGGATGACGCGGTGGCTGTGGGCGTAGTCGAGAGCATGTCCGATCTGGATCAGAATGCTCACCATGCGGTCGAGGCCGTAGCCCTCGATGAAGTAGAACTCGGACTCGCGCGACTGGTCGATCACCTCGCGCAGGGTCATCCCGTGCACGAGCTTCATGGTGAAGTAGTACTGGCCGTGGTTGTTCCGGTTGAGCTCGTAGATCGGGATCGTGTTCGGGTGCTGCAGCATCGCGGAGACGCGCGCCTCCCGCAGGAAGCGCTTGGTCTCGAGCGGATCGTTCACGAATTCCTTGCGCAGACTCTTCATCGCGACCGTGCGGCCGAGGTAGAAGTCCTTGCAGGACTGGATGACGCACTTGCCGCCCTTCGCAACGGTCTTGAAGCCCGTGTAGCGCAGGGACTTGTTCTGGACGTGGTCCGGAAGGGGTACGTCCGTGTCTTCGAGGTGGACGTCCGGGTAGTCGTCCTGGCTCTCCGGGAACTCGCGGGGCATGGGCTGAACGTATCGGGCGCACGGCCACGGCGCCTCAGTTCCGGACCCTGCCCGGGCCGATCCGTGCCGTCTCGAGGGCCCCCTGGCCCGTCCTCGAACCTGGGCCACCCTCGGCCCGTTCGCGCTTTTCATTGCACAATTCTTAGGCAGCCCCTGCCGCGGAATCGGGCAGAGATTCCTCCCGAACCGCCCGGAACGGCTGTAGAATCGCCCTGCGGCGCATCCCCGCCTGGCACGCGACTTGCCATAGTGGATCGTCATTCAGTGGGGGCTTCGGACGGGACGCCGTCCGGAACTGTGCAGCTCGGGGCCCATCGGTGCTCGAATCGCCCTCCCAGCTGATCAGCAACGGAATGAAAACGACCATCCTCGAGGAGGACGATTCGAAATGGGTGACAAAGCGAAGCTCGAATACATCTGGCTGGACGGCTACAAGCCGACCCAGAGTCTTCGCAGCAAGACCAAGGTGGTCGAGGACTTCTCCGGCAAGCTCAAGGACGTGCCGGAATGGTGCTTCGACGGTTCTTCCACCGAGCAGGCCGAGGGCAACGACTCCGACTGCCTGCTGAAGCCGGTCGCGATCTACCCGGACCCGGGCCGGAAGAACGCCTTCCTCGTGATGACCGAGGTCCTGAACGCCGACGGCACGCCGCACGAGTCCAACGGACGCGCGACGATCGACGACGACGACGACGACTTCTGGTTCGGCTTCGAGCAGGAGTACACGATCTGGGACGACGAGCATCAGCGCCCCATCGGCTTCCCGCAGCACGGGTACCCCGGCCCCCAGGGCCCGTACTACTGCTCGGTGGGCGGCCAGAACGCCATCGGCCGCGAGATCGTAGAGGAACACCTCGATCTGTGCCTCGACGCCGGCATCAACGTCGAAGGCATCAACGCCGAGGTGATGATGGGCCAGTGGGAGTTCCAGGTCTTCGCCAAGGGCGCCAAGAAGGCCGGCGACGAGACCTGGGTGGCTCGCTACCTGCTCGAGCGCGTGACCGAGAAGTACGGCTACAGCATCAACTGGGAGCCGAAGCCCATCAAGGGCGACTGGAACGGCTCGGGCATGCACGCCAACTTCTCGAACGAGCTGCTCCGCACCTGCGGCAGCCAGGCCGTCTTCGAGCAGATCTGCAAGGCCTTCGAGCCGGTCGTGGCCGAGCACATCGCCGTCTACGGCGCGGACAACGACCAGCGGCTCACGGGCCAGCACGAGACCCAGTCGATCGACAAGTTCAGCTTCGGGGTTTCGGACCGGGGTGCGTCGATCCGCATCGGCGCTCTGACCGTCGAGAACGGCTGGAAGGGCTGGCTCGAGGATCGGCGCCCGGCCTCGAACGCCGACCCGTACAAGGTCGCCGGCCGCATCGTGAAGACGGTGAAGGCGGCGAGCGAGCAGGTGAAGAAGTAGTTCACCGGCTTCGGTCGAGAACGACGCGGGCGTCCGGCGCGAGCCGGGCGCCCGTTTCCTTTTTGGGGCCGGACGCTAGGCCTTCCGCGTCCACCACACCTTGTTGGCTTCGAGTCGGACGGGGTGCGGGTGGTTCGCGAAGACGCGGTCGACGGCGCGCTTCACGCCAGGGTGGTGGGGAGCGCCGTAGTCGTGGCCGGCGATGACGCCGCCGGCGCGCACCTTGGGCAGCCACGCGGCGAGATCGCGCAGGACCCACTCCTCGGAGTGATCCGCGTCGATGAAGACGAGGTCGAAGGATTCGTCGGCGAAGTCCTTGGCGGCCTCGTCGGACCAGCCCTGCCGGAAGGTGATGCGCGGTTCGTCGGCGAAGATGTCGGGGAGCAGCGGCGGCTCGAGGTCGATGGCGACGAGCCGCGCGACCTGGGGGCAGTAGCGCGCGACGTGGCGGGCGGTGCGCCCGGTGCGGGTTCCGATCTCCGCGATCTCGAGGGCGCCCCCTTCGAGCTCCTCGTGGACGAGATCGACGAGCACGTGCTGGCGGCGACGCTTGTCGCTCCGGTCCTCGGGGCGGAGCGGCACGCTGCGCTGGATCCGCTCCTGACCCTTGCGGCGCCGGAAGCCCACCAGCAGCGGCTTCCACGCATGGCGCAGGCGGCGGTAGATCCGTTTGCGGAGTTTCATCGGGCCCTCACCGCGGGCACGATACAAGACGATGCGGCGCCTTCGCTGCGCGGCGGAGCGCCCCGGGGCGCAGAAACGACAAGGCCCGTGCGCTGTCCGAGACCCGAGCCACCCCTGGAGAGTCTCAGCCCGCGCACGGGCCGCCATCGTTGTCGTTGTCTGCAAACCTTCCCAGGTTTTCGTTCCCAGGCGGCGTCTCCGCCTGATGACCCGGTACTAGAGCAACCCCCGTGCCAGCCGGCGCCGTAAGCCGAAATCCTTTGAATTCAAGGGTTTACGCGACCGCTCCTGGGGCCGAACCCGGACGTTTTTCGGCACCCGGACCGGCAGGCTGAAGGCAATCGCGCCCTCAACTGATGCCGTTGCGGGCCTTCCGGTCGCTGGAAGCGCGTTGACCGGTGCAGGTGGAAAGTGCGGTTCCGGCCCGTGCTCACACGCCGGCGAGCTGGCGATAAAGGCCTCGCATCCGCCTGGCCGAGTCGGTCCAGCGAAGGGCCTGGACCCGGTCGAGTCCGCGCTTGCGCAGGTCCTGGGCCGCCGCCTCGTCGTAGACCAGCCGCTCGATGGCGTCGGCGATCGCGGAGACGGAGGTGGGATCCGGCCGAGCTGCCCCTTCGCCGACGACCTCCGGCAATGAAGCGGCCGAGGAGGCGACGGTGGGGGTCCCGACCGCCATGGCTTCGAGCACGGTGAGGCCAAAGCCTTCATAGAGGCTCGGCGCCGCGTAGACGCGCGCTCCAGCCATCAGGGCGACGAGCGTCTCGTCGTCGACCGGGGGCAGCCGCAGCGTGCGCTCCTCCATCCGGTGGCGAACGATCGCCTCCCGCAGGCCGCTCTCGCCATCGCTCGGATGCCCGACCAGCACCAGGCGCAAGCCCGGGACACGCGCAACGGCCGCGACCAGCCGCGGGAGGTTCTTGCGAGGCGTAACGACGGCCACGGCCAGCGCATAGTCACCCAGACGCTGCCTCATGCTGCGTGCGACGGACTCGTCCGGTGGACGAAAGCGTTCGAGATCGACGCCGAGCGGCACGGGGTGGACTCGGGACGCCGGCAAACCGTACTGGTCGCAGACCTCTTCGGCCGTGAAGCGGCTGTACGTCACGACGTGGTCGGCGCGATCCACCGTTTCCCGGATTCGTTCGCTTCGCCGCGCGTGCCAGCCGGGCCTCACCCATTGCGGGTTGCGGACGGCATTGAGGTCGTGGACGGTGACCAGCTTGAGCAGGCGGCGCGGGGTGCGCGGCAGGTAGATCCCCATCGAGTGCAGCATCCGGTCGCCCCGGAGGAGTACCCGATTGACGGGGTCCTGGATCCACCGGAGATGCACGTTCTCCGCGTCGGGTCGGAAGAGGCCTCCGCGCTTTCGCCGCGAGAACCGGTAGCAGAGGTCGTAGCGTGTCTCGGGGTCGGTTCGAACCAGTTCGGTCACGAGGCTTCGGATGGCGCGCGGGATCCCACCGTGACGGTGCCCCGCGGCGCTACTGACTTCGAGTGCGATCATGCGCGGCGAGGATTGCAACGCAGGTGCCATCCTCCGCGGGCCTCTCGTTCGACTCTGCGCTCGCCGGGACGCGCCGTACTGCATGATCCGGCTGGGTCGCGCTGGCTCCGGCGGTGCCGTCGGAAAACCCACGCTCCGACTGCCGACATCGGCGCGGCTCACGGCGCGCAATTCAGCCCGGCTCCGTGAAGCGCCCTCGCATCGACGCAAGGCCCGCGCGGCGCGCCGCGCGGTCGATCCCTGATGCGCGTTTCTCGTCGTCGATCCAGACATCGGTGTAGTGGCCGCGCGAACCGCACGCCCGCGCGCTCAGCTTGCGCGCCGCCCCTCCCCACCCGAACCGAAGCCTCCTCATGGGCCACGCGGGAATCGATCCATGACCGCCCCCGACCCAATCGATGCGCCCGCCCTCCGCGAGCACTCCGCGAACGCGGGCTCGCGCGTCGAGATTCAGCGATGCCGAGCGCGGCGTCACGAGAAGGACCCGCCGTCGCGCATCCGGGTAGCGCTGGAAGTACCGCTTCCGGTTCGCGGCTCGGAGCGCGGTGGTCTCCGGAAGGGCCGAGAAGGAACCGTGGCCCGCGTGCTCGACCGCGGCGTGGGGATGCACGCCGATGCGCCAACCGCGTGCCGTCCACTTCCGCGACAGGTCCAGGTCCTCGAAGTATCCCCGGCCGAAGCTCCCGTCGAAGCCACCCACCTGGAAGAAGGCGCTGCGCCGCACGAGGAAGGCGTGGGCCCAGAGCCCGTAGCTGCGGACGTAGCCGGACTCGCGCTCATAGTCCGAGAGATCTCTCCCACGGCCGTCTCTCGGTGAGACCGCGGCCAGGGAAGGGTCCCGGCGAAGCGCTTCGGCAAGGGGGGAGACGAAGTCGTCGGAGAGCACGACGTCCGAGTTCAGCACGAGCACGAACTCCGATCGCGTCCGCGTGAGACCCCGGTTCACGGAGCGGGCGAAGCCGGTGTTGCGCGGAACCGAGTGAACCCGCAGCCGAGGATGCTCGAGGGCCGCGAGACCCTCCCGAGTCGGCGTGCCCGAGGCATCGTCCTCGACGATGACCCGGGCGATGCGGTCCGGGACCGAAGCGTACAGAGAGTCGATGCAGCGGCAGGCGTGCGCCACCGCGTTGTAGACGGGGATCACGACATCATGGCGCTCCGTGTCCCGGGTCACGGAAGGGGCCGCCAGGCGTAGATCAGGAGGGTTGCACCGCGAAACGGGACCGCGGCGAACCCCGAAAGGGCCGGGTCGGCATCGATGTCCGGCGACGAAGCGCCCGCGAAGACCCGGGTCGTGAACCCCGCCTGGAACAACCCTTCGAGAGTCTCCGGCAGGGCCGACGCACCGGCGCCGCGCTCATGCCATTCACAGACGATCCGCCCGACCCGCTCGCTCGCCCCGCTCGCGACCAATCGACGGAGCACCTCGCCTTCCGCACCCTCGATGTCGAGTTTCAACAGATCGACGCGCTGGCTGCACAAGTCCGCGATATCGAAGCACGGAACCTCGATTCCTCCCCGTGGGTGCAGGTGCCCCGTATCCCCGCCACGGGACTGGAATCGCATGCGGCCCCCCTCGGACCACACCGCGCCGGCGAGGCCCTCGGTCCGAGCGTCGCCCTGAGCGCGCAGGTTCGTCTCCAGAATCGCAGCGAACTCGGGATCCGCTTCGATGCAGCGAATCGTCGCTGCGGGGTAGCATCGTCGGAACCGGAGGGCGGCGAGCCCGAGGTTCCCTCCACAATCGAGGATGCTGGGGGAGCGATCCGCGACGTGGAAGTCGTAGACCCGGCGGTGGAAGATCTCCTTGAACTGGGCGTAGAGAGAGCGCCCGTCGACGTACTCGAATTCAGCGCCGAACAGCCGTGTCCGACCCGGCCGCCCTCTCGGCTCGTTGCGGAGGCGGCGCAGCCGGCGAAGTGCGGATCTCTCGTCTTCCCGCCGCGCCAGCGTGTGGCCGAGCCACCCGGTCATCCGGAGGGAGCCTCGGGGGTGGACACGACGTTCTCCCCGTTCGCGAGGGGCCGATAGATCTCGTCCTCGAGGCGCGGGGCGACACGATCCCAATGAAAGCGGTCCCGAGCCCGGTTGCGCGCCGCCTCTCCGAAGCGGGCGCAGACCTCTGGACGCTCGAGCATCCCGGCCATCGCTCGAGCGAAGCCGTCGCGGTCGCCCACCGGGCACAGGAGCGCAGTCCGGCCCTCCTCCACGCACTCCGGATTCCCGTTCACCCGGCTCGTCACGGCGGCGATTCCGAGAGCCTGAGTCTCGAGCAGGACCTGGTCCATGTTGCCACTCGCGTTGGGATGAAGGAGCAGCGAGGCCCCTTCCAGACGGGCCGGGAGGTCCTCGTTCGGCACGAAACCTCGGAATCGGACCCGCTCCGCAATGCCGAGCGCTCGCGCGCGCCCCTCGAAGTCGTGGCCGCGGGGCAGCGTTCCGAAGCACTCGAGCGTCGCGTTTCGCTGCTTCGGGATGCGTGCGAACGCATCGAGCGCGACCTCGACGCCTTTCATGTTGACCAGGACGACGCGTGGCGCCTCCTTCCCGCGCGGCATGGCCGAGGCGCCACCGGTGCGAAACCAATGGCTGCCGATCCCGTAGGGGATCACGTTGAAGCGGGACGGATCGACGCCGTAGCGGTCCCCGAGCGCACCTGCGAGCCAACGTGTCGGCGTCAGCCGGACCGGCGCACACTTCACCGCCATCGCGAGGTACTTCCAGCGCCAGTTGGAGGAACGAAGCGGTGCAGCAGAGACCTCGGGGACGTGGAACTGCGCGACCATCGGAAGGCGGCCGATGCCCGCCCGATGCGCTGCGCGGCTCCGAAGCCCGAGGAACGACCCGGCGACGTAGTGCGTATGGATCACATCGAAACTCGCGAGGCGCCGGAGCGCGTAGCGCAGTGGATAGAGGCGCTTGGCCCGGGCGCCCAGGTAGATCATCCGCACGCCGTCGATCGAGACCCGGTGATCCGGACGGGCGACCTGCAGGAAGGTCACCCGGTGCCCACGGTCCCTGAGCGCTCGCACCAGCCCGTGGATGAACACGTGGGCCCCGAGAATGTTCGCCCGGTGGTGATAGCCGGCGACCAGCACGGACAGGCTCCTCATGGTCTGGCTTCCTTCGCGCATGCCGGGCGCCCGCGGAGGGTGGCGCCGCGTCCGGGGGGAGCCGGAACGCGGCGCCGGACAGGACCGCTACTTCCCGTCCGAGAAGAGACTCGCTCGCCTCGGCGTTGGTGAAGGGCACTGCAACGCGGGTGCCAGCGTCCTGCCGCTCCCGTGAAGCCAGGAGCCCGCACGAGAGCCGTCGCCTCCAAAACCCGCCTGCGGTCTGCCGAGATCGGCAGACGGACCGCCGGAATCGGCGGGCCACGGGCGCTCCGAGCCCCTTCTCCTTCCGGCTCCTGGACGACACCGGGCACGGATGTTGCGAGTTGGATCCGACCGGGGCGGGCACCCGATTGGGTGCGCCGCGCGAGGCGTCAGTGCGTAGCGGAGATCTCGAAAAGGACCCGTACGGAGTCGTCGGCAACCGCCGGGTCGACGTAGCCGATCGCGGCGCGCTCGGTCGCGACGAAACGGCGGACGGCCTCGCCCGAAGCGAGCGTCGCAGGAGGCAGGACTCCTTGGAAGTACTGGCGGTTCCAGTAGACGGCGAGTCGGCTCGGCGAGGTCTGCAGAACTCGCGAAACGAACTCGGCGCGGATCGCGCTTCCCGCCTCCCGGTTCACGGCCACGATCCGGGTCCCGTCTTTCCAGAAGCGCCGTTGCTTCAGGTAGACCTGGACGATCTCCGCCGCGTCCAGGCGATCGGATCGTTCCGGGTGGACGATCACGGCGATGCCCTCGGCCGTCGCAGAGCCCGCCGCGAGGAGCGCCGTGAGCGCGACGAGGCCGACGACGAGGGAGCGCAGCAGACCCATTCAGAACAGCACCGAGAGCGAAGCGGTGACGCCTTCTACGACGTCGTCGGTCACACGGTCCGAAAACCGGTAGCCCGCCTTGAGATTCAACCACGGCACGGGCAGCCAGCTCACACCGACGTCCCAGAGGCTCACGTCGTTGCCCTGGCCGTCGGGGTCGAAGTGCTCGAAGCGGGCGACGAGATAGACGTTGTCGAGGAAGGGCACAGCGCGGAGGTCGTAGACCCCTTGAACGTAGACGGACCACAGATCGCGGTCCGGAATGCTCCCCTCGGAGAACACCGCTTCGCTGGTCACCTCGAGCGGGCCGAGCTGGACCATCCAATCGAAGCCCGCGAGGTAGCTCCATTCGTTCTTCTGCTCCGCGGCGAGCAGGGAGGCACCGATCGACCAGCCGCCGAGGGCGTTGCCATACTCGAGCCGGGCGCCGGCCGTTCGCTCGGCGGTCTCGAAGTCCGGGTCCGGGTCGAGGGGATCGATGAGCTGGGCGTAGACCCACCAACGAAGCGTTTCGTTCCCGGGATAGAACGTTCCGAACAACGCCGCGCCCGTCTGATGCTCTTCGAAAGCCCGGTCGATCTGGACGGGCTCGACGGCCGTCCAGACGAAGGGCTCTGCGGGAACCAGGTTCCAGCGCCCGACCGGAGTCTGGAACTTTCCGATCCGCAGGTTCAGTGCATCGTTGTAGATCCAATCCGCGTAGAGGCGCTCGACGACGATGTCGGGGTCGTGATCGAAGTCGTCCCGTTCTCGATCCCAGGAAGCGAGGTCACCGAACTCGACCTCGGCGAAGAAGCGGAGCGGCTCGATCGGCTCGAACAGGATGAGCAGGTTCACGCTATCGAGCTCGACGGTCGTGCCACCCGGTGCTTCGTCGTCGATCTCGACGATGCTGAAGCCGCCGACGGTCAGCCCGGTATCGCCGAGCCGGATTCCCCGTCCCGCTCGATACTCGAAGGCACCGAGCGGCGTGGAAAAGGAGAGCCGCGGCGGTGTGCCCCCGGCGCCAGGGCCGATCGGCAGCGTCGACTGAGCCTGCACACCCCCCGAAGCGAGCAGGACGGCGGAGACGAGCGCTCCCACGAGCCCGCGCTTCGACCGCTTCGGCAGAGTGGTAGATTCGTGTTGGGATGTCGTCACGGCACGGAACATGACTCGGCAACCTGAGGACCAGAGGGAAGGAACATCCTCCCTCGCGCGGACACGGACCTTTCTACCCGCTCGAACGATCGGGAACAAGCTCCTGTTGTTCGTCGCCGTCCTTCTGACGTCGTTCGGTGTCCTTCTCATCACCATCGCGGAGCGGCACGGCAGCGACTCGCTCGAGCGTGCGATCGGACGGGAGCTCGAACGCGAGGCGCGCCACGTCGCCGGTCGACTCTCGTCCATCCTCCGCACGGAGCAGCGAACGCTCGCGAGTTTTGCACGGCAGGATTGGATGCGGGAGATTCGCGTCGGCGACATCGATAAGCGAATCACCCAGGCCCTGGTCACCCTTCGCGATGGCAGTCCGCTCCGGGTCGACTACCAGGTCGTGGATGAGGCGGGCCGGGTCGTCGCATCGAGCGACGCCGGCGCCCTCGGCCAAAGGTCGACGATCGGCCTCGGGGCCGGCGAGGCAAGGCTCGAGGGGGACCGGTTGTGGATCAGCGCCCGCATTCCCGACCCCGATGCGACGCAACGCTCGCTCGGCGTCCTGTTCGGCGTCCTCGACTGGAAACAACTGACCTCGTACACCGAGGAGGTCCGAGAAGAACTCGCGGGTCTCGGGCTCGCATCCGAGATCTTCGTATGCGACGCCGGGGGCCGCGTGCTCGGCGGTGCCTGGGAAGCGGCGCCCTCGGAAGCCGTGGCACGGATGCTCGCCGCCGTCGTCGCTGGGGACCGCATGTCGCCGCTCGCGAGCCCGTGGATCGTCGGACATGCCCGCTTCGCACCGGACCTGCCCGGGACTCTGGCCGGACAGCACCTCATCGTCGTCGAGCATCGAAAATCCGCGCTCGCTCCGGTTCGCGCCCTCTCGGGGCGACTGTTCGCCACGCTCGGCATCGTTCTCCTGCTCGGCTTGGCGGTCGCGAGTTTCGGGGCCCGCCAGGTCGCTCGCCCGCTCTCGGAACTCACCGGGGCGATCCGCGGTCTTGCTCAGGGGAAAGCGGAGACCCGGCGCGTTCCGGTCCGGAGCGACGACGAGGTCGGCACGCTGGCTGCGGCTTTCAACCAGATGGCCGGCGACCTCGACCGGGCTCAGCGCGACCTCATCGAGGCGGAGAAGTTCGCGTTCGTCGGCGAGCTGGCCGCCGGCGTCGCGCACGAGATCCGGACCTCGCTCGGGGTCCTCCGGAGCTCCGCGCAGCTCCTCGAGCAGTCGCTGCCCACCGACGCGGACGGGCAAACCAGCGAACTGGCTCACATGCTCGGTGCCGAGGTGGACCGTCTCGCCTCCGTCGTGAACGACCTCTTGACCCTGGACCGCCCCCACCCGCCGCGCCTCGCATCCGTCCGGGTCTCGGATCCGCTCGCGCAGGCCGTCGCCCTGGTCGCTTCGAGAGCGGCCGAGCGCTCCATCACGATCGAGCAGGTGCCGGCCCCCGACGAACCGGCCGTTCGCTGCGAGTCCGAGCTCATCCACCGCGTGGCCGTCAATCTCCTCGTGAATGCGATGGAGGCCGTGGGAGAAGGCGGTTCCATCGTGATCGAGACCCTCGACGGTCGCGGCGGCTGCGGGGGGTTCGAGATCACCGATGACGGACCTGGCGTTCCGCCGGAGCTTCGAGAGAAGATCTTCCAGCCGTTCGTCACCGGGCGAGCCGGCGGAGTGGGGCTCGGCCTGACGTTCGTGAAACGCGTGATCCACGACCACCACGGCCAGATCATGGTCCGGTCCGACCCTACGGCGGGAGCGACCTTCCGGGTCGAGCTGCCGCTCGCCGACGACCCGAGCGAACCCGAAGGCTCCGCGTGAGAGAGGCAACTCGATGAAACGAATCCTGATCCTCGACGACGACCGGCCCACGCGGCGCATCTTGCAGATCCTCATCGAACGGATGGGCCTCGAGTCCTCCGCCTTCGAGGAGGCCGGGAGCGCGCTCGAGGCGCTCGAAGCCGAGACCTTCTCGCTGGTCCTGACGGATCTCAAGATGCCACGAATCGACGGGCTCGAGTTCATGCGCAGACTGCGCGAACTCGACTCGGAGGTGCCCGTCCTCGTCCTGACGGCCTACGGAACCGTGACCTCGGCCGTGGAGGCCATGAAGCTCGGCGCCCTCGACTTCGTCGCCAAACCCTTCGACGTCGACGCCCTCGAGATGCTGATCCGGCGCGCGCTCGACGCCTCCCGAACGCGAACCGAGCACCGCTATCTGCGCGAAGAAGCCGAGCGGGCCGCGGGGTTCGGCGAGCTGATCGGCGAATCGCCCGCGATGAAAGCGATCTACGGCCTGATCGAGAAGGCCGCGCCGGCCCGAAGCGCCGTCCTCGTCACCGGCGAGACGGGCACGGGAAAAGAGCTCGTCGCGCGCGCACTGCACGCCCGCAGCCCACGGGCCGAGAAGCTCTTCGTCCCGATGAACTGCGCCGCCATCCCCGGTGAGCTGCTCGAGAGCGAACTCTTCGGCCATGTGCGCGGAGCGTTCACGGGTGCCCAATCGGATCGTCAGGGTAAATTCGGCGCCGCCGACGGAGGGACGCTCTTCCTGGACGAGATCGGGGACATGGACCCTCGCCTCCAGGCCAAGCTGCTCCGCGCACTCCAGGAAGGCGTGATCGAGCCCGTCGGGAGCAACCGCCGTCTGACCGTCGACGTTCGCGTCGTCTCCTCGACCCACCGCGATCTCGAGCAGGCGATCCGCGACGGCAGCTTCCGGGAAGACCTCTACTACCGCTTGAACGTCGTCCGGATCCAGATCCCCCCGCTGCGGGAGCGACGAAGCGACGTCCCGGCGCTGGCCGCGGCGGCCATCGCCGGCTTCGGGCGAGAACTCGGGCGGGGGCCCATCACGATCGCCGCCGACGCGCTCGAGACCCTCGCCGCCTACGACTGGCCAGGGAACGTCCGCGAGCTCCGCAATCTGATGGAACGGGCCGCCGTGCTCGTCGAGGGACAGCGGGTCGAGCGTGACCTGATTGCGTCCCTGCTCCCGAGTGAGTCGGAGCCCGGGAGCCGGGGGTTCGAGCTGGCACCCGTGGTGGCCGCAGCGGAACGCAAGGCGGTCCTGCGAGCCCTGGCGGAAGCCGACGACGACAAGGCCGCGGCCGCCCGCCTGCTCGGAATCGGTGAGCGCACGCTCTGGACCAAGCTCAAGAAGCACGGCCTCTAGGCAATCGAAGGAACGGGTGCCGACTCGGGCTCAGTGCAGATCGTCGAGCCCGTGGCGGCGGAGCTTGTTGCGCAGGCCGACGCGCGAGAGGCCGAGGGCCTCGGCCATGCGCGTGCGGTTGCCGTGGAAGCGATCGAGCGCGTCGCGCAGGACCTCGCGCTCCACCTGGTCGAGGCGCTCCTTGAGCGTTCCGGCGCGGACGGGCGCGTCTTCGACTTCGGGTGCGTCGCCGGCCCCGAGCCCCGCACCGACCTGCTCGCCGGGGGCCGTCAGGGCGATGGCGCGCTCGACGGCGTTGCGCAGCTCGCGGACGTTCCCCGGAAAGTCCTTCTGCGCGAGGTCTTCGAGGAACGATTCGTCGAGGGTGATCTTGCGCGCGTGGTCGTCGCCGAACTCCTCGGCGAAGTGCTGGGCGAGGAACGGGATGTCGACCCGTCGGCGGCGCAGGCTCGGCACGAACAGCGTCGCCGTATTCAGGCGGTAAAGGAGGTCCTGACGGAAGCTCCCTTCCTCGACCATCTCCTTCAGGTCGCGGTGGGTGGCCGAGACGACGCGGACGTCGACCTGCTTCACCTCCGTCCCGCCGACGGGACGGATCTCGCGGGCCTCGAGGGCGCGCAGGAGCTTCGTCTGGAAGGCCGGCGACGTATCGCCGACCTCGTCGAGGAGCAGCGTCCCGCCCTCGGCTTCTTCGAACAGGCCCCGCTTGTCCCGGTCGGCCCCGGTGAAGGCGCCGCGCACGTGGCCGAAGAGTTCGCTCTCGAGGAGCGTATCCGGCAAGGCGCCGCAGTTCACGGCGACGAAGGCCCGGCTCGCGCGCGGGCTTTCCTCGTGGATCGCGCGCGCGACGAGTTCCTTGCCCGTGCCGGTCTCGCCGAGGATGAGGACGGGGATGTTCGACGTCGCGAGCCGGCGGACCTCTTCCATCAGATCCCGGATCGCCTTCGAGACGCCGAGCAGGGCCGGCGCACGTCGGTGGTTGTGTCGCGCTCCCTCGCCGACCTTCCCGGCGGTGGGAAGACCGTTGCGGAGGGCCAGCCGCAGCGCCGCCGGGGCCGGGTCCGCAGCGAGCACCGCGTGGGGCCGGAGCTCCTCGATCGCGAACTCCAGGGCGGCCTCGTCCGTCCCCTCGGAGAGCAGGATGATCGCGCGGCCCGCCGGGAGATCCCGCAGCGCGACGAGATCGCGGGCGTCCTGGCCGGGGTCGAGCTGCACGACGGCGGCGTGGGCATCCACGAGGGGGCCCCGCGTCCCGAGCGCCTCGGGCGCCACGGGGCGCACGGCGAACTCGGGCACCAGGGCGGCCGCGATCGCCTGCTGGCGGCGCGGCTCGGTGGCCACCGCCAGGACGAGGGCTCGGGGTGGCTTCGTCTCGGGCTTTCCCATGCCGGGCTCATCGGCCGACCGGCAACGCGGGTGAAGTTTCCCTTGGGGCGGGCGCCCGGGCGGGCTCAGTGGACGGCGCGCGGCTCCCGCAGCTCGAAGCGCGCGACCCGCGCATCGAAGTGGCTGCCGTCCTCACGGACCATCTGGTAGGTCCCTTCCATCGTGCCGAAGGGCGTCTCGAGCGGGCAGCCCGAGGTGTACTCGAAACCGTCGCCCGGCTCGAGCACGGGCTGCTTGCCGACCACACCGTCGCCCTGCACCTCGCGCACCTGCCCGGTGCCGTCGGTGATGAGCCAGTGGCGCGAGAGGAGCTGGACGGTCCCCTCGCCTTCGTTCTGGATCTGGATCGTGTACAGGAAGAACCACTCGTTGCCGAGCGGGTTCGAGTGCTCTTCGGAGTAGCGGGCCGCGACGTGCACGCGCACGCCTTCGGTGCAGGCCTCGGATGTGGTCTCCACGCTCATGGCCGGGAGACTAGCAGCGTCCGGAGACCTAGCTTCCCGTCGGCACGTCCCGGAAGGCGATCTTCTTGTCGACGCGCATCTCCGGCGGGAGGCGCAGCACGCGCTCGGCGATGATGTTCTTCAGGATCTCGTCGGTGCCGCCCGCGATGCGGAGGCCCGGCACGCCGAGGTAGGTGTTCTGCCACAGGGCTTCCTGGAGCGACGCTTCGTCGTCGAGCAGGCCCCCGGCCGCGCCCTGGAGCTCGATCGCGAAGTCCGCGATCTCCTGGGAGAGCGGCGCGCCGACGGCCTTGCCGATCGAGCCCTCGGGGCCGGGCGTCTGGCCCTGGGAGAGCGCCGAGAGCGTGCGCAGGCCGGTGTACTGGAGACCCTTCGAGCGGATGTAGAAGCTCGCGAGCCGCTGGCGCACCGCGCTGTCCTCGATGGCGGGTTTGCCACCCCGGCGCACCTCGCGCGCGAGGCGCAGGAGTTCCTTGAAGCGGCCGCCGCCTCCACCGGCGCCGATCGCCACGCGCTCGTTCATGAGCGTCGTGAGCGCCACGCCCCAGCCGTCGCCCTCGCCGCCGAGCTGGTTCTCGGCGGGGACGCGGACGTCCGTGAAGAAGACCTCGTTGAAGCCCGAGCCGCCGTTGATCTGCTTGATCGGGCGCACCTCGATGCCGGGCGAGCGCATGTCCACGATGAAGTACGTCAGGCCCGCGTGCTTCGGCACGTTCGGGTCCGTGCGCACGACGATCATGCCCCAGTCACAGAAGTGGGCGCCGGTGCTCCAGATCTTCTGGCCGTTCAGGACCCACTCGTTGCCGTCGCGCACCGCGGTGCTGCGCAGCCCGGCAAGGTCCGAGCCCGCGGCCGGCTCGCTGAAGAGCTGGCACCAGATCTCCTGGCCGCGCGCCATGTCCGGGATGTACTTCTTCTTCTGCTCGTCGGTGCCGTGGGTCATGATCGTCGGCCCGAGCATGCCGTGGCCGATCGTGTAGATCGGGACCGGCGTCTTGAACTTCGCCTCTTCCTGGTTGTAGACGACGTTCTCCATGCGGCCGAGGCCCTGCCCGCCGTACTCCTTGGGCCAGGTCAGGACGGCCCATCCGGCGTCGTACTTCTTCGCCTGCCAGGCCTTCGCGGCCGCGATGTCCTCGTCGGTCTCGCGCTCGCCGAGGGCACCCGCGTTGATCGCGTCGGGATCGATCGGTTCGGCGTTGTCCGAGAGCCAGGCGTTGGCCTTCTTGCGGAATGCGGCTTCTTCGGGCGTATCGTTGAAGTCCATGGCGGGTGTCCTCGCTTGCTGGATGCGTTCTTGGGGGTGGGCGAGTGGTTCGGGTGGCGAGCGGTTCCGGTGAGCTAACGGCGGTTCCGGTGAGCTAACGGCGGTTCCGGTGAGCTAACGGCGGTTCCGGTGAGCTAACGGGATTCGGCGCGGTCGATGCGGTCGATCAACCGCTCGTTCCAGGCCGCCGGGCTTCCGAGCGTCACCGAGAGCGATTTCGCCCGGCGATAGAAGAGGTGGCAGTCGTACTCCCAGGTGAAGCCGACGCCCCCGTGGAACTGGATCATCTCCTGGGACGCGAGGTCGAAGGCCTCGCTCGCGGCGGAGCGGCTCGCGCAGGAGGCCAGGGCGAGTTCGTCGCCGAGGTTCTCCTGCAGCGTGTAGGCCGCGTAGTAGGCGTTGCTGCGGGCGACCTCGATCGCGCAGTAGACGTCCGCCATGCGGTGCTTCACCGCCTGGAAGGAACCGATCGGCCGCCCGAAGGCGTAGCGGCTCATGATCTGGTCCTTCGTGATCTCGAGCGCGCGGTCCGCGCCGCCGATCTGTTCGAAGGCGGTGAGCACGGCGGCCACGTCGAGCAGCGTCTCCGCCTGGGCGAAGCCCTTCGCGGCGTCGCCGAGCACCTCGGCCGGAGCGCCGTCGAACTGGAGCTTCGCCTGGCCGCGGCTCGGATCGAAGGAGTCGAGCGACGTGCGCACGACGCCCTCGGCCTCGAGATCCGCGAGCACCAGGACGAGGCCGTTCTCGCCGCGGGCGAGCACGACGGCGAGACCGGCGATGCCGCCGTCGGCGACGGGCCACTTCTCGCCGGTGAGCTTGCCGTTCTCGAAGCGGAGCGAGACGTCGTCCGGGTGGAGATCGCCGGGCCCCTCGAAGAAGGCCCCGGTTCCGATGACGTCCCCGGCGACGAGCCGCGGCAGGTGCGCCTTCTTCTGGGCGTCGCTGCCGAACCGCACGAGCGCTTCGGTGGCGAGGTAGACGGAGGAGGAGAAGGGGATCGGCGCGAGCGCGCGGCCGACTTCCTGGGCGAGCAGCACGAGCTCGAGGTGCCCCATGCCGGCGCCACCGTACTCCTCGGGGACCGCGGTGCCGAGCCAGCCCATCTCGGCCGCTCCCTTCCACAGATCGGGCTGGTGGGTGGCGTCGGATTCGAGGACGGCACGGCAGACCTCGAGGCCCGAGTGCTCCTCGAGGTAGTCGCGGGCGGTCTTCTGGATGAGCTTTTGATCTTCGGAGAAGTCGAAGTTCATGATGGGGCTCTCTGTTGATTGATGAATCAGTCGAGTCGCCATTATAGACCGCGGCCCGGCTGTGCCAAGCTCGCGCGCCGGAGGTCTGCAGCATGAAACTGGGCGTAACCCTGCGAAACATGGGGCCTCAGTCGGTCCCCGGGATCCTGGTTCCGTGTGCCCTGGCGGCGGAGGCGGCGGGCCTCGAGTCCCTCTGGATCACGGACCACCTGGCCATCCCGCCCGACGATGCGGAAGGCTCGGGCGGCCGCTACACCGACCCGCTCACCACCCTCGCCTACCTCGCCGGGCGGACCGAGCGCATCGGGCTCGGCACCGGCGTCCTGATCCTCCCCTACCGCCGGCCGCTCCCGGTCGCGAAGGCCGTCGCCACCGTTCAGGAGTTCTCGGGCGGCCGGCTCCTGCTCGGCGTGGGGATCGGTTGGATGGAGCCGGAGTTCCGGGCGGTGGGGGCGCGCCGCCAGAACCGGGGCGCCGACAGCGACGCCGCCCTCGACCTGCTCGTGCGCTGCTTCGCGGGCGACGAGGTCGAAGCGAACGGGCAACCCTTCCTGTTCAAGCCGCGCCCCGTCCGGCCGCCGATCTACGTGGGCGGTGCAGGCGAACACGCCCTGCGCCGGACCGTCCGCTTCGGGGACGGCTGGCTGCCCATGGGGTCGGACCCGAAGAAGATCGCACCCGCCGCGCAGCGCCTCGAAGAACTCGCTCGCGAAGCCGGACGCCCGACGCCGGAGATCGTCGTGATGGGCGGCCTGCCCCTCGGCGACGGCGCCCGGGCCGAAGAGCTGCTCGCCGAACTCGCCTCGCTCGGGGTGACCCGCTTCATCCAGGGCCTGCGCTACGAGACGGTGGAGGAGTACGAGCGATCGATCGAAGGCGTCGCCCGGCTGCTCTAGCCGGGTTCATCCTTCCGCGGCGGAATGCAGAGAAGCTGGGATCCCCCGCTCGCGAGCAGCTCCCCGCTCTCGCTCCAAACCCGCCCGACCGTGCCGATCAGGCCGCCGCTCGCCGTCGGCGAGACCTGGTCGGCCAGCAGCCACGCGCACCCGGGCGCGCTGCGATGGAACCAGACCGTGCAATCGAGGCTCGGCGCCGTGAAGTCGGTCGCGGGGTGGGCCTGGACCGCGGCGGGCCAGGAGTACGTATCCACGAGCAGGGCGAGACGCCCGGCATCGACCCACGGATCCTCGAAGGTCGAGCGCGGAACGAAGCGGAGCCACTCCTGCATCTCCGGGTGCCGCGCTTCCGTCCGGGGGCCGACGCGGTCCTCGTGGATCGGGCGCACCTCGAAGTTCTGCCAGAACGGGAAGCTCGTTCCCTCGAGGCCTTTCCGGCGCGCGATCTCCTCGCGGGTCGCGAGCTCTGCGGGCGGAGGCACCGCCGGCATCCCGGCCGCTTCGTGGGCCAGGCCCGGACCCTCTGCCGCGGTCCGCACCATGGCTTCGATGACGGGCCGGCCTTCCTGGGTCATCGCGACGCGCAGGGCCTCGGCCCGGCGACCCATGCGGATCGGGGTCACCGTGACGTCGACCTTCCCGAACCGGGCGACCGAGAGGAAGTGGACGTAGAGGGAAACGGGCCGCGCGATCTTCGCCTCCCGGCCGACGGCACGCAGGGCGATGGCCGCGAGGTAGCCGCCGTTCGGCCCCCAGATCTCCCAATCACGGGAGAGTGTCGCGGTGTATTCGCCTTCGGCGCCGCGGATCCCGGTGTCCCGTTCGAAATCGCCCATGCCACCTCCGCGCGCCGTCCGCGCCCGCGACGGTAGCAGCGGGCCCTGGCGATCGCGGGCCGCTTCGATCGCAGGCCGCTTCGATCGAGATAGACTCCGAGCGTGCGCCCCACCCTGCTCGGCCTGCTCGCCTCGCTCCTCGCGGCCCCCGCCGCACCCGGCTCCGCCGACGAGCTCTTCGACGTGCGCGAGCTCCCGGTGCGCGGCCGCATCGTGGCGACCGAGCTCGTGGAGCTCGACGGCGACGGACGGACGGACCTCGTCACCATGAACTTCCGCGGCCTGCCGCCGGACGAGCGGCGCGAGATCCACGTCCGCTTCGGTCGCGACGCCGGCTTCAGCCTGGCCGCGGACGAAGTCCTGCCGCTGCCGCCCGACGCCGCGGCCTACGACGTCGCCACGCTCGAGGAGGGCGCTCCGGCCGAGCTCCTGCTGCTCCGGGGAACGCGCGTGACCCGCCTCTCGCTGCGCGGCCGCAAGCCAGGCTGGCGGGACCTGCCCCTCGGCGGGCCGAGCCTCGCCGTCGTCCCCGACGAACGCGGCCTCGACCGCCTCCGCCTCGTGCGCGAAGGCCTCGGACCCGGACCGATGCTCACGGTGCCCGGGCTCGGCGAGATCATCCTGCTCTCTCCCTCGGGCACCGTCGTCGCGCGGCTCGACGCCGGCGGCCGGGCGAACTACTTCGTGCCGCCGCGGCCGGGGCCCCTGATCAGCGAGAGCGAGCTCGAGGTCTACTTCGACCAGCCGCGCACCTCCGTCGGCGACGTCGACGGCGACGGGCTCGCGGACCTCGTCGCGACGACGCGCCACGCGCTGCGCGTCTTCCGCCAGGCGGAGGGTGGGCGGTTCCCGAAACGCCCGGACCGCACGATCCCCCTGCGCCGCATCTCCGATGCGGACCACATCCGCGGCTCGGGTTCCGTACGCGTCGAGGTGGCGGACCTGAACGGCGATCGGCGCGCAGACCTCCTCCTGAGCCACGCCAGCGAAGGCCTGCTCGATGCGCGCTCGGAGACCACGCTCCACTACAACCGCGAGGGCGAATGGAACCTCGTCCGGCCGGACCGGCGCTTCGTCACCGAGGGCGGCTTCTCGACGGAGTCGCTGGCCGACCTCGACCGCGACGGCCTGCCGGAGCTGATCTCGATCCGCATCCCGCTCGGCGTGTTCGAACTCGCGGAGATCCTGCTCACCCGCTCCGTCGACGCGAACGTCGCGATCCGCACGGCCACCCTCGAGGGCGGCTTCGCGGAGAAGCCGATCTACCGGCGCAAGTACTCCGTCCCCTTCAGCTTCGAGACCTTCCGCCCGCGCGGCTTCCTCGGCTACTTCGATGCGGACTGGAACGGCGACGGGCGCAACGATCTGCTGCTCTCGGGCGGCGGCGAGGCCGTCGAGCTCCACCTCGGGCGCGCCGAGGGTGGGTTCGAGGCCTCGGGCCCGCGTCAGAAGATGAACACGGGAGGCCGCATCCGGACGGGCGACATCGACGGCGACGGGCGCCCGGACTTCGTCCTGTTCGACCCGCGCCGACCGAACGCACCGCTGCGCATCGCACGCAACGCCGGGCGGCTCTAGCCGGGGGTCACGGCGACGCTAGGGCGTCCACGGCGACGCTAGGGCGTCACCGCGACGCGCCCGACGATGCGGCCCTCGCGCAGGTCCTCGAGGGTGGCCGTGGTCTCGTCCATCGAGCGCGTCTCCACCGGGATCGGCGGAATGCGCCCGTCGCGCGCGAGCGCCATCAGCTCGCCCATCTCGGCGAGGCTCCCGACGTAGCTCCCCTGCACGGTGACGGCCTTGATCGGAAAGAACGGAAGCGGCACGGCGAAGGAGCCGCCGAACAGGCCGACGATCACGAGCTTGCCGCCGCGGGCCAGCGTGTTCCAACCGAAGCCGGAGGAGGATTCCGCACCGACGAAGTCCACCGCGGCGGCGGCGCCGCCGCCCGTCCCGGCCATGACCTCCTTCACCGCACCCGGGTCGCTGCTCTTCACCACATGGTCGGCCCCGGCCTGCTTCGCCGCGTCGAGCTTCGCTTCGTCGATGTCGGCGACCCAGATCTCCGTGTCGAGGGTCTCGCGCGCGAGGGCGAGGCCGGCCATGCCGACGCCGCCCGCGCCGATGATCAGCAGCTGGCGCCCGGTGACGAGCGATCGGGTCTTCGCGAGCGCGGAGTACGCCGTGATGCCCGAGCAGGCGTAGGTGCCCGCGAGCGCCGCCGGGACGTCGCCGTACTCGAAGAGGTAGCGGCCGTCCGGAACGAGGACGTGGTCGGCGTAGCCGCCGGGTCGGCCGACCCCGAGCGCTCGGGAGGCCGGGCAGAGGTGTTCGTCACCGGAGGCGCAGATCGCGCAGGCGTTGCACCCGATCCACGGGTAGACGACGCGACGGTCGCCGACGGCCGCGCCGGAGGCCACGGGCCCGACCGCGACGACCTCGCCGACGATCTCGTGGCCGAGCGTGAAGGGCAGCGGGCGCCCGCGCGAGACGTCGAGCTTGTTCCCGCCGCCGAGGGAGAAGAAGCCCTCCCAGAGATGGAGGTCGCTGTGGCAGACGCCGCAGGATTCGATGCGGACGAGGACCTCGCCGCCCGAGGGCTCCGGGGTGGCGTCTTCGTTCCAGGCGAGGGGTTTGCCGCACTCGACGACCTGGTGACTGCGCATGATGTCTCCTCCGGGTGGGCCGCCATCATAGGGCCGCACGCTCCCCGACGGAATCGCGATACCTTCCGGCCATGCGAAAAACGGCTCTGCAGAAAGCGACCGCACTCCTTCTCCTCACCGGGCTGGCGCTCGGCTGCCGTCCGGCCGAACTCTCCGGGCGCACGGACGAAGCGACGAAGCGGACCCTCGCCCTGGGCGAGCTCACCGGCTTCGTCCACGAGAACGGAAGCCACGCCTGGCTCGGCATCCCCTTCGCGAAGCCCCCGGTCGGCGACCTGCGCTGGCGGGCGCCGCAGCCGCCCGAACCCTGGAAGGACACGCTCGAGGCGACCGAGTTCGGCCCGTCTTGCGTCCAGTTCGCCAGCCCGGCCGGCGGGCGCGACGGCGCGGACTCCGGAGAGCCGACGGGCAGCGAGGACTGCCTGTACCTGAACGTCTTCGCGCCGGCCTTCGCGCCGGAGGAGGTTCCGAAGGCCGGTGCGCGCCTGCCCGTCATGATGTGGATCCACGGCGGCGGGAACACGATCGGCGATGCCGTGCTCTACGACGGCAGCGAGCTGGCGCGTCGCCACGGCGTCGTCTTGATCACCGTCCACTACCGGCTCGGCGTGCTCGGCTGGTTCTCCCACGAAGCCGTGCGCGGGGACGGGACGACGGCCGACGATCGCTCCGGGAACTACGGCACGCTCGACTTCATCCGCGCGCTCGAGTGGATCGAGCGCAACGTCGCCGCCTTCGGAGGCGACCCGCGGAACGTCACGGTGTTCGGCGAATCCGCCGGCGGCTCGAACACGGCGAGCCTGCTGGTCTCCCCGCGCGCGGCCGGACTGTTCCACCGGGCGATCATCCAGAGCGGGGGGTTCCGCACCGTCTCGCGCGCCGAAGCGGAACGCTGGCACGACGCGAAGGACCCCGGACACGAGTTCAGCGCCAACGAGGTGCTCGCGCGCTGGCTCGTCGGGGCCGGGCGCGCGGCAGACGTCGCGGCCGCCCGCCAGCTCATGGCCGGGCTTTCGGCCGGGGAGATCGCGGCCTTCGCGCGAAGCCTCGCCCCCGAGGACCTCCTGGCCCCCTTCGACGCGAGCGGTCTCGGCGGCATGTACCAGACGCCGCGCCTCATCCGGGACGGACGCGTTCTGCCCCTGGCCGACCCGCTCGACGTCCTGCGCGCCGGCCTGCACAACCCGATGCCCGTGATGCTCGGGACGAACCTCCACGAGAACCGTCTCTTCAACCTATTCGTCTCGGAGCACGTCTCGCGGATCGGCGGCCTGCCCGTCCGCATCAAGGACCTCCGCGCCTACGAACTCGAGAGCGACTACCCCTCCCTCATGTGGAAGGCACTCGGCGTGGACGAACCGGCGCAGCTCCTCGCGGCGAGCCAGGCGCCGGGCGTCTTCGGCTACCGCTTCGACTGGGACGATTCGGCGAGCCTTCCGTGGGTCGATTTCGGCGAACTCCTCGGCGCGGCCCACGGGCTCGAGATCCCCTTCGTGTTCGGCCGCCTCTCCTTCTTCGGCCTCGGCTGGCCGATCTTCGACGGCGACAACGAAGCGGCCGACCGCGCGCTCTCCGACGCGATGATGTCCTACTGGACGCAGTTCGCCGCCACCGGCGACCCCGGGCGGGGACGAGCCGGAGACCTCCCGGCCTGGAGCCCGTGGGGCGCGGGCGGCGGCGCGCAATACGCCGTCCTCGACACCGACCGCGACGGTGGGATCCGGATGCTCGACGATGCCGTCGACCGGCAGGAAGTCGTCCGCCGCCTGGCCGCCGACGACCGCTTCACCTCCGACGACGAACGCTGCTCGATCTACCGGGGCATGGTGGTCTGGGGAAGCGGGATCACGCGCGAGGCCTACGCCGGCCTCCTCGGCGGCCACTGCCAAAGGAACTTCCCGATCGAAGCGAACTAGGGCTGGCGCTCGTTCGGGTCCGTGAGGGGGACGCTCAAGCCCGAGCCCGTCTGCGCCACGCCATCCCGCTGGCCCTCGGGCATCTGCTGCACGACCTGGCGGCCGAGCGCCTGGAGCACGGGGATCTCCGGATCGGCGAGCTCCTTCATCCACTCCTTGCGCTGCATCGCCTTCTCGAGATGCGGCGCGAGCGCCTCGAGCTTCTTGCGCTCGCGCTCCGCCTCCTGCTCCTTGAACTCCGGGAGCACCCGGTCCGCGAACAGCTCGAGCGATTCGCAGATGTGGTCGTGCTCGTTCTTCCCACCCTGCTGGATGAAGATCACCTGATCGACGCCGACGTCCGCGAAGGAGTTCAGGTGGTCGCGCAGCTGGTCCGGCGTCCCGATGCCCCGGTCGCCCCCGGCCCGCGGAAGCGAATCCCGGGCGGCCTCGAACTTCTGCCAGATGTCCGTCCGGCCGGGCGTGTGCTCGCCGAAGATGTAGTGGTGCGCGAGCGCGTAGCCGAAGAAGCGGAAGCCGTCCTCGCCGCGGCGCCGCGCCTCCTCGGCGTCCTCGTGGCACGAGAAGCCCGTCACCATGGCGATGTTCGGGTTGATCGCGTGGCCGATCGGGACGCACTCGTTCTTCAGGGTCTCGTAGTAGTCGTCGACCCACTTGCGGGCCTCCGACGGGTCGATGAAGGCGAAGGTCAGCGCACCGATGCCGCAGCGCGCGGCCATCAGGATGGTCTCCCGGTTCGAACACGCGACCCAGAGGGGCGGGTGGGGCTTCTGCACGGGCTTGGGCACGACGTTCCGGCACGGCATGTCGAAGAACTCCCCCTGGAAGCCCGGGTAGGGGTTCATCGCCATCATGTTCGCGGTCTGCTCGACGCACTCGCGCCACATGGCGCGCTTGCGCTCGGGGCTCACCTGGAAGCCGCCGAGCTCGGCCAGGGAAGAGGACTCGCCGGTGCCGAACTCGACGCGGCCGTTCGAGACGAGGTCGAGCGTGGCGATGCGCTCGGCGACGCGCGCCGGGTGGTTGTACGCGGGCGGCATCAGCACGATGCCGTGACCGAGACGGATCTGCTTCGTCCGCTGGCTGCAGGCGGCCAGGAAGACCTCCGGCGCCGAGGAGTGCGAGTACTCCTCGAGGAAGTGGTGCTCGACCTCCCAGGCGGAGTCGATGCCCAGGCGATCGGCGAGTTCCACCTGGTCGAGCGCCTGCTGGAAGAGCTCCCGCTCCGAACGCTCGGTCCACGGCCGCGGCAGCTGATGCTCGTAGAAGATCCCGAACTTCATGTCGTCCCCTTCCAGCGCGCGCGATCTGCGAGCATCCTACAGGACGCTGCCGCACGCCTGCGGTAAACCTGCCGGTCGAAGGCCGAGGCGCTCCCGGAGCGGGCAGAGCCTCGGCGACGCCTCAAGGCGAGCGGACGGAGGGCCGTCAAGAGTTCATGCGGAACCTGCTGGTCATCCTCGTTGCATGCTTCGCGCTGCACCAGTACTGGACGGGCCGCGCCATCGAGCCCGGCCCGGGCATGGTGGCGCCCTTCGAGCCCGTGCAACGCACCCTCGACCCGAAGCCGAAGTTCGAGTTCAAGGGCTACCGCATGACGTCTCTCGCAAGCTTCGAAGTGGAGGCGCGCGTGCTCTCGGCCAAGCGCTACTCGCACGATGCCAGCGCGAAGCTCTCCCCCATCGACCTCGCCCTCGGCTGGGGTCCGATGTCGGACAGCACCGTGCTCGAAGACATCGACATCTCCCAAAGCGGCCGCTTCTACCGCTGGGAGACGCGCCGGCCCAAGATCGACGTCGAACTGATCGGGCGCCACAGCGCGAACATGCACCTGATCCCGGCGGACGACTCCGTCCTCGCCGCCCTCGACGGCGTGCGCCCCGGCCACATCGTTCGCTTCGAGGGCGATCTCATCCAGGCCGAAGGTGAGAACCGCTGGCGCTGGAAGAGCTCCCTGACCCGACGCGATGCCGGGGGCGGCGCATGCGAAGTGGTGTTCGTGCGGCGGCTCGAGCTGATCGACCCGACCGCACGCTCCTGACGCCCCCTCGTGATTTCCTGACTCACGACATCCTGACGCCCCCCTCGTGAAGCGCTGGGGCGCGAACCCGGCCGGGGGCTATTCTCTGGGTCGCATGCCGCCCGAACTCGATCGTCGTTCCTTTCTCCGCGGGAGCGCTGCGCTCGCCGCATGGTCCGCGACGACGTTGGCCCGCCCCTTCGAGGCCCTGGCCGCGCGCGGCGGGCCCGGGCGCGGATACGGCCCGCTCGCCCCGGTCCGCGACCAGACGACCGGACTCCCGCTGATCGAGCTGCCCGAAGGGTTTCGCTACGCGACCTTCGGCTGGACCGGCGACGCCATGACCGACGGCCGGCCGACGCCGCCCGGCCACGACGGCCAGGCCGCCTTCGCCGCGCCCGACGGCAAGATCCACCTGCTGCGCAACCACGAGCTGATGCTCGACCGGCGCATCCCGAACCGCACGTCCTTCGCCCCGGCGGAGCTCACCTACGACGCGGGCGAGGCGCCGGGCGGCGTCACCGCCGTCACCTTCGACCCGAAGCTCGAGCGCGGCGTCCGCACGGAGCCGCGCCTCTCGGGCACGATTCGCAACTGCGCCGGCGGGCCGACGCCGTGGGGGACCTGGCTCACCTGCGAGGAGAACGTCGACGGTCCGGGCGCCGGGGGAAACGCCGCGCTGCTCGAGAAGCCGCACGGCTACGTCTTCGAGGTCACGGCGAGCGGCGACTCCGCGCCCCGCCCGATCCGCGGCCTCGGCCGCTTCCTCCACGAAGCGATCGCGATCGATCCCGAGACGGGCATCGCCTACCTGACGGAAGACCGGGACTCCTCGGGCCTCTACCGGTTCCTCCCGAACCGGCCCGGCCAGCTCCACGCGGGCGGACGTCTCGAGATGCTCGCGGTGCGCGGCAAGCCCGGCTTCGACACGCACCGCAAGGCGCGCGTCGGCCGCTGGCTCGACGTCGTCTGGGTGCCGATCCACGAACCGGAGCGCGTCCACGGCGACCCTTCCGCCCGCGACGGCCTCGGCGTCCACACCCAGGGCCTCGGCGAGGGCGGCGCGCGCTTCCGGCGCGGCGAGGGCATCTGGTACGGCGGCGGCCGCTTCTTCTTCACCGCCACGAGCGGCGGCTCCGCCGGCATGGGCCAGGTCTTCGAGTTCGACCCGGCGGGCCAGCGGCTCCGCCTCGTCTTCGTGAGCGAGGGGCCGGACCACCTGAACCGGCCCGACAACATCACGGTGAGCCCCCGCGGCGGCATCGTGCTGTGCGAAGACGCCAAACGCCGGCGCGCCTACCTGCGCGCCTTCGGGCCCGACGGCGGCCTCTTCGACCTGGCGCGCAACGCCGTCGTCCTCGCCGGCGAACGCAACGGGCTCCGCGGCGACTACAGCAAGAAGGAATGGGCCGGGGCGTGCTTCTCCCCCGACGGCCGATGGCTCTTCGCCAACGTGCAGTGGCCGGGGATCACCTTCGCCATCACCGGGCCCTGGGAACGAGGTCCCCTCTGAAACCCCTGCTCCGGTTCGCTCGCATCCCGAGCGTCGTCCTCTCGCTGCTCGCGCTCGGCTGTACCGTGACGCCGCCCCTGCCGCCCGGAGACGAGCCCCTCGTTCCGGCGAGCGCTCCGGTCTTCGATCACACCCTCGAGGACGTCCGGCTCGACGAGCTCGACCTCTCGCGCTTCTGGACCGAACGCACCGGCCCGCGCGAGCCCATCGTGATCCACCACCGCACCTTCGCCGAGGTGGCCGAGGGCGTGCGCCACGGCGTGGTGAACATCTACACGCGCCGGGTCGAGAAGCGGCAGTTCCGCATCGGCGTCCACCCGAACGATCTCCTGCCGATCCGCATTCCGATCGCTTCGCGGCTCCTCGACGTGATCCCGTTCCAAGTGCCGGTCCCCTTCCAGAGCGAGGGCTTCGCGCTCGGCTCGGGCTTCGTGGTGAACGACGGCGGCTACGTCCTGACCAACGCGCACGTGCTCGCCAACGCCACGGACGTGCGCGTCGTGTTCGCCGATGGCCGGCGCGAGTACCCGGCGCGCATCCTCGGGCGCGACCGGCTCACGGACACGGCCCTGCTGCGCGTCGAAGGCGAGCTTCCGGCGCGCCCGCTTCCCCTCGGCCGCTCGAACGAGCTCGACGTGGGCGAGATGGTGATGGCCGTCGGCAACCCGCTCGGACTCTCGCACACGGTCACGCAGGGCCTCGTCTCTGCGACCGAGCGCACCGTGCCCGGCGAGAACGCCCCCTTCGTCGACTTCATCCAGACGGACTCGGCGATCAACCCCGGAAGCTCCGGCGGACCGCTCTTGAACCTCTACGGCGAGGTCGTCGGCATCAACACGGCGATCGTCTCGGACGCGCAGCTGATCGGCTTCGCCGTACCGATCGACACCGTGAAGCGCGTGCTCCCGCTCCTGATCCTCGGCGAGGCGCGCCGGGGCTGGCTCGGGGTGACGGTCGGCGCCGAAGACCCGGAGGTGCGCATGGAGCGCCTGTCCCAGGGGCGGATCCCGGGCGCCCCGGTCGAGGCCGTCGAAGCGGGAAGCCCCGCGGCCCTCGCGGGGCTCGAGGCCGGCGATCGGATCATCGGCATCAACGGCGAGATCACGCCGGGCCTCCAGGCCCTCCAGCGCCAGACCCTGGGGCTTCTGGCCGGGGAGACCGTCCGCCTGCGCGTCTCGCGCGGCGACGCCGAGCTGCGGCTCGAAGCCACCCTCGTCGCGCCGCCGCCGGAATCCTGAACCGCCCCTTGCCGCGCTCCGACCCGTTCGACGCCCCGCTCCGCCGCACCCTCCCCCTCGCCACGAAGCTCCTGTTCAGCGCGCCGAGCTTCGCCGGCGCCGCGATGGTGATCCCGATCGCGGTGCACATGACGAAGTTCTACTCGGACACGGTGCTCGTCCCGCTCGGCGTGCTCGGCATGGCGATCGCCTTCGCCCGCGCCTTCGACGCCATCACCGACCCGCTCGTCGGCTGGCTCTCGGACCGGACGCACACACGGTTCGGGCGGCGGCGGCCGTGGATCTTCCTCGGCGGCCCGCTCTGCGGCATCGCCTTCTACTTCCTCTTCAGCCCGCCGGCCGGGCTCGATCCGGGCGGCGGCGGCGCGTGGTTCATCGCCTGCTACCTGCTCTACTTCCTCTTCCACACGGTCTACCTGGTTCCCTACCTCGCACTCGGCGCCGAGCTCAGCCTCGAGTACCACGACCGCACGTCGCTGTTCGCGATCCGGGAAGCCTTCGTCGTCGCCGGGACGCTCTTCGCCGCGGTCCTGCCCGGCCTGTTCACCGCCCGCATGGGCGAGCGCGAAGCGTTCTCGCTCTTTGCCGCGATCTTCGGCGCACTCGTCGGGATCCTCTACGCCGGGCTCGCCGTCCAGGTCCGCGAGCGCCGCGAGTTCTCCCTGCGCGCGGACAACCCCTTCGTCCCCGGCCTGCGACGCTCGCTGCGCAACCGGCCCTTCCGCCTGCTGCTCGGCATCGCCCTGTTCAACGGCATCCCCGGCACCCTCACCGGAACGCTCCTGCCCTTCTTCAACCAGTACGTCGTCCAGCCCGAAGACACGGCCTGGTGGCTGACCGCGACCCTCGGCGCCTACTTCGGCTCGGCGTTCCTCTTCATCCCGGTCTGGATGACGCTCACGCGCCGGCTCGGGAAGCGCAAAGCGATGATGGCGGCGCAGATCCTCGCCGCGAGCGTCTCGCTCCTGATCCTCGGCATCGGCCCGGGCGACAATGCCCCCCTGCTCGTCTTGCTCCTGCTCTCGGGGTCCACCTTCGGCGCCCTCTCCTTCATCATCCCCGCGATGAAGGCCGACGTGATCGACCACGACGAACTCCACACCGGGCGGCGGCGCGAAGCGCAGTACACCGCCCTTTGGTCGATCCTCCCGAAGTTCGTGAACATCCCGGCGGCCGCGATCCCGATCGCCCTGCTCGCCACGCTCGGCTACGTCCCGAACCAGCCCCAGACCGAGACGGTCGTGACGGCCCTGCGCTGGATGTTCGGCCTGACCCCGGCGGTCTGCTTCCTCGTCGGCCTCTGGATGACGTGGCGCTTCCCGATCGAAGCGGAGACCCACGCCCGCATCCTCGACGGCATCGACGCCCACGCCCGCGGCGAGCCCGCCCTCGACCCGGTCACCGGGCGGACCCTCCCCCCGCCCGGAGCCGAACGCGTCGACGACGACACGGCCTGGTACCTCGACCACTTCTCGCCCCGCGAACTCGCGGCGGCCCGCGAGGGCGGGCAGCCGGCCCTGCTCCGGCGCGTGGTTGCGGCCACGGGCCTCTCGGCCGGGGTGGCCGTGGTCTTCGGCGTCTCGGTCTTCGCGACGCTCCGCGACCTCTCCCAGGAGCCCGGTGTCGGCAGCGTCGGCGCCGTGGTGGTCGCGGGTCTCGGGCTCTGCGCGGTGATCGTGCATGCGATCCGGCTGGCCGCCGCGCGCGGCTTCGAGGCGCGCGGGATCCAGGCGGAGACCCTGGGGGTCCACCACGCCGAGGTGCTCGAAGCCCGGCAGGCCCAGAAAAATCCGAATTAGACGTCGGATTTTCTTGAACCCGGCCCGGGGCCCATTTACCCTTCCCCCTCGAATTCGCCGGCTCCGAGCCCGCGAGACGCGCCCACGAAGGAGACCCGCATGGCCGAGGCACCCGTCGTCAACCAGATGGAGCAGCTCGACAAAGAGCTCGAAGTCATCCTCACGTCCTTCGACACCAACTACGTCTGGAACTACGGCGACCTCAAGCAGGGTCTCCGCGACCTCTACGAGAAGGCCAAGCGCGAGCAGTGGAACTCGACGACCCAGCTCCAGTGGGACACCCAGGTCGACCCCGAGAGCGAGATCGTCCCGACGCCGGTGAACCCGCTCGAGGACTTCGGCCCCTACATGAAGCTCAACGAGAAGGAGAAGAACCGGCTGCGCCATGCGCAGATCGCGCTCCAGCTCTCGCAGTTCCTCCACGGCGAGCAGGGCGCGCTGATCGTCGCCTCCCAGCTCGTCGGCGGCGTGCCGTGGATCGACGCGAAGTACTACGCCGGAAGCCAGACGATGGACGAGGCGCGCCACGTCGAGGTCTTCAGCAAGTACCTCCACGACAAGCTCGAGTGGGAGTGGCCGATCACGCCGAGCCTGAAGGAGCTGCTCGACGCGACCATCCAGGACAGCCGCTGGGACTTCAAGTACCTCGGCATGCAGATCATGATCGAGGGTCTCGCGATGGCGGCCTTCGGCAGCCTCTACCGGATGTGCCAGGAGCCGCTGCTGAAGGAGCTCCTCCACTACGTGATGCGCGACGAGTCGCGCCACGTGGCCTTCGGCGTGGTGTCCCTGCAGGACTACTACAAGGACATGCCGGCGAACGAGCTCGCCGACCGCGAAGACTTCATCATCTACTCCGCCGAGCTCATGAAGAACCGCCTGGTCGGCAGCCAGATCGCCGACGCGATGGGCTGGGACCAGGACGCCGTCCAGGAACACGTGCTCCAGTCCCAGGCCGGCCAGCTCTTCCGCAAGATGATCTTCATGCGCGTGGTGCCGAACCTGAAGCGGCTCGGCCTGCTGACCCCGAAGGTCCGCCAGGCGTTCACGGAGCTCGAGATCATCCAGTTCGAGGACTTCGACGCGGAAGCCGACGACCGCGCGCTCGGGCTCGCCTGACCGCCGAGCCCGCACGCGAAGCTCGGGCGAGGAGCGCGGCCGGTCGGCCGGATCTGTCGCAGCATCGCGCGTGCGCAGGCCGTCGGCACCGCCGTCGCAAGGCTGAAGAAATCACGATGAAACCGAGCGCCTAGGGGCTCAGACCCCGGCGCCAACGGTCCGATGGGTGGGGTGTGAGTGTCACCCCCCGAGGCATCCCGCGCGCTCGGCTCGCACCCGGCCTGGTCCGGCCGTGAAGCCCGTCTCCCCGCCGAGCTGGCTGCCGGTGCGGCCCGGCGAATGGCCCCTGGTCCTCGCGACCGGGACCTTCGCCTTCCTGGCCGTCGCCCTCGCCATCGTGCTGCGCACGTGGTCGGACGCGGTCTTCCTCACGTACTTCGACGTCTCCTGGGTTCCGTGGCTGTTCGTCGCGGCCGCGGTGGTCTTCGTCCCCGCGACCTTCGGCTACGCCTGGATGGCGCCCCGGCTCGGTGCGGTCTGGCTGAACACGCTGCTCCTCGGCGCCTTCGGCATCGCGACGGTCGCCTGCGCTCGCTACGCCCAGGCGCCCTTCGGCGTCTTCGCCGCCGTCCTCGTGGTGAGCGTGTTCTCGCCGCTGGCGAACGTCATCTGTTGGAACACCATCCTCGATCGCCTCGACAGCCGGCAGTCCCGGCGCCTCGTCCCCGTGATCGGCGGCATCTCGACCTTCGGCGCCATCGGCGGCGGGGCCCTCGGCGGCGAGCTCGCGGCAATCCACGGTCACGAGGCGCTCGTGTGGATGTCCTTCGCGCTGCTGCTCTTCATGACGCCGCTGCCGCTCGTGCTCTCGGCCCCCCTGCGCCGGCGCGCGCCGCGGCACTCACCAGGCATCCAGGAGGGCTTCCAATCTCTCGCCCGCAACCGGCTGATCGGCGTGGTCGCGATGGCGACGTTCCTGATGGCGCTCTCGACCAACGTCATCGACTACCAGTTCAAGGCCCACGCCCAGGCGGCGCTCCCGAAGGAAGCGCTCGGCACCTTCTTCGCGCGCTTCCACGGCGGGACGAACCTCGCCGTGCTCGCCGTCCAGTTCTTCGTCGCGCCCGTCGTCATGCGCCGCTTCGGCGTCGGACTCGCCTTCGCGCTCCATCCGGCGATCCTGATCGGCGGCGCCGTCCTGACGCTCTTCATGCCCGTGCTGGCGGCCGTCGTGGCCCTGCGCTTCGCGGACACGGTGCTCAAGTTCACCTTCCACAAGAACTCGAACGACCTGGCCCTCACGCCCGTCCCCGCCCACGACCGTCACCAGGCGATGGTGTTCCTGAAGGGGGTGGTCTACCCGCTCGGCGGCATCGCGGCGGGCGTGCTGCTCGCCGGCTCGGCGGCGCTCGGCTTCGACCTCATGGCCTCGGCGGGCTTCTGGATCATGCTGCTCTCGAGCCTCTGGCTCCTGCTCGCGCGCCAGGTCCGCATGAACTACCTGCAGCAGATCGGCGAGAAGCTCTCGATCGACCTGCACCCGGTCCGCGCCCCGTCTCCCGAGCCGCCGCGCAACCTGATGAACGCCGTGAAGGGGCAGGTCGTGAAGATCCGCGAGCTCCAGCGCTCCCTGCGCGAGACGCGCGACCCGGAGGTCGGCACGGCGATCCAGCGCGCGCTCGACGATCTCTTCGGCACGATGGGGGACCTGATCGGCGACCCGCGCGCCGTCGAGGCCGCCGCCCAGCGCTACCTCTACGGGGACGGCTCCGAGCGCGCCAGCGCCGTCGAGTTGCTCGACACGCTGCTCGACACGCACCGCGTCCCCGACGCCACCGACCTGCTCGACTCGCTCTCGCGCGACCGCATGCGCGGGCTGCTCGCCGTCAGCTAGGCCGGTCTCCAATACAGACGGGTTCCAGACGGGGCTGCGGCGCGCCCTAGAGCGACTCGTAGCCCTCGTTGACCCAGGCCTCGAGATCTTCCGGGATGTCGGCATCCGAGTTCGCGTAGCGCTCGGCGGCTTCGGCGCCCTGGGTCTGGGTCCACATCTCCTTGAAGTGGCCGGCGGTCCGCTCGTCGTAGAGGCCGATCTTGCGAAGCGTCGGAATGATGAACCCGGAGACGGGCCCGTAGCGGCCGCCCGTGCGGGCGAGCTGGTCGCGGATCAGATCCCGCTCGCTCGCGAGCTTCATCATGGCTTCGATCGGGTCGACGCCGGCCTGCTCCCAGACGGACTCGATGCGCTCGCGCATGGTGTTCCCGGCGCGCGAGGCCATGAGCATGCGCGTCGCCTCGAAGGCGTAGTCCGAGAGCTCTACGCGCTCCGGCTCGGAGAGCGTCGGCACCATCCGCGCGAGGTACTTGATGCCGTATCCCGTGTGGCGCGCCTCGTCCCGCGAGACGTAGGTGAGAAGCTTCTTCAGGAGCGGCTCCTCGGTCTGGTTGCGCATGTCGCGGAAGAAGTAGAGCGCGAGTCCCTCGGTGACGACCTGCATCCCCACCGCCTTCTTCATCCAATCCTCGGTGCCGAGCACTCCGTCGAGAAGCTCGCGCAGCCCGGGCGAGATCTCGTGGACCTCCTCGAGCTTCTGGATGTACGCGGCGAACGCCTCGACGTGGCGGGCTTCGTCGAGGGTCTGGGTGGCGGCGTAGAACTTGCCGTCCATGTGCGGCACCGCGTTCACGAGCTGCGCCGCCACCATCAACGCGCCCTGCTCGCCGTGCAGGAAGTTCGAGAGCATGAACGCGGCCGACGTGCGCGAAACGCTCCAGCGGACGTCGAGGGAGAGGCTCTTCCAGAAGTCCGTTTCGGAGATCGGGATCCCGCCCATGGAGAAGGTCTGCGTGAAGGCCTCGCGGTCGATCTCGCTCTCCCAATCGAGGTCCCGCAGCGCGATCCACTGGCGCTCGAGGGCGTTGGCGTAGAGCGTGCGGATCTCCTCGACCTCGGGCTCGTAGTTCCACTGGTAGAGCGCGGTCAGCGCCGCGCGCGTGCTCGAGGTGTTCGGGTGCGTTTCGGGAAGCTCGGGAGCGTGACTCATGATGCGACCTGTCTCGCCGCCGAGGGCCGTGCGGCGGTGCGAGCGTGGAAGGCGGCGATGGCGCGGTCGTGCCACGGGATGCGGGAATCCTCGGAGTGGAAGCCGACGTGGCCTCCACCGGCGGGAAGCAGCGGCTCGAGGTTCGAGTTGCAGGACCAGTCGAAGCCGCTGTAGAGCTCCCCGGGGATCCAGGGGTCGTCGAGGGCGTGGATCAGCAGCGTCGGCACCGGGATCTCGGCGAGGAAGCGCCGGGCGTGGCTCTCTTCGTAGTAGTGGGCGGCGTCGCGGAAGCCGTTGCGCGGCGCGACGAAGCGCTCGTCGAACTCCCAGATCGAGCGAACGGTGCGCACGGCCTCCCGCTCCTCGTCGGTCGTCCGAGCGCCCTCGCCGAGGGCTTCGTTGCGCATGCTCGAGAGCATCCAGGCGTGGTAGATGCGATTGCGCGGACGGAGGAAGTTGCGGGAGCTCTCGGCGAGGTCGATCGGCGCCGAGACCGACGCCCCGGCGACGATCGGGAAGTCCCGCCCGGACTCGGCCAGGAACTTCAGCAGCGCGTTGCCACCGAGGGAGTAGCCGACGAGCAGCAGGCCGTTCCGGTCGAGCCCCCGCGGCAGCGCCGCGAGCACCTCCCGCAGGTCCTCGGTCCGGCCGGCGTGATACTGCTGGCGACACGAATCGCGCGAGGGGCCCGCACCCCGCAGGTTCAGGCGCAGCACCGTGTGCCCGGCCTCGAGCCAGAAGGCCGCGCTCGCGATCAGGTACGCGCTGTCCTCGCAACCCGAGAGGCCGTGGATCAGGACGACACAGGGTGCATCGGAAGCCGGCTCGGGGGGATGATCGAGCCGGCCGAGCAGCACGTCGCCATCGAGCATGGGAAAACGCACGCGCTCGGTCCGGGCGGCGCGCGGCTCGGTGACGGGCCCGCGCAGCATGTTCCGCACGGTCTGGAGGTCGGCCCCGAGCCAGGGACGGCGGGCCCGGAAGGCCGGCATCGGCCCGGAACCCATGGCCGAGAACGTCGCTTGCTGCATCGCCGATCATTGTGACGGCGACGCCTGGGTGTGACAACATGTTTGGCCTCGCGTGGGCCGGCGTCCCGGAGGGGGCGGCGGCCGGAGGGGCGATGTCACAGCAGGCGATCGAGGTGATCCTGACGAGCCGGCTGGCGGCGCACCTCTCGATGGCGACGTTCCTGGTGGACGCCGAAGGCCGCCCCCTGCACATGAACGCGCGCGCCCACGAGATCCTCGGGGAACGCCTCGAGGACACCCGCGACATCACGGCGCGCGACCTCGCGACCCTCTTCGAGACCCGCGACATGGACGGCAAGCCCATCCCGGCCGAGAAGCTGCCGCTCGTCATCGCGCTCGAGAAGCGCCACCCCTCCCACGCACGCCTGCGCGTGCGCGGCGTCGAGGGTCAGGACCGCGACGTCGCCGTCACCGCCATCCCCCTGGTCGGCCAGGGGAGCCGCTTCGTCGGCGCCATCGCCTTCTTCTGGGAGCTCCCGAAATGAAAGTCACGCTGTGGGGAACGCGCGGAAGCATTCCGACTCCGGGCCCGGAGACGGCACGGTTCGGCGGCAACACGAGCTGCGTCCAGGTCGAAGGCGATGATGGGACGAACCTCGTCCTCGACGCCGGGACCGGCATCCGCCGCCTCGGCGACGCGATCGATCACCTGAACCGCGTCGACCTGCTGCTCTCCCACCTGCACATGGACCACATCCAGGGCCTCGGCTTCTTCGCGCCGCTCTACGACCCCGAGACCGAGGTGCACATCTGGGGGCCGGCGAGCACGACCCAGGGACTCGGCAGCCGCCTCACGCGCTACCTGGCACCGCCCCTGTTCCCGGTGCTGCTGCGCGACCTGCCCTGCGAACTGCACCTCCACGAAGTGCCGTGCGGACGTTTCCAGATCGGGGGGTTCACGGTGGAAGCCGCCATGGTCTGCCATCCCGGGCCGACCGTCGGCTACCGGATCCGCGAGGGAGACCGGACGCTCTGCTACCTCTCGGACCACGAGCCGGCCCTCGGGCTCGAGCGCTTCGACCTCGACGCCCTCGAACCCGATTGGGTCTCGGGCTACGACCTGGCCGAGGGCGCGGACCTCCTGATCCACGACGCCCAGTACACGGACGAAGAGTACGAGGAGCGGGTCGGCTGGGGACACTCTTCGGTGTCGCAGGTGCTGACGTTCGCGCGCCTGGCGCGCGTGAAGCACCTCGTCGCCTTCCACCACGACCCCGCCCGTAACGACGAAGCCCTCGAGCAGGTGATTGCCCGCGCCGAGCGCAGCGCGGACGTGCCGTTCAAGATCACCCCCGGCGCCGAGGGTCAGACCTTCGAGCTCTGAGGTGCGGCGCGGCCGCTAGGCCGGGCGTTCGTGGATCAGGATCTTGCGCACGCCGTCGAAGAGGACCTGGATCTTCCCGGGGCCTCCCGAGCCCTGCACCACCCCGTTGCCGAGGGTGCTGTGGATGATGCTGTCTCCCGACGCGTAGCTCTCGGTGATCTTGTAGGCGCGCGGCGGACGGCTCGGGTCGGCCTCGACGAGCTCTTCCTTCGCCTCCACGGCCTTCTTGCGCGGCTTCGACTTGGGCTTCTCGCGCCCGGCCGTCGCCTCCCAGGAGAGCACCAGGCGCGGCGGCTCCCGCAATGCCGGCGCCTCTTCGCCCTGCTCGTCCTTCTCGATGTCCCAGGCCGGCGCGGGGCCGGCGAGCTCGAGGCCGAGGTACTCGACGCTCGTGCCCGTGGACTCCTCGGCCTCCTTCGCCAGGCGCAGCAGCTCGCGGATCCACACGCCGCCCTTCTGCACCGAGCGCTTGCGAACGAGCTCCCAGTAACGGCGCGTCGCGACGAGAATGAGCGCCGGCGGCTCGTCCGAGATCTCGCGGCCGAAGCGCTCGGCCGCTTCCGCGCGCATGGCTTCGGCGTTCGCGGCGGCGGCGGCGGCGTCCGAGAGCCCTTCGAGCAGGAAACGCAGGGGCGTGTCGCCGGTCGAGCCGCGCGTGGCCTCGGGCGCCACGTACTTGAGCTTCACGACGGCGAGGCGGTCGTCGAGCAGGCCGACCATGTCGAGGTGCGAGGTCCCCTTGTCCTCGCGCTTGGCGCGGACCGGCACCCGGTGATCGAGCAGGTCGAGCACGTGATCCGGATCGTCGGGCAGGACCTTCGGCATCCACAGGCCGCGCTCGGCGCCGCGGCAGTGCGCCACGAGCGCCGCGGCCAGATCCTCCGCGTCCCGCTCCTTCGCCTTCGTCCGGCGCCGCGCGGGGTGCGGCTCGAAGAAGGCCTTGCCCGCCTCCGCGCGCTTGGGCGCTTCGGCGACGGCGCCCTGGAATGCGGCGCCCAGGCGCTCGCCGGTCAGCTCCGCGGCGGCCTTCGGAAACTCGCTGGCCAACCGCACCGACCGCTCCGCGGCCATCTCCATCAAGGGGTTTTCGCTCAAGCCCCTTCCCTCCTCATCCACGTCTCGTGGTGACGGACAAGGGTATGGAATCACGGTCCGCTTGAAAACGTCGTGGGAGCGTCATTCTTGGCGTTCGCTCAAGGTTCTTCGCGTTCGGGGAGCTCGGCCAGCCACTCCCGCATGGGCGGCGCGAGCGTCTCCCGCGCTTGGATGCAGCGCTCGATGTCCTCGAGGGCGAGCGCGAGGTTGAGCTGGCGGCCGGGCAGCGCGGGTTTGCCCTCGAAGAAGCGCTCGACGGCCTCGTGGTCGCGCTCGCTGCAGAGGCCCGAAGCCATGCGAGGCAGGCTCGCGCCGCGGATCCGGCCGAGGCGGGCCACCAGCGCGTCGTGGTTCGCCGCGGTCCACTCCCAGACCGCCCGACGGGCAGTGCGGCGGGTGCCGCCGGCCACCCCGCCCCACTCCGAGGCACGCAGCGTTCCGTCGAGCACCAGCTCGAGACTCCGGACGGCCAGGGCCGGATCGTCGAAGCTGCCGAGCGCGGAGACGAGACGCTGGCGCCGTGCCGGGCGGTCGGCCCGGACGAGCGCGGAACGGACCCGCTCCCAGTGGGCCGCGTCCCCTTCCCAGGATGCCATCGGGACCAGGACGCGGAGTTCTTCGACCGTGTAGCCCTTTGCTTCGCCCGCGAGGAACGCATCGGCGGCGCGACGCGCGCGCTCGAGGATGCGGCGGTCCCGGCCGAGATCTCCGAGCGCCGGCAACAGCCGCGCGCGAAGCTGCCCGGCGTCGCGCGATTCGCTCACGGCCGGCACGAGGCCGATCTGCTCGAGATACGGGCCCAGGGCGCGCGTCACGAAATGGGCGAAGGCCTCCCCGTCCGCTTCGTCGAGGGCGCGCGACAGCGACCACAGGCCCGGCGTGATCGCCTCGGCCATCCGGCGGTGGCCGTCCTTCGAGAGCGCGAGCAGCCCGTCGAGGTAGGTCGCGGTCGAGACGTGGCCCGCTTCGAGGAGCGCGCGCAGGCCGCCCGGGAGCGCGAGCCGTTCCGAGAGCGCGAGCCGTCGCCAGTGCGTGCGGACGAGCGCCGCCTGCGCCTCCTCCGGAAGCCGCCAGCGGTAGTAGCCGAGCTCCCCGGCGTTCGGATGGATCCAGCTCGGACAACGGTCCGTCGGAAGCGCGACCGTCTCTTCCTCCTCGCTCAACAGGAAACACGCGCGGCCGCCGCCCCCGGCTTCGGGCTCCCAGCGCATGCAGACGGGAAGCGCCCAGGGCTCCGCGCGCGTGTCCCGGCCCGCGGGCTGGTAGCGTTCCTGGGAGAGTTCGACCGTGGCCGGCCCGTCGGTTTCCCCCGCGTCGCACTCGAGTTCCGCGGTGACGAGCGGCGCGCCCGGCCGGTCCACGAGGCTTCGCACGACGCTCGCCACGAGCTTTCCCGTCGCGCGGTCGAGGGCGGCGAGCAGCTCCGCCGTTCCGCCGGAGCCGTAGGCGTGATCCTCGAGATAGGCCCGGACGCCCTCGCGGAAGGCCTCCTCGCCGACCCAGGCCTCCACCATGCGGAGAACGGCGGCACCCTTGCCGTAGGTGATGCCGTCGAAGGCGTTGTAGACGTCGCCCCCCGTGCGCACGGGCTGGCGGACGGCGCGCGCGTCGCGCTTGGAGTCGAGATACATCACGTACTGGAGGTGGGCGGACGCGCCGAGCCCGGCCTCGAGCTCGGGCGAGAGCGCATCGACGACCTTCGTCTGCATCCAGGTCGCGAAGGACTCGTTCAGCCAGAGATCGTCCCACCAGGGAAGCGTGACCCAGTTCCCGAACCACATGTGGGCGAGCTCGTGGGCCATGGTGATCTCGGTCCACAGGCGCTCGCGCTGGGTCGCGAGGACGGGATCGTGCAGCAGGCCCTGCTCGCGGTAGGTAACGAGGCCGACGTTCTCCATCGCACCGAAGCTGAACTCCGGCACCGCGATCTGGTCGAGCTTCGCGAAGGGCATCGGGTGGCCGAACCAATCGACGAGGTACTCGAGGATGGGACGCGTCTTGCCGGCGGCGAAGGCTCCGAGTTCGCCCCGGCCGTGGGGCGTCAGGATCCGCATCACCGGGCCGCCGCCCTCGCCCTCGGGAACCGGCACGGCATCGAACTCGCCCACCGCGAGCGCCAACAGGTACGTCGGGATGGGCTTCGTCTCGTCGAAGATGAAGGTGCGCTCTTCGCCCCGCGTCACGCGGCTCACCATCGGACCGCTCGAGACGGCCATCATGTGACGCGGCACGCGCAGCTTCACGCGGAAGGGCGTCTTGAACTCGGGCTGGTCGAAGCTCGGAAAGACGCTGCGCGCCGAGAGCGGCTGGAACTGGGTGAAGGCGTACCAGCGCTCGCGGTCGAGCACGCGGTAGAGGCCGTGGGACACCTTCGCGAAGTCGGCCTGCCAGGCGATCTCGATGCGCGCGCGGCCGGCGGCGACGGCTTCCTCGAGCACGAGGAGGAGCCCCCCGTGCAGGCCCGGCACGGGCCGCGCCGGGAGCTCCCGCCCGCCGGAGACGACGCGCGCCGAGACGAGCTCGAGCCGCTCGGCGTGGAGCGCGATCTCCCGGGTCGGCCGCGAGAGCTCGACCTCGATCCCGACCTCGCCCGAGAAGCGCTCGCCGCGCGGGTCCACGCGGAGATCGAGGTCGTAGCGGCGGGGGACGACGCTCCGGTCGAGCCGGACCCAGCCATCGACGGTCGCCGGCTCGGGAGCCGGCGCCGGGCCCGTGGGCGCCACGCCCCCACAGGAGATCCACAGCGCCGCCAGGACCACCCCGGCCAGCGCGCGCGCTCTCGAAGTCCCTCTCACGGCGGGGAGCATGGCAGGAAGCACGCGGCCTGCAACGCAGCGGCCGCCACCCGAGCCCGTGGGCCCGGGCACACGAACCTCCAGCGATCAATCAAACGACGTCTCGGCCCGCCCGCCCGGACGTGTAAAAGCTCTGTAAGGGCGCCGGATTCGAACCCCGCCGGGGTTCGAAAGTGTGTATCTAACGGGCGATGCAGAATTCCGCGCCCGCCTCGGCTCCGGTTGGCACACCGGCCGGGACCCCCCGAAATCAGTCCGAGAGCACCTCGCCCGACAAGAACTGGAAGAAGGTCGCCGCGGCCTACGCCCGGCCGGACTGGCCGCGGGCGCTCTGGCAGCTCGCCAACACCGCCGTGCCCTTCGCGGCCGTGTGGATCGCCGTCTGGCAGCTCTCGGAGATCTCCTGGTGGCTCGTGCCGCCGGTCTCGCTGCTCGGCTCGGGCCTGCTCATGCGGCTCTTCATCATCCAGCACGACTGCGGCCACTGCTCCTGGTCGCCGTCCCAGCGCTTCAACAACCTCGTCGGCGCGGCGATCGGCGTCCTCACGATCACGCCGTACTCCTACTGGCGGCGGGTCCACGGCATCCACCACGCCACCAACGGCGACCTCGACAACCGCATCGCCGGCGACATCCCGACCATCACCCTCGACGAGTACCTGGCCCGCGACCGCATGGGCCGCCTCCGCTACCGCATCTTCCGCTCGCCGGTCGTGCTGTTCCTGTGCGGTCCGATCTACCAGTTCTTCCTGAAGTACCGCTTCCCCTACGAGGGACTCCCGGACCCGAAGGGCCCGTGCCTGCGCAGCGCGATGTGGACGAACGTCGCGATCGTCGGCCTCCTGGCCCTGCTCCACCCGGTGATGGGCTGGCAGAAGGCCCTCCTCATCCACTCGGTGATCCTCTTCCCGGGCCTCGTGCTCGGCGTCTGGCTCTTCTACATCCAGCACAACTTCGAGGAGACCTACTGGCGCCGGCACGGCCAGTGGGACTACGCCACGGCGGCGCTGCGCGGCAGCTCCTTCTACCAGATGCCGCGCCTGCTGAACTGGCTGACGGGGGACATCGCCGTCCACCACGTCCACCACCTGAACTCGCGCATCCCGAACTACCGGCTCCGCGAGGTCCTCGCGGACCACCCGGAGCTCGAGGACGTGAGCCGCGTAGAGTGGTGGCCGAGCTTCCGCTGCGCGTTCCTCCACCTCTGGGACGACGAGACCCAGCAGATGGTGGGGTTCCGCACGGCCCACGCGCGCGAGCGCGCCGGCGAATGGGTGCCGTTCAGCCCTGCGAACCCGTCCGGTTCGTCGGCGACGGAGTCGGCCTAGCCCCCGCATCGCTCGTCTGCAGCGGAATCGGCCCGGAGTCTGAATCGCTCGTCTGCAGCGGAATCCGCTTGTAGCGGAGCTTCCAGGGCGGAGCCTCGGCCGGGGCGCCGTCGGCCTCCAGGTACGGATAGATGAAGTAGTTCAGCGGTTCGCCCGCCTGGCGCGGCGCGAGCACCAGATCACGCCCGATGTTGAACGCGATGCGGTCCGCGGGGATGCGGCCGAAGTACTGGTCGTGCAGGCCGCTCTTCGAGGCCTCGCTCGCGTCCATCGGAATCCAGCCGCGCTCGGGCAGGTGGATCTGGGCCCAGCAGTGATAGCCCGGGATCTCGCCTTCCTCGGCGCCCGGCGGGATCGGGAAGCCCATGACGAAGCGCGCGGGAATCCCCTGGCTCCGGGCCATGCCGAGCAGCACGGAATGGAAGTCGGTGCAGTTGCCGTACTTCGAGGCGCAGGCCCAGACGGCGTCGCCCTTCCCCCAGCCCTTGCCCTTCTTCGCGTACTTCATGTTCTTCACGACGTAGTCGTACATGGCGCGCACCTTGGCGTCGGGCGTCTCGGCGTCCTCCGTCACCTTCTCGCCGAGGTCCGCGATGACGCCGCCGAGCGGGATGAGGCGGTCGGCTTCGAGGTGGCGTTCGGGCGCGTCCGGGCTGTCGCGGACGATCTCCTTCGACGGAAGCCCGGCGCTCGCCTCGCGGATGGCCTCGAAGCGGCCGGTCAAGCGTCCCGCGACGGGACCGGTGCCTTCCAGGTAGACCATCCGGTTCCCGCGATCGTCCCAGGTGACCTGGTGGGCCACCGGCGATTCGATCGCGAGGTCGATCTCGTGCTGGTCGTAGGAGAAGTTCGGAAGCGGAACCCAGAGGCGCCACGGTCCCTCGGGGAGCTTCTCGAGCTCGACCTCGAACTGGAGTTCGTAGTGGGCGGGGTCGACCCAGGGGTCGAAGCCACGCGCCGGACCGGCGACGAAGAGGGCCGTGGCGACTGCGCAAAGAAGGATCGATTTCATGGGCGCGAAGCATACAATTCGTCGGGCCGGAGGAAATGGCCGCCATGGCGCTGACCCTTCATTTGCTGCGACACGCGAAGTCGAGCTGGGCCGACCCCGGCCAGTCGGACCACGACCGCCCCCTGAACTCCCGGGGACGGAAGGCGGCCACGGCGATGGGCGAATTCCTGGCCCGGGAGGGGCCGGCCCCGGACCGGGTGCTCTGCTCCTCCGCCGTCCGGACGCAGGAGACCCTCGAGCGCGTGAGCGCGGCCTTCGCCCGGAGCCCCGCCGTCGCCATCGAGGAGGGCCTCTATCTCGCCTCGGCGGGCGAGCTGCACGCCTTCATCCGCCGCCAGAAGGCCCGCACGGCCTGCCTGCTCGTGATCGCCCACAACCCGGGCATCGGGGACCTGGCACTCGGCCTCGCGGGCAGCGGCGAGGAGGAGCCCTGGCACAGGATGCGGCAGAAGTACCCGACGGCCGCGCTCGCGACGCTCCGCTTCGAGATCGAAAGTTGGGCGGAAGCCGCCGTCTCCGGCGGCGAGCTCGTGCGCTTCGTGGTCCCGCGCGAACTCGTCTAGGCAGGCGCGAGAAAGCCCGGCGGCTTGGCCTACACTGCGCCGCGGTGGCCGTTCGCGGGAGCCCGCCACCCAGGAGACGCCGATGATCCTCGACCAGTTCAAGCTCGACGACCAGGTCTGCCTCGTGACCGGCGCGAGCCGCGGCATCGGGCGCGGCATCGCCCGGGGCTTCGCCGAAGCGGGCGCCCACGTCGTGGGCGCGGCGCGCTCGGAGGAGACCCTCGCCGAGCTCGTCGCGGAGGTCGAGGGGCTCGGCCGCAAGGCCCTGGCCGTCCCGTGCGACGTGAACGACCCGGCGAGCCTCGACGCGCTCGTGAAGCAGGCGCTCGACCAGTTCGGCCGGATCGACGTGCTGGTGAACAACGCCGGCGGAACGCCGCCGACCCCCCTCCTCCAGCTCGAGAACGAGAAGTTCGAGGAGGCCTTCCACTTCAACGTGACCACGGCCATGCACCTCTCGCGCGAGTGCGTGCGCCACATGGTCGAGCGCGGCGAGGGCGGCTCGATCATCAACATCAGCTCGGGCCTCTCGCACATGGTCGAGCCGGGCTTCGTCGCGTACGGAACGGCCAAGGCGGCGCTCTCGCACATGACGCGCCTCATGGCCCACGAGCTGGCGCCCCACGTCCGGGTGAACGCCCTGGCCGTCGGCGCGACGCTGACGGACTCCCTCGGCATGTTCCTGAACGAAGACATCCAGAAGCAGATGTGCGATCTCACGCCGATGGGACGGCTCGGCACCGTCGAGGACATCGCCCAGGCGGTGCTCTACCTCGCCGCGCCGGCCTCGTCCTGGATGACCGGCAAGATCCTCGAGATCGACGGCGGCACCGTCGCCTCGAACTGGCCGATCAAGATCCCCGCCTTTTGACGGATCCGGAGAAGCTCCGCACGACCTTCGCTGCAACCTTCGGAGTCGGCGATGCTTCCTTCCGCGCGGCCGGCGGCGTCGAGGGCATCGAGCGCCTCGCCGACGACTTCTACCGCGTCATGGAGGAGTGGCCCGAGGCGCGGACCATCCTCGGCATGCATCCGCCCGACCTCACGGAGGCCCGCGACCGGCTCGCGCGCTTTCTCTCGGGCTGGCTCGGCGGACCGAGCCGCTACGCCGAGAAGTACGGCTCGATCAGCATCCCCGGCGCCCACGCGCACCTTCCGATCGAAGCCGAAGACCGCGACGCCTGGCTCGGCTGCATGGAGCGCGCGATCGCCCGCCAGCCCTACGAGCCGGAGTTCGCCGCCTACCTGTTGGCCCAGCTCGCCATTCCGGCCGAGCGGATCCGCCAGGTCTGCGAAGGCGAGGACTGAGCCCGCCCCGAACGCCTAGGTATCGACGTCCGCCTCGCCCTCGGAGCGCGCGATGATCGCGGCGCCGCAGGAATCGCTGAAGACGTTGACGGCGGTGCGGCCCATGTCGAGGGGGCGGTCGATCGCGAGCATCGCGCCGACGATCAGCTCCACCTCGGGCCCGCGCAGGTTCACGGACTCGAGCACCAGGAAGATGATCACGAGGCCCGCCGAGGGCACCGCCGCCGCCCCGATCGAGGCGAGCAGCGCCGTCACCACGACCACGAGCTGCTGCGACATGCTGAGGTCGACCCCGAGCACCTGGGCGATGAACAGGACCCCGGCGCACTCGTAGAGCGCCGTGCCGTCCATGTTCACCGTCGCGCCCATGGGCAGCACGAAGGACGTGATGCGGTTCGAGACCCCGACCTTCTGCTCGACGGCGCGGATCGTGACGGGAAGCGTCGCCGCCGAGGACGACGTCGAGAACGCCATCGTCAGCGGGTTCACCATGTTGCGGAAGTGGATGCGCGGGTCGATGCCGCCGAGAAATCGCAGCAGCAGCGGCAACGAAACGAACAGGTGGATCGCCAGCCCGAGGGCGATGGTCAGCATGTAGAGCGCGAGGGCCTGGAACGCCTCGAGACCCGAGGTCCCCGCCACGCGCGCGATCAGCGCGAACACGCCGATCGGCGCGAGCCGGATGATGCCGGAGGTCAGCGCCATCATGGCCTCGAAGGCGCTCTGGAAGAATCCGACGATGCGCTCGCGATGCTCGTCCGGCAGGCCGCCCGTCGCGATCCCGAACAGGATGCAGAAGAAGATCACGGCCAGCATGTCGGGCTTGGCCGCGGCGTCGACGACGTTCAGCGGCACCATGTCGAAGAAGAGGTCCGTCACCGAGCTCGGCGTCGAGAGTTCGGGGATCGCCTTGCCCTGGGTTCCGGCGATGTTCGCGCCCTCGCCCGGCGTGAGGAGATTCACGACGAACAGGCCCGTCAGCACCGCGAGGGCGCTCGAGAGCACGTAGTAGCCGAGCGTCTTGCCGAACAGGCGGCCGAAGTTCCGTCCGCCGCCGAGCGAAGCGACGCCGGTGATGATCGACGTCACCACGAGCGGGATGATGATCATCTTGAGGAGACGCACGAACAGCGTGCCGATCCAGCCGACGCGCTCGGCCACCGCTTCGCCGCCGGCGAGGCCCGCCACGAGGCCGGCGCCCATGCCGATGAAGATCTGCCAGTGGAGGCGTCGGAACCAGGGAAGCTCGCTCGGGTCGGGTGCGCTCACGCTGCGACCCTACTGGCTCGCTTGCGCTTTGCGCAAGGAGGGGCTCGCTTGCGTTTTGCGCAAGGAGGGGCTCACGAGCGCCGGGCGCAACCAGAAGGCCCGGGGGCGGAGTGGTAGATTCCCGGGATGCAGCCGGGCCGGGCCAGCGTGGAGCACGAAGTCGTCCTGGTGGGCGCCGGGCACGCCCACGTCCAGATCCTGCGCCGCTTCATGATGAAGCCGGTCCCGGGCGTCCGGGTGACGGTCGTCCTGGACCGCCCCGAGGCGGTCTACTCGGGCATGGTGCCGGGCTTCGTCGCGGGCCAGTACACGGCCCACGACCTCACGATCGACCCCGTGCCGCTGGCGCGCCGCGCGGGGGCGCGCGTCGTCCTCGCCCCGGCCACGCGGGTGGACGCCGGCGCGCGCCGGATCGAACTCGAAGGCCGCCCCTCCCTCGCCTACGACGTCGCGAGCCTCGACGTCGGCTCGAGCGTTCGCGGGCTCGAGCTGCCCGGCGTCCGCGAGCACGCGCTGGCCACGCGGCCGATCGGCGGCCTGGTCGCGGGGGTCGAAGCGGCGATCGCACGGGCCCGCGCGGCCCGGGGTGAAGCGCCGCTCCGGATCGCGGTGGTCGGGGCGGGCGCTGCGGGCGTCGAGCTCGCCTTCTGCCTGGGTGCGAGGCTCCGCCGGGAGCGCGTCGCCCACGCGACGTCCGTCTTCACCGCGGGCGACGAACTCCTGCCCGGCCAGCCCGCCCGGGTCCGCGACCGCCTCGCCCGTCTCCTCGCCGCGGAAGGCATCACGCTCCGGACGGGCTTCGCCGCGACCGCGGTCGAGAAGGATGCGCTGCACGGCTCGGTCGGAGGAAGCGCCGTCGTCGAGCCGGTGGACCTCGTCGTCTGGGCGGCCGGTGCGGCCCCGTCGGAGCTCCTGCGCGAATCCACCCTGCCCGCGACCGAGGCCGGCTTCCTCCGGGTGCGCGAAACGCTCCAGGTCGTCGACCAGGATGCCCTCTTCGCCGTCGGCGACTGCGCATGGCTCGACGCCCATCCCTGGATGCCGCGCGCAGGCGTCCACGCCGTGCGCGAGGGTCCGACCCTCGACCACAACCTGCGCGCGCTCCTCGCGGGGCGCCCGCTGCGCAACCACGAACCCCAGCGCGACTTCCTCACCCTGCTGAACCTCGGCGAGGGCCGCGCCTTCGGCATGAAGTGGGGCCTTGCCGTCGAGGGCCGCGCGGTCTTTCGCCTGAAGGACGCGATCGACCGGCGCTTCATGCGCCGCTTCCAGGTGCTCGACGAAGCGGGCGCACCGAGCGCGCACTTCCCCTCGGCCGAAGCCATGGGCATGGACGCCGAAGAGATGGCCTGCGGCGGCTGCGCGGCCAAGGTCGGCGCGCGGCCCCTCGAGGCAGCCCTGGCCCGGCTCCCGGCGCCGCCCGAGGACGCCTCGGTCCTGCTCGGCCTCGAAACCCCCGACGATGCGGCGCTCGTCGCCGGCCCGGGCGGCGGCGCCACGCTCACCACCATCGACGGCTTCCGCCCTTTCACCGACGACCCGTTCCTCGTCGGGCGCGTGGCCGCGATCAACGCCGCCTCGGACGTCCTGGCCAAGGGCGGAACGCCGCGCCACGCACTGGCGCTCGTGACCGTCCCGCCCGATGCCGAAGCCGAGACCCTCGCCCAGGTCCTGGCCGGCGTGCGCGCCGCCCTCGACCCGCTCGGAGCGAGCCTCGTCGGCGGTCACACGACGGCGGGCGAGGAGCTCTTCGTCGCACTCTCGATCCTCGGCGCCGTCGAGGAGGACGCCACGCTGCTCCCGCTCTCGGGAGGGCGGCCCGGCGACGCCCTGATCCTGACGCGCGCGCTCGGCACCGGCGTGATCCTCGCCGCGGACATGCAGGGCCGCGCCCGGGGGCCGTGGGTCGCCGAGACGCACCGGCAGATGGTGCGCCCGAACCCGCGCGCCCGCGGAGCCCACGCTGCGACGGACGTCTCGGGGTTCGGTCTCGCCGTCCACCTCGGGGAACTCGCCGAGGCGAGCGGCGTCGGCGCGCGCGTCCGGCTCGGCGCCCTTCCCCTGCTGCCCGGCGCCGAGGCGCTGTTCGCCGCGGGCCTGCGCAGCACGGCCCACCCGCAGAACGTCGCGGCGGCGAAGGTCCGCGCCGAGCCCCCCGCCGCCGACGACCCGCGCCTGGCCGCGCTCTTCGACCCCCAGACCTCGGGCGGCCTGCTGCTCGCGACCGGCCCCGAGCAGACCGAAGCGACGCTCGCGCGGCTCCACGCCGAGGGCCATCGCGACGCCTGCGTGATCGGCGAGCTCGTGCCCTTCGTGAGCTCGAGCGGCTCAGGCCCGCGCATCGACGTTCAACCTTGAGGCGAGGCGCTCGCACTTCCGCCTGGGTCGCCCTCCTCCTCGCGACGGCGCTCGGTTCTCCCGCGCTCGGCACCGACCCGGCGCGGCCCGCCCTCGATGCGGAAGCCCCCCCGGCCTACCTGCTCGACGAGCCCGGCACGGTCGAGATCTCCCCCGAAGCCTGGTCCGCGAACCCCGGCCGCTTCGACTTCCTGCCGGGCGAGCGGCTCGACTTCGCCATCCGCTACCTCGGGGTCCCGATCGGCCGGGTCTGGCTCGAGGTCGCGCGCTTCGTCGAATGGGAAGGACGCCGCGTCGCGCACCTCGTGGCCGGCGCGAAGACGAATGCCTTCTGGTCGACGTTCTACCGCATCGACGACCGCTCCGAAGCCTTCGTCGACCTCGACCGGGCCGTCACCCTGCGCACCCGCACCCACACGCTCCACGGCCGGCGCCACGAAGTCTTCGAACAGATCGACTTCGACTGGGACACCCACTTCGTCCACATCCGGGAAGAGAAACGCCACCGAAGCCGCCTGCGGGAAGAGGGCTTCGACTTCGGCCCCTTCGTCCACGACCCCTTCGATCTCTTCTACGTGCTGCGCTCCCTGCCCCTCGGGCTCGAGACGAGCGCGCGCTTCCCCGTCTACGCCAACCGCAAGATCTACGCGTTCCACGTCGACGTGATCCGCAAGGAAACCCTCGAGGACGGCCCGCTCGGCCCGGGCGAAGTCTTCGTCCTCCGGCCCTACGACCTGCTCGACGGGGAACCCGCCGGGAGCGGCGCCGGGGAGGTCTTCGTGCGCGACGATGCGCGCCGCCTGCCGGTGCGGCTCGTCGGCTGGTTCCGCACGACGAGCCACTTCCGCGTCGCCGGCATCCGCGCGGACCTCGTGGCGTACCGCGAGCGCCTCCCGGGCTGGCCCGCGCCGCCGCCGCTCCGGCCGCGCCGGGACCCGCCGGTGATCGAGCCGAGCGAGGACGGCCGCCCGCAGTGGACGCCGCCCGCCGCGGTCCGCGAAGCGCGGGAACGGCGCGGCACCGCCCCCTACCACCGCAAGACGGATCTTTCCGGGTAGCGCCGTCCCGCACACGCCGCCGGTGATAGAATGCGCTCCGAGGAGGTTTCATGGCGCGGCCCGAAGACGTCGGACTCTCGAGCGAGCGGCTCGCCCGCATCGACGACCACCTGAAGCGGCGATACATCGACCCGGGCAAGATCGCGGGCGCCCTGACCACCGTCTGGCGCCGGGGGCAGCTCGCCTACCAGTCGCCGATCGGCATGGCAGACCTCGAGCGCGGCCGCCCGATGCGCGAGGACACGATCTTCCGCATCTACTCGATGACGAAGCCGATCACCTCGATCGCCCTCATGCAGCTCTACGAACGCGGCGACTTCCAGCTGAACGACCCGGTGCACCGCTTCATCCCCTCCTGGCGGGACCTCGGGGTCTTCCAGATGGGGAGCTTCCCGGCGTTCCTGACGAGACCCTGCGATCGCCCGATGACCGTCCACGATCTCCTCACCCACCAGTCGGGCCTGACCTACGGCTTCCTCCACCAGAGCAACGTCGACCACGCCTACCGCAAGCTCGGCATCGGTGACCTCGAGCGCACGCAGGACACCCTTGCCGAGACGTGCGAGAAGCTCGCGCGCGTGCCACTCGAGTTCTCCCCGGGGACGGCCTGGAACTACTCCGTCGCGACGGACATCTGCGGCCACCTCGTGGAACTCATCAGCGGCGAGCCCTTCGACGCCTACCTCCAGCGCCACGTCTTCGACCCGCTCGGCATGGAAGACACCGGCTTCTTCGTGCCGCCGGAGAAGGCCGACCGCCTGGCGAGCTGCTACGAGCGCGGCCCGGGCAAGAAGCTCCGCGTGCAGGACGACGCCACGACGAGCCCGTACCTCGAGAAGCCGAACTTCCTCTCGGGCGGCGGTGGCCTCGTCTCGACGGCGGCGGACTACCTGCGCTTCTGCCGCATGCTGCTCGGCCAGGGAGCGCTCGAAGGCGAACGCGTGATCGGCCGGAAGACCCTCGAGCTGATGACACGCAACCACCTGCCCGGCGGCGTGGACCTCCAGGAGCGCGCCCTCGGCGGCTTCAGCGAGAGCCCCTACGCGGGCGTCGGCTTCGGGCTCGGCTTCTCGGTGCAGATCGACAACGCGAAGGGCGCGGTGGTCGGATCCGAGGGCGAGTTCGCCTGGGGCGGCGCGGCGAGCACCGCGTTCTGGGTCGATCCCTCGGAGGAGCTGATCGTGCTCTACCTGACCCAGTTCATGCCGTCGCGGACGTTCAACTTCCGCGGGCAGCTGAAGGCCATCGTCTACGGCGCGATCGACGACTGATCCCCGCGGCCGCTAGCCCTGGGCGTAGTACGCCCGGAGCCGCGCGTGCCTTCGCACGAAGATGAACCGGTAGACCCGCTCGAGCACCCGGCCAAGGGGCGCGAACCTCGGCACGAGGCTGCAGACGTCGCGGACCTCAACGCCCCCCTCGACGGCGGTCACGCTCCGCCGGTGCCGCCAGACACTCAGCAAGCCGTTCGAGGACACCTCGTCGAAGAAGGCGGGCGCCTCGACGCCGCGCAGGGCGAAGCGGTGGGCGTCGATGGGAAGCACCCCCAGCGCCAGGAAGTACGAGGTGAAGTGGCTCTTTCCGTCGGCGGGGACGTCCTCGACGGTCGGGTAGCGCGCGGGATGGGTCATCCGGACGAGGGGCGCCAGCTCGTGGTTGACGCCCTCCCAGGTGGCGATGCGGTCCCACACGTCGCGCTGCGACGCATGGGCGAGGTGGGACGCGATCTCGAACCCGAATTCCGTCACGGAGGCTCCCTGGTACCGAATGGCTCACCCCCGAGCGGTGACACATGCGGGCCCGAGCTGCCACCCAATTGCATGAAGAACCGCACCCTCTTCCTGATGATGGGCCTCGCCGCCCTGTCGTTCTCCCAGCCGGCCCTGGCGCTGAACTTCGCGTGGACGGGTACGACCATCGACGCGCCCGTCGACGACGGGACTGGCGTGTTCGCGGGCAACGGGGCGTTCTCTACGTTCTCCGGCACGTTCCAGACGGGCGATACCTGTGGCGCCGGCTGCTCGATCAGCAACGAGCCGGGCGAATCGGACTACGAGTTCTCCCTCGGAAGCCAGTTCGGCGGCACCCTCAGCGATGGCGTCGTCAGCACGAGTGGCGACGTCTCCTACATCAACGTCCAGGACAACATCGCACTCGACGCCGACGAGGCGGCGCTCCTGAGCTTCCTGCTCGGCGCGACGGTCACGGCCGGAACCGAGGTCGACGTCTGGACGATCGGAGCCGAGGACGACGCGGTCTACTTCGACGAAGAGCTCATCGACGGCGGCTACGTGGAGGTCGTCTTCATCTCTCTGGACACCGACCTCTTCGACGACACCTCCTTCCGCCCGGCTCCGCCGGACGCCTCCGAGGTGGATCTCGTCGCGTTCCTCATCGAGGAAGCCGAGATGGGCGAGCAGATCTACAACGCCTTCGGCACGGTCGATTCCTTCGCGACGGTCCCCGAGCCGGGCCTCGCCCTGCTCCTCGGCGCGGGCGCCCTCGGCCTCGCACGCCGCCGCCGCGCCTAGCTAGGAAGGCCCGGGCCCGAACCGCTCGATCAGGCGGAAGATCGGAACCGCCACGCGGCGCAGCGCCGGCGCCACGGCCCGGGCGAGCGCGCCCGGCTCCGCCGTGTTCCGCGCCGACCCGAACTCCTTGAGGCCGAGCTCCTCCTGGAGATCCCCGGCCAGCGTGTTCACCGGCGCGTCGAGCGGGATCCCGGTCGAGTCCGCGATGCGCGTCATGCGCTGGAAGTTCCCGACCACGGCCGCCGCGTCGACCAGCCCCTCCGGGCCGACCGCATCGAGCAGCACCTGCCGCGCGGCGGCGAGCTCGGCCTCGCTGCCGCGCACCGCCGCTTCGGTGAAGGCGAGCAGCTCCGGAGCGTGCGGGATCCCGCTGTCCGCCGCGGCCGCGTCGTCCGTGACGGCGCTGACGTCGATCTCCGCACCTGCGTTCTCGCCGCTCACCCGGAGCAGCAGGGAGTGCGAGCTCGTTCAGTAGAAGCACTCGGCCAGCGCGGAGACCCGGCCCGCGACCAGCTCGATCTGCCGGCGGTCGAGCGTGCGGCCGCGGTCGAGATCCATCATCTCGGCGGGCGTCAGGTAGTGCGCCGCCGAGAGATCCTTCAGCTGCCGCACCTCGTCCGGCACGAGCGAGAGGGCCTTCAGCACGTTCCCCGTCTTGGGCATCCCATCGAAGAGATCCTGCTCGGCCCCGCGCGCGCCGCGCTCGGTCACCCAGGGAACCCACGCCTCGCCCTCCACCGCACCCGGCGGGCGGTAGCGGCTCGGCGTGCCCGCCTCGGGTTCGCGGAAGGGGCGCGGCGGCACGCCGATCCCGCGGCAGAAGGCGTCGATCGAGACCACGGTCACGATGACGCCGATCGTCTCGACGTAGTGCTCCTTCGAGAGCCCCGCCGCCATGACCTTCTCGAACCAGACGTGGGAGAGGCGGCTCGGGTCGTTCACGACCTGGTGCACGACCTCGACCACGGCGGCCGGCACCGCGAACTCCGAATCGTGCTCGCCCTCGACGGCCAGGGGCGAGAGCGCCTCCTTGCGCTTCGCACAAAGCGTGCAGGCGGGTGCGCTGCGCACCTCGCGCGCGATGGCCGTCCGCTCGAGGCCGTTCCACCAGGTCCCGGCCTCGGCCAGCCGCACGAAGGCCCGGTGATGGGCCTGCTGAAGATCCTTGCGGACGGGGATGGCGGCGTCGGAATAGGAGGTGTCGAGCACGGCACTAGGCTGCCCTTCTACACCCTTCGATGTCAAGGCGGGGCCGGCCGACGGACTCAGGGCGCGGGGAGCGTCGAGTCCGGCGGGGCGAGGAGATCGAGAATCTCGTCGTGGCTCCGGCGCGCATCCTCGCGCCCGAGCTCCACCAGCTGCGAGGTGTAGCAGCCGTCGAAGTAGAGATAGGAGAGCAGATCGGCCTCGTCGTCCGGCACGCCCTGTCGCGCGAGGCGCGTGAGGAGGCTCGCGAGCACGCCCATGTCGCGGGCATTGCCGCGGCGGGCGTGGCACTCCGCCGCGAGCCGGCCGAGGTCTTCGCTCGGGCGCAGCACCACGCTGCTCACGGGTCGGTAGCCCGCGCCGCGCTGCTCGCGCACCACGGGGTTCATCCGCTCGAGGTAGTCCGGGCCGAAGGCCCGCTCGCCCTGGGCGATCATCGCGTTCACGAGCTCGATGCGCTGGAGCTCGTACTCGAGCTGGTCGAGCGTCAGGGCGTCGAGGACCTTGCCGAGCATGAAAGCCGGCTGGGTCACGACCTCCTCCGGGTACGGCTCGACGGCGGGGGCGGTGTCGCGCGAGCGGCGCAGCGACACGACGAGGATCCGGTCGCAGCGCAGGCGCAGCGCCGGGGAGAGCGGCGTGTTCATGCGCAGGCCGCCGTCGACGTAGTAGTTCCGCCCGATGCGCACGGCCGGGAAGAGGAACGGGATCGCGGCGGAGGCGCGCACGTGCCGCGCGGTGATGGTCTCGCGGATGGCGTGGGAGTTCGGGTCGTGATCGAAGGGGTGGGTGTCCGCGAGCGGTCCGTCCATGAAGACCGTGACGCGCCCCGCCCGGATCTCCGTGCAGGAGATGCAGAGCGCCCGGCCGCCCTCCGCGGCGAGGTTCTCCTGCAGGTGGGTCCAGGGGACGCGCTCCTCGACCATCTCTTCGAGCGGCGTCACGTCGACGAGGCCGCCGATCACCTGACGGCGCGCGGCCGCGCCTTCCCGGGCGCTTCGCCGGAAGCCGAGCAGCCGCAGCGGGACGCCGACGACGTCGGTCCAGTCGAGCTCGAGCACGTCGGCGACGGACATCCCGGTCCAGGTATCGTCGAGCCGGCGCGCGCGATGCTCGGAGTCCATGTGGCTGCTCGCGAGGGTGTAGGCCGCGTGGATCGCACCGACCGAAGTGCCCGAGGCGACCGAGAACTCAAAGGTCCGGGGAAGCTGCGGGTAGACGTACTCGTACAGGTAGGAGAGCACCCCGGCCTCGTAGGCGCCGCGCGCCCCGCCGCCCGCCAGCACGAGCCCGGCCCTCATCGCGGACCTCCGCGCGCCTGATCGACGAAGATCGGCGAGGACCATGCTCGCTCCTGCACCAGGGCGAGACAGTCGTCGGCGGCGTCCGTGCGCCAGCCCCCGTGGCACGGCGTCGTCGAGACGACCCGCCCGGCTTCATCGCGCACGGCCCGGACGTTGGCGCCATTGATGGCCGGCGTCGGTTCCTGCAAAGCGCGCACGTAGTAGACCGCGTCGCGGCCGGCGCGCGGGAACGTCGGATCCTCGAATGTGACGCGGCAGCCGCCGGGGCCCGGTTCGCACGGCAAGGTGCGCCACGGATCTTCGATGAGGAGCGCGAGCGGCTCGGCGGCGTTCGCCTGGGGCCGCACGCGCACGACCTCGATGGCGGTGATGGCGTGGCGCTCGTCGCTCGGGTGGTGGCACTCGCCGCGGCAGAGGTGTTCGAGCCGCTCGGCCGAGAGCCCGCGGACCGAGGTCTCCGGGCAGCCCGGCTGCTGCTCGAAGGCGCCGAGGGCGCGGACCTCGAAGCGCGGCGCTTCCGAGAGCACGGCCTCGCCGCCCATCGGCACGGGTGCGGCGGGATCGTTCACGAGGTCGAACCAGAGCAGGATGCGCGGGCCGCTCGTTCCGTAGACCCGGCGCTCCATCAGCGCTTCGAAGATCGCCTCGCGCGTGCGGTCGCGGGCGTGGACCGCCGCGAGACCGCCGGGGTAGAGGAAGCTCGCCGTGCGCTCGACGTCCATCAGGCCGCGCAGGCTGCGGTCCGGCCGCGTCGCTTCCTGGGCGCGCCGGGGGTCCTGCTGCTCCCCCATGATGAACTCGCGCGTCAGGCGGTCCACGAGCGGGGAGGCGATGCCGCGCGCGTCCGTGAAGTCGGTGCGTCCGACCTGCTTGTAGCCGGTGCCGGGCCGGCCGTCGTGGTTGTCGCTCGAGCCGACCAGGCCGAAGCGGAAGCGAAGCCGCTCTCCCTCGGCGTCGCGATCTTCGCCGGAGAGCGCCAGCGCCGCCTGGGCGGACATGCCGGGGCGGAGGTTCATCGCCGGTTTGAAGCAATCGCGGCACTGATCGCAGTCGAGCCAGTCCTCGGGCTGGGTGTCCGGGATCGCGAGGTGCGGCTCCGTGCTCGCCGCCGCGGCGAGGCGGCGCGCCTCGAGGACCCGTTCCTCGCAGACGTCTTCGGGCAGGTCCCCGCAGCGCTCGCGGATGATCTCTCCGGCGCGCCAGCAGCACGGCAGGTAGCCGGGGCTCGGCTCGGGGCAGTACGGCGCCTCGGCCTCCGGGTCCGGCTCCGTGAAGCTGCGGAAGGCCTCGCTGTTGCCGTGCCCCGAATAGACTTCGAGCAGACGCTGCATGTCCGGGCGGTGGGAGGCTTCGTCGAGCTGCACGGCGAGGCTGGCGCGCGGCGGCGCGTGGATTCCCCAGGCCAGGCCGTGGGGGATCACGAGGGTCGGCAGGCCCCATTGGGCGAGCTTCTCGAACAGCACGTCCGGCGTCGGCGCGTTCTCCCGGCAGTCGGCCGGCAGCTCGCGCACGTCGACCCCGGCCGGGCAGTCTTCGATGCGCGTCATCCGCTCGACCCACCAGAGGAAGTCCGCGTAGTCCGAGAAGCCGAGGCCCGGCAGCGCCTTCATCACGCGCACCGCCTTCATGCCCGCGCCGGGCGCGCGGTTCATCGTCGCGTCGGGGAGCGAGGTGATCGGGCGCGTCGGGAGCTCGGCATCGTCGAGCCCGGGGAAGATCACGTTCTTGTGTCCGTAGTGCTCCTCGGGCCGCGGGCCGGCCTGGGTCCACTCCCAGCCGACGAAGGCCACGAGGTCCGGGTCGGCGGGGTCCGCCGCCACGGCGTTGCACTGGCGGATGGAGTCCTTCGTCGCCTCCCACCGCTCCGGAGTCAGGCCCTCGGCGTGGTCGTTGATCGAGAAGAAGTCGAGGGCCGAGCAGTAGCGCGCGAAGTCGCAGGCATCGGCGGGCGGGTGGGCGCCTTCACTCCCGAACAGCGGGAGTTGGAAGACGAAGGAATCGATCGAGTAGCTCGTGTGGACGTGGAGGTCGCCGAACAGGATCGGCCGCTCGCCCGAGACCTCGAGCGCCGCCCGCGCCTCGGCCTGGACGCGCTCGGCCGCTTCGACCTCGTGCGCGGGGCGGGCCGCCCCCTCGATCTCACCGGGGGAGAGGTCTTCTCCGCCACAGCCGAGGGCGAGAAGCGAGAGTGCCAGCCCGAACCCTGCCCTCTTCATCGCAGCGGCACGAGCTCCTGGGCGAACGCTTCCCGCAACGCCTCGACCCGCCGGCGGTTCACGCCGCCGTCGGACCAGCCGAGCCGCGACGCCGAGCGCACGTGCACGACGCCGCCCTCTTCGTCGACGAGCAGCTCGAGATCGTCGATGAAGCGCAGGAGGGCGCTTCGGTACTCGGCGCGCAGGTAGATGCGCTGGCGCTCGACCACCTCGGCGCGCGGGTCCGCCTCGATCAGCGCCGCGAAGCGGTCGAGCGTCTCCTCGGCCCCGCCCTCGATCGGGATCGGCGCGACGCGGCCGTCGGCGTTCCAGTTCTGGCTGGAGACGCAGTTGGGCGACTGCGGACACGGCTTCAGACGAAGGTCGAGGTGGCTCGTCGGCTCGTACAGCGCATCGTAGGAATCCGTCGAGCGGCATCCCGTCGCGCTGCCGAGGACGAGACCCGCCAGGGCGAAGACGAGAACGGAGCGCCGGGCCGGAACGCGCATGCCCCAAGGGTACCCCTCGTTCAGAACGGCCAGAACCCCCCCTTGCCGAGATCGTCGCGACAGCTCGCGAGCTGGCGCCCGTAGCGTTCTGCCCGCGCGGCCACCTTGCGCGCCACGCCGTCGAGCCAGGGCTTTCGCCCGTGGGACCCACGCTTGTAGCCGGCCGGGCCCTCGTGGTACGCGAGGTAGAGCCGGTACGCGTCGGTCCGGGCCACGCCGGTGATGCGCTCGATGACGTTGCCGTACCAGCCGATGAAGTCCGCGACGTCTTCGAAGTCGTCGCGGTCCGCGCCGCGGTTTCCCGTGCGGCGCCGGTAGTCGCTCCAGGTGCCCTCGGTGACCTGGCCGTAGCCGTACGCCGAAGACTGGCGCTTCCAGGGGATCACCCAGAGAAGCTTCCTGCGCGGCGGGCGGGAGTCGTGCCGGAAGCGCGACTCCTGGTGGACGATGGCGAGCTGCGTGCCTTCGGGAACGCCCCAGCGCTCCGCGGATTCGCGCGCGGCGTCCCACCAGCTCTCGTGCTGGCGGAAGATCGCGCAGGCGTCGTCCGGGTTGCGCGGCGGCCCCTTGGCGCAGCCCACGAGCAGCGCAGCCGCGGCGAACGCAGCGATGGCGGCTCCTCGCCGCATGAGACCCCCCAACGACGGGAGGATAGAACGGGCCCTAGAACTTGGCGATCACGCTCTCGCCGAAGCCGCGGAGGGCCGCGACCTTCTTCTCGAGGGGCACCGTGTCCGCCTCGTAGGCGTTGCGGAAGCCGACGATGCAGTCCGTGATGCCCTTGTCCTCGAGCCGCCGCGCGCCGTCCACGGTGAAGCCGTCGAGGGAGATCACGTGCAGCTCGAAGGGCTCGTTCTCGCGGCCGTACTCCTTGCGGAGCTCCGCGAGGCGCGCCAGGTGGGCGTCGAGCTCCGCAGGATCTCCGCCCGCGTGCATCCAGCCGTCGCCGGCCCGCGCGGCGCGGCGCAGGGCCGCGTCCGAGTGCCCGCCGATCAGCAGCGGGATCGGCTCGCTCGGCGCGGGGCAGATCTTCAGCGCCGGGATGTCGAAGTGCTCGCCGTGGAACTCGAAGTACTCGCCCGTCCACAGGCCGCGCAGGATCTCCATCATCTCGTCCATGCGCTTGCCGCGGCCCTTCCACGCGACGCCCGAGGCGGCGAAGTCCTCGGGCCAGGGCGAGATGCCGATCCCGAAGCCGAGCCGGTTGCCCGAGAGCGCGACGATCGACGCCGCCTGCTTCGCGACGAGCACGGGCTGCCGGATCGGGAGCTTCATCACGAAGGTGGTGAACCGGATGCGCTCGGTGACCGCGGCGAGGGCCGAGATGAGCACGAAGGGCTCGATGAAGGGCTTGCCTTCGAGGAAGCTGCGGTCGCCGTCCCCGTAGTAGGGGTATTTCGTATCGGACTCGCGCGGGTAGCAGAGGCTGTCCGGCACGGTGAAGGAGGAGAACCCGGCCTGCTCCGCCTCGATGGCGAGCGTCGTCAGCTGGGCCGGATCGACCATGGATTCGGCGAAGGAAAAGCGCATGGGGCGGGTGTAGCATAGGCCCGAACGCCCAAGGAGAAGCCATGGCCGCCTCGGAATGGACCGCCCGCGACCTCCCGGACCTGACCGGCAAGACCTACCTCGTGACCGGAGCGAACTCCGGCCTCGGCCTCGAAACCGTGCGCGCGCTGGCCGGCGCCGGCGGCCACGTCGCCCTCGCCTGCCGGGATCTCGGCAAGGCCGGCACGGCCATCGACGCGATCAAGGCGGATCAGCCGAAGGCTTCGCTCGAGAGCCTCGAGCTCGACCTCTCGAGCCTCGCCTCGGTGGAAGGCTTCGCGAACGTCTGGCTCGCGAGCGAGCGCCCGCTGCACGCGCTCGTGAACAACGCGGGCGTGATGGCGCTGCCCGAGCGCCGCACCGCCGAGGGGTTCGAGATGCAGCTCGGCACCAACCACCTCGGCCACTTCGCGCTGACGGGCCGGCTGCTGCCGCGCCTGCTCGCGACCGAGGGCGCGCGCGTCGTCAACGTCAGCAGCCACATGCACAAGTTCGGCCGCATGAAGTGGGACGACCTCCAGAGCCGCAAGAAGTATTCGAAGTGGGGGGCGTACTGTCAGAGCAAGCTCGCGAACCTGCTCTTCACCTACGAACTCCAGCGCCGCCTGCACGATGCGGGCAGCCACGTCCTGGCCCTGGCCTCGCACCCCGGCTACTCGGCGACGAACCTCCAGACCGCCGGGCCGCGCATGGAAGGGTCGAGCCTCATGGAACGCCTCTCCCTGCTCGGAAACCGGCTCTTCTCCCAGGACGCCGCCACCGGCGCCCTCCCCTCGGTCTACGCCGCCGCCGCGCCGGACGTCGCCCCGGCGGCCTACTACGGCCCGAGCCGCTTCGGCGAAGTCTGGGGCCCGCCCAAGCGCGTCCAGTCGAACAACGCCTCCCATGATCGGGAAGCCCAGGGGCGCCTCTGGGAGATTTCGGAAGAGCTCACGGGCGTGACGTACGCGTTCTAGCGTACGATCGGATCATGCTCGAGGAGTTCGCGCCCTCTCTCTATACGGCGGACGGCCCGACGGTGCCGTTCCTCGGCATTCCCTACCCGACCCGCATGGCCGTTGCGAAGCTCGGCGATGGCAGCGCGTGGGTGTGGTCGCCGATCGCGTTGACGCCCGAGCTCGAGCGGGCGGTGGAGGCGATCGGGCCCGTTCGCCAGATCGTCTCGCCCAACAAGATCCACCACCTCTTCCTCGGGGAATGGACGGAGCGCTGGCCGGAAGCCCAGGTCCACGCGCCGCCGGGGCTCGCGAAGCGGAAGCCGGAGCTCCGCTTCGATGCAGAGCTCGGCGACGAACCGGCTCCCGCCTGGGCCTCGGAGATCGATCAGGTGATCTTCCACGGCTCGCTGGCCATGGAGGAGGTCGTCTTCTTCCACCGTGCATCGCGCACGGCGATCGTCTGCGATCTCGTCCAGCGCCACGACCCGGCCGGGCTCTCGGGCTGGAAGGGGATGCTGATGCGGCTCGACGGTCTCGTCGGGGACGCCGGCAGCACGCCGCGGGAGTGGCGTGCGAGCTTCCTCCGCCGCCGCCCGGCGCGGGCGGCCCGCGAGCGGCTCCTCGGCTGGCAGCCGGAGCGGCTCATCATCGCCCACGGCGCCTGCGCGCAGAGCGGCGCCACCGGCATCCTCACGCGCGCGCTCGCCTGGATCTAGGTTCCAGCGAGCGGGGCGCATCCTCCCTCAGAACTTCCCGTTGACGCTCTTCCATTCCCCGGGCGGAGGTCGCAGTCCGCGATCCACCGCTCCGAAACGGGATAGAGTCAGCCGCATGGTCTGGTCGGAAGCAGAGATCGAACGGTTCGTCGAGGAGGGGTTCCTGATCCTTCGAGACGCCTTCGCCCGCGAAGTGGCCGAAGAAGGGCGCGAGTTCATCTGGCAGAAGATGGGCCTCTCTCCGGACGCCCCGGCCGATTGGAGCGAACCCATCATCCACATCCAGGAGGGGTTCAGCTGCGCGCCGTTCGACCGCGTGATGAATCCACGCCTGGAAGCCGGCCTGTCCGAACTCATGGGCCCGGGCCGGGGCGTCCTTCACGGCTACCTCGGGTGGTGGCCCGTGCTCTTCCCGGGCTTCGAGGGCCCCGGAGGTTGGCACGTGGACGGCCACTTCCAACACCATCTGACGTCGCGGGAGCAGGGTCTCGTCACCCTTCTGCTGTTCTCGGACATCGAACCCGGCGACGGCGGGACGGCGATCTGGCCGGGCTCCCACCACACGATCGCTCGCATGCTCGCCGAAGCGGAACCGGACGGGCTCTCCCCCGAAGCGTTGAACGCGAACCTGCCGGAGGTGGATCTCGACCAGGTCGTCGAAGTCACGGGCAAGGCCGGCGACGTCGCCATGCTCCACCCGATGTTGATCCACGGGTTCAGCGCCAACCGCGGGCGCCGCGCCCGGTTCGCCTGCAACCCGCAGTTCCCGCTGAAAGACGCCTTGAAGATAGATCGCCCGGACGGCGCCTACTCCCCGGTCGAGCGCGCGATCCGCGCCGCGCTCGGGCGAGGCTCCGACTAGGCCCCCGCGGCGCTCCTGGCCAGGGCCAGCGCCGCGAGGCCGAACGCCGCGATGGCGAGCGCCGTACGCCCCCAGTGCCACCGCGCCCAGCGGCCGAGCTCCGCACCGACCGCTCCCGTCGGAATCGACGCCTCGGCGAAGCTCGCGTTGGCCTTCTGGAAATAGAGCGGGAAGCTCGCGAGCACCGCGAGCGTCAGGACCGTCGAGGCGAGGAAGAGACCCTGCCCCTCGAGACCGGCCAGCCAGCCCGAAACGGTCGCGACGACCACGAGCAGCGTGCTGGCGACCTCGAGCGGGCCGAAGAACTTGAGCAGCAGGCTCGCGTGATCGCGATACCACGAGAGGAACGCAGCGGGATCCTGGGCTCGCCACATCGGAACCAGAACACCTGCTTCCGCCAGAAGCGCCCCCGCGGAGAGGCCGAGCGCAAGAACGGCCAGAACCCCCGCGGCGAATGCGATCCACTCCATCTCGAGACTCCTATCGCCCCACCCGACGGCGCCGGCCGTTCAGGAGGGATCTCCCTCGAACTGCTTCGCCCCCTCCGGAATCACGCACCAGGACGGCTTGCTCGCCACGTGCTCGTGGAAGCTGATCTCGACGTCGGCGCCCTCGTCGAAGCAGTTCACGGACACGGGGAACATGCGCTCGCTCGAGGTGATCTCACCGAGGGCCGTTCCGCACGTGCCGCAGAAGCAGCGGACGTACCGAAAGGATGCCTCCGGCTGGTACTCGACGATGCTCTCGCGCCCCTGCTCCAACGTGAACGCCTCCGCTTCGACCATGGCGAACGGGGTCGCGCCGACCTTACGGCATCGCGAGCAGTAGCAGGCGCCGACGAAGCGGGGTTCGGCCGAGATCGAGAAGCGGACTTCGCCGCAGCAGCAGCTCCCCTGGATCATTCGAAATCCTCCCGGATCAGCCGACGTCGCCGGGCAGGCTGGCGAGCACGACGACGTAGCCGTCGGGATCCCGCAGCCAGCACTCCCGGTGGCCCGCGTTGGCGTTGACGTGTGGTTCTTCGACGATCTCCGCCCGGAGGTCGCGCGCCCGGCCGACGGCCGCGTCGAACGCCTCGGTCTGGAACCAGAGCAATGCGCCGTTTCCGTAGGGCTCCCGCTCGGGGTCGCCCATGTGGGGGTGCGCCTCGGGCTCCCAGGCGTGGAGCTGCAGAACGATCTCGCCGCCGTGGAGGAGCCGTTCGTAGCCTCTGCCCCCGTGGCCGCTCGAGCAGCCGAGAACCCGCTGGTACCAGCGGCTGCTCGCTTCGACGTCGCGCACGGCGATGAGCGGTTGAGGACGCACGCGAACCCTCCCGAACCGACCTTATCACGTCGGGCGCTCCCATCCGGGGGATGCGAAGCTCTGCGGCATGGAACCCCTGGTGATCCGCCTCGCCGAGCCGCCCGAGCTCGAGGCCGCGACGGAAGTCTGGGTGCGCTCTCGGTGGGACGCGGAACCCGCCCTCGAGGAGCGGATGGGGTACACGCGCGAGCAGAACCACGAGCACTTCGCGAACGTCGTCGCACGCGAGAACGCGGTCTGGCTCGCGCTCCGCGCTGGCCGGATCGTCGGGCTCATGGCCTACCGGGATGGCCTCGTCGACCAGCTCTTCGTCGAACCGCGCGACCAGCGGACGGGCGTCGGGCTCGCGCTCCTCGAAAGAGCGAAGGCGCTCTCGCCGAAAGGGCTGAAGCTCTACACCCACCAGAGCAACGTCCGCGCGCGCGCCTTCTACGAGAGCCAGGGCTTCGAAGCGATCGCGTTCGGAATCAGCCCGCCGCCCGAGAACGAGCCGGACGTCACCTATGCCTGGGCACCCGGCGCGCCGGCGCGTTAGCGGGCGCTCGGCCCCGGCGAGCCGAAGCGCCGAGCGGCGCGCTCACGGGCCTTCGCGGCCTCGACTTCCCGGTTGCGCGGTGCGGCTTCGGTGACGAGGGAATCGAGCAGCTCGTGCGCCACCTCGGACACCGAGGCGATGGCCTTCTCGAAGGCGGCCTGGTTCGCCCGGGAGGGCCTGTTGAACCCGCTGAGCTTGCGGACGAACTGGAGCGATGCGGCGTGGATCTCGTCCTCGGTGGCCGGCGGATCGAAGTTGTAGAGCGTCTTGATGTTGCGGCACATGGGGGCACCTCGCGTGGCTTCGGCGATTCTACCGCTGGAGGATCAGGCACGTGTAGCCGTACTCGTCGCCGAAGGTCTCGTAGATCTCCCGTTCGAGCCGGCTCGCGGCGTAGATCTCGCGCTCGCCGTGCCGGGCGACGGCGTCGCGCAGCGAGGCCTCGAGGCCCGCGTAGTACGCGTGCCAGTCGCTCGAAGGCAGGCGGAACGAGCCGAGCTGGTCGTAGCCGACGCTTCGCGCAAGGTCGAAGCGGGTGGCTTCGTCGCGCATGTCCGGGTACTCCGCCGCGAAGAACCGGCGCGCCCGCTCGCTCGGCTCCTCGACGAACCACACGAGCTCGGTCGCCACGAGGCAGCCGCCGGGCCGCAGGAGGGGCCGCCACCGCCGCAGCGCGTTCTCGAAGCCGATCGAGTACGCGCTGCCCTCGGCCCACAGCAGATCGAACCCCGTGCCGAAGGAATCGACGTCCGCCATGTCGGCGGCGAGCGTCGTGATGCGGCTGGCCAGGCCGCGCGCCTCGGCCTGCGCCCGAAGCGTCTCGAGGAACGGCGGGTGGAGGTCGACGGCGGTGACGTGGGCGCCGGTCTCCTCGGCCAGGACGAGCGTCGACCCTCCGGTGCCACAGCCCAGGTCGAGCACGCGCTCGATGCCAAGCGAGTCCGGCAACGAACGAAGCGCGCGCCGCGTGGTCTCGACGCTCCCCGGGCCCTGCCGCGGAGTGCTCTCGTACAGCTCGAAGAAGAGCGCCAGTTCGTCGGGCTTCACGGCTTCCCCCTCAGGAGGCCGGAGCGGGCGGCGAGGCAGGCCACACCACAGGCCGCCGCCGCGACGATCAGCAACCGGGAGAGCGACCCATGGAACGTGTAGAGCGGGTCCGAGGACAGCGCGAAGTGGAGCACGGCATGAACGATCAGGAAGAAAGCGACCCCCAGCCGCGTCGCGTTTCGGACGCCCTCCTTCGGCGCGTGGCTCATCCACAGGATCGCGAAGAAGAGCGGCACGTGGAGCCCGACGAACCACTGCGACGCGGCGTCGTCCGGCAGGCTCTTCAGCAAGGGCATCAACCGCCACTCCGAATGCGTGACCGCATCGAGCTCGTGCGTGAAGAGGCAGGCGAGGCCGAGGTAGTAGAGTGCGATCGCCACGATGCGAACCCCCTGACGGGACCGGCCCTTGGTGGCGGCGCCGGGTGCGGCTTCACCGCTTCGTGTCGAGGACGCGAACGAGATGGCGGAACAGGCCCTTCGAATACCAGACCGATTTCACGCGGGCGAAGGCATCGAGCGCGGGGTCGTGCTCCTCCGGGATCTCCTGCTTCGGCAGGAAGACGCCCCGGCACTTGGTGCAGCGCAGCACCGAGAGCCCACCCACCTCGCCGGAGACCAGCGTGTCCGCCCGGCACTGGGGGCACGCTGCGCAAGGCTCCGAGAGCTCCTTGAAGCCGAGGGCCGGAGCCTGGCCACCGGCGGAACGCGCCTGGGCCGAGCGGAACGCCGTCATCTCGCCTTCGTCGAACCAGATCCCCTCGCAGGACTCGCACTGGTCGAGGTAGACGCCGAGCGCCCGCACGGGCTTCAGGTGGTGGTCGGAGCAGGAAGGGCAGTCCATCGGGTCGAAACTACCTGGCGATGCGGGCCTTCGGCAAAGCTCCGAGCGCTGCCTCTCAGCGCTGGCCCCGCCGTGCCCGCTGCAAAATCCTACCACGCTGATCTGAACCCGAGTACAGGGCGCCCGCCCTTTGCCTCGCCGCCCTGCCCGCGCGCTAGCGGGGCTGGAGCGGCGCTGCGGACGACGCGTGGGAGGTCAGGCAGTACCGGCCGAGGGTCGCGGCCGTGGTGACGCTGCCGACCGCTGCGAACACCGCCAGGAGCGCGATCGCCGCCGCGCGCATCGGCCACGGGAGCCGGCGGGGCCGCGCGGTGAACGAGCTCGGGTACTCGACGATCCCGACCGGGTTGACGCGAGGAAGTTCCATGGCAGTTGGATGCCCGAGGCCACGGCTCCGTTTCGCGGCGTCGAGCGGCCGGGGAACACGCGCTCGCCCTTCAGGGGCTCTCTTCAGTACGCGCGAGGGCGAGCCGCTCGTCGACCACCGCGGCGAATCCGGGGTCGAAGGCACCGCGCTGCCGCGTCCACCAGGACCGCGTGGCCGGCATCAGGAAGGCCTGGTCGATGTCCGAGAGGTACTTCTCGCCCATGAACGAATCCACCTCACGGGCCAGGTAGCCGAGGTGGATCCGGTTGAAGAAGGCGAAGCACAGCATCCCGAAGTGTTCGCGATCGTCCTCGGTCATCTCATCGGGGGACTGCATCGCGCGGCGCCAAACCCGGTAGAGCTCCGGGTTGGTCTGCACCTGCTCGAAGATCCCCCGGATCCCGGCCACGTAGTTCTCGTGCAGCGTGAAGCGCACCACGTGGCTGTTCTGACGGATCTGCACGGCCAGATAGACCAGCGACCCGATCACGCCGATCGCACCGGCCAGCTCGGCGAGGGCCCCCACTGCATCCCAGTTCATGCGGAGGATCCTACCACGGCGTTTCGGGCGACCGGCGTCAGGCGGGGGCCGAGAAGCACAGGATGTACCCGTCCGGGTCCTCGACATAGAAGTCGCGGCGGCCCCAGGGCCGGACCTCGACGCGGCGCAGGATCCGCGCGCCTCGCCCGACGAACTCGTCGCACAGCGCGTCGACGCCGGTTGTGTCGAAGTAGACGTCGAGATGCTCGTGCTCCCTCCGATGCTCCCGGTCGGCGGTGAGCTTCCGCGCCTGCTTCAGATGGACCGTCCCGCCCTCTCGCGTCACGCTCGCGTAGAACTCTTCGTAGACGAAATCCACCGAGAACCCGAGCACATCCTCGTAGAAGCGCAGCGATCGGCCGAGGTCATCGACGAGGAGCTGGGCTGCCGCGGTAGTGATCCTCGGATCAGACATCTGGCATCGACTCCGTCAGAGCAACGCTAACTCGCGCCACGGTAGACCGAGATCTCCACCGCATCTGGCAGATCGCTGTACTCGATGCGGGCGGTGCGGTGCTCGGAATCGTAGCGCCCGCAGGTGCGGACGTACTCGAGGTACGGCTCGGCGCCGAACATCTCGCCGACGTTGTCGGCCACCACGATGCTCCCCTCGCGCAGGAGCCCGCGCTCCTCGAGGAGCCGGAGGTCCTTCTCGTAGAGATCCTTCCAGTGGTCGAGGAAGACGAGATCGAAGGTGCCCTCGAGCGTTCCGATGACCTTCGACGAGGACCCTTCGAGGATCTCGACCCGGCCGGCGTATCCCGCGTAGGCGACGTTCGCGCGAGAAGCACGGACCGAATCCGCGTTCACCTCGATCGAAGTGAGCCGGCCCTCCGGCCCGAGCTCGCCGGCGATCATGATTGCGGAGTAGCCGCAGTACGCCCCGAGCTCGAGCACCCGCGCGTTCGCCGGAAGGCGCCCGATCAGCTCCGCCATGAGCGGCCCCTTCTCCGGCCCGACATTCATGAGGAACCGCCGCTCACGAGCGAACCGATCCATCGCCCGCAGCACGCCCTCCGGGTCGCCCTCCTCCGCGTTCTCCTCGACGAACCGGCGAACCTGCTCGACCCGCGGCGGCGCGCCGGTCACGAGATCCGCCACGAACTCATATGCGCGGCGGGCCGTCCACGGGAGGGCTTTCGGGGAAAGGAAACGGGCGAGGTTCAGAAGCTGTGCCATGGGTGCACCTCGCTGGCTGCAAGAGCGCGGTCGGGTCAGGAAGACACGGAAACCCTACCACGACACGCAGGATCCAAGTCGACGTCGCCCGCTGTTGCATTCCTCGCCGGCCACCTTCGGAAGAGGGCGTCTTCCCGGGAGCTTCGTGTGATAGTTTGATCAACCGTGCGGCACCTCATCGCAAGCCTCGTGTGCCTCTTCCTCGTACCCGACCTCGGGCAGAACAGGCCCGTGTGGCCCTCAGCCGAAGCGGCCCCGGCATCGACTCCGAACGCTCGTGAGGCTCCCGAGGTATTGGAGCTCCGAGCCGGCGTAGACGCCGGCGACCCCTCTGCAATGTTGAAGCTCGCGCTGCATCTACTGAAGGGGAACCCATCGCAGCAGGCCGAGGGATTCTCTCTTCTCGAAGCCGCAGCGCAATCTGGATTGGCGCCGGCCCAGCTTCTGCTGGGAGAGCTGCACATCCTGGGGCGTGCGCCGAGCGCGGAGCCCGAGCAGGCGTTCCGCTGGATGCGAAGGGCCGCCGATCAGGGCCTCGTCGAGGCCGAGTTCCAGATGGGCCAGATGTACTACCAGGGCTTCGGAACCTCGCAGGACCGCGCCGCCTCGGTCGAGTGGTATCGGAAGGCCGCCGCGCGCGGCCATGCTGGAGCGACGAATGCTCTCGGCGTGCTCCTATCCACCGACGAGGTATTCATCAAGGATCGGACAGAGGCCGCACGCTTGTACAGAGTCGCGGCCGAGTCCGGGGATGCCGTCGGCCAGTTCAACCTGGCGAAGCGGCTCGCCGACGGCGACGGCGTGAAGAAGGACCCTGCGCGCGCCACCTACTGGTTTCACCAGGCGGCTCAGCGGGGCCATGTCGCCGCCCAGTACGACCTGGGCCTCCGCTACCTCGACGGGATTGGAACGACCCAAGATGTCGAGGAGGGTCGGTCTTGGCTCGAGCGCGCCGGCGACGCGGGCTTCGGGCCGGCGTATCGCGCCATCGCATACCGACTTCTGGCGTCACCAGCGACCCGCGCGAGCGCGGCCGAGTGGTTCGAACGCGGGGCCGAAGCGGGCGACGCACACTCGCAGATCGCCGTCGTCGAAGCACGGATCCGGGGAGAGATCGAGCCTGAAGACCCCGCCGACGATCTACGGAAGATCTTGGCCCTTGCCGATGCGGGCGACCTCTCCGCCATGATCACGATGTCCATGGCCCACTACAAAGGCTACGGCGTCACCCAGGACCCACTGTCAGCATTCTCTTGGGCGCAGCGCGCAGCACTCGGTGGCCTCGCCCGCGGAGAGTCGATGCTTGGGATGTACTACGGGAAGGGAATTGGCGTCCAAGCCGATCCGAAGAAGGCAGTCGAGTGGTACCGCAAGGCCGCTGCCCAGGGGGAGCCCAACGCCCAGTACTCACTTGGGGTTCACCACCTTCTCGGGAAACACGTCCGCAAGAACCCCAAGAGAGGCATCGCGTTGCTGGAGGCGGCAGCGAAGCAAGGCAACGCCGAGGCGGCCGCGGTGCTGGAGAAGCTGAGGCGGCGCCAGCGCTCCGGCGCCGCACGCTAAGGCCGGTTCTCCGCTAGCAGAGTCGGAACTTCAAGAGAAACGGGCGAGGTTCAGGAGCTGTGTCGAGGCTTCACGCTCTGCCTTCGGAGCAGGTTAGACACCGTAGTAGCCCAGGAGGAGACCGTTGAGCCAGCGGCCGAACAGGAAGCCCACGGCCACCAAGCCGAGATTGAGCAACGCGTAGCTCGCGCGCGCCCACCCGGGCGGCACGGCGCGGGCCGATACCAGGGTCGCGAGGGCGAAGAAGAACCATGCCCCGGTGCAGACGAGAAGCGGCTTCCCGAGAAGAAACATCAGAGGCAGGTCGTGGAAGACCAGACCAGAGGAGAGAAAGGTGATCACGACGGCCAGCGGCCGATTCTCGCGGCCGCCGAGCGTCCGATAGAGACGATGAAGCACGAATCCGGCGAGAGGACTCCACGTGCGCCAGAAGTTGTGGAACCCCGGCTCGAACCAACAGTCGACGAACATGCGCCGGATCACCCGAAGAGGAGGCATCGAGGCGGGGTAGCCCCGAGCCTCGAGGTATTCCTGGTAGGACGGCGCGGAGGTCATCGAGAACTCGCTCGGCTCGGCGGCAGCTAGTGAGCGGCCGAGACTTCGTCCAGATAGAAGACGTTCCCGTCCGGATCGGCGAAGAGCGCCAGGTACCCGCCCCACGGCTGACGGGTAGGCGGCATCGGAAAGGCAACGCCGGCCGACGAGAGACGTTCGAACTCGGCATCGAGGTCAGCGACCGCGAACCCGACGCCGGTGTGGCGACCCACCCAATCCGCCTGCTCCGCCCCCGCCACCGCCAGCCCCAGGTGCACGGGCCCCGCAGAAAGAGAGGCGTAACCGTGCCCCGTATCCGAGTGGGCAACCCGCAGGCCGAGCTTCGACTCGTAGAACCGGAGCGCCCGGTCGAGATCCGAGACGAAGACGTTGACGTAGGCGATCTTCATGTCCGGCTCCTGTGATCTGCACCACCAGCGCCGCGCCACTTTGTCCAACGCCAGAACTCTACCACCCGGCGTTCGGGCACGACGCCTGGCCCCTGCTGATAGCCATTGCTAGGCAGCCGGACTCTCCGGCTCCGAACCCGCGAAACGACGAACCTGGCGAAGAACCCAGCGACCATCGGAAATGAGGTAGCGACCCAAGAAGAAGAGCAAGGCGCACTTCACCGCGTTGAATGCGAGGGACGCAAGCATCTGGGAGAGTGGAGTGACCCCAGGGTGACTCTCCGGAGATGCCACAGCGGCATAGGCGATGCTGGGCAACCACGCGACGGCGTTGACCGCAGAAAACGCAGCCTGGAGCCAGGCGTAGAGGCCCAGGACTCGTATCGCGACCTCGAGATAGTCATTGCGAGTCAATGGATCTTCCCGCCGGGCCGTCTTCGGCTTGCTGCAATCCACCGCTGCGCCACCGAGACGCGCCAACAGAATGGTATCACGGCGCAACGGAACCCATGCGATCTCAGCGACGGAGCCTGAAGTGCCCCTCCCGGAGGCCCGACTCTGCGGCACGCAGCACCTCCTCTTCGCTTCGACCAAGTGTGCTGATGACATGCGACTCGTACTCGCCCAGCTCCGCGAAGGCGGCGACCGTCGGCCGCACTCGAGCACTCGCACCGACCCCCTGGCGCTCTCGAACCCGACGTAGCGCCTCTGCCTCAGGGACGCGGAGCACCAGGTATGACGCGTCGATATCAGGGGGTAGCTCCGCCATGACTACGGGGAGAAACCACGGGCCGAAGATGCCGTCCAGCACGACCAGATACCCACCCTCGAGAAATGCACTTGCCGCCCTCGCGGTCGCGCGGACGATCGTAGTGTTCTGGGCGTGAGATTCGGGCTTCGTTGGCTCGATGAAATGAGCTGGGAAGCCATAGAACGTGTCGCCAGTGAGATGCAGTCCTTGCGGGTGGGCCTTTGAAATCGATGCGGAGAGTGTCGTCTTGCCGGCGCCGGGGCAGCCCGACACGATGATGAGGGAAGCCATTCGTACCTCGGGTCTGGAGTACGGGTCAGGTCGAGCGAGATGAAGGACCTGGCTTCCTAGTTCATTGTCGGCTCTCGGTTCGCTTCGTCACCCAAGCGGGAATCCAGAAGTCTACCAAGCAGGAGTGCAGACGCGGTGGTCGTCAGCTGCAACCCTTGTCAGGCGGCAGGCCCCTGAGAGCGCGCCTCGACCAGGATCGCGACGAACGCGTATCCGGCCATCAGAAGGAGGAATACCAAATTGAGGAGGTAGGAAAAGAACAGCCACGGCGAGAAGAAGCCTGCGACGGTGAGGAACTGAGCGAGAACCAGGGAGATTCCGATGACGTGTACAGCCATGAGCGGCCCCGACCGGCCGATCTGGCGCTCGCCTCGCAGGTTGACGCGCCAGCGCGCCCGAGAGTGGGCGACGATGATGGCGAGATGATAGGAGCCCAGGAGCAGGCCCGAGACGCGCCATGCGTGCGTCGGCTCCAAGTGACTCGCACGCGCAAGGTCAGGGACGAAACCAAAGACGACAACCCCCAGGCTGCATCCCAGAAGTGCGATGAGCGCCGGAGCGTCGTCCGGCTGCCAGGCTCCGTTCTCGCGCCCTCCGAGCACCATGACGACACCGGTGAATCCGGCGAACGCGATGGCGACCTCGGCCAAAGAATGGAGGATGTCCTGATGCTCCAGAATCCCGCTCCTGCCGCCCAACGGATCAGGCCTTCAGCAGCGCCGAGGGTGCTGACACTCAGCGCTGCACCACCGTGGCCGATGCCAGAATCCTACCACGCCGCATTCGAGCCCAAGCCCTTGGCGTCCGCTGCAAGGCATCGTTAGGCGGCGGGCGTTGACCACGAATCAACCTTCGATGTACTCCTCGATGGTTTCCTTGTTCTTTCGAAGTGCTGCCTGGAGTTCTTCGGGCTCAGTTCCCTCGATTCGTCGGTCAAGTTCCTCCGCCACCCCTTCGACGAGCGGGTTGAACTCAACGATGTTCCAGATCCCGTGTGAAATGTTCGCGCCAAGGACACCTGCGGAGGTGCATGCGACAAGAAAGCCCCAGGAATATGAATACGTTCCGTACTCGAGCTTCTCGCAGAGTTCCTTCAGATCAAACGCTACCTTCCGCTGGTAGGCCACGTGGCACGCGTACAAGGTCTGAAGACCATTCGACGAAGCAGCCTCCAGGAACGAGCTGAGAGGCTCGGTCTTCGTGCCCTCGTCGCTCACAGAGCCGACTGGCCGAGACCCTGCCTCTGTCGACAAGCCCTTGATTAGGGTCTGAGTCTCATCGACCCGCTCCCCAACACGTTCGATCATGCTCGGAAGGGTTTCGACCTTGCGAGTCAGCTCGTCGGAGGCTTCGGACACTCGCTCTGCCGTTCCGGACAGAAGCCGGGAAGCGCCATCGAGCGTGGCAACATTCTGGGAGAAAGAAGTGTTGGAATACATCGAGTAGGCGATCGCCAACAGGGCAAGAACCAGCGACGTGACAGTCAGTGCGAACGTGATGTAGTCGACGAGTCGCGGCACGGCGCTCCACTCGATAGTGACCAGAGCAATGATGGCTAGTACCAAGATCGATACGATGTAGAACGCGTGGATCTTGTACTTCGTTTCCATCGATGTTCCCTGCCGCCTCACGGATCAGGCCGCCAGCGGCGCCGAGGGGGCTGACTCTCAGCGCTGAACCACCGCGACCGATGCCGAAATCCTACCACGCCGCATCCGATCAGGAGCCCTTGGCGTCCGCTGTAAGGCCTTGCTAGGCGGCTCCGCCTGCGAGAGGCTCTCCGCATTGAGAGCACCGTTCATCTTCCAGGGTGGCGCTGGCCGCGCACGCTGGGCAAATCTGCCAGCCGGTCGGAAACGGGAGGCCGCAGTCACTGCACTCAGTTGCTCCCGTCTCGGCGCTCGTGCCACAAGCGGGGCAGTGATCGAGTTCGGTTCCAGTCTGGGCGGACTCGCCTGGAGGACTTGGCATTCGCGATTCTTCGTGCGCCTCGACCAAACGTAGAGCAGCCTCGACAGACGACTCCTCGACATAGAGCGCCAGGTTGTAACCGTGACCGGCGCTCCCTTTTACCGCACCACGAGCGTCAATCGAGGACCCCGGCGGATCGGTGTCGATCTTGCTTGAGATGCCCCTCTCCTGGAGGAATATTGCTTGCTGTTCGAGCTGCCAGGGACCTCCGTACGAGACGATCTCCAGGTTACTCAGGTACGCGAAACCGGCTGGGCTCGGCGGCGGACTCCAGGGTTCGAGCGTGACATGACAATCCGAGCAGGTCTCGACATCAAGCCTGTACTCGATGTGGCACGAGGGGCAGAGTTTCGCGAGTACGAAGTCCAAGAAGCCGCCTAACGGATCAGGCCTTCAGCAGCGCCGAGGGCGCTGACTCTCAACGCCGCACTACCGAGACCGACGCCAGAATCCTACCACGCAGCATTTTGGGGATGAGCCTTGGCGCCTGCTGATAGGCCTTGCTAGGCGGCACTAGTCAATCTTGTTGATCGGGAGGTCGACTCTCGGATCGATGGTCAGGTTGATGATGCCTTCCGCCACCTTCCGAAACCCTTCAGATGTCTTGCGTAGCTGCGAGGTTTCAAGGACTTCCCTGTCCACCCGCAAACCGCGCTTGGCCTTTGCGCTGCTCTTGGTTCTTAGCGCGCCCTCAATATCTGCCGGTGCCCAGATCGAATGGAGCAGCTTGTTTCGCTCCATCTCAGCCTTGGTGATCGCAGTTCGAAGAGACTCGATTTCCTGGATGTACGATTCGTCGTTGGTGGATTCTTTGAGCACCGAGAGAAGAAATTTCGTTGGAATCTCTGCTGAAACGATTTCGCCGACCGTCGTATCTGCTGACAGTGCTGCTTGCAGTGGAACAGTGAGACTCAACTCAAGGACCCAACGCCTTGAGGAAATCGTCGTCGAGGTAGTGTTCAAAGAATGTCCTTCGCGCCAACGCAGCCGCCTGGCTAGCCCACAGGCAGCATCAGATACTGACCTTGTCCGACTTGGATCTATTGCAGTCGAAACATGTGAGTCGGATGTTCTGCTCCTCTGAACTGCCGCCTTTGGAGATCGGAATCTCGTGATCGAATTCGACTTCGTTGTCTCGCAGGTGCTTGCCACACCGTTGACATGTGTAGTTGTCACGCCGTACGACCCGAATCTTTGTCTTGAAGGAGATGTATCGACCTGTTCGGCGTAGTTCGGAGGTTTCGGTCATCTGCTCAGCGTTGAATACGGCAGGGCATAGGTGACCAAAGACGTTGCACGACGCGTCGATGAGCCAACCTGGAATCTCTTCCGGGTAGTCAGCAGCATCGAACTCGTCGATCTCCCGCTGAAAGTGCTCTCTCTGTTCGTCAGTGATGGGGCGAAGGTTGCCAACGATCCCTGTCTTGAGGGCCCGCTTCATGTCTTCGTTGACAGCAACCGCAGCCTCGCGCGTCAGATCATCACCGATGTCCCGGCCAAGACGCTGCATCATTGTGATCTCGCCAGTCGGGTCAGGCTCGTAGTCCCCTGGATTGAAGTCGGCGACGCAATCCTCGAAGTCCTGCCTAGTCTGATCATCGAGAGGTTCGCCATGTCCGGCCATGCCGCTGGCGAGACAACCCTTGATGTACTCCAAGTGATCAACTGCATCCTCGCGTGTCTGCGGAAGCAGGGGAGATTGCTCGACCAGGGGACCGTAGGGACAGTACTTCAGCTCCCAACACGGCTTGCACACACGGTTGGCTCGCTGCTCCCACCACGATGCGAAATCAGCATCGGACAGCGTGTCCGGGAGCGCGAGTGCTCTTCGAACGGCAGGATGGAGTCGCTGTTCTGCAGACGCCACGATTCGATGCCGCCTAGCGGACTAGGGGTTTCGCTGCGGCCAACGGCCGCCGAGGTCGCAGCGCCACCCGAGTAACGACGCTAGGATTCTACCAAGTCAGTTGGAGGCTGCGTTGGTCGGCAGCTCTAACCCCGTGTCATCCGGCATCGCTCCCTACCTACCGCGGCGCTTCTTTCTCGCTGTCTGCTTGCGCCCCCGTTTGTGTTGGCGCTCGTAAAACAGAGTGCCTGCTTCAAAATCTCGAATGTTGCCAGGCTGGATGTCTACTCGCTTCTTGCGTTCATTGAACTGGAGCTGTGAGCCCCCTGCTCGGATTAACAGAGTCTCGATCTCTCGCTCATGAGTCTTCTCTGCGACAATGTAGAAGGAGAAGTACTGGAGTTCCGAGGAGTGAGCCTTCTTGCGGGAAGCCAGACGCCTGAACACGTTGCCGCGGCCAACGTATCGAGCGGAACCCATCGAGTCGTGAGCTACGTAGACGCCGTTTGGTGTGATCCCTTCGCTGGCAACGTCCTTTCTGACATCATCGAGCGCATCGAATGGCAGCTTCTCTGCGACAAGAGTGAAGAGTGGCTCGATCTTTCGTGGTCGCCCACGCCCACGGGTGAGCTGACCAGCCTTAACGGACCAGTGCGAGTTACTCCAGACGGTGGAGTAGACGGTCTTGGTGGCCTGAGGCTTCGATCGCCGCTTCTTTCGTACTGCCATGCAACCGCTCATGCCGCCTATCGGATCAGGCCTTCAGCAGCGCCGAGGGCGCTGACTCTCAACGCCGCACTACCGAGACCGACGCCAGAATCCTACCACGCTGCCCTTGGACAGAAGCCCTCGGCGGCTGCTGATAGGCCTTGTTGGGCAGCTGCACGGGCCTACTCGTCAGAATCCAGCTCCCCGGTCGCAAGAAAGGTGAGCTCGCGATCTGAGAACTCGGACTCTTGAAGCAGCCAACGGGCTCGGTGAGCCGACTCCGCACTAACCGAGGGCCGCACCTTTGCGGGAACAGCTGCGACAGATTGGGTGACATAAACGGATGAGGAGACTCCGCCCGAGCGGAGCATGCCCTGGACGACCTCGGCAGTACCAATCGAGTCGAACTCTAGAACGAACTCACCATCCTGGATGGAGTCGCCGTCGCTCATGCCGCCTAGCGGATTCGGCGCTCAGCGGCCGCCTCGCCGCAGGCGGAGGCTTGGAGCGCCCTAGGTTGATGCCAGGATTGTACCAGGGTCGGATGGAAGCCTGGGTAGGCGGCGCCTAGCCTGTCTTCCTGAACTTATACGTATCCCAGGGGGACATGCCGACTCTCGAGCGGACGAACTTTCGAACTTGGTTGGACGATATAACAGCCAGCCGGAAGACCAGCTCACTGGCGCGCCGATAACGTGTAAGGGTGACGCGGCTTTCCGCAACAACTCGATGCGCGATCTCTCCGCGAAGAGTGATTAGGTCTTCAAGTCGCGACTGTGCGCGCTCTGCCGACATGTTCTTCCAGCGCCAATTCGACGAGAGCCTCTGGAACCCGACCATGTGAAGGAAAAGCTCATCAACCTGTTTGGGCGGGGAGTGTTTAGCCTCCGCACATAGCGATCGAGGACCTGGTCTCGGTACGAGACGAGAACATCACGCCAGCCATCTTCTGCCAGTGCCCAGACGCGCCGTGGGTCGCTTTCTTTCTGCAGGCCACCGGCACAGAGTGCCAGGATTTTCGGTGCGAACGCTCCTGGGGACTCTGCGTGTTCCAGCGTGAAGTCAACAGCATTGACTGCAAGATCTTCGACGAATGCCTCCCAAGACCCGACCAAGAATACGATCGCACTCCGAATCAGAATATTGGGCTCAACGAGCGGCGCGTGGGGATCGTCACGTAAGTGTTCGTAGGTCTCGACGAGCGTATCGAGATCTCTCATGCTCGCTCGCAGCGTGCCGATATGGGATGGCTCTTCTTGTTCGGTCAACGGCGCCGCCTAACGGATCAGGGGTTCAGCTGCGGCCAACGGCCGCCGAGGTCGCAGCAGCACCCGAGTGCAAAGCCAGAACCTACCACGCAACTGGAAGGCCGCGTTGGCCGTCAGCCGCAACCCCTTGTTAGGCGGCCCACTCTCAGGGGAGCCTAACCCGAACAAAGGCCGGCTTCTGCGACATTGCATGAAACACGCCGCAGTAATAGCGCCCCGTCTTGCCGTAGTTCGCGACCGCCTCGTCTTGGTTGATGCCACCGGTCCATCTGTCGCCGGGTTCGAGCCTATGGGGGAGCGGCGGGCCGAACGGAACGTTGCCGACGACGAATCTGGCGCTTGCTCGGTCGAACAACGCATGGAAGATGGACTTGTAGTGAACGCCTGCCAGGTTCGTAATCGTGGTGGCTTGGCCCCCGTGGTTCGTAACTGAGACAAAGATGAACGTGGCATCGGGGGCGCTTGGAAGGGGCGGCATCGCCTGCATGTCGGGACTGGCGTAAACCCTGATCTCGGCTCCACGTCGTCGCCACTTGTAGACGTCCCAGCCGAGCACTGCAGTGGCAACGATCGCGCCCCACCACGCAGCGACGTCTGTAAGGGAGAGAGAATCCATCTGCTCGCTTGGGCCGCCTAGCTAGTCTATCGGTCGGCCCCCGAGTATCTCTCGGGGTCTTGATCGTTCAGTCCGGAGTCTTGGCCGTTCAGTCTAGGCTCAACCGTGTCGGAAAGGGGAAGCGCTTTTCGTTCGCGAGGCTGGGCGAGCGAAGCTACCGGGGCAGCCGGTTGGGCTGCGCGGGGATTCTGCGGGCCAGTGTGTTCGATGATGGGGTCGGCCCTGGCGCTCACGCTACGCGTCCGGCAGTCGGAGGCCCGTACCGCCAAGGCCGCAGTACCCACCGGGGTTCTTGGAGAGGTACTGCTGGTGGTAGTCCTCGGCGTAGTAGAACGCGGGGGCTTCGAGGATCTCGGTGGTGATGCGGGCGCCGCGGGTCTGGCCGTCGATGACTTTCTGGAAGGCGTCGCGGGTGGCTTCGGCCTGGGTGCGTTGCGCTTCTCCGTGGACGTAGATGCCCGAACGGTATTGGGTGCCGGTGTCGTTGCCCTGGCGCATACCTTGGGTCGGGTCGTGGGCTTCCCAGAAGATGCGGAGCATTTCGCGGTAGCTCGTGGCGCTCGGGTCGAAGACGACGCGGACCACTTCGTTGTGGCCGGTCAGGCCGGAGCAGACTTCTTCGTAGGTGGGGTTCGGGGTGTGGCCGGCGGCGTAGCCGACCGCCGTGGTGTAGACGCCTTCGGCCTGCCAGAACTTGCGCTCGGCGCCCCAGAAGCAGCCCAGGCCGAACTCGGCGACTTCCATCCCTTCCGGGAAGGGCGGCGCGAGGGCGGTGCCGAGCACGTGGTGCTTCTCGGGGACGGGCATGGCGGCGCTTCTGCCGGGGAGCGCATCCGCGGCGCTCACCATCTGGGTCTTGTCTCGGAACAGGCGCATCGCCCTACCCTCCCGCCGCGGCCTTCACGAAGGTGACGCGGTCGCCGTCCGCCACGGGTGTGCTCATGCCGCGTTTGTGGTTCACGAGCACGCCGTTCACGGCGACGGCCGCCCGCCGCGAGAGCTCGTCGAACTCGACGCCCTTCTCGCTCAACCGCGCCTCGGTGAGCTTCACGATGTCCGAGACGCTCACGGCGTGCGGCACCTCGAAGCGCCGCTCGCCGGCGGCCTTGCCCATCTCGTAAGTCAGTTCGACGGTGATCGGCATGGCTAGGCCGCCAGCCCGAGCCGGTCGAGCGTCTTCGGCTTCGGCACGCCGTGGGCGTCCCAGCCGCGTTTCTTGTAGTAGCGCGGCAGGAGCTCGCCGAGCGGGTGGCCCGAGGCGAGGCCGTCGAAGGTCGACTCGTTCAGGATGCGCGGCGGCAGCGTGTCGTACGCCCCGTCGACCCCCTCGCGCAGGTTGTAGAGCCGCTCGAGGTTGAAGATGCGCTCGCCGATCTCCTGGAGGTGCCCGCCCGAGAAGGTCGTCCCCGTGATGTAGGTGAGCCACTTCTCGAACCAGAGCATCGGCTTCCCCTTCACCCCCATCGCCATGCGCATGAGCGGGCCGCTGTTCTCGAACAGCGTCGTCAGCACCTTGTAGGTGAAGGAGTTCGGGTTCATGTCGTGGATCTGCTTCGGGATCATCCCGTAGGTGGTGAAGATGCAGAGCACCATGCTGTTGATCGCGCAGGCGAGGTTCTGCTGCACGATCGGGATGTCCGCCTTGAGCTTCAGGCTCTGCGGGTTGATCGTGAGCGGCCCCGTCGATTCCATGTACATGCTCGCGCCCTGCACGTGGCAGCCGCCGCGGTTGGTCGTGGCGTACTCGACGCCCTGGGCGTAGGAGCCGCGCGGGTCGTAGGCCGAGAGCTCGAGCCCCTTCACGTGCATGGCGAAGTCGTGCCCGCCGTACTTCTGGCTCATGCGCCGCACGCCTTCGGCGAGGTCGTTGCCGATGCCGTCGCGGTGGCCGATCTGCTGGATGATCTCGGAGACGCCCTCGATCTTTCCGAACTCGAGCGGCACGTCGAGCATGCCGCGCTCGTGGAGCTCCATGGCGAAGCCGAGCGAGGCGCCGAGGCTGATCGTGTCCATGCCGAGGTCGTCGGCCAGGTAGTTCCACTCGTTCACCGCCTTCAGGTCGGTGACGTCGAGGTTCGAACCGAGCAGCGCCACGGTCTCGTACTCGGGCCCCTTCACGCGGCCCTTGCCCTCGATCTCGACGTCGCGCCCGCAGGTGACCGGGCAGTGGAGGCAGCTCGACTTCACGCCGACGAGCTCCGTGTCCTCCATGTGCTCGCCCGAGAGGTTCATGGCGTCCGGGTGACTGCCCTTCTGGAAGTTCCGCGTGGGCAGGATGTTCCGACCGTTCGTGGTGTTGACGATGCCCGCCGTGCCGAAGCGCTTCAGGCTCTCGCCCATCACCGGGTGCTCTTCGAAGAGCTTGCGCACTTCCTTCGTGTAGTCGCGGAAGGCCTGCTGGTCGTCCATCTCGAGCTTGCGCTTGCCGGCGACGCTCACGGCCTTGAGCTTCTTCGAGCCCATCACCGCGCCGACGCCCGTGCGCCCGGCGATGCGCTCGTTCGAGACGATGCCCGCGTAGAGCACCTCGTTCTCGCCGGCGGGGCCGATCACCGCGTGCTCGTGGCGCTTCGGCAGGAGCGTCTGGGTCTCGTAGGTGCCCTTGCCCCAGAGATCGCTCGCGTCGAGGAACTCGACGGCGTCTTCGTCGCCGTTGATCTGGAGGCGCACCGGGCGCTCGGAGCGGCCCGTGATGAAGAGCACGTCGATGCCGGCGCGCTTCATGCCGTAGGCGAAGGAGCCGCCGCAGGCCGCGTTGCCGATCCCGCCCGTGAGCGGGCTCTTCGCCACCACGGCGAAGCGGTTCGACTGCGGGGCGACGGAGCCGTTCAGCGGGCCCGTCGCGAAGATCAGCGGATTCTCCGGGCCGAGCGGGTCGACGCCGGCCTCGGTGCGGTCGTAGAGGAGCCGCGTCCCGTAGCCCTTGCCGCCGATGTACTGGCGGGCGATCTCTTCGTCGAGGGGCTTCCACTGGTGGGTGCGCTGGGTGAGGTCGACCTCGAGCACGCGCCCGGCATATCCCTTGATCATCTCGGTCCTCCGCTGAAGCCTTCATTCTATCAGCCCCGGCGGTAGAATCCGGCGCGTGACGGAACCGAGCCAAGCGGAGATCGAGCCGGGGACCCTCCTCGCGCGCGTGGGCGAGGTGGCCCGCGAGAGCCTCGCGAGCGGCGCCCTCGACCCCCTCGCGACCGCGACCGTCCCCCTCGAGGAAGCCGGGATCCCGCTCACGGTCCGCGTCCTCGCCGGCATGGAGCGCAAGATCGCCCTCACCCGAAAGCAGCGGCGCACGGGCACCAACCCCTTCCTGCCCCCCGATCCCGAGCTCTACGTCGGCGGCTTCACCCCGACCCACGGCGTGCTGCTGAACAAGTACCCGGTGCTTGAGGATCACCTGCTGCTCGTGACGCGCGAGTACCGGCGGCAGGAATCCGCCCTCGACCGCGACGACCTCGCCGCCGCCCTGGCCGGGCTGCGGGAGTTCCCCTCCCTCGCCTTCTACAACGGCGGGCGCGCGGCCGGGTCGAGCCAGGGGCACAAGCACCTCCAGCTCGTCCCCCTGCCCGAAGGCGGGATGCCCCTCGCCGAGCGCTACCTCGAGCCGGGCCCGAGCCGGAGTCTCCCGTTCCAATCCGCGGCACGATACTTCGACGAAGACGACCCCGAGTCCGCCCTCGCGGCGTACCGGGAGATGCTCGAACGGGCCGGCTGCGTGACCTCCGGCGACCCGCGGCCCTACAACCTCTTGATGACACGCCGCTGGATCGCCGTCGTGCCGCGCTCCCACGGCCTCTGGAACGGGATCCCCACCAACGGGCTCGGCTATGCCGGCATCCTCTTCGCCCTCGACGACCGGCAACTTTCACACATCCGCGACATCGGGCCGCTCGGGCTGCTCCAGAAAGCCGGCGTTCCCTGGTAGACTGCGGCCCGCGCCTGGAGGCCCCGATGTCCGCACCCCACTCCCTCCGCTGGGAGAGCCTGACGAAGCAGCAGTTCGACGCCATCGACCGCGAGCGCGCCGTCGTGCTGCTCTCCTGCTCGCCGATCGAAGTCCACGGCCCGCACCTGCCGATGGGCGCCGACGCCCTCGAAGCCGACGGCCTCTCGGAGCGCGTGCTGCGCTTCCTGCCCGAGCGCCACGCGGACCGCACCTTCCTGAAGCTGCCCTTCGTCTACGCGGCGACGGACTGCGTGCCCCAGCCGGGCTCGCTCTACTTCCAGCCGAAGACCACGATCACCGTGCTCACGGACCTCGGCCGCACGCTCGCGGCCCAGGGCTTCCGCCACGTCGTGGTCGGCAACTTCCACGGCGGGCCGCGCCACTTCCTCGCCATCGAGAAGGCCTGCCGTAAAGTCCAGCGCCGCTACGGCCTCGGCATGGTCTCGCTCTTCTCGCTGATGATCACGCGGCTCACGAAGGGCACGTCGAACCTCGACGACGTGCTCGGCGCCGTCGAAGGCGTGAACCGCGCGGATCTCGAGGGCGACACCCACGGCGGCCTCGTCGAGACCTCGCAGCTCCTCGCCCTCCACGGCGACTGGGTCGACCCGGAGTACAAGTCGCTCCCGCGCCAGACCGTCGACAGCTGGCTCGAAGAAAAGGGGCAGCCCAAGAAGGAGAAGCACCCGAAGGGCCTGCCGGCGATGATCCGCGCCTTCCGCGCGACCCAGGGCTTCTTCCTCGAGCGCAGCTACACGGGGACGCCGGCCGCCGCCTCGGCCGAGATCGGCGAGCGCTTCCTCGACGTGCTCGGCGAGCGCGCCGCGGAGGGCGTGACGGAGCTCCTCGACGGAACCATCGGGCCCGAGGACTGCCACTCCCCGATCTGGAAGATGCGCTTCCTCTTCCTGAACCCGGTCATGACCCGCGCGATCAACCGGGTGATTGGATTCCGGAACCCGATCGCGTAGCGATCGGAGGGGTCGCGGAGGCGCCGGCCACGGGCACCGGATCGCTCCGGAAGAGCCCCTTGATGTCCTCGAGGATCACGTAGGCGCTCGGCACCAGGAAGAGTGAGATCACCGAGGCGAAGGCCACGCCGAAGGCGAGCGACACCGCCATCGGGATCAGGAACTGCGCCGAGACGCTGCCCTCCTGCAGGAGCGGCGTCAGCCCGGCGAAGGTCGTGATCGAGGTCAGCACGATCGGCCGGAAGCGCTTCTCCCCGGCGATGCGCACGGCCTCGAGCAGCGGCTCGCCTTCGCTCCGACAGGTGTTGATGTAGTGCACGAGCACGAGGCTCGCGTTCACCACCACGCCCGAGAGCGCCACCACGCCGAAGATCGACATCATCGAGAGGTTCTTCACCGCCTCCTTGTCGAAGCCCTGGCCGAGGATGATGTGGCCGAGGATCGCGCCGACCAGCCCGAAGGGGATCGCGGCCATGATGATGAGCGGCTGGCCGTAGCTTCGCAGCGGGATCGCGAGCAAGGCGTAGATCAGGACCATCGCGAAGAGATAGGTCTGCGCGACGCCGCGGATCGTCTTCGTCTGCTCCCGCTGCTCGCCGCCGAGCTCGTAGCTCATGCCCGGGTAGTCCCGAAGCAGCATGGCGAGGTAGCCCGACTGGAGGCTCCGCATCACTTCGTTCGGCGTCGTCTGGGTGAGGTCGACGTCCGCCGTCACGGTCACCACGCGCTGGCGGTCGTTGCGCTTGATGCTCGCGAAGCCCCGGCCCCGGTCCGCCCGCGCGACGGCGTAGAAGGGCACCTCGCCGCCGTCGGGCGTGCGGATGCGCAGGTTTTCGAGGTCTTCGAGGGAGCGCCGCTGCGCCTCGGGGTAGCGGACCATGACCCGCACGTCGTCGCGGCCGCGCTGGATGCGCTGGGCCTCGGCGCCGTAGAAGGCCTGGCGCACCTGGCGCGCGAGGCTGTCGAGGGTGAGGCCGAGGGGCTCGGCACTCGGGAGCAGCGCGAGCTTGATCTCTTCCTTCCCCTCCTTGAAGGAGTCGGCGATGTCGAGCACGCCCGGGTACTCGGCGAGCTTCGCCTTCAGCCGGTCCGAGGCGACCACGAGCGCATTCACGTCCGCCGATTGCAGCCGGATGTCGATCGGGTTCCCGGCCGAGAAGAGGTCCGAGTCGAAGACGAGCTCTTCCATCCCGGGGATCGGCGGCGTGATTTCGCGCCAGCGCTGGGCCACCGCCTTCGACTTGATCTCGCGCTCGTCGCCGCTCAGGAGTTCGATGCTCACCTCGCCCACGTGCGAGGCACCGCCGGCCGCGGCGGCGAGGCTCGGCGGCCCACCCGCGCCGGCGGTCTGCCCCCCGGCCACGGCGTAGACGTGCTGGACCAGGGAGACGCCGTACTCCTCCTCGAGATCGCGCTTCAGGACCTGCGCCGCCTCCTCGATGGATTCGATCGCCCGCGCGGTCTCCTCGACCGGGGTCCCGAAGGGCATCAGCAGCCGGGCCGTCACGTAGTCCGACTCGACCGCGGGGAAGAAGTTGAACTTGAGCCAGCCCGTCCCCATCAAGACGACGGAGAGCATGAGGATCACCACGCCCGTGGCGAGCGTGGCGTAGCGCCAGTGGAGCACGCGGCGAAGCGCCGGGCGGTAGACCTCGCTCGCCAGGCGTTCGAGGCTTCCTCCGAAGAAGAGCTGGACGCGCTTGAAGCCGGCCGAGATGCCGTTCTTCTTCTTCGCCGCGCCGTCCTCCTCCTGCGGCCCGTCGTCCTTCATGTGCCCGAGGTGGGCGGGCAGGATGAGCTGGGATTCGACGAGCGAGAAGATCAGGCAGAAGACCACGACGAGGCCGATCGCACGGAAGACCTGGCCCATCGGCCCGGGCGCGAGGATCAGCGGCATGAAGGCCGCGACGGTCGTTAGCACGCCGAAGATCACCGGCGTCGCGACCTCCTGGGCGCCGCGAATCGCCGAGGGCAGCATGCCCTCCCCTTTTTCCTGGTGCCGGTGGACGTTCTCCCCGACCACGATCGCGTCGTCGACGAGCAGGCCCAATACGAGGATGAACGCGAAGGCCGAGATCACGTCGATCGAGAGGCCCGTGGGCACGAACAGGGCCAGCGCCCCGAGGAACGCGATCGGCACGCCGATCGCCACCCAGAACGCGAGGCGCAGGCGCAGGAAGAGCGCGAGCATCACGAACACGAGCACGAAGCCCGCGCGGCCGTTGCGCACGAGGATGTCGAGGCGGTCGCGCAGCACCTGGGCGCCGTCGCGCCACACCGTGAGGTGCAGGCCTTCGGGGAAGAGCGTGTCGCTCTCGGTCACCCAACTCTTCACGCGCTCGACGAGGTCGAGGACCTTCTGATCGCCGACGCGGAACACCTGGACCATCACGGCCGGCTCGCCGTCGAAGCGCGCCCACTGGCGGTCCTCGTTGAAGCCGTCGACGACGGTCGCGATCTCGCCGAGCAGGAGGCGCGTGCCGTCGGCGCGGGTCAGGACGACGATGCGCTCGAACTCGTCGCCGGTGTAGGCCTGCCCCTTGGTGCGCAGCAGGATCTCGCCGGACGCGGTCTTGATCGAGCCGCCGGGCCGGTCGAGGGAGCCCTGCCGCACGGCGCGCACGACGTCGTCGAAGGTGATGCCGTGGCGCCGCAGCGAAGCCTCGGGCACCTCGATCGAGATCTCGTAGGGCCGCACCGAGGTCAGCTCGACCTGCGTGACGTCGGGCAGCGCGGAGATGGAATCGCGCGCGCGCTCGCCGAAGGTCTTGAGATAGCGCTCGCCGACGTCGCCGTGGATGGCGATCTGGAGCGCGTTCCGCCGGACGGTGAAGTGGCTGACGATCGGCTTCTCGGTCTCGTCCGGGAAGGTCGTGATCCCGTCGACGGCGTTCTTGATCTCCGAGAGCGCGCGGTCGACCGAGTAGCCCGTGATCAGCTCGGCCGAGACGCCGCAGTTGCCCTCGGCCGCGGTGGAGGTGATCTCCTCGATCCCCTCGATGCCCTCGATCTCTTCCTCGATCCGGACGCAGACGCCCTCTTCCACTTCTTCGGGCGTCGCGCCGAGGAAGGCCACGCCGATCGAGATCACCTCGACGTTGATGTCCGGGAAGCTCTTCTGGTTGATGCGCGAGAGCGAAGCGAACCCGCCGACCACGAGGAGCGCCATCAGCAGGTTCGCCGCGACGGAGTTCTCGGCGAACCAGGCGATGATGCGGCTCACGAGCGCGGCCTCTGGGCCTCGTCCGGCAGGTCTCCCTCGGCCAGGGGAGCCTCGCCGGATGCGTCGCTTTCGCCGTCTTCGGCGAGGTTGGCGGGGTCTTCGCCCGCGACACGAACCGCCATGCCGTCGACGACGGCGGGCAGCGCCGACACCGAGACGCGTTCCCCGGCCTCGAGCCCGCTCCCGACGAGCACGTGATCCCGCTCGCGGCGCAGCACCTCGACGGGCCGCAGGCGCAGGCGTGCCTCCCCGTCGACCAGGTGCACGTACTCGGCGCCGTCTTCGCTGGCGTGGATGGCCTCGCGCGGAAGCCGGATCGCGGAGTCGATGCGGCGCCCGTCGATCTCCGCCTCGACGAAGAGGCCGACGGCCAGCGGCACGCGCTCCGGGTCGGAATCGTTCTTGCCGTAGGGGTCGTCGACGCGGGCGACGACGTGGACCATCCGACTCTTGGGATCGATCTCGCCCTCGGTGCGGACGATGTGCCCTTCCCACGTGCGCGGACGTCCGGCGAACTCGGCGCTCAGCCGGACGGCGGGGCCTTCGCCGCCGAGCTCCTTGCCGGCGTAGCCGAGCGGCAGGTCGAGCCAGCGCAGCTCGCGGTCCGGCAGCGGGAGCCGCACCTCCGCCTGGTCGACGGCGTAGAGGCGCGCGATCGGGTTGCCTCGGTTCACGAACTGGCCGACGTCGACCTGCTTGCTGCGGACCCTTCCCTGGAAGGGCGCGCGGAGCTCCGTCCGCGCGTAGTCGCGCTGGGCGCGGGAGAGGCGCGCCTTGGCTTCGCGCAGCCCGGCCTCGGCGACCCGGAACGCGTTGCGCGCGTCGTCGATGCGCGCCTTCGAGGTCACGCCCTGCTCGAGGAGTTTCTGCTGGCGCGCGAGGTCCGTCTCGGCGCGCTCGAACTCGCTCTCGGCGCGCGCCACGGCGGCGCGTGCGCTCTGGAGCTCGACGCCGGCGTCGGCGCGGTCGATGCGCACGAGCGGCTCGCCCGCATCGAAGAACCCCCCGGAGACGAGGTTCGGCGAGATCCACACGACCTCCCCCGCGATCTGGGGAACGAGGTCGCTCTCGGTGCGCGGCACGACGGTGCCCTGGGTCGAGACGGTGACGTGCACGGGCTGGGGGTCGGCCGCGATGACGCGCACCACGGGCGCCACCGGCTCGGCCGGACGGGCTTCCACCGTCGGGCGCATCTGGATCAACGTCCACGCGGCGAAGAAGCCAACGGCGAGGATCACGACGGGCACGACGAACCGGGCAGTTCGCTTCATGGCGTTTCACTCTCTTCCAGGGCGCGCAAACCCGCCGCAACGAACCGGATCATCGCGTCGAGCACTTCTTCGTCCGTCCTGCCGGCGGTCTCCGGAAGATGCCCGGTCGAGGGGGCATCTTCGAGCTGGCCGCTCGCCACGTGGACCATCACGCCGACGGCAAACTGGAGGCCGAGGGCGATCGACTCCATCGAGCGGCCCGGAAGGGTCCGGGCCACCGCCCGGGAAAAGCGCTCGAGCGTGGGGCCGAAGATCTCTCGCTTCAGCTCGACGACGACGGGCGGCGGGTCCGAGAACAGCCGCGCCGCCACGCGACGGAAGGTCGCGCCCCCGTCCGCGTGGGAGGCCCGGTGCTCGAAGATCGGCCGGAGGAAGACGTCGAGGAGGCGCTCGAGGGAAGGCGGCGTGCCCTCCCGCTCGAGGGCGTCGAGGCGCTCGAAGCGGGCGTTGGCGACCGGCTCGATCCGGCGCCGGACCGTCTCGCGCAGGAGCTCGTGCTTCGAGCCGAAGTGGTAGTTCGCCGCGGAGACGCTCGTTCCGGCCTGCTGGGTCACCGCCCGCATCGAGGTGCCCTCGAAGCCGTGCTGCGCGAACAGGTGCTCGGCGGCGTCGAGCAGGCGCTCGCGAGTCCGGTCCGGGTCGCGGCGCTGGTCGGGGCGGGTCTCGAGGGGCTCGGCCTGGGACATCCTGAGGTCTCCGAACGATCGTTCGGAACGTACGTTCGACTGGGGCCCTTGGCAACTGGCCAGGCGAAAGACCTTCGGTTTCAATGTGTTACAAAAGGGCCATGCTGGAGATCGCCTTCGTGGGGGTGCTCGCCGCCCTGGTCGGCTGCTTCGTCGGCCTGCGCCGGACCCAGGAACGCCGAACGGCCACCCTGTTCGTCGCCGCGCCCTTCTTCGTGCTCTCGGCCTACGAGATGGTGGTCGCGCGGGTGATGCCCGACGCGAACATCCGCCTCGACTGGTTCGTTCTCTTCCCCTGCGTGCTCGGCCTCGTGGCCCTGCTCGCCTACCGCTGGCGAGGGCTCGAATAGCCATGCGCATCGCGACCTGGAACATCAACGGCATCCGCGCGCGGATCGATTTCATGCTGCGCTGGCTCGAGGCGCGGCAGCCGGACGTGGTCGGCCTGCAGGAGCTGAAGATCACGGACGAAGCGTTCCCCCACGACGTCTTCGCCGAAGCGGGCTACCGGGCGCTCGTCCACGGGCAGAAGAGCTGGAACGGCGTGGCGGTGCTCCTGAAGGAAGGCGTCGAAGGAGAAGTGGAGCAGGTCGGGCTGGCGGGCCAGGAAGAGTTCGGCGCGCGGCTGATCGGCGCGCGCATCGGGGACCTCTCCTTCACCACCGTCTACTGCCCGAACGGCAAGACCGTCGAGCACGCGGACTACCCCCGGAAGCTCGACTGGTTTTCAGCCCTGGCCGAGTACGTCGAGGGCCAGAGCCACGACGCCGCGGTCCTGTGCGGCGACTTCAACATCGTGCCCGCCGCCATCGACAGCTGGAACGAGAAGCGCTTCGCCGGCCAGATCTTCCACACCGACGAGGAGCGCAAGCGGCTCGCGCGGCTCTTCGACGCGGGCCTCGTCGATCTGTTCCGCGCCCTCCACCCGGACGAGGCGGCCTTCTCCTGGTGGGACTACCGGGGCGGCGCCTTCCACCGCAAGCAGGGTCTGCGGATCGACTTCCTGCTCGGCACGCGCGCCGTCGTCGACCGGCTCGAGAGCGTCACGATCGACCGCGACTGGCGGAAGAAGGTCGACGGGCTCACGGCGAGCGACCACGCGCCGGTCGTCGCCGAACTCCGCTGACACGCCAGCCTCCCGAGTGACCCATTCCGGATCGGGGCGAACCCCCGAGGCCCGCGGCCGGGTTTCCCCCGAGCCGGGCATCGCATCCGCTTGAAATCCCGAAGGTTCTTCAAGTCGGGGGGACCGAGGGTCGATCCCTCGAATTGGGCCGTGTGTCGTGGCCCGAGGGAACTTCGTGCGCCAACGGGCCCGCACCCAACTCCGAGCGATCCTGAACGCCGGCCTCGACCCCGAGACCGCGCCGCCGGACGAGCTGCGCCGGGTGCGGAACCTGACCGTCGCGACCGCGGGCTTCACCGTGCTCGCCGTTCCCGTGCTGATCGCGAACTTCGTGGCGCTCGGGCCGGGCTTCGGGCTCGTGCTCCTGGCCGCCATGGCCGCCGCCGTCGCCAACGTGGTGGCGCTCCGCCACGGGCACTCGATCGACCGCGCGGGCCACTTCGCGACGGGGCTTCTGCTCACCTACCTCGCCTGGTCCCTGTGGCACGGCGGCGGGGTCGAAGAGCCCTCCTTCGCGTCGATCTATCTCGTCCCGTTGACCGCCGCCCTGCTGATCAACGGGCGCGCGGCCGCGGGCTGGACCGCCGTCTGCATCGCGATCACCGGCGTCTTCTTCGTCGGCGCCAAGGAAGGCCTGCTCCCAGAAAGTCTCCTCGCCGGCAAGACGGGCGACCTCTACCTGATCCTGACCCACGTGGTCGCCCTGCTCGGCGTGAGCCTGCTCGCCGCCGCCTTCGCCCAGAACCACGAGCACCTGCGCGGCTGGCTTCGCGCCTCCAACGAGGAGCTCGAGCGCGATTCCGACTACATCCGCATCCTGCACCGCACGGCGGTGATCGCGAACGACGCCGCCTCGGGCAACGAAGCCATGCTCGCCTCGGCCGAGCTGATCTGTGACGTCCTCGGCTGGGACGTCGGCTCCGTCTGGGTCGCCACGGGGAAGCCGCCGCGCACGCTCGAAGCGATCGGCGGGAGCGTGCGAGACGCCGAGCGCGACGGATCGCTCCGGCGGGAGTTCTGCGCGGGACCGATCGCCGAGGGGCAATCCTTCGTCGGCCGGGCCTACCGCAACCGGGCGCCCGTGTTCTGCGACCGGGTCGGCTCCGACCCCCGCTTCGCCCACGCGGACGCCGCCGAACGCGCCGGGCTGCAGGGTGCCCTCGCCTTCCCGATCATGCTCGGCCACGAAGTGACCGGCATCTTCGAGTTCCACCGCCGCGAAGGCGGCGGGCCCGACCGCCAGCTCCTGCGCCTCCTCACCCACGTGGGCACCCAGGTCAGCCGGGTCATGGAGCGCGAACGCGCCGAGGCCCGGATCGAGACGCTCGCGTACTACGACGCCCTGACCGGGCTGCCGAACCGGCAGCTCTTCCAGGACCGCCTCGAGGAGGTCCTCCGTACCGCCAGCGAACGCGACCGCCCGGCGGCGCTGCTCTTCGTCGATCTCGACGGCTTCAAGCGGGTGAACGACACGCTCGGGCACGCGGTCGGCGACGCGCTGCTTCGCGAGGTGACCCGCCGCTTCGCGCAGAGCCTACGGCTCGTCGACTTCCTGGCCCGGGCCGAGAGCGCCGGACACGCCGTCTCCCGCTTCGGCGGCGACGAGTTCACCGTGGTGCTCGAGAAGGTCCCGAACCGGGCGGGCGCCGCCGTCGTCGCCGAGCGGCTGCTCGCGGCGCTCCAGTCCCCGATCGAGATCGACGGACACGAGGTCTTCGCCGGAGCGAGCATCGGCATCGCCATGTACCCGGAAGACGGACCCGACGTCGACACGCTCCTGCGCCGGGCGGACGCGGCCATGTACGCCGCGAAGGGGCGCGGGCGCGGGCAGTACCGCTTCGCGACCGAGGGCGAGGCCGAGAGCGGCAGCCGGCGCATGCAGCTCGAAGGCCCCCTGCGGCGCGCGCTCCAGAACGACCAGTTCGAGCTCCACTACCAGCCGCTGCTCGACATGCGGAGCGAAGAGACGCTCGGGGCCGAGGCGCTTCTGCGCTGGCACGAGCCGACGCTCGGGAACGTCTCGCCCGGGGAGTTCATCCCCCTGGCCGAGCAGTGCGGCCTCATCAACGGCATCGGCGATTGGATCATCCGCGCGGCGTGCGCGCAGATCGCGGCCTGGCGGGAAGAGGGCTTCGAACCGGTCCGCGTCGCCGTGAACCTCTCGGGGCAGCAGATCCGCGGGCCGTCGGTCGTCGACTGCGTCGCGCAGGCCCTCGAAGAGAACGGCCTCGGACCGGAGCTCCTCGAACTCGAGATCACCGAGAGCACGATCATGCGCGACGACGAGGTCACCGCGGACACGCTGCGGGCCCTGGCGGACCTCGGCGTCGGGCTCGCCCTCGACGACTTCGGGACGGGCTACTCCTCGCTCTCCCACCTGCGACGGCACCCGATCGATTCGCTCAAGCTCGACCGGAGCTTCGTCTCGGGCGTCCCCGAGAGCGGCGACGACGTCGCCATCGCCACCGCCGTCATCGCCATGGCGCACGGATTGAAGAAGCGCGTGACGGCCGAGGGCATCGAGACGCGGGAGCAGCTCGAGTTCCTGCGCGGCATGGGCTGCGACGTGGCCCAGGGCTTCCTGTTCAGCCCGGCCGTGCCGGGGAACGACTTCCGTCGCTTCCTGCAGCGCGCCAAGGACGACGAGAGCGAGCCCCGCTCGCGGCGCTAGCCCCCCCCCGAAGCCGCTACGCGATGCAGCCCATCCCGTCCCGGAACGGCCCGGTCACCTCGTAGGTGATGCCGGCGCTGAGCGCGCCGCCGCGCTGGGAGCTGAAGTAGAGCCGGCGGTGGAGCGGGTCGAAGGCGGGCCCGGCGATCTCCGAGTTGTCCTGGTTCAGGATCCGCAGCAGCGGCGAAGCCGTGCCCTCGGGCGAGAGCACGACGATCTCCATGTTGCCGCCGTCCTCCGCCACGTAGAGGTCCCCGAACCGCGAGGACGCGATGTTGTCGACGCCGCTCAGCTGCTGGCCGGGGTCCGTCGCGAAGTCGTAGTGGATGCAGACGTCCTCGGCGACGGGGTCGTAGGCCCAGACGCGGTTGTCGCCCTTCGTCGTGAAGAAGACCAGACCGCGCGCCCAGACGATGCCTTCACCGCCGTCGAAGCTGGTGGCCTGGGGCACCTGCAGCCGCGTGCGCGTCGAGTCGACGTCGCGATCCGGGTCGGGTACGACGTGCCAGACGACGCTCCCGTTCGGGCCCGGCCCGACCACCTCCGCGATCTCGAGCACGCCGGAGGAGAGATCGCCGAGGGAGTCCGGGGTGAAGCGGTAGAAGCCGCCGTCGCTGCGGTCCTCGGTCAGGTAGAAGCGCATCGGATCGTTCGGGTCCTGCAGGACGGCCTCGTGGTTGAAGCTGCCCATGGCCGGCCGGGCCTGGGCAGGGCCGCCGAGCGGGTCGCATTCCCAGACGATTCCGGTCGGCCACTCCTCACAGGAGAGCCACGTGCCCCAGAGCGTCGGGCCGCCGGCACAGTTCGTGTTCGACCCGGAGAGGATCGAGTAGGCGTCGATGATGTTCCCGTCCGCGTCGAAGCGGAGCGCGCCGACGCCGCCGCCGAGCGGGATCTCCGAGTTCGAGACGTAGACCCAGCCGCCCTGGACCGGGAAGGTCGCGCCGCCGTCCGGGAAGCCGTGCCAGGTGTATCCCGTCGAGCCGACCGGCACCGCCGCCTCCGCCAGCACCCGGGATTGGAAGCCCGCCGGCAGGAGGATGCCGTTCGCGTCCGGGGTCGCCGAAAGCGGCCCGTACGGGCCCGGGCCGGTCACCACCGGCGTCCCGCCACCGTGGGCCGTCCGGAGCAGGCTCGCCCCCATCCAGCTCCCCGCCACGGCCCAACCGCTCGCTCGAATGAAGTCCCGACGCCGCATGCTGCCTCCTCCTCGACTCTCCCCCGGATTCTACCCCCATCCGGGGGGCGATAGGGGCGGGGACGCGGCGAGCCGGGCGAAGTTGACGGATCGAGCCCGGGCGCTACCACCCTGCCATGACCCGAGGCACCCGCGGTCGTTCTCGCTTCGCCCTGCTGGCGCTCTCCTGCCTGTTCGTTGCCGGCGGCACCGGCTGCGGTGGGGAACAGGACGAGGGCTGGGCCGTGCGCCGCTTCGAAGCCGGCGACGCCAGCTTTGGCGCCGTCGAGAAGGACCTGCTCGGCCCCTGCAGCGTGGTGCACGTCGTCGATGGCGACACGCTCGACGTGAAGTGCCGGGCCTTTTCGGACCAGGTCCGGATGCTGCGCATCGACACGCCGGAGGCCGGCCAGCGCGGCCACGGCGAAGCGCGCGACGCCCTCGTCGATCTCATCGGGGGCCGCGAGGTCCACCTCCTGTTCGAGGAGGCCGGCGTCCGGCAGCGCGGCAACTACGGCCGCCTGCTCGCCTACGTCTACGCCGACGGCAAGAACGTGAACGTCGAACTCGTCCGGCGCGGATGGTCGACGTTCTGGACGAAGTTCGGCGAAGGCCGCTTCGCCGACGCCTTCGCCGACGCCGAAAAGGAAGCGAAGAACGCCAACCGCGGGCTCTGGGCCCGCTAGGAGAGCGAACCCGATGAACGAAGACACGCTCCGCCAGGGCCGCATGTTCCTGAACGTGCTCTGGGTCGTCCTCGCGGTCTCGCTCTTCCTGCCCGGCGGCGGGCTCGTGGGGCTCCTGCAGACGATCTTCTGGGTCATGCTCGCCGCGCACGTGATCGAGTTCGCGATCTTCCACCGAAAGATCCTGATGGGGGCCGGCTCGGCCGGGCACCACATCGTGCAGACGCTCCTCTACGGGTTCATCCACATCAAGAAGGTCGAGCTCGAGTCCGCGGGAGCCGCGACGAACTAGATGCCCGCGAGCGGCCGGCCCGAGCGCACGCGGGTCTACCAGAACCACCACCTCGACAGCACGCGCTGGGATGCCTTCCGCGGCCGGCCCGGCGACATCGTGATCACCACGGCGTACAAGGCCGGCACGACCTGGATGCAGGGGATCGTCGCGAGCCTGCTCTTCGGGGATGCGCCGCCCAAGCCCGTGCCCGAGCTCTCGCCCTGGGTCGACCTGCGCGTCCCGCCGCTCGCGGAAACGATGGCAGCCCTCGAGGCCCAGACCCATCGCCGCTTCCTGAAGTCGCACCTCCCGCTCGACGGCCTGCCCTACGACCCGGAGGCCCGCTACGTCTGCGTCGGGCGCCACGGGCCGGACGTCTTCATGTCGCTCTGGAACCACTACACCGGCTACACGCCGGAGAGCCGGGACCGCTTCAACCTCACGCCGGGCCGGGTCGGCCCGGAGATCCCGCTGCCGCCGGAGGATCCGCGAACGCTCTGGGCCCGCTGGGCCACCGAGGGCTGGTTCGATTGGGAAGCCGATGGCTGGCCCTACTGGTCGCTGCTCCACCACGTGCGCACGTGGTGGGAGTGGCGGCACCTGCCGAACGTCCTGTTCGTCCACTTCAACGATCTGCTCGCGGATCTCTCCGGGGAGATGCGGCGCATCGCCGGCTTCCTCGGGATCGACGTTCCGGAGAACGAGTGGGACGCGCGCGTCGAGCTCGCGACCTTCGCCTCGATGAGGCGGCGGGCCGAGAGCGTCGCGCCGAGCGGCGGCGCCGGCTTCGAGGGCGGAGCGCAGCGCTTCATCTTCAAGGGCACGAACGGCCGCTACCGGGGCGTGCTGACGGAGGCCGACCTCGTGCTCTGGCAGAAGAACGTCACGCGCCAGCTCTCCCCCGCCTGCGCCCACTGGCTCGAACACGGCGGGCCGGTCTAGCGGGAAGCGGACCCGCGGGCGTGCTGGATCGCGAGCGCAAGCTCGTCCGCACGCTGGGAGCCGATCAAGAGGCGGCTTCCGTTGACGAACTCGAGGGCCACGCCGCGGTTCCCCGAGACGTTGTAGGCCTTTCCGGCCGATCCCATGCGCACGCCCCAGCCGCCGAAGTCCCGGATCGGGCGGTAGGTGCGCGCCTCCGCGCTCACGATCTCGTACCAGGGGTAGCGGTGCTGACGGGTCAGGGGGAAGAAGCGCACGGCCAGGGCGTCGCTCTGCACCTCGACGCGAAGCTCCCCGAAGAACAGCAGCCCGATCACACCGCCCCCCACCGCGAACCCGAGAAGGCCCGCCGGCACGAGGGCCTCCCGGCCCCCGATCCACACCGAGAAGACGACCGTGGCGATCCCGATCGCGATCACGGCCTTCGAGACCGGATTGCTCGAGAGCCGCTGGCATTCGAGGAAGCGGGTGTCGGCGTTCATCCACCGGAACAGCGGCCAGCCAGGGCGCCGACGTGAGCCCGCCTTCAGGCGGTCAGGCGGGGAGGCGGAAGCGCGCCACCACCTCGAGGGCCTCGTCGTCCAGGGTGAGCTCCACGTCCTCGGCCCCGGCGGGGAGGCGGGCCTCGACGAACTCCGCCATGCGGACCTCGATCTGCTTCCACCAGGCGGGGGCTTCGCGGCCGGCGTCCGCCGCCTCGAGCCCGAACTCGACGCGCCGCACGATCTCGTCGGGGATCGGGAGGCGGAGGACGGAGGCGCCGGGCGCGCGCGCCGGCAGGCTCGCGAAGGAGCGGCGGCGCCGGGGGGCGAGGCGGGGGGTTCCGGAGGGCGAGGTGAGCACCATGACCGGAGCATCGGCCGGCCCCGTGTCAGGGGCGGTCACAGCCCGGTGCCGCTGCCCGGAGGGCCCTGCCTCGGCTAGCCCGTCGGGGTCGGATCGCCGCTCGTCGCGGGCGGAAAGAGCTCCTCGGCGGAGGTGACCCGGCCACTCCCGTCCTTGTACACGGCGTGGTGGCGGCGGAACTGGGTCGGCGCCTCGATCCCGCAGGCCGCGGTCAGCGAGTTCAGCCCGGCGCGCAGGGTGATCACGTAGTTCATGACGCGCCAGCGCTTCTCGTCGACCACGAGCCCCTGCATCAGCTTCTCGTCCGTCGTGGCGACGCCGACCGGGCACCCGTTCGAGTGACACTTCTGCGCCTGGATGCAGCCGACGGAGACCATCAGCCCGCGGGCGATGTTGACCGCGTCCGCGCCGAGGCACAGGGCGATCGCGATGGCGTCGGGCGAAAAGAGCTTGCCAGAGGCGATCAGGCGCACGCGGTCGCGCACGCCGGCGCGGCGCAGGGCGTCGTCGGCTTCGGCGAGGCCCGAGCGAAGCGGCATGCCCATGGTGTCGGCCATCTCGCGATAGGTCGCGCCGGAGCCGCCCTCGCCGCCGTCGACCGAGAGCCAATCCGGCCCGTCGCCGCGCCAGGCGATGGCCGCCGCGAGTTCGTCGAGGGAGCCCGGGCCACCGACGACGACCTTCAGGCCGACGGGCTTCCCGCCCTCGGCGCGCATGCGCTTGACCCAGTCGAGCACGTCGTCGAGGTCGTGGAAGAACGGGAAGCGGTTCGGCGAATCGATCGTCTCGCCCTCGCGAACGCCGCGCAGGGCCGCGATCTCGGCGGTGACCTTCTCCCCCTCGACGTGGCCGCCGCGGATCTTCGCCCCCTGGTGCATCTTGAGTTCGAAGGCGCAGACCTCCGGGATCGCCGCCTTCTTCGCGAACTGGTTCCAGTCCCACTCGCCGTCCTCGGTGCGCACGCCGGCGAGGCCCGGGCCGATCTGGTAGACGACGGGCCCGCCGCCGACCAGGTGATGCGGCGAGATCGCGCCTTCGCCCGTGTTCATCCAGCTCCCGGTGGCGTCGGCGAGACCGTAGGAGAGCGCCTGGATCGCGTTGCGACCGAGGGCGCCGTAGGACATCCCGCTCATGCCGATCTGTCCCGTGAGGCGCCAGGGGTGTTCGAGTTCGCCGCCGATCACGATGTGGTGCTCGGGGCTGAGCGTCCACGGCGAGACCTCGACCGTCTCCTTGCGCTCGCGCCGCGAGAAGAGCCCTTCGTCGTCGATCACGTAGCGATGGGTCTCGAGCTTGGGCTCGAGCACGGTGCCCATGTTCTCGGCGAGGGTCGGCAGCATGGCGTTGCGCAGGTACCAGCCGGGCTTCTCGAAGTCCCGCTTCGAACCGAAGGAGACGAGGGTCTTCAGGTACTTCCCCGCCAGCACGACGGTGCCGTAGTCGTCGCGCGAGAACGGCTTGCCGGCGCGGTCGGCGTCGAAGAGGTACTGGCGAAGCTCCGGCCCGATGTGCTCGAGCAGGTACCGCATGCGGCCGAGCAGCGGGAAGTTCCGCAGCACGGCGTGCTGCGTCTGCGCGCGGTCGACGAAGCGCAGGTAGAACAGCACGAAGGGCGGGACGGCGAACATCACGACCAGCAGCGCGAAGGTGCACAGGACGGCGAGGTCGGAGAGTTCGGAAAGGGTGAAATCGCTCAGGGTCACGGCGGGCTCCCGGGTTTCCTGCCTCATCGGCGCTCCGGCGCCGGATGGAGACGGGCGAAACCCGCAGCTTCGGGGTTAACCCTCAGTCGATCCCGCGCCGCGCGTTCAGGCGGCCGGGAAGACGTAGCCCTCCGCGTCGACGTGGCCCCGACGTCCGGTGCGGACGTAGCCGCCGAGACGGAGCGCGCGCGTCGCCTCCGGCCGGTTCCAGCAGCCGAGCGGGGCCGAGTAGGCCCCGGCGAAGGTCCCGGAGCCGGCCGGGCCGAGGGCGAGCTCGCCCTCCTCGCCGTCGGGAACGCTTCGGCCCTCGGCGTCGAGGACGACGATCTCGAGGTGGTCCGAAGCGCGGCCGAGGCTTCCCGCCGGGTCGTCCTCGGCGCGGCGCGTCACCTCCCCCGGCGCCGCAGCGCAGACCAGGCCCGGCGCCCGCGCGGCCGGCGCCGAGGCGGTCTGGAGCTCGAGCAGGGGCCCCAGGGCGAGGGCGGAGGGATCGTCCCAGCTCCCGAGGGCGACCGGCCCGGCCGGCACGCCGCTCGCCGCTGCGGCGTGGCCCGGCAGGAGCAGGCCATGCTGGCTGTGCACGAGGCCCTGGGGCCCGGCGTCGGGGTCCGCCGCAAAGCCGATCCACGCCGGCGCGAAGGGGTCCACCTCCTGGTACGCGTCGAGATCGGTTTCGCGCTCGAGCTCGAGCTGCCACTCGCCGGCATCGTCGGCCACGGTCACGCGCGCGAGGTCGCGCAGCTGCGCGCGGTGGGGCTCGATCGCGTCGTGGGTTGCCCGGTCCGCGAGGAGCCAACACGCTTCGGTGTCCGCGAGGATCTCGAGCTTGCGCTCGAGGGGCGCGGCGGCGGGCAGCGCGACCCAGACCGCGCCGAGCCGCATGGCGCCGAGGAACGCCACCCATCCCGGGAAGCCATCCGGAAGCCCGCCGGCCACGCGGTCGCCGGCCGCGACGCCCCAATCCGAGAGAACCGCGGCGGCAGTCTGGGAGCCGCGAAAGACCTCGTCGTAGGAGTGGGAGCCCTCGGCGGTGGTGAGGGCCGTGGCTTCCGGATGCTCCATGAAGCCGCGGTTCAGGAGGACCGGGAGCGTCTGGGGAAGCCCTTCGAGCGCCGGGCGGCGGCGGGACGGCGCGAGGCCGTGGCGGAACAGATAGGCATCTTCCATCGCGCGGGCAGCTTACAGCGCCGGTATCATCGCGGCATGCCCGACGCGAACGACACCGCGCTCCTGACGCTGGTCCGCCACGGCGAGACCTCCGCCAACCTGACCGGCGTATGGCACGGCTCGACGGACACGCCGCTCACCGAGCGCGGCCACGCCCAGGCCGCGCGGGTGGCCGAACACATCGCCGAGACCCGCGAGGGGGCCGCGGTGCTCTACGCGAGCCCGCTGCAGCGCGCGCGGCACACCGCCGAGGCGATCGGCCGGAGCCTCGGTCTCGAGCCGCGCATCGAAGCCGGCATCGCGGAGTACGACCTCGGGAGCTGGGAAGAGAAGCCCTACCGGGAGCTGATCGAGGAGCGGAAGCTCTGGCAGCACATGGCCGAGGACCCCGACTACGCACCCCACGGCGGCGAGAGCCCGCGCCAGGTCGTCGAGCGGTTCGACGCGAGCCTCGAACGCATCGCGGGAGAGCATGCCGGCGAGCGCGTGCTGCTCGTGAGCCACGGCGGCGCCATGGCCATGTGGATGGGCGCCGTGCTGCGCGGAACGCTCGGCCAGTGGTACGAGCCGATGCACAACTGCGCGATCAGCGAACTCGTGCTCCACCCGGAGCCGACGCTCCGAAGCTTCAACCTGCACGATCACCTCGAAGGCGTCTAGGTCGCGGCGGCCCGGGCGCGCTCGACGAGCCAGGCGTAGACCGACGCGCCGGTCTCATCCTGTTCGGGATGCCATTCGACACCGAGCAGGTCGCCCTTCCCCACCGCCTCGACGATCCCGTCCGGCGCCTCGGCCAGAACGTCGAGACCCGGCGCAACGCGGTCGATGCACTGACGATGGGAGGAGGCGACCTCCGCGGCGCCGGTGAGCCCGTCGAGCGCCGGGTGCGGCGCCGTCCGGCGGATCCCGTGCTCGGTGAAGCGGCCGGCACCGCCGTGGTCGATCTCGCTCGAGAAGCTCTCGTGGAGCGTCCCGCCGAGGTGGAGGTTCAGGAGCTGCATCCCGTAGCAGACGCCGAGCAGCGGACGGCCGCCGGACCTCGCCGCATCGATGAGCCGGCGCTCCCAGGCGATGCGCTCGGGCAGCTCGGGCGCGGCGCCCTCGACGCTCGGCGCGAGGAGCGCTCCGTCGGCCTCGGCACGCGCGGGAAGATCGTCGCCGCCGGAGATCACGAAGCCGGCGCAGGCCGCGACGGCGTCCGCCACGTCGGCCTCGGGAACGAGGAGGACGGGCATCCCCCCCGCCCGCGCCACCGCGCGGCCGTAGCTCCGCTTCAGATACGCATAGTCGACGCCCTCACGGAGCCGCACGCCGGGATCGAGGCTCACGGTGATCCCGATCGTCGGTCTCACCACGGGCGGGAACCGGGGAGCAGCGGGCCAAAGGGCATCGGCCGACCATAGTGAACCGATGGTCCACCGGCCGGGCGCGGTAAGGTCTCGGCCCGATGTGGGTCGAACTCTCTCTCGCCGGCGGACTCTTCCAGACGACGCGCAACGCCCTCGCGCGGAGCCTCTCCGGCCAGATTTCCCCGACCCTCAACAGCTGGTCGCGCTTCGCCTTCAACCTGCCGTTCTCGACGGCGCTCGTCGCCGCGCTCGTCTACCGCGAAGGCGCGCCCGCGCTCCCGCCCGCCTTCTTCCTCTACGCCGCGGCGACGGGCGTGACCCAGCTCCTCGGGAACGTCGCGCTGGTCGCCGCCTTCCGGCACGCGAACTTCGCCCAGTCGATCGTGCTCCATAAGCTCGAGATCGCCTTCACGGCGGTGATCGGCGTCGCGCTCTTCGGGGAGAGCCCGAGCCTCGCGGGCTGGATGGGCGTCGCCGCCTGCACGGCCGGGGTGCTGGCCATGAACCTCGGCCGGGATTCGGGACCGAGCGGCTGGCGCCGCGCGTTCCACTTCGACGCCGGCGCCGCACTCGCCCTGGCGTGCGGCATCCTGCTCGTCTTCGCGAGCTTCATGCTGAAGGAAGGCGTCGCCGTGTTCGTCGAGGCGAACCCGCGCGTCGGAGCCGGCCGCTTCGAGGCGGCCGCGCACACCCTCTTCCACACGACGTGGATCGAGGTCGCGATCCTGAGCCTCGTGATCGGGCTTCGCTCGCCCGGCGAGTTCCGGCACGTCGGCGCGCACTGGCGCCGCATGCTCGGCATCGGCTTCACCGGGTTCTGCGGCAGCATCTGCTGGTTCTGGGCCTACCCGCTGACGCTCGTCGCCTACGTGAAGGCCGTCGGCCAGATCGAGGCCGTGCTTTCCGTCGTGCTGGCCCTCGCGGTCTGGCGCGAACGCGAAGTGTGGCGGCAGCTCCCGGGGCTCGTGCTCGTCATGGCGGGGATCGCTATCGTGCTGCTCGCCTGAATTCGGCGCCGCGGCTTCGGCGGAGGCGGACGCGCACCGCTTGCCGGCCGTTTGCCGGTGACGCGAGCGCCTCCCGCTTCGAGTAGAATCCCGGCATGGTTCGCCTCGCCTCGCTCCTGCTCGCTTCGCTCCTGCTCGCCGGGCCGGCCGCGGCCTCCGACGCGAAAGGCACGGAGTCCATGACGGTCGCCGCCTACGGGGACCGCGCCCTCGACCATCTGCTGAAGGCGCGCGAGCAGCTCGGCCAGCGCGAGGCCTTCGCCGCGGGCCAGGAACTCGTTCACGCACGGACGCTGCTCGGCCTCGCGCGAAGCGCGACGCCGGAAGGCGCGGTCCAGGAGGCGCTCGACGAAGCGCTCCGCCGGCTCGACGATCCGAAGACGAAGGCGGTCCGGACCCTGATCGCGCCGGTCTTCGAAGCGCTCGAAGCGAGCGGCCTGCCGGAGAAGCCCGGGTACACGCGCCGCTACGTCGAGCGCGCGCGCTACGAACTCCACCGCGGCAACCGCGCCGGCGCGGTCAAGGAGCTCGCCGCCGCCTCCGCCCGGCTTCCGGGCTCGAAGCTCGACCTGCCCCTGGCCACCTGCATCGACCAGGTGAACCGCGCCCTCGCGGCGCTCACCCGGCGCGACCTCGCCTCCGCCCGCCAGCTCGTGGCCGGAGCCGAGCGCTCGACCCTCGGCGTGGTCCGGGTGGCCGGCGGGCTCGACGAGGTCTTCGTCGGAGACGTCGCCGCGCCCCCGCCGCTCGCGGGGGAGACCCCGACCGAGTCGGACATCGAGCGCACCCCGGACTTCAGCGAAGGCTTCTAGCCCGCACGGCTCCGGCTCCCCAGGTCGCCGTAACCCTTCGTTTCTGCTCGCAAGATTCGCAATTTGTCACACGATGTATACGTTGTATACTTCGCATCACACCGCGCCGGAGGAGCCCCGATGCCCGGAGCCAACGACGAACGCAAGGAGCGGGTGATCCACAGCCGCGTCCCCGAATCCCTCGACGACGAGATCAAGGCCAAGGCCCAGCGCCTCGGCCTCTCGGTCTCGAACCTCGTCCGGAACGTGCTCGAGAACGCCTTCGGCCTGGTGGAAGACATCGTGGCCGACGGGGCGGACATCGCCCGGGCGGCGCAGGAGGGCCGGCCCGGAAAGGCCGCGCGGCCCGGTGCGCGCACGCGCGCAGCGGCCGCGACGGACGAAATGGCCGGAACGCCGGAGGCCGCGGTGCTCGGCTGGCAGCCCGCCGTCCTCGAACTCAATGCCGTGTGCGAACGATGCAACGCGATCCTGCCGCGCGGGAGCGAGGCGAGCATCGGAATCTCCGCGGGCGGGCCGCCGAGCTTCCGCTGCCGCAGCTGCGTGCCCGCCGCGCCGGCGCCGAGCGACGCCGCCGCCCCGAACGAACCCGACGAGAGCGCCCGCACCGAAGAAGGAGTCCGCCATGACGGCTAACGCACGCAACGAGGACCTGTTCGCGGAAGCCGCCGGACGGGTCGCCGAGATCGCCGGCGTGGCGACGTCCCTCGTGCGCAACGTCGCCGGCCACGTCGAGGCGCTCGTCGAAGACGTGGTGGACGACTCCCTCGACGTCGCCCGCGAAGCGGAGGATCTCTACGACTCCGCGCGGACCCGCATCGACGACGCCGCCGAACTCTTCCGCGCGGCGCCGCGCATCACGCGGGTCGCGAGCGAGTTCCTCTCGATCCTCGCGCGCTACCGCGTCCACGGCGCCCTCGACGCCGCCCGCAGCGAGTGGACGGGAGAGCCGCGGAGCGACCTCTCGCGCCTCCACCGCCGGTCCGCGCGGCGCGCGCGGCGCATGGCCGAGGAGCTGCGGGGCGGCGTCCTGAAGCTTGGCCAGTTCGCGTCGACGCGCATGGACCTCCTGCCGACGGAGTGGACGCGGGAGCTCTCGAAGCTCCAGGATCGCGTGAAGCCGCTTCCCGCGAGCGAGATCACCGCGCGTCTGGCCCGCGAGCTCGGCGAGGACTGGCGCGGCCAGTTCCGGGACTTCGAAGCCGCCCCGATCGCCGCCGCCTCCCTCGCCCAGGTCCACCGGGCGACCCTCGCGGACGGAACGCCGGTGGCGGTGAAGGTGCTGGTGCCCGACATCGAGGCGACCCTCGAGGCCGACCTCGTCGCAATGCGGACCCTCCTCCCGACCCTGCGGGACCTGCTGCCGCGCGTCGACCTCGACACCCTGATCGAAGAGCTCGCAGCGTCGATCCGGCGCGAGGTCGATCTCGGCGCCGAAGCCGCCGCCGTCGCCGAAATGCGCGAAGCCTTCCGCGACGACCCGGACGTGATCGTCCCGGCGCCGCACCCCGAGGCCTCGAGCCGCGGCGTCCTGGTGCTCGACCTCGTCGAGGGCGAGCGGCTCGTCGATTTCCTCGACGGCTGCGCGGCGCGCGGGGAAGCGGGCGCCCGGGATCGCGACCGCGTCTGCCAGATCCTGATCCGGACCCTCTGCAGCCAGGTCCTCGTCCACGGCCTCTTCCAGGGCGACCCCCACCCGGGGAACTTCCTCGTCGCCCCCGGCCCCGAAGGCCCCCGCCTGGTGCTGCTCGATTTCGGCTGCGTCGAGCGGTACGAGCCGGCGCTGCGCCGAAGCTACGCCCAGCTCGCCATGGCGATCCTCGCCCGCAACACCGAGGGCATGGTCGCGGGCTTCGCGGGGCTCGGGTTCCGCAGCCGCGACGGGGGCACCGAGGGGCTCGACGCCTACGCCGAGCTCTTCCTCTCGGCCTTCCGCGACGGCACCAACCTGGAGGAGGAAATGGATCACGGCGAGCAGATCGCCCGGATCCTCGAGCTGACCGAAGCCAACCCGATCGCCGAGATCCCGGGCCACTTCGTGCTGCTCGGGCGGATGTTCGCCTCCGTCGGGGGGCTGCTGCTCCACTACCGCCCGCGCATCGAACTCGCGGGCATCCTGCGGCCGGAACTCGCCTCGGCCCTGCGCCCAATCTGAGGGATTTCCGCAACGGCACGGCCGAGTTCCATCGAAGCGAAATTCCTCTTGCATTAACCGGGGCGAAAGGCGGATTCTTCCATTAAGGTTTTCGCTCGGTTGGGTCTGGAGTTGCGTTTTTCCCGCAGCGGCACGCCCACGGTTGAACAAACAGGGGGGAGCGATATGAAGAGCGCGACGATGGGTTCGCGACTCGAGGGTCTCGGCTTGGTGGCGGTGGTTGCCGCGGTGATGCTGCTGGCGATGCCGAATTCGGCGCATGCGACGGCAGACCCGCCGAATCCCTGCTTCAACAACACGATGATGTACATGTCGTTCTTCGTCGGCGACAGCTCCGACTCGGGCCCGACGCAGCTCGACCAGTGCTCGCCCGCGAGTGAAGAAGGTGGCGTCGGCCACAACATCTTCCGCGACACCACGAACCAGGCGGCGAACGCTCTCCGCTACACGTTCTACGGCCGCTACCTCGAGAACAACGAGCGCAGCCCGCTCCGCCAGTTCTATCGCCGCGGCGCGATCGACGAGCACTCGGCCGGCCACCTCGCGCACTGGGGCAACGGCGAGAACGACCTGGCCGCCGGCTACACGCCGACGGAGACGACCGGCGAGTTCATCCAGCGCTGGCTCCAGCCGCTCCGCGACCACAACGTCAGCACCTGGTTCAACACCTCGTGGACGAGCCCGCGCGATACGCACCGCCCGACGCGGTACGACTCGGACGTGTGGACGCTGACCTGGGGCGCCGACATGCCGATCCTGAACGACGACCTGCTCGTCGGCGTGTTCGGCTCGTACACGAACTCGGACGTCGACACGACCTTCAACAACGGCGACGTCGAGTCGAAGCTCGGAACGGTCGGTCCCTACTTCGTGTACACGCTGAACGACTACATCGGCTTCGACACCACGGTGGCGGGCATTTTCGGTCAGCAGGAGAACGTGGTCGGCTCGCCGGTCCCGGGCTTCCGCGATTCGCGCGGTGAGCAGGACGTCGACGGCTTCTTCGTCGCCATCAACGCGAACGCCAGCTACTGGATGGGCAACTGGGGCATCAACGGCCGCGTGGGCTTCCTCCACTCGGACGTCGAGACCGAGTCCTACGACCTCGGCCCGCAGCTGGGCGGCGGCGCGACGCCGAGCACCACGGTGCGCGTCCCCGGCACCAACAGCGAGCTCACCCAGATCGCCGTGGCGACCCAGTTCAACTACTTCATGGACCAGGGCATCCCGTTCTGTGAAGAGGTGAAGGCGATGCCGTTCGTGCGGGTCACCTGGAACTACGATCTCGACCACGAGAACATCCAGCTGCCGCGCGGCGTCTCGCAGCACCCGAACGACGACGACGAGGTGGTCGTGAACTGGGGCATGTCGCTGTTCGGCAACGGCCCCTTCTCGGGCTCCTTCGAAGCCGGCCGGACCTTCGCGCGCTCGCGCTTCGAGGCCTGGTCGGTGACGGGCACCCTCTCCTACGCATTCTGATCTGTCCCGCGTAGGAGACCAGAGACCGAGGGCCCGCCGGCGACGGCGGGCCCTTTTTCTTGGCGCCGTCCTCACCGTGAGCCTCGGCCTCGGCGGCTGCGCCACGACGACGTCGCTCGGCCGCGCCGCATCGTCGGCGGAGGCGGCCGGGCTCGTGCGGAGCGAGGTCGATGCGGGACCGTTCGAGCTCCCCGTGTACCGGCGCGACGCGCCGCGGGCCTTCCGGCTCGTCGTGTACCTCGAAGGCGACGCACCCGCCTGGCGCGAAGGCGGCCAGGTCCGCACCACGCCTCCGCCGCCCGCCCCCCTCGCGCTCACGCTGGCGAGCCTCGACCCGGCGCCGGCCGTCGCGTGGCTCGGCCGCCCGTGCCAGGGCGTCGCGGCCGGAACCCGCGCCTGCGACGCCTCGGTCTGGACCCACGCGCGCTTCTCGGAACGCGTCGTCGATGCCCTGGACGAAGCCCTCGACCGGCTGCGGCGCAGCTCCGGCGCGCGCGAGCTCGTGCTGGTCGGCTATTCCGGGGGCGGCGTGCTCGCGGCCCTGCTCGCGGCGCGGCGGGACGACGTCGTCCGCCTCGTCACGGTCTCCGCGCCGCTCGCCCTCGCGGCCTGGCGCGAACACCATGGGCTCGCCCCGCTCGATGCGGTGGACCCGGCAACGATCGAAGCCCCCCGGCTCGACGCCGTCGACCAACACCACCTGGTGGGCCTCGCGGACGAAGTCGTTCCCCCGATGATCCTCGAGCGGTACTGCGCGGCGCGCCGCGCCGCCCACCGCTGCAGCGTCGAACGCCACGCCACGGACCACTCGGGCTGGGCGCGGCTCTGGCCCCTTCGCTAGCCCCGGGCCTGGCGGCCCTGGGCCGCGTAGAAGATGCAGTCCTGGACCGCGATCTCCGCGTCGGTGGTCATCATGATCGGCACGAACGGACGGCGGGCCCGCACGTGCCCCGCATCGACCTCGAAGAGTTCGCGCGAGACCTCCGCGCCGTCGGCGCGCGTGGCCACGAAGGGCCACGGGCCGCCGCTGCGGACCCAGCCGAGGGAGTCTCCGGGAACGAGCGGCTCGAAGTTGTGGCGGTCGACGGCGGCATCGACGACGAGGTCGGCGCCCTCGTCCGGGCCCTCGCCGTAGCGAAGCACGAGGCCCGGCTGGAGACACACCCGCACGGGGCTCCCGACCACCGTCATGGCGGGCGCTTGCGCGGGCTCGAGGGACTCCGCGAGAAGGAAGCGCTCGAGCCCGGCGCGCGCGATCTCGTCCGCCGCGGACGACCCGGCCCGCCCGCACTCGATGACGACGCTCGGGAGTTCCTCCTGCACCGCCTCGACGAGCGCCCCGAGGCGCAGATCGCTGTGGACGTAGCGCCCGGCGAAGAGCGAGGTCAGGGCCAGCCGCGCCGGGTCGTCGCGCGGTCCGACGCCGTAGGCGGGCGTATCGCCCGTCGTGTTGTGGAGGTCGACCAGGGCTTCGGAGGAGCGCTTGCGCACGTGCTCGAGCACGGCCTCGGCGAGCCCGCCCTCCTCCCCGGCGTAGGGGGGGCGGAAGCAGCGGTTCAGATCCGCGTGGCCGAACAGGACGCGGTGCCCGAAGACCGGCGGCGTGAGCGCCGCCTCGACGGACGCGATGAAGAAGCTCGTATCGACGGCCGGCGTCGCGCCGGAGCGCAGCCACGCGAGGATGGCGCGCGTGCCCGAGGGTTCGTTCCCGTGCAGGAGCGTCGACACCGTGCGGTGCCGGCTCGGGTCCCGCCCCGGCTGGTCGATCCAGGTCGGACCGGTCAGCGAGCGCAGGAACGCCTCGGCATCGGCGGGCCAGCTCTCGGGGGCGGGCGCCGATCGCGTGTGCAGTTTCAGGGTCGGAACGGCAGCGGTGGTCACGGTGAGGAAGGCGGAGGCTAGCGCGGCGACCGGAAGGTGACGATCCAGGCGGCGTAGGGCGCGCGCACCCCGTCCTCGCCGAGCCAGGGGCGGACGGCCTCGGCGGCGCGCTCGACGGCGCGGCGGCGGAGCTCCGGCCCGGCGCCGGCCTCGCGCAGGGCACGCGCGGCCGGGCCGAGCTCGATCAAGAACTCCCCGGCCTCCTCGACGGTCCGGGCACCGCCGACGTGAAGCCGGCCCTCGAGGGCCTCGGCCCGGGGCGCCTCGAAGCCCGCGGCGAGCAGGATGGAGCGGACGCGGTCCGCATCGGCAAAGGAGAAGGGGCCCGGCGCTTCCGGCGGCGGGGGCGGCGGCATCGGGACGAGCTCCGCCACCGCCGCGGCGGGCTCGGCCATCCACGGGTTGAGCGCCATCGGCTGCCAGCAGAGGAAGCCGCCGCGCGCCCCCGGGGCAAGGGCCGATCGCAGGTTGCGGAAGGCCTCCTCCGGGGACGCGAAGAACATCACCCCGAAGCGCGAGAGCAGGACGTCGAAGGAGTCCGGCTCGAAGCGCTGGGTCTGGGCGTCGCCCATCTGGAACCGGACCGCCTCGAGCCCTGCCCGGGCCGCGCGCTCCCGGGCGCGTGCCAACATCGGCTCGCTCACGTCGAGGCCGAGCACGCTCCCGCCCGGCGCGACGGCCTCGGCCGCCGCAAGGGAACTTTCGCCACAGCCGCAGCCGACGTCGAGGACACGCTCCCCCGGCGCGAGATCGATGCGCTCGAGAAGAGCCCTTCCGAGCGGACCGAGCTGGGCGTCGAGCCCCTCCTGGAGCGCCACCCAGCGCGGCCCCGCCTGCGAATTCCAGTAGGCCCTCTGTTCGGAATTGTCCGCTGCCGGCGGGGCGCTCATGGGGCCTCCTCGGGGACTCGCCGCGATCCTGCCTCGGCTCCGGGGGGTGCGCCAGCGCACGCGGGCATCCGGGCGGGCGGCCGATCGCTTCCGAGGGTGGAACCGGTCCGGGTGGGACGCGGATGGGCCCGGCTTCCCCTGCGAGACCCCGAAAGCGGCGTTAGATTCCCACTCCGTCCCACGGTTGCGGAAGGACATGCGCTCGACCTCAGAAAGACGCCGCTCGACGCTCTTCGCCGCTCCGCTTGCGGTGCTCCTCGTCGCCCTGGTCTCCGGTTGCGTCGGCAACCGGCCGCGCTGGGAAGAACTCACGCCGGCCCCGCGCCCGGAAGTGGTCCGCGTGGACGATCTGCTGCGCGTGCGCTGGCCCGCCTCCTTCGCCCTCGGACCCGTCCAGATCTTCGCGAGCCCGAAGCCCGACGAGTTCGACCGCGAGCAGCCCGTCGCCCGCACGCGCGCGCTGGCGACCGCCGCGACCATCGAAGGCCTCGACCCGACGCGGCGCTTCTACTTCGAACTCGTCCCCGAATCCGGCGCGACGCCGCGCGTCGTCGCCGAGCGCCGGCTCCCGCTGGCCGGGGGCGACAACTTCCGCGACATCGGCGGCTACTCGACCGAAGACGGCCACGTCGTGCGCTGGGGCCTGCTCTACCGCTCGAACAACCTCGCGGAACTCTCGCGGGACGACCTCCGCTACCTCTCCCGCCTGCGTGTGCGCCTGGTGTGCGACTTCCGTTCGGAGCCCGAGCGCGTGCGCGACCCGAGCCGGACGGCCGGAGAGAAGCCCGCCACCGAGGAGCTCTCGATTTCGAGCGAAGGCCTCGACCCGCGCTCGATGCAGGAGCGGATCCGCACCGGCATCACGAAGGACGAGCTCGAAGAGATCATGATCAAGTCCTACCAGGGCTTCGTGACCCACCACAGCGATCAGTGGGCCACGATGTTCGAGCGCATCTTGAAGCCCGGGAACCTGCCGACCATCGTGCATTGCACGGCGGGCAAGGACCGCACCGGCTTCGCCTCGGCCATGGTGCTCGCCGCCCTCGGCGTGCCGGAGAAGACGATCTTCGAGGACTACATGGCCACGAACAAGTACCGCGCCGGGGGCTACCGCTGGATCAAGCGGGCGGTGCCGATCTACTCGCTCTTCCGCACCCGGGGCCAGGATCTCGATGCCCTCATCGAGGCGCGGCGCCCCTACCTGCAGGCCTCCTTCGACGTGATCAACGAGCAGTACGGCTCGGTCGACGCCTACCTCGAGCAGCGTCTCGGCCTGACCCCGGACAAGCGGGAGCAGCTCCGCCAGACCTTCCTCCAGTGACCGGGGAAGAGAGCCCGACCGCCGTCTACGCGGAGCGTCTGGCCCACTGGCACGGCGAAGGCGAGGGCCTGGCCCGCGTGGCGAGCCTCTTCTCGAACGCGCGCCTCGCGGTCTTCTTCGTCCTCGTCGTCCTGGCCTGGTTCACCCTCGGCGTCCGGACCCTTCACCCGGGCTGGCTCGCGCCGGCGGCCCTCGGCTTCGTGGCCCTGGTGGTCGGCCACGATCGCGTGCTTCGACGCAAGGAACATGCGGAGCGCGCGGCCCGCTACTACGCGGCCGGGCTGGCCCGCATCGCCGACCCGCTCGACCCGGCTGGCTCGGGGCCCGACGGTGCGGGCTTCCTCGATGCCGAGCACCCCTACGCCCCGGACCTCGACCTGTTCGGCCCGGCTTCGCTGTTCGCCCTGCTCTGCCGCGCCCGCTCGCGCGCCGGGCGCGAGACCCTCGCGGCCTGGCTTTGCGAGCCGGCCGATCCCGAGACCCTGCGCGAACGGCAGCGCGCCGTCGCCGAACTCGCCCGCGACCTCGACTTCCGCGAGTCCCTGGCGCTGATCGACGTCGGGGGCGACGACGCGGAGACGGCCTTCGCCGTCGACCGCTTCGTGGCGTTCTGCAAGGCGCCCGCGATCGGCCCCACCCGCTTCCTTCGCATCTTCGGCGCGCTGCTCTCGCTGGCCTCGGTGCTCGCGCTCGCGGGCGGCGCGGTGGCCTTCGGAACGGGCGCACTCGGGTTCGCTTCTCCGCTGCTCGCGGCCCAGGCCATCTTCTTCGCCTGGCTCGGCGGGCGGCGGCGCGCGGTCCTCTCCTCCGTCGAAAAAGCCACGGGAGATCTCTCGCCGCTCGCGAAGCTCGTCGAGCGGCTCGAGGACGCGCGCTTCGAGAGCCCGCTGCTCGTCGCCCTGCGCGATCGGATCGAGACCGGGGGCGTCCCGGCCTCCCGACAGCTCGCGCGCCTGCGCCGGGCCATCGATCTGTGCGACGCGCGGCGCAACCAGATGTACTGGGTGCCGCCGATCGGGCCGCTGCTCGGCCTCGTCACCCAGGCCGCCCTCTCCATCGAGGCCTGGCGCGCCCGGGCCGGCGCGGACGCGGCGGACTGGATCCGCGTGATCGGGGAGCTCGAAGCCCTCTCCTGCCTCGCCACCCAGGCCTACGAGCATCCGGCGGATCGCTTTCCCGAGATCGTGGAGCGCGGCGCCGTCTTCGAGGCCGAGGGGCTCGGCCACCCCCTGCTCGCCGAGGAAGCGAGCATCCGCAACGGCGTGCACCTGTGCGCCGGCGCCGGGGACGGGGAAGCGGGGAACGAACCGGCCGTCCTGGTCGTTTCGGGCTCGAACATGTCGGGCAAGAGCACGCTGCTTCGCTCCGTCGGCACCAACGCCGTCCTCGCCCTCGCCGGCGGGCCCGTGCGCGCCACGCGGCTGCGGATCAGCCCGCTCCACGTCGGCGCCTCGATCCGCGTCCAAGACTCCCTGCGCGAGGGCGCCTCGCGCTTCTACGCGGAGATCCGCCGCATCGCCCAGGTCGTCGAGGCGACCGAGGGCGAGCAGCCCGTCCTGTTCCTGCTCGACGAGATCTTCCACGGCACGAACTCGCACGACCGGCGGATCGGGGCCGAGGCGATCGTCCGACGGCTCGTCGCCCAGAACGCGATCGGCCTGGTGACCACCCACGATCTCGCGCTCGCCAAACTCGCGGACGGACTCGCTCCCCGCGTCCGCAACGTGCACTTCGAAGATCAGCTCGTCGAAGGCCGCATCCACTTCGACTACCAGATGCGGGAAGGCGTGATCACGCGGAGCAACGCGCTCGCCCTGATGCGCGCCGTGGGCCTCGACGTCCCGGACGCCTGAGGGCCACACGCCCGAGAGGCACCCGGCGCCCTCGCGCGCGCTCTGCTACTCACGCTGTCGCATGAGAGCCTTCACGAAGCCGGCCGCCCTGCTCCTGCTCGGGTCCCTCGTGGCGTGCGCCGGCTCGCCGCCGCCCCGCTTCGTCCCCTACGACACCCCGCTCTCGTGGGAGGCCCTCGAGCCGGAGAGCGGCGCGCCGGTCTACCTCCTGGGCTCGATCCACATCGGCACGCCGGACATGGGCAAGCTCCATCCGGCGATCCACGAAGCCTACGAACGGTCGAGCGAGCTGGTCGTCGAGGTCGATCTCAACCGGAACCGCGACGCCATGGCCGCGATCTACGCGAAGCGGGCCTACCTGCCGCCGGGCGAGCGGCTGCCCGATCGCGTTTCCGCCGAGACCTGGACCCGGCTGCGCGCCTGGCTCGCCGAACGCGGCCTCGAGACCGAACCCTACACGCGGCTCAAGCCCTGGGCCGTGATGCTGCGGCTCGCGGGCATGCAGTTCGAGGACTCCGGCTTTCCGACCCGCTACGGCGTCGACCGGCGCTTTCTCTCGAACGCCGGGCCGCGGCCGATCGTCGCCCTCGAGAGCTACGAGCTCCAGCTCGACCTCTACGACGGATTCCCCGACGACGTCCAGGAGATGATGCTCCGGGACTTCCTCGAACCCGAAGACCCCTACCAGACCCAGGCGCTCGTCGATGCCTGGCGCCAGGGCGACGAGCGCACCTTCGTGCGGCTCCTGTTCCCCGAAGCGGACCGCTGGGAGGTCTACCGCGAGCGCTTCTTCTACGAGCGCAACGAGAACATGGCGCGGCGGATCACCGAGCTCGCGCGCGACGGGCGCAGCCGCTTCGTCGTGCTCGGCGTGGGCCACATGGTCGGGCCCCGGGGCATCCCGGCCCTGCTCTCGGAGCACGGCTTCGAGGTCCGGCGCGTCACGCCGTAGCCGCGCTCCTGCGAGCTCGTCCTAGGGAAGACGCGCGATTGCTTCGCCGAAGCGTCCGTAGATGCTCGCCAGGGCTCGGCCGAACGCATCGACGGTCGCATCCATCGACGCGTCCGCGGCGGCCTCGCGAACCTCGTAGCGCTCGCTCAGCCGGACCTCCCGCGTATCGAGATCGCGCAGCGTGAGTTCGACTTCGACGACGGCGCGGGCCGAGCCTCCGCCGGCGACGCGCTCGAAGCGGTAGAGGTACCCGGAGACGCGATGGCGGGCGTCGGCGCGCACTTCGGGCAGGACCGCGCGCTCCGCGTGGCCGCCCTCGCGCAGGAAGGTGGCGAGGCTCTGCTGCACCAGGGTCGCGGGCGGATCGGACCAGAAGTGGTAGGCCGACTTCTCGAGCCGGCCCTCGCGGCCGGCATCCGCCGAGACGATGGCCCGGCCGCGCAGGACGGCACTCGCCTCGAGGCGCGAGACGACGACGGTTCCGGACAGCGCGGCTTCGCTGCGTTCCGCCGGCGCCGGCACCGCGAGCCGATGGAAGGCATCCCGCGGCGGCGGCGACCCGGCACAGGAAACGAGCCCCATCGCCAGGGCGAGCGCTGCGAACCCCCTCGTCACGGCGAGCCTTCCTCGTCCGCCGAGGCGCCGTTGCCGCGGATCAGCACCGCGGGGTTGCGCCGCAGCTGGCCGCTGAACTCGTCCATGTTGTGCGAGGCGGATTCGAGGCTCGCCGTGATCTCGTCGATCCGGCTCGCGATGGCCTCGAGGGTGTGCTCGAGATCCTGGATCATGCGTTCGACGCCGTCAGTGTTGTTCGTCACGAGCCCGTTCACGCTGCCGACCATGCCGTCGACCTGGGAGAGGCTCGACTCGAGGTGCGTCGTCAGCTCGCCGAGGTTCGCAGAGGCGGCCGAGAGGTTGCCGATCATCGTGTCGATCTCGCCGGTGTTCTCGGTCGAGAAGACCGCCGTCACCTGGGCGGTCACGCGTGCGAGGTCCTCGGTCACGACCTCGAGGTTGGCGAGGATCTCGGGCGTCGCCGTGGCCACGGCCGAGAGGAGCGGCCGGATCTCGTTCTCGAGCAGGCCCTCGACCTCTCCGGTCAGCGTCGCGACGAAGCCGAAGAGCGATTGGAGATCCCGGCCGGCGAACTCCGAGCCGGGCTCGAGGAACGTCTCGCTCTGTCCCGCGCGGATGTCGACGGTGATCGAAGCCAGCAGGCTCGGCTCGGTGATCCACGCGACCGAGTCCTCGGGGATCCGGGTGCCGCGGTCCACGGCGAAGGTCACGCGATAGCGGCCCTTCTCGGGGTCTTCGCTCGGCGCGACCTCGACCACCTGGCCGACCCGGTAGCCCTCGAAGAGGAGCTGGGTCCCGGGCACGACGCCCATCACGTTGTCGTAGTGCGTGTAGTAGGGGTCCGTCGCGCCGGTGCGGCCCGTGAGGATGGCGAGCACCCCGACGAAGACCACGATCATCGCCGCCACGAAGGCGCCGACGGCGACGTAGTTCACTCTCGGGCTTCTCATCGGTGCCAGGCCCGCTTCATCGTCTCGCCCCGCTGCCGGTCAGGCGGCTCAGGTACTCGTTCGGATCCACCTGCTGGGGTTCCGCCCGCCGGTGGATGAGGTTCTGGATGCGCTCGTTCGGACTGTTGCGAATCGCTTCCGGCGAGTCGACGACGAGGATCTTCCCCCGGTCCAATACGGTGATCCGGTCGGCGATCTTGAACGCGCTTTCAACCTCGTGGGTGACCACCACGATCGTCATGCCGAGCGCCTCGCGGAGCTTCAGGATCAGGTCGTCGAGCGCCGAGGCCACGACGGGATCGAGCCCGGAGCTCGGCTCGTCGCAGAAGAGGATCTTCGGGTCCATGATGATGGCCCGGGCCATGGCGGCCCGCTTCACCATGCCGCCCGAGAGCTCCGAGGGCATCAGGTCCTCGAAGCCCGCGAGATCGACCAGCTCGAGCTTGAGCCGCATCATGATCTCCATCGTCTTCGGGTCGAGCTCGGCGAGCTCCTCGAGCGGGAGCATGATGTTCTCGCCGACGGTCATCGAGCTGAAGAGCGCGCCGGTCTGGAAAGCCACGCCCATCTTGCGGCGGAGCGCGGCGCTGCGCTCCGGGTCGAGCCGCGCGATGTCCTCCCCGAGCACGCGGATGCGACCCTCGGCGGGGATCTCGAGGCCCATCACGTGGCGCAGCAGCGTGCTCTTGCCCGAGCCGCTGCCGCCCATGATGACCATGATCTCCCCGGCCCGGATCTCGAGGCTCACGCCCTTCAGGATCTCGCGGTCTCCGTAGCGGACGAAGACGTCGGTGGCCTCGATGACCGCACTCGTCTCGATGACCGGACTCGCCTCGCTCATCCGAGGGTCGTCACCCAGACGAAGAGCATGTCGGTCAGGATGATGGCGGAGATCGCGTGGACGACCGTGCGGGTGGTCCGCTGGCCGACGCCCTCGGCGCCGCCCGTGACCGAGGCGCCGTTCACCACCGCGATCAGCACGATCAGCACGGCGAAGATCACGGACTTCGTCAGGCCGTGCAGGAAGTCCTCGGTGCGCAGGATCTCGAAGGTCTGGCTCACGTACACGGCGAGGTCGATGCCGAGCTCGGCCTGGACGTAGAGGCCCGCCGCGAGCTGGGCGATGACCATGCTGAAGAGGGTGAGCGCCGGCACCATCACGAGGGCCGCGACGAGCGGCGGGACGACCAGGAAGCGAACGGGGTCGACGCCCATCACGCGCAGGGCGTCCACCTCCTGGTTGATGGTCATGGTCGCGAGGCGCGCCGCGAGCGCGGAGCCCGAGCGGCCCGCCACGAGGATCCCGGTGATGAGCGGAGCGAACTCGCGCGTCACGCCGAAGGCGACCCCGATCACGACCTGAGCTTCGGCGCCGAAGGTGCGCAGCGTGTCGATGCCCTGCAGGGCCAGCATCAGGCCGATGGTCGCCGAGAGCAGCGTGGTGATCGGCAGCGCGGCAATGCCGATCTGCATCATCTCCTCGACCGTCGCCGAGAGCCGCACGGGCTGCCCACGGAAGCGGCCGAGGCTCAGGTAGAAGGCGCTGCGGCCGAGCAGCCAGCCCGCCATGCCGAGCTCTTCGACGCCCTCGGTCGTGCGCCGGCCCACGCGCTCGAGCCACGCCTGGGAGCCCGGGCTAGCCGCCATCGGCGAGCGCTTCGTCGAGGGTTTCGTGGATGGTGAAGACCTGATCGAGGCGGGCGAGCTCGAAGACGCGGAGCGCCCCGGGGCTCACGGCGGCCAGGGCGAAGCCGGTGCCGCCCTTGCGCGCCTGCTGGAAGGCTTCGACGAGGCTCGCGATGCCCGAGCTGTCGATGTAGGACACCTCGGAGAGATCGACGACGACGTCGCGGCGGGCCTCGACGTGGCGCAGCAGCACCTCGCGAGCGGTCGGCGAGTGCTCGAGATCGAACTCCCCGCGGAAGGACACCACACAGGTCGGACCGACCTCCCGGCTCTCGTGAGCGAACGCGGCGGCCTCGGTCATCCCTGGATCCTCTTCTTCATGCGCAGCAGATTGCCCTCGCCGGTCTCCGGCACGCCGTATTCCCGCTCGTCCATGAGTTCCTGGATGAAGTGGGTCCCGAGCCCGCCGGGCCGGACGTCCTCGAGCCGCCGCGGGCGGATGCGGCTCGGGTCGACGCGTTCCGCGAAGTCGCGAAGGTAGACGACGAGGTCGCCGCCGTCGCGGAGGATCGTGAGTTCGATCTCGCCGTCGGCGCCCCGGTAGGCGTGGCGGATCACGTTCTGGCAGGCCTCGTCGACGGCGAGCACGACGTCCTGGCTGCAGTCGCCGCCGGCTCCGACGGCCCGGCACGCGGCGAGCACGCGGCGGCGCACCTCGCCCAGGGCCTCGGCCCGGGCGGCGAAGCGGTGGGTCAGGAGCGACTCCTGCGCGGGCGGCTCGGCGGAGACGATCAGCCAGGTGACGTCGTCGCCCGCCCTGCCCTCGTGGGTCGTTCGCTGCACCAGCTCCGTCAGGCGTTCGCGGATGGGCAGGCTCGCGCACTCGTGGATGGCGCGCTCGATGCCGGCCAGGCCGAGTTCTTCGCCGGCTTCGTCGCGGACGTCCGTGGCGCCGTCCGTGAAGAGGTAGAGGGCGCCGGACGGGAACGAGAGCGTCACCTCCGGGAAGCCGGCCGGGACGGGCCCGATGCCGAGGGGCGGGCCCCCGCTTTCGATGGCTTCGAGCGGCTTGCCCTCGGCCCCGTGGAAGGCCGGCGGGTGGCCGGCCAGGGCCAGGCGCACGCGGTCGAAGGCGGCGCCTTCCCCGCGCTCGAGACAGCCCACCGCCAGCGTCACGAACATCCCGCGCGTCGCGGTTTCGACGAGCTCCGAGTTCAAGCGCGCGAGGATCGCCCCCGGCGAGGGCTCCTCCCGCGCGATGCAGCGGAAGAGGCTCGCGGTCTTCGCCATCAGGAGCGCCGCGTTCGTGCCCTTGCCCGAGACGTCGCCGACGCAGAAGGGGATCCGAGGCCGCTCGCCCCCGCGCAGGTCGAGCCAGTCGTAGAAGTCGCCGGAGACGCCGCGGGCCGGAACGTTGGCGCCGACGATCGGGAACGGCGCCGGCCTCGGGTCGGGCAGCATGCTGCGCTGGATCTCGGCGGCGAGCTCCACTTCGCGGGCGAGCCGTTCGCGTTCGACCAGCGCCCGCGCCATGCGCGCGTTGTGCAGGGCGAGCGCCGCCGACGCCGCCAGAGCCGCGAGGAGCTGGCCGTCCTCCTCGGAGAAGAGACCGTCGCCGGATTGCTTGTTCACCAGCTCGATGGCCCCGAGGCGCTGGTCGTGGACGCGCAGGGGCGCACACAGGATGGAGCGCGTGGTGAAGCCGGTCTCGGCGTCGACGGCGGGCTCCCAGTTCGGGTCTTCGCGGACGTCGCGAACGAGTTCGAGGGAGTCGTCGCGGCAGCAGCGGCCGACGATGCCCTGATCGGCGGCGAGCCGGAGGCCCGTGATGCGGACCGGGCCGGTGCAGGCGCGGCAGACCAGCACCCGGCCTTCTTCTTCGAACAGGAAGAGCGCGCCGCCCTCCGCCCCGACCTGCTCGGCGATGCGCTCGACGGCGGCGACGAGCGTCGCCTCGAGCTCACCGGTCGAGGCGAACGAGCTCGAGAGTTCGGCAACGAGGCCGAGCGGGTCGAGGCCGTCCGGGCGAATCACGACTCGTCTCCACCCAGGCCGTCTCCACCCAGACCATCCCCACCCAGATGGAGGGCGGCCAGGCTGATGTCGTCGTGGGGTTCGATGGCGCCGGCGAAGGCGGCGAGGCGGCGGCGCAGACCGGCGAGCAGATCCGCTGCGCCCTCGCAGGCCAACGCGTCGACGGCGGCGGCGAGCCGCTCGCGTCCGAACTCCTCGCCCGCGGCGTTGCGCATCTCGGCGGCCCCGTCGGTGGCGAGCACCAGCCAGTCGCCGTCCTCGAGCGAGACTTCCCGGGCCGGGAACTCGGCCTCGGGGAGGATCGCCAGCGGCGGTCCGGTCGCGTCGAGCGTGCGCACGGTGCCGTCGGCGCGGCGCAGGAGCGGCGGCTCGTGACCCGCCGAGGCGTAGACGATCCGCTCCTTGCGCGGCGCGACCACGCCGACGAAGAGCGTCACGAAGCGGCCGCGCTGGACGTCCGCCGCGAGCAGCGCGTTCAACCGCGCCATCACCGCCGGCAGATCCGTCGACTGCGCGAGCAGGCCGCGCAGGAAGGCGCGGGCCGTCGCCATCACGAGGGCGGCGCCCACGCCGTGGCCCGAGACGTCGCCGATCACGACGAGCCACTCGCCGGTGGGTTCGCCGTCGGCGCCGAGGCGCGGCCAGAAATCGACGTAGTCGCCGCCGGCGCCCGAGCAGGCCATGGAGCGCGCCGCGAGCTGGAGGCCGCCCTCGACGTCCTCGGCCCGGACGTCCTCGGGGACGAAGGATTGCTGGATGTCGCGCGCCACGGCGAGCGCCTGGTGCGCCTCCGCCGCTGCGACGGACTCCTCGCGCAGCTCGGCGTTCCAGATCGCGACGGCCGCCTGATTCGCCACGATCTGCGCGACGAAGAGATCTTCGGGCCCGAGCTCCTTGCCGTCGGCGCGGTCGTTCAGGTTGAGCACGCCGAGCACCTCCCCCCGCAGCACGAGGGGAACGCACACGGCGCTCTTGTTCCGGTAGTCGTGGCCGTGGGCGCCGACGCCGGGGACGTCCCCGCGCAGCGTCTCGATGTCTTCGACGAGCAGCGGCTCGGCCGTCTCGGCGCAGTAGCCCGCCACCCCCTCGCCGAAGGGGATGCGCGTCGTCGCGACGACCTCGCTCGGGATGCCGACGGCGGCCTGCATGCGAAGCACCCGCTCCCCCGGCTCGCGCAGGAGCAGCGAGCCGCGCCGCGCGCCGAGCAGCGCCGTCGTGTGCTGCACGATCCCTTCGAGGATCTCGTCGAGGCTGCCCGCGCCGGTGAGCGAGTCGGTGACGAGCTGGATCACCGAGAGCGCGCCGTTGCGCGCTTCGAGCGAGAGCACGTGCTCCTGGAGCGAGGACAGCGTCTCCTGGAGACGCTGGTGTTCCGTCTGGGTGGCGGTCGCGTCCTCGGCGAGGAGCGCGAGGGCCGCCTGGTTCGCGAGCAGCACCGCCGCCTGCAGATTGCCCTCGTGGAACTCCGCGGGCCCACCGGTTGGGCCGCGCTTGTTCGAGAGGTTCACGACGCCGAGCACGTCGTCGCGCGCGCGCAGGGGAACGCAGAGCGCCGAAGATCCGGCGTAGACGCTCGCCGAGAGCGCGGCCCCGCGCGAAGCCGCCGCGTGGGAGAGGAGCCGGGGCGTGCCGCTTGCGGCCACCTCGCCCGCGATCCCGTGCCCCACCAGCACGACCGTGCGCTCGACCACCCAGGGCGGGAGCCCCCGCGCCGCGCGGATGCGTAGCCGCCCGCGCCCGGCCCGCAGGAGGATCGAGCAGCGCTCGGCACCGGTCGCCGCGCACATTCCCTCGACCACCCCATCGAGGGTCGTCTGTAGATCGCCGCCGTCGATGATCGCCCCGCTGATGCGGGAGAGGTCGTCGACGAGGCGCTTCTCCTCGGCCAAGGCGGAGGACTCCTCGAGTTGTTGGCATTCTAGGGCCCCTTCCCGTATCGGAACGGCCCCTCGTGCCCAAGAGCCCAAAGCCCGCGATCCGTAGCCGACAAAACGGCGCAAATCAGGGGACTTCGGCTACGCGGCCGCGCTCGGCTGTGGGTGATGCCCCTCCCTCCAGCGGAGGGAACGGGGAACGAGGCGGGGTCGGCGTTCGGCGGCCCTACACGCTCGCGTAGACGACGGTCTCTTCGCGGTGGATCGTGTGGTGATCGAGCCAGAAGCCGTACTCGGGGTTGATCGCCCGAACGAGGCGCGGCAGCGCGTAGAGATCGTCGTGGAGGTGGTAGGCGGAAATGGCGAGGCGCGGCGCGTGCTCGCGCAGGATCCGCGCGGCGCCGGCGATCGCATCGCGTTCAGCGCCTTCGACGTCCATCTTGATGAAGTCCACCTTCTCGATGCCGCGCTCCGCGACGAAGTCGTCGAGGGCGACGGAGGTGGCCTCGAGCGAGCCCTTGCCCGAGACGCGCGTGCTCACGCTCGCGTCTTCGTAGCGGAGCGCCTCGCCGCTCTTCGACCAGACGCCGAGGGGCACCTCGACGATCCGGTCCGCGAGCTCGGGGTTGAGGCCGCGGTTCAGCGCCGAGAGCCGCTGGTTCTCCTCGACGAACTCGAAGACGAACACGCGCCCGGACGGCCCGACCCGGTTCGCGAAGAGCACGGCCGTGTCGCCGAGCCCGCCGCCGCAGTCGAGCACGGTGTCGCCGGGCTCCGGCTGCACGCGCACGCCGTCGCGTTCGAAGAAGTACTGGCGGCCGAAGATCACGTTGGCGAGGAACCCCCGGCGGCAGGCCACCCGGATCCCCTCCTCGACGAGCTCGTAGACGTGGATGGGCTTGGCGCCGCTCGGGCCGACCTCCCGGGCCACGATCGGCGCCGCCGACCCGGGCTCGCCGATGCGCTCCATGAATCGGGCGAAGCCCGCGCCCCGGTTGCGCGCGTGGCGAACCCGGAGATGGCCCAGGCTGTTGAACTGCAGGACGTCGTCGTAGATCTCGCGCGAGCGGTCGTCGACGAACAGGTTGCGGCCCGTCTCGAACTCTTCGACGTGATCGAGGATGAAGCGGGTCCACCGCTGGCACGCCGCCAGGTCGACCTGCCCGGGCGACCGGTTCGGGTAGCGGTACTCGGCGAAGTTGTCGCTGTAGGCGTTGGTCGTGTTCTGGATCAGCCGATCGAGATAGCGGTCCCGGAAGGTCGTCGTCACGGTGGCCCCCTGCGGCCCCGATCGGGGCTCAGCGACACGCAACGGATCGGCAACCGGGGCCCGCCGGTTGACCCAAAACCGGCCAGCACGCCTCGGGCGACCGCGGCCCGGGCTCGCTCCCGGCTTTCCCGGCGAGGTGCTATCCCGACTCCTGGCGCGGTGGCCCTGGGACGAAACGAAGTGAAGGCCTTTCACCACATTCGAATGCCATCCTCCGGAAGCGAAACCCCGTCCGGAAGCGGAACCCCGCGTGGCGCTGCGCTTCCGTAGCTTCCGCGCGCGGCTGCTCGTGTTCGTCCTGGGCCTGCTCATCCTGGTCCAGGGCGCCGTGCTGCTCGCGGTGGGGCGGGTGAACGTCGAGGAGGCCCGGCGCCACGTCGACGAGGCCCTGGGCGTCACGGCCGAGACGTTCCGCCGGGAGCTCGCCTCGCGCAACGAGAGCCTGCTCGAGAAGGCCCAGCTCCTTTCGGCCGACTTCGCCTTCAAGCAGGCCGTGGCCACCGGCGAGGCCGAGACGATCCGCTCGGCCCTCGAGAACCACCGCGACCGCGTGATGGCCGACGTGATGATGCTCGTCTCGATGGACGGCCTCTACGCGATCGACACCCTGCACCCCGACCACGCGGTCGGCGAATGTCCCCTCGAAAAGCCCGTCACCCTCGCCGAGGACAGCGAGTTCGGCGAAGCGGACGCCATCGAGTTCGTCGACGGGAAGCCCTACCAGCTCGTGGTCGTCCCGCTCTTCACGCCGGAGCCGACGGCGTGGATCCTGATCGGCTTCGCGATCGACGACCGCTTCGCCGCGGCGCTGCGCGAGGTCACCGGGACGCACGTCTCGCTCCTGCACTGGGAGGCGGAGGGCCTGCCGTTCGCGAGCACGCTCCCCGCGCCCTGGCGCAAGGACGTGCGCGCGGACCGCGTCAACACGCTCGAGCCGGACACGAGCCACATCCTCACGATCGGCCGGCAGGAGCACGTCACCTGGGTCGTGCCGGTCGAGAACAGCGGGGGCACGCGCGTGGCTGCGGTCCTGCAGCGCTCGCTCGCCAAGGCGCTCGAGCCCTACCTGCGGCTGCGCTTCTTCCTGTTCCTGCTGTTCGGTGCGGGGCTCGTGCTCTCGCTCGTCGGCGGGAGCCTGCTCGCGGCCGGCGTCACGCGGCCGGTCGCGCAGCTCGCCGAGGCCGCCCGGCGCGTCTCCCGCGGCGAGTACGAGGAGAGCGTCGAGCTCGCGAGCCGCGACGAACTCGGCCTCCTCGCCGACTCCTTCAACGGCATGATGAAGGGCCTCTCGGAGCGCGACCGTGTGCGTGACCTGCTCGGCAAGGTCGTCTCGCCCGAGGTCGCCGAGGAGCTCCTCTCGCGCGGCATCGAACTCGGCGGCGAGGAGCGCCGCGTCTCGGTGCTCTTCACCGACGTGCGCGACTTCACCTCGATCTCAGAGCAGAAGTCCGCCCACGAGCTCGTCGACTTCCTGAACCGCTACCTGACCCAGGCGAGCGACGTCGTCGAGCGCAACGGCGGCGTCGTCGACAAGTACATCGGCGATGCCGTGATGGCGGTCTTCGGCGCGCCGATCGCGGGCGAAGACGATGCGACGCGCGCCGTCCGCAGCGCGCTCGAGATGTCGGCCGCCCTCGCGCGCAGCGAGGATGGGCTCTCGATCGGCGTCGGCGTGAACACGGACGTCGTCGTCGCCGGCAACATGGGCTCGCAGACGCGGCTCAACTACACGGTGATCGGCGACGGCGTGAACCTCGCCGCGCGCCTCGAAGGATTGACGAAGCGCTACGGCGTCGGCGTGATCGTCTCCGAGAGCACGCGCGACGCCTGCCCGAGCCTCGCCTTCCGCGAGCTCGACCGCGTCCGGGTGAAGGGCAAGGAGCGGCCGGTGCGGATCTTCGAGCCCATCGGGCCGGACGAGACCCTGCCCGACGACGTCCGAGAACGCCTCGAACGGCACGCCGAAGGGCTGGCGCACTTCCAGGCCGGGCGTTTCGACGAGGCCGCGGCCGTCTTCCGCGAGCTCGACCGGCCCGAGGACGCCACGCTCTACGCGCTCTACCGCAGCCGCATCGAGCGCTTCGCGAACGAGCCGCCGCCCGCGGACTGGGACGGAATCATCGTCTTCGACGAGAAATGATCCGCGAGCGCGCGCCGTGCTAGGGTGCGCGCCGGGTTCCGAGGGAGCAGCCATGGATCGTTTCGAGGGAAAGGTCGCACTCGTCACGGGAGCCGCCTCGGGCATCGGCCGCGCGACGGCGGAGCGGCTCGCCGCCGAGGGCGCCCGCGTCGTCTGCGGCGACGTCCAGGAGGAGGCGCTCTCGGCGACGGTCGGCGCCATCATGAAGGCCGGCGGCACCGCTACGGCCCTCGCCTGCGACGTCTCGGACAACGCGGCATGCGTCGGGGCCGTCGAACGGGCGATCGAGACCTACGGCCAGCTCGACGTGCTCTGCAACATCGCGGGCATCCTCCACTTCGAGCACAGCCACGAGCACACGCTCGACGTCTGGAAGCGGGTCCTCGACGTGAACCTCACGGGCACGTTCCAGCTCTGCCAGGCGGCGCTGCCCGAGCTGCTCCGCACGAAGGGCAACATCGTGAACATGGCCTCGGTCGCCGCGAGCAAGGGCCACGCCTGGTCGGCCGCGTACGCCGCTTCGAAGGGCGGCGTCGTCGGCCTGACGCTCACGCTGGCCGTCGAGTACGGCAAGCAGGGCGTCCGGACCAACGCGATCAGCCCCGGCTCGATCGACACGCCGATCCAGAAGGCCTTCCGCCTGCCCGACGGCGCCAACCCGAAGCTCCTCGAGCGCATCCTGCCGCTCTCCGGATTCGGCTCGCCCGAGACCTGCGCCGCCGCCATCGCCTTCCTCGCCTCCGACGACGCCGTGCACGTGAACGGCGCGAACCTCGTCGTCGACGGCGGCATGAGCATCTAGGCCATGTCAGCGGGGGTGTCAGCGGGAAGCCTCGCCCTTCCGCCGCGCATCGGCCGCTACGAGCGGACCGTGGACGGCTCGCTCGAGCGGGTCTGGGAGAACGTCCACGATTGGGAACACCTCCCCTGGCTCCACCGCTCGAGCTTCCGCTCGATTGCGCTCCTCGAATCCGGCGACTGGGGATGGCGGGCGCGGCTCGGCCTGCCCGGCCAGCCCGACGATGCCGGCGTCGTGATCGAGCTCCGCCGCCGCCCGGGCGAGCTCGCCTACGACGTCACGACGCTCGAAGGCGCCGGGACCGGCAACGTTGTGGCGACGCGGCTCGAGGAGCTCGGACCGGAGCGCGTGGGCGTCGAGGTGGGCTTCCACGCGCCGGGCATCGGCGACGCGGCGGCGGGCCCGATCGGCGACGCCTTCGCCGCGCTCTACGAACGGCTCTGGGACGAAGACCAGGAGATGATCGCGGGCCGAGCCGCGGCCCTCGCCTGCCCTCCGCCGCGCGTCCCTTCCGGAGCCGAGGCCGAGCTCGGAGAGCGCGCCCGCCTAGAGACGCCCCTCGATTTCGCCCTCGCGGGCCGGCGCTTCCGGCTCGTCGAGATCGACGGGGAACTGTTCGCGCACGACGCCACCTGCCCGCACCGGCTCGGCCCGCTCACCGGTGCGCCGGACGAGCAGGGGCACGTCGTCTGCCCCTGGCACGGATACGCCTTCGATGTGCGCAGCGGCCGCTCCGCCGACGGACGCGGATTGCGCCTCGCCCCCGCGCCGCGCGTCGAGATCGTCGACGGCCGGGTCCGCGTCGTCGCCCCTTAGGCGCTAGGCGGTCAGCTGCGCGAGGGAGAGCGTCGCGAAGGAAAGCGCCAGGAAGAATCCGCACATGTCCGTCACGGTGGTCAGGATCGGGCCCGAGGCGAGCGCCGGGTCGAAGCCGAAGCGCCGGAGCAGCAGCGGCACGATCCCCCCGATCGAGACGGCGACGAGCGTGTTCAACGCGAGCGCGGCGCCGACGACGACGCCGAGCACCAGGCTGCCCTTCCAGAACCACGCCACGCCGCCGATCAGCGTCCCGAGCACGAGGCCGTTCAAGCAGCCGACCGACGCCTCCTGCCACCACACGCGCAGGTACTCCTTCGGCTTGAGCACGCCGAGGGTCAGCTCCCGCAGACTGACCGCGACCGCTTGGTTCCCCGAGCAGCCGCTCATGTCCGAGATGATCGGCAGGAACATGGCCAGGGTGATCACCGCAGCGAGGGTCTCTTCGTAGGCCGCGATCACGCTCGCGGCGATCAGGTTCAGGAAGATGTTGATCGAGAGCCACGCGAGCCGCCGGCGCGAACGGTGCAGCACCGGCATGGAGCGGAGCTCCTCGCCGCCGACGATGCCGCGGGCCTTGCGCTGATCCGCCTGCACGCTTTCGAGCCGCGCCTCGTCGACGTCTTCGCGGAGCAGGATCCCGACCATCCGGTCCGTCTCGTCGACGACGGGAATCCCGAGGAAGCGGTTCTGCTCGAAGACCTCGAAGATCTCATCGAGGTTCGCCGTCGCGAGCAGCGTCGTGGGAGAGGGGATCATGAGCGACGCCAGGGAGACATCCGGGCGCGCAAGCAGCAGCCCCCGCAGCGGCAGCACGCCGAGCAGTTCGCCGCGCACGCCGAGCGCGTAGACGTACTGCACCGAGTAGTCCGAGTAGCGCTCCGCGTTCTCCTGGAGATGGCCGACCAGCTCGCGCACCGTCGCCGACGCCGGGACCGCGACGTACTCGGTGATCATGCGCCCGCCGGCGCTGTCCTCCGGGTAGCGGAGGATGGCCCGCAGCGATTCCGCCGCCTCGGGCTCGGCCGCCTCGAGGATCGCCTCGGCGGTCGCATCGGGAAGGTGCCCGACGATGTCCGCTCGATCGTCGCTGTGGACCGCCTCGAGGATGTCGGCCGCGTCCTCGGCCGGCAGCACCTCCACCGCCTCCGCCGCCTGCTGCTCCGGAAGCTCCTCGAGCAGATCCGCGGCCTGCTCGACGGGCAGGGCCCCGAGCACCTTGGCCCGGTCCTCGGCTTCGAGGTGGGCCAGGGCGTGGGCGCCGTCCCCTTCCTCGGCCTGGTCGAGCTGGGAGGCGAGCGCCTCCGCATCGCCGGCCTCCGCGGCCTCGAGCAGGTCGTCCCACAGTTCGTTTTCTTCGGCCAAGGTGATCTCCTTGCCTTGGGGGATAGCGGCGACACCGGAGTCTGGCGAGGCGAAACGTCGAAGTTGACAGGGACCTCGGCGACCCGATACTCGGGCCGTCCCGCCGGGATGGAGGCCGATCGGTGAGCTGGGCCCGCGTGAAGTTCTGGTCCGCCCTCGCGTGGATCCTCCTCCTGCTCGTCTTCACGGTGCAAAACACCGAGGTCGTCGAGGTCCGGTTCCTCTTCTGGAGCCTCGCGATCTCCCGGGCCACCCTGCTGGTCGGCGTGTTCGCGATGGGCCTCGCACTCGGCTGGATCGTGAGCGGACTTCGGCACGGCCATCGCGAGGCGAAACAAGAGAAGTGAGGCGGACCCGTTGAGCGAATCGCGAAGGACCCGAGCGGGCATACGGATCGCATCGAGCCTGCTGGCGGGGATGCTCCTGTTCGCTCCGGCCTCGGCCCAGGTCCGCCTCCCCGGAACGGACGCGGGTTCCTCGAGCAAGGAAGAGGCCGCTCCCGTCAGCCCCGAGACGCTCGCCGAAGAGCGGGCCCGGCTGGCCGAGGCGGTCGAGGCGCTTCGCGCGACCGCCAACGGGGGTGAGGCGGGAACCGCGGCCCGGGAGCGTCTGGCCCTGCTCGAACGCCTGGACCGGACGCTCGCGGCCCACCAGGAAAGTCTCGAGCGGCTGGCCGAGCAGTCGCGGCCCGATCTGTCGGGAACCAACCTGCTCGGCGGCGAGCCGCCCTACCCCTTCGCGCTCTACGAAGCGACCAGCCAGGCCCTCGACATCCATCGGCGCCAGCTGCGCCTGCTCGAAGGCCAGGCAAAGTCGCGACGCGACGAGATCGAGCGCCTGGCCACGCAGGTCGAGATCGCCGAGCGGGACCGCCGCCGGGCCAAGGAGCGCGTCGAGACGGAGGCCGACGTTCTCGCGCGGGCGGAGTGGACCGAGACCCTGCGACGGCTCGAGATCGAGAGCCGGCTCGCCCAGGCCGAGCTCGCCCGGGTCCGCACCGAGGCCGCTCTCGAAGGCAGCGAACTCGAGGCCCAGCGGGAGCAGGCCGACCTCCTCGAGGCCACGCTCTCGCAGATCCGATCCCGGCTCGCCGTCACCCGATTCGACCTCGACGAGCCGCTGAACCGGATCACCCTGCGCGAAGAGAAGGCCAAGGAACAGAGCGAGCGCGCCCGGACGCAGCTCGCGGCAGCCGAGCAACGCCTCGCTGCCCTGCAGGAGCGCATCGATGGCTTGACCGCCCTGCCCGAGCCGCTCCGGGCGGAGCTCGAGGCGCGGCGCGCGCAGCGCCGCCTGGCCGAGACCCGCATCGCGGTCGCCGAGTCCCGCCTCGAGCAGCTCTCTCTCGAGCGCACGATCTGGGAGCGCAGGGTCCAGGCGCTGCGGGGCGCTTCCCGGGAAGAGGTCACGGCCTGGGCCGGCGAAGCGGACCGCGAGCTCGACCGCATGCGGCGGATCGAGCGCCTCGAGGCCACGCACCGCGACGCTCTGGACCAGGAGCTCGGACGGCTGCGGGCGAACCTCGAGACCGCGGACGCCGCGAGTCTCCCGTGGGTCCGGGAGGAACTCCAGGCCGTCGAGTCCATGCGCGGTGAGCACGACACTGCCGTCGGCGACGCCGCAGCGAGCCGCGCGTTTCTCCAGCGCACGATCGCCGACTTCCGGCCGGAGGAGCGGGACCTCGATGCCGGCGCACGGATGCGCTCGCTTGCGACGCGCGCCCGCGACCTGTGGGATCGGGAACTGTTCGTCGTCGACGACCGTTCGATCACGCTCGGCAAGGTCGCGATCGCCTCGATCCTGTTCATCCTCGGCATCTCCGCCTCGCGACTCATCTCCCGCCTGATCTGGCGATTGATCTACCGGCGCGCCTTCGAGCCCGGAGCCGCGCTCGCCTTCCAGAGCCTGACGTTCTATGCGCTCCTGGTCGCCTTCTTCCTGATCGCGCTTCGTACGGTGAACATTCCGCTGACGGCCTTCGCGCTGCTCGGCGGTGCGCTCGCCATCGGCCTGGGTTTCGGCAGCCAGAACGTGATCGGGAACTTCATCGGCGGCCTGATCCTGCTCGTGGAGCGGCCGATCAAGGTGGGCGACATCGTCGAGGTCGACGGCGTGACGGGCATCATCGACCGCGTCGGCCCACGCAGCACCCAGATCCGGACCTTCGACAATCTCCACATCATCGTTCCGAACAGCCTCCTGCTCGAGCAGAAGGTCGTGAACTGGAACCTCACGGACGACACCGTTCGGCGTCAGGTGATGGTGGGCGTCGCCTACGACGCGCCCGTCCGGGAGGTCACGAAGCTCATCCGTCGCGCCATCGACGAGCACGGCCGAATCCTGAACCAGCCCGAACCACGCATCCTCTTCCACGACTTCGGCGACAGCGCCCTCGTGTTCCGCGCCCTCTTCTGGCTGAAGATCGAGACGAACGTCAGCATGATCGAGATCGAGAGCGATCTGCGTCACCGCATCTTCAACCTCTTCAACGAGGCGGGGATCACGATCTCGTTCCCGCAGCGGGACGTCCACCTCGACGCCACGGGCCCGATCGAGGTACGGATGCTCCCGCCCGACGCGCCGCAGGAGAGCGGCGGGAAGGCCGGGGAAGAGCGCTAGCGGCGGCCCGCGGGCTTGCCGAGCAGGTTCCGGTGCGCGACGTCGACGTAGACGCGTCCGAGCGCCGTTCTGCCGAGCAGCACGCGGTGGATCATCTTGCTGCGGTCGACGAGGCTGAACTCGACCTCGCGCTCGAGCGGGCCGAGACGCATCGTCGTGCTGACGAACCAGCGGGTCTCGTACTCGCCGTTGCTCGAGCGGACCCGGGAGCGGCGGCGGACCCGGGCCGTCACGCGCTTGCGCCGGCTCCGCTTCTTGCGGTCGAGGACGACGTCGAAGGCCACGCGGCCCCGGCCGAGCTGCTCGATCTCGTCGACGTGGAGAGCGCTCGAGCGAGCGCCGGTGTCCATCTTGGCGCGAACGGCGCGGATGCCCCACTCGGGGAGGGCCACGTACTCCGTCCAGCCCACGATGAGCGCGCCGTCGGGCCAGGCCCGGCGCACGGCCGGTTTCTCGCCGGGGACGCCCGGAAGCCGGGAGCGCGCCTTCTTTGCCCTGCTACCGTCGGGTCCGTGCACGACGGCGGCGATCCTATCACAGTGGCGGGGGTCCGAGTCGATCCGGGCGAACGCGAACGCATCGACGTCCCGGTCGCCCGGTCCTACGGGCGGGAGTCGACGCTCCCCGTGATCGTCGTCAACGGAAGGCACCCGGGCCCGCACCTTTTCGTCTCGGCGGCGATCCACGGCGACGAGATCAACGGCGTCGAGATCATCCGCCGGCTGCTCGGCACCCAGTTCATGAAGCGCATCCACGGAGCGCTGATCGCCGTCCCGGTGGTGAACGTCTATGGGTTCACCGCGCAGAGCCGCTACCTGCCCGACCGGCGCGACCTGAACCGGGCGTTTCCCGGCTCACCGAAGGGCTCCCTCGCCTCGCGCCTCGCCCACGCCTTCATGGGCGAAGTCGTGAGCCAGGCCACCCACGGGATCGATCTCCACACCGGCTCGAACCACCGCACCAACCTGCCCCAGATCCGCGCCTGCCTCGACCAGAAGGAGACCGCCCGGCTGGCGATGGCCTTCGGCTGCCCGGTCGTCCTGAACGCGGATCTCCGGGACGGGTCGCTCCGCCAGGCGGTCATGGAAAAGCAGGTCCCGATGCTGCTCTACGAAGCCGGCGAGGCGCTGCGCTTCGACGAGGTCGCCATCCGCGCCGGCGTGCGGGGCGTGCTTTCGGTGATGCGCGCGATCGGCATGCTGAAGGCGGGGGCGAAGAAGCCGACCGACGTGAAGCCGCTCGTGGCGCGGCGCAGCCAGTGGGTCCGGGCCGCCTCGAGCGGCACGCTCCGCACCCACGTCGCCCTCGGCGCTCGCGTGGCGCGCGGAGACGAGCTCGGGTTCATCGCGGACCCCCTCGCGGGCGGCGAGACCGCCGTGACCGCACCGGCGGCGGGCATCGTGATCGGCCGCACGAACCTGCCGCTCGTGAACGAAGGCGATGCCCTCTATCATCTCGCGCTGTTCGGCCGGCCGCGGAAGGCGGCGGCCGGCATCGAAACCTTCCACGCAGAGCTCGACGTCGGACAGCCGTCGCCCTCTGGGGAGCCTCCGATCGTCTGATGGGTGACAAGAAACTGAAGATCGCCGTTCTTTCACGGGGGCCGCAGCTCTACTCGACCCGCCGACTCGTCGAGGCCGCCGAGAAGGCGGGCCATGAGGCCCACGTCATGGACCCGCTGCGCTGCTACATGGACATCACGTCCCACGACCCGGCGATCCACTACAAGGGCAAGGAGCTCGAGGGCTTCGACGCGGTGATCCCGCGCATCGGCGCGTCCATCACGTTCTACGGGACGGCGGTACTTCGCCAGTTCGAGATGATGAACGTGTTCACGGTGAACGAATCCGTGGCCATCTCTCGCTCCCGCGACAAGCTGCGGTCCCTTCAGCTGCTCTCGCGCAAGGGGATCGGCCTGCCGGTCACGGGCTTCGCGCACTCGACGCGTTACACGGCGGACCTGATCGACCTCGTCGGCGGTGCACCACTGGTCGTGAAGCTGCTCGAGGGCACCCAGGGCATGGGCGTCGTCCTGTGCGAAACCAAGAAGGCCGCCGAGAGCGTGATCGACGCCTTCCGGGAACTCGACGCCCAGTTCATGGTGCAGGAGTTCATCAAGGAGGCCGGCGGTTCGGACATCCGCGCGCTCGTCGTCGGCGGAAAGGTCGTCGGCGCCATGATGCGCACCGGCCAGGAGGGGGAGTTCCGCTCGAACCTCCATCGCGGTGGATCGGCCAAGGTCATCAAGATCACGCCGGAAGAACGCAGCACGGCGGTGCGATCGGCGAAGATCATGGGCCTGAACGTTGCCGGCGTCGACATCCTCCGCTCGAAGCACGGGCCGGTCGTGATGGAGGTGAACTCCTCTCCCGGGCTCGAGGGCATCGAGGCGGCCACCGAGAAGGACATCGCCGGCAAGATCATCGACTTCATCGAGAGCAACGCGAGCCCCGGCAAGACGAAGACCCGCGGAAAGGGCTGAGCCCACGCGGGATCAATCGATCCGGCTGGTGTTCTCGACGAGCCGCCGGGCCTGGATCTTGTTCAGGTTGTAGAGGATCGTCGCCGCGATGCGCGGGTGGCGGCGGCGCACGCGGTCGAGATCGTCCTCGTCGAAGACGAGGAGCCTCGCCGCCGTCTCGGTATCCACGTCGGCGGAGCGCTTGCGCTGGAAGAGCGCGACCTCGCCGAGCACGTCGCCCCGCTTCATGTGCGAGAGCGTCGTGCGCTCGCCGTCGCGTTCGAGCGAGGCGACGAGCGAGCCGTCGATGATCACGAACATCTCGCTGCCCTCTTCCCCCTCGGTGATCAGCCGCTCGCCGGCCTCGATCTCACGCACCTCGGAGAGCAGGGCGAAGATCCGCGCCTGGCGTGGACGCAGGCCGCGGAAGAGCGGGATCGTTTCGTTCGGCGCGCGGCCGAGGTCGAGCGTCAGCGCGTCCCAGAGGGTCACGATCTTCACGCCCGAGGCCAGCGCCGGGGTCAACGTGACGTCGACGAGCCAGGCCACGGCCAGGGTGAAGGCCGCGAGCATGCCGAAGTCGGCCTGGCTCTGGAGCTCGCTCGAGAGCAGGACGCCGAAGCCGAGGCACAGGCCGAGCGTCGTGAACGTCACCGGCCCGATGACGTCGCGAAGCGCTTCTCCGGTGGCGGCATGTTCGTCGGCCAGCCGCTTCGCATCGGCATTGAAGCGCGCGAGGTAGTGGACGGTGTCGTCGACGGCGATGCCGAGGGCGATGCAGGCGATGAGGCTCGTCGAGGGGTTCAGCGTGATTCCGGTGAAGCCGAGGGCGCCGAAGTACGCGGCGATCGGCAGGACGTTCGGGAAGAGCGCGAGCAGGCCGATGCGCAGCGAGGTGAACATCGTCGCCAGGATCACGTAGATCACCAGGAGGGCCAGGCCGAGGCTCTGGGCCTGCCCGCGCACGATGTCGTCGAGGGTGCGGTTCAGGAGCACGATCTCTCCCGTCACGGTGGCGTCGACGTAGTCCGGGAGCGTCGCCACGTGCGCCTCGACCCGCGCGACGAGATCCGTCACCGCCTCGGAGTTCGGCGCCCGGGCGCGGACGAAGACGTTCACCGCGCCGAACCCCCGCTCGACGAAGGACCACGCTTCGTCGTTCGATCCGAACAGGAAGATCTGCTTCGTGGCGTTCTTGCTCGGCGGCAGGCGATAGGCGGCCGGGTCGCCGTCGTTCATCTCCCGGTGCAGGAGCATCAGGTAGTCCGCGAAGGACGTCGTGGTCGCGATCTCGGGCTGGGCTTCGAGCCACTCCTGGAGCCCCTTCACCACCGCGAGATGCTCCGGGTCGAGGAAGGCCTCGGGGACGCTGCTCTCGAGCACGATGTAGAACGGCTCGGAGCCGCGGAAGCGCTCGCCGATCGCCTCGTAGTCCGCCCGCACCACGGAGTCCGCCTCGAAGTTCTCGACGTACTCCGTACCGACGTGGATGCGGGTCATGCCGAAGACGGCGAGGCCGAGGGCCAGCCCGCCCGCGGTGAGGACCGCGGTGCGGTGCTTCAGGTCGAAGACGGCCAGCCGGTCCGCGGCGCGCAGGAGCGCGCGGTCGATGCGGCCGTCTTCGCGAAGCCGCGTCGGCCCGGCGCAGGCCAGCGCCGCGGGCGCGAAGGTCAGCGAGGCCAGGACCGTGAAGGCGACGCCCATCACCGCGAGCACGCCGAATTCGCGGATCGCGGTCATGTCGTTGGTCGCGAGCGAGAGGAACCCGGCCGCCGTGGTCACGCCCGTGATGAGGACGGGCACGCCCACGTCCTTCAGTGCGGCGAGGACGAGCGCCCTTCGGTCGGGCGCCCCGGCGGCGTGGCGGAGAGCCGTCCGGTACTCGGACATCACGTGGATCGCGTAGGCGAAGCCCACGGTGGCGACGAGCGGCGGAACGATCGCCGTCACCAGGTTCAGGGACCAGCCGAGGAAGGCCGCGAAGCCGAGGGTCCAGACGAGCGCGACGGCGATCGTCGCGAGCGGCACCACGACCCCCACCGCCGAGCGGAACGCCAGGACCAGCACGCCCGCCGCGGCGAGGAAGACGAGCGGCAGGGTGCGGAGGAGATCCGCCTGGAGTGCGCGATTCAGCGCCACCTTCACGACGGGCGTCCCCGTCACCCGCGCGAGGAGCGGCCCGCGCTCCGCTTCGAGGACCGCGGCGATCTCCCGGTCGATGCTTCGCGCGACGAGCTCCCGGTCCGGGATCTCGTCGAAGTAGACGAGGATCGCGGCGGCCTTGGCGTCGGGGCTCGCGAGCAGGCCTTCGTAGATGGGATTGCGCGCGAGCGCCTCCCGAACGGCCGCCGCCTCCTCGGGCGTCTGCGGCGCCGGCTCGAGGAAGCCCTCGATCCGCAGGTCGCCCTCGACGCCGCGCACGTCGAGGGCGGTCGAGAGCGAGAGCACCCGCGCCACGCCGTCGAGCGCCGCGAGCCCTTCGCTCACGCGGGCGACCCGCGCGAGCGCGTCCGGCGCGAAGATGCTGCCGGACGGCTCCTGCGCCTCGAGCGTCACGAGCACGATCTCGTCGTTCCCGAACCGCTGCCGGACGCTCTCGTAGAAGGCGACCTCCGGGTCGTCGCCCGGAAGCAGGCGATGGATCGACGGGTCGACCCACAGACGGAGCGCCCCGGTCCGGAAATCGACCAGGCCGTGGAGCGCGATCAGGGTCAGGGCGCCGACGGCCGCCAGCACGAGCCGCGGGCGGGATGCGACGAGGGTGAACAGTCGGTTCAAGGAACGGCTCCGGGCGCCCGGCTCGGCGGGTCGCCCAACCTTACGCGAAACCACGGATTTTTGAGCCGGAACCTGGGTCCTGGGCGTCGGTTGACGATCATAGTCATCACTCTTATAGTAGTGACTCTCATGAAAGAACCGCGAGAATACCGGGTGGAGGAGCTGGCGGCGGCCGCGGGGGTCGGGGTCGACACGCTCCGCTTCTATCAGGCCCGCGGACTGCTTCCTTCGCCTGCGCGGGTCGGCCGGCGGGCCGTCTACGGCGAGCGTCACCTCGAGCGCCTGCAGCGGGTCCGCGAACTCCAACAGCAGGGCTTCTCCCTCGCCCAGATCGCGCGCCTCGTCGAACGGCCCAAGGCCCGCGCCGAGGCTCCACTCCTTCGCGCACTCGTGGAAGAAGGCGGCGGTGGTGGACGCAGGCTCACCCGGGCCGAACTCGCCGCGGAAGCCGGCGTCCCGGAGGCGCTCGTGCGCGCGGTCGAAGCCTCGGGCATCGCGGAACCGCTCGGCGTGGGAGACGAAGCCACCTTCGGCGAAGCGGACCTCGACATGGCCCGCGCCGCGATGCGCGTGCTCGAAGCCGGTTTCCCGCTCACCACGCTGATGCAGCTGGCCTTGCGCCACGCGCACGAAGTGAACGAGACCTGCGAAGCGGCCATCGACCTCTTCGACGAGCACGTCCGCCGGGCCGGCCCCGCGGAAGACGACCCGGACGCCATCACCGAAGCCTTCCGAACGCTCCTGCCCCAGGTGACGCGCCTGGTCGCCCTGCACTTCCAGAGGACCCTGGTGAACCGGGCCCTCGAACGCCTTTCGGGAAGCGACGACGCCGACGCGCTCGCCGCTGCCCGAGCCGCCACCGAAGCCGCCCGTCTGGAGGTCGCCGTCCGTTGGCGCTAGAGGCACTTCCGGCCCCAAGCGAAAAACGCCGGGCCGTCCGCGCGATGTTCGACCGCATCGCTCCCCGCTACGACCGCATGAACCGCTTGCTCACCGCCGGGCTCGACCAGCGCTGGCGCCGGGAAGCGCTCGACCTGGTCGCCGTCGGCCCCGGGGACCGGCTCGTGGACGTCGCGTGCGGTACGGGCGACCTCTCGGAGCTCGCCGCCGCGCGCGGGGCCCGGGTGCTCGGCGCCGACTTCGCCCTCGAGATGCTGCGCGGCGCCGAGCGGCGCCGGGTCGACGCCGGGCTCGTTCTCGCGGACGGCGCGAGGCTCCCGCTCGCCGACGGCGCCGCCACCGTCGCCACCTGCGGGTTCGCCCTGCGGAACTTCGAGGCGCTGCCGCCGGTCTTCGCCGAGATGGCACGCGTGCTCGAGCCGGGCGGGCGGCTCGCGATCCTCGAAGTCGACCGCCCGCGCTCGCGCTGGCTGCGCGCGGGCCACGGTTTCTACTTCGACCGGGTGGTCCCGTTCGTCGGCGGCCTGCTCTCGGACCGCCGGGCCTACGCCTATCTCCCCCAGTCGACGGTCTACCTGCCCGAGCCCGAGGTGGTCTCGGCCTGGCTCGAGGCCGCGGGGTTCGAGCGCGTCGAGCGGCGCGTCCGGGGATTCGGCGCGGTCCAGATCCTGACCGCGATCCGAACGGAGGAGGCCGCGCCGTGCGCTACCTGATGCTCGCGCGGCGGGTCCCGGCCCTCGACGCGCTGCACGCGTGGGCGGCGGCGCCAGCGGGCGACGCGTTCTACCTCGAACATCCCGCCGAGGGGACGGCCCGGCTCGCCCTCGGCCGGCGCGCGACGATCACCGCCTCCGGGCCCGAGCGCTTCGAGAGCTGCGCGCGCGGCGGCCACGAACTCCTTTCCCGCATCGAACGATGCGGCGACCCCGGGGCGCCCGACCCGTTCCTCGCCGGGGGTTTCGCCTTCGCCGACGGCCCGGCCCGAGCGCCCTGGCGCCGCTTCCCGAGTGCCGAGTGGGTCCTTCCGGAGCGCGCCCTTCTCCGCCGCGGCGAAGAGACCTGGCTGACCGCGACGGCGCCGCTTCGCGATGGCCCCGCGAAGCGCCAGCAGGAAGCCCTCAATGCGGTCGTGGAAGACTGGCGTCGGCGGATCGAGGTGACCCGTCTCTTGCCGGCGGAACCGGCGGCGCCCCTGCACCGCGTCGTTGCGGACGAAGCGCCGGCCGGCTTCATGGAACGCGTCGAGGACGCCCTCGCCGCGATCGCGGAGGGCGAGGCCGAGAAGCTGGTCCTGGCGCGTGGGATCCGGGTCGAACGCGAACACGGCTTCGACCGGACGGCGCTTCTCGCGGAGCTGCGTGAGCACGCGCCCTCGAGCGCCACCTTCGCCGTCGCGCGCGGCGGAACCTGCTTCCTCGGCGCGACGCCCGAGCGGCTTCTCCGGCGCCGGGGCCTCGAGGCGGAGTCCATGGCGCTCGCGGGAACGATGCCCCGAGGCCGCAACCCGGAGGAAGACGCCGAGTTCGCCCGCCGCCTGCGCGAGAGCAAGAAGGAGCAGGAGGAGCACGCGGTGGTCGTGCGCTTTCTGCGCGAGCAGCTCTCGCAGGAAGCGGAAGACGTCACGGCACTCGAAGCGCCGGAGATCCTGCCGCTCGAAGCGATGCAGCACCTGAAGACGCGGGTCTCGGCGCGGCTCGAGCGGCCCGTTCCCCTCCTCCGCCTCGCGGGCCGGCTCCATCCGACCCCGGCCACGGCGGGCATGCCGCGCAGCGAGGCGCTCGCCTGGCTGCGGCGCAACGAACCGCTCGAGCGGGGCTGGTACGCGGGCCCGCTCGGCTTCACGGACGCGAACGGCGATGGCGAACTCTGGGTCGCGCTCCGCTGCGGCCTCCTGCGCGAAGCCCGGGCGCACCTGTTCGCGGGCGTGGGCATCGTCGCCGGCTCGCAGCCGGGCGCCGAGCTGCGCGAGACCCGCCTGAAGTTCGGAACCCTCCTCTCGCGCCTGCTCGAGGTCTGAGCATGTTCGAAACCCGGGCGGCTTCGCCCTCCGACGAATCCCCGGCCGGCGCCTTCGCGGCCGCGCTGGTGGACGAACTCGCGACCCACGGCGTCCGCGAGGCATGCATCGCTCCGGGCTCCCGATCGACACCGCTCGCGCTGGCCTGCTACCGCCATCCGGGCATCCGGGTGCACGTCCACCTCGACGAGCGCAGCGCTGGCTTCTTCGCGCTCGGGCTCGCAAAGGCGTCGCGCGTGCCCGTGGCGGTCGTCTGCACCTCCGGCACGGCGGCGGCGAACCTTCTCCCGGCGGTCGTCGAAGCGGATCTCGGCCGGGTCCCCCTCGTCGTGCTCACCGCGGACCGCCCTCCCGAACTCCAGGACTGGGGCGCCGCGCAGACCATCGACCAGAAGCACCTGTTCGGGCGCCACGCGCGCTGGTTCGCCGACGCGCCGGTTCCGGATGGCACCTCGGGCGTGTTCCGGACGGCCGCGGCGCTCGGCGCACGGGCGGCCGTGGTTGCCGCCGGGAGCCCTGCCGGCGCCGTCCACCTGAACCTGCCCTTCCGCGAGCCGCTGGCTTCGCCGCCACCCCCGGAAGACGCGCGGCGCTCGGGTCTGGAGGGGCACTCGGCGCGAGAATGGCGCGCCGGCCCGGGCGTCGACCCGGAGGCCATCGCGCTCCTGCACGAACTCTCCCGCGAACACGAACACGGGCTGATCCTCTGTGGCCCGCTCGACGAACCCGACGCCGCCGACGCCATCGCGGATCTGGCCGCGCGAATCGGGTGGCCGGTACTCGCCGACCCGGCGAGCCAGCTTCGCTGCGGTCCCCACGCCGGGGCCGACGTCCTCGGTCACGCCGACCTGCTGCTCGGAACGGACGCGTTCTCGAACCTTCGGCCCTCGGTCGTCCTGCGTTTCGGTGCTCCGATGACGAGCAAGGCCATCACCCGATGGCTCCTCGCCCACCCGCCCGAGCACGACGTCCGCGTCGACCTCCCGGGCGCGTTCCGGGACCCCGACCATACGGCGACGGACTACGTGCGCGGCTCGGCCGCGGAGGTCGCGGGAAGTCTCGCGCGCCGATGGTTCGAACCGCGCAAGCCATCGGCCTTCGCCGCCGCGTTCGCACGGGCGGACCGGATCGCCGAACGGACTCTCGAAGAGGCGCTCGACGCCGGCCCCGCGTTCCTCGCCGCCGGCGTCGCCCGCGCCCTCGGCGCCGCGCTCCCGCCCTGCGAGCAGCTCTATGCCGCGAGCAGCATGGCCATCCGGGATCTCGACGCCTTCCTCCCGAAGCGGGCGCAGCCCCTTCGCGTTCTCGCGAACCGGGGCGCGAACGGCATCGATGGCCTCGTCTCGAGCGCGCTCGGTGCCGCGTACGCCGGCCCGACCACCCTGCTCACCGGCGATCTCGGTTTCCTCCACGACGCGAGCGGCCTTCTCCGCGCTGGCCCCTCGCAGGTCCCCCTCGTGATCGTCGTCTTGAACGACGATGGGGGGGGGATCTTTTCCTACCTGCCCGCCGCCGGAATCGTCGAGCCCGAAGCGTTCGAGACCCTCTTCCGGACCCCACATGGCCGCGACCTCGGCGCCCTCTGCCGCGGGTTCGGCCTGCCGCACGCCCGCGTCGACTCACGCGGCGCCTTCCTCGAAGCCTTCGAAGCGGCTCGGGGAGCGGGCGGACCCGCAGTCGTCGAAGTCCCGATCGACGCCGAAGCGAACGTCGCCGAACACCGCACTCTCCGAGCGAGGGTCGCCCGCGCGCTGGCCTCCGGATGAGAAAGGAAGCCATCCGGGTCGACGGGATTTCGCTGTGGGTGGAGAGCGAAGGCGAAGGCACGCCGCTCGTCCTGCTCCACGGGTTCACGGGAACGAGCCGGACGATGCGCGAGACGGCCGAGCGCTTTCCCGGTTTCCGAACGATCCGCCTCGACCTGCTCGGCCACGGCCGAAGCGATGCCCCCGGCGAGACCGCACCCTATGCGATGGAACGCTGCGCATCCCAGGTCGCGGGCGTGATCAACGAAGTGTGCGGCGAGCCGGCGCACGTGCTCGGCTACTCGATGGGCGCTCGTGTCGCCCTGGCCCTCGCCTGCTTCCAGCCGGCGTCCGTCCGGTCGGCGATCCTCGTCGGCGGCCGGGCAGGCTTTGCGGACGCGACGGAGCGCCAGCAACGCATCGCCGCGGACGAGGCCCTGGCCGACCGCATCGAACGCGACGGCATCGAGCCCTTCGTCGATCGTTGGATGGCGCTGCCGCTGTTCGCGAGCCAGGCGCGGCTCGGCGAGGCGTTCCTCGCCCGGGCCCGGCGCGGCCGGCTGGCCCAGCGCCCGCACGGCCTGGCCGGCTCCCTGCGCGGCATGGGCGCCGGCGCGCAGCCGCCTCTGCACGATCGTCTGACGCGCGTGAAGTCGCCGGTCCTCGTCGCGGTCGGCAGCGAAGACGAGCGGTTCGCTCCCGTGGCCCGCGACCTCGCGGACCGCCTGCCGCAGGGTCGGCTCGCCATCGTGCCCGATGCCGGCCACGCGGCGCATCTCGAGAACCCGGAAGCCTTTGCACGAATCGCGTCGGCCTTCCTCGCCGATGCGACCTCCCTTGCACGAGGCGACGAGGAAGCGGTGGCGTCATGAGCCCGGCCCCCGGGCGATGGCACGCGTGGTGGATCGCCGCGAGGCCGCGGACCCTGCCGCTCGCCGCGGCTCCGGTCGCGGTGGGCACCGCCCTGGCGATCGCCGACGGTTCGTGGGCGCCGGCGCTCGCGATCGCCGCCCTCGTCGGCGCACTCCTGCTCCAGATCGGCGCGAACCTCGCGAACGATGCCTTCGATCATCTCCGGGGTGCGGACGGACCGGCCCGGCTCGGTCCCACACGTGCCGCGGCTTCGGGCTTGATCTCGCCGCGCGCCCTGCTCTTCGCGACGGCGGGGGTCTTCGCCGCGGCGGCCGCTGCCGGGGTCTACCTGGCCCAGGCCACCGGCTGGCCCGTGATCGCCATCGGCGCGGGCGGGATCGTCGCGGCGGTGGGCTACGTCGGCCCCGGTGCCTATGGCTACCGCGGCCTCGGCGATCTCGCCGTCTTCGTGTTCTTCGGACTCGTGGCGGTGGTCGGAACGTACTGGGTCCTGGCCGGAAGCGTCCGCCCGGACGCGTGGCTCGCCGCCGTGCCGGTCGGGGCCCTCGCGACGGCCGTCCTGGTCGTGAACAACCTCCGGGATCGCACGGAGGACGAGCGCAGCGGAAAGCGAACGCTCGCGGTCACGCTCGGAGCGAACGGAGCGCGGGCCGAGTACGCGCTGCTCGTCGCCTTCGCCTTCGCCACGGTCTTCGCGCTCGGCTTCCGCAGAGGCCCGGCCCTGCTCCTGCCGATCCTGCTCGCACCCTGGGCCCTGATCCTCACCCGGCGGGTGTTCTCCCTCGACGGCGCGGCCCTGAACCCGGTCCTCGCCGCGACCGCGGCGCTGGCCGGCGCCTTCTCGCTGCTGCTCGCGGCCGGCTTCCTGCTGTGAAGCTTCGGCACGCGGAAGTGCAGCCCTACCGGCTTCCGCTCTCGCGGCCGCTCGCGACGTCGCGCGGCCTCGTTCGAGAGCGGTGCGGCGCTCTGCTTCACGTGCAGGAGGAAGGCGGCCAGCGGGGCGTCGGGGAGGCCGCGCCCCTCGCGGGCTTCGGCGGCGAACCGCTCGAGGAGACGCTGGCGGAACTCGAACGCTTCGCCGCGTCGCTCCCGGGGCGTTCGATCGACGAGGCCGAAGCCGTCGCCCGCGAGTTCGCACGGCGCGCGCCGGCCGCCTTCGCCGCTGCCGAGACCGCAGCGGCCGACCTGCGCTCCCGGGACGCGGGGCTTCCCCTTGCCGCGTGGCTCGGCGCGAAGCGGTCCGTCCGCGCGGTTCCGGTGAACGCCCTCCTCGCCGTCGAGCCCGGCGCGGCGTGGATCCCGGCGGCGCGGGCGGCGATCGCCCTGGGCTTCCGCACGCTGAAGCTGAAGCTCGGCATCCGGCCGTGGCCCGAAGAGATCCGCCGGGTCCGTGAGCTTCGCACGGCGCTGGAGCCCGGCATCGCCCTGCGCATCGACGTGAACGGGGCATGGCCCGAGACCGAGGCCCGCCGCGCACTCGGGGAGCTCGGCGGCCTCGGCGTGGAGTTCGTCGAGCAGCCCGTAGCCGCCGAGGCGATCGATGCCATGGCTCGCCTTCGAAAGGAGGCACCGGTCCCGATCGCCGCCGACGAATCCGTTCGCGGGGCGGACTCCGCCCGGCGGCTGCTCGACGCGGGCGCGGCCGACGTGCTGATCCTGAAGCCCTCCTGGCTCGGCGGGCCACGCGAAACGCTGCGAATCGCGGAGCTCGCACGTGACGAGGACATCGACGTCGTCGTGACCTCGGCCCTCGACGGCGCGATCGGACGGGCCGCGGCGCTTCACCTCGCGGCCGCCGTCGCGAGCCCGTACGCTGCGGGACTCGCGACGGGAGGACTCTTCCGAGCGGACCTCGCCGAGCTCGCGGCACCCAGCCGGGGACGCCTCGCGCTTCCATCGGGTCCAGGCCTGGGCGTCCGGCCGTGAGTGCACCGGCGACGAAGCGAGCCCCGTGGCTGATCGAACGCGCGCAGCGCACGCCGGAACGGACCGCCGTCGAGTGGCTCGGCGGCGCGGTCTCCTTCGAGCAACTTGCCGAGCGCACCCTGCGCCGGGCCAGCGCGCTGCAAGACCGGGGCGTGCGGCGGTCCGATCGCGTGGCGGCGCTCCTGCCGAACGGTCTCGACTTCGTCGAGCTCTTCCATGCGGTCGACGCCCTCGGAGCGACCCTCGTTCCGCTGAACGCGAGGCTCACCGTCCCGGAGCTTCGCTTCCAGCTCGCCGATGCCGAGCCTCGGATCCTCACCCAGGGAACCGACGCCGCCGGGGAACGCGCCAGGGAGGCGGCCGCTCGAACCGGGATCCCCTCCGTCCCCATCGAGGCGCTTCGTTCCGAAGGGGCGCCCGCGCTCGAGACGACCCCGGAGGAGACTCCGGTCGCCCTCCTCTACACGTCCGGAACGACCGGCGAGCCCAAGGGCGCGCTGCTCTCCCGGCGCGCCATGGCCGCGAGCGCCCGAGCTTCGTCCGAGCATCTTGGGACGGGGCCCGAAGACCGCTGGCTCGCCTGCCTGCCGCTCTATCACGTGGGCGGGCTCTCGCTGCTCGTGCGCAGCGCCCTCGATGGCAGCCCACTCGTCGTGCACGAACGCTTCGACGCCAGCGCGGTGGCCGCCCGCCTGGCCGCTGGCGACGTCAGCGGAATCTCCCTCGTGCCCACCCAGCTCGAGCGGCTGCTCGACACCACGCGGGACCGGACGGCGCCCGCTCCCCTGCGAATCGTGCTGCTCGGCGGAGCACCGGTCTCGACCGCGCTCGAGGCGCGCGCCGCGGCGGCGGGCTACCCGATCGCGCCGACCTACGGCCTGACCGAGGCCTCCTCCCAGGTCGCGACGCGTACTCCCGGGTCCGCGCGAAGCGGGCTCACGCCGCTCCCCGGGATCGCCCTCCGCATCCTCGACGAAGCGGGCCACCCGTGCGCAGCGGCGGACGTCGGGGAGATCGCGGTGCACGGCGCGACCGTGATGAGCGGATACTGGCGCCGCGAGCCGGCGACGTGCGCGGTCCTCCGCGATGGCTGGCTGCGCGCGGGCGACGCGGGCTGGCTCGACGCCGAGGGCGACCTCCACGTCGTCGACCGACGCCGGGACCTGATCGTCTCCGGCGGAGAGAACGTCTACCCCGCCGAGATCGAACGCGTCCTCGCAGGCCACCCCGGGGTCGAAGAGGCCGCGGTTCGCGGCGTGGCGGACGCCGCGTTCGGCGAGCGCCCGGTGGCGTGGATCGTCCCGCGCGGCGAAGGCGTCGATGCCACCGGACTCATCGCGCACTGTCGAAACGAACTCGCGGGGTACAAGATCCCGATCCGCTTTCACGCCGTCGAGTCGTTGCCCCGCAACGCCCTGGGCAAGCTCCTACGCCGCGCCCTCGAGGAGCCCTCGGCTAGCGAAGGCGCAGGCTGAGGAGACCCTGGGGACGGAGGTCCGCACGAACCTCCCGGCCCTCCCGGGTGAAGGCGGCGGAATCGGGCGCTTCGTCGAGGCGCACGGCCGAGACCTCGCTCGTGCCCGGCGGAAGCAGGAGCCGGCCCGCCACCGCTTCGCCACTCGGATTCAGGACGCGCAGGATGGTGCCGTCCCCGTCCTCGGCGGGCTTCCAGGCGGAGAGCACGAGCGGCGCCGAGAGTTCGAGCGACGCCGTGCCGGCCTCGAGCAATGGCGCATCGCCGGCCGCGACGGCCCGCAGGCCGAGCTCCGCCGCGCGCGCGGCGGCGGCGTCCTCCCCCGCAAAGAGGGAAAGCCTCGCGCGCAGCGGGCCGGGGCACTGCGCCAGCGGCGTCGCGTTGCCCGGGCCGGCCGGGCCCGGGCGCGAACGCAGGTCATGGCGCGAGAGATCGCCGACGCAGCGCAACAGGGTCAGCGCGATCGCGCCCTCCGCATCGACCTCGGCCTCGTTCAGGCCGGGCGCCACGACGGTGAGACCGCCGGCGTGCACCCAGCCCTGGGCGGGGAAGGTGGCGGGTGCGGGATGGATCCAGTCTTCGCTCGGGAGGGGCCCGGGTGCCCTCGACTCCGCCCCGAAGGTCGTGGCGGCCTGGAACGCGGACGCGGGGCTTCCGGAAGGGAAGAGCAGCCGCAGGCGGTGGTCCTCGGCCCGGTTCTCCACCGCGACTTCCAGGTCGACGCGCGGAACGCCCGGCGCGACGCGCAAGGTCATCTCCACCACGAACGAACCTTCGCCCACCCGCGCCTCGCGTTCGGCATCGAGGGCGGCGCCAAGGGCGAACTCACGGCGGACGAGGATCCGCTCGATCCCGGACGCGTGCCGGAAGCGGCGGATCGCGACCGCGACGAGACGCACTTCGTCCGGGGCGAGGAGGTCCGCGTCGTAGGTATCGCCGCGGTCGCCGAGATCCTCGATCGCGCCGAGGCCGCGGAAGACCCGGCCCGCGAGATCGACGTCGAAGCGGCCGTCGTCCTGGACGGTCACCGCGACGTCCTCGGCGCGGATCGTCCGCCCCTCGTCGGCTTTTTCTTCGCAACGCTCCGCCAGGCGCAGGGGAACGCGCTTCCACCCGAAAGCCGGCACGTCGCGCACGACGAACTCGAGGTCGACGGGAGGCCGATCCGGCAGCAGGGCCATGCGCCCCTCGCGAGCCGCCTCCACCCGAACGGGAACGCCGTCGACGGTGAAGCCGGGAGGGTCGAGGCTGCGCAGCGCGGCGGGGTGCATCCCGCCGACCGGGTCGCCCTCTTCGACCGGCGCCATCCACGGGTGGGGATCGATGGCGAACCGGACGACGTCGGTCCGGGGGCATGGCGACGGGTTGAAGACGGCGAGGTCCGGCTCCGCGGTCCACGGGCTCACGCGGTCGGGGCCGAGACCCGCGAGGCGCTCGAGCATGCGCTGGGTCGTCGCCTCGGCGAGCCCCTCGGCGGCATCGAAACGGCCCCGCATCTGCTCGTGGACTTCGTCGTGGGAGCAGCCGCAGATGGAATCGTGGGCGTGATTCGGGAGGAGCGTCCGCCACGCCAGGCGCAGGGACGGCCGCTCGTCCGGAAGGCCGTGCCCCAGGCCGAGAGCGACGAAGGGCTCGGCCCAACCTTCGAGCGCGGCTTCGCACGCGCGGTTGCGCAGCTTGATCCAGGTCCGGGCGGACCAGACGCCCGGCAGCAGGTTCGCCTCCCGCCCGCCGACGAGCTCGCCGCGATGGACGGCGTCTTCCGCCGGCGCCGGCATGCCCTCGAGAAAATCCTCCAGGAGACCGCGCTCGACCTCGTGGCCGGTCTCCTTCGCCAGCGCCTCGGCCAGCTCGCCGGTCCGCGCTTCGGGCAGCGCATGGTCGATCCCGTTCATCAGGAGCTGGCGGCCGCTCCGGCAGCGCGCCGCCCCCTCGCGCGCCGTCGCGGCGATCCGCCGCGCGGCGGCGGCGGGCTCACTCGCGAGGCCCGTCGCGGCGTTGAAGTAGCCCCGGGCGAGGTGGCAGGCGAGCAGCCGGGTTCCGTCCGCTCCCTCCCACCAGTACTCGGTCGGAAGTTCGTCGAGCTCGCTCCCGTTGCCCCGCCAATAGACGAAGGCGCTCATCCCGAAACCGGCGAAGAGCTGCGGGAACTGCGAGGGGTGACCGAAGGAGTCCGGCGTGTAGGCCACGCGCGAGGCCGGACCGATCTCCTCCGCGGCCCGGCGCCCCTCGAGCAGGTTCCGCACGTGGGCTTCGCCCGAGGGCAGGAGCGAATCCGGCTGGACGTACCACGGCCCGATGGCGATGCGGCCGGCACGGCACAGGGCGGAGAGGGTCTCGCGCTGGTCCGGACGGACTTCGAGGTAGTCCTCGATCACGATCGACTGGCCGTCGAGCAGGAAGCGGTATCCGGGATCCCGGGCACACAGTTCGAGCAGGCGGTCGACGGCATCGACGAGCCGGCCCCGGAAATCCTGATGGGTCCGATACCATTCGCGGTCCCAGTGCGTGTGGGTGACGAGCGTGCAGCGCATGGGGACATTGTCTCCCGGCCGTGGTGCAGGAACAAGACGCATGCAGGGGCGGCGCTGCACGCATCCCCACGCCCCATGCGCCATCCTCTGGACCGTTTCACATGGAGAACGACATGCAGCGACGATCGGTACCCGCCTGGCCGGCCCTCCTGGCCATCGCCCCGCTCCTGGCGACGGGCTGTTTCAACGACGCCTTCTCGACGGTGAAGCACGAGGGCTCCGACGGGCCCGGACGCTTCTCCCTGGTGATCGAGCCGGCGAGGACCGACGTCGACGGGAGCCATTTCCTGCTCGATACGGCGACCGGGGACGTCTGGCGCCTGGAGACCCGGGACGGCGAGACGGGCGAATGGGTCCGGGTCGGTGAAGCGCCGCGGGACGTGCGCTCGCTCGAGCCCGAAGCTCCGGCCGCGCCCGAAGAAGGCTAGGCCGACGGCGCGCGCCGCGACCAGCGAGCGGCGACGAGCGACCCCGACACGTTGTGCCACACGCTGAAGAGCGCACCCGGCAGCGCTGCCAGGGCGTTCAGGTGCTGCACCGCCAGGGCCACGGCGAGACCGGAGTTCTGCATGCCGACCTCGATCGCGAGCGTCCGCCGCTGGGCTTCCGGCAACCCGAAGCCGGCCGCCGCGAAGTAGCCGAGGGCGAGGCCGGCCGTGTTGTGCAGAACGACCCCGGCGACGAGCACGCCCGAGAGCGCCGCCAGACGTTCGTGGGAGAGCGCGACGACGATCGCGATGATCACCGCGATGGCGACCACCGAAGCGAGCGGCAGCGCGGCCTTCACGCGGCCGAGCCGCTCACCGAGCCAGACGTTCGCCGCGACGCCGAGCGAGACGGGCACCAGCACGATCTTGAAGATGCTCTGCATCATTCCGCCGACGTCGACCTCGACCGTGGTTCCGATCCAGAAGCCCGCGAGCACCGGCGTCGCGAGCACGGCCAGCACCGTCGAGACCGCGGTCAGCGTGATCGAGAGCGCGACGTCCGCCCGCGCCAGGTAGCAGATCACGTTCGACGCGGTGCCCCCCGGACAGCTACCGACGAGGATGAGGCCCGCCGCGATCTCGTCGGGCAGCCCGAGCGCGCGCGCGATGACGAACGCGAGGGCGGGCATCCCCGCGAACTGGAGCGCGGCCCCGAGCGCCAGCACGCGCGGCCTCTCGGCGACGGCGCGGAAGTCGCGGGGCAGGAGCGTCGCTCCCATGCCGAACATGACGAGGCCGAGCAGCGGGACGATCGCGGGCCGGAGAGGAACGAAGACCTCGGGGCGAACGAAGGCCGCCGCCGCGAACAGGACGGCCCAGACCGGAAAGAGATCCGTCAGGCGCTTCACCATGCGCGGGCCCCGGGCTTCGACATGTGCCTGTGTTAGCGGATCGCGAGGAAGGTGCAGGTGCTAGATTCGGGAGATGGCCGAGATCATCGTCGAAGTTCGCGGAGAGGAAGAGTTCCGGGTCCGGGTCAGCGAGGGCGAGACCCACACCACCCATCGCGTGACCGCACGCCGGGACCAGCAGCAACGCTACGCACCGGACGCACCGCCCGAGAAGCTGATCGAGGAGTCCTTCCGGTTCCTGCTCGAACGCGAGCCGAAAGAATCGATCCTCCAGGTCTTCGAGCTGCCGGTGATCGAGCAGTACTTCCCGGAGTTCCCGGCGGAGATCGCCAGGCGTCTCGGCTAGACCGGCACTAGCGCGCGAGGCGTTCGTTCAGGAAGACCCCCACGTCGTCGACCGCTTCCTGCCCCTCGGGCAGAAGCGACGTCGCCACCATCCAATCGTGGAACATCGCGGGCCACTCGCGCGCCTGCACGTCGACGCTCGCGGTCTTCAGCCGCTCGACGAAGTCCCGGATCTGATCGGCCAGCACCTCGGCGCCCGCCCACTGGACGAGCAGCGGCGGGAGGCCCGCGAGTTCCGCCCCGGCGGGCGTCCAGCGCGGATCGCGCGGGTCGCCGTCGCCGAGGGCCTGGGCGAACCAGAAGCCGAGGAGCTCCGCATCGAGGCAGTCCGTCCCCGCGTTGCTTTCGAGACTTCCGCCTTGCGCCGGAGGGTCGACCCACGGACACAGGAGGACCCCGGCCGCCGGCAGAGGCTCTCCGGCGTCCCGCGCCTGGAGCAGCGTCGCGAGGGTGAGACCGCCGCCGGCCGAGTCTCCCGCGACGGCGAGGGACGCGGGCGGGACTCCCTCGGCGAGCAGCGCCCGGTAGACGGCGAAGCAATCGTCCTGCGCCGCCGGCAGGAGGTGCTCGGGCCCGAGCCGGTAGTCGGGCGCCACCACGCGTGCGCCGGTCGCCTCGGCAAAGTGCGCGATCAGGCCTCGATAGGCCTGGGCGGTGCCGATCACGTAACCGCCGCCGTGGAGATAGAGCAGGGTTCGCCCCGAGGTTCGCGAGGGCGTGCAGACCAGGCACGCGACGCCCGCGAACTCCGCGTCCTCGAGGCGCACGCGCGCCAGGATCGGCTCGCGGACCGGGAACCGGCCTTGCGCCTCTCGCAGCCAGGGGATCCCGTGCTCCTTCGAGCGGTGCATCAACCGGCGGATCGCGCTCACGAGGATCTCCGCGCGCAGCGCCCGGCCCGGCGGGTGCGGCCCGCGGCGAAGGTGTCGAAACGAGGCATCGAACAGGGCGGCGATGGCGTCGAGGAGCATCCCGATCATCGCCCGAGGCTACACGCTACGCTCGGCCCATGCAGCAAGCCCCCCCGTGGTTCACCGAAGCCATCACGACGCCCTACGAGGAGCACACCGTCCGGGTCGACGGCTGTGACATCCACTACCTGGCCTGGGGCGACGCACGAAAGCCCGGCCTCGTCCTGGTGCACGGCGGGGCCGCGCACGCCCACTGGTGGAGCTTCATCGCGCCGCACCTCACGCGGGACTACCGCGTCGTCGCGCTCGACCTCTCGGGCCACGGCGAGAGTGGGCGCCGCGAGGACTACCCGCGCGACCAGTTCGCCCGCGAAGTCTTCGGCGTGATCGAGGACGCGAGCTTCACCGGCAAGCCGATCGTCGTCGGGCACAGCCTCGGCGGCATCGTCACGATCATCACCGCCGCGACCTTCGGGGAGCAGCTCGCCGGTGCCGTCATCGTCGACTCCCCCGTCCGCAAGCCGGACCCGGAGACCCAGGAGGGCACGCGCGGCAAGGCGTTCCGCAACCCGAAGGTCTACCCGAGCGAGGAGGAGGCGCTCGCCCACTTCCGGCTCGTCCCTTCCCAGCCTTGTGACAACGACTTCATCGTCGACCACATCGCCCGGCACTCGCTGCGCGAGACGGACCACGGGTTCACCTGGAAGTTCGACAAGCGGGTCTTTCCCTCGACGGCGCCGCTGCCGATGTCGGACTACCTGAAGCAGGTGCCGTGTCGCATCGCCCTCATGCGCGGCGAGTGGAGCGTCGTGGTGCTGCCGGAAACGGCCGAATACATGTACGAGCTGCTCGAGAGAAACGCGCCGCTGGTGGAGATTCCCCAGGCCCACCACCACCTCTTCCTGGACCAGCCCCTGGCCTTCATCGCCGCGCTCCGGACCCTGCTCGCGGATTGGGAGCACTCGATCCCCCGCCGCCGCTAGCGCTCGCCTCGGTCCTTGCCGGCCGCCGAGCCATCCGTTGTAATTACGAGGCGCTCCACTTCCGGGGCGTTTCGCGCTCCGCTTCGGAGCGTTCGGAAAGGAACGGTGTCATGAGAATTGGGGGGATGACTCGGTGGCTCGTCGCGACGGGCGCTTTGGCGCTGGTGGTGACGGCCCCGTTCCAGGCTGCGCAGGCAGACGACGACATCGGCTGCGGCGTGGGTACCACGATCATGGAAGGCGAAAACGGACTGATCCCGCACCTGCTGGGTTCGTTCACAAACGGCATCACGTTCCAGTCGATCTCGCTGACGTTCGGGCTGATGGGCTGCGATGCCAACGACACGATCACGGCCGACGCCCAGCTCCGAAAGTTCGCGAGCGGCAACATCGACCGGCTCTCGCGAGACATGGCGATGGGCAGTGGCGAGAGCCTCGATGCCTTCGCCACGCTGCTCGGCGTGGCCCCCGAGCACCGCGCGGCTTTCGGCCGCACGGTCCAGGCGGGCTTCGGTGAGCTCTTCCCGGCCGAGACCACGACGGTCGGCGAGATGCTCCACGCGCTCGACGGCGTGCTGGCGCGCGACGCCCAGCTCGCCCGCTACGTGCGGAGCTAGCGCACGCAATGGCGCCCGCTCCGGGCGGCTCCGGCCGTCCGGAGCGGGCCGTCCTTCTCGCCCTCGCCCTCTCGGGCCTCGCGGCGGCCCTCCTCGGCCCCGCCCCGCCCGCCGAAGCCGCAAACCCCGCAGCCGACGCGGCCCTCCTCTTCGAACGCGCCGAACGCCTCGAGCTCGCCGAGCACCCGAGCTGGCGCGCGCTCCTTCACTACGAACGACGCTGGCTCCCGCCGGGATTCCGCAGCGCAGCCCAGTCGCCCGAGCTCTTCCTCGACGAACGCGGACACGCCGACGCCCGGGCCGAGCTCGAAGCGACCCTGCGCGGCCTCCTCGACCCGGCGGCGCGCTCCCGACGTGGTGAACCCGTGCGCTGCTCCTTCCCGGCGCGCGCGCTCTGGCTGACGAAGCAGCTCGGAGTCCCCGACGGGCTCTTCCCCGACGTGCCCTGCCCCGAGCTCTCCGCCTGGCGCAAGGAAGTGAAGGCCGAGACGCTCACCATCGTCTTCCCCGAGGCGTACATGGACAGCCCGGCTTCGATGTTCGGGCACACGCTCCTTCGGCTCGATCCCGGCGGCGACGAGCCCGCGAACGAGCTCCTCGGGCACGCCATCGACTTCACCGCCGACTCGGGCGGCGAACAGGGCCCGGTCTATCTGATCAAGGGGGTCACCGGGCGCTATCCGGCCCGCTTCGGCCTGAATCCGTTCTGGGAAAAGCTCAAGCAGTACGCCGACTGGCAGAACCGCGACCTCTGGGAGTACCCGCTCGACCTCACGCCCGGGGAGATCGAACTCGTCATCCTCCACCTCTGGGAGCTGCGCGACGTCGAGTTCCCGTACTGGTTCTTCGACGAGAACTGCTCCTACCACCTCGTGCGGGTCCTGCAGGTGGCGCGGCCGGACATCGCCGTCACCCACGGCTTCCCGATCAGCGTGATGCCGATCGACACGGTCCGCGACGTGATCGATCCCGTGGGAACGAGCGGGCCGACCGAGTTCCGTCCCTCCCCCGCCACGCGCCTCCGCCACGCGATGGCGACCCTGCCGCGCATCGAGGTCGGACGCGCGCGCGCCCTCGCCGATGGCGCCCTCGAACCGGATGCCCCGGAGCTCGCGGCGCTACCCGCCCCGGTGCGGGCGCGCATCCTCGGCCTCGCCTACGACACGCTCCGCTTCCGCTTCCTCGACGAAGGCGTGCGCCAGGACGACGCCCGGAAACGCGCCCACCGCCTGCTGCTCGCACGAAGCAGGCTCGGGAAGGCGGCGCCGCTCCCCGCGGTGCCGACCCCCGCGACCCGTCCCGACGAGGGCCACGGGTCGGCCATGGCCGCGCTCGCCGCCGGCGTCGAGGACGACCGGCCCTACCTCGACCTCCGCATCCGCCCGGCCCTCCACGACCGGCTCGACCCGACCCGCGGCCACTCCCCGAACGCCACCATCCGCGTGCTCGATGCCACCGTTCGCTGGTACCCCGCGCTCGGCCGCTTCCGATTCCACGAACTCGTCGCTCTCGAGATCCGCTCGGAACCGCCGATCGACCGGCTCGCCGCCTCTCCCTCCTGGCACTTCGACACCGGCCTGCGCACCCGGCTCCGCCCCCGCAGCGATGGCGACCTCGACGCCGAACCCGTCTGGCGCAGCGAAGGCGGCGTCGGCGTGACCTTCGCCATGGCCGACGAGCTGCGCTTCAACCTCTTCGCGGAACTGCGCGCCGAGACCGGCGGCTCCCTCGACCGCGGCGGCGCCTTCGGGCCGGGCATCGCCGCCCAACTCGCCCTCGGCGCGCCCGACGAACCCTCGCGCCTTCAGTTCGGGTTCCGCGCGCACCGCTTCCTCGCCGGCGACACCGCGACGGTCCTCGAGGGCCGCGCCAACCACACGATGCGCCTCGGCGAGCACTTCGCGCTCGTCTCGGGCTTCGGCTGGAACCGCGACTCGGACAAGTCCTGGCTCGACGGCCGCCTCGAACTCCGCTTCTACTACTAGCTGCCCGGCGCGCGGGCCGGGTTCAACCCGCGGCGGAAGGCGACGCGGGCGCGATCGGCCGGCCCGCAGCGGCGCCGCGCGCGAGCTGCGGCGTCGCCCAGGCGTAGAAGAACCGCCAGTGCAGGAACAACGCGGCGAGCACCGCGCAGTGGAAGAACTCGTGGGGCCCGAAGACCCCCGGGATCAGCCAGAAGAGTTCGAAGTGGTCGACGAGCGCGCCCACGACGTAGGTCACGGCGCCCGCGGCCATGAGGTCGTAGGCGCGCCAGTGGAGCGTGAGCGGAAGGAAGAGGATCGAGGAGAGCCCGACGATCGACAGGAGGATGTAGAGCAGGAGGCCCACCCCATCCCCGAGCGAGGTCCACAGCGCGATCTTACCGAACAGGGCCGACCACGTGATCGCCCAGATCAGGCAGACCATCCACCATCGCCCGCGCCCCGAGAATCCCACCGCGTGGAACGCCGTGAGCGTGCCCGCGATCAGCAGGAAGATGGCCGAGTGGTCGATGCGCTGGAACGTGAACTTCCACGGGTGCTCGGCCGCGAGCGCGTGGTACGTCCCGCTGAACCCGAGCGCCAACACCGCCGTCAAGGAAAACAGGTAGAGCGCCGCCGCCCGCCAACGCCGCTCCCCCGCCCGACGCGCCAGCCGAACCGCCCGCCAGGCAAAGAACACCGCCCCCGCGAGATGCAAAACGCTCGACGCCGGATCCGCCACGCCAAAAAACGGCGCCGTCAACTCCCCCGACATCCGCATCCGACCCATTCAAAACGATCCCAACGAGAAACACAACCCGAGGTCGCCGAAGGCGAAACCAGGAAGGCTGGCCTGGCTGCTCAGAATCTTGGATAGGCGGGCGATCTCCGATTCCGCCGTTGGCGGGGGCGAGCCATGAGCCGGAGCCCACCCCGCCCGCGAACGCGGAGTCCCGAGCCGCCGGTCAGATCTGCCGAGACTTCCCTTCCCAATAAGGATCCCGAAGCTTCCTCTTATAAAGCTTCCCATTCGGATCCCGAGGCATCTCCTCGATGAAGTCGATCGACTTCGGCGTCTTGTACTTCGCCAGATGGTCCTTGCAGAACGCGTAGATCTTCTCGCGGAAGGCGTCGTCGGGCGCGACGCCCTCTTCGGGCTGCACGACGGCCTTCACCTCCTCGCCCCAGTCGTCGTTCGGGATCCCGAAGACCGCGATGTCCGCGATGCCCGGGCAGGCCTGCATGTCCTTCTCGATCTCGGCCGGGTAGATGTTGGCGCCGCCGGAGATGATCATGTCGTTCTTGCGGTCGCTGAGGAAGAGGTAGCCGTCCTCGTTCAGGTACCCCACGTCCCCGACGGTGAAGTACTCGCCGCGGCGGCTCTCGGACGTCTTCTCCGGCGCCTTGTGGTACTCGAACTCCGCCGCACCCATGCGCATCCAGACGGTGCCGATCTCGCCCGTGGGCACGTCGTTGCCGTCGTCGTCGAGGATGCGCAGTTCGCTGTTGGCCCAGGCCTTGCCGACCGTCCCCGGGTACTTCTTCCACTCCTCGGGCGTCACGAGCGAGCCGCCCCCCTCGCTCGCCGCGTAGTACTCGTAGATCGTGTCACCCCACCACTCGAGCATCTTCCACTTCGTGTCCTGCGGGCAGGGCGCGGCCGCGTGGACCATGCAGCGAAGGGAGGAGACGTCGTAGCGCTGCTTCGTTTCGTCGGGCAGCGCGAGCAGACGGTTGAACTGCGTCGGCACCATGTGGCTGTTCGTGACGCGGTACTTCTCGATCCACTCGAGCATGCTCTCGGGCGTCCACTTGTCCATGATGGCGACGGCGTGACCGAGATGGAGCGCCGACGAAGCGAACATCAGGACGGCCGTGTGATAGAGCGGCGAACCGCAGATGTGGACGTTCTCGTCTTCCTCGGTCATCCCGAACATCATCAGGAACACGCTCTGCAGCGTGCACGTCGTGTCCGGGTCGAGCGGCGACTGCTTGCGGCGCACGCCCTTCGGCCGCCCCGTCGTGCCGGAGGTGTAGTTCATCACCAGGCCGGAGGCGCGGTCCTCGGGGAGGGTCTCCGGCTGTCCGGCTTTCAGGCTCTCGTAGTCGCGGAAGCCCTCGATGGCGCCGACGGAGAAGCACTGCTCGGGCTTCATCCCCGCCTCGTCGGCCGCCTTCTTCGCGATGTCGGCGAAGCGGGCGTCGGTGAAGAAGGCCTTCGCGTCGCAGTCCTCGAGGATGTAGGCGGCCTCGGGTCCGGTGAGGTGCCAGTTGATCGGCACGAGGTAGAGCCCCGTCTGCGCCGCCGCGAGGTAGAGCTCGATCATCGGCGCGCCGTTGGGCAGGAAGGTCGCGATGCAGTCGCCCGGAGCGAGACCGAGCTCGCGCAGGCCGTGCGCCAGCTGGTTGTTCGCGGCGAACAGTTCGCCGCGCGTGACCTCGGCACCCTCGGGCGTCACCAGCCCGAGCGCCGAGGGGTTCTTCTGCGCCATCACCCAGAAACCGCGATCCGCCATGTGTCCTCTCGATCTCGAATGTCGAAAAATTGATACGTGTTCTAGTCGGGCGAGGATACAATGCCCTTGCGCCCCTGTGGAGCGCATTCGGCCGCCGCGCCCGGCCGCCCGAGGAGACCCCATGGATCTCGAATACGGCAAGGAATACGACGATTTTCGCGCGGAGGTGCAGGCCTTCCTGGCGGCGGAGTGGCCGCCGAAGGGCGAAGGCGACCGCCAGGCCCAGACCCTGGCCTTCCGCGAGAAGGCCGTCGCCAAGGGCTACCTCGCCCGCAGCATCCCGAAGCAGTACGGCGGCTCCGAGCAGGAGCCCGACGCCATCCGCGCACGCATCATCCGCGAGGAGTTCGGCAAGGCCCGGGCCCCGGGCGACCCGCGCGGCATCGGCACGATGATGCTCGTCCCGACGCTGCTCGAGAAGGGCGCGGAGTGGCAGAAGGAGAAGTGGGTCGGCCCGACGGTGATGGGTGACGTCACCTGGTGTCAGGGCTACAGCGAGCCGGGCTCGGGCAGCGACCTCGCCTCCCTGAAGACGAAGGCGGAACTCGTCGACGACGAATGGGTGATCAACGGCCAGAAGATCTGGACGAGCGGCGCCCACCACGCCGACTACATGTTCTGCCTCTGCCGCACGGAGCCCGATGCGCCGAAGCACGCCGGCATCTCCTACCTGCTCATCGACATGAAGCAGCCGGGCGTCGAAGTCCGCCCCCTGCGCATGATGAGCGGCACCGCCGAGTTCAATGAGGTCTTCCTGAACGACGCGCGCACGCCGGCGGATTGGATCGTCGGCAAGCGCGGCGAGGGCTGGCTGGTCTCGCGCGCGACCCTCAAGCACGAGCGCGATTCGATCGGCTCGGCCGCCCAGACCGTGGCGCTCTTCAAGGGCCTCGTCCGGCTGGCCAAGACGCGAACGCGCAACGGCAAGCCCGCCATCGAGGACCCGGAGATCCGCCAGCGCCTCGCGGCGATCGAAGGGCGCGTCCGCTCCCACGAGTACTCGGGCTACATCCAGCTCACGCGCGGGAGCCAGGGCAAGAGCCCGGGGCCGATCGGGGCGATGAACAAGATCGTCTCCACCAACATCGGCCACGAGGTCGCGAAGCTCGCCCTCGACCTGCTCGACGAAGACGGCCTTCTCTCGGCCCAGAGCGCGGCCATGGGCGGAAACATCCCGAAGGACGCCCCCGCCTGGCTCACCCAGTACATGTGGAGCCTCGGCATCGCGATCGCCGGCGGCACCGCCAACGTCCAGCGCAACATCATCGCCGAGCGGGTGCTCGGCCTGCCGCGCGACTACTACCAGCAGGCTTCGAAGGGAGCGGCCCGATGAACTTCGATCTTTCCGAAGAGCAGGAGCTGCTCCAGCAGACCATCCGCCAGTTCATCGAGAACGAGTGCCCGGTGACGGGCGTCCGCGAGCGGTTCGACGCCGAGGACGAGTTCGACAAGGAGCTCTGGCAGGGGCTCGTCGAGGTCGGCGTCGGCGGACTGCACCTGCCGGAAGAACACGGCGGCGCCGGGCTCGGCTTCCTCGACCTCGCCCTCGCCGCGGAGGTGCTCGGCTGGGGCGCGACGCCCGGCCCCTTCCTCGGTCACTCGCTCGCCGGTCTCGCCATCGCGCTCGGCGGGAGCGACGCCCAGAAGAAGGCGTGGCTCCCGAAGCTCGCCACCGGCGACGCCCTCGGCACCGTGGCCTTCCGGGACGAGGGCGGCTGGCTCCCGGGAGATTGGTCCCTCGCCTCCGGAGACCGCCTCGACGGAACGAAGCAGCACGTGCCCTACGGCGCCCAGGCCGACGTGCTCGTCGTCGGCACGGCGGGTGGCGGCCTCGCGCTCGTCGAGGGCGGCGCAGCCGGCATGGAAGCCAAGGCTGTCGAGGGCACCGACCGCTCGCGCCGGCTCCACGACCTGACCCTCTCCGGCGTCGCCGCCGAGGCGCTCCCCGAAGGCGCCTCCGCCTCCGGGCGGGTGCGCGACGCAGCGCTCGTGCTGCTGGCCGCCGATGCCTTCGGCGGAGCGAGCCGGCTCGTCGAGATGTCGGCGGAGTACGCGAAGACGCGGGAGCAGTTCGGCGTCACGATCGGACACTTCCAGGCCCTGAAGCACCAGCTCGCCAACATGGCCATCGAGGTCGAACCCTCGCGCGGCCTGCTCTGGTACGCGAGCCACGCCTTCGACCGGGTCCCCGAGGAGTCGGAGCGCTACGCGGCGCTCGCCAAGGCCCACATCACGGACCTCTACATGCAGGTCGCGCGCGACGCCGTCGAGGCCCACGGCGGCATCGGCTTCACCTGGGAGTGCGACGTCCAGATCTGGTTCAAGCGCGCCATGTTCGACCGCGCGTTCCTCGGCCAGCCCGCGCAGCATCGGGAGCGCGCCGCGCAGCTCGCGGACTGGTAGCGAAGCCCGGGGCGTTTCCCTCGCGGGCCGTCACACGGCCTGCGAGGGTGCCCTCCCCCGGCGCAGCCGCTCGACGAGCAGGTAGGCCGAGGGCAGGACGATCAGGGTCAGGACGGTCGAGGCTCCCAGCCCGAAGATCATCGCGAACCCGAAGGGCGACCAGAAGGCGCCGCCCCCGATGGCCAGCGGCAGCAGCCCGCCGATGGTCGTGACCGAGGTCATGACCACCGCGCGCAGGCGCAGCCGGCCCGCCTCGCGGACCGCATCCTCCACCGCCGTGCCGTCGCGTCGCAGGCGATTGACCGTGTCCACGAGCACGATCGAATCGTTCACCGCGATACCCGCGAGCGAGATCATGCCGAGGAAGGCCATGAAGGAGAACGGGTTCCCCGTCGCCGCCAGGCCGAGGCTCGCTCCCATCAGCGACATCGGGATCGCCAGCACGATGAGACACGGCTGCGCGATCGATTGGAAGCGCACGACCAGGATGATGTAGATCAGGAACACCGCGAAGACGGCCGCCTGGAGCAGCGAGACGAAGGATTCCGTCACGTCCTTCGGCTGCCCGTGGAAAGAGGCGTGGTAGCCCGGCGGGAAATCGATCTGGGAACGCACCGCCTCCTCGACCGCCTCGGCCACCGCGAGCAAGGCGGCGTCGCCTTCGATCGAAGCGCGCACGACGGACTCCCGCTGCCGCTGGAAGCGGAGGATGGCGCCCGTCGTGAAGCCGGGTTCGAGCGTCGCCACCTGGGAGAGCGGAACCGTGCGGCCGTGGGCCGGGCTGTGGAGCGGAAGGCTCGAGAGCGCCGCGACGCTGCCGCGCTGCCCTTCGGCGAGGCGCACGCGGATCGGGATCTCTTCGTCCTCCTCGCGCAGGGTCGTCGCGACGACGCCGTCCACCGCCGAGCGCAGGTTCGTCGCGACGGCCCGGTGCGGGATGCCGAGCCAGTTGGCTCGGGCATCGTCGACGACGGCCTGGATGGTGATCGGGTCGTATCCGAAGGAGTCCCAGACGTCGCGCACGCCGGCGACGCCTTCGATGATCTCCCGCACCCGCGAGGCCAGCGTGCGCAGCACGTCGAGGTCGTCCCCCATGACGTAGACCACGATCGCGTCGCCGCCCGCGTAGCCCTGCTTCAACGGGTTCGCGCGCACGAACGCCCCGGGGATGTTCGCCTTCAGGTCCGCGTCGATGCGGTCGACGACCCCGCGCGTCTCGTGGAAGGCGACGTGCTCGTGCGTGTTCACGATGACCTGCCCGACGGACTTCGAACGTTCGCCCTTGAACTCGTTGTAGTAGAACTTCGGCGCATCCTCCCCGACGAAGACCGTGAAACTCGCCACGTCCGGGTCCCCCTCGAGCCGGGCCTCGATGGCCGACATGACGGCGTCGGTCTCGGTGAGGGGCGCCCCCGGAGGCAGGCTCGCGCGGATCATGAACTGATGCCGATCCGCATCCGGGAAGAACGCCGGCGGCCAGAGCACGGCGCCGAACAGCCCGATCGCCGCGACGAAGCCCGCGAAGAACCCCGCCAGGACGAAGCCGGGCCGCCGCACCGCCGCCGCGATCACCCGGCGGTAGGCCCCTTCCAGGGGAAGGCGTGCCCAGAGCCCTCCGCTCCCGCGCGTGGGCGCGACGCGATGGACGGCGACCGAGAGGAGCGGCGTCAGGAAGTGCGAGACGAGGACCGAGCCGAGCAGCATCGCCGAGACCACGACCGGGATGGAACGGATGAAGTCGCCGACGTCGCCGCGCATGATCATCAGCGGAATGAAGGCCGCGACGGTCGTCGCCGCGCCTGCGATCACCGCGAGGTGGATCTCGCCGAGCCCGTTCACCGCCGCCTCCCGGGGTGAGCTCCCGCGGTCGAGGTGACGCTGGATGTTGTCGGTCACGACGATCGATTCGTCGACGACGATGCCGATCGCGATCACGAGCGCCGCGATCGAGATCTGGTGGAGCGGGATCCCGAGAAGGCCCTGGAAGGCCATCGCCACCGTCATGGCCAGGGGGATCGTGAGCGAGACGACCGCACCCGAGCGCCAGCCGAGGCCGAGGAACGAGAGCGTGACGACGATGCCGAGCCCGAACAGGAGGCTCCCGAACAGGAGGGAGAGGCGAGCCCCCACGTAGGCCGGCTCGTCGGCGACGATCTCGATGCGCATCCCCGGCGGAAGGCGCGGCTCGTGTTCGGCGAGGAAGCCGCGGATGCGCTCGCCGAACGCGAGCGCGCTGCGGCCGGGCATCATCTCGAGGCCGAAGGCGACGGCGCGTTTCCCCCCGGCGCGCACGATCGCGTCGGGCTCGGCGACCTGGCGGCTCACCCGCGCGACGTCGCCGAGCCGGATCGGAAGCCCGCGCGGCCCGGCGCCGAGGAACACGCCGGAGAGTTCCGCGACGGCACCGAGCGCCTCGAAGGAGCCGCTCGTCTGGATCGTCGAACGCAGATCGCCGACTTCGAGCTCGCCGCTCGGCAGCTGCACGTTGCGGGCGGCCAGGGCATCGACCACGTCGGCCAGCGTGAGCCCGCGCTGCGAGAGCGCGCGGAGGTCGACCGCGACGGAGACCTCCTCGCTCGGCAGGCCGACGTGCTCCACGCGCCGCACGTCCGCGAGCCGCTCGAGGCGGCGCTCGAGGTCCCGCGCCTGATGGCGCAGCGCCGGCGCCGAGACGCCTTCGCCGACCAGGGCGAGGACGAGCGTGTTCGTCCGCGTCACGCGCGTATCGACGCTCGGCTCGCTCGCCTCGTCCGGAAGCCGCTCGCGCGCCTCCTGGACCTTCTGGCGGATCTCCTGCAGCCGCTCCTCCCCCGGCGCGGACTTGTCCACGACGATGAGGAGCCAGCTCGCTCCCGTGACCGAGCGGCTCACGATCTCCTCGATGTCGTCGACCTCGGCAATGGCGTCCTCGAGGACCTCCGAGACGAGGCGCTCGACCTTCTCCGGCTCGGCACCGGGCAGGTACGTCACCACCTGGGCGAAGCGGTCCCGCAGCGCCGGGTTCTCCTGGCGCGGCAGCGACAGGAAGCTCAGATAGCCGTGGATCAGGAGCAGCAGAGCGACCAGCGCCACCACCATGGGCCGCTTCACCGCGAAGCTTGCGGGATTGCTCACGGCGCTTCCCCTTCGACCACGCGCACGCGCTCGCCGTCGCGCACGAAGTGCTGTCCGCGGGTCACCAGGCGGTCGCCGACCACGAGCCCTTCACGGGCCTCGACGCGCTCGCCGTGGAGCGCGCCGAGCACGACCGGACGCCGCGATGCGTGCGGGGCCTCGGCCGCTCCACCGAGCACGAAGACGAACGGCGTGGCATCCGTATCGCGCAGCACCGCCGAGGTGGGCACGAGCAGCAGCGACTCGGGCTCGCCGAGCAGGACCTCGACCTCCATGGCGAGCTCCGGCCGCAGGGCGCCATCGGGGTTCGCGAGCTCGATCTCGAAGGGAACGGTGCGCGTCGCCCGATCCGCCGCCACGTCGACGCGCGAGATCGTCCCCGCGAAGCTCCGGCCGGGCCAGAGCGGCGTGCGCAGCATCGCGGCACCGCCGACGACGAGCTTCGACGCCTCGGTGTCCGCCACCGCGGCCCGCACGTCGACCGGATCGAGCTGCACGAGCACGAGCACCGGGCTCGCCGCCGTCGCGCTCTCGTGGGCTTCGAGGAGGCGCCGCTCGACCACGCCGGAGATCGGAGCGCGCAGGACCGCCTTGCCGTGACGATCCCGGGCGGCTTCGAGGCGGACGCGCGCCTCCGAAAGCTCCGCCGAGGCCATCTCGGACGTGGAGAGCGCCCGGTCGTGGGCGCGGCGCGAGGTCGTGTCCCGGGCCAGCAGCGCTTCCTGGCGCGCGAGGGCGCGCTCGGCATCCGCGGCGTGGGCCTTGGCGCGCGCGACGGCCGCCCGGGCGGCCCGCACCTCCCGTGCGAGATCGTCGGCGTCGAGTTCGGCCAGGATCGCCCCGGCCTCGACGCGGTCGCCCTCTTCGACGTGAAAACGCTCGACGAAGCCCGCCACGCGGAAGGCGAGCTCGATCCGCGCCCGCGCCTCGACGACGCCCGGCACCACGAGCACCGGGGTCACCGGGCGCACGGCGAGTTCCTCGACCGAAACGGCCGTGGCGGTCTCCACGCGGGCGGAGACGGCCGGCGCGTCCTCGCATCCGAGCCCCCCCGCAAGCAACAGCCCGGCCAGGCCCCAGCGTGCGACGGCGGCGATTCTTCGATTCATCTCTCGTTCTCCTCGGCTCGAGAGCCGGTGGATCGGACGGTTCGGAGAGGCCGCGGTCACGGGGACCTGAAAAGAGAAACGGCCTTCCGGGTGGTGCACCTGGAAGGCCGAAAAAGACGAAAAGTCGGTTCTTCCTAGGTTGCCTCGGGCGTCTTCGCGTTCGGAGCGGCGACACGGAGCACGGCGCGGCAGACGAAACCCGTCGAGACGTGCATGGACGCAGCAACGCGCGGCGACGCGCAGAGCTCACGATGCGTTCGGTTCGGGTTGTTCATCAGGCACCTCCGGCAGGAAGTCGCCCGACTCTATCCGACGCCCGGCGCGGGAGTCAACTGCCACTTTCCAGTGGCAGCGCCTCCGCCCGGCGGCGGCGCTCCGAGGAGCCTTCGCAGGCCCCGGGGCGGCCGCCTAGCGCCAGCAGGCCAGGTACGGGAGCCAGGAGTCCTCGGTCTCGTAGTGGTCGACCTTGTCGAGATCCGAGGAGGCCTCGCCGTCCTCGTCGAGATACTCGGCGTAGACGTCGACCCGGGAGAAACCGGCCTCGGCCGCGACGTCCCGCAGCTCGGGAACGCTCCACATCCGCCAGTCGTAGTGGAAGGCGCTCTTCAGCATCGAGCCATCGGGGAAACGGAAGTGGATCTTGCGCACGCCGCGGTGCGTGATGCCGTCGACCGGCTTCTGCTCCCAGATGTACGTGAACTTCTTGAGCTCGCGCTCCTCCCACTCTTCCTCGATCGCGCTCGTCCCGGCATGGTTGTCGAGGAAGAACACGCCGTCGTCGACGAGGCTCTCGCGCACGGACCGGAAGTAGTCGAGCAGCTGCTGGCGCTCGTGGAAGACGCAGTAGGAGAAGTTGAAGGCGCAGACGATGTCGACCTTCGGCTCCACCACGTCGAGCACGTTCTTCTCGAGCAGGGTGATGCGCTTGGCCGCCTTCTTGATGCGGGCGAGGTTGTGCTCGCGGCCCCAGTCGAGCGTCGGCGCATCGAGGTCGACGCCGATCGCCGTGCGGTCCTTGCGGGTCTTCACCCACTCGCAGGAGATCAGCGCCGTTCCGCAGAAGTCCTCCCGCAGGGAGAGCGCACGGCGGCCCGTGGTCTCCCGGAAGGCCCGGTCCATGAGCTCGATGTCGACGGAGGGCTCCTGCACGGCCTGCTGGTAGAGCACGTGCCGGTCGGCGGTCTCCGCCCGCGGTGTGCGCTTGCTGCGCCGCTCCTTGCCCTTGCCCTTCGCCTTGCGGCGCTTCTTGTCCTTCTTGCTGCGCTTCGCCACCTCACCCCTCCGCGATTCGCCGCATCCTACAACGGATCCGTGGGATACTGCCGCCCGCTTCGTACGAGGAGGGTGCATGCGAGGAATCGGATCGATCGGGTGGGCGGCCCTGTTCGCGCTGGCCGTCGCGGGCTGCGGTGGCGAGGAGGCCGTCGAGGCCCCGGCGGAAGGCGCGGCTCCGGCGGCAGTCACCGAGGGGTCCGAAGCGACCGATCCGGCCTCAGAGGAGCGTGCGGCCACGGGCCCGGCCGGGCTCGACGACGCCCGTCTCCGCGCGGCCGCCGGCGACGCGGACAACTGGCTGAGCCACGGGCGCGACTACGCCGAGCAGCGTTTCAGCCCCCTCCGCCAGGTCGATGCCGACAACGTCGGGAAGCTCGTGCGCGTCTGGAGCTTCGAGACAGGGCTCTCGCGCGGCCACGAGGCGACCCCCATCGTCGTCGACGGCCGCATGTTCCTGACGGGCTCCTGGAGCATCGTCTTCGCGCTCGATGCCCGGACGGGTGAAGAGCTCTGGCGCTACGACCCGCAGGTCCCCCGCGAGACCGCCGTGAAGGCGTGCTGCGACGTCGTGAACCGGGGCGTGGCCGTGTACCGCGGCAAGGTCTACGTCGGCACCCTCGACGGCCGCCTCGTCGCCCTCGACGCGGAGACGGGGGATCCGGTCTGGGAGACCGTGACCGTCGACCCCGAGAAGGACTACACCGTCACCGGCGCGCCGCGCATCGTGAAGGGCCACGTGATCCTCGGCAACGGCGGCGCGGAGTTCGGCGTGCGCGGTTACGTCTCCGCCTACGACGCCGAGACCGGCGAGCTCGCCTGGCGGACCTTCACCGTGCCGGGCGACCCCTCGAAGCCCTTCGAGTCCGAGGCCCTCGAGCGCGCGGCCGGGACCTGGACCGGCGAGTGGTGGAAAGCCGGCGGCGGCGGCACGGCCTGGGACAGCATGGCCTACGACCCGGACCTCGATCTGCTCTACGTCGGCACCGGCAACGGCTCGCCCTGGAGCCGCTACACGCGCAGCCCCGGCGGCGGCGACAACCTCTACGTGTGCAGCATCCTGGCCCTGCGCCCGGACACCGGCGAGCTCGTCTGGCACTTCCAGACCACGCCCGGGGACACCTGGGACTACACCTCGACCCAGCACATGATCCTCGCGGACCTCATGATCGAGGGCCGGCTGCGCAAGGTGCTGATGCAGGCGCCGAAGAACGGCTTCTTCTGGGTGATCGACCGCGAGAGCGGCGAGTTCATCTCGGCCGAACCCTACGTGACGGTGACCTGGGCCGACGGCGTCGACCCCAAGACGGGCCGCCCGATCCCGAGCGCATCGGGGGAGTACGACCAGGGCCTCGCCATGGTCCAGCCGACGGCCTTCGGCGGGCACAACTGGCAGCCGATGTCCTTCAACCCGGTCACCGGGCTCGTCTACGTCCCGGCCCAGGAGATCCTCGGCGCCTACGCCCTCGACGAGGACTTCAAGCGAACGACGAACCACTTCAACACCGGCACCGATCACTCGGTGTTCGCGACGCTCACCCGCGAAGTCGTCGGCGGGCACCTGCTCGCCTGGGACCCGGTCGAGCAGCGCGAGGCCTGGCGCCACCCCTACGCCATGCCCTGGAACGGCGGCACGCTCACCACGGCCGGCAACCTCGTCTTCCAGGGCACCGCCGACGGCCGTTTCCTGGCCCTGCGCGCGGACGACGGCCGCAAGCTCTGGGAGGCCCACGCCGGCTCCGGCGTGATCGCGGCGCCGGTGAGCTATGCGGTCGACGGCGTGCAGTTCATCACGGTCGTGGCGGGTTGGGGCGGCGCCTTCGCCCTCGCCGGAGGCGACGCCGCGGGACAGGCCGGCGTGATCTCGCGCGGCATCGTCAACACCTACGCGCTCTTCGACCAGCCGATCACCTCCGCCGTGGTCCGTGCCCTGCTCGACGCCCGCCCCCCCGAGACGGCCCGCAACGAGGACCTCTTCCACACCTGGTGCGCCCGCTGCCACGGAGCCCGCGCCGTCGGCTCCGGCGTGATCTCGGACCTCCGGTACGCCATCGGCCGCCTCGGCGACGATTTCGACGTGGTGGTGCGCGACGGGCTCCTCGGCGCCGGCATGCCCGCCTTCGACGGCATCCTCGACGAAGCCGAGGTCGCCGGGCTCAGGACCTACCTGCTGGAACGCGCCGCCGAGGACGGCCTTCGGTGAGCCTGACTGAGGGCTTGCACACCCACCCCCTTCTGCATTCGGACCTTGGGCTTTTTCGGGTTCGGGCCGATAAGGGAGTGCAACTCGGGCTTGGATGCCTTTGAATCTGCTTGAACTCGATCGGCGCGGGCGTTATCAACTCCGTCGCGTGGACCGAACCACAGGAGTCTTCATGAAGTTCGTTCGTATCGTCGGTCTCATCGGTGCCGCTGCCTTCCTGCAGGGCTGCGCCCAGCTCGGCTACGAGTGCCCGGAGTGCTGCCCGCGGCCCGTCATGGCCCAGGCGCCCGCGTACACGCCGCCGCCGGCCCCGGCTCCCGACCCCTGCTCGGGCGTGATCCGGCTGCGAGGCGTCAACTTCGACTTTGACCGCGACACGCTTCGCCCCGAGTCGTTCCCGATCCTCAATCGGGCGGCCGAGCGCCTGCGTCAGTGCGGCAGCGAGCGCCTGCAGGTCGAGGGCCACACGGACTCGATCGGCAGCGACGCCTACAACCAGGACCTTTCGGAGCGCCGCGCGCGCACCGTGCGGGACTACCTCGTTTCTCGCGGTGTCGCGGGCAGCCGCATCACCTCGGCGGGCTTCGGCGAGAGCCGCCCGATCGCGAGCAACGACAACCCGGACGGCCGGTTCCTGAACCGCCGCGTCGAGGTCCGCTTCCTCGACTGAGCCACGGGCTCGACCGGAACCTGGAAGGGGCGTCGCGGATTCGCGGCGCCCCTTCTTCTTTTTGCGCGCTTTCTTCCGAACTTTCTTTCGGGCCGGTGCGTCTGCACACCGGGAGCCCGTGATCCGAATCACGGCAGACCGGCAGTCGGCTCGCAAGCGCTCGGCATCCCCTCACGCAAGCCGGCCCCGCCCCAGCCGAAGCACCCGCCCCTCAAGGCCCGGTGCTTCTCCTCCGCAGAGCAGTGTGGAGGGGGCGGTACCCGCGGGAGGGGGTCGTCCACGTGCATCGAGCGCAACGTTTCGCGAGCCGCGAGGCTCGTCACGGACATCAGGGAATCTCGAACCTCGGCGCCTGGCTCTGCGCAGCCTTGCTGCTGCTCGGCGGCCTGTCGGCCGGCGTCGCCCACGCCGAAGAGGGTGGCGCGGCGGTGGATCGCGTCGTGGAGCGCGCGGTCGAGACCGGCCGCGTGCGCGTGATCGTCCGCGTCCAGCCCGTTCAGGATTTCGAAGAGCGCTACGGCCAGTACTTCGGCCGTCAGGATCAGCGCGAGCGGATGCGCGCCCGCATCGGGATCGCCCAGCTCGACGTGCTCGGCCGCCTGCCCGGCGGAAGCCTCCACGACGCTCGCTCCTACCCGGACCTCCCCTACCTCGCGCTCGAGGTCGGCCTCGACGCCCTCGACGAGCTGGCCGTCGACCCGGACGTCGTGGAGGTCGAACTCGACGTCCCGGCCCGGCGGGCGCTCTCGACGAGCAGTCCCGTCGTCGGTGCCCCGGACGCCTGGGCGGCCGGCGCGACGGGCGACGGCTGGAACGTCGCCATCCTCGATACGGGCGTCGACTCGAGCCACGGCTTCCTTCCGGGCAAGGTCGTCGCCGAGGCCTGCTTCTCCACGACCACGTCCTTCTCTTCGAGCCTCTGTCCCTCGGGCGGCGAGGTCCAGGTCGGCCCCGGTGCGGGCGCGGCCTGCGACCCGGCGGTTGCCGGCTGCAGCCACGGCACCCACGTCGCGGGGATCGCGGCGGGCACCGGCGGCAGTTTCCACGGCGTCGCGCGCGAGGGCGGCATCATCGCGATCCAGGTCTTCTCCCGCTTCGACGACCCGGCGGACTGCTCGCCGGGCTCGGCACCGTGCGCGTTGGCGTGGTCCTCGGATCAGATCGCCGCCCTGCAGCACGTCTACGACCTGCGCAACGACTTCGACATCGCCTCGGTCAACATGAGCCTCGGCGGCGGCGTCTATTCGAGCCAGGCCACCTGCGACGCCAACAACGCCGGCACCAAGGCCGCGATCGATCAGCTGCGCTCCGTCGGCATCGCGACGGTGATCTCGAGCGGCAACAACGGCTCCTCGAGCGGCGTGAGCTCGCCGGGCTGCATCTCGACGGCCGTCGCAGTCGGAGCGACGACCGACAGCGACGCCATCGCGAGCTTCTCGAACAGCTCCTCCCTGCTCGACCTGCTCGCGCCCGGCGTCTCGGTGCGCTCCTCCGTCGCGGGCGGTGGCTACGGCACCTGGAACGGCACCTCGATGGCGGCGCCCCACGTCGCCGGCGCCTGGGCCGTGCTCAAGCACGCCAACCCCACGGCCTCGGTGAGCGACGTCCTCACGCTCCTGCAGAACACGGGCGTCTCCCTCACGGACCCGCGCAACGGCGTGACCCGGCCGCGCATCCGCGTCGGCGCCGCGGTCGCGAACGAGCCGCCCACGCCGGCTCCGGAAGCGCCGACCCTCGTCTCTCCGGCCGGCACCGTCACCACGGCGCGGCCGACCTTCGTCTGGAACTCGGTCCCGGGCGGCGACGACTACCACCTCTTCGTGAGCGACGCGACGGGCACCGTCGTCGACCAGTCCTTCAGCGGCGCGAGCCTCGGTTGCGGCGGCGGCGGAAGCTGCTCGGTCGAATCCCCGGCGAGCCTCACGCCCGGCAGCGTCACGTGGTGGGTCCGTGCCACCAACGATGCGGGTCCGGGCGTCTGGAGCGAGGGGCAGGGCTTCAGCTACGTCCAGGAAGCGGTGGGGAACGTCACGACCGTCTCGCCGACGGGCCTGATCGCCACGGCGACGCCCGACTTCACCTGGAGCGCCGAGGACGCCTCGACCTGGTACCAGCTCTGGGTGAGCGACCCGAACGGCACCGTGGTGAACCGCTGGTACACCGCCGCCCAGGCCGGCTGTGCGGGCGGCGGAACCTGCTCCGTCAGCCCCGGCGCGAGCGTCGCCCCGGGCCAGAGCCGCTGGTGGGTGCGCGGATGGAACGCCTCGGGCGCCGGACCGTGGACCGCCGCGATCGCCTTCTGGCGCGACGGCGGAGCCCCGCCCGCCGCGACCCTCGTCTCGCCGAGCGGCGCGGGCACGGCAGCAACGCCGACCTTCACCTGGAACGCCGTGGCCTCGTCGACCTGGTACGAAGTCTGGGTCGACGACGGCTCGGGCCACCGCTTCGACGAGTGGTACACCGCCGAGGACGTGGGCTGTGGCGCCGGCGGCGGCAACTGCACCCTCGTCTCGCCGGTCGCGCTGGCGGCCGGAAGCGGGCGCTGGTGGGTCCGGACCTACAACGCCGATGGCAACGGGCCGTGGAGCTCGGGCATGGACTTCTCGCGCGCGGCCGCAACGCCGGCCGCTGCGACGCTCGTCGCGCCCGCGGGCGGTGGCACACCGGCGGTACCGACCTTCACCTGGAACGCGGTCGCCGACTCGACCTGGTACGAAGTCTCGGTGAACGACGCGACCGGCAACCGCTTCTCGACCTGGTACACCGCGGCGGAAGTGGGTTGCGACGGCGGCGGCACGTGCACGCTCACTTCGCCCGTCGGCCTGGCTTCGGGTGCGGGGGTCTGGTGGGTACGGACGTACAACGCCGACGGCAACGGGCCGTGGAGCGACGCGGCCCACTTCGTCGTGCCCTAGGCGGTTCGCGAAGAGCGAACTAGAGCCGATCTCGAACACTGTGAAGCGGGCTCGGCCCTCCTCGGTGGGCCGGACCCGCAGGACGTTTCTGAGACGGGCTCTAGTGCGAGCGGCGCAGGTTGTATTTGAGGATGCACCACAGCGCGCGCACGCCGTCCGAGAAGCCGATCTTCTTGCCTTCTTCGTAGGTGCGGCCGGCATAGGAGATGCCGACCTCGTAGATGCGCGCGTCGAGGCGCGCGACCTTCGCGGTGATCTCCGGCTCGAAGCCGAAGCGATCCTCTTCGATGCGGATCTTCTGGAGGATCTCGCGGCGGAAGGCCTTGTAGCAGACCTCCATGTCCGTGAGGTTCAGGTTGGTCATCATGTTCGAGAGCAGGGTCAGCCCCTTGTTCGCCACCGAGTGCCAGAAATAGAGCACGCGGTGGGAGTCGCCGCCGGCGAAGCGCGAGCCGTAGACGACGTCCGCGCGGCCATCGGCGATCGGGCCGATCACTTTCAGGAGATCGTTCGGGTCGTACTCGAGGTCGGCGTCCTGCACGACCACGACGTCGCCCCGGGCGTGCTCGAACCCCGACCGAAGGGCCGCACCCTTGCCGCGGTTCTCCGGATGCTCGACGAGCTGGATCGCGCCGGTGGCCGCGATCTCGCGCAGGCGCTCACGGGTGCCGTCGCGGGAGAAGTCGTCGACGACGACGATCTCCTTGTCGAAGGGCACGGCCTTCACGCGGTCGAGGATCTCGTCGATCGTCTCGATCTCGTCGTAGGCGGGAATGACGACGGAAACCTTCATGGTCTTCCTTGCGCCGGCCGGGGCACCCTCACGGCGCCCGGGCCCGAAAACAGGGAAGCCCCCACGCCGGCTCGGCGAGAGGGCTTCCCGAGAGCTTCGCGCGCGAGGCTAGTTGCGGCGCGACTGGCGCAGCCGCGTCACCTCGTTCTCGAGCGCGTACTTCTCCTTGAGAAGCTTGTCCCGGAGCGCCCACTTCTCCTTCATGAGCTGCTCGCGCTGCTCGTACTGCTGGGCGAGGAGCTTGTCCCGCTCGGTGACCTTCGCGGCCGCGAGACCGTCGCGCTCGGTGACCAGGGCGTCACGCTGCTTGATCAGGTCCGCGCGCTGGGCCAGCAGCGCCTCGCGCTGGGAGAGCAGCTCGCCGCGCTGCTGGAGTGCGGCGTCACGCTCCTGGGTGGTCGCCGCCAGCTGATTGCGCAGCCGGTTCAGCTCGGTCACGGCGTCTTCGCGCTCGCTGGCCATGCGATCCCGGTCGCTGACGACACTGTTCCGCTGGGAGACCATGTCCTGGTACTTGCCGTTGGAAACGCAGCCGGCGAGCGGAAGTGCCAGCGCCAGCACCAGGCCGTGGATCGTCAAATTTGCAGGGGCGTTCATCGCGTTCCTTCCCTCAATTCCGTCGAATGTCTCGGTTCGCTCGCTTAGAGCGGTGCAAACCTCGACGGGCTCGTGCCCGGGTCGAAGCAGCAGCGGTTCGAAGCAGCAGCCGCCGGAGGTTACCACGATCGAGGCGGAAGGTAGAGGGCGTAGAGCACCGAGAATCCTAGGATCCACAACAAACCGGGCTCGGGCACGGAGGCGCCCGGGGGCGGGCCCGATGCGACGGGTGCGAGTTCCGAGCCGAGCTGCACGGGCGATGCCGCCGGTCCGGGCTCGGCTGGGCCTCCCGCGACCAGGCCCAGCCCGACCGGTACCCCAGCGCGCTCGGGCGGCGGCCCGAGCAGCAGCGCGGTCAGAAGCCCGCCCACGAGGGCCCCGGCCAGGGTGGCCCCGAGGCAGGCGGCGGCGAACGGGGCGGCTCTCCGGGCGGGACGCGGCATGCGTGGACTCGTTCTCGGCGGCGGAGGGGGCCCGCTCTCCATCGTCCAAAGCGTGCCCGCGCCAGAGACCGAGCCTGGGGTGTGGTGAAATTCCAGCGAGACCATGGGGGTATGCTCGGGGCATGCGAACGCGGCCCCGACGACTCCCCGCCGGCTTCCTGCTCTGTGCCTTTCTGACCCTCGCCGGGCCCGCCGGACGGGCGGCCGCCGACGAAGCCCACGTCGCCCGCCGCGAAGCGATCGGCCCCTACCTGGCGGTCCGACTCATGGGTGGCGAAGAGCATCACCTGCTGCTGCCCGTGAGCGATGCGTGCCTCGCGCTCTCCAAGCCCGAGGGGCGCGTCACCTTCGTCGACCGCGGCTTCCCGGGCCGTCTCGAGCACGGCGACATGCGCTGCGAAGCTTCGGGCGTGATGGACCTCGCACGCACGCGGGACCGACGCCCCCGGGCGGGGACGCCCTTCGCCCCGCGCAAGACGGCGTTCTGGGAGACGGTCCACCGCGACGGCCGTCATGCGCTCTTGCGCGGACGCTTCCCGCTCTCGTTTCTCGTCGGCATCGGGGGCGGAGGCGACCTGGTCGCCGTCGTCGCGGACGACGCGGCGTGCGCCGCGGCCATCGAAGGCGAGCGCGGCTCGCTCGAATTCCGCGACACGGGCGCGCACGCCTTCTTCCTGCGTGCGGGCGAGCAGCGCTGCCCCATCCTCGGTTTCGCACGGCCCCCGCCCGGCAAGCCATGAGTCTGGTAGATTTCGCGGCGGAAGCCGCATGCAAGCCTATCTAGACCTGCTCCGACACGTGCTCGAAAAGGGCGTCGACCGCGACGACCGCACCGGCACCGGCACGCGCAGCGTGTTCGGTTGGCAGATGCGCTTCGATCTCGCCGCCGGCTTCCCGCTCGTCACGACCAAGAAGCTGCACATGCGCTCGATCGTCCACGAGCTGCTCTGGTTCCTCTCCGGCGACACCAACGTGCGATATCTCCGCGAGAACGGCGTGAGCATCTGGGACGAGTGGGCCGACGAGAACGGCGAGCTCGGCCCGGTCTACGGGCATCAGTGGCGCTCCTGGCCCGCGCCCGAGGGCGGCACCATCGATCAGATCCAGGACGTCGTCGATCGCATCCGGCGCGACCCGGATTCCCGCCGCCTGATCGTCTCGGCCTGGAACCCCGCCGACGTCCCGCGCATGGCGCTCCCGCCCTGCCACGTCCTCTTCCAGTTCTACGTCGCGAACGGGCGCCTCTCGTGTCAGCTGTACCAGCGCAGCGCGGACCTCTTCCTCGGCGTGCCCTTCAACATCGCCTCCTACGCCCTGCTCACCCAGATGATGGCCCAGGTCTCCGGGCTCGAAGCCGGCGAGTTCATCCACACGCTCGGCGACGCGCATCTCTACCGGAACCACTTCGAACAGGCGCAGCGCCAGATCGAGCGCACGCCGCGGGCGCTCCCGCGCATGCGGCTCGATCCGAGCGTCACGTCGATCTTCGACTTCCGCTACGAGCACTTCGAGCTCGAGGGCTACGACCCGCATCCCCACATCGCCGCTCCCGTCGCGGTATGAGCCGGACGTCATGGCTCTCGCGCTGATCGTGGCCTGCGCGGAGAACCGGGTGATCGGCCGCGACGGCGGCCTGCCCTGGCACCTTCCCGACGACCTCCGCCGCTTCCGCGAGCTGACGACGGGGCACGCCATCGTGATGGGCCGGCGCACCTGGGAATCGATCGGGCGGCCCCTGCCGAAGCGGCGCAACCTCGTCGTCACGCGCGCGCGGCTCGCCGTCGAAGGCATCGAGACCTTCACGAGCTACGCGGCCGCCCGCGATGCGGCGTGCGGAAGCGGCGGCGAGGAGGGCGAAGCCTTCGTGATCGGCGGCGAGCGGCTCTACGCCGAGGCCCTGCCCGACGCCACGCGGCTCCACCGCACCCTCGTGCACGCCGAGCCCGCGGGCGACGCCTTCTTCCCCGAGGTCGACTGGGCCGAGTGGGAGCGCGTGGACGCCGAGCCCCACCCCGCCGACGAGCGCCACGAGCACGCGTTCACCTTCGAGACCTGGGAGCGGAGGCCCCGATGAGCGCGGCCCAGCCGGAGCTCGGCGACCTGCTCGTGCGCACGCTCTCGAGCGACGGCGGCGTCACCGTGCGCGCCCTCGTCGCCACCGAACTCGTCCGCGAAGCGGCGGAACGGCACGGCACGAGCCCGACGGCGTCGAACGCCCTCGGCCGCGCCCTGGTCGGGACGCTCCTGTTCGCCTCGGGCCAGAGCGAAGAGGAGACGGTGCAGGTCCAGTTCCGCGGCAACGGCCCCCTCGGCACGGTGACCGTGATCGCGGACGGCGGCGGCCGCGTGCGCGGCTTCGTCCACGACCCGCGCGCCGAGCTCCCGCTCCGCGACGGGAAGCTCGACGTCTCCGGCGCCATCGGCGAGGGCATCGTCACGGTCGTTCGCAATCACCCGGACTGGCGCGAGCCCTACAGCGGCATCGTCACCATCCAGACCGGAGAGGTCGCGAGCGATCTCGCGCACTACCTGGCCGAGAGCGAGCAGAAGCCCTCCGTCGTCGCGATCGGCGTCTCCCACGAAGAGGACGGCTCGGTCCGCGCCGCCGGCGGCTTCCTCGCCCAGGCCCTGCCCGATGCCGACGACGAAACCGTCGCCCGGGTCGACACGGTTGCCCGCGGGCTCCCGCCCGTCACGACGCTCCTCGACGAAGGGCTCTGCGCCCCCGATCTCGCCGAACTCGTGCTCGCCGGCGTCGGCGCGCGGGAGCTTCACGCCCAGCCGGCCCGCTTCTCCTGCCCGTGCACGCGCGAGCGCGTGCTCGAGGCGGTGGCTCTGCTCGGCGGCGAGGAGCTCCGCGAGGCCCAGCGCAGCGGCGAGACGATCGAGACGCACTGCCGCTTCTGCGCCGAGCGCTACCTCGTCGGCGGCGACGAACTCGGCGCCCTCGCCCCGGACGCCTGACCGGCCCGGCGCAGCACCGCGGCTGCAGCCGCAGCGCTCCACCTCGCCCGGGGGTGATACGATGGCGGCGTGTCCAAGGACGCCGACCACCCTGCCCCGCGGAGCGCACCGCCCCCCGCCCTGACGGAGGACTTCGGCGAAGACCGCGAGACCGTCGTCGCCCTGTTCGGCGATTCGGCGCGCTCGGGGAGCTGGCTCCCGCCGGAGCGGCTGAACGCCGTGGCCGGCTTCGGCAACGTGAAGCTCGACTTCACCCTCGCCGACCTCCCGCCGGGCCCCACCGAGATCCAGGGCTTCGCCGTCTTCGGCAACGTCGAGATCCTCGTGCCGCCCCACGTCGACGTCGAGCAGAGCGGCATCTCGATTTTCGGCAAGGTCACCCACCGGAGCTCGCGCAAGGCCGGGAAGAAGCTCCTGCACCGCGTGCTCGGCACGCCGGAGGCCGCCCTGCCCCCGGAAGACGGAGAAGAGCGCTGGCTCGTCGTACGCGGCTGGGCGGTGTTCGGGAACCTGCGCGTGACGGTGGTCGAATCGTGAGCCGGCGCTTCGGGCCGATCCGACAGAACGGCTACGTCGTGCGCGACATCGAGCGCGCGCTCGCGCACTGGACCGAAGAGCTCGGCGTGGGCCCCTTCTTCTACTTCGAACGCGTGCCGATCGAGGACTTCCGCTATCGCGGAGAGCCCTCGGACGTCGAGGTCTCGATCGCCCTCGCGAACTGGGGAGACCTGCAGATCGAACTCATCGAACAGCGCAACGACGCGCCCTCGATGTACCGGGACTTCCTCGCCGCCGGCCACGAAGGGCTCCAGCACGTCGCGTGCTGGTACGAGGACCTCGACCCCGTCTTCGAGCGCCTCGCCGCCGAGGGCACACGCATCGGCCAGCAGGGGAACATCGGCGAGCGTGGCCGCTTCGCGTACCTCGAGACCGAGGCCCACCCGGGAACGATCGTCGAGGTCTCCGAGGTCGGAGGGGGCAAGGGGCGGTTCTTCGAGCACATCCGCCGCTGTGCCGCCGAGTGGGACGGGAGCGAGCCGATCCGCCCCGTCGGGTAGCTCCGACGCGGACCTCAGGCCCCTCCGACGCGGCCTTCAGGCCCGGAAGGCCGTCTCGAGGACCTTGTAGACCTGCTCTTCCTCGCGGGAGACCTTGTTCCCGATCCCGAGGAACCCGCCGGCCGCCTCGGCGACGTCGCGCGCGCGGGAAAGGACGTCGCGCTTGAGGGCCTTGCGCTGGTCCGGCTCCATCTCCTCGCACAGCACGCCCACGTACTCGCGCCAGGCGGCCAGGAGCCGCGGCGGCGGCCGGTGATCGAGCCAGTCCGCGAGCATCGTTCCCGAGGGCGAGTCCGGCGTGAGCCCCTGGGCATCCGCGGCCTTCTGGATCGCGGCGCGCTCCTTCTCGTCCACCTCGCCGTCGGCCCAGGCCACCTCGACGAGCGGCACGATCGTCATCGCCGTCAGGGTCTCGGCGTTGATCCCGAGCTCGACGAGCTTGTCGAGGACCGCTTCGTCGTGGATGCCCGAGGCCGCCCCCAGCTCCGCCTTCGCTTCGGTCGTCATCTTCTTCTGCCGCAGCTCCGCCGCCAGCCGCTCGTTCTCCTTGCGGAAGAACTCCTCTTCGAGCGCCTGCCGGCGATCCTTCAACACACCACCGTCCTTGGACATCGAAACGCGCACCTCCTCTTGGGACGAGCATAACCGGGCACACCGCCGGGGAAAGCGAGCGCGGAACGGTGGCATTTCACCCCGAAACTGGGAACCGCACGGCCGGAGCTGCGCCTCAGGCGTCATTTTCTGCCGACCGCGTCCGCAAGGAACGTTAGGATCGCCGCTGTTGGCCGCGTTTCGCGCCAACGCCATGAGAGGAAAAGGGGGTCGAAATGGCGGAAGACGTGCTGGTCGTGGCTTCGAAGCTCAAGGGCTACATCCGCGACAAGTCCGGAATGAACACCTCGGCCTCGGTCCTGACGGCCTTGTCGGACCGGATCCGTGAGCTTTGCGATCAGGCCATCGAGAATGCCCGGAACGACGGCCGCAAGACCGTCAAGGATCGCGACTTCGGCGGCTGAGCTCGCTCGACGAGACGGGGCGCGTGGGGTCTCCCACGCCGTCCCGGGCTCGCCTCCCCTGCGCCCGCCGAGAATCCACGATGCAGCTCCTTTCGGGCGCCCGCGCCGTCTTCTTCGACCTCTTCGACACGCTCATCCAGATCGATGAAGCGCGCCTGCCGCCCCTCAAGGTCGCGGGACGGCGTCTGCGCAGCACCGTTCCGATCCTCTACGAAGATCACGTGGCCGAACGCGGCATCGCGCGCGAGCGCTTCGTGGAAGCCCTGCGCGACACGATGATCGAGATCGGGCAGGAGAAGAAGCGCAACACCGACGAGGTGCCGGCGCTGGTGCGCTGGCAGCGCGTGGTCGCGCGGCTCGAGTTCGAAGACGGCGACGGCGGCGAAGCGCTCGCACACACCTTGACCGAACGCCACGCGCGCACCCTGGCCGAGGCGGCCATCCCGGTGCCCCGGGCACGCGAGGTGCTCTCGGCGGTTCGCGACCGCGGGCTCGACGTCGCCCTGATCTCGAACTTCGACCACACGCCCGCTGCGGACTGGATCCTCGAGGGCACCGGCCTCGCGGACCTGATCGAAAAGCGCGTGATCTCCGAGGCCGTCGGCGTCCGCAAGCCCGACGAACGCATCTTCCGGGAAGCGCTCGACCACTTCGAACACGAGCCGGCCGCCTGCGTCCACGTGGGCGACCAGGCCCGCGCGGACGCCTGGGGCGCGGGGCAGCTCGGGCTGCGCGGCGTCTGGATCAACCGTCACGAAGAGCCCTATGCCGAAGAGGGCCCGCCGCCGGCGCTGGTGATCTCGCGCCTCGCCGACCTGCTCCAGCACTTCTAGCGGGAACCGCTAGGAGAAGATCGCCTCGTACTCGATGGCGACGATCACGTAGGTGGCGTCGCCCTTCGGCCGCTTCACGGTGACCTCGTCGTCGAGCCGTTTGCCGAGCAGCGCGCGGCCCATGGGCGAGTCCATGCTGATCTTCTTCTCCGAAGCGTTCGACTCGTCGGGGCCGACCAGCCGGTAGCGCTCCTCTTCGCCGGATTCCGCCTCGAGGGTGACCCAGGCGCCGAAGAAGACGCGCTCGGGGTCACCGGGCGCCTGGCTCACGACCTCGAGGGACTCGAGACGACCGTTCAGGAAGCGGAGCCGCGAATCGATCTCCCGCAGCCGCTTCTTGCCGTAGATGTACTCGGCGTTCTCCGAGCGGTCGCCCTGGGCCGCGGCGTCCGAGACCTCGCGGGTCACGCGCGGCCGCTCGACCCGCCACAGGTGTTCCGCTTCCTCACGCAGCTTCTCGTAGCCCTCGGGCGTGATGTAACGCTTGCGGTCCGCCACCGCGGTTGGATAGCAAACGGGGCATGGAGAAGTTCTTCCGGCCATGACCAGCGGACTCGACGGGAGGCAGCGGGCCGGGGTCGGCGCCATCGAGGCGGCGCTCGACGGGGGGGAGCCCGTCACGCAGCTCCTGGTCGCGCGCGACACGGAGCGCGCGGACGTGCTGGCCCTGTGCGAGCGGGCACGGACGGCCGGGATCCCGGTCCGGCCCGCGAGCGCGGGAGACCTTCGGCGCCTGTCGCAGACGGACCCGCCCGAAGAAGTGCTGGCCCTGCTCGAGCGGCAGCCCGACGCGACGGCCGAAGCCGTCTTCGAGCGCGGCGGCGCGACGTGGCTGCTCGTCGGCGCGGCCTACCCGGGCAACGTCGGGGCGGTCCTGCGAACGGTCGAGGTCGCCGGCGCCGAAGCCGCCTTCGTGGATGCGGAGCTCGACCGGGCGGGCCGCCGCGCCGCGCTGCGCACCTCCATGAACGCCGAGCGCTTCATGCCCGTCTTCTGGCGCGGGGCCGAGGAGGTGATCGGCCTCGCCCGCGGCGCCGGGCACGCCGTCCTCGCCATCGAGGACGTCGGCGACGCCGCCCCGTGGCAGCTCGACCTCACGAGGCCGACGCTCTTCCTCGCCGGCGGCGAGGACGCGAGCCTCCCGCCGGACCTGCTCGCGCGCTGCGACCGGGTCCTGCGGCTTCCGATGCGCGGCTTCATCCCCTGCTACAACCTGCAGGCCGCCGTCGCCGCGGTCGCCGGCGAGCGCCTCCGGCAGCTCGAGACGGGCGCGCCCTAGCCCCGAAAAGCGCTGGTTTCGCGGCAGGTTCGGGCCCTCCGGGCGTTTTACCGAAGTTTGACACGGAAACGCTCGCAGCGGCCGAGCGACTCCTTATCTTGCCGCCGTTCCGCGCCCCCGCCCGAGCGTGGGGGAACCCACGGCAAGCACGAGGAGTTCGCCATGTCGGCCCAGCCGATCGAGACCGCCCAGGAAGTCGAATCCCACTCCGAGGCCGACGGCCGCTGGCGGGACATGCCGTGGATCCCGACGGTGCTCTACTGGGGCATCCACGTGCTGGCGCTCGGCGTCTTCTTCGTCGGCCCGAGCGCCGCGGATCTCGCGCTGTTCGCGCTGTGCTTCTGGCCGCGCATCTTCTTCATCACGGGCGGCTACCACCGCTACTTCTCGCACAAGACCTACAAGACGAGCCGGCCCTTCCAGGCCTTCCTCGCCTTCATGGGAACGACCTGCGTGCAGAAGGGGCCGCTGTGGTGGGCGTCCCTGCACCGCCACCACCACAAGCACTCGGATCAGCCCGACGACGTGCACCCGCCGCACAAGGGCTTCTGGTATGCGCACCAGTCCTGGATCGAGGACCCGAAGTGGCTCGCCACGCGCCTCGAGTACGTTCCGGACCTCGCGAAGTACCCGGAGCTCCAGTTCCTGAACAAGTATCACGTGGTGGGCCCGATCGCGTTGATCGCCTTCTGCGTGGCCGTTGGCGGATGGTCGGGCTTCCTCTGGGGCTTCTGCCTCTCCACGACCCTGCTCTGGCACTCGACCTACACGATCAACTCCCTCTCCCACCGCTGGGGCCGCGTCCGCTACGAGACCGGCGACGACAGCAGGAACAACTGGGTGCTCGCGCTGCTCACGCTCGGCGAGGGCTGGCACAACAACCACCACCGCTACCAGGCCGCGGCCCGCAACGGCTTCTACTGGTGGGAGGTGGACATCACGTACTACGCGCTGCTCGGGCTCGAGAAGGTGGGGTTGGTCTGGGACCTGCGGCAGCCGCCGGCTTCGGTTCTTGCGGAGGGGCGGGGTGAGGCGCCGGCTTCTCTGCGGAAGGCTGCGTGATCCTCTGCTCGCGCGGGGCGTCGAGGGCGGGAAGGGGTTCCGCTCATGGCTCGCCCTGCCGAACATCGGAGCCCCATGAACAGCCGAGTGCGGGCTGCGCTTTACTTCGCTGAACCCCTTCCCGCCCTCGCCGCCCCGCGGTTTGGGTGGCTCTCTGGACGGACTATTTGAAACACAGAAACGCCGGCGCAAAGCGCCGGCGTTTCTGTTTTAGCCACCCCGTGGGCGGTGAGGTACTCACGGCTTCGATCGCGGGCGGGGAGGGGTGGGGTTCGGCGAAGTAAAGCGCAGCCCGGACTCCGCAACCCCAGACATCCCCGATGCCCGGCCGGGCGAGCCATGAGCCGAACCCCACCCCTCCCCGCCCGCGCGCGCCGCCTCTCCTGACACCACGCCGTCAGCAACATCGCCTATTCTGAGCCGTCCATGGAACTCGACCACGTCCTCATCCAAGGCGCCCGCGAACACAACCTGAAGTCCGTCGACGTGCGCATCCCGAAGAAGAAGCTCGTCGTGTTGACGGGGGTTTCGGGGTCGGGGAAGTCGTCGCTGGCGTTCGACACGCTCTATGCGGAGGGGCAGCGGCGCTACGTGGAATCGCTCTCGGCCTACGCGCGGCAGTTCCTCGGGCAGATGGAGAAGCCGCGCTACGACCACATCCGCGGGCTCTCGCCGACGATCTCCATCGAGCAGAAGACGACGGGGACGAACCCCCGCTCCACGGTCGGGACCATCACCGAGATCTCCGACTACCTGCGCGTCCTCTACGCCCGCATCGGCATCCAGCACTGCCACCGCTGCGGGCGCCGGGTGGCCGGCCAGACCGCCGAGGCGATCGCCCAGGAGCTCGCGAGCCGGCCCTCGGGAACGCGGCTCTGGCTTCTCGCTTCGCTGCTCGTGAACCGCAAGGGCGAACACCGCGAACTCCTCGAGGACGCCCGCGTCCAGGGCTTCACCCGCCTGCGCGTCGACGGGGCCTTCCACCCGAGCGAGGAGGTCGAGGCGCTCGACAAGCGCCGGAAGCACACCGTCGAGGCCGTGGTGGACCGCGTCGTCGTGAAGAAGGGCATCGGGAGCCGGCTCGTCGACTCCGTCGAGACGGCGCTCCGCGTCGGCAAGGGCACGCTCATCGCCTGGACCGAAGAAGGTGGAGACGAGGTCTTCTCGGAGCACCTGGCCTGCTCGTCGTGCGGCATCTCCTTCCCCGAGCTCACGCCGCAGGCGTTCTCCTTCAACAGCCCCCAGGGCATGTGCGTCGAGTGCAACGGCCTCGGCACGACCGTCGCGATCGACCCGGACCTCGTGATCCCGGACGAGACGCTCTCCCTCGCGGAGGGAGCCATCAAACCCTGGGGCGAGCTCACCGACGAGCGAACGGGCTGGTCGAGCCAGCTCCGGCTCTCGATGTGCCAGGACAACGCGATCCCCCTCGACCGCCCCTGGCGGAAGCTCTCGAAGAAGCACCGCGAGCAGCTCCTGCGCGGCACCGGAGAGCGCCGCTACGAGATGAAGTGGGAGAACGGCCAGATGCGGGTGCGCTTCGAGGGCGTCATCCCGCGGCTCATGCGCGTCTTCCAGAAGACGAAGTCCGAGCGGATGAAGCGCTGGTACCAGCAGTTCCTCGCGACGACGCCGTGCGATGCCTGCACGGGCTCCCGGCTCCGGCCGGAGAGCGCCGCGGTGCTCGTCGACGGGCGGAGCATCATCGACATCTCGAAGCTCACGATCGACGAGGCCCACGCCTGGATCGCCGGCATGAAGCTCGCGGGCGCGGACAAGAAGATCGCCACCGAGCTGCGCAAGGAGATCGCCAACCGGCTCGAGTTCCTCGTCTCGGTCGGCCTTTCGTACCTCTCCCTCGAGCGGCCGGGGCCGAGCCTCTCGGGCGGCGAAGCTCAGCGCATCCGGCTCGCGAGCCAGGTCGGCTCCGAGCTCACCGGGGTGATCTACATCCTCGACGAGCCCTCGATCGGGCTCCACCAACGCGACAACCGCAAGCTCCTCGACACGCTCTGCCGGATGCGCGACATCGGCAACACCGTGGTCGTGGTCGAGCACGACGAAGAGACGATCGCGATGGCCGACCGCGTGATCGATTTCGGGCCCGGGGCGGGCGTGCGCGGCGGACACGTCGTCCACTCGGGGACGCCGGCGAGCCTCGCCAAGAGCCGGAAGTCCCTCACGGGAGCATTCCTCTCGGGCCGCGAGCGGATCGAGGTGCCGGGCGAGCGCCGCACGGCGAGCGGTGCGCTCAAGATCCTCGGCGCCCGCGAGAACAACCTGAAGGACGTGGACGTCGAGATCCCGCTCGGCGTGCTCACCGCCGTCACCGGAGTTTCCGGGGCGGGCAAGTCGACCCTGGTGAACGACGTGCTCTACCCGGCGCTGCTGCGCCAGATCCACGGCTCGACGCGCCGCGCCGGACGCCACCGCTCCGTCGACGGCACCGACGCGATCGACAAGGTCGTCGGCATCGACCAACGGCCGATCGGGCGGACGCCGCGCAGCAACCCGGCGACCTACATCAAGGTCTTCGACGAGATCCGCGCCTTCTTCGCACACCTCCCGGGCGCCCGCGTGCGCGGCTACAAGCCCGGCCGCTTCTCCTTCAACGTGAAGGGAGGCCGCTGCGAGGCGTGCCAGGGCGATGGCGTGCGCAAGATCGAGATGCACTTCCTCTCGGACGTCTACGTGCGCTGCGAGGCGTGCAACGGCCAGCGCTTCAACGAGGCCACGCTCGAGGTCCGCTTCAAGGGCAAGTCGATCGCGGACGTGCTCGACCTGACGGTGGCCGAGGCGGCCGAGCACTTCGCCGCCCACCCGAAGGTGCTCGCCCCCCTGAAGCTCCTCTGCGAGGTCGGCCTCGACTACCTGAAGCTCGGCCAGCCCTCGCCGACGCTCTCGGGCGGCGAAGCCCAGCGCATCAAGCTCGCCCGGGAGCTCGCCCGCCGCGCCACCGGCAAGACCTTCTACATCCTCGACGAGCCGACCACGGGCCTCCACTTCGACGACGTCCGCAAGCTGCTCGGCGTGCTCGACCGTCTGGTCGAAGCCGGCAACAGCGTGCTCGTGATCGAGCACAACCTCGACGTGATCAAGACCGCCGACCACGTGATCGACCTCGGGCCCGAGGGCGGCCCGACCGGCGGCCGGATCGTCGCGCGGGGCACCCCCGAAGAAGTCGCACGCGTGAAGGGCTCCCACACGGGCCGCTTCCTCGCCCCGCTGCTGAGACCGCGCCGAGCCCGTCGAGCCCCCCGGGCGGGAAAACGCTAAGCACGACGCGTGGCGCATCTCGAACGGCTCGCCATCACGGTGGCGTTCCTCACGCTCACCTTCATCGGCTACTTCTGGATCGGACTCACCACCGATCCGGGCGAGGCCCGCTCGCTCGCGACGCCCCTCGACGCACGTATTCCGTTCGTTCCGGCCTCGATCGTGGTCTACGCGGGCGTCTACATCCTGATCACGCTGCCCGTGTTCCTCGTCGAGAGCCGGGCGCTGTTCGCCCGGATCGTCGTCGCGTACCTCTTCGTGGTCTTCGTCTGCCTGCTTTCCTTCGCCCTGTTCCCGGTGAGCGGCGCGGCGCTCCGCCCCGACCTCTCCGAGCTCGAGATCCATCCGTTCCTGCTCTGGGGTCTGAAGACGAACTACGGCCTCGACCCGCCGGTGAACCTCTTTCCTTCGATGCACCTCGCCGGCGCCACGATCGCCGCGCTCGCGGTCGGCAAGGCCCGGCGCCGCGATGGCTGGATCGCGGGGGCCGCGGTCGTCCCCGTCGCCATCGCGGTCTGCACGGTGAAACAGCACTTCTGGGTCGACGCCGTCGCGGGCATCGCGCTCGGCTTCGCGGGCTTCGCCCTGCTGCTCCGGCGCTTCGAGCTGCCGCCCGGCGAACGAGCCTCGCGCGGCCCGGGCGGCTGGGCCGCCTTTGGCGCCCTCGCGGCATCGCTCTACGCCGGGCTCTACGCCGCCTACCGGGTGGGCATCGAGCCCTGGGGCTGGCTCTAGCCGACGCCCTCGGCGAGCTCCGGCCGGGCCGGCACGCAGGGCGTTCCACCGCTGCGAGTGAGCATCTCGCTGAGCGCGTGGACGGTCGCGGCGGCATCGTTCTCGGCCCAGCGCTCCGGGTCGATCGGGTTCGCGACCGAGAAGACGTGGAAGGTCCGCCGCGGGTCGAGCAGGCGCAAGCCCGGCCGGCTCACCTCGACCGTGACGCTCGGCGTCCCGAGGCCGTGCATCAGGTACGGGTCGAGCTGTCCGACGATCGCCGCCGAGCGCTCGCGGATCGGCCGGTAGCGCCGGTGCGGCTGCCGCGATTGGAACGGGCCGTCGAAGACGTCGAGCAGGGCGCGCGCCTTCTTTTCGTCCGTCGGCAGGATCTCGGGCATGAAGACGACGCAGCCGAAGCTGTGGAAGTTCACGGCGGCACAGAACGCCTCGCGTTTGGCGAAGCGGGCGAGCGCCGCGCACTCGGACTCCGAAAGCGGTTGCGGCCCCTTGTAGTAGGCCGAGCCCGGCTTGTCGCGCCCGGTGTTCCAGGCGCCCTTGCCGGCGGTCGCCGGGAGATACGGGAAGTTCCGGTTCGGATCGACGCCGCCGGCGGTGAAGCGGGAGCCGCCGATGCTCGTCCGGCCGTCGTTTCGCCAGATTCGCGCCGCACCGTCGGGGTTCAGCAGCGGAATCACCACCACCTCGGCCGCATCGAGGAGCGCGCGCGCCTCCGCGTCCCGTCCCGAAAGGAGACGTTTCGCGACCCGTCGCGCGACGTAGCTCCCGATGTACTCGACGGCGTGGATGTGCGCCGTGACGAGCAGGCGCGGCTTGCCCTCGGCGGGGCCGCGGGAGAGCCGGAAGGCGCGGATCGGCCGTCCTTCCTGGGAGCGGCCGATCTCCTCGACGCGACACGTCTCGGGGTGCCCCGCCGCCAGGGCATCCATCTCCGCCTCGGCTTCGTCGGGCGAGGGGTAGCGCGAATCCTCGAGACGATGCGGGAAGAGCATGCCGATCGCGGCGGCACCGAGGAACACGAGCAACCCGCAGAAGAACGTTCCGATCAAAGGGTGAGCTCCGGGTCGAACCACTCGAGGATCTTCGGGTTCTCCTCGCGCGGGTAGGTGTGGGAGAGATCGTCGATCTCGCGGAACCGGACGTCCGCCCCCGCTTCGCCGAGCACGCGCGCAGCCTCCCGCGCGAGCGCGATGGGAAACATCCAGTCGAGGGCACCGTGAACCAGGTAGATGCGGCGGCCGCGCACCCGCTCGAGGTTGCCGTTCGCGAAGTTGGCGGGATGGAGCACGCCGGAGATCGGCGCGAGGGCCGTGAAGGGAGCGTCTTCGGCCAGGCCCGTGAGCAGCGTGTAGGTCGCGCCGTCCGAGAGGCCCGTCAAAAGGATCCGCTCCGGGTCGACCCGCCAGCGTTCGCGCACCCAGGCGACCATCGAACGCAACGCCGGGCCGTCGCGGTCCGGGCCGTTCATGGACCAGGTCGTTCCCTGGGACGTCGGCGCGAGCAGCAGACAACCCCGGCTTCGGGCTTCGCGCAGCCACGTCCAGAGGAAATCCCTGCCGTGGCCGAAGCCGCCGTGCAGGGCCACCACGAGCGGCCACGCTTCGTTTCCCGCGGCGTCGTAGCGCTCGGGAACGTAGAGGCGGAAGCCGCCGCGGCCTTCCGGGTCGCCGGCCACCTGAAGTCCGGTCGGTTCGGATCCCGCATGGGCTTCCAGCGCTTCGCGCGACACCCGGGCGCCGGGTTCGAGGAACCAGTCGCTGACGGGCGGGAAGACGCGGCGCAGCGGGTAGAGCGCCTCCTGCGCCCGGGCATGCTGACTCATGGCCTCGAGCATTCGTGGCGCAGCCTCGTGGGCGGGCGCCGGCGCAACGAAGGTCTCGAGCGCCCGGTCGCCGAGGCCCACCGCCTCGGACCAGTGGCGGTGGAGTTCGAGAAGATCGGAAGGCGGCGACGCGGTTTCGAGCGCCTCCCGTGCGGCCGCGAGGCGCTCCCGGAAGGGCCGGAGCTCCCCCCGGAGGCCTGCGATCTCCGGTGGGTGGAGACGCCGGAGCGCCGTCTCGAGCGCCGAGAGCGCGGCCAGCAACGCGCCGCCCGAACGGGCGAGCCGCTCGCGGTATTCGTCCGAGCCGGGCTTGCCGGGGGAGTTCGATGGTGCCGACATGGAGCCGGGAAGGATACGGCCTAGTGCCGCGTCGCGCCCTCGTCGGGGACGGTGGCGAGGTAGAGCCCGTAGAGCGCGTCGATCATCTCGCTCTGGCGCCGGGCGAGTTCGGCGAGCGCCTGGGTCGCCCGCTCGCGGCCGGCATCGACGGCCAGCTGGCGATCGAGCGCAGCTTCGACCTCGGCTTCGAGACGCCGCCGCGTCTCGCCCTGGAAGTCGGCGCGGATTCCGGCCAGCATCTCGGCGAGCTTTCGCGCGAAGGGAGCGAGGTGGCCACCCTCGAGGGCGGCGAGGCGGGCATCGAGGGATTCTCCGGAGCGGTCGTCGGCGGCCATCGGAGGCCGACGATCTGCAATCCGCGTACCCCAGCCCGTGCAGCCCCGGTTTCCCACGGCCCGGCGGGCGCCGCGGAGGGCAATTGCCGTCGGGCTGCGCGTGCAGCGCGCCCGCACGGAAGTGGAAGGAAGGAACGGCGGGTTCCATCGGAGGGAACCCGACTGCCACGAGCCCTAGAAGCCGGCGCCTCACGAGCCCTAGAAGCCGGCGCCGGTGTCCACCACCCGCCCGTTCACGCGAAGCGCACCGCCGCGCATGCGCAGGGAGGTCACGTAGCTCTCGCCGTGCCGTTCGACCCAGCCGCGCGCGATCCAGTCGGCCGGCCCGCCCTTCGCGAAGGGCAGGTCCGGCATCCCCATGGGTCCGCTCCCGGCGTCCGGCCGGTCCGTGCGGTCCGTGAGTTCGAAGCTCGGAACGGACGGCGCCGTCCACGCTTCGAACACCGGCACGGGAAGCGCGAGCTCGAGATCGAGCTCGACGGCCGGGATCGTCATGAGCGGGTGGACGAGCAGGTTCGGCTGGGAGCCGTCGACGCCGATGCGGGCGCTCGCGCGGATCTCCCCCTCGGGCGTCACGAGCCGGAAGCGCGGGACCTCGGCCACCGGCCCCGCCGCCATCAGCTTCGGCCACAGGGCGCCGAGCGCCCCCACGAGCTCGGCCTTCATCGCCTCCGCGACAGCCGGGCCGGCGGTGGGCGCGAGCTCGGCGGCCTCGTCCTCCTGGAGGTCGGCCGCGAGCGTTGCGAACTCGACGAGGGGCTCGAGGGCGAGGCCGGCCATGCGGTAGTCGAGCTCCATCGGTCCGTAGGGCCGGGACGGATCGCCGACCCGGTCGAGCGAGGCCTCGACCTCGATCTCCCAGGCGCCCTCGACGACGTCGCTCGAATCGCTCCAGGCGAGGTCGTGCAGCTCGAAGCGGCCGTTGCGACCGTTGCGGCCTTCGAACACGAACGTCCGCAGCGCAAAGTGACTTCCGCCGACGAAGAACGGTGCGTTCGAGAGGTCTCCGACCTCCGGATCGCGCTCGTAGGCAAAGCCGTACTCGAGGCCCGCGAGCCGGAGCTTCTGCTCCTCGCCGTCGAAGCGCACGAGCGGCACGGCGAACCGGCCATCGAACTGACTTCCGTCGCCGTTGAACGCGAGCTCCGCCTCGGTGCCGTCCCAGTCGACGTGGAGCTCCGGGTCCTCGAACAGCGCCGCCTCGGCGTCCGGTCGGAGCCGGATCGTACCGTCGCCGCTGCGAGAGACGTGGCTCTCGACGACCACCGGAAGCTCGACGACCTCGATCGTTTCCTCGTCCTCGAACTCCAGGGTGACGCGAGAGGTCGCCCAGGCGAGCGCCGGGGTTCCGTCGAAGGCCGCGGCGCGCAGCCAGGCCAGGGGGTACGGCCCGTGGAAGATCCGGTGTTCGAGCACCATGCGCACGGCCTCGTCGGGAGCGCTGGCCGGCGGGGTTTGCAGGACGGGCTCGACCACGGTCGTCGCCCGCGACGAGAAGAAGCCGCGCTCGTAGCGGGTCGTCTCGAAGGCGAACGCCGGAGGCGACTCGGCGCTCTCGAGCAGGGCTTCGTAGCGCGCCTCGATCTCCCGCCCGGCCCACCAGGGGACGAGCGTCACGAGGGCCCAGGCGATGCCCAGGGGCAGGAGCAGACGGCGCATGAGAGGTCTCCTCGCGCGGGGCAGGACGCCCGATCCCTTGCGATTCGACCGATCCGGCCCGCCCCTTGACCGCGCGGAGTTGCCGGTGCGGTGCGTGCGCGATGCGCAGGCATGTCGTCAGGGGGAGCGGGGCCGCGGGCGTCAGGGCTTTCGGCGGCGGCGCGTCACGTCGCGCAGGTCGTCGGGGAGCGCCTTCTGCATCTCGCGGAAGGCCGCGGTGCGTTCGACGTCGATGCGCCCCTTCTCGTCGATGCGGACGAGCTGCGCCTCGCGCGTCCCCTCGCGGACCCAGTAGACGTGCGGGACGATCGGGTCGCCGCCGTCCAGGAGGATCTGGACCGAGAGCGTGACGAGAGCGTGGAAGCCGGGAATCGCCCGGGACGACTCGACCGGGTAGCAGAGCGTGGCGTTCCGGTTCGGGATCGCGAGCATCGTCCCCTGGCTCCCGGCGCAGGTGGGATGGCGCGCTGCCGCGAAGACGTAGGCCGCGCCGAAGGGGTGGTCGCCGTAGAGCAGGGTCACCTGCACGCCGCCGACGAGCTTCGGGGTCTGCCGGAGCAGCGGGGGCTGAGCGTGCTCGAGGTTGGCGAGGCCGAGCGCGAAGAGTTCCTCGGGCGACCGGCCCCACGCCTGCGCTTCGCCCACCGTGACGTCGACGGGCGCTCCGTCCACGAGGCGCACGAGGACGGTGCGTGTCTCGAAGAAGTCCTGACGCCAGACCGCGCCCGGGGCGACGGGGTCTTCGAGGCCCCGGACCTGGACGCGAAGGCGCTCCCGGACCGATTCGAAGGCAGCGGCAGACCGGCCGGGGCCGTCGGCCGGCGCGGGCCCGGCGAGCAGGATGGCCAGCGCGAACGTCCACGCCATGGCCCTCAATCGTCGGCTCCCGGCCTGCGCCGGCCGGCCTTCACCGCGGAGCGTTTGCGCTTCTGCTCGACGCGACGCTCGCGGCTCGCCTTCGTCGGCTTCGTCGCGCGGCGTTTGCGCGGGGCCACGGCCACCTCGTCGAGCAGGGCGTGGAGCTTCTCCATGCAGTCCGCGACGTTGCGGGCCCGGTCGCGAAAACGCTGGCTGGTGAGGACGAGCTCGCCGTCCTGGGTGATGCGCCGGGCGTGGCGCTCGAGGAACCGCGCGCGCACCGCGGCGGGAATCGCCGTCGACTCCGCCACGGGCCAGCGCAGGATCGCCTTGGTCTCGACCTTGTTCACGTTCTGGCCGCCGGCGCCCGAGCTCCGCGCATACTGGAAGCGGATCTCCCGCAGCGGGATGGCGATGCGTCCGGCCCGGGCGGCCACGGCGAAGGGCCCTAGCGGGAGAGCAGATCCCGCGCGATCGCACGGATCTGCATCTCGTCCGTGCCCGCGTAGATCTGCATCACCTTCGCGTCGCGCGCGAGCTGCTCGACCTTGTACTCGGCCATGTAGCCGTTGCCGCCGAAGAGCTGCACCGCCTCGAGACAGACCTCGGTGCAGATTTGCGCCGAGTAGAGCTTCATGGCCGAGGCCTCGGCGAAGGTCATGGACTTGCCCTGCTCGCTCATCTCGATCTGCCGGAAGATCATGTTCTGCACGTTCATCCGGGCGACTTCCATCTTCGCGAGCTTCAGCTGGATGAGCTGGTACTCGCCGATGGGCTTCCCGAAGGAGACGCGGTTCTTCGCGTAGTCGATGCTGTACTCGAGGCACTGCTCGATGATGCCGAGGGCCATCGCCGCCACGCCCGAGCGCTCGATCGAGAACGTGTCCTTCGCGCCGGACTTGCCCTCGGCCCGGTTCTCGGACTCCCCGATCAGCCGGTCCTTGCCGACGCGAACGTCCTGGAGGAAGAGCTCTCCCGTCGGCGAGGAGTGCATGCCCATCTTCTTCATCGGCTTGGTCTGCTCGAAGCCGGGCATGCCGCGGTCGAGGATGAAGGAGACCATCTTGCGGTCTTCGGGCTCGACCCCCGGCTCGTCGAGCTTGCAGATGAAGACGGTCGTGTCCGCGTAGGGCCCGTTCGTGATGAAGGTCTTGTTGCCGTTCAGCACGTACTCGTCGCCGTCGCGCCGCGCCGTGGCCTTCATCCCGCCGAAGGCATCGGAGCCCGAGCCCGGCTCGGTGATCGCCCAGGCGCCGATCTTGTCGAGGGTGAGGATCGGAAGGGCCCACTTCTCCTTCTGGGCCGTCGTCCCCTTCGAGAGGATCGCGCCGGCCGTGAGCCCCACGGAGACGCCCATGGCCGTCACCATGCCCGGGCAATAGCGGCAGAGCTCGATGATCGGGATCAGCATCATCGCGCCCCCGCCGCCGCCTTCCTTGCCTGCGGACTTCGCGTCCTTCTTCGACTTGCCGGCCTTCTCGGCCGCGATCTGCTTCTCGAAGCGGGTGCGCGCGAGCTCGTCCATGCCGAAGGTCGAGTACATCTTGCGCAGGATGTCGTAGGGCGGGAGATCGCCGTGCTCGAGCGCCTCCTGGTTCGGCTTGATCTCTTCCTCCACGAAGCGCTGGAACGCGTCGCGGATCATCAGGTGCTGCTCACTCCACTCGATCATCGGGGTCTCCTGGACGGGATGGGCGGATCCGCATTATAGGAGGTCTTCGAGCCGCGCCCGCTGCCAGTCCGCGCTGGTGACCGTCCATTGCCCCTCGCGCAGGGCGAACTCGAGGTCCACCCAGAGGAGGTCCGCGGCGGCGTCCGCGAGGGCTTCGAGGGCCGGGATGGGGCGGCCGGCGGTGCCGACCAGGACGTGCGCCCGGGCGCGGCCCTTCGGGTCGACCTCGATCTCCGCCACGCGGACGAGCAGGTGGATGCGCTCGTTGCGCAGGAAGTGCAGCCGCAGGAAGCCGAGGAGCTCCGCGCGGTCCCGGCCGAAGCGATCGCTGTAATCCGGAGCGATGCGCGCCTTCAGCGCGACGAGGTCCTTCGCCTGGGCCTCGAGCTCGGCGGCGGTGATCATCGCGCGCACCTGCTCCTCGGGCGAGAGTTCGTTCCGGCCGCACGCCCCGAGCACGAGGGCGAAGGCGACCAGCCCGCACGCCGCGAGCCGCGTCATGCGGACGCCCGCCGCAAGGTGAGCTCGCTGATCTCCGCCGGAGCGAGCAGTCGGATCGGCGGGCCCCAGAAACCGGTCCCGCGGCTCACGAAGCAGTGCGCGGCGCCGTCGCGGTAGAGGCCGGCCACCCACGGGATGACCGCGCGCACGAGGTAGACGAAGGGCCAGATCTGGCCGCCGTGGGTATGGCCGGAGATCTGCAGGTCGATGCCGGCGCGGCGCGCCTTGCGGAACGTGCTCGGATCGTGGGCGAGGAGCACGCACGCCCGCGAGGCTTCGCGGCCCGCGAGCGCCGCCGGCAGGTCCTCGCCGGGGCCGCGCGTGTAGCCGCCGGAGCGGTGGTCCTCGACGCCGGCGAGGTCGAAGGCGGCGTCTCCCTCGCCGAGGGTCACGTGCTCGTTACGCAGCACGCGCCACCCGAGGCCGCGCACCTCCTCGACCCAGGGGTCGACGCCGGAGAAGTAGTCGTGGTTGCCGGTGACGAAGAAGACGCCGTCGCGTCCGCGCAGGCCGGCGAAGGGCGCGACCTCCTCGGTCAGGCGCTCGACGCGCCCGTCGACGAGATCGCCCGTCACGACCACGAGGTCCGGGTCAAGCGCGTTCACGCGGTCGACGAGGTGCTGCGAGAAGCGGCGGTCGAGGATCGGGCCGATGTGGATGTCGGTGATCTGGACGATGCGGTAGCCGTCGCGCGCCGCGGGCCAGCGCGGGAGCGGGACGTCGACCCGGTTCACGGCCGGCGGTGCCAGGGCGCCGCGCATGCCGGCCGCGGCGGCGAGCCCCGCGACGCCGGCCACGGTGAAGGCGCGCAGCCGGGCCGCGCCGACTTCGTCTCCCCCCGCGGCACCGAGCAGGCCCATCACCAGCTCCGAGGCCCCGAGACCGACGAGCAGCAGGAACGCCACCCCCATCCACACGGCCGCCGGCCAGGCGATGGCCCGGGAAACGGCGAGCGGCGCCGTCCGCTGGGCGATCGGCTCGGCGAAGATGCTCGCCGCGCAGAGCGCCATCAGAACGAGGAGCCCGGTCTCGAGGGCCGGCGGGAGCGCCGGATCGAAGATCAGCCGCTGGGCGAGGTAGAGGTGTCCGCCCACGAAGACCGTGGACGCCACCGCCAGGAACACGAGCCCGATCACGATTCGCTTCAGGACCTTGGATCGCTTCATTGGCCTTCTCGATGGCGCCCGGGGCCGGCGCGAGGGCTGCCGGGCCCCGTCTGTTTAGCCTAGCTTCCGGCGGCGTCACGTCGGGCCCTCGCACGGGCTCCGCGCGCGTCTCGCCGGGGGAGCCATGGGCCAGAACATCGACCAGGAGGAGTTCAGCGCCGAAGACTACGAGCGCTACGCCCAGCGTCTCGAAGACGGCCTGGCCGCCCTCCAGAGCGTCCTGTCCCGGGCGACCTTCGGCCACGGCGAGCCCTCGATCGGCGCCGAGCTCGAGCTGAACCTCGTCGATGCCAAGGGCGACCCGCTCGGCGAGAACCAGGCCGTCCTGGCGGCGGCCGACGACCCGCGCCTGACCGTCGAGCTGAACCGCTTCAACCTGGAATGCAACGCGAGCCCGCAGCCCCTGGCCGGGCGTCCCTTCCAGGCGATGCGGGAGGAGTTCGAACACCTGCTCGGGCGCCTGCGCGGGGGCGCCGCGCGCAGCGACGGCCGACTCGCCATGGTCGGGATCCTGCCGACGCTCCGGGAGAGCGACTTCTCCGCCGGCAACCAGACGATGACCGACGTCGCCCGCTTCCGCGCGCTCTCGGCCGGCGTCCGCCGCCTTCGCCAGCAGGCCTTCGAGATCAAGATCGACGGCGACGAGCCCCTCGAGTTCGAGGCCGAGGACGTCACCGTCGAAGGCGCGAACACGGGCTTCCAGGTCCACCTGCGCACGGAGCCCGGCGAGTTCGTCGACCTCTACAACGCCGTGCAGATCGCGACGGCGCCGGTCCTTGCCGCCGCTTCGAACTCGCCGATCTTCCTCGGCCACCGGCTCTGGCGCGAGACCCGCATCGCCCTGTTCAAGCAGTCCGTCGACGAGCGCCACGAATCCTGGGACGCCTGGCGGCCGCCGCGCGTCTCCCTCGGCAACGGCTGGACGCGGGAGGGCGCCTTCGAGCTGTTCCAGGAGACCGTCGCGCTGCACGCGCCGCTGCTGCCCGTGGTCGGCGACGAAGACCCGCTCGAGTGCATCGCCGCCGGCGGCGTCCCGCGCCTCGACGAGATCCGTCTGCACCACGGCACGGTCTGGCGCTGGAACCGCGGCGTCTACGACCCGAAGGGCGGCGGCCACCTGCGCATCGAGATGCGCTCGCTCCCGGCCGGGCCGACCGTGACGGACATGCTCGCAAACGCCGCCCTGCACATCGGCCTCGCCATCGGGCTGCAGGAAGAGTCGGACTGGATGACGACCGCCCTCCCCTTCAAGTACGCCGAGCGCAATCTCTACCGGGCGGCCCAGTCGGGTCTCGGCGCGATGCTGCTCTGGCCCTCGCGCAAGCCGCCGTCGCCGAAGCCCGTTCCCGTCTCGTCGCTGATTCTCGAACTGCTTCCGGTGGCGCGGCGCGGGCTCGAGCGCGGCGGCGTCGATGCGAGCGAGATCGACGAGGCCCTCGGCGTGATCGAGGAGCGCGTGCGCAGCCGGCAGACCGGCGCGGACTGGCAGCTCGCCCGCCTCGCCCACTACGACGAGCGCTTCGACCGCAAGGACGCGCTCCGGGCGATGCTCGCGGAATACCTCGAGCTCCAGGATTCGGGGCGTCCGGTCGCCCACTGGCCGGCCTGAGCGGCCGGAAGAGCCGGGGCGCGCCGCCTACCAGCCGCGCAGATCGACGGGCCAGGTCTCGAGGACGGTCTCGCCGTCGACGACGTGCATCGCTTCGTGCTTGGCGACGGTCGGGTCGATGTGGGCGGGGACGACGCGCACGAGATCGCCGACTTCCGGCTTGGGCTGCCCCTCTTCCGCGTTGAAGGTCAGGTGCTCGTCCGAGCAGAACCAGACCTTCGCGCCTTCGATCGTCGGGTTGCCGTGGTCGAGCGCCAGGGACTTCAAGCCCGCGTTCGCGACGGCCCACGCCGGAGAAACCGAGACGACCGTCGAGAGGACCGTGAGCGCCTGGCGGAACCCCTGCCCGAGCTTCTGGTAGTCCGTGTCCATCAGCGAGTAGGAGCCGGCCTGGATCTCGTTCGCCCAGGTGTTGATGTCGTAGGTGCCGGTCCCGCCGGCGGAGATGACGTCGCCCCCGGTCTCCTTGTGGGCGGCGAGGAGCTTCTCCATCGCCACGCGCGTGGCCTCGACGCGATCGTTCCGGTCCTGGACCGGCATCACGTGCCCCTCGTAGCCCATCACCCCGCGCACCTCGAGGCCGGCCTTGCGGGCGCGGTCGGCGATGCGTCCGGCGTCCTCGGGCGCACAGCCGCAGCGCGGCAGGCCGACGTTCACGTCGACGAGCACCTCCCGAACGCCCCCGCGCGCCGCGGCATCGACCGTGGCGTCGGAGTCGACCGCGACGGTCACGCGCGCGTCGATCTTGCCGAGGCGCGTGGCGTCGAGCACCTCGTTCGCGAGCAGCAGGTCCTCGCCGAGGCCGGCCTCCGCCATGCCTTCCATCTCGCGGATCGTCGCGCAGCAGAAGGTCTTGTGGCCGAGCTCGGCCTGACGCTTCGCCAGTGCGGTGCACTTCGTGGCCTTCACGTGGGGACGCAGGCGGGCGCCGGGCAGGGCTTCGCTCATGGTCCGCAGGTTGTGATCGAATGCAGCGGCATCGACCAGGAGCGCCGGGGTCACGAGGTCGTGGATGGTGGTCGCCATGGGCGGAGCTTACACGTCTCCGAGGCCGCCGATGCACGCTCCACAGCGATAGCGCTCGACGAGGCCAGCGGTGGTCAGGGCGACGTGGGCCTGACTGCCCGCCGCGAGGGCCTCTCCGCAGTCACAGCGCTGGTTCGCCGCCAGCACCAGGGGCTGCCAGCCGAGAATCGCCGGCTCCGTCGGGGATGCCGGCCGCGGCTGCGGACGCTCCGCCGCCTCCGGGGCACGCGTGGCTTCCGGCCGCTCCGACCTCGCCCTGGCCGCCCGCGCTGCGGACGTCCAGCGCCCGCGGCCCCGCTCGGGCGCCGCATCGCGGCGGAGGCGTTCGGCCACCTCCTCCGCCCCTTCGACGACGTCGTCGATCAGCTCGCCGAGATCCCCGCCGACGGCCTCACTGACCGCGTCCGCGACGGAGACGGCTTCCTCGAGCACGTTGCGCACGAGGTTCGAGACCGGGACGCGGAGCTCCTCGGCCGCCCGGCGCAGGTCGGCTTCGAGGTCCTCGGAGATGCGGGTATGGAGGATCCGCTCCTTGCGGCGACGTCGGCGCTCCCGGCGCCCCTCACGGTCCGCCTGGTCCGTCCGCCCCCTGCCCTCTCCGCGCCCTCGCTCGCTCATGGTCGAGAATGTATGACAATGTATTACGCTTTCCAAGGCCCCCGGAGCTCGGGACTCGTGAGCACCCGGTGGAAGGGCCCGCCGCCGCTGGCGGCGACCGCCCTCAGCAGGTCTTCCGGGGCGAAGCCGGGGCCGGAATCCTCGTGTTCCCAGGCGTCGCGCCCGGCCTGGGCCAGGAGCCACGGCGCCCAGGCCGCGAGACGGCGCTCGAGCCGCCGCTCGCAGAGCCAGCCCGGGGACACCACCTCCAGGGCGATCGCCCGGTCGTGCAGGGAGAGCACGAAGCCGACCTGCCCCTCCTCGGGACGAAACGCCGCGACCAGCGCTTCGACGCAGTGCGGACACGGCCGCTCGCTCGACGCCGCGGCCAGGGAGAGGCTCACCGCGCAGTGCGGCGGGATGAGCCGGCTCTCGGCGGCCACCCCTGCCCCGCCGAGCGGCTCCCCGGCCAGGAGGACGACCGGCAGCGCCGCCCGGTTCGTCACACGGACCGCCTCGGCGGGGGCCGCGCCGGCCGCGCCCTCCGAAGTCTCCCGCGACAGGCTCGCGACGGAGAGGAAGCCGTCCTCGAGGGCCGTCTCGACGGGCCAGACCTCGAGCGGCGAAACCGCACTCGACTCCGCCACGAGGGGCCAGAGCGTGACCTCCTTGTCCACCTGCCGCCGCGCGAGCCGAACACCCTGCATCGATTCCTCCTACTCCTGCGTCTGCGCAACGTGGACCCGAGGCCGGGCCCACGCCGCCGCGAATGGCTGGGGCAGCGGGGGAAGCCCTCGCGTCGCAACGGCACGACGCCGCGGACGCTGCGCGCGCGGGGCGCTGCCCACGAACCAGAACATGGAGGGGTGCTGTGACAAGGGCGGTCACGCCGGCGAACCGACAGGACCGCGACGGGGCCGGGCGCCTACAGATAGGTCAGCCAGTCCTCGTACTTGGCGTCGCGGCCGGCGACGATGCCGAAGAAGGCATCCTGGAGCGTCTTCGTGATCGGCCCGCGGCTCCCGCTGCCGATCGCTCGCCGGTCGAGCTCGCGCACGGGCGTGAGCTCCGCGGCCGTACCGGTCAGGAACATCTCGTCGGCGACGTAGCACTCGTCGCGCGTGATCTCCGCCTCGGTGACCTCAATGCCCCGATCGCGCGCGATCTTCATCACGACCTCGCGCGTGAGACCGGCGAGGATCGTCGGCAGCGGCGGCGTGCGGATCGCGCCGTCGCGCACGATGAAGACGTTCTCGCCGCTGGCCTCGGAGACGCGGCCGTCGGTATCGAGCATCACCGCTTCGTCGTAGCCGTCGAGCAGCGCCTCGCGCTTGGCGAGGATCGAGTTCACGTAGTCGCCGCAGGTCTTGCCCTTGGTCATCTTCGCTGCGGGGTGGTTGCGCGGGAAGGTCGAGACCTTCGCCCGGATGCCGCGCTCCATGCCTTCCTCGCCGAGATAGGCGCCCCAGGGATAGGCGATCACCGCGAGCCGGATCGGGTTCTCGGCGGGGTTCAGGCCCATGGCGCCGTCGCCGACGAAGACGAGCGGCCGCACGTAGCCCTCGGTGAGCGAGTTCGCGCGGATCGTCTCGAGGATGGCGTCGTTGACCTGCGCTTCGCTGAACGGGATCTCCATCAGGTTGATATGGGCGGAGTCGAACAGGCGCCGGGTGTGGTCCTGCAGGCGGAAGACCGCCGAACGGCCATCCTCGGTGGCGTAGCAGCGCAGCCCCTCGAAGACGCCGAGGCCGTAGTGGAGCGTGTGCGTCAGGATGTGGACGTTGGCCTGGTCCCAGGCCACGAGCTCGCCGTCGAGCCAGATCTTCTCACCGGTGATCGCCATGGGAGCCTCCGACGAAGGAACGATCGCAGCGGCGGGAACCGGCCTCGTCCGCAGCGGAGGTGGATCCTACCGCGTTCGAGTCGAGCCGGGGCTGCGTTCGGGGCGAGCCGAGGCTACCCGGACCGGCCGAGTTTCGCGGCGTCGAAGGGGGGCCGAAGCAGGCCGCGGTCCGTGACCCAGGCCGAAACGAGACGGGCCGGCGTGACGTCGAAGGCCGGGTGCCGGACGGGGACGTCGGCCGGCACCAGTTCGTTGCCGCCGAGCTGCGCGACCTCTGCGCGCCCCCGCTCTTCGATGGGAATCGCGTTGCCGTCGGGCGTATCCGGGTCGAAGGTCGCGACGGGCGCGGCGACGTAGAACGGGACGTCGTGGGCGCGGGCCAGCACGGCCACACCGTAGGTCCCGATCTTGTTCGCGACGTCGCCGTTGCGGGCCACGCGGTCGGCCCCGACGACGACGAGGTCGACCTCGCCCCGCGCCATGAAGTGGGCCGCCATGCCGTCGGTGATGACGGTGACGGGGATGTCGTCGCGCGCGAGCTCCCAGGCGGTCAGCCGCGCGCCCTGCAGGAAGGGCCTCGTCTCGTCCGCGAGCACCGCCGGCTTGCGGCCCGCCGCCGCGGCCGCGCGAACGACGCCGAGCGCGGTCCCCGAGCCCGCGGTCGCGAGCGCCCCGGCGTTGCAGTGGGTGAGGATGCGCGCGCCTTGCGGAACGAGCTCGAGGCCCGCCTCGCCGATCTGCCGGCAGGACGCCACGTCCTCGGCAACGAGCGCCTCCGCTTCCGCGCCGAGCGCCGCACGGACCGAGGCCAACGTCGCGCCCTCGGCTCCGACGGCTTCGCCGAGACGCCGGCGCATACGGTCGATCGCGTAGAAGAGGTTGACCGCGGTCGGGCGCGTGGCCTCGAGCCGCTGGCAGGCCGACTCGACGTCGCGAACGAGGCCGGGGACGTCCGCCGCCTCGCTCCGCCGCGCCGCCAGCGCGACGCCGTGGGCCGCCGTACAGCCGATGGCCGGCGCGCCGCGGACGACGAGATCCTCGATGGCCCGCGCCACCGCCTCGGCATCGTGCAGCTCGAGGATGCGCTCCTCCGCCGGAAGGAGGCGCTGGTCGAGCAGCTCGACGGCGTTCTCCCGCGCGCGCAGGGTGAACCACTCGGCCACGGTCAGCGCTTTCCGCCGAAGAGCCCTTCGATCAGCTCACCGACCTGCTCGCTCGCACCCTCGCCGAGCTTCTCGTCGAGCTTCTCGCCGTACTTGCGGCGGACCTTGCTGCGCGCGTAGCTCCCGGCCAGGCTGCGCGCCTCGGCGGAGGAGATCTCGACGTCGGGCTCGGCGAGCGTTCCCTTCACGCGCGCCAGCTCGATCACGCGCTCGCGGGATTCGCCGGGCTCCGGCTCCCCGGAGGCATCGGCGAGATTCTGGTCGACCTCGGGCTTGAGCGTCAGCTTGCCCGTGAAGTCGAGGAGCTGGTCGAAGAGCCGCAGGCCGCCGGCCAGATCGACGCGGTAGCCGTCGTAGACGAGCCGCAGGTCTTCGGTGCGCGCCCAGCCCTGGGCGACGTCGAAGGTGCCGGCGAGCGCCTCGAACTCGTCGCCGTAGTAGCGCTCCATCTTCTTGGCGCGCTCGGGCTTCTTCAGCGTCGCCACGAGCAGCGCCGCCTCGCCGACGTCGCCGAGCCGCAGCACGGTCTGCTCGAGGAGCGAGACGTCCTTCCACCGGCCGGGCGTCACTTCGAAGGCCACCCGTCCGGTCAGGTCCTCGAGCTTTTCGTCGCCGGTCACGCCCGAGAGGTCCGTCGCGAACTGGAGCGGGCCGAAGACCTGGTCCGAGACGCCGGCGAACGCGGAGAGCAGGGTGTTGGTCTCCGCGCCGTCGGCGCCGAGCCGGACCTTGTACCGCATGCGCTCCTTCGAGAGGCCGTCGACGCGGCCGGAGATACGCAGCGCTTCCCCGCCCGTCTCGAGCACGACGTCGACGAGCTCCGCCGCATCGCCCTTGCCCTCGACGGCGCCGCGGACCACCACGGGCGGGCCGTCGGGCAGCACGGCCTCGACGCCGTCGAGGCCGATCTTGCCGTGGAAGGAGAGCGGCTCGGTCGTGAAGGCCAGCGCCTCCGGGCGAACCGTACCGCGGAGCCCGTACTCGGCGAGGGCCGGAACCAGCTCGTCCCAGCCTGCAAGGTCGAAGGGCTCGGCGTTCAGGGACGCGCGCACGCGCTCGCCGTCGACGTCGACCTTCCCGCGGGCGTCGACGTTGTGGATCTTGAGCTCCACGTCGTCGACGGTGAGGCCGCCGTCTTCGCGCGGGACGAGCCGGCCCTTCACGTTGGCGGAGCGGCCGGCGGGTTTGCGGTAGGCGCCCTCGAAGGCGTCGAGCTCGGCGGCCGTGGCATCCACGTCGAACGTGCCCGAGAGCGCATCGCCGCCCCGGAGGTTCGCCCGCAGTGCCAGAGGCCCGCGCAGGTCGACGTCACCGATCCGCACGACGCTCTCCGCGACGTCGAGGTCCGCCGCGATCTCCGGCGTGGCGAAGGCGCCGCGCACGCCGACCGTACCCGAGAGCGCACCGGCGACGCTGCGGCCGTCGTCGAGATAGGGAGCGAGCGCCGCCAGACCGATGCCGTCGAGCTTCGCTTCGAGGTCCGCCGTCGAGGCCTCGAGATCCGCGGTGCCGTCGAGCGCGAAGCCGCCGCCCTCGACCCGGGCATCCACGTCGATCTCCGCGGGGCCGGTGAGCGAGAGCCGGGCGGTGGCGTCGAGGTCCTCGATGTCCCAGGTCGCCGCCGGGGCGACCGTCCGATCCTCGAGCACGATGCGCGAACCGCGCAGGGCCACCTCTTCGACGGCGAGGGAGACGCCGGAGTCCTCTTCCTTGCCGCTGGAAGGTCCACCCTCCGAAGGGGCCGGATCGGCCGGCGCCTCTTCCGCGGGCGGCTCGGGCAGCCGGATCCCGTCGGCGTCGCGCACGAGGCGGAGCGTCGCCTCCTCGACGACGAGGTTCTCGAGCACCACGCTGCGCGCGAGCAGGGGCCAGAGCGCGAGCTGGAGCGAGACCTCCCGCGCCTCCATGAAGGGCGGGTCGCTCGCAGCCTCGCCGGAGAGACTCGGTTCGGAGAGGCGCAGACGCGGCGGGAAGAACCCGAAGCCGAGGTCCGCGTAGCGGAACTCGCGCCCGGTCGCCTCGCGCGCGGCGTCGGCGATGCGGCCCTGCACCGCCTCGCTCGAGACCAGGCCCGGCAGCACGAAGGCGAGCCCGGCCACGGCGAGGAGGATCAGCACGACGAACGCGACGAGCACCTTCCGCAATGTCAATTCCCTCCGACCTTGCGCGCCAGGATCTCGCGGACGGCGCCCGGGTCGGCCTTGCCCTGGGTCCGCTTCATGACCTGTCCCATGAGCGCGTTCAGGAGCTTCTTCTCTCCGCCTCGGATGCGCTCGACCACGTCGGCGTTCTCGGCGAGCACGGCGTCGACCGCCTCGTCGAGCACGCCGGTGTCGGACACGGCTTCGAGGCCGCGCTCGGCGACGAGGCCCGCCGGGTCCGCCCCCGTCGCAACCAGCTCCGGCAGCAGCTCCCGCGCCACGGACGCCGTGATCTTCCGCGCGTCGACGAGCCCGACGAGACCCGCGAGGCCCGCGGGCCCGAGCTTCACGCGCGGGTCGTCGATCTCGGCGTCGAGGTCGTTCAGCACCCGCGCGACATCCCGCAGCAGCCATTTCGACACCGCGGCCCCGTCGCCGTGTTCCCGCGCCGCCGCCTCGAAGAAGTCCGCGAGCTCCCGGCTCGCCGTCAGGGCGGCGACGTCCTTCTCGGAAAGCGCGTACTCGCTGGCGAAGCGCTCGCGCTTTTCGGCGGGCAGCTCGGGAAGCGCCTCGCGGGCCTTCTCGATGCGCGCCTCTTCGACGATGAGCGGGATCAGGTCCGGGTCCGGGAAGTAGCGGTAGTCGTCCGCGTTCTCCTTGAGCCGCATCACCGAGGTCGTGCGCGTCCGCGGGTGGTAGCGGAGCGTGCACTGCTGGACCGCGCCGCCGCCATCGATCAGGTCGGCCTGGCGCTCGATCTCCGCTTCGATCGCTTCCTGGATGAAGCGGTAGCTGTTCAGGTTCTTCAGCTCGGCGCGCGTTCCGTACGTCTCCGAGCCGTGGGGCCGGAGCGAGACGTTCACGTCGCAGCGGAAGTGACCCTTTTCGAGGTCGACGTCGGACACGTCGAGGAAGCGCAGGAGCGAACGCAGGGTGCGCAGGTAGGCCACGGCCTCCTCGGCCGAGCGCATGTCCGGCTCGGTCACGATCTCGAGCAGCGGCGTGCCGGAGCGGTTCAGGTCCACGAGCGACCCACCGCCCTCGCCGTGCATCGACTTGCCGGCGTCCTCTTCCATGTGGATCCGCGTGAGCCGCACGCGCTTCGTGCCGGATTCGAGCGGCACGTCGACGTAGCCCGCGGTGCAATAGGGCTCTTCGAACTGGGAGATCTGGTAGCCCTTCGGCAGGTCCGGGTAGAAGTAGTTCTTGCGCGCGAAGATCGAGTGCCGGTGGATCTCGCAGTTCGTGGCGAGGGCCGCGCGCAGGGCGAAGTCCACCGCCTGCTCGTTCAAGACGGGCAGCGCGCCCGGCAGCGCGAGGCACACGGGGCAGGTGTGGTGGTTCGGGTCGTCGCCGTAGGCGAGTTCGCAGCCACAGAAGAGCTTGGTGCGCGTCTTCATGTGGACGTGGGTCTCGAGACCGATCACGACCTCGTAGTCGGGGTGCGGGGAGCTCGGGCTCGAAGCCTGGGCGCTCATCGGCCGGGCTCGGGCGGGCGCGCCGCGTGGTGGTCCGTCGCACGCTGATAGGCGTCGGCGACGGCGAGGAGCCGCTCTTCGCCGAGCGGCGGCCCGAGCAGCTGCAGCCCGACGGGCAGGCCGTCGGCGAAGCCGCAGGGCGTCGAGATTCCGGGGATGCCCGCGAGCGGCGCGGCCACCGTGTAGACGTCGGCGAGGTACATGCGCAGGGGGTCTTCGGTGTTCTCGCCGAGGCGGAAGGCCGGCTCGGGGGCCGTCGGCGTGGCGATCAGGTCGCAGCTCGCGAAGGCCTCCTCGAAGTCGCGCCGGAGGAGCGTCCGCACCTGCTGTGCCTTCTTGTAGTAGGCGTCGTAGTAGCCGGCCGAGAGCACGTAGGTGCCGAGCAGGATTCGCCGCTTCACCTCGGCCCCGAAGCCTTCGGAGCGCGAGCGTTCGTAGAGTTCGCGCAGGTCCCCGGCGCCGGCGGCGCGGTGCCCGTACCGGACGCCGTCGAAGCGCGCGAGGTTGCTCGACGCCTCCGCCGTCGCCACCAGGTAGTACGTCGCGACGGCGTAGCGCGTGTGCGGGAGCGAGACCTCCTTCACCTTGGCCCCGGCCGCCTGGAGCGTTTCGACCGCCTCGCGGACTCGGGCCAGCACGCCGGGCGAGACGCCCTCCTCGACGAAGTACTCGCGCGGCAGCCCGACGGTGAGCCCGGAGACGTCGCCGTCGAGGGCCGCCGCGTAGTCCGGAACCGGGTCGGGCAGCGACGTCGAATCCCGCCCGTCGTGTCCGGCGACGGCGGCGAGTCCGATCGCCGCGTCCTTCGCCGTGCGCGCGAAGGGTCCGATCTGGTCGAGCGAAGAGGCGAACGCGACGAGGCCGTAGCGCGAGACGCGGCCGTAGGTCGGCTTCATGCCGACGACACCGCAGCAGGCCGCGGGCTGGCGGATCGAGCCGCCCGTGTCGCTGCCGTAGGCGAGCGGCACGATGCCGGCGGCGACGGCGGCGGCCGAGCCGCCCGAGGAGCCTCCGGGAACGCGCTCGGGGTCCCACGGGTTGCGCGAGGGCCCGGCGGCGGAGTTCTCCGTCGAGGAGCCCATCGCGAACTCGTCCATGTTCGTTCGGCCGATGATGACGGCGCCGGCGGCCTTCAGGCGCTCGACGGTGTGGCCGTCGTAGGGCGCCAAGTAGCCCGTGAGGATCTTCGAGGCACAGCCGTTCGGCTCGCCGGCGTGCGAGAAGTTGTCCTTGATCGCGATCGGGATCCCGTCGAGGGGGCCGAGCGGCTCGCCCGCCGCGCGGCGCTCGTCGGCGGCGGCGGCTTCGGCGCGGGCCGCCTCCGGGCGGAGCGAGGTGAAGACCCCGAGGGCTTCCCCTGCGCCCGCGGCGCGAGCGAGGGCGCGTTCCGTCAGCGCGGCAGCGGTGGTCCGGCCCGCGGCGAGCGCTTCGCCCAGCTCGTCGAGCGTCCCGAGCGGCTCCGCGGCTGCGTTCGGCTCGCTCACCCGCCCTCCTCCTCGTCCCCGTCCATGACGGCCGGGACGGCGAAGGCGGAACCCGAGGCCTCCGGGGCGTTCGCCACGGCGCGCTCGGGGGCCAGGCTCGGGCGGGGCTCGTCCGCCCGGTAGGGCGTCGGCAGGGCTTCGATGTGGGCCGTCGGCGGGACGCCCTCGGTATCGAGCCCCTCGAGCATCTCGACGTAACCGAGAATGGTGTCGAGGTCCGCGGCCATCGCGCGGGCGTCCTCCGGCGAGAGCGACAGCCGTGCGAGCCCGGCGATGCGGGCGAGTTCCTCCTCGGACAGGTGCGCCATGGCCGCGACGGTAGCGCAGGCGCCCTGCGGCGGACTCGGCGAAACCCTCGCGGTTTCGATACCTTCCGCCGCCACATGACCCAATTCAAGACCCTCTTCCCGGACCTCCCGGACGACATCGACGCCGGCATCGAAGCCCTCGGCTGGAAGGAGCCCATGCCCGTGCAGGCACGGGTGCTCCCGCTCTTCTCCGAAGGCAAGGACCTGATCGTCCAGGCGCGCACCGGCAGCGGCAAGACCGGCGCCTTCGGCGTGCCGATCTGCACCCTCGTCGATCCGGACCTTCCCGAAACCCAGGCGCTCGTGATGTTGCCCACGCGCGAACTCGCCAACCAGGTCGCCGTCGAAGTCACGACGATCGGCAAGGAGCGCGGCGTTCGCTGCCTGCCGATCTACGGCGGCGTCGGCTACCAGGAACAGCTCGACGGCATCGAGCGTGGCGCCCACGTCATCGTCGGAACGCCGGGCCGCATCCTCGACCACCTCGGCTCGAAGCGCATGAACTTCGACCACGTGAAGATGCTCGTGCTCGACGAAGCGGACGAGCTGCTCTCCCTCGGCTTCTGGCCCGACATGCGCGAGATCAACAGCTACCTGCCGAAGGATCGGCAGTCGTGCCTGTTCTCGGCGACGATCCCCGAGAAGGTGCGCTCGCTCGCGCGGGTGTTCCTCACCGAGCCCGAGTTCGTGACGCTCTCCGAGGACCAGCTCGCGCCCCAGGAGATCGATCACTTCTTCTACCTCTGCCAGGCGAGCGACAAGGAACAGACGCTCGTACGGATCCTCGAACACGAGGACCCGGAGAGCGCCGTCGTCTTCTGCAACACGAAGGGCGACGTGCGCTTCGTGACGAGCTACCTGCAGCGCCACGGCTTCGACGCGGATCAGATCTCGGGCGATCTCACCCAGGCCGCCCGCGAGAAGGCCATGGCCAAGATCAAGGCCGGCGACCTGCGCATCCTCGTCGCGACCGACGTCGCCGCGCGCGGCATCGACATCAGCGACCTCGCCTACGTGTTCAACTACGCCGTCTCGGACTCGCCCGAGGTCTACGTGCACCGCACGGGCCGCACCGGGCGCGCGGGCAAGGCCGGCGTCGCCATCACGCTCGTCTCCGGCCTCGACATCGGCAACTTCAAGTACATGCAGACGGTCACGAAGATCAAGATCCAGGAGCGCAAGCTCCCGACGGAAAAGGACGTGATCAAGCGCATCGGCGAGCGCCTGCGCGTGAAGCTCGAGCACGACCTGCGCGAGCTGTCCGAGAAGGAGCGCGCCTGGCGGGTCGACCGCCTGCTCCCGATCATCGAGGACTTCGCCGCCACGAGCGACGGTCGGCGCGACCTCGCGGAGATGGCTTCCGTCTACCTCGAGGAGCACAAGCCCCAGACCTCCATCCCCGCGGAAGAGGCCGAGGAGGTCGCGGCCGAGAAGCCGCCCGCACGCGAAGGCGGACGGCGCCGCAGCGGCGGCGGGCGTGGCCGCGGCGGCGGTGGCGGTGGCGGCCGCGGCGGCGGACGTCGCGGAGGTGGCGGCGGACGCGGCCGAGGGTCCCGCTCGCGCTAGGCGCTCGGCCCCTCCACGTCGCCGACGGGCGCCTTTCCCTCGAGCACCGCGGGCAAGAACACTTCGGGGTGCGCTTCGACCACGAGGCGCATCTCGAGTTCCCCGCCCGGTGTGATCCGATCCACGAGCCGCGCGATGCGGCCCTCCGAAAAGTGCGCGGTCTCGGTCATCGTGAAGTGGCAGCGCTCGCCCGAAGCCATCGTGTAGAGCGCGAGGCCATGCACCTCGACCTCGTCCCCCTCCGCGCGCGGCGCGCTCAAGGGCACGACCCGGCGGGAGGCGAACTTCCGGTCGAACTCCGCGGTGATCCATTCGAAGAAGCCGAGCACGGCCTCGCGGCCTTCGTACCGCAGGGTCGACCGGGCCGGACGATGGATGACGTACTCCGCCTCCTCGGTGAAGAACGGAGCGAGGGCGGCGTAGTCGGCGCTGGCGTAGGCCTTCTCGAAGGCCGCGGCGTACTGGACGAAACGATCGAGCATCGGGTTCTCCCTGGCGCGCTTACTTTGAGTAGTCTAAGTTAAGGATCGTGGCAAGAGAACGGCCGAGAGAGCGCCGGAGAAGGCCGGCCGCCGAGGCCCGGCGGCGGATCCTCGAGGCGGCGGAGAAGCACCTCGTCGAACGCGGTCCCGAGGGCGTCCGCGTCCAGAGCCTCGCGCGGGAGCTCGGCATCACCGACGCCGCGATCCATTACCACTTCGGGTCACGCGAGGCGCTCCTCACGGCGCTCCTCGAGTTCGGCGGGCGGGAGCTGCGCGCGGCCCTCGAAGCGGCGGTCGGCCCGAGCCTTTCCGAGGAGCTCGACCTGCCCGCCTTCCTCTCCGCCGCGACGTCGATCTTCCGGGACCGCGGCTATTCGCGCCTGGCACTCTGGCTCTCGGCTTCGGGGTGGCGCAGCCGGGGGTCCGGCCTCTTCGACGATCTCGTCGGCGGAATCCGGGCCGCGCGTCCCGGGCGGAGCCTCGAGGAGGCTCGCCACCTCGGCGCGACCATCGCCCTCCTCCTGATGGCCGAGCCGATCTTCGGGGAGGCCGCACGCCGAAGCGTCTCCCTTCCCGCCGGGCCGGAGGCGGGCAGGCGCTTCGAACGCTTCCTCGCGCGAAACCTGACGAGCTGGGTGGAGGGGGAAGTCCCCGGCTAGCCGAGCACGATGCGGTGCCCGGGGGCCTCGAGCGTCTTCGCGGCCGGGTCGAGCGTCACCGTCGCGGAGCCATCGGCGGCGAGGGGCTGCGGCTCGCTGCGCGTGCGCTTGTCGCCCTCGATCGTGATCGCGGCGCGCCGGCCGGCGGCGTCGCAGAAGAGAAGCTCGGCATGCCCTCCGCTCGGACGGCTCTCGCACCACTCGGCCGCACCGTCGACGGAGTCGAACTGGTGGAGGCAGTTCTGCAGCAGCAGGAAGGCCGGGCCTTCGCAGGCATCGGGCTCCGTCCGCCCGGGCGAGCGCGCCGCGCAGGCCAGGCCGCCCGCGTTCACGCCGGCGTAGGCGCCCGGGAGCCAGGGCAGCGTCCACTCGACCGAGGGGATGTAGGCGTCGGGCTCCGCGCGGCGCAGGAGGCCCGGTTCCTCGGGCGAGGCCAGGGTGATGCGTCCGTCGGGACCGAGCCCGACCCGAAGCGTCGCGCCGACGCCTTCCGGCGTGCGCTCGCGCGCGAGCAGGTAGTGGAGACCGAGTTCCGAGACGTCGGCGCCTCGCGAGAGGCCGATCACCCGCTCGTCGAGGTGCGGGAAGTGGCGTCGGACGTCGCGCGCGGTGCGCTGCGCACGGCCGTGGCCACGCGGCCCCTCGAACGGGCGCCAGCGGCCGAGCCAATCCCCACGGCCGCCGACGCGGCGCACGCGCTCGGCGATCTCCGCTTCGAAGGCACGGCCCTGCGCGAGCCCCATGTCCCGCGGCGCGCCTTCGCAAGCCAGGAGAGGCAGGGAACCGGACTCGGTCATTCGGCCTTGGCCCGGTCGTCCGCGGAGAGCACGGCGTTGAGCGAGCCCGTGCGGTAGCCCTCGAGGTCGAGCGAGACCCAGCGGAAACCGAGCGGCTTGATCTTCGAAACCATGGCTTCGACCATCGCCGGGTCGAGCGCGCGCGCCATCTCGGCCGGGTCGATCTCGATGCGCGCGACGTGGCCGTGGTGGCGCAGCCGGATCTGCCGGAAGCCGAGGGCGTGGAGCGCGGCCTCGCCTTCCTCGACCTGGCGCAGGCGTTCGGGCGTGACCTCGAGACCGTAGGCCAGCCGCGAACTCAGACACGCCGAGGCCGGCAGGTCCGCAGTCGGCAGCCCGGCCGCGCGAGAGAGCGCCCGGATCTCCTCCTTCGAGAGGCCCGCATCGACCAGCGGCGAGAGCACGCCGTGCTCGCCGGCGGCGCGGTGGCCGGGGCGGAAGTCGCGCTTGTCGTCGGTGTTGATGCCGTAGGCGACGGCGGCGAAGTCGAGCTCGCCGGCGACGTGGTCGAGCACGTCGAACAGTTCGTTCTTGCAGAAGTAGCAGCGGTCCGCCTGGTTCCGGCGATAGCCCTCGTGCTCCATCTCCCGCGTATCGACGAAGCGGTGCGCGAGGCCGTTCTCGCGGACGATCCGCTCGGCCACGGCGCGGTGGCTCTCCGGGTAGGAGGGCGAGACCGCCGTCACCGAGAGGGCGTCTTCGCCGAGGGCGCGGTGGGCGGCCCAGGCCAGGTAGCTCGAATCCACGCCGCCCGAGAAGGCCACGATCACGCGGCCGGCCTGGCGGAGGGTCTCGAGCAGGGCCTCCTGCTTGGCCGCGAGCTCGGGCGCGAGCGTCGTCTGTGAGGGGGAAATCGCTGCCATCGCGGCAGGGTAGCCGCTCCGCCCCGCGAAATCCTATGCTCCCCGGGGCAAGCAGAGCTGGGGGGCTCATGGACAAGCTGCGCGTGGGATTGCTGTTCGGGGGCCGCTCGGTCGAGCACGAGGTCTCCCTGGCCTCGGCCGCATCGATCCTCCAGGCCCTCGACCCGAACCGCTACGACGTTCGCCTCCTGTGCGTGGACCACGACGGCCGCTGGCACCTGGCCGCGCCGGGGGCGCTGCCCGAGACGGCCGTGCGGGGCGAGGAGGTCCACCTCCCGGCGGCCCCCGGCGAGGGCGCGCTCCAGGCCGCGAGCACCGGCGCGCCGGTCGCGAGCCTCGACGTCGTGATCCCGATGATCCACGGCACGGGCGGCGAGGACGGCTGCGTACAGGGCCTGCTCGAACTCTCGGGCGTCCCCTACGTCGGCTCGGGCGTGCTCGGCTCGGCGATCCAGATGGACAAGGAAGTTTCGAAGCGTCTGCTCGCGGCGGCGGGCCTGCCGGTGGTGCCGGGCATCGCCGTCACCCGCTACGACTTCGAGCGCGACCGTGCCGGCACGGTCGAGCGCGCCCTGCGTGAGGTGGGCCTGCCGCTCTTCGTGAAGCCCGCGAACCTCGGCTCCTCGGTCGGCATCAGCAAGGTCGAAACGCGCGAGGCGCTCGAGCCGGCCCTCGCCGAGGCCGCACGCTACGACGCGAAGTTCCTGGTCGAGCGCGCCGTCAACGCGCGGGAGATCGAGGTCGGCGTGATCGGCCACCACGCGCCCGAAGCCTCCGTGCCGGGCGAGATCGTCCCCAAGCGCGACTGGTACGACTACCACGCCAAGTACGCCGACGACGAGACCGAGCTCAAGATCCCCGCGGACCTCGACGAAGCGCGGACCGAAGAGATCCGCGCGCTCGCCATCGAAGCCTACCGCTGCCTCGAAGGCAGCGGCCTCGGCCGCATCGATTTCTTCCTGTGCCGCGACACCGGCCAGTTCTACGTGAGCGAAGTGAACGCCCTCCCCGGCTTCACCGAGATGAGCATGTTCCCGCGCCTCTGGCAGTCGACCGGCCTCCCCTACACCGCGCTCCTCGACCGCCTGATCGAGCAGGCCATCGAGAGCCATCGCGAGCGCGAGGGGCAGGAGACGGTCTACCGGGCCCCGTGAGCAAGCCTGCGCACGCCATCGTCGGCCTCGACCACGTCGTCCTGCGCGTCGCCGACGTCCCGCGCGCCATCGCCTTCTACTGCGACGTCCTCGGCTGCAGCGTCGAGCGCGAACTCCCGGAGCTCGGCCTCCACCAGCTCCGCGCCGGCAGCGCCATCATCGACCTGGCCGGCGTCGATACGCCCATCGGCAAGGCCGGCGGCGGCCCGCCGGCCCCGGACGGCAAGAACATGGATCACTTCTGCGTGCGCGTGGAGCCCTTCGACGAGGATGCGCTGCGCGCGCACCTCGGCGCGCACGGCATCGAGGTCAGCGAATCGGGCATCCGCTACGGCGCGGAAGGCAACGGGCCCTCGATCTACATCCAGGATCCGGACGGGAACACGGTGGAGCTGAAGGGGCCGCCGGTCGGCGACTAGCCACTGCCAGTCACTCGAAGACTCCATAGCTCTGACAGGTCACGAAGTTCCGATCGTCGGGGCCCAGGAGATCGATGCAGAAGCTCAGGTTGCAGAAGCCGACCAGCCCGGGGACCACATCCAGCTGAGCGGTCATGGTCCGCACGAGGTCGGAGTCGTCTCCGTCCTCGTCGAAGAATGCCGACACGTCGAGCTGGCGCGCCTCCGCGTCGATTGGAACGCCGCCGAACGAGACCTCTTCGCACCGGAACGAGCTCATGGAGATCGAGCGCTCATCGGGATCGGTCTCGGTGTCGTCCTGGCTGGTCAGCACGAACTCGATCGGTGTCGGGACCGAGATCGTTCCGCTCGGTGGCGTGAACGTCAGGAGAAGGCCGGCGTTCACCACGCGAGCGAACTCCTCCCCGAAGGCGGGGTTTCGGTTTCGATCCTCCCCGCTGGCGTGGATGCTGAAGGGACAGAACCAAGGCGCGTCACACGCGATCCGTCCTTCGAGAACGACATCTCCGTTCGACTCGATCGTGAGATCGAAAAGGTGCGTGACGTCGACGCCCTCGTAGTAGCCGTTGGAGGCCGGCTCGGCCGAGAACAGGAAGATCGGGGGAGGAAACTCGGGGAACGGAGGCGGGCTGGGCGGAGGGGCCGGCAGTCCGTTGATGGTGAAACCGGAACCGCCTCGGAACATCACCCGCACCGAGCCGGGGTCGACACCGGACCCTTCGTCGCGCAGCCGGATCTCGACGTCCGAGAAGTCGAAACTCTCCGGCTCGATCGAAACGATGATCTCTGGCGGATCCGTTTCGAAGACGCAGGCCAGGTCCTCGAAGGAGAAGGGCGTGAGGGTGCCGCCGAAGGTCGTGTCGGGAATCAGGTCGTAGTCGGCCTGGTTGCCGGTGAACGGCGGAAGCAGGGATCGCGGGGAGACCTCGAAGAATGCGCCCGCATCCAGGAACGGTTCACCGCAGACGAGGAGCTTCGGGAACCGTGTCGGTCCGAGCAGGGAGTCTTCGAGCCGCTGGAGACGCATCCGCAGGGCCTGCTCGTCCGCAGGCGTCTCGAAGACGAGGGAGAGCAGGTCATCGGAGGGATCGTCCGGCTCCGCGAGAGCGCTGTCGACGGCGGCCTTCGCCAGGGCCGTGGTCCAGAGGAACTCGTCGACCGCGGCGACGGCCATGGCCTGGCCATCCTCGAACTCGAGCAGGTTCGGATGGTCGGCGAGGATCTGCTCGACGCCTCCGAGCGGGCCGAGCCGGATCGACTCGCAGATGTCCTGGAGATCGACCTGCGCGTCGTAGGACATCAACCAGATCAGGATGCCTCGCAAGAAGTGGAGCCCCGCACGAAGCGCGAGTGCATCCGTCTCGTCGAGCTCTACGGACATCGGGGGTCCGAGAGCCGCGGGCATGTCGCAGCTTCCGTCCCAGACCGGCTGCAGGGCCTCGAGTGCTGCGAGCTCCGCCAGGGCCTGATCCAACGCCGGGAGAAGCTCGGTCTCGATCGCCGCCTGGAAGGCGGAGACATCGAGCGGGCCGTCGACGAAGCAGCTCTCCTTGGCTTCGTCGCGAGAGGCGAACCACATGAAGGGGTTGCGCCCAAGCTCGCTGAAGCCGAGTGCGTCGAGCACCTCCCGGATCGTGTCCACCCGGCTCGGGTCGCCGTCGTCCGCCTGCTCCAGGAAGGGACGCAGGGAGCGCGTGAAGCCACGGAAGAGGGTCGCCGCCCCGAAGGTCAGTCCGGAGCCGGCCGGGGGCATGCCCGGGTCGTCGACGTTCAGGCCGGCGAGGCACGCGTCGAGAAGATCGTCGGCCGCGAGGAGGTCGCGGTCCACGCAGAGCGCATCGGCCGCCGCGGCGCAGACGGCGTTGGGCCCGGGCGGACACGCGGGGCCACTGCAGCCGAGCTGGAGGGCTCCGCACGCCGGCCCGCAGTTCGCTCCCGGGGCGCCCAGGTGGAAGCCCGGAAAGAACGCCAGGAAGTCGTCGATGTTGACGAAGCCATCACCCGTCATGTCCGTGCCGCTGCCGGGCTCCGGCACCCCGACGATGAACTCGGGCAGGAAGGCGTTGAAGTCTTCGACGTTGCAGAACCCGTCGCCGGTAAAGTCACAATCGCAGGCGTTCCCCGTGCCGTCCGCATCGTCGTCCGGCTGGCCGCCGACGGTCGTCTGGCCGGGAAGCGGCGGAACCGTCCGCGGGTTCGGAACCGAGGGGCAGTTGTCCACCAGGTCGTCGACACCGTCGAGATCGCTGTCGAGGGCAATGGCTGGGGATGAAGTCAGCAGGAGCCCAAACACTACCAGGAGCGAAACTCCCATCCGCTACTCCACGGCCTCCAGGACCGATGCAATCAACTCGTCGATCCCGGCAATCTCGAACTCCGAGCCTGACGCGCCCAGCTTCGGGATCATGAGCTGATCCTCATCCACGAGCAACTCTCCACCCACCCAGATACGGAGGTCGTGCATCACCGTCCCCGCCAAGAGCGGAGAACGAATGACCCCGCGCTGCCCCGAGCGCCGCTCGATCTCACCGACTTGAACGCGGACCCTCCGGCCCTCGCTCGTCACATCGACCAGGTCCACGGAACTCGCAATCGAAGAAGACACCTCCCTCTCGGAGTGTCTGCGGTCCGACGGCAAGAACGTCACGCCAGACAGGCCGATCCAGCCCAGAACTGCGAGCGCCGTTGCGACCCGTACCCAGCCACTCATCGCGCCACCCTCAACGGAGGTGCACAAACCCGCGGGAACGGGCCACCCACGCCAACAGGATCGACGCAGAAGTGCATGATGCAGGCGTACTCACTTGCTCCCAGGTCGACCGTTGCGGACAGCGTTCTCACCTCGTCAGATGGGTCTCCGTCTTCTTGGAACAGTGTAGTGACAGGAATCTCGAACGGACTCGCATTCGCCGGCTGACCGTTCAGTGTGGTCCCTTCCGGGCACGGCGCGAACAGGGTCACGGTCTGATCGTCCGGGTCCAACACCGCGCTGTCGCGGCTTCTGATCTCGAGCGCGAGTTCCAGGGGTGCGAGCTCGAGTGAGAAGATGCTCCCTGGAGGACTGATCCGAAGCAACAGATCGTCGTTCACCACTGCGATGAAGCTTGCCCCCCTGAAGGCTTGGTTGCCGTTGCGATCCACGATACGAGTACTCCCGGCGGCGCCACACCAAGATGCTCCATCCGCCGTCAGTCGAGCCGAGAAGATCGTCGCTCCATCCGAAGCGGTGCTTGGTGAGAACAGATGACCCACTCCTCCGATCGAGCCGACTGGTACTGGAACGCCCTCGACTGCGTAGTCGCACTGGAACGGCTGAAGCCAGAATTCGAACGACGCGATGTCTATCCCGCTGCCGTTGGCGGGCTCATCGACCGCTCGAACTTCGATGTCCACGAAGTCGAAGCCGACGGCGCTGAACCCATCCGAAGTTCCGATCGCCACCGTCGGACGCTCTGCTTCGAACGAACAGGTCGCGTGCTCGGCCGTGAATCCCGGAATCGTTTGCCCGAAGGTGAAGTCCGGAAACAGACTCCCGTCGGCCTGATTTCCTTGGAACGGGGGAAGCAGCGCCCGGGGAGCGGTCTCGAAGAACGCACCTACGTCCAGAGGTGGATCGCCACAAAGGCCAAGGTTCGGGAACTGAGTTGGACCGAGCAGCGTGTTCTCCAAGCGCTGGAGACGCTCGCGCAAGGCCTGTTCGTCCTCGTTCGATTCGAAGGCGAGCGAGAACAGGTCGTCGCCCTGGTCATCCGTTTCGGCTTTCCAGCTGTCGAACGCTGCCCGGGAGAGTGCCGCTGCCCAGAGGAAGTCGTCGAGGGCGGGCGCGGCACGGAGGTCATCATCGCGGAACTCGAGCAAGCCGGGTCGATCCACCAGAAGCTGCTCGATCCCACCCAGGGGTCCGAGCTGCAACGTCTCGCAAGCGAGTTCGAGATCTGATTCGACGTCGTAGGCGAGCAGCCAGCGCAGAAGGCCACGGAAAGAGTGAAGAAGAGCTCTCAGTGCAAGGGCATCAGTTTCATCGAACTCGATTCTCATCGACCCGAGGGTCGTCGGAACGTCGCATGCGCCATCCCATTGCGGCAGTTGCGCCTCGAGCGCCCCGAGCTCGGCGAGGGACTGATCGAGTGCGGGAAGCAGCTCGAGCTCTAGGGCCCGCTGGAAGTCCCCTGGGTCGAGGCCTCCGTCGACGACGCAACTGTCGGCGAGAGTGCTCCGCGTTGCCATCCAATCGAGCGGATCACGTCCCAGCTCCGAGAAGCCGAGGGCATCGAGCACTTCCCGGATGCTATCGGTCGCGGACGGATCCCCATCGTCCGGCTGCTCGAAGAACGGCCGCAGTGCGCGGGTCAAACCGCGGAACCCCGTGGCCGCGCCGAAGGTGAGGCCCGAACCGGCGGGCGGCACGCCCGGGTCGTCGACGTTCAGGCCGGCCAGGCAGTTGGCCAGCAGATCGTCCGCCGCGACGAAGTCGCGATCGACGCAGAGCGCGTCGGCCGCCGACGCGCAGGCGGCGTTCGGGCCGGCCGGGCATTCGGGGCCGCTGCAGCCGAGCTCGAGGGCGTCGCAGGCCGGGCCGCAGCTCGGACCGGGGAAGCCGGACTGGAAGCCGACGACGAAGCGGAGGAAGTCGTCGATGTTGACGAAGCCGTCGCCGGTCATGTCGGTGCCGCTGCCGGCGCCGGGCACGCCGCTGATGAAGTCCGCGATGAACCCGTTGAAGTCGTCGACGTTGCAGAAGCCGTCGCCGGTGAAGTCGCAGTCGCAGGCGTTGCCCGTGCCGTCGAGGTCGTCGTCGGGCTGGCCGCCGACGGTGGTCTGTCCCGGAAGCGCCGGGATCACGCGCGGGTTCGCGACGAAGGGGCAGTTGTCGACGAGGTCGTCGACGCCGTCGAGGTCCGAGTCCGCGGCCTGGGCCGGAAGGGAGAGCGAGAGCGCCGCGAGCAAGAGGAGCCAGATCCGCAAGAACGCCTCCAAGTGAGGCTTCCTTCTACCACACCGCGATGCGTCAGATGCGGCCGGCCGGCGCTCGCCGGCGAGGCGTCTCGCCTCAGGCGGGCTCGAGGTTCGCGAACTTCAGCACGAGCTTCTTCACGCCGGCGCGGTCGAAGCGGATGTCGATCTTCGTCCCGGGCCCCTCGCCGGTGACGCGCACGACGCTGCCGACGCCGAAGACGGGATGCCGCACGCGGAGTCCGGGCTGGAGTTGCCCTTCCCCGCCGTCGGCCTCCTGGCTGTAGCTGTAGTCGACGCGCGGGCCGTCGGCGAAGTCGTCGCCGTCGGGCGGGTCTCCCTCGAGGACGTGGGGCGGGATCTCGCGCAGGAAGCGCGAGGGCACGCTGAAGTTGGTCGAGCCGAAGCGCCGCCGCTCCTTCGCGAAGCTGATGGTGAGCTTCTCCATCGCTCGGGTCATGCCGACGTAACAGAGGCGTCGCTCCTCCTCGACGCCATCGGGATCGCGCGAGGAGGCCTGGTGCGGGAAGACGCCTTCTTCGAGGCCGCCGAGGAACACGACCGGGAACTCGAGCCCCTTCGCCGAGTGCACGGTCATGAGCGAGACGCGATCGCCGTCGTCCTCGTAGCCGTCGAGGTCGGAGACGAGGGCGACCTGGTCGAGGAAGAGCTCGAGCATGCCGCGGTCTCCGGTGTCCTCGGCGTTCTGGGCTTCGAAGTCCTCGGCGCCGGCCAGGAGTTCTTTCAGGTTCTCGATGCGCGCCTCGGCCTCGGGGGAGCCGTCACGCTCGAGGGCGCGCAGGTATCCGGTGCGATCGAGGATGCGCGCGATGGCGTCCGCCGGCGGCAGCAACCGCACGTCGTCCCGCAGCCCCGCGATCAGGCGCACGAAGTCCGCGATCTTCGCCGCCGACCGTCCGGCCTCGCCGCGTTCGAGGAGCCGCTTGAACGCCTCGAGCAGCGAGATGCCGTCGCGCACCTGAAGCTCCGCCGCACGCTCTACGCTCGTCTTCCCGATGCCCCGCGCGGGGACGTTGACGATGCGCCGAAGCGCCATGTCGTCGGTCGGGTTCACGAGCAGGCGGAGGTACGCGAGTGCGTCCTTCACCTCTGCGCGCTCGTAGAACCGCACGCCGCCGACGATCACGTAGGGAACGTCGTACTTCAGCAGCTCGTCTTCGTAGGGGCGCGATTGGGCGTTCGTTCGATAGAAGATCGCGCAGTCGCGGTAGTGGCGTTCCTTCTGCCGCACGGCGCCGAGGATCTGGCTCACGGTGAACATCGCTTCGTCGCGTTCGTCGTGGGCTTCGTAGAGCAGGATCTTCTCGCCGCCGTCGCGGTCGGTCCAGAGCCGCCGCTCCTTGCGGGCGGTGTTGTTCTCGACGACGGCGGAGGCGCCCTCGAGGATCGGCTGCGTCGAGCGGTAGTTCCGCTCGAGCTTCACGACCCCGGCCTCGGGGTAGTCCTCTTCGAAATCGAGGATGTTGCGGATGTCCGCACCGCGCCAACCGTACACAGACTGATCGGCATCTCCGACCACGCAGATGTTCTTGTGCTCCGCCGCGAGCAGCTTCAACAGCCGGTACTGGACGCGGTTCGTGTCCTGGTACTCGTCGACGAGCAGGTACTGCCAGCGCTGGCGGTAGTAGCGCAGCACCTCCGGGAACTCTTCGAAGAGGCGAAGGGTCAGCAGGAGGAGATCGTTGAAGTCGAGGGCGTTCTGGTCCGTCAGCAGGCGCTGGTAGGTGCCGTAGAGCTCGACGGCCTGCTCCTCTTCGAGATCGCGCGCGACGACGTCGGCGGGCCGGAGCGCCGCGTTCTTCCAGCCGTCGATGCGCCAGCGCAGGCGCCGCGGGTCGTGGGCCTTCGGGTCGAGGCCGTGGCGTCGGAGCGCTTCCTTCAGCGTGCCGAGGGTGTCCGCGTCGTCGTAGATGACGAAGCCGCGCGAGATGCCGAGGTGGCTGATGTCCCGACGCAGGATGCGCACGCAGGCCGAGTGGAACGTCGTCACCCAGAGGCCTTCCGCGGCGTTCCCGAGGATCTTCTCGACACGCTCGCGCATCTCGCCCGCGGCCTTGTTCGTGAACGTGACGGCGAGCACCGCTTCGGGCGCGATGCCGCACACGCCCACGAGGTAGGCGACGCGATGGGTCAGGACGCGCGTCTTTCCCGAACCGGCGCCAGCCAACACGAGCAGGGGGCCTTCGGTCGTCTCGACCGCGCGCTTCTGTTCCGGGTTCAGTCCGTCGAGGATCTGCTCGCCGAGCAATCCGCACTCCGCACTAGAGGATCCGCTGGGTTCGATCGGGGGGATCGAGACCGGTGGAATCTAGCAGAGTCGCTCGCGCCCCGAGGGACGCCGGTCAGTACAGATCGCGGAAGTAGGCCTGACGGCGTTTTCGGATCTTCAGCTGGTAGCGAAGCGTCGTGCCGGGCGAGATGTTCCAGTTGTAGGTCGGCTGCCATTGGTGGGCATCCTTCGGCACGGAGGGGGACGGGAAGAGACCCGTCGCCTCGACCCGCTCGAAGACCCAGTCGTCCTTGAGCCGGATCAGGTACTCGTCACGCCCCGAGTCGTTCCCGACGGCGCCGGTGCAGTTGTGGTGAACGCCGTGAAGAGCGGCGTCCGCCGACGCGGAGAATCCCTCCGTCGGGAAGACGTGCTCGAATCCGCACTTCCCCGCCTTGTAGTCGTCCTCCGACGAGAACGGATCGTTCCGGACGCTGCACCAGTAGCTGTTGGAATCGTGGCCGCACGAGAGGAGCTCGACGTCGGAGCGAGAAACCCAGGCCGACTCGCTCGGCACCTGGAACTGCGCGGGATACGGCGTGCCGTTGACCCCGTCCTTCGTCCGCACCACGACGCTCACGTTCACCCGATCCATCGGCTTGGGCACGTTCCACGGGATCCAGCCGTTGACCTTCTCGGGGCTTTCCCAGACGACCCCGTTGAGCTTGATCTCGTACGGATAGTCGGGGCCGAAGGCGTAGTTGCTCGGCGCCTTGATGAAGATCTCGCCGTAGCCGGAGCCGAAGTAGCGCCCCACCAGGAACACCCTCGCACCCGGCGCGAGGATGCCCACGTCGGTGAGCTTGTCCGCCGTGGCGGGGATGATGATCATGTTCTGGATCATCGGCTTGGCGGAGATCGCGGTCTGCGCCGCCCCCTCCCGGTGCAGCTCCATCTTCCGCTGGATCTGACCGGGCGTGGCTCCCTCCGCCACCGGCCCGTCGGGCTGGACCCGCTGGAGCCCTCCCCGCTCGTTGGTCTTCTTCTTGAGCAGCTGCGCCGATGCGGGCACCGCCGGCACGGCCAGCGCCAGGATCAGCGCCAGGAATCGCCATCGTACGCGGTCCATCGTTCCCTCCCGGATTCCAGGATCCCGGCCGCCGCGGGCGCCCCGGCCGCAGGGCGCACCTCGAGCGCGGCTTCCGATCTTACGAGAGGACGCCCTGGCGGGGCGGCTTATTCGAGGGGCGATCTACTCGACGGTGACCGACTTCGCGAGATTCCGCGGCTGGTCCACGTCCGTGCCCTTCAGCACGGCCACGTGGTACGCGAGCAGCTGGAGCGGGACCGAGACCAGGATCGAGGTCAGGAAGTCCCCGAGGTCCGGGATCCGGACCACGTCGTCGGCGTTGCCGTCGATGGCCTCGTCGCCCTCGCTCGCCAGGGCGATGATCTTGCCCTCGCGGGCGCGGACCTCTTCGAGGTTCGAGATGACCTTGTCGTAGACGGGGCTTCGGTTCGCGATCACGACGACGGGCATGCTCTCGTCGATCAGGGCGATCGGCCCGTGCTTCATCTCCCCCGAGGCGTAGCCCTCGGCGTGGATGTAGGAGATCTCCTTCAGCTTGAGCGCGCCCTCGAGGGCGGCCGGGAACATGATGCCCCGGCCGAGGAAGAGGAAGTCGCTCGCGTGGAAGTACTTCTGGGCGATCTCGCGCACGGGCTCGTCGAGGGCCAGCGTCTCGTCGACGAGGCGCGGCAGCCGGCGCAGGTCGCCGAGGTGCTTCTGCATCTCCTCGGGCGTGAGTCGGCCGGCGACCGAAGCGAGCTTCAGCGCGATCAGGTAGAACGCGACCACCTGGGTGGTGAAGGCCTTCGTCGAAGCAACGCCGATCTCCGGGCCCGCGTGGGTGTAGAGCACGTCATCGCTCTCGCGCGGAATCGAGGAGTCGCGCACGTTGCAGATCGAGAGGATGCGCGCGCCCTTCCCCTTCGCCTCGCGGAGCGCGGCGAGCGTGTCCGCGGTCTCGCCGGACTGGGAGACGGGGATCACCAGGCAGCGCTCGTCGATGATCGGCTTGCGGTACCGGAACTCGCTCGCGAGGTCGACCTCCACCGGAATCCCGGCGAGCTGCTCGATCATGTACTTGCCGACGAGGCACGCGTGCCAGGAGGTGCCGCAGGCGATCAGGCCGATGCGCGAGAGCCCGAGCACCTCTTCCTTCGTGAAGGCGATGCCGTCGAGGTCGATCTCGCACTCTTCGTCGAGCACGCGGGCGCCGATCGTGTCCGTGATGGCGCGGGGCTGCTCGAAGATCTCCTTCTGCATGAAGCGGTCGTAGCCGCCCTTCTCCGCCGCGACCGGGTCCCACTGGATCGTGCGCAGCTCACGCTCGATCGGGTTGCCCTCGGCGTCGCAGATCTCGTAGCCCTCGCGGGAGAGCATCGCGAAGTCGCCGTCCTCGAGGAAGATCATGCGGCGCGTGTAGGGGAGGATGGCCGGGATGTCGCTGCCGAGGAACGCCTGGCCGTCGGCCACGCCGACGATGATCGGGCTGCCGCCGTTCTTCGCCGCCATCAGCTTGCCGGGCTCGCGGTCGCTGATCACGCCGAGCGCGTAGGAGCCGACACACTGGGCCGTCGCCGCGAGCACGGCGTCGCGCAGGCCCTTGCCGGCTTCCATCTCCTCGTTGATCAGGTGGGCGATCAGCTCGGTGTCCGTATCCGAGAGGATCTCGTGGCCGCGCGCGCGCAGGGCGTTCCGCAGGTCCGTGTGGTTCTCGATGATGCCGTTGTGCACCACGACGACCGAGCCGGCGCGGTGCGGGTGCGCGTTCGCCTCGCTCGGCCGCCCGTGGGTGGCCCAGCGCGTGTGGCCGATGCCGGCCGTCCCCTCGAGGGGGTCGTCGCGCAGGATGCCGTCGAGGTTCACGAGCTTGCCGAGGGCGCGCCGTACTTCGATCTGCGAGCCGTCGGAGATCGCGACGCCCGCCGAGTCGTACCCGCGGTACTCGAGGCGGCGCAGGCCGTCCATCAGGACGTCGATGGCCCGGTACTCATCTCCGATGTATCCGACGATTCCGCACATGGCGCTCTTCCTTCTGGCTTACTTCCGCGGGCGCTTGCGCGCGCGCCAGCCTTCGATGTTCTTCTGCTTGGCCCGCGCGACGGCGAGCGAATCTTCCGGAACGGACTGCGTGACCGTCGATCCGGCCGCCACGACGGCGCCGTCCTCGAGCGTCACCGGCGCCACCAGGTTGGCGTTGCAGCCGACCTTCACCTGGCTCCCGACCGTCGTGCGGTGCTTCTCGTCCCAGTCGTAGTTCACGGTGATGGCGCCGCAGCCGAAGCTCGAGCCCGGCCCGACGTCCGCATCCCCGACGTAGGCCAGGTGGTCGACCTTCACGCCCTCCGCGAACTTCGAGTTCTTCACCTCGACGAAGTTGCCGACCCGGCAACCATCGCCGAGCTCGCAATCCGGCCGCAGGTGGGCGGAGGGCCCGACGACGACCTCGTCCCCGAGCCGCGAGTCCTCGATCGTGCAGTGCGGCTTGATGTGGCAGCCCTCGCCGATCACGCTCCGGCCCGTGATCACGCAGCCCGGCTCGACGAGCGTGTCCCGCCCGATCTCGACCTCGACGTCGATGTAGGTGTTCGCGGGGTCGACGATCGAGACGCCCTCCGCCATGAGCGCTTCGCACTTGCGGCGGCGCGCCACGGCGCCGGCGGCGGCGAGCTCCGCCCGGGTGTTCACGCCGAGGCAATCCTCCGCGCTCTCGAGCTTCAGCGCTTCGACGCGCATGCCCTCGGCGCTCGCGAAGCCGACGACGTCGGTCAGATAGATCTCGCCCTGTGCGTTGCGGTCGTCCACCTGGGCCAGTGCCTTCCAGAGAAGCTCGGGCTTCATCAGATAGACACCGGTATTGCCCTCCTGGATCTCCGCTTCTTCGGGCGTGGCGTCCGTGAGCTCGACGATCCGGTCGACGCGCCCGTCCGGCCCGCGCACGACCACGCCCGGGAGCTGCTCCGGCGAGGTCAGCATCACGAGGTCCGCCCCCGCGGCGAACATCGCGGCCATCTCGCGCAGGGATTCGAGGCGGATCAGCGGCGTGTCGCCGTAGAGGACGAGTATGGCGTCGGTCGCGTCGGCCAGGGCGTCCTGGGCGCACAGCACCGCGTGGCCCGTCCCGTTCTGGGGCTCCTGGAGGACGAAGCGCGCCTGGCCCTCGAGGGCGGCCTGGACGTCCTCGGCGTCGCGCCCCACCACGACCACCGGCTCGCGGGGCGAGAGCTCCCGGGCCAGGGCCACGGGGAAGCCCACCATGGGCCGGCCGGCCAGCTCGTGCAGGACCTTCGAGCGCCGCGACTTCATGCGCGTGCCCTTGCCTGCCGCGAGGATCACGACGGAGACGTCGAGCCCCCCGGAGGCGCTCGGGTTTCCGGAACCGGCGTTGTCGCTTGCGCTGCCCATGGACTCCTTCTCATCGGCCCGAAACCGGCCGACCTTCGGGTCCTTCGGGCCAGTGAGTGGTGCGAAGGACCGGGTAGGTTACCTGCGCTCTCCGCCCTTCGTAAGGATTTGGGGCCGGTCTCCGGGGAACCCCTGATCCCCGCGGGGACCGGCCGCCGGGGGTGCTTTCCCTTGCCCGGGGCGGTGCCTAACATGGCCAAAGCGCCCCGCGCCGCCCCGCCCGCGCCCATCCAGCCGCTCGGCCCGCACGGGCCATCGAAGGAGCCCACCATCCAGGTCTTCGGCAACACCCAGGGTCTCAAGGCCAGCCAGGCCCGTGCCCTCGAACGCCTCTATCGCCGCCGCCTTCCCGCGGAACGCATCCTCACCCAGGAGATCGCTCGCGAGCTGACCGAGCTCTCGCACGAGATCCGCCGGGTGGTCGGGATCCTCGCGGACCGCCGCGGCGAGGTCACCCACGTCATGGTGGGCGACGCCCAGGGCATCGAGCTGCCGGACTGGGGACGTCTGCGCGCCGGCCGCGGCCGGCTCCGCGGTCTGCGCTGCATCCACACGACGCTCGGGGGCGAAGAGCTCTCGCGCGACGACCTGACCGACCTCGCGTGCCTGCGTCTCGATGCGATGGTGACCGTCGCGCTCGACGGCGACGGCCTGCCGACGCTCGCCCACGTCGCCACGCTCAAGCCGGCCGGGAGCGAAGGCGACGGCATCGACCGCCTCGAGCCGACCCCGCCCGCGCGCCTCGACACCGACTTCCGCGACTGGATGCGCGCCCTCGAAGAGGAGCTCGCGCGCTCGACGAAGGCGAAGGAGGTCGGCGAGGGCGAGCGCGCGATCCTGGTCTCGGTGCAGTCGCGCCGTCGGGCGAAGGACAAGAACGAAGAGGACTACCTCGACGGCGACGCCGTCATCGCGGAGCTCGAAGAGCTCGCGCGCTCGGCGGGCGTCACCGTCGTCGACCGCATCGTGCAGCATCGCCAGCGGCCGGACCCGAAGACCCACCTCGGCTCGGGCCGCCTGCGCGACCTCGTGATCCACGCCTTCCAGGAAGACGTGGACCTCGTGATCTTCGATTCGGACCTCACGCCGACCCAGGCGCGCAACCTCGCGGACCGCATGGAGCTGCGCGTCATCGACCGCACCCAGCTGATCCTCGACATCTTCGCCCAGCGCGCCCAGAGCCGGGACGGCAAGCTCCAGGTCGAGCTCGCGCAGCTCAAGTACCGCATGCCGCGCCTCGCCCAGCGCGCGGACGTTTCGCTCTCGCGCCTGGCCGGCGGGATCGGCGGACGCGGCCCGGGTGAGACGAAGCTCGAGGTCGACCGCCGGCGCGTGCGGGACCGCATCGCGCGCTTGGAACGGGAGTTGCAAAAGCTCCGCAAGGAACGCGCAGGCCGCCGCCAGCGCCGGCGCCGCCAGGGCCTGCCGGTGCTGTCCATCGTCGGCTACACGAACGCAGGAAAGAGCACGCTGTTACGAGCACTTACCAAGACCGAGGCCCACGTCGAGGACCGCCTGTTCGCGACCCTCGATCCGAGCTCGCGCCGCCTCCGCTTCCCCCAGGACCGTGACGTCATCATCACGGACACGGTCGGATTCATCCGGGATCTGCCGACGGACCTGGTCGAGGCCTTCCGCGCGACCCTCGAGGAGCTCTCCGAGGCCGACCTCTTCCTCCACGTGGTCGACGCCGCGACGCCGGAGGCCGAGCGCCGCATGGCCGCCGTCCACAAAGTGCTCGACGAAATGGAACTGCGAGGCACGCCGGAGCTTCTGGTGTTGAACCAGATCGATCGCCTGCCGCCCGGCGAAGGACAGGCCCTGGCCGAGCGGCTCGGCGGCGTCGCCGCCAGCGCGATCACGCGAGAAGGGCTCGCGGAGGTGCTCGACCGCGCCGCCGCCGTGCTCTTCGCCGAAGAAGCGCCGCAGAACGCACACGACCGGAGACGGCTCGCGGCCGTCTCCTCCGGGGGGAACTGAAGATGGCCGGGATTCGCCGATCGAAGATTGCAGGGACCGGGATGTACGTGCCGGACCGCGTCGTCACGAACCACGATCTCACGCAGTGGATGGACACGAGCGACGAGTGGATCCAGCAGCGCAGCGGCATCGTCGAGCGCCGCTGGATCGAGGAGGGCCAGACGCCGGCGGACCTCGCCGAGGAGGCGACCAAGAACGCCCTCGAGAACGCCGGCCTCGACGCGAGCGACATCGATTGCATCGTGCTCGCGACGCTCTCGCCCGAGCACCACTTCCCGGGCACGGCCTTCTTCCTGCAGTCGCGCCTCGACTTCGGCGACGCGCCCTGCTTCGACGTCCACGCCCAGTGCAGCGGGTTCCTGTTCAGCCTGACGACGGCGGATTCCTTCATCCGCGCCGGCCAGTTCGACCGCGTGCTCGTGGTGGGCTGCGAGGTCCACAGCACCGGCCTCGAGCTCGCCGACCGCGGGCGCGACGTCTCGGTCCTGTTCGGCGACGGCGCAGGGGCGGTCATCCTCGAGGCCAACGAGGACGAGAGCGATCCGGCCGGGATGATCGAGAGCCGCATGCACGCCGAGGGCGAGCACGCCAAGCGGCTGTGGGTCGAAGGCCCGGCCTCGGCGCAGAATCCTCGGCTCACGCCGGAGATGTTCGAGAACGGAGCGATCTTCCCGCACATGGAAGGCCGGTTCGTCTTCAAGCACGCCGTGACGCGCATGCCCCAGGTTCTTCAGCAGGCGCTCAGCGCCGCGAGCCTCAAGCTCGACGACGTCGATCACTTCCTCTTCCACCAGGCGAACTTGCGGATCAACGAGTTCGTCGCGAAGGGGCTCGAGCTGCCCGCAGAAAAGTGCCCGAGCAACATCCAGAAGTTCGGCAACTGTTCAGCCGCCTCGATCCCGATGCTGCTCGACGAGTGCCGCCGGGACGGCCGCATCCAGCCCGGCCACGTCGTGGCGATGACCGGCTTCGGCTCCGGCTTCACCTGGGGCAGCGCGATCGTCCGGCTCTAGAGCCGCACCCTGACCGCGAGCGAGGTTGACGCTGCCGCGGCTTCGGTGATATCGCAGGGACCATGATGCGACGAATCGTGGTCACGGGGCTCGCTTCCATCGTGCTCGTCGGCGTGCTGCTGGCGGTGACCCAGCCGCGCGCCGTGCGGCGGGCCGTCTTCATGGGGACGATGTTCCAGGGCGTCGACATGACGGACGAGTTCGCGGACATGGCGTCGCTCTTCCCGACGCACCCCGTCCGCACCACGCGGCCCGAGCCGCTCCCTACGGCCGCAACACGGCTCGAGCTTCCCGAAACCTACGATTGGAACGGCGAGCCCGCCGACCTCCGGGCGTTCCTCGAAGGAACGGACACGAGCGGGCTGCTGGTGCTCGTCGATGGCGAGATCGTCCACGAGGAGTACCGGCTGACCTCGGGCCCCGAGGTCACCTGGATTTCCTGGTCCGTCGCGAAGAGCTTCATCTCCGCGCTGGTCGGGATCGCCCTCGCCGAGGGCCGCTTCGAGAGCGTCGAAGAGCCCATCACGAAGTACGTGCCGGAGCTCGCCGGCTCGGCCTACGACGGCGTGCGCATCAAGGACGTCCTGCAGATGTCGAGCGGTGCACGCTGGAACGAGGACTACGGCAGCCCGACGAGCGACATCACGCGATTCGGCGCGGCGATCGTCTTCGGCGGTTCCCAGGACGACTTCAGCGCCAGTCTCGAGCGCGAGTTCGAGCCGGGCACCTACAACCGCTACAACAGCACGGACACCCAGGCCCTCGGCATGCTGCTCGTCCGCATCACGGGCCAGACCATCGCCGAGTACATGGAAGCCAGGCTCTGGCAGCCGCTCGGCATGGAGCAGGACGCCTACTGGATCACCGACGACCCGGGCATGGAGCTCGCCTTCGGCGGCCTGAACGCGACCCTCCGCGACTACGCCCGCTTCGGCGAGCTCTACCGCCGCGGCGGCGAATGGAACGGGAAGCAGGTCGTTCCCGCCGATTGGGTGCGCGCCTCGGTCACCGCCGACGCGCCGCACCTCCAGCCCGGCGAGAACCCGCTCTCCGGGTGGGTGCTCGGCTACGGCTACCAGTGGTGGCTCCCCGAGACCGACGAAGGCGAGTTCTCGGCCATCGGCGTCTACAACCAGTTCGTGTACGTGAACCCGGCCCGGGGCGTCGTGATCGCCAAGACCTCGGCGAACCGGGCCTACGGCAAGGACGAATCGACGGACCGGGAGATGGAGACCTTCGCCGCCTTCCACGCCATCGCCGAGCGCGCGGCGCCGCGCCGGGACGGAGCCGCCGCGCGCTGATCCCGGCCCGCTAGTCGAGCGGAAGGATGATGTTGCGGAGCTTCCAGGAGAGCCCGTACCGCGCGAGCACGAAGTGGAGTTCTTCGCCGTCCTCGGTCGGGACGTAGATCGAGAACCGGTCGAAGGAGTCGCGCTGGTGGCGGGCGTTCGCGAAGAGCTCGGGCTCGTCTTCCTCGCCGGCGCTCCCGGTGCCTCCGGGGGCCGGCTCCGGCTCCGGCGAACGGGGGCCCGGCGGCAGGCTCGGCGTCGGTTCTTCTCCCCGGGCCATGGACGCGATCGCCGCCGGCGTGAGGAACGCCTCGAGCAGGCCGTCCACCACCAGCGAACCGATCCCCATCGCGAAGGCCTTGAGCGGGCCCTCGTTGGCCGCGCCCGCGAGCAGCTTCGCGCGCAGCTGCTCGCCGAGGTTGTCACGCAGCACCGGGAAGTCCACGCGCTCCTCGATCGCCACCGCATCGCCCGCGTCGAGCGCCTCGCGCAGATCCCGCGCCGCCAGGAACGGCGCCGCCCACAGGTACCCCCCGACGACCGCCGCCAGGACCAGCAAGACGAAGAACGCTCTCTTCATGGAACCCTCCAGGCCCTTGGGGCCGGCCCGAAGGTAACGGACGCGCGAGCTCGGCTGGCCGACCCGGATCCGCGCTAGTGTCGCCGGCGCTGTGTTCGAGATCGATCACGTCCTGCGCGTCGAGGCGCCCGCGGAGACCGTCTGGCGGGTGATCACGGACTTCGACGCCTACCCGGAGTGGAACCCCTTCGTGGTGGGGTGCGCTTCGACGCTCGTTCCCGGGGATCCGATCGACATGCGGGTCGCGCTGGTCGGCCCGGTGATGCGACAGCGGGAGACGATCTTCGAGCACGAGCCCGGGCGGCGCATGGGCTACGGCCTCGCGCCGAACTTCACCGGGGCACTCGCCAGCAACCGGACCCACGAGGTCGAAGCCCTCGGACCGGCGAGCAGCGAATACCGCTCACACTTCGAGCTCTCGGGGTGGCTGTCGCCGCTGGTGCGCGGGCTGCTCGGCAGCCGACTCGAAGCCGGTTTCGCGGCCATGAGCGAGGGGATCCGGGCGCGCGCGGAGTCGCTCGCGAAGCGCTAGCGCCTCGGCGCCGCCGCTAGAGCGGCAGCCAGGAGAAGCCCTCGCCCTTGCGGTAGAAGACGCGGAGCGCCCGGGCGTAGACCGCCTCCTCCTCGACGAAGCCGAAGAAGCGGCCGTCGCGGCTGTTGCCGCGGGCATCGCCGACCATGAGCAGATGGCCCTCGGGCACGGTGGTCGGGTTGAGATCCGGCCCGCCGCCGTGGATCAGGTTCAAGCGCACGTCGGGGCCTTCGGGAAAGTGCTCGAGGCCCGGGCGCGCCGGGTCCGAGAGCGGCTGGTCGTTCAGGACGAGCCGCCCGCCCTTCATCGCCACGCGGTCGCCGGCGACCGCCACGACGCGCTTCACGAGCCGCGTGCCGCTCTCGGGCGAGTCGAAGATCACGACGTCGCCGCGCTCGGGGGAGTGGTCGCCGCCGAGCTCGATGTTGCTGTACGGCAGGCGCAGGCCGTAGGCGGTCTTGCTCACGAAGACCCGGTCGCCGGGCATGAGGTTCGGCTCCATGCTCCCGGTCGGGACGACGTAGTGGTCCGCGAAGGATCCCCGCGCCACCACGACGAAGGCGATCACGAGGATGAGCGAAGCATTCTCGCGAAGCAGCTTGCGAATGCGATCCAAGACGTCTCCTAGGGAAGCCGGTCGAGCCGCAGCGCGACGTCGCGCCGGAAGCTCGGCACCTCGACCGTGGGCGGCCCCTTCACCGGGGGCGCCACGAGGCCCGCGGGCGCGAGGATCGCACCACTCCACGGATCGATCCACCACCCGGCCCAGGTTCCCCCGCGCTGCAACGGGAGGACGAGGCTCGCCCCGGAGACCTCCGAGAGATCCGGCGAGTAGTACTGGTGCGCGCCGTTCTTCAGCCACGCCAGGACCGTGTCCTTGCCCGAGTAGACGTAGGCGGAGACGTCCGCCGCCCCGTCCACCGGTTCGATCGAGTGGCGGAAGCGCTCTTCGGGGAAGTCCACGCCCTGGACGAGCCGGGCGAGCGGCGTGAGGTGGAAGTACCAGTCCTGCGGGTCGACCACGGAGTCCCACCACCAGGACATCCCCGTCCCGATCCCGCCGCCGAAGAAGCCGGCCCAGACGACGTCGTGGAAGCCGTCGCCGCCCGGGTCCTCCGCGAGGGTCTCCGGGCCGCCGCGGAAGTCGATGCCGGTCTCGGCCACGAGCACGGGCTTCCCGAACTGCGCCATCCGCCCGATGAGCTGCGCGAGGGTCGCCGCGGTCGGGACCTGCACGTTCCAGCCGGAGATCTGATAGGAGTGGAGCTGCACGAAGTCGATCTCGGGCAGCTCCCAGACGGGCGCGTACTCGAGCGGGAACGTCTCGATGGGCGAGCTCCCGACCCAGGCCGTGAAGGTCATCAGCTCGTCGCTGGTGCTGGTGGTGACGAGGTGGCGGTTCGGATCGAGCCGCTTGAGCTCCCGGGCCATCTCGCGGTGCCAGGCCACGACCGGCGCGAGGTCCTCGGGCTGATCCGTGAGATCGACCTCGTTCCACAGCTCCCACGCCATGACGTTCGGCGAGTGCCCGTAGCGGGCGACCACGTAGCGCAGGTAGCGGCGGAAGATCTCGCGGGCGGTCTCGTCGTGGAAGAAGTCGCGCGGTTCGGCCAGGGGGCCGCCGTTCGCCGCGTTGTAGAGGTTGCTCCCCCAGCCGGAGCCGAAGAAGTCGTCGAGGTCGAAGGGGCCGTGGTTCTGGACCGAGAGCATGACGTAGACGTCGTGCTCCCGGGCGAGCTCGAGGACGCGGTCGAGCTGCCAGACCCGGTCGAGCCTCGCCGTCCAGTCTTCCAGCGTCGCCGGGGCGTAGACCAGGCCCATGTCCCAGCTCGGCATCCAGAGGCGGATGTAGTTCCCGCCCGCCGCGGCGAGCTTCGGGATCCACTCCTCGTAGAGCGCGAGGCGCCGGTTCGACCAGGACATGTTCTCGCCGACGGGAACGAAGGGCGTGCCGTCGTCGAAGACCAGGTAGCGCGGGTCCTTCTCGGAGCGGCGGATGAAGCCGAGCCCGGGGCGGCCGAGCGGAGCCTGGCCGCCCAGCGTGCTCTCGCCGGGGACGTCCTGACGGCGGCGGATGTGCCCGGTCGACGCCGGCGGCGCCGGACCCACGACGAAGCGCTCCCACTCGTGGACTTTCTCCGAAGCGCTCGCCTGCTCCCGGTCCTGCGTCGCGTGCAGCCAGCGCCAGCGCCACTCGCCCGGGACCGTGGGCGTGAAGCGAACCCGCCACTCCTGCGGGCCGACCGCGGTACGGCGCTCCTCGCCGCCGGGCAGGATCTCCCGCTCGTAGTCCTGGTAGACGAAGCCCGGAGTGCGGACGACGCGGCCGCCGGGCTCGCGGAACTCCGCGTCCACCCGGACCTGGTTCGGATCGAAGGGGTTCTCGGGCCCGACGGGGACCGGAAGCGTCCGCTCGAAGGTCTCGTAGACCTCCAGATCGGCCGGGCCGGTGGGCACGCAGGCGGGCCCGAGCCAGAGTACGCCGATGATCCAAAACCAGAGCAAACCGGGCGACTTCCGCAGTTTCGGCATGGGCCCATCCTAGGACACGGCGGGCCCCGCCGGGCGCCAATCCATGACGCGGAGCGTGGGAAAACACCCATAGCGCAGCGCAGCATCCGGATGGGGAGGTCCAGGGTCTAACACCATGAAACCAAAGACATTAGCCAGATGCCGCGGCGCGTCCTTCGCCCCTTGACGCGATGACGCGACGTGTTAAGTTCTGGGGCGTTCAACCCGAAGGATCACGCCAGAACGATCTGGCGCACGGCCTTAGAGACAACCGAGCGAAGGAGCATTCCCATGATGGAACAAGCCCAGAACATCGTCGACGAAGGCGTCGACCGCGTCCAGGACGCCATGAAGTCCGCGGACAAGGAATTCCAGAAGGTGCAGCGCCGCGTGAAGACCCAGCGCCGCACGATCGAGCGCCGCATCGAGAGCCAGCGCAAGAGCTTCGAGAAGGCCGCCCAGAAGCAGATCAAGGGCTTCGAGAAGGCCGCGCAGAAGCAGATCAACGCGATCCGCAAGACGGACCTCGTGAAGCGCGTCGAGTCCCTCGGCACCGACGTCCAGGAGCAGGTCGAGAGCGGCATCGAGTCCGTGCTCTCGCTGCTCCAGATCGCGTCCAAGAGCGACGTGAAGCGCGTCGATCGCAAGCTCGCCCGCATCTCCAAGAGACTGAAGGAACTGGAAGCCCCGCAGGCCTAGAGCGACCTTCGTCTCCACTCCGAGAAGCCCAGCGGTCCCCCCGCTGGGCTTCTTTCTGTTTGGGCCCGGGCCTGTGCTTTACTGCCGGGCGCAGCCCAAGGAGCCCCCATGCCGGATTTCAGCGGCCTCGACTTCCTCCGCCTCGACGAAGAATTCACCGACGAAGAGATCATGGCGCGCAACGCCGTGCGCGAGTTCGTCAGCAAGGAGTTCCTGCCGGTCATCCAGGAGCACGTGCGGCAGGACGGTTCCTTCCCGATGGAGCTCGTCCCGCGCATCGCGGAGCTCGGCCTCTTCGGTCCGAACCTCCACGGCTACGGCTGCGCCGGCATGAGCAACGTCGGCTACGGCCTCGTCATGCAGGAGCTCGAGCGCGGCGATTCGGGCCTGCGCTCCTTCGCCTCGGTGCAGAGCAGCCTCGTCATGTACCCGATCCACACCTACGGCTCCGACGAACAGAAGGACCGCTGGCTCCCGGCGCTGTGCTCGGGCGAGGCGATCGGCTGCTTCGGCCTGACCGAGCCGGACTTCGGCAGCCACATCGGCGCCATGCGCACCCAGGCCATCCGCAAAGACGGCGGCTGGGTGCTGAACGGCACGAAGCGCTGGATCACCAACGGCACGCTCTCCCACGTGGCGCTCGTCTGGGCCCGCACCGAAGAGGGCGTGCGCGGCTTCCTCGTCCCGACGGACCGCAAGGGCTTCGAAGCCCGCGACATCAAGGGCAAGTTCTCCCTGCGCGGCTCGGTGACGAGCGAGCTCTTCTTCTCCGACGTCGAGCTCTCGGACGACGAGGTCCTGCCGAACGTCCAGGGCATGAAGGGCCCGCTCTCGTGCCTGACCCAGGCGCGCTACGGCATCGCCTGGGGCGTGCTCGGCGCGGCGATGGCCTGCTACGAGGAGGCCTTGAACTACTCGCTCGAGCGCGAGGTCGCCGGCGGCCCGCTCGCCGGCAAGCAGCTCACCCAGATGAAGCTCGTCGAGATGGCCACGGAGATCACCAAGGGCCAGCTCCTCGCCCTGCGCGTCGGCCGGATCAAGGACGCCGGCAAGCTCGAGCACGCCATGGTCAGCATGATCAAGCGCAACAACGTCGACGTCTCCCTGAAGATCGCCCGAGAAGCCCGCGACCTGCTCGGCGCCAACGGCATCGTCGACGACTACCAGTCCATGCGCCACATGGTGAACCTCGAGACCGTGCGCACCTACGAAGGCACCCACGACGTCCACACCCTGATCCTCGGCGAGCACCTCACCGGTCTGCGAGCGCTCTGAAGCGGGGGGCGTGGCCGCGGCCGGGGCGAATCCCCCACTTCCGTGCGATGCCCCGATTTCAGTCATGCCGGTGAGTTGCCGATCTTCTGCGCATGACGAATCGAGCGTTCTGGGCGGCCCTGCTGACCTTCCTCGCCACGGGCTGCGTGCATCACACGCAGACCCAGGTCGAGTACGACCCGGTCGACGTGCGCAGCCGGACGGATCTGGTCGGGCTGACGGCGCGGCAGTTCGGCTTCGAGCGCGCCCGGCCGGAGATGCTCGACCTCCCGGTCCACCTCGCCTTCGCCTGGGTGCGCGACACGCGCGCGTTTCCCCACTTCTACGGGACGGACCAGGGGCGCCTGTCCGGGGTCGAACGTCAGGAGCTCTCGGACGTCCTCGGCGCGCGGCTGAACTCCCCGCCCTTCGCACCGGTGACGCGGATCCCCGCGCCGGCCGCTTCGGGCGGCCCGTCCCCGCTGGCCGTTCCCGCGATGCCGGTCGCCAGCGCGACGCGGCGTGCCGCCCGCACCGGGAAGCGCCTCGGCGCGGACGTCGTGATCGTCGTCCAGACCCGAAGCGAGGAACTCACGGAGCGGAACCTGCTCTGGCCGGTCGCGAAGATCGACCCGTCGAGCCGCATCGTCCCGGGCGAAGACCTCTCGGTGCACGTCCGCGCGGAAGCCTGCGCGGTCTGGGCCGAGCGCGGCGCCCTGATCGAGTGCCGGGAGGCGACGGGGGATGCCTTCCAGCCCTGGGTCTCGGGGCTCCAGACCGAGGTGATCTTCGCCGACCTCCGCCAGCGCGCCCTCGCCGACGCCCTCACCGAGGTAGCCGACGAGATGGTGACGACGCTGCTTCCGCTGACGGCCCCGCCGGAGCTCCGTCCGGAGGACGCGGACGCCGCGATGCCGCCCGAGCCTTCTCAGGCTCCCGCCGCGGGAACACCCGAAGCCTCGGACGTCAGCCTTCGGTCCGGGCCTTCCGAATCGCCTCGGCGACGCGCCCCTCGGAACTCCTGAGGAGCTCGTCCGCCCGCGCCGGCTCGACGCCGGCGAGCTCGCACACGATCCGGCGCGCACGCTGACGCAGTTTCTCCGAGACGGGGTTCAGGTGCGTCATGCGGTTGCCTTCGACGCGGCCCAGCCGGACCATCGTGGTCGTCGAGAGCAGGTGGAGCATCATCTTCTGGGCGAGCCCGCCCTTCATGCGGGTCGAACCCGCGATCACCTCGGGCCCGACGGCCAGCACGAGCGCGGTCTCCGCGCGCTTCGCGAGGTCCGAGTCCGGGTCGCAGGTGATGGCGATCCGGCGTGCGCCGACCTCCGCCGCCGCTTCGAGCCCGGCGAGTGCGAAGGGCGTGCGGCCGCTGGCCGAGATCGCCACGACGGCGTCCTTCTGGCAGAGGGCCCGATCGGCGAGCTCGCGCTTCGCGGCGGCGGCGTCGTCCTCGGCGCCTTCGATCGATCGCACCAGCGCCTCGGGCCCGCCGGCGACCACCGCCTGCACGCACTCGGGCGACATGCCGAAGGTCGGCGGGATCTCGGCGGCGTCGAGCGCCCCCATGCGGCCGCTCGTGCCCGCGCCGACGTTGAACCAGCGCCCCCCGCTGCCGAGCGCCTCGACGAGCGCCTCGACGGCCCGGGCGGCCGCCGGCAGCGCGGCCTTCACCGCCGAGAGCGCCTTCCCGTCCTCCGCGTGGATCAGGGCGAGCACCTCTTCCACGGGCAGGCGGTCGAGGTCGGAGGAAGCCTTCAGCGCGGTCTCGGTCGGCGCCGCACCGTTGCCCGGCGTCCGGCCCGGAGTTCCCGGCCCCGCCCCGTTGTTCTCCCGCTCGGCCATGGCTTCCTTTCGGCCGGCGCCGGCTCGGATATGACCCCGGAAGCGTGGCTATCCTCTTGCCGTGCCGTTGCGCATCGCTGAGAAGACGCTCGAACGCCTGGAGTGGCCGCGCCTGCGCGAACGGCTGGCGGCGCTCGCCCGGACCCCGGGCGGGCGAGCCCACTGCCTCGAGGGCGACCTCTTCCACGAAGACGGCGAAGCGGTCCGCGAAGCCCTCGCCGAAACCGCCGAAGCGGCGGCGCTCCTCGGCGCGGGTGCGGACGTCCCGCTCGGCGGCATCCGCGAGCTCGGCCCGATCTTCCGGCGCCTCGGCAAGGGCGGCGTGCTCGAGGCGCGCGAACTGCTCGACCTCGCCGGCACGCTCCACGCCTTCCATGCGACCGAGCGCTTCTTCGAGCAGCACGGGGAAACCGCGCCCCGCCTCGCGCGGCGCGCGAACGGGATCGTCCCCCAGCGCGACCTCGCCGAGGAGATCGACCACTGCATCGACGCCGAGGGCCAGGTCAAGGATTCCGCCTCCCGCGCCCTGCGCGAGGCGCGCTCCGAGGTGCGCTCGCTCTCGGGCGAACTCGAGCGCCGGCTCGACCGCTACCTCCAGGACCCGGACGTAAAGGCCGCGCTCTCGGACCGCTTCTTCACCATGCGCAACGACCGCTACGTCCTGCCGGTGCGGGCCGACTCGCGCGGCGCGGTGCGCGGCATCGTCCACGACGCCTCGGGCTCCGGGACGACGCTCTTCATCGAGCCCGAAGCGGTCGTCGAGCTGAACAACCGGCTGAAGAGCGCCGAGCTGACGATCGAGCGCGAGTGCCTGCGCGTGCTGCGCGAACTCTCGGAGCGGGCCGGCCGCGCCGCCGGCGAGATCCGCGAGAGCCTCGGCGTGCTCGAAGCCCTCGACGCGATCGGCTGCCGGGCGCGGCTTGCCGAGGCCCTCGACGCGGTCGAGCCGGAGGTCGGCGACGAGGGCATCGTGCGCCTCCCGCTGCTGCGTCACCCGCTGATCGATCCGGAGGAGGTCGTGCCGAGCGACCTCGCGGTCGGCGAGCACTATCAGGTGCTCGTGATCTCCGGCCCGAACGCCGGCGGGAAGACCGTCGGCATGAAGGCCCTCGGGCTCGCGGCCCTCCTCACCCACGCGGGCTGCTTCGTCCCCTGCGCCGCGGGGGCGCGCGTCGACGTGCTGCAGCGCATCGTCGCGGACATCGGCGACGAGCAGGACATCCGCGAGAGCCTCTCCACCTTCTCCGCGCACATGGCGAACCTCGCCGAGATCGTGGCCGGCGCCGGGCCGGGCACCCTCGTCGTGCTCGACGAGATCGGCCAGGGCACGGACCCGAGCGAGGGGGCCGCCCTCGCCCAGGCGATCCTCGAGGGCCTGGCCGACGCGGGGGCTCGGGTGGTCGCGACGACCCACTTCAACCTCCTGAAGGAGATGGCCGAGGTCGACTCCCGCTTCGAGAACGCGAGCGTCGAGTTCCATCCGGAGACCCTCGCGCCGACCTACCGGCTCCACACCGGAACGCCCGGCGCCTCCTCGGCGACGGCGGTCGCCTCCCGGATGGGCCTGCGCGCCGACGTGCTCGAGCGCGCGAACGCGCTCCTCGAGCGCGAGGACCGGCGCCTCGACCGCATGCTCTCCGAGCTCGCCGCGAGTCGCGTGACCCTCGACGCGGAGCAGCGCGAAGCCCGGCGCCTGCGCGACGAGTCCGAAGCCGCCCGCGCCGAGTACCGGGCCAAGCTCGAGCGGCTCCAGGAGCGCCGCGACCAGCTCTTCGAGAGCATGAAGACGGACCTCGAGGGCGCCTTCCGCGACGCCCACGGCCAGGTCGCCGCCGTGATCCGGGACCTCCAGCGCGGCGGAACGGCTCGCGACGCCGCCCACGCCCGGGAACGCCTGCTCGGCCTCGAGGACCGGGCGCGCGAGGCAGAACGCGAGGTCGAGGCGCGGACGCCCGCCAGCGAGCCGCGCGGAACGCCCATGGACTGGCAGCGCGCGAAGCCCGGCGCCGCGGTCGACGTGGTGGGCGTCGGCGCCGGGACCCTCGACAGCCTTCCCGACCGGCGCGGCCGCGTCGCGGTCCACGTCGGAACGACGCGCGTCGTCGTCCCGGCCGAGCGGGTGCACGCCGCTCCGGGCACGGCCCCGGCGCGCCGCCGCCCGGCCGACGCCGTCACGGCACCCACCCTGGCCGGGGGGACCACCCACTGCGACCTGCGCGGCATGCGCGTCGAGCAGGCTCTCGACGAAGTGGAGCAGGTGCTCGACCGCGCCGCCGGCGACGGGCGCGACCGCGTCTCCATCGTCCACGGCAAGGGGACGGGCGCGCTCCGCGATGCGATCCGCAGCTACCTGAGCCGCTCTCCCTACGTCGTCCGCTCGACGCCGGGCGCGGCCGAAGAAGGCGGCGACGGCGTGACCCTGGTGGATCTCCGGGACTGAGACCGGCGCTAGCCGAGATCGGCGCAGAGCTCCGCGGCGGCCCGGTGGCCCGAGGAGACGGCGGACTCGAGCCAAGGCCCGGCGAGGTGGTCGCCGGCGAAGTAGAGGCGCCGCCCCGCAGCGCGGCGGTCCGCGTGGACGCGGCGGAAGGCGGCGAGCCGGCGGAAGTGGCCGGGTTCGAAGCGGGGCATGGCTGCCTCCCAGCGGGTGACGCGGCGGAAGAGCGCCTCTCCGCGAAGCTCGGGAACGTGACGCTCGAGCAGCCCGACGAGCTCCTTCTCGACGACGTCGTCGGCGACGCCGGACCAGCGCGCTGCGGCGTCGGCCGTGGCCACCGCGACGGCCACGCCTCCCGCCTCGGGGAGGCCCTGGGCCCCGTCCCCGGCGAGGAGGCTGATCGCCTCGATCGGAAGCCCTTCGGACGAAGGCACCCAGATGCGCCGCGACACGCCGAAGCGTCGCTCGGCCAGGCCGATGCTGAGGGTCAGGGCCGGCGCATGGGCGACGCCGCCGAGGAAGTCCTGCTCGGCGGTGGCCAGCACGCCCGGCGCGATCCGGATCGCGACCGGCGCCGGCACGGCCAGCACGACCGCGTCCGCGGGGGCGACGCCGCTTCCCGCCGCCGTTTCGAAGGCCACGTCGAAGCCGCCGTCGCTGCGCTTGGTGACCTCACCGACGCGGCAGCCCGTGCGCACGTCGAGGCCGCGGGCCCGCTCGGAGAGGAAGGCCCCGAAGCCGCCCCGGACATGCGCGAGGGGCGCGGCGCGATGCGTCTCCGCGCGGAGCAGGAACAGGAGCCGGCTCGTGTCCTCGGGCCGCTGGAAGGTGCCGGCGGTGGCCATCGGCCCGATCCAGCGCTCGGCCACGCTCGCGCCGAAGTAGAGCTTCGCGAAGTCGCGCAGCGAGCGGTCGTCCCAGCGCGCCGCGCGCTCCGGAGCGTCGGCGTCGAGGACCGAGCGGTAGCGGGCCATCAGGCGGTCGAGCCGCATGAGCCGGAGCGCATCGAGGTTGCGGACGCCCGGGATCCGGGCCACGCCGAAGCGGCTCGAGAAGTCGATCGCGGTCGTGTCGCCGCCGCGAATCTGCGCCAGGCCGCCCGGGCCGAGGGCCCGGACGCGGCCGCCCTCCCCGGCCGCCGTGAGCCAGCCGAGCAGCCGGCGGTCGGCCATGGAAACCACGTGGCCGCCGGGGTCGAAGACCGCCCCGCCGGCCTCGCCGGACGCGGCGCGCCCACCCGGCGCCTCGGCCGCCTCGAGCACGGTCACCTCGCGGCCGGCTTCCGCCAGCTGGGAGGCCGCCGAGAGGCCCGCGGGCCCGGCTCCGATGACGACGACGCGCTGCATGGCGGCCGAGCCTAGCACCCCGGGGGCGTGAACCCCCTCCGCCCCCGGCGCGTACTAGGGGGCGTGAGTGAAGCCCTTCTCGCCGAGAACGGCCCCTGGTGGGCCCCGAGAACCGCGGTGGCCGCCGGGCGGAAGTGGGTATGGTCCGGCTCGATGGCGAGCGACGAGGAATGCATGGCCCGGGTCGCCCAGGGCGACGACGAGGCCCTGGCCGAGCTGCTCGGCCGCTTCCGCGGGCCGCTCTATGGGTTCCTCTCGCGCCGGGTCCCGTCCTCGGAGACCGACGATCTCTTCCAGGAGACCTGGCTGCGGGTCGTCCGCTACCGCGACCGCTTCGACCCGAAGCGGCGCTTCTCGACCTGGCTCTTCCAGATCGCGAACAACCTGTGCCGCGACCGGGCGCGCCGGCGCGAGGTGAGGGAGCGCCATCGGACGGCGAGCCAGGCCGAGGCCCAGGCCGACCCGGCGCGCACCACGCCGCCGCCCCTCGACCGCGATCTCGACATGCGCCGACGCGTGTCCGCGCTGCCGGATCCGCTCCGCGAGGTCCTCGTCCTCCGCTACTACCGCGACCTCCCCGAGAAGGAGATCGCGAAGATCGTGGGCATCCCGCCGGGAACGGTGAAGAGCCGCCTGCACAAGGCCGTGAAGACGCTGCGCGCGGGCCTCGCGGAAGAGGACGCCGTCTGCGAGGAGAACGACGATGACCGCTGAAGCTTCGCGCTGCGAGGCCGTCCAGGCACGGCTTTCCGACGCGCTCCTCGCCGGAACGGTCGCGGCGGAGACGGACCGCCAGCACGCCGCGGGCTGCGCGGACTGCGGCGCCTTCGAGCGCGACACCGCGCGGCTCGCGCGGGCCTTCGCGGCGGACGCCCTCCCGAACGCGAGCGACGCCCTGGTGAACGCCACCCTCGAGCGCGCGAAGGCCGAGCTCGCGGCGCCCGACCCGGAGCGGGCGGCGATCCCCGAGGGCTACCGCCGCGAGTTCGGCCGCCTGCTCGGCGCGGCGCTCCTGCCGCTGCCGATCGTGCTGGCCTGGAACGCGACCGTCCTCTCGATCGGCGGCGACCTGCTCGGCGGCCTCCTCCCGGCCGGCCTCCTCCAGGCCGCCGGCACCGCCTACGTCCTGGCCGGCGCGACCTGGCTCGGCTGCCTGTACGGATCCCTTCCCCTGGTGGCGCATCGCACGATGCACCGCCGCGCCTTGGAGATGGCCTCATGACCGAAACCAGAACCTGCCCCTACTGCGCGGAGTCGATCCGCGCCGAAGCGATCAAGTGCCGATACTGCGGCTCGATGGTCTCGGCCTTCCCGCTGGCGACGGAGTGGGTGCGGAAGGAGAACGGCCGCATGATGGCCGGCGTCTGCGCCGGGCTCGCCGAACGCTTCACCGTCTCGGTGACGGTCATCCGGCTCGCCTTCGTGCTCGGCTTCCTCTTCTCCGGGGGCGCCGCCGCGATCCTCTACATGGTGCTCTGGGTGATCATGCCCCTCGAGATCCCGCGGGACTTCGACGCGGACTACGTCGGCCAGGACGACTACTGAAGGAGCGGTAGCGGCCGGGCCTAGCCCGAGATGCGGCGCGTGAGGGCCGCGATCACGTCGGCCAGGGTGTCGAAGGGCTCGTAGGGAACACCCTGCCGGTCGAGCTCCGGCGCGAGGGTGTCCTTCGCGAAGGCCCAGTCCGCGGCGCGCGCGCCGCAGAGATCCGAAACACGGCCGTTCCCGATGTGGGCCACCGGCACGCCCGGGTTCCGGCGGCGGAACTGTTCGATGCGGCCGCGCTTGCAGGTGCCGGTGCCGCACCCGCACGCGGGGTTCGGGAAGCCCGCGGCGATGCCCCAGCGGTCGCCTTCGTACCAGAGCCGGTTGCACTCGTACTCGAAGCGGACGCCGAAGCGCTCCTGCAGCCGGTCGAGGTTGCGGTCGAAGCCGTCCGAGAGCACGCGGAAGGGCACGCCGCGGTCCGCGCACCAATCGACGAGATCGCTCGCCCCCGGGTCGAGCTCGACGGACATCAGGAATTCTTCGAGGGCCTCGGGCGGGCACGGGAGACCGTGCAGGATCTCGAGGTTGTACTCCCAGGCCGTGGTCTCGCCGCGCTCGTAGCGCTCCCAGGCAGCCGGCCGGCGGTCCGCCGCATACTGCTTCGCCAGGGTCGAACCGACGTCCTGCACCAGGAACGTCCCGTCGAAATCGCAGAAGACGGCGCAGGGCGGCGGCGGGCCTTCGCGCACGACCTGGGCGCTGCGCCCCGGGAGCGTCACGCCGGCGCACTCGGCGGTCTCGTCGGAGCCGTTCACGTGGGCGCGGATCGTCCTCGTCCCGTCGCTCGCGGAGGTCCCCTTCGCAAAGCCGGGCTCGAAGACGCCGAGGGTCCGGACCGCGCGGCCGCCGCCGATGCGATCCACGGCGCGCGCCCCGTCCAGGGTGTCGAGGAGCAGCGCGCGCCCCTCGTCCCCGAGGTGCTGCCAGTCGTCGCTGAAGATCAGCATGCCGGCGCTGCCGGCGATCGAGGCGCCGAGCGTCGCGGCCTCGTTCGGGGTCAGGTTCGTGTCGCTCGTGCGGGCCATCAGGCAGTCCGGGTCGTTCAGCCAGAGGCGCCGGTGCTGGAAGGCCCGGGCGAGCACGTTGCGGACGGCGCTGCGCGTCGAAGGCTGCGTCGGCTCGATCCCGGGGATCTTGATCGGTGCATCGTTTCCCCAGCGCGGGGCTACGTCCGGGCCGATGCGCATGCCGTCGACGACGCCCACCGCGGGCCCGAGCGGGCAGCCGCAGCCGAGGATGAAATCGCGCTCGCCGACGCCGCGGCGGACCGCTTCGAGCCCGGCGCGCAGCCGTTCGGCCCGGGTCACCTGCATGTCCGCCGCCACCGAGGGCATCGCCGCGGAGAAGAGGAAGTCGATCTTGTGGTAGACGAAGCCGAGGTCGTGGATCTCGCGGAACGTCTTCTCGAGGTGCGCGACGACCTCCGCGCGGGTCGTGTCGAGGACGTGGACCGCGCCGTCCTCCGGGTTCCAGGTGGGATGCACGAGGCCGCGGAAGAACGCGCCGGCCTCGTCGCGAAGGAACCACTCGGGGTGGTCTTCGAAGACGCGGCTCTTCGGCACCGCGTTGAAGGGCGCCGTCCAGAGCCCCGGCAGGAAGCCCGCGGACCGGATGCCCTCGGCCACCGGCGCGAGGCCGCGCGGGAACTTCGCGTTGGTTTCGAGCCAATCGCCGATCTCGCGCTGGAAGCCGTCGTCGAGCTGCACGACGGAGATCGGCACCTCGTTGCGCGCGGCGGCGAGCGCGTCGAGATTCCGCAGCAGATCCTCTTCGGTGACGTCGTGGAAGAAGTGGTACCAGCTGCACCAGCCGGCCTGGAAGGGCGCGTCGCTGCGCGCGGCGCCGAAGGCACCGTGGGCGTCGGCGTGCTCCTGAAGGAGCCGGTTCACGTCGGTCCCGACGGCGGCGCGCACGGGCTCGAGGCCGCGGCGCTCCCCCGGCGCGAGTTCGGTTTCGAGCACGAGTTCGACGGCGAGGCGGACTTCCTCGGGGCCGGGCCGGAGATGGACGACGCCGAACTCTCCGCCGCGCTCGAGCACGCCGACGCAGCAGGCCGGGCCTTCGTCGGAGGCGCCCACCGCCGCGAGGAGGTGCGACTCGTGCCAGCCACCGCGATCCGCCGGCGGCGCGCCCCGCGCATGGAACATGCTGCGCAGCCACTCGCCGCTCGGGAAGGGTTCCGGCCCCGCTTCGTCGAGGGCCTCGGCGCAGGTCTCCGACCACGACTGCCAGCCGTGCTTCAGGAAGCGCAGATCCTTCAGGCCGTGGTCGCGCCAGCGCAGGCCGAGGAAGACCGACTCCACCTGGACCGGCGCCTCCGAGACATTTTGGACGGAGAGGTCGACCCGCGCGTGGTCGCCCTGCCCGTCGAGCGCGATCCCGATCTCGAGCGGACCGACGCGCACCCGCCCGGGGGCGAAGACCGCCTCGCCGACGGTCGGCGCGCCGCCTCCGACGGAGACCCCGGGCGCGAAGCGCGCCCCGACCTCCTGGGCGGTGAGTTGACCGGAGCCCTGAGCTTTGGCGATGGCGGAACGGAACATGGGCGGCACAGTATAGGCGCCATGTCCGCCATGTCCGAAGACGAAGCCCCGAAGGGCACGGCCGCAGGAGGTCTGCGGCGGGCCGCAGGAGCGGGCCGGGCCGAGGCGTTGCGGGAGCGGCTCCGCCGGGGCCCTCCCCTGCTGCTCGACGGCGCGCTCGGCACGGAGATCGAGCGCCGGGGCGCCCACGCCGGGCTCCCGCTCTGGTCGACCCACGCCCTCCTGGACGACCCGACGCTCGTCGAAGCGATCCACCTCGACTACCTGCGCGCGGGGAGCGAGCTGCTCGTCGCGGACACCTTCCGGACCCAGCGGCGCACCCTCGCCCGCGCCGGGCTCGGGGAACGCACGGCCGGTCTGACCCGGCAGGCCGTGGACCTCGCGCGCGCGGCGGCTCATCACGACGGGTCCGCCTGCTTCGTAGCGGGCTCGATCCCGCCGCTCGAGGACTGCTACCGGCCGGACCTCGTGCCGGACGAGGCCGCCCTGGCCCGAGAGCACCGCGAGCACGCCGGTCACCTGCTCGATGCCGGCGTCGACCTCGCCTTCGTCGAGACCATGAACTGCGCACGCGAAGCCCGCGCGGCCCTCGCGGCGTGTGCCGAGCTCGACCTGCCCGCGGCCGTTTCGTTCGTCTGCGATGCCGAGGCGCGGCTGCTCTCGGGCGAGCCCCTGGCCGAGGCCATCGAGACGATCGCTCCGATGGCACCCCTGGCCATCGGCGTGAACTGCCTGCCCGCCGCGGCGGCGCAGGCGTCGCTGCCCGCACTGGCCGCGAGCGGTCTGCCCTTCTTCGTCTACGCCAACCTCGGCGCACCGACCGAGGAAGGCGGCTTCGAACGGAGCGACGCCCTTTCGCCGGAGGCGTTCGCCGAACACGCCCGGGCGTGGCTCGACGCGGGCGCGGCGGCCGTCGGCGGCTGCTGCGGCACGACCCCGGATCACATCCGCGCCGTTGGAAAGCTTCTTCCCAACTCGGGCGGATCCCGAACACAAATTGCGTCACCGCCTGCCTAGGGCCTGCCTTCGGGCTTCGCGTTCCTGCTCGCCCGAAACCGGCAGCGAATGCGCCGACGGATCGATTTCACCAACAAGATCGGATACTTGGAGACTCGCCCCCGGAACGGCGTGGGGAGTGGCACGCGCCTTGCTCTACCTACGACACGACAGCAGCGAACGCTCCCCGCGCCCGGACTGAGTACCCCTCCCCTCGCATTGTGCGAGGACTCGGTCCGGGCGTTCCCTTATGTTCCGCACGATGTCGCCCGCCGCGAAACGCCAGGCCCGCTCGCGAATTCCCCCGCTCCTTCCCGAACCGCGCGTCGTCCGGCCCGCCGCCGGCACCTTCACGCTGCGCGACGGCCTGCCCATCGTGCTCGAACCGGGCGCGAGCGAAGCCGACGAGCGGAGCGCGCGGCGCCTGGCCGAAGCGGTCCATGCGGCCTGCGGGCTCTCTCTTCCGGTCGAGGGACATGCCGAAGCCGACGACCTCGGCCCGCGCATCGAGCTGCGCCGCCGCTCGGGAGCCGGCCGGGTCGCCCAGGGCTACACGATCTCGGTCTCGGGCGTCCGCATCGAGGCCGTGGGCGGGGGCGATTCCGGCCTGCGCTACGCGGTCGAAACGCTGGCCCAGCTCGTCGCGCGCAGCGGCCGCGTGCCCGCCTGCGAGATCGAAGACACCCCGGACTTCCGCTACCGCGGCGTGATGCTCGACGTCTCGCGGGGCAAGGTCCCGACCGCCGACGCCCTGCGCGACGTCATCGAGATCTGCGCACGGATGAAGCTGAACGTGCTCATGCTCTACACCGAGCACACGTTCCAGTTCCGCCGCCACCCCGAGATCGGCGCCGGCGCTTCCCCGATGGATGCGGACACCGTGCGTGCCCTCGACACCTTCGCGGCCGAGCGGCACGTCGAGCTGGTGCCGACGCTCCAGTCGCTCGGCCACATGCGCCACGTTCTCGCTCTCGACGGCTACCGCCACCTCGCCGAGACCGACCGCCTCTGGACGCTCGCACCCGTCGACCCCGGCACCTACACCCTGCTCTCGGACCTCTACGCCGAGTACCTGCCGAACTTCCGCTCGGCCTTCTTCAACGCGAACTGCGACGAACCCTACGATCTCGGCCGCGGCCGCTCGGCCGAACGCTCGCGCGAGCTCGGGCCGGGCGGCCTGTTCCTCGAGCACGTCCGCCGCATCCGCGACCTCGCCCGCGACCACGGCAAGCGCACCCTCGTCTGGGGCGACGTCGTCCACCAGCATCCCCAGCGCATCCCGGAGATCGACCGGGACCTCGTCCTGCTCGACTGGTGGTACGAGGCGAAGGGCGACTTCGAGCGCGTGAAGCGCTTCGCGGAGAACGGCATCGAGTTCTGGGTCTGCCCGGGGACCTCTTCGTGGAACTGCCTCTTCCCGCGCGTCGCGAACGCCGAGCAGAACGTCGCCGCCTACGCCGATGCGGGCCGGCGCCACGGCGCCGCCGGACTCGTGAACACCGACTGGGGCGATCACGGCCACTACAACCTCCAGGCCAACTCCTGGCTCGGCTACGCCCAGGGAGCGCAGCAGGCCTGGTCCGGCGAGTACGACGCGAAGCGTTTCGACGGTGCGTTCTCGCGCCTCTGCTTCGGGGACGAGACCGGGCGTGCCGCACGCCTCTACCGCGAGCTGGGCGCCGTGCACGACGTCGGAAGCCCCGTGTTCAACGGCTCGCTCCTGCAGTTCATCTTCTTCGACGACGTGGGCTCGGCACTCTTTTGCGTGGGCGGACGGGCCGCGAAGCTGCGCCGCGCCCTCGCCAAGCTCGAGCGCGCGCGCGAGCGCATCAGCAATGCCCCGGAGGCCTTCGTCGGCGACCCCCACGCCCACGACGAACTCCTCTACGCCGCCGACGCCTCCTGCTTCGCCGCCCGCAAGGGCCTCGCCGCCCTCGAATGGCTCGCGTGGCGAAAGAAGCCCGAGCGGCTCGGTACGCGCGAGCGCAGGAAGCTCGCCAAGACGCTGCAGCGCCTGGCCGGCGAGCAGGCCGGGCTCGGGCGCCGCCTCCGCCGGCTCTGGCTCGCACGCTCGGGGCCCGGCGGCTTCGAGGTCGTGGCCGCCCGCCTGGCCGGCTCGGTGAAGAGCCTGCGCGCGGCGGCGCGACGGCTCGAGCAGGGCAGACCGCCCGCCGAGGCACCCCCCGAGGCCTTCGATTTCATGACCGGATACCGCGCGTTGACCGAACAGGTTGCGCGCTCGGGACCGATCCTGCCCGACGCCTGACGGCGCCCACCCCGGTTCTTCCAGGTTTCCCAAGCAGGCTCCCGTTCAGTTCGCCCGAGCCCTGGCCGATTCCCCTCGCAGGAGAGCCATCCCGTTGGGCAGCACCGTACGCATCCTTTCTGCCAACCTCTGGAACGGCGCCGCCGAAGCCGACGCCTTCGCCCGCCTGGCGTCCGACCTCGACGCGGACGTCGTCGCCGTCCAGGAGCTGGCACCGGCCCAGGCCGAGGCGCTGGCCGACGCCTTCCCCTACGGCCTGCTCGAGCCGCGCACGGACTACAACGGCGGCGGCCTCGTCCTCCGCCATCCGGCCGAGGTGCGCCCGGTACCCATGGGACGGCGCCACGGCTACGGCGCGACCCTCGACCCCGCCGCCTGGCCGATGCTCGACGCCCCCCTCGAGGTCTTCGGCGTCCACGTCTTCGCGCCCCACGCATACTACGGGCTCGGCCTGCCCCTGCGCTGGCCGCAGATGCGGGATCTCACCCGGCGCCTCGACGGCGCCGAAGGCCGCTCCCAGGTCGTCGTCGGCGACTTCAACTCGACGCCCTCGTGGCCGCTCTACTGGCGCATGCGCCTGCGCTTCGCCGATGCCGCGCTCACCGTCGCGCGCCGGAGCGGCGAGCGGCCGCTTCGCACCTGGGGCCCCTGGCACGGCGCGCCGCGCCTGCTGCGCATCGATCACGCCTTCGTGCGCGGCGGGGAGCCCGAGACCTTCCGGCGCATCGAGGTCCCGGGCTCGGACCACAGCGCGGTCCTCCTCGACCTCGCCGTGAACGCTTCGCGCTGATCCGCCCCGACGGGCCACCTGCGCTCTTTCGGTAAGATCGACGCCCGCGACGGAAACCATCCGTCCGCGTCGGGAATCCCGAGGAGGCGTGCGCGTTGGACTACCAGGACATCCGGTTCGAAACGAGCGACCACGTCGCCACCATCACCCTCGACCGACCCGAGGTGATGAACGCCTTCCGCGGGCGAACCTGCGAAGAGCTGATCCACGCCCTCCATCGCGCCGGCTACGACCGCGACGTCGGCGCGATCATCCTGACCGGCGCCGGAGAGCGGGCCTTCTGCACCGGCGGCGACCAGTCGGGCCACGACGAGGACGGCGCCTACTCGGGGAGCCGCGGCGTGATCGGCATGCCGATCGACGAAGTCCACACCGCCATGCGCGACGTGCCGAAGCCCGTCCTCGCCAAGGTGCGCGGCTATGCCATCGGCGGCGGGAACGTGCTCGCGACGATCTGCGATCTCACCCTCGCGGCGGAGAGCGCCATCTTCGGCCAGGTCGGACCGAAGATGGGTTCGGTGGATCCGGGCTTCGGCACCGCCTACCTCGCGCACGTGGTCGGAGAAAAGAAAGCGCGGGAGATGTGGTACCTGTGCCGCCGCTACTCAGCCCAGGAAGCGAAGGAGATGGGCCTCGTGAACGAGGTCGTCCCCGACGACCAGCTCGACGCCGTGGCCATGGAGTGGGCCCGCGAGATCGCCGAACGGAGCCCCACGGCGATCGCGCTGGCCAAGCGCTCCTTCAACGCGGACACCGAGAACATCCGGGGCATCGGCAGCCTCGGCTTCCAGGCGGTCGCGCTCTACTACGGAACCGAGGAGTCCAAGGAAGGCGGAGCCGCCCTCGCGGAGAAGCGCCGGCCGGACTTCCGCAAGAAATCCGGCTGACGCGGTCGCCGCAGACGTCGCTACGTTCTTCACGAGGGGGATCGACATGAGCACGGAAGGTTCCGGGGCGTCGCGAGCCGCAGGAGACGGGCTCCACAACGAAGACGTGTTCGTCGTCGAGCCGGGGCTCGGCCTGTATCTCGTCTGCGACGGCGCCAGCGGCGCGCCGGCCGGCGAGGCCGCGGCCCGCATCGCCAGCGAGGCGATCGAGGCCTTCGTCGAGCGGGCCGACGAGGAGATCGACCTCGGTGGGAGCCGGGCGAGCCTCGCAGTCGTCGAGCGCGCCATGCGCTACGCGCTCGGCTGCGTCCTCGACTCCGACGAACTGACGCCCGGGCCGGGGCTTCTCACGACCGCCACCCTGCTTCTGGCCCACGGCCGCACCGGAGTGATCGGACACTGCGGCGACAGCCGCGCCTACCTCGTCCGCCAGGACCGCTGCCATCAGCTCACGCGCGACCACGAGCTCACGGAAGAGAGCGCCGGCGGTGGCGAGGTGCCCTTCGACGTCTTCCGGGTCGACCTGCATGCCGGCGACACGGTGATTCTCTGCACGGACGGAGCCGAGGACGTCGTCCAGAACCGGGAGATCGTCCGGGCCGCTTCCCGGCTGGCGCCCCGTGTCCTCGCCAGCCGGATCGTCAGCGTGGCCAACCGCGAGCACTCGGATCAGGACGCGACCGCCGTGGTCGTTCGCGTTCAGCACGAGCGAGATCCGGGTTGGCTCGGCGTCTCCGAGCCCACGCGCGGGACGTCCTACGGCCACACGCTCGAACACGCGTCGCGGCCGGCCTGACGAGCCGCGCCCCCCTCGGAAGAGGGGCGCGGCGCCAGCATCACACTGGAGCTAGAGGCAGGCGTTCACGCCGGAGTTGTCCACGCAGATGGGCATCTCCGGGGAGAGCGGGCCGTGCGGGTTCTGCACCTGGAGCAGGTGCAGGCCGTTCGGCGGCACGCTGCTGAGCGAGATCACGACGGTCTGCGAATCGCAGTACGGCGTGAAGCTTCCGCCCTGACAGCTGATCGAGCCGCTCACGACCTGGCCGTCCACGATGATCTGGGCATCGCCGCGCACGTCCACGCCGACCAGGGTCATCGGGTTCTCGGCGGGAAGGACCGGCAGATCCGGGTTGCCCGTCGCCCCGTTCCCGTTGCCCACCTGCGACAGCAGCGGCATGCGGTGGGTCGCCGCGCCGTAGTTCTGCGGAAGCGCGCCGGTGAAGGTCAGCGTCGCGTCGCCGGCCGCCGCCAGGGCGATCAGCGAAGCCCGGGTGTGGGAGATCGAGTCGTTGGCGTTCTTGTAGGTGCCGTCGTCCCGGTAGGAGAGAATGACCCAGACGGAGTTGCCGCCCTGGTCGATCTCGCCGTGGGCGCGCAGGTTCACCATGCCGTCGTCGTCCGCTTCTTCGAGCCGGGCGATCACCGCCTCGGTGTCGGTGAGCTCGGGTGCGACGGAGGTCACGTCGTTCAGGGTGACCTGCCGGCCGAGAACCCCGCTGAAGCCCGTGCTCGCCTCTTCCGCCATCTGGAAGATGTCGAAGACGCCCTTGCCGTAGACCGGGAAGAACACGGCGAAGGCCGCCGAGAGGACCGCGTCCTCCTCGAAGCCCTGGGCCGGGTCGTAGGGAATCTCCGTGGCGAGCGTCGCGATCGGGAAGCCCAGGATGTTGATGATCTGCGAGGTCTTCGCCCACTCCATGGTCTCTTCCGCGGCGGTCACGCCGAGGGAGAACTGGAGCCAGCGGTCCGTCATGCCGCGCATGGTCGGCACGTCGAAGCCGCCGAGGGTCGACGAGCTGTGCCCGACGCCGAGGGGCAGCGAGTGGCACCCGGAGTTCGAGTCCGCACAGGTCAGGACGCCCACGAACCCGCCGGCGCCGCCGACGTCGACGAAGAAGTCCGAGAAGCCCTGGTTGGCGCTCGCCGTGAGCGCGTCGTCCGCGCGGCGCGAGCGCGGCGGCGGGTAGGCGACGTTGCCGAGGAAGACGGCCATGTCGTCCTGCTCCTGCACCGAGAGCTCGTTCCCGCCGAGCGGGCAGCCGGCCGGGTTGGTCGCGAGGTTCTGGTCGCACATCACGCCGGAGAGCGCGTGGACGACCAGATCCAGGAAGCAGTCGTGCTCGTCGCCGTCGGAGATGTCGCAGCTCGGCGGGACGTTTCCGTTCACGCCGACCGCGCCGTCCGCGCCGCCGAAGGGGTCGCCGAGGGCACCGTCCCAGTGGAGCGGCACGGTGTTGGCGAGGCCGCGCACGGGCATCGTGCTGCGGATCTCGTCGTTCTCGTTGCAGGCCCCGAAGAAGCAGGCGCCGCCGATCCGCCAGAGCAGCTGGTCCGTGTTGCCGTCCGGGTGGCAGCTCTCGCAGGAGAACGTGCCGTCCGTCGAGGCGAAGCCGCTGCTGAAGGCGATGCGGCCGCGGCGGATGGCATCCGGCGTCGGATCGGCACCGACCGTGAACTTGCCCGTGTGCGTGATGGCCCCGGGCGTGCTCACGTCGACCACGGAGACCGTGTTCTCGAGCGTGTTCAGCACGTAGGCCGTCTGGGGCGCGCCGCCGCCGTCCGAGAGGAGCGCCACGCCCTTCGGGATCTGCTGGCCGAAGTCCGCCGGCACGCCGGCGTTCAGGTCGAGCGTGTCGAGGATCGCGCCGGTGCTCGCGTTCATCGTGAACACGCGGCTCGTCCCGGCCGCGGTCGCCACGATCGTCGCGTCGTTGTCGCTCAGGGCGATGCCGTAGGGGGTGGCCAGGGCCGTCGTGACCGGGCTCCCCGGCGCCGGCTCGAGCTCGATGCTCGTCTGGACGCTGCAGCTCGCGCCGCTGCAATCCACGTTGCCGATCTGATTCAGGAACATGCGGTTCTCGAGGGCGACGAGGTCGTTCGCTCCCGTGTCGTTGTTGCCGCCGTTCACCTCGTTGCGCGCCTCGACCTGCGTGATGAAGACCTCGTCCGTCGAGCTGATGACGAGGTCGTAGAGCAGGGTCCCGACGCCGGTGACGGCTTCGTCGAGCGTATCCGTGGCGGTGTCGATCACGAAGAGGTCGCGGTCCGGCACGTCCGGGTCGATCACGATGCGCGAGTCCTGACCGGGGATGTTCGGCGAGACGAGCACGAAGTCCGCCAGGTCCGCGGCATCGAGGGTGCACTGGGGCGGGTTCAGGCCGCCGGGGCAGAGCGAGAGCTCGGACTGGTTGCCCGACTCGAAGACGGCGACGTAGAGCTTGCCGTTGCGGACGGCGATGGCCCGCGGCTCCTGGGCGGTGATGTGGATGCGCCCGGTGACCTCGTAGGTCGTGGTGTCGATGATCGCGATGTCGTTGCGCGAGGAGAGCGCCACGTAGGCCTTGGCGTTGCTCGCGAAGGCGATGCCGGTCGGCTCGTCGAACTGGCTCACGCCGTTGCTGTCGACGTCCTGCACGGTCTCGATCACGCGGTACTGCGTGTCGCCCGCCGTGAGGTCGATGACCGAGACCGAGTCCGAGAGGTGGTTCGAGACCCAGAGCTCGGAACCGTCGGGCTTGAGCGCGAGGCTTCCGGGCTCGAGCCCGACCTCGATGGTGGCGAGCGGCGAGTTGCCGGCGGTCGCGATCACGCTGACCGTGCCGCTCGTCGTGTTGGCCACGAACAAGAGCGAGCCGTCGCCGGAAAGAAGGATGGGCTTGACCTGGGGACTCGCGAAGGTCTGCTGCCCCTTCGGTTCGTGGTTGTTCACTTCGTTGCAGGCGGCACCGAGGTGCGAGACGCCGAGAACGACGGCTGCCAGAACGAACCAGCGGGCGGAATGGTTGGGGCGCATGAATCCTCCAGACGGGTCCGCGAAGTGTACAGACGCGGGCCGAGGGGGTCGACGCACTTCGACCCCCCGGTAAGTGCCTCAAGCCCTTGAAAAGTGTCGGGGATTTCCGTTTCCGGAGGCCGCCCGCCCGAAAGGAGGGCCTGAGAGCCTCTCGGCCCGTTTTCGCCCGCTTCGACGCAGCGCGACGCCCCGGTCTAGACGCGCTGCGTCGCGACCCCTTCGGCCCAGCGGTAGTCCGGCTTGCCGCTCGGCGAGCGCTCGACGGCCTTCACCAGGTGGAGCTCGCGCGGGACCTTGTACCCGGCCAGGTGCTCGCGGCAGTGGGCCTGGAGCCCTTCGAGATCGAGTGCGGCGCCTTCTCGCGGCGCGACCACCGCGGAGACGCGCGCCCCCCAGCGTTCGTCGGGAACGCCGACGACCACGGCGTCCCAGACGGCCGGGTGGGACTTCACGGCGGTCTCCACCTCTTCGGGGAAGATCTTCTCGCCGCCCGAGTTGATGCACTGGGAGCCGCGCCCGAGGAGCGTGATGGTGCCGTCGTCCTCGAGCCGCGCGAAGTCGCCCGGGATCACCGCGCGCCGCCCGCCGATCTCGACGAAGGTCTCGGCGGACTTCTTCGGATCCTTGTAGTACTCGAGCGGCACGTTGCCGCAACGGGCGAGCTTGCCGGTGACGCCGGGCGGAGTCGGCTCGCCCGCTTCGTCCACGACCAGCGTGTCGAGGCCCGCCTTCACGTTGGGGCCGCCCCGCGTGAAGGCCGTCTTCCCCTTCACGATGATGGTGAGCCCGTTCCCGCCGCCCTCCGAGGAGCCGATGCTCTCGGTGATGACGAGGTTCGGCAGGTGCTCGAAGAACTCGTCCTTCACCGCCGGCGAAAAGACCGCCGCGGTGCTGACCACCGCGATCAGCGAGGACAGGTCGTGCGTGTTGCGGCCGAGCGCTTCCACGAGAGGTCGCCCCATGGCGTCGCCCGTGATGAAGAGGCTCTGGATCTTCTCGGCCTCGACCAGACGCCAGACGTCGTCCGGGTCGAAGCGCGAGACGAGGCCCGTCATGCGGCCAACGAAGCTCCCCCCCATGACCGACCACTGGGTCGCGCCGTGCATGAGCGGCGCGAGCGGCAGGAAGCGCGTGAGGCCCGGGCGGTTGCCCTTTTCGATCATGTCCTCGGGCGCCTTCGCGCGGGAGCCGTCCTGGAGGTCGACGCCGCCGCCGAGGGCGTAGAAGACGTCCTCGTGGCGCCAGACCACGCCCTTGGGCATGCCCGTCGTGCCGCCCGTGTAGAGGATGTAGTGGTCGTCGTTCGAGCGCGCCGGGAAATCCCGCTCGGCGGAACCTTCCGCGAGGGCGGTTTCGTAGGGGACCGAGTCCATGCCCGAGAGATCCGCGCCCGATCCGTCCTCGATCACGATCGAGTGCGAGAGGAGCGGCATCACGTCGAGCACCGAGCGCACGCGCGGCGCGAACTCCCGGGCGTAGACCAGGGCCTTCAGGTCCGCGTTGTCGAACAGGTAGCGGAGCTCGTCCTCGACGTAGCGGTAGTTGATGTTGATCCAGACGGCGCGGACCTTGAACACGGCCCAGAGCGTCTCGACCCACTCGACGCAGTTGTAGGCGTAGATGCCGACGTGGTCGCCGGGGCCGATGCCGTTCGCGGCCAGGTGGTGCGCGAGCTGATTCGCACGGGCGTCCATCTCGGCGAAGGTGCGGCGCTCGCCTTCGGCGACGAGGTATTCGCGGTCGGGCCACGCGTCTACGGCTTGCTCGAACAGATCGGCGAGATTGAACGTCGTCATGGCGGCATCTTACCGTGACGGGCCGCCCGGGTGGCAAGCGTCCGAGCGGCTACGCGGACGCGTCGGGCCGGTGCCGCGGTTCGTCGACGAAGCGCCAGGTCACGAGGAAGGCCAGCGCCTGGAACCCGACCGTCACGGCGATGAGGACTTCGTAGCCGAACTGCGCGGCCAGGAGCCCGCCGAGGAGCGGCGCCGCGATGCCCACCGCCTCCGACGCCGAGTTCGCCACCGCGATGCGCATCGGGAGATCGGCGCGCGACCCGAACTCGAGCACCAGGCTCTGGGCGGACATCATGAATCCACCGAGGCCGGCGCCGAGGCCGACGAAGGCCACGAGCACCGCGCGATAGGAGTGAGCGTCGAGGAGCAGAAGAGCCGAAGCCATCCAGACGACGAGTGCCAGGAGCAGCGTCGCACGGAACCCGCGACGATCAGCGATCGAACCGAAGCCGAGGTTCAGGGCGCCCTGCGCCGCGACGAAGGCGACCGTCAGCTCCCCGATTTCCTCGCCGGAGAAGCCGAGGCGCTCCTTGGCCATGATGATGTAGAACGGCATGGCCATGCGGCCCATCACGCCGAGAGAGCGTGCGACGAGATAGCGCGCGAAGGCGGGATCCTCACGCAGCAGCGGGAGGAGATCGGAGAAGCGCTCGCGCAGCGGCGTCGCGGTCCGCGGCGCCGGGGAGTCCGGCTCCTTCAGCATCATGAAGAGCGCGAGACCGAGTGCCGTCAGGACGAACGAAACGAGGAAGACGGTGGCGTAGCCGTTGCCGAGAGTCTCGCGCGCGAGCAGCGTGCCTCCGATACCACCCACCAAGACACCCGCGAGGCTGCCGAGAGCATTGCGCAGCCCCTGAAGCCACCCACGCCGCTCGAGCGGAACGACCTTCGAGAACAGGACGTTGAAAAGCACGCCCTGCATCCCGAGGAAGAAGCCGAACATGCCAAGGAAGACGCAGACCGCCACGACGTTCGCACTCGGTGCCAGGAAGAAGCCCGCGAGGGCGATGCCGAGAATCTGCACGCGCATCGCGGCGCCGACCCAGAGTGCGGTGGGCAGGGCGCGTCGACGGTGCTCGACGAGGCTTGCGCTGAGGATCGGCGAGAGGAACTGCCCGAAGGCCTGGACCGCCCGCGCCACACCGACCACGAACTCCGAGCCCGAGATCATGAACACGTAGGCCGGGATGAAGGTCGGCGCATGGATCATGCGAAACCCGGTCTGCCCGAGCAGGCCGTGGATGAGCAGGACGACGAAGTTTCGTCGGTAGTAGCGCTCCGCCTCGGCCCGCAGCGTTCGTTCGCCCGCGGCCTCGCTCACGGCTGGCCCGCGCGCAACACTTCCCGCGCGATGCCGGCGAGGTAGACCGAGCCCGTCACGCAGAGGAGCTCTCCCGCACCGGTCCGCTCGCGCGCGGCGCGGACGGCGAGGTGCGGGTTCGGCACGACGTGGAGCTCGGTCCCGGGCGAGAGCTGCCGGACGAGCTCCGCGACCTCGCTCGCCGCGAGCGAGCGCGCCGCCTCGGCGCGGGTCACGGTGACGTCGCGCACCCCGGGAAGCAGCGGCGCGAGCACGGCCTCGAGATCCTTGTCCGCAGAGATCGAGACCACGAGGCGCACGCCCTCGTTCGGAATCGTGGCGAGGGCACCGGCCAACGCGGCGGACGCGGCGGCGGTGTGCGCCGAGTCGACCACTACCACCGGGTCCCGGGAGAGGCACTCGACCCGGCCGGGCAGATGCGCGCCGGCGAGCGCCTCGGGCGCGCACCGGCGCAGCGCATCGACGTCCACGCCGGGCAGCCTTCGCACGGCGGCCAGTGCGACGCTCGCGTTCGCCACCTGGTGTGCGCCGAGGGCCGGAATCCGGGCTTCGAGCTCGAAGCCTTCGTCGCGGAAGCGGAAGGCCGTGCCGTCGATCCCCGCGGAGAGCACCTCGCCCTCGAACTCCCTCCCGTGGCGCGAGAGCGGAGCGTCGAGTTCCTGGGCCCGTGCCTCGACCACGGCGGCCGCCTCGGGCGGGAGCGCCCCCATCACGACCGGCCGCTCCGGCTTCACGATGCCCGCCTTCTCCCCCGCGATCTTCGCGAGGGTGTCGCCGAGGAAGTTCACGTGTTCGAGCTCGATCGAGGTGATGCAGGCGACCTCGGGCAGGACGACGTTGGTCGAGTCGAGCCGCCCGCCGAGCCCGACCTCCACCACGGCGCGTTCCACCGCCTCGGATCGGAAGATCGAGAAGGCCGCCGCCGTCGTGACGTCGAACCAGCTCGGCACTAGCCGCGCCTCCGCTTCGCGCAGCGCCTCGACGTGCGGGCGCAGCGCCTCGACGGCCGCGACGAGCCCCTCCGCCGCCACCTCGCGGCCGTCGATGCGGAACCGCTCCGTCCAGCGCTCGAGGTGCGGCGAGGTGAAGGTCCCGACGCGCTCCCCGAGCCCGCGCAGCAGCGCCTCGGCGAACAGCGCGGTCGAGCCCTTCCCCTTCGAACCGGCGATGTGCAGCACCGCGAGCCCGGCGTGGGGGTCCCCCGCCCGCGCCAGCAGCGCGCGGATGGGCTCGAGCCCGAGCCGCTCGTAGGGCACGTCGCGCCGCCGCTCGACGTTGATCAGCCCCGCGAGCCAGGCTTCCGCGCCCGCGAGGTCCGTGATGGGATCCAAGTCACTCTCCGGAGAAATGACACCCAACGAAAAGAGGCGGCCCGGGTGGGCCGCCTCTTCATGAAACTCTCACCAAGCCTCTCGGCTACTGAGCCATGTACCGCTTCCACTGGCGATACTGCTGGACGGCCTGGCTCGTCGTCTCCGTCGCCGGGAAGAAGAACTTCACCGCGTGGCCGCACTTCTTGCAGATCTTGTAACAGAACTTGAAGCCCTCGACCTCGCGCTCCTTGCCGACGGTCAGGCGGTTCGCCTCCGTGCAGCACTTCGACGGCGTCGGCGGCGACACGATCTTGCGCGGGTAGTTGTTCTTCGGCTTCTCCTTCGTCGTGTAGGAGATGATGTTCTTCGTCGGACGGTTCGACTTTGCGTCCGCGTTCTGCTTGCGAATGTTGCTACCGATGCGCCTCACGTGATGGTCCTCTCTTTCTCACCGTCCCGTCACGACAGGGCCGACGCCGAGTTCGTGCAGGAGTTGCGAATGATCTTCGTAGTCCGTCGTGCAGGGCGGGCCGTCGGCGAAGCGCCATTCGCTCCGCGTCCCGGGCTCCCCCCGCCAAAGCAGGCTCGAGCTGCGCGTGCCGTAGCCCTTGCCCTCGAGGCCCGCGTGGATGCAGGTGTTCGAGAGCGGGCCGGTCCGGCCTTCGTGGGAGCGGCAGACGTCGGCGAGGCGGTCGAGCAGGCGATCCGCCGGGCCTTCGAGGGCCCTCTCCGCGTCCGCGAGAATGCGGGCGACCTTCGGGTTCGAGCGGTCGTCCGGGTCCGCATTCCCGATCACGTGGACGCCGGGCTCGAGCGCCTCGACGCGCACCGTTTCCTCGTAGACCGCCACGTAGGCATTCTCCGCATCCGCCACCAGCAGGTTGAACGGGTTGTACTCGCCCGCCGGCAGCGCGTTCATCCAATCCACCGCCTCGGCCGCCTTCGTCACGCCGAGTGCGTCCATCACCAGGAGGCCCCGCGAGCGGCGCCCCGCGTCCACGCACGAGGTCGGCCGGTTCGTCAGGGCCGCGAAGGTCCCGTGGGCGTTCACGCCGAGCCAGGTCCCTCCGGCACGCAGATCCCGCGGCGCCGCAATGCGCCCCCCCGCCCGCAGCGCCGGCCCCTCGGCGGGGCGCTCGTGGTACTCGTCCCGGTTGGCCGCCACGACGAGGGGCGCGCCCGGGACGCAGCGGTGCAGGGTGATCAACGTGCACATGAGAGTGCCCGGGCAGGTCCTCCGGGTGACGCAGGGCCAAAATCAAGACAGACCCTGGGGAACTTCCGAGGATAGCGGACATCCCCCGGGGGCGCAATTTCTTGCGGACTTTGGGTGACGCGAAGCGTCGGGCTCAGGCGCCCTGGTCGCCGACCAGCCGGAGGGAGGGTTTGTCCTCCTCGGGGTCGAACTCCTCGTCCTGCCCCGCCCAGCCCTTCTTCGCGCGCATGCGCTCGGCCTTGCGGCGGGCGACGTCGCGGTCCATCTCGAGCCCGTAGCGGCTGAGCACCCCGGCCAGCTGGTCGTAGTTCTGCTCGATCGAGCCCCGGACGGATTCGAAGCCGTGCTGGACCGCCTCCCAGCGCTTCCAGAACGCCAGCGGGTTCACGCCGAAGAAGTCCGCGTCCGTCTCGCGCGGCTCGAGCAGCACGATGTCGCCCTGGAAGCGGTCGTCGGTCAGGTAGCGCTGGATGCCGAGCTTGAGCCGCGAGTGAAGCAGCGTGCGGAAGACCTGGTTCACCACGGCCTTCAGCCCGCGGTCCGAGAGGTAGCGCCCGTCCGCGAAGTAGGTCGGCTCCTCGTCCTCGCCGTCGATGCGGTTCAGGAAGGGGCGGAACGGGTTGTAACAGATGATCAGGTCCGCGCCCTTTTCGATCCCGATGTCGATGTTCGCCGTGTGGCGGACGCCGCCGTCGACGTAGTCGATGCCGCCGATGCGCGCGGGCTTGAAGAAGCCGGGCAGCGCCGTCGAGGCCTGGACGGCCTGGGAGATCGAGACCTCGTTCACCTCGTCGGGGCCGAAGACCACGCGCTCGGCCGTGTCGAGATCGCAGGCCGTGATGTAGAGCTGCTTCTCGCGCTTGCGCTGGAAGGCGCGGAAGTCGTTCGGCATGCGGATGCGGCGCAGGTTCTCGCTGAGCCACGCTTCGAGGGTGTAGTTGTCGAACAGGCCCGAGGGAATGTGGTTGCTCAGCGCGGGGATCTCGCGGTCGGGCGAGACGTGCTCGAGCGTGGCCATCGCGAAGGCTTCGAAGTGGGTGTAGTTGGGTTTGCGGACGAAGGCCTGGAAGCGCTGGCTCACGGCTTCGGGCAGCGCGGGCAGGGCCTTCGCGAAGTCGTTGGCGACCCCCGGGAAGTAGGAGAGAAAGTCGTAGGCGAGCTTCGCGGGCCGTTGGGCGAACTCGCGCCAGTTCGGCGAATAGAAGTCGAGGGGGCGGAGCTGACTGAAGCGGGTGCTCGTGCCTTCGAGGACGCGGAGCATCTCCTCGGGCGGGATGCCGCCGGCGAGCGGCACCGCGAGCAGGGCGCCGGCGGAGAGGCCGACGTAGGTGTCGAAGTCCGTCGTCTTGCGGCCGACCAGGTAGTCGTCGAGGGCCTTCAGGCCGCCGACCTTGAAGGCGCCGCCGGAGACCGCGCCGCCGGCGAGCACCAGCGCCACCTTCGGGTTGCGCTTGCGACGTCGCCCATCGCTCTTGCGGATCAGGGTCAGGCCCACTCGGAGACCTCCGGAGCGCCAGCCCTCCGCGCGAAACCCTGCGACATCGGGCGGAGGCTCTGCTGCATCGCGTTAGAGGGTAACCAGACGGTCTCCGTAGGTCGAGCCTAGAATGGGCCGAATCCGGCGCCCCCGGGAAAGAAAAAGTGAGGAAAACACGCTGTTTGCGACGATCAGGCGCACGAGGCGGAGTGAGGGGTTCAGACAACGCTCCGCTGCCGCGCTGCGTCGGCTTCCCGTGAAACCTGTCTCCCGCTCGGGAACACTTTATTATGCTGGGCATCCAAGCTGGCGAGGCCCCCGTGAAGACGCCTGAAATCACACGAGGATTGAGACTGGTGGTGGCCCTGGCGTTCACGCTCGCCACGGGCTGCGCCTCGAACACCGGGCCCGCTCCGGGCAGCGCCGGTGGCCCGCCCGGCGCCCAGAGCCCGAGCGTCGCGGCCGGCCCGCCCGGCCCCTCCGCCATGGACCGCAGCACGGCCGCCCTCGAGGGGGCTGTCCTGGGCGCCATGATCGGCACCTGGATGGGCCCGATCGGCGCGGCCGTCGGCGCCGGCGCCTTCATGCTCTACGGCGCCATGACCGGCCGTGTGATGGGCTCCCCCGGCCCGAACACCGGGCCGCGCAACGAACGCGAGCGCGAGGAAATCCTCGAGGACCAGATCGATCAGGAGATGCAGCGCCACGCCTCGCTCGAGTCCGAGATCGAAGCGGAGCTCCGCCGGCAAGAGGAGCTGATGTCGCGCATCGAGCAGGACGAGGCCATGGCCGAAGCCCTCGGCGACGAGATCGCCCCCGAGCTGAGCCAGGAAGAGATCGCCGAGCACGCCGACGCCCGCGCCGCACCGCTCGCCCCGAAGGACCGCGACCTCCCCGAGTACATCTTCGACGTCGACACGATCGAGGTCGCGCGCGGCGAGTGGGGCAACCGCAAGAAGATCGAGGCCACGCGGCGCAGCCTGGATGCGGACCGTGACGGAAAGCCGGAAGAAGTCCGCTACTTCGACCCCCAGGGCACCTACCTCCGCAAGGAGGAAGACCGCGACTTCGACGGCAAGATCGACGCCTGGTCGGTCTTTCGCGGCGGCGAGCTCGCCACACGCGAACTCGACTCCAACGGCGACGGCCAGCGCGACACCTGGGAACACTTCGCGCGCGGCCGCATGACGGCCCGCGAGGTCGACCGCAACAACGACGGCAAGCGCGACGCCTTCTTCGAGTACCAGAACGACTCGCTCGTCCGCGAGCGTCACGACACCAACTACGACGGCACGATCGACTTCCGCGTCACCTACGCGAACCGCCGGCGCGTGAAGGCGGAAGAGGACGCGAACAAGGACGGGAAGATCGACACCTGGACGAGCTACATAGCCGTCGAGGACCGCGAGGCCGTCGACCGGATCGAGCGCGACCAGGCCGGCGACGGCAAGGCCGACACCTTCGAGGTCTACGTCCAGACCGGCGGGAAGTCCGTCCTCCAGAAGAAGGAAGAGGACAAGAACGCCGACGGCGAGATCGACATCACCTCGATCTACGAGAACGGCAAGCTCGTCCGCCGGGAGATCAGCGACCCGGCGATGATGCCGCTCTAGGCGATCTCCTCGGACAGCCGCTCGGGCGCATCGATCGCGATGTAGCCGCCCTCCAGCCGCACGACGCCACCCGCCACCCAATCCCGCAGGTGTTTGTTCACGCTCTCGCGTGAGGCGCACACCATCGAGCCGAGTTCTTCCTGGGAGATCCGGAGATCGATGCGGACGCCGGAACCGTCGGGCACCCCGAATCGTCTGCGCAGAGCGAGCAGCGTCTTCGCGATCCGCGCCTTCACGTCGAGAAAGGCCTGATCTTCGAGCCGTTCGCCGAGCGCACGGATCCGGCCGGCGAGCACCTCGAGGAGCCGGAACGCCGAGTCGGGATGGCCGCGGACCAGCGCCGTCAGCTCTCCGCCGTCGAGGACCACCAGCTCGCAGTCCTCGAGCGCCGTCGCCGTCGCGGTCCGACGGCCTCCAGAGAGGGCCGAGAGCTCGCCGACGAGATCGCCGGGGCCGGCGATCCCGAACACGAATTCCTGGCCCCGGGGCGAAACCGCGCCCAACCGCAGCCGACCCCGCCGCACCACGTAGACCTCGTGGCCTAGCTGCCCCTTGTGAAAGAGCTCGTCGCGGGCTTTCAGGGCGAGCGTTCGGCTGGGCACCTCGGGACCTCCGGGATCGAGCATGGAGCCCGGCGGCCGGAGACGCCGTGAAGCACTTCACAGAGTCGGGGTTTCGCTCGTGCGCCCGGCGCGCGCCGGATCCGCCAGGGCCTCGAGCGGCCCCCGGTCGTGGACGCGCACGACGCCCGACTCGCTCGAGAGCCAGCCTTCCTGCTCGAAGGCACGCATCTGCTTGTTCACCGCCTCCCGGGTCGCCCCGACGAGGTTGCCGAGCTCGGTCTGGGACAGCTTGAGGTCGATGCGCAGGCCGTCGGACTCCTCGACGCCGTACTCGTCCGCCAGGGCGAGCAGGGAGCGGGCCAGGCGGTTCGGGAGGTTGCGGAAGAGCGTGTCCTCCATGACCTCGCTCACGTGAGTGAGGCGCTCGGCCAGGGACGACATGCAGGCGATGGCGATCTCGGGCTGGCGCCGCATCACGTCGAGGAGGTCCCGCCGGTGGATCACGAGGAGCTCCGCGGGCGTCAGCGCGGTCACGGTCGCGGTGCGGCGGCCGCCGAAGAGCATCGCGACCTCCCCGATGACCTCGCCTTCCTTCATGATCGAGAAGGTGATCTCCCGGCCGTCCTCGGAGGTCGACGCTGCCTTGAGGCTGCCGCGAAGGACGGCGTAGGCCTCGTTTCCCTCGTCTCCCTTGTGAAAGAGCTCCTCGCGGGCGGCCAGCTTCTTGCGGACGGTCCGCTCGGCGAGCAGGTCGAGTTCGGCCTCGCCGAGCGACGCGAACACGAAGATCTGCGAAAGCAGCTGACGGCGATCGACGACGGCGGTGTCGCTCATGGCCCGTCCAGACGATGGTTCCGCCCGGTCACGAGGTAGGCCACGCCCGCCACGAGCAGGCCGATGGCCGTCGCACTGGAGAGGTTCACGCCGAAGCACGGCCAGCCGCACTCGGGCGTGGCGAGCGAGATGAACAGCACCGGAAAGATCACGAGCGCGCCGACGAGCGGCCCGCGCAGCCACCACGGCTCGGGCCAGGTCGAGACCCCGACCCAGAAGCCGACGAGCATCCGCGCCGTGTAGAACGCCCAGACCATGCGCGAGCCGTCGAGGTAGTGCGTGTCGAACTTGTAGGGGATCGGGCCGTGCAGATACTGCGGCAGCCACCCGAGTGCGATGCCGAGCACTGCGCAGAGTGCGACGTACGGGACGTTCCGGCGCGCGCCATCCTGCGAGAACTCAGACAAGCGTTTCCTCCCGAGGCGCCCGGCCGGCGACGAGATGATACGCCTGGGTCCGGTTGGTCTCGAGGAACGCCTCCGAGGCACGCAGGAAGACCCGGAAGGCCCGGACCGACTCCTCGCCGAAGCGTTCCGCCAGGGCCTTCTCTTCCCGCTCCAGCGCGTCCGCCCAGTCGCGACAGGTCCATGCGTAGGAGATCGTGTCGTCGACGAGTTCGTGCACGTTGAAGCCCTGGGCGACGAGCGCTTCGAGGAGCTTCGGCACGTTCACGTAGCGGGCGGTGCCCGGGAAGATGTAGCGGCCGAGGAACGCGCCGACCTGGAACCCGCTTCGCTCGCTGCAGAAGTCCGCCCAGAGGCGGCCGTCGTCGCGGAGGTGGGTCGCGAGGAAGCGGGCGGCATAGGCGTAGTCGGTGAAGTGCTCGAAGGTTCCCATGAAGACCGCGCCGTCGAAGGGCATGGCGGGCTCGAAGTCGAGCAGGTCGATCCGTTCGACGCAGCAGGGGAGCGAACGCTCGCGAATCAATCCTTCGACGAAACGCCGCTGTTCCTCCGAGAGCGTGATGCCGTGCACCTCGATTCCGCGGAGTCCGGCGAATTCGAGGAACGAGCCCCAGCCGCAGCCCATGTCGAGCACACGCATGCCCGGTTCGAGCCCGAGCGTCTCGATGGCGCGCTCGAACTTGCGGGCCTGGGCCTCCTCGGGAAGATCGTCTTCGGACGCGTAGAGCCCGTGCGAGTAGGAGCGCCAGCGCTCGAACCAGGGCAGGAAGAACTCGGGCGGGCGATCGTAGTGGAAGGCCACGGACTCGCGCTGCAGGCTGCGGCGGTCGCGGAGCAGGAGCTGTGCCGCGAAGCGCAGCCGCTCGTAGAGCGAGGGGTCCGGGGCGATCACCTCGGTGAGTCGGATGACTTCGCGGAAGTCCCCTTCGACGTCGATCGCGCCGTGCAGATAGGCCTCGGCGACGCCGAGCAGGTCCTGCCGCTCGAGGGCGCAGAGCGCCTCGTCTTCGTGGAACACGACCCGCGTTCGCTCCGGGTCCGGGCCGACCCGGTGGAGCACCTCGCTCTCGTTCTCGAGGGTGAGGTTGGCGCCGGCCTCCGCGAGGGCGTCGATGAGCGGGACGAGGGCGTTCACGCGGCGCTCTTCGACCCCTCCGGGCGCGTGCGCCGGCGCCGCAGGCGCGCCAGGCCGAGCAGGCCGATCAGCTCGGGGCCGAGCCCGCAGCCACCGGCCTTTTCCTTCGCAACGTAGGGGTTCCCGTTGCACTGCGGGTCGGGCAGGCCGAAGCCGCCGCCGTCGTAGTCCGTGAAGCCGTCGGCGTCGTTGTCGAGACCGTCGCTGCAGGCCGGGTCTTCCCGGGCGCCGTCGGGGGCGATGCAGCCCGGATCGCCACCGACGTCGGAGCCGTAGTCGCCGTCGTTGTCCCGGCCGTCGTCGCACACCAGCAGGTTCGAGCGCTCGCTCGTGTCCGCACCGTCGTCGCAGCCGGCGTCGGCGAGATCCACGAGGCCGTCGCCGTCGTTGTCGATGCCGTCGCTGCAGGCGTTGCCGCCTCCGACGTAGGCGCAAAGAGAATCGCAGACGCCATCGATGCCGTTCTGCGAACCGTGGTCGCAGCCTTCTCCGTACTCCTGGATGCCGTTGCCGCAGCTCTGGCGGTCGCAGGCATCGCCGATGCCGTCGCCATCGACGTCGAGCTGATCGCCGTTGGCGACGTCCTGGCAGTTGTCGATCGGGTCGGCGAGGCCGTCGCCGTCCGCGTCGGCCGCGGTGGCGATGGTCGTCGTGCCGAGGTCGCAGGTGGCACCTTCGTTGCACTGAGAGTCGTTGTCGCAGGAGCCGTCGCCGTCGGAGCAGCGGCCGCGCGTCACGTAGCGCTGGCGGCCGTCCTCCGCCTCCTCGAGCGTGGCGAAGAGCGCCTCCGGGTTCAGACCGTCGTCGACGCAGACCTCGGTGGCCGCGCACTCGGCGTCGGTCAGGCACGGCCCGGTGATGTCCTTGCAGGTGAAGGACCCCGGAACGCCGAGCACGGGGGAGCAGAACTCGTCCCCGGGGCACGAGTCCGGAACCTCGGGGTTGCAGCCCGAGCCGGTGTCGAAGAGGCAGCCACCCGGCGGGAAGTAGCATTCGCCTCCGCCCGAGCAGTCGGCATTGCTCGCACAGCCCGCCGCCGTGACGGTGCAGATGCCCGCGACCGCTCCACCGACGATGTCGCACGCGTCCTCCATCGATCCGCCGGCGATCAACGCCTCCGGGTTGAAGTGCTGGATGACGAGGTTCAACGGCCCGCCGCTCTGGTCGAGGTCGTTCCCGCCCTGCTGGGCCTCGAGCGTGAGGAAGCTCACCTTCGTGCCGAGGACGCGGTACGGGATGCGCGGATCACAGGCTTCCACCGGGCACGGAATGGCGGCCTGCATGCCGTTGTAGGTGCGGCCCGTGGACAGGTCCATGACGTGCATGACCGAATCGAAGAGATCGCCGTCCGCCACGCCTCCCACGATCGGCGGCACGACGCCGTTCAGGTTGACCCCCTCCCCTTCTTCGCTCACCCGGAACGCGATGATGTCCTCTCCGAGGACGAAGTCGTCGACGGCGGGGTTGAAGCGAGCCACGCCCTGGTCGTCGAGGAAGGCGACGGGCTGTCCGCTGGCGTCGTAGACGTGCAACACGCGGTCGAGCTGATCGCCGTCTCCGTTCAAGGCGGCTCCCTGGTCCGCCTCCGGCACGGTGAAGGCGACGAAGCCTCCGACGGTCTGGACGTCGTCCGCGGCCAGGAAAAGGTTCTGCCAGGTCCCGCTCGTTCCCGTCGCCGTGTCGTTCAGATGGACGACGAGGTCGTCCATGTCGCCATCGCCGTTCAGGAAGAGGCCTTCCTGCGCCTCCGAGGCCAGGGCTGCAACGACCTGACTCGAAACCGCGACCTGATCGGCGGCCAGGGCCAGGTTCACCGCGGGGCCGGCCTGGCGGTTGCGGTAGAGCTGGACGACGAGGTCGTCGAAGTCGCCGTCGCCGTTGTGGTCGACTCCAGCGCCCGCCGCGGACTCGTCGGCCAGGAAGGCCGCGTTGCCATCGCGCACGCTGACGGCCTCGGCGCTGCCGAAGCGAAGGACGGTGAAGGGGCCGACCGCCTGCGTGTCCGCGACCGCGAGCACCGTGTCGCGCGAGTCCCCGTCGCCGTTCAGGTCGTTGCTCGCGCCGTCGAGCGCGGGTTTGCGGAGGTAGCGGCCGCCCGGAAGCAGCTTGGCGTGGAAGACCGTCTCGGCGTCCCCCTGGATCTGCCCGGAAGTGTCGGGCTGATTGCCGAGTCCGTCGGGGAAAAACGAGAAGATCCTGGTGACTCGGTCCACGAACTGCGGAGCGAAGCTCCCGGAAGGATGGCCACCGAAGTAGAAGGGCTGGACGAGTGCGTAGCGGCCGTCCGAAGAGAGCGTGCCTCCCTGGCTGGGCGTGTCGAAGCCCAGCGTGGAGAGCCCGACCTCCTCGCGCGACACCGTCCCCGGCTCGTCGAAGATGCCGTCGTCGTCGCCGTCCCGATCGTAGATGACCGCCAACCCGCCGGGCTGCCAGCCCATGATCACGCGGCCGTCGTCGCTCATGTCCGTCGGGATGATCCACTGGGTGTCGAGCAGGGAGGGCGAGACGAACTCGGCTTCGCCGCTCTCGTCGTAGATTCCGTCGCCATCGAGGTCTCGGTCGAGGATGAAGGCGTCGCTGCGCAGGTTCGTATCCCCCGCGATGAGGTTCGACGCCGTCGAGCGGAAGAGAACGTAACGGCCGTCGCGAGACATCTCCGCCGGCGTGAACAGGTCGTCGTTGGGCGCCACGCCCACCCCGAGCACGGCGTCACTCGCCCGATAGCTCGCGATCGCCCCGGGCTCGTCGTAGATCCCGTCTTCGTCGGTGTCCCGGTCGTGGATGACGAGCTCGCTGTCCAGGAACGCGTCGCCAGCGATCATGTTCGTCGCGCTGGAGGCGAAGACCACGAACCTTCCGTCGTCGCTCATGCGCGGACGCGAGGAGCCGTTGTTGGCCTGGACACCGGCCGAGCTCACGCTCACCCGGACGTTCGCCACGAAACCCGGCTCGTCGTAGATCCCGTCCTCGTCGGTGTCCCGGTCGTGGATGAACACGTCGTCGCTGCCGTTCGTGTCGCCCGCGATCAGGTTGCTCGCGTCCGAGGAAAAGGCCACGTAGCGGCCGTCGGCGCTGATGTCTCCGATGTGGTGGTCCCCGGCGACGGGGTTGCCCAGGGTGTCGAGGCTCACGGTGATCCGGACGAAGCCTTCGTCGAGGATGCCGTCGAGATCGTCGTCCCTGTCGTAGACCTCGAGGAACGAGCTCGTCTCGTTCTGGTAGGCGATCCAGCGCTGGTTGCTCGAAAAGCGCAGCTCGTCGCCGAGGAACGAACGGTTGGCGACCTGCCAGCTTGCACCCCCTCGCTCCGACTCGCGAAAGAAGACCAGGCCGTCGGACACCGCCAGGGTCTGCCCGTTGACGTCCGCGATCGGATCGACTGCGAGATCGAGGCCGGCGGTCAGCTCGGTCGGAGCGGGCGTTTCGATCCGGAAGACTCGCAGGAGCGTGTCCAGACGGTCGCCGTCGCCGTTCAACCCGCCCAAGACCGACGGGGACTCCCATCGCTCCGCCTCGAGGAAGGCGGCGATGTCGTCCTCGATCGCCAGCGGCGGGAAACGATAGATCCCGTCCCGGACGCGGGCAGAGGCCCGGCCGGTTCCGCCGACCCGGCGCGCGATGTCCGCGGAATCCGCACTGTCGTCGATCTTGAGGTCGATGATCGTCTCGTCCGTCGAGTCGCCGTCGAGGTTGAGATCGGTGGACTCGAGCCGTTCCGAGCGCACGAACGCGAACAGGTCGTCGGTCTGGGCCAGCGACTCGATCGCGACGGGGTTCAGGGCCTCGGCGGTGTACTCGGCGCTCGCCAGGAGGATCGGGCCGGTTCCGCCCGAGTAGCGATCGCTGAAGTCGAAGTTGCTCGGACCACACTCCCCGCCGGGACAGGCGCCATCCCCGGTGCACGCGACCCCGTCGTTGACGCCACCCCGGCAGAGCGCCTGGACGCAGGTCGAGGACGGACACTCGAAGTCGGCGATACAGGCCAGCCCGCCCCGGGTCCCGGCGGCGCACTCGCGGAACTCGGGGCTCCGGCGCAGCACGCGGATCACGCCGATCTCGGCATCCGTGGACCCGAACAGCGTCGTGTCGGTGCTCGTGGGGTTGGAGAGTGGGTTGAACAGCGGATCGACTCGTAGCCCCTTCTGCGAGAGCGACTGCAGGAAACGCGCGCCGGGAATCTCGATCGGCGCTCCCGGCGTCTGGTTCGCCTCGGGCGGCGCCCCAGTGAACGCAGCGATCGAGCTCTGGATCTGGACGAGGCGTGGAATGGGCAGGGTTCGTGGCTGGACGAGAACGCCCCGCCAGTCCACCGGAATGACCAGGTTGCCCTCGGCGTCCGTCGTGAACTGGACGTCGGCGCCGCTGTTGTTGCAGCTCACCGACGGGTTCCCGGCGGTGCAGATGTCTTGAAAATCATTGGGCGCGGGCAGCGCCGTCACGCCGGCGAACTGCTCGTGGGCGTTCTCCGGTCCCGCCTCACAGGTCCCGTCGGAGGCGTAGATCCGGTCGATGCAGGCAACGAGGCCGCCTGGCGCACCTGGCCCCCCGCACTCGGTCGTCGCGAGGGCGCACGGCAGTGCGGCGCCGCTTGGAGAGACCGCAAGGGTCGTCGGGCCCACGAAAGCGGTATCCGGAAAAGCGAAGGAGATGGCATCGGCCTGGACGCTCGGCGACAGGTCGTCGCGGCAGGTCGCAGTCCCGCCGCCCAGACTCGCGTTGCAGGCGGCGACCTGACTGACGAATGCGGTGCAGTCCCCACCGGGCCCCGGGATGATCACGGCGTTCGCCGGACCCGAGGGCGGCTCGAAGAGGACCGTCGTCGTGGCGGGGCTCGCCGAATCGTGCAGGGTGAAGTTGTCGATCGCCCACCAGTCGTTGGCCGCCTGCTTGAGCTCGGCCAGAATTCGAAGCTCGTCCACGTCGGCAAGGAGTGCAGCCCAGCTCCCCGAAACGAGCTGCCAGTTCCCGGTCGGCCCCGCGCTCGAGATCGGGATGTCGAAGCCGCTGCCCCATTGCTCGAAGGGGATGGCCGAGATCTCGGCCTGGTCGGCCTGGTACTCGGCGACGCCTCCGGGGCCTTCGATGCGGATCAGCGCGACCGGGGCCGTGAGGTACGGGCCGGCATCGAACCCGGTCCAGTGCTCCCACGAGATCCGGTTCACGCCTCGCGCCAGCCAATCGCCGAGGTACTGCGACGGCGCGAGCAGGCTCGCCACGTCGCCAGCGCTTCCGTCGCCGCCGAACAGCACGCGCCCGGGCGGAGGGTTCCTTCCGGCGTTGAAGAAGAAGGCGTGCGTCCCGAACGTCGCCCAGGCTTCCAAGCCGCCTGACTCGAAATCGCTCAGCGTGGCGGCCGAGCCGAAGCTCGTACCCGATTCGCACCCCGCCGGGTCGAGGGCGATGCGAACCGGGTCACCGGGGCTCGCGAACACCCGGTTCACGCTTCCCGCGGCGCCGCGAAACTCGGTCTCCGGCTGGGGAATGACGTCGCAGTACGAGGCAGCGGTGCTCGGCAGGAGCGCCGAGGCCAGGACGGCCAGGGCAACGATCGCAAGTGAACCCGCGCGGCAGGAGATCTTCATCGTCAGTGCGTCCCTCATCATGGACGGAGCTTCCGCAATCCTGGCCGCCGGCTCTGTGAAGCACTTCACAGGAAAGATCGAAAAGTGGGGCGCGAGCCCCCCGAGGAAGTCTGGACGGTGGCCGTATTGTACTCTCAGGCGGCCCCTCGAGGGACCCTGAGTCAGCGCTTTTGGCCGACGCGGGCCCCGATGAGCGGGACGAGGGCGTTCACGCGGCGCTCTTCGACCCCTCCGGGTGCATGCGTCGGCGCCGCAGGCGCGCCAGGGCGAGCAGTCCGATCAGCTCGGGGCCGAGCCCGCAGCCCGTGCCTTCCTTGTTCACCGAAGCGTTCGGGCATTGCGGGTCCGGATCGCTGAAGCCACCGCCGTCGAAATCGGTGAAGCCGTCGCCGTCGTTGTCCAGACCGTCGCTGCAGGCGGGATCCTCGCGAAGCCCGCCCGGGAGGAGGCAGCCCGGGTCACCCCCGACGTCCGCACGGTAGTCCCCGTCGTTGTCCCGGCCGTCGTCGCACACCATCACGTTCGTGCGCTCGCTCGCGTCGGCCGCGTCGTCGCAACCCGGATCGATCAGATCCACCCGGCCATCGCCGTCGTTGTCGATGCCATCGTTGCACGCGGTTCCGGCGCCCTCGTAGGCGCAGGCCGCGTCGCACACGCCGTCGATCCCGTTCTGGGCGCCGTGGTCGCACCCCTCGCCGTACTCCTGGACCCCGTTCCCGCACACCTCGCGGTCGCAGGCATCCCCGATGCCGTCGCCATCGATGTCTAGCTGGTCGCCGTTGGCGACGTCCTGGCAGTTGTCGATGGGGTCGGCGAGACCGTCGCCGTCGGCGTCGGCCGCGGTGGCAATCACGAGGACGTCGAGGTCGCAGGTCGCACCCGCGTTGCACTGGGCATCGCTATCGCAAGACCCATCCCCGTCCGAGCAACGGCCCCGGGTCACGTAGCGCTGGCGGCCATCCTCTTCCTCGCGGATCGAGGCGAAGAGTTGCTCCGGGTTCGACTGGTCCGCGACGCAAACCTCGGATGCGGAGCACTCATCGTCCGTCAAGCACGGGCCGGTGAATTCCTGGCAGGTGAACGTTCCCGGAGAACCAGGCTGAGGTGCACAGAACTGACTACCGCTGCAAGTCACGGGGTTCTCCGGTGCACAGATCGTCCCGGTGTCGGAGAGGCAGCCGCCGGGTGGGAAGTAACAGGTGCTCCCTCCGGTGCAGTCGAGATCGCTCGCGCAGCCTTCGCCCGTCGCGGTGCAGAACCCCCCGATGGCTCCGCCGAGGATGTCGCACGCGTCTCCCATCGGCGCCCCAGCAGCCAAGGCACCGGCGTTGAAGTGCTGGAGCACGAGGCTCAGAGGCCCCCCGCTCTGGTCCAGGTCGTTTGTCCCCTGCTGCGCCTCGAGGGTGAGGAAGGTGACCTTGTCGCCCAGAACGCGGTAGGGGACACGCGGATCGCAGGCTTCGACCGGGCACGGAATCGCCGACTGGTTCGAGTTGTAGGTGCGGCCGGTCGCCAGGTCCATCACGTGGATCACGGCGTCCAGCAGGTCGGCGTCGGCGACCCCACCGGGAATAGGCGGAACCACGCCGTTGAGATTGACGCCCTCCCCCGCCTCACTGACCCGAAAGGCGATGATCTGCTCACCCAGGACGAAATCCTCGACTGCGGGGTTGAAGCGCGGTGCGCCAGTTTCGTCGAGGAAGAGAACGGGCTGGCCGGCCCCATCGTAGACGTGCAGCACGCGGTCGAGCTGATCACCGTCGCCGTTCAGCGCGGCACCTTGGTCAGCCTCCGGGACGGTGAATGCGACGTAGTCACCCCGGGCCTGAACGTCGTCCGCCGCCAGGAAGAGACTCTGCCAGGTCGCATCGGTGCCGGTTGCCGTGTCGTTCAGGTGGACGACGAAGTCGTCCATGTCGGCATCGCCGTTGAGGAACAGGCCTTCGCCGGCCTCGGAGACCAGAGCTGCGACCCACGCGTCCGAAACCGCGACCTGCGATGCCGCCAGGCCGAGGTTGACGGGACTCCCGACCTGCCGGTTCCTCCACAGGTGGACGACCGAGTCGTCGAAGTCGCTATCGCCATTGAGATCGAGGACCGGATCGGCGGCTTCGTCGCGGAGCCAGACGGCCGTCCCGTCCGCAATCTGCACGTCCTCGCCCGGGCCAAGGAAGGCCGCGGCTGGCATCGCGGCCTGGGTGTCGAGAACCGAGAGCAGCACGTCCTCGGCGTCCCCGTCGGAGTTCAGGTCGGCACCGAGATCGAAGCGATCGACCGTCGAGATCATCAGCGTATCGTTGTCGTTGAAGGGCGCGATGGTGTCCCGCACCACGATGCTGGTGGCATCCGCCGAGACGGGCATCATCCAGGGCCCATCGGCCAGACCCAGGACCAGCGCGTTCCCCCGGAGGCCGGTCTCGAAATCGGCGGTCTCGATCCCGAAGCGGGTGAAGCCGACCCGTCGTCCCGATGGATCGAGGCCCAACGCTTGATCGTCGACGACGCCGAGATCCACGATGTCGATGCCGTCCGATTCGTCGAAGACACCGTCCTCGTCCGCGTCGCGGTCGACGACGATCGCAGCGACGCACGAGGTGAAGGGACACTCACCGTTCGCGAGGAAGCTCACGAAGCGCCCGTCGTCGGAGACGTCTGTGAGCTCGACGACGTTGCTCACCCCGGGAAGGGGCATGATCGAGGACACGATGGTCGCGGCGGTGATCGTCCCTGGCTCGTCCAACAACCCGTCGTCGTCGGAGTCGCGGTCGAAGACGACCACTTCCGCGTTCACGTTGAGGAAGGCCGCGATGAATCGACCATCCGGCGTCATCTTGAGCGGCCGATTCGTGGTCGGCAGACCCAGGCCGGCCTCCGTGCCGAGGTCGATCACGACGTTCGGCGGAGCGATCTCATCGTAGATCCCGTCGCCATCGGGGTCTCGATCGGTGACGAAGACTCCACCGACGAATCCGCCGCCAACCTCGTTTCCGCGCAGGGCGGCGACGTGGCGCCCATCGGACGAGATCTGCGGAAACACGGTCGCGAAGATCGGCACCGCGAAGTCGAGCAGCGTGGTCGTCGGCAGCCCGGGGCCGGGCCCCTCGTCGAAGATGCCGTCCTCGTCGGGGTCCCGGTCTCGCACGTAGACGTCGAAGTTCCCGTCGACGTCGCCCGGCCCGAGGGATCGCGTCGCGAGAGCGAGATGGCGCCCGTCGTCACTCAGGTCTGCGCCGCCGAAGGTGTAGATGGGGAACGGGTCGCAGATGCCGATGCAGCCGATCTCTGCCCCGGTGTCGGAGAGGCTTTGCCTCGTGATCTCGGTGGCGCCGGCCTCGTCCAGGATGCCGTCCGCGTCGGTGTCGCGATCCAGCACGAAGTGATCGGGGTCGAAGTTGGTGTCCCCAGCGACCAGGTTGTCGGCATCGCTCTCGAAGATCAGGAATCGACCATCGGGCGTGATGTCCCCCGGGAAGGTCATCGAGTTCGGAGCCGGTTCGGGCGACAGCACGACGGTGCTCCGGACCGCCGAGTCGAGCTCCGAGCTGCGGTAGAAGAGCAGACCGTCAGAAAGGCGTAGCGGCGCGTCTGCCACCTCCGGGAGGGCGTCGAGTGCCGGGGGCGTGCCCGTCACGAGCGCGACGGGAGACCCAGCCTCCAGCCGGAAGGCGCGGAGTACGCCATCGACCGTGTCTCCGTCGAGAGTGGAGTCGGAATCGCCCTCGCCGTACTCGGACTCGACCATCGCCAGGACGTCACCTTCGACGTCGAAGGCCGGGAAGCGGTAGGGGAACACGCGGACCCGCGTGCTTGCACGCCCCGCGGCGCCCGGAGCGCCGATCTCGACGACCTCGCCCGTTTCGGCGTCGACCATCGAGACGATCGTGGTGTCGTCCTGGTCGCCGTCCAGGTTGAGGTCTGCCGACTCGAGGGGCTCGGACCGGACGAACATGAACAGATCGTCGTTGGCGACGAGGCCATCGATCGCTGCCGGGTTCGCTGCCTCGGCCGTGTAGTCGACGCTCGACAGCAGGACCGGGCCCGTCCCCCCCGCGGAGTAGCGATCGCTGAAGTCGAAGTTCGAGGGTCCGCACTCCCCGCCCGGGCAGGCGCCGTCGCCCGAGCAGACCAACCCGTCCCGGCTTCCGCCGCGGCAGCGCGCCCGGACGCAGGTCGAAGCCGGGCACTCGAAGTCCGCGATGCAGGCCAGAGCGCCTCGCGGACCACCGGCACACTCCTTGAACTCAGGACTCCGGCGAAGAACCCGGATCACTCCGATCTCGGCGTCCGTGGAGCCGAACAGGGTGGTGTCGGAACTCTGGGGGTCGGAAATCGGGTTGAACAGCGGATCGACCCGCAGCCCTTTCTGGGAAAGCGACTGCAGGAAGCGCAACCCGGGTACCTGGATGGGCGCACCGAGTGTCTGATTGACCTCCGGTGGGGTGCCCGTGAACGCGGCTACGGAGGTACTGACGCTCACGAGCCGGGGAATGGGCAGGGTCCGGGGCTGAACGAGGACCCCGCGCCAGTCCACCGGCACGACGACGTTGCCCTCTGCATCGGTCGTGAACTGGACGTCGACACCGCTGTTGTTGCAGCTGACGGAAGGATTGGTTGCGGTGCAGATGTCCTGGAAGTCGTTGGGTGCGGGAAGCGCCGTCAGCCCGGCGAACTGTGGGTGGGCGTTCGCGGCGTCGGTCTCACAGGTCCCGTCCTGCGCGTAGATCTCGTCCGTACACGCGATGAGACCGGCCGCGGGGCCGAGGTCCGCGCAGCGGTTCGTTGCCAGTTCGCACGGCAACGGACCGCCATCGAAGGTCACCGCGACGGAGACGGGACCGGCGAAGGACGTTGCCGGGAAGTCCAGAGTCAGCCGATCCGTCGTCGCCGTGATCGCCGGATCCTCGACGCAGGTGGGCATCGGCCCGCCGAGCTCGGCGCCGCAAGCCGCCAGCTCTGCGGCCATGGCGGCGCAACCCCCGGCGACGGGAGTGACCACCACGGCGTTCGAGGGTCCGGCGGGCGGCTCGAAGACGAAGGTCACCACGTTGGGCGTGCTCGTCGATTCTTGGAGCGTCAGGTTGTCGATGCCGTAGGAATCGCATGAAGCGTCGCCCAGCTCGCCGAGGATGAGGACGCTGCTGACGTTCGAGAGCACCTGGTCCCACGTCTCGGCGCCCGCCGCGAGGCTCCAACCGGGCGGCGGACTGCTGCCCGGCGCGACGGGAATGCTGAAGCTCCCCCAGCTCCCGACGGGAATCGCGTCGATCTCGGCCTGTGAGGGCTCGTACTGGTAGGTGGTTCCAGCTCCGGAAAGGACTCGAACGAGCGGGATCGGCACCGTCAGACGGGCGCCTCCGCAAAGACTCACGATCTGGTGGTCCCACGCAATGCCGGTGACACCACGCGCGATCCAGTCGCCGTCCCAGCTCGAGGGCGCGCTGACACCGGCGTCGGTCGTCGGTGCGATGTCCTGGCCGAACACATGGCCATCGGGGTTGCCACCGGGCGATTGCCAGAAGAACAGGTCGTGGAAGCCGCTCACCAACCAGCCCTCGAGATCCGCCGCGAACGGGCTGACCAGCGGGCTGGGCATGCTGTTCGGGAAACTCGTGCCCGCCTCGCAGCCGGCGGGGGCATCGTCGAGCGAAACCACGAGTGGATCGCCGGCGCTCGCGTACACGCGGTTCAGGCTTCCGACGGCGCCGCGGAACTCGGTCTCGGGTTGGGGAATGACGTCGCAATACGACACGGCGGGGGTCGGCTGGAGGACGAGGACCAGGGCGACCGCCACGGCCGCCCGAAGAGAGGTGGTGCGAACGGAGATCTTCATGGTTGCGTCCCTCGTCATGGACGGAGCTTCCGCGATCTTCGCCGGTAGCTCTGTGAACCACTTCACAGGAGACCCGGAAAGTCGGGTCCCCGAAGGAAGAGCGCCCTGGGGCCGCATTGTACCTGGGCGCGGGGGTCTCATGGACCGCGGGTCAGGCCCGGGGGCCGCGCAGTCCCATTCCGGCTAGTGCACGATCGACCCGCTCGACCTCCGGGAGCATCCCGAGCGCCTCGGCTTCGGCGCGGGCCCGGAGCCACCAGCGGCGGGCGCCCCGGGCATCGCCGATGAGCGAACGGCGCGTTCCTTCGAGGCGCTGGATCTCGGGCCGGCGCAGGGCCACCCAGCCTCCGGCGCGCAGCGCTTGCCGGGCGACCCTGCGCGCGAGCTGCCGGTCTCCCCGGCCCTCCGCGAGGGCATCGAGCTCGCACAGCAGCCGGGAGCGCAGCACGACCGCCTTGTGGAAGGGAGGCACGAAGGCGGTCGCCTCGGAGAGCAGCGACTCCGCGGCGGTCAGGCTGCGCTCGGCCTCCTCCCGCCGCCCGAGGCCCAGCTGGGCCTTCGCCTTGTTCCCGAGAGCCAGGAGGTTCGGGAGCGGGTCCGGCTGCTCGCTGAAGTGCGCCTCGGCCGCCTCGATCGCCCGCTCCCATTCTTCCCGCTCGAGCGCCAGGAACGTCTCGAGCGCCCGCACCGTGGCCTTCGCCTGCTCGAACTGGAAGAGTTCGGCCACATGCTCGAGGCGCGCGATCCCCGTGCGCGCCTCCTCGAACCGGCCCTGCATGATGCGGCGCTCGGTCTGCAGGCCCAGGTAGTTGGTGACGTCGAAGAGCTGGCCGTCGCGGATCCGGTCCTCGAGGAAGTCGACGGGCAGCTCGTGTGCCGCGCTCCAATCGCCGGCCAGCGTTTGGTGGGTGGCATTCATCATGCCGTAGATCATGCGCTCTTCCGGGTCGTCGGCGTCCACGAGTTCCCGGGCCTGGGCGAGGAACCGCTCGCTGATGGCGAAGGAGACGCCGCCGAAGGAGAAGATCCCGACGCTCGATGCGAACTGTCCGCCGGCGAGCGGAAGCGTGCGCGGGTCGACGTCTCCCAGGCGACGCACGGCGTCCATCCAGTCGAAGAGGTAGCGGTCCGTCGCGTTCGTCGTCTGCGCGCGCGCGCGCTCGTAGACGAGCTCCTGGATCTGGCGTTCCGTTTCCGTCGCCCCGCGACGCGCCCTCCCGAAGCGGCGGAAGTAGACGCGGCCGAGGATCAGCGCGAGGTCGCGCACGAGGCGGAGGTTGCGGCGAATCGGCTGCTTCGCTCCGACCACGCCATGGCATTCGAGCGCCGCGTCGAAGTGGAGGATGGCCTCGGCATAGCGGCCGCGGTTCACGAGAGCCAGGGCCATGTTCCGCTCGAGCAGGCCGAGCTTCTCCGAGCGGTCTTCCTCACCGTGGAGATTGCGGAACAGGGCGGCGGCGTCCTCGAAGAAACGCAGTGCCTCGTCCGATGCCGCGGAGCGCGCCGCTTCGTCGCCGGCCGCGAACAGGTGGTGCTCGGCGCGCTCCACGTCCCCCGCACGACTGAAGTGGTGCGCGAGCATCGCGTGGGCACCGGGCTCGTCGCCGTCGAGCCGCGCCTCGACGGCGCGGCCCACCTGGCCGTGCAGCTCGCTGCGCCGGCCCTCGAGCATCGAGTCGTAGACGACCTCCTGGATCAAGGGATGCTTGAACTGGAACTCGCCGGCTCGCCCTTCGCGGCGTTCGATCATCTCCGACGTCTCGAGGCGCGCCAGGTCGCCCTCGACCGCGCGGCCCTCCACATCGGCGAGGACATCGCCCTCGAAGGCGAAGCCGATCGCCGACGCGACGCGCAGGAGGTCGCGCCCCTCCCGGCCGAGACGGTCCACGCGGGCCATCACGACCTCCTGGAGGGTTCCGGGGACGGCGACCTCGTGGATCCGGGGCGTCGCGACGAGTCGGCCGCCGCGCTCTTCGAGCGCGCCGGCGTCCCGCAGGCCGCGGACGACCTCCTCGGCGTAGAAGGGGTTCCCCGTCGCCCTTTGTTCGATCGCCGTGCGGAGCGCGTGGGGCACGTCGGCGCCGCGGAACAGGTTGCGCAGGAGCTCCATCGAAGCGCCGGCATCGAGGGGCGCGAGGGTGATCTCGGTGTAGGCCTCGGGCAGGCGCTCCCGCGCCGCCGCGCGCACGCGGTCTGCGGTCTCGGGCCAGCCCGGGCGAGTCACCAGCAGGAAGAGGATCGGCTCGGTCTCGGCGAGCCGCAGCAGGCTCGTGAGCAGCTCGATCGACGACGCGTCGGCCCAGTGCAGGTCCTCGAAGACCAGGGCCACCGGCTCCCGCCTGGCCATTCCCTGGAGCGTGCGCGTGATGGCCGCGAGGAGCAGCGGCTCGAGGGCCTCCGGAGCCAGGCGTTCGAAACGCTCACGTTCCTCCTCCGGGAGCGGCGCGCCCAACAGCGTCGAGAGGAAGGGAACGACCTCCTCCGCCTCGCTTCCGAGCTCCGCGGCCGCCGTGCGCGTGAGCTTCTCGGCGAGAGCGGCCTTGGGCTCGTCGTCGTCCGCGCCGCACCAATCGGCGAACAGGTCCGCGAAGGGGTGATGGCCGAGCGTCCTTCCGTTCGAGAGCGAGCGTCCCTTGAGCCAGCGGAAGCCCCGTGCCTCCGCAGGGAGCGCCTCCGCGAGCAGGCGGGACTTGCCGATCCCGGCTTCGGCCACGACCGAGACGATGCCGCCGGTTCCTGCCGCGAGCTCGCGCGTGGCCCGGTTCAGCGCGGCGAGCTCCGCATCGCGACCGACGAGGACCGAGCGCACGCGCCCGGGCGCCGACGGCGTCGAACGGTGGAGCTTCGTCGTCTCCGAGCGCAGCTCGTAGGCGGCCTCGCCGTCCGCCCCGACCGGCGCATAGTCGAAGTCGTCCCGGGTCGCGCGCGCCGTCTCTTCCCCGACGAAGATGCTCCCGGGCGGCGAGAGGTCTTCGAGCCGCGCGGCACCGCTGACGGACTCGCCCATCAGCGAGTACTCGCGGATGAGCGGACCGCTCACCTCCCCCGCGATCCCGAGGCCCGTATCGATTCCGATGTGGATCCCGAAGGGAGAAGCGAGTCCGCGTTCTTCGTTGAAGGTGGCGACGGCCCGTCGCATCTCGATGCTGGCATTGATGGCCGCGCGCGGCGCATCCTCGATCGAGACCGGAACGCCGAAAACCGCCATCACGCAGTCGCCGAGGTACTTCTCGACGGTTCCACCGTGGCGGCGCGCGATCCCACTCAGGCGGTCGAGGCAGTCACTCACCAGGGGATGCAGGGCGTCGGCCTCCATGCTCTCGGCGAGCGCGGTGAACCCGGAGAGATCCGCGAAGAGCACGGTGGCGCGGCGGCGCTCGGCGTCGTCCGCGCGCTCGCTGTAGTCGGAAGCGCGCGCTTCGTCCGCCTGGAGCGTCTCCGCGAGGAAGGCCGACTGGATCGCGCGGCCCGGGTTGCCGGCGGCGCGGCGCACCACCAGGGCCCGTGCTTCGGGTTCGAGGACGTGTTCGGGTAGTGCGTCGACCAGGGCACCGATGGCCGCGTCGTCGAGCGGTCCAAGGGCAAGCTCGAGCGGGTCTTCTCCGATCGCCCGGGCCCGCTCGACCGCCTTCGCGGCGGCGTCCGGGAGAGGCGAACGTCCCGCGACGAAGACGAGCGTCGAAGGCGGAAGATCGGCCAGAACCGCGGCGAGATCCGTGCGCCGGCCGCCGTCGTCGACGACGAAGATCCCGCCCTCTACCGAGGGCATGCGGGAACCGGCGGGCGGCAGCGCGCGGATCCTCCGTTCCGGGTGGCGCCTCGTCAGCTCGAGCAGCAAACGGGACTTCCCGGCACCGGGGGGCCCCTCGATCGCGACGAGACCGCCCTCCCCGGCCGCCTGGCGATGCACGCGCGCGTCGAGCTGCGCGAGTTCGGCTTCCCGCCCGACGAACGGGGCGTAGCTCGCTACTTCGGCGCCGAAGGGCGCGTCGTCGTCGCGCTGCGCTTCCAGGATCTCTCGGGGCCGGGCGAGGTCCCGCACGCCCTGGAGCTTCACGGCCCCGACTTCCCGCATCACGAAACGGTTGCCGAGGAGCGCCGCGAGGCCGGCGCCGGCGTAGACCGTGCCGGCGGGTGCGAGCGATTTGATCCGGGCGGCGTGGTTTACGCACCGGCCGAGCACCGAGAACTCGCGAACCACCGAGTCGCCGAGCGCCCCGGCGAGAACCGGACCGGCCTCGAGGCCGACCTTCACGTCGAGGTCGACCGGCAGCTCGATCCGCTCGGCGACCTCCCGGACCGAGAGGCGCATCTCGAGGGCGGCCCGGGCCGCCGCCGCAGCCGCTTCCGCGGGCGTGAGCGGAAAGCCGAAGACGGCCATGAGGCAGTCGCCGAGGTACTTGTCGACGGCGCCACCGTGGCGGCGCGCGACGTCGTCGAGGATGCGCAGGCAGCGCGTGACCACCAGATAGGCTTCGTCGGCCCCGCGAGCCCGGGCGAGCGCCCCGAACCCGACGATGTCGGCGAACAGGATGCTCGCTTCCCGGTAGCTCGCGCTCCCCCCGGCGCGCTCGGGCGCGCTCTCCTCGGCTCCGGACATGACGTCAAGGGTGTCATGCCCGGCCGGCACTTCCAAGCGCCGCCCTTATAATGCCGCCGTGCACGCGCGGCGCAGAAGCCTCGGCATCTTCCTGACCCTCCTTTCGGCCGCCGCCTTCGCGCTGGCCTTCCCGCCGACGTCCTGGCGCCCGCTCGCCTGGGTCGCCCTCGTCCCGTTCTTCCTGGCCGTGCGGGAAGGGTCGCTTCGCTGGGCTGCAGGATTGACGTGGCTCTGGAGCCTGGCTGCGGCCTACGGCGTGGGCGATTGGTTCCCGAACGCCGTCGCCACCTACTTCCACCAGCCGGCGCCGGTCGCCCTGGCCCTCTTCTTCGCGGTGTTCACGGTGATGGCCGCGCCCTACTACCTGGCCTTCGCCTGGGCGTATCGGGCCCTCGCCGGGCGCTACGCCGCGGCGCTCCCGCTCCTGGCCGCCGCCGCATGGGTCACCGCCGAACTCGGGCGCGGCCGGCTCTTCACCGGGACGGCGTTCTTCATCGGAAACCCCTGGGGCCTGCTCGGCTACAGCCACGCGGACGTCCTGCCCCTCGCCCAGGTTGCCGCGCTCGGCGGCATCTACGCCGTCACGTTCGCGATCGCCTGCGTGAACGCGGCCGTGGCGGGGGTCGCGTGGGCCGCCCTGCGACGGGAGCCCCTTCGCCCGGCCCTGCTCGGGCTGGCGATCGCGATCGTCCCCGCGCTGCTCGGCCTGGGATACGGCCGGCTCGTCTTGCGCGACGCCCCGCGGCTGACCGCCGAGGAGGCCATCACGGTGACCGTGGCCCAGGGCAACGTCGCGATCGGCTCGCGCTGGCGGGCGGACGCCTACGGCGAGAACCTCGACGTCTACCTCCGCCTGACCGAAGCCGCCGCCGAGCGCGACGCACCGCGCATCGCCTTCTGGCCCGAAGCCGCGATGACCTTCTTCCTCGAGGACGAACCCCTCTACCGGAGGACGATCGCGGGTCTTCTCGATCGACACGATCTCGAGCTCGTCACCGGAGGCCCCCGGACCCGGCCCGAGGAGCCCCCCGCTTTCTGGAACAGCGTGTTCGTGGTGGACCGCAAAGGGGAGATCACCGACCGCTACGACAAGGAGTACCTCGTCCCCTTCGCCGAGTACTTCCCGCTGCGCATCGACGTCCTGCGGCGGCGCTTCGGACGGATCCGCACCTTCGAAGCCGGGGACTCCGCGAAGCCCCTCGAGACCCGGGCGGGAGCGGCGGGCGTGCTCGTCTGCAACGAAGCCATGCTCCCGGAGGTGGCCCGGGCACGCGTCGAGCGGGGTGCCGAGTACCTCCTGAACCCGTCGAACGACACGTGGATCTCGGCGCCGAAGTACGCCGAGCAGCAGCTCGACATCGCCCTCGTGCGCGCCATCGAGCAGCGGCGCTGGCTCGTGCGCGCTTCGACCTCGGGCCCCTCGGCCCTGGTCGACCCGTGGGGACGCGTCAAGGCGAGAACGTCGCCCTCGGAACGGGCCGTGGTGGTGGGGGAGATCGCGCCGCGCGCTGGGCGCACGCCCTACGCGCGCTACGGCGACGCCTTCGCGCTCGGCTGCCTGGGCCTCGTGGCCGTCGCCCTCGTCTCCGGCCGTCGGACCCGCTAGCCCCGCCGAGCGCTACTGCGACTCGCTCCCCGGCCCGATGATGATCTCCCGCCGCTGCTGCTTGCGGAAGTCCTCGATGCGCTTGCGCTCGAGCAGGAGGCCGAGCTCCTTGTTGCGCGTGCGGATGCGCTCGAGCTCGCGGGCGAGCTCGCGGTCCGAGAGGGAGGAGAGCTTGAAGTCAAGGTCGAGCTCGACGCTGCCGCGGGTGCCGTCGCTCGCGAGCGCCGTCACGCGCACGCGGTTGTTGCCCTCGCGCACGGGAACGAAGCCCGAGAACGACCCGTCCGGGGCGAGCCGCACGTCGGTCGAGAAGTCACCCGTCGAGAGGTTCGTGAAGACGACGTCCTCGATGTTCGCGAAGGACACGCCCTGGAGGAGCGCGATGATGTCGCCCGGGTTCTGCACCGGCGTGAAGTTGCCGAGCGTGAGGCGCGCCATCTCGGTGGTCGCGTAGGGGAAGGTCAGGGCACCCGGCCCGAGGGCGTAGGTGTTGATCGTGATCTGGCCCTTGTGGGCGAGGCGCGCGGCGTTCAGCGCCGCCTCGACGTCGCCCTTGTCCGAGACCGCGCCGCGCCCGATCGGGAAGGTCGGCACGCCGTCGGTGAGGAAGAGGATCACGCGCTTGCTGCCGGGCCGCGGCGTGCTCTTCGCCCCCGAGAGGCCGGCGAGCTCGCGCACGCCCAGGCGGATGCCCGCGGCGTAGTTCGTCGCCCCGCGCGCGCCACGGGCGAGGATCGCCATCAGCGACCGGCGCACGGCGTCGAAGTCCTGGGTGAGCGGAACCTCGAGCCAGGCGTCCTGCTGGTCGATGCGCGCGCGTTCCCCGGTGGTCGGGCTCACCTCGCCGGCGAAGCTCAGCAAGCCGACGCGCACGCGGCTCGCATCGAGGCCGTCGATCAGCGCGAGCGCCGCAGCGACCTCGGCGGCGAGGATGGTGTCGCCCTCGTCCGTGCAGAGCACGTCGTCCGGGAAGGTGCCCGGCGGGATCAGTTCCTGGTGCGGGTTCACGCCGATCTGGCCGTCGCGGTCGACGTCGACGCCGCTCGCGGTCTTCGTCGATTGGGAGACGTCGATGGCGATCATCACGTCGAAGACCGCCGGGCGCTCACCCTCGGCGACGGCGCTCCCGCGGATCGGCGCGAGATGGACCTTGTTGCGAACGGCTTCCCCGGACTGCGGGGAGTCCACGAGCAGCCGGACCGCGGCGCCCTCGGCGGGCGCGGTGGGCCCGGCCGCGAGCAGCAGCGCGAGCGCAATGGGCGCGGCGATGCGCCGGAGGCTCGGAAGGATCGGTGCGAACGAACGGTTCAAAGGGCTCCCCCTCGGCGCTCGAGGACGACACGTCGAGCGTGGGCGGGGAGCCTACCAGAGACCGGCCAGCTCGCGCCCCCGGTCGGTCTTCAACTCGAGCTCGGCGCGGCGGTTGCGCTGCCGGCCCTCGGCCGAGCCGTCCGAAGCCACCGGGAAGCGGGCCGCCATGCCGACCGCGGTCACCCGCGAGGGCGCGACGCCCTCCGAGAGCAGGTAGTCCCGCACGGCCGCGGCGCGGGCATCCGCGAGCGCACGGCGCTTGGGCTCCTGCTTCGAGGCGTGGCCCCGAACCACGACCACCGTGCCCGGGTGCTCGCGCAGGGCCTTGGCCACGGTGCGCAGGCGGCGCTTCGCGCCCTTCTTCAGCGTGGCGGACTCGTCGGCGAACAGGACCTCGTCCGGCAGGCTCAGGACCTTCGGGTCCTCGATCCCGGCGAGGTCACCGCCCACCGGCGGCTTCACCGAGGAGTGGCGGTCGTCCCAGCCCCAATCGTCGTCGTAGTCATCGTCCCAATCATCGTACCGGTCGTGATGCCGGTCGCGATGCCGGTCCCGGTGACGGTCGTAGCCGCGGTGGCCGCGGTGCGGGCGGCGCGGCTCGCGGTAGACGGGCGGCGGCGGGTGCGCTTCATAGCGGTCGCGGGCTTCGTCGCGATCGATGGCGTCGCCGATCACGGCGCCGGTCAGCGCGCCGAGGGCGCCACCGATCCAGTAGCCGGCCTCGTCGTGCTGATGGCCGGCGATCGCGCGGCCCACGCCGGCGCCGGCGAGGCCGCCGAGCACCGCGCCGCGCGCCGTGTGGTTCGTGTCGTAGTAATGGTTGCCGTACGCGTCGTAGCGATGCGTGGCGCAACCCATCGTCCCCACCACGGTGAGGCTCAAGAGCAGGGTTCCGAGGGCCCGCGTGCGCGGGGCCTTCGCCCGGGTGCGGGCTGCCTGGGCCGAGGTTCGATCGTCCACGGTGTCTCCTCCCGCCACCACGAGGCCGGGAGCCCCGGCGGCGTCGGGACCTTGGACGGAGCCGGCCTCAAGAAGATTCGGCGGGCGTTTCCTCTTTCTGGGAGGGGGCTTCCATGGCCTCGGACGCCTCCGAAGGAGCCTCCGGGAGCGGCAGCGCGTCCGCAGCGCCGGGCGCCGGGGTCGGCTCGGTGCCGAGTTCGGCACCCGGCTCCGGAAGCTCGGCGCCGGGTTCGGGCAGCGCGCCGCCGGGTTCGGGCAGCGCGCCGCCGGGTTCGGGCAGCGCGCCGCCGGGTTCGGGCAGCGCGGCGCCGGGTTCGGGCAGCGCGGCGCCGGGCTCGGCGAGCTCGAGATCGTCCTCGACCGCCTCGGATTCGACGTCCGAGGGCGCCAGGGCTTCGGCGGACCGCCGCTCGGCGCGGCCGGAGAGCCAGTCCACCTTCTGGAGGCGCGCGGCGTGGCGGCGCAGGGCGAGGAGGCTCGTTTCGCCGACGGCCCGCAGGCTCTCCTTCGAGGTGTGCTCGACGGTGTCCTGCTCCCCGGCGAAGGTGCCGGGCGGCTCTTCGCCGCCGTGGGCCGGGTCGATGATCGCGACGACCCGCGGGAAGCCGCGGTCGAACAGGGCGCGGTGGGTCGCCTCGGTCTGGAGGAAGCCGCGGTCCGTCGGGAACGCCTCGCCGTGGCCGAGGTCGCGGGCGGCGGAGAAGAACTCCTCGCGGGCCGTGCGCTCGGAGATGAGGTCGCGTGCGATCTTGAGGTCCGCATCGCCGACCTGGCGGAAGACGACGGCGAGGCGGACGGCGCTCGTGTCCTGGATGGAGGCGGCGAGGGCGCGGCTGCCGGCCAGCGGCTTCAGTACCGGGGCCGCGGGCGGCGCGCCGGCGTCGCCGTCGAGGAACCAGAACTCGGTGTGGTAGGGAAGCGGCCGTTCGACGAGCTGGGCGGCGAGCTCGAGCAGCAGTGCCGCGCCCGAGGCGCCGTCGTTCGCGCCGGCGCTCTCGGCGGCGCTGTCGTAGTGCGAGAAGAGCAGGATCTCGTCCGGCGAATCGCTCGGCAGCCGCGCAACCAGGTGGCGGAGCACCAGGCTCCCCGGTTCGCCGTCCTTCTCCGCGGGCGGAATCTCCAGCTCGAGCTCGATCTCCTCGACCTCGAGGCCCAGCCCCTCGAGACGGGTCCGGATGTACTCCCCGGCCTCGAGCGACGCCGGCGAGCCCGCCGGGCGCGGTCCGAGTTCCGCCAGCGCTCGAAGGTGGGCGAAGGCGCGGTCCGCAGAGAACGGCTCCGCCTGGACCGTGACCGGCGCGGCCGGGGACCCTCCGGCAGAGCCAGAAGGAGACGACGTTTGAAACTGCCGCTCCAGGCTGGCGCAACCGGCCAGCAAGAACGCGCAGAAGGTGGTGAGTTCGAGGGCGATTCGCTTCTTCGGACAGTTCATCTCGGCGGGGAGGCTCGGGTGGCTGGAGCCCCGCGGGGCCGCCCCAGCCGTGGTTTTCGTCGTGGATCCGGGCGCATCCTGACACTTCCTCCGCGGCGGAGCCACATCTTGATGGAGGCCCCTCCCTGGTGGGGCTTTTCAAAAGTGGAAGGCAGGGCATCGGCCTCGCGGCCGGGCCCTGCCTTCAACTTCTCCCCCCTCCCCTCGCCCCGCGGTCCCGCGGAGCCGGCATGTCTCGGATCGTTTCCGCCTCTCTCGTCGGGGTCGAAGGCGTGTGCGTCGAGGTCGAGGTGCGCATCAGCTCCCAGCTGCCGCGCGTCGACATCGTCGGCCTGCCCGAAGCCACGGTGCGCGAAGCCTCGGCCCGGGTGCGCGCGGCGATCGCCTCGGTCGGCCTGCCCTTCCCCGCCGACCGCGTGACGGTGAACCTCGCGCCGGCCGGTGTGCGCAAGAGCGGCGCCGGGCTCGACCTGCCGATCGCCGTCGGCATCCTCGCCGCCTCGGGCGCCGTGGCTTCGGAGGAGATCGACGCCACGGCCTTCTTCGGCGAACTCGCACTCGACGGCCGGCTGCGCCCGGTGCGGGGCGGGCTCGCCCTTGCCCTGGCCGTGCGCGACGCCGGCGCAACCCGCGTGATCCTGCCGCGCGAGAACGCCGGCGAGGCCGCCCTGGCGCCGGACGTCGAAGTGCTCGCCGCCGAGGACCTCGGCGCGGTGGTGCGTTTCCTCCAGACGGGCCGCGGCCTCGAACCGACTGTCGCGACGATGGCCCCCCGCCCCGAACCCGACGCGAATGCCCTCGACCTCGCCGACGTGCGCGGCCAGGAGCAGGGCAAGCGCGCCCTCGAGATCGCCGCCGCGGGCGGACACTCCGTGCTCTTCGTCGGCTCGCCCGGCTCGGGGAAGACGATGCTCGCGCGCCGCCTCGCGGGGCTCCTCCCGGAGCTCTCCTTCGAAGAATCCCTCGAGGCCACGCGCATCCACGGCGTGGCCGGCCGGCTCGACCCGCGCACCCCGATCCTGCGCGAGCGCCCGTTCCGCGCCCCCCACCACACGGCCAGCACCGCCGGGCTCCTCGGCGGCGGGAACCCCCTGCGCCCGGGCGAAGTCTCCCTCGCCCACCACGGCGTCCTCTTCCTCGACGAGCTCCCGGAGTTCGAACGCCGCGCGCTCGAATCCCTACGGCAGGTTCTCGAAGAGCACCGCGTCGAACTCGCCCGGGCGAGCGTTCAGGCGAGCTTCCCGGCGAAAGTCCTGCTCGTCGCGGCGTGCAACCCGTGTCCGTGCGGGTGGCGGCTCTCGGAAAAGCGCGACTGCCGCTGCGACGAGGGTGCCGTCGCGCGCTACATGGCGCGCATCTCCGGCCCGCTGCTCGACCGCATCGATCTCCACGTGCAGGTTCCCGCCGTCGCTTGGAAGGATCTCGCGGACCTGGCCCCGGGCGAGACGACGAAACAGGTTCGCGAGCGCGTCCTCGCCGCACGGGCGCGACAGCACGAACGCCGCGCGCTCACCGGAAGCGGAACCAACGCCGGCATCCCGGACCGCTGCCTGGACGCCGCGGCCCCCGTCGACCCGCGCGCCCGCTCCCTGCTCTCCCGCGCCGTCGACGGCTGGGGCCTCTCGGCACGCGCCCTGCGCCGCGTGCTGCGGGTGGCCCGAACCCTGTCCGACCTCGACGCGAGCCCGCAGCTGAGCGAGGCCCACGTTGCCGAGGCGCTCGGCTACCGGAGGATGGAAGCGTGATCCCGGAGCCAGGCTCAGTCGATCGCCAGCCAGTGGATCCGGCTGAACTCACGCGGATAGCCGCAGCGCTCGCCGGCGAAGGCGACCGTCCCGTCGCTCGAGACGCGCGCTCGGTCGATCTGGCCTGACGAGCAGTAGTCCGGCTCGAAGCGCTGACGCTCTTCGTAGATCTCCGCGTCGAGGATCAGGAGTTCGTCGCGTGTGACGTACACGAGGCGCATTCCGTCGGGCGAAAAGACCGCGTCCTGGCCACCGACATCGACCGCCCAGGTCCCGTGCACGCTCTCGAGATCGTTCGACACCCGGTCGTAGAGGATGCGCGAGGACGGTGCCAGCCAGACGACGTGCTCTCCGTCGGGCGAGAGCGCAAGCCCGGTTGCCTCGGCACCGTTGCGGAGGCTTTCCAGGAACACGGGCCCAGCCTCGAGGTCGAAAGCGAAGCGCGACAGGTCGTGGGTCGCGCGCAGCAGCTCGCCGTGCAGAGCGTTGTACTGGAGAGGGCCTCCGGTGGCGATGTAGCCCGCGTCGAACTCCGTCGCGCCGGCTTCGAGCCAATGGAGCGTCGTCCCGTGCCGGTTCGGTCGGGCCATCAAGAGGCTTCCTTCCGGCCCGAGTTCGAGCCGGCCGGTGTAGGACGGCGTCGCCCAACGAACGGTCGAACCGTCGGTGAGGTCGAGCGCGAGCACCTCCTGCTCTTCGGGCAGGGTGACCCACAGGCGATGGGCCTCGGCGTCGAGCAGCAGGTCCTCGGGCGCCGAGGTCAGCGGGAATACGGCGCCGATGCGGTCGCTGAAGACGTTGCGGAGCACGATCTCGTCGGGCATGCGCTCGCCGCTCAAGACCCAGCCACTGCAAAGGGCCTCGAAGTCCGCGATGTCGCCGAGGTCGAGGGTTCCACTCGGCGCCGTCGGATCCGTCTGGAAGTCGCAGAGCGGCGTAGCGACCGTCGGGGGCAGGACGCGCGCCACGTCACACGCACCCTCGAGGCCATGCTCCGGGCGCTGGCAGCCGAAGTCCCCGGGAAAGGCGTCGAGGACGAGTCCGGTGGTGCTGTCCGCCGGGCCGGAGCCGGGGTTCCAGTAGTCGGGGGCCCCGTCTGCGTCGACGTCGATGGAGGCGGCGGGATCTCGCGGGAAGGCGTCGAGGCCGTCGGGGACGCCATCGGCGTCGGCGTCGTCCGTCGGAACGTGTCGATGGAAGTCGGGTCGACCGTCCCGGTGGGTGACGACCTGGAACCCCCCCTCGAAGGCGAACACCCGGCGCGGCTCGCCCGGGAAGGCCACGCGCTCGAGCAGCCGGAGACCGAGGTCATAGCGCTCGAGAAGCGTGCCGCCGTCGCCGTCGTCGAGCAGCACTCCGAATCCATCCTCGAGGAACGCCGCGTCCTCCGGGTCGAAGCCCAGCTCGCCCAGGAAGATGTAGGCCGAAGCCTCGTAGAGCCGGCCCGATCCGTCCAGCACCACGCTCCCGTCGTCCGGGACCCACACGGGGGGCGCGCCCGGCTCGCCCGCACCGGTGGCCGGGAACTGGGCGAGGACCTGGCCGGTTGTCGGGTCGACCTCCTCCCAGCGGTGCGTCGCGCCGACCGCGTGCAGGCGTCCCGTCGCTGGGCTCCACACCGCGGCGGTTCCTCCGACGAACCGGTCGGGGCCGGAGAGCTCGTTGCCGTCCCGGTCGTAGGTGAGTCGGTTGGGCGTCGTGTTCGAAAGGTTCACCCGGAGCCACGGACCCCACGCATCGAGCTCGAACACCCGCCCGAGGCTGACGACCAGGCGCTCTTCCTCGACCGGCTCCAGCGGGTCGATCCAGGAGACGCCACCGCCGTCGCCGCCCACATAGAGGCGATCGTGGTCCGCCGAGTAGATCAACTGCGTGACGACGTCGTCGGTGACGATCGGGTTCAGGGCGCCGGTTCCGAAGGCGTAGCCGTGAATCCGCCGCGCGCCGCCGTCGAGAAGATGGATCACGCCGCGGGAGTCCATGACGATCTCGTCGGGGTCGTAGAAGGGAACGCGCCCCTCGACGTCGCACTCGTCGGGCGCACCGGCGCGCGCGTGCGAGGGCGCGTGGCAGGCCGAGTCGAAGGGGAACGCGTCGCGCGCGAGGCCCGAGTTGTGGAACCCGTAGCCGAGGTGATGGAAGTCCGGGTAGCCGTCGTCGTCGCTGTCGACGGAGGCGGCGGCACTCAACGGGAATGCGTCCTCGGCGAAGGACACCGAGTCCCCGTCCCCGTCGTCGCCGAGGGCGTAGTCATGGAACGCGAGCGTTCCGATCCCGGTGACCACGCGGACGCCGCCTTGCCAGAGCCACACGCCCAGCGCACTCCCGTCGAAGTCCGCGGCGTCGATCCGCCGGAGGTCGGCGTCCCAACGCTCGAGAGCCGTTCCGCGCGGGATGCCGCGGATCGTCACGAGCGATCCGTCCTCGAGCCAGACCGCATCGTAGATCCCTTCGATGGGAAGGCGCGCAACGGGATCCAGAGTGTGACCATCGTAGATCTCGCCGGTGCGGACCGAAACGCGCCCGCCGTCCTGCGAAACGCGGATCGGATGCCGCACGCGGGAGTTCGCCAGGCCCTGGGCCGGAACGCTGCCGAGCCAGGCCCCCGTCCCGGGATCCAGGTTCTGGGCGCGCAGCCGGTTCGAAGACCAGCCGTCGGAGAGATGGTAGAAGCGGCCGTTGGCTTCGCTCCACGTGAGGTACTGCGAATCGTGGGAGGCCCTGAAGTTCTCGACCAGATTCCCGGCCGCGTCGTAGACGTAGAACTGGTCGTCGACGGTCGAGGAGGCGACGAGGAAGTCGCCGGCCGCGACGAGCCCGGGCACCGTTCCCGGCACGGCCGCGAACGGAGCCTCACCCGCCAGGCCGTCGGGCGCGACCCGGGTGATGCGCCCATCCTCATACGCCACGTAGAGCGCATCGTGCGAAGCCGAGTAGACCATGTTGAGGGCGCCCTCGCCCAGCCACACCGGGTTGCGAAGCGCCCCGTCGGCGAAGGTCCAGCGCAGGATGCGATGCCGGGTCGTGTCGAGCACGTGAAGGACGCCGTGCGCGTCGAGACCGGTCGCGCCGATCCGGAAGGAGAAGGGTCCGGGCGCGAGGTCGCATTGGCCGGACTGCCCCGGGAGCGAGTCCTCGGGGCGTTGGCAGGCGGCGTCCAGCGGGAAGGCATCGAGCTCGAGGCCCGTGGTGCTGTCCGCTACACCGTAGCCGGGGTTCCAGGCGTCCGGGAAGCCGTCGCCATCCGTGTCGAGCGACGCCGCCACGTCGTCGGGAAAGGCGTCCTCGGCGAAGGGCACTCCATCGCCGTCGGCGTCGTCGTCGGGCACGTAGGTCTCGATCGCGGGCCGGCCGTCGACGAGCGTCACCACCGCGAGGGCGCCCTCGCTCCGCAGCAGCGCGTGGGGCGCGCCCGGGAAGGAGGCCTCGCCGTAGAGCACCCCCTCCGGCCCGTACTGCGAGAGGTGCGTTCCTCCGGCGCCGTCGTCGCCGAGGGCGACCCAGCCGCCGTCGGGGAGCCACAGGTGGTCCACGTGGGGCCCGGGAATCTGGGTGACGAAGAACGGGCGGTCGCCGTCCACGCGATACAGGAGCCCCGTCCCGAACCGCAGGTGGCGGCCGTCCGGCGAAGGAGCCAGCGGACCCGTCGTGACGTCCCTCTCGCCCGAGTGCGTCCGGATCGCGGTGATCTCTCCCGAAGCCGCGATCTGCGTCCAGTTCCAGGAGTCGAAAGAGTCTCCGCTGGCCGCGTAGACACGTCGCAGGATGGGGTCCCAGACGTAGTCACGGACCCGGCCAGTGTTGGTGTCCCGGCCGTCGCCGACGACGACGCCTGCTTCGGAGAAGGTCCGCAGGCGGTGCCAGGTATCGCCCTCGCTCAGGGGCACGAGCAGCAGCCCGTCGAGCGCGATGGCGGAGTGGGGCTCGTCGAGGGTGGGCGTGAAGGGAGTCTCGCGAAGCGGCGTCTCGTCGAGCGGGATCACGGTCGCCGGGCGGCGCCGATAGACGATCTGGAGGCGATTTCCGACGGCGTCGTAGGCCATGCCCCGGGGCGCGGGCCCGGTCGCGATCGGATCGAGCCAGACCTGCTGCGGGAGCGACCAACGGAAGATCCGGCCGGCTTCGGGCGCGAGCAGGTACACCACCCCGTCGGCGTCGATGACCGTATCGAGCGGCACGAAGGCGGGCAGACGAGCCGCGACGTCGCAGACGCCGGGCTGCGCGGGCAGGCCGTGCTCCGGCAGCTGGCAAGCCGTGTCGGAGGGGAAGGCGTCGACGACGAGGGTCGAGCCGGGGTTGGCCGCCGGATCCCAGGCGTCCGGGGCGCCGTCGCCGTCGCTGTCTTCGAACGCAGCGGCGTCAAGGGGGAAGGCGTCCTCGGCATCGGCGGCGCCGTCGGCGTCGACGTCGCCCGGCTCGACCCAGCGAAAGCTGGGCGAGCCCTCGACGAGCGTCACGGCGAAGGCCCGGCCCTCCCACTCGAAGACCCGGAACGGCTCGCCCTCGAGTTCGGCGAGCGCGATCGAGCGCCCGGCCTCGTGGCGCGCGAGCCGGCTGCCGCCCGCGCCATCCGAGGTCAGCGTGAGGAGGTCTCCGCCGAACCATGCCGCATCGACGAAGGGCTCCGGGAGATAGTCGACCACCGCCATCGTCTCGGCGTCGTGCACCTCGCCCGAAGCGACGGCCGCGAGCAGCCCGTCGGGGGACACGCGCACGGGACCGGTGAGTTCGTAGCTCGGGAAGGAGGGGGCTCGCCGAAAGGCGACGTAGCTGCCATCGGCTGCGTACTCATGAGATTCGAGTTCGTCGAAGGCATCGCTGCGCACCCAGAGGAGCCGGCGCAGCGCCTCGGACCAGCTGAACTCGACCGCCTGGCTGGTGAAGAACTGCCGTTGATCCACCATCGTGCCGTCCGGGGCGAAGAGGCTGTGGCCGTACGGACGGTCGCCGCGAAGTACGGCGAACAGGAAGTCGCCCGCCATGGCCATTCCCTGCACGAGTCGGTCATGCTCGGCGAAGGGCTTCTCCCGGCGTCCGTCCGCCAGGTCGAGGTAGGTGAACGTTCGAGCCTCGTGACTCAGGTAGAGCCGCTCGAGTCCGGGTGCGAGGGTCACGTCGAGGACGCCGGCCGGGAGTGAAAGCGGCGCGAGCCAGCGCTCCTCCGCGACCCAATAGCGGTGGACCCTCGCGTCTCCGACCGCGAAGAAATGGAGAACGCCTCGGTTGTCGAGGAAGACCTTCTCCGGGCTGGACGGGCGGTCGGCGGCGGCGAAGGTCGCGCGCAGGTTCGACCAGGGAACGACGTCGGTGCGGCAAACCGGGTCCGGGCCGCAAGCACCCTCTACCCCCTCCCAACCGACGAACACGAAACCGGGGTCGGGCACCGCCTCGACTTCGCCGACGGTGTCTTCCCAGCAGTACCACTGCACGACCCTGGCATCCGGGCCGCGAACCGGGCTCATCGGCCCGCAGGCCTCACCGCCATCGCCGGGTACGATGTTCCCGCCTTCCGTCGACGAGAGCCGCATGCACCCGCCGCTCCCGACGAAGAGAACCAAGACGCTCAGCAGCCGGACACACGTGCCCCCCGAAGCGAACCCTCCCATCGCTCCCCCCCTTGCCCTTTCATCGGTTCGCGGGGGACCGCCTTGAAGGGCCTGCCCGGCGGGGAGAGGAGGGGACGCCGCCGCTGCCCGAGGAACCCGGCGCCGCCCCGAGGTGTCCGAATCCGGTCACCGCGCGTCCGCGTTTCGTCACCCGAGGGTGGCAGTGCCGCGGAAGGCGGCGCTCAGGGGAAAGCCCCGGGGGATTGGAAGTGATCGAATTTACAGGGGTTCGGCGGCGTCTATCCCGTGCACCCCGGCGGCGCCGTCCCTGGCATGGAACGTGCTTCGTCAGAGGGCATCCCGTTGGGAGGGAAGTCATGAGCAACGCCGCCGTTCGCTACCAACCCGCCGAGCCCCGCCCCGCCCGCAGCGGCCCGGAGGCGGATGCGGCCCCCGTCGACACGACGCTGCTCGCGCTGGTCCAGGCCGTCTCCGAGACGACCGAGGACGACCGCGAGGTCGTGAGCACGATCCTGCACATGATCCGGAGCGGCACCGTCCGCCTGCGCGGCATCTTCCGCGACGAGGCTCCCCAGGACTTCTAGGCCCTCGAACCCGGCCCCTACAAACCGAGAGCGGCTTCGAGCTCTTCCCGGTAGGCGAACAGGCCGGGCGCGCCGCCCGTGTGCCAGAAGAGCACTGGCCCTTCGCGCAGCTTCCCACTGCGAACGTCCGCGATGAGCCCGGCCATCGCCTTGCCCGTGTAGACCGGGTCGAGCAACAGGCCCTCGGCGCGCGCGACGAGGGCGATGGCCTCGAAGGTCGCCTCGCTCGGGACGCCGTAGCCGTCGCCCAGGAAGGCGTCGTCGAGCCGCGGCGCGTGGCTCGGGCCGAGCTCCATCTCGAGCAGCGGGCCGAGGCCTTCGAAGAGCAGGTCGACTTCGCGCCGGTGCCGCACGGCATCGCCGAGCACGCAGATGCCGTTCACCCGGGTGCGCAGGGCGCGCCGCGCGAGCCCGCAGGCGAGGCCGGCCACGGTTCCGCCGGTCCCGACCGCCGCGTAGAGATCCGTGAACTCGACCCCCTGCCCCGCCGCCTGGTCCGCGAGCTCCTCCGCGGCCTGGACGAAGCCGAGGGCGCCGACGGCCGTCGAGCCGCCCGCCGGGTGGACGACGGCGATGCGGCCCTCTTCGCGCGCCTGCTCCTTCAGGCCGAACACCTTGCGCAGCGCCGCCGCCTCGTCCTTCATGATGAAGACCTCGGCGCCGAACAGGCGGTCGAGCAGGACGTTCCCGCTCTCTTCGTATTCGATGCCGCCGCGCGGCACCACGCGCGGCAGGACGAGCTGGCAGCGCATGCCGAGCCGGGCCGCGGCCGCCGCCGTCTGGCGCGCGTGGTTCGACTGGACGCCGCCGACGGTGACGACGGTGTCCGCGCCTTCCTCACGCGCCGCCCCGAGCAGGTACTCGAGCTTGCGCGCCTTGTTCCCGCCGAAGCCGAGCCCCGTCGCGTCGTCGCGCTTCACCCAGATCTCCGGGCCGCCGAGCTGCGCGCTGAGGCGCGGCAACGGCTCGAGCGGCGTCGGGAGGTGGGCGAGGGAAACGCGCGGGAACGATTCGAGCGAACGCGGCATGGGGGCGACTCTAGCGATCGGCCGGGTCACGGGCGCTCGCCGTTCGCGGTTTTTTCTTCGCGGTTCGAGAGGCGCGGCGGGATCCAACCCCCGAGCCCTTCTTCGAGCGCCATCGCCGCGGCGATGCAGAGCGCGTCGTTGCCGTGGCGGGCGGCGACCTGCACGCCGAGGGGCAGCCCTTCCCGGGAGAGTCCCAGGGGCACCTGGGTCGCCGGCAGCTCCATCGGGTTCAGGACGCAGGTGTAGGCGTAGTCCATCCGCAGGAGGAGCTGCCGCCGCAGGGGCTGGCCGTGTTTCGGTGCGGTCCGGACGTACGAGGGCAGGAGCAGGACGCCGCCGTCGCCGAGCAGGCGGAACAGGCGGTGCTGGAGCTGCCTTCCGAGGTCGACCATGCGGGCCTGATGCTTCGGGAAGCGCGCCACGAGCCGCTCGGAAACCGCGAGCAGGCAGGACATCAGCGTGAACTCGGACGCGCCCATCAGGCAACGCGCAAGCTCGCCCCACGGCGAAACGGCCCGTCCCTGCCCCAGGAGTTCGGTGAACGGCTCGTCGGAAGAGACGGCGAGCATCGAAGACCAGATCTCGAAGGCGTGCTCGAGCTCAGGGAGCCGGATCGACTCGACCTGCGCTCCGCGGTCCGAGAGATGGTCCGCGGCCCGTCGCTGGACCGCCACCAGCTCGGCGCTGACCGGATGCCGCGGGGTGCCCGAGCAGTCGAAGACGCGAAGCGCCGAGAGGTCGATCTTCTCGGGGTCCTCGAGGGTGAGGTCGATGCAGGCCGCGTCCTCGCCGTCCGGCCCGGCCAGGATGCGCAAGATCGGCATCAGGTCCTCGGCCCGTCGGCAGAGCGGCCCGCTTCCGAGGAACGAAAGGGCCCGGTCACTCGCCAGGGGGTACTGGCCCGTTGCCGGCACGAGGCCACCGGAAGGCTTGTGGCCGAAGACCCCGTTGAAGAAGGCCGGCATCCGGATCGAGCCGCCGATGTCGCTGCCGAGCCCGAACGGCGAGCCCCCCGCGCCGATGATCGCGCCCTCGCCCCCCGAGCTCCCACCGACGGTGCGCTTCGGGTCGTAGGGGTTGTTCGTACGTCCGTAGACCGGATTGTCCGACTCCATCCACATGCAGAGTTCGGAGATGTTCGTGACGCCCAGCGGGATCGCGCCGGCCTTGCGGAGGCGGCGGACGGCCGTGGCATCCCGTTCGGCGACGAGACCCTGGCGGGCGGCGAGGCCCGAAGTGTTCGGCATGCCCTCGAGGGCGAAGCACTCCTTGATCGTGCACGGGACACCGTGGAGCGGACCGAGGGACGCGGCCGGCTTCTCGCGCACCAGCGCGTCGGCCCGATCGGCCTCCGCGAGGGCGGCCTCTCGCCGGAACGCGACGACCGCGTTCAGGCCGGGATTCACGCGGTCGATCTGAGCGAGGTGCGCCTCGACGATTTCCCGGGACGTCGAGGCCCCGGTGCGAATCCGCCGGGCCAGCTCGACCGCCGAGGCCTGGTTCAGCTCCTGCACGCTCAGGCCGCAGGAAGGAGCGGGCCGTGGACACCGCGAGCCGGAACGGAGCGGCGCCGCAGTGCAGGCTTGGGGAACCGCTCGAGAAGCAGATCCGCGGCGAGCGACGAGCCCAACGGGGAGAGGTGGAGCGGATCCGCGAACAGATCGTCGTCGGCTCCGGCCTGGGGGGGAAGCCCGATCTCCCTTTCGCCGACGGCCCCGCCGTCCCGAACGATGCGCGCGAAGAGGTCGGCCAGGTCGACGAAGCGGGCGCCGTACATGCGTGCGATCACGGAGAGGCCGGTCCGCCAGTAGGCGTCCATGCGCGCGAGGCTCCGAAGCGGGGCGTCCGCCTCGCCCGCAGCCTCCTCGGAGATCCGGCCGAACATGCGCCAGGCGGCCGGCGTGCTCGCGAGCGCCAGCGGCTTCACGAGGAGGACGCTCGCGCCCGTGGCGTTGAGCTTCGCAACGACGAGCTCCGTCTCGAGCAGGAGATCCTGCAGGAACTCGACTTTCTCCTCCGCGGCGGCCCGCAGCTGGTTCCCGGCATCGACGATGCCGAGGCTGACCAGAGCCGTCGTCGGGCGAAGGCCGACGGCGAGCTCGAGCTGCTCCTCGATGACCTCCCGGGCGCTCGAGCCCGTCTCGGAGAGGTCGATCAGCTCGGCTCCGAGGCGCTCGGCCAGGAGTCCGAACGGCCCGGCCGCGTCCCAGAGCAGCGCGCCCGCGCCGTCCCCCAGTGCGACGAGCCTCGAAACGTCGAAGCGGCGCTCGGCACGGCGCGGCATCACGAAACCCGGCTTTCGGCGACCGGAGGCGTGGGGGCCTCCAGGCCGGCAGCGCCGGCGAGCCCGGCGGAGAGAAGCACGAGCGCGAGACCGAGACCCGCGAGGAGGATTCTGGGAAAGAGCCCTTGCCGGGGATCGACTTGATCGACTGCGTTCATCGGGCGCCCTCCTCGCGGGTCGGTCACACGGGGAGGACCCGCAGCGCCGGGGGGCACCGCGAGAACCTTCCCAGGTTCGCTTTCGTGTGTAACCCGGGAGGGCGCCGGCCTGAAGGGACGTCATGGGATGGTCAAGAAGTCATCAGGCTCCGGAGAGATTCGGAGCCAGGAGGACGCGCGAGTACCGACGCGAGCGAACATGAAGGCAGCATGAAGATCCAGGAGGAGGCGCTCAGCCGGCTTCAGGGCGCGCGAGGCGCCCGGTCGAAAGCACCGAGCTGATATCATTTCCCCTGTTGGGCCGATGATGAGCGACTCCTTCGTCCACGTCCGATTCGGGGGCTTCGAGCTCGACGAGGCCGCCTTCGAGCTTCGCCAGGCGGACGGGGTCGTTCCGATCGAACCCCAGCCGCTCACGCTGCTCTTGATGCTCGTGCGCCATCGGGACCGGGTGATGCGCCGCGAGGAGCTGACCCAGGCGCTCTGGCCGGACACGGCCGTGGGCTCGACGTCCCTTCCCCAGGCCATCCGCAAGGTACGGGACGCCCTCGGCGAATCCGGCGGCGAACGGGGCGCGATCCAGACCCACCGGGGCCTGGGCTTCCGCTTCGTCGCGGAAGTCGAGGAAGAGCCCGAGGCCCCGCTCCGCGCGCAGCCGAGGCGACGAAGGGGGGAACCCGGGCTCTATGGCCGCGAGGCCGACTGTGAGGCCGTGCTCGAAGCGCTCGACGGCGCCATCGCCGGACGCGGCAGCGCGACGTTCGTCACCGGCGCAGCGGGCATCGGCAAGACGCGGCTCGCGGCCTTCGCCGCGGAGGCGGCCCGCCACTCGGACACCGAGACCCATCGTGCCGGTGCCCTCGAGGAACGCGGCGCTCCGCCCTTCTGGCTCTGGGTCCAGATCCTCCGCTCCTACGCGGACACCCTGTCCGAAGGAGAACTGGCCGACGCTCCCGGGTCCGCGGCCCTCGACTTGGCGCGGCTCGTCCCGGACCTGAGCCCCGACGCGGCACCGGAGTCGACCGGACCCGCCGACTCGGACGAAGCCCGTTTCCGGCTCTTCGATGCCCTGGTCCGGTTCCTCGTCTGGCGGTCGCGCGAGCGGCCCCAGGTCCTCGTCCTCGAAGACCTCCACTGGGCCGACCCGGCCTCGCTGGCCGCGTTGGGCCACCTCGCGGGGGAGCTCTCGGAGCATGCCATCGCCATCGTCGCGACGTTCCGCGACGACGAACTCGGTCCCGGGCACGCGATCCTCGACATCGAGGCCGAATGCGCCCGTCACGACGCCCTGCGCCGGATCTCTCTCGGGGGCCTCGCACCGGGCGACGTCACACGGCTCGTAACCGACCTGGCGGGCTTCACGCCGTCGGACTCGCTGACCCAGACCATCGTGCAGCGGACCGGAGGCAACCCCTTCTTCATCAAGCAGATCGTCAGCCTCGACGTCGAAGCCGCACGGACCTCGGACGATCCGGAGCGGCAGCTCGACGTGACCCTCGCAACCATGCCGCGCGAGGTCCGGCGCGTGGTCGGCCGGCGCCTCGGCCGTCTCTCGGAGGATGCGCGCACGGTGCTGGCTGCGGGCGCGGTCCTCGGGCGAAGCTTCGACGTCGCGACGGTCCTGCGGATGGTTCCGCTGGCGCGAGAGGCACTCCTCCAGGCCCTCCAGGAAGCGGGAGACTCCCGGGCGATCCAGCCGGTGGAAGGGACGGAGCACCGCTATGCGTTCCTGCACGACCTGCTCCGCGAGGTCGTCTACGACGAACTCGACGAAACCGCGCGGATGCGACTGCACCGGGCGGCTGCCGAGGCGCTGGAAGACATCCACCCCGAGGACAGGACGCCGGTCGTTCCGGCACTGGCCCACCACTACGGCTGCGCGGCCCCGCTGCTCGACGGAGCCGAGGCGGTCGACTACGCCAAGTGGGCCGGCTCCCTGGCGCAGAGTTCCCTCGCCTACGAAGAGGCGTTCCAGTTCTACGACCGCGCGCTCCACGCGATGGACCTCACCCCCGAACCGAGCATCGGCCTTCGGGCGGAGCTGATGGTGCTCCGCGGCTTCGCCCTCCAATCCTGCGGCCGGCACGAAGAGGGGCGCCAGGCGCTGCGCGAAGCGCTGCACGTCTCCCGCGTCGCCGGCTCCGGAACGCTGATGGTGGCCTCGGCCGTCGGACTCGCCGAGTTCGGGATCGGACTCCCCGACGCAGAGACGCTCGACGCGCTCGAGCAGGCGCGGGCCGCCCTCGCCGAGCCCGAGGGCATGCTGCACGTCTGGGTCTACGGGCTGCTCGCGGCGAACCTCGCCAACGATCGGGAACGGTTGCCTGAAGCGGACTCGCTCTCGAAGCGGGCCGAGACGGTCGCCAACGAGATCGATGATCCGGGCGCGCTCAGCCTGGCGCTCTCGAGCCAGGCCGCAGTCCAGAGGCTGCTCCCCTCCGGGCACCCGAAGGATCGAGACGCCATTGCCGCCCGCTCCGCGGCGTGCGCTGCCGATGCGCGCGACCCGACGGCCGAACTCCTGGCCCGCCTGCAGCGCTTCGGAGCGCTGCTCGAACGGGGAGACATCTCCGAGGTCGATGCGGAGACCGCACGGATCGACGAACTCCTGCAGCGATTGCGGTCTCCCTACTGGGGATACGTCCGCCCGTCCCTCCGCGCCATGCGTGAGCTGCTCCTCGGCCACTTCGAGGAGTCCGAGCGCCTCGCCCTCGAGGCCTACCAGGGAACGGAACACCCGCGACTGAATCTGGCCGCCGCCCTGGCCGGGATGATCGCGAGCATCCGCTACCAGCAGGGCCGCATGGGCGAGCTCGTTCCCGTCATGGGCCCGCTCGTCGCGCAGAACCCGAAGCTGCCGGCCCTCCGGGCCGGAGCCGTCCTTGCCTTGAAGGAGGCCGGACGGCTCGAAGAGGCGCGCGAGGAGATTCGTCACATCGCGGCCGACGGCTTCGGTGCGATCGTCGGGAGCGAAAGCTGGCTCTGCGCTCTCGCGATGCTCGCGGAGGTCGTCGCCGAGCTCGGGGAGCGAGAAGCTTGCGAAGACCTCCTCGCGATCCTCGAGCCCCGGGCGGACCAGTGCATCATCATCGCCAACGGCCACTACAGCCACGGCCCCGTTTCCTTGCAACTCGGCAAGCTCGCGACGACGCTCGCCGAATGGGATGCCGCCGAATCCCACCTCGAAGACGCGCTCGAGCGAAGCGACCGGCTTCGATCCCCGGTTTGGCGGGCTCAGACGCTCGCCTCCCTCGCCCGCCTCCATCGCACCAGCGGAGACCGGGAGCACGCTCGGGCCCGCGCTGCCGAAGCCACGGCGATCGCCACGGAGCTGGGCATGACCGGACTGACGCGATCCCTCCGGGCGTAGCCCCGTTCATCGTCTTCAAACTGCCTTCATGAAGCCATCACGCCACGCGCGAGCTCCGTCCGCGAGACTCCGAGCCATGGCGAAGGAAACCCCGAAGGCATCGACGACCGACGAGACGTCCGAGGCGAATCGCCCCGCCCCCCAGGACGAGAACCGCTCGAGAGAGCGGAAGACGCCCGCGGCGCCGCCCAGCGGGGACGATTCGCAGGATTCCGCCTGGCTTTCGAACGCGGTCCTCCGCGCTCTTCGATCGCGAATCCCGTAGCCACGCACGCGGGAACACGCGGCCGCTCGATACCGCGATGTTCAAAGTCCCTTCAAGGTCGACCCACACAGTTTCGCGTTACAACGAAACCGTCGCGCAAGAAACGCGCGGCACTGGGAATGGGGAAGGTTCGGAGTTCGTTCCTTCACCCGAACCCCGCAAGCGGAAGAGGTTGCGGGGCAAACGAGCGGTCGCATCGACCGAGTACCTGGAAGGATCTCTCATGAGCCGATTCATCAAGCTGTCCGCGTTCGTCGCCTTCATGGCCCTGGCGAGCCCGGCCCACGCAACGTTCCTGAACATCGACCTCACGCCGACTGGCTTCTACCACACGTTCGATACGGCGGGCGACTTGCTCTCGAACACGAACGAGCAGTCGACGGGCAACGCCCTCTGGGCGGGCAGCGACGGATTCTTCGCGGAGAACGGCGTCTGGTACGTGGTCGACGGAAGCGAGACCTGGCACTCGTTCGCCTCGGCGACGGACATGGTCCTGGCCCAGAACGAGATCGCCAGCGGCAGCTCGGTCTGGAACTCCGAGGACGGCTACTTCGCCGCGGACAACGTGTACTACCAGATCAGCAACGACAACACGTGGCGCTCCTACGGCTCGGCCGCGGACCTGTTCTCCAACTCGAACATGATCGCGACCGGCACGTCGGCCTGGGCCTTCAGCGACGGCTTCTTCGCGGTCGACGGCGCCTACTACAACGTCGACGGCGGCGGGAACTGGCACCAGTACGCCACGGCGGCGGACCTCCTCTCGAACATCAACGAAGTCGCCACCGGAACGTCGAGCTGGGGCTCCGCGGACGGTTTCGCTTCGGACGTGCCCGAGCCGGGCACGCTGCTCCTCCTCGGTGCAGGGCTCTTCGGCCTCGCACTCACCGGACGCCGGAGCTAACCGCTCACGCCCGACCTCTCGCGGGCGCATCCGCGAGAGAACTGCCCGCCCCGTGAGCTCCGCTCACGGGGCGGCTTCGTTCTCAATCAAGGAGACCCTCATGTTCCGAGCACCCATCCACTCCGCCGCGCTCTTGATCCTGGCCGGGAGCCTGTGTGGCGCCGGCTGCAAGCCCGCTGCCGACGTCAACAAGGACGGCGTGGTCGACCAGCTCGACGTCGACGCGGTCGTCGCCTGCCTGGGGCTCACACCCCAAGCGCACCCGGAGTGCGCTCCCGCCAACGTCATCGCCGACGGACTGGTCGACCTCGCCGACCGCAACTTCGTCTACTCCCGAAAGCACGACCTCGAGTGCAACGGGGCAGCGCATCTCTGCGATCGGCGCTTCGACGCCGTGGCCTACCCGATGACGCACAACGCCTACAGCACCCAGGCCGACGGCTACATCGCACCCAACCAATACCTCTCGATGGCACAGCAGCTCCAGGACGGCATCCGGGCCATGGAGCTCGACATCTATTCCTACCAAGGGCAGACCGTGATGTGTCACGGGACCGGCGGCGCCTGCCTGGTCGGCGGGTCCCGGAGCCTGGTCGACGGCCTCGTCGACATCCGGAACTTCCTCGATGCGAATCTCGGCGAGATCGTGGCCCTGCACTTCGAGGCCTTCGTCAGCCAAGAGGACGCGGCCGCCGCGTTCGCCCAGGCGGGCCTGCTCGGCTACACGCACGTCCCGAACATCGGGGAACCCTGGCCCACTCTGCGCAAGATGATCGAACGCGGAGAACGGCTCGTCGTCCTGACCACGGACCCCACGGGAGGCTACCCCTGGTACCGCTTCAACTGGGACTTCACTTTCACGACGCCCTATGAAGCCTTCGCCATCGCCAACTTCAGTTGCGACTTTCTCTCGGGCGCCCCCTGGGCGACACTCTTCCAGCTCCCGCACTTCCTGACCCAGTTCGGGCCGGCGCCCCTCGCGGCCCCGACCGTCAACGCCAACCCGTTCTTCCTCGGCCGCGTGCTCGAGTGCGAGGGCGCCCGCAACCATTTTCCGAACTTCGTGAGCGTCGATTTCTACGACGTCGGCGACCTGTTCGAAGTCGTGGCTCATCTGAACGGCGAGTGGACGATCTTCGAATCGGAGAGCGACTTCTCTCACGGGATCGGAAGGGCCGACGAGGACGGCTGGTCGGCATCCACGACCGAAGACGCCGAGGGACACCTGAGCTTCGGCCCGTACACGACGGAGCTATCCCCCGGCCTGCACGTCGCCTACTACCGGCTGATGATCGACGACAACGACGCCGACGACCTCGCCGTGGTCGACATCGACGTCTACGATGCGACCGCGGGGCAGGTTCTCGCCCACAAGCCGGTCACCCGCCGCCAGTTCGATGCCACCTACGAGTACCAGGACTTCGTCCTGTCCTTCGACGTCCCGGCTGGCCACGAGATCGAGTTCCGCACCTACTGGCACGACGTCGCCTACATCCGCCAGGACCACGTGGCCGTCCGCTGAACGGGCTCAGGCCGCCTCGGCCATCCGCCCCTCGCCTGCCGCCAGCGCGGCGGGCGAGGGGATCAGGGTCTCGCGCCGGATCTCGAGCACGCCGAGCTTCTCGAGCAGCAGACAGAAGCCATAGCCGATGTCGACCTCCCACTTGGTGAAGGAGAACTTCGCCGAGGTCGCGTAGCGGTGGTGGTTGTTCTGGAAGCCCTCGCCGAAGATCAACCAGGCGGCGAAGTGGTTGTTGCGCGAGTTGTCGTTCGTCTCGAAGTTCCGGCCGCCCACGGCGTGGCCGAGGGTGTTGACGATCCAGCCCTCGATCGGGTGGCTCATGATCCCGGAGTAGTAGGCCGCGGCGAGGAGCCACATGCCGGTCGGGATGGCGATGGCCAGGGCGATCGCGGCGTGGGCGACGTAGGGAAGCATCCAGAGGCGGTTCCGGTTCAGCCAGTGGATCGGGAAATCGAGGTCCTCGACCCCGCGCGTGTAGGACGTCATGGGATGGTCAAGAAGTCATCAGCTTCCGGGCAGGCTGGAGTCGAAGTGCGGCAAGACCGCCGACGGCCATCAGGAGGAAGGCCCCCGGTTCCGGAAGCGCCGTCACGGCGATGGTTCCGGCGACGGAACCCTGGACGGGAGCCTGCGCGGCCACCAGTGCGCCCACGTCCTGGGCCGCCGCCGAGAGAGCGACGCTCAGGTCGAGGTCGAGCCCGAAGGCCAGATCGTCGAGAGACGGGTACGCGCCGGGAGACGAGAGCTGAACGTTGCTCACCTCCGGAGAGACCATTGGAGCCAACACCCCCGACCCCCCGACGGCGAGGAACTGGCCGGGGTCGAAGTTCGCGGTCAGGACGAGTTGATCCGCGTGATCCCGGATGCTGAGCGAGTAGGTGAGTGTGTCGTCGATCTCGAAGAAGTACACCGAACCGAACTGGCTGAAGAGCCCGGTCAGAACGACGTCGTCGAGTCCGACGGAGAAACCGAGCGGGAGGGGATCGGGCACGTCTGCGTTGTCACGTGCGGCGGTGATCTCGAGGTCGTCGCCGAAGTCGATCACCAGGCCCTGAACCAGGAAGCTCCCGTTGCTCGAGGCGAAATCCACCTGCGCCAGAGCGAAGGCGTTCCCGGACCCGAGCGAAGCCAGCCCGAGGGCGAGCCCGAGGAGCACCCTGCGGGCGAGTCCGGGTTTGATTCGATCGGCAGCATTCATCGGGTGTCCTCCTCGCTGAGAAGCCCCGGGGCGAGGAGGCCGCGAATCGCCGGAGGCGCCGCGCTCCACCCTCCCCAGGGTTCGAACCCGGTTTACCGCGTGGAGGGCATCCGGAATACGACCGGAATGAAATCGTCAGGATCTCCTCATGTCACCGAGAGCCTCCGGAGTGGACCGCGAGGCCAGCCCGCGCCGCGAGCATCTCCGAGCGCGCTTCTTCTGCTTGGCCGAACGCTCCGGGAACGCGCAGGGCTGCCTCGAAGGCGGCCGCGGCGGAGCGGTTCCGCCAGTCCCGTCGGAGTGCCAGGCCGAGCCGGTAGAAATACGTCGGCTCCGGCGCTCCGTTGGCCCCGGCGAGGTCCGCGGCACGGGCGAGCTGCGCCACGGAGGCGGGAACCAAGCCCCGCTGGAGCAGGGCCCAGCCGAGGACGTGATTCGCTTTCGCGTCGTCGGGGAACGCGGCCACGCCGTCGGCGGCCAGCCGGTGGGCCCGTTCGGCGTCCGACCCGCGTTTCAGGAGCGCTTCAGCCAGTCGGACCTTCGCCACCGGCGAGTCGCTGACGGCGAGCACCCGTTCGAGCTGCTGCTCTGCCTCTTCATCTTCCCCCATGGCTTGCAACAGCTCAGAGAGGACGACCCGGCCCTCTTCGGAGAGGGAGCCCACACGATCGGCTTCGTGAAGCAGTGCGATGGATTCCTCGGGAGCCCGGTCTTCCGTGTGGAGTGCGACGAGCAGCGATATCGCCTGCCGACTGGCCGGCGCCACGCGGAGCGCGCGGTGCAGATCCTCGCGGGCCTCTTCGATTCGGCCCAGGCCGAGGAGGATGTCAGCGCGCAGGACGAGCAGGCGCTCGTATCCGGATGCCGGGTCCCCGATCCTGCGCGAGATCGTTTCGATCGCCCGCTCGGGCGTGGTCACGGCTTCGATGCGGGCAAGCGTCTCGACCAGCGAGAGGTCGTCGACTCCGGCGACCAGATGGCGTCGGAGGCGAGCACCGCCGCTCCCTGCCCGCTCTTGCTCTTCGCGACGGGCGAGGAAGACGAGAGCACCGACGTGCGGCGGATCGCCGGCAGCGATCACTTCGAGGAGCTGCCTGGCCTCCCGCCACTTGCCGCGGGCGTCCCAGGCCTCGGCCAGCACCAGCCGCTCATCCGGTGTCAGCGCGCGGAGGCGCCAGACCCGCCAGAGATCCCGCTCGGCCGCGCGGTGGTCGCGGGAGGCCGCATGCATTCGGGCTCGCAGCGAGAGAGCCTGGTCGACGTGCGACAGCGCCGTTCGCCCGCTCGCCGCGACGGCCGGCAAGCGAAACAGGCGATCGATGCTCTCGCGCGCCCGGTGGAGATCTCCGGCGCGCAGCGCCGCGGCGGCATGGAGACCCACCAGGACCGGATCCCGGCTCTCGGATGAGAACGTGCGGATCGCGCGCTCGGCGGCACCGGGCCGGGAGCGCGCGAGGGCCTTGCGGGCCTGGGTCCGCAGCGTCTCCGGGCGGGCCGCATGGGATCGCTCCAAGCGGCTGAGGATGCGATCGAACGCCGGCCCGTCCCGCGCGGCGAGGTGAACCTCCGCCAGCAGCTCGAGGACGGCCGGGTCGTCGTCTGCACCCGCGAGCCGTTCGACCCTCCGCGCCGCGCGACGTACGGCACCGTCCCGGAGGAAGCGGCGAACGGACTCGAGAGCGCTCTCGTGACCCGTCTCAGGCGTCTCGAGCGCGGTCGTGAGTTCCTCGTTCGCCTCGCTCAGCTCGAGCGCGAGCCAGGTCTCGGGGTCGGGTGCACGGTCTGCAAGGGCAAGCGACAGCAGCATCGCCCGCACGTCGATAGGCCGGTCGCGGAAGAGGCCGGGGGGGACACGTCGCACCAGACGTTCCGACTCACCCTCCGCCCCTCCTTCCCGGAGCGAGCGCAGCGCCCGCCCGTGGTACTCGAGAGCCTGGTCGCCGGCCGGGTCGAACAAGAACTGCGCGATGGCGGCGCCGAACCATGCGCGCCAGGCCGGAATCGATACGGGGGCGGCTGCGGCCCTTCGGAAGTGCTCGATCGCCTCGCGAGCGTCGGCTGGCGACTCACCCGATGGAAAGCGGATGGCCCTGGCCAAGAGCCCATGGGCCAGGGCGAAGTGCAGGTCACCATGGCCTTCGTGCATGGCCAGCTCCCGGCGTGCGATGGCCAGGCCGCCGGCGAGGTCTCCCAGCCCGACATCGGCCCGCGCCACGATCGACCAAGCTTCCGGATCCGAAGGGCGGCGTTCGAGCACCCGATCTGCGAGGAGACGAGCCCCCACCGGATCGTGTTTCAGGAGAATTCGCGCCTGCCACAGGATCAGCTCGTCACGCTCTGGCACGGACCGAAGGGCATGGGTGAGCGCGGCAACGGCGAGCGCATCGTCTCCGGCTCGATGGCGCTCACGGGCGAGTGCGACGTAGCGGTCGGCGGGGTCGTCGACCGTGGCGGCGCGCGGCCCTGGATCCCGCTCCCCACAGGCCGTCAGCAGCATGACCACGACGACCCAGAGCGTTCCGCAGTGCCGAAGACGGCTCGTCATCGCCCGATGGGTCGCAGCGGCCTTCCCTCGCGGGCCCCCTGGATCTGCGCGGCGATGTCCGTCCGCTCGACGAGACTCGGATCGATCTGCAACGCCAGCTCGAAGGCCTCGAGCGCGGCGCGGTTGCGCTGGCTGCCGCGGCGCGCCACCCCGAGGTCGTACGCGTACTGCGGCCGGTCGAGCCCCCGGTTCGTCGCCATCTCGACGGCGCGCGCGAGCGCTTGCTCCGCCCCGTACCAATCGCGCTCGTGCATCAGGACGACGCCCAGCGTGTGCTGAACCTCCGGTGTATCGGCCAGCGCCTTGGCCGCCTGCTCGGCGTAGGGCCGCGCCTCGCTCGGACTCCCTCGCTCGTGGAGATGCAGCCAGGCCAGATTGTTCGCGGCGACGTCGGCTTCGGGGCCCCTCTCCTGGACGATCCGTTCGAGCTGGGCCATCGCCGGAGCCATGCGATCCGCTTCGATCAATAGCTGGGCGAGGGCGAGCCGACCCCTGCCAGTGAGCCTCGGTTCGACCGCGAGCAGGGTCTCGAGGGCGCGCGGCACATCGCCTGCCTCGCGTCGCAAGGCGGCCAGTCCGAGCGCCGTTTCGCCGTCGTCGGGGTGCCGGCCCAGACGCGCCTCGAGCATTCGAATCGCCTCCGCCGGCCTCCCGACGCCGCGCAGGGCCTCTGCTCTCATCCGAACGAAGAGTCCGGAAGGATCCGCCTCCTCTTCGACGGAATCGAGCCAGGCCAGCGCCTCCGCAGGCTTCTCCGCCGCGAGGGCGCGAGCGGCCAACCGGGCCCAGGCGGTGGGTCCGAGGGGCCCGGCGGTGGCAGGCTCTTCGGTCCACCGAGCCTGCGCTCCGTAGCGCGCCAACGCGAGGACGACGGCTTCCGGCGGGCGTTCGATCGACTCGACCCACTCGAAGATGCGCTGGGCCGCCTCATCGTCCCCGTTCTCGGCGAGGCAGGTTCCCAGGAGAACCAGATCGCTGACCGCGAGCTCCTGGGCGCGATGAACCTCCGCGAGCAGGGGCAGGCCGGCCTCGCAGCCGTCGAGACCGTGGAGGATGCGCGCGCCGGTCGCCGCAACGCGGGCAGAGTCGGGCGCAGCCCGGCGTGCAGCGGCGACGCTCCGGCGTGCCGCATCCGCATTTCCGAGTGCGTTCTCGGCCAGGGCCAGAAGCCGCCAAAGCTCACCGTCGTCGTGGTCGCCCGCTGCGGTACGGAGCTTCGGAAGCTCCGCAGCCGCCTTCCCCGTGGCCAAGGCGATCCGCGCACGCATGCGCGCAACCGGGAGGCTCCCGGGTCGTTCCCTCGAAAGGTCTTCGGTGAGGGCAGCGACCTCTTCGAATCGCCCGGTCGTAAGCCATAGCTCCGCGAGGCGTTCGGCTGGCCGTAGATCTCGCGGAGCCGCTTCACGCAGTTTCAACAGCTCGGCTTCGGCCTCGTCGAGCCGCCCGGCCCTGAGCTTCCACTGGGCGGACTCGATCGCCAGCGTGACGTCGTCCGGCCGTTGCTTGCGCGACCGCTCGAAGAAGGTCTCCGCGGCCGCCGGGCCCTCCGTCGCCTCTTCGAGCCGCGCGATCTGGCGCCAGCCGATCGCGAGGGACTCGCTCGCGAGGAGCGTCGCCAGCGATTCCCTCCGCAATACGGCGTTCTCGCTGGCCACGGCGTGCAGGTAGGCGGTGGACGTCACCGCCACGACCGCGCCCGGAGGCGCTTCCCGAGCTGCAGCCAGCGCGTGACGGAAGGCGTCGATGGTGTCGGGGCGGTCCGCCAACGCGGCGACCTGGGCGAGGCCGAGGCGGGGTTGCCAGCGGTCCCCTTCGCTCGCCAGGGCGTCGGCCCGCGCGAACGCCTCCTCCGCTTCGCCGACCAGGCTCGCCTGTCCCTCCGTCAGGGGCAGGGCCTGCCGGAGCTCGAGCAGGATTGCAGCGCCGAGGGTCTGGTTCTCCTGGTATCCGTCCGCGCGGGCGCGGGCTTCGCGAGCCGCCTGGAGGGCCGACGCCGCATCTCCGCGCAAGAGCAGAAGTCGCGCGAGCAAGGCGTGGGCTCCGGCTTGCTCTGGATCGGCGGCGAGCAGCGTCCGAACCTCGGCAAGCCCTTCTTCCGGAGCATCCCTGGCAAGGAGCTCGGCCCGCGCGAGCCGCGCATCCGGCCGCGCCGGGTCGAGACGCAGCACCTCGCCGTAGTAGAAAACGGCGTCCGCGAGCCGCCCGTTCGACGCGGACAGCTCGGCGACCAACCGGTTCGTCTCCACGTCGAGCGGCCTGTTGCGCAGGGCCTGCCTCGCTTCGATGTAGGCCTCGCGGAGCGCACCGTCGGCTTGAAGTTCGAGAGCGCGGGTGAAGGCATCCTCGCCTTCCCGCGCACCGGAGCCGCAAGCCAAGGCGGCCAGGGCTCCGGCGACGGAAAGGCACTTCACGACTGAGCCTGATTTGACCCGGTCTCCCCGTGCCATCCGGCGACGCCGCTACTCCGTCCGGGTTCGGCCGGTCCGAATTCGGCCGGCCCGGGAGCGGCCGAGAACGAAGAGCCCGAGCAAACCGGCCCCGGCCAACGCACTGCCCGCCGGCTCGGGGACGGACCACGAACCCTGCGCGAGGAAGCCTGTACCGATCGCGTCGCTCCCAGCGAAGAGGGCATCGAATACGCTGGTGATCCGATTCTCGTCCGGAAGCAGCGACGGAGTGGTACCCAGCGGAACGGTCGTAGACATGAGAACGAGGAACACGGCGTCCAACGAGGCATCGAACGCAGCGGTCGCAACCTGGGACGTATCGAGCGCCGTGCTTCCCGCACCCTGGGAACTGATCGTCGGCAGCCCACTCGTAGTGATCGTCGTGGGGTCGAACGGCACGAGCGAATAGCCGATGGACGGAAGCTCGAGGCGAGCCTCGAGCCACTGCATCGTCGTCGGGTGGTCGTAGTCGATACCGACCGATGCGGTAACGAGATCGCCGATGGCCAACCCGGATGTTCCGGCACCAGTCGCACTGTCCGCCCAGCCGATGATCGAACCCGAGAAATTGAAAGTAACGACACCGGCTTGCGCAGGCGCCCCCGCGACGATCGAGGCCGTGAAGATTCCCACGGCAATGGCGCGAAGCATGGACATGCGATCCCTCCCCTCCTGGACCGATCCAGTGGTCCAGCGATGCGCATTGTTCGCCATGCGACGAGATTTTGGTCTGAAGGTTCCCTGCAGGTTGACTGCAGAAGAGGCGCCGACGAGGGAGGAACTACGACCCGACCAGTCGGTCCATGTAGTGGTCGAGATGCGCGAGCTGTCGCTTCGCCGTCCAGGTGTCAGGATCGAACATGGCCCGCAAGCCGATGCCGTCGACGTGCGCGGCCAGGTTGTGGGCTTCCATCTCGATGTCGATGGCCGAATCGATCAAGCCGTGTTCGATCCCCGTGCTCAACGCATGGGTGATGCCCCGGATGTAGACGACGTAGCGCGCGGTCATCTCCTCCGCGTGGCGTGCGGACGTCGCGGCGCGCGCCCAGAACGGCATCCAGACCGTCCACTCGTCGCGCGTGCGTGGGTCGAGCGGGAGCGCCAGCGCCATGGCCCCACGCAGATCCTTGGGGAAGCGATGGATGTGGCGGAGCATGCGCTCGCCCATGGCCGAGTTGACGTACTGGAGGGCGGCCCAGAGCACCGCCTCCTTGTCGGTGAAGTAGTAGTTGACCATCCCGGTGGTGCAGGCGGCGCGCTCGGCGATGTCCGTCATGCGGACCTCCTCGAGGCCCTTCTCGGCGATGGCCTGGGCCGCGGCCATCGCGATCCGGCTCCGTCTCTCCGCGTGATCTACGTTCTTCGGCAAGCCCGCCTCGCTCGCATCTATTTGGAATCCAGGGGTTTCTCGTCCTGAAGCGTATCGTATTAATGGGTATGATTCCGGTTGTAATGATATCAGAGAGTATGATACCGGTGAATACTGCATGAAGACTGGCGAGCGAGGAGCAGACCCGTGACGGACGCCCACCGCGGCGGCCCCAAGGCCCCTTCGACCGACACCATTCTCGCGGTCCGGTTCGGACGGTTCGAACTCGATGAAGCGACTTACCGGCTGACCGGCGAAGGGCAACCGATCCGGGTCGAGCCGAAGCCGTTGGCCCTGCTCTTCCACCTGGTCCGCCACCGCGATCGCGTCGTGACGCAGGAAGAGCTCCGCCAGCTGCTCTGGCCCGACGCCATCGTCAGCGGCGACTCGCTCTTCCACGTCGTCATGAAGGCAAGGGAAGCGCTGGGCGAACGCGGCAAGAAGGACGGCACCATCCAGACGATCCGCGGCCGCGGCTTCCGCTTCGCGGTCGAGGTCGAACCCATCGCCGACGCTGCCCGCGCGCCGAGCCATCGCGTCCCGGAACGGCCGAAGGCGATGCGCTCGCTGATCGGACGCGAAGGCGAACTGAAGCGACTGCGCGAGATCCAAGCGGCCACGAACGGCGAAACGGGGCGCGTGGTCCTCGTGGAGGGGCCGGCCGGCATCGGCAAGAGCCGGCTCGTCCGGGAGTTCATCGAAGGATTGCCGCCGAACTCCTGCGAGATCCACCAAGCGACCGCACCGGAAGCGGGGGGAGCGCCGGCCTACTGGCTTTGGGTCCAGATACTCCGCTCGTGGCTTCGCAACGCTCGGGAGAATCCCGGCGCTGCAGTCTCGGACATCGAGCGGCTGCTCTCGGAACTCGGCGGTAGCGAGACCTCGGACACCACCGAGACCCTGGACTCCGAAACGGCACAGTTTCAACTGATCGACGATCTGGCGCGCTGCCTGCGCGACCATGCGAGGGAACGGCCGCTGCTTCTCGCCTTGGAAGATCTCCAGTGGATCGACGCCGGCTCGGCCAAGGCATTGGCGTTTCTCGCGGATACGATCGCCACGGCGCCGATCCTGATCGTCGGCACCTGCCGCGATGTGGAACTCGGCCCCGATCATCCGCTGGAACCAGCGCGCGTGGAATGGATCCGACGGGATCTGCTCGAAGTGGTTCCGCTCGTGGGCCTCGACCCGGACGAAATCACCACACTCGTCGCGGACGTCACCGGCTACGAGGCCGACGATGGCTTCATCGAGGCGCTCTGGTCGCGCACGCAGGGCAACCCGTTCTTCGTCCGGCAGATCCTTGCCCTGGCCCTGGCGCGGAGCGACCCGACGGAGAAGCTCGACGAGCGCCTGCGGAGCGAGGTCGGAACGATCCCCCACGAAGTTCGGCGCGTCATCCGCGGCCGGCTCGCGCGGCTCGACGGACCCACCCAGATGGTCCTCTCGTGTGCCGCGGCCTTCGGGCCCGAGTTCGGGCTGGCCGCGCTGGCCCGCTGCGTCGATCTCGACCGCGCTGCCTTGCTCCGGGCGCTGGAACGCGCCAGTACCGAGCAGATCATCGCACCGCGGGCCACACTCGAGTTGCCCTACTCGTTCACTCACGGCCTGCTCCAGGAAGTCGCATACGCGGAGCTCGATGCGACGGAACGCGCTCAGGTCCACCACCGAATCGCAGCAGCACTCGAAGAGCTGCACGCCGATCATCTCGAGCCGGTCGTTCCTGCCCTCGCCCGTCACTATCTGGAAGCCGCCCCGTTGCTCGAAGGGGATGAAGCCGTGCGCTACGCGAAGTGGTCGGGCGACCTGGCTCGCGACGGCCGTGCGTACAAGGAGGCGGCCGAGCACTACGGGAGGGCCCTGCGCGCCCTCGACCTGCTTCCGAACCCGTCGACGGAACGCCGGGCGGAGCTCGCGGTCTTGCGAGGCTTCGCGCTCCAGACGTCCGGCCGGCATGAGGAGGGCCGACAGGTTCTCCACGAAGCGCTAGGGGTCGCAAGGGATGCGGGCCTGAAGAACTTGATGGTGGCGGCCGCAGTCGGGTTCGCGGAGTACGGGCTCGGGCTCTCCGACCTCGCAGCGGTCGACGCCCTCGAGCAGGCAAGGGACGCGCTCGAAAAGCCGGAGGGCATGCTTCACGTCTGGGTCTATGCACTGCTGGCGACGAACCTCGGCAACGAACGGGATCGGCTCGACGAGGCCCACGCGCTCTCGATGGAGGCCGAGGAGATCGCCAACCGGCTCGGCGAACCGGGCGCCCAGAGCCTGGCCCTCTCCAGCCGGGCCGCCGTTCAGCGGCTGCACCCTGCTGGACAGCCCGCCGAACGTGCGGACGTCGCCGCGCGCGCCGCCGCGCACGCCGCGGAGGCGCGCGACCCGAACGCCGAGCTCATCGCCCGGATCCAGCGCTTCGGAGCCCTGCTCGAGCAGGGGGACATCAGCGCCGTCGACGCAGAAGGCGTCCAGCTCGACCAGGTACTGCAGAAGCTTCGCTCCCCCTATTGGGAGTACGTCCGACCTTCCCTTCAGGCCATGCGTGCGCTGCTCGACGGCCACTTCGACGCAGCAGAGCGGCTGGCCCTCGAGGCCTACCAGGGAACCGAGCACCCGCGCTTGAACCTGGCGGCCGCGCTCGCCGGAATGATCGCCAGCATCCGGCACCAGCAGGGTCGCCTGGAGGAACTCATTCCGGCCTTGGACGCGATCGTCTCGCAGGATCCGAAGATCCCGGCGCTGCGTACCGCGGCCGTGGGTGCACTCCTCGAGGCCGGGAGGGAGGAGCAGGCGCGCGACGAACTCCATCGAATCGCCGCCGATGGTTTCGATTCGATCGTCGGGACCGAGAGCTGGCTGTGCTCCCTCGCGATGCTGGCCGAGGTGGCAGCGCGGGTCGGAGACGAACAGCAGATCTGCGCCTCGCTCTTCGAGATTCTCGAACCTCGGTCGGAGCAGTGCATCATCATCGCCAACGGTCACTACTGCCACGGCCCGGTCACGCTCTACCTCGGAATGCTCGCCACGGCCCTCGAGAGGGGGGCGGAAGCCGAGCAGTACCTCGAGGACGCCCTCGAACGCAGTGAGCGTCTGCGCTCTCCCGTCTGGCGAGCGCAGACCCTGGCGGCGACCGCCCGTCTCGGACGGGCGAGTGGCAACCGATCCCTCGGACAAGCGGCGCGAAAGGAGACGCTCGCCATCGCCAAGGCGCTGGGCATGGCCGCGCTCGTGAGGGAGTTCGCCGGGTGAAAGCCCGGCCCACCCGAGGGTTCGGGCAGGAGAACGACCGCGTGAGCACCGGACCGCCCACAGAAGAAGGCCCCTCGCAGCTCCCCGCGCTTCGCTTCGCGGGCTTCGAGCTCGACGAAGCCACCTACCGGCTGACTCGAGGCGGGCACCCGATTCGCCTGGAGCCGAAGCCGCTGGCCCTGCTGTTTCATCTGGTCCGCCACCGCGACCGGGTCGTAACGAAAGAGGAGCTCCGGCAGCTGCTCTGGCCCGACGCCATCGTCAGCGGCGACTCGCTCTTCCACGTCGTCATGAAGGCAAGAGAAGCGCTCGGCGAACGAGGCAGGAAGGACGGCACGATCCAGACGATCCGCGGCCGCGGCTTCCGCTTCGCGGCCGAAGTGGAGCTCCTTATCGACGACACCGTTCCAGGCAGCGGCGCCTCGGAGAGGAGCCCTTTGGCGACGCGCTCCCTGATCGGACGCGGAGCCGAGCTTCAGCGGTTGCGGGAGATTCACGCTGCCACCGGCCAGGGCAGCGGGCGCGTCGCCTTGGTCGAAGGACCGGCCGGCATCGGCAAGAGTCGACTCGTTCGGGAGTTCGTGGAAGGGTCGTCACCGGCTCTTCGCGAGATTCATCATGCCACCTCGCCGGAATCGGGGGGCGCGCCGGCCTATTGGTTGTGGGTGCAGATTCTCCGCTCCCTGCTTCCGGTGGCGCGCGAGAGTTCCTTCGAGGACGCCCCGAGCATCGAGGCCCTGCTCGCCGAACTGACGGGCGCTGGCGGACCGGCGCTGGCCGACATGGCGGATGCCGACGAGGCCGAGTTCCGGCTGCTCGACGGCCTGGCGACCTCCCTTCGCGACCACGCCGAGAAGCAGCCGATCGTCCTCGTTCTCGAAGACCTCCAATGGGTCGATTCGGGATCAGCAAAGGCCTTGGCGTTCCTCTCGGACGCGATCGCGACGGTACCGATCCTGATCGTCGGCACTTGCCGCGATGTCGAGCTCGGACCCGATCATCCGCTGGAACGAGCGCGCGTGGAATGGATGCGGCGGGACCTGCTCGAAGCGGTTCCGCTCGCGGGGCTCGACCCGGACGATGTCACCACGCTCGTCGAGGAGGTCACCGGCTACGAACCCGACGATGGCTTCATCGAATCGCTCTGGACGCGAACGCGGGGCAACCCATTCTTCGTCCGCCAGATCCTCGCGCTGGCCCTGGCGCGGACCGACCCCACGGAGGAACTCGGCGCGCGACTGCGGAGCGAGGTCGGAACGATTCCCCAGGAAGTTCGGCGCGTCATCCGCGACCGCCTCGCGCGGCTCGATGGACCCACCCAGATGGTGCTCTCGCGTGCCGCGGCCTTCGGGGCGGAGTTCGACCTGGCAGCGCTCGCTCGCTGCGTCGATCTCGACCGCGCTTCCCTGCTGCGAGCCCTGGAGCGCGCCAGTGCCGAACAGATCATCACCCCGCGGGCCACGCTCGCGAAGCCCTACGCTTTTTCCCATGGCTTGCTTCGGGAAGTCGCGTATGCGGAGCTCGATGCGAGCGAACGCGCGCAGGTGCACCGGCGGATTGCGGAAGCACTCGAAGAACTCTACGCCGATCGCATCGAATCCATCGTCCCCGCCCTCGCCCGGCACTACGGGGATGCTGCTCCACTCCTCGAGAGCGATGAAGCGGTGCGATACTCGAAATGGGCGGGCGACCTGGCGCGCGACAGCTGTGCCTACCAGGATGCCGCCGAGGCCTTCGCGCGGGCCATCCGCGCGCTCGACCTGCTGCCGGACGCAACTGCGGAACGCCGCGCGGAGCTGCTCATCTGTTCGGGGTTCGCGCTCCAGAGCGCCGGGCGCAACGAAGAGGGACGAAGCCAGCACCGAGCCGCGATGGCCCACGCCCGCAGCGCCGGCAATCCGAAACTCTTTGCGGCCGCCGTCTTGGGGTTGGCCGAGGTGGGTGTCGGCGGAAACGACCCGGAACTGCTCGAGCTCTTGGAGTCCCTCGAGGAGGCGCTCGCAGGGCTCGAGGCCGTCGACGAGGACGAAGGCCCGCTTCGGATCTGGCTGCTCTCCGCGGTCGCCGTGCGCGCCGCACCGCTCGGGCGCCTCGCGCGCGCAAAGGCGGCCTCGCACGAGGCCGCCGAACGGGCCCGGGCTTCGCGAGACCCGAGCTGGTTGGCGTGGGCCCTGGCCAGCGTCTCCGAGGTTCGCCGGTTCGACCCCGAAACGCTCCCGGAACAGCGCCTTGCACTCTTGGATGAAGCGTCCGAACGCGCCGACGACGCGCGCAACACGAACTTCGCGATCGTTGCGTCGGTACAGCGCTACGGCGTCCTGATGGAGCTCGCCCGCCGCCAAGAAGCGGAACGCGAATGCGAGCGCATGGCGGAGCTCGTCGAGCGGTCGCGATCTTCGTACTGGGGCTACCTCGTTCCGAGCCTGCGGTCGGGCCTCCTGAGCCTCGACGGCGATCTCCCCGGCTCCGAGCGGCTGGCGCACGAAGCGTTCGACCGCAGCGACGGTCCGCACCTGCAGCTCGCCTCGGCCCGCGCCGGCAGCCTCGCCATGATCCGCTACCAGCAGGGCCGCCTCTCCGAGCTGCTGCCGGCCGTCTCGGCGCTCCGCGCAGGCTCCTCCTTGACGGGCGTGCTCGACTCCGCCGAGATCGCGGCGTTGATCGAGACCGGAGACGACGCCACCGCGCGCGAGCGGCTCGACGAAGTCGCTGCCGATGACTTCCAGGCCTGCCTCGGCAAGGAGGCGTGGATCCTCTCCCTCTGCACGATCTCCGAGGCCTGCGAGGATCTCCACGACGAAGCCCGCGCCCGCACGCTGTACGCACTGCTCGAGCCGCGCGCCGACCACGCCGTCATCGTGGACAACGGCCAGCACGTCCACGGCCCCGTTGCCTTCTTCCTCGGCATCCTGGCCAAGACCTTCGGCGATCTCCCTCTCGCCGAGGAGCGCCTGGAACACGCGCTCGACGTCGCGAACCGGCTGCGCTCGCCCGTCTGGCGCGCCCATGCGCTCGGTGCCCGGGCCTCCCTGGCCGTCGCCCACGGCGAACGGGCGGAGGCCCGGCGGCTGGGCCGCGAGGCGCTCGGCCTGGCCGACCCGATGGGCCTGGCCCGGGTCCTCCGCCGCCTCCGGGCGCTCGAGCTGACCTAGGAACGCCTCCGCCGGACGGATGGCTCGCACCTTCTGACTGAACGCCGGGGCCACGGGAACACGTCGCGGTGTCGTCGGCGGTTCCACACGACGGAAAACCCTATTGAAGTCGACCGGTTTCGCCTTCGGTCAAGCACAAGGAAAGGTTCAGCGTCGTTCACCCGGGACCGGGGTTAGAAGTGCTTCCGGGAAGGGCGAAAGGTGTCGCAGAACCAGTCGCAAGATCCGGCGCGCGAGCAGCGCACGAAGCCGAAGCGTGACGATGCGCAGCGCGAGGAGCGCCAGCGGCCGGAAGGCGAATCCGCCTCCGAGCCCAAGAAGAAGCGCGGATCGCCGGGCATCGACGACGCGGAGATCGAGCGCGCGGCCCGCCGCGCCTGGCGCCGCCTGTTCCCCCTGATCGCGCTGCTCGCCGGCCCGATGGCCGGCTCAGCCGAGGCGCTCGCCGACGGCGCCGCGCTCGCGATCCGTGCAGTGGCTCCGAACCACGGCCCCATCGCATCCACCGTCCTGCCTCCGGGCTTCGACGGAACGGAAAGTGACCTCGCAGCGGACGGTCCGCTCGGGGACGACTAGGGACGGCCGGCCCCTCGGTGCCGGTGGGAGATTGAACTGGGAAGGCTGCCACACCGGCAGCTCGTTCAAAGGGAAGAGGAAGTTGTCATGATTCGAAACATCACGAACTACGTGGCCATGGTGGCCCTGTTGCTGTTCGCGGCCGGGAATGCCTCGGCAACCGTCATCGCGACCTACGACGGTGGTGACGTCCGCTCGTTCACGGACTCGGCCAGCTTCGTTACCGGCCCCGCTGGAGGGACGGGGGTCTCTCCGCTGGGCACTCACAGCTTCGCGGAGGTGACCTTCGCCGACAACGCGACCGGCACCATCTACGCGGTCTACGAGGGCGGCGACGTGCTGAGCTTCGCCTCCATCGCGGACTACGTGGCGGGCCCGGGTACGGGCACGTCGGTTGCGGGCCCGGGAACGCACCTGTTCCTGGACCGCGGCGCCTACCAGGACGGCGACGGCACGATCTACGCGACCTACATCGGTGGTGAGGTGCTTTCCTACGCTTCGGTTGCGGACTTCCTGACGGGTCCGGGCACCGGAACCACGGTTGCGGCGGCCGGCACGCACGCGTTCGGCGAGACGCTGTACCGCGACGACACGACCGGCGAGATCTTCGCCGCGTACGAAGGCGGCGACGTCTACAGCTTCGCCAGCAGCGCGGACTACATCTCCGGCATCGGAGCCGGGACGCTCGTCGCTCCGGCCGCGACGCACCTGCTGCTCGATCGCGGCACGTTCTTCGTGCCGGAGCCGGGCTCGGTGCTCCTGCTCGGCAGCGGGCTGCTGGGTCTCGCGCTGGTGGGCCGCCGCCGCAGCTAGCGGTGGGTTCACGCCCGGTCACCGCCGGGCACCAGGGCCCACCTCGGTCTCCACCGGGGTGGGCCCTTTCTCTTGGCGCGACCCGCGGTCCGCGCTTCGGAGGGTTCATGGATCGTCATCGCCTCCTCTGGGTCAGTCTGGCAGCCCTGGTTTTCTCGGGGACGAGCTGCAAGCCGGCTCCGCTCACGGTCGCCATCACCTCTCCGCAGACGGGGACCTTCACTCAGGCAGGCTCGATCCTCGTCGCGGGAACCGTCGGGGGCGGCACCGCCGCGGAACTCGCGCTGACGGTCAACGGTGTCGCCGTCCCGGTCGCTGCGGACAAGACATGGAACGCGTCCGTCCCGCTCGACCCGAGCCGCGTGTTTCAACCGATCCTTGCCGAGGTCCACCACACGGTCTCCGGCAAGACGAAGCGCGATCGCGTGACCGTCGTCCTGGGCGATTCCGTCGTCGACGGCGGCTTCTCCACAGAGAGCGTGGCGTTGCGGCTCACCGACCGCGGTCTCGACGCCATGGAGCCCCGGATGGGCGCCCTGGTCGAGTTCGATCTCGCCACGTTGATTCCGGTCGGAACCTTCTTGACGAGCTTCCCGTTCGGCCTTCTCAACTATGACGTCTACGTCGCGAGCCCGGCGCCGAGCCTCCAATACTTCCACGTCCATCTCGACGCCCTGAATCAGGCCGCCGAGGTCGAGATCGACATCGACGACCTCCTGATCTGGCTCTTCGTGGATGCGCCGGTGATCGATTGCGATGCCTATCTGCTCTCGAGCGACGTCCGGATCTTCGCGGACTTCGCACTCGAGCCGAACGCTTCGGATCCCCGGCTCGTCGATGCCACGCAGGTGGGCAGCCTCTCGATCCAGACCTCCGGATTCTGGATCGACTTCACCTCCGGGGATTGCGTCGGCGCGGACGGCGACTACACGGGCGACGTGGTTCCCGCCCTCATCGCCTTCCTGAGCCAGACGGACGCGGAGGGCAACACCGTGATCGCCGCTGCGATCGAAGACGCACTCAACGACCTGGCCTTGGCCGAGACGATCGGCACCTCCCTCAGCGTCTCCCTCGACGCGCCGATGTCCGAGATCTCCGAGGACGACGACGGCGTCACCCTCGGCGCGGACACCGCCTTCACGTCCGTTGCGGGAACCGACCCCGGGGAATGCACGCCGCCGGCCGAGGCGCCGGACCTCTTGGCTTCCTACCACGTGGCTGAGCCGTTCCCGACGTTCGCGACCACCACGCCCACGGGCGGTCTCGACTACGACATCGGGATCGGGCTCTCGAGCTCGGCGTTCAATCAACTCCTGATGGCCCAGGTCGAATGTGGGCTGCTTGCGAGCGACGTGACCGAGATCGATCTCGGTGGCGGCCCCGTCGCGGTGACCGCCGGCGTTCTGGCGCTCTTCGATCCGGCTTTCGGCACCTACCCGCCGACGACGCCCTTCCGCATCGAACTGCGACCCGCTCTGGCCCCGGTCTTCACCGGGGCACCCGGCCCCTCCGGCGAGATCCGAGAGATGCGCATCGGTCATCTGCTCGTCCGCGTCGTCGAAGAAGCAACCGGTGCGCTCGCGCTCGCCGGAGCCGTCGATGCCCGCTTCGGCGTCGACCTGGCGATCGCGGAGACCGAGATCGCCTTCACACCGGCAGTGCCGCTCGCGGGCGACCTTGCGGTGACGGTGCTCGAGAACCCCGTGGGTGCAAACGTGGCAACGCTCGAAGCCGCTCTCCCTCTGGTGCTGGCTCCGGTCTTCCCGACGCTGGCCGCCGGCCTCGAAGGCGTTTCGCTGCCCACGTTCCTCGGATTTTCACTCGACGGCGTGGAGGTCTCGGACCAGGGCCAGTTCCTGGGCGTCTTCGCGGACTTCGTTTCCGGCGACCGCTACTGGCGCCGCTACGGAAACCAGCTCCGAGCCTTCGGGAGTGCCGTGGATGCGGCGGCGAATACCGGGCTCCAGGAGTGGTACGCGGTGGACGGCAGCCATCAGGACTCCATGCTGTTCGATGGCGCGCTCTACTGGCGGCGCTACAGCGGCACACTCGAGGGCTACGTGTCGCCTTCGGACTTGGCGACCCGTAGCAATCCGGTCGCGGTCCATCCGGCAGATGGCAACGACTCCGACGCGATGATGTACGACGGCACCCACTATTGGCGGCGCTACGCCGACCAACTCGAAGGCTATTCCACGGCCGCCGACATGGCGGCGCGAACGAACCTCCAGATCGTCCACACCGCGACGGGCTTCCCCGACGAATCGCTCCTGCACGACGGGATCGACTATTGGCGGCGTGTCGGGCCGTGGCTCGAGGCCTACCCGACGGCCGCGGACCTCGCCGCTGGGACCAACCTGCAGATCAGCCTCCCGGCCGTTGGTGCGGCCGAGGATGCCATGATGTTCGGGCCCTAGCCCCGAACGGGAGTCTTCCGATGTTTCACCCGCTCTCGCGGACGCTCGTGGTTCTCGCCACCGTCCTGCTCTCCCCGCTTGCCTCCGCTCAGCTCACGCTTCCCGCGGCGGTCTCCCTCGACCAGGGCCAGGCCTTCTACCCGGCCGCCAACGTGATCGGAACGTCCGGCATGTTCATCGGTGGCGACGGACTGACGGTCGACGACCGCTTCGTGAGCGAAGCCAGCGCGCTGAACGCCTTCGTGACGGATGCTTTCCTGCCGAGCTACTTCGACGACGGCGGTGTCGCTCCCGTCTTGACGTTCACGTTCGCAGCCCCGACCGACCTCGACGGCATGGTGGTCTGGAACTACCCGAACACCGCGGCCGTGGGCAATGCGGCGCGCGAAGGCACCGTCGAGCTCGACACGGGTTCCGGATTCGGTCCACCGATTCCCGTCACACTCAAGACCGGCTCATCCGCCAGCGCTTTTCTCGCCCCGACTCGCGTTTCGCTCGGCTTGCATGCAGGCGTGGTGGCGGCCCGGCTGACGATCGCCGCGAACTACCGCGGCTTCGGCGGCGCCCCAGGCGGCGACCGCGTCGGCCTGGGCACGGTCGCCTTCGGCCTCCTTCCCCCGGCGGCTCCGTCTCCGAACCTCGTTCCGGACACGAACTCGATGGACTTCTTTCCGGACGACCTGGAGGCCTACCCGGGAAACCCGGTGCTGGAGGGCGGGGACGTGACCGACTCTCCCTCGGAAGGCATCGCCGATCCGTTCCTCTTCAAGGACGGCAACGACTGGTACCTCTTCGCCGAGATCATTCAGGAGGGAACGGGGCACGGCGACCTCTCGGTGGCCACGAGTGAAGACGGCCTCCATTGGCAGTACGAGCAGATCGTTCTCGACGAACCGTTCCACCTCTCCTACCCGCAGGTCTTCCAGGTCGACGGCACCTACTACATGATCCCGGAGACCCATCAGGACCAGTCGATCCGCCTCTACCGCGCGACGAACTTCCCGTACGACTGGACCCTCGAGTCCGTGCTCCTCACGGGCCGCCCGTTCGTCGATGCGTCGATCCTCCACTACGAAGGCCGCTGGTGGATCTTCGCGGCGGAGCCGCCCAACACGCACACCTTCCTCTACTCCTCGGACTCGCTCACGAGCGGCTGGGTGGAGCACCCGCAGAGCCCCGTCATCGCGAACGACGCCAACATCGCCCGACCCGGCGGCCGCTCGTTTTCCTTTGCCGGCGGAACCCGTGCGATCCGAACGGCGCAGGACGACTTCCCCTTCTACGGAGAGGCAGTCCGGCTCTTCGAGATCATGGAGCTCTCCCCGACGCACTACGCGGAGGTCGAGCTCCCGACGAGCCCGATCCTCACGCCCGAAGGCTCGGGCTGGGCCGGCGGGGGCTACCACCACTTCGACCCCTGGCCGAACGGCGACCACTGGCTGGCGGTCATCGATGGCCAGCTACCGGGCCAGGGCGGTTGGTCGATCGGGATGACGATTGCCCGCTCCCCGGACGCGCCGGATGGCGAGATCGACACGCCGGCTTCTTCACTGTCGATCCAGGCGGGCGAGACCGTGCTCTTCTCCGGAACGGCGACGGATCCGCAGGGCGACGCCATCGACAGCCACGTCTGGCACTTCGGCGCCGGCGCCGGCATCGCCGACGCGCACCTTCCCGACCCGGGGAGCGTTCGCTTCACCGCTCCCGGCAGCTTCGAAGCCGAGTACGCCGTGTGGGACGAACACGGCCACGCGGATCCGATGCCCGCGCGACGTACCGTCCACGTCGCACACCACTTCGCGTCGATCCTCTCGATCACTGCGACGAACTCGAACACCGACCCGGCCTTCGCACTGGGCCAGATCATCCAGGGCCAGGGCGCTGGCTTCGCGAACGATGCCCCGCACCCGGCGCTGTCGGACCTCTCCTGGTCGACGCAGACCGTAGGCGCCGGAAACGACTACTTCGCCGTGAACCCCGCTCCGGTCGTGATGGACTTCCTGCTCGACGACGTGCACATGGTCGACGGCATCGCCCTGTGGGCGAACTTCTTCGCGCCGGGCAACTCGCTGCGAAGCTTCGAGGCGCAGTTCTCGACGACGGGGAGCGCCGCGGGTCTCGGCGCGCCGATCGCCTTGGCTGCAAGCGACCTCGAGTCCGCGACCATGGAAAAAGTCCCCGTGCCGCCGACCGAGGCGAACTACGTCCGCCTCACACTCACAGACAACCAAGCCGGATTCGCGCTTCCCGGCGGCGACCGCCTCGGACTGCGGGAGATCGCGTTCACGGTCGACGTCGGCCCGGCCCTCGTCGTCGCGTGTGCGAACGGCCTCGACGACGACGGGGACGGCCTGATCGACGCCGGCAACGACCCGGGCTGCCGGGACGCCGACTTCCCCTACGAAGCTCCCGCCTGCGATGACGGACTCGACAACGAAGGCGACGGGCTCGTCGACCTCGACGACGCCGAATGTGACGCTGCCTGGCGACACCGGGAGACACCGAAGGCGGCGTGCGGGCTCGGATTCGAGGCCGCCCTCCTGCTCCCGCTCTTGGGGGCGTGGCGTAGCCAAGCAACGCGAGGTCGGGCGGGCCGTCGATGAGACCGTCGCCCTCGCTTGCTCAGGCCGCCTCGGCCATCCGCCCCTCGCCTGCCGCCAGCGCGGCGGGCGAGGGGATCAGGGTCTCGCGCCGGATCTCGAGCACGCCGAACTTCTCGAGCAGGAGGCAGAACCCGTAGCCGATGTCGACCTCCCACTGGGTGAAGGAGAACTTCGCCGAGGTCGCGTAGCGGTGGTGGTTGTTCTGGAACCCCTCGCCGAAGATCAGCCAGGCGGCGAAGTGGTTGTTGCGCGAGTTGTCGTTCGTCTCGAAGTTCCGGCCGCCCACGGCGTGGCCCAGCGTGTTGACGATCCAGCCCTCGATCGGGTGGCTCATGATCCCGACGTAGTAGGCCGCGGCGAGGAGCCACATGCCGGTCGGGATGGCGATGGCCAGGGCGATCGTGGCGTGGGCGACGTACGGCAGCATCCAGAGGCGGTTCCGGTTCAGCCAGTGGATCGGAAAGTCGAGGTCCTCGACCCCCCGCGTGTACTCGCGCTCGCCGCGCGCCAGGCCGACGAGCGTCCGCTCGTAGGACCGGAGCTGGCCGAAGAGCACGCCCATCGTCCCCTGGTAGACCGGGCTGTGAGGGTCGCGCTCGGTGTCGGAGTAGGCGTGGTGCCGGCGATGCATCGTGGCCCAGCCCTTCGGGTCGAGGCCGGTGCACCAGATGCCGCCGTGGATGGCGAGCTTCCGGGCGAAGGGGCTGAGCGTGACGGCGCGGTGGGCGAGACCGCGGTGGTAGAAGATCGTGATCATGATGGCGTTCACGAGGTAGGCGGCGAGGAAGACGCCGAGACAGGCCAGGATGTACATGGGTTCTCCTTTGGAGGACGGCAGGTCAAAACTTACGATGCCGTAACTAACGATAGCGTAACTTACGGCAGCGTATTAAGCTCGTCAACCGTGTCCCGCAAGAAGCTCAGCGCCGCCGAGCGGCGCGCCCAGCTGATCGAAGTCGGCAGAAAGGCCTTCGCCGAGAACGGCTACGAGGCGACCTCCGTCGAGCAGATCGCCGAGCGCGCCAAGATCTCGAAACCCATTGTTTACGAGCACTTCGGAGGCAAGGAAGGCCTCTACGCGGTGGTGGTCGACCGCGAGGTCGAGCACGTCGTGGCCGCGATCTCCGAGGCCATCTCCTCGGGCACGCCGCGGGAGCGCGTCGAGCGCGCCTCCCTCGCCTTCCTGACCTACGTGAAGGACCACCCGGACGGCTTCGCCGTCCTGGCCCACGACGCCCCCATCACCGCCACCCGGGGAAACCTCTCGAGCCTGCTCTCGGACGTCGCCGAGCGCGTCGGCAAGGTCTTCGCCGCCACCTTCAAGGAGGCCGGCTACGACCCGAAGATCGCCCCGCTGTACGCCCACGCCCTCGTCGGGATGGTCACCTTCGTCGGCCAGTGGTGGACGGAGACGCGCAAGCCCTCGGTCGAGAAGGTCGCGAGCCACCTCGCCGCCCTCGGCTGGATGGGGCTCCGCCACCTGCCGCGCAAGCCGGATCCGCTCCGAAAGGGCGACGCCTAGCCGTACGTACGAAGACAAGATATCGTCCGTACATGGTGAAACGGCTGACCCGCTCTGGAAACAGCTTGGCGCTCGTCATCGACCGGCCCCTCCTGGAAGCGCTCGAGATCGACGGGGACACGGAGCTCGAACTCTCCACGGACGGTGACGTCCTGGTCGTGACTCCGGTCCGCGACCGCCAGAGAAAAGAGCGGCTGGCCGATCTGGTCGCCGAAGCGGACGAGCAGTACGGCGGCGTGTTCCGCCGGCTGGCGGAGTGACGGAACCGCTCTTCCTCACACTCGACGAGGTCCTCGGCATCCATGCCAGCCGAATCCGGCGGTACGGCGGCTCTCCGGGGGTTCGCGATCTGAGCCTTCTCCGCTCGTCGGTCGCCATCCCCCAGGCAACCTTCGGGGGAGAGTTCCTGCACGCCAGCCTGTTCGAGATGGCGGCTGCGTACTTGTTCCACCTCGTCCGAAACCACCCCTTCGTCGACGGCAACAAGCGAACCGCGTTGATGTGCGCGCTCGCCTTCCTCGGAATGAACGGACAACGCCTCACCGCTTCGGAGGATTCTCTCTACGACCTGGTCTACGGCGCCGCGGCGGGGAAGATCGGCAAAGCAGAGATCGCCGTGTTCCTTCGCGAAAGCTGCTCTCCACGCAGTTGACGTGCCCCCCTACGGCCTTCGCAGCGTCGTGTGGGACCAGTGCCCGGGCGTGCCGACGCGGGACCCCTCCCAGCCGCGCTTCCGGAGCGCCCCGCAGAGCAGGTAGTTGAAGAAGCCGTGGGCCACGACGCCGATGTGCTCGCTCTCGCCGGACCACTCCCCGAGCTGATCCGCCGCCTCCGCGACGCGGCGGTAGGTGCCCCGGGCCGATTCGACGCTCCCGGCGTAGCCGCCGAGCCAGGCGAGCCGCCCGAGCACGCGCCAGCCGGCGCTCGGCATGCGGAGGATCGGAAGCGGGACGCCCGGGATCGGCGCCTCCCGGAAACGGGCGTCCTCGAGGGGTTTCGCGTCGGGGCGGACGCGCTCGAGGGAGTGCTTCGCCCGCCGCAGGTTGCTCGTCACGAAGCGGTCGCAGTCCGCGAGGGCCGGGGCGAGTTCCTGCGGGGGATGGGAGTCGTCCACGAGGCCGGCCTCGTCGTAGGCCTGCCACCAGGCATCGAAGGCCCGGGCCGGGATCCAGGAGTCCTCATCGCAGAGGGGACGGCCGTGTCGAACGAGGGTGATGCGCGGCACGGGCGGCAGGATAGCGGCGCCTCGGGCCCACCCTTCCCTCCCCCGAGCGACTTTCGGCGCCGACTTGACCCTCGGCGTCCAGAGCGGGATCTTCCTCGGGTCCATCACGCCAGGGGGGTGAGCGGTGGCCGATCAGGAGAAATTCGTCTTCGCCTCCGGGGGAGGCGCGGTGAAGAAGAAAAAGAAGGCGCCGGCGCGCAAGGCGTCCGCGGCCAAGAGCAAGGCTCCCGCGAAGAAGGCGGCGCACAAGAAGAAGGCGCCCCAGCGCTCCGCGAAGAAGCCCGCCGAGCCGCGCAAGCGCGCGACGGCCAAGGAGATGAGCGCCCAGGCGCGGGACATCTCCGTCTCCGAGTTCTTCGCCAAGAACCGGCACCTGCTCGGCTTCGACAACCCGAGCAAGGCGCTCCTCACGACGGTGAAGGAAGGCGTCGACAACTCCCTGGATGCGTGCGAAGAGGCCGGCATCGTTCCCGACATCCGGGTCGAGGTGACGCAGAAGGACGAGAACCGCTTCCGCATCGCCATCGAGGACAACGGGCCGGGGATCGTCGCGGCCCAGGCGCCCAAGATCTTCGGACGGCTCCTCTACGGCTCGAAGTTCCACCGCCTGCGCCAGAGCCGCGGGCAGCAGGGCATCGGCATCAGCGCCGCGGGCATGTACGGCCTGCTCACCACCGGCAAGCCGATCGAGATCATCACCCGGACCAGCCCGAAGAAGCCGGCGCATCACTTCGTGCTCGTGATCGACACGCGCAGCAACGAGCCGCGGGTGAAGAAGGACGAAGAGGTCGAGTGGCACCGCGATCACGGCACGCGCGTCGAGATCGAGCTCGAGGGCAACTACCGCGGCGGCCAGCACTCGGTCGACAACTACATCCGCCAGATCTCCCTCGCGAACCCGCATGCGCAGATCACCTACCAGCCGCCGAAGGCCGAGGCCTACGGCGCCGAGCACGTCTTCCCGCGCGTGACGGACGAGCTCCCGCCGGAGACGGAGGAGATCAAGCCCCATCCCTACGGGGTCGAGCTCGGCGTGATGATGCAGATGTTCCGCGACACGAAGTCGCGCAACGTCCGCGGCTGCCTGACTGCAGACTTCAGCCGCGTGTCCGGCCGCATCGCCGACGAGATCCTGAAGACGGCCAAGGTGGCGCCGACGCGCCGTCCGCGCGAGGTCACCCGCGAGGAAGCCGAGAAGATCCACAAGGCGGTGCAGAAGACGAAGATCATGTCGCCGCCGACGGATTGCATCGCCCCGATCGGCGCGGAGCTGATCGAGAAGGCACTGAAGGCCGAGGTGAAGGCCGACTTCTACGCCTCGGCCACGCGGCGCCCGACGGTGTACCGCGGCAACCCGTTCCTGATCGAGGCCGGCATCGCCTACGGGGGCGAGCTCTCGGGGGACGACGCCGCGACGGTCTACCGCTACGCGAACCGGGTCCCGCTGCAGTACCAGCAGGGCGCGTGCGCCATCACGAAGGCCGTCACCGGTACGGACTGGCGCGGCTACCAGATGCAGCAGCCGCGCGGCGCGCTGCCCGTCGGGCCGATGCTCGTCATGGTGCACATCGCGAGCGTGTGGGTGCCCTTCACCTCCGAGAGCAAGGAAGCCGTCGCCCACTACCCGGAGATCATCAAGGAGATGCGCCTCGCGCTCCAGGAGTGCGGGCGTCAGGTGGCGACCCACATCCGCAAGCAGCGCCGCGAAGCCGACGAGGCGAAGAAGCGCGCCTACATCGAGAAGTACATCCCGCAGCTCGCCGTCGGCGTGCAGCAGATCCTCGAGCTCTCGGACCCCCAGCGCGACAAGATCGTGACCAACCTCTCCGACGTGCTCGAACGCAGCCGCAAGCCCTAGAGGACGATGCCATGGCCGCACGCAAGAAGAAGACGGTGGCGAAGAAGAAGACCGCCGGCGGGCGCAAGAAGGCGCCCGCGAAGCGCAAGACGAAGAAGAGCGTCGCCGTCGACATCGCCGCCGTCCGCAAGCGCAACCAGCAGCTCGACAAGCTCGCGATCAAGGGCATCGTGAACGCCGCGAAGGACGTGCACGAGCACATCCTGAAGCGGCGCAAGCCGGACCTCTCGTTCCCCGTCCGCTCGCTCGGCAACGTCGAGTACTCGAAGAAGCAGGGCTACTTCTCGATCGGCAAACAGAAGAAGGTCCGCACGCTCACCGTGAACACGGTGAAGGGCTTCGCCCAGACGCTGCGCATGATGGGGCTCAGCAAGGAGCTGATCGAGACCAACGACTTCGCCACCAAGCGAGACGCCTACTACCAGAGCAAGAACTGGGAGGACGCGCGCTTCGACGAGCAGACCGAGTCCGACTCGGTCATGGACGACATCGAGGCGCTGTTCAGCGTGGACGGCGTCTCCCGCGAGCAGCTCCGCTTCGTGCCGGACGAGCACGGCGGCGCCGTTGCCGGGCAGCTCATGGTGATCGACCCGGACCGCGACACGGGCGAGATCGAGCGCATCGACTGCACGCGCTTCGGCTCCGGGGCGTACTCCATCCCGAGCAATGTCGAGCACCTCTCCTTCGAGACCGATGCCGAGTTCGTGCTCGTGATCGAGACGGGCGGTGTCTTCCAGCGCCTCCAGAGCCACAAGTTCTGGCAGACGAGCAACTGCATCCTCGTCTCCATGGCCGGTGTGCCGACGCGCTCGACCCGGCGCTTCGTCCGCAAGCTCTCGGACGAGTGCGACCTGCCGGTCTACGCCTTCGTCGATTGCGACCCCTACGGGATCAGCAACATCTACCGCACGCTGAAGGTCGGCTCGGGCAACGCGGCCCACCTCTCCCAGTTCTTCTGCGTGCCCCAGGCGCGCTACCTCGGCGTGACGCCGCAGGACATCGTCGACTACGAGCTGCCCACCCACCCGCTCCACGACGTCGACATCAAGCGGGCCAAGGACGCCTTGAAGAACGACCCCTTCTTCAAGACCCACACCGAGTGGCAGAAGGCCATCAACCAGCTCCTCAAGATGGGCGTCCGCGCCGAGCAGCAGGCCCTGGCCAAGTGGGGGCTCAACTACGTGATCGAGGAATACCTGCCGCAGAAGCTCGATCAGCGGGCGCGCTTCCTGCCCTGATCGGCCCGCCTTGCTACCGTACGCCGCGCAATGAAGGGCATCATCCTCGCAGGCGGCTCCGGGACGCGGCTCCACCCCATCACGCGGGCGGCGAGCAAGCAGCTCCTCCCGGTCTACGACAAGCCGATGGTCTACTACCCGGTCTCGACGCTCATGCTGGCGGGCATCCGCGAGCTGTTGCTGATCAGCACGCCGGCGGACCTGCCGGGGTTCCAGCGGCTCTTCGGCGACGGCTCCCACCTCGGGCTCGACATCTCCTACGCCGAGCAGCCGAGCCCGGACGGGATCGCCCAGGCCTTCCTGATCGGCGAGGACTTCATCGCGGGCCAGCCCTGCGCGCTCGCGCTCGGCGACAACGTCTTCTACGGCCACGGCCTGCCCGAGAAGCTCGAACGCGCGGCGGGCCGCAGCGAGGGCGCCACCGTCTTCGGCTACTGGGTGAACGACCCGGAGCGCTACGGCGTGGTCGAGTTCGACGCCGAGCAGCGCGCGGTCACGATCGAAGAGAAACCCGCCGTGCCGCGCTCCCACTGGGCGGTCACCGGCCTCTACTTCTACGACAGCCAGGTCGTCGACGTGACCAGGAGCATCGAGCCCTCGGCGCGCGGCGAGCTCGAGATCACCGACGTGAACAAGGTCTACCTCGAGCGTCAGAACCTCCACGTCGAGCGGCTCGGCCGCGGCTTCGCGTGGCTCGACATGGGCACGCACGAATCGCTGATGCAGGCGGGCCAGTTCATCCACTCGATCCAGGCGCGGCAGGGCCAGCAGGTCGCCTGCCTCGAGGAGATCGCCTTCCGCAAGGGCTACATCGGGCGCGAGGCGCTGCTCGAAGAAGCGAACAAGCTCAAGCAGAACGCCTACGGCCAGTACCTGCAGCGGGTGGCGCAAGAAGGCTAGTGCCGAAGTTCACCCCCCAGAGCGTCCCGGACGTCGTGCTCGTCGAGCCCGACGTCCACCGCGACGAGCGCGGCTTCTTCCTCGAGACCTGGCAGATCGAGCGCTACGCCGCCGGCGGCGTGGCGCGCGAGTTCGTGCAGGACAACCACTCGCGCTCCCAGCGCGGGATCCTGCGCGGCCTGCACGCCCAGCTCCGGAGCCCCCAGGGCAAGCTCGTGCGCTGCACGGAAGGCGAAGTCTACGACGTCGCCGTCGACATCCGGCACGGCTCGCCGACCTTCGGCCAGTGGGCCGCGGTGACGCTCACCGCCGGGAACTTCCATCAGCTCTGGGTGCCCCCGGGCTTCGCCCACGGCTTCTGCGTCGTCTCGGAGTCCGCGCAGTTCGAGTACAAGTGCACCACGCTCTACGCGCCGGACGACGAGATCACCCTTGCCTGGGACGACCCGGCGCTCGCGATCCCGTGGCCGATCTCGGAGCCCACGCTCTCCCAGAAGGACCGGCAGGGGCTCTCGATCGATGCCGTGCGCGAACGCGTGGCCGAGGTGGCGGGGTGAAGATCCTCGTCGTGGGCTCGAACGGCCAGCTCGGGCGCGCTCTCGCAAACGAGCTCCGCGCCCACGAACTCGTCCTGCGGGACCTCCCGGAGCTCGACGCCGCGGACGAAGCCGCCGTCGCGGCCCTGTTCGAAGCAGAACGCCCCGAGTGGGTGATCAACGCCGCCGCCTACACGGACGTCGACGGCGCCGAGACCGACGCCGAAGGCGCCGAGCGCGGGAACGTCACGGCGCCGCGGGTGCTGGCCGAGGCGAGCGCGGCGCGGGGCGTTCCGATCGTGCACGTCTCGACCGACTACGTCTTCGACGGAGAGACCGACCGCCCCTACACCGAGAGCGACGCCCCGAACCCGCAGACCGCCTACGGCCGGACCAAGCTCGCCGGAGAAGATGCCGTGCGCGCCGCCAACCCGAAGCACTTCGTCGCGCGCACCGCCTGGCTCTACTCGACGGGGGGCCGGAACTTCGCGCTCACCATGCTCGGCGCCGCGAGCCGCGGGAGCGTCCGCGTCGTCGACGACCAGACCGGGTCGCCGACCTACGCGCCGCACCTCGCCGCGGGCATCGCCCAGCTCCTCGCGCGCGACGACTGGGGCACCGTCCACCTCGCCAACGCCGGCCAGACCACCTGGTACGGCCTGACCCGCGCGCTCTACGAAGCCTGCGGCGTCGCCTGCGAAGTCGCCCCGTGCACGACCGACGAGTTCCCCCGCCCGGCCCCGCGCCCGCGCTACTCTGCCCTCGCATCGAATGCGGAGCCCCCGATCAATCTCCCGAGCTGGGAGGACGGGGTCCGGGCCTTTGCCGCCGACCGCCTCGCTGCGCGCCGCGATACCCGATAGGAGCCCCCCATGGACGTCGAAGGAAAAGCCGCTCTCATCACCGGCGGAGGGACCGGCGTCGGCCGGGCGACCGCTCTCGAGCTGGCCCGCCGCGGCTGCTCGGTCGTGGTGAACTACAGCCGCTCGAAGGACGAGGCCGAGGAGGTCGCGGCCGCCATCTCCGCCGAGGGCGTGCGCGGCCTCGCCGTCCAGGCCGACGTCGCGAAGGACGAGGATTGCCGGCGGCTCGTCGAGACGACCGTCGGCGAGCTCGGCTCCCTGAACGTGCTCGTCCAGAGCGCCGGCGTGACGAGCTTCATCCCCCACCCGAACCTCGAAGACGTGAAGGACGAGGATTGGGACAAGATCTTCGGCGTGAACGTGAAGGGCAAGTTCCAGACCGCGCGCGCCGCCAAGCCGGCCATGGACGCGGCGGGCGGCGGCTCGATGGTGCTCGTCTCGAGCGTCGCGGGCATCGCCGGCGTCGGGAGCTCCATCCCCTACTGCGCTTCGAAGGCCGCCATCAACAATCTGACCATCACCCTAGCGCGCGCCCTCGCGCCGAAGATCCGCGTGAACGCGGTCGCTCCGGGCTTCATCACCGGCCGCTGGCTCGCCGAGGGTCTCGGCGAAGCCGCCTACGAAGCGGTCAAGGGCGCGATGGAAGCGCGCGCCCCGCTCGGCAAGGTGTGCGACCCGGAGGACGTCGCCGACGCGATCGTCTCGCTCGTCACCGGCTCGGAGCTCGTCACGGGGAACGTGCTCCCCGTCGAAGGCGGAATGCTGATCGCGGGATGAGGCGCGCGGCACGCCCGGGGATGACGCCGGTGCTCCGAGCGCCCCTGCTCACGGCCTTCGCCTTGTGGTTCTCGGCCTGCGCCACGGCCCGCGGCCCGGCGCCTCTCCCCGCCGACCACACGCTTCTGCCGGGAACGAAGATCTCCGTCGCCCTCCCACCGGACTTCCGGCTCCAGGCGAACGGCGAAGGGCTCGAGAGCGCCGACGGCCGCTCGGCGATCTTCGGGAACGAGCTCGCCGGCTCCGTCTACGCGACGATGCGCTCCTTCTCCTCGGACGGTTTCCGCAAGGGCGGGATGGACCTCCACACCCAGGAGCGCCTCACCATCGACGACTGGCCGGCGCGCCTCTACCGCGTGACCCAGCCCGTGGTCGGCGCCGAACTCATCCGCTTCGTGCTGGTCTTCGGCGACTCCGGAACGAGCGTCGTCCTGAACGCGGTCGCCCCCGGCCCGGACGAAGCGGCCGCCCTGCGCGAGACCCTGCTCTCGGCGCGCTGGCACCGGGCGGGCGTCCTCGAGGCCGGGCCCTAGAAGTCCTCTTCGAGCTCGGCTTCTTCGTCCTGGGTGGGGAGCCGGGTCACCGTGAAGGGTGCCGTGCAGTACTGGCACACGACGGTGTCGCCGCGCTTCTCGTCGCCGGCGAAGAGCAGGTCCGCGTCGCAGAGCGGACAGGCGGAATCCTTGGCCATGGGTCACCCCCTCCCTTCGATTTCGGCCGCTTTGCGCCCGGCCTTGAGTGCGAGAACTCACACGGGCGCTCCGGCTCGCGATAGGATGGGCCCATCCTCAGGAGAACCCATGGCCGAGCCCCAGCCCACCCCCTCCCTCCCCGAAGCGCATCCGAACGGCAGCCAGGTCCAGGCCGCCTTCGACGCCGTCTACAACTGGAACTACGAGCCCGAGATCGACGAGCTGCGCACGCTCTACGCGAATGCCCTCGACCGCCAGTGGATCGCCATGCGCGACCTCGACTGGAACCGCGAGATCGACAAGAGCGCCTTCGCCGAGACGCGCGTCGGGATGATCCCGGTCCAGGAGACCGACTACTGGCAGACCCTCGACGACGACACGCGCTGGGAGATCTCGCGGCGGAGCGCGGCGTTCCTGCTCTCGAACTTCCTCCACGGCGAGCAGGGCGCGCTGATGGTCGCGGCCCAGCTCGTGAACGCCGTCCCCCACATGGACGGCAAGTTCTACGCTTCGACCCAGACGCTCGACGAAGCGCGCCATGTCGAGGTCTTCGCGGCGTACATCAACAAGCTCGACGAGGTGCAGGAGATCGCGCCGTCCCTGAAGGAGCTCCTCGACGACGTCCTCGCCACGGACGACTGGATGAAGAAGGCCGTCGGGATGCAGGTCGTGACCGAGGGCCTCGCGCTCTACTCCTTCCGCGACATGCGCAACCAGACGCGCGAGCCCCTGCTGAAGGATCTGCTGACGAACGTCACCCGCGACGAGGCGCGCCACACGGGCTACGGCATCAAGTACCTGAACGCGATCGTCCCGACCCTCGACGAAGCCACGAAGGCCGAGATCGAGGACTACGCCTTCGAGGCCGCCCGCAAGCTCGTCGATTCGCGCGGCGGGACGTCCATGCGCGAGTCCGTCTTCCAGATCTGGCGCGAGGCCGGGGTCGACCCGATGGAAGCCTTCGCCGAGATCATGAAGGAGCGCGAGAAGATCGCGGCGGCGATCCAGGCCCAGGGCGGCCGGCGCGGCCCGATCCGCGGCTTCGTCATCCCGACCCTGCGCGGCATCGGCCTGTTCAGCGAGCGCATCCAGTCGCACTTCGACGACATGTTCCAGAACAACCTGGGCGCGCTCGCCGGCACGATCGCCGACGACCCGGCGGATCTCCCCGAAGACCTCGAGGCCTGGGCGCTCGGCGAGTAGCCGAACGGATCACGGGACCGAGGCCTGGGCGCTCGGCGAGTAGCCGAACGGATCACGGGACCGAGGCCTGGGCGCTCGGCGAGTAGCCGAACGGAGCACGGAACCGAGGGCGGGGCGCCCTACTCTTCCGGCTTCGCGGGCGGCGGGGCGAAGTCCACGGTGGCGTGGAAGCCGAGGGTCGACTGGCCGAAGCCGTCGGGCTCGAGCAGCATGGCTTCGACGCCCTCGTGATCCGCGAGCAGCGGGAAGGCTTCCTCGGGCGGGAGCACCAGCAACGCCTTGCTCCAGGCTTCGGCCACGGCGCCGCTCGGCGCGACGATCACCGCGCCGGTCTGGCGATCGACCGGCAGGCCCGAACGCGGATCGATCACGTGCCCGAGGCGCTTGCCGTCGACCACCGCGGACTCCCGGAAGCTCTCGCTCACGGAGACCGAGACGTCCGTCAGGCTGGCGATGCCGGCATAGCCGCCGCGCGGATCCTTCACGAGCACGCGCCAGACCGGGCCGTCCTCGGGCTCGCCGAGGGCGAGCAGGCTCGACTGGCCGAAGGACAGGAGCGCCCGCTCGATGCCGCGATCCTTCAGGAGCTCGCCGAGGCGGTCGAGGGTCCAGCCCTTGGCGAAGCCGCCGAGATCGATGGACATGCCGGCCCGCGCGAGCCGAACCTTCTCCTCGTCGATCTCGATGCCCTCGAAGCCGGTCTGGGCGCGCGCCGCGGCGAGGGCCTCCTCCGCGGGCCAGACGCCGCTCTCGCCGGCCTGCTTCCAGACCCCGACGAGCGGGCCGACGGTCGGATCGAAGGCCCCCTGGGTCGCCCGCGCCAGGGCGACGGCGTCTTCCAGGATGCGCGTCACCTCCTCGGGAACCTCGGAGATCTCGCCGCCCGCGCGCCGGTTCAGCTGCGCGACGGCGGAATCCTCGCTCCAACCCGTAAAGAGCTTCTCGAGCGCGTCGGCCCGGGCGAAGCACGCCTCGAGGGCCGCGCGCGCCTTCTCCCCGTCCTCGGCAACGACGGTGATCTCGAGGGCGGTCCCCATGGCGGTCCGCCCTTCCCGCACGGTCTCGGCTTCGGCCACCGGCGCGAGCGCCAGTGCCAGTCCGAGCGCCCACCCCAGGAACCGCGAGATCATCCGAAGTCCTCCCCGGACATGTAGTTCTCGGACTTCGCCGTGAAGACGGACCACAGCGAGATCACGACCAGAACCGCGAGGCTCGATTGTAGCGAGACGAAGCCGAGCACCTTCACGAAGGCCAGGTCCGCGGAGACGAAGCGAACCAGCCAGCCGCCGGCCTCGTCGACGAGCGCGGAGGCGAAGGGGAGCACGATCAGCCAGAGCTTCCAGCGGTTCGAGATCGGCACGAACAGCATCAGATGCGTCAGGACCAGAAGGAGCATTCCCATCGCGAACAGATGGAAGTGCGAGACCTCGAGCAGGCCCTGGTAGCTCCGCGGCTGCAGGAACTGCTCCTCGTTGCCCAGGTAGTAGTGGACTACCGAGCTCGGCCAGAGGCTCATCTTGTTGAAGTAGAGGAGCGCGTTCGTCCACCAGAGGCCGATCACGTAGATCGAGTAGAGCACGACGATCGTCTGGAGCAGACGATTGCGGTCCCATTCCCCGGTGACGACGAAGCGCATGCTACCGCTCTCCCAGGGGTTCATTAGCACCCCCCGCGGCGGGCGCCTCGTCTTTCACGAGGAGCCGGTGGAGCGCGAGCGCCCGGCGGACGCCCCCCGCGACCGCCCGCGCCGAGAGCGTCGAACCGGCGATGCCGTGGATGGCGCCCCCGATGCGGGTCTCGTCCTCGAGCCCGCGCGCCTCGAACTGCTCGAGCCAACGCTTCGAGGGCTCGTACTCGGGCGGCTCGTAGAAGGCCAGGACCCGAAGGTTCCGAACCTTGCCCTCGGGCGTCATCACCACGAGGAACGCCTCCGGGAGGGTCCGGACGGTGTGGATGTCGATCACCGCGTAGCCGGTGGCCTGCCCCGCCGCGTCGTAGGCGGTGTAGAGCTTCACGATCTTGCTCTCGAGCTTCGACCGGGCGTCCTGCTCGACGGCATTCGCCTGGGCGGCACTCAGGACGTGGGTCTTCTCCTCGACGCGGGCGGCGCCCGGGAAGGCCCACTCGAGCGCCTCCTTCCGCGAGAGATGCACCTTCGCCGTGGCCGGCAGAGCCAGTCCCACGGCGAAGATCGATCCGAGGAGAAGCGCGCCCCAGGCGCGCAGCGTGTGACTAGAAAGCAAGCCCCATTCCCACGGCGACCTCGTCGGGCCGCTCCCCGGCGTGCGGGTCGAAGTTCCGGTACTCCAGCTTCAGCACCACGTTCGGGTGCGGATAGAACTGGATCCCGGGATTGTAGAGCCAGAACGTACGATTGCGATTCGCGATGAAGCCCGTTGGGACCTTGCGCTGGGTGTCGACGTACTCGACCCGGAAGAAGGGCTCGAGGCGCTTGCTGTGGTCCCCGAAGAGCAGCGACCAGATGTCGTAGGCGAACTCGACGTAGCCGCCGAGCTGGGTGCCGGCGATCGGGGCGTTCACGCCGGGGACGCGGCCGAGCGAGAGGTTGAAGTCCCGCACGTTCGAGAGGTGGGAGTACGCCAGCAGGACGCGGGTGTGGAAGCCACCCCGCTGAAACTGGCCGTGGAACTCGGCGATCATGAGCGCGGACTCGTCGAGGTCGACGCCGTTCACCTCGAGATCCTGATCGACCTCGCCGTAGAAGAACGAGCCGCCGAGCAGCAGGCCTTCGACGGCGTCCGGGCGCCAATCGAGCCGCACCACGCCGGCCCAGTCTTCGGCGAGGGCTCGGTTGCCCTTCTGGCGGCCGCCGCGGATGCCCGCGTCGCTGAAGCGCGAGCCGTTCAGGCTGTTCATAGCGTAGACGCGGTACTCGAGCGTCTCGCTGAGCCGCCCGAAGATGCCCGCGCCGTTCTCGCGCCAGGTGGTCGGGATGATCGTCTGCTCCGTCACCGGGCGCTGGACGCCGTAGAAGAACGGCGGCTCGTGGATCTCGTTGACGAAGCCGATCGGCGCGAGCAGCATGCCGCCGCGGAAGTTCAGCTTCTCGTGGAAGAGGTAGTCGAGCGTCGCGAGCTCGACGGAGACGCTACCGCCACCGCTCACGTTGGTGATGGCGCTCGTGCTCGCGTGCTCGAACTCGATCTCGGTGTTGAAGATCAACTTCTCGGTGAACTTGTACCCGAAGTACATGACCATGCGCAGGAAGTCGGCGCGGTCGAGGTCCGTCGAGTCCTTGTCGTCGACGAACATGCGGTAGTTCGCCTCGGCGTAGCCGCCGATCGAGAGGCCGCGCTCGACGCCGTAGATCTTGCTCGCCGCCGGGCCGAGGCCGTAGACGGAGGTGAGCTCGGGCTCGTCGGGTACGGCGACCTGATCGCGCAGGCGCGCGAGCTCGTCGATGACGGTGGCGAGGGTGCCTTCGAGCTGTTCGATCCGGTCGTCGCGGGCGCGGATCGCGTCCGCGTCCTCGCTAGCGGCGAAGGCCAGCGGCGAGAGGGTGATTCCCCAGGCAAGCGCCACGGCTACGGTCAGAGAAGTGGGTCGGGTCACGGAGCACTCCCGGAACGGGCGCCGGCCTCATGAGCGGCGCGCGCGGGTGGGGACTCGGGACTCGGGGTCTCTGGCCTCTGCGGTGGACGAGAAGATCGTTCGTGAGGGTTCGGGCGGCGGGCACGCTAGCGCCCCCGCCCGATGGAATGGACGACGCGGGCCGCGGGCCGGCCCGGCGCCAGCGCCGGAGAGGATGTGGCCTCGACCCAATCGTTCCCGGCGCTGAAGGGAACGAGCAGGTCGCGCTTGCAGCGCCGGCAGCGGATCTCGACGCCGTTCTCGACGATCCGGGCGAGCAGGCTGCCGCACTCGCAGCGGCACTGGTCCGTGGCGGGCGCGCGCCGAGACTCACTCGTTTCGGGCTGATTTAGCCCCATGATTGGACTCCCGGGTGCCTGGGCCGTTCGAGGCGGCCTCGTTCGGCCCGTTCGAGCGTCGTGCGCTTCAAATGAAATTGAAAATGAAATTCAATATCCGGCGCGCAGAGTACGCCCGCTGCCCGGGGGTGTCAATGGCGGGGGAGGAGATGGGGCTAGTTCGTGGCGGGCGGTGCCGGTGCGGGCGGCTTCGGCGCCTGGAGCGGGAGGGCCCGGCCGTCGAGGACCTTCGGCGGGGGGATCCCGAGATGCTCGGCGAGGGTCGGGGCGAGGTCGACCGTGGCGACCTCCCCGGAGATCCGGCCCTTCTCGATGCCCGGCCCGTAGAAGACGAGCGGGACGTTGCGGTCGGCCGGGTACGGCGAGCCGTGGTTCGCGCCGGTCGGGTAGCTCGTATAGAGACAGGTGGGCTCGGCCTGGATCTCGAAGTCGCCGCCGCGCTCCGGGTCCCAGGAGTTCGCGTAGAGCGTGGCGTAGGGCTCGGGCCCGCTCCCCGCCTGGATCTCCGCGGCCGTCCAGACGCGGCGGATCCCGGGCTGCTTCTCCAGGTAGCTCTTGGCCTCGGCAACGATCTCGTCGACCGCGACCTGCCGCTCGGCGGCGAAGGATCGGTTCACCGTGAAGCGGTAGCCCGAGCGCTGGGCCCACTCCCCGTCCGCGTGGGCGAAGTTCTTCTCGAGATGGGCGTTGAGCCCCGCCGCCAGGGCCCGGGAATCGGCGCGCCCGCCGGGGATCGGACACTTGCCCCGGCCCGTCTCGTGCAGCCACTCCGGGATGGGCGTCACACCGTGGTCCGAGGTGACCGCGATCCAGAGCTTGTCCTGGTCGACCTCGTCCTCGACGTCGTCGAGGAAGTCCTCGAGCCAGGCATCGAGCCGCTGCAGCGCATCCAGGGCTTCGTGGCTCTCGGGGCCGTGGAGGTGGCCCACGTAGTCGAAGCTCGAGAGGGAGACGGCCAGCAGGTCGAGGTGCCCGCGCCGCTGACCGAGGCGCTCGCCCTCGATCAGCTCCTTGGCGAAGCGCAGGACGACCTCGTCGCCCCAGGGCGACCAGGTGAAGCGCTCCGCGTCGTCCGCCTCGTCTTCGCCGAGCAGGAGCGGGTGCGGGCTCCCGCGGCCGAAGCGGTCGGACTCGAGCGCGTAGTCGTCGCGACGCCCGCTCGGCAGCGGCGCCGTCGCGTGCGTCCACATGCGCGGAGCCTCGTCGAAGAAGTCGCGCCGGTTGAAGCGCTTCACCCACTCCGGGAGGTCGCGCCGGTAGTAGCGGCTGGTCGTGAAGCCCGCGCCCTCGGCGCTGCGGAACCAGAACGCCCCTGTCGCGCGCCGGCCGCCCAGCATGATGGCCGCGCGGTCCTTGCTCGAGACCGCGTAGACCTTCGAACCCGGGTCCGCGCCGCGCATCCAGTCGCCGAGGGTCTCGACGCGCAGCCAGCGCGGCGAGCGCCCGCCGTCGCCGTGGAGCGTCGCGGTCGCGGGGTTCGGGTCTTCGACGCAGTAGCGCGTCTCCCCGGACTCCCGCTGGACGAAGACGTTGCCGGGGATGCCGGCCGGGCCGGCGTGGCGCCCGCTCAGGATGACCGCGTGCCCGGGGCAGGTCTCGGTGTGCGCGTGGCCCACGGCGGCGTCCGTGAAGAAGCGGCCCTCGCGCGCCAGCCAGCCGAGCCCCCCCGGCAGCTCCGGGTCGAGCTCATCCGCGCGCAGCTGATCGATCACGAACACGAGCACGAGGCCCTCGACGCTCCCTTCCGGGGCATCGGCGGGGACCGCCATCGGCAGGCCCGAAGAGCAGCCGAGGACGGTGGCAGCCAGCAATGCGAGAGACCGCTTCGTCACCCGACCCTCGTCAGTCTTTGCCGCAATCCGAGCAGTGACCGTAGAGTTCGTGGCGGTGACGCAGGATGCGGAAGCCGTAGCGCTCCGCGATCCGGTTCTGCGTGGACTCGATCATCGCGCACTCGAACTCGATGATCTTTCCGCAGCGGGTGCAGACGAGGTGATCGTGATGCTCCTGCTCGATCTCGTAGCGCGTCACGCCGTCTTCGAAGTTGCGCTCGATGGCGAGGCCTGCGTCGCACAGGAGTTTCAGCGTGCGGTAGACCGTCGTGAAGCCGATGTTCGGGTGGTCGTCGCGAACCTTCTGGAAGAGCTCGTCGCTCGTGATGTGGCCCTTGGCGTTCAGGAACACCTCGAGGATCGCGTCGCGCTGCTTCGTCTGCTTGAGGTTGTGGTCCTCGAGATAGCGCGCGAGTGCCTGTCGTTCGACCTCGTGGGACATGGCGTTCCAACCTACTAGAGGGCATGGGGCCCGGCAACTTCCCCCGCAGGCACCCGCCTGCGGCCCGCTCTTAGAGACGGGCGAGCAGCTCCTCGGCCTCGTAGGCGACGTCGTCGTCGCCGCTGCTCTCGAGCACGCGAAGCTGGCTCTTCACGCCCCGGGAGATCTCGAACGCTCCGGCGTCGAGGCCCGCCGCGAGGCTCCGGATCGCCTCGGCCACGACGGCGGGATCGTCCGCATCGAGGAAGAGCGAAAGCAGAGAGGCATCGTCCGGCGTGCCGACGGCGGCGTGATACGCCTGGCAGGCTTCCGTGAAGGCCGGCGTCCCGTGGGCGTCTCGGACCGCCTTCGCCAGCTCCTCGCCGGCGGCGCCGCCCTTCGCCTCGCTGAAGAGTTTGTCGGCCTCCTTGAGGTAGCTCTCGGTGGCCTGCTTCATCTGGGCCTCGGCCCGTGCGCCGCGCGGCCGCCGGGGGCCCGGCCCATCGCCCTTCTCCTTCCGGAGACGGTCGAGCTCGCTGAAGGTCAGCTTCTGGCGGTCGTCACTCATGGGACTCCCCCTTGGGCGCGCGCGGCTCCGCGGCGACGGGAGGCAGGAGCCGTCCGGCCCGGGCCGCCTGCAGGTTGTGCTGCGCCGCGTCGTTGTCGCAGTCGAGATCCACGGCGCGCTCGAAGGCGCCGAGGGCCTCGGCGTCCCGCCCGACCCGCGCGTAGGCGAGGCCCAGGTGGTTGTGGACCTCGGAGGCCTCGGGCAGCAGCCTCGCCGCGGCCTCGAGATCCTCGACGGCGTGGGCGTGCCGCCCGGCGTCGAGGGCCTCCGTCCCGCTCGCGTAGAGCTGTGCGCCCCGGACGCCGGCACATCCTGCCGCCGTCGAGAGCACCGCGAGGGCCAGGGCCCCGAACGGGCTGAACCACTGCCTACTCATCGGGAAAAGGGTACCGCTTCCCATCCGGCCTCGGGCCCGGAATTGCCCGAACGAAGCGGGCGTGGTACTTCTCTGTCGTTGAACGAGCGGTCCGTTGCTCGTTCACGATTTCCTGCCGAGAGGATTCTCGATGAATTCCAACTTCATGCAGAAGCGATTGCCGGGCGGGCGCCTTCGGGCCGGCCTGCCGTCTGGCACCCCCTATCGCGTTCGTCCATGAAGTAGGCGGCTCCCGATGCTTCACCGGAGGCCACGGACGCGAAAGCGACCGTGGCCTCCGTCGTTTCCGGCATCCGGAGTCTCCTCATGACCCAGCTCCAAGAATCCTACGAAGCCAACCCGCGCGCGCGCGGCGGGATGCGCGAACTCTCCCTGCTCGCCTACCCCGTCGTGCTCTCGCACCTCTCGGGCTCGGCCATGCAGGTGATCGATTCCATCATGGTCGGCCGCCTCGGTCCGACCGAGCTCGCAGCCGTGGGCTACGGCGGCATCTGGATCTGGACCGCGCTCACGCTCTTCATGGGCACGGCCACGGGCGTCCAGACCTTCGTGTCCCAGGCCGACGGCGCGGGCGAAGCCGAACGCTGCGGCCGCTGGACGTGGCAGGGCTTCTACGCGGTCGCGCCGGTGACGGTGCTCTGGATCGGTGCGTTCGTCGCCGTCTTCCCGGCCCTGCTCGAGGCGCTCGGGCCGTCGGAGGCCCTGCGCGAGCACTCGATCGCCTACGTCTCGACGCGCTCCCTCGGCTGCCTCGGGCTCGGCGCCTTCATGGTGCTGTCGTCCTTCTACCGGGGGATCGGCGACACCCGCACGCCGCTCGTCGCGAGCCTGATCTCGACGGCGGCGAACGTCTTCGCGAACTACGTGCTGATCTTCGGCCACTTCGGGGCGCCGGCCCTCGGCGTGAAGGGGGCGGGCCTCGGGACGGCGATCGCGGAGTGCACGGGCGCCCTCGTGCTGCTCGTGCTGGTCTTGCGCCCGCGCTTTGCCCGCTTCGAGCTCGGCATCGTCGCGCCCTCCCACCGGGAGATCGTGCGCTTCCTGCGCACGAGCCTCCCGATCGGCGGGCAGTGGTTCATCGAGATGTCCTCGTTCTCGGTGTTCTCGACCCTCGTCGCGCTGATGGGGGACCGGGCGATGGCCGCGAGCCAGGCGCTGATCGCGCTGCTCTCGCTCTCGTTCATGCAGGCGGTCGGGATCGGCATCGCCTCGGCGACGCTCGTCGGGCGCTACATCGGCGCCCGGCACCTCGACGCGGCCGAGCGCGCGCACGGCAACGCCCTCCGGCTCGGCTGTCTGCTCGCGACGGTCGTCGGGCTGCTGCTCTTCTTCGGCGCCGAGAGCCTGATGCGTCTCTTCACGGACGACGCCGAGGTCGTCCAGCTGGGTGCGCCGCTGATCCGGGTCGGCATCCTCGTGCAGGCCTTCGACGCCCTGAACATCATCACGAGCGGCTCACTCCGGGGCGCGGGCGACACGCGCTGGCCCTTCGCGGTGCAATCGCTCATGGCCTGGGGCGTCGGCGTTCCGCTCGCCTATCTCTTCGGGGTGATGATGGGGCACGGCGTGATCGGCGCCTGGGGCGCCCTCGCCGTTTCGATGGCGCTGCTCTCGGCCCTGCTGGTGCGGCGCTTCCACGGAGGCGCCTGGCGGCGGATCCACATCTGAGGCGGCACGGGTGCCGCGGGCCGCTACTCGGCGTCCCAGTCTTCGGAGTCCGGGAGGCTCACGCGGGCGATCACCGGGAGGTGGTCGCTCGCCATGCGCGAGGCTTCCGTGTCGTGGGCCCAGACCTTGGCGACGTGGGCGCCGCGGGCGTAGATGCGGTCGAGCGCGAGGACGGGCTTCGCGGAAGGAAAGGACGACGGCCACTTCAGGTTGTCGTGCATGTGGAGCTCTTCGTCGAGCTCGCGCGTGGCCGGGCAGCGGCGCCAGGCGTTCATGTCGCCCATCAGGATGGCCGGGCCGTTCACCGCGAGCTCCGGGTGCCGCATCAGCGAACCCACCTGGCGCTTGCGCGTGCGGTCCACCAGGGAGAGGTGCGTCGCGATCACGGCGAAGCGCCCCATCTGGCCGGTGAACCGGGCCGCCAGCGCGGAGCGCTTCTCGATGCGCGAGTGCGAGATGTCGAGGGTGCTCGCGCTCTGGATGGGCCAGCGCGAGAGGATCGCGTTGCCGAGCTGGCCGCGCTTGTGCTCGCGCGCCGCGGCGAAGGCCACGTGCAGGCCGAGCCGGTCCGCGATGTCCTCGAGCACGCCGGGCTCGTCCCGCGGCCGGAGGACTTCCTGGAGTGCGATCACGTCGGCGCCGAGCTCGGAGAGCACGAACTCCGCGTGGGAAGCGTCGGGCGTTCGCCGGCCGTTCCGGCCGGTCCACCGGTGAACGTTGTAGGTGGCGACGGTGAGTTCGCTCGGCACGACCAGGGGTGTCTCCACGGGGGTCATCGGCACCCGCGGCGCGTGGACCAAGCACAAATAGGAGTGGCTCGGGCCCGCGGCGCGCTTGGCGCTGCGGAAGCTCAGGTTGCGGCGTTTTTTGCCTGTGCTCGAACCGGTAGTCACGCCCCGTTTGGACGCAGTTTCCCCGGAAGAGGTTCGCGACGATCGGGTCTCGAGCCCGGCCCCCGGCCCGCGTTCGGATTCGGGATCGGGGTCCGCTGCTTCGGGTTTGCGAGCCGTGCGCTTTTTCCGCAGAGCCACCGGGGCGCCTCCTGGGGCGAGTGAGGAGGATAGCCCACAGCCTTCCCGCAGACGCATGAATTCAAAGCGGAAAGTCGTTGGCAATCGCGTGGCGAAACACCCTCCCGGCGCGGCGATTCCACGCTTGGGCCCAAGCGCCTGCCACGGCTTGCCGATACGCTTTCCCGCCATGGCGAAACGAGGAAGAAGCCCGCTCGAGGCCCTGACCGACGCGCCCGCCGTCCGCGAAGCGGCGGCCGCACTGGTGAAGGCCGTGCAGGACGAATGGCACGGTCGCGCCCTCGAAGCGCGCAGCTACGACCGGGCGATCCGCGAGCTCGAGCGGCGGCGCGGGCGGCCCCTCGCCTTCCCCATGCTGACGGCCGGCCCGGGCCGCGGCGCCCGCATCACCCTCGCCGACGGCACCCACAAGCTCGACTTCGTCGGTGGGATCGGCGTCTACGGCTTCGGGCACTCGGACCCGGACCTGCTCGAGACCGCCGTCGCGGCCGCGGCCGTCGACACCGTCTTCCAGGGCCATCTGGCGCCCGGCCCGGAGTATCTGCGCCTGACCCGCGCCCTGCTCAAACATGCCGGAGCCTCGATCAAGCACGCCTGGCTCTCGGTCTCGGGCGCCATCGCCAACGAGAACGCCCTGAAGATGATCCTGCAGAAGCACGCCCCGGCGGACCACATCGTGGTCTTCGACGGCGCCTTCGCGGGGCGGACCCTGGCGCTCTCGGAGCTGACGGACCGGCCGGCCTTCCGCGAGGGGATGCCGCTGCGCGGGAACGTCCTCCACGTCCCCTTCTACGACCCGGACGACGGCGATGCCTCGACCGAGCGGGCCGTCGCGGCCCTCGACCGGCACCTCGCGCGCCACCCGGGCCGCATCGCGGGGATCCTCTTCGAGCTGATCCAGGGGGAAGGCGGCATCCGCCCGGCCCCGCGTAGCTTCTTCACCGCGCTGATGGAGCGCTGCCGCGAGGCCGATCTCGCCATCTGGGTCGACGAGGTGCAGACCTTCGGCCGGACCCCGGGCCTCTTCGCCTTCCGCACGCTCGAGCTCGACGAGTACGTCGACCTCGTCACCGTCGGCAAGATGCTCCAGGGCAGCGCCGTGCTCTTCCGCAAGAAGTACAACCCGAAGCCCGGCCTCGTGGCCGGAACCTACGCCGGGTCCACCACGGGCATGGCGGTCGGCGCCCGCGTGATCGAGCGCATGGAAGAGGAAGGCTACCTCGGGGAGGAAGGCCGCATCGCCGTGCTCGGACGGCGCGTCGAGCGGCGCTTCGAGATCCTGCGCGAGCGGCTGCCGCGAGCCGTCGGCCCGAACGCCGGCATCGGCGCCATGCACGGCTTCGTGCCCTTCGACGGGAGCGCCGAGGTCGTGCGCGACGTGCTGCAGACCGCCTTCGAAGAGGGCCTCCTGGTCTTCGCCGCCGGCGCCAACCCGGGGCGCGTGCGCATGCTGCTCCCGGTGAACGTCACCGACGAAGAGCTCGAGGCGGCCTTCACCGTGCTCGAGAAGACGCTGACCCGCGTCGCGGAGGCCCGGGAGCTCCCGTGCTAGTCCTGCGGCCGGTGCGCAGCGCCGACCTCGACGACATCGTCGCCCTCGCCGAGGGCCTCGACTCGGTCAATCTCCCGAAGGACCCGGGCTTCATCGCCGGGCGGATCGCCGCCTCGGTGCGCTCCTTCGGCGGCGGCCTCGAAGACTGGCGCGACGGCGTCTACATGTTCGCGCTCGAAGACACCGAGGCGCGCCGCTGCGTCGGGACGTCGATGATCCTCGCCAAGGTCGGCCGTCCGGGCGAACCCTACTACTGGCTCGAAGTGACGACGGAGGAGCGCCGCAGCGTCGAGCTCGACAAACGCTTCGAGCACAAGCGGCTGCAGCTGCGCAGCACCGAAGACGGGCCGACCGAGATCGGCGGCCTGATCCTCGACCCGGCCTACCGCGGCCACGCGGAGAAGTGCGGCAAGGCGCTCTCGATCGTGCGCTTCGCCTACATCGCGGCACACCCGGACCGCTTCGAGCGCGACGTCATCGCCGAGATGCTCTCGCTCTTCGCGGCGCCCGGGAAGAACCGCCTCTGGGACGCCTTCGGCAAGCGCTTCACCGGCCTCCCCTACCGCGAGGCCGACCAGCTCTCCGCGCAGAACCGCCGCTTCATCGCGGATCTCTTCCCGCGCGAACCCGTCTACGCGACGCTCTTTCCCGAGGACGTACGCGCCGAGATCGGCCAGGCCCAGGCGAAAGCCGCCATCCGCATCCTCGAGCGCGTCGGCTTCCACGACCTCGGGCAGGTCGACCCCTTCGACGGCGGCCCCTACTACGGCGCCGCGCGCAACGCGATCCGCTCGGTGCGCGAGCGGCGTGAGCTCGTACTTCCGGCCGTGCCGCGGGAGCCCGAAGACTGCGAAGGGCCGCTGGCGCTCGTCTCCGCCGAGGGCCTCGAAGGCTTCCGGGCCACGGTGGCGCCCCTCGAGTACGACGGCTCGCCCTCCGTTCCGAAGGAAATGCGCGACCGGCTCGGCGTCGCCGCCGGCGATCGCGTCGCCGTGACGCCGCTTCCGTGAGTTGGAGTTGGACCCCGCTGCCATGAACGACGACGTTCTCGAAAGCCGAAACCCCGCGAACCCCGATGAGGTACTCGGGACCGTTCCGATCGCCGACGCCGCGGCGGTGGCTGCCGCCGTCGGCCGCGCGCGCGGGGCCTTCCCCGCCTGGCGCGACGCCGGCTTCGACGCGCGCGCCGAGGTGATCCGCCGCTTCCAGGAGATCACCGCGGCACCCGCGCGCAAGGAGGAGCTCGCGCGGCTCATCGCCCGCGAAGCCGGCAAGGCGCTCTGGGAGGCCCGCGCGGAAGCCGCGCTCGTCCCGGCGAAGGTCGACGTCTCCCTCGGGCCGGGCATGGAACGCGTGGCCGAGCGTGACATCGGCGGCGGCGCGCGCGCGACCTACTTCCCGCGCGGCACCCTGGCGGTCTTCGGCCCCTTCAACTTCCCGGCGCACCTCCCGAACGGACACATCGTTCCGGCGCTGGCCTGCGGCAACACCGTCGTCTTCAAGCCGAGCGAGCAGACACCGCTCGTCGGCGAGTGGATGCTCGAGCGCTGGCAGGAAGCCGGCTTGCCCGAGGGCGTGATCTCGATCGTCCACGGCGGTGCCGAGACCGGGCGCCGCCTCGCGAGCTACCGCGCCATCGACGGCATCCTCTTCACGGGCTCCTACGGCGTCGGCCGCTCGATCCAGGAGGCGAACCTCGACCAGCCCGGGAAGATCCTCGCCCTCGAGATGGGCGGGAAGAACGCCATCGTCGTGCTCGCGGACGCGGACTTCGAGCTGGCCGTCGCGCAAACGGCGCTTTCGATCGCCGCGACGACCGGCCAGCGCTGCACCTGCGCGAGCCGCATCTTCGTCGAAGCCGGCCTCTACGACGACTTCGTCGAGCACCTGACGGAGACGCTCGGTTCCCTCGTGATCGGCGACCCGCTCGCGGAGGGCACCTTCATGGGCCCCCTGATCAACCAGGACGCCTACGACCGCGTCGAGAAGGTCCGCGCCACGGCGCGCGAGGCCGGCGGCGAACGCATCGACCTGCGCGTGGACCTCCCGGCACCGTTCGTCGGCCCGGGCCTCGTCCGCTTCCCGGAGGTCCGGCAGAGCCACCCCTACCAGCGCGACGAACTCTTCGCGCCGGAAGCCGCGATCTATCCCGTTTCGGACCCGGAAGCGGCCATCACCGCCGTGAACGATTCGGACTACGGCCTCGCCGCCGCCCTCTTCACGCGGGACCGCGAACGTTACGAGCGCTGCATCGGCCGGATCCGCACGGGCATCCTCAACTGGAACCACGGCACCATCGGCGCGAGCGGAAAGCTCCCCTTCGGCGGCATCGCGAAGAGCGGCAACGACCGCCCCGCCGGCGTGGAGGCCAGCGTCTACTGCACCGTCGCCCAGGCCCACCTGGAAAGCGACGCGCCCTTCGACCCGAGCACCCTGCCCCCGGGATTCCCGAAGCCATGACGACCGAGATGAAGCGCACCGTGCTCATGGGCGATCCGAGCCACTTCAGCGTGCAGGGCGGCGCGAACCCGCACACGCGGACGCGCTGGGGCACGCGGCGGCAGGTCGACCGCGCGAAGGCCGTCCGCCAGTGGCACGAACTCAAGGCCGTGCTCGAGAATCTCGGCGTCCGCGTGATCGTCGTTCCGCCGGACCCGGCCCAGCCCGGCCTCGTCTACCCGGCGAACGCCGGCTTCCTCACCGAGGTCGACGCGCGCAAGCCGATCGCCGACAAGACCTTCTACCTCTCGAACCTCCTGCCGACCCGCGCCGGCGAGCGGCCCCACTACGAGCGTGCCGTTCGCGAGACCGGCTTCCGCATCGGCGAGATCGACGAGAAGTTCCGCTTCGAAGGCGAAGCGGATTTCTTCCCCGTCGGCGACTTCTACCTGCTCACCTACGGCGGGCTCGAGAGGCAGCGCTTCGTCCCGGCCTTCGGCATCCCGCCCTGGAAGCGCGTCTACGGCTTCCGCACCGACGGACGCCTGATCGCCACCCTCGGCCCGATGGTCCTGCCGCGCAAGACCCTGCGCGTCCGCCTCACCGACGAAGCCCACTACCACGGCGACACCGCCCTGTGTGCCTTCGGCCCGCGCCGCAAGCACCTGCTCGCCTACCGCGCCGGCATCGACCGCGACAGCTGGAACGTGCTCCTCGACCACCTCGCCAACGCCATGATCGAACTCAGCGAAGAAGACGCCCGCGTCTACGCCGCGAACTCCTTCACCCTCACCGAGCCGGCCTCCGACGGCGGCGCCGACGAATCCTTCCTCGTCATGCCCGCCGGCGTCTCCGACCGCCTCCAGGACGAGATCCGCGAACGCGGCACCACCCCCATCACCGTCGACGTCTCCGAGTTCCTCAAGAAGGGCGGCGGCAGCGTGAAGTGCATGATCGGGGATCTCGGGCCGGTCTAGAGCGTCGACCCGCTGCCCCCGGGCCCTTTGCCACTGCGCCGTGGCGTGGAGGCCAGGCGATCCGTCGGCACTCGCTTCCCCATCCGCGCCACCTCGCGGCTCAGCGCCTCGACGACGTCGCGGCCGTGGAAGGGCTTGCCGATGAAGCCGAATCGTTCGGTGTCGAGGCGGCTCAGCGCCTCCGAGCGATCGAAACCGCTCATCACGAGGATGGCAAGATGGGGGGCGCGGATGGCCAGCTCGTCGGCCAACTCGGCGCCGTTCCCATCCGGCATGGAGAGGTCGACGAGAGCGACATCGAAGTCCCGCAACGTCGCTGGGTCGATCGCCCTCGCACTGCGGCAGCCATCTGCATCGACCACCTCATACCCTGCATGCTGGAGAAGCTTGCGGGCCACGCGTCGAACAGCCGGCTCGTCATCCACGACCAGTACCCGCAAGCAACCGCTCGCGACGCCCTCGGCCTCCGCGTCGGTTGCCGAGACCAGTATTGCGTCGCTTGCGGGCAGAAAGAGCCGCACCGTCGTACCCACGCCCGGCTCGCTCTCCACCTCGAATCCACCGTTCTGGGCGTGGGAAAGCCCGAGGGCCGCCGCGAGCCCGAGCCCGGTGCCCGAAGCCTTCGTCGTGAAGAAGGGGTCGAACATCCTCTTGCGGGTGGCTTCGTCCATGCCGCAACCGGAGTCCCGAACCTCGATGCATGCGTATCGACCGGGCCCGGCTTGCTCCGGGAACTGCAAGCGTGCGATCTCCGCATCGTCCAGGTTCTCGGACCGGATGTCGATCGTCACCGTGCCCCGCTGGCCGGGAAGCGCGTCCGCAGCATTCTGGACCAGATTCACCACGATCTGCGCCGTCGCCGTTGGGTCGACCTCAACCGAGGGCGTATCGGGAGCCACACGGACCTCGAGCGCCGTAGTTTTGGCCAGCGACACCTCGATCAGCCGCAGAGGCTCGCGCAACAACCCCTCCAGGCTCAAGACGCGGGGCTCGATGGGGGCCCGCCCGGAATAGGCCAGCATCTGACGGCTGAGGTGAGCCGCCAGTTCGCCCGCGGACAGAATCTCGCCGAGCGATGCTCGCACTTCCGGGTCGCGCGAGCTGAGCATCGCGAGCTCCGCGTGCCCCAGAAGCACGGTCAGGAGGTTGTTGAAGTCGTGGGCGACGCCGCCGGCCATGACGCCGAGGCTCTCGCGGCGTTGTGCTTCCGCAAGACGCTGGTCCCGATCGCGCACCTCCTGCTCCGCGCTCTCGCGCCGGATCAACTCCTCTTCCGCGCGAGCCAGAGCGCGGTTCGCCTCTGCGCGACGGCGCTCGGCGAGTTCGCGGAGGGCGACCAACCGGAAGACGCCCCGAAGCCGCACCTCGTGGACCGTTGCAGCGAGCAGGCACGCCAATCCCAGCATCGCGCCCCAGTGGAACCAGGCCGGATCCGGCGCCGCTGCGGCCGCTGCGAGGCTCCAACCCGCCGCGTTCAAGCCGAGGACGGCGAACAGCCATGGACGCGAGAGCAGCAGGAGCCCCGCCGCGAGGGCCAGGATGATCATGTTCGAAGTCTGGATGGGCTGAGGCACCCAGAAGAGGTACGCGGTGGCATTGGCGACCATCGCAGTGCCGAACGCGAAGAGCGTTGGATGTGCGCGCTCGGAGCGTACGGGAGCCCGGCGAAGCAGCACCCACGCCAGACCGAACCCAACCGAGGTGACCGCTGCAAGGAGCGCGGCCTGGGGAGGCGAATACGGTTCGCCGAAGAGCCACCGACTGAGAGGGTGACAGGCAGCGAGGAACGCGTAGACGACCGAGAGCGAGGCCGCCGCGGGGACCACGGCGCGCGCCGCGAGCTTGTCGGGGCTTCCGGGCGACTTCTCGCGACCCACCGAGGATCCCTCCCGAAGCGAGCGTCCGCGCCGTCCTGGGGAATCTCGGCTCGCCGATCATCCCAGAGACGAATCTACCAGAATCTCACCACCCCGAGGCGGCCTTCGGCCGCGGAATCGAGGGGACGATCCTCGTCATGCCCGCCGGCGTCTCCGACCGCCTCCAGGACGAAATCCGCGAACGCAGCACCACCCCCATCGTCGGCGACGTCTCCGAGCTCCCCAAGAAGGGCGGCGGGACCGTACCTACTCGATGACGGGAACCCCGGAGAGAGCGCTCTCGTAGAAGTCCACGCGCTGGGGTTCGCTGTCGCCCTGCGCACAGTAGTGGCCCTCGAAGCCCGGGCAGGCGTACTGGACGATGGCCGCCGTGGTGTTCGCGTCGACGTTGCCCTGGATCGGTCCGGCCAGCTCGGGCAGGTCCGGCACCGGCACGGGCGCGAACCCGGTGAGCTGCGGGATGCCGCCGAGCTGCCGGGCCAGCGAGCGCGTGCTGTTGTTGGCGGTGAAGCTGTCGTCGATGCCCTCGACGACCAGAATGCTCGCCTTCTGCGTCGTGCCATCGACCCCGAGCGGTTCGCGATAGAGGAAACGCGCGTGGTTGTGGGGGTCCTGGGGGTCGTAGGACAGCGCGAAGAGGTGCAGGCCCATCCACAGGTCCGCCGCGCGAAGGCCGGGCAGGAAGCCCGGGAGCTGTGTGCGCAGCAGCGGGGCTCCGCCCAGGGGCAGCGTGCGATCCTGATGCTCGAGCAGCTCGGCGAAACGCACCGCGCCCACCACGAGCGCCGCGGCGTCGATCTGGGGCTCGTAGGCGAGGAAGGCCTGGGCGTGGTTCGAGCCGTAGCTGATGCCCTCGTAGCCGAGCACGCTCGGGTCCACGTCCGGGACGCCATCGGGGGCGCCGATCGGCAGCACGTCGAGCGTGCCGAGGGTCTTCAGCGCCTGGGCGAACGCCATCTGCTCGCCATAGGTCTGGACGTAGAAGTCGGGGGACGCCCCGTTCAGCAGCACGTTCGCGAGGATGGCGATGGTCTGCTCCTGCACGCCCGCGAAGGACCGGTTGATGACGTCGGTGAAGCCGGCGACGGCGAAGCCCGCCGCGCCCATGTGCGAGACCGCCGCGCTCGGCACTTCCAGCTGGGCGCTACCCGGGTTGCCGTGCTGATACATCACGAGCGGGGCATGGCCAGAGACCGCAGCTTCGGCGGGCAGCGCGAGCACGAACTCGACCGACTCCGTGCCGCTCGCGAGGGGCAGTCCATCGGGGCCGCGGTCGAAGTAGGGCCCGGTGCGCCACACGGGCACGTCGAAGGTGCCGTAGACGAGGGCCGCGACGTTCGGGTCGCCAAGCGCGTCGACGACGTCGATCACCACGTTCGGGGGCGTGGCCTGCACGTCCTGGCGCATCGAGAGCGGATCGTCGACGAAGTGGCCCGTGCTGCGGATGGTGATGCGCATGGCGGCCACCACGTCGGACTGCGGAATGGGCACCGGGGAGAGCGCCTCCGCCGCGGCGAGCACCTCGGCCACGAGCGGCCGGGTCGCGGTGATTTCGGGCGCCTCGCCGGCCTGGGGTGCGGCCACGGCCGCCTCGAAGAAGCTCGAGCGCGCGAGGGGCTCGCCCGCGGCGTCGAGCACGCGGTCGGTGGCCACGAAGCCGTAGGTGCCCTCGGGCTCGAGCGCGATGCCGGGCGAGATCACCCAAGCGTGGACGACCGGGTTGGGCGCGAAGGTGTCGCTGCGCGGGATCAACGAGAACGGGATGCGCTCGCCGAAGCTCGGGCTTCCGGGGGTCATGTCGATCAGGGCGACGGTCGAGAGCGGGTCGAGCGAGGCGGCGCGGTCCAGCGGCAGCGTCGTCGGGTCGGCCGGCGCGTCGATCTCCACGCTGATGTGTCCGAGCGGGCTCCAGCCGTCGGCTTCGGCCTCGACGACCCCGGCCAGCGCCGTCAGAAGGTTGAGGGACGGAGCCGTTGCGTTCGGCAGCACGAGATCGAGCCCGAAGCCCGTGGGGTTTGCCGGGTTGGGCACGAGATAGAGATCGTCCGGGAACGGCAGGGGCTTGTCGGGCGCCGTGCGGTCGAACACGACCTCGAAGGGCGCGCCGGCCGCCTGGGTCTGGAAGGCGATCGTCTCCTGGCCGGCCGTCGTATCGAGTTCGATCTCGCAGGCGGCGCCGGCCGGAAGCTCCGGCTGAAGGATGAGGGTGTCGGCGTCGAGCTGATTCGGGCGGGGCGGGATCCAGACGCCCGCGCAGCGCACGGCGGCATGCGAGGCACTCAGGGCCTGAAACGAGCCCGCAAAGTCGAGCACCAGCCAGGCGGAGCGGGCGACCGTCTCGCCGGCGGCGGGCGAGCTGGCGGCGAGTGCCGGGAGGAGCGGGGCCGGCGTGCACGTCGGGGCGAGCAGCCAGGGCAGCAGGAGCAGGGCGAGCAGGGGCGCGCGGCGCGGCATGGGGCCTCCCGGGGCGGATGCCCCACGAGACTCCTTCTACCACATCGTCGCCCTCTCCCGTGGGGCGCGGAGGCGCATCCGCCGTGCAGCTTGGCCATCAGCGCTCCGGAAACCCAGCGGGTACGCTCGCGCCATCCCGGAGGCCCCGGGCCGGAGGAAGGACGCCATGACCATCGGTTCCGGATCGCTCGCCGACCTCGCCCGCCTGCGCGACTTCGAACGCCACCGCCTCTCCTCCTGGGACCGCTCGGGCGGGAACGCGGACGCGCTCGTCATCGCGCCTGGCGAGACCGCCGAGCTCGGGACGATCGAAGGCGCAGGCTGCGTGAAGCACTGGTGGGTCACGACCATGACCCTGCCGAACGACCCGCACGAGCTCGTGAAAAGCGTGCTGCGCATGTACTGGGACGGCGAAGCCACCCCGAGCGTCGAGGCCCCGCTCGGCGACTTCTTCGGCATGGGCTTCGGACGCCGCCGCAACTTCGTCTCCCTGCCGCTCCAGATGAGCCCCGAGGACGGCAAGAGCATGAACTGCTGGTTCCCCATGCCCTTCGCCGACGGCGCCCGCTTCACGCTCGAGAACCAGGGCGAGAGCCGCGTCGTCTTCTACTACTACGTGGACTACGAGGCCTACGCCACGCTCGAGCCCGGCCTCGCGCGCTTCCATGCCGTCTGGAACCGCGCGAACCCGAGCGCGGGGCTCGCACGCGAGAAGGGCTTCACGCGCAAGGACTACCGGCTCGACGACCGGCGCCCGGTCGGCGCCGGCCTCGGCTTCGGCGCACCGTGGTCCGAGCCGAACCTCACCGGCGAGCACAACTACACGCTGCTCGAGACGACCGGCCGCGGCCAGTACGTGGGCTGCGTGCTGAACGTCGACGTCTTCGAGCGCCAGGTGAACGACTGGTACGGAGAGGGCGACGACATGATCTTCGTCGACGGCGAGGCCTGGCCGCCGCGCCTCCACGGAACCGGCACCGAGGACTACTTCAACACCGCCTTCTGCCCGACCCAGGAGTACTCGGCGCCCTACCACGGCATCACGCTCTACAGCGGAACCCCCGCGTGGCCCTGGGGCGGCAAGAACAGCATGTACCGCTTCCACGTCGAGGACCCGATCCCCTTCCGCGAATCCATCCGCGTGACGATCGAAACCGGCCACGCCAACGCCCTGGCCAACGACTACTCGAGCACGGCGTACTGGTACCAGCAGGGGCGCAGCGAGCCGCTCCCTCCCCTACCGCCGGTATCGGAACGCCTGCCGCGGCCGGACCCGCCCGAGCTCGCCGCCCCGCGCGGCTGAGCCGACGCCTAGAACGTCCGGCGGAAGATCACCCAGAGCTCGTCCTTCTCGCGCACGGCGTTCAGGCGGGTGAAGCGCTCGCTCTGGTAGGTCTGGTTGGACTCGCCGGCCGCACCGAGGCCGATCGGGATCCGCCAGGCGGCGCCCGGCCCGTAGAAGTGGCTCATCCCGATGGTGACCGTGAAGTTCGCCGTGTAGCGGTACCGCAGGTCGAGGGCGACGGCGCCGGACTCGGACTTCACGTCGTAGACGAAGGTCGCGCTCGGCACGAGGCGGTCCTGCAGGAAGCCCGTCTCGACGGTGAACACGCCGAGTGCGGTGAAGGGCCCGTCGACGGCGAAGCCGCGGTGCCGATCGTCCGGCCCCCGCCCGACGTAGTCCGGGATGTACTCCATGAACCACTGCATGTTGAAGAAGAACGTGCGCTCGCGGTTCAGGAAGCGGATGAAGGTCGGGCGATCGATCGAGACCGTCAGGGCCAGGAGGTCGCTGTCGCTGCGCAGCGACGGCACCTCGCTGTTCACGAAGTCCTTGCTGGCGGTCCAGGTGAACTCGACGCCCCAGTTGGTGGCGGTGACGTCCTCCGCGAAGTCCACCGCGAAGCCGAGCGTGTTGACCTTCTCGTACTCGAGCACCACCTCGCCCGCCGCCGCCCAGGCGAAGTCGCGCCGGCCGTAGGCGCCGTTGCCCCCGGCGCGGAGCTCGGGGCGCGTCACCTGGGTCACGGAGAAGAAGTCCTGCACCGTGGGACAGTTGATCGGCGCGGTGGGGTCGACCGTGCCGCCGGCCGGGGCCACGTCGGGGAAGAAGCACGGAAGCGGCACGCCCGTCCCCACGTCGAGGGCCACCACGAACTGGAGCGCGTTCACGGAGAAGGCCTCGAGCTCGCTGCGGTACGGAAGCCCGGTCACGGGGTTCAGACCCGCGGGCGGTGTGCCGTCGACGAGCGGGGTGTAGCCCGGGTCGCCCGGCCCGCGCGCGCCAGGCAGGATGACGGTCTGGCCGTTCACGAAGCGCGTCGCGGTGGGGGAACCGGGCGTGCGGCCCGGCCAGGCCTGGAAGACGACGCTCGCCTCGGCGTTGAACAGGTCGATGCCATCACGGTCGCAGTCGCTGCCGAAGTACGGCCCGCAGCCGAGGAGCGCCTCCTGCTGGACCGTGAGCACGTCGCGCAGGCCGCGGCCGACGTTGCCCACCGCCGGTGCGGACTGCACCGTGAACGGGCTGTCGTTCGCGAAGCTCTGGTTGACGTTGGCGATGCCGGGCAGGAACGGCGCCGGGAGGGGCGCCGGCGTCACGCAGTCCGCCAGGAAGGCATCGCAGGCGTCGAAGTTGAGCGGTGTCACGGCGAAGGGAGAACCGGCGAGCCCGGCCAGGATGCCCGACGCATCGGTATTCCCGGCGGCCGTCGCGCTGATGATGTGACGCAGCTGGACCGCCTGGAGGAGCGTCGCGAAGTCCGGCAGCGTCGCGAGCTGGGTCTTGGCGAGCGAGTTGGTGATGGTCAGCGCGCACACGGACGGATCGAGCGTGAAGAACGCCACGCTCGAGGCGCAGATCACGTCGTAGATCTGCCTGTTCTGGGGCGAGTGGGCCAGCGCGTTGTTCTCGCCCGAGGTCCCGGGCCGGAGGCACCAACGCTCGGCGCCCGTTTCGCACCGGGCATCCGGCGGTGCCAGCGCGGCAAGGGGCCGGCCGGAGTCCGGGTCCACCCGCCGCTGGTAGCGGTTGAAGATGCGCGGCAGCGCCGTGTCCTCGTAGTGCCAGAAGTCGGTGATCGCGAAGCTGAAGCGGTCCCAGCGAAACTCGAGCCGCGCGCCGATCTCGACGCCCGAGAGGTCCTCCCACCAGTTCGGCGGACGGCGCTCCCCCGCGAGCCCGATGCCGAGCACGGCGTGCTCGAAGACCCCGAAGCTCTTGTCGCAAACCGGAAGCGGCGCGTACGGCTCGCCGCAGCGGCCGACGTCGTGGGGCTCGAAGTCGTCCATCATCCAGGCGATCTCGAGCCGCACGTCGTCCAGGGGCCCGACGTTCCAGAAGGACCAGATGGCGCGCATGGACCAGAGCGGAATGCGCGATTGCTCGAGGTCCGGCAGGGTCACGAGCGCGAGGTCGCTCGGGTTGAACTGGTCCATGTTCCGGAAGAGCTCGGTCTTGCCCCAGATGATGGTCTGCTTGCCGAGGCGCAGGAACAGGCGCGAATCGAACAGGTTCAGATCGACGTAGGCCTCGCGCAGCACGTACTCGTCCTGGCTCGCGCCGAAGTTCCACTCGAGCTCGCTCTGGGTGAAGTTCTGGTCGTAGCGGTCGAGGTTGTGCTTCGCGTCGAGGCGGCGGAAGGCGGCCGAGGGGTTGAACAGACCCCGCCCGACGCGCGTGGAGTCCGTGTACTGGATCCCGCCGGCGGGAACGGCGGGGCGGAAGGGCAGCCCCGGGCTCGACTGGTTCGCGACCGAGGCCAGCAGCCCGACGTTGGTGATCCGGTCCTTGGGCCGCCACATCAGGATCGTGGCGTCGGCACCCGAGGCATCGCCGCCCGAGGTGGTGAAGGCGTCCTGCTTGATGGCGAAGCGGTAGTCGAGCAGCGGCGCGAAGGCCGTGTTGAAGGAGAAGTTCGGCCCGAGGATCTCGAAGGGCGGCGTGTCGGCGATGCCGACCAGCCGGCTCGTGCGCTCCCGCGGCGTGTCGAAGGGCAGGAAGCGTCCGGGGCCATCCGGGGTCGCCGGGTCTGCGTCCTCGAGGAACAGGTTCGCCGCGGGCGTCTGGTGGTACGGATCGCCCGGGTTCACCGGGTTGAGCAGCGGGTCGTCGCCGACGAAACCGTTGCGCTTGCCGTCGCGGTAGCGCGAGGGGATCCCCTTGGCCCGGTCGCCGTAGGTGTCGGCGGAGGGGAAGACGCCGCAGCCGCGCCGCCACACGCAGTCGTAGCTGGCCTCGATGCGGAAGAAGACCGAGGCGTCGTCGAAGATCGAGATGGGCTCGTCGAAGAGCGTCACCTCGGCTTCGAGCTGGAGGATGTGCTTCCACTGGGACAGATCCCACTCGTGGCGGAAGTCCTGGTTCAGGGTCCGGAACTGCATCTCGTAGGCGCCGTGGATCTCGACCCGGCCGTCGGCCAGCTCGATGGCACCCGAAGGGAAGCTCGCGAGGAGCGACGCTCCCAACGAGAGGACGCCGAAGCCACGCCCGAAGTCGAAGTCGCGCGAACCCATACCGCTCCTCCCGCCTCGCCCCCTGCGAGACGAAAGTGCAAGCGTCGTGCCCGGGCTCGGGTTGCGCTGTTCGTACGGAGCCCTGCCTGCCGCCCCACGCCGGGGCGGCGTGTCACGTCATGCGAGCTATTTCGTCACGCTGCAGTGTCGCAGGTGCACCGTGCGCACGATGGCGCCGCCGCGAGGCGCTGGGATAGATTCAAGCCAGATCGAGAAGACCCGGAGTCGCCAAGCCATGCCTGCTCTCCGCACCACCGCGATCGCATCCCTCGTCCTGCTGCTCGGCCTGCTCCCGGGCTGCCGCAGCGCCGAGGAGCGCCGCCTGCAGGCGGCGCGCGGCCTCTACGACCAGTACTGCTCCGGCTGCCACGGGCTCTCGGAAACCGGGCCCGCGCCCGTGGCCGGGCTCGGCTTCGAACCGGCAGACCTGCGCCGGCTGCACGAGCGCTACGACAGGCCCCTCGACCGGACCCGCGTCGCGGCGTACATCGACGGCCGCCACGGCGGTGCCTCCGAGACGACGCGAGCCATGCCGGTCTGGGGCGAGAAACTCTACGAGCAGTTCCCGGAGAGCGTCGAGGTCGACGAGATGCGCGCCGGCACCATCGATCTCCTGATCGACTATCTGGATTCGATCCAGGAGCCCGAGGCGGACTGAGGCCACGCGGAACGCTCAGGCCTGCTTCGCGAGTCCCTTCAGCACGAGCTGGTCGTAGGTGACGATGCCCTGGATCTCGTCCCCGGCGATCACGGGCGCCGTCGAGATGCCGAAGCTGTGGAAGAGCCGCGCGCAGTAGCGGATGTCCATCTCCGGCTTCACCGAGATCACGGGCTTCGACATGATCTCGTAGACGTTCGTCCGCTCGGGCGAGCGGTGCGGCGCCAGGACGTGCTCGGCGATGTCCCGGATCAGCACGATGCCGAACTCGTCGTCGGCGTGGCGCTTGGCGACGATCAGGCAGTGCGCGTTCGTCTTCGTGAGGATCGCCAGCGCTTCGTCCACGGTGGCGACGCCGTCGACGGTGGAGAACTCCCGCTCCATCACGTCGGCGACCCGGATGACGTTGCTCTCGCTCACAGCTCCTCCTTCCGCAGGCTCGGCGTGATGCTCTCGACCTGGTGGGCCACGCCGACCGCGTCCTCCACGTCGACCTGGAAGGCGATCCCCGTCCCCGGGGTGGCGTCGAACTCCCCGGCCTTCCCAACGGTCTCCAGGATGTTCCGCGCCCGGTGCTCCTCGACGAGCAGCAGGATCACGTCCCGCTGCGTTTCGAGGCTCAGCCCGAGGAAGGTCTTCTTCTTCTTGAGCCCCTCGCCGCGCGCGTTGGTCAGCACGGTACAGCCGGTCGCGCCGGCATCCCGGGCGGCCTGGGTGACCGTGCCCGTCAGGTGGTCGTCCACCATGGCGACCAACAGCTTGAATCTCATGTTCGATCCTCCTCGGACGCTAGCCGATCGTCGTCCTTCGCCGCCCGAGTGCGGGCGCGCGCAGCCCTCCATTCCGAGGCCTGCGCGTACGTCATCACCGTCATCATGGGAAAGAGGCTCGCGAAGGCGATCAGTCCGAAACCGTCGAGCAGCGGGCTTCGGCCGGGAAGCGCCTCCGCGAGGCCGAGCCCGAGCGCGGCGACCAGCGGAACCGTCACCGTCGAGGTGGTGACCCCGCCCGAGTCGTAGGCGAGCGGCACGATCCGCTTCGGCGCGAAGAGCGTCTGGATGACGACCACCACGTATCCGACCCCGATGAAGTAGTGGAGCGGCGTACCGAGCACGATGCGCACCACGCCGAGGCTGATGCCGATCGCGACCCCGATCGCCACGGCGATCCGCAGGCCGAACGCCGGCATCGCGCCGCCGGAGAGGTCTTCGGCCTTCAGCGCCACCGCGATCAGCGCCGGCTCCGCGATGGTCGTACTGAAGCCGATCGCGAAGGCGAAGGCGTAGACCCAGAGGAAGGCCATCGGGTCGATCGTGCCGGCCTCGAGCGCCTCGACCTGCGGCGCCATCAGCTGGGCCGCCATGGTCCGGCCGAGCGGGAACACGGCCTGCTCGAGACCCAGCAGGAAGAGCACCAGCCCGGCCAGGACGAACCCGACGCCCTGCAGGAGGCGCATCGGGTCGGGTAGCCGTTCGCGCAGCACGAACAGCCGGAAGAACGCGAGGATCGCGACGATGGGGAGGACGTCGCGCAGGGTCGACAGCGTGGTCCCGAGCAGCTCGCCGAGGAACGTCATCCGATCCAGATCCCGTAGAACAGGACGAAGGCGATCGGCGTGAGCGAGGCGAAGGCGATCAGCCCGAACCCGTCGAGAACGGGGTTGCGGCCCTCGATCGAGGAGGCGAGCCCCACCCCGAGGGCCGTCACCAGCGGCACCGTGATGGTGGAGGTCGTGACGCCTCCGGAGTCGTAGGCGATGCCGATGATCTCCTGGGGCGCGAAGCCCGTCATCACGATCACCAGCAGGTAGCCCCCGGCGATCATGAGATGGATGGGCCAGCCGGTAAGGATGCGGAGGACGCCGATCACGAGGGCCACGCCGACGCCCAGGGCCACCGTCAGCCGAAGGCCCACCGCGTAGCTCTCGCGTGCGGACTCCGTGTCCTCGATGGCGCCCGCCCCGGCCGCGACCTCCCCCGCTTCCGCCGCGATGGCGATGAGCGCCGGCTCGGCGACGGTGGTGCCGAAGCCGAGCGCGAAGGAGAACGCGAGGAGCCAGCCGAGGGAGCCCTTGCGCGCGAAGGAGTGGGCCATGGCCTCGCCGATCGGAAAGAGCCCGAGGTCGAGGCCGCGCACGAAGAACGCCAGGCCCAGCAGGACCATGAACAGGCCGAACAAGACGTTCGCGAGATCGGGAAACGGCTGGCGCACCACCAGCAGCTGGAACAGCGAGATGACGCCGACGATCGGCGCGAGGTCACGGGCACTCCCCGAGAGGAGCCGCAGGAGAGATCGCAACCCAGACACGCCGCGGAAGATGTCCTCTTCGCGCGCGGGGCGCCACGGAAGTCGGGGGCTCGCCCGCACTCCGGCAGACCCGCTGCGGGGGATGCCCCGCCACGGACACGAGAGTGCCGTGACGGGGCGCCCCGATCGGCGCTTCGGGTTGTATGGGAAGGAAGAGCGCCTTGCGGGGTCAGGAGCTCCGGCGACGCACGATCGCGGCGACGCCCAGCGTCGCGATCAGGGCCAGCACCGACGGCTCGGGAACCGCCTCGGAGTTCAGCGCCTCGCCCTCCCAGGTGAGGCCGCCGAACAGCGCGACGCCGAAGGCGCTGAAATCGACCGGGCTGCTGGCGGCGCCGGTCACCGGATCCACCACGTACACCGAATTGCCGTAGGTCCCGTACAGGACCCCGTCGCTCCCTGTGGCGAGCCCGTAGACGTCCGGGATGCCGAAGCTGCCGACGAGGCTCGACGCGCCGGGGTTCGCCGGGTCCATCTGCACCAGGCGATCCGGGTCGCCCGAGAGCACCGGCTGGGCGGCCAGCAGGAGCTCACCCTGATGGAAGGTGAGGTCTCCCGAGGAGCTGAACGCGCTCAGACCGATCGAGGTCGCCTGGTTCGTGCCGCCGAGATCGACGGTGTACAGGTTGTTGTCGTTCCAGGCCGCCCCGTACAGCACCCCGCTGGCGTCGAAGGTGATCGCGTTCAGATCGTTCCCCATCGGGCCGAGCCAGGTCACCGCAGCGGTGCTGGTGTTGATGACGTAGAGGTCGTCGTTCCCGACACCGTAGAGCGTGCCGTCCGGCGCGAAGGCGATGTCCCAGATCGTGACGCCCATGGACCCGACGACCGTCGCCGTCCCCGCCCCTACGTCGAGGCGCGAGAGCTGACCCGCACCGTCCGACGCCCACAGGATGGGCGCCGCCTCCGCCGGTCGCGCGAACACCAGCGCGATGGCCAGCGCGAACCAGCGAAGGGCCGGGCTCGGGCGCTTCATCGGGCCGCCCGCCCGCGGCCGGCGCGCACGGCCAGCAGCAACGCGCCGAGACCGAGCAACGCCGCGCTGCCGGGCTCGGGCACCGCCGCCTCGAAGACCGTGACGCTCCAGTTGTCGTAGTCGGCAACGAAGTCGAGCAGCGCACCGCCGTTGTTCCCCGAGTTCGCGATCTTGAAGCCGAAGGTCATGCTCGCGCCACCGGCCGAGAAGTCGAGCGGCGGCTCGCCACCGGTGCCGAAGGGCACGGTGAACTGGTTGGCCGTGAGCACGGGCGACGTCAGCCGCTCCCAGCGTCCGCGGATCCCGCTGAAGCCGAAGGAGACCGAGTAGCGCGTACCGCCCTGGAGGATGTAGCCGCTGACCTCCTGGCCCTGGGAACCGCCGCCGAACTGCGGGAAGGCGCGCGCGTCGATGCTGAACTGCACACCGGAGACGGCGCCGTCGGTGCCCGGGTCCCAGGTCGCCAGGGAGTTCTCGAGGAAGACCTGGACGTTCGAGAGCGTGTCGAGCGTGGTCGTGACCTCGAAGTACGGGTCCGGGTTGGTCCCGCTGCTCCCGCCGGTGGCCACGATCGTCGAGCTCCCGGTCGAGGCGTGGCCGGGGACCGTCTCGAAGCTCGTCGACCAGTGGGGACCGAAGTCCTGGTCTTCGAAGATCGTCGCGGCCGTGGCGGGCGCCGCGAGGAACGATCCGGCAAGCACGGCCACGAGGGCGCCCCGCCGACTCTTCCGCCGAAGCGAACCGCCCAACGCGAGCACGGCGAACCCACCCAGCAGCGCGATCGGAGACGGCTCCGGAACGGCGATCAGGTTGATCGTGGCGGTCGACGTGCGCGAGAAGAAAACGCCGATGGAGGAGCCGTCGGAGAGCGTTCCGACGATCGTGCCGTTCGGATCGCTGATCGCGCCGAAGGCCCGGTTGAAGCTCGTGCCGTAGATGTTGATCACGGCATCGTTGGCAGCCTTGAGGTCGGTCCCCACCCCGAAGGCTCCGCCGAAGATGTCGATCGTGCCGTTGGCCGAGGCGGTGACGAGCGAAGAGTCGATCGAGCCGCCGGTGATGGTTGCCGAGCCGGTGTCGAACACCGTGATCAGGTCGTCGATCACGCCGCCGGAGACGTCGAGCGTAGAGTTCCCGGCGACCTCGAGCGTGCCCGAGACCGTGCCGCCGGAGATCGAAGCCGAGGAGTCGTCTTCGAGGAAGATCTCGAAGGCGTCCCCGCCGTCGATCACGAGTTCGGAGTCGTCGAACATGAGGAAGAAGCCACCGGCCTGGCCGGACCCGAGCAGACGGATCAGCGCCGTGTCGTTGCCGTCGGCGCTGTCGATGACGCCACCGCTCACGATGTCGACCTGGGCCGTGCCCGAAGCGAAGACGTCATCGGGACTGATGGCGGTGGAAACGATGTGGAGTCCACTCGAGACCGTGAGGGCATGGGAGTTGGCTGCCGGAAGCAACACGAAGGCGGCAGCGAGGCACGCCAGCGGGAGCGAGCGGCGGAGCGTGGTGAGTGAGGACATGATCGATTCTCCTGACGGATCGGGGGTCAGACCCGGCCGGGCCGGGCCCTGCGCGAGGCCAGCCGGTGCCGGCCCCGCGCGGTGGAAGAAAGAAAGGGTGGAAACCCTCAGCACTGGCCGCCGCCGCGGCGGCCGCGGCCGAACCAGGCGAGACCGAGCAAGCCGCTGGTCAGCAGCGCCAGGGAGCCCGGCTCCGGCACGGCCAGCCCGATGCTCGAGGGGAAGCCACCGAAGGCCGTGAGGTCCGCGATGTCGCCGTACTCGAACATGTAGAGCTCGGCTTCGCTCGCGCCCTGGTTCGAATCACCGAAGGCCGCGATGCCGTTCACCGGCGAGCCGGGGCCGTTGACCGCGAAGCCGCTGAGGACTGTGGTCCCATCGATGATCAGATCGGCGATGGGATTGCCGCCGTTGTCGTCGGTGACGACGCGGTAGTGGTGGAAGTTGCCGTCCGTGACGTTGAACACGACGGTGTTGCCGTTCACGATCAGCTTGTCTTCGTCGAAGCCGATCGTGACACCGACGTTCGTGTCCGCGATCGCGGCGTAGTAGCCCTGGCTTCCGTTGGCCCCGTCCGTCGAGGACGTGAGCCGAAGGCCGATCTCCATGTAGTAGTCGCCGGTGGTGAAGTCACCGCCGGGGACGAAGGAGCCGGTCCACCACAACTGGTCCGAGGTCGTCGTGACCGTGTGATAGGTGTCGTTCACCATCTGGGCCGTACTCGAGCCCGTGGTGCCGCCACCGGGGAACCAACCGTAGGTGCCGGGGTCGACGTCCACACCGCCGAACCAGATGTCGTTGTCGGCCAGGTAGTTGAATGAAGCGGCCGAGGCCGGGCCCGCCGCCGACAGCCCGACGAGGGCGGCGGCCAGGCAGAAGATGCGAAGTCGCATTGGGGTTCTCCTTCTCACGGGAAGGAGGAACAGCCCATCAGCGCGCCGGCGTCGCATCGACACCGGCGGCCCCTTCCCATGGCTCTGGGGAAGTGCAAGCACGGTGCCAAAAATGATCAGACGGTTACGTGATCAGATGATCCTATTTTCGCTGGGGTTTTCGCGGGGCGCCCACAGGCCGAGCCAGCGAAGGGCCCGCGGATGGGAAGGAGAGTTCCGTTATTGGGAAAACCTGTTCGCATGATCAGGTCGGGGGCGCCGCCCGAATCCCGACCGCGGGACCCAGACCTAGGAGCCGGAAGGCTCGGAGCCCGGCCCGGCCCCGGCGGGCGCCGCGGCGATCCGCGCCATCACCGACTCGAAGTGGTGTAGCGGGAGGTTCATGTCCATCGGGGTCCCGAGATCGAGCATTCGGACGTGCAGCGCGAACAGGCCGATCTCGATCATCTCCCAGGCCACGCGCACGACGTCGATGTCCGCGCGGAACTCGCCCGCCTCGATCCCGTCCCGCAGCGTGGAAACGAGCAGATCCTCGAAGCGCGAGAGGGTCCGTTGGATCTCGCCGCGAATCATCGAATCTTGGGTGGCCTCGCCCATCAGGATGACGACCAGGTCGTCACCGCGCCGACGCTCTTTGCGAAGCTGCAGGGAGGCGAGCATCCGGAGCTTCATGGTCGCGGTGGCGTTGGCATCGTTCGCGAGACGCTCGGTCTCTTCGAGCAGCAATTCGTGCGCCCACTTCACCACGGCGCGCACCAAGTCGTCGCGAGTGCCGTAGATGCGGAAGATGTTGGCTGCCGAGCAGCCGGCGCGCTCGCCGACGGCGCGGACGCCCACGGACTGCACGGAACCCCGTGCAATGGCTTCCTCGACGAAAGCCATGATGACGACCTCTTGGCGCTCTTCCGCGGGCATCCGGGTGAAGGAGCGCTTCGGGGCGCGACGCACGTCTGTGCCGTCTTCGAGCGTCGCCACGAACTCCCCTCCAGGTCAGCGTTGGCCCCGGCGCGAACCGGTCGGCGCGTTCCTTGCGCCTCCTTGAAAGTAACATGCTTGAGGGGGCGTGTATCGGCGGACTGGGGAGAGAGCGAAGGTTTGAACTCCAGCGACGCACTGTGACAGGTCGACCCGTTCGAATCGCCGTACGCCGGTACTTGCAGCGGGACGTCGCTTCCTCGAACGGGCGAAACAGTTGCGCCTGCACCTTCGATGAACGAAGGCGTCCTGCGCGAACCGCGGAAGCCGGATACCCGCTTCGTTTTCGTCGATTCGGGTGGCGCATAACGGCGGGCTCGGAGTCCCTCCTCCGAAGCCGAGGTCCGAACACCATGAAGGGCGCTGGGCACGGCCTGCCCGGAGCGCGGGGCTCCGCCCGGACTTTCGTCGGGCCGGCCGGGATCCTCGAGACGCATCAGATATGATCGAGTGGTCATGTTTAAGGACTCCGGAGATCTGCTGCGCCCCGGACAAACATGATCGAATGATCATGTTTGTCCGGGGCAGACGTTGAGGCTCACCCGGGGTCGTTCACCCGGGCCTGGGGCTCGTTGGGGAGGCGATCAGGGGGTCAGATCGAAGAAGAGCGACAGCGAGTCGCCCGCACGGGCGGACTCCAGGTGGTCGAGGGTGATCCCGGCCAGGGTCGGCAGGCCGAAGCTCTGCAGGGAGTCGGCCAGGACCGGCAGGATGTCGGACTCGAGGAAGCCGGGCCCGCCCGAGACCCCATTCAGGAGCGCCTCCACGAGCGACGTGGTGACGGGGAGGACCGGGTTCGCGTTCGGGAAGTTCGTGAAGAGCGCCGTCGCCGCTCCCGCCGGCACACCGCAATCGGCGGGCGGGCAATAGACCAGATCGAAGTCGATGGCGTCGGCGACCGGGTCGTAGGACATGTTGATGCCGGCATCCACCGAGATCCGGAGGCTCGTGAGCGTGGTGGGCAGGCCGCCGGGAACCGGCTGCTGCAGCTCGAAGCCCAGACCGCGGATGGCGAGCTGGGCCATGGAACCCGAAGGGAAGGGAAGACCCGTGACCACCGGCGGCGTCGTCGCGTAGTAGGCGAGCCGCACGGGATCCGTCGGCGCGAGCCCGGTGATGAACAAGGCCGTCGGGTTGCCCGCGAACAGACAGTCCGCCGTCAGCGTCGGGTCGTTCCCGTTCTGCGGCGTCGCGCACTGGTCGAGCTCTTCGATGTAGCCACCCAACGCGCCCTGAGCGGTGAGCACGCGCAGGATCTGGCCGAAGAAGGGTTCGGTCATGCCGAGCCCGAGACCGAAGGGCAGACCGCCCGGCGTCGTGGTGATGGCGGCCGGGATTCCGGGAAGCGAGAACGGCGTATTGTAGGAAGCCGGGCCGGGATCGGGGCAGAAGTAGGGCGGCAGGGTCAGATCGAGGTCGCAAGCCGTCGGCGCGGTGACGACGGGCGCCGTTCGCACGAGGTAGAGGATCCCGTCGTCGTCCTCGGTGATCGACGTGAACTCCGCGTTCAGGTCCGCGCCGAGACTCTGACCGACGCCCTGCCCGATCTGGAGGTCCGCCAGAGCGACCTCGACGGCCTCCTCGATCAGCGGCCGATTCGCGGCGTCCCCGTCGAGCGCGTCGACGAACTGCGCCTCCGCATCGGCCTGGAACTGCGGGCTCACCACGTTCGCGAGCGCCGGCGCGAGGCCGGTGTTGGCGCAGATCGTGTCCGGCGTGGTGATGACGAGGTTGAAGCTCTGGAGGTCCGCAACGACCTGCGTCTGGCTGACGGCGACGTTTGCCCCGGCCGGGGTCTGGTCGAGATAGCTGCGCAGGATCAGCGGATTGCCCTGCATGTAGCCCTCGCAGTAGACCGTTCCGAAGATCCCCTGGGAGGGGTCGGGTTCGATGTCCCAGACGACGAAGTCGATGCGGAAGCTCGGGATCTCCACGATCACCTCGGTCACCGAGGGCGTCGGGCTCGCCGCGCCGTGGGCGTCGAGCGCGACGGTGAGCGGCCCGTGGGTCAGGCCGGTGACGTAGCCGTCGAGCAGGGGGAAGCCCGGAACGGAGGGCAGCACGTCCTCCTGGTCGAGGATCTGCTCGGGGAATCCGTTCGGTGCCACCTGCGCGGGGATGTCGACGTTGGCCAGCAGGTTCGCCGCGAGCGTGTCGACGAGCGCGTCGAAGCCACCTTGCTCGTTCACGCGAAGCTCGACGCCCGGGTCGGCGAAGACGCTCCAGACGCCGGCCTGCCAACCGGACACGACCGTGACCGCCTTTCGCCGGAACGGCCGCGGCGAGAGCGTCGGCGCTCCGTAGAAGGCTTCGATGTAGATCGTGTTGATCGCCTCGTGCGCGCCCGTGCTCGCGGTGCGCGCGTCGATGTCGATCTCGACGGAGAACGCGCCGGTCACGGGATCGATCACGACCGGAACCCCCGACATGGCGCCGGCGCCGCCGGCGTAGGCGTCGGCGAGCTCCTGGTTCAGGTACGCGTGGGCCTCGATGTCGGCGATCGTCCCGACGTTGCCGGCGACGACCTGCCCCGTGACCAGGAGCAGGTTCGCGGAGGCGGTCGGACCGAGGTCGTGATAGTGGTTGTCCGTAGGTGACTGAATGATCAGGTTCGGTTGCCCGACGCAGCTGGGGCCCAGGTTGGCGACTCCCGTGATCAGCAAGGCCAGCACGACCCAATGACGATTCCCCACGTTCAAACCCTCCATGGAGCCACGAATCGGCGCAGCTCTCGGTCCCGGAGCATCCTGGGGCAGCCGCCCCGGCGATGTCCAGAAAAAGTGACCAAGTGATCATACAATATGTTCACATGGTCATGTAGAGATGGTATTGCTGTTGGCGCACACGTTGGGGATGCCCCCCGGGGAGACGTGAAACATGCGAAGGATCGTCGTTCTTTGGGCCGGCCTGGTATTCGCCGCCACGCTGGGGCCCGCCTGCTCGAGCAACCCGAAGGTCAGCATCACCTCCCATCAGGACGGCGACTTCCACTTCGTCATCGAGGACGGCGGGACGATCGAGCTCTCGGGCATCTACAAGAACCTGGGTCTCGATGCATCGCTGTGCGTCTGGACGAACGAGATCCAGGTCGGCGCCCCCTGCCCCATCGCCGTGGTTCGCAACCTCACGACCAAGACGTGGACCGCTTCGATCCCGGTGCCGTTCCCCTTCGGCGGGCCCGACTCCCCGCTCGCACCGCTGCTCCCGGTCTTCGTGACGGCGAACTACGGAAGCGGAGGCTCGCTCCAGGTGCGCGACCACGTTGCCCTGAACCTCGCCTTCGACGTCGCGAGCAATCACGGAACGGGCCGGGACGAAGCGATCGTCATGCGGCTCTCGCAGCAGGGGCTCGGATCGATCGCGTCCTTCGTCGCCGATCAGGCCGGCCAGGCGCTCGACCTCTCGGCGCTCGTCGGCACGCCCTTCCTCTCCGAGTGCGTGAAGGACTTCACCATCCTCGGCGTCACCTACTGCTACATCGAGATGGTCTCGGCGGAGATCTACGCAATCGAAGCTCCCTCGGCGCCCTCGATCAATCTCACCTCGATGCCCGGTGCGGTGCGCGCCAATTTCTCGCTCTCGGATCTCGAGTTCACCGCCAAGTTCACGTTCCGCTTCCGCGCTCCGCTACCGACGGCGATCTGGTCTCCGCCGATGACCTGCTTCTACGACGCGGAGCCGGCCCTCACGATGACCCACGTCGACCTCGACCTCCTGCCGAACCCGAGCGATCCGCGCTTCGTCGCCGCCACCCAGCTCAACGATCCGACGGCCACGATCTTCGCCTACACGGACAAGGTCACCTCCTGCAACAACGGCCTGAGCGGCGTGCTCGCCGAGCTACTCGACTTCATCGAGGAGACGAACGAGCTGATCGGGTCCACGCAGATCGAGGCGGCCCTCGAATCCAAACTCAGCGTCGCCGGAGGGGCACCCATCGCCGGTGCCGTCGAGACGGCGCTCGCGGACGTCCAGCTGAGCGCCAACCTCGAGCAGATGCTCGACATGGATCTCGCCGGAACGGTCTCGGACGTTCAGGAAGACTCCGGCGGCATCACTGCGACCTTCGCGATCCACCCGCAGCCCACCGACACGCAGTGCTCGCTCGGCAACCTTCCCGCGTGGGCGTGCCCGGACTTCGCGCCGGAAAGCTACATGTGGCCCATCTCCGATCCGGACGACTGGGATACGGTGATCGCGCCGACTCCCTACGATCTCCTCCTGGGCCTCAATGCCAACGCGTTGAACCCGCTGCTCGGCGCCCTGGCGGAGCAGGGCGGACTCTCCTCGGGTCCGATCACGGAGCTCGACTCCTGCAACTACACACCGCCGCCGAACGGCCCCGGCTTCCCGCCGCACGGACCCGAACTCGATGTCGGCTGCCTCGTCGGGTACAACCCGCTCGCGTGCGCCGTGCTCGGCTACCCCTGCGACAAGGCGCTGCAGATCCGTGTCGTCCCGAGCAACAAGCCGGTGGTGCGGCCGAACACGACGATGTTCGACGAGAACGGCGATCCGGCCCAGGCGAGCCTCGTCCTGCAGCTCCGGATCGAGGTCTGGGAGCGCGACACCGTGAACGACAAGCTGCTCGTGCAGCTTTACGCGAGTTTCGAGGCCGGCCTGAGCCTCGAGGTGGACACCGACACCGGCGAACTCGGTTTCGATCTCTTCGTGTGCGAAGACACGAACCCCTTCTGCACCTCGCCCATCCGGATGCAGACCACGATCAGCACGATGCCCGAGACGTCGATCGTCGCGAGCTTGATCGACGTCTTCCTGGGAGGCGGCGGCGGCTTCTTGAACGGGACGCTGAACGACTCGCTCCAGAACGCGGTCGTGTCGTTCCCCCTGCCGACGATCCTCGGTCTGACGCCCAGCGCGATCACCACGCTCGAGCATGAGCAGTACCTCTCGCTGTTCACGAATCTCCAGTAGAACCTGATCGAGTGAACATCTTTTCCCTTTTTGAGCATCGGCTTGCTTCGGGCTGCCAGAGGTTCGACTGTCCCGCGGGGCGCAGCATCGATTTCCTGTTCATCTACGGGATCTTGCAAAATATGATCAGATGATCCTGTTTGGCACTCGGGTTGCACTCCGTCCCGGCAGGGGAGGCCGCCCCACGGCGGACTTCCCCGCCTCGCGCCGCCAGAGAGCGCGGGGCCATCCATCCTGGGAAGGAGAAACCATGCGAACCCGAACGGGCGCTCGCTGGGCCGGGCTCGCCGCATGCGCGGCGTTCCTGATGGCGACGCCGGCTTCCGCCGGCACGATCATCTCGGCACCGACGACGAGCTCGCCCCACCTGACCATCACGTTCGACCAGGTCACGACGCCGGCCCCCGACAACGACGACGTCGTCTTGTCGCCGAACTTCGTCGGCATCAACGCGGATTGGAGCGGCGGGGTCAGCCCGCAGATCCAGTACTTCGACTTCGACGTCCAGACGCCGACGGCAACCCCCGGTGGCTCCGCCTCCGAGAGCACCGAGTACGACGTCCGGCTCACGATCCAGAACCTGGGCTCCGCCACCTGGAACGGCTTCGAGGTGAGCTTGCTCGGCGACCTGGCCCAGGTGGGCCTCGGCGGCACGATCGCCTGGGACTCCGCCCTGAACCCGACACTCGAGGGCCCGGGAGACTCCTCCCCGCCCTTCTCGAACAGCCTGCCGACGGTGGCGCTGGTCGGCGGGACGCTCGTGTTCACCGGCGCCACGATCGACCCGGGACAGCTCGTGAAGGTCACCATCGCCATGGACCTCGAGACCGTCGTCAACAGCTACACGACCGCGGGGCCGGTCTCGGACGTGATGACGCTCGGCGTCGGCGTCCGACCGCTCGCCGTCCCCGAGCCGGCCCTTGCGGCCCTGGTCGGATGCATGGCGCTCGCCAGCGTCCTCTGGGCCCGGCGCCGCTAGCGTCGAGCAAGCGAGCCCGTCGAAGACCGAGGCCTCGGCTTCGACGGGCTCGCCGCCTTCGGTTCCTATCCCGCGAACCCGCCCGCGATGGCCTCGAGCTTGTGGCCGAAGGGGTCGACCACGTAGGCCGCGTAGGCGGTCTCGCCGAGGGCGGGCCGGGGCCCCGGCTCGCCGGCGCAGACCGCGCCGCGTGCGATCGCCGCGGCATGGAAGCGGGAGACGGCGTCCGGCGAGGCCGCGCGGAACGCGATGTGGGTGCCGTTCCCCGAGCTCTTCGGGGCCCCGTCGTAGGGCTTCATGGCGATGAACACGATCCGATCCTCGCCGAATCCCACGCCCCACTCGGCGCGCAGCAGTTCCTTGTAGCCCAGGGCTTCGAGCGCGGGGCCGTAGAAGTCGGCGGCCGCGGTCACGTCGTCGGTGCCGACGCTCAGGTGGTCGATCATCGGAGTCTCTCCTCGTGCGTTCGCGCCCGGGGCGCGAGTGCAATCGCGGCGCGCTCGCGCGGGAGATTCCCGGTCCACGCCCGCAAAGGGTGATGCGACCGGGAACCGTCCCGATCACGCACGGTCTGGGATGACGGGGGCGTCCGGAGGAATTGCCCGAGCGGCCGAGACGCTTGCCCGGGGGTCCGGAACGGACCCGCCGCGGCCTCTTCGTGAGCGGGCGCTAGGACGCCCGCGCGCCCTCGCCCGACGGCGCGGACGCCACACGGTCGCGTCCGGCATCCTTGGCCCGGTAGAGCGCGGCGTCCGCCCGGGCGAGCGTGTCTTCCGAACGCTCGCCTCCTTCGTGGACGGCCACGCCGGCGCTGAAGGTCATCTTGGGCTCGAGATGCAGCCAGCCCTGGCGGAAGCGCTCGGCCGCCTCGACCCCGTGGCGGCCCGGGCCCTCGAGGACCACGAGGAACTCCTCGCCGCCCATCCGGAACACTTCGTCGCCGGTCCGCAAGGTCCCTGCCATGAACGCACCGAACTGGCGCAGAACCTCGTCGCCGGCGGCGTGGCCGTGCCGGTCGTTGACCTGTTTGAAGTGGTCGAGATCGATCAGGACGAGGGCATCGCCCGGCTCGAGCCGATCGAGCCGCTCGTCCGCCTTGCGGCGATTGCCGACGCCGGTGAGCTCGTCGTGCAGGGAAGCTGCGCGCAGGGTCTCTCCCAGCTGGACCCGCTCGATGGCGAGCCCCGCCTGCACGGTCAGCGTCCGCACGAGGTGCTGGTTGAAATCGTCGAGGGGCACCGAGCCCAGGGGCCGGGCGAGCAGCACGATCCCCGCGCACGCGGTCGAGCCGGGCAACGCCGCCACGGTCACGCGCGGCATCCCGAGCCGTTCGGCCAGCGCCAGGCACCGGGGGTCGTCGAAACCGAGCGTCTCGCCGCTGCGCATCACCTGGACCAGGGCCGGCTCCTCGGCCAGCTCGAAGCGCTCGGGGAGCTCGTAGATCGTGCCCGCCTCGGCGGCGAGTTCGAGACCGCGCCGCGGCGCGGGCAGCAGCACGCCGGCACCCATCGCCCCCGGGAGTTCGGTCGCGAGCCGCGCGATGCAGCGTGCCAGCCCGCGGCGTTGATCCTGGCGCGCGAGCTGCCCGCTCGCCTCGACCATCCAGGCCATCCGCTGCATGTGCCGGCCGTCGATGCCCTCGACCGAACGCAGGCGGTTCGAGATCCAGGCGACCGACTCCCCGATGATCACGCAGATCGGTGTCACCATGGCGACGCTCGCGACCTGGCGCGGATCGCCCTGCAGCGCGAGCGGCAAGGCGTAGGCGACCACGAGCAGCGGCGCGTAGGCGAGCGGCGCACCGCGCGGGAGAGCGATCCCCATCCAGACGTAGACCAGGACGAAGTGGATCGAATAGGAGTAGGGCCCGAGCCCGCCGAGCAGGTTGGCCCATGCCTTCACGCCCAAACCGACTGCCGGCAGGAAGAACAGGCTCCAGCGCGGCCAGCGCTGCCAGGGCGCGAACCAGATCAGGAACCCACCGACGAGGCAGGTGAGCGTGATCGCCGAGCGGGCCATCGCGCTCATCTCCGTCAGGTTCGGGAGCGGGTGGACCAACGCGCTGACGACGCCGCTCGTGGCGAGCAGGGCGGCGAAGTAGCGCGCGACGAGGCGTTGGGAAAGCGACGCTGACACGTTCCGGGTCATCGGCGAAACCCGCAGCGGCTCTCACCGGGGAACCCCGGAGATTCCTACGAATTACACCCGATCCCGGGGTGGGCGCCGGCGGACCCTCGCTCCCCCCGCTGCAAGCAGCCCGGCCAGGACCGGCAGCGCAGGCTCGGGAACGCTCCGCACCAGATAGTGCCCCCGGATCGTCGCGGCCACGTCGCTGGCGATGGCGTTCGGCAGAACCTCGGCGCTGCTCGCCTGGATGCCGGGCGGGATCACGAAGAAGACCTGCGCCGCGGTGCCGACGTTCGGGCCAGCGTCGCCGTCGTCGTAGATGCCGATCTGGAAGCCCGATGGCGCGGAGCCGAAGAAGGCGTGCAGGGCACCCCCCTGCGTGCCGTTGCCGCTGATGCTCCCCGGGCAAGGCTGCGGCGCGAAGCCGTGGCGGTCGTAGAGGTCGCAGACCTCGGCGGCGTTCGCGTGGCGCCAGCCATCGGCGACCCACCCCCCGGCGCCACCGAGAACGTCGTCCCAGGAGAGGCTCCGCGTGGGCGTGAGGTCGAGCCAGTCGAGCCCGGTCTCGGTGTCGTGGGTGACGAGCCCGTCCCCCGGTGCGAGGAGATCGACCACCAGCAGCGTCGCGGACGCCGGCGACGCGGCCCCGATCGCGAGAGCGGCCATGAAGGCGGCGAGTCCTTTCCTCATGGCCCCATTCTACACCGCCGGGAAAGGCCCTTTACGCGGACGGCCGGGAGAGGCGATGCTGAACGGTCATGACGCCGGGCCAGAAGCGCTTCCTGAACCTGCTGCAAGAGTTCTCGATCCCGCTGATCGCCGGCGTCTTCTGCGCCCTGCTCGCGGCGAACCTCGCTCCGGAGGCCAACGCGTACTTCTTCGGCGCAGGCCACGAAGGCGAGCATTGGACGCTGCCCGGCGAGCCCTCGATCTTCGGGCATGCCCTCACGCTCAACTTCCTGATCAACGACGTGTTCATGGTGTTCTTCTTCGGGATGGCCGCGAAGGAGATCACCGAGGCACTCCTCCCGGGCGGGACCCTGAACCCGCTCGAGAAGGCACTGACGCCGCTCTTCGCGACGGTCGGCGGTGTGCTCGGCCCCATCGCCGTGTTCTTCGTCGCGCTCACACTCGCCTTCCAGGCGGGCGTGTTCCCCGCGTCCTACGAGTTCGAAACGCTCCGCCGGGGCTGGGGGATCCCCACCGCCACGGACATCGCCCTCGCCTGGCTCGTCGCGCGCACGGTCTTCGGCCGGGGCCACCCGGCCGTCGACTTCCTCCTCCTACTCGCGGTCGCCGACGATGCGATCGGGCTCGGCATCATCGCCCTCTTCTACGGCGACCCCGAGCTTCCGGTCCGCCCGGAGTGGCTGCTCCTCTGTGGCGCGGCCATGGCGGTCGCGTACGGCATGCGGCGTTTCGAGGTCGAGTCCTGGATTCCCTACATCGTCGTCGCCGGGCCCATGGCGTGGTCGGGCTTGATCCTGGCGCACCTCCACCCGGCGCTCGCTTTGGTCTTCGTCGTGCCCTTCCTGCCCGGCCCACGGCGCGACACCGGCCTCTACCGCACCGCCGACGAAGTCGACGAAGCCCACGCCGAGTTCTGGCTGCAGCACTCGCCGCTGCACCAGTTCGAGATCCAGCTCCGGACCTTCGTCGACTTCGGACTCTTCTTCTTCGCCCTCGCGAACGCCGGGGTCGCCTTCAGCGGGATCGGACCCATGACCTGGATCGTGCTCGGGTCGCTCCTCGTCGGGAAGACCGCGGGCATCGGGCTGTTCGCGAGCTTCGCGGTCCGGGCCGGGTTCGCGCTTCCGGATCACATGGGAACGAAGGAGCTCCTGATGACGGGCTTCGTCGCCGCCCTCGGCCTCACCGTCGCGCTCTTCGTCTCGGGGGCGGCGTTTCCCGCGGACCCGGTCCTCCAGGGGCAGGCCAAGATGGGCGCCCTCTTCTCCGCCGCGGTGGGCGTAGTCGCGATCGCGATCGGCCGCGGGCTGGGGATCGAGCGACGCCCGGGCGCCTCGAAGGCCAGGGCTTCGGCCTCGGGTCCTTCGCACCCCGATCTCGTCGGGACGGGCCCGATCCGTCGGGGCCGCGCGGCACTCCGAACGCCCAGGGACCTCTGACCCCGCGGGGGTGTCACCCGCCCGACAGACGGATCGTCGCGGGATCGTGACAATTCGAGGTCATTTGCGTGAGGAGGCCATCGCGCCGTGACCGTCTTCGCCCCCGCCCCGACCGGTTCCATCGCCCCGAACATGCCGACGGTGGATCACGCCATCGGCCTTCACGATTTCGGGCTGGTCGCGCACCTCCTCGACGGGGCCCGCCACGCCGACAGCGCCCCCGCCATCCGCGCCGGCCTGCTCGGCCTGGCGGGAGACGCCCTGGACCGGGCGGCCGAACGTCATCTCGGCCCGGATTCCGAGGCGCCCGAGTTCGCGAACGCCGCGGTGAGCGAGCTGTCCGACCGCATGCAGGCGGTCCACGTCGAGCTCGGCTCCGCCCTGGCCGCGCGCGGCACGCATCTGACCACGCCCTCGGCCCTCGAACCCGGCCCGCGCGCGGCGCTCCGCTCCCTGTTCGCCGAGGAACTGTTCCCGATCCTCACGCCGCAGACCTCGACCTCGGCGCGCTCGTTCCGCTTCGTGCCCCCCGGATCGCTGAACCTCGTGGTCGCGATGCACCTCCCGTCCCACGACGGCCTGACGCTCGGCCGCGTGACGGTTCCCCGCGGCGTCGGCCTTCCCAGGTTCATCGCGGTACCCGGTTGCGAGCACACCTTCGTCGCGCTCGAGCGGGTGGTCGAGGCATCGCTCGATCTCCTCTTTCCCGAGGCCCGACTGGAAACGTGTGGCGCGTTCCGCGCCATCCGCGCAAAGCGGGCGGAAGACGAACTCGAGGGCCCGGTCGTCCGGCTGGAAGTCGAACCCACGATGCCGGAGCTGCAGCAGGCGCTCCTCGCGAGCCACCTCCACCTCGACCTCAACCGCGACGTACAGAGCGCCGCGTTCCTCGCCGCCTCGGACTGGAAGTCTCTGGCCGAGTTCCTCCCGGTTCGATGAACGAAATGGTTCGGTGAACGAAACGATCGGAACCGCCTCGCCGGAAACCATCGACTGGCTCAAGCTCTGCGTGACCCTGTTCGGGGGCCTCGGACTCTTCCTGTTCGGGCTCGAGCAGATGACCTCGGCGCTCAAGCAGGTCGCGGGCGACCGGCTCCGCCTCCTGATCTCTCAGCTCACGACGAACCGGGTGGCCGGAATGGCGACCGGGGCCTTCGTCACCTCCGTCATCCAGTCGTCGTCGGTCACCACCGTGCTGGTGGTGAGCTTCATCAGCTCGGGTGCGATGACGCTGGCCCAGTCCGTCGGGGTGATCCTCGGCGCGAACATCGGCACGACCATCACGGCCCAGATCGTGGCCTTCAAGGTGACGGGGCTGGCCTACGGGCTGGTCGGGCTCGGCTTCGCCACGAGTTTCATCGCGCGGTCCGAGCCGCTTCGTCAGCACGGCTCGGGCATGCTCGGACTCGGTCTCGTCTTCCTCGGCATGACGGTGATGAGCGAGTCGATGGAGCCCCTGCGCGGGTATCCGCCGTTCCTCGACGCCATGGCCCGCATCCAACACCCGCTCATCGGGATCGCGTTGAGTGCCGGCTTCACCGCGCTCGTGCAGTCGTCTTCCGCCACCACCGCGGTCGTGATCTCGATGGCGACCCAGGGGCTGATCACGCTGCCGGCGGGAATCGCCCTGATCCTCGGTGCGAACGTCGGAACCTGCATCACGGCGCTCCTGGCCTCGCTCGGGAAACCGCGGGAGGCGGTGCGAGCCGCCTGGGTTCACGTCCTGTTCAACCTCCTCGGCGTGGCGCTCTGGTTCTCCTGGGTGGACGAACTCGCGGGCTTCGCTGCACTGGCCTCGCCCACGGCCGAGGGCCTCGTCGGGCTCGAGAAGCTGGCCGCCGAAACGCCCCGCCAGATCGCGAACGCGCACACGCTGTTCAACATCGCCAACGGCGTCTTGTTCCTGCCCTTCACGACGCTCCTCGCCTGGACGGCCGAACGGCTCGTTCGCGAGGTTCCGGCCGAAGCGGAGCGGAGGGCTCCCGTCGAATTCCTCGACACGTCCCTCCTCACCGCACCCGCCCTCGCGCTCGAGCAGGCACGTTGGGAGATCGGCCATCTGGGCACCCTGGTCCTCGAGATGCTGATCGCCGTCCTGCCCGCCATGACCCGGGGCGACGCGCGTGCGCTCGACCGCATCCACGCCATGGACGAACCGGTCGACCGGCTGTACGAGCAGGTCGTCGAGTATCTGGGCCAGATCAATCGGGCCGACCTCTCTTCCCGCGAAGCGAAACGCCTGATGAACCTGATGGAGATCGCCAACGCGCTCGAGAGCATCGGCGACCTGATCGAGAACGACCTCGTCGAGCGCGGGCGACAGCGCGCCAGTGCCGACCTCCGCATCAGCGAAGGCACCCTCGAGATCCTCACCGCCTTTCACGGTGAGATCGAAAGCGCCCTCCACGACGTCCTCGAGGCGCTGGACCAGGAAGACCGCGAGCTGGCCCGCCAGGTGAGCGGCCGCAAGTCCCGGGTGGCCTCGCTCGCCAAGGATGCCGGGATCCACGGAGCGAATCGCCTGATCGCCGAGGAGTCGGGGCGGCTCACCGCCTATGGCATCGAGATGGACATGATCGAGGACCTGCGCCGCGTCTTCTACTTCACCCGCCGCGTGGCGAAGGCGGTCGTGAAGCTCACCAAGCACACGCGCGGGACCTGAGCCGCGTGCGCTACGGTCCGAACGCGATGCAGGACGTCACGCCCCTGAAGCGCCTCGCCTGGCTCTCCGACGAGCTCGAAGAAGCGGACTGGAAGGAACTGTCGGAACGCGCCGTCCGCCGCGATCACTCCGCTGGCGAGGTGATCTTCGAGCCGACTTTGGAGGCCCGTTCCGTCTACCTGCTCGAGGCGGGCCGCGTCCGCATCTACCGGATCTCCCGCACCGGGGACCGGGTCATCTTCGGCTTCATCCACCCGGGCGAAGTGTTCGGCGAGCTCGCCGGCTTCGGGGATCACGAACGCGAGAGTTTCGCCGACGCGGAGGCACCCTCGACGTCCTGGCGGCTTCCGCTGGATCTCTTCCGAGGATGGGTCCGGACGCGCCCCGGGTTCGCCCACGCCGTCGCGAGCCAGATCGGCGACCGCATGAAGCGGGTCGAATCGCGCGTCGAGGGGCTCGTGTTCCACGACGTGCGGGCGCGCCTCGCCGCCGTGCTCGTCGAGCTGGCACAGGACTTCGGCGAAGCGACGGACGACGGGCACCGCATCGCGCTGCGCCTCTCGCAGGAATCGCTCGCGCATCTGATCGGCGCCAGCCGCCAGAGCGTGAACGTCGCCATGACGCGCCTGAGGCGGGAAGGGCTGGTGGACCGGGCCAACGGACACCTCCTGCTCTCGGACCCGGAGCGCCTGCTCAGCATCCGCGACGCCGGCCGCTAGGGCGGACGTGCCGTCCGGGGCGGCACTTTTCCGGCCCCCCTTCGCAACCAGCTGATACGATCGAAGCCCCTGGGAGGCTCGGAGGCCCGTCGTGCTTCGATGGCCCGGTCTCGTCCTCTTCTCCGCACTCCTCCTCTGCTCCCGGGCAGGCGCCGCGACCCTGGTCATCGATGCCGCGGACTTTGCATCCGGGACCGACCTCGACGCGATCCTCCCCGGCGTCCTCCTCGAGCACGAAGCCAACGGAGGCCTCCTGACCGGCCAACCGATCGCGGTGACCGATGACGTCGGAGGCCCCGCAATCGGACGGCGCGATCTGCCGGGGAGTTCGATCCTGCGTTTCGGGACCCTCTTCATCTTCAACAACGAGTTCGCGAGCACCCTGCGCATCTCGGTGACCGACCCGGTTGCGAGCATCCGGCTCCGCACCCGAGCCACCGGGATCGGCCGCGGAGATCACATCCTCGCGGCATTCGATGCGGCGGGGGACGAACTCGCCCGCCACGCCGTCGGCGTCGGCGCCTCGAGCGAGACGGTGATGCTCGAACTCCTCGCGATCCCCGAAACGACGGCCTACTTCCGCTTCACGCCACAGCGCAGCCAGGTCGAACTTCTGGCCTGGGTCGAGAGGATCGAAATCACTACCGTGCCGGAACCCGGGGCGGGCATCCTGCTCCTCGCGCTCGCCGCCGCCGCGGGCCGGAGACCCTCATCATGAGACTGCTGATTCGAATCGTGCTGGGCCTGGTCGGCGTCGCCGTGCTCGGCCTCGCGATCCTGCTCGTTCCGCCCCACGTCCAGACTCGCGGAATCGAACCGGCCCTTCCGGCCGCGGAGGACTTCCGTGCGCTGCTCACGGCGCCGGGTGGTCCGGTGGGCCTCCGCTACCTCGTGGTGGCCGAACAGCCGGTCTCGCGCGGCCTGCTCGGCCACACGGTCTTCCTCGCAGAGTGGGCGGACGGCCGGACGTTCATGATCGATGCGGGCATGGACGCGCAGGGCGCCGCCGACTTCGCGGAGCTGATCGGCCTGCTCGGCGATTCCGGCGAGGCACGGTTCCATGGCAACGTGGCCGCCCAGCTCGGGGGCAACGTGGCGCGCGTGCACGGCGTCGGATTCACCCACCTCCACATCGACCACACCCAGGGCATCGGCGCCCTCTGCGCCGAGCGCGGGCCGGGCGCCGCCGTCTTCCAGACCCACTGGCAGGCGACCGAGCACAACTTCAACACGACCGAGAGTGACGATCTCATCGAAGCGTCGTGCCTCGAGCGGCGCGTGCTCGAGGGTGAGGGACTCCTCCAGCCCGAGGGCCTTCCGGGCCTGGCCCTCGTCCCGCTCGGCGGGCACACGCCCGGTTCGACCCTGTTCGCCCTCGCGGTGGACGGACACCTCTGGCTCTTCTCGGGAGACACCACCAACAGCAAGGCGGACCTGCTCGAAGATCGCGGGAAGGGCTTCGTCTACAGTGGCCTGCTCGTCCCGGAGCACACGGCCCGAACCGGGGAGCTCCGCCGCTGGCTGGCGGCGCTCGACGCGGAGCCGGACATGACGGTCGTCGTCAGCCACGACCTCGACGACGTGCGCGCGAGCCGCCTCGAGGCGTACCCGGCGCCCTAGGCGTGCGCGGCCCGGATGGAGACATGCCCCGGCTTCACCGCCGGCGACGCTCCGCCGATGTGCTGACGAGGAACGAGAAGCGAGGATCGCCAAGCCCGTGAACGCCGACGCCTTATGGACCCTCGCCGGCAAGATCGTGACGGCCCTCGGCCTGACGGAGCCGGTCTTCTACGTCGCCGTGGGGCTGATCCTCCTGCTCGAGTGGCGCTTTCCCGCGGTGCCTTCCCAGCCCCTGGTCGGGCGCTCGTTCTGCTTCGACGCGCTGTGGAGCGTCGTCCGGCTGGCGGGCAACGTCGCCGTGCTCGGACCGTTCGTCGCCCTGATGAACGCCGTGTACGAGAACCACCTGGCGTTCCTCACCGTGCCCGGCATCGCGTCACTGCCGACGCCGGCCCGGCTCACGCTCGGCATCCTCACGGCCGACCTCCTCGCCTGGTTCCACCACTTCGTCCGGCACAAGATCGCCTGGAGCTTCCACGCGGTGCACCACTCCCAGCCGGAGATGAACCTCTTCACGGACGACCGGAATCACGTGATCGACCTGGTCGTCGCCGCGGCCGTCCGCGTCTTCCCGATGCTCATGCTCTCGGTGGAGGTGCCCCAGGTCCTGGCCTGGACGCTCTTCTCGACCTGGTTCACCCGGCTCTACCACGCGAACCTCCGGACGGACTTCGGCCCCCTGCGCCATGTGCTCGTGACGCCCCAGTCCCACCGCATCCACCACTCGACCGACCCGCGTCATCACGAGAAGAACTTCGGCCTGATCTTCAGCTTCTGGGACCGGCTCTTCGGGACCCAGTACCAGGGTTGGGACGAATACCCGGAGACGGGCGTGAAGGATCCGACCTTCCCCCTCGAGCACGGTGGCCCCTTCGAGATGGCGCGCGCGCTCGTCGCACAGCAGATCCACCCCTTCACGGCCCTGTGGACGGCGCGACGGAGCGGGGAGCGCTAGTCGAGGATCACGGGATCGCGGTAGTAGGGGATCGCCGTCGCGCGGAGCGGCTCCCAGAGACGGCCGAAGGGCCAGGGCGTCGCACGGGCGAAGCGCTTCAAGAGGTTCCGCGCCGTGGCAGCGCGCCGGACCCCGGCCGAGGCCGATTCCGTATTGCACAGGGAAGGCGCGTCGGGCAGGCACGGCGTCCGCCAGGTCGTCGCCTGCGCGTGGTCCGCCCCGTAGGTGCTGCCCATCGTCACGAAGAGTTCGTCCTTCCAGAGGAAGGCCACCGGTGCTCGGAGCGCACGCGGGAGGTGCGGGAGCGGGTGGAAGGTGTCCGTTGCGGGCTCGTAGGCGAGCAGGTCGGCCATCGCCGTCTCGTCGAAGTAGCCCGAGGCGTTGTCGCGTCCGCCCACCAGCAGGATGCGATCGCCGACGACCAGGGTGCCGGGCTCGATGTGGGAGCGGGGCGCCGGGAGGGGCGCGAAGTGCTCCCAGCGGTCGCGAGCCGGGTCGTAGCGGACGTTGCTCGCGATGTCCTCGGGGATGGGGTGATGCACGTGCGTTCCCCCGAAGACGTAGATCCGGCCCTCGAAGACGGTGGAGCCGGCGTGCCCGCGGGTCTCCGGAAGCTTCGCGCGCGGTTGCCAGCCCGCTGCCTCGTCGTCGAGATCGAGCGCCCAGTGATGATCGGCGCCCTCGGGTTCCTCGGCCGCGTAGTAGCCGCCGAAGTAGTGGAGCTTCCGGCCGACCCGGACCAGCCCGCCGCCACCGAGCGGAACGGGCAGCGAGGGCCGCTCGCTCCAGGAATCGTCGCGTGTGTCGTAGCGCCAGACCGCCGCCGAAGCCGCTCCGGGGTAGTCGCCGATGAAGCCTCCCGCGATCCACACGTAGGGTCCGTCGGCCGCGGGAACGATGTGCGTCAAGGCCGTCGGCGCCTCGCCGAGCCGTTCCCAGCGATCCGCCGCGGGGTCGTAGGTCTCGACGACCCGGACCGCATTCAGGCGGCCCTCGGCGAAACCCTCGTCGTTGAAGCCGCCGAAGAAGTAGACCTTGCCGCCGACCACGACGCCCGGCCCTTCGAAGCGCGGCATCAGCGCAGAAGCGGCCGGCTCCCAATCGGCGACCTCATCCCCGGTCGTGAGAAACGTCAGCGCCACACAGGCGAGCACGAACCCGATCAATCCAGCGCCCACGAGCCGAAGCCACACGTCGTTCCTCCTTCGCCCTGCCGCTCTAGTCATAGCGGAGTCGGATTGTGGGCTACACCGGGACGCCGAGAGGTCTACGCCCACCGCTCCTTGGCCGTCTCGAGCGCGGCGAGGACCTCGTCGCCGTACGCGACGAGCTGGACCCGATCGACCGCGCCATCACGGGAGAGGGCTTCTCGGACGGCGCGGACCGCTACACGCGCGGCATCTGCCGGCGGGTAGCCGAACACGCCGCAGCTGATCGCCGGGAACGCGACCGTCGCGAGGGAGCGCTCGGCCGCGGCTCGGAGGGCGTTGCGGTAGCAGTCCGCCAGAAGCTCCGCCTCGCCTTGGGCGCCTCCGCGCCATACCGGCCCCACCGCGTGGATCACGTAGCGCGCGGGCAGCCGGAAGCCGGGCGTGACGCGGCACTCGCCGGTCGGGCAACGAACCCCAGGGCGAACCTCCGGCACGGCGCGGCACGCTTCGAGCAGCTCCGGCCCCGCCGCGGCGTGGATCGCGCCGTCGACCCCGCCGCCGCCGAGCATGCGCTCGTCCGCTGCGTTGACGATGGCATCGACTTCGAGGGTGGTGACGTCGGCGCGAAGCACTTCGATGCGCGGCACGGTCGATGGCTCGGCGGACGCCGCTAGCCGGCGGATCGCAGGTAGGGGAGGCCCGCGCGCTTGACGTAGAGCGTGCAGCCCGCTTCCGAAACCGGACGGTGTTCTTCCCCGGCCGGCAGCCGCAACCAGCTCCCCTCGGGATAGGTACCCCCCTCGTCGGCGAAGCCACCGTCGAGCACGAAGAACTCGACACCGCGTTCGTAGACCTGCGGGCCGCGCTCGACTCCGGGCTCCCAGCGTTCGAACTCCATGAGATCCGAGAACCCCGCCTGCTCGTAGAGCGGTTTGCGGGCCACGCCCGGCGTCGCGGAAGGCTGCCAGGCGCGTGCGTTCGTATCGATCGCATGGTGCTCACGCGCCGCACCCGGATACTGGCGCAGCTTCACGAACAGCCTGCACCCCGGCTCCGAGAAGGGCGCGTGGCGGAAGCCTTCGGGGTTCAAGAGGAACGTTCCGGCTGGCCAGTCCCCCTGCTCGTCCGAGAAGACCCCCTCGAGCACCAGGATCTCCTCCCCTTCGGGATGGTCGTGGGCCGGGAACCGCGAGCCCGGCTCGTAGCGAACGACCGACGTGACCTGCCCCGACTCCGGAGGTCCGACGCGATGGACGCGCTTGCGCCAGACGGAACCGCTCGGGCTCGCCGTCCAGTCCATCTGTTGCGTGTCGGCACTGGCGCGGACGGACAGATCTCCGTGGATCGCTTCGTCCATCGCGCTAGGTGGTTTCGCGCCGCCGCGCGAGCAGCAGCGCACCGAGGGCGATCAGGCCAGGCACGGCCTGGATGAAGAGGATCGAGGCGCTCGCCGTGGCGGCGCCGAAGACGCCTGCAACGACGACGCAGGCGAGGAAGAAGACCTTCACGTCGAAGCCGTCGTTTCCGCGCAGGAGTCCCCAGCCGAGCCCCGCAGCGAGGAAGCCGTTGTAGAGCCCCTGATTGGCCGCGAGGCTGGCCGACTGCTCCGCGAAGTCCGGCGTCGTCCCGAAGACCTGCATCCCGGTGGGCGAGGTCCAGAGGAACATCTCGAGCACCAGGAAGCCGACGTGCTGCAACGCGACGAAGGCGACGAGGGCGTTGGCGGCGAGTTTCATGGTGCCTCCAGAGGGTCGATGCGCAGCGTCGTGACCCGCGGCACCTCTCCCTCGACTTCGAGCCGAAGCGTAACGAGGGCCGGGGCGTTCTCAAACCGGGCCAGGAGTTCGAAGATCCCCGAGCTGCCGCCGGCGCCTGCGAAGTAGGTCTCGACTTCGAGGCTCGTGATCTCCCGGAGCGGGCCCATCCGCCGGAACAGGGAGACGGCCTCCTCGCCTCGACCGGACTGGATCTCGAGCAGCATCTCCTTCGAGACGCGATCCCGCACGTCTTCGATGCGCCACGCTTGCGAGTAGTCCGCGAGGAAGCGTCTCACGAACGGTTCGTGATCCGCCTGGAAGTCTCCCTGAAGGCGGAACATCAGCGTCACGAGCACGGCGAGCGCGCCGGCCGCCGCGGCCACTCCAAGCAGGAATCGCACGCTCGACACGCTAGCGCGGGAGGTCGTGCAGGCCGATGGTCGAGCCGCCCGTCTCGAGGGACACGCTCCGGATCAGACCGAAGCTGACCGACTCCGCGACGCCCCCGATGGCGATGATGTCGAGGCGCGTGCCCACGCGCGCCAGCGTTGCCGCGGCGTCGAAGGTGGCGTCCCAGTCGCTCGGGTCCGACTCGCTGGCCGGCAGGTGCGGGAGCGTGGGGATGCCGTCGGTGATCAGTACGATCCGGCGCGCGCGGCCGTCCTGCGGCCGAAGGAGCCGGTCCGACTCGCGCAGCGCGGCCTCGTAGTTCGTCCCGCCCGTCGGACCCGCCTCGAAGACGGCGTCGATGCCGTGGACGACGTGCATCAGATCGTCGGTCGGGGCGACCAGCGGCTTCGCGTCCGGCGTGGCCGGGTCGGCGTCGCCCGAGAAGATCACGAGGCCGACGCGGCTGCCCGAGGACCGTGCCTCGCGCAGCAGCGCGCAGGCGACGGAGACCTCCGCAGCCAGACGCGTCGAATCCGCAGGGACCCGGTAGCGATCAACCACCGAGAGGCCGGCCGCGTAGGCCGGCATCGAGAGCCGGGTGGATTGCGAGACGTCGATTGCGAGGACGACGTCGGTTGCGGGCTCGAAACGGAGCGAAAGCGCTTCGTCGAGGGCGCCACGCCGATCGATCTGGCAGCGATCGGGATCCGCCGGGCCCGGGTTCCAGCGCGGAACGGTCGGGCCGCACGCCAGGAGAGCAACGAAGGGCAGGATGGCGAACGCGAACTTCCACGCACCGGTTTCCGTGACACGGAACCCGAACCGTTCCCGCTTCGCCCGATTCTTCATCGCCTTCGGTGCCGCATTCCCCGCAGCGAGCATACCAGCCAGCGCCCCCGGCGTGGGCCGCTCGGGCGGGGCGCAAGCCACACGCAGCTTGCCCGCAAGAACGCGTCGTTCGTAGAATGACCGCTCCAAACTCGTGGAGGTCCCCGTGCCGCTCCCCATCACCGCTCTCTACCTCGCCGTGTTCGCGGTCTTCGCGGGCGTGCTCGCCGTCCTCCCAGGAAGGATGCGCGGGGCTGCCGGAGTCTCGGTCGGCGACGGCGGGCGCGCGGACCTGCTCGTCGCGATGCGCCGGCACGCGAACTTCATCGAGTGGGTTCCCTACTTCATGCTGATGTTCGCCGTGCTCGAGTTGAACGGCGCGTCTGCGGGTTTCCTGCACGGCATCGGCATCGCGATGATCCTCGCGCGCGTCCTGCACGCGATCGGCCTGAAGGAAACGATCGAATCGATCCCGCGCGGGATCGGCGCGCTCGGCACGTTCCTCTTGAACCTGACCGCAGCGGGCGCGCTCGTCCGGCAGTTCCTGGCCGTCTAGGCCCCTGGCCGAAGGGCGTCTTCGAGTCCGCACTCGCTCGCGATCCGGTCCGCCGCGGCGCGCTCGTCTGCGGCTTCCGCGGCGTCCCCGGCCTGGACGAGCAGGCTCGCGAGGTCGCGGCGATGCCGCATCTCCTGAGGCCGTGCTCCGAGCGCCGCGGTGCTCGCGACCGCGCTCCGGGCGAAGCCGATGGCGGCGTCGGTCTCTCCGCGCAGCGCGTGAAGCCCCGCGAGGGCCCCCGCGATCGGGCCTCCGTAGTTCACCGGGATGCAGAAGACGCCGTGAAGCGTCGAGACAGGCGAGAGGAGCTCGATCAACGGATCGGCGTGCCCGTCCTCACCAAGCTCGACGCAGAGGTGGGCGGCTTCGAGGATGGAGTTCAGCCAACGAATGCCGCGCGGGACCCGCGAGAAGGCATCGACGGCGATGCGCTCGAAGTAGTCGCGTGCCCGCGTTTCGTTCCCGAGGCTCAGGTGGCAGCGGCCGCAGACGCCGAGGATCCAATGGTTCGGTTGCGCTGAAGCATCGACGCCCCGCTCGAGGAGGCGAAGGGATTCCCCTGCCCTCCCCTGCCAACGCGCGGCCTCGGCGCGCTGGGCGAGCCAGCATGCGTTGGCATACGGATGGGAGATGCGGCGGCCGAGCTCCACGGCGTGCTCGGTGAGGCCGAGACCCTCGGAGAGGCGGCCTTCCATCAGTGCGATGCCGGCGTCGTAGATCGCGAGATGCCACGCGAAGCCCTGGTGCGGGCGCGTTCCGCAAAGGGCCTCGGCACGGTTGCGGCGCCGTCCGGCCGCCGCCGCGCTGCCCTCGGCGAGCGCGTCGCAGGCGGAGTCGATCAGCGCGACCAGCGCCGGGTCGCGATCGCCGGAGTCCGGGGCGAGATCCGCCAGCTCCGAGGCCAGGCTCGCGCGCTCGCCGAGCTGGTCCGGCCCGGCGAGGATGTACATCAGCGTGAAGAGCGCTTCCTGGATGGCGTCCGCATCGCCGGTCTTGCGCGCGGCGGCGAGGGCTTCGCGGCCACGCGCTTCCACCGCCGCGCGGTCCGCGCCGACCTCGAGATGCTTCGACCCGGCCTCGAGATAGCTGAGGCGGACGAGGATCTTCGCGCGTTGCACGCTCGCCACATCACCGAGCAGTTCGAGCGCCTCGTGGAGTGCGCGCGCGGCTTCCGGATCCACGGGCGACCACTCGGTGATCTCGCAGAAGGCGATGGCCGCACGCGCGAACTCCCGCGGCCGCTCCAGCGAACGCGCGAGATCCATGGCCTGCTCGGCCCGCTCGCGCCGCGCGCCGCGCTCGCCCGCGAAGCCGTGGGCCTCGGCCAGCTCGATCAGCAGCGCCAGACGGCGATCCGCGTCGGGCGGATCGCGGTGTTCGAGGGCCGCCAGCGCCTGCTCGTAGTGCTGGGCGGCCTGGTCGTCGGCACCGAGTGCCCGCGCCTGGGTGGCAGCGCGCTCGGCGATCTCGAGGGCATGTCCCGGGTCGCCCAGGGCGAGGGAGCGGTGCAGGTGGTACGAGAGCTCCGGCAACACTTCACCGGGGTCGGCCACGAGGCGGGGCTCGAGCCGCTCGGCCACCCGGTGATGCAGGCGGACGCGCTGGTGCGGGCCCAGCCGCTCGTAGGCGGCGTCGCGAAAGAGCGCATGGGCGAAGCGGAAACGGCCCGGGTCTTCCGCGGCGGGCTCGAGCACGCCGCCCGCGACGGCCACGTCGATGCGAGAGAGGGCCGTCTCCCGGTCGACCTCGGCGATGGAGGCCACGAGCGGCACGGAAAAGTCGCGCCCGAGCGCAGCCCCGACGCTCACGAGTTCCACCGCATCCGAAGGGAGCGCATCGAGGGAGCGATGGATCAACTCGAAGGAGTGGAGCGGAAGCGCGACCCCGCGCCGGGAGAGCGCCTCCGGGTCCGCGAGGTCGCCGCGCGTGGCGAGCAGGCGGATCGCCTCGCGCACGAAGAGCGGCACCCCCTCGGTCCGCGCGAAGACCTCCGAACTGAGTTCGCTCGGTGGGTGGCGGCCGATCGCTTCGGCGAGCAGGCTCGCGACTTCCCCGCGTGAAAGGCCGTCCAGCGGAACCTCGAGATTCCCGTCGACGCCCTTCAAGCCCGCGAGCGTGCGCCTCAAGGCAGGGTTCGGCTCGGCCTCGTCGCGCACCGTCGCCAGCAGCAGTGCCCGGCACCCGCCCACCCCGAGCGCCACGTGTTCGAGCAGACCGAGCGCCGCCGCGCTCGACCAATGCAGATCCTCGAGAACGACGAGCAGGGCCTCCCGGCGGCTGCACTCGAACAGGCTCCGCCCCGCCGCGTCGAACAGGAGGAACTGGCGCTCTTCCTTCGAGAGGCGTTCGACCTCGGCTTCCTTGCCTCGACGCGCCTCGGCAATGCGGTCGGTCAGCTCGGGCACCCAGCGCGCGAACTCCTTGCCGTACTCGAGCACGGGGACGAGCGCATCGGCGAACTGCGGGTGCCGCCCGAGCTCCCGGAGCACCGGCGTCCAGATCCAGAGCGGAGGAACGCCGGCCCCCTGTCGGCCATGGGCGACGATGACGCGCGCTCCGCGTGCGCCGGCACGCCGGGCGAACTCCTGGGCGAGGCGCGACTTCCCGATCCCCGCCGGCCCCCGCAGCACCGCGACGCCGCCCCGGCCCGCGGCAGCCTGGCCCCATGCCGCATCGAGCTGGGCGAGCGCCGCTTCGCGTCCGACGAAGGGATCGCGCGGCGTCCCGGCCGGGACCGCTTCCGCCCCGGCCTTCGCGGCGTCCGGAACGCCCGGCGCGGGGACGTGGCTCTCGACGTCCGCGCAGAACCGATACCCCCGGCGCGCGTGACTGCGGATGATCTCGCCCCGGCCGGTGTCGCCGATCGCCCGCCGGGCGTGGCTCACGGCGCGCGTCAGGGACGAGGGCGTGACGATCGTGTCGGGCCAGAGGCCCTCGTGGAGTTCGTCGAAGGAGACGACGCGCTCGCGTTCGCGCAGGAGCAGGCGAAGCAGCTCGTACGGCTTCGGCTGCATGCGCACGGGCTTCCCCTCGCAGCGCAACTCGCCTTTCGCCTCGTCGAGCTCGTAGTTCCCGAAGCGGTGGATCACGGCGGACAGCTTACTGCGGGACGCCAGGCCGGGGCACCGGAATCGCCGGAACGTGCTGCGCGGCACCCGAACGAGCCGGGTGCCGCGCCCTCTCCGCCGAGCGCACGCGTGGCGCGCTCAGACCCCCTTCTTGCAGACGTAGAGGTAGTTCAGCGGGTCGTGCTCGAGTTCGGTGACGGTGACCTCGCCGAAGCCGGCCTCGCCGAGCATCCGGGTGGCCGTCGCCCGTCCCCACATGGCGCCGAGCCCCATGCCGTCCTGCGCCAGGGAGACGCTCATGCAGTGCATGCACGAGATCGTGTAGAGGAAGGGCGCCATCGGGCCTTCCTGGTCTTCGTGGACGTGGCTCGTCCCGGCGATGTCCTGCATCAGGAACGTCCCGTCCGGGCGCAGCGCGCTCGAGATCCCCGCGAGCACGGTGTCGGGCCGGGCCTGGTCGTGAATCGCGTCGAAGGCCGTGATGAGATCGAAGCAGTCGACGTCGTCGAGCCGCGAGACGTCGCGCACTTCGAATCGCAGGTTCGAGATGCCGTCGGCGGCAGCCGCCGCCTTGGCGTTGGTGACGGCTTCCTTCGAGAGGTCGTACCCCGTGAACTTGCTGCGCGGGAACGCGCGGGCCATCTCGGCGAGGGCGCGCCCGCTGCCGCAGCCGACGTCGAGCACGTGGATGCCCTTCTCGAGCCGCTCGACGATCCCGGGGACCGCGGGCAGCAGCACGTCGATCAGCACGGCCACCACCGTCTGATCGCTCTCTTCGGCCATCACCGCATGGAAGCGGTCGTAGGCATCGTAGGGAACGCCGCCTCCGTGCTCGAAGCACTCGACGATCTCGCTCTCGACGCCGCCGAGCACGGCGATCCACTGGGCCGTGGCGGCCATGTTGCCGGGCCGCGCTTCGCGCGTGAGGCACGCCGCATGCTCGGCGGGCAGGTGGTAGACCGTGCTCGCCGCGTCGACCTCCACGATGCCGCCGGTCGCCATCGCGCCGAGCCACTCGCGGACGTAGCGCTCGTCGAGCCCCGCCCGCTCGGCGATCTCGAGCGAGGTCGCCGGCGGCATCCCGGCCATCGTGTCGAACAGGCCCGTGCGATGGCCGACCGAGGTCATGAGCGCGAGCCCGCCGGCGTTCAGGATGCCGGCCATCTTGCCGGCGAAGGCTTCGGCGCGCGCGGGGTCGAGGTTCGTTGCAGTCGTCATGGTGTTCTCCGTGTTCTTTCGGTTCGTTCGAGGTGTCGGGCCGGTCCGGTTCAGGCGCCTACCAGCAGTCCGTCCGGTAGTCCGCGCGCCAGGCTTCCGGCATGCGCGGAATCAGCATGGGCGTGCGCTGCTGGTAGCGGCGGTAGGTGTCGCCGAACTCGTCGACGAGATCGCGCTCTTCGAGCCGGATGGCCACGAGGATGTAGGCGGTCGTCATCCCGGCGAGCAGCAGGTGACCGACGGTCATGGTGGGTGTCGCCCAGAAGATGATGATCCAGGCCACGTAGATCGGGTGCCGCACGTTCTCGTAGAGCGCGGGCGTGACGAACAGGCTCTTCCGGTGCTCGGTGCCCTTCCAGTGCAGCCACGCGGGGCGCACGCCGAACAGGTCGAAGTGGTCGATCAGCGTGGTCGCGTAGAGCAGCAGAGCCCAGCCCGCGAGGTAGGCGATCGTCGTGATGCCCCGGGCGCCTTCGTCCTGGAAGTCCCAGACCACGGTGTCGATCGGGTGCCACCAGGCGAACAGCGCCACGAAGGCCACGCTCGAGGCGAGCACGTAGGTCGCGCGCTCGGCCGGCTTCGGCACGAACTGCGTCCACCATCGCTTGAAGGCGGGCCGCGCCATCACCGAGTGCTGGAGTGCGAAGACGCCCAGCAGGAGCGCGTTCACGCCGAGTGCGGTCGCGAGCGGCGCGCTCGGGCCGCCGGCGTCGACCGTCGTCGGGACCGGGAAGCCGCCGATGAAGGCGATGGCGTAGAGGAAGACGCCGAGGAAGAAGGCGTAGGAGGCGAGACTGTAGGCGAGGATCAGGGCGCGGCGCATGACGTTCTCCGTTCGGTGGGTCGGGGGCTTCGTTGCCCCACGGACCGCAATCTACGGAGACTTCGTCCGGCTGCCTTTACCGCCGACGAACCCTTTCCTTACCGTCCCTGCGCAGCGCTTTCACCAGCGTTTTCAGTCGCTTAGCGGAGCGCCTTCGAGATCACGCGGCGCTGGGCGTTGACCTCGGCGAGCTCCTTGAGCATCGCGTCGGCCACGTCCGCCCCGGCGACCTCGTCGTCCTCGGCGTCGAGCTCGGCCATGTCCACCCAGTTCGCGTACACGCCGCGGGTGCGCTCGGTGATGATCCCGGCCTTCAGCAGGGTCTTGATGAGCACCCGGAAGATGTTGGTGCTTTCGCGCATGGTCTGGCGCCGGTCCTCGTCGCTGAAGGCTTCGAGCACGGCGCCGCGCACCCACTCCCACTCGAGACCGAACTGCGGGTAGATCGCCTGCTTCTGTTCGGAGTTCACCAGATTGAACAGCAGCACCTGGAAGCAGTGCGCCGCCCAGTCTTCGACGATCTCGTGCTGCTCCTGGCTCAGATCGGGAACGGTCTTGTCCGCCCAGATCTTCCCGAAGCGATGGTGGAAGGCTTCGTCGCTCATCACGAGCTGGATAAGCCGCTTGAGCGTCGGGTCCTGGGTGCGGCTCGCGATCGTCGCGAAGGCGCCCATCGCGAGACCCTCGATCAGCATCTGCATGCCGACGAGCTTCTTGTAGACCTCCGGCGCGAGAACGACCTCGTCCATCAGGCTCGCGAGCGTCGGGCCGCAGCCGAGCGGGCTGCCCCAGCGCTTGTGGATGTAGCGGGCGAAGCCATTCACGTGGCGGGCCTCTTCGCGCGCCTGGTTCGAGGCGTACTCCTGGGCGCCCGGATCCCGCATGATGTGGCAGAGGCTCGCCGAGAGGCTGAAGGCGCCCTGCTCGCCGTGAAGGATGGACGAGAGCTGGAAGCGCGTGCTCTCGTTCGCGAGCAGGATCTGCTGCTTCTCGTCGAGCCGGTCGGCGACGGCGCAGTTCAGCTCCACGGTGAAGTCGCGCGGCATGATGAGCTCCTTCGTCACGTCGAAGGGCTCCGCGTCGAAGTCGATGTAGCGCGGGTCGTTCGGGTCCCAGAAGTGGTCGCGCGTCGCCGAGATGATCTCGTCGAAGGCGTCGGCGCGGTCCGCGTAGCGGTCCACTTCGATCATGGACATGAAGTCGTCGCGGTCGACGGTGTTGTACGCGGGGTCGTGGGTGATGTGGGACATCGCTCGGGGCTCCTCGGCAGCTAACGGGAAGGCGCTTCGGCTCCGCGCGCGATCATGCGCGCCGGAGCCAGGTGGTAAAGGGTTTCGATGATCTCTTCGCGCGTCGCCCGGGACGGGTCTTCGACCCACCAGGCGATGACGCGAATCAGGGTGGCGGCCCGTGCCTGGGCGGCAGCAGCGGGGTGGATGCCGAGATCCTGGGTCTCGGCGAGGCGGCGGAGCGATTCTTCGACGCGGCGGGCCGTGTCGTCGTGGATGCGCGCCGCGATCTCGCTGCTCTCGCTCCCCCGGTCGAAGGCGACGCGGATCAGGTCGCGCTTCTCCTCGGCGAATTCGGTGAGCACCTCGAGCATCGGCCGCAGGGTCTCGGCGCCCTCCTCGAGCTCGGCGAGCGCGCGCTCCTGCCGGGCACTCAACTCGGCCAGCGTCGAGAAAGCGATCTCCTCGAACAGCGCGTGCTTGTCCGCGAAGTGGAGGTAGAACGTGCCCGTCGCCACGCCGGCGCGCCGGGCGATTCCCGCGCTGGTCGCACCGTGGAGTCCGAGCTCGGCGAAGACCCGGGTCCCCGCCTCGAGGAGGCGGCGGCGGGTTTCGAGTCGGCGAAGACTGTGGCCGTTGCTCGGTTCTTGGAGGGAGGCGGAAACTGACATGACGTTCAGTTCATAATTCTAACCGGTGGTCTGGCCTCGGCAACCGGTGCACGCGGAGCCTGATTCGCCCCAGTTTCGCCATCGGGAGGGCCACCGCACCTCCCGGCAATGTGCAGGACCGCTGTAAGCTCCAGCGATCCGCAGGAGGAATCCGTGCCCGCGAACCGTCTCCGACTCGCCCTCGCCGTGCTGTTCCTGGCCCCGGCGGGATGCATCCCCAACGAACCCGTCGGCGCCTGGCGGCTCCCCTACGGCTTCGGCTCCGCCGCCAACACCGGCGGCGCGACCCCGGGCGCCCTGGTCTTCGGCGACAGCCTGATCCACGGGCTGGTCCAGCAGGTGAGTGACGAGATCGTCGACGTCTCGGGCCTCTCGGCCGTCGCCTACGGCTCGGGCGGCGCGAGCCTCGCGCACTTCGCCAAGGCGAGCCTGCTCTCCCAGTATCCGGCGCTGCTCTCGGTCGAGGAGGGCGTCGCCTTCTTCCAGCCGCGCGTCACCGTGCTCGCCCTCATCACCAACGACGTCCGGCTCCTGCACGCCGAGCAGGACGTGGGCGGCGGCTACCGGCTCGTCGACTTCGAATGGGCCCTGGCCTCGACGATCGGTCACGCCACGGCCGACGGCCGCTGCGTCGTGCTCGTGAACATGTCCGAGCAGGTGCTGCCCGCCGTCCTCCCCTTCGCACAGGATGCGAACGCCGCCATGCAGGCCGCCGCCGACGCCAACCCGCGCGCCTTCCTCTTCGACTGGGAAGCCCACAGCGCGAGCCACCCCGAGTGGTTCATCGGGGGCGGAAACATCCACCACACCCCGGAGGGCGAGGACGCCTACGTGAGCTTCATCGCGACGGGCGTGGCCGTGGTCCACGTCTTCGGGGGCTGCACGACGCCGTGAATCAATCGGGGGACCGAAGCGTCTCCTTCCGAACCGTTTGAACCGCTTCGTAGGCCCGCCGCTGCCCCCGCGGCGTCAGGAGGAACCCATGCGTACCGGCCCCCTGCCCTCGTTCGCTCTCGGCCTTGCCCTGGCCTGCCAGGCGCTCCCGACCGCCGCGGCCGGGCCGAAGATGGGCGTCGCCGAGGAGAAGTCGACGATCCAGCGCGGCGCGAGCCCGACCGCACGCGAGGCCTCTCCCACCCTGACGCCGCGACGTCCGGCCGAGAGTCCGGCGGCCGGGGACACCCGGGCCACCGAGAGCCCGAACGCCCTGCGCCCCGCGCGCCCGGGCATCGCGAACCCGGCGCGGCGCTACGGCCCGAGCGGCACCCTGAGCCCCGGGGACGAAGCCGTCGACGGCAGCGCCGATGGCCTCGGTTTCGCACCCGACCCTTGCGGCGACCGCTACGCCATCGAGACGATCCAGGCGAGCCCGCCCCTCGACCCGGGCGAGCAGATCCACATCCACGGCTGCGGCTTCGGGTCGAACCCGCCCGGCGGCGAGGTCCGCCTGCTCGGCGACTTCCCCGGCGGCTACCTGAAGCTCAACCGCTACGGCTGGACCCCCCACGGCATCATCGCCGTCGTGCCGCAGGTCGAGGGCGTGAAGGACATGCCCGAGGCGCGCCTCCAGGTGATCCGCCACGACGGCACCCCGAGCAACTGGTTCGACGCGGGCGGCTTCCGCGCCGCACGGGAGGCGAAGAAGATCCATCCTCAGCACGTCGGGATCTCCTGCGGCGCCGCGAACGCCGCGGAGTGCAATCTGGCCAAGAGCTTCCCCCTGGCCGAGGCCGACTTCTTCCAGAACGCGAGCTTCGCGGCAAAGCACCAGACGAGCATCGCTCCGAAGGAGGACTGCTCGGCCCTCGAGATGCTCGGCTCGAGCCATCACCAGGGAACGGACGCGGTGACGATCGACCTGAAGAACGATTGGAAGCTCACGGGAGCGTGGGCCTGGAGTTGGGGCAAGACCACCGGCAACGGCACGGTGACGGGCCCGCCGTCCGTTCCCTCCGGCGTGTCGAACGCGACGCTGCAGTTCGATTGGACGGCCTTCGCCAACGCCTGCCAGGGGCCCCACGCCTCGGGCGTCCGCTACCGGGTCGAGATCTGGGCCGAAGGGCCGAAGGGCGTCCCGTACCACTAGGCCGGAGCGGCGCTTCCTAGCCGTCCGCGTCGGCCGGGAACCCGGCCATCAGCTCGAGGATCGCCGCGCCGTAGCGCTCCGCCTTGGCGGGACCGATCCCGTGGCAGGAGAGGAGCTCCTCCTCGTCGCGCGGCGCGCGCGCCGCGACGTCCCGAAGCGTGCGGTCGCTCGCGACGACGTAGGCCGGGACGGCGTCGGCCCGGGCCATGTCGAGGCGCCAGTGGCGGAGCGCCTCGAAGCGCGCCTCGCCCGCCGCATCGAGAGCGAGCTCTTCGCCGGCCGTCGCCCGGCTCTTTCGCCGCGACCCAGTCTTCCCCGAGGGCCGCGGGCCCGCGGAGCGCGGCAGCATGATGCGCGGCGGAAGCTCCCCGCGCATCACCGCACCGCCGGATTCCGTCAGCCGCAGGACCGGCCGGTCGCCACCGGAGAAGACGACCCAGCCGGCGGTCACGAGGCGCCGGACCAGACGGCGCAGGAACGGTTCACTTCGATCCGCAAGCGCCCCGAACGTCGGCGTCGCCGAGAGGCCCGTGCGGTCGAGCCGCTCGTCGGCCGTCCCGCGCAGGAGCTTCAGCGCCGCCGAGAGGCCGAAGCGGTCGTGGACGCGGGCCACGCCCGAGAGCGCCTTGCGAACCACGAGGCTCACCTCCTCCGGGTCGTCCGCCGGGGCGTCGGCGAGCTCGCGGCACACGTCACAGATGCCGCAGCCCGAGAGCGTCTCGGCCTCGTCGCCGAAGTAGCGGAGCACCGCATCGTGCCGGCAGCTCCCGCCGTCGGCGTAGCGGATCAGCTCGAGGAAGAGGTTCCACTTGTGCTCGACGACCTCGGGCTCCGGGCGCTCGCCGTCCGAGCCGCGTTCGAGCAGGTGCCGCCGCAGGCCGAGGTCCCGGGAGGCGTGGAGCAGGAGGCCGAGCGCCGGCTTGCCGTCGCGCCCGGCGCGGCCCACCTCCTGGTAGTAGGCCTCGAGAGAGCCCGGCGGGCCGAGGTGCACGACGGCGCGCACGTCCGCGCGGTCGATGCCCATGCCGAAGGCGTTGGTCGCCACGACGACGCTACGCTCGCCGGCCATGAAGGCCCGCTGGGTCGCTTCGCGCTCGGCTGCGGACAGGCCCGCGTGGTAGCAGCCCGTCGACCAGCCGGCGGCCGCGAGGCGTTCGGCCTCCGCTTCGGCCGCCCGGCGCGTCGGCGAGTAGACGATCGCCGCCCCTTCGGAGGGACTCTCGGGGTCGCGCAGCGCCTCCGCGAGCGCCGCGTCGATGGCGTCTTCGCGCTCGCGCCGCGTCTCGGTCTCGAGCGCGCGCAGGGAGAGGTTCGGGCGCGCAAAGCCGGTGACGATCTGCGGGGTCTCGGCCGGCAGCCCGAGCCGGGAGATGATCTCGTCGCGCACGACGGGCGTCGCGGTCGCCGTGCAGGCGAGGATCCGCGCGCCCGGGAGTGCGGCGACCACGCCGCCGATCTCCATGTACTCGGGCCGGAAGTCGTGCCCCCACTCGCTGATGCAGTGCGCCTCGTCCACCGCGACGAGCGGGCAGTCGAGCTCGGCGAGCAGCGCGCGGAAGGCCGGCTGGGCGAGCCGTTCCGGCGCGACGTAGACGATCCGGTAGCGGCCCTCGGCGACGCCGGCGAGACGGGAGCGGATCTCCCCCGGCTCGAGGGTCGAAGCCAGGTAGGTCGCGGGGACGCCGATCGTTTCGAGGGCGCTCACCTGGTCGTGCATCAGCGCGATGAGCGGCGAGATCACGAGGGAGGTTCCGGAGAGAAGGCTCGCGGGCAGCTGGTAGGTGAGGCTCTTGCCGCCGCCCGTCGGCGCCACGAGCAGGAGCCGCCCGTCGCCGAGCAGGGTCTCGATGGCCTCCCGCTGGCCCGGCCGGAACGACGCGTGCCCGAAACGAGCGAGCGCTGCGTCGAGCGACCCTGTCTCCTCACCACCCCGATGCATCACCGGCGATGATTCCACCCCCTCGGGCCTTTGGAAAGGCCGCCGGGCGCCTCGATCCTGGCTCGACGTCGACGTGAACGATAGTTTCCGAGCGCGGCGCGGCTCGGCTCTGCGGGTCGGCCGGAGGAACGATGTCTCGAGACGAAGAGGAAGGCGCCGGAGAGCGGGGGCCGCACGCCAGGCCGGGCGTCGTCGCCAAGTTCGCGCTCCTGCTGGGAACGCTCGCATTCTGCGCGGGCTTCGCCGAGTTCGCCTTCCGCCTCGTCGGCTACTCCTCCCTCTACGACGTCTACTCGAAGCCATCCCTCTTCTGGCGCCACGACGCCGACCTCGGCTGGTCCCACGAGCCCGGCGCCACCGGGAACTACGTGGGCCCCCGGCCGTTCCCCATCGAGTTCGAGGCGCCGGTCCGGATCAACTCGCTCGGGCTGCGCGGGCCGGAAGTCGGCCCGAAGGCACCGGGGGAGCTCCGCCTCCTCTTCCTCGGCGACTCCGTGACGGTAGGCTTCGAGGTCGCGAACGAAGACACCTTCGTCGCGCGGATGGAGAAGCCGCTCTCGCGCCGGCTGCAGCGCCCGGTGCGCACCGTCAACGCCGCCGTGCGCGGCTACGGAACGGACCAGAGCCTCCTCTACTACCGGGAACGCGGACGCGCGCTCGAGCCGGACGTCGTGCTGCTCGTCCACTCGGACAACGACACGAACGACAACGTCACCCTGCACCGCGCGCGGCGGCCCTTCGGCAAGCCGGCCTTCGCCCTCGCCGCCGATGGTTCGCTCTCACCGGTCGGGCACCCGGTTCCGGCCTACCCGCTGTGCTCGGCCTGGATGCTCTCGGCCGAGGGGGAAGCCGTGGACGTCGGTTCGGCGGGGCAGCGAGCGGCTTGCCTGCTGCAGACGCGCTTCGCCGACCACTCGGCCGCCTTCGGCTTCGCTTCGCGCACGCTCTCCCGCTTCCCGGGAATCCTCTGGACCCTGAAGCGCTGGACGGCGCCGGCCGTACAGGACGAAAGCCGGCGCGAGAGCTCGGCCGGCCCGCCGTTGCGCCAGGCAGGACTGTTCGCGAGCGACGCCCAGGCGGCACCCGCGCTCGCCTCGGGCTTCGACCTCACGACGGCGCTCGTCGCCGAGCTCGCCCGGGAGGTCGCGGGCGATGGCGCGAAGTTCCTGCTCATCGTGACGAAGGGCGCCGACCTCGCGCAGCTCGATCTGCCCCGGCTCGAAGCCGCGAACGTCGACGTTCGCGTCATGAGGAGTGAGGCCGCCCCGGAGCTCATGCGCTGGCGCAACGACAGCCACCTGAACGAGGCGGGTCACCGCCACCTCGCCGACCTCCTGGTGCGCGGGCTCCTGCCGGAGCTCCGGGGGCTCGGCCGCTAGCCGCGGGGAAGCTCGGCGCCGAGACCGAGCACTTCGGCGACGCGCTCGAGGAGCTGCGACGGGTTGAAGGGCTTCGGGAGGAGCTGCGCGTCCGGCGGAAGCTCGCGGTGGGCGAGCGACGGGTGGTTCATCTGCCCCGAGAGGAACAGGACCGGGAGCGCGGGGCGCTCCTTGGCGATGCGCTGGGCCAGCTCCAGACCGCTCATGCGCGGCATCACGACGTCCGTCAGGACGAGCTCGACCTCGTCGTGGGTCTCCTCGAGGATCACGAGCGCGACGTCCCCGTCCTCGGCGTCGAGCACGGTGTAGCCCGCGTCGCGCAGCACGCGCCGGGTCACCTGCCGGACGGTGGCGTCGTCTTCCACGAGCAGGACGCACTCGCCGTTCGCCCGCGGCGTCGAGCGGCGGGGAAGCCGCGAGGAGCGGACGGCCGTCTCGAGGACACCGGCGAAGGCGAGCTCGACGCAGGTCCCCTGCCCGGGTTCGCTCCGGATCCGGGCCGAGCCGCCGGACTGCTCCGCCAGGCCGTAGACCATCGCGAGGCCGAGCCCGGTGCCGTCGTCGGGCGCCTTCGTCGTGAAGAAGGGCTCGAAGGCGCGGCTCTGCGTCGCCGCGTCCATGCCGACGCCCGTGTCGCGGATCGAGAGAACGACCTGGGCCGAACCGTCGACCGCGAGCCCCCACTCCGGGAACTCGGCGGGCGCGAGGTTCCGCGTCGAGACCGTGAGCTTTCCACCGTCGGGCATGGCGTCCCGCGCGTTCAGCACGAGGTTCAAGAGCGCCTGCTCGAGCTGCCCCCGGTCGGCCCGGACGCAAAGGAGGTCCTCGGCGAGCTCGTACTCCGCCTCGACGTCCTCTCCGTTGATCGAATCGACCATGCGCCGCGTGTCGCGCAGGACCTCGTTCAGGTCGAGCACCGTCGGCTGGATCACGCCGCCGCGGGCGAAGGAAAGCAGGCGCTTGGTCAGGCGCGTGGCCTTCTCGCCGGCGCGGATGATTTCGTCGGTGTCGCGCGCGACGGCCGGGTCGTCGGTCCGGCGCCGCACGAGGTCGGCGTAGTTGCCGATCACCGTGAGCAGGTTGTTGAAGTCGTGGGCGATTCCGCCGGCGAGGCGTCCGACCGCCTGCATCTTCTGGGAGAGGCGGAGCTGGTCTTCGAGCAGCTCCCGCTCCTCCATCTCGCGGCGAAGCTGGTCGTTGGCGTGCTCGAGCTCCGCGGTGCGCTCGCGGACGCGGCGTTCGAGTTCCTCCTGTTGGAGATCGACGGCCCGCGCCTGATCGAGCTGCACCGAGAACCGATAGGCCGCCCCCAACAGAACGGGAAGCGGCCCCAGCCAATAGGCGAGCTTCAAGAAGTCGGGCGCGAGCGCGTAGAGGAAGGCCGCGAGGCCGGCGACGAAGGCCGAGTACGTCAGGAGGCCGCGGAAGCTCCGCAGGCTGACCGCGGTCGAGACGAGGGCCATCGTCGCGCCGACCGCGTAGAACACGTGCATGTCGTTCAGGTGGCCGAGCACCATGAGCTGGCCGGTGACGAGACCAGGGCAGAGGTTGAACAGGCGGCGGATCGTCGTGTCGGAGAGGCGCGAGAACTTCGCGAGGCCCGCAACCGCGAGGAAGCAGGCGGCGACCGCCCACCACCCCAGCCACGGGTCGCGACTTGCCGACGGTGCGAGCAGGTGCCAGAACGGATAGACCGCACCGACCGCCAGGTTCGAACGCATCATGAAGTCGCGGGTGAGGCCCGCTCCGGGAAGGCCGGCGGCGCGTTCGGGACGCAAGCCCGTCGGTGTTTCGGCGGTGGATTCGGTCACCGGCGCCTCCCGCGGAGGGCCCTCGAGGAGAAAGCCCCCGAGGAAGGTAACCATTGTCCCCCGGTTCTCTAGGGAATCGACGGGAAATGCGCGGGATTCCGACGATCGCCGCGGCGTTCGGGAACGCTCCTTTCGAACGCCGGTTTGGGCGGATGGAGGCGCGCCTCGAGGCGCGGGCCATAGAAGGCGCGCGCGTTGCGCGAGAGCAACCGCTCCTTGAAATTTTCCGAGAACGCGGCGTTTTCGGCGATCGCAGCGACGCAGCCGCCGAGTTCCGCATCCCAGTGGCCGTAGTCGACGGCCAGCCCGCAAAGCGTTTCACCGACGGGGCCGAGGCCCTCCCGCAGGAGTGTCGGGGACGGATCCCCGGGCTCGCACGAGAAGAACGTCCGCCCTTCGGCGAGATAGGAGAGCGGGTCGCTCTGGATCGCCGGATGCTCATGGCGGAAACGCTCGAGCTCTTCGGGCGAGACCTCCTTCTCGCTCTCGCTGAAGAGCATGCGCATGAAGCCGCGCGCCTGTCCGAGCATGCGGCGCGAACCGACCCGCTGTTCTCGGGCCAGCTCGAGCAGGAAGTCGCGCGGCCGGACCTCGACGCTCGGGTCGAAGTGCGCGATGCGCTTCTCCCAATGTTCGTGCAGGCTCCACATGAAATCGGGCAGCCAGCCGCAACCGGCCTCGAGGAAGCCGAAGCGCAGGCGCGGAAACGCGTCGAAGGTGCCGTCGAACAGGAGCCGTGCGAGCGCCATCTGCTGGAGGCTGCGGTTCGCGAACACGTGGACGAGGGTGAAGCTGTCGAGCTGGTCGGAGGCTCCGCCGGCAAGACCGACCCCCGGTGCCCCGTGGAGGCCGATCGCCACGTCGAGCTGCTCCGCCCGCTCGAGCAGCGGCTCGAAGTCCGGGTGAGAAAGGTGCTTCGGGACGCGGACCTCCGGGAAGGCCTCCGGCGCCGCCGGGTGCGGCATGGGCACGTGCGGCGCGGCCGTCACCGCGACCATCCCGAGCGATTCGACGCAGCGCTCGAGCTCGAGGACCGCCTCGGCCGGGTCCTGGATCGGCAGCACGCCGACCGGGTGGAGGCGATGGCGATGCGGCGCGCAGTCGTCGCGGATGTAGTCGTTGTAGGCGCGGCACAGGGCGACGCCGAGCTCGCGATCGATCAGGGAGCTGAATGCCAGGGTGATCGAGCCGTAGACCACCTGGTGGTCGATGCCCTCGCGGTCCATGTGCTCGATGCGCACGCGGTTGAAGATCCCGCCGAGGGAGGACTCGCGGTGGTAGGGACGGTAGGTCCCCTTGCCGTAGCCCTCGGGCTGGAGGAAGACGCGCGCGAGCTCGTTGCGTCCCGTGCGGGGATCGCGGTCGAGGATGCGGAAACGCTGCTCGCCGTACCGATCGCGGATGAAGTCGATGCGATCCCGGAAGGGCCGCTCGATGTAGTCGAGCAGGACGATCGGGTTCTCGCACTTGTGGCTGTCGGCATCGACGACGGGCTGCCCATGGATCATGTCGGCCCCTTCGGCTGCGGTCGGGTTGCGTCCCCGTTTCCTCCTGGTTCGGCCATCGCGAGCGCGCACTTGAGGGCTCAACCCGGGCGTCGAATCAGCCGATTCCGGGGGTCGGAGGAAAACCGTGCCCGATCCCGAATTCCCGGAAGCCGCCGCGCTCCGGCTCGACCCGTTCCAACCGCTCTCCGAGGGCGATCGGCGCCGGCTGCGCGCCGCCCTGGCGCGGAACTTCCGCCTCCGCGACGGCGAGGCCGACCGCGAGCGGGGCCGGCTCCCCCTGCGCGAGACCTTCTTCGCACGGCTGCTTCCCGCAACGCCCTGCCCCGCCGTCGAGCCGGAGGCGCAGCGGCGTTACGCCCACCGCGCGGCGCCGGCGGACCTCGATCCGAGGGCGCTGTTCGCCATCGCCGTCGGCAAGGCCAACCGCGGCGAGGCCTACGGTGTCGAGTACGAGCTGGCGCGGCTCTCCCGGCACGGCTTCGCCGGCGTGGACCGGCAGTTCCTCCACGTCGCCCTCGAAGAGCGCTACCACACGCGCCTGCTCGCCGAAGCGTGCAAGGCCTGCGGCGCACCGTTCGAGCTGGCGCCGCCGCCGTTTCTCCTGCGCGGTGTGATCCGGGCGATGTCCTGGCTCCCGGAGCGGGTCCGCTTCGTGCTCATCCTCTGCAGCGAGAGCGTCGGCGCCGTGCTCTTCCAGATCCTGCGCGAACGTTCGGCGGCCTATGCATCCCGGCCCGAGGTGGCCGAACGGCTCGCACTCCTGCTCGGCGAAGTCTGGCGCGACGAGCTGACCCACGTGGCCTACTGCCGGGCGCGCCTCCACCCGGCCCTGCTGCCGGTCGCGCGCTGGCTCCAGCCGATCGTGGCGCGTGCGCTGCTCGGTCAGGTTCCGGAGTTCGCCGCGCTCGGAGGGGGTCGGCCCGCGACGCTCGAACGCATCGCCCGCCCGCTCGAGCTGCCGGAAGATCTCGCCTGGGCGGCTACGAGCGGCACCGCACGTCCCGCCCGGACGACCCGGGAGGAGCGGCCGCCGACGGCACCGGCTCGCGGCCCGCGACCGCGGCCGAGCGCGCCGCCGGCCCCGCCGGCCGCCTGAGCCCGTTCGCAGGGGAAGGCACTAGCGCCGGAGCGGAACGACCTTCTGGAGATCTCCGGCCGGGAACGCCTCGCCCCGAACGAAGGCGCCGATCCCGGCGTCCATCACGCCGAAGAAGTTCGCGAGCGCTGCGAGCCGGCGTTCGAGTTCCTGGGCCCGGGCCTTGGCCTCCTGGCCCCGGCCGGGCGAAGGCGCGGCCGCGCGCGTCTCCTCGACGGTCGTGAGCACCTGACGGACCGTCCAGCGGAAGCGACGCTCGAGGATCTCCTGCATGGCGCGGAAGAAATCGCTCGCCGCCTCGTAGTGATCCTTGCGAGAACCGGTCACGGTGCGGCGCCGGACGAGATGCCACTCGGCCAGCACCCGGACGTTGATCGAGACGTTGCTCTTGCTCTGCTGCAGCTCGGAGGCGATCTCGTCCAGGGAGAGCGCGCGCCCCTCCATGTAGAGCAGGGCGAAGATCTGGGCCTGGGCGGAGGTCAGGATGCCCGAGCTCGCGGCGGCGGCGCCGAGGCCATCGACGAAGGTGGCGGTCGTTCGTTCCATCCGCTCAGGATGCCACGGATTCGCGCGCCCGCAGGGCACGCCGCCGCTCGCGCAGGGCATCCACGATGGCGAAGTTGATCGCACCTCCGACGACCACCAGGATCGCCCAGAGCCCTCCGTCGGCGAAGAGGTTCGCGTGGGATCCGCGCAGCCAGAACGCCGCGGCCACGCCGGCCGCGAGCCCCAGGTAGGGCAGCTCGCGCGCGCGCAGCGGCGTCCGGCCCGAGAGCACCGCGGCGAAGGGAAACATCGAGGTCGCCGCCAGATAGGCCCGATACGGCTCGCCCCGCTCGCGCAGGAGCTTTCGGTCCTGGTGCGCCGCCCCGACGAGCACGAAGACGGCCATCGAGCCCATGAACACGGCGCCGACGAGACGCGGGGCCAGGAGAACGTGGCTCGCACCGAGCAGGGCGAGACCGACGAAGAAGCCGTGCCGCGTCACGGTCTCGATGCCGCGCGGCCGGCTCGCCCCGACGTTGTCGAAGGCGTATGCGGAGCGCGGGTAGTCGAGCAGCGCGGCGAAGACCAGGGCGAGGCCGAAGGCGTTCACCCCGCCGAGGAAGGCTCCGAGCGGACCGGCCCCGAGGCCCGGGCCCGCGGCGCCCTCGAGCCGATGGCTCGCGAAGTCGTGCACCAGCAGGCTGAAGGTCAGCGAGGCGACGGCGTAGAACAGCAGCAGGAAGCCGTTGCGCCCGAGGCGCGCGACCAGACGAGACCGCAGGGGGTGGCTCGCGAGGAGCACGTGGCTCCCCCCGAAGAGAAGCCAGAAGGCGGCCGTACGAAAGGCCGGAACGAAGGCGGAGTCCATGGTCCACTCCTCGGCGCGTCAGTTTCGTACGTTTAGAATATTTTGAACGTTCTGTCCAGACCTCGGTCAGTTGCCGCCGGTCATGGGAACGAAGCGGACCGGAAAGATCCGCTCGACCTCGATCCCCGCCGCCGTCCGGGTGTGGACCTCGAGCATCTGGTGGTCCGTGCCGACGGGCACCACGAGGCGACCGCCCACGGCGAGCTGCTCGAGGAGGGGCTCGGGCACCTTCGCGGGCGCCGCGGTCACCACGATGGCATCGAACGGGGCGTACTCGGGCCAGCCGGCGTGCCCGTCCCCCTGTCGGACGCGCACGTTCTCGTACTCGAGCGCCCGGAGGACGTCGCCCGCGCGCGAGGCCAGGGGCCCGACGATCTCGATCGTGAAGACTTCCGCGCCGAGCTCGGCGAGGATGGCGGCCTGGTAGCCCGAGCCCGTGCCGATCTCGAGCACCCGCGCGCCCGGGCCGACGCGGGCGAGTTCCGTCATGCGCGCGACCACGTAGGGTTGGCTGATGGTCTGGCCGTAGCCGATCGGCAGCGGACGGTCTTCATGCGCGAAGGGACGCTCGGCCTCGCCGACGAAACGGTGGCGCGGCACCTTGCGCAGGGCCGCGAGGACCCGGAGATCCTTGACGTCGCGCGCGACGATCTGGGATGCGACCATGCGCTCCCGGTCGGCCGCGTAGGCGGAGATCTCCTCGGTCACCGCTTCGGTGCCTCCCTGCTCGACGCTCCCGGCCGGTCCGGCGCAACCGGCGCCCGCGGCAACCAGCGCCGCGAGCCCGAGGCCTCGCAGGACGCCGTGAAAGCGCCGGGGACGCGGCGCGCTGGAACACCGCTGCGGCTGGCCGTCGGGTCGATGGGTCATGCGCCTCCTGACCGCCAGCATGCCACACACGGGCCCCGGCTTGGCAGGGCGCGGGGCGCGGGCGACACTCGGGCCATGCCCGACCGGCCCGGCACAGGGGAAACCCACGCGGTGACCAACCAGCCCTCCCCGCTCGAGGACGTCGACCTGTTCTCGTCGGACACGGCCCTGGCCGAGGGCACCGAGCGCGAAGGCGCGGCATGGGCGCGCGAGCGCCTCGAGGCCGCCGGGCGCGCGCTCGGCAGCGCCGAGACCCTCGAGCTCGGGCGCGACGCCAACCGCTACACGCCCGAGCTGCGGACCCACGACCGCTACGGCCACCGAATCGACGAAGTCGCCTACCATCCGGCGTGGCACGACGTGATGCGGCTCGCCATGCACCACGAGATCCACGCCCTGCCCTGGCGGACGCCGCGCCCGGGCGCGCACGTCGCACGCAGCGCGCTCCATTCGATGCTCTCCCAGATCGAGGCCGGAAGCTGCTGCCCCCTCACCATGACCTTCGCCTGCGTCCCGGCCCTGCGAAACGATGCGACGCTCGCCGCCGTATGGGAGCCGCGCGTCACCGCGACCGCATACGACCCGGTCTTGAAGCCCGCCGCGGAGAAGACCGCCTGCCTCGTCGGCATGGCCATGACCGAGAAGCAGGGCGGAAGCGACGTCCGCGCGAACACCACCGTCGCCCACGAAGCGGGCGGCGGGCACTACGAGCTCGTCGGCCACAAATGGTTCTGCTCGGCGCCGATGAGCGATGCCTTCCTCACCCTCGCCCAGACGCCCGAAGGCCTGACGTGCTTCCTGGTGCCGCGCTTCCGGCCCGACGGCACGCGCAACGCCTTCCACATCCAGCGCCTGAAGGACAAGCTCGGCAACCGCTCGAACGCGTCGAGCGAGATCGAGTACCGCGGCACCCACGCCGAGCGCCTGGGCGAGCCGGGGCGCGGCATCCGCACCATCCTCGAGATGGTCCACCACACGCGGCTCGACTGCGTCTCTGGCAGCACCGGCCTGATCCGCCACGCCGTCGCCCAGGCCGCGCACCATGCGTCCCAGCGCGAGGCCTTCGGCCGCCGGCTCGCGGAGCAGCCGCTGATGCAGAACGTGCTCGCGGACCTCGCCGTCGAGAGCGAGGCCCACACCGCGCTCATGCTGCGGCTCGCGCGCGCCTACGACGAAGGCCCCGAGGACGCCGGCGCGCGGGCCTTCGCGCGCATCGCCACCGCCGTCGGGAAGTACTGGGTCTGCAAGCGGGCGCCCGCGGCCATCGCCGAGGCGATGGAGTGCCTCGGGGGCGCGGGCTACGTGGAGGAATCGATCCTGCCCCGCCTCTACCGGGAAGCGCCGGTGAACGCCATCTGGGAGGGCTCGGGCAACGTGATCTGCCTCGACGTCCTGCGCGCCATGGTGCGCGAACCCGACGCTCTGCCGGCCCTGCTGGCGGAGCTGCACGCGGCAAAGGGGGGCGACCGGCGGCTCGACGCCCACGTCGGCGCGCTCGAAGACGCCCTCGCGAAGCCCGAGGATGCGGAGCTGCGCGCGCGCCGGATCGTCGAGGACATGGCCACGGCGCTCGAAGCCAGCCTGCTCGTGCGGAACGCACCGCCGGCGGTCGCCGACGCCTTCTGCGCGAGCCGCCTCGGCGAGGGCTACGGCGGCTTCGGCACGCTGCCGCCCGGCGTCGACGTCGAGGCCCTCGTCGCACGAACGACCCCGGCCTAGTTCGAGGCTTCCGCGGCCTCCCAGTCTGCCAGCAGGCGCGAGCGGACGACCTCGGTCCACAGCGCGTAGCCCTCGTCGCTCAGGTGCAGACCGTCGAAGACGAACAGCTCGCGCCGCGGCTGCCCGTCGGGCCCGAGCATCGGGGTGGCCACGTCGAGGTAGGTCCGGCGCGGCGTCGCGTTGCAGCGCTTCTCGATGGCGGCGTTCGCGCGCTCCATCTCGGGCCAGCGATCGATGCGCAGCTTCGAGGGCTTGATCGCGATGAAGTAGAGGTGGGCCTCGGGAAGCGTCCGGCGCACGAGGCGGTCGAGCGCATCGTAGGCCGCGACCACGTCTTCGACGGTCTTTCCACCCCCGGAGGAGAGGTCGTTGTCCCCGGCGTAGACGACGACGGCGCGCGGCTCGTGCACGTAGATCAGGCGCTCGTAGTAGTGCACCACGTGGGCGAGGTGCGACCCCCCGAAGCCGCGGTTCAAGACGGGCAGCGGCGCCATGTCCTCCGCGAGACCGTCCCAGAGGCGGATGCTCGAACTCCCGGTGAACACGATGCCGCCCGGAACGGGCGGGGTCTCGGCATCCGCTTCGGCGAAGGCGGCGATGTCGTCCACCCAGAAGTCCGGGTCGACGGAGCGCGCCTGGTAGCGCTTGAGCGCGAAGACCGAGCCGAAGCCGGCCACCAGCAGGGCCAGGGCCACGGCCCACGCGATGCGAACCCCTCGGGACATGCCCCGAGAATACTCGAAGGCGCGGCCCTAGAGCGCGCTCGAAACGAGGCTTTCGTCCTCGGAAGCCTCGAGGTGGAGCCCGCACTCGGCGGCGACCCCGCCGAACCGGGTGTCCCGCTCGTCGGCATCGTCCGCCGTCACCGGGCGGCTCGAGTGCCAATCCCCGACCGTCGCGTAGCCTTCGTCGAAGAGCGGGTGGTACGGCAGGTCGTGACGCTTCAGATAGGCGTGGACGTCGCGCGTGCTCCAGCGCAGGAGCGGCGAGACCTTGTAGCGCCCTCCCTGGCGGCCGAGGAGCGGAAGCTCGGCCCGGTGCTCCGTCTGCTGGCCGCGGATGCCGCTCATCCAGGCCGTCGCGCCGAGCTCGGCCAGCGCCCGCTGCATCGGCTCGACCTTGCGGATGCGGTGGTACTCGGCGAGGGCCTCCGGGGTGCCCTCCTCCCACAGCCGGCCGTGGAGGGCCTCCATGCGAGCCGGGCTCACCTCGGCCTGGGCCACGTGGAGGTTCAGGTCGAGGCGCTTCGCGAGGCTCTCGGCGAAGCGATAGGTCTCGGCCGGCAGGTAGCCCGTGTCGACCCAGACCACGGGGATCTTCGGCGCCTGCTCGGTCGCCAGGTGCAGGAGCGCGGCGGACTGGATGCCGAAGCTCGTGCTCAGCACGAGCCCCTCGCCGAACGTCTCCGCCGACCAGGCCACGAAGCGCTCCGCGGAGAGGGTCTCCAGGCACTCGTTCAGGGCGAGCAGGTCCGTCGGCGGCCCGGCCGCCTCGGGGCGAAGCCCCGGGCAGGGCTCCGCGGGCGAGGAGGCGCTCTCGAGGGTTTCTTGGATCTCGGCGGTCATGGGGCTCTCCCGGCGCGCCCCGTTCCGATGCCGGTCCCCCGGGAAGGTTTCGCTCCGTCCCTCCGGGTGCCTGGGCGGCCCTAGGGCAGCCCCGCGGCCGGTCCCGGGCGCCCGTCCATGAAACCCATGACGAACCACAGGAAATCGTCGACGTTGACGAAGCCGTCCCCGGTCATGTCGGTGCCCGACCCGGGCGTGCCGGCCCGGAAATCCGGGAGGAACACCAGGAAATCGTCCACGTTGCAGAAGCCGTCGCCGGTGAAGTCGCAATCGCAGACGTCCCCGTAGCCGTCGCCATCGGAATCGACCTGATCGTTCGGCCCGGCGTCCGGCCCGTTCGGCTTCAGCGTGCAGTTGTCCTCGGCGTCCGGCGAGCCGTCCCCGTCCGTGTCTTCGAAGCAGCCGGGCAGAACGCACTCGCCCTCGTGGGCGACCGGAACCCCGGCGCAGCGGGCCTCGCAGGTGTTCCCGTAGGTCTGCCCGTCCTCCCCGCAGACCGGGTCGTAGACGTCGGGGCACACGCACGGCAGGCACTGCCCGCCCTCGCACACCGTGCCGCGCGGGCAGTCGCCGTCGTTGCGACAGCGATCGAGGCACTCGCCCTCGTAGCGGACGGGCACGTGTGCGCAGCGGGCGAAGCAGGCGTTGGCGTAGGTCGAGCCGTCGACGCCGCAGACCGGGTCGTAGATCTGGGGGCAGGCGCAGATCTCGCAGGAGCCCTCGTCGCAGACCCGACCGACGGCGCAGTCCGCGTCGTCGCGGCACTCGCTCCGGCACTCGCCCTCGAAGGCGATCTCCACCCGGGCGCAGCGGGCTTCGCAGGTATTCCCGTAGGTCGTGCCGTCGACGCCGCAGACGGGGTCGTAGACGTCCGGGCAGACGCACGGCTGGCAGCCGCTCTCGCCGCAGATCTGACCGAGCGGGCAGTCCGCGTCGTCGCGGCAGTCCGATCCGCACTCGCCCTCGAAGGCGACTTCGACGTGCGCGCAGGAGGCGAAGCACGCGTTCGCATAGGTCTGCCCGTCGGCGCCACAGACCGGCGCGTACACCTGGGGGCAGGCGCAGAGCACGCACTCGCCGTCATCGCAGACGTCGCCGCGGGCGCAGTCGGTGTCCTCCGTGCAGGTCTCGCAGGCGCCGTCGTACTCGACGGTGGCGCCGTTGCAGTGGGCGTCGGGCTCGCCACAGAAGTAGGTCTCCCCGTCGCTCCCGCAGACCGGATCGGCCACGAAGCACGCGATCGAGCACGGCGGCCGGCACTCGAGCGTCGGCGGGTAGCAGATCTCGCCGTCCGGGCAGTCCCCGTTGGCGCTGCACTCGGGCTCGGCTTCGCAGCCGCCCTCGCTCGCGACCTCGGTGCCCGCGCACTGGGCCTGGCAGGCGTTGGGATAGGTCTCGCCATCGGCACCGCACACCGGCGCGTAGACCTGCGGACAGACGCAGGGCGCTTCGCACGGCCCTTCGAAGGCGACCTCGGCGCCGTTGCAGTGGGCGTCGGGCTCACCGCAGAAGTACGTCACGCCATCGTCCCCGCAGACCGGGTCGGGCGCCACGCAGGCGATCTGGCAGGCGGACTGACACTGGTCCGTCGGCGGGTAGCAGATCTCGCCGCGGCCACAGTCTTCGTTGCCACGACAGGGCGGCTCGCGGCAGGTCCCCTCGTGCGCGACCTCGACCTCGGCGCAGCGGGCCTCGCAGGCGTTCGCGTAGGTCACGCCATCCTCGCCGCAGACCGGGGCGTAGATGCGCGGGCAGATGCAGTCGCGGTCGCAGGGGCCTTCGGAGACGACCTCGGCGCCGTTGCAGTTCGCGTCGGCCTCGCCGCAGAAGTAGGTGACGCCGTCGTCGCCGCAGACCGGATCCGGAACCAGGCAGGCGATCTGGCAGGGGGGCTGGCACTGGTCCGTCGGCGGGTAGCAGATCTCGCCCTCGGGGCAGTCGACTTCGTCGCGGCAGAGCTCCGGGCAGATCTCCCCGCTCTGCGCCGCGGCCGGCGCCGCAGCCCACAGGAGAGCGGCCGAAAGAACGAAGGCGAAGCGAACGAGGAGCGTTGCCATGGCGAGGACCTCCAGCCCGGGACCGGTCCGCCCCATCCTACAGAGGAACGGGGGCCCGCGTCGCAGCGAGGGTGGGCACGGCCCGGGCGGACGCGGACCCTGGCCCCGGGGGGTGCCGACCGGCGAGGCGAGGCTAGGCTCCGGTCGCCGTGAGCGACTCCCTCGACATCACCCGGCCCGACGACTGGCACCTGCACCTGCGCGACGGGGCGCTGCTGGCGCGCGTGCTCCCGGCCACGGCGCGGCGCTTCGGCCGGGCCATCGTGATGCCGAACCTCGACCCGCCCGTCCGCACCGTCGAGGAGGCCGACTCCTACCGCGGCCGGATCCTCGCTGCGCTCCCGCCGGACGCGAGCTTCGAGCCGCTGATGACGCTCTACCTGACGCCGGAGACCTCCCCCGAGGAGATCCGCCAGGCCCGCGCCTCGGGCTTCGTCCACGGGGTGAAGCTCTACCCGAAGGGCGCGACCACCCACTCCGACGCCGGGGTGTCCGGCCTCGAGGACGTCTACCCGGTGCTCGAAGCGCTCGAGCGCGAGGGCCTGCCGCTCCTCGTCCACGGCGAGGTGACGGACCCCGAATGCGACGTCTTCGACCGCGAGCGCGTCTTCCTCGAACGGTCCCTCGTGCCGACCGTCGAGCGCTTCGGCGGGCTGCGGGTCGTGTTCGAGCACATCACGACGGCCGAGGCGGCGGCCTACGTCCGGGAGGCGCCGGAGCGCGTGGCGGCCACGATCACGCCGCAGCACCTGCTCGAGAATCGCAACGCGCTCTTCGAAGGAGGCCTGCGGCCGCACCACTACTGCCTTCCGGTCCTGAAGCGCGAACGCGACCGGCGGGCCCTCGTCGAAGCGGCGACCTCCGGCGATCCGCACTTCTTCCTCGGCACGGACAGCGCGCCCCACGTCCGGGCCACGAAGGAGACCGCGTGCGGCTGCGCCGGCATCTACAGCGCGCCCGTCGCCCTCGAGCTCTACGCCGAAGCGTTCGACCGCGCGGGGCGAATCGAACGCCTCGAAGGTTTCGCGAGCCACTTCGGTGCCGACTTCTACGGGCTGCCTCGCAACCGGGAGCGGACCCGGCTCGTTCGCCGGACGATGCGCGTCCCGGAAGCGAAGCCCGACGCGGAGGCCCTCGAGGTCTTCTACGCCGGGCGAGACCTCCGCTGGCAGGTCGCCGGCTAGATGGAGTACGCGGAGGTCGAACACACGCTCGCGTCCCTGCAGCTCGCCCTGGCCATGCTCGGGATGGGAGCGCTGCTCGCGCCGCGCGATTTCCAGAGTGTCTTCAAGAAGCCGCGCGGGCTCTGGGCGGGCCTCTTCTCCCAGCTCGTCGCGGTCCCGGCGGTCGCTTCGCTCCTCGCCTGGGCGCTGCCCCTCGAGCCGGGGATGATGGCTGGCATGATCCTCGTCGCGGCCATCCCGGGCGGCACGATGTCGAACCTGATCACCTACCTCGGCCACGGGAACATCGCGCTCTCGATCGCACTGACCTCGATCACCACGGTCGCCGCACTCGTGACGACGCCGGCACTCCTGCGGCTGCTGGCCGGCGCGCACCTGCCGCCGGAGTTCGAGATGCCCGTCGGCAAGGTCGCCCGCGACATCGCCATCGCACTGCTCTTGCCGCTGTTCATCGGCATGGTCCTCGGGGCGGGGCTGCCCGAACGGCGCCAGGTGATCTCCCGCTGGGCGATCCGCGGGAGCTTCTTCTTCATCGGGCTCTTGATCATCGGCGCGACCACGAGCGATCGGATCGACCCGGCGCGCTTCGGCCTGCTCGGGCCGGCCGCGCTCGTCCTGCTCGGCATCTGCTTCGGCGGCTCGGCGTGGCTCGTCTGCCGGGCGGCCGGGATCGCGAGCCACGAGCGCCTCGCGGTCATCGTGGAGACCACGCTCCGCAACGGCAACCTCGGCGTGATGGTGAAGGCGTCCCTCTTCCCGGCCGTCGCCGGCCAGATCGATCCGATCGGCGATGCGATGCTCTTCGCGGTGCTCGTCTACGGCGTCATGGGAGCCTTCTTCGCGGTCCCGCCCACGCTCTGGCACCGCCGCTTCGGAGAACCCTGGCGCGGAGAAGGGCACGCCGCCCCGACCGCGAACTGACCGGAAGGAGCGCCATGAGCGAAGCCCAGCCCCATCTCGACGCCGCCCGGGACCTCTACTCCCTCGTCGACGAGAACGCCCACGCGGCGGGCGACGAACCCGTCCCGATGGAGACGATCCAGGCCCTGCGGGATGCGGGGCTCTTCGGCGTGATGTCGCCGCGCGACGTCGGCGGTGCCGAGCTGCCGATCGTCGAGAGCATCGACGTCTTCACCGAGATCGCCCGCGCGGACGGGTCGGCCGGCTGGTGCCTCATGGCCGGCGCCTCGGCGGCGGCCTACTTCGGCGCCTACGCCGAGGACGCCTTCACCGAGAAGATGTTCTCGGACGCCGTCCCGCTGGTGGCGGGCCAGTTCGCACCGAACGGCCGCGGCATCGCCGCGGACGGCGGCTTCCGCCTCACGGGCAACTACCAGTTCGGGAGCGGGCTCCACTACGCGGAGTGGGTCGGCGCCGGGTTCCTCACGGACGAAGACCCGGCCCGCTACCTGTTCGGCGTCGTTCCGAAGCCCGAAGTCGAGCTGCGCGGGAACTGGGACGTGCTCGGGCTGACCGCCACCGCGAGCTGGGACTACGCGATCGAGGACGCCTTCGTGCCCGAGGATGCGACGTTCCTCTTCGCCGCCCCGACCCGGCGGCGCGGGGGCCCGGTCTACGAGCTCGGCGTGATCGCCCAGACCGCGGCCGGCCACGCCGGCTTCGCCCTCGGCGTCGTCCGCCGCGCCCTCGACGAGCTGCGCACGATCTCGAAGACGAAGGTACGCATGGGCGCGGGGAGCTTCCTCAAGGACGACGAGCGCTTCCTCCACGCCCTGGGAACGCTCGAATCGCGCTACCGCGCGATCCGGTCCTGGACCCGGGACGGCTTCGCGCGGCTCGAGCGCGCCGCCGTCGAGACCGGAAGGCTCGACCTCGCCGGGAACGTCGAAGTGCGCCAGGCGACGGTCCACGCCACCCAGGAGGGCGCCGACATCGTTCGCGAAGCCTACCTGCTGGCGGGGACGAGTGCGCTGCGGGACGGGCCGCTCTCACGCTGCTTCCGCGATCTCCACGCCGGAAGCCAGCACTTCTTCGCGAGCCCGGCCTCGACGCTCGACTTCGCGCGCGGCCTGGTGGCGGAGTAGCGGAGCGCTACGGCAGCCAGCGGAAGCTGTCCATCGCGCGGGCGAAGGACAGGTACTGCCGGTCGAAGTCTTCCTCGGGCGCCAGGCACTGCACGCTCACGGCCACGCCTTCGCGAACGAAGTGGAGCTCGGTGTTGCGGAAGCGCGTGCCGGCCACCTTCATGCGGGATTCGCTGCGGTAACCGTCGATGCCTCCGACCCGGGCCGGATCGTGGGACATCCGCTCGTAGCCCGCGCCGCGCCCGCGCTTCTCCGCGTGCTTCATCAGCTCGCGGGCATCGACGCTCTCCGGAACGTCCTGGACGAGCACGACGCAGCTGCTCTCGAGGGACGCATCGGCCACGGCGAAGGTCGACATCGGGACCTTCGTCTCCTCGAAGCCGCTCGGGAGCTCGATCTCGAACCCGGCCTCCCCGTTGCGGTAGACCCCGTCCGTGAAGGAGTCCGCATCGATCCGGATCCACATCACGCCGAGCAGAACGAACATCGCGAGCAGGACGGGCTTCATCCCCTACAAAGCGGCCGACGGAGCCCCGACTTGAGCCCCGGCCCCGAACGCCTGGGAAGGTCGCGGACGCTATGGTCCGGCCATGAACGAAGGCATCCCCTTCGCCGGCAGCCCCCTCGACCGGGTTTCGGTCGAGCGACGAGACCGCAACTGGCTCGACAAACTGCGCGGCGACCCGACCACCCGCTATCTGCCCCTCTGGAAGCTCGAGCCGCTCGTGAAGTCGGCCACCGGGGAAGACCCGAGGCGCCTCGCCTGGGCCACCGACGCGCTGCTCGAAAGCATCGACCCGGAACCCCAGGTGGTGCTGCTCGGCATGGCCGACGGTGCCGCGCACTTCGCCGTGGACGTCTCCGCCGTCGCGGACCCCCTCGAAACCTTCGGCCTCACCGGAAGCGCGACCTTCGAAGACCTGCGCGGAGCCGCGCTGCTGCTCGACCTCGGCGACACCGCGATCGCCGCCCAGGCGCGATCGCTCATCGATTGGCATGCGCGCCACCGGTTCTGTGCGGTCTGCGGCGGCACGACCGTCTCCGAGATGGGCGGCGCCCACCGGCGCTGCATCGCTTGCAGCGCGGAGCACTTCCCCCGGACGGACCCGGTGGGGATCGCGGTCGTGGCGCGCGGCGGACGCTGCCTGCTCGGCCGCAACAAGGGCTGGCCGCCCAACATGTTCTCGGCGCTGGCCGGCTTCATCGAACCCGGGGAGACCCTCGAAGAGGGCGTGCGGCGCGAGATCTTCGAGGAGGCCGGCGTCCGGATCGGCGCGGTCCGCTACGTGCGCTCCCAGCCCTGGCCGTTCCCCTCTTCGCTGATGATCGGCTGCATCGCGGAGGCGGAGAGCGAGGCGATCCAGATCGACCCGGCCGAGATCGAGGAGGCGCGCTGGTTCTCCCTCGAGGAAGTGCGGGCCGCCCTCGCCGGGAGCACAGACCCCCTGGCCGTCCCGCCGCCCTTCGCCATCGCCCACCACCTGATCCGAGCCTGGGCCGAGACGTTCGAGGGCTAGGTGGCCGGCTGGTTCGAGACGTTCGGGGGCTAGGTGGCCGGCTGGTTCGAGACGATCCGCAGCGAGTTCTCGCGCCCGGTCTGGTCGCGGGGCGTCGAGCTCGTGCGGGCGGAAGCCGTCGTCGCCGAACGGGTCGAGGAGGACGAAGCGGCCTTCCGCGTGACCAACCCGGACGGGCTGCTCACGCCGAGCGTCGTGCTCTACCTCGACGACGCCGCCTGGGATTGCGACTGCCCCGGCGTCGAGGACCCCTGCGAACACGTCGCGGCCGCCGCCATCGTCCTGAACCGCGCGCGCAAGCAGGGCGTCGAGCTCCCGACGGGCGCCGAGGCCGGGGGCGGCGCGCGCGTCCGGTACCACTTCCTCCGCGAAGGCAACGGCCTCGCCTTCGAACGCCGCGTCGTCGAGGGCGAGGACGAGACCCGGATCGATACGAGCCTGAAACAGATCGCCGGAACCCGGCGCGTGATGGTGACCGACAGCGACCTCGCCGCCGAGCGCGCGCTCGCGGCGTCGAGCCTCCTCTCGGGACGGGGCCACCCGAACTCGACGGGCTACGCGCGCATCCTCCCGGCCCTGGCCGGCTGCGAGGACGTACGGCTCGACGGCCTGCCGATCCGCGTCTCCGAGGAACCGCTCCTGCCCCACGGCCGGATCGAGGACGACGGCGACGGCTTCCGGCTCTCGGTGGGCCCGGACCCGAGCATCACCGAGACCTTCGTCGGGCGTGTGGCGCTTTGCGGCGACGTCCTGCGGCCGGTCCGCCAGAGCCTGCTCACCGGACGCGAACTCGCGGAGCTCCCGGGCGGTCGGCACTTCCCGCCGGAGCGCGCGATGGAACTCGCCGCCGAGGTCCTTCCCGATCTCGAACGCCGCATCCCGGTCGACGTGCGGACGACGCGGCTCCCGAAGACCGGCCCGGCCGAGCCGCCGCGGGTGCGCGTCGAGACCCGGCGCGACGGCGACGCTCTCGTCGCACGCGTCGACCTCGTCTACGGCGACCCGCCGCGGGCGCGCATCGAGAACGGCCGGCTCGTCTCGCTCGAGGGAGCGGTGCCCATCCGGGACGAGCCGGCGGAGCGCCGCCTCGCCCGCCTCGTCGCCAATCGGCTCGAGCTGCCGATCGGCCGCGAGACGCGGGCCCACGACCGCGAGGCGCTCGCTCTCGCGAAGCGCATCGAAGGGTTCGACGGCGAGGTGCGCGGGAACGCCCAGGACCAGTTCGTACTCGCTCCGGCCCTCGTCCCAAAGCTCGATGCGAACCCGGCGGGCTTCGCGCTCGGCTTCGAGACCGAGCCCGGTTCCGCAGGCGAAGGAACTCGCACCGCCGGCGGCGCCTCGGCGGAAGCCGTTCTTCGCGCCTGGGAGGCGGGCGACTCCCTGGTTCCGCTCCTCGGCGGCGGCTTCGCCCCCCTGCCCGCCGACTGGCTCGAACGCTACGGCCGCCTCGCCGCCAACCTGCTCGACGCCCGCTCCGAGGGCGGCGCCCTTCCCACCCACGCGCTCCCCGACCTCGGCCGCCTGTGCGAGGCCCTCGACGAACCGCCGCCGCCGGAACTCGCCCCGCTCCGCGCCTGCCTCGACGGCTTCGACGGCATTCCCCGGGCCGTGCGCCCGCCCGATCTGACCGCGGAGCTCCGCGGCTACCAGGAGGCCGGCGTCGACTGGCTCTGCTTCCTGCGCGACGCCGGCCTCGGCGCGCTCCTCGCCGACGACATGGGCCTCGGAAAGACCCTCCAGGTGCTCTGCGCCCCGCGCGGACGCACGCTCGTGGTCGCGCCGACCTCCGTGCTCCACAACTGGGCCGAGGAGGCACGGCGCTTCCGGCCCGGCCTGCGCGTCGACGTCTACCACGGCGCCGGGCGCGCCCTCCGCCCCGAGAGCGACCTCACGCTCACCACCTACGCCCTGCTCCGTCTCGACGCGGACGCGCTCGCCGACGTGGCGTGGGACACGGTCGTGCTCGACGAAGCCCAGGCCATCAAGAACCCGGAGAGCCAGGTCGCCACGGCCGCCGGCCGCCTCACCGCGACCTGGCGCGTCGCCATGACGGGCACGCCCGTCGAGAACCGTCTCGAAGAACTCTGGAGCCAGATCCACTTCACGAACCCGGGCCTGCTCGGCAGCCGCCGGCGCTTCCAGGAGCGTTACGCCCGGCCGATCGCGGACGGCGATGCCGGCGTCGCCGAGGAGCTCCGCACGCGAACCCGGCCCTTCATCCTGCGCCGCAAGAAGAAGGACGTCGCCCCGGAGCTCCCGCCGCGCACCGACCTCGTCCTCCAGTGCGAGCTCGACACCGAAGAGCGCGCGCTCTACGACGCCGTCAAGGCGACGACCCGCAACGAGGTCGTCGAGAAGCTGCGCGGCGGAGGCAGCGTACTCGCCGCCCTCGAAGCGCTGCTGCGCCTGCGGCAGGCGGCGTGCCATCGTGGCCTCGTCCCGGGCCAGGAGGCGGCGACATCCTCGAAGGTCTCTCTCCTTTGCGAGCGCCTCGAGACCGTCGTCGCCGACGGCCACAAAGCGCTCGTCTTCTCCCAGTGGACCGGCCTGCTCGATCGCGTGGAGCCTGCCCTGCGCGGCGCCGACATCGCCTTCACCCGCCTCGACGGCAGCACGCGCGACCGGCAGGGGGTCGTCGCGAGCTTCCAGCGCGACGACGGCCCGCCCGTCCTGCTGATCTCCCTGCGCGCGGGCGGCACCGGGCTGAACCTCACCGCGGCGGACCACGTCTTCCTGCTCGACCCCTGGTGGAACCCGGCGGTGGAAGAGCAGGCCGCGGACCGGACCCACCGGATCGGACAGACACGCCCGGTCTTCGTGCATCGCCTGGTCGCGCGCGACACGGTGGAGGAGCGCATCCTCGCCCTCCAGGACCGCAAGCGGGCGCTGGCCGAGGCGGCCCTCGGGGGAGCGGACGCCGGCGCCGGGATCAGCCGGGACGACCTCCTGGCGCTCCTCGAGTAGCGCGGCGGACCGCCCCCGCGGGCATCGTGTTCGCCCCCGCGAAATGAAGCGAGCGACTCATTTGCTCGCCCGCGGGGAAAGTGTGGCCTACGTCACGGAACGCGGGTCCGTTTCACTCGTAGGCTCGTCTCATGGCGACACTTCAGACGGCCGGCTACCGACAGCCGAAACAGCACCGAAGTCAGAAGACCCTCAATCGCATCCTCGACGCCGCGGAGCGTCTGCTCGACGGGCGCGACTTCTCGGAAGTGTCCGTCCACGAGATCAGCGCCGAGGCCGGGACCTCGGTGAGCTCCTTCTACGCCCGCTTCCCGGACAAGAGCGCCCTCCTCCACGGCGTCTTCGAACGTTTCGCGGCCGAGATGCGCGCGCGCGTCGAGTGCTTCGAGCAGCGCGTTCGCGAGCGCGAAGGCGAGGTCTCCCTCGAAGAACTCGTGAACGGCGTGATCGAAACCTACATGGACATCTGGCAGAAGCGGCGCGGCCTGATCACGACGCTGACCGCAGCCGAACGAACCGACGCCCTGCTCTTCGAGCGCAGGCGCTCCCTCGACGACGAACTCGCGCTCCGCTTCCGCGACGAATGCCTGCGCCTTCGGCCCGAGCTGCGCGAGCGTGGGTTCGGGCGCGCCTTCGAGATCGCCATGCCGGCGCTGGCGGCCGCGGTCCGAGCGGCCGTCGATCGGCCGGACCTCTTCGGGGAACGCACGCTGCACTCCCGGGCCGATCTCGTCGGGGAGATGACCCAGCTCGCCCTGCGCTACCTCGACGGCTCCCTGGGCGAGACGCCGCCGGAGGCCTAGCGCCGGTTCGCGCGCCGCCCCCACGCCTCCCGAAGCCGAACGAGCCAGCCCCGGCGCGAGAGTTCGCGCGGGTGGACCTTGCCCTGGGCCACCCAGCGCAGGAGGTTCCAGTGGCGGTCCGCGCCGCGCGGCAGCGGGATCTCGTCTTCGCCGGACGGGAAGGCCTGCGCGGGCACCGCGAAGTCCGCACCGAGCAGGGGCCCGCGCCGCGTGAGCTGCGCTTCCGGGTAGGTGCGCGCGATCCGTTCGCGCAGCCAGCCGTGCTCGTCGGCGAGCAGGCAGCGGAAGGTCTTCACGCCGTTGGCCGAAGCGACCCGCATGAGCTGCTCGGCCATGAGCCGGCCGAGGCCGAGCCCCTGGGCCCCGTCGAGCACCGTGATCGAAGGCTCGGCGACGGACCGGTCCTCGGCCAGGCGGATGCAGCGGGCCAGCGCGAGGCCCTCGGTCTCCCAGCCGCGCTCGTCGATCCGCGCGGCGCCGAGGACGATCCCGCGGCCCTCGTCACAGCCCGTCAGGAACCGCAGCTCGCGCTCGCTCAGGAACGTCTTCGGGCGGAGGAAACGGCGCCGGCGCGACTCGGGAGACAGGGCTCGGAAGCCCGCCTGGAGCGTCGGCGCGTCGCTCGGGCCGAGCGGGCGGATGCGGACGCGGCTGCCGTCGCGGAGCGTGTGCTCGCTGTGAGAGGTCGGGTCGTTCATCTCGGTTCTCACCCCGGAGGAACGAGAGAATAGACACGTCGCGTCATCCTCACAAGAGACCCAAGATACTGCTTTATATGACTAAATCTCCATGTGACAATGCGTCGTGTCAATCGGAGAGCGCGTCGGGGCGGCCGAACGCCAGGCTCGCGGGCGGGCCCCCGGCCGCCTCGAAGCGAAGCCGCAGCCGCTCCCCGGGCGCCGGGGTGTCAGCCTCGTCCTGGAGCCGGAAGCGGAAGCCGAGGCGCTCCCCGGGGCCGAACCCGAGTTTGCGCTTGAGCAGCGGAAGCGCGCGCCGCACGAGGCCGACGGTGACGAGGCCCGCCGTGAAGCGGGCGTTCAGCTCGACCACCGGCCGCAGGACCGGCGCGTCCGCCTCGGGCTCCCGGAACGAGAAGGCGTCGACGCCGCAGGGGCCCCGGAAGCCCCGCTCCCGCGCGGCCACCGCGACCAGGGCGGCGGCTTCGCGAAGCGCTTCTTCCTCGGGGCGACCGGTGAAGATGCGACCCCGGGAGTCGAGCTCGCCCCGGTGGCCGAGGTAGCGCCCGGAGGGGGCGAGCTCCTGCACGAGGCTCCCGAGCATCGTGACCCCTTCCTCGGCAACGTGAAGCTGCACGGAGAAGTCCTCGATTCGCTCGAGCCAGGGTTCGAGCACGGCGCCGCCACGCCCGGCGAGACGTTCGAGCGCGCCGCCGAGGCGCTCGCGGTCGAGCCTTCCGCCGCGGCCGGCCACGCGGCCGCGTCCGCTGGTGCCGAGCCGCGGCTTCAGGGTGAAGCGCTCGCGAGCGAAGGCCGGGGCGTTCGCGAGCGTGGCTTCGATGCGGTCGGCGGCATCGGGCGCGAGCAGCGCGTCGGCGGAGAGGACGTGGATCGCGCCGCGGAGAACCGGTGGCACGAGACGTTCCTCGCGGGCGGTCTCGTGGGCGAAGGCCTTGTCGTGCACGGCGCGAACGATCTCCGGCGCCGCCGAGGCGAAACCGAGGCCCGCGGCCTCGGCGTCCGCCGCGGCATCCGCGCTCCCGAACCACGGGACGGCCACGCCCTCCGCATCCTCGGGGAGCCACGGGAAGACGGGCGCTTCGGGTCGTGAGCCGAGGAGTTCGGGCCAGGCTGGCAGTGCGGGCGGCGGCTCGAGCCAGCCGGCAGCTCGCCCGAAGAGGAAGTGCCAGAGCCCGGCCTGCATCCCGACGGCCGGCTCCTCGAGCCACCGCCGCCAATCCGGGCCTTCCTCGCCTCCGAGGTTCGCCAGGAGCTTCATGTGCGGCGCTCCGGGGCCCACGAACTCCTGCGCGGTTTCATCGTCGACGCGCCGGGTTCGTTTCCTGGTTCGATCGCGCGCTGCGGACCCGCTCGATGAAGTCCTCCGAGAGGCCGGCCTCCCGCCGCGCGCGCACGTCGAAGCGGCGGGCCTTCGCGCGGGCCGGAGAGAACGGGAACGGCACGGCCGCCTCGTAGGCGGCCAGATCGCTCTCGGCTTCCGGCCTCAGTGCCAGGAGCCAGGTCCGGGCGAAGCGCACGTGGCCGATCTCGTCGCGGTGGACCTCTTCGCACACGCGTGCGCTGGTCTCGTCTCCGGCTTCCCGGAAGGCGTCGCGGTAGACGAGGGTGAAGTCGAGATTGGCCTGTTCGAGCGTAAGACCCATGGCCGAGAGGAAGGCGCACGGCCCGGCGTGGGCCGCGCCTTCTTCGCTGCGAACGTCGGCGATGGTCCGGGCGTGGCGCCAGAAGTAACCGGAGAGCGGGTGCACCTCGAGCGACGAGCCGAGGGCCGCGAGGCGTTCCAGGTAGAGACCGCAGTGCCGCTGCTCGTCGCGCAGGATGCCGAGCCAGCCGCGGCGCAGCTCCGCGGGAAGCGCGGGCCATCGCAACAGCGCCCACGCGAACAGCTCGACCGCCATGAGCTCGTGGTGGGCGAAGCGCGCGAGGCAGCGTGCGCGGGCCGCCGGGTCCGAGAGGGAGCCGGGGCGCGGGAGCGGATCCGCCGCCTCCTCGAGGGCGAGGCCCGGCGTGCGGGCCGGCTCGTCGATGCGCTGGGGTTCGTCGGCCGGCCGGCTCCCTTCGCCTCCGAGGACGAGCTCGCCGCTCGGAGGCCGGAGCTTCGCTTCGAGCGAGGGGGAGACGAGGATCGCCCGGCAGTAGTCCGCGAGGGTTTGCATGGTGCTCCGAGGCGGGAGGATAACGTCCGCCCAACCCCCTGCCGACTCGCCGCAGAGCGCCTATGCTGCGCGCCCAACCCCGGAGGAGAGTCATGGAACGCGTGCTTCGAGAAGGTGCATTCACCGGCGAAACCCACCTCGTCACCGGCGCCGGCCAGGGCATCGGCGAGTGCATCGCGCGCTCGCTCGCCGCGCACGGCGCCCAGGTCGTGCTCGTCGATCTTTCGGCGGAGCGCCTCACGGAGGTCGCCGAGAGCATCCGCGGGGAAGGCTCGCCGGAGCCGATCGTCGCCGCGGGCAACGTCACCGACGAAGGGGACGTGAAGAACGCGGTGTCGACCGCACTCGAAGCCACGGGGCAGCTCAACGGGATCGTGAACGTCGCCGGCATCACGCGCGACGCCCGCATCGCGAAGAAGAGCTACGACGACTTCAAGGCCGTCATGGCCGTCCACCTCCACGGAACGTTCCTGTTCACCCGGGAGATCGCCGCCCAGCACTGGCACCCCCTCTTCAAGGAGAACGGGAACCAGCCGCTCGAGGACGGCACGAACCGCTTCATCCTGAACTTCTCCTCGGTTTCGGCCCGCAACGGCAACGTCGGCCAGATCGACTACACCGCGGCGAAGGGTGCGATCGAAGCCGCCACCCGCACCACGGCGCGCGAGTTCACGAGCTACCGGGCGCGCGTGAACGCCATCGCCCCGGGGCCGGTCAACACGCCGATGCTCGCGGAGGTCGGCGAGGCGGGCATCGCGATGATGGGCGCCGCCACGCTGACGGGCCGCATCGCGGAGACCGAGGACATGGCGAACTTCATCTGCGCGCTCGCCGACCCGAAGATCGGCGGCTACGTGAACGGCCAGGTGATCCAGGTGAACGGCGGCATGTACCTCGCCTGATCCGGCCGGGGCGCGCGGGCATCCTCGCAGCGATTGCTAGGATCCGGCGGTGCTCCGCCGCATCCTCGCCCTCGTCGCCCTCTTCCTGTTCGTCGGCTCGCTGCTCGTCGGAGCCGCGTTCGTCCTGCGCTTCGAGCTGATCCGCTGGCGCCAGGATCTTCCCGCGTTCACGCACCAGCCCGGCGCGGTGACGTACGCGCGTGTCGCGATGCGCGACGGCGTCGAACTCGCCACGCAGATCGCGCTCCCGGCCCCGCCCGCGTCCGAGGACGACGCGATGGACGCTGCGGACGAAGCGCCGCCGCGCTGGCCCGTCGTCCTGATCCGCAACCCGTACCCGCGCTTCGATCGGATGGTGAAGCACCTGTGGTGCGGCGTGCTCGTACGGTACGGCTTCGGCTGCATCTACCAGGACGTCCGTGGGCAGATGGCTTCGGGCGGCGAGTGGGAGCCCTTCGTGAACGAGCGCGAGGACGGGCTCGACACGCTCGCGTGGCTCACGAAGCAGGCCTTCCAGGACGGCAACCTCGCACTCTACGGGCCTTCCTACCTCGGCGCGGTGCAGTGGACCCTGGCAGACTCGCTCCCGCCGGAGGTCAAGACCCTCATCCCGATCGTCGTCACGACGGACTTCCGGCGCGCCGTCTTCGAGCGGGGACTCTTCCGCCACGAGACGTTCACGGCCTGGGCGGCCATGATGCGCGACGGAACGATGCACCGGGGCGCCGGGGACGACTACCAGGCGGCGTTGCGACACCGGCCCCACGCCGAGGCCGACGCCGCCTACTTCGACGGCCCCCTCGACTGGTACCGCGAGTGGATCGCGAGCCCCGCCATCGACGACGCGCTCTGGCAGGGAGAAGGTTTCGCCGCGCTGCGCGCGACGCCCGCGGGCATCGACGTTCCGGTCCTGATGATCGGCGGCTGGTACGACGTCTTCTTCGGACCCCAGGCCGACGACTTCCTCGCGCTCGGCAGCCGCGACCGCAGCCGTTTCGTGATCGGCCCGTGGACCCACGGCGGCCGGCCCGCCGGCGTCTTCGACCTCCCCGACGCCGGCGGGGGCCTGACCCAATGGAAGACCGTGCTCGACTGGCTCGGACACCACCTGCGCGGCGACCCGCTCGCGCAGCCGGCCTCGGGGGTGGCGAACTACGTGATGGGCGAAGCGCGATGGGCGGAACGCCCCGTCTGGCCTCCGCCGTCGCGGACCCGGAGCTGGTTCCTCGAAGCCGGGCCGGAGCGGGCCGGCTGCACGGTCGGCGCGCTCGCAACGGAGCCGCCCGCGACGGTGCAACGCATCGCGTACCGCTACGACCCGGACGACCCGACGCCGACCCTCGGCGGAAGCGGGATGCTTGCCTTCCTGCTGCCCGGCTTCGGGGGCGCACCCCCGGCCAACCAGTGGCAGCGCGAGCCCTGCGAGCGCGCGGACGTCGTGAGCTTCCTCTCCCCACCGATCGACGCCCCGCTCCACCTCGCCGGAAGCGGGGCGCTGCATCTCACGGTCCGCTCGGACGCCGAGGACACGGCGTTCCATGCCAAGCTGATCGAGGTCTTCGACGACGGGCGCGCCGTGAACGTCCGCGATGCGATCACGTCTCTCGCCTTCCGCGATGGCAGCGGCCGGCGGCAGACGTACCGGGCGGGTGAAACCGTCGATCTCGAGATCCCCCTCTGGCCGATCGAGTGGATCTTCCGCGCCGGCTCGCGGCTTCGGGTCGACGTCGCCTCGGCGGACTTCCCGAAGTACCACGCCCACCCGAACCGCGCGGAGCCCTGGGCCTCGGTGCGCGAAGCCCGCGTGGCCGAGCAGACGCTCGAGCTCGGCGGGGCGAGCGCCGCGCGGCTCGAACTCCCGATCCTCGAGGCGCGCCCCTGAGCCCGGCAACGGCCAGCCCCCAGCGGCCGCTGCTCATCCCCGCCGGTCTCGCCCTCGCCTTCGCAGGGTGGCCCTGGCTCTTCCTCGGCGAACGCTGGCACGCCCTCGGCACGGCCTCGCTCCCGTTCGCGGCGCTCCTGATCCTCGCCGCGGCGGCCCTCGCTCTTTCGTCCCGGCGCAGCGGCCGCCAGCTCACGCTCTCCTTCGAATCGCGCCGCGTGCACTGGGTGCAGATGATCATGCACGCCTCGCTGTTCGTGGGCTGGGCGCCGTACTTCGATCAGGTCGTCGAGCACGTCCCGCACTTCGTCGCGCAGATCGCCTTCCTCTATGCCTTCGACCTGCTGCTCGGCTTCAGCCGGCGCGACCACGTGCGGACGGGCTTCGGCCCGATCCCGATCGTCGGGAGCGTGAACCTCTTCCTCTGGTTCCAGGACGAATGGTTCGGGCTCCAGTTCGTCCTACTCGCTGTGGGCGCGCTCGCCAAGGAGTTCCTCGTCTGGGAACGCGACGGTCGAAGGCGGCACGTCTTCAACCCCTCGAGCTTCCCGCTCTTCCTCGCCTGCGTCGGGCTCTGGGCGACGGGGAGCGACGACCTGACCTTCGCGAGCGACATCGCCGTCACCCAGGGAACGGTCCCCTACGGCTGGCTCGGCATCTTCCTGCTCGGCCTGGTCGTGCAGTCGCTCTTCTCGGTGACGCTCGTGACCCTGGGCGCGCTGCTTGCGATCTTCGTCCTGAACCAGCTCGTGACGTTTGCGACGGGCTCGTTCATCTGGGTCGACGTCGGCGTTCCGGTCGCCGTCTACCTCGGCTGCCACTTCCTGATCACGGACCCGGCGACCTCCCCGCGCAGCGACGCCGGCCGCTTCGTGTTCGGCCTGCTCTACGGAACGGCCGTCACCGGCCTCTACCTCGGCCTGCGGGAGGTCGGCGGGCCGGCCCACTACGACAAACTCCTGTGCGTCCCCTTCCTGAACCTGCTCGTTCGCCGCCTCGACCGCCTGGGTACCGTGCCGGAGGACACGTCCGGAAACCGGATCCACGTGGCGCTGGCCGCGCTCTTCTACGGCCTCAGCGTGGCGACCCACTTCGTCGGGACGAACCACCCGGGAACGAGCCTTCCGTTCTGGGAAGCGGCCTGTCGGGAAGAGCGTTGGCGGGGCTGCGAAGCCCGCGCGGATCTCGTCGACGAACGCTGCCATGCCGGGGAGTGGCTGCGCTGCGAGGAGTACGCGCGCCTCCTCATCGCGGGCGAGGGCGTCGAGCGCGATCTCGCCTCGGCGGGCTACCACTACACGCTCGCCTGCCAGCAGGGCACCGAGGCCGCGTGCGATGCCATCCCCGCCTACCGCGCCGCGGGAGGCGATGCCGCCCTGCGCGAAGCCTGCGACGCCGACGACGGACTCTCCTGCCTCGTGCTCGGCGTCGTCACGGGAGGGCGCTTCGGCGAGCCCGCGGATCCCGAAGCCGCCGCCGCGGCGCTCGCCCGCTCCTGCGAGCTCGGGACCGACGAAGCCTGCGAATTCCTCGAAGCGAGCGGGGGCAAGCGCCTCCAGCCCTAGGCGAACCCAGCGCCTTCTCGGCGTTCCGGGGGCCGGACGCGGAGGTGCCCGGGGCAGAGCAGTCGTCTCCACCCCGGGCGAATTCCGCGCGAGCGATCGCGTCAATCACCTTGCGCGAAATGCGAACCCCCGCTGGGCGAGCCCGTGGGCTAGCCGAGCAGGGACAAGGCGATCGAAGTCGAAACGTTGGCCTGGGCGAGAACCGAGACGCCGGCCTGCTGCAGGACCTGGTTCCGGGTGAGTGCCGCGGTCTCGACCGCGACGTCCACGTCCCGAATTCGCGACTCTGCGGCCGAGATGTTCTCGACGGCCGTGGCGATCGAGCGAATGGTCGACTCGAGGCGGTTCTGCGTGGTACCGAAGGTCGCCCGCAACGAGGCGACCACACCGATCGCGCTGTCGAGGACGTCGAGGGTCCCCTGGGCTCCAGCCTGACTCGAGACCGAGAGCGAAGCGACGCCGATGGCCGAAGCCGTGGCCGCGACGCCCGAGACGGTGATCGTGTCCGCCGAGGTCCCGTTCACGCCCACCTGGAAGGTGACGCTCGCGGTCCCGTCCGAGAGGACGGTGATCCCGTTGAACTGCGTGACGTTGGCGATGCGGTCGATCTCGCTGATCAACTGCTGGAACTCGAGGTTCAGGGAGGCGCGCTCGGAAGTCCCGAGGGTGCCGTTGGAGGCCTGGATGGCGAGCTCGCGCATGCGGATCAGGATCTGGCCGCTCTCGTCGAGCGCGCCTTCCGCGATCTGCACGAGCGAGATGGCATCGAGCGAGTTGCGCTGCGCCTGCTCGAGGCTTCGGATCTCGGCTCGGAAGCCCTCGGAGATCGCGAGGCCGGCGGCGTCGTCCGCGGCTCGGTTGATTCGCAGGCCCGAAGAAAGCCGCTCGAAGGAGCGCGAAAGCCGGGCGGTGGTGTTGGCGAGATTTCGCTGGGCGTTGATGGACGCGATGTTCGTATTGACGCGAAGACCCATGGTCCGTTCCTCCTTGACTGACTGATCCACCGATCCTTGGTGGACGAAGCGTCGACAGCCCTTCTCGGGCTACGGTCCGCAGCCGGTCACCGGCTACTTCATGACGCATTCTGAGGTTCGGCCTTCGGGGGGCCGCGATTGAGCACTTCTTGCCGATCGGCTGCAAAAAAGCTGCCCCGCCGCTGCCCTCGGACTGCTCGGCGCCTGCCCGGCGGCTGCGGGCCGCCCGCGGCAATGCTTCGTTCCGATTGCGCTTTTCCGGCGCGGGCCGGGGGAAACCCCGAGGCCGCTCAGGCGGCTTCGCGCTCGAGCACGATCACCGGGATGGGGCGATCGGTGCGCTCCTCGTAGACCGTGTAGTTCGGGTACTGCCCGCAAACGTGCTGCCACAAAGCGGGCCGCTCCTCCGGGCCCGCCTCCCGCGCCGTGACGCCGAACCGCTCCCGCCCGACCTGCACCTCCCCTCGCCCCGCGTGGCGGAGGTTCAGCCACCAGGCCGGCGGACGGTCGGAGCCAAGGTTCGACCCGACCAGCAGGATCCGCTCTCCGTGGCGGACGTAGAGCAGCGGCGCGATGCGCGGCGCCCCGGACTTCCGCCCCACGGTATGGAGGAGCAGCATCGGCTGGCGCCCGAGCTTGTGCCCGATGCGCCCGCCGGACTTCAGGTAGAGGAAGCGGTGCACGTGGGTGATCAGGGCCAGCAGCCAGCGAGAGTTCGGCATGGCGTTCAATCCTCGGGAAGGAGTGCGTCTAGAATCCGAGCGAGGCGCGCCGGTTCGCGCCGCAGGTGGACCGTCTTGCCCCCGGTCACGTAGACCAGCCCGGGCTTCGCGCCCTTCGGCTTCTTCACCTGCTTGATCGGGACGACGTGGACGTTCGCCCGGTTCGCCTTGCGCTGCTTCGAGAAGTGGACGGCGAGTTCGCAGGCTTCGAGGAGCGCCTCCTGCGGCGGGTCGTCCCGGCCGCCGGTGCGCAGGATGACGTGGCTCCCGGGCTCGGCTTCGAGGTGGAGGAAGAGATCCTTCCCGCGCGCGAGACGCGTGGTCAGGTGGTCGTTGCCCTCGTCGTTCTTGCCGACCCAGATCTCGAGGTCGCCGCTGGCGCGATAGCGCTTGGGCTGGAGGCGGCGCGGAAGGGCGCCCTTCTTCGGGCGCTCACCGCCCTTCCTCGAACTGGGTGCGGGAGGCGGCGCGTAGCGCGAGAGCAGGCGCGCGACGTCGGGCCGCGCGGCCAGGGCCTCGAGCGCCTCGGCATCGTCCGCCTTCGCTTCGACCTCCTCGAGCCACGCCGCGAGCTGCGCGCGCCGCTCCTCGGCTTCGGCCAGCTGGCCACCGGCGACCGTCGCCCGCTTCAGGGCCTTGTGGTAGCGCTTGAAGATCCGCTCGAGGTTGGCCTTGCCCGAGAGCTTCGGGTCGAGGGGGATCACGACCTCTTCCCCGTTCGAGAAGTCCCGCGCGCGCACCTCCTCGGCACCGGGTGCGACGTCACCGAGCACGCTCTTCAGGAGCTCCCCGTTGCGATGGAGCTCGGCGGCTTCGTCCCCGGCCTGGGCGTCGCGCTCGAGCTTCTCGAGGCGCCGCTTCAAACGAGAGAGTTCCTTCCCGAGCACCTGGCGGATCCGGCGCGCCTCCTCGTTGCCGCGCGACGCGGCCTCGAGCGGCCCGTAGTGCGCCTCGATCGCATCGAGCACGGCGAGACCCCGAGCCTCGGCGAAGCGATCCTCCCCGGCCGCGGGCGGGTTGCCCTCGGGGCTCCTGTAGGGCTGGCCGAGCGCGAGATCCCGGCGCGTGTCGCCGAGCGGGCGCAGGGCCGCGCGCAGGATGCCGTCGCCGTCCAACAGGTAGAGGTTGCTGCGCGGACCGAGCAGCGCGAGCACGAGATCGAAGCGCGCCTCCTTCGTTTCGAACCCCAGGGCGAGCTGACGGTCGCCGCCGAGGATGCGGGCCGAGACGAAGCGCGCGCGGTCGAGGTGCGCCCGCAGGAACGCCGCGAAGGCCGGCGGATCCGCAGGTGCGGCCGGACGCTCCGAGACCCGCGCGATGCGCGCGGCGTCGGGGCGGACCGAGAAACAGAGCTCGTGCTTTGCACCGCCCTCGCCTCCCGGGGCACCCCCCGGCACGTGGAGCCGCAGATAGACGGTCCGCTCGTCGGTCTGGGCGATCGCACGCAGACGCGCACCCGCCAGGGGCTCGGCGATCGCCTCCGCGACGTGCTGCAGTTCGGCCAGGGACAGCACCGCGGCTACCTCTGGCACCGGCGGCAGTAGTGGGTGCCGCGCGCGCCGACGACGATGCGCCGGATCGGCTCGCCGCAGACGGAACACGGCTCCCCGGTGCGCGCATAGACGCGCCGCTCGTCCTGGTAGGCGCCGTCGCTGCCGTCCGGTGCGACGTAGTCGCTGATGCTCGAGCCCCCCGTCTCGATCGAACGCTCCATCACCCGGCGCAGGCTCTCGGCGAGCGCGTCGCACTCGCGCCGCGTGACGCGCAGCGCCCGGCGCGTCGGCCGGACCCCGGCCAGGAAGAGCGCTTCGTCCGCATAGATGTTCCCGACGCCGGCCAGCACGTCCTGGGAGAGCAGCAGATTTTTCACGGCGACGGTGCGTTTGCGGCTCGCCACGAACAGGTGCTCGCCGGTCACCTCGAGGGCGTCGCGCCCGAGCTTCGCCACGCGCTCGAGATCTTCGCCGGGTTCGGCGAGCTGCACCTTCCCGAACTTGCGGACGTCGCGCATGAAGACGACGGGGCCGTCGTCCGCGAAGCGCAGGACCATGTGGGTGTGGGCGTCGGGTTCGAAGTCGGGCTGACTCTCGGGGGCGAGCGAGGCGCGTGCCGTCGCCGAGAGCAGGCGCACGCTGGCCGCCCCGGCCGAGAAGAGCTGGCCCGTCATGCCGAGGTGGATGAGCAGGCGCGCGCCGTCGTCGAGGTGCGCGATCAGATACTTCCCCTTGCGTTCGAGGGCGGTGATGGTCCGGCCCGGGAGACGCCTGCGCAGACGGGCCGGCGGCGTCAGGAAGAAGTAGCTCGGCCGGGTCGTCTCGAGGGACGCCACGCGGCGGCCGACGAGCCGGGGCTCGATCTGGCGACGCGTGACTTCGACTTCCGGCAGCTCGGGCATCGCGGAACGTTAACGGGAATCGGGCGGAGGGGCTTCCGCAGCGGAACCCCGCCCCGCGGCCTCGGAGAGCACCTCGTGCTCCGGGTAGAGCGTGTAGAGAAGCGCCGAGACGAGGCACAGCCCCGCGGCGACGGGCCCGACGAGCAGCACGCCCAGGGGCTCCTCGGCGCTGTTTCCGAAGCGCGCGAACAGGAACGCCAGGATCGCACCGGAGATCCCGTACACGAACTTCGTGCACAGCCCCTGGATTCCGAAGAACATCGCCGCCCGGTTCGCCCCCGTGCGCGCTTCGTCCCGATCGACGAGCTGACTGATGATGACGTGGGGGATGACCATGAATCCGGCGACGGGCGGGCCGCAGCCGATCATCGCGACGACGAGGATCGCGAGATTCATGCGGTCGCGAGCGGTGCCCGGCTCGGCGGGTTCGAGCGCCCCGAGCAGGCCGAGGGCGACCGCGAACGTCCCCACGCTCGCGACGAGGGCCCGCTTCGCACCGAACCGCTCGCCGAAGCGCTGGACGAGCGGCAGCGCCCCGGCCGTCGCGAGCGCCAGCACCAGGCCGAAGATCGCCGCGAAGCCCTCGGTGCGGTTCAGGATCACGCGCGGGTAGTACGTCAACACCGGCTGCACGAGGTTCACACCCAGGATGAAGAAGATCTGCGCCACGAGGTAGATCACGAAGGGCCGGTTCACGAGCGTGGCGCGGATCGCGGCGCCGAGGGGCAGATCCGAGGAGACGGAGCGGGCGTGGCGCCGCTCGTCGATGGCGAGGATGGGAAGCAGGCAGAAGGCGAAGGAGGCCCCCGCCAGCCCGATGACCACGGCGCGGATCGCCGCGCTCGGATCGGTGCCCATGCGGACCAGTGCGTCGAAACCGACCGTCCAGGCGCCGAAGGCGATCGTCACCGGGAAGGTGACCCAGGCCAGGAGCGTCGCGAGCCGCACCCGCTCCGCGTGGCCCTGGGCGAGCTCCGGGATCAGCGCGAGGTAGGGCGCCACGTAGACGGTGAACGCGACGTAGTAGAGGGCCAGCACGAGAGCGAGCCAGGCGAAGTTGGCCGAGCTCGCGACGGCGTCCGGCGGGAAGAAGATCAGCACCGGTAGGAGCGTCATCGGCACGATGCCGTAGATCAGGTAGGAGCGGCGGCGGCCGAGGCGCGAGCGCGAGCGGTCCGACCCGTAGCCGACGAAGGGGTCCGCGCCCGCGTCGAACAGCCGGCCGATCATCGTCGCGACGCCGAAGGCCGTGAGTCCGCCGAAGAAGATGTCCTGCCCGATGCGCGCCGGGAGCCCGACCCCCTCCGGCGGCAGGTAGAAGAAGATCGCGACGACGTAGACGATCCGGTCCGAGAGACTGAACCCCGCCGAGCCCATCGCGAAGGCGAGGCGGCGGCGGCGGGAGAGCTCCTCCTTCGGCCCGTCTCCCGCCGCCTCACTCATGGCCGGCGATCCGTAGGCCCGCCGGAACGAGCCGGCGCTCGCTCCACTCGAACAGGCCCTGGACCGCCAGGGCGAGCAGCGCCGCCGGAACGGCGCCCTCGAGGATCAGCCCGGCGTCGTCGAGGCGGATGCCGGAGAGGATCGGCTGTCCGTAGCCCCCTGCCCCGACCAGCGCGCCGAGGGTGGCGAAGCCGACGTTGATCACCGCCGCCGTCTTCACGCCGGCGAGAATCGTGCGCGAAGCCATGGGCAGCTCGACGAGGCGCAGGCGTGCGCGGCCGTCGAGCCCGAGCGCTTCGGCGCTCTCGCGCAGGGAGAGCGGGATGTCGTGAAGGCCCGCGTGGGTGTTCCGGACGATGGGCAGGAGGCTGTAGAGGAAGAGCGCGAGGATCGCGGGGGGGTCGCCGAGGCTCGAGACGCCGAACGGGCGCAGCAGGCCGAGCAGCGGCATCAGCAGCACGAGCAGCGCCAGGGCCGGGATCGTCTGGATCACGCCGACGGTCACGAGGATCGGCTGGGCCAGGCGCTGGCGCCGCGCGGCGAGGATGCCGAGCGGCAGGGCCACGAGCAGTGCCGCAGAGAGGGAGAGCGCCACGAGGCGCAGGTGATCGAGCGTGTTCCCGAGCACGCGGCTCGCGAGGCCCCGCTCTTCGACTTCGTGTGCGATCCCGGTCGCCGCGAGCACGAACTCCGCGGCAACGACCGTCTCGCGGTCGCCGTCGAGCTTGGCGCGGGCGTTCATGGCGACCATCGTCGCCTCGTCGATCCGCCCGACGACGGAGGCGAGCGCGGCGACGCCGGCCGGGTGACGGGCCTCGAGATCCTCGCGCCACAGCCAGACGGCGTCGTAGCGCGGGAAGTGACCGCGGTCGTCCTCGAGCACGCGCAGGCCGTAGTAGGCGATCTCCGCGTCGGTCGAATAGAGCTCGGTCACGTCGAGGGCACCCTGCTCGAGGCCGCGGTAGGCGATGTCGTGGTCGAGGCCGCGCACGTTCTCCTGGGGGAGGCCGTAGTGCCGCCGCACCGAGGGCCAGCCGTCTTCGCGCCGCATGAACTCGTCGGTGAAGCCGAAGACGAGCTCCGGGTGGCGGACCAGGTCCGAGACCGTGCGGATCCCGAGCTCCGCCGCCCGGGCCTCCCTCATCCCGAACGCGTAGGTGTTGTTGAAGCCGAGCGGCCGGCTCATGCGCACGCCGTGTTCGGCGAGCGCACGCTCGAGCGAGGCGGCGTCCGCGAGCTCCCGCCCCGCGAAGATCTCGCCGCGCAGGGTTCCGGTGTATTCGGGGTAGACGTCGAGTTCGCCCTGAACGAGGGCGTTCCAGAGGATCCGCGTGCCGCCGAGCTCGCGCCGGTGCTCGGCCGTTGCACCCGCCTCGGCGAGCAGCACCGTCGCCACCTCCCCGAGCAGCACCGACTCGGTGAACTTCTTCGAACCCACGCGCACGGGCTCCGCGCCGGCCGCGAGCGGCAGGCAGGCGAGGAGCGCCGCGAGGAAGCCCGCCCTCATGCAGGGCTCCCGGCGAGGGTCTCGAGCGGGCTGCGCTGGGCGTTCACGAAGCGGGTGACGAAGGGGTCCGCCGGCCGGGCGACCAGGTCTTCGAGCGAGCCGCTCTGGACGACGCGCCCCTCGCGCAGGAGCACGATCCCGCTTGCGAGGAAGCCGGCCTCGCCGATGTCGTGGGTCACGAGCACGACGGTCTTCCCGAGCGCCGCGAAGACCCGGCGCAGGTCGTCCTGGAGGTCCGAGCGGATCATCGGGTCGAGGGCGCCGAGCGGTTCGTCGAGCAGCAGCACGTCCGGGTCGAGCATGAGCGCCCGCATCAGGCTCACCCGTTGGCGCTGGCCGCCGGAGAGCTGCACGGGAAAGCGCTCGAGCCCGTCCGCCGGGAAGCGCGTGAGCTCGCAGAGCTCGGCGATGCGCGCCTCGACGCGTTCCCGCTCCCAGCCGATGTGACGCGCCGCGAGGGCGACGTTCCCGCGCGCGTCGAGGTGCGGGAAGAGCCCGCCATCCTGGATCACGTAGCCCATGCGCCGCCGCAGTCCGGTCGGCTCCGCCGCGGCCACCGGGGTGCCGTCGAAGAGGACCTCTCCGGCGTCGGGCGTGAGGAGACCGATCAGGAGGCGCAGGATCGTCGACTTGCCGCAGCCGCTCGGGCCGAGCAGGGCCGTCGTCTCGCCCCGGGGAAGCGTGAGGTCGACCCCCTCCAGGGCGAGCTGGCCGGCGAAGGCGCGCGAGACGCCTCGAAGCTCGAACATGCCGCCACTCTACTCGTTTGAGCGGTTCGCGACCTGCGGCGATTCGGGGACCCGCCACACCCCGCCCACGGGCAGCACGTGCACGCGCCCCGGGCCCTCCCCTTCCCGCGCGAGCACGCGAGCGAGCTCGCGCGGCGCCTCGTCGATCGGCTCGTCGGTGAGGTCGAAGGTGCCCCAGTGCATCGGAAGGAAGTGCCGCGCGCGCAGGTCCTCGAAGGCCTGCCAAGCCTCGGCGGGATTCATGTGGGCTTCGCGCATGAACCAGCGCGGCTCGTAGGCGCCGATCGGCAGCATCGCCACGTCGATCGGGCCGAAGCGCTTGCCGTACTCGGCGAAGCCGTGGAAGTAGCCGGTGTCGCCGGCGTGGAAGTAGCTGCGCTCGGCGTTCCGGATGAGCCAGGCGCACCATAGCGATTCGTTCATGCCCTGCTCGATGCGCCGCGACCAGTGCTGGGAGGGAAGACACGTCAGGGTGAAGCGCCCGTGTCGGACGCTCTCCCACCAATCGAGCTCGACCACGCGCTCGGCGCCGCGGCTCCGGAACCAGTCCGCCAGGCCAAGCGGTACGAACCAGTCGACGTCCGGCAGCTTCTTCACCGTGCCGGCGTCGAGATGGTCGTAGTGGTTGTGGGAGATCACGGCGAAGGCATCTTCCGGCACCGCCTCGATGGGCAGTCCGGGCGGCGTCTGCCGCGGGACGACGAGCGCCCGTTCGCCGAAGTGCGGGTCCGTCAGGAAGACGTCGTCGCCGTCGCGGACCGCGAAGGTCGCGTGCCCCACCCAGACCACGACGGCCGAGCGGTCGTCCGGCCCGGCGCTCGCCAGCACCTCGGGCCCGGCAGGCTCGACGGCCACGACGGGGTCCGGGGCGCCCGCGAAGGCGTTGCGCGTGAGGAACCAGCGGAACCCGCCGAGCATGCCGCGGTCGCTTGGAAGCCACGGGTTGAAGAAGGAGCCGACCCGGCCGTGCTCGGCCTCGAGCAGCCCCACGTCCTCGATCGGGAGTGACGGTTCGACCTCCGGCGGGGCCAGGCAGCCCGCCGGGAGCAGAGCGACGGCGACGCAGAAGGGGGCAAGGATGGCGAAGCGCACGGCAATGCCTAGCTTAGCTGCTCGATTCCCCTCGTCTCGGAGGCGCCCCTTGGATTCCCTCGTCGCGAACGGTCTGGCCCACCACTGGCAGCTCCACCGGCCGATCTGGTCGCTGCTCGGCGCGCGCTGCCGCATCCTCGACGAACGCGGGGAGCTCGTCCTGTTCGCCCGCCGCAAGCCGCTGCGCCTGCGCGAGCACATCGAGATCTTCGAGGACGAAGGCGAGACGCGTGCGGCGCTGCGGATCCAGACCGAGAGCGTGCTCGACCTCGGCGCGACCTACGTGATCACCGACGCCCGCAGCGGCGAGGGCGTCGGCATGGCGCGCCGGCGCTTCATGCGCTCCATGCTGCGCGACCACTGGGACCTGCTGGACGCCGGCGGAAACCCCCTCGGCGAGGCCCAGGAAGACTCGGCCGCCCTGGCGCTCCTTCGCCGCTTCATCGCCAACTTCGTGCCCCAGCGCATCGACGTCCACGTGCGCGGGCAGCTCGTGGCGGAGCTCCGCCAGCGCTGGAACCCCTTCGTCTTCCGGGCCGACCTCACCATGCCCGCCGGCGCCGACGCCACCCTCGACCCGCGCCTGCTGCTCGGGCTGGCCGTCCTGCTCATGGTGATCGAGGGCCGGCAGGACGGCTGATCCAAGCCGACGCGGCCCCCGCCGAACGCCCCCGGGCCCGAAAAAGTCAAAGCCCGGAGCCGACTTCCGGCTCCGGGCTTCCCTGGGAAGGGGATATTGTGTTGTCACAGGGGAAGTGGACGCGGACCCCGGGTTGGTGTCAGAACCCAACGCACTTTTTCCCGATGCGCAGCCCGGCGGCAGCCGAGCGGCAGCAAGCCCCCGAAAAGGGGCTCTGGAGCCGACTTCGCGGAGGAACGGCCGGAGCGGCCTAGAAACGGGCCTCGAGGTGCACCAGCAGGTTGCCGCCCTGGTAGGGCTCCGGGTGGCGGATCGTGACCCGCTTGCCGTTGCGCATGCGCAGGTCGCTGCGGGTCGCTCCCTGGACCTCGACGTGCATGGCCAGCTGGCCGCCCTGCACCCCGCTCGGGCGCAGCTTCACCATCCGGCCGTTCGGCAGCTGGTGCGAGCCTTCCTGGTTCATCGCGATGTTGAGCGTCGTCGACTGCAGCACGCGATGGCTCTTCGGCGCGAAGCCCTGGGGCAGCAGATCCCGTCGCTCGACCGGCCCGGGCTGGGTCGACGTGTGGCTCACCATCACGTTGACCTGGACGTTCTGCGCCGTCGCCGTACCGGCGAAGCCGAGGAGGACCGCCGCGAGGAGCCAGAGCGAAACCTTCGTGAGACTAGATGAAAGCACGGGTGTTCGCCGAAGACCGAGTCCAGGCGATTGCACGGAAGCTCCTCGAAGACTGAGACTAGATGAAAGCACGGGTGTTCCTCGAAGACGTATCCGTCTCGGTTGCAGCGGGTTCCATCACCCAGATGATGGTCGCTTCGTCCTCACCTTGGAGCAGCATGACGGAGTTCTCGCCCGGATCCAAGTATTGCACGACGTCGGCGAGGCCCGCGGGCTCGCTGCCCGAGAGCACGAAGATCCCGACGGCGGCCGCCGCGGCCGCCGCGACCGCCGCCCCGGCGGGCCGGAAGATCCAGCCGAGCGCCTCGGCGAAGCCACCGCCCGCCTCCGCTTCGACGACGGGCCCCCGCGGCAGCTCGCGTGCGATCTCGGCCCAGAGGTCCGGCTCCGGCCCCGCGGACTGGCTCTCCCGCACCCACTCCCCGACGAGGGACAGGCCCTCGAGGTCCTCGCGAGCCTCGGGCGACGCCGCCAGCACGCGCTCGACGCGCTTGCGCGCCAGCCAGCCGAGCTCGCCGTCGAAATAGGCCTGGAGCGTCTCTTCGTTCAGTTTCTTCGTCATCACGCGTTCTCCGGGGATGCCGTCCGGCCCACATGAACCCCCGCCTCGATCAAGAGCTCCTGCACCTGCTTCCGGGCGTAGTGCAGCCGGCTCATCACGGTGCCCTTCGGGATGGAAAGGGCGCTGGCGATCTCGGCGTAGGAAAGTCCTTCCACCTCGCGCAGGAGCAGGGTCTCGCGCGCCTCGGTGGGCAATTTGTCGATGGCCTCGGTGATGCGCTTGCGCAGCTCGGAGCGCTCGAGCGCCTGGGCCGGCCCGGGGTTGCTGGGCCCGCGCCCGGCCAGCGCCTCGGCCGAAGCGCCGCCCGCCGGGTCTCCCGGGTGCGTCTCGTCCCACTCGACTTCGCGGTCGGACTTGTCGCGGCGTTTCATGTCCAGGCAGAGGTTCATCACGAGTCGGTACAACCAGGTGTAGAAGCTGGATCGCCCTTCGAACTTGGAGAGCGAGGTGTAGGCCTTCAGGAACCCTTCCTGGACGGCGTCGCGAGCTCGCTCCTCGTCTCGCAAGACCCGGAGCGCGAGGGCGAAGGCCCGGCCCTGGTACTTCTCGACGAGCTGCCGGAACGCCTCGTGGTCGCCCTTCTTCGCGCGCGCCACGATCTCCGCGTCCGCAGGCCCGGCCGACTTCTTTGCCGGCCTCCGCTTGCCCTCAGCGGACTGCCGCTTGCCGCCAGTGCCAATCGCCCCGTCTCCTTCCGGTCTCGGGGGTTTGGACGCACCGGAGCTCCCGGGTATTCGGCCCTTGGGGTCCGCGGGGCTCAATGGGCCTCCCTCCAGCTGCTGCCGGTCCCGGTCTCGGCCACCAGGGGCACCTGGAGGTCGAAAACGGTCTCCATCCGGGAAACCACGAGCTCCCGGAGGCGGTCGAGCTCGGCCTCCGGGGCCTCGAAGACCAGCTCGTCGTGGACCTGGAGGAGCATGCGGGCCGAAAGGCCCGTCTCCCGGAGGTCCGCATCGACTCCGACCATGGCCTTCTTGATCAGGTCGGCGGCGGTTCCCTGGAGGACGGTGTTCACGGCCATCCGCTCGGCGGCGTTCCGGAGCACCCGGTTCTTCGAGCGGAGATCGGGCAGGAAGCGGCGGCGGCCGAGGAGCGTCCGGACGAAGCCGTCCTCCTTGGCCTGCTCGATCGTCTCGCCCATGAACCGCTTCACGCCGGGGTACTCCGCGAAGTAGGCATCGATGAACTCCTGGGCCTCGCCCTGGGCGATCCCCAGCTGGTTGGCGATGCCGAAGGCGCTCGAACCGTAGATGATGCCGAAGTTGATGGCCTTCGCCCGGGCCCGCTGGTCCGCGGTGACGTCCTTCTGGGGGATGTCGAGCACCTCGGCGGCGGTGCGCCGGTGGATGTCGTCGCCGGCGGCGAAGGCCTCGAGAAGCCCCTCGTCGCCGGAGAAGTGGGCCATCAGGCGGAGCTCGACCTGGGAGTAGTCCGCCGAGAGCAGCACCGTGCCCTCCGCCGGAACGAAGGCCTCGCGGATGCGGATGCCCTCTTCCGTCCGGATCGGAATGTTCTGCACGTTCGGGTTCGTGCAGGAGAGCCGGCCCGTCGCCGCGCCCGTCTGGTTGAAGTTCGGGTGGATGCGGCCCGTGCGCGGGTTCACGAGCGGCGGCAGGGCATCGACGTAGGTGCTCTTCAGCTTGGTGAGCCGGCGGTAGGCCAGCACCTTGGCGGGCAGGTCGTGCTGGCTCGCGAGGGTTTCGAGCACGGACTCGTCCGTCGAGAACCCGGTCTTCGTCTTCTTCCCGGGCGGGAGCTTCAGCTTCTCGAACAGGATGCGCTGGAGCTGCTTCGGAGAACCGATCGTGAAGGGCTCGCCGGCGAGCGCGTGGACTTCGCCTTCGAGCCGCTCGATCTCCCCCGCCAGGTAGACGGCGATCTCCGAAAGCACGCCTTCGTCGATGCGAACGCCGGCGCGCTCCATGCGGGCCAGGACGGCGGTGAGCGGGAGTTCGACCTCGCGGAAGAGTTCGCCGAGGCCGTCGCGTTCGAGGGTCTCGGTGAGCTTTCCGGCGAGGTCGTCGACGGCGCGCGCCTCGGCCCCGGCCCAGGCGCCGATCTCGGCGGCGGGCAGGCTCGCCGGCAGCTTGGCCTTCGCGCCGCGGCCGACGACCTCCTCGAAGGTCGCGTGCTTGCGGCCGAGCTGCTGCGCGGCGAGGGCCGCGGTCGTGCGCGCCCCGGCAGGGTCGAGCAGGAAGGCCGCGACGGACAGGTCGAAGGTGGGAACGGGCAGGTCGAGCCCGTGCTCGGCGAGCGCGGCCTGCACGAGCTTCCCGTCGACCGCGGCCCACGGCACCGCCGCCTTGCCGGTGAGGACCGGCCCGAGGGCGGCGACGACGTCCGGGAGTTCGATCTCCGTCGTCTCACCGAGGCCCTCGTGGGCCAGCGCGAAGTAGGCCGAGCCGCCGTCCGGGAGCGAAACCGAAAGGCCGATCGGAGCCGCCTGCATGGGCCCCGCCTCGCAGCCGACGAGGTGCAGCGCCACGCGCTCCGCCCCGGCGAGCGACTTCGCCACGGCGTCGAGGTCCGCCCGCTTGGCGACGATCTGGGTCGGCTGGGCCGGCGCTTCGGGCGCGGCCGCCTCGCCGCCGCCCTCGGCCTTCAGCGCGTCGACCAGGCGCGAGAAATCGAGCCGCTGGTAGAACTCGAGGAGCCGCTCGCGGTCCGGCGCCACCGGCGGGAGGTCCGCGAGGTCGAGCTCGAGGGGGACGTCGCTGCGCAGGGTCGCGAGCTCGCGGGAGAGCCGCGCTTCGGCGGCCTGGGTCTCGAGCGCCTCGCGCGCACGCTTCGCCTTCACCTCGCCGGCGTTGGCGAGAAGCTTCTCGAGATCGCCCCACTCCTGGATCAGCTTGGCCGCGCCTTTTTCGCCGATGCCCTTCACGCCCGGAATGTTGTCGCTCGAATCCCCGACGAGGGCGCGCAGGTCGAGCACCTGGCTCGGCGGCACGCCGAAGCGCTCCTCCACCTCGGCCGGGCCGTAGCGCTTGTCCTTCATCGTATCGACGAGCTGGATGCGCCCGTCGACGAGCTGCATCAGGTCCTTGTCCGTCGAGACGATCAAGAGCTCGCTCTCGGCGGGGACCTGCGCGGCGACGGTCGCGATCACGTCGTCGGCCTCGAAGCCGTCGACGCAGAGCGTGGGGAGGCCCCAGGCCGAAAGCAGCTCCTCGAAGAGCGGCCACTGGGCCGAGAGGTCTTCGGGCTGGGCGTCGCGCGTGCCCTTGTATTCGGGGTAGGTCTCGTGGCGGAAGGTCTTCCCGCGCGGATCGAGGGCGATCAGGATCGCGTCGGGCGCTTCCTCGCGCACGAGCTTGTTCAGCATGTTCGCGAAGCCGTAGACGGCGTTGGTCGGGGTGCCGTCCGAGGCGCGCAGGCCCGGGATCGCGAAGAACGCGCGATACAGGAAGTTCGCCGCGTCGACGATCGCGACGCGGGAGCGGGCTCCTCCCGAGGCCTTCGGCGCCTTCTTGCTCGCGGGCTTCTTCGCCTTCTGGGCCGCTTTCTTCTTGGGCACGACGGGCCTAGGCTAGCCTACCTCCATGAGCCAAGAGCCCACGGGAACGAGCGGCCCCACGGCCCCCCGCAGCCCCCGACGCCGCGTCGACGCCGGGCCGCGCCCCTTCTTCACGCTGAGCATCCTCTACCTGTTCTTCTTCTTCTTCCTGTTCAGCTTCGCCCTCGTCGCTCCGGCGCTCTGGGACGTGGCCCAGAACGTCCCGGTCGGCCCCGAGCAGGAGCGCGCCGCCTACGAGGCCGCGCGCCTCGCGGCAGGCGGGCGGCTCCTTCCGGCCTTCCTGCTCTCGGTGGCGACGCTGGTGGCCGGCGTGAAGTTCCAGGTCCTGCCGGGCCTGCGGGACTAGCGACGCGCGCTAGCGGTAGTTGCGGGCCGTCTCGACGTACTCGAGCGCCCGGGCTCGCTGGTTCGCGACTTCCTGTGCGGTGAGCTCCCGGGCCGGCTTCGCGGGAATGCCCCGCACGAGCGTGCGCGGCGGCACCTCGACGCCCGGGCCGACGACGGCGCCCGCCGCGACGAGCGCCTCTTCTCCGATCACCGCGCCGTCGAGCACGATGGCCCCGATCCCGACGAGCGCACCGTCGTGCACCGTGCAGCCGTGGACCGTGCCGCGGTGGCCGACGGTGACCTCGTCGCCGATCACCGCCGGGAACAGGCCGCTCGTCACGTGCACGACGCAGTGGTCCTGCAGATTCGTCCGCGCACCGATCCGGATGTGGTGGACGTCGCCTCGCACGACGCTCCCGAACCAGACCGTCGAGTCCTCGCCGATCTCGACGTCGCCGATCACGACGGCGCCGGGCGCGACCCAGGCCGAGGGATGCACGATGGGATCCTTCCCTTCGTAGGGAAGGAGGATCGGGCCGGGGCTAGACGTCGTCGCTGCCCTCGTAGCGGTAGGGCTCGAAGAGCTTGGTCTGGATGTAGCGCTCGCCGAAGCTCGGGATGATCACGACGATCGTGCCGAGATCCTTACCGGCCCCCTTGGCGAAACGGACCGCCGCGGAGACGTTCGCGCCCGAAGAGATGCCGCAGAGGATCCCCTCTTCCTTCGCGAGCCGCTGGGCCATCGCGAAGGATTCGTCGTTCGAGACCGTCACGACCTCGTCGAGCAGGCTCGTATCGACGATGTCCGGCACGAAGCCCGCGCCGATGCCCTGGATCATGTGCTTCCCGGGCGAACCGCCCGAGAGGACCGGGCTGTCCTCGGGCTCGACCGCCACCGCCTTGAAGGAGGGCTTCTTCTCCTTGATCGCCTGGGCGATGCCGGTGATCGTGCCGCCCGTGCCGATCCCGGCGACCAGGGCATCGACCTCGCCGTCGGTGTCCTCCCAGACTTCGACGGCCGTGGTGTTGCGGTGCACCTCCGGGTTGGCCGGGTTGCGGAACTGCTGCGGCATGAACGAATCCGGCACCGAATCCGCGATCTCGTAGGCGCGCTCGATCGCACCGTTCATGCCCTTGGCCGGATCCGTCAGCACGAGTTTCGCCCCGAAGGCGCGCAGGACCACCCGGCGCTCCGGGCTCATGGACTCGGGCATGGTCAGGATGCACTGGTAGCCCTTCACCGCGGCCACGAAGGCCAGGGCGATCCCGGTGTTCCCGCTCGTCGGCTCGACGATGATGCTCTTGCCCGGGATGAGCGAGCCGTCGCGCTCGGCGGCCTCGATCATCGCCCGGCCGATGCGGTCCTTCACGGAGTTGGCGGGGTTCTGGCTCTCGAGCTTGGCCAGGATGCGCGGCCCGGCGCCGTCGGTGACGCGGTTCAGCTGGACCAGCGGGGTCCGGCCGATCAGTTCGGTGACGTTCTTCGCGACGTTCATGGGATCCTCCTCGGACGCAGTCGGCGGCCGAGCATACCGCGGCCCGGCCCGGCGCGTCACGCGGAGCCGCGGGTCACGGCTCGGGCCGAGAGGCCCCGCTAGGAGGGACGCGTAGCGCCGAGGGCTTCGAGCAGCACGGTGGCGTAGCTCCCGGGCGGCAGCGTGAAGCCGAGGCGAAGGCCACCCTCCCCGAACGAGCCGGCCGTTTCGCTCGGGCGGACGCGCAGGGCGCGGCGGCCTCCGGCCAGGCGCAGCCCGCGCGGCGGCTCGAGCGGCGCCTCGGGGTCGATGCCGACGGACCGCAGGGCCGCGGCCTCCCGCGCGGCCGGCGCCCCGGCGGGCGCCGGGTCCCGTTTCCCTGCGCGGGTGCCGAAGATCGGACCCGTCGCGCTGATCTCGAAGCGCACCGCCCGCTCGGCCTCACGCGCGAGGTCCTCGACGAGAAAGAGCCCCCCGCTTCCCTCGACGACGGCCACGTCCCCGAGCTCGACCTCGCCCAGGGGAAGCGTGCGGGTGCGGAGCGCCTCGTCGAAGACCGCCGATTGCAGCGCCGAGACCAGGAAGCGCGCCTCGCGCCGATCCCGCGCGCGCTCCCTTCCCTGAAGGACGGCGAGACCGCGCTCGGCGTTGTCGCCGTCCCGCCCGTAGCGCTGGGCGCCGAAGCGGTTGGCGAAGCCCTCCTTCGCGAAGCGCTCGAGCCGCACGATTGCCTGGGCGGCCTCTTCCTCGTTCGCGCCGTGCAGCGTGATCGTGAAGCGGTTCCCGCGCAGGTGTCCGGTGCGGAGCTTTCGCCCGTGTCGCGCCGCCGCGAGCACGCGCGCATCGGGCAGGTCGAGCGAGGCGGCAGCTTCCGGCGGGAGATCCGGAACGGAGAACCACTGGGTCGTCGTGGCGTGGCGGTCCTTGCGGCCGGCATAACCGATCTCTCGCGGCGCCACCCCCGCGGCGCGTGCGAGGTCGCGAGCGACCTGCTCGGTCGTCCGCCCGCGTTTCTCGATCCGCACGAAGGTATGGGGCCCCTCGCCCGAGGGCTCGTAGGCCGCGATCTCCTCGACGACGAAATCCTCGGGCGAGAACCGCTCCGGGAGGAGGAGACTCATGGCTGCGCCGGCGGTCGCGAGCGCGCGGGCATCACGCGGAGGCGAGCTCCCGCGCGCGCTCGAGCTCCTTCTCGATGGCGCTTCGCAGCTCTCCGGTCAGGGCGTCGCGCTCGTCGAAGCTCCGTCCGGCGGTCGGGATCGGCTCTCCGACGGCGAGGCCAATCGTCCCGCCGGGCCCGGTCCGCATCCCCCGCGGCAGGATCGCACGCGAGCCGGCGATGGCGACGGGCACCATCGGCAGGCCCGATTTCACGGCGAAGGCCGCCGCACCCTTCTTGAAGGGCTGGAGTTCCCCGTCGTGGCTGCGCGTGCCCTCGGCGAAGAAGAGCACGGAGACGTCCTCGAGCAGCTCCGCCTGGGCCGCGTCGAGCCGGCTCGTGTCCTTCCGCGCGTCCCCGCGCGTGACGAAGACCGTGCCCGAACGGCGCAGGGCGGCCCCGAAGATCGGAATCTTCCCGAGCTGCTGCTTCGCGACGAAGCGAAGCGGATGGTCCTTCAACGCGACGAGCAGCGCAGGTACGTCGAGATGGCTCTCGTGGTTCGCGACGACGACGTAGCGCTCCCCAAGCGTCAGGCGCTCGAGCCCGGCGGCCCTCACCCGCGAGCGGAAACCGAACAGGGTGAAGCGCCCGAAGGCGGTGTAGAAGGGATGGATCGCCGGGCCGGTCCCGCGCGTGAAGAACGAAACGACGATGCCCGCACCCATCACGAGGATCGTCGCGAGGGTGACCGCGAGAAGACCCCGGGCCGTCCGCAGGAAGTCCATCACGTCGGAAGGAGGAGCTGCCCGACGGGCGCGAAGCTGCGCCGGTGAACCGGGGACGGGCCGAGCCGGCGCAGGGCGTCCAGGTGGTCCGCCGTGCCGTACCCCTTGTGGCGCTCGAAGCCGTAGCCGGGATGGCGGGCGGCGAGGTCGGCCATGATCGCGTCGCGGCGGACCTTCGCCACGATCGAAGCCGCGGCGATCGAACCGTCGATGGCATCGCCGTGCACGAGCGGCGTCTGGCGGATCGAGATGCCCGGGATCCGGCGCGCGTCCACGAGCAGGTGATCGGGCGGCGGCGAGAGCGCGGCGACGGCGCGGCGCATCGCCTCGAGCCCGGCCCGGAAGACGTTCAGGCGCTCGATCTCCTCCGGCTCGACGTGCCCGAAACCGACGGCCACGGCCTGCGCGCGGATTGCGCCGTCGAGCCGTTCCCGCGCCGCTCGGGTCAGCTTCTTCGAGTCGTCGAGGCCGGGAAGCTCCGGGTCCTCCCCGAGCACCACGGCGGCGGCGACGATCGGGCCGGCGAGCGGCCCCATCCCGACCTCGTCGACGCCCGCCACGCGGCCGGCGCCCCCGGCGGCGATCCGGCCGCGCAGCGAGAACAGCCCGGCGACCCGGCGCCGATCCTCCTCGATCGCGTCGCGCCGCTTCTTCCAGCGCTCGGCGAGCCGCCGCGCACCGGCCCGGCGGTCCGCGGTGAGGGCATCGAGCAGGGCCGCGGGCGGCTTCGCCTCGGCCGGGTCGCCGAGGCGCGCTTCGAGATCGCGCAGGGAGAGGCCGGAGACGTCCACTACTCGCCGCGCTCCGCATCTTCTTCGCCCCGACCGCGCAGGCCGAGCTTTCGCTCGATGGCACGGACCCGCTTCACGAGCTCCGGCAGCCGGAGCAGGGAGGCCGTCACCCGGTTGAAGCGGCGGAACTCGAGCTGGGGAAAGCCGCCGATGCGCGCACCCGGTTCGACGTCGCGCGTGACGCCGCCGCGCGCGGCGATGAAGGCACGCTCGCCGACCTTCGCGCCGTTCGCGAAGCCCGACTGCGCCATGAGGATCGCTCCGTCCCCGACGACCGTCCGCCCCGAGAGACCGGACTGCGCGACGATCAGGACGTCCTCGCCGATGACGCAGTTGTGTCCGATCTGCACGAGGTTGTCGATCTTCGTGCCGCGGCCGATCCGGGTGTCGTCGAGGGCACCGCGGTCGATCGTGCTGCCGGCGCCGATCTCGACGTCGTCTCCGACGACCACGCCGCCGACCTGCGGAACCTTCTGCGGCGTGCCACTGGCATCGGGCGCGTAGCCGAAGCCGTCGCCACCGACGACGGCGCAGGGCTGCAGGATCACGCGATCGCCGAGCCGCGTCCCGCGGCGCACGACGCAGCCCGAGTGGATCGTGCAGTCGTCTCCGACGACGACCTCCGCGTCCACCGTGGCGTTCGGGTGAACGGTGCTGCGAGCACCCACGACGGACCCCGCGCCCACGACGGCGTTCGCGCCCACCGACGCAGTGGCATCGACACGCGCTCCCGGCTCCACCACCGCGGCGGGGTGGATGCCGGGTTCGGGCCGCGGGTCCGGCCGGAGGTGCGCCACGGCGCGGGCGAAATCGTGTCCCGGGTTCGGCGAGCGCAGGGCCGGGCGCCCGCCGGCGTCGAGACCGTGGGGCAGGATCACGGCACCGGCCTTCGAAGCCGCGAGGGCCTCGGCGTACTGGGCGTCGCGCACGAAGCACAGGTCCGTCGGGCCGGCGGATTCGAGGCTCGCGACGCCCTCGAGCGCGGTCTCGCCGTTGCCCTCGACCTCGCGACCCAGGTGCTCCGCGAGTTCGCGCAGCGAAATCGCTCCTGCCAACGGAATCCCCCCTCGCAGGGGGAGTCTAGCGAGGTCTTGGGCGCCTATTCAGCCCGGGAGGCGGGCTGCGGAAACGTAGCGAGCGCCCTAGCGCGCGAGCAGGACCGCGACGGGCGAGTTCCGGATCACGGCGGCCGAGTTGCTCCCGAGGAAGTACTCGGTGATCCGGCTGCGCCCGAAGGCCCCCATCACGATCAAACCGGCGCCGCTCTCGCGCGCCGCGTCGATGACCTTCACGTCGGGCCGGCCGAGCGTCGAGGCCGTCTCCCGCACGGGCACGGCGAGGCTTCCGAGCAGGCGCCGCACCTCGTCGAAGCGGGCGGCGGCGCGCCCCTTGTCCTTCGAATCGACGAAGACGTGGACAGGCTCCGAGAGGCGGCTCGCGAGTTCGACGGTCAGCTTGGCGGCGATGCGCGAGCCCGGCGAGCCGTCGAAGGCCAGCACGATCGGGCCCGAGAGCTCGGCGCCCCGGGGCACGACGATGGCGGGCTTGCTCGTCTTGCGGATCGCGGCGTCGACGACCGAGCCGATCAGCGCGCTGCGGAAGTCCGCATGCTCACCGTCCCGGCCGAGCACGAGCAGCCCGGCCTGGGCCGCACCCTCGACGAGCCGGTCGTCGGCCGCACCGCTCGCGGTCTCGCAGACGACCTCGATCCCGGCGGCGCGCGCCTGGTCCGAGAGCCTTCGGCAGGCCGCTTCGGCGCGAAGCTTGAGCCAGCTCTCGAGCCCCTCGACGGGCTTCGGCGCCAGGGACAGCCCGTCCTCGCCCGAGCGGAAGGCGCGGTCTTCGACGACCGAGAGCCCCGTCAAACTGGCGCGCATGCGCGCCGCCAATGCCACGGCCAGGCTCTCCGCCGCTGCCGCCGTCGTGCTTCCGTCGGTCCCGACCAGAATCGAATCGATCATCTTCCAAGCACCCCTACGCTCGCGCGCCCTCTACGAGAGCCAACGTCCGAGCGGAGTTCCCCAAAGCCATCGCACCACCCGCTTCATGCGGCCGAGCTTCCGGTCCGTGTGCGGATACCAGTTGCCCTCGGACTTCCCGCCGAACCGGTCCACCAGGATCGCCTGCGCATGACAGTATGAACGCAAACCGATCTCGCCGTTGACCTGTCCGATCCCGGAATCCTTCCGCCCGCCGAAGGGGGCCTCGGTCACGCCATAGGTGACCATGGTGTCGTTCACGACGACGGCCCCCGCCTCGATCTGCTTCGCGAGTTCGCGGCCGCGCCGCTTGTCGCGCGTGAAGACGCTGGCGTTGAGCCCGTAGGGCGAGTCGTTCGCGAGGCGCACGGCCGTGTCCTCGTCGCGCACCCGAAGGATGGGCAGGACCGGACCGAAGGTCTCCTCGCGCATGACCTTCATCTCGTGGCTGACCTCGGTCAGGACCGTCGGCTCGTAGAAGAGGCCTTCGTAGGCCGGGTTGCGGCGTCCGCCCGCCAGCAGCCGGGCGCCCTTCTCGACGGCGTCGTCGACGTGGGCGGTCACGATGTCGAGCTGCCCGGGCGTGATCATGCTGCCGACGTCGATCTCGCCGCCCGTGCCCTGGCGGAGCTCCGCCGTCTTGGCGACGACCTTGCGCGTGAACTCGTCGGCGACGTCCTCGTGGACGTAGACGCGCTCGGTCGAGATGCACACCTGGCCCGAGTTGGCGAAGGCGCCGAAGACCGCGCCGTTGGCCGCGCGGTCGACGTCCGCGTCCGCGCAGACGATCATCGGGTCCTTGCCCCCGAGCTCGAGGGTGCAGGGGATGAGGTTGCGCCCGCAGATCTCGCCGACCTTGCGGCCGGTCGCGACGCTCCCGGTGAAGGAGATCTTGTCGACGCCGGCCTCGCAGAGTGCCCTGCCGGTTTCGCCATCGCCCTGGATCACCTGGAAGACGCCCTCGGGCAGTCCGGCGCCTTCGAACACGTCCGCGAGCAGCTGGCCGGAGAATGCCGTCACCTCGGAGGGCTTGAGCAGGACCGCGTTACCCGCCATCAGCGCCTGGGCCGTCGGGTTCATCGATAGGACGAACGGGAAGTTCCAGGGCGTGATGATCCCGACCACGCCGAGCGGCCGGTAGGAGACGTGGAGTTTCTTGTTCTTGACGAGGTGAACGGGGAGGCGGCGGTCGGCGAGGATGTGGCGCGCGCGTTTCGCGTAGAAGGTGAGCGCATCGCAGGCGGCGACGATCTCCGAGGCGAAGGCCTCGGCGGTCGGCTTGCCCGTCTCGCGCACGACGGTCTCGACGATCTCGTCCTGGCGTTCGAGGAGTTGGGCGACGGCGCGCTCGAGGTACTTCCCGCGCTCCGCGAAGTCGAGCGCCGCCCAGTCCGGCTGGGCCTTGCGCGCGCGCTCGACCGCGGCGCGCACCTCGGGCTCCGTCTGCGCGTCGAACTCGCCGACGGGCTCGAGCGTCGCCGGGTTCAAGAGCCGGTAGCGGCGGCGGCCGGACTCTTCGGACGGCATGGCCTCGACCCAGGCCATCGGGTTCCTCCTCACCTACTCACACGGGCGTCCGGTCGCTTCCGGCCGCTTCCCGGGAGCCGGGAGGGGGTCAGGGCACCGAACAGGTCCGACAAAACGCGTTCGATCCTACGAGAACCCCGCGGGGGATGTCAATTTGCAAAGGGGCCCAAAGTCCGGCAGCCGCGCGGCGCGGTCCGGCTTGAGAGTGGGAGGCGAGCGACGGATCCGGCGCGGGCGCTGGTAGCATGCGCGCGTGCCCGAGACGCCGCTCTTCCGCCGTTTCCCGGGGCTTTCCGGCCGGTTGCCCCACCACGCGCTGCTGGCGGGACCGAGCCCCGTGCGCCCCTTCCCGCTCGACGGCCGGGTCGATTCCTTCGTGAAGTGCGACGCGCGGACGACCCCGCGCTACGGCGGGAACAAGCCGCGAAAGCTCGAGTTCCTGATCGGCGCCGCGCTCGCCCGCGGCTCGCGGCGACTCGTGACGAGCGGCGGCCTCGGCACGAACCACGGCCTCGCCACGACGATCCTCGCGAGCGAAGCCGGCCTCGCGACCTCGGTGCTGCTCGTCGACCAACCGCTCTCGGATGCGGTGCGCAACCAGCTCCGGCGCATGCACGGCGCGGGAGCACGGCTCTGCTACGGCGGAACCGTCGCGGGCGCGGTGCGCGCGGGGCTTCGGGAGATGGCGCGTTCGACGCGCGCCGGCGAACGCCCCACCCTCGTGCCGACCGGCGGAAGCTCCGCGCGCGGGAACCTCGGCTTCGTCTCGGCGGCCCTGGAACTCGCCGAACAGATCGCCGCGGGGGAGCTTCCGGAACCCGCACGAATCTTCGTCCCGATCGGAAGCGGTGGCACCCTCGCCGGGCTGGTCGTCGGCCTTCGGCTCGCGGGGCTCGACTCGCGCGTGACCGGCGTCCTCGTCACCGACGTCCTGCCGCCCTCGCCCGCACGGCTCGCGCGTATGGCGCGCGGCACCCTGCGCGGGCTGCGACGCCTCGATCCCGCGATTCCCGCCCTGCGCTTCCGGCCGAGCGACTTCGACTACCGGGCGGATCAGGTCGGCGGAGGCTACGGCTCGCCGACGGAGGCGGGCGGCGAAGCCCTCGAGGCCGCGGCCCGGCACGGCATCGTCCTCGACCCGACCTACTCGGCCAAGGCCCTGGCCGGCCTGCGCGCCGACGGCGAGCGTGGCATGCTCGCCGGACCGACGCTCTTCTGGAACACCTACAACGGCATCGACCCGGCGCCCCATGCGCCGCTCGCCGATCCGTCCGAACTCCCCCGTCCCTTCCAGAAGTTCTTCGCGGACGAGACCTCGACGCGCGCCGCCCCGGCGGCCGCACCGGCGGAGGCGACGCATCGATGAGCGGGTTGCACACCAGCCGCCGCGGGTTTCTCCGGCTCTCTTTCGGCGGAGCCGCCGGACTCGCGACGCTCGGCAACCTTCGCGCGCTTCCCGCCGGGGCTTCCGACCCGGACGGCCCGGCCGAGGGCTCGTTCTTCTCGGAGGACGAACGCGAGGTTCTCGCCGCCATCGCGGAGCGCATGGTCGAGACGGGTGAACCCGGCGCACCGGCGCTCCGGGGAACCGATGCCCTCGGCGTGATCGACCGGACCTGCGCCGCGCTGCCCGCGGCGGTCACCGAGCAGCTCCCCCTCGCCCTTCGCCTCTTCGACTGGTGGCCCTTCCTGTTCGAGCTGCGCTTCCGCCGCTTCCGCGACCTCTCGGCCGAGGAGCGGGACGCGAGCCTCCGCGGCTGGATGGAGAGCCGCTTCGATCTGCGGCGGCTCGCCTTCTTCGCCCTGCGCAACCTCTCCCTGCTCGGGTACTGGTCGCAGCGGGAGACCTGGCCCCTGATCGGCTACCGCGGCCCGCTGCTCGAAGACGCCGCCCGGAGCGCATCGTGATCCGCGACGCCTTCGGGGACGGCCAGGCGCTGCGCGAGCGCGCCGACGTGTGCGTGATCGGCTCGGGCGGGGGCGGAGCGGTCGCCGCGGCGGAGCTCTCGGAAGCGGGGCTCTCGGTGGTGGTCCTCGAGCAGGGCCATCACTGGACGAGCGCGGACTTCACCCAGCGCGAAGAAGAGATGCTCCCGCGCCTCTTCGAAGAAGCCGGCATGCGCCAGACCGTCGATGGCGGCGTCGTCGTGCTCCAGGGCCGGAACGTCGGCGGCTCGACGGTCCACAACCTCTGCTACGCGTTCCGGACGCCGCCCGAGATCCTCGGACTCTGGCGCGACGAGCACGGACTCGCCGAGCTGACCGACGAAGCGATGGCCCCCTCCTTCGAGCGCGTCGAGACCCGGCTCAAGGTGAAGCCGATCCTCGAACACGAGGTGAACCGGCTGAACCAGCTGATCCGGCAGGGCACCGAGAAGCTCGGCTACTCGGGTTTCGTCACCCGGCACAACCGTGAGAACTGCGTGCTGGCCGGCTACTGCATCCTCGGCTGCGCCTACGACGCGAAGCAGTCCATGCTCGTGACCTACGTGCCCCGGGCCGACCAGGCGGGCGCGCGCATCTTCGCGAACGCCCGGGCGGAGCGCATCGAGGCCGAGAACGGCCGCGCCCGGCGCGTGCTCGGCCACACCGTCGACGCCGCCGGCAACCCGGACGTGGCGATCGAAGTGGAGGCGAAGGTCGTCGTGCTCGCCGCGGGCGCCGTCGCCAGCCCGGACCTCCTCCTGCGCAGCGGCCTCGCGAACGCAAGCGGCCAGGTCGGCCGGAACCTCCACCTGCACCCTTCGGTGATGGCGGCGGGGATCTTCGACGAGGAGATCCACCCCTACCGCGGGATCCCCCAGAGCTACTACGTCGACGAGTTCATCGACCTGGCCCGCGACCCCCACCGCGGCGTGATCCTGATGCCGATCACGGGCTTTCCCATCCTCACTTCGGTGAGCCTGCCGGGCTTCGGGCGCGAGCACTTCGAGCACATGCGCGCGTTCTCCCGCACCGCGGGCCTGCTCGCCCTGCTGCACGACCAGAGCGCGGGCAGCGTCACGCCGGGCGCCTCGCTCTCGAAGCCGGAGATCCGCTACGAACTCGACGCCGACGATGCCCGCCAGCTCGCCGAGGGTCTCGCGCACTCCGCCGAGGTGCTCTTCGCCGCGGGCGCGCGCGAGGTCGTCGTGCCCTACTACCGGGAGCCGCTGCGGCTCGCACCCGGCGACGACCTCGCCGCCATCCGAGAGCGCGGCGTCGCCATCGGCGAGATCCAGATCGCCTCGACGCACCCGCAGTCGACCTGCCGCATGGGAAGCGACCCCGCGACCTCCGTCGTGAACGCCTTCGGCGAGACCCACGACGTGCCGGGCCTGTTCGTCGCGGACATGAGCGTCTTCCCGACTTCGCTCGGGGCGCCCCCGCAGATCACCACCGCCGCCCTCGCCGACCGCACGGCGCGCCACATCGTCGACCGCTGGGACGAGCTCGGAAAGTAGGAAGCTTGAGCGAACCCGAAGCGTCCGCGCCGACGCAGGGACCGACCGCGTCCCGCGTCTGGCCGCTCGCCTGGCCGACCATGCTCACGATGGCGCTCAACTCGAGCGTCGGTCTGGCGGACTTCCTCATCGTCGGGCAGCTCGGCGCGGCGGAGCTCGCTGCGGCCGGCGTCGCCCATCAGCTGCACTTCATGCTGTTCGGCGTGATGGCCGCGGTCACGACCGGCACCGTCGCCCTCGTGGCCCGTTCGTGCGGCGCGGGAAACCCTCGCGAGGCCGATCGGGTGCTCCGCGTCTCCTGCGCCCTCGGCGCGGGCCTCGGCCTGCTGACGACGGTCGTGGTCCTCCCCGCGGCGGACTTCCTGATCGGCCTCTTCGGCGTCGAGCCCGACGTCGCCGCGCCGGCCGCCAGCTACCTCCGCGTCCTGTTCGCGTTCAACGCACCCTTCGCCGTCGGCCTCGTGATCGCGAGCGGCCTGCGGGGCGCGGGCGACGTGCGCACGCCGCTGTGGGTCGGTGCGATCGTGAACGTCGTCAACGTGTTCCTGAACTACGGCCTCGTGTTCGGCCGCTTCGGCATGCCCGAGCTCGGCCTCGATGGCTCGGCCCTGGGTTCGGGGATCGCGATCACGCTCGGGCCGGTCATCCTGGGCGCGCTCTGGGCCGCCGACCGGCTCGTGCTGCCACGCCACGGCTGGCTCGACGGCTTCGAACGGGAGCGCACGCGCTCGATCCTCCGCATCGGCCTGCCGACGGCCATCGAGCAGACGATCTGGCAGCTCGGCCTGATCCTCTTCCTGCGGCTCATCGCCGGGTACGGCACCGAGGCCGTCTCGGCCTACCTGATCGGCGTGCGGATCCTCTCCTTCTCCTTCGTGCCGGGCATCGGCTTCTCGACCGCGGCATCGACGCTGGTCGGCCAGCATCTCGGCGCCGGGCAACCCGCCGAGGCCACGCGCTTCGGCTGGCGCTCGAACGCGGGGGCGATGGCCGTGATGGGCGCGGTCGGACTCTCGATCATCGCCGCGGCGCGCCCCCTGGCGGGGATGTTCGGCGCGGCCGGAGCGGAGACCGTCGAGCTCACCGTGCAGTTCATCTACATCCTGGGTGCGGTCCAGCCGCTGATGGCGGTCGAGTTCGCGATCGGCGGCGCGCTGCGGGGCGCCGGCGACACCCGCTTCCCGCTCGTCGCCATCCTGACGGGCCTGTTCGTCTTCCGGCTGGGAAGCGCCTTCGCCCTCCAGACGTTCTTCGAGCCGACGATCGTCCAGGTCTGGATGTGTCTGATCTCGGACTACGCCGTGAAGGCGCTCATGCTTGCGTGGCGCTTCGGCTCGGGTCGCTGGCAGCACGTCCGGGTGTAGGGGTCTCCGGAGCGTCCGGGCCGTGCGCGACCCAGCGCAGCACGTCCGTCTCGGTGACGATGCCCAGGAGCTCCTCGTCCCGCACCACCGGCAGGCAGCCGATCTTCGCCTCCGCCATGGTCCGCGCGGCCTGGACGATGGTGGCCTCCGGCGAGACGACGATCGGCGGCTCGGACATCACGCGCTCGATCTCGATCGCGTAGAGGAATGCCTTGCGCTCGTCGGTCCGGTGGGAAGAGAGGTTCGAGAGCGAACTCCGCAGGAGGTCGCGCTCCGAGACCACGCCGACGAGCCGTCCGCCGCTCACCACGGGCATGTGGCGCACGCGCCCGAGGCGCATGATATCCTCGACCGTAGAGAGGCTCTCCTGCGCACTCACCGTGACGATCTTCGTCTGCATGATCGCGCGCACGGGCGTCTGGTCGGTGGTGTTCATCGGGACTCCGATCGACGACGACGAGGAAGGAGTCTACACCCATGGCCCCGGCCGATGGAAAGAACGATGGGAAGATGAGCCGTCGCGAAACGCACGCAGGCCAGACGAAACCGGACCCGGAGGACGCGTTCCCGCCGGAGGAATCCGCGGGGACGGACCCGCAGCTGGCCGGACTCCCGGACCTCGCCAAGCGCGTGCTCGCCCTGGGGCTCTCGGGAATGTTCGCCACCCAGGAGAGCGTCCGGCAGGCCGTGGGCGATGCGCTGCCCAAGGAATGGGTCGACTTCGCTGCCGGCCAGAGCGAGCGCACGCGGGCCGAGTTCCTGGAGCGCCTCGCCGGGGAGCTCGCCCGGACGCTCGAGAGCATCGACCTCGCGCGGGTGATGCAGCGCGCCCTCGAGGGCCGCACCCTCGAGGTGACGGCCAAGATCCGGATGCTGCCGGACGAGCCGGGCAAGACGGGAACGCGTCTTTCACTCACCATGGAGGACGACCCGAGTGAGTGAGCCGGTCCCGGAGACGAGCCCGGTCCCGGAGCGGAGCTTCGCGCGGGCCGCGGCGGGCTGGGCGGTCCTGCTGGTCCTGCTCGGCTACGCCGGGTTCGTGCACCACGGCCTCGGCCCGGTCCCCGACGGCACCATCGAGGTCTACAGCCCGCGCGAGTTCCTGCTGGCCGAGTCCTGGATCGAACCCTTCGAAGAGCGGCCCGGGCTGGGCGTCCTCGCCTTCGCCGCACCCGCCGTGCTCCTCGCAGTCGGCGTGTTCGTGCTCACGGCTTCGGCGGTCGCGCGCACGCTCGCCGTCGCGGGCGTGGTCGCTTCCATCCTGTTCGCCTTCTACGGGCTGCGGCCTCCAGGACCCGGCATCTGGCGCTTCTTCGGCTGGCGCGGTTCCGGGGTCATGGCCGGGCTCGCCCTGGTGATCGCCGCGACCTCCACGGCACCCCTCCTGGCCCGCAGCTGGCTTCGGCTTCCGACCTGGGGGCGGGTCCTCGTCTACCTCCCGGTGTTCCTGCTCGTGGTCGTCCTGCTCCGCAACGTCACGGGAACCGACCCGACGCTGCGCTTCGCGATCTCGCCCTGGCCCGTCGTCCCGCTGTTCGGCATGACGATCGGGAGCGTCGCGATCCTCGGACTGCTCGCGGGCATGACCGCCGCGGCCTTCGCCTTCACCCACACCGGGGGCCTGCGCATCGCGGGGATCGCGGTCGGGCTCCTCCTTCCCGCGGTCTGGTTCAAGCTCTGGCACGGCACCGTGCCCGACGCGGGCCTCGGTGCGATCACCGCCGTCGCAGCGGCGTGCATCGCCGCCGCGCTGCTGAGCGTCCAGAAACCGGCCCTCAAGCTTCGGGCGCGCGGGCTCGCCTGGGGCACGATCCTCGCGGCGGCACCGCTGCTCGCCGGCGAGGCACTCGCAAGCTTCGACTATTCGCGCACGCGCGAGGGTTCCGCCCGAGAGATCATCACCGCCCTCGACGCTTACTATGCGAAGCACGAGGAATACCCCGAAGAGCTCGCCGAGCTCGTCGACGGCGGCTACATCGAAGCGATCCCGCAGCCGAGCATCGGCTTCTCGGCCTTCGGCGGCGAGCAGGAGTTCGCCTACCAGAGCTTCGGCATCAGCTACAACCTCGAGTTCTCGGCACCGGACTGGGTGCAGTGCGCCTACAACCCGGCCTGGGCCGAGGAGGACTGGGAAGAAGAGGAGGAGGAAGCCGAGGCCGAAGCGGACGAGGCCGACGACCCCTCCGACGAGGAGCACTCGCTCGAAGAATCCTGGTCGTGCCCCTCGAGCCCGCCCGAACTCTGGTGAGCGACCCCCTTTCCCTGCCGCGACGGATCGAGCGCGCCCGGCGCATCGGAACCACCTTCGGCCGCGTCTACCTCGGCATCAAGGCGAACCAGCTCCTGGCCCGGGGGCTCGACGAAGCGACCATGCGCAGGCGCTGGTCCGCGTTCCATCGCAGCAGCGCCAGGTCCATCCACTCGGCCGCGGTCGATCTGCGCGGGCTGATCCTGAAGGGCTGCCAGTTCCTCGGGTCGCGGGCGGACGTGCTCCCGCCCGAGTACGTCGAGGTGCTCTCGCGCCTCCAGGACCGCGTCCCGCCGCATCCGTTCCGCGTCGTCCGCACCCTCGTCGAGCAGGAGCTCGGCGTTCCCCTCGAAGACCGCTTCGCGTCCTTCTCGCGGCGGCCGATCGCTTCGGCCTCGCTGGCCCAGGTCCACGAGGCCCAGCTGAAGGACGGCCAGCGGGTCGCCGTGAAGGTGCAGTACCCCGAGATCGCATCCCTCGTGAAGAGCGACCTCGCGAACCTCCAGGCGCTCTTCCGCGCCGTCGGCGTGATCGAACGCGACTTCGACCTCATGCCGCTCGTCGACGAGCTCGGCCGCTACGTGCCGCGCGAGCTCGACTTCGAGAACGAGGCCCGCAACGCCGAGGCCATCGCCGCCCAGTTCGCCCACCGCAAGGACATCGTCGTCCCGAAGATCCACTGGGAGCTCACCGCCCGTCGCGTGCTCGTGATGGAGTTCGTCGAGGGGATCAAGATCAGCGACGTCGATGCCCTCGACGCGGCGGGCATCGACCGGGCGCGCGTCTCCGCGCTGCTCGTCGAGTGCTTCGCCGAGCAGGTCCTGACCCACGGCTTCTTCCACGCGGACCCCCACCCGGGCAACCTGCGGATCCAGACCGGCCCCGACGGCCCCCGCCTCGTGCTGCTCGACTTCGGACTCGCGAAGGACCTGCCGCCGAACTTCCGGCGCGGCGTCGTCTCCTTCTTCACTGCGATGTTCCAGGAGCAGCCGGAGGCCGCCGCGGCCGCGCTCCTCGACCTCGGCTTCGAAACGCGCGACGGCGGGGCCGACTCGCTCGAGGGCGTCGCCCGCGTGCTCCTCGAAGAAGGCCGGGAGCTCCGGCGCCGGGCCTTCCTCTCCCGAGACCGCGCGCGCGACGCCGGCCGCGAGATCCAGGACATCATCCGGCGCAACCCGATCGTGCGGATGCCGAGCCACCTCGTGCTGATGGGCCGCGTCCTCGGCCTGCTCTCGGGCGTGGGCCGCTCCCTCGGTGCGAACGTGAACCTCCTCGAAGTGCTCCTGCCCTACGCCCTCGGCACCACCGCCCCGGCCGACGGCGCGCCTCCCGCCGCGGAGACCGATTGACCCTCGAAGTCGGCATGGCCCTCGGCGGAAGCGCGACCGCCTCCGACTTCGCCGAGCGCCTCGAACGCGTCCTGCACGCCGAGGCGATCGGGATGCACTCGGTCTGGCTGCCCGAGAATCACTTCACGCCCGCGGCGAGTGCCTCGCCGCTCCTGGCGCTCGCCGCCTTCGCCGCGCGCACGGAGCGTCTGCGTCTCGGCACGACGTCGCTGCTCGTCTCGGTGCACCACCCGCTCCGGGTCGCCGACGAGGTCTCCGCCCTCGACGCGCTCTCGGGCGGGCGGGTCTGGCTCGGTCTCGGGCGCGGCTTTCGCGCGCCGCTCTTCCGGGGCTTCGGCGTCGAGCCGGGAACCAAGCGGGACCGCTTCGACGCGGCCCTCGACGCCATCCTCTCGGTGTGGTCCGGAGAGCCGGTCACGCTGAAGGACGACTTCTTCGAGACCCAGGGAAGCAGCGTGCAGTCCGCCCTGCGCCCCACCCAGCGGCCGCACCCTCCCCTGCTCGTCGCGGCGTTCGGCCGCAAGGGCCTCACCCAGGCCGCACGGCGGGGCCTGCCCTACCTCGCTTCGCCGCTCGAGCCGCTCGAGCTCCTCGCCGAGAACCACGCCTTCCATCGCGACCACCTGGCGCAGCCCATCCAGGCCGGTGTGGCCCGCGCGCCGGTCATGCGCACGGTCCACGTCGCCGACGACGACGTCGGCGCCGCGCGGGTCTTCGCCGGCCTCGAGGCGGAGCGCCGGCGCATGCCCTCGGGCCCCATGCCCAAGGCCCTGGCGCGAGCCTCCGAGGGCGAGCTCGAGGATCGCGTGCTCGTCGGGACCCGAGCGCAGATCGAGGACGGCATCGGAACCTATCGCGAGCGCGTGGGGATGGATCTGCTGATTGCGCGGGGCGAGGTGCCGGGCGTCGATGCTGCGGCCCAGCGCGCCTCGAACGAAGCGCTCCTCGAGATCGCGGCCGGCTTCGCGGCCTAGAGGGTGTGCGGCCTAGGAATCGCCGCTGCGGGTGAAGGTGACGAAGGCCATCGACGGGCGCTTCGAGGAGTCGCGCATCGCGAACTGCATGCCGTCGTAGGTCCAGCCCTGGCCGACCCACTCGTTCAACACCTTCTGGATTTCTTCGTCGGTGACCGTCGAGATCTCGACGACCTTGTACTCCGTGGACACCAGAAACCCCTTCAGGGTGCGAGCCGCGCCGCCACTTCCTTGGCGGCGTAGGTGAGTATCAAATCCGCGCCGGCGCGCCGGATGGCCACGAGCGCCTCTTCCATCGCGCGTTCGCCGTCGATCCAGCCGCGCTCGGCGGCCGCGTGGATCATCGCGTACTCCCCGGAGACGTGGTAGGCGGCGAGCGGAACGTCGAAGCGCTCCCGGGCCTGGGAGAGCACGTCGAGGTAGGGAAGCGCCGGCTTCACCATCAGCGCGTCGGCGCCCTCTTCGAGATCGAGCTCCATCTCGCGCAAGGCCTCACGGCCGTTGGCCGGATCCATCTGGTAGCTGCGCCGGTCTCCGAAGGCGGGCGTCGATTCGGCCGCGTCGCGGAACGGGCCGTAGTAGGCGCTCGCGAACTTCGCGGCGTAGGAGAGGATCGGAACGGCTTCGAAGGACGCCTCGTCGAGGGCGGTGCGGATCGCCCCGACGCGGCCGTCCATCATGTCGGAGGGCGCGACGACGTCCGCGCCCGCGCGCGCGTGGGAAACGGCGGCGGCAGCCAGCCGCTCGAGGCTCGGATCGTTCGCCACGTCGCCGTCCTCGATCACGCCGCAGTGCCCGTGGTCCGTGTACTCGCAGAGGCAGACGTCGGTGATCACGCAGAGTTCGGGCTCGGCCTGCTTCACCGCGGCCACCGCACGCTGGACGATCCCGCCTCCGTCGTCCGCGCCGCTCCCGACGGCGTCCTTCTCGTTCGGGATCCCGAACAGGATCACGGCCGGGATGCCGACGTCGCGCACGCGCTTGGCTTCGTCCACGAGCGCATCCACGGAGTGGCGATGAACCCCGGGCATCGAGGCCACCGGCTCGCGCACGCCCTGCCCTTCGACGACGAAGAGCGGCAGCACGAGATCGTCCCGGGAAAGCCGGGTCTCGCGCACCATCCGGCGCAGCGCATCGGTCCGGCGCAGGCGCCGCGGGCGAACGATGGGAAAGCTCATGGGGCCTCCTGTCGGCCAACCCGGCCGCGAACTTGCGAACCGGAATGCAGCGCCGAGGCCACCGCACGTGCCAGGGCACCCGCCTCCGGCTGCTCGGCCACGGCCGCGGCGTCGAGCCCCGCCGCTTCGAGGGCCGCCGCCGTGGTCGGCCCGATGGCGACCCGCGCGCAGTGCCCGGCGGCCTCGCGGGCCGGCTCGTCGAGCATGGCGAGAAAATTCCGCACCGTCGAGGGGCTCGTGAACGTGAGCGCGTCGAGCGTTCCCGAAGCGAGCTCCGCGCGAAGCGCCTCCGCGTTCCCTTCCGGCGCCACGGCCCGGTAGGCCACGGGGTCGTCGACGAGGGCCCCGCCGCTGCGAAGATCCCGGGGGAGCGCGCCGCGCGCGATCTCGGAACGCGGGACGAGCAGGCGCCGGCCGGCCGCCGGGAGCACGCGAAGGATCTCCTCGGCGAGGCCCTCGGCCACGGAGACCGCGGGCACCGCGCGAACGCTCACGCCGATCCGCGCCGCCGCGCGCGCGGTCCGCTCCCCGATGCAGGCGGCCGTCACGCCGTCGACCCGGACCCCCTGGCGCTTCGCCGCCGTGGCGAAGGCCTCGACCGCGTTCGTGCTCGCGAAGACCACCGCCTCGTAGTCGTCGAGGCGGGCAAGCGCCTCCTCGAGCGCGAGCGGATCGGAGGGCGGCTCGATCTCGAGGGTGGGAATCGCGACGGGTTCCCCGCCGAGGGCGCGGATGGCGGAGAGCAGCGGGGCCGCCTGGGAAGCCGGGCGGGTCACGAGCACGCGCCGGCCGAACAGCGGCGCACGCTCGAACCAGGCGAGCTCCTCGCGCAGCCGCACGACGTCGCCGATCACGACCACGGAGGGCGCGCCCAGGCCGGCCTCCTCGACCCGCTTCGGCAACTCCGAGAGCGGCGCCGTGACGGTCTGCTGACGCGGCGTCGTGCCCCACATGATGGCTGCGGCGGGCGTGTCGCCCGGGCGGCCCGCGGACAGCACCCGCGCGACCAGGCTCGGGAGGTTCTTCATGCCCATCAGGATGACGAGCGTGTCGACCGCGTTGGCGAGGGCTTCCCAGCGGGTGTTCTCGCTCACGCGCGTCGGATCCTTGTGTCCCGTGACGACCGCGAAGGAGGCGGCGTAGCGACGGTCCGTGACGGGGATCCCCGCATGGGCCGGAACCGCGAGCGCCGAACTCACGCCGGGAACGACCTCGAAGTCGATGCCGGCGGCGGCGCAGTGGCTGGCTTCCTCCCCGCCGCGGCCGAAGACGAAGGAGTCGCCGCCCTTCAACCGGACCACCGTCTTGCCCGCGAGGGCGTGGCGGACGAGGAGCGCGTTCACGTCGTCCTGGCTGCGGGTGGGCGCATCGTGCCCGCGCTTGCCGACGTTGATGAGCTCCGCATCCTTCGCCGCGAAGGCAAGAAGCGACTCGTCCACGAGCTGGTCGTAGAGGACCACGTCCGCGCGTCCGAGCACGGCCGCCCCGCGCAGGGTCAGGAGGTCCGGGTCGCCGGGGCCGGCGCCGACGAGGATCACCCGGCCGGGGCTCAACCGGCTGCCTCGGCCCGAAGGCGCTCGAGGAGCGCCTGACCGCCGCGGGCCAGCACACTCTCGGCAGCGGCGGCGCCCGCCGCAGCCGCCTGATCGCGCGGAGCGGACTCCGTGGCGCGGATCATCTCGCGCCCGTCGACGGAGCAGAGCAGCGCATCGAGTTCGACGGTCTCGCCGCGAAGCCGCGCGTGTGCGGCGAGCGGCGTCGAGCAATCGCCGCCGAGGCCGATCAGGAAAGCGCGCTCCGCATGGGCCACGCACTCCGCCTCGGCGTCGGAGAGCTTCGCAATGGCATCGTGGAACGAATCCCCCTCGCGCGTCTCGAGGGCGAGCGTGCCCTGACAGACGGCCGGGAGCACCGTCTCGGCGGCGAGCCGTTCGGAGATGCGGTCGGCCAGGCCGAGCCGCTCGAGCCCGGCGCAGGCGAGCACCACCGCGTCGAGCCCCTCGTCCTCGAGCTTCCGAAGGCGCGTCGGGACGTTCCCCCGCAGCGGAACGATGCGGAGGTCCGCGCGCGCCGCGAGCAGCTGCGCGCCGCGGCGGACCGAACCGGTGCCGACCCGCGCGCCCTCGGGCAGGTCCGCGAGCCGGTGCTTCGGCTCGCGGCACACGAGCGCGTCGCGCGGATCGACCCGCTCGGGAAACGCGGCGAGCGCGCACCCGGGCGCCACCTCCGCCGGGAGGTCCTTCGCGCTGTGGACGGCGACGTCGGCGCGCCCGTCGAGGAGCGCCTCCTCGATCTCCTTCACGAAGAGGCCTTTGCCGCCGATCTTCGAGAGCGAAACGGATTGGATCCGGTCGCCCGTGGTCTTGAGCACGACCTGCTCGGTCGCTTCCCCGAGGCGATCCTCGATGAGCTTCGCGACCTGGCGCGCCTGGGCCAACGCGAGGTCGCTCCCCCGCGTCGCGATGCGAACGGTCACCGGGAACGCTCGGAGTCGTCTTCGTCGCCGGGGTCGCGATCGCGCGCATCGGACTCGCCGTCGAGGTCGAAGAGCTTCCGGGTCACCTCCAGATAGGCGACACCCTCTTCGCGCTCCGCCTCCTTGCGCAGGCGGGAGAGCGGTGCGTGCAGGATCTTGTTCGCGACCGAGCGCACCAGGGCCTCGACGCCCTCGCGCTGGCGCGGGTCGAGCCCGAGCTTTTCGATCTGCCGGTCGACCTCCCGTTCGCGAATGCCGTCGGCCCGCTCGCGCAGCTCGCGCAGGGTCGGGCCGGCGCGGAGCGCCGAGAGCCACCCCAGGAAGTTGGCCTCTTCCTCCGCCACGATGGCCTCCGCCTGGACCGTCTCGCGACGGCGCTCTTCGGCGTTCTGCTCGGCCACCCCGGAGAGATCGTCGAGGTCGAACAGATAGACGTCGTCGAGATCGTTCACGTCGGCGGCGACGTTGCGCGGCACGCCGATGTCGATCACGAAGATCGGGCGGCCCCGCCGGGCGCGCAGCGCCTCGCTCATGCGGTCCTTCGTGAGCAGCGGCCCGTGCCCCGCGATGCAGGTGAGCACGACGTCGGCGTCCCGCAGCTGGGCATCGAGATCGTCGAGGCCGAACGCTTCGGCGTCGTAGCGCGCCGCCAGCTCCTCGGCGCGCCCGCGCGTCCGGTTCACGACGCTCGTGTGCACGAGCCCCGCACCCCGCAGCGCCTCGAGCGCCAGCTCGATCATCTCCCCCGCTCCGATGAGCAGGGCCCGTTTGTCCTCGAAGCGCTCGAAGACCTGGCGCGCCAGATCGACGGCGACCCGCGCGACCGAGACCGGACGCTCGGCGATGCGCGTCTCGCGCCGGACCCGCTTCGCGGTGGCGAAGGCGCGGGAGAAGAGCCGCGTCAGAATCACCCCGCAGGCCCCCGTGTCGACGGCCAGACGGTAGGCGTCCTTCATCTGGCCGAGGATCTGCGGTTCGCCGACCACGAGCGAATCGATCGAAGAGGCCACCCGGAACGCGTGCCGCACGGCGGCACCGTCGTGGAAGTGATAGAGGCAGCCGTCGAGCTCGGCGGCCGAGGGGGCCACCGCCTGCTCCGTGAGATCGCGCTGAAAGAACGAGTGCAGCCGGAGGCGTGCCGCTTCGGACTCCTTCGAGGAAGCCAGGATCTCGACGCGGTTGCAGGTCGAGAGCAGCACCGCCTCCTCGATCTCCGGGCTCGCGACGAGCTTCATCAGCGCCGGCGTCGGATCGTCGAGGACGAAGCGCTCGCGAAGCTCGACGGGCGCCGAGCGATGGTTCATGCCGACGAGGTGGAGCTTCACGCGAGCCACCCCACACCGAGCACGGCGAACAGGAGGAAACCGAATCCGCCGACCGCCGAGAGGGCGGCGCTGCGCGCGCTCTGGTGCATGGCGAAGCGCCCGAGCAGAAGCCCGCCGTAGATCGCCCAGGCCACGGTGGTCCAGATCTCGTGCGCGGACCCGCTCCACAGCGCGCCGTCGGATGCCTCGAGCCAGAGCATGCCGGTCAGCACGCCGAGCGTGAGCAGAACGAAGCCGACGCTGAGGGAGACGACGTTCACGCGGTCGAGGGTCTCGAGAGACGGCAGGCCCGTCGCGCCGGTGCGCTTGCGCTTCAACGCCCGCGCCTCGCGCAGGAAGGCGACTCCCGCAAGCCCGGCCACGGCGAGCAGGCCGAGCCCGGCGCTCGCGAGCAGCACGTGGGCATGGGGCCAGGAGCCGGCGTCGACGATGCTCGTCCCCGGCGCGTGGGGCATGCGCGCCGCGCCGAAGAACGCGCCGAGGAAGCCGAGCGGCGCGATCCACACGACCAACGCGTCCCAGCGCGCCCGCATCGTGAAGGCGAGGAAGGCGACCATCGCGAGGCAGCTCATCAGCGAGATCACGGCCGGCAGGTCCGTCAGATGCGGCGTCGGCTCCGCGCTGTGGAGGAAGCCGAAGGCGGCCAGGTGCACGACGGCCCCCGCCGAAAGCAGCCACGCAGCGGCCCGGCGCGCCGGCCCGGCCGAGGAGAGCGCGACGCCTCCGACGATCGCCGCCAGCAGGTAGATCGCCGCCGCCAGCTGCTGGAGCATGATCAGCATGCGCCGCCGCCCTTCTCCGCCCGGCGCGCTTCGAGCCGGGCCATCTGCTCGGCCACGCGGGCGGCGTCGTTCACCATCTCGAAGACGCGGTAGCTCGGCTCGCCGAAGAGCACGAAGCGGATCTCCTCGAGGCCCGCGCCCTCGCCGGCCAGGTGCTTGCGCGCCTCCTCGATCAGGATCTCGGCGCAGCGCTGCATCGGAAAGCCAGCGATCCCGGCGCCGATCGCCGGAACGGCGACCGTCTTGCAGCCTTTCTCTTCGGCCAGGGCCAGGCTCGCCTGCATGGCGCTCCGCACGCTCGCTTCGTCGGCCTGCCCGCCCGGCGGCATCGACGCGGCGTGGATGACGTACCGGGCCGGCAGATCGCCCGCGCCGGTCACCGCAGCGCCGCCGACCTCCACGGGCCCGTGGGCATCGCACTCGGCCTGAATGCTCGGGCCACCGCTCGCGGCGATCGCGCCGGCCACGCCCGAGCCGAGCACGAGCTGGCTGTTCGCCGCGTTCACCACCGCGCACACCTCCTGCGCGGTGATGTCGCCTTCGAGGAGAACGATCCGGCCGCTCATGACTGGCCTCACCCGTCGGAGGGCGGGAAGAGTGCCTCGTCCACCAGCTCACAGAGGATGTGGCCGACGGTGATGTGGGATTCCTGGATGCGCTGGGTGTCGTCGGACGGCACCACGATGGCGACGTCGACGACCGGCGCGAGCTTCCCGCCGCCGCGGCCCACCAGGCCGATCGTGCGCAGCCCCCGCTCGCGGGCCTCCTGGACGGCGGCCAGCACGTTCGGCGAGTTGCCCGAGGTCGAGATCGCGATGGCGACGTCGCCCTCGCGGCCGTGGGCCTGGACGAGCCGCGTGAAGATGTGATCGAAGCCGTAGTCGTTGCCGATCGCCGTGACGTCGGAGCTGTTGGCGGTGAGCGCGATGGCGGGCAGCGCGGGGCGCTCGCGCGCGAGCCGCCCGGTCAGCTCCCCGGCGATGTGCTGGGCATCGCTCGCCGACCCGCCGTTGCCGAAGAGCAGGATCTTCCCGCCGCCGCGCAGGCCCTCGACGCAGAGCTCCGCGGCTCCGGCGATCCCCTCGGCGGAGGCCTCGGCCATCTCGCGCTTCACCGCGGCACTTTGTTCGAAGATGGCGCGGACCCGATCGAGCGGGTTGGAAGTCATGGCGGCGGCTCCCGGCGTGCGGCCCCACGGGCCGCCGAAGAAGGAAAACCCGTTGAAAAACAGGAGGATTGGCGCCTAGGCCCGAGGGTAACGGGCACCCCAGGGGGCGTCAACGTCCGCGCCCGGAGGCCCCGAGAGGATCCCGCCTTCGCACCCGCCGGGGCGCCTGCTAAGGTGAGCCGCCCCGCGGACCCCCGGTGACCCCGCCGACCCCGCGGCATCGAACCGCGCGACGCCCAAGGAGAGCTGCCATGGCCGAAATCGTCGAAATCACCGATCAGAGCTTCGAGAGCGAGGTCCTGCAATCGGACGTGCCCGTCATCCTCGACTTCTGGGCCGAGTGGTGTGCCCCCTGCCGCGCGATCGCGCCGATCGTCAAGGAGCTGGCCGACCAGTACGGCGACAAGGTGAAGATCGCCAAGATGAACATCGACGAGAACCCGAACTCGCCCGCCAAGTACCAGGTGCGCGCGATCCCGACCGTGCTCGCCTTCCAGGGCGGCGAGGTCGTCGAGATGCTCCAGGGCGCCCGCCCGAAGGGCGCCTTCGAAGAGATGATCCAGAAGCTGATCTGAGCGCGTAGGATGGGAGCCCAAGGAGGCCCCCCATGCCGCTTCGGATCTTCGCGCTCTCCCTGCTCCTGCTCGCCGTCCCGGCTGCCGCCTCGGACGGCCGAATCGAGATCAATCAGACCTGTGCACTCGCCGGAGGCTGCGTGCCCGGCGACGCCCCGGGCTTCCCGGTCACGATTCCGGGCGAGCAGAGCTACGTCCTGACCAGCAGTCTCGAGGTCACGGGCGGCGTTTCGGCGATCGCGAGCAACTCCCGCGGCATCACCCTCGATCTCAACGGCTTCACCATCGAGGGCGACTACACGTGCAACGTGAATCCACCCAACTGCATCGTCCGCGGGAGTCCGATCATCGATCTGGCTGGCTGGCACGCGACGGTCCGGAACGGGAACGTCCGGAACTCGAGCGGCATCTTCGTGAACCTCGGCTTCTTCGGGCGGGCCGAGAACCTGAACGTCTATTTCGGCGGGAGCGACGGCATCGTCACGGGCGCCGGTAGCCTCGTCCTCGACAACCAGGTCGGCTCCGTCGCGGGAGACGCGATCCAGATGTCCTTCAACCCGGAAATCGCTGGCGACGGGCGGGTCGAAGGCAACCTCATCCGGAGCGTGCGCGGCGACGGCATCGATATCAGCCAGGGCCTCGTCCTCCGCAACTATGTCTCTAGCGCCTTCCTGCAGGATGGTCGCTTCCAGGCGAGCTCCGCCGCATACGGCCTGAACCGCTTCGACTCGGCGCCGTCCGGGGGCACGAGCCTGGGCAACAACCTGTGCGGTGGGGCGATCTGCTAGGCCCGAACCCGCTTTCGGCGGAGCGCAGCGACACCCGCGGTCGCCAGCAGCAGCCAGGTTCCCGCCTCGGGGACCGCCACCATGTCGATGCCGAGGGCGGCGAAGAAGTCGCCGGACGGCACCGGGTCCACGCCGTTCTCCCAGTTGTTCGCCCAGACGCTGAAGGTCGAGTCGCTCACGCGGTTGGCCGACGTCGGGAAGCTCGTCTCGGGGAAGACCTGGAACGTCCCCTCCGCGACGGGCACGACGAGATCGTCCGGGTCGAAGAGCCGGTAGTCGAGCTCACCCTGGGCGCGGCCGTTCGGCGTGTCCTCGAGGAAGCTTCCGGCCAGGATCACGAGCTCGAAGACGTCGCCGATGGACGCGTTCGGCACGCTCGCGTGGATCACCGTGGCGCTCAGGGTGACGTCGGCGAGGAGCTCGGCCGTCTCGTCGCCAGCGTCCCAATCCGCGGTCAGCGTCCCTTCGATGCGGAAGAGCTTCGCCCCGTCGTTGCGGTACTGCGCGGGGGCGCCGCAGCAGTTCGACGTCGCGGCGTGCAGGAAGCTGAACTGGAAGAACGGCTCCGCGCCCTGGGTGACCTCGTAATCGATCGAGACGGCAGCCGCCGGACCGGAGAACAGGAACGCAGCCGCGGCGACGAGCAGGAGACGGAACGTGCGGGTTCGCAGGAAGCGGAACGTGCGGGTTCCGCGCGGGAAGGCGTGCATCGTGAGACCCTCGTCCCACGGCCGCAGCGTCGATTCGTCACGGGAGTCGTGAACGCAAAGAGGGAAGCGGCCGCGAGTGCGGTCCCCTTCCCTTGCCCGGAGAAAATGCAAAGCCCGTGCCCTCGCTCCCCGAACGGGCGAGGCGAGAGATTCCGCGCAGTTGCGCGGGAAGCGGCGAAGTCGCCCGCCGAGCGGGACGGAAGGTTTCTTCCCCGTTCCAGGAAAGCCGTTTCCTACGGGAGGAAACGCCCCCGGCCTAGCGGAGCGCCGGGTTCTCGAACACCCGGACGGGCCAGGCCCGCCGCACGGCCTCGCGGTAGAGGAACGGATCCGGGTTCGTCACCACCGGGTGCGCGACGAGGTCGAGCAGCGGCAGGTCCGTGATCGAGTCCGTGTAGAAGTAGGACTTCGCGAGATCGATCCCGTGCTCCTCGATGAACTGCTGGAGCCAGTAGATCTTCCCCTCCTCGAAGCAGATGGGCTCGATCACCCGGCCGGTGAACTGCCCGCCCTCGACCTCGAGCTGGGTGTAAAGGAAGTACGGGATGCCGAGCCGCTCGGCGAGCGGCTGCACCACGAACTTGGTCGAGCCCGAGACGATCGCGACGACGTGCCCCGCATGCTGGTGCTGCCGGACGATCTCCACGGCTTCGGGATAGATCGTCTCGACCACGCGGTCTTCGAACCAGACGCGCGCCTCCGCCTCCATCTCCTTTTCGGACTGGCCGCGGAACTGGGCCATCATGTCCTTGGTCCAGTGGGCGATGTCGAGCATGCCGACCTTGTACTGCAGGTAGGCACCGAGACCCTTGGCGAGCTCCCAGTTCGAGAGCTCGCCCATCTCGTAGCGGTACTTCATGTACAGCGAGCCCGAGTTCTCGCAGATCAGCGTCTTGTCCATGTCGAAGAAGGCGCCGACCTGGGGCGCCCGGACCGGCAGGCTCTCGCTCATGGCCGGGATTCTACGCAGTTTCGGCCCGCTGCGCGCACCGTTGCCGGTCTCCAGGGCGCACCGTTGCCGGTCGTTCAGGCCCCCTCGCGGATGGTCGATGAAGAGGACATGCGCAGGCGTTTCTACAGCCTCACCCTGATGCTCGCCGTCGGCCTCGCCGGCCCGGGCTGCTTCGCCGTCGACGAGCTCGACGCCGGCCTCGCCTCGATGAAGGGCGCCGCGCCCGAGGAGGCCGCGGAGCCGGCCGTCGAGGAGAGCTCGGGCGGGGACGACGCCGCCGAGCGCGCCAAGGCGCTCCAGGCCAAGGCCAAGAACCTCTGGAAGAACGCGCGCACGCCCACCTCGAAGGAGGCCCCGGCCGACCCGGGCGCCGAGCTCGTCGGCTGCAAGATCGGCGGCAGCACCCGCTTCATGAGCCGCACGGACTGCCTGACCCAGGGCGGCTCGGTCTAGCGCGACCCCGCCCCGGCGGGCCTAGAACATGTACCGCCGCATCGAGATGTTCATCAGCAAGCCTAGGGTCGCGAGGTTCGCGAGCAGTGCGGACCCGCCGTAGGAGAAGAGCGGGAACGGCACGCCGATCACCGGAGCGAGGCCGAGCACCATCGCGACGTTGATGACCGCGGGCCAGAAGAGGAGCGCCACGCAGCCCACCGCCAGCAGCGCGCCGAAGTTGTCCTTCGAGTTGCGCGCGATCACGAGGCCCCAGAGCAGGAGCGCGGCGAAGAGCCCGAGAACGACGAAGCTCCCGAGCAGACCCCACTCCTCGGCCAGCACCGAAAAGACGAAGTCCGTGTGCTGGGTCGGGAGGAAGCGCAGCTGGGTCTGCGTGCCCTCCATGTAGCCCTTGCCGAACAGGCCACCGGAGCCGACGGCGATGGTCGACTGGATCACCTGGTAGCCCGAGGAAAGTGGATCGCGCCCCGGGTCGATGAGGTCGAGGATGCGGCCCTTCTGGTAGTCGCGCAGGCCGTAGGTCCAGAGGCCCGCGAGGCCGACCATGCCGACGGCGGCGACGCCGAGCCACGCGCGCACCGGCACGCGGACGAAGGCCAGGAAGCTCGCCGCGACGAGCAGGGTCAGCAGCGCCACGCCCATGTCGCCCTGCAGGATGATCAGGCCGACCGGGATCGCCGTCAGCGCGGCGGGCTGCCAGAGCTCGCGCAGCATCTGGATCTGGCCCGGCGGGTTGCGCGCGAACCAGCGCGCGAGCACGAGGACGAGACCGATGCGCGCGAGCTCCGAGGGCTGGATGCGGAGCGGGCCGAAGACGAGCCAGCCCTGACTGCCGCGAATCACCGGCGCGAAGAAGAGCGTCGCGAGGAGCAGCAGGACGGTCACGATGTAGGCCGGCACCGCCAGCCGCTGCATGCGCCGGTAGTCGACGATCACGGCCACGATGAGCGCGGCGGTGCCGATCGCGAGGGCCGTGAGCTGCCGGCGCATCTCGGGCGGCATGCCGTCCTCGGCGGAGGCGTGGGTCGCCGAGGCGAGGTTTCCGAGGCCGGCACAGACGAGCAAGACCGTCAGGCCGAGCAGCAGCCAATCGAAGTGCTGGGCCGAGCGGCGGTCAATTCGCAGCACGGTCTTCCTCCGCGGGCGCTTCGGCCGTTACGACGGCGGGCTCTTCCGGCACGACCTCCGGCTCTTCGGGAATCACTTCGGGGAGCGGCCCGCTCTCGGGCGTCTCCTCGGGCAGCACCTCTTCTTCTTCGCGCTGGAAGACGCCCTGCTTCTTGTCCCACCAGACCTGCAGGATGCGCCCGGCGATCGGCGCTGCCGCGGTGCCGCCGGAGCCGCCGTGTTCCACGAGCACCACGACGACGATCTCCGGGTCCCGCGCCGGCGCGAAGGCGGTGAACCAGGCGTGGTCCCGGTGGCTCTCGCGGATCTCGTCTTCGTCGAGGTCCTCGGTGTGGACGAGGCTCACGACCTGGGCCGTGCCCGTCTTCCCGCCGACCTCGAGGCCCTCCACGCGCGCCCCGCGGCCGGTCCCGCGCGGGGCCTCCACGACGTCGATCAGCGCATCGCGCACCCGGTTCAGGTGCTCGATCGCGATCGGCACCGCACCGCGCTCCTCGACGGGCGTCTCTTCGACGAGACCTCCGTCCCGGTCCGTGCGGTGCAGCAGGTAGCGCGGCTTCACCTGCCGCCCGCCGTTCACCAAGGCCGCCGTGGTCACCGCGAGCTGGAGCGGCGTCGAGAGGTTGTAGCCCTGGCCGATCGAAGCCGAGATCGTCTCGCCTTCGATCCACGGCTCGCCGCGGCGCGCGAGTTTCCAGGCGGTCGTCGGCACGAGCCCGGCCTTCTCCTGGGGCAGCCCGATGCCCGTGGTGCGGCCGAAGCCGAAGCCGCGCGCGAAGTAGGCCATGCGGTCGATGCCGAGCTTGCGCCCGACCTCGTAGAAGAACACGTCGCAGGATTCGACGAGCGATTGGTGGAGGTCCACCCAGCCGTGCCCCGCGCGCTTCCAGCAGCGGTAGGTCCGGCGGCCGAGCTTCCAATGGCCCGGGCAGAAGACGCGGTAGTCGGCGGGGACGAGCTCCTCTTCGAGGGCCGCGGCGGCGACCATCGGCTTGTACGTCGAGCCGGGCGGGTACTGGCCCGAGAGCGCGCGGTCGTGCAGCGGCTGACGCCGGTCCTGGGAGAGCGCGCGCCAGGTCGCCGTGTCGATGCCACCCACGAAGTCGTTCGGGTCGTAGCCCGGGCTCGAGGCGAGAACGAGCACGTCGCCGTTGCGCGGATCGATCGCCACCACCGAGCCCGCCGCGGGCCCCTCGCGGTCGGGGCGGACGAAGCCTTCTCGCGCAGCGCGCTGGAGGTCCCAGTCGAGCGTCAGGACGGCGTTGCCGCCGGGCTGGGGCTCGACTTCCTCGAGCACCTCGACCTCGCGCCCGGCCACGTCGATCACGACGTTGCGCCCGCCGGCGCGCCCGCGCAGGTGGCCTTCGAGCGACGCCTCGACCCCGGATTGGCCGACGACCTCCCCCGCCCGGTAGTCCGCGAAGGCGCGCGTCTCGAGCTGGGCCTCGCGGACCTGGCCGAGCGTCCCGAGCAGGTGCGGGGCGAAGTCCCCTTCCACGTAGAGCCGGTGGGGACGGATGTCGGTGGTGACGCCGGGGAGTGCGTAGCGGTGGGACTCGACGCGGGCGAGCTCGTCGCGCCCGAGGTCGCCGACCAGGTTCACGGGCTGGAAGCGCCGGCGGCCGCGCGGACGGCCGAGGCGTTCGCGCAGGGTCTCCTCCTCGGCCTCGACGAGCTCCGAGAGCACGGCCCAGGTCTTCTCCGGCCGCCGCACCTCCGCCGGGATCACCTGAAGCGAGAAGGCCGCGCGCGTGGTCGCGATCGCACGGCCTTCGCGGTCGACGATGTCGCCGCGCGGCGCCTCGAGCCGCACCGTGCGGATCCGGTTGCGCTCGGAGCGCAGCCGCAGCGCCTCGCCTTCGATCACCTGCAGCTGGAACAGGCGCAGGCCGAAGATCGCGAAGGCCGCGATCACCACGACGAAGATCCAGGCGACCCGCCGCTCGATGTGCGGCTCGAGGCCCGTGCCGAGGTTGCCCTGCACCTAGTGTCCCGTCCCAGGAGTTCGCCTGCATTCGGCCGCCGCTGCGGGCCGCTGGCTGCGTTGCGCTCGCTCGCCGTGGCTGGCCATGGCTGCGCTCGCGCGCCTTGCCAGCGGCCCGCAGCGGCGCCCTCGGTACGACGGCGAACTCCTGGGATGGGACACTAGGCCTCCCGCCGCCGCGGCGCGAGCTCGACGGCGCGCCGGTCCTCTTCCGAGAGCATGCGGACGATGCCCGCCATGGCCGGAATCACGAGCGGCGCAAAGAGCGCGTCGAAGCCCGCCTGGCCGACCACGCGCCCGAAGGCGGGCCACGGTGCGTCGATGCCGAACAGCCGCGAGAGCGCGACCGTCGCGAGCCCGTTCACGATGGAGAGCCCCGCCACCACGACGAGTACGGGCACGCCGCGGCGCAGGTCGAGCTGCGCGCCAGCGATGCGCGTGACGGCGAAGAAGAACAGGAAGAGCAGCGAGTGGTGCCCGAGGAGCGCGCCGGCCAGCACGTCGGTCAGGACGCCGAAGGCCGCCACGAGCGCCAGGCCGAGCGCGCCCGGCAGCGAGAGACCGAGGCCGACCACGACGAGCAGCGCGAGGTCCGGCGTCATCGCCGCGGGCACCACGCCGGAAAGCACGCCCCGCAGGATCAACAGGAACGTGCCGAACGCAAGCAGCCCCAGGGCCGCCCTCATCGACCGGACTCCCCGTGCGTCATCGCCGCGGCTCGCTTCGCGCGTCCATCCGCCTCACTCCGACATCGCGGCGATCGGATCGTCGTAGAGAAGCTCCATGGTCGGCGCGCGCCAGAGCATCACGAAGACCTGCTCGAGCCGGCCGAACTCGACCGACGGGCGCAGGATCGCCTTCTGCGTGAGGCCGTAGGGCGAGGAGACGATGTCGACGACCTCGCCGATGCGCAGACCCTTCGGGTAGACGCCGTCGAGGCCCGAGGAGATCACCTGGTCGCCCACGGCGACGTCGGCGCCGGAAACGACGAACTCGAACTCGAGCCGGTTCGTGCCGCGCCCCCGCACGATGCCGCGCGCGCGGCTCCGCTGGACGATGCCGTCGACCGCGCTCTGGCGATCGAGCAGCAGCATGGTGCGGCCGGCGTTCTCGGAGGTCGCCGTCACGAGGCCGACCACGCCGGCATCCGTGATGACCGGCATGCCCGAACGAACGCCGTGCGAGTGCCCGCGGTCGAGCAGCACCGAGCGGAACCAGGGCGAGACGTCCTGGCCGACCACCTCCATCGGCAGCATCGGCGTCTCGAACTCGTCGCGCATCTCCGCGATGCGCTGCAGGCGCTCGCTCGCGACGAGCGCCTCGCGGTACTGGAGGTTCTCTTCACGCAGCGCCGAGACCTGCGCGCGGAGCGCTTCGTTCTCGGCGGCGACGTCGACGAGATCGACGTAGCGGTTCCAGGTGTCGCGCACGAGATCGACGGGCGTCGCGATCATGCGCTGGATCGGGACGGTGACCTCGAGCACGAGCCCGCGGCCGAAGCCGAGCTCCGCCTCGCCGCGCTCGTTCGCGCGCCGGTCCGAGTGCATGCTGACGAGGGACAGCACGGCGATCAGGCCGAACAGGAGCGGCACCCGGAGCCTATGCAGGAAGTCGGGCATGCGTCGTCATCCCTGCGGGGGGAGGGAACGCGGAGAGCCAACGGGCGGGGCCTGCGGCCTGAAAAACGCCCCAGAAACCCTAGGTTGCGCGGATCGAGACGTCCCGCAGCAGGTGGATCTCGTCGAGGCAGTGGCCCGTTCCGAGGGCCACGGCCGTCAGCGGATCCTCGGCCAGCATGACGGGCAGCCCCGTCTCCTCGCGCAACAGGATGTCGAGATTGGTCAGCAGCGCCCCACCCCCCGTGAGGACGATGCCCTTGTCCACGATGTCCGCGGCGAGCTCCGGCGGCGTCTGCTCGAGCGCGACCTTCACCGCATCGACCACCGCGTTGACGGGCCCCTGCAGGGCCTCCCGCACTTCTTCGGACTTCACTTCGAGCGTACGCGGAACGCCGGCGACGAGGTCGCGGCCCTTGAGTTCCATGCTGCGCGTCTCTTCGCTCGGGTAGGCCGTGCCGATCGAGATCTTGATCTCTTCCGCGGTGCGCTCGCCGATCAGCATGTTGTACTTGCGCTTGATGTAATCGATGATCGCTTCGTCCATCTTGTCGCCGCCGACCCGCGTCGAGTTCGAGTAGACGATGCCGGAGAGCGAGATCACCGCGACCTCGGTCGTGCCGCCGCCGATGTCGATGATCATGTTGCCCGAAGGTTCGGTCACCGGAAGGCCCGCGCCGATCGCCGCGGCCATGGGCTCTTCGATCAGGTAGACCTCGCGCGCGCCGGCCGACATCGCGGACTCGCGAACGGCGCGCTTCTCCACTTCGGTGATGCCGGACGGAACCGCGATCACGATGCGCGGGCGGACCAGGGTGCTGCGGTTGTGCACCCGGGCGATGAAGTAGCGGAGCATCGCCTCGGTGACTTCGAAGTCGGCGATCACGCCATCCTTCATGGGCCGCGTGGCGACGATGTTTCCGGGCGTGCGCCCGAGCATGTCCTTGGCTTCCCGGCCGACCGCGCGGACCTTGTCCGAACCGCGCGCATCCTTCACGACGGCGACGACGCTCGGCTCGGAAACCACGATGCCGCGACCGCGCGCATACACGAGGGTGTTCGCGGTGCCGAGGTCGATGGCGAGATCGTTGGAGAACCAGCCGAGGATGGGGTCGAGCAGCAAGTCGGTCTCCCGGGCCCGCGCGTCGCGAGCCTTCCCATGCGCTTCGGCCGTTGCGCTTCGGGTGGGCCACGTCGACGGTGCCCTTGATACAGCCAAGTCACTGAAATGGCTGGGGCTTTGTCGATTCGATCGTAACAGCCCCCCCCACCGGCGACAAGACCGCAACGCGTGCGCAAGGCGCTTCGGTGAAGGCGCGTTGCCCGCTTGCCCCACACCCGGCCCACCCGTAACCTCGCGCGTTCCGCCCGCGTGATTCGCGGCGGACCTCGGAGGCCAAGCCCGCAGATGCTCGATTTCATTCGTCAGGGACAGCGGTGGATCGTGACGGTGCTCGTCGCCCTCGTCGGCGCCGTCTTCATCCTCTTCTTCGGCCCCTGGGACTTCACCCAGACGGGGGGGAACGCCTCCGTTCCCGTCGTGGTCGACGGCGTCCAGTACTCCATGGACGAGCTGGGACGCATCCGGACGAACCTCGAGCGGCGCTACCGCGACTCCCTCGGGGACCGCTACGACGAGATCGCCGACCAGCTCCAGCTCGACGACCAGGCCGTCCGCCAGCTGGTGGACCGGGCGATCCTTTCCGCCGAGGGGCGGCGCCTGGGCCTCGCCGCGAGCGAGGAAGAGGTGGAACGCCTCATCAAGCGAACGTTTTCGGACTTCCGGACGGACGACGGGCAGCTCGACGAGGAGCGCGCCCGAGCCTTCGTGATCTATGAGTGGGGCTCGGTCCGCTCTTTCAAGGAAGCGGTCGCCACGGACATCGTCCTGCGCAAGGTCGGCCGCCTGCTGGTCGGGACGGCCGGCGTCTCCGAGGCCGAGGCCCGGGACTCCCTGGCCTACCGGGAGCAGCAGGCCAGCATCGCCTACGTCGCGATCGACCCGAACGACCCGCCCGAGGACCTCGAGATCACCGAGGGCGACGTGGAGGAGTTCGCCCGCACCCACGCCGACGAGATCTCCGCCGCCTATCAGGAGAACCTCGCCCTCTACCAGCTCCCCGAGCGCATGCGGATCCGCCACGTCCTCTTCCTCTCGGAAGACGACGCCGACGCCGCCCGCGCCGCCGCCGAAGCCGCGCGCGCACGCATCGAGGCCGGCGAGGACATGGCTTCGATCGCGAAGGAGCTCTCCCAGGACCTCGGCTCGAAGGAGCTCGGCGGCGACCGCGGACTCCTTCCCGTGGATCAGATCGCGCGCCCGCTGCGCGAAGCGGTTTCGGATCTCGAACCCGGACAGCTCGGCCCCGTCGTCGAAGCCGGCGAAGGTTTCCACGTCGTTCGCCTCGAAGAGCGGCGCGCCGCCGAGACCCAGACCCAGGAAGAGGTCGGCATGAACATCGCGCGCGACCTCTACCGCGAGGAACTCGCCGGGACCTGGGCCGAGGAGAAGATCGCTTCGGTGAAGGAGCTGATCGACGAAGGGCAGTCCCTCGAATCCGCCGCGCGCTCGCTCGGACTGAACATCGAGCGCACGGGCCTCTTCCGGCGGCGCCCGGACGGCTTCATCGAAGGCCTCGGCGACTCCATCGAGGCCCAGACCGCGGCGTTCAGCCTGACCACGTCGGCCCCGACCTGGCCCGAACCGATCGAAGCCGGCGCGCGCACGCTCTTCGTGCAGCTCCTCGAGCGGAACGACCCGGAGCCGGCCGAGCTCCGGGCGCAGGCCGAAGCGGAGCAGGAGCGCCTCGTCCAGGCGGCCCAGCGGCGGGCCGAGCAGGCCTGGCTGGCCGCGCGGCGCACGGAGCTGCAGGCGGAGGGCCGGATCCGCATCGACCCCTCGGTGGTCGACACGCCCTAGCGCCCGGCGCGTTCGAGGCCCCGCGGAGCCCCGGGGATCAGGTCACCGCTTCGCGGAAGGCCTCCAGGCGCCGGCGGTTCGGCGCCGAGCGGAGCTTCGCGAGCGCGCGCGCTTCGAGCTGGCGGACGCGTTCCCGCGAGAGCCCGAGCTTGCTGCCGATCTCCTCGAGCGTGTGGTCGCTCTCGTCGCGCATGCCGAAGCGCCAGCGCAGGATGTTGCGCTCGCGCTCGTTCAGCACGCCGATCGATTCCTCCGCCGCGCGCTCGAGCCGCCGCTGGTCGAGCCCCTCCTGGGGCGAAGCGACGGTCGAGTCCTTGACGAAGTCCTTCAAGAGCTTCGTGTCCGTGCCCCGCACCTCGCTCTCGAGGGAGAGCGGATCCCGCGTCATGCGCTGGAGCTGCTCCGCCTGGTCCGGCGTGACGTCGAGCGCCTTGGCCAGCTCCCAGGTCGTCGGCTCGCGGCCGAGCTTCTTCTCGAGCGAGTTGAACGCCCGATAGAACTTGAGCAGCGTGTCGTACATGTGGCTCGGGATGCGGATCGTGCGCGACTGGTTCTGGATCGAACGGATCAGCGCCTGACGGATCCACCAGAGCGCATAGGTCGAGAACTTGTGCCCGCGCCGATAGTCGAACTTCTCGACCGCGCGGATCAGCCCGAGGTTCCCCTCCTGGATCAGGTCCAGGAACGGGATGCCCATGTTGCGGAAGTCCTTCGAGATCGCGACGACGAGCTTCAGGTTGTGCTGGACGAAGGCGTTCTTGACCTCGGAGAGGTCTTCCCAGTCTTCGTCGATCTGCGCCATGCGCTCCTGGAACTCCTTGGCGTCGAGCCCGGCGCGCAGCTCCGCGGCGACGAGGCGCTTGCGCGCGGCGGCGCGGCGCTCGTAGTCGCGGCTTCCCTTCTCCGGACGCCCGCGGCGCTCGATCCGGCCGATCTCGCGCTCCGCGGAGCGCATCTCGCGGACGATCTCCTGGAGGTCGTTCCGGATGCGGCCGAAGATCACCATCGAGAGGTCGGCCTTGGCGAGCTCCTTCGAGATCTTCTTGTCGAACTTCTCGAGCTCCGCCGCCTTCGCCTTGCCGCCGGCGGCGAGGGCCTCGCGCTTCGGCAGCCAGCGCTCGATCTTGCGATGGGCCGAGTCCACGTGGGCGCCGCGGTCCTCGCCCTCGGGCGAACCGCTGCCGAAGGACTCGCTCATCTTGCCCGTCACGCGGTTGTTCGCCTGGAGCTCGTTCCAGATGCGCACGGACTCGGCCGCCGTGAAGGGGATGCTCATGATCCCGCGCTTCACCGCGCCGGTGGCCGCCTCGATCCCCTTGGCGAGCATCACCTCCTGCTCCTTGGTGAGCGTCGGGATCGAGCCGATGTCGGCGAAGTAGGAGACGAGGGCGTTGCGCTCGCGCGAGCGCTCGGAGTCCGCCTTGCGACGGGTCGCGCGCTTCTGCTTGGCGGGCGTGCTCTCCGCGTAGTTCTTGGCCGCCTCGACCTCCGCCTTCGCCGCGGCCTCGGCCTTGCTCTGGGCCGTTGCGCGCTTGGGCGAGCTCTTGGGACGGGCCTTGCCCGCGGCCTTGCCGGCGGCGCTGCGCTTGGCCTGGGCCTGCTTGGCCTCACCGAGCGGCTTGGCCGCACTTCGGCGCGTGTTGCGCTTGGCCACGAGCGCGCGCGTGCGCTCCGTCCGATCTTCGCCCTCGGTCACGACACGGGGCGTCTTGGCCTTGCGGGTGGCGGATTCGGTCCGCTTGCGCGGAGCCTTCTTCGTAGCCACGGAGCTTCCGGTGCGACTCACGTTCCATCCTCCAACCGACGCCCGGCGATGGCCGGGGACGGAGGTCCGGGAGGAGCGTTCGGTGCGCGCGGCATCTGCCAATCGCGCACGTCGGCTCGGTCAACTCTCTTCGGGGGGAACGAAGTTCAGCGTTCGGTCGTGAATCCGGGGTCCCGAGGGACGGACAAACGGGGGATTTGCCATCCCGGATTCCGCCACGAGTGTTTCTCCACTCGTGTTCGAAAGCCACAATAGATCGGCGTTCGGCGCTTTGTCAAAAAGATTGTGCGCAAAAACGCGCAGATGCGACGTAGCAAAAAACCCGCGGACTATTTCGCGCGAGGCACGTCGTCCGCGCGCACGAACTCAGACGAACGCGGCGCGCTGGTGCCGGATCAGCGTCATGAACTCGTTGCGGGTCTTCGGGTCTTCGTTGAACGAACCCTTCAGCGAACTCGTGATCGCGAAGGCGCCCTGCTGCTGCACGCCGCGCATGAGCATGCAGAGGTGGCTCGCCTCGATCACCACGCCGACTCCCTTGGGCGCCAGCACGTCGACGATGGTGCTGGCGATCTGGTTCGTCATGCGCTCCTGCACCTGGAGGCGGCGGGCGTACATCTGCACCAGCCGGGGGATCTTCGAGAGCCCCACGACCTTGCCGTCCGGGATGTAGGCCACGTGGGCCCGGCCGAAGAACGGGATCATGTGGTGCTCGCAGAGGCTGTAGAAGTCGATGTCCTTCACGACGACCATCTCGTCGTAGTCGACGTCGAAGAGCGCCCCGTTCAGGATGTCGGCCGGATCCTGCTGGTAGCCCTCGGTGAGGAAGCGGTAGGAGCGCGCCACGCGCCCCGGGGTCTTCACGAGGCCGTCCCGGCCCGGGTCCTCCCCGAGCTCCTTCAGCAGGGCTTCGATGTACCCCTCGATCGGGTCTCGTTCATCGCTCATGGGGGGCTCCATCCTCGTGGCCTCGATATTCGAAGCGGTTGCGCCGGGTTTCCTGGATGCGGACGCGGCTCAGCCGGGCGGCGCCGGCCTCGGCGATCGGGCCGGCGAGCTGTTCGTGCACCACGCGGGCGACGTTCTCGGCCGTCGAGACGCGATCTTGGAAGAGCGCGTGGCGCGAGATGTCGGTGTGGGCCAGGGGGCCGAGCACGTGGCGCTCGACGAGGGCGTCGAGGGCCGCGGGGTCGATCACCCGCCCGGTCCCGGGCTCGACCGGCCCGGTCACCGTGACCTCGACGCCGTAGTCGTGCCCGTGCAGATTCGAGCACTTGCCGTAGAGGCGGGCGTTCTCTTCGTCCGAGAGCTCGTCGCTGCGCAGGACGTGGGCCGCCGGGAACCGGTAGCGCTTGAGGAGGGAGACCTCGGGGGCGCTCAAGAGAGGGGCTCCACGATCTCGACGGAGAGGTCGGCGTCCTGGTGGAGCGTGGTGCGATCGAGCATCCCGGCCGGGAGCGCCTCGAGCAGGATGGCCCGGATCACGCCGGCGAAATTCTCGGGGGTGGGCGGGATCTTCTCGAAGTAGGGCGTGTCCGCGTTCAGATCCCGGTGGTCGAAGCGCGCCATGATCTCGCGCTCGAGGATGCCCTTCAGGTCCGAGAGATCGAAGACCATCCCGGTGGTCGGATCGACCTCCCCGCGCAGGGTCACCTCGAGGTGGTAGTTGTGGCCATGGGTGCGGGCGGCCGGCCCGAAGCGGCGCGCGTTCTCCTGCTCGTCGAGGTCACCGTGCCGGTACCGGAGCGATGCGGAGAAATCGATGGATCGGGTCAGTCGCACCAAGGGTTCGCAAACCTCTTGAAAATCGAGACGTTGGGGCACCCGGGAGGCTAGCTGGGGGCGCCCCGGCGTCAACCGGAGGGGTTTGCGAACGCGTTCCGGAAACCGGCGAGCCGCTCAGTAGGAGCGCAGCAGCCCCGTCACGATGCCGCGCACCTCGACGTCCGCCGCGGGGACCTCGATCGGCTGCATGGTCGGGTTGGCGGGCATGAGGCGGACCGTCGGGCCGTTGCGATAGAGCTTCTTCAGGGTGGCCTCTTCGCCGCGGATCAGGGCCACGACGGTCTCGCCGTCCTGGGCCTCCTGCCGCTGCTCGACGATCACCGTGTCCCCATCGCGAATCTGCTCGTCGATCATCGAGTTGCCGGAGACGCGCAGGGCGAACAGCGGCGTGCCGTTGCGGCGAAGCGCCTCCGGCACCGTGATCTGCTCGGGCACCTCCACCGCCTCGATCGGGATGCCCGCCGCGACCGTTCCGAGCAGCGGGATCTCGAAGCCCGGCTCCTGCTCGGCGACCGGCTCGACGGAGCGCGAGCGGTTCCAGGCCTTCCGCAGGTGGCCCTTCTGAACGAGGTGCTGGACGTGCTTGTGGACCGTGGCCACCGAGGACAGGCCGAAGTGGCGGCCGATCTCCTCGAGGCTCGGCGAATAGCCCTTCTGCCCGATGAACTCACGGATGTAGTCGAGGACTTCGCGCTGCCGCTTCGTCAGTGCCATTCCCGGCCTCCCTGCCTTCTCAGCAAACTAGTACGCAAACCTTGGGGCGCATCTGAGGTACGAACGCAGGGCCGGCCTGGTTTCACCGCTCCATCGTGACGAAGAAAAGACGAAAGCGCCACGCGAAGGCTCAGGCCGTTGATTTTCAAGCGCTTTTCGGAATCGAGACCGGAGAGGCCCCTTTTTGGGGGACTGGACTTGCACCCCCAAGGCCCGGACCTATGCTTCGCGCCAACTTCTGGCAGGGGAGTACCCACCCTGCCAATTCAGTCTTCAGGGCGGCGCGAGCCGCCCTTCCTTCCCGGGCGGAGGGCCGAGCAGGGTTGCCGGCCACTTCCTTCCGGATTCCCACCCCGGGCGGGCGCACCGCTCGGGCAGACGGAGAGAGCTCAGCGATGAAGATCCGACCGCTTCAGGATCGCATCCTGGTCAAGCGCCTCGACAGCGAGGAGACGACCAAGGGCGGGATCATCATTCCCGATTCGGCCAAGGAGAAGCCGCAGGAGGGCAAGGTCGTTGCCGTCGGCAAGGGCAAGGTCGACGACGACGGCGACCACATCCCGCTCGACGTGAAGAAGGGCGACAAGATCCTCTTCAGCAAGTACGCCGGCACCGAGGTTCAGGTCGACGGCGACGAGCACATCATCATCCGCGAGGACGACGTCCTCGGCGTGATCGAATAAAGGAGGCCAGAACCAATGGCAGCCAAGGAAGTCCGCTACGACGCCGATGCGCGCAGCCGCATGCTGAACGGCGTCAACGCCATGGCGAACGCCGTGCGCGTTACGCTCGGCCCGAAGGGCCGCAACGTGGTCATCGAGAAGAGCTTCGGCTCGCCCACGGTCACCAAGGACGGCGTCACCGTCGCCAAGGAGATCGAGCTCGAGGACAAGTTCGAGAACATGGGCGCCCAGATGGTGAAGGAAGTCGCCAGCAAGACGTCCGACGTCGCCGGTGACGGCACCACGACGGCCACCGTGCTCGCCCAGGCCATCTTCCAGGAAGGAAGCAAGCTGGTCGTCGCCGGGATCAACCCGATGGAGATCAAGCGCGGCATCGAGAAGGCCGTCGCGGCGATCACGGGTGAGCTCCAGAAGATGTCGAAGGCCACGCGCGACAGCGAAGAGATCGCCCAGGTCGGCACCATCTCGGCCAACAGCGACTCGGAGATCGGCAAGATCATCGCCGAGGCGATGGAGAAGGTCGGCCGCGAGGGCGTGATCACGGTGGAAGAGGCCAAGTCGCTCGACACCTCCCTCGACGTCGTCGAGGGCATGCAGTTCGACCGCGGCTACCTCTCGCCCTACTTCGTCACGGACCCGGACCGCATGGAGGCCTCCTGCGAGGAGCCGCTCATCCTTCTGCACGAGAAGAAGATCTCGAACATGAAGGACCTCCTGCCGCTGCTCGAGCAGGTCGCCCGCCAGGGCAAGCCGCTCGTGATCGTGGCCGAGGACATCGAGGGCGAGGCGCTCGCCACGCTCGTGGTGAACAAGATCCGCGGCACGCTGCAGTGCGTCGCGGTGAAGGCCCCGGGCTTCGGCGACCGCCGCAAGGCGATGCTCCAGGACATGGCGATCCTCACGGGTGGCCAGGTCATCGCCGAGGAGCTCGGCCTCAAGCTCGAGAACGTGACCCTGAAGGACCTCGGCCGTGCCAAGCGCGTCGAGATCGACAAGGACAACACGACGATCATCGGCGGTGCGGGCAAGAAGGGCGACATCGAAGGTCGCTGCAACGAGATCCGCAACCAGATCGACGGCACGAGCTCGGACTACGACCGCGAGAAGCTGCAGGAGCGCCTGGCGAAGCTCGCCGGCGGTGTTGCGGTGATCAAGGTCGGGGCCGCGACCGAGACCGAGATGAAGGAGAAGAAGGCGCGCGTCGAAGACGCCATGCACGCCACGCGTGCGGCCGTCGAAGAGGGCATCGTCCCCGGCGGCGGCGTCGCGCTCATCCGGGCGCAGAAGGCCCTCGACTCCCTCGATCTCGACCCGGAGCAGCAGGCGGGGGTGAACATCATCCGCCGCGCCATCGAGGCGCCGCTGCGCCGCATCTCGGAGAACGCCGGGATCGAAGGCTCGATCGTCGTGGACAAGGTCAAGAACGCCAAGGGCGCGAACGGCTTCAACGCCGCGACCGAAGAGTACGAGGACCTGATCAAGGCCGGCGTCATCGACCCGACCAAGGTCGTCCGCACGGCGCTCCAGAACGCGTCGAGCGTGGCCTCGCTGCTGCTCACCACCGAGGCGATGATCGCCGAGAAGCCCGAAGAGAAGGGCGCCGGCGGCGGCGCTCCGGGCGGCATGCCCGACATGGGCGGCATGGGTGGCATGCCCGGCATGATGTAGTTCGAGTCTCACGACTCGCTTGCATCGAAGGGCCTCCGGAGCGGTTTGCTCCGGGGGCCCTTTTCTTTCTCGTGAGGGCTGCGGGGCCGGGCCGGCGGGAGGGTGTCGCGCTCCGCTTCGCTCACGCGTTCTAGAGTTGGAGCGTGGCCCGTCTTGCTCGTTTGCGGGCGTCGGAGACGTTTGCGGCTCCGGGCCCCCGGTGACGGAATGACTCGACATGAGCTTTGGGTTGCTCGGGAGTCGCGGCGCTCCCGCGCGACACCCTCCCGCCGGCCTTGGGGCTCGGAGGTGGTTCGAGAGGGCGGGATCCCCTCCGTTTTCAGGGGCAGGGGGCGGCGTTGCAGAGGTTGTTGCCGGCGTCGATGCCGCCGCTGACCAGACTGGTGGGGTCGGGGTTCGCGATTGCGTTGTCGCGGTACGCGCTCGTGCCGGAGGAGCGGATCTCGTGGCCGCCCAACGGGCTCTGCGCGTTGTCGTTCGTGACGTTTCGATGCACGAGGGAGTCGACGGCGACGGCGATGCCATCGGTGCCGTTCTCGCGAACCGCGTTCTCGGAGACGACCGATCCGCTGGATCCGTCGATCCCGGCTCCTCCGTTCCCGTGGGACTCGTTTCCTCGCACGACGGAGCGGAGGAACACATCGATCCCGTCCTCGCCGTTCAGGGCCGAACGGTTGCGCAGCACGATGGACGCGTCGGAGGTGCCGATTCCGTCGGCCCGGTTCGACACCGCATTGCTGTCGACGAGGATCGAGCGAGGGCCCAGCGAAAAGCCGGCCTGGTTGTCGATGGCCCGCAGCCCGAACACGCTGCTCTCGGCGCCGAGAGCCAGACCGACGGAGCCCATCCCGACGATCGAGCCGTTGCGAACCTGGACACCCCGCACGAAGAGGCCGAAGTTGATCGCAACGCCGAAACCGCTTCCCACCGACTCGCTGCAGGGCTCGAACGAGGCCGGAGGCGTGAAGTTGCTGCACTGGATCCGGAAGCCGTTGAGATCGAGCGAGGTGTAGCTCGCCGAGATCAGGATGCCGGTCGTGTCGGAGCCAGAGAAGGTGAGATCGCTGGTGAGCCGATAGCTCGAACCCGCAGCGCCCGTGATCGTGACCGGGTACCCGGCGGCGTCTCCGGGGAAGCAGCCGGTCTGGGTCGCGCAGACGCCGTTGATCTCGGCGACGCCGTCGACGGCCTGCGCCGGAGCCGCGGCCAGGAGCAGGGCGAGGCATCCCCCGCGCAGTGCGCTGCGTGCCGTGCGGTGCAAGAGACTCACGGGCAACCCAACGTTCCGCCGCAGACGTTGCCACCCCCGTCCGCGCCGCCAGCGACGGTTCCAGCGCCCACGTTCGACCGCCGGATGACGTTCTCGCGGAAGACCGTGCCGGACGAGAGGAAGAGTCCGTGTCCGGAGTTCGAGGAGCCGTTGGTCGACACCGCGTTCCCCCGGATGTCGCTGCCCGAGAGGGCCACGATGCCGCTCCCGAAGTTTCCCGCAACGACGTTGGCGATGATCGGGGAGTCCGTGGAAGCATCGATCCCGGATTCCCCGTTCTCCTCGACGACGTTGGCTTCCACGGTGGATGCACTCGTCGAGATCCCGATCGTGCCGTTGCCGTGCACCAGGTTCGACGACACGCTGGATCCTTCCCCTGCGAAGATCCCGACCAGTCCGTTCTCGAAGACCAGGCTCTCGGAAACGCTCGAACCCGAACCCACCACGATGCCGCTCGCCGCACTCCCGGAGACGCGCATCCTGTGGACGATCGAAGACGGCCCCAGGATCAATCCGTTGCCGCCCATCCCGACGATGGACCCGTTGTGAACGCGGATGCCGGGCCGCTCCTCGCGGTCGATCACCTCGATGCCGTCGCCTCCGCCCAGCGTCGCGCCACAGGGCTCCACGGTACTCGGAGGCGTGAAGTTGCTGCACTGGATCCGGAAACCGTTCAGGTCCAGATCCACATGGCTCGTCGAGATCCGGATCGCGGTCGTGCCCGAACCCGAGAACGTGAGGTCGCCCGTCAGGCGATAGCTCGATCCGGCAACACCGGTGATGGTCACGGGATACCCGGCAGCGTCGCCTTCGAAGCAGCCCGTCTCGACCGCGCAGGCGGCGTTGATCTCGAGCACCCCGTCGACGGCCGTCGCGGGCGTCGAACCGAAGAGCGCAACCAGCAGCACGAGCAGCATCCGCATGTCGCTCCCTCCGCCGAGCGATGAGAGCACCATCGTGCATGCCCCCCCACACGAGGTCAAGGCTGCCAATACCCGACGGGGCGGCGAGGGGGTGCCCTCGTGCAGCGAAGCCAACACTGCCATGAGGCAACCGGAACCAAGGCCAAGCAACGTCATCGAGGGCCGGCACCCGCAAACCTCTCCCACGCTCGCAAACGAAGAAGCCGGCCTAGGCCCGTAGCCACCCGAAGCGCAGGCGCAGCGGAGCGAGGGCACCCCCTCGCCGCCCCGCCTCCCCCCATCTCAGACGAGCCCGACCTGCCGCTCGCTCTCGGTCCACAGCCGCGCCGCGTCCTCGTCGCTCTGGGCGTAGCGCTTGGGCCAGCGGGCTTCGCGGTCGACGAAGTAGCGGCCGTTCTCGGGGACGTCCTCGCTGCAGAGGTAGACGCCCGTGTCGGCGCCCTGCTCGGGGGTTCGATTGAAGGCCGAGAGGAACGTCATGGCGAGCTTCGAGACCAGGCCGTTGTTCGTCGCGAAGCCGGTGCCGACGAAACCCGGGTGGAAGCAGTTGGCCGTGACGCCCGTGCCCTCGAGGCGGCGCGCGAGCTCGCGCGTGAAGAGGATGTTCGCGAGCTTCGAGATCCCGTAGCGGGTCATCGCGTTGGCGACGTTGCGTCCGCCGAGATCGCCGAAGTCGATCGGGCCGCCGGCCCAGGAGTGGGCGTCCGAAGTGACGTTCACGATGCGCGCGGGCGCGCTTTCCTGGATGCGATCGAGCAGGAGGTTCGTCAACAGGAAGTAGGCGAGGTGATTGACCGCCCAGGTGCCCTCGATCCCATCCACGGTGTCTTCGCGCCAGAAGTTCAGCACGCCGGCGTTGTTCAGGAGCACGTGGAGCGGCTTGCCCTGGGCCAGGAACTTCTGCGCCGCGGCGCGGATCTGCTCCTGGGACGAGAGGTCGCAGAGCAGGAGCGACGTTCGATCGAGCCCCGCTTCGTCGCGCAGCAGCGCCTGGGTTTCCCCGCCGCGCTCCGGGTTCCGGCAGACGAGGATGAGCTCCTCGGGGCCCATGGAGGCCAGGGCGACCGCGGCAGCCCGGCCGATGCCGCCCGTCGCGCCGGTGATCATGACGGTCTTGCCTTCGAGCTGGCCCATCGGGCCCTCCTCTACTTGCGGGCGGCTTCTTCGGCCGCGCGCACGACGTCGCGCAGCGGCGCCTCGTGCTTGCGCGCGGCGGCCTTGCAATCGTCGTACTCGGGCGACGCCTCGACCTGGCCGTCGGGGGAGCGGACGAGCTTCACGCGGATCTTTCCGTAGCGCGTCTTCACCTTGATCTGTTCGCGGTGCAGGAGGAGGCGGTCGTACTCGACGCTCCGCACCCCCGCCGTGGTCGATTCGGCGAACAGGATGCGGGCGAGCGCCTCGCGCTCCGAGGGCCGGGCGAGCACGCGGACGAGGAAGCCCGGGCGGTTCTTCTTCATCTGGAGATGCTGGAGGCCGACGTCGAGGGCACCCCCGTCGAAGAGGCGCTCCATCACGTGGTCGAAGTGCTCGGGCACGAGATCGTCGAGGTTCGCTTCGAGGGCGACGATGCGGTCCCCCTCGATCGCCGCGCTCCGGCCGAGGATGGCGCGCAGCACGTTCGGCATCGGCCCTTCGCGCTCCTTGCCCGCACCGTGCCCGATCGCCTCGACCGTCATGGCCGGGAGCGGCCGGAACTCGTCGACCAGCACCTTCAGGATCGCCGCTCCCGTCGGCGTCACCGTTTCCCACTCGATGTGGGCGGGGACGGTCGGGATGCCCTTCAGGATCTCGAGGGTCGCCGGCGCCGGGAGCGGGAGCGTTCCGTGGGCGGTCTCGACGGTGCCGTGGCCGAGGGCCGGCGGCGCGGCGGTGATGAAGTCGATGCCGAGCCGGGCGCGGGCGATGGCCGCGCCGGTGACGTCGACGATCGCGTCGACGGCGCCGACTTCGTGGAAGTGGACCTTCTCGATCGGCGTCCCGTGGACCTTCGCCTCGGCCCGCGCGATCACCTCGAAGATCTCGACGGCGGTGTCGCGCACGCCGGCGTCGAGCTTCGCTCCGGCCAGCAGGTCCCGGATCTCGCGGAAGTGGCGGCCGTGATGATGGCCGTGCCCTTTCGCCTTCCCGTGCGAGTGCTTCTTCCTGGCGTGGGGGACGGCGACGTCGAGATAGCGGGCGGCCAGCGCGCCCCGCGTGACCTTCGTGACCTCGAGCTCGTGCTCGACACCGAGGCCCGCGAGATCTTCTTCGAGCTCGTGGCGCGAGAGACCCGCGTCGAGCAGCGCGCCGAGGAACATGTTGCCCGCGCAGCCGGCAAAGGTGTCGAGGTGCAGTACGCGCGCGCCCGGTGCCGGCGTCTTCGGCTTCGACTTCTTCCGCGGGCTCACAGGCGGTTGATCAGCGTCGCCACGTAGGCCGCGCCGAACCCGTTGTCGATGTTCACCACGGTCACGTTCGAGGCGCAGCTGTTCAGCATGCCGAGCAGCGCGGAGACGCCCCCGAAGGAGGCGCCGTAGCCGACGGAGGTCGGCACCGCGATCACCGGCTTGTCGACGAGCCCGCCGACCACCGAGGGCAGGGCGCCCTCCATCCCGGCCACCACGATCACCACCCGCGCCGCGCGCAGGAGTTCGCTCGAACCGAGCAGGCGGTGGATCCCCGCCACGCCGACGTCGAAGAGCAGCTCGACCTTGTTGCCGAAGCGGCGCGCCACGAGCTCCGCCTCGCGGGCGACGGGCAGATCCGACGTCCCCGCGCAGGCGATGGCGATGGCGCCCTTGCCTTCCTGGGGCACCTCGGCGCGGCCGGCCCAGAGCACGCGCGCCATCGGGTCGTACTCGGCGGAGACGCGGCTCGTCACGATCGCCGCGGGTTCGGCATCGAGACGCGTCACCAGCACGTCCTGGCCCTCGCGGCGCAGGACCTCCATCACCTCGAGGATCTGCTCGGGCGTCTTGCCCGGCGCGTAGATCACCTCGGGCAGGCCATGACGCAGCGCGCGATGGGTATCGACCCGGGCGTGTTCGGTCTCGACGAAGGCCGGAGCCGAGAGCCGGTCGACGGCCTCGTCGGCATCGACGTCACCGGCCCGGACGGCCTCGAGCAGCTCGCGCAGCGTTCCGCGGTCCATGGAGGGGACTTTATCGCAGCCGCCGTGCGGGGGCGCCGCCACAACCGGCGATCCCGGACCACTCAAGGAGAGCCCCCGAAGAAGCAGGAGTCGATGGGATGGAGCCGAGAGTGCTACGAAAGAAGGCCGCGGGGCGAAGGGCCCTTGGCGCGCTCGCCGCAGCCGTCCTGGCCTTCGCCGCACCGGCCGTGGAGGCCGTCCCCTTCGCCCTCGCCGACGGCAACGCCACGGTCACCGTCGAGCCCGATCTCCAGGAGGGCGTCTCCGCCTTCAACGTCGCCGGCATCTCCCACGTCCGCGAACAGTGGTACTGGCTGCGGGTCGGCGCGGCCGGGGGCGAGACCTCCCTCGACCAGCTCGACCGCGGCCCGGCCACCCTCACCGACACCAACATGAGCGGCAGCGCCGACCGCTTCGCCGCCACCTTCACGGACCCGGACCAGCGCTTCAGCGCGGAGCTCACCGTCACGCTCGCCGGCGGCCCCTTCGGCGGGCCGTCGGACGGCGCCCAGGCCTCGCTCTCGACCGAGCTCCTGCTGACCAACACGAGCGGCGGCGACCTCGACCTCACGCTCTTCCAGTACACGGACGTCGACCTGTTCAACACGCCCGGCGACGACCTCGCCGTGTTCGCAGGAACGCCCGCGGACGCCATCTCGGTGATCGACTCGACCGACCTCGGCCGCTACGACGCGGACTTCACCCCCGCCGACGCCGTCGAAGCCGCTCTGTTCGGCCCGCTCCTCGCGAGCCTGAACGACGGATCCGCGAGCGCGCTCGCGGGCACGGTGCTCGCGAACGGCGACGTCACCCACGCCCAGGGCTGGCGCACGGTGCTCGCGGACGGCGGAACCTTCCTGATGCGGCAGACCCAGCAGATCACCGTCTTCCCCGTCCCCGAGCCGTCGCTCCCCGCCCTCGTGGCCGCCGCCGCGCCGCTACTCTGGGCGGGCAACCGACGAAGGAGTCGAGCATGAGCCGATCGGACCTTCCCCGCGCGCGGCGCGTGGCGCCGGCCTCCTGGTCCACGCTCGAACGGATCACGTCCGGCGAGGTCTCCCGGCGGAGCTTCCTGCGCATGACGACGGCCGCGGCCGGCGTCGCCATGGGCGGCCCGCTGCTCTCGGCCTGCACGCCGAGCCTGCCGGACTACCCCTTCACGCTCGGCGTCGCTTCGGGCGACCCGCTCGCCGACCGCGTCGTGCTCTGGACCCGGCTCGCACCCTCGCCCCTCGACCCCGGTGGCGGCATGCCCGCCGTCCCCTACAGCGTGGCCTGGGAGGTCGCCCACGACGAGAACTTCGCGGTCATCGCGCGCAGCGGTTTCGCCATCGCGGACCCGGGCCTCGGCCACTCGGTCCACGTCGACGTCCCCGGGCTCGAGCCCGATCGCTGGTACTTCTACCGCTTCCGCGCCGCCGGCCACGTCTCCGACGTCGGACGGACGCGGACCTTCCCCGCCGCGGGCGCCGCCCCGAGCCTGCTGCGCTTCGCGAGCTGCTCCTGCCAGCGTTACACCGACGGGTTCTACACCGCCTACGCGAACATGGCGGCCGAAGACCTCGACTGCGTCGTCCACCTCGGCGATTACATCTACGAATCCGGCACGACGGGCATCCGCAACCACGACGGCACGGGCGAGCCGCGCACGCTCGACGAGTACCGGAACCGCCACGCGCTCTACAAGCTCGACCTCGATCTCCAGGCCGCACACGGCCAGTTCCCCTGGATCGTCACCTGGGACGACCACGAGGTCGACAACAACCACGCGGGCCTGAACCCCGAGAACCCGGACCCGGCCTTTGCCGCGCGGCGCGCCGCCGCCTACCGGGCCTACTACGAGCACATGCCCGTGCGCGCCCTCGTCCCGAAGAACGAGTTCTTCCGCATCTATCGCGACTTCCAGTTCGGCGACCTGGCGAACCTCTTCGTGCTCGACACCCGCCAGTACCGCACCGACCAGCCGTGCAACGACGAGCTGGGCCCCGCCTGCGAAGGGTTCCCGGACCCGGCCGGCGACATGCTCGGCGCCGCCCAGGAAAACTGGCTGCTCAGCGGGCTCGGTGCCTCGTCCGCGATCTGGAACGTGCTCGCCCAGCAGATCGTCTTCTCACCCACGCCGATCGGGCCGGCCTTCAACTTCGACCAGTGGGACGGCTACCCGTTCTCGCGCCAGCGCATCCTCGACTTCATCCAGGCCGCGGGCGTCCGCAACCCGACCGTCCTCACCGGGGACATCCACGCCTCGGGCGCCGGCGCGGTCCCGGTCTCGGCGGACGATCTCGAGACCCCGCTCGGTGCCGAGTGGGTCGCCACCGGCATCACCTCGAACATCGGAAACCCGGTGCTGGCGAGCATCTTCGAGCAGGCGGTCCAGTCGCTGCCCCACGTCGGGTTCTTGAACGCCGTCAACCAGGGCTACGTCCGCCACGAAGTGACGCGCGACCTCTGGCGGGCGGACTTCCGCTTCGTGGATTCGATCGTGGTGCCCGTCGCCGGGATCTCGACGGGCGCGAGCTGGGTCGCGGAAGAGGGCGTTCCGGGGATTTCCGAGGCCTAGGCAGGCCCGGCGTCGCTAGCCGAGGACGCGCTTCACGACCTGCAGCAGGCGGTCGCGGTCGGCGGGCTTCACGATCCAATCGCGGGCGCCCGCCTCGAGCGCTTCGTTCACCAGCGGTTCCTGGCCGCGCGAGCTCGTCACGAGCACGCGCGCATCGGTATCGAGCGCGCAGATCTGGCGGCAGGCGTCGATCCCGGAGCAGGTCGGCAGGAGCAGGTCCATCATCACGAGGTCCGGCTCGAGCTCCTGGAAGGCGTCGATCGCTTCCTGGCCGTCGCCGACTTCGCCGACGACCTCGAAGCCGTCCGCCTCGAGGAGCCGCGTCAGGTGCTCGCGCATGAAGGGTGCGTCGTCGACGATGAGGGTTCGTGCCTTCACCCTTCCTGCATCGGAGAGCGGCGCGCGGGCTTGACGCCTAGGAAGTTAGAAGTGTCTCCAACCTTCTCGCTCCGCGACCGGGCGGCCGTCGAGTTGCAGCCCCCCTGCGGTGACGCTGCCGATCTCGGCGACCTCGACGCCGAGCCGGCGGGAGAGTGCTGCCGCGGACGGGGCCGAAGCGCGGGTGGTGAAGAGGAGCTCGTAGTCTTCTCCGGCGAAGAGCACGGAGAGCGGCTCGCGCCCGAGCTTGCGACAGGCCGCATCGAAGCCGCGGCGGCGTGGAAGCGCCGCAGAATCGAGGGCCGCCCCGACGCCGGAGGCCTCGAGGACGTGTCGCAGGTCGGCGAGCAGGCCGTCGGAGACGTCGATGCACGCGCCGGCAAAGCGCGCACGGGTCAGGACCCGCCCGGCCTCGAGCCGGGCCGTCCCGACGTGCCGCATCGTCCCCCCGGCCTCGGCGCGCGCGCGGGCCAGGGCGGCTTCGCCGAGGCGGCCGGTCACGAAGATCCGGTCGCCCGCGCGGGCGGCATCCCGGCGCAGCGCCCGGCCGCGCTTCACCGCACCGAGGGCCGTCACCGTGAGCGAGACCTCCGAGGCCCGGGCCACGTTCCCGCCGACGAGCGGGGCACCGGCCGCCCCGCACTGGGCGAGCACGCCGCGCAGGATGCCGTCGAGCTCCCGGACGGAGAGGCCGCCGGGCCCGGCGAAGGCCAGCGTCACCGCGAGAGGCCTTGCGCCCATCGCCGCGAGGTCCGAGAGGCTCGCGACGACGCAGCGCTCCCCGACGACCCGCGGCGGATCGCTGCGCCGGCGGAAGTGGACGTTCTCGACGTGGGCATCGGTGGTGAGGACGACGTCCTCCCCGGCGCGCGGCCGCAGCACCGCGGCGTCGTCCCCGATGCCGATCTTCACGTGGTGGGGGACGCCGGCGCGCGCGGCGGCGCGCGCGATCCGGTCGATCCAGCCGAACTCGGTCAGTTCCTCGAGCCGCACGGGCCGAGGATAGCCCCCTCGGGCGCCGCTACTTCTTCTTCGCCTGGGCCGGCGTCTGGGGAACCGACGGGGCGCGGCCGCGCTTCGCGCGCGGGCGGAAGTCCCCCTCGAGGGCGACCTCGAGCACCTCGTTCATGTGGGAGACCGGGACGAAGGTGATCTTCTTCTTCACCTCGCGCGGGATCTCCTCGAGGTCGTCGAGGTTCTTCTTCGGGAGCACCATGGTCGTGATGCCGTGGCGAAGCGCCGCAAGCGCCTTCTCCCGCACGCCGCCGACGGGCAGCACGCGGCCGAGCAGGGTGACCTCGCCGGTCATCGCGATGTCCGAGCGGATCGGCACTCCCGCGGCGAGCGAGGTGATCGCCGTCGCGAGGGTGATGCCCGCCGAGGGGCCATCCTTCGGGATCGCGCCAGCCGGCACGTGGACGTGGATCTCGTGCTTGCCGAACAGGCCCTCTTCGATGCCGAGCTCCTTCTCGCGCGCCCGCACCCAGGTGAGCGCCGCGTGTCCGGACTCCTTCATGACGTCGCCGAGCTGTCCGGTCAGGACGAGGCCCTTGCCCTCGGTCATGGCCGCTTCGATCGAGAGCACGTCACCGCCGGACTCGGTCCAGGCCAGGCCCGTCGCCACGCCGATCTCGCCCTGCTCCGACTTCTCCTCCGGCATGTAGGGCGCCGGGCCGAGGAAGGTCGGCAGGTTCTTGCGGGTGAGCTTGATCTCCGCCTCGTCGCCTTCGGCGGCGCGGCGGGCGGCCTTGCGACACACCGACGCCACCTGGCGCTCGAGGTTCCGGACGCCCGCTTCGGCCGTGTACTCCGTCACGAGCTTGTCGACCGCGGCGTCGCTCCAGTGGATGCGGCCCTCGGGCAGCCCGGCCTCGGAGGTCTGGCGCGGGATCAGGTAGGCGCGCGTGATCTCGGCCTTCTCCTCGGGCGTGTAGCCCGAGAGTCGGACGATCTCCATGCGGTCGCGCAGCGGGCCGGGGATCGGATCGAGCAGGTTCGCGGTGGCCACGAAGAAGGTGCTCGAGAGGTCGAAGGGCACGTTCAGGTAGTGATCGCTGAAGCTCGCGTTCTGCTCCGGGTCGAGCACCTCGAGCAGGGCGGAGGACGGGTCGCCCCGGTAGTCCGCGCCGAGCTTGTCGATCTCGTCGAGCATGAAGACCGGGTTGCGCGTTCCCGCGGACTTGATGCCCTGGATGATGCGGCCGGGCATGGCACCGACGTAGGTCCGCCGATGACCGCGCACTTCCGCTTCGTCGCGCACGCCGCCGAGCGACATGCGGATGAACTCGCGGCCCATGGCGCGCGCGATCGAGCGGCCGAGCGAGGTCTTGCCCACGCCCGGCGGGCCGACGAAACACAGGATCGGTCCGCGCGAATCCTGGCGGAGCTTTCGCACGCCGAGGAACTCGAGAATGCGGTCCTTGATCCGGTCGAGGTGCGCGTGGTCGGCGTCGAGGATCTGGCGCGCGCACGAGAGGTCGAGCTGGTCCGGCGACATGCGGCGCCAGGGCAGCTCGATCATCGTGTCGAGGTAGGTGCGCGCGACCTGGGCTTCCGGGCCGTCCGGGTGCATGCGCTCGAGGCGCCGGAGCTGGCGCATGGCCTCGCCGAAGGCCTCTTCGGTCATGCCGGCGTCCTCGATCTTCGCGTGGTACTCGAGGATCTCGTCGCCGCGCTGGTCGCCTTCGCCGAGCTCGGCCTGGATCGCGCGCATCTGCTCGCGCAGGAAGACCTCGCGCTGGTTCCGGCTCATCTCGTCCTTCACCTGCGACTGGATCTCGGCCTGCATGGTGGTGACTTCGAGCTCGCGGCGGAGCAGGCCATCGACCTGCTCGAGGCGCTCCATCGGGTCGAGGGCTTCGAGCACGTCCTGGGCGTCGGCGAGGCGCAGCCGCAGGTTCGAAGCGACGAGGTCCGCCAGGCGGCCCGGATCGTCGACGTTCGCCGTGATCGTGAGCACTTCGGGCGGCAGGTTCTTGAAGGGAAGGAGCTCTTCCACGCGCACGCGGACGGCGCGCATGAGCGCCTCGGTCTCGACGGTCTGCTCCGGGGCGTCCGGCTCCGGCAGCGCCTTCACGCGCGCCCAGTGGGCCGGCTCGTTCTCGACGAAGCTCTGGATCTCCGCCTTCGAGAGGCCCTGCACGAGCGCCTTCACGCGGCCGTCGGGCAGGCGCAGGATGCGCATCACCATCGCGACGGTGCCGATCTTGTGGAGATCCTCGGGGCCCGGATCTTCCAGCTCGGGGTCGCGCTGGGCCGCCAGGAGGATCAGACGATCCCCTGCGAGCGCATCCTCGACCGCCGCGATCGACTCTTCCCGGAAGAGGAAGAGCGGCAGCACCATGTAGGGAAAGACGACGAACTCGCGCAGCGGCAAGACGGGGAGTTCGTTCGGCACATCGTTGACGGAGTGTTCGGGGGCCATCGCACACCCGAATCGACGCCCTCGCGCGGTGACTTGAGACGGCGCTTGATTGGATGTCGCAACAAATTCAGCAGCTTGCGCACTCTTCGCCGGGTGGGGCGAAGGCGCTTTCACACCGTCGGGAACTACTTCTCGAGCGCGACGATGCGGCGGCCCTTCACGCCGAGCAGATACGGTCGCTTCTGCGCAGTGCCGTCCGCCCGGATGTTCGTGACCCCGGACACGCCCGGGTAGGCCCGAACCCGGAGCAGGGCATCCCGCATGCGATCTCGCGCGTTCAGGCCCTGCGCAAGTTGCGCCATGGTGAGGCGTCCGGCGTCGAAGGAGAGCGCCGCCAGCGACCCGGGCGGGGCGCCGTAGGCCGCCTCGAAGCCCTTCGAGAACTCCGCCACGTAGGGGACGTCGCTGTCCGGATAGAAGGTCTCGGTGAAGATCGCGCGGTTCATGTGGTAGCCGCCGATGCGCACGAGGTCCGGGTGGTTCCAGCCGGAGGAGCCGAGCAGCCGCACGCCCTTGACCTCGTGGAAGGCGAGCTGGGGCGCGATCAGGGTGACCTGCTCGTAGGAGTCCGGGATGAACAGCGCGTCGAAGCCGACGATGGGCGGCAGCGGCTCGTCGTTCGGCCCGCGCAGGGCCTTGGCTTCGGCCCGCAGCGCGAGGGCCTCGGCGGCCGGCAGGCGCTTGGCCTGGTTCAGCATGTCCTCGCGGGTCTCGAGGGCCTCCTTCACCGCGGGCGTGAGGTGCGCGAAGCCGACCAGGCTGCGGATCGGCCCCGCGAAGTCCGGCACGCCGGGCTCGTAGGATTCGACGCCGACGACGCGCCCGCCCCGCGCTTCGACCTGATCCCAGAAGAGGTCGCGGGCGCCGCGGCCGTAGGCGTCGTCCGGGTAGAGGATCGCGAAGCGGCCGAGGCCGGCGTCGCGGATGGCGTGGTCGACGAGGACCTCGATCTCGCCGCGGGGCTCGCGGCCCGCGCGGAAGACCCAGGGCCGCTCCTGGGCGACCTCGTCGCGCCCGGTGAGGGCGAGCAGCGGGACGCGGCGGGCCTCGGCCACGCCAGCGGCGGCCTCGGCCTCGCTCGCGAGCAGCGGCCCGATGATGGCGGACACTGACGACACGCTCGCGAGCTCCTCGACGGCGCGGGCGGCCCCGTCGGGCGTTCCGCCGCTGTCGCGGACCAGCACGTGGACGCCGCCGTCGCCTCCGCCGAAGACCTCCGCCGCCATCAAGACGCCGCGCAGGCACTCTTCGCCGAAGCCCGAGAACTGGCCCGAGAGGGGCAGGACGACGCCGATCGTCCCGCTGGCGCCGCGCAGGTCGCCGACCGGCCGCACCTCGGAGAAGCTCGGAAGCTCCGCCGCGGAGGGCCCGGCTTCGAGGGTCGAGCCGGCCAGGCGCGACTGCAGCGCCAGCCGGCGCTCGTTCTCCGCGCTCGTCCCCGGCAGCGTGGCCGCCGCTTCGAGCGCCTTGCGCGCGCGGTCGAGGTCGTCGTTCTCGAGGGCCATCTCGGCGAGGCGGAGCTGGACCCGCAGCGAGGGGAAGCGCCCCTCGAGCTTTCGCGCGGCCTTCTCGAGATCCGAGCGGTCGAGGGAGAGCAGGGTCTCGTCGATCACGTCCTCGATGCGCTCGCGCTCGGTCTGGTTGGGCGCGCTGGCATGAGCGCGCGCCCACCAGCGGAGCGAGAGCACCGGGTCGCCGCGCTCGGCCGAGAGCTGCGAGAGCAGGACGTGGACGCGGTGCCGATCCGCCGGCGCGAGCTTCGCGAGCCGGATGCGCGCCGCGGTCCGGTAGGCGGTGTCGCGCTCCCCGGCGGCCCGCTGCACCTCGGCCAGGAGCAGCCGGATCTCGTCGATGCGGTCGCCGCGGCCGTGGGTGCGCGTCGCCCAGACGAGCTGGCGCTCGGCCCGGGCGTACTGGCCGTTCTCCGCGGCACGGCGCGCGAGCTCGAGGGCGGCGTCGTCGGCCAGCGGGTCGCGCGGCCACTCGAGCAGGAAGCGCTCGAGCACGCCCGAGGGCGTGTTCTCCTCGACCCGCGCGAGCGGCACCGACTTCATCTCCGGAGGCGGCGCCACGCCGGGTTCGGGCGCTTCGACGGGGTTCTGGGCGGTCTCGAAGGGCGCCGTCGAGGACGACGTCGGGAACGGCGCTTCGCCGGTCGCCGTACAGGCGGACAGCCCGACGCAGACCCAGAGGGAGGCGAGGAATCGGGCCGAGGGGCCGCTACAGAGGGGATGGCGGTGGCGCAAGCGCGGGAGTCCTTCCGTCGTCGGCCGCGGTCTCAGTCGAACAAATCCCGGAGCTTGTCGAGGAAGCCCTTGGTCACGGGCGAGACCTCGGTGTCCGTCTCCTCGGCGAACTGCTCGAGGAGCTGGCGCTGGCGCTCGGTCAACTGCGTCGGCACTTCCACGAAGATGCGACACAACTGGTCGCCCCGCGAGCTGGAATGCAGGGACGGCACGCCCTTGCCCCGCAGGCGGATCGTCTTGCCCGATTGCGTCCCCTCCGGAATCCGCACCTTGACCTTGCCGTCGACGGTGGGCACCTCGACCTCGGCGCCGAGGGCGGCCTGCACGAACGGCACGGGCACCTCGCAGTGGAGGTCCGGCCCGTCGCGCCGGAAGAGCGGATGGGGCCTCACCGAGAGCACGACGTAGAGGTCGCCCGCCGGGCCTCCCGCGAGGCCCGCTTCGCCCTCGGCCTGGAGACGCAGCCGCGCGCCGTCGTCGACGCCGGGCGGCACGCGCACCGTGATGGTCTGCTCGCTCTCGACGCGGCCCATGCCGCGGCAGTCCTCGCAGCGCTCGCGGATGATCTCGCCGGCGCCGCCGCAGGCATCGCAGGGCCGGCTGATGCGGAAGAAGCCCTGCTGGAAGATCACCTGGCCGGTGCCGCGGCAGCGCGAGCAGGTCTCGCGGCCGGTCCCCGGGCGCGCGCCCGAGCTGTCGCAGGTGTTGCAGCCGCGCATCTTCGGGATCGTGATCTTGGCGTCGAGGCCGTCGATCACGTCCTGGAGCTCGATCTCGAGGTTGTAGCGGAGGTCCGCGCCGCGCTGGCCGCGGCCGCGCCGGCCGCCGGGCCCGCCGCGCGCGCCGAAGATGTCGCCGAACAGATCGTTGAAGAGATCGGTGAAGGAGCCGAGGTCGCCGAAGTCGGGCGCGCCGCCGGGGCCACCGCCCATGCCCACGCCCTGGTGGCCGAAGCGGTCGTAGGCCTGGCGCTTCTGGGGGTCCGAGAGCACCGAGTACGCCTCGGAGACTTCCTTGAACGCCTCCTCGGCGGCCGGGTCGTCGGGGTTCCGGTCCGGGTGATACTGGAGGGCCAGCTTGCGGTAGGCCTTCTTCAGCTCGTCCTCGGACGCTTCCCGGTGCGCGCCGAGGATTTCGTAGTAGTCGCGTTTGGACAAGAACCGGGCCCCATTGAGGTGCGGCGCGAAGAGCGCTTGCGGACGAGGGGCTAAGGATAGGCCCGGAGCCGGGAATCTCCACCGGAGGCGGAGCCCCCGCTTGGGCCGGGCCGGGGGCTAGGAATCGCCGCCGAGGGCGGAGTAGAGCTTCTCGGTCATCTTGTAGGAGAGCGCCGTCAGCTCGTCCACGGACGCTTCCAGGCCCTCGGCTTCGCCGCTCTGGAGGGCCTCGCGGGTCTTCTCGAGGGCGGCGGTCAGGGCCTCGCCTTCCTCGCCTTCCACGTGCTCGGCGTAGTCGGACATCATCCGCTCGGTCGAGTAGATGAGGCCGTCGGCGCGGTTGCGGAGCTCGGCCAGGGCGCGCCGGGCCTTGTCGCCCTCGGCGTGCTGGCCGGCCTCGTTCACGAGCTCTTCCACGGCCTGCTCGGTGAGTCCGCTCGAAGCGGTCACCCGAATCTCCTGGGTCTTGCCCGTGCCGAGATCCTTCGCCGAGACGTGGACCACGCCGTCGGTGTCGATGTCGAAGGTCACCTCGACCTGGGGCACGCCGCGCGGTGCGGGCGGAATGCCGACGAGCTCGAAGCGGCCGAGGGTCTTGTTGTCCGCGGCCATCTCGCGCTCGCCCTGGAGGACGTGCACGCGCACGACGGACTGGTTGTCCTCGGTGGTCGAGAAGACCTGCCCGAGCCGGGTCGGGATGGTCGTGTTCTTCTCGATGATCTTGGTGAAGACGCCGCCCTGGGTTTCGACGCCCAGGGAGAGCGGGGTCACGTCGAGCAGCACGACGTCCTGGACGTCGCCCTGGAGGACGCCGCCCTGGACCGCGGCGCCGATCGCGACCACCTCGTCCGGGTTCACGCCCTTCTGGGGCTCCTTGCCGAAGATCGCCTTCACCTTCTCCTGGACGCACGGCATGCGCGTCATGCCGCCGACCAAGACGACCTCGGTGATCTGCTGGGCCGTCATGCCCGCGTCGGTGATGGCGGTCTCGCACGGCTCGGCGAGGCGATCGATCAGATCCGCGACGAGCCCCTCGAGCTTCTCGCGCGTGAGCACCATGTTCAGGTGCTTCGGGCCGTCCGCGTCCGCCGCCACGAAGGGCAGGTTGATGTCGGTCTCGACGGCCGAGGAGAGCTCGTGCTTCGCGCGCTCCGCCGCTTCCTTCAGCCGTTGGAGCGCCATGTTGTCTTCGCGCAGATCGATCCCGGACTCGCTCTGGAAGGTCTCGATCATGTGGTCGACGATGCGCTGGTCGAAGTCCTCGCCGCCGAGGAAGGTGTCGCCGTTGGTCGACTTCACCTCGAAGATGCCGTCGCCCATCTCGAGGACGGAGATATCGAAGGTGCCGCCGCCGAGGTCGAAGACCGCCACGCACTTGCTGCCTTCCTGCTCGATGCCGTAGGCCAGGGCGGCGGCCGTCGGCTCGTTCAGGATTCGCTGGACGTTCAGGCCGGCGATCTTGCCGGCGTCCTTCGTGGCCTGGCGCTGGGCGTCGTCGAAGTAGGCGGGGACGGTGATCACGGCGTCCGTGACCGGCTCGCCGACGTACTCCTGCACCGTCTCCTTCATCTTGGCGAGGATCAGCGCCGAGAGCTCCGAGGGCGAGCGCAGCTTGTCGCCGAGCTGGATCCAGGCGTCGCCGTTTTCGGCGGCCTCGATCGGGAACGGCGCGACGTTCTTGAAGAGCGTGACCTCGGGGCTGTCGATCTTGCGGCCGATCAGGCGCTTCGTCGCGAAGATGGTGCGCTCGGGGTTCGTCACGGCCTGGCGCTTCGCGACCTGGCCGATCAGCTTTTCACCGCTCTGGGAGAACGCCACCATCGAGGGCGTCGTGCGCGACCCTTCCGCGTTCGCGATCACCTCGGGCTGGCCGCCCTCGAGAATCGCCACACAGGAATTCGTGGTTCCGAGATCGATCCCGATCACTTTGCCCACGCCGTCGCCCCCTCCCCCTCGAGGCGTCGGCGCGGATCACTCCGAAGCCGGCTCCTCGGGCTTTGCGTTGCCCCCTTCCGAGGGCTTCGACACCACCACGCGAGCCGGCCGGATCAGGTGGTCGTGCAGCTGGTATCCGCGCTGGAACACCTGCACCACCGTATTCGGCGGACGCTCGTCGTCGGGCGCCTGGGCCATGGCTTCGTGCACTTCGGGGTCGAAGGGCTTCCCGTCCGCTTCGATCTCCGTGACGCCGTAGCGACCGAAGACGCCTTGCAGCTCCCGCAGGACGAGTTCGACCCCCTGCATCAAGCCTTCGACGTCGCCGCCTTCGCTCTGGCGCGTGTGCTCCACGGCCCGCTCCAAGTTATCGACCGTGGGCAGCAAATCCTTGACGAGGTTCTCGTGGCCGTAGCGGTACGCCTCCTCCTTTTCCCTGAGGGTTCGACGCCTCAGGTTCTCGAAGTCGGCCTGGAGGCGGAGGAGCTGATCCTTGAGCGCCGCGACCTCCTCGGAGGCATCGCCACCGGCTTCCGCGCCTTCGGAGGGTTCGGCCGCAGCGGCCTTGGGCTTGTCGCCGTCGACGGCCGCCAGCGCCTCGGCGAGGGCGTCCTCGAGCTCCTGGCTCGGCTGGATCGAGGGCTCTTCCGGCCCGTCGGGGTTCTTCGGTTCGCTCACGCTGCGAGCTTCTCCGTCACGAGGCGGGAAAGGTAGTCGACGAGCGGGATCACCCGCCGGTAGTTCATGTGGCGCGGCCCGAGCACGCCGAGCACCCCGAGCGGCGCCTCCGGGTCGCCGTAGGGCGCCGTCACGATGGCGCAGCGTTCGAGTCCCACGCCTTCGGACTCCCCGCCGAACGAGAGCTTCACGCCGCCCGAGTCGATCACGCGATCGAGGAGCGCCACGAGCTGCTCCTTGGTCTCTACGGCTTCCAGGAGCTCCCGCATGAGCGCCGGATCGGCCTCGGGCTGGTCGAGCAGGGCGAGGCGGGTCGCGACGACGAGGTCGTCGCCCGGGTCTTCGAGAGTGGCGAGGGCCGCGGCGCCGATCCGCGCAGCGCGCTCGGCGAGGTCGGCCGCGCGGCGGCGCAGGTGGGCCGCCTCCCGGGCGAGCTGGCTCCGCATGTCGACGAGGCTCGAGCCGACGATGCGCGCGTTGAGCTCCGCGGCGACGCGGTCGAGCTCGGCCTGATCGCCCCAGCCGTCGTCGGCGACGACGCGCCGGTGCGTGACACCCGTTCGTGTCACGAGCACGACCAGCACGCGCTCCTGCGCGAGGCGGACGAGCGAGAGATGACGCAGCACGATCCGCCCGACCCGGGGCGTCAGCACGAAGCCGAGCTGGTGGCTGCGCATCGAGAGCGTGCGCGACGCCTCGTGCATCACGCCCTCGCCGGTCGGCTCGTCGAAGGCGCCGGCGATCTCCCGGCACTCGAGGTCCGCGAGCCGCGGCGCGCCGATCAGCTCCGTCACGAAGCGACGCAGGCCATCCTCGGTGGGCATGCTGCCCGAAGAGGGATGCGGCTTGTCGACGAGACCGAGGCGCGTCAATTCCCCGAGCGTGGTGCGGATGCTCGCGGCCGAGAGCGATTCCGGAAGCAGGCGCGAGAGCGTGGGCGAGCCGATCGGGCCGCCGTCCCCGACGAAGGCACCGACGACCGCGCGCAGCACCATCGCCTGGCGCGCGGAGAGCGCGTCGGTAGCGCCGGTCGGGGGCTTCGGATTCGATGCGGCCACGGATCGAAAACCTCAATGAAATCCATAGGATTGGTAACACAGGCCGGGCCGGGGCGGCAAAGGTTTCGGCCCGGGCGCGCCCGCTTTTCCGGCCCGCCCCGGGCGAGCGGCCCGGAGGCTCAGACGAACCTCTCGAAGACCGAGTCGGAGAGCAGGCGGCCGCGCGGCGTGAGCCGGATCACGCCCTCGCGGGTTCGCGAGAGCAGGCCTGCGGCCCGGAGCTCCTCGAACTCCGTTTGGAACCAGCGCTCGGGCGGCGACCCGAACTCGGCCTCGAAACGCGCGGGGTCGAGGCCGTCCTCGGTGCGCAGGGCGAGAAAGACGGCTTCGCCCCGGGCCGTCTCCGGCGCCAGGACCTCGGCGGGGCCCGCCTCGGGGGATTCCCCCGCGTGCACCCGGGCCAGGTAGGCGTCCACGGCCCGGAGGTTCTGGCGGCGGGCGCCGTGGGGGGCCGCCGCGCTGCGCGGCTCGGTCGAGTGGGCCCCGACGCCGACGGCCAGCACGGGCTCCCGGCGCCAGTAGCGGGAGTTGTGGCGGCTGCGGTGGCCGGGGCGGGCGTGACTCGAGATCTCGTAGGGCTCGAGCCCGGCGGCGGCGAGGCGTTCGCCGACGTGTTCGTAGGCGTCGGCGGTGGTGTCGTCGGGGGGCGGCGCGAGCCGGCCCTCGGCCAGGGCCCGGCCGAAGGGCGTCCCGGGCTCGAAGGTGAGCGCGTAGGCCGAGACGTGCTCCGGCGCGAAGGCGGCGACGGCAGCGAGATCCGCATCGAGGGCGGCCCGGGTCTGGTCCGGGACGCCGAAGATCAGGTCGAGGGAGATCTCGTCGAAGCCCGCGGCGCGCGCGGCGGCCAGGGTGGCGTGGGCCTCTTCGGCGCGGTGGGCGCGGCCGAGTCGGCGCAGCACGAGGTCGTCGAAGGATTGCACGCCGACCGAGAGCCGGTTCACCCCGGCCGCCCGGAAGGCCGGGAGGCGCTCGCGCTCGACCGTGCTCGGGTTGACCTCGAGCGTGACCTCGACGGGTGTCGCGGTGCGCGCCGGGAAGAGTCCGTCGACGGCGGCGAGCAGCCGGGCGACGGAGTCCGCGCCGAGGAGCGAGGGCGTGCCTCCGCCGAAGTAGATCGTGGCGAGGGCGAGCCCGGCGAAGTCCGCGTGGCGCTCGGTGATCTCCTGGATCAAGGCCTCGACGTAGGCGGCCTCGCGCTCGGGCCGCAGCGGGCGCGCCGCCTCGACGGCGAAATCGCAATAGGGGCACACGCGCTCGCAGAAGGGCACGTGCAGGTAGACACCGACGGTCTGGTCGACGACCCGCGGCGGGGCGGCGCCGGCCGGGGCCGATTCTCGCGGGGTCTCGTCCTCGATGCGCGCCATCCCGGGGGAGGGTACCTTGCCGCGGATTTGAGCGAGCCCCGCATCCACTTCGAAACCCTCCCGAACGGGCTGACCCTGCTCCTGCGAGAGGCCCACGCGGCGCCCGTCGCGAGCCTCCAGATCTGGACGCGCGTGGGCTCCGCCGACGAGCGGCCCCACGAAGCGGGCCTCGCGCACTTCCACGAACACATGCTCTTCAAGGGCACCGAGCGGCGCGGCGTCGGCGAGATCGCCGGGGAAGTGGAGGGCGTCGGCGGTCAGATCAACGCCTTCACCACCTTCGACGCGACGGTCTACTACGCGACGCTCCCCTCGGACGCCCTCGGCGCCGGCCTCGACGTGCTCACCGATGCGGTCCGCCACTCGATCTTCGACGAGGCCGAGATCGAGCGCGAGATCGGCGTCGTGCTCGAAGAGATCCACCGCTCGAACGACACGCCGGGCCACGTGATCAGCGACGCCGTCTTCGCCGAGGCCTACCACGTGCATCCCTACCGGGGCCCGATTCTCGGCAGCGAGGCGAGCGTCTCCTCGATCACGCGCGAGCGGCTGCGCGACTTCTTCGGGCGCTGGTACGCACCGGACCACTTCACCGTCGTCGCCGTCGGGGACTTCGATGCCGGCGACTTCGCCGAGGAAGTGAAGGCCGCGTTCGCCGATGCCGAGCCGAGCGGCACCCAGCGCAGCCGGCCGCCGGAGCCGCCGCAGCAAGCGCTCCGCGCGCTCTGCCTCGACCGCGACTTCGAGCGCACCTCCCTCGATCTGTCCTGGAAGACGACGGCACTCGCGCACCCGGACACGCCGCACCTCGACCTGCTCGCCTTCGTGCTCGGCGAAGGGGATTCCTCGCGGCTCTTCCAGCACGTGAAGGAGCGCGACGGCCTGGCCGACCGCATCGACGCGTCCTCCTACACGCCCTTCGAACCAGGCCTCTTCTCGGTGACGGTGGACCTCGACAGCGAGCGCGTGCTTTCGTGCCTCGAGGCCGTCGCCCGCGAAATCGAGCGCGTGCGCTGCGAGCCGCCCTCGCTCGACGAGCTCGAAAAGGCCCGCGCGAACTTCCTGGCGAGCACGCACTTCGAGCGCGAGAGCGTCGGCGGGATGGCGGGCAAGCTCGGCAACTTCCACGTCTTCGGCGGCGACTACCGGCTCGAGGAACGCTACCTCCAGGCCATCCGCGAGGCCGCGCCCGAGGATCTCCGGCGCGTGGCCCAGCGCTATCTCGGCAACGAGCAGCTCACCGCCGGCGTGCTGCGCGGACGGCCCGAAGGCGCGCCGCTCGGCGAGAAGCCCATCCGCAACGCCGTCGAGCGTGGCGCGCGCAACGCCACGCGCCGGCTGCGCGCGCGCGCGACGCAGGAGACCGGCGACATCGCGAGCTTCGAGCTCGGCTGCGGCGCGCGCCTCTACGTCCGGCCCCAGCGCGACGTGCCGGTCGTCGCCCTGCGCGGCGCGCTGCGCGGCGGACTCCTCGCCGAGACCCCGGCCCAGGCGGGCATCGGCCAGTTCATGACCGAGAGCTGGCTGCGTGGCACGCGCACGCGCTCCTCGGCGGAGCTCGCGCGCTCGATCGAAGCCATGGCCGCGGACATCGACGGCTTCTCCGGGCGCAACAGCCTCGGCCTCACGCTCGACGCGACGAGCGACCGCCTGGAAGCGGGCCTCGACCTCTACGCCGAGATCCTCCTCTCGCCGGCCTTCGAGGCGGGCGAGATCGAGCGGCAGCGCAGCGACACCCTCGCCGCCCTCGCGCGCCGGGAAGATCGGCTCGGCGCCCGCGCCTTCGACCTCTTCCAGGGCGCACTCTACGGCGGCCACCCCTACGCGATGCCGCTCGTCGGCAACGAAGCGAGCGTGCGCGCCCTCGACCGGGAGGCGCTGCTCGAACATCACGGCCGGCTCGTGCGCGGGCCGAACCTCGTCTTCGGCATCGCCGGGGACGTCGATCCGGAACACGTCGCCGAAGGGCTCTCACGCAGGCTCTCGGAGCTCCCGGACGAAGCGAGCCAGCCGGCGGAGCCGCCGCTCGCCGCCTGGCCCCCGCCGAGCCAGGACGTCGAGGCGCGCAAGGACCGCGAGCAGGCGCACCTCGTCGTCGGCTTCCCGGGCCTCACGCTGCTCGACCCGGACCGCCACGCCCTCGAGGTGATCTCGCAGCTCCTCGCGGGCCAGGGCGGCCGGCTCTTCCTCGAGCTGCGCGACAAGAAGAGCCTCGCCTACTCGGTCTCCGCGTCGAACGTCGAGGGCATCGCGCCGGGCTTCTTCGCCACCTACATCGCGACCTCGCCCGAACGCCTCGACGAAGCGCGCGAGGGCATGTTCACCGAGCTCGCGAAGCTCCTCGAGGGCCCGCCCGAGGAAGCCGAGATCGAGCGCGCGCGCCGCTATCTCGTCGGCAGCCACGCGATCGAGGAGCAGCGCAGCGGGAGCCGCGCCCTCCATCTGGCGCTCGACGCCCTCTACGGCCTCGGGCCGGACGCGAGCGCGCGCTACGCCGAGGCCGTCCGCAGCGTCACGCCGGCGGACGTGCAGCGCGTGGCGGCGCGGGTGATCGACTTCGACCACCGCATCACCGCGACGATCCTTCCTTAGTAGGGGACGGCGGCGCCGTCGGTCCGCGGGTCGGTTCCGCCGTAGTGGAGTCCGCTCTCCGGGTCGATCACGATCGCCTGGGCGCTCGACCAGTTGCGCTCCGAGATCTCGACCGGATGCCCGCGCCGGCGGAGCGCGTCGACCACGTCGGCCGGCACGGCCTCCTCGACGAGCAGGCGATCCGGCACCCACTGGTGGTGGTAGCGCGGCGCCGAGACGGCCTCCTGCACGTCCATGCCGTGGTCGATCACGTTCAGGATGGTGAGCAGGGTCGTCGTGATGATGCGCGGCCCGCCGGGGCTCCCGGTGACCATGAAGGGCTTGCCGTCGCGCATGACGATGCTCGGGGTCATGCTCGAGAGCGGGCGCTTGCCGGGTGCGACGGCGTTGGCGCCGCGCGTATCGACCAGCCCGAACGCGTTCGGGCGGTTCGGCGCGATCGAGAAGTCGTCCATCTCGTTGTTCAGGATGATTCCGGTGCCGCGCACCGTGACCCCGGAACCGTAGGTCAGGTTGATCGTCTGGGTGATCGCGACGGCGTTGCCCTCGGCATCCGTCGTCGAGAGATGCATCGTGCCCGCGTCCTCTTGCGGAAGGCCCGGCCCCTCGACCGTGATCGCCCGCTCGCGGCCCCAGTGCCAGGGCGCCTTGCGCCAGAAGGGCGGCAGCAGGCGGGCGCGCAGGCGGTCCGCGTAGGCCATGGACGTGAGCTCGGCCGTGGGGACGTCGACGAAGTCCGAATCGCCCAGGTAGGCGGCGCGGTCCGCGAAGGCGAGCTTCATGGCCTCGGCCACGCGGTGCATGGCGGCCGAGCTGCCGGCGCCGAGCGGCGCGAGTTCGAAGCCCGAGAGGATGTTCAGGATCTCGACGAGGGCGATGCCGCCGGAAGACGGCGGAGGGAACGAGACCACCTCGTAGCCGCGGTAGCTCCCGCGGATCGGATCCCGCAGCTTCGGCTCGTAGGCCGCGAGGTCCGCCTCCGTCACGAGACCGCCGCGCCGCTCCATCTCCGCGGCGATCGCGCGGGCGATCCGGCCCTCGTAGAACCCCTTCGGGCCCTCGGCCGCGATCGTGCGCAGGGTCTCGGCGAGTTCGGGCTGGCGCAGCACCCAGCCGGCGCGGGCGGGCTCGCCCTCGGGCGGGAGCTGGATCGCGGCCGTCTCCGGGAAGCGCTTGGCGAGCCCGTACTTCCGCCAGCGTTCCATGGTGCGCGCGTGGCGCGGGCCGACGGGGAAGCCTTCTTCCGCGAGTTCGATGGCTGGCGCGAGCACCTCGGCCAGGGAGAGCTTGCCGTAGCGCTCGAGCGCGAGGGCCGCGCCCGCGACCATGCCCGGCACGCCCACCGCGAGCGCGCCCCAGCGCGACGCGTCTTCGGCCACGCCTTCGCGGACGTACATGTCGCGGTCCGCCGCGGCCGGAGCCGTCTCGCGTGCGTCGAGGGCGACCACCTCGCCCGAAGCCAGGCGGATCAGCAGGAAGCCGCCGCCGCCGATCCCCGAGTGGTAGGGGTCGGTGACGCCGAGGGCGAACGAGGCGGCGATCGCCGCGTCGATGGCGTTGCCGCCTCGGGCGAGCATCGCCTGGCCGGCCTCCGCCGCACGGGCTTCCCCGGTGACGACCATCCCGCGCGTGCCCTCGGCCGGCGCCGTGGCCGCAGCGCGGGCGCCGGGCGCCGGGGCCCCGAGGGCCAGCGCCAGACCGAGAAGGAGCCAGACCACCGGACGGGGACGTGCGCATCTCGCCATGGCGCGAACGCTAACACACGGAGGCGGTTCGCCCGATGCAACGCCTGGAGGGGGAGAGGGCCGGCCGAGCGGGCCACCGAAGCCGCACGGAACGGATCCCGGCGATGCAACGTCTTGACAACGGACGACGCCGATCGCTACCGGCGTCGTGCAGGGAGGCGCGAGCGGACATGAGGGAAGGGATGGCAACACTCGGCCGACGAACGTTCATCGGATGCCTCGGGGCGCTGGCCCTCGGGCTCGGCGCGTGCGGGGGCGGAAGCGAACCCGCAGAAGAAGCGGCGAGCGAGCCGGTCCCGGCCGACGACCCCGCCACCGCCGCCGAGCTCGCCCGGATCGACGACGAGATCGCCGTGATCGCCGTCGAGGGCGTCGGCGAGATCGCCATCGAGCTGCTGGTCGGCGTCGCTCCGGAGACCGTCGCCAACTTCAAGAAGCTCGCGAGCGAGGGCTTCTACGACGGCACGACCTTCCACCGCGTCGTCCCCGGCTTCATGATCCAGGGCGGTGACCCCAACACGAAGGACCGCGACCCGCGCAACGACGGCCGCGGCGGCCCGGGCTACCGCATCCAGGACGAATTCAACGACACGCCCCACAAGCGGGGCGTCCTCTCCATGGCCAACAAGGGCAAGCCCGGAACCGCCGGGAGCCAGTTCTTCATCGTCGTCGACGACTCGCCCCACCTCGACCGCCAGTACACCGCCTTCGGGCGGGTCGTCTCCGGCATCGAGGTGGCGGACAAGATCGTCGCCATGCCCCGCGACAAGCACGGCCGCCACGGCCCCCAGAACCGCCCCCTCGAAGACGTGGTCATGACCGTCCGGCTCGAGCCGGCGGCGGCACCCGAGGGTGAGGAAGACGAGATGGCCGGCGAAGCCCCGCCGGCCGACGAGGCGGCCCCCCAGGCCGAGGCCGGCTAGCCCGGCTCGGCGCCGCGGCCGCGGAGCCCTTCGGGCGCCATCCGGCCACCGATCGATTTCCTAGCCGCGCCCCACCCCCGGAGCTAGACTCGGCGCCCCGTGGCCCGGTAGCTCAGTTGGTAGAGCACGCGACTGAAAATCGCGGTGTCGACAGTTCGATTCTGTCCTGGGCCACCACGGATTCTCGCGCCGTTTCCGGCGCGCGCGGCGCCCGGCCCCGGGCGGTGCGGGCCGAGCGCCGAACCCTCCTACGATCACGCCCTAGAGATCCTCGTCGAACCGTTCCTTCTCCCGCCGGTCCATCCGGCTGCGGTGGCCCTCCGGGATGCACACGACTTCCTCGCGGCGGATGCCGCAGGTGCCGGCGACCTCGGCGCCGCGGCGGCCCTCGAAGGCGCACGGGTCGCCCTCCTGGGCCGCTTCGCAGGCGGCGAAGGCTTCGGGCGGCGGGCCTCGGCGGCCGAGGCACTCCGATTTCTCCTCGGCCTGGGCGCTCACGGCGACGAGCAGGCCCAGGGCCAGCGCCGCGCCCGCGACGGGGCCGACCTTCTCGAAACGTTTCCGGATCATGTTCGCGTCCTTTCGTTCGTGGCCCAGCGGGCCGGTGGTGCTTTCGAGCTACCGGCGCGGGCGTTCGCCGCGGTCCGGGCCTTCGCCGCGGTCCGGGCCTTCGCCGCGGTCCTGCCGCGGGGCGACGTGGAAGACGTCGTCCGGAATCTCGCCTCCGATCTCGGTGTTGCGGCGGATGACGTCGGAGAGGCGGGTCCCCTCGATCACCCGGCGCTCGACGGAGCCGAAGGGCCCCGCGTACCAGAAGCGGTCGCCGTCGCGCAGGGCGGCGAACTGCTGGCGCAGGATCGCGGTGAAGAGCGGGCCGAGCTGGCTCTCGCCGGCCGCGTCCTCGGCGAGGCCCCCGGCCCAGAGGTCGACGTCGTCGATGCTGTCGTAGGCCGCGGCGAGGCGCGCCTGCACCTCCGGATCGCTCGAGACGTCCGAGAAGTCCGTGGCCCGCGGCAGGCCGAAGGCTTCCCGCGCCGTGTTGTAGTCCGCGAGGCCGTGGTCGCGCCCGCGCTGGATGTTCAGCGAAGCGAGGTCGAAGCCACCGTCGCCGGGTTCGCCGAACAGGAAGTTTCGCACGTCGTCGATCACGCGGACGTCGATCCGCTGGTGCCGCTGATGCGCGAGGCCCCGAAGGATCGGTTCGATGCCACCCTCCTCGGTGATGCGCGTCGGGTCGAAGAATGCTTCGCGTAGCGGCAGGTTCCCGTCCGTGGTCTCACGCAGACGTTCGTCGAGCCGGAGCAGGGTCGGGCTGAGCGCGCTGTGCCCGAAGCGATAGGCCGCCGTCGAGAACTCGTTCAGGATCGTCGCCTGACGGACGGCGTCGTAGCCCCGGTAGGGCGGGAGCGGGTTCGGCCCGAGCAGCGCCGGCAGGAACTCGCGATAGGTGATGTGCTGCATGAGGGCGGCGACGTGGTTGCGCGCGCGCTCGTAGATCTCGTCGCCGGAGAGCCGCGGCTCGCGCTCGGCGATCTCGCGCGCCAGCCGGTTGTGCTCGCGGACGAAGAGCGCGTGCATGGCCGCGAGCCCGACCTGCTCGTTGGCCCGCACGTCGCCCGCCAGGAACATGGGCTCGGACGATCCACCGGTGGCATTCGGCAGGCCTGCGTCGTTCCACGGGAGGAGGTCGCCCTCGCTCGTGCGGAGCTGGCCGGTGCCGTCGAGCGTGCGCAGCGCCTCGGCGCGCTCGGCGTCCGAACCGTAGACGTTCGACGCGTCGATCCAGCCCGTGATCTCGTTCAGCTGTTCGCGCGGAGCATCGACGCCGCTCCCGGGATCGTAGACCGAGCGCCCGAAGAAGATCACGGCCTCGCCGGTTCCGTCCGGATCGAAGAACGGGTCGCCCGCCGGCACGGCGATGTGCACCCACTCCGGGGGCACGACGCCCTCCGTGAGATCGATGTCGTGGTCGAGGAACTGCCCCCACTGCCAGAGGAAGTCGCTCGTCCCGAACGGGTTCGGGATCTCCTCGGTCTGGTCGTTCACGAGGTTGCTGATCTCGCGCGCACTCCGGCGGCCCTGGCCCGCCAGCGTGGCGAGGCCGTCGCCGTAGGCGCTCGGCACCTCGCGCGCGAGCGGCTCGCCGGCGGCGTTCATCGCCGGGTCGATCAGACTGTTGCCGCTGCCGTCGATGCTGCGGATCTCGAAACGCCCGGGCCCGCGCCGGTCGTTCCGGTCCGGGTCTCGTTCGAGGGGCGGCTCGACGCCGCGCGCCGAGCGCGGCTCTCCACCTCCCTGCTTGGCGGCGGACTGCGCCGTGACCGGGGAATCGAAAGACACGGCGGCGGCCGCGATCAGACTCAGCACGGCGACGGGAACGAAACTTCGGATCGGCTTCGGATTCATCTCACCCTCCAGCGCGCAGAAGCGCGTTCTCCCCGGTTCGAACCGCGAGCGGGCGGGACGGTTGACGCGAAGACGACACTTCTCAGCGACGGCGATCGCGATCACGGATCGCAACACGCAGCTCGACGCGAACCCCCGCAAGGAGGCTCACGAAGGCGCGTTCAACGAACGTTCAGTCGGTAACGCTCAGCCGTTCGCTAGAAGCGGGGACGATGCTCCCGGCGATGGCGCGGCGGCGGCGGGCGCGTCGCCCCTCGGCAATGCGGCGAGAGTGCATCGCGGTGCCGGCGCAGACACTCGAAGGTCTCGCGCCCCGGCCGCGCGTTGGGGCAGAACTCGGCGAGCTCCGAGCCGCACTCGACGTCGAGGCCGCGCTGCCGCTTCGTGTCGCGCTCGGCGCGGATCGCGACGAGCTCCGCGAGCTGCTCGGGCGTCAACAGCGCACGGATCTCGAGCATCGAACGAAGCCGCAGCTTGTAGGCGGCGTTCTCGACCCGGCCGATGGAGGTGGCGAGCTCCATGACCGCGTCGAGATCCGGCGCCTCCTCCTCGAGCAGGCCCCGCATCCGATCGTGGAGACCGCGCAGTTCCGCGCGGTGCGCCTCGTCCTCCTCCCGCGAAGCCTCCGCGATCTCGCGGATGCGCCGGGCCGTATCGTCATCGATCTCGAGCCGTTCGGCGTGCCGCTCCAACACTTCGTGGATCGGCTGCGGACCTCGGTGCTTGCCTCCGGGCTTGGGCCCCTTCGGGCCGGCCCAGGCGGGAGCCGCGGCCAGGACGATCACGAGAACGATCCAGGCGTTCCAGCGGACGCGGCGGCGGCGAAGAAGTCGATTGCAAGACATGGGGGTGATCTCTCCTAGATGCCGTCGAGGAAGACGCTGGCGATGGCCTGGTAGTCCGCCGGCAGCGCGCCCGAGGTTTCGCTCTCCTCACCGAGCGCGGTGAGCGCCAGCAGCGCGTCCTCCGCGGCCTCGGGCTCCCACGCCGCAACCGCCTGGGCCGTCCCCGGCGCCGCGCCGGGCTCGACGCCCGGCTCCGAAGCAGTGAAACCGAGGTAGGCGACGACCACCAACGCGACCACGCCGCAGGCCGCCCATGCCGGGCGCAAGCGCGCGCGCCGGGCGCGATCGTTCTCGATGCGTTCCGCGAGCCGCGCTCGGAAGGCGCTGCGCTCCGCCTCGCCAGGCTCCGGCCAGTCGTAAGCCCGCCGGAGCCGCCCGTGGAAATCCCGATCCTCCCGGCTCTCGCCGGGATCTTTCCCGTGTTCGTTCATGACCGTCCCCAGTCGTTCATGCGCCCGATTCCCGGGCCACCCAATCCGTCAGCTCCATGCGGAGCGCTTTCGACGCACGGTGCAGATGCGTCTTGATCGTACCCGTCGAACGCCCGAGCAGCTCCGCAGCCTCGGGGATCGACCAGCCCTCCATGCGAACCAGCACGAAGGCTTCCCGCTGCCCACGGGAGAGCTTCTCGAGGGCCTGCCCGATCCGGTCCCGGAGCAGCGGATCCGTCGCGGCGTCGGGCGCCGGATCGGCCCAGTCTTCCTGGGCGTCGCTCCCGAAGCGCTGCCGGACCGCCCGCCAGCGCCGGTGGCGGGACGCTTCGCGGACCAGGATCCGGTAGAACCAGGTCGACACCTTCGACTCCCCACGAAACCGGTCGAGCGATCGGTACGCCCGAAGGAACGCCTCCTGCGCCACGTCCTCCGCCGCCGCGAGATCGCCGCCCAGGAGCCGGCGCGCCAGGCGAACCGCGCGGTCCTGGTGCTGCGCCACGAAGGCGCTGAACTCTCGCTCCGAAGCAGACCGCTCCGAACTACCGGAATCGCCGGGCACCGGGCACGCCTCCGCGGCCCCGTCGGGCCACCGAACTCACAGAGATTGGAAACCCGAGCGCCGGGTTCGGTTGACGCCGCCGCAAGAGAACCCCGCCGGCCCCCGCCGCTCAGCCGCGGACTTCGTAGACCCGCGTGCTCGCCACGATCGGGCACCCGCGGGCGATTTCCTCTGCGGCATCGAGGCTTTCGGCCTGGATCAGCGTGTACCCGGTGATCGAGTCCGCGGCCATCGGCAGGTCTTCGACGCCATCTTTCGTGATGGACCGGCCGCCGGGGAAGTGCCCCCGCTCGACCTGGCGATCCGCGATCGACTCGAACCACTGGTTCCAGCCGGCCATCTCCTCGGGCGTGGGCCGCTCGAATCCGTAGTGCAGGATCATGAACTTGTTCAAGGGTTCTCTCCGTTTCCGAGGCCCGCCGCGAAGGCGGCGACCTCCTGGGCAAGCCGCTCCGGGAAATCCACGTGGACGTCGTGGCTCGAACCTTCGACCCGGACGAAGCGGGTGTCCCGGAGCCGCGGGGTGAGTGAGCGTGCCGCGGCGACCGAGATCGAGACGTCGTCGCTGCCGTGCACCTGGAGGACCGGCACGCGGATGTCCTCGTACGTGCCGCGCAGGAGGCGGATGCCGTCGATCGTGTACTGGCGCCGGATGAAGGTGAGCAGCGCCGCGCGCGTCCCGCGAACCCGATAGGCCGCCTCCATCCGCTCGCGATGCCGATCCGTGAAAGTGTCCCCGAACACTGTGAGCCGCCCGACGAGGAGCTCGCCGATGCCCGGGATGAACGGAAGGATCTGCACCGGATCCATGGCCATCCCGTGGCCCACGAACACCGCGCCCCGGAAGCGCTCCGGGTGGTCCGCCGCGAGGCAGGCGGCGACGACGCCGCCGGCCGAATGGCCGAGCACGATGGCGCGATCGATCTCGAGCGCATCGAGCACGTCGATCGCCTGCCGTGCCCAGAGGGCGTTGCCGTACCGGAAGGGATGCTCGCGGTCGCTCAGGCCGAAGCCGTAGCTGTCGAAGGCGATCACGCGGTGGCTGCGCGCAAGCGCTCCGGCGAAGCCCTCCTGCCAATCGGCGACGCTGCGGCCCGACCCGTGGACGAGCAGCACGGGTTCACCTTCACCGACGTCGAGCAGGTGCACGCGTCCGGAACGCGTGGCGAGGAAGAAAGTCTCGGGGCTCCACGGCTCCACCGCGCGAGCCTCGGGCTCGGCCCGGCGCGCGAGGATCTTTCCAGCCACGAAGAGCAGCGAGAGGATCACGGCCGCCGCGATCGCTAGCACGAACAGGAGCCGCAACCCTTCCCTCCCCTCCCGGCCCGCGGCCGGATGCGATCAGGCGCCTCCGCCGAGCCAGGCGTAGCCGCGCTCGAGCTCCGCACGGCCTCCCTTCTCCGAGACCTCGCCGTGGGACACCACGATGCGCTCGAAGGGCCAGGCGAGGATGCGCTCGAGACCGGCCCGGAACGCCGGCCGGTCGCGGATGAGGAGCCGCTCCGCGAGGGAGGGCCGGACGCTTCCGTAGCACTGGAGCATGCGGAACATGAAGCGGGTCGGCGCCGGGCTGCTCGCTTGGAAGTTGAACGCGATGTCCGTCACGATGAGCGTCGCGCTCGGCCGGTGGAAGAACACCACCTCGTTGGCGAGCGGGAAGCCTTCGACGAGGACCTGATCGAGCGTGTCCGCCCAGCCGTCTTCGGGCTCGTCGCGCAGCACCGTCGCGTCCTCGAGGTCGGGCCGCTTTTCCTCGAGCCCGGGTGCGATGAATACGTCCGCATCCGGGAAGGCCTCCGCCCATCCGGTGACCGAGAGGTGGTGCATGCGGTTCGGCGCCACGATGTAGGCGACGGAACCGAGGCCCTCGACCTCGCGGATGAGCTCCGGCGTCGCCTTGACCGGAGAATGCAGGAGGAGCTTCTCCCCGGGGAGACGAACCACCGTCATGCGCGAGCCGATCTCGACCCCGAAGAAGCGCAGAGGAGAACTCGTGACCCAGAGATCCGAATCGAGTTGCTGCATCCCATGACCTCCGTGGCGCCGTCCGAGGATAGCGCCGAAGCAAGCCCGCCCGGCCCGCTAGCCGCCGGCGATCTCGAATTCGTACTGGACCCGCTGGCCGTCCTCGGCCGTGACCTCCGAACGGCGGACGGGCCCGTGCGCGAACTCGCCGATGCACCGGGGCCAGAAGCGCGAGGCCGCCTCGTTGCGCGGGTGGACCTGGAGCTCCCATCGCCCCGGGAAGCGGGGGCAGAGCAGGGCCAGGGCCGCACGGCCCGTCCCCGCCCGCCGGTGCGCGCCCTCGACGAAGAAATCGGACATCTCGGTGACCCCGGCGTCGAGCACTTCGCGCACGAGCACGAAGCCCACCCGCTGGCCGTCGGCCACGATGAAGAACGGATGACGCCCCGCCTCGCGCCAGTACTCGGGCAGGTAGTGATACTCCGCGGCCCGCACCGGGCCGACGGGCCGCTCCCGGTGCCCGGCGAGCTCGGCGAGATAGACGTCGACCATCGCTTCCAGATGCGGCTTCTCGCTCTCCGAAACGGGCTCGAGCGAGATCAGTTCGGAACTCCCTTCCCGAAGACGTTGATCGCGCGGTTGAAGGGCGCCTCGCCCTCCCGGTCGTAGTCGGACTCGGCCGCGGGATCATCGCTCCACAGGACGGCGGCCCCGGGCTCCGGCAGGTGGGCGCGAACGGAGGCGCGCGCGGCATCGTCTAGCGCCCGGGCGTGGCGGCGAAGCGCCTCGAGACACCAGACGCGGTAGCGGGACACCGGCAACCGCTCGTAGCGGCACCCCTGCACCTCCATCGCGAAGTGGCTCGCGCCCTCGGCGAAAGCCTTCGCGTTCTCGCGCAGCTGCACCAGGTGGGTCTCGCAGGCTTCCCGGAGCAGCGCGGCGAGCGGCGGATCGACCTCGGTGAGGATGGGTGCACTCTCGAGCTGCGGGCGCGCCTCCCACATCCGCGCCACCCAGGTGTAGGTGCGTGGCGCCCGCGCGCGCATGAGCTCCGCGGGCGTCGGATCCTGGGAGAAGTGGCGCAGCATCGGTCCGACGAAGCCGAAGTCCGCGATCGTCGGCTGCGCGCCGAGCAGGAAGGGACGCTCCGCCAGGACCGCCTCGAGGCCGTCGTAGGCCGCCATCGCCGTTCGCTCGACGTGCTCGCGCGTCCGGTCGTCGACGCCGTCGCGGCGGACGAACCCGTCCCGCTGGCGGCGCGCGATCGCCCAGCGCTTCAGGAAGCGCGGCCCCTTCCGGGCCGAGAGCAGCTCGTCCGCGAGAACGCCGCTCGCGTGGTCGCGATCCTGCTGGTAGCTCCAGCGGTAATGCATCGCCGGGCGCCAGAGCCACTCGTCGGCGTGGTCTTCGAGCAGGAGCGCGAAGAACCGCATCGCCGGATCCTCGGGATAGATCGTCGCGCCCTGCCGCTGCGCTTCGAACCACGCGAGCATCGGCGTCGTGTCCGACATCCAGCGCCCGTCTTCGAGCCGAACGACCGGGCTCTGGAGCGCACCGGTTCCTTCGATGATCTCGTGGGCGTGATCGATCATCGAGAGCAGCTCGTACTCGATTCCGCGGTAGCGGAGATACGCCTCGAGCTTGCCGGCGTAGTAGGAAATGCGCGAGCCGTAGACGCGAATCACGCGGGCCCCCTCTCCGGTGCGCCGGACCTAGGAACCCGGCGCGATCGGAAGCCCGGCTTCCTTCCACGCGGAGAACCCGCCTTCGACGTGGAAGACCGGCCCGAAGCCCGCGGCGAGCAGGCTCGCCTCGCCCTTCCGCGCGCGCGGGCCGACCATGCAATAGAGGGCGACTCCGTTCGGCGCATCGACCTCGGAGATGCGCTCGGCCACGACGTCGTAGGGAATGTGGAGCGCGCCGGGGATGTGACCCGCGGCGAACTCCTTCGCCGAGCGGACGTCGATCACGACGGGGGCATTGCCCGCAGCCTGAAGCTCGCTGAGCTCCTGCGGCGCGATGCTCGGCGCTTCCGTGGGCACCGCCTCGGGAGCGCACCCGAAGAGACACACCAGCAAGACGAGAACGGATCTGACGACCAAGAGACGCATGGGATGCATGGACCCCCCTACCCTTCTTCCGTTGCCGTCGCGATCCGTGAGCCGCGACGCCGGGTTGCGAGTCTATCACGCGGCACTCCGCGCCAAACGGCCGCCCACGAGCGCCAGGGGCACGATCGAGGCGAGGTAGACGAAGTGGTACCAGGGGGGATAGTCGTCCCAGACCGTGCCCGGGTAGAGATGGGGCGGGATCGAGAGCGCCAGGATGATTGCACCGGCGAGCCAGGCGAGGCGCCGGTCCCGACCGATCGCGGTGGCGACGGCGGAAGCTGCCAGGATCGTCGAAGAGAAGATCACGAGTCGCGCAAAGAGCATCACCAGCGTGTAGGACTTTTCCGGGTACGCCGCGCCGTAGGCGGGCCAGAGGGTGCGGAGCAGCAGCATCGCCCCGCCGAGAACGGCCCACCAGACGAACCCGCCCGCCGCGATGGCTGCGGCAGCGCGCAGGAGCGTGTGGCGGTCGAACGTGCTCGTCACGCCCGTCACCCTACCACGCCGCTAGGAGGACGGGCCGGCCGCCCCCCGCCAGTGTGCCCGCAGCGCGACTTCGGCAGTCTCCGCGTCCGCGTAGTCGGGCGAGGAGGCCATCTGTTCGAGAAAGGCGGCGATCACTTCGCACTCCGGCCCGGTGAAGTGAACGAAGCGGGACTTCGCGTAGTCCGAGTGCGGATTCAGCTCGTAGACGGTCGCATCGACAACGAACTCGTTCGAGGTGCGATGGAGATCCAGGGAAACCGAGAGGAACGCTGGGAGGAAGAAGCGGAACGCCTCGGCACTGAAGAAGCTCATCCCGTCGTAGTTCCGGCAGAGCACCTCCTGCGGAATCCCCTGCCACGATTCCCAGGCTTCGAAAGGCAGGATCGCCGTCTCATCTCGCGAGTCCGGATGGAGCAGCGACCCGTTCGGTGGGCGCGGAACCTCGGCGAACACCTCGGCAATGCGCGCCTTCAACTCGTCCATCTGTCCTCCCTGGATCCGGCGAGCGATCGCGGCCGCGATCCGCTCCGGTGGTGACCCTGCCGTCGGCACGTGCGTGGCGAAGTCGTCGCTCCCGTGCGCGCGGCAACACTCCTCGGCCCGGCGATGGACCCAGGCGTAGTCCGGATCCTCCGCGGACTCCCCACGCGCGGCAAGGCGGCTCCGCACGACATCGAGGGGCGCCGTGAGGCAGAAATGGAGCACCGGGCGCCCCGGCAAAGCCAACCCCTCGCGGAACTCCGCGAGTATGCTGCGATCGGAGAATGCCATCGGCACGATCACGGTGGAAGAGAGCACGCCCGTCGCCCGTGCGCCGAGAATGGACAAGCGCCGCCAGGCCGCGAGTTCCTGGAAGTCCGAGCGGTCGTAGCCCGGCATGCGCATGAGCGCGAGGCCGACCCACTCCGGGTCGAAGATTCGGGCCCGCGGCAGGAAGCGCCGCAGATGACGCGCGACGGTCGTCTTCCCGACGCCGAAGGAACCGTTCAGAAGGACGTACACGTGGAGTCCGTCTCACGAAGGGGCGATGGGGTCTCCCGCGGAAGGAGCCCCGAGAGGCTACCGGATCTGCCTGGCCTCAGGGTACGATCCGGGCGCGAGGCCCGCGCGTGGTGGGCGCGAGGCAGCGGAGGCTCCCGGTGGCGAAGGTCTGGTTCGATGAGCAGGTCGCGGCGCGCTACGACGAGACGTCGGCCCACATGTACGAGAGCGCCGTGCTCGACCCGGCGGTCGATTTCCTCGCGGCCCTGGCCGGCGACGGCGGCGCCCTCGAGTTCGGCATCGGGACCGGCCGCATCGCGCTCCCGCTGGCCGAGCGCGGCGTGCGCGTCCACGGGATCGACAACTCCGAGCCCATGATCGAACGGCTGCGCCGCAAGCCCGGAGCGGAGCGGATCGCCTGCAGCGTGGGCGACTTCGCGACGACACGGGTCGAGGGCGAGTTCGCCCTCGCCTATCTCGTCTTCAACACGATCACCAACCTCACGACCCAGGACGAGCAGGTCGCCTGCTTCCGGAACGCCGCGGCCCACCTCGCGCCGGGCGGCCGGTTCGTGATCGAGGTCTACGTGCCCCAGCTCCGCCGCGTCCCGCCCGGCGAAACCGTCCGCCCGCACGACGTGAGCCCGACCCACCTCGGCTTCGACGAGTACACGGACTTCGTCGGACAGATCCAGTACTCCCACCACTACTGGATCGACGGCGGAACGCTCCGCACCTTCTCGGCACCCTTCCGCTGGGTCTGGCCCTCGGAGCTCGACCTGATGGCCCGGCTCGCCGGACTCACCCTTCGCGAGCGTTACGCCGGATGGACGCGTGACCCCTTCACCGGCGAGAGCCCCGCCCACGTCTCGGTCTGGGAGAAGCCCGCCGAGTAGCGAGCACCGTCTCGCCTCAGGCCGAGAACCGGCTCGGGTCGATCTCGTGGGTGGCATCGGGTGAGTCGACGCGCTCGAATCCGATCGCCTCGTAGAACCGCATCGCACCGGGATCGTTCGTTCGCAGACGCACGGAGACGTAGTAGCCCTGAGCGCGTGCGAGCACCCGCGCCACCAGGAGCCGCGCGACGCCCCGCCGGCGCGCATCCGGAGAGACGTAGAGTCGGCGCACCCGACCGACCGAACCATCCGTGGCGAACGGATCGCGGTTCAATCCGCAAACACCGACGAGACGTCCTTCGGCGTGGGCTGCGAAGAGCACCTCGCCCGGGCCGTCGAAACGATTCTCACCGGATGCCCAATCGTCGCCCAGCCTCACCAGGTGCCGGTACCCTTCGCGAACGCTGGCGGCGGCCAGCGCCTCGAAGCCGGCGGGAAGCTCTCGAAGGCTCTCGACCTCGATCTCCATGGCGGCGCCCCCCGCTCCATGCGGGTCAGGCGCCCTTCCGGCGCTTCTTCGAGAGGTGGTACGTGAGCGCTCTCGCGATGCAGAACGAGATCTCCTCCTTCGGGAGCTCGTCCCCTGTTTCGAAGACGATCGCGCGGTTGCCCTCGAAGCGCAGCCGATCCGCGAACAGCCCACGGAACTCCTCGACGAGGCTCGTCTGGCAGTGGAAGTACATCGCGTACTCGTCGGGCCTCGAGCGCTTCCAACCGATCCGGATCGTCGTCCCGGCTTTCGTCTCGGGCGTCAGGTAGGCCGGCTCGCCCCACCGGAGCGCCTCCTCGACCCGCCCTACCCCGTCGGTCGCCTTCGCCGTCGCGAAGACGAGCTTCCTCAACTCGAGGAGTCGGCGACGGATCTTCGGCGGATAGCCCGCGAAAACCGCGGACACCTCTTCGTTCGCGAAGGAAGCCACCGGGGCGCTAGCCGAGCGCCGGAGTGACGGCACGGATGAACGATACCTGGAGGGCCGTCAGGAGAACCAGACCGCCCCAGTGGACCTTTTCGTTCGAGGAGAAGCTCAGCGCGATCAGCATCGCGACGGCGGCGAGGCGAACGGCCTGCCCGACGTGGAGGGTCGCCTCGACCAGGGCGAACTCCGCGAGGGTGCCGAGCGCGACCCAGGCGGCCATGAGGAGGAAGATCGCACGACAGACCGAGAAGTAGTGCGCTCGGGGTTCCGCCCGGTCCGTCGCGCCTGCCGGAGGAAGGACGATCCCCGCGGCGCCGACCAGGGGCAGCAGGGGCAGCAGCGCGAGCAGGAAACTCCCGAAGTTCCAGTGAACGGCCCGGAAGCCCCAGTAGCCCCACACGGTCTGCAGGAGCGCACCGAGGAGGAGAACCGAAACGGCGAGCTGCAGCGGAAACGGCCGAGCCTCGGAACGGTCGAGATACTGGCGCCCCCAACCGGAGAGGATCTCCGAAGCGCCGAAGGCGACGATGAAGGACATCAGGACGATGACGTACTCGAACTGGGACACGCCGGAAAATTCTATCACGCCGCCGCCGGGCTAGACTCGCGGCATGAGGAAGCAGTACCACCCGCTCCCCTCGGAGAAGGGCCTTCTCGTCTGGGACGTGGACCGGCTGGTCGAGCTCTCCCGGGACTTCCCCGTCGAGACCGTCGCGCTCGAAGACATCTGGGAGCTCGATCGCGTGCGCTGGTTCGACGAGACCCACCCGCCGACGCCGAGGGCGCTCCTCGAGCACATCCGGCTGATCGAAGAGGCGGACCTCTCCTATCCGATCATCCTCGGGGCCGATGGCCGCGTCATGGACGGCATGCACCGGATCCTGCGCGCGCTGCTCCGGGGCGAGACGCGAATCCAGGCGCGCCGCTTCACCGTCGATCCGGAGCCCGACTACGTCGGCGTGAGCCTCGACGACCTGCCCTACTGACCGCGCCCGGCTTCGGCCCCCACGCGCTCGAAGCGAAGATCGGAACCCGCGGTGTCGCTCGCCGAGAGCGCGATGGCACTCTCCTCCGCCCGCACCGTGATGGCGACCTGGGGCTCCCCGCCCGGCGCGGGCGGAATCCCGACGACGACGAACTCCCCCAGGAAGTGGTTCTGCGCGACCAACCCGGCGGTGCCGCGGAAGAGCGTCAGGGAAATCTCGTCCTGATCGTCGATGGCCGTGCTGAAGGTGTTCGTCGCTTCACACGGGACCCGGCAGCCGGCCTCGAGCAGCGGCGTGAAGACCCCGCCGAGCGTCTCGATCCCGACCGACTGGACCAGCTCGCCTTCCTCGATCGCGGGCGAGTTGGGCTCGACGGTCAGGGTGGCAACCTGGCTCCCGGGAGCGCAGGCCACGAAGAGCAGCAACAGGGCGAGTCGTTGGGTCACGGTTCTCTTGCCTCCAGGAACAGCAGGATCAAGGCGCCGAACATCGCGCCCGCGACGCAGGAATGCCACGTGAGCGAGACGAGGTAGATGAAGCGGAGTGAGTCCAGGCCCCCGAACACAGCGAATGCGACCTGCGCCGCGATCACGAGGAGGCCGCCGAGGAAGAGCACCGTACCGGACGCAGTACTCAAGGGATTGGCGTTCTCGCCCGCCGCCCGGAGGGGGATGATCCGTCGCGCTCCGAGGACGTAGTGGAAGGAGTGGGCCGCCGCGTACGCGAGGTTGGCGCCCACCCAGAGCGCACGTTCGTTCCTCATGATCTGCTCGAGTACCTGGGGAAGGAGCGCGAAGAACACCACCAGGGCAGAGGTCTCGAGGAGTGAGAGGAGCGCGAGGCGATCGGCCTCGGCCCAAGGGCCGGAGACGCGCGACCGGAGCGTGGCGGCGATGGCGCTGAAGCCCGCGATCGCGATTCCGATCTCTGCGAAGTTGCGAAGCGTCTCGAACATGTCGTCGGGCCCGACTCCCGGTATGCGAGGACCCTACCAAACCCCGCGGCGGCGCAGCCTCCGTACCTGTTCCCGCGTCAGCTGCGGCAAGGCGTCGTGGATCTCGTACCACGGAGCCTTGCCCTCGACGAAGATGTGCCGATCGGGGGTGAGGTCGGCCCCTGCCTCGAGCAACCCCGCCGGGATCTCGAACCAGCTCGCACCCGCGGGCGGGTCGGGCACGGGCGAGCCGCAGCGCGAGCAGAAGGCCGTGCGGTAGGCCGGGGGCTTCTCCCGGACCGGAGCTTCGTAGGTGCAAATCAACTCGGCGCCCGACAGCAGTCGGAAGTCTTCGATTCGGACGCCGAGCCCGGCGACGAAGGCCGAACCGGAGGCCTTTCGGCACCTCGGGCAGTGACAGAGTTCGAATGGACCCACGGCTTCGTCGAGCTCGAAGGTCACGCCGCCGCAGAGACACGCGCCCCGGATCATCGGCCCGACTCCTTCCCCTGCGGCCCGCCGCCCCGCTACCCGCGCAGCCGCGTCAACGGGCCTCGCGGTCCAGCTTCTCGATCCGCGCGACGTGACGCCCGCCCTCGAAGGGATGCGAGAGCCAGACCTCGACGATCCGCAGCGCCAGGTCCTCGGTGAGGAGGCGCTCGCCCAGCGAGATCATGTTCGCATCGTTGTGGGCGCGCGCGAGCCGCGCCGTCTCCTCGCTCCAGCACAGGGCGCAGCGGACCCCGCGCACCCGGTTCGCGGCCATCGCCTCGCCGTTGCCCGAACCGCCGAGAACGATCCCCCGCTCGCACTCTCCGCGAGCCACGGCCTGCGCGGCGGGCCCGATGAAGTCCGGGTAGTCGACCGACGTCTCGGAATCCGTCCCGAAATCGCGCACCTCGTAGCCGCGCTCCCGAAGGAAACCCACGAGAACAGCCTTGTAGCGGAACCCCGCATGATCCGAAGCGATCGCGATGCGCATCTACCCGCTCGCCCCGCACGGCCCCAGGCCGACCAACACCCCGACCCGATCGCGCTTGCCGCCGAGGACGACGTAGAAGACGTTCGTCGCCGTGTTCAGGCCTTCGTACTTCTCGAGCATCTGATCGAGCAGCGCGTCGTACCGCTCCTTCGGGAGCGCGTCGACGCGGGTCGCAGCGGCGCATGCCTGGCGGAGCTGGCCGTTGCGGGTCATCGAGATCGGAGCGCCCGCGAGCAAGCGGCTCGCAGCTTCCGGAGGCGCGTCGTAGTACATGAGCGGCCCGTCGCTCCCGTCGAGCACCCAGACTCTGGCAGTGTGCGCCCCCTCGATCTCGAGCTGAACCACCTCGCCCGATTCCCAGGTCGACTCGACGTACTTCCAGGCCGCACCCCAACACCCCGCCCACACCCCGATGACCGTCACCGCGAGCATCGCGTCGCGCGGCGAAGGCCGGCGCAGGAACTTGATCAGAAGAAACACGCCGAGGCCGACACCGAGCCACGCGAGCAGCCCGTTGCGGTCGATCGCGAGGAAGGCCGCTGCGAGGAGCAGCCCGGCGGCAGCCCCAAGGGCGGCCCATCGGCTAGCACTCATGAAGCCCTCGACGACGGTCCTTCATCGGGGAATCGCACTCCCGGGTGAGATGCCGGTGACGCGCCCCGGCCAAGCGCCGGCATCCTAACACGCCCCTTCGGGCTTGAGGCGGATGCGGGATCCAGGCGGCAGGGGACGCACGAACGGAACGAGGGGAGACTTGCGTTCGACCGGAGCGTTCAATTCGAGGAGTCCAGGGCGCTCCCGAGCGTAAGGACACCTGCCAGCAGGTACCAGACAAGCCCGGCAAGGAAGACTCCATAGTCGGAGAACGGCTGTCCGACTGCATTGAGCGTTTGGAGAACCGTGTTGATTCCCCCGATCGTGAGAACCGCGGCAGTCACTACGCCAGATCGAATGTGCTCTTCGTGCACCGCCGACCCGAGCTTCAGGTACCACCCGGCATTGAACAGGGCCATCAGGGCGCTGCAGATTCTGAACTGGTAGTCGGGGTGCAGATTGGTCGTTGAGAGGAGGACATGAAGCAAGCTCAAGAACAACGCGCCAAAGCAGATGCTGAGAAGTGAGTAGAGTCTCCACCTGGCGTCTTCGTCGCGGACCCGAATCGGCCGGATCGAGATGGCGACCGACGCGAATCCCGCGAGCATCAGCGAAAGCTGCGCAAGGGCCAGCGAGAGGTCCGAGTCCGTCGTCGTCACCTACTTCCTCCAGAACGGTTCAACCCGAGGTCGAACTCTCTGCAGAAGGCTGGTGCGACTCATCCGGCGACCAGCGTCAGGCACCGCGCTGCGGCCTGGCAAGGAACTCCTGCCAGCGCGCGTCGGTCTCGGGGTCCCGGGTGGCGTCGGCAAGCTGCGCTTCCACGAAGGACGTGAAGCTCTCGGAGAACGGAGCGGGGCTCGCATGCCACCAGTCCCGAACGCCGGGATGGGAGAGCCACCAGCGGATCGTGGCCGACCAGCGCGCCCAGATCTCCTCCGGGATGGCTCCGGCCCTGGCTTGATGGAAGATGAACTCGAAGGCGCCGAATGCCTCCACGAACCACCAGGTGAACTGGATTCGCTCCTGGGGCGAGAGGGATTGGATGTCGGCAACGCCTCGGGCGTGGAGGGTCGCCAGCTCCGGATCCTGACTGAGAGCCGATTGCGTTGCAGAGATCCGATCGACCACGCGCGCGAAGTTCTCGGCGCGAATCGAGTCCGTGTTCTGACGGACCTGGATCGCGAGGTAGACGAGCGAGAAGATGACGACGATTCCGCCGATGAACTCCCCGAGGTCTGCGAGATCTCCGAGCTCCAGCGTTGCCCCCGCGCCGAGCGGACCCGGACCCAGGCCCGACGCGCGGAAGGCTACCAAACATGAATTGGGGCGCCCTGTTGAGCCTCCGGCCGCAGCGCCTTGTTGCGCTGCCCGCCTCGTGGGATGATCGAAGGGGTCTGCGGGCGGGCCGCGCAACCGAAGGAGAGCGCCGATGGGACGAAGGATCTCGCGACGGAGCCTCCTCGCGGGCGCTGCGGGGACGCTGGCGTGGGCAGGTTCCGCTTCATGGAACACCGCAAGGGGAGCGACCATGACTCCGAAGTTCGAGTTGGAGCGGTTCATCGAGGAACTCGAGCAAGCGAACGGCGAGAGCGAACCCCAATCCGCGATCGACGAAGTGCTGGCCCGGACGGTCGCCGACCCGTCGAAGGTGCTGGCGGGCCTGGGAGAGCCGAGCGCTGCCGGGCTGCACACGCTCTACCACTCCCGCAGCCTCACTGTTCTCAACGTGGTCTGGGCGCCTCTCATGATTCTGATGCCGCACAACCACGAGATGTGGGCGTCCATCGGGATCTACACCGGACGCGAGGACAACATCCTCTGGGAACGGCGGGGCGGCGTCGTGGAAGCCACGGGTGCCGCGTCCTTGTCCGAGAAAGAGGTCTTCCCCCTACCGGAAGATGCGATTCACTCCGTCTCCAACCCGATCCGCCGACTCACCGGCGCAATTCACGTCTACGGCGGCGACTTCTTCGAAGTGCCGGGACGAAGCGAATGGGATCCCGAGACGCTTGCCGAGCGCGAACTGGACCTGGATGCCGCCCGTGAGCGGTTCAAGGAAGCGAGCGACCGCTTCGATTCGAACCCGTAGTCAGACGAGCCCACCGGCCAAGGCCCGATAGACGAGGGCGCCGACGGCCACCGCGGCGAGCGATACCAGGCCGGTCCCGACTGCCAGACCGATGCGCGACCCGATCGGGACCCCCTTCTCGGTCAGGGCTGCCGCGATTACGCCCACGCAGGCGGGGACGACCAGGAAGGGCCCGCTGAGATAGAGCGGCATGTCCGGGCCGTACTCGAGGAAGGCGAACACGGGAAAGATGAAGAGTCCCGTGACGAACGATACGGCGACGCTCCAACCGAGAACGCTGGCAGGAACGGTCGGACGCGGATCGCGCTCACTACTCAATGTTGGACTCTCCGGCGTTCAGCCCATTCCAGGGCACGGACGGCGTACGCCCCAGAACAGTACCACGAGCCGATTCGAATGAGCTGTGGGGCGTCAGCCGCGACGACTCGTGACACGGCGCTGATTCCGGAGGAGCGGCGCGAGATCCAGCGGTGGAGACCAGGGGTTCTGGAACCTGTAGCCAGGCGGGATGGAAACGCGCGGGTCGACTTTGGGGCCCATGCGACCCATGCCGAAGACGATCGGTCGGGCAGGCGAGTCGAGGTACTCGGAAACTCCGGGAAGCGAGGCGACCCGAGAACGGAGCGCGACGAGTTCTTCGAACTCGGCGAGGACCGCCGGAAAGTACGCGTCGACCTCGTCGAGGAAGCAGAACGCGACGCAGTCCACGTGGCCGAACTCGGCGCCGAACCAGCTCGTGGAAGCGTCTCGATCCCGACAGAGCGAAGCCGACAGCATCTTCAGGCGCGGCTCGAGGGTCGCCTCCGCATAGGATTCGAGATGGGCGTAGTAGTCCTCGACCCAGTTGAAGCGCCAAAGGTCTTCCTGGAACGTGGCGATCGCGTCGTGCGCGGCGTCGAGCTGCGCGCGCGCCAGATCGTCGCGGGCGCCCTGGGTGAGTTTCTTCCCGAGGTATCTCAGGATCGCGTGGCTCTCGCAGAGAAGCACGCCATCCGTTTCGAAGATGGGCAGGCCACCGAAGGGCAGCCCGGGCTTGAGCGCTTCCCATTCATCCGCCGAGACGACCCGGTGGTCTTCGAACTCCGTCTGCGTGGCATGCAGGAGAATACGGATCGCCTCGGCCCGGCCGCGCATCTCGAAGTAGGCGAGCCGCGGATGCATCGTCATCTCCCTAGACGCCGTGGCCGCGCGCCGACGAGGCCACGCGCCTAGAGCCAGCGACGAACACGATTCTTGTACGACAGATAGGTTTCACCGAACTTCCGTTCGAGGTACGTCTCTTCGGGAAGAATGACGAACCGCTGGAGAAGCCACGCTGCAACCGGAGTGAGCACGAGGATCCACCAGTTCATGAGGACGACGGAGAACCCGATGCAGACGAGTACCATCTGCAGGTACATCGGGTTTCGAGTCACGCGAAACGGGCCGCGCTCCTCGATGTGCGGTGTAGGCTTCCACGGATTCTCGCTCTGCCCACCCTGCCGAAACAGCACCACGGGCCACAGGCCTAGCACGAGAATCGCGCCGGCCACGATCGCTCCCCCGAGCCAGTAGCGTTCGGGGCTCGGGAAGCTGAAGCCCAGGTGGATGGGCCAGAGCCAGTTCAGACCGACGCCGAGCAGGATCGCCGCCAAGGGAATACCGGGCGGGAAGACGCGTACCGCAGCAGCATCGACGGGCTCCGATGTCATCCGGATCTGGCCCCCGTGTTCAGCAGCGCCGACGGCGCTGACGCTCAGCGCTGCACCGCCGAGACCGACGCCAGAATCCTACCACGCAACACTTGGGCACGAGCCTGTCGCGTCCGCTGTAGTGCTTCGCTAGGCGGCACGCTCTTCACGCGATGAGCCCACTAGCAAAGAGCCCGCGAGGCAGGACCCGCTCGTGAAGGCTGCACCAACGAGCTGCTCGAGGCGCTCGAAGAGCCCCGGCGGTTCCGCCCAGTAGACGGAGGTGAAGGCGAGGACGACGTAGAGCACCGCAGGCACGAGGACCCACCTCCTTGGGTGCGTAGACTCGACGAGGTATGCGGTGAGACCACCAACGCCGATTGCAATGACGGCCTCGGGAAGACCTAGGACGATCGGGGAGAGCAAGGCGAACGAGAGCTCACTCTTGTACGTGATGCCCTCGACGAGGCGAGCCCAAGGCATCGAAAGCCAGAACATGGCCCACCGCGAGAGAAGACACGCGCCGACACCGACAAGAACGTTCCTTGCATGGACGCGACTGACTACCACCGCGATGCCCAACGGAATGGGCGCTCAGCTGCCACCAACACGCTGACCGCCAGCGGCGCGGCAACCCCGTCCCAGTGCCGGAAGGCTACCAGACTTGGTTCGAACCCGGTGTTGGTGGTCAGCTGCAGCGCCTTGTTGGGCAGCATGCGCAACCACGGTCTCAGCCGATCGCACTTGAGAATGCGAGGCCCCACCGCCACGATTCAACGACGGCTTTGCGCCGTTGGCAGGCGCTCGACTTCAAGCATCTCGGCAAGTAGCTTGAGTGCGATGACCGAGCTCGGCAAGTCTCCGATGGTTGGCAACCGCATTGTCGTTACCGGCATGGCCGGTGCAGGCAAGAGTACTTTCTCGCGGACGCTGTCGACGAAGACTGGCCTTCCGGTCATCCATCTCGACCTCCATAGCTGGAATCCAGGCTGGCTTCGGGTGCCCCAGGGCGAGTTCCTCGAGAAACAACGAGTCCGGCTTGCTGGGGATCGGTGGATCGTCGACAGCAACGACGTCGATGACGACCTCCTGGTCGAGCGCGCAGACACACTCGTGATCCTCTCCACGCCTTGGTGGATCTGCTCGTGGCGGGCTTTCAGGCGCGGACTACGGAGACCTCGTGGTGCTCAACTGCCCGACGGTTGCGACGAATCGCTCTCGCAGCGGCTCCGAGATGAATGGGGAATCGTATGGCGCAACTGGCGGAACCGGAAGACAGTGCCCGAACGTGACCGTGCTCTTGCCTCGCACTGCCGTGGGTTCATGCAGGTCCACGTCTTGAGTTCGAAGCGAGAGGCGGCCGACTTCGCGGAATGTATCTGAGGGGCGGCGTTGGGCCGAGAACGGACGGGCGCAGAATGAACTCTCGATGCTGCCGAACGGATCAGGTCTTCAGCTGCGCCCAACAGCGCTGACCGCCAACGCCGGGGCACGACGTCCGCCGCCAGGATGGCACCACGAAGCGATCGGAGCGAGCTGCTGGGCGTCCGGTTCAACCGCCTGTCAGGCCGCCGGATCCGATGGCTCGCCCGCGGGAGTCGCATCCGGTGGCGAAACAGTCAGAACGATCTTGCCGGACTCGGAGGCGGTTTGGAGAAGGCGCAGCTGGAAGAGGCCCGGGTTCTTGTCAAAGACTCGCGCCGCGTTTGCCAAGCTCCGAAGTGCGGCGGTCTCTCCGCGTGCTCGCTCGAGGCCCGCCTGCGCTTCCTGCCTGGCACGGGCGGTTTGCGAGAACGCCTCTTTGAGAGACCCCGGGAACATGATGTCCTTGATCGAAATCGATCGAAGTTCGAGACCCAGCGCCCTCGCCGAAGGTTCGACCTCGACTTGGAGCCTCGCAGAGAGGTCGGCGCGAGACTGGAGGATTTCTTCGATCGGCTTCTCGCCAATGGCGCCCCGAAGGGCCGCCTGTGCCTTGGCGTAGAGCGATTCCTCGTAGCTGGCAGATTCCAAGGTGGCTGCCTTCGGGTCCGAGACCCGAACTTCAAGGAGTAGACTCACTTTCAGTGAGACGCCATCCGACGACAGCAGTTCTTGGCCCGGAATCGTGATGATCCGGGGCCGCGCCTCAAGGAGCTGTATGGAGGTCAGGGGCACGAAGGTCCAGTAGCTACCCGGGGAAAGGACCCCTGCGAACTTTCCTCGGACGAAGCGGACCGCATGTTGGTACTCGAAGACGGTAATGCGGCGGATGACCATCGAGAAGCCCGCGAGAAAGATGGCGAGCAACAGCGCGAATCCGAGAAAGCTCCAGAAGGTCATACGTGAATCTCCTCGGACCGAGCCTCAAGGGGGCGCAGACTGGAGGCGGGAACCCGAAGCTCACAAGGCCCCCAAAACTGCTGCGTTGCCGCTGCCCCCCTGAGACCGGCTTTTGGGATTCGAACCCGAGGCTTTCGCCCACCCGAGGGAGGGCAATGCACGGAACGCGGCATGAGATTCATGATGCGCCGCTGCCGTCTCCCAGACGGGATAATACCAAGGAGTTCAGGGCGCTGACACTCAGCGCTGCACCGCCGTGATTGAGGCCAGGATCCTGCCACGACACTTCGGGAGAGCCCTTGGCGCCGGCTTCAAGGCCTTGGCTGAGCGGCGATGCAGCCTATCCGCGCGGAGCGTGCCGAGAGCGCTGCTGCGAGCCCAACCACCGCGCGATCGCGGGTGCGTGGAAGGTGAGGACGTAGCCAATGAGGAGCTCAGCAACCGCCGAGACTCGATACGGCCATACAGTTGAGGGATCCGGATCTGGGCCGGGCTCTACGTTTCCCACGATCCAATCCGCCGAGAGGTACGCCAGATAGAGAAAGCCCGAGACGAAGTAGAACAAGCCGACGAGCGTCACGACGTTCTCGAGTGTGAGATAGCTCGACTCGTCGGAGCGCTCAGCCCTTGGCGGGCGCCCGAACAACGAAGCGGCAAGTGAGTACCGCCCGAAGATCAACGAGAACCCGATGCCAAGGGACGCGAGTAGCGGACCCAGGGTGACGAACAACCCGAACGCACCGATCGGCCCATGGACAACCTGCATGAAGAAGAAGCTCGCCAGGGAGATCGACTTGTACAGAAGGAAGAAGCCACACAGGGAGATCGCGACGACACCGAGGTCATATCGATGCAAGTCACCTCCTCACCTTCGCCGCCCAACGGATCAGGCCTTCAGCAGCGCCGAGGGGCTGACACTCAGCGCTGCACCACCACGACCGACGCCAGGATCCTACCACGGCACTTTGTACCCGAGCCGATGGCGGCCGCTGCAAGGCCCTACTAGACAGCCGGCCAACCAACCGGCCACTCCTCTATGTCTCGGAGCTCTGATGTGTAGGCAGCCTCGTTCGTCGCGACCTTGCTCTGGCAGTGAATCGCGCAGCGATGCATGGTATCGGTTCGGACTGACCGTCCGTCATTGAAGTACTGCTCGTTCGTCGTCCGATCCTGCCATCGAATCTCGCTAAACGAGAGCCTCGCCTCTAACGAGGCCTGAGTAAGGGCAGCTATCGGGATTCGGTTTGCCTCGAGATCCTCGAGAAGCCACAAGCGAAGCTCCTCCGCGATGGAGAGCTTAGGAATTGACCTACCCTCGAACGCACAGCTCCCAGACAGCACGTCCACCCGGATCGTGCCCGAGCCCAGCTCGACGAGTCGAGGCTTGGAACTGATGAGACGCCAGCCACAGAACATGTGGCAGATGGTGTCTGCAGTGTGTTGGAGTCGTTTCCTTCGCATCGGGTCTCGCCCGGCGGCCTAACGGATACGGCGCTCAGCTGCAGCCACGGCCATGAAGTTCAGCGGAGTGCCTAAGTGGAACCCAAATAGTACCAGGGTCCGATTGGACGGAGCTATTGGCTGTCAGCTACAGCACCTTGTTGGGCGGCCGCTTTACTTGGGCGGATGAAAGCCAACCCGCCGCGCTACGGATCGAGGGCTTCGGAACAGAAAGATACCGATCGCGATGCCCACCACCCCGGAGACCAGAGATCTGACGGATACAGCGGTCATATACCCGTGAAGATCGCTGGAGAGGACATTCATTAGGAGCGAAACGATGCCGACTGCGAGTGATATTCCAGAAGACACGAGTAGCCAGAGCCCTGCAATCGCAATGCCCGCGACGACCAGGGACTCCGTAGAGAGCTCCCCAGGGCCGGCGCTGGGAAAAGCACGGCGTGCTAGCTGCTCGTTCCTGACGACCAGATAGAGTCCAGGCACTGCCACGACAATCGCAACTACGACTGACCCACCGATCTGGAAGAAGAGCATTTCGGAGTTCGAGCTTGTGTACTGGAACGCAGAACTGAGCGCAGAGAACACTCCCGACAAGGTGACATGCAGACCCACAAGAATGAAGCCGAGTCTCGCAGTATCGAACACCGAGCCGCCTAACGGATCAGGCCTTCAGCGGCGCCGAGGGCGCTGACTCTCAACGCCGCACTACCGAGACCGACGCCAGAATCCTACCACGCAGCGATTGGGCAGACGCCCTTGGCGTCTGCTGCAAGGCCTTGTTAGGCGGCGGATGGGCCAAGCAACGATCACGACAGGTCTGGCATTCCGGCGGCGATGTTCCAAGCGGCGATCGCAGCTCCTGCCAGCAGCAGAACCGCATGCGTACCCGAGTGAGGCGAAGCTGCGAGAACGAGAGCTCCCCCCGCCGTGACAGCGCTGGGAAGGTTCTTGGTCACGAGCAGCGGGTCGCCGAAGGCCAGAGACGGCCCAACCATCGATGTAGTTGCGCTGGCGGCGACGATGCCAAAGAGAACACGGTGTCGGTCGAAGTAGTGACTTCGGAGGTCCGTGCCACCAGGCGGAGGAAAAGCGAGGTGTGCAAGGACGTAGAGCAAAACGGGACTCGCCAGGATGAGGAGCAGCTGGCCAAAACCCCAGACCGCATGCGAACGAAGCTCCCACGCGTGCCACCAGACCTGGATCAATGTCAGGAGTATCAGGCTCGCGAGGAGCAGCGGCTGCCAAGCGGCTACCGTTACCTGCCGTTCCAGCACCGCATGGGAGAGTCCGGACAGGATCTTGGCCACGCCTAGGCCGACGACGATCGACTCCAGGACCATGATGAACTCGAAGAGCGACACAGCTCCGCCGCCTAACGGATCAGGCCTTCAGCGGCGCCGAGGGCGCTGACAATCAGCGCTGCACCACTGCGGCCGACGCCAGAATCCTACCACGCCACTTTGGGCCCGAGCCCTTGGCGTCCACTGTAAGGCCTTGTTAGGCGGCTGCCCCCCGAAGTTCAAAGAAAGCCAAGACCGCAATGAATGCCAGAATGCCTCTCCCAAAGGCGAGGTATGCGGCCGCTGACAAAGCGACAAGCCAAGGCGGCGGCTCCTCTCCCGACTCGCCGAATCCTGAGGCGAACCCTTCGGCGAAGTCGCGGGCGGGCCGCAGCCCTGTGTAGATGAGCGATACGGCAAGCGGGATCCCCGCCCAGGCGCGCCCCGCGCAGAGCAGTAGGGCGAGCCCGGCGTGGAGAATGAACCTTGCAGCGATTCCGAACTTCACGCCCATTGCTCGGCCTCGAGCACGGGGCGAATCGTCCTCGGGTTGGACCAATGGGAGCGCCGTGAGCCCCGGCGCCTCGACCAACGCGACAACGAGAAAGAGAGCAACGAGCCACAGCGGCGCGCCCCAGATCTCCCACCCGATGGTTTCGGTCACCGAGGCCGCCTAACGGATCAGGCCTTCAGCGGCGCCAAGGGCGCTGACTCTCAGCGCTGCACCACCGCGGCCGACGCCAGAATCCTACCACGGCACTTTGAGCCCGAGCCCTTGGCGTCCGCTGCAAGGCCTTGTTAGGCGGCTGGCTGGGCTGAGGCTCTCGCAGCCAATAGACGAGAAATCGTTGCAGCTACCGGAGCGACTGCGGAGGCAAGGAGCGCCCAGTGAGACAACGTAAGGTCACTTGGGCCGAGCAACCCAAGGTTGGAAGTGAATATCGGAATGTCCCGGATCGCTACGAGAACAAATACGACAATGAATGCCGCAAACAACAGGCGCCCATCTGAGCGAGCAATTGCCACACTCAGGCTCAGCTGGATACAAACAGATACGACCGAGATTCCGACGATGAGGTCTGGAAATCCGAGAGCGCGAAAGGAGAGCACTCGGCAGAACTCGTTCGCAGCTGCCAGCGCACCCGCAGCGGATGCAACGAGCCGCACCTTGTGACCGTAGTTGTGCCCCGCGGTGCTCACGGCAAAGCTGCCTAACGGATCAGGCCTTCAGCAGCGCCGAGGGCGCTGACTCTCAACGCCGCGCCACCGAGACCGACGCCAGAATCCTACCACGCAGCAATTGGGCACGAGCCCTTGGCGTCTGCTGTAAGGCCTTGTTAGGCGGCTGGCTAGCTGGAAGGAAACCGTAGTTGCGAGAAAGCTCGTTCTTGGAATACCAAAACGAGACTCCGAGCGAACTGGAGCGCTTGGTGCTCTACAGCGCTCCGATCAAGCAAGTCGAGCTCCTGCTTTAGTTCGGAGACGAGGACGCGACTCGGCCTACCCAACTCGCTGAGGCTGGCATCCAGCCGCACCGAGAGAGTGTCTAGCCGGGCGGGAGTTGGGCCACCCGGATCGACTACGAGATGAGCGGATAGATGGGCCAGAGATTTGAGTAAGGCGCGGACCTTCGCGTTGAACTCAAGCTGTCTCAGTTCGGCAAGAGTCCTGGGTGGGAACCTCCTGAAGTCACACACCGAGTTGCCGCCTAACGGATCAGGCCTTCAGCAGCGCCGAGGGCGCTGAACCTCAACGCCGCACTACCGAGACCGACGCCAGAATCCTACCACGCTGCCTTTGGGCAGACGCCCTTGGCGTCTGCTGCAAGGCCTTGTTAGGCGGCGGCTAACGTTCTCACTGCAAGAGGCGCGACGAAATAGGATTCTTGAACACGAAGCCGAGTGAGCCACCCGACCAGGGCTCAAACGAACACGACGTAGCGCGACGTAGGACCCTCAGAGCCCGATGCCGCGCCCAGCCGAAGGAGCCGCAGCGAAGCCAGGCACCCCGAAGCCTGCCCCCCGAGGAGCCGGAGTGATTGCCTGCCGGAACCGGTGCACGCCACCGAGCCGTGGAGCCGAGAACCCTGGAACGAGCCCGGCTCGAGGTAGCGCCTCACCATGAGCTCGCTGAAACCAGAAAGAAGAACGCTTCGGAAAGGCGAGCTGCACCTGGCTGAGGAAACCTGCAGGCAAGCCGCCTAACGGATCAGGCCTTCAGCGGCGCCAAGGGCGCTGACACTCAGCGCTGCGCCACCGTGGCCGACGCCAGAATCCTACCACGCCGCATTTGGGCAGGAGCCCTTGGCGTCCGCTGCAAGGCCTTGTTGGGCGGCGGGCTACCGCGAAGCTAGCCGCGGGGAGAACCAGTTGCAGCAGCTAGACGATCTCGCGCAGCTGCCAGAAGGTCTTGGTACTCGGGCTGGAGGGGTTGCACGAGGAGGCGTTCAAACGCTGCGCAGAGATTCCAGAGCGCAGCTCTCTCTGCACCGTGCTCTACGGTGAGCGCGTCCTGCTCTGTGAACCTCGATACGAACTCGAAGAGGACCAGCGCTTCATCCTCGGTGAATCGGATCTCGACTTCACCCTGGGACATGATTTTCCCTTCGCGCCGCCGCCCAACGGATCAGGCCTTCAGCAGCGCCGAGGGCGCTGACTCTCAACGCCGCACCACCGAGACCGACGCCAGAATCCTACCACGCAGCGTTTGGGCATGAGACCTTGGCGTCTGCTGGAAGGCCTTGTTAGGCGGCGGCTAACGTTCTCACTGCAAAGAGGCGCTGGATGCGCCTACACAATGACGCGCCGCTAACGGCTGCGACCTATCGTGACGCAACTCCCGCGCGCTTTGACTGCCCACCCGAAGAAACCGGACCGACGCCAGACACCCCGGAGGTCGCCCCCGAGGAGCCGGCGTGATTGCCGGCCGGAACCGGTGCACGCTACCGAGCTGTGCAGCCGAGAACCCTGGAACGAGTTCGGCTCGAGGCAGCGCCTCACCATGGGCTCGCTGAAACCAGAAAGAAGAACGCTTCAGAAAGGCAAGCAGTAACTGGCCGAGGGAACTTGCGGGCAAGCCGCCTAACGGATCAGGCCTTCAGCAGCGCCGAGGGCGCTGGCTCTCAACGCTGCGCTACCGAGGCCGACGCCAGAATCCTACCACGCAGCAATTGGGCACGAGCCCTTGGCGTCTGCTGGAAGGCCTTGTTAGGCGGCGGGCTCTAGCGGTTCTTGTCTTGGTTTTGATGGTTGAGGCTGCGAACGCCTGCCCGCGCGATTCCTCTCGCTACAGGCCCGCCACGTTGCTCAAGGTCTCGAAACGCGGCCCTGGCCACAACCTCATCAGGGGGCCCAGCGAAAGTCACTCTGAGCTCCGAATCCTCAGGAATATCGAACTCACCGAGGGCCGACTTGGCAGCATCGAGGACGGGCTCGAGACGCGCCATGGTTATGGACTCGAGCTTCTTCTTCTTGGGCGGGCTGGTGTGTGACTCTACGACTAGGTCAAAGACACCGTGAGAGACTCGCTCTCGCCGGAAGGAAAGAACATGCCGCCTCCGTGAATAGACTTGCATGTTCATACAATGAGACTGCTCGCTCAGAAGAGTCTCGAAGAAGACTCCCAGAGAGTCGGGACCCTCACATCGATGGCGAATAGGTTTGCCCAGCCACCACCACGTGATGGCGGCCATCAAGAAGACAGCTCCAATTGAGGCGAGCCACGTCATTCACGCCGCCTAACGGATCAGGCCTTCAGCAGCGCCAAGGGCGCTGACCTTCAACGCCGCACTACCGAGACCGACGCCAGAATCCTACCACGCAACATTTGGGCACGAGCCCTTGGCGTCTGCTGATAGGCCTTGTTAGGCGGCGCGGCTATGACCATGAGCCAAACCAAGCCTTGTGAAACTCGAATTGCTCGGCGACCGTGCCTGGTACAACGTCAGGTCCGGTCTCGAAGATGTCCTTAGACACTCCGCCCGGCTCACCCATAGTGTTGACGTAGGCCTTCAGACCTCTCCCCATGTCGCGGGACATCGCCGAAGGCCAGACGTTCTTGGCAGCTCCATAGCAGAGCAGTCTGTGCCCGGACGTTTCGATCGGCCTGCGAGCCCGTTGCAAGGACGCAAAGAAGTCTGACTCTGAGCCGCACCGGTGATCTCACCGAAGCGAATGACAACGTTGCATGCAAAGCCAGCGGACCACCACTCCAGCCGAGCGCTCCCGGCGGATGAGTCGGCGCAGAGTACCGGCACCGTGGTGCGCTTTCGTTCACTCACCGCGTTCGACGCGCCGCCTAACGGATCAGGCCTTCAGCAGCGCCGAGGGCGCTGACTCTCAACGCCGCACTACCGAGACCGACGCCAGAATCCTACCACGCCACTTTGGGCCCGAGCCCTTGGCGTCTGCTGTAGGGCCTTGTTGGGCGGCGGGCCCTAGAGTGAGCAGGCAGAAACCAGAGCTAGCCGAGATGGAACGCCGGGCACCCACCCTCTAGCGAGAACGAGAGACAAGATGAAGGCTGCAAGGACCGCCAGCGCGACCGCAGCACCTTCCTGGATTCCCCTCGATCGGTCGCTGATCGCAGCTCTGCGCTCACTGCCCCGGAGAATCGAAAAGTTGACGGCTGCGATGAAAGCTATGACGAGGAGCAAAGCCAGACGGCTTGGCCAGACGCATGCGATACCTGACCACGCCAACAGGATTATGAGTGACTGCAGCAAGAGCAGCTGAAGCACGCAATGGCACGCACCAACGGAGATGATCGGATTCAGGTCGTCGCTATTGAGGTAGTGCCGACCAAAGAGACGAGAGAGTGAATCGTAGACTCGCCCGATCAAGGGTTCCGCGACGCCGCCCAACGGATCAGGCCTTCAGCGGCGCCAAGGGCGCTGACACTCAGCGCTGCACCACCGAGGCCGACGCCAGGATCCTACCACGGCACTCTTGGGCCCAAGCCCTTGGCGTCCGCTGGAAGGCCTTGTTAGGCGGCTCCCACGGTCCCGGAGATGCGCAGCAGAGCCGGTGCGGGGCACGAGAAGCTCGCTGTGAGATTCCAGCCGGTGGAGTCCTTGGGTCGAAGACTCGAACTGTCGAGCGCCAGTCTGATACGAGCGTGACCCTGAGGAGCTATTGCGCCGGACAGAAAGAACCTCTTGTCAGTTGACTGCAAGGAGCACTCGCCCTTGAGGCGTTTCTGGCAGTGTTTGGCAGCCGCGAAGAACGCGTCGAGGTCACGATTTCTGAACTCAACCTCAATTGATGAGGACACGCCCCGAACCTGGACCCTGGCCTTTCCGGTCCGGCGACTGCCGTCTCCGGGCGGATGGCTAGGCAACGAGACTTTGACCTGCTCGTTCTGGCCGACAATGAAATCGAGCCGGCTCACACCACCTGCCGCCTAACGGATCAGGCCTTCAGCGGCGCCAAGGGCGCTGACACTCAGCGCTGCACCACCGCGACCGATGCCAAAATCCTACCACGACACATTTGATCAGAAGCCCTTGGCGTCCGCTGCAAGGCCTTGTTAGGTGGCTGGCGACCCCAGCCCTCGCTCTAAAGGCTTGCCCCATGCCCTTGGCGCTCAAAGAGCAAGGCAACGGCCCCTACAAGGAACGCCGCTGGAGTGAGCAACAGCTCTGGTGAGGGTATGGCGATGAATCTTCCGAGCTCTCCGAATGACCCCACGCCGAAGACGAACAAGAAGAAGCCGTCTGTCTTTCGGTCGCGCGCGGTTGCGAAAATGAAGCCGATGCCTATTCGCAGCAGTCCACCCAGGAGCCACATTGCCGAAAGATCGACTGGAGCGTCGAGCCTCCACGCACCGAACGCATCCCACGCATCTGCGAATCCGGAACCGATGCCCAGGCCGCCCGCTGCCACTCGAAGCGCTCCCGGCGTCACCGTTCCAGCCACCTAACGGATCAGGCCTTCAGCGGCGCCAGGGGCGCTGACACTCAGCGCTGCGCCACCGTGACCGATGCCAAAATCCTACCACGCCGCATTTGATCACGAGCCCTTGGCGTCCGCTGCAAGGCCTTGTTGGGCGGCTGCTCAAGCTATTTCTTGATGTCGTTGGGGCAAGCTTTTTCTGGCTCGCTACCAGCATAAATTGTGCCGTCTTGGCAGGTGATGACAGTTCCGCGCTGCGCAGCGGGGGACGCGCTCCCGCTACTTGCAGAACCGGAGTTCGACTGACACGCACGGTGCTTCGCGTGGTTGTGTACGTGGTAGCCGCCACGCTTGCGATCATGGTGCCCACCGCACCGATCCGTTCCGCCGCTGTGAGCTAGCGCGACATGGGGTGAAACTAGGGAAAGACAGAGGGAGAGAACGGCGAATCGCATCTCATGCCGCCCAACGGATCAGGCCTTCAGCAGCGCCGAGGGCGCTGACTCTCAACGCCGCACTACCGAGGCCGACGCCAGAATCCTACCACGCAGCGTTTGGGCACGAGCCCTTGGCGTCTGCTGCAAGGCCTTGTTAGGCGGCCAGGCGAGCCTACACCTCTGGATCGAACTCTCCGGTCGCGAGGAAGGTGAGCTCGCGATCCGAGAACTCAGACTCTTGAAGTAGCCAACGGGCTCGGTGAGCCGACTCCGCGCCAACCGAGAGCAGTACCTTTGTGGGGACGGCCGCGACAGACTGGATGACATAGACCGACGAGAAGACTCCGCCCGATTGGAGCATGCCTTGTACGACCTCGGCGGTACCCATCGAGTCGAACTCCAAGACGAACTCACCATCGGGGACAGGGTCGTCGTCGCTCATGCCGCCTAACGGATCAGGCCGTCAGCAGCGCCGAGGGCGCTGACATTCAGCGCTGCGCCACCGCGACCGACGCCAGAATCCTACCACGCTGCGTTTGGGCATAAGCCCTCGGCGTCTGCTGCACGGCCTTGTTGGGCGGGAAGCCGCGCCCTACCGCTGCGCACAACGCAAAGCGACTTGCCCCCAGCCGAAGCCCTCCCCTTTGCTCGCAACGGCTCGTGATGCGCAGCCTCACGGGACGCCAGAAACCGGACCTGCGAGGAGCTCGCGCCAGGGCGCGAACCCGCTCGCCGACGCGCTAGAGCCCAAGGCCAGACGCCGAGGCGCGACGGGCCCTGGACAGCCACACCGGCGAAGACGGCGAGTGACATGACGTTGGCAAACTGGAAGAGGTGAGAAGGGAAAGAACGTTCGGGCCGACACTGAAACCAAGAAAAGAATCGACTGCTTGCCGCCCAACGGATCAGGCCTTCAGCAGCGCCGAGGGCGCTGAACCTCAACGCCGCACTACCGAGACCGACGCCAGAATCCTACCACGCTGCCTTTGGGCAGACGCCCTTGGCGTCTGCTGCAAGGCCTTGTTAGGCGGCGGCTAACGTTCTCACTGTAAGAGGCGCGACGAAATAGGATTCTTGAACACGAAGCCGAGTGAGCCACCCGACCAGGGCTCAAACGAACACGACGTAGCGCGACGTAGGACCCTCAGAGCCCGATGCCGCGCCCAGCCGAAGGAGCCGCAGCGAAGCCAGGCACCCCGAAGCCTGCCCCCCGAGGAGCCGGAGTGATTGCCTGCCGGAACCGGTGCACGCCACCGAGCCGTGGAGCCGAGAACCCTGGAACGAGCCCGGCTCGAGGTAGCGCCTCACCATGAGCTCGCTGAAACCAGAAAGAAGAACGCTTCGGAAAGGCGAGCTGCACCTGGCTGAGGAAGCCTGCAGGCAAGCCGCCTAACGGATCAGGCCTTCAGCAGCGCCGAGGGCGCTGTCTCTCAACGCCGCACTACCGAGACCGACGCCAGAATCCTACCACGCAGCATTTGGGCAGAAGCCCTCGGCGTCTGCTGGAAGGCCTTGTTGGGCAGCAGCCACGAACCAACCTCCCCTCTTGAGCGCAGACTGTGCTCAAGAGACCGGAGCCTCCAGAAACGACAACGACAGATCTGGACGAGTGAGCCACTCGAGCACCGGCGATGAGCAGCCAAGGCGGCGACCTAGGATGAAACCAGGCCCTTGCCCTGCCCCGCTCGGCTTGGCGGCTACGACGCCAGACGCCGACAAAGCCACGGTGCGCAACGCACCGGGAGACCGAGACAGATGCGCCGAGGAATCAGCCGAGAATCCTAGTGCGAACTCGGTCTGAGATCTGAGCCGAAGATCTGAACAAAGAACCCGAAACCAAGCCGCTCTCGAGCAAGGAGCGTTCACTCAGGATGCGCAGCAGAACGCTGCCCAACGGATCAGGCCTTCAGCAGCGCCGAGGGCGCTGACTCTCAACGCCGCACTACCGAGACCGACGCCAGAATCCTACCACGCACCAATTGGGCATGAGCCCTTGGCGTCTGCTGATAGGCTTTGTTGGGCAGCTGTCACGAACAGCCACCACCCAACGCAGGCCGTGCTCACGAAGAACCTGAGCCTCCAGAAAGAACAGCGACAGATCTGGCCGAGTGAGCCGCCAGAACAGCACCGACGAGCAGCCGAAGCAGAGGAGACGACCCGCCAAGGGCCGAACAGAGGATGAAACCAGGCTCTTGCCCTGCCCCGCTGCGCCTGGCCGCCACGACGCCAGACGCCGACAGAGCCACGGTGCGCAACGCACCGGACGACCGAAGCACAGGCGCCGAGAAACCAGCCGAGAATCCTAGTGCGAACTCGCCATGTGACCTGGGCCGAAGATCTGAACAAAGAACCCGAAACCAAGCCGCTCTCGGGCAAAGAGCGTGAACTCAGGATGCGCAGCAGATCGCTGCCCAACGGATCAGGCCTTCAGCGGCGCCGAGGGCGCTGACACTCAGCGCTGCACCACCGTGGCCGACGCCAGAATCCTACCACGAGACTTTGAACCCGAGCCCTTGGCGTCCGCTGCAAGGCTTTGTTGGGCAGCTGTCACGAACAGCCACCACCCAACGCAGCCCGTGCTCACGAGGAACCTGAGCCTCCAGAAAGACAACGACAGATATGGGCGAGTGAGCCACAAGAGCTGCGCCAGCGAGCAGCCGAAACAAAGGCGACGAGCTCCCGGGGCTCGAACCGAGGATGAAACCAGGCTCTTGCCCTGCCCCGCTCGGCCTGGCCGCCACGACGCCAGACGCCGACAAAGCCACAGTGCGCAACGCACCGGACGACCGAAACAGATGAGCCGAGAACTCAGCCGAGAATCCTAGTGCGAACTCGCCGTGCGATTCGGGCCGAAGACCTAAACAGAGAACCCGAAACCGAGCCGCTCTTGGGCAAGGAGCGTGAACCCAGGATGCGCAGCAGATCGCTGCCCAACGGATCAGGCCTTCAGCAGCGCCGAGGGCGCTGACTCTCAACGCCGCACTACCGAGACCGACGCCAGGATCCTACCACGCAGCATTTGGGCACAAGCCCTTGGCGTCTGCTGAAAGGCTTTGTTGGGCAGCTGTCACGAACGGCCACCACCCAACGCAGGCCGTGCTCACGAGGAACCTGAGCCTCCAGAAAGAACAACGACAGATCTGGCCGAGTGAGCCGCCAGAGCAGCACCGACGAGCAGCCGAAGCAGAGGCGACGACCTGCCAAGGGCCGGACAGAGGAGGAACCCAGGCCCTTGCCCTGCCCCGCTCGGCCTGGCCGCAACGACGCCAGACGCCGACAAAGCCACGGTGCGCAACGCACCGGACGACCGAAACAGATGCGCCGAGAAATCAGCCGAGAATCCTAGTGCGAACTCGCCATGTGACCTGGGCCGAAGATCTGAACAAAGAACCCGAAACCAAGCCGCTCTCGGGCAAGGAGCATGAACTCAGGATGCGCAGCAGATCGCTGCCCAACGGATCAGCGTTAAGCGGCCGGCAACAGCGCCGACCGACTCCGCCGAGACACCGAAGTATGCCGCCAGACGGCACCCAAGGTCAATTGAACGCAGCTGTTGACGGTCCGCTTCAACGCTTTGTTGGGCGGCACGCGCTCCTCCCGGCCGAGTGTAAGGGAAGGCTAGGGTTTGGCCGGACGCTGGTCGATGAGGCCCAGGCGAGCCACTCGGCTCTGGGGCTCGAGCACGGCTCCGGGCGCGATCACCGCATTCGCTCCAATCCGTGACCCGTCGCCGATGAGCGCGCCGAACTTCTCAACCCCGGTATCGACGGTTGCGTCGCGCCAGACGAAGCGAATCCGCTTCTCGGTCAGTTCGTTTCGGTAGTTCGCGACCTTCGCACCGGCTTCGACGTTCACATCAGTACCGAGAATCGAGTCACCCACGAAACTGAGGTGAGCGACCTTGGAGGCTCTCAGCATAAACGTGGATTTCAGCTCGCACGCAGGCCCAACAATGCATGCCTCACCCACGAAGACGCCGCCTCGAAGGTAGGCGCCCGCCGCGACGAGTGAGTTCGCGCCCACGATTGCAGGGCCCTTGACCACCGCGCCACGCTCAATCTCTGCGGATCTGTGGACGGCAACGTCGCCTTCGATCTCGAAGTCGGCGGGTAGCCCTCGGATCGCGGCTGCGACTAGCTCCGCCGACGTCGAGGTGGGCAGCCATGGATCTCCTTCGACATGGCCGAACGGGCTCGACACCCATTCAGAGGCGAAGTCTGCAATGCGGATCATGCTGTGAACCGTGCCGCCCAACGGATCAGGCCTTCAGCAGCGCCGAGGGCGCTGACTCTCAGCGCTGCACTACCGAGACCGACGCTAGGATCCTACCACGCGGCGTTTGGGCAGATGCCCTTGGCGTCTGCTGCAAGGCCTTGTTAGGCGGCCGGGCGCGCCTAGGCCGAGCTGCTCACGAAGGTCGCGAGGTTCCATGTGCCGTGAGCAAAGACCGCAGGAACGACGCTCCTAGTGTGGACTCGAGCAGCCGACAGGACTGCACCGAGAGCAGCCAGCGTGAGAAGAGTGGTGGGGTTCTCGGCGCCATGTAAGAGCAGCCAGGGGACGAGGGCCAGAACAGAAGCGAGGACTTCACCTCCAACCGCTGGTGCAAGAATGGACGTTGCGAAGCCTCGGTAGAGGAACTCTTCGATGGCAGGGCCAACTACGATAGCCACGATCGCCAGAAGAAGAGGCGCAGCTTCTGCGTTGAGCGAAGCAGTGCGTTCTGAGCTGGAGCCGATCGCTGTGCAAGCGAGCCACGTGAGCCCGCCCGCCAGCGACCAGAGCACTACGCCCCGCGCCGATACGTGGCGGACGGCGAAAACCGCCCGAACGCTGCACCACTGCGCGCCAACGAGTGCGGCTGCGACGACAGCCATGGCGCCACTGACGACGATGGAGACCAGGAACACGTCCGACCCGCTCCCGCCGACCAACCCGGAGAGAATGCTTGGGGTCAGCAACAGGAGAGCGAAGTGGGCGGCCACAACGCTGGCGACGGCGAGAAGACGACGATGCTGTGGTTCGTGCGCGGTCAATAGGCCGCCTAACGGATCAGGCCTTCAGCAGCGCCGAGGGCGCTGACTCTCAACGCCGCACTACTGAGACCGCCGCCAGAATCCTACCACGCAGCGTTTGGGCATGAGCCCTTGGCGTCTGCTGCAAGGCCTTGTTGGGCGGCGGCAGGAGATGACACTCACGCATCCTCTTCCTGGAACGCGGCGATCTCCCGTAAAAATTGATCGAGCTTCGGATCGAAGAGGCCCTTCACGAGGCAGAGGATCGAGACCGTGGTGGTGTGGTCATCCCACTCCTCAGGTCTCGTGCGAGAGGCATTGATGTTGAGCAACCCCTGGCCGGCCTTCCTTGGACCCTCCCAGATTGGATCAACCGTGTAGGTCAGAAAGAGCTGACGCCCATACGATGCGCGGCGGGACTCAAGCAACCACTGCTCATCGCACCACCAGTCGGGCGAAGAGTCCTCGATCGAGACGAGCTCCCAACCTCCGTGGACCAGTCCAGAGAGAATTCTCTCCTTGTACTTCGCCACGCGCCGCCGCCCAACGGATCAGGCCTTCAGCGGCGCCAAGGGCGCTGACACTCAGCGCTGCTCCACCGTGGCCGACGCCAGAATCCTACCACGACACTTTGAACCCGAGCCCTTGACGTCCGCTGCAAGGCCTTGTTGGGCTGCAAGGCGAGAACGCCCTAGAACAAGGCGAGCACCCGAGGGCCGAACACGAGAAGCCCAATGAAGACTGCCCCGATGGCCGCGATGAGAACTGCACCAGCTGCGACGTCCTTCGCGCGCTCTACCATTGGATGGAACTCAGGGGACGCGACGTCACAGAGGGACTCGAAGGCCGTATTGAGGGCCTCGGCGCTCCACACCGCAACGATGGCGAGGGTTAGAGCGAGCCACTCACCTCGGCCGACCTGAAAATAGAGACCGGCCGCCACGACTACGACTGAGGCCAGCGCGTGGATCCAGGCGTTGTGCTGAGACCTCAGCATGACGCCGATGCCACGCAACGCGTACTGAATGCTGCGGAGGCGCTCGGTTAGGCTGAATCGTCCCAGCTTGCTGCCCAACGGATCAGGCCTTCAGCGGCGCCAAGGGCGCTGACACTCAGCGCTGCGCCACCGTGGCCGACGCCAGGATCCTACCACGCCACTTTGGGCCCGAGCCCTTGGCGTCCGCTGTAAGGCCTTGTTAGGTGGCTGCCCGAGGGAACTCAGGCTCAACTCGAGCGTAAGCGGAGAACTCACCTTAGACGAGAAGAAGTGCCGCTATTGCGAGAAGGGTTGCTCCCCCCAGGAACACACATACGATTTCTTGACGGGCCGAGACTGCCTTAGGTGGGTAGTGTCCGAGCGAAACGACGCGCAAGACAACGAGACCAACGAAACTGCAGGCGCCTATGACCCCCGCGGCGGCCGCCTCTAGCAGACCAACTAGTGCCTGGAGCACGTAGACGACGAGTTCGAGCAGATCGATGAGCACGAGACGGCACCAGTGGTGTCAGCGCAGCGTCCGATAGTCGCCTTTGCCACCTAACGGATCAGGCCTTCAGCAGCGCCGAGGGCGCTGACTCTCAACGCCGCACCACCGAGGCCGACGCCAGAATCCTACCACGCAGCGTTTGGGCATGAGCCCTTGGCGTCTGCTGATAGGCCTTGTTAGGTGGCTGAGCTCTAGCGGCTCGACGAGGCTGACACGAGAGCGAACACCGAAAGGCACCCGAGCCCCATGAGGAAATAGCCCGCGCGATACGCTCGACGGTGCCACGGTGACATGCTGGACGACCCGAAAGAGATCCGAACTCCAGACCGGACGACGGATAGCTTGGCGACCAAGAAGAGCGCGACACCTACGAAGAACGAACCAAGAGCGAGGTACGAGACGTCGCGGGGAGCTTGGTGTGCGTTGACGACGAACAGGGCCAAGACGAGGCCTACGGCTAGCGGCATCAAGACGATGAAGAAGTTGGCGAGAGCTTCCCGCTGGCCCACGGTGACGAACTCCTTCGTTCGACCAGCCACCTAACGGATCAGGCCTTCAGCGGCGCCGAGGGCGCTGACACTCAGCGCTGCACCACCGCGGCCGACGCCAGGATCCTACCACGCCGCATTTGGGCAGGAGCCCTTGGCGTCCGCTGCAAGGCCTTGTTAGGCAGCACGACTCGAAGTCTCTTGCCACATGCGAAAGAGGATGAAGGCTGCGACGCACGCCATCAGGTCTGCGCCCACGAGCTGAACGGGCCTGGGTTCAGGCCACCATGAGAGGGCTGCATGGAAGCCGAAGAGCGAGAACCGCGGAAGCACAGCCATGGGTTCTGGGGAGAGGCGGAGGAAGATGGAGAAGATCAGTCCCGTAGAGAACTCGTAACGAAACCCACCGAGCACCACGGCGGGCACCGAGAGAACCTGCACGACAAGCGAGCCAAGGATACCGGAACGAGAACGATAGAGACGAACGCCGAAGGCGAGACCGGCGGCGAAGAGCGAGAGCTGGAGAACAAGGAGAACCCAATAGAGCGGATGCGCCTTGGCAGGCACGGCGACCAATGACGCGGCGACAAGACCGAGGCCTAGCGTAGAGCCGAGGCACTGCTCAAGTGCGATCACACGAACTAAGCGGCCATGACGTTCCAGCGTGCTGCCTAACGGATCAGGCCTTCAGCAGCGCCGAGGGCGCTGACCTTCAACGCCGCACTACCGAGACCGACGCCAGAATCCTACCACGCAGCGTTTGAGCATAAGCCCTTGGCGTCTGCTGGAAGGCCTTGTTGGGCTGCGCGCTACCGAGCAGCTGAAGGAAAGCCCCGAAGCAACCCGGCCACGCTCAAGTCCTCATCGAGGTCCGGCCAATGAATGCCCGCACCGTCTCCGAGGAACTCGTAGTTCTCTCTCTGCTCGACGGTTGCCCGAGCAAGCCTTGGAAACCAAGCAAGGGGAGCAGCAACACGACGGCCATCCGCAAGAACGACCATGAGCTCATCTTCTGAGAAAGAGAGCTCCTTAACGCGGGGATCAACGCTCGGCTGCGAAGAACTCATGCCAAGCCTCCTCGAACTGGTCACGGTGCTCCTCAACAAGACGCTCGATCCGACGTAGCTCGTGAGCAGCGAACCCGACGGAAGATGCTAGCGCGACAGGCCGAACCCAGAACTTGCACAAGGCTTGCTCACGCTGAACATGGATGTGGACCGGCTCTAACCCCTCGTTTGAAAAGAAGAAGAACCGATAAGGCCCGATTCGTTTAACCGTGGGCATGGGATGAGCCTACCGAAGCCGCCGCGCTGCCCAACGGATCAGGCCTTCAGCGGCGCCAAGGGCGCTGACACTCAGCGCTGCACCACCGTGGCCGACGCCAGAATCCTACCACGGCACTTTGAGCCCGAGCCCTTGGCGTCCGCTGCAAGGCCTTGTTAGGCGGCACGCCTGCTCACTCGTAGCCCTTGCCGGCCAGAAGGAACTGAGCGAACTGCCGCCAGAGATTCGAGGTGTCAATCCCAGTGGACGCCCCGAAATCTGAATCTTCTGCCCAGGCGTGACCGGCTTCGAGAAACTCCTCGATCGTGCCGCTCTCCCACCCCGACGCACCGGCGGCGCAGTCTCGCTCCATGGCCTTCGCGAACGCCAAGAAAGTCCGAGCGTCCCGAACGCCAGCAACAAGGTCTTCGGGCCTGCCCGATGCCACTTCGTGCCGCCTAACGGATCAGGCCTTCAGCAGCGCCGAGGGCGCTGACTCTCAACGCCGCACTACCGAGACCGACGCCAGAATCCTACCACGCAGCAGTTGGGCAGGAGCCCTTGGCGTCTGCTGCAAGGCCTTGTTAGGCGGCGGGCCCCGGCGCCTCGAACTCTCGGAGAATGGCCTTCAACTTCTCTTCTCGAAGCAGCAGGGAGTAGTTGAGGGCGGCGATGCCGAGAAGAGATGCCGCTGCGGGGAGACTCGAGAAGCTCAGTACCCGAACTCCAGTGAAGCGTTCGAGCGCGAGAACGCCGAACACCAAACCAATCATCTCGGCCGCGGAGAGTAGGAACCAAGCCATATCTTCAGGTGCGTAGTAGCGGGGCGAGCTAGGCGAGAGGAGATAGAGCCGGTAGAACAAATAGCGGTATCCACGAAGCACCCGTTCCCGCCGCCTAACGGATCAGGCCTTCAGCAGCGCCGAGGGCGCTGACTCTCAACGCCGCACTACCGAGACCGACGCCAGAATCCTACCACGCAGCAGTTGGGCACGAGCCCTTGGCGTCTGCTGATAGGCCTTGTTGGGCGGCTGGAACAATCCGCTGGCTTACGCTGACTACAACAGGCGAGTCCTCACTGAGAGTCAGAAACACGAGGAAGCGACTGGTTAGCCACGACAGGTACCTGCGAAATCTCGTTCCGGGCGAGGGCGTCCCTGGGCCGAACTGAGAACTCAGGGCTGACTCGTACTCACCGAATGCCAGCCCAGCCTCCTCATCGCTGGCGAAGGAGAGGTTGACGCCGACTGAGATCACGGAGCCGTCTCTGCAGAAGTAGGCGATCTCGGCTTCCCGATTGCCATGAGTTCCCGAGAACATCAAGATCGAGTCGCCGATCTCTGACGGCGATGAACCCTTGAAGCGCGACCCTTCGCGCCGCTCAGCGTCGAGGATCGCAGCGCAATCTTCGCCCAAACCGACGCTGCGCAGTTGATAGCTCTCGCCGTTATCGGATACGAGCATGGCCAGGGCTACTGTGAGTTCTCGAATCAAGCGCTGCCCAACGGATCAGGCCTTCAGCGGCGCCAAGGGCGCTGACACTCAGCGCTGCGCCACCACGGCCGACGCCAGAATCCTACCACGACACTTTGAGCCCGAGCCCTTGGCGTCCGCTGAAAGGCCTTGTTAGGCGGCGGGCTATTCGACCTCTGGCGTTCGGGAAACCTCTCTTCCGCCTTCATAGGTAACGGCGGTTCGGGCCGATCCGTCCGGCTCGTAGAACCGCCACACGCCGACCCGTTTGCCGACATCATGACGGCCATCCGACTTGAGGGAACCATTGGGGTGCCAAGTGCGAAAGACGCCATGCAGCTCGTTGGAACGCCACTCGGCGAGGATCTTCTTCGTTCCGTTCGGGTACCAGTGCGTGGCCAACTGTTCGCCTGAGCCGAGGTGCCGCCTTTCGGATTCGGCGCGGCCATTCGAGTCAAAGGACACCCACGAACCAGACTCGACTCCCTTGCGGTGCCAGCCAATCGTTTGAAGGTGACCGGAGTCGTCGAAGTGCAGGAGTTGGCCCTCCAGCGAACCGTCCGGCCAAGTACAGCCAATTGTGCCGTTCGTCTCGTGTAGCGAGGTTCCGCTCGGGCAGCGAAGAACTGCCTCACTTGCACATCCTACGGCGAGGATTGAGAGAGTGACCGCGAGCGAACGAATGATACTTCCCGCCGCCTAACGGATCAGGCCTTCAGCAGCGCCGAGGGCGCTGACATTCAACGCTGCACTACCGAGACCGACGCCAGAATCCTACCACGCAGCATTTGGGAATGAGCCCTTGGCGTCTGCTGCAAGGCCTTGTTGGGCTGCGGGCTACAGAGTCAATAAGCGAGAAAGTCGGACAACTGCGATTGCCACTCCTCTAGGGGGTGACTCGCCAACACGCAGATTGCCAAACCAGCCGCTTCGATCTCGCTGAGCGTCGCGACCTGCAGCCCGGTCGGAGCGAGATCCGATGGAGAAAGCACTTCGTTCAGCTCTCCGGCGGGGGGCACTTCACGCCACGCAACGCCGCAAGCAGGGCAGAAGACGAAAACGCGCCCCCCGACAAGGTCTCTGGCGAAGAACAACCCACCGATGCCTACGCAGACGGGACACGAACCAGCCGAGTGAATCTTACCCTTGGGACTCATGAGATCATCGTGCCGCTGCCCAACTAGTTTATCGATCGGCCTCCGAGTCTCTCCCGGAATCAGCCTTGTTCAGTCTAAACCGAATCGCGTGGCAGGGGAAAACACGCGGAGGGGTGCGGGGTTGGGATGGGGCGGCGGTTATTTGCGGGTGATTGGGTTGAGCGGTTGGGGTTCATAATATGTGCGGGGGTGGGGTCGGGAATTAGAGGTGGTCCGCGGGGCTGGGGACGGCGGCGGGGCCTCGGTTGAGGACGTGGGTGTAGATCATGGTGGTCTTGGCGTTGCGGTGGCCGAGGAGTTCCTGGACGGTGCGGATGTCGGAGCCGGTCTCGAGCAGGTGGGTCGCGAAGCTGTGGCGCAGGACGTGGCAGGTGACGCGGCGGCCGATGCCCGCCCGGCGGCCCGCCTCGGAGACGGCGCGCTGGAGGCCCGAGCTGTGGGCGTGGTGACGCTGGCGCTCACCCGTTCGGGGGTCGGCTCCAATGCCCTGGCTCGGGAAGACCCACTGCCACTCCCAGAGGGAAGCGGCCCGGGGATACTTCCGCCCGAGCGCGTGGGGGAGGCGGACCCGGCCGAACCCCTTGGCCAGGTCCTGGCGGTGTAGCTCGCGAACGCGCTCGAGGTGCGGGCCGAGCGCCGCTTCGGCGCTGCGTGGGAGGATCGCGGGGCGGTCCTTCCCGCCCTTGCCGTTGCGCAGCGTGATCTGGTGCAACCCGAAGTCGATGTCCCGCACGCGCAGGCGGAGACACTCCATGAGCCGCAGGCCCGAGCCGTAGAGCAAGGTGCCCATCAGGCCGTAGGTCGGGGAGAGGCCGTGGAGCTCCGCCAGGACGAGCCGGATCTCCTCCCGCGCCAACACGACGGGGAGCCGCCGCTTCGGCCGCGCACGGACGCGGTCGCGAAGGCCCTCGAGTTCCCGGCGCAGCAGGACGCGGTAGGTGAAGACGAGCGCTGCGAGTGCCTGGTTCTGGGTGGAGGCCGAGACTTCGCGTTCGGTCGCGAGCCAGTTCAGGAACTCGACGACTTCGTCCGTCCCCATCTCCTCCGGGTGGCGCTTCTCGTGGTAGAGGATGAAGCGGCGCGTCCAGTGGACGTAGGTCTTCTCCGTCCGCGGGCTGTAGTGGCGGACACGGATGGCGTCGCGCAGCTGATCGAGGAAACGAGGCGGCTCGCGCACGTCTGGCCTCGGGGACCAGCGGGGAGAGGAAGCGATTATAGGCAGCGTCGGCCGGCGCGGCGAACGCGGAAGGCCCTGCCCTACTCCCGCCCGAGCGCGACGTCGCGGCAGATGGCCGGGGCGCGGACGGGGTTGCAGCGGGCCGGGAGGTCGCCGGGCAGGTCGACGGAGTAGTCCGTGAAGCGCGGGTCCGGGCGGAAGTAGTCCGTGCTCACCCACTGGGCGCCGCTCGCGAGGGCGGCGTCGCGCTGGGTGGTGTCGCCCGTGCGGGCCTGCTCGGTATCGCCGTCGGCGCGGGTGCGGACGACGTAGCCGGCGGAGACGAGGTCCGGGATCAGGTTCGGGTCGCTGCCCTGGGGGTTGTTGACCTTGACGAAGGCGGCGTCGGGCTCGCCGGGCGTGCTGTTCGTGAACAGGATGCGGCCTTCGAGGCTCTCGGCGCCGTCGCGGTAGAGGTCCCGGTGCGCGCCGCCGTTGTCGTGGGCGAACATGACCTTGCCGCGCAGCTTGCCGAGCGTCGGCCAGCCCTTGGTCAAGATCGCATGCTCGAGCGTCGGCGAGGTGTGGCGCACGTCGTCCGGCAGGATGATCCGGTCCTCGGGGAAGACGGAGAGGATCTCGGCGTCGAGATCCCGGTAGAGCGCCGAATCGAACTTCACCACCGTCGGCAGGATCGGCACGAAGAAGTCGCTGTCCTTCGCTTCGACGAGGATCAGGATCGGCAGGTGGTTCGGGTTCGCATCGGACCAGGCCTTCACCTGCTCGAGGCAGGCGACGAAGGTCAGGCACGTGGTGTCGAAGTCCGAGTGCTGGACGTGCAGCACCTTGAAGCCCGGCTCGTCGAGGGCCGGTTCGCCGCTCTCGATGTCCTCGCCGATCAGCGAGAGAGCGATGCGCGTCGAGTAGAGGCCGCCTTCCGGGTCCGCGAAGACGTCGAGCTCGATCTGGCGGATGCCGTCGGCCTCGAACTGAACGGGGAGCGGGTCGTGGCTGTACTGCCAGGCGAGCGCCATGGGGTCGAAGCTCAGGAAGAGATCGAGCAGCGCCTGGCTCGGCTCGATGTGATAGCTGTTGTGGCTCCCGATCACCTGGACGTCGTTCAGGCGCAGGCAGAGGTCGGCGATCTTGCGGTTGAAGAAGGCGACCCAGCGCCCGATGGCCTTGTTCGGAAACAGGTCTTCGACCGTTTCGTAGAGCGCCTGTTGGGCCGGGGCCATGGAGCAGAAGACGTCGTCGCTCTCGGCGCGCGCGGAGGCGGGCACGGTCAGGAGAAGAGCGGCGAGGGCCAGGACGGGAACGCGGAGCTTCAGCTTGGGCATGGCCCATCCTATAAGCAGGCCCCCCAGAAAGAAACGATTTCGTGACGGCCGCGTGCAGCTCGCCGGCAGCTCCGAGGCAGCCGGCCCTACCCGCTCAGCTCGGCGGCAGGGGCGTCGCGGCCTCGCAGCGCAGGGAGATGTCCTCGCTCTCGGCGGTCGTCTTGGGGGCGAAGCGGGGCCCCTCGTCGGACTTTCGCGCGTCCTCGCCCCCGGAGACGAACCGGAAGCCGAGGGCGCTGCTCCGGAAGCGGGCCTCCCCCACCTGCACCTCGCCGCAGTCCGCCCGGCACGAGATCTGCCAGGTGAACACGTCGTCGAGGAGCCAGCGGTTCCCCTTGCCGCCGACCTTCTTGGCGCCGGCCAGGTACTCGGGCCCGTCCTCGTAGACGTTGCGCTGCATGGCGACGTAGCGGCCGGAGGTCTCGATCGCCCCGAGCAGCACCGTCGGCAGCTCGTTGCCCGCCTCGATCAGGGCCGAGACCTTCATCACACCCGTCCGCCCGCACTGCAGGACGAAGCGGTTGCGGGGGTTCGTCGGCGAGTGGGCGACCGAGAGCACCTCGAGCGCTGCACTCGGGGAAGCGGCGACGAGGGAAGCCAGAAACCAACCGGCGGTGAGCCGTGCGATGTGATTCATGGCGGAATACTACGGGTTCCCGGGCCGGTCACCGAACCGACGCCGTTTCGGGCCATCTGGAACGGCGGAACCGGAACGCCGGAACCACAATCCCCACGGGATCCAGGCAGCGCCGTCCTGACCAGGGGTCCGATCCGGCGCGAACCCCCGAAACAGAACGGCGGCCTCCGTTTCGACGCTGCTCGGTGTCACCCATCGCAGGGCAACGAAAAATCGAGAGATCCAAAGGTTTCCTCGAAAGCCGATTCTCCCGACGAGAAAGCGCCACCACAAGAGTAGAATGATGGCGCAGTCCGTCTCGCGGGGGGGGGAGCGGTGGCTGAGCCGTCGTCGTTGTTGCTGCTCGCACTCGCGAGCGTCGTCAGTACCTTGCTCGGAGCGCTCCTCTTCCGCGCCTCGCGCATGGAATCCATGTGGGCTTTCGCGATGGGTTCGCTGCTCGGGGGCGAAGCCATGCAAGCGGCCGGCTTCCCCGCAGCCGCACTCTTCTTCTGCGCGCTGTCTCCCGCATTCCTCGTCGCGGGCGGGCTCTTGTTCGCGGGGCGCCGCCTGACGCTGGCCTTCCTCCCGCTCGCCCTCGGCTACGGCGCGCTCCACGGCTGGCTCGGGCTCGCGGGCCAGGCGGGCCTGGCCAAAGGGCTCGGACTCCTCGTCGAACCGACGGCCCTGGGTGCGACCGCCCTCCTGTGCCTGCGCGAAGAAAAGAAGCCGGCCGCTGCCGCCCTGATCACCGCGCTCGGCATGGCTTCCTTCGCGGCGACCGAAGGCATCGGCCACGTCTCGGCGCTGCTCATCCCGACGCAGCCGACGGGGCTTCCGCGGCTCGCCCTCGGTTTCCTCGCCGCCGGTCTGCTCATCGCCTCCTCGATCCTGCGCTGGCGCGATCTCGGAGAACGAGCGAGGCGACGCGTGCGCGAAACCCACGACCGCTTCGAAGCGATCGCCTCCGCCGCGCACGACATGATCCTCGAAGTGGACGAAGACCGGCGCATCGCCTGGATCAGTCCGGGGGTAAGCCGCCTCCTCGACTACCAGCCCGAGGAGCTCGTCGGCGTGGCGCTCGCCGAGAAACTCCATCCCGGCGACCTCGCCATGGTCACGGCACGCGCCGGCCCCTTCGAAGACGACTCGGTGGGGCTGCTCCCGCCGGTTCGGGTCCGCGCCAAGGACGGCACGTGGCGGCTCCTCGAGGGTTCCCTGCGCGGGCGCCCGGGCGAGGCCGGCGGCGCGCGCTTCGTCATCATCGCGCGCGACGTGACGGACCGGCTCCGCTTCGAAGAGAGCCTCCGCTCGGCGCGCAAGCACGAGAGCCTCGCCCTCCTGGCCGGGGGCGTCGCCCACGATTTCAACAACGCCCTGATGGGCGTTCTCGGCGGGGTCGACGAGCTGCGCCAACGCGTCCCGGGCGACTCCGCACTGCGCCCGATCGTGGGGGAGATCGAGACCTCCGCGGAGCGGGCCACGCGTCTCACGGACCAGCTCGTGAGCTATGCCGGACGCGGCGCGCTGCGGCCCGAGACCCTCGACCTCACCGCACTCACCGGAGAGATGTCGAGCCTCTTGAGCCGCACCCTGCCCGAACTCATCTCCGTCGAGTTCAAACCCGGCGGCGACGCACACGTCCAGGGCGACGGCGGGCGCGTGCGGGAAGCGCTCGTCGCGCTCCTGACCCACGCCCGCGAGAGCGTCACGCCGAACGGCGGACGCATCACGGTCACCACCGGCGTCGCCTCCCTCGAAGCCGAACGGCTCCGCGCCATGGTCCTCGGCGAAGACCGCCCGCCCGGAAGTTACGCCTTCGTCGAGGTCACCGACGACGGGGACGGCATGGACGCCGACGCCCGGGATCGTCTCTTCGACCCGTTCTTCGTCCCACGCACCCAGGGCAGCGGCCTCGGGCCGGCCACGGTCCTCGGCCTCGCGCGAAGCCACGAGGGCGCGATCGAAGTCCTCTCGAACCATGGCTACGGAACGTCCATCCGTCTGTTCCTGCCCGAGGCGAGCGGCGCGGCGCTCCTCGTGAACGAACGGAGCCCGCAGCGCATCGCGCCGGAGTGGCGCGGCTCGGGCGTCGTGCTCGTCGTCGACGACGAAGAGCCCATCCTTCGCCTCGCGCGGCGAACGCTCGAGCCGCGGGGCTTCGAGGTCTGGACCGAGGCCAACGGCCGCGACGCCGTCGAGACCTTCCGGCGCCACCGCGGAGAGATCCGAGCCGTGGTCATGGACGTGATGATGCCGGAGATGCGCGGCGACGACGCCCTCGTCTCGATGCGCCGCTACGACCCGGACGTGCCCGTCGTCCTCTCGAGCGGCTGGAACATCGACGAGTGCCTGAAGCGGGTCTCGCGCGACGAGATCGCGGCCTTCCTGCCGAAGCCCTACCGGCACGGCGACCTGCTCGCGTGCCTGCGGGACGTGCTCGAAACGGAGTAGCGCGCTCGCTCGCCGCGGGCGCTACTTGCCCGCCGCCGTCTCTACTTGCTCGCTGCCGTCGCCAGATCCCACATCGGCATGTAGACGCCGAGCGCCAGCACCAGGACGATCAGCCCGACGAACACCACGAGCAGGGGCTCGAGCACGTCGCCGACCTTCTTGCTCTCGTGGGCGACCTCGCGTTCGTAGAACGAGGCGAGCTGGTTCATCATCCGCGCCGTCTCGCCCGTCTCCTCGCCGACGGCGATCATCTGGAGCGCCAGCGGGCTGAAGAGCTCGGCGTTCCGCGCAGCCCGCTCGAGGGTCTCTCCGCGCGGGATGGCCTCGGCCATGCCGCGAATCCGCTCGGCGACCCAGACGTTGTCCGTGACGTTCCCGCCGAGTTTCAAGGATTGGATGATCGGCACGCCGGCCTTGTTCGCGATCGCGAAGGAGCGGGCGAAGCGGGCGATGGCCGCACGCTCCATGAGGCTCCCGAGGACGGGGATCTTGAAGAGCCTCGAGTCCTTGAACATCCGTCCGCGTTCGGTCTGGAGCGCGTAGCGCGCCCCGAAGAAGCCGGCCGCGGCGGCCACGACCATCTGCGGCCACCACGCCACCGTGAAGTCGGAGGTGGCGATCATGATGCGCGTCGCCAGGGGCAGCTCGACGCCGGCGTTGGCGAAAACGTTCGCGAAGGCCGGCACGACGAAGCGGTTGATGATCGCGATCGCGACCACCACCGCACCGACCACGATCAGCGGGTAGCGGACCGCGCCCTTCACGAGCTGCCGCGTCTCCTCCTCGGTCTCGTAGAAGCTCGCGAGCTGTTCGAAGGATTCCTCGAGCGTTCCGCTCTCTTCTCCGACCTGCACCACCGAGACGAACAGGTGCGGGAAGACGTCGGGGTGCCGGGCCAGCGAGGCCGCCAGGGTGCGCCCGCTGCGCAGCGCCTCGTGCACCGTCGAGAGGGTCTCGGTCATCTCGGGCGTGCGCGCGGATTCGGCCACGCTCAGGATCGAGCGCAGGATCGGAACGCCGGCCCGCGTCAGCGAGTAGAGCTGCCGGGCGAGCATGGCGAGGTCCGTCGAACGCATCTTCGTGCGGCGCAGACCCGCGAAGAACGCGCCCACCGAAGTCGATTCGGATCGCGCCGGCTCGATCGAGATCGGGACGATGCCGCCGTCGGCGAGCTGGGCGGCCACGGCTCCCGGGGAATCCGCTTCGACCAGACCGCTCACGGGCCGGGCGTTCTGGTTGCGCCCCGTGTAGCGGAAGACGCTCACTGCTCGTCCGTGGCCCCGGTGCCCGCTTCGGCCGTTTCACCCTGGGGCGCGCTCGGCGCCGCCTCGGCCCCGCTCGCGACGCGCAGGACTTCGTCGATGCTCGTCAGACCCTGGCGCGCGTAGATCAGCGCGGTGTGTTCGAGCCGCCGGAACCCTTCGGCCTTGCCCGCCGCCCGCGTGTAGCCGGCGACGTCCTCGCGGCGCAGGGCATCGGCCATCGTCTCGTTGATGGCGAGCATCTCGTAGACGCCGATGCGGCCTCGGTAGCCGGCGTCGTGGCAGGCGCCGCAGCCCCGCCCGCGGTAGAACTCGAGCTCCGCCCACTTCGGCCCGGCGAGCTTCGTGACGGCCGCCTTCTCCTGGGCATCGAGCGCCACCGGCTCCCGGCACTCTTCGCACACCCGCCGGATGAGGCGCTGCGCGACGATCCCGAGCAGCGAGGTCGCCACGAGGTAGCCCTCGGCACCCATGTCGATCAGGCGCGGCGCGGTCGCGATGGCATCGTTCGTGTGGAGCGTCGCGAGCACGAGGTGGCCGGTCATGGCGGCGCGCAGGCCGATCTCCGCGGTTTCCTTGTCGCGGATCTCACCGACCATCAGGACGTCGGGGTCCTGGCGCAGGGCGGCGCGCAGGACGCGGCCGAAGGTCAGGTCGATCTTCGGCTGCACCTGCACCTGATTGACCCGCGCCATGCGGTACTCGACCGGGTCTTCGACGGTGATGATCTTCGTCTCGGCGTCGTTCAGCTCGCGCAGGCCGGCGTAGAGCGTCGTCGTCTTGCCGCTGCCGGTCGGGCCGGTCACGAGCAGCATGCCGTGGGGCCGGTTCAGGAGCTCGCGGAAGATCGCAAGCGCCTCCTTCGGCATCCCGATGTCGTCGAGACCCATGCCGTGGCTCTGGTCGAGGATGCGCAGCACGACGGATTCGCCGTGCTGGATCGGCATGGTCGAGAGGCGGACGTCGATCGAGCGGTTGTCGACGCGGAGCTGGAAGCGGCCGTCCTGGGGAATGCGCTTCTCGGAGATGTCGAGGTGCGCCATGAGCTTCAGCCGCAGCACGAGGGCCGGACCGATCCGGGTCTCCTTCATCACCTCTTCGTGCAGCACGCCGTCGACGCGCTGCCGGATGCGCAGGAGCTTGTCGTCGGGCTCGATGTGGATGTCCGAGGCGCCCATGCGGATCGCGTCCTCGAAGAGGTGCTGGAGCAGCCGGACGACCGGTGCGTCGCTCTCGTCGACGTCCTCGGAGAGGCTCGCGAGATCGACGTCGTCGTCCGAGAGTTCCTCGTCGAGCTCGACGGCGAGCTTCTGGACTTTCTCGTTCTGCCGGTAGACCTTGTCGAGGAAGGCGAGCAGCGAGCTCTCCGTCACGCCGGCCGGGCGGACGACGCGCCCGAGCTGACGCGTGAGCTCGTCCATGGCCATCACGTCCGTCGGATCGGACATGGCGACGAGGTAGCCGCCGGCGTTCTCTTCGATCGGGATCGCGCGGAATCGCCGCGCGTGGGTCTCCGGGAGCTTCTTCACGACCTCGACGTCGAGTTCCGCGCTGCGCAGGTCGATCTTCGGGATGGAGAGCTGGGTGCAGAGCAGCTCGATCAGCACCTCCTCGCTCACGTAGCCGAGTTCGACGAGGGTGCGTCCGAGCTTGCGGCCGGTCTTCTTCTGGGCGGAGAGCGCCTCTTCCACCTGGGCGCTGGTGAGGATTCCCTGCTTCTCGAGCAGCTCGCCGATGCGGATGCGCCGGCTCATCGCGCGAGGGCCTCGACGCGGGCTTCGGCCCAGCGGGCCGGGCGCTCGCCCAGGCCGCCGACGCGAAGGGCCGCGCGGTACGCCGTATGGGCCGGCTCGCGCTGGCCGAGGGCCTCGAGCGAGATGCCCATGCCGAGCCAGGCGTCCGCGCGGTGCGGAGAAAGCTGGAGCACGTTTCGGAACGACGTCACCGCCGCTTCGTGGCGCTCGAGATCCTGGAGCAGCGAGGCGCGCAGGGCGTGCAGCGCGACGTCGTCGAAGGGGACGGGGGCGATGCGGGCGAGGACGGCGAGTGCTTCCGCGCTCCGTCCCTCGTCGGCGCGGAGTCCGGCCAGGAGCTTCGCCACGGAGGCGCTCGTCGGGTTGCGAGCGTGAAGCCGGGTCAGGAGCTCGGCGGCTTCGGTGCGGCGTCCTTCGTGGAGCCAGGCCTGCGCGAGGGCCAGGGAGGCGCCCTCGTGGCCCGGGGCTTCGCGAAGCGCGCTCTGCAGGAGTGTCAACGCCTCGGACGTGGCCCCCGCCTCGAGCAGGGCGTTCGCCTCGCGCACGTTCGCCGTCGCGCGCTCGGCGGGCGTCGCCTCGCGCTCGGTCCTCTCCATGCGGACGTCCGGCGTATCGACGACCTCCGGGGCCGCCTGGGCGGGCGGCGCCGGAGCTCGTACGGAAGTCGGGGAAGGGATCTCGGGAAGAGCCGCCACCCGGGGCCGGCGCGGTGCAGGCTTCGCTCGCTTCGGCGGAGCCGCATGGAGTTCGAGAGCGATGTGGCTTCCGGCGGCGCGGCGAACGAGCTGGCTCCGGAAGTCGACCTCGCCCTCGAAGGCAAGGCGGACGACGACGCCCTCGGCCTCCTCGACGAGGTCGAGCCCCTTCAACCAGGGCGTGTCCACCCGCCCGGCCGTGGTCGGGTCGAGGGACGATGCGATCTTCACGCCGCCGAGCGTCAGGTAGAGCTCACCGTCGATGAGCACGGGCCGGGGTTCGCTGCCGAGCGGTCCGGTGACCTCGAGATCCACGCGGACGCGGCTCGGCCCGCCGTCGACGAAGAGCGTGCGTAGCTCGGATCGGTGTGCGATCGCCGATTCCAGAGCATCGGCCGGATCGGACGGCGACACGGCCGGGGGCGGGGCCGCGACGTCGGGAGTCCGCTGCGGCGACGCGGCGGCGATCCGCTGCTGAACGGCCTCGGGCAAGACCGCCCGGGGCGTCAGCGCGAAGCGTTCGGCGAAGCGCGCCGCGTCCCCGTCGCGTGCGGCGAGCCAACCCGCCACGGCGCAGCCGGCCAGCAGGATCAGCACGAAGCGGGGAATCACGACCGCCCGCCGCGGGCTCGGCCTCGGCGGAACGGGCTGCCCCCACCCCTCTTCGTCCTTGCGGCGATCGAGGTCCCGGAGCGTTTCGTTGATGAGGCTCATCGGATGCGTCTCCAACCGCGCTGGGGCGCGGAGGTCGCGAAGCGCGAACCCTTCGCGGTGTCGGTGTCGGCGACCGCGCGCCGCACGTGGCGCCAGCCGACGCGGCCCTGCCCTCTCCCGTAGGCCGCGAGCATCGCCTTGTGGCACAGCAGGTTCATGATGCGCGGGTTCCCGCCGCTCGCGCGGTGAAGCGCCTGGATCGCGGTGCGGGTGAAGGGGACGTCGCCCGAGCGGCCCGCCGCGGAAAGCCGCTGCGTGAGATAGCTCCGGGCATCGTTCGCCGAGACGGGTGCCAGACGCGCCGTGAAGCTCACTCGCTGCGCCAGCTGGCGGAGCGCGTGGGTCCGCAGCCGCTCTTCGAGCTCGGGCTGGCCGAAGAGGACGACCTGGAGGAGGCGGTGGCGTTCGGTCTCGAGGTTCGTGAGCAGGCGGATCGCCTCGAGGCTCGCCGTCGGAAGCGACTGCGCCTCGTCGACCACGAGCACCGTCCGCCGGCCGTCGAGGTGGAGTTCGAGCACACGGTCTTGGATGCGTTCGAGGAGCGCGTGGGTGGGCGCATCGTCGTCGACCGCCACGCCGAGCTCGCGCGCGACCGCCGCGTAGACGCCCTTCGGCCCGAGGAACGGGTTCGGCAGGTACGCCGTGACGAAGCGCTCATCGAGTTCACCGAGCAGCATGCGGCAGAGCAGGGTCTTCCCGGTCCCCACCTCACCGATCACCTGGATGAAGCCTTCTTCTTCGTGGAGCGCCGTCACGAGGGTCTCGAGCGCCTCGCGATGGCTCGCGAGGGGCACGAAGAATCCCGTGTTCGGCGTCAGCGAGAAGGGCTTCTCGCGCAGTCCGAAGTGGCGTAGGTACAACGCGCCCTCCTCAGTTCCGGCTCATCGAACGGACGCGCTGCGTGGTCTCGTCGACCTTGCGGCTCCATCCGCCGACCTCGACGATCTCCGGGCGCAGCAGGATCACCAGCTCGTTCTTGCGGGCGACCTGACGCTTCTGCCGGAACGCGCCGCCGATCAGCGGGATGTCTCCGAGCAGCGGCAGCCGTGCGTCCTTCTCGTCGAGCACGTTCTCGATGAGGCCGCCGATCACGATCACCTGGCCGCTCCGCGCCCGGACGATGCTGTCGGACTCGCGGATGGTGGAGAAGGCCAGCGGCAGCTGGAGCGTCGCGACGCCCGCGCCGAGGTTGATCTGCTTCACCTGGTCACGGACCTGACTGACGGCCGGGTGGACGTGGAGCGTGATGTCGTCCTTCTCTCCGATGCGCGGCGTCACGTCGAGCGCGATGCCCGAGAAGAAGGGCGTGAGCGTGACGTCGGGCGAGGTCGTCGTGGCCGTGCCGGTGACGGTGGTGGTCGACACGTCGGTCACGAAGAACTCGTCGTTGCCGACCTTGATGACGGCCTTCTGGTTGTTGAGCGTCGAGATGCGCGGGCTCGAGAGGACCTCGACGTCGCCCTGGGTCTTCAGGAGCTCGATGAAGGCGGCGAACTCGTCGAGGGCGACGGCGATGCTGAAGACGCCGCCGAAGGCCGAAGCCGCGGCGCCCTGGATCATGGCGAGCATGGCCGGGTCGAGGATGCCCGCGTTGCCGGCCGTATCGGACGGCGCGACCTGGTCGAGGAGCCCCGTCCCGCCACCGTTCAGCGTCGTGCCGCCGCCGGTCTGGGAGAGCGCCAGCGAGTTGCCGAGAACGCCGCTCCAGTTGATGCCCTGCTGGTAGCCGTCCGAGAGCGAGACCTCGAGGATCTTCGCCTCGATGATCACCTGACGGCGAAGGTTCTTGTGCGCCTGGTCGAGGTAGTCCTCGACCATGGCGAGTTCGCGCGGCATGGCGCGGACGGTGACGATGCCGGCGTGCGGCGACGACATGACGGATCGGCCTTCGCCGCTCCCGACGATCGCGGCCACGGTCTTCCCGAGCTCGCTCCAGAAGTCCGCCGCCGTCTCGGTCTCGACGTGGGTTCCGGTGAGGGTCGAGGTCTCGGAGGAGCCGGTGGTGGTCCCTTCGGACCCACTGCTGCTCTCGCCCTGCTCGCTCACCTGCCCGGAGCTGACGCGCGTCTGCGAGTGACCCTGGCGGGAGACGTTCAGGTAGTCGACGTGGAAGACCCGGGTCTCGAGGCGGGCCGGGGTCACCTCCCAGCCGCCGTCGACGCGCCGGTACTGGAAGCCGTGCACCTCGCGAAGCGTCTCGAGCACCTGGGCGACCGTCACGCTCTTCAGGTTCATCGTGACTTCGCCGTCGACGCCGGGGTGGACGACCATGCCTTCGCGCGTCCCCTCGACGAGGTTCATCAAGAAACTCCGCACCGGCGCCCGCACCACGGCGACGTCGAAGCGCTGGGGCGCCTCCCCGCCTTCGGGCGTCGTCTCGGCCAGGTCGGACAGGGACGGCCGGAGCGCGTCGCGGACCTCCTTCGGCGCGGTCGGCGGCGGAAGCGGCGGCGACGTCTCGGCGAGCCCCTGGAAGGCATCGTCCATCGGCTTCGGAACGGTCGTTTCGAAGGTCGAGCAGCTTCCCAGGAGGAAGGTCAGCGGCACGAGCAACCATCGACGACTCATCGAGATTCCTTTCCTTCGCCGGCATGGGGCAGCGCCGACGATTCTCGGACCGGGGTCTTCACCGAGGGACCGAACAGAGTCAGGGTGACGGGCCCGTCGGGCCCGTGGAGTTCGACGCGGGTCGCTTCGATGCGCGCGACCGTGGCGGCGCCGACGGCGTCGCCCTCCTGGACGCGCCGCCCATCGATGACGGCGGTGCGCCGCCCTTCGAGGGTCAGGATCGCCGAGAGCTCCCGCGCCGGTGCGCTCGCGCTCGCTTCGGCGACCGGAACGATGCGCGGCGGACGCGTCGGATCCTCGAGCGCGCGCGCATCGAGGACGAAGGCGATGCCGACCGCCAGCGCCCAGAGTGCCGCGAGGGACGGGGCGTTAGACACCGATCCAGCCCTCCTGCTCGCTCAGGGTGAACAGGCGCAGGCGGACCCGCGCCTCCGGATACGTGACGACCTCGTAGTCGAGCGACTCCCAATAGAGGCTCCAACCGAGCCGCTCCACGGCGCGCAGGTAACGCAGGGTGTCGAAGTAGCCGCCGCGGTACTCGATCTCGACGACGTGCTTGTAGAGCGCCGGTCGGGCAGCGCCCTCCACCGCAGCGGTCGCTTCGCCGTCCTCCTCTTCTTCCAGCGCGGAGACCGGCGCCAGGAGCTCGAGACGATCGAGCGTGAGCCCGTGCTGCTCGGCGAGGATCTGTCGCAGGGCGCCGACCATCTCGTCCGGCGTGATGAGCTGGCTCGCGCGCTCGGCGAGTTCCGCGTCGAGCTGCTCGATCTGGGCGACGAGCCGGTCCCGCTCTTCCCGGGATTGGCGGTCCGGGTCGCTGGCGGCGCTCGCGGCGGCGTCCGAGCTGCGCCGGTCGAGGGCTTCGAGCTGACTCTGGGCTGCTTCGATGCGCTGGGCCGCGCCGACGCGCTCCGCCTCGATGTCGTCCCAGAACAGGACGGTCCAGGCGCCCCAGAGGACGAGCAGGCTCGCTCCGGCGACGGCGACCCGTTCGCGCAGGCTCAGCGCATCCACGGCGGCAACGAGCTTGTGGACGTGGACCATCAGTTCCTTCAAGGCGTGTCTCCCGGCTCGCGGCGGCTGCCGAGCGAGAACGCCACGACGCCCGGCCCCGCTTCGGGCGAGCCGAGTTCGAAGGCGCGGAAGGACTTCCCGGCGAAGGCCGGCTCCCCCTTCAGGCTGGAGAGCCAGGACGGCACCGCCTCCGGGCTCATCGCTGCGCCGGCGAGAGAGATCGACTCGCCACCCGCGAGCAGTGCGATCCGCTCGAGCCAGACGTCTTCGCGGCGAAGCCGCGCGAGCGTCTCGAAGGTTTCGGAGAAGCCCGTCAGGTTCCCGAGCCCTCCCCCCGAGAGCGCCTCGAGCATGCGCGACTTCCCGACGCGCGCCTCGCGCAGCGCCGCGATCTGCACCGCCAGGCTCTCGTCGGGGCCGATGGCCCGGGTGCCTTCGACGCTCTCGATGCGGGCGGATGCGGCCGCGACCTGCGCCTCCATCGCCTCGATCGTCTGCGCGGTGCGGGTGTTCTGCCAGGAGCCGAAGAGCGTCATGCCGACCAGGCCGACGAGGAAGATCGCGGAGGCCTTGAGCAGCGTGTCCCCGGAGAAGGGTGCGCCCGAGAGGGCGGCCTGCGGATTCCACATCTCCAGGTGGCGGCCTTCGGCGCGGCGGAGCGCGGCGCAGAACGCGGCCAGGGCCTTGTCCTGGAGATCCTGGGGAAGGGAGACCGTGGTATCGACGAGATTCGCCAGGTCGATCTGCGCGACCGAAACCTGGGTGTTGTCCTGCAGGTGGGCGACGAAGGGGCCGAGCTCGAAGGGAGACGGCAGGACCCAGAGCGCCTGCGCCGGCACGCGGCCGAAGTTGCTCTCGAAGTAGTCGAGGGAGCGCTGCACCTCGAGCAGCACGTTCTCGAGGTCCGGGCCGATCTCCTCGGAAGCCGACTCGAGGCCCGAGAACGTCTCGAGCACCGAGAGGTCGGTCACGAGGTCGCGCGCCATGCAGAGGTCGCCGCCGCGCGTGACGCCGAAGCGGCTCCGCTTGGGCGAGAGGCGGAGGAAGGCCTGGCCTTCGCTGGCGTCGCCGACCACGGGCGAGAGGTTCAGGAGGGCCGTCTCCCGGATCTCGACGGCGGCGGGCTCGAGGCCGCTTTCGCGCAGCGTCTCGACCACCTGGTCGATGAGCTCCGCGCGGGCCGCCACGGCGAACATGCTTCGGCTCGCGTCCGGCCCTTCCACCGGGAGCGGCAGGCAATCCACGACCGCGTGCACGGGGTCGAAGTCGAGCTCGTCGCGAAGCGCCCAGCGCGTGGCTTCGCGCAGCTCGTCGTCGGGAACGTCGGGCGCATCGATGGGCCGGACCACGTAGGCATCGGAAGGCAGCACGGCGGTCGCGGGAACTCCGGCGAGCCCGTGCTCGCGAACCGCACCGGAGAGTGCGAGCGCGAACTCGTCGGGCCCGTCGAACTTCACGTACTCGCACACTTCGAGCGCAGGACGATCGTCCCCGTCCATCAGGTGCACGAGTGCGAAGCCATCTGTATCGATCGCGACGCCGACACGGCCTCGCGCCGCGCCGCTCGCCTTCCAGCCTAGAACCATGGGTCACCCCAGCCCGGACCCCTCCAAGGGCCCTCAGGCGTTTCCCATCGCCTTCTAGAACGGCAAAACGACAGAGAACCTGAAACGAGTCAGGCCCGTTTTCGGTTCCACCGGGGAAAGCCCGAGGGCCGAACCCCTCGCGATGCTAACGTCGCTCGATGCTTCGCCGGATCTACTCGTCGCTGTACTGGGGCTTCGTGACCGCGAGCTCGATCGCGCTGTTCCCGGTGGCCTTACTAGTATGGGCGGTGACGGCGCCCTTCGATCGGCGCAAGGTGGTGCTCCACCGCTTCACCTGTTTCTGGGCGTCGCTCTACACCTGGTTCAACCCGGCCTGGCCGGTCACGGTGACGGGCCGGGAACACATCCAGCCCGGCGAGACCTATGTGATGGTCGCCAACCACCTCTCGGTGATCGACATCTTCGTGCTCTTCCGGCTCTGGCGGCACTTCAAGTGGGTGTCCAAGGTCGAGAATTTCCGCATTCCGTGCATCGGCTGGAACATGCACCTGAACGGCTACGTCCCGCTCCGCCGAGGCGACCGCGCGAGCGTGATCGAGATGATGCGGGCCTGCGAACGGGAGCTCGCCGCGGGCAGCTCGATCATGATGTTCCCCGAGGGCACGCGCTCGATGACGGGACAGCTCCGCCCCTTCAAGACCGGCGCCTTCGAGCTGGCGCTGAAGGCCCGCAAGCCCATCCTGCCGATCGCGCTCTCGGGCACCCTCGAAGCGCTGCCCGACCGCGGCGTCCTCCTCCAGGGCTACCACCCGATCGAGCTCAAGGTGCTCGAGCCGATTCCCTACGAGAGCTTCGCGGGCGCCTCGGCCGAGGACACGGCGCTGCGCGTGCGCGAGATCCTTGCCGCCGAGCTCGCCGACAAGAACCTGACGCCCTCGGACGCCACGCCAGAGGGCTAGGGAGCGCTAGGCCGGGAGCGGGATGCGGATGCGGAACTCCGTCCCGCCGCCCTCGCGCTCTTCCGCCACGACGTCACCGCCAACGTTCTCCACCTGCGCTCGCACGATCGCGAGCCCGAGGCCCGTGTGGCGGTCGCGCGGGGCCGAGCCGGGCCGGTAGCTGAAGAAGCGGTCGAAGATGCGCTCGCGGTGTTCGCGCGGGATCCCGGGGCCGCGGTCGAGGACGCGCACGACGGCGAAGTCCTCTTCGCGCGAGAGCTCGACCCGGATCCCGGCGTCGGGCGGCGAGAACCCGGCGGCGTTGTCGATGACGTTCTCGATGGCGCGCGCGATTCCGTCCGCCGGCACCGAGACCTCGACGGGCTCCTCGGGATGGACGACCTCGATGCGCCGCTCGCCGCGCGTCCGGAAGGACTCCGCCAGCCCGTCGAGGAGCGCGGCGAGATCCACGGCTTCGGGCGCTTCGGGCCAGGCGCCCGCGTCGAGACGGGAGACCTCCTGCACGCCGGCCAGCAGGAGCTCCATGCGTGCGATCTCGCGCTGGATCATCTCGAGGAAGCGCTTGCGCTCCCCGGCGTCGTCGACCTCGGCGAGCATCTCGCTCGCGGCGCGGATGGAACCGAGCGGGTTGCGCAGCTCGTGGGAGACGTCCGAGGCGAAGGATTCGACCCAGCCGATGTGGGCGTCGAGCCTTCGCGTGAGTGCTTCGAGCGCGCGGCCGAGGTCGCCGATCTCGTCGCGCCGGTTCGAGGCGTGGAGCGGCCCGCGCAGGCGGCCGCGCGCATCGAGCAGCGAGTCGGCCTGGTTGCGCAACCGGACGAGCGGGCGCGCGATGGTCGTCGAGACGACGAGCGAGAGCACGACCGCGGCGACCAGAGAGGCGAGGAACACGCGCAGCACGTCCATGCGGAGCTGATAGAGCTTCTGGAGGATCCGGTAGGTCGATTGCGAAACCAGCACGACGCCGGTCACGTCGTCGCCGCGGCGGATCGGCAGCGCGCTGTAGAGCGTGACCGAGCGCTGGCCGCCCGAGGAGATGCGCGTCGCGGCGCCGTAGTTCCCGTTCAGGGCCGCGCGGATCTCGCGGCCCTCGAGCGGGCCGCCGCCGGTGTAGGCGTCGGCGCTCGCGTGGGGCGCTTCCGGGGGCAACAGGTACTCGCGCCACAGGCGGAACGGCAGGGCCCCCAGGCGATAGAGCAGCCCGTCCCGCGGCCCGGGAGGCCGGTTCAGGATCGGGTCGTCCGGGCGCAGCGCGCCGAGCTGGCTCGAGTCCACGAGCAGCCGCCCGGCGGCGTCGAGCACGCGCAGGCGCGCTTCAGATTCCTGGTCGAGGGCGACGAGCGTCCGACGCGCGTCCTGCTCCCCGAGCGGCGAACGGCCGGAGAGCGCTGCGGCGAGCAGACGGCCCTGGTGCACCATCGCCCGCTCCTGATCGCGCAGGAGCTGCTGCTCGTAGGTATCGAGGAAGAGGACGCCGGCCGCGGGCAGGAACACGAGCAGGACGTTGAAGGCGAGCAGGCGCACCTGGATGCGCGCCAGGGCCTTGCGCAGCCTCACGAAGCCGGGGCCTCCCGGCCCGCTCGACGGTAGCGGTAGCCGAGCCCGTGGACGGTCTCGACGCAGGCGAAGCCCTCGGTCACGGTCTCGAACTTCCGCCGGATGCGCTTGATGTGGCTATCGATGGTGCGCTCGCTCACGAAGGCGTCGTGCGGGTAGCCCTCTTCCATGAGCTGGCGGCGCGTCTTCACCTGGCCGGGGCGCCGCGCCAGCGCCGCGAGGATCAGGAACTCGGTGACGGTGAGGGCGACCTCCTGGCCGTCCCAGCGGGCGGTGTAGCCGTCGAGGTCGAGCACCAGTTCGTCCACTTCGACGGCGGTGCCGTCGGCGGCGGGCTCGGCGCCACGCAGCAGCGCGAGGCGGCGGAAGAGCACCTTCACGCGCGCCGTGAGCTCGCGCATCGAGAACGGCTTGCACAGGTAGTCGTCGGCCCCGAGTTCGAGGCCGAGGATGCGGTCGAGCTCCTCGTCCTTCGAGGTCAGGAAGATGATGGGCATCGTCTCCGAGAGCGTGCGGAGCTTGCGGCAGAGTTCGAGGCCGTCCATGCGGGGCATCAGGATGTCGAGCACGGCCACGTCCGGGAGGGCGCCGTTCGAGAAGCTCTCCCACGCGGCGGCGCCGTCCGCATGGCTCTCCACGACGTAGCCTTCGCGATCGAGGGCGAAGCCCACGCTCTCGCGAATGCTCTGCTCGTCGTCGACCACCGCGACGCGTCCGAGGGCGGGTTCCTTGGCCATGCCGCGAGGCTACCGCCTCCCCGTCCGTGCGGGAAGCGGGCCGCCGGCGCGTGCGGTGGATTGCCCCAGACTCGCCACATCTTTCCCCGTCATCGCCCCGGGAGGCGGCCGCCCCTGCCCTCTCCTGCTGCTTTCCTGCAGCCGTGCCGCGCTCGGTCGCCGACCACGGAGCCGCGGATGAGAGGCAACAGGGAAGGAGCGGGCATGACGTCGTGGCGGGAGAAGGCCGGGGGATGCGGGGGTCGCGGGTGTTCGGGGTGCGGGGGCCCCCGGCGCTGGCGGCGGACCGTCGAGGCCTTCCTGCTCGTGGCGATGGCATCGCTCGCTCCTTCCCGAACGCTCCTGGCCCAGACGGTGCCGGACGCCACCTCCGCCGAAACGCCGCCGGGAGGTCACCTGCTGCTGCGCGCGGCGGATGGCAGCGAGAGCGTCGCGCCGGTGCTCGAGGTCGACGTCGTCCTGCGCGTCGCGGGCATGGTGGCCCGGGGGAGCGTTTCGCAACGCTTCGCGAACCCGAGCGATCGCTGGCTCGAGGCGCTCTACGTCTTCCCGCTCCCCGAGCATGCGGCGGTCGACGGCCTGCGCATGCAGATCGGCGAGCGGCGCATCGAAGGGGAGATCCGCGAGCGCGAACAGGCGCGGCGCGTCTACGAGGCGGCGCGGGCGAACGGGCAGCGCGCTTCGCTGCTCGAGCAGCACCGGCCGAACGCCTTCACCTCGCGGGTGGCGAACATCCCGCCCCGCTCCGAGATCCGCGTCGAGATCGATTTCCAGCAGTCCGTCGCGTACCGCGACGGGGAGTTCGACCTGCGGCTCCCCTGGATCGTGGCCCCTCGCTACTTCCCGCCGGGAGCGACGAGCGGCGAAGCGGTTGCGGACGACGCGGCGATGCTCTCCCGTGAGGCCGCGGCGGCGGCGGCGGCGGAGGGCGTGGCGCCCGACGTCGCGCTCGCGATCGATCTCGACCCCGGCGTCGCCCTCGACGCGATCGAGAGCCCGACCCACGCGCTGCGCTTCGAACACCTCGATGCCAACCGCCTGCTCGTCACCCTCGAGGACGACACCGTACCCGCGGACCGCGACTTCGTGCTCCGCTGGCGCCCGACGCCGGGCCGCCAGCCGATGGCGAGCCTCTTTCGCGAGGAGCGCGACGGGGAGCACTACCTGCTGCTCATGCTACTCCCCCCGGCCGCGTCTGAAGCGGAGGGCCCACCCGCGCGTGCGCCGGAAGCGCGGGAGATCGTCTTCGTGATCGACACCTCGGGCTCCATGGGCGGCGCCTCGATCGTGCAGGCGCGCGCGGCGCTCCGCCTCGCGATCGAACGCCTCGAACCCCGCGACCGCTTCAACCTCATCGCGTTCGCTTCCGAAACCCGAACGCTCTTCCCGAAGTCGACCCACGCCGACCCGGGCGCCGTCGAGAGGGCTCTCGACTTCGTCGACGGCCTCGAAGCGGGCGGGGGAACCGACATGCTCCCGGCCCTGCTTGCCGCCCTGCGCGACGAACGCGGCGGGGACGGCCTGCGCCAGATCGTCTTCGTGACCGACGGCTGCGTCGGCAACGAGGCGCAGCTCTTCTCGGCGGTCCGCGCGGGGCTCGGACGCTCGCGCCTGTTCACCGTCGGCATCGGGAGCGCACCGAACGGACACTTCATGGACGGGGCGGCGCGCTTCGGGCGCGGCGCACGGGTCTCGATCGCTTCTCCGGAGGAGGTCGGAACGAGGATGGAAGCGCTCTTCGCGAAGCTCGAGCGGCCGGCGCTGACGGAGCTCGAGATCGCGTGGCCGGACCGCACCGAGAGCTGGCCCGCGCGGCTGCCCGACCTCTACTTCGGCGAGCCGCTCGTCGTCACCGCACGCGTCTCGCGTTTCCTCGGCGACGTCCGGGTCTCCGGGATTCTCGGCGGCCGGCCGTGGGAAGCGGCGCTCCCCTTCACCCCGGGCCGCAGCGAACTCGGCATCGAGAAGCTCTTCGGGCGGCGCAAGATCGCAGCCCGCATGGATGGGCTCATCACCGGCGATTCGGAGGAACACGTGAAGCGTGACGTCCTGGAAACCGCCCTCGAACACGGCCTCGTCTCCCGGTACACGAGCCTCGTGGCGGTCGAGCGAACGCCCGCGAGGCCGCTCGGCGAAGGGCTCGCCGAGGGCCGGGTCGCACCGGGGACGCCGGCCGGCTTCGTACTTCCCCAGGGCGCGACGCCCGCACCGCTCTGGCTCGCCTGGGCGCTGACCTCTGGCCTCGCCGGAGTCGGCTTCGCCCTGCGAGCGCGCTGGACGGCGCAACGAGAACGGCCGTGACGGCGCGTGCCGCGGCGGCAGCGTGCGGACTGTTCGCGGCGGTCTGCGCAGCGAACGCGCTGTGGCTTCCGGCGAAAGCCGCGCTCGCCCAGGTGCTCCTCGACGCGGCGTACCAGCGGACCCTCCTCGCCGGGAACGCCGCGCGCCCGTGGCCGTGGTCCGATGCCTGGCCGGTCGCGCGCATCGAAGCGCCGGAGCGTGGGCAGCGCTTCGTCGTCCTCTCCGATGCCTCGGGGCGCTCGCTCGCCTTTGCGCCCGGCCACCTTTCGGGAACGGCCCTTCCGGGAGGTGCCGGCACGAGCATCGTCGCCGGGCACCGCGACACGCACTTCGCGTTCCTGCGCGAGCTCGTCGCGGGGGATCTGGTGACGGTCGAAGACGCACGCGGCGGGCACCATCGCTTCCGGGTGCGGGAGACCGCCGTGGTGCACGAACGCGACGCGCGCGTCGCGGGCGTGGGCGTCGCGGACCGGCTCGTGCTCGTGACCTGCTGGCCCTTCGACGCCGTGCGCCCCGGAACGAAGTGGCGCTACGTCGTGATCGCCGAGCGGGAGGACGCCGCGCCCGCGATCCCCTCGCGGCGCGTCTAGCTGCAGCCCTCCCGGCTACTCGCGCGTCATGCGGGCCAGCAGTTCGCCGAGCCGGCGCGGCACTTCGTTCAGCATCCCGAGGGAAGCGGTCGCGCGCGGCAGGCGGACGTGGCGCCGGTCGTTCTTCACGGCATCGATGATCGCGTCCACGACCTGCGACACCGGCATCTGGACCTCCTTCGCGCCCTTGCCGCCGCGGAGCTTCGCGTAGGGGCCGTAAGCCTGGGTGGCGTCGTCCATCTCCGTTGCCGCGCTCCCGATCTCGACCAGCGTCGTGCCGATGCCGCGCCCCGAGAGGTCGACACGCAGCCCGGCCGTGTAGTGGGACAGGCCGGCCTTGCTCGCGCCGTAGTAGACGAGCCCGGGGGGCGCTAGGATCGCCGCGATCGAGGACATGTTCACCACGTGGCCGCCGCCCCGCTCGAGCCAGCGCGGAATGAGCTTCGCCGTGATCTGCATCGGCGCGAGCAGGTTCGTCTGGACGATCTGCTCGATCTCTTCGGGCGAGTTGTCGAGCATGTGCTTCACGTGGGAGACGCCGGCGTTGTTCACGAGCACGTCGATCGGCCCGGCCTCGCTCTCGACGCGATCGACGAGGCCGAGCACCTGCTCGCGGTCCATCAGATCGCAGACGTGCGCGGTGCCCCCGTGCTGGCCGACGAGCTCCTCGAGCGGTTCGGCTTTCCGCGCGGAGAGCGCGAGGACGCACCCCTCGCGTGCGAAGGCCTCGACCATCCCGCGCCCGAGCCCGCGCGAGGCCCCGGTGATGAGTACGCGCTTGCCTCGAAGATCCACCTTTCGCTCCTCGCTCAGGGAACCGCGAAGCCGCGCGCATCCTCGCTCCACGCGGGAGCGTTGCGCACGGCCTCGAGAACCTCGTCCGAAGTTTCGACGACGGACCACATCTCACGGTGCCGCTCGTCCATGAACCGTTCCTCGACCGCGGATTCGAGCAGGCGGATCGCCGGGTCGTAGAAGCCGCGCACGTTCACCAGCACGATCGGGTTCGCATAGAGCCCGAGCCGCTTCCAGGTGATCGCCTCGAAGAGCTCCTCGAAGGTTCCGCAGCCCCCGGGCAGGGCGACGATCGCGTCGGCCCGGTCGATCATCAGCCGCTTGCGTTCGTGGAGATCCGCCACGACGTGCAGGTCCGTCAGGCGGGGGTGGCCCCACTCGAGGTCGTGCATGAAGCGGGGTAGGACGCCTTCGACCCGGCCGCCGCGCGCCAGGGCGCCGTCCGCGAGCGCGCCCATCGAGCCGACCGCGCCGCCGCCGTAGACGACGGTCGCACCGGCTTCCGCCAGAAGTTCGCCCAGGCGGCCCGCCGACTCCCGGAACGCCGGGTCGGCCTGCCGGCTCGACGCGCAGTAGACGGTGACGGTGGAAGGCGTCGACATCGCTCGGGTTCCCTGGGCTCGGGGCCTGAAAGACCCCGGGTTCGGGGCTAGAAAGAAGATGGGCCGAGCTTAGCCCGCCCCGCTGCAGGTGGCGTGCTGCATCGGCGGGTTCGTGGCGGCGAAGTGCGGCGGGCGGTGAATCAAACCGGAACCGGTTGCGTCCGTTCGGGTTGAACGGGAGTCGACGAAGTGGCCCCGGGACGTCCCGGCCACCCCGCTCCCGCCTTCCGGAAGGAGGATCCATGGTCCCCGCTTCGACCCGCCCCTTCGGGCCCGCCGCCCGCTGGCCTTCGGCGCTGACGGCCCTCGCGCTGGCCCTCGGTCTCACGGCGTGTGTGGCCTCGGCGCCGCGAAACGTTTCAACCGCCTCGGGGCTCGCCGAGGAATCGCGCGCCGCGATCGAAGACGGCGTCCGCCTCTACGAGGCGGGCGAGTACGCCATGGCAGCGCGACGCTTCGGCGACGGCGCGAGCATGGCCGACCGCATGGGCGACGATGCCCTCGCCTGGCGCTCCGTCGCCGCCGAGTGCACGAGCTGGCTGCTCGCGCGGCTCCTGCGCGAGTTCGACGCCTGCAGCGGCCGGCTCGAGACCGCCCAGCGCCGCGCCCACGAAACGAGCGGCGGCACGAACGCCCTGATCTCCCTCGGCGCCGTCGCCGGGGGCCGCGGACAGCCCGCCGTGAACGTCCCCCGGGCCGTGCGCAGCGTCGTGCGCCACCGCCCGCAGCCGGAGGACTTCTGATGTCCCCCACGAACCGACTCCGCTCGCCCCGCGCAACGCGCCGCTCGCTTCGCACAACGCGCCGTTCGCTTCGCCGAGGAATTCCCATGCTTCACCGCATCTCCCTGCTCGCCGTGTTCGCAGCGGCTCCGCTCGTCACCTCCCTCGCCCTGCCCGCCAGCGTCACCGCCGCTGGCCGGGAACGCGCCTCCGAACTCATCCCGGAGCTGATGGGGCGGATCCTCGAATCCCAGGAGCAGATCCGCGAGCGCGAGGGCGAGTACTCGCCGCTCATCCAGCGCTACAACGAGAAGCTCGTCGCTTCGCGCCAGGCCATCCAGGACGCCGGCTCCGACGAGGTCGCCGCCGAGGCCCTCGTCGACTACGTCGAGACCTATGCGGCCCGGCTCGAGGTCCAGGAGGAGGGGCTCGACGGGATCCGCTCCTCCCTCGTGCGCATGCGCGCCGATGCACGCGAGCTCGTGCGCGTGGCCGAGCGCTCGGGCGCCCGCGGCGAGGAATCGCCGGACGAGCGCAAGCCGTTCTACGAAGACCAGTTCCAGGGCGTCGCCGCGGGAACCGCCGAGCTCGCCGAGCGACTCGGCCGCGAGGCGGAGATCGCCACCACGGGCTCGGTGCTCCAGGCCGCGTGGGCCGTGCACGGGGAGATGGCGATCCCCCTGCCGGAGCTCGGACCGGACAGCGCCCTCGCCTTCGCGCGACGGGTGGAGGGGCTCTACGCCCAGTACCAGGCCCGCGCGAACCAACTGCGGACCGAACGCCGCGCGACGCGCCGGCTGCTCGACCTGCTGATCGAGCGCCAGCTCGGCCAGCGGCTCGACGCCCTGTTCGCCGGCAACGAATCCGTCGGCCTCGGCGCGCTGCTCTCCGCCGAGGGCAAGACGGAAGACTGGAACGATCTCGGCCGCGTGGTTTCGCGCGTGGTCGGCATGCCCAACTACGACGCCGATGGAGACGGACGCGACGACGCCTACGAGCGCCTCGACTTCTTCGCCCGCGGCGTCCACCGGGACGAGGAGAAGGTGCGATGAAGTCCTTCCAGACGAAGCTTCGGTTCTCCAAAGCGCGACGCCGTGCGCTCGGCCGCTTCACCGCGGCGGCCATGCTCGCCGGCGCGGGCCTTTTCCTCGCCGCTCCCGCCCAGGCGGACTCGTGCCGCGAGTGGCGCGTCGAGCACCACGAGTGGAAGAGCGAGGCCGTCCGCCGCTACCTCGACGGCTCGCCGGGCAAGGACCTCGACAACGCGGTCTTCGAGATGCTCCAGCGCGAGGCCTACCTGACCTCCTGCAACATGCCCGTCCGCCGGGCGCGGCAGGCGTTCGTCGGCTGGCGGCTCGTCGGGCGCGGCGCGGACGAGTACGGCCGCGCGGTGGTCGAGTCCCTGCTCGAGGAAGCGGGGATGGACCTCACCGTGCGCAACTGGTTCGGTCCGATGCTCGGTGCTGCCGGCCCGACCGCGAGCCTCGCGGACCCCGCCTACGGCGACCCGACGGGCTCGACCCGGCGCTAGCCGATGCGCGGGACCTTCGTCGCAGCCTGTCTCGGCGTGCTCGCCGCGGCGCCGGTCGTCGCACTGGCGGTCGCCGGCGTTTCGCCCGGCGAGCTGCCGGGCGCGAGCGTCCGCGGGCTGCGCAACGAGGTCGCCTCGGTCGGCTGGGTGCTCGTCCCGCAGCTCGTGCTCGCGGTGGCGATCCTCGGCCTGGCGCTCCAGCAGGCGGTGCGCCGCGCCGCGCGGCTCGAGCGCCTGACGCCGCCGGGATGGCTCTCGCCGGCGGTCGAGTCGGCCCTGCTGCTCGGCCTGCTCGGCACGATCAGCGGCATGGTGGCCGGCTTCCTCGGAACGTCGCCGGACGCCCTCGAGCCCGGACCGCTCGTGCACGGGCTCGGCGCCGCACTGCGCAGCACCTTCGTCGGCTTCGCCATCGCCCTGGTCGGCGTCTGGCTGAAGCAGGACGAACCGAACGTCTCAAGGGAGGGGCCTCCGTTTCCGCCACACCTCTCCCCGAGCGGTCGGCCGGGGAGTCTTCCGTGAGCGGAAGCTCCCCGGTCGGCTACGCGCTCTACTTCATCGACGTCCTCGCATGCCTGCTCTTCTGCATCGTGCTCACGCTGGTGGGCGCGCGTTTCTCGACGGAGACGACGGTCCTCGTCGACCTTCCGGATCTCGCGGGCTCCGCCGGCGTCGCCGCGGAACCGGATGCGCTCTCCGTGACGGTCCTCGAAGCGGACGGAACGACGCGCTTCTACCTCGAGGACGAGGCCGTGTCCTTCGAAGAGCTGCGCGAACGCCTTCGCTTCGCCGCCCCGGAGACGGTGCGCATCCGCTCCGAAGAAACGGCCCTCGCCCGGGTGATCGGGCTGGCCCATGAGTCGGGCATCGGCGACGTCGAGCTCGCCTACGAAACGCGCGGAGGATCCCGATGATTCGTTTTCTCACGACCCTCGTGATCACACTCGCCCTCGCCGTGGCCGCGGCGGCCTGGTGGACCGGTGCGGACGATCCGGAGCCCGTCGCGATCGAAACGGGTGAGGCGAGCGCCGCGCTCGAGCCCGGTCTCACGCCGGTGGAACCCGAGGCCGCGCCGTCCGTCCCTGCCCTTCCCGAGTTGGCGAGTCCGGCGAGGACGGTCCCGGACCCGAAGCCGCCCGAGCCGGCCGCCCGCGAACTCCCGCCGATCCCGCCGATCCCGGCGCCCCACTTCGAGGCGCCTCCCGTGCGGACGCTCGCGGCCATCCCGGCGCCCGAGTTTGCGCGCCCCGAGCAGGAGCCGCCCCCCGAGGCGGCCGCCGCGCTCCCCGAAGAAACGCCGCCCGTCGAGGAAACGGAGCTTCCGACCCTTCCGGCCTTCGAGACCCCCGCGCCGGGCGAGCCCACGACCATCGAGGCGATTCTCGCCGCGAACCCGGACCTCGGACCGACCGCCGAGGAAGAGCTCGAGCAGTGGGAAGAGAGCCAGAAGACGGTCGCCCTGGGGAGCGAGCACGACCGAAGTGCCTCGCGCATCCGCCGGCTGCTCGACGTCTACGAAGGGTTGCGGGGGCGCCGCTAGTGCCGACCGATCGCGCCATCCGCTGGGCCTGTCAGCTCGTGGTCATCGTCTGGCTCGCCACCGCCCTCGGCTGGCGCGAGCTTGCGCCGCGCGAGGTGCGCGTCGCGGTGCAGCCGACCTCGGTCGAGGCCGTCGCGCTCCCGCCAGTACCGGCCGCCGAACCCGAGGAAGAGACCGAGGCGGAGCCCGAAAACGCCGCGGCGCCCGAACCCGCTGCCCCCGAGATCGCCGAGGCGCCCGAGCCCGAACCGGCACCGCCCGAGCCGGCCGAGGCGCCCGAACCCGAGCCCGCCCCGCCCGAAGTCGCCGAAGCGCCGGTGCCGGAGGCACTTCCCGAGCCCGAACCCGAGCCCGCCCCGGTGGACGTCGCCGAGGCCCCCGAGCCCGAGCCCATCGAAGCGGCCGAGATCCCCGAGCTCGCTGCGGCGGAGGAGCCCGAGCCCCTCGAAGCGGAGCCTGCCCCCCTCGAACCGGCCGAGCTCCCCGAGGCGGACCCGGCCCCGCTCGAGGTCGCCGAAGCCCCGGCGCCCGAACCCGCGCCTACTCTAGAAGCTCCCCTCGCCGCTCCGCCCCTCCCCCTCCAGACCGTCAGCGAGGCCGACGTCGCCCGGGGCGGAACGCTGCTCACCGGGGACGAAGGCTTCCCCGTGCTCGAGAGCCGCTACGAGGCCTTCGGGAGCTTCGGCGACTACGCCCGCGCGATGCAGGCCCTCGGAGCCCGCTTCGTCGTGGTGGAGCGCCACGCCATCCTGGGAACGATCGACCCGTGGACCCTCGAGGCCGGCACCCTGGCCGACGCCGCCGCCCTCTCTCCCCGCGCCCGCGACTACGCGGGGGAGCCCGCCCTGCTCGCCGCCAGCCGCACCGTCCGTCGCCGCCACGGGAACCGGGCCGAGATCATGATGCTCGTGCCGCGCCGCATCGACGCGGCCCTCTTCGGCGGCATCACCCGGGCCCTCGAAGCGCGGGGCCGCGCACCGGGCGCCTACCGGCAGATCCTGGCCCGGTACGAACGCGGGCCGGGCGGAAGCCTCCGCCTGCGGGTCGAGGCGGCGGTCGGCAAGGATGGCCGCAAGGAACCCCTCCCGCTGCTCTTCGACCTCTCCCGGCTCGTCCGCACCTGAGGCCCCGCCGGGTTCGCATCCGCGATGCCGGCGAGCTGCGCTTCCCCCCGGAGGCCGCTCGGTGTTAGTTTGGGCCCCTACCGTTTCAGGGGGTCCCCATGGCAGCGTTCAACGGCACCGAGCAGGTCAGAAAGGTCGACAACTTCATCCAGGCCTTCCACATCATGTCCGAGGCCGTGCCCGAACGAGAGGCCCTGCGCACGTCGGACGGTCAGTCCTCGCTCTCCTGGGGCGAGGTGCGGCAGCGGGTCGACGCCATCGCCGGCGGGCTCGCGAAGCTCGGCGTCGCGCGCGGCGAGACCGTCGCCCTGATGCTCTCGAACCGGCCCGAGTTCCACCTGTGCGATCTCGCCACCATGAGTGCCGGCGGAACGCCCTTCTCGATCTACCAGACGCTCCCGCCGGAATCGATCGAGTACGTCGTGGGCGATGCGGGCGCGCGCGTCGCGATCATCGAGCGCGCCTTCTTCGAGAACTTCATGAAGGCGCGCCAGAACCTCCGGGACCTCGAGCACGTGATCGTGATCGACGGCGAGGGCGAAGGCGGCACCCTCACGCTCACCGAGATCGAAGGTTCGAACCCCGGCTTCGACACCGCCGCCAGCGCTGCGGGCATCGGCGCCGAGGACCTCCTCACGCTGATCTACACCTCGGGCACCACGGGCCCGCCGAAGGGCGTGCAGCTCACCCACGCGAACCTGCTCGCCGGCGTGCGGATCCTCGACCAGGTGATCAACATCCCGGACGGCGCGCGCGTCATCTCCTGGCTGCCGACGGCCCACATCGCGGAGCGCGCCGCCAACTACTACATCCCGCTCGTCTTCGGGGCGACCATCACCACCCTCGACGACCCGCGCAGCATCATCAAGGTGCTGCCCGAGGTGAAGCCGAACTTCTTCTTCGCCGTGCCGCGCATCTGGGAAAAGATGAAGGCCGGCATCGAAGCCCAGCTCGAGCAGCTGCCGGAGGAGACGGCCGCGCTCGCGAAGAAGGCCATCGAGGCCGGCATCCAGAAGGTCCGCCTCGAACAGGCCGGGCAGGAGGTTCCGGCGGAGCTCGCCGCGGTCTGCGAGCGCGCGGACGGTGAGCTCTTCGCGCGGCTCCGGGCGCTCCTCGGACTCGAGGAAGCCCGCGCCATCAACACGGGCGCCGCGCCGACGCCCGTCGAGGTGCTCGAGTTCTTCCACGCGATCGGGCTCGAGCTCGCGGAACTCTGGGGCATGTCGGAGACCTGCGGCGCCGGTACGACGAACCCGCCCGGCAAGGTGCGGCTGGGAACGGTCGGCCCGCCGGCCCCCGAGATCGAGATCAAGCTCGACGGCGACGGCGAGATCCTGATCCGCGGCCCCATCCTCATGCAGGGCTACCGCAACCTCCCGGAGAAGACCGCCGAGACCTTCACCGAGGACGGCTGGCTCCGCACCGGCGACATCGGCGAGTTCGACAGCCACGGCTACCTGAAGATCGTCGACCGCAAGAAGGAGCTGATCATCAACGCCGCGGGCAAGAACATGGCGCCCATCAACATCGAGGGGAAGCTCAAGGGATCGAGCCCCTTCATCGGGCAGGCCTGCGCGATCGGCGATGCGCGCCCCTACAACACGGCGCTGATCGTCCTCGATGCGGACTACGTCCCCGCCTGGGCGGCCCAGAACGGCATCGAGGAGACTACGCTGGAGGCGCTCGCGGAGAACGAGAAGATCGTGGCCGCCGTCGAGGCGGGCGTCGCCTCGGCGAACGAGAAGCTCTCCCGCGTCGAGCAGATCAAGAAGTTCCACATCGTCCGCGGCGATTGGCTGCCGGGCGGCGACGAACTCACGCCGACCATGAAGCTCAAGCGCAAGCCGATCGCCGAGAAGTACGCCCGCGAGATCGAGGAGCTCTACGCGAAATGACCCAGCCCCTGGATCTCGACGCCACCGCCCAGGCGGAACTCGTCCGCAGCGGTGAAGTGAAGCCCCAGGAGCTGGTGGATGCCGCCATCGAGCGCGCGGAGCGCCTCGACGAGGATCTCAACGCCGTGATCCTGCCGCGCTACGAGGAAGCGCGCGGCACGGCGGCGGGCGAGCTTCCGGACGGCCCCTTTCGCGGCGTCCCGTTCCTGCTGAAGGATCTCGGTGCGAACTTCGCCGGCTGGCCCAACCACAACGGGATGCAGGCGCTGAAGGACGCCGGCTGGACGACGCCCGTCGATTCCGTGCTGGCCGCGCGCTTCCGGGAGGCCGGCTTCGTGACGCTCGGGCGCACCAACTCGCCGGAGCTCGGGCTCGCACCGATCACCGAGCCGAGCGCCTACGGCCCGGCGCGAAACCCCTGGGACCTCGATCACTCGCCGGGCGGCTCGAGCGGTGGCTCCTCGGCGGCGGTGGCCGCGGGAATCGTCGCGGTCGCGCACTCGAGCGACGGCGGAGGTTCGATCCGCATCCCGGCAGCGCATGCGGGCCTCGTCGGCCTGAAGCCCTCGCGCGGGCGCAACTCCTTCGGCCCGGAAGTGGGCGAGCGCTGGTTCGGCTGCTCCTGCGAGGGTGTCGTCTCGCGCACGGTGCGCGACACCGCGGCCGTGCTCGACGCCACCCACGGCCCGGCCGCGGGCGACCCCTACGGCTGCCCGCCCCCGGCTCGCTCCTATCGAGAAGAAGTCGGGGCGGCCCCCGGCCCGCTGCGCATCGGCCTGCTCGATCACGGCCCGCGCGGGGTCGACATCCACGAAGACAACGCCATCGCCGTGCGCAACGCCGCGCGCGCGCTCGAGGGCCTCGGGCACACCGTCGAGCCCTCCCATCCGAGCGTGCTCGACGATCAGGAGATCGTGCTCTCCTTCGTGAAGGTCGTGATGGCCTCGTGTGCGGCGGCCCTCGATTCCTGGGGCCAGAAGATCGGCCGTGCGATCGAGGAGAAGGACGTCGAGCCCATGACCTGGGCGATCGCCTCGCGCGGCCGCGACATCAGCGCGCCGGACCTGGCCGCCGCCGTCTCGTTCATGCACGCCGCCGGCCGGAACACCGGCGCCTGGCACGAGAGCGGCTACGACCTGCTGCTCACGCCCACGTGCGGCCAGCCGCCGCCGCAGATCGGAGAGCTCGTCTCGCCGCCGGAGGAGCCGCTGCAGGGTTACATCCGCTCGGGGCCCTACGGCATGTTCACGTCGCCGTTCAACATGACGGGCCAGCCCGCCATCAGCCTTCCGCTGCACTGGAACGACGCCGGGCTTCCGATCGGCGTGCAGCTCGTCGCGCCGTATGCGGGGGAGGACCGGCTCCTTCGCGTCGCCGCGCAGCTGGAACAGGCCCTCCCCTGGGCCGACCGTCGGCCGACGGTCAACGCATTCGGGACCTGAACCCTGGGAGGTTGCAGGTCCACTCCTCCGAGAAGCGACCGGCGGGGGAAAGGGTTGGACCCGCCGGCCGCTCTCGGCCGGAGCGCTAGCGACGCCCCCGGCGCCAGATTCCCACCAGGGCACCGGCAACCAGCAGGGCGGCACTGGGCTCGGGCACGCTTGCGCCGCCATAGGTCCCGTCACCCCCACCCACGGTGTAGCTGGCGTTGAGCCCGAAGTTGAAGTGCTCACCGAGGCTGATGAGTCCCGTGGGCCCGAAATCGAAGATCTCGTTGAACCCCATGCCGATGCCATAGTGGACTTGATCGAACCCGTGCGAGAAGCTCCCGCTGGGGTTGAGCCCCGGCGGGGTGCCTCCCAGGTGGTAGACACCGGCGAAGCTGTGGAGGTATCCGTCTTCGAAGACGACGGTGCCCTCGTAGGTGAACGGACCATCGCCTGCGTTGGGCTCCTCCCGGAACGTCACGTTGAGGTCCCAACCCCAGACGCAACCCCCATAGGCGCAGGAATCGAAGGTCACTTCGCTCGCGGCGCTTGACTCGAGGATGAAGAGCGCGTTGTAGCCGACCTCCGCCTCGTTCGAGTAGACGACGGTCAGGCTCACGGCCGAGGCCGGGGCTCCGGAGAACAACATGGCCAGGCCCAGGGCCAAGCCGGCAAGGAATCGAACAGACATGAACAACAACACCTCCTTGCCCGCCGATGCGTCTAAACAGTCGAAAGGGCAATTTTAATTATACCGAGTGAACTATTTGCAACCGACGTGCCATCTCGCCCCGTCGCAGGGTCCGACTCTCAAGCTGCCGGAAACAGGAAGGTTTTCACCTCGACTCGACCGCGACCTCCAGATCGCATTGGGAACGACGGTTCCTCTCTAGCCACCAGAGAGGAAAAATTGTTCCGTCGGTCTATTCGCATGGGGACGCCTTTCCCTTACGGGTGATGCGTCAGCTCAGGATCGATGCGGATGACACAGGGCCGTCCGAAATCGTCGTCCCGGATCTCGAAACGCCACTCGGGCGCCATCCAGATGATCTGGGCCCAGGGCAGCTGGGCCTCGTAGATCGCCTGGACCGAGATGTACTCGGTGAGCTCCGGGCATCGATCGTCGAGGATCGTGATGTCGACGGTGGTCGTTTGCTCGTGGGCAGGAAACGTGAAGGGCAACAGCTCCGGATAGGTCGTTACCGGCCCATCGAAGTCTTCCCCCGCCTTCGCGGTCGAGCCGAAGGCGATCCAGAAGTCCAGAACCGGGATGGCGAAACGCCCAGAGTGCATGGCGTAGTAGTCCGTCACCGGTTCGTCGACCTTGAACATCTGCGAGAAGGTGAGGGTCTCGGTCCGCGTGGGCGACTCGTCGAAGGGCGCGTTCTCCGCGGTGACGTCGATCAACGGAGGCCAGGCCGTGAACTGTGCACCCTGGATACAGATCGTTCCGTTCTGTTCCATCTGCGCCCACAGCGTATGGAGGCCGGGGTTGAGCGCGTAGCCCGGGGGCTCGTCGTCGAAGTCCGACGTGATCACGCTGATGAAGGCGTACTGATCGGCGGTCTTCACCTGCTCGACGCCGCCGGTGGTGTTCCCGTCCAGCCACAGCGTGACGAAGGGGCCGAGCGCCGCGTTCGGAAGAGTCCAGCTCAGCTCGAGGTTGCCCGACCCGTTGTGGTAGAGCGGCCATTCCGTGCCGAATGAGCCTGAGGTGACGAGGAACGGTTGGCAGCCCGCCCCTTGAACGGCGCCGATCGAAGGCGGCTCCGGTGTTGCCGTCGGGCTGAGCGGGGATCCGCTGGGCTCGACCGGAACGACCCCGGAGAGCGAGGCAACGGCAGGGAGAGCGAGAAAGAACGTCACCGAAGCCAGCAGTGCGGTGCGTTGGACGAGAGTTCCGAATTTCATGGTGGGTTTCCTTGGTCGAGGGCCGGCCTGCGGGTGGGCCACGCCCGTCGAACGGGCCCACCCCTCCAGGCGAGTTCAGGGCTGTCGAGAGCCGAGCGGCGGGCGGCGAGCGCCGGCCAGGGCGACCACGACGAGCAGGGCAAGGGCGGGCTCGGGCACACCGACGTGTCTTCCACTGAAGATGAAATCGCCGGACGGCGAGCCCCCGTCATGGACCGCCGAGTAGACGTCCATCCCGTTGCCGTGGGGGACGGTGCCGCTGAGCGACGTGCCGGTGGTTCCGGCGAAGAGCCAGGTCTCACCGTCCTCGTGGGTACTTCTCCCTGACCAGGCGAGCACACCTCCGGCTTCGCTGAAGAGGATGCTCACGTCCCAGAAACAATTCCCGGCGACGCAGGAGTTGAAGGCGACGTCCTGGCCGCCGTCGAGGACGACTTCCAGACGCAGGCCGTAGCTCTCGGCGCTGTTGTCCTCGAACTCCACGTTGATGGTCACCGCCGACGCAGGGCCGGCGGCCAGAATCAGAGCCAACCCGAGGACCGGCCAGGCAAAGGACCGAGCAGACATGAGCACACCTCCTTGCCCTTTCGAGTCAATAAAACCGAAAGGACAATTTTAAATATACCGATCGGAATATTTGCAACGGGCGTGCCATCCGGGGCAGCGCACGGACTGCCGGGCGCAAGCCTTCGCCGGCGAAGGGATTTCCGAATGGCTGAGGAACGGAGCGAGCCCGGGGCGTTGGGAACGCCGGTTCCGTCCGAGCCGCAAAATGGGAAAAACGTTTCCCACGAGACGGATCATCGCCTCGACTCGCGGCGGTCGGCCAGGGGCTGGGATCGCCCTGAAAAGCCGGTCTGAGCCTACTTGCGGCGGTCCGAACTCGGCGGAGGCTCGCCGGACTCGAGCTCGGCGGCGTCTCGCTGGGCCTGCTCGACGATGGCCCGGACCGCGAACTGCGTCATCTCGCGGTAGATCTCCGGCGCGCGGCGGGTCCCCAGCCAGAGGGCCTCGGCTCCGTGGCCCAGCGCCGTGATCGCCTCGGCGGCCGGACGGCCGACCTCCTCAGGCAGGCCCAGGAACTCCTGGATGATGTTCACCCGGTGCTCGATGGAGAGCTTCGCCACGACAGCATGGCCGTCGTTGACCATGGCGCTGGCCATCAGCTGCTGCATCGCGCTGGCGAAGGTTCGCAGCTCGGGCCGGAAGTGCAGAGCCAGCTGAGCGTCCAGCCGTTCGCTCCAGTCGCCGGGGGTCTGAGTGAGGATTCCGGTGAAGGCCTGGTGGGCTCGAGCGGCGATGGCTTGGAAGAGCCCCTCGCGCGAGCCGAAGTGGTGGAGGACCGAGGTCTTGCTGGTGTCCGCCTCGCGCGCGATGTCGGCCAAGGAGATGGCCATTCCCTGCTCGCCGATCAGACGGATCGTCGCGAGGAGGATCGCCTCCTTGGACTCCTCTCCCGCGCGCCCCTTCGGTCGCCCGGCCTTGCGGGCGGGCTTCGAAGGCGGGGATTCCGGAGCCATTGAAAGAGGTTAGCAGTTCCCTCCTCTCTCTTTTTTCCTCAGCCTCGATTTTATTAGACCATTCGCTCAATAGCATGTTAATAGATCAGTCAGTCTATTCAAAGGAGACTCCCATGGCCCTTCTGCGCCTCTGGACCCTGCTCTGTTCCGTGCTCTTCCTTGCGGTGTCCCCCGCCCAGGCGGAGTCCGTCATTCCGGACCCGCCGGAATGCTTGCCCGCCTCGGTCCTGGCTGCGCTCGAGGGGGCCGGCCTGCTCCCCACCGAAGAGGGCGAGGACGGAGACGTGGGCGCTGGGGGCGGCAGCCAGGGCGGCGGCGGGAATGACGGCATGCAAGGCTCGGACGGCGGCGCGACCGGGCCCGATCAGGGCGACGGGAGCGGGCACGACTCCGGTGACGGCGACCCGGACGCTCCCTGGTGGACGAACATCCCCACCGACCTGCCCGAGGACTTCGAAGCCCCCTTCTACTGGATCTACTACTGGTCCAATGGCTACGGCCCGCCGCCTCCGGCCTGCGAGGACCTCCCGCCGCCGCCGGTCTCCTTCCTGTTCATCGAGATCACCGACCCGGAAGAAGACCCGTTCCACACGGTTCACGAGACCCAGAGCCTCGCCGGCGAAATCATCTCCGGCAACGGCTCCCCGCTCCAAGAGATCCAGTTCTTCAACCAGCGGAACCTGGACTGGGGCCTGGTCGACGTCTCCGGCGAAGCGTTCGACGTAGAGGGCATCGAACTCGAGATCGGGGAGAACCCGATCGTCGTCTTCGGCTCGAACGTAGCCGGCGCCTCGGACTCGGACACCATCACGGTGATCCGCAAGGACAAGCACTGCAACACCCACCAGGGCAACGTGCTCTGCACGGAACCCTGGTGCGACGGCAGCTTGCCGATGTCGCTGATCAAGCCCCAGTACCGGACCTGGCTCGAGCAGCATCCGAGCGGGATCGGTGTGCTCTACCCGATGCACGGCGACTTCCCGCCGGCAACGGACCTTCCTCCCCCGCCGGCAGACCCGCTCGACGCAGAGCTCACCTACTCGGTCTTCCAGGAGAACGGTCAGCCGATGATCCGCTTCCACGCGGAGCTTCGCAGCTTCGACTCGCTGCCGACGCCCTTCACACTCGGGGAGGTGGCCGTGGAGGTCACGGCCTCCGGTGAGAACGGCGACACGACGATGCTGCTCACGCCGTTCTGCTACGACGACGCCGAGGCCTTCTACGACCTGAACGGCGAGGTCTTCGGCTACGTCGACGCCATCCTCCCCTACGACGGGACGACGACGGTTACGGCGACACTCGTCGAGGTCGACGACGAGGGCGAACCGATCGTCCCCACCGTCACCCTCGGCACCGACCGCAACACGTTCATTCCGAACGACAACCCGATCGCGACCACCGACCCCGTCCCGAACGGACTCGTGGCCCAGATCAACGACACCGGCCTCGACGCGGTGGCCGGTGCCTTCAGCGGCCAGGTCAGCACGCTGATCAAGGACGGCCTGGCGGATACGGTTGGGGTGCCGCTACCGCAGTTCTCGTTCGAAACCACCTTCGAAGAGCTCGAGGTGACCTCCGTCGGTCTTGCGCTGAGCGAAACGAGCGCGCTCAACACGACCTTGGCGCTCAACGGTCTGAAAGGCCACCTGAAGGTCAACATTCCCATACTCGGGGATTGTCACATCTGGTTCGAGACCGACAGCGCCACCGTGGCGGCCAGCTTCACCCAGCTCCCCGCATCCGACGCCCACCAGATCGATCTCGCGCCCGCGGGTACAACGCTGTCGTTCTCGACGCCAACGTACGAATACAGCGACAGTATCCTTTTCCCCGGCTGCGGCCCCGTCATGCTGTACCTCGGCCAGTCCATGGACGAGATCGTCGATGACATCATCACCGGGATCCTGGAAGGGGTCGACAAGGAACTCGAGCCGGGGCTCGAGAACGAGATCAACGGGCTCGGCCTGGGCTCGATGGTCGGAGACCTCCTGCAGGTGAAGTTCGACGGGACCTTCTCGTCGATCGACGACTTGACTGCGATCGCCCGCTACAACGTCGACGCGCACTTCGAAGCCATCTCGGACAACGTGCTGGTGACGGAGTCCTTCGCGCCGCCGGATGATTTCATGCCCTTCGGCACGACCGCGCCGGGCGTCGGCGGCTTCGATCTCGGGGTGTATCTCACGCCCGCCGCCTTGAACCAGGTCCTGGCCGCGCGCACGAACGATGGCATGCTCAGTGGCCAGATCACGGAGCTGACACCGGGTCAGCCCCTCACGGTCGACCTGCTGAACACGTTCGGCGTTTTCTTCCCGGACGACGCGCAGAAGACCGACCCCGTCGTCGTGGAGCTCGTGCCCACGATGGCCCCCATGACGGACGGCGGGCCCGGGCCGGACGGCGACATGTACCAGCTCGACATCTGGCAGCTCATCCTGAAGGTCCTCTGGACCGACGGTCAGGGAGAGGAAGTCGAAGTTCTTCGCGCGGCGGTGGACTTCTCCCTCGGGTTCGACATCGGGTTCCCCGAACCCTGGGCGCCTCCGGCCACCGAGCTCAGCCCGCCGACCGCACCGGCCGTAGTGAAAGTCCTCTTCGCTCCGTACGGAGTGAACGACTTCATCTTCCCGATTGCGGTGAGCGGCGTGCTGGCAACGAGCTTCGATGCTCTCGTGGGCGGCCTGTTCGGGGACGGCAACGGCGGCCCGATCGGCGTCCTCGGACTGGACGTGGAGGGCGAGGGAGCCTTGCGAGCCGGGGACGCCATGGCGTTGCTCTTCGATCTCTCCATCGCACCGACGCAAGCCAACCTCGTCTACGAGCAGGACGACATCGAGGACATCTCGGTGGAGTTCACGGTGACGTTCCCCTTCGACGGTGTCTCCTTCGCCTGGGACTTCGGCGACGGCGATACGCAGACGACCTCGGGGCCGAGCGTCACCCACATCTACGGCGGCCTTCCGGGCTACAACGGGCTCCCGCCCGGCCTCCACGACTTCGGTGTGAAGGTGGACGTCACGCGGGAGAACGGCGCCGTGGTCTCGGGCAACACGGCCATCCTGATCTGCATCAAGGAGAACCCGGACGACGTCTGCGAGCAGTGACGCCCTTCCATGGTGTAAGTTGGAGCGGCCCTACCCCACGGTAGGGCCGCTCTGCGGGCGCGGTCAGCCTGGTGCGGGACGATGCGGATGAAGTCGAAGCGCAAGAGAGGGCGGCCGCGCGGGAGCGATCCGGCGCCGAGCAAGGACGACATCCTCGAAGCCGCCGTCGCCTCGGTGGCGGAAGTGGGCCTGCAGCGCGCTTCGATCTCCCACGTGGCGGAGAAGGCCGGCGCCAGCAAGACCTCCGTCCTCTACCATTTCCGTAATCGTGAGGGCCTCGTGGCCGCGCTGGCGCTCAAGGTCTTGAGCGACTTCCAGGAAGGCGTCTCCACCGGCTCGAAGCTCCCCAGGGGCGACGTCGCGCGCGCCGAGGCGGGCGTCCGGGCGTTCTTCAAGCCCGAGTACCGCGAATCGCTCGTCGTGATGCGCGAGCTCATGACCCAGGGCGCCTTCGACAAGCGCATGGGCGAGCTGGTGCGGTTCGCCGTCGAGACGCGCGTCCAGATGATCGCGTCGCTGCTCGACCTCCCCACGCCCCTCGCGCTCTCCACCGCGCGCAACCTGGTGATGGCCGTGCAGGGTGCCGTCGACGCCTGGGTCTGCAGCGGAAGCCGCAACCCGGCGCCGTATTGCGAATCCGCGATCGAGACCGCGCGCGCCCTGATCGAGAGCGCCGGCAACCGGGCTCGGCTCGTCGCGATCCCCGACGATGAAGAAGAGGAGTTCCCCGCCGACGACGAGGGCTAGCGCCCTCGCCGTCGACGGAGGGGTGCCTCAGTCCTTGTAGCTCGGATCCAGGCGATCCAGCTGGCGGCGCATCGCCGGCCAGAGGAGCGCGTTCCCGACGACCGGCAGGCCGTTGCCCTGCTGGGCCGTCTTCTCGACGACGGCCGGCTCGACCTCGACCGCGCCCTGGCTCCCGGAGAGCGTCCGCACCTGCATCGAGCACGCGCGCTCGAGGTAGTACATGCGGGTGAACGCTTCGGCGACGGTCGAGCCGACGGTCAGCGTGCCGTGGTTGTGGAGCAGCATCAGGTGCTTGTCGCCGATGTCCCGCACCAGGCGCTCGCGCTCGTCGAGGTCGAGGGCCACGCCTTCGTAGTCGTGATAGGCGATGTCCTCGCGCACGAGCAGCGCGGTCTGGTTCAGGGGCAGGAGCCCTTCCTTCTGGGTCGAAACCGCCGTGCCGTCGAGGGTGTGGAGGTGCAGCACGCACATCGCATCCTCGCGCGCCTGGTGGATCGCGCTGTGGATCACGAACCCGGCGGGGTTCACGGGGTGGCCCGAGTCGAGCACGACGTTCCCGTCGAGATCGATCTTCGCGAGGCTCGAGGCGGTGATCTCGTCGAAGAGCAGCCCGAAGGGGTTGATCAGGAAGTGGTGCTCGGGCCCGGGGACCCGGACGGAGATGTGGGTGAAGATCAGGTCGTCCCAGCCGAGCCGGGCCACCTGGCGGTAGCAGGCCGCGAGGTCCTCGCGGATCGCCCATTCTTCTTCGGATACCTGGTCGCGGATGGATGCCATGGGTTCGTCTCCTTCGTGTGGAGAGGATCCTATGGCAGCGGAACATCATTGAAAATTAGATCTTTGTCGCTTAAACATAACGCAACGTTATGGAGAAACGTCGTGGAGATCCGGCAATTGGAGCACCTGGTGGCCGCCGTGGAGCTCGGCACCCTGCGCGAGGCCGCCGAGCGCTGCCACATCTCCCAGCCGGGCCTCTCCATGAGCCTGCGGCGGCTCGAGGATTTCCTCGGGGTGAAGGTGCTCGAGCGCGAGCCGCGCGGCGTCGTCCCCACCCGCTACGGCGAGGTCCTCTGCCGCCACGCGAAGATCGTGCTCGCCCACGTGCGCCACGCCACCAGCGAGATCGAGAGCCTGCGCGGCGAGGGCGCCGGCGAGCTCCGCATCGGGGTCGGCGCGAGCTTCATGAACCGGGCGCTCGCGCGGGTGGTGGCGCGGCTCATCGAGAGCCGGCCGGGCTTCGCCCTCCACGTTTCCGAGGGCGTCGCCGAGGACCAGATCCCCCGCCTTGCCGAGGGCGAGCTCGACCTCGCCCTGGTGCGCTTCCCGTCGACGCCGCCGGACGCGACGCTCGTCTACGAAACGCTCCATCGCCGCGAGCTGTGCGCCTGGGTGCGCGCCGGGCACCCGCTCGCCGAGCGGGCGCAGGAACTCACGCTCGAAGATCTCGTCCAGGCCCGGTGGAGCACGCCGGACGATGCGCCCCAGGAGATCGCGGGCCCGATCTACCGGGCGCTCCAGCGCGCCGGCTTCGCGACGCGCCCGACGGTGCAGACCAACTCGGTGCCGTTCCTGAAGCGGCTCGTGCTCGCGAGCGATTGTCTGGCGCTGCTGCCCGAGGGCGCCGTGGCGGACGAGGTCGCCGATGGGGAGCTCGTCGGGTTGAAGCTCCCGGGCGTCGATCTCAGCGACGAGGTGGGCGCCGTCTACCGGCGCGAGCTCGCGGAGCTTCCCGTCCTCGGCGAGATCGTCGAGGCCCTGCGCGAAGAGCTCCCACGCGCGGGGCTCGAGTGAGGGGAAAGCCGGCGCGCGCGGCCCGCTAGCCCTCGTCGACGAGCTTCTCGAGGATGCCGTCGATCGCCTTTTCGGCGATCTCCACCATCTCGCCGTCGGTGCGGTCCTGGATGGGGTGCTGGACGAAGACGGCCGCCGGATCGGCGCCGAGGGCCCGGGCCTGGGCCTCCGCCGCGTCCACGAACTCCGTCGTCGCGACGAACACGCCGGGGATGCCGCGGGCTTCGAGGTCGACCGTGTCGTGCACACTGCACGACGTGCAGCTGCCTCAATCGGCGAGCGCTTCCACCACCGCATCGCACTCGACGGCGATCTCCTGACGGAGATCGGGCGGGGCGGGCTTCGTGAAGGTCGGCTTCTTGTAGCGGCGCACCTCGGCGCCGCGCTCGCGCAGGCCCTGCTCGAGCCGGTCGAGGAAGACGTCGCCGCGGGCCTTCGAGATGTCGAGCAGGCCGACGGTGCGGCCGGCCAGGGTGTCGAGCCGGGCCAGGCGCTCGCGCGTGGCCGCGCTCCGCTCACTCGTCGGGTCGAGGAGGATGCGGGTCACGGGCGTACCCCAGGGTGCGTCACGGCCGGATCTCCTTCATCACCGGGGTGCTGCCGACCTCGCCGGAGACCCACCCGGGGATGATCGCAGAGAAGAGTCCGGCGCCGCCACCGCAGTGCACGATGCGCAGGCCGCCGGGCCGGAACTTCGGGAGCGTCGCGTCCTTCAGGCCTTCGGGAACACCCTCGGCGATGCCGCCCGCGCCGCGTACCAGCTCGGCCCCCGGGATCAGCAACAGCTCGCCGAGCTTCGCGATCAGGTCGTCCTTGCTCCAGCCGGCCTCGCGAAAGATGCGCGCGTGCTCGGGGCCGACGGCGAGGATCGCGTCGAAGGCCATCACGAGCTTCGGGTGCGTGAGCGGGCGCAGCGCGGCGGCGTAGCTGCGCGAAAGCGACTCCGGGTCACGCGAGAGCTGGTCGACGAGCGTGTTCGGGCCCTCGCCGCAGAAGGCGGTCACGGCGTCCTGCCCGGGCGCGGCGCCAAACTCGGTCGCCAGCGGCGTCCACGGCGAGTTCTCCTCGTCCTCGGCGAAGCAGAAGGAGAGCTTGCTCGGGTTGCCGTGGGCCGCGCGGTCGATCTCACCCGGGCGTCCGCCGCCGACGTTACGCACCACGAGCTGGACGGCGCGGCCGATCGTCGAGTTCGCGCGGTTGCCCTGGCCGAAGACGTTCTTCCCGGAGTTCATGCCGATGCGCCTGCGGACCGGGCCGTTCACGACGAGGACGGGCGCGACGGGCATGGTCGTCGCGAGCACGCCGTGGATGTTGAACGCGTCCGTGCAGATCGCCTCGACGGCGGCGAGCACGACGGGCAGGTACTCGGGCTTGCAGCCGGCGAGCACCGCGTTGATCGCGACCTTCTCGACCGTGCACGGCACGAGGTCCGGCGGAACGGTCGCGACGATCTCGTCGGCCGCGCGCTCGGTGCCTTCGAGCATCGCGAGCACGCGCCGCTCGGTGGGCGGGACGAGCGGGAGGCCATCGCTCCAGCCGCGCTCGAAGAGGGCCTCCATCTCATCCTCGAGGGGCGCGAGCTCGACGCGGCGGGCGGAGAGCTTGTGCCCCTCGAAGCGCACGGCCAGATCCGGCGCGAGGTCCGGGTCCACGGACTTCGAGCCGCAGCCCGGACGCCACTCCGGGAGCTCGGGCCCGAGACCGGAGAGCCCCGTCAGCTGCTCCCAGTCGGCGCGGTGCCAGCCGAGCGCGCGCCCGACCTCGCGGCCGTCCTCGATGCGCAGGAGCGTCGGCACGGTCTCGATCCGGTGGTGGTAGGAGACGGCGAGGCCGGTGTCGTCGACGGGCGACACGCCCTCGGGGAAGGCGACGTCGTCCTGGGTGTAGACGGTGAGCTCGGTGCGCGCATCGAGATCCCGCAGGACCGGCGCGACGAGCTCGCACGTCGGGCACTCACGCTTCACGACCGCGACGAGGCCGGAGGGAAGGTCTCGAACCGTCTCCATGGGAAGCCTCCGACGGGAGAGCATACCTCGACTTCGGAGAGCTAGGCAGGAACGTCCCCCTGGTCAGGGGGTGGGGGAGGCGGGCGGGGGTGTCTGGCGTTCGCGCTCGGCGCGGGCGCGGCGGGTCTTCTTTCGCTCGACGATGTCGCCGTGCATCGGTGCGAGGCGGGCGAGCAGGCGGTTCTGGGCCCCGGTCGGCGTCCCCTCGGTCTCCATCGCGTCGATCAGGTCTTCGACGAGCGCGTTGAAGTCTCCCTCGCTGACGCCCATGCCGCGGTGGACGTCCGCCATGCTGTCGCCGGTGTACTCGCAGGGTCCGTCGGAGACCTGACAGAGCTGGTCGATCAGGTGGCGGCGGAAGCGCGAAATCTTCGTCTCGGCGAAGTGGTGGACGATGCGCTCGTCGGCCGCGAGCTCGCGCAGGAAGGAATCCACGATCGCCTCGATCCCCGCGTGGCCACCGAGGTCGTCGAACAGGGTCCGCGGCTCCGCGCGCGGCAGCGCGCAGGCCGTGGCGAGCAGCCCCGCCAGCGCGATGCATCGCAACGGCGCCCTCACAGGCTCGCCTGCACGGAGAGGTACACGCCGTTCTGGCTCCGGAAACCGGCGATGTCGCCGAGCATCGCGTAGGAGGCGACGAGCCCGACGTGTTTGTTCGGGAACCACGCGACGAAGACGTCCATCCAATCCGATTCCTTGGCGAACTTCAGGTTGCTTCCCTTCTGGCGATACTCGAAGCCGAGCGCGAGGCGCCGGTTCATGAAGAGAGCTGCCGAGCCCTCGAACAGGGCCCGGTAGCCGCCGCGCCGGTCGCCGCCGAAGCCGAGCAGGCCGAGTTCGTTGGCCCGGGTCGCGCGCACGGTTCCGTTCAAGACGAGGTTGCGGCCGAGCACGGCACCGAGGAAGAGCTTCGTCGCGGAGAGATAGGCGTCGACCCCCCAGTGTCTGCGAGCTCCGACGGCTTCGGGCAGGGCGAAGTCCATGTTGTGCTTGTACTGGACGCCGGCCGCGAACTGGGGCCAACCGCCGTAGACCACGTCGCCGAAGAGTCGGACCTTCGCGCTCGCGACGTTCATGCGCAGGCGCGTATCGAGCGGACGCACGAAGAAGCGCTGGTGGGCGAAAGAGAACTCGACGCGATTCCAGAAGCCGACCGAGGCACCGTAGGACTCGAGTCTGAAGTCCGGCAGCCGGACGTTCGTCGCACTGATTCCGCCGCCGATCTGATCTTCGGTGCCGGTTCCCGCGATCACCGCCCAGGGAACGAGCCCGCCCCCGGCCGAGCCCTCGACCTGGGTCACGCCACCGGTCGCGAGCAGCCGCCCGCCGGCGGAAGCGAGGGTCGGCGTGAGCGCGATCGCCGCGAGCATCGCCGCGGCCAGGGCGCCCTGTCTACGCCGCCGGCTCCGTGAAGCCCCCTGCCTTCTGGTACGCATCCATCCACTCCAAGAAATCCGGCTCGGCGAGGGGGCGGCTGATCCCGTAGCCCTGGGCGACGTCGCATCCGGCCCGGGCGAGCAGCCGCCAGACCAGCCGATCCTCCACGCCTTCGGCGACCACCCGGAGCCCGAGGGCGTGGGCGAGCTCCACGGTGGAGCGCACGATCACCTCGTCGGGCGTGCCCTCCCGCATGTGGCGAACGAACGCCTGATCGATTTTGAGTTCATCGACCGGAAGCCGCTTGAGTTGAGCCAGGGACGCCTGGCCGGTCCCGAAGTCGTCCAGGGAAACCCGGATGCCCGCGCCGCGCAGATCGCCGAGGATCCGGGCGCCGCCCTCCGGGTCCGCCATCACCGCGCTCTCGGTGACTTCGACATGCAGACTGCCGGGTGCGAGCCCCGCTTCTCCGACGTGCCGACGGATCCGCTGGGCGAGGCGCGGGTCGGCCAGGTCGTGGGCGGACAGGTTCACCCCGACCTTGATCTCGTAGCCCCGCGTGGCCCAGGCCGCGGCGCGTGTCGTCGCGTGGCGCAGCACCCATTCCGTCAACGCCCCGATGCTGCCCGCCTGCTCCGCGAGGGCGACGAAGAGGTCCGGGCGCATGGGGCCGAGCTGCGGGTGCTCCCAGCGGATCAGCGCCTCGACGCCCACGAGCTCGCCCGTCGCCATCTCGATCTTGGGCTGGTAGTGCATGTCGAGGGCGTCATCGACGATCGCCTGGCCGAGATCCGAAAGGATCGCGACCCGGCGACGATTGTCTTCCTCGTGGCCGGGCTCGAACTCGGCCAGCGGAAGGCGCTCCGCCTTCGCCGTCACCATCGCGAACTCCGCGCGTCGCAGGAGATCTTCGGCGGAGCCGCCATCCTCGGGTGCGCGCAAGACGCCGGCCGTCGCCCGGATGCCGACGCGCGCGCCGCCGTAGGTGAGGGGTTCCTCTAGATCCGCGAGAAAACCTCGAACCCGCTCGACGCCATCGGCGGAGCCGTCCTCCGGGAAGACGACCAGGAACTCGTCGCCGCCGACCCGGGACACGAACCCGGAACCGGCGAGCCTCGTCTGAAGACGCTCGGCGACGGTCCGCAGGGCAGCGTCGCCCGCGGGCTGGCCGAGCGCCGCGTTCACGTCCTTCAGCCGATCGATGTCGAGCAGCGCGATGCGTAGCGAGGCCCCGCTCTGCGCGCTCTCCTCGATCAGCCAGTCGAGCGCCGTCGGCGCGACGGTCCGGTTGGGGAGGCCGGTCAGGCCGTCGTGGGACGCCTGACGACGGATTTCCTGCTCGCGTTCGCGGATCGCCCCCTGCATCGTGCGGAAGGTCTCGGCGAGGACGCCGATCTCGTCGGCGCTCGAGACGGCGACCTCCGTCCCGTAGTCGCCGCTCGAGATCCGCTTGGCCGCGTCGGCGAGGGCACGGATGGGCCTCGCGAAGCTGCGCGCGCTCAGCATGGAACCGGCGAGCGCACCCGCCAGGCTGAGTGCGAACAGCACGAGGAGCTCGGCCCGCAGGGCTTCGTACGGCGCCATGGCTTCGGAATGGGACGTCTGGAGCACGGCGCCGGCGCCGCCGTTTCCGAACCTCACGGAGAGCGTGATCCAATCCGAACCCTCCGGCCGCGCCGGGACCGACTCTGCGGGCAGGCCCTCGTGAGACGCCACCCACCGGCCGAGGCTTTCGCGCTCGGCCGCGGGCAAGGTCGAGGCCGGGAGCGCGTCACGAGCGCCCACGAAGGAGACTTCGAGGCCGGAGAGCTCGCGCAGGGCCAGCGCGAGTTCGTCGTCGAGGGCAAAGCCCATGGCGACCCAGCCCACGCGGAGCGGCGCGTGGACCGGAACCAGCACGACCTGGTGCGGAGCGCCGGCCAGCTCGAGGACCGTCGTCGTGGCTTCTCCCTCCGACCGGCCGACGAGGTGCGTGAAGACACCGTCGGCGGAGACCGGCGGGAAGGCCGCGGTCTGCCTGCCCTCGAGATCGAGCAACAGCGTGACGTCCGAACCGATCCGGCCGCCGTGGTTCTCGAGTACGGACGCGATCGTCGGGACGTCCCGGGTCGCGACGGCGCGCTTGAAGCCGAAGTCGGAGGCGAGGATCTCGACACTCGAGAGAAGCTGACGCTCGCGGTCGGCCAGCAGGCGGTCGAAGTCGCGGCCACCGCGCTCGAGGGCCTCGTAGGCATGGTTCTCGGCGCTGCGCTCCGTCGCGGCAAGCACCAGCACGATGGTCACGCCCTGGCTCGCGAGGATCAGGCCGAGCATCCAACGCAGCAGGCGGGTTCGAACGCTCGCCGCGCTCATCGCGCTCCCTTGCGGAAGAGGTGTTGGAGCGGATCCTCTTCTTCGTGCGCCTCGTCCTCGTTCACCTCGTGTTTCGCTCGGGGATCCGGGGCGAGTTTCCCGGGGATTCTCAAGACGACTTCGTTGCCGGCCTCGAGGTCGAACGTGCCCAACGGGACGCCTTGCTCGGGAAGTCGCGGATGCAGGACCTGGACCCGGTGAGACCCGGGGCGCTTCAACCCGGTCGAAGCGCGACCCCCTTCGTCGGTCACCGCATGGGCCGCGCCGTCGAGCACATAGACGTACCCGATCATGTGGTCGTGGATGTTGCAGCCGAGCACGACCGTACCGGCCGTCTCGAAGGTCACGGGGGGTGCCTCCACACCGGCGTAGAGCTTCAACTCGAAGGTCTTGGCGGTAGAGAAGGAGTAGACGTGGTGGCGGGTCTGGTCGCTGTTGGGGAAGGAGACCTGCGTTCCGCGCGGGACGGCCAGGACGTAGGGCGAGAACTGCTTCTCGCGCTGGTCCACGACGGCCCGCAACGCAGGCGCGATGGCCGGCTCCGCTCCGAGAACCGCCACGACGGCGTTCGGGAGCGGAGCTCCCGAGACGTCCAGGACCTGCCAGCGCACCTCCGCAGCGGAGGCGAGGCTCGAGCCACAGCAGGCGAGCAGGAGAACCACGGCCCGGGCCAGCGGCAACGAGCGGCGGAAATCGCGACGCAGAAGCGCACCCATCCGGGTGTCTTCGACGCTCTTCCGGACGGTCTTGAGATCGCCGCCGAAGTCCCGCCGGGAATGGCCGGAGCGTCCGGGGAAACCCCGAGACGCGGTCGCCGCCTAGAGCTTGCCGCGCTCGAGCAGGGCCTCGGCGATCTGCACCGCGTTGGTCGCGGCGCCCTTGCGCAGGTTGTCCGACGTCTGCCACAGCCAGAGCTTGTCGCTCGCCGTGTCGCGGCGGATGCGGCCCACGAGCACTTCGTCCGTCCCCTCGACGTCCGCCGCCGTGGGGAAGGCCATCGTGGCCGGGTCGTCCACCACGCGGCAGCCGGGGAACGCGGCGATGGCCTCGCGCGCGGCCTCGGGCGTGATCGGCTTCTCCGTCTCCACGAGCACGGTGGCCGAGTGTCCGACCGGGACCGGAACCCGCACGCAGGTCATCGAGACGTCCACGTTCGGGAGACCCATGATCTTGCGGGTCTCGTCGAGGAGCTTGCGCTCCTCGTCGGTGTATCCGTCGTCGCGGAACGAACCGCACACGGGCACCGGGTTGTAGGCGATCTGGTGCGCGAAGACCTCGGGCGGCGGCACGGGCTCGCCCGCCTGCACGGCCTTCACCTGGGCGTCGAGCTCGTCGATGCCCGGCGTCCCCGAGCCCGAGACGGCCTGGAGCGTCGTCACGACGAGGCTCTTGAGCCCCGCCGCGCGGCGGATCGGCTCGACGGACATCACCAGCCCGGTGGTGGTGCAGTTCGGGTTCGCGACGATGCCGCGGTGCTTCTCGAGGGCGTCGGCGTTGATCTCCGGCACGACGAGCGGCACCTCGTCGTCCATGCGCCAGGTGCTCGACTTGTCGATCACGACCGCCCCGCGCTTCACGGCCTCCGGCGCGAGCTCCTTCGAGAGCCCGCCGGTCGCCGCGAAGAACACCAGGTCGACGCCCTCGAAGGCCTCGGGACAGGCGACCTCGACCTTCGCCTCCTGCCCCGCGAACGTCACCGTCGTGCCCGCGCTTCGCGTGCTCGCCAGCGGCTTGAGCTGGGAGACCGGGAAGTGGCGCTCTTCCAGCACCCCGAGGAGAACTTCCCCCACGGCACCGGTGGCGCCGACGACGGCGACGACGGGTTGTTTCTGCGAGACCTTGGACACGACCTTCTCCTTGCGCGGGGCGCAAACCCTCCGTTTGCGCCGTATCCGGCTGGACGGCGATGATGGCGCATGTTTCAATCCACCGCCCATGAGCGAGGAAGCCGGCGAGAGCGAGGAGACCGTCGCAGGGACGGAGGGCGAAGGCTCCCCCCCGACGCGCCTGGCCACGAGCCAGGTCAAGCGGCTCCGGCGCATCGTCGACGCGGCGTCGAAGCTCGCCGAGGAAGGCGGGTTCGAGGCCGTCCGGCTGCGCGACGTGGCCGAGGCTTCCGGGGTCGCCCTCGGCACGCTCTACCGGTATTTCCGCAGCAAGGAAGACATCTTGGTGTTCGTCCTTGCCGAACAGGTCGACGGGCTCGAAGCCGCGCTCACCCGCCGGCCCCCCACCGGCGCGACCCCCGCCGAGCGCGTGGGCGTCGTCTTCGGCCTGACCACCCGCGCCCTGACCGGCCGCCCGCACCTCGCCCGCGCGCTCCTGCGGGCGGTCTCCGCCGGCGAGCCCGAAACCAAGGAGAAGGTGGCTTCCTTCCATCTCCGGGTGAGCCGGATCGTGCTCGACGCCCTGCGCGGCGAGGGCGAAGCGACACCGCGGCTCCACGGCGTGGCGACCATCCTCCAGCAGGTCTGGTTCGCTTCGCTCGTAGGCTGGACGGGCGGCCTGCACGACGCGAAGACCGTCATCCGCCAGACGGACGACGCCGCCGCCCTGCTTCTGGAGTAGCGGTCAGCCCTCTTCGCCGTAGTTCCGGACGCGGCACTCCTGGCCTTCGTCGCAGAGCTCGGCCATCTCCCGCTCGAGCAGGCGGGTCCACTTCTCGATCAGGAACGTGTTGTAGGTGCCCGACGTCTCGGAGTCGAAGGCCTCGTGGCGCTCGTCGGTGTGGCGAAGCGTGATCTCGTAGACGCGCCGCAGGAACCCGTCGGTGCGCTTCTCGACGGGGATCGCGGCGATCTTCTGGTTGAGCCGGCGCGTGGCCACCTCGGCGATCGCGAAGTGGATCTGCTCGTGCTGGAGGATGTACCAGTCCGGCGGGCGCCCGCCGAAGCTCATCGCGCCGACCGCAGCGAGCCCGAGGCGAGCCGCGCGCCCGACGGGGCTGATGATCTTGTTCCAGAACGAACAGTCGGGGCGCATCAGCGCGACGAACTCGCCGCTCGCCTCGTAGTCCTCGGCGGGGCGGATGAGCAGACAGACCTCGGCGTCGTGGGCGAAGTTCCCCCACGCCTTGTACGACGTCGCCGACTCGAAGTGATCCTTGGTGATGAGCTGGTAGCGGAGGACCGCGTCGCCGACCCAGGAGTCCGGGTCGCCGAAGACGCCGAGCTCCGCGTGCGCGCCCCCGGCTTCGGCCGTCTCGCTGACCGACGCCGCCCGGCCGGCGGGCTGCCGGCTGCAGCCCGTCACCAGGACGAGGAGCGAGAGCGCGAGGACCGTCCGACGCATGCGCCCATTCTACAGACTGACCAGGGGGACGTTCCCCTGGTCAGTCGGCGGCGAGGGTACGACCCAATTCGGCGAGTTGGCGGTGCGCCGAGCCGAGGGTCAGCTCGATCTGGCGGGCCCACAGGTAGTAGCGGTGCACCGGGTAGTCGACGTCGACGCCCATGCCGCCGTGCAGATGGACCGCGGCGTAGGTCGCGTTGTGCCCCCCCTCGGCGGCCCAGTACTTGGCCACCGCGACGGCCTCCTCCGCGGGCTCGCCGGCCGCGAGCCGGCTCGAGGCCTGCCAGCTCGTGAGACGCATCGCCTCGATGCCGACGTAGGCATCCGCCGCGCGCTGGTGGACGGCCTGGAAGCTTCCGATCGGGCGATCGAACTGTTCGCGCTGGGTCGTGTACTCGGCGGTGATGCGGATGGCGCGCTCCGCCACGCCGAGCGCCACGGCGCAGAGCGCGGCCTTCGCGCGCAGGGCCAGCCACGCGACGGCCGCCGCGCCCTCCTCCGGGCCCGCGAGCACGTCGTCGGCGTCGATGCGCGCACCGGAGAGCACGACGTGGGACTGCGGCTCGGAGTTCGTCGCCTCGACCGCCTGGAGCTCGACGCCATCCGCCGCCGGGTCGAGCAGGAAGAGCCCGATGCCCGTGTCGGTCCGGGCCGGGACGAGGATGCGCTCGGCCAGCGCGGCGAAGGGCACCGAGAGCTTCATGCCGTCGAGGCGCCAGCCGTCGCCGTCGCGCGAGGCCACGGTGGCGGGCGTCGCCGGGTCTTCGTTCTCGGGCTCCGCGAGGGCCGCGGTCAGCACCGCATCGCCCGACGCGACGCGGGGCAGGAAGTGCGCCTTCTGCGCGTCGCTTCCGAACTCCTCGATCGGCAGCGCCCCGAGCACGAGCGTCGGAACGAGCGGCACCGGGGCGACCGCGCGGCCGCCCTCCTCGAGCAGCAGGGAGAGCTCCAGGAACCCCATGCCCATGCCCCCGTGCGCCTCGCCGATGGCGATGCCGAGCAGGTTCGACTTCGCGAGCTCGGCCCACAGCGTGCGGTCGAAGCACTCGCCGGCCTTTTCCAACTCGCGCAGGCGATCGTGCCCGCACAGGTCCGCGAAGATCTTCGCCGAGAGCTCGCGCAGGCTGTCCTGTTCGTCGGAGAACGAGAAGTCCATGGCTAGTCCTTGTAGTGGGGCATGCCGAGGCCGGCCATCGCGATGATGTCGCGCTGGACCTCGTTGGTGCCGCCGCCGAAGGTGAGGATCAGCATCGAGCGGTACATCATCTCGATGCGGCCCATGAGCGCGGATTCGGGCGAGCCGCGCCGGATGGCGCCGTTCGCGCCGAGCACTTCGCCGAGCAGCCGGTAGCCGGCGATGTTGAACTCGCTGCCGAACACCTTGACCGCCGAGGCGTCGGCCATCGCGAGGTTGCCTTGGGTGAGCGCCCAGGCCTGTTTCCAGTTCATGAGCTTCAGCGTCTCGGCGTGGGCCTTCGCCTTGGCGAGGTTGAGCTGCACCCACGGCTCGTCGATCACGCGCTGGCCGTTGCGCTTCGTGTTGCGGGCCCACTCGACGACGAGCTCGACGTTGCGCTCGAGCGTCCCCGAGGCCATGAGCGAGACGCGCTCGTGGTTCAGCTGATTCACGATCAGGCCCCAGCCGCCGTTCTCCGGGCCGACCAGGTTCTCGACGGGGACGCGCACGTCGTCGTAGTACGTCGAGTTCGTCGAGATGCCGCCCACCGTCGGCGTCGGCGTCATGCGGAAGCCTTCGGCATCGGTCGGGACGATGATCATCGAGATGCCGCGGTGCTTCGGGGCATCGGCGTCCGTGCGGCACGCGAGCCAGACGTAGTCGGCGTAGCCCGCGAGGCTCGTGAAGCTCTTCTGGCCGTTGATCACCCACTCGTCGCCGTCGCGCACGGCGCGGGTCACGAGCGAGCCGAGGTCGGTGCCGGCCCCCGGCTCGGAGTAGCCGATGCAGAAGAAGATCTCGCCGGCCAGGATCTTCGGCAGGAAGTAGCGGCGCTGCTCTTCGCTGCCGAACTGCATGAGCGTCGGGCCGACGGTGTTCAGCGTCAGGAAGGGGAGCGGAAAGCCCGAACGCTGCGCTTCGTCCGAAAACAGGTACTGCTCGATCGAGGAGCGCGCCTGGCCGCCGTACTCCTTCGGCCAGCCGATGCCGAGCAGACCGTCGCGGCCCATCTGCTTCATGGCGGCGCGGAAGAGCGGGCCGCCGCCCTCCGTACCGGAAATCTCCTCGACCATCTCCGGCGTCATGACCCGCTCGAAATACGTCCGCATCTCGTCGCGGAAGGCGCGCTGGTCGGGGGTGAGATCGATGTGCATGGAAGGCTCCGTTCGCTCGAGGGGCCGTGGGCCGGCGGGGTCGGGGCCGGCGGCGAAGAACGCCATCATTCTACCTTGGAATTAGAACGCGTTCTAGTATCCTGTGGCCCCCCGGACGCCCTCGACGTGATAGCGTTCCGGCCTGATTTCCCTAGCGGGAACGGGAGGATGCCTGCATGAAGATCATCGTGGACTACGACCTGTGCGAAGCCAACGCCGTCTGCATGGCCGAAGCGCCGGAAGTCTTCGAAGTGGACGACGACGACAACCTGAACATCCTCGACGAGAACCCGGGCGAAGCGCTGCGGGCGAAGGTCGAGGCCGCCGTGCGCCTGTGCCCGAAGCAGGCGCTCAAGCTCGAAGGCTGAGCCCCGGCCGTGGACTTCCGCGACTCCGAGAGCGAGGCCGCCTTCCGGACGGAAGCGCGCGCGTTCCTCGACGCCCACGCGCCGGACCCCGCGGAACTCTACGGCGAGGATCCGCTCGCGGCGTCGAACGTCGACGCCCACCGGGCGTGGCAGCGCACGCTCTACGAGCACGGCTGGGCCGGCCTCACCTGGCCGAAGGCCTACGGGGGCCGCGGCCTCGGCCCGATCGAGCAGATCATCTGGAACCAGGAGCTCGCGCGGAAGGAGGTCGGGCTCTCGATGTTCATGCCCGGCCTCGCGATGGCCGGGCCGACGCTCATCGCCCACGGCACCGAGGAACAGAAGCAGCGCTACCTCGAACCGCTGCTCCGCGGGGACGAGCTCTGGTGCCAGCTCTTCAGCGAGCCCGGGGCCGGGAGCGACCTCGCCGGGCTCGCCTGCCGCGCCGAGCGCGACGGCGACGAGTGGGTGATCCAGGGCCAGAAGACGTGGTCGTCGGGCGCCGAGGACTCCCAGTTCGGGATCCTCCTGTGCCGCACCGACCCGACGGTGCCGAAGCACGAAGGCATCACCTACTTCCTGCTTCCGATGGATGCGCCGGGCGTCGAGGTCCGGCCGATCCGCCAGATGAACGATTCGACGCACTTCGCCGATACCTTCCTGAACGAGGTGCGGATCCCGGACGCGTGCCGCCTCGGCCCCGTCGGGGGCGGCTGGTCCTGCGCGATGACCACGCTCCTGAACGAGCGCATGGGCATGGGCGGCATGGAGACGTTCCGCTTCGAGGATCTGGCGGCGCTGGCGCGCGAGAACCGCGGCCGCCTGGACCCGGTGATGCGCGACGACCTCGTGAAGGTCTGGGGCCACGGCAAGACGCTCGAGCTGCTGAACGCCCGCATCATCACCAAGCTCGGCCAGGGCGTGATGCCCGACGCCGAGAGTTCGGTCATGAAGCTCGCGATCGCACGGCTGATGAGCGAAGGCGCGGACATGGGCCTGCGCCTGCTCGGGCCGGACGCCCTGCTGCGGGCGGGCTCGTGGCAGAACCAGTTCCTGTTCGCCCCGGCCATGCACGTGGCCGGCGGCACGGACGAGATCCAGAAGAACGTCGCCGCCGAGCGCACGCTCGGCCTCCCGAAGGAGGAGCGGGGCGACCGCGAAACCGCCTTCCAGGATCTGCCCCGGAACTGACCGCCCGCTATCCTCCGGGGCGATGTCCGAGAGCCCCTACGAAGTCCGCTGCCATCACTGCGACGTGAGCTTCCCGGTCGGCACGAAGACCTGCCTGCACTGCGGCGAGCGGGTGGGCGGGGGCCCGTTCTTCCGGATCGGCACCGACCCGACGGAGTCGGTCTTCGAGCAGGAACCGGTCTTCGGCGAGGCGGAGGCGGCCGAGGAACCCGACGCCCCGCGGCGGCCCTTCCGCTTCGGGGTCACCATGATCTGGCTCGCGGCCCTCGTCCTCTCGGCCGCCCAGCGGGCCTGCCAGGGGAACTAGCCCCAAGGGGACCTTCCGACCACGGGTCCCCGCTTCCGACCGCGAGTCGCCGGGATGGGAAAGGGTTTTCCCTTCGCGCGCACCCAGTTTTCCCTCCCGGCCAAGAGTCCACATCCGGGAAACCCGCCAAGGTCCTGATTTCCTTTCATTTTCACGCGCCTGGCCGCGGTGGGGCGGCGAGCCCCAGTTGGCTCGAAACTTGCTCTCTTTTCGGTTGCTTCTCTCTTGCTGCTCGAAGACAAGGATGCGACCCATGCGATTCCGCGCCCTCCCGATCCTCGCCACTGCCCTGCTCGTCGCCGGCCCGGCCTCGGCCCTCACGAGCTACGGGGACTTCAGCGGCGCCGACCTGGACTTCATCGACGTGAACGAGACGTCCCTGTTCGGCGACCCGGAGCCCTTGTTCGGCGCGCCGACCACGGCCGGGAACTCGCTCTTGTTCTTCCCGACGACCTTCACGGCCACCAGCGCTGGAGGCGGCGTCGACGGCACGGGCTCCCTTCTGAACCTCACCCTCGAGGCCACGGGCGGGAACACGCTCACGACCTTCTCGATCACCGAGTTCGGTGACACCTCGCTCTTCGGCGCGGGGACGGCGGCCACCGGAAGCTTCATCGGCCTCTCCGGCTTCCTGACCGTCACGGAGGATCTGAGCGGATCCATCACGCCCGTCGTGATTCCCTTTACCGGCGTCGTGACGCCGACGACCGTGCCCGCTGGCACCTTCACGCTGCCGACCAACCCGGGCGTGACCCTCTGGACGGCGAGCGTGGTCATCGACATCACGAGCTACGTGCCGGACGCGACCGTCGCCGAGCTTCAGCTCAACAACGTGCTCAACGCTGCGAGCGAAGCCGGCACGAGCGCCCTGATCCAGAAGAAGGTCGTGAGCGGCCCGTCGGTCATTATCACGGTGCCCGAGCCGGCCACCCTCGCGGTGATCGCCATCGGCCTCCTGGGCGCGCTCGGCCTTCGCCGCCGCGCCTAGGCTTCGGAAGTTTTTCTGCATGTGTTTTTGGGGAACTGGGAGACCAGCGTAAGGAAGGGTGCGCTCAGCGCCTGACATAGTGCTCCGTCGCTGTTGCTGGTTTCGTTGGGGGGTGAAGGAGCTCGTGGTGAAGTTGTTCGTTTCTCTTGGCGCAGTCTTTGCGCTGTTGGTGGCCCAGCCCGCACGGGCCACGGTCAATCACGGGGATTTCCTCGGAACCAGCGTCGATTTCATCGCCGTCTCCGAGACCACCCAGACCGCCGGCGACCCGGAGCCGATCTGGGGCGCGCCGTCGATCGGCGGTTCGGGCGACCAGCTCGTCTTCTTCCCCGCCGCGTTCACCTCGTCCTGCTCCCTCGGCAGTTCGGACGTCACCACCTCGATCCTCACGACGACGATCACCGCCCAGCCCGGCGGCCACATCGACAACGTGACCCTGGTCGAGTCCGGCGACGCCACGCTCACCGTGTTCCCGCCCTTCGGCGACCCGTCGACGAACGTGACGGCCGCGCTCACGGGCACCGTCACCGTCACCGAGACGACGAGCGGCCCGATCGCCCCGGTCGTGATCCCCTTCACCGGGAGCTTCACGCCGAGCGACACGTTCTCCCTGCCGATCAACTTCGGCCTCTCCACCTGGTCCGGCTCGATCAGCGTCGACGTCGCTTCCGTCGTGCCGCTCGCGACGGTGGCCGAGCTCTCCCTCGACAACACGCTCACTTCGAACTGCGGCCCGGGCAACACGAGCGCCCTGATCCAGAAGAAGGTCGTGAGCGGCCCGAGCGTGGCCATCCTGGTGAACCCGATCGAGTGCGAGCTCGAGCTCGACAAGACCTGCTGCGTCACCCAGCCCGCCCTGCCCGACCTCGGCAGCTGCGAGGGCGACATGACGCGGGTCGTGTTCGAGTACACCGGCGACAAGTGCTGGAAGTCGAACAACGACCAGGGCCACGCCTTCCGCTGCTACGGGCGGCGCCCCGTGGGCGACTCGGCGGACCTGACCTTCCTGCGTGACGCCGCGACGCTGTCCGCGACGCCGATGACCGACATCGACCGCGGCGACCTCATCGAGATCACGAGCAGCACGGGCACGCTCCCGAACAAGCTCAAGATGAAGATCCGCGACGATTGGTGGCGGCGTCAGATCGTGAAGATCGACACCTCCTGCGAGAAGGCCTTCGCCTGCGACGACCAGTTCGGCGCCTTCAAGGTCGTCGAGTTCGAGAGCACCGAGGGCGGCCTCGTGGACTGCAACGCGCCTCCGGGGCCGCCGGTCTGCGCCGTCTCCGGCGACCCGGCGGGAACGCCGTGTGACGCGAAGCTCGTGGACGTGGTCTACGAGTACACCGGCCAGGACTGCCAGGATCCGCTCGCGAACGGCCAGAACGGCGAAGCGAGCTGCTCGGGCGACGCCACCGGCGGAAGCAACGTCGGCATCGTTTATGCCGGCCAGCACGCCTGGCGCCACCGGGTCTCGCCGGCCAGCGGCATCAACGACGGCGACCGCATCCGCGTGACCTCGCGGCACCGCGGCAGCCTGTTCCCGAACCAGAAGTACCTGATCACCGACGACAGCGGCGTGCTGCAGGAGATCGAGCTCCACACCTCGTGCTCCGAGCCCCTCGCCCTCGGCGACGAGTTCGGCAGCCTGAAGGTGGTCGAGTTCACGACGAAGAACGGCACGCGCGTGGCGCTCGGCAGCGGCGACGACGGCCCCTTCGACGCCTGCGAAGTGCCGCTCTCGCCGCCGGGACCGCACTGCACGAGCGACCTCCAGGAGCTGACGCTGGTCTACATCGGCGACTACCTGGGTGAAGGCTGCACCGTGAGCAACTCCCAGAGCGGCTACGCCCACTGCACGGGCGACGCCGATCCGGGCGATCCGGTCTCGGTGGTCCCGGGCGCCGGCCTCGAGGCCGACCCGCTCGACACCATCGAGTTCGGCGACCTCGTGACCTTCACGGCCACGAGCGGTGGCGACCTGCCGAACTTCGTGACCCTCGACGTCACGGGCGCCGGCGGCAGCCAGTGGATCCAGATCAAGACCTCGTGCCACAAGCCCCTGAGCCTCGGAGACCGCTTCGGCTCCTTCGTGGTCTTCGGGATGGACCGTGAGGACGAGGGCGCGATCAGCCTCGGTGGCAACGTCCAGTACCAGTACACGGTCACGAACCCGGGCACCTCGACGGTCGACAACGTGTCGATCGACGACGACCAGCTCGGCCTGATCACGAGCGGCGTCTCCCTCGCCCCGGGCGAGAGCCAGACGTTCGTGCAGCCCGCGACGCTCTACGGCACCACCACGAACGTGGCGACGGCCACGGGCGACGTGGCCGGGGACGTCTGCGCCCCGGGCGTCGATCAGGTGACGATCGGCGTGACGGCGCCGCCCCAGGGCTCCTTCCGATGCGCCTGCTACCAGTCGCTGACGGAGGTCACCCTGGTGTGGGACGGCGAGGACACCGTCGACATCGTGGCCTGGGACGGAAGCCCCGGCGGCACGATGCTCGCCATGGTGGACGACGTGGCACCGGGCGAGGCCGTGACGGTCACCGGGTTCACCCAGGACGATTCGATCTGGGAGATCTTCGACGAGACCGGAACGACCAAACTCGGCGAGTCGACCTTCGAACTCACCTGCCGCGACAAGGCGATGAACGGCATCGAGGACTGCGGCAAGCGGGTGGGCGACGGGAAGTACAACGACCCGGGCTTCATCAACGACTGGCTCGTCGAGGGCATGGTCGACGACGACGAGACCCTGGTCTGCTCGCCGCTGCTCGCGGGGCCGCCGCCGGCCTGCGGCTTCGGTCCGGAGCTCCTGCTGATCCTGCCGGGACTCATGTTCTGGCACCGCCGCAGCCTGCGCGAAGAGGCCTAGGCGCAAGGGATCGGTAGGTCCAGTGCAAGAACGCAACGCCCCGGCTTCGGCCGGGGCGTTCGCGTTTCAGGGCCCGCGCGAGTCCGCAGGACCCGCCGATTCCGCCCACACGCCGGGCCGCGAAGGTAAGATGTCGCCGTGCTGCCCTACATCGAACAGCCCGTCCTCGACCTCGGCTTCTACCGCATCGAAGCGTTCCCCGTCCTCGCGCTCCTCGCGATCGTGGCGCAGTTCCAGATCACGCTGCGGCGCGCGCCGACGGCGGGCATCTCCCGGCGCGACGCCTCCTCGCTCTGCGGCTGGGCCATCGCCCTCGGCCTCGTCGCCGCCCACGTCTTCGACGTCATCGCCTACCAGCCCCAAGCGCTCCTCGAGAACCCGATCATCCTGTTCACGATCTGGAGCAGCCTCTCGTCCTTCGGCGGAATGCTCGGCGGCATCGGGGGGCTGGCCTTCCTCATGCACCGCCGGGGCATGAGCGCCGAGGACCAGATCCGCTTCGTCGACACCCTGATCTACGCCCTGCCCTTCACCCTGGCGATCGGCCGCTTCGGCTGCGGGCTCCTGCACGATCACCCGGGCCGCGCCTCGACCCACTGGCTGGCCGTCGACTTCCCCGACGTCTCGCGCTTCGACACCGGGCTGCTCGAATCCTTCTACACCGCGGCGATCGCGGCGCTCTTCCTCGTGCTCGGGCGCAAGCCGCGGCCGGCGGGCTTCTTCATCGGCGCCTTCTTCCTGCTCTATGGGCCGGTGCGCTTCCAGCTCGACGCCCTGCGCATCATGGAGGCGCGCTACCTCGGCTGGACGCCGGGCCAGTACCTCTCCATCGTGGCGACGGTGGTGGGCGCGGGCGTGCTCTTCTGGGCGCTGCGGCGCGGCTCGGTTCAGGAGCGGCGCACGGCGGTCTGATAGGCCCAGACCGCCACGATCAGACCCGCCGGCAGATCCACGAACCAGTGCTGCCGGGTCGCCATCGTCGCGTAGAAGATCAGACCGCCCCAGACGAGCCCGGCCGCGAGGAGCAGCGGCTTCTTCCGGCCGAACACGTGGGCGGCGAAGAGCAACGAATACACGGTCAATCCCGCGTGCAGGGACGGGAACGAGTTCGAAGGGCGGTCGACGCCGACGATCGCCCGGTAGACCGCGTGGTCCGGTACCTCCGCCGGCCGCGGCCCCTCGACGGGCATGAGCAGGAAGAACGCGAAGCACACGAAGCAGAGCCGGAAGAGGCCCTTCGCATAGCGAAGGAGATCCGCGCGGCGCTCGGCCAGGAGGGGCGCGAGCGGAACGAGCAGCGCGAGGGAGGCATAGGGCCATACCCAGGCCGGGTCGAAGGCGACGAGGCCGTCGATGGGGGTCGCGGGCACGTCGCGCGTCGGGAAGAGATGAACGCGCTGGAGGGTGAAGTAGGGGACGCAGATCCCGACGGCGAGCCCGAGCCAGACGGCGACCTTGGTGCGGAGTTCGGCGCCGAAGCGAGCGGCCAGGCTAGAAGCCAAGTTCGTCCGCGATGCGCGCCCGGTGCCAGGTGGCGTCCCCGAGCAGCTCGAGGCTCGACCGCGCGCGCTTGTAATAGTGGTGCGGGGCGGCTTCGTCGGTCACGCCGATCCCGCCGTGGATCTGGATGTTGCTCGCCGCGCACTGCTGGTAGGCCTCGCTGCAGAGCGACTTGGCGAGGCTCGCGGCCTGGGGCAGCTCGGCGTCGCCTTCGGCGCAGGCCCAGGCGGCCCAGTAGGCCGCCGTCCGCGCGCCCTCGAGGGCGAGCAGCATGTCCGCACACCTGTGCTTGATCGCCTGGAACGCGCCGATCGGACGGCCGAACTGCATGCGCTCCTTGGCGTAGGCCACGGCCATCTCGAGGCACGCCTCGGCGCCGCCGAGGCACTCGAGGGCGAGCTGCGCGGCCGCCTCGTCGAGGGCCCGCGCGAGGCCGGCCGCGGCGTCGCCGCCGACCCGCACCGCCCGCGCCCCGTCGAGCTCGAGGTCCGCGAGCCGGCGCGTCGGGTCGAGGGTGGGCTGCGCGCTCGCCTTCGTTCCCGGAGCACCGGCCTCGAGCGCGAAGAGCGCCAGGCCGTCGGGCGCCCGCGCCACGACGAGCAGCAGGTCCGCCGTGTGGCCATCGACGACGAAACGTTTCGCGCCGTCGAGCATGAAGACGTCCCCGTCGGCGCGGGCCGTCATCGTGACGTCCGAGACGTCCCAGCTCGAACCCTCGACCCAGGCGAGGGTGGCCGTGCGCCGTCCGGAGGCGACGTCCGGCAGCCAGGCCGCGTGGTCCGCAGCGTCGCCGACGTGAACCAGCGCCGGCGTCGCGAGGCAGGCGGTCGCGAAGAACGGCGTGCAGGCGAGGGTGCGCCCGAGCTCCTCCTGGACGATGCCGAGTTCCAGGGGCCCGAAGCCCTGGCCGCCGTGGGCCTCGGCGATGGCGATCCCGGGCAGGCCGAGCTCTTCGCTCATGGCCTTCCATAGCGCCGGGGCCCAGCCCTCGGCGCGGGCGCTCGCCTCGCGAACCTCGCTGAGCGGCGAGCGCTCGGCGAGGAAGCGCCGGATCTCGGCGCGGAAGGCTTCCTGTTCTTCACCGAATGCGAAGTTCATGGGCGGGAGGAGCCAGCGATGAGGGCGGCGGGAGGGCCGGGCGTCATGGTGGCGGGAGGGTAAGGGGCCTTCGAGAAGTCGGCCCCCGCCAATCCACCCCGGGCGGGTTCCTGTTACACCGGAGCAGTCTGACGGGGGCCGTCGAAATAGAACCTGTTACAATTATTATTAGAACACGTTCCAGCCCGTTGTGCAACCATGAATCGGAGCGGGCCGGCCGCCGAGGCCGCCCCCCACAGAAAAAGCCTTCGAGGACGAGCATGTACGTCGATTTCACCGCCGAGCAGGACGCCCTTCGCATGCGCATCCGCGCCTACTACGAGGGGCTCCTGACCCCCGAGATCCGGGCGGAGCTGGCGGCGGAGGAGGACGGCGGCGCCGGCGGAACGGCCTACCGGCGGGTCGTCGCCCAGATGGGCAAGGACGGCTGGCTCGGCGTCGGCTGGCCCGAGGAGTACGGCGGCCAGGGCTTCACCCCGATCGAGCAGTTCATCTTCTGGGACGAGACCTACCGCGCGCGGGCGCCGCTTCCGATCATCCCGGTCAACACGATCGGCCCGGCGATCATGCAGTTCGGCAACGAGGTGCAGAAGAAGGAGTACCTCCCGCCGATCCTGCGCGGCGAACTCCACTTCGGCGTCGGCTACACCGAGCCCGGCTCGGGCACGGACCTGGCCTCTCTCACCACCCGGGCCGACCGCGTCGGCGACGAGTACATCGTGAACGGTCAGAAGATCTTCACGACCCACGGCCACGACTGCGACTACATCTGGCTCGCGGCGCGCACGGACCCGGATGCGCCGAAGCACAAGGGCATCTCGATCCTGCTCGTCCCGACGAGCGCCGAGGGCTACTCGGTCACGCCGATCCACACCCTCGGCGGCGAGCGGACCAACGCCACCTACTACGAGAACGTGCGCGTGCCCGTGAGCAATCTGGTCGGGCCCGAGAACGGCGGGTGGTCGCTCGTCGTCTCTCAGCTGAACCACGAGCGCATCACCCTCGCGACGCCCGGCACCGCCGACCGCCTGCTCGAGGAGGTCTGGCGCTGGGCCGCCGCGACCGATTCACCCGAGGGCGGGAAGATGATCGAGCGCGAGTGGGTGCAGACGAACCTCGCCCGGATCTACGCGAAGCTCGAAGCGCTGAAGCTCCTGAACTGGCGCTCCGCGTGGTCCCTCACCGCGGGGCACCCGCGCATGGAGGAGGCCAGTGCCGTCAAGGTGATGGGGACGGAGTTCTTCGTCGAGTGCTACCGGCTGCTGCTCGAGATCACTGGCGAGGCGGGGCTCGTGCGCGGCGGGGAGCCGGGCATGCTCTTCGGCGGGCTGCTCGAGCACGCCTATCGCAGCGCGGTCACGCTGACCTTCGGCGGCGGGGTGAACGAGGTCCAGCGCGACATCATCGCCATGGCCGGCCTCTCGCTGCCGCGGGCGCGGCGCTAGTTCTCACACGCGGCGCTAGTTCTCACACGCGGCGCTAGTTCTCACACGCGGCTCCAGCTCGCGCGTGCGGCGCTAGTTCGCGGCGCCGAACACCTTCTTCAGGAGATCCGTGCTGCGGGCCGCCGGCTCCTTGCGGATCTTCGTTTCTTCCTGCGCGAGCACGGTGAACAGGCCCGAGAGCGCGCCGTCGGTCACGTGGTTGCGCAGGTCCGGCGGCTGCTGCCTCGAGAAGGCGGAGAGCGGGTTCGCCTCGTAACGGGCGACGAGGTCGTCGTAGAGCTTCACGAGGCCGACGGCCGACATCTTCTCCTCGACGATCGGCGCGAAGCGCCCGCGCAGCTCGTCGGAGGTCGTGCGCCGGAAGTAGTCCGTCGCGGCGGTGTCGCCGCCCTCGAGGATCCCGAAGGCATCCTCGATCGTCATCTGCTGGACGCCGTTCCAGAAGACCGAGGCCGCCTCCCCCGCCGCCTGCTCCGCCGCGCGGTTCATGGCGATCTCGAGCTCGTCGACCTGGCGCCCCATGCCGACGGCGCGCAGCGTCTTGGTCATCGTCCCGAGGGATTCGGGCGTGTGGATGCGGATCAGCTCGTTCGCGAGGAAGCCGTCGAGCTTCGAAGTGCTCGCGACCGTCCGGTCCGTTCCGACGCGCAGGGCCTCCTTCAGGCCCGCCACGACGGTCCCCGCATCGAGGGCGGCGTTCTGGGTCACCCCCGCCTGCTCGAGCACGGCGTTCAGGTCCGAGAACTTCGGCCCGCCGTCGGCGCAGCCCGTCACGAAGACGAACGGCAGGACTGCGAACCAGCTGGCGGAGCCGAGCGAGAACCGATCATGCATCCACGTGCCCTCCTGGCCCTTGCTTAGCGCATGTCGTCGAGGGCGGCGGCAGCGGCCTTCTCGGCGTCGTCGGCCTCTTCCTCGATCGCATCGCCGAGGTCTTCGGCGCCCTGCTCGATGCCGGCGGCCACGTCGGTCGCCGTCTCCTCGGCGGCGGCCGCGACGTCCCGAGCCGCATCTTCCGCGGCGTCGACCATCTCACGAGCCGCTTCGGTGCCCTCTTCGACGGCGCGCTCGGCCGCTTCCTTGGCTTCCGCGGCGGCTTCCTTCGCACGTGTCTCCATCCGGGCCATGGCGTCCGGCGTCGTCGCGTCTTCCTGCGCGTCTCCGCAGCCGATCATGGTGAACCCGAGCACGGCGGCGAGCAGCATTCCCTTGCGAACCATGTTCATTCCCTCCTGAGGACGCGATCGGTCCTCGCACAAAGATCGGGGCGACGCCCGAAGGCGCCGCCCCGAAGTGGCGGACAGTCGTTCTAGCGGACCCGGACGCCCAGAGCCTCGACCGTCGCGATCGTCAGGTTGCCCGTGGGCAGACCCTTCGCACGCTGGAAGGCGTTCACGGCGGTCATGGTCTGGCCACCGAGCTGGCCGTCGATCGGGCCCGGCTCGTGGCCGGCGGCCTGCAGCGCGCGCTGGATGTCGCGCACGATGCCGGGCGAAACGTTCGTCTCGCACAGGATCTCACGCCAGGCCATCTGGCCCTCGGTCACCTTCGCGGTGCGGGTCACGGTCTGGTACTCGGCCGGGATCTCGATCGTGCGGCTCTTCTCCGGCTCGACCAGGCGTCGAACGCGGACCGTCTCGTACTTGGCCGGGATCTCGATCTTGCGCGTCGTCGGCCCCGCCGTCATCACGCGCTTGCGCACGGACTTGTACTCCTCGGGGATGGCGATCTCACGCGTGGTCGCCGCCGACTTCAGGACGCGCTTGCGCACGACCTTGTAGGTCGCCGGAACCTCGACGAGGCACAGGATCTCGCCCGTCGTGTTGTTGACGCGCTCGATCGGGCCGCGGCCCTTCTTCCAGACGGTGTGGGCGGGCTGGTCGAGCACGCGCTCTTCCGTCCACTCGTAGACGGCCGGAACCTCGACGATCTGCTTGCTGGCCGGCTTCACGAGGACCTCTTCCGTGCGCCACTCGTACTGGGCCGGAACGACCTCGAGCCGCTCGGAGGCTTCCTGCACGAGAACCTGCTCGGTGGCCCACTCGTAGCGAGCCGGGATGACCTCGATCTTGGTGCTGGCTTCGCGCTTCAGCACGTCGTAGGAGTCCGTGCGGAACGTCGCCGGAACGAACACGCGGGCGTAGCACTCGCCGGGGTTCGCCGAGGGCGGAAGCAGGTCGGCACCGACGAACTTCGCCGGGGCGGCGCCGACGGGCGGCGCATCTTGGGCGCTCGCCATCGGGGCGACGCCGAGGGCGACGACGGCCGCCAGGGTGGTCGTGAACTTCATGGGGGATCCTCTTTCGTTTCAGTGGTTCGGGTCACGACCCGGCGCCTCGCGCCGGGTCCGCATTCAACCGGTGCGGTTCTTCTTCCGCACCCGGCACAATGCTTCGTGTTTCCGGAACGTCACGAAAACGATCGGCCCTACTCACTTTCCCGAAGCGGCGGGGTTTCGCGAGGGGGATCGGCCTCGGGAGCCTCGGGGCGAACCGCCGTGGCGAGGCGCCGCGCGACGGGCAGGACCGTCGAGGAGAAGAATCCGAGGGTGCAGAGGTCGACGAGGTCGTGCGCCATCAGGCGGACGTTCACCCGCGCGCGAACGCGCTCGACGAGCCCCGGCGGCTCGGGGCTCTCGTCCTCGCCCAGGCTCGAGAGCAGCAGCCGGGCGACGGTGCGGTCCCAGACCGGCGACCCTTCGGAAGAGAGGCCCGGGGCTTCCGGGTCGAGGGGAGAGTCGCCCGGAGCGCCCGGCTCCGGGCGAGACATCTCAGTACTCGACCTTGCGCGGGAGCTCCGCGGCCTGGGCCACCCAATCCGTGACCTGCTTGGCGGAGGGAACCTGGCGGGTGAGCTTCTTTTCCTCGTTCACCTCGGCCATCTTGGCGGCGAGGTTCTCGGCGTTGCGCTGGGCGAGCTCCTTCACCGTGTCGACGCCCGAGCACTCGAGCAGCTCCGCGTACTCGCCGGCGACGCCCTTGATGCGGAAGAGATCGGCCATGTTCACCCAGCCGAGCACGAGCTTGTCGGAGAGGTCGCACTTCTCCGCGATCTCCTTGCGGCCCTTGGGCGTGCAGCCCTTCTCGAGCAGGTCGTCCGTGGTCTTGATGCCCGCGGCCTCGAGCTTCTCGCCGTAGGCGGGGCCGATGCCTTCGATCTCCTGGATGGGCTTTCCCATTGCGTTCCTCCTTGGTTGCGGGCCTGTCCATCGGACCCGCTGCGGGCAGCATATCTCGCTGCGCCGACGGGTCCGGCGGGAACGGGCAAACCGCCCGACGTTTTCTCGGAGTTCAATGCAACGGACGGCGGCGGCGTCACACCGCGGGAGGTCAGGCCAGGGACGAGGCGTCGAAGAGCGGCTCGGGACGGCCCCCGGGGCCCGTCCGCCACGGGGTCCAGACCAGCAGGATCGGCTCGACGGCCAGGTCGCCCTTGCGCGGACGGACCGTACGCGTCTTCACCTCGACCGCCTCGACGTCGACGGGCATCTCGAAGGCGGCCAGGGCGTCCTTGAACTCGGCCTCGAGCGCCTCGAGCTTCTCGACCAGGGCGGCGTGCTTTTCCACGGCCCGCTCGACGTCGCCCCGCTCCTGGGAGACGCGGCCCATCGTCCGCGCCGTCGTCGCCGCGCGCCCGACGGTGCCGACGCTCTTCACCTTGCGGCCGAACAGGGCGCCGATCACGGTCGCCCCCATCGAGACCATCGTCTTCATCTTCTGGTGCTTGACCTGCTCCTGCTCCTTCTCGATGCGCGCCTCGGCCGTGCGGATGCGCTCCTCGAGCCGGGCCAGTTTCGGCCCGTAGCGCTTGCGGAGCTTCTCGACCTCGAGATCGCGCTTCTCCCGCAGGGCGTGGCGGAGGCTCCCCCGGAACTCGGCCTCGCTCTCGCCGGGCTTCGACCAGCGCTTGAGCTTCGTGTGGCCATAGAGGGTCAGCGGGTGCTCACGGTAGAGGGAACTCTTGAGCCGCTTCCCCCAGGTCCCGTAGCTCTTCGCGCGCTGGGCCTTGCCCGGCAGCGGATCGAAGGAACCCGTGGCCGGAGGCTCCCCCTCGAGCGGGGGCAGCGAGGGCAGGACCTCCGCGTCCGTCCACGGATCCGAAGCGACCGGCTCGTCGAGCAGGGCCAGGGCGTGGACGTCGCGCCAGAAATCGACGCCGGAGGTGCGGTCCGCATAGTGGAGCTGGGCCGAGCCGAGCAGCGCGGGGCGCCAGAAGATCTCCCCCGCGCCCGACGGCCCCGGGACGAGGAAGCGTTCGGCCACCTCGGGCGGGAGGATCGGGCGGCCTTCGGCTTCGGCCTCCGCGGGCACCGGCGCGCTCTGGCTCTTCGCCGCGCGCTTGCGCTTCGTCTTCTTCGCGACCTTCTTCTTGGCCTGCTCCGCCTTCGGCGCGTCGGCGCCGGCGAGCTCGCGGATCTGTTGGCGCGTGAGCGGCCCGCGCAGGTACGAGAGCGCCCAGCGCGTGTGGAACAGGACCGGCGCGTCCTCGTGCACGTTGTTCATCAGGAAGACGCGGCTCTTCAGGCCCGAGAGCATGCGATCCATCTCGGCCCGGTCGAAGCTCGCGCCGGAGGAGGTGGCCGCACCTTCGAGGCCGTCGAGCACGCGCAGCTTGTCGCGCTCCGCCTGGAGCCGGCCGAGGAACCAGGTGCCGCAGTTCGCGAGGCCCTTGTAGTCGAGATCCACGGGGTTCTGCGTCGAGAGCACGCAGCCCACGCCGAAGGCACGCGCCTGCTTCAAGAGCGTGAGCATCGGGCGCTTCGAGGGCGGCTCGGCGCTCGGCGGGAAGTAGCCGAAGATCTCGTCCATGTAGAGCAGCGCGCGCAGGCTCGACGTGCCGGGCTGGCCGCGCATCCACGCGACGAGCTCGTTCAGGAGCTGGGTCACGAAGAACATCCGCTCGCGGTCCGAGAGGTGCGCGATCGAGAGCACCGCGATGCGCGGGCGGCCGTCCTCGGCATAGAGCAGGCTCCCGATGTCGAGAGGCTCGCCCTCCATCCACGCCGCGAAGCCCGGCGAGGCGAGCAGGTTGTTCATGCGCATGGCGAGCTCGAAGCGGTCGTCGGCGGGGAAGAAGCTCTCGAGGTCGAGGACGCCGAGGCGATCGAAGGGCGGTTGCTGGATCTCGGCCACGAGGCGGGCGAAGTCGAGGTCGCGGCCTTCGCGCCAGGCCCGGTCGAGCAGGTTCGAGAGCAGGATGTGCTCGCGGCTGCGGATCGGGTCCGCATCCACGTCGAGCAGCGAGAGCAGGCCCGAGACCGTGGCGGCGACGCGGTCGGCCATGGCGTCCGGATCCTCGGCGAGCTCCGGCGGCGGCGCGGCGAGCGAGCGCAGCACGCGCAGCGGCCGGCCCGCGCGGCTGCCGGGTGTATAGATCGTGAGGTCGGCGCGCTCGCGCAGGCGGCGGATGCGCTTGCCGTCCTGCCCCCAGCTCGCGAGCCCGTCCTTCCAGAGCTTCGCGGTCTTGGCCGCGTGGGAGGCGACCGTCTCGCCCTTGCGCGCGGCCTCCGCCGGGTCGATCCACGGCTCGAAGGAGGCGGCGTCGAGCTTCGGGAAGGTGAGCAGGAGGTTGCCGAGGTCGCCCTTCGGATCGATCGCGAGCGCCGGGATGCCGTCGATGGCCGCCTCTTCGAGGAGCGAGAGACAAAGCCCCGTCTTCCCGCTGCCCGTCATGCCGACGCACAGGGCGTGGGTCGTCAGATCCTTCGAGTCGTAGAGCAGCAGCTCGTCGCGGGTCTCCCCGGCCTCCGCATCCCACGTCTTGCCGAGATAGAACGAACCGAGCTTCTCGAAATCGACCTTCGCCAAGGGACCCTCCTCGGCCCCTAGCTTACTTGATCACCTCGTCGACGAGGCGGGCGTTCGGCACGCGGAAGGTCTTCTCGCCGTCCCGGAAGACCGTGTGCACGGGGCCGATCTCCTCGACCACGCCGCGCTCGCCGGCGACTTCGAGCTGCCGCTCGGTCGGCAGCGTCTGCCGGAGATAGTGGCCGGCGAGGATGCCGCGCATGACCGTCTGGGCCCCGAGGGCGAAGGCGAGCCCCATGCCGGCCATGACCGCCGCCACCGTGACGGTGATGACCGTCGTCAGGATCTGGGTGTCGACGCCGAGCTGCTCGAGCGTCACCACGCCGACCATGACGACGATCGCGGTGCGGGCCACGGCGCCGAGGCCTTCGGCGTAGGAGAGGTTCGCCGCCGCGCCGCCCGAGGTGACGAGGTTCCCGACGAAGCGCGCGAGGAAGACGCCGGCCGCGAGCACCAGCGCCGCGGAGATCACGCTCGGGATGTACCCGAAGATCCGGGCGATCGCGTTCGAGACGGCCTCCATGCCGAGAATCTGCGCGCAGGCCATCAGCACCGAGATCATAACGAGCCAGTAGACGACGCCCCCGAGGATCTCGCTCGGCGTCGAGGTCATGGACGTGCGCTCGAGCGCCCGGTTCAGGCCCGTTCGATCGAGGACCGCATCGAGCCCGGCGCGGACCGACCGCTCGAGCACGGCGCGCACCAGCCGTGCAAAGAGCCAACCGATGAGCAGCACGACGAGCGCGCCGACCAGCTTCGGCAGGAACAGCACGGCCGTCTCGATCGATTGTTGAACCATCCCGAGCAGCAGCTCGCGGATCTCGGTGAATTGCTCGGTCATCGGTCTTCTCCCGGGTCTTGTTCCGGTTCGTGCCCCAGGAGCGCCGCGATCAGGTCGATCAACGGCGCACAGAAGCGCAGCACGAACACGAGCGTGGTGAGGTCGATCAGGTCCCTCGTGGTGATCAATGCACGGACCTTCTGAATCGTCTTTTCCGGCAGGTCCTCGGGCGTCTCGGAGGCGTCCTCGCGCAGGAGCTCGAGGAGCTCCTCCGCGACCTGCTCGTCGGGTCGGGGATCACTGGCCATCGTCTCCCCCCCTTCCTTCTTTGCCGGCGATGCGCCGCTCGTAGAGCTCCCGCAGGCGCTTGGCGCCCCGGGAGACCCTCATCTTGGCGGCGGACTCCGAGAGATCGAGCTCGGCCGCGATCTCCCCGAAAGTGTGCCCGTCCACGAAGCGCATGAGCAGGGGAATCCGCGTCCCCGGGTCGAGTTCGTCGAGCATCTCGAGGACGACGGCGCGCAGGGCCGGGTCCGTCGGGGTCGGACTCTGCGTCCGGGGCACCTCCACGGCGACGGCCTCGCGCTTGCGCTCGAGCTGGCTGCGCTTGCGCAGGAGCATCCGGCAGGCGTTGAGCGTCACGACGTTCAGCCAGTGGCCGAACGGGCGTTCGAAGCGGTAGGCCGGGAGGTTCTTGAAGGCCGCCAGGAAGACGTCCTGGACGGCCTCTTCCGCATCGGCCTGGGAGCGCAGGATCCGGTAGGCGCGCTGGTAGATGCGCGGCGAGTGCCGCCGCACCAGGACGTCGAAGGACTTCGTTCCGTACGGGAGCTCGCCTTGCGCGCGCTCGACGAGCTCCCGATCCGGATCCAACACGTTCTAGAGCAGGGTTCGCTTCAGGAAGCGCGCTGCGCGAGCAGGTCGCGAATCTCGGTGAGGAGCACCTCTTCCTTCGGCGGCTCCTTCGGCTTCTCCTCTTCCTTCTCCTTGAGCGAGTTCACGCCCTTCACGAGCAGGAAGACGGCGAAGGCGACGATCATGAAGTCGAGGGCCGTGTTGATGAACGCGCCGTACTTGATCGTGGCGGCACCGGCGGCCTCGGCGGCCTCGAGACTCTCGTAGCTCCCACCGCCGAGCGTGACGAAGAGATTCGAGAAATCGACCCCGCCGACCAGCTCACCGATGGGCGGCATCATCATGCCCTGGGTGAACGCGTTGACGACGTCCTTGAACGCGGCGCCCATGATGATGCCGACGGCCATGTCGAACACGTTGCCCTTGGCAACGAACTTCTTGAACTCCTCCAACATGCGGACCCCTCCCTGCGCGGGCCCTGAAACGCCCGCGCCTTGCGATTTTTCGGCGCACGCCTGCCATCGGGGCCCGCGCCTCGCCGCCCATGTAATGCGGGGACGGGAGAAAAAGCAACGAAGGGGTCAGCCGAGGGCGGGATTTTCCTTCGGCGGCGCCAGCGAGCCGCGGGTTCGGCTCCAGACCTGGGTGAACTCCGCCCCGAAGAAGAGGATCTGCGAGGAGTAGTAGACCCAGAGCAGCACCACGACGAGCGAGCCGGCGGCGCCGTAGACCGAGGTCGCCGAGGTCTGGCCGAGGTAGAGCCCGATCAGCTCCTTGCCGACGGCGAACAGCAGCGCCGTGCCCGCCGCGCCGGCCCAGACGTCGCGCCAGGCGATCTTCGTGTCCGGCAGGTACTTGAAGATCAGCGCGAAGAGCAGGGTCACGACGCCGAAGGAGACGACGAGGTTCGCGCCGCGGGCGAGCACGTCGGCGCCCGGGAAGAGGCCCGAGAGCCACGTGTCGAGCGCCGAGACGGCGGCCGTCAGCACGAGCGAGACCAACAGCAGGAAGCCGACGACGAGGATCATCGAGAAGGTCGTGAGCCGCGCGAGGAAGTAGGCGCCCCAGCCCTGGTTCGGGTCGGCCTCGACGTCCCAGACGGTGTTCATGGCGTCCTGGAGTTCGCCGAACACCGTCGACGCCCCGAGGATCATCGTCGCCAGTCCGATCACCGTCGCCGCGACGCCTTCCTTGGGCTGGTTCGCGTTGGCGATCATCTGCTGGACGCCGGCGGCACCGTCCTCCCCGAGCATGCCCTCGAGCTGGGCGAGGATCTCGCCCTCGGCCGCGCGCTCCCCGAAGAAGAAGCCGATCCCGGCGATCACCAGGACCAGCAGCGGCGCCAGCGAGAAGACGGTGTAGTAGGCCAGCGCGGCGCCGAGCCGGAGGCAGCGGTCCTCGCTCCACTCGCTGTAGGTGAGCTTGAGCAACTCGAACATGGACGGATCCCCCGGGGGAATGCGGCGGACGCTTGCGATGGAGCGCCATCCGGAGATAAAATAGAACGTGTTCTACCCGGAGCGGCCGGCCCCATCCACGGAGAGCCGCTCCCCCTGCCTACTACTAGAGAGGCGTCGAGGTGTCCATGAGCAACCCCGCCGAAGCCAAGCGGGAGCTTGAAGCGAAGCTCCAGGAATTCGTCGGCCAGGAGACCGGGCCGGCGACGCTCGGGCTCGACACGGTCAACGAGCCGATGATCCGGCACTGGTGCGAGACCATGGGCGACGCGAACCCCGTCTACACCGACGCCGGCGTGGCCGAGAAGTCCGCCCACGGCGGCATCGTGGCGCCGCCGACCATGATGCAGGCCTGGATCATGCGCGGCGTCAGCATGGCGCGGCCGCCGGCCGGGGACGTCACCGACCGCCAGAACGAACTCCACGCCCTGCTCACCGAGAGCGGCTACCCCTCGGTCGTCGCCACGAACTGCGAGCAGGAGTACCACCGCTACCTGAAGCCCGGCGACGAAGTCGCGGCGAGCACCGTGATCGAATCCGTCTCCGAGCAGAAGGCCACGGCCCTCGGCATCGGATACTTCATCGACACGCGCACGAAGTTCGAGGTCGACGGAGAAGAGGTCGGCTGGATGACCTTCCGCGTGCTGAAGTTCAAGCCGAACGCGGCGCCGGCCGCGGCGGCCAGCGACGAAGACGCGGGCGGGCCCATGTCCGGCACGCCGAAGCGGCTGCGTCCCAGCCTCGGCCACGACAACCAGTGGTGGTGGGAGGCCGTCGACGCGGGGAAGTTCCTCGTGCAGAAGTGCTCCTCGTGCGGCGTCGTGCGCCACCCGCCGCGCGCGATGTGCGGCGAGTGCCAGTCGATCGAGTGGGAGGGCGTCGAGGCCGAGATGAAGGGCACCGTGCACAGCTTCACGGTGATCCATCATCCGCAGGTGCCCGGATACGAATATCCCCTCGTCTCGGCGCTGATCGACCTCGAGATCGGCACGCGCTTCGTCTCGAACGTGGTCGGCTGCGACCCGGCCGACGTGCACGTCGGAATGAAGGTCGTCGGAACGATCGAGGCGGTCGACGACGAAATGAACCTCCCGATCTTCCGGCCGGCGAACTGAGATGGATTTCGACTACAGCGACGAACAGGAATCCATCCGCGATCTCGCCCGCGAGATCCTCGAGAACGAGATCGACGCCGACCGTCTGAAGGAGATCGGCGCGAGCGACGCCTGGTTCGACGAGGCGCTGTGGAAGCAGCTCGGCGAAGCGAACCTGCTCGGCGTGGCCGTGCCCGAAGCCCACGGCGGGATGGGGTTCGGCTTCGAGGAGCTCTGCGTCCTGCTGGTCGAGCAGGGGCGTGCGCTCGCCCCCGTCCCGCTCCATGCGACGGCGACGGCGGGGCTGGCCCTGGCGCGCGCGGGGAGTGCCGCGCAGCAGGAGGCCTGGCTCCCGGGTGTGGCGAGCGGCGAGGCGATCTTCGCCCTGGCACTGGACGATGCCGCCTCGGTCTCGCCCGAAGCTCCGGCCACGCGTGCCGAACCCAAGGGCGACGCGTTCACGCTCACGGGCACGAAGCGGTTCGTGCCCTCCGCGCATCTCGCGAAGCGCCTCGTCGTTCCTGCGAGCATCGCGGACGGCGCCGCGCTGTTCCTCGTCGCTCCCGATGCGCCCGGCGTGACGCTGACCCGGCAGCGCGCCTCCAGCGGCGAGCCGCTCTTCGCACTGACCCTCGACGGCGCCGCCGCCGAACGCATCGGGGATTCGGACGGAGCCATCGTTCGCTGGCTGCACGAAGCCGCGACGATCGGCCTGTGCGCCCTCCAGACGGGCGTCTCCGAGAAGGCGCTCGAGATCACCACGGGCTACGTGCGCGAACGCGAGCAGTTCGGCGGGCCGATCGGCGCCTTCCAGGCCGTGCAGCACCGCTGTGCGGACGGCTACATCGACCTCGAATCGATCCGCTGGACGATGTGGCGCGCGGCCTCCCGGCTGGCCCGCGGCCTCGCGGTTCCGCGCGAAGCGGCCGTCGCGAAGTTCTGGGCGGCGGACGGCGGCTCGCGCGTCGCCGGCTCGGCGCAGCACCTCCACGGCGGCATCGGTGTCGACGTCGACTACCCGATCCACCGCTACTTCCTGTGGACGAAGGCCCTCGAGTTCCGGCTCGGCGCCGCCACGCCCACCCTGGTCCAACTCGGCCGCGACCTCGCCGCCGCACCCCCGGAGCCCGCCCGCGCATGAGCCAGACGCTTTCCTACGCCGAAGTCTCCGTCGGCGACGAACTGCCGGCCCTCGACGTGCCCCTCGACACGACCCTGATCGTGAGCACGGCCATCGCCTCGCGCGACTTCACGCCCGTGCACCACGACAAGGCCGCGGCCCAGGCCCAGGGCATGGGCGACGTCTTCATGAACATCCTCACCACGAACGGCTTCGTCGGCCGCTTCGTGACGGACTGGGCGGGCCCCGATGCGGTGCTCAAGAACGTCGCGATCAAGCTCGGCGCACCGAATCTGCCGGGCGACACCATGAAGATGCGCGGCAAGGTCGAGAGCAAGGACGGAGGCGTCGTGTCCGTCTCCGTCGTGGGCAAGAACAATTGGGGCGACCACGTCACGGGCACCGTGAAGCTGTCGCTGCCGGGAGCCTAGGCATGCCGACGACGCTCAAGGACGAAGCCGCCATCGTCGGCATCGGGCAGACCGAGTTCAGCAAGAACTCCGGCCGGTCGGAGGTGCAGCTCGCGAGCGAGGCGATCGCCGCCGCCATCGCCGACGCCGGCCTCGAGCCGAGCCAGATCGACGGCCTCACCACCTTCACGATGGACACGAGCGACGAGATCGAGGTCGCCCGCGCCGTCGGCATCGGCGACATCACCTTCTTCAGCCGCATTCCGTACGGCGGCGGCGCCGCCATCGGCGTGATGCACCAGGCGGCCATGGCCGTCGCGACGGGCACCGCCAAGTACGTCGTCGTCTACCGCGACCTGAACGGCCGCTCGGGTCAGCGCTACGGCGAGGGCATCGCCAACGGGCCCACCACGAGCGATCTCATCCACTGGAGCTGGTACATGCCCTGGGGCCTCATGACCCCCGCCAGCTGGGTCGCCATGTTCGCCACGCGCTACATGCACGAGACGGGCACGAAGAGCACGGACCTCGCCGAGGTCGCGGTGCAGCAGCGCAAGCACGCGGTGAACAACCCGGCGGCGTTCTTCTACCAGCAGCCGCTCACGATCGAGGAGCACCAGGCCTCGCGCATGATCGCCGAGCCGCTCCACCTCTATGATTGCTGCCAGGAGACCGACGGCGCGACGGCCTGCATCGTGACGACGCCCGAGCGCGCCCGCGACCTCGCCCAGCCGGGCGTCGTGATCCGCGCCGTGGCCCAGGCCGCGGGCGCCGACGCCGAGCAGATGACGAGCTTCTACCGCGAGGACCTGACGCGTCTCGTCGAGATGGAGATGGTCGGAAAGCAGCTCTGGGAGACGAGCGGCCTCGGCCCGAACGACATCGACGCCGCGGTGCTCTACGACGCCTTCACCCCGAACGTGCTCTGGCAGCTCGAGGCCTTCGGCTTCTGCGGCTTCGGCGAGGCGAAGGACTTCGTGAAGGACGGCGCCTTCGGGCTCGGCGGGCGCCTGCCCACGAACACCCACGGCGGTCAGCTCTCCGAAGCGTATCTGCACGGCATGAACGGCGTGAACGAAGGCGTCCGGCTCGTGCGCGGCACGTCCCACAATCAACCCGAGAAGAACGACCACGTGCTCGTCACCGCCGGCGTCGGCGTCCCCACGAGTGGCATGGTGCTCGGAAAGCTCTAGGAGATCCTGACCATGCGCGAATCCGTGATCGTCGAGGCGCTGCGAACGCCCATCGCCAAGGGCAAGATGGGCAAGGGCGACCTGTGCGGCTTCCACCCGGCGCACCTGCTCGCGAAGGTGCAGTACGGGCTGTGCGAGCGCGCAGGCATCGACCCGAGCGAGGTCGAGCAGGTCGTGGGCGGCTGCGTCACCCAGGCGGGCTCCCAGTCGAACAACTTCGCGCGGCACGCCTGGCTCTCGGGCGAGGGCGGCCACTGGCAGGCGGGCGGGACCACCGTCGACACCCAGTGCGGCTCGGGCCAGCAGGCGAACCACTTCATGAACGCGCTCGTCACGACGGGGAGCGTCGACTGCGGCATCGGCTGCGGCGCCGAGGTGATGAGCCACGTCGGCCTCGGCGCGAACGCCATCAACGGCCCGGGCTTCTTCGTGCCGGACGGCTTCCCCTACGACTACCCGCTCTCCCAGTTCGAAGCGGCCCAGCGCATCGCCGACAACCGCGGCATCAAGCGCGAGGACACGGACCGCTTCGGCCTGCGCTCCCAGGAGCGCGCGGCCAAGGCCCAGGCCGAGGGACGCTTCCAGCGCGAGATCCTCCCGATCGAGGCGCCGGTCATCGGCCCCGACGGCGAGCCGACCGGTGAGACGAAGCTCGTAGAGCACGACCAGGGCATCCGGCCGAGCACCCTCGAAGGGCTGCAATCCCTGAAGCCGGTCATGGATGGCGCGATCCACACCGCCGGGACCTCCTCCCAGATCTCGGACGGCGCCGCCGGCGTGCTCTGGATGACGAAGGAGAAGGCCCAGGCCCTCGGCCTGCGGCCCCGCGCGCGCATCATCCAGGACGTCGTGGTCGGGACCGACCCCTACTTCCTGCTCGACGGGCCGGTCGACGCGACCCGGGCCGTGCTCGCCAAGACGGGCATGAAGCTCTCGGACATCGACCTCGTCGAGATCAACGAGGCCTTCGCGTCCGTCGTGCTCTCCTGGGCGCAGGTCCACGATGCGGACATGGAGAAGGTCAACGTGAACGGCGGCGCGATCGCCCTCGGCCACCCGGTCGGCGCGACGGGCTCGCGCCTGATCGTGACGGCGCTCCACGAACTCGAGCGGCGCGACGCATCGACCGCCCTCATCACCATGTGCTGCGGCTCCTCGGTCGGGACCGGCACCATCATCGAGAGGCTCTAGCGATATGGGTTCTTTGGACGGAAAGGTCGCGGTCGTCACCGGCGCCGCGCACGGACTCGGACGGCTCCACGCGCTCGGCCTCGCGGCCGAGGGCGCGAAGGTGGTGGTGAACGATCTCGGCGTCGCCGCCGACGGCTCGGGCCGGGACGACAGCGCCGCCCAGGCCGTGGTCGACGAGATCAAGAGTGCCGGCGGCGAGGCCCTGGCCCACTCGGGCGACGTCGCGAACTTCGCCGATGCGGAAGGCATGATCCGCGCCGCCATCGACACCTACGGCGACCTCGACATCCTGATCAACAACGCCGGCTTCACCCGCGACGGCACGATCTTCAACCTCACCGAGGACGAGTTCGATTCCGTCATGCGCGTCCACGTGAAGGGCCACTTCGCGCCCTCGAAGTTCGCCATGGCCCACTGGCGCGCGAAGTCGAAGGAAGCGGGCGGCCCGGTCTACGGCCGGCTCGTCTCGACGGCGAGCGAGTCGTTCCTATTCGCCCCGCCCGGCCAGCCGAACTACTCGGCCGCCAAGGCCGGCATCGTCGCCATGACCATGGGCCTCGCGCAGCTCGGCCAGCGCTACGGCGTGACGGCCAACGTCGTTCTCCCGCGCGCGCGCACGCGCATGACCCTGGTCGGCCCGACCGCGGCGATCTTCCAGAAGCCCGAGGAAGGCTTCGACAACTTCGCCCCGGAGAATTCGAGCCCGCTCTTCGTGTACCTGTGCACGCCCCAGGCCGAGCGCATCTCGGGCCACGTCTTCGTGGTCTGGGGCCAGCAGGTGAAGGTGGTCGGCCGCCCGGACCCGAACGCCGCGATGTTCCAGACCGGCGAGCACTGGAACCTCGAGACCCTCCACGCCGAGCTCGGCCCCCACTTCGAGAAGCTCGAGCCCGTCACCGACGGCTACAGCGTCCCGGCGATGTAGGGAGCGGGGCGCCGCCTCCGAGCTCCGAAGAACGCCCCTGGCCCCCGGCCGGGGGCGTTCTTTCTTGGGCGGATCGGGCTCCCCCGTGACATTTCGAGATGCGGGGCTCCACCCAATCGCAGGAGGACCCGAATGCCCCGCCCGCTTGCTCACTGCCTCGCCCTGCTGCCGCTGCTGCTCGCGCCCTCCGCGCAGGCGGCCAGCATCCAGATCCTGACCCAGCTCACGAGCAACCCGGCCTTCATCCTCGGGCCCCAGGCGGGGATCTTCACGCCGGGCGAGGACGTGCTGATCGAGATCACCTTCGACGAGATGGCGGTCGACGGAAATCCCTCGATGGGGATCGGCACCTTCCTCTCCGCGGTGAGCCAGCTCGACGTGAGCTTCCAGACGTCGGGGCTCTCCTTCCAGTTCGGCAACCCGCTGTCGTCGATCGGGACGGCCGACGACATGCCGTCGGGCACGGACTCCGTCGCCTTCAGCTCCTCCAGCCGAATCGGGGGCAGCATGCCGGGCGGCGTGCCGGCCTCGATCTCGGTACTCCTCGTCCAGATGGGCGGCGCCGGTGACCTGGTCGTGAACGACCGCCCGGCGACGGGGCCCGTCGCCTTCACGAGTGCCACCTTCGACCTCAACACCACCGGCATCGGCGCAACGAACATGCTGCTCGAAGGCGGCACGGTCGTGGTCCCCGAGCCGGGCAGCGCCGGCCTCCTCTTGCTGGCTGGCGTCGCGGGCGCGGCGATCCGCTTCCGACGCCGCTAGCCGCGCTCGGTGGGTTCCGCGGGGCCACCTTCAGCGGGCTCTGCGTCCTCGCCGCGCTTGCGCATCCGGCCGATCAGCAGCGCCACGAGCGCCAGCAGCGCTTCGTCCACGAACGGCAACGGGTCCGGAACGAAGACGTTCACCGCGGCCAGGGCGAGCACCAGCCCGAACAGCACGGGGAAGCGCCGGCGCGACGCCCAGCGGACGAGCGGTGCGAGGAAGGCGGTTCGGGCCAGAGCCATCTCCCGACGTTGCCACTTTCGACCCCGGGTCACCACCAAGCTGGGTGGAGGACCCGAAGTGAAGCCCCGATCTGCCCCGCTCGCCCTGGCCCTCGCTCTCACCTTCGCGCTCGCGAAGCCCAGCGCGGCCGCCATCATCCAGGTCGAGATCGCGTCGACCCTGAGCCAGATCTTCTCCACCGACCACACCCTGCCCATGATGGTGGGGGACGAGATCGTCGTCCGCTTCCAGCTCGACGATGCGGTGCCGGACCTGAACCCCGTCGCGGGTTCGGGCCAGTTCCAGAACGCGATCGTCCAGGCCTCGGTGGAGTTTCCGGAGCAGGGCCTCTTCTTCGACTTCCCGCTCGGCAGCTTCAGCGTGCTCACGACCCTCGACAACCAGCCGAGCGGGCCCATCACCACCGACGCCTTCGCCTTCAACTCCCTCGGAGACTCGGTCGGCGGGGACATGCTGGACGGGGATACCCCGAACTCGATGATCTTCGGCTTCGCCCAGGCTCTCTTCGGCAGCGACCCGACCCTGGTCGTGAACGATCGCCTGAACCCGCCCTTCAGCTTCGACGGCCTCGGCGCCTCCCAGGTCACGCTGGTCGGGCCGATCGGCACGACGGGCGCGAACTTCGTCGACACCTTCGGCCTGAACGCCGGAAGCGCCGTCGTGGTGCCGGTGCCCGAGCCGGCGCTGGGCGCCCTGGCCCTGGTTTCGATCTTCGGCCTCGTCCGCCGCCGCACCTGAAGAGAGCGATTGCCGCGGGCCTGACACTTCCGGCGCCGAGCCACCACGAGGTATCGGAGGATCCCGTGAAGCCTACGCTCGCCGCTCTCGCTCTCGCCCTGACCGTCCCTTTCACCCAGGCCGCCAACGCCGCCACCGTCTCGGTCGAAATCGATACGACGATCTTCGCCGTGGTCAGCTCTCGCGCCATCCCGATCACGATGGGTGAGAACCTGGTCATCCAGTTCAGCTACGACGACGCGGTCGAAGACACCCAGCTCACCGACGGCTTCGGCCAGTTCGAGAACGCGGTCTCCTCCCTGAGCGTGGTGTTCCCGGACGACGGCCTGTCCCTCACGTTCAACGGAGGAGACAGCGAGATCGCGACGATCGACGACTTCGGTTCGCCGGGCTCCGAGCTCGACACCTTCACGATCACCGATCTGCAGGACGTGAGCGGGGTCATCCTGCCCGGAGACGTCATCGATCAGGTCGAGATCGTCTTCGTGGAGCTGGGGGGTGGATCGAACCCGACGCTCATCGTCGATGACGCCCTGAACCCGCCCTTCGATTTCGACGGCGGCTTCGGCTCGAGCATCTCGGCCGTCATCGTGACCGGCACGACCGCCGCGGGCGCACCCTTCGACGACACCTTCGTCATGGCCTCGGGCTTCGCCACCGTCGTTCCGGAGCCGGCCGCCGCCGCCCTCGTCGCGCTCGCGCTCGGCGCGGCCGGCGGACTGCGACGAAGGCAGCTCGCAGCCTAGGGGCGTCTTCTCTTCACTCGCCGAGCAGCTGCTCGCAGGCGAGTCCCACCCGCTCCATCACGCCGGACTGATCGAACAGCCCGCCCGTCCAGCCGACGAGCGAGGCGAACCAGACGTTCTGCAGGATCCCGGCGACGTTGCGGTCGCGCTCCGTCACGGCGGCGTCTCCGCAGATCACCTCGGTGATGAGCTCGCTGTTGCGATCGTGGAAGGCCGCCGTGGTCTCGTGCATCTCGGGGCTTCCGGTCGCAAGCGCCCGGATGACGGCGCGGGCGAAGTTCGGGCGCGAGAGCACCCCTCGGTTGGCGGCGCGGAAGAAGGCGAGCGCCCGCTCGCGCGGCGTGTTTCCCTTCGGCGGCCGGCGGCGGATCGCCTTCTGGAGCGCCTCCATCTCGCGCGCCAGCGCGGCACCGAGCAGGTCTTCCTTCCCTCGGAAGTGACGGTAGACGGTGCCGAGGGCGACGCCGGCCTCGCTCGCCACCTCGCGAAGTCGGACCGCCTCGAAGCCGCCCTTCTCCGCCAGGTCGATCGTCGCTGCGACGATGCGTTCGCGTCGGTCCTCCGCCACGGCCGGCGCCTAGGGCTTCTCCGCGCCGACGATCCACATCGCGAAGAACTGGGAACCGCCGCCGTAGGCATGGCCGAGCGCGCGCTTCGCGCCGTCGACCTGGTGCTCCCCGGCCATGCCGCGCACCTGCATCGCGGCTTCGGCGAAGCGGATCATGCCCGACGCGCCGATCGGGTTCGAGGAGAGCACGCCACCCGACATGTTGACCGGGAGGTCGCCGTCGAGCGCGGTCGCACCTTCGTAGGTCATCTTCCAGCCTTCCCCGGCCGGCGCGAAGCCGAGGTTCTCCATCCACATGGGCTCGAACCAGCTGAACGGGACGTAGATCTCCGCGCAGTCGAGGTCCTGGCGCGGGTTCTGGATGCCGGCCTTGGCGTAGAGCTCCTTGGCGCACTCCCGGCCCGCGTGCGGGTTCACCTGATCGCGCCCGGCGAACTGCGTCGGCTCGCTGCGCATGGCGGTGCCGTGCACCCAGGCCGGGTTCTTCGTGCTGGAGGCGCCCTGCTCGTTCGAGAGCACCATCGCGCACGCGCCGTCCGAGGACGGGCAGGTCTCGAGGTAGCGGATCGGGTCCCACAGCATGGGCGAGTTGGCGATCGCCTCGAAGGTGACGTCCGGCACCTTCAGGTGCGCGTAGGGGTTCTTGAGCGCGTTCAGCCGGTCCTTCAGCGCGACGCGGATGCCCGTGTCGTCCGGCGCCTCGGAGCGTGCCATGTAGGCCCGGATCAGCGGCGCGAAGTAGCCGCCCGCGCCCGCCACCACCGCCACCGAGAACGGCATCGAGATGGTGAGCGCCCACATGGCGTTGCTCTCGGACTGCTTCTCGTAGGCCACCGTGAGCACGCGCTCGTGGATGCCGGCCTCGATCAGGCTCGAGGCCACGCAGGCCGTGCTGCCGCCGACGCTGCCCGCCGTGTGCACGCGCAGCATGGGCTTCCCCACGGCGCCGAGAGCGTCCGCCAGGAAGAGCTCGGGCATCATCACGCCCTCGAACATGTCGGGGGCCTTGCCGACGACGACGGCGTCGATGTCGCCCCAGTCGCAGCCCGCGTCCTCGAGGGCGCGCTGCGCCGCTTCGCGCACGAGGCCCTGCTGAGAGACGTCGCCTCGGTTCGCGTCGTGCTTGGTCTGGCCGATCCCGACCACCGCGCAACGTTCCGCCATCACTCGCCCTCCAGGACGCACACGAGGTTCTGCTGCAGGCAGGGGCCCGAGGTCGCGTGCGCCACGCCCCGGCCGGCCGATCCGTCGAGGATGCGGTTCGCCACCTCACCGATGCGCGTGAGCCCCGCGCTCATGATGGGGTGCGCCGAAAGAACCCCCCCGGACGGGTTCACGTCGCAGTCGCCCGCGAGCCCGAGCGCCTCGGTCACCAACCGCTCCTGGTGACTGAAGGGCGCGTAGACCTCGGCCACGTCGACCCCGCCCTTGCCGACGCCGGCCTTCTCGGCCGCGATCTGCGTGGACGCCGACACCGTGAGGTCGCGCGCACCGAGCGAGTGCGGCTCGATGCGGTGGTCGAAGCCGCGGATCCAGGCCGGGCGCTTCGCCACGCTCTTCGCGAGGTCCGCCGATGCGATCACCAGGGCCGACGCGCCGTCGGTGATCGGCGGGCAGTCGTGCTGGCGCAGCGGGTTCGCGACGTAGGGCTCGGCGAGCAGCGCGTCGACGTCGAAGTCGCCCACCAGGTGCGCGTTCGGGTTCGACCTGCCCTTGGCCCGGTTGCGCACCGCGATCTCCGCCATCTCGCGCTCGCTGATGCGGCCGGCGTCGAGCATCTTGCGCGCCTGGAGCGCGGCCATGTGGATCGCGCTGGGCCAGAGCGGCGTCAGCAGGTAGGGGTCGAGCTGCAGCGTCACCACGTCGGCCGGGCTCCCCATGGAGCTCTTGCCGAAGCCGTAGACCAGCGCCGACTCGCACTGACCGGTCTGGATCTTGACCCAGGCCTCGTAGAGCGCCCAGGCGCCGTCCATCTCGACGTGGCTCTCGGCGATCGGCGGCCAGGCGCCCACCGCGTCGAGGGCCATCACGAAGGAGAAGGGCTGCCCGGCGATGTAGTCGCAGCTGCCGGAGCAGACGAACCCGATCTCTTCTCGGGGGATGCCCGACGCCTCGACCGCGCGCGGAATCACGTCGAGCAGCATCTCGACCTCGTTGCGCGAGTCGCTGCGAACGCTCGGGACCTGGGCGAAGGAAACGACGGCGACGTCGCGCATCACAGGTGCTCCTGGAAGGATTCGATCGGGACGTCCGGCTCGCCCGTCGGCTCGAAGTATTCGATGCTGCGCAGGGTCGGCCCGAGCTCGGCCTTGGGCACCCAGTGAGCCTTCACACGCATGCCCATGCGCACCTCTTCGGGCTCGCAGCCGTGGATCACGTGGAAGAAGGGGATGTCGGCCCCGTCGAGCAACACGTGGGCGGCCACGAAGGGCGGATCCACCGAGAGGTTCTCGGCCGGGATGCGCACGACGCAGAACGTCGTGACGGTGCCCGTGTCCTTCACCTCGACCTCGTCGGTCAGCGCGACGGCATCCGCGGGGCAGCTGCCGCGCGGCGGCACGTAGACCTTGCCGCTCACCGGGCTGCGGCGGCCGAGGATCTTGCCCTGGGCGAGGCCGTGCAGGAAGACCTGCGCCGCCTCGCCGGCCGTGAACGTGTACTCGAGGTGGATCGGCGTGATGATCGTTTCGACCTTGGCCATGACTAGGCGCCCTCCCCTGCATCCGCCTGGGGAACGAAACACTCGAGGTCCCGGATGCCACCCGCGGGCTCGCTCTTGAATCGCGCGGTGACGCGCATGCCGGTCGACATGGCGCTCTCGGAGCCCGCGTCGACGCAGTGCAACAGCTCGGTGTCGGCGCCGTCGATCTGGATCAGGGCGAAGGCGAAGGGCTTCGCGAGCGCGTGGCGATCCTGCGGCTCGCTCACCCAGGTCCAGCTGCGGACGGTGCCGCCGGGCCCGACGTCGACCATCTCCCCGGTCGCTGCGCCGGTCTCGGGGTCGTACTCCGCGGGCGGGCACAGCACGCGGCCGCCCGAGGTCCTCGCGCCGAGGAGCTTTCCATCCTGGAGAGCGGAGAAGAACGCGCCCATCACCGGGCCCACGCTGCGCCGGTAGTCGTACTCGACGACGTGCGTGGCGGTGAGGGGAGACTGGCTCTGGGCCATCGGGGTAACCTCCCGTGATCACTCGACTTTCGGGCCCGCGGGGGACTCGCCTGCCGAGCGTAATTGAAACACGTTCTACCTCGGCCACCCGCCCGGGTCAAGCACGGAGGCAGGGGGCGCCGCCGAAGGCACGCCGGGGAGGTTCCGGTTCCCTGACGACCGCCGGTCCCCCAGAATGCCCGGCGGTTTCATCCGCAACGAAACGTCCCGAGGCCCGCGTGAAGATCCGCCGCTACGAGAACCCCTACATGGTCGTGAACGCGGAGCGGCCGATGCCCGACGGCACCCGCTGCGAACCGCTCCAGCTCCCGACCCAGGACCGGGCCGTCACCGAAGGCTGGCTCTGGCAGCGCGGCGGAGAGGACACCGTGGTGTGTCTCATGCACCCGCGGGCGAACTTCGCGCGCCACTACCTCGTGCCGCACCTGGTCGAAGCCGGCTTTGCGGTGCTCTGCCAGAACAGCCGCTGGCTCGGCAACGATTCGACGCTCGTCCACGAAACCCTGCTGCTCGACGTCGCCGAGGGCGTGCGCGCGGTGCGGGAACGTTTCGACCGCGTCGTACTGTGCGGGAACTCCGGCGGCGGCTCGCTCTACGCGTTCTACCTCGACCAGGCGGCGGCCGCGTCGGGGGAACGCTTCACCGACACCGCGGCCGGCGAGCCCTTCGACCTGAACCGCTTCGACCTCCCCGGCGCCGACGCTGTCGTCTTCCTCGCGGCCCACCCGGGCGAGGGCCACTTCCTGCTCCACGCCATCGACCCCTCGGTGACGGACGAAGGCGACCTGCTCTCCTGCGACCCGTCCCTCGATCTGTTCGCGCCGGAGAACGGGTTCGTCGAGCCGCCGGGCGAGAGCCGCTATGCGCCGGAGTTCCTGGAGCGCTACCGCGCCGCGCAGCACGCCCGCGTCGCCCGCATCGACGAACGGGCGCGCGCCTTCGTCGCTCGCCGGCGGGAGGCGCGCGCGAAGTTCCGCGAAGCGCCCGACGCCGCGAACCGGCGCACCTCCATCGCCACGGACTACTTCGTCGTCCACCGGACCGACGCCGACCCGCGCTGCGTCGACCTGAGCCTCGACCCCTCCGCTCGCGACTACGGCTCGATCTGGGGCCACCGCCCGGACTGGACGAACTACGGCCCGGTCGGCTTCGGCCGGGTGGTCACGCCGGACGCCTGGCTCTCCACCTGGTCCGGCCTCGCCTCCCGGGCGGAGATCGCCCGAACGGGGCCGCGAATCACGCTCCCCGCCCTCGTCGTCGGCTACGCCGGGGACAACAGCATCTTCCCCGAGGACCAGGAGCGCATCGTCGCCTCACTCGGTTCGCAGGACGTGCAGCGGGTGGACGTCCCGGGAGACCACTACGGGTTTCCCCCCAGCGAGGGGCGCGCGGCGGCGGCCGCGGCCGTCGTCGACTGGCTCCGGCGCTAGGCACCTCCAGTTTTCAAGCGCTCCGCCCATCGCGCCGAAAGAGAACTCACCACTGCTGACCCGTTTCGGGCCAGCGCCGAGGACTCTCCGTGTCGGCCGCACCGTCCACGACGAAGACCAAGCCCCTTCCGAAGGAGCTCAGCGAAGCGAAGAACCTGCCCTCGCTCCCCGCGGTGGCGATGGAGGTGCTTCGGCTCTCGCGCAGCGACCGCGCCGAGTTCCAGGACTACGCCCGGATCCTCACCAAGGACCCGGCCCTCGCGGCGAAGCTGCTGAAGCTCGCGAACTCTCCGATGTTCGGGCTGCCGCGCCCCGTGACGGCGCTGCAGGAAGCGACGAGCGTGCTCGGCCTGCGGACAGTGCAGATCATGGCGATCAGCTTCTCGCTCGTCGGCGGCCTGCCGAAGGACGGCGGCTGCAAGTCCTTCCGCCACGACGAGTTTTGGCGCAGGAGCATCCTGTTCTCCGTCGCCGCGCGCGAACTCGCGATGCAGTGCGATCGCAAGCTCTGCGACGAAGCGTTCCTGTGCGGCGTGCTCTCGCACATCGGCCAGCTCGTGATGGCCCACGGCATCCCGATGCAGTACGAGCGCGCCCTGCGCCGCTGCGACGGCTGGCCCTCGGCGGAAGACGAGCGGCGCACGCTCGGCTTCGATCACCACCAGGTCGCCGATGGGCTGCTCACCCAGTGGAACATTCCCGACGCGATCCGGGTGCCGGTCGCCGCCTGGGGCGACCCGTCGGCCTGCTCGGACGCCAAGCCCGAAACGAGCCTGCTCTGCCAGGTCCTCGCCGCCGCGGGCGACATCGTCGCCCTCGCCGCGGGCGACGACGGCGGCGCCGCCCTCGCGAGGCTCCACGGGCGCGCCGACGCCCTCGGCGTCACGCGCCAGCAGCTCGACACCCTGGTGCTCGTCCTCGAGCACCGCGCTCACGACGCCATGAGCGTGCTCGAGATGAAGCTCCCGGCCGGGAAGGACCACTACACACTGCTCGCCGAGGCGCGCGAGCAGATGGTCGAACTTTCCCTGGGTGCGGGCGCCGAGCTGAAGCGTTCGGACCGCCGCATCGGAGCACTCCAGAACCACGTGCGCCGGCTCCAGAAGCAGCTCACACGCGACCCGCTGACCGGCCTCTCGAACCGCGAGCACATGGACGACCTGCTCGAGAGCGAGGTCGAGACGCGCCGCAAGGGCAAGGGTGAAGACTGGCTCGGCCTGCTGCGGATCCGCATCGACGGCTTTCACGATCTCGTGGACAGCCGGGGCAACGCGGTCGGCGAGGAGGTGCTGCGCGTGGTCGCCCAGGCGATCGGCGGCACGAGCCGGGCCTCGGACATGCCCGCCCGGACCGACGAAGAGGAGTTCGCGGTGATCGCGCCGAACTCCACCGAAGAAGGGCTGCGCGGCTTCGGCGAGCGGCTGCGGAAGTTCGTCGGCGAGCTCGAGATCCATGCCAAGGGGCGCGTCCTCCGCGCCACCATCAGCGTCGGCGGAGCGCTCTTCGACGGCGCGAAGGGTGACGGCGACACGCGGGAACTGTTCGCCCTCGCGGGCAGCGAACTCGCCGCGGCACACGAGGCCGGCGGCGACCGCGTCGCCATCGCGAGCACGCCGGTCGGCAAGAGCGAGGGCTAGCCCCGGCGCCGGCCGGCCGCGCAGGAACCCGCGCGGCTACGCGTTGGCGCGGTGGAAGCGGACGCTTGGGTCGGGCTCGTGCTCGGGGTTCGGGTCCGTGAGCGCCGCCTCGGCGCGCGCCCGGTCCTCGGCGGTGAACGGTTCCAGGGTCAGGCACCACTCGACGGTCGTCCCGTTCGGATCCTCGGTGTAGATCGACTTGCAGAAACCGTGCTCGACCTCGACCGTGTCGTGCCCGGTCTCGAGCCAGCGGGCGAGCGCCGCGCCGTACTCGGCCTCGCTCTTCGCCTCGTAGGCGATGTGGTTCACCCAGGGCGGGAGCCCGCAGCCGCGCGAGAGATCGCTCGACCAGTCCTCGCGCACCTCGGCGTCGTCGTGGATCTCCCAGAAGGCGATCAGGCCGTTGCCACCCGTCTCGTAGAAGAAGTGCTTGGCCCAGCCGCCGCCCGGGGTCTTGCCGACGACGACCTTCACGAGCTCGAAGCCCATGCTCTCGGTGTAGAAGCGGTGGTTGGCTTCGGTGTCCCGGCAGGCCATCGCGACGTGGTGGAAACCCATGGCTCGTCCTCCCGCGAAGATCATACCCCGCGGGCCTCCCGGGCTGGAAGGAAGCCGTGGGCGGGCCCGCCGGCCCGCTCGAGGCCCTGGTGTGGTTCGGGTTCAAGCCCGGGCCGCCCCTCACCGATAGGCAGGGGAGATGCAGGAACCCGACGACCGCCAGCACCCGCGCCACCTGGCCAAGCTCACCGTCGAGGTGCGCTCGGAACTGGACGCCATGATCACGGGCAGCATCCAGGACCTCAGCATGGCCGGGATCTACGTCCTCTGCAGCCAGCGCCTGCCCGTCGGGACCGGCTGCGAGATCGCCATCGAGGGTGCCGACCCGGAAGGGCCCGAATGGATCCGGGCCCACGGCCGGGTCGTCCACGTCCAGCTCGACGGCATGGGCATCCAGATCACCGAGCTCGACCTGACGGATCTCGAAGAGCTCCGGCGCCTCGTCGAGGCCCGCCAGGCCAACGCCACCGAATAGCCGGCGAGAAACAGCCGGCGAAGCCTGCCCCTGCGGCGACCGGCCTTTCCTGGCTCGGCCCGGCCGATTCCCCGCCTCTGACAACCTTCCTGCCCGCGACGGGTTCCAAGGGCCGTGTGCTCCCGGCTATCGTCCGGGTCGAAGGAGCCCCCGTGAAGCCGACCCCCCTCCGCGGCGTCCTCAGCCTCTGCGTGCTGTGGGCCGCCGTGGCCGCCGCCCCCGCCGCTCGCGCCGAGCGCGTCGAGTTCGCCACCGAGGATGGCTTCACGCTCGTCGGCGATCTGCGGGCGGGCAAGCCCGACGCGCCCGCCATCATCCTGCTCCACATGTACAAGTCCGACCGCAAGGCCTGGGCACCGCTCGTCCCGAAGCTGCGCGCGGCGGGGTACACGGTGCTGGCGATCGACCAGCGAGCCCACGGCGAGTCCGTCGTGCGCGGCGAGAGCACCCTGCGGGTGGAGGAGCTTCCGCGCGGGAGCTTCGGCGACTTCGTCCGCGCCGGACCGAGCGACGTGGCGGCCGCGAGGCTGCTCCTGGCAAAACGCGGTCTCGGCAAGGGCAAGCTCGCCCTCGTCGGCGCGTCCTACGGGTGCAGCGTCGCGCTGCTGTCCTCGACGTCCCAGGACGGCATCCACGCCCTCGTCCTGCTCTCACCGGGGACGGCCTACTTCGGCGTCGAGGTCACGGAGCCCGCGGCGGCCTTCCCAGGGCCGATCTTCGGCGTCGCGGCGGAGGACGACCCGGGCAGCGCCCGCGCCACGCGCAGCTTGCTCGAGGCCCACGCCGAGGCGCAGGCCGCGAGCCCGGCCGAAGGCGGCGCACCGATGGACGACCTCCTGATCTTCCCGACGGGCGGGCACGGGACGCGGCTCTTCGGTCCGCGCCCCGAAGTCGCGAAGCGCATCGTCGATTTCCTCGGCGACGCTCTGGCACCCTGAGTTAATCTCGGGGCTTCCTTCCTCGTCGGGAGACCCCCATGAACGGCATCGATCCCTACGTCCTTCCGGGTGTGGCCGCGGCCATCGCACTTCTCGTCGGCATCCTCATCGGACGCGCCGGCCGCCCGGCCCGCAAGCGCTGGCTCGCGCTCGAAGCCGAACTCGCGGAGCGCAACGATCGCATCGAATCGTTGTCGGTCGCGCGAGCGGAACTCGAAGCGCACCGCGAGGAGCTCGGCGTGCGGCTGATCGCCGCCGAACGCGAAGCCGAGCAGCGGCGCGAGCAGCTCACGGACTACCAGAAGCAGGTCGTCGGCCACTTCAACGAGACCTCGGACCTGCTGAAGGGGATGACGCTCCAGTACCGGAACATCTACCAGCACCTCTCCGCGGGGGCCGAGGCCCTCTGCCCGGAGGGAACGCCGCGGCTCGAGCGCGACACGCCGATCGACGGGCTCCTCGGCACCGCTCCGGAGGAGACCGAGCCGGGCTCCCCCGAGGAGGACGCCGAGTCCTCCGAGGCGGTGCACCGGGACGCCCCCCTGCAGGTGGATCCGCGCCCGGAAGCGTAATGCTTTCGATGAGTTGGCGGCGTGCTAGCCTCCGTTGACTCGCGAATCAAGCGCACCACAGGAGAAAGCAATGGGACGCAAGGTCTACGTCGTCGGCGTGGGAATGACGAAGTTCGAGAAGCCCGGATCCAAGGACTGGGACTACCCGGACATGGCGAAGGAAGCGGGCACCCGCGCCCTCGAGGACGCCGGCGTCCCTTACGACCAGATCGAGCAGGCGGCCGTCGGCTACTGCTACGGCGACTCCACCTGCGGTGAGCGCGCGGTCTACACGCTCGGCCTGACCGGCATCCCCATCTACAACGTGAACAACAACTGCTCGACGGGCTCGACGGCGCTGTTCATGGCGAAGCAGTTCATCGAGGGCGGCCTGGCCGATTGCACCCTGGCCCTCGGCTTCGAAAAGATGGAAAAGGGCTCCCTCGGCATCAAGTACACCGACCGCACCAACCCGATGGACAAGCACGCGCAGGCCATGATCGAGAAGCGCGGCTTCGCCAAGGCTCCGGCGGCCGCACAGTTCTTCGGCAACGCCGGCCGCGAGCACATGGAGAAGTACGGCACCACGGCCGAGCACTTCGCCAAGATCGGCTGGAAGAACCACAAGCACTCGGTGAACAACCCGTACTCCCAGTTCCAGGACGAGTACAGCCTCGAAGACATCAAGAACGCGCCGATGGTCTACGACCCGCTGACGAAGCTCCAGTGCTGCCCGACGAGCGACGGCGCCGGCGCCGCGGTGCTCGCAAGCGAGGACTTCGTGAAGAAGCACGGGCTCGAGGCCAAGGCCGTCGAGATCATCGGCATGTCCATGACGACCGACTACGCGAGCAGCTTCGAGAAGAGCGACATCAAGCTCGTCGGCTCGGACATGACGAAGAACGCGGCGCAGAAGGTCTACGAGCAGAGCGGCTACGGCGCCGAGAACGTCGACGTCGTCGAGCTGCACGATTGCTTCGCCGCGAACGAGCTCATCACCTACGAGGCGCTCGGCCTGTGCGGTGAAGGCAAGGCCGGCGAGTTCGTGGACTCGGGCGCCCAGACCTACGGCGGCAAGGTCGTCGTGAACCCGTCGGGCGGCCTGATCTCGAAGGGCCACCCGCTCGGCGCCACGGGCCTCGCCCAGTGCGCCGAACTGAACTGGCAGCTCCGCGGCGAGGCCGACGCGCGCCAGGTCGACGGCGCGAAGATCGCCCTCCAGCACAACCTCGGCCTCGGCGGCGCGGCCGTGGTGACGATGTACAAGAAGGCCAGCCTCTAGGACTGACCAGGGGGACGTTCCTGCCTAGCTGCCGAGGGCAGCTAGGCAGGAACGTCCCCCTGGTCAGTCTTCAGTACTGGACGATCGGTGCCTTGTGGCGCCAGGTGTCGCCTTCGAGCATGCCGAGCATGGCGTGGGCGCAATCGGCGAAGTGGATCTTCGAGAAGCCGCTGAAGGCGTCGAAGCCGAGGCGGTAGCGGCCGGTTCGCGGCCCCTGCCGCATCTGGAGCGGGCGGACCCCGTACCAGGCGACGTCGCGGGCGGCCTCGAGCAGCTCGAGCTGGTGCTGCTTGTCCCGCGCCCGAAGGCCGAGGAACGTCGAAGAGAACCACACGACGAAGCGGGCGCCGAAGGTCACGGTGTCGTCGGGGACGAGCGTGCCGCCACCCCCACACCAGATGAAGCGGCCCGCGCCGTTCGAACGCAGCGCCGCCAGAACGTGCCGTGTGGCGTCGGTGCAGAGGTCTTCCGGCGAGCGTCGGTCGACGCCGAGGGCGAAGAGGACCCCGTCGGTCCCGGCGGGAATCGCCCGCGCGACGGTATCGGCATCGAGGGCGTCTCCGGTCACCACCGTCACCCGCGGCTTCGACTCCGCCGGGAGCTTCTCGGGCGAGCGCACCAGAACGGTGACTTCGTGGCCCGCTTCGATGGATTGGCGGAGGCACTCGCTCCCGAGCGCCCCCGTCGCACCGAGGATCGTGACCTTCACCCGAGGAGCGCCTCGTAGGAAGTGGCGATGAGCGCCTCGGCATCCACGCCGAGCTCTTTCATCAGCCAGGCGACCTTGCGCTCCTCGTCGGGGACCGAGGCCGGGCTCCCGTCGAAGACCGCTTCGAGCTCCATGAAGGTCCCGAGCGTCTCGACTTCGTCGAGGTGGATGCGGACGTTCTCGAAGAGCCAGATCTCGCGGCGCTTCGCGACGATCCGGTGGACGCCGAGCATCTCGCCGAGCAGCGCCTTCAGGCCCGCGGGGTCCGGGACGGGAATCACCTGGTAGTCCGCGCGGCGCGGCCCGTCTTCGTCCGGGCGCTGGTACGGGATGAGCTGGGCGCCCGAGAGGCTCGATTCGCGCAGCTTCAAGCGGCCCGAGGGGACGCGGAAGTAGGTATCGACCTGATCGTCCACGCCGACGGTCTCGGTGGCGAGCCTGGCGGCTCTTTCGCGAAACGCCGCGGCGTCGGCGACGGGCGCCTTGATCTCGAGGTTCGCGCTCACGCCGCGCACCGTAGCGAAGCACCGCCGTGATAGGCTGCCGAGCCGTGCCCCGGTCGTGCATCGCCCTCGCCCTCCTCTGCTCGATCCTCGCGGCTCGCGCCGCGGCCGAACCCGATCCGCGTTGGAACGTGCTGCTGCTCGTCGCGGAGGATCTCGGCCCCCGGATCGGCGCCTACGGCGATGCGCTGGCGCACACCCCGACGATCGACCGCCTGGCCGAGCGCGGAACGCGCTTCAGCCGCGCCTTCACGACGTCCGGAGTCTGCGCACCGAGCCGCGCGGCGATCGTGATGGGCGTGCATCAGAACCACTTCGGTGCGGGCCACATGCGCGCTGCCGCCGGGGGCTACGTCGCCGCCCCGCCCGGGGAGTGGAAGGCTTTTCCGGAACTACTGCGCGCCGCCGGATACCACGTCGTGAACAACGGCAAGACCGACTACCAGATGAGCACGCGGCTCGGTGGCGTCTACGGGGGCCCGGAGAGCATCTGGGACGACGAGAACACCGAAGACTGGCGCGAGCGGCGCGACGGCCAGCCCTTCTTCGCCTATCTCACCTACCTCGGCACCCACGAGAGCCAGGTGTGGCCGACCTGGGACTTCACGAGCCTCCCGAAGCTCCTGATGGGCTTCCTGCGCGTTCCGAACCACCTGCGCTGGCCGCGCGAGACGGACCCGGCGCGCGTCGCCGTGCCGCCCTACTACCCGGACACGCCGACCGTCCGTGCGGACCTCGCCCGCCACTACAACAACGTCGCCGGTCTCGACGCTTGGGTGGCGGACGTGCTGCGCAAGCTCCGCGACGACGGCCTCGCCGACCGGACGGTCGTGATCTTCACCAGCGACCACGGCGACGGCCTGCCGCGCGCGAAACGCTGGCTCTACGACTCGGGGATCCACGTTCCGTTGATCGTGGTCTGGCCCGGCGTCACCTCGGCCGGCTCGGTGAACGCCGAGCTCGTGAGCGGCGTCGACCTCGCACCGACGATCCTCTCGGCCGCGGGGCTCCCGATTCCCGAGCACATGGAGGGCCGCGTCTTCCTCGGACCGGAGGCGGCGCCCGAGCCCCCCTACGTCTTCGCGGCGCGCGACCGCATCGACGAGAGCCCGGACCGCGTCCGCGCCGTGCGGGACCGCCGCTTCAAGTACGTGCGGCACCTCCTGCCCGACCAGCCCTACGTCCTCCCCTCGGACTTCCGGAACCAGATGCCGATGATGCGGGAGCTCCTCGCCCTCGATGAAGCGGGAGCCCTCGAGGGCGCCCCGGCCCTCTGGCTGCGCGATCGGCGCGATGCGGAGGAGCTCTTCGACACCGAGGCCGACCCCCACGAGATCCGGAACCTGGCCGGTGATCCGGCCTACGCCGCAACCCTCGACCGGCTGCGCACCGCGCTCGACGCGTGGCTCGCCTCGGGGCGTGACCTGGGACTCCTCCCGGAAGCCGAGATCGCCGAGCGCTTCTGGCCGGGAGGGGAACAGCCCGAGACGCCGCCGCCGCGTTTCGAGCGCCGCGGAGACGGCTGGCACCTGTCGAGTGCGACCGAAGGCGCATCCCTGCTGTGGCGGACGAAGTCGGAGAAACGCTGGACGCCCTACGTCGCCCCCGTCGCGGCCGAGGCCATCGAGGCGCGTGCCGTGCGCTACGGCTGGGCGGCGAGCCGCGTGGTCTCGGCGCCCTAGGCGCCCTGGACCTCCGGCTGGTGCACCAGATCCACCAGCCGCTCGATGCGGCGGTCGCCGTCGATGCCGAGGCCGATGAAGTGGATGCCAGCGGCCGCGGCGGCTTCGCGGTCGAAGCGAGAGTCGCCGACCATCCAGGCGTCCGCCGTCGCGACGCCGAGCTTTTCGCAGGCGAGGAGCAGCATGTCGGGCTCGGGCTTCTCGGCGGCGTCGCTCGCGCCGATGATCAGATCGGGCTCGAGCCCCGCGCCGCGGATCGTCTCGCGGGCGAGCGCACTCGCCGTGTTGGTCACGACGGCGTGGGCGATCCCGCGGGTCGCGAGCGCATTGAAGACGGGGGTCGCCTCCGGGCTCACGAGCACGTGCCGGGCATGGTCGAGGAAGTGCGCGTCGAAGTAGGCCTCGAGCTCCGCCGGCGGCATGCCCCCGAAGAACTGCTCCGCATCCGCTTCGACGCCCTGGCCGAACGAGGCATCGTAGACGTCGCGCGGGAGGGGCGGATGGCCGAACTCCCGCGCCGCCGCGCACAGGACGTGGTACCAGGCGTCCCGGCTGTCGATCAGCACGCCGTCGAGATCGAAGAGAACTGCCGCGAGAGCCATCGCATAGATATAGAATGGGCCGCCCACGTGGGCCAGGGGGGTACGCTTGTCCGATCGACCGAGTCCGGTGTCCGCAGTGCCCGAAGACGCCCGGCTGAGCTTCGCCCGCAAGACGGCGTACGGCTTCGGCGACTTCACGATCAACACCGTGCTCGCCTCGCTCTCGTTGGTCTACACGCTCTTCTTCCTCACGGAGTACGCGGAGCTCCGTCCGGCGCTGGCGGGGCTCGTCCCGCTGATCGGGCGCGTCGTCGACGCCTTCACCGACCCGCTCATGGGCCGCATCTCCGACCAGACGCGCTGGAAGGCCGGCCGCCGCCGCCCCTACTTCCTGCTCGGCTTCCTCCCCTTCGGCGTGTCCTTCGCCATGCTCTGGGCGCCGGCCCCCTTCGAAGACCAGTTCGCGCGCTTCCTCCACTACACCGGCTGGTACGTCCTGCTCTCGCTCTCGATGACGATGCTCGCCGTACCGTACCTCTCGCTCATCCCGGAGATGGCGCGGAGCTACGACGCCCGCACCTCCCTGAACGTCTTCCGCTCGATCGGTTCCATCTTCGGCACCTTCGCGGCCATCGCCGTGCGGCCCGTGGCGGAGGCGCTCGGCGGGGGTTCGCTCTCGGTCGAAGCCTTCACCTGGCTCGGCGTCGTGTACGGCGTGATGGTCGCCCTGCCCTGGCTCGTCGTCTGGTACGGAACCTGGGAGCGCCCCGACTACCAGCAGCGCGACGCGTCCCTCTCCTTCCGCGAGGGGCTCCAGGCGCTCGTCCGGCACAAGAGCTACATGCAGCTCGTCGGGCTCTACCTGATGAGCCGCATCGCGATGGATCTGATCGGCGTGGTGCTGATCCTCTACTACACCCACGTGATCGGACGCAGCGGCGACTTCGAGATCACGATGGGCCTGTTCATCGTCGCGACCATGGTGGCGACGCCGGTCTGGTTCAAGGTCTCCCAGCGCATGGACAAAGCGACGGCCTTCCAGATCGGCGCGACCTGGTGGGCCCTCGGCACCCTCGGCTTCTGGTTCGCGACGCCGGAATGGCCGCGTTGGGTCCTGCTCGCCCTCGCCCCGGTGATCGGCTTCGGCTACGCAGCGGCGGATCTCATGCCCTGGTCGATGGTCGCCGACGTCGTCGACGAGGACGATCTCGAGAACGGCGAGCGCCGCGAAGGGCTCTACAACGGCTTCTTCACGTTCCTGCGCAAGCTCGGCGGCGCCTCGGCGGCCTTCATCGCAGGTCTCGTGCTCGATCTCGCCGGCCTGCCGGCGGGGCGCGACGCCGTGGCCCCGGAATCCGCGCTCACCGCCATCCGCCTGCTCGCCTCGGTCGGAACCGCCGCGCTGATCTTCGCCGGCGTGTGGATGGCGAGCGGCTACCCGCTGACGCGGGAGCGTCACGGGGAGATCCTCGACGAGCTCGAAAGGCGAAACGCGAAGATCTGACCGCGGCGAAGGCCTAGCCGCCGCGAAGAGCTAGCTCTCGACCGGAAGCACCTCGAGGGTCCGGCTGCCGCGAACGACGCGGAAGCGCGCGAAGGTGTACGCCTCGGCGTTCTCGTCGAAGGTGTCGATGCCGCGGAACTCGCAGATCGTCTCCTCGGGCGTCACTTCGACGACGGCGTAGCCCTGCTCGACCATGTCCACGCCCTTCATGTAGGGGTCGTTGTTCAGCTTGAACAGGTCCTCGGCGATGCGAAGCGTCTCCTCGGGCGCGATCGTGCGCGGGTCCGGATCCGCGGTGAGCGAGCCGGTGACGAAGTCGACCGCGGCGGTCGGCGAGGCCGGATCGTCGAAGTCGGGCATCAGCTCGCAGGCGAGATAGAAGTGGGTGTGCCCGCTCGTGAAGACCACGTTCTCGACGCCGAGCGAGAGGAAGGCTTCCAGCAGCTCGCGGCGCTCGGCCTGGTAGTCGTCCCAGGCCTCGTTCGAGACGTAGGCGCCGGCGTTGCGGTGGGGCTGGGGATCCTCGCGGTTCGGGTCGTTGTCGGCATCGAGTACGCGCCAGGGATTCATGTTGTACGGATTCCCGACCAGCTGCCAGGCGGCGTCCGAAGCCGCCATCTCGGAGAGCAGCCAGGCCTTCTGCTCCGCACCGAGGGTCGTGCGGCCGGGCGCGAACATGTCCTCGACTCCGGGCAGCGTCGAGACCTGGGCGTCGAGGCCGAAGAGCACGCCGAGCTGGTTCGGCAGGACCTCGGGGTCCCGGAACATGCGCACGTCGATCATGTTGACGTCCGCGAGCCGGCCCCACTGGAAGCGGCGATGGGCGTGGTCGTTCGCGGGCTGGATCATCGGCATGTTCTCGAACCAGGCCCTGCGGCCCGCCGCAAGCCGCACGGGGTCGCCGGTCGAATCGACGCCGTTGTAGAACTCTCCGTCGTCCCACATGGCCACGAGCGGCACCTTCGCGTGCATCTCCTGCAGCAGCGGGTTGCTCTTGAAGAGCGCCCAGCGGTCGCGGTAGTCGTCGAGGGAGACCGTGGCGAAGTCGTTCACGTAGATGTAGTCGCCGAGATGCATCATGAAATCGACGTCGTCGTTCGCGATGGCCCGGTGCGCGACGTAGAAGCTCTCCGTCCGCTGCTGGCAGCTCGCGAAGGCGTAGCGCATGCGGTCGGGCTCGCTGTCGGGCAGGGGCGCCGTGCGGAGGCGCCCGACCGGGGAGGCCATGTCCCCGGCGAAGAAGCCGTAGTAGTACCAGCGGTCGGGCGCGAGGCCCGTCACCGCGTGGTGCACCGAGAACGCCTTGTGGGGGCCGGTGGTCGTGACCCCGCCGGTCACGATCCGCTGGAGCGCCTCGTCCTCGGCTACGACCCACAGGACGTTGTTCCCGTCGTAGACGGGCGGCGGGACCGCGCGCGTCCAGATGACCGCGCCGTCCGGCGCAGGGTCGCCGCTCGCGACCCCCTCGCGAAAGATCGTCTCGAAGGTGCGGCAGCCGGACAGTCCACCCGTGAATGCGGGAGCGAGGCCGATGCCGATCCCGAGGGCGCCGAGCTGGCGGAGGAAATCCCGCCGCGAGACGCCGCCGCGCGCGACGGCGGTCTGGACGTCGAGGTAGCGGTCGATCCAACGGACTCGGGGACGGTCGCTCATGAAGACTCCTCGGAAGGAGTCACTCTACCACCGCGGCCGCCGAGGGCGTGCGACGGTCGAGATGATGATTTACTGAACTGAACCTCATGAGCGGCAGGAGATGCGCATCGCGCCAGCGTGAAAGGCTAGATCAGTTCCGCACCGCGCAGCGTGTCGTCGATCAGGCGCTCGACGGCCGGGTCCAGCAGGAACGTCATGTGCGAACCGTGGTACCAGCGGATGGCCGGCTGGCCCCAGTGCTCCCACAGGTCGTGGACCTGATCGGGCGGCACGAGCCGGTCCGCCGTCCCGCCGAAGATGGCCCGGTGCTCGTGGGGCACCCGACATTCGAGATCGAGCGGCGACACCACGCGCAGGACATCGTTCACGTGCTCCTGGAAGAGGCCCCCGTGCTCGATGGAGAGCAGCTCGAGCGGCGCACCGTGGCGCCACATGAGACGCGAGAGGTCGGTCGCGGGAATTCCCGCGATCACGCAGGCGAGGTCGGCGTCGAGGGTCGAGAGCAGCGAGGCGTTGTAGCCGCCGAGCGAGAGCCCGAGCGTGCCGATGCGCGTCGCGCCCTCGGCGCGCAGCCAGGAGAGCATCCGGCGGATGTCCCACATCGCCTGGGCCTCGGCGTGGACGCCGTTGAACACGTCGCCGTCGAGGTAGCCGTCGCCGCTGCGGCGGCCGATCTTGCGCGGCCCGTGGATCGGGAGCACGGGCATCAGCACGTTCAGATCGTGCTTCTGCCAGATGCGCCGGAAGGCGCCGATGTCGGTGAACGGCCAGCCCATCTGATAGCCGTGCACGCAGACGAGCCAGGGTTTCTCCGGCGAACTCGCCCGCAGGATGCGGCCGTAGGCCGTGCGGTTCGGCGCGTAGCCGAGCCAGCGCTCGCGGCCGGGCTCGCCTTCCACCGGCTCGTACCCGCTCTCGAAGCGGAGCTCCTCGAAATCGACGCCGATGGCGCGGCGCTGCCGGAGCGAAACGTCTTCGAGCGGCGGCGGCGTCCGGTGGTAGTCGATCGGCTTCTCGAGCCAGCCCTGGCTCTCGAAGAACTCGCTGCCCTCTTCGATCTCGGCCTGGATTCGTTCGCGCTCGAGCCCCCAGGGCGAACTGCGCGAGAGGTTCATCGTCGAGAGCAGGACCTCGTCGACGGCGACCTGCGCCGCGACGCTCAGGGTGAGCGGCGGCGGCGGCACGCCGGGGAGATGCGGTTCCTGGCGAATGGCGGCGATGCCCGCCGCGATGAAGGAGGCGGCCGAGAAGCTCGCGAGCACGGCGCCGATCCCGACGCCCACGGTGAAGAACGTCGGCAGCGCGAACAGCGTCCCGACCGCGGCGCCGAGGCCTGCGAACTGGGTGATGCGGTCGTCACCCGGCCAGAGCAGGAGCGAAACCCCGGACCCGAGCAGCAGCACACCGGGGACGAGGGCGAGCACGAAGCCGACGACGCCGAAGCTTCCGGCGCACCACAGCCAGGCGAGGCCCGCCAGGGCGGGGATGATGGCCTCGCGGGGCCAGCGCGGCTGCTCGTACATGAAGACTCCCTTCCCTCGACCCGGACGTTACCTTCCCGGGCCGGGAGGTGGCAAAGATGGGGTCGAGCAGGGGGAACGCAAGGTCGGGAAGCACGCAGGTCTCGCGCAGCCGCGCGTGGAAGACCCTCGGGGCCCTACTGGCGGCGGCGACCCTCACGGCCTGCGGCGGCGATGCGGAGGAGCCCGCCGCGGAGCCCGCACCCGAGCGCGCGGCAGCGAGCCCCCTCGCGGCGGCGATCGACGATGCGGCCGCGCGCCACGAACCCGAGGTGGTCGCCTGGCGGCGGGACATCCACGAGCACCCGGAGCTCTCCAACCGCGAGTTCCGCACCGCGGAGCTCGTCGCGAAGGAGCTCGAACAGTTCGGCCTCGAGGTCCGGCGCAACGTCGCGCACACCGGCGTCGTCGCCCTGCTCGAGGGGGGACGGGAAGGCCCGATCGTCGCGCTCCGGGCGGACATGGACGCCCTGCCCGTCACCGAGGAAACGCGGCTCCCCTTCGCCTCGCGGGTGCGCACCGAGTACGAGGGGCGCGACGTCGGCGTCATGCACGCCTGCGGCCACGACGCCCACACCGCCATCCTGCTCGGCGTCGCCAAGACCCTCTCCGAGATGCGGGACGAGCTCCCGGGCTCGGTGATGTTCATCTTCCAGCCCGCCGAGGAAGGCGCGCCCAAGGGCGAGGAGGGCGGCGCCAAGCTCATGCTGGCCGACGGCGTCTTCGCCCAGTGGCAGCCAGGAGCCATCTTCGGCCTGCACGTCGTCCCCCAGCACGAGGCCGGCGAGATCGCCTGGCGCTCCCGCGGCGCCATGGCCAGCTCGGACCGGCTCCGCATCGAGATCCACGGCCAGCAGACCCACGCGGCCTACCCGTGGCTCGGGGTGGACCCGATCACGGTCGCCGCGCGCACGGTCCTCGCGCTCCAGGCCCTGCCCGCGCGCAGCGTCGACGCCCGGATCCCCTCGGTCGTCTCGATCGGCCAGATCCAGGGGGGCGTGCGCAACAACATCATTCCCGACCGGGTCGAGCTGGTCGGAACGATCCGCTCCCTCGACCCGCTCCTGCGCGAGAACCTGCACGAGCAGGTCCGCAAGACCGCCGTCGGGACCGCCGAGGCCGCGGGCGCCCGCGCCGAGGTCACCATCGACCGGGGCTATCCGGTGACCTTCAACGACCCGGAGCTCGTGCGCGCCTCGCTCCCGACACTCGAACGCGTCGCCCCGGGCCGGGTCGTCGAGACGCTACCCCGCACGGGCGCAGAGGATTTCTCCTACTTCGCCCGCGAGGTCCCGGGCTTCTACTTCTGGCTCGGCATCCGAGCGCCCGGAACCCGCCCCGAGGACGCCGCGCCCAACCACTCGCCGCTCTTCCGGATCGACGAGTCCGCCCTGGTCCTCGGCGTGCGCGCCCTCTCGAACCTCGCGGTGGACTGGCTCGCGGCGAACTGAGGCCCGCCCGGGCCTCCGGGGGCCCGGGCCAGACGCTCCGCGGTGCCCCTCCCCGCTCCTCGCGCTCTGCGGTGGACTGGGCGGTGGCGAATTGAGACAATCGCCCGCGATGGCCGATGCCCTACCGCCGCCCGTGGCTCCGCGGGTCGAACCGCCGCGTTGGCCGAACAGCCTCTCGGGACGCTTCGTCTTCCTGATCGATGCGGCGAGCGCCTTCGAGCGGAGCCTGCTCGAAGAGTGGGTCGCAGAGCACCGCCCGGAAGAGGTCTCCGACGCCGACATCGATTGCATCGCGATGCAATCCTCCCGGCGCGGCGGAAGGCGCAAACCCGACGCGGCCCTCGAGGCACGCCTCGCGGTGGGCGACGACCCGCTGCTGGTTCCGCTGCGCGTCTGCTGGCTCCCGCGCAAGAAGCCGGACGGCCGGCGCTCGGTCCGCTTCCGCGACCTCCTGTTCGGCGACCCGCGCGACCCGGGCCGGCTGCGCCAGCGCTTCATCCGTTCCCGCGAGCCGGACCGCTGCCGTCTCGTCGCGGGCGACCCGGCCCCCGCCTCCGAACTTCGCGAGCGCTGGCGCACCGCCTGCGGCTTCGCCGGCGCGGAGACGTTGAGCCTTCCCGAGTACGTGGCGCGCCAGGCCACCCTCGCCCTCGAGCGCGCCGAGCGGCGCCTGCGCGGCACGCGCTACAAGGTCCCGCGCTTCGTCCACGAAGGCATCCTCTCCCGGCCCGCGTTCCGCGGCGGCATCGAGCGCATCGCACGGGAGAGCGGGAAGGATGCAAGCCAGCTCGCGAAGACGGCGGCGCGCTACCTGCGCGAGATCGCCGCGACGCACAGCCCCTTCGTGATCGACCTCGCCTCGAACTTCATCCACTGGCTCTACACGCGCGGCTATTCCGAAACGATCGACTACGACCGCGAGCAGCTCGAGGGCATCTACGCCCTCGCCCAGCGCCACCCGGTCGTCTTCCTGCCGACGCACAAGTCGAACCTCGACCACCTCTCGCTGCAGTACGTGCTGCACCAGAACGGCCATCCGCCGAACCACACCGCCGGCGGCATCAACATGAACTTCTTCCCGCTCGGCATGCTCTGGCGCCGCAGCGGTGTCTTCTTCATCCGCCGGAGCTTCAAGGACAACGAGCCCTACAAGTTCGTCCTGCGCCAGTACATCGACTACCTCGTCGAGAAGCGCTTCCCCCTCGAGTGGTACATCGAAGGCGGCCGCTCGCGCTCCGGGAAGCTCCTCCCGCCCCGCTACGGGATGCTCGCCTACGTGGTCGATTCCTACCGGCGCGCCAAGGCCGAGGACGTGATCCTGCTGCCGGTCTCCATCGCCTACGACCAGATCCAGGACGTCGGCAGCTACGCCGCGGAGCAGAGCGGCGGAGCGAAGCAGGCGGAAGGCTTGGGTTGGTTCCTCGGGGTGGTGCGCTCGCTCGGCCGGCCCCTCGGAAAGATCCACATGCGCTTCGGCGAGCCCCTCTCCCTGGCGAGCGTGCTCGGCCCCCCCGACCCGGAGGCCGAGCCGCGCGCGGACGAAGTGAGCCTCGCCATCCAGAAGATCGCCTTCGAAGTGTCGGCGCGAATCAACCGGGCGACGCCGATCACCGCGACGTCGCTCGTCTCGATGGTGCTGCTCGGACGCGGGGACCGCGCGATGAGCGCCGACCAGATCTTCGACGTCCTCGCACCGCGCCTCGAGTACCTGCGCAAGCGCAAGCTGCCGACCACCGGGGACCTCGAGCTCGACACGCCGGCCGGCGTACGCCGTGCTCTCGACGCGCTGGCAGGAAACAAGGTGCTCACCTGCTACGACCAGGGCCCGGAGCCCGTCTACGGCATCGAGGCGAACCAGCACCTCACCGCCGCGTACTACCGCAACACCATCGTCCACTTCTTCGTGAACGCCTCGATCTGCGAGCTGGCCCTGCTGCGCGCAGCCGAGCCCGAGGCCGGAGAGCCTCTGGAGGCGTTCTGGAAGGAGGCCATGGCCCTGCGCGACCTGCTGAAGTTCGAGTTCTTCTTCGCGGAGAAGGATTTCTTCCGCCAGGAGATCCGGGAGGAACTCTCGCTCCAGGCGGTCGATTGGGAGGACCGCATCCGCGAGGGCCCGGACTCGATCCTGCGCATGGTGACGAACTGGAGCCCCTTCAGCTCCCACCGCACCGTGCGGCCGTTCATCGAGGCGTACCGGGTCGTGAGCGACGAGCTCGAGGGCGCCGACGGCCCGATCGACGAGGCCAAGTTCCTGGCCGCGTGCCTGACGCGCGGACGCCAGTACCGTCTCCAGCGCCGCATCCGCAGCGAGGAGTCCGTTTCGAAGGTGCTCTTCCAGACGGCGCTGAAGCTCGCCGGCAACCGGGGGCTCCTCGACCCCGAGGCCGAGGACCTCGCCGAGGACCGGCAGGAATTCGCCGAGGAAGTCCGCAGCGTCGCCCGCCGCGTCGAGGGCATCGACGCCCTGGCCGCGAGCCGCAGCGCCGGGATCTGGTAGTCGGCCGCGCCTAGCCGGCGGAGATCCGCCCGTCACGGACCCGGGGGTCCGGAACCTCGCAGTGCTCGCCGCAGACCTCACCGCGGCCCGTGATGCGGAGTCGGTTGCGCGCGAAGAACCGGTACATCGCGTCGAACACGGGCCGCAGCAGCGGCCAACCGGTCGGCGCCACCAGCCAGCCGAGACCGACCGCGGCGTAGACCCGCCGGAACACCTCGACCCCTTCGACGAGCTCGCCGCTCGGCAGCACGCCGTGGATCCGCGCCATCAGCTCGCCGTGGGTGCGCCCGTAGCGGGCGGCGTCGAACCCCTCGGCGGCGATGTCCTCGAATCCCGCCCGAAGGCCTTCGGGATCGCGACGCCGCAGCATCTCGATCTCACGCACGCACAGGGGGCAATCTCCGTCGTAGAGTACCGTGATTTCAGGGCTTTTCGGGTTCATGGCTTCTCCGGGCAAGGCGTCGTGTCCAAGGGGAGGATCCCTCGATGAACAACTTTTGTCAAACTTTTATTTGACAAAACTTAGACACTGGCCGATGATCTCCCCATGTCGGAGATCGAAGGACGCTATTCCGCCGCCGCCGCCAGCCGCCTCACCGGCGTCTCCGCGCACTGCCTGCGCGCCTGGGAGCGCCGCTACGGGGCCGTCCGGCCGGTGCGCACGCCGGGCGGCGCCCGGCGCTACTCCGAGCGCGAGGTCCAGCGCCTCCGGCTGCTCCGCCGGGTCGTCTCGGTCGGCCACCCCATCAGCGAAGTCGCGGGCCTCGATGACGGCGCCCTCAGCGCACGCCTCGCCGGAACCGAGACCGAGACCCCGCCGGCGGACCTCCGCATCGAAGAGATGATCGAGGCCGCGCGGGCCCTCGACGTGGACCGGATCGACAGCCACCTGGCGCGCCAGCTCGCAGCGCTCGGCGTGCGCGAGTTCACCCGCGAGGTCGCCCTCCCCCTGCTCCGCCGCGTAGGGGAGGAGTGGGAAGCCGGACGTTTGGCGCCGACGGGCGAGCACGCCATCAGCGCGACCCTCCGCAGCCTGCTCGGAGACACGCTCCGGCGCGAAACCTCCCACGCCGAGGGCCCGCGGCTCCTGTTCTCGACGCCCGCGGGCGAGCACCACGAGCTCGGCAGTTTGATCGCGGCCGCCTACTCCCTCGGCTTCGGCGCACGCGCCGTCTTCCTCGGCGCGAACCTGCCCGCCGAGGAGCTCGCCGCCGCCGCCATCCGCACGGGTGCGAGTGCCATCGCCATCGGCCTGGCCGGCCTCGACGCGGAGTCGGCGCGCCGGGAGGCCGAGACCCTTCGACGACTGCTTCCCACGGAGGTCGCCCTGTGGGCCGGCGGCCCGGGGGCCGAGGCCCTCCGCGACCTCCCTGGAATCCGAATCATCTCGCGCCTGGAGGAAATCGAGAGCCATGTCCGTAGCATCCACTGACACGTCGGCCGCGCGCCCTGCCGCGATGGTCTCCGCCCTCGACGGCTACCTCGCCCGTGTGGGTCCGATGACGACGCTCACCCGGGAGGAGGAGGTCGTGCTCGCCACCCGCGTGCGCACCGCGACGGCGGAGCTGCGCGACGCCCTCCTCGACATGCCCTACACGGCGAGCGCGATGGTCGGCCGCTGGTGCCACATCCGCTCGGAGAACCGCGTCACCGGGACGCTGCACGAGCTGCACCGCGACGGCTCCGGCAAGGATCGGAGCCCCGAGGTCGATGAACACCTCGGCGCGATCGATCGGATCCTTCGACGGCCCGAGCCGGAGACGGAAACGGGCCGGAAGCGGCGCGCCGCGCGCGTGCGGAAGCTCCTCGAAGCGGCGAGCCCGCCCACCGAGATCCTGCTCGAGATCCAGAAGGAGCTCGAAGGACTCCGCGGTCCGAAGTTCGACGCGGATCGCCAGATGCCGCGCGCCGAGTTCCTTCGCCGCATGCGCGAGATCGAAGCGATCCACGAGCGCCTGAACGAAGCCAAGAACGAGTTCATCCGGCACAACCTGAAGCTCGTCATCTCCCTGGCCAAGGACTTCCGCGGGATGGGCATCCCGTTCCTCGACCTCATCCAGGAGGGGAACATCGGGCTGGTGCGCGCGGTGGAGAAGTTCGAGCCCGAACGCGGGTTCAAGTTCTCGACCTACGCGGTGTGGTGGATCCGCCAGGCGTTCATCCGGGCGATCCAGCGCCACTCGCGGACGGTGCGTCTGCCCTCGCACGTCTACGACCGCCTGATCGCCTGCAAGCGGGAAGAGGAACGGCTCCAGCACGAGCTCGGCCGGGCGCCGCGGCCCGCGGAGCTGGCCAGCGCCCTCGCGCTCGACGAGCCGACGGTGGAGCGCCTGCTCGAACAGCGGACCCAGGCCGTCTCCCTCGACCAGCCCCAGGGCGACGAGGACGACCGGAGCTTCACCGAGCGCCTCGCGGACCCGGACGTCGCGGACCCCTCCGAGGCCATCGATTCGGCCGCCTTCTCGAGTTCGCTGCGCGGGCTGCTCTCGACGCTCACGCCGCGCGAGCGCATGGTGATCGAGCGCCGCTTCGGCCTGCGGGGGCCGGAGGAGCCGCTGCGCGCGGTGGGCGAGCGCCTCTCGCTCTCGCGGGAGCGGGTGCGGCAGATCGAGGGTGCGGCCCTCGCCAAGCTCCGCACGGAGGCGCTGCGCTGCGGATACGATTCCCTGCTGGACGCTTGGGCTCCCGAGGACTAGAACGGAGGCATGACGCTCGGAGAGTGGCAGGATCCGTTCCTGACGAGGCTCGCACGCCGCCTGGTCACGATCCCCCTCTACTTCGTCCTGTTCGGCGTCTGTCTCACGCTGCTCCCCGCCCTGCTCGCGGTCGCAGCGGTCGCAGACCTCGTGCGCGGCGGACCGTGGGTGCTCGTCCGCAGCGTGCTGTTCCTCCAGTGGTACCTGTTCTGCGAGGTCGTGGGAATCGCGTTCGCCCTCGGGATCACGGTGTTCGTCCGCGACCCGGAACGCCAGATCGAGCAATTCTTCCGGCTCCAGTGCCGCTGGCTGCGGGCCCTGTTCCAGGGCGGCGTCGTCTGCTTCTCGCTCCGCGTGGAGATCGAAGGCCGCGATGCCGTCTCTTCGGGCCCGGTTCTCGTCTTCATGCGTCACTCGAGCACGGCGGACGTCGTACTCCCGGGCGTGTTCCTCGCCGAGCCGCACGGGATCGTCCTACGCTACGTGCTGAAGCGGGAGCTCCTCTGGGACCCGTGCCTCGATCTCGCGGGGCATCGGCTCGTGAACTGCTTCATCCGCCGGGGTTCCGGCGCACCCGAGCGCGAGATCGCCGCGATTCGCAGGCTCGGTGAAGACCTCGGCCCGGACGACGGCGTCCTGATCTATCCGGAAGGGACGCGCTTCACGCCGTCGAAGCAGGCGCGCGCGCTCGAGCGGATCGCGAAGAGCGGAGACCTGCAACGGCTCGCGCGGGCTCGCGAGCTGACCCACGTGCTCCCGCCGCGGCTCGGGGGCCCCCTGGCGCTGCTCGAACAGTGCCCCGACACCGACGTCGTGTTCCTGAGCCACACGGGCTTCGACGGCGCACGCTCCCTCGACGAGTTCTTCAACGGGGCGCTCGTGGGCCGGACGGTCCGCATGCATTTCTGGCGCTCCCCCCACACGGACATTCCGAAGGACGCCGAGGGGCGGGAAGCCTGGCTGTTCGACGAATGGCGGAAGGTCGACAAGTTCGTCGCCGCCCACGAAGAGGCACCCGGTTTTTGAAGATCTACACCCTCGAGCGCGAACAGCTGATCGCGGCGGAGCCGGAGCGCGTCTTCGACTTCTTCGCCGACGCGAGGAACCTCGAAGCGATCACGCCCCCCTGGCTCGGGTTCCGCATCCTCACGCCCGGCCCGATCGAGATGCGCAAGGGCGCGCGGATCGACTACCGGATCGGCCTCGCCGGCATCCCGATGCGCTGGCGGACCTGCATCGCGTCCTGGGAGCCCGGGCGCGGCTTCGTCGACGAACAGGAGAGCGGACCCTACGCCAAGTGGGAACACCACCACCGGTTCGAGTGCACCGACCGCGGCGTCTTCATGAACGATCGCGTGCGCTACGCGCTCCCCCTCGGCCCCCTCGGCCGGATCGCGCACGCGGCGTGGGTCCACTCCGCCCTGGCCCGGATCTTCGATTACCGCTTCGCTCGCGTCCGGGAGGAGTTCGCGGAGGAGGTCGTTTGAGCGAGCTCGCCTCCGTCTGGTTCGCGACGGCGGGCAGCCTCTTCGGCGCGCTCTTCCTGCTCTGGCTGCTGAGCCTCGCCCTGCGCGACGCGAGCATCGTCGACATCCTCTGGGGCCTCGGCTTCGTGCTCGTCGCCGGCACGGCCTTCGCCGTGGGCGACGGAACGCCGGCGCGCAAGGCGCTCGTCCTCGGGCTGGCCGCGCTCTGGGGCGGACGGCTCGCCGCGTACCTCGCCTGGCGGAACCTCGGCCACGGGGAGGACCCGCGCTACCAGCGCATGCGGCGGCACTACGGCGACCGCTTCTGGATCATCAGCCTCTTCTCGGTGTTCGCGCTGCAGGGGGTCCTGCTCTTCCTCGTCTCCCAGCCGCTGCAGCTCGCGCTGGCCGTCCCGGGCCCGCCCCTCGGCGCCCTCGACGCGGCCGGGGCCTCGCTCGTCCTGCTCGGCGTCGGTTTCGAGACCGTCGGCGACCTCCAGCTCGCGCGGTTCAAGGCCGACCCGGCGAACGCCGGCCGGGTGATGGACCGCGGCCTCTGGCACTACACGCGTCACCTGAACTACTTCGGAGATGCCGTCGCCTGGTGGGGCTTCGGCCTGCTGGCCTGCGCGGTCCCGGCGGGCTTCCTCGCGCTCGGCTCCTCGGCGCTGATGACGTTCCTCTTGCTGCGCGTGTCGGGCGTGGCGCATCTCGAGCGCTCGCTGCGCAAGACCAAGCCCGGCTATGCCGAGTACGTCGCTCGCACGTCGGCCTTCCTGCCGCGTCCGCCGAAGGCGCTGCCGCCCGAGGCCTAGGCCCCTAGCCGATCAGGTCCTGGATCGACTGCCACAGGACGACCAGCAGCAGCAGCGGGACCACGGTGCGCAGCAGGAGGCGCCAGAGCCCGAACCAGGCCACGTCCTCGGCGCCCTGGCGCGCCTCGGCCTCCGGGTTCTTCATGACCCAGCCCACGAACAGGGCGAGCATCAGACCGCCGAAGACGAGGAAGACGTTCCCGGCGAGCTGATCCATCTTGCCGAGCACGTCGAGATCGAGGGCGGCGGGGATTCCGAGGGCGGCGACCGCGGCGCCGAGCACCAGCGCGGCCCGCCGCCGCTCCCAGCCGAGCTGATCGATCGCCGTCGAGACGACGACCTCGAGCAGCGAGATCGCCGACGTCAGCGCGCCGACGGCCAGCGCCACGAAGAAGAACGGCCCGACGACGCGGCCGGCGGCGCCCATCTCGTGGAAGGCCCCGGGCAGCGTGATGAACAGCGCACCGACCGTGCTCCCCCCGACCTGCTCCTGGAGGCCGAGGGCGAAGAGCAGGGGAAAGACGGCCAGGCCCGCGACGAAGGCCACCCCGAAATCCGCGCCGGCGATCATCAGCGATTCGTTCGGCAGGTTTTCGTCCCGCCGCACGTAGCTCGCGTAGGTGAGCATCGCACCCATCCCAAGCGAAAGACTGAAGAAGGCCTGCCCGGCGGCGTGGTTCAGGACCTCGAAGCGGAGCACCTCTTCGAGATCCACGGAGAGGTAGAAGGCGTAGCCCTTGCCGGCGCCTTCGAGCGTGCCCGCGTAGATCGCGATGCCGCAGACGATCGCGAACAGGAGCGGCATCAGGACGAGGGAGGCGCGCTCGATGCCCCGGTTCACGCCCCCGAGCACGACGGCGATCGTGATCGCCATGAAGCCGAGGTGCCAGGCGACCGCGGCCGGCCCGGTCGAGACCGTCTCGAAGTAGGCACCGGCATCCGGCCCGAAGCCCGAGAGAGACGTCAGCCCATAGCGCAGGGTCCAGCCCGCGATGACGCTGTAGTAGGAAAGGATCAGGAATCCCGAGCCGAGGAAAAGCGCGCCGAGCGGCTTCCAGGCAGTTCCGCCGTAGTGGGCGAGTGCGCCGACCGGGCTGCGCCCGGACCCGCGTCCCACCACGAACTCCGCGAGCATCACCGGCAGCCCGACCAGGGCAACCAGGACGAGGTAGACGACGAGGAAGGCGGCACCGCCGTTTTCCGCGGTCAGGTAGGAAAACCGCCACATGTTGCCCAGGCCGACGGCCGAGCCGACCGCGGCAAGGATGAAGCCGAGGCGGCTTCCCCATTGTTCCCGGCTCTCTGCGGGGTCGCGCTCTTCGGGACCTGCCTTCACGTTCGTCTCTCCCACGGTTTCGTTCGCGCCGATGCCGTGCTCGTCAGGACGCGAATGTCAGGAGGGTTGCGCAAGATAACGAGCGCGGCGGCCCGGTCACCACCCACGCGTGTATACTCCGCCGCCATGCCTTCCTCCTCCGCGCGAGACGTCGGCGGCGGCAGCAGCCCGGTGCGCCGCCAGATCCAATCCGCCCCAAATCAAGAGACGCCTTTCGAAGCGGTCGCCCCCCGGGCTTCCGTGTGGGTGGACGAACGCACGGAGGACCCGGACCACTTCGCGCGGTCCGTTGCGCGGGGCCTCTCCGGCGACCCCCGGCAGCTCGACTGCCGCTACCTGTACGACGAAGCGGGGAGCGAGCTCTTCGCGGAGATCACCCAGCAGCCCGAGTACTACCCGACCCGGACCGAGGCCAGCATCCTCGAGCGCCACGCCAGCGAGCTGGCCCGGACCCTCGGCTCGATGCCGATCTGTGAGCTCGGCTCCGGCAACTCGGAGAAGACCCGCCTGCTGCTCGAGGCCTGGGCTGCCGAGACGGAGGGCGCGTTCCACTACGTCCCCATCGACATCGACCCGGGCGTGGTGCGCTCGGCCGCCGAAGAACTCGTCGCGGCCCACCCGACGCTCCAGGTCTCGGGCCTGGCCACCTCGTACGAGCACGCCCTCGAGCGCCTGCGGGAGCTCTCGCCGAAGCTCGTCCTGTTCCTCGGCTCGACGATCGGGAACTTCGAACCGGCGGAGATGGATCTCTTCCTACGCCGCATCCAGGCCGCACTCCAGCCCGGCGACGCCTTCCTGCTCGGCGTCGATCTCGTGAAGGACGCTTCGACCCTCGAAGCCGCCTACAACGACGCGGCCGGCGTGACCGAGCGCTTCACCTTGAACCTCTTCGAGCGCATGAACCGCGAGCTCGACACCGCCATCCCCGAGAAGGCCGTCGAGCACGTCGCGTTCTGGAACGAAGGCCGAGATCAAATCGAGATCTACGGCCGCTTCCGCGAAGCCGTCCAGATCGAACTCCCCGGCTTCGACGACGCCTTCTCCATCGAGTCCGGGGAGATGGTGCAGGTCGAGGTGAGCCGGAAGTTCCGCGTCGATCGCCTGGCCGAGGACCTCGCCCGCTACGGCCTTCGCCAGGAGCGGGTCTTCTCCGACCCCGAAGACCTCTTCGCACTGATCCTGCTGCGCCGGGAGAACGATGCAGAGCCGAACGGGCGCGACGCAGCCTGATCCGGGCGTGGTATCTTCCGGCCCGATGCGATCCGCCCCCGTCGACGCGTCCGATCGTTCCTTCGCAACGCGGCCGGAGGCCCGTTAGCGCGTGCATGCCCGCGGCGCCGCCAAGGCCGTTCGGCCCCATCGCCTGGATCCGGCCGTTCGGCCGGAGACGGTTTCCGTCCACGTCGCGGTGGACCCCCAGCGCGGGGAATCCTTCGAGGGCGAGGTGTCGATCTCGGTGGTCCTCGACGAGCCGCGCCGATCGATCGAACTCCACGCCGTCGATCTGAAGGTCTCGAAGGCCCGGGTCACCGTCGGCGGCCGGACCCTGACGGGCAAGATCACCGCGAAGCCCGAGTTCGAGACGATCCGCATCGCGCTTCCGGAAAGCCTTCCCGCCGGTACGGTCACGCTCGAGCTGGCGTTCGCCGGAACGCTCCGGAGCGACTTGCGCGGCCTCTACGCCTCGAGCGCCGGGAAGCGCCGCTACGCCTTCACCCAGCTCGAGGCCACCGACGCGCGCCGCTTCTTCCCGTGCTTCGACGAACCGGTGATGAAGGCCCGCTTCCGCATGGCCGTGACGACGTCGGCGAAGAACACGGTGCTCTCGAACGCGCCGATCGCCCGGACGAAGAAGCTCCCGCGCAACAAGAAGCGCGTCGAGTTCCGGGAGACGCCACCGCTCTCGACCTACCTGGTCGCCCTGGCCGTCGGCGAGCTCGAAGCTTCGCGCGCCGTGAAGCTCGGGACGACGCCGATTCGCGTCTGGCACGTCCCGGGCAAGAAGAAGCTCACCGGCTTCGCCCTCGAGTGCGCGAAGGAAACCCTCGCGCGCCTCGAGCGCTACTTCGACCTGCCCTACCCCTACGAGAAGCTCGACCTCGTCGCCGTGCCGGACTTCGAAGCCGGCGCCATGGAGAACGCCGGCGCCGTGTTCTTCCGGGAGACCCTGCTACTGGTCGACCCGAAGACCGTGACCCTCGCAGAGAAGAAGCGCGTGGCGGAGGTCGTGTGTCACGAGCTCGCGCACATGTGGTACGGCGACCTCGTCACCATGGCCTGGTGGGACGATCTCTGGCTGAACGAGGCCTTCGCCACCTGGATGGCCTTCGCGATCGTCGACGACTGGAAGCCCGAGTGGAAGATGTGGCTCGACTTCCAGCACTACCGGGGCGCCGCCCTGAACCTCGACGCCCTCGACAACACCCACCCGATCTACGTCGAGGTGAAGACCCCGGCGGAGGCCACGGAGAACTTCGACCTCATCACCTACGAAAAGGGCGCCTCGGTGGTCCGCATGGTGGAGAACTGGCTCGGTGCGAGCGCCTTCCGCAAGGGCGTCCGGCGCTACGTGCGCAAGCACGCCGAGGGCAACACCGTGGCCTCGGACCTCTGGGACGCGCTCTCCGCCGCCTCCAAGCAGGAGGTCGAGCCGGTCGTCCGCGCCTGGATCGAGCAGCCGGGCTTCCCCGTGCTCTCGCTCCGGCACGCGCGCGAGCGGGGCAAGAGCATCCTGCACGCGAGCCAGGAGCGGTTCTCGGGCTCTCTGCGCAAGGGCAAGGCCGACCGTACGCGCTGGCCGGTGCCGTTCGTGGCGCGCATCGGCGGCGCGCGCCGCGGGAAGTCCCGGCTCGAGCGGCACGTCATCGAGGGAGCGCGGGCGCGCATCCGTCTCGGCACGGGAGCGCCGCGCTTCATCCACGGCAACGCCGAAGCTTCGGGCTTCTACCGGACCCAGCACGACGCCGCGATGCTGCGCGACCTCTCGGCGGGGCTCGGCGCCCTCTCGGACGTCGAGCGCCTCTGCCTGATCTCGGACCAGTGGGCGCTCGTCCGCGCCGGACGGGTTCCGATCGAGAGCTACCTCGACCTCGTCACCGTCTTCGGCGGCGAGACCGAGCCGGACCTGCTGGTCACGCTGCGGAGCGCCCTCTCCGTCGCGAACGATCAGCTCGCGGCCGGTGCCAGCGAGGGCGTCCGCAACGCCTGGCGGAGCTTCCTGATCGACACGTTCTGCGAGCACCTGCTCGAGCTCGGCTGGCGCCCGGGCCGCGGCGAGGGCGACAAGGAGCGCGTGCGCCGTGCCGTCACCGTCTCGCTGCTCGGTGGCATCGCCGAGTGGGAGGCCGTGACGGAGGTCGTCGACGAGAAGTGCCGGGAATACCTCGCGGACCGCGGCTCCCTCGAGCCGAACCTCGCCGACCCGGTCGTCTCCCTCGCCGCCCGTCAGGGCGACGCCGATCTCTACGAGAAGTTCCTGCGCGCGGAAGCGAAGGCGGCCACGCCCCAGGAACGCCGGCGCTTTCTCTTCGCGCGGGCGGACTTCCGCGACGCGAAGCTTCTGGAACGAACCCGGCGCGCGTGCCTCGACGAGATCTCCGTCCAGGACATGCCGTTCCTGATCGTGCGGATGCTCCAGAACCCCGCGGGCCGCGAGGACACCTGGGCCTTCCTGCAGCGGCGCTGGCCGAAGCTCGCCAAGCGCTTCCCGCCGGCCCTCGTGACGCGGATCATCGACGTCCTGCCGGAGCTACAGACGCCCAAGCACCGCCGCGAGGTCGCCGCGTTCTTCCGAAAGAACCCCGTCCCGACCGGCAAGCGCGCCGTCGCCCAGGCCCTCGAACGCTTCGACCTCAACCAGGCCTTCCGCAAATCCAGCCAAGAGGGCTTCGAGCAGTGGATCACCCGACCGAGGCCCTAGACGCGGCTCGAGATGATTCGGGACGATGCAAGCGGAGCGGGCCGGGGTCCCATCCGGGACCGTAAACCACGCCCTGGAGCTCTAGCCGAGAAGCCGCCCAAGACGCCGGTCCCGGATGGGACCCCGGCCCGGGCCGCGTCCCTCGGGCTCAGCTCCCCGCGCCCTTCGCCTCTTCCTGCGCGACCATCGGTTCGAACCGCCCCTTGTCGAGCGCCTTCATCATCGCGTCCGAAGCCTTGATCTTCCCCGACTTCACCAGGTCGAAGAGGCAGTCGTCCATCGCCTGCATCCCTTCCTTCTTCCCGCCCTGGATGATGGAAGAGATCATGGGCGTGTTGCCCTCGCGGATGACGTTCCCGAGGCCCTGGGTGCGAAGCAGGATCTCGTGGACCGCGCAGCGGCCCTTCCCGTCCGCGGTCGGGACGAGGAGCTGGGAGACGACGGCGCCGAGGCTCTCGGCCAGGCTGATGCGCACCTGGCTCTGTTCCTCGGCCGGGAAGGCGTCGATGATGCGGTCGATGGTCTTGGCAGCGCTGTTGGTGTGCAGCGTTCCGAAGACCAGGGAGCCCATCTCGGCCGCGGTGATCGCGAGCGAGATCGTTTCGTAGTCGCGCATCTCGCCGACGAGAATGATGTTCGCGTCCTGGCGGATCACCGCGCGCAACGCGCCGCCGAAGCCGTCGGTGTGGTCCCCGACCTCGCGATGCGAGATCACGCACTGATCGTTCTGGTGAACGAACTCGACGGGGTCCTCGATCGTCACGATGTGCTTCGCGTGCTTCTTGTTGATGCGATGGATGATCGCCGCGAGCGTCGTCGACTTGCCCGAACCCGTCGGCCCGGTGACGAGCACCAGCCCCGATTCGAGATCGGCCAGGTCCACGATCGACTGCGGAATCCCGAGGTCCTCCGCCGGGATGATCTCTTCGGGGATGATGCGAAAGACCGCGCCGGCCCCGTTCTCCTGGGTGAAGTAGTTCGCCCGGAAGCGGGCCACGCCCGGAATGGCGTGGGCGAAGTCGAGGTCCCCGCAGCCGCTGTACTCGTTCCACTGCTTCTCGTTCGTGATCTCCTCGAGCAGATCTCGGAGCGTCTCGTCCGAGAGCGCCGACTCGCCGGGGATCGGAACGAGACGGCCGGACTTGCGGAAGCGCGGCTCGAGCGTGGCGGCCAGGTGGAGGTCCGAAGCGCCCTCGGTCTTCAGCATGGTGAGCAGGCGATCGATCTCGGCCACGGTTATTCCTTCCCGCCGAAGCGCCGCGGGTCATCGCAGAACCGGAGCGCGGATTCCTTGGTGATGGTGCCGTCCGCGACGAGCTTCTGGAGCGACTCGTCGAGCAGGCACATGCCGTGCGCGGCACCGGTCTGGAGGATCGACTGGATCTGCACGGTCTTGTTCTCGCGGATCAGGTTGCCCACGGCCTTGGTCACGACCATGACCTCGAGGGCCGGCACGCGCCCGTTTCCATCGGCACGCGGAACGAGCCGCTGGGAGATGACCGCGCGGAGCGACTCGGAGACCATCGTGCGGATCTGGTTCTGCTGGTTCGGCGGGAACACGCCGATCAGCCGGTTGATCGTGCGGATGGCCGAGTTCGTGTGCAGCGTGCCCAGCACGAAGTGGCCGGTCTCCGCGGCCGTCAGGGCCAGCGAGATCGTCTCGAGGTCCCGAAGCTCGCCGATCCCGATGATGTCCGGGTCTTCACGCAGCGCCGCACGCAGCGCCCGGGCGAAGGTCTCGGTGTGCGGGCCGACCTGGCGCTGATTGACCAGACACGACTTCGTCTTGTGGACCACCTCGATCGGGTCTTCCACGGTGATGATGTGGTCCTCGCGACCTTCGTTCACGAGCGAGAGCAGCGCCGCCATCGTGGCGGACTTGCCGCATCCGGCCGGGCCGGTCACGAGCACCATGCCCTGGTGGTAGCCGGTGAACTTGGCGAGTGATTCCGGAAGGCCGAGGCTCTCGAGCGTCGGCGGCTCGGGCGGAACGAGACGGAACGTGGCGTCGAGCCCGCGCTGCTGACGGTACGCGTTCGAACGGAAGCGTCCGACGCCGTCGAGGGCGTAGGCGAAGTCCACCTGTCCGGTCCGGCAGAGCGCCTCCCACTGCACGTCGTCGAGCAGGTCGGAGAGCATCGCCTCGCACTCGTTCGGGTCGAGAGGCTGTTCACCGTGCATCCGGAGTTCGCCGTTCACGCGCATGCGCAGCGGCGCCCCGGCATGGACGTGGAGGTCGCTTGCGCCGAGATCCGCGGCCTCCTTCATCAGGGCGTGCACCTTCTCGCGCGCGCCTTCGGAGCCGGGCGGCCGGGCCGCGACTTCGATCGAGCCGACGGTTGCCGCAGCGCCGGCGGGATTCGCGCTCTCCGTCTTCGCCGGAGCGGCGGGTTTCTGCGGAGCGGGCCGGTCCTGTGCGGGGCGCGGCGCCTCCGCCGGAGCCGCACTCGCGCTCGCCGCCGGTTCGGGCGCGGCGCTCTTCTCCACGATGGGCTTCGAGGGCACGCGCGCCGCGGCGGGTTCCGGAGCAGGCGCGGCCCCCTGCGCTGCCTTCTGGGCGCGGTGCTTCACGAGCATGTCGCGCTGGATCTGCACCAGGCGATCGATCTGCTTCTGCTGGGCCCACCCCTTCTCGATGAAGTAGTCGCAGAGGCGGGCGGGGTCGCCCTCCTCGCGCATCGCTTCGGCGAGCTGGTCGGCGGTGATCAGTTTGTAGTGGACGGCCAGGCGGCCGAGCAGCGGAGTCTTTGCGTCGCTCATCGTCCCTGCTGCATCGGCAGAGGGGAGCGCCGCGTTGAGCGCCGTCGGGGAGAACGGGGCGGGACCTGCGGGTCCGGCGCACCCGGAAGCGAAGACTCGGGCGAAAGCCCTAGAGCAAAGCGAGCTGCTCGCCGCCGGGCCGGCGGAACGCAGCCGTCGAGAGCTCCGCGCCGCGCCGCGCCAGGCCGTGCCGCCGCAGGGAGAGCGCGAAGAGCGCCTCGGTGTGGTCCGCTTCGAGCCCCGTCCCGCGCTGCCGCACGGCGAAGCGCGAATCGTAGAGCTCGCCGCCGCGCATGGCGCGCACCTTGGAGATCACCTTGGCCTTGCGCTCGGGAAAGTGACGCTCGAGCCACTCCTCGAACAGCGGCGCGATGCCGTGGGGCAGCCGGAGCATGACCTTGCTCGCCGCGCTCGCCCCGGCCGAGGCCACCGCGGCGACGATGGCCGGGATCTCGTGGTCGTTGAGCGCCGGGATGACGGGCGCGACCATGGCCATCACCGGAACGCCGGCGGACGCGAGCATTTCGATGGCCTCGAGCCGCCGCGCGGGCGGCGAGGCGCCCGGTTCGAGGATGCGCTGCAGGCCCGGGTCGAGACTCGTCACGGAAACCGCAACGGAAGCGGCACCGTGGCTCGCGAGCTCCGCAAGCAGATCGACGTCGCGCGTCACCAGCCAGCTCTTGGTGACGACGGTCGTCGGGTTTCGGAACTCGGCCAGGACTTCGAGGCAGCCGCGCGTGATCCGGAGCTTCCGTTCCGCAGGCTGGTAGCCATCCGTGACCCCCGAGAGCGCCACCACGCGCGGCTCCCAGCGCGGGCTCGCGAGCGCCTTGCGCAGGAGCGCCGGCGCCTCCGGCTTGAACAGGATCTTCGTCTCGAAATCGACGCCCGCCGAGTAGCCGAGGTACTCGTGGAAGGGCCGCGCATAGCAGTACGTGCACGCGTGCGTGCAGCCCCGGTAGGGATTCACGCTCGCGTCGAAGCCGATGTCCGGGCTGTCGTTCGTCGCCACGATCGAGCGGGTCGGATCCCGCAGGAGGGTCACGCCCGGAAGCTCGTCGTCGCTCGGGACGTACTCCGCGTCGAGCTCGACGGCGCGGGTCTCGAAGCGGTTCTTCGGCTGGGTCCAGGTTCCGCGGGGACGCATGGGCGAAACTAAACCGAAAACTGACCCTCACGGCAAGGCGGCACCAAAAGGCTCTCGCGGCGGGCACTTGACCCGCCGCGGGGAGCCCCCTTTCCTTCGCCGGGCATGCCGCTCGAACCCTTCGACTCGCTCCGGGACCGGCTCCGCCGAATCGACGGACGGAGCTACTCGGCCTACCGCGAGCTGCGGGGCGGCTTCGAGAGCGGCGGGCTCGAGCTCCACGTGGATGCCGTCCAGGGCGACCCCTTCGCGGCGCCCTCGCGGGTCCGCGTCCGAATCGACCAGCGCGAAGCCGGGCTGCCGCCGAGTGGTTCGGGTCGCGGGTGCGCCGCATCGCGCTCGAGGACCTCCTGGCCCGGCGCGCGCGCCGCGCCATCCGGCGCGAGGTCGCCGGCAGCCGGGGCAGCGGCCGAAGCGGCGAGGTCGGCTGCGACGCGGGCGGCCAGCAGATTCTCGAGCGGAGCGCCGCGCGGGTGGACGAACGCTTCGCGGAGCTGCGCCTGCGCGTCGGGCTCCCGGCGGCGGGGCGGCGCGTGCGCGGGCGCGACGCCGAGGCGCTCCTGTGCGAAGAACTCGTCCGCGTGGCCGAGCGCGCCCTGATCTTCGACGACTCCCCCGAAGGCTGGGCGGAAGAGGCGCGGGACTTCATCGCGTGCGCCGAGAACCACGCGCACCTGCAAAGCGAGCTCGCGGCCCGCGGGCTCGTCGCCTTCGTGGCGGACGGCGCCGTCCTGCCGCGCCGAAGCGGCGTCGACGACCGGCCGCTCGAGGGGAGCGATGCCGTGCCCTTCGTCTCCCCGGAGTCGCTTCGGGTCACCCTGCCCGTTCCCCATGCCGTCGACGGCGCGCGGGAGGTCACCGGGATGGGCATCGCGAAGGGCGTGACCCTGGTCGTCGGCGGCGGCTATCACGGGAAGTCGACTCTGCTCGCCGCGCTCGAGCGCGGGGTCTACCCGCACGTCCCGGGCGACGGGCGGGAACGCGTCGTCGCCGACGCGGGCCTCGTGAAGATCCGCGCCGAGGACGGCCGCTCCGTCGCGGGGGTCGACATCCGGGGCTTCATCGGAACCCTGCCGGGCGGGCGGGCGACCGGGCGCTTCTCGAGCGAAGACGCCAGCGGCAGCACGAGCCAGGCCGCGAGCCTGGTCGAAGCGCTCGAGGCCGGCGCGACGGGGCTCCTGCTCGACGAGGACACCTGCGCCACCAACTTCATGGTGCGCGACGAGCGCATGCGCGCCCTCGTACCGGACGACGAAGAGCCCATCACGCCCTTCCGCGAGCTCATCCGCGAGCTGCACGCGAGCCGGGGCGTCTCGACGGTGCTCGTGATCGGCGGCGTCGGCGACTATTTCTCCGTCGCCGACACCGTGGTGCGAATGGCGGACTACGGCGCCGCGGACGTGACGGACGAGGCCCGACGGATCGCACGGGGAAACGCGCCGGCAACCGGGCGCGAACCTCTACCGGAGCCGCCGAGCCGCACCCCGGCGCCCGAGAGCATCGACGCTTCCCGCGGCCGGCGCGCGGTGAAGGTCGCCGCGCGCACGAAGCGTCTGCTCTCCTTCGGGCGGGAGGAGATCGACCTCCACGCCCTCGAGCAGCTCGTCGATGCGAGCCAGACCCGGGCGATCGGTCACGCGCTCCACCGGCTCGCCACGCGCCACCTCGGCGACGGGCGGACCCTCGCAGAGGCGCTCGACGCCCTCGACGCCGAGCTCGACGAAGCGGGCGTGGACCGCCTCGGCTCCGAGCGCGGCGAACACCCCGGCGAACTCGCACGGCCGAGGCGGATGGAGATCGCCGCCGCCCTGAACCGGCTGCGGACCCTTCGCCTACGCGACGGGTGAGCCCGCCCCGCTTTGCGACTCAGGCGTAGCGGAAGGTCGCGACCTGGCACTTGTCGCAGTGGAAAGCGTGGAGACGCGGGCGGCCGCGCCAGCTCGTCGTGCCCGGGAGGCCGCCGAGGGCGTTCGGCAAGCCCACGGGTTCCCCGGCCGACCGCCAGTGAACCCCGGCCATCGGGACGAGGAAGCCCTCCGCCATCGGCGCCTCGCAGCTCGGGCAGACGACGCCGGTGAGCGGCGGGTCGAAGCGCGACGTCGGCGGCAGGACTTCGCCGAAGGAGCGCTGCACGCGCAGGGCGACGAGGACGATGAGCAGCACGAGCGCGGCGAGGGCGGCGGTCACGGCGTAGAGCAGCGCCTGGGAGTTCTCGAGGGTCGCTTCGAGGGTGCAATCGACACGGCCGTCGACGAAGATCACCCGGGTCGCCGTGCCGAGCTCGACGGCCTCGTGGTGGGCGTGGTTCGTCTCCGTCGTGCAAGTCTCACCGGCCCGCGGCCCCGAAGCGATCTCGACCCGCAGGTACGGAGCGCTCTCCTTGCCGACGATCGTCGCCTCGGCGCGCTCGCCGTGGTGGTACGCCTGGTAGCAGCGCCACGCGGTCGTCATCGGCCCGGCCATCGCCACGGCGATGACGCCGAGCACGAGTCCCGCGACGCCCCAGATCCGAACGGCCACCGGTCGCTTCATCCCCTCGTCATCGGAACTGCCGCGTCGGCGCTTGACCGGCGGCCCGCGCTCGCGCCGCCGGACGCCGCTCAGTACGCTCCCTCCCGATGGAATCGCCTCAGATCCCCTCGGAACGCACCATCCGCGGCTTCGCTGCGCTCGACCTGCTCGTGACGGCGCCGCTCGCCGTGCCGGGCGTGGCCGGCGGCCTGCTCGCGCTGCTCTACCGCCTCGACGCCGCGCTCGGTGGCGCGGCGGGAGCGGTTCCCGCGCTCCCGAGCCTCGGCTGGCTGTTCGTGCACCTCGCCGGGATCCTCGGCGTGGTCTGGGCCGTCGCCCGTCTCCGCATGCCCGACCCGCGGCTCGCGCGGATCGACGGAGTGGGCCGCACCGCGGTGGCCGGACTGCTCTCCCTGGGAATCCTCGGCGGCGACGTTCCGGCCGTCTTCTGGGCCTTCGTCGCGACCGAGCTGGCGGGCGCCGTCGCCCAGCTCCTGCCGCGCGGTCGCGCCTCGTAGGTAGGGAGTGCGGGTTCCGGTTCGCCCGGTGGAGGGCAAAGGGCTTCCGTCCGCGCGGAACACGGGTTCCACCCGGCGGCCCGGCCGGTGAGCCGGCGGCGGCTCAACTCGTGGATTTGTAACGCGTTTCAATTTTGGGGCGCGTACGGTACGGAACTTGCGTACGTTTCGGCGGCCGGTGCCGCTTGCCGCGTGCGCCGGACCTGGGGGAAGGCTTCGAAATGACTACGAAAATGGAATCGCCGTTCGCATCCGCTCCGCTCCGGAATGCGGGCCTGTTCGCGCTGCTGCTCGTCGCCCTCGTCGCGGGCGGTTCCCCCAGCTGCAAGCCGCCGCCGCAGCTGCTGATCGACTCGCCGACCCACGGCGAGTTCCTGCTCGGGACGAGCATCTCGGTCTCGGGCCGCGCGATCGGCCTCGGCACTCCGGTGAGCTTCACCGTGAACGGCGTGGCCGTTCCGGCCTTCGCCGGGGAGAACTGGAGCGTCTCCATCCCCGCGAACCCGGCCGACGTGTTCATCCCGATCGAGGCCGTCTTCGTCGTGCAGGGCGGCGCGGTGAAGACCGAGCGCCTGACCGTCGTGCTCGCCGACGGCGTGAACTCGAACTTCGTCCTCGACGGCACCGCCTCCGCCCAGGCCGCGGGCCTGCGCATCGGCGACACGGGCCTCGGCCAGATCGCGCCGATCGTCGAGAGCCTCTCGGGTGACGCGATCGACATCAGCTCGCTCATCCTCGGCCAGAACCCGATCGCCCAGGGCAGCTTCAGCGGCATCAGCTACACGGCCAACGCCGTCGACGCGGCCATCGGCGGCTTCGGGCTCGTCGCCGACGCCACGCCCTCGGGCATCGCCGCCGACGTCACCGTCAACGACCTGTTCGTCGAGATCGACCTCGAACTCGGCATCCTCGGCTCGTGCACGCTCGAGATCTCGACCACCAACGCGGTGATCTCCGGCACCTACGACCTCGCGCCCCTCGCCTCGGACCCGTCCTTCGCGGACGTGAACCTGGTCTCGGCGATCGGCGTATCGCTCGGTGGATTCAACTCGCAGTTCGTCTCGGGCGCCTGCAACGACCCGCTGATCGGCGACATCGTGAACCTGATCATGGGCCAGAACGAGATCCAGGATCTCGTCGAGGACGGCTTCGAGAGCAGCCTCGGGGACCCGGACGGCGGCGGGCCGCTCGACTCGCCCCTGGCCGCCGCCATCGAACAGGCGCTGGCGGGCATCTCGATCGCCGGCCCCGTGGGCGACGCCCTCGTGGCCGACGTCGACGCGCCGATCTCGAGCATCAGCGAAGACGCGGACGGCCTGACGATCGTCGCGGACATGGCGATCACCGCGACGGCTCCGGCGCCGGGCGCGCCGGACCTCCCGGCCTCCTACGAGATCGCCGAGACCTTCCCGACCTTCGGCAGCACGACGCCCGTCGGCGGCCTGCCCTACGGCATGGCCTTCGCGCTCTCGAGCTCGGGGCTGAACCAGCTGCTGAAGGCGCAGATCGAGAACGGCCTCCTGCAGGAATCCCTGACGGAGTTCTTCGGGCAGCCGATCACGGCGGGCCTCCTGACCCTGCTCTTCCTCCCCGAACTCTCCATCGTCGCGCCCGGCGAGGCGATCACGATCGAGATCCGGCCGACGCTCGCGCCGGTCTTCACCGGCGCCCCCGGCCCGGCCGGCGAGCTGGCGGAGCTGAAGATCGCGGGCCTCTCCGTCGCACTCGTCCTGGCGAGCCAACAGGAAGACCTGCTCGTGATGGACGTCGCCATGGACGCCGGCGTCGACCTCGCGTTCACCGCGGCGGGCCTCGGCTTCAACCTGGCGACGCCGAGCGCCGCGGGCATCACGATCACGATCATCGACAACCCCTTCGGCATGAACGAGAACGATCTCGTCACGACCTTCCAGAGCATCTTCCCGCTGTTCGCTCCGGAGCTCACCAGCGCGATCGACTCCTTCCCGATCCCGTCGCTCCTCGGGCTCGACCTCTCGCCCGTCGAGGTCGCGCGCATGCCGGGCGGCTACCTCGGGCTCTTCGCGGACCTCGTCGAGCAGCCGACGACGAAGATCCAGAACGTGGTGTTCACGGACCAGTCCTCGGGCGACTTCAACCAGCAGGGCGGCTGCTGGCTGCGCGAGTGGCGGCACCGCCTGGCGGGCCAGAGCAGCGCAACGACCGTGAACGCCAACATGAAGGGCATGCTCGGCGCCGACGCCGGCTGCACGACCAACGACGCCGAATCCATCGCCACCGTCGACTACCGGGTGAACTTCGACGTGGAGGCGGTGGCCGGCGAGCAGTGGACGCTCACGATCGACCACTCGATCCTCGGCGCCTTCAACCGCATCTCGGACGGCTACACCGACGGCATCGGCTTCCAGGACGGCGGCGGCGCCGCCTGGTTCCAGACGCCGGTGCAGGCGACCTACTCGATCGACGGCGGGACCCCGGTGCCCTTCGACTTCTCGGCGTCGCCGAGCGGGCTGGCCTACGACGGGATCGGCGGCTGCTCCTGCAGCGAAGACGTCGAGTTCTCGGGCAGCGCCCAGGCCATCGTCCAGGGGACGACGAACGCGGCCGTCGAGCTCCACTTCGTGTTCTCGATGGAGTCGGAGTCGGATTCGAACACGGCCTTCCCGACGGCCAACGGCGACGAGCTCGCCATCCGCCTCGGGAAGAACGACACGATCGACAACAACTTCACCACGGGTTCCTACCCGGGTGCGGGCAACCGCAACATCGCCGACGACGGCCACTTCGTCGACGTCCTGCTGACCACCGCCCCGACGCCGTAGCGCGTCGGGGCTAGGCGCCCCCGTCGAGCCCCGCGCGGTACGCGGCGAGGTCCCGTTTCACGACGGGCGCGAGCACGTAGAGCGCGAGCACGTTCGCGAGCGCCATGGCGAAGACCAGGGCGTCCGAGAAGTCGAGCACGGCTTCGAGCTGCGCCGTGCAGCCCACGACGACCGACGCGCAGAAGATGAGGTTGTAGACGAGCCGCGCGCCGCGCGTGCGCCCGAAGAGATAGAGCCAGCCCGCCAGGCCGTAGTAGGACCAGGAGATCATCGTCGAGAACGCGAAGAGCGCGACCACGACGGCGAGAGGCTTCGGGAACCAGGGCACGACGCTCGCCAGGGCCGCCGACGTCAGTTCGACGCCCGAGGCGTCCCCCGGCGGCGTGGACGGGTCGTAGACCGTCACCGTGATCACCAGCGCCGTCAGGCTGCACAGGATGACCGTGTCGATGAACGGCTCGAGCAGCGCCACGTAGCCCTCGGTGATCGGCTGGTCCGTGCGCACGGCCGAGTGGGCGATGGCCGCGGAGCCGATGCCGGCCTCGTTCGAGAACGCCGCCCGCCGGAACCCCAGGATCAGCACCGCGAGTGCGCCGCCCTGCACGCCCTCCGGCGCGAAGGCCCCGCGCACGATCGCCTCGAAGGCCCACGGGAGCTTCTCCGCGTTGGCCCCGATCGCGACGAGCGCCATCGCGACGTAGAGGAGCGCCATCACCGGGGCGAGCTTGCTCGTCACGCGGGCGATGCTGCGGATCCCGCCGACGATCACGAGCGCGACGAGCGCTGCCAGGCCGAGCCCGAAGAGCCAGCCGCGCCCGGCGAAGGGGCTCGCCCCGCCGCCCGTGACGCCGACGGTCTGCACGAAGGCCTGGTTCGCCTGGAACATGCTGCCGATCCCGAGGCAGCCGAGCAGGATGCACGCCGCGTAGTAGAGCGCGAGGCCCCGGCCGAGACGCGGCCAGCGCCGCTCCGCGAAGCCCTTCTCGAGGTAGTACATCGGGCCGCCGGCGACGGTGCCGTCGGGGTCGGTCTCGCGGTAGCGCACCGCGAGAGCGCACTCGACGAACTTGCTCGACATGCCGAGGAAGCCGGCCACGACGAGCCAGAAGATCGCACCGGGGCCTCCGACGGAGATGGCGATCGCCACGTGGGAGATGTTCCCGACGCCGACGGTGCCGGAGATCGCCGTGGCCAAGGCCTGGTAGTGCGAGACCTCGCCCTCGGCGTCCTTGCGTTTCCCTCCGCTCGTGACGAGCCGGAGGGCGTGGGGGAGCCCCCGGACGTTGATGAAGCCGAGGTAGAAGGTGAAGAAGACCGCGCCCGCGACGAGCCAGAGCACGATCAGGGGCAGCTCCGTTCCGCCGACGGAGACCGAGAAGAAGACCACCTCCGAGAGCGCCCTCGCAAGCGGGGCGAAGGCCGCATCGATCGAGGCGTCGATCCCGTCGGCAGCCTGGGCGATCCCGTCGGCGGCCCGGGCGGGGCGGGCGGCGGCCAGGGCGAAGCCGACGGCGATGAGGCGAGACGTCACGAGCCCTCCTGTGGGCCCGGCGGGACCCTCCTTCGGACGGTGATGCTAGCCTGCCGGCCATGAGCGAAGCACTCACCGTCACGCCGCTTTCCGGCGTCCTCGGCGCCGAGATCCACGGCGTCGACCTCGCCTCCGGCGCGACGCCGGAGGCCGTCGCGAAGATCCGCGCCACGCTGCTCGACGAGGGGGTGGTGGTGATCCGCGGTCAGAAGCTCGATCGCGCCCAGCAGCTCGCCTTCGCGCGGCAGCTCGGAACCCCGGACGAGCACCCGATCGCGAACTCCATGGAGGAGCACCCGGAGGTCATCCGCGTGGCGAGCCCCAAGGGCGAAGGCGCCTTCTTCGGCACCTCCTGGCACACGGACAACAGCTTCTTCGAGATGCCGAGCGCGATCACCGTGCTCTACGGCGAGACGATCCCGCCAGCGCGCGGCGACACGGTCTTCGCCTCGATGGAGCGCGCCTGGGAGACCCTCTCCGCGCCCATGCGGGAGCTCCTCGCTCCGCTCTCAGCGGTCCACTCCGCGGCGCGCGCCTACGACCCCCGCACCACGGGCAACGAGAAGTACGAGGGCAAGACCGCCATCTCCTACACGATGTCCGATCGCGTCTACGAGGAGAACGTGCATCCGGTCGTGCGCACGCACCCCGAGACGGGCCGGAAGAGCCTCTACGTGAACCCGATGTTCACCGAGCGCATCCTCGGCCTGAATCCCAACGAGAGCGATGCGCTGCTCGAGATGCTGCACGCCCACTCGACGCGCCCGGACTTCACCTGCCGCGTCTCCTGGGAGCCGGGGCAGCTCACGGTCTGGGACAACCGCTTCGTCCAGCACTACGCGATCGACGACTACGCGGACTACGAACGCGTCATGTACCGCGTGACGCTCGAGGGCACGCGGCCCGTCTGATGCCGCCGCGCCTGCTCGTGCTCGATGCCTATGCGCCCGAGGGCCGCGCGGCGGTGCGCGGGGCGGGCGGAACCGAAGCCGGCGCACTCTACCGGCGCATGCTCGAAGGCCTCGCCCCCGGCGCGCGCGTCGACGTCGCATACCCGGCAGATCCGAGCCCGGAGCTCCCGAGCGCCGCGGAACTCTCCGCCTACGACGGCGTCGTCTGGACGGGATCGAGCCTCACCATCCACGAATCGGACGACCCGCGCGTGTCGGCGCAGGTCGGCTTCGCCCGGCGCGTCTTCGACGTGGGCGTGCCCTCCTTCGGAAGCTGCTGGGCGGCACAGCTCGCGGTCGTCGCCGCCGGGGGACGCTGCGCGGCGAGCCCGCGCGGCCGCGAGTTCGGCATCTCCCGGCAGATCGCGCTCGAAGCCTCGGGCCGGGAGCACCCGCTCTACGCCGGGAAGCCGGCGACCTTCGATGCCTTCACGAGCCACGCCGACGAGATCGCGGAGCTTCCGTCCGGCGCCACACGCCTGGCCGGGAACGCCTGGAGCCACGTGCAGGCCGTCGACGTGCGCCACGGCGCGGGGCGGTTCTGGGCCGTGCAGTACCACCCGGAGTACGACCTCCACGAGGTCGCGTGCCTGTGCCGCTTGAGGCGCGACGAACTCGTCGCCCAGGGCACCTTCGCGAGCGCCGAAGAGGCGGACCGCTGGATCGAAGCGGCCGAGGCGCTGCACGCGGACCCGTCGCAGCGCCCGCCGGGCCTCGAACTCGATGCCTCGCTCGCCGAAGCGGGGAGGACGATCGAGGTCCGCAACTGGCTCGACTCCCTCGGATCCGACGCCTAGCCGCTAGCGGGCAAGTGCCTTGAAGGCCGCGCGCCAACGGTCCGCTTCGGCCTGGGCCGCGCGGCCCGCCCCCGTGCGCGGGCCGTACAGGCGGGCGGCGCTCTCCATCATCGCCACCGCCTCCGCCGCGCGCTCGTTGCGCAGCAGGACGATCGCGCAGAGACGCGCGACGTCGCCGAGGTTGCGATCCTCGCCGATGGCCGCGAGCAGCGTCGCACGCGCGGCGAAGCGCGACTGCTGCGCCTCCCGGGTGGCAGCACGGATCCCGGCGTTGCGGATCTTCAAGTTGGCATCGAGCCCCGCCGCGAGCGCGGCGACGAGCGCCTCCTCGTCGACCTCCTCGAGGACGTCCCGCTCGAGCCCGGCCCGGCTGAAGCCCCTCTGCCGCGTGACGCCGACGATGGCCGCGTTGTAGCGATCGAGGCGCCAGACACCACCGGCGGGGTTCATGAGGGAAGGGACGGAATCGTCGAGATGGATTCCGCCGTAGAGGTGCAGGATCTCGTGGGCCAGCGTGCGTCCTTCGCGGTCCGCCGGGTCGAGGCGCACGACGAGCTCGCGCCCGAGATAGTTCGCCTGACCGAGCCGGCGGGCATTGGCCGTCCGCGGGGACTTCCGGCGCGTGAAGCCGGCCACGATCCCGCGCGGCGGCCCCGCGCCGACGCTCCGGCGCAGGGACTCATGGATCGAAGCGAGCGCGTCCGAGGCGCCCGCGCTCGAGAAACCCCGGAAGGAAACCGGGATGAACTGGGTTCCGAGCAGCGGACCGAGCCCGCGCGCGGCGCGGCTCAAGGCGAAGCGCAGCTCGAACCGCCAGCCTTCCCGGGCCCGAACCGTCTCGTCCGCGTAGACGTGGACCGGGACCAGCCGGTTCGGGACGTCCTCATCGCCGAGCTCCGCCAGGAAGGCGAGTGCGAGCGCCCCGGTGCCCGGCCGGAGGTCCGCCATCAGGAGGGCCATCAGGGCCTGGTGCTTCGCCGGTTCGCGCTCCCCGCCGGCGAGACTCGCCCGCGCCGCGTCGAGCTGCGCGCGGGGGTCGTAGGGGTGTGCTGCGGCCAGGGCCTGTACGGCCTGCGGAGTGGAAGACGACGGCTCCCGGGCGAGGCCGGTCAGCGCGAAGCGGCGGGCGTTCACCACCGGGTCGAGGGGCGAAGCCGCGAGCGCGGCGTCCAGGTGTGCGCGCGCCTCGGCCCGGCCCCCGTCGGCGACCGCGAGCTCCGCCAGGCCGAGACGCGCGCGGCGCTGGCCGGGAGCCCGCTCGACGGCGGCCAGGAAGGAAGCCCGCGCCGCCGCGGGGTCGCCCTCCGCGAGCGCGACGGCGCCGAGGCCGGCGTGGGCCGCGGCCGAGCCTTCGTTCTGGGCGAGGACCCGGGCGAAGCGGTCGCGCGCGTTGCGGAGGTCGCCTCCGGCGAGGGCGCGCTCGGCGAGCTTCAAGAGCTGGGTCTCGAAATCGCTCGCGGCGCCGGCTGGGCCCGGCACGGCGAGCCCAGCCACGACGGCAATGGCAACGGCGAAGACGACCGCCGCTGCACGCCAGACCGGGGGGAGGATCCGCGAGATGGCTACTTCTCCGCGAGAATCCCGGCGAAGGCCGCGTCGAGCAACCGCCCCTGGCGATCCCGGTGGATCCGCATCGAGCCCCCCGAAGGTGCCGCGGAGGCGCGCCGGCCGGAGTAGGCGAGCCGCTGGGACGGACGCAGTAGATCCTCGAGCCGCGCCTGCACGAAGTTCCAGGCGCCCATGTTCGAAGGCTCCTCCTGGACCCAGTAGACGTCCTCGGCGTTCTCGTACTGCCCGACGAGCTTCGAGAGCTCGACCGCCGGCCAGGGGTAGAGCTGCTCGACGCGGATCACGGCGACGTCGGCGCGCTCGAGGCGCCCTTCTTCCACGTAGCCCTCGAGCTTCTCGATGAGCTCGTAGTAGACCTTGCCGTTGCACAGGACGACGCGCTTCGCCCGGCCCGGATCGCGGTTCGCCATGGTGTCGTCGATCACCCGCAGGAAGCGGCCGCTCGCCAGGTCGTCCGGGCGGGAGACCGCCTTCGGCGACCGCAGCAGGCTCTTCGGCGTCAGGATGATGAGGGGCGCGCGCCACTCCCGCCGCTTCTGTCGCCGCAGCACGTGGAAGTACTGCGCCGGCGTGGTGCAGTTCACGACCTGGATGTTGTCCTCGGCGCAGAGCTGGAGGAAGCGTTCGGGGCGCGCGCTCGAGTGCTCGGGCCCCTGCCCCTCGTAGCCGTGCGGCAGGAGCATCACGAGGCCGCTCATGCGCTGCCACTTCACGTGGGCGCAGGTGATGAACTGGTCGATGATGACCTGGGCGCCGTTCACGAAATCGCCGAACTGGGCCTCCCACAGCACCAGGGTGCTCGGGTCCGCGAGGCTGTAGCCGTACTCGAAGCCGAGCACGCCCGCTTCGGAGAGCGAGCTGTCGAAGGCATCGAAGCGCCCCTGGTTCGAAGACAGGTGCGCGAGCGGCGCGTACTCGAGGCCGGTGCGCTGGTCGACGAGCACCGCGTGGCGATGGCTGAAGGTCCCGCGCGAGGAGTCCTGCCCCGAGAGCCGCACCGACGTGCCTTCCGTGAGGAGCGTGCCGAACGCCAGCGCCTCCGCGAGCCCCCAATCGATGGGGCTCCCCTCGGCGATCGCCTTGCGCCGCTTGTCGAGCAGATCGCCGAGCTTCGGGTGCACGACGAAGTCCGAGGGCACCGTGCTGAGCCCCTCCGCCACCTGGGAGAGGCGCTCGACGGGAACGCCCGTCTCCGGGTCTTCCCCGGTGTCGGTGCGGGAGAAACCGCGCCACGGCCCGCGCGGGTCGTAGGGCTCGTCGGGCCCCGGCGGCTTCGTCTTGATGGACTGGAGCGCGTGATCGAGCGTCGCGCGCTGCTCGCGGTCGATCTCGTCGATCTCGTCCTTGGTGAGGACGCCGTTCTCGATGAGAGACTGGGTGTAGAGCGTCCGCACCGAGGGGCGCGCCTTGATCTTGTCGTAAAGCAAAGGCTGGGTGAAACGCGGCTCGTCGCCCTCGTTGTGGCCGTGGCGCCGGTAGCAGACGAGGTCGATCACCACGTCCTCGTTGAACCGCTGGCGGTAGTCGAAGGCGAGCTTCGCGACGTGCACGCAGGCTTCGGGGTCGTCGCCGTTCACGTGGAAGATCGGCACCTGGATCATCTTCGCGATGTCCGTCGGGTAGAGCGTCGAGTAGCTCTCCGAGGGCGTCGCCGTGAAGCCGATCTGGTTGTTCACGACGACGTGGATCGTGCCGCCCGTGCTGTAGCCCGCGAGCTTGTCGAGGTTCAGGGTCTCGGTGACGATGCCCTGCCCGGCGAAGGCGCACTCCCCGTGGATGGTGAGCGGCATGACGGTCTTCCCGATCTCGTCGCCCGCACGGATCTGCTTGGCCCGTGCGCGCCCCTCGACGACCGGATCGACCGCCTCGAGGTGGGACGGGTTCGACGTCAGGGAGAGATGGACGCGTCCGCCCGAGCGCGTTTCGCGATCCGAGGAGAAGCCCTTGTGGTACTTCACGTCGCCGGAGCCGAAGGGCGTCTCGAGCAGCGGCGAGTCCTCGAACTCCGAGAAGATCGATGCGTAGCTCTTGCCGAGGATGTTCGAGAGCACGTTCAGCCGCCCGCGGTGGGCCATGCCGAGCACGATCTCCCGCACGCCCTGGTCCGGCGAATCCTCGACGAGGGTGTCGAGGATCGGGATCATGGATTCCGCACCTTCCAGGCTGAAGCGCTTCTGCCCGAGGAACTTGGTGTGGAGGAAGCGCTCGAACTGCTCCGCCGCGGTGACCTTCTCGAGGATGCGCAGCCGTTCGTCGCGCGTGAACTCCGTGTGGTTCTCCGACTCTTCGACGCGCTGCTGGAGCCAGGCCTTGCGGTCCGGATTCTGGAGATAGGTGAACTCGACGGCGACGCGGCGGCAGTACGTCGCCTTCACGCGTTCGAGGATGCGCCGCAGGGGCTGGGTCGGTCCGCCCGGGAGATCGCCGGACATGAACTCGCGGTCGAGATCCTCGGGCGTGAAGCCGTAGTGGGCCGGGTCGAGCTCCGGGAAGTAGCCGACGTCCTGGTCCGCGAGCGGATCGATGTCGGCGATGCGATGCCCGCGGGCGCGGTACATGTGGATCATGCGAAGCGCGCGCGCGTGCTTCTGTGCGGCTTCCGGGGAGAGCTCACCTCCCGAGCGGCTCGCCGCACCGCTCGCGGCGGGCGTCGAGTGGCGGAACACCTCGGACCACTCTTCGCCGAGCGAGTCCGGGTCGACCTGGTACTGACCGCGGAGGTCTTCGACGAAGCCGGCGTTCATGCCGAGCGAAGCGAGCGGATCTTCCTCCGCCGGGCTGGCGTTGGCCGTTCGCGACTTCCCATCCTTCATGACGCGCCGATCCCCTCTCGTTCGTCTTCCCGGGCAAACTAACCCATCGGTTCGGCCGGGCGCTGGCTCAAGGCACCCCGCCCTGGTGGGTTCCCCGGACGGCCACGGGGGTTTCCCGGGCGGCTCTCGCGGCCCCCTGGAATGGACGTCGACAGGGCCGCTCGGGTTCAGTGTAGACTGGGCGGAACGAGCACGCGTGAGGAGGACCGACCATGATGCTCCGAACCCTCGCCGCCGCCGCCGCTCTCTCGCTCCCCCTGGCCTGCGGACCCGACCCCGAACGAAGCGAAGCCGACGCCCTGCCCGACGTCGCGGCGGCCCCGGCGCCCTTCTCGGGCACCTTCCGCGTCAGCGGGCGGACCATCGACGAAGCGAGCGGTGCCGCCCGGGACATCGCCGGCACCATCGTCCTGGCCCAGGAGGGCGAGAACTACACGGCGAGCTTCGAGCTCGAGACGCTCTTCCCGACCCCCGACGGCAGCGCCACCGAGGCCCAGGTGGTCGGAACCGGCAAGGGTCAGCTCGAGAGCGGAGAGCTCGTCGGGACGGCCGAGACCCAGATCATCCTGGCCCAGGTGCCGGGGGTGGACGCGGACTTCGCCTTCCTGCCCCGACAGTACGGCCCCCGCATCACCTCGGAGTCCCGGACCCGGGTGAACCGCGACGGGTCGCTGACGATCGAGATCCAGAGCCGGGCCGCCGAAGGCGAGAGCTACCGCGCCACGCGGACCACCGTCCGCGGCACGCGGATCTCGCCGAGCCGCTAGCCGGGCTCGCCGGGCAGGACGGTCAGCCCTCCGCGAGGAGGGCGTCGATCTCGGACTCGCCGAGGCCGGCCTCCGCGAGCACGGCCCGGGTGTCGGCTCCGAGCGGCGAGGCGGCCGCCGGGCGCCGCAGGTCGTGGCCGTCGATGCGGATCGGGCAGGTGATCGTCTCGAAGCGCCCGGCCTCGGCGTGCTCGAGCTCGTGGAAGTAGCCGTGCTCCCGGGCGCTCGGGTCGTTCGGGACCTCGTCGATCCGCTTGACCGGCGCCCAGATCAGCCGGGCCTCGCCGAGCACCTTCTCCCACTCCTCGAGGGTCCGCTTCACGAAGGTGGTCTCGAGCTCCGTCACCAGCTCCGCGGCGTTGGCCGTGCGCGCCCAGCCGTCCGCGAAGCGCTCGTCGGCGAGGAGGTCCTCCCGGCCGATGGCCCGACAGAACGTGTCCCAATAGCGGTCCGGCTCGATCATGCAGAGCATGAGCCAGCGGTCCTCCCCCGCGACGGGGTAGGTGTTCCAGAGCGGGTTGGTCGGCGCCTTGCGATCGTGGCGCTTCGGGGCCTGGCCGGTCACGAGCGAGTTCGCGGCGTCGTTGCCGAGGATGTGCAGGGCGGTGTTGCGCAGGGAGACGTCGACGTAGGTGCCCTTCCCCGTCCGCTCGCGCTCGCGCAGTGCCGCGAGCACGCCGACCACGAGGTTGCTCGCCGCCGCGTGGTCGCCGATTCCGGGCCGCTGCATCGAAGGCGGAACGCCCTCGTCCCGGATCAGGTCCATCAGCCCGCCGCGGGCCCAGTACGCCGTGTAGTCGAAGGCCGGCTCGTTCTCGCGCGGCCCGCCGAGGCCGTACCCGCTGATGCCGCCGATCACGAGGGAGGGCTTTCGCGCGAGGAGCGTCTCGTGGTCGAGCCCGTACTTGCGGCGACGCTCGGGCAGGAGGTTCGTGATCATCACGTCGGCGTCGTCGATCACCCGAAGCAGGGCCTCGCGCACGTCGGCGCGCCGCAGGTCGAGGGCGACGGAGCGCTTGCCGCGGTTGTCCATCTGGAACGCCGGGGATTCCGGGAAGTCCGAATCGAAGCCCTGGAAGGCGGGCCGGCCCTTGCGGTAGATCTCGCCGTTCGGGACCTCGACCTTCACGACGTTGGCGCCGAGATCCGCGAGCATCGCGCCCGCCGCCGGGACGGCGACGAAGCTCGCCACCTCGACGACGCGAAGATCGGAAAGCAGGCCGGTCGAACTCATGCAGCACCTCCTTGGCTCGAAGCGGGCTCCCATTCTACCCATGCGCCGTGGTGCTGTGCGCGCCCGAGCAGGCGATCCTCTCCGCCGGGCCACGTCCGCAGGCGGATCTCGACGTACTTCATGTGGGGCGGCTCGCTGCGCAGCCAGGCGAGCGGCGCCCGCGGCGTCGCCCGGGCGCCGGCGGCCTCCACGGCCGCCCGGATGCGCTCCTGTTCGGGGCGCGGGACGTACCACCACATGGTCGAGTGGTGAAGCACCGTCGCCTGGCCCTCGGGGAGCTCCGCCAGCTCGCGCTCGACGAAGTCGCCCGCGAAGGCCTCCTCGATGGGCGCCGGGCCGGGCAGCGCCTTCGCGGCGCCGTCCAGGAGCGCCAGGCGATCGGTCTGGTCGGCCCAATAGAAGCTCTGAATGAAGCGGAGCTGCTCGGGATCCGTCGCGTCGATGGGCGCGAGGTCGCAACCCTTGCGCGAGGCGATCTCGACCGGCGTGTCGAGCGCCGGCGCGGGCCCGCTCCAATCGCAGGCGAGAACGAGCGGCGCCTTCGGATCGCCCCAGCGGTGGGGACCGAGTTCGTAGCGATAGCGATCCCAGTACAGGATCAGGCCGGCGCTGCTCCCGATCTCCCGCAGCCGGAGCGGGAGTCCGGTCTCGCGCGCCACCTGGAGAAAGCCCCCGAGCAGACCGCAGCAGCGGCGCACCTCGTTCGTCTGCACCTGGCGCTTCATGCGCGGCGCGATGTCTTCGAGGTGTTCGTCCATGGCCGCGATGAAGGCGTCGCCGAGCTCCGGCCAGCGCGGCGTGCCGCCGCCGAAGGGGTGGAAGCGCGCGAGCTCCGGGGCCTTGCCTTCGAGCAACAGGCCCTGCACCGCGCCGAGCACGCGCTGGGGCATGGCGTCCAGGACGGGATGGCCATCGAAGTGCTCGAGCAGACGCTCGGTGGGCCCGTGCGCAGCGAGGTCGTCCGCGCAGCGCTCCATCAGCCGCCCGGCGATCCCGGACGTCTCCGCCGAGGTGACGGCCTGCTGGCGAAGCGCACCCAGGAGGGCCTCGAAGCGTTCCGGGGACATCAGGGGGCGGGAGCCAGGACTGCGAGAACGAGCAGGCGGCCGGCGCCACTGTTCCGGATGCCGTGGGGCACGCCCTCGGGCGCGACCAGCATCACGCCGGCGGACATGGGCACCTCCTCGCCCTCGAGCAGGAAGATGCCCTCGCCTTCGAGGACGTGATAAACCTTGTCCATCCCTTCGTGGGAGTGGAGCGCGTGCTCCTGCCCCGGCTCGAAGGCGTTCAGGCCGACCATCACCCGGTCGGACCGGAAGATCGTGGCCTTGCCCATCTTCTCCGGGTTGTAGACCGCGTAGCGTTCCGGGCGAAGAGGGACGGGATGGTTCGCGGGGGGATCGAGGGGTTGGTCCGCCATGGCGACGATGTTATCGCGCGAGCCCGAACCGGCCATGACGCTCGAGGAGTGGCGCGCGGCCGGCGCCGAGTTCCGCTTCAACGGCCGCCGCATCTTCTACGCGAGCGAGGGCCTCGGTGCCCAGGGCGAGGCCCTCGTCCTGGTCCACGGTTTCCCGACGGCGTCCTGGGATTGGCACCGCGTGTGGGGTCCGCTCGCGGACCGCTTCCGCGTGATCGCGCCGGACATGCTCGGCTTCGGGTTCAGCGAGAAGCCGGACCCGCACGTCTACTCCATCGCCGAGCAGGCCGATCTCCACGAAGACCTGCTCGACCTCCTCGCCGTCGACCGCGTCCACATCCTCGCGCACGACTACGGGGATACCGTGACCCAGGAGTGGCTCGCGCGCGCCGTCGAGGGAACGGCCCGGCAGAAGATCCAATCGGTGTGCCTGCTGAACGGCGGGCTCTTCCCGGAGGTCCACCGCCCCCGCTTCGTCCAGAAACTCCTCGCCGGGCGCTTCGGGCCCTGGTTCTCGAAGCTCAGCAACGAGCGGGGCTTCGCGCGCAGCTTCTCGGCCGTCTTCGCCGAGGACACGCGGCCGACGCGCGCCGAGCTGCGCGACTTCTGGCGCCTGCTCACGGAGAACGACGGCCACCGCATCGGACACCTGCTGATCCGCTACCTCGAGGAGCGTGAGACGAACCGCGAGCGCTGGGTGGGGGCTCTCGTCGAGGCGAAGCAGCACGGCATCCCGCTGCGCTTCGTCAACGGCGCCGAGGACCCGGTCTCCGGCGCCCACATGCTCACGCGCTATCGCGCCGTGGTGCCCGACGCCGACTGGATTTCCCTCGACGCCATCGGCCACTATCCCCAGGTCGAGAGCCCGAAGGGCGTGCTGCGCGCGTACTTCGGCTTCTTGCGCCGCCACGGATTCCTACCCGAGGAGTAGAACGCCCCATGGAACCCACCCTGCTCTTGACCTGCGCCGCGATCGGATTCTTCGCCGGAGGCATCGGCGGCCTGCTCGGCGTCGGCGGCGGCATCATCATGGTGCCGGCCTTCATCCGCTTCCTCGACCTGCCCGCTTCCCATGCCGTGGCGACCTCCATCACGGTGATCGTCTTCATCTCGCTCTCGGCGGCGCTGAAGCATCACCAGCAGGGCAGCACGCAGTGGGGGATCGTCGCCCTGGTCGTGGTGACCTCCGTGGTGGGGAGCTGGCTCGGGGCGGCCTTCACCGACGACGTGCCCGAGCGCACGCTGCGCCTCGGCTTCGCCGCCTTCCTCATGGTCGTCTCCCTCGACATGGCCAGCCGGGCCTGGAAGCTCCCGCACTAGCGACGCGTTCTCAGGAGGGACAGGGCGGCAGGCTCAGGGCGACGATGTCCGGCTTCGCATCCTCGTCGAACATGCCGATCACCGTGGCGAAGCGCTGCACGGCGTAGACCTCGTGGCGCGCGCGGTGGGCCCGGTTGATGACGTCGCGGTCGTCGTGTCGTTCGGGCTGCACGCAGGTGACGCTGCCCTTCCGCAGCATCTCGAGCTTCGCACCCGCGAGGCCGTGCGCCTCTTCCTTGGTGCCGGGCATCGTCACCCAGGGCGTGCCCTCGATGTCGACGACCCAGAGGCGGAGGTCTTCCGTCGGCGCCTTCAGGACGATCACCTCTTCGAGTTCGGACATCACCGCGTAGGCCGCCAGGAAGAACACCACCGGCGTGACCAGGAGCGCCAGCATCCGTCCGGTGCGATGGCGGCCGATCATCAGCCAGGCACCGAGCGCGAGGGCGCCGAGGCCACCCAGGAGGTTCCCGCCTTCGGGCCAGTCGTAGGGGCCCGCGTGCTGCAATCGGACCAGGAAGACCGCCACCCCGAGCGCCAGCATCAGACTTCCGAGGGGCCGCGCCAGGCGACCGGCGACACCGCTTTCACTCATCTCGTTTCTCCCGTTCTTCTTTCGTGGGCGCGGCGTCCTCGCCCCGGCGAAGAGCCAGGGCGTGGAAGGCCGAGGGTACGTCGTGATGGCACTTCGTGAGAAGGGCCGTGATGGCGAGCTGATCGATGGCGCAGACGACGAGAAAGAGCGCCGCGAAGCGGAAAACGGCGGGCTGGTCGAAGAGCAGGAGGAGCGGGACGCCCACGCCCATGAGCACGGCGTCGAGCTTCGCGGCGAGGGTGTGGAAGCCCGGGACTTCGCCGTAGCGGACGGTGGCGATGGCGGTCGGCGCGAGCAGGCAGACGAGCGCGAGCGCGACGTAGCCCGCCTCGCGCCGCACGATCTCCGGCCAGAGCCAGTAGGCCGCGAGCGGGAAGGAGGCCCAGATCGCGAAGTCGGCCCACTGGTCGAGCCGCGCGCCGAACTCCGACTCGAGGCCGTAGCGCCGCGCGACGACGCCATCGAGCACGTCCGAGAGCAATGCGAGGGCGAACAGCGCGAGGAACGGCGCCATCGCGCCCGTCCACGCGAGCCAGAGCAGCACGGGCGCGCTCGCCAACCGGAAGCTGCTCAAGGCGTTCGGAACTCGCGACATCCCTAGGCCTCTTGGCGGACGCTTCGCATCGCCCGGCCGAGGGCCGCCAGGGCGAAACCGGGGAGCGAGAAGGCCAGGGCCATCGCAACGCCCGCGCGCCAACCGTAGCCACTCGGGCTGACCTCACTCCAGACGAGGTGGCTCAGTGCGACGTAGAAGGCGTAGACCGTGGCCGCGGGGAGGATCCAGGGGCGCTCGGCCCAGAAGGCCCAGGCCGCGACGGAGAAGATTGCCCAGTGCAAGGGCGCCGTGGCGATCGCCCAGAAGCCTCGGACCTCGAAGCCGAACCAGACCTCGACCTCGCGCACCTCGGGCAGGAACAGGTCGCGGTAAACGAGGAAGACGACCGTCGCGGCGCAGAAGACGGCCAGGGCGCGCATCCAACCGCGCGCCGCGCGCGGCGTCACCGCACTTCCATCGCGCTGCCACCGCGGCGCGGGTCGCCCGCACCGTCGCGCCCGGGCTCGACGGCATGGACGCCGCCGAAGTAGACGTCGCGCTCCGGCCAGGCGTTCAGCGGTCCGAGCCCCGCGACGAGCCGCGCGGCCTCCGCGTCGACCGCCTCCGGCTCCGCCTGGATCCGCTCGCCGTCCCAGTGCACGCGCGGCGCCTCGACGGCGTCCCGCGCGGACAGTCCGAAGTCGACCACGCTCGAGAGCACCTGGAAGATGGCCGTGCGGATGCGCTTGCTGCCTCCGCTCCCGACGACGAGCCGCACGCGATCGTCTTCGAGCAGGACGCTCGGCGCCATCATCGATGCGACGCGCTCTCCGGGCGGGCTCGCGTGGAACCCGTCCGGGTGGAGATCGTCCTCTCCGAGCATGTTGTTCAGCATGATGCCCGTCCCGGGGACCACGTAGCCGGAACCCTCGCCGTTGCTCGTCGTCAAGCTCGCGACGTTGCCCTCGCGGTCGGCGACGGAGACGTGGGTGGTCCCGCGCTGGAACCGTCGGACGCGGCCCGTACCGCCTTCGAGCGCGACGGCATCGGTCGAGAACGAGGGCACCTCGCCGGCCGCCCGCAGGCTCTCGACCTCCTGCATCACCGAGATCCACGCAGCGAGGTGTTCCGGGGAACCGAAGCGCACTCCGGCGAGGTCGATCTTCTCGAGCAGCGAGAAGGAAAGCGCGATGAGCGCCCCGCCGAGCGAAGGCGGCGGGTTCGTCAACACGCGCTGTCCACGGTACTCGAACGAGAGAGGCTCCCGCGCGATCACGCGGTACGCCGACAGGTCCTCCCGTGTGACCAGGCCCGCTCCGCCATCCATGTCCTCGACCAGCCGCTCGGCCGTCACGCCTTCGTAGAAGCGCGAGCCGAGATCCTCCGGCAGGTTCTCGAGCGTCTCGGCCAGATCGGGATTGCACAGGAGCTCGCCTTCGGCGGGCGTGCGCCCCTTCGGCGCGAAGATCGCCGCGGCGCCGGGCGTCAGCGTGAGGATCGGCGCGAGGAGCGAGAGGAAGTACGCCTGGCGCGCGTTCACCGGGACGCCCTCCCGGGCGAGCCGGACCGCCGGCGCGACGACCGACCGCAGCGAGAGCCGGCCGAGGGTTTCGTGGACCTGGAGGAATCCGGCGAGGTTGCCCGGAACGGCCACCGAACCGAGCCCCACGTTGAAGGTCTGCTCGGAGGCGGGGAACCGGAGGGTCACGGGGACGAAGTGGGGCTCGACGTCGGCCAGGGCCCGGCCACGCCCCGGAGTGTCGACGAAGAAATCGTAGACGCGGGCCCGGCCGTCGGCGGTGCGCGCCAGGAGGAAGCCACCGCCGCCGAGGCTCGTCAGCGCCGGCTCGGCCGCGGCGGCCGCGAAGCCCGCCGCCACCGCCGCATCGAAGGCGTTGCCGCCGGCCGAGAGGATCTCGGCCGCCGCCGCCGTGACGAGGGGGTGTCCGCTCGCGACCCGCCCGGAGCCGCCCATCAGCCGCCGTCGCCTTTGCCGGTCTGGCGCGCCAGGGCTTCGCTCCCCGCGAGGTCGTCGACGAACTGCCGCGCCGTCCGGCCCGAGCGCGAGGAGCGGTCGAGGGCGAAGCGCAGGGCCTCGGCCCGGAGGCGATCGGGGGGCACCTCGAGGCCGGCCTGCTTCGCGTAGTGCTCGACGATCTCGAGGTACGTCGGCTGCTTGAACCCGTAGAAGCCGAGCAGCAGACCGAAGCGATCCGAGAGCGCGAGCTTCTCCTCGACCGCCTCGCCCATGCGCAGCTCGCCGTCCTCGTCGAGATGGGCGCCGGCCGAATCGCTGCGCAGCTCGGGCATCAGGTGGCGGCGGTTGCTCGTCGCGACGACGCGGACGTTCTCGGGCGGCGCTTCGACGCTTCCCTCGAGCGCCGCCTTGAGTTCCCGGTAGCTCGACTCCTGGTGATCGAAGGAGAGATCGTCGCAGAAGAGCAGGAAGCGGTAGGGCTGGCCGCGCAGCAGGGCGACGACTTCCGGCAGGTGCATCAGGTCGGCCTTGTGGACTTCGACGAGCCGCAGGCCGCGCTCGCCGAACCTCGGGACCAGGCCCTTCACCGCCGAGCTCTTCCCGGTGCCGCGCTCGCCGAACAGGAGGACGTGGTTGGCGGGCAGGCCCCGGACGAACTGTTCGGTGTTTCGCACGAGCTTGGCGAGGGCCGAATCGATGCCGAGCAGGTCGTCGAGGTCGAAGGTCGCGGGGTCCTGGACGGGGACGAGACGCCCTGCGCCGGCCACGACCTCCCAGCGGAAGACGTGAACCGTCTCGAACACGGCCGGATCGAACTCGGGCCCGACCGCCCGCGCGAGCGCGCGCTCGGCGAGGCGGAGCACCCGCTGGAAGCTGTCGAGGAGTTCCGAGGCCCGGCCCATGGCGGCGGATTGTAGACCCCGCCCGGCCGCCGGGCTCGCAGGAAGCGCAGCCCGACTCGCAGGCCAGCGCCCCGCGCCCACGCCCAGGGACGGCCGTAGACGGAAGCCGTAGACTCGGCAGGTGCCCCGGAACCGCGAGATCGACGCCGCCGAAGCCGCCCGCGTAGGACTTTGCGTCCGCTGCCGCCACGCCGGGCAGCAGGACAACCCACGCGGCAGCCGCTTCTGGCGCTGCCTTCGCGCCGAGAGCGACCCGCGCCTGCGGCGCTACCCCCCGATCCCCGTCGCGGCCTGCTTCGCGTTCGAGGCGGACGGATCGGCGCCGGAGGACCCTGCGGGGCTCGAGGACGGGGGTTGAGGAGGCCGGGGCGCCGGGCGGGAAGAAAGCGTGCGAATCAGCGCGGCGGGTACTTCGACGTCGGCAGCGGCTGCGAGAGCGGGAGCGTGTCCGGGTCTTGACCGGTCCGGCCCCTGGTGCGACTCCCGACCTCCTCGCCTGCTGAGTGCCCCTCGGCCCCCTCCGGGTTCCACCCGCGGCGATCGTGCTAGCGTCGGCCCGTGGCGGACGGACCCGAACTCGGCGAAAAAGCTCCGGACTTCACCCTCGAGTCGACCGCGGGCGCGGTCTCCCTCGGGGAACGGCTCGCGAAGAGCGCCGTCCTCCTCGTCTTCTACCCCGGCGACGACACGCCCGTCTGCACCCGCCAGCTCTGCGACTACCGGGACAACCTCTCGGTCTTCGAGGGGCTCGGCGTCGACGTCCTCGCCCTGAACACCCAATCGCTCGATTCCCACCGGGCCTTCGCCGAGAAGCACGACCTCCCCTTCCCGATCCTCGCCGACGAGGACGGAGCGGTCTGCAAGGCCTACGGGGCGACCGGGCTCCTCGGCATGACGAAGCGAGCGCTCTTCCTGATCGACCGGGGCGGCATCGTCCGCTACCGCCACGTCGACTTCCCGATGTTCCGCCGCAAGGCCAGCGAGCTCGAAGACATCATCTCCTCGCTCGGCGGGACGGACCTCGGGGATGGCTGAGCCCCACCAAGAGGAATCATGAGGCAGGAGAAATCATGAGGCGCTGGTTCATTCTCTCGGCGATCGGACGCGACCGCCCGGGCCTCGCAGCCCAGCTCGCACAGCTCGTGCTCGATTGCGACGCGAGCCTCGACGACTCCCGCATGACCATCCTCGGCAGCGACTTCGCGATGATCCTCCTGTGCTCGTCCTCGAGCGACGAGGCCGCGGACCGGCTCGCCGTCGGCGCCAAGCAGCTCGAGCGGGATCACGGCCTCACCATCCTGATGCGGCACCTCGACGAAGGCCCGCGCCCGACGCTGCCCGCCGCCGACCACGTGCTCTACCGCCTCGAGGCGGCGGGGGCGGACAAGGCGGGGATCGTCGCCGGCGTGTGCGGCGTGCTCGCGGAGCAGCGCGTGAACATCGCCGAGCTTTCGACGCGGAGCCGGCCGGGACCGGGCGGCGCGCCGCACTACGAGATGCAGCTCACGATCGAGGTGCCCGAGGACGTCGACCTCGGCGGCCTGCGGGCGGCGCTCGACGCCTGCGCGGACCGGCTGGTGATCGATCTGCTCCTGGCGCCGGCCTAGCCAGCGCCGCAGGAGCGGAGCCCGCTAGGGCTCGCGCGTCATGCGCTTCTCGATCTCCGCGATGTCCTCGTCGCTCCCGTCCCGGAACTCGGCGACGTCGCCCCAGCGGTCGGGCATCGCGACTTCGAGCTTCTCGAAGAAGTTCTCGAGGAAGCGGTAGGTCAGTCCCCAGACGATGTGCCGGCCCGGCTCGCCGACCAGGATGCCGGGAAAGCGCAGCCCGCGAATCCCGTAGTGGGTGCGCCGTTCCGGATCGAGCAGGTCTTCGATGGGGAACCAGAACGCCTCGGCCACCTCGTGGTTCGGCTCGAGCGGCGCCGGGTCGCGGACGGCGTAGACGTAGGCCGAGATCACCATCGGGATCTCCCGCCCGGCGTGGCGGCCGCGCAGGTCGTCGAGCTGGCCGAGGAGTTCGGCGCCGGCCAGGGTGACCGAAACCTCTTCGAGCGTCTCGCGCTCGGCGGCGTGGCGCGGGCCTTCGTCGCTCTCCTCGACGCGCCCTCCCGGGAAGGCCATGTGCCCGGACCACGGGTCGCCCGCGAACTCGGCGCGCTCGATGAACAGCACGTCGAGGCCGGGCCCGTCCCCGCCGGCCGGCCGCAGCACCATCGCCACGGCGGCGCGCCGCTTTCGCTGCCCGTCTTCGGTCTCGCCGGATTCGAGCTGCGCCGGATGCTTCGCGAGGGCCCGGCCGATCGACTCGAAGTCCTTCACGCGAACCCTCGGGATCCGCTCTCGACCGATTCGAAACCCCTCACCCCGCGCAATCGAGCTCGACGTGGACGATGCGTTCTTCGGGGGCGTCCCCCGAGCCCTCGCGCCGCTGGCCGAGGTAGAAGCTGCGGGCGTCGGGCACGAGGCTGATGCCGGTGGGCGCACCCCAGGCGGCGGTCTCCCCGAGATCGACGCGCTGGCCGCCGCCCTGGGTCGGCCCCCAGACGACTTCGGTCTCCTGGAAGAGGCCAGCGTCGTCCGCCAGGGCGCGTGCGTAGACCGGCGCGACGGCGAAGCTCACGGCGTCGGGCAGCAGACCCGAAGCGCTCGCCCGCCGGGCACTCGCCGCCACGTACCAGCCGCCGTCGGTGTTGAAGGATGCCCCGCCGATTCCGGCGACGCTCTCGCCGAGCGCGAGCGCGGATTCCGTCGCCGGGTCGACGGCATCGATCCGCGCGGGCCCGAGCGGATTCCCCCGAGCGAACACCAGGGCGCGCGCGTCGGGCGACCACGCCAACGGCGCCAGCCAGTCCGCCCCGCCCTGGGCGAGCGTTCCGACGCCGCCGAGCTGGAGCGAACCGTGGCCCGAGACGAGGCCGCCGGACACCGCCCGGTAGCGTCCGCCCTCGCCCCGCGACCACGCGAGCGTGTTCGGGGAGGGCCCGAAGAGCGCCCCTTCGTCGGGGCCGGGCTCGTAGGTGATCCGGCGCGACTTCACGCCGCGGAGCGCCGCCGAGGTGTTCAAGAGATGGAGTTCGGTGTTTCCCGGGCGGCGCCAGCTCACGTGACGGTCCGTGTCGAAGGCGACCGAGGCGCCGCCCCGGCTCGGCGCGGGCCGCCGGTTGTTGCCGGGCTCGCCGCAGGTGAGGCAGGCGTGCTCGCCCGAAGCGAGCGTCATCCGATGGATCTGCCGCCGGCCTTCGGGGCCCGGGGCATCGTAGAAGAGATGGTTCCCCTCGGCGTCGAGGCGCGGGTGTGCCCCGGTCTCGTGGACGACCGCAACGCGGCTCGCACGCGGCGAACACTCGGGCAGGGGCACCGTGTCGATCGTCGCGTCGTGGTCGAACACGGCCCGTCGGTTCGCGTCCGTCCGCGTGGGTTCCTCGGCACCGAGGGACGCGGAGAGCGCCGAGGCCGAAAGGAGTACGAGCCCGCCGCCCAGGACCGCGAGCAGCACGGCGCCGACCTGGGCGCCGAGGCCGCCCACGGGAACCTGCCGGCGGGCGGCCCAGGCGAAGGCCGCGGCCAGGAGCAGGAACACGAGGAGGAAGGAAGCGACCGGACTCGGCGGAAGCTGCAGCAGCGCGAGCGCGAGGGCGGGCCATGCCACGAGCCCCGCGCTGGCGGCGCGGGCGAAGCGCGCACCGCGGTCCGGCTCGTCCTGGGGGCGGCGGTCGAGCAGGTGCGCGACCAGCAGCACGACCAGCCCCCCGGCCAGCGCGCCGAGCCGCACCCACAGACGCGCCGGTTCGTCCGGGTGTTGCGAGACGAGGCTGGCGACCGCCAGGGCACCCAACGCACCGGGGCCCAGACCCGAAAAGAAACACCAAGCTCGCCAGAACACACCACCCCCTCGCCGGATGCGAATGTTACCACCCCCGCCGCGCGCTACCGTCGCGCGCGATGCCCCTCCCCCCCGCCACCTCGCCGGCCGACGCCGCGCGCCTGATCGCCCTGGCCCGGAAGGACCGCGCGGCGGCCTCCGAAGCGCTCCTGGGCCTCCCGGTGGACGATCAGGTGGCCCTGGTCTGCCAGTCCCCGCTGGGCGAGCGGGCGGGGCTGCTCTCCCTGGTGCCGAAGCCCGAGGAGGTCATCCCGCGCATCCCCGAAGCCGAGCTCTGCTTCATCGTGAAGGCCGCGGGGCCGAGCCACGCCGGCTGGATCGTCGAACACGCGAGCCCGGAGCAGCTCGTCGCCTGCGTCGACCTCGATGGCTGGGACGGTGCCCGGTTCGCGCCGGGGCGTTTCCGCGATTGGTGGCTCGCCGCCGCCGACGCCGGCCCGGAGACCCTGCTCCGCTGGCACGGGAGCCTCGACCCCGAGCTCCTCGTGCTCGAACTCCAGGGCCGCATCGAAGTGACCCAGAAGCCCGACGACGCCACCGAGCGGGAAGGCTGGGCACCGCCGCCCGGATCCCAGACCCTCGACGGGGACTTCCACTACCGCCCGCTCCGCGAAGGCGACGACCTCGCCGAGCTCACGATGCTCCTGAAGTGCCTCTACGAAGCGAACTACGCGGACTACTTCCGCGTGATGCAGGGCCCGCGTCACGAGCTCCCGATCGAGACCGAGGAGTGGGCCCTTCGCTGGCGGACGGGCCGGCTCGAAGACCTCGGCTTCCCGTCGCGCGAAGACGCCGCGGCGCTCTTCGCGAGAATCGAGCCCGAGGAGCGCGGCGAACTCCACGACGATGCCGCCGTGCTCGACGTGGCCGGCTTCCGGTTGCCCGTCTGGTTCCCGAAGGTCCCGATCGCCGTCGATGCGGAACACGCCGTGCTCGCGGCCGCCGCGCGGCTCCCGGAATCGCTGCGCGAAGGCTTCCTGTACCGCCTGATGGCCGTCGCGAACAAAGTGGCCGTGGCCTACGGCCTGCCGCTCTCGGACGTCGAATCCGTCCCCGCGGCGATGGACGAAGCCGTGCGCATGACGAGCCGCGGGCTCGAGGAGATCGCGCGCGCGAACGGCGTGGCGACCGAGGAGGTCCTGCGCAGGACGTCGCTCGAGCGGCTCTTCCGCGTGGGTGCCTCGTTCCATCCCGAGAAGGCCGAACGCGTGCTCGAACTCGGAGAAGCTCCCCTCGAAGAGAAGCCCGGAGCCGACGACGCGGCCGAAGCGGAGAGCTGACCGGGCAACGAGAACCGATGCCCGAAACGAAGAACGCCCGCGAACCGACGGCTCGCGGGCGTTCCAGACTCTCGAGAGCGGCGACTAGATGTCGACGGCCTTGATGGTCTTGCGCTTGTTGCCGATCGCGCGCGCCTCGGCACCCTTGATGATGTCGCGGACGTGCGCGTCGAGCGCAGCGTAGAACTCACTGCTCACGTTGCACTTCTTGGTCGCGCCCTTGGTGCGCGACTTCGAGATGATGAGCTCCGCCGGCTTGCTGCTGCGGCGACGCGTTGCCTTCTTCTTCTTACGAGCTGCCATGTTCCGTTTCCCTCCAACGTCGGTGCCGGTTCACGGCGACCGCGTGTTCCCCCCTCGGCTTGCCCGAGGTTCCGGGGCCGATCATAAGCAACTTTCCGTCGGGGGCAACGGAAAAACGGCCGAAATCGGGCGCGGGAAGCCGCCTGGAGCCCGTTCTCGAAATCGCTTCCGAGACGACTCCGCCGGCCGGTTCGCTAGTTTCGCTTCCGTGCGGGACGTGAGCCAGGCATCGGAGCAAGCCGCGAAGCAGGCCGATTACGGCGCGGCGCGGAGCGAGTTCTTCACGCGCCCGGAACTCGACGGCGTGCGGCTCCATGCACTGCACTGGGGTGACCCGGATGGGCCGGCCATCGTGCTCGTCCACGGGGGCGGGGCCAACGGGCATTGGTGGAAGCAGCTCGCGCCCTCCCTCGCGAACGGCGCCCACGTGGTCGCGCTGGACTTTCGCGGGCACGGGGATTCGGACTTCCCGGAACGGCTCGCCGAAGGCGACTTCCAGAGCGATCTTCATGCCTTGCTCGACCAGCTCGAAGCCCCGGACGCCGTTCTCGTGGGCCATTCCATGGGCGGAGAAGTCGTTCTACGCGTGGCCGCCGGCGGCCGTGCGACGCCCCGGGGCGTCGTCCTGCTCGATCTCGCGCGGGGCCGCAGCGACCGGGCCCGCCGCCTATTGCGGCGGGCTCTCACGATCCGTCACGCCTACCGGACGCGCGAGGAGGCCATCGAGCGCTTCCGCTTCGTCCCGCCCGCCGTCCACGTGGAGGAGGCGCTCCGGAACGAGATCGCCTCCCACTCCGTCCACGCGGATGCCGGGGGGCGCTGGAGCTTCAAGTCCCACCGGGGCTGGATCGATGCGATCCCCTCGGACGAAGCGCGCCCGAGCGACGTGGCCTGCCCCGTGCTCTTCCTGCGCGGCGACGAGAGCGGAATCTGCAGCGAGGACGGGGCCCGCGAGCTGGTCGGGGCCCTGCCGCACGGGCGGCTCGCGACGATCCCGCGCGCGGGGCACCACGTCCATCTCGACGCACCCGAGCCCACGGCGCGCGAGATTCGCCACTTCCTCGCCGGCCTTCCGCGCTGAGGCCCACCCCGGGTCGCCGACGGTCCGGCAGCGCGGATCCCCGCCAGGAGGCCGGGGGCGGGGTGTATGATGCCCGCGTCCGGCGCCTTTCGCGCCGCGGGAGCCCGACATGGACGATCTCCTCCAGCGCCCTCTCACCGAACTCCTCGACCGCCTCGAACGGAAGGAACTCTCTCCGGTCGACGTCATGGAGCGGACCCTCGGGCGGATCGGGAGCCTGAACGGAACCCTGAACGCGTTCTGCGAGCTCGCCGACGAGGCCGACCTCTACGCCCAGAGCCGCGCCGCGGAGCAGCGCTGGCAGGAGGGAACCGCCCGGCCCCTCGAAGGCATTCCCCTCGGCGTGAAGGAGCTCGAGGACGCGGTCGGCTTCCACGCGACCCACGGCTCGGCGCCCTTCCGCGACCGCATGGCCGAGAAGGACTCGCCCCAGGTGGCACGCCTGCGCGCGGCCGGGGCGATCGTGGTCGGCAAGACCAACGCCCCCGAGTTCGGCTACACGGCCATCACCAAGAACCTGCTGCACGGCGTGACGCGCAGCCCCTGGAACACCGAGCACACGCCGGGCGGCTCGAGCGGCGGCTCCTCCGCCGCGATCGCCGGCGGCATGATCCCGCTCGTCACGGCGAGCGACGGGGGCGGGTCGATCCGGCTGCCGGCCACCTTCACCGGCTGCTTCGGCCTGAAGATCAGCTACGGCCGCATCCCGAACGGCCCGAACGAGGCGTGGGGCACCTCGCACACCGCCGTGGTCGGCCCGCTCACGCGCACGGTCGAGGACGCGGCGCTGCACCTCGACCTCGTCTGCGGCCCCGACCCCTGCGATGCCCACTCGCTCCCGCACCCGGGAATCTCCTATCGCGAAACGCTGCGCGAGCTGCCTTCGAAGCTGCGGATCGCGTTCTCGCCGAGCCTCGGAACGGACGTCGTGCAGAGCGACGTCCTCGAAGTCGTCACCGAGGCGGCGCACGTCTTCCAGGAGCTCGGCCACGAGGTCGAGGAGATCAAGGGCGGGCCGCCGGACCTCGGGCGCCAGTGGGGGCTCGTCAACGCCTTCGAAGCCGCGGGCAAGCTCGCGCCGCTGATCGAGAGCCACGCGGAAGAGTTCGGCCGCGCGTTCCTCGAGGGAACGAAGGCCGGCTTCCGCATGACGCCGGAGATCTGGTGGGCGGCACAGCAACAGCGCCAGGCACTGTGCGATTGGTGCGAGCAGATCTTCGACCGCTACGACCTGCTGCTCACCCCGACCACGATCAGCGACCCGCCGCCCGCCAAGGGTCCGCTCCCGCGGGAGGTCGAAGGCAAGCGCGCGCCCTTCGGCAGCAGCGGCGCCTTCACCATTCCGTTCAACCTCTCGTGGCACCCCGCCGCGACGGTGCGCGCCGGCTTCTCGAAGGCCGACCTTCCGGTGGGGCTCCAGATCGTCGCCCCGCGCCACCGTGACGACCGCGTGCTCCAGGCCTCCTGGGCCTTCGAGCAGGCCCGCCCCTGGGCGGATCGCTGGCCGGAGGTCTAGGCTAGGCGCCCTTCGGGCCGCGCCGTTCGCGGTAGGCCGCCTCCCAGTCGCGGCCATCGAAGCGTTCCGGCGCGAGCGCGGCGAGACGTTCGAGCGTCATGCCGTCGAGGCAGCGCACGTTCACGTCGATCTTGTCCGGGTCCGAGCGCGCGACGTAGAACGGTGCGACCCCGCACTCCCGGCAGAAGTGGTGCTGCGCGCGCCCCGTCCCGAAGCGGTACGTCGCGAGCGGCGGGGCTTCCCCGAGCAGGCGGAAGCGTTCGCGCGGCACGTACCAGTGGACGTAGGCCTTCTTCGTACAGATCGAGCAGTTGCAGACCTCGACGCCCGCGAGCTCGGCTTCGACCTCGAAGCGGACGGCTCCGCAGTGACAGCCGCCCTGGTGGAGCGGCGCGGCGGGTTCGTTCGAGGCCATGGAGCACGAGTCTAGCTCCTGCCGACGGCGCGCGAGGCGGTTGCGTGCGGGCTGCGCGCCGGTTGCCGAGGGAGCCCGAGATCGGCCATCGCGGCGTCAAGACGCTCCGCACTTCCACCGATCCAGATGGGGAGTCACCCGGATTCCCGCGGACCTGCCGCGGAGCCCTGCGCCCATGAGCGGACGCGTCCGCCGTGAATTCGGAGTTTCCCCATGCGTTTCTCGCGACCCCTGCTCTCGCTCTCGCGAGCCTTCGTGCTTTCCCTGGCGCTGCCGTTCTTCGCTTCACCGGCGAGCGCGAGCCTCTTCCTTTCCACCACGGGCAACGCGGCGCTCCCCGGGCTGAGCTTCAGCGGAGACGACGTCGCGCTCTGGGACGAAGCCGGCGCCAACGCGAGCCTCGCCCTCGACGATGGGAACTTCTCGGGCAACGAGAACATCGACGCCTTCCACCGCCTCGACTCGGGATCCTTCCTGATCTCCACCTCTGGAAACGCCACGCTCGGCGGACTCACCTTCGGAGACGACGACATCGTCCTCTACGACCCCGGCTCGGACACCGCGTCTCTCGCGTTCGACGGGGGCGCGCTCTTCTCGAACGGCAACGAGGACGTGGACGCCGTCTCGGTGCTGAGCAACGGGAACCTGCTCCTCTCGACGCGAGGCAACGCGACCCTCGGTGGGCTCACCTTCCGGGACGGCGACCTCGTCGAATACGACGCCGTGAACGACGTCGCGACGCTGTTCTTCAGCGAAGACCTCTTCCTGGCCGGTGAGGACGTCGACGCGGTGCATGCCTTCGCGGACGGGACGCTGCTGATCTCCACCCAGGGCAACGCTTCCCTGGCCGGGCTCGCGTTCGGGGACGACGACGTCGTGCGCTACGACCCGCTCGGCGGAACCGCGGCCCTCACCTTCGACGGCGCCCACTTCGCGAGCGCCTTCGAGGACGTGGACGCCGTGGCCGTTCGCGAAGCGCCCCTCCTGGCGCTGTTCGCGCTTCCGCTCCTGCTCGCCCGCCGCAACTAGCGGAAGGGGTCGGACGCCGGCATCGCCGAAGTCGGCCCGGCTCGGGTAGTCTCTCCGGCGTGAGAACGCTCGACTTCCGCAGCGACACCGTCACGCGCCCGACCGCCGCCATGCGCGAGGCCATGGCCCGAGCCGAGGTGGGCGACGACGTCTACGGCGACGACCCGACCGTGAACCGCCTCCAAGAGGTCGCCGCCGAGCGGCTCGGCATGGAGGCCGCACTCTTCGTGCCCTCGGGAACGATGGGAAACCAGGTCTGCATCCGAACGATGACCCGGCACGGCGACGTCGTCCTCGCCGGGCACGGCGCCCACGTCCTGCGTTTCGAAGCGGGCGGTGCCGCAGCGCTGGCCGGCGTGCAGATCGAGACGATCGGAAGCGGAGGCTTCTTCGACGCCGACGATCTCGCCGCCGCCATCGCGCCCGACGAGCAGCACTACGCACCCACCACGCTCGTCACCGTCGAGAACACCCACAACACCGCAGGTGGCCGCGTGTTCCCGCTCGAGGCCGTGCGGGCCGTGGGCGAGAAGGCCGCAGAGCGCGGCCTCGCCCGCCACCTCGACGGCGCGCGGCTCTTCAACGCGGTGGTCGCCACCGGCGTGCCGGCCCGCGAATGGGCCGCGCACTTCGACACGGTGACGTTCTGCCTCTCGAAGGGGCTCGGCGCACCGGTGGGCTCGATCGTCTGCGGCTCCGCAGAACGCATCGCGCGCATCCACCGCGCGCGGAAGCTCCTCGGGGGCGGCATGCGGCAGGTCGGCATCCTGGCCGCCGCGGGCGTTCACGCCCTCGAACACCACGTGGACCGGCTGGCCGACGACCACGCGAACGCGACGCGCCTCGCCGAAGGCCTCGCGGCGCTCGGGCTCGAGCTCGTCGCCCGCCCCGAGACGAACATGGTCTACTTCCGCGTCGACGACGTGATGGGCTTCCTGCGGGAGACGCGGGCGCGCGGGCTCTGGATCAACCCGATCGACCCGGAGGTCTTCCGCGCCGTGACGCACCTCGACCTCGATGCCGACGACATCGAAGACGCCCTCGGCCGGCTGGCCGAAGCGTTGAAGGCCCTGCGGAACTAGCCCCTAGTTCTGTTCGACGATGTCGAGGAGCTCCACGTCGAAGTGCAGCGCCGCGCCCGGCTTGATGTGGGGCGGGGCGCCGCGGTCGCCGTAGGCGATCGACGACGGGCAGATCACGCGGGACTTGCCACCGACGCCCATACGCTGGAGCGCCTCCGTCCAGCACGGAATCACGCGATTCAGCGGAAAGACCGCCGGCGTACCGCGCTCCTTCGAGCTGTCGAAGACCGTGCCGTCGCGCAGCGTACCGTGGTAGTGGACGCTCACCGTGTCGGTGGCGGCGGGCTTGCGATCGCTCCCCGGCTCCACCTCGATGTAGACCAGGCCCGAGGGCGTCTTCACGGCGCCGGCCTCGCCGGCCTGCCCCTCGACCCACTCCTGGGACGCGAGCTTCTCGGTCTCCGCGCCCGCCGACTGCCGCTCGCGGAAGAGCGCGGCCAGGCGCTGCTGGTACTGGTCGACCTCCACGGCGGCGTCCTTGCCCTCGATCGCATCGGTGGCGCCGGCCTTCACCGCCTGGCGCTCGCGCTCGCTCAGCTGGAACTCGGCCGCGCGCTTCATCACGAAGTACCCGAGCGAGTAGAAGGCCTTGTCGTCCTCGGTCTCGAGGGCGGGCGCTTCCGCGCTCTCGGCACCCTGCTGCTGCGCCGGGCAGCCGGAGAGGAAGATCAGGCTGGTCACGGCGAGACCGGTGGCGAAGATCCTGGATTGCATCGCGGTTCCTTCGGTGATGACCCGGACGGCGGGCCCGGGGAACGCCGGAGTGTAGGGGACCGCCGCCCCCATCGCTGGGCTTCGCGCGGTTCTTCGGGTCGCAGGACTCAAGCCGGGCGCCCGTCCGAGCCATGAGTCCATCTTGGGGGTGCGCGTTTGAGGATCGAAGCGATTCAGGGAGCCTGGCCGGTCCATCGGCCGCTGCCCATCGTGCGCCTGCGAAGCAGCGCAGCCGCCGAGATCCAACCCTCCCGGAACCGGATGATCGCCGCGACCGGCGCCGCGCCCAACGTCCGGGCCCCCGCCCCGACGAGGCAGCTCACACCGGCGGAGCGCGAGCTCATCGGCGCGGGCGAGGGTGTTCGGCCTCCGGCCACACCGACGGCGCAGGCCGTGGAGGCCCGAATCCGCGCCGAGCGAGCCGAGTTGCCGCCGCCGAGCCTCGCGATCCGGCCGGGCGACGGGCCGCAGGAGAGCTCGCGGGCCGCCGCGCGGCAGGGCTTCGGCGAGGAAGTCGCGCGCAGCTACGCCCGAGCACACGAGGCGGAGGCACGGGCGAGCGACCGCCGCATCGACCTGCGTGCCTGAGCCGCATCGACCTGCGCGCCTGAGCCACTTCGACAGCCCCGCGCGAGCCCGTCATTCTCCGGGCGTGGAACGAGACCACCCCACGCTGGCGCGGGTCGGCCGCACTCGGGTCGATGCCGGAACCCTCACTCGCGACGACGATACCGTCGCCTGCGAAGGCCCCCTCGAGATCCAGATCGAAGGGCACTCCCTCGCCGTGGTCATGCGCACCCCGGGGCACGACGTCGAACTCGCGACGGGCTTCCTCTTCACCGAGCGCGTACTGGGCGGGCCCGACGAACTCGTCTCCGTACACGCCTACTCGAGATCGCGCGACGAGGAAGAGGATCACGTGGTCCGGGCCGTGCTGCGCGCGGACGTCCAGCCGGACGTCGAGCGCCTGAAGCGAAACCTCTTTGCGAGTTCGAGCTGCGGCGTCTGCGGCAAGGCGACCCTCGAGAACGCCCTGGCCCACGCTCCCGCGCTCGACGACCCCGCGCGGTTCCCGGCCTCCTACTTCGAACCCCTGCCCGAGGCCCTGCGCACCGCGCAGGAAGGCTTCGATCGCACCGGTGGACTGCACGCGGCCGCGCTGTTCTCGCCCGAGGGCCGAAGGCTCGTGGTGCGCGAGGACGTCGGGCGTCACAACGCCGTCGACAAGGTGGTGGGCGTCGCGCTTCGAGAGGGCCTCACGCCGCTCACCGGACACGTCCTCATGGTCTCCGGGCGCATCTCCTACGAGATCGTGCAGAAGGCCCTCGCCGCTCGGATCCCCGTGGTCGCGGCGGTGTCGGCCCCGACCTCGCTCGCCGTCGAGCTCGCCGAAGCGTCGGGGATCGCGCTGGTCGCCTTCCTGCGCGGGCCGCGCTTCGCGGTCTACGGCGAGCGGGACCGCGTCGTAGGCTAGAATTTCCGGCCGAGGAGGCCCGTGGCACGCTCCGGAGACGACCAGGACAGCCAGGCCGCGGGAGGCCTGGGAGCGCTCACCAGCGCCCTCGAGCACACCGCGCGCGGGCCGGGGTTCGTCCGCGGCATCCGCTCGTTCCTGGGCGTCAACCAGACGGCCGGCTTCGATTGCCCCGGGTGCGCCTGGCCGGACCCCGACGACCGGGCCGCCCTCGAGTTCTGCGAGCAGGGCGTGAAGGCCGTCGCCCACGAAGCCACGCGCCAGACCATCGGGGCGGAGTTCTTCGCGGCGCACCCGATCTCCGAGCTCCTCGAGAAACCGGGCTCCTGGCTCGAACGACAGGGGCGCCTCGTCGAGCCCCTCTACCGGGCGCCGGGCTCGGACCACTACCGCCCGATCCAGTGGGAGGAGGCCTTCGATCGCTGCGGCCGCGCCCTGCGCGCGCTCGACTCGGCGGACGAAGCCATCTTCTACACGTCCGGGCGAACGAGCAACGAAGCGGCGTTTCTCTACCAGCTCTTCGCCCGCCGCTTCGGAACGAACAACCTCCCGGACTGCTCGAACATGTGCCACGAGTCGAGCGGCGTCGGGCTGACCGAGGCGATCGGCGTCGGCAAGGGCACCGTCACGCTCGCGGACTTCGATCAGGCCGACGCGATCTTCGTGGTCGGGCAGAACCCGGGCAGCAACCATCCGCGCATGCTCGCGACCCTCCAGGCCGCGAGCCGGCGGGGCTGCCGGATCGTGAGCATCAACCCCCTGCGCGAGCGCGGCCTCGTGCGCTTCGCCCACCCGAAGGAGCCCCTCGCGCTGCTCGGCAGGAGCACGCCGATCGCCGAGCGGTTCCTCCAGGTCCGGGTCGGCGGCGACGTCGCGCTGTTCAAGGCGCTCGCCAAGGAAGTGCTCCAGGCCGAAGCCGGCGCTCCCGGCACGGTGCTCGATCGCGGCTTCCTGTCCGAACACACCGCGGGCTTCGACGCCTACCGGGAAGCCCTCGAGGCCATCCCGCTGACGGAGCTCGTCGCGGCCTCCGGCGTTCCCCAGGAAGAGATCGAAGAGGCAGCGCGGATCTACTACGAGGCCGAACGCGTGATCGTCTGCTGGGCCATGGGCGTGACGCAGCACGCGCACGGCGTCGCGAACGTCCAGGAGATCATGAACCTGCTGTTGCTGCGGGGGAACATCGGCAAGCCCGGTGCGGGGCCGTGCCCGGTCCGAGGCCACAGCAACGTCCAGGGCGACCGCACGATGGGCATCCACGAGCGGCCCGCCGCGGCCTTCCTCGACCGGCTCGAGGAGGAGTTCCGCTTCTCCCCGCCGCGCGAGCACGGCGTCGACACCGTCGGCGCGATCGAAGCGATGCGCGACGGCCGCGGAAAGGTCTTCTTCGGACTCGGCGGGAACTTCGTCGTGGCGGCTCCGGACACCCCGGTGGTCGAACGCGCCCTCGAACGGACCGACTTCACCGCCTTCGTCGCGACCAAACTGAACCGCTCCCATCTGCGGACCGGACGGGAATCCCTGCTCCTGCCGTGCCTCGGCCGGACCGATCGCGACGCCCACGCGGGCAGCGACCGCTTCGTGAGCGTCGAAAACTCGATGGCCGTCGTGCACCGTTCGGCGGGCCGCCTGACTCCGGCGGGGCCCGAGCTGCGAAGCGAACCCGAGATCGTCGCGGGCATCGCTCACGCCACCCTCGGAAGCGAGGACGGGATCGACTGGCTCGCCCTCGGCGCCGACTACGACCGCATCCGCGATCACGTGAGCCGGGTGGTGCCGGGCTTCGAAGACTTCAACCGGCGGATCCGCGAGACCGAGGGCTTCGTCCTGCCTCGCGCGCCGATGGAGCGCCGCTTCGAGACCGCCTCGGGCAAGGCCGAGTTCAAGGTCCACACCCTCCCCCCGGACCCGCTCGCGCCGGGCCAGTTCCTGATGATGACCCTCCGCAGCCACGACCAGTACAACACGACCGTTTACGGCGACGACGACCGCTACCGCGACGTCCGGGGCGGGCGGCGCGTCGTCCTGATGCGCGAGGACGATGCCCGGAGTGCCGGCCTCGGCGAGAACGACGCGGTCACCCTCACGAGCCACCATCGGGGCGAGACGCGATCCCTCGACGGCTTCCGCGTGGTCTTCCACGATCTGCCCGCGCGCTGCGTCGGCACCTACTTCCCCGAGGCGAACCCGCTCGTCCCGCTGGCCCAGCGCGACGAGCGAAGCCGGACGCCCGCCTACAAGTCCGTCGTCGTGACCCTCGCGGCGTCCCCGTCCGACTCCGCCGGCACCTCCCGCTCTTCGGACCCGGAGGCCACGCCGGGCGCGCCGTGACGGGGCTCTTCCAGGACGTTCGCGGCGCCGAGCGTCGCCGGTTCCAGTTCTTCTTCGCACTCTCGGCCCTGCTCGGCGCAGCCCAGGTCGTCGGCATCACCGGCTCCGAGGCGCTCTTCCTCGCCGTCTACGGCGTCGAGTGGCTGCCGCACACCTTCGTCGCCGCCGCCTGCTTCACCGTCGGCATGTCCTGGCTCTACGCCTCGGTCGTCGGCCGCGCCCGCAACGACTCGCTCTTCGAGCGCATGCTGATGATCTCCGCCCTCGTCCTCGCCGGAATGACGGCCGGCCTCGCGGCGGGAATGCAGTGGCTCCTGCCCGTCCTCGTCTGCCTCTACTGGGCGAACTACGCGATCTTCCTCAATCACTACTGGACGTTCACCGGCGACTACTTCGACACCCTGGCGACCAAGCGTCTCTTTCCGCTGTTCACCGTCGGTGCGAGCCTCGGCAGCATCGGCGGCGGCGTTCTGGCCGCGGGCGCGGTGCGCGTCGCGCCCCCCGAGAGCCTGATCGGCCTTTGGGCCCTGTGCCTCGCCGCAGCCGCCGTGCTCCTGCATCGCAACCGTCAGCGCCTTCGACGCTGGGGGCCGCTCGAGCTCGAAGAAGCGGACGACACCTCGCTGCAGGGCATCCAGGGCGCGCTGGGCCTGATCCGGCAAACGCCCCTCGGCCGGCGCCTCGCCCTCTCGGCCGTCGCGATGGTCCTTTCGCTGTTCGTCCTCCAGTACCTCTACAGCGACGTCTTCACCCGGACCTTCACGAACGCCGAGGACCTCGCCTTCTTCTTCGGCGTCTACCTGGTCGTCACCAATCTCGTCGAGGTCGCCGTCGAGGTCTGGGTGACGCCGCGTCTGATCCGCCGCTTCGGCGTCGCGACCACGAACGTCCTCCACCCCCTGCTGACCGTCCTTTCCTTTGCAGCCCTCGCCTTCGACTATCGCCTCGGCGCGGCGGTGCTCGCCCGGGCCAACCGCGAGATGGTCGAGAACGCGATGGCCGGACCGGTGCGGAACCTGGTCTACAACGCCCTGCCCCACTCGGTGCGCGGCCCGGCGCGCGCCTTCTTCGAAGGCATCGTCGTCTACTCGGGCATGGCCGTCGCCGGCACGGTGCTGATCCTCCTGACCGGACGCCTCTCTCCGGCGGCGCTGTGCGCCGCGGGCGGAGCGATCGCCCTGCTCTACCTCGCGGCCAACCTCGGCGTGCGGCGGCAGTACCTGCGGACCCTCGTCGCCGAGCTGCGCGAAGGACGGATCGACCTGGAATCGCTCTCGGACGAGCTCGGACGCTGGGAACTCTCGCGGCTCGCGGAGCTGTGGCGGACCATGCTCGAAGCGCGCGACGACCGCGCGGCCTCCCTGGCGAGCCAGCTCGCACCTCAGCTCGCGGCGCGCGGCGCGGTCTCCACCCTTCGCGCGGGGCTCGACCACGACGACGCGATCGTGCGCCGAGCCTGCGTGGCGGCGCTCGGTGTAGCCGGGGGAGCGGCCGGCCAGGGTGCAGCCGACGACGCGGTCCTGCTCGCGCTCGAGGACGAAGACGCCGGCGTGCGCAGGGCCGCCGTCGAGGCCCTCCCTCCGGTGATCCGGACCCGCAGCCAGGAAACCGCGCTGCGCCGCCGGCTCGGGGATGCGAACCCCCGCGTCCGAGCGGCGGCGGCCGTGCGGCTCGGAGCCGACGGCGAGGCGACCCTCGCCGAGATGCTCGCGGCTCGGGAGACGGACACGGTCTGCGCCGCCCTCGGGCATCTCCCTCCGCCCGCGCTCGAGAAGGCCCTCGAGACCCTCGACGAGAGTGAACCGTCCGTTCTCGCCGCGGGCCTCGAGGCCGCCGTGCGTCAACTCGACCCGGTTCCGATCGACGCCACCCGCCTCGCCACCTGGGCGAAGCACGACGATGCCGCCGTGCGCGCGGCTGCGGTCCACGCCCTCGGCACGCGCCGCGAACCGCAGGTTTCGGAGACCCTTGCCGAGACCCTCGGCGACGCCGCCCGCACCGTCCGGTTGACCGCGGCCGAGGCCCTCGGCAGCCGCGGCTCGGAAGGTGCGGCGGCGGCCGAGCCGAAGCTCCGGTCGACTTCCACCCGCGCCATCGAGGGCGCGATCCTCGCGATCGCCGCAACCGGGCTTCCGGAGGGCAAGGAGCGCTTGCGAGAGGAGCTCGCACATCGCGTGCGCGAATCGTGGCGCGCTCTCCTCTGCCTGAACCAGCTGCCGGAGGACGACGAGACCCTCCCGGGACGCTTCCTGCGCATCGCCCTGGCCGACGCGCTCGCCCGCAACTGGGGCCTCGCGTTCTTCCTGCTCGAACACACGGAAGACCGATCGCTCATGCGCAGCGTGGAGAAGGCCCTGCGCTTCGCGACGGCGCGAGGCCGCGGCTCTGCCCTCGAGGTGCTCTCGAACCTCGGCGACCGAGAGACGGCACGGCTCCTCGTGCTGCTGGCCGAGCCCGCCGAGGTCGCCGACAAGCTGAGCGAGGTCGAGGAAGACCTCGAGGTCCCGACGGACACCGAAGGCGCTCTGGCCCTCGCACGCGGCTCGGCGCACCCCTGGATCACGGCATGCTTCTCACTCCCGGAACGCTCGGGTCCGGAACGGAACCGGCTGGAGGACGTCATGGAGAAACTTCTCGGTCTGAAGCAGGTGCCGCTCTTCGCGCACTTCAGTCTCGAGCAGCTCGAAGGGATCACCCGCGTCACCCAGGAACGCACCTACCGTGCCGGCGAGCTCATCCTCGAAGAGGGCGCACCGGGCGGCGAGCTCTACGTCGTGCTGGCGGGATCCGTCCGTGTCTGGAAGAACCACTCGACGCCCGAGGCGATCGACCTCGGCACCATGGGCCATGGCAGCTACTTCGGCGAGATGGCGATCTTCGACGACAAGCCGCGCAGCGCGACCATCGTGGCCGACCAGGACACCCGCGTCCTGATGCTCGGCGGAGAACGCCTGAAGGAGTTCGTGATGCAGGCGCCCGAGATGGCCTTCCAGATCCTCTCCGTCCTCACGACCCGCATCCGTGAGGTCGAAGGGCGGCTCGACCAGGTGCTTCGGGAGCGCTGAACCCGTTGCCGGTCACTTGCCGGCTGCCGATACCCTTCAAGGCACTCCCGCCAACGGCCGATCCCGAGGTGGTGAAGCTCCAGATCCAGGAAGTGATGACCAAGGACGTCGAGTCCGTCGGCCCCGAGGCCGGCGTGGACGACGTCCTCACGCTCATGTTGGAGCGCCGCATCTCCTGCGTCCTGGTCTGCGAAGAAGGCATCCCGCTCGGCGTGATCAGCGAACGCGACTTCGTGCGTCGACTCTCGGAGAGCCTCGAAGGAAGGCCACTCCCCGAAACGGCGGGCCAGCTGATGTCGAGCCCGCCCGTGACCGTGGAGCAGTTCTGGAGCGTCGACCGGGCGATGGAGGTCGTCCAGGAGAAGCGCATCCGCCGCCTGCCGGTCGTCGACCGCGCGGGAGTCCTGGTCGGGCTCGTCACCCAGACCGACCTCCTCGATGCGCAGCACATGCGGCTCGCGCGAACCGTCGAGGTTCGGACGCGCGAACTTCAGGCCGCGAACGATCGCCTGCGCGCCCTGTCCCTGAAGGACGGGCTGCTCGAGATCGGAAACCGCCGTGCGATGAACGAGATGCTCGAGAAGGCGCACCGCCTCGCCGAACGCTACGACCGCCCCTACTCGGTGGTCCTTGCGGACGTCGATCACTTCAAGGCCTACAACGACTACTACGGGCACCCCGAAGCGGACGAGGTCCTGAAGCGGATCGCGAACGCCCTGTGCGAGACCGCGCGCGCCTCGGACACGGTGTTCCGCTACGGCGGCGAAGAGATCCTCGTGCTGCTTCCGGAGACCGCGATCGAGGGCGCACGCACGATGGCCGAGCGCGTCGTGGCAGCGGTGCGGGCCCTCGACATCGCGAGCGAGCCGACCGCCGAAGGCTTCGTCACGGTGAGCTGCGGCATGGCGTCCTCGCACACCGCCGACGGCGGCCCCTCGGCCTGGCTCGACGTCCTCTCGCGCGCGGACGCATCGCTCTACGATGCCAAGCGCTCCGGGCGCAACCGGGTCGGAGCGGTTTCGCCTTCCTGACACCCGCCGCGCGTCCGGCGCCGCGGCGCGCAGCGGCCGGGCCTACGCTTGATCGCGTCACCGAATTCGCCAAACTCCGTCTCGTGATCAAGATCGCGATGAGCACGCGGATCGCGGCCGACCGGGCCCGGATCTGGTCGGCGCTGGCCGACGGCTCGGAGCGGGTCCGCTGGGATGGCCCCCTCGAGGCTCCGCTCGACGTCGCGCCCGACCATCCCCGCCCGGGGGATCACGCGCGCTGGCGCTACCGCCTGAACGGGATGCCGGTGATCCTGAGCGAGCGCACCCTCGAAGTGGTGGAGGGCAAGCGCCTCCGCTCGGCCGTGGCCCTCGGCCCCTTTCGTTTCGACCTCGCCTACACGCTCGAGCCGGACCCCGACGGCCGGCGCATGCGGCTCTCGGCGGTGCTCGCCGCCTCCAACGTCGTGCCGGTGGTGGGCGGCGTGCTCGACCGCTTCGCCGTTCGGCGGATCGCGAGCGAACTCGTCGCCCGCCTGCTCTCGGACGTGCGGGCGCACTGCGAAGGCGTTCGGCCCGAGGCGCCGGCACCGGTCCCCACCCCACGCCTGGCAAGGGAGAACGGATGAAGACCCTGCTTCGCATTCTCGGTCTCGGGCTCCTGGTCGTTCTGATCGGGACCGCGGGGCTGGCCATCGCCGCGCGCTTCAACGACGGCCCGCTCGCGATCTTCGCAGGGGGCCCTTTCTCGGAGGGGGAACTCGTCGAGCTGACCTGGCACGACGCGACGTTCCTGGCCGACGTCGAAGAGCTCGAGTGGCAGCTCGAGGAACCCCCGCGCTCGCGCATCACCTGGGTCGTCGTCCACGACCGCATGGCCTACATCCCGTGCGGCATGCCCGAGTTCCGGCTCTGGAAGCAGTGGCCCCACGAGGCGGTGCAGGACGGGCGCGCCATCTTCCGGATCGACGGGAAGCTCCACCGGCGCCATCTCGTGAAGGTCGACGACCCTGCGCTCGAAGCGAAGCTTCGCACCCAGACCGGCGAGAAGTACGGCGTCGAGGACTACCCGGGCGAACTCTGGTTCTTCCGCGTCGATCCGCGGCGGGGCTAGCGCGGCAGGCCGCTACCCGGCGGCGCGCACGCTCTCGCCGAGGATGTCGAGCAGCTCCTCGAGATCCTCGTCCGGGATGTTCACGGAAGGCGTCACGTAGACCACGTTCCCGAGCGGCCGCAGGTAGGCCCCGCGCCGCCGCGCCTCCTCGAAGACCCGCCAGCCCGCCTCGGCCAGGTACCCGGAAGCCCCCGCCAGATCGAGAGCGCCGATCATGCCGAGCGTTCGCACGCGCTCGACGTGGGGCAGTCGGCCGAGCTCGCGGAAGGTGCGCGCGATCTTTTCGGCCTTGCCCTTCGCCTGATCGATCACCCGCTCCTCTTCGAACACGTCGAGGACGGCCAGGGCGACGGCGGCGCCGAGCGGGTTTCCGCAGAAGGTGTGCCCGTAGTAGAAGGCACGGTCGTTCTCGCCGAGGAAACCTTCGAAGATGCGGGACGAAGAGATCGTCGCCGCCATCGGGAGCGTTCCGCCGACGAACCCCTTCGCCATGCACAGGACGTCCGGGGCGACCCCGGCGTGATCCGCCGCCCACATGGGCCCGGTGCGGCCGTAGCCCGTGAAGACCTCGTCGAAGATCAGGAACGTGTCGTGCGCGTCGCAGATCTCGCGGGCGCGGCGCAGGTACTCCGCGTCGTAGATCCGCATGCCCGAAGCGCCCTGCACCATCGGCTCGAGCACGACGGCGGCGATGCGGTCGGCGTGGCGTGCGACGGTCTCCGCGAGGGCCTCGGCCGCCGCCTCCGCACCGACGGCCGGATCGCCCGGCGAAGGAACGTGGTGGCACTCGAGCAGCGCGCCCTCGAAGGGCTTGCGGAACACCTCGACCCCGCCGAGGGCCGTCACGCCGAGGGTCTCCCCGTGGAAGGCGCCCTCGAGGGAGACGAAGGCCTTTCGTCCGGGCCGCTCGTTCTGCGCCCAGAACTGGATCACCTGCTTCATCGCGACCTCGACCGAGGTCGAGCCGTTGTCGCTGAAGAAGACGTGGTCGAGCCCTTCGGGTGCGATCTTCGAAAGCCGCGCCGCGAGCTCCGCGGCCGGCGCGTGGGTGATGCCGGCGAGCGCCGCATGGCAGAGCTTGTCCGCCTGGTCCTTCAGCGCCGCGACCACGCGCGGATGGTTGTGGCCGAGGGTCGAGGTCCACCAGGAGGCGTTGCCGTCGATGTAGCTGCTGCCGTCGACGTCGTGGAGACGGACCCCGGAGGCGCGCTTCACCACGATCGGGTCGATCCGCTTCCGGTAGTCGTCCATCGCCGTGTAGGGGTGCCAGAGGCACTCCTTGTCGAGGGCGACGATGTTCTCGCGCTCGCCGGGGATCACACCCCCCGGCGAGCCGCCCTTGTCACGTTCGTCCCGTGACACGCGCTAGAGCACGGCCTCGGCGAGAACGCGGAGGGAGTCGGGCCGGGCGCCGCCGATCAGCATGTCGGTGACGGGCGATTCCTTCCACGCGGCGAGCCGGTCCCGGATGCGGTCCGCCGGGCCGACCAGGGCGACCTCGTCGACGAGCGAGTCCGGCACGGCCGCGAGCGCTTCGCCCTTCTTCCCGTCGAGGTAGAGATCCTGGATCGTCTTGGCCTCGGCCTCGTAGCCGAGGCGGATGGCGTAGTCGTTGTAGAAGTTCTTGCCGCGCGCGCCCATGCCGCCGATGTAGAGCGAGAGCATGCCCTTCACCGGCACCCGGCACTGGTCGAGATCGTCGCCCATCACGCAGGTCACGAACGGCGCGATCGAGAAGTCGGCGAGGCTCTTGCCGCCGCCGGCCTTCGCGAAGCCCTTCTCGAGCGCGGGCTCGAGCAGGTCGAAGCGCTCGGGGTTCATCCAGACGGGAATCAGCCCGTCGGCGACCTCGGCGCTGCACGCGATCCCCGCCGGCCCGATCGACGCCGTGAAGATCGGCAGGTCTGCGCGGCCGTGCAGGATGCTCTTCAGCGGCTTGCCGAGACCCGAGGACTTCGGCCCGTCGTAGGGCACCTGGTAGTGCTCGCCCTTGTGCTCGACCGGCGCTTCGCGCGCGAAGATCTTGCGCAGGATGTCGATGTACTCGCGCGTGCGCGTGAGCGGCTTCCCGTAGGCCGTGCCGTGCCAGCCTTCGACGACCTGGGGGCCCGACGGCCCGAGGCCGAGGATGAAGCGCCCCCCGGAGAGCTGATCGAGCGTCATGGCGGTCATCGCCGTCATGGCCGGCGTGCGCGCGGGCATCTGCATGATCGCCGTGCCGAGCCGGATCTTCGTGGTCTGGGCGGCGATCCAGGTGAGCGGCACGATCGCGTCGGAACCGTAGGCCTCCGCCGTCCAGATGGAATCGAAGCCGAGGTTCTCGGCCTCCTGGAAGAGTCCGACGTCGAGGGTGAGCTTGGCGCCGGAGTAGCCGGCGGTGAGACCGAGTCGCATGGGGGGCTCCTTGGGTTCTTACGCGGGGCGCAGGTTCGGCCCATTGAGGGGCGGCGCGCAGGGTAGCCTACTCGGCGTCCTCGGTCGGCGTCGCGTCGATGGGGAGGTCGATGATGAAGCGCGCGCCGTGGCCTTCCTGGGAGGAGACCACCATGCGCCCGCCGTGGCGCTCGATGATCTGGTGCGACATGGAGAGGCCGAGGCCGGTGCCCTTGCCGGGCTCCTTGGTCGTGTAGAAGGGGTCGAAGATCCGGCCCTGGACCTCGGGCGACATGCCGGGGCCGTCGTCCTGGAACTCGAGCCGCACGCCGTCGCCCTGACGCGAGCTCGCGATGCGGATCTCCCCGCCCTTCTCCTCCATCGCGTCGCAGGCGTTCATCAGCAGGTTCATGAAGACCTGGTTCAGCTGGCCCGCATTGCAGCGCACGCGGGGAAGGTCGCCGTACTCGCGGCGCACGGTGATGACGTCCTTCAAGCGCGGCTCCATCAGCGTGAGGGTGCGGTCGATCTCTTCGTGGAGGTCGACCTCCTGCACCGCGGTCTGGTCCATGCGCGAGAAGGTCTTGAGGTCGAGGACGATCTGCTTGACGCGGTTGGTGCCTTCCTGGCTGCGCGAGAGCAGCTTGCCGATCGCGGCGCGGGCCTTTTCTTCGTCGGCGCCGCCCTTCTCCGCGTTCACCAGCCGGTTCACGTAGTCGTCCATGAGCTGGAGGTTCGCGTGGACGAAGCCGATCGGGTTGTTGAGCTCGTGGGCCACGCCGGCGACGAGCTGGCCGAGGGACTTCATCTTCTCGGCCTGCACGAGCTGCTGCTGGGTGGCGCGCAGCTCCGCCGTCCGGTCCTCGACGCGCGCCTCGAGCGTCTCGTTCAGCTTGGCGATCTCGTCGTAGGCCTGGGCGTTTTCGATCGCGATGGCCGACTGGTTCGCGAGGGTCCGCAGGAGCTGACGGTCGTCCGGACCGAGGCGCTCGCCGGTGATCTTGCGTCCGACGGCGATCACGCCGAGCAGATCCACGCCGAACAGGATCGGCACGAGCAGCTCCATCTCGAGCGTGTCGAAGACGTCGCGGCAGGCCTCGCGCGCCTCGGGGTCGGGCTCGTCGTCGAAGTCGCGGCGCGCGAGCTCCTCGCGGCGCATCCAGAGGTGTTTCCAGATCGGGTGCGAAGCCGGGATCTCGCTCGCGAGCGAGGGCTCGTCCCAATCGCCGCGCCAGGCGGTGGGGCGCAGCACGCGCTCGTCGTCGTCGAGCAGGAGCACCATCGCGCGCTCGACGCCCATGGTGTCCGTGAGCGCGATCAGGATGCGGTCGCCGATCTCCCGGAGCGAGAGCATGGAGACCATCGCCTCGGAGATCTCCCGGACGGCCTGGCGGTAGGTCGCGCGGTCGCGGTCGAAGGTGCGGTCCACGACGCGCTGGAGCGAATTTCGGATCGGGTTGAAGAGCAGGATCGCGACGAACAGGAAGCCGACCTGGAAGGCCGGCGCGCGCGCGTTCACGTCGAAGCTCACGATCAACGCGTCCGAGAAGGCGATCAGGACGGCGTAGACGCCGGTGATGGCGACGCTCGCGAGGCCGTAGGCCACCGAGGACTTCGCCGCACCGCGAATGTCGAACAGGTCGCGGCGCAGGATCCCGTAGGCCACCGCGACGGGGAAGATGAACAGCCAGACCATCGCGTAGTAGAACGGAAGCGACGTGCGCAGGAAGTACTGCGCGATCAGCACCAGGATGACGGGAACGAAGGAGGCGAGCGCGCCGATCAGCATGACGTCGGCGCGCGCCGTGACGTCCGGATCGTGCTCCCGGCGGCGCTCGACGACCAGGCTCACCAGGCCCGCCAGCGAGAAGCCGAAGCCCGAGAGGAAGGAGAGCGCCGGAGCGAGCATGGGCGGAATGCCGAGCGGCTCCTGCAGGAAGAAGAGCCCGGCGATGGTCGCCGCCACGGCGTAGGGCAGGAGCTGGATGCGGCGATGCCGGACGATCCAGTGCGGCTCGAACGGGTAGGTCGTGAAGAGATGGAAGGCCGCCGCCCCGAGCAATGCGTTGTTCAGGACCATTCGCGGATAGGCGAAGGGGACGTTGTCCACGCGCACGGCCGTGAAGAGCGCCGTCGCCATGGCGGAACAGAACAGGAGCAGCGTCCAGGCTTCGACCCGGCCCGGCCGCGAACGCCAGACCGCCATGCCGATCGTGAGGTAGACGAGGCCGACGCCGAGGATCGCCATCTGCAGGATCGTCGAGACGGGCCCGATCGAACCCGGAGGCTGCGGCGCAAGGGGGATGTCGAGCCGCCGTCCGTTCGACTTCTCGATCGTATAGACGTTGGTCTGCCCTTCGGTGAGCGCCATGCGGCCGCGGCTCGTGAAGCTGCCGAGCAGGTTGCCGTCGAAGGCGATCAGGCGGTCGCCGGCCTTGATGCCCTTCTGCGCGGCTTCCGGGCTCGTGCCCTGGACGATGAAGACGCCACCGACGGTGGCGATCTCGAGCGGCCACTCGGGCGCGGGGGCCCGCACGTAGTGGGCCATCACGTTGTGGAACAGGGCGAGGGCCGCCCAGGCCATGAAGGCGAAGGCCGTGTAGCGGCGCAGGCGCAGGGTCGCGGACGGGTTCATGCGACTTCCGGGCACGGGCCGAGGGCGGCTACCGGCGACGTGCGGCCGAGAGGTTAGCCTGCGCGCGCCACACTGTCCGGGGCCCTCTGGAGGGCGTCGGCTGGCAAGTAGAGCCCGGGCTCGCGCCCCTGGCCCCGTGGAGGTCGGCTAGCGCCCCTGGCGGCGCATGACCTCCATCTCGAGCTTGCGGAGCTCGGCGGCCGGTTCGCTGCCCCCGATGTTGTAGCCGCGGGCGTTCAGCGAGTTGACCTTCCAGCTCGGGTCGGTCTCCCCGGCCCGTTCGGCCATCAGGAGCGGCATGCCGCGCAGCGGAAGCACGGGAGCCTTGTCGCGCGCGGCGCACGTGGCGCCGCGTTCCGTCTGGACCGCGGCCGGTGAAGCCGGCGGCGGAGCCAGGGCGGGATCGTAGGAGAAGAACTCTTCGGCACCGGCGCCGTGCGAGGAGGCCTCGCTGGCCTCGGTGATCCGCACGCCGGGCGACGTCAGGAGCAGCATCGCGGCAAGCGACGCGAAGCCGAGAGAACGAAGGAGCGAAGCAACGCGCATGACGACCTCCGTGGTAACCTCCACCACGTTCTGAGGCATCGACCGGATCCCCGCTGCACTTGACCCCTCTCGAACGCTCGCCCCGCCCGCTCCTGCCGCCCGCTTGCCGAGGGACCGCACGTCGTCTGCCGCCGCCGAGACGGTCGGCAGCGGGAGCAGAAGACCGGAGGCCCACGGTTTGCGGCTAGTCACCTTCGAGCGCGGCGACCGCGGGACGGAGCCCGCCGCCCACGCCAGCGAATCCGCCCTCGGCCTCGACCCGGTCGAGGCGGGGCGGCCGGGCGCGCGCCGCCTCGGGGCCGTGCGGGCCGCCGGTCCGTGCGCCGGACAGGTCGTGGATCTGAACCGCGCACTCGCGATGCGGCTCGCCCAGGAGGACCACGGCGCGCCCGAGGCCGAGGCGGATGCGAACCTGCCGCCGAACTCCCTGGAGTTCCTGCGGCGCGGCGAAGAAGCCTTCGCCGCCGCCCGGGAGGCCCTCGCCTTCGTCGACGAGGCGCTCGAGCGCTACGACCCGCCGGATCTCGCACGCGCCGGCGTGCTCGAAGACCCGAAGCGGATCACCCCGTGCGCGCCGGTCCCGCGCCCGGGAAAGATCGTCGCGGTGGCGCGCAACTACGCGGCCCATGCTGCCGAGTCCGGCAGCGAGCCGCCGGCGGAGCCCGTCCTCTTCCTGAAGGCGCCCTCGGCCGTCGTCGGCCCCGGCGACGAGATCCGCCTGCCCGCGGCGAGCGAGGCCGTCGACTACGAAGGCGAACTCGCCGTCGTGGTCGGGCGCAGCCTCTTCGAGGTCGACGAAGCGGAGGCCCTCTCTGGGGTGGCGGGCTACTGCGTCGCCAACGACGTCTCCGCCCGGGATTTCCAGGGCACGCGCGGGCAGCACTTCATCGGGAAGTCCTGCGACACCTTCGCGCCCCTCGGCCCGCTGCTCGTGACGCCCGAGGAGGTCGGAGACCCGCAATCGCTCTCGCTCGAGACCCGGCTCTCCGGGGAAGTCGTGCAGGCGGCCAGCACCAAGGAGATGATCTTCCCGGTCGCGCGCCTGCTCGCCTTCGCCTCCCGGCTGATGACCCTCGAGCCCGGCGACGTGCTCCTTACCGGAACGCCGGCCGGTGTAGGACGAAGCCGCGTCCCGCCGCGCTTCCTGCGGCCGGGCGACGTCGTCGAGGTCACGATCGAACGGATCGGGACGCTACGGAACCACGTCCGCTGACGCGCGCTCGTCGCGCCGAATCCCCAGGTCGACATCGAACCCGACCACGACGCTCCCGAGGAGCTGGCCGAAGAACCAGGGCAGGTCGCGCCCGTCGAGCGGGCTCGTGTAGTTGGCGACCCAGTGGCGCCCCTCACCGAGGGGCACGCTCGCGGCGAAGGCCGTATCGCCCTGGGAGGGCAGGTCCGCGAGAAGCACCGTGCGGCGCTCCTCGGGCAGGATCTCGTAGATCGCCGTGCGCTTGCGCGTGGCGGAGTAGCGCACGAGGGACCAGGCCAGGGCGAGCCGCTCGGGGAGCCAGCCGCCGGCAGGGAACGGGCCCGAGAGGCTCCGGCGCGCGATCGCGAAGAAACGGCCGCCCTCCTGCACGATCAACGGCGAGTCGTGGCGGTAGCCGGTGGGCGTGCAGTCCCAGCGGTCGAGTCGGGTGGCCGGCGCCGTGCAGACGAGGCTCCCGCGGCTCTCGATCCGGACGAGGGCGACGAGGCTCCCGTCTTCCGCGAAATCGAAGGCGCACTCCGAGGGGCCGATGGCATCGATGGGGGAAGCCTCGCCGGAGACGGAGTGGAAGTTCCTTCCGTCCTCGGAGACGAGCAGCCGCACCGACCCCGAGTTGCCGAAGTCCTCGTAGAGCTCCGCACCGTGATAGACGCTCATCCAGGCGAGGCCGGCGTGCTCGCGCAGGCGCCACACGATGTGCCCCTCCTCGAAGATCCGCTCGGACGCGGACCACGCGCCGTCCGCGCCGCGCTCGGTCACGTGGATCCAGCGCGGCTTGAAGGCGAAGGGGTCGTCGCCGAGCTCGACGAAGTAGAGGCGCAGCGTGCCGCGGAAGGCGAGGAAGCGCGGCTCCCGCAGGTCCGAGCGCGGCAGGTCGATCTCGTGCTCGAGCCGCCAGTCCGAGCGGTCCGGGCTCGAAAAGATCAGCAGGCGCGCCTCGTCCGTCGCGAAGTGATGGGGCGCGGTGCGCACGGCCAGAAAGAAGAGGCCCTCGAAGCGCGCGGCGTCGAGGTTGTTGGTGGAGCCCTGGATCTCGACGCCGGCGGGCAGGCCGGGCCCCGGCACGAGCGGAAGCACCTCCCCGACCCCGAGGCCGGGCAGCCGTTCGGGCTCGAAGGCGTGCGGCTCATCGCGGGTGACGCCGTAGAGACCGAGGAAGGAAACGAGAACGAGGAGGAGGGCCAGGAGCCCGAGGAGCGCGCGAATGAAGCGACCCACCGCGGCGCCGACGGCTCAGGAAGCTTCCGGGCGGTAGCGCAGCAGGACGCGTTCGCCCGAGGCCAGCTCGCGGCGCATCTTGTCCGCCCAGCGGCTGATCTCCTTCGGGTACTTCCGGGCGTAGACCGCGAGGATGCGTTCGAGCAGCGCCGGGTCGTCGTCCGTCCGGCCGACGGCGTCGAACTTCGGGGCCTGCCGGAAGGCTTCGTTCTTCCCGCCGCGCCAGCGGCCGTGGTCGCCCACCCAGATCCGAGTGCGCGTTCGCCCGGTGGCGATGGCCGTCGCCTTCCAGCGGTCGCTCGCCGTCGACGAGACGACCTCGCCGTCGAGCCACGCGAACCAGATCTCGCCGTGGCATCGGCTCTCGGTCCCATCCCGCTTCAGGGGAGACACGTAGACGTAGGGGCTCGTCTCGAGCGCGGCGACGGGCAGCCCGGCCTTCTCGTGATGCGCGGCCCGCGCGCCGAAGGGCGCGGCGAGCGTTGCGAGAGAACCGGCCACGAAGGCCCGGCGCGTGAGATCGAACGAACTCAAATCCCCGACCCTCCGGATTCCTCCCCGACGTGGATCCCGCACTCGCGGGTCTCGGGGTTCTCCCACCACCAGCGGCCGGCGCGCGGGTCGTCCCCGGCTTCGATCGCCCGGGAGCACGGCGCGCAGCCGACGGAAGGGTACCCCTCCTTGTGGAGGCGGTTGGTCGGAACGTCGCGGTCGCGAACGTACTGCCAGACCTGGTCGTGGCTCCAGTCCGCGATCGGATTGATCTTCACGATGCCGCCATGGGCGAGATCGATCTCGACCTTGCGCGTCTCGCTGCGCGTCACGTTCTGATCCCGGCGCAGGCCCGAAACCCAGGCGTCCATGTCCGCGAGGTAGCGGCGCAGCGGCTCCACCTTGCGCAGGCGACAGCAGAGCTGGCGCTTCTCGATCGATTCGTAGAACAGGTTCATCCCGTGCTCGCGGACCATGCCCTCGACCGCTTCGGAGATCGGGAAGACCACCTCGACGGGCTTCCCGTAGCGGTCGCGGATCCGGTCGATCAGATCGAACGTCGCCTGGTGGACCCGCCCCGTATCCAGGGTGAAGACGCGGGCGGTCGGCTCGATGCGGTGCATGAGGTCGAGCAGGACCATCCCCTCCGCAGCGCCGAAGGAACAGGACAGCGACAGGCGGGGATGAAAATTCTTGATTGCCCAACCGAGGATCTCTTCCGGCCCCCAGGACTCGAAGGCACCGGCCTCGATGTCTCGAAGGATGCCAGAATCAATGGGTTTCTCGTGGACGGGTTCGGCGGCGGTCATCGTGGTCCGGGAGCGTAAGCGGGATCGGCGGACCCTGCAAACCCATAAACACAGCAATGCTGACGGTATTTATCGGCGAAGGCATCCGTCCCGGCTCACACCGGCGGAGGGCCTCGCCGATAGGCAACTCGTGAGCAACGAAGAACGCGCCACTCCCGAGGGCGGTGCCGGAAGCGGCATCCGCGGGTTCGAGGCCCTCGAACTCGAACTGCTCCGCCGCCAGGCGGGCGGGGCGGCGCATACCTTGAACAACCTGTTCACGTCGCTGCTCGGCGAGGTCGCGCTGCTCGGCGACGAGTGCAAGGAGGACCCGGCGGTCCTCGACGCGGTGGCCTCCCTCCACGCCCAGCTCGAACGCTGCGTCCGCACGGTGCGCAACGGGCTTCCCGGGCGAGCGGCCGAGAGCCGCGAGGCGGAGGTCGACCTCGGCCTCCTGCTCTCCCACTGTCGGCGCGTCCTCGACGGAACGCTCTCGCGCTCGACCACGCTGCGCTGGAACGTTCCGGACGCATCGTGGGTCGTCCGCGGCGACCCGCAGCAGCTCGAGACGCTGATCCTCGCGCTCACCTTCCGCGCGTCGGACCTGGTGCCCGGCGGCCCGGCCGAAGTCGCCGTCTCTCTGGCGGATGGCCCCGGCCCGAACCAGCTCTCGCTCCACCTCGACGTCGAGGCCCCGGAGCTTCCGCGCGATGCCCGCCAGCGCCTGGTCGACCCCGCCCTCGCCGGCGCCCGGGCCGATGCCGAGGCCCTGCGCGCCCTGCACGCCATCGCCGATGGGCACGGAACCCATCTCGGGACCGAGCGGACCGGCCCCGAATCGCTCCGGCTTTCCCTTCCGTTCGAACGCCTCGACGCCTAGCCGCCCTTCAATCGCCCCGCAGATGTTCCTCGACGACGCGGACCTTCTCGGCGGCGCTCGCCACCCGATCGCGGCGTTCGTCGATCTTGATGACGGTCGAAACGCGCGGCGCACCGGCGGCGAAGACCGCCTCCTGCATCCGCTCGATCAGCGCGAACACGGCGGGTAGCTCCCCTTCGAGCGTCGTGAACATCGCGCCGAGTTCGACGGCGACCTCGTCCTGCTCCCGAGCGACGCGCAGCGCCTCGGCGACGTGGCGCCCGACGCTCGCTCCCTCTCCGATCGGCGCGATGCTCACTGCCACGATGGCCATGGATCCTCTCCTTCCCTCCCCTTCGGCGGCGGCGCCGGACGCACTGCGTCCGGGTCCCGCACGGCGGCGGCGAGCTCCGCGTAGCTGCGCCCGAGCCGCGGATGCAGGCGGTCCCCCGCCAGCTCGGCCAGCGGCTCGAGGACGAACGGCCGCTCGTGCAGACGCGGATGCGGCAGCTCGAGGGACGCCTCCGCGAGAATGCGCCCTCCGTGATCGAGCAGGTCGACGTCGAGCGTCCTCGCCGCATTGCGGTCCGGGCCCCGCTCGCGGCCCCGCTCGCGCTCGATCGCGAGGGCACGCGCGAGCAGCTGCGCCGGTTCGAGGCTGGTCCGGACGTGGACGGCGGCGTTCAGGTAGGGCTCCTGCGGCGGCGGACCGACCGGATCCGTCTCGTACAGATGCGAGCACGCCACCACTTCGATGCCCGGGGTCGCCTCGAGGGCGCGCACCGCCGCAGCCAGGTGCGCGCGGCGATTCCCGAGGTTGCTGCCGAGCGCGAGGAAGGCCTCGGAGGCCGCGTCGCCGAAGGCCCCATGGACCGGCGCGCCGGTCGCCGTGGCGCGGGTGAAGGGCACGACCCCGGCGAGCTCCGCTTCGCGAACGGCGCACGCGGGCATCGCGCAGCGGCTGCACATCACCGCGCGGCACGGGTCGAAGTGGACGATCCCTTCGCTCGCGCGCCCCGCCGCCTCGCGAACCGCCCACTGCACGCGGGCATCGATGCCGTGCAGCCGCTCGGCGTCGAAGTAGCGCGGGACGGTCAGGTGCAGATCCGTGTGGACGAAGTCTCCCGAGCGCCACGCCCGGAGCGAGTGCACGTCGATCCAGCTCGGCTCGCGCGCGTCGTCCAGGGCGGCGACGATCCCGTCGAGCAGCGGGTCGTCGGCCTCGTCCATCAAGCCACCGATCGCCTCGCGCACCAGCGCGTAGCCCGTTGCGAAGACGTGGGCCGCAACGCACAGGGCGACGACCGGGTCGAGCCACAGCCAGCCCGTGACCCACACGGCGAGCAGGCCGCCGATCACGCCCGCGCTCGTGTAGACGTCGGCGAGTACGTGCTTGCCGTCGGCTTCGAGCGCGAGGGAGCCCGTGCGGCGGCCGGTGCGCACGAGGTGCCATCCGAGCGCGCCGTTCGCGATGGCTGCCAGCGAGAGCAGTGCGAGGCCGGTGTCGAGCCTCGCCACCTCCGGGCCCGCCAGGAGTTCGCCCAGGGCTTCCCAGAGGATCGCCGCGCCGGCGACGGCCACGAGCGCACCCTCAACGCCCGCCGAGAAGAACTCGACCTTGCCGTGGCCGTAGGGGTGATTCGGGTCCGGCGGCCGCGCCGCCACGCGCAGGCTGAAGAGGAGCATCCCCGCCGCGGCGACGTTCACGAGGGATTCGACGGCGTCCGAGAAGACGGCGGCCGAACCGGTGATGCCCGTGGCGACGAACTTCGCGCCGCAGATGGCGATGCCGGCGAACAGGGCCAACCGGCCCGCCGCGAGCCGCTCTGCATCCCGCCCGCCCGTGGCTTCGCCCTCGCCGGGCTCCTTCCGCGACCTCATCGCGTGAAGCTACTATCCGGCGGTGTCCGACGTCACCCTGCTCCCCGAGATCGTGACCGGCATCCCCGGCCCCCGCTCGCGCGAACTCGCGAAGCGACTCGCGGCGGTGGAGAGCCGGAACGTCACGTGCCTCACGCCCGGCGCGCCGATCTTCTGGGAGCGGGCCTCCGGCGCGAACGTCGTGGACGTCGACGGAAACCGCTTCGTGGATCTCGGCGGCGGCTTCGGCGTGGCGAACGTCGGCCACGGACACCCGCGCGTCGCCGGGGCCGTGGCGCGGCAGGCCGAGACGCTTCTTCACGGCATGGGCGACGTCCACCCTTCCGCCGTGAAGGTGGATCTGCTCGAGGCCCTCACCGCGCGCTTCCCGGGCGGCGAACCCGCCCGCGCCGTGCTCACGAGCTCCGGCTCCGACGCCGTCGAGACCGCGTTGAAGACGGCGCTGCTCGCGACGGGGAACCCGGGCGTCGTGGCCTTCGACGGCGGCTACCACGGCCTCTCGCTCGGCGCCCTCGACGCGACCGCGCGCGAGGACTTCCGCGCCCCGTTCATCGACCGGCTGCCGGGTGCCACGGTCTTCGCCCGCTACGGAGACGCCGACGACGCCGCGCGAGCCGCCCGCGCGGCCGGCGTCGCGATCGGAGCCGTGCTGGTCGAACCGGTCCAGGGCCGGGGCGGCGAGCGCGTTCCCCCCGAAGGATTCCTGCGCGCCCTGCGCGCGCTCTGCGACCAGAACGGTTGGCTCCTCATCGTCGACGAGGTCTACACCGGCTTCGGCCGGACCGGACGCTGGTTCGCCTGCGAGCACGAAGACGTCGTGCCGGACCTCCTCTGCCTCGGCAAGGGCCTCGCTTCGGGCATGCCGCTCTCGGCCTGCATGGGCCCGGCCCGCGTGATGGACGCCTGGCCCCTTTCCGAAGGCGAAGCGCTCCACACCCAGACCTACCTCGGGCACCCGCCGGGCTGCGCCGCCGCCCTCGCATCGCTCGCGGTGCTCGAGGAAGAGCGCCTCGTCGAGCGCTCGGCGCGGCTCGGGGCGGAGGCGCTCGCGGCACTCGAACGCGACACCCGCGGTGTCTCGAACGTGCACGAGGTCCGCGGCCTCGGGCTGATGATCGGCATCGAGTGTGCTTCGCCGGAAGTGGCGCTGGCGGCGGTCACGCGCTGCCTCGAGGCCGGCGTGATCCTCCTGCCCTCGGGCGAGGACGGCCGGGTGCTCTCCATCACGCCGCCGCTCTCGATCGGCGAGGAGGCGCTCCGCTTCGCGCTCGGCGTGCTGGTCGGGAGCCTCTCGTGAACGGCGACCCGGCACGCCGCGCGATCGACTCCGCGATCTGTGCGTGGATGCGGGAGCCCGGCGCCCTCGACGCCTCCGCCGAAGCGACCGAAGCCCGCTTCGAGGCGCTCGCCCTCGAACTCTTCGCCTTCCAGTACGCGCACTGCGAACCCTACCGGCGCTTCTGCGACGGCCGGAAGCGAACGCCCGAGAGCGTCCGTGGCTGGCGCCAGATTCCGCCGGTCCCGACCGGCGCCTTCAAGGAGATGGCGCTGCGCTCCTTCCCGGCAGCGCGGGAGCGGCACGTCTTCCGGACGAGCGGAACCAGCACCGAGGCGCGCGGCACGCTGCACCTCGACACGCTCGAACTCTACGAGGCCTCCCTGCTCGCGAGCTTCCGGGCGGGCCTCCTTCCGGATCTCGAGAGCCGGGCGATCGCCCTCCCCGTCCTCGCCCCGAGCGCCGAAGCCGCGCCGGATTCCTCGCTCTCCCACATGTTCGCGACGGTCCTGCGCGAGCTGCCCCTGGCCGGCGGCGGCTTCTTCCTTCCCGAGGGAGACGGGGCGGACGGGTCGAGCTGGGATGCCCCGCTCGCGCGCCTCCGCGGATTCGCGGAGGGCGGCGACGCGGTCGCGCTCTGCGGTACGGCCTTCGCCTTCGTCCACGCGACCGACGCCCTCGCCGAGCGCGGCGAAGCGATCCCCCTCCCGGACGGCTCTCGCGTGATGGAAACCGGCGGCTTCAAGGGCCGCTCGCGGGAGGTCCCGCGCGAGGAACTCCACGCCTCGATCACGCGGGCGTTCGGCGTCCCCGGCGAGCGGATCGTGAACCAGTACGGCATGACCGAGCTCGGCAGCCAGTTCTACGATTCCGTCCTGCGCCGGCCCGGCGAGCCCCGCCGCAAGCTCGCCCCCCCGTGGACGCGCGTGCGTCTCGTCGACCCGGCGACGGGCGAGGACGCCCCTGACGGCGCGCCCGGGGCGATCGTGCTCTACGACCTCGCGAACACGGGAAGCGTCTTCGCCCTGCAGACCGCGGACCTCGGCCGGAGCGTCGACGACGGCTTCGAGGTGATCGGACGAGAGCCAGGCGCCGAAGCGCGCGGCTGTTCCATCGCCGCGGATGCGATGCTCGCCGGCGCGCGATGATCGCGAACCTGAGAGCGACGGGCGCCGCCCTCGGCGCCCTCACCCCCGAGGAGGTCACCGCCGGCCTCGGCCGGTTGCTCGACGCGTGGTCGCGCCCGGACTCGGCGGAGCGGAGGGAGCTCGCCGGCGCGCTGCCCGATACGTCGGGCCTTTCTTCGGCGACCGTCGCCGCCGGCCTCGACCGCGCGCTCGCGGGCTGGAACGCGGCCGCGCTCGAGCGCCTCGTCGAAGCGGAACTCGGGCAGCTGCCGAGCGAGCCGCTCCCGGGCATCACCACCGTCGTGCACGGCGGCGTGATCCCGATGCCCGCCCTCGTCGATCTCCTCGCACCGCTCCTGCTACGCGGTGCCGTCCTCGCGCGCCCGGGTCGGCACGATCCAATCACGCCCAGCCTCTTCCGGCGCAGCCTCGAAACCCACGCGCCCGCCCTCGCCGGGGCCATCGGCGTCGCGAGCTTCGGCCGGGAAGACGAAGGCGCCTGGCGGGAAGCTCTCTCGGCGGAGCGGGTCTGCATCACCGGCGGCGACGCGGCGGTCGCGGCGGTGAGGGAGAAGCTCGGCCCCGGGACGCGGCTCGTCGCCCACGGCGACAAGTTCTCCCTCGCCGTGCTCGGCCCCGACGCCGCGGACCTCGAGGCCGCCGCCCGCGCCCTCGCCGAAGACGTCGCGCTCTGGGACCAGCTTGGGTGCCTCTCGCCGGTCGCCTGCTGGGTGATCGGCGCGCCGGACCGGAGCCAGGCCTTCGCAGCCTGCCTCTCCGCCGCCCTCGGCGGACGCGAACGCGCATGGCCCCGCGGTGCGGTCGACCCCGCCTCCCGCGCGGCCATCGCCCACGAACGCGCGGAAGCGGAGATGCGCGCCGCCGCGGGCCGCGCCGTCGCCCTCCACGCCGAGGACGCCTTCACCGTCGTCGCCGAAGCGGACGCCGCCCCGCGCCCGGCGCCCCTGCACCGCTTCGTGCGTGTGCACCCGAGCGCAACCCTCGCCGAGACGCAGGAAGCACTCGCGCCCCTTGCGGACCGCGTCGCCGGAATCGCACAGCTGGGGTTCGGCGACCCTGAGCAGTTCGAGCAGTTCGCCGCCGCGCTCGGCGCCACGTGGACGGCGCCCTTCGGCCGCCTCCAGGCCCCGCCGCTCCACTGGGCCCGCGACGGCCTCGGCCCCCTGCGCGCGCTCCTGACGGACCGCTAGCGGAGCCTCGGCGCCTACTCCGGGTCTTGGAAGTTCGGCGTGCGCTTGGCGAAGTTCGCCTGGACGGCCTCGATCTGATTGGGCGACCCGAGCAGGCCGCGCTGGGCCTTTTCCTCGAGCAGCAGGCCGTCTTCCGTCGTGGCGCGGACGGACTGGTCGAGCAGCGCCTTGCCGGCGCGAATGGCATCGGGCGACTTGCTCGCGATCTCCTTGGCGAGGGTCATGGCCTCGGCGTGGGGATCGTCCGCGGTGCGCGTGGCGAGGCCGAGCGTCACCGCCTCGGTTCCGGGAACGCGCCGACCCGTGAAGGTCAGCTCCTTCGCCACGTCGAGCGGCACGAGATCCCGCAGGAGCTGGGTCCCCGCCATGTCCGGGACGAGGCCCCAGCGGATCTCCATGACGGAGAACTGCGCGTCGGGGGCGACGATCCGCAGGTCCGCGCCCATGGCGATCTGGAAACCGCCGCCGAAGGCGTAGCCGTGGACGGCCGCGATGACCGGGACCGGGATCTCCCGCCAGATCCACGCCGCGCGCTGGGCGATGTTCGCCGGGCTCTCCTCGACGCGCTCGAACAGGTTCACGGCGGTCTCGCCGCCCTGGAAACTCGGGAAGTCGAGGCCGGCGCAGAAGGCGCGGCCCTCCCCGGAGAGCACCACGGCGCGGACCGAGCGGTCCGCCGCCAGCTCGCGCCCGGTTGCGATCAGGGCCTCGAACATCGCCCCGTCGAGGGCGTTCAGCTTGTCGGTGCGCACCATGCGGACGTCGGCGACGCCCCCGGAGACCGCGACGGAAACGCGCTGGGAGTCGGACATCGGAACCTCCGCTTTCGGTGGAGCTGGCTCTAGTCTTCCTGGCCGGGGTAGGCGAGCAGCGCCAGGTGGCGCGCGCGCTTGATCGCCAGGCAGACTTCGCGCTGCTGCTTCGCGGTGTTACCCGAGATGCGGCGCGGGACGATCTTGCCCGTCTCCGTCAGGAAGTAACGCAGGGTCTTCGGGTCGCGGTAGTCGACCTCGAGCGTCTGGTCCGTCGTGAGACGGGAAACCTTGCCGCGAACGACCGCCTGACCCGAGCGCGCCTTCTGCTTCTGCAGGCGCCGGGCCTTCTTGCGGGCCTTGGCGCGCAGCCGGCCCTTGACCGTCTGGGGTGCGCGGGGCCGATCGCCGCGGTCGCCCGGACGTCCACGTCCGCCGCCGCGCGGGCCGTCGCCGCGGAAGCCGCCGCCGCCGCCGCCGGGACCGTCGCTGCGGAAACCACCGGGGCCGTCGCCGCCGCCGCGCGGGCCGCTCGGGGGTCCATCGCCACCGCCGCGGGGGCCACTCGGGGGGCCGTCACCGCCGCCACGCGGGCCGCTCGGGGGCCCGTCGCCGCCACCGCGGGGGCCGCTCGGAGGTCCACCGGCCGGACCGCTCGGCGGACCGCCAGCGCCGCGCGGGCCTGCGGGGGGAGTGGGGCGCGATTCGTCGCCGGAGTTCTCTTCGGACATGGTCGTTCTCCTGCGCCACCCGCCCGCGCGTTGCGCGCGGACCTGGTTTGGGGATGGCGAGCGGCGGCAGGGTAAGGGAGCCGGACCGCGGGCGCAAAGGGCCGGGAAGGGCCCGGGCACTCGAGGGGCAACACATCGTTTCCAAAAGGCTTTCGCCGAGTGACGCACGCCCCGACATAGGGTACTCTGCAGGTCCTGTATGAAGCGGGACCGCCACGGTCCCCTATCCCAGACGCTCTCTTCCGCGAGAGGCCCCGGAGGCCCGAGCCATGCTCCGCATCAGCAAGATCACCGACTACGGCATCGTCTTGCTGACCGAGCTGGCGCGCGCGGAAGCCGGCACGTTGCACGCCGCGCGCGAACTCGCGGAGACCGCGCAGCTTCCGCTCCCGGTGGCGAGCAAGACGCTGAAGGCGCTCACGCGGCGCGGCCTGCTCGCATCGCACCGCGGCGCCAAGGGCGGCTTCCGGCTCTCGCGCGCGCCGGAGGAGATCTCCGTCGCCGAAGTGATCGACGCCCTCGAAGGCCCGGTGGCCATGACCGAGTGCAGCGTCGCCGTCGGCGAGTGCCAGCGCGAATCCATCTGCGGCGTGCGCGAGCCGTGGCAGCAGATCAACTCGGCGATCCTGAGCACGCTCGAGGGCGTGACGCTGCGCGACCTGATCGTCGGACCCCGCTCTCCGATCCAACTCGAACCTTCGACGCTCGAGCGCAGCGCGGACGAATCGCTCCCGCGCAGCGCCAGCGCATCCGGCCCCACCGAGAGGAACCATGTCTGAAGCCCTCGAACGCATCACGAAGCAGGAGTACAAGTACGGCTTCGTCACGGACATCGAGCAGGACACCGTCCCGCCCGGTCTCGACGAAGGCGTCATCCGCTTCATCTCGGCCAAGAAGGAAGAGCCCCAGTGGCTGCTCGACTGGCGGCTCGAGGCCTTCGCGCGCTGGCAGCGCATGGCGGACGAGGAGCCGACCTGGGCGATGGTCGACTACCCCGAGATCGACTACCAGGCCATCTCCTACTACGCGGCGCCGAAGGAGCAGAAGAAGCTCGAGAGCCTCGACGAGGTCGACCCCGAGCTGCGCGCCACCTACGACAAGCTCGGCATCTCCCTCGACGAGCAGAAGCGCCTGGCGAACGTCGCCGTCGACGCGGTCTTCGACAGCGTCTCGGTGGCCACGACCTTCAAGAAAGAGCTCGAGAAGCACGGCATCGTCTTCTGCTCGTTCTCCGAGGCCGTGAAGAACCACGGCGACCTCGTACGCGAGTACCTGGGCACCGTCGTGCCCCAGGGCGACAACTACTTCGCCGCCCTGAACTCCGCCGTCTTCAGCGACGGCTCCTTCGTCTACATCCCGAAGGGCGTGCGCTGCCCGATGGAGCTCTCGACCTACTTCCGGATCAACGCCGAGAACACCGGACAGTTCGAGCGCACGCTGATCGTGGCGGACGAGGGCTCCTACGTCTCCTACCTGGAAGGCTGCACGGCACCGCAGCGGGACGAGAACCAGCTCCATGCGGCGGTCGTCGAGCTCGTGGCGCTCGGCGACGCCGAGATCAAGTACTCGACCGTCCAGAACTGGTATCCGGGCGACGCGGAAGGTCGCGGCGGGATCTACAACTTCGTGACCAAGCGCGGCGCCTGCCGCGGCGCGCGCTCGAAGATCTCCTGGACCCAGGTGGAGACCGGCTCGGCCATCACCTGGAAGTACCCGAGCTGCATCCTCCAGGGCGACGATTCGGTCGGCGAGTTCTACTCCGTGGCGCTCACGAACAACCGCCAGCAGGCCGACACCGGCACGAAGATGATCCACATCGGCCGCAACACGAAGAGCACGATCATCTCGAAGGGCATCTCCGCCGGACGCGGGCAGAACACCTACCGCGGCCTGGTGAAGATCAGCCCCAAGGCCGCGGGGGCACGCAACTATTCGCAGTGCGATTCGCTGCTCCTCGGCGACCAGTGCGGCGCGCACACCTTCCCCTATCTCGAGGTGAAGAACGACGCCGCCACCGTCGAGCACGAGGCCACGACCTCGCGCATCGGGGAAGACCAGCTCTTCTACTGCCGCCAGCGCGGCATCTCGGAAGAGGATGCGATCTCGATGATCGTGAACGGGTTCTGCAAGGAAGTCCTGCGCGAGCTCCCCATGGAGTTCGCCGTCGAAGCCCAGAACCTCCTGGGCGTCAGCCTGGAAGGATCGGTGGGTTAGTGGGAGACGCGATGCTCGAAATCAAGGGGCTGTGCGCACGCGCCGGCGATGCGGAGATCCTGAAGGGGCTCGACCTCACGATCCGCCCGGGCGAGGTGCACGCCGTGATGGGGCCAAACGGTTCCGGCAAGAGCACCCTCGCGAACGTGCTCTCGGGGCGCCCTTCGGTCGAGGTCACCGGAGGCTCGGTGCTCTATCGGGGGAAGAGTCTCGTGGAGCTCTCCCCCGAGGAGCGCGCGTGCGAGGGGATCTTCCTGGCCTTCCAATACCCGGTGGAGATCCCGGGCGTCTCGAACATGTACTTCCTGAAGTCCGCGCTGAACGCCGTGCGCAAGCACCGCGGCGAGAAGCAGCTCGATGCCATGGACTTCCTCACGCTCGCGCGCGAGAAGATGAAGGTCGTCGAAATGGACGAGGCGCTGATGAACCGCTCGGTGAACGAGGGGTTCTCCGGCGGCGAGAAGAAGCGCAACGAGATCCTCCAGATGGCCGTCCTCGAGCCGGCCCTCGCGATCCTCGACGAGACGGACTCCGGCCTCGACATCGATGCGCTGCGCATCGTGGCCGAGGGCGTGAACTCCCTGCGCAGCCCGGACCGCTCGGTCCTGGTGATCACCCACTACCAGCGCCTGCTCGACTACATCGTGCCGGACCACGTGCACGTCCTCGCCGGCGGCAAGATCGTGCGCTCGGGCGACAAGAGCCTGGCCCTCGAACTCGAAGAGAAGGGGTACGGCTGGATCACCGGGGGCGAGGCGTGAACCCCGTCGAGCACTGGCAGGAGCGCTTCGCCGCGCAGGGCCCTTCGGGCATCGAAGCCGCGCGGCGCAAAGCCCTCGACCACTTCGCGGCCGAGGGCTTCCCGGGGCGGCGGAACGAGGAGTGGAAGTACACGAACCCCGCGCGCATCGCGAAGACGGCGTGGGAGGCGGCCCCCCGGAGCTTCGAACTCGACCGCGAGACTCTCGAGTGGCTCTCCTCGCCAGTCTTCGCCTGCAGCGTCTTCGTGTTCGTCGACGGGCGCTACGTGGCCGACCTCTCGGCCCCGGCAGCCCTCGGCGGCCAGCTCGGGTTCTCGAACTTCGCCGGAGGCCCCGAGGAGGCGTTCATCGACTCCGTCGGCAGCGCGGTGACGCCCTTCGGTGCGCTCAACACGGCCTTCTTCGAGGACGGCGCCCACGTGCGCATCGCGAAGGGCAGCCACATCGAGGAGCCGATCCACCTCGTCTTCGTGAACACCGGCGGAGACGACCCGGTCTCGAGCCACCCGCGCGTGCGGGTGGAGGCGGCAGCCGGCAGCCACGTCATGGTCATCGAGGACCACGTGAGCCTCGCCGGCGGCGCGACCTTCACCAACGGCGTCACCGAGATCGACGTCGCCGAGAACGCGGCGGTGGACTGGATCAAGATCCAGCGGGAGGATCCCTCGACCTTCCACGTCTCGGAGATGCGCGGCAACGTCGGCCGTGACGCCCGGCTCTCCGCGGCCACGCTCTCCTTCGGCAGCGCTCTCCTGCGCAACGACGCCCGCGTGCGGCTCTCGGCGCCGGGCGCCCACTGCGATCTTCGCGGCCTGTTCGTCGCCGGCGGCAGCCAGCTCGTCGACAACCACACCTGGGTCGACCACGCGGAGCCCCACTGCACGAGCGACGAGCTCTACAAGGGCATCCTCGACGGCCAGGCGCGCGGCGTGTTCAACGGGCGCGTCGTGGTGCGGCCGGACGCCCAGAAGACCAACGCCGCCCAGCAGAACCCGAACCTGCTGCTCTCGCGCGATGCCGAGATCAACACCCAGCCCCAGCTCGAGATCTACGCCGACGACGTGAAGTGCAGCCACGGCTCGACCGTCGGCCAGCTCGACGAGGCCTCCCTCTTCTACCTGCGCTCGCGCGGCATCCCCGAGCACGACGCGCGGAACCTCCTCATGCGCGGGTTCGTCTCCGAGATCACGAGCGCCCTCGCCGTGCCGGCCATCGGCGCGCGGGTGGACGACCTCGTCGTCGAGCGGCTCGGCATCGCGCGCGACCTCCCGAAGGAGGACACGTGACGCATCTCACCCCGGAGGACGTCACGCGGCTGCGCAAGGATTTCCCGGTCCTCGAGCAGGAGGTCCACGGCAAACCGCTCGTCTACCTCGACAGCGCTGCGACCGCACAGAAGCCCCGCGCCGTGATCGACGCCGTCGCGCACCACTACGAGCGCGACAACGCGAACATCCACCGCGGCGTCCACGCCCTGGCCCAGCGCTCGACGGACGCCTACGAGGGCGCCCGCACCAGGCTCGCGCGCTTCCTCGGGGCGGGGGACGCCAAGGAGATCGTCTTCACGCGCGGCACGACCGAGGCCATCAACCTCGTGGCCTGCGCCTTCGGTGCGCAGGAAGTCGGCGCCGGGGACGAGATCCTCGTCACCGAGATGGAGCACCACTCGAACATCGTCCCGTGGCAGCTCCTCTGCGAGCGCACGGGCGCGAAGCTCGTCGTGGCCCCGATCGACGAACGCGGCCAGCTCGACGTCGACGCCTTCCGGGCGCGCCTCTCCTCGCGCACGAAGGTCGCGGCCTTCGGACACGTCTCGAACGCCCTGGGCACGATCAACCCCGTCGAGGATCTCGTCGCCCTGGCCCGCGGCGCCGGCGCGGTGACCGTCGTCGACGGTGCCCAGGCCACGCCGCACCTCGCCGTCGACGTCGCCGCCCTCGGCTGCGACTTCTACGCCGTGAGCGGCCACAAGATGTTCGGTCCGACCGGCATCGGCGCCCTCTATGGCCGGGCGGAGCGGCTCGAAGCCATGCCGCCCTGGCAGGGGGGCGGAGAGATGATCCTGACCGTCACCTTCGAGGGCACGGAGTACGCCGACGTGCCGCACAAGTTCGAAGCGGGCACGCCGAACATCGCCGGAGCCGTCGGCCTCGGCGCCGCGGTCGACTACCTCGAAGCGATCGGCATGGAGCGGATCGGCGCCTGGGAGCACGAACTCCTCGCCCACGGAACGGATCTCCTCACGAGCATCCCCGAGGTGCGCCTCATCGGCACCGCCGAACACAAGGCCGGCGTCCTCTCCTTCCTGATCGATGGCGTCCACTCCCACGACGTCGGGACCATCCTCGACATGGAAGGCATCGCGGTCCGCACCGGCCACCACTGCGCCCAGCCGGTGATGGACCACTTCGGGGTCGCGGCCACCACGCGCGCCTCCCTCGCCTTCTACAACACCAAGGAAGAGCTCGACCGCCTCGCGGCCGGCATCCGCAAGGTGCTGGAGATGTTCGCGTGAGCGACCTCCGCGAGCTCTACCAGACGACGATCCTCGACCACGGGAAGTCGCCGCGAAACTTCGGGCCGCTCTCCGCGGCGAACCGGACGGCGGCCGGCCACAACCCGCTGTGCGGCGACAAGCTCACGCTGTACCTCGAGGTGGAGGACGATCACATCCGGCACGCCGCCTTCGAAGGCTCGGGCTGCGCGATCTCGACGGCCTCGGCTTCGATGCTGACGGAGGCGGTCGAGGGAAAGACCGTGGCCGAAGCTACCGCGCTGTTCGAACGATTCCACGAATGGGTCGCCGGGCAGGGCGAAGCGGACATCGCCTCGGAGGAGGCGGCCGACCTCGGCAAGCTCGCCGTGTTCGGCGGCGTCCGGGAGTTCCCCATGCGCGTCAAGTGCGCGACGCTCGCCTGGCACGCGATGAACTCGGCCCTCGGCACGGGCGATACGGTAAAGACGGAGTAGACATGTCGGACGCCACGGAAACCCCGCAGGCCGCACAGGCGGCATCTCTTCGCGACCGCGTCATCGAGGTCTTGAAGACCTGCTACGACCCCGAGATCCCCGTCGACATCTACGAGCTCGGCCTGATCTACGAGGTCGCCACCGACGAGGCCGAGGGCAAGGTCGAGATCAGCATGACGCTCACCTCGCCGATGTGTCCGGTGGCCGAGATCCTGCCCCCCGAGGTCGAGTCCAAGGTCCGGCTGCTCGACGGCGTCTCCGCCGCGAAGGTCGAAGTCACCTGGGAGCCGCCGTGGAACCCGGGCATGATGTCCGAGGCGGCCCGCCTCGAACTCAACATGTAGGCATGGCCCGGGCCGTCCTCACCCACGTCGCGCTCCGCGTCCACGACATCGACGCGACGATCGCCTTCTACGAACGCTACGCCGGCTTCGAGGTCGCCCACGATCGCAGGGACGATTCGACCCGGGTCGTCTGGCTCGCCGAGGACGCGGCGGACCCGGACTTCGTGATCGTCGTGATGGCCATGCCGGCCGACGCCCAGCCCGAGAAGCGCCCGATCGACCACCTGGGGTTCGCCGTGGCCTCCCGCGAGGAAGTCGACCGGCTGGGAGCGCTCGGCGAGGCCGACGGCTGCCTGGTGCTCGCGCCCGCCGAGTACGGCCCGGTGGTCGGGTACATCTGCGAGGTCGCGGACCCCGACGGCAACGTCTGCGAGTTCTCGCACGGCCAGGCGATCCACCCGCGTCATCTGCCGAAGGCCTGACGCGCTAGCGACGGCGCCGCGCGGAGACCACGGCCAGGCCCGCGAGCAGTGCCAGCCAACCGAGCGACGGCTCCGGCACCGCGCTCACGAACGTCGGCACGCCGAGGCCATCCGTGAAGCGCACCTCGAGGCGGGCGACGATCGGAAGGATGTTGCCCAGCGCGGTGACCCGGGACGGCGTCACCAACGAGAACTGCTGCGTGCCGACGCTGCCCGTGCGGGTGATCGGGGTCCCCCCACTGGAGGTCGAGAGTGCCACCCAAGCCGTGCCGACGGTCCACGGCGCCGCGTCGAAGCCGAATCCGCCGACGGTGACCGGGGCCGTCCCGCCGAGGCCGACGTTCAAGGCGGCCAGATCGAAGGGAATCGTCACGATGTTCGGAACGACCTGCAGATTCACCGTGCCGGCCAGGCCCATGAAGCCGCCGAAACCCAGCTGCCCCGCGCAGGCGACCCCGTAGGTCAGCGGGCCGCCCGAACAGGGCGGTTCTCCAGGCAGCCCCGCTCCCCCGCCGACCGAGAACGTCGCGGCCAGGTTCGAGAGCTTCGACGCGGTGACCCCGGCGATGGCGGTGGAAACCCCGTAGTCGATCCCGACGAAGGGCGTCGCGAGCGTGGCCAGCCCCGCCGCCAGGCCGATCGTCCCGGCCGTTTCGTCGACCGTGACGGTGCCGACCCCGGCCGCGATCGGGCCGTAGACGAAGGCGCAGCTGTAGCAGCCGCCGGGGAGCATCTTCAGCCCGACCATCTCGATCGAGAGCTCGAGCTCGACCGGCCGCGCGACGGGCGCCGCCTCGGCCGTGTCGACGTCGAAGGCCGTTCCCGCGAACGAGAGTACGAGGAAGAGGACGACGACGGATCGCGTCATGGCGCCTCCCATGCCTCGGTGGACGGGCCCGGCAAATGGGCGCTCGAGGCCGCCCCATTCTATCACCACCGGGTATCATGCAGGGCGAGCGCCCTTGTGACCGGATCCGGCGTAGAACGCGCCCCGACCCGGAGGAGTGTCGGCTCCATGAGCGACCGAGTGGAAGGCAACCCCGTGGGCCCGGCCATCGATGCGGAGCGCGTGCTCGTCACCGGCGCCAACGGCGCCCTCGGGCGCCAACTCTTCGCAGCCCTCGCGGGCGGCAAGGGGCGCGCCGCGGCGGTCGTCCGCTCCGAGAACGCCGCGGACACCCTGCGCGAGCTCGACGAATCGATCCGCCCGGAGATCCGCACCGTCAGCTACGTCGACACGGACGGGCTCGCGCGCGCCATGGAAGGCCGCGACCTCGTCGTCCACCTGGTCGGCATCCTCAAGGAGACGAAGCACTCGCGCTATCGCGACGCGCACGAGAAGGCCACGGCGGCCGTGGCCGCGGCCGCCGCCAAGAACGGCGTGAAGCGCGTCGTCTACCTCTCGATCCTCGGCTCCGAACCGGGCGCGGAGAACCGCTGCCTCGCCTCGAAGGGGCGAGCCGAGCAGCTGCTGCTCGGCCACGAGGTTCCCGCGACGGTGATCCGGCTCCCGATGGTGCTCGGCCAGGGCGACGCGGCGTCCCGCGCCCTGCGCGGCCAGGCCCACGCGAAGGTCCTCCCCCTGATCGGCGGCGGGCGCAGCCTCGAGCAGCCCATCGATGCGGACGACGTGATCGCCGCGGTGCTCGCCGCGGCGGTGAACCCCGCCCTCGACGACCATGCACTCGACCTCGCCGGCCCGGAGTCTCTCCGGCAGCGCGAACTCATCACCCGCGCCGCGGCCCTCTACGGAAAGAAGCCGCGCATCGTCTCGCTGCCCGAAGGCGCCGTGCGCTTCGGCGTCCACCTGCTCGAACGCTTCTCCGGCGAACCGCCGATCACCAGCCCCATGCTCGACGTTCTGCTCCACGACGATCACATCGACCCGGAGCCCGCCGCTCGCGCCCTCGGAATCCGTCTGACCCCCCTCGATGAAATGCTCGCGCGCCGGGTCGGACCCGACGCGCCGGGAGCCCCTGCTTGACCACCGAGACCCCGGCCCCCGAAGCCGATCCGACCGTCCCCGAAAAGCCGAAGCCGAGCCTCGCCAAGCGCGTCCTGCCCTGGGTCGTAACCCTCGGCTGCTTCGCCTTCCTCTACACGCGCATGGCGGGCCCCGCCGCTCGCGAGGGGCTCTCCGTCGCCGAGTACCTCGGGCGCGTGTTCTCCCAGGTGAGCTGGACTTCCTGGCTCGCGCTGATGGTTCCCTACTCGCTGCTGTTCTTCCTGATCGACTCGCTCGTCGTCTGGCGGACGATCAACTGGTTCAACGCGCGCGTCGCCTACACGGACATCCTGCCGGTGCGCGCGAGCACGTACATCCTCTCGATCCTGAACGAGCAGCTCGGCAAGGGCGCCATGGCCGTGTACCTGAACCGGCGCGAGGGCGTTCCGGGCTGGAAGCTCGGCTCGAGCATGCTCTTCATCATGGTCTGCGAGATCTACTACCTCTGCGCCTGGGCGAACGTCGGGGCGGCCCTGCAGCGGGAGTCGCTGCCCGACGTCTTCGACGCCCTGCCCCTCGTCGGCGCGGTCATGCTCGTGCTCTTCGCCATCGGGTACCTCTACTTCCGCGGCAAGATCCTCCCGAACTTCAACCTGCGCGACCGCCACATCATGACCGCCTTCAGCCAGGCGCGGCTCTGGCAGTACCTGACGATCATCGTGCTGCGCTCGCCCGCGCTGCTCGCGGCGGTCTTCGTCTACTCGCGAGCGCTTTCGCTGTTCGGCGTCGAAGTCTCGATGCTGCAGATGCTCGGCTACCTGCCGGTGATCTTCTTCGGCGCGGCCGTTCCGGGGCCCTTCCGCGCCGTCGCCATCTCGATGTGGGTGATCCTCTTCCCGGACCACCCGGCCGAGATGTCGGCCTTCGGGCTCGTCCAGCACAACTTCTTCATCTTCTTCAACGCCGCGATCGGCCTCGTCTTCATGCGGCGCGCCAACCGCGAGATCTTCGGCAGCGCATGAGTTCGAGGCAGGCGGCTCTCGACGCCTTCGCGGCCATGCCGCTCACCCTGAAGGGCACCACGAGCTTCTTCGTCGTCTTCGGCGTGGGGTCGCTCGTCGTGGCGGCGCTGCCGGGCCTCGAGCACCGCGTCGGCGGCGAGACCCTCGGCCAGGGAGAACTCTTCGCGAGCGGCTACGGCGCCTTCGCCATCGGGACGGGGCTCACGCTCGGTCTCGCCGCGGCAGGGCTCCTGCGCCGGGCCCGCTGGGCGATTCCGCTGACCGCGGCGGCCTACATCCCCCTCGCGCTCGGCGACGCGTGGTTCGCGGCGGAGCCCCGCATCCTCTGGCAGTCGGCCTGCGCGCTGGCCTGGGCGCTCGGCAGCGGCGCCTACCTGCTCGGGACGCGCGGCTCGCAGGCCTACTTCGACGCGTCGCCCTGACGCCTCGGCCCGCTCAGGGCGACGGCACCGTGCGCCAGCGCTGCGCCATCGACCAGAGCGTCGTAGCGAACAGGAGACAGCCCGCGGCCCAGACGAGGGTGTCCCAGGGCCACGGCGCGCCGAGCGCGTCGCGGACGAGCGGCGTCCCGAGGAACACGTAGTAGGCGATCCCGTTCCAGCGGCCGACCGGGTTCGGCCGCAGCGGCCGCCCGGCGCCGACGCGCGAATCCACCACGTACTGCGCGAAGGCGATGCCCACGGCCACGGGCAGCGCCGCCGGCGCGAGGCCGCGCGCGGCCAGAGCCGCCATCCCGGCGACGTTCAGGAGGGCGTCGGTCGCGTGATCGAGCAGGCCGCCGAGGCTCGACGCCTGACCGAAGCGGCGCGCGAGGCCACCGTCGGCGAAGTCGCTCGCGCAGGCCGCGACGAACAGCGCGAGGCCGAGGACGGCCTGCTCGCGCAGGATCGCGAGCACGAGGAAGGGGACGAGCGCGAGCCGCAGCAGCGTCAGCGCGTTCGCCCAGGTCGCGAGCCGGGGCGGTTCGGGCGTCTGGTCGTCGGTCATGCACCCGCTACTCTGCCAGACCGCGGCACCGCTGGCAGCGCGCCCTTTTTCGAGGCACCCGATGAGACGACGGACCTGGCTCCCCCTCGCGGCTTCCCTCCTGCTCACCGCCTGTGGCGGTGGCGGGGATGCCGAAGACCCCACGAAGCGCGGGCGTGCCGTCTACCTCGGGAACTGCGTGGCCTGCCACAACCAGAACCCGAAGCTCGCCGGGCCGATCGGCCCGGCCGTCGCGGGCTCGAGTCTCGAGCTGCTCGAGGCGAAGGTCCTGCGCAACGAGTACCCGCCGGGCTACACCCCGGCGCGCACCACCAAGGCGATGGTCCCGCTGCCGCACCTCGAAGCGGACCTCCCGGCGCTGGCCGCGTATCTCGGCAGCGTCGCCCCCGCCTCGATCCCCTGAGCCGCCCCCCAACGAAAAGAGGGCGCCCCGGATCGGGACGCCCTCCAGGTTCGTTCCGTGCGGCGGGCTAGTTCAGGACCGTGCCCAGCACGTAGAGCACCAGCGTCAGGCCGAGGCCCGCATGGATCGTGCCCGAGACGCTGCCGAGCGGCTTCTGCGTCGCCGCCGGGCCGTTGAAGGCGTTGTACTCGACGAAGAGGATCACGATGCCCGCGGCGATCCAGTAGACGAGATCGTTGGTGCCGTTGTGCAGCCAGCTCATGTGGCTCGCCGAGCCCATGAAGAAGAGCATCGGGATCGAGAAGAGCGTGTTGGTGCGCGAGGCGCGGCCCGCGAGGGCGGCCTTGTCCGGCGTGCCGGGGACGGGCTCGCCGCCCGCCGCGACCTGCTCCGCGCTCTTGATCGCGTAGTCGCGCTGGGCGGGCCAGATCACGAACCACACGTTGTACCACATGAGTGTACCCATCACGCCGCCGGTCAGGATGCGCGTCATGTAGCCGTCGCCGAGCCCGATGCCCGAGTGCAGCTTCACGAGCACGATGAGCCAGCCCGTGATGAAGGTGAACATCGCGCCCCAGCGGAACCACCAGAGTGCCGACGGAACCAGGCCGCGCGTCATGGCGCTCTTCGCGCCGCCGCCGAGCTCGCTGCCGAAGAAGGGCGTCTGGATGAAGTTGAAGTAGTAGAGAACGCCGATCCAGGTGATGCCGGCCAGGAAGTGGAACCAGCGGAGCAGGAATTCGAAGCCCGCCTGGGTGGTGATGATGTCCATGGGTTGTCTCTTTCCCTGCCTTCAGTTGAGTAGGTCGGTCGAGTCCGTCGAACGGAACTCGACGTGGAGTCATTCTAACGGCTCCCCGCGGCGTTTCCGCTGGAGTTTCCGGCCCAGCGTGGCACGCGCGCGGTGATTCTCTCCCAGCCGAGTCGAGAGAACAGTGTTCTAGTTGATTCATCGTCGGCGCCCCGCCAGGCGAGGGCGCGCAGGTCGGTTCGCAGGCCGGGCACGTCCCGGCGCACCGTCGCGAGCTCGCGGGTGAGGAGCGCCCGGTCCCGGTGCTCGCGGATGCGCTCCGCCACGCGTGCGGCGCCGCGCAGGCCGATCCCGGCCCAGCGGTCGCCGGGCGGCGGGATGCGGTCGAGCGTTTCGAAGGCGCCGAGCACCGCCGCCGCGCCCTTGGCCCCGACCCCCGGCACGCCCGGCAGGCAATCGACGCTGTCGCCGACCAGGCCGAGGTAGTCCGGGATCTGGCCCGGGTCGACCCCGAACTTCTCGCGCACGCCGCGCGCGTCGAGGGTGGTGTCCTTCGCGTTGTCGTAGAGCACGGCGCGGCCGTCCTCGGTGACGAGCTGCGCCAGATCCTTGTCGACGCTCACGACCCGCACGGACGCGCCGCGCGAGACGAGGCGGTCGGTCAGGGTGGCGATCACGTCGTCGGCCTCGAAGTTCGGCGCTTCGTGGACGGAGACGCCGAGCGCCGCCGCCGCCTGCTTGCACAGATCGAACTGCGCCTCGAGCTCGGGCTCCGGCTCGCCGCGGTCGGCCTTGTAGCCGGGCTCGATCTCGTTGCGGAAGCTCGTCATGGCGTGGTCGAAGCACATGCCGAAGTGGGTCGGCTCGTGTTCGCGCAGGTACTTCACGAGGCTCGAGGTGAAGCCGTAGGCCGCGCCGCACTCGGTGCCGTCCGGCGCCCTGCGCGAGGGCATGGTGAACCAGGAGCGGAAGATCCAGACGTGGCCGTCGACGAGATGGACGAGCGGTTCTTCCTCGCTCACGCCGGCTCTCCGGCCATGTGCACGCGCCACTCGCGCATGAACCAGGTGATCCAGAGCAGGAGGACCGGCAGGCCTGCGGCCATGAGCGCCGTCTCGACTTCATGGGAGAACCAACCGGCGCGGCTCGCCAGCGCGCAGGAGAAGAACACGATGAACGCCGGCGCGTTGATGCCGAGCGGCCCGGTCGCGCGGGCGAGAGGTGCCACGTGCGCGAAGCCCTCGTCCATCCGGGCCTGCCGGACCGCCGACCAGTAGACCCCCGTCCCGACCACGATGTAGCCGCAGATCGCGAGGAACCAGGCCGGCGCGCTCGGGGTTCCGACCAGGCCGTTCAGGAAGAAGAGATAGCCCGGCAACGTCACGACGATCCAGGAGTCCGCGAGCCGCGGCACGGCGTTGCGGGCGATCGCGATGTGGGAGTAGATGATCCACGCGACGATGGCGGACTCGAAGGTCAGCGCCGCCTGGACCCAGATGCGCGCAGCCCGCGCGTCTATGGGCCAGAGGCCGTCCATCTCGCCGAGGCTCGAGAAGAGATCTTCGAGCACCAGACCGATCAGGATGCTGAGAAAGGTGACGTAGAGCCCGGGGAACTGCGCGCGGATTCGTTCGCCTGCCTCGGTCATCGGCGGCTAGCGGCGCTCCTCGAGCACGTACTCGGCGACGATCTCGGCGGCGCGGTGAAGATCGAGCTCTTCCTGGTGGCCGTCCCGCCGGCGCGCGAGCTCGACCTTCTTGTTCTTGAGCCCCTTCGGGCCGACGGTGATGCGGTACGGGATCCCGACGAGCTCGGCGTCCTTGAACTTCACGCCCGGGCGCTCGTCGCGGTCGTCGAGGATCACGTCGATGCCGGCGTCGCGCAGGGCGTCGTGGAGCTGGCCGCCGGCCTCGCTGGTCTCGACGTCCTTCGGGTTCAGGACCGTCACCACCACCTCGAAGGGCGCCACCGTCACCGGCCATTGGATGCCGGCCTCGTCGTTGTGCGCCTCGACCACCGCCGCCATCGCGCGGCCGACGCCGATCCCGTAGCAGCCCATCACGATCGGGCAGGACTTCCCGTTCTGGTCGAGCACCGAGACGTCCATGGCCTCGGAGTAGCGCGTGCCGAGCTTGAAGATGTGGCCGATCTCGATCGTCTTGCGCACGGCGAGGGGCGACTGGCACATCGGGCAGGCCTCGCCGGCACGGACCTCGCGCAGGTCCGCCCAGCCGGCGACCTCGATGTCGCGCGCGACGTCGACGCCGCGCAGGTGGAAGCCGTCCTCGTTCGCGCCGGTCGTCATGTCGCGCCGGCCCTCGAGCGCCGGGTCTGCCACGACCTTCAGGTCCTTCACGCCGACGGCGCCGAGGCTTCCGGGCGAAGCGCCGAGCGCCTTGCGGATCTCTTCGTCGCCCGCGGGCCGCAGGTCGAAGACGCCCGTCGCGTCGATCAGCTTCTGCTCGTTCAGCGCGTGGTCGCCGCGCAGGAGCACGAGCCAGACCTCGCCCTTCACGACGTAGACGAGCGTCTTGATCTGACGCTCCGCCGCGGCGCCGCCGTCCATCTGGGCGAGGTCTTCGATGGTGCGGACGCCCGGGGTCGGGAACTTCTCCGGCGCGTCGAGACCGGCGCCGTCTTCGACCGCCGGAAGTTCGGAGGTCGCCTTCTCGAGGTTCGCCGCATAGCCGCACTTCTCGCAGGAGGCGACGAAGTCCTCGCCGGCGTCCGAGGCCTGCATGAACTCGATCGATTCCTTGCCGCCCATGGCGCCCGAGGACGCCTCCACCGCGAGCGCGTCGAGACCGATGCGGCCGAAGATCTTGCGATAGGCGTCGAAGTGCAGGCGGAAGGAGCGGTCGAGGCCCGCTTCGTCGACGTCGAAGGAGTAGGAGTCCTTCATCACGAACTCGCGCACGCGCAGGAGGCCCGACTTCGGACGCGGCTCGTCGCGGAACTTGCTCTGGAACTGGTACCAGACCTGCGGGAGCTGCTTGTAGGAACGCATCTCGCCGGCGAGGTGCGTGAAGATCTCCTCGTGGGTCATGCCGAGGCAGACGTCCACGCCGCGCCGGTCCTTCAGGCGGAAGAGCTCCTCGCCGACTTCGTCCCAACGCCCGCTGCGCTTCCAGACCTCGGCCGGATGCATGCACGGAAGCTCGAACTCCTGCCCGCCGATCTCTTCGAGCTCGTGGCGGATCACCGCGGTGATCTTGCGCGCAACGCGCTGCCCGAGCGGGAGCAGCGAGTAGCTCCCGGACATGAGCTGGCGGATCAGCCCGGCACGCACGAGCAGCTTGTGACTGACCGCCTCCGCGTCGGCGGGATCGTCACGAAGAGTGGGAATGAAAGACTCGGACCAGCGCAAGGAAAACCCCCGTTCGCGGCCGTAGGCTAACGCCTGGGAGTTCGCCGCGCCGCCAAGGGCCGAGGCTAGCGGCCGGCCAGGGCCAGAACGCCGGTGTACGTGAGCAGCTCCGTCGCGCCGCAGACCGGGCCGATCTCGTAGGCGCCGTGCATTCCGACGAGGGGCAGCTTGCCGAAGCGCTCTTCGAGGTAGGCGGCCTCGAGGCCCGGCACACCGAACAGGGCCGCGCCGCGCGCGCAGCAGTCGAGGTAGAGGCCGAAGTCCGCCGGGCCGGCGAGCGCTTTCAACATGCGTTTCAGATCTTCGCGCGCGCCGTGGGGTTCGCGCAGAACCAGGGCCGCGCGGTCGCCCGCCCGGACCGGCTCGGGCGAAGCGATCCCGCGCCGGGCCTCCGGGTCGAAGCCGACGACGTTGCGCACCCGGTAGTGGCCCGCGCGCAGCGCCGCGTCGGCGTCCTCCCCCTCGGGCCACGCCAGCAACACGAAGGCCGAGGCGCGACGGAGATCCTCGGCGAGCGGGCCGCGAGCGGCCTCGGTGAAGACGTCGAGGGCCGGGCGGCCATCGAGCTCGAGGATCCAGTGGCCGTCGGCGCGCGTCACCGTCATCGCGTCCGTCACGGGCTGGCAGGCCTGCGTCACGCCGGCGCGGAAACCCGCCCCGCCGCGAAGAATCATCCCCGCCACCGCGCCCTCGGCGGTCTCCCCTTCCGCCCAGCACGGCCCTTCGAAGGCACCTGCCCCGACGACGAGCGCATCGCCGCAGGCGGGCACGAGGGAGCCGAGCAGCGCCTCCGGCGAGACGGCCAGGCCATCCGGGAACAGCACGACGAGGTCTTCCCGGCGGAGGGGCGCCTCGAGGTAGTGGGCGAAGCGCTCGCCGGCGGACGCTTCGCGGCCGGCGACGTCGGCCAGCAGGAACGGCTCGGGGTCCCAACCCGAGAGCGCGAGCACCGAGACCCCGGCACCGCCCTCCTGGGCATCCCCGCCGACGAGGACGCCCTGCGAACTCGCACCGACCGGCGCCACCCCGAGCACCCGCTCCGCCTCGGCCACCATCGAGGGCATGGCGGCAGCGTGGGCCGCGGTCGCGAACAGCAGCGCGCCGACGGGACGCTCGCAGGCGGCCTCGGCCATGGCCGTGGCGCACGCCTCGCGCACCGCGCGTTCGGGGTTCGACTCCCGCGATAGACCGGCACCTGCCTGCAGCATCGTCGAAGGATAGGACCTACCCGGGTACCCCCCAGGGGAATTCCGCCGAACTTTCTTGGCAGACAGTCGCCTGCGACGCCGGACCCCCGGTTTGCGCGGCGTTTCCTCCGCCGCTCGGCTAGAGTCGGCCTGCGGCCACGCGGAAACCCGTGTGGCATCCCCCCCACGCTAGTCTGCGACCCGTTCCGACTACGGCGGTCCCGGGTCGGGCCTTGGTGCATCCGTGCGGGGTGCATGGCTTTGGGCGCCCGAAGCGGGCGCATTGAGAGGAAGCGTTGGCGGACTACGAGCTCATCGAGAAGGCGGCCGACCTCCGGGCGCTGTGCCGCCACCTCGAGAAGGAGCGCGTCGTCGCCTTCGACACCGAAGCCGACAGCTTCTACCACTACTTCGACAAGACCTGCCTGATCCAGGTCGCGGACCGCAAGACCCACTGGCTGATCGACCCGCTCGCTCTCGGCGGCACGACCGAACTCGCGCCCCTGGCGCCGGTCTTCGCTTCGCCGGACGTGCGCAAGGTCTTCCACGCCGCCGAGTACGACATCTACATCTTGAAGCGCGACTTCGGCTTCGAGTTCATGAACCTGTTCGACACGATGGTGAGTGCGCAGCTCCTCGGCTACCCGTCGGTGGGCCTCGCCGCCATCGCCGAGCGACACTTCGACGTGTCGCTCCCGAAGGACGAGCAGCGTTCGGACTGGTCCGTGCGTCCGCTGACCGACAGCCAGCTCTCCTACGCCGCTTCGGACGTCGAGTACCTGATCCGCCTCGCCGACAAGCTCGAGCGCGAGCTTCGCAAGGCGAAGCGCCTGAACTGGGCGCAGGAGGAATTCGCGGCCCTGACGCGGCGGGCGTGGCCCGCACGCGAGTTCGACAAGCTCGGCTACCTGAAGATCAAGGGCGCACGCGGGCTCGACCCCCAGAGCATGGCCGTGCTGCGCGAGCTCTACCTCCTGCGGGACGCCCGCGCGCGCAAGCTCGACCGCCCGCCCTTCAAGGTGCTCGGCAACCGCGCGCTGCTCGAGATCGCCCAGCGGCAGCCGGAAGGCGAGGAAGAGCTCGGCCGCATCAAGGGCGTGACGGATCTGATCCTTCGCCGCATGGGGCGCGACCTGGTCGCGGCGGTGGCCAAGGGCGCCAAGAAGACCCACGGCCCGATCCCGAAGACGGCCGGCGGCTCGCGGCGCCGCATGGACCGGCGCACCGAGCGCCGGCTCGCGGTGCTGAAGAAGTGGCGCGGCGAGAAGGCGACCGCGATGGCCATGGACCCGGGCGTCTTCGCGCCGAACTCCGCGCTCGAGGCGATCGCCTGGAAGAACCCGGACGCCGTGGAGGAGTTGACCGAGCTCCCGGAGCTCAAGGGCTGGTTCGTGCGGGATTTCGGCGCCGAGGTCGTGGCGGCGCTCCATGCGGGCTCGAAGACGGAAGAGTCGAGCTAGCCGCCGCCCCCGCGAAGGGGTCGCCAGAGGCTGGAAGTGGCCGGGGGGCCTGGAAAAACGATGCCCCCCGGAGTACGTCTCCGGGGGGCGATGCGATTCGGTGCGCTGAAAGCCTCGAGAAGGCGGGGTGCCGTTCTGGGGGAAGGCGCCTATGTGTCTGGTCTCGAAACCTCCAGCGCGGGGATCAACCGATGAGCGCGCCCTCGTCATCAACCGATCCCATGCCGTATCGCACTCGAATCGGTACTAGAGCAGGCTTCGTGCCAACTCGCACCAAACCGGCAAGTCGCCGCATTCGTTGGCCTTTCCGAGATTCTGGGGGTTCAGGGAGGCGCCGCCTGGGGTGGCAGCCTGCCGGGCCCCTGAGGCCGTCTCCAGCGCTTGTGGAGCTTTCTCAACGATTCCGGGGCGTTGGCTGGGGGCCTCCGCGGGTGGCCCTGCCGCCGAAGGGTGCACCCTGGCTGGCTCTGATGCTCTTCCTCGTGGCCGTTCCCGCCGAGGCGAGCTGGGTCGTCCAGCGGGGCGAGCCGCCGAGTTCACAGGAGCGGTATTGCGCCTGGTTCGCGGCCCCGGCCGGCGACGTCCTCTACTTCGGGGAGGCCGCCTTCTGGACGGCCTTCCGCTCCCAGGGCAAGGACCCGCGCGGCGACCTCCGGGCGAGCGGCCCACAACGCATCGGCCGGCTCGGGCTCGCCGACGAAGCGCTGCTCGATCCGATCGACGTGACCCAGCCCGGCGCCCGCTCGGGCATCTGGGACGTGCTTCCCCACCCGAACGGCCGCGTCTACTTCACGACCTTCTTCGAGGAGTCCGGCTGGGCCGACCCGGCGACCGGCGCCCACGAGCGCATGCCCGCCGTCGGCCTCGGGCTCTCGGAGCTCGCGCTCGCCTCCGACGGGGATCTCGTCGCCGCCCGGTACGGACGGCCGGGAAAGACCGACGGGAGCCTCGTGCGGTTCTCACCGGAGGGCGAGCTCCTCGCGGAGTGGCCCATGAAGCCGACCCGCGGGTTCCGCGTCGCGCCGAAGAGCGTGGCGTACGACCCCGTTCGCAAGGAGACCTGGGCGCTGACGGATCTGCTCCCGGAGGCGGGGGACGGCGTCATCTCCCATGACGCGCGCATCCATGACGCAAAGGGGCGCGAGCGGCTCCGCATCACGGACCCGGAGATCCAGTTCGCCGTCTTCACGCCGGAGGGCACGGGCTACCTGGCCGAAGTCGAGGGCTCCTCTCTCTACCTGAGAATTCTGGCCCCGGGCGATGCGGCCCGGCCGACCCGCCGAGGCGAGCGGCTCCTGCTCGATGCCGGCTTCCCTTCGGGCTTCGACTTCCTCCAGGACCTCCACGTCGCGGCCGACGGGCGCCTGGTCGCGACGCGCTGGAGCGGCTGGGTCCACGTCGTGCACCCGGACCGGCGCGTCGAGACGATCCGCATGCCCCGGCTCGACGACGAGGGCCTCTACTACTCGGCCGTGGTCCGGGAGGACCGCGTCTGCGCGACCTACTGCTCGGAGGTGACGGTCGTTTGTCGCGCAGCCGACAGTTTCGACGCCGCGCCCGAGGGCCCGGCCCAGCCGGAGGCCAAAGCCCCGCCGGAGAAGCCGGCGGAATGAGCGCCCGCACGCGCCAACTCCCCGAGAAATCGGTGTAAAGTCTCGGCCGTGTACGAAGCACGGCGAAAGCGGGTGCTCGCGGCGATGGGGGAGGGCGCCGTCGCGCTCTTCCTGGGCGCGCGTCCGGCCGTCCGCTCGGCCGACACCCACTACCCCTTCCGCCAGGACAGCGACTTCCACTACCTGACCGGCTTCGACCACCCGAACGCCGCCGCCGTGCTGCGCTCGGGCACCGGCTCCGAGCCCGCGGAGTACGTGCTCTTCGTCGAGCCGCGCGACCCGGCCATGGAGACCTGGAACGGCTACCGGCCCGGGGTCGAAGGCGCCGTCAGCGACTTCGGCGCCGACGCCGCCCACCCGATCGACGAGCTGCTCGAACGGCTGCCGGAGCTGCTGAAGAACGCGAACCGCGTCTTCCACATGCTCGGCCGCGACGCGGCCGTCGACGCCCGCATCACCTCGAGCATCGACGAGATGCGCCTGCGCTCGCGGACCGGCGTCGTCCCGCCCGGCGAGTTCGTGGACCCCCGCGTCATCGTGCACGAGATGCGCCTCTTCAAGGAGCCCGCCGAGCTCGACGTGATGCGCCGCGCGGCGGCGATCACCGCCGAGGCCCACCAGGCCGGAGCGCGGCTGATTCGCGACGGGAACTACGAGTACGAAGTCGAGGCGGCCATCGACGGCACGTTTCGGCGGCGCGGCGCCGCGGGGCCGGCCTACGAGTCCATCGTCGGCGGCGGGCGCAACGCCACCGTGCTCCACTACGTGAGCAACGCCTCGAAGCTCTCCCAGGGCGAGCTGGTGGTGGTCGACGCGGGCTGCGAGCTCGAAGGCTACGCCTCGGACGTCACGCGCACGTACCCGGTGGGCGCACGCTACGAGGGCCCGGCCCGGGCGCTCTACGAAGTCGTGCTCGCGGCCCAGGAAGCCTCGCTCGCGGCGTCGAAGCCCGGCGCCACCCTCGAGGCCGTGCACACGGCCTCGGTCCGCGCGCTCGTCGACGGGCTCGTCGAGCTCGGCATTCTCTCGGGCGCGCGCGACGGGCTGATCGAGAAGCAGGCCTACGCGCCCTACTACATGCACCGCACGAGCCACTGGCTCGGCCTCGACGTGCACGACGTCGGAAGCTACGCGGTCGAGGGCAAGCCGCGCGTGCTCGAACCGGGCATGGCATACACCGTCGAGCCGGGCCTCTACGTCGCGCCCGACTCCGAGGCCGACGAGCGCTTCCGCGGCATCGGCGTCCGCATCGAAGACGACGTCGTGATCACCGAAGACGGCCACGAGAACCTGACCGCGCAGATCCCGAAGCGTCCGGGCGACGTCGAAGCCTGGATGAGCGACTGAGCGCAGGCCGCCTCCACCCCCAACGCAAACCTGGAGCCCCCCGAACGATGCCCGACATCGAATCCACGCTTACGGAAACCCGCGTCTTCAAGCCCGCCAAGGCTTTTGCGCGCGATGCCAACTGGGACAAGAAGAAGGTCCGCAAGCTGCGCAAGCTCGGAGAGAAGGACCCCGAGCGCTTCTGGGCCAAGATGGCGAAGAAGAACGTCACCTGGTTCAAGCCCTGGAAGAAGGTGCTCGACTGGAAGCCGCCCTTCGCCAAGTGGTTCGTCGGGGCGCGCACGAACGTCTCCTACAACTGCCTCGATCGACATCTCGAGGGTGAGAACGCCTGGCGCCGCAACAAGGCCGCCATCATCTGGGAGGGCGAGCCGGGCGACCAGCGCACGCTCACCTACGGCCAGCTCCACCGCGAAGTCTGCAAGTTCGCGAACGTGCTGAAGGGGCTCGGCGTGAAGAAGGGCGACCGCGTCGCGCTCTACATGCCGATGGTGCCCGAGCTCGCCATCGCCATGCTCGCCTGCACGCGCATCGGCGCGCCCCACAGCATCGTCTTCGGCGGCTTCTCGGCCGAGGCCCTGCGCGACCGCATCAACGACGCCGGCGCGAAGCTCGTGGTCACCGCCGACGGCGGCTATCGGCGCGGCGAGCCGCTCCCGCTGAAGCCCGCCGTCGACGAGGCGCTCGAGGGCTGCAAGGACGTCGAGAACGTGGTGGTGGTCGAACGCTGCAAGAACGACGTCGCCTGGAAGGAGGGCCGCGACCACTGGTGGCACGACCTCATGGCCGAGGCGAGCGCGGACTGCCCCGCGGCGAAGCTCGACGCCGAGCACCCGCTGTTCATCCTCTATACGAGCGGCACGACCGGCAAGCCGAAGGGCATCCTGCACACGACCGGCGGCTACCTCACCCACGTCACCACGACGGCCAAGGCCATCTTCGACCTGAAGGACGAAGACGTGTACTGGTGCACGGCGGACATCGGCTGGATCACCGGCCACTCCTACGTGGTCTACGGGATCCTCTCGAACGGCGCGACGAGCCTCATGTACGAGGGCGGGCCGACCACGCCCGGGCCGGACCGCTTCTGGGACATCATCGAGCGCCACCGGGTGAGCATCTTCTACACGGCACCGACGGCGATCCGGACCTTCATCCGCCTGGGCGACGAGCACCCGAAGAAGCACGACCTCTCTTCGCTGCGCCTGCTCGGAACGGTCGGTGAACCGATCAACCCGGAGGCGTGGATCTGGTACCACGAGAAGATCGGCGGCAAGCGCTGTCCGATCGTCGACACGTGGTGGCAGACCGAGACCGGCGGCATCATGATCACGCCGCTCCCCGGCGCCGTCGCGACGAAGCCCGGCTCCGCGACGAAGCCCTTCCCGGGGGTCTCCGCGCAGATCGTCGACGAGTCCGGCAAGAAGGTGAAGCCGCCCAACGGCGGCCTGCTTTCGCTGACGAAGCCCTGGCCGGGCATGCTGCGCGGCATCTGGGGCGACCCGAAGCGCTACCAGGAGACCTACTGGAGCAAGTTCGAGAAGTTCTACTTCGCGGGCGACGGCGCACACCGGGACGAGGACGGCTACTTCTGGATCATGGGGCGCATCGACGACGTGATGAACGTCTCGGGGCACCGCATCGGGACCATGGAGGTCGAGAGCGCCCTCGTTTCGCACAAGGACGTGGCCGAAGCCGCCGTCGTGGGGCGCCCGGACGAGGTGACGGGCACCGCCGTCGTCGCCTTCGTCAGTCCGCGCGGCAACGTGAAGGCGGGCGACGCGCTCGTGAAGAGCCTGCGCAATCACGTCGCCAAGGAGATCGGCGCCTTCGCCAAGCCGGCCGACATCCGCTTCACGGACGCCCTGCCGAAGACCCGCTCGGGCAAGATCATGCGAAGGCTCCTGCGCGACATCGCTTCGGGCAAGGAAACCTCCGGGGATACGTCGACGCTCGAAGACCTCTCCGTCCTCGCCAAGCTCCGCGACGAGGAGTAGGCCGGTGGGGTCCGCAGGCCCGGAAGCGGCGAACGACCTCCCGCCCTACGAAGCGGAGCGCTTCCGCGAGGCACCGTTCCCCGAACGCGTGCGGCTCGTGTGCCGCACCTGGGCCTCCCAGATCGAAGCGACGCCCTTCGCGGTGATCGTCTCCTACTGGCTGAAGTACCTGATCTTCTTCGTCGGGGGCTGGGCGTTCTTCGTCGCCTGGCCGGCGGGCGCCGAGTTCGGCTGGAAGAGCGCGTTCTCGCCGCTCGGCTTCCAGAAGTTCCTGCTCTGGGCGGTCCTCTACGAAAGCATCGGCCTCGGGTGCTCCATGGGCCCGATGAACGGCAGGATCTGGCCGCCCATCGGCGGCGTGCTCTACTTCCTCCGCCCGGGAACGACGAAGCTCGCGCTCTTCCCGAAGCTCCCGCTGCTCGGCGGCATCCGCCGCGGCTGGCTCGACGTCGCCCTGTTCGCGGCCTTCGTGGGCTTCCTGTTGCGCGCCCTCGTCGCGCCGGAGCTCTCTGCCGCGGACTACTGGCCGATCATCGGCCTGCTCGTCGTCTTCGCCGTCACGGACAAGACGATCTTCCTGGCCGCACGCTCGGAGCACTACTGGGTGGCCATGGTCTGCATCGCCGCCGTGAGCACCCAGGAGCAGTGGCTCGCGGCCTGCCAGGTGGTCTGGTGCGGCATCTGGTTCTGGGCCGCCACCTCGAAGGTCAACGACCACTTCCCCTCCGTCATCCAGGTGATGATGAACAACGGGCCCTTCGTCCCGAAGTGGTTCAAGCGGCGGCTCTTCGTCGACTACCCGGACGACCTGCGGCCCTCGCGGCTCGCCGCGGTGATGTCGCGCATCGGGACCCTGACCGAGTACTCGATCCCGTTCGTCCTGCTGCTCTCGGGCGAGAGCGCCCTCATGACGGGGATCATGCTCTTCGTGATGACCGGCTTCCACGGCTACATCGCGTCGAACAACCCGAGCGGTATGCCGATCGAGTGGAACATCTTCATGGTCTACGGCGGGATCTTCCTGTTCGGCTTCCACCCGGACGCGAGCATGGCGTCGCTGCTGGCGCTGCCGTGGCTCTGCGTCTTCCTCTTCTTCTGGGTCTTCGCGATCCAGTGCTTCGGGAACTTCTTCCCGCGGCGGGTCTCGTTCCTGCTGGCCATGCGCTACTACGCGGGCAACTGGGCCTACAACATCTGGCTCGTCCGCCGCGATGCCCTCGGCAAGCTCGACCGCCTCACCAAGGCCGCCGGCACGATGCGCCAGCAGCTCGAGCGCGTCCTGCCGGACGAGGACGCCGTCGAACAGGCTCTCGCGATGTCGATGGCCCACCGCTTCATGCACCTCGAGGGCCGGCCGATGTTCGAAGCGCTGCCCCACGCCGCGCGCGACCTCTCCGAGTACGAGTGGATCGACGGCGAGGTGATGGGCGGCCAGGTGATCGGCTGGAACTTCGGCGACGGCCACCTGAACGGCCAGCAGCTGCTCGACGCCGTGCAGGCCCAGTGCGGCTTCGAGCCCGGTGAAGTGCGCGTGGTGATGGTGGAGTCGCAGCCGCTCTTCGGCCGCTTCATGGAGTGGCGCGTGGCGGACGCGGCGAGCGGCGAGGTCGCGCGCGGCAGGACGGCAATTGCACCGATGCGCGAGCTCCAGCCCTGGCCGAGCGGCGCCTACGCCGAGGCCTTCGCCTCGCCCTCGGCCGACTGAGACTCGGCGACCACCGCCTGCCAGCGGAACGGCGCGAGCAGGTTCCCCCAGAGCCCCTTCGGGAACTCCGGCAGGTCCTCGATGCCGATCGCCTCGGGCGGCTCGCGGTCCGCGGGCAGGAAGCGCGTTCCGAAGACGACGTCCCACACGGCCAGGTTCCCGCCGTAGTTGTGGTTCGCCTCCTCCATCCGGGGCGAGTGATGCCAGCGGTGGAGCTCGGTCATGCTGAAGATCCAGTTCAGCGGGCCCAGGCGGACCGGGACGTTCGCGTGCTGGTAGCTGCCGTGGATCCCCGAGAAGAGGTTCACCAGCGCCAGCACCGGAGCGCCGGCGCCGAGCAGCGCCAGCGGAACCATCTTCACGCTGCCGACGAGGAAGAGATCGATCGGGTGGAAGCGCACGGCGTTCAGCCAGTAGAGCCGCGGCGCGCTGTGGTGGGTCGCGTGGAAGCGCCAGAGCCAGGGCACCTCGTGCATCGCGCGGTGGAACGAGTACTCGACGAACTCGGCGATCACGAGCGCGAGCGCGAGCTGCGCGAGGATCGGCCAGCCCCCGGGCCAGAGGCCCATGCCGGCGCTCTCGGCGAGCGCCGCGCCGAGCGCCGTCACCGCCACGAGCAGGGCCGGCGTCAGCACGCCGCCGAAGAGGCTGTTCGCCACGAACAGGCCGACGTCCGTTCGCAGATCGCCGCGGGAGTGCAGCCAGCTCCGATGCCAGGGAACGAGCCGCTCGGCGACGGCCAGGCAGAAATAGAACACCACCAGGGGAGGCACGATCGCGAGCGGCGGATCGACCCCCGCATCGATCAAGGCGATCCCGCCCGCCAGCCCCGCGGCCATGGCGACCGGGAAGCCGAGCATCGCGAAGACCCGTTCGAGCCCCCGGAGTTCCCGGCGGCCGGACGGCGACCCGGCGAGCCCAGGCCCCGCCGTCATCAGGCGGCCGGAACCTGGACTTCGAGCGACACCGCGCTCTCGACGCTCGGCGGGTTGCTGCCGACGCGCCCGCGGTGCCAGGCGCCGCGGTCGTAGTGGAGTTCGAGCGTGTCGCCGAGCTCGAGGGCGTCGCCCTCCTCGGAGGTGCCCGTGAGCTTCTCCGCGATCGCTCGCGCGACGCCGCGGTGGACCACGACGAGCACCGAGCCCGAGAGTTCGGCCATCAGGCGGTCGACGCCCTCACCGACCCGTGCCCGGAAGGCCGCCCGGGTCTCGCCGTTCGGGAACTCGAAGCCCGCGGCGCCGTTCTGCCAATCCTCGTAGAGCACGGGGTCCGAGGCCTGGATCTCCTCGCGGGTCAGGCCCTCCCAGCGGCCGAAGTCGATCTCGCGGAAGGCCGCCTCGAGGCGGACGGGCTCGCCGCGGCCCACGATCTTCGCCGCCTGCCAGGCGCGGCGCATGGAGCTCGCGACCACGGCGTCGAAGTTGTCCTGGGTGCCGAAGGAGGCGGCGACGGCCCGCATCTGGGCCTCCCCCTCCGCGGAGAGCCCGACGTCCGTGGCGCCGTGGTAGCGGATGCTGGACTGGCCTTCGGTTTCACCGTGGCGGACGAGGACGATGCGACGCATGGGGTCTCCAGAACGGGGGTTGGGGCAGCGCAAGACCGCGCGGCCGGGTCTCAATGGGTTGGGCGGGAGAATCGGCGACGCCACCAGGGCCGTCAACCGGGAAGCCACGCCGGCGGCACGGAGGAGATGCTGCCCGATCGAGATCGTCCGAGGCCATCCCACTGCTAGAATCCGGGCCCGGGGGGAGGGTCCGTGACCGCAGCCGCGCGTCTGCTCATCGTTCTAGGAGTTCTCGTCGTCTGCGCCGGCGGCCTGTCGCTGCTGCGCTGCGAGGGCACGCCGCCCGAGGTCGACGTCGCCGGCCCGCTGCACGTCGGCAAGGCCTCGCGCGAGGTCGCCTTCACCGCCCGGGACGAAGGCTCGGGCCTGCGCCGGCTCGAGGTCGTGCTCGAGACCGCCGAGGGCGCGCGCCCCCTGCTCGAAACCGAAGCGCGCGGCGGCTTCCTGCTCGGCACCGCCAAGGACGACCCGGGCCAGTTCACGGTCCTGGTCTCCGGCCAGGGTCTGCGCGACGGCGACGGCACGCTCGTGGTCCGCGCCACGGACTGGTCCTGGGCGGGCCTGTTCGCCGGCAACACCACGGAGACCCGCGTCCCCGTCTTCATCGACACCCGCGCACCGCGCATCCGCGTCGAGAGCGGGCTGACCTACATCCAACGCGCCGGAAGCGCGGCCGTCACCTACGCCCTCGACGAAGAAGCCGAGCGCGATGGCGTGACCGTCGGCGAACATTTCTTCCAGGGCTTCCCGATCGACGACCTGGGCGAGCGGCGGATCGCCATCTTCGCCGTGCCGCGGAACTTCGAAGGAACGCCCCGCATCCGCGTGACGGCGACGGACCGCGCCGGCAACGTCTCCGAGCGGAGCTGGGCGACGGAGTTCAAGGACCGGAGCTTCGAAGAAGTCCCGATCCGCCTGCCCGAGCGCTTCTTCGAGCAGAAGGTTCCGGACCTCGCCAGCGCCCTCGGCATCGACGCGAGCGACACCACGAGCGCCTTCAAGGAGATCAACGAGCGCATCCGCGCCGAGAACGAGGCGCGCATCTCGCAGGTCACGACAGTCACCTCGGAGCCGCGCCACTTCACCGGCGGCTTCGCGCAGATGAAGAACTCGAAGGTGACGAGCCGCTTCGCCGAGCAGAGAAGCTACCGCTGGCAGGGGCAGGAGGTCTCGCGCGCCGTCCACTACGGCTACGACCTCGCGAGCACGCGCAACGCGCCGGTCGCCGCGACCAACGCCGGGCGGGTGCTGTTCGCGGAGGAACTCGGCATCTACGGCGAGTGCGTGATCGTCGACCACGGGCTCGGCGTGACCTCGCTCTACGGCCATCTGGCACGCATCGACGTCTCGGTCGGCGACGTCGTCGAGAAGGGCCAGACCCTCGGCCTCTCGGGCGCGACGGGCATGGCCGGCGGGGACCACCTCCACTTCGCGATCCTCGTCGGCGGCGTCTACGTGGACCCGCTCGAGTGGTGGGACGCGAGCTGGGTCCGCAAGCGGGTCGAGTCGCGAATCCTCGGAACCGAGCCTTGAGCCCGGAGCCGGCCAGCGCCGTCGTGCGGCTCCCGCTGGCCGCGACCCTCTCCGGCCGCCTGCTCCAACGCTACAAGCGCTTCTTCGCCGATGTCGAACTCGACGACGGCAGGAAGATCACCGCCCACTGCCCGAACCCGGGCAGCATGCTCGGCTGCAACACGCCGGGCTCGGCGGTGCGCTGCTCGACCAGCGACAATCCGAAGCGGAAGCTCCCGCACACGCTCGAGATGATCCGGGTCGGGCGTGCCTGGGTCGGGTTGCACGCGAATCTCGCCAACGCCTTCGCCGCGCGCGTGCTCGAAGCCGGCGCGATCCCGGAGCTCTCGGGGTACGGACAGATCCGCCGCGAGGTGAAGGCCGGGGAGGGTTCCCGGCTCGACTTCCACCTCTCGGAGGGTTCGCGCGAGCCCGCGTGGGTCGAGGTGAAGAGCGTGACCCTCGCCGAAGGCCGGGTCGCACGCTTCCCGGATTCGGTCTCCGACCGGGGGCGCCGCCACGCGGAGACGCTCGCACGCCTCCGCACCGAGGGCAGCCGCGCCGTCCAGCTCTACGTCGTGCAGCGGAGCGATTGCGAGCGCGTCGAGCCGGCCGACGACATCGACCCGAAGTACGGCGAAGCCCTGCGCGCCGCGGCGCGCGAGGGCGTCGAGGTGCTGGCGGTGCGCGCCCGCGTCGGACCCCGCGGCATCGTCTACGACGGCCCGCTCCCCGTGGTGCTGTGAGCGCCGCAGCGACGCAAGCCGCCGCCCCCGAGCGCGGGCGCCTGCGCGGCGCGCTCCTGCGCTGGTACCGCCGGGAGAAGCGCGACCTTCCCTGGCGTCACACGCGCGACCCGTACCGGATCTGGATCTCCGAAGCGATGCTCCAGCAGACCCGGGTCGAGACCGTGATCCCCTACTACCACCGCTTCCTCGAGCGCTTTCCCGACGTGGGCGCACTCGCCTCGGCCGAGCTCGACGACGTGCTCGAGCGCTGGCAGGGCCTCGGCTACTACTCCCGCGCGCGGAACCTGAAACGCGCCGCCGAGCAGATCGTCGCCGAGTGCGACGGCGTGCTCCCGGGCACGGCGGACGGCCTGCGTGCCCTGCCCGGAATCGGCCGCTACACGGCGGGGGCCGTCGCTTCGATCGCCTTCGACCGCTGCGAAGCCATCGTCGACGGCAACGTCGCCCGCGTGCTCGCGCGCATCCACGGCCTGCGCGACGACGTGAAGAGCAAGGACGGCCAGGCTTGGCTCTGGAGAGAGGCCGGGCGCCTCGTACAGGGCCGCGCCCCCGGCGACCTCAACCAGGCGCTGATGGAGCTCGGCGCGACGGTCTGCACGCCCCGGGCTCCCCGCTGCGGCGAATGCCCGGTGCGGAGGACGTGCACCGCGTTCGCGGAGGGCGACCCCGAGGCACTCCCCGTGAACGCCAAGAAGACGAAGGTCCGCGACGTTCGGGCGGTGGCCGGCCTCGTCGCGCGCCGCGGCAGGATGCTCGCCGTCCGTCGCCCGGAAGGCGGCCTCCTCGGAGGACTCTGGGATCTGCCCGGCGACGCGCTCGCCCCGGGCGAAGAGCCGGGCGCCGGTGTCACGCGCGCGCTGCGCGACCGCGTCGGCCTCGACGTCGCGAAGACCGAACCGCTTGGCACCGTCGAGCACGTCTTCACCCACCGACGGCTGACGCTCCACGTGTTCCGCTGCGAAGCGGCCCGCGGGCGCGTGAAGCTCGACGGTTTCTCCGCGCACCGCTGGCTGGCGGACGACGCGCTCGGAGCGCTCCCGGTCGGCAACGTCACCCGCAAGGCGCTGGCCCTGGCCGGGCGATGAGCAGCGGCGACGACGACCGCTCGGAGTTCGAACGTGCCATGGAGGGCGTGCGCAAGAGCGCACCGGGAAAGCGCCGGCCCGAACCCGCGCCGGAGCTTCCCGCAGCGCCCGTGCCGGAGGAAGCGCCGGCCTCGTTCCGCATCGAACGCGGAGGCGAGCGTCTCGCGGGCTTCGCCGACGGCTTCGATCGCCGCCGGCTGAAGGGGCTCGCGAACGGGGAGATCCCGCCGGACCGCCGCATCGATCTCCACGGGCTCGAAGCCGCCGGCGCGGAGCGTGCCGTGCGGGAAGCGATCGAGGCGCTCCGCGCGAGCGGCGAGCGCTGCCTGCTCGTGATCCACGGCCGCGGCCTGCGCTCCGAGGACGGCCCCGCCTTGAAACGCGCGCTCCCGGGCTGGCTCGCCGCGCCGCCCCACGGACGCAGCATCCTCGCCTTCACCACCGCGAGCCCCGGACATGGCGGCCCGGGGGCGAGCTTCGTCCTGCTCCGGGCGTCCCGCGGCCCGAGGCGCTGATCGGCACGCCGACCGCCCGGCCTCCGGAGACGCTACCCTCCCGGCGTGTCGAGCACCTTCGGACAGATCTTTCGCGTGAGCTCCTTCGGCGAGTCCCACGGCGGCGCCGTGGGCGCCGTCGTCGACGGCTGCCCGCCGCGGCTCGCGCTCTCCCTCGAGGAGATCCAGCGCGACCTCGACCGTCGGCGCCCCGGCCAGAGTCGGCTCACCACCCCGCGTCAGGAAGCCGATCGGGCGGAGATCGTCTCCGGCGTCTTCGAGGGCCGGACCCTCGGCACGCCGATCGCGGTGATCGTCCGCAACAAGGACGCACGCCCTTCCTCGTACGAGGACATGAAGGACGTCTACCGGCCCTCCCACGCGGACTACACCTACGACGCGAAGTACGGCATCCGGAACTGGCAGGGCGGTGGGCGTGCGAGCGCCCGGGAGACGATCGCGCGCGTCGCCGGCGGCGCCATCGCGCGCAAGCTCCTCTCGACCGCGGCCGGCATCGAGGTGCTGGCCTGGGTGTCCTCGGTCCACGAGGTCGATGCCAAGGTGGACGCGAGCCGCGTCACGCTCGACGAGGTCGAAGCGAACGACGTGCGCTGCCCGGATCCGGACGCCGCGGAGGAGATGATCCAGCGCATCGACGCGGCGCGCGAGCGGGGCGACTCGCTCGGCGGCGTCGTCACCTGCGTCGCCCGCGCCGTCCCGCCCGGGCTCGGCGCGCCGGCCTTCGACAAGCTCGAAGCGGAGCTCGCCCGCGGCATGCTCTCGCTCCCCGCTTCGAAGGGGTTCGAGATCGGCAGCGGCTTCGGCGGCACCCGCATGACCGGAATCGAACACAACGACCCCTTCGTCCCCGGCGAAGACGGGCGGCCGCGCACCTCGGCCAACCGCTCGGGCGGGATCCAGGGCGGCATCAGCAACGGGGAAGACATCGTGCTGCGCGTCGCCTTCAAGCCGACGGCGACGATCCGTCAGGCCCAGCAGACCGTGGACGAAGCGGGCAACGCCGTGACCCTCGAAGCCCAGGGCCGCCACGACCCCTGCGTGCTGCCGCGCGCGGTGCCGATGGTCGAGGCCATGGCGCTGCTCGTGCTCGCGGACCACTGGCTCCGCCAGCGCACCGTCGACGCGCTCTAGCTCGGGGCGCCCGGAGCCGGGCGCGTTCCGAGGATCGTTCCGACGACGATGATCGCGGCGCCGGCCAGGGCGAGCGTGCCGACCGGCTCGCCGAGCATCTGCCCGAGCGCGAGCCCGCACACCGGCTGAAGGAAGATGAAGACCGCCATGGTCCCGGCGGTCACGGAGCGCAGCGCCTGGTTCCACGCGAACGTTCCGAGGGCCGTCGCGAGGAAGGCGAGCAGCAGGACCCAGCCGGCCGCGGGCAGCGCCGCGTTCCAATCGAAGGGCTCGGCGAGGGCCAGCGGCACGAGCGGGATCGGCGAGAGGATCGTCCCGAGCAGGGTGAGGCGCCCGGGCTCGTGCCGCTCGAGGAGAGGCTTGGCGGCAAGCGTGTAGATCGCCCAGGAAAGATGGCCGACGGCCATCAGCAGATCGCCGAAGAGGTCGCCGGCGGCAGGGTCGACGCCGCCCTGTAACACGATCAGCGTGGCGCCGCCGATTCCGAGGATCATCGCGAGCACCCGCGCGCCGTAGAGCCGCTCGCCGAGGAGAAGGGCGCCCCCGAGCAGGATGCCGATCGGCTCGAGGGGCGAGAGCAGCGCGCCGTTGGTGGCGCTCGACCGCTCGAGCCCGAGAGCGGCGAGGATCTGGGGAAGAGCGAAGCCGGCCCAGGCGAGAGTGAGGAGCAGCAGCCACTCCTTGCGGTCGAAACTCCGGGCGGTCGCGCGGAGGCGCGGAACCACCGGGCCGCTCGTGCGCAGCATCGCGTAGAGGAACGCGGCGCCGAGGAGCTGGCGGACCAGCACGAGCGTCCAGGGCCCGAGCCCTTCGAGGGCGAGCTTCGTCAGGGCCGGCGCGCTCCCGCCGATGCCCTGGGCGAGCACGATCCAAAAGAGCGTCGCCGCGCCGATCGCCTTCAAATGAAGGGCCGCCGGTCGAGCACGAGGCGGAGCGGCCGTGCGCTGCGCAACGTGCCGGGTGCCGCGCGCTGCAGCTCGGCTAGGGCACAGACGGTGCCGAACAGGCGGTGGAGGTCGTCGAGACCCGGGTCGGTCTCGGGGTCGAGGGAGAGCAGGAAGCGGGCGTGGGCTTCGGCGAACTCCGCGAGCGCGCGGCGGCCTTCCTCGAAGCGATGACTCGTCTGTCGCAGGGCGCGCGAGAGGCAGTAGGCCCAATCGACGTCGGCGAACCAGACGAGCTTCGCCAGGGGGAAGACGCCGGCCTCCCGCACGGCGAGGCAGGTATCGACGAGGGCCTCCGGGTGCGGCCACGGCCGGCGCGCGTGCTCGAAGTTGAACAGGTAGTGGAAGGTCCCGGCGAGGTGAGGAAAGACGCCGCCGGCGGGCGACGGATCCACGCGGCCCGCGCGCAGGAGACCCGTCGCAGGGTCGACCTCGGCGGAGAGCCAGCCGAAGTAGCGGTCGTCGAAGTCCGCGCCGGCTTCGCCCGCGAGCACCAGCGCGGCATGGGCGCCGGCGCCGCGATGCGCCTCGGTCCAGGGCGCACCCTCCCAATCGAGGCCATCCAGAAACGATTCGATCCCACCGGGCGCGCGAAGCGGAGCGAGCGCGGCGAGCGGATGCGCGGGAAGCGCGTCGAACAGCTCGAGCGCGCCGAGGCAGTGCGCGGTGGTGTGGATCTCGTGGTGCGTCGTTTCGCGGAAGAACCCGGTCGCCGGATCCTGGAGGGCGCGGAGTCGCGCCACCCAACTCTCCCGCTCCGGCGCGGGAAAACGGCCGAGCGTGTAGAGCAGGTTCGCGGCGTCGGCGCAGCCGTAGGGGTTCTCGTCCATCGGGCGCGGCGCGCCCGTCTCGTCCTGCCCGGGGATCGTATAGCGACGGTAGGAACCCGACGGCCCGAGCGCGTGGCGCGCGACGATCGCCTCGACGGACGCGAGGAAGGGATCGAGGTCGATCACGCGAGGAAGGGATCGACGCGCTCTCGGCGCGCCTCTTCCGCATCCTCCACCAGGCCCAGCCGGACCGCGCAGTCGAGCAGGAGGATCCGCTCGGAGCCCGGGCGCCGCGGTGCGTCCGGGTGGATGCCGTCGCCGGGCATGTGCCCCACGATGTGGAGGAACTGCGCCGCCGCGTGCTTGTAGGCCGGGATCGGGACGCGGAAGCCGACGTTGCCCAGGTGCTGGAGCGCGTCGTTCTGCATCAAGAAGTCCGGGTCTCCCGCGGCGAGAAGGCGGTCGCGCTCGGCGAATCCCTCGGGCGAGAAGGTCGCGAGCCCGAGCAGGTAGTCGCTGCCGTACGCCACCATGTCGATGGCGAGATCGTTCCCGGTGTAGACGCGGAAGTCGGGGCGGGTACGGTCGCGCAGTGCGAGCCGCGCGAGCTCGGTGCCCCGATCGAGCGAGGAGTGCTTCGCGCCGCGCAGGCCCGGGATCTCGATCAGCCGCGCGAAGGTCTCCGCGTCCCAGATCTCACCGTGGGGGGCGAAGCGCGGCGAAAGCTCGAAGCCGACGGCGCCGTCGGCCGTGGCGCCGACGACCTTCGCATAGAGATCGGCCTTCTCGGCAGCGGCCATGCCATGCATCGCGCGGCACTGCACGATCACCGGCCGCGCTCCGCGCCCTTCGATCTCGGCGACGGACTTCGCATAGCCCTCGGCCGGATCGCCGGACCCGGCCGCGTAGGCGCCGGCATAGAAGGGAACGCCCGGGCCGAGGGCGCGGCGGGTGGCGTCGAGCACGGCACAGCGCTCGTCGAAGGAGAGCAGGTCGCCGAAACCCGTGTCCATGTTCACCGCGCAGTCGAGACCGGCGTCGCGCGTGCGCACGACATGGCGCTCGAAGCTCTCCCAGTCGACCTCGCCGTCGGCCCCGTAGGGCAGCAGGACGGCGGCGATGCCGTGGACCTCGCGCGGGGCGAGGCGTGCGAACACCGAGGAAAGACCCTCGCTCATTTCTGCTTCCTCTTGATCTCGTCGAGGCGCTTGCGTTCTTCCCGCTCCCGATAGAACGGGTCGAGCGGATAGCAGCCCGAGACGAGCCCGTTGCGCGGCGCCGTCGTGCAATCGCTGAAGGTCCGGCACACGAGTTTGCGGGCGTAGGGGCGGCCCGCGAGCGTATCGGCGGGCAGCTCCGGGTAGCTCAAGACCATGCGGCCGAGGCCGACGGCATCGAACCAGCCCTCGCGCACGCAGGCCTGGGCCACGTGCGGGAGATATTCCTGGAGGTACGTCCAGCCGCTCGAGACGACGGTGAGCGCCGGGCGCGCACGCTTCAACTCCCGCGCGGCGTGGAGCAGCCGCGCGACCCCGACGAGCGGATCCTCGGGCGGCTGGTAGCCGTCGCTCGGTGGAAAGAGCGCCGGGCGCTGGAGGTGCGGCGCATAGTACGGGCTCGAAGCCGTGACGTTCACCCAGCCGACGCCGAGGCCTTCGAGCGTCTGTGCGAAGGCGATGGGTTCGCTGAGATCGATCCGGCCGGGCTCTTCGGGATCCAGGCCGAAGCCCACCCGATAGGGCAGCGGATGCAGGTCGGGCGTTCCGGTTCCGTCCGGGCCCGGGCCGTGCGGCACGTGATCGAAGATCGAGAGCCGCACGCCCACCGGAAGGTCCGGCGCCGCCTTGCGGACCGCGCCCAGGATCGCGCGCGTGATGGCGGTGCGTTCCTCGAGGGATTCGCCGCCGAAGGCGCCCGCCCGCGAGCGCGCCGAGAGGAACTCGTGGAGCAGATAGCCGTGGCAGTGCTTCACGTCGACGAAGGAGAAGCCGAGCTCCGCGGCGAGGCGTGCGGCCCGGGCGAAGTGCTCGACGAGCGTCTCGACCTCCTCGTCCGAGAAGACGGCGTCGTCGCTGGTGATCCCGACGCGGCGGTCGAGCACGGGGTGCCGATAGGCGACGCGCGGCGCCTGGGCACCGTGCGGGCGCGACCACCGGCCGCTGTGGGTGAGCTGCAGGCCGACGACGGGCTGCTCGCGCCCGGCTTCCTCGGCGGCATCCCGGAGGGTGGCCAACAGGGGTGCCAGGAACTCGGCGGTCGATTCTCCGAGGACGAGCTGGTTCGGGTTCGCGCGGCCGTCGGGATGAACCGCGACGGCCTCGCCGCCCCAGATCCAACCCGCGCCCGAGCGGCCGAAGTTCTTCCAGCGCCGCTCGGTGAGGGGCGATGGATGGCCCTCGACCGTGGCGTCCCAGCCTTCCATCGGCTGGATCACGAAGCGGTTCGGAGCCTCGAGCGGACCTTCGGGCCCGCGGCCCAGGGCCAGGGGCTTCGCGAGCGGCGAGTCGGGCGCCTCCTCGGGCGCGTCGTCGCACGGAAGCTCGACGCCGAGCGCCTCGAGACGCTGGCGCAGGGCCGCGGCGCTCCGCAGGGAGGCGATGCGCGGGTAGCGGTCGCTCACGGCGCCCCCGCTTCGGCGAGGAGATCGCGAAGGTAGGCGATGTCCGCGGCGAGCTTGCCTTCGAGCGGGCGTTCGTCGAAGGCGACGAACTCGATCGAGTAGGGCCCGCGGTATCCGGCCTGCACGGCCGCTCGCAGGATCGGCCCGTAGTCGAGAACCCCGTCGCGAAGATCCCCGCCGAGCACCATCGGCCCGGACGGCAGCGGGTTCGGGCGGTAGTTCTTCACGTGGAAGTAGCGCGAGCGCGGGATCAGCCGGCTGGCGTCCTCGGGCTGTTTCCCGGCCTCGGACGTCGGAAGGCCATCGAGCACCTGGTAGTTCAGCACCACGTTCGGGCGGGCGACTTCGTCGAGCAGCGCCTCCGTGCGCTCGATGGTGTCCGCGAAGGTTCCGTTGTGGCGCTCGACCACGACGTCGATCCCGACCGGGTCCGCGGCCTCGCCGACGGCGCGCAGGTACGCGACGACGTCGGCGCGGTGCGCATCGTCCGCACCCTGGGCGTGGCCCGCCCAGACCCGCAGGAGGCGCGTCTCGAGCACGTGGGCCCGTTCGACCTCCCGGCGGACGGAATCTTCGTAGCCGGGCCCGCCGTAGGAGAGGTAGGAGCCGTAGGCCGTCACTTCGAGGCCCGCGCTCCGGATGCGCCGCCCGATCTCCGCGACGTCCTCGAGGCTCGCCTTCGCGTCGAGGTGCGGCGCCCGCGCAGTGATCTCGATGCCGTCCGCACCGCAGCGGCCCGCGAGCGCGACGGCGTCGGCGAGAGAACGGTCCATGGCCGAGATGGAGCAGAAGGAAACGGTCGGCAAAACGCGGGGCTCCTAGGCGATCCGGTCCCAGTCTTCGCGGCGCACTTCGTGTTCGAGCGGTTCGCTGCGGACGAAGCGCTCCAGTTCGTCGATGGCGAGGGTCATCATCCGCTGGGTCTCGGACCCCTGGCTCCCGGCGATGTGCGGCGTCAGGAAGACGTTGTCGAGATCGTAGAGCGGGGACTCCGGCGGCAGCAGCTCGGGCTCGGTCGTGTCGATCACGGCGTCGATCCGGCCGGAGACGAGCTCCTCGGTCAGCGCTTCGTGGTCCACGAGCGCGCCGCGGGCGGTGTTCACGAAGACGGTGCCATCGCGCAGCAGCCCGAGCCGGCGGCGATCGATCATGTGGCGCGTCTCCGGAAGGGACGGCGCGTGGAGGCTCACCACGTCCGAGCGCGACAGCAGGGCATCGAGCTCGCACGCCTCGGCCCCCATCGCCCGGGCCTCCTCCGCAGCGAGGTACGGGTCGTGGATCAGGAGTTCGAGGTCGAAACCGCGAAGCCGCTCGGCGACCATGCGGCCAATGCGCGATGCCCCGACCAGGCCGACGGTCTTCGCGTGGTTCCCGATGCCCGGCAGCTCCTTCGACCACAGCCGGTAGCTCCGCACCTCGCGGTAGAGGCGCTGGGCACGGAACGCCCGTTTGTTCGCGAACACGATGGCCGCGACGGTGAACTCCGCCACCGGGATCGCGTTGGCGTACGCCGCCGAGGTGATGCGGAGGCCGCGGTCGAAGCAATCGGGCGTGACGTGGTTCTTCACCGTACCTGCGGCGTGGAAGATCGCCCGAAGCTTCGGCATCCGCTCGAGCACCCGGGCATCGACGGGCGGGCAGCCCCAGCTCGAGAGCACGATCTCGACCCGCCCGAGGTGCTCGGCCGCCGCCGGGTCGTCGAAGTTCGGGATCGACTCCGGGAGGACCGGCTCGGAGACCGCCGCGAGCCGCTCCCGGTGCGCGGCGGTGAGCTGCCCGCGGTTCAAGGCGGCCGCGAACACCATCAGGAGGGGGGGCTTGTCGCTCATGGCCCGGCCAGCCTACGGGAGGAGCACGAAGCCGGCCACCGCCGCGGCCCCGGCCGCGAGGACCGCCGCCAGGCCGAGGCGCCCGTGCAGCGCCGCGACGTCGAGGCGCCCCTGCTCGGCCTGGCGGCCGAGCACCGCCACCGCCACGAACAGCGCCAGGGCGATCACACCGAGCGCGGCGTGGAGCGTTCCGAACGGTTCGCGGTCGCGAAGGAGCCACATCGAGAGCGGCCCTCCGGCGAATCCGATCACGACCAGCAGCACCGTCGGCCGCGCCAGGCGGATGTGGGCTTTGCGAAGCTCCGAGATCGCGCCGTGCCCACGCGCCCGGGCGCGGCGAACCGCCACGCCGGCACGCAGCGCCGCGAGCGCCAGAGCCAGGACCGCCACCATGAAGAGCGGGTGCCCGTAGGCCAGCGCTTCGCGCGCGCCGTCGGAGAGGCCGCCCAGCTACTCGACCTTGTAGACGGCCTCGTCCCCGAGGCGCCGGAGCAGGTCGTCGAGGGCGTCCTGCAGGTAGCCCGCGTCGCGGGACTCGAGCGTCAGCAGGACGTGGAAGCGCTCCTCCCCGATCTTCGGGTAGGAGCCGAGCATGAGCTGCGGATACTCGCCGAGCAGCTCGTGCAGGTCCTGGGCGATCGCACTCTCGTGCTGCCGCACGTAGACCCGCTTCAGCAGGAAGGGGATGCCGCGGAAGCGCTCGCGGATCGCCTCGAACTTCTTGCGCAGAAGCTCCGGAATACCAGGGAAGATGTGCACGTTCTCGACGATGATCACCGGGAACCAGAGATCGCCCGCGTCGATCAGCGTCGAGTCCGCCGGGATGCGCGCCATCTTGAGCTGACTCTCGTTCGGCTTGCCGGCCTGGGCACGCTCGAGCCGGCCGACGATCGACGGGTTCAGCTCGAGCGGGCGGTCGAAGGCGGCGGCGATGCCGTCGAGGGTGAGGTCGTCGTGGGTCGGCCCGACACCGCCCGAGGTGAAGACGAAGTCGTACGCCTCGCTCATCGCCCGCGTCTCCTTGGCGATGAGATCGATCTCGTCGGGGATGGTTAGGATGCGCTCGACGTCCACGCCGAGGCTGCGCAGCTCGCGGCACAGGTAGGGAGAGTTCGTGTCCACCACCTTGCCCGAAAGGATCTCGTTTCCGATGACGAGGATTCCCGCGGTCGGCATCGCGGCGAAGACTAACCCGAAAGCCGGGGGGGCGCCTGCGCGGCCGGCGACGGGGAGCCCATGCGGCGGGCCGATTTGCCGAGGTGCCCCCCTCGCGTATGATGCCCGGGTGCTGGTGGAGATCCGCTTCCAACCCTCCGGGCGCACGGTCCGCGTACCGGCCGGAACGACGCTGCTCGACGCAGCGCGCCAGGCCGGGCTGCCCGCGGCCCGCGCCTGCGGGGGCGAGCTCCTCTGCGGGCGCTGCTCCTGCGACGTCGGCGCCGGCGCGCCGCCCGAGTCTGAAGCCGAGCGGCGCACGAAGAAGAGAAACCGCGTGGACCCGGGGCGCCGGCTCTCCTGCGCGATCCGCATCGAGAACGACCTGGTCGCCACGGCCCCAGGCTGGTGAGCGGGCGCCCGGGGCGGCGCCGGTTCGAGGAGTAGGAGATGAAGGGGATCCGGATCGGAACGGGCGTCGCGGACACCGGGCGCGAAGGCAGCGTCGACGCACTCGTCGATCAGGTGAAGGCCGTCGAGGCCGCGGGCTTCCAGGCCGCATGGCTCCCGAACATCTTCAACTTCGACGCGCTCACCCTGGCCGCCCTGGCCGGCCGCGAGACGAGCCGGATCGAGCTCGGCACCGCCGTGGCCGTCACGCACTCGCGCCACCCCTACTACATGGCCCAGCAAGCCGCTTCGACCAACGCGGCCTGCGGCGGGCGGCTCGTACTCGGCATCGGCCCGAGCCACCAGGTCGTGATCGAGAACATGATGGGCCTCTCCTACGAGAAGCCCGCCCGCCACGTGCGTGAGTACCTCGAGGTGCTCGGCCCGCTCGTCGAGAAGGGCCAGGTCGGCTTCGAGGGCGAGGTCTACAAGGTGCAGGCGAGCCTCCAGGTCTCGGGTGCTTCGCCCTTCCCGGTGGTGATCGGCGGCCTCGGCCCGGTGATGCGCAAACTCGCGGGCCGTCTCGCGGGCGGCAGCATCACCTGGATGACCGGGCCGAAGACCCTCGGCGAACTGATCGTGCCGGACGTCGTCGCCGCCTCGGAGAAGGCCGGCAAGTCCGCGCCGCGCATCGTCGCCGGTTTCCCCGTCTGCCTGACGAACGACGAGGAAGGCGCGCGCAAGCTCGCCGGGAAGCTCTTCGCGACCTACGGAACGCTGCCCTCCTACAAGGCGATGATCGAGCACGAAGGCGCCTCGGGCCCGGGCGACATCGCCATGGTCGGCGACGAGCAGGCGCTCGAAGCGGGCGTGCAGCGGCTCGTCGACGCGGGCGTGACGGACTGGAACGCCAACGTCTTCCCCTTCGGCGACGACCGCGCGGCCTCGATGGCGCGCACCACCGAGTTCCTCGCGGATCTCGCAAAGCGCTAGCGGAGCCTCCGTGTCCAAGGACGACGATCTCGATTTCGCCACCCGGGCGATCCATGCCGGCCAGGAGCCGGACGAAGCCACGGGCGCCACGGTCGTTCCCGTCTACCAGACGACGACCTATACGCAGGCCGGTGTCGGCGACCACAAGGGATACGAGTACTCCCGCGGCGACAACCCGACCCGGGCGGCGCTCGAGACCTGCCTCGCCGCCCTCGAGGGCGCGCGCTTCGGGTTGGCCTACGGCTCGGGCATGGCGGCCATCACCGGGGCGATGCAGATGGTCGGGGCGGGCGACCACGTCGTGGTCGCGGACGATCTCTACGGCGGGACGTACCGGCTCTTCACCGAGATCCTGCCGAGCTACGGCGTCGAGTTCACCTGGGTCGACGCGACGCGGCCCGAGGAGGTCGAGAAGGCCTGCCGCCCGGACACCAAGGTCGTCTGGATCGAGAGCCCGACGAACCCGATGCTGCGGCTCGTCGACGTGGCGGCGTGCGTGGAGATCGCGCACCGCAACGGTGCGCGCCTCGTCATCGACAACACCTTCGCGACGCCCTTCCTGCAGCAGCCGCTCTCGCTCGGTGCGGACGTCGTCATCCACTCGACGACGAAGTGGATCTCGGGCCACTCGGACGTGCTCGGCGGCGCGCTCCTCACGAGCGACGAAGCGCTGAAGGATCGGCTCTCCTTCGCACGCAACGCGACGGGCGGCATCCCGGGCGCCTTCGACTGCTGGCTCACCCTGCGCGGGGCGAAGACGCTGGCCGTCCGCATGCGCGAACACTGCAAGAACGCACGGGCGATCGCGGAGTTCATGCGCGGCCGGCCGGAGGTCTCGCGCGTCCACTACCCGGGCCTCGCCGACCACCCGGGCCACACGCTGGCCGCCCGGCAGATGGCGGACTTCGGCGCCGTCGTGACCGTGGATCTCGCGGGCGACGGCGAGATGGCGCGCCGCTTCGCCGGCGCGACCGAGCTCTTCGCCCTGACCGAAGGGCTCGGCGGCGTCGAATCGCAGATCGGCTACCCCTGGCACATGAGCCACGGCTCGTTCCCGGCGGAAGAGAAGCTCCGCAAGGGCATCACCGAATCGACCGTGCGCCTCGCCGTCGGCATCGAAGGCGCGGACGATCTTTGCGCGGATCTCGGCCGGGCTCTCGAGCGCGCCACACGGGAATGAAGCGCGCCGTGCTGCTGGTCGATCACGGCAGCCGCCGTGCCGAGGCGAACGATCTCGTCGAGCGCCTCGCCGACGCCCTGCGCGACCGCGTCGACCACGTCGTCCACACGGCGCATCTCGAGATCGTCGAGCCGGACATCGCGGCCGGAATCGACGCCTGCGTCGCGGACGGCGCTGCGGACATCACCGTCCTCCCGTGCTTCCTCGCGCCGGGCCGCCACACCATCGAGGACGTCCCGGCCCAGGCGACGGAGGCCGCCGCCCGACACCGAGGCGTGACCGTCCGCGTGGCCGAACCCATCGGCACCCACCCGATGCTGATCGAGATCCTCCTCGACCGCCTGGAGCTGCGATAGACTCGCGCGGCGTCGTCCCCGAAAAACCCGAGTTCCCATGCGCGTCGAGTTTCGCCTTGGCCTGGTCTGGTTCCTGTACTTCGCCGGCTTCGGCCTCTATTTCCCGTTCTGGAGCCTCTACCTGACGGAGAACGCCGGGCTCTCCGGCGGCCAGGCCGGGTTCGTGATCGCGGCGCTCTCGCTGATGGGCATGCTTTCCCAACCCTTCTGGGGGCAGATCGCCGACCGCACGGGTTCGCGCACGCGCGTCATGGGCATCATCGCCCTCGGCGCGGGCGTCGGGTTCCTTGGCCTCTTCCTCGCACGCGGCTTCCTCCAGCTCCTGTTCGCGAACGCGCTGTTCGCCGCGTTCCACACCGCGATGATGCCGATGACCGTCGCCGTGAGCCTCGCCCTCCTGCGCGACCACAGCCACCACACCTTCGGCATCGTGCGGAGCCTCGGCACGATCTCCTTCGTCGTGATGGCCCTGGCCTTCCCGCGCCTGCTCGACGCCGCCCAGGCCGACCGCGGCTGGAATGCCGTCCCGGGCGGCCCCTCGGAACCGGGGCTCGAATGGATGTTCCCCGTCTCGGCGGCCTTCGCCCTGCTCGCCGCCCTCGCCACGCTCACGCTCCCGCGCACCGGCGCCGTCTCCATGCAGGCGGCGCGCGGCGATTGGCGTGCCCTGCTTCGGCACGGCCCCTACGTCCGGCTCGCCCTCTTCTCGATCGCGGCCTACTTCTTCACGCACGCGCCGATGCTCTTCTTCCCGAGCCTGGTCACGGCGAGCGGCGGCACGCTCGAGACCGTGAGCAACATGTGGCTCCCGATGGTCGCGCTCGAGATTCCGGGCCTGATGCTCTCGGGCGTCCTCTTCCAGCGCTTCGGCCCGCGCGGCCTGATGGCGATCGGCCTCTTTGCGGTGGCCCTGCGCTGGACGCTCTCCGGCTTCGCACCGAGCCTCCCGCTCCTCTACGCGACGTCCTTCCTGCACGGCGTCACGGTGGCGGGGCTGATGATGGGGACGCCGCTCTACATCGAAGCCGCGGTCCCCGAGCGCCTGCGCGCCACGGGACAGGGCCTCATCGCCGCCTGCGTGCACTTCGGCGCGATGATGTCCTCCCTCGTCGCCGGGCAGCTGATCGACGCCTTCGACATCGAGATGCCGTACAAGGTCGGAGGTCTCGCCTCCTTCGCGCTGCTGCTGCTGATGCCGTGGATCCTGCCGCCGCCGCACCGGCCGGAGGGCGAGAGCTAGCCGGCGCTGGCCGCACGCCCCGTCAGGAAGAACGTCTCGATGGCGTCGCGCCCACGGAGCTCCGTCTCGCCCCGCGCCTCGAAGGCATAGGCATCACCGAGCGCACGCCGGGCGTCGCTCGAGACGTGCACGCGGGAAGGCTGCCCGCTCGCCTCGAGGCGGCTCGCGACGTTCACCGTGTCTCCCCAGAGGTCGTAGGCGAACTTCTTGCGGCCGATCACGCCGGCCACGATCGGCCCGCAGTGCAGGCCGATCCGCACCTCGACGCCGAGCTCCCGCTTGGCCCGGAGCTTCTCGACCTCCTCGAGCATGTCGAGCGCCATCTCGGCCGCGGCCTCGGCGTGGTCCGTGCGCGGGCGCGGGATCCCGCTCGCCACCATGTAGGCGTCGCCGATGGTCTTGATCTTCTCGACCCCGTGCCGCTCGGCCAGCGCGTCGAAGACGGAGAAGATCTCGTTCAGGAGCGAGACGACCTCCGCCGGGTCGCGGTCCGCGGAGAAGCGGGTGAAGCCGACGAGGTCCGCGAAAACGACGGTCACTTCCTCAAAGCCATCGGCGAGGGGGTTCACGCCGGCCTTCAGGCGCTCCGCCACGGGCTCGGGGAGGACGTTCAGGAGCAGCGCTTCGGAACGCTCCTGCTCCTCGCGAAGGGCCTCCTGGGCCTGGGCGACGAGCCGGCTGTTCCAGATGAGCGCGCCGGTGACGAGCCCCGACGTCAAGAGCAGGATCAACCCACGCGCGAGTGGAACGAAGCCCGGGTCGAGCTCGACCACGGGCTTTCGCCCTGCGACCCCGGCGTACATCGCACCGATCGACGCCACGCCGAAACCGAGCGCGAGCAGCATCCAGGGCCGCTCCGTTCGGGCGAAGAGCAGGACCCCTGCCATCAGCGGCACGAGCGCGAGGAACGGCGCGCCCGCTTCGATCCCGATCAGGCGGCCGAAGGTCAGGACCTGCACGGAAGCCACGCCGACGAGCGCGAGCCTCCCGCCGAGAAAGTGGCCGCGCAGGATCATCAACAGGCCCGCGAGGTAGAGCGCGCCGAAGATCAGCGGAAGAAACCGCCAGGCGCCGGGGAGCGTTTGGGTCGCGAGCATCGGCGCGAGGACGAAGGCGTTGAACGTCGCGTAGAGGCTCACGACGAGGGCGACCCCGCCCACCCAATAGGCGAGGCGTACGGGGCGGACCTTCTCCGGCTCGGCGGGGACCGGGAGATTCCGCAGGCTCATGCGCCGCCCGCTCACTTCCGCTTCTCGAATTCTCGGCGCTCGCGCTCCCAGGACGGCGGGAGCTTCTCGCGGAACTGGCGACGCATGGAAGAGCTGTGCGGCGGCCCGTCTCCCCAGTAGGCGGCATCCTCGGAGCGGATCGGGTCCTCACCCGCGGCAACCATCTCCAGATACGGAAGGTCGTCGTAGCCCCAGAAGAGTTCGCCTTCGAGTTCGAGCATCGGTACGCCGAAGACGCCGCGCTCGATGGCATCGTCGGTGTTCCCGCGGAGGCGGAGCTTGATCTCGGGCGCCGTGGCGCGCTCGGCGATCGTGTCCGCATCGGTGACGCCGGCCTCCCGGGCGACCTCCACCACGACGGCGGGGTCGGAGACGTCGCGCTGCTCGCTCCACGTCGCGGCGAAGAGAGCCCCGATCAGGCGCTCCCGCTCGGCCGGGTCGAGCTCGAGGCAGGAGGCGCGCAGCGGAAGGAGCGGGTTGAAGGGGTGCGTGTTCGGAGGGCGGAGCGGAACGCCGAGCAGCGCCGCCTTGCGCAGCGTGTTCCGGACCATCCAGCGCGCCTTCGGGCGGATCTCCGCCGGGCCGAGCTGGCCGTTCGCTTCGAGCAGACCTGCGAACAGCACGGGCACCGGCTCCACCTCGAACGCGTACTTCTCGGCCAGCTCCGGGAGGCGGAGCCACGCGAGGTACGCGTTCGAGGAGATGTAGTCGAGGTAGAAGCGGAGCGTCCTCACGAGCGCTCCGCCTGCGCCTTGCGGGCACTGGCGCGGATGTAGCGGCGCGAGATCGGCGAGATGTCGTCCTTGGGCACGACGCACTCGACGAGGGCGAAGCGGCGCTGGGCGTGGGCGGCGCGCAGGGCCTCGCGCAGCTCGACGGGGTTCGTCGCGCGGAAGCCGACGCCGCCCCACTCCTGGGCCAGCTCCGCGTAGGGCCAGTTCGGGATCTCGAGCAGATCCTGGCGCGGCGAGACCGGGCGGAAGATTCCCCAGCCCGCGTTGTTCACCAGCACGACGATCGGCGAGAGCCCGCGCCTGGGCGCGTGGGAGATCTCCATCCCCGTCATCTGGAAGGCGCCGTCGCCCGAGAGCACGAGCGGCCGGCGCCCCGTGCCGATCTGCGCGCCCATCGCCGCGGGCACGCCGAAGCCCATGGAAGCGTAGTAGCCCTGAGCGAAGTAGAGGCCGCCCGCCGGGATGCGCACCTCGAGGCCACCGAAGAGCATGTCGCCGGACTCGGCGAAGACGTCGTAGCTGCGCGGCGCCTCGGCGAGGAAGTCGTTCACCTCGACGAGCAGATCGTTGATGGAGAGCTCCGAGGGCGTGCGCGCGCCGGCCTTCCTCCGCTTCAGGTTGTCGTGGTAGACCACGCGCTCCTTGAAGCGCGGCAGCTTCTCACGCCCAAGCGCGCGCACGAAGTCGCCGAGCGTGACGTCCGTGTACTGATGGAAGGAGACGTTCACGCGGTTGCCGACAGCCCAGACGGAGTTCTCGCGCTTCACCTGAGGCTTGGTCGCGCCAAGGTTCATGTCCGTGAGCTGGTTTCCGAGCGAGAGCACGAGGTCCGCATCGCGCACGCGCTTCTCGATCGGCTTCGGGCTGAAGGGGCCGATGTGGATGCCCATGTGGAGCGGGTGATCCATCGGGAAGACGCCCTTGGCGAGCACCGTCGTCACCACCGGCGCGCCGATCTTCTCGGCGAGCTTGCGGAAATCCTTCTCGCAGCGCTCGCGGAAGAGCTCGACGCCGCCGAAGAGGACCGGCCGTTTCGCCGCGCGCAGCCGCTCGACGGCCTCGGCCACCGCCTCGCGCAGCTTGCGCGGGTCCGAGCGCGTGGGCGGGAACTTCCCGTCCCAATCGCGGATCTCCTTCGGCACCGGGATCTCCATCCCGACGAGGTCGCGATGGATTTCGAGGTACCCGGGCCGGAGCTCGGTCTGGATCCGCCCGACCAGCTCGTGGATCTCGAGGGCCGCGCGTTCGGGGTGCTCGAGGATCCGCGCGTCGCAGCAGATCTCGCGGAAGATGTTGCACTGGCCCTCGATGCTCTTGGCCTGGTGGTGGACACCGCCGATCTGGGTCTCGGCCTCGCCCGGCCCGCCGGAGACCACGAGCAGCGGCACCTGCTCGGCATAGGCCCCGGCCACCGGGTTCACCACGTTGTGGCCCCCGGCGCCGTAGGTCACACAGACCACGCCGAGGCGCCGGGTGCTGCGCGCGTAGCCGTCGGCGGCGAAGCCCACGGCGGGCTCGTGGGAGAAGGTCACGATCTCGAGCCCGCGGTCGCGGCCGAAGCGGTGGAAGAGGCTGAGCACCAGATCGCCGGGGAGCCCGAAGATGTGGGTCACGTCCATCCGGTTCAGGTAGGCGACGAGGAAGTCGCCGAGGGCCATGCGCGGCTTCATCGTCGAGAGGCCGCGCCGGGCCTTCGCCGCCCTACGAGCCGCCATCCGCGCCTCCGAGCATGCGCCAGCGGAAGAGCGCCGCGATCACCAGCGCGTGGTGGATCTCGCCGGCCTCGATCCGACGCTCGATCTCGGCTCCGGGGACCAGCTCGACGTGGGTCTCCTCGGTCGATTCGTTGCGGATCTCGGCGACCTTCTCGCAGGCCGGCGCCACGAACTGGAAGCAGCGGTTGTCGAAGAGCGCCGGGTTCGGGTTCACCGAGCCGATCGGGATGAGCGGTGCCCCGGCCCGGTAGCCCGTCTCCTCGAGGAGCTCCCGGGCGCCGGCCACCACCGGCTTCTCGCCCGGGTCGACCATCCCGCCCGGGATTTCGAGGGTCACTTCCTGGCAGCCGTGACGGTACTGCCGCACCATGACGACCCGGCCGTCGCCCGTCACCGGGACGACGTTCACCCAGTCGTCCGCCTGGATCTGGTAGAAGGGATGGACGTCGCCGGTGCGCGGAGAGCGCGCCTGTGTCCTGGCCACACGAAAGACGGCGCAATCGTGCAGGGGTTCGGTCTCGACCACCGACCACGGTCGCGGAGACGACATCGCAATGGAAGCTAGCATCCCCGCGGCACAGCGCGGCCACTCCCGCCGGAACTTGTTCATGGTGGTGGTGGCGATCGCGTGCGGCGTGGCCGGTGCCTTCGGCGCGGTCTTCTTCCGCTACCTGATCGAGTTCTTCCAGTCGGGCTTCTACGGCGGGCTCGCGGGCTTCGCCTCCTTCTTCGCCGGCGAGGCACCCCACGCCGACGACCTGGTCGAGATCGCGCGCGCGCTGCCCTGGTACTGGGTCCTGCTCGCGCCGGCGGCCGGCGGCGCGCTCGTCGGACCGCTGGTCTGGTTCTACGCGCGGGAAGCGAAGGGCCACGGCGTGCCGGAGGTGATGCAGGCCGTCGCCCTGAACGGCGGCGTGATCCGCCCGCGTGTCGTCGTCGTGAAGACCCTGGCCTCGGCGCTCTCGATCGGCTCGGGCGGTTCGGTCGGCCGCGAAGGCCCGATCGTGCAGATCGGCTCGGCGGTGGGCTCGGTGATCGGCCAGTTCCTGCGGCTCCCGCCGAGCGAGCTGCGCGTCATTGTCGCCTGCGGCGCGGCGGCGGGCATCGCCGCCACCTTCAACGCGCCGATCGCCGGGGCGCTGTTCGCCGTGGAAGTCATCCTCGCGGACTTCGGCGCGGTCATGTTCACGCCGATCGTCATCTCCTCCGTCGTGGCGACGGTCATCTCACGCAGCATCCTCGGCGACGTCCCCGCCTTCGAGGTGCCCCAGTACGAACTCGTGAGCGGCTGGGAGCTCTTCCCCTTCGCGCTGGTCGGCGTCGCCGCCGGGATCGCGGGGCTCCTCTTCCAGTTCTCGCTCTACAAGACCGAGGATCTCTTCGAGCGCATCCCGCTCCCGCCGTGGTTGAAGGCCGCGCTCGGCGGTTTGCTCGTCGGCGGCATGGGCGCCATGGGTCTGCCCCACGTCTTCGGCGTCGGCTACGGCTCGATCACCGCAGCCATGACGGACCAGCTCCCGCTGCTGACGCTCGTCGGCCTGCTGTTCGCGAAGATCATCTCGACCGCCATCACCGTCGGCTCGGGCGGCTCGGGCGGCATCTTCGCTCCATCCTTGTTCATGGGAGCGATGCTCGGCGGCGCGCTCGGCAGCGTGATCCACGCCTGGTTCCCGGAGTCCACCGCGACCGGCGGCTCCTACGCGCTCGTCACCATGGGCGGCTTCGTCGCGGCGACCACCCACGCGCCGATCACCGCGATCATCATGATCTTCGAACTCACGAGCAACTACACCATCATCCCGGCGCTCATGGCGACCTGCGTGGTGGCGATGCTCGTGACGAGCCTCTTCTCGCGCGATTCCATCTACACCGCGAAGCTCCGCCGCCGCGGCGTGAACCTCGACGCCGAGCAGGACCCGAACGTCCTGCGCGGCCGATCCGTCGCCGAAGTCGCGGACCGTGAGCCCGAACGCCTGCGCGCCTCCGCCAACCTGCAGGTGGTGGTCGACCGCATCGTCCAGAGCGACCACACGGAAATCTTCGTCGTCAACGAACGCGACGAGCTGCTCGGCACCATCTACCTGAGAGAACTCCGCCGCGTCCTCCCCGAGATCAACGAGCTCCGCGACGTCGTCGTCGCCGAGGACCTACTGGTCGGCGAAGTCCCCTACGTCACCGAAGACGACGACCTCGCCCAGGTCATGCGCATCTTCAGCCAGGACACCTACGAAGAGATCCCCATCCTGGACGACGAAGCGCGGCTGATCGGCAGCGTCCACAAACGCGACGTCATCAACATCTACAACCAGGGCGTCCTCGAGCGGGACCTCGCCGGCGGCGTCTCCCACTCCTTCAGCGTCCTCAGCAAGGTGAAGTCCGTCGAGCTCGGCGGCGGCTTCATCCTCCAGGAGATGCAGGCCCCGCCCTCGTTCTTCGGGAGGACGCTCGCGTCGCTCGACGTGGCGCGGAGAAGCGGCGTGCAGGTGATCCTGCTCCGGCGCCACGGCGAGAGCGCCCCGCGCCTCCCGAAGGCCGCCGACCCGATCGAGGCGGGAGATCGCCTGGTCGTCGCGGGCACGGTCGAGAGCGTCGAGAAGCTGCACACGCTCCGATAGCTAGGACCCCACCGCGAAAGCGTTCAGCTTGTTGCCATCCAGGTCTCGGAAGTAGGCGGCGTAGAAGAATCCGTCCCGATCCCCCGGAGGGCCTTCGTCGCTGCCTCCGAGTTCCAACGCCTTCGCGTAGAGCGCATCGACCTCGTCGTTCGACTCGAGACGCAGGGCGATCATGATCCCGTTGCCCACGGTTTGAGGGTTCCCATCGTGGGGCCGGACGACGGCGATGCACGGCTCGTCGAGGGATTTTCCGAAGAGAATGAACCCGTCGATCTCCATCAAGCGCTTGGCGCCGAGCGAGCCGAGCAGGGAGTCATAGAAGGCGACGCTCTTCTCGAGATCCTTCGCGCCCACGGTCACATATCCGATCACTTCGATCCCTCCCGGGCCGCCTGGCCCAAGAACGAAGTCTATCAGGCTCTCTAGCGTGGGGGCGGTACGAGGACGAGGGGCACGACGGCGCGGCCTCCCGGAAAGCCTTCACCGTCGGAGACGTCGGGCTCGAAAACGATCAGGTGGCCGAGCTGCGGCTCGTCGACGGAAAAGACGGCTTCGAAGGAGAACGGGCCCGCGCCATCGACGCCACCGCCCGAGGTGTGGCCCGAGGCGACGGTCCGACCTCTTCTGTCCTGAAGCTCCCAGACCACGTTCGACTCGAAGGTCCGGGAGCAGCCGGCCACGCGAAGCGGGCTCGTGGCTCGCACGCCGGGAGTCGGCTCGGCGACGAGAACGAAGGCAGACTCGGCCAGGACGGGGTCGAGCGGATCGCATGGGGCCTGCGGTTCAGAGCAGGCCACCAGTACGACGCAGAGAGTCGCAGCGGCTCGACACGATCGGCCGGATCTGCACGACGAAGCTGATCGATTGGGCGCTGACACTACCACCGACGATGCGACCGGATCCGCCTGGAGTCTGCCTCCGGACCGGAGAGAGACTCCTCCCATCGCATGAGCAGACAACCGGCCAACCAGAAAGCGGAAAGGAGAACCAAGGGCCAATCGAGAGGCTTGGCGGACTGGAACGGCGAGGCAAGCGCGAGCATCAGGCAAGCCAGGGCCGTCGCCGGATGCCAGGTGACGCGCCCATAGCGGTCAGAGACCCGCTTGAACCTCGGGAACCGTTCGAACAGCTGGGGTGAAACGAGCATGAACAGGGTCATGCCGATCAGGACCAGGAAGATGAGGATGGCATCCGTTCCACTCAACCGGATCCCTTCTGCGCGGCTCAGCCTCCAAGCTCTTCGCCACCGCTCGACATCGGGCGTCGCTCGATTCTACCACGCAGCGTCCCGCGGACGTCTCGCGCTGGCGCTTGGTCCAAGGACTCGGCCTGGCTTCTCCAGATCTCGCGTGCCAGGCGAATGTCGCGAAGGCACGACTCATCGAAACGCGTCGGCAGCTCGGCGGTGAACGCCCCGCGAAGGAGGTTGCGAAGGACGCTTCGCCAGTCGGGCTGGACCATGACACACGTCGGGTTCGTGCAATGGGGAGACTCGGGTTGCTTGTGCGCGGGGTTCCAGACGAGCCCGGGGAAGTGCCCCGCTTCGTGGACGAGGGTAGACGTCTCGATCTGCTCTTCGCCGATCCAGAGCACCTCACTCTGGCGAACGTTTTCCTTGAAGACGAAGATCGTCGACAGGTGATCCTTGCGGACCTGACCATCGGTAGCGCTCAGCAGAAAAGGAAGGTTTGCGAAGAGCCCGAAGAGATCCGGGTGATCCTTCGGCGCATCCGGCAGATAGATCAAATAGAGTCGCATCTCCCGGGATCGACGATTCGAAAGAGCGTCCACACGGTCTTGCAGCAACTCCTGCGTGGACAATGCGAACTCCAGCCCGCTCAACGTTTCCCACTCGCTCGCGGGAATCTCGTCGTCGAGCCGGATGGAGACACCGAACCCTTTGGGCGCCACCTCAGCGAGGCGACGCTCGAGCGTGCGAAGCGCCGCCGCATTCGGTCCATGCCCCCTCGACCCAATCAATCTCGATGACCAACTCGTCGAACGCATCGCGGGTCAGGAAATCTCGGTTCATGCCCGTAGCGAGGACGAGCGACTCGTCGAAGTCCGACGGGAGCGGACCGCGTGGGTACCGCAAGATCGCGGTACAGCCGATCAGGAAGACCGCCAAGAAAGCCCCGAAGGCCCGGAGGCGAGACGCTGCCATCATTGTGAAGGGCGAAGTTCGGACATCGGCCCCGGAACCCTATCACGACACCGATCAAGAAATCGCTCCGCACCCGCGATTGCCCTCGTCGAATCGACGCATGCGATACGCTGCCAGCCCACTCGAGAGGAGCCTGACGTGGCTGAAACAATCTTTGCGATCTCGGACTTTGCGGAGCTGTACGCGCTCCACAAGACGATCCTCGAGGCCAAGTTCAGCGAGGCGCCGCTCGAAGAGGAGATCGCTGGCAGCCCCCACGTCGCCGCGGTGGCGAACCGGGTCTTCGACACGCTGATCGAACTCGAGCGGGAGGCGCACGGCGAGGAGCGGGCGCAGGCCTGGGAGGACTGGCGGCTCGCGGCACCGAACCGGCGGGAGTGGGTAATCGCCGCGCAGCGCGTCGACCGGGAGGGCCTGTGGTCAGGATGGAGCGCGGAAGAGAAGCGTGACTTCGCGAAGCGGCTGTTGAGCCCGTTCGTCGTGACCGATGCGCTGCTCGAGGACTTCATCGCCGAGGTGGACTCGAGCCAGGAGGTCTAGGGCTCGGTCGCGACGCGGCGCCAGCCGGTCTTCGGATGCCGGACGTAGTGCCAGACTTCTGAGACATCGGCCCCACCCGGCGCCGAGTAGTCGATACGTAGGGCGACCGCATCGACCTCGCCCCAGACGGCTTCTGTCGAGAGGAGACGGGCTCCGGTGATCGCTTCGACGAGGTCGGTTTCGACCTGCGAACGCGGCGGTTCGAGTTCCGCCCCGAAGTGGACCGCGACCAGGAGACCGATTCCGAACAGGCCGAGGGTGACCAGGACGATCGCGAGAGTTCCACGGCCCGCCGTGCGTTTGCCTGTCGCCTGAATCGGAAGACCCACTGCCTGTCTCCGACGATCGACGCCTACCGAAGCTAGGCCGCGACCGACTTCCAGTACACGATCTTGTCGTCGCCCGGCGCGTAGTAGTCTCGCACGCGCGCCTCCAGCTCGTAGCCGCACGAACCGTAGAACGAGCGGGTGCGCTCGTAGCGCGGCAGGCTCGACGTCTCGATGAGCAGGATCCGCGCGCCCTCGGCAGCCGCCGCGGCTTCGAAGTGCCGCACGAGCGCCGCGCCGTGACCCGATCCCTGGTGCTCGGGGTCGATGGCCAGCATGTACAGGTTCCACACGCCGTCGCTGAAGGGCTCCGGCGCGAAGTAGGCAACCCCGGTCAGTCCGCCGTCGAAGTAGCCGAGCCAGTGGTGGTCGCTTCCGAGCTCACCGGACAGGTGGGCTTCGAGCATGCCGCGGACTTCGCCGAGCTCGTCCGGCGCGAACAGGCCACTCGACTCGGCGACGGCCAACACGGCCGGCGCGTCTTTCTCGATGATGGGCTGGATCATGAGGCCGCGACCCTCTCCGGAGACCACACCACGACGTCGATCCGCCGACTGAAGTGCAGAAGCTCCGGCGAGCCGGAGACTTCGATCCCGTACGGCACGAGCATCTCGTTGCGTTCGATCGTCGCCTCTGCCCTCTGAAGCGGCCACGGCTCGTGGTGAACCTCTGCACGGAACAACCGCCCCTGCGGCGACTGCGCGTAGAGGCAGTACCGCTCCGTGAGCCAATGCTCGAGCGAGCCGGGAGTACTGAGATAGGGATCGCCACCAGGCGCGTACGAACCCTCGAACGACAGGCCACGCGGGTCCGATCGACGGGTGGAGCGGTAGCGGACCTGATCCGGGAGGCCTTCGAGCGACATCCGCGCATGGAAGTACGGCAGGTGGAAGAAGCAACGAGCAGCCCATACGGCCACGACGTTCGCGGCATCGAGGCTCAGGAACCAGACGCCCGGACGTCCCTCGTGCTCGACGTAGAGGCGGACGTTCAACTCCGAGAATGCCGAGAAGTACGGCAGGTCGGGAAAGGGTCGTCGCATCACGCCCGCCATTCGGAAGGGCACGATGCCGACCCAGGAGGTGCCTTCGAACTCCTGGACCTCGAGCGGTGCGGGAACCAGGTGCTGAAGCGCCGAAGCCGGCACGGGCCAGTGCGCAAAGAGCAGGTCCCGCCACGACTGGCGCCACGACCAACGGGAAGACGGAACCGGCCAGGGCCGGTGATCGAGGTGCTCGAGCGAGGGATGCTGCGGCACTAGGCGTTGGCTCCCGCCGGGTCAGGCGTCCGGTTCGTGCACATGGGCTGACCACGGAAGAAGGGTACCCGTGACCTTTCTCCCGTGTCGAAGGGTTCGTTCTTTCCAGCGGGCGAGGCCGTCACCGACGTCATCAGGCCACCAGCAGCCGGGCGAAGTAGAGCGCGAAGGCCGCGAGCAGGACGCCGCCCTCGATCCTTCCGAGTCGGCGGCGGGCGACGATGAGCCCCATCACGACGCAGGCGAAGCCGATCATCGTTCCGAGGTCGATCCACGTGATGTTGCCGATCGCCAGCGGGTCGACCAGCGCCGTGATCCCCAGGATGCCGAGGATGTTGAAGAGGTTGCTTCCCACGACGTTGCCGATCGCGATGTCCCCCTGGCCGCGGACCGAAGCCACGACCGTGGTCGCGAGCTCGGGGACGCTGGTTCCGATCGCGACGACGGTGAGCCCGATCGCCGCCTGACCGACTCCCAGCGAAGAGGCGAGGTCGACGGCGGCGCGAACCAGAACGTGTCCTCCGGCGACGAGCAGGGCGAAGCCCGCGAACGCAACGAGGCCGCCCCGCCAAGCGCCTTCCGCCGGCTCGGGCGCCGCGGAGGCGAGCTCTTCGCGAACCTCCGGGGCCTCCCGCCCTGCCTCCCAGAAGGTGAACACCACGTAGGCGGCCAACGCCGCTACCAGGAGCCCCCCTTCCGCGCGGGACGCCGTGCCATCCGCCAGGATGAGCAGGAGAGCGAACGACGCGGCGATCATGAGGGGCGCGTCGAAGCGGACGATCTTGGACTGGACCACCGCGGGGCACAGGAGCACGGCCAGGCCGAGGATCAACCCGAGGTTCGCGATGTTCGAGCCGACGACGTTTCCGACGGCGATGTCGTTCGCTCCGGACAGCGCGGCGTCGAGCGAAACGACGAGCTCCGGCGCGCTGGTCCCGAAGGCGACCACGGTCAACCCGATGGCGAGCGGCGAGACGCCCCAGCGGGCCGCCAGCGCCGAAGCGCCTCGAACCAACCATTCACCGCCGAAGTAGAGCAGGGCCAGGGCCGCGATGACTTGAACGATCGATCCGACCACGGAATCTCCCCCTGCCCGTTCGTCGAACTAGAGCCTCGTATCGATCCGGATCGTCACGCCCGTCGCGCCTGCGTCGACGGGGTCCGGCGCGGCGCCCTGCAGGTCGCCGGGCTCGCGCGAGGTGGCGTTGCCGTCGCCGTCGACCCGTGCGGAGAGCAGCAGCGGGCCTTCGAACGGGATGGACTGGATCATTCGGTCGCCCGGGCCGATCTCGAAGGGGAGCGGGAACTTCGGGTTGGGGATGCGTTGGACGGCGATGGGCGGGCCGCCGCCGGGCTTGCGGGCGACGAGGAAGAGGATGGCGTCCGCGGGGACCTGGCCTTCGAGCTCGGGCGTGAGGACCATCGTGCCGGCGATCGGTTCGGCTTCGGCGGCGACGGGGGTCGCGCCGCGGCCGCCCATGGGCTGGGGCGGGGCGCCGGCCATGGGGCCGCCTTCCTGGGCGCGCTCGCGTTCGGCGACGCGGGCGGCGCCCTCGGGAAAGATCCGCTTCAAGTCCGGCTGTTCGACCTGTTCGTTCGGGTCGTAGGGCTCGATGGAGCGGTCGCAGCCGGCGAGGAGCAGAGCGCCCGCGGCGAGGAGCAGCACGAAGGGTTTGCGCATGGTCGGACGGTAGCAGCCCGGCACCCGGGCGACCGAACCTGGCCGGCTAGAGGCCGGTGCGGTCGATGCGGCGGGCGAGGTCTTCGAGGAGGTCGAGCTGGGTATCGAGGGCGGCGCGATCGATGCGCTCGATGCCATCGGCCGCGGAGTGGAGTCCGGAAGGGGTGCCCTGGCCGATGCGGTGACTCGCCAGGGTGACGGCGGGGATGCCGGCGGCGAGGAACTCGCGTGAATCGGTCACGGCGCCGCCGAAACGCTCGAGCGGGAAGCCGCGGCGCTCGCGCTGGGTCTCGTCGGCGAGGGCCACGAGCCGCGGGGAGGCGTCGTGGCTCCCGAACACGAAGTGCTCCTCGGCGACGTACCCGAGATCCGGCGCCGCGCCGATCAGCTCGAGATTCACCACGGCCGCCGGAACCTCCGCGGCCGCCACGCGCGGCGCGTACGCCCGCGCACCTTGGGTCGCGACCTCCTCTCCCGATAGGAACAGCAGCTCGACCTCCGTGCGCGCGAGCGGCGCCGCGGCCAGCCGCTCGCCGAGCTTCAAGATCAGGGCACACGCGGCGCCGTCGTCGAGCGCGCCCGGGCTCGGCCGCGGATGGAACGCACCCCCCGTGAGCGTCGCGAAGGTCAGCAGCCCGTACGCCCCCGCCGCGAAGGGCGCCGAGGCGACGACGAACCGCCGCACCCCCTCCCCTCGCCGCGGCCGCGCTGCCAACGCGCCGAGCCCCGCAGCCACGAGCATCCACACCACCATCGGCACCGAAGCGCCCTCGACCCAGCGCCGCTCGCGGTGATCGAAGAGATCCGTCTTGCTGTCGTAGTGCGCGGAGAGGATCAGGCGCTGCTCCACCGCCCCGGCCGGCGCCACGCGCGCCACGACGTTGACCTGCTCCTCGGACTCGATCACCGAGTAGAGGGGCCGGACCTCGGTATCCACCACGATCAGGAGCGGCGCGGCGAGCGCCACAAAGGCCGCCAGGCCGAAGCGACGCTCGCGCATCGCGCGCGCATAGAAGAGGCAGCCGAGCAGGGCGACGATGCCCGCGAGCCGCAGCGCCTGGGGCCGCGCCAGGTACGCCACGGCCTCGGGCGCGAGACCCATGCCGGCGAGCGCGTCCATCAGGCGGTCGGCGGTCTCGGCGAGAGCATGGCTGCCGTTCTCGCGCGGTACCGTGAGCCACGGCAGCAGTTCGTCCCAACCGTTTTCCATGGGAGGCGGCATGGTAGCATCGCGCCATGCGGCCCTTTCTCCTCGCGACGTGCCTGCTCTTCCTCGCTGCTCCCACCCACGCGGACGCTCCGGCCGGCGACGGCTCCACGCCGCAGTCCGCGGTGCTCGCGGACCTCCCGTTCCTCGAAGACGCACCCCGCGGCCGGATCGCCGTCGACCTCGCCGCCGAAGGGAACCCGCCGCTCGCGCTCATCGTCGATACCGGCGCTTCGGTCTCGCGCGCGACGCCGCGCGCGGCCGTGAAGCTCGGCCTGCCTGGCGAACGCGGCCCGGCCGAGGCACCGACCCTTCTAGGCCGGCCCATCACGATCCACGTCGACGGGCCCGGACGCAACGCTTCCGCCGGCGCGGAGCCGACGGCGCTCGGCGGCGATTTCCTTTCGGCCTACGTCCTCGAGTTCGACTTCGCCGAGCGCCGGCTGCGCTTCCTCGACCCGGAGCGCTTCGAGGTCCCGGCCGCCGCGAAGAAGAAGGGCGAAGCCGTCCTACCCATAGGGCTCGAAGCGAACCGCCCGAGCCTCGGAGCCACGGTGCAGGGCAAGCCCACCCGCCTGTGGGTCGATACCGGCTCGCCGCTCCCGGTGATCCTCTCGCAGACCACCGCCGATGCCGTCGGCCCGCTCGATGCGCTGAGCGACCTCCGCGGCGCCGGCGTGCACCAGCGCGTGAAGGTGCAACTCCGCTGGCTCGACTCCCTCGCCCTCGGCGGCTTCGCCTTCGACGGCCTCCCCGCGATGGTCCTCCACGACGGCTGGAACCGGGAGCCGGTGGGCGATTCCGTCGTCGGCGTCGAGCTGCTCTCGGAGTTCAAGGTCCGCATCGACTACCCACGCAAGCGGATCTGGCTCGCCCGGCGCCCGAGCCCGCCGCGGGCCTTCAACGGCGTTCCCTACGTGAACCGCGCCGACCTCATCGCGAAGATGTTCCGCGGCGCCAAACCCTGACCCGGGGGACGTTCCTTCCTGGCGCTCGGCGAGGCGCCCTGCCCCATCAGGTGTCGCCGACGGCGCGCGCGCCTGTTAGGCTCGAAGCGTTTGCGGTGCCTAGGGGTGGAGGTCGCACGGCGCGGTCCTCCTGAGATCAGACCCTTCGAACCTGAACTCGGCTCGGCAGCTCTCCGGAGCGCCGGGCGAGCGTAGGAAAGGCCTGACCCGCTCGAAGCCAGCTGAACCTGGCCCCCCTCGGTGCTCCTCCAGAGGAGTCCGACATGACGACAGAGCGCGAGCTGAACCCCGACGAGCCGAACGGCCGCGGGCGATTCCACCGGCCGACGGCCGGCCACAACCCTTCAAGCGTCGCCGCCGGCACGAACCCCGGAAGCTTCGCCAGTGCGCCCGGCGTGGGCACCCCCTGGGCCTTCGCCTCGCCGGACACGCCCGGCATGCCCGCCCCCTCGGACAAGACGGCCTGGGACTTCATGCCCGCCGACTGGACCCGGGAAGAGGACGGCACCTGGACCCCGCCCGAAGGCTTCACCCCCGTGACGCAGCTCGAGCACGCCCGCGTCGGCAGCGTGACGCCGGAGATGACGCGCGTCGCCGAGCGCGAAGGGCACCTGACGCCCGAGCAGGTGCGCCGTGAAGTCGCCGCCGGCCGCATGGTCATCCCCGCGAACAAGGTCCACCTCGGCCACGCCCTCGACCCGATGGCCATCGGCCGCGCGAGCAAGACCAAGATCAACGCCAACATGGGCGCATCGCCCGTCTCGAGCTCGACGGACGAAGAGGTCGAGAAGCTCCACTGGGCCGAGCGCTGGGGCGCGGACACGGTCATGGACCTCTCGACCGGCGGCCCCATCGACGCGACGCGCGAGGCCATCGTCAAGAACGCGAGCGTCCCGATCGGCACGGTGCCGATCTACTCGATGATCCTCGGCCGCAAGATCGAGGATTTGACGCGCGAGCACATCCTCGAAGGGATCGAGCACCAGGCGCGTCAAGGCGTCGACTACATGACGGTCCACGCAGGCGTGCTGCGCGAGCACCTGCCCCTGGTCCAGAAGCGGCTCATCGGCATCGTCTCCCGCGGCGGCTCGCTGCTCGCCAAGTGGATGATCCACCACGGGAAACAGAACCCGATGTACGAGCACTGGGAGGACATCTGCGCCGTCCTCCGGCGCTACGACGTGACCTTCTCGATCGGCGACGGGCTCCGCCCGGGCGGCCTGGCCGACGCTACCGATGACGCACAGCTCGCGGAGCTCGCGACGCTCGGCGAACTGTGCGAGCGCGCCTGGCGCTGCGGCGTGCAGGTCATGATCGAGGGCCCGGGCCACGTGCCCTTCGATCAGATCGAGTACAACATGAAGCTCCAGCGCACGCTGTGCCACGGCGCGCCCTTCTACGTGCTCGGCCCGCTCGTGACCGACATCTTCCCGGGCTACGACCACATCACGAGCGGCATCGGCGCCACCGCCGCCGCCTACCACGGCGCGAGCATGCTCTGCTACGTGACGCCGAAGGAGCACCTCGGGCTCCCGAAGCGCGAGGACGTGAAGCAGGGCTGCATCGCCTACAAGATCGCGGCCCACGCCGCGGACGTAGCGCTCGGCATCCCGGGCACCCGGGACCGGGACGACGAGCTCACGAAAGCCCGCGCGGCCCTCAACTGGGAGAAGCACTTCGAGCTCAGCTTCGACCCCGACACCGCCCGCGCCTTCCACGACGAGGATCTCGACGTCGACACGGATTTCTGCGCGATGTGCGGACACGATTGGTGCTCGGTGCGCATCAGTAAGGAGATCACCGAGTTCATGAGCGGGAAGGACGAGGCGTACACCTGGCAGAAGCCCCAGGTCTCGGCCGCGCTCAGCGAGGAGCAGCGTGAGATTCTCGAGAAGCGCGGCGTGCTCAGCCCCGAGGAGATCCACCGGCTCGCGAACAAGACGCGCGAGCAGGTCGGGGCGGACCGTGGCGAAAAGGCCGCATGCCACAGCGACGTGGCGGAGGCCGACGAGGCGCGCGAACTCCAGGCCTAGCGTGGGAGCCCCGGGCGAGCGGTTCTGGGCCGGCCCCCAGAACGAGAATCGCCCCGGGATCCGAAGATCCCGAGGCGTTCGTTCCGAGCTTTGCCCCCCCCTGGCTCGACCCGGACCGATGTTCATTGGTTCGGAATCCGGTGCGCGCGCTTGAGTCTTTTTTGCCTAGGGAGTGCTTTTCCGTGAGCGAGCAGCTTCTCCTCGCCGACGCGCAGCTGGGGGCCTACCTGGCGCGCCGGGGCCTCGTGCCCGAGGGCACCGAGACGGCCGTCGAGGCGGCCGGCGACGGCAACATCAACTGGGTCCGGCGGGCCCGGGCCGGGGGCCGCTCGTTCATCGTGAAGCAGGCCCGGCCGGCCCTCGAGCGCTTCCCCGAGTACCGGGTCTCGACGGAGCGGATCGTCTTCGAGCACCGCTACTTCGAGTGGGCCCGGCGCCTCCCAGAGGCGAAAATCTGCCCGGAAATCGTGGACTTCGATGAACGCGAACGCGTTCTCATACTGGAGGACCTGGGCACCGCCGAGCGTCTCGACGCCGCCCTCGCCCGCGGCGCCGACGTCGGCGCGCCCGCCGTCGAGGTCGCCCGCTTCCTGGCCGCGGTGCACGCCTCGACCTCCCCGGGCCTGGCCGCGCGCTTCGCCAACGAGGACCTCCCGCAGCTCCACGGGGCGCACATCTTCGAGCTGCCCCTGCGCGAGAACGACTTCCCGCTCCCGCCCGAACTCGGCGAAGCGGCCGCCGAGCTCCGTGCCGATGCCGAGCTCGTCTCCATCGCCGACGGCCTCCACGCCCGCTACCTCGAGCCGCGCGGCGCCCTCGTCCACGGCGACGTCCAGGCCGGGAACATCCTTCTCACCCCCGACGGGCCGAAGCTCCTCGACGCGGAGATCGCCCACATCGGCGACCCGGCCTTCGACCTCGGCGTCTTCGTGGCGCACCTGCTGGTGGATGCCGTGGCGGGCCACCGGGCCGGGCATGCCCAGCAGACGGTCGAGGCCGTCTGGCAGGCCTACGGCGACCGCCTCGGCGGCGCCCTCGCCGTGCCCTTCCCCGAGGTCGCGCGCTACGCGGGCATCGAGCTCGTGCGGCGGACGATCGGCGCGGCGCGGGTGGATGCGGTGAAGGACGCGGAGCCGGCCCTGCGGGTGCTGCGCTTCGCCACCGCCTGGCTTCGGGATCCGCCCAAGCGGCCCTAGCGGCCTTCGCGTTCCGGGCCCGGTCCCTGGACGCCCTCGAGCACCCGCTCGGCGATCCGGTCCGCGGCATCGCTCGGGCTTGGCGCGAGCGAACCGCTCGAGGCCGGCGCGATCGAGACCGTCGGCACGGGCGCACCGGGCGCCTCGTCCTCGGCCCACTGGATGCGCTCGTAGTCGAACTGCCCCGAGGCGATCGCGTTGAACTTCAGGTTCTCGAAGTAGGGCGAGATGTCGAAGTCGCGCGGCGTGAGCAGCGTCGGGTGACGGCGCCGGTAGATCCCCGGCGGGTCGAAGCCCTGGCGCTGGAAGAAGCGCCGCATGACGCCCGTCCGCGCCACCGGGTCGTGCGCGGGCGCGCGGTGCGGCGCGTGCTCGATGGTCGGCGCCACCGGGAAGCCCACGCGCTGGTAGAGCTGGCCGATCAGGCTCGAGCAGATCACCTCGGTCTGCACGTCGCTCCCCATGTGCTTCCACTCGGATTGGAGCCGCCGCGGCACGACCGCGATCGAAACGAAGTACTTCGCGAGGTCGACGACGTTGCGCAGGTCGTAGCGCCAGCCGATCGCGGCCACCGCGTCGTCGAGGATCGTCTTCAGGTGCTCCGGACGCAGCCGGTGCGGCCGGCACACGCGAACGTTCAGGTGGACGTACTTGGTGAGCGGCTCCGCCACGACGCCGTCCATCAACGCCTCGACGACGATGTGCTTCGCGTCCTCGCCCCAGGCCTCGAGCGCCCGCTCGCGCAGCTCGCCGCCGCGCTGGAGGAGCTCGTCGCCGATGTAGAGCGCCGAGTGCGACCACGTCGAGAGCGTGAGCAGCTTGATGACCTTCGAGATGCGCTGGCTGCCGTCGACCAGCACGACGTCGCCCGGGCGGATGTGGGCGAGCAGCGCTTCGACGTCGTTCTCGCCGCGGCGCTCGTAGTGCGCCACGGGCTGGTCGAGGTAGTCGACCAGGCGATCCTTCAGCCAGCGCCTCAGTCCGAACAAGTCGGAAAGCCTCCGCCCGGCGAGCTGCCCGGCCGGCGCGCCGGGCCGGTTGTCGGCACCCGGGGCGTCGGGAACAATCCCGCCATGTCGAACCGAGGGGACACAGCGCTGCGCAGCCTGCTCTGGCTCGTCCTGGGCAGCTGGATCGGCGCGACGCTCTACTTCGCGCTGGTCGTGGCCCTGGCCGCCTTCCGCGTCCTCCCCACCTCCGAGCTCGCCGGCCAGGTGGTGGACGCCGTCTACACACCGCTCCAACTCTACGGGGTGGGGGCGGGCCTCCTGCTCGCGGCGCTGGCCCGGGCCCTGCGCCGGAGCCGCTGGCTCCAGATCCACCCCATCATCCTCTCGGTTCTCTGCTTCACGTCCCATTTCGGCATCACTGCCCGCCTGGATGAGCTTCGAGACCGGGCTTTCGGCGCGGACGGGACGGTCCCCGAGGGGGCGGCCAGCGCCGAGTTCTGGCAGCTCCACGGGGCCTCGATGGGGATCCACAGCCTCGTGATCCTCGGGGCGATCGCGCTCCTTGTGCTCCACGTGAGGGCCGAGGGCCGGGCGCCCGCCCGCTGATCACCCGGGCCGGCGGCGAAACCCCGAGCGTGAACGGCGAGCCCCGGGGGCCGGAAATGCGCGAAATTCCATAGCTCTTACTGAGTGCGTGGTGTATCCTGTTTCCTCGGCTCGGAATCCGCTGCAATTCCGGCAGGTTACGAGGCGACATTCCGGGTGCGATCGATGCGGCTCGCGGGTCTTCCGTGGGCCGTGAGAACCCGGTCACGCCGGCCGGGCATCGAAGTGCCGAAACGGTCCAGGCGAGGGAACGCAGGAAGCGATGGATATCCGGATCAAGGCCAACTTGGAGTTCGCGGTCACCGAGAGTGGCCTGGAAGACGCCTTGGCCGAGTACGACGAGATCACGGTCGAGGGCCTCCTGAAGGAGATCCTGGACAAGGCGATCGCCTGCGACGAGATCCAGGCCAAGGTCAGCGAGGGCCCGAACACCCTCGAAGAATACGACCAGCAGAAGAACGGCTGAGCGGTCTCCCGAGTCCCTCCGGCGCCGAGCGCGCCATCCCCATACCTCAGCGGAACAAGGCGAGCTGCTCCGGCCCGGGCGGCGGCGTTTTCGTGCGCGACGCGGGCGGCGCTGCCTGGGCCGCGGGCGGGGGCTTCGCCTGCTTCCGCTTCCGGGGCGCAGGCCGCCCCGAGCGGCGCGCGGCCGCTTCGGGCCGTGCCGGCGCGTAGATCCCCTCCGAGCGCGCGAACTCGAGCAGGCGGGCGTTGTAGGCGCGGAAGGCGTCGCCGTGGTCGAAGTGTTTCAGATGCGCGAGTTCGTGGCACAAGGTGGCGACCAGGCTCGAATACTTGAGCGGCTCGCCCGTCCGCACGTCGGCCAGACGGATGCGGATCTCGCCGTCCGAAAAACACACGCCGTATCGGCGCTTCACGTTCGCCCGCTCGGCGTGGATGACGCGGTAGCGCAGGCCGAATCGCGTGGCGATCCGGTAGGCGTCGTAGCGGAGCCGGGTGAGGAGTTCGCGTCGCGTCGTTCGGTCCACGCGCCGGGGAATCTAGCCGGGGGGCCGAGACGGGCGCCACGACGAAGTCGCCCTTCCCAGACCGAAGTCGCACTTCCCAGACCGAGTCGCACTTCCCAGACGCCGGTTATCCTACGGGCGTGACCGATTTCGATGACGATGCCGGCGAGCGGACCCTCGCGCCGATTTTCCCGCTCTCCACCGTGGTGCTCTTCCCCGGGGCGGACTGCCCGCTACACATCTTCGAGCCGCGCTACCGCGAGATGACCCGTGCCGCCCTCGATGGCGACGGGCGCATCGGCATGGTGACCGTGCGGCCGGACCACGCCGGCGACCTGTCCGGCGACCCGCCGGTCTTCCCGATCGGGTGCATGGGGCGCATCACCCAGTCCGAGGAGCTTCCGGACGGGCGCATCAACATCGTTCTGCACGGCATCGCGCGCTTCCGCATCGTCGACGAGCCCGCGCGGCCGGCGGACCGCCTCTACCGCGAGGCGTCGACCGTCGCGCTCCCGGAGGCCAGCGAGGAGAGCACCGAGCTCGCACGGCTGCGCGGTGAGGTCTCGAGCGCCTTCGGCCGCCTGGTGCACGCCGTCGCACCGGACCGCGAAGACGAGATCGGCCCGCAGCTCGTCGACGGGCTCGACGACGGCACGTTCATCGCCGCGCTCGTGCAGATCCTGAACCTCCCGCCCGTCGAGCGGCAGTCACTGCTCGAAACGAACGGCGTTGGCGCACGCCTTCGCGCGCTCGATACGATGCTGCGCTTCCAGCTCGCCGGCCTCGGTACGACCGCCGGCGACGGCCCGACCCACCTCCACTGAACCCACTCCGAACCACGCCAGGAATCGCGCGCTGAAATTTCGCGATTCGCGGCGAAAATCGTTGAACGAACGCGAACGAAACGGATCGCGCTGCGGACTTCCGCAGCGGGCAGGGACGCGCGGTGCGCGCGCGAACTCGCTTCGACAACGCCGCCGAAACGTTTGGAAAGCAAAGACGATCTGACTTCGAAACGAGGGTTAGACTTCGCCTCGTCGGCGCGCATTGGTGCACGAATGCGTTGCATTGCTGTGTCACTCGCCCGTCGGTTTCAGGACGGATCGGCGTTGCCCGCTTTCGAGTGCTGTGGTTAATTGCGCATGTGTTCGACGGTTGACGCCGGAACGCTCCAAAGCCGACTGAAACCGCCGAAATTTCCCGACATACCGCCCCGTCGCTGGAAGCCCCCCAAGAGCGGAAGGTCCGACGGCAAAGCCTGGCAGGAACTTCGACCTTTGACTCGCCCCCCCGAGTTCTGGGACGCAATTCTTCGGCGCCTCACGCAAGACGTGCCGGCGCACGAAGTCGAGGCATGGATCCTTCCCCTCCACGCGGAAGCGGACGGGAAGACGCTGCGCCTCCTGTGTCCGAGTGCTCTCCACTGCAACCGCGTTCGCGACCGGTACCTCGAGCCGATCCGGCAGGCGGTGCGGCTCCACGCCGAAGAGGCGGGGGAGGACGCGCCCGTCGTGCGGCTGGCGCTCGCGGATTCGCCGCCGCCCGAGCGGCGGCTCGCGAAGGTCGAGCCGGACGAGGCGAACGTCCCGGAAGCCGGGGCCTCGGAGGCACCCGCGCGGGTCGCGGCGCGCGCGGGCCTGCGCGAGCCGGCGCCGCGCCGCATGGCCCGCGCCGTCCAACAGAGTTTCGACAACTTCGTGGTCGGCCCGCCGAACGCGCTGGCGCGCGAAGCGGCCGTGGCGCTCGCGGCGGGCAGCCAGCGCGAGGTGAATCCCCTCTACCTGGCCGGCGATTCCGGCCTCGGGAAGACGCACCTGGCGCGCTCGGTCGCCGGTACCGTGCGCCGAACGGACGCGCGGGTCCTCTACACCTCGGCCGAGGGCTTCACCTCGGACTTCCTCGGCTCGCTGCGCAACCGCGAGGTTCCGCGCTTCAAACGCCGCTACCGCGAGGACTGCGACGTGCTGGTGCTCGAGGACGTCGACTTCCTCGGCGGGAAGGAATCCACCCAGCTCGAGCTGTTCCACACCGTGGCGCACCTGCTCGACACCGGTGCGCGCGTGGTCTTCACCGGCGCGCGGCTCCCGCGCGAGATCCCGGCGCTCGACCGCCGGCTCGGCGCCCAGATGGCGAGCGGCCTCGTCGCCGAGCTCGCGCCGCCGGACACGGAGCTCCGCCGCAGCATCCTGAAGAACCGCGCCGCCGCCGGCGGCATCCGCATCCCCGAAGACTGCGTCGAGCGCATCGTCGAAGCCGTCCGCGGCAGCGTGAGCGACCTCGAGAGCGTGCTCGGCCAGATCGTCGCCTCGGCCACGCTCCTGAAGCAGCCCGTCGATCTCGCGCTCACCGACGCGGCCCTGCGCAAGCTCGGCCCGGGCGAGAGCCGCACCCTCGGCAACCGGCGCGTGGCGCCGCGCGAGGTCATCGAGATGGTGGCCGCGTTCTTCGGCACGACGCCCGAGGCCCTCTGCTCCCGCTCACGCCGGCGCGACATCCTGCTCCCGCGCCAGCTCTCGATGTACCTGTGCCGCCGCTTCACGGACGCGAGCTTCTCGGAGATCGGCCGCGCCCTCGAGCGCGACCACCCCTCGGTACGGAACGCCGTCTCATCGGTCGAGCGCCAGATCCTCGAGCGCGCGCCGCTGCGCTACCAGGTCGAGGCCCTCTGCGACCGGCTCGAGCACCTGCGGGGCGAGCGCTAGGACGGCAGCCGGAGTCCGCCTCGGAGCGGATGACTTTCAGCGAGTGACCCGCTGAAGCTCGCGCTGCGACATCAACGCCTCGGCCTTCTTCCGAGCATCGGCCGCCTCCGAGACCTCGCCCGCAGCCATCAAGGAGGCGGAGTAATAGAGCCAAGCCGTACCGGAACGAGGGAACCTGCGCGTCGCGTCCCGGAGGACGGTTCGAGCCTCCTCGGGGTGCCCGGCACGGAGCAGGAACAAACCGTAGTTCGCCGCAGCACGGTCGTTCCCCGGTTCCGCGTCGATCCATTTCCGAAAGGCCGGCTCGGCCACGCGGTTCTCACCGAGGTCGGTCGCCGCAAGCGCGACCGCCGAGAGCGCCAGTGGGTGGCCTGGGTGGCGCTCTTCGAACCGTTGAGCCTCTTCCAGAGCACCCCTGGAATCGCCCGCGGCGCTGAGTGCCATGGCGTACCGGTGTGCGAAGCGCGGATCGTCGGGCGCCAGCTCCGCGGCCCTCCTTGCAGGCTCTACGGCATCTTCCTTCCGGCCGACGGCATCGAGGAAGTTCGACAGTGCGAACTCGATCTGCGGGCTCGGGGTCGGCTGCGCCTCTCTCGCCGCAAAGAGGACCGACTCGGCCTTCTCCCTCTGGCCGTCATCCCAGAGCTGCAGCGCATATCGGAGCAACGCGTCGGGATGACTGGGGTGAGCGGCGAGCAGGCGCTGCCATGCCAGGAAGATGCCCGCCCGACTGCCATCCTGTTCGGCGATCCCGGCCAGCAGCCAGAGGACCGCGAAGTCGTTCGGGTCCTCCTCCAACAGCTTCTGGGCTTCCTCTCGAGCCTCCGCGAACTTTCCCTCTCGCGCGAGAATCTTCGCGTCGAGCAGGCGAGCGTACGGATCTTTCGGACGAATTCGCAATGCAGCCGCCGCCGAGTGCCGCGCTTTGACCAGCGCACCCGCCTGAAGCGCCGCCTCTCCTCGCAGCGTGTAGAAGTTCGGCGAGTTCCGATAGTACTGCTCGACCGAGTCGAGCAGTACGGCGGCTGCGCGGTGATCGCCTGCCTCGAGGGCGCGAGCTGCAGCCCGGCGGGTCTCCGCCGCATCTTGCAGCTCGACTTCGGTCGCCCGAGGCCCGGACTTCGAGACGTCGCCCGGCGGGTCCGTGAGAAGCCCGATTGCTCCGAGAGCGATCCCAGCTCCCACGCTCGCGCCGAACAAGCCGCGGCGGAAGGGGCCCCTGCGCGGCGTGGACACGGTTGCCCCGGCACGCTCGAAGGCACGATCCCGCTCGGAACAGTAGGACGGCCATTCCTCCGGAGAGATCTGCGCCTGAGTCGTCCGCCAGCGGTAGTCGAAGGTTGCCTGCTTGCGTTCCCCCTCGACGACGCAGCTGTACTCGAAACCAGGACCCGAGAAACGGTGGTCCTCCCGGCCCGGGCGTTCCACGCTGTTTCCGCGCACCACCACCCGGTGGTGGGCGGTCATCGGATAGCGGAGCACCCATGGTTGCCGCCGCGTCTCGCTCCCGTCTATTTGATCGATAACGAAGAACAGGCCGTGGGCGCCGTAGCGAAACTCCGTAGGGGTCTTCGAACTCTCGGGGCCCCAGGAGGGCAGCCCGTGACGCGTGCGAACACGGATGACGTTCGCGATCGGGTCATCTTCGACATCCGCAGGATCCTCACTGGCGACCAAGGCGGGGAAGTAGGACTGAAGCGCCTCGGCGCGGACCCGGGTGAATGCACTCTTTCCGTCTCTCACGATCGAAGCTCGGACGGCGTCCGCCAGCGACCCCGAGGCCACGATGAGCTGTTCGACGGACCCCTCTTTCTGCTTGTGGTCCAGAAGGAACGTCTCGATGACACTGAAGTCGGTGGCTGCCGGTTCGGGAAGCGGGGTCAGCGCGTCCGCCCCTTCTCGGATCTCCAGGCCGCAGCCATACGATGCCGGGGTCCGGTGTTCGAGGTCCCCTCGCTCACCGATCAGTGTCGGGTCAACGTAGTGCTGCTTGCCCTCGAACTCGACACTTACGATCGCATGCGAGAACGCCGCATTGGAGGGTTGTAGACGCTGGACGCCCTCCATCCAGTTCGAAGCCACGAGCATCGGACAGGCATCGACACCCAGCTCTCGCAGCAACGCTGTCAGAAGAACCGACTTGTCCTTGCAATCGCCGAAACGTCTGCGGACGACACTACCAGCCCCACCCGGGAGCATTCCGGCACCGGTGCCGAAGTCGACCACGAGGTAGCGGATGTCCTCCTGCACGAACCGAATGGCTTCGCGAACGAGTTCTTCGCCCGTATGCTCAGCCCGAAGTTGGGCTGCCTGGGCGGCAATCGACTCACCGCCCTCTGCCAGAGCGTCCGCCCAGAGCGAATCGAAGAACGACGAGACCTCTCCCCAGCTGCGCCAGCCGGACACCTCGACGAGTGGGAAAGGCCACTCCGTCGTAGGAGAGTTGTTCTCGATCTCGACCCGAGGAGGGTCCTCCAGCGTCCAGGAGATCCGGTCACCGTATTCGGTCTCGCGCGGACTCGGCGAACCCGGGTGCTCATGGAGGTTCCACCGGACCGGCGACGCGGCACTACGTCGGACCGAGAACGAGACCCTGGCGACGGGGAAGTTCCACGCGAAAGGAAACAGCGCGGTGAACTGCTCCCCCGGGAGAACCTCGATCGGTTCGAGCGACCAGGAGAGATCGATCGCATCCCCGACGCGAACGTCCTCGAGAAGGGCAACGAGGGAGAGCCGTCCCGTCAGGGTCTGTTGCTCGAGCTGCTGCTCCCTCTGACGGAGCAGGAAGTCGCCGCGCTCTGCCCTGCTGACCTCTCCCCAGACCTCTCCCTCACCCTTGCGCAGCAGTGCGAGCGAGTGAATCGCAAGACGGTGGGCAGCTGGGTCGAAATCGACCTCGACCTGGCTCAAAGCCTGGACTGCGGAGTGGGTCTGGAGGCGGCGAACGTTCCGGCAGTAGACCGACCGACTCGCCACATCGTTCTGCTCATCGAGCAGAAGACAGGATATTGCGTGATCCTCGGAAGCTGGAAAGTCCCACACCGGTTCTTGGATTGTCACCCAGGCCGGAGTCGCGGCGAGTTGCCACTCGGCGTCCTGAGGTCCGACGATACGCCGAATCGACATCGCTCCATCATACGCGATTCCCAGCACGGCGTTCGCCCCAGACGGCCCGGCAGGCAACGGCTAGAGTCACCCGATGCCCGAACGCATCGAGATCGCGCGCAACTGGCTGCCCCGCTACACGGGCATGGCCCTCGACGAGATCGGCGATTGGGTCCTGCTCACGAACTTCGCGGGGTACCTGCACCACTTCGCCGAGAAGTTCGGCTGCGAGATCAGCGGCGAAGGGCGGCCGATGCAGGCGGCGACCAACTCCGCCGGCCTGACCATGGTGAACTTCGGCATCGGCTCACCGAACGCGGCGCTCATCATGGACCTCCTGGTGGCGCGCAACCCGAAGGGCGTTCTCTTCCTCGGCAAGTGCGGCGGGCTGAAGCAGGCGACCGAGATCGGCCACTTCATCCTGCCCATCGCGGCCATCCGCGGCGAGGGGACGAGCGACGACTACTTCCCGCCCCAGGTGCCGGCGCTGCCCTCCTTCAAGCTGCACAAGTTCGTCTCGGAGAAGCTCGTCGAACACGGCTACGACTACCGGACCGGCGTGATCTACACGACCAACCGTCGTCTCTGGGAGCACGACGACCGCTTCCTCGCGCGGCTCCACTCGATGACCTGCATCGGCATCGACATGGAGACGGCGACGCTCTTCATCGTCGGCCACCACAACCAGATCGCACGCGGCGCGCTGCTGCTCGTCTCGGACGTGCCGGCCACCCCCGAGGGCGTGAAGACCGAGGAGTCCGACCGCGCCGTCACCGAGGAGTGGGCGGCCGCGCACGTGGAGCTCGGCATCGAGGCGATGACGGACATCGGGCGCCGCGGCGAGACCATCAAGCACTACCGGTACTGATGAGCGGCGAGGCGCGCGCCTGCGAGGAGTGCTCGCTCTGCTGCGTGGTCCTGCGCGTGGACGAGCTGGCGAAGCTCGGCGGAACACCCTGCCCGGAGCTGCGCGCACCCGAAGCGGGCGGCGGGTGCGGCATCCACGCGCGGCGGCCGGGGATCTGCCGCGGCTACCGCTGCCTCTGGCTACAGGGCGGGCTCGAAGCGACGGACCGGCCGGACCGGCTCGGCGCGGTGCTCGATCTCCTCACGACGGGCGCCGAGACGCGGCTCGAGATCCGCGAAGCCGAGCCCGGCGCCTTCGAGTGCTCGCCCCGGCTTCAGGAAATCGCCGAGAAGTACCGCGCGGCCATGCCCGTTCGGATCCTCGACGTGGGCGACGTGCTCGACGCGAGCCGCCCCGAGCGCGTGCTCCTGCCGGGCGGGCGCGAGCGGCGCGTGGCGGGCGAGCGGGTGACGGAGCTCGAGGACGGGCGCGTCGTTGGCGAGCACCGCATCCCGTGGCTCGAGCGGACCCTCCGGCGGGTGCGCATCGCCTGGCAGCGACGGCGGTTCCGCGGCTACCGGGGCTCTCCCGAGGAGCGCTAGCGGGCTCGGTCGAGCACCCGGTAGCGCTCGCCGTCGATCAGGATGTCGCGGTGGGCCGGCTCGACCGCTTCGATGCGCCCTTCGCGCATGGCGTCGAAGAGTTCGAGGACACGCGGGGCGCGCGGTGCGTTCAGGCTTTCTCCGATGCGCTCGAAGCCTTCGTTCGTCTCCGCAAGCAGATGGAGCTGCGCCCAGTGCTCCGTGCCGATGGCGACGAGCCATTCGAGCGGGGGCTCGCCATCGTAGTCGAAGGGCGCCGCCTTGCAGAAGTTGTCGCCGCCACATCCGTGGCCGTGGCTCGCCTGGGCCATGTTGCGGATGGCAGCGTGGAGTCCTTCCGGCAAAGCCTTCTCCGTCAGGAACTCGAGCCCCTCGCTCCCGGGCCGCTCCTGGTTCCACTCCCAGTAGTTCGTGTGGAGCCGCGTGCGTTCCATCTGCGCGAGGATCTCGGCGTGCTCGGGGTGGCCGGTGAGACCGGCGAGCGCCTCGAAGCGCTCCGCACCCACCTGGCCGAGCTGGAAGTAGAGCGTGCCGTAGTCGAACTCGGCGGCGCTGGCGCGGCCCTCGGCGAGGCGCGCGAACTGGCTGCGCGCGCTCAGCCCGAGCGGGTCGAGCCACGGCGTATGGGTCAGGAGGCCGAGCGCCACCGCGAGCAGCGCCACGAACAGGTTCACCGCACGGATCGCGCGCAGCCACGGCGTGCCGCGGCGGAGGACCGCCCCCGCGTAGCCGAAGGCGTAGGCCCCGAGCACGATCGTCGCGAGGGCCATCCACACCCGCTGGGGCGTGAGCCCGTATTGCCCGATGCGCGCAGAGATGCCGTAGGCCGCGATCGCCGCGAAGACCGCCATGGCCAGGAGCGCCGCCTCGACGAGCCAGCGCATCGGCCCGGGCAGCCCGCCCTCGCGCTCGGAGCCGTCCTGATAGACCGCATTCAAGAAGAGCACCGTGAGCGCGACCCAGGTGAGCAGGAGCTGCGAGGCGTGGTTCGTATCCCAGAGCACGTCGAGCCCCGTGAAGGGGAGCACGGCCAGGAAGATCAGCGCGACGAAGGCCACGAGCGGCAGGAGCCCGCGGAAGACCGCGAGCGTGATGCCCCGCAGCGTCGAGACCACGCGCTCGCTCTCGCGCCCGAGCGCCACGCCGAAGCCGGCGGCCGCGCCCGTCACCACGGAGATGAAGCACGCCTTGCCGAACAGATCGCCGAAGAAATCGATGCCGACCAGCTCGAAGAGCGCGGCCCAGAGGAAGAGCACCGTCCAGAGCGCCGCGACGAACAGCGCGCCCACGAGGGCGACGAAGAAGTTGTTCCAGCCGTGGAGGAAGAGATCCTCGTAGGGGAAGTGCAGCCGCCCCGTGCGCTGGAAGATCTGGAGGAAGGGCCCGAGCACGTAGAGCGTCACGAGCGCTGCGATCACCCAGGTGGCGACGCGCTGCTGATCCTGCCGGTGGATCTCGAACTCGACGGGCACCACCCAGCCGACCCACCCGGCCGTCGCGGCGTAGACGAGCCCCGTCCCGACCGCGAGCGCGACGAGCCGCCCGCGCGAAGCCCCGGACCAGACGAAGTGGAAGACCAGGCTCGAAACGGCAAGAAAGGAGAGAAGCGCGGCCGCGCCGGCGCGCGCCGCATGCTCGTCGGGCCAGGCCTCGGCCAGGACCCAGATGGCGAGGCCCTGCAGGCCGCCGGTGACGGCTAGCCACAGTCTGTCGCGCACGTCCTCGGGCATCCGTCTTGGATGCTACGCAATTCGGGAGATCGCGACGATGACCCACGCGACTCCGACGAGATGGAGACCTCCGAGAAGGAAGGCACTCACACCCACCCACTTCGGAGTGACCGCCATCGCGAGCTGCCCCGGGCGGATCAACGGCAATGCGATCAGGGCTCCAGACAAGAATCCGGCCAGGTGACCTGCAGTAGCGGCGTTCTCGATCACCCAATCCGTCATGGCAGCAAAGACGAGCACGTAGGCAAACATCCGCCACGGCAATCGCAAGGTGGCCGGGAGCTCTCGCCGGCGGAACACGTTGATCGACAGGAACGAGCCCATTGCGCCGAACACCGCCGCCGAAGCGCCCACAGCCGGCTGATCGGGATGGAGGAACGCCCAGCAGGACGCACCGACCAGCGAAGAGAACCCGAGGACGACGAGAAATCGTCGACTTCCGACTGCGTTCTCCAGCAGCATGCCGAGGGAGACCAGGGCGAAGAGGTTCCCCGCCAGATGGAGCGTCCCGACATGCAAGAGAACTCCGCTGAACAGCCGGACCCACTGACCCGCGGCGACTTCGTTCCCGATCACGGATCCGAGCGGATCGAGAGCCCCCGCGTCTTCGAACCCACCTGAAAACCACATGGCCAAACCGATTCCCAGCAGAACGGAGGCGAGACAGAGGGTCACCAGCGGCGGGCTCGCTAGAGATCGGTCTGCGATCGTCGCTCGGTCCTCGAGAGACTCGGTCCAGCCGCCGGGAAGCCGTCGACGCACTTCCCGGTAGAACTCGCCCGCCCGTTCGACGGACCCGAACTGTCTGAAAGCGACTGCGATCGGCGCTCTCCCCGCTACCCCGATGCGAACCACGCGAGGCAACCGGTCGTGCCACTCCAGACTGAAGATCTCGCCGAAAGGAACGATTCCCGTAACCCTCGACGCCGGATCTCGGAAGACGATTCCATCGCCATCGACGGCTACGCTCGACCCGTCCTGAAGCAGCCGCCGGATCTGACGGAGGGAGGCCCATCCGTTGACGATCGCCGCGGCGAGGTGGAGTAGTGCCCACACGAGGACGCGATCGGGATCGGCGAAGACTCCGATCGCCGTGACCGCCTGCCCCCCCATGCCGGCCGTAGCCGCCTCGATCTCGTAGCCGACGATCGACCCGTGCTTGAGTCGCCAGATCCCCCCTCCACTTCCAGCCGGGTCACTCACTGGGACTCCGACCCCTTCGGACGTTGCCGCGACCTGCTCCGAGCAATCAGGATTGCAAGCAACAGCTGAAGCGGAAGCAACGTGGCAACGCTCTTCCATCCGGCCGGGACCCGGGTGATGGACTGAGGCGAACAGAACGCACCGGCCATGCCTGCGATCACCGCTGCGCTGAAGAAGGCGATGCTGACGCCGCTTAGCGTACTCGCCACGAGGAGAGCCCCGTACAAGCCGAGTCCCCAGCCCAACGCACCGAACCCGAAAGAGAAAGCAGTGAGAACTGCTGCGGCCCTCTCGGCGCTCCGGTCCGGATTCGTCCCCTCCGGATCCGAGAACCACACCGGGTTTCCCAGCGTGTAGGAGAACTGGTTCACGAGCTGGAAGATCGGGTCCGGGGAGAGGAAGCGGCCGGCGGCGGGGTCGTAGATGCGTTCGCCGAGGATCATGAGATCGCCGAACTCGGCGCGGCCGACGAAACGGATCGGGTCGTCGCTGGCTCCGTGCACCGCGGCAACGCCGTAGCCGTCGTACTCGTAGTGGCTGCGGACCACTCCGGCGTGGTCCGTGGTGAACTTGACGTTCCCCCGGAAGTCGAAGTGGCGGTACTGGTGCTGGCCGGTGATCAGGTCGATGCGAACGTCGCCGAGGTCCATGCTGACGGGAAGGCCGTAGGCGTCGGCCTGGACCGCTCCGCCGAAGCGGCGCTGCAGCGTGACGCCCGCCACGGTCGAGGAGACGAGCCGCCCGGTCATGTCCCAGGCGAGTTCGTCCAGACCGTGGGAAGCAAGGCGGCCGTGCGCCGTCCAGGTGATCGGGATGCCGCCGCGTTCGGTCACGAAGCCGGCTTCGTCGTACTGGTAGCTCCCGACACCTTCGGCATGGACCAGGCGGTTGCCTTCGGCGTTGTACGCCAGCGGGCCGCGCGGACTCTCGAGCAGGTTCGACTTGGCATCCAGGAAGTAGTTCCCGATGCTTCCGATCCCAGCGAGTTGGGGACCCGCCGCATTGGGACCTGGAGACGGTGCGAGGTAGTAGGCTTCCTCGGTCGCCACCTCGACGCCTCCGAAGGTCTGGGTCGTCGCCCCGACGAAGTCGAGCCCGAAGCCGATCCGGGTCAGGACCGTCGATTCGACGACGTCGCCGCCGGCATCGCGGGTCGAAGCCGAATCGAGGCCGCCGATGTCCGGCTGGTAGTCGAACTCGCGCGTGAGCCCGTTCCCGTAGCGGATCTCCGCGATTCGACCTTCCTCGTACCGACGCTCGACCAGCACCGAGCCTCCCTCGCGGATCTCGACCTCGCGGCCGGCGCCATCGTACGCACGGGTGACGTCCGCGACGACCTGGAAATCCGCCTCGACGTGGACTTCGCTCGTTCGGCGCGACCGCAGGTCGTGGCCGAAGACCGTGAAGGACCCGTCGCCGTGGGTGACGGCGCTCGTGCGCCCGGCGGCGTCGTAGGCGAACTGCTCCACCCTGCCTCCCATCGTGTCGTCGCTCGAGACGAGGAGACCGCCCTGCCAGGTCAGCGTCTGCGTTCCTTCGAGCGCACCGTCCCGCAGGGCTCTCACGAGGACCGGGCGTCCGTCGTCGTCGTAGACGGTCTCACGGCGCATCCCGTTCGGACGTTCCACGGCGGTCTCCCGCCCCATCGCGTCGTGGGTGAAGACGGTCGAGTGCCAGGAACCATCAGCGAACTCTCGGCGCTCGATCAGACGGCCGAAGGCGTCGTAGATCATCTCGTGATCGTCACCCGCATCGCGTGTGATGGCGGTCTGCTGACCGTCGGCCCGGACGTCGATCGCGATCACTCCGGTCTTCAGCTGCAGGGACCGGAGGTTGCGGTCGGCGTCGTAGCTACGAGTGACGACACCGCCCACCTCCGGGCCACTCCCCCCGGTGCCACGGACGAGGTTCCCGACCTCGTCCCATTCGCTCTCGAGATCGAAGCCGTCGATCGTTACCACCGAGGCGTGGCCGTGCTCGCCGTAGTCCGAGTAGCTCGCCATGACACCGTCCGGGTCGGTCCGACTCGCGAGGTTCCCGTCGGCGTCGTAGGTGAAGGTCGTCGTCTCACCCGCTCCGTTCGCCCGGCTCGAGAGCCGCCCGGCTGCATCGTAGGTGCGGAGCTCCAAGAGACCCAACGCATCCAACGCCTGGAGCAACGGGCGGCGGTTCGGATCCTCGCGGTTCGCTGCGGTCGGTGCGTAGGTGTACTGGATCACGTTCCCCGAGGGCTCGGTCTCGGCTCGGACGTCGTCGTCGATCCACGTCCATGTGCGGACGGACCCATCGGGTTCGATACGCTGCACCGGCCGAACGCCGCTCCAGGCGATCTGCGTCCGGTCACCCGATCCGACGAGCAGGAGCTCCACCAAGCGCCGGCTCTCATCGAACGCGAAGCGCCGCTCCCCGCCGACGGCCGGGAAGTAGCGCGTGTGGTAGAGGCCGTCGCTCTTGCCCTGATACGAGAAGGTGTGGACGGCGTCGGGTGTCCCGACGAGCCGGACCTCGGTGACGCGGCCACCGGCCACGGCGATCTCCGTTCGCTCGCCGTCCGAGGTGGTCATGGCGGCGAGCTGGCCGCCCGCATATTCATAGGTGAAGCCGGGGCGCGACTCCGCGACATCGAGCCCATCGCGAGCGTTCACGAGTCGGTCTGCCGCGTTCCAGGCGAATGCGGCCTGGCGCCCCGTCCGGTCGGTGACGGCGACCAGCCGTGCCGACGCGTCGTAGCCCAGATCGAAGAACGTCGAGCAGCTCGCGGGCGCCGAGCACTGATCGATGCGAAGGATGCGCGTCGTCCCGCCGACCCCGCCCGACACGTAGTGGAGTCGCGGATAGCTCGCGTCCGACCAATGCTCCGTTTCGAGCCGGCCGGCGGCATCGAACGTCCAGACGACTCCCCCCTTCGTTCGAATCCGGTTGGCGTCGAGCTTCACCCAATGCGTCCCCGGGATCGCGGCGCCGTCGGAGAGCGAGGAGACGTCGTGCGTGGCGCCCGAGGGGTCGAGAAAGCTCACGCCGTCGTAGCGAACGTCGAAGTTCCAGAGCCATGCCGCCGCGGCGGCGTCGTAGACGGCGGCGATCTCCCGCGTTCCCAGGCGGGTGTCGATCGCCAGATCGACGCGGCGGATCGAGAGGTTCCCGCCGATCGTGTTCACCCGCATCAGCCCGACTTCAACGATGGCGTCCTCCTGATATTCGTAGACACCGGCTCGCGGCGTCAGCGCGGGGTTGGGCGGCGGGCAACCGAGCATGGGAAGACAGAGAGCCTGAAGGATCGCCAGGGCCCGAACCTTCACCGAGTGGGTAGTCGTGCGCGTTCGATGCATGGAGGATGCTCCGAGGGGACCGCGCGGGGTGGGAAAGAAAGGGTTCTGGCGAAGCCTTGCGCCGGGACAGCGCCGTCTGCGCGACGTGCAGGACGGACCAGAAGAGGTAGACAGCGGGCCCGAACACGAGGATCCGGAGCTCCTCGACGCGCGGCCCGGCCGCGAGAAGAGCCAGACCGACGGCGACGGGAACGGCGTGGGCGATGAAGAGCCTGCGCGCCGCCGTGCGCCCTCCTGCGGCATCGCCGGATCGCATTCTTGCCGTGGCTCTGCGAACCGAGAAGACCAGCCAGACGGCGACGTGGTACCCGGTCAGGACGGCGAAGGTATCGACGAAGGAGGGGCCAACGAACGGCATCGCGAGATCCGGGTAGACCGCCCTCACCTCTGGAGAGGAAACGGCCAGGAACGTGATCCCCGACGCACCCACGACGGCGATGCGATGGCCCCGACGGTTCGCGGCGATCGGGGGCAGGCCTCCGATGGCCCCGCTCGACCGCTGAGACAGCTCGTTCTCGAGCACGTGCCAGTTCGAAACGGTGAGCAGCCCGAGTACCGGAAGCGGCGAAGCCAGGGCCGCCTGCCCGAATGCCTCCACCCCGGCCCCGTAGAACCCGAACACCACGGCGATGGAGGTCCAGACGAATGCCGTCCACAGGGCCCGCGGCGCACCTCCCGGGCGGGGGAAGACGGGCGGGGCGAACCATGCGGCGCCAAGAAGATGGCCGTAGCCGACCAACGTGATGCAGAAGTAGACGTTCTCGGCGCGGCGAGGTGCATCCGGCCACAGGACGTGGGAGGCGGCCACGAAGGCGACGGGAACCGCCAACGCCAGGGCGCGATCAAACGATGCCATGGAGGCGACCCTCCCCGCCGCGCTCCCATCGTGCGATCCGAGCGCCCTGCCATGCGAGCGACGCCGACCCGAGAACCAGGGATGGCGCGACCATGGCCTCGATCCCGACCAGAGCGGCCGCGTTGAGCCCCGCGTGGGCTGCCATGCAGAAGGCGACGCTCCGGGTGAACTCGTACGCGGCCGCGAGCCCGACGCCCACGAAGGCGGTGCCGAGCACGGGCCACGGCTCGCCGTGGGGAAGCGCGAAGAGGAGGGCGCTCGCGAGCAGGCGGAGAGGTAGCCCCCATCGCAACCCCCGCAGGGCTTCGAGGAGCCGTTCCCGGTAGAGGAGTTCTTCGAAGGCCGGCGCCAGGACGAGAACGGCGACGACCGTCGAAAAAGCAGGCGTCGCCGTCGGCGGCTCGAACGGCTCGAAGCCCATCGCTTCGCCAACCGCCGCGATCACGACCCCCCACCCGGCGTAGCCTGCTCCGCCGACGCAGAAGCCGGCCGCGACGGTCGACGGTCTCGGGAACATCATCGGTGCATCGCGTTCGAGCATCACGGCGCCGAGGATCAGCGCGAAGGCCGCCGCCGTCGCCGCGTCCCGGCCCTGCTCCGCGAGCATCGAGGTGACGGCCCACGGCACGGTCCACACGAGCAGGATCAGCGAGAGGAGACGGACCACGTCCATCCCCCACTGTGCCGGCACGACAGAACGATCCCTGCGACGACCCAGCCCGCAGCGGGAATCGCGGCGGAGACGGCCGGCGCCCCGAACGGCGGAATCGGCCGAAGCGGCTCGCTCGCGAGGCGGATGGCGCCGAGCCCGAAGAGAACGAGAGGGAGAAGCAAAGACGGGGCGACGTGTCGAAGAAGCGCATCGAGGCCCGCCGCCCCGGCGATCTCGACCGCCGCGGCCGAGACAAGATCCCCGGGGCGATGGCAACATCCCGCCACGAGACATCCCAGACGAGCGGTGGCAAAGGCGAGCGGAAGCGCGCCGAGGGCCGCCGCCGCGTACCGGCCCTGGAGTCCTCCCGTCCCCGCGACGCTCACCAGTACGCCGAGAGGGAGGAACACGATGGAGAACCCGGCGAGCGCTTCGGACTCGAAAGCCCCGAGGTGGAGCGCGCGCCATCCGAGGTGCGCCGCGCACACGCCGAGCGCGAGGCCGGCGAAGAAGCGAGGCCCCTCCCCCGCCTCGCCGCCGCGCTCGAAGAAGCGCACGACCGCGACGGCGGACGCGCCCTGCCACAGCAAGAGCTGCATCATCCCGGCCTCGAAGAAGTCGAGCCGGGCGAAGACCCCGGCCAGAAGCACCAGGAGCCATGCCCGTGAGATTCGCAGCGAGGAAGTGCGTGCCCGCATCGTGAAGCGAGCCTATGGCGCCCGCTCCACGCGCGTCAGGTAGACGGGACGGACTTCTTCGCGCGCTTCGCTCTGCGATGGGCGCGCTCGAGCGGACTGTCACATGGCTTTCAGGGAAGGGTCACGAGCGTATCCGCGGGTTCACCGCGCTACTCGGTTCCCGCGATCGCCTCGTCGAGCGCCGCCGTGCGCGTGCGTGCGCCCTTGCCCTGTTTGCGCCAGCGCGCCGGGCCCGAGAGCTCGGGCTCGCGCACGGGCTCGAGGCTCGTCGGGTCCTTCTCCGGGTCGTCGAAGCGGGCGATCACGCCGTAGGTGGTGCTGCGCTCCACGGGCGTGCGGCCGACGGAGCGGATCAGCGCGCGCATCTCTTCCGCGGGGAAGTTCTCGCCGTGCTGGGAGCCGGATTCGCGGCTGATGGATTCTTCCATGAGCGTGCCGCCCATGTCGTTGGCGCCGGCGTCGAGGCACATGGCGCCGAGCTTCGGGCCCATCTTCACCCAGGAGACCTGGATGTTCGTGATCCACGGGCGCAGGAAGAGGCGGCCGACGGCGATCATGCGCAGGTCTTCCGCGGCCGTCGAGCCCGGGCGCGCGCCGAGGAAGTTGAAGAGCGTGTTCTTCTCGTGGATGAAGCCGAGGGGGACGAACTCGGTGAAGCCGCCCGTTTCTTTCTGGAGCTCGCGCAGGAGGCCCATGTGCTCGGCCACCTGGCGCGGGGTCTCGATGTGGCCGTACATGCAGGTGCTGCTCGAGCGCACGCCCGCGGCGTGGGCCGCGCGCACGATCTCGACCCAGCGCTCGCGCATGATCTTGTTCGGCGAGATCTGCTTGCGGACCGCGTCGTCGAGGATCTCGGCGGCGGTGCCGGGCATCGTGCCGAGGCCGGCCTCCTTCAGCCACGCGAAGACCTCGGCCAGCGGCATCCCGCTCTTGCGTTGGATGAAGTCGATCTCCTCGGGCGAGTAGGCGTGGATGTGGAGCTTCGGGAACTCGGCCTTGATGGCGCGCAGCACCTCCACGTAGTGCTCGGCGGTCTTGCGCGGGTCGATGCCGGCCTGGATGCAGACCTCGCTCGCGCCGCGGGCCACGGCATCCCGGCACTTCTCGAGGATCACCTCGTGCGGGTGATCGTAGGCGTCGGCCTCCTCGCGGTGGCGCGAGAAGCCGCAGAAGGAGCAGCCGACGTAGCAGACGTTGGTGAAGTTGATGTTGCGGCAGACGACGTAGGAGACGTCGTCGCCCGAGTCGTCCTGGCGGGCGAGATCCGCCGCGCGGGCGAGCCAGTGGAGGTCGGCGCCTTCGGCGCGCAGGAGGCGTTCGGCTTCGTCGGTCGAGAGCTCGCGGCCCTCGAGGGCGCGGTCGAGGATGGTGCGGACGTCCGGCGAGACGCCGCCGAGCAGGCGTTCGAGACTCATGCGGCCTCCCGTGCGGGCGCGGACTTCGCGTAGCCGTCTTCGTCGGCGAACTTCTCGAGGGCGGCGAGGATCTGCGGGTCGAAGCGCTCCGGGCGGCCGAGCACGTCCTCCGGGTAGACGGGCAGCCGCTCGCGCAGCGTGTGGCCGGCGGCCTCGGTGCGCTCGCGCAGGGCACCGAGCGTCGGCCAGGGCGCTTCCGGGTTGATGAAGTCGACGGTCACGGGCGAGACGCCGCCCCAATCGTTCAGGCCCGAGCGCAGCAGGAGCTCGAGCACGTCGGGGGCGAGGTTCGGCGGCGCCTGCACGTTGGCCTCGGGGCCGAGCACGAGCCGCGCCATCGCCACCCAGGCGGCGACCTCTTCATCGGGCAGGGCATCGGCCGCGCGCATCTTGATGCTCGGCTTCGGGTGGAAGGGCTGGACGATCGTCTCCTGGATGTTCCCGTGGCGATCCTGGAGGTCGCGGATCGCGAAGAGCGTCTCGAGCCGCTCCGCGGGCGTCTCACCGATGCCGAGCAGGAGCCCCGTCGTGAAGGGGATGCCGAGCTCGCCGGCCTCCTCGTGCATGCGGATGCGCAGGGCCGGGTCTTTGTCCGGCGCGTGGAAGTGCGGCATGCCGCGCTCGCGCAGGCGCGGGCTCACGTTCTCGAGCATCAGCCCGAGCGAAGCATTCCAGGGCCGGAGCGCCGCCATCTGCTCCTGGGAGAGGATGCCCGCGTTCGTGTGCGGCAGGAGCCCGCCCTCGAAGGAGACGCGGCACGCTTCCACGAGATAGCCGGGCGTCGAATCGAAGCCGCGCTCGGCGAGCCAATCGCGGTGCTCGCGGTAGGCGATCTCCGGCTTGTCGCCGAGGCAGAAGAGCGCCTCGATGCAGCCGGTGGCGACACCCCCGCGCGTCACCGCGGCAACCTCTTCGAGGTCATAGGTATGGGCTTCCGGGGAGTCCGGCAGCTTCGCGAAGGTGCAGTAGGCGCAGCGGTCCCGGCACAGGTTCGTGAGCGGGATGAAGATGTTGCGCGAGAAGCTCACCGTCTTGCCCTTGGCGGCGAGCTTGCTCTCGAGGGCCGCCTCGAGGAGCGGCTCGCGCACGGCGGCTTCGGTGAGGTGGCCGGCCAAGCGGCGGGCAGCAGCGTCGTCCAGGCGGCCCGTCTCGCGGGCGTCCTTCAGGAAGGCCTGGACTTCGGCAGCAGCTAGGCTCACGGGCGGGTCCTACCGCCGCGGCGGGCGCAGCCGCAGCCGCGCCATCATACCGCAGCCCCGGCCGGGCCCGGGGACCCCTCGCTTTTTGCCGCCGGGATGCCGATCCAGCTCCGGAGCTGCTCGGCATCGGTCTGGTCGAGGAAGTCGCCCACGGGCAGGCCCTCGGTGTTGTGCTCCTTGATCGCCCCGAAGAGCCCGACCAGCGCCGGCACCATCTCCTCGCCCGAGAGCCGGGGGTAGAGCGTCTTGCCGATGCGGGTGCCTTCGCGGGAGCCGCCCACCAGGATCACGTGGTCGTTCTTGCCGTAGCCGTAGATGCCGATCTCGGCCGTCGGCGGCCGGGCGCACATGTTCGGGCAGCCGGTCATGCGGATCACGACGTCGACGTCGCCGTGCCCCGCCGCTTCGATGGCGTCGAAGTAGTCGGGCAGGATGCCCTCGGCATCCGTCATGGCGAGGCCGCAGGTGGGCTTCGCCGGGCACGCCATGGCGTTCTTGCGCGCGATCGAGAGCTCTTCGGGAAGCGCCACGCCGTGCTTCTTCAGGATCGCCTCGACGGCTTCCGCGCTCTCGGCGCCCACGAGCAGGAGATCCTGCTGGGGCGTGAGCCGCACGCGCAGGCCGAGGGTCTCGACCGCTTCGCGCACGGCCTTGCGGAGGCTCCCCTTCACGCGCCCGTTCTCGACGGAGACACCGTACCAGCCGCCGCCCCCGCGCATCTCGTGCCAGCCGAGGTGGAGCTCCATCGGCGGGACCGGCGTGGCCGGCGTGTCCTCGAGCGCGATGCCATAGGTGTCGCGCAGTTCCTTCTTCACCGTCTCGACGCCCAGGCGGCGCATCGTGTACTTCCAGCGCGCCTGGCGGCGATCCTTGCGTTCGCCGTTGTCGCGCTGGAGGATCGCGATGCTGCGGATCGCATCGACGACCTGCCCGCGCTGCACGCGGCCGAGGTACTCCCCGAGCAGCGGCGCCGTTTCGGGCTTGTTGTGGGTCATGCCCATGCCGCCGCCCGTCCAGAGATCGAAGGCGGTGCCGTCGGCGTCCGCGGGGACGAGGCCGACGTCCTGGCTGCGGAGGTCGACGCTGTTGTCGCCCGGGTGGGCCACGCCGATCTTGAACTTGCGCGGCAGGTAGTGCTCGCCGTAGACCGGCTCTTCCGGGTTCACGACCTGGCCCTTGTGGCCCTCTTCGTCCGAGACGAAGACCTGGAAGTAGGAGCTCGTGCGCGGCGAGAGCTCCTCGGCGATGTCCTCGGCGAGGGCGTTGCCGCGCGGGTCACCCGCCGGGTCGAGGCCGTCGATCGGCGAGCACATCACGTTGCGGTTCACGTCGCCGCAGGCCGCGAGGGTGCCGCCGTCGCGGTACTCGCGGTTCAGGTGGCGGATCAGTGGCGCGAGCTTCGGCCCGTAGACGTGGTGGTACTGGACGGCCTGGCGCGAGGTGATGCGGATCGTGCCGTCGGCGAACCGATCGGCCGCGTCGTCGAGGGCCTGCCACTGCTTCGGCGTGAGCTCGCCGCCGCCCGGGCACTTGATGCGGATCATGAAGAAGTAGTCCTTCAGCTTCTTCCCGCGCTCGCCCCGGCCCTGCTGCTTGTAGATCCCGAAGAACTTCGAGAGCTCCTTGGCCGTGTTCGAGATCGTGTCGGCCTTGCCCTCGGAGAGGTCGTCGACCTCGTCCCGGAAGGTGACGCCGCCCTCCGGATCGACGAAGAACAGGCCTTGGCTCGCGACCTTGATGCGCTCGTTCTTCGACATCTGGGAGACGTCGGAATTCTTGAGTGTGACGGAGGGCTTTTCGGAAGGCTGCCAGGCCATGCTTTCCTCTGGTTTTTCAGGGTTCTCTGTGGGATGCCGGCGCGGGCCGAAGGTAGCGGAGAGGGCATCATCGCCCCAATTACCGCACCAATGAGTAGGTTTTAGCCGAGATCGTCCCGGGTGCGGGTGATGCGGATGCCCGCGTACTCGAGCACGCCGGCGATGGGCTTCGGCTTGCGAACGGTGACGGTGATCGCCTCGACGTCGAACTTCTCGAGCACGGCGTGCGCGATGCGCTCCCCGAGCGCCTCGACGAGCTTGTGTTCCTGGTTGCCGGCGACGTCCTCGATCACCTCGAAGATCCGCTCGTAGTGGATGGTGTGGCGGATGTTGTCCGAGCGGCCGGCCGCTCGCAGGGGGCGGCGGGCCTCGAGGTCGAGGGTGACGGGCCGGCGCATGCGCCGCTCGGCGGCGGAGACGCCGAGGGCCGCGGGGATCTGGATCCCCTCGAGGAGGATCACGTCGGGGGGCGATTCGGGCATGGGGCCTCCGTGGGCCCGGGAGCCTAGCTCAGGGGGCCGGGCTACGTTGCTGGCCCGCCCGGCGGGAGCCAAGGAGGTAGGCGATGCAGTTCGAGGACGTGAGAGCGCGAGAGGCCGAGGGTTTCCTGCCCGTGGCGCGCCGCCTGCCCGTCGCGCTCGTCTCCGGCCAGGGCTCGCGCGTGCGCGACGTCGAGGGGCGCGAGTACACGGACCTCACCGCCGGCTGGGGCGTGAACGCGATCGGCCACTGCCACCCGGAGCTCGTGCGCGCGATCTCCGAGCAGGCCGGAACGCTCCTCCAGACCACGAACTTCATGTACTCGCTCCCGCAGCTCGAGCTGGTGGATGCGCTGCGGCGCGTGGCGCCCTCGGCGCTCACGCGGAGCTTCTTCGTCTCGTCGGGGACCGAGGCCATGGACGGCGCCCTGAAGATCGCCCATCGGGCGACGGGCCGGACGAAGTACGTCTCGACCCAGGGCTCCTTCCACGGGCGGAGCCTCGGCGCGCTCTCGGTGATCGGCCAGGAACATCACCGCGCTCCGTACGAAGCGCTGCTGCGCCAGGAGAACGCCGCGGTCCCCTTCAACGACGTCGAAGCGGCCACCGCAGCGATCGACGGCGAGACGGCGGCGTTCATCGTCGAGCCGGTGCAGGGGGAAGGCGGCGTGAACCCGGCAGCGGACGGCTACCTCGCCGCGGTGCGCGCGGCCTGCACCGAGCACGGCGCGCTGCTCATCCTCGACGAGATCCAGACCGGCATCGGGCGCACGGGCCGCTGGTTCGCCTGCGAGCACGACGGCGTCACGCCCGACGTGATGACCATCGGCAAGATGCTCGGCGGCGGCGTTCCGATCGCCGGCTTCCTGTGCACGGAAGACGTCTCGAAGACCGTGCAGTTCGGCGACCACGGCGGCACCTACGCCGGCAACCTGCTCATGTGCGCGGCGGCGAACACCGTGATCCGCGTCATCGAAGCGGAGGGCCTCGTCGAGCGCGCCGCGCGGCTCGGCGACGAACTCCTCGCGCGCCTCACCGCCTTCGCCGAGGCCCACCCGGACCGCTGCGAGGTGGCCCGCGGCCGCGGCCTGCTCTGCGGGCTCGTTCTGCGGGAGCCCGAGCTCGCGGCCCGGGTCCAGCAGCGCGGCATCGAGGAGGGCATCCTCCTGAACGTCGCCGGCGGCCGCGTCCTGCGCTTCTTCCCCGCGCTGAACATCCCCGAGGACGAGCTCTGGCCGGCGGTCGACCGCCTGCTCGCGCTCGCCGCCGAGTAGCGCCTGGGGGCCCGAGTAGCGCCTGGGGGCCCGAGTAGCGCCCGGGGGCCCGAGTAGCGCCCGGGGGCCCGACTCGCGCCTAGAGGCCCGAGGGCGTCGGCACCAACGAACCGAGGTTCGAGCCGTCGCCGAATGCGCCCGAGAAGTTGTGCCCCCAGACCTGCGGCGCTTCGCTGCCTTCGGGCAGCGCGAGCGTGTGCTTGTAGCCGGCGCTGATCTCCCGGATCCGAGGCAGGCCCGGGACAGCCGTCGGCGTCGGAACGTCGAGGGTCGTGTTGATGCCGAGCTGACCCGAATCGTTGAAGCCCCAGGTGTAGACCGTGCCGTCCGCCGCGAGGGCCACGGAATGGTGCTGGCCCGCGGCGATCGCGACGATGTCGGCGAGGCCGGGAACCTGGATCGGCACCGTGCTCCCCGGGTTGAACGGCCCGGGGGTGAAGGTCCCCTGGCCGAGCTGGCCGTGGTCGTTCGCGCCCCAGGCGTAGACGTCGCCTGCCTCGGTCAACGCCAGGGCATGGAGCCCGCCGCCCGCGATCGCGACGACGTTGCTGAGCCCGACGGCCTGCACCGGCGATGCAGAGTTCGTCGTCGTCCCGTCGCCGAGCTGTCCCTCGGCGTTCCGTCCGAAGGTCCAGACCGCTCCCTGGTGGAGCCCCATCGAGAAGGATTCACCCGCGGCGACCGCGCGGGTGCCCGAGTTCGCGGAGCCGGCCAGCAGGGTCGGCACGTGCGAGGTCGGCGTCGCGCCGAAGGTCCCCTGACCGAGCTGACCACCGCCGTTGTTGCCCCAGGTGTAGACGCTTCCGTCGTTGCCGAGGGCGATCGAGTGCTCGCCGCCGGCCGCGACCATCACGATGTCCGCGAGGCCGAGAACGACGGCGGGCGTATCGTCGAAGCCTCCCGGCGAGAGGTCGCCCAGCTGACCATGGTTGTCGTTGCCGAAGGCGACCACCGTTCCGTCGTTCCGCAAGCCGAGCGCGTGATGCAGGTGGGAGGAGACCCGGTTCACGTTGCACGCCGCGGGGCCGAGATCGACCGGCACGAACGCGGAGTTCGGTGAGTTGCCGTCGCCGAGCTGGCCGAACTCGTTGCGGCCAGTCGCGCGCAGGCCATGGTCCCGCTTCACGGCGTAGCTCTGGAAGCCGCCGGCGGTGAGCCCGGCGGCATCGAGCGGGTCGAGGGTGCCCGTGTTGCGCAGGTCGGCCTGGAAGGTCGGCCACGGCGCCAGGTGCGGCGCCCACGGGATCCCGAGGTCCCAGACGTAGATCTTGCCTCCCGCTGCCATGGCGAGATCGGCGTCCCCGTCTCCGTCGACGTCGTCGATGGCCGGGGTCGAGCGCAGGTAGTCGGACTCGCCCCAGAGATACTTGGGGAAGCCCTGGGCGCCGTTCGATCCGATGGCGTAGAGCGCCGAACGGATCGCGCCGAGCTGCTCCCGCACCGCGCCGCGCACGATGTCGGAGCGCCCGTCGCCGTCGATGTCCGCGACGATCGGGCTTCCGGGTACGGGATTCTCCCAAACGAGGTTCATCCCCGTTCCGCCCTCGCCGTTCGTCATCAGATGCGTGTAGACGTGGGCGCCCGTGTGCTCGTGGACGTGGAACGCGTGGTGCGGCGCCTGGTTGGTCTGCTGATCCTGGCTCCCGGGGGAGACCACGATCTCGAGCTCACAGTCGCCGTCTTCGCCCGGCACCATCGCGCCTGTACCGCTCGCGATGTCGGGGAGAGGCCACCCCGAGACCGGCGTTCCGTCGTGATGCCACATGCGATGCCCGGCGAGGATCTCGAGGTCTCCGTCCCGATCGATGTCGCCCACGACCGCCTCGGGCATGCCGTTGGCGTGGTGCAGATCCTGGGCGGGCTGCGGCCAATTCAGATTCAGGGGAGACAGTGCGTTCAGCGTGACGACGTGGACCTCGCCGAGGCCGATGAGCCAGTTCCAGATGAGCGTGGTCGAGAGCGTCAGGACGATGTCGTCCATTCCGTCGCGGTCGAGGTCCGCCAAGGTGGGCGAGCCCATGCCGATGCCCGGCAGGGCCGTGCTCGTCTCGAGCAGACCCGTCGCCGCATCCAGGATGAACAGGATCGTCTCGAGGTTCGGGTTGTCGTGGAGGAAGAAGACGGTAAAGACGACCTCGTCGCGCCCGTCTCCGTCCACGTCGCCGATGGCCACCGAAGAAGGCGTTCCCTGCGAGAGCAGGCCGGTGGTGTTCGGGTTCTGCACCGCGTAGGTCCAGAGGGCGTTTCCGTTCGGCTCGAGAGCGCGGACCACCGGCGCGCCGGCGTTCGGACCGTTCGGGTCGTAGTCGTGCACGATCGCGACGACTTCGCGCCCGCCGAGCCCGTCGACGTCGGAGATGGCCGGGTTCGTCCGTCCGATGCCCGGATCGAGGGTGAAGCCGGACTTCAGCGTGCCGTCGGCCTCGAAGACCGAGGCGCCGTAGATGATCTCCTTCGAACCGTCGCCGTCGAGGTCCGCGATCTTGGGCGACTTCATGGTCGGGTCGTGGTTCACGTCGACCGGCCAGCCGGAGAGCAACCCGCTGTCGACGCAGACGACGACGTAGTCGTAGGACGGCCCCATGTTCCCGGTGTGGTGCACGGTCAGACGGAGCTCGTAGCAGCCGTCGGTGAAGCCGCTCCAGAGTCCGAGCTGGCCGACGTTGGCGAAGGGCCCGGCCGTCGTGCCGCCCACGGGCGTCCAGGTGTTGGTTCCGAGCGGACGCTCCTCGAGCTCGTAGTAGGAGTAGTTCGCCGTCCCGGTCTTCCCCATCACGGGGTAGGGCGCGAGGCTCGAGAGCGTCGAGTGATGCAGCGGGTCCGCGATGTAGGCGTTCTGGATTCGGATCTGGTTGCGATCCTCGCTCTCGGTCCCGTTCGTGGTGTCCTTCGTCACGACGCGCAGCACGTAGTCGCCATCCGCGAAGTTGTTCGTGTTCAGGGTGTGGAGGGTGCCGTTCACGTCGAGGGGAATCGGGCCGGCGATCTGATTGAACTGGCCGATGGTCGGGTTCGCGCCCGGAGCGATCCAGACCTCGTAGTGCCCGGTGCCGCTCGGGCGGAGGGTGTGGCCGACGAGGTCCACGCTGTCGCGCGTCCATTCGCAGTTCGCGGGCTCCATGAGCGCCGCGGTGGGAAGCGGGGTCGCGGGGAGCGACAGCGCCGCGAAGGCGTCGATGTGGCCGAAGCCCCGGGTCACGTCGAAGAAGGCGCCTCCGGGCTGCCAGGTCGTCGTGGTCTGGCGGATCGCCTGCCGGATCTCTTCGAGATTCCACGCCGGATACTTGGCGCGCAGCATCGCCGCGAGACCGGCGACGTGCGGCGCAGCGATCGACGTTCCGGAGAGCGGCGCATAGGTGTCGTTCTGGATGCCCGTCTGGATCACCGCGGCGTTCCCGTTCTGGACGGCCTGTCCCGTGATGCTCGGTAGATCGAGCGTGGTGAGGACGTCCGCACCCAGGGAGAGGTTGGCGACCTGCGTGTTGAAACCGCCCGGCGCCGCGACGTCGAGCTTCACCCCGAAGCTCGAGAAAGGCGATGCCGTGAGGTTCGCCTGGGCGGCGCCCACGGAGATGCCGGTCTCCACGCCGGTGGGATGGAACAGGCAGGTGTTGCTGTTCGGGGAGTTACCCGCGGCGTTCACCACCACGACGCCGTTCGCGTAGGCGTAGTCGACGAGCAGCTTGATCGTGCTCAGGTGGGAGAACTCGCGCAGGTTCGTGTTCGCTCCGGCCGGAAAGCCGTAGCTGTTGTTGATGACGTGGGCGCCGTTGTCGACGGCGTACTGGATGGCCTCGGCCGCCGTGGCCGCGAAGTTCAGCGTGGGCCAGGGAAAGTCCGAGAGGGCCTTGGGCACCATGATCCGTGCGTCGTGGGCCATCCCGGCGATGCCCAGATTGTTGTTGGTCTTGGCCGCCGCGGGCCCCGCGACGGCGGTCCCGTGGCCGTAGACCTCGTCGGGGTCCGGGTCACCGTTCGCGAAGTCCCAGCCGTAGACGTCATCGACGTAGCCGTTGCCATCGTCGTCCTGGTTGTTGTTCGGCGTCTCTCCGGTGTTCACCCATCGGTTCGGGATCAGGTCCGGATGGGCGCTCAGCCCGGTGTCGATGATGGCGATCACCTGGCCGGCGCCGGTCGACTGCCCCCAGGCCAAGGTCGCGTTCACGTTGGTCATCGCCCACTGGAGGTTCCAGAACGTGTCGGCGCTGTAGAGCTCCAGGACGACGTCGGGTTCCGCGAAGGTGACCTCGTCGAGGGCCTGGTACGCGCGGGCGACCTTGGGGATCTCGAGCTGCCAGCCGACCTCGAGCTCGAACACGTGATGCAGGCGCGGGCCGAGGTCGCCTTCGGGCCGCGGCAGCGCCGCCGCCGCACGCTTCGGGAACTTCTTCTGCACGCGCGCGAAGTGCTCCTCGGAGGTCCGCTCCGGATCGAAGAGCGGCGCGATCCCCCGTGCGCCATAGCGCGCGTTGAGCGAGCGCATCCCGGGAGGCAGCGGCAGCTCCGCGAACTCGACCCCGGCGCCGAGCGCCTTCACGAGCGCGTCCCCCGCGTCCGGCTCGAGCTGGAGCAGGACGGCTCCGCGCCGGTAGCCCGGTGCGGCGACGTCGAACGCCTGGGGCGTCCAGGTATCGGCAGAAGGAATCTCGGTCTCTGCCCCGGCGGTCGCCGGTACGGCGAGGACGAGCGAAGTCAGGACGAGGGTGAGGATGCGAAGCATGTGGGACTCCTGAGAAACGGACGAGGAGATGCGATGGGAAAGCGGCGGCCGGCTGGGAATCAGTCGTCGTTCACGATCGTCACCGTGGAGACCGGCTCCCAGAGGAAGCACTCCACCGGGTAGTTCCCGAACAGCGCGGTTCCGATGTACGTGCCCGAGAGACAGATCGGCCGACCGACGTGAACGATGGCCGTCTCGTTCGGCTCGGGGATCGGATCCCCGTTCAAGTAGAAGGTGAAGTTCTGGGTGACGTCGCCCGGGGCATAGGGAACGGCTCCGGAGCCTCCGGTGAAGTCGACCCCGGCGGTCGCCGAGCCCGAGCGGACCACGACGTCCCGGCTGGTCGCGGCGGGGGCGGCCCATGGCATCGTGAGCGGCACGTTCGCGACGGTCGAGACGAAGGTCCCCTCCCCGATCGAGAGGTTCGGTGCGCTCGGGTGCGCCCAGACGAACAGCGGCGTCGAGTAGGTCGGCTCACTCGCACCGACGAAGAGCCGGAGCGAGCGCAGCGAGACGGAGCTCAGGCCGTCGGGCAGGCCGCTGATCGAGGCGGACGTGCCGGCCGTCCAGATCGGCCCGGCGCCCGTGCTCGGGTTCACCTCGAGGACGTAGAAGAGCGGGCTTCCCCAGCCGGGCACGAGCGGCGGGTCCCAGCTCAGGTTCGCCGTGTTCGTCACCGGGTCGTAGTTGGTGACGATGTTCGTGGGCGCCGAGGGCGGGAAGGTCGGCGACGTCGGGAAGGAGACCTTGATCCGCGCGAGCACGCCGAAGAAGACCGGCTCGGCCTTGATCTTCACTCCTTCGGGCGTCACGTAGGTCGTGTTCCAGGGGAGCGCGGCGTCGCTCCAATCGCCGACGCTCGCGGGCTTGCCATCGAGCAGCTGCGGGTTCAGCTGGATCGACTCGGCGAAACCGCCGACGTCCACCTGGCCGCCCATCACCCGGATCTGGACGCCGTCGAGCAGGCCGTTCATGCCCGTGAGGTCCGCATCGGCCCCGAAGGCCACGCGGCGCTCGATGTAGTACGTGCCGGAGGCGAGCGGAATCTTGACGGCGCGCGGCCCGGCCCAGGGCCCCGAGTACGGGAGGATGACCGGCTGCTGGAACCCGCCCGTCGCCGTGACGAGGTCGCCGGGGAAGAACCAGTCCTTCCGGTCCCGCTGCGCCGGGCTGAAGAGCGTGAAGGTCTGGTTGCCCATCGTATCGGCCGGATCTTCGTACTCAGCGTTGGTGCAGGTTGCGGTGAGCGAGTAGGTGACGCCGCCACCCGCTTCGATGCACTCGAGCGCGTTCGCGTGAAAGAGCCCTTCGAGATGCCCGAGCTCGTGGGCCCACACGGACGGTGCCATCAGGGGGGAGCCGATCAAGCTCGTGAGCAGGTTGATGTAGATGCGCCGTCCCGGAATGTCCTCGGCCAGGCCGAGGAACAGGCCGCCCCAGAAGCTCCCGAAGAGGTTCGGCTCGACGATCGCGATGCGGTCGTAGGAGGCGGGGTTGTAGCCGGCGAAGCTGGCGCGCTGCTCGGCGTTCATCTCGAAGCTGAACTCGCAGCGGTCGAGCCACGGGGTGGACACGGCGGTGAAGGTACGAACGCCCGCCGAAGCCTCGTCGAAGAAGGGCGTGACCTGGTTGTTCACGAGGGCTTCGAGGTCCGCCGGCGTGGGGGTCGCAGGAAGCGAGGCGGGGTCGGTGCTGCAGTAGCTCGGCAGGATCAACATCGAGAGCGGCGTGGTGGGCGGCGGCGGAGGCGGCCCGCCGAGCGCCGCAGCGATCGCCGCCTCGGCTTCCTCCGGCTCGATCGACTTTTCGGCAGCGGCGAGATCCTCGAGGATCGCGAGCTTCTCCTGGACCGCGGCTTCACGAGCCTTCGCGTCGCCGAGCCATTCCTGGACGCGCTGCGCTTCCGCGGCACGACGCGTGCGTTCGCGCTCGAGCTCTTCCTGGACCTCCTCGGAGACGGGCCCGACCGCGAGCACCTCGCGCAGGGTCAGGACGTTGGTGCGCTCGTCGAGGACACCGCGGAGGGCGACCGTCGCACCGTGCTCGACCGTCGCCAGCCCGCCGTCGAGATCGACCGCCACGTCGCCGTGCCGCTCGGTCCGGACCACGAGCAGGGTGTTCGGAAGCTCGGGCGCCTCGCCTCCCTTCGAGACGAGATGCATCAACCGGGCGGTGCCCTGGATCTCGGTCTCCACCCCCTCCGCTTCGCTCGCCGCGTGTTGCGACGGCACCGCCACACCGATCGACAGGGTGAACAGGACGAAGAGTCGGAATCCGAAGTGCGAGGTCATGCGCGCTCCCATGCATCGAGTCGCGCCCAATCTGCGGATCCGAACGGGAAGGGTCAAACCAGTCCGATCGACGCAACGGCCCGTCGTTGCGTGAAAAATCGGGACACGTGACTCCGTTCGGCCCAATGAACACCGGCGGCACCAACCTCGTCTAGAATGGGAGTTCCGAACCGTCGTGAGGAGGCCCCGTGGTCCGCAGAATCCTGACCGTTTCCGTCCTGTCGTCGCTCTTCCTTCTGGCGTGCAGCACGTCGCCGACGGGGCGCCAGCGCCTCGTGATCTTCTCCGACGCCCAGATGAACCAGCTCGGCGCGACCGCATTCACCGAGCTGAAGAAGGGGACGCCGATCTCGCGCAACGGTCCGGTGCGCGGCTACATCCGCTGCGTCGCGAGCAAGGTCGTGGCCGAGGCGAACTACCCCGGCGCGCCCAAGAGCTGGGAGGTCGAGATCTTCGAGGACGCGAGCGCCAACGCCTTCGCCCTGCCGGGCGGCAAGATCGGCGTGCACACCGGCCTCTTGAAGGTGGCGGTGAACCAGGACCAGCTCGCCACGGTGATCGGGCACGAGGTGGCGCACGTCCTGGCCGGCCACTCGAACGAGCGCGCTTCGACCCAGCTCGCGACGCAGGGGGCTCTCGAGGTGCTCGGCGCACTCTCGGGCCCGGCGTCCCCGGCCAAGAGCCGCACCCTGGCCGTGCTCGGCGCGGGTGCCCAGGTCGGCGTGTTGCTGCCCTTCAGCCGCGCCCAGGAGAGCGAGTCCGACATCCTCGGTCTCGACATCATGGCGCGCGCCGGCTTCGACCCTCGCGAGGGCCCGAAGCTCTGGCAGAACATGGCGAAGCAGGGAGGACAGCCGCCGGAGATCCTCTCCACGCACCCGTCCAGCTCGACGCGCATCGCGAACCTGCGCGAACGCGTGAAGGTCGCTCTCCCTCTCTATGAAAAGGCGCGTGCCAGCGGGAAGCGGCCGATCTGCTCCTAGACCCATCCAGACCCCCCATGACCACACGCCACCGGAACATCGCCATCGGGGTGCTCGCGGCCCTGCTCCTCGCGCGCGTCGCGCTCCCGTACGCCCTCGAGTGGGCCATCGAATCCTTCGGGACGGACGCCGTCGGTGCGCCCGTCGCCGTCGAAGACGTCGACCTCTCGGTCCTGGCCGGAGGCGTCGCACTCGAGGGCCTCACCGTGGACGGCGTCGACGAGAGCCGCCTGCTCTCCCTCGACCGGCTCCACGCCAACCTGCAGTGGACGTCGCTGTTCCGGGGCGAGGTCCACCTCGCGGAGCTCCGGCTCGACGCGCCGGCCATCGCCTTCGACGTCGACGAATACGGCGCTCCGCGCCTGCCAGAGCCCGTGACCGAGGAGGCGGGCGATCCGGTGGCCGAGCCCGTCGAGGCGCCGTCTGTGGAGAACGCATCCGAAGAACCGGCCCCCGGGGCCGGCGCGGAAGAGCCGGCCCCCGCCGAGGACGAAGGGGCGGAAGATCCGGGCTGGCCCGTGTTGATCGACCAGCTCGTCGTCACCGGAGCCGACCTGCGCGTGACGGACCCGTCCCTCGAAGGTACGGACCCGGCCGTCGACTTCGGATTCGGCGCCTTCGAGCTGGCCGCGATCCGCATGGAGGGCGGTCGATTCGGGCTCGGCGGCGTCGGCCTGAGCGAGCCGCGCCTCGAGATCCGCCGCGACTTCGTCACCGCCGAACGCCCCACGCCTCCGGCGGAAGAGGACGACGCGCCCGGCGAAGCCCAGGCGCACCGCGTCGAGCGCCTCGGCATCGATCGCGCCGAGTTCACGCTGCTGACCGACGGCGGGCCGCTCGAAGTGGCCCTCGCCTTCGAGGCCACGGAGCTCTCGACCGCCGCCGGCGCGACCTTCCCGCTGCGGATCGACCTCGAGATCGAAGGCGGAACCCTCGGCATCGAGGGCACCGTCGGCGTCGAGCCGCCCACCTTCGCCGGCGCCCTGCGCTGGGCCAGCCTGCCCGTCCCGAAGCTCGCACTCGCCGCGGACCCGAGGCTCTCGGGCTGGCTGCGCAGCGCGAGCGCGTCGGGGAACCTCGATCTCGAGTTCGGCCCGGCCACGAACGACGCGCTGATCGTCTCCGGGACGACCCAGCTCGACGGCTTCGACTTCGCCTCCCCCGACGGCGAGGAGGTCACCCTCACCTGGGAGTCGCTCGCCGTCGAGCTCGCCAGGAGCACACTCCCGACCGCGGGCGGCGCTCCCGAGATCGACGTCGCGTCCGTGACCTGGAAGGCCCCGAAGGGGCGCTACACGGTTCCCGCCCCGGCGCTCGAGGCGCTTCTCGCCGGGGAGGAATCGGCGGCCGAACCCAGCGAGGAGGCGGACGTCGCGAGCTCCCCTCCTTCCGACCCTGCGCGCGTGCGCATCCGCGACGTCTCGGTCACCGGCGGCAACGTGCGCTTCGTCGACCGGAGCGTCTCGCCTGCCTTCGACGGCCGCTTCACGCGGCTGGCGGTGTCGGCGCGCGACGTCCGCATCCCGGAGAACCGCTCGCAGAAGGTCCGTATCACCGGCCGCGGGCCGGGGGGCGCCGCCTTCTCCCTCGATGGCACCCCGGCGCCCGGCGGGCGCGTCCTGTTCGAGCTCGAACGGCTCGGGCTCGCCCAGTTCGATCCGTACGCGACGGGCGCGATCGGCTACCGCACGCAGGGGGAAGCGACGATCAAGACGGAGATCGAGCTCGGCAAGGAGCGCGTCGACGTCGGCAACAAGCTCGTCCTCCACGGCATCGGGCTCGACTCGACCGGCGAAGCGATCCTCGACGAGATCATCGGCATGCCCGTCGACCTCGCCCTTGCCCTGCTGCGCGATCTCCAGGGCGACATCAAGCTCGGCGTCCCGGTCGCCGTCGAACGCGGCAACGTCTCGGTCTCGGTCGGGACGATCGTCCGCGACGCCCTGCGCGCGGCGATCGCCGGCGCGGTGATGGCGCCGCTCAAGATCGCGAACACGGCGGCGTCGCCCTTGAAGGCGCTGGGCGGAATGCTCGCCAAGGGCAACTCGAACGGCCTCTCCATCCCCGCACTCGAATCCGTCCCGGGCGGAACCGCCCTCCTCGATGGCCAGGAAGAACGCATCGATTCGATGGTCGGATTCCTGGAGATGCGCCCCCAGCTCGCGTTGGTGCTGCACGGACGCAGCGACGAGAGCGACCGCGACGGCCTCGCCCGCCGCATGCTGATCGAAGCCGTCGAGAAGGGCGACGACCTCCCCGAGATCGATGGCGCCGGGTTCTTCGAGCGCCGACGCGTGCGCGGCGCCCTCGCCAAGATGGGCAAGGGCGAGACGCCGGAACTCGGAGAAAAGGAAGCCGAACTCCTCGCCGCCTACGAAGCCGCCACCTTCGTGACACCGGACCGCTACGACGCCCTGGCCCGCGAGCGCGCCGAGGCCCTGAAGCGCGAGCTCGTCGAAGCCCACCAGGTCGACGCGGCCCGCCTCACGGTGGCTGCGGAGCCGGAACGTGCAGAGCCGGGCGTAAGGGCCGCTCTCGGCGTTCTCTCCGGCGTCTGAGCCACTCGCCCATTTCGACCTGAACAAAGCGACCCCTCCTGGTGTCTGAGAGAACCGGGAGGCGCCACATGCCCTTGCGCCCGAAATCACCTCCGACGAGCGTGGAGCCTGGCTCGCTGCGGCCGGAACGCACGCCGCGCGACCCGCGGCTCTTCCAGATCGCCATGCTCGCGAGCCTGCTCGGCTACGGGATCGTCGCGCTCGGGTTCCCGGTCGACCTCCGAGAGATCGGCGTCCTGCTCTTCGCCGGCGTCGGCGCCCAGCTGCTTTGCACGACGCTCGAAGGCCGGACCCGCTTCGATCCGCGCAGCGCGATCATCACCTCGCTCTCCCTCGCCCTGCTCCTGCGGGCGAGCGAACTCTGGATCCTCGCGGCGGCCGCGGCCTTCGCCATGGCGAGCAAGTTCGTGCTTCGTGCGCGCGGGAAGCACCTCTTCAACCCGTCCGCGCTCGCGCTGGCCGTCGCCATCGCGCTCACCGGCGAGGCCTGGCTCTCGCCGGGGCAATGGGGCAGCGCGGCCTGGTTCGCCTTCGCGATCGCCGGGCTCGGCGGTCTCGTGGTCTTCCGGGCGGAGCGCAGCGACGTCACCTGGGCCTTCGCCGCGTTCTGGTGCGCGCTCCTGTTCGGCCGCGCGCTCTACATCGGCGAGCCCGCCTCGCTTCCGCTGCACCGGCTCCAGGACGGGGCGCTGCTGCTCTTCACCTTCTTCATGATCTCGGACCCGAAGACGACCCCCGACTCGCGCGCGGGGCGCATCGTCTTCGCGGGCTGCGTCGCCGCCCTCGCCTTCACCCTGAAGTTCGGCCTGCACGTGCATGCCGGCCTCGTCCATGCGCTCGTCGCGTGCGCACCGCTCGTCCCCTGGATCGACCGCTGGCTTCCGGGCCCGCGCTACGCCTGGCCGGGGCACCCGGCCGAGCCCACCCTGCAAGGAGTCTCCGATGAGAAAACATCCCCTTCGCCTGGTCCCGTCGCTGGCCAAGATGGCCCTGTGTCTCGCCCTGGTTGGGCTCGCATCTAGCGCCAGCGCCTTCTGCGGCTTCTACGCGGCCCGCGCGGGCGCGGATCTGTTCAACGAGACGTCGAAGGTCGTGGTCGTCCGCGACGGCGACCGCACCGTCGTCACCATGGCGAGCGACTTCAAGGGCGAGGCCCGGGATTTTGCGCTCGTCATCCCGGTACCGAGCGTCCTCCAGGAAGGACAGATCCACGTGGCCGATGCCAAGATCGTCGACCACCTCGATGCCTACACCTCGCCGCGGCTCGTCGAGTACTACGACGAAGACCCGTGCATGATGCACCGCCGGTTCGACGCGCTCCAGAGCGCGCCGATGGCCGAATCAGCCGGCGAGGCCGACTTCCGCCGCCGCAAGAACAGCTTCGGCGTGACGGTGGAGGCCGAGTACACCGTCGGCGAGTACGACATCGTGATCCTCTCGGCGGAAGAGAGCCGCGGGCTCGAGCGCTGGCTCCACGCGAACGACTACCGCATCCCCGAAGGCGCCGCGCCCGTACTCGGCGAGTACCTGAAGCAGGACATGCGCTTCTTCGTGGCGCGCGTGAATCTCGAAGAGCAGGCCAAGCTCGGCTACCGAACCCTGCGCCCGATCCAGGTCGCCTACGAGACCCACAAGTTCATGCTCCCCATCCGGCTCGGGATGGTGAACGCGAAGGGCCCCCAGGACATGGTCGTGTGGTTCCTGACGCGCAAGGGCCGCGTCGAGACCGCGAACTACCGGACCGTGAAGCTTCCCACCGGCAGCGAGATCCCGACCTTCGTGAAGGGCGAGTTCGGCCGCTTCTACAAGGCGCTCTTCGAAACACAGGTGGCCCGCGAGAACGACCGCGCCGTCTTCCTCGAATACGCCTGGGACATGGGCTGGTGCGACCCGTGCGCCGCCGATCCGCTCTCCGCCGAAGAGCTGCGCGAGCTCGGCGTCTTCTGGCAGACGGTGAAGGGAGACTTCGCGCGGCGCGGCCCGAAGGCCCTGGCCCGGGACGTCTTCGTGACGCGCCTGCACGTCCGCTACGACGACGAGCACTTCCCGGACGACCTCCACTTCGTCCAGACGGCGAACCGTGAGAACTTCCAGGGCCGCTACGTCCTGCGGCATGCGTGGAACGGGGAGTCGCGCTGCGAGGCCGCCGAGCGCTACCGCGCCGAGCTCCCGAAGCGCAAGGAGCGCGAAGCCCAGACCCTCGCCTCGCTCACCGGCTGGGGCATCGATTGGATTCGCGACCGGATGCAGATCGCCGCGGTCGGCACGCCGGACCTGCCCACGCCCGAGCCCTGGTGGAAGCGCATCTGGCCCTAGGCCAGAGCGCCCGGCCCGAGAAAAAGCCGGGGACGGTCCTGCGCTCGCAACGGTATGGGGGTGCTAGTGCGAGTGCGCGGGGCCGTCCCCCACGCCTCGGGCCGGCAGCCGCGAGGCGCCCACGACCAGGGGAGCGAGGAGCGCGGCCGCGAACCAGAACGGCGCGCCGGAGTTCATGTCGTAGAGAATCCCCGCCGCGACCGGTCCGAACACCCGGCCGAGCGACGCGAAGGACTGGAAGGTTCCGAGCACGGAGCCGCGATGTTCGGCCAGCGCCTCGATCGAGACGAGGCTCATCAGGGAAGGCTGGATCACGGCGCGCCCCACGGCGGCGAAGGCGAGCGGGACCAGCAGGATCCCGACCGCCCCGGCGAAGGGCACGATCGCCATGGAAACCGCCAGGACCACGGCGCCCCAGCGGGCAAGGGCGCGCTCCTCGTAGCGGGCCGAGAGCGCCTTCATTCCGCCGCCCTGCACCCCGCCCATCAAGACTGCCATCAGGAAGAGGATGCCAGCCACACCCAACAGGTCGTATCCGAAACGGTCGGCCATGAAGAACGCGAAGACGGTCTCGAGTTGAACGACGGCGAGGCTGAGCGCCAGATTCAGCAGACACAGGAAGCGCACGGAGGGCGTCTTCAGCGCCGCGAACCGGCCGACCCGTTCCGGCCTCGTCGACGCCCGCGGAGGCTCTTTCAGGGCGAACGCCGCATGGACGAAGTTCAAGGCCGCCAGCGCGCCGGCGGCCACCATCGGCGCGCCATAGCCCCAGTGCCCGAGTAGACCACCGAGCACCGGGCCGAGCGTGAAGCCCACCGCAAAGCATGCGCCGAGCATCCCCATGTAGCGCGTTCGCTCGGACTCCTCGGTGACGTCGGTGATGTAGGCGGAGGCCACGCTGAAGTTCGCGGCGAAGACGCCGGCGAGCGTGCGCGAGAGGAACACAGCCGTGAGCGACCCCGCGAAGCCCAGCCAGAAGAGCGAAGCCGAGGTCCCCGCGATGGTCATGAGGAGTACGGGGCGGCGGCCGAAGCGATCCGAGAGGCGCCCCCAGATCGGAGCGAAGACGAACTGCGCCGCCGCGTAGGACGCGAGGATGGCGCCGAGCTCGAGGCCCTCGGCCCCGAACTCCCGCGCCAGGAACGGCAGCACGGGGATCGCGATCCCGAAGCCGATGAGGTCCAGGATCACCACGCTGTAGAGGAGCGGAAGGGCGCGCCGCGCGGGATGCGGCTCGGGATTTTCGGGCGAAGGCTCGGGGCTTTCGGGCGGGTCCTGGGTCACGGCGGGCCTTGGCAGCGTGCGGGGTGCGGTTCGAGCCGCGGAGCATAACCCGCCCCATCCCCAAAACGAATCGGGGCGGCCCGAAGACCGCCCCGACCGTGGCAACGAGAGCTGCCGGGTGCCCGCGAGGGGAACCCTGGAATGCGCGAGCTAACGAATCGGCGACTCGATCTTCGGCATCGAGCCCGTGCGGTGCGACATGCGGTCCACCTGGGGCTGCGAGCCATCGAAGCTGCCCTTGGCCGGGGGCGCCGGCGGCTTCGCCATGCCCCAGGTCACGCCGTAGCCGATGTTCTTGCAGGTCGTGCCCGAGTGGAACTCGCCCGAGGGCGACTTCGCCGAGCACGAGCTCACGCTCGAAGCCTCGACGCACTGGAGCGCTTCCTGCTTCACGAACACACAGGCACCCTCGGCGGCGGCATCGCCGGCCATCGCCAGCGAGAAGGCCGCGGGGGCCAGAACCGTAAGAACGAAACGATGAATCTTCATGAGAGGTCTCCGCAGTGAAGTGGCCTCTCCTGAATCGGCGAACCGGTGATTTCGGGTGTGAAGCGGCGCACCCGGGGCCTGTGAGCGAGCGCACGGATCCCGCGGAAGTGTCCAGGGACCTCCACGAAGATGGGGCCGCGCGGCCCTAGCCCATCCAGGACCCGCAGTTCGGGTCGAGGGCCTGGCCCGTGAAGGCGATGCCGGCCGGGCCCATCAGGAAGGCGACGGTCTCGGCGATCTCCGAGGGCTCGCTCATCCGCTTCAAGGGGACGAGGTCGATCGCGCCGGCGCGCGCCTCTTCGAAGCTCTCGCCCGTCGCGTCGGCGATGCCCTGCATGCCGGCCCGGGCCATCTCCGTATCGACCCAGCCCGGGCAGATGGCGTTCACGAGCACGCCGCGGTCGGCCCACTCGAGGGCGAGCGCGCGCGTCATGCCGAGCAGCCCCGCCTTGCTCGCGCAGTAGGCCGTGTAGCCGGGCACGCCGAAGCGGGCGAGGCACGAGGAGATGAGGACCGCGTGGCGCGGCTCGGGGCCGGGCGCGAGCTGCTGCTCGAAGGCCCGGATGGAGTGGTAGGTGCCGTCGAGGTTCGTTCGCACGACCTCGTCCCAGCGGTCCTCGGGGCCGGGCTCGTTCGGGCCGCCGGCGCCGGCGTTCGCGACGAGCGCGTGCAACGGACCGAAGCTCGCGCTCACTTCCTCGAAGGCCGCTGCCTGCGCCTCGGCTTCCCGGACGTCGACCGAGACGACGTGCGTCTTGCCGGGCGCTTCGGCGGCGACCTCGTCGAGCAGCGCCTTGCGGCGACCGAGCAGCGCGACGTTCGCGCCCGCACCCGAGAGCCGAAGCGCGATCGCGCGCCCGATCCCCGTCCCTGCACCCGTCACGACGACGTTCCGTCCTTCGAAGCTCATCTTCACTCCTCTCCGATCCCGACGGCGGCTATCACCTGCGGGAGCTGCTCGGGCGCGATCGCCTCGACGCGGCAGTCCGGCGGCATCGCCTCCGACAGCCTCGCAAAGTATCGCTTGTCCGTTCGCCCCTCGACGATCACGACGACGCCGCGGTCCTCTTCACTGCGGATCAGACGGCCCACCATCTGCTTCAGGTTCAAGAGCATCTTCCCGAGCGTGTAGCGGTTGAAGACGTTCATGCCGGACTCTTCGAGCCGCGCCTGCCGCCGCTTGCGAAGCTCCGTCGGCACCTCGAAGGGGAGCTTCTCGATCACGACGGCCTGGAGATCGACGCCCGGGATGTCGAGCCCCTGCCAGAACTTCCGGGCACCGAGCAAGACCGCCGGGCCGCCGTTCTTGAATCGCTCGACGAGCGCGTGGGGATCGTCCGAGGCGCGGCGCGGCGAGAGCACCTCGATGCCTTCGTCGCGGAGCTCCTCCGAAAGACGCGCGGCGACCTGGTTCATGCGCGCGAGGCTCGTGAAGAGGCCGAGGGTGCGCCCGCGAAGCTGCCGGGCCAGCACGGCGAGCGCCGCGGCGGTGTCTTCGACCAGGTCCCCGCTGCGGTCGAAGGCGACGGCGCGCATGTGCTCCGCGTACGGGAACGGGCTCGGCACCGAGACGCGCGAGAGGCGATCGCCCGAACGCGACTCGACCCCGAGCTCTCCGAGCGAGGCAAAGGCGTTGCCTCCGATGAAGACCGAGGCGGAGACCCCCGCGAAGGACCGCAGCTTCTCGAGGAAGTTCTCCGCGAAGGGTTCTTCGAGCGAGACGGTGTGGATCGAGAGCCGCCAGCGGTCGAAGGGCCGCTCGAGGCGGCTGAAGGCCGCGACCGCATCGGCGGAGGGCTCGACCAGCGCACGGTGGAGGCCGTCGCAGGCCTGGCGGAGATCCGCCGCCGCCCGGGCGAGGGCCGCGGACTCCTCGCCGGGTGCGTCGTCCGCCAGCCGGCCGACCTCGTCGGCCACGCCCGCGAGCCGCTCCGAGGCAACGGCGGCGAGGCGCGCGGGCTCGTTCCAGCTGCCGTCGCGGTCGAGGGGCACGTCGACTTCGCCGAAGTGGTTGGCGACGGGCACCAGCGACTTCCCGAGCGCGACGAGATCCTGCTGCACGCCGCGGCGCCAGGCCACGGCATCCTTGGCGAGGGAGCGGCGCGCGCCCGCCGGCGCCAGGGCTCCCCGCCGCTTCTTCTCGCCGGGGCGGCCGAAGACCTCGTCGATGCGATCGAGCACCTCCTCGGGGCGGACCTCGAGAGCGTAGACGTCGTCGGCAACGTCGCCGAGCTCGTGGACCTCGTCGACGATGCAATGGTCGAAGGCCGGGTAGTCCGGCGGCCAGCGCAGGAGGAGGTCGTGATTCGCGACGATGACCTGGGCCTTGGCGAGCGCCGCGCGCTTGGCCCCGAACGGGCACGATGCCTGGTGCGCGCACTGTTCGCGGCTGCACTGCTCGGCGCGCGGCGCGACGGAGCGGCGCAGGAGATCCCGCAGCGGCGGATAGCGGCGCAGGAGCGCCGCCGGCACCGTCCCGACCTCGCCGAAGGGCCGCGTGCCCGCGCAGGCGGCGAGGGTCGCGTAGGCCAGCCGATCCTGGGGGAAGATGCTCGCCTCCGCCCCCTCCGCCAGAACGCCGACGAGCTTCCGCTCGCACACGTAGTTCGCGCGTCCCTTGATCGAGAGCGCGCGCAGCCCCGGATGGCCGAGGAAGCGGGCCGCCGCCGGGATGTCCTTCGCGAGGAGCTGATCCTGGAGCAGCTTGGTGCGCGTAGCGACGACGACCGGGACCTTCTCGCCCCGCGCCTCGGCCGCCATCACGAAGGGAATCGCCGCCGCGAGGTACGCCAGCGACTTCCCGACGCCCGTCCCGCCTTCGAGCAGCAGCACGCCATCGTCGGCCAGGTTGCGTGCGAACTCGCGGGCGAGACGGATCTGCGGCTCGCGCACGCGGTAGCCGCTGAAGTGGCGCTGGCCGCGCGCTTCGTCGGCGAGGGCGGCGGCGATCGCATCCTCCTCGAAGGGCACCGGCTCTTCGGCGGTCTCGCCGACGACGACGAAGCTCGGCTGCGGCGCCGGCTCCCCTTGCGCGGCCTCCTTCCCGAGAAGCGCGAGCCACTCGGAGTCCGGCGCGAAGCGCGCGAGCGCCGTCCGGGCCTCCGCGTAGCGCCGTTCACCCGTCCCGGCACCGACCCCGATGCGCGACATCACGCGGGCCGTATCGAGGGCGTCGTCGAGCGCGCGGTGGTTCTCCTCGGTACCGAGCAACGCGCGGGTGAAGGACTCGAGGCGGAGGTCCGGCGCATCGGGGTGGGTCGCGGCGAGCAGATCCTGGGTGTCGAGGTACTGCGCGCCGCCGAGCGACTCGTCCACCTCGCGCGAGAGGAAATGCCGCTCGAACTCCGCGTTGTGCGCGATCAGGGTGCGCCCGGCCAACGCCTCGGCGAGGCCCTCCCGGAGCTCCGCCAGCGGCGGCGCATCCGCGACGTCCGCATCCGAGAGGCCCGTGATGTGCTGGATGAGCTGGGGGATCTCGCCCTTCGGGCGGACGAGACTCGCGAGCGTCCGGACGTCGCGCCGGCCCGGGTCCACGAGCACCGCCCCGAACTCGAGGATCTCGCTTCCGGCCGCGTCCATCAGGCCGGTCGTCTCGAGGTCGACGATGGCGAGCGGCCCGGCGGCCTCGGCGAGGCGGCCGAGCGCATCGGCGTCGAGGCCCAGGCTCTCGGCCGCGTGCTCTTCGAGCTCCATGGGTGGCCTAGACGTAGATGCCGCCCTTGTACTCGCGGTCCTGGCGGATGACGACGTTGATCAGCGCCGGCTTGCCGGAGGCCGCGGCGCGATCGAGCGCCGGCCGGATCTCCTCCGGCCGCTCGACGAACTCGCCGTGCCCACCCAGCGCCTCGACCACCTTGTCGTAGCGGGTGAAGTTCAGGAGCGTGCCCTGGAGCCGGTCCCAGCCGTAGACCGCGCCCTGGGGCCGCATCATCTGCCCCCAGGCGCCATCGTTGCCGACGATGCCGAGGATCGGCAGGTCGTGACGCACGGCGGTGTCGTATTCGAAGCCGTTCAGCCCGAAGGAACCATCGCCGTAGACGATCATCACGCGCTTGTCCGGGTGCGAAGCCTGGGCCGCGAGGGCGAAGGGCATGCCCACGCCGAGCGTTCCGAGCGGGCCCGGATCCATCCACGCGCCCTCGCTCGGCACGGGCAGGATCTTCGCCGCGGTCGCGACGATGTCGCCGCCGTCACCGATGGTGATGAAGTCTTCACTGCGCTCGGCCATCCAGTCGCGCAGCTCGCGGCACATGCGCTGGGGGTCGATCGGGACCTCGTCGCTGTTCAGGTTCTCCTCGACGGCCGCCGCAGCGGTGGCCTCGATCTCGCGAAGCTGATCGCGCCAGCCCGAGTAGTCGAGGTGCGTACCCGTGTTCTTGAGCTCCTCGAGCAGCAGATCGAACGAGCATGCGAGGTTGCCCACCAGTGCCACGTCCGAGGCGCGGTTCTGTCCGATCAGCGTGGCGTCCATGTCGAGCTGCACGATGTTCGCGTCTTCGGGAATCGACTGACCGAAGCGCATGCGGAAGTCGAGCAGCGTGCCCGCGAGGATCACGCAGTCGCTCTGCTTGAGCGCGTCGCGCCGCGAGCGGTTGCCGAACTCCGGCAGGTCCGGCGGAACCGTGCCGCGGCCCATGCCGTTCGTGAAGACCGGGATGTGGGTCTCGCGCACGAAGTTCACGAGCTGCTGGCTCGCGCGCGACCACTTCACGCTCGTCCCGGCCATCACCATCGGGCGCTCGGACTTCGCGATCAGCTCGAGCGCGCGGCGCACTTCGTCGCGGTCCGGCGAGAGGCGCGGCGGCTCGGTCCGGATGTACTTGGGGATCGGCGCCTGCTCCCACTCGGACTGGCCCATGAACACGTCCATGGGAATCTCGAGATAGGCGGGGCCGGGAACGCCCGAAACCGCGTGGCGGATCGCCAGCTCGATGTACTCGGGAATGCGGTGCGTCTGGTAGATGGCGTCGGCGTACTTCGTGATCGGCTTCACGACGCCGATGTGGTCCATTTCCTGGAGCGAACCGCGGCGGAGGTTCGCGAAGGGACCCTGGCCGCCGAAGACGAGGATCGGCGAGTTCGCCCGCCAGGCGTTGGCGATGCCGGTGACTCCGTCGGTGACGCCGGGGCCCGCGGTGATGGCGGCGACGCCGATCTTCCCCGGGTTGCAGCGCGCCCAGGCGTCCGCGGCGTGGACGGCGGCCTGCTCGTGCCGCACGTCGATGATGCGGATGCCTTCGTCGATGCAGCCGTCGTAGAGCGGCATGATGTGGCCGCCCGAGAGGGTGAACATGCATTCGACGCCGGCCTTCTTGAGGGCTTTGGCTGCGAGTTTTCCGCCGTGTACGGGCATGGGTGGGTCCTTTTTTCGTTGGGCGGGCAAAGTACCACAGCGGCCGCCAACGGCGGAATAGGGGATGGCCTGGCAATCCAAGAGTTCTGGATGGGCCGGCAAACCGTTTGGTTTCGCCTTCGGCGACCCCTGAGCCCCTGCCCTGAACCCGCCCGTCGGACCTCGGAGTAGAGCGCCGACACCGACGCATATGGGGGAACGAAAAAACGGGGCCAGCCTTTGGCTGGCCCCGTTTTTTTTGGGGTCTGCGCTGCCGTCGGTGGCTAGCGGCTGACTTGGAATTCGGCTCGGCGGTTGTGTTTCCAGGCGGTTTCGTCGTGGCCCTGGACCTGGGGTTTGAGTTCGCCGTAGCTGACGGTTCGGATGCGGTCGGCCGGGACGCCGAGCGTCACGAGGTAGCGCTTCACGGCGTCCGCGCGGCGGTCGCCGAGGGCGAGGTTGTACTCCTCGGTCCCGCGCTCGTCGCAGTGGCCTTCGATCGTGATGAGCGCCCAGGTCGGGAAGCTCCGGATCGTCTCGGCGTGGCTCTTGAGCTTGGCCGCGGCGTCCGGGCGCAGGGTCGAGCGGTCGTAGTCGAAGTAGATGGCGTCGAGCGTCTGCTGCATCTGCTCGGTCTGGGCGTCCTGGCTGCCCACGACGGCGCCCGCGGCGCTACCGCCCTGCATCGCTCCGCTGCCGCCCGTCGAATCGTCGACGGATTCACCGCGGACTCCGCCCGGATCGTCCCAGGAGCTCGAGCCCCCGATGTCCGTCTGGCCCTCGGTTTCCGGGTCCGGCGTGGAAGCACATGCGAGCACCAGGCTCGCGGCAGCGACCGCTGCGATCGACGTTCTGAAGATGGATCGTCGCACCAGAATCTCCTGTTGGGGGGAGACCTCGGAGTTGGGTCTCGCGTCGATGCCCCATCGGCACGACGCGCGTTCGCCCGTATGCTCCCAACCCCTCGTTTTATCGCGCTTATGATGGAGTCTCGGCAACTCCGAAGCAAGTTGTCCCGAAAGCTTCCGATGCCGCACGGGCTCCCCGAGTTCGGCCTCCGGGCGAATTCCTGCTCCCCGGCGGGGGGAGAAACCCCTTCTCCGGGGCACCAGGCCGCAGCGGCTCCCGGCTACCGCCCCTCGAAGCGCGGCGGGCGCTTCTCGAGGAAAGCCCGGATGCCTTCCTGGTAGTCCTCGGACGCGAAGCAGGCGCGAATGGCGTCCCGGACGCTCGCGGGGTCGCGCTCGGCGGGCTCGCGGCCGTAGTCCTCGATCACCCGCTTGGCAGCGCGCAGGGTGAGCGGGGCGTTGCTCGCAATGGTCGCGGCGAGCTCGCGCACCCGGGCCTCGAGCCCCGCCGCCGGGTGGACCTCCGCCAGGAGGCCGAGGCGGTAGGCCTCCTCGGCGCCGAAGCGCCGGGCGGAGAAGAAGAGGTCCTTGGCCGTGGCCGGCCCGACCAGCCGAACCAGGGTCCGCAGGCTCTCGGCCGGGTAGCCGAGGCCGAGCCGCCCGGCCGGGACGCCGAACTTCGCGTCCTCCGAAGCGATCCGGAGGTCCGCGTGGATGGCGATGGCCATGCCGCCGCCGACGCAGAAGCCGTGGATCATGGCGATCAGCGGCTTCGAGAACGCGGCGAGGGCGCCGAAGGCGACGGCGTTGCGCTCCTCGTAGGCCATGGCGCCGTCACCCGAACGCTGCTCCTGGAACTCGGAGATGTCGGCGCCGGAGACGAAGGCCTGCTCGCCCGCACCGCGCAGAATGGCGACGCGGATCTCGGGGTCCGCATCGAGCTCCTGCGCAGCGCCGGGGATGGCGTCCCACATGGCGCGGTTGATGGCGTTGCGCCGCTCCGGGTGGTCGAAGACGATCCAACCGAGCGGCCCTTCCTTCTCGACGCGGACGCTTCCGGGCATGGCGGCGAGGCTAGCAGGGACGCCCACGCCTGGGCGCCGGGGCCGAGGGCGGTGCTGCTAGGATGCCCGCATGCTCACCTCGCAGCGCACGCAGACCGGCTCGCCGTTGCGGAGCGAGCGTTCGTGCGTCGTGGCGCGGCGCGGGCTCGTCGCCTCGAGCGTCCCGATCGCGAGCGCCGCGGGCGTCGAGACGCTCGCACGCGGCGGCAACGCCATCGACGCCGCGATCGCGACCGCCGCCACGCTGTGCGTGGTCGAGCCGATGTCGACGGGGCTCGGCGGCGACGCCTTCGCGCTGGTCGGCAGCGCTCGGGATGGGACGCTGCGCTCGCTGAACGGGAGCGGCCGCGCGCCCGCGGGTGCCACCGTCGAGGCCTACCGCCAGGCCGGGCACGAGCGCGTCCCGGAGCGCGGGATCCTCTCGGCGACGGTGCCCGGCGCCGTGCACGCCTGGGAGACGCTCGCGGCCGAGCTCGGTGCCCTGCCCCTCGCCGAGACCCTCGAGCCGGCGATCCGGGCCGCGGAAGAAGGCTTCGCTGTGAGCGAGCTCGTCGCCCACTACTGGTCACTGCTCGAACGCACCAGCAACCTCCGGAACGACGCCGCGCGCAAGACCTGGGCACCGAACGGCGCGGCCCCGAGCGCCGGCGAGTGGTTCCGCGCTCCCGGCCAGGCGCGCACCCTGCGCGCCATCGCCGAGGGCGGCGCCGAGGCCTTCTACCGCGGCGAGGCGGCCGAGGCGATCGTCGCGACGTCGCGCGAGGAAGGCGGGTTCTTCGAACTCGACGACCTCGCCCAACACAGCTCGACCTGGACCGAGCCGATCACGACGCAGTACCGCGGCGTGACCGTCGCCGAGCATCCGCCGAACGGACAGGGCATCGCGGCGCTCATCGCCTTGAACACGCTCGAGCAGCTCGGGCCGGCCGCCGGTGCCACGAGCGCCCTCGACTGGCACCGCCGCATCGAGGCCGTGAAGCTCGCCTACGCCGACCGCGACGCCTTCGTCGCGGACCCGGAACACGCAGAGGTCCCGACGGAAGCGCTGCTCTCGGAACGCTACGCCGCGGAGCGGGCCGCCCTCGTCGGCGACCGCGCCCTCGAGCTGGCGCGCGCGGGCTCTCCCCACGGCGACACCGTCTACTGCTGCGCCGCCGACGAGCACGGCAACCTGGTCTCCTTCATCCAGAGCCTCTTCATGGGGTTCGGTTCGGGCATCGCGTGCGGGGATACCGGGGTGATGCTCCAGAATCGCGGCGCCGGCTTCCGGCTCGACCCGGACCACCCGAACGCCCTCGCGCCGGGCAAGCGCCCCTTCCACACGATCATCCCGGGCATGCTCCTGCGCGACGGAACGCCGTGGATGGCCTTCGGCATCATGGGCGGCGACATCCAGGCCCAGGCCCACGTGGGCTTCGTCTCGGGCGTGGTCGACCACGGGCTGAACCCGCAGGAGGCGCTCGACCGGGCGCGCTTCCGCTTCCTCGACGGGAGGCGGGTCGTGGTGGAAGCGCCGGGTGCCGAGATCGACGAAGGCGGAACGCTCGGCGCCGCGCTCGAAGCGCGCGGTCACGACGTCGTCGCGCCGGCGGCGGTGATGGTGGATCAGTTCGGCGGCGGACAGGCGATCGCGCGCGAGGAGGACGGCACCCTCGTCGGCGGGAGCGACCGGCGCAAGGACGGCTGCGCCCAGGGGTGGTTCGCGTGAGCGGCGGCGGGAAGAGCGAGAACACGGAGCCCGGGAGCACCTACCGCACCGAGGTGCAGCGCCGCGCCAGCTCGGCGGCGCAGATCACCCTGCTCCGGCACGGCGAGCCGGATTGGAACCCGCGCGGCGGTGAATCGGTCGGGGACCCGGGCCTCACGCCCTACGGCCACGAACAGGCCCGCCTCGCCGCGGAGGCCCTCCGCCGGGATCCCATCGACGCGATCTTCGTGAGCCCCTATCGCCGCAGCCAGGAGACGGCCGCGCCGCTCGTCGAGGCGACGGGCCTTGCGCCGGTGACCGTGCCGGACCTGCGCGAGATCGGCGTGAACGTGGTCGGGCTCTCCCAGGAGGACGTCGACCAGTACTTCGTCGAGGCGGCGCGGCGGCCGCTCGAAGAGCACTGGGACGGCTGGCCGGACTCCGAGCGCTTCACCGACTTTCACGCGCGCGTCACCGGCGCGCTCGCCGACCTCGCGAGCGGGCTCGGCTTCCGCTCCGAGAAGGAAGAGGACTTCACGGTCTGGCACACGCCGGACCCGGCGCCGCACATCGTGATCGTGGCCCATGGCGGCACGAACGCCGTGCTCGCGACCCACCTGCTCGACATCCGCCCGGTCCCCTGGGAGTGGCTCCGCTTCGAGAGTCAGCTCGCCGCCTACTCGGTGCTGCAGGCGCGCCAGCTCGGGAGCCGCGGGCACGTCTGGTCGCTCGTCAACTTCAACGAGCTCGACCACCTCCGCCCGCTCCCCTAGAGCAGCTCGCGGATGTGGTGGATCGTGGCGTGCGGCTGCTCGGGCGGCTTCGGCGGACGGCCCGCGCGCTTCTTGTCGATCCAGACGGCGCGGATGCCGAGGCGCTGCGGGCCGACGACGTCGGCCTCGTAGTTGTCGCCGACCATCAGGCAGCGGCCCGGCTCCACCCCGAGTGCAGAGAGGACGTTCCGGTACGCGGCGGGCTCGGGCTTGCCGAGACCGAACTCGCCCTCGACCTGGATGTGATCGAAGAGATGCCCGAGCTCGAAACGCTCGATCTTGGCGCGCTGGGGCGCCCGGCCTCCGTTGGTGACGAGGGCGAGGCGCGGAACGCGCTCCCGAAGTTCGAGCAGCACCTCCCGCGCGCCCGGCAGGAAGCGCTGACGGCGCTCCCGAAGCGCGGTGTGGGTCTCGGCGGCCGCCCGGGCGAGGGCCTCGTCGTGCACGCCGAAGGCCGCGAGCGCGCGCGTGAGGAACTCGCCGCGGGCACGGGCGAGGTCCTGGCGGCCCCAGCGGTGGCGCTCGTCGTCGGCCCAGAACCAATCCGCCTGGCGCCCGACCTCCTGGGCGAGTGCCTCCCGGTCGAGCGCGGGGTGTGCTGCGAGCATCTGGGCGATCGCGGCGTCCCACGCCTCCTGGTAGCCGGCCGCGTCGTCGAGGATCGTGTCGTCGAGGTCGAGCAGGAGTGCGTCGAGTGATCCCAGCACGGCGGCAGTGTACCTTCCCGCCATGATCCTGCTGCGCTTCTCCGGCGACATCAGCACCAAGTCGCGCGTCACGTGGTCCCGCATGGTCGACCGCATGCTCGGCAACGTGCGCGACGCGCTCGCCGCCGAGGGCGTCCGCGGGAAGGTCCACCGCACGCGCAACCGGATCTACGTCGACGCCGACGGGCCCGAGGCTACGGCGGTGCTCACCCGCGTATTCGGCATCCAATCCGTCTCCCCCGTCGAGGCGCGTTTCCCGGAGGATCTCGACCGGATCCTCGCCGAGGGGGCGGCGCTCTTCCGCGAACGCGTCGCCGGCCGCCGCTTCGCCGTGCGCTCGCGCCGCGTGGGCGCCAAGCAGGAGGGCGCGCTTCGCTCGAGCGTCGTCGAGCGGGAGCTCGGCACCGCCCTGCTCCCGGGCGCCGCCGGGGTCGACCTCGGAAACCCCGAGGTCACGGTTCACGTCGAGCTCTGCGAGGGCGAGGCGTATCTCTTCGCCGAGCGGATCCCCGGGCCCGGCGGGCTGCCGCTCGGCGTCGAAGGACGCGCGGTAGCCCTGGTCTCGGGCGGCTTCGACTCCGCCGTCGCCGCCTGGCACGTGATGAAGCGCGGCGTCCACCTCGACCACGTCTTCTGCAACCTCGGCGGCGTGACCCACGAGCTCGGCACCCTGCGCGTGATGAAGGTCGTGGCGGACCGCTGGAGCTACGGCGACCAGCCGCTCTTCCACGCGATCGATTTCGCGCCGCTGCTCGACGAGATCCGGGCGCGCTGCGAACAGAGGTATTGGCAGGTGCTGCTGAAGCGCCTGATGTTGCGGGCGGCCGATCGCGTGGCCGCCGAACGCCGCTGCTCGGCCATCATCACCGGCGAAGCGATCGGCCAGGTCTCCTCGCAGACGCTGAGCAACCTGAACGTGATCAGCCAGGCCGCGCGGAACACGGTGCTCCGGCCGCTCGCGACCTACAACAAGGAAGACATCATCGCCGAGTCGAAGCTCATCGGGACCCACGACCTCTCGAAGGTCGTCGGTGAGTACTGCGCGATCGTGCCGCGCAAGCCGGCGACGCACTCCTCGCTCACGGTCATCCAGCGGGAAGAGGAGAAGATGGACCTCGGCCTGCTCGACACGGCCCTGGCCGGGCGCCGCGTGATCGACCTGCGCGACCTCTCGCTCGACGCCATGAGCGCCCCCGAGCTCGACACCACCGAGATCCCGCCGGACGCCCACGTCATCGACCTGCGCGCGAAGCCCGCCTACGCCGAGTGGCACTGGCCCGAGGCGGTGCGGCTCGACTTCGCCGAGGCGCTGCGCGTGGTGCCCTCGCTCGACCGCAGCCGCGCCTACGTCCTCTACTGCGAGTTCGGGTTGATGAGCGCCCACCTGGCCGAGCTCATGCAACGGGAGGGCCTGCGCGCCCACCACGTCCGCGGCGGCATTCGCGCCGTGCGGGCCCTCGCCGAATAGAACCCGCCGCTCTCAGTGCGGCGACCCGGTGCCCTCGGTCCGCTCGAGCATCTCGACGCGGCGAACCTCCTCCGCCTCGAAGTGCGCCGCGCGCAGCTCGGCGTGGACGCGGGCACGCTCGGCGGGGTCGTCGATCTCCGCGAGGGTGGCGTCGCGCTCGGCGCGGTAGGCCGCGACCCGCTCGGCGAAACGCGCGCGCGAGGCATCGAGCTCCCGCAGCCGCGCCGCCGCCTCGGGGCCGAGCTGCTCCTCGCGCAGGGCGTCGATCTCGGACTCGGAGGCGCCGGCCTCGCGCAGGGCCTCGACCTCGGCGCTGTGACGCAGCACCGAGGACGCCCGCGCGCGCACGTCCCGGACGCGCTCGGGGAAGGACGCCTCGAGGGCCTCGAGCTGCGCGCGGCGGGTTTCCTCGTCGAGAGCCGGGTCCTCGATGACGCGCTTGCGCTCGAGATAGACGCGCAGGGCATCTTCGTCCTCTCCGAAGAGCCGTTCCGCGACTTCGGCGCCGAAGTGCTCCCGCCGCAGCTCCCGGACCCACTGCAGGCGCCGCTCCATCGCCGCGGAGCCGGCCAGGCCCGGCGCGGTGAACTCCTCCTGGGCCGCTTCCCGGAACGCCTGGAAGCGGTGCAGGAAGGCGTGCGCCTCCCCCTCGGCCGGCGGGGAGAGCCGCTCGGAGATGGCCGCCTCGATTCGCGCCAGAATCTCCTCCTGGCTCTCCTCGTTCGACGCCGAGAAGAAGTACTCGAAGAAGATCAGCGCGTCGCGATCGGGAACGAAGTGCCCGGAGGCGTCCACCGTGAGCCCGCCGGAGGGCGTCGTCCCCCGGAGCCCGCGCGGGAGCGGCTTCGGCCCCTTGGCGAGCACCTTGCCGGCCTCGATGGCCTCGACCGGCATCTCGGGCTCGGTGAGCGCGGCGGAGGGTGCCGAGGCCGGCGCTTCCGGCGAGCCCGGTTCCGGCGAGCCCGGGTCACGGAGAAGGCTCCAGGCAGCGACGGCCGCCAGGGCGAGAACGACGATCACGGCCGCGGGTTTCATGCCGCAACGATCCCTCGCCGGGGCGGGCCTGTCGACCCTCCGCCGGGATCTTTCCGCCTGCCGTCGGAACTCAGGGCTCGATGTTCACCAGGCGCTCGGCATGGTTGCGGAAGAGCGTCTTCGGGTTCGTCTCGAGGATCGAAACCAGGCCGACCATCTGGTTCACCTCGTCGAGGTGGTTCATCCGGTAGTCGTCGCCGATCACCTCGCCGAACTGCGAGCTGCACACCGTCACGAGCCCGTCGTTGTCTTCGAACAGGCCGTAGAAGAGGCTCGCGGTGTTCAGCAGGAGGTCGCTCGGGTCGAGGGCGTTCGTGCTGATCCGCGCGCCGAGCAGCCCGACGATGTCGCCCGTCCAGGAGTAGAAGCGCACGCCGTTCACTTCGTGGGCGCCGTCGTGGCAGCCCGCGGGCAGACCCGCCGGGAAGTCCGTGTTGAACTGGGCGACGTCGTTCAGGAACTCGAAGCCGGCCTTCCAATCGAGGGGGTCCGTGCTCCCGGTGATGAGCCGCGCGAAGTCCTCGAGGAGCGGGCCGAAGAAGTTCAGCAGCGCGCCGAGGATGTTGCCCTGCTCGTCGATGTTCCCGCTGATGAAACCCGCGAGGTCCGCGCCCTTGTGCGGCGAGGCCACGGTGGTGACCGAGCGCACGAGGTCCGGCCGCACGCCCGCGACGTAGCGCGCATCGAGCCCGCCCTGGCTGTGGCCGATCAGGTGGACCTTGGCGTGGCCGGTGGTCGCGAGGATGTCCTCGATCTGGGTGAGCAGGGATGCGCCGCGCGCGTAGCTCGAGTTGACCGGGGAAACCGAAGTCACGTAGACCTCGGCGCCCTCGTCTTCGAGGGCCGAGACGATGCCGAACCAGTAGTCGAGGATCTCGTAGCCGCCGAGCTGGTAGGTCTCGGTGCCGAGGAAGCCGTGCGCCAACACGATCGGATAGCCGCCGTTGGGCGGCCCGCTCGGCGGACAGCCCGTGCCGATGGACAGCACCAGGGCGGTGAGAGCGACGATGGATACCGGGTGAGCCTTCGACCGTGCGCGCATCGCGAGCGTTCCCTCCTCGAAGAGATTGCCTTGGAACCCGGCGGGGATTCTCTCACGACCCCGCGCCCGAAACGAGCACTTCCTGACCGGGCAGTAAGCGAGTGGTTACTGGATGGAACGGGGCCCGTCAGCCCTCGGCGCCCTCGCCGAGCACCTCGAGATAGGACTCCCGGATCGCCCGGATCTCCTCGTCGAGGTCCTCCCGCTTCCAGCCCGCGGTCTCGACCGGCGGGAGCACGACCGCCTCCACGGTGGCCGGCCGCACCACCACGGCGTTGCGCGGCAAGGCATCGAGGACGTTGCGGAAAACCACGGGCACGATGGGCACGCCCGCCTGCATGGCGATGTGGAAGGCGCCCTTCTTGAAGGCCCCGAGCCGCGGCGTCAGCGAGCGGGTCCCCTCGGGAGCGATCATCAGGGAGCGGCCCTCCCGCAGGGCCTGGACCGCGGGCTTGAGGCCTTCGATGGCCTTCGCGCGATCGGCCCGGTCGATGAAGACCGCGCCGGCCGCGGTGAAGATCGGGCCGAAGATCGGATTTCGCTGCAGCTCCTTCTTCCCGACGCCGGTGAGGTCGCGCCGGAGGAGCTTCGCCATCAGGATCGGGTCGAGCCCGCTCTGGTGGTTGAAGATGAACACCGCCGGCCGGTCCGACCAGAGGTTTTCCTCCCCCTCCACGCGCAGGTCGATCCCGGAGAGCGACGTCGCGAGGTCGCCCCAGAGCGACGCGAACATGTTGATGGCCTCGCGCTGGGAGCGGTTCACGATGCCGGCGGCGGCGCCGGCCCACAGCGAGGGGACGACGCTCCCGTAGGCCAGGCCGGTCCGCACGAGATCGCCGAGCCCCGGAGTGCCGCGGCTGTGGAAGCGCCGCACCGGCCAGTGGCGCTCCTTGGCGATCTGGGCGAGCCGCCCGTTCGGGTTCAACGGCCGCGGGCGGCCCACGATGTTCAGGAGCGGCAGATCCTCGTCGCTGTCGGTGTAGAAGAAGCTCTCGCGCAGGTCGAGATCGCTGCGCGCGGCGAGACCGATCGCCGCGTGGGCCTTGCCCTCGCCGTAGCAGGTCGGGTGGACGACGCGGCCCGTGAAGATCCCCTTCTCGGTTTCGAGCTCCGTGCACAGCACGTGCTCGATGCCGAACTCGCGGGCCAGGGGCTCGGCCTGATAGCGCGTCGCCGAAGAGATGATCGCCAGGGTGTGCCCCATCTCCTGGTGCGCACGGACGATGGCGCGGGATTCCGGGTAGATCTCCGTCGCCAGGTGCTTCTCGTAGATCTGCTCGCCGATCTCCTCGAGGGCGGACTCCGCGAGGCCCCGGTAGGCCGTGGTCGTCGCGCCGACGAAGGCGGAGAAGCCCGTCTGTCCCACCGCGAAGCCGAGGGCGGCGGCGAGGGTCTCCGCCATCTCGCGCGGGCCCATCTGTCCGGAGGTAAGGCGCTCCCGGAAGAACGCCGTGGCCGAGAACCCGGAGAAGAGCGTGCGGTCGAGGTCGAAGAACGCGCCGACCTTCGGCCCCGAAGGGCCGCTGCGGATCTCCCGGGTGAGCTTCGCGTGGAGGGCCATGCGGCATCCTCCCACGCGCGGCCCACGCGGACAAGGGGACGGGCCCCGGGCCGAGGCGAGCGCCTGGGGCACGCTCTGGGCCCTGGGGCGTTGCAGCGCCGGCCTAGCGGACCCGGCAGTGGAAGTGGCCGCGATGCTTCCAGCACTTGCGCTTCGGCTTCGGCACGTCCACCACCACGATGGTCTTGTCGTGGTGCTCGTTGTCGAGGACGACCACGGACTTCGCCGGCGCGTGGTGGTGGTGATGCACACGGCGTGCACAGCCGCTGCCGAGGGTCGCCAGCGCGAGGCCGGCCAGGACGAGAATGAAGCTCTTTCGGCGGATGCCGCTCATGGGTGTCTCCTTCGGGTTCACGGGGTTCAACCCGGGGCCACGCCGAAAGTTCCGCTAGCGGCCCTCTCCTTCTTCGAGCTCCTGGCGCAGGGCCTCGCGCTGCTCCGGCGAAAGGGAGCGGAAGATCTCCCATTGGCGGCGGAGCTCTTCCTGCTCCCGCTCCGACTTCTTGCGCCAGCGCTGGGCATTGCGGCGCAGGGTCTCGCGCTCCCCCTCCGAGCGCTCGCGGTAGTCCCGCAGACGGCCGCGCACCTCTTCGCGCTCGGATTCGTCGAGGCGGCGCCACTCGGCGAGGTTGCGCACCAGCCCCTGGCGCTCTTCGGGGGAGAGCTCGAGGAGCCGGCGGCGGAGGCGCTTCTTCTCGGCGGGTTCGAGGTTGCGCAGGTTGCGCCGGAGCTCGCGCTGCTGGCGCGGCGGGAGACTCTCGTAGGTATCGCGGAGCACTCGCTCGTCGCCGCGCCAGCGCTCGATGGACTCGCGGCGCTCGGCGGGCGTCGCCTGGCGGAAGCGGCGTACGAAGCGGCGGCGCTCCTGGGGCGACATCTGGCGGATCTGCTGCACGGCCTTGCGACGCTCGTCGGGCGGCAGCGCGCGCAGGTAGCCGCGCAGGGTCTCCTCGTCCGGGTCGAGGCGCTGCGGCGCTCCGCGGCCGGCGCCGTCGCGCGGGCCGCCGCCCGGATCGCGGACGCCTCCCGACGGGGCGTCGATCGAGCCGTAGCCGGCCGAGTCTTCCGCCTGGGCGAATCCCGGGGCGAGCAGCGCGCAGGCGCCGATCAGGAGGATCTTTCGCCGCAGGACGTCCACGTCTAGCTCCGCCCCCGGGCCCGGGCGGCCATCGCTTCGAGGAGCTCGAGCTCCTCGAGGAGTTCGATCTCCTCGAGCACCTCCCAATCCATGGCGACCTCGATCTCCTCGTCGCTGAGCTCGTCGAGGGCGTCGATCGGAAGCTCGGGGTCCGGGCTCGGCGCTTCTTCGAGCGCGACGCGGGGCGCCTCCTCGACGGGGGTCGGCGCCGCGATGCGGATCTCTTCGGGGGCCTTCGGCGTGGGCTCCGCGATGCGGATCTCTTCGGGGGCCTGGGGCGCCTCGGGCGCCGGCGGCCGTTCGGCAATCCGCTCCTCCCCGGGCGGGCGGCCGAGGAAGAGGGCCAGCGCGAGCGCCGCCGCCAGAGCCGCTGCCGCCAGGGCCGGCGGTGCGAGCGCGCGTCGGCGACGGCGGGGTGCGCGGCTCGAGGCCGGCGGCGAAGCGGCGCGCCCCTCCTCGGCGATCGACTGCCGCAGCCGCTCGCCGAGACGCTCGGGGACCGGCGGCGAAGCCATCGCCCGGAGCTCCGCGTCGACGGAAGCCAGCGCCTCGAGGCGCGCGGCGAGCTCCGGGTTGCGCGCGAGCTCGGCGCGGACCTCCTCTTCGCGATCCGGATCGAGCGCACCGTCCAGATACGCCGAGAGGTCCTCTTCGAAGGTGAGGAAGCGTTCGTCGTCGCGTGCCACTACGCCTGCTCCTTCCGGGTCATCCCGTCCGCCCTTCGCGCGCGGCCACCAGGGCCGAGCGCGCCCGATGCACCAGGGCCTTCACCGACTTCTCCGTCGTCTCGAGCTGGTTCGCGACCTCCGCGTAGGAGAAGCCTTCCACCGCGCTGAGCCAGAGCGCCGCGCGCTGCCGCTCGGGCAGCGCGGCGAGATCCTGCTCGAGGGCGCTCCCGGCGCGGCGCGCGTCGACCACGTCGTCCGTGCGCGGTTCGTCCGCTGCCAGCTCCACCGGCTCGCCGCGGTCGTCGACGCTCCCGGTGTGGATGGCCTGGCGCCGCGGCCGGCGCAGCTCGTTGAGCGCCAGGTTCGTCGCGATCCGGTAGAGCCAGGTCGAGAAGCGCGCCTCGGGCTCGTAGCGCTCGCGCGCCCGATGGACCCGCAGGAAGGCCTCCTGCACCAACTCTTCCGCCGTCCCGCCATCGCGCACCATCCGTTCCACGTAGCGGAGCAGCGGCCCCGCCCAGCGATGGAAGAGTGCGTCGAAGGCCGCGTCGTCTCCGTTGCGGAACGCCAGCATGAGCCGGACGCTCTCGTCCATCGCTACCCCGTCCGTCTCCGCCCGAGAGTTCCAACCCGGGGCACCGGAAAAGGTTGCGCCTGCGGCCCCCGGAGCCGGAAAGCCTAACGAATCAGGGGGTTTCGGTTTCCATCTGCGCCAGGAACCGGACCAGGATGCGGTTGACCGCCTCGGCCTGCTCGATGTTCACGATGTGGCCGGCCTCGGGGACGAGGACCCGCGTGGCCCCGGGGATCTTGCTCGTCATGACCTCGGTGGCCCGGAGGTAGGGGTCGTCCTCCTCGCCGCACATCACGAGGGTCGGCACGGCGATGCCCTGGAGCTCGTCGATCACGCCGGGCGCCGGGCCCGAGACGTTGATGCCGAAGCGGCCGAGGGCGATCGGGTCCTGGGCGACGATCGCCGCGCGCGCCGCCTGGGCCGCGGGCAGCTCCGGATTCCGGCCGATCGCCGTCGGCCCGGCCTTGCCGTCGACGAAGGCCTCGAGGCCGCGGGACTCGAGGTAGAAGGCGGTGCGTTCGACCTGGGCCGCCCAGCGCGCCTGGGCGTCCGGGTTCTTGAAGCCCGGGCCCGAATCCATGAGCACGAGGCCCTGCACACGCTCCGGGTCGCGGAAGTAGTAGTGGAGCGAAACGAGGCCTCCGAGGGAGAGCCCCGCGAGCACGACCTGCTGGTCGGGTGCGGCCCAGTCGAGCACGCAGGCGAGGTCGTTCAGCACGAGATCCATCGAGTAGGCACCGTCCTCGGCGGGGGCCTCGCTCTTCCCGTGGCCGCGGTAGTCCCACAGGACGACGCGCGCGCCGTGGGAGACGAGCTCTTCCACCTGGGGGCGGAAGTTCTCGTGGGTCGTGCAGAAGGCACAGGTGAAGACGATGGGCGTGCCCTCCCCGTGCGCCTCGACGTAGAGGCGGACCCCGCCGGCGCCTTCGATCTCGGCCATCAGTTCGCCTCTTTCGAGTTTGGGTTCGCGTTCATCCGTCGGCTTCGATCTTCTCGCGCAGCGCGGTGGCCATCTGCTCCATCTGCTCCTTCATCGGCGAGCGGATGGTGAACTCGGGAACGAGGCCCTTCGTGCTGCCTTCCATCTCGATGACGACGGTACAGCCCGAGCCGTTCTCGTCGAACTCGACCTCGCCGGTCAGTTCCTTCCAGATGTTTCCGTCGCAGACCTTCTCGAAGCGGATGCTGCCGTCCATCAGATAGTCGAAGTGGAAGGTAGCAACGCCCTCCTGTCCGAGTGCCGTGTAGTGGATGCGGGCCGTCGTGCGGTCGCCCTGCCTCTCGACGATCTCGACCTTCGCCTCCGGGAAGAGCGCGTGGAGCGTTTCTTCGCTCGCGGCGACCTCCACGACGTGGTCGCGGTCCCGGGCGACGTCGAAGCTCTTGTCCATCCTCATGGGAACCTCCTCGGGGATGCTCGCGCATCCCGTCCGGTTTCTATCGTATCTCGATGGCGATCGGGGGCAGCCAGGCCGGCGCTCCGAGCGGCAGGTCCGCGAGCCAGTCGGTCGCGGCGGCCAGCGGGCCCGGGAGCGGCACCCGGGAAAGCGAGAACGCGCGCGCGCCGCCGAGGGCCTGCTGGAGCTGGGTCGCGAGGGAAGCGGGCGCCGGGTAGACGACCAGCTCGACGTCGGTGTCCGGTTCGAGGCCGGTCCGCGCCTTGGCCGCGAGCACGGCCTCGCGCAGTCCGCCCAGCTCGTCGACGAGCCCGCGATCCCGGGCCTGCCGCCCCGTCCAGACGCGGCCGCGCGCGACGGTGTCGACCTCGGCCTCGGACAGGCCGCGCCCCTCGGCCACGCGTTCGACGAACTGCGTGTAGGCGACGCGGATCTCGTCGAGGAAGCGCTCGCGCGTCTCGCCCTCCATCGGGCGAAGCATCGCGAGCAGGTCGGCGTTCTCGCCGCGCAGCAGCGTCTCGTGACCGATCTCGAGCTTGTCGAGCACGCCGCCGAAGGAGGGCCGGACGAGGAAGACGCCGATCGACCCCGTGTAGGTCCCCGGGTGCGCGACGACGTGGTCCGTCGCGGCGGCGACGTAGTACGCGGCCGAAGCGGCGAGGTCGCTCATGGACGCGATGACCGGCTTCTTCTCCCGCGCGCGTCGGACGGCGCGCCACATCTGCTCCGCCGCGGGGCCCGAGCCGCCCGGGCTGTCGAGCCGGAGCAGGATCGCGGCGATCGAGTCGTCCTCCGCCGCCTGCTCGATGGCCTCGACGGCGGTGTCGGAGGCGAACGTCGGGCCGCTCCCCGTCGCCTCGCCCTGGACGACGTTCCCGGCGCCGAAGATCAGCGCGAAGGTCGCCTCCGGTTCGAAGCCGACGGCGCCCGCCGGCACCGCGGCGTACTCGGCGCCCTCGATCAACGGCGGATCACCGAGACTCTCGAAGACCTCGTCCCAATGGGCGATGCGATCGACGAGCTTGCGCTCGAGCGCCCCCACGGCGGAAAGCGGGACCGCATCCACGGCCGCGCGCAGCTCGGCCTCGCCGAGGCCCCGGCCTTCGCCGACCGCCGCGAGGAACTGCACTTCGAGATCGTCGAGCAGGGAGTTCGCCATCTCGCGGTTGGCCGGAGACATCTTGCGCCCGCCGATCGTCTCGACGGCGCCCTTGTACTCGCCGACCCCGAGCACGTCGAGTTCGACGCCGACGCTCTCCCAGAAGCCGCCGAGGAAGACGTACTCCGCGCGCAGGCCGGAGAGCGGGGCCGGGACGCCCGTCGCCAGCACGATCTCGTCGCAGGCGCTCGCCACGTAGTACTCGAGGTTCGCGCCGTAGGTCTGGACCTCGAGATAGGCGATGGTCTTCTTCCCGGCCTCGCCAAGCCGCGCGATGGCCCGCCGCAGCTCCTGGGCCTTGCCCCAGCCGATCTCGCTGTTGCGCACGCGCAGCACCACGGTGGCGATCCGCTCGTCTCGCTCGGCCTTCGCGAACTGCGAGAGGAGCCCCGGGAAGCTCGGCGGGGCGCCGAAGACCATGCCCCCGAGGCGCGAGAGCACGCCGGCGTCGCCGGATTCGACGTAGGCCCCTTCGATGCGGAGGGCGAGGGCGCTGCCGGGTTCGACGCCGGGCCCGCGGCTCCCGACCCAGAAGACCGCCAGGATCAGCAGCAGGACGACGACCCCGACCACGATGCGCACGCGACGCATGTTGACTTCCTCCCCGTTCTTCCCGTCCGTTCTTCTCGTCCGGAGTCCGCCACGAGGGGCCCGACTCTCCGGATGGGTAAGCTATCCTCGCCCCGATGGCCAAGGACGTCTACGTCGCCGGCGTCGGACTCACCAAGGTCGATCTCACCGGCAACATCTTCGCCAGCGTGTTCGACCTCTTCGCCGAAGCCTATCGCCGGGCCCTGGTGGACTGCCCCGTGCGGTCCTTCGACGCCGTCCAGGTCGGCATCATGGACTCCGAGGAGTTCGAAAACCGCGCGAACATCGCCACCAAGGTCGCCGACGTGCTCGGCCTGAAGGGCGTGCCCGCCGTTCGCAGCGAGACCGCCTCCTCGACCGGCGCCGCCGCGTTCCACGAGGCCTACTACAAGGTGGCGTCGGGACAGTTCGACTCGGTCCTGGTGCTCGCGGGCGAGCGCATGAAAACCGTCACGACCGAGGTCGCCACGGCCATCATGTCGAAGACGGTCGCGCCGGTGGAGCGGCGCTTCGGCTTCACCATGCCCGCGCTGATCGCCCTGGTGACCCAGGCCTGGTGCCGGGAGCACAAGATCCGCGACGCCGCCGTCTCCGATCTGCTCTCCCGGCTCATGACGCGCGCCCACACGTTCGGGTCCGAGAACCCGCTCGCCGCCTTCCACGGGCGCAGCGAGCCCCTCGAGAACTACTTCGACGCCGAGCGGAACCTCCCCGTGGCGACGCCGCTCACGCGCAAGGACTGCTCGCCGATCTGCGACGGCGCCGCGGCGCTCATCCTCACCTCGAAGCCCCAGCCCGTGCGCGTAGCCGGGCTCGGCTCGGCCACCGAGACGAGCTCCATGCTCGACCGCGAACGCCTCTCGGGCCTCGACGCCACCAGGCGCGCGGCGGAGATCGCCTACTGGCGCGCGGGGATCGCGGACCCGCGCAAGATCGAGGGCCTCGTCGTCGAGTGTCACGATGCGTTCAACAGCCTGCTGCCGGTGAACCTCGGCGACCTCGGCCTCTTCGAGCCCGGAGAGGCGGCCGAGGCCCTGGTCGGCCCGCTGAAGAAGCCGATGGGCGACCCGTACGAGAACCCCGTGACCGGCGTGCGCGGCCGCATCCCGACCAACCTCTCGGGCGGCCTGAAGGCTCGCGGGCACCCCGTCGGCGGGACGGGCCTCTTCCAGATCGCGGAGACCTACCTCCAGATCACCGAACGCTTCCCGAACCCGAGGGCCCAGGTGGAGGGCGCGCGGGTCGGGCTGGCGCACTCCATCGGCGGACCGGGCAACAACGTCTACGTCACGCTGCTCGAGCGCTCGGACAACGACCGCGCGCGGGAGGCGCCGCCGAAGCCGCGGCTCCACTTCGCCTCGCCGGACCGCAAGCCGGGTTTCGGCGAGTCGGAGAGCGCCGACGACGTGCGCGCCACGGTCGAGGCCTTCACCACGATCCACGTGACCTCGGGTGCGTCGAAGGAGCCGATCCACGTCGCCCTGATCCAGCTCGGGGATCAGCGCGTGTTCGCGAAGCTCGACCACGAGCCGCGCGAAGGCGAGACGACCGAGGCCATCCTCCACGGGCAGCGCGTCCGGCTGCTCGTGAAGGACGACGGCGACCAGTACTTCCAAATCCCGCGCGGCCGAAGCCTCGGCCTCGGCGGCGTCATCGAACGCGTCCGCCGCCGGGTCGTCGGCGAACCCGACTGACCAGCGAGTAGCCCGCCCGCCTAGAAGACGATCACGCCCCGGGCGTTCAGGCCTTCCTTCAGGTCCTCGAAGGCCTGGGGAGCGTCGTCGACGGAGTAGGTCTTGGTGACCAGCTCGTCGAGCTTCAGCCGGTTGCTGCGGTAGAGGTTCAGCAGGCGCGGGTAGTCGCGGCGCGGAACGCCAGATCCGAACCAGCTGCCGACGAGCCGCTTCTCGAGCGCCGTCAGCATCGTGGCCGAGATCGGCGCCATGTCCGTCGGACCGGCCACGCCGACCACGACCGCCGTGCCGCCCTTGCGCGTCGAGGCGAAGGCCTCGGCCACCACGGGCCCCGCACCGATGCATTCGAAGGCGTAGTCCACGCCGCCACCCGTGAGTTCCATGATCTTCGCCGGTGCCGCGCCGTCGGTGTTCGGGTTGACGGTGTGGGTGGCGCCGAAGGCCTGGGCCCACTCGAGCTTCTTGTCCACGAGGTCGACGGCGATGATCTTCTCCGCGCCCGCGATGGCGCAGCCCTGGATCACGTTCAGGCCGATGCCGCCCACGCCGAAGACGGCGCAGGTCGAACCGGGCTCGACGTCCGCCGTGTTGATCGCCGCGCCGACGCCCGTCAGCACGCCGCAGGAGACGAGGCACGCCTTGTCGAGCGGGAGGTCCGCGTCGATCTTCACGACGCTGTTGCGCACCACCGTCGTGTACTCGGCCATGCAGCCGCAGCCCGAGAAGATGTTCAGCGCATTGCCGCCGCCGTCCTGGACCCGCGTCGTGCCGTCGGGCAGGGAGAAGTAGACCTTCGCGTGGTCGTCGCAGAGCTGCCCCTCGCCGCCCGCGCAGAAGCGGCAGCAGCCGCACTGCGGGATGAAGGACATCAGCACGTGGTCGCCGACCTGGAGATCCGTCACGCCCTCGCCGACTTCCTCGACGACGCCCGCCCCCTCGTGGCCGAGCACGAGCGGCGGAGGCAGGGGCATCTTCCCGGAGACGGCGGCCGCATCGCTCGCGCACACGCCGCAGGCCTTGATGTGGACCATCACCTCGCCGGGGCCGGGCGATGCGACGGTGACTTCTTCGACGGATACGGTGCCGTGCTCGCGGACGAGGACGGCCTTGCCGGTCTTGGCCATGGGGGAATCTCCTTCGGGTGGCGCGCAGCGGCTCCGAAAGGGCGATTCCGGCCGCGCGAGGCCAGTCTACGGCAACTGATTTCCGAATCAAAACCCGGATTCCCGAGCCAAAACCCGTTTCGCCTACAATGACGGCCTGGAGGCACCATGGGGATCCGACCCTTCCGCAGTTCCGACGCCGAACCGCTCGCCGACCTCTCGGCGGGCTGCCTGAAAGGGGAGACGGACTTCGCGCTGAACCCGCTCTGGGAGACGGAAGGCGAGCTGCGCGCCGAGTTCGACCGCCTCGGCATCGCGCCCGAAGAACACCTGCTCGTGGCCGAGGACGATGCGGGTGCGCCCATCGGCATGGTCGGGTTCCTGCGGCGCCCGGGCGACGGGCAGGCCGGGCTCGTGGCGCCGGTGGTGAAGCGGGATCTGCGCGGCGAAGGGCTCGGCGGCGAGCTGCTGCGCGCCGCGCTCGAGCGCGGGAAACAGCTCGGCATCGGCCTCGTGACCGGCGCCGTCGGCACCCGCAACCGGGCCGGCTACGCCCTGCTGACGAGCCTCGGTTTCCAGTCCCTGCGCCAGCACTTCATGATGCGCTGCGACGAGCGGCCGGCGCTCGTGGATCTTCCGGTCGAGGGCCTCGTCCTCGAAACCGCAAAGCCGGACGACGCGGACGCGATCCACGAGATCTACCAGGCTTCGAACTTCGACGAGGTCCGCACGCGCGAGCGCATCGACGAAGTGCTCGGCGACGGAATCCACTTCCACGCCGTCGCGCGCCATCAGGGCGAGACCGTCGCCTTCGCGGAGATCGAGACGCACTGGCCGCGCCGGGTGTGGGTCTCCTTCGTCGGCGTGAAGGACGGCCTGCGCAACCGCGGCGTCGGCTCGGCGGTCGTCGCGTGGTCGCTCCAGCGCCAGTTCGACGCCGAAGCCGATGCCGCGCTCCTGCTGCTCTCGCCGGTGAACCGCCCGGCCGTGCGCGCGTACCAGAAGGTCGGCTTCAACCTGCACCGCACCGTCGACGTCCTGCAGCGCATCCTCTGAGCGGCCGGGGCCGGCGCGCGGCCTAGAGCTCGAGGGTCGCGATCTCGCGGGCGCAGTTGATGCGGATGGCGGGCCCGGCGACGCCGATGCCCCGGTTCACGTAGAGCGTCGAGCCGTTCTGCCGGTAGAGCCCGCGCGGGTAGTCCGTGATGATGCGCGCGAGGTTCCAGTGATGCGCGCCGGGCAGCGCGAGCTGTCCGCCGTGGGTGTGGCCGGCCAGCACGAGCGGGAAGCCGAGCTGGGAGGCCTGGGGAAAGAACTCGGGCCGATGGATCAGCAGGATGGCCGGTCCGTCGTCCGGAAGCGAACGGTGGAGTTCGTCGAGCCCGTCGAAGCGCACCCCGCGGGCGGTCCAGTCGCCCTCCGGGTCGTCCACGCCGCACACGTAGAGCGGGTGGTCGGCCGGCACCTTCTCCCAGTCGCCGCGGAGCAGGCGGATGTTCGGTGCGAGGCGACCGAGACTCTCCGCCACGTACTCGCGCCCGGTGTAGCGGTCGTGGTTGCCGAGCACGGCGTAGACCCCGCGGCGCGCGCGCAGGCCGGAGAGTCCCGCGGCGCCTTCCTCGACGTAGGCCGGGTCGAAGTCGAAGAGGTCGCCGGTCAGAGCGATGACGTCCGCTTCCATCTCGTTCACGCGTTCGACGAGCGAGGCGAGCCGCGCCCCTTCCATGCCGTTGCCGATGTGCAGGTCCGTCAGGTGGACGATGCGCAGGCCGGCGAGCGCGTCCGGGAAGGCGTCGAGGCCGAGCGGCACGTGGGTCTCGTCGACGGCGGCCTGCCCTCCGGTGAAGCCCCAAAGGAAGGTGGCGACGAGCGTGCAGACCACGGCGCCGCTCACGACGCGGAAAGCGTCGAAGGCGAAGTCGCCGCTGATGCCGAGCGCATTCAAGGCACCGGCGAGCGGCAGGTAGCCGAGCCACGCGAGCGTGATCACGAGGCCGACCGGCAGCGTCGTCACGCCGATCGCCATGTAGGCGCGGCCGAGTTTGCGCGGGAGCCCCTGCGAACGGGCCGCGCGGCGGATGGTCGGAAGCGCGAACACGTTCGCCGCCACGAGCGCCGCCGCGAGCACGAGGCCGAGCGCGAGCCCCGGCCCCTCCCGCCCGGCGAACACGACCACCACCCAGTGCCCGACGATCACCTGGAACACGCCGACCAGCACCGTGAGGATGGTGAAGAGGTTCCCGAAGAAGAGCTTGCTGAGGCCTTTCCGTTCCACGCCTAGAACCGATCCGCCGGCCAGAAGCCGAAGCGCTCGGGCGGGAGCACGCGCCGAAGGAGATCCCCCGACTCGGCGCGCGCCTGCTCGTCGCTCGCCGGCCGGAAGGGTTCGCCGAAACGCATCGCGAACCCGTGCGGGTCCGAGACGAAGAACATGCTGCCGCGGTCCTCGGAGGTCGTGCTCCCGATGCCCGCCTCGCCGAGCGCGGCCTCGAGCGGCGCATCGAACAGCGGCGGGAGCGAGGCGACGCTCCGGAACTCCGCGGAGGGCCGCCCGATCGGCGCGATCGGATCCTCGGGCCGGGGCGCGAGCGCCGCGCGGAAGAGCGTCGCCAGCGCCGGCGCGGCGTCGTCCTCGCGGCCCCACTCCATGAGCACCAGGAGGCGGGAGAGACAGACCGCGCGCAGGTAGGCGACGACGCGTCCGCCCTCGCGCACGACGCGGAACTCCTCCGTCGGATTTCCCGCGTGGCGAAGATTCGTCCACCAGCGCTCGCCCTCGCGCAGGCACGTGCCGTCGCGGCCCCGCGAGTAGTCGGCGTGGATCGCCTGCACCTCGGCCAGGTCCCGCGGCGCGTCGAAGGGCTCGCTGGCCGCGAGCGCGGCTTCGCCGTCGCCGCCCTCCGGGCGCAGCAACGGGCGCGCGACGGGCCAGGCGTGCCAGCCGAGCTTCTCGTAGAACGGGACCGGCCCGGCGAAGAGCAGGCCGAGCTCGAGGCGGCGCGCGCGCAGGTCTTCCATCGCCGCGCGCATCACCGCGCTCGCCATGCCGCGGGCGCGGCGGTCGGGGTGGGTGAAGACGGTTCCGATCCCGCCCGCCGGGACGGACTTCCCGCGCACCAGGAGCTTCCGCGGGAAGATCTGGACGCAGGAAACGAGCCGGGCCCCCTCCGCCGCGACCCACACGTCGCGCGGGTCGAACTCGGGCTCGTCCTCGACGTAGCGCTCGAACTGCTTGCGCATCGGCCAATCGTCGAGGGTCGGCCAGAGGCCGACGAGATCGAGCAGCGCGGTCTGCTCTCCGTTTCGCAGGGGTCGGACGTCCACGGGGCGCCGAGTATACTGACTCCATGTCCGACGCCCGGAATCTCTACAAGGAAGGCTTCGCGCTGTTCGTGAAGCAGGACTTCGACGGCGCCATCGCCAAGTACGGCGAGGCCCTCGCCGCAGACCCGAAGCTCGCGATCGCCTGGAGCGCGCTCGCCATGGCCCATTCGCGCAAGGGCGATTTCGATGCCGCCATCGAGGCCGGCCTGAAGACCGCCGAGCTCGAGCCCGACGAGCCCCTCACCTACACCAACCTCTCGATCTTCTACCAGCAGAAGGGGATGGTGCCCGAGGCGGAGGACGCCAAGGCGCGGGCCATGCAGCTCGGAATGAGGCAGCAAGGCGGCGACTAGCCCCGCGCCGGCGTCGGCGCCCGGTCGGGCTGGCTGGCGAGATGGCGGCCGAAGCGGCGCATCACCCAAAGGTGTACCCAGGCCTGGCTGAAGCGATAGATCCACCACGGCAAGCGCGGGTGGAAGTCGTGCACGGCAGCGATCACGTTGCGGGCGCCCGCCGTGAGCCGGAACTCGAGCCGGGGCCGGGCGCCCTCCGGGTTCCGGGCGAGCCAGCCGCCGCTCACGTCGAGGACCGCCCGGGTCGGCTCGCTCCGGTCGCTGCGCGTTTCGAGCACGAGCGCCGGAGCCGGCAAGCCCAGCAGATGGAAGCGCGCCTCGTTCCCGACCCGCTCCGCGCGCAGCACGTAGCGCAGCAGCCGCGGGAGCCAGGCGACGTACTCGGCGGCCACGTCCGGCGCCTCGAAGCCGCGGGGGACCGGAAGCCGCTGGACCGAACGGGCCGTCGAGGGCATGCGGACCGGAGCTGGGCGGCGCGGCTTCGAGGGCGATGCCTCGCGGGTGGCGCGCACTTCGCCGTGGAGCGCGGCCTTCAGGGCGTCGACGGCGGATTCCCCGGGCCGGCCCATCCGTTCCTGGAGCCACGGGTCGTCGACGACCATCTCGTGCTGGAGGCTCTCGACCAGCGGCTCGACGAGCGCGCGCGATTCCCCGCTGAACAGCGTCACCCAGAGCCGGGAGAGCCGCGGCGTGAGGAACGGGACCGGGAGCATCCACCGCTTCAGGCCGAGCACCCGCGCCGTCGTCGCCATGAGTTCCCGGTAGGTCAAGACGTCCGGGCCGCCGACGTCGGCCACCCGCCCGGCGGTCTCGGCGTCTTCGGCGGCGAAGGCGAGCGCGGCGACGGCGTCCTCGAGGGCGATCGGCTGCATGCGCGAAGCCGTCCAGCTCGGGCAGAGCATCACCGGCAGGCGCTGCACGAGCTTGCACAGGATCTCGAGGGAGGAGCCGCCCGGCCCGATCACGAGCCCCGCCCGCACCGCGGTGACGGCGGCGCCGTGGGCCGCGAGCGCCTCTTCGACCTCGCGACGGCTCGCCAGGTGCGGCGAGAGCGGCTCGGACTCGGGGAGCAGCCCGCCCAGGTAGACGATGCGCCCCACCCCGTTGGCCGCCGCCGCGCGGGCGAAGTTGTCCGCGAGGATCAGGTCGAGGTCCTCGAAGCCCGCCTGCACGAGGCGGGCGCTCGGCGCCATCGAGTGCACCAGGTAGATGGCGACGTCCGCCCCGGCGAGACCCGCCTCGACGTCGGAAAGCGAGTAGAGATCGCAGGCCCGCCACTCGACGCCGTCCGAGGGGCTGGCCGGGACGCTGCGCCCGAGGGCGATCACCCGGTGGCGCCGGGCGAGCTCCGCCACGAGCGAGCGCCCGACGAAACCGGAGGCCCCGGCGATGGCGATGGTGAGTCTCGTCTCCACCCCGACAGTGTGACTCACCGCGGCCGATCGTCCCGCAGATGCGAGTACCGCACCGGGACCCGTTGGCCCATCCTTCGGCCGAGGAGGCTCCCCATGCCCGATGGCCCGAAGTCCGCCTGGCTCTCCCCCGAACTCCAGCAATACCTCGTGGCCCACGGGACTCCGCCCGACGCCGTGCAGCGCGAACTGATCGAGGAGACCGCCCGGCTCGGCGGCATCGCCATCATGCAGATCGCGCCCGAGCAGGGCGCCTTCATGCAGCTGCTCGTGACCGCGCTCGGGGCGAAGCGGGTCATCGAGGTCGGCACCTTCACCGGCTACTCGGCCCTGTGCATCGCCCGCGGCCTCCCCGAGGACGGAACGCTCCTGTGTTGCGACGTCTCCGAGGAGTGGACGTCGGTGGGGCGTCGCTTCTGGGAGAAGGCCGGCGTCGCCGACAAGATCGAGCTGCGCATCGGGCCGGGGATCGAGACGCTCGAAGCGCTGCCGGAGGAAGAGACCTTCGACATGGCCTTCATCGACGCCGACAAGCCGAGCTACCCGCTCTACTTCGAGGCGCTGCTCCCGCGCCTGCGCACGAACGGCGTGATCCTCGTCGACAACGTGCTCTGGGCGGGGAACGTCGTGAACCCGGAAGCCGACGACGAGAACACGAAGCACATCCGGGCGTTCAACGAGAAGGTCGCGGCGGACCCGCGCGTCGAGACCGCGATCCTCCCGCTCGGCGACGGGATCACCTTCCTGCGGAAGCGCTAGACGCCGCGGCGCTCAGCCGAGGAAGAGGCCGCAGTCGGGGCACTCGCTCGCGCCCGCCGTCGCGGTGCCGCAGGCCGGGCAGGCGTCCTCGCCGGCTTCGGTGTCGCCTTCGCTCGGAAGGTCCGGGATCTGCTCGCGCTCGACCTCGGCGTCGATGGCGCGGGCGCGTGCCGCGTCCTCCTCGCGCACGAACAGCCCGCAGGCCGAGCCCGTCAGGCCGCTGCGCGCGCCGTGGCGCTCCGGGTCGATGATCTCCACCCGGCTCGGGATGCCGTCGGCCCGCAGACGGCCCGCCAGGGCCTCGATCCACGCCGGACCCTCGGCCCGGATCAGGACAAGGGCCGAGATGTCCGGGAGCCCCTCCGGGCCGCCGTCCTCCGGCAACTCGGAGGCAAGGCGCAGGGGCACCCCGCAATCACTACACATCTCCGTGTGAGGCAGGAAATCCTCACCGCACTCGGGGCAACGCTTCAGGTCGGGCCGCACGGCGCGCATTCTAGGGCTTTTCGGGAAACCCGCGTTCCTGGCGCCCCCGGGGCCCCGGGGGGCGGCCAGAAACCCCGATCTGAGCGAGAATTGCCTGGAACCATCTGCATCCATGCAGAAACTCAGGGAAAGACCGAGCCGAATGTCGGAGCAACGACGGTCGCGCCGGGAATGGGACGAGGAAGACGAGGAATTCCTGCGCCAGATCGCGCAGGGGGACGCCGATGCCTTCCGACATCTCTTCCAGCGCTACTACCCCCGCGTCTACGCTTTCGTCCTTCGGCGCCTCGGCGATTCGACACTCGCCGAGGACACGACGGTGGAAACGTTCGCGGAGCTGTGGCGGACCGCGAAGCGCTTCCGGGGTGAGTCTCGTCCTTCGACGTGGATCTATGGGATCGCTCACTTCAAAGCGCTTGCCGCACGCCGCGCCGCGATGAGGAACAAGCGCTCGAAGGTGATTCCGGTCGACTTCGAGACGCTCTCACGGGCTCCTTCACCCGAAGTCCTCCAGGACAAGGTGGAAGCCCGCGAGGAGGTCAGACGCGTGCGGCAGGCCATCCAGGCACTCCCCCAACGATACCGTCAGGTCATCGAGTTGGCGTTCTTCGAGAACCTGCCGTACTCGGAGATCGCGCGGCGTCTGGGGATGGCCGAGGGCACCGTGAAGACGCAGATCTCCCGCGCGCGGGACCGCCTGCGCAAGCAGCTCGCGAGCATGCAGGTCGCCGGCGAGCATCAGGCCGGCGCCGACCCGAAGCCCGACGACGACCCGGGAAGCCCGAGCGACAGCCGGATGGGGCTTCGCTGATGGCGCGACGAAGAGAAACGCCCGAGTGCCCGCCCGAAGTGCTGGCGGCCATCCCGTGGTACCCGGACGACCTCTCCCAGCGCGAACGCGGCGAGGTGGACAGCCACGCGGCCGAGTGCCTCGACTGCCGCCGAGAGCTCGAGGCGCGCATGGCCGACCCCGACGAGGAAGCCTCCTGGCCCGCCCCGGAGCCGGACCAGGTCTTCACCCGCGTCCTCGCCCAGATCGAGATCGGCGAGGCCGAAACCATGCGCGAGTGGGCGCGGGCGCCGCGGCGCAAGCGCGCCGTGCGCTGGCTGCGCGAACGCGAAGTCCACGTCCCGGGTCTCGCGACGCCGGTCTCCGCAGCTCGTGGCCTCCAGGCGGCCGCTTCCTTCGGCGCGGTGATCGCGGCGGCGGCACTGTTCTTCGGCGCGAGCCCGGAGCGGCAGCCGGCGCCGGTTCCGACGGTCGTGCACACCCGCGAGCTCCCGCGCATCGATGTCGTGTTCCGCGAGGAGCTGACGGCCAGCGCGATGGCGGCGGCCCTGGCCGGCGTCAACGGCGAGATCGTGGCGGGCCCGACGGCTCGCGGCCGCTACCAGGTCGAGCTCCCGGCGGGCGCGGACCCCGAGATCGCAGCCCAGGCCCTGGACGACTCCGGCGCCGTGATCTACGCCGAGCCCGCCAAGGGCAGCCTCTAGGCCTCCGCGCTACTCGCTCGAAGAATCGCCCCGGAGCCAGCGTGCGGTGCATTCCGCGAACCAGCCGCCGTGGGACCGCGCCGCCTCGAGATGCGCCGCCGTCGGGCCGGGCGCCCCGCCCTTCGGATTCGTCGGCGCCACCGCCCCCCAGTGCATGCCGCCCTCGGCGAAGCCGGCCAGCCGGTTGTGCATCGGCACCAGCAGCATGCCGTGCTCGGCCAGCGTCGTGAGGATCGAGAGCAGCGCGAGTTCCGCACCTCCGCGGGCGCCATCGCCCGCGCTCACGAAGGCCGCGCCGAGCTTCCCGCGCAGCTCGCCGGCCAGCCAGAGCCGGGACGTGCCCGCCAGGAACTCGCGGATCGTCGCGTCGGGTCCGCCCATGTGGACGCCGCAGCCGATGGCCACGGCGTCGGCGGCGAGCAGCGCGGCGGGTTCGGCATCGGCGACTTCGAGCAGGGTCACTTCGGCGCCGGCGGCGCGCGCCCCTTCCGTGAACGCCTCGGCCATGCGGCGCGTCCGCCCGGTCCGCGAGGCGAAGACCACCGCGATCCGCGGCGGGCCCACGCTCACGCCTCGCCCCGGGAAGCGCTCACGCTTCGGCCCGGGCGGCCTCGACGGCTGCGGCGAAGTCCGGCGGATCGGGACTCTCCGCCTTGATCACGTCGTACTCGAGGCGAGCGCAGTGGAGCATGTGGCGCGGAGCGCTCTCGGCGGCATCGCCGCCGTAGACCTTGTCGCCGAGCACCGGGTAGCCGAGGTGCGCGAAGCCGACGCGGATCTGGTGCAGGAAGCCGGTCTCGAGCGCGACTTCGACGAGGCTCGCGCGCGCGAAGCGTTCGAGGGTCCGATAGCTCAGTCGCGTCGCCCGCCCCCCGCGGCCCGGAGCGACCTTCACGAAGGCCGGCCGATGCTGGGCGACGACGAGCTTCAGGTCGAGGCGCCCTTCGTCCTCCGGCGATCCGGCCACCAGCACGCGGTAGGTCTTGCGGATCGCGTGGGCCGAGAAGGCCTCGCGAAGCTGCACCCACGCGGCCTCCTCGGTGGCGAACAGCAGCGCGCCGGAGGTCTGCACGTCGAGCCGATGGAGGACGCCGCTGCGCAGGCCACCCTCGCCCACGCCCTGGGTCTCGGGGTGCCGCGCGACGAGGGCATTCAGGAGCGTTCCCGTCTCCTCGGGGTCGAGCGGATGCACCGCGGTCCCGGCGGGCTTGTCGACGGCCAGCCACCCGGGGCCCTCGGCCAGCACCGTCAGCGGCATCTCCGGCTCGGCGATGGCGCGCTGATCGGTCGGGTGGACGAAGTCCTCGACGGTGACGCGCACGCCGGGCTCGAGGGTCAGGCCCTTGGCGTTGCGGCCGGCGGGGACGCCATCCAGGGAGACGCGCCCCGCCTCGAGCAGCTTCCGCGTCTGGGAGCGAGACAGGGAGAGCCGGCGGGCGAGCAGCACGTCCAGCCGCTCCTCCGTCTCCTCGTCACCGACCTCGAACTCGTGATTCTCCATGGCGAGGCGCAGGGTGCGCGACCTCGGCGCCCGGGACAAGGGCCGCCCCGAACCGTGCGGGAGTGGCCCGCCCGGTGGCCCCGCTTTGCTTGACACACCCCCCGCCCCGGGTGATCCTGCGGGCCTCATGTTCGAAGCCATCGGCAGCCGCGTGATTATCATCATCGCCCCGTCTGGAGGGCCCGCGGTGCGCTGACGCTTCGAGCGTTGGACGATTCCAAGCCGCGGAGACCCCGCGGCTTTTTTTGTGCCCGGCGATCGCTGCCGCCGCCCCTGGCGGGGCGGCCCTCGCCGGCGAGGAGGACAGAGATGGCAACGCGCAAAGCCCGCCCCCCCGCGAAGCGACGCAAGGCTGCGAAGGGTCCGGCCCGCAAGGCGTCGAAGCGGCCCGCCCGCCAGCCCGCCAAGCGCTCGGCCACGAAGGCGGCTCCCGGCAAGCCGCGCGTCGAGATCATGGACACGACCCTGCGCGACGGCGAGCAGACGCCGGACATCGCCTACTCCCCGGCCGAGAAGCTCCAGATCGCGCGCATGCTCCTGCAGGAGGTGAAGGTCGACCGCATCGAGGTGGCGGGCACGCGGGTTTCCGAGGGCGAGCGCCAGGCCACCCGCGAGATCACCGCCTGGGCCCGCAAGGCCCGCGCCCTGAAGCGCGTGGAAGTCCTCGGCTACTGCGACGGCAAGAAGAGCGTCGATTGGATCCTCGGCGCCGGCGGCCGGGTGATGAACCTGCTCACCAAGGGCTCCGAAGCCCACTGCCGTGGCCAGCTCGGAAAGACGCCGGAGCAGCACTGGCGCGACGTCGCCCAGACCCTCGAGTACGCCAAGCAGAAGCGGCTCACGGTGAACGTCTACCTCGAAGACTGGTCCCAGGGCATCCGTCACAGCCCCGACTACGTCTTCCGCATGATGGGCGCCCTGGCCCCGTTCGACGTGGAGCGGATCTATCTGCCCGACACGCTCGGGGTGCTCGGGCCGGACGAGGTGCGCCACTTCGTCGGGCTCATGGCCGAGAGCTTCCCGGCCGTCCACTTCGAGTTCCACTCCCACAACGATTACGGCCTCGCCACGGCCAACTGCCTGGCGGCGGTGAAGGCCGGCGCGCGCGGCGTCCACACCAGCGTGAACGGCATGGGCGAGCGCTCGGGGAACACGCGCCTGGCCGAGATGATCGCGGCGATCCACGACCGCAGCCCCTTCGAGACCCAGGTCGTCGAGTCCCGGCTACTCGCGGTCTCCCGGATGGTCGAGACCTTCACGGGCAAGGAGGTCGCCGCCAACGCGCCGATCGTCGGGCGCGACGTCTTCACCCACACCGCCGGCATCCACAGCGACGGCGATGCCAAGGGCGACCTCTACACGACGACGCTCTCGCCCGCGCGCTTCGGCCGCAAGCGGCGCTACGCCCTCGGCAAGCTCGCGGGCAAGGCCTCGGTCGACCACAACCTGAAGTCGCTCGGCATCGAGCTCTCGGCGAGCGAACGAGATCTCGTGCTGAAACGCGTCGTCGAACTCGGCGACAAGAAGCAGGTGATCAGCGCCGAGGACCTGCCCTACATCATCGCGGACGTGCTCGACGCCCCCGACGCCACGCGCGTGAAGATCGAGCGCTACGTCGTGAACGTCGACAGCGAGGACAAGCCGCAGGCGGAGGTGACCGTGCGGGTCGGGCGGCGCAAGGCCTCGGCCCGGGCCGCGGGCGCCGGCGGCTACGACGCGTTCATGAACGCCCTGAAGAAGGCGATGCGGAAGTTCGAGGTGGCCGTGCCGCCGCTGGCCGACTTCCGCGTGCGCATCCCGCCCGGGGGACGCACCGGCGCGCTCGTGGAGACCATCATCGCCTGGCGTTCGCCCGACGACCCCGAGGCCTCCTTCACCACGATCGGCGTGGACTCGGACCAGATCGCCGCCGCCGTGATCGCGACGGAGAAGATGCTGAACGCGGTGGTGGGCAGCGCCTGAACCCTTCGGCGCCGCCCCTGGCGAGCGATTGACCCGGGCCGGGGAGCCGCCGATATTCCCGCCGATGCCGCCCTCCCGCGCCCGCACCCTCTCCCGCCGCGCCCTCGCGCTCGGCGTCCTGCCGCTCCTGTGGGCGGTCGGCTGCCGCAGCACGCCGGAGAGCGACCCGCGCTACCGGCCGAGCGAGAACGTGCTCGAGGTGGTGGCGGTGCTTCGCCGCCACGTTCCGGACGACACCTACCGCTTCGAGCCGGCCCGGGACTTCGCCGGGCGGAACGTCTACCGGGCCTCCCTGATCCGCCTCGAGAACCTCGAACGCGTCCACGCGGACGCCCTGCGCGCCGGGCACATGGATGGCGTGGTCGCCTTCGCCAAGGCCCGCTCCCTCGAGCGGCTGCGCGCCTTCGCCCTGGCCGCGGAGCACTACCGGCGAGCGGCGGAGCTCGAAGAGCCCCTCGCCCTCGAAGCCCGGCGCGCCGCCGCCCTGTGCGATGCCCTCGGCGAGGCCGCCGAGCTCGGCTTCGACGCAAGCCGCCCGGCCCGGCCCGACGACCCGGAACCCCCGCGCGACGAAGCCGGCGTCGTCGCCGCCTACGAGGCCCGCATGGCCCTGCTCGAAGCCCTGGCCGCGGACCGGCCCGAAGGCCACTACGGCTTCCTGGTGCAGGAGGAGATGGAGCGGGCGGACATCGCCCGGGCGCGCTACTTCGTCGCTTCGCGGCGGATCCTCCCGGACGGGAACGTCCGGGCCCTCGGCGAACTCCAAAGAGTGATCGTGCGGCACCGCGACAGCAAGTCGGCCAACGCCCACCTGCTCGAGCTGGCCGACCTCTATGCGGACCTGGCGACCGAGTACGCGGAAGCCCACCCCCCGGAGAGCATGTCCTTCGACCCGCCCGCCTTCCAGGACCTCGTCGACGCCGCCTCGCGGCTCTACGAAGCCGTCGCGAACCAGGACGGCACGCCCCAGAAGCTCGAAGCGGCGCGGCGTCTCGAGGCCTTCCTCGCCTTCACCCTGCGTGTCGACCGTGACCGCTTCAGCCGGTAGCCGAAGATGAAGTGCTCCCTCGCATCGGCCACGGTTCGCGCGCTCGTCCTGCTGCCGCTCCTCGCGCTGCCCGGCTGCCGCACGCCGAGCGCCCCTCCGAGCTACGCGCCCATCGAACCCCTCGCCGCCCGCGCACCGATCATGCCGACCGACGGCGACCTCGCCGCCGCGGAGCTCGCCGCCGCGATCCTCGTCGACGACCGCGTCGAAGCGGTGAAGGCCCTCGGCCGCATCCAGAAGTACGAGGAGGCCCTCGGCGAAGAAGCGCCGCCGACGGGCCTGCCGGGCTACGGCCAATACGCCCTGGCCGCCACCCTCGACGACCCGATCCGCTTCCGCGAGGCGATGGACCATCTGCTCGACACCGACGATCTCGACCCGGGTCTGCGCGAAGTCGTCGAGCAGTACCACGCCGACGACCCGCTGAAGCTCGCCGACGCGCGCGTGCGCGACGCCTGGGTCCGCCGCCTCGGCACCATCTTCAACTACTTCTCCGCGCCGATCGGGAAGTCCGCCGCGACGGGCGCCGTCGCCATCGCCGGGCTCGCGCGAGCCGCCATGCGCGTGATCCTCTTCGAGGTCGAACGGGAGGAGATGGACCTTCCGGAGCGCCAGGCGCTCCAGCACCGTCGCCGCTTCGTCGAGAGCCATCCGGAGGCCGAGGAAGCACCCGAGGTCGCCGCACGCATCGAAGAAGACCAGGCCCGCTGGAACCAGCTCCAGCGCGACCGCTCCGTGCGCGGAGCGCAGAAGGCCCTCGAGCGCGACCAGCCGCGCATCGCCTACGTCCTGGCCCGCCGCGCGCTCCAGTACCGCGAGGAAGACCCCGAGGCCCTCGGCCTCGCGCGCGAAGCCGAGGCGAGGGTCGCCCGCTGGCGGGAGGCCCGAGAGGCCACGGACGCCGCCATCGAGGAACCCCAGGCCGACGTCGCCGCCCGCAAGGCCCGCAAGCTCGCCGTCAGCCTGCTCACCGGCGACGACTTCATGCCCCACGCCGAGAAGCTCTTCGACCAGGACCCCGACGGCCCCCTCGCCGACGAAGCCTTCTTCATCATGGGCATGGGCATCGGCGAAGACGGCGACAACTGGCTCATGTGGCGCGTGTTCGAAGAGCTCGCCACGCTCGACTACAAGGACTCGAACATGTCGCGGCACGCCGAGGCCGCCGTGCTGAGCCCCTACCAGAATCCGCTGCGCGCTTTCGAGCGCTCGCAGTCGAAGGACATGCGCAACCAGGCAGCGTGGATCCTGTTCGGTCCGCTCGCCAAGGGCCCGCGCGACCGCAACCTGCCGCGCCCGGTCGAATGGCTCGTCGACCTCCCGACCTACGTCGAGATCTTCACCTCGCTTCCGAACCGGCTCGTCTTCTTCCCGTGGATGAAGCCCTGGCCCTTCGGCAAGGCGCCCGCGAACTACGCCCGCCTCTACCTCGAACGCGACCCGAACGGCCTGCACGTGGAGCAGGTCGCCTCGTGGCTCCAGGGCTGGGAAGAGCGGCGCGGCAACTACGTCGGCGCCCTCGAAGCGGCCCGGCTCCGGCCGGGCATCTCGGGCGACGATCTCGCCGAACTCGACGAGAAGGCCGCCAACCAGAAGCTCGAAGCGGCCGGGCGCGAGGGACGTTCCGATGCGCGCCTCGCCATCCTGAAGGCCGTCGCCCGCGACCACCCGGGGACCAAGGCCGGGCGCGAGGCCGGCGAGCAGGCGCGCGAGATCGCGGAGTTCGCGACGCCCCAGCGCGTGCAGCTCTCCCACGGCTTCCTGAGCGAGCATCCCCATCTGGCCGGGCCCGACGGCATCGGCCTCGATCCGATCTACCTCGACGGCGAAGCCGCCAACGGAGAGCTCCACCCGATGGGCGTGGCGCTCGTCGGCGGCCGCACGCTGGAACTCTCCTTCCTCGCCGAGAGCGGCAAGAAGTCCGACCCGCCCGAGCGCCGCTACCGGACGATCTCCGCCGAGAAGCTCTCGCGGCTGGTGGCGCTGCTCGACGAGACGTCGCTCCGGCTCGCCCAGCTCGACCGCGACTACGATCACGGCGCGGACCCGGACCGCGACCTCTTCTTCGAGCGCGCGCGGCTGGGCGTCTCGGCCGCGCCGGACCTCCGCCCGATGGCCCGCTCGGACTACGCCTTCCGCGGCATGCGCGAGCGGTACGGCCTCGTACGCTCGCGCGAGTCGATCCTGCCCTTCGAGCTGGTCGTGCAGGGCTCGCTCTACGACTTCGGCTTCGGCGTCTTCCCGCGCATCCGCATGCCGAAGCCGACGCCGGACTTCTTCCTCTACAAGTAGGCGGCGCGCTACGCCTCCCGGATCCGCATCCGGTGGATCGGAACGGGCTCCGAGAGGATCTCTCCCTCGAGTCTCGCCACCGGCGTCGGCCCTCCTGTGGGCCGGCTGGCGATCGCTTCGACGACTTCGAGGCCGGAGACGCCGCGACCGAGCGCCGGGAAGCCACGCGAGTCCGGCTCGCTTCGCCCTTCGAAGTCGAGCTGGGGAAAGCGGCCCAGACACAGGAAGAACTCCGGGAGCACGTGTCCAGTGCCGAGGAGATCGCGGGCGAGGGACACGACGCCTTCCTCATGGAGAAGGCCGCTGTCCGCGGTCGTTTCGAAATCCTCGAGCAGGGGCGGCGTCGACGGCGGCCCGGAGCCGGATCCCGAACCCGGCGCCAGCACCCTTCCCAGCGGCCCGGCCTGGATGAGCCGCGGCCCTTCGGGAACGTCGAGCCGGGTCGAACGGTAGAAGGAGCTCCCGTCGTAGGCACCGGAGGCGACGCGTTCGAGAAAGTAGGAGGCGGCCCGGGGCGCCCGATGGGTGAGGACCTCGAGCGCGATCTCCCCGGTTCCCGAATCGATCACGACCCGGGTCGGAGGTTCCTCGTCGTGCCCGTCGCCGGGCCGGGTCACCCGCTCCTACCTCGCGAGCGTGAGCGCTTCGAGGGTCTCGGGCGCCTCCGTGAGGGACACGTTGCCCGACTCCGTCACCAGCACCGTATCCGAGAAGCGGAAGCCGCCGAGCCCCTCGAAGTAGATGCCGGGCTCGATGCTGAAGAGCATCCCCTCCTCGACCACGCGGTCGTAGCCGATCGCCAGGAACGGGGCTTCGTGGCCGGTCACGCCGAAGCTGTGCCCGGTGCGGTGCAGGAGGTTTTCGAGGTAGCCCGACTTCTCGAAGTGATCGCGCACGGCCTGGTCGATGCTCGACATCACGGCGCCGGGGCGGAGCATCTCGAAGGCGATCCGCCGCGCTTCGAGCATGACGTCGAAGCGCTTGCGGGCCTCGTCCGGCACGGAGTTGATGAAGAAGGTCCGCTCGACCTCGGCCCCGTAGCCGTTCACCCGGCAGTTCACGACGGTCACGTGGGGGCCGCCCTCTTCGAGCTTCGCGAAGACGTCGGTGAAGTTGTGGGGGTCGTCGGAGATGCTCGGCGGCTGGACGACCGCCGCGAAGCTGCTCGCCAGCATGTTCGCGTTGGGCATGTCCCGCAGCATGCGCCCCGTCATCGAGCGGCTCACGGCGCCGAACAGGCCGATGATCATCTCGTCGGCCCGGGAGCCGGCCAGGAGCTCGGCGTGGCCGTCGCTGATGACGTCGGAGGCGTGGGCGATCCGGCCGATCTCGTAGGGCGTCTTCACGAAGCGCGCCTCGTCGATGACGTCCGTGCGGACCCGCTCGCCCCGGATCTCTTCGTGGACCTGGAGCGGGCAGGCCGACTCCACGCCCACGCGCGCGGCGCTCCCGAGCGCGTCGCGCAGCCGCACGCTCCACTCCTCCCCGGCCGGCGCCGGGAACTCGAAGTACGGGCGCAGCTCGATGTCTCCGACGGAGCGGATCCGGACGTGCTGCTCTTCCAGCTCGGGCACGACGAAGCGCAGCGGCCCGCCGGGCAGGACGACCAGCACGAACGGACGCTCGTGGACGTAGTTCGCGAAGTTCGTGAGGTAGAAGATGTTGTCGGGGCAGTGGGAGACGTAGGCGTCGAGATCCTCGGCCGCCATCCGCTCCCGGACGCGCTCGAGCCTGCGGGCCATCTCCTCGCGGTCCGGCGGCGTGACGATCGATTCGGGGCGTGCAGGTCCTCGGGTCATCGGGTGTCTCCTCGAGCGCGCTCGTACGCCTCGTCGAGCAGGTCGATCGGGTGGGCGACGCGGAACGCCAGGCCGCGCTCGCGGGCGCCGCGCAGGATCTGCATCAAGCAGCCGGGATTTCCGGTCGCGACCACGTCCGGGGCGGCCTCGGCCAGGGCGTCGAGCTTCCGCTCGAGCACGGCGTCGGACATCTCCGGATGGGTGAGATTGTAGATCCCGGCGGCGCCGCAGCAGCTCGCCGCGTCCTCGTGGGAGACGAGCTCGACGCCCGGGATCGCGGCCAGCAGCTCGCGCGGCGGGTCGGACACGCCCTGGCCGTGCACGAGGTGACAGGGATCGTCGTAGCAGACCCGCGCTTCGACCCGCCCCTCCGGCGGCCGCAGCCCGGCGGCGGCGAGGAACTCGGAGACGTCGCGCACGCGCGCCGGATCGCTCGCCCGGAGGTGCGCACCGCAGCCCGCCGAGTTCACGACCAGCGCATCGATCTCCTCGGCCTCGAAGACGGCGCGATTCTTCTCGAGAAGCGCGTGGGCGGTCTCCTCGTCGCCGGCGTGAGCGTGCAGTGCACCGCAGCAGCCCTGCTCCGGCGGGACGACGACGTCGAAGCCGTTCTTCACGAGCACGCGCAGCGTCGCGTGGTTCGTCGCGCCGAAGAGCTCCGGCATCACGCACCCTTCGAGCAGGGCCACCCGGCCGCGGCGTTCTGCCTCCGCCGGCGTGAAGGCGGGTAGCCGGCGCCGCTCCGTGCGGGGCGGCACCTCGGGCATCAGGCGGTGCCGGTCGCGGACCGCCTTCGGGAGGAACGGAAGCGCCAGCCGATCGAGACCGAGCCAGGTCACCACACCGAGCACGCTGATCAATCCGGAGAGCCGCCCGCGATGGGGCACGACCTGCCGGAGCAGGGCCCACTCGACGAAACGTGCGATGCCCTTCCGCGCGCCGCGCCGCTCGATCTCGGCCCGGGCGTCCTCGAGCAGCGCGCCGTACTCCACGCCCGAAGGGCAGGCCGTCTCGCAGGCGCGGCAGCCGAGGCACGCGTACATCTCCTCGACGACGGTCTCGTCGAACCCGATGCGCCCCTCGGCGGCGCCGCGCAGGAGGTAGATCCGCCCGCGCGGCGAGGACGTCTCACGCCCGGTCTCGCGGTAGGTCGGGCAGGATTGGAGGCACAGCCCGCAGTGCACGCAATCGAGCGTGCGCTCGTAGAGCACGCCCAGCTCGGCCGACGGCTCGCTCGCCACTAGAGCCCTCCGACGAAGCGGCCGGGGTTGAGCACGCGGGCCGGGTCGAACTCGCGCTTCAGGGCGCGTTGAAGCGGGAGCGTCTCGCGCGGCGCGCCGAACACGTCCCGGCCGAGCTTCGCCCAGGTCGGTGCGCGTTCGAGGACCGCGTGCCCGTTGCCGGCGACGCAGGCATGGACGGCGCGGCATGCCGCGTCGGCGGCGGCTTCGTCGTCGCGCCCGAGCGGAATCTCCGCCGTCACCTGGGCGAGGCCGGGCTGGGCGACGGTGCGTGCGCCGGCGTCGCGCAGGCCCGAGCGCAGCGCGGCCATGCGCGAAGCCACCACGCGGATGCGGAAGAAGAGCGCGCCCTCGGCCGGCGACTGTTCGCAGGCGAGCAGCCGGGAGACGGCTTCCGGCGGACCCTCGCTCACGTCGGCGCGATCGCGAAGGACGACTTCGCTGGCGTCGAGGACCGCCTCGTCCCCGGCCAGCTCGACCAGCACGCCCCGCCAGCCGGCGCGGGCGACGACCCGCTCCGCGGGGACGGCGTCGAGGCACGCGACGGCGCGGGCCCCCGGAAGCCTCGCCGCGGCACGCGCCAGGCCATCCGCATCGGCGTCGTGGCCCCGGGCGAGCAGGGTCCGGGTGGCTTCGGGCGTCGGGCGGAGCCGCAGCCAGGCCCCGGCGAGCACGCCGAGGGTTCCGAAGGCACCGAGCTGGAGCTTCACGAGGTCGTAGCCGCTGACGTTCTTCACGACCCGGGCCCCGCAGCGCGTGAGACCGCCGTCGGGCAGCACCACGTCGAGCCCGAGCACGACGTCGCGCACGGTGCCGAGGCCGAGGCTGCGCGGCGTGGGAAGCGCCGTCGCCAGCGCGCCGCCGACCGTCGCCGTCGGTCCCGCCGGTTCGAGCGGCGAGAGCCAGCCGGCGCCGCGCGCGAGCTGTTCGAGCTCACCGACGGGCGTGGCCGCGCTGGCCCAGGCGACGCCCTCGTCCACGTCGACGTGCACGTCGCCCGCGACCGCCGCGGTGGAGAGCCAGGCCGCGACGGTCGGCTCCGGCGCATTGCCGATTGCGATGCGCGTGCCGCCGCCGCGGACGACCACCCCGACGCCGTGCTCGTGACACGCCGAGAGCGTCGCGACGAGCGAGGGGACGTCCTCGGGCGCGAGGGTCACGCCGATCTTCGCGCCCTCGAGCGCGATGGCATCGTGCTCGAGCACCGCGGCCTCGCCGGCCGCCGAGCGGAGCGCCTGGAGCGCGCCGGAGGCGATCACGCTCCCTCCTCGCGATCCGCGAGGTTGCCCGCGAAGGGAACCTGCTCGTAGCCCCGGGCCTTCGGGTTCGCCTCCATGCAGAAGCGCGTCGAGGGAAGGATCTTCCCCGGATTGCTCCGCTGCTCCGGGTCGAAGGCGCGGCGCAGACGCTTCATCGCCTCGAGGTCGGCTTCGCCGTAGAGCAGCGGCATGAAGTCCCGCTTCTCGGTGCCAACGCCGTGCTCGCCCGTGATCACGCCGCCCGCCTCGATGCAGGTGCGCAGGATCTCTTCCCCCGCGGCGAGCACGCGCTCGAGTTCGTCCGGGTCCCGGCGGTCGAAGGAGATGTTCGGGTGGAGGTTTCCGTCGCCGGCGTGGAAGACGTTCGAGAGCTTCAGGCGGTGGCGATCGCCGATCTCGCAGACCTTGGCGATCACTTCCGGCAGCTTCGTGCGCGGGACGACGGCGTCGTGCACGTAGAGGTCCGGCGCGAGGCGCCCCATCGCGCCGAAGGCCCCCTTCCGGGCGGCCCAGAACTTCGCGCGCTCCGCGGCGTCGCGTGCGACGTCGACGCGCCCTGCCCCGGCGCCCCGGGCGATCTCGCGGATCCGTTCGATCTGGCCGGCCACCGCCGCGCGCGGGCCGTCGAGTTCGACGAGCAGCACGGCGCCGGCATCCTTCGGGAGCCCGGCGGCGTAGACGCTCGCCTCGACGGCCTCGATCGTGCGGCGGTCGAGGATCTCGAGGGCCGCCGGGACGAGTCCCTGTCGGATCACCTCGCCGACGGCGCGGCAGGCGGAAACCAGATCGTCGAAGACCGCGAGCAGCGTCTCGATGGCTTCGGGGATCGGCTCGAGGTTCACCGTGATCTCGGTGACGATGCCGAGCGTGCCTTCGCTCCCGACCACCGCGCCGACGAGGTCGTAGCCCGGCGGGGCACCCGCCTCGGACCCGATCCGCACGACCCGCCCGTCGGCGGTGACGAGCTCGAGCGCGAGGATGTGGTTGCTGGTCGTGCCGTACTTCAGGGTGTGCGGCCCGCCCGAATTCTCCGCGACGTTGCCGCCGATCGTGCAGGCGAGCTGGCTCGAGGGGTCCGGGGCGTAGAAGAGGCCGTGGGGTGCCACGGCGCGGGAGAGGTCGGCATTGACGAGCCCGGGCTGCACCCGCGCCCAGCGATCCTCGACGTCGACCTCGAGCACGCGGTTCATGCGCGAGCATCCGACGACGACGGCGCCGTCGCAGGCGAGCGCGCCGCCGGAGAGCCCGGTGCCCGCGCCGCGCGGAACGAAGCTCACTCCCGCCTCGCCGCACGCGCGCACGATGCGGACGACGTCCGACGTGTCCCGTGGAAAGACCACCGCGCTCGGCTGGGCCGCGTGGAGGGAGAGCCCGTCGCACTCGTACGGAAAGACCTCGTCCGCCCGCGCGAGGCAGCGCTCCGCGCCGACGATCCCGCGCAGGGTTTCCGTGAGGTCCGAAGCCATGGTGGGGAACGTAGCGGCTGGCCGTGCGCGCGGGGCGCCCGGCGAACCGGAGCGGCGGCGGCTAGCCGAGGCCCAGGCGCTCGAGATCGTCTTCGTCGAGGCCGAGGTAGTGGCCGATCTCGTGCTTCACCGTGATCTGGATCTGCTCGATCAGCTCGTCCTCGTCGCGGCAGGCCTTCTCGAGGTTCCGCTTGAAGAGGATCACCCGGTCGATGTTCGGCCCGTCGCCGGTGATGCTCGCCTCGGTCCGGGGGATCCCCATGAAGAGGCCGAGGATCTGGGGCGAGACGTTCTCGTGCCGCACGAGCTCGGCGGCGGGGAAGTCTTCGATCAGGACGGGGACGTGGGCCACGTACTCGCGGATCGAGCGCGGGAGGTCGTCGATGGCTTCCCGGGCCGCGGCCTCGAAGGCACTCTCGCCGATCCGGACCGGCTGCGGGTAGTGCTTCGGGTCGAGGGCATCCGCGCGCACGAAGGCCTCCTCGGCGTCGTCCTCGCGGCCGAGGCGCTCGAGCACGAGGGCGTAGTGATAGACGGCGTGGGGCGAGTCCGGGTCGAGACCCACGGCCCGCTCGAGCCGCCGGTGCGCCTCTTCGAAGCGGCCGAGTTCGAGCAGGATCTGGCCCTCGAAGGCCAGGGAGATGCCCTGGTCACCGCCGCACTGGAGCGCGCGCTTCACCAGGAAGAGGGCCCCTTCGAGGTCCTCTTGGTAGAAGCAGGCCTTCGACTTCAGGTAGTGGACCTCGGATTCGAGGCCGCGGTCGAGGCGCGGCAGCTCGGCGGCACCGCCGAGCAGGCGGTCGCACAGGCGCAGGGCCTCTTCGTACTCGCCGAGCTCCTCGATCAGCAGCTCGGCGCGGTTCAGGTGGGCCGTCGCGAACTTCGGATCCGCCAGGGTGGCCAGCTCGAACTCGTAGAGCGACTCGTCGATGCGCCCCTCGTCCCAGAGGATCTCGCCGCGGCCGTTGTGGGCCTCGGCGCCGTTGGGATTCTCTTTGAGCGCCTCGTCGAGCCACGCCATGGCCTCCTCGGTGTCTCCACCGTGGGAAGCTTCCATGGCCTGGTCCAGGCAGTGCCAGTAGCGGTCGTCTTTCATGGCCTCGATTCCGGCCCCGGCGGGGCCCGGGCGCGCCACCATAGCAGACGGCCCCCGCCGGAATCGCCGCACGCTCCCGTCGAGGAAATCCCGCAAGCTCCTGTTTCCGCTGGCAAAAATGCATACACGGGATCCGGTCGGCCGGGGCCGCCCCCGCGCTCGCAGCATGGGCCTCCAAGTGCCTCAAATCGTGTTCGTTTCCGTGCAGGCAGGCTCCGTGCAGGTCGCTCCCGCCGCGCCGGGCGGCGCGCCTTCCGCCCGGACGCCCGGGCGGAGCGCGTGGACACTCCGGCCGGCCCCGGAGTAGAGTATCTGACACACCGTCAGATTTTGCGGACCCGGTCCGCGCGCAAGGAGTCGCCATGCGCCCCGAGGACATGATCCTGGTCAGCGTCGACGATCACGTGGTCGAGCCGCCCGACATGTTCGAGCAGCACGTCCCCGTGCAGTGGAAGGACCGCGCGCCGCGGGTCGAGCGGCTCGCCTCGGGCGCCGACGTCTGGACCTTCGAGGGCCAGCCGATTCCGAACATCGGCCTGAACGCCGTGGCCGGCCGGCCGCCCGAGGAGTACGGCGTCGAGCCGACCTCCTTCGATCAGCTCCGCGCGGGCTGCTACGACGTCGACGCGCGCATCGGCGACATGAACGCGAACGGCGTGCTCGCGAGCATGTGCTTCCCCTCGTTCCCGTCGTTCTGCGGCGCGCTCTTCCTGCGCTGCGAGGACAAGGCCCTCTCCCGCGTGATGCTCCAGGCCTACAACGATTGGCACATCGACCAGTGGTGCGGGAGCCACCCCGGCCGCTTCATTCCGCTCTCGCTGCCCCCGATCTGGGACCCGGAGCTCATGGCCGAGGAGGTCCGGCGTGTCGCGAAGAAGGGCTGCCACGCGGTCTCCTTCTGCGAGAACCCGGAGAAGCTCGGCCTGCCGAGCCTGCACGCCCCGCACTGGGACCCCTTCTGGCGCGCGTGCTCCGAGGAAGGAACGATCGTCTGCATCCACATCGGCTCGGCGGCGGGCATGGTCTTCACGTCCATGGACTCGCCGGTGAACGTGATGATCACGGTCTCGCCGATGAACATCTTCAGCTGCGCAGCGGATCTCCTGTGGAGCCGGATGACGCGCGAGTATCCGGACCTCCGCTTCGCGCTCTCGGAGGGCGGCATCGGCTGGATCCCGTACTTCCTCGACCGCGTCGACTACGTCTACAAGCAGCACAAGGCCTGGACGCGGCAGGACTACGGCGGGCGGCTGCCGAGCGAGGTCTTCCGCGAGCGCTTCATCACCTGCTTCATCGACGACCCGGTCGGCGTGCGCGAACGCGAGCGGGTCGGCCTCGACACGATCACCTGGGAGTGCGACTACCCGCACTCGGACTCGACCTGGCCGAAGGCGCCGGAGGCGCTCTTCTCGCGCCACTTCGAGGGCGTTCCGGACGCCGACATCCACGCCATCACCCACGGCAACGCGCTGCGCACCTTCCGGCTCGACCCCTTCGCCCATCTGCCGAAGGAGGAGTGCACCGTCGCGGCGCTGCGCGCGAAGGCCACGGACGTCGATCTTTCGCTGAAGGGGCACGGCGGAACGCCGCCGAACGACCACGGCGGGCCGGTCACGGCCGGGGACATCACGAAGCAGCTGGCGACGGCTTTCGTGGCGCCGCCGGCGGACTAGCTCAGGCGGCGAGAAGCGCCTTCGTCCGGCCGGCGAGCAGATCCGCCACGGGCCGCGAGCCGTCGAAGCGCTCGCACAGGATCTTGATCACCACGGTGATCGGGACGGAGAGGATCATCCCGATGATCCCCCAAAGCATGCCCCACAGGATGAGCGAGAGCAGGATCGTCACGGGGTGGAGGTCGAGCGACTCGCCCATGATCGTCGGCTCGAGGAAGTTCCCGACGGTGAGCTGGATGGCCGCCGGCACGGCGATGGCCGCGAGCGCGACCTGGGACGAGATCTCCGGGCTCACGAGCAGGATCGGCAGCGGCAGGAGCGTCGCCGCGATCGAGCCGATGCTCGGGATGAAGTTCAACAGGAAGGCGAAGAGCCCGAACACCAGCGCGAGCGGAACGCCGAGCAGCAGGAGCGTCAGCCCGACGAAGAAGCCCGTGGCGAGCGAGATCACCGCCTTCGTCGCGATGTAGCGCTTGATCCGCTTCTCGGCTTCGCCCCACATACCGTCCTTCGCGGCACGGCGACTGCTCCCGAAGACCAGGAACAGCACGAAGATCAGCACGACGAAGGAGTTCGAGAGCGTGTTGGCGATGGCGTTCGCCGTGCGCGCGAGGAAGCCGCCGATCGTCGAGACCGGGATCTGCGCCAGGGCCGCCTCCTGGGCGGGGCGCCAGCGCTCAGGGACCAGCGCCACCGCGTCCTCGGCGAGCTGGGAGAGATGAGCGGTGTAGAGGTCGGCCTTGGCCGTGAGCTCACCGACGGAGATCGAGACCAGCGTCGCCATGCCCACGAGCACGCCGACCCCGGCCAGCACCGCCGAGGCCATCGCCAGGGAGCGCGGAACCTTCAGGTGCTCTTCGAGGAACTCCGCCGCCGCGTGGAGCCCCATCGTGATGAACAGGGCCAGCGTGAAGGGAACCATCACCGGGCGAAGCCAGTAGAGGGCGGCTCCCGTCAGCACCGTGGCGATGAGCACCAGGCTGACGGTCTGGACGCGGGACTCCATCGCTCGTCTATAGCAAGCCGTCCCAGACGCGCCGGGAATTCGCGCCCGGGTCGTCCTCGAAGCGGAGCTCGCGGTCGAAGAGCAGCGTGGTCCGGGACTCGGGCGTCCAGGCCGGCCAGGCGCCGCCCGGGAGGCCGTCGTGCGCCGGGTTCCCGGTGCGGGCGAAGGCCAGCCAGGCGTCCATCGTGGCTTCGGAGAGTGCGTCGGCGTCGGGCCCCTCGGCGTTGAAGAAGTCCGCGCCCTGCATGCCCGTGCTGGTCACGCCGAAGACGAAGGGCAGCTCGATCGCGTGACACGCGCCGAGCATCCCGTTGCCGAAGCCGGCGACCCAGTCGTAGCGGTAGCAGTAGATGGAGCCGGGGTGCGCGTGGTGCGCCTCGGCCAGCCGCTGGGCCGGGATGCGGAAGACGCGGTCCGTCTCGAGCGCGAAGTAGAGGTCCGGCGGCGTCGCCTCGTGGCCGTGGTCGGCGCGGTAGGCGTCGAGAAGGGCGTCGGGCGTCCCGTGGTTCGCGATGCGGTCGCGCAGTCCGGCCTCGTCGAGCTGGGCCACGGCGGGGTCGAGGAACCCGAAGAGCTTCCACTCGTCGCGCGTCGTTCCGACGAGCAGATCGACGCCGGCCGCCGAGCCTTCGCGGACCGCGTCGTGGGGCGTCGCGGGCAGGAAGTCCCCGTCGTGCACGGGCTGGAAGGGCAGCAGGCCGAGGGTGGTCCCGAGCGCGAGACTCGTCTGGGCCTGGGCGTCGCGGATCTTCTCCGCCGGAAGCTCGCGCAGGGCCCGCCCGGCATCGGCCGCGTCGACGCCGAGGGTCGCGAGGAGCGACTCCCCGACCTTCGTCGCCGTCGCCGCGTCGTGGACGTTGTGGGCGGCGCCGCTCTGGGGGATCGCCTTGTGGAAGAGCCCACGCGCGGCGGGCGCGCCGAGGAGCGTGCCGACGCTCATGCCCCCCGCCGACTCCCCGAAGATCGTGACGTTGCCCGGGTCGCCACCGAAGGCCGCGATGTTGCGCTGCACCCACTCGAGGGCGGCCACTTGATCGCGGATGCCGCAGTTCGAGACCGCCTCCTCGAGACCGGGCGCGAGCTCCGGCAGGTGCAGGAAGCCGAGCGCCCCGAGGCGGTAGTTGATCGTCACCACGACGACGTCGCCGCGGCGCGCGAGCCGCGTGCCGTCGTAGATGGTCTGGGTGCCCGAGCCGAGCACGAAGGCGCCCCCGTGGATCCACACCATGACCGGGCGCTTCGCGGCATCGGCGCCGGGCGTGAAGACGTTCAGGAAGAGGCAGTCTTCGTTCTGCTCACCGACGTCCATGCCCGGGAGCGGAAGCATGATCGGCGGCTGGAGCGAGCAGGTCCCGGCCGCGCTGGCGTCGCGGACGCCGGCCCAGGGCTCGGGCGGCGCGGGGGCGGCGAAGCGGCGCGCGCCGACCGGCGGTGCCGCGTACGGGATGCCCCGGAAGATCTCGATGCCCTCCGCGTTCGTTCCCTCGAGCTTTCCGTACTGCGTCTCGACGATCGTTCCCATGGCTCCTCCGGTACGTAGCGCGTGGTGCGGGCGACACGACAGGATGCACGAAAAGCGGCGGGGAAGGAACCTCCCCGGGCGGGCGCCCGGGAGCCTCCCGTCAGGACGTCGAGGCCCAGGACCCCGGGCGGCCCGGGCGCTCGAGGGCGTGGGCGAGGTCCGCCAGGAAACAGGCCCGCGGGATGGACTTCGCGCCCATCGAGAGCAGGTGATCGTTCTCCACCTGGCAGTCGAGGAACGCGTAGCCGAAGGCCTCGAGCCGCTCGCACAGCGCCACCATGGCGACCTTGGATGCGTCGCGTTCGCGGTGGAACATCGACTCGCCGAAGAAGCCGCCGCCGATCGCCACGCCGTAGATGCCGCCGACGAGCCGGCCCCCGCGCCAGGCCTCGACGCTGTGGGCGTAGCCGAGCCGGTGCAGCGCGACGTAGGCCTCGATCATCGATTCGCTGATCCAGGTTCCGTCCTGTTCGCTGCGCGGAACGGTGCCGCAGGCGCGCATCGTGCCCTCGAAGTCCGAGTCGACGCGGATCTCGAAACGCTTCTGCCGCAGCGTCTTGGCGAGCTTTCGCGAGACGTGGACCTCGCTGGGTTCGAGCACGCAGCGCGGGTCCGGCGAGAACCACAGCATCGGCTCCACCTCGCTCGAGGGCCACGGGAAGATGCCCTGGCGGTACGCCGCCAGGAGCCACTCGGGCCCGAGGCCGCCGCCGACCGCCAGGAGTCCGCTTTCGTGGGCGCACTCGGGCGGCGGAAACACCGGCTCCTCACCGAGCCAATAGGGGCCTTCGCGCCAGCGCATGCCGGAAGGCTAGCCAGGAGTGGGCCGGAGGGCAGATCGCCCTAGGACTCGCGGAAGGAGCAGACCTTCCAGGCGCCGTCGCCGGTCTCGCAGACTTCGGCCCGCTGCCGCCGCTCGTGGCAGGCTTTGCGTTTCCGGCAGATCTGCTGGATCGCCTCGATGGTGACGGTGGACCCGTCCGTGGAGGACGTCTCCGAGAGCCGCTCGTAGCCGATCGAGACCACGTTGCCCTCGGCCGCGAGCACCTGGTCGTCCGGCGTCGCCTTGGAGCGGCCGACACCGAGACGTGTATTTCGCCGTCCGCGCAGCTCCTGCACCTGGACCGTGCGCACCGCGCCCTTGGTGGCCAGCTTGCGCGCCTGCCCGTAGCGATCGTTCGCGAGATGCGAAGCGAACCGCTCGTAGGTCTCGAAGGCCTCGCTCCGGGGCGCGACCGCCTCGGGCAGCGAGACCGTTCCGGTCTGGAGGACCCACCAGCCGCCGCCGGCCAGGAGTGCCAAGAACAAGAGCTTTCCCATGGCGCCACCTCGGACGCTTCATCGGCCGCCCGCGGGGCCCCATTGAGCCGCAGTTTCGGGAGCGGCTGTCGTACCATGGGCGCCGGAGGAACCATGGGAGCCCGTACCGTTCTCTACGTCTGCCTGCTTTCTGGCTGGCTCGCCCTGCCGGCCGGCCCGGTCCGCGGGGACGACGCGGCGATCGCCCGCTTCACCGAGGCCCTGCGCTTCGAGACCATCTCCTTCGGCGACCCGGCGAACTGGCGCAGCGAGCCGTTCCTGGACCTCCACCGGCACCTGGAAGCGAGCTTCCCGCGCGTGCACCAGACCCTCCAGCGCGACGTCGTCGGGGACTACAGCCTGCTCTACACCTGGCGTGGGAACGATGCGGGCGCGGCACCGATCCTCCTGACCTCCCACCTCGACGTCGTCCCGGTTCCCGAGAGCACCCTCGAAGAGTGGGAGCAGCCGCCGTTCTCCGGCGCGATCGCGGACGGCTTCATCTGGGGCCGGGGCACCCTCGACAACAAGTACGGCGTCGTCGCCAGCCTCGAAGCCGTCGAGCGGCTGCTCTCCGATGGCTTCACGCCCTCCCGAACGGTCTACCTCGCCTTCGGCCACAACGAGGAGATCGGCGGCCAGGGCGGCGCGGCGGCCATCACGGACCTGCTCGCCTCCCGAGGCGTCCAGCTCGCCTGGAGCCTCGACGAAGGCCTCGCGGTGGTGTCGGGGGCCGTCCCGGGCCTCGAGGCTCCGACCGCCATGATCGGCATCGCCGAGAAGGGCTACGCCACCTTCGAGATCACGGCGCGGGCCGAGGGGGGACATTCGAGCACGCCTCCGCGTGAGGGCGCGATCGGCCGGCTCTCACGCGCCATCGCCCGCATCGAAGGCAACCCGATGCCCGGGCGCATGGACATCGCCGGGGGCCTCTTCGACGCGATCGGGCCTCACGTCGAGGGCGTCCAGGGGTTCGCGATGCGCAACCACGGGCTGCTCGGCCCCGTCCTGCGCCGCGTCCTTTCGGGCAGCCCGGTGACGGACGCGATGCTCCGCACGACCACCGCGGTGACGATCGTCCGCGGCGGGACCAAGGAGAACATCCTCCCGCGCAGCGCCACGGCCACGGTGAACTTCCGCCTCTTCCCGGGCGACACGCCCGAAGACGTCGCCGCCCACCTCGCCGAGGTCATCGACGACGAAGGCGTCGAGATCGAACTCCTCGGCGGCAACGGCGCCTCCGCGGTCTCGAGCGACGAGAGCCGAGGCTTCACGGACATCGCCGCCGCCATCGCCCGCGTCTTCCCGGATGCGATCGTGGCCCCGGGCCTCGTCCTCGCCGCCACGGACACCCGGCACTACAGCCGGATCGCCGACGACGCCTACCGCTTCGGCCCCCTCGTGCTCACGACCGAGGACGCCAAGCGGATCCACGGGGTGAACGAACGCATCGGCGTCGAGAACTACCTGCAATGCATCGAGTTCTACGAGGCCCTGATCCGCCAGAGCGCCGGGCCGGGCAGCGAGCGCCCGGCCGAGTGACGCCGGCCGAGCCCGTCTGGTACTTCGGCTACGGGAGCAACACCGAGCGCGGCACCTTCCTCGGCCGCCGCCGCATGCGCCCCCTCGAGGTCCGCGTCGGCCGTCTCGACGATTGGCTGCTGCGCTTCGACCTGCCGGTCGGCCGCGGGGAACGCGGGGTCGCGAACGTCGTGCCGCGGCGCGGGGAGCACGTCTGGGGCGTTCTCTGGCGCATCTCCGCCGAGCAGGCCCGCCACCTCGACCGGACCGAGGGCGTCGACCGCGGCTTCTACCGCCGCGTCGAGGTCGGCGTCCAGACCGGGGAAGGCGGCGCCGGCGGCGAGCTCGTCCGGGCCTTCACCTACCACTCGCAGCGCGGGCGCGACGGCCGCAAGCCCTCCCGCCGCTACATGGGGCTGCTCCTCGCCGGCGCCCGCCAACACGGCCTCCCGGAGCCGTGGGTCGCGAACCTGCGCCGATTCGAGCTCGCCCGCGACGAGCGCACCGCCCAGGGGCGCCTCTTCTAGGGTGGGCCCGGGCGTCCTATACTGAAGACATGACCCGCCGCGTCCACGAGCTGATGAACCCGGACGTCGTTTGTGCCTACCCGGACATGAGCGCCGGGGAGGCGCTGCGCCTCCTGCTCGACCGCGACGTCTTCGACGCGCCGGTCGTGAGTGGCGACGGCCGCATCATCGGCATCATCTCCCAGAGCGCGCTCATGCGGCACGTCGAGGCCCCCACGACCGCCAGCCAGACGGGCCACTTCTTCACCGACGACGACGACTACCGGGATCTCGGGAATCTGCCGGGCGACCAGAGCGACACCCCCGTCGAGAAGATCATGACCACGGAGATGCACCCGGTGACGCGCGAGACGGGCGTCGCGGTGGCCGCGAACATCATGCGCGAGCGGAGCCTCCATCGGCTCTTCGTGACCGACCAGGGCAAACTCGTCGGCGTCGTGACCTCGCTCGATCTCCTGCGGATCGTCGAAGAGTTCGGCTAGCGCGCCCTTGGGCACCGCCATCGTCTCGGGAAGCGCTTCGGGGATCGGCGCGGCCGTCCGCCAGCGCCTGGAAGCCTCGGGAGATCGCGTCGTCGGGATCGACCGGCGCGATGCGGACGTCGTCGCGGACCTCTCGAACCCCGACGGCCGGAACGCCGCCCTCGCCGGAGCCCGCGCAGCCTGCCCCGAAGGCGTCGACCGCCTGGTGCTGTGCGCCGGCCTCGGCGCCCACGTCGACGACGTTCCCGCGATCGCCTCCGTCAACTACTTCGGCGCCGTCGAGCTCCTCGACGGTCTGAAGGACGCCATGTCCGGCCGCGATGGCGCCGCGGCCGTGGTCGTCTGCTCGAACAGCGCCCAGCTCGGCCCCTTCCAGGAACACCCCTTCGTCCTCGCCCTGCTCGACCACGACGAGGCGCGCGCCCACGAGATCCTCGCGGGCGATCAGGGCGGCGGCTACATCGCCTACGGCGGCTCGAAGCACGCCCTCTCCCGAGCGGTGCGGCGGCGCGCCATGGGCTTCGGCCGCGCGGGCATCCGCCTGAACGGCATCGCGCCGGGGCCGACGCGGACGCCTCTCATGGAAGGCACCATCGCCCATCCGATCTGGAGCAAGGGCGTCGAGATGCTCGACCTGCCGATCGACCGCTGGGCGGAGCCCGAAGAGATGGCCGGCGTCGTCGCCTTCCTGCTCGGCCCGGAAGCGGCGTACGTCCACGGGAGCATCCTCTACGCCGACGGCGGACACGACGCGTCCGTCCGACCGGACGGCTTCTGAGAAGACCCCGCGCCCGCGCTAGCGGACCGGCTCCACCCGATAGCCCCGCTCGCGGAGCAGCGTGATCACGCTGCGGTCGCCCACCAGATGCAGCGCACCGACCACCGCGAGCCGCGTCCCGCCGCGCTCGAGCCGCTCGGCGACGCCCTGCGCCATGGTCACGTTCCGGCGATGGATCACGTGCTCGCTGAAATCCGGGGAGAGATCCAGCATCGCTGCCATCTCGGCGGCATCGCGGGTCTTCCACGAAGCCAGCATCTCCTTCAGTTCGGACTCGAAGCCCCCGCCCCCATCCCAGAGTTCGAGGATGCGCGCCAGCTCGTCCGCGTAGACGGCGTCCGGAACCGCGGCCAGGGAGGCCAGCTGCTCGGCCATCGTTTCGAGGTAACCGCGGGGGGTCACCTCCGGGATGCGCCGCTGGAGCACGTTCTCCACGCCGTTCTCGACGTCGATCCCCATGGACTCCATCTGGGAGATCGTCATCCAGAACGCGATCAGCCAGGGGCGCGTGCGTTCGCGGTCGGGGACGAGCGTGGCGACCGTCGGGGCCGCCTCGACGAACCGCTCGAGGCGCTCGAGCGAGGCCGGATCGAGGAAGTCCGAGAGGCCCTGGGCCGGGGGAAAGGTGCCGTAGTAGCCGAGCATCTGGAGCAGCGCGACGGGGTTCGCCGCTTCGGCGTCGTCGACCTCGAAGACGACCTCCTCGGCTCCGTCGATGATCTCCGCGACCCGCGGTCCGAAGGAGAGCGGCACGTCGAGGAGGTGGACCGAGCCGAGCAGGAAGACGCGGCTCGCGGCGTCCGTGGGGTGCGACGCCTCCCAGAGGAAGGCGTTCTCGACGCGAAGCGTATGGGGCCCGCGGGAGACTGCGGGGGCGGGCTCGGGCGCCCGAGGCTCGGGGTTCGAGGCACACGCGAGCGGAGCGGCCAGGAGCAGTACCGTGCAGGCGGACTTCCAGGACATGGGGACCCTCCTCCCATCGACCCGGGATCATACGCGCCCCCACGGCCGGCCCGCACGCCCGGCCGGGAGGTCCGGGCGAGTTCGGGCTTTACCGCGCCGTCGGATTCGTGTTCACTCGGGCGACCGCGGGTTCCTGCTTCGCGGAGACCTCCATGGAAAGCTTCCAGATCGCCGACCTGTTCGAGGCCGTGGCGGATGCGGTGCCCGACCGCACGGCCCTGGTCTGCGGGGAACGGCGCCTCACCTTCCGAGAGCTCGACGAAGCCGCCACGCGGCTCGCCCATTTCTTTGCCGACCACGGCATCGGGCGCGGCGACCACATCGGGACCTATCTCTACAACGGTGCCGAGTACGTGGTCGCCATGCTCGCCGCGTTCAAGATCTCGGCCGTCCCGATCAACGTGAACTACCGCTACGTGGAGGACGAGCTCGCCTACCTCTTCTCGGACGCCGACCTGCGCGCGGTCGTGCACCACCGGGAGTTCGCGGACCGGATCGCGAAGGTCCGCGGCGCCTGCCCGAAGCTCGACCTCCTGCTCCACGTCGAGGACGGGAGCGAAGCCGACGTCGCGCGCAACGGATCCATCGAGTTCGAGACCGCCGTGCGAAGCGGTGGCGTCGAGCGCGACTTCACCGGCCGGAGCAACGACGACCTCTTCGTGATCTACACCGGCGGGACCACCGGCATGCCCAAGGGCGTCATGTGGCGCCACGAGGACGCGTACTTCGCCTGCTTCGGCGGCGGCAACCCGGTGGGCGACGACGTCCTCGAGCTCGAGGAGCTGCTCGAGCGGGCGCGGACGATCGGCGCCATCGGCGTGGCCTACATCGCGGCCCCGCTGATCCACGGCGCTGCGCAGCTCGCCACCTTCATCCACCTGATCGGCGGGATGAAGCTCGTCTACCAGAAGCAGTTCGACGCGATGGACGTCCCGCGCCTGATCGAAACCGAGAAGGCACTGACCTGCTCCCTCGTCGGCGACGCCATGGCCCGCCCGATCGCCGAGGCCCTCGAAGCGAACGCCGCGAGCGAAGCGCCGCGCGACTGCTCGAGCCTGCTCGTCGTCGGCTCCGCCGGCGCGATCTTTTCGGAGCCCGTGAAGGACCGGCTGAAGGCGCACCTTCCCCAGGCCACCATGCTCGACAACTACGGCTCGACCGAGACCGGCTTCCAGGGCAGCGGCGGGGGCGGACACAAGAGCTTCGGCCAGGGCCTCACCTTCGAGATGAACGCGCGCACCCTCGTCGTCGACGACGACCTCCGGCCCGTCGAGCCGGGCTCGGGCACGATCGGCCGCGTCGCCCTGCGCGGCCACGTTCCGGTCGGCTACTACGGCGACCCGGAGAAGAGCGCGGCCACCTTCCCGGTGATCGACGGCGAACGCTTCTCCGTGACGGGAGACCTCGCGGAGGTCGAGGCCGACGGCACGATCAAGCTCTACGGCCGCGGCTCCCTGTGCATCAACAGCGGCGGCGAGAAGATCTTCGTCGAGGAGGTCGAGAACGCCTTGAAGGCCCACCCCGGCGTGCGCGATGCGGTGGTGGTCGGCCTCGACGACGACCGCTGGGGGCAGCGGGTCGTCGCGCTCGTCTCGGTCGAGGACCGAGCGATCGAAGAGGATGCGCTGCGCGAGCACGCGCGCGGCCACGTCGCCGGCTACAAGGTCCCGAAGGAGATCTACGTGGTCGACGAGGTCTTCCGCGGGCCGAACGGCAAGGCCGACTACAAGCTCTCGAGCCGCGTCGCCGGGGAGCTCTCCGAGAGCCGCGCGGCGGGCTGATCGCGCTCAAGCGAGGCGCGCGGCGAGGTCTTCCTTGAGCAGGCCGAGCGGCCCGTCGAGCAGGCGCGCCGCCGGATCGCCGAGCATCCGTACCCCGGCCAGGCCCGAGAGCGTCGCGATCGTGTGGAGCTGGAGCGTCACGGTCTCGCGCCGCGTCCGGCCCGCCGTGGGAAAGAACCGCTTCCAGACCCGGTTCCAGGCGGCGAGCATCTCGCCCTGCCAGGGCAGGCCGCCGCCGCTCGGCGCCGAGGATTCGTTCAAGAGGATCTCGAAGGTGCAGCGGTAGCGCGGGCTCGAGAAGTGGCTCCAGGCCCGGTCGACGAAGAGGTCGATCCTTTCTTCGAGCGTCTTCTCCTCGACGTCCATGGCGATGAGCCCTTCGGCGAAGTGCGCGAAGGAATCCTCGAGCACCGCGACGAGGATGCCTTCCTTCCCGCCGAAGTGATGCTGCACGGCGCCCCAGGAGACGCCGGCGCGGCGCGCGATCTCGTTGGCGGTGGTCCGCCCGAGCCCGACCTCGCCGATGCTCTCGACCACGGCACGGATGAGCTTCGCGCGCGTCTGCGCGGTGCGCTCGGCATGGGAACGACGCACCCGCGCGCCCCGGCCCGGCGCCCGCGCGCTCAACGCCGCCGCTCGTCTTCCACGCCGTAGAGCCTCGCCATCATCTGGGAGACGAGCCCACCGACGGGCAGTGTGACCTCCGCATCGCGGGCGAGCTGGAGCGCCCAGGCGAGGTCCTTCTCCGCGATCTTCATGTGGCCGCGCATCAGGGCCTGCATGCCCTCCCCCTTGCGCGCCTCTTCCGGCGCCTTGTGCGCCGCGAGGAAGGCCGTCATCAGCGGTGTCATCTGGCCGTTCGCCTGCCCGGCCTCCTCGAGCAGGCCTTCGGGCAGGCCGACGGCACGGGCGAGATGGAACGATTCGTAGGCCGCGGCCCATTGGATGTAGGTGATGAGGTTGATGCAGAGCTTGAGCTTCGCGCCGTTTCCGATCTCGCCGGCGTGGATCACCTTGGCCGCGCTGGCTTCGAGCATGGGCCGCGCCTTCTCGAGCGCCTCGGCGTCTCCGCCGACGAGGTAGGTCAGCTGCTTCTGGGCGGCGCGCGCGGCGCCTCCGGTCACGCAGGCATCGAGCACGGCCACGCCGCACGCGGCCCCCTCCGCGGCGAGCGCCTCGGCCGTCGCCGGCAGGATCGTGCTGTGGATCGCGACGACGGTGCCGGGCGCCGCGCCGGCGAGCAGCCCGTCCTCCCCCGAGAACACGGCGCGGACGTGGGCATCCTCGGGAACGCAGACCCCGATCACCTCGGAGGCGCCCGCGAGCGCCCGGGCGGACGCCGCCGGCCTGGCCCCGCCTTCGCGAAGCGCCTCCATCCGCGCCGCGTCGACGTCGAAGACCGTCGTCTCGAAGCCCGCGGGAGCCAGGTGCGCCGCGATCGGCGCTCCCTGATTCCCGAGCCCGATGAATCCGACCCGCAATGCCGCCATTCCGCCTCCCGGTGCGTCCGGCCGGCACGCTACCACATTTACATTGCATGCGTTATGTAAATGTCATAGGGTGGCCCCGATGAGCGCCGCCAGCGAAACGCACGCCGGCCCGGGGAGCGAAGCGCCCTCCGCACCCGGCGCCGCCCCGCCGCGCCTTTCGGGCGGCTGGCCCCTGCTCGGCCATCTCCTCGAACTCCGGCGCAGGCCGATCGACCTGTTCTGGCGCGTCCGCAACGAGTGCGGCGAGGTCGGCGAGATGAACTTCGCCGGGAGCCGGGTGGTGCTGCTCACCGGCGAGCACGCCCAGGAGGCCTTCTTCCGCGCCCGCGACGAGCAGCTCGACCAAGCCGCCGCCTACCCCTTCATGACGCCGGTCTTCGGCCGCGGCGTGGTCTTCGATGCGAGCCCGGAGCAGCGGCGCCAGGCGATGAAGAACCAATCCCTGCGCGACCAGATGATGCGCGGCCACGCCGAAGGGATCGTCCACGAGACCGAGCGCATGATGGACCGCCTGGGCCCCGAAGGAGAGATCGATCTCCTCGACTTCTTCAGCGAGCTCACGATCTACACCTCGAGCGCGTGCCTGATCGGCAAGGGCTTCCGGGAAGAGCTCACGCCCGAGTACTTCCGCGTGTTCTACGAGCTCGAGAAAGGCACCGACGCGCTCGCCTACGTGAACCCGTACCTGCCCCTGCCGGCCTTCCGCGCGCGGGACCGCGCCCGCCGCCGCCTCGTGACCCTGTTGACCGGCGTCTTCGAGCGCCGCGCGAACCGCCCCGAGGATGCGCCGCGCGAGCTCTTCGACATCCTGCTCACCCTGCGCGACGACGCGGGGAACCCCCGCTACACGATCGACACCGTCACGGGCATGTTCATCTCCATGATGTTCGCCGGTCATCACACGACCTCCGGCACCGCCGCGTGGACGCTGATCGAGCTGCTGAAGCATCCCGAGTACCTGGCGAGCGTCGACGACGAACTCGAAGCGCTCTTCGCCGACGGCCGCGACGTCTCCTACCAGGCCATGCGCGAGATTCCGCGGCTCGAAGCCGGGATCCACGAAGCCCTCCGGCTCCACCCGCCGCTGATCCTGCTGATGCGCAAGGTGATGGAGACCTTCCGCTACGGCGAGTACGAGGTGCCGCCCGGCAAGCTCGTCGCCGTCTCTCCGGCGGTCTCGAACCGCATGCCCGAGAACTTCCCGGAGCCGGACCGCTTCGATCCGGCGCGCTACGACGAGGGCCGCGAGGAGCACCGTCAGCTCTTCGCCTGGATTCCCTTCGGAGCCGGCCGCCACCGCTGCGTCGGCGCGGCCTTCGCCCTGATGCAGCTCAAGGCGATCTTCAGCCACCTGCTGCGCCACTACGAGTTCGAGCTCGCCCAACCCGCGGATTCGTACCGCAACGACCACTCGAAGATGGTGGTGCAGCTCGCGCAGCCGTGTCGCGCGCGCTACCGCCGCCGCCCCTAGAAAGGGAGACGCCGTGTCCGATTCGGAACGCCGCAAGCGCGGAGAAGAGAAGATCCGGGAGGTCTACGCCGGGGACGTGGCCGTCCCGCCCGAGGGCGTCATGCCCTTCAGCGACGTGATGCTCGAGCAGCTCTTCGCCGAAGTCTGGACGCGCGGCGAGCTCTCCATGCGCGATCGGCGGCTCCTGCTGATGGGCGTGATCGCGGCCCTCGGCGAGAAGGACACGTGGAAGATCCAGGTGCGCTCCGCCCTGAAGAACGGCGAGCTCACGGAAGCCCAGGTCCACGAGTGCCTGGTGATGCTCGCGCCCTACGCGGGTTACCCGCGCGTGGCTGGCCTGGTCGGCTCGACCTTCGAGGCGATCGCGGAGGCCAAGCCGAAGGACTGACGCGCCGGCCTAGGCCTGGAGCTTCTCGAGCATCGCCTTCATCTGGGCGTGCATCAGGTTGATGGCCTGGAGCGGACGGATCATCACCTTGAACTCGGTGATCTCGGCGGCCTCGTTGCAGGTGATGATGTCGACGCCGTTCACGTACTTGCCTTCCACCTGGGTCTCGAACTCGAGCACGGCCTGGTTGCCCGAGAGAACCTGCTTCACGTAGCGGAAGCTCGGCATGGAATCGCCGCTGGCGCCCGGCTTCTCGTCGCCGCCGAAGGTTCCGTAGGCCGCCGTCAGGTAGAGCTTGGTGACCTTCTTGCCCTCCTGGGGGGTGAAGACGATCGGCGAGTAGAAGACCACGTCCTCGGCGAGGAGCGCGTCGAGCCCGCCCGGGAAGCCTCCGCGCAGGTGGGCATGCCAGTTCTCGATGCACTTCTCGATCATCGCGTCTCCTCGAGGTTCGTGGCTGCGGCCGGGGGCCCGGCGGGGTTCGCGGCCAGGGCATCGAAGCGCCCCGCCGGGCGAACCTTACGATAGGCCGCGACGATGGGGGAGAGCTCGGCCGGGCTCGCGCCGTGCAGGATGACGCCGTCGCAGCCGAGGTCGAACTGCCCCTGGATCTTCTCGACGCAGCGTTCGGCGCTGCCGGTGGCCGCCGGGGCGAGCCACTCTTCGGGAATGAGCTCGGCGATCTGCTCGAGCTGCTCGGTCGTGGCCACCGAATCGATCGCACCGCGCACGCCCTGCACCGCCGGCGAGGCCCGGAAGGCCGCGAGCACCGCCGGATCCCAGCGGTTGGTCTGCACCATCAGGTCGCCGTAGCCCTGGAGGTAGGTCGCCATGCGGCCGACGGTCTTCTTGAGCCGCAGCGCCTCGGGGAGGTGATCGCCCACCGTGGCGAAGCAGGACCACACCCGGACCGCCGCCGGGTCGCGGCCGGCCTCCTCCGCCGCCCGCTTGACGGCGGCCACGCAGCGCGCGGTGGTCTCGTCGGTGAAGAAGGTATGGAGCACCACGGCGTCGAAGGCGCGGCCGCCAAGGGCCAGGGAGTTCGGGCCGAAGGCCACGAAGGTCAGCGGGATCGGCTCCGCGTAGTCCGGGCCCATCGCGAGGAGCGGGTAGCGCCCGGCCGGGCCGTCGTGGCCGGCGACGACCTCGCCGCGCCAGATGCGCCGCATCAGACCCACGAAGTCCTCGATCTGCGCCGTCTTGATCCGGGGCAGGCCGTAGGCGTCGAAGATCGGCGGAATGCCCCGGCCGAGCCCGAGCGAAAAGCGACCGCCGGTGAGCCGGGCCATGGTCATGGCGAAGGCGGCCGTCACCATGGGATGACGCGTGTTGTGGTTGGTCGCGGCCGTGGCGATGCCGATCTCGCTCGAGACCGCGCCGACCGCGCCCGAGAGCGTCGCCGCCTCCTTCACGTTGAAGCGCTCGGAGATGAAGGCGGAGCCCAGGCCGAGGGCCTCGCCCTCCTGCACCTCGGCGATCAGGTCGCGCGGGGAGCTCGCGCCTCCGGCCAGGGTGTAGAAGGCGAGCTCGTTCATTCGCTGCATGGCCGATTCTGGTTCCGCGCTCCGCGCGATTGCAAGGAAATCCGCGGTCGGGCTGGGGTACCGTGAAGCGGTGAGCGCCATCCCGACCCCCGAGACGATCGACGCCGCCTGGCTGACCGCGCGGCTTCATGACGCGGGCCACGAGCGCGTCATGGTCCGCTCCTTCACCGCCGAGCGGATCGGCACGGGCCAGCTCGGCCTGTGCATCCGCTTCTCCCTCGAGCTCGAAGGCGACGACCCGGACGCCCCCCGCAGCCTGGTCGCGAAGTTCCCCTCGGACGACCCGACGAGCCGCCAGTCCGGCGTGCAGCTGGGCGGCTACCTGAAGGAGGTGCGCTTCTATCAGGAGCTCGAACCGCGGCTCTCGATCGCGACGCCGCGCTGCTACTTCGCCGAGATCGAGGGCAAGGGGCCGGAATCGCTGGTGCTGCTCGAGGACCTGGCGCCGGCCCGGCAAGGCGACCAGCTCGCTGGCTGCTCCCCCGAGATCGCCCGCGCCGCGGTGCTCGAGCTGGTCGGGCTGCACGCCCCCACCTGGAATGACGCGAGCCTGCGCGGCATCGAGTGGCTCGGCGAGCCGAGCGAAGCGGCCACCCAGCTCGGCCGCGCCCTCTACCGCGCCCAGCTTCCGGGCTTCCTCGAGCGCTTCGGGCCCCACCTCGCCCCGGACGAGGCCGAGATCATCGCCCGGGTGGCCGACTCGACCGGCCCGCCCTTCGGCATGACCGACGGCCCCCTCGCCCTGGTCCACGTCGACTACCGGCTCGACAACCTGTTGATCGATGACGCACGCGAGCCCGCCCGGATTTCCGCCGTCGACTGGCAGAGCATCACGCTCGGGCGCCCGCTCTCGGACGTCGCCTACTTCCTCGGGGCCGGGCTCGAGCGCGAGGTGCGCAGGGGCTGCGAGGAGGAGATCGTCCGCGCCTACCACGCGGCGCTCGGCCGGGCGGGGGTCTCCGACTACTCCTTCGAGCAGTGCTGGCAGGACTACCGGTGGGGAAGCTTCTCGGGCTTCGCCGTCACGGTGATCGCCTCGATGATGGTCGTCCAGACCGAGCGGGGCGACGAGATGTTCGTGGCCATGGCCCGCCGCCACGCGGGCCACGCCCTCGACCTCGGCGGCGCCGAGCTGCTCTAGCCCGGCACCGCTCCTCCGGAAAGCGAGCGCCGCCTACTTGTAGCCCTTGCCCTTCCCGTAGCTGCCGCCCTTCGGGCCGCCGCCCTTGCTCCCGGTCGGGATCTTGGCCTTGGGCAACCCCTCCACCTGCGGGCCGACGACGGTGCCCATCGGCGTCTGGGGGACGTTGGGCCCGGCGCGGTCGCCCGAGTTCTCCCCGCCGCCGCCCCCGCCGCTCGGCGGCGTTCCGACCTGGCCGGCGCCTCCGCTTCCGGCGAGGTTCGCCGGCGTCAGGGTGCTGGTCCCGACGCGGATGTCCCGCCGGCCCCAGTTCGAATCCTTGATCAGGATCGTCCCGCCGCCCGCCTTGATCTTGAGCTTGTCCTTCACCTTGGTGTTCTTGACGGTGACGTCGTTGTTTCCCAGCTCGTCGTCGATGGTCAGGTCCTCGACGTCGAGGCCGTCGACGGTGACGTCGTCGTCTCCGCCCCGGGTCTTGATCTTGACCTTGCCCGTCACGCGCTGGCCGGTCGTCACGGAGGCCTGCCCGTTCACCGTGGTGCCGTTCTGACCGGTGACCGTGATCGTGCCGTCGGCGTTCTGGGTCACGATGATGTCGTTGTTGCCCGAATCCCCGTTGATGTTGAGGTCGCCCCCGGGCGTGACGGCTCCCACCTGGACGTCCCCGCCGGCCGCTTCGGCGGCTCCGGGAATCGCCAGCGCGAAGGCGACGAGAACGAGAGAGGCGAGAGACGATCGACGGATCATGGCGGCCCTCCTTGGACGGTTCATGATCGCCTTTTCCGCGCTGCGAATGCAACGAATCGCTGGGCGCGCGGAACGAGAGTTCCCAAGGAGGGAAACTCCGTTCCGCGCAGGACGAGTCTTTCCCGTTCCCGGTGAAGCCCCGGCGGATTGCTTCTCAAGAAAATCGGGCGGTTCAGTTTCCCGGATCGGATGGCGCGCCGCTTGCACAGGCGAGGTGACACCGGACGGTGATTCCCTCGGAACGCCGCTCCGCACCGTTCGAATCCCCCGTTCAGATCTTTCCCTCTGAACTCGACGGCATTGAAACCAGGTACGCAGGGCCGGACGCAGCCGGCACCTGCAAGAGGGACCGACCGTGCTGCACCCGAGCGATGCCTTCGTCTACCCGTTCTTCTACACCGCGGCCCGCCGGGATTGGCAGAGCGAGCCGCCGCGCACCAACATGCGCGACGCCCTGGCGGTGATCGAGATCCAGTCCGCCCTGCTCGAGCTCGGCCTCGCGCGGCCGGGGGAGACGATCCTGAACATGCCGCCGAAGAAAGCCCCCCGCTCCCTCCTCCCGTGGGAGCAGTGCTACGAGATCGATCTCTCCTTCGTCCGGCCCGGCGGGATGCTGCTCGCCTGCACGCGTCCGCCGATCAGCGACTGGAACGAGTGGGAGGAAGACCGCAAGAAGGTCGAGGCCGGGAACACGCGGCTCGAGCGGCGCATCTTCTTCGAGTTCATCAAGTACCTCCCGACCTGCTGCCGCTCGCACCTGCTCGTCTCCGAGGCCATCGCGGCGGTGCTCGACGAGCCCTTCCGCAACCGCCGCGAGAGCGTGATCGCCCAGAAGAACCCGAGCCGTTACCTGCACTTGAACGGTGACGACGGCTGGAGCCCGGCGGGCAAAGACGCGCGCTCGCCCGTCTTCGGCATCAACACGCGCGCCCTCTACGAGGACGGCCCGGGCCTCTACTGCTTCTTCGGGATGGACTCGATCTCGACCCTCGCCTGGGCCTGGAAGGTCCGTCACGAGATGCCGCACCTGCTCGAGAAGCCCGGCTTCTCGTTCTTCGAGCTGATCCCGGGTGCGCTTCCCGAGCGCCCGACGGACCACCGCTGGGCCGCGGACTGGGGCATCGAATGCGTGGTGGAGGGCCAGCTTCCCTACTGAGCCCGAGAAACTTTCGGCCCGAAACGAAATCGCCGGAGTCGATGGCAGGTTCCGTTCGTACCACCACGCACGCCGCTGCGGAAAGGAGAACGAACATGAGCCGAGACACGCGAGACCGGAAGCGGGCGCGGATGCGCAAGAAGGTCAACGCCGAGCCCGATCCGACGGAGGAAGAACGCAACTGGGCCTTCGTCGAGCGCTGCGTCGGGACGCCGGGAGTGCGCACGCTCTACCTCTGGGGCCCGCCCGGGACGGGCAAGAGCCACGCCGCCTTCCACGCGGGCGGCACCGGGCGCGGCGTCTACGCCATCGCCCTGACGGAGGAGACGCCGGCCGCGGAGCTGCGCGGTTTCTTCCGGCCCGACGAGCGGGGCATGGTCTGGCAGGACGGCCCCATGGTGATGGCCATGCGCGAAGGGGCGCGGCTCGTGATCAACGAGCTCGGCCACGCCGGCCCGGACGTACTCGCCCTGCTCTATCCGGTGCTCGAGAGCGTCGACACCGCCCGCATCACGCTCCCGACGGGCGAAACCGTCGCACCCGCCGAGGGTTTCTCCTGCATCGCCACGAGCAACGACCCGCCGAACACGCTGCCCCTGGCCCTGCGCGACCGCTTCGACGCCACGATCGAAGTGAACATGCCCCACCCCGCGGCCTTCGAGCGGCTCCCCGAGCACCTGCGCGGCCCCGCGAAGCAGACCTGGGGCCTCGGCGAGGATCGGCAGATCTCCGTACGCGGCTGGCTCGCCATCGCGCGGCTCGAGCCGGAGTTCGGGCTGCGCGACGCCTGCCGCGCGGTCTTCGGCAACGAGCGGGGAGCCCGGGTCTTCGAGGGGCTCGAGCTTCGCCAGCTGAGCTTCGAAGGGGGGGCGTGAGATGGGTGGGTTCAAGGCGCCGGGGGACGTCCTCCCCCCGCTTCGCCCGGAGCGCTCCGAGGTCGAAGCGTCCCGCTACGCCCCCTACCCGGAGATCGCCTGCCCGGGGCCCCGGTGGAGGGTGATCGACTCGACGGGCCGCACGGATCTCCCGAGCATCGGGGTCACGGACATGGAGAACCGCGTCATCTACACCCCGCTGCGGGCCGACGGCGTCGAGGTCTCCACCCACGAGCTCGGCCACGTGCTGTTCTCGCCGCCGAAGCTCCCGAAGGTCCGCTTCCCGCAGATCCTCCTGATGGCGGTGGAGGACGCGCGGGTGAACCTCGCCCTGGCCGCCGCGGGGCGCGCACTGCACTTCGACGCCGAGCGCTCGGCGGAGATCCGGCTGCGCGGCACCCACGATCTCAAGCGCGGCGAGTTCCACGTCTTCCTGCTCCGGCTCGTGGCCTCCCTCGGGACGGGCGAGGCGCCGGTCCTCTTCGAGGAGCTTGCCTCGGCCCCGGCGGAGGCGGAGCACTGGGTCGAGGGCTGGGTGACGGCGGTCGAGACCCGGCTCGAGCGCGCACGGGTTCGTTCCGGCAAGCCGGTGGCGCCATTCCCTGTGGCGCTGCGCATCGCGCGGGATCTCGCCCGGAACTTCGACGCGTGCGCCCTGCTCGACGAAGCGCTCCGCGTCCCCGGGCAGTCCTGCTGCGTCGCGGACACCACCGGGGTCGAAGAGCGCGGCGCGCGGCGGCGCCCGCGCTTCCTGGCCGACCTGCCGGAGGAGGGCGGCGCCCCGGGGCCCTACGACAAGCCGGGCGTCCGGCCCGGAAAGCTGCGGGTGACCGAGGCGCCGATGCCCCTCGGTCGAACCGCGCGCCCGCTCCCGATGGGGCGCCGGTACCGCCCGGCGACGGAGGGCTGCCACGTGGCGCGGCCCCACCGCTGGGCGCTCGACCGCGCCATCTTCCGCCGGGCCGTGCGCGCCCGCGGCGGCACCGTGCTGATCGACGTCTCGGGCAGCATGCGCCTCTCGGCCGAGATGGTGCAGTCGCTCGTCGAGGCCTCGGGCGGCGCGGCGCTCGTCGCCATCTATTCGGGCCGCGCGCGGGAGGGCGAGCTCCGCATCGTCGCGCGCGGCGGACGGCGCGCGGCGGAGGAGGGGCTCGAGCCCTTCGGCAACGGCAACATCGTCGACCTCCCGGCCCTCGAGTGGCTCGGCCGCCAGCACGAGCCGCGGATCTGGGTCTCCGACGGCGGCGTCACCGGGATGATGGACAAGAGCTCTCCCGAGATCCGCAAGCGCTGCGGGACGGTGGTGCGGCAGCACCGCATCCAGCAGGTCGCGGACTCCGGGGAGGCGGTGAAGCGCCTCGCGGCGAGCGGCCGGGGAACCGCGAGCTCCGGAAAGGCGAAGAAGCGGCGCGCACCGAGCCCCGAGCTCGAGTTCTAGAAGTCCTGGGGGATGGGGTGGGGAACCCCGTCGAGGACGGTTCCCCAGATCGGGACGTCGGCGAGACCCTCGGGCTCGACCGCGTAGGGGTCCGCTTCGAGCACGGTGAAGTCGGCACGCTTGCCGGGCGCGAGCGTGCCGATCTCCTCCTCGAGCCCGAGGCTCCAGGCGGACTCCACCGTGATGGCGCGCAGGGCCGCCTCGCGCGAGAGCCGCTCGCCCGGGCCCCACACCTTCCCGTCGCTCGCGACGCGCGTCATGGCGATGCTCGCGAGCCGCAGGGGCTCGGCGGGAGCCATCGGGTAGTCCGAGTGGAAGGAGGTGGCGACGCCCGCGCGCCCGAGCCCACCGAGGGGAGAGATCCGCGCCGCCCGCTCGGGACCGAGGCCGTGCTCGGCGTAGATCGGCGAGAGCTCGTGGGTATAGTAGGCGTTGTTCGAGACGGCCGCGCCGAGCTTCGCCACCCGCGCGTGCTGGTCCTCGCGGGCGAAGCCGTAGTGCTCGAGCACGACGCGCCGCTCGCCCGGCGTGCGGGCCTGCTCGGCTTCGAGCTGATCGAGCACGAGGTCGAGGCCGGCGTCCCCGTTCACGTGGACGTGGAGGTCCCAGCCCTTTCGCCAGAACGCCGCGAGCACCGCGGCCTGGGCTTCGGGCTCCATCATCCACTCGCCGTGGTGCCCGTCGAGGTAGCCGTCCCGCATCTGCATGAGCTGGCTGAAGATCGCGCCGTCCCCGTAGTACTTGGCATGACGCACGATGCGCACGCGGTCCGTCGAGAAGCGCAGGAGGCTCGCCGCCTCCCGTTCCGCGGCTTCCGCCGAGCCCGTCTCGCGCAGGAAGAACGTCGCATTCGGCACGAGGGCCAGGCGGAAGGGTGCGTCATGGAGCCGGAGCGCCAGGTGCAGCATCGCGAGCTCCCCGAACTTCGAGGCCTGGGGGAAGCCCATGTCGCCGACGGTGGTCAGGCCGCCGCGATGGACCACGCGGATGAGCTGCTCGAGGCCGCGCAGATAGCGCCGCGGCTCGGTCAGGATCTTCACCATGGGCCGGCCGAGATCGAAGACCGCCGTCTCCCAGAGATGGCCGGCCTCCCAATCCGCGTGGGGGTGCGCGTCGAAGGCCGCGCGCTCGAGGCCGAGCCGGGCGAGCCCCGCGCCGTTGAAGAACATCTCGTGCACCGAGCGTTGCCACACCAGCAGGGGGCGCTCGGGGGAGACCGCGTCGAGATCCGCGCGGGAGAGCTCGCCGTGGTAGGGGCGGTGGTAGCCCCAGACGAGGAGCCACTCGTCTCCCGCCCGGCCTTCCCGGGCGGCGACGAGCTCGCGCAGGCGGTCGAGAAAGGCCTCCCGCCCGCGGACCGCGCGGGTGCGTCCGGCCGGGGTGGTCCACTCCATGGCCGAGACGATCTCCATGCCGAGGATCGTGGCGCCGAGGGAAGGGTGGAGGTGCGGGTCGATGAACCCGGGCAGGATCACCTTGCCCGCGAAGCGGTCGTCGCGCTCGAAGGGGTCTTCGCCGAGCGCCGCTTCGACCTCGGCGAGGCTTCCGAGGGCCCGGATCCGTCCGCCTTCGACGGCGATGGCCTCCGCCTTCGGCTGCCCGGGCTCCATCGTGTGGATGATGCTGGCTGTATAGAGCGTCGCCGGCGGATCCCCGCCACAGCCGAGGGCCAGCAAGGCGAGCACCGGCGCCAGGGATGCCCGCCATCCGCGCCGGAAACCGGCCGCGTGCGTCATTCGCCGCCGCCGAGCCGGCGCTGGGCGCGGGCGCGCAGCTCGGCGACCGCCTCGTAGGCCCGGTCGCGGAGGGAGTGGCGGTCTTCGTAGCCGAGGCCCTCGACGGGAATCGGCGCGCCGACCTCGATCGCGACGGGACCCCGGTGCAGACGCACCGTCTCCGGCGGCCAGACCTCGCGGCTCCCGGCGATCGCGACGGGCAGGACCGGCAGCCGATCCGTGAGCGCCGTGACGAAGGCGCCCATCTTGAAGGGAAGGAGCTCGTCCTTTCGGGAGCGCGTGCCCTCGGCGAAGAAGAGCACGGAGACCTCGGGCGGCCGCTCGGCCATGAGCTTCTTCAGGCGCTTCACGTCCTCACCGGTGCGGCTGCGTTCGACGCGCACGTTCCCCGTGAGGCGCAGCGCCTGGCCGAGGACCGGGATGTCCATGAACTGTTCCTTGGCGACGGCGCGGATCACGAGCTGCGGGAGCGCGGCGAGGAGCGCGACCGGATCCCAGTTGCCTTCGTGGTTCGCCACGACGACGTAGGCCTGGCCCGCGGCGATCCGTTCCTCGCCGTGGGTCACGAGCCTCGTGCCCGCCATGCGGACGCAGAGTTTCGCCGCCGCGACGTAGACCCGGTGCACGGCCCGCGCCGACGCGCCGGCCAGCGCCGCCGCGATCGCCACGAGGCTCAGGAAGAAGAGCGCCGTCGGAAGGACGACGAGGGCGACGGCCGTCCGGAGCAGACCGTCGCTCGCGGGCCGGGAGCGGGGACGTTGCGACACGGAAGCCTCCGTTCGCCGCGAGTGTAACCCGGATGCCGGCCGGGCATCCGACCGGGGAATCCGGCGAGTCCGGCCGGATCCGAAGGAGAAGCCCATGCGATCACGAACCCACGGCGCTCCGCTCGCACTCGGTGTGGTGCTTGCCCTCCTCACGATGGGAACGAGCGCCCTCCTCGCGATGGGAACGAGCGGAACGGCCGAGGCCGAAGCGCCCCTCGACGGCTTCGAACGTTTCGTCGGCCCGGGCGGGAGCTTCCACTTCGAAGGCGAGACCGCGCGGGACGGTCTCGCGCACCTCGGAAGCTGGTTCGTCCCGGCGGGCGAAGCCGCCGGCTTCCACCACGTCTACACCCAGCCCGAGGCCATCGCCGCCTACCGCGAGACGGGCGTCTTCCCCGACGGTGCCGTGCTCTTGAAGGAGCTGCGCGGCTTCTCACGAGCGAACTACACGACGGGCAGCGACGTGGCATCCCCGTCGGCGCCGACCCAGTGGTTCCTCATGGTGAAGGATGCCGAGGGGCGGAATGCCGAGAACCCGCTCTGGCGGGAAGGCTGGGGCTGGGCGCTCTTCAAGGCGGACGCGCCGGGCAAGAACGTCGCGAAGGGCTTCGCGACCGACTGCCAGGGCTGCCACCTCCCCGCGCGCGCGACGGATTGGGTCTACGTGCAGGGCTACCCGCGCCTCACGGCCGACTCCGCAGCTGAGCCTGGCCGCTAGTGGGCGCCGACGTCCTCAGCGAGGTGCTCACGGCTCTCGAGCTCTCGGCCGTTCCGTGGTTCCGCGCGGAGCTCCACCACCCGTTCGGCGTCGCCGTCCCGCCCGGCGCCGAGGGTGGGGACGGCGCCATCCGGTTCCACGTCGCGATGGAGAACGACTGCACGATCGCCGTCGGCGAAGACGAACCGCTGCGCTTTCATGCGGGAGATCTCGTCCTCGTTCCGGGTGGGGCGAGCCATGTCCTCTCCGACTCACCCGGACGCGCCTCTACACCTTTGGCCGAGGCCCTCGCGGGCGCGCGCTTCGACGGGATCGGTCCGATCACGCTCGGCGAAGGCCGCGATCGGACCGTCGTCGTCTGCGGTGAGTTCCGCTTCGCGAACGAGGCGCTCCATCCCTTCGTCGCTTCCCTGCCGTCGTTGCTCCACCTCCCCGCCGAGGAGGGAACGGGCTACGGCTGGGTGGAGAGCCTGCTGGAACACCTCGAGCGCGAGGCCCGCCACCAGCGGACGGGCCACGTCGAAGTCATCCGCCGGATCGCCGAGATCCTGCTCATCGAAGTCTTTCGCGCCCGCGCCGACGACCCGGAGCTCGGCGCGCTCTCCGCGCTCGCGGACCCGCAGCTCCGCCGCGCCCTCGAGGCCATCCACGCCCAGCCCGAGGCGGACTGGCGCCTCGAACAGCTCGCGCGGATCGCCGGGCAGTCGCGCACGGTCTTCGCCGAGCGGTTCCGGGCGCGCGTCGGCGTCGCGCCGATGAAGTACCTCACCGGCTGGCGGATGCAGAAGGCGCGCCGCCTGCTCGCCGAGTGTGACGAGCCGGTAGGCTGGGTGGCCCAGCGCGTCGGGTACGGCTCGGAGTCCGCCTTCAACCGGGCCTTCCGGGAACACTTCGGCGTTCCACCCGGAACCTGGCGCCGGAGCGCCGCCTAGCCGCTCGCCCCGGCTCCGCGCTTCCGGACGATCGGGCAAGTCCCGCGAACGCCGGCGCGGCTCCCGCGCCTTGGCACCGCATCGAACTCTCCACAACGAACCGGCCCCACCCGGGCCGGAAGGAGAGAAGAAGATGAATCACGATCGAACCGTTTCCCGGAACGCTTTCGCCGCACTCGGCGCGCTGCTCTTCGCCTTCGCGATGCCGGCCGCCGCCGAGGACGAGCAGAACCTCTCGCTCGGACTGACCGCCGAGGGAAAGCCCCTCGCCATGCACGGCTACGACCCCGTGGCCTACTTCACGCTCGGCGCGCCGACCCTCGGCAGCGCCGCGCACGCCGTCGTCCACGAGGGTGCGACCTACTACTTTGTGAGTGAGGACCACGCCAAGCGCTTCCGGAAGTCGCCGGCGAAGTACGCGCCCCAGTTCGGCGGCTACTGCGCCTTCGGCGTCTCCGTCGGCAAGAAGTTCGACGCGGACCCGCGCTTCTGGGCGGTTTCCGACGGGCGGCTCTTCCTGAACCTGAATGCGGACATCGCGAAGATGTTCCAGAAGGACGTGCCCGGCGCCGTCGCCAAGGCCGACGGCCAGTGGCGGAAGATCGAGCGCAAGGCGGTCGGCGCGCTCTAGGCGCCCCGCGCTTCGGCACGAATCCCACCCGGGCCTCGGCGGCTCGGGTGGGATCTCGTTTCGCGCTTCCCGCTCACGCCCCGGGCGCGAGCGCCTCGAGCACGGCCAGGTCGTTGCCGAAGGCGGCGTCCGGCCGGATCGGCTGGATGCAGACGTGGGTGGCGCCCGCGTCGTGATGCTCCTGGATCCGCGCCCGCAGGGCATCCTCGTCGCCCCAGGCGACGATCGCGTCGACGAGCCGGTCGCTCGGCGCCGCCGGATCCGCCCAGTCCGAATCTTCGAAGCCGAGCTCTCGCAGGTTGTTCTGGTAGTTCGGCGCGCGCAGGTAGATCGCCATGGCGTTGCGGGCGGCGGCGCGAGCGCGCTCCGGATCGGTCTCGAGGATGACCTTCTGCTCCGGGCAGAGCCAGGCGTCCGGGCCCATGCGCTCGCGTGCGCGGCGCGTGTGCTCGGGGGTCACGAAGTAGGGATGCGCTCCGCGCACGCGGGTGGCCGCGAGCTTGAGCATGAGCGGCCGCAGCGCGGCCAGCACGATCGGGGCATCCTCCTCGGGCGGGCGCGCCATGAAGATCGCCTTCTCCATCGCATCGAGGTACTCGCGCATGGCCGGCACGGGCTTCTTGTACTCGTGGCCGCGGGCGTTCGAGACGAGATGCTTGTGCGAGACCCCGATGCCGAGAACGAAGCGCCCGGACGCGAGCGACGACATCGTCTTGTGGATGGCCTTCATGGTCATCGGATCGCGCGCGTAGATGTTGGCGATGCCGGTGCAGAGCACGAGCTTCTCGGTGTTCGCGGCCAGGTAGCCGAGCGTCGCGAAGGGATCGAGGCCCACGGCCTCCGGAATCCACAGCGCGGAGTACCCCCAGCGCTCGATCTGCTGCGCGAAGGCCACGCTCTCCTCGGGCGAGTTCCCGTCGAGCGCCGCCCAGACTCCGAGCTTTCCGATCTCCGTGGCCATTCCGACTCCTTCTTGATCGACACTTTTCGATCGACGCTTCCCGATCAATCGACGTGCTTGGGTTCCGGCGAGTGGTGGTACTCGACCTCGCCGAACGCGTCGGCGGCGAGCACGTAGAGTAGCCGCATCGGCGCCGGGCCGGTGTTCACCGCGACGTGTTCGCAGCCACCGGGCAGGTAGACCGCCGAACCCGGCCGCAGCGCATGGACCTCCCCGTCGATGAAGACGGCGCCCTCCCCTTCGAGGAGGAAGTAGACCTCGGCCTGGGCGTGGTGGTGGCTGACGGCCGGGGAACCGGGCTCCCGCGGCGGGAGCTCCGCCACGCCGAGGGTGAAGCCGCGGGTCGGCGTGCGGTCCGCGGAGAAGAGCGTCCGCCAGGCGACGTGCCCCGCCGTCGCCTCGTTCCAACTCTCGAGGGTCACCTCGTCCGCGTGGACGACGAGCGCGCGCTCCTTGGTCACGGACGGCGCCCGCTAGGGGTTCATCGTGTAGGCGCCGTCGAGGGGCTCGACGTGGCGCTTCCAGACCCGCTCGTAGCGCTCGGCGTCGTGGGCCGGCTTGCGCATCATCTCCTGGCAACGCACCTGCTGGGCCTCGTTGCTGCTCGGCTGGCCGTAGAGGCCGAGCGCGTGCTCGCCGACGTCGCGCACCATGAACTCGAAGATCTGGTCGAGGAGATCGTCGTCGAGCTCGTAGATGCGCGCGTTCTCGAGGAGGAGCTGCGCGTAGACCACCAGGGCGAAGATCTCGCCTCCCGCCATCAGGAAGTCGACGTCCTTCATCTGATCGGGCCCGGGCGGCGACTCCTGGAGCAGCGAGCGGAAGGCCTCGACCTGCTCGGCGAAGATCTTCACGTTCGGGACGTCGACGCCCTCGAAGGCCTTGCGGTAGTCGTGGAACTGGATCTGGGAGAGGCCGCGCGTCGAGCCCTGGTCGAAGAGGAAGTCGTCGTTCGCGCCGTGGTCCTGCCGCGCGATCTCCGGGTACTCGGCCGGGTTGAAGAAGAAGTTCGGCATGAACTTCGCGATCAGCGCGATGTTCACGTGGACCGTCCCTTCGAGCTTCGGCAGCGCCCGGATGTCGACGGCCGCCTGGCTGAAGTACATGTCCTTCTCGAAGCCCTTGGCCGCGATCGCGTCCCAGAGCAGGTTGATCACGGACTCGCCCTGGGTCGTGACCTTCATCTTCACCATCGGGTTGTAGAGCAGGTAGCGGCGGTCGGAGGCCGAGGCGCTCCGCATGTAGTCCGCCGCGCGCAGGGCGAAGAGCTTCATCGCCGTGAGGCGCGCATGGCCCTCGACGAACATGCGCCGCACGTGGGACATGTCCGTGACCTTCATGCCGTAGAGCACGCGGTTGTGGGCGTGGGTGATGGCCTCGTAGAGGGCGTGGGTGCACATCCCGATCGAGGCCCAGCCGAGGTTGTACTTGCCGATGTTCACCGTGTTGAGCGCGGCGTCCCAGGCGGCGCGGCCCTTGTGGAGGATGTCCTCCTCGCGCACGGGGTAGTCGCGCAGCTCGTACTCGCTCACGTAGTTCTGGCTCGCGACGACGTTCTTCACGAGGTGGTAGTTCTCGTGCTTCGGGTCGGCCGCGAAGAAGACGTACTCGTCGTCGTCCGCGAAGCGGCCGAAGGTCGAGACGATGGCGGCTTCGTTGCCGTTCCCGATGTAGTACTTGCGGCCGTTCGCGCGCCAGCCGGGGAGCGACTCGTCGCGCGTCAGCACCATGTCCGTCGAGTAGATGTCGGCGCCGTGGTCTTTCTCGGAGAGGCCGAAGGCGAAGATGCCGCCGTCCTCGATGGCCTTCGCCGTCCGCTTGCGCATCGCCTCGTTCTCGCTCATCCAGAGCGGCCCGAGCCCGAGCACCGAGACCTGCCAGACGTACCAGTACTGGAGCCCGTAGAAGCCCAGGATCTCGGCGAACTCGCAGATGCGCCAGGTGTCCCAGCGCGCGTCCGAGGCGCCCTCGCCTTCGGGCGTGCACAGCGTCGCGAACAGGCGCTCCTTGCCGGCGTACTCGACGAAGTCCGAGTACCAGGGGCGGTCGTAGTAGTCGGCGAGCAGCCGCTCCTTCCCCTTGTTCTCGAAGAACGCGACGGTCTTGCGCATGACCTCGGCGGAGCGCTCGTCGGGGTAGGGACGGGTGAGGTTCTTCGGGTCGAGCAGGATCATGGGGCGTCCTTGGGTGGGGCGGCGCTTCGCGCGCCGTGGCGGGCGACGTTCTTCGCCCGGACGGACGATCTTCGCACGAATCCGGCTAGAAGACGATCTCCATGGGGAGCCCGGCCGCGTCGAGGACCGGCTCGGCGGGGAGCGTCTCCGCCTCGCCCGCCGCGATCCGGTGCGCGGTGTAGAGGGCGGCGGCCGCGTCCACGATGTCGTCGTCCGCCAGCCAGCGACGAGGCTCGCCGCCGCGGGCGCGGGCGAGCAGGTCCGGGCCGAGCCAGGACTCGACGAGGCGGAGTCGCTCGGTCCGACCCTGCGGTCGCTTCTTCGCGAAGGCCATGGGCTCGCCTCCGTTCCAGACGAGGAAGGAGAGCTCCGGGTGGACCTCGCGGAAGGCCGCCCGGGCCGCCGGGTGCTCGGCGAGCAGCCGGTCGACCTCGCGGATCTTCGGGAAGAGGTTCCAGGCCTGCCGGCTCACGCGGCGGCCGTCCGCGCGCCGGGTGGTCTCGCAGGCCTCGGCGTAGTCGCTCGCCCCGAGCGCCGCGCGGATCGGCGCCGGGAACACGCTTCGCCCCCGCGCCGGGCCGAGCCGGGCGCGCGCTGCGAGATCGCAGGCGCGGCTTCCCGCCTCGGGCAGGCCGATCGGAATGTCGATGGCGACGATCTCGGGAACGGGAGGCTTGCGCAGCAGGTCCGCCGCGTGCTCGATGTGGTCGAAGGCGACGGCGCCGGTCGCCCCGTTCCGCGAAGCGCGGAACCAGCCGCCGCGGCAGCCGTCGACGCCGGCGAGCCACGCCACGGGCTAGAGCAGCTCGAGCTGGCCGTTCGCCTGCTCTCCCGACTCGCCCGGGAAGGGCGGCAGCTCGCCGAGATCCTGCTTCGTCCGCGGCGCGACGCGCGCGTGGAAATCCCGCGCGACCTCGGGCGTCCGCAGGTTGCTCGCCGTGTGGACGAAGAAGATCGGGTCGAGCCCGTCGTCGATCCAGCCTGCAACGCGCTCGGCCCACTCTTCCAGGTAGGGCTCGTTCGCCTCGTCGTCGGGATGGCCGACGAAGCGCACCATCGGCCGGCGCCCGACCGGCTCGGGCCGCACGGGCAGGTCCGGCTTCTTGTGGAGGGCCGCGAGCACCTCCGGGTGGTTCGGGTTCCCGGCGCGCAGCGCGCGCGTGTCCATCACGACGCGGTCGCAGCCGCGCTCCGAGAGCAGCTCGTCCGCGTGGCCCGCGAGGGCTGCATCGTAGAAGTAGTCCCGATGGCGGAGCTCCACGGCCCACTCGAACTCGCGCGGTGCGCACTCGAGGAAGGCTTCGAGGTCGCGCAGCCGGTCCGGCCCGAAGTTCGGCGGGAGCTGCAGGAGGATCGGGCCGCAGCGTTCGCGCAGCGGCTCGATCGCGCGCAGGAACGCTTCGAGCGGCGCCTTGGCGTCGAGCAGCAGGCCGTCGTGGGTGATCTCGCGCGGAAGCTTGAAGGAGAAGCGGAAGTCCGGGGGCGTCTCGGCGAGCCAGCGTGCGACCGTCCGCGCGCTCGGCGCGCTGTAGAAGGTGGTGTTGCCCTCGACCGCGTTGAAGACGCGCGCGTACTGGCCGAGCCGGTCGCCCGGGCGGGCGTCGCGGCTGAAGAGCGAGCCGTTCCAGGGCTCGAAGCTCCATAAGGGCGCGCCGAGGGCGTAGCGGGCGAGGGTCATGGGCGCAGCTTAACCCGGCGGGCGTGGGCGGCCGTCCGAGGCCGGCGCTTCACCGCGGACCGGCCGCATTGGTAGAATCGGACGACGATGAGCAAGCAAGCCAGGCCTGGCGCGCCGGCCACGGGAAGCGGCGAAACCATGTCCGCACGGAGCGAGAGCATCGGCGTCCCCGGCCCGGGCGTCGCAGTGGCCGTGCTCGTGGCCCTCGCCCTGTTCAACTTCGCGACGGGCGTCTTCCGTCCGAACGCGCTGCCCGACTACGCGGGCTCGGCGCGCCAGATCATCGGCATGGGCCTGATGACGACGCTCCTCCCGGCCTACCTCATCGTCGCCACCTGGTTCGGCCAGCGCCGCTCCTTCGCGCTGCTCGAGGCGCTGCGAAGCCGGCTCCCCGACCCGGCGCCCATCGATGCGGCGAGCCAAACGCTGCGGGGCGGCCTCCGGGCGACGTGGGTGCAGGGGATCGTGCTCGGCTGCTTCCTCGCCCTCTTCAACACCCAGCCCGTCGAGGCCCTGCGCGGCCCGCTGCCCGTGCTCGAGGGCGCGATCTCCTTCGGACAGTTCGCGCTCTGGATCGCGGTGGCGCTCCTGTTCGGGGTGCGACGAAAAGCCGCGCACGCCTTCCGCGAGCTCGCGCGAATCGTTCCGATCGATCTATTTCGCCCTGAGACGCAGCGCCTCATCGCGCGCTCGGGCGTCGTCGACGTCGCCGTCGTCGCGGGCGCGCTGCTCTTCACGCCGCTGCAATCCCTCGACGCCGAGTTCCGCTGGTACAACTACCACTTCGGTCTGCTCGTGGCGCTTCCCGCCGCCGCCTTCTTCCTGCTGTGGCCCATCACCCCACTCCACCGCCGTAACCAGGTGGAACGCGACGCCCAGCTCGCTGCGCTCGACGCGAAACTCGACGAAACACTGCACGGTGACGGGCGCACAGCGAGCGAAGACGGAGCGATCGGCCGGCTGGAAACGCTCCTCGCGCACCGCGATCGCATCGCACGCGTGCGGACGTGGCCCCTCAGCACCGGCCTCCTCTCGCGCGTTTTCCTCTACCTCGTGATTCCGCCGCTCGCCTGGGCCGCCGCCGCCGTCGTCGAACGCTTCGTAGACCAGATGCTCGGCTGAAGAGTCTCAGCGACCCGTACGACCTTTTCGGTTGCACGCCTCAACGTCACCCATTTGGGGAATGCAACGGACGCGGAGTTCGCGTAGAAACGAGTCGAGGCCACGCCTGCTCGTGTCGCGCTACCAACGTTCCGTGGAGATCGAAGACCTCGTCGTCGCCCTGGCGGTGACCCGCCAGGGGCTCACCATCTCGGACATCGCCGAGCGCTACGACGTCTCCCGCCGAACCGCCGAGCGCATGCGCGACGCCGTCGGCGAACGCTTCCCCCTGGTCGAAGCCGCCCGCAGCGGCGGCGAGCGCCGCAAGCGCTGGCGCATCGAAGGCCCGACGGGCTCCGTCCTCGCCACGATCGACGCTCAGGGCCGAGCGGTGCTCGCCCGCGCCGTCGCCGCCCTGCGCGAAGCCGGCCGGGTCGAACTCGCCGCCGAGCTCGAGAAGCTCGGATGAAGGGAGCGCGCGCGCGGCTCGGGAAGCCGCCCTCATCCCTTCGGAGCTCGCGGAAAGCCACTCGCTCGCGCCCCCCAGCGGATCGCGCGTGCGGCAGGCGGCGGCGCTGCGGGCACCCCCGGCTCCGCCGTCTGCTCTCCGCGAGCGCTGCGCCGCAATAGATAGGACCCGACGCCCCGATTGCTGAGGCAGGGTGTCTCGCCCGCGCCCGGAGCAACCCGCATGCGGCTCGCGCGGGCGGTACGTCTCCTGCAAGATCTCCGCACAGGAGACCCGTCCATGCCCTACCGGTTGAGCGACCTGATGACGCGGACCGTCCGGTCCGTGAAAGCCGACGAACCGCTGCTCGACGTGCAGTGGCTCTTCGTCGAGCAAGGCTTCCACGGCGCCCCCGTCGTCGACGACGGCGACCGCCTCATCGGCGTCATCAGCACCAGCGACCTGCTCCGCGCCGCGACCGCCGAACTCGAGCCGGTCCCCGACACCGAGGCCTACCTGCGAGACCTGGTCGAGTTCGCCGCCGTCTTCTCGGACCCCAAGAACCGGCCCGAGCTCAGCGACCTGCAAGAGCGGCTCGCCCACCAGACCGTCGCCGACTTCATGACCCGCGACGTCGTCTCCGTCCCCGAGGAAACCCCCGTCGCCGAGGTCGCCCGCCTCCTCCGCGAACACCAGATCCACCGCGTCTGGGTCGTTAACGAAGGCCGCGTCAGCGGCGTCGTCTCGACCTTCGACCTGCTGCCGGTGATCGAGGAGCTGGCGGGCTCCGCCTAGCGGGCGTCGAGCGTGGGCCCTCCAGGATTCGAACCTGGGTCCCTCCGGTTATGAGCCGGGTGCTCTAACCACTGAGCTAAGGGCCCGGGCGGCAGGCTAACGGAGGTGCGGCGGGGTTGCCGTCGGGCTGCTGGGGCGCTGCCGGTCGGGTGTGAATTCACTCACATTGACCCGTTTTGGGGTCAATTCCACTCAGCCTTTCTCCGATCTCTCTTGCCAAGGCCCGCGTGGGGACGCGGCGAGAGGACCGAGATGAGTCGACGAACGTTTTTGCCCTGCCTGTTCAGCCTGCTGCTCGCCGTTGCCGGTGCGCTGCCGGCGCGGGCGGCGACGATGATCACGAGCGCGAGCGACGCGGCCCTGGTGGGCGCGACGGTGCTGACCTTCAACGGCCAGGCCGACAACACGAACTTCCTGACGACGACGATCGGGAACACCACGGTGCTCTCGAACTCGAACACGCTCCGCTTCGACAACCAGTACGCGGCGCAGTTCGGCACCACGGGCATCGCGCTCGAGACGCGCGCCGGGGGCTCGAACGACGACATCGAGTTCCGCTTCGCCTCCCACGTGGTGGCGGTCGGCTTCAACATCAACGCCCTCGACATCGACCTCACGATGAACCTCTACGACGTGAACGACGTCCTGATCGACAGCTTCACGATCCAGAACCAGCCCGGGCAGGGGCTCAGCGGAAACAACCGCCGCGGCTACGCGGGCGCGAGCTCGCCCGATGCGCCGATCGCGCGCGTGCAGCTCGTGAACGCGAGCCAGCACGACTTCTTCCTGATCGACAACCTCGCGACGGTCGTCCCGGAAGTCGGCGCGGCGCTCCTGCTGCTCGGCGGCCTGGCCGGGCTCGGCTGGCTCGGGCGGCCCATCCGGCTGCGTGAAGGCCTGCGCGAAGAGCACGTCACCACCCACTAGCCGCGGCCCTTTTCCGCCCACAGGCCCGCCGCGTGTATGATCGCGCGATGGGCTCCGATGCGTTGAACGCGCTCTACGACGCCGTCGAAGAGGACACCGCGAGCAAGGGCTGCGCCGCGCAGGTGGCCCTCGCCCGCGGCGGGGAGCTGCTCGGCACGCGCACCTTCGGCGATGCCCCCGCCGGCGACGCCACGCTCTTCTCGATCTTCTCCGTCACCAAAGCCTTCACCTCCGCGGTGGCCTGGCTGCTCCTCGCCGACGGGGAACTCTCGCTCGGGGATCGCGCGGCCGACCTCATCCCCGAGTTCGAGAGCCACGGCAAGGGCATCGTGACCGTCGAGCAGCTGCTCACGCACACCGCCGGCTTCCCGAATGCCGTGCTCCCGACGCGCGACTGGCCCGACCCGGCACGCCGTCTCGAGCACTTCGCCTCCTGGCCGCTCGAGTGGGAGCCGGGAAGCCGCTTCGTCTACCACGGCGGCTCGACGATGTGGGTGCTCGCCGAGCTCATCACGCGCGTGGCGGGCCGCGACTACCGCGCCTTCCAGCGCGAGCGGATCTTCGAGCCGCTCGGCCTCGCCGATCTCCACAACGGCCTGCCCGACGAAGCCGCCGCGCGTGTCGCCGACGTGCGCGTCGTCGGCGAGGAACCGACGGAGGCGGAGCGCGCCGTCTCCCCCGTCGACGCTCCGATGATCGGCGAAGAAACCCTCGCGCACGCGAACCGCGCCGAGGACCGCGCCATCGGCCACCCCGGCGGCGGCATCATCGCGACCGCCGCCGACGTCGCGCGCTTCTATCAGGCCCTGCTCGAAGACGAAGCGGGCGATCCGAAGGGGCGCGAGCGCCTCTGGCCCGCCGCGCTCCTGCGCGACGCCTGGACCCCGCGCCACACGGAACTGATCGATCCGATGACCGGACATCCGGCCCTGCGCGGGCTCGGCGTCGTCGTCGCGGGCGAGGAAGGCAAGCTCTGGCGCGGCTTCGCCGAGACGTGTTCGCCCCGGGCCTTCGGCCACATGGGCGCTGGCGGGCAGATTTCCTGGGCCGACCCGGAGACCGGACTCGTCTTCGTCTACCTGACCAACGGCGCCGAGCGCGACCCGGCGCGCCAGGGTCTACGCGGCTTCCGTCTCTCCACCCTCGCCGCAGCCTGCGCGTGAACGATCCGAGCTAAGCTCGCGTCTTCTTGGAGGAGGTGGCCATGGCGATCGAAGGGATCGGAAAGGCTCCGGGCAAGGGGGGCGGGCGCAACGCGAAGCTCCGCGCGCCCACGGTCTACAAGACGGAAGTCTTCGAGCGGATCGACCGCCTCTCGCGAGACCCCGAGCAGACCCGGCGCGCGATCGAGTCGCTGCGCAGCGGCTCGGGGCTCCTCGACGTCGCGAGCGAAGCGGGCGCCATCGGCGGCGGCGACGGACGCCGCGAGCACCTCGAACGCCACTGGCTCGGCAGCGAAACCGACCGCGAGGTTCTGCGGCGCGCACTCGTCCGCGCGGGCGAGCTCGTCCTCGAGCATCGCGTTCCGGCCGACGTCTACTGGGTGTTCGCGGGAGACCGGCGGGAGGTCGGCGTCTCCTACAGCGGGCAGCAGGTCACGGTGATCGTCGTGACGCCCTTCCCGGACGTCGAGACCGAAGGCGCCGCACCCGACCACCCGGCGATCGAGATCTTCCGCTAGGCCTTCGAGCGCCCGGCTTCGGGCGGCAAGGCGTAGAGATCCTGCCGTCCGCTGCGCCCGCGAATCGCGAGCGCCTCGTGGGCGACGAAGCCCTCGCCCGCTTCCCCCGCGGCCTGCCAGGTCGCCGCGTCGGTGACGATGGCCGCGTCGAGCTTCCGGGTCATCTCCTGGAGCCGGGCCGCCAGGTTCGTGGTGTTGCCGACGGCGCTCCAGATCGCCCGGTCCGCGGCCTGGATGTTTCCGACGAAGGCCTCGCCCGTAGCGATGCCAACGCCGACCTCGAGCGATGCGCCCGACTCCGCGCCTTCCACCGGGAGCGCTGCCACCGCGCGCACGATCTCCCGCCCGGCGAGGACCGCCGCACGCTCCTTGCTCTCGAGCTCCCGCGGTGCGCCGAAGACCGCCATCATTCCATCGCCGTTGAACTCGACCACGCTCCCGCCGTTCGCGCGAACGACCTCTGAAACGAGTTTCGTGTAGCGGTTCACCGTGGAGAAGATCTCGTCCGCCGAACGCTCCTCGCTGAAGCGCGAATAGCCGCGGATGTCCACGAAGGAAACCGTGACTTCGCGGCGGCCTTCCACGAGCTCCCGACCGTGGACGAGTTCATCCACCAGGGCACCCGGCACATAGCGCCGCAGAGCGGTCTGCATGCTGCGCGCCTCCTCGGTCAGCTGCTCGGGCCCGAAGCGGGCGAACCCGGCGGAGACCCGCTCGGCGAGCCTGCCCAGGAGATCGAGCTCGCTCGAGGTGTAGATGTCTCCCGAGCGCTTGGAGCCGAGGCAGATCACCGCGGCCAGGGCACCCGCCGGGCGAACGGGCAGGATCACCGGCACGCCGAGGGTCTCGAGGGCGGCGCGGTCGAAGGGGCTGAGGCTCGACTCGCCGCCGCGCCGCCGCAGGCCTTCGGCCGAGAGCGGAACGCCGCGTTCTTCGAGCACCGAGACCAGCGGGCTCGAAGCCGGGAACGCCGGCGGGACGACGTGCCCCCGGACCCAGATCGGAGCGAAGCTCTCGCCGTCGCGCACGTAGACGGAGCAGCTTTCCGGGTGGAACAGTTCGTCGAGCCCGGCCCCGACCGTCTCCGCCAGCGCCGCCGGCCCCTTGCTCGCCCCGAGCCGCTCCGCGAGGCCCTCGAGCGACTTCTCGAGCGCCGGCCGCGCCGGGTAGAAGACCGACTCGACGCGCGGTGCCAGCCAACGGTGCGCGGGAATGACGGCGATCGCCAGCGCCAGCGAGAGAGCGAGCTGGGCGTTGGCAGACTCGATCCCGAGCGTCGCGGAGAAGCGCTCGGCCACCGCCGGCCCCAGCGCGAGCAACGTCCCCGCACCGACCAGGCCGATCAACGTGTAGGACGCCGTCGAGTTGATGAGCCGGTCAATGTCGAGGAGGTTGTAGCGGGCGATCGCGATCACGACGGAGATCGGGATCAACGCCAGCGTGCTCATGCTGACGACGAGCAGGCTGAAGACCCCGACGTCGAAGGCGGCCAGGGCCGTCGCCGCAGCCGGGAGCGCCACCGCCAGGTAGACGCCCAGCAGGACCCACTTGATCTGGCGGCGTGAGAGGGCGTCGGCCATGCGGTAGGTGTGGCTCGCGATGCCGACGAGCAGCGCGAAGAAGAGCAGGTCGCCGAGGGTCATCCCGAGGTTCCCGAGGCTCCGGCCGAAGGGGAACTCGTAGAAGCGGCTGCTCTCGAAGGGGATGAGGGCCAGGAAGAGCCAGGGCCCATAGCGTGCAAAGTCACCGAGCGCGTTCGGAGGGCGCGCGCCGTCCGGAAAGAGCAGCGCGGCGCGCAGCGCCAGGGGAATCGCGAAGCCGACGGAGAAGACGTGCACGACGAAGGAGAAGAGCGTGACGCTCTGGCTCCCGCCGAACGTGCAGGCCAGGAAGCACGCCGCCACGAGGAAGGTCTGGGCGAAGGCGCGGACCAGGCGCGAGCGCGGCGCCTGCAGCGTCAGCAGGAGCGCGGCGAGCGCGAAGACGAAGGATGCCGGGAGGCGGGGCCAGTAGATCCGGTAGGAGCGGACGGGCACGACGGCGCGGCCCACTTCGCCGCCGCGTTCGAAGACGACGGGGACCTCGCCCTCCGCGCGGCTCGCCTCGTAGAAGATCGGGTAAAGCGCCGTGTGGCCGCGCCCGAGCAGGCTCTCGCCGCCAGCCGCACGGATCCGGTCTCCGACCCGGAGCCCCGCTTCCTCCGCTCCGGAGCCCGCCGCCAGGCCGACGAGCTCGGGCGCCCCGCCCGAAGCCTGGGCTCGCGTGAGGATCAGGGTCGGGTAGCCGACCTGGGTGATGACCGAATGCAGCGAGAGCCCGAAACAGACGATCCAGAGCGGAACGAGCACCCACAGCGTTCGGTCGAACGGGCCGCGCGGGTCCATGGAAAAGAGGCTAGCGCGCCTCCGCTCGAAGATCGGCCAGGCTCACAACGCGGCACTGCGGCTCCGGGTGGTCCTTCGCGCGCACCCAGCGCACGCCCATCGTCCCGTGGTGATGGCCCGCGGTGTCGAGCCAGTTGCCCGTGCCCGGATCTTCGTGCGCCACGATGATGCGCACCGATCCATCGGCTTCGTAGCGCGCCTGGCCACTGTTCACGTGGGTCTGGTGGAAGTGGTAGTCGAGGGATTCGGCCCAGATGTTCCCGAGCTGGAGGTTCCAGTAGTGACACTCGGGCGGTGTCACCTCGATGACGAGCGCCTCGTCCGGCGCGAGCTCCCAGAACCCGAGCCACATGCGGATGTTCGGGTCGCCGCCCATGTGGAGGTGCTTCTCCATCGGCGGGAGGTGGAACGCGTTGCTCGGCGCCTGCTCGCGGTAGCCGATCACCCAGTCGTAGAACCACTGGGCGCAGCCGACGGCGTAGAGCGCGCTCCCGAGGAGCTGCCCCGGCATGCGCGTCGCCTCGAGCGGCGGCGGCGCAGCGCCTTCGTGGCCGACGCACTCGATCGAGATGTCGACGGGCTGCTCCTTCGCGCGATCGAGGAAGGTCTGGCGCACGAGGATCTGCTTCGTGTTCGGGCCGAGGCGCAGCCAGTCGCCCGAGCCCTTCGCCGGCTCCTTCTGACTCGCGTAGACCTCGAAGCTGCCGTCGGCTCCGAGCGTGAGGTCGGAATCGTTCAGGTGACCGGCGCCGCCCGTGATCTTGTCCTTGGCCGCGAAGTTCTGATCCTGCGCCGCGAGCGAGAGGTAGTGGATGCTCCCGCGCCGGCCCCGCAGCCGGTAGTCGTAGGCCGGGTTCACGGAGGCGCTGCGATAGAAGTTGTCCGGGTTGTCGAGGCCCATCTTCACCATCTCGGGCATGGTGCGGAAGACCGGGTACTCGGGACCGGTCGCTTCGGCGAAGGAGATCATCCCCGCCCGCGCGAGGCGCGAGAGGTATCGCAGGCCCTCGCCCCGGTCGAAGTCCGAGGCTTCGAGCTCCGGGCGCGCGAGCACCTCGCCCGCCTTCTTCAGGAGATCGCAGAAAGCATCCCAGGCCTCGCGGGCCTCATCGGCGCTCATGCCGGCTTCGGCGTCGCTCATCTCATTTCCCTCCGAGGCCGAAGCGCTCGATGTAGCGGGCGAAGCGCGTGTGGACGCGCTCGCGGGTCAGTCCGAAGCTCGCGAGGTCGTACTCGTGCTTGCCGTGCTTGTCCTTCGGGTGGCTCGCCGAGTACTCGGCCATCGCATACTCCGGCGCGCCCTCGAAGGGCATTCCGAAGTGATCGTAGACGCCGCGCGCCGCCGCACTGTTGTCGGCCACGAGCGCGTCGTAGTCGACGTCGATGAAGCGGGCTTCGTCGAGCTGCTCGCGGGCGTCCATGGCGCGGTCCATCGAATCCGCGTAGTGCTTCAAGACGAGCGGGCCGAACTCTTCCGCGGAGATCGAGACGCGGCTCTCGACGATCATGTAGATCATGCTCGAAATCGATGCGATGCAGGCCGCCGGGTCGCGATGGTTCCAGACGAGGCTGCAATCCGGGAAGGTCTCGACCAGCACGTCGAGCGCCCAGAGGTGCGAGGGCGTCTTCAGGAGCCAGCGCTCACCCGGGCGCTGCCAGTCGAGCAGCCGGAGCAGGTCCGCGTAGTAGCGGTAGAGCGGGCGGAAATCGTGCTCGGCGAACCAGCTCGCATAGGGCTCGAGCATCAGCTCGTAGCCGAGCTGGCCGCCGTCGAGTCCGAAGGCGTGGAGCAGGACGCACTCTTCCGGCGTATCCGCGTCGGCGAAGTGGGCCTTGGTGAACTCCGGGTTCTTCTTGCGGCTCTGCTCGGTGACGGCCTTCATGGCCTTGTAGCGCGGGTCGACCTCGCCCGGCGCGAGATCCCAGTTCGGGTCCGGGAAGATCCCCTCCCAGAGGTAGAGCGGCCGCGCGCTCGGGTCGGCGGCGAGCAGGTTGAAGAGCGCGGAGGTTCCGGAGCGCGGCAGGCCGGTCAGGAGCATCGGCTTCGCGATGCGGCGGTCGCGGATCTCGGGGTGGCGCCGGAAGGCCTCTTCGATCTTCAGGCGGGTCGCGAGCAGGTTCACGAGGCGGCCCCGGTGCTGCGCGATTCCCTTCTCGGTGAAGGGGTTCTTCTCGGTCAGCTCGATCAGGGCGCGCAGGCCCGGCCGGTAGTGATCCGTCCCGAAATCGGAGAGGCCCGTCGCCTGGCGCGCTTCTTCGAGCAGTTCGTCTTCGTTCAAGGATGGCCTCGTCGTTCGGACGATCCGGCGCCGTCCGTCGCGCAGTGGGAACCCGCGGCGGCCGAGTATACCCCGACCGGGCGTGCGCAATGGCGACCAAGCTGCGATCCTCGGCCAGGCACGGAACCGAGGTCCGATGGATGCCCGAAACCCGCCATGCCGTTGCCGTCGTCGGAGGCGCCACCTCCGGCGCGGAGATCGCCGCCCGGCTGGCCGAGACCGGCGTCGACGTGACGGTCTTCGAGCAGAGCCCCCTGCCCTACGGGAAGATCATGGACGGCCTCCCGCGCTGGCACGTCGCCCTGCGCCGGAAGGAGTACGAGAACGTCAACACGAAGCTCTCCCAGCCCGGGGTGCACTTCGTGCCGAACACCCGCATCGGCCAGGACATCGGCTTCGCCGAGCTCGCGAGGGAGTGGGGCTTCACCGCGGTGGTGCTCGCCTCGGGCGCCTGGAACGACCGGCCGATCCCCATCGAGGGCGCCGACGCCTACGTCAACAAGGGACTGATCTACCAGAACCCCTTCATCATCTGGTTCAACCACGCGGACGAGGCAGGCTACGCCGGCGAAACCTTCGAGGTCCGGGACGGCGCGCTCGTCGTCGGCGGGGGCCTCGCCTCGATCGACGTGACGAAGGTGCTGATGCTCGAGACGACGCGGGCGAAGCTCGCCGAGCGCGGCATCGAGGTCGACATCGTCGAGTTCGAGGTGAAGGGCATCCCGAAGATGCTCGCCGCCCACGGGCTCACCTTCGAGGAACTCGGCATCGAGCCCGCCACGCTCTTCTACCGCCGCCGCGGCGAGGACATGCCGCTCGTCGAGATCCCGCCCGACGCCGACGAGAAGCGCCGCGCGAAGCTCGCGGGCGCGCGCGGCAAGGTCCTCGCCAAGGCGCTCGAGAAGTACCTCTTCCGCTTCGAGCCCCTCGCCGCGCCGGAGGGTCTCGTCGTCGACGACGGCCGCCTCGTCGGGCTGACCTTCCGCCGCACGAAGATCGAGGATGGCCGCGTCGTCCCGACGGACGAGACCTTCGAGCGCCGCGGAAGCTGCATCTACAGCTCCATCGGAAGCATCCCGGTTCCGATGGAAGGCATCCCGATGAAGGGCGAGCTCTACGACTTCACGGATTGGGAGCTCGGCCGTCTCGCGGACTACCCGAACGTCTTCTCCGTCGGGAACATCGTGACCGGCAAGGGCAACATCGTCGCCTCGCGCAAACACTCCGCGGCCGTCGCGGAGCAGGTGATCGAACAGTTCCTCGGGGTCGGCGATACGGACGGCCACGAGGGCGAAGAGAGCCTGCTCGAGGGCGTCACTTCAACGGCCACCGAAGCCGCCGGCCGGATCGCCGCGGAGCTCTCGGCTCAGCCGGCGATCGAGCCCGCGGTGCTCGAGGCCCTGCGCAAGCGCGTGGCCGAGCGCCAGGCCGCCGTCGGCCACGACGGCGACTACCGCGCCTGGATCGAGCGCAACACGCCGCCCGACCTGCAGTAGCCCCAGCAGCCCCCACGAATCCGATCTCCGCTCGTTGGTAACCGGCCGCGCGCCGGGTGCGTAGTGGTTTGTGAAGCCGGAACACCGGCGAAAATCCAACGAAGGAGACTCGATGAAGACCCGAAGTGGCATGCTGGCCGCGGCCGCGGCCTCCCTGTTCATGGCCGGTGGCGCGGCCCTGGTGGCCGCCCCGGCGGCAGCGGAAGACAAGATCAAGTGCGAGGGCGTGAACTCCTGCAAGAGCCACAGCGATTGCAAGACGCTCTTCAGCGAGTGTGCCGGCCACAACGACTGCGCCGGCAAGGGTTTCAAGATGCTCACGCCGGAAGAGTGCGACGAGGCGAAGGCCGAGATGGCGCGCAAGGCCGGTGAGAGCAAGGACCGCATGTAGATGAGCCATGCGCCCGGTACGCGGTCCGACGCCCCCTATCTCGGTGTCGGCGTCGGGCTGCGGCCGGTGCACTACGGCGAGCTGCTCTCGCGCGCCGCCGAAGGCCGGCTCGAGATCGACTGGGTCGAGGCCACGAGCGAGAACTACATGATCCCGGGCGGGCGGCCGCTGCGCATCCTCTCCGAGGTGCGCGCCGCCCTTCCCCTCGTTCTCCACGGCGTCTCGATGAGCCTCGGCTCGACCGATCCGCTCGACGCCGGCTACCTCGACGACCTCGACACCCTCGCCGCACGCTTCGAGCCGAGCTGGGTCTCGGACCACCTGTGCTGGACCGGCGTCGGCGGCCACAACCTGCACGACCTGCTCCCGCTGCCCTACACGGAGGAGGTCGTCCGCCACCTGGCCACGCGGATCCGGCGGGTGCAGGAACGCCTCGGGCGGCGCATCGCCGTCGAGAACGTCTCCTCCTACGTGAGCTTCGCGGCGAGCGCCCTCACGGAGTGGGAGTTCCTCTCCGCCGTCGCCGAAGAGGCGGACTGCGGAATCCTCCTCGACGTGAACAACGTCTTCGTCTCCGCCCACAACCACGGCTTCGACGCCCGCACCTACCTCGCAGCGATCGACCCGGATCGCATCTTCCAGATCCACCTCGCGGGGCCGAGCGAGGAAGGCCCGCTGCTCATCGACACCCACGACCACCCGGTGCGGGAAGAGGTCTGGCAGCTCTACGCGGAGCTCGTCGCCCGCACGGGGCCCGTCTCCACCTTGATCGAATGGGATGCGAACCTCCCGAGCTTCGAGCGACTCTGCCAGGAAGCGAAGCGGGCGCGCACGATCCTCGATGCCGAGGCAAGCGGGAGCGCCCGTGCAGTCGGAGCCCTCGGTTGAGCGCCCTCGCCGACGCCCAGGAGCGGCTCTGGCGCTTCATCACCGCGCCGAGCGGCGTGCGTGCAGCCCTCGCAGAGGCCGGGCCTGCCGAGCGCGACGCCTTCGAGACCCTGCTGGCGCGCGACGACGCACTTCCGAGCGCGCTCCGCCTCGAGATCTACGCCAACGCCTATTTCCAGCGCATCCTCGAGGTGCTCGAGCGCGACTTCGAGGCACTCGCTGCGGCCCTCGGCGAGGCCGGCTTCCACGATCTCGTGACGGCCTACCTGTGCGTCCACCCGCCCCGCCGCGCTTCCCTGCGCCACGCCGGGGCCGAGCTTCCCGGCTTCCTCGCTGCGCACGAGGCCGCCGCACCGTTCCGCTCCCGCTGGCCCTTCGCCGCGGACCTGGTCCGGTTCGAGTGGGCCAAGGGCATCGCCTTCGACGCGCCGGATGCGGAGCCCCTCGGCCGGGAGCACCTCGCCCGCGTTGCGCCCGAGCGTTGGGACGGCCTCTGCTTCGCGCTCCAGCCGGGCGCCGCGCTGCTCGAGTTCGGTTGGGACGTCACCGAAGCCGCGCCCGTGCTGCGTCCGACCCGCGTGCGCGTCTGGAGGAAGCGGGAGCGCGTGCACCACCGCAAGATCGAGGACGAAGAGTTCGCGCTGCTCGCGGACCTCGTCGCCGGAGCGTCCTTCGGGGATCTTTGTGCCCGGCTCGTCGCGGTGGCGGGTGAGGAAGAGGCCCCGCAACGTGCCGCGGGCTGGCTCGCCCACTGGCTCGAGGACGAGCTCCTGGCCGCCCGGCCCTAGCCGGCCGCTGGCGCTAGACCGCCGGGATGTGCTCGCGAATCTCCGCGAGCACGCGGTCCGGGTGCGAGCGCACCTGGTAGTTCTCCGACTGATCGATCCAGCGCACGATCCCCTTCGCGTCGACGAGGAACGTCGTCGGGACGGGCATGCCGGTGACGCCCTTCGGCGTGATGCTGTTCGGGTTCCGAAGACCGTAGCGGTCGGTCACCGCGAGATCCGCGTCCGAGAGCATCACCGCGTTCGCGCCGTGCTTCTTGCGTCCCTTGCGGATCTCCGCCGGCGTGTCGCTGCTCACGGTCACGAGCGAGACGCCGTGGGCATCGAGCTCGGGCCGCATCTCTTCCCATCGCCGCAACTCGGCGACACAGTACGGTCACCAGTGGCCGCGGAAGAACTTCAGCAGGTAGGGCTTGCCCGAGAGGCTCGAGAGGGCGAACTCGGCACCCCCGTCGTCGACGGCGCTGAACTCGATGATGCGCTCGCCGACGCCGGTCTTCGGCGGCGTGCGCGACTGCCCCGCGAAGGGCTGCAGGAAGAGGAACGTGCCCGAGAGCGCGAGCGCCAGGCCCGCGCCGATCTTGCCGAGGAGGCCCGCGCCCGCCACGAAGGCGGTCACGGCGAGGAGCGCGCCGAGGCCCATCGCAGCGATCACGAGGCTTCGCACCTCGGCGGTGCGAACCGCCTGCATGCGCTGGAACCAGAGCGCGCCGGTGGCGCCGACCACCGTGACCGCGAGCAAGGCGAAGAGGTTGCCGTCCATGGGGAAACGGTAGCGCCCTAGGACACCGGGAGCAGTGCGGCGATGAGGAAGCGAATCACGTGCTCGCGCGCCTCGTCCGGATCGTACGCCTCGGGGGCGCGGTCCCAGTGGATGTGCACCGCCCAGGTCACGAGCGTCTCGAGCGTGATGCGGGCGAGCAGGCGGACGTTCGGGACGCGTCGGATCTGGCCCGAGGCCATGCGCTGCTCGAGGTAGCGGCGCAGGGAAGCCCGCCCGCCCTCGCGCCCCGTCTCCTGCCAGATGGGGCCGAGCTCCGGATGGTCGAGACAGCGGTCGATCAGCTTGATCCCGCGGCGGTTCGCGCTGAGCACGTCGAAGAGCTCACCGAGAACGGCTTCGAGTTCGCCGCGCGGGTCGCCGGCCCGATCGCGACCGTTCGCCGCTTCGAGGAGTGGCTGCGTCGATTCCTCCGAGATCCGCTGCTTCACGAAGACGCTGAGCGACCCGGACTTCGGCGTGGGGATGGGCAGGTGCTCGGGCTTCTCGATCCGGCCTTCGCGGTCCGCGGCGCCGACACAGAGCGCGAAGAGGGCCTCCTTGCTCTCGACGTAGCCGTAGAGCGTTCCCTTCGCGACACCGACGGCGGCAGCGACGTCGGCCATCTGCGTGCGGCGATACCCCCGCTCGATGAAGACCTCGACGGCAGCGTCGACGAGCTCGCCGAAGCGCTCTTCGGGAATCCGTCTCACCGGGCGCCCGCCTCCGTTCGTGGCTCGAAGATCTGGAAGCTCTGGACGGGGAGGAACTCGAAGCTCTCGGTCCGCCGATAGCCCGCCGCTTCCATCTCGGAAACGATCACGGCGGCATCGCTCGTGTGCTCACCCTGGATCCAACGGATCGGCGCCGGCGTGTCGTGGCGGTCGTCGAGATGGGCGACGCGCCCGCCGGCCGCGAGATCCGTGCGCAAGCGCTCGAAGTAGGCGATCTGGCCCTCGATGTGGTGATAGGTCAGGCAGGTCATCGCGAGGTCGATCTCTCCATCGGGGAGCTCCGGATCTTCGTAGCGGCCCCGAACGATGACGACGTTCTCGAGGGCCTCCCGCGAGACGCGCTCCTCGAGCTCCGCGATCTTATCGTCTTCGACCTCCACCGCGAAGACGACGCCTTCTTGGCCGACCGCGCTCGAGAGGTAGGGCAGCCAGTAGCCGTCCCCGGCGCCGATCTCCGCGACCCGGTCTCCCTCCGCCAGGCCGAGGGAGCGGACGACCCGCTCCGGATGCTGCCAGCCGTCTCGTCCCCCGGTGAGGAGGCCCGGAAGATCGACCTTCGCGACCGGCGCGCAGGCGGTGCCGAGCGCCGTCAACGAAGACAGGGCCATGCAGCGGGCGAAGCGCTTCATCGGATCTTTCCTCCGGACTCGAGGGCGAGACGCCGGATACGCCGGCGGTACTCCTGGTGGCGCCCTTCGTCGAGGCCGAGGCGCGCCAACAAGGCCATGGCGAGGAGGGTCGCGAGGAGCGGCAGAACGGAGACCGAGAGTTGGATCCCGTTCAGCGTCTCCGCCGTCTGGGCCACGTTGGGCTCGAAGCCGATCCCGGAAAGCAGGAGGCCTGCGAAGAGGATCGAGAACCCGACGGCCATCTTGATCGCCAGGTTCCACGTCGCGAAGAAGGTGCCCTCCTTCCGCTCTCCCGTTCGGGCTTCGTCGCCGTCGACCACGTCGGCCTTGAGCGAAGGGCCGAGCACGGCGCCCGCCCCGGTGGCCGCTCCGAAGACCACGGTGAGCCCTGCGATGAGGAGCGTGTCCCCGGCCCCGACGAAGGCCATCCCCGCGAAGACGCCGCCCTTCACCGCGAGCGAGCCGCCCCAGACCCGGGCCTTCCCGAAGCGCCGTGAGAGCGGCACCCACACCGGGAGCGTCGCGAGGGTCGTGAGGATCGCGCCGAAGAGGTAGTACGCCGTCGAACCCGGCGTCTCGAGCACGTACTCCGTCACGTAGGGAAGCATCACGACGAAGATCTGGTAGCCGAGCATCTCGAGGAAGAAGACGCCGACCAGGATGCGCGCCTCCCGGTTCCGCATGACGTCGAGGAACGCGGCGTGGGGCGCCTTGCTGCCGCCGCGCCCGAGGTGATGCTCCGGCTCGCTCAGCCCCGCGCTGACGATGACGGTGCCGATCACCATGAGCAGACCCGCGGCCGTGGCAACGCACACCGCAGCCACCCGCGGTGAGTCGGCGTTCTCCATCAAGAGGAGGGAAGCGGCGCCGAGCACGATCCCGATGTGGTCGCCGAAGGCCTTCGCGCCGAACACGCGCGTCCGGTCGTGGTAGCCCTCGGAGAGCTCCGCGCCGAGGGCGTGGTAGGGCACGCTGAAGGCGGTCACGGCGGTGTAGAAGAGCAGGATCGACGCGCCCATCCACAGGTCGAGGTGCTCGGGCGGAAGGGAGTCCGGCGGGGACCAGACCGCCATGTAGGAGCCGGCGATCGGCAGCGCCGAGAAGAGGAACCACGGCCGTCTTCGCCCGAGGCGGGTCCGCGTCCGGTCGCTCAGGTGCCCGACGACCGGGTCGGTGACCGCGTCCCAGAAGCGCCCGACGGCGAAGATCACTCCGATCGTCGCCGGGGCGATCAGCAGGACGTCGGTTGAGAACTTCAGGAGGTACAGGCTCACGGCCGTGAACACGAAGTGGATGGCCACCCCCGGCGCGCCGTAGGCGATCAGGACGGAGAGGGGGACGCGGGCCTCGGAGCCTCGGGACGGTGCGGAGTACTGGGTCATGCGGGCCTCCTGGGTCGGTGGCCGCAAGGTAATGTTAACTGACCCGGTCGGTCAAGTCTTCAAGAAGAACGGGTCCCAGGTATCATGATTCCCATTGGAAATCAGATACTTGGGCGCTCGCTAGTTCTCCATGAAGCTGCGCAGGGCCCGGCTCCGGCTCGGGTGGCGCAGCTTGCGGAGCGCCTTCGCCTCGATCTGGCGGATGCGCTCGCGGGTGACGTCGAAGTCCTGCCCGACCTCTTCCAGGGTGTGGTTCGCGCTCTCGCCGATGCCGAAGCGGAGCTTCAGCACCCGCTCCTCGCGCGGGGCGAGGGTCGAGAGCACGGCCCGGGTCTGATCGACCAGGTTCTGGTTCACGACCGCGTCCGAGGGGTCGAGGGCGCTCTTGTCTTCGATGAAGTCACCGAGGTGGCTGTCCTCTTCCTCGCCGACGGGCGTCTCGAGGCTGATCGGCTCCTTCGCGATCTTCAGGACCATCCGCACCTTCTCGAGCGGGAGCTCCATGTGCTCCGAGAGCTCCTCGGGCGTCGGCTCCCGGCCGAGCATCTGCACGAGGTAGCGCGTGGTGCGCACGAGCTTGTTGATGGTCTCGATCATGTGGACCGGGATGCGGATCGTGCGCGCCTGATCCGCGATGGCGCGCGTGATCGCCTGCCGGATCCACCAGGTGGCGTAGGTCGAGAACTTGTACCCGCGCTGGTACTCGAACTTCTCGACGGCCTTCATCAGGCCGATGTTGCCCTCCTGGATGAGGTCCAGGAACTGGAGCCCCCGGTTCGTGTACCGCTTGGCGATGGAGACCACGAGCCGCAGGTTCGCCTCGATCAGCTCGGCCTTGGCGATGTGCGCGCGGTCGGCGGCATCGAGATACATCTCGCGGCCGGCCTTGGCGTCGAGGTACGTGATGCCGTGCTCGCCTTCCGCGCGAGCCAGCTCGCGGTCGAGGTCCGCCAGGTGCTCGCGAACGACGGCGATCTTCTCCGGGTCGTTCTTCAAGCGCGCGAGCGCTTCCTTCCCCTTGCGACTGCGACGCCCGGCCAGCTCCGCCAGCTCGGCGAACTCCGCCGGGCGCACGCCGAAGTAGCGGGTCGCCTGGTAGCGCGCCTTGTTCTTGCCATCGAGGTCCGCGTAGATGGCGTCGAACTCCGCGGCCAGCTCGGCCAGCCGCGCCTTGGCGATGCGGATGCTCAAGAAGCCGTCGACGGCCGCGTAGTAGCGCTCCTGGATCTCGACGCGCAGCCGCTCGCGGGTGTCGTCACCCGTGCGCGAATTCGCGATCGAGCCTTCCTTGCGCGCGATCTCGGTCTGGGCGCGCTTGGCCCGGCTCGCCGCCTGCAGGAAGGCCTTGCGAGCCTCCTCGGGCGAGAGCGGGTAGTGCTCCTCACCGACGCCGTCGATCACGTCGACCAGGTCGATCTTGTTCTTCCGCACGCGGTCGGCCAGGGCCAACAGCCAGCGCAACCCGAAGGTCGTGCCCGCCATCGAGCGGATCTTGCCGTGCTCGCCGGCTTCGATGCGCTTGGCGATCTCGACCTCGCCCTCGCGGGTCAGCAGCGAGACCTGCCCCATCTCGCGCAGGTACACGCGGACCGGATCGTTGTGCCCGCCCTCGCTCTCGGAGTAGTCGCGCGGGTCGCTGCGGCGCTTGCGCGTCACGGCGGAGCGGACGGGCGCGTCGACCACGCGGATGGCGTGCTCGCTCATCCGCGCCTTCCAATCGTCGACGGAGCCGGCGGCGGGCGCGGACTTCGACAGGTCGGAGAGTTCCGCGACCGTCACCCAGCCGCGGCTGCTGCCGAGCTCGAGCAACCGCTGGTACGCGGCACCGTCGAACTTGCCGTTATCCGGAGCGTTTTGCTCGGAATCATGACCCTTGCGCGGATCATGACCCTTTCGGGTTCGGAGGGGAGTCGCCTTCTGGGGGGAGGGGGCCATGGGTTTCTCCTTGAGACCTTCTAAAAAGCTGCGCTGCTTGAGCTGCCGGGGCGGCCGGGGGGCCGCACCGACGGTTCGGGGACATGGGTTCTTCGGCGTCGGCGCTCGACGCGCTGCTGGGCCTCGGCCAGAAGCTCCGCATCGGAGAGCTCCTGCCGCTGCCAGCGGCGGCGCCGGTCGCGTCCTTCGTCGCGCTGGGTGGCTTCTTGGAGGCTCGCCACCACGTCCGCGAAGACTCGTTTCGCCCGCTCGGCGTCGCCCGCGAAGCGATCGTCGAGCACGACGCTGCGGAGCACCGCCAGCGCCACGGGATCCTCGCCGGCACCCGCGCCGTCGGCGGCGTCGATCGCGGCGACGTCGACCGTTCCGGCGCGCGCCGCTTCGTCGAGGGCGCGGGAGAGGGCCGTCCGGGCGGGGCTCTCGGGAACCAGGGAAAGCAGCGCGTCGTGAGGCTCGACGCTCGCGAGGCTCGGGTCGGACACGATCGCGGCGATCAGATCGAGGGTCCAACGCACGCGGCGGTCGTCGCGCCGCGGCGGCTCGGGGACGGCTTCCCGCGCGGCGGTCTCCCCGCCGCTGCGCGCGCGCAGCGTCGCCTGCTCGACCGCGGCGATCTCGACGTCCACGGCCAGGGCGAGCTGGCGGATGCGCTCGCTGCGCTCGACGGCATCGGGCACGAGCGCGAACAGCGGCGCCACGGCCGCAACGGCATCCGCCTTCTCCCAGGGCGTCGCGCAGCCGCGGGCGACCGCACGCGAGATCACGCGGTCGAAGGCCGGCTCGGAGGCGTCGACGCGGGCGCGCAGGCCCTCGGCCCCCTCGCTCGCGAGCAGGTCGTCGGGGTCCTGGCCGGCCGGGAGGAGCACCGTCTCCGCGCGCAGCCCTTCGGGTAACAGGACCTCGAGAGCGGACTCCGCCGCGCGCTGGCCGGCCTCGTCGCCATCGAAGACCAGGACCACGCGGCCCGTCCGTCGGCGGAGCGCCCGCGCATGCTCGGCGGTGAGCGCCGTGCCGCAGGTCGCCACGGCTTCCTCGATGCCGGCGCGGTGCATCGCGATCCGGTCGAAGTACCCCTCCACGACGACCGCCCTCTCGCTCTTCCGCATGGCCGCGACGGCGTCGTTCAGGCCGTAGAAGACTTCGCGCTTCTTATAGATTGGGCTCTCGGGGGTGTTCAGGTACTTCGGCTTCTGCTCGTCCTGGGTCGCGCGGCCGCCGAACCCGAGCACCTGGCCGCGTGCATCCTGGATCGGGAAGGTGATGCGCCCGCGCAGCATGTCGTAGCTGCGGCCTTCGCGATTCCCGATCAACCCGGCCTGCTGGCCGATGGCCGCCGGGATCTTCTCGCGCTCGAGGCGTCCGAGCAGCGCACGCCCGCTCGCCGGCGCGAAGCCGATGCCGAAGCGCGCGATCTCCTCCGGTCCGATGCCCCGCTTCGCCAGATACGCGCGCGCGGCCTCCGCTTCCGGCGCGCGCAGGGCCTCGGCGTAGAGCGCCTGGGCGGTCTGGTTCGCGCCGCGGAGCTTCTCCGAGAGCCCCGCCTCGCCCGGCGCGGCGTGCTCGGGAATCTCGATCCCGAGCTCGCGGGCGAGGGTCCGCACCGCCTCGGGGAAGGTGAGGTTCTCGTGCATCATCAGGAACGTGATGGCGTTGCCGCCCTCGCCGCACCCGAAGCAATGGAAGATCTGCCGTTCGACGTTGACGTTGAACGACGGAGTCTTTTCGTCGTGGAAGGGACAAAGCCCGGAAAAGTTGCGTCCGGACTTCTTAAGGCTGACGTGGCGTCCGATCAGTTCGACCAGATCGACGCGATCCCGAATGGCTTGGAGGGTTTCCTCGGGAATGCGTGCCACTTCGACCCCGACCTAGCGCGCCGCCCTCTTGAGCTTCTTCAGCGCCCGCTTCCGTGCCGCCGCAGCCTTCTTCTTCTTGCGGATGCTCGGCTTGTCGTAGTACTCGCGGCGGCGCAGCTCAGTGAGGATTCCGGCCTTTTCGCACTGCTTCTTGAAGCGCTTCATGGCCTGTTCGAAGGTTTCGTTCTCTTTGACTTTGACGACCGGCATTCGAGCGGGTCTCCCAGCGAATCTGACGCTCCGTCAGATGCGCGACGCTATCGGAAGTAAGTGGTCGCGGAAACCCGCTCGTGTCGGAAGCTGCCGGTTGAAGAACGCGGCCGGGAGAGGCCGGTGGGCGGCGGCAACTTCGCCACAGAACTGAGTTTTACGCGCTATCCCCCAGAAAAACTGAACAAATTCAAACGTTTGCCAGCACCCGTGCGCGAGGCCGAGCAAGGCTAGCCCAGGGGTTTTCCGCCTGCCACGACGCCGCGTGTCATCGAATCGTTCCCCAAGCCCCGAGAATTTCGTGCTAGGCGCGAGGGCCTTCCAGGGGCTCCCTGGGAGGCCGGACGGGGATGCCGAGGGCCATCAGATCGCGCTTCACCTCCCCCACCGTCGTTTCCTTGAAGTGGAAGATCGAGGCCGCCAGCGCCGCCTGGGCGTGGCCGCCTTCGGGGCCGTCGTCGAGGGCCTTCGCCATGTCCTCGGCGCTGCCGCCGCCGCCGGAGGCGATCACCGGGATGGGGATCGCGTCCGCCACGGTGCGCACGGCTTCGAGGTCGTAGCCCGCCTTCGTCCCGTCGCGATCCATGCTCGTGAGCAGGATCTCGCCGGCGCCCGCCTCGGCCATCGCGCGCGCCCAGGCCACGGCATCGATCCCCGCCGGCGTGCGCCCGCCGTGGGTACAGACCTCCCAGCGCGATTCGCCGGGGACGATGGGTGCGAGCGCGGCACCCGCGAGCTTCTCCCCGCCGGCGCGCTCGCTCGGAACGAGGACATCGCCCGAGACCGCACGCGCATCGATCGCGACGACGAGGTTCGCGCTGCCGATCTTCGCCGCGGCGCGCGCGACGAGGTCCGGATCCTTCACCGCGGCGGTCATGATCGAGACCTTGTCCGCGCCGGCGTTCAAGAGATCCCGGATGTCGTCGAGGCTGCGCACGCCGCCCCCCACCGTGAGCGGCATGAAGACGGTCTCGGCCGTGCGCGAGACGACGTCGAAGATCGTGCGGCGTTCCTGGTGGCTCGCGGTGATGTCGAGGAAGGTGATCTCGTCGGCTTCCTGGGCATCGTACATCTGGGCGACCTCGACCGGGTCGCCCGCGTCGACGTGGTCGACGTACTGCACGCCCTTCACGACGCGGCCGTCGGCGACGTCGAGGCACGGGATGATGCGCTTCTTCAGCATCGCGGCGCCCGCATCTTCACGAGGATGCCTCGACGGCCTCGGCCAGATCGACCGCACCGGTGTAGAGCGCGCGGCCGACGATGATGCCGGCGATGCCGTCCGCCTGGGCCTCGGCCGCCGCACGCACGTGGGCGACTTCGCCGACGCCGCCGGAGACGATCACGGGGATCGAGACGGCGCGCGCGAGCTCTCGGGTCGCCTCGAGGTTCGGCCCGGTCTGCATGCCGTCGCGCGCGATGTCGGTGTGGATGATGGCCGCGACGCCCGCGTCCTCGAAGCGCCGGGCGAGATCCACGGCCGTGGTCTCGCTCGCCTCGAGCCAGCCTTCGACCGCGACGCGCCCGTCCTTGGCGTCGATGCCGACGGCCACCTGCCCGGGGAAGGCGCGGGCGGCTTCGCGCACGAGCTCGGGTTCGCGCAGGGCCACCGTCCCGAAGATCACGCGCTCGACGCCGAGGGCGAGGGTCTCCTCCGCGATCTCCACGCTCCGGATGCCGCCGCCGACCTGGAGCGGAACCTTCCCGGCGGCGTCGGCGACCTCGGCGATCCGGCGGATCGCCTCGCGGTTGCGCGGGGTGCCCTCCTTCGCGCCGTCGAGATCCACCGCGTGGAGGCGGCGCACCTTCGCGGCGACGAAGCGCTCGGCCATCGCGCCCGGGTCGTCGCCGTACTCCGTCGCCTGGTCGTAGCGCCCCTGGGAGAGACGCACGCAGCGCCCCCCGAGGAGGTCGATGGCCGGGATCAGCTCGAACGCCATGGCCGCCCTAGTAGGCGCTCTCGCCGGCGGGCATGGACTTCGACATCTCGCTCGCGCCCCAGCGCGCGAGCTCCTCCGCCGTCAGCCAGCGCGTGCCGCCGCCCGGGTAGCGGCGCACGTTCAGCAGGTTCTCGTTGATCGGCTGCTGCGTCTCTTCGAACGTGCCGCTCCACAGACGCCGCGCGGCCGGGGCGTCCTGGAGCATCACGCGGAATCCCACGCTCGCCGGGTTCGCCGCGGCGAGGGATTGCCCCGTCCGCTCGCGGAAGCGGGTCACCGTGCCGGTCAGGACGCCGTCGGCCCCGAAGGCGAAGGCCGCGAGGTTCGCGATGGGCCGCCGGTTCTCCGGAATGGCCGGGTCGAGGCCCGCCTCGTCGAGGGCGACGCGGAAGTCGTCCGCCGGAATGACGCGCACGCCGCGGCCGGCCAGGGCTTCGGTCACGTAGCGCGTCACGAGCTTGGTGACGGCCTCCGTCGAATCCGTCGTGTTCTCGGGGCCGCTGCGCTTGAGATCCCCGCCCGTGGTGAAGGGGACCACCACGACCTTGCTCACCGTGGCGCCGCCGCGGTCTTCGAAGGCCGGGAAGGTCTCCTGGCGGACCGTGTCGAAGGCACAGGCGGAGAGCAGCAGCGCCGCGGCCGCGGCCCAGACCGTTCGCACGCGCCTCACTGGGCCACCCACTCGGCGTAGGCGGAAAGCAGACGGTGACCCGCGGACTGACTCTTCTCGGGATGGAACTGCACGGCGAAGATGCCCTCCCTGGCGACGGCCGATGCGAAAGGTCCACCATACTCCGTCACGCCGACCACGTCGCTCGCTTCCGCGGGGCGCGCGTAGTAGGAGTGGACGAAGTAGTAGTCCTCTTTCTCCGGCAGGCCGCCGAGCATCGGGTGCGCACCCGAGAAGGCGACCTCGTTCCAGCCGATGTGCGGCACCGGAAGCGACGTCTCGGGGAAGCGCTCGACGCGGCCCGGCAGCACCCCGAAGCCCTTCGTCACGCCGTGCTCGTGGCCCTCTTCGAACAGCAGCTGGAGCCCGAGGCACAGGCCCAGGTAGGGCTTGCCGTCTTCGATCGCGCGGACGACCGCGGCGTCGAGCCCCTTGCTGGCGAGGCTCTCGGCGGCGTCCTTGAACGCACCGACGCCCGGCAGGACGACGCCGTCGGCGCGCGCGAGGGCCGCCGGGTCGCCGGTGACCTCGACGCGCAGCGGACACTGCTCGAGCGCCTTCGCCACGCTGCGAAGGTTTCCGTAGCCGTAGTCCACGACGGCGATGGTGGGGAGGGGGGACATGTCTTTCCGTTCGAAGCTCGCGGGTTCCGTTCGGGGCTCGGGCGTTCCGTTCGAAGCCTTGGGGGTTCGGCCGTTCGCTCTGCGGGTCGGGCTAGAGGCTGCCCTTCACCGAGGGCACGCCCTCGACACGCGGGTCGAGCTCCACCGCTTCGCGCAGTGCTCGTGCCGCGCCCTTGAAGACCGCCTCGACGACGTGGTGCGGGCTATTCCCGTACCGCTGCTCCACGTGGAGGTCGAGCCCGGCGTTCTGCGAGAACGCGTAGAGGAAATCTTCGACCAGCGAGACGTCGAAGTTCCCGACGCGATCGTTCGGCAGGTTCACGAGGTAGACCATGTAGGGACGGTTCGAGACGTCGACGGAGGTCTCGACCTTCGACTCGGCCATCGGCAGCACGCAGTGCCCGAAGCGCCGGATGCCCTCGGCGTTGCCGAGCGCCTCGCGGACGGCCTGACCGAGGGTGATGCCGACGTCCTCGACCGTGTGGTGCAGATCGACCTCGAGATCGCCCTTGGCCTCGAGCCGCAGGTCGAAGAGCCCGTGCTTGGTGAAGGACTCGAGCATGTGGTCGAAGAACGGGATGCCGGTCGCCACCTCGTAGCTGCCGGTGCCGTCCAGATCGAGCTCGATCCGGATCTCCGTTTCCTTCGTCTTCCGCGTGATCTGCGAGCGTCGCCCACTCACGGCTTTCCCTCTTCTTTCTGCGTCAGCCCGGCCGCGAAGCTCACGGCTGGACCTCCGCTTCCCGCGCCGCCTCGCGCTCCCGGCGCGCGCGGCGAATCTTCTGCAAGCGTAGCTCCACCGAGTTGGCGTGGCCGGTCAGGCCTTCGAGCTCGGCCAGGCGGATCACCTCGGTCCCGAGCTCGCGCATCTTCGGCGGCTCGAATCGCATGAAGCTCATCCGCTTCATGAAATCCTCGACGCCGAGCGGCGAGAAGAAGCGCGCCGTGCCCCCCGTCGGCAGCACGTGGCTCGGCCCGGCGAGGTAGTCCCCGACGGCCTCGGGCGTGTAGTGCCCGAGGAAGACGGCCCCGGCGTTCTCGACCTGCTTCAGCGCCACGTCCGGCTTCTCGATGGCGAGCACCAGGTGCTCGGGCGCGTAGCGGTTCGCGAGGGCGATCGACTCCTCGAGGTTCTTCGTGAGGATGATCGCGCCGCGGTCCGCGAGGGACTTCTTCGCGATCTTCGCGCGCTCGAGACTCTTCAGCTGCTTTGCGAGCTGGTCCTGCACCTTGGTGATGAGACCCTTCGTGTGGGTCACGAGGATCGGGCACGCGACCTCGTCGTGCTCGGCCTGGGAGAGCAGGTCCGCCGCGACCCAGGGCGCCGTCGCCGTGCGGTCGGCCACGATCAGGATCTCACTCGGGCCTGCCTCGGAGTCGATCGCGACCTGGCCGAAGACGAGGCTCTTGGCCGTCGCCACCCAGACGCTCCCGGGCCCGACGATCTTGTCGACGGCGGGCACGGACTCGGTGCCGTAGGCGAGCGCCGCCACCGCGTGCGCGCCGCCCATCTTGAAGATGCGGTGGACGCCGGCCAGGCGCGCGGCCATCAGCACGTCCGGGCGGATGCTGCCGTCGGGCTGGGGCGGCGTGGCCATCACGATCTCGGGGACGTCCACCACCGAGGCGGGCACCGCCGTCATGATCACCGAAGAGGGATAGGCCGCCTTTCCGCCGGGCACGTAGACGGCGACGCGAGAGAGCGGCCGCACCTTCATGCCGAGCAGGGCGCCGCCCTCCTCCTTGATCTCCCAGCCGGAGGGAATGCGCCGGCGGTGGAACTCCCGCACGCGCATGGCCGCCTTGCCGAGGGCGGCCCGGTCCGCCGGGTCGAGATCCTCGATGCCGGCGTCCCACTCGGCCTTCGTCACTTCGAGGGCCTCGACCTTCGCACCGTCGTACTTCTTGACGAGGTCCGTGAGGGTCGCGTCGCCGCCCTCCCTCACCTGCTCGATGATCTTCCGGACGGACTTCTCGACGGTGCCTTCGGACTCGAAGCGGCGCTCGCAGAGCGCGGCGAAGCGCTTCTCGAAACCACTGGCCTTCGCCTCGAGCACCGTCATCGGGCCCTTCGCACTGGCGCGGGCTGCCATCGGCTACCCCCTTTCCCGTCGGATCGTGGCGCCCAGGCGGGAGAGTTTCTCCTCGATCCGCTCGTAGCCTCGATCGATGTGATAAACGCGATTCACCGCGGTCTCGCCGCGCGCGGCCAGCCCCGCGATCAGCAGGCTCGCCGAGGCACGCAGGTCCGTCGCCATCACCGGCGCTCCCGAGAGACTCTCCACCCCGCGCACGTGGGCCGACCGCCCGGCGAGGGTGATGTCCGCCCCGAGCCGCTGGAGCTCGGGGACGTGCATGAAGCGGTTCTCGAAGACCGTCTCGGTCACGATGCTCGAGCCGTCCGCCACGGTGAGCGCCGCCATGAACTGGGCCTGCATGTCGGTCGGGAAGCCCGGGATCGGCGCCGTCGTGATGTGGATGCCGCGCAGGCCTTCCGGCGCGTTCGCGCGCACGCGGTCCCCGCTGACCTCGACCTCCGCACCGGCTTCGCGCAGCTTGTCGAGGGTCGACTCCATGTGCGACGGGTCGACGCCCGTGACGGCCACGTCGCCCTTCGTGACGGCGCCGGCCAGGAGCAGCGTCCCGGCCTCGATGCGGTCGCCGGCGACGCGGTGCTCCACGCCGCGCAGGGAGGCGACGCCGCGCACGACGACGCGGTCGCTCCCGGCGCCGCGCACGTCCGCGCCCATGCGGTTCAGGAACTCGGCGAGCTCCTCCACCTCGGGCTCGCGCGCGGCGTTCTCGATCACCGTCTCGCCGTTCGCGAGGGCGGCGGCCATCATCACGTTCTGGGTGCCGTTCACCGTCACCACGTCGAAGCGGAAGCGCGCGCCGATGAGCCGGGTCGCGGCCGCCTCCACGTAGCCGTGCTCGAGGCCGACCTTGGCGCCGAGGGCGGCGAGCCCCTTCAGGTGCTGGTCGACCGGGCGCACGCCGATGGCGCAGCCGCCGGGCTCGGACACCCGGGCGTGGCCCGCGCGCGCGAGCAGCGGCCCGAGCACCATGAAGGAGGCGCGCATCTTGCGCACGATGTCGTAGGGCGCCTCGGGGCGGAGCGCGCCCCGGGCCTCGATCCGCACGACGTCGCCGTGCTCGGCGTCGCGCTCGGCCGTCAGCCCGAGCGCCCCGAGCAGCTCGATCATCGCGTCGACGTCCCGCAGGCGCGGCACGTTGCGCAGCACCGTCGGCCCCTCGGCCAGGATCGACGCCGCGAGCAGCGCGAGGCAGGAGTTCTTCGAACCGGATGCCGCGGTCTCACCCGAAAGGCGAGCGCCGCCGTTCACGACGATGCTGTCCAACTTACGAAGCCTCCGGGCCGCGGCCGGCCACGACGCGGGGCTGCCCCGCGAGATCCTTCACCACGCGCACCTCCGAGAGCCCGGCCTGGCGCGCCCAATCGGCGACCCGCTCGGCCTGGTCCGGTGCCAGCTCGACCGCGAACCCGGCGGAAGTTGCCAAAAGGTCGCGGCTTTCGGCCACCAGGGCCTCGAGGACCTCGGTGCCCTCGGGCCCGGCATAGAGGGCCTGGGCCGGCTCCTGGGCGAGCTCGGGGGCGACCTCCTGGGCCTCGGCGTCCCGCAGGTAGGGCGGGTTCGAGACGATCAGGTCGAAACGCTGGCCGGCGGCGGGCTCGAAGCGGTCGCCCTCCGCGAAGGTCACGCGATCCGAGAGCCCGAGGCGCTCGGCGTTGGCGCGGGCCACGCCGAGGGCCGCGGCGGAGACGTCCGTCGCCAGCACGCGGGCCTTCTTGCGCTCGTGGGCCAGGGCCAGGGCGATGGCCCCGGAGCCGGTCCCGACGTCGAGGATGCGGTACTCGGCCTCGCGGTCCGGCAGGAACTCGAGGGCCACCTCGACCAGAGTCTCGGTCTCGGGCCGCGGGACCAGGACGTCCGGCGTGAGCTCGAGCATCAGGGACCAGAATTCCTTCCGGCCCGTCAGCAGCGCGATGGGCATGCGGTCGTTGACGCGCCGCTTCACGAGCTCGCGCAGCGCCGCGCGCTCGGTCTCGTGCACGGGCTTGTCGTACTGGAGGTAGAGCTCGAGGCGCTCGAGCCCGAGGGCGTGGGCGAGCAGGCACTCGGCATCGAGCCGCGGCGAGGCGATCTCGTTTTCCTTGAAGTAGGACTCGATCCACCGCAGCAGATCCACCACGGTCCAGGTCTTCTGTTGCGTCATTCCGTCCTCGGCTGCGTCATGCCGCCGCCTCCTGCTGGGACCGGAACCAGGTGTTCACCGCCTCGACGAGCTCGTCGAGGGAGCCGTCGAGGACGGCTTCGAGATCGTGTCGCGTGATGCCGGCGCGGTGGTCCGTGATGCGCGACTGCGGGAAGTTGTAGGTGCGGATGCGCTCGCTGCGGTCGCCCGTCCCGACCTGGGCACGCCGCTCCCCGGCGCGCTCCTCGGCCAGACGCGCCTGCTCCGCCTCGTAGATCCGCGAGCGCAGGATCTTCATCGCCCGCGCCTTGTTCTTGTGCTGGGACTTCTCGTCCTGGCACTGCACCACGGTCCCCGTCGGCACGTGGGTGATGCGCACGGCCGAGTCCGTCGTGTTGACGCTCTGGCCGCCCGGGCCCGAAGCCCGGAACACGTCGATGCGGAGATCCTTCTCCTGGACGTCGAGGTCGAGCTCCTCGGCCTCGGGAAGCACCGCCACCGTCGCCGTCGAGGTGTGGATGCGGCCCTGGGACTCCGTCACCGGAACCCGCTGCACGCGATGGACGCCGCTTTCGAACTTGAGCCGGCTGTAGACGCGGTCGCCCTTGATGTTGCAGACGACCTCCTTCACGCCGCCGCCCTCGGTCTCGGAGTTCGAGAGCATCTCGATCTTCCAGCCGCGGAGCTCGGCGTAGCGCCCGTACATGCGGAAGAGATCGCCGGCGAACAGCGCCGCCTCGTCGCCGCCGGCCCCCGCGCGCACCTCGAGGATCACGTTCTTCTCGTCGTTCGGGTCCTGGGGCACCAGGAGCTCCCGGATCTCCGCCTCGAGCCGGTCGCGCTCGGCCACGAGCTCGTCGTGCTCCGCCTGGGCCATCTCGCGCATCTCGGCGTCGTCGTCCTGGAGCATCTCGCGGGTGCCCTCGATGTCCGCCGAGACCTTCTCGAAGCGCTCGGAGGCCTCGAGCAGGGGCCGGAGCCCGGCGAGCTCCTTCGCCACGCGCGCGTACTCGGCGGGCGACTTCGCGAGCACCGGATCCTGGAGCTTCTCCTCCAGCGGGCCGGCCTTCTCTCGAACGGCAGCGATGTGCTTTTCCAGGTCGGACATGACGCACTCTCACACCGACGCACGAGCGACGGCACGGTGGGGGGACTGAACGGTGGGGGCAAGGAAACGGACGTGGGGGCAGGGCCGCGCGGCCAGACAGGCTCGCGACCCTAATGACGGAGATCGGTCGTAGCGACGAAAAATCCAGCCATCCAACTAAGGATCGCCGAAAAACCCCCACCCCGCAACAAACCGTCGCGAACTCCCCTCACCCTACCGATCGCGGGGGACGGGGCAGGGGCTGATGCGAAGTAAAGCGCAGCCCGAACTCGGATCTCGAATACGCCTCGCAGGTCCGCGAGGGCGAGCCATGAGCAGCAGCCCCTGCCCCGTCCCCCGCGCGCGCCGAGGAAACCCTAGGAGTTCATCGACTCCAAGAACTCCTCGTTCGTATCCGTAGCCTTGATCTTCTCCAGCAGGAACTCCATCGAGTCCACCGGAGAGAGCGGCGCCAGCACCTTGCGCAGGATGAACATCCGGTTCAGGTGCCCATCCGACATCAGGAACTCCTCGCGGCGCGTGGAGCTCCGGGTGATGTCGATGGCCGGATAGGTGCGGCGATCCGCGAGCTTGCGGTCGAGCAGGATCTCGGAGTTCCCCGTGCCCTTGAACTCCTCGAAGATCACCTCGTCCATGCGCGAGCCCGTGTCGATCAGCGCCGTGCCCACGATCGTGAGGCTCCCGCCCTGCTCGATGTTGCGCGCCGCGCCGAAGAAGCGCTTCGGCTTGTGCATGGCGTTGCTGTCGACGCCGCCCGAGAGGATCTTGCCCGAGTGCGGCACCACGGTGTTGTGGGCCCGCGCCAGGCGCGTGATCGAGTCGAGCAGGATCACCACGTCGCGCTTGTGCTCGACGAGGCGCTTGGCCTTCTCGATCACCATGTCGGCGACCTGCACGTGGCGGGTCGGCGGCTCGTCGAAGGTCGAGGCGATCACCTCGCCCTTCACGTTGCGCTGCATGTCGGTCACCTCTTCGGGCCGCTCGTCGATGAGCAGCACGATGAGATAGACCTCCGGGTGGTTGTCGGCGATGGCGTTGGCGATGTCCTTCAGGATCATCGTCTTGCCGGCCTTCGGCGGCGAGGGGATGAGGGCGCGCTGGCCCTTCCCGATGGGCGCGATCAGGTCGATGATGCGCGTCGTCATGCCGCCCGACGCCGCTTCCAGGTTGAACTTCTCCTGGGGGTAGAGCGGCGTCAGGTTGTCGAAGTTGATGCGATGACGCGCCTGCTCGGGCTTCTCGAAGTTGATCTTGTCGACCTTGAGCAGGGCGAAGTAGCGCTCGCCTTCCTTGGGCGGGCGGATCTGGCCGGAGAGCGAATCGCCGGTGCGCAGGCCGAAGCGGCGGATCTGCGAGGGCGAGACGTAGATGTCGTCGGGCCCGGGCAGGTAGCTCTGGTCCGGCGCCCGGAGGAAGCCGAAGCCGTCGGGCAGGGTCTCGAGCACGCCCTCGGCGTAGATCTTCCCCTCGGCGGCCGTCTGGGCCTGGAGCACCGCGAACAGCAGGTCCTGCTTGCGCAGGCCGGCGGCGTTCTCGATCTCGAGCTCCTCGGCGAGGTCCGAGAGCTTCTCCATGGGCATGGCCTTGAGGTCGGCCACGTACATCCGTTCGCCGTCGTCCTCGTCGGTGACTTCGAAGTCGTCGTCGAGCAGCTCGTCCTCGACGTCGAGGACCTTCATCTTGCGTTCGCGGCCACCTCCGCCGCGGTTGCCGCCGCCCCGAGAGCGTCGACCTTTGCCGCGGCGATTTCCGCCGCCGCCGCGGCCACCGCCGCCTCCGGCGCCACCGCCACCTCCGCCACCGTTGAGCTTCGCGTCGGCCTTCTGGGTCGTCATACGTGCGTGTCGCCTGCCTCTCGTGTTGGAAACGTTCGAATCTGGAGTTCGGGTTGCTGGATGGGGGGTCTTCTTGCGTTCGATCGGGTCGGTGGGGCTTGGGATGGGGTCGGTTTGGGTGCGACTCGGGAGTCGGGACGACCGGGTGGGGTGTGGTGCCGGTCGCTTGCCGCCGCGCTCGGGTGGATTCCCGGCCGGCGGATGAGTTGAGGTGCGGACTGGGCTCCTGGTCGCGTCTTCGGTCGATCGGCCCTGAAGGTTGATTTCTTCCCGGGGGGAACCTGCTCCTGGGACCAGGTTTTCTTGGACCCGAGGACGATGAGTGCCTGGCGGGAACCCCCGTCTGGGCTGAGGAGCCCAGCGAGAACGGGTAGAACCTAGAGCCTACACCGGCGGGGTGTCAAGACCGGCCGCATGGGCTTCACCCGACCCTCTCCGCCGGGGCGATCCAATGCACCAGGCGCCCGGAGCGGGGCCCGTCCCGCCGGTAGGAGTGGAACCGCTCGGAATCACAGGAGGTACAGGCCGTGGCGGCGACGCCGATCCGGGCCTCGGGCACCCCCGCCGAGAGCAGCTCCTGGCGGGTCAGCGCCGCGAGATCGAGCCAGGCATGACGCGGCCGGCCGGGCCGGGTGGCCTGGGCGAGGCCCTCGGGGCCGAAGCGGCGAAGGGCCGCCTCGAGGACCGGCCCGTCGACCTCGTAGCAGCAGGGTCCGATGTGGGGGCCGACCGCCGCAACCAGCCCCCGGGCCCCGAGCGCCCGGAGCCGGGCCACGGCCAGGGTGAGGACGCCGGCCGTGAGGCCCCGCCAGCCCGCGTGGACGGCGGCCACGAACGCCCCGCTCCGGTCCGCCAGGAGCACCGGGACGCAGTCCGCGGTCACTATGCCGACGGCCAGCCCGGGCTCGGTGGCGGTGATGCCATCGGCCTCGACCCCCGCGGCGTCGCCGGGCGCCTTGGCGTCGTGGACGAAGGTTCCGTGGACCTGGACGGGCCGCGTCAAACCGGGCGGCTCCTCGACGCCCCGCAACCCGAAGGAATGACGCACCCCGGCTGCGCGCAGGATCGGATCTTCGAGGGGCTCGGCGGCGGCGGGCTCGCTCACGCCTCGGCCCCCCGGAGCTTCTCGAGGGCCGCCAGCAGGTCGGCCGGCGGCGGGGTCTCGAAGCGCAGCCGCTCCCCGCTTCCCGGATGGTCGATGCCGAGAACCGCGGCGTGCAGGGCCGGGCGATCGAGGGCGATCCCCGCGGCCCGCGCGCGCCGGGCGCCGCGGCCGTAGACCGGGTCGCCGAGCAGCGGAAGCCCGGCCGCGGAGAGATGGACCCGGATCTGGTGGGTGCGGCCGGTCTCGGGCCGGATCTCGAGCCAGGAGACGCCGGCCTTCGGGAAGCGCTCCGTGACGCACCAGGCCGTGTGGGCTTCGCGGCCGCTGCGCGTCCGCACCGACATCTTCTTGCGGTCCCGCGGATGGCGCCCGATCGGCCGGTCGCTGCGGCCCTCGTCTTCCCGCGGCACCCCGACGCAGAGCGCGCGGTAGACGCGCTCGACCGTGTGATCGTGGAACTGCTCGGAGAGCGCCGTGTGGGCCGCGTCGTTCTTCGCGGCCACCATCACGCCCGAGGTGCCGCGGTCGAGCCGGTGCACGATGCCCGGCCGCAGCACGCCGCCGATGCCCGAGAGATCCCCGCAATGATGGAGGAGCGCGTTCACCAAGGTCCCTCGCTCGTGTCCTGGCGCCGGGTGTACCACCAGGCCCGCCGGCTTGTCGATCACGATGAGGTCCGGGTCTTCGTGCAGGATCGCGAGGGGGATCGCCTCGGCCTCGACCCCGCTCGGCACGGCCTCGGGCGGCGCCGCTTCGATCCGGTCGCCGGCCTCGACCCGGCGCGAGGCCCGGACCACCTTGCCGCCGAGGGTGACGTGCCCCTCGTCGATCCAGCGCCGCACCTGGGCCCGGGCCACGCCCGCCCCGCTCGCCAGCACCTGGTCGAGACGTTGCCCGGCCTCGGCCTCGCCGGCGACCATCCGCAGGGGCGGGGTCACGGGAGGATCACCCGCGGGGTCACGGAAGGGTCACCAGATTCGGGAGGGAACGTCCCGCGAGCGGAAGACCAGCACGTCGACCAGGGCGCGATCGAAGTAGTTGCGCTTGCCGGCGAGCTCCGGGTCGACGCGCTCCTCGTAGTGGCGCCGGGCGCGCTCGATCTCGTCCGCCATCCGCTCGAAGACGTCGTCCTGCCGGATGCCGACGCGCACCTTCTCCGGGTCGTAGATCATGAGGTCCGAAACGAGTGCGCGGGCCAGGCGCTCGGCGCGCACCGGGTCGTGGATGGTCTCCATCGCTCGCGTCCTCCCTGCGTCAGCCGCCGCGCTTGCGGAGCTGCATTCTCGAGCCCTTGCGGAAGCGCTTGCGCGGTTTCGCGGGCGGCGCGACGGCCTCGTCGTAGCGGCTCATGAAACCCTGTACGGCGAGCCCCGGGTCGAAGCCCACCGCGCGGGCGAAGGCTTCGACGAAGCCGCGCACGTACACGCGCGCGGGCAGCCCGGCCATGTTCTCTTCCTCGATGTAGCGGAGGTAGCGCGGGTTCACCTTGGTGAGGCTCGCGACCTTCTCGAAATCGAAGGAGCGGCGCAGGCGTGCGTTGCGGAAGGCCGCACCGTCGTACTGCTCGGGCGGCTCTTCGACGTCGGTGAGCGGCACGGCCGAGTCCCGCGGCTCGGCGCGGGGCTCGGGGTCGAACTGGATCTCCACCGTGCTCTCGGGCGCGGCCGGCGCGAGGTGGCGGTCGTACTCTTCCCGGGCCGCGGCGTTCGAGAGCACGCGATAGGCCTCCTCGACGCGGTCGCGAATGCCCTCGGCGTCGCGCGGGTCGACCACCGAGTAGAGCGCGAGGGAATCCTCGGCGAAGGTCGAGCGGGCGAGCCGGTAGGCGCGCTCGACGGCGGCCGGCGAGGCGCGCCGCGGAATCTCGAGAATCTCGTAGTAGTCCTGTTCGCCGAGAGGCTTCACGGGCGGACCTCTTGCTGCGGCGCCAGCCGGGCGCGCCGCCGCTCCTTCTCTTCTTCGGAGATGCGCTCGGCGATCCGCTTCAGGTAGACGGCCGCGTCGGTCGTGGGCTCGGCCAGCACGAGCGGGCGCCGCGCCAGCACCGATCGGTGCACGGCCTCGTCGTGGTTCACGTAGCCGAGGTACTCGGCGTCGATGCCGAAGTACTTGCGGCACACGCTGCGCACCGCGAACCCGACCCGGATGTCCTCCGCGCTGCGCACGCCGTTCATGACGATGCGCGGCCGGAAGGCCGTCATGCTCGCGACGAAGCGCGCGCCGTCCCGGTCGTCGAGGTTCTGGACCTCCCGCAGGAGGTCGAGGGGCGTGCGGATGCCGCGCTCGTTCTTCTGGTCCATCGCGCCCGAGACGAGCTGGCGGACGGCCGGCTCCTTCATCGCCATGCGCATGCGGCGGTAGAAGGCCGCACGCAGGAAGGAGTAGGCGTTCTCGACGGAAGTGGGCTCGGGCTGGATCACGAGGATCTCGTCGTCGCCCTCGCTGAAGTAGTCCGTGACGGCGCTCGCGGTGCCGGCGCCGAGGTCGAAGACGACGATGTCGCAATCGAGCCGGCGGAGCTGCTCGATCAGGAGCACGCGCTGCTTGTGGGAAGGCTGGGGCGTCGCGAGGTTCGCGTGCGTCCCTGCGATCAGGCGGAGGTTCGGGACCGGCGTGTCGTAGGCGAGCTTCGCAAGCTCCGCCTCACGCCCGGCGGCGAAGTCGGCCAGGCTCGCCGGCGGCGCCGGAACGCCCAGACACGTATGAAGGTTGGCGCCCTCGAGATCGCCGTCGACGACGACCACGCGATGCCCCGCGCTCGCCAGCGCGGCCGAGAGGTTCGCCGCGAAGAAGCTCTTGCCGACGCCACCCTTGCCACCGCCGATGGTGACGAGACGGGCCCCGCCGCCCGTGCCCTTCGGCCCGCTCGGCTTCGCCCGCATGGCGCCGCTGTTCTGGTCGGGTCGTGCGGTCCCCCCGTCCCGCATCGTCCCCCCTTCTCGAACGCGTCAACGCGAACGCGCCAACGCGTGCTCGGCTCGCGTTACTCCAACAACTCCGTGTTCCAGTATGAGGCATCCACGACGTTGAGGAATGGCTTCCATTCCTTGTAGCGCACTGAAGACGCGACGAGGTTGGAAAGCGGAGTCCAGCGCGGTTTCGCCGGCTTGCGCGCGAGCTTCATGCCCGCCTGCCGAGGGGTTCGCCCCCCCTTTCGGCGGTTGCAGTCGAGGCAGCTGCAAACGACGTTGTCCCAGGTGCTGCGTCCGCCGAGGGCGCGCGGGATCACGTGGTCGAGGTTCAGGTCCGAGCGCGGCCCGCGCTTGGCGCAGTACTGACAGGTGAAGTCGTCGCGGGCGAAGATGTTGAGGCGGCTGAAGCGGACGTGGCGCTTCGGGATGCGGTCGAAGGTGACCAGGACGATGACTCTTGGCACGAGCAGGGCGCCGCTCGAGGTGCCGATCCGATCGCCCTCGCGGAGCTCCGCGAGCTCGCTCCAGCTCTCGAAGTCGAAGGTCTGGTACTGCTCGTCGATGGCCTTGGCCGCGCCCTGGTAGATGAGTGCAAACGCCCGCCGTACCGACGTGACGTGAATCGGTAGATAGGACCGATTGAGAACCAGGACGCTCGAGTTCAGCATCTCGATGGGGACACGGTACCGGACGGCACCGCGGGCTTCAAACCACGTTCCGGTGTAGGGCCTCGCCCAGGGCCGCCTCGACCAGCGCATCGTCGCCCGGCAGGAGCGTCCGCGCGTCGAGCCAGACGGCTGCGTCATGGATGCGCGCCAGCACCGGAACCGCGGCATGACGCAGCGCCGCACTGAGCGCCTCGGCGCTCCCGGCTCCGCGCAGCACCACGGCGAAGGTCGGCAGGACGAAGCCCGGCAGGGTGCCGCCGCCCACCGCGGCCTGTCCGGGCTCGACCGAGATCTCGACGGAGCCTTCGAGCTTCCGGAGCCGCGCCGCCAGCGCCTCGGCCCGGCGCTCGACGGCTTCGGCAGGCTCGCAGAGCTGGCGGACGGTGGGGATCTCCTCCGCGCGGCCTTCGAGGAGCGCGCGAAGCGTCCAGTCGAGGGCGGCGAGCGAGAGTTTGTCGAGGCGCAGGGCCCGGGCCAGGGCGTTCTTGCGCATGCGATGCACGACCTCGCGGCGGCCGAGCACGAGCCCGGCCTGGGGCCCGCCGAGCAGCTTGTCGCCCGAGAAGCAGACGACGTCCGCGCCGGCCGCCACCCGGGAGGGCGCGAAGTAGGTGCGCGGCAGGCCGTGCTCGGCGAGATCGAGCAGCGTCCCCGAGCCGAGGTCTTCCACGACCGGCACGCCGTGCTCGCGGCCGATCGCGACGAGCTCCGCGAGCTCCACCTCGGCGGTGAAGCCCCGCACCTCGAAGTTGCTGCGGTGGACCTTCAGCAGGAGACCCGTCTCGGGCCCGATGGCGCGGCGGTAATCGTCCGCGTGAGTCCGGTTCGTGGTGCCGACCTCGACGAGACGCGCGCCGGAGCTCGAGAGGATGTCCGGCACGCGGAAGGAGCCGCCGATCTCGACGAGCTCCCCGCGCGAGACGATCACCTCCCGGCCGCGCGCCAGCGTGTCGAGGGCGAGCAGCGTCGCCGCGGCGTTGTTGTTCACGGCGAGGGCGTCCTCGCTCCCGCCGAGGTCCGTGAGCAGCGCGTTCACCGAACCGAGGCGGTCGCCGCGCTGGCCGGTCTCGAGGTCGAGTTCGAGGTTCGAGTAGTGGGCGGCGGTCTCGGCGGCGGCGCGCGCGGCATCCGGCGGCAGCGCCGCGCGCCCGAGGTTCGTGTGAAGCACCACGCCCGTGGCGTTCACCACGGCGGTCGGCTGCGGTCGCGCGAAGCGCGCGGCGGCGGCCGTGGCGCGCTCCAGGAGATGGGAGGGCTCGGGGGCGGCGGCGCCGGGTTTGCCGAGGGCCGCGCGCGCGGCGTCGAGGCTCGCACGCACGCCGCGCACGACCGCCCAGGCCGGGAGCTCGGGCACCGCTTCCGCGACCTCGCGCGAGAGACGGTCCACGCTCGGCAGCGCCCGCCGGGCATCCTTGCCGGGTTCGCGCGAACTCAACGAATTCCCCCCCGCCCGAGGGCCGGCTGCGCTGCGCCAAGCGTTCGGCATCGCAGGGGAATCGAGGCGAGGGCGGGTTCGGGGCGGGAAGTCACGTCGGGGTGTCCTGGTTGCGCCGGGGTCTTGGATTTACCATGCTCGGGACCACAGTTTAGGGCGGTCTGGAGAGATTTCCCCGGGGGCAAGGCATTCCTCGACGGGGACCCAGGGACGAAGCCGCTGCGAGCGGCCACTGGAGGTGGCCTCGTGCGGCAGATGCCGCAGGGCTGGACGGGCGGCGGGGAGCTGCACGGAGCCCGGCGGACCTGGAAGTCGATCTTCGGACCGTGAAGGTTGGAAACCGGTGCGAATTCACGCTTTTCCCAATGATTTCAGGGTTTTAGAGAACTCCCGTCCCGCCGGCCCCTAGGCCGGCGCCACTCCACGTCCCCGCCGCCGCGAGGCGCGCGCCCACCGCGTGCGCCGGCGGATCCTCTCCATCACCCGTCCCGCGTGGGTTCGACCAACGCGGCCTTGGTGCGTCGACCGACGGGTCGACGCGACCGGGCGCCGTGGGGACGGACATGAAGAACGAGATCCTGGTGAACGCCGAGCGCGGGGAAACCCGCGTCGCCGTTCTCGAACGCGGCCAATGTGCCGACCTCCTGATCGAACGGACCGGCGCCGAGGACGTGGTCGGCAGCGTCATCAAGGGCAAGGTCACGCGGGTACTGCCCGGCATGCAGGCGGCCTTCGTCGACATCGGCCTCGAGAAGGCGGCCTTCCTCTACGCGGGCGACTACTACGCCGACGGCGAGGAGGACGAGGGCCGCGGCCGCCGGCGCAGCAGCGCGAAGAACGGCAAGGGTGGCAACGGGAAGGGCGGCCGCGGGCGCTCGAACGGCCGGGGCCGCAACCGCCAGCCCCCCCGGATCGACACCCTGCTCTCCGAGGGCGAAGAGATCACCGTCCAGGTCGCCAAGGAGCCGATCGGCACCAAGGGCGCCCGCATCACCTCGAACGTCTCCATCGCCGGACGCCACCTCGTGCTGACGCCGCGCTCGAAGCGCGTCGGCGTCTCGCGGCGGATCGATTCGGACAAGGAGCGGCGCCGCCTGCGCGACATCGTGACGCGGCTCCGCCCCGAGGGCCTCGGCTTCATCACCCGCACGGCCGGCCAGAACGTCCGCGAGGCGGACCTCGAGGCCGACATCAAATACCTCTCCGAGGTCTGGAGCGACGTCCAGAAGAAGAAGAACGGCGCCGCCACCCCGAGCGTGCTCTACAGCGAGCCGCGCCTGCCGATCCGCGTGATCCGGGATCTCGCGAGCAACGAGACCGAGCGCATCGTCGTCGACAACGAAGAGATCTACGAGGAGATGAAGACCTTCGTGGACCGCTTCATCGCGGACCCGAAGCCCAAGATCGAGCACTACCAGGGCGAGACGCCGCTCTTCGACAAGTTCGGCGTGGAAGCCCAGATCGACGCCAACCTGAACCGCAAGGTCTTCATGAAATCCGGCGGCTACCTGATCATCGATCAGAGCGAGGCGCTGACCGCGATCGACGTGAACACCGGCAGCTACGTCGGCAAGCGCGACCTCGAAGAGACGGTCCTGCGCACGAACCTCGAAGCGGTGAAGGAGATCGTCCACCAGCTCCGCTTCCGGAACATCGGCGGCCTGCTGATCCTCGACCTGATCGACATGGAGAGCCAGGCCAACCGCGACAAGGTCTACCGCGCGCTGCAGGAGGAGCTGCGCGCGGACAAGGCGCGCACGAACATCCTGCGCATCTCGGAGCTCGGCCTCGTCGAGATGACGCGCAAGCGGACGCGGGAGAACCTCGTCCAGACCGTGTGCGAGCCGTGCAGCTACTGCGAGGGCAAGGGCTACGTGCTCTCGGTGCGCTCGGTGACCTACCGGATCCTGCGCGCCCTGCGCGGGGACCTCTCGCGCCTGTCCGGGCGGCAGGTCGCGCTCTCGGTGGCCCCGGCCGTGGCGGAGCTCCTGCTCGGCGAGGAGAAGGAATCCCTGGCTGCCCTCGAGGCCGAGCTCGGGCGCTCCATCGAGCTTCGGGCCGTGCCGGGCATGCACCACGAACGCTTCGAGGTCCAGGCCCTCGACGCCGGGCCGCCGGTGGCCGTGAATCTCTCCTGGCTCGAGGCCCCGGACGGCGAGGCCCCGCCGGAGCCCGACGAGGAGGAGGTCGAGGCCTCCGAGGAGGGGGCCGAGGAGACGCCCGCAGCAGAGGCGCCCGAGGCCGGCCCGGAGCCCGAGGCGGCCCCGGAAGCCGCCGCAGAGGCGGCGGAAACGGCCGAGACCCCCGCGGAGAGCCCCCCGAGCGGGGCCGCGGAAGCGGCCCCGGAGGCGGCCGAAGCCGCCGCTGCGGAGCCTGGCGAAGCCGCTGCGGAGCCCGCCGATGCCGAGGAGGCTCCGCCGGAGCCCCCGAGCGGCCCGGCCCTGGCCCGGGCCGAGGAGGCCCCGCTTGACGAGGCGCCGGAATCCCGGATACTCCGCGGTTCCCAGCAAAGCGGAGAGTCCTGATGTACGCGGTTGTGCGAACCGGCGGCAAGCAAGTGTGGGTCGCGCCTGGCGAGGCGGTCCGGGTGGAGAAGCTCCCCGGCGAGGTCGGCGAATCGATCGAGCTCGGCGAAGTGCTGCTCGTCGGCGGCGAGGGCGAGGCCCGCGTCGGCCAGCCGCTCGTGGATGGCGCCAAGGTCGTCGGCACGATCACGGCCCAGGGCAAGGGCCCGAAGATTCATGTCTTCAAGATGAAGCGCCGAAAGAACTACAGCCGGCGGCAAGGCCACCGGCAGCTCTACACCGAAATCCGTATCGACAAGATCGAGGGTTAAGTCCGATGTCACACAAAAAAGGACAGGGCAGCTCCCGCAACGGCCGCGACAGCAACGCGCAGCGCCGTGGCGTGAAGGTCTTCGGCGGACAGCAGGTGAACGCCGGTGCGATCCTCGTGCGCCAGGTCGGGACGAAGATCCACGCCGGGCGCAACGTGGGCGTCGGCAAGGACTACACGCTGTTCGCCCTGCGCACGGGCGTGGTCCACTACGACGACCGCCGCGGCCGCAAGGTCGCCCGCGTCGACGAAGCCGCCGCCTCCTAGGCCCGCGGCCCCCGGCAAGCGGGGCTCCCCCAATGAACACGGACAAGAGCTTCGTCGACGAAGCCGTCGTGCACGTGCACGCGGGGCGTGGCGGCGACGGTTCGGTGAGCTTTCGGCGCGAGAAGTTCGTGCCGCGCGGCGGGCCCGACGGTGGCGACGGCGGGCGCGGCGGCAGCGTCATCTTCGTGGCGGATCGCAACCTGGCCACGCTCGTCGACCAGCGGCTCCACCCGAAGATCCGCGCCGAGAACGGCCTGCCCGGCGAACGGCGCAACCGAAACGGCCGCGGGGGTGAGGACAAGATCGTCCCCCTGCCCGTCGGCACCCTGATCTTCGACGCGGACGCGGGCGAAGACGCCGAACCCCTCGCGGACCTCTCCGAGGACGGCGCACGCTACACGGCCGCCCGCGGCGGGCGGGGCGGACGCGGCAACACCCAGTTCACCTCGCCCACGCGGCAGACGCCGGACTTCGCCGAGGACGGCCGGCTCGGCGGGCTCGCGAACCTGCGCCTCTCCTTGAAGCTGCTCGCGGACGTCGGCCTGGCCGGGCTCCCGAACGCCGGCAAGTCGACCCTGCTCTCGCGCATCTCCGGCGCGAAGCCGCGCGTCGCCGCCTACCCCTTCACGACCCTCGTCCCGTCCCTCGGCGTGGTCGAGAAGGGCGAGCATCGCTTCGTCGTGGCGGACATCCCGGGCCTGATCGAGGGCGCGAGCGAGGGCACCGGCCTCGGCGACCGCTTCCTCCGCCACGTCGAGCGCACCCGGCTACTCGTCCACGTCCTCGACGTGGGGACGTGCCTGCTCGAGGAGCGCGACCCGCTCGCGGACTACGAGACCATCCGCGGCGAGCTCGAAGCCTACGGGGCGGAGCTCGGCGAGCGGCCCGAGATCGTCGCGCTGAACAAGCTCGATCTCATCGCGGACCGCGAGGCACTCGATACCTTGGAGGCGGAGTTCGCCGCCCGGGGCCGGCGCGTGCTGCGCATCTCCGGGGTGACGGGCGAAGGCATCGACGCGCTCATCGACGCCATGGCCGAAGCCGTCGGCCAGGCGCTCGACGCGGAAGAGCAGCGCAAGCGCGAGGCCGAGCGCGAAGAAACGAGGACCGAGTCGTGAGCGATGTGCGAAGAAAGCACGTGAAGGGCGCGCGGCGGATCGTCGTGAAGGTCGGGAGCAGCTCGCTCAGCTCCGACGGCCAGCTCCGGACGCGCCTGTTCGGCGACCTCGCCCGCCAGATCGCCGAGCTCACCACGAACAAGCGCCGCTTCGTGATCGTCTCCTCGGGCGCCATCGCCATGGGTGCGCGTACGCTCGGCTGGAAGAACCGCGGCCGCTCCATCCCCGAGAAGCAGGCCGCCGCCGCCGTCGGGCAGATCGACCTCGTCGAGACCTACCGCAAGCGCTTCGCCCGCCACGACATGCAGGTGGGTCAGGTGCTCGTGACGCGCCAGGGCATGGAAGACCGCGAGCGATTCCTGAACGCCCGCCACACCCTGACGACCCTGCTCGACATGGGCGTCGTGCCGATCGTGAACGAGAACGACACCGTCGCGACCGACGAGATCCGCTTCGGCGACAACGACAACCTCTCGGCCACCGTGCTGAACCTGATCGGTGCCGACCTGCTCGTCCTGCTCTCGGACGTCGACGGCCTCTACGAAGAACGGCCCGAAGCCGGCAAGCCCAAGCCGAAGATGATCCGCGAGGTCGAGAAGATCGACGCGCGCATCAAGCGCGCCGCGAGCGGCCCGGGCAGCGACTTCGGCAGCGGCGGCATGGCGACCAAGCTCGAAGCCGCCGAGACCGCCGCCCGCTCGGGCGCCGCGACGATCGTCTGCAACGGCCGCAAGAAGGACATCCTCCTGAAGCTCCTGGCCGGCGAGCCCGAAGGCACGCTCTTCCTGCCCGGCGAGAAGCTCAACAGCCGCAAGCACTGGCTCGCCTTCACCACGCGCCCGAAGGGCGAGCTCGTCCTCGACGACGGCGCCGTCCGCGCGCTGCGCGAGGGCGGCAAGAGCCTGCTCCCGGCCGGCATCACCGAAGTCCGCGGCCGCTTCCGCATCGGCGACGCCGTCGCCTGCGTCGACCGCCGCGGCAACGAGATCGCCCGCGGCCTCGCCGCCTACGCCTCCGGCGACGTCGCCCGCATCCGCGGCCTCGAGACCCGCAAGGTCGCGGGCGTCCTCGGCTACACGAATGGGGATGCGGTGGTGCACCGGGACGACCTGGTGGTGCTCACGGGCTGAGCAGGCTCAGGATCTCCCCCGAGCGTCCGTCTGAGATCCACGCGGACGCGGGCTCGGTTCCCGCCGCCTCCACAACCAGTCTCTTTGCTGATCTCTAGCGGGTCGCTTGTGAGTCTGACGGCTTCAGCTCCCTTCACGCCCGCTTCGTCTTGGACATCGGGCGACGACTGCCGGGAGGCTTGGGTGCCACGTTCCCTAGGAGCAGGATCGGCACCGCCTCCACCATCATCGCCGCTCCCACTACCGGGAGCGTCACCACGATCGCCAGCATGGTCGCCAACACCAGCAGGGGAGGCATCGTCGGACGACGATGGTGAAGAGGACGAGGTAGACGAAGTTGATGAACAGGACGAGGCAGAACGACTAATGGCAGTGGGGCTGATCCGACGGCCAGAGTGTCGGGCGACCAACCTCCTAGGATCGTTCGCGGAGACCACCTAGGAACTCGTCGACCGTGGCAACGGCCTGCTGTCGAAGTCTGGCGTTCTCGTCGTTGTTCCCCGGAGCGGCCAGAAAAGACGCATAGGCGTTCGGGCCGTCCCGACCTACATCAGCGAACCGATCTTCGAGAAGCACCAGGGCGTCGATCACTTGGGGGTGCTTGATGACATCACTCGATGAGCATCTGCGACCAGCAGCTCGCGGGCCGTCAGCGTGATTCAAGAGCGTGAAGACCAGATCGTACGCGTCCTTGTTGGCATGACGGTCCTGAAAAGCAAAGATCTTCAAGACGGTGTACGGAAGGACGTTCGCTACCTGCACTGTGACTCGGGACCGCCCTCCGCCATCGAGCCGCTCGCCCTCAATCTCGCGCTCCAAATAATCTCTGCGAACGAGCTGCGCCCCCCGGACGTTGAAAGCACCGAGTTTCGTTCCCGCATTCTCGCCCTTCGGTTTAAAGATCCGGCCGTCCTCTACCTCGTCCGTCTCGCAGAGAAACTCCACCAGAACCGGGATGCCATCGACGTCTCTGGACCACTGAAAGCTGTGCTCACGCTGAACGAACTCAGCGGTTAGCAGGTTGTTCTGCAGGGTCCGGTACGTCTCGGGCGTCTCGTCACCAAGAGCGATGCCGATGACGAGATCAATGTCTGTGGTGCCCACGTGCGGCTGCACTCCCTCTGGGAGCTGGCTGACCAGGTATCTCGGCGCGAGCCCTCCGGCGAGGAAGATCCGTTCCCTCCACGGCCCGAGGTCACCAAGCAGCGTGAGCAGGACCCGCTCGCAGCGCGCCGTCGTTTCCTCGTCGTAGCTGGAGCGGTGCCCTCGATTGGTCAAAACCCGATCACCTCTCTCCGTAGATGGTCTGCCTGCTCCGTACCCCTTCGGGGATCGCTGCGTAGATCGACGTAGAGACGAAACTTGTTGACCAGACAGAGATTGTTGGTCAGCTCGCGAAAAGCGAGAGGTGCGTCGTGCCTAGATTGAAGGAATGTGACGTTCTGACCTTCGGTGACTGGCCTGGCACCAGTCACTTCGTGCAACTCTTCAACAGCCGCTGTTGCTCCTACCCAGACCTCGATGACAGGTACCGCAGTAATGAACGGAGCGATCAAGGTCCCGGCCGCAGCGCCTGTAAGCGCATACTCGATATGGCCTCTTGTGAGACGTTCGGCTAGCTCCTGGATCACCCGCTGGGGTGTCTGCTCGAGGAGATAGGCTGGGGTCCGAGTTGGTCGATCCGCGTTCTCCTCTGCCCAGAGATCGAGGAGCGCGGCCGGGTTGGCGAGGCGCCGAACTCTCTTTGGCCCCGCGCCTTCCGTGGCGACGATCTCCTCGAGTTCCAGGCGGGTGAGTACGCGGTGCGCAAGCGCGGCCGACGTTTGCGCCTTGTCCGCAAGGTCTGCGACCTGCCAGTCACGATCCGGTTGCAGCAGCAATGCCTGGGCAACGATCCCAGCCTTTCCTCGCAAACGTGTCGGCCGTACCGCGGCAGCGTGCTTCGACGGCTTGCGCCGACCTGCGAGGTGGTAAACGAGGCCGGGCAGCTCAATGTGGGCGTTGCCCAGGCCGTCGATCAATGCGACGCCATGCTCCTTCAGAATTTCCCGCGCCGCGGTCGTGGTCTCGCCAGCGACGAGGAGCAGCGGCAAATCCGGTCGCTCGTGCGCAATATGTACGAGCTGCCAAGCGGTCGCGGTGTTCGCTCGCTGCTTGAACTCAACAGCAACCGCTGTCTGAGTCCCGGCGTATCGCACGATGGCATCAACGCGCCGATCGGGGTCGGGCGGCTCGGCGACGACCGTGAGGCCGGGGACCTCGCGGAGGATTCGGAGCGCCTCAGCTTCAAAGGCTCCGGTGATATTTACCATTTCTCTTTTATTCACCGCACCGGTAAATATAGGTATTTCGGTAAATATATCCAGAAGGCTTAGCCCGCAGCTTGACCCCCCAACTAAGAAAATTTTCCCTTTTATTTCAGATAGTTACTACCCCGATTCGCACACAGCCAGAGGCCGCGTCCTGGAGCACTGCGCCAAGGTCGATGCCTTCGACGGCCCCTAAGGGGAGCAACGCCCCCGCGAGTCGTATGCCCAGTCAACGCCGCCCCGACGCAGGAAGAAGTGACTCTTGCAGCCAACCGTCCTTCGAATCGACGGGTGAAGGGTGATCGTACCGCTCTTGTGAGGCACCGCGCTCCAACGTGGGCGAATTGTGGGCAGGGTGTTGAGCTGGATGAGCTCGCCGCACTCGCACGGGCACAAGAAGCAGACGAACCAAAGATGCCCGCCTTCGCCGACCAGGTAGAGGGCGCCAGCCTCCGGCTCGTCGGGGATATCGTGAGTGGTGCGGTTGCGGTACGGCGCCGGGCGCCCGCGAAGTTGCTCCCAGGCCCGGGTCAGCCAGTACAGCAGGCCCTCCACTACTTGCTCTCCTTCTTCGCGCTCAGCATGGGCAGCCCAAGTGGCGGGCTCGAATCGCCTCGGCCGACGCACTTCGCAAGGGCTGCATCTACCTCGTAGTCGCACTCCGCCTTCACGATCTGGAACAGCCCAGAGTGGGACCACATGAGCGAGGCGAGCTCGGCGTTGTCCTCGAGGCGAAACGGATGCAGTCGCGCCAGGAAGTCGAGCACGGCGGCTGCGGAGTAGAACATGTTCACGGGCGCCACCGCCGGGCGACCGACCTCGACGCCGGTGATGTATTTCTCGTCGCGCTCCGCGGCGAAGGCCTCCGGGTCGGCGCGCTGGAGGTTCGCCGCCCGAAGCTGCTCGCCCGTATACAGGCCGCGAGTGAGCAGGCTCGAGAGCCCCGGCTGCAGGTAGTGCACCGTGCCGCAGACCTGGTCGATGCCGCCCGCGCCGTCCGCGATCAGCCGGACCCCAACGTCAAAGTAGGGCAGGGCGTAGAAGGCGGCGAGGCGGTTCAGCAGGTGTCGCCCGTCGATCGAATCGACGCAGCCGAACACTATGTCCACACCGGCTACTGCGGTAAGGGCATGCGGGTGCTCGAGCTCGTGCGGGATGATCTCCACCTGCGTGCCGAGGCCGAGCGCTTCGACGCGATCGCGGAGCACCTCCACCTTGAGGCGCCCGACGTCGGCCGCCGTCGCCCCGTCGATGCGGTTCAGGTTCTTCTCCTCGACATCGTCCGGGTCCACGAGCACCAGCTGCCCGATCTCGAGTTTGGAGAGCAGGTCCACCACCCAGCTCCCGGTGCCGGACGTACCGACCACCGCCGCGCGGAGCCCGCGGAGCGTGCTGTAGGTGCCGTCGCCGAAGACCTGGGCGTTGCGCTCGCCGGCGGCGCTCACGGCCGTCTCAAGCGGCGTGGAGATGTGGATGTCGGCGCCAACGATCATGATGGACGAGAGCGGCCCGTGGGTGCCGTCCTCGAAGTGAGCGCGGGCGATCAGCCGCCGGCCCGGCAGCAGGATGGCGCTCGCGTGCGGCAGCCCATCATCGAGCCATCCATGAATGGACGGGAACAGCGCGTCGTCGGCCGCGTCGTCCGTGATGCTGAACGCCGCGCAGCCGCTCGGGTGGCTGTGCACCTTGAGGATGGCCATGCTCTCCTTCGTGGCCTCGACCAGCAGGGGCTGCAAGAACTCGGTCTTCCAGGTGAGGAGGTCCTGCTCGCGGCGCTGATACTGGTCTTCGGGCACTGGCACGACACGGTGCCCGACCAGGCGATGACGGCCGCCGTGCTCGTGGCGACCGCAGAGCACGACGGCGCCGGCCTCGAGCCCATCCCCGGGGAAGAGCGCCCCTTCGAGCTCGGTGAGCTGCGCTTCGGTGAGCGTGAGCGATACGTCCATCACCTGGGCCTCAAGGCGAACTCGCGCTCGAGCCAGAAGTGCACGAGCGCCAAGTGGGAGCCGACGTCGTCGACGCCGGGCCGCCAGGGATTTTGACCGGTGCGGTGGCGCGACCAGCGCTGCCACGACTTCCCTTCGAACTGGTCCGCCGAGATCTGCGGGATGGCGACGCCGTCGATGCGCGCGAGCGCAGGCAGGAAGTAGACCATGTCGATCTGCGTCTCGGGATAGGCGGGCTCGATGCGCAGGTTCAACGTGGCGCGGTCGTGCTTGTAGCCGGGCGGGATCGGGAAGTCGTGAATGATCAACCGGCCGACGCCCCCGGCGCGCACGGTCTCCCAGGGGAGGCCCTGCGCGTCGAGGAACTCGACGTCTCCTTCGGGAAGCTCGAACTCACGGCGCATCAGCGCGACCCCTCGGTCTGATCGAGGGGCAGCGTCACGAAGCGCTCAACTCCCTTGCGGGTGAAGTCGACCTTCGTGTCGGCCAGCACCTGCTGCATCTCCCCGCCGCGAAACTTCTCGAAGAGCTGAAACTCGGCGGGCTTCTTGCCGACGAGCTCGAGGATCTCGGCGCCTGTCAGGCAGGGTTCGTGCACGACGTGGCGCTCACGATCGATGCGAATGCGGTAGCGGCGGCAGCGCGGAGGAGTGCGATCCTCCTTGGCATACCGTTCCAGGTCGACGACTTCGTCGTTGTGCTCGGTCATGAGTGTCTCCTCTGAGATGGAGCGACTTCGGTGTCGCTCTACCCTCTATGCCGGCCTCAGGCCGGTTTCAGGACACACGGACGGATCAGTCGAGGGCGGAGAGAACCGAAGCGGCGTCGGGGAGCACCCGCAGGTGACGGCCCAGCGTCAGGACGGCGTAGCGGTTCGAGAACGACTCGAAGAGGAACTCGTGGGCTTCGCCGTTGCGGTCCGTGAGGATCGTGGTCTTCTCACCGAGCGGCCCCCCGCGAGCAGGACGGCAGTAGCTGGCGATGATCGCGAAGAGCGACTGCTCGGTGGTGCTGCCAAAGCGCTCGCGATACGACGGGGACTCGATCACGTGCTTGCAGGGAGCAGCGGGGTCGAAATCGGCGTCCGGTCGGTTCGGGTTCCCGCTGATGATCCCCACCATGGGCGTGTCGGCGTGCGCCTCCTCCACGAAGCGCCAAAGCGTCGAGCTCAGCGTGTTCTCAAAGGTCTTCTTCAGGTCCTGCACGCTGTCGAAGGACACAGGAAGGTCGTTCGCCTCGTCGGAGAACCGGTTGGCAAGGAAGATGAGCTGGCCGGCGGCGTAGTTCGCCTCAGCCTCCGTCGCATGGCGGCAGGCCGGGTCGAGGTTCTCGACGTCGTCGCCGTAGGCGTATCGGCCGTGCCAGGGGCACATCTGGTGCCCATGCTCATGCGCTTCGAGCCATCGATGCTTCAGGGGGTGAACGTCGCCATCGATGAGGATGCGCTTGCGGTCGGGAAGCCAAAGAGCCCGGAGCTCGGCCTTGCGCACGACATCGAGAAGGAGGCTCGGTCGCAGCGCGAGCTGCTTGCTCGCAACCCGGATGCGGCTGGCCATCTCCTGCAGGGCAGAGTCGTCCGTCGAGCTGAAGTACTTCAGATCGAGTTCGCGGAGATCTCGCACGTCGGCGAGATCAAGGGGTGGCTCAGGGTTGCCGAGCGCACGAAGCGTCTTTCCGACAATGACCTTGATGTCCTCGGCTTCCCGGGCACCGATCGTGAAGTTCTTCATGTCTCCTCCTCGCCATCCGTGAAGTCGGCGAGCAGGCTGATGAACTGAGAAAGCTCGCGCCGCTCCTTCCACGAGAGCTTGCCGATGTCGTTGCCGGAGCTCGCGGCGAACTTCGTCACGCCGTCCTCAAGGCGGCGACTACGTCGCTTGACCGCGCCCGAAAGCACGCCGAGTGATCGCTCCGGCAGCTTGAAATGATTCTCGAGCTGATAGAGCGTGCGCAGGCTTGGCCGGAAGGCGGCATCCATTCGGATCTGATGGAGCTCGGCTTCGTCCACCGCGGCCCTGTCCGCCAGCTCTGCAAGGTTCAGCGAGTCACGGCGCATCAGCCGGTCGAGGAGCGTGTTCAGCCCTTCGTGAAGCTCATGCGCGGGGGCTTCCAGAGTGTCGGCGACGGTCGCTGCCATGTCGACACGCGCGATGGCGCGATCGATGGCGAGCTCCGCTCGTTCCGCGATGGCCTCCGGGTCCTCCCCGTTGTCGCTCAGCGCCTCATCAATCTCCTCCTCGCTGGCTTCGAACACGAAATCAACGAACGCGTCATGCAGCGAGCGGGAAGAGTTTCGGGTGCTCTTCTTGCTCTGGGTCATTCTGCCTCTCCTGCGCCTTCGAACTCTGCGAGCTTTCGAATGGCGCGCTTCCTGACGGTTTCCCATCTCTTGTTGTCGAACCCGAGTTCTGCCTTGATCTCGGCAGGCTTGAAGCCTTGCGCTTTGAGCTCGAGCACACCGAGGAGCTCTGGGTCGTCCGCAAGGAACTCGTTGAGCTTGTTCAGCGAGTCGCGGGCTGCAACCTGCGACTCGCTCGTTGCAGCGGGTGGCGCACCTCCGGGTGACACCGTGTCACCGAGGGGAGGTGGCCGATCGAGCGCCGTGGCTTCGAGATGTCGCTCGTCGGAGCGCTTGTTCTGCCCAACGGTGTGGCTCGCGATGCTCTTCATCGTCTTCGAGAGGAACGTCGCCAACGACACGCCGTCCGGGGGCTGTCGGCGCTCCTCGAGCACCCGAACGACAGCCTCCTGAAGAAGGTCGTCCGGCTCCACGAAACGGGACTGCAGGCGAAAGTGCCCCCACCAACGCCGTGCAGCGACGAGTAGGCGCTTTCGGTCGGCATTGGTGATCGCGCGGAGCTTGGCAAGCAGCTCTTCGCCGGATCCTTCTTCTCTCTCATCTTCCGAATGAACGGTGTCGTCGTCGGCCAATCACGGGCCTCCCTTCGGATCGAATCTTCGTGCCCACGTCTGCGGTTCACCCCTCTATGCCGGGCCCACGAAGGAACCGGGACACGGGAGGCACTAAAGAACTCGGAAGCCAGTTCCGGTCAAACCCAAGTGCCTGCTTTTTATAAGGAAAAGGCGGATTGAGGTCGTGTGCGATTCCCGCCACCTCCACCGCCTAGCGAACCAGAAAATCCTCGACCTGGATCTCGCTCCCGTAGTCCGCGAAGTCTCCGGCGGAGCGTTGGTCGCGGAAGTGGGACCAGGGCACGGGCCGGAACTTCGGGGCGTTCGACGGGTCGGCATCGAGGATCGGTTCGCAGACGGTTTCGTAGCGCGGGTTGTAGAAGAAGGGCGCGCTGAAGCGCTCGCGGTCGCGCCTCGCGAGGACGCGGTGGACGGGGGAGCGATAGCGGTCGTTGCTCCAGACGCGGAGCATGTCGCCGAGGTTCACCGTGAACGCCCCCGGGACCGGCTCGACGAGCTCGAACCGGCCGCCCGTCTGGACCTGCAGGCTCGCCACGCGGTCCTGGTAGAGGATCGTGAGCGCGCCGGCGTCGCTGTGGGGATGGACGCCGAGGTGCCCGTCCTCGGGAAGGGGCGCCGCGTCGGGAGCGGCGGGCGAGTCGCACACGGGGTAGCGGTTCAGGCGGACGAAGCTCGAGTCGCCCTCGAAGAAGCGCGCGAGCCGGTCGGGGGCGAAGCCGAGACTCACGGACAGCGCGCGCAGCAGGAGCCGGCCGATCCGGCCGCACTCGGTGTGGTGGCGGAGCAGGGTGGCGCGCAGCTCGGGTTCGCCCGGAGGCCAGCGATTCGTGCCGTCGCTGTGGGCCGGCGCCGCGCCGCCGGCCGCGGGCTCGGCGCCGTAGTCGAAGACCTCCTTCCAGTCCGGCCGGTTCTTGGTGAGCTCTTCGTCGTAGTAGCCCCAGGCGTTGTCGCGCGAGCGGCGCACCTGCTGCTTGACCGAAGCCGGCAGCGCGAAGAAAACCCGCATGGCCGCCTCGAACCGGGCGAAATCGTCCTCGGACAGGCCGTGGCCCACGATGTGGAACACGCCGAGCGACCGGCTCGGGCCTTCGAGCTCCGCGGCGACGCGCTCGAGGGCTCGCGCGTCGCCCGCGTCGAGGCCGCCGATGTCGATGATCTCGGGGGGCATGAGCCGTGATCCTACCGCGCGCCGCTCCCGATGCGACGAACGAAGAAGGCCGGACGGGAACCCCCATCCGGCCTCGTGATCTTCGCGGCTCCGGGCGTGGGCTCAGAGCTTGTCGGCCTCGGTCGAGAGGTAGGCGGCCACGCCCTCCGGGTTGGCCTGCATGCCCTTGGCGCCCTGGTTCCAGCCGGCGGGGCAGACCTCGCCGTTCGCCTCGTGGAACTGCAGCGCGTCGACCATGCGGAGCATCTCGTCGACGTTGCGGCCGAGCGGCAGGTCGTTCACGACCTGGTGGCGCACGTTCCCTTCCTTGTCGATCAGGAAGGAGCCGCGCAGCGCCACGCCGTCCGGCGTCTGGACGTCGTAGGCCCGGCAGATCTCCTGCTTGGTGTCGGCCACCAGCGTGTAGCCGACGGCGCCGATGCCGCCCCTCTCGACCGGCGTGTTGCGCCAGGCGTTGTGGGTGAACTGCGAATCGATGGAGACGCCGACCACCTCGACGTCCTTCGACTTGAAGGCATCCATGCGGTGATCGAACGCGATGAGCTCGCTCGGGCAGACGAACGTGAAGTCGAGCGGGTAGAAGAAGAGGACGGCGTACTTGCCCTTCCGCGCCTCGGAAAACGTGTAGCTGTCGACGATGGAGCCGTCGCCAAGAACGGCGGCCGCGGTGAAGTCCGGTGCAGGCTGACCTACGAGAACGCTCATGATCCTTCTCCTTCTTTCGAGACCCGAGGCGGGAGGGTAGCCGGAACCCCACTACCGACCAGGGGTCTCGCGGCCTACCGCCCGCACCCCCGCAGGAAGGATCGCTTGGCGAGCTGCACCGCCTCCTCGCTCGTGATGCGCTCGCGCTCGAGCAGCGACCATGCGGTGTAGAGCGTCATGTCGAAGAACTCGGCGAGCCACTCGGAGGGGACGTCCGGGGCGATCTCGCCCTGCGCCTTCGCGTAGTCCATCAAGGCCAGCGTCTCGCGCCGGGATGCCTCCATCCTCCGGTGCACCTCGGGGTCGGCTTCCGCTTCGGCCCAGAGGAGGGAGAGGAAGCGGTAGCGGTCGGCGATCGGGATCAGCACCTCGAAGGTCGCCGCGACGGCGTCGCTCGCGGTGGACTCGTACCGGGGGCGAAGCGCGGCGTCGATCTCGTCGAGGCATCGGAGCGCGATGCCCTGGATGAGCGCTTCCCGCGATGGGTAGTGTCGATAGAGCGTCGTCCGCCCGACGCCCGAGGCCTTGGCGACCTCCGACATGCCCGCGGACGGATTGCCCAGGAAGGTCCGGATGCCCGCCTCGAGGATCGCGGCTTCGGACTGGACGACCCGCTGGTCCCTCTTCATGGCTCTCCCCTGGCCTCCGAGCCGAGAATAACGGTACACGGTTGTGCCGAAAACAGGACTCCGTTATGGTACATAAGTGTACCGTATCTCGCGCCCTGGAGGAGGACCCTCGATGCTTCTGAACGAAATGCAGCGAATCACCGCCCAGCCCCTCGGCGAGGCCGAGGCCCTGCCCTTCGGGAGCTACCGCGACCCCGAGTACTTCGAGCTCGAGCAGCGGGAGATCTTCGGCCGGGACTGGGTCTTCGTCTGCACCGAGGCGGATCTTCCCCGGCCCGGCGACTACCAGGCGCTCGTCCTCGCCGGCGAGCCCCTGGTCGTGCTCCGCGGAAAGGACGGAACGCTGCGCGCCCTCTCGAACGTCTGCCGGCACCGGGGCGCCGTGATGCTGCAGGGAAGCGGGAACGCGAACAAGATCGTGTGCCCCTACCACGCCTGGACCTACACGGACGGCGGCAGCCTCGCCGGCGTCCCCCACTGCGGCAGCGTCGAGGTCGACCGGGAGGCGCACGGGCTGCGCCGGTTCCGGCTCGACTGCCGCTTCGGGCTCGTCTTCGTCAGCCTGAACGAAGAAGCGCCCGCGCTCGCGGAGCGCTTCCGGGGCCTCGAGCGCTACCTCGCTCCCTACGGAATCGAGAACTTCGTCCACGTCTCCGCGATCGAGCGCCACGCGTGGCGCGCGAACTGGAAGCTCCCCATGGAGAACTTCGTCGAGGGCTACCACTTCTTCGCCGTCCATCGTGAAACGGTCGAGGCCGCGGCATCGACCCGGGATTGCTTCTACGTCGACGGCCACGCGGACTGGTCGATCACCGGCGGCCGTCAGCTCGACGAACCCTCGACGCTCAAAGACTGGGTCCTGCGCAAGCCGAGCGAGGTCGAGTACCTCTCGATCTGCCTGCCCCCGAACTTCGTGTGCAACCTCTACGAGGGCTACATGACCTGGGCGCGGGTCCTGCCGACGGGGGCGACGGCGTGCGAGATCGCCACTGGGTACGCCGCCGCGAGCGCGCATCCCGTGAGCGAGGAGCTAAAGGCCCTGAACGAGAAGATCTTCGGCGAGGACCGGGAGATCTGCGAACGCGTGCAGGAAGGTGTGTCGAGCCGGCAGGCGAAGGGCGGCCGGCTCGTGGAGCTCGAGCGAGCCGTCGTCGACTTCCACCAGTACCTGGGCAAGCGGCTCTTCGACGAGGATCACAGCCGCCGATTCCGGACCGAGCACGCGGCCCGCTTCTCCGCGCCCGAGCCTGCGGCGAGCGCCTCGCCCTAGGCGGGGACGCGATCCTTCGAAGCAGCGCTAGGCTTCGCGGAGCGAGGAGGATCGACGGATGGGTGAGCGAGAAGAACTGCGAGACCGGATCGAGGCGAAGCGGAAGCGGCTCGAGGCGCGCCTCATCGAGCTCCGGGCCGACTCCCGGAGCGAGGCGCGGGAGAAGTCGAAGGAGCTCGAGGCGAAGCTCGACGCGCTCGCCCAGGACCTGAAGGGCGGCTGGGACGACCTGACGGAAGGCGTCGCGGCGAAGCTCAACTCCTGGTTGAAGCGGGACGACGACTGAGCCACCGCACCCGACGCGACCGCTCGAGCCCGAAGGGGACGAGCCTAACCGGACGACTCCTGCCCTGGGCGGCCCTGGCGCTCGCCGCGTGTGCTTCGACCGGCTCGTCGCAGCAGGCGGCGCCGAGCTTCGAAACCGTGGCACGGTCCGAGGTCCGGTTCGTCCCGCTGAACCCCGCCCGCGGCGACGCGAGCCCGAAGGCCGGCGTCCTTTGGGGTGACCTGCGCAAGGACGTCCCGACCGGAGCGATCATCCAGTTCGCAAGCGGGTTCTCCTCCCCGCCGCACATCCACAACGTCACCTACCGCGGCGTCGTGATCGAAGGCGCGCTCCACAACGACGACCCGGACGCGGCGAAGCACTGGATGGGGCCCGGCTCCTTCTGGACGCAGCCGGCTGGCGAATCCCACATCACCGCGGCCGCCGAGAGCGGCAAGGCCGTGGCGTTCCTCGAGATCCTCGAGGGGCCCTACCTCGTGAAGCCGCCCGGCGAAGCCTTCGACAACGGCGAACGCCCCGTGAACGTCGACGCGAGGAACGTCGTGTGGCTCGACGCGGACGACGTGACTTGGATCGACGCGAACGGCACGGAAGAGGCCGAGGGGTCCGCGATGGCCTTCCTCTGGAAAGGGCCGCAGGACTCCGCCCCAAACGGATCGTTCCTGAAGCTGCAGCCGGGTTTCCGGGGAACGCTACGCAGCGCCGGAGGCTCGCTGCGCGCGGTGGTCATCCAGGGCCGCCTCGATCACCGGCGATCCGGCGATGCCACGGGCCAGGGGCTCGGCCCGGGCAGCTACTTCGGCTCGTCCCACGGCGGCGAGCACGACCTCACGTGCGCGGGCGAAGCCGAGTGCCTGGTCTACGTCAGCGCCGACGGAAAGTACGGGCTCGAGCAGCGGCCCTGACCCCGCACCGTCCCCACCCCCGCAAGCTCCCGGCGCTTGGACCCGCCGGACGCCCCCGCGCTAAGCTAGGAGGCTGCCCGCGGAGGTGCGGGCCCGGAGCCGTTTCATGAGCGAGAACCAGTACCAGGCCGAGATCGAAGGCATCTGCAAGCGGGCGCGGGCGGCGTCGATCGCGGTGGCTTCGCTGTCTTCGGCGCAAAAGGATGGCTGGTTGCTCCACGCGGCCGAGCGGCTCGAGGCCGGGAAGGACGGGATCCTCGCAGCGAACCGGGCGGACATGGAGGCCGCCGAGAAGGCCGGCGTTTCGCGGCCGATCGTGAACCGGCTCTCCCTCGAAGGCGGCAAGTGGGAGAACATGGTGGCGGGGCTGCGCGACGTCGCGGCGCTGCCGGACCCCGTCGGCTCGATCAGCGAGATGCGGGTGCGGCCGAACGGCCTGCGCGTGGGGCGCATGCGCATCCCGCTCGGCGTGATCGCGATGATCTACGAAGCGCGGCCGAACGTCACCGTCGATGCGGCGGCGCTCTGCGTGAAGGCGGGCAACGCCTGCGTGCTGCGCGGCGGGAAGGAAGCCTTCCAGGCGAACATGGCCCTGGCCGAGGTGCTGCGCGCCGCGGCCGCGGAGTGCGGCCTGCCCGAGGATGCCGTGCAGGTCTTCCGCACGACGGACCGTGAGGCCGTCGCGCCGCTCCTCCAGATGGACCGCTACGTGGATCTCCTGATCCCGCGCGGCGGCAAGGCGCTCGTGCAGCGCGTGATGGCCGAGAGCAAGATCCCGGTGATCGCCCACGACGAGGGCGTCTGCCACGTCTTCCTCGACGAGAGCGCCCAGACCGAGATGGCGCGCGAGATCGTGCTCGACAGCAAGATCAAGCAGATGGCGGTGTGCAACGGCCTCGAGACCCTGCTCGTGCACCGCGGCGCCACGCGCACGGTGCTGCCGACGGTGCTGAAGGGCCTCCACGAGGCGGGCATCGAGGTCCGCGGCTGCCCGGAGACCTGCGAGGTCGACCCGAACGTCGTGCCCGCCGCGGACGCCGACTGGGCCGCCGAGTACCTCGACAAGATCCTCGCCGTCCGCGTGGTGGGCGGGCTCGACGAGGCGATCGAGCACATCCAGACCTACGGCTCGGACCACACCGAGATCATCGTCACCGAGAACTACAGCAACTCGGAGGCCTTCATCCGGCGCTGCAACTCCTCCGCCGTCGGCGTGAACTGCTCGACGGCATTCTCGGACGGCTTCCGCCTCGGCCTCGGCGCCGAGATCGGCGTCTCGACGACGAAGCTCCACGCCTACGGACCCATGGGCCTCGAAGGGCTCACGACGCAGAAGTTCGTGATGTTCGGCGAGGGCCAGCTGCGCGAATGAGCCCGGCCGGCTCACGAAGCAGAACCGGCGTCTTCGGCGGCACCTTCAACCCCGTCCACGTGGCACACCTGCGAGCGGCCGAAGAGGTGGCCGAGGCGCTCGAGCTCACGCGCGTGCTGTTCGTGCCCGCGGCGGACCCGCCGCACAAGCGCGCGGGCGCGCACGACCCGATCGCCCCGGCGGCGCTGCGGCTCGCCTGGCTCGAAGAGGCGATCGAAGGCAACCCGCGCTTCGCCGTCGACCCGCTCGAGATCGAGCGCGGCGGCACGTCCTACTCCGTCGATACGCTGCGCGAGATCGGCGAGCGCATCGCGCCCGAGCGGCCGGTGTTCATCATCGGCTGGGACGCCTTCATCGAGATCGACACCTGGAAGGACCCGGCGACGCTCTTCGCCCTGGCGGACTTCGCGGTGCTCACCCGGCCGCCGGTTTCCGACGCCACGCTCGCGAGTTTCGTCCCCTCTTGCCTGGCGGAAACGGCGCAGGTCTCCGAGGACGGCCGGGAGACCGCGCTCCCCGGCGGCGGGCGCATCGAGATCGTCCCCATCACCGCCCTCGACGTCTCCGCCTCCGCCATCCGCGCCCGGCTGCGGGAGGGGCGCTCGGTGCGCTATCTCCTCCCCGAGCGGGTGCGCCAGGCCGTCGAGAGCTCCGGCGCCTACCATCCCCCCCGCGACGAGGAGCGCTAGACCCGCCTTGGATCGCCTCGAGAAGGCTCGCTGCATCATCGACGCCGCGCTGGACCGCAAGGCCGAGAACGTCGTCGCCCTCGACGTCCGCGAGCTCGCTTCCTTCACCGACACCTTCGTCTTCGCGACCGGCGGTTCGGACCGCCAGGTCCGTGCCATCTCCGACGCGATCGACGAGGCCCTGCGCGCCGGCGGCGAGCGTCCGCTCGGCGTCGAGGGCTACGAAGACGGGAGCTGGATCCTGATCGACGCGAACGACGCGATCATCCACGTCTTCCGCGAAGAGACGCGCGCCCACTACGGGCTCGAGCGCCTCTGGAGCGACGCGCCCTCGATCCCGGTGGAAGACCCGGGCGAGAAGGCCGCGCCTTGACGCCGCCGCGCCCCGTCATGCTCGTGGTGCTCGACGGGTTCGGCCTCGGCGACGGGGGCGCGAACGACGCCACCGCCGTCGGCCACACGCCCTTCTTCGAACGGGCGCGCGAGAGCTGGCCCCACGCGGCGCTCGAAACCTCGGGCGAGGCCGTCGGTCTCCCGCCGGGCCAGATGGGCAACTCCGAAGTCGGCCACATGACCATGGGCGCCGGCCGCGTGATCGACCAGGACATCACGCGCATCACGAAGGAGATCGCCGCCGGCGGGCTCGCGAAGAACGCTGCGATCGGCGGGGCCGTCGCCGCGGTGAAGAAGAGCGGCGGCACGCTCCACCTGATGGGGCTGCTCTCGGACGGCGGCGTGCACAGCCACCAGGACCACCTCGTCGCCCTCCTCGAGTTCTTCCACGCCGAAGGCGTGCCGACCGCGCTGCACCTCTTCCTCGACGGCCGCGACACGCCCCCGAGCTCCGGGCTCGGCTACGTCGAAGCGCTGCTGCCGACGGTCGAGGCCTGCGGGAGCCACGTCGCCACGGTCTCCGGCCGCTACTACGCGATGGACCGCGACAACCGCTGGGAGCGCGTCCAGCTCGCGTACGATGCCATCGTCGAGGGCACGGGCGAAACGGCGCCGGACGCGGCGGCCGCCGTCCGGCAGGCCTACGAAGCGAAGACGACGGACGAGTTCGTGAAGCCGACCGTCGTCGAAGGCGGACGCAAACTCCAGGACGGCGATGCCGTGCTCCACTTCAACTTCCGCGCGGACCGCGCGCGCGAGCTCACCAACGCGCTGACCGGCGTCCAGGCGAAGCAGTTCGAGGGCGAACTCGAGCGCAAGACGACGGTCGCCCTCGCCGCCTACGTCTGCTTCTGCGAATACGATGCGAGCTTCGGCCTGCCCGTGGCCTTCCCGAGCGGCACGCCCGAGCGGATCCTCGGCGAGGTGCTCGCGGAGTCGGGCATGCACCAGCTCCGCATCGCCGAGACCGAGAAGTACGCCCACGTCACCTTCTTCTTCAACGCGGGTGTCGAGACGCCCTTCCCGGACGAAGAACGCATCCTCGTCCCCTCCCCGCGCGACGTCGCCACCTACGACCACAAACCCGAGATGAGCGCCGAGGAAGTCACCCGCCGCCTGCTCGAAGCGCTCGAGAACAGCGACTTCGACTTCGTCCTCGTGAACTACGCGAACCCGGACATGGTCGGGCACACGGGCGTCCTGCCCGCCGCGGTGAAGGCGGTGGAGACCATCGACTCCTGCCTCGACCGCGTCACCGCCAAGGTGCTCGCGCTCGGCGGAACCGTGCTCATCACCGCAGACCACGGCAACTGCGAACAGATGCTCGACCCGGAGACCGGCGAGCCCCACACGGCCCACACGACGAACCCCGTGCCGATCTACTGGGTCACGAACGATCCCGGCGGCCGCGCGCTCCGCAACGGAAGCCTCGCGGACCTCGCCCCGACCGTGCTCGACCTGCTCGGCCTCCCGATCCCCGAGCCCATGACCGGGCGCTCGCTCCTGGCCTAGGCAGGAACGTCCCCCGGGTCAGTCCGCCGCGCCTCCCTCCGGACGCGCCAGCCTGCCAGGCCCACGAAGGGCGCCAGCGCCCACCAGCCCGGGTCGTCGCAGCTCCGGAAACGCAGGGTCGCGACGCGCAGCTCGCGAGAGTCGCCGAAGGTCCACACCACGGTGTTGCCCGCGACGTCGACGATCTGCCGCCCGCCGGGACCGCTGTCGAGCACCTCCGTACGTCCGCTGCGAAGGTCATGGGTGACCGTCGCATCCTGGGTCACGCGGTTGTCGACGACGGGCCCCTGCACCCAGGCGATCCGCTCCCCGTCGCCGTCGAGCCAACCGACGAACAGGTTGCCCGGTGTGAGATCGTGCACGGTGCCCGTGCGGATCTCGTAGGCGAGAACGTGGCTCCGGAGCACGTCTGGCGCGATCTCGACCCGGCCCTCCCACACGAGCCACCGCGGACCGAGCAGGATGGGCGGGTCGTTCGGCGTGGAGGGCTGATACACCTCGACGGTCGTGCCCTTTCGGATGTCGTGGAGATAGAGCTCGGTCGAGCTGAACGCATCGCTTTCCGCGCGGCGCCAGACCACGTGGGTATCGCTCACGTGGAGATGTACCCGGTCCACGTCGGGAACGTTCGCCGGGCCGGGCAGGTCGCGCGTTTCGTTGCGGCGAAGGTCGTGCAGCCGGATCACCGAGCCTTCGCGCCAGGCGACGAAACGCCCCGAGGGCGAGGCGACGGCGTCGTAGCCCGAGCGGATCGCATCGCTGACCGTCCGCACCTCGTACTCGAACGGCGGTCCGCCCCCCGTGGCCGAAGCCTGCGCAGCGAAGAACAAGACCGCGATTCCCAGGAATCCCGAACGCATGGGCACCTCCCCGACCTCTCCGTGAGCCGCAGGACGTTAACGAACGGACCCGGCCGGCCCTCGGGAGGACCGGCCTGCTAGCCTCGCGGGCCCCGGTCCGGCTCTTCCGCATGCGCGCACTCGCCTACGGGTTCATGGATCTGCTGTTCCCGCCGAGCTGTTTCCTGTGCGGCCGCGCGAGCGCGCGGCCGCTCTGTGGGCCGTGTCTCTCGGCCCTGCGGAGCACGCCGGCGATCCCCCTCCGGCCGCCGCTCGCGAGTCTCGTTGCTGCTTCCGACTATCGCGGAGAGGTCGAGCCGATCGTCCGACGCTTCAAGTACCCGGACACCGGGTTCACGCTCGATCCGGCGCCGATCGCGGTCCTCGCGGCGCTGCTCGGCGAAGCGGCGGCGGCGCTTCCGCGGCCGGAACTCGTCGTCCCGGTCCCGCTCCATCCGCGGCGGCTGCGCGCGCGCGGCTTCAACCCGGCCGGCCTGCTCGCCCGGCGCCTCGCGCGCGATCGCCGCATCGCCTTCGACCCGGTCGCCCTGCGCCGCACGCGCGATACCCCGAGCCAGACCGGCTTCTCGGCCGCGGGGAGAAGACGGAACGTCCGCGGCGCTTTCACCGCCACGCATCCGGTCCCGGGGAAGATCTGGCTGGTCGATGACGTCGTGACCACGGGCAGCACGCTCGAGGCCGCGGCCCGTGCCCTCGCCCGCGCAGGCGCGCACGAAATCCACGGCATCGCGGTCGCCGCGACGCCCTAGCGTTTCGCTTCTGCGAGCCCTAACTCTTCGCTTCTTCGGGGTAGACCGCTTCCAGGATCGCGGCGACGAGGCGCTCGCGCTGGACCGGCTTCTTGAAGACCACGCCGCGCAGGCCTTCGATGCGGCTGCGCTTGATGATGTGGTTCTTGTCGTAGTGGAAGGCGGTCATCATCAGGACCGGGAGGCCTTCGTAGCGCTGGTGGATGGCGCGGTAGAGGTCGTAGCCGTCCATGCCGGGCATGACGACGTCCGAGAGAACGAGGTCGAAGCGGGATTGTTCGAGCCGCTCGAGGGCTTCGCGCCCGTCCCCCGCGGTCTCTACGACGCAGCCTTCGCGCTCGAGGATCTCGCTCATGCTGCGGCAGAGCCCGAGGTCGTCGTCGACGACGAGGATCCGCAGGCCCTTCATGCGCGGGTCGGGCTCGTGGCGCGCTTCGCCGCGCGGCCGCAGGTCGATCATGCGCGCCGGGCCGACGTACTCGACCGTGGCGTACTCGTCGCCGCGGGCCATCTCGCCGACGCGCTCGAGGATCTCCGAGATGCGCGCCACCTCGCGCCGAACGGCGTCGAGCCGCTCGACCTCGACGGAGATGTCGGTCTCGCCCGCGAGGTTCGCGATGTCGCTCTCGAGCAGCTCGACCTGGTTCAGCACCACGGCCAGCGGGTTGTTGATCTCGTGGGAGAGGCCGATGGCGACCTGGCCGAGCGTCGCGAGCTGATCCTTGCGCAGGATCTCGCGCAGGTCCTTCGCGAAGCCGATCGTGCCGTCTTCGTCGCCGTTCTCGTCGTAGAGGACCGCGCCCGTGATCGCGACGGGGATCTCCTCACCGGACTTCGCGACGAAGGTGGTCTGGAACGCGTCGCAGATGCCGACGCCGCCGTGCCCCTCGCCGCGCATCGCGCTCATCACGCGGCGCGCCTCCTCGAGACTCGGGTAGAGCTTCGCGACGTACTGCCCGAGCGTCTCCCCAGAGCGGTACCCGAGGATGCGCGTGGCGCCGTCGTTGTAGAAGGAGACGGAGCCGTCCGCGTCGGTGGCGACGATGATGTCCGTCGACCGGGCGATCAGGCTCTCGAGGCGCTCTCGGGAAAGCGACATGACGGAGGTGTTACTCCACTCCTTGCTCGGCGAGCCAGCGCTCGGTGTCGATGGCGGCCATGCAGCCCGAGCCCGCCGCCGTCACGGCCTGGCGGTAGGTCGGGTCCATCGCGTCGCCGCAGGCGAAGACGCCCTCGATCGAGGTCCGCGTGCTGCCGGATTCGGTCTTGATGTAGCCGACCGGGTCGAGCTCGACCTGACCCTTCAGGAGCTGGGTGTTCGGCTCGTGCCCGATCGCGATGAAGAGCGCCTCGACCGGGATGTCGCGCTTCTCGTCGCTCTTCACGTCGCGCACGCGCACGCCGGTCACCTCTTCCGCACCGAGCACCTCGTCGACCTCGGCGTTCCAGACGAACTCGATCTTCTCGTTCGCGAGCCCGCGCTCCTGCATGATCTTCGAGGCGCGCAGCTCGTCGCGGCGGTGGATGACGGAGACCTTCGTCGCGAAGCGCGTCAGGAAGAGCGCCTCTTCCATGGCCGTGTCGCCGCCGCCGACCACGGCCATGGGCTTGCCGCGGTAGAGCGCGCCGTCGCAGGTGGCGCAGGCGGAGACGCCGCGGTTCTGCAGGCGCTCCTCGCTCTCGAGCCCGAGCCAGCGCGCCGAGGCGCCAAGGGCCAGGATCACGCTGTCAGCGGTGAGGCTCCGCTCGGTGGTCTCGATGCGGAAGGGCCGGCGCGAGAGGTCGATCGTCGTCGCGTCTTCCTTGTAGACCTTCGTGCCGAAGCGCACGGCCTGGGCTTCGAAGAGGTCCATCATCTCCGGGCCGGTGACGCCCTCCGGGAAGCCCGGGTAGTTCTCGACGTCGGTGGTGAGCATGAGCTGGCCGCCGGCCATGAGGCCGCCCACCACGACGGGCTCGAGTTCGGCGCGCGCTGCATAGATGGCGGCGGTGTAGCCCGCCGGGCCGCTCCCGATGATCACGACCTTCGCGTGCTCGCTCGCGCCTTCGCCCGAAGCCACGCCCAGGAGATCGTCGAGCTCGCCCGCCTGTTCGAGGGCCTGGAGGTCGTCGAAGCCGCCGACGTGGCGGTCGCCGATCCAGATCTGCGGGACGGTGCGGCGGCCGGAGCGCTCGATCATCTCGTCGCGCTTGCCGTCCTCCCGCTCGATGTCGATCTCGGTCCAGGTTTGGCCCTTGCTCTCGAGCAGGCGCTTGGCCATGTCGCAGTAGGGGCAGGTCTGCTTGCTGTAGATCGTGATCTCGGCCATGGCGGGAGGATACCCCAGCGCCGGGGACGCCCCACTGCCCCTCGCCTACGTCGCCTACATCGGCTCCGTGATCGGCAGGTCTTCCCAGAGGAGCTGGAGGAAGGTCCCGATGAAGAACGAGAGGAAGGCGAACAGGATCACCGCCGAGGGGAAGACGTGGAAGGGCGCCATGCCGAGCACCGGCGGGAGGGCGCCGAAGACGGGAGCGGCCGTTCCCGCCAGGGCCTCCACGGAGAGCGCCTGGCCCTCGGCGGACCAGTTGCGAGAGGCCATGAAGGGCCCAAGCAGGGTCGTGATGACGATGCCGATGCCGACGGCCTGGAGCAGGCCGAGCAGGAAGATCGCCCGGGCCCGGCCGAAGGCCTCGTCGGGGTCGCGGATCCGGCTGCGGACCTCGACGTAGAGGTAGAGCAGGGTCGTGAAGCCGAGGAGCGACATCACGACCACGAGCTGGGGCCAGGGGCTGCGCGCCAGGTCCCAGACCTCGTCGATCAGGAACACCGGCGAGTAGCCGACGATGATGCCCGCGGTGATGCGCGGGACGGAGGCGTGGAAGAAGGCGAGGTCGCGCTTCCAGACGAATCGGTAGACGAAGAACCAGAAGGCCGCGGCGAGGCCCGCGACGGCGAAGGCCGCGGCCACGCCGTCGAAGACCTGCGGCGCCCGTTCGTAGGCGAAGCCGGCGGCGACGAAGGGCGCCCCGAGGCCCGCCAACGCCGTGAGGTAGTAGCGCGTGCCGTGGATGGAGAGGTGGCGGTCCGAGCCCGAGCGCCCGCGGCGGAGGTCGGCCTCGTGATGGATCACCGCGGCGCCGTTGGGCACGTCGTACTGGCGCAGGAACCAGGTCTGCAGCTTGCCGAGCACGCGCAGGCAATCCCGGTCCTGCGGGCGCCGCAGGAAGGGCGAGAGGTCGCTGCTGCGCTGGAGCTCCTGCCGGTCCGCGAGCAGCACAGCGCGGAGCACCTCGCTCTCGCGGTCCGCGAAGGGGCTCTTCTCGGTCTCGAAGGCGCGGTTGGTTTCGTCGAGGCAGACGTCCTCGAGCCAGCGGTGGAAGCACCGCTCCGTCACGCGCACGATGCTCCGGTTCACGGCGTCGGCGTCGCCCATCTGGAGCGTGTAGAAGAGGCCGATCTCCGAGAGGTCGTCCCCCGCATCGAAGGGGTCGATGCTGCCGTCCACGTAGCCCGCGAGGAAGTCCTTCGTGACGCGCCGCTCCGCCAGGGCACGGAAGGCGCGCAGGGCGACGCGCCGCAGGTGGAACCCGGCGATGCGCAGGCGCTCCTTGTCGAGCCCCTTGTCCACGAGGAACCGGCTCATCACCAAGGCGAACAGGCCGGCGTCTTCGTAGACGTGGGTGAGGATGCGCTCGTCCGTCCCTTCGGAGGCTTCGAGGCGGTCCATCACGCGCTCGAGGTAGCCCGGAAGCGTCGCGCCGAGCCGGACGACGGCGTCCTCGGCCTCACGCCGGTTGGCCTTCGCCGAGATCAGCTGCGGCTTGGTCCAGACGTCCTCCATCTGGAGATAGAGCTCGGCCGGGTCGTGGCGCTCGGCGCGGAAGGAGAACGTCTCGGCGAAGATCCGCTCGAAGCCGCTCCCGGTGTCACGCTCGAAGCGGACTTCCCGCGTGTGGAAGGCATAGGTGAAGCGCAGCGTCGTGCGCAGCCGCTCGATCCGGTACTCGAGCCGCTCGATGCCGGGCCGCCCCGCTGCGTTGCCGGTGACCGCGGAAGTGGCCTTCGTCTCGGGCCCGCTAGAGGACACGCTGCTTCGGGTTCTCACCCGATTCGTAGTAGGCCTCGACGCGGCGCGCGAGCTCGGCCACCGGCTCCGGCACCGCCTCCGGCAGCGGCCAGCGCGCCGAAGCCACCCGCATGCGGTCGAGCAGGAGCTGGGCGTCGGGGTAGTCCTCGCGGGCGAGCGCGTCGTCGACGTCGAGCCAGTTCTGGATCGCGGTGATGGTCCGCGCCGCGCGCTCCTCGAGCTCCGCCATCCCCGCCGAGCGCACGCTGGCGTTGCGCGCCTGCTCCGAGAGCTTGCGCAGGTCCCGGGCCGCGGCTTCGAGGTGGCCGCGCACGCCCTCCTTGCGGGCGGCGAGCTCCTGGACGGCGTCTTCGAACTGGCGGCGGAGCGGCTCGTGGGAGATCTCGCGCAGGAGGAGAACGGTGCCGATGCGGTTCCCGCCGGCGTCGGTGAGACGGCGCTGGCCGACGCGGAGCCGCAGCGTGCTGGTATCGCGCTGGAGGACGACCTCTTCGTACTCGCCGTCCTCGCCGGAGAGGGTCTCGGCCACCTGGAAGATCACGTCGCCGGACTTCCCGGAGAGCACGTCCTTCAGGGCTCGCCCGCGCGGCTCGTTCTCGAGGCCGAGCCAATCCACGACGGCGCGGTTCGCCGCCTGGACCACGCCGTCCGGGTCGAGGGCCAGGGCGCCGGTGTCGAGCTCGTCCATCACGCCCTCGAGGAAGACGTTCGCGCGCTGCAGGCCCGAGAGCAGGCGCTCGTTCTCACAGCGCAGATCGTGGAAGTCGACGCCGCGCCGCACGATCTGCTTCAGATCCGCCGGCTCCCAGGGCTTGGTCACGTAGGCGAAGACGTGGCCGTCGTTGATGGCCTTGATCGTGGCTTCCATGTCGGCGAAGCCGGTCAGGATGATGCGGGTGGTGGCGGGATAGCGGTCGTAGACCTGGCTCAGGAACTCGACGCCCGTCGTCCCGGGCATGCGCTGATCCGAGATCACGACGGAGACGGGCGTGTTCTCTTCGAGCAGTTCGAGCGCGCGATCGGCGCTCGAAGCCGTCAGGACTTCGTAGTCGTCGTCGAAGGTGAACGTCATCGTCTCGAGGATGGCTTCCTCGTCGTCGACGATGAGAATGCGGGATCGGTCGGCTACCTCGTTCTGGCTCACCAGCCGAGGAATCCCCGCTTCTTCTTGCTGCGGCGCTCGGTGATCTGGTCGCGGATCTTCTTGCGCTCCTCGACCAGGCGCTTGGGCAGCCGCTGGCGAGCCGGGCTCGCCCAGGGCCGCTGCTCCGCGCGCTCGCGGAAGGTGCGGAACTTGCGGTAGCCCCAGAGCTCCGCCTCGAACTCCTCCTCGAGCAGCCGCGTCATGATCGCGTCGTCGAGGTAGCCGAGGCCGGGGATCGAGTCCGGGATCAGATCCTGGGGATCCGAGAAGTAGGCGAGCGTGGCGAGGATCTCCCGGCGCGTTCCGGCCGGGACGGCGTAGTCGTCGTCCTTCAGGAGCTGGGTGAGATCGTCGAGGGGCTCGACGGCCTTGCGCACGAAGTGCGGCGTCTTCTTCGACTTCTGGATCTTCTTGACCAGATCCTGGCCATCCCGGATGACCTTCTTCTCGTCGAGCTTGGCGGCGTTCCGGCGCGCCTTGCGAAACAAGCCTCGGAAGTGGTCGAGATCTTCGGCGTCGAGTTCGAAGACGATCTTCAGGGACTTCGTGGCCATCGGGGGGTCTCTCCTCGGAGCGGCAAGCTCCGGCCCGGAAGCGGCAGGCTCCGGCGGGCGGAACGATATCAGTAACGCGCGTAGGCGATCAAGCGTTCACGCGAGCGCTCCCAATCGCCTTCCCAGTGTTCGATCACGACCTCGCCGGGGCTCTTGCCGAGGGCGAGTTGCTTTCGCACCGGGTCCAGGAAGCGGCGTTCGTCCTCGCCGAAGGCGTTCTTTTCGCCGATCCGCTCGAGGCCGCTGGCGGCGAGGTCGGTCACCTCCCCGGCCCACTCGGCGATCGGGCGGCCGCGCAGCTCGGCGCGCATGCCCCGGCGGGCGACGTCCGCCATGGCCTGGGCCACGTCCTCGGGCTGCCAGTCGGCCGTGAGGGCGGCGGCATCGGCGAGGGCACCGGTGTCGTAGAGGAGGCCCTTCCACAGGGCCGGGAGCGAGCAGGTCAGGCCCGGCGGCACCGCGTCGGCGCCGCGCAGTTCGATGAAGCGCTTGAGCCGGACGTCCGGGAAGAGCGTCGTCAGGTGCAGGTCGAAATCGCCGAGCGTCGCGCGGTCGCCCTCGTGGCCTTCGGCCATGAACTGGCGGAAGGTCTTTCGCCCGAGCGGGATCATGCGCTCGCCGCGCATCAGGAAGAACACCGGCGCATCGAGCGCCCACTCGACGTAGTCGCGGTAGCCGAAGTCTTCGCCGTAGGCGAAGGGCAGGCCGCCGGTGCGGTCCGGGTCCGTCGCGGTCCAGATGTGGAGCCGGCGCGAGATGAAGCCGCTGGCCTTGCCGCCGACGAGGCTCGAGTTCGCGAACACCGAAGACACCACCGGCGTGAGTGCCAGCGCCACGCGCATCTTGCGCGCCATGTCCGCCTCGTCCGAGAAGTCGAGGTTCACCTGCACGGTGGCCGTCGCGTGCATCATCTCGAGGGCGAGCTCGCCGCGCGTCGGCAGGTAGCTGCGCATGAGCGCGTAGCGTTCCTTCGGGATGCGCGGCAGCTCCTCGACGGTGTGGAAGGGGTGGATGCCGAGCCCCAGCCAGACGATGTCGAGGGGCTCCGAGACCTGCTTCATCAGCTCGAGGTGATCGTTGAACTCCTTGCACGTCTGATGGATCGTGCGAAGCGGAGCGCCCGAGAGTTCGAGCTGGCCGCCGGGCTCGAGCGTGAGGCTCGCACCCGCCTGGCGGAGCGCGACGGTCCGGCCGGCCTCGCGCACGCGCTCCATCTGCGGGTCGGCCGCGACGAGACGCTCGAGCAGCGCTTCGATGCCGTCCTCGCCGTCGAAGGAGACGGGCTCGAGCGTGCTTTCGCGCAGGCCGATCTTCTCGTGCTCGGTGCCGACCCGGTAGTCCTCGGGCGGCTTCTCGCCCTTGGAGATCAGACCGACGAGATCGTCGATCGAATCGATCGGGGCCTCGAGCTCCGGCTGCGCCTGGTACTGCGTCATGACCGCGCCTCCGGAGAATCGGATCGGGACTGCGTCATGCCGCGACCTCGCCGTCTTCGTAGAGGTCCGGGTGGAGGAAGCGGATGAGCGCGCAGAGGACCGCGTGGCGGCCGTACTCCTGGCGCGTCAGCACGCCCCCGGTCAGCTTGCCGACGTTGCCCATGCCGCGGCCGCTCGGCGCGCTCGAACGCTCGCCGCGCCGCTCCCGCCAGAGCGCGTCGAAGAGGTCGCCGATCGGGTCGCGGCCCGCGGCGGCCGGCGCGGTCACGGCCGGCGGATAGGCGAAGCCCGACGAGAATCCGAGCCCGGTCCGCTGGCCGTCGGTGACGACCGCGCATCCGAGGTTGAAGTACGGGTCCATGGGGGCTCCGGGGCGCGGGGCTTGGGCACTGGGATGCCCGCTCTCGCCGGAGGTCACGCGGGCCGCCTGCTCCCCGAGCGCCGCGAGGCCGCCCTCGAGGGCCACCAGGCCGTCCTCGATGCCGATGCCGAGCTGGGCCCGGGGGCCTTCGGCCGAGGCCAGGGCGGCCCGGGCGCGGTTGCCGGCCCCGCGGGCGATCTCCTCGAAGCCGACGGGCTGCTCGGGCACGCCCGAATCCACGGCGACCCCCGAGACCAGCGCCTCGGGGGCGAAGGGCCGGAGCGCGGCCCGGGCGGCGGCCACCTTGGGCCGGTTGGCCGAGCCGACGCGAACCGTCCGCACCCAGCCGAGGCCGCGCGGGTAGGCCGCGGGGCCGCTCACCGCGGCGCCTCGGTCACGGCGTCGCGGCCTGCTCGAGGAAGCTCTCCAGGAAGTCGGCCAGGGCCGGCTCGAGCTCGGCCTCGGCGCCGAACGGGAACGAGAGGCACGGACCCTCGGTCTTGCCGGCCCGGAAGGGGCCGACCAGCGTCACCTCGCCGCGGCTCTTCACCGTGACGATGGCCGTGTGCCGGCCGCGCCGGACGTCGAACTGCACCGAGCGCAGATGCTTCTCGTCGGCCCGGGGCTCGGAGACGGTGACGGCGAGCTGCTCCGCGCCGGCCTCCTTCACCGCCCGGTCGTAGCCGGCGAGGCCCTCGTTCACGAGCGCGTGGAGACGCTCCGCGGCGCGGCGCGCTGCGGCCAGGCCGGCGGCCTCGCCCGCCTCGCGTTCGGCCAGCCGGCGGCCCGCCTCGGCGAGCCGCGCACGCAAGCCATCCGTGTCGAACTGATGGTCGTCACTCATGGGTTTCCAGATTGTGGCGCGAAGGGGAGGAAAGAGTCTAGAGAGTAGAAGCGGGCTTAGAGGGCCTCGCCGAGGGCGGCGATGGGCGTCGGGTCGAGCTCGGCGAGGCTCGCATCGCGGATCGCGGCGAAGGCTTCGAACTGATCCTCGGGGATCGGCGGCGCGGGCGGCGTGTGGAGCTTCTTCGGGTTCACCGCCTTGCCGTTCTTCTTGAGGTCGTAGTGGACGTGGGGGCCGGTGGCGAGCCCGGTCGAGCCGACGTAGCCGATCACCTGCTTGCGCTTCACCTTGGTGCCGACCTTCAGGCCGAGGGCGTAGCGCTGGAGGTGTCCGTAGGTCGAGACGAAGCCGTTGGCGTGCTTGACCCGGACCGTCTTGCCCATGCCGCCCATGCGCGAGGCCTTCACGATCTCGCCGTCGGCGACGGACCAGACGGGAGTCCCGTACGGGGCGGCGTAGTCGACGCCGAGGTGCGGCCGCCGGACGCGCAGGATGGGATGGAGGCGGTTCCAGCTGAAGGGCGACGTGATGCGCGTGTACTTGAGCGGCGCGCGTACGAACTGGCGCTCGAGGGCGCTGCCGTCCGGGCGGTAGTAGCCGGCCTCGTCCTCGGTCCATCCATAGTGGATGGCGGTGTGGACCTCGCGGCTGCGATACTGGGCGGCCAGGATCTGGCCCGGGCCGACGTAGACTTCGTTGCCGTCGCCGTCGGCCTGGTAGAGCCGCTCGTAGAGGATGCGGAACTCGTCGCCGGGGCGGACGTCGCGGGTGAAGTCGAGCTCCCAGGCGAAGAGCTCGGAGAAGTCGTGGGCGAGCTGGCCGCTCTCGCCGAGGTTGCGGATCGCGTTGTAGACCGAGTTGGCGACGACGCCCGAGAGCCGCTCGACGCGGCGGACCAGGTTCACCTCGAGCTTGTGGGCGACGAGGATCCCGGCCACGCGGTGCAGGCGGTAGCCCTCGGTGGCTGACGTCCGGTACTCGAACTCCATCACGCTGCCGTCGGGACGGCGCACGAGGCGGAAACGATCGCCGGGCTTCGAGTAGCGGAAGTCGAACTCGGGCCGCATCTCCACGGCAATCTCGTGGACGGTGCCCGCCGAGATTCCCATGCTCGTGAGCGTGGAGTGGAGCGACTCCCCGGCTTCGATCTCGCCGCGCAGGACGTCGAGGTGGTCTTCGGGGATGGGCGGGCCGAGCGGGGCGTCGTCGCTCGGGATCGGCAGGGTCTCGACGACCGCCGAGTTCGTGAGGGAATCGGCGTGGGCATCGTCGGTCTGGAACCAGGCGAGGAACGCCACCGCGGTGACCGCTCCGCAGACGAGCGCCACGCCATAGGCCATCCAGATCTGGCCGCGTCCGAATGAATCGAGTTTGGAGCCCATCTACTCCCGAACCACTCCCGAAGCGATTGAGGTGGCGACGCCAAACGGGCGTTTGGGTGGCGATGCCCGGCAGGCGCGCGTAGCGTACTGATCGACCGGGCGCTGTGCACGCAGAAGTTGGATCGAACCCGCGAAATCCCCGCGGGGAAACCCCCGAAAGGCTGAGGGAATCCAAAGGTGAAACGGCCGCGCCCCGCCCTCCTTGCCCTCGCCCTGCCCGCGGCCTTCCTGCTGCTGACGGTGCCCTTTTCTGCCCAGGCGATCTGGCCGTTCGGCGGCAGCGCGCCGGATCCGAGCGAAGACACGGGCGAGGCCGCCGCGCGCATCCTCTCGCGGGCCATCCAGATCCGCACGGTGAATCCGCCCGGCGACGAGGCGCCCCTGGCCCGTTTCCTGGTCGACATCCTGAAGGACGCCGACGTCGAGGCCCGGGTGATCGAGACGCCGCGCGGAGACTCGAAGCCCGGGCGCGCCGCCGCCTGGGCCCGCGTGCGCGGGACCGGCGCGCGCCGCCCGATCGTCCTGCTCTCCCACCTCGACACGGTACCCGCCGACCCCCGCGAGTGGGCCATCGCCCCCTTCGAAGGGGCGACGGGCGCGGGCTCGGTGATCGGCCGCGGGGCGCTCGATGCCAAGGGCGTCTCCGTCGTCCACCTGATGACCCTGCTCGCCGTCGCCCGGCGAAGCGAGCCCCTCGACCGCGACGTCATCTTCCTCGCCACCCCCGACGAAGAGACCGGCGGCCGCGACGGGTCCGGCTACCTCGTCCGCGAGCGCCGCTCCCTCCTCTACGATGCCGAGTACCTGCTCACCGAAGGCGGCGGGATCCAGGTCAGCGAAGGCGGCACGGACCCGCTCTGGGGCGTCACCGTCACCGAGAAGGCCCCCTGCTGGATGAACCTCGTCGCGGAAGGCACGCCCGGCCACAGCTCGATCGCGCCGCCGGACACGTCGGTCACCCGCCTGCTCGACGCCCTCCAACGCATCCGCCGCTACGAACCGCCCGTTCGCGTCGTGCCCGAGGTCCAGCGCATGTTCGCCTCGGTCGCGGACCGCGCTGCGCCGGAGAACCGCGAGGGCTACCGCGACCTCGCCCGCGCTCTGGCCGAGGATGAAGACTTCCGCCTGCGCTTTCTCGCGAAGCCCGGCCGCGCCGCGCTCGTGCGCAACACCGTCGCCATCACCGTGCTCTCCGGAAGTTCCCAGACGAACGTCATCCCGGGCGAAGCGCGCGCGCAGCTCGACGTCCGGCTCCTCCCCGGCGAGCACTGTGCGGACTTCGTCAAGACCATCGAGAACGTCGTGCGCGACCGGACGATCCGCGTCTCACCGGCCCTCGCCTTCACCACGAGCAGCTCGCCGGTGAACACGGCGCTCTATCGCGCCATCGAGCGGGTGGCCGCGCGCGACGACCCGGGCGCACTCGTGGCACCGCGGGTAATCGCGGGCTTCACCGACGCGCACTACTACCGGGACCTCGGGATCGTCGCCTACGGGTTCGTTCCGCGCTGGCTCCCGCCGAGCGAGACGCGCGGCATCCACGGCACGAACGAACGCATCTCCGTCGCGAACCTCGGGCGCGGCACCGAGACGCTCGTCGCCATCCTCGAAGAGCTCGACGCCATCGAATAGCGAGCTCGAGTCCAGGGCGAGTGCGGGGCGGGCCGCCCCGGCTCAGTCCTCGCGCAGTTCCTGGATGGCGCGGTGGATCAGCTCGAAGAGCGACTCCACCTGGTCGACGTCCGTGCACGAGAAGGCGATCCGCAGATCCGTCTTGCTCGTGGCGACGATGCCGGTCTCGTACTCGTCGAGGAGGCGCTGGCGCACGGCTTCGGCCTCGACGCCCTCGACCTTCACGCACATGAAGTAGCCGCTGTTGAACGGGTAGACCGCGAAGCTCTCCCGGAAGCGGGGCGCGTTCGCGACGTCGTAGACGCGCTGGGCGCGCAGCCGCAGCGTCTCCGCCTTCTCCTTGCGCTCCTGGGCGATCGACGGGCTCTGGAGCGCCTTCAACACCACGGACTGGGAGACCTTCGGCGAGTTCGAGATGGCGCCGCGGATGGCGCCCTTGAGCTTCGCCTCGAGGACGTCGCACACCGTCTCCGCGCCTTCGGCCCGGCCCGGACCGACCGTGAAGAAGCCGACGCGAAGGCCCCAGACGAAGAGCTCCTTGGTCGCGCCGTCGAGCTTCAGCGCCAGCAGGTTCGGGTGCGCACCGACGAGCGCGCCGAAGGGCGACTCGGTCATCGAGGGCTTCCCGAGGTGGAAGAACAGGCCGAAGTACGCGTCGTCGGTCACGACGACGAGCTTCGTTCCCTTCTCCGCCTGGGCGACGAGCGCCTCGACCATGGCGCGCCCCTCTTCCGGGGTCGGCATGTAGCCCGTCGGGTTGTTCGGGAAGTTCAGCAGCACGACGAGCTTCTCGCGGCCCTCGGCCTCGCGCGCGAGCGCCTCGGCGAAGCCCTTCGTGTTGAAGCCCCCGCCGTCGTAGAACGGGAAGGTCGCGATCTCCGCCTCGAGGCGGACTTCGTAGATCAGCCGGTAGTTGCCCCAGAGCTGGTCCGGGAGCAGGATGCGATCGCCCGGGTCGATGAAGAGATCGCCGACGAGCGAGAGGCCGTGGGTGATCGCCGCCGTCGTCACCGGAACGCCGAAGGACTTCCCCGCGAGCGAGGGGTTCTCGGCCAGGATCTTCTCGCGCCAGGCGTCGCGCAGGGCGGGGATGCCCGCGGGCGGCGCGTAGTCGAGCGCTTCGCCGGCATCGAGCCCCTCGAACTGCGCGAGCAGCGAGGGCAGGTTCATCGGCGCGCCCTCTTCCGTGGCGATGCCGATCGTCGCGTTGATGCGCTTGCCCTTGGCCTTGGCCTCGGCGCCCTGGGAGAGGATGCCCTTCGGGAAGTAGAGCCGGCGGCCGCGCTCGGAGAGCATCGCGAGCACCTCGGGCGCGGCTTCGGACAGTCGATCATTCAACTCCGCAGCGAGCGGATTCAGACGCGGACTCACGATCGGAACCTCGAGAAGAGTGCAGGGGGAGGACGCTCGCGCGAGGTTACAGCCGGCCGTGGCGTGCGTCCACGGACTAGAGCGTGCGGTGGAGCACCTCGACGAAGTCGCCGAAGCCGAGGGCGCGCCAGAAGGCCTGACCCTCGGGGTTCCCCTTCGCCACCCGCACCGCCACGCGCCCGACCCCGCGCGCGGAGACCCAGGCCAGGGCCTCCCCGACGAGCGCACGGCCGAGGCCGGCACGCCGGAACTCCGGGCGGACGCCCACGTCGGTCACCTCGGCGCGCTCGATCTCGCGCGTGATCGGCGGCGCGCGGTCGATGCGCACGAGGCAGATCCCCTCGAGGCGGGCGTCGCCCGAGACGAAGGCGGCGGAATCGGGGTCGTGCAGCCAGGCAGCGATCAGGCGCCGGGCCTCCGGGCGGGCCCCGGAGCGGAGCTCGAAGGCCGCGTCCAGGGGCTCGTGGTGGCGGCCGATCTCGAGCCAGAGGTCCACGACCTCGTCGAGGTCGAGGGCCGTCGCGCGCCGGATCCTCGGCGCCGCTTCCCGAACGCCGGGGGACGCTCGACGATTCTTCGTCACGGGGCGGCGGGCCCGCCGTAGTAGCCACCGGTCTTCGGAGCGAACGGCTCGCCCCCCTTGCCCGCGAAACGCACCGGGACCGTCTTCGAGCGGCCCTCCTCGTCCCGGACCCACACGGCGAAGGCCAGGTGCGGCTCGGCGCTGAAGCCGGTGTTGCCGCTCTTCGCGATCTCCTGCCCCGCCTCCACGCGGTCGCCGACGCCGACCCCGATGCCCTTCGAGAGGTGGAGGTAGCTCGCGTAGGAGCCGTCCTCGTGGAGCACCATGACCACGTTGGCCTGGCTGCGCAGCGCCTTGCTCGTTCCGCCGCGCTCGTACTGATCGACCACCATCACGACCTCGCCGGCCCGGGCCGCGCGCACGCTCTCGCCGACGGGCAGGCGAACGTTCACGGCGTGGGCGAGGCGCGGCTCCGTCGCCGAGCGGCCGAACGTGCCCAGGGAGAAGGGGCGCGGCTTCGAGGAGGCGAAGGGCAGCCGGTAGACGTGAGCGTCGTCGTGGCGGGCGCCCTTGGGCGCGAACTCGAACTGGCCCTCCTCCGCCTCGAAGGCCATCTCCTTCTCGAGGATGCGCTGGATCTCGCGCTCGCTCTTGCCTTCGGCGGCGAGCAGCGCGATGCGGCCGGAGACCGCCTCGAGCTGCGCGTCGGAAACCTCGATCCCCTCCTTCGCGAAGCCGGCCTTCAGCTGCTCGCGCAGCGGCGCCATGTCCGCGCTCGCGGCGTACTGGGAAACCGCCATCTCGCGGAAGCGCTGGTTCGGGGTCTTGCCGCTGCCCTTCACCCACTGGGTGCCGCCGCTGCGCATCATGCGGAACGTCCCCTCCTGGGTGCCGTCGCGCTCGTAGCGGCCGGTGAGCAGCAGGCCCGAGGAATCGATGGCCGTCGCCGTGTAGCGCGTCGTGCCCTCGAGGGTCTCCGTCATGCCGGAGGAGAGAGAGTCCGAGCGGGTGAAGACGGGCTCGTCGGGCAGCCCGGAAACGCTCCAGTTCTCGACGTAGGAGATGAAGTTCATGGAGCCGGGGCGCGCGCGCGTCGCGGAGGTCCAGGTGCCCTCGTCGTCCGGCTTGATCGTCTTGGTCTTGGCACCGCGCTTGTTCACCTCGAGGCCGGCCTGGATGTTCTCGATCTGCGCCTCGTTCGGTTCCCAGAAGGCGAGGATGCGCGACTGCCGGTTCGTGCCGAGGCGCTCGAAGCGCCCGGTCTCGTCGTCGAAGACGACGATCGGATAGATCGTCCACTCGATGCGGTCGCCGGCGCGTTCGAACTTCCAGACGTGATCCACCCAGCGCTCGCGGTCCGGGTGGTCGCTGCCCGCATCCTTGTAGTGCGCGAGGACGTGCCAGGAGCCGATCAGGTTCTCCACGTCGAAGGCGCGGGCGCTCCCGGGAAGGAGGCTCGAGCCGAGCAGGGCCAGGGCGGCGCCGAGGGTGAGAGCCCGGCTCCGGCCGGTGAAGTTCCGAATCATCCGCATCGCTTCCTCCGCCCGCTTCGAGCCACTGCGCCGCCCGCCTGGCTTCGACGCAAGCGCCGGCGCGGGATTCGCACCCTCCGGCGGCGCTCCGCGGCTACTCTTGCAGACGAAGGTTGGGGCTTCAACGTTCCCTCCGGATCTCCACGAACCGGATTTTCGCCGCGGGAATCCCGGTTTGTGGCGCCTTTTGCCGGCTCGCCCGCGCCATGCGCAACGTTTCGGCAAGGAGTGAGAGTCCGGCGCCCGCGCTGCCACCTAGTATCGGGGCTCGCGGGCGAAGCCGCCTGCCCTCTGGAGAAGCCGACCCCCCGATGCCGACACTCTGGATCGTTCACCGCGAGCCCGCCGCTCGCCGCACCCTGGCCCGCCTCGCCGGCGCCCGCGCGGACGTCTTCGCCGGCGGCCCCGACGGCCGCAACTTCGAAGCCGCGCCCGAGCCCGACGTCATCCTGCTCGGCCCGGCGGGTGACTTCGAGGCGGAGCTCGAGTTCGCCCATCGCCACGCCCAGCGCCGGCCCGGTGCCAGCTGGATCCTGCTTCCCGAAACCGGCGCTGGCGACGACGCGCGCCAGCTCTTCGATGCCCTGCCCGCCGAGATTCTCCCCTTTCCGCCGGACCCGAGCCTGCTGCGCCGCCGCATCCGCGCCGCCGCGGCGGGCCGGCGCCGCCACGACTCGCTCTCCCAGCGCCGCGTGCGCGACGCCCTGGCCGACCGCTTCCGCCGCTGGTTCAGCGACCTCGAGCTGCCGGAACTCCTGCGCGCGGTCGATCCGCATCTGGCGACGGTGCCGGTCCTCGTGCGCGGCGAACCCGGCACCGGCCGGACGGTCATCGCCCAGTACATCCACGTCTTCGGCGGCTCGACGGGCGGCACCTTCGTCCACCTGCCGTGCCGCGAGATCGAAGGCGCGGCGGCCGCCGTGCTCGAGTTGATCCGCAGCGCATCGCGCGGCGGCGAAGCCCTCACCATCTGCCTCGAGGACGTCGACGCGCTGACGCCGGTGGCGCAACGCCAGCTCCGCGTGTGGATCGAGAACGGGCTCCCGCCGGAGACCGTGCGCACGGAGCGCGTGCGCTGGATCGCGACGGCCGGGGAAGAGGACCCGTGGACCGCGAGCGACCTGCTCGACCCCGCCCTCGAAGATGCCCTCGCCGGCATCGTGATCCGCATCCCGCCCCTGCGCGAACGCATGGAGGCGCTCGACGCGATGGTGCTCTCGGCGGCCACCTCTTGGTGCGAGCGGCACGGCCAGCGCGCGCGAAGCTTCACGCCGGACGCCCTCGCCGCCCTGCGCGACGTGCTCTGGCTGGGGAACGTGCGCGAAGTCGAAGCCGTCGTCTCGCGCACCCTCGCCTCGCACAACGACGACCCGATCCGGCCGGCGGATCTCGTGCTCGGCGAACCGGAGCCGCGCCTCGAGGCCGTGGTCGAAGCGGGCGACCTCCGGCCCGCCCGCGAGCCCCACTCCCATGAGGCCGGCATTCGGGAAGCCGAGATCGTGGAGGAGCCCGCGGCCTTCGAAGCGGGGGAACGCTTCGTCGATCTCGAAGCCGAGGTGGATGCCAGCGGCGAGGCGCCGGTGCCGGCCGCTCCCGGAGCAGAAACGGCGCCGGAGGCGCACCTCGCCCTGGTGCCCGATGCCGAGGCCGCCGCGGCGCCGGAGACCTCCGACACGCCCTTCTCCGTGTTCGCGGCCGAGACGGAAGCCGCGGCGCCGGAGTCGAGCGCGGCACTCGAAGCTTCCGTGGCCCGGGAGCGCGCGAACGCCAAGGCCGGCGCGGAGCGCAGCGCGGCGAGCCTGCGGCAGCTCGTCGGCTCGATCGCCCACGAGATCCGCAACCCGCTCGTGGCCGTGCGCACCTTCGCGCAGCTTCTCCCGGAGCGGTTCGACGATCCGGACTTCCGCCGGCGCGCCGTCGACATCGTCGGGGCCGACGTCCGGCGCATCGAAGCCGTCGTCGAGCGGCTCTCGCGCCTCGCCGAGCTCTCGAGCCCCGAGCCGAAGCCGGTGAACGTGGTCGAGATCGTCGAGAACGCCCTGGCCGCCGAGCGGGGCACCATCGGCCGCCGGCGCCTCGTCGTCCTGACCGAGCTCGATCGCGAGAACCCCTTCGCCCTCGGCGACGAAGAGCAGCTCCGCTTCGCCTTCGAGTCCCTGCTCACCAAGGCCCTCGAACTCGTACCCGACCGCGGCGACCTCTACTTCGCCTCGAAGCACCACGCCGACGCGCTCGACGGCGCGCCGGCCCTGCGCCTGCTCGTGCGCTTCCGCAGCCCGGGCGAGCTCGGGGCGACGGGCAGCGTTCCCGGGGTCTCCCTCGACGAGAACTCCCTCGAGATGACGGTCACGCGGAGCATCGTCGAGGGGCACGGCGGGCGCATGACCGTGGGGAACGACGACGGCCGCGAGACGGTGGTCGTGATCGACCTGCCCGCTCCGGCCTGACCCGATTCCACGCCCTCGGCCCGGTTCGTTACGTTTCCGGCATGGCGCGGGTGCTCGTCGTCGATGACCAACCCTCCGTGCAGGAATCGCTGCGGATGGTGCTGAAGGACGAGTTCAGCGTGGACGTCGCCGGCGACGTCGATGCCGCCCTCGCGCAGATCGCCGCCCAACCCCCGGACCTCATCCTGCTCGACCTCGTGATGCCCGGCCGCAGCGGGCTCGAACTCCTGGCGGAGCTCCCGGAGCCGCGGCCCCCGGTGGTGGTGCTCTCCGCCACGCGCACGATCGCCACGGCCGTCGAGGCCATGAAGCGCGGCGCCGCCGACTACCTGACCAAGCCCTTCGAGATCGAACCGCTGCGCATGAAGGTGCGGCAGCTGCTCGAGCACCGGCGCCTGGCCCAGGAGGTCGAGCGGCTGCGGGCAGAGGCGGCCCGGCGCGACCGCTTCGCCGGAATGATCGGTCGAAGCGACGCCATGCAGGCGGTCTTCCGCACGATCGAGCGCGCGGCGGATTCGGACGCCAACGTCCTCGTGCAGGGCGAGAGCGGAACGGGCAAGGAGCTGGTCGCGAAGGCCCTGCACGATTCGGGGCCGCGGGCGCGCGAGCCTTTCATCGCGGTGAACTGCGCGGCGCTGCCCGAGCCGCTCGTCGAAAGCGAGCTCTTCGGCCACGAGCGCGGCGCCTTCACCGGCGCCTACGAGGCCAAGGCCGGCACCTTCGAGCGCGCCGGCGCCGGGACGCTCTTCCTCGACGAGATCGGCGAGCTCTCCCTGACCCTCCAGGCGAAGCTCCTGCGCGCGCTCGAGGAGCGGCGCGTCACCCGCGTCGGCGGGAGCGAGGCCCTGCCGGTGCGCGCCCGGCTCGTGTGTGCGACCAACCGGGACCTCCGGGAAGAGGTCGCCGCGGGGCGCTTCCGGGAGGACCTCTACTATCGGATCCACGTGATTCCGGTGAGCCTCTCGCCCCTCGAGGAGCGCCGCGAAGACATCCGGCCCCTGGCCGAGTTCTTTCTCGCCACCGCGCGCCGGGATGCCGGCCGTGGCCCCGTGCGCATCTCGCGCCCGGCGATGGCGATCCTCGAGCGCTACGCCTGGCCCGGCAACGCGCGGGAGCTGCGCAACGCCGTCGAGCGCATGGTCGTGCTGGTCGACCGGGAGACGATCGAGCCCGCGGACCTTCCCGAGGACATCCGGCGCGGAACCCAGATGGAGAGCCTGCGGGACGAAGTGCGGGCCGGGCGGCTGGGTCTCGATACGGCGCTCGAGCGCTTCGAGGCGGGCCTGATCCGCGAAGCCCTGCTCCTCGAGAACGGGAACCAGACCCGGGCCGCGCGGCGTCTCAAGATCACCCGCCGGACGCTGAAGCTCCGGATGGATCGCTACGAGATCGTTCTTCCCCACGGCCCGGCCGTTGGGGTGGAATCCCCGTGACGCCAGGATGCGGGGGCGTTCCGATCGGAACACCCCCGAAAAGTCGAACCGTTCCATGAGCTTGCGAGCCCAGGGCGCGCCGGTGCGTTCCTTCGGGAACACCGCGGCCGGGCTCGGCGGGCTCGCCATCCGAACGGCGTTCCGCGCCAAACCGAAATGAATCGCTTGGTTACACGAATGCGGAACGCCGTTTCCCGGACTGGCATGGGCGTTGCTTTGGAAACGGCACATGAACCCCCGCCTTCGCCAGGGCGCCCCCGAGGCGCCGTTGGTCGTGATCGCTGACGGCGATCGCGGCGCCCGTGAATCCTTCCGACACATCCTCGACGCCGAACACCGGGTTCTCACCGCAGCGAGCCGGGACGGGCTTTCCTCCCTCCTCGCCCGGGAGCGGGCCGACGTGGTGCTCGTCGACCTCGCGCTACCGGGCGCCGAGGACGACGGCTGGCTCGGCGCCCTGCGGCGCAGCCATCCCGACGTCGCCTTCGTCGCGACCGCCGCGCGCATCCGGCTCGCCACCGCGCGCGAGCTCGTGGCCTCGGGTATCGCGGAGCTGATCCCGAAGCCCATCGACGTGGCGGAGGTCGCCGCCACCCTCGCGCGCGCCCTGCTCGCGCAGCGTCAACGAAGCCATCTGGTCGGATTCCTCCGCGCGCTCGGGCGCCTGGTGGGGAACGAGCGCCAGGTGGGTCAGATCCTCGGCGTCGTCGAAGGCGACGGGCCGCTGCGGCGTCAGGTCGGCGAGCTCGTCGGCTGGACGTCGCGCCGCATGGTTCGAGTCGAGCGTTCCCGGGACGTGACTGCCGTTCGGGGGGAGGGCATCACGCCCGGGAGCGCTGGCTCATGCAACACCGCCGCACCGTCGGCCGCAACGAACTAGGGGACGGAGACATGACCGCGCGCCAGGGCCAGCTCAGTTTCGGATTCGAGGAGGACCCGGCGCGCGTCGCCGGCTGGCTCGACCGGCGTTCCCATCGCCGCGAAGCGACCGTGCGGCACGTCGAGTTCACTCCGTTCCCGCGCGCCGCCGCCGACGTCTGCGGGCAGCGCGGCTTCACGCGCGACGTCTCCCCGTCCGGAATGGCCCTGGTCACGGAACATGCGCTTCCCGTCGGCTCCCTCGTCCGCGTGATCGTGCTGCGCGCCGACGGCCAGCCGGACTTCGACGCGGTCGCCCGCGTGGCCTGGTGCGAAGACGAAGAGGCGGCCGGAAGCGGCGCCGCTCAGGCCCGCGTCGGTCTGAGCCTGCTGGCCGAAGTAAAGAGCGGCATGGCCCGCGTCCGGAACGTCGGGAGCCCGCCCGTTCGAGCCGCCTGCTAGGCGAGTTCGCTAGCCGGCCGGGCGCGACGGCACTAGGCTCCGTCGCGGGGACGCGGGACCGTCCCCGGCGGAGGCACCCAACCGTGCGAAAGCTCCTGGCGCGGCTCGCGCTCGTCGCGCTGGCTCCGGTGGTCGTCCTGCTCCTGGCGGAGGCCACCTTCCGCGCCTTCCCTCGACTCCTGCCGAAGGGCAGCTACGGCACCGGCCGCTACCACCCGGAGCTCCGTGCGAACGTCCACGGCGGCACACAGATCTACAACAAGGTCGGTTTCCAGCTCCGCTCGCCCAACCCGGACGGCTTCATGGACGTCGCACACGAGCGGCGGGCGGCCCCCGGCGTCGAACGCATCGGGTTCTTCGGCGACTCCTACGTCGAATCCCTTCAGGTCCCCCTCGAAGACGCGTTCTTCCGCCGCCTCGAAGGGGCGCTCGACGGACGGGCGGAGACCCTCGCCTTCGGGGTCTCGGGCTGGGGGACGCTGCACGCGATGCGCGCCTGGCAGCTCTTCGGGCGCCGCTACGACGTCGACCGGGTGGTCTACGTCTTCGTCGAGAACGACCCCGGCGATCACCTGCAGAGCCTTCGCAACCCCGGCCGCCTCCCCTTCTTCTGGGGGCCGCTGATCTCACCGGGCAGGGTCGCGGGCAGCTACGACGTGCACTGGCCGCTCCCTCCCGAAGAGGGCTCCCTCGCCCGACGCGTCGCCAAGGCGAGCCAGCGCAACTCGCGGGTCGCGCAGCTCACCTTCCAGCGGCTCTTCGCGATGGCGAGCCCGGGCGGGGGCCAGGGAGCCGCGGCCGATCAGGTGGAGATGGCCCGACGGACCCGCCCGGGAACGCGCCCCAACTCGAACGATCTCGCGGGGAGCTGGCCCGAGCCCTTCGCGGAAGAGGCCCGCACCCTCGGAAGCTTCGTCCTGCGCGACTGGGCGAAGCAGGTCCGGCTCGAAGGCAAGACCTTCTCCGTCCTCTACGTGCCCCGCGGCGAAGCGTACCTGCGCGGAGAGATTGCGGAGCGGGACGTCTGGCGCCCGTGGCTGCTCGCGACCTGCGCAGAGCTCGGCATCGAGGTCCTCGACCCGAGCGACGCCCTCCGCCGCACGATGGAAGAGGGCCGCCCGGTGTACCGGGACCACTGGACGAGCGCGGGCCACGAAACCATCGCCCGCTTCCTCGCCGAGTCTCCGGTCGCCCGGGGGCTGTGAGCCCAGCCACCGTCGCCGGTCGCGGGGGCTGCTACCCTCGGGGCATGTTCGGCATCGGCATGACGGAAATCGTCGTGATCCTCGTGGTCGCGCTGCTGATCTTCGGGCCCAACAAGCTCCCGGAGCTCGCGCGCTCCCTCGGCCGCGGCTTCGGGGAGTTCCGCCGGGCGAGCTACGACCTGCGCCAGAGCCTGATGGAGGTCGGCGAGGAGCCGCCGCACCAGGCCCAGGGCCCGACGATCGCCAAGCCGCCGGCGCCCCCGCAAACGCCCCCCGAGGCCCGGGCGAGCACCGAATCTGCCGAATCTGCCGGAACGGCCGGATCGGCTGAACCGGCCGCGCCGGCGCCCAAGGACGACCCGGGCCCGCCCGCCCGCGGCGGAAGCGAGCCGGCGTAGCCCCCGCGATGCAGGTCGACGACAAGCTTCCCCTGCTCGACCACCTGGCCGAACTGCGCACACGCCTCTTCCGCATGCTGCTCGGCTGGTTCATCGGCTTCGTGTTCGCGTGGGGCTTCCGCGAGCAGGTCTTCGAGTTCCTGCTCGCGCCGGCGATCGAATCCCTCGGCGGGGAAGGCACCCTGCTCCAGGCCCTCTCCCCGCCGGAGATCTTCTTCACCTACCTGAAGTGCGCCCTGCTCGCGGGCTTCGTGCTTTCCCTGCCCGTCTTCTTCTGGCAGCTCTGGGCCTTCATCGCGCCCGGCCTCTACGACCACGAGAAGCGCTACGCGGTTCCCTTCGTGGCCGTCTCGACCCTGCTCTTCGCGGGGGGCGCGACCTTCGGGTACGTCATGGTCTTCCCGCTGGTCTTCGACTTCTTCCTGGGCTTCAACAACGACTTCGTCGAGAACGCCTGGACCATGCGCGAAGTCTTCACCTTCACGACGCGGCTCTACCTCGCCTTCGGCACCGGCTTCGAGATGCCGGTCGTCGTCTTCTTCCTGGCGCTCGCGCGCATCATGAACGCGCGCCAGCTCCTGGCGGGCTTCAAGTACGCCGTCCTCGTCTGCTTCCTGGTGGGCGCGATCCTCACGCCGCCCGACGTGATCAGCCAGGTGCTGCTCGCCGGCCCGCTGCTCGTGCTCTACCTGCTCGGCGTCGGCGCCGCCTTCATGGTGAACCCCGGCGAAGCCGAGAAGCCGCGCGACCTCCCGGAAACCCGCCCGCCCGAGCCGCCGCCGGGCGCCTAGGGCCGCGGGTAACCCGTCACGCGCCGGGCAGCACCACCCAGCTCGGGTCGTCGAACTCGCCGACGATGCGGATCTCGACGTGCTCGGACTGTTCGTCGAGGATGGCCTGGACGCGCGGGTCGCGGGCGGACTCGGCGCGGTCGCGATCGGGCTTGGAATCCCAGCTCGCGATGGCGAGCAGCACGCCCTCCTCGCCGATCTTGCGGTGGAGACGCGTTCCCCGGGCGCCCGGCGCCTGCTGGATGATCTCGCTCGCGCGCACCCAGGCCTCGCCGTAGGCCTCGGCCGTGGCCCCAGGCTTGACGCGCACCTCGAAGACGAAGATCAGCTCGGTTCCTCGATCGTGAAGGCCATGCCGGCGTGGGCTTCGAGCCGAACCAGGAGGGGTTCCGCCATCGCCGAGGTCGGCGTGTGGATCCCGCCGGGCGACGTGAGTTCGTCTTCGGCGAGGCACACGGCGGCCTCACCGAGCATGCGCGAGGTGGCGCCGTAGCCCGGGTCGCGGTCGCCGGTGACGCGGGCGAACAGGCTCTTCCCGGCGTCGCTCGGGTGTTCACCGAAGAGGCGGACGTCGAAGTAGCCCTCTTCGCGCTGCTTCTGGTTCGGACCTTCGCCCGGAGCCGGGAGGAAGCGTCCGAGTACGCCGCGCAGCGGGCCGATCGCCGCCGCCGCCATCGTGCCGACGACGCCCGCCGAGAGCCCGGCCGCCTTCACCGCGGAGACGGGGCCCGTGCCGAGCAGCGTGGCTTCGTCGTAGCGGAACTCGCGGCCGTAGGGGAAGCCGAGCAACGCGTTGCTCCTGCGCACGACGCGCTCGTTGATGGCCGCCATCACGAAGGGACCGATCCACTGGCCGAAGTCTTCGTCGAAGGAGGGCCCGGTGCGGTCGCGGCCGTCGGGGCCGTGGCGCTCGCCTTCCGGGTTCAGGCCGTAGGGGTTCGCGAGGATGCGGCGCACCTTCGGGTCGCGGCTCGCCTCCTCCATCAGGTTCATCATGCTCGCGATCGTGCCGCCGCTCGCCGCTCCGGAGAAGCCGGCGACCCGGAAGCTCACGCGCGGCGCGACCACGCCGTGACGCGCGCGCATCTCGCGCTGGAGGAAGTGGACGCCGAGGTCCGAGGGGATGCTGTCGAAGCCGCAGGTATGGACGATCCGTGCGCCGGTCGCGGCGGCCTCCTTCTCGTGGGCGTCGATCATGCGGCGAATCCACTGGGCTTCACCGGTGAGGTCGCAGTAGTCCGTGCCCTTCGCCGCGCAGGCCGCGACGAGCTTCGAGCCGTATTGGGCGTAGGGTCCGACGGTCGTGCACACGACGGCGGTCCGCTCGGCGAGCTCCGCGACGAAGGCGTCGTCGTCCGAGTCGCCGACGATGAGCGGCAGCGCGGCGGCACCTTCGCCGAGCTCCTTGCGCACGGATTCGAGCTTGGCCTGGTTGCGCCCGCCGATCGCCCAGCGCAGTCCGCCTTCGGCGCCGTGACGCTCGAGCAGGTGCTCGGCGACGAGCTTGCCGGTGAATCCCGTGGCACCCCAGACGACGACGTCGAGTTCTCGATCCTTGCGATTCATTCTGCCCTCCTCGGGCTTTGCGCGGCCATTCGGCCTAGAGCGTGGTGAGCCGGGCGACGATCGCCCGTTCGGCGGTGTGGGCGTCGACGGCGGTGGCCACCGTGGTCGGCATGCCGATACCGAGGTTCGGATCCACCTCGTGTGTCCGGAGCGTACCTCGTTCGATGGTCGTGACGACCGAGAGCCGTTCGAACGTGAGGGGGCTCGGGTCGACCAGCGCCCAGACCGTGAGCGGGTCGTGCAGGTAGGCGGCGTTGTCGGGCTCGAGATCGCCCCCGATGCCGGTGAAGAGCCTGTGCTGGACGGGCTTCCACAGGCCGATCTGGTGCGCGATCACCCGGGCCAGGGGGCCGGCGGCGGCCATGGCCTCGACGTCGGCGTCGCGCAGCCAGGTCGCGAGGGTGACGTCGGCGGCCACCAGGGTCGTCTCGAAGCCGGCGCCAAGAACGGCACAGGTCGCCTCGGGGTCGGAGCAGAGGTTGTAGTCGATGCCCGGCTCGCAGACGTGCTTCCCGATGGCGACGCGTCGGATGTGCCCGCCCATCACGGTGAGGCGCGCGACGCGCTGCGGAAGCTCCGGGTCGAGCGCCACGGCGCGCGCGACATTCGTGAGCGGCCCGATGGCGACGATCTCGAGCCCGGGCGTCTCCTTCGAGAGCCGCACGATCGCCTCGGGCGCGGGCTCGTCGTGGATCGCCGCGTCGACGGTTCCCGCCGGGACCATCTCGTCCTCGTGCCCGAACCACGAGTACCGGGACTGCGACCGGAGAGCAGGCTGCGTCGGGCCCGCGAAGACCGGAACGTCCGTGCGCCCCGCGATCCCGAGCAGCCGCGCCGCGATCTCGGCCCGAAGCTTCGTATCACCGGCCACGGTCGTCACGGCGACGAGGTCGAGTTCTTCGGCGCACGCGAGCACGAGGCCGAGGGCGACGGCGTCGTCGACGTCGCTTCCGATGTCCGTATCGAAGAGGATCTTCTTCATCTGGGGGTTCCTCGGGAGGCGCCGGCGGAGCGCGTCGGTATGGTTCTGGCTCATGGCTCGCCCTGGCGGGCTCCGAGGCGTTTTCAGTATCGGAGTGCGGGCTGCGCTTTACTTCGCCTGAACCATACCGACGCGCTCCGCCGGCTACGAGTCGGTTTCCGCCACCTTGAGTCGAAGCCGTAGTCCGCCAGCGAGGACGTCGAACTCGTTCGCGGTGATCTCAGCGACGACGACCTCGCTCTGCCGGCCGGCTTCGAGGACCGTGTAGATCCCCCGCCCGGCGTCGGCGACGTCGAGTGAGAACGTGCGCCCGTCGGCGGCGATCTCGAATCGGTGCGCTTCGATCTGGCGAAGCTCGATTCGACGGGGATCCGTCTTCGCCTTCTTTTCGGAGACCTCGTAGATCTTCGCGGCCCCGGCGGCGGTGGACGGTGACCCGGCCCGATGGGCGGCGATCGCCGCCATCGCGTTCGCCAGGCGCACGGCTTCCTCGTCCGCGGACCGCTCGAAGCTTCCGCCCATGTGCTCGTCGATGAAGCCCGTGTCGTAGTGCCCCTCGACGAACACCGGATGGTCCATCACCCGCTCGTGGAACGGGATCGAGGTGCGGATCCCCGCAACGACATACTCGCCCAGGGCGCGCTTCATGCGGTCGATCGCCTCTCGCCGGTCCCGGCCCGTCGTGACGAGCTTCGCGACCATCGGGTCGTAGAAGACCGTGACCGTCGCCCCCTCGAAGACGCCATCGTCGACCCGGACGCCGGGCCCGCCCGGCGGACGGTAGACGCGGATCTCGCCGGGCGAGGGGAAGAAGTTCTTCTCCGGGTCCTCGGCGTAGATGCGCGCCTCGATCGCGTGGCCGCGAATCCGAACGTCGCCCTGCTCGATCCCGAGCGGCTCGCCGGCCGCCACGCGGATCATCGCCTTCACGATGTCGACGCCGGTGATCTCCTCGGTGATGGCGTGTTCGACCTGAACGCGCGTGTTCATCTCGAGGAAGTAGAAGCGCTGGTTCTCGTCGACGAGGAACTCGCACGTTCCCGCGCCGTGGTAGTCGACCGCCCGGGCCGCGGCGAGGGCGGCGGCGCCCATCTGCTCGCGAAGCTCCGGCGTCATGCGGTTCGCCGGCGCTTCTTCGACGAGCTTCTGGTGCCGGCGCTGGATGGAACACTCGCGCTCGCAGAGGTGGATCGCGTGGCCGTGCCGGTCGGCGAGGATCTGGATCTCGACGTGGCGCGGCCTCTCGATGAACTTCTCGACGTAGATCGCGTCGTCGCTAAAACCGGAGCGGGCTTCGCTGCGTGCGCGCTCGATGGCGCCCGCGAGCTCGCTCTCCTCGCGCACGAGGCGCATGCCCTTGCCGCCGCCGCCGGCGCTCGCCTTCACCATCACGGGCAGGCCGATCTCCTTCGCGAAGGCGAGAGCCTCCTCGTCGGTCAGGGCCTCGGTCGTTCCCGGGACGATCGGGACGCCGGCCTGCTCCATCGTGCGGCGGGCGGTGACCTTGTCACCCATGCGCTCCATCACCTCGGCCTCGGGCCCGATGAAGGTGATGCCAGCGTCCTGGCAGGCGCGCGCGAAGGCGCCGCGCTCCGAGAGGAAGCCGTAGCCGGGGTGGATGGCCTCCGCGCCGCACGCCTTCGCCACCGCGAGGATCCGTTCGATCGCGAGGTAGGACTCGGCGGCGGGCGGGGGACCCACAGGGTAGGCCTCGTCCGCAAGCCGGACGTGCAGGGCGTCGCGGTCGGCTTCCGAGTAGACGGCGACGGCCTCGATGCCCATCTCGCGACAGGCCCGGATCACGCGGACGGCGATCTCGCCGCGGTTCGCGATCAGGATCTTCTTGAACATGGGAGGGAGGGCTGCATGGACGAAACCCTCAGGATCCAAGAGCCTCGAGAACCTAGAGCGACGCGATGTCGCGGATCCGGCGCTCCAGGACTTTCCGGTACTCGTCGATGTCGACGGTCTGCCGCGCGACGCCCGAGTCCATCGCCGCCTGGGCGACGGCCGGTGCCACGTGCAGCAGCACGCGCGAATCGAAGGGCTTCGGGATGATGTAGTTCGGCCCGAAGTGGAAGCGTTCGCCCGGGTAGGCGCGGCGCACGGCGTCCGGGACCTCGTCCTCCCCGTGCCGGGCCAGCTCGGCCAGCGCGTGCACGGCGGCCTGCTTCATCTCCTCGTTGATCGCGCGCGCGCGCACGTCGAGGGCGCCGCGGAAGATGAAGGGGAAGCCGAGGACGTTGTTCACCTGGTTCGGGAAGTCCGAGCGGCCCGTCGCCATGATCGCGTCTTCGCGCACGGAGCGGACCTCGTCGGGCGTGATCTCCGGGTCCGGGTTGGCCATGGCGAAGATGATCGGGTTCGGCGCCATGGCCTTCACCATCTCCGGCGTGACGAGACCGGCCGAGGAGAGGCCGACGAAGGCGTCGGCGCCGACCAGCGCCTCCGCAAGGGTGCGCAGCTCGGTCTTGCGGGCGTACCGGGCCTTGTACTCGTTCATGCCCTCGGTGCGGCCTTCGTAGATCACGCCCCGGCTGTCGACGTGGATCAGGTTCTCGGGCGCGAGCCCGAGGTCGAGCCAGAGCTGCGCGCAGGCCAGCCCCGAGGCGCCGGCGCCGGAGAAGACGACGCGCGCCTCCTCGAGCTTGCGCCCGGTCACTTCCAGCGCATTCAGGAACGCGGCGGCCGAGATGATGGCCGTGCCGTGCTGATCGTCGTGGAAGACCGGGATGTCGAGCGTCTCCTGCAGGTGGCGCTCGATGATGAAGCACTCGGGGGAGCGGATGTCCTCGAGGTTGATGCCCCCGAAGGTCTTTGCCGTGAGCTCGCAGACGCGGATCACGTCTTCCGCGGACTCGCTGTCGACCTCGATGTCGAAGACGTCGATGTCGGCGAAGCGCTTGAAGAGGACGCCCTTGCCCTCCATCACGGGCTTGCTCGCGGAGGCGCCGATGTTGCCGAGGCCGAGGACCGCCGTGCCGTTGGTGATGCAGGCGACGAGGTTGCCGCGCGCGGTGTACCGGAAGACCTGGTCGTCGTCCTTCGCGATCTCGCGGCAGGGCTCGGCGACCCCGGGCGTGTAGGCCAGGGACAGATCGTCCGCCGTCAGGGTCGGCTTGGTGGGAACCACCTTCACCTTCCCCGGCCGCCCGTCGGCGTGGTACGAAAGCGCCTGATCGCGCGTGCTCAACCGTCGTTTCCTTCCGTGTGTCCGCCCCGGACCGAGGGAGACCGTCGAGGGCCGGTCGGCCCCGGACTCCATCCAAGGTGGCGGCGCGGAGAGGCGGAGTCTATCAGATCCAGGATTCGGCCGCAGAGGCGAAAACCCTTCTCTTCCAAAGGGTTGCCGCCTTCCCGGGCCTTCGCCCCTACTCCTTCAGGAGCTCCCGGGCAATCACCAGGCGCTGGATCTGGTTCGTGCCTTCGTAGATCTGCATCAGCTTGGCGTCCCGCATCAGCTTCTCGACCGGGTACTCCTTGGTGTAGCCGTTGCCGCCGAACACCTGGACGGCGTTGGTGGTCACCTCCATCGCCATGTCCGTGGCGAAGCACTTGGCGAAGGAGGAGTACTTCGAGGCCGGCATGTTGCGGTCGATCATCCACGCGCTCTGGTGGGTGAGGAGGCGTCCGGCCTCCACGCCCTTGGCCATGTCGGCGAGCATGAACTGGACGGCCTGGAAGCCCGCGATCGGGAAGCCGAAGGCCTTGCGCTCCTTGGCGTAGTCGACGCTCTCCTCGAGGGCGCGGCGCGCGATGCCCGTCGCCAGGGCGCCGATGCTCGGCCGCGTGCGGTCGAGGGTCATCATGGCGACCTTGAAGCCCTGGCCCTCTTCACCGAGGCGATTTGCCGCAGGGACCTTCACGCCGTCGAAGTTGATGGTGCGCGTGTCGCTCGCGCGCTGGCCCATCTTGTCTTCCTTCTTCCCGAGGGAGATCCCGTCGAGGTTCGCGGGGATCACGAAGGCGACGATGCCCTTGTGGCGGCTCTGGCGGTCGAGGGTGGCGAAGACCGTGTAGTAGTCGGCCTCGCCGCCGTTGGTGATCCAGCACTTGGTGCCGTTCAGGACGTAGTCGTCGCCGTCCTTCTCGGCGAGCAGCTGGAGGCCCGCGACGTCGGAGCCGGCGTTGGGCTCGGAGAGGCAGAAGGCGACCAGGCAGAACTCGGAGGAGAAGCGCTCGAGCCACTCCTTCTTCTGGGCTTCGCTGCCGCCGACGATCACCGGCATGATGCCGAGGTCGTTCGCCATGATCGAAGTCGCCATGCCGGAGCAGCCCCAGGCGAGCTCTTCGGTCACGACGCAGCTGTCGAGGATGGAGAGGCCGACGCCGCCGTGGGCCTCGGGAATGGCCGTGCTGGCGAGGCCCGTTTCCCAGGCGTTCTTGATGATTTCGCGAGGGAATTCGCCGCTCTGGTCGTACTGACCCGCGACGGGCTTGATCTCGGCCTCGGCGAACTTGCGGGCCGTGTCCTGGAGGAGCTGCTGCTCCTCGGAGAGTGTGAACTCCACGTTGGAACCCCTTTTCTACTGGGAAGGAGGGCAAACTACGTCAACTGACGCGGTGCGGCAATCGCCGGGAGCCCGAGAAGCAGCGAGCCGGAGCGGGCCATGCCTCGCTCCGGCTCGCGGATGGATCCGGGTGCCCTGGGGCGCTAGGCGCCGGCGCCGAGCTGGCGCGAGAGCTCCTGGGCGGCGGCCTGGACCACCGGGACGATCCGGCGGTGCAGCTCGTCCGAGCCCATCCGGACGGTCGGGGCCGAGACGGAGATCGCGGCGACGACCTGGCCGGCCTCGTCCTGGATGGGAGCGGCCGCACAGTCGAGACCGATCTCGCACTCCTCGAGGTCGATCGCGAAGCCCTGGCCCGCCACCGTGCGGAGCTCGTCGAAGAACTTCTCGCGGTCCGTGATCGTGGCCGGCGTGCGCGCCTCGAGGCCGGCGCCGACGCGCTCGCGGTCGAACCGCTCGCGCCGGGCATCGTCGGAGAAGCCCAGGAGGACCTTCCCGAGCGCCGTCGCGTGGATCGGCAGGGTCATGCCCGTGCGGTCCGCCGTGACCAGGAGCTGGTTCGGCAGCTCCGCGGCGAGATGGGCGACCTCGTCGCCGCGGATGGCCCCCAGGTGCGCCGTCTCTTCGAGCTCTGCGGCGATCTCGGCAAGGATGGGACGGGCGCGGCACAGGAGGCTGCGGCTCCGCGAGTAGGACTGGCCGAGTTCGAGGCAGCGCAGGCCCAGGCGGTACTGGTCGTCCGAGGAGGTCTGTTCGATGTAGCCCGACTGCTCGAGCGTCGCGAGCAGGCGGAACACGTTGTTCTTGTGGAGGTCCAGGCGGCGGGACAGCTCGGTCACACCGAGCCGCTCCTCTCCGTCGAACATCTCCAACAACCGCAGCGCGTTGGTGACCGTCTGAATCGCGTAGTCGCTCTTGGGCTTCCTCGTCATGCGCGTGACGCTCCGCCCCCGGGAAGGCCGCAGCCCCTGGGGGTACTAGGGATGGTTCAACCTCTCACCACGCGCCCGGATCCAGAAGATCGAGTCGGGCGCGAAAGAAGCTTGGGCATCCCTCGGCGAAGCAAAGAGTGGCGCCCGACGACCGTCGGAGCGCAGGAGCGGAGCTGTAGGCGACGAAATTCACTCGTTGTATCCGGGTGGAGGGATGGTCCCGGGAACGAAAACGAAGCTCACACCGACGAGAACGACGAGAAATGGAGACGAGAAACGCAGAGAATCGGGGAGGAGTCGGAGCCTTCTTCGTTTTCGAACGCCGCTTCACTCGCGGCTCGATCGTTCTATCTCAGTCCCGAAAACCGGTCAAGCAAACTTCCCCAAAAAGACCCGAAAAAAGAGGTGAGACACAGTTCGGTGTCGGACGTTCGGTATCGCACGTGCGCGATGCGCGGAGAAGATGGCTTCCCCGTCGAGGGATCGCGTCGAAGCGAACTTTTTTCGAAGCGAGTCGGGAGCGCAGCGTTCCTGCGGGGAAGCGCGTACGAAGCGACGGCTAGACGCGAGCGTCCTCGCCCGTCGTGCCGTCGGAAGGAGTCGACGACTCCGAAGCGTCCGCTCTTTCCGACGAGGAATTCGCATCCGCACCGCTGCGGTCCTCTCCCTCGGTCACGAGGAGTTCGAGGATCAGCAGACCGACGCCGACGACGATGAACGTGTCCGCGAGGTTGAAGTCGGGCCAGGAGTAGCCACTCCATAGCCGGAAGTGCAGGAAGTCGACGACCTCGCCCCCGCGGAACACGCGGTCGACCAGGTTGCCGGCCGCACCGCCGAGGATGCTGCCGAGCGCGAAGGCCGGAAGCCGATCCCCAGGGGCGAGCTGTCGGTAGAAGGAGAAGATGATTCCGATCGCGAGTAGGGAAACCCCGACGAAGAAGAACATGCGGATGTTCTCGGGGGCGTCCGCGAAGAGACTGAATGCCGCGCCGGGGTTGCGGACGTGGGTCAGGTAGAAGAAGCCATCGATGACGGCCCGGCGGTCGGCGAAGGAAAGGTTGTCGAGCACCCACTGCTTCGTGGCCCAGTCGAGAACGAGGCTGATTGCCCCGGTCGCCGTAAAGATCTTCGATTTCGCCGACATGGCGCGCGACGCTAGCGCAGCTCGCCCGCTTCGAGCATTCCGTCGCCCCAGGCGTTCGGTGCGCGCCGCCGCGCCTCGTCGAGCAGCGGCGCGGCTTCGCGGCCGCGCCCGAGGGCCTGGAGCGCGCCGCCGCGCAGACCGAGCAGGTGGGTCTCGGCCTCGGGGGTCAGCTCCTGGTAGGCCTCGAGCAGCGAACGGCAGCGATCGAGGGCCGAGAGGGCCCGCGCGGGGTCACCTCCTTCGAGTTCGTGGCGCGCCAGGGCCATGTACGCCCACGGATTCCCGGGGTCGACGGTCAGTGCCATCTCGTAGCGGTCGAGCGCGTTTCGCCGGTCGCCGAGGTCGTCGGCGCCCAGGCCTTCGTCCACGAGATGGTTGGAAGCGACGCGGCGGTCGTCGCCCTCGTCGAGGACGTCTTCGAACTCGAGGGCGTCGTCGCGCTCGGGCAGCGTCGGCGCGAAGCCCGACTGACAGGCGAGCGTTCCCAGGGGGAGCAGTAGGGTGGAGAGAAGCCGCAGTGTCTTCACGCGTCGTTTCCTCTTCCGCGACTGGCGCCGGGTTCCCCGCGGCGCCGCGCGAACCCGGGGCAGGTGGTCTCGGGCTCGGTCCCCGAGAGGAAGTATTCGGCCCGGCGGCGCGGGCAGGCGCGCAGGGCGCGCGCGCCGCTCTCGGGATCGATGTCCATGCGGACCACCCCTTGGGGAGGGAAGAAGGCGCCGCGGATGTTGCCGCCCGTCGCTTCCCGAACGAACTGAGCCCAGATCGGCAGCGCGGCGCTCGCGCCCGAGAGCCCGATGCTGCGCGGCTCGTCGAAGCCGACCCAGACCGCCACGACCAGTTCTGGCGTGAAGCCGATGAACCAGGCGTCGCGCTCGTCGTCGGTGGTGCCGGTCTTGCCGGCGAGCGCGCCGGTGAGCCCGTGGCTCGAGAGTGAGCGCCCCGTCCCGCGCTCGATCACGCCTTCGAGCAACGACGTCGCCAGGTAGGACGTGCCTTCGTCGAGCACGCGGCGGAAGCTCGTCTTCCTGCGCTCGAGCTGTTCCCCGCGGGCGTCCACCACCTCGTCGAAGGTGCGCACCACGGGGCGGATCCCGCCGCTCGCCAGGGTCGCGTAGGCACGCGCCATCTCGAGAGGCGAGACGTCCGCGGTCCCGAGGGCGAGGCTCGGCACCTCGGGCAGGTCGCTCTCGATGCCGAGCCGCCGCGCCACGTCGACCACGCGGTCGACGCCGATGTCCTGGGCGAGCCGCGCCGTCGCCACGTTGAGCGAGCGCTCGAGCGCCTCGCGCACCGCCACCCGGCCGTGGAACTGATGGTCGTAGTTGTTCGGGGCCCAGACCCCCGAGGGCGTCTTCACCTGGAGCGGTTCGTCCGAAAGGAAGTCGGCCAGTGTGATTCCGTCGCCCTCCCGCGCCCGTTCGAGGGCGGCGATGTAGACGAACGGCTTGAACACGCTGCCCGCGGGGCGCCGGGCCTGGGTGCAGCGGTCGAACTGAGAGACGCCGTAGTCGCGCCCACCCACCAGCGCGAGCACCTCCCCCGTCTGGGGGCGAAGCGCGACGACACATCCTTGAATGCGCGCGAGGGGGTCTTCGCTCTGCTTTTCGGGGTGGCGTTTCTCGATCGCGTCGAGGCCCTCGCGCAGGGCCTTCGCCGCCGCGAGCTGGAGTCGGAGATCCACGGTGGCGTGGATCTGCATCCCCTCGCTCGCGAGCTGCTTGCGGTCGTAGTGGTCGGGGAGCTGGCGCTCGAGGGCCGCCATGAAGTATCGGGCGTCCCGGGCGTCGGGTGTGACCTCGGCGAGCAGGAGCGGCTCGTTCTTCGCGTGCTCCCAGGTCTTGCGGTCGATCCGGCCCTGGTCGTGCATGAGGTCGAGCACGAGGTTGCGGCGCTCGATGGCCCGCTCGGGCCGGCGGTTGGGCGAGATCGCGTTGGGGCTCTGGATGATCGCCGCCAGCAGCGCGGACTCCGCGGGTTCGAGATCGCTCGCCGCCTTCCCGAAGTAGAGCCGCGCGGCCTGGCCGACGCCGTGGACGGCCGTCGGCCCGCGCTGGCCGAGGTAGATCTCGTTCAGGTAGGCCTCGAGGATCTCGCCCTTCTCGAACCGCCACTCGACGAGCAGCGCCATCACCGCTTCCTGGAGCTTGCGCGTATAGGTCCGCTCGGGCGTGAGGAAGAAGTTCTTCACGAGCTGCTGGGTCAGGGTGGAGCCACCCTGGCGAACCGAACCGGCCTGGAGGTTCGCGATCAGGGCGCCGGCGATGCGGCGCGGATCGATGCCCGAGTGGGTCGGAAAGCGCTGGTCCTCGACGGCGAGGATGGCGTCGACGAGCGCCGGCGGGAGGTCTTCGAGCTGGACGAGCTCGCGCTGCTCGCGGTCCGGCCCGTAGTAGAAGCCGACGGGCTCGGGCGCGAGCGGCACCGCGCCGAGCCGGCGTCCGCCGGGCGTCGTGACGCGGACGATGATCGGGCCGACCAGCCGGAGTTCGACCTTGGTGCTCTGCTCCCCCGCCCCGGGCCGCTTCGACGGCCGCAGGTGCAGGCGGACGCGATCCCCCTCCCAGTCGTACTGGCCGGGCGCCGGCGTGCGCCCGCGAACGCGCCGGTAGCCGAGCCGCGCGAGCGTCCCGCGCAGGTCCGTCTGCTGCCAGTCGAGCCCCTGGTAGAGGACCACCGGCTGCGAGAGCACCTGGCTCGGAACCTGGAACGTGCGGCCCTCGAACCGCTCCACCACGATGCGATCGAGGCGGATCACCCAGACCGCGAGGAACACGCCGGTCACGAAGGCCACCGCGGCGATCGGAATCCAGAGCTTGCGGATCAGCGCGGCGATGCCGCCCGCCGTGCGGGCGATGATGCCGCGCGAGCCCCTCTTCCGACTCTTCTTCTTGGTTCGGGCCACGCTTCACCCCCCGGCGCCGCGACCGACGCCGGGCCTAGCCCGACGCGGATTCGACGTAGGTGAACTCCTCGATGGGCTCGGCCGGCACCACGCCCGTCGGCTGGGCCCGCTCCGGCGAATCGGGCTGCGTGTCCGCCTTCATCACGATGATCATGGTGCGCTCCTGGGGGGTGTTGCCCCCGGGGGAACCCGAAGCGGGCGAGGAGGCCGAAAGCCACCGCCAGCCGGATGGGATACCGTCTCGGAAGCGGTGCGGAGGCTAGGGGTGGGGAGCTGCCCCCGTCAAGCCCGCCCTTGAAATTCCACAACGATTCCTGAGATTTGCACGAATGGTGGCGAAGAAGCCCTGGGCTGGCCGGTTCGGCCAGGCAACAGACCCTGCCGTCGAGCGGTTCAGCGCCTCGGTCCACTTCGACCGGGCCCTGGCCCGCTACGACCTGCGCGCCTCCCGGGCCCACGCCCGGATGCTGGCCGCCCAGGAGCTGATCTCCGCGGCGGACCGGGACGCCATCCTAAAGGGTCTCGACGACCTCGAAGCCGACATGGCGGAGGGCCGCTTCGACTACGACCCCGCGCTCGAAGACATCCACATGAACGTGGAGACCCGGCTGCGCGAGCGGATCGGCGACGCGGCGGCCCGGCTCCACACCGGCCGCAGCCGCAACGACCTCGTCGCGACGGACCTCGCGCTCTACCTGCGCGAGACGAGCCTGGCCGCGGAGCAGGGTCTCGTCGAGATGCGGCAGGTCCTGTGTGAGCAGGCCCGCGAGCACGTCGATACGGTGCTGCCCGGCTACACGCACCTGCAGCGCGCCCAGCCCGTGCGGCTCGCCCACCACTGGCTCGCCTACTGCGAGATGTTCGAGCGCGATGGCGAACGCTTCGCCGGCGTTCGCGAGCGCGTGCGGCGCTGCCCGCTTGGCTCCGGCGCCCTCGCCGGCAGCACGCTGCCCCTCGACCGCGACGCCACCGCCCGCGAGCTCGGCTTCGACGAGCCGACGCGCAACAGCCTCGACACCGTGGCCGCGCGCGACGCCGCCCTCGAGTTCCTCTCGGCGGGAGCGATCGCCATGGTGCACCTCTCGCGGCTCGCCGAGGAGCTCGTGCTGTGGTCGACGGCGGAGTTCGGCTTCATCGAGCTCTCGGACGCCTATTCGACGGGCTCGAGCCTGATGCCCCAGAAGAAGAACCCGGACGTCCCGGAGCTCGTGCGCGGCAAGGCCGGGCGCGCCGTCGGGAACCTCGTCTCCCTGCTCACCGCGGTGAAGGGCCTTCCGCTGACCTACAACCGCGACCTCCAGGAGGACAAGGAGCCGATCTTCGACACGGCGAACACCCTGCGGGATTCGCTGCGCGTCATGGCCGGCGCGGTGGCGACGCTGCGCGTACAAATTGACGGGATGCGGGCCGCGGCCGAAGACCCGATGCTTCTGGCGACGGACCTGGCCGAGGTGCTGGTCCGCGAGGGCGTTCCCTTCCGGGACGCCCACGAGGTGGTCGGCCGGGTGGTCGGCCACTGTGTGGAGAAGGACGTGAGCCTGCGCTCGCTCTCGCGCGAAGACCTGGTGGCGTTCCATCCGAGCTTCCCGGATGGCGCGGATGCCCTGCTCGATCTCGACCGCTCCCTCGAGCAGCGGAGCCTCGCCGGAGGCACCGCCCGGCCGAACGTGCTGGCCGCCCTCGAACGGGAGGAGGCGGCGACGAGCGCGCGGGCTGCGGAGCTTGCGGCAATGACCTCGGAAGGGAACGCGGAGTGAGGAGTTCGACCCCTGTGCGCTCGACGAAACGATGGACGGCAGGGATCCTGGCTCTCGCCCTCGCGGCAAGCGTTGCGGCGTGCGGCCGGTACGGGCCGCCGGAGCCCTACCCGCCGGACCGGCCCGCCGCCGAGGAAGAAGAGGAGGAGCGGCGGTGAGCGTGCCCGAAGCCTTCACCCGCCGCGGCGGGCACCTCTTCGCGGAGGACGTCTCCCTCGACGCGCTCGCCGAGCGCTTCGGCACGCCGCTGTTCGTCTACAGCGCGACCGCCCTGGCCGGCGCCTATGACGCGCTCGACCAGGCCCTCGGCGACGTGCCCCACACGCTCTGTTACTCGATCAAGACGAACATGAACCTCGCGGTGGTGCGCACGCTCGTGGCGCGCGGCGCGGGCATCGACGTGACCTCGGGCGGCGAGCTCTTCCGCGCGCTCAAGGCCGGCGCCTCGCCGGAGAAGATCGTCTACTCGGGCGTCGGCAAGCGCGACGACGAGATCGACGCCGCGCTCGAGGCCGGCATCAAGATGTTCAACGTGGAATCGCGTGCGGAGCTGCGGCGCATCGACGCCGTGGCCGGCGCCCGCGGCGTGCGCGCGCCCGTCGCCTTCCGCGTGAACCCGGACGTCGACCCGCAGACCCACCCCTACATCTCGACCGGGCTCAAGACCAGCAAGTTCGGCATCCCCTGGGGCGAGGCGAGCGATGCCTACGCCGAGGCCAAGGCCCTCGAGCACGTCGAGGCCGTGGGCATCGATTGCCACATCGGGAGCCAGCTCACCCAGGTCCGGCCCTTCGTCGACGCGCTGAACCGCGTGCGGCATCTCGTGCTCGAGCTGCGCGACGCCGGCCACCCGATCCGCACGATCGACGTCGGGGGCGGCCTCGGCGTGCGCTACGACGACGAGACCCCGCCGAGCTTCGCCGAGTACGCCCAGGGCGTCATCGAGAGCGTCGGCGGCCTCGAGTGCGACCTCGTCTTCGAACCGGGCCGTTCCTTCGCCGCCAACGCCGGCGTCATGCTGACCCGCGTGCTCTACGAAAAGACCAACGGCGACCGCCGCTTCGTGATCGTCGATGCGGCCATGAACGACCTCATCCGCCCCGCCCTCTACCAGGCCTACCAGGCGGTGGAGACCGTGGCCCCCGCGCGCGGCGAGGCCGTGGCGGCCGACGTCGTCGGGCCCGTGTGCGAATCCGGGGACTTCCTCGCCAAGGACCGGCCGATCCCGCCCGTCGAGCGCGGCGACCTGTTCGCCGTGCGCTCCTCGGGGGCCTACGGGTTCAGCATGTCCTCGAACTACAATGGGCGGGTGCGCGCGGCCGAGGTGCTCGTGAAGGGCGACCGCTTCGAGCTCGTGCGCGAGCGCGAGACCTACGAAGACCTCGTTCGGGGCGAGACGATCCCCGAAGGACTGACGGGCTGATGACGACCCTGCCTTTCACCAAGATGCACGGCGCCGGGAACGACTTCGTCGTGCTCGACGCGCTGGCCCACGAGATCCCGCCCCTCGAGCGGCTCGCGGAGCGGATCGCGGACCGCCACTTCGGAATCGGCTGCGACCAGATCCTCGTGATCCGCCCCTCGGAGATCGCGGACTTCCGCATGGACATCTACGACGCCGACGGCTCGCGCGTGGAGATGTGCGGCAACGGCATCCGCGCCCTGCTCAAGTACGTGCGCGACCGCGGCCACACCCAGGCCGAGGAAGTCGGCGTCGAAACCCTCGGCGGCGTCGTGCGCCCCCGCTGGATCCGCCGCGAAGCCGACGGCTCGGACTGCGTGCGCGTCGACATGGGCCGGCCCGTGCTCGTGCCCGAGAAGATCCCCACCCGGCTCGGGAGCGGCGAGGGCCCCGTCCTCGACGCACCCCTCGACGTCGAGGGCGAGCGCGTCACGGTCTCCTGCGTTTCGATGGGCAACCCGCACGCGGTCCTCTACGTCGACGACCCGGACACCGCGCCCGTCGAGACCCTCGGCCCGCGCATCGAGAACCATCCGGCCTTCCCGAACCGGACGAACGTCGAGTTCGTGACCGTCGTCGCCCGCGACCGCATCCGCCAGCGCACGTTCGAGCGCGGAACCGGCGAGACCCTCGCCTGCGGCAGCGGCGCCTGCGCCGTGGCGGTGGCCTCGATCCTGCGCGGGGTGGCCGACCCGGAGCTGACCGTCGAGCTGCGCGGCGGCGCGCTCGAGCTCGCCTGGGCCGGCGGTGACGCCTCCGTCTTCATGACGGGCCCCGCCGCCGAGGTCTTCACCGGCACCTTCCCGCTGGAGGAAGTCTGATGTTCGAGGGTGTCCACACTGCACTGGTGACCCCGTTCCGGAATGACGCCGTCGACGAGGCGGCCCTGCGGCAGCTCGTCGAGCGCCAGGTCGAGGCCGGCGTCGACGGGATCGTGCCCTGCGGCAGCACGGGCGAGTCCGCCACGCTCTCCCACGCCGAGCACCGGCGCGTGGTCGAGGTCGTGGTGGAGGCCGCGCGCGGCCGCGTCCAGGTGATTGCGGGCACGGGCTCGAACAACACCAAGGAGGCGATCGCCCTCACCCGGCACGCGAAGGAGGCCGGCGCGGACGGCGCGCTCCTGATCTCGCCCTACTACAACAAGCCGACCCAGCGCGGAGTCGTCGAGCACTTCGCGGAGATCGCACGCCAGTCGGCGTTCCCGCTGGTCGTCTACAACATCCCGGGGCGCACGGCCTCGAACCTGCTGCCCGAGACCCTCGCCGAGCTCTCGACGATCGAGCAGATCGTCGGCGTGAAGGAAGCGTGCGGGGACATCCACCAGATCTCCCAGGCCGTGATCGCCTGCGCCGAGGGCTTCACGTTCCTGGCGGGCGACGACGCCATGACCCTGCCGCTGCTCGCCGTCGGCGGGCACGGCGTCATCACCACCGTGGGCAACCTCGTCCCGGCCGAGATGGTCGAGCTCGTGCGCAGCTTCAAGAGCGGCGACGTCGCCCAGGCCCAGCGCCTCCACCAACGCCTGCTGCCGCTGATCGACGCCGTCTTCTGCGAAACGAACCCGATCCCGATCAAGGCGGCCGTCGCGCTCCAGGGCCTGGTGTCGGACGAGATCCGGCTTCCGCTCACGCCGATCGCGGACGAGAACCGCGAACGGCTGCGCCTGGTCATGAAGGAGTTCGGCCTCCTGTGAGCGAGCCGCGCGCAGGACTTCGCCGGGAGAGGCGCTCGTGAGCGTCCGCGTCTGCGTCGTCGGCGCACTCGGACGCATGGGCGAGCACGTGCGTGCCGCCGTCCGGCAGGACCCCGGAACCGAGCTGGCTTCCCTGCTCGAAGGCCCCGGGCACCCGGGCGTCGGCGAGAGCCACGACGGCTGCACCGTGACCGACGATGCGGCGGCGGCCTTCTCGGCGGCGGAGGTCGCCATCGACTTCTCGATCCCGGCCGCGACCCTGGCGAACCTCCCCGTCGCCGCCGAGGCCGGCATCGCCTACGCCACCGGCACCACGGGCTTCAGCGCCGAGCAGAAGCTCGAGCTCGAACGCATCGCGGCGCGCATCCCGCTGCTCCAGGCTGCGAACTTCTCGATCGCGGTGAACGTGCTGAACCACCTCGCCGGGCGGGCGGCGGAGCTCCTCGGCGACGCCTTCGACCCGGAGATCGTCGAGCTCCACCACGGCCAGAAGCGGGACGCCCCGAGCGGCACCGCCCTCTGGCTCGGCGAGACCGTCGCCGCCGCCCGGGCGACCACCCTCGAGAAGTCCGGGACCCTCTCCCGCGAGGGCGACGTCGGCGCGAGGCCCCACGGCGAGATCGGCATCCAGACCCTGCGCGGCGGCGACAACCCGGGAGAGCACACGGTGATGTTCGTCGGCCGCGGCGAGCGCATCGAACTGATCCACCGCAGCGCCACCCGCGAGCACTTCGCGAGCGGCAGCGTGCGCGCGGCTCGCTGGCTCGTGGGCCAGCCGGCCGGTCTCTACGGCATGGCCGACGTGCTCGGCCTCTCGGCCCGATAGGGGCGCCGCTCGCCATGGCGCCGCGAGGCCGACAGCCCCTCGCCGAGCGGCTTCGACGCTGCGCGGCCCTGGTCCTCGTCCTCGCCGGGTGCGCCCCGGATCCGGGCGGCCCGCCGAACGTCGTCGTCTACGTGATCGATACCCTGCGCGCGGACGCCCTCGGCGCCTACGGCCAGCCGCTCCCGACCTCGCCCGTGTTCGACGCCCTCGCGGCCGAAGGCACCCTCTACGAGAACGCCGTCGCCCCCGCACCCTGGACGCTGCCCTCGGTCGCCTCGCTGCTGACCGGCCTTCCGCTCTGCGACCACGGCGTGCGCCTCGACGGCGACCGCATCCCCGAGGACGTCGCGACCTTCGCCGAGCGCTTCCGGGCGGCGGGGTACCGCACCGCGAACTTCCACGCGAACCCCTACGCCGGGGAGATGAGCGGCCTCGACCGTGGCTTCGAGACGACGGCGCTCTTCCGCGGGCAGGCCGCCGTCGATCCGAACGTCCTGCTCCGCTGGCTCGAAGAGGACGACCGGCCCTTCTTCCTCTATCTCCACTCGACCGAACCCCACGACCCGTACACGGGACACCGCGAGAGTCTCGATGCGCTCGGGGGCGGCGTCGGCGACGCCGAGCGACGCGTGCTCAACCGCGAGCTGCAGCGCTACCGCCAGCTGACGCGGGCCGACTTCACCGAGGGCCTGCCGCCGGGCACCACGGACAACGCCGAGGAGCAGGAGGCCACGATGAAGGGGCTCGAAGCCGAGCGCGCGGCCATCGAACGCCTCTACGCCGCGGACGTGCGCGTGGCCGATGCGAACCTCGGCCAGGTCCGGGCGGCCCTCGAGCGCGCCGGCGTTCTCGACCGCACGATCCTCGCCGTGACCTCCGACCACGGCGAGGAGTTCGGCGAGCACGGCGGCTGGCAGCACGACCAATCGCTCCATCGGGAGCTCTTGCACGTGCCCCTCTTGATCCGCGATCCGCGAAGCGCGAACCAGGGGGTGCGCGTGAGCGAACCGTTTTCCGTGACCGCGCTCCTGCCCCGGCTCTTCGAAATGGCCGGACTCGGCGAGAGCCCGGTCGGAGCCCCGGAGGTCGTCGCCGTGCGGGACAACCGCAAGAAGTACTTCGAGCCCTTCAAGCGCGAGCGGGGCGACCTGAACGTCGCCCTCTTCGATGGAGGCCTGAAGGCGATCTACAACGCCGAACCCGGGACGATCGAGCTCTACGATCTCGGCGACACCGGCGAGCGGACGGACCGCGCTGCCGACGCTCCCGAGCGCGCCGCAGCCTTGCGCGAGCGCGCGCGGGGCTGGGTCGATCGCTGCCGCGCCAACGATCGCGAAACCTCGTCCCTCCGAGACCTCGACCCGGAGCAGCGCGAACGGCTCCGCGCCCTTGGATACATCGACTGATGCAGAACCTCACCCCGATCCTGCTCGCGCTTCTGCTCCTTCCCACCGCGTGTGGGGAACGGAGCGAACCCACCGAGGCTTCCTCGGAGGCCGAGACCCCGTCGGGCACCGACATCGAGATGTCGAAGGAGGAGCGCGAGCTCCTCGAGGCCCTCGGCTACGTCTACTTCTCGGCCGATGAGCCGACCGGCGAGACCGGCGTCGTCCGTCACGACCCCGAGCGCGCCTTCCCCGGCTACAGCCTCTACACGATTCGCCACCGCTGCCGCGCGGAGCTCGTCGACATGGAGGGGCGCGTCGTGCACGCCTGGGAGAAACCCCCGTGCCGATTCTGGTCGACGGCCGACCTCCTTCCTTCGGGCGACCTGCTCGTCACCGGCATGGACCTCACCGGAAACGACCGCAAGGAATCCCTCGACGCCATGTTCGCCCTGCGGCTCGCCTGGGACGGGACGGAACGCTTCAAGCGCGCGATTCCCGCGCACCACGATCTCGAGCAGACGCCCCGCGGCGACCTCCTCACCCTCGTCGGGCGCTACCGCACCCTTCCCGCGGTCTACCCGGACGCCGAGGTGAAGGACGAGTGGCTGACCCTGCTCACGCCCGACGGCGAGACGATCGCCGAGGCCTCCGTCCTCGAGATCCTGCAGAAGACCCCGGAGATCTTCCGCATGCGGAAGATCAACGCCCGGCTGCGCGACGAGCGCCAGGCCGTCGAGCTCTTCCATGCCAACTCGATCGAGTGGATGAACCGGCCGGAGCTCTTCGGAACGCACCGCGTCTACGGGCCGAACCACATCCTCACCTGCCTGCGCAACCAGGACACCATCGCCATCATCGATTGGGAAGCCCGACGGCTCGTCTGGGCCTGGGGCAAAGGGAAGCTCGAGCTCCCGCATCACCCGACGCTGCTCGCGAACGGGAACATCCTGCTCTTCGACAATGGCGTGCGGCGGCGCACCTCACGCGTACTCGAGGTCGACCCGCGCACCGACGAGATCGTCTGGGAGTACCCGGGCGAGACGGGCGAGCCCTTCTTCTCGGCGAACCGCGGGTCGAACGAGCGGCTCCCCAACGGCAACACGCTGATCGCGGATTCCGATTCCGGCCGCGCCTTCGAGGTGACCCGGGAGGGCGAGACGGTCTGGGAGTACCTCGTCCCCGACGTCGACGACGAGGGCCGGCGCGCCACGATCGAGCGCATCAAGCGCTATCCCCTCGAGGCCTTCGCCGACCGGATCGGGAGCCCCGCGGAAGCGGCCCCGCTAGAGGGCGAGTAGCGCGTAGCCGTAGAGCGCGACGGTGAGCACGGGCCAGAGCCCGTGGAGCGCGAGGGCGCGGGACCAGGCGGCCGCGCCGGCCGCTTCGAAGGCCGGCCCCTCCCGCGCGAACAGGAGCGGCGGGAGCGCGATCCCGAGCAGCACGAGCAGCAGGACGTGCCGCGGCAGCATGTGCAGATGCGCGAGGCCGTGCTGGGGCATGAGGAATGCCCAGGCGACCGTCGAAGCCAGGGCGATGGCGAGAGCGAAAGCGCCGACGCCGAGGGCACGGAACGACCCGGCGCGCAGGCGCGGCGCGAGCCCGGTGCCGAGCGCCGCGAGCCCGGCCGCCGCCGCCACGAGCAGCAACCCGGGCGAAGTCCAGCGCGGGTTCGCGAACTGGCCGGCGAGCTGCCCGATCACGTAGGTCCGGGAGAGATCCCCGCCCGCCCCGTAGGCCTCGGCGAGGGTCTGCGTGTTCGCGCGGATCTTCGCGCCGTACTCCGGGTTGAGCCGCTCGGCACCGTCGGCGCCCGCCCGCGCCGCGGCCGAGCCGAGCAGGTCGCGCAGCGCGGTCTCCGCGTCGCCGAAGTAGAGCACCAGCTGGAACGTGTGGGCGAGGATCGCGAGCGAGGCGCCGGCGGTGAACTTGAGCGTGTCGAGCACGCCGTGCAGGAGAGCCTGGGTGAGCGGCAGCGCTTCGTCCCGCGCGGCGACGAGCCAGCGTGCGCCGAACAGAACCAGCGCCTGGCCGGGCAACCAGTCGTAGCCGACCCAACCCGCGACGAAGCCGAGGGCGACGAAGGGCCAGCTCCTGCCCGCGGGCAGGAGCGTGGCGAGCACGACCGCGAGGAGCGCGACGGTCACCGCGTAGGAGTGTTCGTGGATCGCCCCCTGCCACTGGACGTAGGCCGGCTGCAGCAGGAGGATGCAGCACCCGCCGACGACCCACGCGAGCATCCAGCGCCGGAGACTGACCCGGGCGAGCACGAAGGCGAACCCGCCGAGCGCGAAGGAAGACAGGAGGAGCGGCAGCCAGCGCATCGTGCCGCGCTCGAGGCCGACGGCCGTCATCGCCGCCGTCAGGTAGAGCGGCCCGTTCGGATAGTGGGTGTACTCGACGATGCCGAACCGCTGATCGCCCCGCGCCATGCGCTCGGCCTCGGCGAAGGTGGTGGCTTCCGCCTGCGCGCCCGTCTCGACCGAGCCGAGGAAGGCGGCCCCGAGCACCAGGGAAGCGAGCAGGACCGCGGCCGCGGTGATCCACGCGGCGCGCGGACCCGGAGCGGCGGCGGGGGGCGTGGCGGAATCCATCGGCGCGTCACCGCTCATGACGCGCGATAATAGCGACGATGCTCCACCCGACCCGGCACCGCGCCTCTCCCCGCTCGCGCAGATGCATCGTGACCACGCTGGCCGTGCTCGGCCTCGTCTCCTGCGGCGAAGCCGAGCCCCCCGGCGCAAGCGGAGCGGCCGCACCGCCGCCCGATGCCCCGAACGTCCTGCTCGTGGTCGCCGACGACCTCGGCTGGAACGACGTCGGCTACCACGGAAGCGAGATCCGCACGCCGCGCATCGACGCCCTCGCCGCCGAGGGAGTTCGCGCGGAGCGTTTCTACGCCCTGCCGACCTGCAGCCCGACGCGCGCCGCCCTGCTCACGGGACGCTTCCCCGCACGCTACGGGTTCCAGGGCGGCGCCGTCCGTCCGTGGGACGGCTACGGACTCCCGGAAAGCGAATCCACCCTTGCGGACGACCTCCGCGCGGCCGGCTACGAAACGGCGCTCGTCGGGAAGTGGCACCTCGGCATGACGCGGCCGGAGCACCTGCCCTCGGCCCGCGGCTTCGAACATCACTACGGCCCCTACGGCGGCATGGTCGACTACTGGCGCCACCGGCGCCTGGGCGCCCTGGACTGGCATCGCGCGGGCCAGCCCGTCCGGGAAGAGGGTCACGCGACGGATCTTCTCGCGGCCGAGGCGGTGCGCATCCTCGAGGAACGCCCCCTCGAGCGTCCTCTCTTCCTCATGCTGAGTTTCACGGCCCCCCACACCCCCCTGCAGCCGACCGCCGAGGACGAGGACGCCTACGCCGAAACGGCGGATCCGAACCGCAGGAATTTCTCCGCCCTGGTGAGCCAGCTCGATCGCGCGGTGGGCTCGGTCCTCGACGCCCTCGCTCGCGAAGGCCTGGCCGACCGCACCCTCGTGATCTTCCTGAGCGACAACGGCGCGTCGGCGAGCGACGGCGGAAGCAACGCACCGCTTCGCGGCGGCAAGGGGCAGCTCACCGAGGGCGGCGTGCGCGTCCCGGCGGTGTTCACGTGGCCGGGCCGGCTGCCCGCAGGCGCGGTCGCCCGAGCCCCGCTGCACGCGGTCGACGTACGGGCCACGGTTCGGGCGCTCGCGGGGATCGCGCCGGCCGGGCCGGACCTCGACGGCATCGACGTCTTTCCGGTGCTCCGCGGAGAGGCGCAGGCGGCGCGGCCGATCCCCCTGAACGTGGAGGCGCGGCGGGCGGCCGTCGTGTTCGGCCCGTGGAAGCTCCTCGTGCGCGGGCCCGTCGCTTCGCCCGAGGCGCTCGGCCTGTTCGACGTCGCCGCCGACCCGGGCGAGGCCACGAACCTCGCCCAGCGCGAGCCCGAGCGCGTCGAGCAGCTGCTCTCCCACCTGCGGGAGCTCGAGGCAGGCGCGGCGGCTCCGCTGGCGCGGCATCCGAACATGCCGCCCGGGTTCGAGCCGCCCGACGTATGGGGGCCGCGCTAGACCGCGCCGCCAGCGCGAATCGAGCGCCGCTAGCGCGAATCGACGTAGGGCGACCAGCGTTCGCCCTCGCCCGACGCCTCGAACAGATTCTGGATGCACACGTTGTCACCGCCGCACGGCGCGGTCTCGGCGAGGTGGACGCACGGGGAGCAAGGGATCTTGCGGTAGACGGCCTCTTCCTCGAGCCCGTCGAAGGGCTTGAGCCGGGTGCGCGGATCCGTCGGCCCCCAGTAGGAGAGGCACTTCAAGCGGAAGAGGCGGGCGTAGTGGAGAAGCCCGGAGTCGACGCCCCAGTACCCGTCGGCGCTCGCGAGCTCGGCCAGGCTCTCGGGGAGGCTGCACTCGCCGCAGAGGTTCTCGTAGGCGTGTTCGGGCAGCGCCGCCTGCGCGCGCCGGATCACCGCCTCGGCGAGCTCCCGGTCGCGCGCGGCGCCGAGGAAGACGAAGCGCCGCGCTCCGCTGCCCGCGCGCTCGCGGAAGACCCGCTCCCACTGCTCGGGCGAGAGCATCCGCTCGGGCGCGAGCTCCGAGCACGCGACGCCCACGCAGATCCGTTCGCGCCCGTCCGCCTCCGCCGCGCGCGGCGCCGGCAACCCCTCTCGGATGCGCGCATCGCACGCGGCGGCGCCTGCGGGCGTCGCGTCGAGGAGCGCCATCGCCTTCTCGTAGAAGTAGTAGCTGCCGGAGAACCGGTTGAAGAAGATCAGGTGCGTGTGCAGACCGCGGCGCCAGAACGTGTCGTGGAGGAAGAAGCCGAGCCGATTGCGCGCGCAGGTCGCCACGGAGAAGATCGTCGAGAGGCGGCTGTGCACTTCGAGGTCGAGCACGGTGTCGGATCGGAACGTGCGGCGGAGCGCCGAGATTCCGCTCGCCAGGAGCTTCGCCGGGCTGCCGTCGTCGATCACGCGGATCTCGTCGAAGACCCGGAAGGTCCGTGCGAAGACGGCGACTTCGGGCGAGCAGACCAGGGCGAGCCGTGCATCGGGATGCCGCTCCCGCAGCCCGACGAGGGCCGGATAGGCCAGCAGCAGGCTCCCGCCACCCATCAGCTTCAGGATCGTGATCTCGCGCCCGACGCGCAGCGTGTGATCCCGCCGCAGGAGGTGCCCGAGCCCCCGGACGATCGGGCGCAGCAGGAAGATGGCCGCTCCGCCGAGGTAGAAGTCGATGCGCTGCTTGGCGCGGAGCTTCACGGTGCCGGCTCCGGCGTCGGCACCCGCGCGAAGACGAGCCCCATCTCCCCGAAGTTGAAGTAGAGCCGGACGCGCCCGAGCAGGGCCTCGAGCTTCGCGGGAAGCGCGAGCCGCCCGAGCTTGTGGGCGAGGTGGGCCGCGACCATGGCGCCCGAGACGTACTTGCCCGGGTGGAAGTCCGTCGTCGCCCGGAAGCCGTGGGCCTCGAAGAGCTCCCCGAGTCCGCGGCGCGACCAGTGGAAGGCATGGTCCGGGATCTTGTGGGGCCAGAGCCGGCCGAGCCAGCGCTCGGAGGCCGAGCCCGCCTCGGGCGCGACGAGCAGCACCCGTGCATCGGGTGCGGAGTTGTCGGCCATCCAGACCAGGAACTCGGCGGGTTCGGGGAGGTGCTCGAAACTGTCGAGGAAGAGCCAGAGATCGACCGGCCGCGCGAGCCGCTCGGGCCGGTCCGAGAAGGCGTGGACCTCCGTGACGCCGAGGGAGCGTGCCCGTTCGAGATTCGCCTCCACGGCCTCGACGCCGCTGGCATGGCCCGCCCGCTTCGCCATCTCGGCGAGGCAGTGCGCGCCCCCGAAGCCGACCTCGCAGACGTGGGCGTTCCGGACGTCGATCCCGGCGCGCTCGAGCCAGCGGTCGAGGGAGCGGGTCTTCAGGGCGCCGATCTGCGCGTCGAAGTGGCCGCGGCTCTCGGGGTAGGCCTCGTCGTAGGTGAAGGGCTTGCCGGCGTGGTCGCCGTCGAAGAAGGAGCCGCAGGTCGGGCACCGCATCCGGTAACCCACGCGCTCGAGGCCGGACCGGCCATGTCCGCAGGGAGGCTCGGGAATCATCCGGCGGCTCGGCGCGAAGGCGACATCGCGGCGACTCTACCAAACCGACCGCGGCGCCTGCGGCGCTGCCGGTTGCTTGCCGGCGCGGCGAGAAGGCCGGAAAGACCCGCGCGCCCGAACGGCGAAGACCCCCGGAACCTGCATTCCGGGGGCCTTCTTCTGCCGTCGGGTCTTGGGTTGTATCGTGCCTAGAGAGCCTCCGGCCCCCGCTCGCCCGTGCGGATGCGCACCGCCTCTTCGAGCGGGAGGACGAAGATCTTGCCGTCCCCGATGCGGTCGGTGTGGGCAGCTTCGACGATGGCGCTCACGGCCTTCTCTGCTGCGTCGTCGTCGACCGCGACTTCGATCTTGATCTTGGGAAGGAAGTCCACCACGTACTCCGCGCCGCGGTAGAGCTCCGTGTGGCCCTTCTGCCGGCCGAAGCCCTTGACCTCGCTCACCGTCATGCCCTGGATGCCGATGGCGGCGAGCTTCTCCTTCACGTCGTCCAGCTTGAACGGCTTGATGATCGCTTCGATCTTCTTCATGACGGTCTCCTAGCTCTGCTCACTGGCGAGGGACGCCGTGGCCACGGGAACGGGTTTCGCGGAACCGGTCACCTCGTCGAGGAGGCCGCCGCCGCTGCCGCCGAGCTCGTAGCAGTGCATGCCGTGCTCGGCGTGGTCGAGGCCTTCGATCTCCTCCTCTTCGCTGACGCGCAGGCCCATCACGGCCTTGATGCCGAGGAAGAGGACCATCGCGCTGCCGAAGGAGAAGACGCCGTAGCAGACGACGCCGACGAACTGGTACCAGAGCTGGCTGGCACCGGCCATCGCACCGAACATGCCGACGGCGAGCGTTCCCCAGATGCCGCACACCAGGTGCACGGAGATCGCGCCGACCGGGTCGTCGATCTTGATGCGGTCGAACATCATCACCGAGAACACGACGATCGCGCCGGCGACGCCGCCGATGATGATCGACGAGCCCATGGCCATCTGGTCCGCGCCGGCCGTGATGCCGACGAGCCCGGCGAGGATGCCGTTGAGACCCATCGAGAGGTCCGGCTTGCCGGACACGCCCCAGGAAACGAAGCAGGCGACCAGGCCGCCCGCCGCCGCCGCGAGGCAGGTGGTGACGAGGGTGAGCGAGACGAGCGCCGCGTCGGCGTTCAGCACCGAGCCGCCGTTGAACCCGAACCAGCCGAGCCACAGCAGGAAGACGCCGATGGTCGCCATCGGCAGGTTGCTGCCGGGGATCGGGTTGATGCGGCCGCCGACGTACTTACCGAGCCGCGGCCCGAGCACCATCGCGCCCGCCAGCGCGCCCCAGCCGCCCACGGAGTGGACGAGGGTCGAACCCGCGAAGTCGTAGAAGCCCATCTCGTCGAGGAAGCCCGCGCCCCACTTCCAGGAGCCGGCGATCGGGTAGACGATCGCGACGAACAGGAGCGCGAAGACCATGAAGCTGCCGAGCTTGATGCGCTCGGCGACCGCGCCCGAGACGATCGTCGCGGCGGTCGCCGCGAACATCGCCTGGAAGAGGAAGTCGGTCCAGTACGTGTAGTTGCCGTCGGCGTAGGCCGTCGAGACGGCCGCGGCGTCCGCCGCCACACCGAAGCCGGCGAACCCGAGGATGCCGCCGATGAACTGGAAGTCACCGGGGTACATCAGGTTGAAGCCGACGAAGGCGTAGGTGAGGATGCCCGCGCAGATGATGAAGACGTTCTTGAACAGGATGTTCGTCCCGTTCTTCGCGCGGGTCAGGCCGGTTTCGAGGCTCGCGAAACCGAGGTGCATGATGAAGACCAGCGCGGCCGCGATCATCATCCAGAGGTTGTTGACGGTGAACATTTCCGAGGACACGGCCTCCTCGGCTCGCGCCACGTCCGGCAGCATCGCTGCTCCGGCCAGGGCGAGCGCGGGGACGACGGCCCTCGCGTGAAGCTTCTCGAACATTCCGGGTCTCCTTGGGAGTTGAGGTCCGGCCTGCTCTAAAGCAACGGGCGTGCCATCGCGTTCCGACCCCTGCGCGGGCATGCACGGGCCCCCAGGCCCCGAATGGGCCGATATCGGCACCCTGCTGCTCGCCCGCCGGGCACCCGGCTGTCCAAAGGCTGGGCACCGCTGCGGCTCGATCGGGTCGCGCCGGGAACGACCCGGCCGGAAGAAGCCCGACGGGCCGATGGCATGCGCCTTGCGAAAGGTCCCTTGCAAAGCGGCCCAGGAGGACGAGCCATGGCGAGCTTGCGGCGACCTTCCGTACGAGTCCGCGCCCCCGAGCAGCGCATGTCCTCGGTGGATGCGGGCTTCCTCTACCTGGAGCGCGGCCACGCGCCGCTCCACATCGGGTGCGTCGCCATGGTCGACGGACCCGTCGAGCTCGACGCCCTCGCCCGCCGGATCCACGCGCGCATCGACCGCATGCGGCGCTACGCCGAGCGGGCCATCCCCGTCCCCTTCTCGCTCGGGCACCCGACCTGGGAGCCGGACCCCGACTTCGACCCCCGAAACCATCTCCACCGCTGGTCCGTCCCGGCCCCCGGCGGCGAGCACGAGCTCGGCAACCTGCTCGAAGAGCTGCTGCTCCAGCCGCTCTCGCGCGACCGCCCGCTCTGGGACATGCACGTGATCGACGGCGCCGCGGGCACGACGGCGGTCTTCCTGAAGGTCCACCACTGCATGGTCGACGGCATGGCCGGGGCGCGCCTGCTCGAGGTCCTGCTCGACGAAGCGCCCGATGCCCCGGACCGCTTCCGTCCCACCGCCGTTCCGGGCCCGCTGCCCGAGGCCGGGGAGCGCATGGTCCGCGCGCTCGGCGACGGGCTGCGCGGACAGCTCTCGAGCCTCGGCCGCTTCGCGAACGCACTCATGAGCCCGGCGGCGGTGCGCAAGGCGAGCGAGGAACTGCGCCAGGCCGCGTGGTCGGCCCTCCGCCTCGCCGCGCGAGACGTCCCGCAGCTGCCCTGGAACGAGCGCATCTCCCACCGCCGCCGCCTGCACTTCCTCGAGCTGCCGATGGAGGGCGTGCAGGAGATCCGGCACGGGCTCGGCGGAACCGTGAACGACGTCGTGCTCTCGGTGCTGGCCGGCGGACTGCACCGTTACCTGCGCAGTCAGGGCATCGAGACGCGCGGGATCGAGCCGGTGGCGATGGTCCCGGTGAGCCTCCGCCGGGAGGAGGAGTCGGGCGCGATGGGCAATCGCATCTCCGCGATGCTCGTCCCCCTGGCCGTCGACCCCGAGGGCGAGCGGCCGCGCCTGAACGCCACGCGCGGCATCACCGACCGGCTGAAGGCCACCGCGTCCTGGACCGGGATCGACACCCTGCTCCGCGCGCTCGACGGCGTCCCGGCGCCGGTGCTGGCCCTGGCCGGGACGCGCATGACTCTCTCGGGCGTCGCCAACGTGATCGCGACCAACGTGCCCGGCCCGCGGGAGACCCGCTGGCTGTGCGGTGCACGGGTGACGGCACTCCGACCGATCGTCCCGATCTGCGACGGCATCGGCCTCGGCCTCGCGGTCTTCTCCTACGACGGTCGCCTGTGCTTCGGGCTCAACGCCGACCCCACCTGGCTGCCCGACCTCGACAAGCTCGGCTTCGGCATCCAGGAGAGCTTCGCGGCCCTGCTCGCCTCCGCTTGAACCCGGGTCAGGAGCAAAGGTAGCCGGGAACGTCCCAGCGCTCGACCGGGTCGGTCTCGCTCTCGGGCTCGATCACTTCGAGCCGGATCGTGAGGTCGATGCGCGTGAGCCGCTCCTCCGGTGGATGGCTCGCGTTCCACTCGCGGCAGAGATGGTCCGAGAGATACCCCCAGAGCATGTGCGGCTGCTTCTGGTCGCGGGATTTGTGCATGAGCCACCAGAAGTGGATCTTCCACTTGAAGCTCGGGAAGTACGGCGCCACCGATTCCGGCTGATCCTCGAGCACGGGCCCGCCGGTGAAGGGGTCGACGAGGCGCCCGTCGGCGAGGCGTCCGCGCAGCACGGGCCACGCGTCGAAGGGCGGCGGGTTCGGGCTGAACATCGGCCAGTGCTGCTCGATGCGGAGCGCCTTCGCCGCTGCGTTCACCGCTTGCGGGAGCGGCGCAGCGCGGCCGCGGGCCCAGCCCACGGTGCTCGCGAGGATGCTCGCCACCATGAAGAGGCACAGCACCGCGGCGGGGAGTTCGATCCAGCGCGGCGTGGCGAGCCGGGCGCCGCCTTCCGGCCCCTGGGAGCCTCGCCAGCGCGCCACGAAATCCCACACCTGGCTCGACAGGAGCGGCAGCCACATCACCATCGAGACGGGCGAGAAGAAGCCGACGCTCATCATCACGAGCACGCCGAGGTGGAACCCGTAGAAGCTCGCCATGGCGACGAGCCGGAAGGCCCAGGTCTGCCACGGGACGAGGAGCAGGAAGGGCCCGAGCAGTTCGAGGTAGCGGCTGAAGTGGCTCAGGAACGTCAGCAGGCCGTCGAACTGACGCATCCACACGCCGAAGGGCGCACCGAAGTAGTCGTTGCGCAGGGTGTAGGCGAGCGCCTGGCCGTTCAGCCATTGGTCGCCGGTCTTGGCCATCCCGGTGATCCAGTAGATCGCGCAGACCTGGAGGACGAAGAGCGCCGTCGCCGGCGTGCAGAGCCAGTCCGCGCCCGCCGGGATGCCGCGGCGTGCGCGGCGCAGGGCGTCGAGGGAGAAGCGCGCGCCGACCGGCGCCAGCATGCTCCAGAAGAGCAGGATGCGGAGCACCTTGTCCGCGCCCTCCCAGGAGACCAGGGGGTGGCGCACCTGCAGGCTCACGAGCAGCGCCCAGGAGACGACCGCGGCCACGCGCGAGTGGAAGCCGACGAGCAGCGCGAAGGCCGCGGCGAAGGAGAGCGCGAGCAGCGCCCACTGGGCCATCGCGCTGTCCGCCAGCCAGACGTGGATCGAGAAGCGCGCGCCGCCGGTCACGAGCGAGAGCGCCGAGGTCGGGAGCGTTCCCGGGTCGACGTAGTGCGCGCCGACGGACTTGCTGCGGTCGTAGAGGTCCCAGAGCAGGACGGTCGCGAGACCGATCCGGAAGACGGCGAGGGAGCGAAGGTCGGAGCCGAAGACGGGATCCGCGAGGGACTTCAGGCGCGCGAGGGCGGAGGGGTTCGAGATCTCGCGATCGGAGGGCAACTGCTTCGCCCCTAGAGAGCGCCTTCCCCGCGCTCACCCGTCCGGATGCGGACCGTCTCCTCGAGCGGCACCACGAAGATCTTGCCGTCGCCGATGCGGCCCGTGTTGGCGGCTCCGATGATGGCCTCGACCGTGGCCTCGACCCGGTCGTCCGGAACCGCGACCTCGAGCTTGATCTTCGGCAGGAAGTCGACGACGTACTCGGCGCCGCGGTAGAGCTCCGTGTGGCCCTTCTGGCGGCCGAAGCCCTTCACCTCGGTGACGGTCAGACCCTGGATGCCGATCGCGGCCAGGGCGTCCTTCACGTCGTCGAGCTTGAACGGCTTGATCGTCGCTTCCACCTTCTGCATGGCTCGGGCTTCCTCCACGGCTCCCTGGGGCCGGCTCACGCGGGCCCCCAGGGGCCGCCGCACGGACGGTATATCACGTTCCCCCTGCCGGGGCGGGCCGGTTCCTGCTCAAGAGGCGAGCACCCGTGCCGCGATTCCGAGCATCCGGCGCGCCGGCCGGGGCGGAGGGCGCGCCCGCTCGGCTTCGGCAGGGCACGGCCCTTGCAGTATCGACCCGCATGGTATCGGCAGCACACGGCATGACTCGGGTCGAGAGAGAGCCGAGTAGCGCTTCGAGCTCCCTCGACGCGCTCTTGGAAGAAGTCTATCGGGCGGCGCGCACCCAGCGCGCTCAGCCGAACCTTCCGCTGCGCGAATGGCTCGAGATCGCCGAGGCGTGGCGCATCGTCGTGGCCCTGCGCGAAGCGAAGGGGAACCGGTCCACGGCGGCTCGCACGCTGGGGATCGGGCGGCGGACGCTCTACTCGAAGATGAAGAAGTTGGGGATCAACGCGGACTGGTCGCTGTAGGAGGCGGGCCGGGGCTGGGTTGATCTTTGGTTGGTGGGCGCGGCTCGGGGCGAGCTGCGTCTTGGCTCATGGCTCGCCCTGGCGTGCTTCGGTGGACGACTGCCGCTTGGAGAGTGCGGGCTGCGCTTTACTTCGCCAAGACGCAGCTCGCCCCGAGCCGCTACTCGGCAACGCGTAGCGTCCAGTCCGCGTCGAGGGTTTGAAAAGGAAGGGCCCGGCTGCTGGTGCAGCCGGGCCCTTCGGTCGTTGCTGGAGTGGTCTTACTAGAAGGCGTAGATGGCTTCGACGCCGACGAGGACCTGGTCGTCGCCACGCGTGGCGGCGGATCCGCCGGCGGCGCGGCGGCGGCCGGTGTCGTTGTCGAAGAACACGTCGTCCGAGTTGTCGTGGATGTCCGAGACGTCGTAGCGGACTTCACCCTTGATGGTGAGCGCTTCGGTCAGCGCGAAGTCCGTCGTGAGCGTCACGGTGTGGATCTGGCACTCGGTCTCGATCTCGGAGGCCGGCTGGGCCGCCGGGTTCGAGCAGCCGAAAGCACGGCCATCGTCATCCACGAAGTCGTACCGCAGGGCCGTTCCCAGGCGCTCCGTCCACGCGTAGCGCGAGGCGAGCGAGATGCCCCAGGCGTTCGGGTCGTTGCGGAACGCGTCGTCGTCGCGCAGCAGCAGGTCCGCGTTCATCAGGAACGCCAGCCGGTCCGTGATGTCCCAGCTCACGACGAGGTCGAGGATCGTCGTGGTCGGCTGGTCGTCGAAGGCCGTGTCGTTCGCGTGCAAGGCAGCGAACGAAGCGGACCAGCTCTCGGCCGTGTAGCCGAGCTTCCCGATGAAGCCGACGCCGTCCGTGCTCGAGGGCTGCGGCGTCGCGAAGACGAAGTCGTTGATGACGCCGACCGAGAGGTCGAAGCCGCCGCCGAGATCCGCCGAGGCGAGCACGCCGACGTGGTCGATCGGCTGCAGCAGGTTGTAGACGTTGCTCCGGGTGATGTTCCAGTTGTAGGGAGCCTGCGCGACCTCCGCGCCGATCAGCGTCCCGAACTTGCCCATCTTGAAGTTGACGTCGTGGCCGCCGAAGTCCGCGAGGTACTCGACGTACGCGCTGTTCAGGTAGAGGCTGTTGCCGCCGATGTCGACGCCGACACCGCCCGAGCCGTTGCCGCCGGGCAGGAGCGCGGCCGTCCGGCCGAAGGCGATCTCCGCGAAGAAGCCCGCGCGGTCTTCCACCGTCGCCGGCTTGCCGATCTCGAACCACAGCTGGTCGAAGGCGAAGTTGTTGTCGTCCGGCTTGAAGGGCACGCAGCAGCCGTTGCCGCTGTTGCCGCCGACGAGATCCCGCGTGTCGAGATCGTTCAGGTTGTGGAAGTAGCTGACGGAAACCCAGCCGGCCATTTCGAGCTTCTCGAAGAAGCTCGAGATCCCGGACGAGGAATCCCCGAGGCGCACGTCCTCGATCCCGGCCCGGTCGATCACCGTCCGCTGCTGCTCGATCTCGCTGGACTGGGCCTTCACCGTGTCCTGCAGCTGGAGGATCATGTTCCGCATCTCGTTCATCTCTTGGCGGAGGGTCTCGTCTTCCGCCAAGGCGACTCCCGGCAGCATGGCGGCGGTCGCCAGTGCCAGAAGCGCGTCGGTCCATCGAATTCGCATGTTCGGGGTTCTCCTCACCCGGTAGGGAATCGTTCCAAGCGCGGGACAAGAGCAATGCCCATGCCATCGCGTTCTGCGCAATTCGATACCCAACTGTGCGAGAAACCGCCCGAAAACCGACCCGGACGGGTCGGCGGCTGCCCAACTCGAGGGCATGCTGCCCAAGCCCTGGGCAAGAAAGAAAGAGGGGCGCGGTGCCGCTGCACCGCGCCCCTCCGGGACCGCTTGGCGCGCCAGGCGCGCCGGCTGGTTCGCTAGAACTCGTAGATCACGTCCACGCCGGCCACGAACTGATCCGAGTCGCCGCCCCGGACGTTGCCGGTCGCTTCGCTCGTGCGCTCGTTGAAGATCGAGTCCGTGCAGGCGCGAGCGTTGGCCGGACCGCCGGCCCTGCGGCAGAACCGCTCGTAGTCGTCCCAGCGGATCTCGCCGCGCACCTTGATCTGATCGGAGAGCTGGTAGTGCAGCGTGCCGGTGATCGAGAGCGCTTCTTCGTCGAAGCCCGCGCTGCGGCGCAGGACCACGCCGGCGGGCAGGCCCGTAACGAGCGGACCGGTCGGTGCGGCGAAGGCGCCGAAGGTCGGCGAGAAGCCCGTACCGCTCGGGTTCTCGACCTGGGCGAAGTCCACGCGCAGGGTGGCGCCGATGCGCTCGTTGATCGTGTAGTGGCCGCCGACGGAGATGCCCCAGCCATCCGGGTCCGCGCCGTCGGGGTTGCGCCACTCGCGGTCGAAGTTCATCCACAGGTTGAGATCCGTGAAGGGATCCCAGGTGAAGATCACGTCGAGCACCGTGCGCTTGTCGCTCTCGCTGCCCGCGAACTCCGGACCCGTGATGCCCGCCACCGCGATCGACCAGTTCTCACCGGTCATGCGGATGCGGCCGGTGTAGGTCTTGTCGTGGTTGATGTCCGGGTCGTCCGGAGCGAAGCCGTTCACCACGCCGAGGTCGAGATCGATCACGCCCTCGCTGCCGAGGAAGTGGAAGCGGCGGTCGACCGTCTTCGACATCAGGAAGCCCAGGTGATCGACGGGCTGGAACGTCGCCCACAGGATGCTGCGGGAGATGTTGTAGTTGTAGGGCGCCTGCGCGACCTCGTAGCCGAGGAGCGTGGCGACCTTGCCGAGGGTCAGCTTCACGTCGCCGATCTTCGGGGCGTCCCACAGGTACTGGATGTTCGCCTGGTGGACGTAGATGTCGTCGTCCGAGTCGCCGCTGGCGAAGTTGCCCGAGAGCAGGTCCGCGACCTTGCCGAGCACGATGTCGGCGCGGAAGCCGGAGCGCTGCTCGGGGCTGACGGGCCGCTCGAGCTCGAACCAGAGCTGATCGAACGAGAAGCCCTGGGCGTCCGGGTTGAGCGGGTTGAAGGCGCCGCCGCCGGCGAGGCCGCAGGTCGCGCCCGAAGCCGTCGCGCCGTTGCCGGTGTTGGCGTTGTTCGACGCCGACGCGCCGGCGCAGGCCTCGCCGTTGCCCGGCTGGTTGAAGTTGTGCCAGTAGCTGATGTTGACCCAGCCACCGATCTCGAGGGACTGGAGGAAGGAGTCGATGCCCGAGGCGCCGTCGTCGTCGACCTTCAAGCCCGCGTTCGACATGACCTGCTTCTGCTGATTCACCTGGTCGGTGGCCGCCTCGAGCTGATCCGTCGTGTTCGTGAGCTTGTCTTCGAGCAGCATCAGACGCTCTTGCATCTGCCGAAGCTGCTCCTGAACCTGGGCGTCGTCGGCCGACGCAAGCTGCGGGGCAACGACGAATGCCGTGGCCACCAAGAGGCTGATCCAGCCGGAGCGCATTGGGTTTCCTCCTCGGGTATCTGATGCGCGGCGTCCGGGCCTGGGCCCCGGACAAGAGATCGGGATGCGGATACGCTCGGCCGGCCCGCTGGCCGGAACTCGCCCACACCCCCTAGTAGCGGTCCCACCCCGGGATACGAAATTCCCCCGGCCATTGCAATCGTTTACGGCGATTTCTTGCGGTTCGGCTGCCGCCGCCGAGTGCCTTTCCCTACGCGGAAGCGGGGCCGCTCACCGGGCGACGGGCCGCGCCTCGGCGGCGTCGAGCCAGCGCAGGGTCCGCGGGCAGGGAAGCGGGCCACCCGGGCCGGCGCCGCGCAGGCCGGCCAGGCGTGCGAGATCCTCGGCGGTGTCGAGATCGAAACACGGTTCGACGCGGTGACACGAGAGGCCCGCCGCCTCTGCCCGCTCGAGCGTGGCGTCGAGCACCCCGGCGTGGCTCATGGCGTGGTCGAACAGGCCGTCGACCGGGCGCCGCAGACCGAGCAGGCTGTAGCCGCCGTCGACGTCCGGGCAGACCACGAGGTCGTGCTCGTCGAGCCCCGCGCAGACCTCGGCGATGCGTTCGGCCGGGAGTGCGGGGCTGTCGCTCCCGCGCAGGAGGATCCGCTGCGCCCCGCCCGCCGCGCACTCGGCGACCGCATGCGCCATGCGGGCCGAGAGGTCTTCGCCCTGCTGGGCGACCACGCTGAAGGCCGAGGGCGCGCGCCGGGCCATCTTCGCGCGGGCGCCCTCGGGCGCCACGGTCAGGATCGGCGCGAGGCCGATCGCCTCCGCGGCCCGCGCGGAGGTCTCGAGCACGTCGTCGAGCATGCAGGCGTAGAGCTCGGCGGCCTGTTCCGGAAGGAGCGGCGGGCAAAGGCGCGTCTTCACCTGCCCGGGCGCGGGAGCCTTCGCGAAGACGACCAGGACGCCGCCGGCCTCGCGGGTCGCCGTCACGATGCAGGCAGGAAGGGAAGCGCGCTCACGCGAACCGGGCCCGCTTCGCTCGCGAGTTCCGTGCCCTCGTCCTCGTGCTCGCGTCGAACGAAGCCGAGCCCGATCGCGCCGGCCTCGGCGGAGAGTGCGGTGCTCGTCACCTCCCCCGCACGCTTGCCGTTCGCGTCGCTGAGCTCGAGACCCGCGGGCGGCAGCTCGCCGGAAAAACGCAGACCGACGAGCAGGTGGTTCACCTGTCCGCGCGAGCGGATGCGCTCGACGATCTCCTGCCCCGTGTAGCAGCCCTTCGTCGTCGAGATCGCGTGGTGCAGGCGCGCTTCGGCGGGGAAGACGTCTTCGTCGAGCTCGCTGCCGAGGCCCGCCACGCCCGACTCGACGCGGAGGGTCTCGCGAACGGCTTCGTCCGCTTCGATCAGTCCGGAAGCAGACCCCGCAGCCAGGAGCGCCTCGCGAACGGCCGAAACTTCGGGACCCGGCACGAAGAGCTGACACGCCGGCAGGTTCGTGAAGCCGAACCGCCACGCGAGCACGTCGACCCCCGCCACGGCGGTCTCGACGGCGCCGAACTCCGCAGAAGGAAAGGCCGCCCCCGCGGCTTCGAGCACCGCCGCGGTCGCCGGGCCCTCGAGGCCGAGGCGAGCGAAGCCCGGCGTCGCATCGGCGAGGGCGACGTCGTCGGCCACGATGTAGCGGTCGAGGCGCGCGTGCACCGCCTCCTGCACGCTCGCGCCGGTCTCGAGCCAGAAGCGGTCGCCTCGCGCGAGCACGCGGAGGTCCGCGATGATGCGGCCCTTCACCGTCAGCACCGTCGCGTAGCAGCCTTCGCCCGCGGAGAGGGCGGCGACGTCGTTGCTGATCTGGCCCTGGAGCCAGCGCACGCGGTCGCCGCCGGTGACCTCGAGGATCACGCGGTCTTCGTGAGCGAAGAGGCCGGCGCCGGCGCGGACCTGGCGCGTGGCCTCCGCGGCGCTCACTCGCCGCCCCCGGCGCGGGCGGGGAGCGCGCCGTAGAGCGCCTCGCCGCGCGCGATCTGCGCGGGCATCCATTCTTCGTAGCGCGTGCGCGCGGCGTGCAGATCGTCTTCGTTGTCGATGTCGACGGCGCAGCCGCCCACCTCCGTGACGGCCAGTCGGAAGTTCGTTCCGAGCAGCCGCGACATCGTGCGCTCGACGCGCGTGAAGGGCAGGAAGGAGCGGATCCAATCCGAGAGCCGGTTCCAGCCGGCGCGGTTCGCGAAGGCGCCGAACTGCAGGAGCGAGAAACCCCAGAGCACCGAGAGCCCCCCGCCGTCCCGCGTCGCCAGACGCCAGGCCAGGCCGAGGATCGGCAGGAGCTGCTTCTGGTAGCGGTGCTCGTACATCTCCTCGATGTAGTTGCGGTGGCCGAGCTTCATCGGCTTCACCACGAACAGATTGCTCTGCCGGAAGCGGCCCTCGCCGACGTTGAAGTAGGCCATCTCGATGCCGGGCTCGCCGGGCGCCTTCGGGTAGAAGGGCTCCATGCTCTCTTCGGGCACGAGACCCGTCACGAAGTCCGCGCCGGTCTCGAGCGCGCGGCGCGTGAAGGCCGAAAGTTCGTGGGGCGTCGCGAAGGGGAGATCGGCGGAGAGGAAGAGCGCCGCGCGCTCCTCTTCGTCGGGGCGCGGGTCGCGCCCTTCGGGCGGCGCGCCGGGCAGCGTACGGCGGAACGTCTCCCAGAGATTCTTGTAGAGGTTCCGGAACTGCGGAACGACGTGGAGGGACTTTTTCAGCGCGTCCCGAACGCCCGATTCCGAGAGGACGCTCTCGAGCCGCTCGGCGTTGCCGACGAGCCAGACCTCGCTCACCTCGGGAACGTCCTGGAGAGCCAGGACCGCGCGCGCCACCAGCGGCAGCCCGCCGACCTCGAGATACACCTTGCTCTCGCCGTGGACCGCCCGAGAGGCCTTGCCCTCGCCAGCGGCGACGATCGCCGGGATTCCTCGAGACACCTCGTTCATGGGTTGGAGACTAGTCCGAAAGGCACTGCCTGGGGTCGAGACCCGGGGTGGTGGAGCCGAGCGGGATCGAACCGCCAACCTCCGCGTTGCGAACGCGGCGCTCTCCCAATTGAGCTACGGCCCCGGAGACCGGACCCCCGCCCGGAGGGCGGAGAGGTCGGAGCCGGGACGGTAGGTCCCGGCCGTGGGGGCGTCAACCAGCCGCCACCAAACGGGAAATGGAGGCTTGCCGCCGGGCGCCCGGGACCCCAGGCTTACGGAATGAGCGTACAAATCGGAACCATCCTGGCCCCTCTCGACTTCTCCGACCATGCCGACGGCATCCTCGACTGGGCGGTCCACCTCGCCAAGGCGCACGGAAGCCGCCTCGTCCTGATGCACGCCTACCACCTGCCCGTCGAGTTCCAGCAGATGGAGGGCGCCTACCTCCCCGCCGAGTTCTGGACCCAGGTGAAGAGCGAGGCCGAGAAGACCCTCGAAGGCCATGCGGCCCGGCTCCGCGGCGAAGGCATCGAGGTGGTCGTGAAGGTGGTCGAGGGCTACCCGGCCACCGCGATCGAGGACACCGCCAAGGGCGAGAACGCGGACCTCATCGTGATCGGAACCCACGGCCACACCGGTCTGAAGCACCTCCTGCTCGGCAGCGTCGCGGAGCGCGTCGTCCAGAAGGCGCCCTGCCCGGTGCTGACGGTGAAGACGGGCGACGTCGACGACTGAGTTCCCCAGGTTCGCGGTAGGATGGACGGATGGTGAAGAAGCCCGAAGGCGGGGAGAGCCCGCGCGCGGTGCGCAAGCCGCAGCAGGCGCGCAGCCGGCGCACGCGGGAGCGCGTGCTCGTGGCCGCCGTCGCCTGCTTCGAAGAGGCCGGCTACGACAAGACCACCACCGCGGCCATCGCGCGCCGGGCCGGCATCGCCGTCGGCACGCTCTACGGCTACTTCCGCGACAAGCGCAGCATCCTGCTCGAGCTGATCGATCGCACGATCAAGGAGAACGTCGACTACGTCGCGAAGGAGCTCGAGCCCGAGGCCTGGGTCGGGACCGACCCCCACGAGAACACGCGCGCCCTGATCGACGCCGTCTTCCACACGCGCAGCCTCAACCCGGGCATGCAGCGCATCCTGTGGGAGCGCTTCTTCAAGGATCCGGAGGTGCGCGCCGCGATGGAGGAGCTCGAGGGGCGCGTGCAGGGCGCGCTCGCGGAGCTGCTCGCGCACCTGAAGGCGAGCGGCCAGCTCCGCATCGACGACGTCGAGACGGCGGCGCGCGTGATCAGCCTCTCGGTCGAGTGGATGGCGAACCGGCTGCTGCTCGGGGGCGACGAGCTCCAGACCGACTCCGCCGTCGCCGCCACGGCGGACATGATCTCGCGGTTCCTTTTCGAAGACCGTCCGGCGTAGAGCCCGACTACTCCGAATCCTTGCGCAGCCGCGCGCCGAGGCTTCCGCCCGGGTGACGGGCGGCGTAGTCCGCGGCGGTGAAGTCGCGGGCATCCTCGAGGGCGGCGGAGAGCGCCGCCATCACCAGCACCTCGGCGGCGACGCTCGCGCGCGGCGCGAGACCGAGCCCGCCCCCCTCGCGCGAGACGCCGGCGAACAGGAACACGTCGGCGTTCCGCCCGAGCCAGGAGGCTTCGTTGCCGGAGATGCCGATCACGCGCACGCCGAGCCGCTGAACGGTCTCGACGGCGCCGCGCAGCTCCGCCGTGTCGCCGCTGTTGCTGATCGCGATGACGACGTCGCCCGCCGCCACCTGGCCGGCGCTGCCGTGGGTCGCCTCGGTGCCGTGCAGGAACGTCGCGGGCGTGCCCGTCGAGGCGAGCAGCGAAGCGCCGTAGCGCGCGACGTGCTCGGGCTTGCCGATGCCGGTGACGTGGACGCGGCGCTCCTTCTCCTCCGCGCCGCGAACGAGCGCCGTCGCCGCGTCGAAGGCCGCCGGTTCGAGGCGCGCGCGCAGCGCCACGACCTCTTCGAGCATCACGTCCAGGGTCGCGAAGGCCTCCGCGGCCGCGCGGCCGATCTCGGCGGCGCGGGGTGCCGGGGCGAGCTCGAGCGGCGCGCCCTCGTAGAGTTGGAGCACCCGGTCACGGGCGGCGGCGGGGTCCTCGGGGAAGGCCCCGAGGCGTTCGCAGCAGGCCGCACCGCAGGCGTTCGCCAGGGCGCCGGCGTCGCGCCAGCCGAGCCCGGCATCGAGCGCCGCGAGGAGACCGCCGAGGAACGCGTCCCCGGCGCCGGTCGTGTCGACGACGTCGACGCGCGACGCCGCGAGGGTCTCCTCGAACCCGTCCGCGCAGATCGCGCAGCCGCGCTCTCCGTCCGTCACCACGACCGCGCGGCTGCCGAAGCGATCGCGCGCGGCGCGGGCGAGGGCGAGAGCCTCGCTCCCGGCCTCGGGGAAGAGCTCCGCGAGCGCGGACTTCGAAGGCTTCAGCACGTCCGCCGCGCGGAGCACGGCATCGAGCGCCTCGGCGCTGCCGAGCGCGGGCACGGCGGCGCTCGGCGGGAGATCGAGATCGAGCACGCTCGGCACGTCCGCCTCGCGCGCGATGGCGAGCACTTCGGCGACGGCAGCGAGCGGGAGCTGGGAGACCTCGGTCGTCACCCGGCGCGCGCGGCGGATGAACGCCTCGTGGTGGCTTCGAACGTGCTCGGCCGTGGTCTCGGCCGTCGCGCCGGGCGCCATGTAGATCGCGCGGCCGCCCTCGGCATCGACGAAGATCTCGGCGGTCGAACTCGCCGAGCCGTCGAGCACGAGGTCGTGCTCGATCCCCGCGCGGTCCATCGCCGCACGCAGGGTCCGACCGACCGCGTCTTCCGCCTGCTTGCCGAAGATCCCGGTGCGCAGCCCGAGCGCCGCCGCCCAGCCGAGGTGGTTGAGCACGACGCCGCCGATCTTCTCGGAGACCGGCGCGCCGTCGTCGAGCGGAAGCACGCTCGCCTTCTCGTCCGGCCCGAGCACCCGCTCGACCCGGTGCATGCGGTCGAGGACCATGCTGCCGATCCCGGCGACGGCGAGCGGGCCCGGGCGTCCGCCCTGCGCGTTCGTTCGGCGGGGCGCCTCGCTCATGCGGCGGGCGTGCGCCACGGCGCCTGCAGGCGCTCGCTGGCGAGGGAGCGGACTTCCTCGAAGACCTCGTCGAAGCGCTCCGCGTCGGGCCGCGCGAGCGCGGGGGTTCCCGGCGCGACGGCGTCGCTCGTGGTCACGCCGAGGGTCACGAGCGCGCGCTTCAGGCAGGCGATGGTGCGGCGGCCGCTCGCGGCCCGCGTGCCGACGCGGAAGCGGTCCACGACCTCGCGCACGGCGTCCATGCGCTCGACGTCGCCGGCCCGGCAGACCTGCCAGGCGTGCGCCCACTCCCGGGGCAGCACGTTCGCCGGCCCGGCCACGACGCCGACCGGCATCTCGCCGCGCAGGCGGTAGCGCACCCAGCGTTCCATCACGCGGCCGAGCGGCCCGCCGCGGGGCCGGAAGATCTCGAAGATCAGCATCGCGTTCCCGACGTAGATCCCGAACTCGCCCCGGTCCCGGAAGTTCCGGGCGGCCTTCGTGTAGTTGCCGAGCACCTTGCGCGCGGCGGAGACCTTGATCCCGCGCACGAAGTCGAGCCGCGACATCTCCTTCACCTGACGCGTGCGGATGTGGGGCACGCGCGCGTCGATGGCGATGTCGGCGTTGTCGTAGAGGTAGACGGGGATGCGGCGCGGGGCGGCATCGAGCCGGTCCGCGATGTCGCGGCGCAGGAACTCGACCGGGTCGCGCACGTCGACGATGGAGAGCGGGGCAAGCACCGCGGCGTCGGCGCCGCAGGCGATGGCGAACTCGAGGTTCTCGAGGGTCTCGCTGCGCGTCGGGGTCGTGATCCCGGCCCAGGATTCGACCTTGCGCTCGCCGTCGGCCGAGAGCTGCGCGTTCACCTTGGCCACCTCTTCCGAGCAGACCTGGATCACGCCCTGGCGCACGTCGTTTCCGAGCTGATCCCACTCACCGGTCGTCCCGGCGGAGAAGACGACGTCGGCGCCTCGCCCGTCCTGGACGACGTGGCGCACGAGCGCGCGCTGATCCGCCTCGATCAGCGCGCCCGACTCGTCCACCACCGTGACGACGGGAACCGAGAGCCCGGGCCTCGGCCGAATGTCCTCGAGCGTCCTCAAGCGAGAAAGTCCTCCAGACCTGATGACCGCGATCTCGCGACCGCAAATGAGCCTAGTGACTCACCCGGCGGCGGGCCACGCCGGGAGGCAGGGAAGCCCGCTCCGCGGCGCTAGCGCCCGAGCAGCCACTCCATGCCGAAGGTGGTGGCCGCGTCGAAGCGGCCGCGCCGCGCGCCGAGCACCTCGAGCCGCGCCGCGGGCACGCCCGGGCGCTCCACCCGGATGTAGCGCGGCAGGCGAACGCCCTGGAAGGCGACCTCCCGGCCGAGCACGTAGCGGGTGCCGTCGAGGCGATCGATGCGTACGACCCGGCTGCCCTCGCGCGTCACCCAGACCGACGCCTTGCGGCCGGACGACCCGGCGCGCGAGGCGGAATCGTTCGCCGGGGGCGGGAGGTCGCGGCCGCCGAGCACCCAGCAGACCTCGCCTTCGTGACGCCCGAGCACCGTCTCGCCGCGCGCGCCGCCGAGGGAGGCGAGGCTCGAGCCGATGCGCGGGCCGGACGCCGCCTGGAGCAGGAAGAGCGGCGGCAGGTAGGGCGCCGGCTGTCCGATCAGCTGGCCGTCCGCCGCCGCGAGGTGCTCCCCGCCACGCAGGAGATGCCGAACGCGGCGCCCGCTCCCGTCGAGTTCGAGGCGCGCCATCCCGCCCGGGTCGGTGGCGAGCTCGCCGCGGGCGATGGTGCGGCCGTTCGCGTCGTTCAGCGCGACGGACAGGACGAGGGAGTGGGCGCGGCCGGCCTTGCGATTCGCGCGGGCGAGCTCCCCGGCGACGACCGCCGAAGACGGAACGTAGGCCGCGGCCTCCCCGGCGAGGAAGAGCGCGGCGAGCGCGAGGAGCATCGTACGGCCCGGCCGTGCCGGCGCGGAGAAGCGCTTCACTGGCCGATGATCGTCGTCGGGCCCGCGTAGCGCGCGGCGCTGCCGAGCTCGTCTTCGATGCGCAGCAGCCGGTTGTACTTCGCCACGCGATCCGAGCGGCACAGCGACCCGGTCTTGATCTGGCCGGCGCCCGTCGCCACCGCGAGGTCCGCGATGGTGGTGTCCTCCGTCTCGCCCGAGCGGTGCGAGACCACCGAGGCGTAGCCGGCCTCGCGCGCCATGCGCATGGCCTCGAGCGTCTCGCTGAGCGTCCCGATCTGGTTCACCTTGATGAGGATCGCGTTGCCGACCTTCTCTTCGATGCCCCGCGCGAGGATCTTCGGGTTCGTCACGAACAGGTCGTCCCCGACGAGCTGGCACTTCTTTCCGCAGCGCTTGGTCAGTGCGGCCCAGCCCTCCCAATCGTCCTCGGCGAGGCCGTCTTCGATCGAGATGATGGGGTAACGGGAGAGCCAGCCCTGCCAGAAGGCGACCATCTCCTCCGACGACTTCTTCGTGTTCTCGCTGGCGAGGTTGTAGACGCCGTCCTCGAAGATCTCGCTCGTCGCGGGATCGAGCGCGATCGCGACCTGCTCGCCGGGCCGGTAGCCCGCGGCTTCGATCGCGCGCAGCACCAGCTCGATCGCCTCTTCGTTGCTGCCGAGGTCCGGCGCGAAGCCGCCTTCGTCGCCGACGGAGGTCGCGTAGCCCTTCTCCGAGAGCACCGTGCGCAGGCGATGGAAGATCTCCGCGCCCCAGCGCAGGGCCTCGGCGAAGGTCGGCGCGCCGACCGGATAGAGCATGAACTCCTGCAGGTCGACGTTGTTGTCCGCGTGGGCGCCGCCGTTGATCACGTTCATCATCGGCGCGGGCAGGAGGTTCGCGTCGGATCCGCCGAGGAACTGGTAGAGCGGAACGCGCGCGGCGGCGGCTCCGGCGTGGGCGGCGGCGAGCGAGACGCCGAGCAGGGCGTTGGCCCCGAAGCGCGACTTCGTCTCCGTCCCGTCGAGCTCGACGAGCGCCCGATCGATCGCGGCCTGCTCCTCGAGCCCGCCGAGGACCATCCCGCTCACGGCCTTCGCGATCGCGCCGTTCACGTGCGCGACGGCTTTCGCCACGCCCTTCCCGAGATAGCGGTCCGGGTTGCCGTCGCGAAGCTCGAGGGCCTCCCGGGCGCCCGTCGAGGCACCCGACGGAACGGCCGCCGAGACACGATGGCCGGCCGAGGTCTCGACCTCCACTTCGACGGTGGGGTTGCCGCGGGAATCGAGGATCTCGCGTCCGTGGACACGCGCGATCAACAGCTCTGCCATGCTCGGTCTCCAACTCGTGAGCGGTGTTCGGGAAGCGGGGAGGCTAGCTGATTCACCGGCCCGACGGGCCGCTCCCGGCCGGGGACGACTCGGGCCCCGGAACGATCAGCGGCGCCCCGTCGGGCCCGGCGACGACGGCCGCCGTGAGGCCGAAGACCCGTTCGATGTGCTCCGGCGTGAGGACGTCCCCCGGCGGGCCGACCGCCGCGACCCGCCCCGCGCCGAGCAGCGCGATGCGGTCGCAGGTGCGGGCGGCGAGGCCGAGATCGTGGGAGACGACGAGTGCCGCGTGGCCCTCGCGCGCGGCGTGCCGCCGCGCCAGGTGGAGCACGCGCGAGCGGTGGCGCAGGTCGAGAAAGGCCGTCGCCTCGTCGAGCAGCAGGATCGGCGTGTCCTGGGCCAGGGCGCGGGCGAGCATCACGAGCTGCCGCTCGCCGCCCGAGAGCGTCAGCACGGAGCGCTCGGCCAGCTCGGCGATGCCGACCTCCTCGAGCGCGTCCTGGGCGCGCGCCAGGTCCTCGGCCGACTCGAAGCCGAGGCTCCCGAGGTGCGGTGCCCGCCCCATCAGCACGAGCTCGAACACGCGAAAGGCGAAGGGGATCGTCGTGTCCTGGGGCACGACGGCCATGCGGCGCGCGAGCTCGCGGCGGGGAACCGCCGCGACGTCTTCGCCCGCGACGCGCACCGCTCCCGCGTCCGGCGCGAGGACCCCCGATGCGATGCGCAACAGGGTCGTCTTGCCAGCGCCGTTCGCACCGACGAGGCCGAGCACCTCGCCCGCGCGCAGTTCGAGATCGACCCCGTCGAGGAGCGGCCTTCCGCCGTGGCCGAGGCGAACCGATTCGAAGACGAGCGGCGCGCTCATGAAGCGGGCCCGGCGACGGGACGGAACGGATTCACGAGGCGAACACCGTGCGGTGATGACGGCGGAGCAGGAACAGGAAGAGCGGGCCCCCGACGATGGCGGTGATCGCGCCGACCGGGAGCTCGCGCCCCGGCAACACCATGCGCGCCGCCGTGTCGCACAGGACGAGGAAGGCCGCGCCGCCGAGCGCCGAGGCCGGCACGAGCAGGCGGTGGTCGGGGCCGAGCACGAGCCGCAGCAGGTGCGGGATGATCAGCCCCACGAACCCGATCAGCCCCGAGACCGCGACCGCCGCCCCCACCATGAGCGACGTCGCGAGCAGGAGGATGCGCTTGTGCCGCTCGACGTCGACGCCGAGCTGGCTCGCGGACTCGTCGCCGAGCGCGAGGAGATTCAGCCCGCGCGCCAGAGGCAGGGCGCACGCGAGGCCGAAGAAGAGGAAGGCCGCGACCCAGAGCGAGAGCTGCACGTCGCCCGTCGAGAGGCTTCCGATCAACCAGAGGAAGATGCTCGCGCCCTCGGCGAGGCCGGCCACCGAGGCGATGAACACGATCGCCGCCGAGGCGAAGGCGTTGAAGACGACGCCGGTCAGGAGCAGGCCCGTCGTCGAGACCCGGCCGCCGAAGCCGGTGAGCCCGAACAGGAGCACGGTCGTCACGATCGCGCCGGCGAAGGAGGCGACGGGCACGGCGGATTGCGCGAGACCGATCGCCGTCCCGAAAGCGAGCACCGAGATTCCGCCCAGGGCCGCGCCGCCGGAGATGCCGAGGATGAAGGGGTCCGCGAGCGGGTTGCGCAGGAGCGCCTGGAAGAGCACGCCGGCGACGGCGAGGGAAGCCCCGACGCCCGCGGCCAGCGCCACCCGCGGGAGGCGGATGCGCAGCACGATGTCCGCGCTCGCACCTTCGGCTCCGCCCAAGAGCGCGCCGAACACCTCGGCGAGCGACAGGCCGCTCTGGCCGAGCACCAGGCCCGCCGACAGCGCCGCGGCCAGCAGCGCGGCCAGGGCGAGCAGGACGGAGACGAGCCGCGTCTTGGTGAGGGCGCCTTTCACGGGGCCGGGTCACCCGCCGCGGGCCCGGCGAGATCGCCGTGCACGCTTCGCGCGAGCAGACGCAGGGCTTCGTCGAGGGCCGGGCCGGGGAGGGTCGCCGCGCCGGAAGGGATCGAGACGACGCGCTTCTCCCGCACGGCCGGCAGCGAGGGCCAGCGCGCCCAGTAGTCGGGAGCGGGCTCGGCGTCGTGGCTCGCGTCGAGGATCACCTCCGGCGCCCGGGCCACGAGCCACTCGAGCGAGATCCTCGGGTAGGAGCCCTCCACCTCGCGGCCGAGGTTGCGCGCGCCGGCGCTCGCGAGCATCTCGTCGATGAAGTTCCCGCCGCCGACCACGAAGAGCGGATCGCGCTGGAGGACGAGCACGGCCGAACGAACCGGACGGCCGGCGACGGCGGCCTCCACCTCGGCCCGCGCGGCGCGGATGGCCGCGACCCGCTCGCGTGCCTTCGCCTCGCTTCCGGTGATGCGCCCGAGCCGCGCGATGGAAGCGAGCACCTCGTCGAAACGCACCGGGTTGAACCCCTCGACGGCGATGCCGAGCTCCGCGAGGCGCCCGTGGAAGTCGCGCTGCTCGGCGCTCGGCACGAGCAGCACGAGATCCGGCGCGAGCGCCGCGAGAGATTCGAGGTTCGGCGTGTAGAGCCCGCCCACCGAAGGCAGCTCCGCGAGCACCGGATTCTGCTTCTTCGACCAGTCGTCGACGCCGACCAGCCGTTCACCCGCGCCGAGCGCCAGCACGATCGCCGTGAGCGAAGGGTTCAGCGAGACCACCCGGCGGGCCCCTTCGGACGTGCCGTCGGCCCATGCCGCTGGAATCCCGAGCGCGCCGATGGCCAGGCCGCAGAGTGCCGCCAGGAGCGCTCGTCTTCGAACGCGGATCATCGGAAGGGGCCGGGGGTCCATGGCGCGGGATGATACCCGCCCCCAGCGACCCCCGGCCCGGTGACCGCCGGCTAGCGGACTTTCGCGGTGGTCTTCCCGCTCACGGCCAGGAAGGGCCGAAGCCGCTCGAGCAGGGCATCCCCGATGCCCTTCACCGCGACCAGCTCGTCCACCTTGCGGAACCCTCCGCGGGCGGTGCGTTCGCTCACGATGGCGCGGGCCCGGGCCTCACCGACCCCCGGCAGCAGCTGCAGCTCCTGGGCGCTCGCCGTGTTCACGTTCACCACGCCCGAGAGCGTCGCGGCGCTCGCACCCGGAACGACGAGGGCGAGAGCCAGTGCGCACACGGCCAGGAGGCCGCGCAGCCCGTTCATTCGATCGATCATGTGGAGGATCTCCCCGGGACCAGACGGGGAAGGAAGGGTTCCGGCCGGCGCTTGCCGGCGGCGGTCAGTTCTCCCGGCCGACGGCGTAGTCCGCCGCGGCGAGCAGCGCGCGCTTGCCCGAGCCGTCGGGGAAGGGCTCGATGCTCGCGATCGCACTCTTCGCCAGATCGCGCGCACGGCGCACGGTGTCTTCGACGCCGCGGTACTGCTCGACCAGCCCGATCACCGGCGAGAGGTCCACGCCTTCGATCGCGTCTTCGCGCTCCTCCGGCACCGCTTCGCCGTGGGCCGCGGCCTTGGCGAGCGCCTTCAGTACGTTCACGATCTCACCGCGCTCGGCCGGCGTGCTGCGCTTGAGCGTCATCAGCAGCGGCAGCGTGACCTTGCCTTCCCGCAGATCGTCGTAGGCGCGCTTTCCGAGTTCTTCATCGCTGCCCGAGTAGTCGAGCGCGTCGTCCCGAAGCTGGAAGGCCAGGCCGACGCCGCGGCCGAACTCCGAGAGCCGGCGCCGCTCGCCGCGCGTCACCGAGCCGAGGATGGAGCCCGCCTCGGCGGCGGCCGAGAGCAGGGCGGCGCTCTTGCGCTCGATCACGTCGAAGTAGACGCCCTCGGTCACCTCCGGGTCGAAGCCGCGCGCGAGCTGGAGCAGCTCGCCCTCGGCCATGCGCCGGATCGTGTCCGAGAAGAGCCATTGGATCTCGGGGTCGCCGTCTTCGACGATCATCGAAGACGCGCGTGCATAGAGATAGTCGCCGACGAGCACGGCGCGGCGGTTGCCGTACACGGCGTGGGCCGCCGGGCGGCCGCGGCGCAGCTCCGAGAGATCGACCACGTCGTCGTGCAGGAGGGTCGCGGTGTGGAGGAGTTCGACGCTCGCCGCGATCTGCACCCGGCGCGGGCCGTCGTAGCCGCACATCTCGGCGGCGAAGAAGAGCAGGGCCGGGCGGATCCGCTTGCCGCCGGAGGACAGGACGTGCTCGCCGACGAGGGCGACCGCCTCGCTCTGGGCAGCGAGCTGCTCGCGCATGGCACGTTCGACCTGCTCGAGGCCCGGCGCAATCCGGTCGAGGGCTTCGGCGATCGGGGCGGCGAGGCCGCTCGCGGGGGTTCCCGACATCTCGGTCAACCTAGCCCGCCCTTGCCCGAGCGTCAAAGGCCCGATCCGCAAAAACGTTCGCAAAATCAGACGGTTAACCCGGATCTACCCCCCTCGAGACCGGCCGGGCCCGCGCCGCACCGTCACCCGGCGCGCGCCGGGCGGTTGACGGTCGACCCCGGGTCGCCGTAGCCTCGCGCGATCCCAAACGAATTCCCGAGTCCCCCAGGAGACCCCCGTGCTCGAACGCTACTCCCAGCTCGCCGAACGCGCCCTGCGCGACGAGCCGGTCCGCGAGGCCGACGCCCACTGGATCCTCGACGGCGACGACGTCGCCCTCCTCCCCCTGCTCCACGCGGCCTTCGTCCCGCGCGAGCATCACCACGGCCGCCGGGTGAAGGTCCACGTCCTGAACAACATCCAGAACGGCCTCTGCCCCGAGGACTGCGGCTACTGCTCGCAATCGCGCGACTCCGACGCCGCCATCCGCAAGTACCCGCTCAAGTCCGACGCCGAGATCCTCGCCGAGGCCGAGGCCGCCGCCGCCTCGGGCGCGAGCCGCTACTGCATGGTCGCCTCGGGCCGCGGGCCGACCCTCGAACGCACGCGCAAGCTCGCGGACCTCGTGCGGGAGATCAAAGGCCGCTGGCCGATCGAAGTCTGCATCTCGGCCGGGCTCCTCGAAGAAGAGCACGCCCGCATCCTCGCCGACGCCGGCCTCGACCGCTTCAACCACAACCTGAACACGAGCGAATCCCACTACGGCGAGATCTGCTCGACCCATACCTACGGGGATCGCGTGCGCACGCTCCAGGCCGTGAAGAAGTGCGGCATCGAGCCGTGCAGCGGCCTGATCATGGGGATGGGCGAGACGAGCGACGACCTCGTCGAGGTGGCCTTCCGCCTGCGCGAGCTCGAGGTGCCCTCGATCCCGGTGAACTTCCTGATCCCCATCGACGGGAACCCCGTGCGCCGCGACGGCACGCTCTCGCCCGAGCGCTGCCTGCGCGCACTGGCGCTGATGCGGCTCGTGAACCCGCGCGCGGAGATCCGCGCCGCCGGCGGGCGCGAAGGGCATCTGCGCTCGCTCGGTGCGCTGCTGCTCTGGCCCGCGAACTCGCTCTTCGTCGAGGGCTATCTGACGACGCGCGGCGACGCCGTCGCCGAGACCTACGAGATGATCCGCGACGCCGGCTTCGAGGTCGAAGGCAACGCGGACTTCACGGGCGAGCTCCCGGAGCGCCCGGCGGCCACGCCCGGCGAGTTCCGCCTGACGGGCGGCGCCGGCGAGATCCTGAAGCCCGAGATCGCCCGCCCTGCGGGCCGCGGCGTCGGGGAGTAGCCCGGCCGTGGGCGTCGACGAGGTCGCCAGCGCTGCCCTCGCGGCCATCCGAGCACGCGGCACCCACCGCCGCATGCGCGTGCTCGACGGCGCCCAGGCGCCCCGCATGGAGGTGGACGGCCGCGAGGTGCTGCTCTTCGCCGGGAGCAACTACCTCGATCTCGCGCACCATCCGGAGGTGGTCGAAGCCTCGGCGCGCGCCTCGCGGGACTACGGCTGCGCCGCCGGCGGCTCGCGGCTCATCACCGGGAACCTCGCCCTGCACGAGGCGCTCGAAGCGGAACTCGCCGCCTTCCTCGGCAGCGAAGCCGCCCTCGCCTTCAACACCGGCTACATGGCGAACGTCGGGGTGATCCCGGCGCTCGCCGGGCCGGGAGACCTCGTCGTCTCGGACGCCCTCTCCCACGCGAGCATCATCGACGGGTGCCGCCTCGCGCGCACGGACGTGCGCGTCTTCCCGCACAGCGACCCGGACGGCCTCGAAGCCGTGCTCGCCGAGGAAGCGCCGAAGCACCGCAACACCCTGCTCGTGCTCGACGGCGTCTACAGCATGGACGGCGACGTCGCACCGCTCCCGGAACTCACCGCCGCCGCCAGGCGTCACGGCGCCATGGTCCTGCTCGACGACGCCCACGGGCTCGTGGCGATGGGCAAGCACGGCCGCGGCGTCGCCGAGGTGCTCGGCGTCGAGGATCAGATCGACGTGCTCGTCGGCACGCTCGGCAAGGGGCTCGGCTCCTTCGGCGCCTTCGTCGCAGGAAGCCACGCCCTGCGCGAGCTGCTCGTGAATGCGGCGCGGAGCTTCATCTTCTCCTGCGCGCTCGCGCCGCCCCAGGTCGCCGCCTCGCGCGCGGCCCTCGAGCTCGTCGCGCGCGAGCCCTGGCGGCGCGAACGGCTCCAGGCGAACGCCGCGCACCTGCGCGAGCGGCTGGCGGGCCACGGCATCTCGACGGCGCCCTCGACGACCCACATCGTGCCCGTCGTGATCGGCAGGAACGAGACGACCATGGCCGTCTGCGAAGCCCTCCTCGAGCGCGGGTTCTACGCCCAGGGCATCCGGCACCCTTCCGTCCCCGAAGGCACGGCGCGCCTGCGCATCACGCCCATGGCCACCCACGAGACGGGCGAGCTCGACGCGCTGGCCGACGCCGTCGCGGAGTGCCTCGCGGAGCATCGCGACGCATGAGCGGCTACTTCGTCACGGGGACGGATACGGGCGTCGGGAAGACCGTGGTCGCCTGCGCTCTCGTGCGCGCGCTGCGCGCCGCGGGGCGGGACGTCGGCGTGATGAAGCCCGCGGAGACCGGGGTCGGGCCGGACGGCCCGCTGGACGCCCAGGCGCTGCGCGAAGCCGCGAACACGAGCGACCCCCTCGAAGAGATCTGCCCGATCCAGCTCGCGCTGCCCGCCGCCCCGAACGTCGCCGCGGCCGACGAGGGCAAGACGGTGGACCTCGACCTCGTGCGCAGCGCCTACCGGACCCTGCGCGCGCGGCACGAAGCGATGGTGGTCGAAGGCGCCGGCGGCCTGCTCGTCCCCTTCGACGACGGCTTCACCATGGCGGACCTCGCCGCCGAGCTCGAGCTGCCGGTGCTGGTCGCGGCGCGCGCCGCGCTCGGCACGATCAACCACACGCTCCTCACCCTCGAAGCGATCGAGAAGCGCGGGCTCCCGCTGGCCGGCGTGGTCCTCTCCCACGCGACCGGCCCGCTCACGGACGCCGACGCGAAGAACCTCCAGCACCTGAAGCGCGCACTCGGCGTACGGCTGCTCGGCGAGATCCCGCCGCTCGCGGAAGGCGAACGGCCGGCCGAAGGCGTGCTGCGGCTGCCGGCGCGCTAGCTCGAAACCCTAGGGCTCCTCACACTCGTCCTAGAGCTCCTCACACTCGTCGAGCGGCATCGAGCCGATCCAGTCCGTCATCAGCGCGACACCCTCGTCGTGCACGATCGCCTTGGCGAGCTCGGGCATCTCGATCGGCGGCACCGCCGAGTCCATGCGGAAGACCAGGATCGATTCGGCCGGGTTCCCCGGAACGATGTCGAAGGTGAAACCGCCCGAGCCGGGGCCGGCCGCGATCGGGTGCTTGCAGATGCCGAGGTTGAAGTTCTCGGGCTGGGCGGCCTGCAGCCAGAGGCTCGTGAAGCCCGCCCGGCCGACCGGACTGTGGCAGTGCGCGCAGTTCGACTCGAGGTAGGCGCGCGCGCGCTCGGCCAGGGTGCCGTCGGTCGGATCGTCCCAGACCGGGAGCCGCGGCTCGTTCTCCGGCACCACCGCCACGTCGAGGATGCCGAGATCGTGCCAGGTCACGAGCTGATTCGTCGTGCCCGTGGCGTCGCCCGGGTCGGGCCGGTTCAACAGGCGCGCCTTCGGGCCGATTACGTCCATCGGATCGTTGAAGCCGGTGTGGCAGCCCGCGCACTGGTTCGCGTCCGGCACTTCGTAGACGATCGACGCTTCGCTCCCGTCCGTGCGCAGCAGGTCGACCGCGACGGCCGCGCCTTCGGGCGTGAAGGCCGCCTCGGTCTCGTCCTCGTTCCAGAGGTAGACGAGCGCCTTCCAGCCCGCTTCGCGGTGGATCAGCAGGCGCGTCTCGACGATCTGCTCGCCGCCGCCCGGAAGATCGAACGTGAACGTCTTGGTGATGATCGTGCCGACCGGGAAGTCGAACACGTCGGCGGCGTTGTACGTCGCGGTCTCGCCCTCGGGTACGAAGGCGAAGCGGTACTTGTTCGCGTAGTCCGAGAAGAGCGGCGTCGTCAGGTCGTAGAGCACGCCGCGCTCGGTCGCGGGGCCGCGCGGGTCGTTCCCTGCGAAGAGGTTGTAGTCCGAGAGGTTCGGACAGTTGGCCTCGATCGCGCCCCAGTTGGGTCCGCTTCCCGGGTCCGCACCGCACAGCGCGGCCGTCTCCTCGGGCGAGAGCGGCTCCGAGCCCTCCGGCAGCGGCAGGCGGTCGCGCAGCACGATCGGCGCGATCGGCGGGTGTTCGCAGTCGAAGGGCGCTTCGTCGTAGCGGTCGACGCCCGGGAAGGCCGTTCCGAGCACGCCCCAGGGATGGTCCCCGTCCGCGCCCGCTTCGTTGTCGTGGAAGCAGACGCGCAGCGGGTCGGGGAGGAGCTCTTCGGGGCCGAGCCCGTAGTCGGGGTTCCGGATGCGGTCCCACCAGGCGTCCGGCAGGTCGTTCTGGAACTGGAAGGCGATGACCTGCCCGATCAGGTTCTGCGGAATCGCGCTGTTGTTGTTCATCCGGTTGTGGTGGACGTGGATGGTCTCGGGGAACACGTCGAAGGCCGGGTCGTAGGGGAGCAGCGTCAGCTCGAAGCTGATCAGCGCGATGCCCGAGGTCAGGTTGTCGTAGATGTCGTTCTCGAAGATCTCGACGTTGTCCATCGCCATCACGAGGATGCCGATGCCCGAGGGCACGAGCACGAGCAGCGGCGAGGAGCCGAAGTTCGGGCCGTTGTTGTCGTAGAGCCAGTTGTGGTGGACGCGCGCCGTGCCGCCGACGCGGTTGATGCCCGGGTCGTCGAAGACGAGGATGCCGGCCGTGTTCCCGGTGGCGATGTTGTGGTGGACGTCTGAGTTCGTGGTGTTCTCGATCTCGATGCCGGCGACGTTGCCCTCGAGGTAGTTGAACCGGACCACCGCGTTGTTCGACTGGCCGACGTAGATGCCCGTGTCCTCGGCGCCCTTGATGTAGCAGTACTCGACGAGCACGTTCTCGCTGTTCACCGGGTACACGCCGTAGGGCCCGTTGTTCGGGTCCGCGAAGCTCTCCCACTCGACCCACACGCGGCGGATGGTCACGCCGTCGACCGCGTCCGCTTTCACGCCGTCACCCGGCGGGTTCATGATGCGCAGGTCGTGGATCAGGAACTCGTCGCCGAAGGCCGAGAAGGCCTGGGCTCCGGATGCGCCCGAGAAATCGAAGATCGTCTTGTCCATGCCCTGGCCGCGCACGGTCACGTGGCTCTCGGCGAAGGTCAGGCCCTGGGTCATGACGAAGGTGCCCTCGCCGAACTCGAGGATCGTTCCGGGCGTCGAGAGGTTCACCGCGCGCCGCACGCGCGTCTCGAAGGCCAGAGCGGACTCCCCGGGCGTCGGTGCGAGGAACACGAGGGTCGTCCCGGGCGGCCCGGGCTCGAGGCGGCAGTTCAGGGTGAGAAGGGCCGTCAGGATGGCGACGCAGTGCAGCAGGGTTCGGCGAGACTTCACGGAGCGTTCTCCAGGTAACGGCCCAGGTAGGCCTTGACCAAGGTCTTCATTTCATCGGCGATGGCGGGGAGCTTCACCGTGTGATCGTCGGCGGAGGGGTCGATGGCCCATCCTTGGATGCCGGTGGCCGCTTCGATGGTGGTGCGCGCCACGCACCAGCGCTTCTCCGGGTCGGGGAGCGCGGCAACGAGCTTCGGGTGCGCCGCCAGCGCGCGCGCCACCCGGGCACTCGACGCCGCGCCCTGGAGCCGGAACTCCGGCGAGAGCACGACGGTCCGGACGAGCACCTGGGTGGTGCGGTCGCGTTCGTGCTCGCTGAAGTTCGTGAGCACCATCTCGACGATGCGGTCGACGGCCTCGTCCCAGGGCAGCGCGTAGCTGCTCTCGATCGCGGCGATGGTCTGCGCATCGAGCGCCTCGAGCCGGCGCTGCATGAGCTCGGCGAGCACGGCGAGGGCGTTCGGGAAGTACTGGTAGAGCGAACCGATCGGGACCCCCGCGCGCTCGGCGATGGCGCTCGCGGTGACCTCGTCGGCCGGGTGATCCCCGAGCAGGGACTCCGCCGCCTCGAGCAGGCGCTCGACGCGCTTTCGCCCGCGCTCCTGGACCGGGAGGCGGCGGCGGGCGAGGCGGGAGGGTTCGGGCGCGGGCTGGGCGTGGGTCGGCATGGAGTCCCGGAAAGTGAGGGAGGCTCATATTAAGCGCTCGGCCGGGATCGACTCAAGCCCGAATTTCGGCTCTTCCGGGTGGCTTCAGGGCGCCAGGAGCCCGAGAAGCCCCCGAAACGCGACCGGCCCCTCCCGCGGCGAGCGCGAGAGGGGCCGGTTTTCGGTGCTGCGTTCGGCGGCTAGGCCGAGCGGCGGCGGTGCAGCGCGGCGGCTGCGGCCAGGACGAGCAGGCCGAGGCTCGGCTCCGGCACCGCGGTGATGCCGGTCGGGTCCAGGAAGCTCATCTCGAGGCTGTCGAAGGCCGAGGCCAGGCTGTTGCGCGTGGCGCTGGCCGAGAGGTGCGACCAGACGAAGAAGCGGTCGCCGTCGCTGACGTCGCACTGGACGGAGCCGTTCAGGATCTGGACGCCCGCGTTGGCCGTGACCGACATGTCGAAGACGTCACCGCACTGTTCAAGGCCGGGTTCGCCCGGGACGATTTCGAACAGGAACGTCCCCGGGTCCGTCGAGTGCGGGAGATCGTCGCCGAGCACGAGCGCCACGGTGCCGCGGATGCGCGCGTCGAGGGCGCTCGACCCAATCGGCGTCTCGGCGTTTCCGATCAGCGAGATGTTGAGAACGATCGTCGACGCGGGGCCCGAGTAGTCGAAGCCCCGGTAGCCGGTGGAACCCACGCTGACACGGGCGTTCGGCTCCGCGTCGGCCAGGGCGCGCAGGTGCGGCAACCCGTCCGGGCCCGTGAAGTCGGCGCGGCCCTGACCGATGCCGTGACCGAACGTCGCCGTGTTGTCGAAATTCACGAGGGCGAGGGTCTCGTTCGGGCCGCCGTCGAAGGCGAAATCCGAGGTGCCGCCGCTGCCGCCACAGAAGCTCGGGCAGGGCGAAATGGAACCGACGCCGACCTCGGCGCCGATCGTGGCGGCGGAGGCAGCTCCGGCAAGGGGCAGGCTCAACAGGGCGGCCGCGAGGACCGCGCGCGAAATCCGTGACATACAACGATTCTCCATCCCCGAGGGAAGGTGCGGGGTACGGAGGATGTGGCGGGATCGGGCCCTCAGGTGGCGGCCGGAACGCCCACTTTCGTCAGATTTTTCGGGTGTCTGGGGCGAGACGCCCCGGGGCCTCGCAGCTAGCCGCGAAGCGCCGCCGCGATCTCTTCCTGGATGGCCTCGGCGGCGGCGCGCGGGTCGCGCGCTTCCCGGATCGGCCGGCCGACGACCAGGTAGTCCGAGCCGTTCGCCAGGGCCTGGCTCGGAGAGACGACCCGCTTCTGGTCGTCGTCGTTGTGGACGGGGCGGATGCCCGGCGTGACGGCGAGCAGCTTCCCCTCGGTCTCCTGCTTGATGCGCTCGACCTCGAGGCCGGAGGAGACGACGCCGTCGCAGCCGAGCTCGAGGGCGCGGCGGGCCCGCGAGAGCACGAGGGCCTCGATGTCACAGTCGAAGCCGAGGTCGGTGAGGTCGCCGCGGTCGAGGCTCGTGAGGGCCGTGACGGCCAGGACCTTGAGGCTCGGCCCCTTGGCGTTGGCGGCGGCGCGGAGCATCGCGTCGTTGCCGTGGACCGTTACGAAGTGCACCCCGGCCCGGGCGACCTGGCGGACGGCCGCCGCGACGGTGGCGGGGATGTCGAAGAGCTTCAGGTCGAGGAAGATCTTCTTGCCGCGCGAGCGGAGCTCCTCGACGAGCCCGGTGTGGTCGCCGGCCAGGAAGAGCTCGAACCCCACCTTGTAGAAGACGACCGCCGGGCCGAGCTCGTCGACGAGATCGAAGGCCTCCTCGTGGCTCGGGACGTCGAGGGGGACGATCAGGCGTTCGCGCGGGTCGATCGGTTGGCTCATCGCGCCCGATCTTAGCGCGCGTAGGCGCGCCGCCCGGCCAGCCAGGTCTCGGCGACGCTGCCGTCTTCGGCGAGCACCACGAAGTCCGCCCGGGCGCCCGGGCGGAGCGTCCCCCGCTCGTTCTCGACGCCGAGCAGCCGCGCCGGGCGGAGCGTCGCGGCCGCGATGGCCTCGAGGCGCGTCATGGCGCCGAAGCGGCTGGCGTTCGCCACGGCCTCGGCCATCGGGAGCCGGCTCCCGGCGAGCGTGCCGCCGGGAAGCCGCCAGACCGGCCCGTCCGCGGTCAACGTGCCTTCCCCGAGGAGGCCGCCTTCCTCGGGCGGCTCGATCCGGTCGGTGATCAAGACGAGCCCTTCTCCCTTGGCCCGGGCGGCGGCCCGGACGGCCGTCGGGTGGACGTGGACGCCGTCGCAGATGAGATCGCAGCTCACCTCCGACGCCGCCAGCACCGCGCCGATCGCTCCCGGCGCCCGGTGGTGGAAGCTCCCCATGGCGTTGAAGAGGTGGGTGGCATGACGCACGCCGCGCTCGAACCCGGCCTCGGCCTGCTCGGCCGCGGCCTGGGTGTGTCCCATCGAGGCCACGACGCCGCGGCGGTCGAGCTCCTTGATCAACGCCTCGCTGCCCGGGAGCTCGGGAGCCAGCGTCACCATGCGAAGCTTGCCGCCGGCCGCGGCGAAGACGGCCTCCCCCTCCGCGGGCTCGAAGGGCCGGATCCCGGCGGGCGGCTGGGCGCCCGGCGCACCCGGACTGATCCAGGGCCCTTCGAGGTGGATCCCGAGGACCCCGGCGTGACCCTCGCCCTCGCGGAGCCGGTCCGCGGCCTCCGCCATGGCTTCGACGCGCGTCACGAGCTCGTCCGGGCCGAGCGCCACGGTGGTGGGCAGGAAGCCGGTCACCCCATGACGCAAGATTGACGCAGCGTCTTGACGCATTGACGCTGCAGGTGCGTCAATCGCGTCAAAGATCAGGGCGCCGTGGAAGTGGACGTCGAGGAACCCCGGAGCGAGCGAGCGGCCGGCCAGGTCCACCACCTCGGCGCCTTCGACGACCTGGCCCGGCGGGAGGGCGGCCGTGATCCGCCCGCCCTCGACGAGCAGCGCGTGCCCCTCATGCGCCTCTCCCGCCTCCGGGTCGAGGAGGCGGCCCCCCTGGAAAAGCATCCGTTCCACGGCGCGGAACTTAGCCATTCTGCCTCGCGGGAACCCTCGGACTGCTCAAGTCCCGCGGTGGTGTAGCCGATATCCCACGAGTCATGGCACGCCCCCTCGGTCACGACATCGAAGAGGATCTCCAGCTTCTCGAGGCGAAGCTGAAGATCGTGAAGTTCCAGTACGAGCAGTACTTCCTCGGGAACCGCCCACGCGAGCCCCAGATCGAGCGCGGCGAGGTCCAGAAGATCGTCGCCTACTGGTCGAACATGGCCATTCGCAACACGGCCATGCGCTTCAAGTTCAACACGCTCTGCTCGCGCTTCTTCACCTTCCGGCGGCAGTGGGACGAGACCGTCCGCAAGATCGAGACGGGCACCTACGCGCCCCACAACTTCAAGGCGAATCTGAGAAGCGGAGGGCCGCCGAAGCCCCCGGCCGCTCCAGGCGCCGGCGCGGCTCCCGCCACGGACGACATCTTCGACGCCTACCTCGAGGCGCGGCGCTCCTGCGGTGAGGGCACCGAGGGGCTCACCAAGGCGAAGCTCGACCAGGTGCTGAAGAAGCAGGAAGACGCGATCCGCAGCAAGTACGAATGCCAGTCGGTGAAGTTCCGCGTCGTCGTCGAGAACGGCAAGACGAAATTGAAAGCGAGCCCGGTGAAGGCCGCCTGATCGAAACCCCCCGCGGCCGAGCGCCCATCCGCGAGGCGCCGGCGCGACAAGCTCCCCGGAGTCCCCCCCACCATGAGGATTGCCCTCAGCGCCATCGGAACGCGCGGCGACGTGCAGCCCATGCTCGCGCTCGGGCTCGCCCTGCGCGCGCGCGGCCACGACGTCCGCATGTGCGCGCCGCCGGATTTTCGCGACCTCGTGTACGACGTCGGCCTGCCCTTCGTCGCCGTCGGCCACGACGTCCACGAGCTGCTCACCGTCCAGTGCCCGGACATCGCCCGCAACCCGCTCGCCCCGCTGCGCGTGATGGACGACATCATCCGCCACCAGTTCGACGACCTGCGAAAGGGCTGCGAAGGCGCCGAGGTCCTGGTCGGAGCGGGCATCCAGACCGCCGGCCCCTCGATCGCCGAGCAGCTCGGAATCCCCTACTTCTACACGGCCTACTGCCCGGTCGTGCTGCGCTCGCGTGAGCACCCGGCGCCGGTGTTCCAGCGCCAGGACCGCCCGGGTTGGGTGAACCGGCTCTCCTGGTGGGCGTGCGAGCGCTTCTTCAACCTCGCCATGCGGCGCACGGTGAACCGCGAGCGGAAGAACCTCGGCCTCGGTCCCGTGCGCAGCGTCTACGAAGAAGCCTTCCTCTCGGGCAGGATGCTCCTCGCCACGGACCGCCTGCTGACCCCGGCGCCCCAGGACTCGGACCACGACGTCACGACCACGGGCTTCTGGTTCTACGACGATCCGGCCGGCCTCGAGCCGCTCGACGCCGAGCTCGAAGCCTTCCTCGCCGACGGTGCGCCGCCGATCTTCGTCGGCTTCGGCAGCATGCCCGCCGAAGACGCGGAAGACGTCACCCGCAAGGTCATCGAAGCGGTCGTCGCCTCCGGACAGCGGGCCGTCCTGCAGCGCGGCTGGGCCGGCCTCGGCGAGGGCGCGCTCCCGCCCCAGGTCCGCCTCGTCGGGGCGGTGAACCACGGGAAGCTCTTCCCGCGCGTCGCTGCCATCGTCCACCACGGCGGGGCCGGAACCACCGCGAGCGCCCTGCGCGCCGGGGTTCCGCAGGTCGTGGTGCCCCACGCCGTCGACCAGTTCTACTGGGCCGAGCGCGTGTTCAAGCTCGGCGTCGGCCCGCGCGCCATGGCCATGAAGGACCTCACGGCCTCGCGCCTCGCCCGCGCGATCCGGCTCGCCGCCCAGAGCGCGGGCATGCGCGACCGCGCCAGCGAAGTCGCCGCACTCATGGAACCGCGCAGCGGCGTCGAGAATGCGATCGCCGCGATCGAGGCCGAGCTCTAGGCGGAGACGCCGGGGCGGGTTTCCTAGCGCGCGCCGTCGAGCAGGCCCTCGAAGCCGCTCGGTTCGTGCGGCCCGATGATCAGCTGCTCGAGCACGCCGATGCCCTCGCGATCCCCCATGCGGGCGCGCACGAGCTGCTGCACGTGGATGTGCCGCGGGTCGAGGGGGTCGAGCTTCTCGACGTCCCAGCGCTCGCCGCCGACCGCCTCCTCGCCGCGCCACATGCCGTGGCCCCAGTCCGTCGAGAAGTACCCGATGCCGAGCATCTGGAAGGTCAGGATCGGCTCGAGCGTGATCACGCGGTCTTCGTCGAGCCGGAAGGTCGCGGCACGCGAGCGCCGCGTGCCGGCTTCGAACTCGATGGAATGGCGCGGCTGCCGGAGGTGCTCGATCCGCGCCTCGCGGTCTTCGCTCGCGTCGACCTGGGAGGCCCAGGTCGGAACGACGGCGCCGTGTTCGTGCCAGCCGTGGCCCGTCTCGTCCTGGAAGGTCCCGACGAGCGTGCAGACGTCGTCGAACTGGATGGGCGCCCAGACCCAGTAGAGCTGGGGGCTCGGCGCCGGCGGGCCGACGCTCGGGCGCTCGCCGACCGGGCGCACGCCCCAGGAGCGATCGCGACAGCCGAGCACGGCATCGTCGTCGATCTCGATGCGTTCGCCGTCCACGACGAGCTCGCCGCTCCAGGTGCCGAACTGGGTGAACCGCGTCGAGTCCATCACGCGCCGGCCGGCGACCTGCCGGATCACGCGCGGCTCCTCGATCGCCTCGGCCCGCGCGGTGAAGCGCAGCTCGCCGGCGATGCCGAACTCGTTGTCCGCGACGTGCAGCACGAGCACGCGCATCGGGTCTTCGACGTCGACGCGGATCGGGCCGACCGCCGTCTCCGTGCGCTCGACCGGTGCCATGCGCGACGCACGCAGCACGAACTGCTGCCCGCCACGCACGACGCTCACGGACGCGTCCATCACCTGGCGATTCGGATAGACCCCGAGCGCAGCCGCGAAGAACAGCGAGCCGTCCCGCGTGTAGCCGTTGAAGAAGTAGCGGTCGTAGAAGTTCGGATCCGAGGTCGCCGCATGCGCGATCGGAACCGGTGTCTGGTGGATCGGATAGTCGTCGAGGCGGTTCAGCACGCGCCAAGCTTCGCAGGCCCACCCGGCCCCTTCAAGCCGCTTCAGCGCTGGGCGACTTCGAGCGCCGATTCTCGCAGCCGGGTGAACGCCAGGCCGAGCACCTCGGCGTGGGCGAAGCTCTCCCGTGCCAGTTCGAGCGCCCGAGGCTCGTCGCCCGTTCCGAGGGCCAGCGAGGCCTCGGTAGCGAGGGTCGAGGCACGCCAGATCGGTGACCGCAGCCCCTCGCCCACACGAGCCGCCTGCTCGAGATGGCCGTGCATGGCGTCCCAGTCTTCGCGGCAGTGATCGAGGAGCGCAAGGAAGAGCGCAACCGGCCCGTGAACGTAGTGGCCGTGCGCCAGGATCGCGACATGCTCGGACCGTGGCGCGAGGTGCATGGAAAGCGGCTCGGCCCGCTTTCGATCTTCCAGGATCGAACAGGCTTCGGCGAGCAGGCAGAGGGTGAATACCCAGCTCTCCCGGCCGACGATGCCCTCGAAAGCGTCACTCCCGAGCGCAGCGAAGCGGGCCTCGGCCCGTCGCGTTTGCCCGCCTTCGAGCAACGCGAGGACCTCCGCGCCGCGCACGGCCGGGAAGTCCGGAAGCGAATCGACGATCTGGTCGAGCGCGGGAAGCAGCTCGGCGAGACGGCCCTGCTGGTAGCGCGTCGTGGCGATCATCCCGATCTGTCCGGCCGCCGCGAACCGGGGGCCTTCTTCGTCCCCGAAGGCTTCCTGGGTGAGGCGCTCGGCCTCGTCGAGTTCACCGTCGAGAAGGCGGAGCCCCGCCGCCAGCGAGGGGGGGACGTACCGGAAGTAGCGGGACCCGGTCTTCTGGATCAGCCGCGCGATGTTGTCGCGTTCGGACTCGGCTTCGTCCCGGCGAGCGAGCTCCATCAAGGCGCCGAAGCGCTGGAGGGCTGCGAACAGTTCGAACGAAGGCGCACGGCCGGAACGAGCGAGGGCGACCGCTTCATCGAGGCCGCGCAGGCGCTCCCCGGGCAGCACCTCTCGCCGCAGGCGCGAGACCGCGACCTTCGCCGAGAGCGCCATCGACTGCCAGGCCTTCGGCCCGACCCGAGCGGCCTCGGCACATTGCTCGGCGAGTTCGCGCGCACGCTCGAGCTCCCCGGCCTGGCTCTCGTGGAGCGCGAGATGCGCGGTCAACCAGACGCGGACCGCGCCGGCGTCCTGCTCGAGTCCGCCCAACGCCTCGTGGAGGCGCTCCACTCGATCCGGATCACTGCTGATCGCCCCGAGCTCGGTGCTCCCCATGACCGCGACCGCGAACAGGGTCGGACTCCCCGCCGCACGCGCGACCTTCGCCGCTTCGTCGAGGATCGCGTGGCCTTCCCGGTGCCGCCCCGCACCCTGCAGTGCGAACCCCTCCCCGACGAGGAGCTCGGCGGCGAGAGCCGCTGGCGACTCCTCGACCCACGCGAGCAACTCGAGAGCTTGCCGGAAGTAGGCAGCCGCCTCGTCGAAGGCGTAGGCCTCCCGAGCCAGTTCGCCCGCCCGCTTGGCGAACTCCACCGCCCGCATGCCTTCCACCAAAGGGGCCGCTTCTCCGAAGTGGTAGGCAAGCGTGGTCATGACGGTATCGAGCCGCGCGGTGTTGAGGTCGTGAATGGCCTCGCCGAGGCGTAGATGTCGTTCGACGCGGTCGCCCTCGACCAGCTCGCTCGCGATCACCTCCCGCTGGAGATCGTGGCAGAACCGGTAGGAGAACTCGCCTTCGCCTCGCTCGATGACGCGAGCGCGCACCGCCTCTCCGAACGAAGCCACGAGTCCCTTCCTCTCCTGCCGGGAAGCGCGGGCGACCCAGGCGACGGGGAAGTCGCGGCCGATCAATGCGCCATAGGACAGGGCTTCCCGGCAACCGGAGGAGAGCTCCTCGAGGCGCTGTCGAAGCGCGGCGTGGAGCCCGGCCGGCGTCTCGTCGAGCAGGGAATCGAGCCGCGCCTCGCCGCCCGGCCCCTCCGCGGCAGCATCTCCCAGTTGGGAGACGAAGTAGGGATTGCCACCGGTCCGGTCGGCCAACCGTCCGATGAACTCCTGCGATGGGTGAAGACCCGAGCGTGCCTCGAAGAGCTTCGCAACGCTGGGCCCGTCGAGCGGTTCCAGGAGGATGCGGCGGAGCTGGCTGCTGCGTGATGCCTCGGCAGCGACGTCGCCGATGGCCTGGAACGTCGCATCGCCCGGAGAGGAGACGCGAGCCGTTGCGACGATCAGGACGCGCGAGGCGCCGATGGCCGAGACCACGTGGGCCAGCCCGCGCAGCGAAGAGCGGTCCGCCCACTGAAGGTCTTCGAGCACCAACACTCGGACCTCCTCACGAGCTGCGCGGAGAACGAGCTGCGCGAGCGCCTCCTGGAACCGGAACCGGGCGTCTTCGGGCAGGCCCTCTTCCGGCCTCGCGTCGGGCGTCAGCGGAAGATCGGGGAGGACACGGGCCAGCTCGCGCGCTTCTGCGCCGAGCGAACGCTCGATGCGCTCGGGGCCCTCCGCCTCGAAGAGCCCCCGAAGGATCTGCCTCCAGAGCCACAACGAGGGCGCTCCCGCCTCGCGGTGGGCTCGGGCCCAGTGCACGAAGGCCCCCGCATCCTCCGCCTCTGCGGCGATGGCCTGCGCGAGCCGGGTCTTGCCGATGCCGGGCTCGCCTTCGACGAGCACCAGGCCGCCGCGACCGGCCAGCGCGGCCGCGAACGCCGACGAGAGTTGGACCCGCTCGGACTCGCGGCCGATGAGCCGATCCGGGTTCGACCCGCGCGGGCTCGGGCCGGGCGGAGAGGCAGCGGGCTCCCGTCGAGGGTCCTCGAAAGTCTCCGCGACGAAGCGGAGGCCCGCGCCCCGCAGGGTCTGGATCGATCCGTCCGGCTGGCCCTCCTCTCCGAGCGCCTTGCGAACCTTGAAGACCGCGCGCGAGAGCGCGTGGTCGCTGATGACGATGCCGGGCCAGAGCGTTTCGAACAGCTCTTCGCGGCGAACGACCCGGTCGCGATGCCGCGCCAGGAAGAGCAGCAGGCCGAAGGGCTTGGGTTCGAGAGGGATCGGCTCCCCGCCGTCCCGGAGCTCGAAGAGCGCCTCGTCGAGTTCGAAGCGCCCACCCGGCCCGAAGCGGAGATGGATCGGATCGTCACGCATCCGGGAGACCTCGGGGTGGCGGCCGTGTTCCGCCGGCAAGACCTGCAAGCCTACCTCAGGGCTCTTCGTCTCGTGTGGGATCGCGCCGGGCTGCGGAACCCCCGGCAGGGCCGACGGGTGTACCCATCAGCGCTCCACCGGCGAGCTGCTGCAGGAGCTGCAACACGATCGTTTCGTGGAGCGGGTCGGCGCTCTCGGGACGCGGCGCGTCCCGCTCGGCGTCCCTCTCGTACTCGCTGTCGCGGCGCTTCATCTGGACGTCTCCGATGGGAACCCGGTGGCGAAAGAAGCCCGGGCACGCGCTCCGGGAAGCGATCTCCCCGGAGCACGTGCCTCGGACCGGCGGCTCAGGACCGGCGGCGGCCCGTGAGCGCCAGGCCCAGCAGTCCGGAACCCAGCAGGAGCATCGTTCCCGGCTCGGGAACGAACGCCAGCGCGGCGATCCCGTTGGCGGAGCTGCCATCGATGAGGGTGTGTGCGCCCGTGAGCTTGTCGATCTCGAAGAACCGGTCGGGGATGAGGAGGCCGCCGTTCAGGCCACCGTAGAGGCGGCCGGTCGTCGGATCGATCGCCATGCCTTCGGTCCCGTAGGTGCCCGTCCCGATGTGCGTCAACGCGCCCGTGACGGTGTCGATCGTGTAGAGATCGTCGAGGTCGGCCGCGTACATGGTGTCCGTCGAAGCGTCGTAGGCGAGGGCCCTGATGTTGATGGACGTCACGGCGATGTTCGTCATCGCGCCGGTCGTCGGGTCGTCGATCCGGAAGAAGCGATTGCCGCTCGAGTTGCCGCCGTAGAGAACGCCGCCAGCACCATAGGAGAGCGCGTTGATGTCGAACGTCGGCGTGGAATCGATGTTCGTCATCTCGCCGGTGTTGAGATCGATACTGAAGTAGCGCGAGTGGTTTCCGGCATAGGCAATCCCGCTGGTTCCGTCCGCGGCCATGCCGCGGATGTCGTACTGGGTACTGCCGCCGATCTGCGTCTGCGGGTCGCCGTCGGTGAGATCATCGATCGTGAAGAGCGGGTTGCCGGAGGTGTTGCCACCGTAGAGAATCGGTGCAGCCTGGGCGCTGCCGGCCAACAGGAGCGGCAGAGCCACCAACAGGGTTCGAAGCTTCATCGTGCAATCCTTCCCAAGATTGGAGAGCCGTTCGGATGCCGGAACGTCCGGCGGCCGGAAGCCGGGGTTCCCGGCCTTGGCTCATCGCCCGGGGAGGTTGCGTTGGCAGGACCGTGAGGTCGGCCAGGCCCCTTCCCGGGACGCCGGCGACCTTCCCATTTGTGCGGGTTCCTTGCCTGACGGCTGGCAGACCTTTACGTCCCGGCGCACCAAACCGGAGGTCAGGGCGGGCTACCGGGGCGGGCGGATGCCTCTCGACCGGGGCTCTTCGGCGGGCTTCATCGTGCCCGGCGTCCCGTCCGCGGCGTCGCCGCGGTCTCCGGCGTCGAGCTTCGGCGTCACCGGGCCCGATCCGGTGGGGGCGAGGACGCCGGGATTCCCGGATTTCATCGTGCCGCCATGCCCTCGCGCGGCGCGGCTCGGGTCGAGCATCTGACGCACGGGCGGGGCGTCGGGGTGTGCCTGCGTCCCGAGCTTCGCCCCGTGACAGCGGAGGAAGCCGTTCTCGTTGCTGATGTCCAGCGAGCAGGTCGCGAACTGATTCAGCGAGGCTTCGTTCCACTGATTCGTCGTTCGCTTGCAGGTCGCCTCGAGGAGCGTCCCCGTCGTGGTCGGATTGTGGCAGCTCGCCGTGTACGATCCCGCGGGCGGAATCGTCGTGCCGCGGCCGCACGAGAGGTTTCCGAAGACGTTCGAGACCGGCGTCCGGCAGGTGGTGAAGTCGAAGTTTCGATTCCACAGCCGGAGGGACCCGGCGCCGACCAGACACCCCGCGTGAAGCCCCGAGGCCGTGACGTAGGTGTTGACGCAGCTCTGGCGGTAGGAGCCCGGTGGCAGACCCGCCGGATCGTACTCGCAGACCAGCGCGCCGCCCTCGTTGTGGATGGGACCGACGCACCGATCGGTGGCGTAGAGATGCGTCGGCCTCCAGAACCCGTCGCGGTCCCGGCACTCGGCGGTCAGGGTCGTCCCCGATTGCTGGATTCCTCGGCACGTCCGGGTGTAGGACCCCTGGGGCGGCGGGTCCTTGGGGCAGGCGAGCGTTCCGTTCTGGTTCGAGATGTCACCGCCGCACTCGCCGACGTGATGGAGGTCCGACTTCTTGAAGGAGCCGTCGGTCCGCCGACAGTCGGCGACGAGAATGCGGTTGTAGTAGAGGTCGTCGCCGAGTGGCCGGAATTGGATGAAGGCGTTCCGGCAGGTTTGCTGGTACGAACCCGACGGGACGCCGTAGTCCTGGGCCGAGGCGACCCCGGCGAGGAGCAGGGCTGCCAGGAGGAAGACGGATGCGGGGCGGTTCATGAAGGCCTCCGGAGACCTTCATTAGAACACGGGGCGCGGCGGAAATTCAGCCAGCGCCGGGAGCCCTCCTAGTGACCCTTGCCGGCCACCTGGATGCGGATGATGGCCCGGTGGAGGGCCTCTTCCTGGAGCGCGAAGGAGGAGGCCTCTTCCTTGTTCGTGCCGAGCTTGTCGAGCTCGCCCTGGGCGCGGTCGCGGGCGGCTTCGGCGCGGGCGACGTCGATGGACTCGGCGAGCTCGCAGGAATCCACGAGCGCCACGACCTGCCCGCCCCCGACGTCGGCGAAGCCGCCGCCGATCGCTGCAAAGCGCGTCTGCCCGCCCTGCTGGATGGAGAGCGCGCCGATCTTGAGCGGCGTCAGGAAGCGCTCGTGCCCCTCGAGGACGCCGAACTCGCCTTCGGTCCCCGGGAAGACGACGCGGTCCACGGTCTCGCTGAAGACCTCGCCCTCGGGCGTCACGATGGTCAGTTCGAGCGCCATCAGCTGATCCGGTTCGCCTTCTCGACGGCGTCCTCGATGGTGCCGACCATGTAGAAGGCCTGCTCGGGGAGCTCGTCGTGCTTGCCGTCGAGGATCTCCTTGAAGCCCCGGATGGTGTCTTCGAGGGAGACGTACACGCCCGGCGTGCCGGTGAAGACCTCGGCCACGTGGAAGGGCTGCGAGAGGAAGCGCTCGAGGCGCCGCGCGCGCGACACCGTCTTCTTGTCTTCCTCGGAGAGCTCGTCCATGCCGAGAATCGCGATGATGTCCTGGAGGTCCTTGTACTTCTGCAGCACCGACTGCACGCCGCGGGCGACGGCGTAGTGGTCTTCGCCGAGGACCTGCGGGTCGAGGATGCGCGAGGTCGAATCGAGCGGATCCACGGCGGGGTAGATGCCCTTCTCCGAGATCGCGCGCGAGAGCACCGTCGTCGCGTCGAGGTGGGTGAAGGCCGTGGCCGGCGCCGGGTCCGTGAGGTCGTCGGCGGGGACGTAGATCGCCTGCACCGAAGTGATCGACCCCTTCTTCGTCGACGTGATGCGCTCCTGGAGCGCGCCCATGTCCGTGGCCAGCGTCGGCTGGTAACCGACCGCCGAGGGGATGCGGCCGAGGAGCGCCGACACCTCGGAGCCCGCCTGGGTGAAGCGGAAGATGTTGTCGATGAAGAGCAGCACGTCCTTGCCCTCTTCGTCGCGGAAGTACTCCGCGGCGGTGAGCGCGGTCAGGCCGACGCGGGCGCGGGCTCCCGGGGGCTCGTTCATCTGGCCGAACACGAGCGCCGCCTTGTCGAGCACGGTGGTGCCGTCCGAGAGCTTGGCGTCCGCCATCTCGTTCCAGAGGTCGTTGCCCTCGCGCGTGCGCTCGCCGACGCCGCCGAACACCGAGGTGCCCGCGTGCTGCTTGGCGATGTTGTTGATGAGCTCGAGGATGACGACGGTCTTGCCGACGCCGGCGCCGCCGAACAGGCCGATCTTGCCGCCCTTCGGGTAGGGCGCGATCAGGTCGACGACCTTGATGCCCGTCTCGAGGGCTTCGACCGAGGTCGCCTGGTCGACGAACTTCGGGGCGGGGCGGTGGATCGGGAACTGGGTCTCGGCGCCGATGTCACCGCGGTCGTCCACGGGCTCGCCCACGACGTTCATGATGCGGCCGAGGGTGGCCGGGCCGACCGGGATCTTGATGACGTCGCCGGTGTTCTTGGCTTCCTGCCCGCGGCGGAGGCCCTCCGTCGCGTCCATGGCGATGGTGCGCACGGTGTTCTCGCCGAGGTGCTGGGCGACCTCGAGCACGAGGTTGTCTTCCTCGGTGCCGAGGGACGGGTTCGTGACGCGGAGCGCGGTCAAGAGCTCGGGGAGCTCCCCGGGCGGGAACTCGACGTCCACGACGGGACCCATGACCTGAACGATGCTTCCACTGGCTGACATCTTTTTTCCTTGCCTTGTTTTCTTCGCTCGGCTTCGCCTCGCTGCGCGCGCGTCGCGCTTGCGGGGTCGGAGGAGGATTCGGGGTTGGTCAGAGCGCCTCGGCGCCGGAGACGATTTCCACGAGTTCGCGGGTGATCGCCGCCTGGCGGGCGCGGTTGTACGTCAGGGTGAGCGAGTCGATGAGCTCTTCGGTGTTGCGCGTGGCGCTCTCCATGGCGGTCATGCGCGCGGCGTGCTCACCGGCCTGGTTCTCGAGCAGCGCCCGGAAGATCTGCACCTCGAGGGCCTTCGGCACGAGCGTCTCGAGGAGCTTCTCGGGGCTCGGCTCGATGTCGTACGGGAGTTTCCCGCCTTCGCTTCGCTCGGCTTCGCCTCGCTGCGCGCTCGCCTCCGGCTCGCTTGCGGCGGGAGCACCGGTGCTGAAGGGCAGAAGCTGCGTGACCCGCGGCGTCTGCGTCATGGTCGAGACGAACTCGCTGTTCAGCAGGACGACCTGGTCGACGTCGCCCTCGGCGTAGCGGGCGGCGACGTGCTCCGCGATCTCGACGGCATGGCCGTACTCGACGCGCGCGATGCCCGTCACCTGCTTGGTGACGGCCTCGCCCCGGCGGTTCCGGTAGTAGTCGATGGCCTTGCGCCCGACGAGGGTGAGCGTGATCTCCTTGTCCCCGCTGCGGCCGATGAGCGCCTCGGCCTCCTTCAGGACGGCGTTGTTGAAGGCGCCGCAAAGACCCCGGTCCGAAACCATGACGAGGACTTCGATCTTCTTCACCTCGGGCCGCGCCGCGAGCAGCGGGTGCTGCGCATCGGGGGTCGCCGCGGCCACCTCGGCCAGGGTGTCGCGCATGCGGTCGGCGTAGGGCCGCGCCGCGAGGATCGCGTCCTGGGAACGCCGGAGCTTCGCCGCGGCCACCATGCGCATGGCGCTGGTGATCTGCTGCGTCTTCTCGACGGTCGTGATGCGGCGGCGGATGTCCTTGAGGCTCGGCATCGGCTACGCGGCGTCCACGCTCTTGGAAGGCTGGAAGACGCCGGCGAAGGCATCGAGACCCGCCTGGAGCTTGGTTTCCGTCTCGTCGGTGATCTTGCCGTCCTTGCGGATCGCCTCGACCACGTCCGCGTGGTTCGACTTCATGTACTCGAGCATCTCGCTCTCGTAGCGGCCGATGTCCTCGATCGGGATCGGCCGGAGCCACGAGTCGCGGCCCTCGGGCGGCGTCCCGGAGTAGATCGAGATGACCTGGTCCTCGACCGGCATCGGCTGGTACTGCGGCTGCTTCAGCATCTCGGTCTGGCGTTCGCCGTTCGCGAGCTGCTCCTGGGTCGCCTTGTCGAGGTCGCTGCCGAACTGCGCGAAGGCGGCCATCTCGCGGTACTGCGCGAGGCCGAGCTTCAGCGTACCGGCGACGCCCTTCATGGCCTTGGTCTGCGCCGCGCCACCCACGCGCGACACCGAGATGCCGACGTTGATGGCCGGGCGGATGCCGGCGTTGAAGAGGTCCGTCTCGAGGAAGATCTGCCCGTCGGTGATCGAGATGACGTTGGTCGGGATGTACGCGGAGACGTCGCCGGCCTGGGTCTCGATGATCGGGAGCGCCGTCAGGCTGCCGCCGCCGAAGTTCTCGTTCAGCTTCGCGGCGCGCTCGAGCAGGCGCGAGTGCAGGTAGAAGACGTCGCCGGGGTACGCCTCGCGGCCCGGCGGGCGGCGGAGCAGCAGCGAGAGCTGGCGGTAGGCGACGGCCTGCTTCGAGAGATCATCGTAGACGATGAGCGCGTGCTTGCCGTTGTCGCGGAACCACTCGCCCATGGTGCAGCCCGTGTAGGGCGAGAGGAACTGGAGCGGCGCCGGGTCGCTCGCCGTCGCGGCGACGACGATGGTGTAGTCCATGGCGCCGTGCTGGGTCAGCTTGTCGACCACCTGCGCCACCGTGCTCTGCTTCTGGCCGCAGGCGACGTAGATGCAGAAGACGTCCGTGTCCTTCTGGTTGATGATCGTGTCGATCGCGATGGCGGTCTTGCCCGTCTGGCGGTCGCCGATGATGAGCTCGCGCTGGCCGCGGCCGATCGGCGTCATGGCGTCGATGGCCTTCACGCCGGTCTGGAGCGGCTCGTTCACCGACTTCCGCGTCACGATGCCCGGCGCCTTCACCTCGACCCGGCGCGATTCGCCGGACTCGATCGGGCCCTTGCCGTCGATCGGGTTGCCGAGGCCGTCGACCACGCGCCCGAGCAGGCCTTCGCCGACGGGCACCTCGACGATGCGGTCCGTGCGGCGGACGAGGTCGCCTTCGCGGATGTGCTCGCTGTCGCCCATGATGGCGATGCCGACGTTGTCCTCTTCGAGGTTCAGGACCATGCCCTGGACGTCGCCCGGGAAGCTCACGAGCTCGCCGGCCAGCGCCTTGTCGAGGCCGTAGACGCGCGCGATGCCGTCGCCGACGGAGAGGACGGTGCCGGTCTCGGCGACGTCGATCTCGCGGTCGTACTCCCTGATCTCGCGCTTCAGGATGTCGGTAATTTCGCCGGGCTTGATGTCCATGTGAATTCAGTCCTTCTTCAATCCCGTTTGACTTCGTTCGCCTTGGGCTCACTGCGCGCGCTTCGCGCTTGCTTCGGGGGCGGCTCGACGGCTTGCCGGGGGCGCCCTCCGGGGTGACTTCGCGGCGATCAGTCCCTCGTCAGGTTTTGGCGGAGTTGTTGGAGTTGCGTTCGGAGACTTCCGTCGAAGACGAGGTCGCCGACCTGGGCGACGACGCCTCCGATGAGATCCGGGTCGACCTCGACGGTCGCGCTGACTTCGCGGCCGGTGCGCGCGGAGAGCACGCGCACGAGGCGGTCGCGCGTCGCATCGTCGAGCGGCTTCGCCGAGGTGATGCGGGCTTCGGTCCGCCCTTCGGCCTCGGCGGCGAGGCGGTCGTACTCTTCGCGGATGCCGGCGAAGTCGACGAGCCGCCGCTGGTCCACGAGGAAGCCGCAGAAGCGCTGGAGCGTTTCGCCCGAGCCGAGCTTGTCGGCGACGGCGCGCAGCACCGAGCGGCGCTCTTCGACCGGGTGCAGCGGGCGGAAGAGCGCCTGGTGCAGCTCTTCGTTGCCGCTGAGGAGATCGTCGAGCGCACCGAGTTCGGCGCCGGTCTGGGCGACGGTGCCGTCCTCGCTCGCGATCCCGAAGAGCGCCTTCGCGTAGCGCCGCCCGGCGGCGGCGGAGTTCGCGGCCATCAGTGAGCCCCTCCCGACCGCTCGACCCGCGAGACGAACTCGTCGATGAGCCGCTGCTGGTCGCTGTCGGTCACGTTCTGCTGCAGGAGTTCGGAGGCGAGCTCGGTGGCGAGGGTCGCGGCCTCGGCGCGCAGCTCCCCGCGTGCGCGGGCGACTTCCTGGTCGACGGCGGCCTCCGCGTCGGCGCGGATGCGCTCGGCCGAGGTCTCGGCGTCGGCGAGGATGCGCGCGCTCTCGGTCTCGGCGCGCTCGCGGGCGACGCGCTTGATCTCTTCCACTTCGGCGTCGAGCCCGTCGGCCTTGGCCTGCCACTCGGCGAGGCGCGCCTCGGCATCCGTGAGCACGCCCGAGGCGGCGTCGAGGTCCGACTTCACCTGGCTGTGGCGGTCCGCGAAGAACTGCCGCACCGGCTTGCCGGCGAAGTAGACGATCACGCCGATCAGGATGAGCAGGTTCACACCCTGAAGGAACAGGGTCATCGCCGAGACGCCTTCGGCGGCGTGCGCCGTACCGCCGGCGAAGAGGCCGGCTGCCGTCAGGAGAACGCGCTTCACGAGAGGCTCCTCCCGAGCATCTTCTCCGCCGCGTCCCGGGCGAGCTGCTCGGCCTGGGCGCGCAGGCTTCCGCGGGCCTGCTCGAGGGCGGACTGGACTTCGCCGCGCGCCTGTTCGAGGCGCCCCTCGGCGGTCGCACGCTCCTGGCCGACACGGTCGGCCTGGGCGCCCTTGGCCTCGTCGAGCTTGCTGCGGCGTTCGGTTTCGGCGGCGTCGCGTGCAGCGGCGACCCGCTCCTCGTAGCTCGCGAGGACCTCGTCCGCGCGCTTGCCCACGTCGCCGGCCTTCGCGCGGGCGCCGGCGATGCGCTCGTCGCGCTCCTCGAGCACGCGCAGCATCGGCTGGATCAGCAGACGGTTCACCGGGACGATCATCAGGGCGAAGAGCACGATCAGCGGGATCATCGTGGCCGGGTTCGGAATGATCTCGAGCCCGCCGCCGGCGGCCTGGGCGGTGGCCGGGGCGAGCAGCGCAGCGGCCGAAGCGAGCGCGGCCAGGGGGCTCGAAGCGCGACCGGTCGTGAGGGCGGACGCCACCGGCGTGTGGGGCGGGCGGGTGGTGTCGGCTGCTCTCAAGGTCTCGCTTCTCCAAGCCTCGGGAAGTCCGGAGCCCTCGCGCCGGCGCCTGCGTGGCACCGATCCTTGGCTGGCGTCCGGGGTGACGTCCCATTTGCATTTTCGACCCGGTCGACCCGGCACTTCCCGTCGGCGAAGCCGAGGACCGCAACCGAAGGACCGCAACGCGGCAGCTGGAAGACCAGGGATCGGAAACCGGCGGCTTTCGAGCCAGCCGGAAGCGGCGGAATATTCGCAGAATCGCGCCTGTTTTCAAGGTATGGCGGACGCTTCTCCGCGCCTCTCGGGGGCGGCCGGGCCCGTTTTCGGGCGTTCGCCGCGGGCCGGGGTCGGCGGGCGCGAAGGGCCTTCGGGGCGGCCTCGCCCCGGCGCGTCTCAGTCGGCCGGGGCGGTCTCCCGGGAGGCGGCAGACCCGCCGGTGCCGGCGTCCACCGCCGGGGGGCCGGGCTTCGTGACCTCGCAGTGCCCGTCGAGGGTCGAGCCATCCGCCAGGACGAGCTTCGGCGTCCGCACGTTGCCGCGGATGCTGCCCCCGGGGAGCAGAGTCAGCCGGATCGGCGCATCGACGTCCCCCTCGAGCGTTCCACCGACCACCACCTCGTCCGCTTCGACGCGGGCCTCGACCCGAGCGCCCGGCGCCACCTCGAGCCGCCCGCGGGCCAGGATCCAGCCCTTCACCTCGCCCTCGACGCGAGCCTCGCCGCGGAAGGAGAGCGTGCCCTCGAAGCGGGCCCCCGGGCCGATCACGGGGGCCGGGGCCGTCGTCTGGGGTTGATCCGCCACCGGGCTCCTATCCGTCGAGGATCGCGCTGGCGATCCGGCCGAGATCCTCGGCCCCGAAGAAGTCGATCTCGATGCGTCCGCGGCCCGGACCGCCGGCGATCTTCACCTGGGTCTTCAGGCGGTCGCGCAGGAGGTCGAGGATGCGCTGCTGCTCGGGGTCGGAGACCTGGGCCGGAGCGCGTCGCTTCCGGCCGGCCGGCGCACCCGCGACGGAACGCGCCAGGCGCTCGGTCTCGCGGACGGAGAGGCCGTCCTGGACGATGCGGGTGCGCAGGTGCCGGCGCCGCTCGGGGTTCGCGACGCCGAGCAGCGCCCGCGCATGGCCGAAGCTCATGCGGCCGGCCTCCACGTCCTCCTGCATGTCGCGCGAGAGTTCGAGCAGGCGCAGGTGGTTCGCGACCGAGGAGCGGTCGAGGCCGACGCGCTTGCCGACGTCCTCCTGGGTGGCGCCGGCTTCGGTCATGGCGTGGAAGGCCTGGGCGAGCTCGATCGCGTTCAGGTCCTGGCGCTGGACGTTCTCGACGAGCGCGACTTCGAGGAGCTCGCGATCGGCGACGTCGGCCACCACCGCGGGGATCGTCTCGCGGCCGGCCCGGCGCGACGCACGCCAGCGGCGCTCGCCCACGACCAGCTCGAAGCGCTCGCCGCCCGGGTCTTCGCGTCCGGCCACGCGCCGCACGACGACGGGCTGGAGCAGGCCGTGCTGCTCGATCGAACGCGCGAGGTTCGCCACCTCGTCGTCGTCGAAGACGCGCCGCGGCTGCTGGGGGTTCGGAACGATGCGCGCGACGGGAAGCTCGACGGCGCCCGCGTTCGGCGACGCTGCGACGGCGTCGGGCGCGTCTTGCGCGCGCGACGCCGCGCTCGGCTTCGCTCCGTCGGCTCCTGTGGCGACGGGCGCGTCGGTGGCCTGTGCTTCGCCGGTGGAGTCGGCCTCCTGCGCAGCGGGTGTGCGCGGCTCCTGGCGTTGCGGGATGAGGGCGCCGAGCCCCCGGCCGAGGGCGTTGCGTCGAGCGGCCATGGCACTAGCTCTCCTCGCCGCGCGGGGCGGCGCTTTCGTCGCGCGCGGGGGCGCCTTCGTGGGGTGACACTTCACCGTGTACGTCGTGCGATCGGCCGACGTCGTCCCGCCGCGCGGAGCGTTCGAGCAGCTCCTTGGCGAGATTCAGGTAGGCCACGGCACCCGTCGAGCGGATGTCGTAGAGCAGCACGGGCTTGCCGTGGCTCGGCGCTTCCGAGAGACGCACGTTACGCGGGATCGACGTGCGGTAGACGGCGTCGCCGAAGTGGCCGCGCACCTCGCCCTCGACCTGACGTGCGAGGTTGTTGCGCCGATCGAGCAGGGTCAGCACGACGCCCTCGATCTCGAGGTTCGGATTGAAGGCCTCCTGCACGCGGCCGACCGTGTCCGTCAGGCGCGCGAGGCCTTCGAGCGCGTAGTACTCGCATTGCAGCGGGATGAGCACGCCGTTCGCGGCGGTCAGCGCGTTCAGCGTGAGCAGCCCGAGCGACGGCGGGCAGTCGAGGATGACGAACTCGTAGCTTCCGCGGACGTCGGCCAGGGCGCGCTCGAGCCGGCGCTCGCGATGCTCGCTCGAGACGAGCTCGATCTCGGCGCCGACGAGGTCCGGGCCGGCGGGCACGACCTGCAGGTGCGGCAGTTCGGTCGCGTGCACCGCGTCCTTCGTGACGCACGAACCCATGAGCGCGTCGTAGATGTGGAGCTCGGGGTCGCGGATGTCGAAGGCGCTCGAGGCGTTGCCCTGCGGGTCCATGTCGACGAGCAGGGTCGAGCGCTCGCAGGCCGCGAGCGAGGCGGCGAGGTTGACGGCGGTGGTGGTCTTGCCGACCCCGCCCTTCTGGTTCGCGATGGCCAGCACGCGCGCTGCGTGGCGGGCCCCGCCGGCGCGCGCCTCGCGCGCGTCATCGGGAGCCCCGCCGGCCGAGCCGCCGCCGGGCCCGGGCGCGCCGGCTCCGGACACGGCTGCGGGACCGGGATCGATCTCCATGAACACCCCTCGCAGAATCCCCGGGGGGATTCAATCCGTCCTTCGAGCATAGCAGAGCCTGTGCAGGGAGCGGCGAAAAGACGCGTCCGGGCTAGACCCGCTGGGCGAGCCAGAGGGTCCGCTTCGGTCCGTCGAGCGGAACCCGGTACTCGCGAACGCCTCGGGGCTCGACGCCGGGGAGCGGCGGAACCTCGGGCGGAGTCTGGCCCCCCGGAATCGCGATCCAGGCCCCCGGGCCGACCCAGGGCAGCAGCCAGGCCGCCGCCTGGCTCGGGTCGGCCATGGCCTGGGCGATGGCGACGCCGTGGGGCGTTGCCGGGAGTTCCTCGGATCTGCCTCGGAGTGCCCTGGTGTTCTCGAGACCCAGGGTGCGGATCGCAGCGCGCTGAAAATGGGTGCGGCGCTCGCGGGCCTCCACGAGGGTCACGCTGCACGCGGGCCGGGCGAGGGCCAGCGGAAGGCCCGGGAAGCCCGCGCCGGAGCCCAGGTCGACCAGAGCCTCACAAGCCGGCAGCTTCGTCTCGAGGGCGAGCGCGTCAAGCACCAGGCGGCGGGCGATCGTCTCCGCGTCACGGTGGCCGGTCAGGCTCATGCGAGCAGCCCAGCGCTCGAGGAGCTCGCTCAGAACGGCGAGGGGCGGGGCGAGCTCCGTCGGTTGGGCCAACTCCTCCAGCCCCTCCGCGAGCAGACGGACCAGGCCGTCGGCGGGAGCCGCGGGGGTTCCGGAGACTGATTCTTTGGGCGGGCTAGGCGGCGTCACGCGTGTTCCACGTGGAACCGAACCTGGACCCAGGACGGGTGCGGCGGGGCGAGGTGCCTGCGGCGGGCGTTCCACGTGGAACAGGTTCCACGTGGAACGCCGCCGTGGCAAGAGAGAAGCGGGAGCTAGTCGTCGCTCCGGGCCGCTTCGCCGGCCTTCGAGGCTTCTTCGTACTCGTCGGCGCCCTCGGGCACGACCACGACCTGGCGGTACTGGCCTTCGCCGATGCTCATGGTGGCGATGCCGTCTTCATCCCGGAGCGTGACGTGGATGATGCGGCGGTCCTTGCCGTTCATCGGGTCGAGGGCGACCGAACGGCCGCCGGAGGTCGCTCGATCCGCCGCGCGGCGAGCGAGCTGCTCGAGGTACTCGTCGCGGCGGGTGCGGTCCCCGTCCACGTCGATGACGGCGCGCGGGCCCTCGCGTCCGCCCTTGATCGAGACCTGGTTGGCCAGGAGCTGGATCGCATCTCCGACGCGCGTCTCGGCGGTCGAGAGCCGCATGGCGGCGTTCCCCGTGAGCTGGATGACGGCGATGCCGTCCTCCTCGGCCTCGGAGATGGTGAAGCGGCCGAGTTTCATGCGCTCGACCACGCCCTGGACGAACTGTCCGAGGGCGCTCAGCTCGCCCTCGACCGTCGCCTCGGAGGGCTCGTCGATCTCCATGGCCGGAGCCGCAGCGGCAGGCGCCCGGTCCGAATCCCGGTCGCGATCCCGATCTCGGTCGCGATCCCGGCCGCGGCCGCCCCGGTCGCCGCGATCCCGATCTCGGCCACGGCCGCCGCGATCGCCTCGATCCCGACCCCGGCCGCCCCGGTCGCGGCCCCCGCGCCCGCGGTCGCCATCGTCCCGGTCCCGGCGCGGGCCCCGGTCGCGATCCCGGCCACGGCCGCCGTCGCGGTCCCCGTCGTCGCGAGCGGAGCGCGCCGGCGCGCCGGGAGGCGAGGCCACGATCACGACGCGCGCACCCAGGCCGGAGACTTCCTCCGCCGCGGGCTCGGCGATCTTCAGTTCATTCTCTTCCAGGCCATAGAAGCGGGTCGCGGCAGCAACGGCTTCGGCGCGGTCGGCACCGACGAATTCTCGGGCTTCGGACTTCGGGTCGTACACGGAACGTTCCTCTCTCGGATGGCGGCTTGGCGGCGGGATTTCAGGCCGGCTCAGGCGTGCGGTTGATCCAGGCCTGGTGCGCGATGGCCAGCACGTTGCTGACCATCCAGTAGAGCACGAGGCCCGAAGGGAATTGATAGAAGAGCACGGTGAACATCACGGGCATGATCACCATCATCATCTGCTGCTGGGCCGGGTCCATGGACGTCTGCGGCGTCAGCTTCTGCTGCAGGAACATCGTCGCGCCCATCACCAGGGGCAGGACGCGCAGGGGCAGCTCGAGGCCCGGAATCACCAGCAGCGCCTCGGGGACCGAGAGGTCGTCGATCCAGCCGAAGAAGGGCGCCTGGCGGAGCTCGATCTCGCTCTGGAGCGCGTAGAAGAGGCCGATGAAGACCGGGAACTGGAGCAGGAGCGGGAGGCAGCCGCCGAGCATGCCGAGCGGGTTCACGCCCGCCTCGCGGTAGGCGTTCATCGTCTCCTGGCTCATCTTCTCGCGGTCGTTCCCGTACTTCTCCTTGATCTCGTCGAGCTTCGGCTTCAGCGCCTGCATCTGCGTCGACATCTTCTTCATCGAGCGCATCTGCCGCGAGAGCAGCGGCGCCGTCACGATGCGCATGAGGATCGTGATCAGGATGATCACCACGCCGTAGTTCGGGATGTAGGCGTAGAACTGGTGGAGCAGCCAGGAGAAGAACCGCGCGAGCGGCGCGATCCAGCTCCAGCCGAGCTGCACGGAGCGGTCGAGCTGGGCCGCGGCCAGGGTGCCTTCCGCGAAGCGGTCCGTCTCCTTCGGACCGACGTAGACCCGGTACTCGAAGCGGTTGGCGACGCCGGGCGCGAGCTGGACCTTGCGCTGACCGATCGTCGTGACGGCGATCTCCCCGTCGAGCTGGGGCACGAAACGCGCCGAGGAGACCGAGGCCACCTCGGGGATCATGGCCGCGAGGAAGTAGCGCGTCTGCGCGCCGGCCCAGTGGACGTTGCCGATCAGCTCGTCCTGCTCGCTGCCTCCCCCGCCGCAGCCCGGCGTGCCGCGGCCGGTGATCAGGAGCTGCTTCAAGTCCTCGTCGTGGAGCCCGACGAGGGAGAACTCCTCGAAGTCCGTGGTGTCCTGGCGGACGGCGGGCCAGACGGCCTCGTAGATCGGCTCGAGGGTGCGGTTCGTCCCGTTCTGGACCTCGAGCGCGAGGGTGAAGTCGTAGCGGCCCGGCTCGAAGCGGTAGGTCTTGGTGACGGTGACACCGCCCCGTGTATGGTGAAACTTTACGGTGTAGGGGTCCGGTTGCTCGACGGAGAACGGCGCGGAAGACCAGTCTCCGAGGCCGAGCTGTCCGAAGGGCGTCGCCAGCGCCGCGGGCAGCCCCGGCTGGTTCCGAACCAGCGCGACCTTCCGCGCGCCGGGCGCGTTCGAGTCGCGGTACTCCTTGAGCTCGTAGCGCGAGAGCGTCCCTCCGACGGACTGGAGATCCACCTCGACGAGATCCGTCGTCACCGTGACCGTGCGGGCCTCGGCGGGGCGGGCGCTCGGCGGCGCCGAGGGCGGAGCCGAACCGAAGGGCGCTTCCGTCTCCGTCGCCGCGGGAACCGGCGCCGGCTCCCAGGCCGGCAGCGCCCCGCCGGGCGGGGTCGCGGCCTCGGGCGCCTGCGCGGCCTCGAGCGGCGCGGACGCAGCCGGGTCCTCGACCAGGGGGTCGGGCTTCGGCTGCAGAGACATCCACAGCGTGATGACCATCATCGAAAGCGCGAAGGCGAGGAGGAAGTTCCGGTCCAAAGTTCGCTCGGTTCAGGGGACGGGGTCGAGCCCGCCCTCATGGAAGGGGTGACAGCGCGCGATTCGCCGGGCAGAGAGCCAGCCGCCCCGCACGGGGCCGTGGCGTTCCACGGCCTCGGCGGCGTAGCTCGAGCACGACGGGTAGAAGCGGCAGCTCGGCCCGAACAGCGGCGAGAGCGCGAGCTGCCAGAATCGGATGCCGAACAGGAGCAGCAGGGTAAGGCCCCGCTGGAGAAGGTTTTTTCGCTCCGGAGCCGGCGCGCTCACGAGATCTTCTCGAGCAGCTGGCCGCCGAGCGCGTCGAGGTCCGAGCGCAGAGCCGCGGAGTCCAGGCCGGCGGCCGAGGCGCGAGCGATCACGACCCAGTCGAGCCCGCCGGTCTCCCGGAGGCTTCCCTCGCGGAACCAGCTGCGAAGCCGCCGCTTCACGCGGTTGCGGACGACCGCGTTCCCGACCCGCTTGCTCACGGTCAGACCGATCCGCGCTGCTTCACCGAGTTCACCAAACGACGTTTCATCCCGAGGAGCCGCGAGCAGCACGAAATGACGCGAAGACGCACGGCGCCCCCGCTTCGAAACACGTCGGAAATCTCGACTGGCGCGGAGACGCCTCGCACGGCCGAAGTCCTGCGAGACGCCCGCTGCGGTGCCCGGGCCGGGCACGGCTACTTCGAGGGTACGGTCGCCGCGAGCCGCTTTCGGCCCTTGGCCCGCCGCCGCTTGAGAATGGCGCGGCCTGCACGGGTCTTCATGCGCGCGCGGAAGCCGTGGGTTCGCTTCCGCCGAATTCGGCTCGGCTGATAGGTTCGCTTCATCGCTCGTCCGTCCTGAGGAGGGGGCCGCCCGAGGAGCAGGGAAGGATCGCAACTCCCGGGGCCACCGAAGGCGCGCGAGGGTAGCTAGCCGCCCCGATCCATGTCAACCGGGAGAGGCCAGTACAAACCCGTGTTTCATCGCGGGATTTCCTCGGAGCAAAGCGGGCTTCGAAGCCCCCCAACGGGTTCTGACGGCCAAGGCCCATGGTAAGATCCACCCTGTTCCGGCGAGAGCCCGTCCCCCCTCCGCCGGGCAGATGGGGTGGTCTTGCGGACAGAGCGAAAGCATCGCCGTTTCCAACGGTTCGCTGCGTTTTGTCGCCGCTCGGACGGACCACTACTCCCACTGACTTCCTTCATTGAAAAAGAAAGAACGGAGTAAGAGGGAGATGAATCTTTCGATCAGCAAGCAGGAACTCCAGCGCGGTCTCGGTCGCATCCAGTCGATCGTCGAGAAGCGCAATTCGATGCCGATCCTCTCGAACGTTCGCCTCGAAGCGGTGAAGGAGAAGTCCGGAGCCGCCTTGAAGCTCGCGGCGACGGACCTCGAGGTCGGCGTGCACAGTTCGCACGAAGCCCAGGTCAAGAAGGCCGGCGGTGTGACGGTCTCCGCGCGCAAGCTGCACGAGATCGTGCGCGAGCTTCCCGACGAGGACGTGAAGCTCGAGACCAGCGAGAACAACTACCTCGACATCGACTGCGCGCGTTCGCACTTCACGCTCGCGGGCACCGCGATCGAGGAGTACCCGACGCTGCCCGGTGCTTCGCCGAAGAAGATGATCCCGATGCAGGCGATCGTCCTCTCGCAGATGATCGACCGCACGATGTACGCGACCTGCGCGGACGAGACCCGTTACAACCTGAACGGCGTGTTCGTCGAGGTGCTCGCCGACGTCGGGAAGGTGCGGATGGTCGCGACGGACGGTCACCGTCTCGCCTGCGTCGATCGCGCCGTCGCGGAAGGCCTCGAAGACCTGCCGGCCGGCCTGATCATCCCGCGCAAGGGACTCGCCGAACTCAAGCGCCTCGTCGACGAAGAGGACGCGGACGAGGTCGAACTCGGCTTCGAGGGCAACAGCGGTCTCGTCCGCAAGGGCGACGTCACCCTCGCGATGCGGCTCATCGAGGGGGAGTTTCCGAACTATCGCCAGGTCCTCCCGAAGGAAGCCGGGCGTCGCCTCGCGGTGGCGGCCGAGCCTCTCGCCAAGGCGCTGCGCCGCGTGCACCTGCTCTCGAGTCAGCAGAGTCACGCGGTGAAGCTCGAGGTGAAGGAAGGCCAGATGGCGCTCTCGACGCGGAACCCGGATCTCGGCGAAGCGCGCGAGGAGATCGACGTCGACTACGCCGGCGAGGAGGTCGAGATCGGCTTCAACGCGCGGTACCTGATGGACGCGGTCCAGGCGCTCGGCTCGAAGGAGATCATCCTCGGCCTCCAGGACGGCCTCTCCCCCGTCGAGCTCCGCCCCGCGGACGACGACGAGTCGATCGCGGTCGTCATGCCGATGAGGCTCTAGCCAGCCCAGAATGGGTTAAAAGAGCGCCATCTCGACATGATACTGTGTCGGGATGTGGCGCTCTCTCGTGGTCATGCTCGTGCTGGTCGCATGGGTCCCGCACGTCTCGTCCGCCAGCGATGGACGGATCGAGCTGAACCACGCCTGCGCCACCGGCGCCGGATGCCTCCCCGGAGATACCTCCGGCTACCCCATCACGATCGATCTTCCCGGTAGCTACGTCCTCACCGGGAATCTAATCGGTCCGGACCTCGACACGGACGTGGTCCAAGTCGGGGCTTCGGCCCGCGGCGTAAGCCTCCATCTGAACGGGTTCCGCATCTCCGGTCCGTTCCTCAGCTTCCGAACGGCGGGGCTCGGCAACGGGATCACGGTGGCGAGCCTCAGCGAAGTGCGGATCCACGGAGGCACGATCCGTGGCGTCGGTGGCTTCGGCATTCTCGGCGGGCCGGAGACCCGCGTGGATCGGGTGACGATCCAGGGAGTGGGACGGTCGGCCGTCGCGGGCAACGTCGGCTATGTCGGCCGAAGCTTCCTGCTCGACAGCCTCGAACTCGGGATCGATTTCCAGGGAACGAACGCCTCGACCGTCGTTGCGCAGACCGTCATGCGCGGAAACGACGCGGGCTCCTTCGACGTGCAGGGCGTCGTCGTGGAGCTCGGAGGCAACGCCTGCGACGATGGTCTTTGCGACCCTCAAGGACGCAAGAAGTTCTTCCTCACCCAAACACTCCACGCAGGCGACGAGGCACCCGAAGCGTGTGGTGCCGGCTACCACATGGCATCGCTGGTCGAGATCTTCAGCCCGTCGGGCTTCTTCTACGACCGGCAGCGAGGCGTACGCTCCGCAGACAGCGGAGCGGGGCCTCCCAGCGGTCTCGACTTTCCGGAACGCGCGGCCTACGGCTGGATGCGAACGGGGTACGTCGCGAACCCGGGCCTCGGCCCCGACAACTGCGAAGCGTATACGTCGAGTGAAGGCACCGGCCTTCTGATGGCCCTGCAAAGTCTCTGGGCGGTGGCGCCCGTCCCCGCATCGCCCTGGATCCAGATCACGGACGAGGCGGAGACGCTCTGCGAACGTCGACAGCTCGTCTGGTGCGTGCAGGACTGAGGAGGTGAGCCGATGAGAGTCGCGTCTCTGGCGCTGATCGCCTCGTTGACGGCCTTCGCGGTCCCCTCGAGCGGATCAGCGGAAACGGGCCGCTTCGAGATCCACGAGGCGTGCGCCACCGGCGCGGGCTGCTTCCCGGGAGATTCGGGTGGCTACCCGGTCACGATCCTGAACCCCGGAAGCTACGTCCTCACGAGCAACCTCTCGGCGCCCGATCTCCATACCGACGTGATCCAGGTGAACCTGTTCGGCCGAGGGGTCGACGTCGATCTCAACGGATTTCGCATCGGCGGGCCGCCGTTGGCCTACCGTAACCCGGGAACGGGGCACGGCGTTTCCGTCGCGCCGACGGCCGAAGCGAACGTCTCGAACGGAACCATCCGCGGGGTCGGCGGCTCGGGCGTGACCGGCGGGCCTGGAACCCGGGTCGAGAACGTGCTCATCGTCGGCGTGGGCCGGTCGGGCGTCGAAGGCTCCGTCGGCTACGTCGGCGACGCCACGCTGGCCGCGAACGTCGGCTATGGCCTCGATCTCGATGCTGGCGCGACCACGGCGATGGCCCGGACCGTGATACGTGGCAACAACCTCGGCTCCTTCGGCACCGATGGGGTCGTGGTCGAGCTCGGTGGCAACGGCTGTGAAGACTCGCGCTGCGACTCGATGGGCCGAAAGAAGTTCTACCTGACGACGGAGTTCTTCCGGGCCTTCGAGGCGCCGGGTGCCTGCGACGAGGGCTTCCACATGGCGTCGCTCTTCGAAATGATCGACCCCTCGGACCTCGTCTACGATGTCGGCCGCGGGACCGTCCAGGCGGACAGCGGCCTGGGGCCTCCTACCGGATCGCTCACGCTCAACCTGGGCTGGGTCCGGACCGGCTACTCCGCCAACCGGGTCGGGGACGACGGCCGTGGCAACTGTGAGGCGTACGCCGACCCGATGCCGGGCTTCTCGGACGTCGGAAGCGTCGTTTCGCTCCAGCCCTTCCTCGGTGCCGCCCGTGCGGTCTCCCCCTGGAGTACCTCGGGCGGCGGGCCCCCCGACGCCGAATGCTACGCGGACAATCGCGTCTGGTGCGTCCAGGACTAGGCGGCATCCGAGAACGCCGGTAAACAAGCAAAAATTCAATAACTCCCAGCCTTTACGCCAACTTCCGCTTGGATTACCCTCCCGGCCGGGCCTGACAGCCGCGCCCTCCTGCGCGGCCGGGACCCTCGGAAAAAACCGACTCACACGTGAGCTACGACGCCAAATCGATTGAGGTCCTCGAAGGCCTCGACCCGGTCCGGAAGCGGCCCGCCATGTACATCGGCTCGACCGGTGTCGATGGCCTGCACCACCTGGTCTACGAGGTCGTCGACAACTCGGTCGACGAAGCCGTCGCCGGGTTCTGCAAGAAGATCGAGATCACCTTGCACGAGGACGGCAGCGTCACCGTGCAGGACGACGGCCGCGGCATCCCCGTCGACGAGCATCCGACGGAGAAGCGCCCCGCCGCCGAGGTCGTGATGACGACCCTGCACGCGGGCGGGAAGTTCAGCGACGCGAGCTACAAGGTCTCCGGCGGTCTCCACGGCGTCGGCGTCTCCGTCGTGAACGCGCTGTCCTCGCGCCTCGAGGTGGAGATCCGCCGCGACGGCGACGTTTGGCGTCAGACGTACGAACGCGGCGTTCCCAGCCAGGATCTCGAAAAGATCGGAACGACGGACAACACGGGAACGAAGGTCACCTTCAAGGCCGATCCGGAGATCTTCTCCGTCACCGAGTATTCCTTCGACGTTCTCTCTCAACGTCTGCGCGAGCTCTCGTTCCTGAACGCCGGCCTGCGCATCGAGATCAAGGACGAGCGCACCGACAAGTCCCACGACTTCTGTTACGAGGGCGGGATCGTGTCCTTCGTCGAGCACCTGAACCGCTCGAAGACGGCGCTCCACCCGCAGCCGATCCTCGTTTCGGGGACGCGGGAGTACGCCCAGAAGGAAGGCCCGGTGCCGGTGAGCATCGAGATCGCCATCCAGTACAACGATTCCTACAACGAGAACGTGTTCGCATTTGCGAACAACATCAACACCGTCGAGGGCGGGAGCCACCTCGTCGGCTTCCGCACGGCCCTCACCAGAACCCTCAACCGTTACATCACCACCCGCATGAAGAACGGCAAGGGGGATACGCAAGTCGGCGGCGACGACGTGCGCGAGGGCCTCACGGCGGTGATCTCCGTGAAGCTCCCCCAGCCGGAGTTCGAGGGGCAGACCAAGACCAAGCTCGGCACGAGCGAGGTGCGCGGCCTGGTCGAGGGGCTCCTCTACGAGCAGCTCGGCGATCACCTCGAAGAGAATCCGAACGTCGCGAAGTCGATCGTGCAGAAGGCCATCGATTCGAGCCGGGCCCGCGCGGCGGCGCGCAAGGCCCGGGATCTCGCCCGGCGCAAGGGCGCGCTCGGGGACCACAGCCTCCCCGGGAAGCTCGCGGACTGCCAGGAGCGCGAGCCCGAGAAGTGCGAGCTCTACATCGTCGAGGGCGAATCCGCCGGCGGCTCGGCCAAGCAGGGCCGTGCGCGCGAGATCCAGGCGATCCTCCCGATCAAGGGCAAGATCCTGAACGTCGAGCGGGCGCGCCTCGACAAGATGCTCACGAGCCAGGAGATCCAGGCGCTGATCTCGGCCATCGGCTGCGGCATCGGCGACGACTTCAACGCCGACAAGGCCCGCTACCACAAGATCATCATCATGACGGACGCGGACGTCGACGGGAGCCACATCCGCACGCTGCTCCTGACGTTCTTCTACCGCCAGATGCCCGAGCTCGTCGACCGCGGGTACATCTACATCGCGCAGCCGCCGCTGTTCAAGGTGAAGAAGGGCCGCGCCGAGCGGTTCGTGAAGGACGAGCGCGAGCTCCAGGCGTACCTGCTCGACCTCGCGCTCGCGAACGTCGAGGTTCGGGCCGAGGGCAGTTCCGAAGCGATCGGGGCCGAGCCGCTGCGCGAGATTCTCGAGCGCGCGGGTGAGTACCAGAAGATCCTCGACAGCCTGGCGCGGCGCCGCTTCGACGAGCGCGTCGTGGATGCGGCGGTCTGGGCCGGTGCTCCGCTCGAGGCCGACCTCGCCGACGAGACCCGCCTGCGCGACGAGGTCGCCGCGAGCATCGAGGCCCAGCTCGGCACGCTGCACCCGGATGCCCTGCCGATCGGCTGGAACACGGCGGCCGACCCGGAGCACGGCGGCTTCCGCCTCGAGGGCGTGACGCGGCGCTCCGGCGTCATCTATCACACCCGCTTCGATTCCGACTTCCTGCGTTCGCCCGACTACCTGCGGCTCTCGGAGATCTCCTCGGCGATCTCGGCCGTCAGCGCCGGGCCCTACCAGCTCGCGGCGGGTAGCGAAGAGGAAGCCGAGACGATCGTGAGCCCGACCGCCCTGCTCGAGCGCATCCTCAAGCTCGGCGAGAAGGGCCTCTCGATCCAGCGCTACAAGGGCCTCGGTGAAATGAACCCCGAGCAGCTCTTCGAAACCACCATGGACCCGGCCCGGCGCACCCTGCTCCAGGTCCGCGCGGACGACACCATCGAAGCCGACGGTGTGTTCAGCGACCTGATGGGCGACGACGTCGAACCGCGCCGGCTGTTCATCGAGCGCAACGCCCTCGACGTCCAGAACCTCGACGTCTAGCGGCGGCGCAACCAAGGCGACCATGTCCGAAGAGAACGATCTCGAAGAAGTCGACGCCCCCGAGGAGGCCTCCGAAGAAGGCGGCGGGGCCAACGGCGCCGGCGGTGGCTCCGCGGGCGACGGCGCTTCCGGTGGCGACGGCTCGGGCGGCGACGGCACGCCCGAGAACCCGCCCATCGCGATCGAGGACGAGGTCCGGCGCTCCTTCCTCGACTACTCGATGTCCGTCATCGTGGCGCGGGCGCTGCCGGACGTGCGCGACGGCCTGAAGCCCGTCCACCGCCGCATCCTCTACGCGATGAACCAGGAAGGCCTGGCGAGCAACCGGCCCTACAGCAAGTGCGCCGGCGTCGTCGGCGAGGTGCTGAAGCACTACCACCCCCACGGCGACTCCGCGGTCTACGACTCGCTCGTCCGCATGGTCCAGGACTTCTCGCTCCGCTACCCGCTGATCGACGGCCAGGGCAACTTCGGTTCGATCGACGGCGACCCGCCGGCGGCCTACCGCTACACGGAGTCGCGCCTCCACCCGATCGCCGAGGAGATGCTGCGCGACATCGACCGCAGCACCGTCGACTTCGCCCTGAACTTCGACGGCAGCGTCGAGGAGCCGACCGTCCTCCCGACGCGCCTGCCGAACCTGCTCGCGAACGGCTCCTCGGGCATCGCCGTCGGCATGGCGACGAACGTCCCGCCCCACAACCTGCGGGAGCTGATCGACGCGCTGATCCACCAGTCCAACAACCCGGACTGCACGCTCGATGATCTGCTCGAGATCATGCCCGGCCCGGACTTCCCGACCGGCGCCCAGATCTGCGGCCGCGAAGGGATCCGCTCGGCCTACGCGACCGGCCGCGGGCTGCTCACCGTTCGCGCCACCGCCGAGTTCGAGGAAGGCCGCCGCGGTGCCCAGCGCATCGTGATCAGCGAGATCCCCTTCATGGTGAACAAGGGCGCCCTGCTCGTGCGCATCGGCGAGCTCGTGCGCGACGGCAAGATCGAAGGCGTCACCGACCTCCGCGACGAGTCGAACCGGCAGGGCATGCGGATCGTCGTCGAGCTGCGAAGCGACGCGCCCGAAGAAGTCATCCTGAACCAGCTCTACAAGATGACCCCCCTGCAATCGACCTTCGGCGTGAACCTCCTGGCGCTGGTGAACGGCCGCCCGGAGACGCTGACGCTCAAGCAGGCCCTCGGGCACTTCCTCGACTTCCGCGGCGAGGTCGTCGTTCGCCGGGCGACCTACGACCTCGAGCAGGCCGAAGCCCGCGCCCACATCCTCGAAGGCTTCGAGATCATCCTCGACGCCCTCGACGAGGCGATCGCCCTGATCCGCGGCTCCGAGGACACGGCCGCCGCGCGCGCCGCCCTGATGGAGCGCTTCGGCCTCTCCGAGCGCCAGGCCCGCGCCATCCTCGAGATGCGCCTGCGCGCCCTCACCGCCCTCGAGCAGCAGCGGGTGGCGGACGAGCTGGCGGAGCTCCGCGCCACCATCGCGGACCTGAAGGACCTGCTAGCGAGCGAAGACCGCGTGCGCGCGGTGGTGGTCGAGGAGCTCGGCGAGATTCGCGAGAAGTACGGCGACGAGCGCCGCACGAAGATCACCGAAGCCGTGGTCGAGCTCGCCACCGAGGACCTCATCGTCGAGGAGGACATGGTCGTCACCGTGTCCCACCACGGCTACGTGAAGCGCAACCCGATCACCCAGTACCGGGCGCAGCGGCGCGGCGGGAAGGGCGTCTCCGGCATGGGGACGCGCGACGAAGACTTCGTCGAGCACCTGTTCGTGGCGTCGACCCACGATTGGCTGCTCTTCTTCACCAACCGCGGCCGCGTGCACTGGAAGAAGGTCTACGAGCTGCCCCAGCTCGGGCGCGCCGCGCGCGGGAAATCGCTCGCGAACATCCTCCAGCTCCTCGAGGGCGAGGTGGTCCAGGCGACACTCTCGGTACGCGACTTCGCGGCCGAGGCCGAGAGCTTCATCCTGATCTGCACCGAGAAGGGCGTGGTCAAGAAGACCAAGCTTTCGGCGTACTCGAACCCGCGGCGCGGCGGCATCATCGCCATCAACCTCGACGAAAACGACGAGGTCGTGGCCGCGCGGCGCACCGACGGCAGCCAGGAGGTCATCCTCGCGAGCCGCAAGGGCAAGTCGATCCGCTTCCCCGAAGACCAGGCGCGCGCCATGGGCCGGACCGCCGGCGGCGTGCGCGGCATGGCCCTCGGCAGCGACGACGCCGTCGTCGGCATGGAGATCCTCACGCCGGGCGCGACCATCCTCACCGTCACCGAGAAGGGCTACGGCAAGCGCACGCCCCTCGACGACTACCGCGTCCAGAACCGCGGCGGCCAGGGCATCATCACCATCCGCACGAGCGCGCGGAACGGTTCGGTGGTCGGCGTCTCGCAGGTCGTCGAGAAGGACGAGGTCATGCTGATCACGAACGGCGGCAAGGTGCTGCGCTGCAAGGTCGCCGGCATCTCGAAGATGGGCCGCGCGACGCAGGGCGTGCGCCTCATGGACCTGAAGGACGGCGAGCAGCTCGTCGCCATGGCCAAGCTCGCCGACGAAGAAGACGAAGCCACGGGCGGCTGAGCGAACCAGATTGAACGGACGCGAAGCCACCGCCGGCTGAGCGACCGGTAGAGGACGCCGCCGCCGATCGCGCGGCGGCGGGGGTTTGCATGGCGCTTTCCCGATCGAAGAAACTCTTCAGCCGAGCGCGGCGCTCGATCCCCGGCGGGGTGAACAGCCCGGTGCGCGCCTACGGCTCCGTCGGCGGGACCCCTCCGTTCATCGAGCGCGGCAAGGGCGCCCGCCTCTGGGACGTCGACGGCAACGAGTACATCGACTTCGTCGGCTCCTGGGGGCCGCTGATCGTCGGCCACGCGAACCCGGGCATCCTGCGCGCGGTCCGCGAAGCCATGAAGAACGGCACGAGCTTCGGCGCGCCGACCGAACTCGAGGTGGAGCTCGCCGAGGCGATCTGCCGCGCCCTGCCCTCCGTCGACCGCGTCCGGATGGTGAGCTCCGGCACCGAAGCGGCGATGTCCGCGATCCGACTCGCCCGCGGCGCCACCGGCCGCGACCGCATCCTGAAGTTCGACGGCTGCTACCACGGCCACGTCGATTCGCTCCTGGTCGGCGCCGGGAGCGGCGTCGCCACGCTCGGCATCCCCGGCTCACCCGGCGTCCCCGCGGCCATGACCGAGCTCACGGTCCAGGCGCCCTTCAACGACCTCGAGGCCGTGGAGTCGGCCTTCCGCCGCTGGCCGGGCGAGATCGCGGCCGTCCTGGTCGAGCCGGTGGCCGGGAACATGGGCTGCATTCCCCCGGAGCCGGGCTTCCTCGCCGGGCTTCGCGCGCTCTGCACCGAGCACGGCGCCCTGCTCGTCTTCGACGAGGTGATGACCGGCTTCCGCGTGGCCTGGGGCGGTGCCCAGCGCCACTACCGGGTGAAGCCCGATCTGACCTGCCTCGGGAAGGTCGTCGGGGGCGGCATGCCCGCCGCGGCCTACGGCGGCCGCCGGGACCTGATGGCCCAGATCGCCCCGGACGGCCCCGTCTACCAGGCCGGGACCCTCTCCGGGAACCCGCTGGCGATGGCGGCGGGGCTCGAGACCCTGAACCAGCTCCAGGCCCCCGGGGCCTACAAGGCCCTGGCGGCCCACTCCCGGACCCTCGCCGAGGGGCTCGACGGCCTCGCCCGGGAGATCGGCGTCGAGTTCTCGACGGCCCACGTCGGCGGCATGTTCGGGTTCTTCTTCCACCCCGGCCCGGTGCGGAGCTTCGAGGACGCGAAGAAGGCCCACATCGGCCGCTTCCAGAAGTTCTTCGCCTCCATGCTCGAGCAGGGGGTCTACCTGGCCCCGTCCGCGTTCGAGGCCGGCTTCACCTCCCTGGCCCACCGCCCCCGCGACCTCTCCCGGACCCTCGAGGCCGCCGAAGTGGCCCTCCGGAAGGCCGCCCGTGTCCGCTGACCCCGGCCCTCGGACCCGCCCGTGTGTGCCCGAATCTTGCTGGGGGGCTCGGACCCGCCCGTGTGTGCAGAGCTTTCGTTGAGCGCGGCCCGGCGACGGGCTAGTGTCTCCGCGCCTGCAGCGCCCGCGGAGCGAGCGCCTGCGGCATGAATCGCAACACCGAGAAACTCGACGGCGAGAGCGGTCGGAACGAACCCAACCCGCCGAGGCGATCGACGCGGCGGATGGGCCGGGCCTACCAGGCTGCTTTCGAAGCGGTCATCGCGGTGGTGGTGGCGGGAGCCGCCGGCGGTTGGGCCGACCAGCGCTTCGGAACGGAACCGTTCCTGCTGCTGGCCGGCGTGATCTTGGGTTTCGGAACCTTCGTCCTGCGGCTGGTGCGGCTCATGAACGAGCTGGCGCCGAAGTCCGAAGGTGAAGACGACGAAGCGAAGAAGTAGGGGAACGAGCGAAGCGTGGGTCTCGACCGCACGGAACAGCTGAACTGGACGATCGCCGGCGGCGCGCTGGCGACCTCGGCCGCATTGGCTCCGGCGCCGTTCACCCTGAGCATGGCCCTCGGCGTCGCCCTCGAGGCGGTGAACTACCGCGCCCTGCGGCGCTCGACCGAGCTCTTCTTCAGCGGCCAGCTCCAGGGCTCGAAGGCGTGGAGCGCCGGGTTCGGCATGCGCTTCGCCTTCCTGGCCCTCGCCATGACCGTGGCGATCGGAGCCGGCGTGCACCCCGTCGGCCTGGTGATCGGCCTTTCGACGATCGTTCCGGCGGTCGTGATCGCCGCCCTCGGCAAACGACCGACCAACAACTACGCCGCCGTTCCGGGCCCGGGCCCCGACGACCCGAGCTGGGACGAGTGGAATGCGTGGACGGCCAGCGAGCGCACGCCCACGGACGACGAGGAAGAAGACCGTTGAGCATCTACGACCCGCTCATTCACGCCGGCATTGCCCGCGTCTTCCAGGCTGCCCTGCTGGTTTCGCTCCTGATCGTGGGTCTCGGCTTCATCGTCCGGCGCCAGCTCGCCGCGGCCAACGGCGGCATCATCCCCGACGAGGGCGTCACGGTCCGCAACGTGGTCGAGCTGATCGTCGACGGCCTCGCCGGCCTCGCGCGCGAGAACATGGGCGAGGACTGGCGCCGCTGGTTCCCCCTCGTCGGCACGATCTTCTTCTTCATCCTGATCTCGAACCTGCTCGGCCTCGTCCCCGCCGTCGGCGGCCCGACCGACAACGTGAACACCACCGCCGGATGGGCGCTCCTCTCGGTGCTCGTCTCCGAGTACGCGGGCCTGCGCAAGCACGGCATGAAGTACGTGGACCACTTCCTCGGGCCGCGCTTCGGCAAGAGCCACTTCCCGGCGCTCTTCTTCATCTTCATTCCGCTCGAGCTGATCGGCCACGTCGCGCGCGTCGTGACCCTGGCGATCCGGCTGCTTGCGAACATGTTCGCAGACCACACCCTGGTCATCATCTTCCTGGGGCTCGTGCCGATCGCCATCCCGGCGATCTTCCTCGGCCTCGGAGCCATGGTTTCCATTCTTCAGGCCTTCGTGTTCGCGTTGCTCACGATGGTCTACATCGGCTTGAACATCGAAGACGCGCATTAGCTCGTCGGGTTCGGTCAAGACACAACAAGGAGAGACATTCCGTCATGCGCAACCTCGCCAAGATCTTCGCCTGGGCCCTCGTGGGCGTTCTTCTTCCCGCCGTCGCTTCGGCTGCCGACCCGGCCGCCGCGGGTGATTCGAGCTGGGGCTATGCCCTCGGCGCCGGCCTCGCCATCGGCCTCGCCGGTCTCGGCTGCGGCATCGGCCAGGGCCTGACCGCGGGCAACACCACCGCCGGCATCGCCCGCAACCCCGGCGCCGCGGGCGACATGAACACGCCCTTCATCCTCGGGATGGTGCTCATCGAGTCCATCGCGATCTACGGTCTGCTGATCGGCCTGCTGCTGGTGTTCAAGTTCTAAGCTCCCGCACAAGCACCGACCGAAGACGCCTCCGTCGCTCCGCGCCGGGGGCGTCTTGCTTTTCCGCCCCTGCCGTTCCGAGGAGGTCCCGGGTGGAAGTCATCGGCGCGGCCTCACCCCGTTCGTAAATTCCGCACCGACAAACCAGACCCCCACCCGGGCGCCTCGGACCCACCGCACCCCCGGTCCCGTTAGAGGGGTGTTGGGCGGGCGACGCCAACGCGTCTTGCTCCGTCGAGAGAGCAACCCGCATGCCAGGCCTGGGGTCGGGAAGGGTTCGCCGGGAAGTCCGCCGATCGCCTAGTGTTTCGCGTCGATCGCGCCCGGCCCGCTCGCCGCGGGAGGACGGCGCGGCACGGAGGGCGTGTGAATCCAGGGTTCCTGATCGCGTTGGAGGGGGTGGACGGCAGCGGGAAGAGCACCGCCGCCGCGGGCATCGCCCGCGGGCTGCGAAGCGACGGCCACGAGGTCGTCGAGACCCGCGAACCCACCGACGGCCCCTACGGCCGCCGCATCCGCGAGATGGCGCGCTCCGGCGAGACCGTCGCCCCCGAGGAGGAGCTCCGCTGGTTCCTCGAGGATCGAAGCGAACATGTTCGCAAAGTGATCCAACCCGCCGTGGATGAAGGGAAAGTCGTGATCACGGATCGCTACTTCCTCTCCACGGTGGCCTACCAGGGCGCGCGCGGCCTCGACTGGCATGCGCTGCTCGAGGAGGCGGAGGCCCGTTTCCCCATCCCGGAACTCGCACTGATCTTCGAGATCGACCCGTTGGCGGGGCTCGCGCGCACGGCGGCGCGGGGGGGCGTCGCCGAACCGGCCTTCGAGGAGGCGACCTTCCTCTCCCGGGTGGCCGCGGTCTACGAAGCGATCGACCGGCCCTGGGTCGCCCGCATCGATGCCTCGGCCGCGCCGGACGAGGTCGTCGAGGCGAGCCTCGCCGTCATCCGGGAGCGCTGTCCGAACTGAGAGCGCCTAGTAGTTGGCCGCGCGGCCGACGCCCTGGCGGGTCGCCGAGATCGGGATCCGCAGCGGGCGGCCGCCGAGGCTGCGTGCGACCTCGGGGCAGAAGCGCCAGGTCGAGATGGTCTCGAGGATCTGCCGGCTCGGGATGCCGGCGGGGCTCGAGGATTCGATCCGCGGGCGCAGGACGTAGCCGTTCGAGTCGAGCGGAGCGCTGACCACCATGCGGAAGTTCGGGATGTCGCCGACCCAGTCGTCGATGCGCAGGGCATCGCCTTCGATCGGGTTGCGGAGCTCCGTGGGCGTCAGGGTCGGGCACTCGCTGACGTCGCGCTGCGGGAAGCCGTCGGAGACGCAGCCGAGGAGCGGGAGCAGAGCGAGCAGCGCGGGGAGCGCAAGGAAGTGGCAGAAGGGGCGGGAAGACACAGCGAGAACCTCCAAAACCGGGCCGGGGGCAAAGCGGGCCGGGGGCAAAGCGGGCCTGGGGCTACGGCGGGCCGAAACGTAGCGCAGCCCGCGTTTTCCCCGCCGCCCCGAGCTGACGGCACCGTACATTCGATGTACATACAGGCATGGCCCTCACCCGCGGCGCCGAGCGGCAGGCCCTCGAGGCCTTCGCCGCGCTGACCGACGGCAATCCGTTCCTCGCCGGCCGGCCCGAAGCCGAACGGGCCGTACTCGGGCGGAGCTTCGTCGCGACCAGCGCGGTCTGGCACGCCGAGGCGACCCTCCACGGCCTGAACCCGAACCTGCCGAAGCTCGCCGAGCGCGCTGAGGCGCTGGCCGAGACGCTCCGCGAGCGCCTCGCCTCGGGCACGCGCGCCGAGGCGGCCGAGCTACGGAACTACGAGGCGCTGGTCCGCTACGTCCTCTATGCCCGCTTCGAAGCGGAGTTCCTCCGCTTGATCCACCGCTCGGCGGAAGGCAAGAAGACGACCGGGCGCATCGGCGTCTACGCGGAGTTCGCGCGGGCCTTCGAGCACTTCCTGGTCTTCGGCGGTGAGGCGATCGAGGGCAGCGGCGGCGCGGCGGACGTCTTCGCCTGGGGCTACCAGATCCGCCGCGCCTTCCACCACACCTACCGGCAGATCCACGGAGGCTCGATGCCCGCGGCCCGTCTGCGGGCGGCCGTCTGGCAGAGCATCTTCACGCGCGACGTCACGCGCTACCGGCGCACCCTCGCCGGGCGCATGAACGACATCCCGACCCTCGTCACGGGGGCGTCCGGCACGGGCAAGGAGCTCGTCGCCCGGGCGATCGGGCTCTCGGGTTGGATCCCCTTCGACGAGGCGAGCGAGAGCTTCGTCGCCGAGTTCGGCGACGCCTTCCATGCGGTGAACCTCTCGGCGCTCTCGCCGACCTTGATCGAGTCCGAACTCTTCGGCCACCGGCGCGGCGCCTTCACGGGTGCGATCGAGGACCGGACGGGTTGGCTCGAGACCTGCCCCGAGCACGGCACGGTCTTCCTGGACGAGATCGGCGAGCTCGACGCCGGCATCCAGGTGAAGCTCCTGCGCGTGCTCCAGGCGCGGACTTTCCAGCGCATCGGCGAGACCCGCGAGCGCGAATTCCGCGGCAAGATCGTCGCGGCGACGAATCGCGATCTGGCCCGAGAGCTCTCCGAGGGGCGTTTCCGGCCCGATTTCTACTGGCGCCTCTGTGCGGACCGCATCCACACACCGAACCTCGCGGCCCTGCTCTCGGACTCCCGCGAAGACCTCCGCAGCCTCGTCGACGTGCTCGCGCGGCGCATCGTCGGCGAAGAGGAAGTGCCGGCCCTCGCGGACGAAGTCGAGGCTTGGATCGACCGGAACCTCGGGGCCGGGTACCCGTGGCCCGGAAACGTACGGGAGCTCGAGCAGTGTGTCCGGAGCATCCTCGTGCGCGGCGAGTACGTTCCACCCGCGCACGCCGCGCCGCCCGGAGACCTCGACGCCGCACTGCGCGCTTGCGAGCTCTCCTCGGAAGATCTCGCGCGGCGCCACGCCACCCACGTCTACGCCCGCACTGGAAGCTACGAGGAAGCCGCGCGCCGGCTCGGGATCGACCGGCGCACGGTGAAGGCGCGCATCGACCGCGCCCTCCTCGACTCCCTCGCAGCGACTCCGCGCGCCGACTAGCCGCGCGCCGTTTCGGACTGGAGATCGATGGCGTGCCAGAGGGTCGGCACGTCGCTCTTCCACTCGCGCAGCACGAGCGTGATGCCGATCTCTTCGATCGCTTCGTAGACGAGAGCCACCACGGCCAGGTGGAACGGCCAGGCCGGCCCGCCGGCGAAGAGCAGGAGCATGCCGATCCCCATCAGCACCGAAGTGCCCTTGGCCGCCCACGTGTGGTAGCTCGTCAGCCGCCCGAACTTCAGGAAGCCGGCGCCGATCGGCACCACGAACGCGGCGATTGCCACGAACAGGTAGCCGGCCTCGCGCTGCAGCAGATCCGGGAACAGCCACCAGGCGAACAGCGGGAGCGTCGCGTAGAGCAGGAGGTCGGCGCGGCTGTCGAGCTTGGCGCCGCGCTCGCTCTGGCAGCCGTAGCGCCGCGCGATGAAGCCGTCGGCGACGTCGGTCGCGAGCGTGAGGACCAGGCCGGTCAGGTAGACGCCCGTGGCGCCCGCCCAGGCCAGTCCGCCCAGCACGGGCACGGCGAGGATGCGGAGCATCGAGAGCAGGTTGGGAATGCGTTCCATGGCAAGGGCTCCTTTCGGGTTCCACGGAGAACATTGCCAGGGGCGTGCCAAGAGGCCTCTTCTCGAAAACATCAGTGAAATCAGTTGTTTGAGGGGTGCGCCTCCGATCCGTGGGCAACCGAAAGAATGGCAATCGATGTATGACATGTACCTGGAATGTACTCAGCCGGTGTTCAGGCGGGGCGTTCTTCGAGCCCGAGCGTCTGCGCGACCTCGATCCCGCCGGCCTTCGCCATCGCTGCATCGAGGCGGATGCCCGTGCCGTCGGCCACGCGGTTGATGCCGTCGAAGGCGGCCACGACCGCCGCCGCGTGGGCCGCGCCTTCCGCGCCGACCGCTTCGGTGCACGCCGCCCTCGCTCCCGCCAGATCCTCGCCGTCGACGAGGATCGCCCGGGCGAACCGGCGCAGGACGGCGCCGGCCGGCACCCCGCCGTCGGGGTCCTCCGCGGTGTCGTTCGCGACGCGCACGTCGAGCGCGCTGCCCTCGGCCAGCCCGCTCACCCGGAGCAGGTTCGCGTGCGAGACCGTTCAGTAGAAGCACTCGTTGATGGAAGAGGTGGACGCGGCGAGGAGCTCCACCTGCGGGCGCGAGAGGCTGCCCTTCGTTTCCCCGTGCGTGTGATACGCGGTCGAGAACACGCGGAAGAAGGTCTGCATCGCGTCGGGCACCGAGGTCAGGGCGCGGGCGACGTGGAAGACGAAGCCGGCGTCGGCGGCGATGCGCTGGTAGAGCATCCCGGTCATGCCTTCGGCCTGCTCCGGGTCGACCGTGGGCGCCCAGGCGCAGGAAGTCTCGAGGCCCCTCTGGCGCGCCCGGCTCGGACTCCCGGCGACGGCCGCCGGGAGCGCCCGTTCCGCGGCGCCGAGCGCCCGGTCGTGGGAGTCGATCATGGCGACCGTCGCCACGACGGCGACCAGCTCCACCGCGGCCTCGGGCTCGAGCCCGCTCGCCACGAGATCGTCGAACCAGCGCTGGGTGATCCGGCCGGGGTCCGTCGCGAGCCGGTGGACCGCATCGACCGCGGCGGCTTCGAGCACGGCGCCCGCAACGTGGCCGGCATCGACGGCGTAGGGGGAGAGCGCGGCCTTGCGTTCGGCGCAGCCCGTGCAGGCGTGGGCGGCCCGCGCCTCCTGCGCCATGGCCAGGCGCTCGGCCCCCGTCCACCAGGTGCCGGCGCGGCCGAGCTCGCGCCAGCTCTCTTCGACGGCGGCGGGAAGCGCGGCGAGCGGTTCGAGCGAACTCGACATGGCCCTACCCTACGCGTCGAACAGGATCGGAGCCAGCGCTTTCCCGGTGTGGCTCTCCGGGTGGCGGGCGACCTCCTCCGGTGTCCCCTCGACCACGATGCGGCCGCCCTTCTCGCCGCCCTCGGGCCCGAGGTCGATCACCCAATCCGCCTGCTTCACCACGTCGAGCTGGTGCTCGATCACCACCACGGTGTTGCCGCGCTCGACGAGCCGGTTCAGGACCTCGAGGAGCCGCTCGACGTCCGCGAAGTGCAGGCCCGTCGTCGGTTCGTCGAGCAGGTAGAGCGTCTTGCCCGTGCTGCGGCGCGAGAGCTCCTTCGCGAGCTTGATGCGCTGGGCTTCCCCGCCGGAGAGCGTGTTCGCGGCCTGGCCGAGGTGGAGGTAGCCGAGCCCGACGTCGAAGAGCGTCTGCAGCGGGCGGCGCACCGAGGGCACGTCCTCGAGGAACGCGAGCGCCTCCTCCACCGACATCTCGAGCACGTCGGCGATGGTCTTGCCCTTGTAGGTGATCTCGAGGGTCTCGCGGTTGTAGCGGCGTCCGGCGCAGACCTCGCAGGTGACGAACAGGTCCGGCAGGAAGTGCATCTCGATGCGCAGGGAGCCATCGCCGCTGCAGGATTCGCAGCGGCCGCCCTTCACGTTGAAGGAGAAGCGCCCGGGCCCGTAGCCGCGCATGCGCGCGTCCGGCACCTGGGCGAAGAGCTTGCGGATGCCGCCGAAGACGCCGGTGTAGGTCGCGGGGTTGCTGCGCGGGGAGCGGCCGATCGGCGCCTGGTTCACGTCGACGACCTTGTCGACGTCTTCGAGGCCCTTGATGCGGTCGAAGCGCCCCGAGAGCTCGCGCGCGCCGTGCAGCCGGCGGGCGAGCGCGCGGTGGAGGGTGTCGTTCACGAGCGTGGATTTGCCCGAGCCCGAGACGCCGGTCACCACCACGAACAGGCCGAGCGGCAGGCGCAGCGTCACGTCCTTCAGGTTGTGCTCGCTGCAGCCCGTGAGGACGAGGGCCTTGTCGCGCGGCGGGCGGCGCTTGTCCGGGACGGGGACGCCGCGCCGGCCCGAGAGGAAGGCGCCCGTGGGCGAGGCTTCGTCGGCGAGAATCTCCTCGGGCGTTCCCTCGGCGACGATCTCGCCCCCGTGGATGCCGGCGCCCGGGCCGACGTCGATCACGTGGTCCGCGCGGCGGATCGTGGCCTCGTCGTGCTCGACGACGATCACGCTGTTGCCCTGGTCGCGCAGGCGCTCGAGGCTTTGGAGGAGCTTCTCGTTGTCGCGCGGGTGGAGGCCGATCGACGGCTCGTCGAGGATGTAGAGCACGCCCATCAGGCTCGCGCCGACCTGGGTGGCGAGGCGGATGCGCTGGGCTTCGCCCCCCGAGAGCGTGGCCGCCGGGCGGTCGAGGGTCAGGTAGTCGAGGCCGACGTCCGAGAGGAAGCGCAGCCGCTCCCCGATCTCTTCGACGATGCGCTCGGCCACGGCGCGCTCGGTGCGGCCGAGCTCGAGGCCGGCGATCCAGGCGCACGCTTCGCGGATCGAGCGCGCGGCCAGGGCGTCGAGGGTCAGGCCCGCGACCTTCACGTGGCGCGCCTCGGGCCGGAGCCGGCTCCCTTCGCAGGCGGTGCAAGGCGCCGGGCTCGTGTATACGGCCAGGCCGTCGGCTTCCCCTTCGCTCGCCGCGCGGCGCCGCTCGAGCTCGTCGACCACGCCGCCCCACACGCGCGCGACCTGCTCGCGCTCGCCGCCGCGGCGCGTGAAGCGGAACGCGACCTTCTTCTTGCCCGTGCCGAGCAGGATCCCTTCGCGCGCGCGCTTCGGAAGCTTCTCGAAGGGCGTGTCGAGCGCCACGCCGTAGTGCTCGGCCAGGCCTTCGAGCAGATCGCGGTAGTAGCGGGAGATGCGCTTCGTTCCCCAGGGCTCGATCGCGCCGCCGGCGAGGCTGCGCGTTGCGTCGGGCACGATGCGTTCGGCGTCGATCCGGGCGTGGGTTCCGATGCCGCCGCACTCCGCGCAGGCGCCGTGGGGGCTGTTGAAGGAGAAGCTCCGCGGCGCGATCTCCGGGAAGGACGTTCCGCAGTCGACGCACGCGTTGGCTTCGGAGAGCAGCCACGCCTCCTTGCCGGACTCGATCTTCACGAGCCCGTCGCCCAGGCGCAGCGCCGCGGCGATCGATTCGCCGATCCGGCTCCGCGCGGACTCCTTGGCCACGACCCGGTCCACCACGAGGTCGATCTCGTGGGTGGCCTGGCGGGCGAGCTTGATCTCGTCGGCCAGGTCGTACTCGGTGCCGTCGATGCGCACGCGCACGAAGCCCTGGCTGCGGAACGCCTCGAGCTCCTTGCGGTAGGTGCCCTTGCGGCCGCGGACCACGGGGGAGAGCACTTCGACCCGAGCGCCTTCGTCGAGTGAGAGCACGCGGTCCACCATCTGCTCGACGCTCTGGCTCGAGATCGGCTTGCCGCACTCCCAGCAGTGGGGTTGCCCCGCGCGCGCATAGAGCAGGCGCAGGTAGTCGTAGATCTCGGTGATCGTGCCGACGGTCGAGCGCGGGTTGCGGCCGACGGTGCGCTGCTCGATCGAGATGGCCGGCGAGAGGCCCTCGATCGATTCGACGTCGGGCTTGCTCATCTGATCGAGGAACTGGCGTGCGTAGGCGGAGAGGCTCTCGACGTAGCGCCGCTGGCCCTCGGCGTAGAGCGTGTCGAAGGCGAGGCTCGACTTCCCGGAGCCCGAGAGCCCCGTGATCACGACGAGCGCGTCGCGCGGGATGCGCACGTCGACGCCGCGCAGGTTGTTCTCGCGGGCGCCTTGGATTTCGATGGCTTCGGGGCTGCCGGGCACGGCGGCCCGGCCCCGGGTGGCGGCGGCGCTAGGGGGCAAGGGGCGAGAGCCCGCGCTGACCCTCCAGCTGCGTCGGATCCGCGGCCTGCTCCGAGCCCAGCCGGGCCGCCTGGGAGAAGACGCCCTTGCGCTCGATGTAGGTTCGCCCGCGGAGCTCTTCCATCCACTTCTCGTACTCGGTCTCGAGCCGCTCGTTGTAGATCTCGGTGTAGAGGTCCTGCTCGACGTCCGCGTAGTCCACGCGCTCGAAGCCGCGCCGCTCGACGACCTGGAAGAGGTTGCAGCCGAAGGGCATCTCGATCACTTCGGAGACGCCGCCGACGGGCAGGCCGCGCACCGCGTCCGCCATCCACGGCGCGATGTCCTCTTCGTGCACCCAGCCGACGTCGCCGCCGTTCTGGGGGTTCATGTCCGAGATTTCGCGCGCCACGGTGACGAAGTCCTCCCCGCCCTGGATGCGCACGAGGCCGGCGCGCGTGCTCCCGCAGGCCTCCTCCATGCTGCGCGGGCCGTCCTTGCCGCCCGCGCGGACCAGGTGCCGCAGGTGCATCTCGTCGCCGCCGCTGCGCTGGCTCGCGTAGCGCCGGGCGTAGAGCTCCTTCACTTCCTTTTCTTCGATCTGGACCTTCGACCGCACCATCCCGTTCAGGATCTTCGTGCGCTGGATCTCGCCGCGGATCTTCTCGCGGTACTCCTCGAAGTCGACGTCGTGACTCTCGAGGCTCTCCTTGAGCTGATCCATCGTGATGCCGTTCTCGGTGGCGATGCTCTCGATGGCGGCGTCGATCTCGGCGTCGCTCGCCTCGAGCTCCATGTTCCGCACCACCTGCTCGACGAGCCGCCGCTCGATCAGCCGCTCGAGCATGTCCGAGCGGATCATGTCGATGTCGCGGTCCGTCGCGCCGGCGGCGCGCATCTTCTCTTCCATCGGGTCGGTGACGCGCGTGACCTCGGAGATCAGCACGACGTCGGAGCCGACCTGCGCGGCGATCCCGTCGATCAGCTCCTCGGTCGCGGCGCCCGCGGGCGGTGCGGCGAGCGCGGCGGCGGTGAAGAGCGCGAGTGCGGAAAGCGGACGCAGCATGAGACCTCCGAGGTTCGGACACCGCACGGTGACCCTCGGGTTCGGACCGATCGCGAGGGGGCGGGGGTGCGCCGGGATCTTAACTTGGCTCGGGGATCGGGTCTCGGGCCGTGTCGAGGGGGGGCTCGGCCTCGAGGCGGGCGCGCGCGCGGGCGAGGCGGGTTCGCCGCGCCTTCGGTTCCAAGGGATGGAAGGGCTCCATGCGGCGCGCGGCGCGGCCTTCGCCGCGGGGCTTCGCCGGGCCCGCTGCGCCCGGGGTCTTCTCCGCGCGGGCGAGGACGTCGCGGCAGGTCCGCCAGAGGGTCGCCCGATCGGCCTTGCCGGGGCGAAGCTCGAGCGGCGGCTCCGGGCCCACGGCCAGGGCGTCCGGCCCCGCCGGCTCGCAGCCGGCGATGGGGAGCCCCTGCCCGATCCGCGCCACCGGCCGGCCGCTCGCGGCAAGCTCCGGGCAGCGCCGGGAGAGGTAGCGGGCACCCGCCAGGTAGTGGCCGTTGGTGACGACCCTCCGGCCCGCGGCGTCCCGGGCCCCGAAGGAGAGCTGGCGGTAGCGCTTGGGCTCGCCGCAGAAATCCATCCCGGCCAGGACGAAGCGGGCGGCGCCGAGCTCGGCGGCCAGGGCGAGCATGGTTTCCGAGACGGTCGTGACGGGCTCCGCGAGCACGGGCAGGCCCGCGCGCTGCCACGCCACCTGGTGGAGGTGGGGCGTCTCCAGGTGGAAGAGCACGGTCTTCCCGGGCCAGCGGTCGAGCAGCGCGGGCCGGACCGAGGTGTCGGCGAGCAGCACGCCGAAGTCGCCCGCGAGACCCTCGACGAAGGTCTCGAACTCGTGAGGGTCCGGCGCCACCACGAAGTCGGCGGTGACGCCCGCTTCCTCGAGCGGACGAAGCGCCTGGAGCGCGGCGAAGACGACGCCCCCCTCGCGGCGGCGAAGGGCCGCGAGGGCCTCCGCGTCGAGGGAGGGCCCCGGGGAGATGCAGAGAGCCGTCCGTCCGGCGCAGCACCCGGCGAGCTCCGCAGCCGTTCGTAGGTAGGGGATGCGCTCGAGCGCATCGATCGCGCGTTCGCTCACGACGGCGTCGCGCACGCGGAGCGGCTCGCGGGCTCCGCCGCCGAGTTCCGAGCGCGCAGCTTCGACGAGCCGCGCCGCGATGACGCGCGCCTCGAACCGGCACAGCTCGGTGTAGCCCGGGTGCAGCAGCAGCCGGCTCCCGCGCCGCCGCCCGGGGCACGCTTCGAGCCAGCGGTCGAGCGCTTCGAGATCCGAGACGACCGGCACCGGGGACGGCACGCGCTGCGCGCCGAGCTCGCCGGTGATCTCGGGGAACGGATCGAAGGCCACGGCGTCCGCGCCGACCGCCGCGAGGGCTTCGGGCACGTAGCCGAGCCCCAACCCGAGGAGCACCAGGCCGCCGCCGCCCGCAAGCTCGCCGGCCGCCCCCCGAGCGAAGCCCTCCGCCTCCCGCCGCGGCGCATAGCGGCTGTGGACGAAGCGCTCGCCGATCCGGAGCGTCGGCTCCCCGTCCCGGGAAGCCTCCGTCGCCCACTCGATCCCGGGCACCGCCGCTTGACTCAATCCGGGCCCCTCCCTGCCCCTCACTTCGGTGCAACTCGCCGGCAGGTTGAGCCGGAGAGGGGCGCCTGGAGCGCCCTCTCCACGGCACCGCAAGAATTGGACCTCGATCGGCGGCCAAAATGGGAAGTAGGTACTTGATGCAATGGCGCACCAGTCCACCGGACCGCAGTCTTCGCTGTTAGTTCGGCGTGAGCGGCCTAGTCCGTCAGGTTCTTGGAGCGGATCTCGTGAGCGTGAACTCCGGACTCAATCTCGTTGATGAGCTTGAGCACCGCCTCGGTGGCGTCGCCCGCCTGTTGACGCATGTGGATCCCTAGGTGGCCGATCAGCTCAACGGCTCGTTGCGCGAACTCGTGGAGCGTTGAGAGGTCGGCGATCTGCCGCTCCCGCAGCTCGTCGGTCAGGGCGTAGAGATTCGACGCGGTGGAGGCCGCGCCGAGCACGTCCGTGACCCAGGCGTTCGTGCTCTTGCCGGAGCGCGCCGCCGCAACCGAGACGGCCCGGTGAACCTCGGGACTCATCCGAATGCCCATCATCACCCGTTCGGTTTTCTCGGGGGTTGTAGTCAAAGCTCCCTCCCTGGCGATTTGGCGGAGAGGGTGGGATTCGAACCCACGGGGGGTGTAGGCCCCCAGGCGATTTTGAGTCGCCCGCCTTAAGCCGCTCGGCCACCTCTCCGCCGTGATAGCGGAGTTAGCAACCAGGCATCTGATACGCAAGAAATCTCGCACCCGCCCAAAAAAAGCGGGGCACGGGTCCTACACCCCCGTGCCCCTAGTTCGCGGTGGCCGAGCGGCCTAGTCCGCGTAACAGTCTTCCTCCGCTAGAGCGGATGGTCTTGGCGGCCCCTTTAGGGGGAGGTGTCCTTCACGACAACTCGCGTGTTACACCACCGCACTCGTGGGTCGCAAGTATCCAGATTCTAAGCAATTTCCGTGCCTTGACAAGTCGTGTCAAAAGGCACTGGAAATCAACATCTTTCCAAGCGCGTTGGATGGCTGCGGCGGAACGAAAGTTCACTACTTGGGAACTATCTTCTTATTTGCAATAAAGTAAAAGATACTGTATCGTCTTGGGTATGGCGAAGAAGCACCCCCGCAACCCGATCCTCGACGCGCTCCGCGAGGCAAGCCAGGACGAGGCGAAGGCCGTCGAGCTGCTTGAGGCTCGCCGCTTCGGCGACACGCCCGGCTGCCCCCGTTGCGGGGACACCGACGTCTACAAGATGCGGGACCGAAAGACGGGCGAGCGCGAGAAGAACTACCGATGGCGCTGCCGCGGCTGCAAGAAGATGTTCACGGTTCGCACCGGGACGATATTCGAGGAGACGCGGCTGCCGCTGCGCGTGTGGGTCTACGCTTTCTGGAAAGCGTGCGCGTCGAAGAAGGGTATCAGCGCCCTACAGATCAGCCGGGAGTGCGAGATCAGCTACAAGAGCGCGCTCTATCTCATGCACCGCATCCGATATGCCATGCTCGAAGATCCCAGTGGCCAGCCGAAGCTCTCCGGCACGGTCGAAGTTGACGAGACGTTCGTCGGCGGAAAGCCGCGCCACTCCGTCCGAACGAAGATCAACCCGGTCACCGGAATGAAGCACCAGTACCTCCCGGCCTCCGCGAAGCCTGGTGGTTCGCCGAAGGTTCCCGTCGTTGCTCTGGTCGAGCGTGGAGGCCGTGTCCGTGCGCGTCAGATTGAGCGGGTGGATCGCGAGTCTCTAGGCGGTGCCGTCCACGAGCTGGTCGAGTCTGGCGCAACGATCCATACCGATGAGAACCCGAGCTACCGCCACCTCGGCGCGCGCTACTCGCACGACTCCGTGAACCACACGCGGAAGGAGTACGTTCGTGGCGATGTGACTACCAACACGGTGGAAGGTTTCTTCTCCCTGCTCAAGCGTGGCGTCTACGGGACGTTCCACTCCGTGAGCAAGCATCATCTTCATCGCTATCTGGCCGAGTTTGAGTTTCGGTACAACCACCGAGAACTCGACGACGGGGCGCGGACCCTCGCCGCTATCGACGGGGGAGAAGGGAAGCGCCTTTTGTATGAGCGATCTCCGACAACGGTCTAGTGGCGTACAGCTCCAACTTAAGCTCTAGCCCTGGATCGTCACGCTGTGCTGCTTGATCTCAATGAAGAGTCTTCGGTCCTTCGCAGTCAGCCTGCGGTTGTGCTCCAGCTCGATCAGCTCAAGAGAGTGCTTGACGCGGGCAAGCTCGCTCGCCTTGGTCTCGTTGCATTCGAGCGAGACCACGCCGAGGTTGCGCATTTTTGTGCGGCTACCCTTCGGCAGCCGTCGACTCGTCACCTCCTTGAAGTCCTTGTAGTTTCGTGTGACCAGAACCGCTCCGAGGTCATTCCCCGCCATCGCGATGACCTCGTCGGGTGACTGAAGGAGAAGGAGATCGGAAACGTGGACGGTCTCGTGGTGCGCCGCCTTCAGTTCGTCGGCAACCCACAGGGGGACGTTCTCATCAATAAGGAAACGGATCCGTGGCTTGAGGCTCGGGTCAGCCGGCCTTGCGTCGTCGTGAGCGTTCGTCTCGGATCGCTGCCTTGACATCCTTCTCAGTCAGTGTCGGGAAGCCGTCTACGATCTCTTCAACGGTCATCCCAGAGCTGAAGTACCGCCAGATCAAACTGCTGGGAATCCGTGTTCCTGCAATCACTTGACGCCCGTTGAGGACATTCCTCCGTTTCGAGAGTTTCCCGATATCGGAGTCCTTCCGTGACCGCTTGCGCTTCAGAAGCCGCACGGTGTCGCTCCGCACTTCCTCAAGGTCGATCACCAGGATCGGGGTTTGCCTGTGAGGTTTCGTTGAGACGACTTCGTCAGTCCTAGGATCTCGGTACAGAAGCTCCTTCCCGGACAGAAAGAACTTGATGCTGGCCCACGGGTTGGGGTGATCTTCGTGAAACTCCTCATGGAGCGCACGATCTACCTTCCGAAGCTCTTGGAGGGGCACCCGCGTCCTGATCGGCGCGATGGCGCGAAGACCCACCAGGTCCCGGAACGAGTACACCCTTCGGTCGTCAACCAGGTACTCAGGGGAGAAGAAGTCAGTCTTGTCCCAGTATCGGAGTTGACGCTTGCTCAGTCCCGTCAGCTCCGCGACTTGGTCCTCGCCGAAGTAGGCGATCGAGTCAGTCATCCGAGCACACCCCTATTGTTGCGTCCGAGCGGTTCGCTACCGTTCGGACGTCGGATGTGCCGACAGAGATTCCTCCTAAGACCTCGCCGGGCCAGGGCGGGGTCTTTGGTTTTCTGGGCCACGGCGGAAACCGGCCCTTCGGGTAGTCTCACCCCCCACACGCTATATTCCCGCTGTGGCTGATCCGGTCAAGCGCCCCGGCCCCGAGCCGGAGACATTGAAGGTCGAAATCGACCCCGAAGAGGGGTTGGCTCGCCTCTTGCGCGCCCAGCCGAAGCCGCCTCCGAAGGCGAAGAAAAAGCCCTCGAAGCGCCGGAAGTCCTAGTCCTGGCCCTCTAGGGCCGCAGCGATCCTCTCCAGCGCCTCAGCGATCCGCCCAAATACCTGAACGATATTCGGATCTTCTCCGATCTTGGGAACGCGGTTGAAGGCATCGTTGACAGCCTGTGCGAGTGAGTCCTTGCTCATGGGTCACCAGGCTAACCGCAGGGCTCCGAACGCACAACGAACCGATAGACCGGCTACTTAGGCGATTCCAATGCAATTCCGCGGCATTGCATTGGATCCATACTTCCGGCCAAAATGGAGCTTTCCGGGACGGATTGGTGCCCTAGGCTCTCGCCATGCTCGAGTTCAGCTTCCAGCCCGATCGCACCCGCCGGGAGCCCGTCTATCGCCAGCTCGAGGGGTATCTCCGCGAGCTCGTCGAGAGCCGCCGGCTCGCCGCGGGGGAGCGCCTACCCGCGAGCCGCGAGCTGGCCGCGGCCCTCGGGCTCTCGCGCAACACGGTGAACCAGGCCTATCAGGCGCTGGTCGACGACGGTCTGCTCGCCTCCCACGTCGGCCAGGGGACCTTCGTGCAGCGCCAGCCGGGGCCGGCCCTGCGGCCGGTCGGGCCCGCGGCGCGCGGCTTTGCCTGGGCCGGGCTGTTCGCGCGCCGCACCGCGGCGGTCGCGCTTCCGCCGGCCATCCTCGCCGCCGGCCGCATGCCGAACCCGCCCTTCGACTTCCGCCCGGGCCACGTCGACCTCGCGACGATCCCGAAGACGGAGCTCCGCCGCGCGATGTCGAAGGCGACGGAGCAGGTCGAGATGCTCGCGACCTGCCAGGACCCGCGCGGCTGGTTTCCGCTGCGCGAGCAGATCGCGCGCGCGCTCGTCGGGCGCGGCATCCGCTGCGGCCCGGACGACGTCGCGGTGGTGAGCGGTGCGCAGCAGGCCCTCGATCTCACCGCGCGCGTGCTCCTCGACCCCGGCGACACCGTCGTGATGGAGCAGCCGGGCTACTTCGGCGCCGCGCTGGCCTTCGGCGCGAGCGAAGCGCACCTGGTCGGTGTCGGCGTGGACGAGCACGGGCTTCGCACGGACGAGCTCGCCCGCATCCTGCGCGCGCGCCGCGTGAAGCTCGTCTACACGACGCCGGCCGTGCAGAGCCCGACGGGCGTCGTGCTCTCCGACGAACGCCGCCGCGCGCTCCTCGACCTCGCCGACGAGTACCAGGTGCCCGTGGTCGAGGACGACTACGACAGCGAGCTGCGCTACGGCACGCCGCCGACGCCGGCCCTGAAGACCCAGGACGAAGCGGGCCAGGTGATCTACGCCGGCACCTTCTCGAAGGCGCTCTTCGCCGGCATCCGCGTCGGCTACGTCGTGGCGGCGCAGCCCTTCCTGCTCCAGCTGATGGCGACGCGCCTGGCCGCGGACTTCCGCACGGACCTGCTCGCCCAGGCCGCCATGGCCGAGCTGCTCGAGAGCGGCGGCCTCGAGCGCCACGTGCGGCGCGTGCGCCGCCTCTACTCCGCGCGCCGCGCCGCGATGCTCGACGCCCTGCGCGCGCACATGCCCGAGGGCACCCACGTCACCGAACCCGCCGGCGGCAACACGGTCTGGGTGCGGCTTCCGTCGGGCATCGACGGGGCCGCCTTCCACGCCGCGGCCCTGGCCGCCGGGATCGAGTACGGACGCGGCGATCTCTTCCGCCTCGACGGGGCGAGCATCGACCACGCCCATCTTTCCTTCGCCCAGATGGGGCCGCGCAAGATCCAGGAAGGCGTCGCGCGCCTGGCCGATCTCGCCCGCTCCGAACTCCGCCGCGCCCGCGAAACCGCCTAGAAGCGAGACCTCGATGAACGCGAAACGAGACGCCTGGTTCTACGGATTGCTCCTGCTCGCGGCAGGGAGCCTCGGCAACGCCGTCTGGATGCTGGTCGACCCCCTGCGCTGGTACCACGACCTGCCCGCGGGCGTCCCGGACTTCGGCGAGTTCAACCCGCACTTCGTGCGCGACATCGGCTGCGCGTTCCTGACGGTCGGGGTGGCCTTCCTGTGGGCCGCCTTCGCGCCGCGCCACCGCTACCCGCTCGTCGCGATCGCCGCGGTCTTCCTCGTCGCGCACGCCGTCCTGCACGTCCACGACACGGCGCGCGGCATCGTCGATGCCCACCACTGGTGGCTCGACCTCCCCGGCGTCTACTTCCCGGCGGCCTTGACCGCCTGGCTCGTGTTCCGATTGAAGCGCCTCGAAGGAGAAGACCATGCGCATCCCGCCCGTCGAGAAGCCGCGTAGCCTGCTGGCTCGCATCGCCTACGCCGTGACCCGCCGCCAGTTCGGCAAGGTCCCGTCCGCCTTCCAGGTGGTCTACGGGAACGCGCCGAACCTGCTCTGGCCGACCTACCAGATCGGCCAGACCCTCGAGAAGCGGCTCACCCTCGCGGACGAGCTCGTGCTGCTCGTGACGACGCAGTCCTCGCTCCTGAACGGCTGCGGCTTCTGCGCGGACTTCCACAAGGCCCAGGCCATCCAGGCGAAGATGGGGATGGAGCGCTTCAACGACCTGCTCGAGTTCCGCACGAGCCCGCACTTCAGTGACGCGGAGCGCGCGGCCCTGGCCTTCACCGAGGAGGTCACGCGCGAGCGCAAGGTCGCCGATGCGACCTTCGAAGCGCTGCGCCCGCACTTCTCGAACCAGCAGATCGTCGAGCTCACCTGGCTGAACGCCATCGGGAACTTCTTCAACCTGGAAGCGGTGGCCCTCCAGCTCGAGAGCGACGGCCTCGCGGAGCTGGCGGCGCGCCGCGCAGGCGCCGCCGCCTAGCCGGGACCTCGCGCGCGGCAGGGCGGCTAAGCTCGCCCGATGCCGAGCAAGACGCGGATGCTGCTTTCCTGGAGCAGCGGCAAGGACAGCGCCTGGGCCCTGCACCGCCTGCGGGATCACGCGGAGTACGAGCTGGTCGGCCTGGTGACGACGGTGAACGCCGAAGCCGAACGGGTCGCCATGCATGCGGTCCGGGAGACGCTGCTCGCGCGCCAGGCGGAGGCGGTGGGGCTCCCGGTCTGGCGCGTTCCGATCCCGAGCCCGTGCAGCAACGCCGAGTACGACGCGGCCATGACGCAACTCTTGACGCGGGCCCGGGCCGAAGGCGTCGAGGCCATGGCCTTCGGCGATCTCTTCCTCGAGGACATCCGGGCGTACCGCGAGACGCAGCTCGAGGGGACGGGCATCGCGCCGGTCTTCCCCCTCTGGGGCGAGGACACCGGCGAGCTGGCCCGAGAGATGGTGGCGGCCGGACTCCGCGCCCATCTCACCTGCGTCGACCCGAATCAGCTCGACCCGGCCTTCGCCGGGCGCGTCTACGACGGCCGGCTGCTCGAGGATCTGCCCGAAGCGGTCGACCCCTGCGGCGAGCGGGGCGAGTTCCACACCTTCGCCTTCGCCGGGCCGATGTTCGAGCGGGAGGTCGCCGTCCGCCCGGGCGAGGTCGTCGAGCGCGACGGCTTCTTCTTCGCGGATCTCGCCCCCGCCTGAGGGGCCTTCGGGAGCTCTCAGGGAACTCCCGGTTTTTCGCTCCGAACGGGCGTTTTCGTGCGCTCGGGGAGCGTTTTCGATCACTCGGACACGGGTTTCCGCCTTTTTGTCGAACACGCCTTGCGCGATCCGAGACCTCTGCTATATTTACCAAATCGTCATCGCAAAAACCGACCCGCTCTTCCGGCGGGTTTTTCAAGACCTCAAATTTTCGCTTTTTGTTCGCGTGCCATGGGCTGCCGGGCGTGATTCATTCCCTGCCATGAAGGTCACGATCGACTTCGATCTCTGTCAGGGCCACGGCGTATGCATGGGCGAAGCGCCCGAGGTCTTCCAAGTCAACGACGACGGCGAGGTGACGATTCTCCAGGAGAATCCCGACGCCGGCCTCGAGAAGAAGACGCGCAACGCCGCGCGCTTCTGCCCGACGGGCGCGATCTCGGTCGAGTAGCGCGCCGACTCAGTCGCTCATTCGCTAGTCGGGTTGGGCCAGGCTCAGTCGCGTTCGATCGAGGCGAGGTAGTCCTCGAGCGTCTTCCCCGGCTCGTGCTCGAAGGGTTCGTCCGCCCGGACGTCGAGCCCCACCATCCGGTCCACGCGGAAGTTCCGGAAGTCGTCGCGCAGCTCGCACCAGGCCGACAGCGTCCAGTTGTATCCCCAGTAGAAGAGGCCGAGGGGCCGGACGGTTCGTTCGGAGCGTTCCTCGTCGCGCCTCGTGTAGTCGAAGCGGACGCGGTGCCGCTCGAGGATGGCTGCGCGCAGGGCCGGGAGGTTCGCGGCGAAGGCGCGCGGCTCGCCCCGGAAGTTCGGTGCGAAGAGCGTCACGTCGGCGAGGCGGGAGCGGAGGCGTTCCGGGAGGACGGCCTCGATCTTCACGACGGCGGAGTCCGCGGCGCGCGCGAGCTCCGCGTCGGACCAGCTCTTGACGAGCCGTGCGCCCAGGACGAGCGCTTCGATTTCGGCGTGGCTGAACATCAGCGGGGGCAGGTCGAAGCTCTTCGGGAGCGCGTAGCCGACGCCCGCCTCGCCCTCGATCGGGACGCCCGAGGAGACGAGATCCCGCACGTCGCGGTAGATCGTCCGTTCGGAGACCTCGAGGGTCTCCGCCAGATGCTGGGCGGTCGTGACCCGGCGCGTCCGAAGGATCTGAACGATCTGGAAGAGTCGGTCGGCTCGACGCACGTTCTAGGTATCTGCCCGTACCTCTCGGCGCGCAAGGGGAATGATCACCTGGGTGGCCGTGGCCTTCGCGGCGATGCGGCCGTCCTCCTGGGTGAAGACGACTTCGGCGTGGATCCGCGACCGGCCGCGGTGGACGACCTTGGCCTCGATCCGGACCTCACCCGCCACGACCGGCCGGAAGAAGTGGATCTGGAGCTCGGAGGTCGTGAAGCCGTCGGCCTCGCTGAGGACGGAGCAGGTCGCCATGCCGAGGGCGTGGTCGGCCAGGGCGGCCAGGTAGCCGCCGAAGGCCGTGCCCGCGCCGTTTGCCATCGCCGGGTCCATCTTCCAGCGCAGCCAGACCTGGCCTGCGTCGTAGCCCTCGGCGCGCGGCATGCGGAGCGGCTCGACGTAGGGGGGCGGCGTGCCTCCACCGGAGACGATGGCTCGCATCACCTCGTGCCGCGCCCCGCCGAGCTCATCCTGCCGTTGCCAGACTCGCATCTCGTTTCCCTCCTCGGTTCCGCCGCCCGGTGGAGGCTGGGCGCGGGGTTCGTTTCCTCTCGCCCCTTCTTGTACGGCACCCCTGGTGACAGCCTCCTGTCAGGGTCCTTTTCCCCTGCTGACACCGAGATGTCAGGAGACCTCGCGCGGGGGTAGAATCGCGCCGTGACTGAGGGGCAAGCGTGGAGCGTCGAGGGGAAGCGTTGCGTCGTGACCGGCGCGACCTCGGGCATCGGGCGCGCGACCGCGGTCGCCCTGGCCGAGGCCGGCGCTCGGGTCGCCATCGTGTGCCGCAACCCGGTCCGCGGCGAGGAAACCGTGGCGGAGATCCACGAACGGACCGGCTCGACGGCGGTCGAGGTCTTCCTGGCGGACCTGTCCTCCCAGGAGGCGATCCGCCAGGTCGCGCGGGAGCTTCTGACGCGCTGCCCGCGGATCGACGTGCTCGTGAACAACGCCGGGACCGTGGAGCTCAACCGGAGCACCACGGTGGACGGGATCGAGACGACCTGGGCCGTGAACCACCTCGGCTACTTCCAGCTCACGAATCTGCTGTTCGACCGGATCCGCGAGAGCGCGCCGGCGCGCATCATCAACGTCGCCTCGGACGCGCACAAGTTCGTGCGTCATTTCGACCCGGAGGAGAGCGAGGAGCCGCCCTTCCGCTGGTGGCAGGTCTACGGGCGCTCGAAGCTCGCCAACCTTCTCTTCACCCGGGAGCTCGCGCGGCGGCTCGAGGGCAGCGGCGTCACGGCGAACGCCGTGCACCCCGGCGCGGTTTCGACGCGCCTCGGCCACCAGAACGGTTGGTGGGCCCGGCCGCTCACTGCTGCGCTCGGTCTCTTCTTCAAGAGCCCGGCCCAGGGAGCCGCGACCTCGGTGCATCTGGCGACGGCCGCAGAGCTGGCCGACACCAGCGGCGGGTACTACGCGAACTCGAAGCCGCATCGGTCGAACGCCCTGGCTCGCGATGACGCACTGGCCAGGCGCCTCTGGGAAGTGAGCGCCTCTGCGGTCGGGGTTTCATAATCCGTAACCATTTCAGTCGATTAAGGGTCAAATCAAGCGATCGCTTGGTTAGTTCTGTGCGTTCTCGGCCGGCCGACCCGGGGATCTGAATCCGTCCAAGGCATAACAAGCAATCGCTTGGTATAGAGAACGGCTGGAGGCGAACCGTCGAAACCGCTACAAAGCATCTGCTTGGTACGCGAAACCAAAGACGCTCGCCCTCGGATCCTCGAGGCGGCCCTCCGCGTCGTGGTCGACGAAGGCCCGGAGGCTGCGTCGCTGCGCCGGATCGCCGCCGCCGCGGATCTCCACAACAGCAGCCTCTTCCATCATTTCCCGAGCAAGCAGGCCATCCATGACGCACTGGCCCGCCAGATCATCGACGCGGCGGCGGCACAGCTGACACCGCCGCTTTCCGTGACGCCACCGCGAATCGAGGCGCTCCTGCTGGCCCTCGGCGACCTGGCCGAGCACCTGGCCGAACGCCCGGATGCGGCGGTCTACCTGACCCACGCCCTGGTCGGCGGCTCGGGCGGACCCTTCCGCACGGCCCGGGAGCGCGCGACGCAATCCCTGCTGCGTCCCGTCTGGGAGTGGCTCCTCCGCGCGCGCGACGCCGGCGAGATCCGCTCGGTCCGCCCTCAGCCCGCAACGCTTCAGCTCCTCGGCCTCGTGCTCCTCGAGCCGGCCTTCACCGGGCCGGCCCGCGGCGGCGGCCTCCGCCCCGCCTCCCGCGCCCGCCGGCGCGAGATCGAGGCCTGGGTGCGCGCGAACCTCTCGCGCCGATAGCATGGCGCCCATGCCCCGACCCATCTCGGCCGCCGCCCCGCTCTTCCTGGCGGCCTGTCTCCTGGCCCCGGCCGCGCCCGCGGCGGAATACGATCTCGTGCTGCGAGGTGGAGAGCTCTACCGCGGCGGCACGACGATGGCCGGCGCCGGGGACGTGGCGATTCACGGCGATCGGATCGTCGCCGTCGGCGAGGTGCCCGGAAAGGGCCAGCGCGAGATCGACGTCACGGGCCGCGTCGTCGCGCCGGGCTTCATCGACGTCCACAACCACACCGACGAGATCTACCGCTTCGCCGGCCGCTGGCCCCTGCCGGGCGCGATCCACGAGAACCGCAACTACGTCACCCAGGGCGTGTCGACCATCGTCACCGGGAACTGCGGGAGCGGGCCCGCCACCCCCGAGGCCGTCACGCGCTGGCTCGATCGCGTCGACGATCTTCCCTACGGGACGAACGTCGCCCACCTCGTGCCGCACGGTCAGCTCCGCGTGGAGGCCATGGGCAGCGGACAGGCCGACCGCGAGAGCCCGCACCCGACGCGCGAAGAGATGGCCCGCATGAAGGAGATGGTCGACGGGGGCATGCGCGCCGGCGCCTTCGGCCTCTCGACCGGCCTGATCTACGACCCGGGCGCGCGTGCCGGCACGCTCGAGATCGTCGAGTTGGCGCGTGTGACCGCGCCCCATGGCGGCGTCTACGTCTCGCACACGCGCCACGAGGGCCCGGACCCCGTGCGCATGTTCGCTTCCTACGCCGAGGCGATCACGATCGGCGAGCAGGCGGGTGTGCCCACGCACATCTCGCACATCAAGCTCGCCGGCAAGCGTGCCCACGGCCTGACGCCCGAGGTGGTGGCGCTCGTCGAAGCGGCCCAGGCGCGCGGCCACACCGTGACCGCCGACCACTACCCCTACGCCGCCTCGAGCACGACGCTCGCCGTGATGGTGCCGGCCGAGCTGCGCGACGGGCTCGTCGCCCACGATCGGTTCTGCGACAGCCCGGAAGGGCGCGCCGACCTGCGCCGCGGAGCGGAGCGCTTCCTCCGGGAAGAAACGCCCGCGAAGTCCGTACAGATTTCGGTGTACCCCTGGCGCTGGAGCTGGCAGGGCAAGCGCCTCTCGGAGGTCGCGGAAGCGGAGGGCAAGGCACCGGGCGAGCTGGCCGTCGAGATCGCCTGCGGCTGGCCCGGCGCCGGCATCTACCACGGCCAGAGCGAGGAGGACGTGCGGGCCTTCGCGCGCCAGGAATGGGTCGCGACGGCTTCGGACGGCTCGGCCATGATCGACTTCCTCGGACGCTTCGTTCATCCGCGTGCCTACGGCACGTTCCCGCGCAAGCTCCGCCACTACGCGATCGATCGCCTCGACGTGACGCTGGCCTTCGCCCTGCGCAGCATGACCGAGCTCCCGGCGGAGATCTTCGGCTTCGAAGGCCGCGGCCGGCTCGAGCCGGGCGCCTTCGCGGACGTCGTGGTCTTCGACCCGAAGACGGTCCGCGACCTCGCCACCTACGAGAACGCGGCCCAGCACAGCGAGGGGATCGAATATCTGCTGGTGAACGGCCGGTTCGCGATCGAAGAAGGCGCGCCGACCGGAGAACGCTCCGGCCGCGCCCTGCGAAACCCGCGCGCCAGGCCGTGACCTCCGAAAGGCTCCGCTCTTGATTCCGCTTCGCGACGACAACCCGACGCTTGCGACCTCGGTCGTCACCTATGCGCTGATCGCGGCGAACGTCGCGTGCTGGTTCTTCGTGCAGGGCTTCGGACTCTCGCCGAAGCTCGCCGAATCCGTCTGCACGCTCGGCGTGATCCCCGGCGAGATCCTCGGGACGATCGCGGCCGGCACCCAGGTTCCCCTCGGCAACGGGACGGCCTGCGTCATCCAGGAGGGGCCCGCCTACGCGACCCTCGTGACCTCGATGTTCATGCACGGCGGCTGGATGCACCTCATCGGGAACATGTGGTTCCTCGCCGTCTTCGGGGACAACGTCGAAGACTCGATGGGGCGCGGGCGCTTCCTCGCCTTCTACCTGCTGTGCGGCATGGCGGCGGCGCTCGCCGAGGTCTTCGTGCAGTCGGACAGCGCCCTGCCGATGGTGGGCGCCTCGGGAGCGATCGGCGGCGTGATGGGCGCCTACGCGGTGCTCTACCCGCGCGCGCGGGTCGAGATGCTCTGGATCATCATCCTCTACATCGCGCGCATCCCGGTGCCGGCGATCGTGGTGCTCGGCTACTGGTTCTTCATCCAGCTCGTGTCGGGATACGGAAGCCTCGGCGCCGCCGGCGGGGGGACGGCCTTCTGGGCCCACGCCGGAGGATTCCTGGCCGGCGTCACGCTGATCTTCCTGTTCCGGGACCCGGCCCTCGTGGAAGCGCATCGCGCGCGCCACCGCCTGGGGTTCCGGCGCTAGCCGCGCGCTACCAGCTCCCGCCGCCGCCCCCGCCGAAGCCTCCGCCGCTGAACCCGCCTCCGCCGAAGCCGCTGCTGCCGCTTCCGCCGCTGCTCGGCTGGGAGGTCAGAGCCTGGCCGATGGTGTCGAGGCCGCGTCCGACGTCGCTCACGAAGCGGTGGGCGCGGAAGCCGTCGAGGCCGTCGTAGCCGTGGTACCACGCGGGCGGTTCGGTGTAGATCTCGGCGAAGGCGTCGGCCCAGGCGTCGGCGGTCCCGAGCACGATGGCGTAGGGGAGGAGGCTCTCGAACTGCTCGCGCGTGTCGACGCCCATGCGCGCGAGCCGGTCGCGGTCCACGCGTTCCATGAACTCGCGCAGGCCGAGGATCTCTTCGTAGGCCCGCCGCCCCTTGCGCGTGCGGCGCGGCATGGCGTTCGCGAACAGGAAGAGGACGACGCCCGTCGCGGCGATGTACGCGCCGCCCGCCGCGCCGAGCATGGCGATGGCGAAGACGCCGATGCCGAACACGAGCCCGCCGCCGATGCGCCAGCGCGTGCGCACCGAGTCCGGCGACGCGGCGAAGTGGGCGCCCCGGCCCGAGAGGCCTTCGTAGAGCGCCTCGCGGATGGCCGGGAGCTCGCGGTAGAACTCGTTCTTCAGGTCCGAGACGAGCACGCGGTCGCGGCCGTCGAAGAGCGCCGAGAGCAGCTTCGTCTGGTAGGGCTTGAGCGCGCCTCCTCCCTCGCGCTTCACGAGTTCGTAGTCCTTGCGCTCGAAGAAGAGGAAGCGCGTGGCCTCCTGCTCGTGGATCTCGATGTGCCCGAGCACGGCGAGCTGGAGGATGGTGGCGGTGACGTCGTTCAGGTCGGCCGTCTCGTCGAGCAGGGTCCCGACCTCGGCGGGTTCGAGCCCGGCCGGCGGCTCGTAGCGCACCGGGACCGCCGCGCCCGGTGCCGGGTCGCGTCCGTTGCGGCGCCAATGGCCGTAGAGGCCGAACAGCGCGGCGAAGGGGAGCGCGAGCCAGCCCGAAAGGAACGGGGCGAGGCGCGCGAGCCAGCGGTCGGCGTCGCTCGGCTCGCGGACGTGGCCCTTCGGCAGGGCGACGACCACGGTGAGGCCCTCTCCCGGAGCGAGCCCGGCCCTCGTCCGGAAGCGCGCGCCGTCCGGTTCGCGCAGGGCTTCGCAAGCGGTGCGCGTCGATCCCATCGGCCCGGTGAAGCAGGCCACGTCGTCGACGGCGTTCGGGGCGTTTCGCAGGGCCACGTGGACGCTCGCGGCGTCGATCGGGACGCGCCAGCCGTGCCCGGTCGCGTTCCAGTAGACCTCGTCGTGGGCGTCGAAGTGGAGCATCGCGAGCCGCGCCCGGTAGTGGATCCGGTACGTGTGGCGGCCGCGCACGGTCTTGTTCGCGTCGCCGATGCGGATGCGGCGCGCGGCGTTCGTGCGCGAGACGCGGTAGGGAACGGGCAGGCCGTTGCCGTCCCGCACTTCGAGGACGTCGAGCACGATCCCGTGGTCCGGCGCCCCGCGCCGCGAGTAGCGGACGGGGATGTCGCGGAAGATCCCGTGCCGCTCCGCGCCGCCGAAGTCGTAGGCGATGGTCTCGGTGACGTCGAAGGAGGCGTCCTCCTCGACCACGACCCGCACGTCGAAGCGCTCGATCCGCTCCTCGGCGCGGCCGTCGGCCGCCGGCAGGAGCACCGCGGCGGCGGCCAGGAGCGCGGCGAAGGCCTTCATCGCGCGGACGCTAGAAGCTCACCTGCGGAGCCGTGCGCTCGGCTTCGTCGTCGAGCTCGAAGTAGTCCTTCTTCGTGAAGGAGAAGAAGTTGGCGACGAGGTTGCTCGGGAACGCTTCGCAGAGCGTGTTCAGATCGCGGACGACGGCGTTGTAGTAGCGGCGCGCGTTCTGGATGGCTTCCTCGATCCGGTTCAGGTCGGCCTGGAGTCCGAGGAAGTTCTCGTTCGCCTTGAGGTCCGGGTAGGCCTCGGCCACCGCGAAGAGCCCCTTCAGCGCGCGGGTGAGGCCGGTCTCGGCGCTCGCCTTGTCCGTTGCGCTCTCCGCACCCATGGCGCGCGAGCGCATCTCGGTCACCTCGCGCAGCGTCTCCTGCTCGTGTCCCGCGTAGCCCTTCACGGTTTCGACGAGGTTCGGGATGAGGTCCCAGCGCCGCTTGAGCTGGACGTCGATGTCGCTCCACGCGCTCTCGGACGAGTTGCGCAGCGCGACCAGGCGGTTGTAGAGGCTCGCCGCGTAGAACGCGACCAGCACGATGCCCCCGAGAACGACCCAACCGATCATGGCGCCTCCCTTCCTCGAAGCGGATGTTCGCCTCGACGCGGATGTTCGCGAGGGAGCCCTGCCCGCGTCAATGGGGCGCGGGCGCGCATCTACCCCGAGGTCCCCGCGCCGAGCTGGGTGAGGACGCGCGTCGAGGTCGCAAAGAGCGTCTCCGCGTCGCTCGCCGGGACGGCCACGTGGACCCGGTGGTCCGGGGTGACCCGCAGCTCGGAGCCTGCACGCTGGAGCAGGTTCACGAGGCGCCGCGGGTCGATCTGCGTGTGTTCGCCGGCGGTGATCACGAGCTCGCCGCGCGCGAAGTCGAGAGCGGCGACGCCGAGCTCCCGGGCGAGGATCTTCAGGCGGATCACGCGCAGCAGGTTCTCCGTCTCCTCCGGGAGCGGGCCGAAGCGGTCGAGGATCTCGTCGCGGATGCGGTCGACCTCGCCGTCCTCGCGCGTGCTCGCGAGCCGCTTGTAGAGCACGAGCCGCTGGCCGACGTCCTCGACGTAGTTCTCGGGGAGGCGGGCCCCGATCGGGAGCCGGATCTCCGGGTCGATCTCGACGGCCCGGGCGTTGCCGCGCATCTCCTCGACCGTCTCCTCGAGCATCTCCATGTAGGTCTCGAAGCCGACGGCGGCCATGCGCCCGGACTGCTCGGCGCCGAGCAGGTTGCCCGCGCCGCGGATCTCGAGGTCCATGTTCGCGAGGCGGAAGCCGCTCCCGAGGTCCGAGAGGTCCTGGATGGCTTCGAGCCGCTTTTCGGCGTGCTCGGTCACGGCGTCCTGGCCGGGGATCATCAGGTAGGCATAGGCGCGGCGGTTGCTCCGCCCGACGCGCCCGCGCAGCTGGTAGAGCTGCGCCAGGCCGAGCCGGTCGGCGCGGTTGATCAGGATCGTGTTGGCGCGCGGCACGTCGAGGCCGCTCTCGATGATCGTGGTGCAAAGCAGCACGTCCGCCTCGCCGTGGTAGAAGGCGAGCATCTTCTCTTCGAGCTCGCGCTCCTTCATCTGGCCGTGGGCCACGAGGATCTTCACCTCCGGCACCGCGCGGCCGAGCATCTCGGCGATCGTGTCGATGGTCTGCACGCGGTTGTGGAGGAAGAAGACCTGCCCGCCGCGCCGCACCTCGCGCAGGATCGCCTCGCGCACGAGCCCTTCGCTGAACTTGCAGATCTGCGTGCGGATCGCGAGCCGGTCGGCCGGAGGCGTATCGATCACCGAGAGATCCCGGATGCCGGTGAAGGCCTGCTGGAGCGTGCGCGGGATCGGGGTCGCCGTCAGCGTGAGGACGTCGACGGTCTTCTTCCACTGCTTGATGCGCTCCTTGTGGGTCACGCCGAAACGGTGCTCCTCGTCGACGACGAGGAGCCCGAGCTCGCGGAAGCGCACGTCCTTCTGGAGCAACCGGTGGGTGCCGACGACGATGTCGACGTCGCCGGTGACGAGCCCTTCGAGCACGCCGCGGATCTCCTTCGGCGAGCGGAAGCGCGAGAGGGATTCGATCTTCGCCGCCACGCCCTCGAAGCGCTTGGCGAAGGTCTCGTGGTGCTGCTGGGCGAGCACGGTGGTCGGGACGAGCACCGCCACCTGACGCCCGGACATCACCGCCTGGAAGGCGGCGCGGATCGCCACCTCGGTCTTGCCGTAGCCGACGTCGCCGCACACGAGGCGGTCCATCGGCTTCGGCTGGGCGAGGTCCGAGACGACGTCTTCGATCGCGGCGAGCTGGTCCGGGGTCTCCTCGAAGGGGAAGCGCGCCTCGAACTCCTCGAGGTGCCGGTCGCGTGGCGGGTACGCAAAGCCTGGCGCGACCTCGCGCGCGGCGTGGATCGCGAGGAGCTGCTTCGCCATGTCCCGGATCGCCTTGCGCACGCCGCGCTTGGCCTTCTGCCAGGTGCTGCCGCCCATGCGGTCGATGCGCGGCGGCTGTCCGTCGGCGCCGACGTAGCGCGAGACCAGGTTCAGGCGGTGGATGGGGAGGAAGAGCTTGTCTCCGCCCTCGTACTCGAGGCTCAGGAAGTCGCCCGTCGCGCGCCCGGCCTGGAGTTCGACGAGGCCGCGGTAGAGGCCGATGCCGTGCTCGGCGTGGACGACCGCGTCCCCGGGCGTGAGCTGGGCGATGGCCTCGACCGCCTGGCCGTCGCGCACGCGCGCGCGCGAGCGGCGGCGCTGGCGCGGGCCGAAGATCTCCTCCTCGGTCAGCACGACGAGGCGCTCGAGGGCGAGCGTGAAGCCCTCCGAGAGCGGCGCGACGCGCACCTCCACCTTGCCCGGGCGCGACCAGCGCCAGAGCGGCGCGGCCTCGTGGGCCGTCACCGCCGGCACGCCGTACTCGGCGAGCAGTTCGCGCAGCCGCTCGGCGCCGGAGAGCTGACGCGCCGCGAGAACGACGCGCTGCTTCTCCTCGCGCCAGCGTTCGAGGGCGCGCGCCAGGGGCGCGAGCGGCTCGTCGGCGGTGCGGGCGCGGGCGAGCTCCCGGCGCAGGTCGTCGTGGGGGATCGTGCGGACGGTGTAGTGCTCGCCCGGTTCCCCCTCGACGTCGAGGCGTTCGAGGCGGACGGGCTTTCGCGCGTCGACGCGGTCGACCACGGCGTGCGGGTCCTCGAAGACCTCGCTCGGTGCGCAGGCGAGGCGCCCGGCTTCGACGGCGGCCTCGAAGTTCTCGAGGGACTCCTCGGCGTGGTGGAGCAGCCGTTCGCGCCCGGCCTTGGCATCGTCGAGCACGACGAGGGTTTCTTCCGGGAGGAAGTCGAGCACGCTCTCGAGGGCCGGTTGCAGGAGCGGCGAGAGGGCTTCGCCGCCCGGTGGGACGTGGCCGCGAAGGAGCGCGTGGATCATCTCGTCGACCTCGCGCTCCGGGACGCCCTGTTCGCGCGCGAGCTTGCGCAGCTCGTCCCCGCGCGCGATTACGCCGTCGCGGTCGAAGAGGAGCTCGCGCGGGGGTGCGGCGACGGCGAAGGAGAGCTTGCCGAGGGAGCGCTGGCTCTGGGGTTCGAACTCGCGCAGGGATTCGATCTCGTCGCCGAGCAGCTCGATGCGGATCGGGTTGCGCCGCTGGGGCGGGAAGACGTCGAGGATGCCGCCCCGCACGGCGATCTCCCCGCGCTCCTCGACCATCGGCATGCGCGTGTACCCGCCGGCGACGAGGCGCTCGACGAGCGCGTCGCGGTCGATCTCCGCGCCGACGGTGAGCTGCACCGAGCGCGCGCGCACGGCCTCGCGGCTCGGCACGCGCAGCGCCAGCGCCGTCCACGGTGCGACCACCACGGGCGTCGGGCCTTCGGGTTCGAGCCAGCGGTAGAGCACGTCCATGCGCTGGGCGACGACGAAGGGCTGGGGGGAGAAGCGGTCGTAGGGGACGGTGTCGTGGCGTGGGAAGAGCGTGACCCGTGCGTCTTCGCGGGCAGATCCATCGGGCCCCGTGGCCTCGCCGAGGGTCAGGCGGAGATCCGCGCAGAAGGCCTCGGCCGCCTTGGCCGTCGCGGCGAGGAAGAGGACGGGCCGCTCGCCCGCGGCCTGGACCAGCCGGGCGCCGGCGGCGGCCCGGGCGCCCCCGCGAAGCCCCGAGAGGCGGACGGCGCCGTCGCGGGCGACGACGCGCCGGGCCAGCTGCTCGAGGTTCCGATAGTCCGCTTCGTTCGCCGCCAAGATCCGTCCCAACGCAAAGGAGCCCCTGCCGCCGCGGGGGCGGGGGGCCTCGTTCATCGGGAAGCAAGGTAACGGACGTCCGGGAACGCCCCATCCGGCATTCTCAATCTCAACGAATCCAAACACTTGCAATACTGGTCATACCAGGTGACCAGTGCTAGGGTCTCCGCCATGGCAGGCCTCCAACCCGTCCCGCGCCGTTCGCTCTCGGACCAGGTCTTCGACCAGCTCCGGGGCCAGATCCTCGCCGGGCGCTACGCGCCGGGGGAGGCCCTGCCCGGCGAGCGCGAGCTCTGCCAGACCTTCGAGGTGAACCGCGGCGCCCTGCGCGAGGCCCTGAAGCGGCTCGCGCAGGCGGGTCTCGTGCTCGTGCGCCACGGCGAGAGCACCCGCGTCGCGGACTACCTCGAGCTCGCGGGCCTCGATCTCCTCCCGGAGCTGCTGCGCGACGAAGCCGGCCAATGGGATCCCGACGTCGCCCTCGCCGTGATGGAGATGCGCTCGGCCCTCGCCCCGGACGTCGCGCGCCTGGCCGCGCTGCGCGGCGACGCCGAGCTCGCCCTCGCCCTCGACGGGATCGTCGCGCGCATGCAGCAGGCGGAGGACGACCTGCCGGGGCTCCAGCGGATCGCGCTCGAGTTCTGGTCGGAGCTCGTCCGCGCCTGCGGGAACATCGCCTACCGGCTCGCCTTCAACTCCCTGCGCGCCGCCTACGCACGGAGCCTCGAACTCCTCACCGACGTGATGGCCGACGAGTTCCAGGACGTCGGCCGCTACGCATCGCTCGCCCGGGCCGTGAGCCTCGGCGAGTCGGAAGACGCCGAGGCCGAAGCGCGCTTCCTCGTCCGCCGCGGTGAAGCGCGGGTCCGTGCCGCCCTGGAGAACCTGTCATGAACTCGACGGAAGCTCGTTCATGAACTCGACGGAAGCTCGTTCGCAGGGCCCCCGTACGCTCGCAGCCGCGCTGCGGGTGTTCTTCTCCCACTTGAGTCCGCGCATCCTGGCCGCGACCGTTCTCACTGCGCTCGCGGTACGCCTTGCCCTCGGCGGTTTCGGATGGATCGACCTCGCGCCCTTCGCCGTGCTGCTCGCGATCTGGCCGCTCCAGGAGTGGCTGATCCACGTCTTCATCCTGCACTACCGCCCCGTCCGCTTCGCAGGCCGCACCTGGGACTTCGCCGTTCCCCGGAAGCACCGCGAACATCACGCCGACCCCTGGCGGCTCGATCTCCTCTTCATCCCGACCCACGTCTTCTCCTACGGCTTGCCGCTGCACGCGCTCTTCTGGTTCGGCGTCATGCCGACGCCCGAGCTCGCCTGCTCCGGCCTCGCCGCCTACTTCACGCTCGCCCTCCACTACGAGTGGGTGCACTACCTCGCCCACGTTCCCTACACGCCCCCGCTCGAGCGCTACCGGCGTCTGATCAAGCTCCACCAGCGTCACCACTTCAAGAACGAGCACTACTGGTACGGCGTGACGATGACCTCGGCGGACTACTGGCTCGCGACCACGGCCGAACCGGAGCACGTCGAGACTTCGCCGACCGCGCGGGAGCTGCTCGCTTCCTAGCGAGTGTGGCTGGGGTCGCTTCCCCTGCCCGAGAACGCGTCATTTCGTACCCCGAGTCCGCGCTCGGCCGGAATCCGCTCCGACCCACACGTCTCGCACCGATGTTCCGCACGACGCGTGCCCTGCGGGCAGGCTGTGTGGCGCCCTCGCGGGCATGCTGTGTTGCGCCCCTGCTGAAAGTGCTGAATGCGGAAGCTGTTGCGGTGGAACCCGGGGGGCGCGCGTCCTCTTCTCTGGCTGGTCTTCGCGCCGGCGTTCGCGCTGGCCTTCATGTTGGGCGCGGTCGCGGAAGCACGCGCCGTCGAGCGGTACCAGGGCCACATCGAGTTCGGCGCCCGTCCGGGAAGCGACCGCCTCCTCGGTGAAGGCGAGCTCTTCATCCCCGTCTGGCAGAACGAGCGCTCCCTCGCCTTCTTCAACGTGATCGGCCGCCTCGACGACGAGGACTCCCGGGAGGGCAACTGGGGCCTCGGCTTCCGCCGCATCGTCGCGGACGAGGTGATCGTCGGCGGCTACGGATTCTTCGACCTGCGGCGCACGCCGAACGGCAACGCCTTCCGGCAGGGCACGATCGGTTTCGACCTGCTCACCCGCACCCTCGATCTGCGCCTGAACGTCTACCTGCCCGAGGCCACCCAGCGCGAGGTCGACGGCACCGCCAGCGCGAACGTCTTCGCCGCGGGCACGGGCTTTCGCATCACGAGCCAGGCGGAGACGCGCGAGCGCGCGCTGCCCGGCGTCGACTTCGAGATCGGCTCGCGCGTGCCGCTCCTCCCGACCGACACGCGCGTCTACCTCGCCGGGTTCCACTTCGACGCGGACGGCTACGAACACATGACCGGCGTGCGCGGCCGGATCGAGACGCGCCTGCTCGACCTGCCGTTCCTCGGCTACGGCTCGGAGCTCGTGGTCGGGTTCGAAGGCCAGTGGGACACCGTCCGCCACGCCGACGTGCGCGGGCTGACCCGCATCCGCATCCCCTTCGGCCGCCTGCGCGGGCCGAAGACGCCGCCTCCCTCCCAGGAGCTCTCCCGTCTCGAGCGCCGCATGACGACCCGGGTGGTGCGCGACGTCGACGTCGTAGCCGGGCTGCGCGAGGCCCCGGTGGTCGAAGAGGCGGCGCGGATCTCGCTCGGCGGGAAGCTCTTCGCCGGTTTCGACGGCACGCTCGTCGCCGGCGATCCGCTGACGGCCGACGTCGCGGCCGCCGGCGCGGGCGCGCTGCTGCTCGTCGACGGCAGCGCCGGCACGCTCACGACCGCGAGCCGGATCGACCTGCAGCCCGGCCAGACCCTGGTGGGAGGCGGGAGCGTCCTGTCCATCGTGGGTGCGGCGAGCGGAAGGACCTTCTCGGTCTTCGCGCCCGGCAGCCGGCCGACGATCCTCGGGACGGCCGGGAACCGCGAGATCTTCCGGACCGCGGACGGAACGCGGCTCGAGGGCCTCGACCTGCGCGGCGGGCGCGACGGGATCGACGTGCGCGCCTCGGACGGCGTGACGCTGCGCGATCTCACCGTCGCCGGAACCGGCCGCCGCGGCGCGATCGTCCGCACCAACTCGAGCAACGTCCTCTTCCAGGACGTCCGCTTCTCGAACACCGGGAACGAAGGGCTCCGCGTCGTGAGCTCCACCGGGGTGACCCTCGACGGCGTGAGCATCTCGGGTGCGGGGGGCTCGGCCGGGCTCCGCATCCAGAACGCGACGAACCTCGCGATCCGGAACCTCGCGATCGAGAACACCAACCAGCGGGGCCTCTGGGTGCGGAACGCGACGAACGTCTCGCTCCTCGGCGCGAGCGTCCGCAACACGAACAACGAGGGCGTCCGCCTTCAGGGAAGCAACGGCGTGACGCTCGACGGCCTGACCGTCTTCGGTGCCGGCGGCGCCGCCGGCCTGCGCATCCACGCGACCGACGCCGTCGTCTTCCGCAACGGCTCGATCACCGGCTCGACGAACCGTGGCATCCGCTTCAGCGGCACGAGCAACGGCATCTCGGGGAGCGGGAACACCGTCACCGGCAACGGCTCCCAGGACTGCTTCAACGGCGGGACGGTGAACGCCTCGACGCTCACGATCAACGGCGGAACGCCCTGCCCCTAGGTCCGGCTAGACCTCGATGCCCTGGACGCCCGGCTGGTCGTAGCGGCCGTGCAGGAACGGCAGCAGCCAATCGCCCGGGACGCTTCGCAGCACCCGGCCGTTGCTCTTCGTCGTGCCTTCCTCGTACTCCATGCGCACGATCCGATGGACCGGCAGGTCCGCCACCGGGTCGAAGGGCGAATCGCGCAGGACGACCTCCCCCTCCATCTGCGCGCTGCGCGTGTGTTCGTGCTGCCATTCGAGCTGCACGAGGATCGGGTCGCCGTCGAAGTCGCGGCCCGGGTCGCAGGACGGCAGGGCCTTGAAGCAGAAGGCGTGCTCCGAGAACTTGCGCGGCCCGATGGCGTCGCCGATTCGCCCGCGCACGGCGATGTACGGGATGCCCATGCGCGTGACGCGGCCGCCGATCTCCGGGCCGTCGAGATCGAACTCGATGTCCGCGATCTTCTTCGGCTCCCCGTAGGTCTCGCGCCCGCCGATCACCGCGGCCTCGGAGGTCATCGGCATCGTGAGCAGATAGAGGCCTTCGCTGCCCTCATACCGGGCCGTGACGCCGAAGATCGTCGAGCCGATCTCGATGGTCATCTCCGGCGAGACGTGGATCGAAACCTGCGAGAGGGTGACCTGCACCTCGGGCCGCGGGCCGGGCTCGAGCGGCTGGGGGATCACGGCCTTCACCACCGCGGGCTCCGTTTCGTAGACGGTCCGGATCGAGCGCACGGTGCTGCGCAGGAACTCCGGGTCGTTGTCCTTGGCCTTGGCGAGCTCCTCAGCGCCCTTCACCCAGCGAACCTGACTCATGACGTGGCTCCTTTCGAAGATCCGAACGTTCCCTTTTCCGGCCCGATGCTCGCGACGATGGGCGCGAGCTTCTCTTCGTCGAAGCCGTAGACCCGCGCGGCGTTGCCGCCGAGCATGGCTTCGAGCTCGTCCTCGGGCAGGCCGTCGAAGGTCTCGTGCAGCTGCTCCGATGTCTCGGGCCAGGTGCCTTCGGGGTGCGGGAAGTCGCTTCCCCACATGATGTTGCCGACGCCGATTTCATGGCGGAGATCCGCCTCCCGGCGCGGCATGCAGGAGGCGCCGTAGAAGACGTTGCGCCGGAAGTACTCCGACGGCTTCATCGAGAGGTGCGAGCGGTAGTCGCCGAGCTTCGCCGCGTAGTGGGTTTCCTCGTAGCGGAAGTCGAGCAGCCGCATGAGCTCGGGCGCCCAGATGCAGGTGCCCTCGGTGATGGCGACCTTGAGGCGCGGGAAGCGCTCGAAGACGCCGGCCCAGACGAGATGGGTGAGCGGCCGCGCCGTCCACCAGGCGACCTCGGAGATGTAGATGCCGACCATGCCCGGGCCTTCGCCGAAGTCCTTCATCGGTGCGCCGCCCGAGTGGAAGTTCACGACGAGATCGTGGTCCTGGCAGGCGGCCCAGAGCGGGTCGTAGCGCGGGTCCTGGTAGGACGGGTTCGACCCCCAGTGGCACGGGAAGAGCACCGAGCGGAGCCCGTTCTCCCGCGCCCAGGCGATCTCGCGCACGGACTCCTCGACGTCCCAGAGCGCCGGCACGATCGCCACGCCCGCGCGCCGCTCGGGCGCCATCTGACAGAACTCCGCGAGCCAGCGGTTGTGCGCCCGCGCACCGGCCCACTGGAGCTCCGGCACGACCTCGTCGACCGGGAGCGAGAGGCCCGCGCCGAAGGGCGGCATGTTCATCTCGGTGATGCCGTCCGGGAAGATCACCTCCCCGGCGATGCCCTCGGCGTCCATCACCTTCGTGCGCTGGTCGTGGTCCCACGCGCCGGAGAGCGCTTCGTCGGCGAGGCCCGAGCGCCAGGCGTCGTTGGCTTCGTCGACGAGGAACTTCTTGGCCGCTTCCTTGGTGCGCTCGATCTGGATCGGCAGCGCGACGTCGAAGGCGTCCCGGTACTTCGGGTCGACGTACTCGCGGTAGCGGTCGGGCAGGAGGCCGGCGTGGCCGTCGGAGGAGAGGACGAGGTAGCGGTTCATGTGACGGGCTCCGAGTAGAACTGCTTCGTCCACTGACGGAAGTGGGCGAGGTAGGTGTCGGCTTCGCAAAGCACCGGCCGGGCCCGGTGCACCTTGTTCTTCCAGATGCGCAGGTCTTCGAGGACGCCCTTCGTGAGCCCCGTCATCCACTCCTCGCCCGCGACGTCGGCCATGTTGTTCGTGACCGTGAGCGCCCAGCGCGAGATGCAGTTCTCGGCGTCGATCGGCGTGGTCGAGGTGAACATCAGGAGGCCCGCGCCGGGGATGCCCTTCGTGCGCACGCTCGAGATTCCGATCTGCCAGGTGTCGCGTTCGAGCACCGTGTGGAACGTTCCGAAGGGCGTCTTCCGCTCGCCCTCGTCGGTGATGCGGAAGAAGCGGCTGTCCTCGCCGAACTCGATCTTCGACTGCTCGGGCAGGTCCTGCATGCTGTGGACGTAGTGGAAGTGGACCGGATCGCAGTTGTTCTCGCTCATCTCCTGGAGATGGGCGGGGACCTCCATCTCGTGGAGCCGCGGCTCCGTCCACTCGGCGTCCGAGAACTCGGGCATGATCGGGACGTCCCACTCGGGCGCCTTCCCCTCGGCGTGGTACCAGACGAAGATCATCCGGTTCGCCTCGAGCACCGGCCAGGCGCGCACGCGCGCGCGCGGCGGGATCTTCTCGCAGTAGGGGATCTCGACGCACTCGCCCGTGTCGCCATCGAAGCGCCAGGCGTGGAACGGACAGCGCAGCGTGTTGCCGTGCACTCGCCCGCCTTCGCCGAGGTGGGCGCCGAGGTGCGGGCAGTAGGCGTCGAGCACCTTCGCTTCGCCTTCGCGCGAGCGGAAGAGCACCAGGTCTTCACCGAAGACGCGCGTCGGCTTCACGTCGCCCGGCAGGAGATCCCGGCTCCACCCGACGGCGAACCAGCCGTTGGGCAGGGGCAACGCGGTGTGGTGTCGGCTCTCGGTGTTCATGCCTGTTCTCCGTCGAGGGCGATGGCGCTGGCGAGAAAGCGGCCCGCTGCGGTGGCGCGCTCGCGCAGCGGATAGCCTTCGAAGTTCGTCCAGGAGAGCATCAGCGCGTAGTACGCGCCGAGGAGCATCTCGACGAGGGTCTCCTCGTCGTGTTCACGGGTCACGTCGCCGGCCTCGAGTCCGTCGCGGACGATGCCGGCCAGGGAGTCGTGGAGCTTCTGCGCGACGCCCTCGGGGTGGTTCGCGTGGGTGAAGCGGATGATCTCGTGGACGAGCTCCGGGCGCAGGGCGCCGGCGTCCTCGCAGCGATCGGCGAGCCACTCGAAGAAGCAGCGGATGCGCTCGCGCGAGGTCATCGGCTGCTTGCGCAGCTCCTCGACCCCGGCGAGGTGCTCGTCCATGGCGAAGCGCGCGATCGCTTCGAGCAGGTGCTGCTTCGAGGGGAAGTGGTTGAAGAAGGTCTTGTGGGCGACGTCCGCGCGTTCGCTGATCTCGCTGACCTTGGTGGCTTCGAAGCCCTGCTCGTCGAACAGGGCGATGGCGGCGGCGACGATGCGCCCGCGCACCTCGAGCTTGCGTCGTTCGCGGCGCGAGAGGGTCGGGTCCAGGGCGTCGAGGTCCGTCATCGCCGGGATCCTGACACTGCCTGCACTCGATTGCAAGAGTATATTCGAGTGTAACTATGTCCCCGGCAGGGAAATTTCCGCTGCAAAAACGGAACCTTGGACGATGGCTAGGGCGCCGTGCCGGAGGGGCCGGGGAGGCCCGAGGTGAAGCCCGGCAGGAATTTGATGAAGTCGTCGACGTTCACGAAGCCGTCGCTCGTCATGTCCGTGCCGGATCCGGAGTCGAAGCCGCTCTGGAAGTCCGGGAGGAAGACGAGGAAGTCGTCGACGTTGCAGAACCCGTCGCCGGTGAAGTCGCAGTCGCAGCAGTCGCCGTACTGGTCGCCGTCCGCGTCGTCCTGGTTCGGGTTGAACTCGTTGATGCAGTTGTCGTCGGCGTCGCTGACGCCGTCGCCGTCGGAGTCCGAGAAGGGCATCACCGAGATGGCGTCGAGGTTGGCCCCCGCCCAGGCGCCGTGCTCGGCGTCGCCGTCGTAGCTGAGCTCCCAGGTTCCGCCGACCGGGTCGTACTCGAGCACGTCCTCGTCGGCAAAGGTCACGCCGCCGACGGTCCCGCCCGTGTCGAAGGAGAGCAGCAGGTTGCCGTTGATCGAAAGGCGATCCGCTCCGTCGAGGTCGAGGGCCGTGCCGACGCCCGCCGCCGAGCCGTCGAAGAACAGGCTGAAGGCGCCGGTTCCCGCGTCGAAGCGCACGAGATCCTCGTCGTGGGCCACGACGCCGCCCGCGAGGGCGACGGTGATGTCGAAGGAGAGGAGCAGGTCGCCGTCCTCGGCGCGAGCCACGGCGTCGACGCGCGCGCCGGCGGGCACGCCGTTGGCAGCTGCGTCGAACTCGAGGGAATAGGTGGCGCCGTCCCAGCGCGCGACGTCCGCTCGCGTGGTGACGCCGGCGCCCGGCAGGTTCGTCGTGATGTCGAGGGAGAGCAGCCGGTCGGTGCCGCCGCCGTCGTGGGTGGCATCGAGATCCGCGGCGCCGGGCACGGGGCCGACGTCGAGCAGGTTCACCGTGCCGGCGAGGTCATCCTCGGCGACGTCTTCGTGCATGACGGTCTGGCCGCCGAGGTTCACCGTGATGTCCGGCGAAACGTCGAGGGCGGGAAGCGATGTGGCCGCGGTCGCCGGGGATGCCACGGAAAGCGCGAGCGCGGCGAGAGCGGAGAGGGACCAACCTTGGAGCTTCGACATCAGGGCCTCCAGCCGCCGGGTCGGCCCGGCTTCCAGGCCCCTCAATCTATCATGGATGGCCGAGCCGCCTCGCGGTCCGATTCCCCTGCGTCGACGAGGGTTTCGAGGAGCCCGAGGGTGCGCTCGGCCAGCTCCGGCCAGGCGTGGTGGCGCTCGAGATGGGCGCGCCCGGCCGCGCCGAGCCGCCGCGCGAGGCCACGGTCTTCGAGCAACAGGCAGAGGGCGTCGGCCCAGTCCTCGGCGCCGGCCGTGTCCGGGAGCAGCCAGGCCTCGCGTGCGTGGGTGAGGCCCGCGGCCACGCCGGCGTGCGCGAGCACGGGGCGCCCCGCCTCCAGGTAGTTCAGGAGCTTGATCGGGAAGCCGCCGGGGAGTCGGCGCGGAAGCACGGCCGCGCCGCAGGCGTGCAGCAGTGTGCGGACCTCCCGGGGGTTTGCGATCTCGAGAACCTCGAGGTGGGCGAAGTCCGCACCCTCCGCGTCGTGGGTCGCGACGACGACGCGCGTCTCGGGGATCCGCGCCGCCGCCGCGTCGAGGGTGGCGAGGTCCTGGTAGCCGTCGACGTTTCCCGCATAGAGCACGAAGGCGCCGGGCTCGAGGCCATGCCGCTTGCATGCGCCGAGCTGCTCGTCGCTCCCGATCTCCGGGCCGGGCACCAGACCCGGAGGGATGCATTCGACCGGCCCCCGCGCGAAGGGAGCCAGGGCAGCGCTCGCGGCTTCGCACAGCGTCACGACCGCGTCGGCGCGCCCGGCCAGGAAACGCTCGAGCTTCCCGCCCGCGGAGGCGAGTGCCCGCGCCGCGGAGGCCCGCCCGTAGGTCGGCAGCTCGTGACACAGGAGCGTGTGGGCGAGATAGACCACCGGTGCATCGAGGAAGCGCCGCACGAGCAGGGCGGCCGCGGTGGCCTCGGCGTTGTGGGCGACGACGGCGTCGAAGGGTTCACGCCGCGCGCTGCGCAGGAGGTGCCTCGCGAGGGCGAGGTCCGCGATCGCCTTCTTCGGGTGCGGACGCGAGCGCAGGCCCTGCGGCGTCACCGCCGCCGAGGTCCGCACCGTCGGAAGATCCGTCTCCCCGCGCGAGGCCTCGCCCGTCGCGCCGTAACAGAAGAGCGTCACGTCCGCGCCCGTTTCTTCGAGGGCGCGCGCCTGTTCGGCGACGAAGACCTGGGAGCCCTGGTGCGAAGGGAACGGCGCCGCGAGGACCAGCGCGATGCGCACGGCTAGCGGCGTCGCGACACGCGCGCCAGGCGGCGTCGCGGCGCGCGGCCGAGTTCCCGGCGGAAGCGCACCAGCTCGTGGAGCGCGCGCCAGATCACGCGGGGCCGTGCGCCGCTCTGGCGCCCGTGGCGGCGCGGGCGGTGGGAGACCGGCACCTGGTGGATGCGGAAGCCCGCGAGCTGCGCGCGCAGCAGGATCTCGGTGTTCACGAAGGCGCCGACCGAGCGCAGGTCGATCCCGTCGAGCACTTCGCGGCGGAAGAGCTTGAAGGCGCAGTCGATGTCGCGCACGCGCAGGCCGAAGACGATCCGCACGAGGCTTCCCCAGCCGAAGGCGAGGAAGCGGCGCGGCCAGGGGTCGCGCCGGGGCGCGCGGTAGCCGGCGACGACGTCGAACTCGTCGGCGTGGTCGAGGAGCTCGCGGAGCTCGGCGAGGTCGAACTGGAGGTCCGCGTCGCTGAAGAAGACGAGCCGCCCGCGCGCCGCGCCCAGGCCCGTGCGCAAGGCGGCGCCATAGCCGCGGTTCGCCGCGTGGGAGACGAGCCGGACGCGCGGGTCGCCGCCGCGGGCGCGCTCCACCGCCTCCCCGCTGCCGTCGCGCGAGCCGTCGTCGACGATCACCACCTCGAAGCTCGCCGCGAGCTGCGGCGCGAGCTCGCGGGTGTGCGCGAGCAGGGGCACGACGTTCGGGGCCTCGTCGAACATCGGATAGATGATCGAGAGCTCGGGGGCTTCGGCGGCGGGGTCCGGCGTCGCGGGCGCGGCGGCGCCGGCGACGCCGGCCAGCGCTCGGGAGGGCTCCGTCATTCGATGTAGCCGAGGGCGCGCAGCCGTGCGGCCACCTGCGCCTCCTCCTCTTCCGTATAGGGCGCGGCGTCGGCGCCGGGGCCCTCGTTCTCGTCCTGCCACGCGAGCCCCATCGCCCGCGCGAGGACCGGCGCGCAGCCCGCCAGGCCCGCAGGCAACGTAGCAACCGCCGCCTCGCTGCCCGCCGCAAACCAGATGCCGTCGCGGCGGTGGGTGCCGTTCATGCCGTAGCCGCGCCCGCCGGCGAGGGCTTCGCCCTCGAGGCTCGTGACGCTCCCGGCCGCCGGATCGTTCCAGGGCGTCGGGACGAGGGAGTGGGCATAGCCCCCTTCCAGGGCGAGCTCGACGACGACGTCCGGCGCGCGCCCGACGTGCGGGCCTTCGTAGACCTCCTCGCGCCGGCGCGCCCGCTCGACCACGCGTGCGCCGCCCGGGAGCTTCCAATCGAGGAGGGCGGCGACCACGTCGTCGCGCACGCGCTCGTAGTCGCCCGCGGCGACCGAGCCCTCGGCCTCGCGCCCCGCGAGGTTGATCCAGACCCCGGGCTGGGTGTTCACCTCCTCGGAGAAGGCCACGGTCTTCGCCCAGTCGTTTCCGGCGAAGCGCACCGCGCTCTCCCAGCGAGCGGCGGCGCCCCGCGCGCGCCGGAAGGTCCACTGGGCGAGGCGGGGTGGCAGGTGGCGCACCACCGCATCCCGCGCGAGGCGCGCCACGCCGTCGAAGCGCCCCGCCGCGCCCGGCGCCCGGGTGAGGAGGCCGCAATCCGCGAGGTACCGGTTCGCGTGGACGACGCGCCGGGAGGCGCCGCCCGTCCCGTGGTCCGAGACGACGAAGCACGCCGCGTCCTCGCCGAAGCGCGCGCGGATCTCGCCACAGGCCGCATCGAGGGCCACGTAGACGTCTTCGACGGCGCGCTTGCGCGCGGCGCTCGCGCCGGGGTCGTGGCGCGGCGAGTCCGGGTCGTGATCGCGCCAGTAGTGGTGCGCCACGGTGTCGCTCTCGGCGAAGACGATGCAGGCGAGGTCCGGCCGCTCTCCCATCTCGTCGAGCGCGGCAAGGGTGAAGTCCCTCTTGCGCTCGATCCGGGCGAGCAGCGTTTCCCGGGCGCGCTCGTGCCAGGCGGCCTCGTCGGCGTCGTCCCCGAGCGGGGTCTCCATCCAGGGCCCGACCCGGGCGGCGATGCGCCGGTAGAGGGCCGGGTCGCTCGCCCGGGAGGGGTCCGTCCCGGCCGAGACCGGCGCGTCGAAGCCGGCGACGAGCAGCCCACGGAGCGGCTCCGGCGGGTGGGTCGCCGGCATCCCGAGCACGAGGACCCGGCCGCCGGCCCGGCAGACCCGGGTGAAGAGGCTCGCCCCGTCCCGGTCCGCGGCGTTCACGAAGCGGACCCGGTAGGCGCCCGGGACCTTCTGGGTGAAGTCGAAGATCCCGTGCCGGCCCGGGCTCCGGCCCGTCATGAAGCTCGACCAGGCCGGGAAGGTCATGGGCGGGACGGTGCTCGGGAGGGGGGCTGCGGCCCCAGCCCGGCGCCAGGCGGCCAGGTTCGGCAGCCGCCCCGCCGCGATCAGCGGGTCGATCACGTCGAAGGTGGCCCCGTCCAGGGCAAGCACCAGGGCGGGGGCGAGGCGGCTCGACACGGAAGGGGCTTCCTCCTATATTCCGCGGCCTTCCGGAGCTTCGAGGCATCTGCATGCGCCTCGCCGCTTCCCTTTACCGAGAGCTCGCAGCGAGCTCCTACCGCCGAATTCCGGAGCACAGCGTGGCCATCGAACTCCTCTGCCGCAAGGTCGGCATGACCCAGATCTACGACGAGCAGGGAAATTGCATCCCGGTGACCGTGCTCGACGCCGCCGACAACCAGGTCGTCCAGAAGAAGACGGTCGAGACCGACGGCTACAGCGCCGTCCAGCTCGGCGGTGCCGGCTCGCGGCCGAACCGCGTCGTCGCCAAGGGCGAGCTCGGCCACTTCGAGAAGGCCGGCGTCGCGCCCACGCGCGCCGTCGTCGAGAGCCGCCTGACCGAGGAGGAGGTCGCCGGCTACGAAACCGGGCAGGCGATCGCCGCGCCGGACCTCTTCGAGAAGGGCCAGCGCGTCGACGTGATCGGCACCTCGAAGGGCCGCGGCACCGCGGGCGTCGTGAAGCGCCACAACTTCGCGGTGAAGCGCCGCACCCACGGTACCCACGAATACTTCCGCCACGGCGGTGCCATCGGCGCCGGCGCGTACCCCGGCAAGGTCATCAAGGGCATCGGCATGCCCGGCCGCTACGGGAACGAGCGCGTCACCGTGCGGAACCTCGAAGTCGTCGAGATCGACGGCGACAAGAGCCTGCTCTTCGTGCGCGGCGCCGTGCCGGGCCACCGCAACGCGGTGGTGCGGGTGCGCAAGGCCCTCGCGGGCTAGCGCCGCTCCGGCCCCGCCACGGCCTACGACCGCAAGGACGCCTACCACCAGCGCGCGAAGCGCGAAGGCTTCCGCTCGCGCGCGGCCTACAAGCTGCAGGAGATCCAGAAGGCCCAGCGCGTGCTCGCGCGCGGGAACCGCGCGGTCGACCTCGGCTGCTGGCCGGGCGGCTGGCTCCAGGTCGCGTCGCAGCTCGTCGGCCCGAAGGGCCGCGTCGTCGGCATCGACAAGGCCGAGATCGACCCGCCGCTCGGGCTCGAGAACGTCACCGCCCTCACGGGCGACCTCGAAGAGCCCGAAACCGCCGCCACCCTGCTCGACGCCCTCGGCGGCCCCGCCGACGTGCTCCTCTCCGACGCCGCCCCGAAGCTCACCGGCATCCGCGACACCGACCGCGCCAACGAAGAGCGCCTGCTCGAGGCGATCGAAACCCTCGTCCCGGCGCTCCTGCGCCCGGGCGGCAGCCTGCTCGTGAAGATCCTCGAAGGTCCGGAAGCCCAGGCCATCGACAAACGCATCCGGCGCGGCTTCGACCAGGCCCGCACCGTGAAGCCCAAGGCCAGCCGCAAGGGAACGACCGAGCGCTATCTGCTGGCGCGGGGGCGGAAGGCGTAGGGCGCTTTCCGCCGGGGACGAGTGTGGGGTTCCGCCCATGTCCTCTGAGTGACTTATCGACCGCGCTCGATCACACTAGGATGCTTCGTGTGCTTCGGAACATGGGGGAATGCCATGCGTCATCTCGGGTCAGCGAACTGTCAACGTGCGAGCCGGAGCCGCCGCCGCGTTCGCTCCGCCCTTTCCTGGTGCGCCGCGTCGATCGCTGCGAGCGCCGTGCTGCTTTCCGGCGCAGGCGATTCTCGAGCGCAGGCCGCTCCCGGCGGACCCACGCTCTACGGGGACGCCCACGCCGGCGCACATCCTGGACCCCATCCGCACGACGCGTTGAAGCGCTCCGAGCATCATGCGCTCATGGATCTGGTGGCTTCCGAAAAAGCCACCGCGGTGGCAAGCCGTAGCGGCGCATGGACCGATGAAGCGACGTGGAAGCAGGGCCGCGTTCCGAGCCACGATGCGAGGGTCTGGATTCCGGCCGGACACGAGGTCACGCTCGCCGAGCAGGTCGACGATCGTTCCTTCGACTGGATCCGCATCGATGGAGCGCTGAAGTTCCTTCCCGACCGCGACACGCGGCTGCGGGTCGGCACGCTGGTGGTCGGTGAGCCGGGGCGGCTCGAGATGGGCACACCGGAACGCCCCATCCGCGAGGACCGCAGCGCCGAGCTGATCTTCGCGGACCGTGGGCCTCGCGATCGCGGCGAGGACCCGAAAGACATCGGACGTGGCCTCGTCTGCCACGGCGCGCTCGCGGTCCACGGGAGCCCGAGATCCGCCCATGCGATCGCAGAACACGCGCTCGTTGCCGGGCTTTCGCGGCTGTCCTTTGCCGAGCCGCCGGCGCACTGGCGCCCGGGCGATCGACTCGTGTTTCCCGGAAGCGATCTCCAGGCCGACCGCGACGAGCTGCGCGAGATCACGGCGGTCTCGAGCGACGGGCGCACGATCGAGCTGGATCGACCGCTCGAGGCGGACCATCCGGCACCGGCGGGGAGCCACGTGCCGGTGGGCAATCTGACGCGGAACGTCGTCTTCCGCTCGGAGAACGCGGCCGAGCTGGATCGGCGCGGCCATTTCATGGTGATGCACACGCATCACCCGGTCACGATCGACGGCGCTGCCTTCATCGACCTCGGACGCACCGACACCCGGCGCGCCCACACGATCCCCGACGTCGATCACGAGGGTCGAGTCGTGCCCGGCTCCGATGCGAACACCCAGGGCCGCTACGCACTCCACTTCCACATGCGATCCGGCGCGAGCCGCGACCGGCCGCCGCACGTCGTCCGCAACAGCGCGATCGTCGGGAGCCCCAAGCACGGACTCGTGAACCACGGGGGCTACGTCGTCGCCGACGGCAACGTCGGCTACGCGATCGACGGAAGCCACTTCTTCTCGGAGAACGGCACGGAGATCGGCCGCTTCGCGAACAACCTCGCCGTGCGCTCGCTGGGCTCGGGCGACACCATCAGCAGCCGCGAGGGCACGCACGACTTCGGCCACCAGGGCCACGGCTTCTGGGCCCAGAGCGCCGGCGTCACCATGGAGGGCAACTTCGCCTTCGGCCACGCCGACGCTGCCTTCGCCATCTTCACCCGCACGATCGAAGAGGCCGGCCGTTGGGTGCGGTTCCCGCGTGAGCTGGTGGAGGACCCCGCCGTTCATGCTGGACGCGATCACTTCAACCCCGGCGACCTGCCCTTCCGGTTCGTCGGCAACGTGGGCGCTGCTTCGAACAGCGGTCTCGAGGTCTGGTACAACAAGGTCTACGCGCCCCACGACGTCTACAGCGAGGTGGAGGACTCGACCTTCTGGGCGCTTCGCGAGCACGGCCTCTTCGTTCCCTACGCGCGAAAGCTCGTCCTCCGCAACGTGCGCGTGCTCGGAGACGTCGCGAGCCCGGTCGGAATCGGCATCCGGGTGAACGACATGACCGACACGCTCCGGATCGAAGGGGTTCGCATCGAGGGCTTCCACGTCGGCATCGAGGCACCGCCGCGCGGCGACAACCGCATCGCCGACTCGGATCTCAACAACACGATCGACGTATGGGTGGCGAGCCCGAACCGGAACGGCCGGCGGCTCGAGCTCGTGGACAACCGCCACGGCGTCCTCGCTCCGGACGCCCTTTCGCGCAGCCGGCACGCGTCGGCCGGTTCGCGTCTCGAGCGGGGACTTCGTGCGGTCGGACTCCTGCCCGTGCCGGAGCAGGCGCGGGTGTGGATCGCGGCGCCGCGCATTCCGCTCAACGGCGACGTCTCGGTCCTGTTCTCTCCGGACACCGTGATCGAGACGCGCGGGGACGAGACCCAGCAGATCTACTCGCTCGCCCAGCAAGGCGATGCCTTGCCCTTCCGGGAAACCGGTCACCCGGGCTTCGACTGCCGGACGGTGGCCGAGATCCATGAGGAGTTCGGCCTGGCCGTCGGCGGCGCGCTGGCCCCGGAAACCGCGCAGCGGGTGGCCGGCGTCCATGGCCTGGTCGGGCCGGTCGGCGGTGGAACGACGGCCGAGCCGCGGAGCCCGAGGACGACGCCGGGGCCCTACGGAGCCACGTTCAGCGTCCTCGCGCCCGAACCCGGGCGCGAGGAGTGGCTCATCCAGCCGGCCGCGGGGCCCGAAGCACGGCAGGTCGTGATGGCGTTTCACGACAGCGTGCCCCCGGTCTTCCATCCGAACGACACCATGCGATTCGAAATCCATCCGGATGACGTGAAGCACGGCTACCGCGTGGATGGCCTGCTGCACGATCAGGTGGGCGCCATGACCGCCAAGACCGCGTTCTCACACGATTTCCGGAACCTCCACGCCGACAGCGACGGGTTCGTACGGATTCCGATCGTGTTCGAGGACGACGCCGGGAATCAGGGGCGGCAGACGATCGAGATCCGGGTCACGGAGACGGCGCAGAGGCGCGGGGCGAACACGACCTATTTCTTGCAGCAGGAGCACTGCCCGGGCTGCGGTGAACCGAGCATGGCCGAGCGGCTGCGCTCGCTGACCGACCGGGTCCGGTCGTGGTGGCCGCAATCCGACACCTGCACCGAGCTGCGAGCGTCGGGTCCGGTCGCGACGAGCTAGCCCAGGGCCTAGGGCAGGATCTCGGCGTCGAGGTCGACGCCGCGCACGCCGGTGATGCGAGCGCGGACCATCCAGCCCGGGCGGGCGTCGCCCTTCAGGAAGACGACGCCGTCGATCTCCGGGGCCTGGCTGGCGAGGCGGCCGTGGCACTGGCCCGGTGCGTCGGATTCGACGAGCACCGTCTGCTCGCTGCCGACCTGGGCCTCGAGGCTCGCAGCCATGATCTCGCGCTGGATGCCCATGAGCTCCCGGTGCCGCTCGCGGGCGACTTCGCGCGGCACCTTCTCGCCGTAGTCGTAGGCGGTGGTGCCCTCTTCGTCCGAGTAGCGGAAGACGCCCATGCGGTCGAAGCGGGATGTGCGAACGAATTCGCAAAGTTCCTGGAAGTCCGAATCCGTTTCACCGGGAAAGCCGACAATGAAGGTCGTCCGCAGGGTTAGCCCCGGAATGTTCGAGCGGAGTCTTTCGATGAGATCCCGCTGGCGGTCCGCGGTGGCGCCACGCTTCATGGCCTTCAGGATCCGGTCGCTCGCGTGCTGGAGGGGCACGTCGACGTAGGGCAGGAGCCGCTTGCCCGAGGCCAGGGTCTCGATCAGGCCGTCGGTGACGGCGGTCGGGTAGAGGTAGAGGAGGCGGATCCAGTCGAGCCCGTCGGTGCCGTCGAGCTGGCGGAGCACGGTCTCGAGCTTCGGCCGGCCGGGGAGGTCCTTCCCCCAGGAGGTCGAGTCCTGAGCGACGAGGTTGATCTCGCGCACGCCGGCCGCCGCGAGCTGGCGCGCCTCGGCCACGAGCGACTCCGCCCCGCGGCTCTGGAAGCCGCCCCGGATCCCGGGGATGGCGCAGAAAGCACACACCCGGTCGCAGCCCTCGGAGAGCTTCACGTAGGCGGTGTGGGTCTGGCCGATCAGGACGCGGGGGTCGGTCTCGTCGTAGAGATGGGTCCGTCCGGCCTCCACGTAGACCCCACCCCGGCCCGCCAGGGCCTCGGCCACGATCTCGGGCAGGCGCGGGAATTCCCCTGTTCCGACGAAGGCATCCACCTCCGGGAGCTCATTTGCGATCTCGTTCGCATACCGCTGCGGGAGGCAGCCGGCGACGATCACGGCCGCCAGCTCACCGTCCGCCTTGCGGTCGCAGACGTCGAGGATGGCCTGGATCGATTCCTCCCGGGCACTCTCGATGAACGAGCAGGTGTTCACCACCGCGATGCCCGCGTCCTCGAGCCGCTCCGCCACCGGGAACCCGCCGAGGGCCAGGCTCCCGATCATCACCTCCGTATCGAGGCGGTTCTTCGGGCAGCCGAGCGAGAGGAAGTGCACCGGCGGGCGGGCCTCGGAGCCGGGCTCGAGCTGATCGGGGTCGAGGAGATCCATCGCGCCGGGAGGTTACCTGGCGGCGGCGGGTCGAGGTACCCTCCGCCGCCCCATCCATCCGAGGAGACCGACCGTGTCCGACCGTCCGTTCCGCATCCTGGGCCTGCAGCAGATCGCCGTCGGAGGCCTCGACAAGGGGCCCCTCCGCAAGCTCTGGATCGAGACCCTGGGTCTCGAATCCCACGGGAGCTACCGCGGCGAGAAGGAGAACGTCGACGAGGACATCGCCGTCTGCGGCGCCGGGGCCTTCCAGGTGGAGGTCGATCTGATGCAGCCGATCGATCCGGAGAAGCGGCCGAAGGTCCAGGACCCGGCGCTGAACCACGTCGGCCTGTGGGTGGACGATCTCGCCACGGCCGTCGAGTGGCTGGCCGGCCAGGGCATGCGCTTCACCCCGGGCGGCATCCGCAAGGGCGCCGCGGGCCACGACGTGACCTTCATCCACCCGAAGGGGAACGAGGAGTTCCCGCTCTGCGGCGAGGGCGTGCTGATCGAGCTGGTCCAGGCGCCGGCCGAGGTCATCGCCGCCCACGACCGCGAAGCCGCCGCGAGCTAGGCCGTGGCGCGCACCGTCGGGATCCTGCTCTTTCCGGACGCGGAGGAGCTCGATTGGGCCGGGCCCTACGAGGTCTTCGGCATGGCGGCGGACCTCGCCGCCGACCGCGATTCCCAGCCCGGGCCGATCGCCGACGAGACCCGCGCCGGGGACGATCTCCGCCTCGTCACGATCGCCCAGACCAAGGACCCCGTGCGCTGCCGCAAGGCCCTGCGCGTGCTGCCGGACCATTCCTTCGCCGACGCCCCGAAGCTCGACGTCGTGCTGGTCCCCGGCGGCCAGGGCACGCGCACCGAGGTGAACAACCCCGTTCTGATCGAGTGGCTCCGCACGGTGGGCGCCGGCTGCGAATGGGTGACGAGCGTCTGCACTGGTGCCCTGCTCCTCCACGAGGCCGGCTTCGCCCGGGGCAAGCGCGTCACCACCCACTGGGCCTTCGTCGAGCAGCTCGCGGCCCGGGGCGACGTCGAGGTGCTGAAGCGGCGGCGCTACGTGCGCGACGGAAACCTCGTCACCGCGGCCGGCGTTTCGGCAGGAACGGACATGGCGCTCTGGCTCCTCGGCCAGCTCTACACGCCGGACTTCGCCCGCATGGTGCAACGCGCCATGGAGTACGACCCCGCGCCCCCTTACACTGCAGAGACCTGAATCACCGAGGAGAGTCCGTGGCCAACCCCCTGGTCGACGTGCAGCAGCACGGGCAGAGCATCTGGTACGACAACATCAGCCGCGGGCTCGTGACCTCGGGTGAGCTCGCGCGCATGGTCGCCGAAGACGGGCTGCTCGGCGTGACGTCGAACCCGGCGATCTTCGAGAAGGCGATGGCGGGGAGCGAAGACTACCTGCCCGCGACGCGCGCGCTGATCGCGAGCGGCATCGAAGACGCGACGGAGATCTTCGAGCGGCTCGCCGTCGAAGACATCCAGCTCGCCGCCGACGTGCTCGCCCCCGCCTACGAGCGCACCGGAAAGCGCGACGGCTACGTGAGCCTCGAGGTCTCGCCGCACCTCGCGAACGATACGGAGGGGACGCTCGCGGACGCACGGCGCCTGTGGGCCGCGGTCGGGCGGCCGAACCTGATGATCAAGGTCCCGGCCACGCCGGCCGGAGTTCCGGCGATCGAAGCGCTCATCGCCGAGGGCGTGAACGTGAACGTCACCCTGCTCTTCGCCGTCGACGCCTACGCGGACGTGGCGGAGGCCTACCTGCGCGGGCTCGAGCGGCGCGCGGAAGCGGGCGGCGCGCTCGATCACGTGGCGAGCGTGGCGAGCTTCTTCGTCTCGCGCATCGACAGCCTGCTCGACGGCCAGATCGCCGAGAGCGGGAAGCCCGAGATCGCGGATCTCTCCGGCCGCATCGCCATCGCCAACGCGCGGCTCGCCTACGCCCACTACAACGGGGTCATCGCGAGCGAGCGCTGGCAGGCCCTGGCCGCGAAGGGCGCCCAGGTGCAGCGCGTGCTCTGGGCGAGCACGAGCACGAAGAACCCGGACTACCCGACCACGCTCTACGTCGACGAGCTCGTCGGGCCGGACACCGTGAACACGCTCCCCGGTGAGACCTTCGAGGCCTTCGCCAAGGAGGGCACCGCGGCGAACGTGCTCGGCAGCGGCTTCGATGCCCAGCTCGCGGAAGCGCGCGGGCAGATCGCGCGGCTCGAAGCGGCGGGCATCTCCCTCGAAGGCGCCACGACCCATCTCCTCGAAGAGGGCGTGCGCAAGTTCGTCGAGCCCTTCGATTCGCTGCTCGCCACGATCGAGCGGCGCAAGCAGGAGATCCTGGCCTCCTCATGAGCGCGGCGGAGAAGGCGCTCGAGTTCGTCGAAGACGGGAACGTGGTCGGTCTCGGGACGGGCCGCGCCGCCGCCGCCTTCGTGCGCGCCCTCGCCATCCGCATGAAGGAAGGGGGGCTCTCGGTGCGCGGCGTTCCGACGTCGCACGCCACCGAGGAGCTCGCGAAGGAGCTCGGCATTCCGCTCGTGGCCATGGAGGAGGTCGAGGAGATCGACGTGACCTTCGACGGCGCCGACGAGGTCGACCCGGCCCTCGACGTCATCAAGGGCTACGGCGGCGCGCTCGTGCGCGAGAAGATCGTCGCCGCCGCCTCGCGCAAGCTCGTGATCCTGGTCGGCCACGAGAAGCTCGTCTCGCGCCTCGGCCAGCGCGGGAAGCTCCCGGTCGAGATCGTGCCCTTCGCCGCGGCCTTCTGCCGCCGCCGCTTCAAGACCCTCGGCTTCGAGGCCGCGCTTCGCCCGGACGATTCCGGCCAGCCGCTCGTGAGCGACAACGGCAACTGGATCCTCGACTGCGAGGTCGAGCGCATCCCGAACCCCGCCCAGCTCGATGCGGCGCTGCTCGGCATCCCCGGCGTGATCGGGACGGGCCTGTTCGCCGACATGGCTGACGCCGTCATCGTCCAGGACGGCGACCGCATCGAGGTACGCGAGCGCTAGGGCGGCCCGCCCCGCATCGTCCCGCCCAGCTGCCCAGCTGCCGGGCCTCCCGTGATAGGCTCGGACCATGTTCGAAGGCATCCGATTCCTCGCGCGGGCGCTTCCGCACCTGCCGCGTTTCGCGAGCTACAAGCCGACGGGGAAGGACTGCGTCCCCCAGCTCCTCGAGGAGCGGGCCGAGGAGTTCGGCGACCGGCCCTTCCTCCATTTCGGCGAGCGGACGGTCTCGTACCGTGAGCACAACGCGGCGGCCAACCGGGTCGCCCACTGGGCCCACGAGCAGGGGCTTCGCCGCGGCGATTCCGTCGCGCTGCTCATGGAGAACCGGCCCGAGTATCTCGCCACGTGGATGGGGCTCTCGAAGCTCGGTGTGGTGACGGCGCTGATCAACACGAACCTCACCGGGAAGACGCTCCGCCACGCGCTCGCGACCTCGAAGGCGGCGCACCTGATCCTCGGTGCCGAATGCGCCGACCGCTTCGCCACCACCGCCGACGATCTCGAGCGCATCCTCTCCGTCCACGTCTACGAGGATGCGGACCAGCCCGAACTGCCCGACGCCAGCGGCTGGGGGAGCGACTTCGCCGCCGCCCTCGAGGGCCGGCCCGACGCGAACCCCCCGGCCTCCTGGCGCGAAGGCCTCGTCTCGGGCGACGACCTCCTCTACATCTACACCTCCGGCACCACCGGGCCGCCGAAGGCCGCGCGCTTCAGCCACCTGCGGTTCTTCTCGACCGGCGATCTCGCCGCCTGGGCCCAGGACATCGCGCCGACGGACGTCCACTACTGCGCGCTTCCGCTCTACCACACGGCCGGCGGCGTGATGCAGGTCGGCGCGACGCTCTTCGGCGGCGCGAGCCTCGCGCTGCGGCGCCGCTTCAGCGCCAGCGCGTTCTGGGACGACGTGCGCAAGTACGAAGCGACGCACTTCCAGTACATCGGCGAGTTCTGCCGCTACCTCGTCGCGCAGCCGGAGCGCGCGAACGACCGCGATCACCGCATCCGCGTCGCCGTCGGCAACGGCCTGCGCCCGGACATCTGGCCGACCTTCCGCGACCGCTTCGCGATCCCGCAGATCCTCGAGTTCTACGGCGCGACGGAAGGCAACGTCGCCTTCGTGAACTTCGAGAACAAGGAAGGCTCGGTGGGCCGCTACCCGAGCGCGCTCCTGCGGCGCCTGATGTCGAACGCGCGCATCGTGCAGTACGACGTCGAGAACGAAACGCACCCGCGCGGCGAGGACGGTTTCCTGATCGAATGCGCCGCCGACGAGCCCGGCGAGCTGATCGGCCGCATTCCGAAGGACAAGGCCCAGGCCGCCGGGCGCTTCGAGGGCTACACGTCCGAGGACGCCACGGCGAAGAAGATCCTGCGCGACGTCTTCGAGCCCGGCGATGCGTGGTTCCGTACCGGCGACCTCATGCGCTGCGACGCCCAGGGCTTCCACTACTTCGTCGACCGCATCGGGGACACGTTCCGCTGGAAGGGCGAGAACGTCTCGACCCAAGAGGTCGCCGAGGTGCTCGCCGGCTTCCCGGGCCTCGACATGATCAACGTCTACGGCGTCGAGGTGCCCGGCGCCGACGGGCGCGCCGGGATGGTCGCCTTCGTCCCCGTCCCCGGGAGCACCTTCGACCCGGCGGCGTTCAACGACTACGTCGCCGAGCGCCTGCCGGCCTACGCCGTGCCGGCCTTCGTGCGCGCGCTCCACGACGTCGAGGTCACGGGCACGTTCAAGCTGCGCAAGGTCGAGCTTCGCCGGGAGGGCTTCTCCGAGGCGGTCCGCGACCCGCTCTGGGTCCGTGACGCCGGGTCCGGCAGCTACGTCCCGTTGACCCCGGAGCGCCGCGCGGAGATCCAGGCCGGCAAGTTCCGGCTCTAACGCGCCCCCGCGGCTCGAAGCCCGGGCCACCCTCAAGCGGGCCTCCTGCGAGGTCGATGACGAAAAGGATGGCACGGGAACCGCGCATCCTCGCTGGCTTCGTCCAGGGAACGCTCGAAGCGATCGACGCCCTCGACGCCGAGCTCGGCGCGCGCACCCGCGAAGCGCTGAAACCCGAAGTCCTTGCGCAGATCGACGAGGCCTGGGCCGCGAGCTGGCTGCCCATCGAGTGCGATGCGGCCCTCACCGAAGCGCTCTTCGAAGTCGCCGGCGAGCGGCGCGCATGCGAGGTCATGCGGGAGAATCTCGTCGCGACCTTCCGCAAGCCCATCCTTGAGACGCTCGTCCTGGCCTCGCTCCGCACGTTCAAGGCCAGCCCGGCGGGCCTGCTGCGCGTCGCACCGCGCGTCTGGGGGCTGCTCCTCCGGGATGCGGGAACCATGACCGTCGAGGCGGGGGAGCAGAGCGTCCGGGTCCGCATGACCGGCCTCCCTCCCGAGGTCGCACAGAGCCGCCCCTACCTGCTGGGCATCGAGGCGTCGATCTCGGCGATCTTCGAGCTGGTGGACGTCTGCGGCACGAGCCGGCTCGAATCCCACGAGGGAAGCGAGGCGTGCTTCCTCGTCGAGTGGGAGCCAAGCTAGGGTACTCTCGCGCCATGGAGAGCGAGGCCCAAAGCCCCGACCGATCGCTCCGCAGCTCGGCCTCCCCGTGGACGCTCCTGCGCACGGCGCTCGGCGGCCCCCGCGAGATCGCCGGAAAGCTCCGCCGTCTCGGCCGCACCGTCCGGCTCTACGTCTCCCCGGGCGAGGTGCGTGGCCGGCTCGAGAACCTGCGCGCCGCGGGCCTCATCGACGAGATCCCGGGCCGCGCGCAGATCTTCTTCGGCGGCCTCGACATGCTGCGCTTCGTGATCTCTCCCTTCGCGCGGGAGTACTACGAGCAGCAGGGCATCTCCTTCGGATTCCATCAGCTTCTGCGCGTGCTCGACGATCCGGTCTCGATGATCGACCCGACCGGGTTCCTCTCCGAGCGCGACACGATCATCGGCCACGTGATGCAGGTCGTTCATCTGAACCCGATCTACGACCTCCAGCTCATGACGATGTTCGAGGGCGGCCTCGAGGAGTTCGAGCGGCAGGTCGAGCAGATGGTCGAGGGCACGCATCCGCGCCACCGGACGATCTCGGCGATCGTCGAGGAGCCCGGGTACCACGCGGATCTGCTCACCTACGTGCGCCGCTACCGGGCGGATCCGAAGGCGGCGCCGATCGTCCGCGAGCAGGGGCCCCTGCGCTCGGACCCCCGCGCGGCGGCCGCCGAGCGGACCTTCGCCACCCTCCCGGGCTTCGTGCGGTATTGCCACCGGCTGCCCACCGGGTTCGCGGCCAACCTGGCCCGGCTCCGGCGGGTCGACGGTTTCCCCATCGAGTGGGCGGAGCCCGAAGCCGCGGCCTGAGCCCGGCCCCGCACGAGCCCGGGGCGGGGTGCAGGCTGCAGCTTGCAGCGGAGCCCCGGCCTTGCAGGACCGCCGCGGGCGCGTGTCTTGCAAGTACCTGATTTCATTGCGATTCGGATGGCCGAGGGGCGCGGCACGGCGCTTGCTATCCGCAAGGGTCATGCGAGACCCTAGAATCCCGAGGAAGTCATGAACCGCCACCACCGATCCCGCCGGGCCTCCCGTCGCACGCGCCGAGCCGAGCGAGCCGGCCGAGGCCGCGGGCCCGAGCCGCCCGAGGGCTCCGAGTGGCTCGACACGCTCTCGGACCACGAGGTCGAGCGGGAGCTCTCCCGCCGCGAGCGGGAGGAGGCCCGCGCCGCCCGTCGCGCCCGCCGGGGCCGGCGCAGCCGCGACCTCTCTCCCGAGGAGCGCGCCTATCTCGAGGCCCGCCGGAAGGCCAACGCGCGCCTCGGTTTCCTCTTCCACTTCATTCCCTACGCCGCGACGTGCTTCTTCCTGCTGCTCGTCGCCGGCTTCCGGGCGTTCCTCTCCGTCGCCGTCTTCTGGGGCATCGGCGTCGCGTGCCACTGGTTCGCGATGCAGGGGCCGGAGCTCCGCCGGCGCTGGGTCGAGGACGAGGTGAACAAGAAGCTCACGAGCTCGGTGCATCAAGAGCGGCGGGTGATGAAGACCCAGCACAACCGCTCGATGGAGGAGCTCACGGCGAGCATCGCCCACGAGATCCGCAACCCGATCACCGCGGCCAAGAGCCTCGTCCAGCAGATGGGCGAGGATCCCGCCGCGGACGACAACATCGAGTACGCGAAGGTGGCCCTCGAGGAACTCGACCGTGTCGAGCGCTCCGTCTCCCATCTCCTGAAGTTCGCGCGCGACGAGGACGTGCACATGTCGGACATGACCATGTCCGACGTGATCGAAGCCGCCCTCGACACGTTCCAGGACCGCATCCAGAGCCTCGGCGTCGAGATCCACAAGGAGCTCGACGCGGAAGGCGCCATGCGCGGCGACCCGGAGAAGCTCCGCCGCGTGATCATCAACCTGTTCGGCAACGCGCTCGACGCCCTCGAGCAGTCCGGCACGCGCAACCCGAGCGTCGCGATCCAGGCCGGCGAGAATCTCGCGGGGACGGAGGTCTGGGTGCGCATCCGCGACAACGGCCCCGGCATGGAGCCCGAGCGCGTCGACAAGATCTTCAAGCCCTTCTACACGTCGAAGGCGAACGGGACGGGCCTCGGCCTCGCCATCACGAAGAAGCTCGTCGATGCGCACGGCGGCACGATTGAAGCGGCCTCGCGGCCGGGCGACGGGGCGGAGTTCCTGCTGACCTTCCCGAAGTCCGGCGGCACGAACGAGGCTTCCGTGTGAAGCCGCGCGTGCTGGTGGTCGAGGACGAGCGCGCCATCCAGATCGCGCTCTCGGGCCTGCTGACGCGCGAAGGCTACGGCGTCGAGACCGCGGCCTCCGGCGAGGCGGCCTTCGAGCTGCTCGCCAAGGCCGAAGACCCCTTCGACTGCGTGCTCACGGACCTCTCGCTCGGCGAGGGGCTCACCGGGATGGACGTGCTGCGGCGCGCCAAGGAGATTCGCGCGCAGACCGCCGTCATCATGATCACGGCCCACGGCTCCGAGACGATCGCCGTCGAAGCCATGAAGGCCGGCGCCGAGGACTACGTCCCGAAGCCCTTCGACAACGACGAAATTCGCGTGGTCGTGACGCGCGCCCTCGAGCGCACGCGGCTCGAGCGGGAGAACCGCCTGCTCCTCGATCGCATCGCGCGCGAGGTGGGCTTCGAGAACCTCGTGGGCACCGGGCCCGCGATGCGCAAGATCTTCGAGACCATCCAGAAGGTCGCCGAGACGGATCTCACGGTGCTCGTGCGCGGCGAGAGCGGCACCGGCAAGGAGCTCGTCGCCCAGGCGCTCCACCATCGCAGCGCGCGCGCGCGGCGGCCCTTCGTCGCGGTGAACTGCGCGGCCATCAGCCGCGAGCTCGTCGAGAGCGAGCTCTTCGGCCACGAGAAGGGCGCCTTCACCGGGGCCGACGCGCGGCGGGCGGGCCGTTTCGAAGCGGCCGACGGCGGCACGATCTTCCTCGACGAGATCGGCGACATGGCGCCGGAGACCCAGGCCAAGGTGCTGCGCGTGCTCCAGGAGCGCTCCTTCGAACGCGTCGGCGGCGGCAAGCCGATCGAGGTCGACGTGCGCGTCGTCGCGGCGACGCACCGGGACCTCGAGACCGACGTCAAGGAAGACCGCTTCCGCGAGGATCTCTACTACCGGCTCAAGGTGGTGGAGATCGAGATCCCGCCCCTGCGCGAGCGGCTCGAAGACCTGCCGATGCTGGTGGCGCGCTTCCTCGAGCAGGTGGCGGAGCGCCTCGACCGTCCCCGCAAGCCGATCGGGGAGGCCGCCCTGGCTCGCCTCGCCCGCCACCCCTGGCCGGGGAACGTCCGCGAGCTGCGCAACGTCGTCGAGCAGGCGGCGGTCATGGCCTCCGGCGAGGAGATCGCCGAAGAAGACCTCCGGCTCGACGGCTCGGTCTCGCTGGCGCCGAAGACCCTCGCGCCGGACGACGCCGCGACGTTCGGCGACGCCAAGAAGCTCGCCGTCGAGCAGTTCGAGCGGGACTACCTCCTGCGCGCCCTGCGTCAGAACGGCGGGAACATCTCGCGAACGGCCGAGGCCATCGGAATGGTCCGGCAGAGCCTCCAGCAGAAGATCCGCGAGCTCGGCCTGCGCGACGAAGACTGGAGTGAGGACGCCGAATCATGAGATCGACGGTGGATGCAGTGGACGATTGGCTCGAAGAGAACCTGCACGGCGGGCGTACGGACGCGGCGCGCATGCGGCGCCGGCGCGAGCGACTGGGCCTCCTGCGCTCGCGCGACGAGCTGCGCCGGGCGGCGGCGAGCGTGCTCTTCCTGCGCAACAAGCTCGAAGCGGAGCAGACCGAGCGCCGGGTGCGCATGGCGCGCGCGTGCCACGCCATCCTGCGCGCGGCGCGCGACGAGGACGACGCCACGGCCCTGCCCCTGCTTCGCTACCGCGACATGCTGCGGGAGAGGGCGAAGGCCGCGGAGGAAGAGCTCGCCGGGCTGCGGACCCAGGCGGCCGACGCCAAATCGGCCCTCGCCCGCATCACGCGGCAGCTCGGACGCTTCGACCGGGCCCGCGGCGAGTGAGGCGCGCCCCCTCGACCCCCGGCCCCGGCGCGTGAAGCTCCACCGCCTGGCCTGCGGCTGGCTCACGGGGCCGGCGCCCGCGTTCCTCGAGAACGGCGAAGGGCGGCTGCGCGTCCCCGTTCCTGCCTGGCTGATCGAGCACCCGCGCGGCACGGTGCTCTTCGACGCGGGCATGCACCCCGACGTCGCAACGGACGCGCCGGCCCGCCTCGGCCCCCTCGCGCAGATCTTCGACGCCGAATACGCCCCCGCCGACCGCTGCGCGGCGCGCATCGAGGAGCGCGGCTTCGACCCCGGCCGCATCGACTTCCTCGTGAACTCGCACCTGCACTTCGACCACGCCGGCGGGAACGAAACGGTTCCGAACGCGCGCCTCGTCCTCCAGCGCCGGGAGTGGGAGGCCGGGAACGACCCGGACCTCGCCGCGAGCAACGGCTATGCGAAGCACGACTTCGACCACGGCCACGATCGCCTGCTCGTCGACGGCGAGCACGACCTGTTCGGTGACGGCAGTGTCGTGTGCATCCCGACCTACGGCCATACGCCGGGGCACCAATCGCTGCGCGTGCGCCTTCCCACGGGCGGCGAACACATCCTCACCGCCGACGCCTGCTACCTGCGCGAAACCCTCGACGCGCTCCACCTGCCCGGCGTGAGCCACGACCGCGAACAGATGCTCGCGACGCTCCACCGCCTCCGCGCGCTCGAAGCCGCCGGAAGCACCCTCGTCTTCGGCCACGACCCGGAACAATGGGCGACCCTGCCCGAAACCCTCGTCTGACCACCGAACAGGGAGCCGCCATGCCCACCGTCTCGGAACGTCTCTCCGCCGCCTTCGCCGGGCGTCCCGTGTGGATGAACGCGCTCATGCTCTTCTGCGCGTACATGGCCATCTTCTACTGCCCGTGGGACATCTTCGTGAAGCCGGTGGCGACGGACGAAGAGGTCTGGTTCGGCGTCATCTTCCACGGCGAGATGGCCAAGTGGCTCGCCATCCCGCACTGGATCGTGTACGCCGCCATGGCCTACGGCTTCTTCGGGATGCGCTCGTGGATGCACCCCTTCGCCGCGATCTACTGGGCGCAGGTCACCATCTCGATGCTCGTCTGGCCCATCCTCTACCGGGACGGCGCGGGCGCCTACGCCGTGGGCCTCGTCTCCTTCAGCCTGTTCGCGGCACTCACGCTCGCGATCTGGCGCGCGAAGCCGCTGTTCACCGGGGGGCGCCCCGGTTAGGCTCTGGCGCCCAAGGGAGGCATCCGTGCCCGAGTTCTGCACCGCCGAGCGCGACGGTCACCTGACCGTCGTGACGATCAACCGTCCGGACGTGATGAACGCGCTGCATCCGCCCGCCTGCGCCGAGCTCGCCGAGGTCTTCGACGCCTTCGAGGCGGACCCGGACCAGTGGGTCGCGATCCTGACCGGCGAAGGCGACCGCGCCTTCTCCGCCGGCAACGATCTCAAGTTCCAGGCCGCGGGAGGCGACCTCTCCTGGCCGCCTTCGGGCTTCGGGGGAATCACGAGCCGCTTCGAAATGGAGAAGCCCGTCATCGCCGCGGTGAACGGCCTCGCTCTCGGCGGCGGCTGCGAGATGGTGCTGGCGTGCGACATCGCCGTCGCCTCGGCCAACGCGAGCCTCGGGTTGCCGGAACCGCGCGTCGGCCTGCTGGCCCTCGGCGGCGGCCTCCATCGCATCCCGCGCCAGGTCGCGAGCAAGCATGCGATGGGAATGCTGCTGACCGGACGGCGCGTGCCTGCGGAGGAGGCGCTCGCCATGGGTCTCGTGAACGAGGTCGTACCGGAGGGCGAAGCGCTCGCCGGCGCGCGCCGCTGGGCGGAGATGATCCTCGAGTGCGCGCCGCTCTCGGTCCGGGCGAGCAAGCGCGTCGCCCAGGAGACGCTGGCCCACGCGACCCTCGAGGCGGCGGTCGAGAGCTCCTACCCGGCGGTCCGCACCGTGCTGAAGAGCGACGACTTCCAGGAGGGCCCGCGCGCCTTCGCGGAAAAGCGCAAGCCGGATTGGAAGGGCCGCTAGCCGGGGCCGGCCGGGGATCTGCGGAAAGGCGCTCGCCGCCGCCATTTTCGCCGGTTCGCCGCCACTCAACTCCGTGCACCTCGATGCATCGGAGTCCCCATGCGGAAGCCTCTCCTCCTGCTCTGTCTCCTGCTCGGCCACGCCGCCGCGGCCCAGGCCGGAACGCTCACCTTCTACACGGACCGCGCCGCCTGGCTCGCGGATGCGGCGACGGCCGGCCTGACCGTGACGGTCGAGGACTTCGCGAGCGATCCGGGTTCCCTGGCGGCGCTCGACGTCGGCGGCGTCGAGATCGCCATCACCTCGACCCGCGCGGTCTGGGACGCTGGGAACGAGCGCATCGGCTACCTCTCGGGTGGCGGGCGCCTCCTCACCTTCGACGTGGTGTCGAGCCTCTCGCCGCTGTTCGGCTTCGGTCTCGATCTCGGTCCGACCATCGGGAACATCGGCACCACGGACGTCGACGGCGTGAGCCTCGCCGAGGGCGCCGGTGGCGGCGATCCGCACTTCCTCGGCGTGCTCGGCACCGCGGCGCTCGACCCGGCGAACCCCTTCCCCTCGAACCCCGCCCTTTCCTTCGACGACGAGTTCCTCACTTCGGGTCTCGCCCTGAGCGTGCACCTGGATGATCTGAGCGTCGCGACGGGCGTGCCCGAGCCGGGCCGGCTCGGGCTGCTCGCGTTCGCTTCTGCGGCGCTGGCCGCGAGCCGTCGCTCGCTCCGCCGCTAGGCCCAGCAGACCGCCACGGTGCGCGGCCCGCGGTAGGGCAGCCGTCCGTGGGAGGTGCTGTGGTTGTCGATGGCCACCACGTCGCCCTGCTGCCAGCGCTCGATCACCAGGTGACGCCAGACGACGTCGCGCACGTGGTCGAGGTCCGCGTCCGGGATCTCGCGGCCGTCGAGGTAGGTGCACTCCATGGCCCGCCGCTCGACGGGGGTCCGGCGCTGCAGCACGGAGAGCACGCGCGCCACGCCCACCAGCGCCCGGTTGCGCCAGCTCGGCCGGAGTTCGGCGATCTTCCGGTACTCGCCCTCGGCCTGGGAGCTGTGGAAGCTCGTCACGTGGTTGTGCCACACGGTCTCGCCGGTCGCCGGATGGGTGCGGGTGACGGGCTGGGTCGAGACGAGCCGGAGACCGTCCTCGTCAACCCACTCGGCGCGGAACCCCTGCTCGGCGCATTTGGCTTCGACCGCGGCGCGGTCCGTGGTGAGGAACATCTCGTGCCACGGCTTGAGCCGCCAGAGATCGAAGCGGCTTCCGCCCGAGGGCCCCGAGTAGTTGCGAACGATGCGGAGCCCGCCCTCTTCGAAGCGCTTCTTCACGCCGGGGTCGAGGTCGCGCCAGACGCGACGGAAGTCGCAGAGCGGCGTCTCACCGCCCTCGCCTTCGTTCGGCTCGAGGGCGCTGAAGAACACGCGGCGCGGCGGGTCCGCCGTGAAGCTCATCTCGCAGTGCTGCGGGATGGGGAAGAACGGCGGTAGCTCGCTCGCCGAGAAGACGTATCCGGATTCGGTGATTGCGTCGCGGGGAGACGTGCCGAGATACTCCCTCGCGAGTTCCGGCTCGATCGCACGCGCGACGGTCTCGAAGTCGTCGCCGCTACGCACGGAGAAACCGCGAAAGAGCAGCGCGCCGTGGGCGGTCAGCTGCTCGGCCACCCACTCGGGGCGTTCGCGGAGCCACCCCGCCAGGCGGGCGACCGAGCCGTCCTGCCCGGCGCGAATGGCGAGGGGAAGCCCGCTCTCGGTGAGCGGCGCGATTTCGTAGCTCATGGACCGATTCTCCCACCGCGGACGGGGCCACCACAAGGGCTGCTTGGTGCCCGCGATCCGGCAGTTGCTTGGTGCCGCCCGTCGGTCAGTTAAGATGGCGGCCGCGCCCACGGAAAGGATTCCAAGTGAAACTCTATGACAGCATCGGCCCGAACCCCCGGGTCGTGCGGATCTTCGCCGCCGAGAAGGGCATCGAGCTCGAGAAGGAGACCGTCGATCTCCGGGGCGGCGAGAATCGCCAGGCGGAGCACCTCGCCCGCAACCCCGCCGGCCAGACGCCCTGCCTCGAACTCGACGACGGCAGCTTCCTCTCGGAGATCACCGTGATCTGCGAGTACCTCGAAGAAAAGAAGCCCGAGCCGGCTCTCATCGGGACGACGCCCGAGGAGCGTGCGGAAACCCGCATGTGGACCCGCCGCATCGACCTGAACATCGCGGAGAACACGCTCAACGGCTTCCGCTTCGCGGAGGGGCTCGGCCTCTTCAAGGATCGCATCCGCGTGATCCCCCAGGCCGCGGACGACCTGAAGGCCACGCGCCAGGACAAGCTCCTCTGGCTCGACGGTCTGCTCGAAGGCCGCAACTGGGTCTGCGGCGATCGCTTCACCCTGGCCGACGTGCTGCTGTTCGCCATGTGCGAGTTCGGGAACCAGGTCGGGCAACCGCTTCCCGAGGGCGCGAGCTGGCTGCCCGGCTGGTACGAGCGCGTCTCGAAGCGTCCCTCGATCGAGGCCTCGCAATGATCGAGCTGCTGACGGCGCCGACGCCCAATGGGTGGAAGGCGTCGATCGCGCTCGAGGAGATGGCCCTGCCCTACGAGGTCCGGGCCATCGACCTCGGCGCGCTCGAGCAGAAGGAGGAGTGGTTCCTCGCGACCAACCCGAACGGCCGCATCCCCGCGATCATCGACCACGGTGAAGGCGACTTCGCCGTGTTCGAATCCGGCGCCATCCTCGTGTACCTGGCCGAGAAGACCGGCCAGTTCCTGCCGAGCGACGCCAAGGGGCGCTCCGTCGTCCTCCAGTGGCTGATGTTCCAGATGGGCGGGCTCGGCCCGATGCAGGGCCAGGCGAACGTCTTCTTCCGCTACGCGGAGGAGAAGATTCCCTTCGCCATCGCGCGCTACCAGAACGAGACGCGGCGGCTCTACGAGGTGCTCGACCGCCGCCTCGGCGAAGCCGAATACCTGGCCGGCGACTACTCGATCGCCGACATGGCGGCCTGGCCGTGGGTCTCGCTGCACGGCTGGGCGGGCGTCGAGGTCGAAGGCCTCGGCAACCTCGAGCGCTGGCTCGAGGCGGTCGGAGGCCGCCCCGCGGTGCAGCGCGGCCGCGCCGTTCCCCAGCCGCCCGAAGCGCGGCCCGACCCCGACGCGATCGTCAAGGCCGGCTCGAAGATGCTCGGGAAGTAGCCGTGCCGATCGAACTCGAACGCGACGGCGACGTCTTCGTGCTCCGCATGCGCGAGGGGGAGAACCGCTTCAACCGGAACTTCATGGACGCGCTGTGCTCGGCGCTCGACGAGGTCGAGCGGAGCGAGGGAGCGGCGGCGCTCGTCACCGTCGGGGAGGGCAAGTTCTATTCGAACGGGCTCGATCTCGCCTGGATGGGCGGCGAAGGCAAGGATCAGGCCGACGACCTGCTCCGTGACGTCCACAAGATGTTCGCGCGCTTCCTCGCCTTCCCGCTGGTGACCGTCGCCGCGATGAACGGCCACGCCTTCGCGGGCGGCGGGATGATGGCGCTCGCCCAGGACTTCCGGGTCATGCGCAGCGACCGCGGTTACTTCTGCCTGCCCGAAGCGGACCTCGGCCTGCCGCTCACGCCCGGCATGAACGCGGTGGTGACGGGCAAGCTCCCGAAGGTGACCGCCCACGAGGCGATCGTCACCGGCCAGCGCTACGGCGGGGAGGACTGCGCACGCCTCGGCATCGTTCACGAGGCCGTGCCCGAGGCCGAGGTGTTGCCGCGCGCGCTCGAGCGGGTCCGCCCGCTCGTGGGCAAGGACCGCGGCACGCAAGCCGCGCTGAAGCGCCGCCTCTACGAGGCCGAGCTCGCGATCCTCGAGGGCTGACCGTGCGCTTCGAGGGAAAGGTCGCCTGCGTGACCGGCGCCGGGTCGGGGATCGGCGAGGCGGTCGCCCTGCGCCTGGCGCGGGAGGGCGCGCGCATCCACGGCGTCGACGTCGACGGCGGGGAGCTCGAGCGGGTCGCGGAAGGCGTGAGGGCCGCCGGCTCGGAGCTTCGCGCGTTCACGGCGGACGTGTCGGACCGCGAGGCCTGCTTCGCCGCGGTGGCGGACGCCGTTTCCGGCTTCGGCGGCGTCGACGTCCTGTGCAACATCGCCGGGATCTTCCGTTCGGCGCGCGCGCACGAGATGGCCGCCGAAGACTGGGAACGCGTGCTCGCCGTGAACTTGAACGGCGCCTTCTACATGAGCCAGGCGGCCATCCCGCACCTGATCGAGCGCGGTGGCAACATCGTCAACATGGCGAGCAACGCCGGGCTCATGGGCCAGGCCTACACGGCGGCCTACGGCGCGAGCAAGGCGGCGCTCATCAACCTCACGAAGTCGCTGGCCATGGAGTACATGAAGGACGGGATCCGCGTGAACGCGCTCGCGCCCTCCGGGACCGTCACCAAGCTCGCGATCGGCGTGAAGTTCCCGGACGACCCGGACCCCGACCTCACCGCGCGCTACTCCGGCATGCGCGGGGTCAGCCTGCCCGAGGAGGTCGCCGAGGCGGTCGCCTACCTCGCGAGTGACGCCGCCAGCTCCGTTCACGGCGCGGTCTGGACCCTCGACAACGGAGTGACCGCGGGCTGAGCCACGGCCCCGCCCGCTCTTCAGAGGAACCGCGCGAGAAGCGCCCCGAGCAGCGCCTTGATCGCCCAGGTCGAAATGGGGATCAGCAGATAGGCGGCGAACCGGCGCCACCCTTCGTTGGCGATGGGCCATTCGCGCAGGCCCTCGATCGTTCGCTGGTAGCTGAGGAGTTCGGGGGTCGAGAGCCGGTCGGCCTCGGCCGCGAGCCGGGACGAAGCGAGGGCCGAACGATCCCCGCCGAGCGCCCGCACGACGCGCTTCACCTCGGCACGCTTGGCCTCGACGATCCGTTGCCGCACGCCCAGGGAGGGCAGCAGCAGCGCAGCGAGCGACATGCCGCCGATCACCAGCGTCGCGACCACGACGCCGCCGACGTGGATGTTCGTGCCGACGCCGAGCGCCAGGCCGAAGACCCCCAGCGGCACGAGGGAGGTGCGAACCCCGAAGCGGCCGAAGGGCGCGAGGGTTCCGAGCTCGAAGAGGTCGATGCGCGTCGAGTCGAGACCGATGCGGCGGAGTCCGCGCGCGAGCTGCAGCATCAGCAGGAGCGGCCCCGCGATGATGAGCATCGTGAGGAGCGAGATGCTCACGATGTAGAAATCGAGCGGCGTGGCCTCGGACCCGAAGATCGTCGAGATGCGGCCGACGTTCGCCTCCATGCCGACCACGGCCGCGAGCAGCAGGAAGCTCGTGAGCCCCGCGGTGTGGCGCAGCGGCAGGCGCTCGAGCTCTTCGAGTTCGGTCTCGCCCGTCGTGAGGTGGGGCCGGAGCTTCTGGAGGTCACCCCGGGCCATGCGCGCGCACCAGGCCACACCGATCGGTCCGAAGGAGAGCACCACGCCGAAGAACATCATCGGGCGAAGCTCGGCTTCGCCGAGGGCGACGGGGAAGCCGAGCCACCGGGAGACGGCGACCCAGGCCGCGAGCTGCAGACCGAACACGAGGAAAGCCCCGGCGACGGCCGTGGAAATGGGGCCGAGCGGGGACCGCTCGAGCAGCCGGACGAACCACGGCGCCGAGGGCGGCGCCACGGCGAGCGCGTCTTCGAAAACGGGGTCGACCATGGTGTCGTCGGCAGCCTACTTCCGGAGCCCGCGCTTCGCTTCGGGCCGGAGGTCGTGCTCCGCTGCGGGTACCGCAGACCGGGTCGCCGCCGGCTTCCGGACGGCTGCAGGGGCAGCGGCCGCGGGTTCGCCGCCGCCGCCCGTCCGGTACTGCCCGGCCACCGGGTTCTTGCCCGCGGGAGGCCTGCGGCCCGTCGTGCCGTCGCCGAAGCGGACCGGACCGGTGGCCGGGTCGAGTGCGGAGGCGCCGGGGTCGCTAGCCGCGGGGTTCGTCCACTCCGGGGTGTGGACGGGGATCCGGCCGGCGCCTTCCTCGACGAGTTCACCCCGGAGCGAGCCGTAGCTCCGGTCGTCGAGCACCGGCCGGTGGATGGCCCGGTTCTCGCCCTCGGTCCGGGTCCCGAGCTTCGATCCCGCAGTAGACTCCGCGGTCGAGGCCGGGGCATTTACGAGCAAGGCCACCCCGAGCAGGGCGGGCCAGGAGCGATGGGGTCGCAACGCTCCCCCTAGAGGCGCCGGGCGGCGCCGACGTCCTCGGCCGGGGCCCGCGGGTAGTCCGGGTAGACGTGGGTGCGGCTCCGGCGGACGCCGAGCTGCTCCATGGCCCCGAGGACGTCCCGGCGGCTCACCTGGCCGATCAGTGTGCCGTTTTCGACCACCGGCAGGCGGCGGACGGCGTGGGTCTGGAAGGTCTGGGCCAGGGCGTAGAGGTCGACGCCCGGCTCGATCGTCAGGCAGTCGCGGGACATGTAGTCGCCCACGTGGCCCTCTTCGCGGTGGTCGTCCGAGTAGAACTCGCCGGCGGAGAGGATCCGCAGGCAGTCGAGCTCCGAGAGCATCCCGGCCAGGCGGCCCTGGGCGTCCACCACCGGGGCCCCGGAGATCTTGTTCTTCAGCAGCGTGCGGATCGCCGCGGAGATCTCCATCTCCTGGGTGAAGGTCACGAGCTTCCGGGACATGATGTCGCGGGCGGTGGGGACCTGATGGGCGATGCGGCTGACGTCTCGCATGGGTGCCTCCTGGCTTCGGGCCGGGGAGCCTTCGAGACACCTACCGGTGTCCGGGCCCGGCAGCTAACATCCTATCACTCGAAGCCGGCGGGCCCGGCTCGACGTCTGTCCCCTCGGGGAACACGATCTGACATCATCCTTTTCCCGGGCGGCGACCATGGCCGCAGGCCCGTGTAATCGCTAGAGAAACGACCGTGACGGTTCACGAGATCTCCAAGGGCCTCGACCTCCCGATTCAGACCGAGCTGAAGCAGATCGTGCGATCGACGGTGTGGCCCAACCGGGTCGCCGTCATCGCCGACGACTTCCCCGGCATGAAGCCCGCGATGAAGGTCGAAGAGGGCCAGACCGTGAAGCGCGGTCAGGTGCTCTTCGAAGACCGGAAGTGTCCGGGCGTTCTGCACACCGCGCCGGGCGCCGGCCGCGTGATCGGCGTGCACCGCGGCGCGAAGCGCGTGCTCCAATCCGTGGCGATCGATCTGACGGACCGCGAGCGCGCCGGCGAGTTCGACGAAGAAGAAGCCGTCGCCTTCGGCACCTACACGGGCAAGTCTCCGGGCGAGCTCACGCGCGAGCAGATCGTGGCGCTGCTCGTCGAGTCCGGGCAGTGGACGGCGCTTCGCACGCGGCCCTTCAGCAAGACGCCGAGCCCTTCTTCGACGCCCCACTCCATCTTCATCAACGCGATGGACACGAACCCGATGGCACCCGTGCCGGACGTGGTCATCGAGAAGCGCCGCGAGGACTTCGCCCGGGGCGTCGCGATCCTGACGCGCCTCACCGAAGGCAAGACCTACCTCTGCCTGGCGGCGGATTCCGAGGCCGACGCGGGCATCGACGCCCCGGTCACGGTCGAGCGCTTCCGGGGACCGCACCCGGCGGGCAACACCGGCCTCCACATCCATCTCGTCGACCCGGTCCACCGCGAAAAGACGGTCTGGACGATCGGTTACCCGGACGTGATCGCGATCGGCCGGCTGTTCGCGACCGGCCAGCTCGACGTCGAGCGCATCGTCTCGATCGCGGGGCCGCCGGTTCCCGAGGAGCGCCTGGTCCGCACGCGGCTCGGCGCCTCCACCGACGACCTCGCCGGCGGCGTCGACTACGGCGGCGAGGTCCGGCTGATCGCGGGTTCCGTGATCTCCGGGAAGAAGGCCATGGGCGACGCCTTCGGCTACCTCGGCCGCCACGACCGCCAGGTCAGCGTGCTGCGGGAAGGCCGCGAGCGCGTCTTCATGGGCTGGCTCACGCCGGGCTGGGACGCCTTCTCGACCCTGCCGATCTACCTCTCGCGCCTCTTCCCGAGCCGCCGCTTCGACTTCACGACCAGCACGAACGGTTCCCGGCGCGTCATCATCGCCATCGGCGCCTTCGAGCGCGTCATGCCCTTCGACATCGAGCCCTCCTATCTGATTCGCGCCCTCGCCGTCGGCGACGTGGAAGAGGCGGAGAAGCTCGGCGCGCTCGAGCTCGACGAAGAAGACCTCGCCCTCTGCTCGTTCGTCTGCTCGAGCAAGAACGACTACGGCCCGATGCTGCGTCGCAACCTCGAGATCATCGAGAAGGAAGGCTGATGAAGTGGCTGCGTGACATTCACGACCAGGTCGACCCGCTCTTCGCCAAGGGCGGCAAGTTCGAGAAGGTCCACGCGCTCTGGGAAGCGCACGATACGGCCATGTTCACGCCGGGCGAGGTCACCCGGACCGCGCCCCACGTGCGTGACGGCCTCGACATGAAGCGGCTGATGATCACCGTCGTGGTCGCCCTTCAGCCGTGCCTGCTCTGGGCGCTCTACAACACGGGCTACCAGTCGCTGCTCGCCATCGAGAACGGTGCGCTCCCGCGCGACGACTGGCAGATGGCGCTCTACCAGTTCCTCGGCCTGGCCTTCGACTCGGGCAACGTCGGGCTGTGCGCGATCTTCGGCGCCCTCTACTTCCTCCCCATCTACATCACCGGCATGCTGGTCGGGGCGGTGATCGAGTTCGGCAACGCGATCCTCCGCCACGAGGAGGTGAACGAAGGTTTCCTCGTCACCGGGATGCTGCTGCCCCTGACGCTTCCCCCGACGATTCCGCTCTGGATGGTCGGCCTCGGCATGGCCTTCGGTCTGATCTTCGGCAAGGAGGTCTTCGGCGGTACGGGCATGAACTTCCTGAACCCGGCGCTCACCGCGCGGGTCTTCCTGTTCTTCGCCTACCCCGCCTACATGAGCGGCGACGCGCCCTGGATCGCCGCAGACCTGACCACCACGGTCGACTCCTACACCGGCGCCACCTGGCTCGCCCAGGCCGCCGTGGTGCCCAACGTCCTCCAGGACGCGAGCTGGAGCGACGCCTTCTTCGGCTTCGTCCCGGGCTCGATGGGGGAGACGTCGGCCTTCGCCTGCCTATTAGGGTTGGTGATCCTACTCGTCATGCGGATCGCGGCCTGGCAGACCGTCGCAGGCGTGACGCTCGGGACGATCGTGCTCGCGGCCTTCTTGAACACCGTGGGCTCGAGCACGAACCCGCTGTTCGAGGTGCCGTTCTGGTGGCACATGGTGCTCGGGGGCTGGGCCTTCGGGATGGTCTTCATGGCGACCGACCCGGTTTCCTCGGCCTACACCAACGTCGGGAAGTTCTGGTACGGAGTCGGGATCGGCGTGCTCGCCATCTTGGTGCGCGTGGTGAACCCCGCGTACCCGGAGGGCATGATGCTCGCCATCCTCTTCATGAACATGTTCGCGCCGCTGATCGACCACTTCGTGCTGCGCGGCAACATCGAGCGGAGGCTCGCGCGGAATGCAGCATAGTAGTCGCTACATCGTGCTCTTCGCCCTCGCCGTCTGCGGCGTGTGCTCGGTCTTCGTGGCGAGCGCCGCGGTCTCCCTGAAGGACCGCCAGATCGAGAACCAGCGCCTCGACGTCCAGAAGAAGGTGCTGGGCGTGGCCGGGCTCATGAAGCCCGGCGAGAGCCTCGAGCGCGAAGAGATCACCCGGCTCTTCTCGGAGCGCGTCGAAGCCCGCGTCGTGGATCTCGAGAGCGGCTCCTATGCGGAATCCATCGCGGCGGACGATTTCGACCAGCGCGTCGCGAGCAAGGACCCGGAGCGCAGCCGCCCGGCGCCCCCGAACGGCGCGAAGGTCCTGCGCGTCCCGCATCACGGGAAGGTCTTCGAGGTCAAGGAAGGCGGGGACGTCGTCTCCCTGATCCTGCCCATCGAAGGCAAGGGCCTCTGGTCCACGCTCTACGGCTTCATCGCGCTCTCGGCGGACACGCGCACCATCCTGGGGATCACCTTCTACGAGCACGGCGAGACGCCGGGGCTCGGCGGCGAGGTCGACAACCCGCGCTGGAAGGCGCTCTGGGAGGGCCGGAAGGCCTTCGACGCCCAGTGGGAGCCGAAGATCGCCGTCAAGAAGGGCGCGGCCGGGCCGGTCGAGAGCGACCCGTATCAGGTCGACGGCCTCTCCGGCGCCACGGTCACCAGCCGCGGCGTGACGTATCTCGTGCGCTTCTGGCTCGGCGAGGACGGGTTCGGCCCGTTCCTGGCACAGCACCGCTCCTCGAGGGGAATCTGAGATGTCGAAAGAACGCGAGGCGCTGCTCGACCCGCTCTTCAACAACAACCCGATCGCGCTGCAGGTGCTGGGCATCTGCTCGGCGCTCGCCGTCACGACCCAGCTCAAGCCCTCGGTCGTGATGTCGGTGGCCGTGATCGCAGTGCTCGTGGCTTCGAACGTCGCGGTGAGCCTGATCCGGAACTACATCCCGGCGAGCATCCGCATCATCGTGCAGCTCACGATCATCGCCTCGCTCGTGATCATCACGGACCAGGTGCTGAAGGCCTTCGTCTACGACGTCAGCAAGCAGCTCTCGGTCTTCGTCGGCCTGATCATCACGAACTGCATCGTGATGGGGCGCGCCGAGGCGTTCGCCATGCAGAACGGGCCGAAGCTCTCGATGATCGACGGCATCGGCAACGGCCTCGGCTACGGGCTGATCCTCGTGGTCGTGGGTTTCCTCCGCGAGCTCTTCGGCTCGGGGAAGGTTTGGGGATACACGGTGCTCAAGCCCGTGACCGAAGGCGGCTGGTACGAGCCGAACGGTCTCATGGTCTTGGCCCCGGCAGCATTCTTCCTGATCGGTGGCTTCATCTGGGTCGTCCGCAGCTGGAAGACCGAGCAGGTGGAGGAGGACTTCCATGTTGGAGCACTATTTGAGCCTGGCCACGAAGGCAATCTTCGTTGAGAACATGGCTCTGGCCTTCTTCCTGGGGATGTGCTCCTTCCTAGCCGTCTCCAAGAAGGTCGAAACAGCAATCGGGCTCGGGTTCGCCGTCATCTTCGTGTTGGCGGTGACGACGCCGTTGAACCAGGTCCTGACCGAGACCTTGATCTCGCCCGGCGCGCTGGCGTGGGCCGGCCTGCCGGACCTCGACCTCTCCTTCCTCTCGTTCCTGACCCTGATCGGCACGATCGCGGCGACGGTGCAGATCGTCGAGATGGCCCTCGACCGCTACTCGCCCGCCCTCTACAACGCGCTCGGCGTGTTCCTCCCGCTGATCGCGGTGAACTGCGCGATCCTCGGCGCCTCGCTCTTCATGGTCGAGCGCGACTACACGCTCGGCGAGGCGACGGTCTTCGGCCTGGGCTCCGGCATCGGCTGGGCGCTCGCCATCGTGGCCCTGGCCGCCGTCCGCGAGCGCCTCAAGTACAGCAACGTGCCCGAGCCCCTGCGCGGCCTCGGCGTGACCTTCATCGTCGTGGGCCTCATGTCCCTCGGCTTCATGGCCTTCTCCGGCATCCAGCTCTAGGCGGGTCTTCTCGTGGAAACGATCCTCTTCGGCGTCCTTGGCTTCACGGTGGTGATCGTGGCGCTCGTGCTCGTGTTGATGGTAGCGAGGGCCCGGCTGGTCCCGAGCGGCGAAGTCACGATCAGCGTCAACGACGACCCCGATGCCGCCATCACCTGCGCGAGCGGCAGCACGCTCCTGAACACCCTCGCGGCCGAGAAGATCTTCATCCCCTCGGCCTGCGGCGGGAAGGGGAGCTGCGGCGTCTGCACCGTCACCGTGAAGGAAGGCGGCGGCGCCATCCTGCCGACCGAGACCAGCCACATCTCCCGGGGTGAGGCACGCGAGGGCGTCCGGCTCTCCTGCCAGGTCAAGGTCAAGAGCGACATGAAGATCGAGATCCCGTCCGACGTGCTCTCGGTCCGCAAGTGGACGTGCAAGGTCCGCAGCAACCACAACGTCGCGACCTTCATCAAGGAGCTGATCCTCGAGCTCCCGCCCGGCGAAGACGTGCCCTTCCGCGCCGGCGGCTACATCCAGATCGAGTGCCCGCCCCACGAGGTGGCGTACAAGGACTTCGACGTCGAGGAAGAGTACCGCGAGGATTGGGACCGCTTCGACCAGTGGCGCTACGTCTCGAAGGTCACCGAAGAAGAGCAGCGCGCCTACTCGATGGCGAACTACCCGGAAGAGCACGGCATCATCATGCTGAACGTGCGCATCGCCTCGCCGCCGCCGCGCACGCCGGACGTGCCGCCGGGCATCATGTCCTCCTACATCTTCAACCTGAAGCCGGGCGACGAGGTCGTGATCTCGGGCCCCTTCGGCGAGTTCTTCGCGACCGAGAACGACACGGAGATGATCTTCATCGGCGGCGGTGCCGGCATGGCGCCCATGCGCTCGCACATCTTCGACCAGTTCCGCCGCATCCACACGGACCGCAAGGTGAGCTTCTGGTACGGCGCGCGGAGTCTGCGCGAGGCGTTCTACGTCGACGATTTCAACACGATCGCGGCGGAGAACGACAACTTCGAGTGGCACCTCGCGCTCTCGGAGCCCCAGGAAGAGGACAAGTGGACGGGCCTCACGGGTTTCATCCACCAGGTGCTCTACGACAACTACCTGAAGGACCATCCGGCCCCCGAGGATTGCGAGTACTACATCTGCGGGCCGCCGATGATGAACGACGCCGTGTTCAAGATGCTCGAAGACCTCGGCGTCGAGCCCGAGAACATCCGCTTCGATGACTTCGGCTGATCGCCTCGGCGACGACCTCGGTTGATCTCGAATGGCCCAGCCGGGAGCGCTCACCCGCCGCGCGCGGTTCGCTCTGCCCATCCTGATCCTGCTCCTGGTGCTCTTCTCGTGGCACCGGCTGCGCCAGCCGGCGCCGCCCGGGGAGCGCCCGTTCGTGGCGCTCTCGGGCCAGACGATGGGCACCACGTGGAGCGTGAAGCTTGCCACGGCCGAGTTCTCGCCCGCCGACGCGCGCGCCGCGAAGGCGGCGATCACCGGCCGGCTCGATCGCGTGAACGCGCTCATGTCGACCTGGCGGGAGGATTCGGAGCTCTCGCGCCTGAACCGGCATGCGGCGGCGACGCCGTTCCCGCTCTCCTCCCAGACCGTCCGCGTACTCGAGATCTCGCGGGAGGTGAGCGAGGCAACGTCTGGGGCGTTCGACGTCACCGTCGGCCCGCTCGTGCGCGCCTGGGGCTTCGGTGCCGGGGCTGCGCTGACCCCGCCGGCCGCGGGCGAGCTCGAAGCGCTTCGGGAGCGGGTCGGGTTCCGGAAGCTCACGCTCGAGCCGGCCGCAGCGCGCAAGCTTCACTCCGATCTCACCGTCGACCTCTCCGCCGTCGCCAAGGGCTACGGCGTCGACCAGATCGCCGAGGCCCTCAGCGGACTCGGCCACGAGAACTTCCTCGCCGAGATCGGCGGCGAGCTGCGCGCGCGCGGCGGCCACCTCGACGGCTCGTCCTTCCGCGTCGCCATCGAAGAGCCGCGCGAGGAGGGCCGGGCCATCCACCGCGTCGTCGCCCTGCGCGATGCCGCGATGGCCACCTCCGGCGACTACCGCAACGTCTACGAGCTCGAGGGCCGCCGCGTCGCCCACATCATCGACCCGCGCACGGGCCGCCCGGCCGAGCACGGCCTGGCCTCGGTGAGCGTCGTCCACGAGGAGGCCGCCTGGGCGGATGCCTGGGCCACCGCCCTCCAGGTGCTCGGCCCGCAGGAGGGCCTCGCCACGGCCACCGAGCGCGGTCTCGCCGCCTACTTCATCGAGCGCAGCCCGGACGGCCGCTTCACCACCGCCATGACCCCCGCCTTCGAGCCCTGGCTCGCGCGATGACGCACCCGGAGCGGACGAGCTAGACTCCCCCCATGGCGACCTTCATCGGCACCCTCTTCGTCTTCGCGCTGGTCGCCGGGGCCATGGCGCTCGGCGTGATGGTCACCGGCCGCGCGCTCCAGGGCTCCTGCGGCGGCACCGGCAAGGCCTGCACCTGCACCCGCGCCGAACGCCGCTCCTGCGAGCTCGCCAAGGCCACGCGCAAGAGCTGATGAAGGACCGCCCGGCCGTCCGCGCCACGGACGCCTCCGAAGCCGATCGCATCACCGCCGTTCTCGCCCTGGCCTTCGCGGGGGATCCCGGCATCCGCGCCACCTACCCGGAGCCCGAACGCTTCCTCGCCCGGTTCCCGGCGTTCGTCGCGGCCTACGGGGGGAGCGCCTACGAGCACGGCACGGCCCTCGTCGCCGGCGATTTCCTGGGAGCTGCGCTTTGGCTCCCACCCGGGGTCGAGCAGGACGCGAAGGCCCTGGCCGAAGCCGTGATCGACGGCGCCCCGCAGGCGATGCTCGACGGTGGCTTCGAGGTGATGGGCCGGGCGGCCGCCTTCCATCCGAAGGAGCCACACTGGTATCTCGCCATGCTCGGGGTCGATCCGCGCCACCAGGGCTGCGGTGCCGGGTCCGCGCTCCTGGCTGCGCAGCTCGAGCGTATCGACGCGGAGGGCCTCCCGGTCTTTATCGAGACGACCGGCCGCCAGAACCTGCCGCTCTACGAGCGCTTCGGGTTCGAGATCCTGGACGAGTTCCAGGCGCCCGACGGCACCTGGTCCGTCTGGCCGATGCTCCGCCCGGCGCGCTAGCGCTCCCGCAGGTACGTGTTCGAGAGCGCGTCGGCGTACTCGTTCCAGCGGCTGCCGTCGTGGGCGCGGATCCAGGCGAGGGTGACGTTCGGGTGGGCGAGGTGGAGGGCGTAGAGCTCCTTCACCAGGTCGAGGTTCGCGATCGGGCCGCTCTTGCGCTTCCAGCCGCGCCGGGCCCAGCCGGGCGCCCACTCGTTGACGGTGTTCACGCAGAGCTGGCTGTCGGAGTAGATGGTGACGTCGGCGTCTTCGGGCAGGAGCTTGTAGGCCTCGATGAGGGCCGTCGCCTCCATGCGGTTGTTCGTGGTGTCCGGGTCCGCGCCGTGGGCCTCTTCGACGATCTCGTCGTCGCGCACCCAGACGAGGCCCCAGCCACCGGGCCCCGGGTTCCCCTCGCAGGAGCCGTCGGTGAAGACGCCCGTCTTCGGGCCGTCGGTGTAGCGGCGCAGCACCTGCGCCGGTGAAAGCAGATCGCCCCGAGCCATTGGGCCCTCTCCCCCTTCGTTCAGATCCGGACCGGGGGATACACCACGTCGGGGCGTCGCACCATGGCGGCCTCGCCGCGGCGCCGCGTCACTGCATGCGGCAGGTGTAGCTGTACCGAATGGCGAAGTCGCCGCCGCCCCATCCGCTTTGGGACGAGCCTTCCTTGCGGGTCGCGCCCGTCGTCCGCGTGGCTCCGTGCGCGCACAGGAGGGCGCCGGAGGTGCAGGAGTAGCCGCGGCTCGTGCCGGCGCGCGTCCAACCCGAGGGGCACGGGTGCGAGATCGTATCGTCGAGGTACTCGTAGCACTCGTAGCGGAACTGGTGCGGCGCGCTCAGGTTGGAGAGCTCGGTCATGCCGTAGCCGGCGGAGCAGGCGGGGCTCGCGACCTGCCCGCAGGAGTAGAAGCCGTGGGGATGATCCGGCCGGAGCTCCTTCGTGAAGCCGGGCGAGCACTCGCCGACGAGACCCAGGGGCCGGTTCGGGAGAGCCGGTCCGGCCTGGGGGCTCGCTTCGAAGGCCCGGGCGTCGCCGCGCATCGGCTGGGGGCGGTGGGCCGGGATCTGCCGGCCGGGCCGGACCGCTTCGCTCTTCGGGCTCACGCTTCGCTCCATCGCGGGCTTCTTCTCGACCGGCTCGAGCTCCTTCGAGGCGGAGGGCGCCGCGCCCATCCGGGGCTGGGCCTGCGCCGAGCCGGCCAGCGGGGCCGCGCCGAGCGTCGAGGCCAGGGCGAGGGCCAGGGTCGTCGTCGTCCATCTCACGGGGGTCCTCCGGGCGAGCGGCCATCATGAACCGCAGGAGTGTAGACGTCGAGCCCGGTCTCGGGATTCAGGCCCGGCGAGGGGGCCCTTAGGCGCCCGTCCGGAAGTAGACCACGTCGCCGTCCCTCACGACGTACTCCTTGCCCTCGATGCGGGTCTGGCCCCGGGACTTGGCCTCGGCCTCGCTGCCGGCGGCCACGAACTCGTCGTAGGCCGTGACCTCGGCGCGGATGAACTTCGCCTCGAAGTCGCTGTGGATGGTCCCGGCGGCGGCCGGGGCGGCGGTGCCGCTGCGGATCGTCCAGGCGCGGGTTTCCGTCGGCCCGGTGGTGAGGAAGGTGATCAGGCCGAGCAGTTCGTAGGCGGCGTGGATCAGGCGATGGAGGCCCGGTTCAGCGACGCCGAGCTCGGCCAGGAACTCGCCCTTCTCTTCGTCGTCGAGGGCGGCGAGCTCGGCTTCGATCTTGCCGCACAGGCGCACCGTGCCCGCGCCCTGCTTCTGGGCGAACTCTTCGAGCCGGCGGCTCGTGTCGTTCCCTTCGGCGAGGCTGCCTTCGTCGACGTTCGCGACGTAGAGCACGGGCTTCGCCGTCAGCAGGTGACAATCGCGGAAGAGCTTGCGCTGCGCGTCGGGGACGGAGAAGGTGCGGGCGGGTTTGCCGTCGCCGACGTGGTCGCGCAGGCCCTGGAGGAAGTCCGCCGCGGCGCGCAGCTCCTTGTCGCCGCTCTTCGCGCCCTTCTTGGTTCGGTCGAGGCGGCGCTCGAGGGTGTCGAGGTCCGCGAGGCCGAGCTCCGTCTCGATGGTCTCGACGTCGCGCAGCGGATCCACGCTGCCCTCGACGTGGACGACGTTCTCGTCCTCGAAGCAGCGCACGACGTGGGCGATGGCGTCGACCTCCCGGATGTGGGAGAGGAACTGGTTGCCGAGCCCTTCGCCCTGGCTCGCCCCGCGCACGAGGCCGGCGATGTCGACGAACTCGACGGTGGTCGGCACGACCTGCGCGGACTTCGAGATGCCCGCGAGCACCGCGAGCCGTTCGTCCGGCACCGGGACGACGCCCGTGTTCGGCTCGATCGTGCAGAAGGGGTAGTTCTCGGCCGCGATCTCGTTCGCGGTGAGCGCGTTGAAGATGGTGCTCTTCCCCACGTTGGGGAGGCCCACGATGCCGCATTGAAGGCTCATCCGGCGTCCTGCCCTCGCTGTTGCTGCTGGTAGTTCTCGAGGAATTCCTTGCGCCAGGCATCGTAGCGCCCGGCCAGAATCGCGTCGCGCGCGCCCTCCATGAGGCGCTGGTAGAAGCGGACGTTGTGCACCGCCGTGTAGACGGCGCCGAGGATCTCGTTCGTGTTGAAGAGATGGTTCATGTACGCGCGGCTCACGCCCGCCGCGCAGGTCGTGCAATCGCAGGAGAGGTCGATCGGGTACTTGTCCCGGCGGTAGCGGCGGTGGGTGAGCCGGATGCGCCCGCGCGACGTGAAGGCCGTGGCGCTCCGCGCATAGCGGGTGGGGATGACGCAGTCGAACAGATCGATGCCGTAGCCGATCGCCGCGACGAGATCCTCGGGCAGGCCGACGCCCATCAGGTAGCGCGGCTTGTCCTCGGGCAGGAGCGGCGCGGCGTACTCGGTGATCTCGCAGAGGAGCTCGTGCCCCTCGCCGACGGAGACGCCGCCGATCGCGTAGCCCGGGAAGTCGAGGGCGGCGAGCGAAGCGGCGCAGGATTCGCGCAGGCCGCGGAAGGTGCTGCCCTGGACGATCGCGAACAGCGCCTGGTCCTTCCGGGTATGCGCCGCCTGGCAGCGCTGGGCCCAGTCGATCGTGCGACGCACGCCCTGGGCGGCGAGCTTCTCCGTCGCCGGGTAGGGCGTGCACTCGTCGAAGGCCATGATGATGTCCGCGCCGAGCTGCTCCTGGATCTGCATGGAGCGCTCGGGCGTGAGGTTCATCTCCTTGCCGTCGACCTCGTTGCGGAAGACGACGCCCTCGTCGCTGAGCTTCTTCTTCTTGTCGGGGAGGCTGAAGACCTGGAAGCCGCCCGAGTCCGTGAGGATCGGGCCGTCCCAACCCATGAACGAGTGAAGGCCGCCCATCTTGGCGACGAGGCCCTCGCCGGGCCGGAGGGCCAGGTGGTAGGTGTTGGCCAGGACGACCTGGGTGCCCGCGGCCCGCACCTGCTCCGGCGCCAGCCCGCGCACGGCGGCGTTCGTGCCCACCACCATGAAGGACGGGGTGCGGACGGGACCGTGGGGAGTGGTGAAGGTGGCGGCCCGGGCTCGCCCCGACCGGCCCTCGAGCGCCAGCCGGAAGGAATCGGACACGGGGAGGCCTAGCCGGCCGTCTTGCGCGAGGCGGACACGGGAGGCCTAGCGGTAGGTCTTGCGGACGCCCGAGCTCTGGCGCTTGCGGCGGCGCTGGTGCTTGGCCTTCTGCTTGGCGCGGTAGCGCGAGGACTTGCCCCGGTTTCGGTGGGGAAGCGGCTTGGCCTTCTTCATGGCGGAGGCTCCGTCGGACGACTCAAAAGGGTTCTGGGGGCGGGGCCGCTGGCCTCGCCTGGGGCGCCGGACTCTAGGGGAGACCCCGGCTAAAGTCCACCACATGGCCCCCACGACCCCCGAGGCGCCCGGCGCAGCCGCGCTCGAGCGCATGATGGATTTCGAGCTCAACGAGGACCAGCGCCTCGTCCGCAAGACCGTCCGTGAGTTCGCCGAGAAGGAGCTCCTCCCCCACGTCGAGCGCTACGAGGAGGAGGCCCGCTACCCGGTCGAGCTGATCGCGAAGCTCCCGCCCCTGGGCCTGATGGGCCCCATGATCCCCGAGCAGTACGGCGGCTCCTTCAGCGACGTCCTCACCTACGGGGTGATCTGCGAGGAGCTGGCCCGGGTCGACTGGGTCGTGGCCTCGGTGGTGAGCGTCGCGAACTCGCTGCTGGCGAGCAGCCTGCTCGGCCACGGCACCGAGGAGCAGAAGGAGAAGTGGCTCCCGAAGATCGCCTCGGGCGAGGTGCTCTGCTCGGCGTGCCTGACCGAGCCCGGCGGCGGGACCGACCTCGGCAACCTGCGCACGACGGCCCGCAAGGTCGAGGGCGGCTGGCGCCTCGACGGCACGAAGGTCTTCATCTCCCATGCCGCGCACGCCGGGCTCTTCCTGGTGGTGGCGAGCGTCGACCTCGCGAAGAAGCACAAGGGCGTGACGGCCTTCCTGCTCGACCCGCACGAATCCGCCGAGGGCCTCACCATCGGCGAGTTCCCGATGCGGACGCTGAAGCGCGACAACCTGGCCGAGGTCCACTTCGAGGATTGCTTCGTGCCGGATGCGAACCTGCTCGGCGAGCCGGGCCGCGGCTTCCCGATCCTCGGCGGCGCCCTCGATACCGGCCGCTTCTCGGTGGCCGCCCGCTGCGTCGGCCAGGCCCAGCGCTGCCTCGACCTCGCCGCGCCCTACGCGATGGAGCGCGAGGCCTTCGGCCAGAAGATCGGCGACTTCCAGATGATCCAGGAGAAGGTCGCGGACATGGTGGTCCGCACCGAGGCGGCGCGGCTGCTCGTCTACCGCCTCGGCCGCATGAAGGACGCGGGCGTTCCGCGGGCCTCGCTCGAATCCTCGATCGCGAAGCTCCACTCGAGCCAGGCCGCCGTCGCCAACGCGCTCGACGCGATCCAGATCCACGGGGGCTACGGCCTCTCCGCGGAGTACGAGATCGGGCGGCTGCTCCTCGAGGCGAAGTCCCTCGAGTTCGGCGAGGGAACGAGCGAGCTGCACAAGAAACTGATTGCCGAGTTCGCCCTCGGCCTGCGCAAGCAATAGAGGTGGGGGAAATCGTGTCTCTCGAAACGGCGCGCCGCGAACTGCTCGATCTGATCGTCGAGCTCTCCTTCGAGCGGCGGAAGGTCACCCTCGCGAGCGGCAAGGAGAGCGATTTCTACCTCGACCTGCGCAAGACGCTGATGCACCCGCGCGGAATGCGGCTCGCGGGTCAGCTCGCGCTGGCGAAGCTCATGCAGGGCGGGACGTTCGTCGACAGCGTCGGCGGCATGGCCGTCGGTGCGGTGCCCTTCGTCTCGGCGGTGCTCGCCGCGGCGTCCGAGGACGAGTCGAGCCCGCTGCGCGGGTTCTTCGTGCGCAAGGAAGCGAAGAAGCACGGCCTCGGCCGCCAGATCGAGGGAAGCTTCGCGCCCGGCCAGACCGTGGCGCTCGTCGAGGACACTACGACCACCGGCGGCTCGACCCTCGACGCGGTCACCCTCGTCGAGGAAGCCGGGGGCAAGGTCGCCCGCGTCCTGTGCATCGTCGACCGCGGCGAGGGCGCCGTCGAAGCCTTCGCCGAGCGCGGGCTCACGCTCGAGCCGATCTTCCTGCGCGAAGACCTGCCCCTCTGAAGCGCCCATGGAAGCCGGTGCGGAGATCCCGGAATCCCTGCTCGCGGAAGACGTCGTCGGTGTGAACCTCGCGCCGGGGACGCTGACCGATCAGCTCGCGCCGGGCCCGAACCTCTTCGTCTTCCTCCGCCACCTCGGCTGCGTCTTCTGCCGGGAGCAGGTCGCCCGGCTGCGCGAGGCCTCCGAGGCCGACCCGGACTTCCCCTCGGTGCTCTTCTTCTTCCAGGGCACGAGCACCGAAGGCCGCGTCTTCCTCTCCCGCTTCTGGCCCGGCGCGCGCGCGGTCGCCGACCGGCCGCTGCGCTTCTACGGGGCGTTCGGCATCACGCGGGGCAGCCTTCGTCAGACCCTCGGCCCCGCCGTCTGGAGCGCGCAGCGACGCGCCCGCGCCGCCGGGTTCGAGCAGGGCGAGCGCTCCGGGACGTCTGGATGATGCCCGGCCTCTTCTGGGTCGAGGGCCGCCGCGTCCGCTGGCGCTACGAGTACCGCCACGCCGGCGACGCTCCGGACTACGCGAGCCTGCCCGTCACCGTCGCCGCTGGGTAGGGGTTCGTTCTAGCCGCGTCGCCAGAAGCTCGGCAGGAGCAGCAGGATCACGGTGTAGATCTCGAGGCGGCCGGCGATCATGCAGAACGAGAGCGCGAGCTTCGCGTAGGCCGGAAGCGCGTGGAACGATTCCGTCGGTCCGGTCTGGTTGAGGCCGGGACCGACGTTGCCGATCGCGGTCAACGCCGCCGTGAAGGCGCTCACGAGGTCGTACCCGGCGACGGACATCACCGCCGTCGCCCCCACCGCGATCAGGACATAGGCCAGCAAGAAGGCCCATATCCCATCGAGGACGTCCGCGGGGACGGGCTGGCCGTCGTGTTTCACGCGGCCGATGGAGCGGGGGTGGAGGGCTCGGCGAAGGGCCTGGCGCAGCACGCGCACGCCCATGATCACGCGGATGTCCTTCACGCCGCCGCTGGTCGAGCCCGCCATGCCACCGAGCACCATCAGCTGCAGCAGGATCACGAGGGCGAGAGGAGGCCAGGGGTCGAAGTCCGCGGTGGCGAAGCCCGTCGTCGTCATGATCGAGACGACCTGGAAGACGGCGCTGCGGATGACGTGGCCCTCTTCCATGCGCCCGTGGAACAGGATGGCGGCGATCGCCACGCTCGCGCCCGTGACCACGCCGAGGAAGTAGCGGAGCTCACGGTCTTTCGTCACGCGGCGGAAGTCGCCGGCGAGCGCGCGGTAGTGCAGGCTGAAGTTGATTCCGCCGAGCAGCATGAACGCGATCACGATCCACTCGATCGTGCTGGATTCGAAGGCGCCGACGGAGGCGTTCCGCGTGGAGAAGCCGCCGGTCGATACGGTGGTCAGCGCGTGGCACGTCGCTTCGTAGACGGAGAGACCTGCATGCCAGAGGAGCAGGCCTTCGACCGCGGTGAACCGACGTAGATGAACATCAGTCGGCGCGCCGTCGAAGCGATGCGGGGCCGGAGCTTGTCCGTAGTGGGTCCGGGGATCTCGGCCTTGAACAGCTGCATCCCGCTCACGCCGAGCATCGGCAGGATGGCCATGCCGAAGACGATGATTCCCATGCCGCCGAGCCACTGGGTGATCGACCGCCAGAGCAGGAGCGAGTACGGCACCGCTTCGATGTCGTCGAAGACCGTCGACCCGGTGGTCGTGAAACCCGAGACGGCTTCGAAGAGCGAATCGACCGGTTCGAGCACGTCGGCGATGGCGTAGGGCAGCGCGCCGAAGGACGAGACGAGGATCCAGCCGAGGGTCACGACGAGGAACCCGTCGCGGCTGCGCAGGGTGGCATCGCGCGGGCGGACCGAGGCCGCGACCGAGAGCCCCGTCACCAGGCAGGCGAGCGAACTCGCGACCAGGGGGAACGTCCGCTCGTGGAAGAGGAGCGCCGCACCGATCGGGATCCACTGGATCACGCCGACGGCGGCGAGCAGCGAGCCCAGGATCCGCAGGTCGAGCAGCGCGTTCACGGAGACTCTCCTCCCGGAGGGACCCTCCGGGGTAGGCGGAATCTACCGCTTTTCACGGGGATGCGCGGCGCGGGCCGCGGCCACGAAACCCGGTCCGACGGAGTAGAATGCCCGGCCAGGAGGCCTCATGACGCTGAATCTCGGAACCATCCTGCAGGCGAGCGCCAAGGCGCGGCCGGACCACCCGGCGATCCGCCTGAACGACTTCGCGCTCACCTACGCCGAGCTCGATCGCGCCGCGCGGGGCGTGGCTCAGTCCCTCCTCGACCGCGGCATCGCCCCGGGCTCGAGCATCGCGATCATGATCCCCAACGTTCCGGAGTTCAGCGTCGCCTACTACGGCATCCTCTACGCCGGCTGCACGGTGGTCCCGCTGAACGTGCTGCTTTCGGCCCCCGAGGTGCAGTATCACCTCGAAGACTCGGAGTCCCAGCTGCTGTTCGCCCATCCGATGTTCACCGAGCCCGCGGCCGAAGGTGCGTCGGCGGCCGGTGTTCCGGTGGTCACCGCCGGCGGCGAAGGCGACGGGACCCTCGCGGCGATGACCGAGGCGGAGCCGGTGCCCGCCCTGCACCCGACGGGCGCCGAGGACACCGCCGTCATCCTCTACACCTCGGGGACCACCGGGAAGCCCAAGGGCGCCGAGCTCACCCACTCGAACCTGCTGCTCAACTGTGCGGTGGTCGTGCCGAAGCTCATGCCCCTCGGTCCGGACGAAGTCGCCCTGGCCACGCTGCCGCTTTTCCACTCCTTCGGGCAGACCTGCATCCAGAACGCGATGATCTCCCTCGGCGCGACGATCACGCTGCTGCCGCGCTTCACGCCCGAGGACGCCCTCGGCGTGATCCAGCGCGACAAGGTCACGCTCTTCGCCGGCGTGCCGACCATGTACTTCGGCATCCTGAACCACGAGGGCGCCGACGCCTTCGACACCTCGAGCGTCCAGTGGTGCATGTGCGGCGGCGCGCCCATGCCCGTCGAGGTGATGAAGGCCTTCGAGGCGAAGTACGGCGTCAAGATTCTCGAGGGCTACGGGCTCTCGGAGACGTCCCCGGTGGCGAGCTTCAACGTGCTCGATCGCCCGCGGAAGGTCGGCTCGATCGGCTACCCGGTCTGGGGCGTCGAGATGTGCATCATGAACGAGAAGGACGAGCCGCTGCCCGACGAGGAGGTCGGCGAGATCTGCATCCGCGGCCACAACCTGATGAAGGGCTACTGGCGCAAGGGCGAGGCCACGGCCGAGGCCATCCGCAACGGCTGGTTCCACTCGGGCGACGTCGGCAAGCGCGACGCCGACGGCAGCTACTTCATCGTCGATCGCAAGAAGGACATGATCATACGCGGCGGTTTCAACGTGTACCCGCGCGAGATCGAAGAGGTGCTCTACGCCCACGAGGCGATCGTCGAGGCCGCGGTGATCGGCGTCCCCCACGAGAGCCACGGCGAAGAGGTGAAGGCCGTGGTGGCGCTTGCCGCCGGAAAGACGCTCACCGCCGAGGAGGTGATCGCCTTCGCGAAGGAGAGCCTCGCCGCCTACAAGTACCCGCGCGTCGTCGAGTTCGTCGACGAGCTTCCGAAGGGCCCGACCGGGAAGATCCTGAAGCGGGCGCTCAAGGACTAGGGGCGCCGGCCCGCCCGGCGCTGGCCTGGCGAGGTGCCGGGAACCGGCGACGGTGAAGCCGCGGCGCTGCAGTCGGTTCGCGGCAGGGGCTCCGTGGGCGTCCTCCGGGTGGCACGGCTCGTGCAGTTTCCTCCGGCAGGCCATCGAACGGAGGACCCCATGAACCAGACCACCGCCCAGACCCTGCAGCACGAAGAGCCCGAGATCGACCGCCGCGATACCGGCATCCGGATCGGGCTCACGATCCTCTATGCCATCGCCACGGAGATCCTGAACGGGATCGTCGGGCTGATGGTGGTGTTCGGGCTCGTGTGGTCCTTCATCACGCGCCGCGCGCCCTCGCCGGGCCTGCGCGAAGCCGCCAACCGGCTGATCGCCTACGACTACCGCATCGCACGCTGGATGACGTGGAACGAGCAGGAGGCGCCCTTCCCCTTCACCGACTTCCCCGAGCCGCTCGAGGAATCGACCTGGGATCCGAGCCTTCGCGAGTCCGAGGACGTCGGCGTGCGGCTACGCGAGGAAGAGGACGAGGCGTACTAGCGCCCGGCGCGCACGGCTTCGGCGCGCAACGGGCTCGCGCCGAAGCCCGGCCAGATGCGCGCGAAGCCGACGCCCGCGCGGATCACGATCCACGCCACGATCACCGCGTTCAGCCGGAGGATCAGGCCCTCGGCCCCGGTGTCGAGGGCGAGCAACGCGGCGCCGCACGTGAGACTCGCGAGCAGCATGCCGTTTCGCATGTAGCGGTAGTCGCCGGCGCCCCAGAGCACGCCGTCGGTGACGAAGGCGAGCGCGTTCAAGGGCTGGGCCACGGCAGCGATCCACCAGGCCGATGCGAACAGCGCGTGGGCGCTCGCCGGGACGAGGGCCTGCGCGATCGGCTCCTGGCCGAGCCAGAGCAAGCCGGCGAGGACGACGCCCGAGGCCGCCCCCCAGGCGCAGGTGATCGCCGCTGCGCGTCGCGCGGCGGCGAGCCGCCCCGCCCCGAGGAAGAAGCCGACGAGGCTCTGGGCGGCGATCGCGTAGGCGTCGAGCAGGAACGCGACGAAGGTCCAGACGGTGCGGATCGCGTGGTGGGCCGCGCCCGTGTCCGCCCCGGCCTGGGTCGCCGCGCGCGTGCCGAGCGTCAAGAAGGCGAGCAGGAGCCCGGTCCGCAGGAAGAGATCGCGCCCGACGACGAACAGTCCGAGCATGTCGCGCGGGCGGACGCGCTCGGGCAGGCCGAGCCGAGCGCGCGCGGCCGCCGCCGCCCACGCGGCGCCCACCCACTGGGCCGCCGTGCTCGCCCAGGCCGCGCCGGCGATGCCGAGGGCCGGGATCGGGCCGGCGCCGAAGATCAACAGCGCGTCGAGGGCGACGTTCAGCAGGTTGATCGCGATCGCCACGCGCAGGGGCGTTCGCATGTCCTGGAGCCCACGCAACGCACCGAAGCCGGCCATCATGACGAGCGTCGCCGGCGCGCCGAGCAGGCGGATCCGCAGGTAGACGCTCGCGTCCTCGACCATTCCGCCGGTGGCGCCCATCAGGCGGGACGCCTCGGACGCGAGGGGCCAGCCGAGGGCGGCCAGCGCGAGGCCCAGCAGGAACGCCAGGGCGAGGGCGGAGCCGAAGGCGTCGCGGGCGGCTTCCCGGTTGCCGCGGCCGTCCGCTGTGGCGACCTCGGTCTGGGTGCCGATGCCGAGGAAGTTGAACACCCAGAGGGTGGCCGAGATCAGGGTCGTCGCGAGCCCGAGCGCGGCGAGGGGAGCCGCGCCGAGCGACTTCACGAAGGCGGTGTCGACGAGCCCGGTCAGGGGCTCCGCGACCAGCGAAACCAGGACCGGGAGCGTGAGCGCGAAGACGGTGCGATGCGGGCGGTCTTCGAAGGCGTGCCGCGGGCGTGGCGCCGAGGCTTCAGCCTCTGACGCCGAGGCTTCAGCCTCCGAAGGTGTCGAAGATTGCATCCATGTTCTCGTCGCGCCGGGCGGGCGAGACCCCGACGCTCGGCGGGTAGAGCAGCGGGCGCTCGGTCAGGCCTTCCCAGAGCGCGAGGCGGTCGCGCGCTTCGTCGGGCGTGCAGGCGATGGCGATCTCGTCGACCAGCGCGTCGGGGATCGCTTCGGCCATGGCCTTCGTGTCGAAGGAGCGAAGCGCGGCGCTGCACGCGGCGCCGACGTCCTCGAGCCCGTGGTGGGCGAGGATCGAGTGGTAGAGCTTGGTCGTGAAGTAGAAGCCGATCTGGCCCTTGGCGTCGCGCACGGCGGTCTCCCGGTCCGGAGCCAGGGAGGTCAGCACGTAGGGGGCGAGAACGCAGGCGCCGCTCGTGCGGCCAGCCTTTTCTTCGGCGGCGCGCAGGCCGGGGAGCGTCACGTCGGCGTGCCAGCGCCGCGTCGCGATCGGGTGGCCCACGAGTCCGTCGCCGACGGCACCCGCCGCCCCGATCATGCCGCGGTTCACCGCGGCGACCCAGATCGGGATCGATTCGCGCGCGGCGTCCGGGCGGGCGTAGATCGGAACGTTCAGGTCCCAGTGCTTGCCTTCCCAGCGAAAGCCCACGCCGCCCTGGGCGGCGATCGCCGCCCGGACGAGCTCCACGAGCTCCTTCATGCGCGGCGCCGGCGCCGAGAACGGCATCGCGAACCAGTCTTCGTTCATGCGCCGGGTGGCGCTCCCGAGGCCGAGGATCATGCGGCCGCCCGAGAGTTCGTCGAGGTCCATGGCGGCGCTCGCGTGCAGGAGCGGCGAGCGCGTGAAGGCGTTCGCGATGCCCGTCCCGATCTCGACCCGTTCGGTCGCCTGGGCGATCGCGCCGAGCGGGGCGAAGCCGTGCCGGTTGAAGAACTCGATCGTGAAGACGGAGTGGAACCCGGCGCTCTCCGCCCGCAGGGCCTGCTCGACGTCCTTGCGCGCGTTTCCGCCCGTCAGAATGAGACCGATCTTCATGATGCTCCCCGAGACTCCGCGAGTTGCGCAGGAGTTGCGCACGCCATGCTACCTGCAGTTCCCCTCGCTGGGGGGATTCGTCCAGTTCCCGGACCAAGCGCCCGGTGAGCCTCAAGGCACCGTTCCCATCGCCGATTGAGGACCGATGGAAGAACCCCGTTCCGCGGGCGAGGAGCCCAAGCGCGATCGCGTCCTGATCGCAGGCCGCGACGAGAGCGAGCGCCTTCTCGCGCGGGCTGCCGTCGAGCAGGCGGGCCTCGAGGTCGTCGAAACGCGAGACGGCAACGAAGCCCTGCTCGCCTTCGCGAGCAGCCAGCCCGCGCTCGTCGTGCTCGACCTCTCGAACGGCGAGGAAGAGCTCCGGACCTGCGAGGAGCTCCGTCGCCGGCGGGCCAGCCGCCACGTCCCCGTCCTGGTGCTCGCCGAAAGCGGCGACGCGGACGCCGTCGCCCGGGCCTTCGACGCCGGTGCGACCGACTTCCTGACTCGGCCCATCCACTGGGGGCTCTTCGCCCACCGGGTCCGTTTCCTCGTGCGCTCGGCACGCGCCAACGAGAACCTCCGGCGCAACCAGGATCAGCTCACGACCGCCCAGCGCCTGGCCCGCATCGGCTCCTGGGAGTGGGACATCCCCTCGGGCCAGCTCCACTGGTCGAGCGAAGTCCAGCAGCTCCTGGGCGTCCGCTCGGAGCCCGTCGTGAAGCTCGAGACCCTGCTCGATCTCTCGCATCCCGAGGATCGCCCGGGGATCCGCGAGTGGTTCGCCCACGCGGCCGAGGGCGAGTTCTCGAACGAGCTCGAGTACCGCTGCCTGCGCAGCGATGGCACGGAGGTCGTCGTCCACCAGCAGGCCGAGGCGCTCTTCGACGATTCCGGCGAGCTCACCGGCGTCGCCGGCTTCCTGCAGGACGTCTCCGACCGGAAGAAGAGCGAGGAGCGGATCAAGCAGCTCGCCTACTACGACGTGCTCACCGGGCTGCCGAACCGCCGCTTCTTCAAGGAGAGCCTCGAGCGCGCTCTCGGCCACGCACGCCACAGCAAGAAGCCGATCGCGCTGCTCTTCCTCGACCTCGACCGCTTCAAGATGATCAACGACACCCTCGGCCACGAAGCCGGGGATGCGCTGCTGAAGGAGGCCGGGAACCGCCTCTACACCTGCGTGCGTAGCTCCGACTACGTGGCGAGCGCCCGCGTCAGCAAGATCCAGAGCGACCTCTCGCGCCTCGGCGGAGACGAGTTCACCCTGATCCTGCGCGATCTCGAAGACACCCAGGACGCCGGCCGCGTGGCCGCACGCATCCTCGAACGCTTCGCCCAGCCCTTCGACATCGGCGGCCGCGAGGTCTTCACCTCGACGTCGGTCGGCATCGCGGTCCATCCCGTCGATGGCGACGACGTCGACACGCTCCTGCGAAACGCCGACGCCGCCATGTACCACGCGAAGGACCGCGGCCGGAACAACTTCCAGTACTACACGAACGCGATGAACGTGCGCGCCTCGCGGCGCCTCGACATCGAGAACAACCTGCGCCGCGCCGTCCAGCGCGGCGAACTCTCCGTCGTGTACCAGCCGAAGCGGGACATCCAATCCGGACAGATCCATTCGCTCGAAGCGCTCGTGCGCTGGGACAATGCGGAGCTCGGGAAGGTCCGCCCCGCCGAGTTCATCCAGGTGGCCGAGGAGTCCGGGCTGATCGTCTCGATCGGCGAGTGGATCCTCCGCACCGCCTGCACCCAACAGCGGCAGTGGATCGAGGCGGGCTACGACCCGATCGTGATGTCCGTGAATCTCTCGAGCTACCAGATCCGCGCCCAGCGCTTCGCGGAGCTGCTCGCGGGCGTGATGCAGGAGAGCGGCGCGGACCCGCGCCACATCGAACTCGAGATCACCGAGAGCGCGCTCATGCGCTACGAGGACCTCTCGATCCAGACCCTCGGCCAGATCAAGCAGATCGGCGTCCGGCTCGCCCTCGACGACTTCGGGACGGGCTACTCCTCGCTCTCCTACCTGAAGCGCTTCCCGATCGATTCCCTGAAGATCGATCGCGCCTTCGTGGGCGATCTGAACTCCGACCCGGACGACGCGGCCATCACCAAGGCGATCGTCGCGATGGGCAAGAGCCTCGGCCTCTACGTCGTGGCCGAGGGCGTCGAGACCGCCGAGCAGGAGTCCTTCCTGCGCGGGATCGGCTGCGACGCCATGCAGGGCTTCCGCATCGGGGCTCCGGCCACCGCCGAGGACGCCGTGCAGTACCTGCGCCGGCGCAGCTAGCCCAAAAGCACGCCCCAGGCCGTCCCCCGAGATTCGAACGGGGTCTCTCGCAACCGGGCCTCCCCGGGGAGCACTCAGCGGAAGAGGAGAGAACGTCACTCCGCGTGACCGGATTCGTCACGGGATGGTGTTTCTCTTCCAGGGAGCGCCCGAGGAGATCGTCATGACCCCTGCCACCCGAACCCTGACCCGCTGCCTGGTCTGCGGCTTCACCGAGATCCGGACGGACGAGGTGATCGACCGCGGCGTGGTGCTGCTGTCCGAGTGCCCGCGCTGCGATCACGTCTGGACGAGCCGTCGCTCGACGCCGGCCCGCTTCCGGGGCGAGAGCGCGGCCGACGCCGCCTAGCCGGGCGAGCGCGCGGCTTCGCCCGCGCTTCGTAGCCCGGCTTCCGGCAGGCGACTAAGCTTGCCGGGTGCGAACCGTCCTCTACACCGGAAAGGGTGGCGTCGGAAAGACGACCACCGCCGCCGCCACGGCGGTCTGCGCTGCCGTGCGCGGCGTCCCGACGCTCGTCGTCTCCGCCGACGCGGCCCACAGCCTGGGCGACGTCCTGGGCGAACCGATCGACGACGAAGCGGCGCGAATGGCGCCGGTCCGCATCGCCGAGGGGCTCCATGCCCTCGAGGTCGATGCCCGCGTGGCGATGGAGCGCCACTGGGGCCGCGTTCGCGACTACCTGATCTCCCTCTTTCGCTACCAGGGCATCGAAGAGGTGGTGGCCGAAGAGCTCGCCCTCCTGCCCGGCGCCGAGGAGCTCGCCACCCTGCTCGCCGTCGAAGACCTCGCCGCGAGCGGCCGCTTCGAGTTCGTCGTCGTCGACTGCGCGCCGACGGGCTCGACCCTCCGCCTGCTGACGCTACCCGAGGTCGCGGACGGAACCCTGCGCTGGCTGCTCCGCTTCCAGCAGGCGCTCTCCTCCGTGGTCACCCCGCTCGCGCGCAACCTGGTCCCCGCGCCGCTTCCCGGCGCCGAGGTCTTCCGCGACGCCGACGATCTGCTCTATCGCAAGCTCGAAGCCCTGCGCGCCCGCATCACCGGCCGGGAGACGAGCGTCCGCCTCGTGCTGACCCCCGAGCGAATGGTGATCGACGAGGCCCGCCGGGCCCACACGGACCTCGCGCTGTTCGACGTCGCCTGCGACGCGGTGGTGATGAACCGGCTCCTCCCGGAAGAGGCGTGCGCCGAGGACTTCTTCCGCGACTGGGGCGCGCTCCAGGAAGAGCGCTACCGCGAGGTCGAGGCGAACTTCGCGCCGCTGCCGGTGCTGCGCGCGCCGCTCCAGGACGACGAGGTGGTCGGGCTCGAACGGTTGCGGGCCCAGGGCGAGGCGCTCTTCGGCGAGCGCGCGCCCGAGGCCCGGCTCTCCCGCTTCGCGCGGCCGCGCTACACGCGGGTCGCGGACGGCTACCGCCTGTCCTTTCCGCTGCCCGGCGCCACGGCCAGCCAGCTCGACGTCGCGAAGCTCGACGACGAGCTGCTGGTCACCACCGGGCGCCGCCGCCGCGCCATCGCCCTTCCGCGCCGCGTCGCCGGGCTCGACCTCGTGGCCGCGAGGCTCGACCGCGGGCGCCTGCTCGTTCAGTTCGAACCATGCGCGTAATCCTGCTCACGGGAAAGGGCGGCGTCGGCAAGACGTCGACCGCCCTCGCCACGGCGCTCGGCTGCGCGCGTGCCGGGCACCGCACGCTCGTGCTCTCGACCGACCCGGCCCACAGCCTCGGCGACGGCCTCGCGCGGCCGGTCGGCGCCGTACCGGTGGAGGTCGCCCCGAACCTGAAGGCCCAGGAGATCGGTGTACTCGCCGAACTCGATCGCGCCTGGTCCGACATCCAGGCCTGGCTGCGCGCGCTCCTGCGCGAAGGCACCGACGACCTCGTCGCCGACGAGCTCCTGGTCTTCCCGGGAATGGAGGAGCTCGTCTCCCTGCGCGCGGTGCGCGAGGTCGAAGCGACCGGCGCCTACGACGTCTGCGTCGTCGACTGCGCGCCGACCGGCGCGACCCTCCGCATGCTCCGCTTTCCCGACGCCCTGCGCATCTTCATGGAGAACTTCTTCGATCTCGAGCGCCGCGGCGCACGGCTCCTCCGGCCGATCATGGACCGCGTCTCCGCCGGCAAGCTGATCCCGAAGGAAGAGTTCTTCGAAGCCTTCGAGCGGCTCTACCGCGAGGTGGAGGACGTCCGCCAGATCCTGATGGACGGGGACCGCACGACGGCCCGCCTCGTCGTGAACCCGGCCCGCGTCGTGGTCGAAGAAGCGCGCCGCTCCTTCGCCTACCTCTCCCTGTACGGCGTCGCGACGGACGCGGTCGTCGTGAACCGGGAGCTTCCGGCGGGCGCGCGCGGCGGCTGGTTCGAGCGCTGGGCCGAGCGCGAGCGCCGGGAGCAGCAGGAGATCGCGGCCTCCTTCCCGATCCCGATCCTCCACGCGCCGCTCCACCCGACGGAGCTGCGCGGCACGGAGGCCCTCGCCACGTTCGGTGAGCAGATCTACGGCGCTGAGGATCCGGCCCGGCTCTTTACCCGCGAGCGCCCGGTGCGGCTCGTGAAGCGCGGCGGCGGCACCGTCCTCGAGATCGACCTGCCCGGCGCTTCGAAGGAAGACATCGACCTGCGCACCCGGGGGAGCGAGCTGTGGATCCGCTTCCGGGATGCCGAGCGGCTCGTCGCCCTGCCGGGCTCCGTCGCCGGGCGCGCCATCGCCGGGACCCGCTTCGACGCGGGCGTCCTGCACGTCCGTTTCGCTTGACGGATTCCACCGCGCACCCGGGAGCGCGGCAGCCCCGCCGGATCGTCTCGCTCGTCCCGAGCGTGACCGAGGCGCTCTTCGCGCTCGGCCTCGGCGGGCGCGTGGTCGGCGCCACCGACTACTGCGTTCACCCCGAGCAGGAGCTCGCGGGCGTGCCGCGCGTCGGCGGGACCAAGGACACCGACGTCGACGCCGTCGTGCGCCTCGCGCCGGACCTCGTGCTCGCCAACCGGGAAGAGAACACGGAGCGGACGGTCCGCGCGCTCGAAGCAGCGGGGCTCGAGGTCCAGGTCGACTACCCGCGCACGGTCGCCGAGGGCGTCGCGCTGCTCGAAACGCTCCACGGGCTCGGCGCCGACGCGGAGGCCTTCCGCCGGGTGGTCGAGCCGGCGCGAGCCGCCCTCGCCCGGGCCGAAGTGGCGCTCGGTACGAAACCCCCGGTGCGCGTCTTCTGCCCGATCTGGCGCGACCCCTGGATGGGCGTGTCCGGCGACACCTACATCCACGACCTCCTGGTCCTGTGCGGCGCCACGAACCCCTGGGAAGGCGCGCAACGGCGCTACCCGATCCTGCGCCGGCCCGAAGTGGAGCTGGCTGGCCCGGAGGTGGTGCTCCTGCCGGACGAGCCCTACGCATTTTCCGAGCGCGACCGCCAGGAACTTCTCACCTGGCGCATGCCCGCGGCGCGTGAAGGGCGCGTTCATTTGATCGACGGCACCTGGGTTTCTTGGTACGGTCCTCGCATCCCCCACGCCATCGAAGCGATTCGGTCCCTGTTGTACGAGGAAGGGACCGGGTAGCGCGTCCGGCCTCGCGTTCTCGAACCGCGCGTCGCCAGGCGCGATCACAGGGGGAGCCATGAGAATTCGTCTCGCAGGATGGGCCGTGGCCGCCGCGCTGCTGCTGGCGCTGCCGGCCGACGCCGCGCGCCTCGAGCAGGTGCGGGTGGGCGACCATTCGAAGTACACGCGGATCGTGCTCGAGTTCGACGGGCCGGCCGAGTACGGCGTCGAGAAGAACGCCGGCGGCGGGTCGGAGCTTCGGATCGGCCTCGATGCCGACGCCGCGGGGCGCGTGCTGACCTCGCGCAGCCGGCTCGTCGAGAGCGTCACGGTGCGGCCCGGCGCTGGCGGCAGCGAAGCCCGCGTGAAGCTGCGCCGCCCGAACGTGACCGTCCGCGAGATGGTGTTGAAGAACCCCTACCGGATCGTGCTCGACGTCTCGCCCGCGGCCGCCACCGCCGCCGCGCCGGCGCCGAAGGCGGTGGCCCGCGCTCCGGAGCCCGCGCCGGCCGCGACGCCGACGCCGGCCGCCGAGCCCGAGGCTCCCGAGCCGTCGCCCGCCGCCGAGCCGGCTGCAGCCGAAGAAGACCCGGCCGAGGCCGCCCTCGCGGCTGCCGTCGAGGCGATCCGCGGTGAAGAGGAAGGAGCGGATTCCGAGGCCGTCGCCGAAGCCGCAGACTCGGCCGCCGAGGAGATCGCCCAGGCGGCCGTCGGCAACCCCGAAGCCGACGCCGTGGCCGAGGACGAAGAGACCTCGATCCCCGTGGCCGTCGGCGGCCAGCCGCCCGAAGAGCCCCAGGCCGTCGCGGCCTCCGGTGACGCGGGCTTCGACATGACCTGGCTCCTCGCCGCGGTCGCGGTCCTGCTGGTCGTCTTCCTGGTGCTTCGCCGCCGCTCGGAGCGGTTCACCCGGGAGGCCGCGGCAACGCCCTGGCCCCCGCCCGGGGCCGAGGAGCGGCCCGAGTACACGGCGAGCCGCGCTACCGAGGAGCTCGAGCCCCACGTCCCCGGCGCGCCGGAGACGGCCGTGGTGGCGGAGGCCGAGGAGGCTCACGAGCCCGACCCCGAGCCCGACCCTGGTTCGGCGGGGGACGAGCCCGCCCTGCCCCAGCCCGCAGTGGCCGCCGCCTTCGCGGGCGCCGCCGCGGCCAGCGAACCCGAAGTCGTCGCCAAGGAGGACGCCCGCGTGATCGAAGAGCTCGAACGCCGCATCGAACGATTGGAAGCCCGGCTCTCGGACACCCTGGATGCGCGCGAACGCCTCGAGCGCCAGATGGCCGCCCACACCGAAGAACTCCGGGTCCAGCGGGCCGCCATCGCACGCACCCAGCGCGCCCTCCGGGCCGCCGTGAAAACCCCTGAATCCTCTGCCGAAATGGCCCCCTGAGCCGACCCCCCGGTTCCGGCCATGGCCGGGCCGGGCTCGGGCGTGGCGGCTAGGGGCGACCCCGGAGCAGGCCCCCGGCAGGCGGGCGGCGTTTCCCCAGCAGAAAACGGGCTAAATCCCGGGCAAGGCTTGCCGATAGAACCCTCGGAGCCTCGGCTGAACCCCGTAGCGAACACTGGGTCACCGCCGCGCCGCTCCAGAGGGGGGAACATGGAGACCACCATCCTGGTCGCCGACGATCACCAGATCGTCCGGCAGGGCATCCGTCGCCTGCTTTCGAAGCGGGAAGACTTCAGCGTCGTGGCCGAGGCCTCGAACGGCGAACAGGCCGTCGAGCTGGCCGAGCGCAAGCAACCCGACGTCATCCTGATGGACATCTCGATGCCGCGCATGTCCGGCATCGACGCCACGCGCCAGATCAGCCGCGGCGGGCAGACGAAGATCCTCGCGCTCTCGATGCACGACGGGCAGAGCTACGTCGAGGAGGCCCTCCGCGCCGGCGCTTCGGGCTACGTGCACAAGAACGCCTCGGCGGAAGACCTGTGCAGCGCCATCGATGCCGTGCGCACCGGGGAGTCCTACCTCTCGCCGACCGTGACGCAGCAGGTCGTGGACGCGATCGCGCGGCCGGGCGACCGCCCGTCCTCCGCGGTGAGCGCCCTCACCGCGCGCGAGCGCGAGGTGCTCAAGCTGATCGCCGATGGGCTCTCGAGCAAGGAGATCGCCAGCAAGCTCGGCGTCTCGCTCAAGACGATCGAGTCCCACCGAGCGAACCTGATGGACAAACTCGACATCCATAAGGTGTCCGGGTTGGTGCGATTCGCCGTTCGGGCGGGCCTGGTCGCCCCGTAAGGGGAGCGGCCCCGGTTCGCCGACGGGCGGAACCCTCCGAAAACAGGGGGATTCCGCCCCGAAAACGTCGTGTTACCCTCCCGGCGACGTCGGCAACCAGCCCCTCGGATCGCCCACATGTACCTCGAGTCCTTCGGGCTCCGGGAAAAGCCCTTCGCGCTCTCCCCGGACCCCCGATACCTGTTCCTCGCTGAATCCCACCGGGAAGCCCTGGCCCATCTGCTCTACGGAGTCGATCAGGGCGAGGGCTTCATCGCCGTGGTGGGCGAGGTGGGAACGGGCAAGACGACGCTCTGCCGCACCCTCCTGCAGCGGCTCGGCGCCGAGACCGAGGTCGCCTTCCTCTTCAATCCGGACCTCTCGCCGGTCGAGCTGCTCGAATCCGTCTGCACCGAGTTCGGCGTCGCCGTGCCGGGCGGGGCGTCGCGCCGCGATCTGCTCGAGCGGATCAACGAGTTCCTCGTCCACAACAAGCGCCAGGATCGGCGCGTCCTGCTGATCATCGACGAGGCCCAGAACCTGCCGGACGAGACCCTCGAGCAGGTGCGTCTGCTCTCGAACCTCGAGACCGAGACCAGCAAGCTGATCCAGATCATCCTGCTCGGGCAGCCCGAGCTCGAGGCGAAGCTCGCCCAGGAGAACCTGCGTCAGCTGCGTCAACGCATCAGCGTGTGGTGGACGCTCGGGCCTTTGACGCGCGCCGAGACGAGCGAGTACGTGCGCCATCGCCTGCGCGTCGCCGGCGGGGCGAACCGGAGCTGCTTCACCGAGAGCGCCCTGCGCGAGGTGCACCGGCAGTCGGCCGGGGTGCCGCGCGTCGTGAACATCCTGTGCGACCGCGCCCTGCTCGCGGCCTACGCGGACGAGGCGCGCGACGTGACCGCGCGTCACGTGAAGGGCGCCGTCTCGGAGCTGGCCGCGGGCCGGCGCGGGGCGAAGCGGAGCCCGCGCCGCCGCGCTCCGCACGCCGGCTGGTGGGCCGCTGCCGGCGTGGCCGTGCTCGCCTTCGGGGCCTACCAGCTCTTCGGGGTTCCGGGGTGGCTGGCCGGGCGTTCCGACCGCCTGCCCGCCGTGTCCGCCCCGCCGCCGGCCGAGGAGCCTTCCCGCGGCGCGCCAGGCGCCGCTGCGACGAGCCGCGTCGTTCCGCAGACGTCGAGTCCGACGGCGCTGGCGAGCTTCGATGGGCAGCCCTCCGTCTCCGCCGCGCCCGACTTCTCCGAGGCCGCCGCTTCTGCCCTCGACGTCGCGGCCCCCGCGCCGCCCGATCTGGAGGCCCTGCTCGCAGGCTCCTCGGGCCCCGGCGCCGACGCCGCCGCCGTGACGGCGCTCCTCGAGAGCTGGATGCTCACGCCCTCGCCCGGCCTCGACACGATCGACGGGCTCGGCCGCGAGCTTCCGGACTTCGGTCTCCGCCTGGTCCGCCTCGAGGGCGTCTCGCTGGCCGCCATCGGTGCGTTGAACCACCCGGCCGCGATCGAGGTGCTCGGCGCCGACGGCCGGCCGCGCTGGATCGTGCTGCGTCACCTCGAGGGCGAGGAGGCCGTGGTGCCCGGGCTCGAGGCGCCCGGCCCGTCGCGCGTTCCGCTGGCGGAGATCGAAGCGCGCTTCACCGGCCGCGCGCGCGTTCCCTGGCGAGACTTCGTGCGCACGCCGCCGGTCCTGCGCGACGGCCACGCCGGAAGCTCGGTGCTCTGGCTCCAGCGCCAGCTCGGCCTGCTCGGTTTCTATGCCGAGGTGCCGAGCGGTCGCTACGATCCGGCGACGCGCGCGGCCGTCGAGGCGTTCCAGCGCAGCCGCGGCCTCACCCCCGACGGAGAAGTCGGGCCGCGCACCAAGATGGTCCTCTACGACGCCCTCGGCGCCTACGAATTTCCCCGCTTGCGGGAGGCCGGATGAGCACGATCCTGAAGGCGCTCCGGCGCCTCGAAGAAGAGCGCGACGCCCAGAAGGAGCAGGCGCTGCGCGATCAGGTCGTGGCCGGCCCGGGCGAGCCCTCGCGGCCCCGCTTCCCGCTGCTTGCCGCTGCGGGCGCGGGGGGCGCGATCCTCGTCGTCGCCCTGTTCTTCTTCTTCTTTTCCGGGGGTGACGAAACGCCGCCCGATTCCGTTGCCAGCGCTCCGGCCGCGCGGGCCGTCGCCGCCGACCCGCCGCGCAGCGCTGCGCCGCCGCGAACCCCCGCGCCGGCGCAAACCGTCGAGCCCGCGCGACCGGCGCCGGCGCCGGCCGTCGTGCCGGAGGGGATGGTCCTTCCGAGTGGCGTCCCGAACCCGGTCCTGGCCCAGCGGCGCGCTGCGGCGCCGCCCCCGGCCGACGACGGGCCGACGCTGATCCAGCCGCGCAGAATTCCCTCGGACGCCTCCCCGCCGCCGCCCGCGCCGGCCCGAAGCGCTCCCGTCGCCGAGGTCGAGCCGACGTCACCGGTCGCTGCCGAGCCCTCGCCGGCCGAGCTTCGCCGCGCGGCGTTCCGGCGACAGCAGATGGAGGCGGGCGTCGAGGAGTCCATGCTCGCGCGCCCGACCGCGCCGGCCCCCGACCCCGCGCGCCGGACGACGCGGTCGGCTTCGCCGCCGGCCCCGGCTCCCGCGGCCGAGCGTCCCGCGCCGGCGCCGAAACCGGCCGTGGTACCTCCCAAGCCGATCGAGACGGCATCGGCCGCGCCGGCTCCGAAGCCCGCTCCCGCTCCCGCACCGAAGGCGAGCCCGCCATCGTCTTCGGCGCCCGCCGCGTCATCCCTGCCGAAGCCCGCGGCCGAGACTCCCGCGCCCGCCGCTCCGCCCCAAGATCGCCGGCCAGCCCCAGGTGGCTTCCCGGGCGCCGCTGCCGGAGCTCGTCGTGACGCGGACGCTCTGGCACCCGACGCCCGAGCGCCGCCGGGCCCTGCTCGAGGTGGAAGGCCGCGAGGGCCCCGTCGAGCTCGGCGAGGGCGACGCCGTCGGCGACGCCGTGATCCGCCAGATCGACCCGAGCGCGGTGATTTTCCTCCACCGCGGGGTCGAGATCCGCCGCCGCGTCGGAGCCCGCTGACCCTCGTTCCGAGGCGTCGGCGCCCGCCACCGAAGTTTCCCCGCACAGCCTGCGTCGAAGGTCGAACACCGAACGAAGGTGGACGCCGGAGTGGGCCCCCATGCGAGACTGACTCCGACACCCGCCAGGACGGCACTTCCTGCCGCCCCCACCCTGGAGGTTCCCATGCGCGCCCTCGACATCCTCAAAGGCTTCTTCG